>NZ_VEEP01000009.1:32171-271204 GCF_007678455.1 Cytobacillus oceanisediminis 2691 | reverse complement strand
CATTTGAAAAAACCGATGAAATCCAAAAAGGGGTTCGGAATGAGTGCATTCCGAACCCCTTTTGTCTACAAACTGAAACGCTTGGAATAACAAGCGTTTCTTTTATTGGTCCCATTTAAAATCCCTGCAGCAGTCTTTTTCCATCCTCTGTCATCCGGTCAGGTGTCCAGGCAGGCTCCCATGTCAATTGGACATCAGCGTGGTCAATTTCCTCCATTCCCTGAACACAATACTTAATTCCGCTGGCAATGCTGTCATGCAAAGGACAGCCTGGAGTCGTCAAGGTCATCAGAATTCTTGCAGTGCGTGGTTCCGGAACGTCAATATCATAAATCAGCCCCAAATCCACAACATTGATGTTTAATTCAGGATCATAGACGGTCTTTAAGTTTTCCCTGATTTTATTTTGTAAATCTGTCATCTTGAACTCCTCCTTAAATCGTTAACACTTTGGCTATGATATAGCTGAACAAAATACCTGCCATTAGAATCAAGCTTTGGGCAATATAGAAAATTGGCATCAGCTGGACAAAGAATGAGACGATTAACAGCACTGTTCCACCCGTGAACAAAGTGAAAAGTGGAAGTGCCAGCTTTTCATCCATCATATCTTTTAAGGCAGGTACTCGCTTTTTGCCGATTTCTTTGCTGTATTTATGAGTCCACCAGAGAAATGGCACGATTTTGTACAAGTATCCGATGATGCTGAATGCAATCCAGGCGATTAAATACAATAATAGAATGGGACCGGCGGTTTTTAACAGCAAATTTGCTGAACTGGCCATAAAAGCGGCCAGGTGGATTGCTGCCCCGCAGCCAATCGCAAATAAAGCGAACATGAATGGGCGATCGAGCTTCCTTTTCACGCGTTTATCGATGATTTTTTTAACATGCCAGGTGAAAGCTAAAAATCCAGAAAGCAACAACAGCGTTCCAAGGATTTCCAGTAAATGACTGCCTGTAAAGAATGACGCAACCATCATGATGATTCCGGCCAGGTAAAAGGTGAATACATAGGCTGCCGGCTTCATGGTAAATCCATGGGCAAGTGAGAACATTGGTACCATTTTATAAGAGAATCCAAAAATCAGCAGTGAGAACCATCCGACAGTGCCCAATAGAATGTGTGTCTTGAAAATGGCCTGGTAATATTCTGATGCATAGCCGGTTTTCATGCTGATTACCAGTGTGATTCCCAATGTGATGGTCAGCAGGAGTGAAAATAAAGCGCTGCCGACAAACAATGTGAGTATATTGGGTTTTGCCTGGCTTCTCAGGGTCATGAACATTTGAACAAGGAACATCAGGATTCCTGTCAAGGTCATGATTCCGGGAATAAGGGCATCCTGTGGACGAAGATAAAGTACTGTCGCAAATGTCAGGATTCCCAGGGCGGTAACGGTAAATTGCCAGAATCCGAATTTTTCGCTCCAGATAGGCGTCAGGAAAGCGACAGGCACAAGCTGGTACATAGCGCCCATTGCAACCATCAATGCCCATCCAAGGACAAATAAATGGGCAGCAGACCAAATGGCCGGCAAACGGAATGTGCCTGTTATCAGCATGTCGCCGTTCAGCAGGATCAGCAGCTGTGAAGATATCAATGCAAGCATGCTGAAAAAAATGAACGAAAAAGGAAGCTTAATATTTGTCTCGTTGCCTCTGCTTTGCTGAAACATTTAAATCACCCCGCTTTTCGGGAAATCGTCACACGGTAACTTCCGTCTTCCTGTTGTTCTGTCAAATAAAGGTACCCCAGTTCATCCAGCTGCTCGAACAGAAACATAGGTCGACGGTCATTTATGATGGTCAGTGTCTGTCCCTCATCAAGCTCCTCCAGTGCAGCGAGGGTCCGCATCATTGGCTGAGGCGGCTCTAGCCCTCTATTATCAAGTACCATCTTATTTTCCTCCCGTTTTGGTGAAAATGATTTTATAATGTTTAGCTTCAATTTTTTCAACCTCATGGTCAAACCCTTTTGCCCTTAAAACTCCATAGAGGGGAACAGGCTTGAAGGGGGCATGAAGCACAAGCACATCGTTCAAGTTCAACTCCCCAATCGCCTCCATGATTTTCTGGAAAGGCTCCAGCTTGTTATTGATATCTTCTCTGACATCCAGTTCAATCGTTTTTTGTTCCATTGGATTCCACTCCTCGATACGATAGTTGGTATAGTTAAATGATAATCATTTTCAATATAAACTTCCGTGATGTGAATCACTTAACAAGAGATTTTTTGCAAGTGGTCAAAATAATTCCTGATGCAATTTTTCATGGTCGATCAAGTAGGTGCCATCCATCTCAACACTTATAAATTCCTTCTTTTTTAAATAATTGATTGTCCTGCTGACGGTTTCGCGTGAGGTTCCAATCATGTTGGCGAATTCTTTATTAGTGAAATGGGTGGTCAATTTAAAGCCACGTTCCAGCTTTTCGCCATTTGTTTTGCAAAGCCTCAGCAAGAGCATAATGATTTGCTCGTACGTATTATGGAGGATTTGTTCTTCAAGACGAGCTTGTAAATCAATGATTTTTTCTCCCAGAACCCTGAATAACTTAATGGAAAGCTCGGGATAGGATACCAGGATTTCTTCGAATCTAGATATTGGCACGACAATCATTTGAGTGTCTTCCATCATTTCTGCATGTGCTGGATACTGGCCTTTTCTAAAGAAGCCGGCATGAGGGAACATTTCTCCAGTCTCCAGAACGGAAACTATCTGTTCTCTTCCGGATGAATCGGTCTTATAGATTTTCACCTTCCCTGAATGGATGAAGAACACACGGTCAAGCGGGTCCCCCTGCATGAACGCATACATTTTATTTTTAAAGAATCGTGGCTGGGCAATTTCAACGATCGGATCAAGTTCCTCTGGAGATAGTTCTTTAAAAATAGGAACTGCCTTTAATTGCTGCCTGATTTGGGATATATGCATATGAATCTGCTCCTTATTTCGGTTTAAGTTTCTACTATAGATTTTATCAACTGCAAAGTGAGTGCTAAGTGACCTGAATCATATTTTGAAGTTTTCTTGAAAATAATTCTCACTGCTGTGGGAAATATCACACCTGCTGCATGAGGTAGTTCACAAACTCCATTTTCATTTCGCTTTAAGCTTGGTATGTAAAACAAATTAGGAAGGGGATGCAGGGAAGATGGAAATCCAGCATGGGACATCCACAAAGGCAGTAGTCAAGAAAAATAGAAACTCACTGCTGAAATCTGTACTCATTATTACTTTATTATTAAGCTTTACAGTACTCCTGACAGGGGGTTACTGGATCTTTAAAGAAATGGCTCCGAGGCCGCTTGAAGTTACAAGCGAAAAAGGGGATGTCATTTTTACGAAAGATAGTATCGTAGGCGGCCAGGCGGTATTCCAGAAGTACGGCCTGATGGATTATGGAACAGTGTTGGGCCATGGGTCATATATGGGCCCAGACTATACGGCAGAAGCGCTTGAGATATACACTGAAGGTATGCAGGATTTCAGGTCTCAGGAAGAATATCAGAAGGACTTTAAAGATTTGAACAAGGATGACCAGACAATCATCCGGGAACGGGTCATGAAGGAAATGCGGGAGAATCGTTATGATCCGGATGAAGACCATTTGGTATTGACTGATGCACAAGTGTTCGGGCATCAAAAGGTAAAAGAGTTTTACCATACTATTTTTACGAAGGGTGATGATTGGGGCCTTAAGGCAGGCTTGATCCAGGAAAAGCATATGCCGGATGGAGAGCGTGCCTGGGTAGCTAAGGGTGACCAGATTGGACAGATCTCTGATTTCTTCTTCTGGACAGCGTGGTTATCAAGTACCCAAAGACCTGATGATAAAATCACTTATACAAATAACTGGCCATATTATGAAGACGCTGGAAACACAATGTCATTCTCGGCCGTCTGGTGGAGCGGTGCAAGCGTAACCTTATTGATTTTCTTTGTAGGCTTGATCCTGTTTGTTTTCTATCGCTATCATCTTGGTATGCAGGAGGCATATACCGAGGGCAACTTCCCTAAGATTGATTTGAAGAAGATGCCGCTGACTTCTTCGCAAAGGAAAACAGCCAAATATTTTGCGATTGTATCTGTTTTGTTCTTTGTCCAGTCCATGTTTGGTGCATTATTGGCACACTATTATATCGAACCTGACAGTTTCTTCGGGATGAAATGGGTCCATGACATCCTTCCATTTAACATCACGAAAGGTTTCCACTTGCAGCTTGCTATTTTCTGGATAGCGACAGCATGGCTTGGCATGGGAATTTTCGTGGCACCGCTTGTAGGAGGACATGAGCCGAAACGCCAGGGATTGCTTGTCGATATATTGTTCTGGGCATTGGTTGTACTTGTCGCTGGCAGCATGATTGGCCAATGGCTTGGTGCCAACGGTTACCTGGGCAACAATTGGTTCCTGCTTGGACATCAGGGATGGGAATATCTTGAACTTGGACGCATCTGGCAATTCATACTCGCTGTCGGCATGCTGATTTGGTTATTCATCGTATTCCGCGGCATCAAGAGCGGACTGAAGAGGGAGTCTGACAAAGGTGGCTTGATTCACCTGTTATTCTACTCGGCAATCGCAGTCCCGGCATTTTACTTCTTTGCTTTCATGATCAATCCGGGTACACATTATACTTTTGCCGACTACTGGCGCTGGTGGATCATCCATTTATGGGTAGAAGGAATTTTCGAGGTTTTCGCAGTCGTTGTCATTGGTTTCTTGATGGTGCAAATGAAGCTTGTGACAAAGAAATCGACTGTAAGGGCATTGTACTTCCAGTTGATCCTGCTGATGGGAGCAGGCGTCATCGGGATCGGTCACCACTACTATTACAACGGGTCAGCTGAAGTATGGATCGCATTGGGAGCAGTCTTTTCAGCACTTGAAGTCATTCCATTGACTCTGTTGATTTTAGAGGCGTATGAACAATATAAAATGATGCGTGACGGCGGTGTGGATTTCCCATACAAAGGCACGTTCTGGTTCTTGATTTCGGTAGCAGTTTGGAACCTTGTCGGTGCTGGTGTATTGGGCTTCCTGATCAACCTGCCGGCAGTCAGCTTCTTTGAACACGGACAGTTCCTTACTCCAACACATGGCCACGCTTCAATGATGGGCGTTTATGGCATGTTTGCAGGAGCGGTGCTGATCTACTCATTGCGTAATATCGTCAAGCCTGAAAAATGGAGCGATAAATGGGTCAAATTCATCGTCATCATGCTGAACGTCGGCCTGGCGGGCATGGTATTCCTATCCTTGCTTCCGGTTGGTTACCTTCAGATTAAAGAGGCTTTCTTTAATGGATATGCTGCTTCCCGTTCAGCTGCATTCCTGCAGCAGGATACAGTCCAAATGCTGCTGACATTAAGGGCCATTCCGGACACGATTTTCTTGATTGGTGTTGCAGCCCTGGCAGTATTCAGCATTAAGGCGCTTTTCAATCTGAGAAAAGTAACCCACAAGGAAGAAGAAAAGCTTCCTGTTAAAGACCTTGCAGTCGAAGAAGAATAAACAAAGAAACCGCAAAGTGATATCGCTTTGCGGTTTCTTTACTTGATCGGTCCGGCCAATTGAGTCAAAGAACGACTTGAGCTGGCCGAAAACGCGATTGAGACTTTCTGACTACGACTCTTCTTTGGTGTTTTTTTCGCATTCAAAACAAAGCAATTTACCATGTTCATGTATTCCATTCAAAAAGCCGTCCATGCAATAAATTTCTTTTCCGCATTTATCACAGTTTCCAACCAATTCTTTCAAATAGATCCCTCCCTATTAAAATAATTCTTGTTCTTGCCCGGAGTTCCTTTTTTAAAAGTCGATTTTTCGACTGAATTAAGGCAAGTCATGAATGAGGGATGTCATAGTAGAACTGTGACGGCGCTCACTACCTGGGGTACGGGTCGGTTCTATAATGAAAATGAAAAGAAAATAGATTCGAAGGAGAGAGGGAAATGACTTTCAACGTAATTATCAATGTTCCTGATTTTGCACCACGGGAAAAACACCCTACTATATTCCAAAACTTTGATTCACTTAAGCCAGGAGAATTCATGCAAATTGTCAATGACCATGACCCAAGGCCGCTTCAATATCAGTTCATGATGGAACGCCCAGAAGCTTTTTCATGGGAGTATCTTGAAGAAGGCCCGGAAACATGGCGTGTAGCAATCGGGAAAAGGAAATAAAAGAAATATAACCTCTGATTCCATGAAAACAACAGGTTCGCCTGTTGTTTTTTTATGCATTAAAAGCAACAAACAAGGCGAAAAAAGCCTTTCTGAATTTCGTAAACCAAAATATCAGAAAAGTATGATAAGATGATGGAAACAGATAAAATGGGGTGAAACGGATGAGTGAAGTAAAACAAACAGAAAAAAACTTCTTGGATTACGTAAAGAAAATGGCAGCCTATGGTGAGGCGCTTTCTTTGATTTATTGGGATTTAAGGACCGGCGCACCCAAAAAGGGAGCAGCTCAGCGATCCGAAGTGATTGGAGTTCTTTCATCTGAGGTATTCAATATGTCAACATCGGAGGAAATGGCTTCATACATAGCGAGACTTTCAAATGAACAAAATCTATCTGAAATTACGCGCAAGACGCTTGAAGAGTGCAGAAAAGATTATGACCGCAATAAGAAAATTCCTGCAGAAGAATATCGGGAATATGTAATCCTGCAATCAAAAGCAGAAACAGTTTGGGAAGAGGCTAAGGCTAAATCTGATTTTGAAATGTTCAAGCCATATCTTGAGAAACTGGTAAAAACGACAAAAAGCTTCATTGAATATTGGGGTTATGAAGGAAATAAGTACAATACTTTGCTAGATATGTATGAACCAGGCGTCACCGTCGAGGTTTTGGACCAGGTGTTTGGTGACCTGCGCAAGAAGATTGTTCCGCTTGTACAGCAGATATCAAGCTCAACTGAAAAACCGGAGACTGGGTTCCTGTTCCGTCATTTCCCTAAAGAGAAGCAGCGTGCATTCAGCCTGGAAATCCTTGAACAAATGGGATACGATTTTGATGCTGGCCGTCTTGATGAAACGGTACACCCATTTGCGATGGGCTTAAACCCAGGAGATGTAAGGGTAACGACGAAATATGACGAATCAGATTTCAGGACAGCGGTATTTGGGACCATTCATGAAGGCGGCCATGCTCTATATGAACAAAATATTTCCGAAGATCTGGTCGGTACGCCTATGAGCTCTGGCACTTCAATGGGAATCCATGAATCACAGTCGCTTTTCTATGAAAACTTTGTCGGACGCAATTATTCTTTCTGGAAGCATAATTACAGTTTGCTTCAGGATTATTCAGAAGGGCAGTTTTCGGGAGTGGATGTCGAGGACTTTTATCGTGCAGTCAATGAGTCCAAGCCAAGCTTGATCAGAATTGAAGCCGATGAGCTAACTTACCCGCTGCATGTAATGGTCCGTTATGAAATTGAGAAAGGCTTGTTCAACGATGAGATTGAAGTCAAGGACTTGCCGCAAATCTGGAATGACAAGTATGAGCAATATCTTGGCATCAGACCTGAAAATGATGCAGTAGGTGTCCTTCAGGATGTCCACTGGGCAGGAGGCAGCTTTGGCTACTTCCCATCCTATGCCTTAGGATATATGTATGCAGCGCAATTCAAGCATGCCATGCTCAAAGACTTACCTGACTATGAGGAACTCCTGGAACAAGGAAACCTTCAGCCGATTAAAGAGTGGATGACTGAGAAAGTCCATAAGCATGGAAAAATGAAAAAGCCGCTTGAAATATTGACGGATGTAACTGGAGAGGGACTCAATGCCCAGTACTTAGTGGATTATTTATACGATAAATACAGCAAGGTTTATCAACTGGTCTAGTATCCAGGATTTTAACTAAACCAAATAATTTGTTTGAACAGCATTTAGAATATAAGATGACAGTCTTTCTGTCATCTTATCTGTGTGGTGAACGTATGAAAGGGAAAATGCCTTATTTTATGATCGCATTTGCAGCGGCTATGTGGGGCTTGATTGGTTTCTTTGTAAAAGGCCTGAACACTGCCGGTTTTAGTGCCATGGAGATTGTGGCCATCCGGGTTTTGACCGCAGCCATTGTTTTAATAATAGTCGGAATTGCTTTTTACCGAAGTCATTTAAAAATAAGGTTAAAGGATTTGTATCTTTTTGTAGGTACTGGAATTTTAAGCATTGTGTTTTTTAACTGGTCTTATTTTACGGCGATCAATCTGATGAATATTCCGATCGCAGTGGCTTTATTGTACACATCTCCTGCTTTTGTGGCGGTTTTGTCATTTCTTTTCCTGAAAGAAAGCATTAACAGAAAGAAACTGTTGGCGATTGTCATGACAGTCATTGGCTGTACACTTGCTGCAGGCATCACCGGGCAGGGAGGAACGTCTTTTTCTGTCTCCAGTATCCTGATCGGCCTTGGGGCAGGGTTCGGTTATGCTCTTTACAGCATTTTTGGGAAGGTGGCATTAAGGCGGTACCATCCATTTACAGTCACTTTGTACACCTTCCTTGTGGCCTCTGCTGCACTGGTTCCGACAACCGGTATAGCCAGTAAAGCTGCTGTCCTGTTCACCGGGGATGTGTGGCTTTATGCGATAGGGTTAGGGATTTTCCCGACCGTGGTTGCTTATTTTGCATACTCCTGGGGCCTTGAACGAACAGAAAGCAGTACTGCTGCTGTTGTAGCAACATTGGAACCTGTCATTGCCACCATGCTGGGATTGCTGGTGTATGGCGACAGGCTGGGCGGTATTCAGCTGCTCGGATCCGCGTTGATTATCATGTCAGTCATTGCTATCAATATCTCTATTCCAATCAGGAGGCAAAAAAAGCACTTCACTGTTTGATCAAAATAGTTATATAGCAGGGGCCAACTAGACAAAGGATGATATTATGTGATAAATTATTACAGTAAAAATCCTTTTATAAACTGCATATTTTAAATCGATGAAAAGGAAAGTAGTTTTTGCTATACTCAATAGCGAGCCGGGGATGGTGGAAGCCTGGTGATGATGCATAAATGAAGAACACCTTTGAGTTCTAACCGAAAGGGATATCATGAGTAGGCTTAGACGTGGCCAGCACGTTATAGACTGGGAAAAGTAATTATGAAGTTGGTCATTTTATGACAATTTGGGTGGTACCGCGGAAGTTCAGCCTTTCGTCCCTTTTTTGGGGGATAGAAGGCTTTTTTTAATGCAAAAAGTTACCATAAGGAGGCTTATTATGATCAAGACTGTAGTAAAAGATCTATACAGAAATCAAGATAGTTATAAAGACAAAACTGTTCAATTAACAGGATGGATCCGCACTCTTCGCGATTCCAAAACGATCGGCTTCATGGAGTTAAATGATGGTACATTCTTTAAGAGTGTACAAATTGTTTTTGAGGATACGCTTGATAACTTCAAAGAAATAACAAAGTTGCCTATCAGCTCTTCTGTTCTAGTGGAAGGTGAATTTGTTCCAACTCCAGAAATGAAACAGCCTTTTGAAATTAAAGCGACAAAAATTGTCGTCGAAGGTTTATCGGATACAGATTATCCTATACAAAAAAAGCGCCATACGCTGGAATACTTAAGGACAATCGCTCACTTGCGTCCGAGAGCCAATGCCTTCTCAGCCGTTTTCAGAGTAAGATCTGTTGCATCCTATGCTCTTCATAAATTCTTCCAGGACAAAGGGTTTGTTTATGTACATACACCAATCATTACTGGAAGCGATACTGAAGGGGCAGGGGAAATGTTCCGCGTGACATCAATGGACTTGAACAAGCTGCCAAAAACAGAAGACGGTAACGTGGATGAAAGTGCTGATTTCTTCGGCAAAGAAACCAACTTAACCGTGAGCGGTCAATTGAATGCCGAAAGCTTTGCTCTTGCTTTCCGTAATGTGTATACCTTTGGCCCGACATTCAGGGCAGAAAATTCGAATACTGCACGACATGCTGCAGAATTCTGGATGGTCGAGCCGGAAGTTGCCTTTGCGGAATTACCGGATATCATGGACCTTGGAGAAGAAATGATTAAGTATGTCATTGATTACGTTTTTGAACATGCACCAGAAGAAATGGCCTTCTTCAACAGCTTTATCGATAAAACACTTGTTGAAAGATTGCAGAATGCATTAAATTCTGATTTCGGAAGGGTTACTTATAGCGAAGCTGTTGAATTATTAAAGAACTCTGGTAAGCAATTTGAATACCCTGTAGAATGGGGTACTGATTTGCAAACAGAACATGAACGTTATCTTAGCGAGGAAATTTATAAGCGCCCTGTCTTCGTAACTGACTATCCGAAAGACATCAAGGCATTTTATATGAGAGCGAATGAGGATGGCAAGACTGTTGCTGCGACCGACCTTTTGGTTCCCGGCATAGGCGAGTTAATCGGCGGAAGCCAGCGTGAAGAAAGAGAAGATGCCCTTGCAGAACGGATTAAAGAACTTGGTATGGCCGAAGAAGACTACTGGTGGTATCTCGAGCTTAGAAAATACGGCAGCACCAAGCATTCCGGCTATGGAATTGGGTTCGAACGACTTGTCATGTATTTAACCGGGATGAAGAACATCCGTGATGTCATTCCATTCCCTCGTACACCAGGGAATGCAGATTTTTAATTAAATCCATGTAAATAATGAACAATAGGATGCTGCGGCATCCTTTTGTTTTTTTTATATAGCTGGAATGAACATGATCCGGATGCAGACTAGTTAATTTAGCTCTTTGTTTATAATTTTTATGCCTTGTAACTAAAAGGCTCTTTAAAGCCTAATGTTGTTTTAACACCTGTTGATTGTAGTGGAAGGCGCGTAGACTCCTCGAAAATGCTAACTCATTTCCTTCGTGCGTGGGCAGGTTCAAGGAAGCCAAATCAATGTCCTGCGGGCACAGCTGGTCAGGTGAGACCCCGCAGGAGCAAAGCGACGAGGAGGCTCAGCGCCAGCCCCAAGGAAGAATTGCTTATGAAAAAGACGGCAGTTGGTCTTTTTCATATTCTTCCAGCGGAAAGCGAAGCGCCTGGAACGAAAATCAACAGTCTTGGTTAACAGAGCCAACTAAAAAAACAGGGTATGAAATCGAGACAGATTTCATACCCTGTTTTGCTTGGTTTTTTTAAAAAAAGAGAGCACATTCATTATTAGAAGAATTTGTATCCCTTCGACCCAATTGGTGCATTTTGAATCATATCGATGAACGGAATTGTGTACGCGAACAGAATCAAAAGAACAGTGATACCGAGCCATAACTTCCAGTTTTCGAATACCATTGGAGTTTTTTCAGCCTGATCAGCAACCTCTCCGACTGGGAATTCTTCTTCACCTTTTGGTGCGAAGAAAGCAAGGTTGATGAAAATGTATAGCATCAGGATGATTCCAAGGAACAGAATGGTTCCGCCAACCGCCTGTGCAATCTGGTATGGAATCCATTCTGCAGCTTGCTCTGAACCGCCGTAGGTTGAGAAAGATGAACGACGTGGAGCACCAAGCAGGCCGGCTGCGTGCATTGCACCTGACATGAAGGTCATGCCGATCGCCCAAATAACACCCTGGATAATCGCTAATTTATTCATTGCTTTTGTCAGGACTCTGCCGGTCAGGTGAGGGACCAGCCAATAGGAAATCCCGAAGAACGTCAATACAACAGAAGTTGCAAGTGTCAAATGGAAGTGTCCAGTAACCCAGATTGTATTGTGGACTACCTGGTTCAATTGGTGGGAAGCATTGACAAGTCCCCCGGCACCAGCTGGAATGAATGCAAGCATGCCGATGAATGGAACTGCGAAACGCGCATCTCCCCAAGGAAGCTTTTTCACCCAGCCGAATAGGCCAGTCGCCCCTTTGGAACGCCCAAACATTTCAAACGTAGCAAACAATGAAAATGCCGTCATTAGTGATGGAATGACAACTAGGAATGTCAAAATTACCTGAAGGAACTTCCATGCCGGATCAATTCCAGGTTCCATCAGCTGATGGTGGAAACCTACCGGGATTGAGAACAGCAGGAACAGGATGAAGGACATCCTTGCCAATGAGTCTGAGAAAATCTTTCCGCCAATGATCTTTGGAACGATTGCATACCATGCCATGTAGGCAGGCAATAGCCAGAAATACACAAGCGGGTGACCGAAGTACCAGAACAATGTACGGCTGACAAGTACGTCAACGCGATCAACAAGGCCCAATGACCAAGGAAGCAGTTGGAACAATACAGTTGCTGCTACGCCGATTGTTGCAACAATCCACATAAGTGTGTTGACAAGGGACATGAAAGTCAGCAGCGGACTAGGCTTTCCAGGGTTTGCTTTTCTCCATGAAGTGTAAGCCATGATGATTGCGGCACCGTCAATCCAGCTTCCGACAATCACGAGTGTAAGGCCCAGGTAAAAGAGTGCATGTGCCTGTAATGGAGCATAAAATGTATACAGGACAGAAGCCTGGTTGGTAAGGATCATGATGGCAGCCATTACTGTACCAATGGTCATGGTCCAGAAACCGATCCATCCGGTCAGGCGCTGTTTGTCAGTGAAGGTTCCTGATGTTTTGCTTACAAGAGCGAGCTGGAATCCCATAATGAAAAATGTTGTTAAGACAAGCCCAAGTACGACTCCATGTATCGTAAGGATCTGGTAATACCCAGTCCATGAAGGCAATTCGAATTTCCCTGAACGGACAAGTGTCTGCAGAAGGCCTGCTAACCCGCCGATGGCAAGTGCGGTGAAAGCGACATAAAAGTGGGCCATGGACAGTTTTCCGTCACGGCGGTCAACTTTTGGATTCATTGAATTAGTATTCATTATTCTACCACCTCGATTTTAGACGTCATCATGTGGTGGCCGACGCCACAATATTCATTACAAACGATCAGATATTCGCCAGCCTTGTCAAATGTAGTGACATATTCACTGATGAAGCCAGGCTCGAGCATCATATTGATATTGGTTCCTGCAACCTCGAAACCATGGATGACGTCTTTAGTTGTAGCGATGACTTTTACTTTTGCTCCCAGTGGAACTTCCACCTTTCCAGGGTTGTAAGAGAATGCGGATGCAACGTATACAAGTTCGTAATCCCACTCTTTTCCTTCAACCTTTTTCAATCCAGGCTCATTGAATGGTGCAGTGGTGTCAACTTTTTCCGGATTGATTGTTGCCAGACAGCTTGGAGGCTGGTTTCCGAGGTAAAAAGCGCTGACCCCGATGACAGTCAGGAAGACGATCAATGTCGTTATCCCGAAGATAAGCCAGATTTTCTCAAATTTATGAATATGCATAACTTCTTTCTCCCCTTTTGGTCTCTCTTAAAAACGATCTACAAATAAGAAATAAACGCCTAACCAAGTGACAATCAAAAAGAATCCTAATAAGAAAACGGATGCAAGTGTTCCTTTCAAGGAAGATCGATCTTCCACCTTTGTATGTGTTTTCTTCCCAATTCCAGGCTGCGCCATCCCGGTCCACTCCCTTCACATAAAATAAGTCCATTGATTAATTGATAAGTACATTCTCATCATACAAAACAATTTGGAAACGTAAATATGGTTTCGGACAGTTCACAAATTGTTCATACCTGACATATTTACTATGTTAATGGTGAAAACGCGTAAATACAGTGATTTAAGTCACATGGAACGTGGGGTAATTGTGAATAATCTGTGAAAATAGTTTTGTGATTATATGAGCAAAACGACATATGTCAAAACCAGTGTGTGACAAGAAGGCTTGACATTTTATTAACAGCAAATCTTAAAAAAGAATCACCATTCTGAGCAGGAATTAATATACTGTCAGAAAGAACATTTTTCGGGAAGTGAAATCATTGCAGAAATATTATTGTGATCATTGCCGACTTATCTATGATGAGAAAAGGATATGCATGAATTGCGGGGAAGCAGCCGAAAAACAGATCTGGATTGAAGTGCAGAAGCAGTCAGATGAGAACAACTAGCACCGAGAGGGGTGCTTTTGTTTATTGAGGTGTACATACAACAAAAGGCCACTGTACTATGGTAAAATGAAAGCAATTTTACATAGGGAGGCTGATAGGTATGTTCTTACCTTCATTTGATTTGAGCGGAAAAACGGCAATAGTGACGGGTGCAGGCCGGGGAATTGGCAGAGCGCTGGCGGTAGGGTTAGCTGAAGCCGGCGCTGATGTCGCACTTCTTGCCAGAACCGAAAAAGACCTCACAGAAACTGCAGGAATGATTGAGGAATTAGGAAAAAAAGCTCTTATACTTCCGACGGATGTCACTGAAAGGGAACAGATACATACTGCGATTGCTGAGATTGAAGCGAAATGGGGAAAGATTGATATTCTTGTAAATAATGCCGGGATGAATATCCGGTCTAAGGCTCTGGATGCGACAGATGAGGAATGGCAACAGATCATGGACACCAATTTGAAGTCTGCCTTCATGATGTCCCAGGAAGCTGGACGCATCATGAAAAGCCAGCAATCCGGCGGAAAAATCATCAATATTGCGTCAGTAGCCGGCCAGGTTGCTCTCAGGACTGGCGTCGTCTATGCCGCAACAAAGGCAGCTCTCATGCAGATGACTAAAGTCCTTGCAATGGAATGGGGACAATATGGCGTCAATGTAAATTCCATTGGCCCGTGGTATTTCAAAACACCATTGACTGAAAAACTTTTAGAAGATGAGTCATATGTAAAAGACATCCTTGCCGTCACACCCCTGAAAAGGATCGGCGAGCTGCCAGAGCTTGTGGGACCAGTGGTCTTCCTAAGCTCAGACGCCGGGAATTATGTAACAGGACAAACCCTATTTGTCGATGGCGGAATGACCATTCACGGTTTTTAAATAGGATTCCTCATTATCCGCTTCCAGCAAAAATGGAACGGTTTTTTGCCAGGAGTTGATTTCACTTGGCCATCACAACGTTGTCTCCCATTGTGCCTTTGTCAACTGGTAATGATTTAATAATGTACGGGCCTCAACTGCATTGTATAATGAACTTGCACAGCAACTCCTTCAAAACGTTAGGCTTCCTCCATCCCGGGGGAAGCTTTTTTTTGTTTTCAATCAATATTTGTTTGCTTGCATACTCTCAGGGTAAATGGAAAAAGTAACCGTACATATATGTGAGGAGAGTATTGTCATGCCCAGAATTATTTCCATCGCAGAAGCTGTTCCGCCGTTTTCAATTGAGCAGGATAAAGTCATGGACTTTGCCGAAAAGTTATTTAAAGAGTCCTTTAAGGACATACAACGTCTGCTGTCTGTATTCCAGAATGGCCAGATCGAGAAACGCCATTTTGCCAGGGATCTTGACTGGTTCGAAGTAGATCATACATTTGAGGAAAAAAATGATGCGTATATCGAAACGGCTGTAAAGCTTGGTGCGGAGGCAATCACGAATTGTTTGAAGAATGATGATTTCCTGAAAAATGAAATCCACTTTGAAGAAATAGACGCTATCTTTACAATCAGCAGTACAGGACTTTCGACGCCAAGCATAGATGCAAGAATCATGAATATCCTGCCGTCCTCACAATATACTAAAAGGATCCCGATATGGGGTCTCGGATGTGCAGGCGGAGCGGCAGGATTGTCACGTGCCTATGAATACTGCCTTGCATACCCAAAGGCAAAAGTCCTCGTGCTCTCCATCGAGCTATGCAGCCTGACTTTCCAGCGAAATGACCGGTCAAAAAGCAACCTGATCGGGACCTCTCTGTTTGCCGACGGAGTTGCATGTGCCCTTGTCTGCGGTGATGATTCGGGCTATGAAAAAATCACCAAAAAGAATGCAGCCCCTAATATAGTTGGAACTCAATCCACGACAATGCCGGATTCCGAGGATGTCATGGGCTGGGATGTGAAAAATGAAGGTCTTTATGTTGTATTTTCAAAGGATATACCTACTATTATTGAAAACTGGCTTCAGCCTAATGTACTGAGGTTTTTGAACTCAAACGGCCTTGATGTGCAGGATCTTGACCATTTTATTGCCCATCCAGGCGGCAAGAAGGTTATTGATGCCTATGTTTCAGCATTAAAGCTGCCAGAAACCATGACAAAAAACTCCCTTGACGTCCTGAAAGAATTCGGGAATATGTCATCTGTGACAATTTTATATGTGCTTAAAAGATTCATGGAAACTGCTAAGGAGGGCGATCTTGGACTGGGGGCAGCCCTTGGGCCTGGGTTTAGTTCAGAGCTGCTTTTAATGAGGTGGGAGTAACTTGGTATTCTATCTATTTGTCGGATTGATTATTTTCCAGAGAATAACGGAACTAGTGATTGCCAGAAAAAATGAGGCCTGGATGAAAAAACAGGGAGCAATGGAATTCGGGCAGGGCCATTATCCTGCGATGGTGGCGATCCACACTGCTTTTTTCCTCTTTTTTATTGCTGAAGTGACGCTGTTGAATAAACAGCTGTCGGATTATTGGCCTGTTCTGCTGGCGCTGTTTCTATTCGCACAGGGGATGAGGATTTGGGCACTTGCTTCATTGGGAAGGTTCTGGAATACAAAAATCATCATCCTTCCAGGAGCAAAAGTCATTAAAAGAGGACCCTATAAAATCATAAAGCATCCAAACTATTTGATCGTAACCATTGAAATTCTGGTCATTCCCCTGATGTTCAATGCCTATATTACGATGGCACTTTTCACCCTACTGAACATCCTGATTCTTTCAATCAGGATTCCTGCTGAGGAAAGGGCTTTGAAAGAGTTGACTAAATATGAATCAGCTTTCACGAATCAGGGGCGATTTCTGCCGAATTTGTTAAAGAAGTGTGACAATTAACCATCTCTCATTGAAAATGATAATCAATAGTGCTACACTTTCCTTAGGATGAAAATAGTTCTCAATCAAAAGAACTTCAAGGACGGTGTCGTATAAATGGTATCCATGCTAGTAGTTTCAACGATAGCTGCTTACTCCTTAGTTATGAAATATGTTTTGAGCAATGTTTTAAAACCTCACTAAACTTAAAATATTATTTAAATGGCGGCCCGGACATGATGTTCGGGTTTTTCTTTTTTTACTAGAAAAAATGTAATAATAGGAAAAGGCCGAAAAATCGTATAAAATAAAGTTATTCACAATTTTGTCACAAGGAGTTTGAGGAATGGGCCAGACTGTAGCACATCAAGATCATAAACTTCTCGGGAAGATTTTATCTTTATATCATTTATTAAAAACGAATCAAGATGGAGAAAGCGCTGAAAAAGTGAGGGAGCTGGGGAGGAAAGCGGTTGAAGAAGAATTTTCGATTGCCTTCTGCGGCCATTTTTCTGCAGGTAAGTCGAGCATGATCAATAAATTGATCGGCGACAATATCCTGCCATCAAGTCCGATCCCTACAAGCGCAAATCTGGTGAAAATTAAATCAGGAGCAGAATATGCAAAGGTCTTTTTTAAAAACGGAGGATCAAGGCTTTACCCTGCTCCATATGATTATGAAACGGTCAAAAGCTATTGTAAGGATGGTGACCAGATCCAGGCAATCGAAATCAGCCACAACGGTGCGGAATTCCTGCAGCAGGCTGTCATTATGGATACACCTGGAATAGATTCCACGGATGATGCACACCGGATCGCGACAGAATCTGCCCTTCATCTTTCAGACCTTGTTTTTTATGTCATGGACTATAATCATGTGCAATCGGAGCTGAACTTTCTTTTTACGAAAGAGCTGACCGATGCAGGAAAAGAGCTTTATTTAATTATCAATCAGGTTGATAAGCATCAGGATGCTGAGCTGTCATTTGAACAATTCAAGGAAAGTGTGGAAGTTTCTTTTTCAGATTGGGGAGTAAAGCATTCAGGAATTTTTTATACGTCGCTTAAAGTTCCTGAGTCGCCATTAAACCAGTTTGAAGAGCTTCGTGAATTCATCATTGAGCGAAAAAGCAAAAGGGCGGAAATTTTGCCTGTTTCAATCTTCAAGTCCCTGGAGAAGCTCTCAGAGGATCATTTAGGCCGCCTAAAACAGGATGTTTCGGCTCAGGTTGAACAATATGAATCCATTCTCGGAGATCTCTCTGAAAGCGAAAGGCAGCAGCTTTCAAACGAACTGGATCAAATAAGAAGCCATATTGCCAAAATCAAAATAGAGCAAGACCCAGAACAAGAGTTCAGGTCAGGCCAGAATGACATCCTGAAGAATGCATATCTTATGCCGTTCCAGACAAGGGAGCTGGCAGAATCATACCTGCAGGCAAGGCAGCCGGATTTTAAAGTAGGCTTGTTTTTTTCAAAACAAAAAACCGAACAGGAAAGAGCAGCCAGATTGGCCAGTTTCTATCAGGATCTCGAGGAAAAGGTCCAATCACAGCTAAATTGGCACATCAAAGACTTTTTGACAAAGCTATTTAAAAAACACCAATTATCACAACCTGATCTTCAGGCAGCTGCCAATGGTTTCAAGGTGGATTTTGGTGAAGAATTGCTGTCTGGAGCCGTCAAGTCTGGCGCCAGGCTGTCAGGTGATTATGTCCTGAATTATACGAATGATGTCGCTGAGGCCCTGAAAAACCTCGTGCGAAAAGAGCTCGAACCAATTAAAAAAATGTTCCTTCAATATGCAAAAGTCAATGATGATGAGCAAGTGAATGAACTTGTCGAGAAGGAACAGAAATATGAAAAGCTGTTGGACGCCTGGTCAGGTTTGTCCGCAATCAGGGAAAAAATAGACGAGGACAGAAGGCATGTTTCTGAGATTCTTTATGGAGAGCCAATTCAGTTAAAAGATGAGGACTTTAGCCTTTTCGATGCTGAACAGGATGAGCCGGAAGTGATCAGAAACCTGGATCCTGGCACACCGGAACCTGCCGAAGAAAAAGGTGAACCTGTAAAGGATGAGATATCTTCCATTGACCAGGAAGGTAATGATATAGAACAGTTCCATGAAGTGCAAAAAAATTTGGCGGGGAAATTAAACTTCACATCTGAACAGATTGAAGGGATTCCGGGACTGAAAAAGATTGCCCGCGAATTGAAGGATAAAGCAGTGCGGATCAAAGACAGGGAATTCACTGTTGCCCTTTTTGGTGCATTCAGTGCTGGGAAATCCTCATTTGCCAATGCGCTGGTAGGGGAAAGACTTTTACCGGTATCACCTAACCCGACAACGGCCGCAATCAATAAAATCAAACCGGTGACGCCAGAACATCCCCATGGTTCAGTTATTGTTAAAATCAAAACGGATAAAGAACTCACGAAAGAACTTGAACGTTCACTTGGATTATTCGGCGAGAATATCACTGATTTTGAGCGAGCGATCGATCAAATCAAAAGCATTAAATGGGAAGACAGCGGTTATAGTGCAATAGAAAAGACACATTACTCATTTCTCCAGGCCTTTGCGAAAGGATTTAATCATTTCAGGGGAAAATTCGGTGAACAGTTATCCGTTGACCTGGATTCCTTCCGGGAGTATGTAGCACAAGAGGAGAAATCATGTTTTGTTGAATGGATCGAAGTCTATTATGATTGCGAGCTGACAAGGGAAGGAATCACTCTTGTCGATACTCCAGGCGCTGATTCAATCAACGCACGCCATACCGGAGTTGCCTTTGATTATATCAAGAATTCTGATGCCATTCTTTTCGTCACCTATTATAATCACGCCTTTTCAAAAGCGGATCGGGAATTCCTGATTCAGCTTGGCAGGGTAAAGGACAGCTTTGAACTTGATAAAATGTTCTTCATCGTCAATGCAGTCGATTTGGCGAACTCAGTGGAAGAACAGGAGGCTGTTCTGGAATATGTTGAAGGGCAGCTTGTCCAGTACGGAATAAGGAACCCGCATCTATTCCCTGTATCCAGCTTAAAAGGGCTGAATGCAAAACTGCAGCCGGACAGTGGCGGTGACCAGTTCTTTAACTCATTTGAAAAAGCGTTTTATAGATTCATTGCCAATGACCTGATGAACATGGCTGTCGAGTCTGCTGAGGCTAAATGGCATCAGGCTGTGAGCATGATTGAAGAATTGATCCGTTCGGCAGAAGAAGATAAGGCAGCAAAAGCTGAGAAACGTCAAAACCTGCTATCTGAAAAAGAACGGTTGCTGGCTGTTCTGGCCCAGAAGAATCCCGCAATCCTTGAAGAGCGTTTGAAGCAGGAGGGGGACGAATTGACTTATTATATTCGCCAGCGTGTCTTCATTCGCTTTGGTGACTTCTTCAGGGAGGCGTTCAATCCTGCGCTTTTGAAGGATGATGGACGAAACTTGAAGAAAGCTCTGGAGTCGGCGTTGGATGATTTGATTGAAAGTATTGGATATGACCTGGCACAGGAAATGCGAGCAACTTCATTAAGGGTTGAAAACCATATTGCCCAGCTGCTCAAGGAATTCCAGCAAGCGCTTATAACTGAACTGTCAAAAATTAATTCTTCGGTATCCATTTCATTCACTGAAAATGGACCACTATCAGGAATTGAATTTGAGACAGCTTACCAGAGCATCGACCGTGCCATTTTCAAGAAAGCGCTAGGAATGTTCAAAAATCCGAAGTCGTTCTTTGAGAAAAATGAAAAAAGATATATGGCAGAGGAACTTGAACAGCTTTTACACGGACCTTCCGGGGAATATCTAGAGGAAGAGAATTCAAGATTGAAAGAACATTATATGCAAGAAATGAAGCGGGAGTTCGAAAAAGTACAAAATGACTTTTCAGAACAAATCCATGAGTATTTTGAAGGGATCACCTCTGCGCTTGAAGAGAATTTCTCAATAGAAGTGGTTAAACAAGCACTAATGAAAATTGAAAACAACTATAAGGGTTTATTGTAAGCATGAGCGGCAAAAGATTCCATGCATGTGCAACATGTGTTAATTTCCAGGCTGTAAAACAGGATGGGAAAATGAAGTATTATTGCAGCAGGCTAGGGTATGAGACTAAGAGCCACTATCAATTTGCCTGCTGGGATCCAAAAGAACATGTAAAGAAATTGATGGCTAAAACTAAAAGCTGAGGAGTGGTATCCTTGCAAAATTATGTAGACGCTGATTGGCTTAAGGAGCATCTTGACGAGAAGGATCTAAGAGTTGTGGATTGCCGGTTCAAGCTTGGAGATCCTGAAGAGGGCAGACAACAGTATGAACAAAGTCATATTCCTGGAGCAGTCTATTTCGATCTTGAAAAGGACTTGTCTGGCGCTGTCCGTGAGCACGGCGGCAGGCATCCGCTTCCTGATTTGAACCTGCTTAAAGATAAACTTCAGGCTGAAGGAATTAACAATGAAACAACAATCATTGCCTATGATGGCAAGGAAGGTGCTTTTGCATCCAGGTT
Source organism: Cytobacillus oceanisediminis 2691 (assembly GCF_007678455.1). Lineage (GTDB taxonomy): Bacteria > Bacillota > Bacilli > Bacillales > Cytobacillaceae > Mesobacillus > Mesobacillus oceanisediminis_A. The sequence goes on along the minus strand of NZ_VEEP01000009.1, from coordinate 249,913 downwards.
ATGGTGGATTCTGAAATACGTTGGTCATGAAAAGGTGTATATCCTGAACGGAGGCTTCGCTGGGTGGGAAAATAAAGGCTATCCAATTGATCGAACCAAACCCCAGTATGATAAAACAGCATATACCTTAACAGAGAAGAAAGATATGCTGGCCTCTTATGAAGAAGTAAAGGATATAGCACTCAATGGCTCAGGAAACGCGGTCCTGATCGATTCACGGGAAAGCAGACGCTATAAAGGGATTGAAGAGCCGATTGACAGAATTGCGGGCCATATTCCAACTGCCATCAATAAACCGTGGATGGAAGGCTTGGAAAATGGGTCTTTTAAGTCCAGGGAACAGCAAGAAAAGCGTTTTGCCGACCTTGACCGGAACCAGCCTGTCATCGTATATTGCGGATCAGGAGTGACAGCAACTCCTAATTATATTGCCCTGAAAGAAGCAGGATTCAAAAATGTCAAACTGTATGCTGGCAGTTATAGTGACTGGGTTTCATATAAAGAAAATCCTGTCTCCGGGGAAGAGTGAAACACGAAGAGTAAGTGATGTCGAAGGCCTCCACGGTCTGCTTCCGCAAAAAAATGGCGGTTGCGGGGCCGTGGAGTTTTTTAAAAATGCAATTTCCTGGTGTTTTCGTGATCGGAGGTTGATAGAGGCCCTCGTCTTTACATAGAACAATAGGCGTAATTTTCCGTGCGAAGTATGACCATGAGATATGTTATAATATAAAAGTTGTATATTAAATATCGCCAAGCGTTTAACATAAAGACTTATCAAAACAATATTTTAAGGAGGCCTAGCTTTGGATACTAATAAATCGTCACTAATGCTAGTTGACGGAATGGCTTTGTTGTTCAGGGCATTCTTCGCAACAGCTGTTTCCGGACAGTTCATGATCAATTCCAAAGGGGTGCCGACCAACGCAGTCCATGGTTTCGTCAAGCATTTCGCGACTGCTGTTGCTAAATTCAAGCCTACCCATACAGCGGTTTGCTGGGATATGGGCAGCAAAACATTCCGCACTGAAATGTTTGATAATTATAAAGCAAACAGACCTGATGCACCCTTAGAGCTACTGCCCCAATTCGATCTTGTCAAAGAAGTAGTGGAAGCACTTGATGTTCCGAATATCGGCCTTCCAGGCTTTGAAGCAGATGACTGTATCGGCACGATTGCAAAGACTGCCAGGGAAGTGGATTCGATCACGATTTTGACCGGGGATAAGGATATCCTTCAGTTGATTGATGACCGGGTTTCAGTCATTCTGCTGCAAAAAGGTTATGGGAATTATCTGGTTCACAATCGAGATACTTTGTTTGCAGAAAAGGGAATTTGGCCTGAACAGATGATCGATTTGAAGGCATTTATGGGGGACCCAAGCGATAACTATCCCGGTGTCCGCGGTATTGGTGAGAAGACCGCCATTAAATTACTTCAGGAACACGGGAATGTGGAAGGTGTCATCGCTAACCTGCATCAATTGACGAAATCACAGCGTGCCAAAATCGAGGCGGACCTCGAGATGCTTCATCTAAGCAGGCAGCTTGCTGAAATCAAGTGCGATGTACCGGTTGAATGCAGGATGGACGATGCCCTATTTAGAATTGACAGGGATAAGCTTCTTTCCAAGTTTAATGAAGTAGAACTGCGAGGCTTGCACCGCCTTTTTGAAAACGATACAATGTACGCTTAATAAAACGGCTGGATTCTGCTCCAGCCGTTTTTATATTGCCAATTATTTTGTATTCTTCTTCTTGGCGGCATTCTCAAGCTTTGATTTCGGTTCTTCAGCAAATTCAGCATCCTGCCCGTAGCCCTGTGGATTAACTCCTGGTGCCTTTGTTCCTCTGTTTCCCTTTTTACTCATCGCAGTTGATCCCTCCAAAAAATTTTGTTTAAAACTTCATAGAAAAGTGAATTAACCTTAATAGGTTGTCTGCTTGAACAGCTTAATCCTTATTATGAACGGTCAAGAATAAAAGCAATCATTTTTCTTCAAAATAACATGGAGGTGACAGATATGAATAAAGGTGCAGTGATCGCGATATCAAGTATCGGCCTGGCTCAGGCTTTAAAAATACCGATTCATTATGCAAAAACGCAGGAATGGAAACCAGATTTGTTTTTGGCTACAGGAGGCATGCCCAGCTCACACTCAGCTGGTGTCTCATCCTTAACCACCTATGTTGCCCTTACAAGGGGAGTGCGTTCGATTGACTTCGCGCTTTCCCTAGTTTATGGCATGATAGTTATGTATGATGCCCAGGGGATCAGAAGGCAGACAGGAGAACTTACTTTAAAAGTGAATGACCTTGATGAATTGATTGATAAAATACATCAGGACGACCCAGTGGAGTTTGAGGAAAAGTCCCCGGATCCTTTGAAAGAAATGCTCGGGCATCAGCCGAAAGAAGTGCTTGGAGGCGCCCTTTTAGGTATGCTTATGGGATTTGCTGGTTATTATTTAACGAAAAAACGGTAGAAAAAGCTCGATTAATGCGGTAAAATTTTACTAGAAACGGCTTGAAGAGAGAGGATTGATTCAGTCAGTGCGGACAGTTGAAGATTATCTGCTTCATTTGAAGAGCAAGGGGTTCCTTTTTCGCGAAGATGCAATCGGCTTCATTTATTTCGGACAGCAATATACGAATTCCACCGATGAACTCGCGAATGCAGCCATTGAAATCACCCTGATGGCTCAAAAAGGTTTTGACGGGAGCTTTTATATTTCATTGCTTGAAACGTTCGCTTCTAATAAAATTGATTCCCGCAAAGCAGCATTGCAATTTGTCAAAAAAATCGAGCTTTTGGCCGTATGACGAAAAGCGGAAGCGCCTTGGTCAGCCCCGATAAGCTGCTCAGCGCTAACGCTTATCGCAATATACTTTAGAGAAAATTTAGCAAGAGGAGAAAACTGGCTATGCGCTGAACCCTGGCGATTCTCTAAGTGGAAATTATTCTAAGCTAGTTCCTAAAAAAGGCTGGTTCCAAAGCGTCATGCTTTGAAATCAGCCTCTTTTTTCGGGAATATTTTACGAACGAAGCTTTCGAATTTTCCTGATGGCAATTCAGCGAAGATCATTCCGGCAAAAATCAGCGCACAACCCGCCAATGCGCTATAGGTCAGGCGCTCATCTGCCCAAAAATAAGCGGTAATCGCTGCAAAAACAGGTTCCATTGCAAAGATCAGGGCAACTCGTGTAGCAGTCGTATGCTTCTGGAAATTCGTCTGGATGAAGAACGCAAGGGCGGTTGCAAGAATCGATGTAACCAATAAGGCTACCATCACATCCGCAGAAAAAATGACCTCTGGCTGAAAAACCCTTTGCCAGTCCTCGAAAAGGACAGAAGATACTGCTGAAAGAGCGGCAACAGTCGAAATCTGCACAGCTGTCAAAAGCAGTGTAGGATAACTGCTTGAAAACTTGCCGGTAAAAACGATATGGAGGGCGAAACCTGCAGCACAAATCAGCACAAAAGCATCCCCGATGTTAAGGCCCGACACATCTGACATCGTTAATAAATAGAGGCCGGTGGTGGCCGCTGAAACGCCTGCTATTGAGTTCATTCCAGGGCGCTGTTTCAAAATCCCAATCATCAGCAAGGGAACCAGTATGACGCTCAAGCCAGTGATAAAACCAGCCTTTGAAGAGGTAGTGTACAAAAGGCCAAACGTCTGGAAGGCATAGCCTATGAACAGCCAAAAACCCAGCATGATCCCTGATAAAAGCAATCTCTTATCAACTTTCTGAAGTTGATGCCTTTCAAAGATCACTAGCCATAGTCCCAGCAGGATTGCGGCAATGCTAAATCGGACGGCATTAAACGCTAATGGCTCAAGGAAGGAGATGGCATTTTGTACGACGACAAAAGTTGCACCCCAGATAAGAGCAACAAATAATAAGCTTAAGTCTGCAAAAGTTGATGCTTTCATTTAGATATCGGTTCCTTTCGTATTGTTGTCTCTTATCGCTTTCCTGGCTAATTCATCAGCTGTTTTATTTTCGCTCGATGGAATCCATTTCATGAAGAACAGATCGAATTGCCCGGCAAGCATCAACGCTTTTTCAAGAAGTGGGGCGTAAAGTTTGTTTTTGACGAACTCCTTCTCGACCGCAGCATTGACCAGTTGTGAATCAGTCCTGAAGGAAACAACTTTAAAATCTTTTTCAATACAGATTTCCAATGCTTTTATAAATGCATGATATTCAGCTTCATGGTTTGACATGACGCCAAGAGGGATGGAATATCTAAAAACCTCCCCTTCCCCCTTAATAAAAATGCCAGCACCGCTTGGTCCCGGGTTGCCAGCACTTGCTCCATCGATATATACCTCGAACAAAAACGATCACTCCCGGTTGGTTTGTACAGATAATAGATAGTGTATCATAATAGGAGCGATTATTTATAAAAATATACAAATGCATTTTCTGCAGCAACAACTCTTTTTCATTGTAACGGTCATGGAAAATGGGTAAGATAACTAAAAATGGTGGAGACACAACTGATCGGAAAGTGGGGAGAAGTCTTGAAATATAAATTGGAATGGGAATATAAAACAAAAGGTCTGGCTCCTATCCTGTTCAGCTCTGATTATCTGGATGGAGAACATGCACTTCAGGCTGGTGAAGAACTCGAAAAATCGGGCAAAGCGTTGGAAATCTCCTTCACTGATGAAATTGGTACCTCCTGGTCAATCAAGGAAATGCGCAAACTTCTTGCAGAGGTGGAAGAAGAGCCTCATGACCTGACTGTTTATTTCGATGGAGGATTCGATAATGCCCATTATAAGGCCGGACTTGGCACAATCATTTATTACAAGCAGGGCAAAAAGAAATACAGGCTGCGCGCCAATGAAGTATTCGATGAGCTGGAAACGAACAATGAAGCAGAGTATGCAGCTCTTTATTTTGCGCTTTCTATCCTTGAGGAAATGGGCGTCAGGAACATGTCTTGTGAAATAAAAGGTGATTCCCAGGTGGTTTTGAAGCAGCTGGAGGGTGAGTGGCCTTGCTATGAAGAAACTCTCAACCGCTGGCTGGACCGGATCGAAAAGAAGATAAAGGACCTCGGATTGCACCCAAAATACAATCCGGTAGGAAGGAAAGAGAACAAAGAGGCTGACAAGCTGGCAACCCAAGCTTTGCAGGGGAAGATGATCAACAGCAAAATGCAAATAATATAGCCAGGAGGGAAACGATTGACTCGAAATGAAATCCTTGCTGAGGTAGAAACATTGCTCAATACATATTGCAATGGATGCTTCCTGAAAAAGCATAACCGGCAAGAACACGGAAAACGATCCGCACACCGGTTTTGCATAACAGAATGCACCGTCGGCGAGAAAATAAAAAAGTGCGGACAGAAATTATAATCATTGTGGTTTTAGTGGACATTTTAAGGTCATGAAGAAGGCGAAATGTCTAAGAAAATGGTTTTAATGGACATTTTGAGGTCATGAAGAAGGCGAAATGTCTAAGAAAGTGGGTTTAATGGACATTTTGAGGTCATGAAGAAGGCGAAATGTCTAAGAAAGAGGGTTTAATGGACATTTTGAGGTCATGAAAAATGCGAAATGTCTAAGAAAGTGGTTTTAATGGACATTTTGAGGTCATGAAGAATGCAAAATGTCTAAGAAAGTGATTTTAATGGACATTTTGAGGTCATGAAGAAGGCGAAATGTCTAAGAAAGAGGAATTAAAGGACATTTCAGGGGCATGGAGAATGCGAAATGTCTATAATCAAATACAATCAAAAAGGCTGGCGTCTGGCGCCAGCCTTTAACTTTTGGAATTATAGTTTCACTACGTTAGCTGCTTGTGGTCCGCGGTTTCCATCGACGATTTCGAAAGATACTTCCTGGCCTTCTTCTAATGACTTGTAGCCATCACCCTGGATCGCTGAGAAGTGTACGAATACATCGTCTCCACCTTCTACTTCAATAAAGCCGAAACCTTTTTCATTGTTAAACCATTTAACTTTACCGTTTTGCATGTTAAACTTTCCTCCCATGTCTTTCGCGACACAATGTCTGCGTCAAGTTGAATATTATCATCTAATTGGATACACCTGCATTCTCTGACATGGCAAATATATTCTATTAAATGATGTCTTAAATATACAATATTGGGATAGTCCTAGTCAAGATTGTAAGCGCTATTATACTGAAAATAATCTTAAAATTTAGTTAATTAAAAATCAGCCTCCAGGTTCCTATTTCCGGAAAAATTTGTTATTATTTTCTTATTAAAGTATTCCTTTTGAACTGCAAAAGTTTTAAGAACAGCAATCAACTAAAAAACAAGTCTATTATTAGCTTAGAGGAGGGTACTATGATGAAGACCACTCCATCAGCGTTCACGTCCTTATCTGATTATCAAATTGAGACATTATTGGATTCAATCAGGAACGGAAAGCCCGTTCAGGACCCTACATCACAGAATGCGGTAAATACTAAAATCGATGATATTTCAAGGAAACTTGACGCAGCTTCCATACAAATGGAAGAAATATTCGAGGTAGTTGCGAAAACAGGCGTTGTACCTGTTTCCGAAATCAAGAATGAAATCATGCCAGCGATCAGACAGGCAGCAGAAATACCTCATATCTACCATCTTTTTTATGAACTTAAGTCGAAAGATGAGTATACTTACAGGCATACAGTCTGTGTCGGTATCATTTCAACATTGCTTGGAAAATGGCTGAATCTGAATCAGTCCGATTTGAATGATCTTTCTCTGGGAGCTACCCTTCATGATATCGGAAAGGCCAGGATACCGGCTGACATTCTCAATAAGCCAGGAAGGCTGACACTTGAAGAGTACGCCGAAATGAAACGGCATACTGTGTATGGATACAGATTGCTGAAGGATATACCCGAGTTGAATGACAGGGTTGCCCTCATCGCACTCCAGCATCACGAACGGGAGGATGGTGGCGGCTATCCGTTCAGTCTGCCCAGCGATAAAATCGACGAGTTTGCCAAAATTGTGGCGATTGCTGATGTCTATCATGCCATGTCGTCTTCGAGGGTTTACCATCAGGCAGAACCATTCCATATAGTCATTTCCCAGATGCAAAATGATGTTTTCGGCAAATTCGACCCGAAAATCATGCTGGTTTTTTTATACAGGATCATGGACAGCCTTGTCGGGAAACGCGTTCTTTTAAGCAATGGTGAAGAAGGGACAATCCTTATGGTCGATAAATTTGAACCATTGAGGGCTCTGATCAAGACCGATGATACTCTGATTGATTTGCGTCTCAACCGCGGTTTGAGAATTTCACGGGTCTTAAATGATTCAATCGTAGGGGTATAAAATATACCTGCCAATCATATCTTTTAATAGTCAAATATGATGAATAAAAGGGTGAGGGCATGTATCGCTTTTCGATTGGTGATGAGGACTGGATTATCATTTTTTCTCCGCATCTTTCCCTTGAACAAAAAGAAAAGGAAGAAATCATTCGTTCCATCGCCATCATGGGTCCGCAATGGGCTGCTTTCAGCCACGGCGAGTCATTCGTGATTTTCCAGGAGCTAGTCGGTGCGATCGTAGTCAGGATTGAAAAAGTTCCTTCATTGATTTTGACTGTTTCAGCAGTTGTTCATAGGGATCGCTGGTACATCAATGATAATAATAAAGTCGAGCCGTTCGATATTGAAAATTTTTAGAAGGCAGCTGAGCAATCAGCTGCCTGTTTATGTGTTTTAGATGCTGAGATAAAAGTCCTTTACGCTCTTGTCGAAAAAAAGATAAAATAGAATTTAGGTTTACACTACGCTCTTATAAAAGCTTTTCAGGAGGAAATTATGAAGTTGATCGTTGCGGAAAAGCCTGACCAGGGCAGAACGCTGGCCTCCGTTTTTAAAATGAAGAAGAAAGATGGATACATTGAGATCCTTCCAAATGAAATTTTTCCCGATGGTGCTTATGTATCCTGGGCAATTGGCCATCTAACGGAATTATCCGCGCCAGAACAGTACAACCCAACCTGGAAAAAGTGGTCCCTGAATACATTGCCGATCATTCCAGACCAATTCCAGTATGAAGTAGTAAAATCAAAAGCAAAGCAATTCAATATTATAAAAAGATTGGTTTCGGACCCCCAGGTAACTGAAATCATCCATGCAGGTGATGCTGGGCGGGAAGGGGAGCTGATCATCCGGAATATCCTTCGCCTTGCAAATTGCACGAAACCGATGAAACGGCTGTGGATTTCCTCCCTCACCCCAAAAGCGATAAAAGAAGGTTTTCAGAAATTGTTAAGTGAATCAGATACAAAGAATTTGTATTTTGAAGCTTATACCCGAGCTTGTGCTGACTGGGTTGTCGGCATGAATGCATCCAGACTTTACACTCTTTTATTGCAGAAGAAGGGGTATTCAGATGTATTTTCCGTTGGAAGAGTCCAGACGCCCACACTTGCTCTCATTGTAAAACGTGAGCTGGAGATCGAAAACTTCGTCTCAGAACCATTCTGGGAGGTAATCGGGAAATTTAATATCAATGGCAAAAAATACACGGGCAAATGGGAAAAAGATGGTGACTCAAGGATCAAAACAAAAGAAATGGCTGAAAAAATTGCTGAATTCTGCAACGGCAAAGCTGCGGAAGCAGCAGAAGTCAATTCAGAGAAAAAAGAATTCCTGCCGCCATTATTATACAATCTTTCAGCGATTCAGGCTGAAGCAAACCGGCGCTTCAAGATGTCGCCGAAAAAGACGCTCGACATTTTACAAGGGCTCTATCAACGGGGAATCGTCTCTTATCCCCGTTCGGATTCAAGGTATGTGACTCCAGGCGAAGCGGAAGGGTTTCCGGCAATCCTGAATAAACTCAAGGCGATTCCTGATTATGGACCGTTATATCCGTTGCCAGTGGAATCCATTGAAAATAATAAACGATATGTAAATGAAAAAAAGGTGACAGACCACTATGCGATCATCCCCACCGAACAAGTTCCCAACTTGGGCAGGCTTTCGGGAGATGAGCTTAAACTATATGATTTGCTCGTGCGGACGCTGATCGCCGCCCACTATGGACCTTATATAGCGGAGTATACGACCATTAAGACCGTCGTGGATGGCAGGGCTGAATTTATCTCGAAGGGGAAAGTCCAGCTTGAGGAAGGCTGGAAGAAGGTGCTTCCGCAAAAAGACGCAGACAAAGAACCAGAGCTGCCTGCTGTTCAGCAGGGTGAAACGGGAACTGTCGTGAAAACAGAAGTAAAAGAAAGCAAAACACAGCCGCCAAAGAGACTGACTGAAGGACAGTTGATCACTTTAATGAAAACGGCCGGCAAGCATATTGAAGACAAGCAACTGGAAAAAGTCCTGATGAAGGCAGAAGGGCTTGGAACTGAAGCTACGAGAGCAGGAATCATTACCATGCTTAAGGACCGGGCCTATATCGAGGTCCGTAAAAATCTTGTATATGCCACAGCCAAAGCAAAAATACTCGTCGCCGCAGTTGGCGGACAAGTCCTTGCTTCACCGGAAATGACAGCTAAATGGGAACAGCGGCTGCACCAGATAGGCGAAGGGGAGGCATCGCCCAAACAGTTTATCGAGCAAACCTCAAAAATGATCAAGCACCTGGTTACGGAAACAACCGAAGGTTCAGCAGGCTGGACATTTTCCGAGGAACTCACCAACGCCTTTGTGCCCGGAAAAAAAGGCGGGAAGGCAAGGCGCGGCACGAATCTGGGGAAATGTAAGAAATGCGATGGCATGGTTGTGGACAAGGGGACGTTTTATGGTTGCTCCAACTACCAAAAAACAAAATGTAATTTCACCCTATCCAAACAGATCCTTGGAAAGGCAGTGACCCAAAAAAATATAAAGAAGCTGCTGGCAGAAGGAAGCACAGATGTAATCGAAGGCTTCCAGAGCAAAGATCGAAATTTCAACGCAAAGCTTTACTGGGATACGGCCGAAAACAAACTGAAATTCGATCTGGCTCCACAGCCTGTCAATCAAGGGGAGTAGCGCCTTGTCACCCTTGTCCTTCTATAGTAAACTTTAATATGGCTATTGTATAAGCATTGGAGGTCATGGGATGCCAACACCTAGTATGGAAGATTATATTGAACAAATTTTTATTTTAATAGAACAAAAAGGTTATGCCCGGGTAGTAGATATCGCAGAGGCATTATCGGTCCATCCCTCCTCAGTAACAAAAATGGTCCAAAAACTTGATAAAGACCAGTTCCTGGTTTATGAAAAATATCGCGGGCTTGTGCTGACTCCTAAAGGATACAAAACTGGCAAAAGGCTGGTTTACCGCCATGAATTACTTGAGCAATTATTACAGGTAATCGGTGTAAAGGAAGAAAACATCTATAATGATGTCGAGGGCATTGAACATCATTTAAGCTGGGATGCAATCGACAGGATCGGTGACCTTGTCCAGTTTTTCGAAGAAGACAAATCCAGGGTCCAGGAATTAAGGGCGATCCAAAAACAAAACGATGACCAATAAAATAAACACCTGGCACTGCTGTCAGGTGTTTTTTGTCTTCAGTATATATCTGGATAAGTTTGAAAGTCGGAACCGTCTGCTGAAATTAATGAGGAAATCCCATTGGTTTCCTCATTTATGTTCACCCCGGAAATATTCCCGGCATACGCTTCCAACAAGGCTTTGCGATAAGAGATGATCCTCCCGCTTGAGGTCTGGAAGCTGATGATTTCACCAGCATTGTTTTTATGTACTGCGACTAACTGTTCTTGTTCCAATCCAATCTCTCCTTTCATCCACCTAGTCTTGCACTTTTCCTCGAAAAATAAACTTAACAGGAATTCTGCTTTTCTTGACGAATTAACTATTATTAGAAGAAATAGGCGGGTGAGCTTTTGAATACATCAGATTGGAAGAAGGAATCGGAAAAACTGTGGGACAGCATGGCAACATCATGGAATTCAAGAAGCAAGGGGATGTGGGAGGACGGAAGCCGTAAGGATATCGTTCCCTTCATCAAAAAATTTGTCTCACCAGGTGCGGCGATTTGTGACTTAGGATGTGGGGATGGTGTCGGCACAAGGAAGCTGGCGGAAGCAGGATTTGTGGTCACGGGAATGGATGTTTCCGGGGAAATGCTTGATAAAGCCAGGCAAAATTCAAGTGATTGTGATTTTATGAAGGGTAATTTAACTGATTGCGGAATAGAGGATAATACCTTTGAAGCAGTGATGGCAATCAACTCGATTGAGTGGACGGAAAGCCCATTTGAATCTTTGAAGGAAGTTGCAAGGGTATTAAAGCCTGATGGATTTGCTTGCATTGCCATCCTTGGACCAACAGCTGCCCCGAGAAGGAACAGTTTCCGGAGACTGTACGGAGAAGAAGTGTTCTGCAATACAATCATGCCCTGGGAGTTGGAAAAACTGGCAGGGGAGATTGGATGGAAAAAGGTTGGGGAATATGGTGTCTACAAAAAAGCGGCCGAACAGCTTTCCCTGGGGTCCCTTCCGTTGGAGCTTCAGCAATCACTTTCTTTTATGTGGGTTTTCATGTTCCAGGTTCCTAAGCCAGTTTAGAGAACGAAGAAAGGCACCGAGGTTTGTCGGTGCCTGTTTTTAATTCCATTCAAAAGGAGTCTCCTGGTACACATAATAATTGAGCCAGTTTGAAAAAAACAAATGTGCGTGAGACTTCCAGCGATTGGCCGGTTTCTTTTCAGGATTGTTATCTGGAAAGTAATGCTCAGGAACCTGGATATCAATTCCCCTGTCCCTGTCTCGTGCATATTCCTCTGCTAGAGTTGCAGCTTCATATTCAAGATGGCCAGTAATCATGATTCTGGCCCCATCCATGCTTGAAATGATCAATGGTCCTGCTTCATCGGAAACCGCAAGAATTTTTAAATCCGGATGGTTTTCAAGTTCATTAATAGATAATTCGGTGTTACGTGAATGGGGTGCAAAAAATTCATCGTCAAACCCTCTTAACAACTTTTCCGTTTCATCCAGGACTACATGATTGAAGATTCCTGAGCATTTTCGCGGAAGGACGTATTTGCCAATGCCATAGTGATGATAGATGGCAGCCTGCGCTCCCCAGCAGATATGCAAAGTCGATGTCACGTTTTCCTTTGTCCAATCAAGGATTTCCCTCAACTCATTCCAATATTCCACTTCCTCGAATTCCATAAGTTCGATTGGCGCACCAGTAATAATCATCCCATCATATCTCTTTTCTTTTACCTGGCTGAAGGTTTGGTAAAACTCGTCTAGATGATATCGGGATGTGGTTTTGGAGTCATATGTAGCTGTTTTCAAAAAAGTGATGTTAACCTGGAGCGGAGTGTTTCCGAGCAGTCGAAGCAACTGTCTCTCAGTCTTTTCTTTCTCAGGCATAAGATTCAGGATCAAAATATTTAATGGGCGGATATCCTGCCTTGAAGCGCGAGTGTCATCCATGATGAAAATGTTTTCTTTTTCCAATATTTCTTTCGCTGGCAAATGCAGCGGGATTTTGATTGGCATAACATAACCTCCCTTTTAACAAACTAAAGTCAGTAATTTTTATTATAGTCTGAATTCTTTCATGGAGCAATTGGCTAAAGAGGAAATTTTATGACAAATAAATATTTTTTACCTGATAGTAATTTTCTGATGGTAGAATATAAGATGGTAAGCACATAGATAATATCTGGGGGGTTTGGGAATGGAAACGAATGTTCAGGTTAAGTCAGATATTGAAATTGCTCGTGAAAGCCAAATGAAGCCGATCGTTGATATTGCTGCAAGCATAGGACTTGCTGCCGATGATATCGAGATGTTCGGCAAGTATAAAGCAAAGCTGTCATCAGAAGCTTTGGCGAAACTGAAAACAAAGGAAAGCGGCAAGGTTGTACTTGTCACTGCGATTAATCCGACTCCTGCTGGGGAAGGGAAATCGACTGTGACGGTCGGACTCGCTGATGCTTTAAATAAGCTGGGACAAAAGACAATGATTGCCATGCGTGAACCATCACTCGGACCGACGATGGGGATCAAGGGCGGTGCAACAGGGGGCGGCTATGCACAAGTGCTTCCAATGGAAGACATCAATCTTCACTTCACAGGCGATCTGCACGCCATAACCACAGCCAACAATGCTCTGGCTGCTTTAATCGATAATCATCTTCAACAGGGAAATAACCTGAATATTGACCAGCGCAGAATCGTCTGGAAGCGGGCACTTGATTTGAATGACCGTGCATTAAGGAAGGTTATCATCGGACTTGGCGGGCCGCTTCAGGGTGTACCTCGTGAAGATGGGTTCGATATCACGGTTGCTTCTGAAATCATGGCGGTTTTATGTCTTGCAAGCGACTTAAAGGACTTAAAGACGCGCCTATCCAATATGGTTGTTGCCTATAACTTTGACAAACAGCCTGTTACAGTAGGCGATCTTGGAGTAGAAGGTGCACTCACACTTTTACTGAAAGAAGCCGTTAAACCAAATCTTGTCCAGACGATTGAACATACTCCTGCATTGATCCATGGAGGTCCTTTTGCGAATATTGCCCATGGCTGCAATAGTGTCATCGCAACTGAAGCGGCATCCAGGCTGGCTGATTTTGTTGTGACCGAAGCGGGATTCGGGGCAGACCTTGGGGCAGAAAAGTTCCTGAACATCAAAGCAAGAACATCTGGAATCGACCCAGCAGCAGTTGTCATCGTGGCAACCATCCGTGCGCTGAAAATGCACGGGGGCATGAAGAAAACCGAGTTGGTTAACGAGAACGTCCAGGCATTAAAGGACGGTTTCACAAACTTGAAAAAGCATGTTGAAACGATTGCCAGCTTCGGATTGCCGTATGTTGTTGCAATCAATCGATTCATTACCGATACAGAGCTTGAAACGAATACACTGAAAGAAATGTGTGAGAATGCAGGCATACCAGTTGCGCTGACAGAAGTATGGGAAAAGGGCGGTGCTGGTGGAATTGAGCTGGCTGAGACTTTGCTCGATGTGATTGAAAAAAGTGAAAATTCCTTTGCCCATCTATATGACCTATCCGATACACTAGAGGATAAAATCAAGAAGATTGCCACTCAGGTATATGGTGCAGATGGAGTCGAGTTCTCAACAAAGGCTAAGAAACAGCTCCTGGATTTTGAAGGATTTGGCTGGGGTGTTCTGCCAGTCTGTATGGCTAAAACACAATACTCTTTATCAGATGATCCTCTAAAACTTGGCCGTCCGTCAGGGTTTACCATTACAGTCAGAGAATTGAAGCCATCGGTAGGAGCGGGATTCATCGTCGCCCTGACAGGTGAAGTCATGACGATGCCTGGACTTCCTAAAATGCCGGCTGCGCTGAATATGGACGTTGATGAAGATGGGAATGCAGTTGGCCTATTTTAGTCTAAATCGTCTCGAAATCTAAGTGCCAGCCTTCCATATGGGAGGCTGGTTCCTTAATATTGGATTTGAAATTTAAAGGAAGTGAACTGTTTTGTTTGATCCGACAGCTTTTGAAAACATAAAAGTCGTAATAGAAGGCGAAATATATGACAGGGATTTGAGCGGGGAAATCAAAGTAGTTGATCGGAATGACTGGATCAATTCAGCCAAGCTATCGAGAAAATACGAAATTTGCTTCACTGTTAGTGGATACAATGAAAAAGAAATTGCGGCGACCTTGACTTTAGAGGCTGGTTTAGAGAATCTTTCCGCTGAATTATTAGGAAGCGGAGGCGCTAATCCCCTTGCAGGATGCATAGTCGACATTTCATTCTCATTGCTGCTGAGAAAAGAAGTTCAGGTTTATCAATCCATACAGGAAGAACTGGAAGATATCTGGGGAAAGGAAAGGGAAATCGTCCAATCCTTACAGGTTTCTCCGCTGGCAGAAAGTGAATGGATCAAAAATAATGCCAGGGTTTCATTTAACCGCCTCGTTTATGAGGAGCAGATTGATGATTTAACAGAAATGATCGATTATATGATTGACTCGTTGAATAAACTAAAAAAATTATTGGCTGAATAATAATTCCTGCTTTAATAGGCAGGAATTTCTATGTTGTTTTCAGAATAATCTATTATCAGAATGTTTTTAAACATTAATCTGCAGAAAACTATCTATGTTTAATATAAACTTTGGACATGTATAGATGTCCGGGGAGAAAACAGGTTTTAAATGGGGGGAGATTGTTTGAAGAAAATAGCTTGGGTAACGGATAGTACTGCTTATCTGGATGAGGAATTGAAAAACAATCCCGATGTCTACCAGGTGCCAATGACAATTGTTTTGGATGATGTTGAATACCTGGATGGCAAGGACTTAACGGCAGAAGAATTATATGAAAAGTTAAAAGAGGTGAAGACGCCGCCTAAAACTTCACAACCGCCTGTGGGTGTCTTTATGGAGTTGTATGAAAAACTTGAAAAAGAATATGACCTTGTTTTCGCGGTTTTGATTTCCTCAAAATTGAGCGGAACAGTCGCTTCAAGTGTACAGGCGGCACAAGCTGTGAACATACCGGTCATCACTTTTGACTCGAAAATCCTCACTTATCCGCTGACATCACTTTTGAAAAAGGGGATTTATCTTGCTGAGCAAGGTGCCACCGTTGAGGAGATAAAGGAAAAACTTGAAATCATCCGTGATTCAAATGAAACCTATGTGATGATTGGGAATCTGGAACAGCTTCATCGCAGCGGAAGAATGTCGGGGGTGCAATTTTACCTCGGAAGTATGCTCAGCATAAAACCAATCATCAGCATTGAAGATGGCGGATTGAATACCAAGGAAAAGGTGCGAAGCGACAAGAAGGCCCGCGACAAAATATTCGAGTATCTAAAGGTATCTCAAGAAAAATACGGAGTAGAAGAGGTATACATCCTCTATGGACTTCACAAAGAAGCTGCTGATGAATGGCAAAGCCAGCTTGAAGGAATATTCCCGGGTATTCAATTCCTCAGCTGCCCGATTGGAGCAGTCATCGGCGTCCATGCCGGTGAACATACCATCGGAATCAGCTGGAATAACGCAAAAGTCTAAGTGCCGATTTGGCACTTTTTCTTTTGTCTTTGGGAATAATAAGCTGAGATTAATAGACATTTCAACGCCGGGAAGAGATCAAAATGTCCAAGAAACCGATTTTTATAGACATTTAAACGCTGAGAAGAGGTCAAAATGCCCAAGAAACAAGTTTTAATAGACATTTCAACGTTGAGAAGAGATCAAAATGTCCAAGAAACCGGTTTTAATAGACATTTCAACGCCGGGAAAAGGTCAAAATGTCCAAGAACCGGGTTTTAATAGACATTTCAACGCCGGGAAGAGGTCAAAATGTCCAAGAACCGGGTTTAAATAGACATTTCAACGCGGGGAAGAGGTCAAAAAGTCCAAGAAACCGGTTTTAATAGACATTTCAATACGCGGAAAAAATCAAAATGTCTATAAGATGTAGATAAAGCCCTACTGTCCAATTCTGTACTTATACTCCCATCACCATCCGATTTATATGGTAAAATGAGTTCGGTAGGAAAGTAGGTGCTGAATATGAAAGAGTTAATAAAAATCACAGAGGAATTTGTGAAAAAGGAACTGGGCAGTGATTCTTCCGGACATGATTGGCATCATATTGACCGGGTGAGGAAAAATGCACAGCTGATTTGGGAGAAGGAAAAGCAGGGTGACTGGTTCATAATCGAAATGGCTGCCTTGCTTCATGATATACCGGATGATAAATTGAATGAATCGGAAGCAGCTGGATGGGCGAAGCTTGATTCATTTTTACAAAGCATAGAATTAGATGGTGACACTGCTTCTAGGATTAAGAGCTGTATTGAAACGGTTTCTTTTAAGGGCGGCAGGGTGCTGGAACTCGGCAGTATAGAAGCAGAGATCGTCCAGGATGCAGACCGCTTAGATGCCCTTGGTGCTATCGGGATTGCGAGGACTTTTGCTTTTGGAGGCAAGAAAGGCCATCCAATCTATGAACCCAGCCTTGGTGTCAGAGGAGAGATGACTCTTGAGGAATACCGGAATGGCAGCAGTTCTTCGGTCAATCACTTCTACGAAAAGCTTTTGAAGCTGAAAGATAAAATGAATACACCCCATGCAAAACAACTAGCTGAGGAAAGGCACCGTTTTATGGAAGCTTTCCTTGAACAATTTTACAGTGAATGGAATGGTAAGGCATGAAAATGATCACGATTGAAAACGTGACAAAGACATACGGAGAAAAAGAACTGTTCAAAGGAATAACATTTACGATAGGCGAGCGTGAACGGGTCGGATTAATCGGAGTGAACGGCACCGGAAAATCTTCTTTGCTGAGAATCGTGGCGGGGATTGACCAGCCGGACTCTGGAGAGTTGATTTTTGCAAAAGACTATAAAGTCTCGTTTTTATCCCAGCAACCTGAAATGGAACCAGAGAAAACCGTCCTTGATCAGGTTTTCAGCGGAGAGGCTCCTATCCTGAAGCTGATGCGGGATTATGAATTGGTTCTCTCTGAGTTAGGCCAAAAACCAGATGATGAAGGAGTTCAGGAAAGATTTTACGAGTTGCAGCGGAGAATGGACAGTTCTGATGGCTGGGATGCGAATACGGCGGCAAAGTCGATTCTGATGCAGCTTGGGATCTCAGACTTCACACGAACAATGGGTGAGCTATCTGGCGGTCAGAAAAAACGTGTCGCACTCGCACAGGTGCTGATTGAATCTCCTGATTTGCTGATCCTGGATGAGCCTACCAACCATCTTGACTATGAAACAGTCAAGTGGCTGGAAGACTATCTTTCCCGATATTCCGGATCACTTTTACTCGTTACCCATGACCGGTATTTTCTTGACAGAGTGACGAACAGGATTTTTGAGCTGGACGGGGGAAGCCTATACAGCTATAAAGGAAACTATGCGAGTTTCCTTGAAGCAAAGGCAATCCGCGAAGAAAATGAAGCCGCGACACTAGAGAAGAAGAAGAATTTATTCAGACAGGAACTGGAATGGATCAGGAGAGGGGCAAAGGCCAGGACAACGAAGCAGAAGGCAAGGATCCAGCGTTTTGATAAACTGGATGAAGAAGTGTCGAATGTTAAGTCCACTGAAAAACTGGACATCTCCTTAAGTGGCAGCCGTCTGGGCAAGCAGGTGCTTGAACTGAAGGATGCAACCAAAAAATATGAGAACAAAATCATCCTGGATGATTTCAACCTTCTCGTGAAGCCGGGTGACAGGCTGGGAATCATCGGCCGAAATGGAACAGGGAAATCCACTTTACTGAATATCCTGTCGGGAAGAATAGAACTTGATTCTGGTGAAATCATCACGGGCCAGACAGTTAAAATTGCTTATTATACACAGGAAAATGAAGACATGGATGAGAATAAACGGGTAATTGAATACCTGAAGGAAACAGCAGAAATTGTCCATACAACCGATGGAAAAACGATTTCGGCTGCGCAAATGCTTGAACGATTCCTGTTTCAGCCATATGCACATGGAACTCCGATCAGAAAGCTTTCAGGAGGAGAGAAGCGCAGGCTCTATCTGTTGAAGCTGTTGATGGAGGAACCGAATGTCCTCCTGCTCGATGAACCAACTAATGATCTGGATACACAGACTTTGACTGTATTGGAGGATTATCTGGAGGAGTTCCCTGGTGTTGTAATTACCGTGTCCCATGACCGCTATTTCCTTGATAAAGTCGTTGACCTGCTGCTTGTATTAGAAGGTGATGGCCAGACAGACCTTTATTACGGCAATTATACCGATTACCTGGAAAAACGCCCGAAACCTGATTCGGTTTCTTCCCAGCCGAAGAAAGAAAAGGCGGAGCAGCCTGAAAAAACGAAGAAAAAGAAACTAAGTTTCAAAGAGCAAAAGGAATGGGCAGAAATTGATGATAAGATTGCAGGTACTGAAGCCCGACTCGAAGAAGTACAGGGAGAAATGGCCAATATCGGAAGCGATTTCGAAAAAGGCCAGGCCTTGATGAAAGAAGAAGAAGAGTTGAATGAACAGCTAGAGTATTTAATTGAAAGATGGAGCTACTTATCTGAGCTCGCTGACGAATAAGGCCTGGATTCCAGGCCTTGTTTAATGTCTCCTAAATGCGATTGTTCATTTGTTATGTTAAAATGGCTTCATTCCTGAATAATATAAAGGGGTGGGAATGTGAAAATTTTATCGATTGAACCAACACCAAGCCCGAATACGATGAAAATCAATCTAGACGAAGAACTTCCTATGGGCAAGAGCAATAATTATAAAAAAGACTCGGCGGCTGGGGCACCGGAAGTCGTGTTGAACATATTGGATATTGAAGGGTTAAAAGGGGTCTACCATGTGGCAGACTTCCTGGCAGTCGAAAGGAATGCCAAATTTGACTGGAAGGTCATTCTTCCTGAAGTGAGGAAAGCTTTCGGCGAAGAGGCAGAAGAATCCGGGGATAGTTCACTTGAAATCAATGAACATTTTGGAGAAATCAAAGTGCTGGTCCAAATGTATAAAGGAATCCCAATGCAAGTGAAGCTAACGGATGGAACAGAAGAGAAGCGATTCGGACTTCCGGAATTATTTGTGAAAAAAATAGGAGAGGTACAGACTCCTGAGGATAACGTGGTCATGGTCCGTAGGTGGAAAGAACTTGGTATCCGTTATGGCGAATTTGAGCACGTTGGAAATGAGGTTGTCGAAGAGCTTTTGGCAGCTTATCCTCCGGAAAGGCTGGAGGATTTGGTCAGATTAGCGCAAAATCCAGGACAGGAAGCCCAGTTGAAAGCGGCAAAAAAGAGGATCAGGCTAACGGAGGCAGATTTGGACAATCCTGATTGGCGCATCAGATATCAGTTCCTTGAACAAATGGACGACCCGACAATAGATGACCTGCCTGTACTCGAAAAAGCGTTACAGGATGAGAAAGCATCCATACGCCGCCTGGCAACAGTGTATGTAGGAATGATTGAGGATAAAATAGCACTGCCTTTATTGTATAATGCCCTGCAGGATAAAACTGTTACGGTTCGCAGGACAGCAGGAGATTGCTTATCGGATCTTGGGTTCCCGGAAGCGATGGACACAATGATGGAAGCTCTTAAAGATCAAAGCAAGCTTGTCCGTTGGCGTGCAGCCATGTTCCTGTATGAAGTTGGGGATGAGAGAGCCTTGCCTGCGCTAAAGCAAGCTGAAGATGATTCCGAATTTGAAGTAAGCATGCAGGTGAAATTGGCTATTGCCCGGATTGAACATGGCGAAGAAGCAAAAGGGTCAGTATGGAAACAGATGACAGAATCAAGAAAACAATAATTTATAATAGACACACAGGAATACTGCAATATTTCCTGTGTGTTTTCTTTTATTCAAATGAATCCGCTTACAAATATTTAATAATTAAAATATTTAGATTATTATTGCAATTGGACGAGAAAAGAGGTAAGGTAATGAATAAAAAATCGGGAGGGACAATCAATGGGAAAAGATTTAAGAATTAAAAGCCATGTATTCAGTGATGATGCCAGGAAGGCACCAAACAGAGCGATGCTGCGTGCAGTTGGCTTCAATGATGAAGATTTTAAAAAGCCAATGATTGGGATTGCAAGTACCTGGAGCGAGGTAACTC
Organism: Cytobacillus oceanisediminis 2691; assembly: GCF_007678455.1. Classification (GTDB taxonomy): domain Bacteria; phylum Bacillota; class Bacilli; order Bacillales; family Cytobacillaceae; genus Mesobacillus; species Mesobacillus oceanisediminis_A. The sequence goes on along the minus strand of NZ_VEEP01000009.1, from coordinate 229,344 downwards.
CGTGTAATATACATATCGATAAGCTGGCCGTTAAAGCCAAAGAAGGTGCGAGAGCAGCAGGTGGTGCTCCCCTTATTTTCAATACGATCACGGTATCCGATGGAATCTCGATGGGAACAGAAGGGATGCGGTATTCCCTCCCAAGCCGTGATTTGATAGCTGATTCTATCGAAACTGTAGTCCAGGGGGAAAGCCTTGATGGTTTTGTTGCAATCGGCGGCTGTGATAAAAATATGCCAGGCTGCATGATGGCGATCGCTAGGATGGATCTTCCTTCTGTTTTTGTTTATGGAGGGACAATCAAGCCTGGGAAGCTTGATGGCAAGGACATTGATATAGTGTCTGCGTTCGAAGGAGTTGGCCAATACAATAAAGGTGCAATCGGGGATCGACAGCTGCATAAAATTGAGTGTCATGCTTGTCCAGGTTCAGGTTCGTGCGGTGGTATGTACACAGCCAATACAATGGCCAGTGCGATTGAGGCTCTAGGGATGAGCCTGCCGGGAAGTTCATCCCATCCGGCAGAAACGGATGAGAAGCGGGATGATTGTTATAAGGCCGGTGAAGTAGTTTATCAGATGCTTGAAAAGGATATCCGTCCAAGGCAAATTTTAACGAAAGAAGCCTTTGAGAATGCGATTACCGTGGTAATGGCACTTGGCGGGTCCACAAATGCGGTACTCCATTTGATGGCAATCGCCAATGCGGCTGAAGTTGACCTTACCCTTGAAGATTTTAATAGAATTCAGGAAAAAGTCCCTCACCTTGCGGACCTGAAACCGAGCGGGCAATACGTCATGCAGGACCTTTTTGAAGCAGGAGGAGTCCCTGCTGTCATGAAGATGCTTTTGAAAGAAGGAATGTTTCATGGAGATTGTCTCACGGTCACTGGCAAAACAATCGCAGAGAACCTTCAGGACTTTCCGGACTTGAATCCAGGCCAAAAAGTAATCCGGCCGGTTGATCAGCCTTTCAGGGAAAATGGGCCGCTTGTGGTCATTAAAGGGAATCTTGCCCCATCCGGAGCAGTAGCAAAGGTTTCTGGCCTGAAAGTGAAGAGTATGACTGGTCCAGCAAAAGTTTTTGACGATGAAGAATCAGCATCAAAGGCAGTAATGTCCGATGAAATCGTTGCCGGGGATGTATTAGTCATTCGATATGAGGGGCCAAAAGGCGGACCGGGCATGCCGGAGATGCTGTCATTATCAGCCATCCTTGTCGGGAAAGGCCTGGGAGAAAGTGTGGCACTGCTTACGGACGGAAGGTTTTCCGGGGGCAGCCACGGTCTTGTCATTGGCCATATAGCTCCTGAAGCCCAGGTTGGCGGACCGATTGCATTGATACAAAATGGGGATATGATCACGATTGATAGTGAACAAAAGGTGTTATCTGTGGCACTGAGTGAGGAAGAGCTCGCTGCCCGAAAGCTGAATTGGACTCCGCCGGCACTGCCATCCAGAGGGACTTTGGCTAAATATGCACGACTTGTTTCCTGTTCTTCCAGAGGAGCTGTAACGGACCTGTTTGAAGGAGAAAAAGTACAGGAACCTGTTCATTCCTAAATCGAGACGTTCTTTTATTGCGTTGGGCCCAAATTATATAGTATGCTAACACTGCAAACCAATGTTTGGGAGGGATTATTTATGTCAATGGCATATGAAGAATATATGAAGCAAATGGTTAAGCCGATGCGTGAAGAACTGACTCGCGCAGGTTTCAAAGAATTGCTTACTGCAGATGAAGTAGAAGATTTCATGAAAAATGCGGAAGGTACCACTTTGGTCGTTGTTAATTCTGTATGTGGCTGTGCGGCAGGTCTTGCCCGTCCATCAGCAACACAGGCAATTTTAAGAAGTGAAAAGAAACCAGATCATCTTGTGACGGTTTTTGCAGGGCAGGATAAGGATGCAACAGCAAAAATGCGTGAATATTTTACAGACCTTGAGCCTTCTTCACCATCAATGGCATTGTTGAAAGGTAAAGAAGTAGTCCACTTTATCCCTCGTCACGATATCGAAGGCCAGCCAATGGAAACCATCATGGAGAATCTAACTTCTGCTTTTGAAGCTAATTGCTAAACTTAATGGCGGGATAACCCGCAGTTTGCACTTAGGATATTAGATTCAATCGTAATCTTTTACGATGGGCTTAAATCCATGTAAAATCAGATTTGCCAATCGGGAAAGGATGTCAAATGACGTCCTTTTTCTTTTTTTAGGCAGGAGGTGTATGTTGTGTTTGTGACTACAGCGGGCAGGACAGATGAACATATGACTGCCCAGGCAAAAGCGATTGCGGTCGAACTTGAAACAGAATTTATTCCAAGAAAAAAAAGATCAGTTTCCAAGATACAGGAACAGTTAAAGGACGACTGTCTGGTAGTTGGAAAGGAGAGGTTAGAGCTTTTTCCGCTTGGAGAGACCGAGCCGTTCTTTTTCCATCCCAACTCAGCGATGTTTCGAATAAAAAGACTTATGAACAGGGAAAGAGATCCTCTTATAGACGCGGCACAATTGCATGAGGGGATGAGTTTCCTTGATTGTTCGCTTGGTCTTGGTTCGGATAGTATCGTAGCCAGTTTTGCGGTCGGTGAACAAGGTTTTGTTACTGGAATAGAAGCAAGGCAGGAGCTTTCCTATTTAGTCAAAAGAGGCTTGCGTACATGGGATGCTGGCAATGAACTGATCAACAGGGCGATGAGAAGGATACATGTAATAGAAGGGTATTCACTGGATATCTTAAAGGGAATGGGCGATAACAGCATCGATTGTGTTTATTTTGATCCAATGTTTGACGAGTCGATCCTTGAGTCGGATGGAATCAGGAGCTTAACGAATTTTGCTGTTTATGAGGGACTTTCGGATGAACTGATGGACCACGCAGCACGTGTTGCCAGGAAGAGGATTATTTTAAAAGATCATTTCAGGAGCAGAAGATTTGAAGAGTATAGTTTCAATGTAATCGTCAGGAAATCGGCGAAATTCCACTTTGGGGTCATAGAAAAAGATGGTGGTTGTGAAGGGCATATTTAGAGTGAGTGACGGACAATAAATAGATCTTTACTGTCCGTCCACATAAACTCCACTGCTTAATCAGCAATGGCTAAATATACAAAATAAGCTAGCATAAATAGACTTACAGCTATAGTGATCCACTCCATATTTTTAGACCTCCCTTTTTAACTCGGTAATCAAACCTCTAATATTTCCTTATAACCATTTTTGAAAAATCTGAAACCCATTGCCCACATATACGTATAAACAAGTTATAATGATAATAAGCAAAAGTCCTGATATTATTTTTACCAGGACAGGCTGCATTAAACCATATTTTCACAATGACGATAGATTCCTATTTTAACAATTAATAATTTTCCCTATTTACATAAGGATGTGATCCAAATGCCTGCATGGCTCCGTAAATCGTTAGTTGTCTTGATATCGATTGTCACCTTTGGGATGGTATCTCCTGCACAGGTGAATGGGTTCCTGACAACCACAGCTGAAAGATCCGATAGATCGACTGCCGCTGAAACGGCATACCTTGATTCCCTTGATGACACTTTTGATGAAGATGCAGAACGGAACCGGTTCATTGACAGGGCAATGAGGGAAGCGGAACATCAGTCCTTCGAGAAATTCGGTGCCAAAATTGGCCCTGTGATTGAGGACGAATTCAGGCAGACCATCCTGCCAAACATTGAAAAGGCTATTGAAATGGTAGCTGTGCAATTTCCCGGCGAAAAACTCAATACATTGCAGATCACCGAAATGCCAGGCGGTGGCGAATCAGAAAAGATATTCCATATAATTGGAGATAATGGCAAGGACATTATCCGCTTCCATGTCAGAAGAGACCAGCCGCCGAAGGATGGCCACTGGTTTAACTTCCATTACCATACCTATCATGACGAGTTCCAGACTCATTATGAGCTGGGTAGGATTTTTTGGGCCAAAAACACTCCTCCAAAATGGAAAAGTTGAATCAAATCTGCCAGCAAGCACTGTGACTAAATGCTTCTCATTTTTTTGCTGCAATAGGACTTAAATTAAGTAAAACGAAATATGTTTTTAGTAAAGGCCCGGCGGATGCTGGGTTTTTCTATACTACATGGACCTACAGCTGAAAAATGGGAGGAACATCTAGAATGACGGACATCATACAAGGATTTGTTGATACATATGCCCAATTTTTCAATTGGGATATGTGGATCGAAGTATTAACGGACCCAGTCAGCTGGGGGCTGATCGGGACTCTCGTCATCCTTGAAGGACTTTTATCTGCTGATAACGCTTTAGTCTTGGCTGTTATGGTAAAGCATTTGCCAGAAAAACAGAGGAGAAGAGCGTTGTTCTATGGATTGCTCGGCGCCTATGCATTCCGGTTCATCGCAATCGGAATCGGTGTATACCTTATTGAATTCTGGTGGGTTAAAGTTCTTGGCGCAGGTTATCTGGCTTGGCTTGCGACTAAATATTTTTTGGAAAAGAAAAAAGGGGAGAGCCTTGAAAACGGTGAAATTCCTGAAATTAATAAAAGCGGGCTACTGATCCGAATGTTCGGGACATTTTGGGGCACGGTTGCCGCAGTGGAAATGATGGATATTGCTTTTTCCGTTGATAGCGTCCTGGCAGCTTTGGGCATCAGTGAGGAAGTTTGGGTATTGCTGCTTGGCGGGATGCTGGGTGTTCTAATGATGAGAGGTGTTGCAGGAATTTTCATCAGATTGATTGAGCGGATCCCTGAACTCGAGACAACTGCATATACCCTTATTTTTATCATATCTGCGAAAATGCTGGCCGGTGTTTTCGGCCTCCATATCGAACATGCACATTTTTTCATTCTGCTGCTAATCACATTCACAGCAACCTTTGTCGTTCACTACATGAACAAGAAAAAAGCTGCAGGAATTGAACAGCAAAAGAATGTCCAATAAAACGAGTTGTCGGGGAACAGAGGCATGTCTGTTCCTCTTTTAATGGACAGAAATCAGGAAACGGCCAGTAAAAGTGTCCGTCATAAGGTTCATGATGGACAGAAATCGGGAGTCGACCATCAAAAGTGTCCATCATCAGGTCCATGATGGACAGAGGTTTAGCAAACTCACTTTATATTAGTATCATCCTTTTCCTTCCCTGCCTTCCTGATCAATAGGAATAAGCAGACAAGTGAAGAATAGATAATAATGAATGTGCCGGTCAACCTGGTTATCGTAAAGGTTAGTGGCATGATCAGAAGGGTGAGAATGAACGAATAGAATAACAGATCAAATAATACCAGCCAGCCTGAAGACATAGCCTGCCAGACCTGTGATAATTCGTCTTCCATCTCGCCAATAGGCTGCCTCTTATATAAAAAGCGCATGTGCATCACCCTTCCAGATTGAAGTATTTATCTATATGCAAGGACGGCTTTGGAAGTGAAAATCAGGCATATTACTGATTCGTGAAACATTTTAAGAACCAGCACGTAAAGGTAGTAGAGGTCCGCAGATGGCTTTTCCAGTATAATGGAATCAGGCAGCTTGGCAGGGGCTTGTTAGAACTTTTTCTTCAGTGGGAAGTGATTCTATGTATCCATCAGAGTATCTTTTAATGAAGCATTCATTACCTATAACAGATGAGAACTGGTTGTCCATCTTAAAAACGCCTGGAAATGAGCGGCCGGCTTATAAAAAAGAGGGGAATATCCTACATATTGGACAGGTAGCAGCCAGTTTCACAGGTATTCCGTATGATGAGGATGAATATTATAACCAGTTATTTGATTATGTTCGCTCCCATAACCTGATTTTGTTAACTGAGGAGTCATTAGTCAACAGCTCGGAACCTGCCCGTATGCTTACAATCCAAAAAGCAGTTTTCTCCTGCCAAAAAAGAAATGCGTCAACAATTGACTTCGTCTCAGTCCTCGAAGAAAAGGATTTGCTGCTGAAATCCGATCATCCCATCCTCAACAGCCAAGTAAAACTAGCACTAATTGAAATGCTTAAGCTATTCGGTAAAAATGAAGACTTCGGACTGGCGGGCGAGGATTCCATTAATATCCTTGACGATGTCCTCGGCTGGATCCAGAACCAACTCGGCCAATATTTGAGAAAAGCAGATCCGGAAAAGAACATGCCAGCATTTCTCTGGTATGGGAATTATACAAAAAGCCACCAGTACCTTTTGTTATTTTTACTGGAAATAGGCTGTGATGTCATTTCATTCACACCGTCAGGAAACGACGCACTTGAAATGGCTGTACAGCGGGAGCGTACCTGCTTTTTGCGTGTATATCCAGAAAAGCATGAGCCAGAAAGATTTCCCGCTGAATATAGAAACAGCAGTGCTACAGTAGCGTATCAGGCATCAAAAGAGATTGAAAATATTTTGACCGATTCTGGAAGCCTATTGTACAAAAAATGGCAGTTGAGAGACTATGTGCCTTCTGTTATCACTCTAAAGACAACTTACGAAGAATTGTTTCTGGTAGCAGAGGAAAAAGCAATGGTCAGGCCATATTTTGAAATGAAGGATAAAACAGTAAGGATTCCTGCGTTGTTTGCAAAAGTCAATGGGGTCAGCAATAACCGGCGAGAGTATTGGAAGCTGCTTCATCGGCTGATCCTCCAGGAGAATGCCTTACTCATTAAAACGCTCCCATTTTCCACAGGGGCAAATAGTGATTTCCGGTTCCATTATCACAAGGCTCTAGACAGAGAAGGACTTCTTGACCCGCAAAAGATGGCCGGCGCACACTATTGGAAGTATCAACACATGCCCGAATGGCTTCAAACAGCCATTGCTTCAGCAATCAGGAGGATTTGTGCCGACCCAAACCTGAAACCTCAAAACAATGAGAAAGTAGATGATTTAAGGGTCTATTTGTTTACACAGGCCATGCAGATACCAGAAAGTATATTGAAAATGCTGCAGAAGTTCGATTATTCCCAGGAAGTGCCCAAGGTGATCATATACAATAACGGGCTGAATGGAACTATTACCAGGCCAGATGCAGCCTTGCTGCTGTTATTGAACCAATTAGGCATAGATTTGATCATTTTTAATCCTGCAGGCCACAGCGATATAGAAAAATTCATCAATAAGAGAATCTTTGTTTCCCATTGGCTTGAGGACGTCATATTTGAACAGGAGATGAGGGAACCTTCTGTCTTGAAAAAAATCATTGTTCAAGGACTATTCAAAAGTCTAAGGAGTGATTAAGATGATGTTTCCGATCAATGATCAAAATGTAAGCCCTTATTCTAATCATTCCCACGGGAAGTTGAACGATGCGAAGGTGTCCAAATTAAAGCAGGCTTTGAGGAATGAACAGGAGGCCCAGCATCTGGCCAGGAGCATAGATGACCAGGATCTTATTCATATCCTTGAATTTGGCATGAAACCTGCTGTTGATGTTTCCCGTTTCTCTGAACAGCTTCTTGATTTTATTATGAAGGATAACCAGGAGGATTTTGAGCACATACTCATTCAGCTGGGTAAAATTATGGATCGGTTTGACAGGAAGGATTTTCAGAAAACAGCAGTCGGATTGTTCAGCAGACTATTCAAGAAAACCGATAATATGATGGATAGGTTAATTAATAAGTATCTGTCGATTGGCAAGGAAATAGATCAAATATATGTGAAGATATTCAAATATAAAAGAGAAATGGCAGAAATGTCGAATAGACTGGGGCAGATGCTTGAACAAAACTACCAATATTACTTGACGCTTGAAAAATATATAGTGGCTGCCGAAATGAGGCTCAATGAATGGGCAGCAAGCAAAGAGATGAGGCTGGAACAACCTGCTGGAGATCTTATGGTCTCAACGGAAGTTGACACATTGCAGAATGCGATAAATGCCCTTGAGCATAGAATTTATGATCTTGAAATGGCTAAAATGGTTGCTTTACAGGCGGTACCTCAAATAAAGATGCTGCAGAGCGGAAATGACAGGCTGGTTGCCAAGATGAACTCGTCATTCATGAGCACCATTCCTATATTTAAAGATGGATTGATTCAGTCAATCGCTGCTAAAAGACAGAAGCTGGTTGGGGACTCGTTGAGGGAGCTGGGCAAAAGGACGAATGAGATCGTGAAAAACAAGAACATCAACCCGCAAAGTAGGGAAGTCCCCCCCGTTTTGGATGCGCCGACCATTGAGATCGAGCTGATTGAGGAATGTTATCATATTATTATGAAAGGTATGCAGGAAACCAGGTCAATTGAAGAGGAAAATAAGCGTGTGAAGGAAAAAAGCAGAGAGCGTCTGGTGAAGCTGCTAAAAACAATAAGTGCATCCCAATGATCAATCCTGTGGCATACTCATCCATTCTGACCGGATGAGTCTTTTTGCTTTTACTACAAATAATGATTGATACCGCAAACAAACTCTCTTTCAAATATTTTAATCCATCGTTCTCCCGCAATAAACTTATGATGCTCATCTTCCACTCTACATGGAAAATCCACAGAATAGAATGTTTCCTGAATTTCTCAGCCAGCAGGCAAGCGAACGTATGTTATAATTTTAATAGATTACTATTGGGAAATCCCTCACTCTATCGTTATCCACATCTATTGTTATTCGCCCAGAAAAAACTCTTCAGGAAAGGGGATAATACATGCGAAAAGTTTTTCAAATATTCGTTGTTATCATTCTTTCCTTCACACTACTAGGAAGCTCAAATGCCAATATGGATGGCATTTTTCTTTTTGAATACCCAAAACAATCATTACTATATGAATCTTTGGATCCTGAAGCAGCCAGTCTGGCGGGAAACTTGGTGGTGCTTCCGGAGGATGACTTCGATCAGGTGGAGGCAGCGAATATTATCGGGCGTCTCACCCTTTTGCCTGAATCCATGATCAAGAAAGCGATCAATCAAAATATCAAGGTTCGATTATTTGAAGGCAACCTCACTGATAATCCTACGGCCAGTCACTTAAAGGGAGTCATTCCGCGCGGCTACACATCGAAACGGACATGGGACCAGGTTCCGGGGATTGGTGGATCTAGAGTTGTGCTTGTGAAAATTGGAAGCAGTGAGAAGGGCAAGGGGCATGGGTCGGTCAACCTTGAATTGCACGAACTTGCACATTCACTCGATCGCCATGTCTATGACGGAATCAGGGAGGAAGAAAGGTTCCTGACTATATGGAAACAGGAAAGCCGCGTGCTTTTTCCCGGCAGGGCATATTTCCTGGATTATCCCGAGGAATATTTTGCCGAATGCTTTGCGATGTACTATATTGGCGGGATGCCGGCACGTTTGTTGAAGGAAGCAGCTCCGCAAACCTATCATTATATTGAAGCTCTTAAGTAGTATTTTTCAAGGATTCTGCTAAAAACAAGCAGGAATTTAGCTAGAGAACATCAAAGATAAAAGAGGAATATCCTTTATTCCATCCGTTATACTTGCTAAAATGAATAGAAATAAATCGTAGCTTTTGAAGGGCAGGGAAATTCATGAAACAATATCTAGAATTATGCAAACATGTCTTGGACACAGGTGTGAAAAAGGAAGACCGTACCGGTACAGGGACAATCAGTACATTCGGCTACCAGATGCGTTTTAATCTCCAGGATGGATTTCCACTGCTGACGACTAAAAAGCTTCACCTGAAATCGATCATCCATGAACTCCTTTGGTTTTTGAATGGTGATACGAATGTTAAGTACTTACAGGAAAATGGTGTGAGGATTTGGAATGAGTGGGCAGATGAAAAGGGTGAACTAGGACCGGTGTACGGACATCAGTGGCGCTCATGGGACGGTGCTGATGGGGAGACCGTTGATCAGATTTCCGAGTTGATCCATACTATTAAAACCAATCCAGATTCCAGAAGGATGATTGTCAATGCCTGGAATGTGGCGGAAATCAAGAATATGGCATTGCCGCCTTGCCACTGTATGTTCCAGTTTTATGTAGCTGATGGCAAGCTATCTTGCCAGCTGTACCAAAGATCGGCGGATGTATTCCTGGGGGTGCCATTTAATATTGCTTCATATGCGCTCCTGACAATGATGGTTGCTCATGTTTGCGATTTAGAGCCCGGAGATTTCGTGCATACCTTTGGTGATACGCATATTTACTCCAACCATGTTGAACAGGTTAAACTCCAGCTGACAAGGGATCCAAAACCTTTGCCGCAAATGAAACTGAATCCTGATGTCAAATCGATCTTTGATTTTAGATATGAAGATTTTGAATTAGTTAATTATGAAGCACATCCTCATATTAAAGGGGTTGTCAGTGTATGATTTCATTAATTTGGGCAATGGATGAAAATAGAGTAATTGGTTACCATAATCAGCTTCCTTGGAGGCTTCCCGAGGATTTAAAGTTCTTCAAGCGCGTAACGATGGGACATCCGATCATGATGGGAAGAAAAACATTCGAATCTATAGGGAAGCCGCTTCCTGGCAGAGAAAATATTGTCATAACACGGGACGAAAACTACAGGCCTGACGGCTGTACGGTCATGAACTCCATTGAAGAATTTAGAGAATATGCAAACCAAAAGGAACAGGAAATATTCGTCATCGGCGGTGCAGAGATTTTTAAGGAAGTTTTGCCGGAAGCGGACAGGCTTTATTTGACTTTGATCCATCATCAGTTTGAAGGAGATACCTTCTTCCCGGTCTTTGACATAGAAAAGTGGAACCTCCAGACAAGGGAAGTCGGTCCAAAGAATGAAAAGAATCCATACGATTATGAATTCCTGATTTTTAAACACAAATAGCATGTACGTTGAAGCAATCCTCAAAAAGGATTGCTTTTTTCCTTTTGAGAGCAATGGAGGGAAAGGGAAACGACCATAATCAGTTAAAAAAGTTAAAACACTTTTCTCATTAATTTGTTTAATCATATAGTCTTGATAAAACAAATCCATTATAATGGCAAAAGAATGGACTTAGGAGGAAACAATGCTTCGTTTAATTGCGTGTTTTTTATATATGGGTGGCTATCTTGTCTGGAGCTTGCCAAAACTGTCAGGATTAAAAAGGTTGCCGGATGATATGGAGTTTGAGCAAAAGAAGCGGAGAATCCATGAAACGCCGAAAAACTGGTCAAAAACGTTCATGGCATTGACGGGTTCCCAGATTAAAGTACAAGGGCTGAACAATATTCCGTCAGGGCCTGTTCTGTTCGCCAGCAACCATGAAGGTAATTTCGATATACCGGTCCTGATTGGGGCCATTGATAAACCATTTGGCTTCATTTCCAAGATTGAAGTCAAGAAAGTTCCGATACTGTCTGCCTGGATGGAAGCGATTGATTGTGTGTTCATTGACAGGAAAAATCGCGAACGGGCGGCTGATTCCATTTTAACAGGAGTGGATCTGTTAAAGAAAGGTCATTCTCTTGTGATTTTTCCGGAAGGAACTAGAAGCAAGGGGGGACCGGTAGGCCGATTTAAAGCGGGTGGCTTCCGTCTTGCCATAGATTCTGGTGTCCCAATCGTCCCGATTTCCATTACGGGTACGGCTGATGTCTTTGAAAAGAATGGCCGTCTAGTCAAACCCGCAAAAATAAATGTTATCATCAGTCAGCCAATTTACAGTCGGCAATACAAGGATAAGGATTTAATCGCAATTGCTGATGATGTTCGAGACAAAATCATACGGTCTAGAGATGAAAAAAGAATTGCTTCCTGATCTAATTCAAATTTCCACCAAGAAAGCCCCTGCTTTTCGCAGGGGCTTTGTCTTTTTATCTCGAAATCTGGCTGGACGAAGCAATGGATTTTATTATTCGAATTGTGAAAGGCTATTCATCATCCTGGTGAATTCTGAGGGAATGCAAAAATCCTCAGGCTTCAAATTATCGCGGATCCATTTCACCATTTCCATAGGACTGTTGAAAAACTCTCCACTAGTATCACTTTTGCGAATCATATAACGCCCGTTGTCTTCATCGAGAGTCACCTCTACTGGCAAAGCCCCGTCAAAACTGTTCAAAGAAAATTCCATTTTATAATTCCCTCCAGCGTATTTTCGTTATTATATGTTATTTTACTCTCATTTTATTCAATGTAAAGCCCGGAATTTCAAATATTTTAAAAATTCAATCGACAAATAATTTTTCTGTGATATAATGAACAAATTAATTATTTTGCAAAGTGAGGGTGACATGATATGGAACAGAAAACATTAAAAGGAAAATGGGTAAGTGTAGAGGATATTCTTATTGCCTATAGGCATCTTAAAGAGATTGTTGCCCATACTCCGCTGCAATTGAACCAACGATTATCAGAAAAATATGGAGCCGATATCTATCTGAAAAGAGAAGACCTTCAGCATGTACGTTCTTTCAAACTAAGAGGAGCGTATTATGCAGTCAGGTTGCTATGGGAACATGGATTGGAAAATGGAGTTGTCTGTGCAAGTGCAGGAAATCACGCCCAGGGTGTGGCGTACGCCTGCAGACAACTAGGTGTTAACGGGAAAATTTTCATGCCCGCGACCACACCGGGGCAAAAAATCAGCCAGGTGGAAATGTTCGGCCGTGAATTTATAGAAATCGTCCTCGTCGGGGACACTTTTGATGATTCATATCGGGAGGCACGGGAATGTGCCGAGAAAGAAGGCAGGGAGTTTATCCATCCATTTGATGATGAAAATGTAATTGCCGGACAGGGAACCGTTGCCGTGGAAATCCTTAATGACTGCCAGGATTCTGTGGATTATGTCCTGGCAAGTATTGGCGGCGGAGGCTTGATGGCTGGATTGAGCACATACATAAAAAGCGTGTCCCCTGCTACAAAATTGATTGGTGTTGAGCCAAGCGGTGCTGCGTCCATGAGTGCAGCGTTTGACAGGAATAGTGCAATTCCCCTTGATAATATTGATACATTTGTTGATGGTGCCGCTGTCAAATGTGTGGGCAGCAAAACCTATGAAATTTGCAAAGAGCATGTAGACGGGCTGGTCGCGGTTCCTGAAGGGAAGGTCTGCACTTCTATCCTGGAATTATATAATGAGCATGCAATTGTTACTGAGCCGGCAGGTGCTCTGCCAATTGCCGCCCTTGACCTTCTGAAGGAAGAAATCAAAGGCAAATCGGTCGTTTGTGTAGTGAGTGGCGGTAATAATGACATAGGGAGGATGCAGGAGATCAAAGAAAGGTCTTTGCTCCATGAAGGACTGCTTCATTATTTCATAGTCAATTTTCCTCAACGGGCTGGGGCGCTGCGTGAATTCCTTGATGATGTTCTTGGACCAGGAGATGACATTACGAGGTTCGAATATACGAAGAAAAATAATAAAGAAAGCGGGCCGGCGCTTGTCGGTATTGAATTGAAAAATAAACATGAATACAATAGGCTCATTTCCAGCATGGAGAAAAAGGGCTTTGCCTTCATGGAATTGAACAAGGAACATCAATTGTTTAATTTACTGGTATAACATTAATAATAGATAATTGAGGACAAATGTTATAGAATAGGAAATGTCACAATTAGTTGGCACACTGTGCCCTTTGTGAATTTCTTATGAACTTTCGCAGCATTCCTCCACTTTGTGGATGAAAAGTACTATAATCATAGTAGATTTACAATATGAAAAAGGAGATGTTGATATGTTATCAAACATCGGAGTTCCTGGATTGATTTTAATCCTTGTCTTAGCCCTCATTATCTTTGGACCAAAGAAACTTCCTGAGATTGGACGTGCATTTGGCCAGACACTTCGTGAATTCAAGAAATCAACTCGCGAATTGACAAGTGATGTTATGGAAGAATTCGAAGATGAAAAAAAGGAAATTACGAAAGTCACTAAATAGGGTGTAAGATGCTTTTGTCTTACCCCTTTTTCTTTCGGAGGCTGAAGTTTACAGTCTTGATTATGAAATTGGAAATGCAGCAAATGGAATTGGCAGGGGATTGGTATGGAAGATAAAGAATTAAATCTGGTGGATCATCTTGATGAGCTGAGGAACAGGCTGATTGTTTCTGCTGTTGCCTTCATTATTTTCTTTGGCTTAGGCTTTTATTTTGTCAAAGACATATATCATTTCTTTGTCCGGGATTTGGACGTAAAGTTAATAGTCCTGGGGCCCAGCGATATAATCTGGATTTATTTCATGATCGCTACGATCATCGCTATTGCTGGTACGATACCGGTACTGGCTGTACAAATATGGCTGTTCGTCAAACCGGCTCTCAGACCAATTGAACGGAAACTTTCCCTTTCGTACATCCCGGCGTTGTTCATCTTATTTATCGTTGGTCTTGCTTTTGGCTATTTCGTGATTTTTCCTACAGTACTTAGTTTCCTGGTCGAATTGAGCGGGGACATGCTGGTCACAAATTTTACAGCGGAAAAGTATTTCAAGTTCATCATGAATATGACAATCCCGTTCGGAGTGCTGTTCGAGCTGCCAGTTGTCGTAATGTTCCTGACCTCACTTGGGGTCATAAATCCCTATGTTTTAGTGAAAGTCAGAAAGTATGCATACTTCATATTGGTTGTCATCTCAGTAGTTATTTCACCTCCGGATTTCATGTCAGATATACTGGTGACGATTCCGCTGCTGTTATTGTATGAGGTCAGCATCAACTTGTCTAAAGTGGTATACAGACGGAAGCTTAAGAAGGAAAAAGAGTGGCAGGAGAAATATGGAGATATGGATGATGAGGAAACCTCCTTTTAACATATGAGCTAATAAGGATCAATAGAAAAATAGTCTTAAAAACGTGTGGGCATCCCCATACTTTTTTTTGTCTTTTGTATATGTGCTGCCTAACATGCCGGAAATATAACGGCTTTTAAGGTTGTGAATATTTAAAGGGAAATGTGTTAATTTTTTTTGAATTCAGCGCAAACAGACACATTTCGACCAGTATTTAAGGTATAATATAAACAAACGGGGATAAAAGAGGATTGATATTTTGTTATTCAAAAGCCTGGAGTTCAAAAATGTTGTTGGACAGAAGGTTAAAGTCGTGGAAATTCCTGTGTTGGAAGAAGAGAGTTCTTTTTATTTTATGATCCAAGTCCGTTTGCAAACTTTTATTACAGCAATCTATCAGGAAAGAAACGCAAAAAAGTTTTATTCGTTCAAAGAGTATTTAAAGAGAGTCATGAAATGGCCGGATTATGAGCAGCTGTTCAAATCTGCCGAATTGAAAAATAACGCCTGAAGATTTATTTTTGAAGCGCCTCCTCGAAGGGCGCTTTTGTTCTTTTTGCAGTTCTGCCTGCCGGTATGGGTGGAATACGAGAAATTTCACTCGGGGTGAACATATAAAAAGGGTGCAGAGTCATAGGAGAGCAAGCAAATATTTTAAATTGTTATGACGAATAGGTATAATAGTAATAGTGTTTTTTGATAGGGATGTGATATTATGGCTAAAATTAAAATAGTAACGGATTCTACTTGTGATTTGAATGATGAGACCATTAAGAAATGGGATATCATCGTAGTCCCGTTATCCATTTCAATTGATGGAGAAAATTATCTGGACCGGGTGGACATCAGTCCAGGTGAATTCATGGAGAAGATGAAGGCTTCTTCTGAGCTGCCAAAAAGTTCGCAGCCTCCTGCTGGCGAATTCCTCAAGTTGTATGACGAGCTTGCTGCGGATGGATATGAAATTATCTCGATCCATATGACAGGCGGGATGAGCGGTACAGTACGCTCGGCAGAAAGCGCTGCCCAGATGTCCAGTGCGAAAGTGAATGTGGTGGACTCCCGGTTCATTTCGAAAGGATTGGCTTTTCAGGTACTTGAGGCAGCTCGAATGGCAGCCGCCGGGAAGTCAGTAGATGAGATTTTGACAAGACTGGATACAGTAAGAAAACAGACTCGCTTATTTGTTGTCGTTGATACACTTGAAAACCTTGTAAAGGGCGGAAGGATCGGTAAAGGAAAAGCGATGATTGGGTCATTGTTGAATATAAAGCCGATTGCCTCACTGGAAGGTGGAGAATACACTCCTGTATCTAAAGCAAGAAGTCATTCCCAAGTCGTTAAATATCTAAAAAAACAATTTACTGAAGATACTGAAGGGAAAATCATAAAAGGGGTAGGGTTGGTCCATGCGGAGGGGTTAAGCCTCGCTGAAAAGATTAAGGAAGCTGTCTTCGAAAGTTCAGGCTATGACCATTTTACCATTGAAGACACAACGCCCATCGTCAGCACCCATACTGGCCCCGGCGCAATCGGCTTCATGTATTACTTCGAGTGAATTACATAAAGAATGTGATACGGCCTGGGACCCTGAATCACAGGCCTTTTTGCATTCCAGCTAAAACCAAACTCGACAAAGGCAGTTTTAATATTATAAATTCGGTCAGTAAAGTTATTGAAGCATACAGGAAATCATAAAAAAATGTCGAATGTTTTTAACTATTCACTCTTGATGGAACGGAAAGTGACCATGAAAATATGAAATTCAATCTAAAAAACCTTTCAATATTCAATAAAGTATGGATGTTTTCTTATATGATTACAACAGTTGTAGTCGTTTCGATTATGGGGACAAGTTTTTACCTCCAGTCTAAACAGTTGAAAGACCAAATGGCTGACAAGGTTGAGGGGGTTGCGGGGCTTTGGTCATCGACAATTGACCCGGATGATATAAAAAATGCAGAACCTCTCAGGAATGAGACAAACCAATCAAGCGAGCGGCTTGAGAAAATATTGACCATGGTCGGAGAGAAAAGTGCTTCTTTCCTCGGAGCGTATGTCATACTGCCTGATGAATACCAGAACCAAAAAGTATACATCCTCGCCGCATCTGACATTTATCGCGATTATTCCTTTGGGTCTCAGATGTTTTACGACGCAGGTGATCAATTTCTAAGTGCTTTTCGCGCCAGCCGGGATCAGCATAAGGTGACAAGTACAGATATTTTCTCGGACCAGTATGGATCATGGGTTTCATCCTTTGCCCCTATCATGGATAATAGCGGGAAAGTAGTCGCGATTCTGGGGATAGATGCAGAGGCAACGATCATCAGGCAAAATCAGATGGAAATCCTTTTCCTGTTAATAGTCCAGATGTCCGCCATTTTAGTTGCGGTTTATATCATTTTGAATTGGGGCCTCAAAAAGGTGATGAAACCTGTAGATGACTTGTTTTATGGCATAAAGGAAATCAGTTCCGGCAATTTTACTGTACAGCTGCCTGTCCGCGACCAGTCTGAATTGAGTATATTGAGTGAACAGTTTAATGAGATGGCTTCCCAGCTTTCTCAGCTATTCAAAAGTGTATCAGCTGCATCAAGAGAACTGGGACAGTCTTCTCTCGAAGAGAATGAATCGATTTTGCTTGAGGAAGCAATTAACACAATAGAGGATATTTTTGAACGGACCAAGCTGCAGCAAGAGCTCCAGCGTGCTGAAAAGATGAACGCAATCGGCCAGCTTGCTGCTTCTGTTGCCCATGAAATCAGGAACCCCATGACGGTAGTGAAAGGATTCCTGCAAATTTTCCTCGCTAAGGACATGAGTGAAGAAGAGCATACATATTTAAAACTGATGATTGAAGAATTGAACAGGGCGGAAACGATCATCAATGATTATTTAAGCCTGGCAAAACCTGATGTAGGGAAGCTGGAAACCATCGAAGGAAAAGACTTGGCTGAGCAGGTAATGGATCTAATGAGCTCTTATGCGATGATGTCCAAGAATATATCCCTGCACACCGATATAAAGGAGCCCGTGAAAATCAAAGGTAACAAGAGCGAATTAAAACAGGTGCTGATCAATATCCTGAAAAATGGAATCGAGGCAATGGATGACGGAGGAAAGCTCAGTTTGACCGTTGAAAAACAGGGCGATTATGGTGTCTTCATAATCAAGGATACAGGGGTTGGGATGACGGCTGAGGAGCTCTCAAGGCTGGGAACGGCTTTTTATTCATTAAAGGAGCGGGGAACTGGCATGGGATTGATGGTATGTTACCAGATTGTAGAACGGATGAAAGGTCAAATTAAAGTGTCCAGTATCAAAGGAGAGGGAACCACTTTTGAGATATTGGTCCCGATCCTAACAGAAGGTCCTGAGTAAAATTCAGGGCTTTTTACTTTTTTGCCATTATTTTCAACCCTTTCAATATAATTTTACAAGGGGGTGCTTCGTTTTGGCGAAAAAGGTGCTGTTCTTTAGCGATTTTGGAGTTGATGATAATATTGCTGTATTATATGCTTTTTTCAACAAGGAAATTGATATGCTGGGCGTAGTGGCGGATTACGGGAATGTATCAAAACAGGATGCGCTCCGGAATGCCGCCTATTTGCAGGAGCTGACAGGAAGACATGATATTCCTGCCTTCGCTGGCGCAGAATTGCCATTAACAGGAGAGCCGCCTGAATATGTACCAGATGTGCATGGCGTTGAAGGGCTTGGCCCTATCATTCCTGATTTTGAAGTGGATGCTACACTTGAAAACTTTCATGGCATCCAGGAAATCATCGAAAAAAATCCAGATGAAATCGTGATTGTGAACGTCGGCAGGCTTTCATCACTGGCTGCTGCGTTCATCCTTTATCCTGAGACCATGAAAAAAGTAAAGGATTTTTACATCATGGGTGGTGCTTTCAATGAACCAGGGAATGTCACACCAGTCGCAGAAGCAAACTTCTATGGTGATCCTTACGCTGCAAATATTGTCCTGGCACAAGCAAAAAAACCAGTCAAAATCATCCCTCTCAATGTCACCAGCGGCGCCATTGTGACACCTGCGCTTATTGATGAGCTGGATGCATATTATCAATCAATCGGTAGTAAAGTAGGAAGCCTTGTAAAGCCCATGTACGATTACTACTATAAATTTTATAAGAAGCGGAATCCAGATTTGACAGGTGCGCCTCTCCACGATGTTCTTACTTTATGGGCATTATTGAATGAGGAGATGGTCGTTTACCGTAAAATCCCTGTCAAGATTGTCGTGAATCGCGGAGAGGCATTTGGACAGAGTATTGGAGATTTCAGGGACACGGTCAGCAAGGCTGAATTTAATGTCCATCAAGTCGCTGTTAACTTTAATTATACTGACTTCATCAAAGACTTTTTCACTACAATGAAAAATTCCCAAAGCCAAAATGGAACAAATTGAGTTTCGTCCTTTTCACAGTTTCCTCATATCTTTTTTCTTTCTTCTCTCAAACTCGTCTGCTAAAATTGGATATGGACATTATAAGAAAATGCAGGTGATGAACGTGAAGAAGGGACTTTTGCTGATCATGATGGCTGCTGTTGCGGTTTTTGCAGCTGCCTGTGGAAACAGCGGATTAAAGGATGAGGTAAATTATCCGATTGAGGATTTTACATTTACGAATCAAGATGGTGAACAGCTTAGCAAAAAAGATTTAAAAGGGAAAGTATGGGTTGCGGATTTCGTTTTCACGAACTGTGCGGATGTTTGTCCGCCGATGACTGCTAATATGGCCAAACTTCAGGATATGATCAAGGAAGAAAAGCTAGAGAATGTAGAAATTGTATCATTCAGTGTCGATCCAACTGTCGATAAGCCCGAAGTTCTTAAAGAATATGGCCAGAAGTTCAATGTGGATTTCAGCAATTGGTCATTCCTGACTGGTTACAGCCAGGAAGAAATAGAAAAATTTGCGCTTGAAAGCTTTAAAGCCCTTGTTAAGAAACCTGAAGAAGGAGACCAGGTCATTCATGGAACTGACTTCTATCTGATTGACCAAGAAGGAGTAATGAGGAAGTATTATACAGGTCTGAAAGAAGTACCTTTTGATCAGATCGTCGAAGATATTAAAACACTTCAATAGGCCGCTTATGTGGCCTGTTTTTTTGCGGTCGGGACTGCCACACCGGCTGATTGCACAGATTAAAATAAAAGGTTGGGCCTAATGCATGCTTCTGCAAATGAACAAACAAAGCTATTAAATGTTATAATGATTATACTTTTCATAGGTAGGTGATAAAAATTGCTCAAAAAATTCACCTTACTTTATGTCCTGATGATTTTCTTTTTAGGTGCCTGCAATCCGTTTGAAAACCTGCAAAAAGGGAATTTCAATAACGTGAAGAAAACAGGGATGGAAATAAAGGAAGCCTTGCCGGATTCTTTTTTTCCAAGGGAGCTGCATATTGTTGCTGCCGGAGACTCTCTGACACAGGGGGTCGGTGACAGTACGAATTCTGGTGGATATATACCATATCTTGCAGATGACCTTGAAAGCGAAAAATCAATCAGGAATGCTAATTTTGAGAATTTTGGAGTTCGTGGCAACAGGACGGACCAGCTGTTAAAAAGGCTGGAGAATAAAAACTTGCAATCATCTGTAGAGGAAGCCGACTTAATCATTTTAACCATCGGCGGTAATGATTTAATGAAGGTAGTCAAAGAGAATTTTTCCAATCTAAGACTTGATCAATTCCAAAACGGACAGAAGATGTTCGCTGAACAGCTACAGGAAATATTCGCATCAATCCGCGATTTAAATCCCAAAGCCCCTATTGTGTTGGTGGGACTTTATAATCCATTTTACAATTGGTTTGCAGATGTGGATGAAATGAATCTAATAGTGGATGAGTGGAATGGGGAAAGCACTTCTATAGTGGAGAGGGACGGGAATGCGTTCTTTGTGGACATCCATGATATTTTCCTGAACAATGAAGAGAATCTTTTGTACACAGATTATTTTCACCCCAATGACCGGGGTTACCAATTAATTGCCGATCGGATATATGGACTGCTGGATGAACAGGTCCTTGATTCGCTGAATGAATAGAATTGAACAGAGGAGTTATAAAGACTGATGGTGAAAAATAAGTGGAAGATAGGATTCTTTATCCTGCTGGGTCTCATTGCAGCTTCGATTTTACTCTTTTGGATTCTGATCTCAATGCCTGCTGAGGAATCGAAGATAGAGCCTGACAGAAATAATGCGGCAATGGATGATGTTGCCTTTCATGTATCGACGAACAAACGGGACTTGAACAGGGTCATCAATCATTATTTAGAAGAAGAAATGAAAAATAGCCAGTTTGAATATCAAGTATTGCTAACAGATGAAGTTGAATTATATGGGACAATCCCAATCTTCAGTCAGGAGTTGGAATTGAAGCTGACCTTCGAACCGCAGGCTTTGGAAAATGGAGATTTAATCCTGAAACAAAGGTCAATATCAGTTGGAAGATTGAACCTTCCCGTTTCAACTGTGTTAAAGTTCGTTCGGGACAGCTACCATTTGCCGGAAGCTGTTGAAATCCAGCCCAAGGAAGAAAGGGTATACGTATCGATGCAGCGGCTTAAGCTGAAAAGTGATATAAAGGTACGTGTCAATGAATTTGATTTAAAGAAAGACAATATTAAATTTACACTGCTGGTTCCTGCAGATTAGAAAGGTGCTCTTTGTGAGCGCCTTTTTGCATGACTTTTGCTGAATTGCAGTATTCATAAGCAAATAAGAATGGCCGGTCTCCCGGCCAGGATCATCCCTGCAATAAAAGTACTTCAAGCGGTGGCTCTCCCTTTGCTGTCCCAACAGCAATAATTGTATAGGCGTTATTTGGCAGTAGTTTGACATCCGGGATTGTCAATACGGTGTTTTTGGTGCCTGCAATTTTTGCTTCCAGTGTGATGGTCATTGGGGTCAGTGCCAGGTATGTGGTAGCTTGCTTAAAGGATACATTCGGGAAGATGATATCCCCATTCATTCCGGCTATGTCTACTGCCGGGGCGTCTGGTGAAAGATGGATAAATCTTGCTTTCGTTTCTCCGACAGGTGTTTGCGGGTGATCCTCAAATGTCAGCAGCTGAAGTTTATTGGCAGGTCCGGCGATTGCGGCAGTGTAAATCCTTCCTGGGTCGACAGTTATTTTTTTGCTGATGACGGTGGAAACGCTATCTCCTGCAGGATAGATGTCAACCTGATACTTTCCAGGCTGCAGCTGCATATGGCTGCTATTGTTTTTATACTCAAAGTCACGCAGTACCCGGCTGCCATTTAAATAAATATCTACAGCCTTTAGCCCGGGGGAAGCGTGCAAGAAGCGCAGCATTGACGGTAAAGTGTTTGGTGTACTAACTGGTGCACTATAGGAACGCATCAACTGTACTGCTTTGTTCAGGTTACGCAAATGTTTATGGTAGTACATGACATGCATATTCGGGTCAATATATTTATAGTAATTCGCCAATAAATCATACATGGAAGCTTTATGCAGGTACTCATTCTGATTTCTGGTGGACATACCCCTCACTCCTAAATAGAATACTCAAATGTAAAATATGCAAATTGGGCATGATCGGTGCGGAACTGTCGCTATGAACAGGGGGATTTATAAAAAAGGGTTTACATAGAGAAAATTTTTCCATATACTGAAGATAATTATACGAGAGGCAGGTGGAGTGCAATGAGCAGAATGTTAAATGTTTTTAAGATGGCCGTTACTTATTGCACGTCCCACTAACCTAAGCGGAACAATCGACTATTCGTCTTTTTTTCTACATGCTTATCAAACTACGGGACTGTGCATTCCTGTGGTTTTTTTTATTAATTAAGCATGATGGAGGAAAAATTGAATGAATAAACTTGAAAATATCGGAATGACTGCTGAAATAAAAAAGTTTTTCGAGGAAGGTCAATTCCAAGGTTACAAGCCTGGCAGGGTGGCGTTGGAGCACAAGCATAGTTACAGGGTATGGCTCGAAGATGGTGAATATCTCTGTACTCTTTCAGGCAAATTGACATATGAAGCAAATGGCAGGGATGAATTGCCGGCGGTTGGTGACTGGGTGGCCGTCAAGACCTCACCAGGTGAAATGCGAGGAACAATCCGGGGAATCCTGCCACGAAAAAGCAAGTTTTCCAGGAAGGCTGCAGGTCAGGTCACCGAGGAGCAGATTGTCGCTGCTAATATTGATACGGTGTTCATCGTAAATTCACTTAATGATGATCTGAATTTAAGGCGGATTGAAAGGTATCTTTTGCTTGCCTGGGAGAGCGGTTCGAATCCGGTCATCATATTGAGCAAAGCAGATTTGGAAAATGACCTTGAAACAAAGATGGAACTGGTGAGAGGGGTGGCCATTGGGGTTCCTGTCATACCAGTGAGTGTACTTTTAGGAACCGGCATGGAGGAAGTACAAAGATATCTAGGCCCGGGACGGACGGTCGCTTTAATCGGATCGTCAGGGGTCGGAAAATCAAGCCTGGTCAATTATTTCTCCGGATACGAAAAACAGCTGGTACAGGAAATTCGTGAAAGCGATGATAAGGGCAAGCATACGACAACACACCGGGAAATGGTCTTGCTGCCTTGTGGTGCAGTACTCATTGACACACCGGGTATGAGAGAGATTCAGCTATGGACAGGTGAAGAGGGTATCAGCGAAAGCTTTGCAGATGTCGATCAGTTCGCTGAAGAATGTAAATTTCGTGATTGTACCCATGGTAACGAGCCGGGTTGTGCAGTTCGTTCGGCGATTGATGAAGGTCTCCTGGATGTAAGCAGGCTGGCCAGCTATAAAAAGCTGCAAAAAGAACTGGCTTATATTGACCGGAAGGTGGATAAGAAAGCACAAGCTGAAGAAAAAAGGCACTGGAAAAATATCAATAAAGAAATTCGCAAAAAAACAAAATTCAAATAATCAAAAGCAAAAAGCTTCTTCTCCGGAAGGGGCTTTTACTGTTGAGTGTAATGAATGGGTTTTTTGCTTTAAAAGTTATACAATAGGGAATAAGTATTTAAGTGGAGTTATTTAGAAATTGGAAGAGGTGGAATCATGAATAAAGGAAATCGGGCGCTTGCGACATTTGCCGGAGGCTGTTTCTGGTGTATGGTGAAGCCATTTGATGAGCAGCCGGGAATCTACAGTGTTGTGTCGGGCTATACAGGAGGCACGAAGGAAAACCCTACATATGAAGAGGTCTGCAGTGAGACTACCGGCCATTATGAAGCTGTGCAAATTACATTTGATCCGGAGGTATTTCCTTACGAGGAGATTCTGAATTTATATTGGCAGCAAATCGATCCGACCGACCCGGGCGGACAGTTTTATGACAGGGGCCAATCATACCAGACCGCCATCTTCTATCATGATGAAGAACAGAGGCAGCTTGCTGAAGAGTCGAAAAGGAAGCTTGGTGAGAGCGGACAGTTCTCGAAGCCAATTGCGACAAAAATTCTGCCGGCGAAGACCTTCTATCCTGCTGAGACCTATCATCAGGGTTATTATAAAAAAAATCCGGAACGATATAATGCTTATCATAAAGGTTCAGGACGTGAAGCTTATATCCGGGAACATTGGGGGAGTAGAAAATGAAAAAGAATCAAGAAGATTTACAGAAAAGGCTGACGCCGATGCAATATGAAGTGACACAAAACAATGGGACAGAACCACCATTCCGGAATGAATATTGGAATGACCTGAGGGAAGGGATTTATGTAGATATCGTCTCAGGAAAACCGTTATTCAGCTCCCGGGATAAATATGATGCGGGCTGCGGCTGGCCGAGCTTTACAAAACCAATCCAAGAGGAAGAAATCATCGAAAAACAGGATTTGAGCCATTTCATGGTCAGGACCGAGGTGCGGAGCAAAAGTGCGGATTCCCATCTAGGACACGTATTCGATGATGGTCCGGGTGAAAATGGACTGAGGTATTGCATCAATTCAGCAGCGTTGAGGTTCGTTCCGAAAGAAAAGCTGGAAGAAGAAGGTTATGGTGAGTTACTAAAACTGTTCCAGGATTGAACATAAAAATACGCAGGAAGGAATGGTACCTATGTTTAAAAAGTTGTTTGGAAAAAAGGAGGAACCAATTAAAACAATCAAGCTTCTGGCACCAATTACCGGGAAAGCAGTCGATCTGAATGAAGTTCCTGATCCTGTTTTTTCTGAAAAAATGATGGGTGACGGTTTGGCGATTAAACCGGAAGATGGCATAGTTGTTGCGCCGGTAGACGGTGAAGTCATCCAAGTTTTCCCTACAAAACATGCGGTAGGGATCAGGGCTAAAAACGGGGCAGAGATTCTCATCCACATTGGGCTGGAGACGGTTTCCTTAAATGGTGAAGGCTTCGAAACACATGTGAAGCAAGGTGATCAGGTAAAGGCAGGGGATAAACTTGTATCCTTTGATATAGGGATCATCAGTGAAAAAGCGAAGAGTACTATAACCCCAATTATCATCACTAACACCGACCAGGCATCCTCATTAGAGAAATTGACTGAAAGCAATGTTGAGAAAGGATCCACTCCAATTCTTGAAGTGACCTTTGAATAGAAAACAGCCGCTGATTTATGTCAGCGGCTGTTTTGTTTCACATGTTTCTCTCCGTTTGAGGAAGTCATTCCTCCTGAAAGGATGAATTTCATTGCATCCTCAGGTTTTACATCGAGAATTTCGATGTCTTCTTTTGGAATCAAGAACGTAAAACCGGCAACTTGAAAAGTTTGAGGTACATAAACGGCAACATGACCTGATAATGGTTCATGAAACGCCTGAAGGTTCTCAGAAGTAATGAAACCGAGACTTTTCATGTTTGTTCCTGGGATCGTAACCAAAGCCACTTTTGAAAAGGACTTTTTATCCCCGAGAAAAGAATGGACAGTATCTTTGATGACAGAATAAATCGTTTTGACCAAAGGGATTTTTTCCAGAAGTCTGTCAACCAGCCTAATGATGCTGCCTGTAATGAACCGGGTCGACAGCCAGCCGAGGAATGTTATCAAAACCAATGTTGTCAACAGGCCGATACCTGGAATATAGCTTTCTTTTAAATGGGGCTTCAGCAAATTTCCAAGCAAACTGTCCAAAAACATAAAGGTTTTATAAATCACATAGATCACGAGTATGATCGGGACAATGGTAAGGATGCCGTTAATGAAATTTTTGAATATACTTCTCATAGTATCTCCTTCAGGAATTATTGCTGCCCTGCAAAAAGCTTCCCAAGTCACGGGACATTCATACAATTTGCTGTTAAGGTGGGCATATAGAAAGTATCATACACTTTCCTTTAGGAAATTTCTATATTATTTTTCTTCATCGACAGCGACGATGATCGAAGAAATCTGGATCATCGATATGTCACTTTTGTTATGCAAGGATGCCTCTTTTAGCGTTTCAAAACGGACCGTATGATGACCGTTCTCAAGGCCGCTTGCTATATATAAGAACCGCTCCCGTGAGAACGGCCACCAGGTAGAAAGGGTACTTACATAATTACCGTCTATATAAACTTTGACCATTCCACCGTCCTGGCTTCTTATTGCTGTCACCCCGAGAATGGAGCCCTCAAACTCATATTCCAGAAAATCCCCGGGACGCTTGCTTATATTTATACCATTTTGCCTTCGGAACCCTTTACGGGCAGAGAAATGTTTTTTTTCAGACAGAGAGATTGCTTGATTCCTGGTCAAGGGTTTAGGATATCCGGCAATATCCCTTTCCTTTTGGATATTATCTTTGATCAACTCCAGAATAGAGTACGCATAAAGTTGATATCCTTTTCCATTCGGATGCACCATATCAGTCGTCAGCTGTTCTGTCAGCATGCCAGATTCCTTGAAAGGAATTCGCATGTCTAATGGCTTAGCGCCGTAATGGTCAGAAACTCTGTTAATTGCGTCAGCAAATTCCTCCTGCTTTAAAGGATTCTCGATGATCGTGATCACTTCAGAGTTGGGATATCGCTCTTTTGCTTTTCTGATCAGTCTCTCATAGAAAAAAGTGAATTGCTCAGCGTCCATATATTTACGATCATTTTCGCCAAAAACAATAAAAATGAGGTCGACATCACTGAATTTTGGGGCTTTTTGCAGTTTGTATAATCCTTCAAAAGCAGTCGCTCCACTCTGGACAATACTATTTCGGCGTGCCCGGGATCCGCTGAAATCTTTTAGAAGCACCTCGAACTGGCTGTACCACCTAAGGTCTTTGCTTTCTGCTCCAGCACCCCGCCCAATACTGTCACCGATAATCAGGTAATTGATCGACGAACCGGCGGAGATTTTTTCATAAACATTTAAATCCTCGGACAAGTAATGTTCTGATTGAATCGCTAAAAAGGAAATCACTGCGGCCGTAAGGAAAAATAAGGTTAAAATTTTTTTAGCGTTAGATTTCATACTTGGCTGTACCCTCCGGACATTGGTTGCTATTATTCCATTTTAACCTTTACCCGCCATGAATGAATTGAAAAGTCGGCATGGCTGTGAAAAATGATAAATTAAAAAAAATAGGCTAATGCACAAACGGGTCAAGTACCCATATCATACCGTAAAGGGAAAGCAATTCAAAAACAAACGAGGAGTGGTTTTTAAATGTACGGATATGATAATGCCCCAATGCCTGTAACTGCCCCAATGGCAACAGCTCCAACTTATGGCACTTTCTGTGGCGGAGGTTACCCATATGCAGGAGTCGCAGGTGCTGGCTGTGGTTACGGATACGGCGGTTTTGCATTGATCGTTGTTCTGTTTATCTTGTTAATCATCATTGGTGCTTGCTGCAGCTATAACTGGTAAAAATATAGCAATTTAAAACGCTTTTTAAATAGTTTGCGAGGCTGTCTGCTAACAGACAGCCTCTTAATATGCCCCGGTTTAACACGAACATTTATTTTGCTTTTATTATTTATAGTTCGTGTTTTGGTTGACTGCGTGGGTGTTATTTGTTATATTTACCATTGGTTAAGCAAAAAACTGATAATGGCGGGGGATGCAGAATGAAAACAAACTATGATGTGATTGTCGTTGGAGCAGGTCCAGCAGGGATTTTCACTTGCTATGAATTATCGTTAAAGATGCCTGAAGCTAATGTTCTGTTAGTGGATAAGGGACATGATATTTATCGAAGGAACTGCCCGATTTTACAAAAGAAAATTGAAAAATGCCCGCCGCCAGCTGGGAAAAAGGATTTTGCAGGATGCCTGCCGGCGTGTTCGATCACCAATGGTTTCGGCGGTGCAGGTGCCTATTCAGATGGGAAATTCAATATAACAAGTGAATTCGGCGGCTGGATGACGGATTACCTGCCTGATTCAAAAGTTGTCGAACTGATAAAATATGTAGATGAGATCAATCTCAAGCATGGTGCAACGGAAAGTATAACTGATCCAATGACAGATAAAGTCCGTGAAATCGAACGAAGAGGTTATGCCGCTGGCTTGAAGTTGCTCAGAGCCCAGGTTCGCCACCTTGGTACAGAACAGAATCTTGAGATTTTAAAGGATATCTTTGAATACTTAAAAGAAAAGGTGGATATGGCGTTCAAGACAGAAATCGAGGATTTGATTACTGAAAAAACGCATGACGGCCATAAAGTCACAGGTGTTGAGCTTAAGAACGGGGAAAAAATTTATGCTGATAAAGTAGTAGTTGCCCCGGGCCGTGACGGCTCCAAATGGCTGACACAGCTTTTGAAAAAAAGAAGGCTTAAGATGATCAATAACCAGGTCGATATTGGCGTCCGCGTCGAAACATCCAATGTCGTCATGGAGGAAATAAATGAACATCTATACGAAGGAAAGTTCATTTTCAATACCTCAGTAGGGACCAGCGTTAGGACATTCTGCAGCAATCCATCGGGACATGTAGTTGTCGAGAATCATTCCGGAATCATGCTTGCAAACGGCCACGCCTATAAGGATCCAAAGCTTGGAAGCAACAACACGAATTTTGCCTTGCTCGTGTCCCATACATTCTCTGATCCGTTCGATAAACCGAATGAATACGCGCATGAAATATCCCGTTTGGCGAACAGCCTTTCCAACGGCGGGCTGATTGTGCAAAAATACGGAGATATTTTAAAGGGCCGCAGGTCAACGGAAAAAAGAATCAAAGAGGGATTCCTTGAACCTACCTTAAAGGAAGCAGTACCTGGAGATTTAGGTTTGGTCCTTCCGTATAACACCCTTAAGAGTCTTGTGGAAATGACGGAAGCATTGAACCAGGTTACGCCTGGACTTGCTTCTGAACATACGCTGTTCTATGGAGTTGAAGCGAAGTTCTATTCAGCACGGCCGAAGCTGAATGACAAGTTTGAAACAGAAATAAGCGGCCTGTATGTTGGCGGAGACGGTGCCGGCATCACTCGCGGACTTGCACAGGCAAGTGCCTGCGGAGTCTGGATTGCAACAGACATTATCGAGAAGTCAAAAACGGGACGAAAAACTGAGCCTGCACTTGTATAGATCCTGAGAACAAATTGAAAGACCAGAACATGCTTACACCCTGCCTTTTCTTTGATAAAATAGAAGATATCATTGAAGAGGCGGGGAGAATATGTTTGCACCCAAGTTAGTGCCTGGGGATGAGATTCGGATCATCGCACCAGCGACAAGCATGATCATTCTGAAGGGAGCTCAACTAGACCTGGCTGTTGAGAGATTGACGCAGCTGGGCTTTAAGGTGACGTTTGGAAGGTATGCAGATGCTCATGATGAGTTTTTCAGTTCTTCGATTGAGGAACGGATCGAGGACTTGCATGAAGCATTTACCGACCCGAATGTAAAAGGGATTTTAACGGCCATAGGCGGATACAATTCCAACCAGCTGCTGAAATACATAGACTATGATTTGATCGCTTCCAATCCGAAGGTTTTTTGCGGCTACAGCGATATTACGGCGTTGCAGCTGGCAATCTATAAGAAAACCGGGCTTGTAACATACTCAGGCCCACATTTTTCAACCTTTGGCGTGAAACATGGGTTGGAATATACATTGAATTCTTTTTTGGATGCAGTTACAAATGATGCACCATATGAAATTTCTCCTTCTGAAACTTGGTCAGATGACGCCTGGTATCTCGAACAGGAAAATCGGACGTTCCACGAAAACGATGGCTATATGGTCATCCGGGAAGGAGAAGCAAGCGGGAAGTTGATCGGCGGCAATCTTAGCACAATGAACCTGCTTCAGGGTACAGAATTCATGCCATCCCTGAAAGACAGCATCCTGTTCATTGAAGATGATGAAGAAAGCCATTCAAGAAGTTTTGACCGGGATCTCCAGTCACTTCTTCACCTACCAGACGCAGCCTCAATAAAAGCTCTATTGATTGGCCGTTTCCAAAAGAATTCCAATGTCACAGAAGAGGCATTAAGAAAAATCATCTTGAGTAAAGTAGAATTAAGGAATATACCGATCATCGCAAATGTCAATTTCGGACATGTCCAGCCATTTGCCACCCTGCCGATCGGGTCATTCGCTACCGTTAAGGCAGCCAGTGACAAAACTGAAATCTTTATCGAACAAGACGAATAGTTCATGATGGAGGCACCTTTTATAATGGTGTCTTTTTTTGTTATTTTTCTGTTGTACTATGGAGCACTTTGAACGGCATTTTATGAAAATTGAAACCGGAGCGGTCCGAAGTTCAGACCGCTTTTTGTGCATTAGGACCAAAGTTGTCCGAAGCAGCTCGTAGTTCGGCCAGCTTTTCGAGTAGTAGCCCCAAAGCTGTCCGAAGTAGCCCGAAGTTCGGCCAGCTTTTCGTGTTGTAGCCCCAAAGCTGTCCGAAGCAGCTCGGAATTCGGATAGCATTTCGTGTATTGCCACCAAAGTTGTCCGAATCAGCCCCGAGTTCAGACAGGTTTTCGTGTATTAGCTCTTAAGTTGTCCGAAGCAGCCCCAAGTTTGGTCAACTTTACGAGTAGTAGCCCCAAATCTGTCCGAAGCACCCCGAGTTCGGACAGCTTTTCCTATATTGGCGCCAAAGTTGTCCAAGCAGCCCCGAGTTCGGACAGGTTTCCGTGTATTAGCTCTTAAGTTGTCCGAAGTAGCCCGAAGTTCGGCCAGCTTTTCGAGTAGTAGCCCCAAAGTTGTCCGAAGTAGCTCGTAGTTCGGACAGCATTTCGAGTAGTAGCCCCAAAGCTGTCCGAAGCAGCCACGAGTTCGGCCAGCTTTTCGTGCATTAGGCCCAAAGCTGTCCGAAGCAGCCCCGAGTTCGTACAGCTTTTTGTGCAATAGGCCCAAAGCTGTCCGAAGCAAGCCGTAGTTCGGACAGCTTTTCGTATATTGGTGCCAAAGCTGTCCAAAGCAAGCCCGCGGTCGCATTTCAAATAGTATAACCGCAGACTCCCTAAATGCAGGCTAGTACCGGACTCCATAAAAAATCCCCCTCACGTTAACGCCCTAGGCTGTATGGCGTAATTTTTTCATATATAAGAAAGATTCCCGTTTTGTTTTCATACAATTTACAGAATGTCCATTTGATTTTAATTGCGGTGAATGGAGTGAAATTATGAGGTCGTCCTATTTAATCAAACCTGCCCTGGATGAGAGCTATCCTGAGATTGACTATGGTAAAGGCATCTACCTTTTTGACAAAGACGGGAAGAAGTATCTTGATGCTGCATCCGGGGCTGTAACGGCAAACATCGGTCATGGAGTTCCGGAAATCATTCTTGCGATGTATGAACAGTCCAAGCGAGTTTCATTTGTCTATCGCTCTCAATTCACCAGTGAGCCGGCAGAAAAGCTGGCAGAAAAAATTTCTGATTCATTGCCTGGTGACCTGAATTGGAGTTTCTTTGTAAATAGTGGGTCAGAAGCGACCGAAACCGCTTTGAAAATTGCGATTCAGTACTGGCAGGAGAAAGGGATGAAGTCAAAAATCAAAATACTTTCTAGATGGGTCAGCTACCATGGTATCACGCTTGGTGCACTCTCGATGTCAGGACATCCCGGAAGAAGAGCGAGGTTTGTGCCATTGCTCGAGGAATTCCCGACGATTTCGCCTCCCTACTGTTATCGCTGTCCATACCAAAAATCAGCGCCGGAATGCGGTTATTTATGCGCCATGGAGCTGGAGGGGGCAATAAAAAGGATTGGAGCTGACCACATTGCCGCATTTATTGCAGAACCTGTGATTGGTGCAGCCGGCGGAGCGATTTCGCCACCGGAAGGGTACTACGAAACAATTAAAAAGATTTGTGATGAGAACAATATATTATTTATCGCAGATGAAGTAATGACAGGGTTTGGCAGGACTGGGTCGATGCTGGCAATGGAGCATTGGAATATCATTCCCGATATTGTCGCCCTTGGCAAGGGGATGGGGGCTGGTTATGCACCAATAGCAGCGACCGTTGTAAGTGACCATGTGATGGAACCGATCCTGAAGGGTTCCAAAGTGATCATGAGCGGTCACACTCTAAGCGCAAACCCTCAATCATGTGCAGCAGCTTTGGCTGTTTTGGAATACCTTGAAAACAATCATATTTTGAAAGATGTAGAATCGAGGTCTGTTTATCTCAAAAATAAGCTCGATCGCCTTAAAACACAATTCACTTTTATCGGGGATGTGCGGGGAAAAGGGTTGCTTCTTGGTTTGGAGTTTGTCAAATTACCTGCAGCGAAAATTCCGTTCGACCAGAGTGTAAAACTGACGGAGCTGGTTGTCAGAACTGGCAGGGACCACGGGATATTGCTGTATCCTGCGGCGGCAGGCCTTGATGGGCTTTCAGGTGACGCGGTTATCATCGCACCCCCGCTTACAATCACGAAGCGTGAAATTGACGAACTGATTGCCCTTTTGAAAACAACATTCGTTGAAGTATATAAAACACTGGGATTTCCTTTTGAAAATGGAGTTGAAGAGTAGATGGAAAATCCATTTGGAAAAATTGCTGCGCTTGAGCAGGCAATGGAATATTTCTATGACGGAATGACCTTGATGTTTGGCGGGTTTGGAGGAGTCGGTTCTCCTCCAGCCCTGATAGATGGCATTCTGGAAAAGAACATCAAAAATCTTATGTTGATAGGAAATGATACAGGCTTTCCGGAAATCGGCATCGGTAAAATTGTCAGCCGCAGGAGGGCCAGGAAAGTGATTGCCTCCCATATCGGCTCGAATCCTGTTGCAGGCGACCTGATGACCAGAGGGGAACTGGAGGTCGAGTTCTCGCCGCAGGGCACACTTACGGAACGTATAAGGGCAGGTGGAATGGGGATTGGCGCTATTTTAACAGATGTTGGGGTCGATCATGATTTCGTTGCAAAGGGCAAACAAAAGATGACCCTTAACGGCAAAGAGTATTTAATTGAAACAGCGCTGACGGCAGATGTGGCAATTGTCTATGCCAAAAAAGCCGATCCATACGGAAACCTGGTTTTCGATAAAAGCGCGAGGAATACGAATCCGCTTGTGGCGATGGCGGGGAAGTTTACAATTGCCGAGGCTGAAGAAATTGTTCCGCTTGGCAGTCTGGACCCCGAGGAAATAGTGACGCCCGGTGTGTTCGTGGATATGGTGATTCCATCTTGTGGGGTGAATTGGAAATGGGCATGGGAATAGATGTCAGGAATAGAATGGCGAAGCGGGCTGCCGAGGAGATTACATCCGGGATGGTAGTCAATCTGGGCATTGGAATTCCTTCTCTTGTTCCTAACCACCTGCCACGGGAAACACAGGTAATGTTCCATGCCGAAAATGGGATAGTCGGAATGGGCGCATCCCCTGAAAAGGGATGGGAAGATGAAAATTTATGCAACGCGGGCGGGTTCCCGGTTACGGTCGTTGCAGGTTCTTCTTATTGTGACAGTGCGGTGGCATTCGGAATGATCCGACGCGGGCGGGTTGACCTTACCATACTGGGTTCTTTGCAGGTAAGCCAAAAGGGAGACCTTGCGAACTGGATTGTCCCGGGCAAAAAAGTGCCGGGAATGGGTGGGGCGATGGAACTGGCACAAAAGGCCAGGAAAGTTGCCGTGCTGATGAACCACACAGATAAGAACGGGGTGTCCAAATTGGTGAAGTCATGCTCCTTGCCATTGACTGCGGCAAACTGTGTCGACTTGGTGATCACCGACCTGGCAGTTTTTAAAATAAATGAAGGCTCCATGATTCTCTCTGAGCTTTTTGCGCCATATACCATTGCTGAGATTACTGCTAAAACAGCCTGTGATTTCTCGATCGCGGAGGATCTTCGGGTTATTGATTATTAAAGGGGTTGATATCGTGCAATCTGCTGAGGAAAAGGTGCGGAAATATATTAAGGAAAACAGAATCAAGGGAACACGCCTATTGCAAAAAATGGTACAGGAGCCAAGTACGAGGGGAGAAGAAAGTGGAGCACAGGCTGTAGTGATTGAAAAATGCCGTGAATTAGGCTTTGAAATGGATATTTGGGAAATCGGAGGTGACGGATTGTCTGGCCACCCGGCGTTTTGCTCTGATCGCAGCAACTTCAAAGGCAACCCTAATGCGGTAGGAATCATGAGGGGGACGGGCGGAGGAAAGTCGATGATCCTGAATGGCCATATCGACGTTGTACCCGCTGGTGACACCAAGGATTGGGATCGGGACCCTTTCAGCGGATATATTGAAAGCGGCAAGCTTTTCGGCCGGGGGTCGACGGATATGAAGGGCGGAACTGCTTCCTTGCTGATGGCGATGGAAGCTATAAAGAATTCAGGGATCAAGTTAAAAGGAGATGTCATTTTCCAGAGCGTAATCGAAGAAGAAAGCGGCGGTGCCGGGTCGCTTGCTGCAGTCTTGAGAGGTTATAAGGCGGATGCCGCAATCATTCCGGAACCAACAAACATGAAGCTTTTTCCTAAGCAGCAGGGGTCCATGTGGTTCAGGATTTTAGTTAAAGGCAAAGGTGCCCATGGCGGCACAAGGTATGAGGGAGTCAATGCGATTGAGAAGGCGATGCAGGTGATTGATGGACTGAGAAAACTGGAGACGGAAAGAAACGAGAGAATAACAGATCCGTTTTTTAAAAGTATTCCAATACCAATTCCAATCAATATCGGCAAAATTCAGGCTGGCGACTGGCCATCCTCTGTTCCAGACCTGGCGATCATTGAAGGCAGGATGGGGGTTGCGCCGAACGAAACCCAGGAGGAAGCAAAACGGGAAATGGCTGCAGCCTTATCGCAAGTAAGCAATGCTGATACATGGCTTGAAGAAAACAACCCTGTGCTAGAATGGTTCGGCGCAAGCTGGCTGCCGGGCGACCTGGATCCAGAGCATGAACTGATTCGAGACTTATCCGAAAGCTATAAAGGTGTCAAAGAACAGGAGCCTTTAATTGAAGCCTCCCCTTGGGCGACAGATGGCGGAATCCTTTCAAAAGTCGGCGGAATACCGGTTGTGGTTTTTGGGCCTGGGGTAACTGAAACGGCACATCAGGCAAACGAATATATCAGGCTTGAAGATGTATTTGAAACCGCCGAAATCATTGCCCTCACTTTGCTTAAATGGTGTGAAATCAGTGAATAACAGCTTTTTACTGGCATTGGGGTGAAGCAAGTATTATAAAGCTTTTAAACAATGAAGTTAGAAATGAAAGCAGACTTGTAAAACCTGTGTCAACCAAACTGCCATCATTTCAATTAGGAGGAGTCAAAAAGTGGGAGATATTAAGATCAAAACAGCCATTCCCGGTCCCAAGGCGAAGGCTTTGCTGGAAAGAAAAGAGAAGAATATTCCTGTTGGTCCATTTAATACGATCAAATCTTTTGCCGAAAGTGGCGAAGGTGCCCTGTTGACTGATGTAGACGGGAACACATTCATTGACTTTGCAGGTGCAATCGGCACCCTCAATGTTGGACATTGTCCGCCAGAGGTTGTAAATGCGCTCCATGAACAGATTGACCGTTATCTTCACCCATGTTTTCATGTGATGATGTATGAACCTTATATTGAACTGGCTGAAGTGCTGAACAACATCACGCCTGGAGACCATGATAAAAAGACCTTTTTTCTCAGCACGGGTGCAGAAGCAGTTGAGAACGCGATAAAGATCGCCAGGAAATTTTCCGGCAGAAAAGGGATCATTTCCTTTGAACGGGCATTTCATGGCAGGACGTATATGGCAATGTCACTGACAAGCAAGGTCAAACCGTACAAGTACCAGTTCGGCCCATTTGCACCAGAAACCTATAAATGGCCTTACCCTGTATATTCACAGGAGAAAAGCATGTCCCCCGATCAACTGGATGCTTATATCCTGAAGAAGTTTGAGACATTTTTCCAGAGTGAGGTGCCAGGCACGGAAATTGCCGCGGTCATCATGGAACCCATCCAGGGTGAAGGTGGATTTAACATACCATCAAAGCCCTTTGTGCAAGGTGTGAAAAAGATATGTGAAAAGTATGGAATCCTCTTTATTGCAGATGAAATCCAGACAGGTTTTGGCAGGACAGGGAAGATGTTCGCAATGGAACATTACGGAGTGATACCTGATCTGATGACCATGTCAAAATCGATCGCAGCCGGACTTCCAATCAGCGCGGTGACTGGACGGGCCGAAATTATGGATTCAGCCGGCATTGGAGAAATTGGCGGAACATATGGAGGAAGTCCTCTCGGTTGTGTTGCAGCGATCGAAGTCGTTAAAATGATAGAAGAGCAAAAACTTCTCGAGAAAGCAAACTTTTTTGGAGATAAGTTTCAGGAGAGATTCGGAGGGCTGGCAAAACAGTTTTCGGAGATTGGTGATATCCGGTCATTAGGAGCAATGTGCGCAATCGAATTTTTCGATGAAAATGGGCTGCCGAATGGACAGATTGTTAAGGAGGTGCTTGCGAAGGCTCATCAGCGCGGATTGATTTTAATGAGCGCTGGCTTTTATGGTAACGTCATCAGGCTTCTCGCTCCGCTTGTCATAACAGACGGGCAGATGGAGGAAGGGTTTGATGTCCTTGAATCCGTGATTTTTGAATGCTGCAAGCAGCAGGAGGGATAAGATGAAACAGAATTTATGGATAAATGGAGAAAGTGTGGAAACAGAAAATTACCGTCCACTGTTAAATCCGTATACAGGTGGACAAATAGCCGAAGTAGCAGAGGCTGCCAAAGAAGATGTAATAAGAGCGATTGACTCTGCAGCTGAAGCTGCGAGGGGCATGGCGGAAATGGATGCCCATAAACGTGCCGATATCCTTCGGAAAGTGGCCGATTATATCCAGGAAGACCGTGAAGAATGTGCAAGACTGATCGCTGAGGAATCCTCCAAACCATTGAAAGCGGCCCGGGCAGAGGTCGACCGGACTGTTATGACCTATACATTCGCCTCGGAAGAAGTCAGAAGGATCCAGGGAGAAACCATCCCGATGGATGCTGCTCCCGGAGGAGAGGGACGGATCGCCTATACTGTAAAGGAGCCGCTTGGCGTCATCGCTGCGATTACACCATTCAATTTTCCAATGAACCTTGTAGCCCACAAGGTGGGGCCAGCGATAGCAGCAGGAAATACAGTCGTCCTGAAGCCCGCGAGCCAGACGCCGTTATCAGCTTATAAAATCGCCTCATACTTCCATAGGGCAGGATTGCCGGCAGGTGCTCTTAATGTAGTGACAGGCAGCGGGAAAAATGTGGGCGACGCCCTGATTGCCGATGATCGGGTAAAAAAAGTGACCTTTACCGGAAGTCCTGCAGTCGGTAAGTATATTCGTGAAAATGCTGGATTGAAAAGGGTAACGCTTGAACTGGGCTCAAATTCGGCATTGATAGTCGACGAAGGAACGGACCTTAGTAAGGTAATGCCAAGAATCGTGACGGGTGCCTTCTCAAATCAGGGGCAGGTATGCATTTCGATTCAGCGCATTTACGTGTATGAAACTATTGCCGAGGATTTTGTTTCACAATTCGTTGAAGAAGCGGGCCGTCTTAAAGTGGGAGACCCTCTGGATGAAGAAACAGATGTAGCTGCAATGATCAGTGCGGAGGATGTGGAAAGGGCCCAGTCCTGGATCAGTGATGCGGTGGGAAATGGAGCCGAACTGGTCCTTGGAGGAGAAAGTGAACAGCAGGTATTAAAGCCGACTGTGCTCCTCAATGCAAAACCGACTGATAAGATTTCCTGTGAGGAAATCTTTGCGCCAGTTGTCCATATCAACACGTTCATGGACTTTGATGAAGCAATCACTGAGGTCAATGAGTCGCAGTTCGGCCTTCAGGCAGGTGTTTATACAAATGATCTTCAAAAAGCCTTCAGAGCAGCCAGTAATCTGCACGTCGGCGGCGTGATGATCAATGATATTCCTACTTTCCGGGTTGACCATATGCCATATGGCGGTGTCAAACAAAGCGGGACTGGAAGAGAAGGGATCAAGTATGCTGTCGAAGAAATGACTGAACTGAAGCTTGTTTCATTCAAATTGGATTGAACTGTCAGCCTGGCCCAAAGCCAGGCTTTTGATTCGACAGAAAATCTTAGGGGATGGGGGAGAGGAAAATGCATTTAGGGAAAACAATCGTCTTATCAGACAAAAATGGCAAGATGACTGTTTATCTTGACAAACAAAACAAACGGGTGAGGGTGGAGGATTATTTAGGCAGTTTATCGAATGCTTTGAAATGCGCTGAAGAGCTGGCAGAGAGTGAAAAGGCAGATAAATTGATCATTAAAGGAAGAAGAGAACATTTTACACAGCTGCTTGAAAACGGGTACAGTTTTGAGGCAAGCATCGACGGTTTTTTCCTTGGCTCCGATTGCGTGTTCTTTTCAAAGTTTCTAAGCGATGACAGAAAAGCAACGCCTCACTGGACCGTGGAGGATGGAATCATAAAAAGTGTCTATCGTTTGGCAGAGCCCGCCCAGAAGATCACTCCGCCTGGCGATTATGTAATGAAGAAAATGGACATCTCGGATGCCCACGGCTTATCCAACTTATACAAAGAAGTCTTTCAAATCTATCCGACCCCGCTGAACGACCCGGAGTATATTGTCAAAACGATGACCGAAGGCACGATTTACTATGGATTTATCCATGATGGCCAAATTGTAAGTGCGGCTTCCGCTGAAGTCGATCTTTTTTACAAAAACGCGGAAATGACTGATTGTGCGACGTTAAAAGAGCACCGGAAGCATGGCTTGATGAAAGTCCTCCTGGCTCGTTTAGAGGCAGAACTGGTTGAGAGCGGCATTTTTTGCGCCTATTCCATTGCGAGGTCATTATCATTTGGCATGAATGCAGCATTGTATCAATTGGACTATGCCTATCGCGGCAGGCTGGTGAATAATGTATATATTTATGATAAAATTGAGAACATGAATGTCTGGGTAAAAGATTTGGCAAAAACGCCAAATATTGGGCAGTAAAAGACAGTTTTTCGGCACGCTGTCATATACTTAATATGGGAGTGTGATGGGATTGAATTCAGTATCCAATGTTACCGAAGAAATCTTGAGCGCAATACTGAAGTGCATCGATGAGGCAATTCATGTCGTCAATACAGAAGGCATCACGATATTTTACAATCAAGTTGCCGCCAGGCATGATGGATTAGAAATCAGTGAAGTCATTGGGAAGCCGCTATTGAGTGTTTTTCCTTCACTGAATGATCAATCCAGCACCTTACTGAAAGTAATAGAAACGAAAAAGCCAATCTATAATGAAACCCAATCCTTTGTTAACTTGCACGGAAGGAAAATTGAAACCGTCAATACAACTCTGCCAATATTTGTCCAGGGGCAACTGATAGGCGCTGTTGAAATCGCCAAGGATTATTCGCGGATCAAGCAGCTTTCTGAACGTCTGGTCGAAATCCAAAAGGGGTTGAGACTCAGTAATGGCAAGGCTGTAAAACAGCAGGCAGGCTATACGTTCAGTGATGTATTGACAACGAATAAGCATTTTATGTTGGTAAAAAAGAAGGCTGAAAAACTGGCAAAATCCGATTCTCCCATTCTTGTTTATGGAGAAAGCGGCACCGGAAAAGAACTCTTCGTCCAATCCATCCATAATGCATCAAAGCGGGCTGCTGGTCCGTTCATAGCCCAGAATTGTGCAGCGATACCTGAAAATCTGCTCGAAAGTATCCTGTTTGGAACCTCTAAGGGAAGTTATACCGGAGCGGTGGACAGGCCAGGTCTTTTCGAGCTTGCAAACGGAGGGACGCTTTTCCTTGATGAGCTCAACTCGATGCCATTCGACCTCCAGGCTAAATTACTGCGTGTACTTGAGGATGGCGCTGTCCGAAGGGTCGGAAGCACGAATGTTACCTCAGTGAATGTCAGGGTGATTTCTGCGATGAATGTCTACCCGGGAAAGGCGATGGAAGAGAACCAGCTGCGGACCGATCTCTTTTACCGACTGAATGTCCTGACATTCGAATTGATCCCTTTAAGACAAAGAAAGGAAGATATTCTTTATCTGAGCGATCTTTTTATAAGCCAGTACAATCATGAGCTGAGGAAGCATGTAACCGGGCTCGATGAAAAGGCCAAGTCTGTTTTTCTTACCCATCAATGGCCTGGAAATGTACGCGAGCTGAAGCATACGATTGAGTACATGATGAATGTCTGTGAAGGTGAAAAGCTGACTGCCCATGATCTTCCAATGATGTTGAAAAACATTGCCCCAGAGCCAGTGAGCAGTGCTCCTTCACTGGTATTGAGAGAAAATCTGAAGGAGCTTGAAGTACAGTTGATTAAAGATGCGCTGGAAGCTTCAGGCGGAAATATCCAGCAGGCAGCCATCCTTCTGGATATACCAAGGCAGACACTTCAATATAAAATTAAAAAATTGAATATCCAGCCTTGAAACATAATCTGCCGAAATTTCAGCAGGTTATTTTTTTACCTAGGATTGTCCTGTTCTCCAATAACTCCTATTGCAAGCAATCTTCAGAATAATTCGCCAACTTGGCACGGAACTTGCATTGTAAATAGGTATAAAAATAGCTAGGGGGAAATTGGATGAAACAAACTTTATATAAGCCATCAAGACATTGGAAAGATATCGAACTCTGGAAAGATGTGACCGAAGAGCAATGGAATGACTGGCTCTGGCAGCTTACAAACACAATCAGGACGCTCGATGATCTGAAAAAAGTCATCAATCTGACTCCTGAGGAGGAAGAGGGGGTCCGGATCTCAACGAAAACAATCCCACTCAATATCACACCATATTATGCTTCATTAATGAATCCAGATGATCCTCGCTGCCCGGTAAGGATGCAGTCCGTCCCAATATCAAAGGAAATCCACAAAACAAAATACGATTTGGAAGATCCGCTGCACGAAGATGAGGATTCACCTGTGCCAGGCTTGACTCATCGATATCCTGACAGGGTGCTGTTCCTTGTTACCAACCAATGCTCGATGTACTGCCGCTACTGTACACGCCGCAGATTTTCCGGACAAATCGGCATGGGGGTAGCCAAAAAGCAGCTGGATGCGGCTATCAACTATATCAGGAACACTCCAGAAGTACGCGATGTGCTGATTTCGGGAGGGGATGGCCTGCTGATCAATGACAATATCCTCGAGTATATCCTGAAAAACCTGCGCGAAATTGATCATGTGGAAATTATTCGCATTGGCACCCGGGCACCTGTAGTATTTCCGCAGCGAATTACAGAGAATCTTTGTTCCATCCTCAAAAAATACCATCCAATCTGGTTGAATACACACTTCAATACATCAATCGAAATTACTGAGGATTCAAAACGGGCATGTGAAATGCTTGCGAATGCAGGTGTTCCGGTTGGGAATCAATCGGTCATCCTCGCTGGCATAAATGA
The DNA here is from genome assembly GCF_007678455.1 of Cytobacillus oceanisediminis 2691. GTDB lineage: Bacteria > Bacillota > Bacilli > Bacillales > Cytobacillaceae > Mesobacillus > Mesobacillus oceanisediminis_A. The sequence goes on along the minus strand of NZ_VEEP01000009.1, from coordinate 187,933 downwards.
CAGTGTTCCAATAATGAAAAAGCTGATGCATGACCTTGTAAAAATCCGGGTCCGACCTTATTATATCTACCAGTGCGATCTGTCTGAAGGCATTGGCCATTTCCGAGCTCCTGTGACGAAGGGACTTGAAATCATCGAGGGCTTGAGGGGCCATACGTCTGGCTATGCTGTCCCGACATTTGTAGTTGATGCACCTGGTGGAGGAGGGAAAATCTCCTTGCAGCCAAACTACCTGATTTCGCAAAGTCCTGAAAAAGTCGTGCTGCGGAATTTCGAAGGTGTCATCACCTCTTATCCAGAACCTGAAAATTATGTTCCTGGCAGAGCGGAAGGATACTTCAAGCAGGTCTATCCTGATTATGAAAAGAAAAAATCCAATACCGGAATTGCAGCCATCATGAATGACAGTGAATTCAACTTAATTCCAGAAGGACTTGGCAGGATTGACCGCCGTGAAAAGTATGAGGAAGATCCAGCTCATGCATCACTCAAGGATAAGCGGGAAAAGCGGGATGAACTGAAAGAAAAGAAATTCATGGCTCAACAGAAAAAAACAACACATGCCCCTGATAGCCAGGAGACGATCCCCACAGCAAAGGGGAGTGAATAATGACTATTTGTGAATGGTGCAGCAGTGAAAATATCAAAGCAGTCACAGACAAAGTTTATTGGGAACTCCCTGATGGGACTAAAGCGATCCAAATTGATGATACACCAGCAGTCCATTGTCTCGACTGCCAAATGACCTATCAGACAGAGTTGATCACAAAGGAAATCGAAGACCAGCTGTTTTTAATCGATACGAAAAAACTCTCCAAAGTCATCACCTTCGAAGTATTGATGGAACAGCCAAGACTGCTGAAGCGAAATTACTTTGATTTTTCATCTTGAAATGAGGAGTGACAAAAATAACCTGAAACAGAAAGCTGTTCACAAAAAATTCAAATCTCCTTTTTATCCAGTTACTCCCTACTCTTTATAATAGAGTGGGGAGTATTCATATTGGAAGTGAGGAGATCTTGTGTATATCGCTTTATCAATCATGCTGATGGCGGCAATGTTGGTGTTGTTCCTGTGCGGATACTATGTGAGGATGATCAAAGAGAAATTCGGGATGAACTGGCTTCATGCTGTTCCCATTACTGTGGCCATTTTAATGGTGAATATTATATGGGCATTGCTGGAGATGGCGAAATCAGCCAGATGGCAATAACGGCGGGCATCTTTCCTGGTAGGGAAGGTGCTCGATACTTTCTAATATGTGGACGGACAGTAAACTTTTCGTTATAGTATGGACAGACAAATTCTAAATTTAGGCAGGCGTTCATATATGTATAAAAGTTTTTACCACTTTCTCATGAAATACCGGTCCACGAAACCAAAGGATGCGATCAGCAGGTTCGCGAACTCTGCATACGACGATCTTTCCTTCCCTAAAAACTCGGAAGACTATGACGAAATAAGCTCCTATCTGGAAGTCAACGGACAGTATCCTGAAAGCATGGCTGTCTTTGATGAGGCATGGGAAGAATATTTGATAGCTGAAAGCTGAAAAGGCTGCTGCGCTCACACGCAGGAGCCTTTTGTTTTAATAATATATTCATCCTTCATCTGGGCGTGGCGATTTTCAGAATAGTGCATATACTGTGGTAATCACAATTCACGACTCATCGTTGAGGAGATGGAGGAAATGGAAAAACGGAAGAAACCTAAGTTTAACATCGGTGATACAGTCGTGATCACTATTTATGGTACCGTGGGGAAAGTGACAGATATAAAGTGGCTTGACGGCCTTCATGTATATGAGATAAATAAGAGCGAGGGCTTGTATTTAGAAACAAGTTTGCAGATGCTCTCTGAATATGATGGAAAGCTGATGGAAAAGGAACAAATCGATATCGAGTATAAATATTTCTTCGGGGATTTAGTCCAGGTAAAGGGATATGGTTCGGATCTGTTTAAAGTTGTTGGTTTCAGGACTGAAATCTGGCGTTATAAGGAAGATGCCTGGGAGGATGTCATATATGAACTCTCGAGGATTAAAGATGGAGAATGGCTTGAAGCCGGGGAAGAAGAGCTGACACTTGTGGCGGATTCAGAAAGCGCGGATACTTTCATCCAGAAGCTCGGACTTCTGTTTTCTGCCAATAAAGAAGTAAGGCCCTCTGTGAACCTCGATAAAAAATCCCTTCAGCCCCGTGCAGGCGAAAAGGAAGAGTTGCGGAAGATCAACCAGAGAAGGATGACCATCGATCATTTGCTCGATATATACAATGACTATCGAATTTTATATAAATGGTTCAATGATGATGAATATGCACATGTTATGAGGGTTATCATTCGGAAGCTGTCATTGCTTGTTAACAATGATGGAAAAAGCCATGTTTAAAGCCAGCCTGAAAACTCCAGCAGCACATAAACAAGAAAAGGAATTCCTGCCACTTGAATAACCTTAAATAATGAATTCACAATGCTGCCAAAAAACTCTACGATTACACTGTTTTCTTTATTGACATCAGCAACGAACATCTCTGCAAGCGTACTTATTGTCTTCATTAAGAATCACCCCGCCATTGATTTATTCCATTCTATGCTTGTCCAAAAGAGATAGAACGATTTTTCTGAAAAATCAATATGCTTGGCATGAAACAAGCACATATATCATACATTTGGAATAAAGGGGGGCGAATCTGTGAAAGAGATTGAGGTTATAATCGATACAGAGGAGATTGCTGAATTTTTCTTTCATGAACTTGTTAAAAGGGGATACGTTCCCACGGAGGAAGAACTTGAAGAGATGGCGGATATCACGTTTGAATATCTGATTGAAAAATGCATCATCGATGAGGAAGAAGACATAGATTAAGGCGATCTACCGATGGGAGGGCCGATTCGGACGAATCAGCCTTTTTATTTTGGAGTCATGCTCACTAATAAAGGTGAAAAAAAATAATGTATTTTTATGAAACCCTGTTAACTTATAATCGTATACATAGTCGTAAAAGAAAATTGTGATTTCTGGGAGGCAATGAGGATGTCATTTTTTAATAAGGTGTTTGCAAGTGTTGGAATCGGAGCAGCTAAAGTCGACACGAAGCTTGAAAAGGACCGGGTTATGCCAGGAGAAGAGATACGCGGAATCGTTGAAATTCGCGGAGGCAGTGTTGAGCAGAATATTGATGACATCTATTTGAGTTTACATACCACTTATATAAAAGAGAGCGACGAGAGAAAGTATACAGCGACTGCCCAAATCGACCGCTTCAGGCTTACGCAGTCGTTTCTGATCAAAGGAAATGAAACAAAGGAAATCCCTTTTACCTTCAGGCTGCCATTGGAAATTCCGTTAACTATGGGAAGAACGAAGGTTTGGGTAACGACAGGACTTGATATCAAGAATGCAGTCGACCCCGGAGATAAAGATTATTTGACAGTAGTACCCAACCCATTGATGCAAGGGATCTTTAATGCCGTAAGCAATCTGGGCTTCCGGTTAAGGGAGGCTGAGTGTGAGCAGGCACCAAGGCATCTTCGCCGGAACCTGCCATTCGTCCAGGAGTTCGAATTCGTGGCTGCATCAGGTCCATTTAGAGGACGTCTGGATGAACTGGAGTTGGTTCTCTATCCAAACAGCGAAAACGAAGCGGAAGTATTGATGCAAGTTGACCGAAGAGCGAGAGGAATCGGCGGTTTCTTATCAGAAGCGATGGGCATGGATGAAACATATGTAAGAATGAATATCCATGTATCTGATTTGCCCTCCTTACAGCAAAAGCTTCAGGATACTATTGCACGGTACTGCTGAAAATTTTGATGACGATGAAGCAAAAGCTTCATCGTCATTTTTTATCCTTGCTTCTTTCTTCCGTTAGCTGAGAACTCCTTGCCGTGTGCTTCTTGCTCGGCAACGATTGCATCAGGAGGGATATGATTGTTTTTCTTAGGCGAATTGATGCGATTGCGATGCTTTTTACCCATTAGCTCATTCTCCTTTATGTCAGTTTTTCTTTTACACCCAGGTAGAGAATTTTTTAATTCAGCTTCGGTAAAGCTATTTCTAGCTTGCCCGTTAACAAAATTGTCATGAAACTGAAGATTTTCCTGCTTAACTATATTGTGGTATAGTTTTGAGGTAGCAACCTATAGGATGGAGGATTATTTGAATGAGTGTACATATTGGTGCTAAAGAAAATGAAATCGCAGAAACGGTATTGCTTCCAGGGGATCCGTTAAGGGCAAAATACATTGCTGAAACATTCCTTGAAGATGCAAAGTTATATAATGAAGTCAGAAATATGTTTGGGTACACAGGTACATACAAAGGCAAGAGGGTTTCTGTCCAGGGCACTGGCATGGGCGTGCCGTCCATTTCAATTTATATCAATGAGTTGATGAATAGCTACAATGTCCAAAACCTGATTCGCGTGGGCACTTGCGGAGCAATCCAAAAGGATGTAAAAGTCCGTGATGTAATCCTGGCAATGAGCTCATCAACTGATTCCCAAATGAACCGCCTTACTTTCGGCGGAGTGGACTTTGCTCCAACAGCAAACTTTGATTTATTGTACAAAGCCTACAATACAGGTCTTGAAAAAGGCTTAAATCTTAAAGTAGGGAATGTGTTCACGGCTGACCAGTTCTACAATGATAATGCAGAATTGGAAAAATGGGCCCAATATCAAATCTTAGCGGTCGAAATGGAAACAACAGCCCTCTATACCCTGGCTGCCAAATACGATCGAAAAGCTCTATCTATCCTGACAGTCAGCGACCACATCCTGACAGGTGAAGAAACGACATCAGAAGAGCGCCAAACAACATTCAACGACATGATCGAAGTAGCGCTCGAAGCAGCAATCAAAGAATAATGAGTTGAAAACCCTTTCCCCTTGAGGAAAGGGTTTTATTATGTACACCCTTAATTAGGATCCCTCAGAATTCAAGGAAAGCCACAATGACTTAAAACCGAGTTTAAAGGATATTTTGAAGAAAGTGTAATCGAAATGACAAAGGAACTTTTTGTTTTATTAATAGTTCGAGAGCAGAGCGTCATTCAAATGTCAGGAAATTGTGTTTAATGGACATTTCGAGGTATTAAGAAGCCAAAATGTCTAGGAACCTGCGCTTAATGGACATTTTGAGAGTAAAGAGAAGCCAAAATGTCTAAGAACCTGTGTTTAAAGGACATTTTGAGGGTAAAGGGAAGCCGAAATGTCTAAGAAGCAGTGTTTAAAGGACATTTTGAGGGTAAAGGGAAGCCGAAATGTCTAAGAAGCAGTGTTTAAAGGACATTTTGAGGGTAAAGGGAAGCCGAAATGTCTAAGAAGCAGTGTTTAAAGGACATTTTTGAGGCAGAGATTAGCCGAAATGTCTAAGAACCTGAGTTTAGTGGACATTTTACATTCCAAACCCGATAACTGTCTCTGCCGATTATACTCTTTACTTTGAACAATGCTCCAAATCACTTCATCCAATTGGGGAAGTTTGCAATTTCCAAAACCAGGCATAATGATGAACAGGGATAATGGGAAAAAAGGCCATTCGAAAGTTTGTTGAAAAATGATAGAATGGTGTTATTGCCTTAAAATGTTGAAGATTGGTGGACATGATGAAAAAAATATTACCAGTAATCGCCTTGCCTATTTTATTGACAGGGTGTGCACCTGTTGAGCCTTATCTTGAGAAGATTCCTTACCTTGAGAAAATTCCTTATTTGGGAGAAAAACTTGTTGGACAAGATAAACAGGATGACCAGCCAGCGGAAGTAGCAGAATCAGATCAGAACAATATGGATAACGAGGATCCACAAGGGGACAAGCCTGAAGATGAAGCATTGACACTTGAAGCGGCTTATTTCAATGTGGTCCAGAATGCAGACGGAAAGAATGTCATCCAGAATCCGCAGAACACTTTGGCGCTTGTCAATAAGGTTTTTGGATTGCCAGGCAATTATATTCCCGGCGATCTGGTTCGGCCTAACGTTCCATTCTCTTTTGGAGATGCAAAGCTTGAGAAGAGCCTTATGAGGAAAGAAGCTGCGGATGCTATGGAAAAAATGTTTGCAGGTGCCAGGAATGACGGAATAGAACTAGCAGCTGTATCCGGCTACAGGTCATATGGCCGACAGGAAACATTGTTCAAAGCCGAGGTCAATAAGGTAGGCGAAGAAAAGGCCCTGGAGGCAGTTGCCAGACCTGGAAGCAGTGAGCATCAAACAGGCTTGACGATGGATATTTCAAGCAAGAACAATAATTTTAATCTGAATGAACAATTCGGTTCAACAAAAGAAGGAGTCTGGCTGGCCCACAACGCTCATAAGTACGGCTTTATCCTGAGGTACCCAAAAGGTAAAGAAGAACTGACAGGCTATATGTATGAACCGTGGCATTTTCGGTACGTTGGCATTAAAGCGGCTACCGAAATATATGAAAATGACTGGACACTTGAAGAGTATTTTGAAAATGTGAAGAAAATTTAGTGAGGAGCCTGGCCGCTAGCCGGGCTTTTTGTTTTAAAAATGTCATAACTTTCATGTCCATTCCCGGAAGATTAGTGATATTTTTAACAGTATATATTGTCAAACAGGGTAAAATAAAAAAAAACACAAACATTTCGGTTGATTAATATACTATACAGGGGTATAGTAAATATTGTAGATAAGATAAAATTAATCATCGATCGAAACGGGGTGTAATAGATGAAAGAACAAATAACTGTCGATATTACAGGCATGACTTGTGCTTCCTGTTCCACAAGGATCGAAAAAGTCCTAAATAAAATGGATGGAGTCGAAGCAACCGTAAACCTGGCTATGGAAAATGCCTCAGTACAATACGATAAAGAGAAAATCAAACCTGATGATATATTCAACAAAATAAATGACTTGGGGTACGGCGTCAGAAATGAAAAGATGGATTTGGATGTTTTCGGCATGACCTGCGCTGCCTGTTCCACCAGGATTGAAAAGGTCCTGAACAAAATGGATGGTATGGAGTCAGCGACCGTCAATCTGGCGACTGAATCAGCATCAGTTGAGTTCAACAGTGCGTTCCTGTCAGTTGGTCAAATCATCGCTAAAATACAGGATCTTGGCTATGATGCCAAGGAAAAAGTCCAGCGGGAAGCAAAGGCCCAGCAAAAAGAAGAGGAAATTAACGCAAAGAAAAGAAAGTTATTAATATCCATTCTTTTGTCCCTTCCGCTTTTGTACACCATGATTGGCCATGCGCCTTGGGATACGGGCTTGCCGATGCCGCATCTGCTGATGAATCCATGGTTCCAGCTGTTGTTGGCGACACCAGTCCAATTCTGGATTGGCGGCCAATTTTATATTGGTGCCTATAAGTCGTTAAAAAACAAAAGTGCGAATATGGATGTCCTAGTTGCCCTTGGAACATCTGCTGCCTATTTTTACAGTCTTGCAGAAGCAATAAAAACAATTGGAAACCCGGACTATATGCCGCATTTGTATTTTGAAACGAGTGCGGTACTGATCACTCTGATTCTTGTTGGAAAACTGTTCGAAGCGCTTGCTAAAGGACGGACAACTGAAGCAATCTCCAAGCTTCTAAGCCTCCAGGCAAAGGAAGCAACCGTCATCAGGGATGGCGAAGAGGTTAAAATCCCAATCGAGGATGTCAAAGTCAACGATACCATCCTTGTAAAACCTGGCGAGAAGATTCCGGTCGATGGCAATGTGTTAACTGGACAGTCCGCTGTCGATGAGGCCATGATAACTGGTGAATCCATTCCTGTTGAAAAATCTGCAGGCGACTCACTGATTGGCGCGACAATCAATAAAAATGGCACTCTGACAATGACTGCGACCAAGGTCGGAAAAGATACAGCCCTTGCAGGCATTATCAAGGTCGTCGAAGATGCTCAGGGAAGCAAGGCGCCAATCCAGCGTGTTGCTGACCAGATTTCTGGTATCTTTGTGCCGATCGTTGTTGCGATTGCTATTGTTACCTTTCTTGTCTGGTACTTCTTGATCACTCCTGGAGATTTTGCATCATCCCTGGAAACAGCGATCGCTGTACTCGTCATCGCCTGCCCTTGCGCACTAGGGCTGGCAACTCCTACCTCCATTATGGTGGGTACGGGAAAAGGCGCAGAAAACGGAATTCTGTTCAAGGGCGGAGAGCATTTAGAAGCTACCCATAAAATTAATGCTATTGTTCTTGATAAAACGGGTACAATTACTAAAGGGAAACCAAGTGTAACCGATATAGAAATATTTGGTGAAGAAGAAAAAGTCCTTAAGTATCTGGTATCAGCCGAGAAATCCTCAGAACACCCACTTGCCGAGGCGGTAGTAGAATATGGCAGCGCAAATAACGTTGAGGTCCTTCCGGTGGATCAGTTTTCAGCGATACCAGGCCACGGAATAGAGGCAGTCATCAATGGCGAAAAAGTATTGATAGGAACCAGAAAGCTGATGAAGCAGACGGGAGTCGTATTTGACATTCACGAAAATCAGCTTGAGAAGCTGGAGACTGAAGGAAAAACAGCCATGCTGATTGCCATTGATAATAAGGTGAACGGCATAGTCGCAGTGGCTGATACTGTGAAAGAAACAGCCAAAAAGGCTATTGAAGAGCTTAAATCCATGGGCATTGAAGTATATATGCTTACCGGTGATAATAAGCGTACTGCCCATGCTATTGCCTCACAGGTAGGCGTCGAAAATGTTATAGCGGAAGTATTGCCGGAAGAAAAGGCAAACCATGTAAAAGAACTACAGCTTAAAGGCAAGAAAGTTGCAATGGTCGGCGACGGAATCAATGATGCACCGGCACTTGCCCTTGCCGATATCGGGATTGCGATTGGTACAGGGACAGATGTTGCAATTGAAGCAGCTGATGTCACTATTCTTGGTGGGGAATTAACATTGATTCCTAAAGCAATCTCATTAAGTAAAAAGACAATGCAAAACATCCGCCAAAACTTGTTCTGGGCACTGGCATACAACTCAGCGGGTATCCCAATCGCTGCCATGGGACTACTTGCGCCATGGGTAGCAGGAGCGGCAATGGCATTCAGTTCAGTTTCTGTAGTGACTAATTCCCTTCGTTTGAAGCGGATTAAGTTATAAATTTTTTATAAGAGAGGAAGATTTGAAATGGAAAAAACAACTTTAAATGTATCAGGAATGACCTGCGGACACTGCGAAAAGGCAGTCAAAAACGCTTTGATGGGTGTAGACGGAGTTGCCAGCGTAGTCGTTTCATTATCAGAGGGAAAAGCTGAAGTAGAATACGATGCTTCGAAAGCAGAAGTCAGCAAAATGAAGGCTGCTGTTGAAGATCAAGGCTACGATGTAGAATAAGATTCAAAGAGGCTGATATAGGTCATGTTTTTGACCTATGTCAGCCTCTTTTTATTACATAATCAATTTTTGCATGAGTAAACCTCTGTGTGCAGGGAAGGATACATCACATTTATTGTGCAATGCCTATTTTTCTGTTAATTTCACAGTAAAAATGTTATTCTAATCATTAAGGATTTTAAGCTTGATTGGAAAGTGGTGAAAAGGGTTGGATCAGCAAAATATAAATGAAGAAAACAAGGAAGAGCTTGAAGGCCAAAATAAGGCAGAAGAAACAGAGACCAAGAATAGTTTTCTTCGGATCAAAAAGTTCCACTTTGCAATGCTGTTGTTTTTTCTTGTCTTTTTAACAGCAGGAATCACTACCTTTGCGCTTGCTTTCGGTGAGGACAAGCCAGCAGTGCAGGTTATAAGGGATAGGGAAGAATTTGCAAAGCTATACGACGCATATGACACTTTGAAAAATGAATATTACCAGGATATTGACCAGGAAAAACTAATCAATGGGGCGATAGATGGAATGCTTTCTTCTTTGGACGATCCTTATTCGGATTATATGAGCCAGGAAGATGCGAAAAATTTCCATCAGAGTCTGTCGTCATCATTTGAGGGGATTGGGGCAGAAATCCAGGAGAGAGATGGTTACATTTCCATCGTCACTCCGCTAAAAGGTTCTCCAGCCGAAAAAGCTGGACTCCAACCTGAGGATAAAATCATGTCGGTTGACGGCAAAAGTCTTCAAGGCATGAGTACGACTGAAGCCGTAGCTCTCATTAGGGGTGAAAAAGGGACTGATGTAAAGTTGTCCATACTTCGCCAGGGGGCCGAAAAGCCTGTCGATGTTACCATCACACGTGATACAATTCCGATTGAAACAGTTTATGGTGAGATGCTTGAAGATGGAATTGCTAAAGTCCAGATTACGAATTTCTCACAAAATACGGCTAATGAATTAGTAAATGTTTTAAATGACCTGCAAAAGCAGGGGATGAAAGGTCTTGTCCTTGATCTTCGCCAAAATCCAGGCGGACTTCTTGACCAGGCAATCAAAATATCAAGTCTTTTTGTTCCTGAAGGAGAGATCTTGTTCCAGGTTGAAGACCGCAATGGCAATGTGAAAAAATATCCTTCTGAAAATAAAAATGGCAACAAGCTGCCTTTAGTAGTAGTCATCGATAAAGGAAGCGCCAGTGCATCAGAAATCCTCGCGGGAGCTGTCAGTGAGTCTGCCGGCGTTCCATTGGTGGGTGAAAAGTCATTCGGCAAAGGCACTGTCCAGCGTGCGGAGGATTTTTCAGATGGCTCGAATATGAAATTCACAACAGATAAATGGTTGACACCAAAAGGGAATTGGATCCATAAGAAAGGCATCAAACCGGACTATGAAGTGGCTATGCCGGAATACGCTTCACTGCCATTTATCGATCCGGAAACTGAACTGAAAGTGTCAACAGCCTCTGAGCAGGTGAAATCTGCTCAAAAGATGCTGAAGGCGCTTGGATTTGACCCTGGAAGGGAAGATGGTTTCTTTGATGAAAAAACGAAAGAAGCAGTCAGCGAATTCCAGGAATCCAAAAAGATCGAACAAACGGGTATCCTGAAAGGAAGCACAACAATCGAGCTGATGAATGGATTGCGTGAACAGCTTAAGAAAGATGATCCGCAAGTCCAGAAAGCCCTAGAAGTGTTAAAGCAGGAGATGGCGAAATAACGGTTGGTGCACAGGAAAGCACCTTAAAATGCAAAGATGCAGTAACTTGAAAATCTCCAGCTTTGGCTGGAGATTTTCTATATTACTTAGGAAAGATGGGCGAATGTGAAAATGAAAAAAGCAGAAGTTTATGTTTTGTCAGGATTTCTGGGAACAGGAAAAACGACTTTATTGAAGCGTCTTTTACAGCATGAAAAAGACGCTGAACGGAATATCGCTGTGATGATGAATGAGCTTGGCAGTGTATCGATTGATTCGGATGCCGTCGATTCGGATGTCCCGTTGAAAGAGTTATTGGGAGGATGCATTTGCTGTACAATCCAGGATAAACTTGAATCCCAGCTACAAGGATTGCTTTTCGATCATGACCTCGATGCGATCTATATTGAAACAACGGGTGCTGCACATCCGGTAGAAGTTTTGGATGCAGTTCTGTCACCGCTGTTTGCGGACAAACTGATGATCAAAGGAATTATCACGACTGTGGATGGGCAGCAATGGCTTAATAGAACAAGTCTCGATCCGCAGGTCCATCAGCTTTTACTTGAACAGGTCAAGCATGCTGACCTGGTCATTATCAATAAATCAGATTTGCTCAGTGAATCGCAACAGGCCAAAATCAGTATGGATCTTCAAGGCCTTAATCCTAAAGCGAAATGTATTTTGAGTTCTTATTCCAAGATGCCAATGAAACTTTTGGAAGGATTGGCCTATTCAAAAAAAGCCGAAAGTACAGATTCACATGTGTTGGCGGATTTAAGACTGAGTACCTTTGTTTACCGGTTCCAGACTGCGATAAACCAAAGGGCATTTGAAGATTTTTTAAGGGCACTTCCGGATTCCATTTATCGCATTAAAGGATATGTATTGTTTGACCATTCCCCATATCCCGACTTATTCCAGTATTCATATGGCATGCCGTTCTATATGAAGGAATACATGAAGATGCCACTGAACCTCGTTTTCATTGGCCAGGTTACAGATTGGAACAACATAGAACAGCAGCTAAGGAAACTTGAAGAATAATAATGATTGACCCTGCCCAGCTTGTCTGGGCTTTTTATTTGCAATTATTTCCCTGAATAGTAAAGGGTGTAAAAGCAAAAACTTTCATGTAGCAAATGAACTGAATGGTTCTCAGAATAAATCCAGATAAAAATACGCCAGGTTAAGAAGAGATGATCATATGAAAGTAATTAAAATTTTTATATTGGCCATGGTACTCCTAACATTTACAGACATAAGCGTAATGGCAAAGAAACAGCCGGACAAGGTTAAAATGCCACAGTGGGAAGAAGTAAATGAACTCCTGCCGAGGTACTGTAAGTTCACTGTCATGGACCTGGAAACAGGTCTCCGATTCCGGGTCCAAAGAAGAGCCGGAAGCAACCATGCGGATGTCCAGCCCCTTACATCGGAAGATACAGCGATCATGAAGAAAATATACAGTGGCAAATGGAGCTGGAAGCGCAGGGCGATAATCGTCATCTCGGAAAAGGGGAAAATCGCCGCTTCGATGCACGGAATGCCTCATGGAGGCGGAGCTTTGAAAAATAACTTTCCTGGCCATTTTTGCATCCACTTTTATGGAAGTACAACTCACCGTACAAATTTTATGGATTTATCCCATAAACTGATGATATTAAAGTCGGCAGGAAAGCTTGAGAAGTATCTGGAACAAACAGATCCATATGATTTGGTTAATGCGTATATCGCAGGAATCAAACAGCAGGATCCTTACATCGTTTCATTTATCTCTCTCCAGGATCTTAAATGGAAAAAGCTGCTGCCGCTAATTGAGAATATCAGCATAAACCGTATGGAGGTCTTGCCAGCTGAGGATGTGGGAGATCAATTGACTTTGACGGTACCTGTGGAAATAAATTGGCAGATAAAAGGAAGAGGCGGACGGAATTTCACAGGAGAGATTGTACTTGTCAGATTCTTGGGAAATGAACAATGGAAGGTTGATTCAACCCGTTTTCTTGAAGATAATAAAATAACGATACCTAAATGAAAAGCTTGAGAACTTGTCTCAAGCTTTTCATTGTTGTTCCTGAAGGGCAAGTCAAGGCTCGCTATATCCCTTTCACGTTAACTTTCACCGAATTTGGCAAAGGTTTTTTCATCTTCAACAAGACCGCAGGCTGCACATTGGATTTTCATTTCCGGACCTTTATAAGGAAGGTGGAAGGGATCCAATTGGTCATTAGAATACTGTTCCACAATCTCTCCTGATTGGGGGTTTAATTTTACAGGCTGAGGAACCTGGGAAATCATATTGAATCTGGTCCGATTGGTTTTGCAATTAGGACAACGATACGGTTTGCTCATAATATAGTCTCCTTTAAAGTCATTTATCTTTATTTTTTGCATTGTCGTGCTGAATTATGTAAATATACAAAGTAAGGACCTGAAACAGTCATTTTTGTACAGGAGGCAGTAAAGTGCAGACAGAAGAATATGAGAAATTACTTGATGAATACAGGATGATTTGGAACAATCGCCGGCTGGAGTCAGCGCAAGCGCCAGGAAAGATTCTTAGAGAGGCCATTCTCAGGGATCTAAGAGATGAGAATTCCCATCCGAGGGCCAGAAAATCACTAAAAGATAAATACTATCTTGCCACAAAAAGGATTATGGAATCATCATTGTCAACTGAAAGCAAAATCACTTTAATTCGATTACATCTGGAATTGACGGATGTTATTCAGCAGAATGACTCGAATTAGGGGACGAAATATGGGGATGAGGGCATATTGCTGGACTTCAGTTCTGAATGCAGTTGATGTGTTCCTGTTCTATAAAAGGAAGTGTGTGCTTCCTTTTTTTTATATGAGAAAAATGTCAAAAAATATCATCACAAGACTTGCTTTTATACCCCTTATGGTATAAAATTTATATTGTAAGTTCAGTGATGAACAAGAATTTATAAGAGGTGAAGTGTAGTTGCTTACTGGTTTTATCATCATTCTCCTTTTGGTCACCTTGATTTTCAACCGATATGTACCTGTGAGGAATCTTCGGGCGGTAAACGGCTATGAACATGAAGCGGTATTTGTCGACCTGAGGGATTATCAGGATTCAGCTAAAAATCCCGTCAATGGAGCAATTAATATCCCATGTGGATATTTAAAAAGATATATAAAGGAAATTCCGAACGAACAAATTGTGATTATTGCATCCAATGAAGTAGAAAAGAATTTTGGAGCAAGATTGCTTAAGAAGTATGGTTATGATATTAAGGGTTATACCATTACTGGACCATCACAATAGGAGGTGGCTAAAGTGGAGTACAATAAAGAAATAGTCAATCGCTTGAAAAGGATCGAGGGGCAGGTTCGGGGCAGCATACGCTTATTGGATGAACAGGAAGAATGCAAGTCGGTAGTGACTCAGCTGTCAGCAATCCGTTCTGCAGTCGATCGTACCATTGCCTTGATCGTCAGCAAGAATCTAGAACAATGCTTGATCAGTGATTTACAGGAAGGCCGGGAAACATCGCAGGCAGTAAATGATGCAGTAGAACTGCTTGTCAAGAGCAGGAAATAAATCGATTTCTGTTCTTGACAAGGCGATTTTTGTCACTTAAAATACCCTTATGGGTATATGGGTGTGTGAATCCAATCCTTCTCTATTATGATCTACCAAAAAGATAACGAGGTGTATATGGATGGATGTAATAATTAATGTGTTAATTGTTGTTTTAGCTGTAGCTTTCTTATGGAGCCGCTTAGCACCAACCAAAGGTGTGAATCAGATTACGACAGCACAGCTGCGTGAGATGGTGAAAACAAAGCCGGCAGGTACACAATTTGTTGACGTCAGAACTCCTGGCGAATATAAAGGAAACCATATTAAAGGGTTCAAAAATATTCCGCTTCAACAGCTGGCAAACCGCACAGGAGAACTATCTCAGGAAAAAGATGTAGTCGTCATTTGCCAAAGTGGCATGCGCAGCAGCCAGGCAAGCAAGTTATTGAAAAAAGCTGGATTTAAAAATGTTACAAATGTAAAGGGCGGCATGAGCGCCTGGTAATTAATAAGGGGGAAAAGAGAATGCGTCAAATGACACCAACAGAAGTGCAAAATAAATTAGGTACCAATGAATTTGAAGTTGTGGATGTTCGTGAGGTAAGTGAGGTTGCACAAGGAAAGATTCCAGGTGCGATCCACATTCCACTGGGACTTCTTGAGTTCAGGATGAATGAACTGGACAAGAACAAAACATATGTAATGGTTTGCCGTTCTGGCGGCCGCAGTTCTAGAGCATCGCAATTCCTTGATTATTACGGATATAATGTGATCAATATGCAGGGCGGTATGATGGCATGGGAAGGTCCAACTGAATAATACAGCAATAGAGACGGCGATGGCTGTCTCTATTTTTTATTCTATAGGAAATTATAAAAGCATTTTTATGTGGATAACTACATATGGGTGTCTTAGTCTAGCTCCAGCGCCTAGCCCCTCGAGACGCTTGTCGGGGCTGAACAAGGCGCTTGCGCTTTTTGTTCTGTAATCAAGACCATGACGTAAATAGGATTAGATACGTTCGATTTCATAGATTTATCACAAATTAGAGATATAATAATGTGAGATACTAGTGGAAGAAAAGGAGTTAATTATGAAGCGGACCTATTTGTTGGCAGCGGTGGTTTTCACTGTTTTGTTATCTGCCTGTTCTTTCGAATCATATGAACCAATCCCAAAAGATTCTTCTATTATATCTACAGTGAACATAAAAGAAATGACCATTTCTTATTATGATATGGATAAAGAGGAAAAATTGCCTGATTGGAGGGTTGACCGTCCATATATAGGCGGAATGATCCTGCCTGATGGGGACACTCTCCTGCTTTACGGAAAAACCTTGGAAACGGTCGATCTCTATTCATTAAGCAAAGGGGAAAAAATCGATTCCTGGGAAACAGGTGAAGGGATCGTAAATTCTTTATTAGTTAGTGACGGAACGGAAATAGCCTTTGCTGATCAAAACAGGGAAAGCATCCGTTTTTTTGATATTAACGGGAAAGAAGTGAAAGAGGTCAGGGCGGAGAAAGACCCTTTGACACTCCTTGAAGCGGAAGACAAACTTTATGTGATCAGCTATAACCAGGATATGCTTACTGTTATCGATTTGATGAATAAAGAAAGGCTCCCTGGATTTAAAGTTCATCCTGCAGCAGCAGGGGCAATCATGAGCACAGGAAAAGATGAGCTATGGATTGGCGGGCATGGCAAAGGAACCCAAATTGAAGAGCGAATACACATTTATGATCTAAAAAACGGGACGTTAAAAAAAGAAATACCAGCTCCTGTAATGCCAGTGGATTTTACCAAGAATGAAGACAATATTTTTGTTTTGAGCCATGGATCCAATACGCTGTATAAATTGTCAGGGGAAGGGACAAAGAAGGATTCGATCAAGGTAGGTGCCAATCCTTTTGAAATTGAGGTTTTTGAAGATAAGCTGATTGTTGCCGGTTATGATAGCAACGAGGTGTATATCATCAACCCCGAAAACTTATCGATTGAAAAAACGCTGAAAGTCGGCGATGGCCCCTTTCAAATAGTTACGAGGGAGAGATAACAGGATGAATCCCGTAAATGTTCTGATCATTGATGACGAAGAGGATATGCGTAACCTCGTTCAAATGTATCTGGAAAACTCAGGTTTTACATGTGTTCATGCAGCTGATGGTGTGGAAGGATTGAGGAAGCTGAAAGAACAGAAATTCGACCTGGTCATTCTTGATATCATGATGCCATTTGAGGATGGCTTTGCGGTATGCGGAAAAATACGCGCTTTTTCACAAGTGCCGATTATATTTTTATCAGCAAAAGGAGAAGAATGGGATAAAGTGAAGGGCCTCCAGCTTGGAGGGGATGATTATATCGTCAAGCCATTCAGTCCAGGTGAGCTGGTAGCAAGAATCAATGCGCTGTTAAGAAGGACATCTTTCGTTAAGAATGAAGATGAGACAGTTATTCTGGGGAAAATCACCATCGATAAAAAGGGAAGAAGAGTTAGTGTAGACAGTGAAATTGTTCCACTGACTCTCAAAGAATTCGAGCTGCTCGTCTTTCTCGTCAAACACCAGGGCCAGGCCCTGAGCAGGGAACAACTGCTTGAATATGTATGGGGTATGGATTACCATGGCAGTTTAAGAACGGTGGATACACATATTAAGACACTGCGAATGAAACTGGGTACAGGTGACTATATACAAACTATATGGGGAGTCGGATATAAGTTCGAGGTGCCGGCAGGATGATTTCTTTTTCAGACAGCCTATTTAAAAAGCTATGGCTGACGGTTACAGCGACAATCTTGATTACCGTATTATATTCGTTTTTCTTATCTTACCTATTTTACGAGAAACTTTATGTCGATATTGTCGAAGAATCGTTAATGGCTGAAGGTAACCGGCTTGCGAGCGACTATAAGGGCGGACCACTGACAGATGAAATGAGGCAGCAAGTGGAATGGTACAATGAAAAATCAGAATCAGAGGTTTTTCTTGTCAGCAATCCCAAGGAGTTAAGTGCCTGCCTGCCCTATTCAATCGATTATGAGACGCTTATCGGACAAGAAGAACGGGAGCAGCTTTTGGAAGGTGAGCCTGTACTGAAATCTGGTTTTGAAGAGAGGTTCGGCCGGAAAATACTTGCTGTTGCCATTCCTCTTCTTGATAATAGCAGACTTGAAGGGATTATATACCTTTACGTCCCGCTAGCCAAAATTTCCGAACTAACCGTTGATTTTTCATTTCTCTGGCTAATTGGTGGAGTAGTGTTCATTGTAATAGCTGCCTACCTTGGCTTTAAAATGCTTCACCGGCTTACGAGGCCTCTCGCAGCAATGAAGCAGGCAGCTGAAAAGGTATCTGATGGAGATTATTCGGCGCGTGTGGATATTCAGTCGAATGATGAGATTGGCGAGCTTGCAAAGGCCTTTAACCATATGTCAGAGTCTGTCCAAAAAGAGGATGAAAAAAAGAGGGAGTTCCTGGCTGATGTATCCCATGAACTCAGGACTCCTATCAGCTATATCAAAGGTTATAGTGAAGCAATGGAAGCTGGGATAATCAAAGATCCTGAAGAAAGAAATAAATACCTAAAACTCATCAACAGAGAATCTGCCAGGATGGTTAAAATTGTTGAGGACCTGCTTGATCTTTCAAGGCTGGATGCGGAAGAATACAAGCTGGTCAAAAGCCCTTTTTCGCTTGCGCAGCTTATCGATGATTTTATCATTAAGTATGAGCCGGCAATGAACGAAAAACATATCAGCCTGTCGCTTGATCTGGATCCGGATATTATCATCAATGGTGATGAAGGCAGACTGGAACAAATCTTTCAGAACATCATTGACAACTCCATTCGCTATACTGAAAAAGATGGAATGATATCAATCAGGCTGAACAAACATTCATTTGGCTGCAAAGTTGAAATCCAAGACACCGGTATTGGGATACCAGCTGAAGATATTGCCAAGCTTACTGATCGCTTTTACAGGGTGAACAAGGCAAGGTCTCGAGCAGATGGCGGAACAGGCCTAGGTCTTGCCATCGTTGATAAATTAGTGAAGCTCCATGATGGAAAGATGGAAATTGCGAGCGAGCTTGGAAAAGGCACAACCATCAAGCTCTATTTTCCGGTAATAAAATGATCATCGTCCAAAATGACATATCTTGATTATAATTAGCTCATACTTTCAACACATTTTAAGGCTAGGATATCACTGTATTAATCTTAATTAAGGGGTAAAAAGAATGAAACGATTATGGACAACAATAATGGTGGTTCTGCTGGGACTGTTTGCAACGGCTTGTACGCAAGATCAAGCTGAAGAAGAGCCGCAATTTTTAGAAGTCGATCTCACTGCCAATCCTGAAAAAGCGGAGAAAGGTGAAGAGATTACATTTGAGGCCAAAGTTTCTTACGGACCGGAAGAAGTAGAAGATGCGGAAGAGGTTAAATTTGAAATCTGGCGTTCTCAGTCAGAGGACCATGAAAAGATTGTAGTAAACCATGCTGAAAATGGAGTATATCGATTGAAGAAGTCTTTTGAAGAAGAAGGGACCTACTATATTATTTCTCATGTCACGGCACGACGTATGCATAACATGCCAAAAATCGAATTTGTAGTCGGCAATCCAAGTGAGCCGGAAGAGGGCAACTCTGCTGACATGAAAATGGATGACAAGGATGAACATAATAAAGAAGAGAGCGGACACTGATTTTAAGCGGCAGTTGCCGCTTTTTTTTTGAGCCAAAATCCAATGATATCAGTGTAACACTTTTAACGTTTGTAATATGGTTGAAAAAAAAGTAAAGAATGAGGCTTTATAAAAAAAGTGTCAATAACTTTGTTTTTCCTTTTTGAGGTGAGGATGGTTATTAAATAAAAATATGGTTAATTGTGCCTAGATGAAAATTCCTAAAAACCCTTTTAAAATGCGGTGCAGGAATATATTTCAAATTATATTTTGATAGAATAGTAATATTTCCATTTAAGACCAGATTTATTACAAAAAAGCCATGATATGATGAGTTTGTAAGCGAGAGATAAAAAAAATTCATTATTTCGGGAGGAATTGGGGAATGAAAAAGAAATTGATCTTTTCAGTAGCAGCAGCTGCAGCATTATTCGCTGCTAATCCAGTTATGAATAAAGCAGATGCATCAACTATACAGACAAAGGTTTACTATTACCAAAGCGGGAATCTCAACGATCTGAATGTAGATTCTATTATGCAAAAGTATTTCAAGAATTATCAATTCTCTTGGAAACAAGCAGCGCCAGCTCAAAAGCAAGCAGCACCAGTTCAAAAGAATGACCAGAAGCAAACAGAAGCTCCTCAACCTGCAAAAGTTCAGCAGCCTGCGAAAGCACCGGCTCCTGCGCCAGTCAAGGAACCTGCAAAGTCTCCTTCACAGGTAGCCGCTAAAGCACCAGCTTCCTCAGCTGTAAGTGCTTATGAACAAAAAGTAGTAGAGCTGACAAACCAGGAGAGAGCTAAGAACGGTTTAAAACCACTTGCACTTGATACGGAATTGAGCAAAGTTGCCAGGGAAAAATCCCGTGATATGCAAAGCAAGGGCTACTTCAGCCATACAAGCCCAACTTATGGTTCACCATTTGATATGATGAAGAAGTTTGGCATCACATATCGCTCAGCTGGTGAGAATATCGCTATGGGCCAGCCAACACCTGAAGAGGTAGTGAAAGCATGGATGAACAGTTCAGGCCACCGTGCCAACATTCTTAACTCAAGCTACACTCACATCGGTGTAGGTCATGTAGCAAACGGCAATTACTGGACTCAAATGTTCATCGGCAAGTAATTCAATATACAAAAGGAGAACAGCCTGAAATGGCTGTTCTTTTTTTGTTTTTTAGTAAATTATAAATTTGTTTAGTTGAGTATTACTACATGTGGGATTCTTAATCCAGCTCCAGCGCCTAGCCCCTCGAGTCGCTTCGGTCCGCCCAATGAAGTCAAAGAACGACTTCACCGGTCAGCCCTCCAGCGCTTGTCGGGGCTGAACGAGGCGCTTACGCTTTTTATTCGTTAAGTCGAAATATCGATTTCGGAAAACTGGAGATCGACAATCTTGGGCAGCCGAAGCTCTAATACTCCATCCCGGTGGGTGGCGGATGCACCCTTGCGCTTCACTGTCGCTGGCAACACAATTGTGTGTTTATCAGAGAAGTCAGGTATGTGTTCAATGATTACCTGATTTGAAGTATAAAACATTTTCATTTGATTCAGCCATGTGTCATTTTTTAGAGGCACCCTTACATATACAAAGTCATGGGTTTCGAAAATTTCCGCGTTCAATTTATTTGTCGGTTTGTCTGATGGTGAAGCGTCTTGTTGCTGCATTCCTTTTAACCACTCTTCAGGCTTAAACATCCCTTTCATATCTGGCTGGAGCATTTTACCCATCATTTGCTGAACATAGTTTTCGATTTCTTCAGGTTTCATCTCCAGAAACTTTCTTTGTGAATTTTTATCGAACGGCAACATATTCCATGGAAACAATTATATCCCGCCTTTCAAACAGCCCATCATCGATATGTATAATATATGCAGGCAGATGCCCAGCGGTTAAAAGGTGTGATTTATTTCTCCTTAAAAGTTAAAAGTTGCAAAACAGCCATCTTCTTTTTAGTATAGTGATAAGTAGTCTAATGAAGATGAGGAGTACAGGTTGTGGAAAATAAAACTGCTTTGATTACCGGTGGTGCGGCCGGAATAGGAAGGCGGACAGCCCAGCAGCTTGCTGCCGAAGGGGTCAACACGATCATAAATTATCGGAACAGCAAAAATGAAGCAGAAGAACTTGCTGCCTATTTGACAGAAATGTACAAAACAAGGAATATTTGCATTCAAGGTGATATTACGGAATATGAGGCTTGTGGACAAATTGTTTCCCAAGCATTAAAGGAATTTCCCGCCATCGATATAGTCGTTCATAATGCAGGTCCATATGTTTCTGAAAGGAAAAAAATGGGGGAGTATAACATTGATGAGTGGAATTATATCATAAATGGAAATTTGAACGCTGTTTTTTATTTATCTAATCTTATTATCCCCTCAATGAGAAAGCGGAAATGGGGGAGAATTATAACGGTTGGTTTTGACAGGGTCGAATCTGCTCCCGGATGGATTTACAGGTCTGCGTTCGCAGCTGCTAAATCCGGTTTGGCATCATTGACAAAAACCATTGCTTTAGAAGAAGCGGAGAATGGAATTACCGCAAATATGGTTTGTCCTGGAGACATCGTTGGTGAATGGAAGGAGAAAGCAATCGAAGATTCCCTTCATAATGTCGATCCAACTGTCCCTGTAGGAAGACCTGGTACGGGAGAGGATGTTTCCAGAGTGATCAGTTTCCTGGCAAACGAACAATCCAGTTTCATTACCGGGAGCATCATTCCGATAACAGGCGGTAAAGATGTCCTGGGGAAAATCTTTCGGGAATAATCTTAGACAGAAAAGGCTCTGGGCAAACCAGGGCTTTTGCTGTTTTATGAATAGTCTCAGTTAAAGCTGAAAGTTGATTTTTAAACCCTGTTGATTGTAGTGGAAGGCGCGTAGACTCCTTGAAAATGCTAACGCATTTCCTTCGTGCGTGGGCAGGTTCAAGGAAGCCAAATCAATGTCCTGCGGGCGCAGCTGGTCAGGTGAGACCTAGGTGAAATGATTCACGTGAGGAATCATTTGCACCCCGCAGGAGCAAAGCGACGAGGAGGCTCAGCGCCAGCCCCAAGGAAGAATTGCTTATGAAAAAGACGGCCTTTGGTCTTTTTCATATTCTTCCAGCGGAAAGCGAAGCGCCTGGAACGAAAATCAACAGCCATGTTTAACAGTCCCTATGAATAAGGAAATGATTGATGGGAAAGCTAATAACAAACAAATTCAAGTCGGTTTAAATTATCTAATTATTATTGCGATTTAGTTTATTTATTGAGGTGAACGAGATGGGAATAGGTTTCAATATGAATAGGATCAACCCGAATCAGACACAAATCTTTTTTGATGATGGACGTTATGAGACACTGACAGATGCAGAATTGGAGGCGTTCTTATCAGAAGCCTCACTATATGAACATGAAGAATCGCAAATTCAGGATCCGTTTAATTGACGGAAGGAGTCCTTAAAACAGTGCAAGATGAAAAAGGCAATCCTTTTCCCGCTTATCAGTAATCTAAAGATCATTGCATACTGCCATCCAGAATAGAATTCCAGGACAAAATAAAAACGCCCTAAAAGGGCGTTTTCTGTTATGCTTCCAGCAATTGTACGGCTTCCTCTTCCTGTGGAACAGTCCTCTTCAGGTAAAGGGTATATTGATCTTTAGGAATTTCATAAAGATCATAAACCTCTCCGGCAGCATTAAGTTGTTCGTATATATTTCTTCGAGTATCGTTTGCTTTCACAATATAATGCAGTTTTTCTGCCGCTTTGAGGGAGCGGATATTCACTTTCCTGATTCGCATGAAAATAGTTTCAATCCCCAGTTCATAAAATAATTCCTGGAAAAAGGCATCCTTTGCCAAGTTATTATAGCCCTTTCCATGGTATGGCTTGCCCAGCCAAGTACCTAAGAATCCTGCGCCTTCCTGAATGTCGTACAGATTGATTGTGCCGATTGGAGCACCCCATTCGTCAAGAATGGTACGGGATATCAGTTCACCCTGTTCATCAGCTTCAATCGTTTGTTTTGTAATGAAGACGAATTCTTCATATGAATTGGCCTTTTGACGCACAAAAGGGAAGACATCCGGATGCGCCATCAGCTCAAATAATTCGTGGCAATCATGAAGATCGCGTTTCTTGAGCATTTGTATCCCTCCACACAGGGCAGTCCTGTCCCGTACGAATGTACTGTACGGCCACCCTCGAAATTTTTTGTAAGTTGCTAAAAAATTTCGGGGTGGGAATCGAACCCACTAGAACCAGGATACTGGTGGCGCACCATTTGCCTTCCCTAATCACTTTGCTTTATTAAATTTTATTTCCAAGAAGTATATTACAGGATAATCGCAAAAAAGCAAATAGGTTTTTTATCTTTTTTTTCTGCGTATTTTTGCCAAAAATCTACACTGTTTTTCGACTATTTTTGATAAACAATTTTGCCATTTATCATAGTCCATACTGGTTTGGCGCTATAGTGGAACGGATGCTGATTCCATAAGACCAAATCTGCGTCTTTCCCGCTTTCAATACTGCCGACAAGGTGGTCAACCCGTAAATTACGTGCAGGCAAAATCGTGATGCCCTCAAGTGCTTTTTGTTCGGACAAACCTTCACGGACTGCGATAGAGGCACACAGATTCAAGTACTGGATTGGTGTATATGGGTGGTCGGTCGTTACAGATACTTCAACACCCTGATTGGTCAATTCCTGATAAGTTTTCCAGCTCTTATTCTTGAGTTCGACCTTTGACCGGCGGGTAAGGGTGGGTCCGACAGAAACTTTTAAATTAAGTCCTGCCAGCTCTTCAGCTATCAAGTGTCCTTCTGTACAGTGCTCAATCCGCAAATCAAGGTTGAATTCATCGGCAAATCTGATTGCTGACATGATATCATCAGCTCGATGGGCGTGAACCCTCACTGGGATCTCCCTTTTCAAAGCTTGAATGATGGGCTTGATTCTCAAGGAATCTGGATTGTCGGCATGCATCGCTTCATAAAATGCTTCCCTCAGCATCCCCATGATTCCCATCCGGGTGATTGAATCTTTATTGCCCATACTGTGGATGCGCTTGGGGTTTTCACCAAGTGCGATTTTTAAGCCAGCCGTTTCCTGGATAATCATGTTTTTGATGTTTTTTCCAGCAGTTTTGATGACAGATGTAGTACCGCCAATCACATTTGCGCTTCCCGGCATAACATGCACTGTGGTAATCCCATATTTGAGGGCATCACTGAAAGCAGGATCGAGCGGATAAACACCATCTATCGCCCGTACATGAGGACTCATCGGCTCAATTGTTTCGTTGGCGTCATTACCTGCCCACCCCGTTCCCTCATCGTAGAGACCAAGATGGGTATGGACATCAATGAAGCCTGGAAGCAGGAAGTTCCCGGAGCAGTCTATAATCGCATCCCCTGATGCGATGGGGATATCTTCTTCGATCCTGGATATTTTCCCTTTTTCTATCAAAACATCACAATTTGATCTTTGTTCAGAAGTGATTGGGATTACATTGGCATTTTTCAATAAAATCCTGTTCATATTCCATCCTATCCTGTTTTTATTTTCTTGCATCTTTTAAAAATAAGGCTCTGTTAAACAAGGCTGTTGATTTTCGTTCCTGGCGCTTCGTTTTCCGCTGGAAGAATTGAAAAAGACCAACTGCCGTCTTTTTCATAAGCAATTCTTCCTTGAACCTGCCCACACACGAAGTAAATGCCTTAGCATTTTCGAAGAGTCTTCGCGCCTTCCACTACAATCAACAGGGTGTAAAAGTCACATTTTGGCTTTATCAGAAACAAAAATAAAGACCTTTAACATTCATTATAATGAAAAAGTTCGGCAATCATGAAACTTTTTTACGGCCATTTCGTACAGTTAACTATAAGAGTATCAGGAGGAATAGACTATGCCAAAAAATGATGAACGGCTCTTAGCTGCTGGAATATATTTGATCAGTTTTTTAACCGCGTTTTTGGGACCGCTGATTATCTGGCTTGTGAAGAAAGATGATTCAAGCTATGTTGATTACCATGGACGGGAATATATGAACTTTTTCATTTCTTATACAGTATATGGAATTATCAGCGGAATTCTCGTCATCCTGCTGATAGGGATCTTTATGTTGTGGATCATCGGGATAATGGCCATGGTATTCACGATTGTAGGTGCAATAAAGGCTTACGAAGGGCAGGAATATCGAATTCCATTCATTTTCAGGATTTTGTAGTATAAAGATTTTAATGGATCCGGCATAAATACTGCCGGATTATTTTTTGTTTTTTTGAACGAATTTTCTTCTCATCCGTCTTATGAATGTAAAACAAATGAGGGGGTTTCAGAATGGAATTTTTAGCTGATGTGAACTGGGCACTAATTGCACCTATACTGGTCATTCAGGTTATTTTATTGATTGTTGCGCTGGTTGACTTGATAAGAATAGAAAAAACAAATGGACCAAAATGGCTATGGGCAGTGATCATATTGTTGATTAATATAATCGGGCCAATCTTGTACTTCGTGATTGGAAGGAGAAATCAGTAATGGCCTTAGTCCGTGTTGAAAATCTTGAAAAAAGCTTCAAGGATTTATTAGTGATAAAGGGGCTGAATTTTGAACTGGAAACCGGAAAATGTGTAGCTTTGATCGGAGCTAACGGAGCAGGGAAAACAACTACATTAAAGATGATTTCCGGATTACTTGAACCGACAAAAGGAAGGATTGTATTTGAGGGAGAAAAGCATGGAGATGATCATCGCCGGATGATTGGTTATCTCCCGCAGCATCCTGTTTTCCATGACTGGATGACCGCCAGGGAATTCCTGGAATATGTCGGAAAGTTATCAGGATTGGAAGCGAAGGAAGCTAAGGCAAGGTCAGCAGAACTTCTCGAGCTTGTGGGTTTAACCGATGCAAAAAACAGGAGAATCGGCAAGTTTTCCGGCGGGATGAAACAGAGGCTAGGAATTGCCCAGGCAATCATCCACCGGCCAAAGCTGATCATGCTTGATGAACCAGTATCAGCGCTTGATCCTTTCGGGAGAAGAGAAGTGCTTGAGCTGCTGGATCGGCTGAAGAGGGATGCAACCGTATTATTCTCCACCCATATCCTTAATGATGCGGAAGAGGTTTGTGAAAGCATTTTGTTCCTGCATAATGGTGAAATGATCGAATCGGGGACAATGGAGGAATTCAGGGAGAAATATCATCAGTCCAAAATTGACCTTGTATTTAATCGGGAAGCAAAAGGGTTCCTGGATTCCTTTTCCGGCCAGGAGAAAATCACTTCCATTCAAACAGATGGATATAAAGCAAGTATATTTACGGAAGATCTGGAAGCCGTTAAGAATATGATCCTTAACCAGGCAGGCAAAGACAACTGGCCGCTCATTAAATATGAAATAGGATCCATCAGCCTGGAAGATGTGTTCATGAAGGTGGTGCAAAAATGAAGCAGTGGTTCACGCTTTTAAACAAAGAATTCCTGGAAATGGCCAGAAACTACAAATGGATCTGGATGCCGCTTGCATTTATTCTGCTTGGGGTACTGGATCCGGTGACCACCTATTATTTACCTGAAATCATCAGTTCGTCAGGCGGCCTTCCCGAGGGAGCGGTTTTTGAAATGCCAGTGCCGTCTCCTGAAGAGGTATTCATCATGAGCCTTGGAGAGTATCAAATGCTCGGAGTATTATTTATTGTACTCTCATTTATGGGAACGGTTTCCAGCGAGCGAAAAAGCGGCGTTGCCCAGTTGATCCTTGTCAAACCTGTTTCGTATGTCGCCTATATCACTTCCAAATGGACAGCAGCCCTTATCTTAATCATTCTATCTTTCTTCCTAGGGATGTTGGCAAGCTGGTATTATACTGGTGTTCTATTCGAGTTTCTGCCTTTCAGCAGCCTGATGGAGGTAGTTGGTTTATACTCCCTTTGGCTCGTTCTTGTACTGTCTTTCTTAATTTTATGCAGTGCTGCGTTTATCCATCCTGGGGCTGCTGCGGTGACAGTCCTTGTAACGGTATTTGTTACTACGATGATCGGAGGATCTTTCCAGCATCTGATAGAATGGAGCCCTACGCAGCTCTTTTCTTATGCGTCCGAGAGATTGATTGCTGATTCTTGGTCAGAACATGTTTGGCCGGCTGCAGGCTTAACCGTTACAATGATCATTTTATTCTTGAGCCTGGCAATCTACATTTTTAAGAAAAAGGAACTAGCGAATTAGGACTTGGTCACTGGCCAGGTCTTTTTTTAGTTGATTTAATTCTAGTACAAAAGAACTGTTTTTCATTTCGCGTTGTCGAAAAATATCATTCAGACCTTAGAAAAAAATATTTCTTTCAACACATTTCTATGATTTTTTTATATAATAATTGGAAAAATATAGAGATAAAGACCTAAAATACCCCGTGAAGTCCTCCTTTCCTTGTCGAAATCATTAGATTGCTAAAGTTAAGTGATTGAATACAATGAAAATTAAGATAAAAAGGAGGGGTAATATGTCGACAAGAAAAAAGCTTTATGCAGGAACATTGGCAGTGCTCTTAGGGGCAGCAACCATTTTTAATGCAGGTGTTGGAAAAGGAGAAGCAGAAGGGAATACAGAAAATACATACCTTGTCGTTTTTAAAGATGAACAGGGACTTCCTGCAGGCTATGCAGATGCAATCAAAAAAGCTGGCGGAAAAGTGGAAGATAAGCTGGACAAGCTTGGAGCGGTTGAGGTCACTTCGAAAAATGCTAACTTCCTGAACGATGTGAAAAAATCATCCCTTGTATTGGGGGCGGGAGTCGAGAATACCGTTTATCCAGAACAAACGATTGATGGTGAAACATTAACGGCGGAAGATTTTGCTGAAGGAGCAGACATTTATAACAAATATATGTGGGATATCAAGCAGGTGACGAATGATGGCGAGTCCTGGAAACTTCCAGGCGGAACTGGCTTATCTGCAGACGGGGAAGATATTGTTGTTGGTGTAATCGACACCGGAATTGATTACAATCACCCAGATCTGAAAGACAATTATGCCGGAGGAAAGTCATTCGTTCCTGGCTATGATGATCCAATCGACCAGAATAGCCATGGTACCCACGTTGCTGGTTCAATTGCCGCTAAAGGAAGAGCACTGGGCGTGGGTCCAGATCTTAAAGTGGCATCTTATCGGGTGTTCGGGCCAACAGGCGGAGCAGCAACCTCCCATATTGCCGAGGCACTGATGACAGCCGCGGACGATAATGTTGACGTAGTTAACATGTCCCTGGGAGGATATGACTGGTTCCAGGATCCTGCATATGCAACAAAAGACATTGTAGCGGATGTGCAATTGTTCAATCGTGCGATTCAGTACGCGATCAAAAACGGTGTGACGGTTGTCGGTTCAGCGGGGAACAATGCTGTCAATCTAAGCAGTCCGGGGAAATTGTCAGGTGATGACAACGGGGCGACCCACAGAAGTCCTAGCAGCCAGACAATGATCAGGGTTTCTGCCGGCGGTGCTTTGAAGAATCTTGCCTTCTACTCTAACTATGGAGTTGGTAAAATCGATGTGATGGCTCCAGGGGGAGACCTTGGACCAAACTATGATCCTTCAACAGGGGCAGGAAGAGATAATAGCTATCTTGCATGGAGTACAGTGCCAGTACTTGATGCTGATAAAAATGTCGTTGGCCACGCATACGGCGGTAAGGGCGGAACTTCAATGGCTGCACCGAAAACTGCGGCTCTTGCAGGTGTAGTAATCGCAAAGCACGGCAAGGACCAGCTTACTCCTGCACAAGTAAAAGCAATCATCCAAAATTCTGCTGAAGATATCTTCAAGCCAGGATACGATGAAAATGCAGGACATGGTTTAATTAATGCAGTAAATGCTTTGAAATTGAAATAAGAGATTTGGGCAGACAGGGATTCCTGTCTGTTTTTTATTCACCTGAGATATCACGCCCTTTTACTAGCTTTGAACAGCACGGCTCTTGCATAACAAATTGACTCATCAGAAAAACCTAGCATGATTGTCCTCCTTGATTAATAGACATAGAATGACGAAGTAGATTTTCTTCAAGGAGAGAATAGATATGAGTATCCGGGAGTTTTACCAACAAAAAGCTTATATTAATTTAAACGGTTCTATCATATCAGCAGGGATCCTTTTGGTAACTTTAACGATCAGTCTGGTTTTTTCCTGGGATTTGCCTCTATTTCTTGTTTCGATTCCATTTCTGGCTGTAAGCCTTATCCATTATATCGGTTTTGTATTGTATAAAAATAAGACGGACGTGACACCAATACCTGTTCCCTTCTATGACGATAAGCAACTTTTCGAGCATAATAGCCTTCTTTTGGCGTTTGCCCCGGCACCCGCTTTAAAGATGTTTTTTTTTACTCCTGATGGCATGCTTGCTGGGGAAATGAGAGAAGTCAAAGTTAGGAAATACAGGTGGTTTATCCCTGATTTTGCTGATAAAAAAATAAGGAAACGGATCGGAATTTATGACTCCCATGGAAGGATGCAAGGAAGCCTGGACGAAGAGGGAAAAAGGATGAAATTACGGGATCAAAAAGGGGAAATCACCGGCTTATTTTATCCGGGAAAAAAGCAGCCGGGAGTTGCTGGCATAGCGTTTGTTAAGAACGGAAAAAAGTTGAGAGTAAAAGAATCCTCCGGTCTGTATAATGATATTAAGTTGGTACGGGAAGAAGGGGAGGTCGCGGCAAGGCTTCAAAAAGGCTGGATGCCCCTTGAGTGGACCCAATATTTTAAAGAGGCAAATACACCAGTACTTGCCTTCGATTATAGTTTGAGCCAGGAAGAGCGGCTGACAGTATTTGCTGCCCTTGCTATTCGCTATATGTATTACGATCACTAGTTTGAAAATTATTCCACTTCTTTTTTTTTCGTTTATCCAACCTTCTATCAGGTTACAGATAGATAGGAAACAAAAGGAGGTTGGAATATGGTAAACCAGCAATATCAGGATTGTATTCAGGCTTGTATTGAATGTATCGAAGCTTGTAATGTATGTTTTGATTCCTGCCTGAAGGAAGAGAATGTAAAAATGATGGCTGAGTGCATCAGGATGGACAGAGAATGTGCAGAAATCTGCGGCATGGCAGTGACAGCGATGCAGACCAACAGCCACTTCGTCAACCAGATCTGCGGTTTATGTGCGGATATTTGCGAAGCCTGCGGCAATGAATGTAAAAAGCATGATCATGAACATTGCCAAAAATGTGCGGAAGCATGCTTTAATTGCGCAGAAGAATGCAGAAAAATTGCGTCATAATCATTGGAATGATCAGCTGCTATGCTGGTCATTTTTTTTGCTTAGGACTGCCTAAAAAGGGCAGGAGCAGGATTGATAAAGTGCTGCAAGATAGCATGTCTATTGAACAATTCGGATATTTATGGCATCTTGTAATATAACGAAGGATTTTGGGGGCGTAAACATGTTAATTGATTTAATTAAATGCCATGGATCGAATAATGATTTCTTACTGATAGATGAAAGTGACCGCAACTATAAATTTGATGATTTTAAAAGGCGTGATTTGGCGTTGGCGCTATGTGACCGGGAAAACTCATTGGGGGCAGATGGAATCCTGTTCATCCGTCCCAGCAAGGTCGCAGATGCGCAATATCGCATCTTTAATTCGGACGGCACTGAAGCATCCATGTGCGGAAATGGACTTCGCTGTGCAGGCCGGTATGTATGCGAGAAGCTGGGAGTGGATGAAGCGGTCATTGAAACGATGAAGGCTAATCTGAAGGTCAGGAAGCATGAAGAAGTCTTCAGTGGAATTCCTACCTATCAAGTGGAAATTTCTCCGGTCACCTTTGACTTGAACGATTTGCCATTAAATTTGGATCAGGATACCCTCATCCAGGAGAGGATCCCCGCATTGTCAGAAGAATTAACATTTACCGCGTTGGCTGTACCTAATCCGCACCTAACAGCCGTTGTCAGCAAAGACCAGTTGGATTCTGATCTGCAGACTGAGCTAAGTGAAAAATTAAACCAGCCAAACGATTTATTTCCTGATGGTGTTAATGTCAGCTTCATCAGACTGCTGGAAAAGGGAAGCATTTTTGTCAGGACTTTTGAAAGGGGAGTAGGCTACACAAACGCCTGTGGCACAGCTATGTCAGCCTCAACTCTTGTTACATGCCTGATGAATGAAAATGAGTATGATCAGCCAATAGATGTGTACAACAATGGAGGAATGGTACAGTGTGCAGTCCATAAAGAAGGTGAAACCTTCACCATTGATTTGATTGGCAATGCCACGTTTGTGTACTCCGCCCAGATCGATATTGATTTTAATGCCGATGGAATCCTTACAGAGATTCTTGAACAGGAAGACTTCAATGAAGATTTGCAATATGAAAAGCTGCAGGAGCATGCCAAAAAGTATCTCAGCAGATTTTAAGAGGGATATGTATATCCATAAACCTGAAAAATCCTGAAGACCACCTTCAGGATTTTTTCTTTTTTAATACGTCTAAAACTGGTTCAAAGTCCTGTTCGGCTTTTGCAGCAAAGTAAGTCCGGAATGGGCAGCCTAATCTCTTTACACGCTCGATGATCGCCCCCAGATGGAAATCTTCAATCTTCAAATCCTCAGTCACTTCTTCCCAAAAGAGCGGTGTCGCCACTCCTGCATGAGATTTTCCGCGGGCGGAATAGGGGCTGACAATCGTTTTACCCTCAGCATGCTGTATATAATCCACATACAGCCTATTTCCCCTGTTTTTTTTCAGCCTCTCAATCGTAAAAGAATCAGGATCCTTTGAGACGAGATAGTTCGCGATAAATGCGGTGAACAATCTTGTATCATGATAGCTGTATACATTTGTAGGAAGCGGAACGTAAATCTGCAGCCCCTTGTTGCCAGATGTTTTTATAAAACTGATCAGCTTCAATTCATCAAGAACTTCCTTAATATCAATCGCAGCTTTAATTGCCAGATGAAAATATTCCCTGGATGGAGGGTCAAGGTCAAAGACTATTTCCTCTGGTCCTTTGCTATTGATTGTCTCAAAAGGAATGTGAAATTCAACTGCAATTTGGTTCCCCAGCCATAAAAGGGTCTTCATATTATTGCAGACAATATATTCAATGCCTTCCCATTTTGAGGTTTGAACAAATTCCGGTGCATAGTCAGGAACGTTTTTTTGGTAAAAGGCTTCTCCAAACATGCCATGCGGAAAACGGATCACCGTCAAATGCCTGTCTTGAAGGAAAGGGAGCATATAGGGCGAGATTTCCCTCAAATAATGGATATAGTCAATCTTTTGGATTGGCGGATCTTCCCAAAGCGGCTTGTCAGGATGCGTGATTTCGATATCCGGGGGCAAGTTCTTTTGCTGGAGAACGAATTTATCATACGTACAGGCAGATGGAGTTAAATCAAACCTGAATTGATGGAAATGAGGCTCACGAAGCTGATCCTCATAAACTTCAAGGTATTTTACCTCCAGACAAATCGCGGGCTCTACATAGATGAATTGGTGGTCTTCTCCGCTTTTGTTCTGCTTGATGATTTGATGAAGGGCATTTTTTTCCTCAGGCTTAAATCCAAAGATCACCAGGCCTATTTGGTATAATTCCCCTCCTTTATAAACAGAGATATAAAAATAACCATTCGATTTTTCATATGCAGTCACAAAACAGGATACATATTTCCAGTTTTTTGTTTTTATCCATGTCTCTGTACGCTTTCCTTCCTCCCATTTGCTATTGGCTTGCTTCGCAATGATTCCCTCTCCATCATAAATGACAACTTTTTCCCATACGCTATCCAGATTTTTTTCACTGCCGACAAGCTGTAAAAGGTCCGGATATTTAGGGTTTGGGGATTGAGGCAACTCAAGTTCAGTGAATAAAGTGCTGAGCTGATTGCGCCTGTCTTGGTAACTTTCAGCCTCCAAACTTTTGCCTTTT
The DNA here is from genome assembly GCF_007678455.1 of Cytobacillus oceanisediminis 2691. GTDB lineage: Bacteria > Bacillota > Bacilli > Bacillales > Cytobacillaceae > Mesobacillus > Mesobacillus oceanisediminis_A. The sequence goes on along the minus strand of NZ_VEEP01000009.1, from coordinate 154,732 downwards.
ATTTTAAGAAGGTCAAAAACCATCAGCCTGCAAGGATTCCTCGCTGATTCTGTCCTGATTCTGTCCTGGGATCTCATTCTCCCCCTGATTTGGATGGCTCCGAAGTTCGCCTTGAACGGGTTTTCCAGGTAAACTAGTTCAGCGTCAAAAGTCAGCGGTAAATAGGGCGCGAACTTCTCCTTATTACCCAGCAGAAAGTCAGCGATTTCCGGAAACAAAGGCAGCAGCGCCTTTCCATTCCTGCTTGTCAATTCCAATTCATGATCCCATGTCAACAGCGCACGAAAACCATCATATTTGACTTCGTAACGCCATCCATCTCCCCGGGGTGCTTCAAATGCAAGTGTTGGGAGCATCGGTTTCAGCATTTTTCCCATCCTTTCCTCGGTCATATTTATAGTGTTCCTGATTGAGTGCAAACTAGTACGCTGGCAAATGTTTTAAGGAATGATTCATTGAATTCTAAAGCAAATTAGTAATAAAAAAACGATAAGGTGGAGAACGCCATGCATACTATTTGGAAAGGGAGCATCAGCTTCGGTCTCGTTAATATCCCCATCAAGCTTCATGCTGCAACAGAAGATAAGGACATCAAGCTTCGGACACTTCATAAAGAATGCCACTCGCCGATTAAATACGAAAAAACATGTCCGGTTTGTGATAAAGAAGTAAAGAATGAAGACATTGTCAAAGCATATGAGTACACGAAAGGGAAGTTTGTCATCCTTGAAGAGGAAGATTTGGAAGCATTGAGGAAAGAAAACGAAGACAAGGCCGTCGAAATTATTGATTTTGTGAAAATGTCCGAAATCGATCCGATTTACTATCAGCGAAGCTATTTTATCTCGCCAAATGAAAGCGGCGGAAAAGCCTATTCCTTGTTAAAAAAGGCACTTGAGGAATCACAGAAGGTGGGCATTGCCAAAATCATGATCCGCGCCAAAGAGCAATTGGCTGTAATAAGGGTCTATGATAACACACTGGTCATGGAAACGATCCATTTTCCCGATGAAGTCAGGAAAACCGTTGACGTACCAAACGTCCCTGCAGATGACAAGGTGACCGAAAAAGAGCTGGAAACAGCCATTATGCTCATTGATCAGTTGACCACCGAATTTGAACCAGATAAATATAAAGACGATTATCGGACAGCATTATTAGAATTGATCGAAGCAAAGCGCACAGGCAAAGAGCTGGTTACACCAACAGAAAAAGAGCCAGTATCCAATGTGACAGATCTTATGGCAGCGCTGCAGGCTTCTATTGACCGGACGAAGCCTGAGAAAAAGAAAGAACCTGCAGCCGCAAAGAAAAAGAAGACAGCTGCAAAACCAAAAGCAAAGGAAAAGAAACAAGCCTGATAGAACTTGGAATCAACTTATGCCGGCCACCTTTTATGATGGCCGGTTTTTATCTTGTATTTAAATGAAAAAGGAAAATCCCCGATAAAAGAAGAATAAAAAGAATAAAGAAGAGGGGGGTTTATAATGAATAAGGTACTTGTCCTGGGAGGAACCCAGTATTTTGGGAAAAAGCTGGTCGAAATGCTGATTGACCATGGTAATGAAGTTACCATCGCCACGAGAGGAACTAAAGCAGATCCTTTTGGTGATAAAGTGAACCGGCTCAGGATTGATCGGGAAAAGAAAGAGACACTGGCAGAAGCCTTCAAAGGAAAGGAGTGGGATCTTGTCTATGACCAATCGTGTTTTTCGCCAACGGAAGCAAGAGATACTTCAGAATTGTTATGTGGACGTGTGGGTCGATATATTTTCACTTCTTCCCAGGCTGTCTATGAATTCGGCACGCTCCATAAGGAAGAGGATTTCAATCCATTTACATATCCGATCAAATACAAAGGGCGCAGGGAGTATCCTGGTTATGTAGGTTACAAAGAGGCAAAGCGTGCTTCTGAAGCTGTGTTCCACCAGCTTGGACAATTTGAAACCGTCTCTTCCCGGTTCCCGATTGTAGTTTCTGAAGATGACTACACAGAGCGTTTGAAGTTCCATGTCGATAAAATACTTTCAGGCCAGGCGATTGGTATTCCGCAACCTGAAATGCGCTACAGTTTTATCGAGGCAGCTGAAGCTGCAAATTTCCTGGTGAAAATCGGAAAGTCAGATTATATCGGTCCAATCAACCCAGGTTCTGCAGGGGACATCAGTCTGCAAGAACTGATCGATAAGATAGAATTGCTGACTGGAAAAGAAGCAATCGTTGATAAAAATCCTCCTTCGGACAGTATGTCACCATATGCTTTACCTGGGTCATGGTCGATCGACACTTCACGTGCGGCAGCACTGGGTTACGGATTTATGGATCTCCATCTTCTTCTGGATACATTAATCAAGAAATATATCATGGCATATGGTAAGATTAGCGAATAAAAATTTTGCAGTTAAAAGGAGAGTAACATGGCAGTTAAGATCACCCCATCGGGAGAGCAATTGATTTTGCAGCAAATAGCAAGGCTGGAACAAGAATTAAAGCAAGTACGTATGGAGAAAAATATTGCCTTCAATGCTTGCGGGGATGATAAACTGGCTAATCCCAATTTTCATAAGTTAGAACAAGATGAGCGGATATTAATGGACCGTTTGAACGAAATACAACAAACGTACAAGACTGCTGAATTAATTGAGTTTAAGGAGAGAAATACAAAGGAAGTTGCGATCGGTTCAATCGTTAAGTGTTTATTTAAGTATCCGGATGATTCAGAAGAAGAAACCTATGAAATCGTCGGTTATGGAGAATCAAATATTGATGAAAATAAAATTTACTATGATGCCCCGGTTGCCCAAAAACTAATCAGTTTAAAAGTAGGAGAGGAAACGATTCTCTCACTTCCCTCTGGCAAAATCAAGTGCAGGGTTATAGGGCTTTATAGCACTTGGGATGAAGCAGCAAAGTAATACAATGAGTTTGTTCTCCTATTCATAGAAATATCCCGGAGCTAAGTATGCCGGGATATTTTTTATGCGCACGCCTGCTGGTCGTTACATGGTGCTTTCTTGCAGGGAATCAGCTGACTGCTGTCTAATTATATATGAAGGGCAGATTCAGTTTGAGTTGAAATAGGGGACATAGGGGGCTGACAGATGGAAAAGAAAAAAAATAAATGGAAACTCATGATCTTACCTGCCAGTCTGTTCTTGCTGGCTTTCGGATTGTATGCTGGCTATTCAATATGGGAAAACGGCAGCGGCAATCTTATCATGAACAGCAGCAATACAAGCAATCAGGGGAAGGGACAGACTGTTGCGGTGTTCCAGGAAGGATCAGATAACACTGGCTACTCATCTGTCGGGAAGTTTATTTCTGATTTTCACAAAAAATATAATGATACCCTTGGCTGGGGAAGGATCGACAAAGTTGACTGGGAAGAACAAAGGAAGATCGCAGGGGAAATTATATCGGTGATATCCACAGTAGAAACTGAAAATGCTTCTCTTCAGTCTGATTTTGAAACGATCGCCAACTATTCAAAAACGATCCAGGACGGCAGCAAAGATAAAAAGGTCCTGGTTCATCTTCACCGTTTTTTCCACGACCTTGATATTGAGGTCAATCAGTATAACAAAACAAATGATTATTTTAATGTAACCAAGTATAAAGGTTAAACCGGTTCACACAGGGTAACATAACAGGGAAAAGCAGGCGGGAGGGGTTTGTTACACCATGAAAGTTGTTGTCGTTTCCGACACTCATATGCCGAGGAAGGCGAAGCATCTGCCGACAATACTGAAGCGTGACCTGGAAGATTGTAGTTTCATCATCCATGCCGGAGACTGGCAAACGATCGAACTTTATCATGAACTGAAACAATATGCACCGGCCATCGGGGTAACCGGCAATGTGGATGGTCCGGAACTTAAAAGCCTTCTCAAATCAAAAGAACTGTTCATTGCGGGGGATTTCCGTATAGGGATTGTCCATGGACACGGCACAGGGAAAACGACAGAAAAAAGGGCAATAGATGCATTTGCCGATGATGCCGTTGATTGCATCATTTATGGCCATTCACATATTCCCGTCTTAAAGGAAAATAACGGAGTGATCATCTTTAATCCCGGATCTCCAACAGATAAAAGAAGACAGAAGGAATTTTCCTATGGTATCCTGACAATCGGGGAAAAAATCGAAGCAAAGCATATCTTTTTTGAAGATAAGCAATAAAATCAGAATGGAGTGTAATTTCTCTTGAAAATATTTGAAGTCAAATTTCATGCAGAAGATCAGGTAGAAACGATGAAGGTCCAAAAATTGAGCAGTGAAGATTACGACCAAGCGACTGAAGGGGGCACACGTCACCTTTTTGATTTGGACACAAATATAGGTTTCTTTGTTTTCTTTGATGCAGAAGATAAGGATGGCGAGGAATCCTATCTAATGCTCCAATATGAGGATGGCAGTGAAGAGCCTTCAAATTGCTATGGATTTGACCTCAAGGATTTCTATGAATTTTCTGCATTGTACCTGAATGACCTAGAATTCACGGAAGAACTGAACGAAGAAGAGGGAGAACTTGGCCCTGTTCAGCACCTTGCCCATCTTCTTTTTCATATACTTGAGGAAGGCAAGTCAATAGAGGTATAAAAAAGAAGAGCAGGGTTTTCCTGCTCTTCTTTTCGTTTATTCCTGTTCGGTTTCGGTTTCTTCATCAGCCTGTAAGTGTTGTTCACAATACGCTTTTACCAGCTCTGCTTCATCATCCTCAAGTTCAAAATCGAGAACCGTTTCAGTTTCCTGTTCAATGAAGTAGCTTTGGAGAATTCGGCTGTTGTTCTCGTCCACGAGAAACAGGACCTTCAAAAGCAGCCCTTTATCAGTATAAAGCTCATCGTCTTCATCCACTTCAATATTTAAAAAATACTCATATCTATCTCCTGTCAGAAGTCCGAATGGATCTTCGAGGAGTTCGACGGTATGTCCGGTAATCTTCATGTACGTCTCATCCTTTTGGTTTTGTCCTTTCTATTATATATCGAAATCCCCATAAACAATCAAGGAAAAACCTCACTTAGAACAACCAATCAAAAAAATCACAGAAACAGCTTCAGCGCTTGATATCCAAAATAAAATGCAAATCCAATCAGAGAAACCCCTGATATAAGGGAAATGAAGGTCAATAGTCTTGATGTGAGCAGCTTGCGGAAGCTGCTAGAAATAGCGGCCATCACAATATCCCACATAAGGAGTCCGAGAATGATGCCGAAGCTGTATATAACAAGTTCACCGGTTCCATAGGAGGAAGCAGTTTTTGCAAGGACAGAGCCGTAAATGCCTAACCAGAATAACATGGTCAGCGGATTAGAAATTGACATTATGAAACCGGAGAAAAAAGATTTTATAATTGAGTCTCCTTCTCGATGATCCATCATGATTTTTCCAGAATTGATAATTGTCTCGATGCCTGTGTACAACAAGACAAAGAATCCGAACAGCCAGAGGAAAGACTGCATGAATGGAGTTTCAAGATACTTAACAACCCCAAGATAGACAGTAAGCATATAGATAATATCGGCTGTCAAGGCACCAAGGCCAAAAAGCCATGCCTGTATGAAGCCGCTCTTGATCCCTTTGTCCATTTGTGCCGCATTGACAGGGCCAATAGGCGCGGCAAGTGACAGACCAAGGAAAATGTAACCCAGGAAGACACTCAATTTTAAGAAACCCCCAATAGCCAAGGCATGATTTGCTTGTACTATTTCTATTCAGGCAAAGGATGGTGTACAACCCTTTTTGTTAAAAAACAAATAAAATTTTGCCTTTCTAAATAAAAAATGAGGAAATGAATATACTATTTATTGTTGTTCGGGAACATCAGGGTGTCACTTTTGGTAAAAATAAGAAAGTGTGGTAAAATGGAATAGATATCAACTTTCGGACCATTCATTTATTATAAAAAGTATCAATTGCCGGCTTTTTATAATAAATGAATTTTTTTATCAATCGAACGATGATGAGGTTTTTCTCGAATGGAGTTGGTTCCAGGATGAATTTCGGGATCCTGCAAACAGGCATCTAAGAAAAAAAACCGTGACTAAAACGATAGGAGCGTGAGGAAATTGGCATTTGGAAGAAAACCGCCTGAAGAAATCGTCACAGCAGAAACGAAAATATGGGTATGTACTTCTGATGATTGCAATTGCTGGGTTCGTGACAACTTTAAAAGCAGCAATGTCCCCGCTTGCCCGATTTGCAAAAGTGATATGGAGGAAACGACCAAAGTACTCGAAGTGGTCAATAACCATAGTCAAAATCTGATCGGTTAACCAATGGTACAAACAGCCTGGGTTTCATCCAGGCTGTTTTTTTTATTCTGGAAGATGAAGCGAACTCAATAATATAGTTGATTCAGAAGGACTTTGAGATGTAGTGGCCCAGGCTGCCAGAAAAACGCTTTTAATTTGACAGTTTTATAGGTGGAGAAGGTGAAGCTGTCAAGAAAGGGTTAGTATTTTGACAGGTTTGCAGGCAGAGGATCTAAAGCTGTCAAAAAAGCACCATAATTTTGACAGGTTTGCAGGCAGAGGATCTAAAGCTGTCAAAAAAGCACCATAATTTTGACAGGTTTGCAGGCAGAGGGGCTAAAGCTGTCAAGAAAGTCCCATGATTTTGACAGGTTTGAAGGTTTAGGAGCCAAGGCAGTCAAGATCCCTCTTCCGCAGGATGGTCAATCAAATCTTTATCATATACCACACAAACGAGCTTTACTTAAAACTGGTTGAAAACACAAAAAAAGTGCCCTCTTAAAAGGCACCTTTTCTGTATGCGGATGAGAGGACTTGAACCTCCACGGTGTTGCCACCACTAGAACCTGAATCTAGCGCGTCTGCCGATTCCGCCACACCCGCGAATTAGTTATAAAAGAATTATATCATAAAAATAATTGATTTCAATTTATATTTTTAGGAAATCTGGTGCAATTTGTATTATTTTTCAACCTGCGCATATAAAATTTGCATAATTTATTTGTGGTGGAAGACGACAACTTGGTCATTGGCCCGGTGAATTCAGCCAGGCTGGATAAGGTAATCAAAATTGGGTTCTGGCATGCATGGATTGTTGGTACAGGATCGATGATTGCTGATGCCATTTTAATTCTTCTTATCTTTCTTGGGCTTGTGAATTTTTTGGACATGCCTCTCATCCAAATATTTCTGTGGTTTTTTGGCGGTTTCGTACTCATTTATTCGGGCATTGAATGCTTGCTGAAGGCAAATGATATCCATCTTGCCTTCAGCAGCGGGAGAGAGTCTTTATTTAAATGCTTCCTCACGGGATTCAACATATCGATCAGCAGTGCTTACCAGTGCATCAAAGCTTTATTTTAATAAAATAATATGTTTATAACCTCTTTTAAAAGAGGTTATTTTTATGAAAACATTCAGAACCAATCAATAATCTTGAGAAACTGCTCAATTTTGATTGGTTTTGAAAGAAAATGATTGATTTTTGAAATCGATTACATTATGATGGACTTACGAAGCAATTTAGGAGGAATGGCTCATGTTAACACCTGAGCGCCACCAGCTCATCTTACAGCTCATAAAAGAAAAACCAATTGTGAAAATTCAAGAACTTGTTGATATAACAGAAGCTTCCGAGTCCACTATACGTCGGGACCTGACAGTCCTTGAAGAGGGTGAATTCCTGAAGAGGGTACATGGAGGTGCTGCAAGACTGAGGGGGAAACTTCAAGAACCAAGCATGAATGAGAAATCCTCCAAAAACCTTCATGAAAAAAGGCAAATCGCCCAGTATGCTGCAAGTCTGGTAGAAGAAGGCGACAGTATTTATCTGGATGCAGGCTCGACAATCAAGGAAATGATCCCTTTCCTGCCTGTGAAGGATATAGTAGTTGTTACCAACGGATTCATGCATTTGCCGGCCCTGATGGAAAGGAATATTGAAACCTATGTCATCGGAGGTTATGCGAAGCCAAAGACAAATGCAGTGATTGGAAGAGGAGCATTGGCCAGTCTGGAACAATACCGTTTTGATAAATGTTTCCTTGGGGTTAATGGCATTCATCCTCATTCTGGCTTTACAACACCTGACCAGGAGGAAGCGATGATCAAATCCAAAGCGATTTCATTATCGCGTGAAGCATATGTACTGGCAGATGACAGTAAATTCTCGGAAATCACTTTTGCTAAAATAGCCGATTTGCATGAAGCTGGAATTATTACCAATATTCTTGAGGAAGAGACAAAAGGACAATATACCAGCAAAACTTCAATAAAGGTTGTGACACCATGATCTATACGCTGACACTTAATCCATCTGTCGATTATATCGTCGAAGCAGGCGAGATTGTACTTGGAACTTTAAATAGAACTTCCCATGAAACAAAACTTCCTGGCGGAAAAGGCATCAATGTTTCAAGGGTCCTGCGCTCACTAGGAATCGAGAGCAAAGCAACTGGCTTTTTAGGAGGCTTTACAGGCAAATACGTTGAAGAGTTCCTCAATAGGGAAGGCACTTATACGGGCTTTGTCAAAGTCGAGGGAGATACAAGAATCAATATCAAACTGAAGGCCGGAAAAGAAACCGAAATCAATGCAAGGGGCCCGGAAATATCCTCTCTTGCAATCGGATTATTGAAAGAAAAAATCCAACAGCTTGGAAAAGATGATTATCTGATCCTTGCTGGAAGTATTCCATCAAGCATGCCTCAAACGATTTATCAGGATATCGTCCGGATCTGTAAAAAAAACGGGGCAGAAGTAGTCATTGATGCAGAAGGTGATTTGCTTAAAACTGTGCTCGAATATAAGCCTTTTCTGATTAAACCAAACCATCACGAATTGGGACAGTTTTTCGACAGAGAGATATCAGGAGCGGAGGATGCCATTGTATATGGAAAAAAACTCGTAGAGGCAGGAGCAAAAAACGTCATTGTTTCTCTTGCTGAAAAGGGTGCTGTCTATATCAGTGAAACAGAAGCCTTTTATGCGACCGTTCCACAAGGGGAAGTCAAAAGCTCTGTGGGAGCAGGCGATTCGATGGTGGCAGGCTTCATGGCACAGTTCTTAAAAAGTAGTGACTGCAAAGAGGCTTTCCGTTTCAGTGTGGCATCAGGCAGCGCAACAGCCTTTTCAATCGGGCTATGTACACCTGGAAAAATAGAGACACTTCTTCCAGAAGTGAAAATTCACGAATACCAGTGAGGGGGAGAACAATGAGAATCACAGAATTGCTGACAAGAGAAACTATTCTTTTATCCATGACTGCCAAATCAAAGCACGATGCTGTCAATGAACTTGTCGGGGTACTTGATGCAGCCGGTAAAATCTCAGACCAGGAGATATTCAAGGAAGCTATTTTGAATCGCGAAAAACAAAGCACAACAGGTGTTGGGGATGGGATCGCTATACCACACGCAAAAACTCGAGTTGTGAAAGACGCTGCCATCGTATTTGGCCGCTCAGAGTCAGGGATCGACTATGAATCTCTTGATGGGCAGCCAGCACATCTATTTTTCATGATTGCAGCCCCGGAAGGTGCAAATAACACACATCTGGAGGCACTGGCACGACTTTCGACCATCTTAATGAAGGCAGATGCACGTGAGAAGCTGATGGCTGCACAGTCAGCCGATGAAGTCATTGGTATCATTGACAGTTATGACCAGGAAGAAAAAGAAGAGAAATCTGTAGGGGGAAATAGAAAATACCTCGTCGCAGTTACTGCTTGCCCAACGGGTATTGCCCACACGTACATGGCAGCGGATTCGTTAAAAGCGAAAGCGGCTGAAATGGGCGTAGACATCAAGGTAGAAACGAATGGGTCAGGAGGCGCCAAAAATGTCTTGACGCCGGAAGACATTGAAAGAGCAGAGGCTGTCATTATCGCTGCCGATACAAAAGTTGATATGGAAAGGTTCACAGGCAAGCCATTGATCGATGTACCAGTTGCCGACGGAATCCGCAGACCAAAAGATCTGATTGAAAAAGCGGTTATGAAGGATGCGCCACTTTATAAGTCGACAGGCAATGCGCCGGCAGAAAAGAAAGAAAGCCGAGGCGGAATCTATAAGCATTTGATGAATGGTGTTTCAAATATGCTTCCATTTGTTGTCGGAGGCGGTATCCTGATCGCGATCTCCTTCATGTTCGGCTATAATGCCTTCAATCCTGAGGATCCATCCTATCATCCAATTGCCAAGGCCCTGATGGATATTGGCGGAGGAGCGGGAGCATTTGGATTGCTGGTACCTATTCTTGCTGGTTTCATTGCTCTAAGTATTGCTGACAGACCTGGATTTGCTCCTGGTATGGTTGGCGGTGTGCTTGCAGCAACAGGGGGCGGCGGCTTCCTTGGCGGTTTGGTCGCTGGATTCCTCGCAGGATATCTCGTTCTCGGTCTGAAGAAATTATTCGCTAGCCTTCCAGCATCACTGGAAGGGATTAAAACAATCCTATTGTATCCATTATTCGGAATTGCCCTTACAGGATTCATTATGTTATTCCTGGTAAATAAACCGGTTGGTGCCTTGAACCAGGCTATTACAGACTGGCTGTCAGGGTTAGGGACAGGCAATGCTGTATTGCTTGGAATTGTACTTGGCCTAATGATGGCATTCGACATGGGCGGACCAGTGAATAAGGCAGCCTATGTTTTTGGAACAGGCTTGCTTGCGAACGGGGTATATGAGCCAATGGCTGCCATTATGGCTGCTGGCATGGTCCCGCCATTAGGAATTGCATTAGCGACTACAATCTTTAGGAACAAATTCTCAAAAGAAGATCAAGATGCTGGAAAAGCGAATTATATCATGGGACTTTCCTTCATCACAGAAGGTGCAATCCCATTTGCTGCCGCTGATCCGCTTCGTGTGATTCCATCCGCGATGGCTGGAGCGGCAGTAGCCGGCGGATTGTCAATGATGTTCAATATCGGACTTAGAGCTCCTCATGGCGGTTTGTTCGTAGTTCCGCTTGTGGACGGCGGATGGTTGTTATACCTGGCCGCGATTTTAATTGGCTCAGCAATCACAGCAATCTTGCTTGGGTTATTGAAAAAGCCCGTAACAAAATAATAGTTGGCCTGCAGATTTTAGTATCTGCAGGCCTTTTATTTGTGATTTGTTTAGGGTAGTTGAATGAATAATTTACATGGGACACAGATATGCTTTTATGAAACCATTTTTGAGGAGGGGACTGGAATGGATCGGGATTTCAAGGAGGCGGCTGTTTTTGAGCATCGGTTTTGGCTTCAGGTTCTTGGGGATCATGGAAGATTCATGTTCGAGGCACTTGCTCCCATTGAACAGGAAGAAATTGATTCCTCGAAGTATTTCATCAATACTTTTGATAGGCTGCTGCAGAGAGTGGATACAACAGACTTAATCCATTTGAGTATGAGAGCGGATGAAGAAGCGAAGAAAATCAGGAAATTTAAATTAGAGCTCATTGAAAAAATGCTGACCGGAAAGGTAAAAATCCATTTAGGTCCTACTTTTGTCAATCACATGGTAAATGAGGTCGAAGAATATCTAAGGGTTCTTGAGTATCTGAAAAGGGGAGAGGTACCGCCCGTATTTCATGAACTGCATCACCATACGGTCTGGCTGCTTGATGCAGCTGGTCATGCTGGTGCGATCCAAAGTAATATTGACCAGGTTGAAAAACGTTTGAAAGCTACAAGTGAGAAATTTGTAAAGCAATTTGAAGATTTTTACCTGAAAGCTGTGGAGCTGACTGGTTATCTGCGTACAAATTTAGCCTCTTTTCCAGCCCTGGAAAGAATGAACCATGAGGTTTCTATGGAAATTAAGGTGTTCATGAGATTTCTTGATGAATTAAAAGAACTTAGGTTGTCTGAACAGGCTTTAGGCAGTTTTGCGCCACTTATGGCTGACCATATGTTTAGGGAAGAGTGTTACTACTTATCGAAAGTGGCGGAAGCAACGGCAATGAAACAGCCTGGCTGTGATCCTGGCAAACCGAGGCTTATAACAGATTAATAAAAGGGTGGATACTGGATGGATGTCATTCCTGATCATCTAGTATCTTAGCCCTAATTTTTGGTTAACGACAGAACATGTGTTCTAGTTTTGGACGAGGGTATGTTATACTTGAGAAGCAATAGTCAAATCTATTGGATGGTCGGCGAACCCCGGAGGAAGGGGGTGATGCCTTTGACAGTATTCGAGACCTTTATGGCAATGTTTTCATTTGCCAGCCTCATCCTCGCAGTGCTGACGTTCAGCCAAAAAAAATAGACCTCCCTTAACCGAAATTGAGTGAGAGGTCCAGCAGATCCATGTCCGATCCTCAATGGGAACGGCTATTGCAATGGCTGCCGGTGGGCCAACACCGGCGGCCTTTTTATACATTTTTACAATACAAGAATACCATACAAGGCTGGCAATGTCACGGTTATATGATCCTTTATGCATGAGCAGATTTGCAAAATGGCTATACTATGAAAGTTATCTCAATCCGTGTATGAAGGAGTGAATTGGCGATGCCAGTATGCAAATTAGACTATGGTGATATTTTTTACGAAGAAGCGGGCGAAGGAGTCCCAATCATCTTCCTCCATCCGCCGGGTATGGGGAGAAAGGTATTCCATTATCAGAGGCCATTAAGCGAACGATTCAGACTGATCTTCTCTGACTTAAGCGGTCACGGAGAATCCACAGCCGTGCCGGAAAGAGTCACAATCCAGAAGTACGCGGAAGAAGTACTGAAGCTCGCAGACTGGATTGGCTTGGAGGAAGTAATATTGTGCGGATACTCCTCTGGCGGCAGCATCGCCCAGGAATTCGCGCTGACTTATCCAGAACGTACTAAAGGCCTGATTTTGTCTGGTGGCTTTGCGGAAGTAAAGTCCCCTGCGTTAAGGTATGAACATTTGCTTGGAATGTACTTTGTGAAACGCTCTCCAAAAACGCTGGCAAAAACGATTGCAACTGCCCATACCTTCGATCCGGAATACAGGTCGGAACTTATTGAGCATATGTTGAAAACAGACATGAATACCTGGTTTCACTTTTATTACGAGTCATTAAACTATTCTTGTGTCGAAAGGCTTAAATCGCTGTCAGTTCCTTTACTGCTGATCTATGGTTCAAAAGATTTAATTAACCAGCATCTTAGGACCTATGAGAAAGAGCTTGAACATTTCGAAACAGCCATTATCCCAAAGGTCTCACATCAGGTTCCTGTAAAAAGGTGGCAGGATTTTAACAAGGAAATAACTAGTTTTTTGCTGAAAGAGGCTGCCAGGCTGTAAAAAAACGCATTGACACTGGTCAATGCGTTTCTCTATGCCTTTTTATCCGGTTTGATTGCCAGAAAAGTGGCAAGAGCTGCTGCTATACTTAATGATGCAAGTGTGATGAAAATGAGTTTGTTCGAATTCTTCATCATCAAAGCGATGATGGGAGGTCCTGCTGCGACGCCAATAAACCTCATCGAACTATAAATTGAGGTAATCGTGCCCCTTTCTTCCTTCTCGATACTTTCAGTGATTAGCGCATCAAGAGGAGGAAGGCTTGCACCGATTCCAATCCCGGCAAAAAGGAACATCGATATTAGAAACCACAATTCTTTAGAAAAGCTCAGCAGGATAACTGCGATCCCAAGGATCAACAAACTGGTAAAAGTTATCCATTTCATCAGCACCATATTTTTCTTAATGATTTTACCTGTAATAAAAGATGAAAGGCAAAGTGCCCCTAATGGCAGAGCAAGCAATAGCCCTTTCTTAAGATCCTTTATTCCATACTTGTTCTCAAGGATATCGGAAAGGTAAAACAATACTCCAAAAAGCACAAACATAACAATTGTACCAATAAAAAAGATGGCATACAGCCAACGTCCATTCTCAGTAAAAATCAGTTTTACTTTTTTGATGAAATCCTTAAAAGGCAATGGTTTATTCTTCTTTTTGGGACTTTTAACGAGAAAGATCATCAATATAATTGAAATTGCACAGAAGACCGGGATTGAGAAAAAAGGAATAAACCATATGAAACCTGCCAGGAATGAACCCAGCACTGGGCTAAGGACCTTCCCAAGTGTATTGGCTGTTTCAATTTCCCCAAGCACACCACTGACTTCATCATCGCTTTTGAACATATCCCCGACAAGTGGCAATACGATGGGGAAGGCTCCAGCTGCTCCCACACCCTGCAGAGCCCTGCCGATTAAAACAATCCAATATCCGTCGGTCATTTGCCATGAGGCCCATCCCGAGATGATTCCCCCGATACCAGTAATGATCAGGCTCGGAATGATGACTTTTTTTCGGCCGATATGGTCAGATAAATACCCGGCAATTGGGATTAAAAAGATTGCCACTATTGAATAGACAGTAATGATCAGGCTTGATTGGAATGCAGAAATGCCCATTCGCTTTTCAATAACAGGCAATACAGGAATCAGCATTGAATTGCCAAGAGTCATCACAAGTGGTATGGATGCAATCGATACGATCGCCCATTTTTGATTTTTGACAGGATCATCATTGGTATCCTTATCTTTCTTACCCGAAAGACTCCCGGATTTTGGAAACAAGTTCTCAATATGATTCATTTTCGAAACCTGCCTTTAATTCATACTATTTCTAGTGTGGTCGAAAACGGTTGAAAAAATGGTGTCTTTTTATGGTAATGTCCGTACATTTGATTTTATGGCTGAATTATAAATCTATATGGTATTTTTTTTGTGGAAAGGATAAAATAGTTGGAAAAGTCCGGAAGGGTGGAGGAACATGGCGAAGATCCTGTATTTAAATGTAGGGAAGCCAGAACTGAAGAACTGGAAGGGAAGGGAAGAACAATCTGCAATCTCGAAAAAGAGTGTGAAACAAGCCTATCTTACAAAGAATTCGTTCGAGGGTGATGGTGTAGCTGCAACAGAGTATCATGGTGGGCCTGACAGAGCGGTATGCTTTTACCCTTTCGAACATTATCAAAAATGGTCAGATGAATTTAATAAAAATATAGAAGCACCCACTTTTGGTGAAAATATTTCCGCATTAGGAATGAATGAGGATATGGTATACATAGGAGATATCTACCGATTGGGGGAAACGAAAATACAGGTGACGCAGGGCAGAATCCCATGTTCAAAAATTTCCAAAAATAATGATCTTGATCTGTTATTGAAAAGAGTAGTCCAGACTGGTTATACAGGTTATTTTTTCAGGGTGCTGGAGGAAGGTATCGTCAATGAAGATGCTGAAATCGTATTACTGGAGCGGAAACAAGAGGATTTTTCCATTCTGATGGCCAATGAGATTCTTTTTCATCGCAGGAATGATATGAAAGCAATTGAATCACTCATAGGTACGGAAGGACTGGCAGAGGCCTGGAAAGAAGAACTAAATAAACTTTTAATCCAGAAAAATTAAAATTTTACATTTTTTTATTGACTTTTATATTTAATGCGCTTATTATTTTAAACAATATAACGCAAAGTGTTGACGAAGAGTAGTAACTGAAACGGGTACTCAAGAGAGCTGATGGTTGGTGAGAATCAGTGTAACTGTTGCAGCGAATGGACTTCCGAGCTTCCAAACCGAACCCATCAGGCAGTAGGCTTTGGCGAACAGGCCTTATCGTTACAAAAGGCAGGTATTAAGCAAATGATGCTTGATGCTTTAAAGTGAGCTGTTTTTACAGCTAATTAAGGTGGCACCACGGGTCTCTCGTCCTTATTTTCATATAAGGAGAGGGCCCTTTTTTATTTGTCTAAAAAGGGAACCAGTAGTGAAATAAATAATAAAATTATTATGTTAACTCGTTGATCAAGAAGAGTAAACAGGATATTTTCGTTTCAGAGAGCCGGGTATGGTGCGAACCGGTACGTAAATGCCTGTTGAATGGCCTTGTGAGAGGCGGCCTGAAATGACAGTAGGGCTGCCCGGAATTCTCCGTTAAAGGGATAGGGTATACCGAAATCGTTTTTAGGTTTCCTGTACCTGAAGAGAGGGAACTTTTGAGTTCCAACCAGAGGTGGCACCGCGGTCCAATCGTAATCGTCCTCTATACAGCACAATTTCTGTGCATGTATAGGGGACTTTTTTATTTTCTAAGGAGGGTTTATATGAAAGTAGACACACCTGATGTTTATATTGAGGAAATTGAGGGAGATACATTAACCCCTATATCCGTGTATCAAATGATTTCCGGTACGAAAAAATTCCTTCTCGAAAGTTCCCATAAACATCATGATTCCGGCCGTTTTTCTTTTATTGGCTGTGATCCCGTTTATGAACTTTTAAATGAAAAGGGCGAGACCTATTTGGTGAGAGAGGGGTGCAGGGAGCAAGCAGCAGGTTCATTTTCGAAGGTGCTGAAAGAGTTGCTTCCTCAAATAAAACCTGAACATGATATTCCTTTCATAGGAGGCGGAGTCGGTTTTGTAAGCTATGATTTCATTCGCGAGTTTGAAGAAATTGGTCCTCTTAAGGAAGACCCTCTCGCAATGCCAGAAGCGCACTTAATGTTCTTCAATGAAGTCATCGTATTTGATCACCTTAAACAAAAAATCAACCTGATCGGCATTCCCTTTCCAGGATATAGCAATGAGGATCTTTCTGAAAAAATAAAGAGTCGTAAAAAGGAACTTGATTCGCCAGTTACAAAACAGCCTGTCAATCCATTTTCACTATCAGAGTTTAAATCATCGCAAGAAAGAGAGGAATTTGAAGAATCAGTCAGGAAAGCAAAGATTTTGATTGAAGAAGGAGAGATTTTTCAGGTTGTGTTATCAAGAAGGCTTACGGCAACCGCAAAAGGAGATCCATTTTCATTTTACAGAAAACTGCGGATTGATAATCCCTCCCCTTATATGTACTTCATTGACTTTGAAAACTATATTGTAGCTGGTACATCACCCGAAAGCCTGGTGAAATACCGGGATGGAACGATGGTTACCAACCCAATTGCGGGAACCAGGCCGAGGGGAATTTCCGCTGATGAAGATGTAAAACTTGAATTGGAATTGAAACAGGATGAAAAGGAATTAGCAGAACACAAAATGCTCGTCGATCTTTCGAGGAATGATTTAGGCAAGATATGTGAAATCGGCAGTGTCAAAATTGATAAATTCCTGGCTGTTGAGAGGTACCAGTTTGTTATGCATCTAGTATCAGAGGTGAGCGGGAGACTCTTGGCAGGTGCACACCCGATTGACGGATTGGCGGCATGCCTGCCTGCAGGAACAGTGTCAGGAGCTCCGAAAATTCGGGCGATGCAAATCATCAACGATCTTGAGGCTGAAAAAAGAGGCGTTTATTCCGGTGCAGTCGGTTACTTCTCTGCTTGTGGAAGCATGGATTTTGCGCTCGCAATCAGAACATTGGTTATCAAGGATGGCAAAGGTTATCTTCAGGCGGGTGCTGGAATTGTATATGATTCTGATCCAGCAAAAGAGTTCGATGAAACGAACCATAAATTAAAAGCGTTGATGGAGGCGGCCAATGATACTACTGATTGATAATTACGATTCATTTACCTATAACCTTTACCAGTATCTCAGTGAACTTGGGGCTGAAGTGAGAACGGTCCGGAACGATAAAATTACGGTTCAGGAAATCGCACGAATGGAACCGGAAGCCATCGTCCTATCTCCTGGCCCGGGCAGGCCGGAACAAGCAGGGATTTGCGTTGAAGCTGTTAAACAACTGGCGTCAGACATCCCGATCCTGGGAATATGTCTTGGCCATCAGGCAATCGCACATGCATTTGGCAGTTCAATAATCAAGGCAAAAAAAATCAGACATGGAAAGGAATCCACGCTCCGCCATAACGGAACTTCACTCATGAAGGATCTGGAGGAGCATCCAGACGTAATGAGATATCACTCTTTAGTGATCGATCCCCTGACCCTGAATCAGGTTTTTGAGGTGCTTGCCCAAGCAGCTGATGACGATGAAATCATGGCAATCAAGCATAAAGATTATCATTTATACGGACTTCAATTCCATCCAGAATCAATCGGAACAAAGAGTGGAATGCAGATTTTAGCCCATTTTCTTAGCGAAATCAGAAAGGAGATTTTAACTTATGAAACATTATCTTGAAAAGCTGGTCGAAGGAAAATCGCTTTTGGAACATGAAATGGAGGAAGCTGTCCGGGGAATTTTCACACAGGACACGACTGACTCTGAGATTGCTTCTTTTTTAACCGGCCTTAAATCCAAAGGTGAAACAGCAGAGGAGGTTTCGGGATTAGTTAAAGCAATCAGGACTCATGCCCTGAATTTTACAAAGAAAATACCGAATGTTCTTGATAATTGCGGAACAGGAGGGGATGGATCCAAAAGCTTCAACATCAGCACTACTTCGGCATTCGTTATTGCCGGAGCTGGAATAACAGTAGCAAAGCATGGGAACAGAAGCGTTTCGAGCAAGACTGGAAGCGCAGATGTGTTGGAGGCTCTTGGTGTCAGCCTTGACTTCTCTCCAGAAGCAACAGAAGAAATCCTTGAACAGAATGGAATTGCCTTCCTTTTTGCACCACACGTCCATCCAAAATTGAAACAAATCATGAAGGTAAGAAGGGATCTGAAAATCCCGACGATCTTTAATTTAATTGGGCCATTGACGAATCCAGTACATCTTGATTACCAACTGCTTGGAATTTATCGCAGGGATATGCTCGATAAGTTTGCCCATGTGCTATCTAATCTCAACAGGAAACGGGCCATTGTCATTAATGGAGCTGGAGGAATGGATGAAGCATCTCTTGCTGGTGAAAACGAATTGGTCATCGTTTCAGAAGGAGAAATCGATCGTTTCAAACTCCAGCCTGAAGAAGTGAATTTGCCAGTATATGATAACAGCAGGATCAGGGGTGGTGATGCACGGGATAATGCGGAAATCCTGCTGCAGGTTCTTAAAAGTAAAGAAGGGGCACATCGGGATACCGTGCTGTTGAACGCGGGCCTCGGAATTTATACAGCCGGGAAGGCGGAAACGATACTGGACGGAGTGAACCTTGCGGCTGAAAGCATCGATTCAGGCAAGGCACTGGCCAAACTGGAGAATTTAATCAGCATCAGCAATCGAAACAAAAAGGCGGTAGGTTGAGATGGGAACAATACTTGATTCAATCATAGAACGAAAAAGAGTGGAAGTAGAAGAGTTGAAGAACGCTGAAATGGATATTAAGGAATCATCATTGCCGCCTAGGTCCTTAATCAAGGTTTTAAGGGAAGCCAAAAATATTGCCATTATTTCTGAATTTAAGAGAGCGTCACCCTCCAAAGGAGACATCAATCTTTCATTGGATCCTGCCCGGCAAGCTAAACTTTATGCCCGGGCTGGTGCATCTGCTATATCGGTGTTAACAGATGAAAAAGGTTTTAAGGGATCTTTCAGCGACTTGAGAAAAGTAAGGGAAGCAGTGGACCTGCCAATTCTTTGTAAAGATTTTATCGTTGATAAAATTCAAATAGATCTGGCCCGTTTCGCAGGAGCAGATGTCATTTTGCTTATCGCCTCAGCATTATCCCTTGAAGAGCTTACAGAGCTATACAAATATGCCTCTGAACAAGGATTGGAGTGCCTTGTTGAGATCCATGACGAAAAAGACCTGGAAAAGGCTATTAATATAAAAGCTCAAGTCATCGGAATCAACAATCGTGATTTAAAAACATTCGAGGTCTATCTTGAAAATACCGAGAAGCTTGGACCGCTTGTTAAAAAAGCAGGAGCATTGCTGATCAGTGAAAGCGGCATGAAAACTAGGGGCGATATCGTCCGTGCAGCAGCGGCTGGTGCAAACGGAGTACTCGTTGGGGAGACATTCATGACTTCAGCCGATCTTAAGGAAACCTTCACTAAATTCACTGTTCCAGTCGTGAGGAATTATCATGAAAGTTAAGATATGCGGAATAAGAACGGTGGAAGCAGCACTGCACGCGGTTGAATGCGGAACTGACGCTCTTGGTTTTGTTTTTGCAAGGAGCAAAAGGCAAACTACGGCTTTAGAGGCAAAAAAGATTATTGAAACTATACCGGAACATGTCTGGAAGGTAGGAGTATTTGTCAACGAGGATGCTGGAGAAATAGAGCGAATTGCTGAGTTTGTAGGACTCACCCATATACAGCTTCACGGAGATGAAGTTCCAGCTGACTATCAGTCAATTGGGCTGCCAATAATTAAGGCTGTCTCCGTTAAATCATTGGAAGACCTTGAGAGAATTGATGCACTCGAAGCTGACTATATCCTTCTTGACAGTCCTCCAACGGAATATCGAGGAGGAAACGGCTCGAGTTTTGAGTGGAATCTGGTTAAAGCAATCGGCAAGTCAATGAAGAATATAATTTTAGCGGGTGGATTGGACCCTGGGAATATCAGCAAAGCGATCTCAAAGGTCAATCCCATGATGGTTGATGTCAGCAGCGGTGTTGAAACAAACGGGGAAAAGGACTTTGCAAAGATACAAGAATTTATAAATAACGCAAAAAATGCGGGGGAGGAAGAGAAGTATGTCAACTAATACTTATAATTTGCCGGATGAAAAAGGACATTTTGGGAATTATGGCGGAAGGTTCGTTCCAGAAACACTGATGGAGGCTGTACTGGAATTGGAGAAAGAATATAACCGTGCATTGGTGGATAAGGATTTTCAAGAAGAACTGCAAAAGTTAATGAAGGATTATGTAGGGAGGGAAACACCCTTATACCTGGCAGGCAATCTCACCGAGCATGCCGGCGGGGCCAAAATTCATCTAAAGCGTGAGGACCTGAATCATACAGGAGCCCACAAAATAAACAATACAGTCGGTCAGGCCCTGCTTGCGGTCAGGATGGGCAAGCGAAAGATCGTCGCCGAGACCGGAGCAGGACAGCACGGGGTTGCCACAGCCACAGTCTGTGCCTTGCTGAATCTGGAATGTGTCATCTTCATGGGAAAAGAGGATATCAGGCGCCAGCAATTAAATGTCTTCAGAATGGAACTGCTTGGGGCAAAAGTGGTCAGTGTCGATGCCGGGAGCGGAACGCTGAAGGATGCAGTCAATGAAGCACTGAGATACTGGGTGACAAACGTCAGAGACACCCATTATATTCTGGGATCCGTGATGGGGCCACATCCGTTTCCTAAAATGGTCCGCGATTTTCAAAGTGTGATCGGCAGGGAAACGAAGCAGCAGTTTGTCGAAAAAGAAGGTAAGCTGCCTGATGCCCTTGTTGCCTGCATTGGCGGAGGCAGCAACTCAATTGGCCTGTTTTATCCGTTCATTGAAGATGAAAGCGTATCGATCTACGGGGTTGAAGCGGCAGGAATGGGGTTGGCAACTGACAAGCATGCAGCATCATTAACAAAAGGGAAGCCAGGAGTCCTGCATGGTGCAATGATGTACCTTCTTCAGGATGATGACGGGCAGATACAAGAGGCTCACTCGATCTCAGCTGGCCTGGATTATCCTGGTATTGGACCGGAGCATAGTCATCTTCATGATATCAACAGAGTCAATTACGAATCCGTTACAGACGAAGAAGCGCTGGAAGCCTTCCAGCTTCTGTCAAAGCTTGAAGGCATTATCCCGGCACTTGAAAGCGCGCATGCGATCGCGTATGCGGTCAAGCTCGCTGCCGGAATGAGCAAAGATGAAAACATCGTTGTTTGCTTATCTGGACGTGGTGATAAAGATGTACAGACGATTAAAGATCTAATGGGAGGAATGGAGTAATGGAAAGGATCGAAAAAGCCCTGACTGAAAAAAGAAAAAAGGTTTTCGTACCTTATATAATGGCAGGAGACGGAGGATTGGAAGCACTCAAGGAGAGATTGCTCTTCCTTCAGGACTCCGGAGCAGACGCGATTGAAATCGGCATTCCATTTTCCGATCCCGTTGCTGATGGTCCAACCATCCAAAAAGCTGGCATCCGGGCGCTTGCTCGGGGTATCACTGTTAAAAAGGTGCTGAAAGATATTAAATCATATAAAACGGAGATCAAAATACCATTGATATTAATGACCTATGCAAATCCAGTAGTAGCGTACGGAATCGAAGCTTTTGCGGTTGATGCTGCAAATGCCGGGATTTCTGGCTGCATCATTCCGGATCTCCCGCTTGAGGAAGAAGAATTGGTCCTTGCCCCTTTTAAACAGAATGATATATCCCTGATCAGGCTGGTCACTTTAACGACGCCAAAGGAAAGAATAAAGAAGATTGCTGAAAGTGCGGCAGGGTTCATCTATGCTGTAACAGTTACTGGAATCACAGGGTCACGAAACAAGTTCAGTGAAGATCTTGCTGAATTCTTGTCCTTTGTTAAAAGTGAGAGCCCCGTCCCAGTTTTAGCCGGATTCGGTGTCTCAACTGAAGAACAAGTCGAGGAAGTTTGCAGGCACTGTGATGGCGTGATTGTAGGCAGTAAGATCATTGATTTATTTGAACAAAATGATTTGGAAAAAATTAGGAATTTAGTTCTTTCTGCTGAAAAAATTAGTGTTTGATTTCAAGTGGATGTCTGTAATGCTACCCAAAGCGTACCAAGGAATGAAAAATAGAAAGCAAATTCGGCATTGATTGACAGAAAAAACCGCTGCTTGATTTTAGAGCAGCGGTTACTTTTTTTCTGCCGTGACGCATACTGTCAACACAGGTCTCACTTTTAAAAAAGAGATTTCCGGATTTGCGAAACCAGTGCTAAGTAAATCTTCTTTCATTTGTTCACCTAGTTGTTTTGCTGTATCGTCGGTGGATCCTTCTTCACGCGGCTGGACAGTGAGGACGATCCTTCCTCGGCTTTCGAGTAATTTATATAATCTCTTCAACGAAATTAACGGTTTTTCCCACAGGGGATAGTTATTGACAGAGATTATTTTACTGTAACAATGATCCGGTTGGTAATCGGCTACATCACCGGTGGTAAGGTGGACTTTACCAGTTTCAATCCATGCTTTATTTCTCCTTGTGGCTTCATCCCTCATCTTATCCGATAAGTCAATTCCATCCACTAAAATGGATCCGTAGCTTGACATCAATGTCTTAATTCCATATCCAGGTCCGTATCCAATCTCGAGAATACGGTCATTTTTTTCGACATGAAGCTTCCTGATACTCCACTTATTTATTTTTCTGTTTTCAAAATACATGACAGTCCCTGCGAGTTTTCCAAGGACTCCTTTAGGCTTCTCAAATTGCTTTGCAATTGAATCAATCATTCTATCTCACCTCTGAAGTACTTCTTCCTTTCTTTAATACCAGTTTTCGTTTCCTTTTAAACTCACCCTTCTCATTCCAATCAGTTTGAGAAGTTAGGATTACAGTCATTAATAGATGAAATCGCACCGAAAAATATATAAATTGCCGGTGTTTTCAATTTATTCTGAAAATTATTTCTCGGGAAAGCGCAGGATTTGACAATAAACTACAAAGATAAGTCGAGCATGGTAATAATATGACTATTTTTGTCACGGCTGACCATCGTTATTTTTTACAAAAACGTGCGATTTGTTACAGTACTTTATCATTATATTTATATATACTTTATTTAAAGTAGTGTTGCACACATGGGAAGATAAAAGACGAAATATTTAGTTATTACAAAGGAAGTTGACCGATATGAAAATATACGAGGCGATTCTCACAATACTCCAGGAAAAGGGAAACGCAACGATCCCAGTCATATGTGAGGAAATGAATGAGCAGGCACCAAACCTGGTCCGCGACAGAAATCCGATTCTTGAACCTTCTTATATTAAAACATTGATCAGCAGGAATACTGAATGGTTCGTTTTAAATGACGACACTGTATCCATCAGGCCTGACAAAGAACCAATGCTGCTGACCGTAGTACTGCATGGTTATCCTGGGCCTGAGATGAGAGTAAGAATAGATTTTAAAAGAAATATCTTCACGTATTTTGAATGGCATCTTGATTCAAAAGCGCCTGGGCCCCTAAGGACGGGAAACTATGGCAGTTTGCTAGAATTCAAAAAACTGCTGTATTCGTTTAAGTTGTGGGATTGGCAGGATGATTACCACACAGAGGGAATTGTCGTCGATGGTACCAGCTGGTCAGTTACTCTTAATACAAAAGGAAAGACCTATGAAAGTAAAGGCCTTGAAGCTTTTCCAAGGGAATGGGTGGAATTTTGCAAGGCCCTCAGCAAACTCGTTGGAATTGAGTTTTCGTGTTGACCGCAGACGCACTGCGGTTTTTTTCTTTCCCAAAATATGATACGATGGAGTTTATTAAAAAAGATTTAAGAGTAAAACTAGAACTATTTTTCAAATAATAGAAGCAGTTTTACTTTATGGACCATGGAGGTCAATTGGAAAAATGAAAGACATATCTGTACAAGAATTAATCAGCTCAAGTAAATATATCCCTGTTGATGTTAGAGCGCCAATTGAGCATAAGGAATCAGCGATACCCGGTTCTGTGAATATACCGTTGTTTACCGATGAGGAAAGACAGGAAATTGGCACTCTATACAAAAAATCAGGAGAGGAAGCAGCTAAATGGCGGGCGATGGAAATTGTATCCCCGAAGCTGCCACGTCTTCTTGGTGAAATAAAAGAACTGAAAAAGACCGGTGCTGAGCCTATCATTCATTGCTGGAGAGGCGGGATGAGAAGCCGGTCCGTTGCTTCGTTCCTCGAATATGCAGGAATACCATCCTATCGGCTTGAGGGCGGATATCGCGCCTACCGGGAGTATATTTTGGAAAGAATCCCCGAAATATTACCTCAAAAGGCAGTTGTTTTGCACGGGATGACAGGGACAGGAAAGACAGATCTTTTGAAAGCTTTGCAGGAAAAAGGCTATCCTGTTGTCGATCTTGAACAAATGGCCAACCATAGGGGATCGATTTTTGGAATGATTGGGATGGGTGAAGCCCACAACCAAAAAACCTTCGATGCACTGCTATTTGATCGACTGAATGAAATAAAAGGAGCGAATTACTTTATCATTGAGGCAGAAAGCAAGAGAATTGGACGGGCTGCCCAACCTGATGAAATGATTGCCAAAAAGTCCGAGGGGATTCATTTCCTTGTCAAAAGTTCAATTCCCAAGAGGGTTCAGCGTATATATGATGAGTATGTACATCCTTTTAAAGAAGAAGCCTGGTTTGAAGAAGAAGTAAAAGAAAAAGTCACCAAGCTTCTTAGGCGGATTTCCCAGGATGCGGCAACATCACTTCAAGTTGCCTTGAAAGAAAAAAATTATCTGGATCTGATTGAAATCCTGTTAATTCATTATTATGACCCACGTTATGGACATGCACTTCAGGAGTATTCAGGTCCCTTTCATGAAATCGATGCTGATGCGCCTGATGTATTGGAGCAACTTGAGAAAAAAATCACACACGCTATTACTAATTCCAATAGTGGTTTAAAAATTTGATGGAATGGTAATTAAGTAAGGAGAGCAATTATTTTGCTTTCCTTTTCTTTATGAGTTTTATCACTGAATATTTAGATAATTTGATATATAATATAGTAAGGGACTATTTCGTGGGAGGCTGGAATATGAGCGAATCAAAAACTTGTCATCATCGTTTTTCAATGCATGAAGAAGGCGTTGGATTCACCAATAATGATGGAGTCGACATATTCAATGCAGGTTCAAGGTTCCAAAAAAGCATTACCTGTGGTCACAGTGAATTGCCTGTTGAACATAATGAAATGATTGAGGCAAATCAAATAGAAAAAAGAAATAACCTTTTTGCGCCGAAGAACATGTATGTCACCATGATGAATCTTTAAGAATATGAATGTCTTTATATATTTTTAACCTATAACCGGTAACCACCGGTTTTTTTTATTGTGTAAATTTTTTTGAAATAATAAAATCCGGGAAATTATTTAACACTATAGTGATAGTCAAAACCTTTGGTTAAAAGAAAATATCATGTTAAAATATCAATGTAACCGTTTGATATCTGAATTATATTATTATTCTTTGATTTTACCGTTAAAAAAGAATACGACAGGGTAACAAATAATTAGCATACTTTACGAAAAGCAAGGGGGTTATATGATGAAAAAGCCTGTTACGGAACGTACAGAATGGCCGGGATTTTATGGGGCCAATCAAGGATATGTGGAAGAATTGTATGAATTGTACCTGCAAGACCCAAATGCGGTAGATCCTGAGATGAAGGCATATTTTGAACAGAACTCTAAGAAGAGAATGTCAGCAAATCAAGATGTCAATTTTCCGAAGTCAACGGCAGCATATACGTCTGGAAATCCAGCCAAAATCGCCGCCGTACTGAGATATGCAGATTATATTCGTTCGAACGGCCATTTATCTGCAAATATCTACCCTTTACAGTCAGGAAGTTTAGACACTGTGCTGGAAGGCCTGGAAAAGTGGGGACTGGCCGAAGAAGACTTAAACATGGTCCCTGTAGATCTCATATGTCCAAGTGCTCCTCCTGCTGTAAAAACTGGAAAAGAAGCCTTTGAATATCTGAAAAAAGTATATTCCAGTACAATAGCGTACGAATTTGAGCATGTAAATCAATTAGATGAAAAAGAGTGGCTAAGGAACAAAGTAGAATCAGGAGCACTGATTCCACAGGTGGAAGATGAAAGGAAGATTGGCTTATTTGAGCGCCTGGCAGAGGTCGAAAACTTCGAGAAATACCTGCACAGGACGTTTGTTGGGCAAAAACGTTTCTCAATCGAAGGCCTTGATGCAATGGTGCCGCTTTTGGATGAAGTTATAGCCGGAGCGGTAAATAATGGTGTTGAGACTATTAATATCGGAATGGCTCACCGGGGAAGGCTTAATGTCCTTGCCCATGTTTTAGGTAAGCCGTATGAGATGATTTTTGCCGAATTCCAGCATGCGCCAAACAAGGAATTGGTGCCTTCTGAAGGCTCGATTGGAATCAATTTTGGATGGACTGGAGATGTAAAGTACCATCTGGGAATTGACCGTAAAATCAAATCAGGTACTACCGCCAATGCAAGATTGACACTTGCCAATAATCCAAGTCACCTTGAATTCGCCGGCGCGGTTGTTGAAGGCTTTACACGTGCAGCGCAGGATGACCGAAATCTCCCCGGATATGCAAAATATGATCCTGTTAAGGCGATGGCTATCCTGATTCATGGTGATGCGGCTTTTCCAGGACAGGGAATTGTGGCGGAAACCTTGAATTTAAGCCGCTTGCACGGATTCAAGACCGGCGGAACTGTTCATGTCATAGCAAACAATACGATTGGCTTTACAACAGAATCCATGGATTCCAGATCAACAAGGTATGCCAGTGACCTTGCAAAGGGATATGAAATACCAATCATCCATGTGAACGCCGATGATCCCGAAGCCTGTTTGATGGCAGCAAGGCTGGCCTTTGAATACAGGAAGACATTCGGCAAAGATTTCTTGATTGACTTGATTGGGTACCGACGATTCGGCCATAACGAAATGGATGAACCAATGACAACCAATCCGGAAATGTATAAGCTTGTCCACAATCACCCAACAGTCAAGGAGCTTTACGGGAAAAAGCTCGTATCTCAGGGTGTGTTCACTGAAGAAAAACGGGCAGAAATAGAAGATAAAATAAACTCAACCCTGAAAGCGGCCAATGAAAAAGTTCCAAAAGCAGAGAAAGAGGTTAAAAGAGAGCCTGATATTCCAGAAGTAGTTGAAATGGGCATTCCGAGGATCAATACAGGGGTACCGGCAGAGATTTTGAAGAAAATTAATAGTGACCTTCTTAAATGGCCGGAAGGCTTCAATGTTTTCAATAAATTGGCGAAAATCCTGCAAAGAAGGCAGGATGCATTCGCTGAAGACGGAAAAATCGATTGGGGCCTCGCCGAGACTCTGGCCTTTGCTTCCATTTTACAAGAAGGGACGCCAGTAAGATTGACAGGTCAGGATTCAGAGCGCGGAACGTTTGCCCAAAGAAATCTTGTGCTGCATGACAGTAATAGCGGGGAACAATTCTCGCCGCTCCATACTTTGCCGGATGCCAGGGCTTCTTTCTCCATCCATAATAGCCCTTTATCTGAGGCGGCAGTTGTGGGATTTGAATATGGCTATAATGTTTTTGCTCCCGAAACCCTGGTTCTCTGGGAAGCTCAATATGGAGATTTCGCGAATGCTGCTCAGGTCCTGTTTGATCAGTTCGTCGCAGCTGGAAGGGCAAAGTGGGGACAGAAATCAGGTCTAGTGATGCTTTTGCCGCACGGATATGAAGGACAGGGACCAGAACATTCGAGTGGCAGGGTTGAGAGATTTCTAACTTTAGCCGCAGAAAATAACTGGACTGTTGCCAATCTTTCCTCTGCGGCCCAATACTTCCATATCCTCAGGAGGCAGGCAAAGATTTTAAAACAGGAATCGGTTCGCCCTCTCGTGTTGATGACACCTAAAAGTCTGTTAAGGAACCCGCTGGTAGCGGCAGACCCAACACAACTGACTGAAGGAAGCTTCGAGCCAATTTTCGAACAGCCTGGACTTGGGTCTAAACCTGAGCAAGTGGAAAGGGTCGTGTTATGTTCCGGAAAAGTGAGCATCGATATTGCAGAGCAACTAAGTGGTGAGGACAATGACTGGCTGCATGTGCTAAGAGTTGAAGAAATCTATCCTTTCCCGCTGAATGAGCTAAAAGAAATATTAGGCCGTTATCCAAACTTAAAAGAAGTCGTTTGGGTCCAGGAAGAACCTAAAAATATGGGAGCCTGGACATTTGTTGAACCGCGGATCAATGAAGCGGCTCCAAAAGAAATCAAAGTAGCCTATATCGGACGCAGAAGAAGGTCCAGTCCGGCTGAAGGAGATCCTAATACCCATAAGTTGGAACAAGCAAGGATCGTTCGCGATGCACTGACTAAGACAAATAGAGGAGGAAACGACAATGGCAGAAATTAAAGTTCCTGAACTCGCTGAATCAATTACCGAAGGAACGATTGCCCAGTGGCTGAAACAAAAGGGTGACCAAGTCCAAAAAGGTGAATATATCGTTGAACTGGAAACGGATAAAGTCAATGTGGAAATTATTTCTGATTATGATGGAGTTTTGACAGAACTGCTTGCGGAAGAAGGCGATACTGTTAAAGTTGGGGAAGCCATAGCAGTTGTAGGTGAACAAGCTGGCGGAGAACAGATCAAAGCTGAGGAACAGGGCAAGGAAGCTGAATCCCCAGATGAACCTGCTGAAAATCAACAAACTCAGAGCGCACAACCTGAAAACCAAGCTGGCAGGGAAGAACATTCTGCAGATGATGACAGTCAGGGCCGGGTTATTGCTTCTCCTGCAGCACGAAAACTTGCGAGGGAAAAGGGGATCAACCTGAACCAGGTGTCTTCTCAGGATCCACTTGGAAGAGTCAGGAAGCAGGATGTTGAATCGTATACCCCTAACCAGCAAAAGCCAGAAGACAACAAGCCTGCAAATAACAGGCCGGAAAAAGCGGCACCCGCAGCTGCTGCCAATGAGGATAATACTCGCTTTGAACGCATCAAGATGTCAAGAAGACGGCAGACCATCGCCAATAGGCTGGTAGAGGTACAACAAACAGCAGCCATGCTAACAACCTTCAATGAAGTCGACATGACAGCCGTCATGGAATTGAGAAAGAAGTGGAAGGACCGCTTCTTTGAAGAAAACGATGTCCGCCTAGGCTTCATGTCTTTCTTTACAAAAGCGGTTGTCGCAGCATTGAAGAAGACACCGTATCTGAATGCAGAAATCCAGGGTGACGAGTTTGTCCTGAAGAAATTTTACGACATCGGTGTCGCAGTTGCTGCAGATGAAGGACTGGTTGTCCCAGTAATCAGGGATGCCGACAGGAAAAACTTTGCTGAGATCGAACG
Organism: Cytobacillus oceanisediminis 2691; assembly: GCF_007678455.1. Taxonomy (GTDB): domain Bacteria; phylum Bacillota; class Bacilli; order Bacillales; family Cytobacillaceae; genus Mesobacillus; species Mesobacillus oceanisediminis_A. The sequence goes on along the minus strand of NZ_VEEP01000009.1, from coordinate 124,955 downwards.
CGACATCAATGATCTCGCCGAAAAAGCGAGATCGAACAAGTTATCCTTGAAAGACCTTCAGGGTGGAAGCTTCACGATCACAAATGGAGGCGTGTTCGGATCATTGCTATCAACGCCAATCCTCAACGGCCCGCAGGTAGGAATCCTTGGCATGCACACCATCCAGCTTCGTCCAGTAGCAATCGATAGGGACCGCATGGAAAACAGGCCAATGATGTACATCGCCCTATCCTACGACCACAGGATTGTTGACGGAAAAGAAGCAGTTACCTTCTTGAAACACATTAAACAGCTCATGGAAGACCCAGAATCATTGTTGTTGCAGGGATAAGTATTGGAAAAGCACTGCCGAGATTGGCAGTGCTTTTCGTCTTATTTGAGAATTGAGCGGTGGCTAGCGATCGAACTCTGGAGCTGTGAAGTTTGTCAAGAAATCGATGTTATTTTGACAGGTTTGGAGGATGAAGCCGCTAAGCTGTCAAAAAACCGATATTATTTTGACAGGTTTGGAGGATGAAGCGCCAAAGGTGTCAAGAAAGTGTTGTTATTTTGACAGGTTTGAAGGAAAGAGCGCCAAAGCTGTCAAGAAAGTGATGTTATTTTGACAGGTTTGGAGGATGAAGCTCCAAAGCTGTCAAGAAAGTGTTGTTAATTTGACAGGTTTGAAGGAAAGAGCGCCAAAGCTGTCAAGAAAGTGATGTTATTTTGACAGGATTGGAGGAGAGAGCGCCAAAGCTGTCAAGAAAGTGATGTTATTTTGACAGGATTGGAGGAGGAAGCCGCTAAACTGTCAAAAAACCGATATTATTTTGACAGGTATGAAGGATGAAGCGCCAAAGCTGTCAAGAAAGTGATGTTATTGTGACAGGTTTGAAGGTTGAAGCCGCTAAGCTGTCAAGAAAGTGATGTTATTTTGACAGGTTTGGAGGTTGAAGCCGCTAAGCTGTCATGAACCGTGTCTAACCTTAGGATTTAAACCCCAGATAGTCACCAACTCAGCAATCATTCAAAATATACGTCTTTTGTCTTGCCAACTGTTTTATAGTTCTTCTTCAAAACTCTCAAGAATGTCCTCTTACTAACCTTCCCATTACACCAATCATAAATATTTTGTGTGGTGATTTTTATTTCAGGAAAAAGTACCTTGATTTCCTCTATATGTCGCAGGATCGCCTTTTCGATTCTTTCATGTGTTCCGCACTTTCCGCAAACGAGGTCGTAATGATCTACCTCAGTATTCAATGACCCACATTCCCGGCAATGCATTCCTTTTTCCAGCTGTTCATATTTGTAATTTGGAAAAGTGGAATATGGATTTTTAGTTTGATGCATTGAAAGCAGGGTTTGAGCTAGTTTCTGATGGCTCTTGTCCAATGCAGAGGGTGTGTTGTTTAGCTCTTTAATAAATCTTTTTACTTGTGTTGGTAGAATGATTGGTTGATCTATGGGGGCCTGGTAAAGGGTGAATTCAGGGTTGACGAAGACGGCGGAGGCACGGACGAGGTGGTCCATGTTAAAGTTTTGGAGCAGCTGACGGAATAGGGTTTCACTTCGTTTTAATTGGATGACAGGGTTTTTTTGCTCTCTTCCGCTATTGAAGGATAACAATTTTTCTCCATCGATATAATAATCTCCTTCGTGATATTTCACATCGTTAAGATAAACCGCATCCTTGGAAATGATCACTTTATCAAGCTGGAAATATGAATTATTCACCTGGAGGAGCAGGTCGTCAATGATATACCTTTCTTCCGATAGGCTTTCGGTCATCCTGTCGAATATCAATTCGCCTGTATAACCTTTTTCCATAGACTTCAACCTGAATTTTTCATTTGAGGGCAAATCCATTCGTTTGTTCAAATACCTTAATGTTAATAATTCCAATGGCTCGGTGCGTACTTTAAGTAACATGGTCCACTTCCTTTCTATATTTTTATTGTAAGCTAATTGCTCACAGACATTTGTGAATTTTTTGTTAACAACATCCGACAAAAAAAACCGCTCCACTGCCAATCAGGCAGCAAAGCGGCGATTTTCTTAAGGTACTTTTCGTTATTTCAGTTTTCAATTCCAAATCACAAGCGACAATGTCAATAAGGTACTTTTCTTTTTGTCAGTTTCAATTCCAAATCACAAGCGACAATGTCAATAAGGTACTTTTCTTTTTGTCAGTTTTCAATTCCAAATCACAAGCGACGATGTCAATAAGGTACTTTCCATTTTTTCAGTTTTCTAATCCAATTCACAAACAGCGCTGTCACTTAGTTTCTTTTCAATATTCCAGTTTTCAATTCCAATTCACAAGCGGCAATGGTCATTAGGCTTTTCAATTGTTTACTTTTCCACCATAAATCAAGCTGCGTTGTTACTAGACATTCTTTCGTAGGTCTTCTTTCGCCAGTCTTCCAATTCGGTTTAACGGTTTTTAAATGGCTTGAGTCCTCTTTTGGATATTTCGGTTTTTAAAACCTTTGCCCATTCTTTATCACTTTCCGACTTTAATGCATCACGATACGAGACCACCAATTGTTCATTGCTCATAATTTTCATTTGCATTCCTCCTCGGTAAGAATGGATTGAATTTTCAAACTATATTGTATAGTTTCATTCATTGTAAAGGTTTATTAAGTATTTGAAAACCCATTATGAAGAATTTTTTTTAGCAATTTTTTCTTGTTCACAAAAGACAATCGATCCATTGCCTGATCTAATAGGTAAAACACCATTCGCACATTAGTAAACAAAAAAAGCTTGCAATTTTATTATCAACCATTTATTATATACCCATAAGGGTATCGGATGGGGATCTGGTACCATGACATATCTTTTATACAGGGAGGAATTTTAAAATGGGTATGCAAGCGATCACTGCTGAAAAACTAAATGAATGGGTAGTTAGCAAGAAGGATTTTTTCATTTTTGATGTAAGAAATGTTAAAGACTTTGAAGACTGGAAGGTTGAGGGTGAGAATATTGATTACCTCAATATCCCTTACTTTGAATTGATTGACGGCGTGGAAGAGGTTGTTGACCAGCTTCCTAAGGATAAGGATATCGTCGTTATCTGCGCTAAGGAAGGCTCTTCAGTCATGGTAGCTGAAATGCTTTCTGATGTTGGTTTCGAAGTATCATACCTTTCCGGCGGAATGAAGTCATGGAGCGAATATCTATATCCGGTTGAAGTATTTAAGGATGACGAAATCAAAGTTCTTCAGTTCATCCGTGTTGGAAAAGGCTGCCTGTCATACATGGTCCTTTCTGAAAACGAGGCACTTGTTGTTGACCCTTCAAGGTTCACAAACCGTTATACAGACGTTGCTGAAAAAGAAAATGTGAAAATCACTCACATCGTCGATTCACATCTCCATGCTGACCATTTGTCTGGCGGCAAGGAACTGGCTGATATAACTGGAGCAAAATATTATTTAATGAAGAGTGAAGGCGCAGTATTTGACTTTGAAGCGCTGGAACAGCATGATAAAATTGAATTTGAGAATATCATACTCGAAGTATTAGCCGTCAAAACGCCTGGGCATACCCCTGGCAGTGTTTCGTTTTTCGTGAATAATAAACTTTTATTCTCCGGAGATACCATCTTCGTAAACGGTCTTGGCCGTCCAGATCTTGGCGGTAAAGCTGCAGAGTGGGCAAAAGACCTGTATGATACTGTGTATAGCAAGGTATCGCAAATTGCAGATGACGTGATTGTTTTGCCAGGACACTATGCTGCTTTTGACGACGAGGTGAATGCGGAAGGTTTCATTGGAAGCCAGTTAGGTTTGATCCGCAAGCAAAATGAAATCATGGCAGGCAAGACAATCGAGGAGTTTGTCGACCATGTAGCACAATCCGCATCAAGCGAGACACCGCCAAATTTTGAAGATATTGTTGCAATCAACCGCGGTGTGAAAGAAGTGACAGCAGAAGAAGCAATGGAGCTGGAGATCGGTCCTAACCGTTGCGCTGTCCACCACACTCATTAAAAAATAAAAGAGGAGAGCACTGCTTTCCTCTTTTTATTGGTTTATACCATAAAGCATGTGAGGTGAGAATTTTTGGAAGAAGAAAAAAATAAAACAAATCATTGTGCTGGCGGTTCCTGAGGAATCGGACCAAAGCGTACAGGTGATGAAGGACAGGGGAAGTTTTCAGGCTTTCCTCCTATATGACCAGCCACGTACGTATGGCTCCTGGCAGGAGTCATTTATTTGATTTCTAAATTATTTTAAGCCTCCCTGTCAGGTTAGGGAGGATACATAAAGATGTAAACGAAATTCGGGAGGTATATCTATGTTGGATGTTTTAGTGGTTGGCGGCGGGATTTCAGGTGGTTCTGCGGCCATTTATACTGCCCAGGGAGGATTGGACACCGCGGTCATCGATTCTGGAAAATCCCAGATTAAGCAGGTTTCAAAGGTGTTTAATTATCCTGGAATTAAAGAAATTACTGGACCAGAGCTGCTCGGAAACATCAAGGAACAAGCTGTTGCTGCTGGGGCTGAATGGTTTGAGGGAACAGTACAATCTGTTGAACAGAAGGAAAGTGCCTTTGAAGTATCCTTGGCGGACGGAAGAAAGCTGGAAACGAAGTATCTTGTGGTTGCTACAAATATTCAGACTTCCATTCTCGAGAGCATTGGCTTTGAACTGGCTGTTAATGAGAAAGTGCCCAGCGGAAAAATAAAAAAGGTGCTCGGTATCGATCCGGACGGAAAAACCCATATTCCGAATCTATATATCACGAGCTTGCTTGCAGGCTTGTCAAGTCAGTCCGTCATCGCATCCGGGCACGGTGCCTCTGTAGGCATTTCAATTGTGTCTGCAGAGACAGGTAAATCCTATATGTGGCATGACAAATGATAAAGCAGGGAAATCTCCCTGTTTTTTTATTTTTTTCAGGAAAAAGGAAGGAATACATTTCAAAAAAATTGAATATTCAAACTTAGGTGATATAGTTAGTGGTAAACGCTTACATAATTAAACTTAAGGAGGTTAAAGGATGGGGAATTTGCTGCCATATACTGTAGGGGAGTTACTGGAGGTACAAGCAAAAAGATATCCTGAACATGAGGCTGTTGTTTATGCAGACAGGAATCTCAGGTTGAATTACAAGGAATTCAATGAACTTTGCAGGAAAGCTGCAAGGGGACTGATGAAGCTGGGAGTTAGAAAAGGAGAGCATATTGCTGCCTGGTCTTCCAATACTCCAGAATGGGTGGTATCACAGTTTGCTTCAGGGAAAATGGGAGCGGTGCTGGTTACCGTCAATACGAACTACCGGACGGCTGAATTGGAATATTTGCTAAAGCAGTCAGATTCGACAACAATCATTCTGATGGAGCAGTTTAAGGATGCTTCATACATTGATATGGTATATGAAATTGTTCCTGAACTGAAAACGAGTGAACCTGGAAAGCTTGAAAGCGCCCGACTGCCATTTTTAAAAAATGTCATTGTCATGGGTGAAAAACGCTTCCCTGGTACATACAGCTGGCAGGATATTCTGGACATGGCGGATGGTGTTTCTGAAGATGAGCTTGACCAGCAGATGGCTACGTTAAAGCAGAGTGAAGTGATCAACATGCAATACACTTCGGGCACAACAGGTTTTCCGAAGGGTGTCATGCTCACCCACAGCAATATTGTGAATAATGCATATAATGTAGCTTCCGCTATGAAGCTGACTGATGAGGACAGGCTGTGCATCCCGGTACCGTTTTTTCATTGCTTCGGCTGCGTGATGGGTACACTTGCCTGCGCGACTGTAGGGGCAACAATGGTTCCTGTTCAGGAATTCAGCCCAAAAGCAGTCCTGGAAACGGTCGAAAAAGAAAAGTGTACTGCACTTCATGGGGTTCCTACGATGTTCATTGCCGAATTGAATGATCCAGAATTTGAAAAATATGATTTGTCATCGTTGAGGACGGGCATCATGGCAGGTTCGAATTGTCCGATAGAAGTGATGAAAGCTGTGAATGAGAAAATGGGAGCTTCTGAAATAACGATTGCCTATGGGCAGACTGAATCTTCCCCGGTCATCACACAGACAAGAACGAACGATCCGCTAGAATTAAGGGTAGAAACAGTCGGAAAAGCACTTCCGGAGGTTGAAGTGAAGATTGTCAAACCTGGCACGATGGAGGAGGTTCCACGCGGAGTCCAGGGTGAATTATGCACACGAGGCTATCATGTCATGGATGGATATTACAAAAATCCCGATGCAACCAGGGAGGCGATCGATGAAGAAGGATGGCTGCACACGGGTGATCTTGCAGTAATGGATGAAAATGGATATTGCCGCGTGACCGGGCGATTAAAGGATATGATCATCAGAGGCGGGGAAAATATCTACCCGCGTGAAATAGAAGAATTTTTATACAGCCATCCGAAGGTTCTTGATGTCCAGGTGGTTGGAATACCTGATAGTGTTTATGGCGAGGAAGTGATGGCATGGATCATCATGAAAGAGGGTGAGAAGGCTACAGCAGGTGAAATCAAAGAATACTTCAAAGGCAAAATCTCAAAACACAAAATCCCGAGATATATTGAATTCACTGAAAGCTACCCTATGACGGCTTCGGGGAAGATCCAGAAATTCAAGCTAAGAGAACAAGCTATGGAAGCCGTGGAACAATTTAAAAGAGTATAAATGAGAAGGGATGGAATCAATAGATTCCCTCCTTTTCTATTGATAATTTTTTCCTAACTAACCCTAAGGAAAACCGGAGTCCTGGTTTATGGAATCTTGCCGGGCTCTCTTCATGGATTACCTGGCATTTATAATTCGATAACCAATCAATTTATGCCGAAATAAAAAATTTAAAATGATGTACAATTCATCTTGAAAAGATTAAAATCGTAAAGCAGGAAATTTTTGGAGGTAAACGATGCTAATAACCGGAAAAATAAAGAGTGTTAAAAACCTGACTTATACGATTAGATCAGCTGTTGAGGCAGATGGGGAGGCATTATCTGAATTAAGGCTGCAAATTGATGGGGAAACCGAAAATCTAGACCGTGAACCTGGTGAAGCGTTTATTGATCCAAAAGGCTTTCAATCATTAATTAAAGCGGATTCAGATAGCGAGAGAAATATATTTTTAGTGGCGGAAATGGATGGAAAGCTTGTTGGTTTTTCGAGGTGTGAAGGGACGGATTTGAAGAGATTCAAACATAAGGTTGAGTTTGGTGTAGGAGTCTTAAAGGAGTTCTGGGGCTTTGGCATTGGAAAAAGTCTGTTGCAGGAATCGGTATCATGGGCTGATGAAAGTGGTATACATAAAATGACTTTGAATGTAATGGAAACAAATGAAGGTGCAAGGAAGCTATATGAAAGTCTTGGATTCGAAGTCGAAGGAATCCTAAATAATGATAAAAAGCTCTCCGATGGAAAATGTTATAATATGCTTATAATGGGACGCCTGAACTTTCAAAAATAAGAAAGTGTAAATTAGCAAATTATATACACGTAATTACGAAATTTACAACATCTTTTTGAACATTTTGTTACAACTCCAATGGTAGTATATTATTTAATACCATTACTCCCTATAATATAGTGTATATACTTGTACCTGTAGCTGCAGGAATGAGAAAATGGGGGTTCTGGTCGCATGAAATGGCTATTGGTTTTATTACTGACAACCATAAGTGTTTTATTTTTATTTAAAGGGCTCGAACTGTGGTCGGTCATTAACCATGTGGATGGAAATGGGATAAGGGTAAGCTTTTTGGGATTGGATATTAATGATCATGTATTGAATGAAAGTATATCAGGTTATGCCCTTGGGTTTACAATAGCATCGCTCATTCCTTTCCTGGTTGCGGCAAATATCGCGCTCAAAGCGAAAATCAAAAAGAATATAGATCCAAAGAACGTTTAAAGTAGCCTGGCTTAAAATAGAAGCTGGGCTTATTTTTTTCTATATGAAGGAATACGTTACTTTCTGAAAAGCAAAGGGAATGATAAGAACAGTATAAAGATTGGAGGAAGACAGAATGTGTGGACGGTTTTCTTTGTTTGAAGACATAAACTCACTGAAGGGACAATTTCAATTCGAATTCCCTGAGGGCATAGATGCCCGATACAACATTGCTCCCGGTCAGGACATTCTGACAGTGGTTGATCAGGGGGAAGGCAGGGTTGGCACGAGGATGAGATGGGGGCTGATCCCTTTCTGGGCAGATGATGAGAAAATCGGTTACAGGATGATCAATGCTCGCGCTGAGACAGTCGATGAAAAAGCGAGCTTCCAGCAGGCGCTGAAACAAAGACGGTGTCTGATACTGGCTGATGGATTTTACGAATGGAAAAAAGAAGGGAAACAAAAACAGCCCTTTCGTTTTGGCTTGAAAAACAAGAAGCCCTTTGCTTTTGCAGGACTGTGGGAAAGCTGGAATAAAGGTGGAAGGAGCATTACTTCCTGTACAATCATTACGACAAAACCGAATGAAGTCACCGAAAAGGTACATGACAGAATGCCTGTCATTCTCCCGGAAAACAGGATTGGAATGTGGCTTGACCGTTCAATAGATAACACTGATGAACTAAAAAAACTTTTGGTCCCTTATGAGGCAGGGGAGATGGAATCTTACGCGGTATCCACTGAAATCAACTCTGCAAAAAATGAGGGTAAAGAACTTATTGCACCATTAAACAGTCTATAATGGATACTGATTCGTACTTACTCAATGATATTTAAAGTGTCGTTTATCATATTGATGTGTGTCTCAATTAGAATGCCAAAAGACCATGGGTATGAAAGATGCTAATATTAAAAAAAGAGCCTGTACAAAAACAAGTGCAAATCTTAAGAAAAATTTACCTTTTTCGCCGGATGTTTAATACAAGTCTTGATGGTGGTATAGATACTCACAGCCAAACACCAAGATGAAAACATCCTGGAAAGAGGGGTTAACATGAAGGGATTTTCCAAAACTGATTTTTATGAGCTGATTTATAAGAATGAACGGCTATCTTTCTTACAATATATTCGAAAAGATATCATTTGTGATGTTTGTTATATAACGCTGAAAAATGTGATTACAGGTGAAACCATGACATTTGATAAATCAGAAATCCGCGGGTTGCGGGTCGCTGGTGATGCAGCGAATGCCAGCTGAGTATTGCCTTTTCGATCACCTTATCCTTATACTATATAGTATGAAATTCAATTAAGGGAAGTGGCATAGGATGATCCATACAAACTGGCATGAACGTGAAACGATAAAGAAACTTAAATGCGTTCATACGAATGCAAAAAAATACATCGTCGATCAAAAGCTGACAACAGGAAAAGTGTATGACGTGAAAAATGAAACGGAAGAGTTTTACTTCATTGTCGACAATTCCGGTAAAGTTGGCGGATATTATAAAGAGTATTTTGAAGAAGTGAAGTAAGACGAAGGCTGCCCAGTTTACTGGGCAGTTTCTGTTTGTAAATAAGTTATGCAAAGTGCTTGTATCATGAACACAAGATTTAATAGAAAACTTTGAAAAAACCCTCCTGAAACATATTATTCAATGATATGATTATGCAATACATATTGTTAGGGAGTGGGGAAGATGGACGATAGGCTCACGCTTGAGGGAGAAACAGTAAGACTCATTCTTATGAAACCCGACCAGTTGGATGACTTATGGGAAGCGGGCAAGAATCAGTCAATCTGGGAATTTACAGCATCAAAGATACAAAGCAAGGAAGATATGAAAAAGGTTATCGAGGCCGCGATGATAACAAAGGGTGAAGGGACACAAATTCCATTCACGGTAGTAGAGAAACAAACAGATAAGATCATTGGCAGCTCAAGATATCTTGAGCTTTCCAAGGTACATAAATCATTGGAAATAGGCTGGACCTGGTACAATCCAGATTACTGGAGAACAAGAGTGAATACAGAAACAAAATTCCTGATGCTTCAGTATGCGTTTGAAAATCTCGATGTAAACAGGGTGCAATTTTGCACTGATTCAAGGAATGTACGTTCCCAAGCTGCAATTGCCCGTCTCGGTGCCAATAAAGAAGGTGTACTCCGGAAACATCGTATCATCGCCGATGGCTTTGTAAGGGATACCGTTGTCTTCAGTATCATCAAAGATGAGTGGTTACAGTTGAAACCTATGCTGCTGGACAAGATGAAATAGATGGCGCTGGCAGTTCTGATTCTCTGAAGGCTTATTCATAGGGAGTGTGCACAAGCAAAAAAGCACCAAATGGTGCTTTTTTGTCATTTAATGGTTTACGCCAATTCCCTTTTCTTCCTAAATAGCTCTGCAAGCTTCTGGTCGAGTTCTTCGTAACCGGGCTCATCTTTAGTCATGTACGAAAGTCTGCCGATAATAGCATTGATTTCATTCTGGAGGACCATCAGTTGTTCTGCTTTTTCCTTATCGTTATCCTTGCGTGTGTTTGCCTCATTATACTCCCGCATGCCAAATTCCTTTCTGGTTATTTTCCCATTTTCAATCACCAATAGTTTTTCGGTGATCTTCTCTAGGAAATAAACATCATGTGAAACAACCAGAAGCGACCCTTGAAAATCCAATAAAGTTTTTTCGAGGCTCTCCCTGCTCGCAAGGTCGAGATGATTAGTCGGTTCGTCCAGGAGAAGCAAATCGAGTTCTTCAAGAAGCATCATGACAAGCTTCACTCTTGTCCTCTCTCCAAGACTTAATTGACCGATTGGAACGGTAAGCTTTTCTTCGTGGAGACCGATATTAGCAAAAATCGTTCTCGCTCTGCCGATTGCTTCGCGGTCTGTAAGTCCTGTGTATTCCATTGCCGTTTTTTCAGCAGGGAGGTCAGAAACATCCTGGCTTAGATAGCCAATTTTCAGAGATTCACTGAGCCAAACATCACCTGAAGATGCGCTTTCTTGACCAAGCAATATTTTCATCATGGTTGTTTTGCCGCTACCGTTTTGGCCGACCAATCCCATTTTTTCACCATGATTCACATAAAAATAGCTTTTATCAAACAAACAGCGATGGCCAAAATACTTTGATAGGTCAGCGGCTTCAATAATCCGTTTCCCGCGTTTTCGTCTGTCCTGGAATTCAAAGTGTACCCTGGATTCCTCTTTAGGCTGTTTTACTTCACCCTTTTCAAGTTCCTGGTTCAGGCGCTTCATCTTGGATTTTATTTGAGTATCCATCTTCTTTGCCTTCATCCGATGGTATTCCTTATAGCCAATCTGCCTTCTTTCCGAAGCTGTACCTTGTTTCGTCGAATCCCGATGCGCTTTATCAGACCAGCCCTTGAGGTTGGCAATTTGCTGCTGGATCTGCTGTTTGTGTTTTTGCTGCAATTCGTATTGATGCAGCTGAACTTGATACAATCTTTCCTTTTCCTGACGGTAAGCCGAATAATTACCAGTGAATGTTTTGGTTATGCCATCTTCCATTTCAATGATTTCTGAAACGGTTCTGTCCAGGAAATATCGATCGTGAGAAATAATTACAATGGCTCCTTTGAAAGCTCTTAGTTCCTCAATCAGCCATTCAACGCCCTGAAGGTCAAGGTGATTAGTCGGCTCATCCAGTATGAGCAGTTCTGGCCTGCTGGCCCAGACACCAGCAAGCGAAAGTTTCAGCTTTTCACCGCCGCTTAAATTGCTCCAATTTCCATTGAACAAATCAACTTCCTTTGTGAGTCCTAATTGGCTTGAATGATGGAAGAGGCCATTTTCCGCCAGGGAATATGCATCTTCGGTTTCAAGGAATGCTTGCTCTGTAGATTGTTTTAAATAGCCGATTTTTAGAGCGCCGTTAAACGTTTCGATGCTCCCTTTATCAGCGGGGAATTCACCATTGATTAGATTGGCCAATGTTGTTTTGCCGGCCCCATTGCTGCCTACCAGGCCGATCCGGCTGTCTTGTTTTATATCAAACTCCGCTTTTTGGATCACCATTTTTTCATTAAAGCTTTTCTGAATTCCTCTTATTTTCATGATTGCCATAATAATATTCCACCTTTCATTTTGTGATTAATGATTGAAGGTGAGTATTATATCCATTAAAAAAACCCCCCAGGTGTCCTGGAAGGTTCTGCTCGGCATTCAGACCAGATTCAACGCCGAAATAGGCATGGCTGCCCCTGTTGGGCTTCATGCTAGTTTGGACGTATAAATCGGCGGGGAATGGCAAATTGGGCAGACTAATCCTATTTCCAGGCACGCGTTTTTTCGTATTAGAAAAATCGGGCAGAAAATAAGATTAGTATTTCATCGGCTCTTTACCATTCCCTTCGGTTTTAATTAAGTAAAAGTATAACTCCATAAATCCGCAGGTGTCAACCATATTATTCCACTTCTCAGAAAAGGGTATATGGGCATAAGAAAAGCCCAGGAAAGTCAATCCCGGGCCATTCAGATTTTAAAGCTGGTGTTCAACTTTAATGGTATTTTCTTTCTTGCCATAAATCTTTCTCCCAAGGAGTGTTTGTGCAATAAGGAAAATCCCGCCTACCGTCCAGTAAAGGGGAAGTGCGGATGGTGCATTTAATGAAAACATTACGATCATAACTGGTGACATGAGCCCCATTAGTTTCATTTGCTTTTTTTGATCCTCTGTAACATTTGACATCGATACCTTAAACTGCAGGTAATAGATGATTCCGGCTGCTGCTGTGATCCATATATCAGAATGCCCGAGATTGAACCAGAGGAAAGAGTGGCTGGCTATTTCAGCAGATCCGCGGATAGCATAGTATAACCCCATCAGGATTGGCATCTGAATGAGCATTGGCAGACAGCCGACAGATAGTGGGTTCACCCCGTGTTTTTGGTAAAGGCCCATCATTTCCTGCTGTAGCTTCCTTTGTTCGGCAGGATCCTTTGTTTGTTTAAGTTTCTTTTGTATTTCGTCCATTTCAGGCTTCAGTATTTCCATTTTTTCTTTCATATTCTGCTGGTTCTTATACTGTCTAAGCATAAGAGGCATGAGCGCGAGTCTAATGAGCATTGTAATCAAGATAATCGCAAGGCCATAACTTCCTCCTGTAATGCTTGCAAAAAAGTGGATCAGCCAAGCGAATGGATTGATAAATGTTGTCTGGAAAAAAGATCCCTCGCTTGTCATAGCCTGGCAACCAGTTAATAGTGTCGATAATAGAAGTACTATCATTATGGTGAATCGATTTTTCATTTTTCTCCTCCTAATTTTCAAGTTGTTCACATAAGGAGAAAAATGCTGTCTTCATCACCTGGATCTATCTTTATTTTAATCCGCTTAAGGATCAGAAGCTGAAATCTCGTTCCGAGTTCAGCTTTATTTTTAAACGCTTTTTCAGAAACGGATGGCTTAAGTTTGATCTGCAAATAACAAGATTCGATATAAGAGGTGTCACCTAATGCCCATAAGACGGACATTGACATGCTGATGAGCAGTGTTAAATAAACACTATACATTGCCGTTGCTTCGATCGACTGAGCGTAAATTTCCATAAGCATGCCATCACCTCTTCTCTTTCATTAATCAAGTATATTTTAAAATCCTGTTTTTAACAATCAGTATATATACGAAATAAAATGGAAAAAGTTCTGATTTCCATATACTGGAGGTTTCAAGAGTGAAAGGAGGGGCTAATTATATAGAACAAACTTCCCAAATCGAAAGGGGCAGCAAATATGAAAATAGTATACGGATTAATGGTCAATGCAGGTGACGCTGACGAAATGCTCTGGGACCATGGTGTATGGGAAACAGAAGAAGCAGCGAATGAATATATTGAAAATGAAATGTCGACAATCAGTGGTGTCTGGGTAGGTGAACTGAAGGTGAATGACGCAATCCCGGAAGCGGCTGAAGATTCAGAGGGAGAAATGGTAGAGTGCGACTTATGTGGAATCGAGTATAACCCTGAAGATGTCAATACTGAGGATTACGAAGATGCCGTGTGCCTGTATTGTGAGCCAGGGTATAAGGAAAATATGAATATTGCATAGATTACAACCATGGGAAAACCCCATGGTTTTTTTGATTTTTTTTGGAATTTCTATAAAAGTTTTTATAAGGATAGAAATAGGGGAAATTAGAAGTAGTGGAAGAGATTGGAGTGATTGTATTGGAAGAAGTGAATTTGCATGAAATATTTCAGACTGGATTCTTTTTAATCTTAATTGCAGCGGGAATCACAGCGATAGCCAAGAAAGTTAAACAGCCTTATCCTATTGCCCTGGTTATCGTTGGTGCAATAATTGGATTGTTGAATATACCTTTACTTGAACCATTGAAGATGTTCATTACAGAAGGGGAAATTTTTAATTTCGTCATCATTACATTATTTCTTCCTGCACTGCTTGGGGAAGCAGCATTAAAACTGCCATTTTCTCATTTGAAGGAAAACAAAGAACCGATCCTTGCATTGGCATTTGGAGGTACACTACTTTCATTTCTGCTGATAGGATTTACAGCACACTATTTTCTTGGGCTTTCGCTGCCTGCTGCATTTGTTTTTGGAGCATTGATGAGTGCAACGGACCCAGTAAGTGTCCTTTCCATTTTTAAAAGCGTGGGCGTGAAAAAGCGGCTTGCAGTCGTCATTGAAGGAGAAAGCTTGTTCAATGATGGGCTGGCAGTAGTACTTTTCAAAATATCTGCCTTATCATTGATTACATATCTGGACGCCGGGTGGTCTGGACTTGGCATGGGACTATGGGATTTTATCAGGGTCGTTTCACTCGGGCTGATCATCGGTGGTGCACTGGGATATGGTTTTTCCCTTTTGACGAAGTATTTTGATGATTATCCATTAGAAATTATTTTCAGCATCCTCTTATTTTATGGATCTTTTTTGATAGCAGAAAGCGTACATGCTTCTGGTGTTATAGCGGTTGTGGTTGCAGCGTTAATCTTCGGGAATTTCGGTTCTAGCATAGGAATGACACCGACTACAAAATTGAATATTAACAATTTTTGGGATGTTGCTGCCCTTTTGGCGAATTCGATTGTGTTCTTGATGATCGGGCTGGAGATAACAAGAATCGATATGCAGGATAAGTGGGAAATAATTTTCATTGCCATTATCCTTGTTCTTATTGCCCGTAGTGCAGCTGTGTATGCCAGCATGTCTGTCATCAGGGATTTCAGCATGAATTGGAAACATATTTTAAATTGGGGAGGGCTAAAGGGTTCATTATCAATCGCCCTTGTTTTGAGTCTGCCGAGGGACTTCCAGGGGAGAGAGGAACTATTGATCCTGGCCTTCAGTGTTGTACTCTTTTCACTTGTCGTTCAAGGCTTGACCATTAAACCTCTCATTTCTTTCCTTGGGATCAACAAAAAAGAAGAAGTATATTTTGAATATGAACAGCTGCTTTCAAAAATTCACAGATATGAAACGGCGATGAAAGAAATGATGGAAGCAAAAGGAAGATACTATCTGACAAAGACAATTACGGATGAGTATGTCCAAAAGTATCAACAGAAGCTGGAAATTGCAATTGCCGAAATGGAAGAATTGTACCGAAGGAAGCCTGAACTGAAAGAGAAGCAAACCGAAACATTGCGTAGAGTTGTTTTCTATGCAGAACATGAGGCTGTTGATAAACTGTCAATGGAAGAGATCATTTCTTCGGAAACAGCGGAAAAAGAACGAAAAGAGCTGACTGAGGCTTTAGTGAATTTGTCTCATGAAAAAGAAGGCTGACTTGAACGTCGGCCTTTTTGCTGTGAATTTTATACCCAATAAGTCAAAGTATCCATGATTCCGACCAAGATTAAAATATATCCTGCAGAAGTTTGCACCATAGCTCCTATTTTGCGGCTTTTTTTCATTAATGAACCATCAAGTCCCATGAAGGAGATGATTGCGGCAAATATAATCAGCGGGATTGAGGTGCCTGCTCCAAAAACGGCCGGCAGTACTGCGCCATATGATGAACTGAGCACAATGGGCATGAGAGTGAAGAAGAATAGTGAAAACATGGTTGGGCAGAATGCGATGGAAAAGCTTACCCCCATTAAAAACGAACCTGTCTTGCCTCTGCCTCCCCATTCAGGCAGGAAAGATGTTAAGCGGCTGATCCAATTGAATGCGAAGAGGCCTATAAGAGATAGGCCAATTAGAATGAATAGAGGGCCCATCAATTTGCGGAACCAGGAAAAGAATTCTGGAAGCATTTGCTGAAAACCATTTCCAACTAGCCAAACGGCAAGCCCCAGCAAAGAAAAGACCGTGATTTTGCCGAGTATGAAAAAGGACATTTCCGTCCAATGGCTCTTCGCCTGCAAGCTGCGATTGCCATAGTACGTGATGGCACCTATATTGGCTGAGAGCTGACATGGAGCAAGAGCACCTACAAGTCCCAGCAGGAAGCTTGCGAGTATGGGGATTTGTTCTGTCTGATTCACCAGAGTAAAAAAAGGTCCGCTTAAATAGTTGCTGATTTCCGAAAGCAATTGATACATCAATAAATCCTCCAATAAATGTATTAACATAATGATACTAGAGAAATATCAAGAACCTATGCAGAAAAAACAGCAGGAAAGAATTCCTGCTGTCATTTTAAGGCTGTCTTGGCTGTTAGTAGTCTATAAGCACGCTCGACCTCATCATCTGATGGAGGTTCCACATCATTTAGCGGATATTCAAGTCCCAGTGCCTCCCATTTGTACACCCCAAGTTTGTGGTAAGGCAGTACTTCCAGTTTGCGTACGTTTTCCAAAGTGCCTATGAACGCCCCCAGCTCGGTGAGGTCATCAATTTCATTGGTCACCCCGGGTACAAGTACGTGCCGGATCCAGACAGGGACGTTGTGCTGTGATAAGTAGCGGGCGAAATCGAGAATATGTTCATTCGCCATGCCTGTCAGCTTAATATGTTTCTTTCTGTTAATATGTTTTAAGTCCAGAAGGACCAAATCAGTATAGCGCAAAAGTTCGGCAAGCTGTTCCTGGAAAACGGGAGCGCTTGAGTAACACCCGCCTGAAGAATCAATGGCAGTATGCACTCCGAGTTTTTTGCACTCCTTGAAAAGCTCAGTGATGAAGGGTATTTGCAACAGAGGCTCTCCTCCGCTCACTGTGATGCCGCCACCAGATGCTTCAATGAAAGGCAGATAAGACTTCAGATCATCAATGATTTCGGAAACAGCCATTTGTTTGCCTGTGCCAATTTCCCACGTATCTGCGTTATGGCAGAACTGGCAGCGCAGCAGGCACCCCTGCGTGAAGATTACATAGCGGATTCCGGGTCCGTCTACAGTTCCAAAGGTTTCGATAGAATGAATGTTTCCGTTCATGATGATTTCTCCTTTCAATAAAACAGGAGGACCTGCTTCCAGGGAGGGCAGCTCCTGTTCAGTTCACGATTGGTGTTTACATTGTTTCATGGAAAGTACGGTTAATGACATCCATCTGCTGCTCACGTGTCAGCTTGATGAAGTTCACTGCGTATCCAGAGACACGGATTGTCAACTGAGGGTACTCCTCAGGATGTTCCATTGCGTTTAAAAGTGTTTCCCTGTTGAATACGTTGACGTTCAAATGATGTCCATCCTTAATTGCATATCCGTCAAGGATGGATACAAGATTGTTCGTTCTGCTTTCTTCATCTTTACCAAGTGCTTTTGGTACGATGGAGAAAGTATTGGAAATGCCGTCCATTGCATAGCTGTATGGAAGCTTAGCCACTGATGAAAGGGAAGCAAGCGTACCTTTAGTATCGCGGCCGTGCATTGGATTGGCACCTGGTGCAAATGGTTCGCCGGAGCGGCGGCCATCTGGTGTATTGCCAGTCTTCTTGCCATATACAACGTTTGAAGTAATGGTAAGGATCGACATAGTATGGACAGAGTTGCGATATGTCGGGTGCTTGCGCAGTTTTGTCATGAAGTTCTTGACGAGCCCTACAGCAATGCTGTCGACACGGTCATCGTTGTTGCCGTATTTAGGGAAATCGCCTTCTGTTTCAAAGTCAACTGCAATGCCGTTCTCGTCACGGATAACTATTACCTTTGCATGCTTGATTGCGCTCAATGAATCCGCTACGACACTTAACCCTGCAATCCCGGTTGCCATTGTACGGAGGACTTCTGTATCATGAAGAGCCATTTCAATCCGTTCATAGCTGTATTTGTCATGCATGTAGTGGATAACATTGAGAGTGTTGATGTAAAGGCCAGCAAGCCATTCCATAACATTATCGAATTTTTCCATTACTTCTTTATAGTCCAGTACATCAGAAGTAATCGGGCCGAAGGCTGGTGCAACCTGGATCTTAAGCTTTTCATCGACACCGCCGTTGATTGCGTAAAGCAAAGCTTTTGCCAGATTGGCACGGGCGCCGAAGAATTGCATCTGCTTGCCGATTTCCATCGCGGATACACAGCAGGCGATCCCATAGTCATCACCATATTCACAGCGCATCAAATCGTCGTTTTCATACTGAATTGAACTTGTTTTAATGGACATTTCAGCACAATATTTCTTGAAGTTCTCTGGCAGGGCAGGGGACCATAAAACAGTAAGGTTAGGCTCCGGTGCAGGGCCAAGATTATCAAGTGTATGAAGGAAACGGAAAGAGTTCTTTGTCACAAGTGACTGCCCGGTATGGGCCATACCGCCGATTGACTCTGTAACCCAGGTAGGGTCCCCGCTGAATAACTCGTTGTAATCTGGCGTGCGCGCAAATTTCACGAGACGAAGCTTCATGACGAAATGGTCGACAAGTTCCTGTGCCTCTTGTTCAGTCAGGGTTCCATTTTTGAGGTCGCGTTCAATATAGATATCCAGGAAGGTCGCGACACGTCCAAGGCTCATTGCTGCACCGTTTTGTTCTTTGATTGCTGCAAGGTATGCAAAGTAGACCCATTGAAAAGCTTCCGCTGCATTGGTTGCTGGCTTGGAAATATCATATCCATAGCTCTTAGCAAGATGCTTCAATTCATTCAATGAACGGTATTGCTCAGAGATTTCTTCTCTCAGGCGCATTGTGTCTTCAGTCATGACACTGCTTGTCATTCCATGGTCTTTCTTCTTTTGCTCCATCAGGAAGTCGACACCATAAAGAGCTACACGACGGTAATCACCAATGATCCTGCCCCGGCCATAGGCATCTGGCAAGCCGGTAATGATGCCGGCTTTACGGGCCTGGAGCATTTCTTTTGTATAAACATCGAACACGCCCTGGTTATGTGTTTTACGGAAGTCAGTAAATATCTTCTCAACTTCCTTATCCAATTCGTATCCATACGCCTCGCATGCGGCCTTTGCCATGCGGATGCCTCCAAATGGCTGCATAGAGCGCTTGAATGGCTGATCTGTCTGGAAACCGACAACTTTTTCTTTTGTTTTATCAAGATAGCCTGGGCCATGTGAAGTGATGGTGGAAACCACTTCAGTATCCATATCAAGTATTCCGCCGTTTTCGCGCTCCTGTTTTGTCAATTCCATTACTTGCTGCCATAATTGGAGTGTTTCTTCTGTGGCACCTTCCAGGAAACTTGAGTCCCCGGTATATTCAGAGAAGTTCTTCAGGATAAAATCGCGAACATTGATTTCTTCTTGCCAAGCACCATTTTTAAAACCTTTCCATTGTTCCATTTTGGTTCACCTCTAAAGTGGATGTTTGTATAACAGTTATCACACTATTATCATACTACGAATATAACAGAATGAGTGTGACGTATTTGTGAAATTATGAACAAAACTATTAAAACAAGTTTTTAACGAAGTTTCTCTGTGAAGTGAAGTGAACTGTACTATAATTAAATGAAGTTTAAAAGAGTCTGTTATATAAAAATGTTTATGTATTTATGCTATCAGGAAATGTTTGCACTGTGTTTATAGTGATTTGTATGTTTTGTGTCAATTTTAAATTTAAATGAGAAAACAACCTTCAATTAAAAGAAAAAACAGGAATCGGATTCCTGTTCTCGGATGGATTTCAATCCACTACAATATAAGCAATCATCGGCCCGTTGTGTTCAGCTGAAGGGTGGGTAAGGCAAATCAGTCTGTATGTTCCTTCCTTGTCAAATTGCAAAGGGACAAGGGTTTCTTGGCCTTTTTTTACAACTCCCTTGATTTCTGTTCCCTCAATGATGAAAGGATGCTCCTTGCCGTTCACGCCAAGAATTTTCAGGCTTACCTTTTCGCCTTTTTCAACGAAGATTGTACCTGGGTCCCAGCGGTATGCTTCAATTTCTTTACCATCGTCGGTATTCGATTTGAATTCTCCTGTCACGAGGTGTATTTCCCTGATTTGTTCATTCTGTCCGCCTATAGCTGGAGTGGATTCAGGTTTTAAATTCATCCAAATTGAGCCGATGATGGCAGTGAAGACAATTAGGCCAATAAAATATAAAGTCCTTCTTTTAAATACAAAGAAATGCATGTTTTCACCTCCTTATAATCCTCTTTAAATATCTATGCTCGTCCCCTTGTTGAACTTGTCTAATTTTTTGGATTTTCTTTTGTATAGATTATCTTGCCAACAATAGACTATAAATTAGGCTCTTATAGAGTAAACAGCTTGGGAAAGTGAAGGTGGAAAACGATGTACCGTTTATTTACACATAATGATTTGGATGGAGTGGCATGTGGGATTCTATTCCGGCTTGCATTCGGTGAGCAAGCGGATATCCGCTATAATTCTGTATCTGGGTTGAATTTTCAGGTGGAGAAATATTTTGAGAGAATGAATGAGCGCTTGAAAAAGGAAGACCATCTATACATAACCGACCTTTCCGTCAACCACGAAGTAACGGAAAGAATCAATCGTTTCGTATCAGAAGGAGGGAAGGCTTACCTGATCGACCATCATAAAACGGCTTTGCATTTCAATGACTATAGCTGGGGATATGTAAAAGTGGAAGATGAATCTGGTACACTTACAAGCGCGTCTTCATTAGTTTATGAATACTTGAAAGACAAACGCCAATTGGCTGATAACGGTACACTTAATGAGTTTGTTGAGCTGGTCCGCCAGTATGATACATGGGATTGGGATATTCACCAGAATTTCAAGGCGAAAAATCTGAATGATTTATTTTTCATGGTTTCTATAGAAGAATTTGAAGAACGTATGATATCCAGGCTTCAAACAGATAATGGATTCGAATTCGATGAATTTGAGCAAAAGTTATTGGAAATGGAAGAGGGTAAAATCGAACGTTATATAAGGAGGAAGAAAAGGGAAATCATTCAAATGGAGCATGATGGACTCTATGGAGGAGTCGTCCATGCCGAATCCTATCATTCTGAGCTGGGTAATGAACTTGGGAAGGAGTTTCCACACCTGGATTATATAGCGATCCTAAATGTAGGTGGCAAGAAAATCAGTTTCAGGACAATTCATGATCATGTGGACGTTTCTGCTGTCGCAGGAGAATTTGGAGGCGGTGGACATGCGAAGGCTTCTGGATGTACGATAAATGGAGAGGCTTATAAACGTTATATTGATCAAGTGTTTCCCCTTGAAACGATCAAACATGACGCATTCAAAAATACTTATAATATAAAGGATTCTAAAAATGGCTGTCTCTATGAGAATAGGGATAGGGACTTGTTTTTCATCTTTAAGGATGGAACACGCTATATTATAAAGCTAAAGCATGAAGAAAGCCTAGGGCCATTTAATGATTTCCCAGAAGCCGAACGCTTCTTGAAGAGGAGGTATGGAGCAGCACTTGCGAGGGATGAAGTGTATGTTGGATACCTTGAAAGCATAGTCTATAATAAAGTTCTTCTTTCGTGAAGGTGTCATTAAGCAAAAAAAGAAGCCTCGCCACTGATTTCAAAGTAAATAACAAGAGGATGTCTCAAAAAATATAAACTTTTGGGCACCCTCTTTTTTTAGACTAGCTTCTAAATTTGGTCCGTTGATTTCCGTTTCAGGAGCTTCGATCCTGCGGGGTCTCACCTGACCTGCTGATCCCGCAGGACACTGAATAGCTTCAACGAATGTGCCCACGCACGATGGAAATGCATTAGCATTTTCGGAGGAGTCTACGCACCTTCCACTCCAATCAACTCAAGTTTCTATATTCATTTTTCCTCACAAATATAAATACAAGAAAACCCCTTTTTCTAATTCTATACGGAAAAGTATCTTATTGTGGTTGCTATTCTGATTTTCTGTGCGTGGAGTCGATTTTACACATAAGTGTACAAGTCGTTGTCTGCGCATAAATCGAGGCTTCCTTTTTTGTCCTGCCAATGTTTCCTTTTGTTCCATTTGGGTTAAAAATTAATAACACTAGACCATTATAAGCCGGTTTCTGGTAAAATAATTGCAGAATTTTAAAATGGATGTGTTATGGATGAGAAAACTTTTGGCATTGTCAATGGCGGTTCTGATAAGCATGTACTCTTTCGCGCAATTTGTACATGCGGAGGAAGATGATCCTGTATTAACCTCTGAAGCCGCTGTCTTGATGGACACGCAGTCAGGTGCCATTCTGTTTGGGAAAAACGAAGAAAAACGAATGTATCCTGCCAGTCTTACAAAGATTGCCACAGCTATTTATGCGATTGAAAGTGCAAATTTGAATGACCAGGTAGTCGTTAGTGAAAAAATCAAGGAGATAGAAGGTACGAGAGTGTATTTAAATCCTGGAGAACGGGTGACTTTAAAGAAACTGATCCAGGGTATGCTGATCAATTCGGGAAACGATGCCGCATTGACGATTGCTATTCATCTTGATGGGACAATGGAGAACTACTCCCAAAGCATTAATGAATACCTGGAAAATGAAATCGGAGTAAAAAACACCCATTTTGTCAATCCCCACGGCTTATTTGACGAGAATCACTATACGACTGCAAAGGATCTGGCTTTAATTCTGAACTATGCGATGAAAAACGAGGATTTCCGTGAGATCTTCGGGACCAAGGAATTGAAGTGGGAAGGTGAGTCATGGAATACACAGATTTTTTCCCACCATCGAATGTTAAAAGGTGAAATTCCATATGAAGGAGTAACCGGCGGTAAAACAGGTTTTGTTGACCAATCCAAACAAACGCTGGCTACGACGGCAGAGAATGGCCGAATGCAATTGACTGCAGTATTACTGAAATCTGAATTCAAAAGAGAGATTTATAAGGATACGATCAAGTTATTTGATTACGGTTTTGCTTCCTATAAATCGGCACAAATCAAAAAGGGTGAAACCTTCACAAGTGGAGAGCTCGAGTTCAAAGCAGGTAAGGATCTCTTTGTGACTGAACCAATCGAAAATGGGAAGAGAGTAGTCGATGATGACGGAGTTTTGAATATAGAGAGTGAAAATGGCAGGACCATTCAATCGGTTGAATTGAAACCATTGATTGAAAAAAAACCTGAAGTAAAAAAAACCACTCAGGAGCCGAAGCAAAGTGGACTGCTTTCTGCCAATGCTATTATTGGGGCATTTTTGGCTGCAGTCGCTATTCTATGGATCATGAATCGAAAGCAAAAGAAAAATAGAAGATTTAGAAGCAGGTAATCTTGCCTGCTTTTTTTATGGATTTTATTTGGAAAAAGAAGGATTGTAAATAGATTTTACAAGGACTTAAAACAACTTTACATTTTGTTAATAAGAGATTAATAGACAGGCATTATAGTAGGAAGCGTGGTAAATATCTTATCTGGAGGTCTTGAAATGAATAAAGCTAACTTTAAAAAGAAGATTCTTCCGCTCGCTGTCCTTTCAACTGTGGCGTTTGGCAGCTTAGTAGGAACTTTCAATGCAGAGGCAAAAAATGACCAGAACAATAATCGTGCAGAAATTAAGAATGTAATCTTCCTGGTTGGTGATGGAATGGGAGGCTCTTATACATCAGCATACCGCTACTTGAAGGATAATCCTGATACACCTGAGGCAGAGAGAACAGAACTGGATAAGTACCTTGTAGGTAACCAAATGACTTATCCTGAAGATCCTGAACAAAATGTAACTGACTCTGCTTCAGCAGCAACTGCCATGTCTGCAGGGATCAAGACTTATAACAATGCGATTGCAGTCGATAATGATGGTTCTGAAGTAAAGACAGTCCTTGAAGCTGCAAAGGAAAACGGAAAGGCAACTGGCCTTGTTGCAACTTCAGAAATTACTCACGCAACACCAGCTTCCTTTGGCGCGCATGATGAAAGCCGCAAGAACATGAATGCAATTGCAGATGATTATTATGATGAATTGGTAAATGGCGACCATAAAATAGATGTTATGCTAGGCGGCGGATTGAGCAACTTTGTGCGCAATGACAGAAACCTTACTGAAGAATTCCAGAAAGATGGCTATAGCTTTGTAAACAACAAAGAAGATATGCTTAATGATACGAATGATAAGGTTCTTGGCCTTTTTGCGGAAGGCGGAATGGACAAAATGATCGACCGAAGAGAAGAAACTCCTTCTCTTGAAGAAATGACCAACTCGGCAATCAATCGTTTAAATAAAGATAAAGATGGTTTCTTCCTGATGGTAGAGGGAAGCCAGATCGACTGGGCCGGCCATGACAATGATATTGTTGCGGCAATGAGTGAAATGGAAGATTTCGAGAAAGCATATAAAGCAGCTATCGAATTCGCGAAAAAGGACAAGCATACCTTAGTCGTTGCGACTGCTGACCACTCAACTGGCGGATATTCAATTGGTGCCAATGGTATCTATAACTGGTTTGGAGCCCCAATCAGAGCTGCGAAACGTACGCCTGATTTCATGGCGGCTGAAATATCAAAAGGCGCTGATGCAGAAGCAACCCTGAAGAAATATATCGACTTTACATCTGTAGGACTGCCTGAGCTGACAACTGAAGAAATTGAATCTGTAAAAGCTGCAGCAGCTAAAAAACCTGTGGATATTGACAATGCTATTGAAAAGATTTTTGACAAGCGTTCAAACACTGGCTGGACAACCGGCGGACATACTGGGGAAGATGTACCTGTTTATGCATTCGGTCCTGGAAAAGAGCGTTTCTACGGCCATATCGAAAATACGGATAATGCGAAAAACATTTTTGATATACTATCAAACGGCAAAAGAAAATAATTAATTTTAAAATCTCCCGCCGGAACCTTGGACCAGCGGGAGATTTCTTGAAAAGGGGTTTTTGACATGAGGAAATATCTGCAATTATTGCTGGCTGCTACTTTACTGACAGGCTGTTCTTTTGCAGAGGCTGAGTCAAAAAAAGAGACGAAATCCTCAGAGGCGGCTATTGAGAAACCATTAAAGAAAAATACCGATGTGTATGTTCCTAACCCACAAGTTACGGAGGATATAAATCTTAAAAAAGCTGGCGATTCTTTGACTGACAATAAAGGTGAGTTAACCCTGAAAACAGTGAAAGAAGTCAATAAGACCTTTAATGTAAATGGTATTGAATATATTGTAAAAGATGTGAGGTTATTACATTTTGTACCTGCTTACAGCCTGATTGATTTCTTCCATGCCTATACACATGATGAAGAATTTGATTTTGTGAAGATAAATGTTGAAGTAAAGAATAATTCAAAAGAAAATTATCACTTTGGCCCTGTAGCGATGGTGAATATCAATGATTCGATCCATAAGACATGGGAAGATGATTTTTATTTAGAAAACCTTAATGGCGAAATTTCAGCCGGACAAACGAAACGCGGAAATCTTGGTTTTATTGTTGAGGATATGGACAGCCTTAATAAAGTAGAAATCCTGTCAGGTGATCTTGTTGATGAGAGCAAGAAGAAGGTCGCTGATCCTGTAAAGCTAGTTGTGAATGTTAACTAGGAAAATAGATATTTTACTGCTTATCGGTAAAATCAGCCATCTGGAGAATTCGAATCGTAAATGAACAAAAGGGGAAGCCAATTGAATTGGCTTCCCCTTTTGTTCCGGATAAATAAAGCAATCGGACTCACTGTTTTAAGAATGATGTTGAAAGCAACATAAGGAATGAGATGCCCACCATGGCAATAACCCAAAGCCAGGCAGCATCCAGATTCCCGGATTCAATCGCCATATAGATAGCCGTCGGAGCTGTCTGTGTTCTTCCGGGCAGATTGCCGGCAAACATGAGTGTTGCGCCGAATTCGCCGAGAGCTCTTGCAAAGCTGAGGATCAACCCTGTAACAAGTGTTCTTGATGACAGGGGCAGCGTTACATACCAAAATACTTTCCATTCATTTGCTCCATCTACTCTTGCAGCTTCTTCTGCTCCTGGATCTACTTGAAGGAACCCAGTTTTAGCTGACTGATACATCAAAGGAAATGCCACGACTGATGCAGCGATTACGGCAGCCCACCAGGTAAACATGATGGTGCTGCCGAATAGATTTTCCACTGTTCTGCCTATCGGGCTGTTGATGCCAAAGATGATGATCAATATAAACCCGACTACCGTTGGCGGGAGTACTAAAGGCAATGTCAGGAGTGTTTCTGCTGCTGTTTTGCCAAAGAATTGCTTTTTCGCCATGAACCTTGCAGACAATAGGCCGAAAATGAAAACAAACACCACCGACATTGATGCAATCTCCACCGATAGTTTGATCGGGGTCCAAAAATCACTGCTCATAAATAATCATTCCAATGCTGCTTTAAAGCCATATTTTTCGAAAATTTCCATCGCTTCTTTTCCTTTCAGAAAATCGAGAAACCTGCTTGCTTCTTCCTTGTGTTTGGTTCCTGCGATGACCCCGGCAGGGTAAATAATCGGATCATGCAGAGCTTCTTTCTGAAAAGGTATAATTCTTACTTGATCAGAAACCATGGCGTCGGTTTTATAAACAATGCCAGCTTCTACATTCTTGGTTTCAACATAGGATAGAACCTGGCGGACATCCTTTGTGGGGATTAGTTTTTGTTCGATATCTTCCCATAAACCTAAAGAGAGTAAAGCCTGTTTTGCATACATCCCTGCAGGGACAGTTTCTGGTGTTCCAATTGCAATTCTTGAAATCTCAGCATCTGTAAGTGATTTTACAGAATGAAGGTTTTTGTTATCCTTCTGGGTAATCAAAACAAGCTGGTTTTTTAATAGTTTGACATTATGGTTTTGATCTATAAGTTGTTTTGACATTAATACATTGAATTGGTCCTGTGCTGCAGAAACAAATAAATCTACTGGTGCACCCTGGGAAATTTGCTGCTGAAGGGAACCGGAACCGCCAAAGTTATAAATAATTTTAATGTCTGGATTCTGGTTCGAGTAGGTTTTTCCTGCTTCCTCCAAAGCCTCCCGAAGGCTTGCAGCAGCAGATACGGTAAGCTCAGTTCCTTTTGTATCGCTGTTGGCTCCGCAACTCGTCAGAACGGTAAGAAAAGCAGCTAAAAGGAATATATGTAATTTTCTCAAACAAAGACATCCCCTTACAAAACTTTTAATCATATGCAATGGTTATAACTGATTATATCGGATATAGAAGGAGACTACATAATGAAAATATCACAAGTTGGTGAAAATATCATGGATAGTGAAACAGAGGGTCTTCGGGGAAAAGAAAAACTGCCTATCGGCAGTTTCGGTGATTCTTATTGGATTTGCCCTGATTTTTGATCAATCTGTCTTAGAATGTCCTCAGCAGAAAGGCCGTTGGCTTCAATGACCGAACCCTGGGTCACAACATCCTGCATACCCATGACGTTTGAATCAATCCCGCTGATGACACAGAAATCGCAGCCCTGTGCATCTGCTTCCTGGCGAAGTTCTACAACGTCATAGCCTTTTTGGCGCAATGCCTCAGAGATATTAGATAAAGATTGTTCTACACCTACTCTTGCCATTCTCTACACCTCCTCACTCATTTAACTTGTCCGCGGCAAGAATAATTTATTCCATGAGCTTCACAATATTAAATGCAGGTAAAGGAGGTGCAGACATGTCAAATAAGCGAAAAAAGGATCCATCAACCATCGGACTAAATTCGAGCCAGGTGGAGGGGCAGGGCACTACGGCAAGTGAAACAGGAAGCAAGGCTGCTGATTCCTCCAGAAGGAAGCAGAAAAGAGGCTGATTTGTTCAAAGCAAAAACCCCCGGAGGAAATCCGAGGGTTTTTTAGCTTATACATACATCTCAGCAATTTGCTTTTGAAGCTCTTCGTTTTCAAGATATTCGTCATACGTCATCTGCTTATCGACCAATCCTGTTGGAGTGATTTCCATGATCCTGTTTGCAACAGTTTGAACAAACTGATGGTCATGGGACGAGAAGATCATGGAACCCTTGAAGTTGATCATTCCATTGTTCAAAGCTGTGATGGATTCAAGGTCCAAGTGGTTCGTTGGTTCATCCAACAAGAGCACATTCGCACCAGAAAGCATCATCTTTGATAACATGCAGCGGACTTTTTCGCCTCCAGAAAGAACGCTTGCTTTCTTCAATACTTCTTCACCAGAGAATAGCATACGGCCAAGGAATCCTCGCAGGAAGCTCTCGCTGTCATCCTTTGGCGAGAACTGGCGCAGCCAGTCAACAAGAGTAAGGTCGCAGCCGTCAAAGTACTCGGAATTGTCCTTAGGGAAATATGCCTGGGAAGTGGTCACTCCCCACTTAAATGTACCGCTGTCTGGTTCCATTTCACCTGTCAGGATTTTGAACAGAGTCGTAATGGCAATTTCATTTTTCCCAACTAATGCGATTTTATCATCTTTATTCATGATGAAGCTGATATTATCAAGTACTTTTATGCCGTCAACCGTTTTGGTAATACCATCAACCCTTAATAAGTCATTACCGATTTCACGGTCAGGAGTGAATCCTACATATGGATATTTACGGGAAGATGGTCTGATATCATCCAGAGAGATTTTATCAAGCAGTTTTTTACGTGAAGTTGCTTGCTTTGACTTAGATGCGTTGGCGCTGAATCTAGCAATGAACGCCTGCAATTCCTTGATTTTCTCTTCTTTCTTTTTGTTTGTATCCTGCTGCATTTTCATTGCAAGCTGGCTGGACTCATACCAGAAATCGTAGTTCCCTACATAAAGCTGGATTTTGCCAAAGTCAAGGTCAGCAATATGTGTACATACTTTATTCAGGAAGTGACGGTCGTGGGATACCACGATAACCGTATTCTCAAAGTTGATCAGGAACTCTTCCAGCCATTGAATCGCAGCGATGTCAAGATGGTTCGTAGGCTCGTCAAGAAGGAGTACATCCGGTTTGCCGAATAATGCCTGGGCAAGAAGGACCTTTACCTTTTCTCCGCCACTGATATCCGCCATTTTCTTCGTGTGGAGGTCTTCGCCGATTCCAAGACCTTTAAGCAGGATGGCAGCTTCAGATTCTGCTTCCCAACCATTCAATTCAGCGAACTCTCCTTCGAGTTCCGCGGCTTTCATGCCGTCTTCATCGGAAAAATCTTCTTTCATGTAAATTGCATCTTTTTCCTGCA
The DNA here is from genome assembly GCF_007678455.1 of Cytobacillus oceanisediminis 2691. Classification (GTDB taxonomy): domain Bacteria; phylum Bacillota; class Bacilli; order Bacillales; family Cytobacillaceae; genus Mesobacillus; species Mesobacillus oceanisediminis_A. The sequence goes on along the minus strand of NZ_VEEP01000009.1, from coordinate 95,663 downwards.
TTACTTCATACAAACGCGCATGGCCCATTATGACGACTTTCAAAACTTCAACATCTTCATATTCAAAGTGGTTTTGCTTTAGTACTGCCATACGCTCGCCAGGAGTCATGGAAACATTGCCTGTCTGAGCTTCGATTTCACCTGATAATATTTTAAGGAAAGTGGACTTACCGGCTCCATTAGCACCAATCAAACCATAGCAATTTCCAGGTGTGAATTTAATATTAACATCTTCAAAAAGCTTGCGGTCACCATATCTCAGGCCAACATTTTGAACTGTAATCATTTATTTAGTAGCCTCCATTAATATATATCCCAAAGATTATAACATGTTTGAACCTTGTGAGCGAATTCTTTTACATTCAAATTGCGCAGGAAGGAAACATTTTTTCATAAAGGTGTTTCCACTGGAGGGAAAATGGGAAAAAGCAAGAGTAGTTTAGAAGGGATTTTGTCCATCTGGCTAACATAATATGGGGAAGAAGTATATTGGGAAAATAATGAAAAAATTTTTTGTCTGGATGTCAATTTTTTTGCTCATTTTCACACATTTTTCATATTTTTCATGTAGAATAATAATAGACAAAGATGGATAAAAAGGAGTTTTTGAAATGGCTAAAAAGCAGCTGGTTGATTTTGTGAACCGCCTAAAGGAATCAGGGATAAAAGTCAGCTTTACTAAGCCAAAATCAGAATTTTTCTCCCTGCAAAAAACAGAGAAACATCCCACCACTGTTAATTCACATTAAGAGATAGACTGGCTTTTTCCTCTTCGCGGTAAACTGCATCCAGCTACTTCACTCAGTAATGAAGTAAAAGCCAATCTATTACGGTTAATAAAAATAAAAGAAAGCGGTGCAGCCACCGCTTTCTTTTATTTTTAAAGCTCATCCATAATGGCTTCGAAAACTTTATCTTTTTTAAAATCCTCACCCATAGGGAATTTCTTGATGAATTTATTATTTTCATCAATCAGGTAAGTAAAAGTACTGTGCACGTAAAAACCGTTTCCTGGGTCTCGGTACTGGAATTTAAATGTATCGGCAACCTTCTTGATTTTTTGTTGTTCTTCTAGGGTATTGGCTGGGTCCCCGGTAAGGAATATCCAATTCCCGTCATTTTCAAGTCCGAAATTCTCCATGTACTTCCTTAAAACCTCTGGGCTGTCACGGTACGGGTCAATCGTAATCGTTAAAAATTGAACTTTATCTCCATAAACGTTTTCTTTTATTAAATCATTGCGCAGAAGGTTCATCTCCTGGGTTGTCGTAGGGCAGATATCCGGGCAATTTGTATAAATAAACTCCACCAGCTTGATTGTGTCCGTATCTTCTCCGAATGTATATTTCTCTTCATCCATGGTTAACAGGGTAATGCCTTCTGGTATTTGTGCATTGGCATCCCTGACTAAAAAGTATGAGATTCCGGATGCAATACCAATTAAAACAATAAGTGAGCTAATAATATAGATTTTTTTCATAACGCAAGCCTCCCCCTTTATAAGATATAAGAAACACGAGGAAAATCATATGGACATTGTGTGAACTATGTTTATTCTTTTTGCCTTTTCAAAAGGGACGATCAATGAAAAAAGTAAACATTCTTGCAATAAAGTAAACGGAATCTATAATTATAGTAATAATGTTTGGAACGAAAAAGGAGCCATTTTCTTGAAAGCGGATAAGTTCGTTATATACATATTGCAAATTTCTTGAGTACGGTCATCGTGATCTGCGTTTTGCTGGTCCTGAACATCCCTTATAAGGAGTACGAAGCAGCGAGCGAAATAATAACCTATTTTCTGGGACAGGCTACAGTAGCTCTGGAAGTGCCTTTATACAAAAAAAGAAAAATAATTTCGTTCAACCTGCTTTGGCATGGCTTTTAGCGGGAACTGTCTCGACTATTCTTTCAGCTGTCATGATAGGCTATTTACTGAACTTGACTAATATTATCCTGGTTTCTTGACATTAAATTCATAACGATACCAGTAGCTTCCGAGGTTGCCAGGATTATAGATGCTGATCCGATTTTGGTGGCAGCCTTTGTCATGATTACCGGAATGACAGGAGCGATGCTGGGACCTTGGCTGATGAATGTCATGAAAATCCATGATCCTTTTTCAAGAGGACTGGCGATCGGCACCATCGCCCATGGTACGGCCGAAGCTGCCAGAGAAGGGGAGCTTCAGGGGGCGGTATCAGGAGCAGCGATTGGATTGGCGGCGATCCTTACATCACTCCTGCTGCCCGTTATTATCCCCCTCTTTTTATAAGGGGAAATATTGGTGGAAATCTCGAAGCGTTTTATGGAAAAATATAGAAAGGAAGCTGACGATTTATAAGCTTCCTTTTTTTAATGCTTCAATCCATGTTACAGAACTCAATGGGGCAATTTTCACACTGGATTTCACGTTTGAGGAAAGCAAGGTCATGTATGATAATCCTTTTTCTATTAATCGAAATAATTCCTTCGTCCCGCAATTCCCCGAGCATTCGGCTTACACTTTCCCTTGCAGTGCCACAATAGTTAGCAAGATCCTGGTTTGTAATTGGTACATTGATATGGATGCCATCTTCCTTTTTAATACCGTAGCTGTTACTAAGGCGGATCAAAGTGGAATACAAAGCGCCTTTCTTTCCATGCAGGACGAGATCCCTGAATTTAGTGATGGTCCGACGGATATGATCGTTCATCCACTTAAGGAACTGGTATGCCAATTGGCTATTGTTGAATAAGATGTTTTCCAGATTCTCGATATTGATTGCGGCTGCTTCACCGTCCTCAACAACTTTTGCATTGAACAGATACCTTGGCCCAACTGTAAAAAGAGTAAGCTCACCGACGATATCCTTTTTCTTGCACAGCCTTAAAAACAATTCTTTGCCCTCGGCGTTCATCTTGGAAACCTGCACTTTTCCTGAAAGGATGATATACATTTCTTTAGCTTCCTGGCCCTCGCGGAATAAAAAGGTCCCTTTTTTAAACTTTATGATCTTTTCCGATGCCTTGATCAGTTCACTTATCTCATAATTCATACTACTGACATTTTCCTGGCTGGCCACAAAATCTCCACCTTTTTCGACCTTTGGTTAACCCTAATTAAAATGAAATATAAACAACAGGTCAATAGAGAAAATGTGAACATTCTTTTTACAAATCATTTTTCAAAAAAATGGATGAATTTGGTTGACAAAAGAGGCAAAAACGACGTATCCTATTGAGGAGATTATTGATATGTAAGGAGTATGTTCTATGTTAGGTGTCGTTCTTAACTAACCGTTAATTTCATACGGTCAATCCAGTTTGAAATGAAGCCTTTTTTAGGTTTATTTCGTTATGGCCTGGATTGGATGTTAAGAACAATGAACATAGAAGCATGCTTGATATTTGTGAGCAGAAGCTGTGTGCATATACACAGCTTTTTTTCGTAAATATATTGCTCACAGCCCAGCTGTAAGCATTTTAAGCCGCTTTGGACTTGTCCATTGCGGCTTTTTTATTTTTAAGGAGGAATAAACATTGAACGAACAAACTTACACTGTTCTTGGTTATGACAAAATCAAAGAAGCCATTTCGGGATTCGCTTTAACAGAATCAGGCAGAAAGAAAGCTATGGAAATGGAACCATCCACAAACCTAAAGCAGATTGACGCATGGCATAAGGAAATTTCAGAAGCCATTGAAATTCTAAAAATCAGCTCAAGCGTTCCTATCCATGGTCTTGAAGGCATGGAAGCGGTAATGAATGGTTTTAACAAAGGAATCCCGTTGCGAGTAGATCAACTTGTACAGTTGAACTCATTCATTGACAGCTGCAGCAAGCTCCGCCGATTTATGAGGGATAAAGAGTATTGCGCACCTAGAGTATCCGCCTATGTCTATAGTATTGAGGAACTGCCTGAACTAGCGGCGGAAATCCAAAGGTGTATTCGCAATGGACAAATTGATGATTACGCATCAAAAGAGCTGTTAAAGGTCCGCAAACAAATTGGTATCCAGGAGGAGCGTTTGAAGGAAAAGCTTACACAATTATTGAAGTCAGCAAAACTCAAACCATTTCTTCAGGAAGCAGTCGTCAGCCAGAGAAATGGAAGGTATGTTATACCTGTAAAAAAGGAATATCGAGGGAAGGTAAGGGGGGCTGTGCTCGATACATCGGCTTCAGGTTCAACTCTTTTTGTCGAACCAGAAGAAATCGGCGTCTTTCAGGATCAAATGGAGTGGCTTTTCTTCGAGGAGCAGGCAGAGGTGGAGAAAATCTTATTTGCCCTTACCGGTCTGGCAGAAGGTAAAGAAAAAGAAATTAAGCTTGCGATCGAGACGATGGTCCATTTTGATTTTTTATTTTCAAAAGCAAAGTATTGTCGATCGATTGATGCAAAAAAAGTCGATATCGTGGATGATCAAGTGATTGATTATAAAAAGGCACGTCATCCGCTTCTTGGCAGGAATGCGGTTCCATTAACGCTCGAGATCGGAACGAACTACCATGCACTTGTGATTACTGGACCAAATACCGGGGGGAAAACGGTTTCTATTAAAACAGCTGGTCTGCTGGTGTTGATGTCCCAAAGTGGATTGCTCCTGCCGGTTGGAGAGGGCAGCAAATCAGGTATTTTTCATAAGATCCTTGTGGATATAGGGGATGGGCAAAGTATTGAGCAAAACCTAAGTACCTTCAGTTCTAGGATTGTGAATATCATTGAGATTCTAGAAAAAGCAAATGACAGGACCCTTGTCCTCCTGGATGAGCTCGGCTCTGGAACCGATCCTGGAGAGGGGATGGGATTGGCAACAGCCATACTTGAGAACCTGAACAATAAGGGAGCGACCATATTTGCTACAACACACTATAGCGAAATCAAAGAATTTGCGGATACACATGAAGATTTTATGAATGGCTCAATGGAATTCGATCTGGAGACATTGATGCCCACCTACCGGCTGCGCATCGGAACGGGAGGCGATAGCCAGGCATTTGCGATTGCCCTGAAGTTAGGAGTGCATCCAAAATTAATAGAACGGGCCCATATGATCACTTATAAATCTGAAAAGAATTATAGTGCTCTGTTTCAAGATAGCAATGAATTAAAAAGGCGGGAAAAGCAGCTGATTGTCAATAAGCATAAAAGAAAAAAAACGGCCGATGCCAGCAAAACAATAAATCGCTTCGAAATGAGTGATAGTGTTTATGTAACAAGTTCAGGAGAGCTTGGCGTCATTTACAAAGGGCCTGACAGTAATGGGAATTATATTGTGCAGATGAGAGATGAAAAAATAGAAGTAAATCATAAACGTCTGAAATTGAACATCCCTGCGGCAGAACTTTATCCAGAAGATTACGATTTCAATATTTTATTTGAAACCAAAGAACACCGTAAGCTGCTGAACCAAATGGAGCGAAAGCATATTGAAGGAAGTATTATCAGGCAAGATTGATGGATTTTCAAAGGCTTAAGGATGATGGGCCCCAAGGCGGAGCGGCTTTGGGCCCCAGATAGTGCAGATCCAGAGAAGAATGGAGTATAGATACATTCATTGCTATTACAGAAGGCTTTTCCTGAATCGCCCTGCTTTTTTAGAAATTGGACGCTTAGGGGAAAGCCCCTATGAATTTTAAGAAAGTGACGGTGAAAACCGTCTAGTAGCATTGATAATGCTATGGAAGCGCTTAATAAATGGTCATAAACATGTCATGTGTTTTTGTCTTAACAAACAGATAAATCAAGTATAAGATTAAATCAACATAAAAATGTGATTTATTTCACAAACTAAGTGAGGTCTTAAACTTGAGCAGACATCCTATCGACATTGCCATTGGTATTGCTTTGAAAAAGAAAAATTACTTAAGAGAATCGAAGTTGAAGTATTTAATGAGAGCTGCACTTGCAGGTGTATACATCGGTTTTGGGATTATGGTCTCATATCGCCTGGGGGAGTATTTTTTTGATGCGCATTCTCCAGCGACTCCAATCGTAAGCTCGATCTTTTTTGGATTGGCTCTGGTACTGATTTTATACGGCGGCGGGGAGCTTTTTACTAGTAACACGATGCTGATGACCATCAGTTCTCTTAAAAAGGCGACATCATGGAGGGATACCGCTGAAAACTGGATTGCTTGCTATGCAGGAAACATCGCAGGAGCTATATTTTTTGGGACGGTCATTATGTTGTCGGGGATTTTCCCGACGCCTGAAAAAACACAATATATGATGGAAACCGTAAGCATGAAGATGAATACCCCCGCAATCCAATTATTTTTCCGTGCGATTCTGTGTAACTGGCTTGTATGCCTGGCGGTCTGGGTACCTTACAATATTAAGGGAGATGGAGCAAAAATCGGGGTAATGATGCTGCTGGTGTTCGCTTTCGTAGTATCGGGTTTTGAGCATAGTGTCGCAAACATGGTTTTATTTTCGATTGCTCTTCTTGTTGAACATCCAGAGACCATTAGTTTTGGTTTAGGTATTCATAATCTCCTGACAGTTACGATAGGGAATATCATTGGCGGGGCAGTTTTCGTTGGATCAATTTATGTTTACCTGGATGCCACAAAGAATGCCGCAACAAAAAAGCAAGTGGAATCATCCGCTTTCTATGGACAAAACACCTTTAAACAATACTTTTAATATAAGAAAAAATCCGCGGTGACCCCGTGGATTTTTTTGCTAATCCTATTGATGAACGCCTTTATCCTTTAAAGCTGTTCAAAATCCACTCTCCAACAACTCCGCCTAAATAAACGCCGACAATTCCCAGTACACCTGCCAGCACTGGTGGTGCAGGGAGCGGAAGCTTGAGGAATTTAAATAAAATCCCAACGATCAAACCAGCAACCAGGCTCAATATTATTTCTCTCATGATTTCACCGCCTCTTATGGCATGATAGATTAAATCAATAGGTGAGCAGACGTCTGATCACTTAAAACAATATTATTTTAACATGACATAACTTAAATGAAAACGCTTTATTCTTTCTTTATTTTGAATAAAACGATTTTTTCTATTCTTATACTAAAATAGTGGTAAAATATAACTCTACATATTGACATCACGGAGGATTCAGATGGAAAAGCGAATAAAGCAGAATATCCTTACATTACAAGGATTTTATCTTTTTGTATTTTTCGGGATAGGAAGTCTCTTCCCCTTATTAAGTATATATTTAACCGAAGTGGAAAAATTGAATGGCTATCAGATCGGATTAATCTTGTCTGTTGGTCCTGTGATCATGATTTTTTTTCAGCCATTCTGGGGAATGCTTGCCGATATGAAAAATTATCATAATCGACTGTTAACACTTACGACACTAGTAACCGGGATTGCTGCTTTTGGTTATCTCGTGTTTGACAAATTTTTATTATTCTTAATTGCTGCCACAATACTTGCCATTTTCCAAAGTGCAATAATTCCTTTATCAGATAGTATCTCCTTAAAATATACTAGCAAAGTTGGTGTGAATTATGGAAATGTCAGGTTATTCGGATCATTGGGATTTGGCCTGGCGGTTTTCGTAATGGGGAGATTGTCTGAATGGAACCCAGAGATTATTTTTTATGCGTTCTTCCTGACATTAGTGATAGCCGCGGCTTTTTCAGTGAAAATGCCAAAAGAATCCTCTGACAGGTCCAGAAGTCTCTTTTCCGGTATGAAGGATTTATTGCGGATGAAGAAGTTTTTAGTTTTCCTGGGTGTAACGTTCATGATTTTTGGACCAAATCTAGCGAATAATTTTTATTTCAGTCTGTTTGTTGAGGATAGAGGTGGGACATATACAGGGATTGGCATTGCATTTCTTATCGCGGTGCTATCCGAGATTCCATTCATGAGGGTTGCAGGCAGCTGGATCCGCAAATTGGGGCTTCTTCAGGTTGCTTTAATCGCATCTCTTGTATCATTGATCAGATGGATGTTTTATTTTACCGAGCCTGCATTGGGTCTTGTCTATGCATCCGCTGTCATACAGGGATTTTCACTTGGGTTATTCATTCCGGCAGGATTGCAATATATACGCGACATTACACCTCCATATGTCACAGCCACGGCAGTGACGATTTACTCAGCTGTCGGCAATGGGCTGGGTAACTGGTTCTTTACATTTATTGGAGGTATCCTTTTCGAGGAATTTAGCATTTATGTTGTATATTTGTTTTTTGCTGCTTTAACTTTAATTGGCGTTTTGCTGACAGTCTGGCTTTTACAAGAGCATAAAAAAACGTCAATGGAAACAGGCATTCAGTAATTTTTCACCCCTTCTTATATGAAGGGGTGTTTTGGTTTTTTAAACGAATGTCGGGGGTTATGCGCCGCAAGACAAGTGAATTGTGGAGTATGGTTTATGAATTAATGTCAAAAAATAACCTGAGAAAACGAAAGGAGGGATTACCCTGAAAAAAGATAAAAATAAAAGTACAGAAGTAGCTGGCCGTATGTACGAGACCGCGGATTACCAAAGGAATGATGAACTTTCAAATGGGCTTGCCATGACCCACGAACAAGCTAGCGACAGTTATGCAGAGGGAGAAGTAGGCGGGGACATTGAACGCACATCAGCTGCAACTGACGAGTTGAATAGAAGAGGCTACCAATAGGAAGACAGGGGGGATAAGAATGTCCGAAAAAGGTAAATTCCAATCGAACGATCTACAGTATAAAATGCCAGATGCATTAAAGAAAAAGAAAGACTTCGTGTATCGCGTAGGCTATACATCAAGTACGGGGAATCAGACGAATAACGAAAAGGAACCAATTAAAAGGTCTGACCTCTAAAAAACGTAATTGCTCAAAGATAAAAGCACATCCTTATCGGATGTGCTTTTATTGAAAGAGGATTTGTGCATTTAAAGTTTTCCGCGTCGTATCACTTTGTTGGGGGTAAGGGTGCCTTTCTTTAGATAAACAAATCCTCCTTCGAGTGCAGAGCCAATGACAAGTTTAGAAGATGCTGAAAGAACTTTCATGTTCGGACCCTCCTAATAGAAATTGGCTTGCATTTGTAAAATACCCTTTAAAAAGAGGATAAAACCCCGTTTGGGTCACAACGCATCGTAGGGATCTACGGCCTCGCTGCAAGCTTTTTCCGCTGCGGCCTGTGTAGCGAAAAGAGCATCATCATCTTCAATAACATGCAAGGTCTCGTTCAGGAAAAGAGCCAGGGCATTGGGGTCTTTGGGATGTTGAACGATCTCACCGGCCTTGATATTTGAAACAGAAGGTACATGGGGGTTACGGTAAATAACAAAAACTTCATCACCATTTTTCAAATTTTTCGGGTCGATTAAATCCAAGCAGATTCCCTCTTTTCATTTTTGTGGTAACAGATTCCTTTTTCCAAACATCCGAACTAGAGATTTTCATTCTGTTGTTTTATTTCATCTCCAGTAAAAAAAATATTCGCAGCTTCGATATCCCGATGCTCATCTACAGATCCTCCAGGCACAAACCTTTGATTCGGAGTATATGTGGCTTTAAGATTCTTTTTGCTGCTATCCTCTTTTTTATAGTCCATGATCTCACCCCCTGGTATATATAGTTTCTGTAATCGAATTTAGGTTATACCGAAAAAATGAACTTCAAGTTAGAATGAAAAAGTCACCAAATCGTCACGGATGTAAGGGTTTACATTTTATTCAGGGTGGTATACTAAGAGTGTAAGAAGAAAGCCATTAACATCTTAGGAGGCTCAACCAATTGTGTTCGTTCCGTAGTGAACGAAAAAAAGGTTTATTCCTAAAGTTAAGTTAGCTATCATCAGATTGCCAGCATCACCAGCTACAAGAGTTCAACCTTAATCTAGTTAGCCAATAATTGTTTTGATCTTTAATCAGTACAACCAACAGGGAAAGAGCGGAAATTCAGCCTATTCAATTCTGATACGCCGAAAAGAAGCTTTTTACCAAAAGAGGATCCGTTAAGTTGTAAGGATGCTTGGGGAATAACAGATTAAAGACAGATCAAGCAAGGAAAGGGCGAAACGTTAATTAAGTTCTGAATTCTTGAATGCAGCGAACCAGTGTAATGGTGAGTAGGGATGCATGTCTAAATGATGATTATAGCTAAAAACTTCTAAGGGAATAATGAGTCTCTCGGTGATTATACCGAATCATGTGTTTGTTAAGGGTCAATCATAAAAGCTGGGTAAACCCTTTTATGATAGTAGAATCCTTAAATGCGGAACAAACACACATCGGCTATAGTAAGAGGATTTTACAACTCAATAGTTCCAAAAAAGTTTTGGGCTGATGCTGGTTGGGTCTCCTAAGATGTTAAAAAAGAAGCTCGTTTACGGGCTTCTTTTTTCTTTTGACCTGATATTATTCAATTCGCCAACCAAAAAGGCACCTTATAAACAAAAGGTGCCTTTGCTTCTTATTCCTCCTTTTTTGATAAGCAGCGATCACATTCCATCATGTAGGATTCTGCTTGCTCATGCATTCCTTCACCACATTCTGGACAAACCTTCTTTGGCAAGTTGCGAAAAAATTCAACCGGACTCATCATTAGTATTTCCTCCTTTTATAGTACAATTTATATTTTAATTAACCTGTTATAGTACAGTATAAACATAATTTCTGAATTTGTGTAGGCTTTTTTTAAAAAATTTTCAAAATTAGGTGTTTATACCTGTCTTTTCGAGGCAATAGCATAGGAAACTAACTGCAGAAGAATTTATGAAGTTGAAAAATATAGCTGTTATATTACAATGTTCGTTTAAGTCAATAGATAAAAGTGACAGGTTTATTACAAATTATTTAATAACCCCTTTTATTCTTACCATTTTTAACATACAATCGATATGAAACTTTAAGTGAGGAATGATGCTAAATGGATAATCTAGAATTATCCTTCAATCCAATTTTATTGCTGGTTGCGATTTTATTGACAATCATGTCATCATATACAGCACTGGACTTATTCAGTCTAATTAAATCTTCTGATCGGAATAAAAGGTTTTTGTTTCTGGGTGGGACTTTTTCACTTGGAATCGGAATCTGGGTAATGAATTTCTTTGGAATGCTTGCATTGAATCTCAATGTCAATATTTCTTATCGTATTCCGATTACCATCTTATCTATCATTCTGGTTATTTCTTTTACTGCGATGGCATTTTACACAATGACTGGAAAGAATGTTAAAAAGGGCGATCTACTGGTCGGCAGTTTATTCATGGTCCTGGCAGTTATGTCTGTCCACCTTCTGGGAATGTATTCAATGAGGCTGCACTTTACTTATCAGCCTGCGATTCTCCTTGTAGGATTAGCACTCGTATTCGTTTCATTTTACTTTTCATTCTGGATGCTTTTCTTCTCTAAAAATTTCACTCAGGGTTCGCATGGCTGGATTAAGCCTTTAAGTGCCCTGTTCGTGACAGCTGCTATTGTTGAGGGTCACTTTCTTTTAACCAGAGCTTCTATGATCAATCTGAATAATGGTTTAATTGAACAAAGTGGCATACCAGAGTCCTTGATCAGTTACCTGATAGCGTTTATTTCCATCGTTATTCTTGCAGGCTTAATTGGCTCCAGTGCATTGATCAGTAAAAGGCTTGCCGTTACTGACACAAATTTAAAGGATATTACGGACGCCCTTAATATTTCAGCGATTGTTGCCATTACAGATCCTAAAGGCAATATAACTTATGTAAACGAAAAGTTTGTTGAGATATCTGGATACAGTGAAGCCGAGTTGTTGGGGCAAAACCACTCTCTACTTAATTCTGGCCTTCATTCTAAAGACTTTTTCAAAGAAATGTGGAGAACAATAGGGGCAGGTAAAGTGTGGAAGGCTGAAATCCGCAATAAAGCGAAAGATGGTTCTTATTATTGGGTTGATACGACGATTGTTCCGTTCTTGAACAGTAAAGCAAGACCTTATCAATATGTCTCGATACGTTCAGACATAACACAGAGAAAGCAGGCGGAAGCCAGCCTCAAAGAAACTTTGAAAGAAGTCAGTGATATAAATTTTGCCTTGGATCAATCTTCGATTGTTGCTTTTACAGATGAAAAAGGGATCATAAAAAATGTAAATGACAAGTTTTGTGAAATCTCCAAGTATAGCAGAGAAGAATTGATTGGAAACGACCACAGAATTTTGAATTCTGGATTGCATTCTAAAGAGTTTTTTAAAAATCTTTGGAGAACGATTGGTTCAGGACAGGTGTGGAAAGGTGAAATTCGTAATCGGGCGAAGGATGGCTCCTTTTATTGGGTTGATACGACGATTGTTCCGTTTTTGAATGAAAACGGTAAGCCGTATCAATACCTTGCCATCAGGAATGATATTACTGAGAAGAAAAAATCAGAGGAAATGCTGCACCGTCAGGATAAGCTTGCCGCGGTCGGGCAGCTTGCCGCTGGTGTGGCCCATGAAATCAGGAATCCGCTTACTTCAATGAAAGGGTATGCCGAATTCCTCCAGCTCGACGAAACAGACCCACAGCGTCAGGAGTTTATCGAAATCATCCTTGATGAGATTGATCGAGTCAATAATATTGTAGAAGAGTTCATGGTCCTTGCTAAACCGAAGGCGGTTGAACTTGAGGAAAAGAACATCATCCCTATTGTCAATAATGTCGTTTCAATGCTTAAATTTGAAGCGAGAAAGAGAAATGTTAAATTGGAATTTGATGCTCCCGAAGAAATTATCCAGATTGAGTGTGATGAAAATCGGCTCAAGCAAGTCTTCCTGAATTTCATTAAAAATGGAATCGAAGCCATGCCCGAGGGTGGAGATTTAAAAGTTAAAACTGAAATTCAGGATGACAATGTTTTGATATCCATCAAGGATACAGGGGTAGGAATTCCGCCGGATACACTCAAGAAGATTGGTGAACCTTTCTATACTACCAAGAAAAACGGAAATGGGCTTGGCCTTATGGTAAGCTTTAAAATCATAGAGAGCCATAATGGCAGGGTATATATTGAAAGCGAGCAGAACAAAGGAACAACCTTCAAGATTGTCCTGCCCGCTAAAATTGCATAAGAATGGAACAAAGGCAGGAATTATCCTGCCTTTTTCTATTGTCTAAATCGAATATAACTCGAACTTGTATTCCATGCTGCAAGTCAGGGTCAATTTTTGTCGAGAAAATGTTGGTAATATGACAAAAAAATCTCTTTGAATTATCACATCGTCACAAAAATTTAGACTAATATGAATATAGGGGTTTGTATAAAAAGATAACGGAGGGGATACCATGTCATCGATAAGCCAGGTGAAAACTGTTTGTGGTTATTGTGGAACAGGCTGTGGGCTGATTTTGGAAGTGGAAGATAATAAGATTGTAAAAATCAGAGGGGATAAGGAAGCTCCTGTTAATAAAGGGCAGACATGTGTGAAAGGGGCCTTTGCCTATCAATATGTCCATGCGCCGAAAAGATTGAATACTCCATTGATCAGAAAGGCGGGCAAGCTTGTTAAAGCAACATGGGATGAAGCCTATGAGTATATTGCTAGCCATTTAACTTCTATTAAGAAAGATTTTGGGCCAGAAGCAATTTCAATGTTTGCTTGTGCCAGGACTACAAATGAGTCCAATTATGTTACCCAAAAGTTTATGAGAACAGCCATTGGCAGCAATAATATTGATGGCTGCAACCGAACCTGACACGCTCCTAGTGTCGCCGGTCTGGCGACTGTTTTTGGAAGCGGTTTCCCAACCAATACTTTAGAAGATATCGATGATGCCGAGGTTTTATTGCTGATGGGTTCAAATACGACCGAAGCTCATCCGATCATTGGAAATAGAATGAAGAAGGCGGCCAAGAGTGGACTTAAAATCGTGGTTATTGACCCGAGAAGGATTGATATGGTCAAATCCGCGCATAAACATTTGCAAATTAATCTGGGCACAGACATCGCACTGATCAATGCCATGATCAGAATCATCATAACCGAGAAATTATATGACCCGGGATTCATCGGCAAGAATACCGAAGACTTTGATTCCCTGCTGGCAAAGGTTGACCGATACACCCCGGAATATTCAGCAGAAATCACGGGACTGGCCGCAGAAGACATCATCGAGGTGGCACGCCTGTATGCAGCGTCAAATCGTTCGATGATTGCCTATACACTGGGTATCACTGAGCATCACTGTGGCGTGAACAATGTATTCGACATCGCTAACCTTGCCTTGCTCACCGGACATATTGGAAAGAAGGGGTCAGGCATTATGCCGTTACGGGGACAAAATAACGTCCAGGGTGCCGGAGATATGGGGTGCCTGCCTAACCAGCTTACAGGTGCAATCAGTTTACTTGATCATGACTACCGTTCACGATTCGAGAAAGCATGGAATACGGAAATCAGTCAAAAAGTAGGTGATACCCAAACAAGGACCTTTGACAAAATTGAGACTGGTGAGATCAAAGCTCTATATTGCATTGGTGAGAATCCATTGGTGGCAGATGTCCACATGAACCATACCAGGAAGTTACTGGAGAATCTCGATTTATTGATTGTTCAGGATATCTTCATGACAGAAACGGCTGAAATGGCTGATGTTGTGCTTCCTGCGAAATCATGGGGAGAGGTTGATGGCACTTATACGAACACTGATCGCAGGATTCAGCGGGTTCGCACCGCTGTAACCTCACAGCCTGGGGTGAAAGAGGATTGGGAAATCCTATGTGAGCTGTCTTCTAAGATGGGCTATCAGATGAGTTATAACTCCAGTAAGGAGATATGGGACGAAGTCAGGGAACTTGCCTGGGAGATGTATGGTGGAATTTCATACGAACGGCTGGAAAAGGAATATGGGATACATTATCCGTGCCCAGACGATAATCATCCGGGTACAAAAATCATGCATGAGAGGTTCCATGCTGAAAAGGAAAACACCAAACGCTCCAGCTTCGTGCCTGTCGAATTCACGCCGCCGCTTGAAAGTCCGGATGAGCAATATCCCTTCACACTGACAACCGGCAGACGTTATGAATCGTATAATACCCATACTCAAACTCGCCATTACGCGCCAGGTGTCAAAATAAAGCAAACAGAAGAAACATTGGATATACACCCTGAAGATGCTTTGCGGCTAAAAATAACTGATGGTGAACTTGTCAGGGTAAGTTCCCGACGGGGTACACTCGATGTTAAAGTGAAAATAACGGAACAAGTGGTTCCTGGACTTGTGTTCATGAGCTTCCACTGGTCGGAGGTGCCGACGAACGTCCTTACTCTGAATGAATTTGATCCAATTTCCGGGACAGCAGAATTCAAAGCATGTGCAGTTAAGATTGAAAGAATCGCTTAAAAGAGCAAAAATCCCATTTCTATGGGATTTTTGCTTTTTTTAATAGAAAGGTTAATTGTTTTATCGCCAATGGTCAGATTTTTAGCTTAAATACTTCAGTATCATTCTTTTTTTTTAAAAGTTTAATGTCATGAACAGCGGTTATCTGCTCAAAAAATAAAAACAAACTTCAAGGGCAAAAATGGTTATATAGGAAAAAGATAGAATAATTTACAAAATAACTAGAAAACCTTGATAAAAAGGAATCATATTATTTGAATATTCAGATAATATGACATGTTCTCGTTATAATTCTGTTATTCTCGTAATTCAATTTAAATGTGCTTGTTCTTTTTCTCCGGAAATTCTATGTTACGATAATTCACGTGATAAAAATTAGCCGATGGGAGGCAAACAAATGAAAAAGTCATTATTATCTTTGGTTGCAGCAGCGGCAATTTCTGGAGCTGCCGGCACACAAGCACAGGCAGAGGAAATCGTCGTACATAAGGGGGATACACTTTGGGGTCTTTCTAAAGAATACGGCGTGTCAGTAGATTCATTAAAAAAATGGAATAAGCTTTCAAATGATGTAATCCACCCAAATGATTTATTAGAAGTATCTCCTATTAAATATGCACAGGTGAGAAAAGGGGATACACTTTGGAAAATTTCCAAAGCATATGGAGTTACCGTAGATGAACTGAAAAATTGGAATAAATTATCTTCTGACTTGATCCATCCAGGAATGAAGCTGGCAGTTTATACGGATATGCCTGCTGGAATGAAAGCAGAAAAAACTTCTGCCAAAAAGGAGGCAGCTACACCGGTGGCTACACCTGTATCTGCACCAGCAGAAAAAACAACAACTGCAGCCAAGCCTGCAGCTGCAACGAAACAAATAACTGTTGAATCGACAGCTTATACAGCAAATTGCACTGGATGTTCAGGGATTACTAAGACAGGAGTCAACCTGAAGACAAATCCTGATGCAAAAGTGATTGCTGTTGATCCTTCTGTCATCCCGCTGGGCTCTAAAGTTTATGTTGAAGGCTATGGATATGCCACAGCCGAAGATACCGGCGGTGCGATCAAGGGAAACCGGATTGATGTATTTATCCCTACACAAGAGGGAGCGCTTGAGTGGGGCAGAAAACAAGTAAATGTGACAATTCTTGATTAATATATAGTACAGATGAGCATTGGCATTGCCAATGCTCTTTTTTTATTTTTCCTGATTATTTTCTTTTTTAAACATTTTACCTCTGATTATTTTCTTTTGGGTGATATTTGGCACAATAAGGCTTAAAAGAAAATGTGTGAACTTTGAATACTGGTTTTCAAGCTTTTCAATAATTTCATTAGCTTTGGTTGACAATGAAGATTTTATTTCACCTAATTGATCTGAAATTCCTTCGCCCACAGCATCCTGTTTGCCAAGTTGTTCCATGACCGTTTCGTGGAAAATCCCTTGCAAATCAATGTGTTTTGCAATCATATCCTGCAGTTCTTCCTGCTTTTGTGCTTGAATGACAAGAGCTTTGGTGACATCCTCATACTCGAGCAGTTTTCTGTTTAAATCGATAATCATTGATTGCTGGCAGGCAAGCTGGTCCAATATGGCCTGACTTGTCAGTTCCTTGTTTAAAAGTGTTTTTGAAAACTGTTCATGCATTTCTTCAAGTTTAATCAATTTATCGTCCAGGTCAGAAGCCGATTCCTTTTGTTCGTATATATTCTCGATAACTTTCTCAGATAGGTTTTCCTGCTTTGCCAGTGAGGAAACCAGTGCATTAAAGTGTTTAATTTGTTCCTGTCTGTTCTGTTCAAGGGAGTTGTCAAATTTCATGACACTTCCAGACAACTCATGGTTTAACTTTCGCTGTTCATTCAACAACTCATGCAGGTAATTTAAGCGAAACTTTTCCTGATTTTCTGGATTTTCAACCTCCTTATTTTTGCTGAAAACCTGTGGGGAGACAAATCCATTGACAAATAAAGGCATAGGCATCACTCCAAATAATAAGTTTTCCTACATACTATGAGTTAGGCCATAAAATTGGTACTTGCGGGAGATAACACTTATTACCGTTAATGAAATAAAGCCAAATGCAGCAAGCTAATAAAAACCGTTACTAGGAAAGGGGCAGCAAATATGCTAACAAACGGGCAGTTGAGGGAATTCCAGGCAGATCTACTCAAAAACAAAAATGATCTTGAAGCCAATCTGGATGCTAACGATCATTTCGATTTAAGAAGTGGCCATGCCCACGAATCAACTGGAGAGCTTTCAAGCT
This sequence comes from Cytobacillus oceanisediminis 2691, assembly GCF_007678455.1. Taxonomy (GTDB): domain Bacteria; phylum Bacillota; class Bacilli; order Bacillales; family Cytobacillaceae; genus Mesobacillus; species Mesobacillus oceanisediminis_A. The sequence continues at coordinate 78,125 of NZ_VEEP01000009.1, read as the reverse complement.
ACGATAACCATCCGGGAGATGAGGGGACAGAGTTATATGAACGCGAGAAAGATATTGCACTTAACGAGCATGTTGAATATCAACTCAAGAATATCGATCTTGCATTGCAGGCAATCGAGAGAGGAAGCTATGGAAAATGTGAGGTATGTGGAAAGGACATTCCATATGACCGTCTAAAAGCGGTGCCTGAAACGAGGTTTTGCATTGAACACACTCCAGACAGGACCGTATCACATAACCGCCCAATTGAAGAGGGGGTATTGATGCCGCCATTCGGTAAGTTCGATTTGGATAATAAAGATGAAAATGTTGCATTTGATGCAGAGGATTCTTGGCAGGCAGTAGCAAGTTGGGGCACTTCAGAAAGTCCCTCGGATTTCGTGAAACCACAGGATCATTATAATGACACGTATATTGAATCCGAAGAGAATATTGGATATGTCGAGGATTTCGAAAACTTTGTCGGCAACGATATTACCGGTAAAGAAATAACTATTTATCCAAATAAACAGCACGAAAAGTATGAAGAGGAGCTGGACAGGGAAGGGATTATGACATCCTTTGGAGACTTGCCTGCATTCGAACATGACCCATATGTTGAAGATGATAAGTAGATTTTTAAAAAGACCAGGGATGGTCTTTTTTATTTTACCGATATTTTAATCAGGATTAAAACTCCTGAAGTCGGGGAAAAGACAAGCATATTGCAATGGAGAAATGAGGTGCGTTTAGTGAAAGAGAAATTTAAGCACTATGGGAAAAGTTTGCTGGGAGAGCTGAAAAAAGACCGTGCAACTGGACTTGCTGCCCAGCAAGCATATTATTATATGCTGGCATTGTTTCCGATGATGATTTTGTTGATTGCCATCGTCCCTTACTTGAATATCGATCCACAAAAGGCAATCAATGTTGTCAATCAGTTATTGCCGGAAGAGTCTGCGCAATTATTGAGAGATAATGTGGTGAAACTTGTAAGTGAGCGAAATGGCGGACTTTTGACCTTCGGGATCATCGGGACAATCTGGTCAGCTTCAAACGGTATGAACGCCTTTATGAAAGCAATGAATATTGCCTATGATGTAAAGGAAACAAGATCTTTCATCAAAGCGAGGCTTGTCTCAATTTTTCTTACGATTGGTTTGATTCTGGCTTTTGTCATTGCGTTATTGCTCCCGGTATTCGGCAATGTCATCCTGGAAACGATACAAACAATCATCCCAATTCCTGAACCATATGATATTATCTTCAATGTGATCAGGTGGGTCATCGGGATTGTGGTCATGGTGGCAGTATTGACTGGTTTGTACCGAATCGCCCCAAACAAGCATTATCCTTTCAAACACGTCCTGCCTGGGGCAATTTTTGCCACTATTGTCTGGCAGTTGATTTCGCTGGGATTTTCATTTTATGTCAGCAATTTCGGCAATTACTCAGCCACATACGGAAGTCTTGGCGGCGTAATTGTGTTGATGCTATGGTTGTTCCTGACAGGGTTGGCGCTTGTGCTCGGCGGTGAAATCAATGCAATTTACCATCGGGAAAAGACGGGCGAAGAAGCAATTGATGAGGAACATACAGCTTCAGCCAACGGTTAAAAACAGCAGGATTCATTCCTGCTGTTTTTTCGTTTTCGGGAGAAGATTTCCAGATTTTCAATATAGAAGCTCATATACTTCGTTTAGCTGATAGGCGCGTTTTTCATCCTGTTCATTATTCGCATACTCAATCGCTTCCGGTAAGATCTTATTCAAAAATTCTATTTCCTCAGCTGTCAGGACTTTGACAAAATCACCTTCAGAAGCGTAATTTTCGCTTTCTAACCTTTGATAGATTTTCTTGCTGAGTGGATATGTCTCTGTATAATTGGATACAATTTCACGAAGATAGGCCTGTGTTTTTTCCATCATCTACTCCTTGAAGTAATTTCTGAATTCTTCCGGATCAGTTGGTTGATCAGATTGGACATAAGGATTTTCCTCTGTGACTTCACTGGGATCCAGGCTGGTCTTTATGACCAGTTGCGGGCCTGTTCCCGGATTTGCATGCACCCTGTCTGTCATCTCCTTGAAGTCAGGAAGACTGTTACTGCCAGGCTGTTTCGGTTCCATTTCATAAACACCTCCATTCAATAAGTTGCATTATTGCCAGATCAATTATGTATTGAGCTAATTATTGGAAAAACTTCCAAACGTGTTTTTTACGAATAACGATAGGGAAATCTTTAAATGTATTAAATAGGAATGGGGTGGCGAATATTGAAAGCAGTTACGTACCAGGGTTCTAAAGATGTCCAAGTCAAAAATGTAGAGGCGCCGAAAATTGAGCATGAAAAAGACATGATCGTGAAAATCACTTCGACAGCGATTTGTGGGTCCGACCTTCACCTCTACCAGGGCAATATGCCGCTGCGGCCAGGCTACATCATAGGCCACGAGCCAATGGGGATCGTTGAAGAAGTAGGACCAGGTGTCGAGAACTTGAAAAAGGGAGACAGGGTCGTCATTCCATTTAACGTTTCATGCGGTGAATGTTTTTATTGTCAAAACCAAATGGAAAGTCAATGTGATAATACAAACGAGTACAAAGATACCGGTGCTTATTTTGGTTACACCGAGCAATACGGTAATCATCCAGGCGGACAGGCAGAATATTTGAAGGTGCCGTATGCTGATTTTACTTCTTTCGTTGTACCTGAATCTTGTGAGCTTGAAGATGAATCTTTATTATTTTTATCGGACGTTATACCAACAGCCTGGTGGAGTGTCGAACATGCAGGTGTGAAAAAAGGGGATACTGTCATTGTCCTGGGAAGCGGACCTGTTGGACTAATGACTCAGAAATTTGCCTGGATGAAAGGGGCAAAACGAGTTATTGCAGTTGACCATCTTGATTATAGGCTTATGCATGCCAGGAAAACAAACAATGTAGAAATTTTTGATTTCACTCAGGAGGATGATCCAGGGAAATTCCTGCAGGATCTTACGAATGGCGGGGCGGATGTCGTCATCGATTGTGTAGGGATGGATGGGAAAAAATCAGTGGTGGAAAAAGTTGAACAAAAATTGAAGCTGCAGGGCGGAACGCTTTCTGCGCTGGAAATTGCGCATACAGCTGTGCGCAAATTTGGTACAGTCCAGCTTACCGGTGTATATGGATTAAGATATAATATGTTCCCGCTTGGCCGATTTTTCGAACGTAATATTACGATGAAAATGGGACAGGCTCCGGTCATTCATTACATGCCAAAGCTTTTTGATATGGTTGTGAATGGAGAATTCGACCCAACTGATATCATTACCCACAAAATCCCGCTCGAAGATGCAGCGAAAGGGTATGATATATTTAACGACCGAAAAGATGATTGCATAAAAGTAGTTTTAAAACCATGATAAGACTTACTAAGGCAGCCTGATAACGGCTGTCTTTCTTCATGTCCAAGATCGTATTCGCGTTATCAATTGTTTCTTTAAAGGATATACCTGGCCTGGCATTAGCTATCAGGGGCCATTTTTTATATAATGAGGGAAATAAAACAGCGAGGAGCTTTTATTGTGGCAAAATTATTTGCTTCTTTTTATGACACGCTAATGAGTCCGCTTGAAAAAAGATGGATTGCGCATGTGAGGAAAAATATCATTTCTGGTCTAGAGGGGAAAATACTTGAGATTGGTGCAGGTACAGGGGCTAATTATCCATATTATTCAAAAGGAAAAGTGGATAGGCTTGTTTCCATTGAACCTAATCCGTATATGCTTGAGCAGGCACAAGAACAAGCTGAAAAGAATGGTTTGCAAGTTGAATTCCATAAGGGGATGGCCGAGTCGCTTCCATTTAGTGATGGAGAGTTCGATACAGTGGTCGCTACTCTAGTTTTATGTTCCGTCGAGGAACCCCGCCAAGTATTTAAAGAAATGAAAAGAGTATGCAAAAAGGGAGGCAGGATTGTCCTATTCGAACATGTAAGGACGGAATCCAAATCCCTTGCCGCCCTGCAGGATTTCCTCACGCCTGCTTGGAAGAGACTGTGTGACGGCTGTCATTTGAATCGGGATACCGGCCGTTACATGAGAGAATCCGGAATAGAGATGACAAGAGAAAAGAAATACTTCAAGGGTATCTTCGTTGAATACGAGGGAAAAGCATGATACAGGCACATCAGTCAGATCCTCTCCATACACTGTTATAAATAACTTGGGGAGGATTGAGATGTATCCTTATTATGATCATTATAGGCAAAATCAAAAATTAATCAATGACATAACCAAAGCCATCAATGGAGAATATACTGCTACGAAGTGTTACGCTGAGCTAGCAGCAATGGCACCGAATGAAGAACAGAAAAAGCGAATCAATGAAATATTGAATGATGAAAAAAAACATTTGCAACAGTTTTCTCAAATTTATTCCGCTCTTACGGGAAAGCAGCCTCAGCTTAAGATGACTGAAGAGTGCGCGAGGACTTACATCCAGGGACTTGAAGCATCCTTTAATGATGAACAAGTGACGGTAGATTTTTATCATGAAATTGGTGATGAAGCTGCCGACCCGGTCATAAAAGAGGTTTTCAGACGTGCGGCATATGATGAGCAAAACCACGCTGTGTGGTTCCTTTATTTTTACGGGAAAGAGAAGTAGGAGCTGGAGAATTCCAGTTCCTATTTTTATAGTTTTCACTATTTTTACATATTTAATATATAAATAATGAAGCGTTTTATACTAGAATGGGTATAGGGAAAATGAAATGCAGATTTGGAAATATTACATAGGGAGGAATAATTATGAAGAACAGTCTAGCAATTATTATTGGTTTTTTAATCTTTGGATCTTTATTTGTCGGCTGGAAAATCAGTCAGGATCTCGGACCTGCTGAAACAGCAACTGCTCCTCAGCAGTCAGAAGGGACAGCAAGCAATACCATTGAATTCAATCCGCCAAGCATGGAGGATGTTCCAGATGGGCCGCTGGGTGAAAGCATCAAATATGGATATGACTTAATGATGGAAACAAATACCCTCGCCGATGAGTATGTAGGCAATAATTTATCCTGTGCAAGCTGCCACGCAAACGGAGGCACAGTCAAGGATGAGGCGCCAATGATTGGGCTCACTGCTGTCTATCCAGAGTACAGGCCTCGTGAAGGAGAAGTATATACACTTGAAGATCGAATTAATGGCTGTATGATCCGCAGCATGAATGGAAAGATGATTCCTGAAGACAGTAAAGAAATGAGAGCGATGATTGCTTATTTGCATTATATGTCTGAAGGAGTACCTTCAGGGGCGGATATTCCCTGGAGAGCTGCAAAAGAGCCAAAACAATTTCCTGTTCCAAGCATAGAGGATGGAGAAAAGGTTTATGCACAATCATGTGCGGCTTGCCATGCAGCAGATGGAGGAGGAACTGGTACTAATACTGGGCCGGCTGTCTGGGGTGAACATTCCTTCAATGATGGAGCGGGAATGTCACGACTGACTAAAATGGCAGGATATGTCCAGAAGAATATGCCTAAGGGACAGGGAGGCACTTTGACTGACCAGCAGGCAATCGATGTAGCGGCGTATATCCTTTCACATGACAGACCAGAATTCACTGGGCATGAAGGAGACTGGCCAAAAGGCGGCAGACCAGCGGATATCATGAATAAAGAAAAACGTGAGCAGATTAAGAACGGAACAATCGACTGGGAAGCACTGGTTAGTGTAAAGAAATAAAGACGGGACAAACCCAGCACCTTTAATTAGGTGCTGGGTTTGTTCATAGCTGACCATTATAGAAATTCAGATAGCCGAACAGAAAAGAAACAGTTATGCTGATAAATACAATGCTGACGAGCACACAGGAAAGCAGCCAGTCTTTTTTTGAAATAGTGATGATATGATAATACTCTCTGTTTTTATCCCCTGTAAAACCTTTTGACTCCATCGCAATCGCTGTTCTCTCTGCTTTTCTGATCCCGTTTGCAAGCAAAGGGATGGTATATTTCTTGATTTGCCTGATTTTATCCATTATGGTTCTTGATCTCCCTGCTCCCCGCACACGGTGAGCATTCCTGATAATCTCAAACTCTTCCTTTATCAAAGGAAGGAATTGATACCCAGCCATGATGGAATAGGCCAATTTGGGTGATAGCCTGCATTGCTGCATCAAACTGTGAAGAAAGCGGATGGGATTTGTCGTCAGGACAAATAAAAGTGAGAGAGAGGCGAAACTCAATATTCTTAATCCCAGTGCCAAACTTCGCAGGAGACCCTCTGAAGTGATCGAAATGAACTGCCATTGCCAGATGATATTGTCTCCAGGATATGTCCGTGGAAACAAAAGGGATGACCAGACATAGACAATACTCATAAAAATGAAAGGTGAGAATAGCAGAATCCATCTCTTTAAGCTGACTTTGCCCAAAACAAAAGTGATTGCTACCGTTAATATAAGACTAATCAATGGAGTGATGGGATCAAAAAACACAGAAAGCATGATGATGCCGATCAGGACACTAAAAGCCTTCAAACTGGGATTCATGTTATTTAGCAAGATAACTTCCCTCCAGATACATTTCCAGTTCCTTGACGAACGGCAGCCTGAGGTTAGCCCTGGCCAATAGATCTGATTGGCTCCAAAGGAGATGGGGAGTATCGTAAAATAGCATTTTTCCTCCGTCCATCACCAACACTTTATCTGCATGCTGCTCGATGATATCCATATCATGGGTGATCATGATGATACAGCCTGTTTCGGGTAAAGCCTTTTTTATGAGATCAATCAGTTCTTTCGCTGTATTGGCATCCTGGCCGAATGTTGGTTCGTCCAGGAGAATGACTTCCTGACCATTGACGAGCATCGTCGCTACACTTAATCTCCTCTTTTGACCCTGGCTTAATGAAAAGGGGTGGCTGTATTCCTTATCCTCCATCCGCAGGAGTTTCAAAATTTCTTTTAATCTATCGTTTTGCTCATGTTTGTTTTGCCCCTTCAAGCTATAAAAGATTTCCTCTTTTACTGAATCCGTGATGAATTGATGTTCCGGGTTTTGGAAAACATAGCCCATTTTTCTCCATTTAGATGTTTCAAGCCAATCATCTAACCATTTTCCATAAAATTTTATTTCTCCTTCAAATTCGAGAAGGCCTGACAGACATCTTGAAAAGGTCGTCTTGCCCGAGCCGTTGGATCCTGCTATTGCTATAAATTCCCCTTCCTTTATAGACAAACTGATGTTTTCAATGATTGCTTTGTTGGTTTTTACATAGCCGACACCATTGGTTTCGAAAATGAATGCAGAGTGATCGTCTCTTTTCCTGTGCTCTTTACCTGAGAGGAGCTGGAGACATTTTTGGAAATCGTCTGTCTTCCTGATGATTTCAGCGATTGTAATGGGCAGGGAAGAGGTTGTGAGCAACCCGGCATTTCGCAATCTTAAACCAGCATCTACAGCCCTGGGGAGCCAGATTCCTTCCTTCGCCAGCATTTCTGCATAATCGGAAAAACAAATCCCTTCAGGTCCATCAAATATCAATTCACCCTCAGTGTTTAAAATCAGGCAGCGATCCATGAAATCCTGCCAATAATCAAGATTATGTTCGATGACAAGGATACTGAATGGGCGTTGCTTTTTCAAGCTTTTTAGCGTCCTGACAAGTTCAAAACTGGAGGCGGGATCAAGGTTTGCAGTTGGCTCATCAAGGATTAGCATCTCTGGCTCCATAGCCAGTGCACAGGCAATCGCGAGCTTTTGTTTTTGTCCTCCTGAAAGGCTTTGTATCACACGCTTCTTCATGGGAAGCATATCCACCAGTCCAAGAGCATTACGTATCCTTTGTTCAAATTCGGTTCTCGGAAGCCTGATGTTCTCAAGTATAAAGATTAATTCTTCTTCAACTGTCTGCATGCAGAATTGAGAATCTGGATCCTGCATGACCAAACCGATTTTTTGATTGATCTCTCCAGGAGCGAACGAGGAGATCTCAAGGCCTTTATATTGGATGCTTCCAGTTTTGATTCCGCCGATAGAGTCTGGATAAAGATTATTTAGACAATAAGCGAGGGTGCTTTTCCCGGAACCGCTTGGACCAAGTATAAAAATGTTCTCATTTTCATTAATATTAAAAGAGATATTTTCAAGTATGGAATCGTCCTCAAACTTGAAGTTTAAATTGGAGACTTCAAGCAAGGGAGTCTTATGCTGGCCGCTCATCGGCAAGCTTTTCCTTTCTTGCTTCTTTTCCAAGAGGGAAGCTATTCAGTGCCCCGGTCCTGGCAAGGCTGTCACTTATGTATTTGCCTGATAGTCCGGCTAGCAGTGCCCCGCTTAATAATCTTACAAAAAACATTGCTGCCACATAGCCTGGGGATAAAGCAGAAAATCCTCCCAAAAAATATCCCCAGACAAAACTGGTGATGGAAGATCCCATACCTGCAGTAATCAGTACCCATGTTGAGTAGCTTTTCCATTTTGTTGCGGCGAAGACTGCTTCAGCTCCCAGTCCCTGAATAAGACCTGCAAGGATCAGTCTTGGTCCTACGGCATTTCCAAGCATAACTTCTATTATGGCCGCTATGGTCTCGGACAGTACAGCTGCTCCAGGCTTTCTGATGATATAGGCAGCGATGATTGAAACAATGAACCAAATACCAAAAATCAAATCATAGCCTATCATACCGAATAACCCGACCAGAACATTTCCCACCTGTAAAAAAAGCAGGTACACGACACCGAAAACGACTGCAAGGACGGATAACACAATCACTTCACGAAGTTTCCAATTTTCGATCATTATTTTGCCTCCTTTCTTGAAGGACTATTTGCTGACATGGTTACAGTCATTACAATATGGGAAGAATCACTGGACCTCGCTCCGTCAAATGCTTTTTCTAAACCAGTGAATACCTGGTTCGCATCCCCATCAAGCCTGGAGGCATAATGCACTCCGCCACCGAACACACCTTGTTCCTCAACGGTCTTAATTTGATCCATGATTACCTCCATATAATTCGCTATTCCCAGTGGATAGAGTGCGAACTGGCAGGCAACTTCCTGGCTGATGCTGTTTGAGAGTTTTTCATTTAGCAATATGGAGTCTTCTGCCATCAAGGTATCGCCTGCAGAATCGCCAGGGCATCCATTTGAAAAGGTAGCATTCAGGACTACATGGTCTCCGCCTTTTGAAGCATTTAAAAAGATTGCTTTAACAACATCAAATACATGTTCAGACCGCCCGCGTGCACAGGTGCTAATATCATCTGTCTTCATCCATACTTTTGTTGTGTCTACTTCTTTCAGTGCTGACAGGATTATTTCCACGAATCTGTCTGACATGGGGTAAATCGAAAATCTTGCCCCAGTAATCTCGCTTGTACCGCACAAATTCTTTTCCATTTTCTCAACGACTCCCTTTTTTTAAGTCTCGGAAAAACAAAAACTGCATCCAGCGTGATGGATGCAGTCGAATACTATCGCTTATAAAAAAGGGGAACGATGAGTTTCTCCCGCACTTCCCCACGCTGGTATTATCCAGATCGAGTAATAAGGGTCAGAACAAAGTTCTTCTCAGCAAAAAGCTCCCCTAGTGCAAAAATCTATGCAGTTGTTGTTTCCAAAATTATCTTAAAGCAATTGTCCGAAATTGTAAATGGTTAATTATTTAAAAATAAATCATTCATAATCCTGGTGAAAAACCTTTCTAAGGCGGTATTCATCCAGAGTACCAAGTTCACTGTTGAGAAGCAATTCCATTTCCTCTAATGCACTTTTCGTAACCAAAGGATCACTTATGGCCCAGTTAACAGTATAAACGAAGTAATAATCTTTGATTTGGCGGAAAATAACTACGGAGTTAGGATACTTGTCAAATTGAGCTTTAATATTATATCTTTTTGTGTATGACCATATTGTCAGTTTCATAGATTATCTCCATCTTTTATCTTCTAAAAGGCATATATTTATAAGATACCCCTGGCGGATGGGGCGGAAACTGGTTCCGGGAACAACATAGTGTTTTATACTGAAGGAATATGCTAAAATAGAGGTCGTTGCAGTATAGTTAGCGACATATATCTACATAATATCAGATTGCTAGCAGATAGATAGAAGTTTTTGAAGGAGTTGGAGGGAAGTCAGCATTATGAATGAAGCCCAAAGGATTCAGTTAAACGTCAGGGTATCCAAAGAGACCTCGGACAAGCTTGATGAAATTGTAGAATACTATCAGGAAAATACGAAAATTGGCAGGATCTACAAAGGTGATGTTTTGACAGATATTATCGAAAAATCATATGAAATCATGCTCAAACAGAAGAGGCTGAATAGATAAAAACAGTGTGACAAATTGTCAATGAGTAAATGTGGCAAAATATTGAACAAAATAGTTGCGCTAATCAATAATTAGTCGTATTATTTAAATAATCTGAATAAACGATAAGGTGGTTATTGATTATGATGCGTATGGCAATTGCAGGTGTAGCCGGCTTTGTCCTTGTGTTCATTGAATCATATATTGTCATGGTCCTAAAAAATTATGAAGCGATCGATTTTGGGGGGATCGCCCCGTTTGTCAGTGTCTGGACAATGAATTTTTTCCTTGTTTTCTCAATTTTGACCCATATTAAATTTTGGTATGAAGACCGTGAAGCTCAGCGTGAAGAAGAAGCTGCAGAAAGAGATAGGTTCATCAGTTAATTAAGACGGAGAAAGGCAAAATCGCCTTTCTCTTTTTTTATTATGCATTTTCCCCATTTTCAATTCGGTCACGTTCTGCTTCTTCAGCCGCAATCCTTAATTCCTGGAAGAATAGCTGATCATTGCACACCATGCTGTGCTGCTGATCATGTTCAAGTTCCTGTTCAGATTTAATAATGTTGTTTTGCTCTCTTTTCACTTGATTCATCCTCCTTACTTTATACTTCTCAGTGTTTAATTTCCCTTACCTGCAAAAATCATGCAAACATATTTCTATTTTCAAAGTATTTTCCCAATACCAATATTTATACAAACCTTTAATCAAGCTTGGCCGGATGAGGAAGACTATATCAAAAATAGTAAAGGAGTTAGCCCAAATGGAAGCCATTTATTATTATGATGATCAAGTTCATTATCTTAAAATTGAGATTTTAGCAACTTCTAAAGAATCATCTTGGCAGGCTTACGTTTTTGACGATAATTGGAATGATATCCTTAGCAGTGCTTCATCTATATCCGAGAGGTTCACAGAGACAATCGAGTTTGCTAAGGAAGCATTTGGCATCCGAGGAAGGCTATCTATAGTGGAAAATCTTCCTCTTGATAACTCGCTTAAGGAGGCATTGGAGATAATGTTATTCCATTTGCAGGCATTGCTATTTTCGTCAGCTATCTTAGTAGAAAACGACTGCGAGCATTGGAACGTTATGGTTTTACAAAGGAAATCACAGCTGAGGGAGGAACTTTTTATCTCCTCGTCTCTGATGAAGCGGAACAGGACTCATGCAGGTTTTTATAAGCCAACACGAGCAAGTTGATTTATAAGAATGAAGCCTTTTCTTTTCTTAATGAAAAGGCTTTTTGTATGCAAGAGCAAAGATTATTGCCATGGCAGTGTTTTAAAAAACACCAATAAAAATGGTTAATGTTTATTCCTGAAAGGGTAGGAGAAAGGGGAGTGATTTATATACAGAAAGGAAGATGAGGCTTTGTCTGGCAAAATTAATGTAACTATCAACGGTGCCGAAGTGACGGCTGACGGAAATCAAACAATCCTTCAATACCTTTCAGACAGCTCGATTGAGGTACCAAATGTATGTTTTCATCCAAGCCTTGGACCTATTGAGACATGTGATACCTGTATTGTAGAAGTGAACGGAGAAATGGTCAGATCGTGTTCGACCGTCCTTAAAAACGGCGATATCATCGACACAGTTGCGCCTGATGTCAAGAAGGCACAAACAATGGCAATGGATAAAATCCTTTATAACCATGAACTGTACTGTACAGTCTGTGACTACAATAATGGGACTTGTGAGGTACATAACACAGTCAAAGAAATGAAAATCAATCACCAGAGCATCCCTTTTGACCAGAAACCCTATGAAAGGGATGAATCCAACCCTTTCTATCGTTATGATCCGGATCAGTGCATTTTATGCGGCAGATGCGTTGAAGCCTGCCAGGACGTACAGGTAACCGAAACTTTGAGGATTGACTGGGAGCGTGACCGTCCTAGAGTCATTTGGGACAACGATGTGCCAATCAATGAATCATCGTGCGTGTCTTGCGGCCATTGTTCAACGGTTTGCCCTTGTAATGCAATGATGGAAAAAGGAATGGAAGGTGAAGCGGGCTTCTTGACAGGGATTGCGAAAGAAACATTGCGCCCGATGATTGAGATTACCAAGGGAGTGGAAACGGGATATGGATCCATTCTCGCGATTTCAGATATGGAATCGGAGATGCGTGACTCAAGAATCAAGAAGACGAAGACTGTTTGCACCTACTGTGGAGTTGGATGCAGCTTCGATGTATGGACGAAAGGACGTGAAATCCTGAAGGTTGAACCACAGGTTGAGGCCCCTGCAAATGGTATTTCTACTTGTATAAAAGGTAAATTCGGCTGGGATTTTGTCAATAGTGAGGAACGCCTGACTAAGCCGCTCATCCGTGAAGGCGACAGCTTCAGGGAGGCCGAGTGGGAAGAGGCATTGAACCTGATGGCAAAGAAATTCACTGAAATCAAGAATGAATTTGGCCCCGATTCCCTGGGCTTCATTACTTCATCCAAATGTACAAATGAAGAGTCTTATTTAATGCAGAAGCTTGCCAGGTCAGTAATCGGTACAAATAACGTCGATAATTGTTCAAGATATTGCCAAACCCCTGCTACAGTAGGACTGTTCAGGACAGTCGGTCACGGAGGGGATGCAGGGTCCATCAAGGATATCGCGATGGCTGATTTAGTCATCATTATCGGATCGAATACTGCCGAGGCTCATCCAGTCCTGGCAACAAGGGTAAAACGTGCCCAAAAACTTAATGGTCAAAAGCTGATTGTGGCTGATCTTCGCGAGCATGAAATGGCGGACCGTGCGGATATGTTCGTTAGACCTAAAGCAGGAAGCGACCTAGTCTGGATTTCGGCGGTAACAAAATATATCATCGACCAGGGCTGGGCAGATGAAGAATTCCTGAATAATAAAGTAAACGGTCTTTCCGAGTATGTTGACAGCCTGGAAGGATTTACGCTGGAATATGCGGAAAAAACATCAGGACTATCGAAAGAAACACTCATCGAGATCGCTAAAAGTATCCATGAAGCAAAAAGTGTTTGCGCATTATGGGCCATGGGAGTTACACAGCATCTTGGCGGAAGTGACACTAGTACTGCAATATCAAATTTGTTGCTGATTACCGGAAATTATGGTCGTCCTGGAACTGGTGCGTACCCACTGCGCGGGCACAATAACGTGCAGGGTGCAGGCGATTTTGGCAGCGCCCCCGATTCACTGCCAGGATATCAAAAGGTATTTGATGATGCTGCTCGTCAGAAATTCGAACAGGCATGGGGCACTAAGCTTCCGGCAGAGCCAGGCATCAATAATCATGACATGGTTGAAGGAATGCATGATGGAACGCTCAAAGCGCTTTACGTTAAGGGCGAAGAAATGGGACTTGTGGATTCCAACATCAACCATGTCCAAGCGGGCTATGAAAAGCTGGATTTCTTTGTTGTCCAGGATGTGTTCTTCTCAAGGACTGCACAGTTCGCTGACGTAGTACTGCCAGCAAGTCCTAGCTTTGAAAAAGAAGGTACGTTCACGAATACGGAGCGCAGGATTCAGCGCTTATACCAGGTGTTTGAGTCAATGGGTGAATCCAAGCCGGATTGGCAGATCTTGATTGAAGTGGCAAACCGCCTTGGCGCTGGATGGACTTATGAGCACCCAAGTGAAATTATGGCAGAGGCGGCCAGTATGATGCCGATCTATTCCGGTGTCACTTATGAACGCCTGGATGGATACAACAGTCTTCAATGGCCGGTTCAGCCGGATGGCACTGACAGTCCTGTCCTGTATTTGGATGGATTTCCGTTCCCTGATGGAAAAGCAAGGCTTCATCCGGTTAAATGGTCCATTCCGGTTCAGTTTGGTGAAGAATATGACATCCACGTCAACAATGGCCGTTTGCTGGAGCATTTCCATGAAGGGAATCTTACCTATAAATCAGAAGGTATTTCATCAAAAACTCCAGAAACCTTCCTTGAAGTATCACCTGAGCTTGCCGAAGACAGAGGCCTGAAAGATGGAACACTGGTAAGATTAACCTCACCATATGGCAATGTTAAGGTCAGATGTGTGGTAACTGACAGAGTTCAGGGGAAGGAAGTCTATCTGCCAATGAATGACCAGGGTGATGCGGCAATCAATCTCCTGACAAGCAGCTTTGCAGATAAGGACACGGACACTCCTGCATATAAGGAGACGAAGGCAAAAATGGAAATCCTTCAATATGAAGGCGTCAATCCATTGCCAAGGAACAATTTCAGATATGGAAATCCACAGCCGCAAATCGGTGTACAAGTCCAGAAGAAGTGGGAGCGTCCAGATTATATCTTCCCTGGAGATCTTGTGAAAAAGGAGCGGACCCAGCATGGCTAAAGCAATCACAAATATTAAACGGATCGAGCTGACTGAGGAACAGAAAAGAAAGATGGATCTGGAAGAAATCGAGACTGCATTGCTAGATAACAAGGATTCGATTTTACAGTCACTAGACATCATCAAGCATATGAATGAGCGCGGCGTTTTGTCGCTTCTTGACGGATTGTTCAGCGAGGGGGATAAAGTCCTTAACGTCCTTGTTAAAGCGGCAGACAACACTGAAGCTACGAATACATTAAAGAACCTGCTGCTGATGGTAGGTGTTCTTGGAACCATAAATGTCCAGCAGCTCGAGCCGCTATTGTTGAAATTGAATTCCGGTATTGCCAGAGTGGCAGAATACCGTGATAGTGATGATGACAAGCTTGGTTATTTCGATATTGTCCGTTCACTGAAGGATCCGGAAATCAACCGTGCTTTGTCACTGCTCTTTGAATTCCTCAAAGGCATGGGTGAAAAAACGGAAGGACTGGAAAGGACGACCCAGCTTCCAGAAGATCAGGACATTCACCAGAGCAAGGATGGCCGGTTGGAGAATCGGTAAAAAAAATAATGCAGGGGGCATTCTGATATCATTTGATGTCAATGCTCCCTGCTTTTTTAGGTTTGATTTTTCTTTTATAGGTTAAAAGTAAAAGACTGTAAGGCGAACCCAAATAGAGAGGATGACAGCTGTGGAACCTGTCGAAGTTAAAAGGGAAATCCTTCGTTTCGGGAATGGCCAGGCTGAAAGACTGGAAGACAGCATTGTTACAGAATTCACTGTCACAGTGAAAGTGAATGGGGAAGAACTTGTAACGATGGTCTGCACGCCAGATTATATTGAAGAAATGGTCATAGGGTATCTCGCTTCCGAAGGAATCATCAAAAAATATACGGATATAGAAGATTTATGGATTCAGGAGAAAGAGGGATTTGTCCATGTGAAAATAACCTCGCGATCCAACTCTATTTATAGGAATCTGCAGGGGAAACGTTATTTAACATCCTGCTGTGGAGCGAGCAGGTCTGGATTTGTATTCGCTACTGATGCAATGACAGCCAAAAAACTTCACCAGATTGGAACTGAGCTCGAAGTTGAGGATTGCTTCAGGCTAATGGAAGAAATGCAGGAATCCGCTGAACTTTTTCAGAATACAGGGGGAGTCCATAATGCATCTCTTTGCAGTCTGTTTGGCCCTGTCGTTTCTCGAATGGATATAGGCCGCCACAATGCCCTCGATAAAATATATGGACATTGTCTGAAGAATGATATCTCGATACATGATAAAGTGATTGTTTTCAGCGGCAGAATTTCCTCAGAGATTTTATTGAAGGCAGCTAAAATCGGCTGTCCAATCGTACTGTCCAAGTCTGCCCCAACAGAACTTGCCCTAAAACTTGCTGATGAATTGGGGATCACCACTATTGGTTTTATCAGGAATCGATCGCTGAATGTTTATACGCACCCTGAACGTATTGCAGAAGCAAAATACGGAGTCAAAGAAAGTCAGGTATAAACCCCTGGCTTTTCTTTATTCCTTAGCTCATTAACATTCATAAGCTTCTCTGTATCAGCTTTGGTATAAGGGATGTAAAAGTATGGGAAAATGGAGGTGAAAGCTGAAGGAGTGATAGAATGGGTGAAAAAGAAATGCGAGAGATGTTCGAATGGGCAGGCCTCTCCACCATTTATGACCAACATGGCTACAAAATGTGGCTCAGCGGCCTTGAAGACAGCATTGATGCCGAACTGTTAGATCACTTTGCAGATGCATATTCATTTGAGAATGCCGAAATGTACTATGATGAATTCCTCTTCCATTTAAGGATTTTTAAGAACATCATAAAAAATAATGAGTTGCCACCCCGATATTGGTGAGCTCTACAGGTAGATATATATTGAGAGAGGAGAAAGGTATGCAGCCAATATCAGATCATTTAAAGAAAAAGCTGGATGTTGTCTTTGTCGGTTTCAATCCAAGCATACGATCATCCGAAACAGGGCATCATTACGCCAATCCAAATAACCGGTTTTGGAAAATTCTTTATGAATCTGGGATTACTCCTAGAAAATATGATTCATCCGAGGATTACAAGCTTTTGGAGCTCGGATACGGCATGACGAATATTGTCGCGAGACCGACCAAAGCAGCAGATGAAATTACGAAAGACGAATATCAGCAGGGAAAACTGGAGCTGAGGAAAAAAATTGAGGAATACCGTCCGAGAATTGTCTGCTTCGTTGGCAAGGGAGTTTATCAGCAATACAGCGGAAAAAAAGTTATACCATGGGGAAAGCAAGATGAATGCGTAGTGGCAGGAACAATCGATTTCGTCGCACCATCGTCAAGTGGCCTGGTCAGAATGAAAATAGATGAAATCGTCGAGATTTATAAACAATTGCCGGAGTGGATTGAGATATTAAATACAGATTAAAAGACTTTGGTTCGGGTAGAATGTCGTCCATCAAATCCGGAAAAGAGAAAAAGAGGTCACCAACAGGCTTAATTGGTGACCAACAAGAATTGCCTATGTGATAATGTAAGTCTTAATCCTAATATTTATCCTTTGTTGTCATTACTCAAACACATGGTCAATCTGATCATATCCCTGCAATGGATCCCGTTCTCGTATATGGGTTCAGGGTAATTACTCAAGAAAAAGTCCTGGATGATGCTGGTGATCCTGAAGCCAGCTTTCTGGTAAAGAGCAAGCTGGTTAATGCTCGAATTTCCTGTACCAATTTCGATGGTCTTATACCCCGTTTTTCTGGCCAATTGAATTCCATGTGCAATTAGGCTTTTTCCGATGCCTTTGCCTTGAGCAGGTTCAGCGACTGCCAGGTTTTTTATTTCTATGCTGTGTCCTCCTGCCGGCAGCAGCACGATTACTCCCAGGGTCTCACTGGCATCCGATTCAGCGACATAACACAATCCTTCTTCTAGATATTGAGATGCCATGTCCTGTGAAGGATCGGCAAGAAGCAGCAGATCCCAGGGAGGCTGTTCGCCTTGTTTCAGCCTCCTAATTTCCATCTTGAACCCCCCTCATAAAAAGCTGGTAAGTAATTCTGATTAGCACGTAGCCTATTGCTCCGCCCAGTGTGTTAAGAATTATATCATCAATATCAAAACTGCCGACCCTGGTAAAAAACTGGAGGATCTCGACCAGTGCAGTTGTGAGGAGAACAGTTCCGGTTGTCCTCCAAAATCCGATGAATCGCTCAAACAACCATGGGAGGAAGATGCCCAATGGCAGGAATGCCAGGATATTTCCAAACAGGTTGGAAATCCATATGCTTTGATTGATATGGGATGATGCTTTGATATAGTCTGTAATCGTTTTGAATGGAATGATGTTATAGGGGTTTGAGCCAGCAGTGTTCAGCTCGTATGCTGCCTGTCTGTATGGACTGAGGAATAACAAAACGGCAGCAATGATGATATATAGCGTAAAGAGACTGTAAGAGGTGGCTGTTATCCATTTTTTGTATTTGGAATCTATTTGATTAATCATGTATTCTCCTAAAATCTTAATCTATATTTTGGTCATAAAATAAAAAACCTTACCATGGCAAGGCTTAGCAGATTATAACTATGAGCCTGCAAAGCAGGGCCTCTGCCGTCCGTACAGTGGTTAAGTGTCCCGCAACAAGCGAATGTCCGGCAGAGGCAGTTTTATTTTAACACATACATAAAGGAAAAATACACTTTGAAAGGTGGATACTTTTATTTTTAAATCGAATAGTGGTATGATAACAGTGATTTTACATTAAGGAGATGATTTTCATGGCGAAAAAAGGATACATAGAAATGCAAAATGGAGAAAAAATCGAATTCGAACTATATCCAAACGAAGCACCTGGAACAGTTGCGAACTTTGAAAAGCTTGCAAACGAAGGCTTTTATAATGGATTGACTTTCCACCGTGTCATTCCTGGATTTGTTAGCCAGGGGGGATGCCCAAATGGAACAGGTACTGGCGGACCAGGATATACCATCAAATGTGAAACAGAAGGCAATCCGCACAAGCACGAACCGGGTTCACTTTCAATGGCGCATGCAGGTAAAGATACAGGCGGAAGCCAGTTCTTCATCGTACATGAATCACAGCCGCACTTAAACGGTGTCCATACTGTTTTTGGAAAAGTGACTTCCAACCTGGAAGCTGCCAAAGGGATGAGCAATGGCGATGTTATGGAAAAAGTCGTTGTAACAGAAGAATAATTGAGTATGAAAAAGAGCCCGCGGGCTCTTTTTTTTATACTCAATTACCTATTGAATCGAACATACGCTCTTGTTAAGATGGAGAGGATAAATCTTACAGGCTAATATTCAATATATTTGACTGTATTATCTAATATTGATTAAATTAGATTATAGAATCTAATTTATGATAGGTGGTCTGGCAATGATACCGGCTTCAGTTTTTATTATGGATGTATCAAACTCTTCTTCTGCTGATAATGGAGAAACATTGAGCCGCTATTTAAGTAAGCTTGAATCAACGGTCAAGTCTTGGTCTGGGAGGGTTCAGGTAAATCACAGGGCAGGCGATGAATTGATTGTACTGGCAGAAGGATATTCATCTGCTTTTATCATCGCCTTTTATATTAGCAGAATTTGGGGTTATCGTCTGAATGCTCCCTATTTTGGACTATCCTTTGGCGGCATAGAGAAGAACATCGATACAATTGATATCGAAAAATGGATCCACCCTCTGGTGAAACAGGCAAGAGACGCCAATGAATACCTGAAAAAACAAAAGGACAGGGAATCATTCCATTTTCAAAGTATTGATATTGAGCCCGAACTTCTGGATATGATGAATGGCGTGCTGAGCCTTCAGCATGTATTAAGCGCACAGCAGACTGAAATACAGCGTTTGGTTTGTTCACTGTATTTAATTTATGGCAAGCAGAATGCGGTAGCAGACCTCCTTGGCCGATCAGCACCTACTGTTTACAGTCATTTCAAGAAGGGGCATAGCGAACAAATTTTTCAAAGTTTCCGAGAAATTGTCGGTGTTTTGGAGTCCATTGAGGCTAAATCATTCCCGGACTTGAAGCTCCATAGGGAGAATGTCATACAAACTAATATTAAAAACGACATCAAAGGCCAGGTGCGGGAAGTTTTTAGACTCTAGGTTCAGGGGAAAGGAGAGGGAGCATGCTTTTATTAAGTCTTATCATCGCGCATTTAATAGCGGACTTTTACCTGCAGACAGATCGTATGGTAGAGGCCAAACTAAGGAGTTTGAAAAAGCATATACTTCATCATTTAATGGTGAACACTCTGGTCCTGGGAGCAGGCTGGTCCCTTTTTAATCAGGAAAATGATCCAGTAATGGCTGTAATATGGCCAGTCCTGTTCATTACATTCACCCATTTGATTATTGATCTATTAAAAATCAAACTCATTGATCAATATACAGCAAGCGGTCATCTCAATAAATTATGGTTCTTTGTCCTGGATCAGCTTCTTCATCTCACCATGCTGTTGGCTGCACTGCAATTGTTTTACAAAATTCCACTAGTTATGTATATAAAGAGATTTATAGGGCTTCTTTTCACAGAAGGCCGGCAATTGGATCCAGCCTCCATCTTGCTGGTTATTTTGGTCATTTTGATTCTGGGTACAACGGTAAGCGGCCATATTATCAAAATCCTGCTTGGCACACTGCCTGGCCAGCTTTTGACCTTTGAAGGGAAATATACTTTCAAAAACGAAATGACCGGCCCTTCATACCCAAAAAATAAGGGAGATAGCGGACTCTCTGAGCAATACAGCTACATGATCTTCAACAAACACGACCTTTCCCGCGGAAAACTGATTGGCTACATCGAAAGGCTGCTTGTCATCCTTCTTACTTATTATAGCTCATATCCGGCAATCGCCTTCATTGTGACTGCGAAATCAATCGCCCGCTTCAAGCAAATGGACGACAGGGACTGGGCGGAATATTTCTTGCTCGGCACACTGACCTCCATGTTCCTTGGCATCATGTTCGGGATTCTACTTAGAGAATTAATCAATTAACAAGAACTTGCCGTGCAAGTTTCGGCTTAAAATGAGGATTTATTTAATAATAGATTTTGATAACTGTTTACTGTGCTTGTTTTCAGTTTAGCCTGGAATAACTAGATTAACGGAGTGATCGGAATGAATATCATCCTTTTCGATAGAGACCTGCGCATATTTGACCATCAACCGATTGCAGAAGCAGCAAAGATTGGCGAAGTCTTGCCTCTTTATATAATTGAGCCATCACAATGGGAGGATGCTGCCTATTCAGTTCGTCATTTCCAATTTGTAGTTGAAAGTCTTGAAGACCTTTCTCATCAGATTGAAAAGCGGGGCGGCAAACTCTTTTTTTCCATCAATAAAATGTGTGATGTTTTCGAGAAACTGATGGAAGCTTATGAATCTATCAATGTCTTTATCCATCGGAATTCAAGGATTTTAAAAAAGGTTATCGAATGGATGGGGAGGAATCAGCAACGACTGTTTATTTATGGAGCAGAAATTGATCAGGTATCAGCCAGGGGTGTTAAAAAGCAGGTTCAGTCATATTTGGATGAGCCACTTATCCAAGCGCCAGACGAGATTCAGGTTCCTGAAGAAACGCCGTCAATTCTGTTCACAGATATGAAAAAAATCCATCATTTCCACGTAAAAGGCCAGAGAATTCGTTTTGGCCAACAAGGGGGCGAATCCCGGGCAATCGAGACGCTGGAATCCTTCCTTGAGGAAAGATGTGCGAATTATATTGTTAACCAGCATAAACCGCTTCCATCATCGTTTTCTTCTTCCAGGCTTTCCGCTTATATTTCCTGGGGGAATATCTCGGTGAGGACAATTTTACAGAAAACATCCGAAAAACTTCAATTATGCGAAAATGATGATGAAAAACTTCAGCTAGAAGCATTTTTATCAAAATTAACTTCCATGATGAGAACCGTCTGCCATCCACCGGAAGACAAGCAGATCGAAGAGGTATCAAGAATCAAGAAGGACTGGAATGAAGAGTGGTTCCAGCGCTGGATCGAGGGAATGACAGGAGTTCCTGTCATCGACGCTGCAATGAGAAGCCTGGTTAAAACAGGCTGGTTGAACTACACGTTAAGGGAAATGGTGACCTCATTTATTGCCAATACTTTATTGCTGGATGGGCAGAAACCCTCTGCAGTGCTTGCACAATTGTATTTGGATTACGACCCTGCATTACATGATTTTTATGTTCAGCAAATAACTGGCTTGAGGACAAAAAAGGTAAAAATCGCAAATCCAGTAAAAATCAGCAAGCAAATCGATCCGGAAGGAGGATTCATTCGCCGTTATATAAGTGAATTGGAAACAATTCCAGTAGAGTATGTTCATGAACCATGGCTTTATCCTGCTTTTTATCAACTAGGCTATCCACCTCCGATGATTGATGTCGTAAAAGCGAATAAGCTGGCGCGGCAAAGGTTTGATAGTCTAACGAAACAAAATAAACCCTCTGGAAAAAACGGTGAGGGCGAAACAGGCCAGCTATCCTTTGATATCTGAAAAGGGTTCTGGCACATTGCCCCATCCTTTCAGGTAAGTCAGGGAAACTCCTAAAAGAGTGATTATGCCGCCTGCAATGGTCAGGAAGCTTGGTACTTCTCCCAACCAAACCCAGGCTACCAGGAAAGAGGCGGCCGGAGTAAGGTATAAAGAACTGGCCGCTTCTGATGCACCTGATTTCGCGGTTATATAAGCTAAAGCGAAATAGGCTATTACGGTCGGAAAAACTCCAAGATAGACGGCGCTAATCGTTGCTCCGGAGGATGCTGAGGAAATTTGAGCTGAGAGATCGGAAGCAAAGAATCCCATGAAGATGGTAGCACTCCATATCGTGTAGGCAGTAAATGGGAGTGGTCCGTATTTATCCAGATATTTTTTTTGGAACACGAAATATATGGATTCTGAAAATGAAGCAAGCAAGATCAACATCACGCCAATTCCTAAATCTAGACCTTTGCCGGAGCCAATTGAAATAAGGACGATTCCTGCCATGCTGATGGCAGCGCCAGTCCAGTACCTTTTTCCTGCACGTTCCTGAAAGAAAATCCTTCCTAATAATCCAATGAAAACAGGTGATGTAGATACAAGCAAACTTGCTGCCCCTGCACTGACTGTTTGTTCCCCGAAATTCAGGGCTGTTTGGTAGACCGCAAACCCCAGGAATCCAAACAGGAAGATGACAGGCAAATCTCTGACCTCCGGCATCTTCATCTTTGTAATGGCGGCATAGCAGACAAGAGTAATCGATCCCACCAAAAGCCGAAGAAAGGATAAGTGCTCTGCAGAATATCCCTCCAGTCCGTGTCTTATACCGGCGAATGCCGAACCCCATAAAAGGATGACGAGCAAGTGTGCTGTTATCAATTTAATATTCAAATCCTCCACCTCAATAAAAACCATCCAATTTAATCCTTATTAACCTTATGTCTTTTAAATATAATCGGGACTTGGTAAAATGTATCCAACCAATAGGGGTATATTGAAACCAACCAATTTTGAATGGAGCCTGTGAATGAAAGCACCGAAGTACAAGATGATTAAAGATTATATAAAAGAACAGATTACGAATGGTACTTGGCCGGTTGGCAGCAGGCTGCCGAGCCAGCGCGCTCTTGCCAGTCAATTCGGAGTAAACAGGAGCACGATTGTGACAGCGTTGGATGAAATGGCCGCCGATGGCCTGATCGAAGGGAAAACAGGGATGGGAACAATTGTTGTCAACAACACATGGACACTTATGCGATCAGAACCTCCATTGAACTGGAATGAACAGGTAGGACTGGGTACTCATCAGGCAAGCATGCCAACAGTCCAGGCAATAAACCAGGCAGAATCCAATGAAGGCTTGATTCAGCTAAGCAAGGGAGAGCTTTCAAAAGACTTATTCCCTCTTGAGGAGATGAGGGCTGTTATAACGAAAGTAGGACAAAATCTTGAACCTTTTGGCTACGAGGAACCGAAGGGGAATCCACAGTTGAGGGATGAGATTGCCAAATACCTTAGTCAAAAAGGGATCAATACTTCTTCGTCCTCAATCCTTATTGTTTCTGGTGCTTTGCAAGCACTACACCTTATTTCGATTGGGCTGCTGGAAAGAGGATCAACAGTGTTACTGGAAACTCCATCCTATGTGAATTCTTTATCGACCTTCCAATCCGCAGGAATGCAGCTTCAGGGAGTTCCGATTGACCATGAGGGCATCATTCCCGGGAAGATAGAAAAGATCCACCCAAGCAAGAACTCAGTGCTTTATTGTCATCCCACCTTCCATAATCCAACAGGGGCATTGATGGGGGAAAAAAGAAGACGGGAATTGTTGAGTTTGGCGGAAAATGCCCAGATCCCAATAATTGAAGATGATGTGTACGGTGATTTATGGCTCGACAGTCCTCCCCCTATGCCAATCAAATCCCACGATAGGCATGGCAATGTTTTATACTTAGGCAGCCTGTCAAAGAGCCTGAATCCGGGATTGAGAATTGGGTGGCTAGTAGGCCCTGAAGCTGTCATTGACCGCCTGGCAGACCTGAAAATGCAAACAGACTATGGCACAAGTTCCCTTTCCCAAAGAGCAGCGGCAGAATGGCTTTCAAGCGGACTTTACGAGAAGCATGTCACAGAGGTCAGGAAGCATCTGAAAATACGGAGGAATGCAGTGCTGCAAGCACTGGAACAGCACTTGAGCCGATATGCTGAGTGGGAACATCCTGCAGGCGGTTTTTTCATATGGGTTAAAATAAAGCAGGAAATCTCTTTGGCTGACTTATACCGCAAGGCACTTGCGAATGGGGTGCTGATCAATCCCGGCAGGATTTACACGAACCAAAGAAGCCTGCACTTCCGGCTTTCATTTGCCAACGCTCGGGTTAAAGATATTGTTAAGGGAATCGCAGTATTAGAATCGCTGATCGAAGACTGTTAGAATAGGAGAATACAAGTTTTCTGCAAGGCAGAATAATAATCGAGGAGAAAGTGGTTTATGAAATTAGTATCATGGAACGTGAACGGCATAAGGGCTTGTGCCCGGAAAGGGTTTTTGGATTTCTTCCGGGATGCGGGGGCGGATGTATTTTGCATTCAGGAAACCAAACTGCAGGAAGGCCAGATAAGCCTTGAAATGGAAGGGTATCACCAGTACTGGAACTATGCTGAAAAGAAAGGGTATTCTGGTACCGCTGTTTTCACCAGACAAAAGCCTATATCAGTAAAATACGGCATCGGATCAGCCGAACATGATCATGAGGGCAGGGCAATTACCGTTGAGTTTGATCAGTTTTATCTTATCAATGTTTATACGCCGAACTCTCAGCGTGATCTTGCCCGCCTCGGCTATCGTTTATCCTGGGAAGACAAGCTTAGGGATTACATGCTCGAATTGGAAAAGGAAAAGCCAGTTGTCCTGACCGGAGACCTGAATGTCGCCCACCATGACCACGACCTGAAAAACCCTAAATCGAATCGAGGGAATTCCGGGTTTACCGACGAAGAACGCGGGAAGATGACTCAACTCCTGAACAGTGGTTTTGTTGATTCTTTCCGATACCTTTATCCTGATGCCAAGGATGTATACACCTGGTGGTCTTATATGAGTAAAGTGAGAGAAAGGAATATAGGCTGGCGCATTGATTACTTCATTGTTTCAGAAAAACTGGCGCCTGCCATTCATCAAGCAGGAGCAGAATGTTTAATAATGGGCAGCGACCACTGTCCTGTGACACTCGAATTGAATGTATAAGGCCTATAGCTAGAATCCCCTGGGTAGTGTTACAGGGGATTTTTTGTATTATACAGACATCGAAGTGTTTAAGAGGATGCGGAAATTTAAACAGTATGACCTAATTCCAAACCTAATAACAGTGATAAACCATTTAAAGGCAGCATTTTTAAAAGAAAACTATAAAAATTAAAACCTTTTCTTTTGATTTTTCATTAAATGTTATATACTATAAATTAATAAGGATAACACATTTAAAAAATCCTTGATAATGTTACATAATTATTATTGGGGGTACGTTGGTGGTGAGTTCTATTAAACTAACAAAACGGCAGGAAGAAATCGTTCAAATTGTAAAAGAGGATGGCCCGATTACCGGGGAGCAGATTGCCGAAAAACTGAAGCTGACACGGGCAACCCTTCGTCCCGATCTGGCAATCCTTACAATGGCAGGAAGTCTTGAAGCGAGGCCAAGAGTCGGCTATTTTTTCAATAAGGATAAAGAGAGATTATTCGAACCGACAGAGGTACTGAATTTGAAGGTGAAGGATTATAAAGGCCATCCAATTGTGGTGCAAAAATCTTCCTCTGTATATGATGCGATCGTCCAGATGTTCCTTGAGGATGTCGGGACTTTGTATGCTGTTGATTCAGAGGGGTGCCTGGCTGGAGTCATTTCGAGAAAGGATTTACTGAGGGCTGCGATTGGAAACAAGAACCTCGAAGATCTTCCTGTAAGCGTCATCATGACGAGGATGCCTAACATCATAACGGTAAAACCTGAAGAAACGCTGCTGCAGGCTGCCAGGAAACTGGTGACGAATAGAATCGATTCTCTCCCTGTTGTACGTGAACTCAGCAGCAACCCCGATTCATATGAGGTTATCGGGCGAATAACCAAAACAACGATAACCAAGGTATATTTAGAAATCGCAGAGCAAAAATCTGTCTAGGAAGTGAGCGCACTTTGGATATGAAGGAAGTTGTCTATGTGGTATCCGACTCAGTCGGGGAAACAGCAGAATTTGTAGTAAAAGCTGTGGCAACACAGTTTAACGGCGGGCAGGTTGATATAAGAAGGAATTCATATGTTGAGGATGAGGAAGACATTGAGGACATTTTGATGATGGCCAGGCAAGGACATTCAATCATCGCATATACCATTGTCGTACCCGCCCTAAAAGCCTATCTGGACCGGAGAGCAAAAGAAGAGGGGATTTACGCAGTTGATTTGTTGAATCCACTTATGAACGCGTTTGAAAAGAAGTTCAACAAAGAGCCTAACCATCGTCCCGGCATGATGCGTAAATTGGACGATGAATATTTCCGCAAGATCGAAGCCATCGAATTTGCCGTAAAGTATGATGATGGCCGTGATCCGCGCGGGATATTGAGGGCAGACATTGTTTTGGTCGGTGTTTCCAGAACATCGAAAACCCCATTGTCAATGTACCTGGCACATAAGCGCTACAAAGTAGCCAATGTACCGATCGTACCGGAGGTCAAACCGCCGGATGAATTATTCCAGATTCCAAGAAGCAAATGTGTAGGTTTGATCATTTCACCGGATAAGCTGAACGAAATCAGGACGGAAAGGCTGAAGGCGCTCGGACTTGGAGCCAGGGCGAATTATGCCAGCTATGAGCGAATTCTCGAAGAGCTGGATTATGCTGAAAAAATCATGAAACGTGTTGGCTGCCCGGTCATCAATGTTTCCAATAAGGCCATTGAAGAAACAGCAGGACTGATACTTGATATTCTAAAAAGTGAGAGGAGTTAAGCGAATGTCTAAATTTGTGTATCTTTTTAATGAAGGAAACAGCGGAATGAAAGAAAAACTGGGTGGGAAGGGTGCAAACCTGGCGGAAATGACACGTATCGGTCTTCCGGTACCTTTCGGATTCACGATTTCGACAGAAGCGTGCAACTCCTATTACGATGAGGGGAAGACTATCCCGGCAGAAGTTCAGGCACAGGTTCTCGAAGCACTCGGTGAGCTTGAAAAGAAAACTGGAAAGGAACTTGGTAATCCGGAGAATCCCCTGCTAGTCTCTGTACGCTCTGGCGCAGTATTCTCAATGCCGGGAATGATGGATACAATCCTGAACCTTGGCATGAATGATGAGACAGTTGAAGGAATGGCGAAGCTTACAAACAACCCGCGGTTTGCGTACGATTCCTATCGCCGCTTCATTCAGATGTTCAGTGATGTTGTCCTCGATGTTGATGTTTTCTTCTTCGAGCGATTACTGGAAGAAACAAGAGAAGCGAAAGGCTATAATTCAGACCCTGAGATGACTGCAGAAGATTGGAAGGAAGTAATCGAAGGATATAAGAATATCGTGACAAAGCATACGAGGAAGCCGTTTCCGCAGGATCCAAAAGAGCAGCTATTCCTGTCGATCAACGCAGTTTTTGACTCATGGAACAATCAACGGGCGATTGTTTACCGCCGTTTGAACAAAATTCCATCACATTTAGGCACAGCGGTAAATATCCAGAGCATGGTATTCGGGAACATGGGAGACGATTCAGGAACTGGTGTTGCTTTTACTAGGGACCCATCCACAGGCGAAAGCATTCTGTATGGAGAATACTTGATCAACGCTCAGGGAGAAGATGTTGTGGCAGGCATACGGACTCCTCAGCCAATCCAGACATTAAAAGATGAAATGCCTGCTGTTTATCAGCAATTCGTTGACACTTGCAATCGACTTGAACAGCATTACGAGGACATGCAGGATATTGAATTTACTGTTGAACGCGGTGAGCTTTTCATCCTTCAGACACGTACAGGGAAACGCACCGCGCAGGCTGCTATCCGTATTGCAACAGAACTTGTGAAAGAAGGAATCATTGATAAAAAGACTGCCCTGCTCCGTGTTGATCCTGAACAGCTTGACCAGCTACTTCACCGCAGGATTGACGAGAATTATGAACGCAACCAGCTGGCTAAAGGCCTTCCTGCATCACCTGGTGCAGCAACTGGCAAGGTTGTTTTTGATGCAGATGAAGCAGAGCTGCTGGCAAATGAAGGCCAAAAGGTCATCCTGGTGCGTCCCGAAACCACTCCTGATGATATCCATGGCATCATTTCCGCCCAGGCTGTCGTAACCAGCCGTGGCGGTATGACTAGTCACGCTGCAGTAGTTGCTCGCGGAATGGGTAAAGCATGTATTTGCGGATGCGAAGCGATGAAAATCGATTTACACGAAAAGCAGTTCCGAGTCGGTGAAATTACCGTGAACCATGGGGATATCATCACGATTGATGGGGGAACAGGAGAAATCATGCTCGGCGAAATCCCGATGATTGAACCTGAGTTATCTGCGGAGTTCCAATTATTACTGTCATGGGCAGATGAGGAGCGTAAAATTGGCGTCCGCACGAATGCAGATAATCCTGAGGATTCCGCGAAAGCTCTGGAATTTGGAGCTGGCGGCATTGGTCTTTGCCGTACAGAGCATATGTTCATGGACGCTGCAAGGGTGCCGATTGTTCAGAAGATGATCCTGGCAGAAACATTTGAAGAGCGGAACGCTGCTTTGGATGAACTCCTGCCGATGCAGCAGGGAGATTTTGAAGGAATTCTGGAAGTGATGCAGGGACTGCCTGTAACGATTCGCTTGCTTGACCCTCCATTGCATGAGTTCCTTCCTGATAAAGAAGAACTTTTGGTGGAGATTACAAAACTTCAAATCTTAGACCCGGAATCAAAGGAACTTAAGGAAAAAGAAGCATTGCTGAAGAAAGTGCGCCAGCTTGATGAGTTTAATCCGATGCTTGGCCATCGCGGCTGCCGACTTGGAATGATCCATCCTGAAATATATGAAATGCAGGCTAGAGCAATCTTTTATGCAGTAGCGAAACTGGCTGATAAAGGAATCGAGGCGAAGCCTGAAATCATGATTCCGCTAGTCGGCCATGTGAATGAACTGAAAGAAATGCGTGAACTTGTAAATGCAGCAGCACTTAGTATAAAAGAAGAAACAGGCAAGGAGTTCGAATATACAGTGGGAACGATGATTGAAATCCCGCGTGCAGCCCTGACTGCTGATCAGATTGCTGAGGAAGCAGACTTCTTCTCATTTGGGACGAATGACCTGACACAGACGACTTTCGGATACAGCCGTGACGATGCAGAGGGCAAATTCCTTCAGGCATATATCGAGCAAAAAGTCCTTCCTGAAAATCCATTTGCTGTCCTTGATCGCGAGGGAGTGGGCAAATTGGTGGAGACAGGTGTGGAACTGGGCCGAAAATCAAAGCCTGGTTTGAAGACTGGAATTTGCGGGGAGCATGGCGGAGAGAAGAGTTCGATTGAATTCTGCTATAATGCTGGACTTGACTACGTCAGCTGCTCTCCTTACCGGGTGCCGCTTGCAAGACTTGCAGCTGCACAGGCAACAATCCGTCACGAAAAAATTAATGAAAAAGAAGTTGTAACAGCTAAATAGTGAGTTATGGGAGCGTGTGTCAAAACCACGCTCCTTTATTTTTTAATTTTGGCTGACCGACAGAAGTTATTTATAGTCACTATAGAAGTTTATTGAATGCTTATTTCCTTATTAATAGGTAACTGATGGGAAAAAGGGTATACTAGAATTATATGTAATTCCTCGGGTCTTCTGGTGTTTCGACTTACCATGAGAAGGCGTGAGACCAAACCAGAGAGGATGAGGAAGATGTTAATCAAACTATATCAGGCAAAAGCTGGAGATGGCAGCAAAAAGAAGGGGCTTAGGAGGACGAAATCCTATTTTTCGACACCTGAGGATGCATTGTCAGAGGCTTTTGCATTAAAGGAAAAGATGGATTCGAGATATGAAAATGAAATAGAATGGGACTATCAAGGTGATTTTACAGGGACTCCGGAGAAAATGAAAATCCTCAGGGGATATTTAAATGGCAATCGGGAGAGTACAGCATTTTACCTTGAAATTCTAAGTATTGAAAATAACGATGGGATTAAACCTGTATCGCCTTATAAACCGAAGTCTGTTACGAAGGATGATAAGAAAATTTCTACTAGGGTAATGAAGAAGTTAAAGGTAAAGCAGGCATAGTAACACCCCATTCCTCTGATTTTACAGAGTATAGGATATGGAAGGGACGCACATTCCAATTGTGCGGCCTTTTATTTATATTAGGCAATCTTGAGGGGATCAGATATGAAACAAATTGAAACAATTTATCAGCAAGCAGTTGAGAATACGAAAAATAAGGTCATGGAAGACATTGCGAAATTCCTTGGCGAACAAGAGAGTCTTCCTGAATTGGAAGAATACCTGAAAACAAGAGCCACATATATTAACCAGATTTGGCTGAATGTTTGGCTGACGAAATCGACAAATGACTTTTCAAAGCGTGATAAAAAGGAATTTTTAAGTGAGCGGGATTATATTGTTGAAGGTGTCGACCGTAAACTCATCAATAAGCTTTTCAGGAATGAAATAAGAAGCTATCAGCCTTTTGACCCGAAAGATTGGATTGCTTCGGCCATCAGTGAGGACAACTGGCCTGATTTGTACGAGCAATCAAGAAAGAAGTTCCTGAAGAAAAAGGAAGAAGATCGCTTGCTTGAAAAAAAGGCCAAAATCATTGAAACGATCTATCAACATGCCCAGACAGTTTTAAATGATTTCCAGGAACTTGCCTATTTAAGAATCAGACATAGTATGGCTGTCGAGCTTAAAAGAATTTTTCAGGAAGAATCAAAATACAAGGATATAGACACATTCATGCTCGAGGAAAAATTGACGGTGATTGGTTCGTTCAACACAGAAGACTACAGGACAATGGCCGATTTTTTTGATGAGCTGACAGGGCAAATTCATCAGACCTCTCACTGGGGCCGGTATTATTTTGAGTATGAAACCTACCAGTATCATTTCGAAAAAGCGGTACTGGAATATTTTTCAGGCATAGCAGCAGAGAAGGTGCTGGAATGTCTTGACCAGGAATTAATCAACGGTTATCAAGTTGCATTCGACGATTCATTATCTATTCCTGAGATCTGGAGAAGCATCAGTGATTTGGCCGAAATTTATATTGACGGTTTCATGTATAAGCTTCAGGAAGAGTATATCAGTGATCTTTTAAGGTTGCAGGATATTACATTTGATTATGAAACTCATCAGGAAATTTATGAAAAGGACCTGGCAGAAAGAAAGCGCAGGAGGGTGGAAGAACAGGCAGAACTTGAAAGGAAAAGAGAAGAAGAAGCCCGAATGATGGAAGATATTTTCGGCAGGGAATACAACCCTTCACTCAGGCGCAATGTCCGGTACATTTTGCATATCGGTGAAACCAATACCGGCAAAACCCACCAGGCACTTGAACGGATGAAACAAGCAAAAAGCGGCCTTTATCTCGCTCCTCTGCGGTTGCTTGCACTTGAGGTATACGAAAAATTAAATGCTGAGGGCGTTCCATGCTCATTAAAGACAGGGGAAGAAGAGAAACCAGTTTCAGGTGCAAACCATATTTCCTGTACAGTTGAAATGTTCCATGAAAAAGACTTTTACCATGTAGTGGTCATTGATGAATCCCAGATGATTGCTGATAAGGACCGTGGCTTCTCCTGGTTTAAAGCAATTACAAAAGCAAATGCGGAGGAAGTTCATATCATAGGCAGCAAAAATATCAAGGCAATGATGATGGATCTTCTCGATGATGGGGTGGCAGAAATATATGAATACACCCGGGAAATTCCTCTCCAGGTCGAAAACAAGGAATTCAGCCTTAAGAATACCAAGAAGGGCGATGCACTGGTTTGTTTCTCACGGAAACAGGTGCTTGAAAATGCAGCTAAATTGCAAAACAGCGGCCGCCAGGTCAGCATGATTTATGGCAGTATGCCGCCAGAAACAAGGAAAAAGCAAATAGATCGATTCATCAACGGAGAAACAAGTGTCGTTGTAGCTACTGATGCTATTGGCATGGGATTGAATTTGCCGATCAGGAGAATCGTCTTCCTTGAAAATGAAAAGTTTGATGGAACGAGGAGAAGGAGGCTGACTTCCCAGGAAATCAAGCAAATCGCTGGCCGTGCAGGAAGAAAGGGAATTTACAATGTAGGCAGAGTGGCTTTCACTTCAGAAATTGACTTGATGTCCAGGCTGCTTGAAAAAGAGGATAAACTTGTAGAGACCTTTTCTATCGCACCTACTTCAGCCATTTTTGAAAGGTTCCAGAAGTATCATCGAACGCTGGCTGTATTCTTCGAATTATGGGATCAGTTCGAGAGCCCAAAGGGCACAAACAAAGCTTCTCTGTCTGAAGAAAGAGAACTTTATGAATACGTGAGGGACACCGAAATCGAGGCAAGGCTGCCAATGATGGAGCTATACGGATTCCTGCATCTTCCTTTTTCATCGAGAGAGCCAGCGCTTATCGAACAGTGGCTGGAAACGATCAAGGCGATTGTTGCTGGATATGAGCTGCCTGAACCTCCTGTAAAAACGGCCAGTCTTGAAGAGCTCGAGCTTTCTTATAAAGCGATCGGACTCCACCTTTTGTTTTTATATAAACTAGGAAGAAAAACAGAGGCTATTTATTGGGAAAGGGTCCGTACAGAGTTAAGTGATGAAGTACATGAGTTCTTAAAGGCAGAGGTGAAAAATTATAAAAAGAAATGCAGGCACTGCGGGAAGGGAATCCACACTGACTCTCCTTACCAGATATGTGATGCCTGTCATGCTGCAAGATACAGGAAACGCAGTGCTCCAAAGGACCGGTGGAGATGATTAATTATCAGCAGGGCTTAGTTGTTTAAGCCCTGCTTCTTTGGAAAACGAAAGTAATATATAACAGAACAACAGCCATATGATAAAAGAAGGATAAAATAAAAAAGGTGTGATTAAATGGCTGTCCACATCGTGAAATCAGGAGAAAACCTCTGGTCCATTTCCAAAACGCATGGGGTAACGATTCAAAATATAGTGGAAGTTAATGGTCTTCCTTCGGCAAATTTTATCGTTCCAGGACTTGCCCTTTACATACCAGACAAGCAACCGATCATCAGGTTTTATAAAATTAAAGCCGGTGACACATTGTGGAAACTTTCGCTGCAATTCAATACAAGTATAAACAATATACTAAATGCCAATCCCGGTCTGGATCCAAACAGATTATATATTGGCCAGAACATCAACATACCTTCCCCTATCAAACCACAGTTCTCCACTTTAGGATTTATCGTCCCTGGTTCTTCTCCAACATTCCTGAACGATTTAGCAGAAATTGCACCTCACCTTACTTACCTGGCAGTTGCAGCATTTTCCTTCACAGAAGAAGGATATGCGTATGTAACAGGTGATGATGTCCCTATCGTCATTCAAAGCAATGAATTGAATATCATTCCGTTGTTAATGGTTCAAAATACAACATCCGCAGGTTTTAGTAAAGAACTTGCAGGAAGAGTTCTGTCATCGCCAGCATATCGAAGGAATCTTGTGGCAAGCCTGGTCAATCTCGCTTTAAAAAGAGGATACCGAGGAATCAGCGTAGACCTGGAATTTATTCCGCCTCCTCAGCGAGAGGATTTCAATACATTCCTCAAGGAACTGAAAACAGCAATGGGCAGTCTTATCATGCATGTGAATGTCCATGCAAAGACTGAAGATATACCTTCCAATCCAATCATAGGAGCTTATGATTATAAGAAAATCGGTGAGATTGCTGATATCGTCGCTGTGATGACGATTGATTATGGGTATCCGAGCGGTCCGCCGGATCCAGTTTCGCCGCTTTGGTGGATCGCACTCGTTGTCAGATATTCATTGACCCTTATCCCTCGGGAAAAGTTACAGATTGGCCTTCCGCTATATGGACATGACAAAATAGTATCCTCTACTCAGTTTCGTGCCCTTTCCGTGCTGGATGCGCAAAATCTTGCCATCTCAACAGGTTCAGTCATTCAATATGATTCAGCAGCAAAGTCACCCTGGTTCAGGTACTGGAGAGGAACGGAGGAACACATCGTCTGGTTTGAAGATATCCGCAGCTATATCGAGAAATACAGGCTGATTGATTTATATGGATTGAATGGAGCAACCTACTGGCAACTAAGCTTCCGGGCTCCCCAGAACTGGGCTTATCTTGATAAGGCCGATATAGTTTAGATAGTGTTGGAGAGGTGTGTTTGTTTTAAAGTGGATAGAAGTTTTGTCAAAACACCTGGCTGTCACTGGAGCAGGTACAGGTTCGGACAAAACGTCGGCAGATCATGAAGAAAATGTCCGAAGCAGGTGGAAGTTCGGACAAAGCGCCCGTAGACCATGGAGGAATTGTCCGAAGCAGGTGTAAGTTCGGACAAAGCGCCCGTAGACCATGGAGGAATTGTCCGAAGCAGGTGTAAGTTCGGACAAAATGCTTGCAAATCATGAAGAAAATGTCCGAAGCAGGTGTAGGTTCAGACAAAACGTAGTCAGATCATGAAGAAAATGTCTGAAGTAGGTGGAAGTTCGGACAAAACACCGGGAGATCATGAAGAAAATGTCTGAAGTAGGTGGAAGTTCGGACAAAACGCCGGCAGATCATGAAGAAAATGTCCGAAGTAGGTGGAAGTTCGGACAAAGCGCCGGGAGATCATGAAGAAAATGTCCAAAGTAGGTGCAAGTTCGGACAAAACTGCTGCAGATCATGAAGAAAATGTCCGAAGAAGGGGTAGGTTCAGACAAAACGCCGGCAGATCATGAAGAAAATGTCCGAAGAAGAGGTAGGTTCAGACAAAGCATAGGCAGATCATGAAGAAAATGTCCGAAGTAGGTGCAGGTTCGGACACAACACCGCCAGAATAGAGTTAGTTCCCTTAAAAAATATGTACCAATCCAAAGTATCCAAGCACCTGGTTTTATCGAGCCAGCTGCTTTTTTTATGTAAAAGGGTAATTGTCCCTGGTTTTTGGGTATTAAATAAGTAAATATATTTTATATTGGAGGGCCTTATCAATGAATAATTTTCTAAAAAGTGGTTTTTTACTTGGGCTTGGAGCCGCGGTTGCAGGAAAGGAAAAAATTGATGAAACAATCATGAAGCTGGTCGAAAAAGGAAGTATGACACAGACAGAGGCTGATACGATTTTTGATGAACTTTTTAAAAAAGGTGAAAATAAAAGTGAGGAATGGAATGATGAATTTAAAAAGATGGCAAGAAGCCAGCTGAGCGAATGGGGATTTGTGACAAAAGAAGAATTAGATGTTGTCCAGGCCCAGCTTGCATTATTGAAGGAAGAAGTTTCATTGATTCGCAAAAATAAAATGAATACAGAATTCGACCAGGCGGAGAATGGGATGGAGAATGTCCCACCTGGTTTTTCAAAAGACATTGAATAGCAGCAGGTGATGGAATGTTGACGGACCGTTTGAGACGTTTAAATAGATACAAGGAGATTGGTTCCTTATTTGTGAAATATGGATTTGGCTATGTTTTGGAAGAAGTCGGCCTTTTCCATATTCTATCGCTAAAAGATAAAGTAAAAGCAGAAGTGAAAGATGGTAATACACAGGAAATGGGTTATCGCATCCGCTGTATGCTGGAGGAATTGGGCCCGGCCTTTATCAAGCTTGGACAGCTTCTCAGCATTAGGAGTGACCTGTTGCCCGATGAAATTGTAAAGGAATTGGAACTGCTCCAGGATCAGGTACCACCCGTCCAGGTAGAAGAAATAAAAAAGAAGATCCAGCATGAATTTGGCAGGCCTGTTAATGAAATCTTTCATTTTTTCAATGAAGATTATGTCGCCGCAGCTTCTATCGGACAGGTTCATGAAGCCGTTTTACACAGTGGAGAATCAGTCATGGTCAAAGTCCAGCGTCCGGGGATCAAGAATACTGTGCTTACTGACCTGGAGATTTTAAGGGATTTTGCAAAACTAATCGAACAGCGATACGACTGGGCGCAGTATTATAACATAACGGATATGGTTGAGGAACTTTCTGAATCAATCAGAAGGGAACTGGATTATTCTGAAGAGGCCCGGAATACAGATATGGTTCAACTGCAATTTGAGGATTGTGACTCAATTAAAGTTCCGCTAATCTTCCATGATTACTCCACAACCCAAATTCTCACCATGGAAAAGGCTGAAGGAATCAAACTGAATGAGTTAAACGCAATGGTTGCAGGAAAAGAAGAAAAACGAAAAATTGCAGATTTACTGGTAAGTGCATTTATAACTCAAATTCTTAAAGAAGGATTTTTTCATGGGGACCCGCATCCGGGTAATATCCTCTATAGCCTGGAAAAACAGCAGCTGGTGTTTATTGACTTTGGCCAGGTAGGAAGGCTTTCGGCAAGTATGAGATACCATTCCGCTTCGATGATGATGGGAATCATCCAGCAGGATACCCATCGCATTGTCAAGGCGATATTCCGGATGGCATATGTTCCATCCGACATAGATGAACAGCACTTTTATGACCACGTGGATGGCATCAGGAAAACAGTAGAACTCTCATCCAAAGATGGCCTGAGTCTAGGATTGACGGTCAAGGAGCTATTTGCGGCTGCCCAGGAACACCGGATTATCCTCCCAAAGGAAATGACGATGATGGGTAAAGCCCTGATCACAATAGAAGGGATCATTTCTGAGCTGGATCCAACCCTGGATATGATCGAGATTGCAAAACCTTATGGAGAACAGCTTATGAGGGAACGCTATGATCCGATCAAGATGGGGAAAAGGCTCTTGAATCAAGCAGAAGACTTATCAGATACATTTGTTAATATCCCAAATCAAGTTGAAAATGTCCTGGACAAGGCATCCAAAGGCGATTTGAAATTTGAAATCAGCCTTTCGGAAATCAATCGGATCCTCAATAAATTCGATCGGATCAGCAACCAGGTTTCTTTTAGCCTTACGCTGCTCGCCTTCAGTATTGTAGTCCTCGGTTTGATAGTAGGAGCGACTTTTGGGAATAATACGATATTGACTAGCGTACCTGCTATAGAAATAGGATTCTTCATAGCGTTCGGTATGTTTTTATTGATTATTTATTCGATTTTAAGATCGGGAAGATTTTAAGGCGATTCAGGCAATGGTCCTTTCATTGCCTTTTTCTATTACTAAGATTAATAATGCGTTAAGATTCGGAGGAGTAGAGTATGCCATGCAGAACAACTGATGAATTGAATGAACTCGTTCAAAAAGCAAAACATTACACATTTGGCGGCAAGGTTGCAGATTATATTCCTGCACTGGCAAAAGCCAATCGTGAGGAGCTATCAGTC
Source organism: Cytobacillus oceanisediminis 2691 (assembly GCF_007678455.1). Taxonomy (GTDB): domain Bacteria; phylum Bacillota; class Bacilli; order Bacillales; family Cytobacillaceae; genus Mesobacillus; species Mesobacillus oceanisediminis_A. The sequence continues at coordinate 40,523 of NZ_VEEP01000009.1, read as the reverse complement.
GCTATTTTCCATGATGACGGAACCTGTGTATCCGCTGGTGATATCCAGCAAAAGCTCTCATTGCAAAGTGTCTCCAAAGTTCTGACACTTGCACTGGCGCTGATGGATTATGGGGAAGAAGCAGTGTTTGATAAAGTGGGGTATGAACCAACAGGTGACCCATTCAATTCAATCGTCAAGCTGGAATTCAGTCCATCCAAACCTCTGAATCCGATGATTAATGCTGGAGCCCTTGCGGTGACACATATGATAAAAGGGGAGGATGCGGATGACAGGTTCAATCGAATCCTGACTTTTATCCAGGATCTTGCCGGCAATTCCTCAATCGGATATTCCAAGGAAATCGCCGATTCCGAATTCGAAACTTCCGACTTGAACAGAGCCTTAAGTTATTTTTTGAAGCAGCATGGCGTCATCGATGAAGATGTAGAAGAACTGCTGATGGTGTATACAAAGCAATGTGCGATTGAAATGGATTGTCTTGACCTTGCACGTATTGGCTGTGTCTTTGCAATGGACGGTTTGGAGCCTGTCACCAACCGCAGGCTGATTCCTGCACATGTGGCTCGCCTATGCAAGACCTTTATGGTCACTTGTGGAATGTATAATGCATCTGGAGAGTTCGCAGTCAGGGTTGGGATTCCTGCGAAGAGCGGAGTATCTGGCGGTATCATGGGCTCAGTACCGAACAGGTTTGGAATTGGCATTCTAGGGCCGGCACTTGATGAAAAGGGCAACAGCATTGGCGGTATCAAGCTATTGGAAATGATGTCTGCTAAATACGATATGAGCATGTTCTAGCAGGCTGAGATTTGTAAAAATTCAGACAAATATTACCCGTGCGAGTATTTTTTTGCATGGTAAGATAAGGGGGTGGTTTATATTAACTGAAAGGAGAGTTATATGTATGGTCACGGATCAAAAAGTAATTTCCATACAGGAACGATTAAAAGATCAGGCATTTGAGGAAATAGAGGAATTGTTTTATTTCGCCAATGAATATTTTGGTGAATATTTACTTTATTTAGTTGATGATTTCATTGAAACAGAACAAATACCTGAAAAAATAGCCTCTTCATTAATTCCTCATTTTATTTCCTGGGCAGTGTTTTGCCATCACCTCCCTGACACAAAGAAGACAATCTTAGAGCAATATCTAAATTCACCTGAATACAAAAGCAGAAGGAATCCCAGAATCCACAGAATCATCAGTGAATGGAAATACGCATCACCGGGATTTTACATAATTAATGAATTTTATGGTGACCGTTTGCTCGTTGTCCATGATGTATTGCGCATGAAGGAGAGGCTGGTTGCCATCTATAATGAAATATACCATCATCCTGGGGACCATGACTTACTTTTGGGGTATCTGCTTCCAGCGGGGGATGGTACTTATTCACCAATTATCGATTTTTTCCACATACCAGTTCATCACAAAAAAGAAGCGGTCCACAGAATCATTGATTTCTATAATAAAAAAGCCGATGCTTCTGATCTTGAATTCTACGTCCATCATTATCCTAAACTGCTTTCCATCGTTTCCGGCGCTCTTCAACAATGAATTTCCAGAATGACAATAGGTGGGGTTTGAAGCGGCTGCTAAAAAAACCTATTGAGTATAAAACAAATACCTACTACTTCAAACAGTGAAGGACGAGTACATAAGTACCGTCCTTTCTTTGTATATTTACCCCCCGAATGCATCAAGGATGTCCTCAACTTCCTTCATATCGAGCAATTTAGCTGCCTCAGTTTGCTCTTTTGTACCCCTTGATTTTACAGAGGGCTGAATGAAAAAAGAGCCATTATCAAGTATCGACCGGATGTCAGCGAGCTGCTGGAGGATTTCAGCAGAACCCCCATTCACCGCAGGCTTAGGAGTAAGGTAATGATGGAGCGCAGCAAGGACGAGATGGCTCAAAGAATTGTTTTCTGCATGGTATTCAATTTGTTCAATTACCTTTGGTGATATTGAATAAGATTCGCCGGTTTTGACGTCAATATATCGATCAGGAACTGTTATCGCAACTTTATTAACATAATCCGTATAGGTGTTTGACATACCGATCACCCTTCAATGGGAATTAGTTCCTCGGTATTCTCATGTTGTTTCTTAATTTGATTCATTTTGGCTAGAATCATGAGTCCGAAGACATTCAGTTTTTCCAGGTTCTCAGGAAAAGTCAGTTCAATCGGTCGCCCTTTGTCAGCCCATCTTACCGCTGCTTCCTGTATTTGCTTTTGTGCAAGTTTAGCTGCACCGCCCACTGCAATATAGCGGGACGCCCCCTTGATTTCGCTGGAACTGCTCCTTGCACGGTCAAAATGCTCAAGGTATTTGATTGCCATGATTCTGAGTTGAGGGATAACGTACTTGCTTATATCTTTCCTGACACCTGCAAAAGGTTCAACATACCACTCTGATTGTCCTGCTGAAAGTTTCTCCTCGAGTTCAGACCTGGAATCGAAGGTATAGAGTTCATTCTTGCTTACCTTCTTTATGATTGTATCCAGGAACAGATTAATGCCAAAATGGTCACCTTCAACCGACGCCACAGGCTTGCTGTTTTTGATGCCGACAAAGTCCACCGAATCACCGCCCAGGTCACCAATGATGACTCCTTTCCTGGAATCTTTCACGAGACCGTCATCCTTAATGGCGAGTGTGTCAATGTCACGTATTAACCCTAGATATGCACATGCTCCTTCTGCACCGACAATCACATCTTTTATCTCAAGCTTGACGATCAGTTCTTTAGGTTCGGAAATGCCGGGTACCTTATGAAGGGTGATGGTATGGCTGCCAATTAAACGCTGTTTAAGTAATTCCTTTTTTTCCTTATATTGAGTTGTAGGAAGTGATACAGCTAATTGGTCCACACAGTAGCTTATTTCAATGTCCTCCGGATTTAAGTTGGAAGCATGATAGGCTGCAGCGGCGAATAAAAGGATATAGGTCCGGTCTTCGTCTGCTTTTTGATTATTGCTTGAGGTCAGGCTCACATTCCTCTGTCTTGCGGCAGCCTTTCCTGCGTAAAAGATTTCCCTTTTGTTTGTGACCGCCGGGCTTTTTATCTCTACGATCAAATTTTCTTCGAGTTCAATATCCTCTTCGTCATAGGGCTTTTCATAAAACTCATCATCGTATAGCGCGATTGCGTTTGGCATTTGGTATTCGCTCAACTGCCCATCATCAGAGGCCAGAACCTTATACCAGCTGTTGCCTATGTCGACTGCAAGATAATTATAATTGTTCATTTCATCCTCCTCCTTTTGAATCCTATGCAAAAGGTATGTTCCATTGTGCAAGTACCCAATAGAAATAGAAAAAGGAAGAAATAAAGAAAAAGCATGATAAAACCAAAAAAATCCGCGTTTGTTCTGATTGATTCATCTAGTCCAAAAAATCTAGAAAGAATAGGATAAATTGTACAAGAAATTTTAAAAGGAGGAACAAAAATGACTAATGACCATAAAGGTAAGCATGGATGTGTAAATGTAAATCAGTCTGCATCCAGAAGTGAGTGTGTCAACGTACCTACACCGGGTTTAGTGCCTTCTGCCAATGTTCCAGTAACTTTAGCAGATATTACAGTTTCAGATCATCTGGTTGCCGATATCCATTTTCCGGATCCGGTCTTGGAAATCAAGGACATTAAGAAGAGAGTAAAAATCGTACAGTGCAGATTGCTTATAGGACCTACTTCAGACGCTGCAACAGGAATTCCATTATTCATCAAAGGGTTCATTCGCAAGAATATTCAGTACGCAACACCATGTCCTCATTCATCAAGTGACTGTGTAGCGTCAGAAATGCGATCTCTTACTGTAGACGTACCGTTTGAGTGTGTAACGGTTATCACTGATTTCCTGACTCCCCCAGTAAATCCAGTTGTTAATACTCGTGCAGAATTCGATTTCTTCAGGGCACAGAACCTGGGACATGGATTTCCAGAAAAGGATCAGTTGCTATCCAGCGACTTATCACAATTCCATCAAGTGAGTACTCAAAACTACAATCAGATTCCATTCTGCGAACTGGTATCCAGCAGCATCGTTCAATGGGACGAAGCTATCGACCGTCAACCTTTAACACCACATCATGCACCATTTGAAGAAGGCACCTTCCACAATATTGTGGAAAAAACTTTCCTTCAATTCCGTGTGAGAGTTTTACAGAACCAGCAAGTTGCCTTGAATGGAAATGGCGACGACAATGGTAATGGCTAACTACCACTACTATTAATAAGAAACAAAATGGCGAAGGCTATTGTCTTCGCCATTTTTTATGGACTCTTCTATACATATGCCGATTTTCTTCAGGCTGCTCGTATTCCTGACGTATAAAAAGTATCAAAAAAAATTTTTAGTTCTTTCCTGGCCAGTACATCGCTATGAAAATAAATGATTTAAAAAGGTCCATGCCCTTTTTTAACTCACATAGGGGGGGCATACGCCTAGACCCAATAAATCAGGATGCATAGGATAGAACATCTTCACTCTAAGGAGTTTAAGGAGGAGCCATGTATGTTTGAATTAGATAAAAATAAAAAGCCCGATTATGAGTGTAAGCCTTCAAAAGACCATTTTGAATGCACACCAAAGCATCATCACCCACATGTAAGCTTAGGGAAGGTCGTAACGAAAGTTCCTGTTGTCCTTGCAGAGCTGACGCTGCACGTGAATTTGGATACGTTAATTAAATTTCCAGAACCAGTGCTTGAAATTAAGGATATAAAAAAGAGAATTAAATTGACTCAATGCCGATTGCTATTGCCGACCAATAAGCTGTTTATCAAAGGTTTTGTAAGGAAGAACATCCAATATGCCAGCCCTAGCCAGGAGATTGAAGCTTCATCATCCTCATCAGTAGCTTCTGACTTGCATTCCTATACAGTAGATATTCCGTTCCAAGTTGTGACAGAAGTCAAGAACTTCCTTTCACACCCTGTAATGCCGCAGGTGAATAATCGTAAGGAATTTGATTTCTTTGTATCCAAACCATTGTCAACAGGGTTTCCGGAAAAAGATGAGTTATTGACCAGCGACTTGAGCCAATTCCATCAGGAAAGCTCACAGCACTATAATGAACTGCCGTTCTGTGAATTAGTTTCCAGCCAAATTATTGAATGGGATGAGGCAATTGACCGTCAGCCGCTTCCAACCTCTTCACCGATCGACGAAGGATTTTTCCAGACAATTGAAGAAAAAATGGTCATCGATTTTACCGTACGCGTTCTTCAAAACCAGCAAATCCGGGTATCTTCTGCAACGAATGATCCTGATTGCTATGACGAATCAGAATAAATAACAGTAAAAGACGGGGTATTATACTAGGCAACTATAGTATATGCCCTTTTGCCTTTATATAGGAAGGAGGGCATGGATCGGTTTCAATTTGGAGGAGAACCATCCAGTTAAGATGGATAACACCAATAGAATGTTTCAAGAAATGAATTTTTTTACCGGAAGTTTGAGAAATCTCTCTGGAGGACGTAATAGAGGTTCGGAAAGTCTTGAGAATGATAGAAATAATACCAATTTAAGCAATAACCGAACAAGCAGGGATTCAAAGGGTTCGGGAAAACCTTTGATACTTTCTCCGCCGGTAATTAAAAGTGTTGAAGAAAAGACATCCCAGAAAAATACACTACAGATGGATGAAATAGAGGTCGAGTCAAGTGACAACAGGGATATTTCAGTTGTTGCCGAATCGGATGATATCGATCAGGAAGAAGTCAAGGAAAGTCCTGATGAAGAGATTAATGAAATATTAGAGGAATCCAGCGAATTCAATCATGATCAAGAATCTTACAATCAACCCAGAATGAACGAAGAGTCTCAGGAAGATGCAGATTTTGAACCTGATTTTCAGGATTCGAATGAATCCTATGAAGAGTCATCATCAGAGCCTATCCAATTAGCAACGGCTGCATACCGTGGAATTAATAAAACGTATGAAAGGACTAAGGTGAGGCTTCCTTTACAGTTGGCAGATGTCGATCTCGAAATAGACATATTTGATACATTCAAGCTCTCAAGACCCATCTCTTCTATATCAAATGTTCGATGCTCTTTGCAATCACTTGATGCAGAAGTATTGCTGCCATCGGCAAAGTTATTTACGAAGGGAATCCTTCTTTTGACTATGGATTATGTAAATAACGACGATCTAGGGACCTTGCATTCACTAAAAATCCACTTGCCATGGAAAAAAATCATCCCGGTTAATTGGATTCATCAGCCCGAACTTTCCTCAAAACACAGCAAAGAATATATGTTCACTTCCCCGCTGGGAATGGAAGCAGGATTTACGCGTGAATATAAAGAGAGTTTAGTGGAAAAGGTGGACTTCACTTTAGCGAATCTGCACTGTGTTTGGAATGAACAATTTGTTGACCAAGACAAAATCATGTTCCAGGGTACTGCACGGATGAAGATCGATCTTTTTCAGAAACAATGCCTGGACTTGCAAAAGCTACTTTCACAATAAATTTAAAAAGGGTGCCTCAGACGAGACACCCTTGCCTGTTTGCTATTCTTGATTCCGAATCTTTAAACCTTTCATCTGTCCTTCATGCTTCCAGGTTGTAATACCATATAGAAGTCTTAGTCTTAGGAAGAAGATTCGTCATATTCTGGTTCTGGAGCATTGCAATAATCCAGGTTAACCTGCTGCTTTTGCAGTAATTTAATCTTTAAACCGACTTCCATCTTTTCGGTGATGCGGCTGAATCTTCCCCAGTTGTCAAAGTCCTTGAAAAGATCAATGTCATTGACGAAAGAATAGAGCAGTTTGCATTTAATTGGCTCATTGAAATATTCTTCCGTAAAGGCACCCGAAGTGCAACGATCGGCACCAAGACCTTTTTTGTCGATGAACCTTCTTTCACTAATAGAATTCTTATTGCTCAAAATTTCTTCAGTAGGCTGATTGAAGACTTCAACTGCCTGAATACATGTAAACGGCACATCGACACTATGGTCCCGCATAAATCCGCTGCATTGATCTATATACTGGATATTTTTGTGAACAATACCGGAGACATAGAGTTTGACAGTTCCGCTATTCATTGAAGAAATGATTGCCTTACACTGGGTTAAGGAAACATTCCTTTTCATGTTCTTGATTTCTCGGGCTGGTGTTGGGAGATGAATATCACTTTCAACATCTACCTGAAGATCTACTACCGCAAGAGAAACATCGATATCAGCAACCGGGTATGTGAGGTCTACCCCAGTAGGTGGATTAGATACACTGTCGCAATCAACACGAAGCGTTTTTGCCTTATCGCATGAAGTCTGTGGCGGGCAGCCATGGGAAGTGTTGCAGCCTGTATTTTTTCTCATTTCTTTCACTCCTTATTTTTTTATATCAAAAGCTTCAAGGAACAGTCTGACTCTGCTCCTTTCTTTTGACTTACTATTGTATATGCCAGTACACCAATGATTGAATAGACGAATGATAGGGGGCATTCACATATTTTTACCGAAAAGTACAGATAAGAGAAATTGATAGGTATTTATGAACTAACAGTAAATAAACCCCACATAAGTGGGGCATTCAATCTATTGGGATCACCCGCGTCCAGAGCATAAGAGCTTATGTGGGTCCATTTTTTTGGCTTTGACTGGGGGAAAGCAGGTAATGCCTACGAAATCTTTTAAATCGACTTCAAAGCAAGCTCCTGTTCTGATAAAGCCTTCAATGCCATGATGCTTTCCTTCACATCTCTCAGGACAAAGCAGTTCGAGAATCGCGCAGCAGCTAGATCCTTTTACAAAATCAACAACGCGGAAAAAGGTAGATTTTATATCATAAAAACAGCCATCGATCTTCACTACTCCGGTACCTACAAATGTCTCACAGTTACCTTTGCTGCAACCGCATAATAATTTAAAGGGAATGGTATCAAAGTTTGGATGCTTGCCTTGCTGCAGCAGTTCCTGAATCGAACGCTCGCAGCTGACATCACAGCCGTTTTTCCTTTTTGATACCTTATGCTGAGCTTCATTTATATCCCTTACCTTTTTGCAAACGCAATTATGGGAATGTTTTTCATGGTGATGGTCTTTTTCACAGCCGCAATCATGGAAATCATCGTCCCAGTCCTTGTGTTTATCTTTTCCCCTCCATTTTTTACGATCCTTGTGGTCAAACCAGTCATCCGATTCGTTATGGTGGTCATGGTCCCAGTCCTTGTGTTTATCCTTATCCTTGCATTTTTTACGGTCCTTGCGGTCATCCCAGTCATCCGATTCATAATGGAAATCATGGTCCCAGTCCTTGTGTTTATCCTTATCCTTGCATTTTTTACGGTCCTTGCGGTCATCCCAGTCATCCGATTC
>NZ_VEEP01000009.1:0-32072 GCF_007678455.1 Cytobacillus oceanisediminis 2691 | reverse complement strand
CAAAATGGAAATCATGGTCCCAGTCCTTGTGTTTATCCTTATCCTTGCATTTTTTGGAATCCCTATGGTCGTCCCAGTCATCCGATTCGTAATGGTGATTATGGTCCCAGTCCTTGTGTTTATCCTTATCCTTGCGTTTTTTGAGGTCCTTGTGGTCATCCCAGTTATCCCATTGTTTATGCTGATCATGTTTCCGTTGTTTATTTTTGTCTTTGGAATGCCAGAGGTCATGGTCGTCTGGCCGATGGTCATCCTTGTAATAATAATTCATGAATTCGCCTCTCCTTTCATTCGAATGGTGGTGTAATAACAGGATATGGGGAAAAGCAGTGGAATGTATGGGGATGTGACTATACTTCCGTAAAACTTTAGTAAATTTGGGGAATAATGATCAAGAATATTTGCTATTTCCAAAATAACCATTCAATATAAATAACAGTTAACCAATTATGGAGGGTAATGAAATGCTGAAAAACCAGGTGGAGAATTATCTCACAACACAAGATGGGCCTGTCGAATTACATAATGTCGTAAAAGAATATGCGGAACGCCAAGGACTTCTCGAGGGAACAGAGGCAAAAGTTTTAGATTCGGGTACCCTTTTTGATCGTGCATATATTGAAAGAGGGGACAAAGAAACGGAGGAATTCCTTGGTGAGGAATCATTCGACTTCCTCGAGAAGCCAATCTCCTATTTTAAAGACCGGAAAAATGAATTCATGTACATGGAATCGAAATGGTTTGATTTGATCGGTGTCGATGCAGTAAGTTTTGAAAATGATGATGTATTTGGGACCTACGATGTCATGCTTGGCCTTAAACTGCAAAAAAAGATGGGGCCGGCCATCAAAAACTATCTTGAGCAGAGCCTTCAAGATGCAGGATACGATTTAATGTTCGACGGCAATGAAGGATTATGGAGCCTCAATTTCGCATTGAATGGCCTGGAAGGATACAAGGAGAGCCTATCTATAAAAGATGCTTTTATTCTAATTTATGATTTTCTTTTCAAATTGGCGGAATCTATAGAAGATAAGTAATGTAAAGCGCCTTTGCGGTGCTTTTTTTATCGCTTTAACAGGGTATCATACTACTATATTAGAATACTAAAATTTTCCAAAGTGGTTGACACCAGCCATCAGGAAACATAAAATTAACGTAAGTTATTAGTCAATAGTTAAAATTCAGAAAATGGAGTTAGTGATGAGTAAAATTGCGATTGGGAAAACAGCGGTCCTGCTGGCATCTTTCACAGAAGAAGAGATGGTGTTTTTTCAGGATAGGTTGAGTGATGTAAGCTATTGTCTTGGCAAGGTAGGATCAATGAATTTACAAAAGGTAATTTCCGCAGTGGAAACAGCTGCCAAACGCCATGGACTCATTCATCCTCATTTATACCGTGAAACACATGCTCTGTACCATGCAATAATGGAAGGGATGGAAGGTGTTACACGCGGCCATCTATCTATTGGTGAAATGAGCAGGACAGTCGGTCTGAGATTTGCTGTCGTAAGGGGAACACCCTTCGAGGATCGTGCAGAAGGTGAATGGATTGCTGTTGCGTTCTATGGAACGATTGGCGCTCCAGTAAAAGGTTCTGAACACGAAACGGTTGGGTTGGGAATCAATCATATATGAAGTTGCATTGCCTATAGTCCACTAGTCATAAGGAGGCGATGATGGTTTAAGTATGCCATTATCGTCTCCTTTTTATTTTATCCGATCAGGGGGTAGCTTGAATGGTTGTATTAACGGGTGAATCATTAACCTTGGAACAAATCAGGCAGGTTTGTTATCAGGATGAAATCGTAGCGATCAGTCCGGAAAGTATGGAAAAGGTTGAAAAAAGCAGGGAAGCAGTAGAAAAAATCGTAGCGGAAAAGCGTACGATTTACGGAATAAACACAGGTTTTGGCAAATTCAGTGATGTCATCATCGATGAACGGGATGTTAACTCACTGCAATTGAATTTGATTCGTTCGCATGCCTGCGGCGTGGGGGATCCTTTTCCGGAAGTGGTTTCACGGGCAATGATTTTGCTGCGGCTTAACGCCTTAATCAAAGGATATTCCGGGATCAGGCCAGTGATTGTAGAACGATTAAAGGAATTGCTTAACCTGCAGATCCATCCAGTTGTGCCGCAGCAAGGTTCGCTTGGTGCTTCCGGAGATTTAGCTCCGCTTTCACATTTGGCACTTGTTCTGCTCGGAGAAGGGAAAGTTTATTATCAGGGCAAGGTATGCTCCACTTCCGAAGCATATGAAAAAGAAGGACTCGAAGCGATCGAGTTAAAAGCTAAAGAGGGTCTTGCACTAATTAATGGTACACAGGCAATGACGGCGATGGGGGTTGTCAATTGGCTGGAGGCAAACGATCTGGCATATCAGTCAGAGTGGATTGCTTCCCTTACTATGGAAGGACTGGAGGGCGTCATTGATGCATTCCATCCTGCTGTCCATTCGGCGAGAGGTTACCAGCAGCAAATGGACGTAGCTGAACGTATGAGAGACCTGCTTGCAGGGAGCAAGCTGACGACACACCAGGGAGAAAAACGGGTGCAGGACGCATATTCGCTAAGATGCATACCACAGGTGCATGGTGCTTCCTGGCAGGCACTTGATTATGTGAAAGAAAAGCTTGAAATCGAAATGAATGCTGCTACGGATAATCCTCTTATTTTTGACAGTGGTGAGACGGTAATATCGGGAGGCAACTTCCATGGCCAGCCGATTGCCATTGCGATGGACTTCATGAAAATTGCTGTCGCAGAATTTGCGAGTATTTCTGAAAGACGTATTGAGCGGCTGGTCAATCCTCAATTAAATGACCTTCCTCCATTTTTGAGTCCACAGCCTGGACTTCAGTCTGGTGCGATGATCATGCAATACAGCGCGGCCTCTCTTGTTTCCGAAAATAAGACGCTCGCACATCCGGCAAGTGTAGATTCTATTCCATCCTCAGCCAACCAGGAGGACCATGTGAGCATGGGGACCATTGCAGCCCGCCATGCCTACAGCATTATTCAGAATGTCAGGCGTGTGCTGGCCATAGAATGTATTTGTGCACTCCAGGCAGTCCAATACCGGGGAATCGAAAAAATGGCGCCAAAAACAAGAAGCTTTTACGAGGATGCCAGAAAGATTGTTCCTTCAATCACAGAAGATCGCGTTTTCTCTGAGGATATTGAGAGACTGGCAGAGTGGCTAAAAAAAAATAACTGGCAGTGGACAGCTATAAAAAAGCATGGGAGCTTAGTTTGATAATCTAATTTATTAAGAGGAGTGGAAATGATGACAATAAAAGCGAAACGCAATATTAAAGCGAAAAAGGGCCTGGAACTCGAATGTAAAGGCTGGGAACAGGAAGCGGCATTAAGAATGCTTTATAACAATCTAGACCCCGAGGTCGCAGAAAAACCGCAAGACCTAGTCGTTTATGGAGGAATTGGCAAAGCCGCGCGTAACTGGGAGGCGTTCGATGCAATTGTTGAAACGCTAAGAAGGCTCGAAAATGATGAAACAATGCTTGTCCAATCTGGTAAACCTGTTGCGGTATTCAAAACACACCAAGCAGCTCCCCGCGTCTTGATTTCGAATTCAGTATTGGTCCCTAAATGGGCAAATTGGGATCATTTCCATGAACTTGATAAAAAAGGTTTGATGATGTATGGGCAGATGACTGCGGGAAGCTGGATTTATATTGGTTCACAAGGGATTCTGCAGGGCACATATGAAACCTTCGCCGAGGTTGCGAGACAGCATTTTGGCGGTACGCTAAAACATACAATTACACTGACCGCGGGTCTCGGAGGCATGGGAGGAGCCCAGCCGCTGGCCGTCACGATGAACGGAGGTGTTTGCATTGCGGTGGAAATCGACCCGCAGCGTATCCAAAAACGTCTGGATACGCGTTATTGCGACAGGATGACCCATTCAATCGATGAAGCGATTCAATGGGCAAAGGAAGCGAAGCATAAGGGTACAGCACTTTCGATTGGTCTTGTAGGCAATGCAGCAGAAGTCCATCTTGAACTTTTGTCAAGAAACTTTCAAGTCGAAATCGTAACGGACCAGACTTCGGCTCACGATCCATTGAATGGCTATATACCTGTCGGGGTGAATCTGGAGGAGGCAGCACAACTGCGGGAAAATAACCCGGAGGAATATGTTAAGCAATCATCATTCTCAATGGCTAAGCATGTTGCATCCATGCTTGAGTTCCAGCGCCGAGGAGCGGTTACTTTCGATTACGGAAACAATATTCGCCAGGTGGCCAAGGACCATGGAGAAGAGCAAGCTTTTGACTTTCCTGGATTTGTCCCTGCTTATATCCGTCCGCTGTTCTGTGAAGGAAAAGGCCCTTTCCGCTGGGCAGCTTTGTCAGGTGACCCTGCTGACATCCATCGCACAGATGAACTAATCAAAGAACTTTTCCCTGAAAATGAAGCCCTCCAGCGCTGGATTGACATGGCTCAGGAAAAGGTTGAATTCCAGGGTCTGCCATCGCGGATTTGCTGGCTTGGCTATGGTGAGCGAGTGAAAATGGGATTGGCAATCAATGAGCTGGTACGAAATGGTGAATTGAAAGCTCCGATTGTAATCGGCAGAGACCATTTGGACAGCGGGTCCGTTGCTTCGCCAAACCGGGAAACTGAAGCGATGAAAGATGGCAGCGATGCAGTCGGCGATTGGGCAATCCTTAATGCACTAATCAATGTCGCTGCCGGCGGCTCGTGGATTTCTGTCCACCATGGAGGGGGAGTAGGGATGGGCTATTCTCTTCACGCAGGTATGGTTGCAGTTGCTGATGGAACGGACCTGGCGGAGGAAAGACTGAGAAGAGTCCTGACCACGGACCCTGGAATGGGCGTTGCCCGCCATGCAGATGCAGGTTACGAAAAAGCGATTGAAACAGCGAAAGAAAAAGGCGTAGATATTCCAATGCTTCCGTAATGTAGAAAAGAACGGGGAATTCGAACGAGTTCAGATTCTAACGTGTTTAATGGCTCTTTTCGAAGTTGCTTCCTAATTCGATATAGAGCCTTTTGAGTGTATATAGAAAGGGTGGGAGACCATTGACATATGATTTGATTCTATACAATATAGGGCAGCTCATTTTGCCGCTATTCAAAAATCGACCCTTAAAAGGGGAGGAAATGAAAGAACTGCATATAAGAGAGAATGCCGCAATGGGAATCATCGAAGGAAAAGTGGCCTGGCTCGGCTCAAGCGTGGAGGCTGAATCATTAAAAGCCTCTGAGCGAATCGATGTCCAGGGAAAAGTTGTTTCCCCCGGCCTTGTTGATCCACATACTCATTTGGTTTTTGGTGGCTCGCGTGAGCATGAGCTTTCGTTAAAGCAGGCCGGTGTTCCTTATTTGGAAATATTGGCTAAGGGCGGGGGAATTTTGTCAACTGTCTCAGCTACTAAAAAAGCATCCGAAGCGGAATTGCTCAAAAAGGCATCCTTCCACCTTGAAAGGATGATTTCTTATGGTGTGACAACCATGGAAGCCAAAAGCGGATATGGCCTGGATGCAGAGACAGAGCTCAAGCAATTGCAGGTGGTCAAGAGGTTAAAAGAAAAATATCCGGTTTCGATTGTATCAACATTCCTGGGAGCACATGCTGTTCCTCCTGAATTTAAGGGGAAAGAAGCTCAGTTCCTGGACCTAATGTCTGGTTTATTCGACGAAATCAAAGAAACTGGGCTGGCGGAATTCATCGATATTTTTTGTGAAACAGGGGTTTTTACGATTGAACAATCTAGGGAGTACTTACAGCTTGCAAAAGACAAGGGTTTTGGATTGAAGATCCATGCTGATGAAATCGATCCGCTAGGTGGTACTGAGCTGGCGGTGTCATTGGGAGCTGCAAGTGCGGACCATCTGGTTGCCGCTTCAGATGAGGGAATCAAACGGCTCGCTGAAGGCAGCACAGTAGCGGTTTTACTGCCAGGTACAACATTTTATCTCGGTAAAGACCAGTATGCTCGTGCAAGGAAAATGATTGATGAGGGTGCAGCAGTCGCCCTGGCAACAGATTTTAATCCAGGCAGCTGTGTGACTGAAAACCTGCAAATGATCATGTCACTCGCAGCTTTAAAACTGAAAATGGCAGCGGAAGAAATCTGGAATGCAGTTACGATCAATGCCGCCCATGCAATCGGTAAGCCCCAAGAGGCAGGGACACTTGAAATAGGACGCCCCGCAGATTTCGTGATCTGGGATGTGCCTAATTATCAATACATTCCGTACCATTATGGTGTGAATCATGCTCAAAGCGTTTTCCGTTCTGGCAAAAAACTTTGGGAAAGGATGGCTTATAGTGGAGTTCAGCTATCTTCAGCCAGGTAGGCAGGCAGTATTCAAGGACAATTTTGTCACCAAGGTCAATGAGTGTCTTGCATCCTATACAGACGGAGCTATAGGGGAGATTGGGTTGATCGGTCTTCCGTTCTCAAAAACTTCTATTTCTTTGTCACAGGCATCGGATGCGCCTAAATCTATAAGGGCATGCCTTAGTACATTCTCTACTTTTTCAGGGGAAAGAGACCAAGATTATAAGAATATTAAGGTCCTTGACTTTGGTGATGTGCAGGTGCATCCAACTGACATGGAGGAATCCATTGAAAGACTCCGTATAAGCGTCGGAGAAATGCTTGCAAGGAATGCCTGTAACAGGTATATCTTGCTCGGTGGGGACCATGGAGTCAGCTACCCTTCGATCCGTGCATTCAGTGAGCAATATGGTGAGATAGGTGTCCTCCAATGGGATGCACACCATGATGTCAGAAATCTGGAGGATGGCGGACGGACAAATGGCACTCCATTCCGCAGTCTCATTGAAGGAGGTCACCTTAAAGGTGAGAATCTTGTCCAGATAGGAATCCGTGATTATGCGAATGCCAAAGTCTATCATGATTATGCGAAGGATAAAGGGATTACCGTTTATACAATGGAAGATGTTGAGATTTCAGGCATAGTACCTATTATAAAAAAGGAACTGGACAGATTATCTAAAATAGTAGATATAATCTATTTATCGGTCGATATGGATGTCGTGGACCAGGCATTTGCACCAGGATGCCCGGCAATCGGTCCGGGAGGCATAACCAGCAGGGAACTGCTTACCAGCATTTCCGCTGCAGCCACTCATCCAAAAGTGAAAGCAATGGATATCGTAGAAATAGATCCTTCTAAAGATTTCCGTGATATCACAAGCCGACTTGCGGCTGCCGCCATGCTTCGTTTTATGTTTAATCAATGATTTATAGTAAAAATAGACCTGCAGACAAGCAAGAAAGTGTCTGCAGTTTTTTTATAACGAGAGTAAGAAGAGTTTAATTGACAAAAGACCCTGCCTGGATATGTAGTGACCAAGGTTCGGGAAGCAGATGTATCTTCACTTACAATTTATGTGAGAACCAGGATACTTGTCCCATTTCGTCGCTTGAACTATTTTCGATTTAAAGTTAGAGTTACTTTATACATAGTAAAAGAAGGTGTCAGCATTTGAGCAAGAGGTATTTTACCATCGGGATGGCAGGTCATATTGATCACGGGAAAACGTCGTTGACCAAGGCGTTGACAAATGTGGACACTGACCGCCTGAAAGAAGAAAAAGAACGGCAAATTTCGATTGAACTGGGCTTTGCGCCACTATATGAAGATGAAGAACTGCAAATTTCGGTGGTGGACGTACCGGGACATGAGCGCTTTATCCGCCAGATGATCGCCGGTGTAGCTGGGATTGATCTTGTCGTTCTTGTTGTCGCTGCCGATGAAGGGGTCATGCCGCAAACTCGTGAGCATCTGGACATTCTTGGATTTCTGGGGATTCGTTCAGGAATTATTGCAATCACAAAGATTGACAGGGTGGAAGAGGATTTCATCGAACTTGTGAAAGACGACATTCTTGGCGAGCTTAAAGGGACCGTTTTTGAAAATGCACCTTTTATGATGGTCGATAGCCTATCTAAAAAAGGAATCATCGAACTGAAAGAACTGATTATTGGTACGCTGAAAGAACAGGAAATGCGTGATGTAAAGGGAGCTTTCCGTCTGCCCATCGACCAGGTATTTTCGGTAAAAGGCCAGGGCACCGTTGTCAGAGGCACTGTTTACGAGGGGACGGTTGAAGAAGGGCAGCAATTAAAAGTCTTGCCATCAGGGCATGAAGTAAGGGCACGACAGCTTCAGGTACATCATCAGCCTGCCAAAAAAGCGTTCGCGGGTCAGCGGGCTGCCATTAATCTTTCAGGGGTATCGAGGGACGAGCTTGAACGGGGTGAGGTGCTGGTTTCTTCTGAGCATTTTATCGTTACCAATACAATTGACGTCGCAATCAGAGTCGTTGAGGACCTTGACCACCTGGTAAAACAAAGGACGCCAATAAAGTGCCATATCGGTACGGCCGAAGTAATGGGACGAATTGTCTTTTTTGACAGAAACGAACTAAAAGAAGAGAATGGGGAGATTCTTTGCCAGCTGCGCCTTGATGAAAAAATCGTCACTAAACGAGGAGACCGGTTCATTGTTCGCAGGCCAAGTCCGCAGGAGACAATTGGTGGCGGTTGGGTAATCGACCCACGTGGAAACAAGTATCGATTTGGACAGCAGACAATTGAGGAGTTGGAAAAAAAGAAAGCTGGAACACCGATTGAAAGAATGAACGCTGCCTTATATGAAGCAAAAAGCCTGACGGTCGAAGAGCTGATTAAGCGGACAGCGCTTGATGAGGGATCTATTTTATCCAATCTAAAAGATGACCAGTTTGTCAAAGTATCAAATAAAGAATATGCCCTGACATCAATCATTGACCTTATCGAAGAAGATATCATGGATCGATTGGAAGATTATCACGAGGAAAGCCCAATGCGTCCTGGCATGAATAAAGCTGAATTGTTGCAAACACTGCAAAAATCTTTTTCTAAAACGTTGCTGGAATTCATAATCGAAAATGGAATCAGCAAGGGGTTATTCATGAGAAAAGAACAATATATCTCGCTTGCAGCATTTGTTCCGCATGTCCCGAAAAACTGGGAAAAACGGACAGAGAATCTGATCAACGAGCTTAAGAAAGACGGCTTAAAGGTTGCTTATTTGCATGACTATATTAAAAATGCAGGCATACCTGACTCTATCTCCTTTGAACTAAAACGCTTCCTCGAAGACCAGGAAGTTATTGTTATGCTGGATGACCAATACGCCTGGTATGGAGAACATTTTGCTGATGCAGTGAGTAAGCTGAAAGAGCAAACGGGAGATGAATTTGAAGTCTCACAGGCAAAAGAAGCAGTGGAGTTATCACGTAAGTATATGATTCCATTCCTTGAACGTCTCGATGCACTTGGATACACGAGAAGGATCGAGAACAAAAGGGTTTGGAGAAAAAGTTAAACAAAAAACAGCAGAGCCATGGGTTCTGCTGTTTTTGTCTGGTTTTAAAAATTGTTTACATAATATGATTATTTTTACTCGGTAGATTTTACCTGTAGTGGAGGAGGAATCAGCCAGCCTTTTGTTTTGTTTAACTTTAGCATTTTAGCGCCAAATTGTGCCTTTGCCATATGGAATTGGCCGTACATCATCGCGATATCTTCTCTGATGGACTGGCCGATCATAGTACTCGCGGCAATCAGACCTTCTGCAACATCCTTTGAGACTGCAGCCGAAATTTCAGGGTCACTGAATCTTGCTCCAGGAGGAATATCTTCCAGATGGGCAACAGGACGTTCAGGTGAAGATGGAGGGAGCCCGATGCCATTCGTTTTTAGCAGTTCTTCAACCTGCTTATTTTCTTCCTGCATCGCCTCAATTGCTTCTTGGACAAGCTTTTTAAGATCCTCATCACCAATGTGATTGATAAAGGTCTGGTATGCAGCGATCAGACCATGATTGACTGATAAATGAGTCCAGGCCCCATATACCTCACCATAATGCATAGGTTCATCTTTTGGATTTCCGCTTAAAATTCCCATAACCGCACTCCTTATTGTGTTTATATTCATTTTGTTTCTCCTTAGGAAAGGAAATTGTCAACAAGGCTTATTTTGTTTAAAAGAGAACAATTCATGCATTAACCTAAGATTAATATTTAGAGGAGATAGAAGGGAATATCGGATTGGGAGTGAGAGGATTAAAACACAGAATTTATCGAAATCGGTATCGTGTTCAGACAAATTGTAGGTATCGGTGCAAGATTTCCTCCCAAGTTGAAATATAAAGTTATTATATTTCATAATTGATGGATCTTAACGAAAAATACCCTTAATATAAGGCTCTGTTAAAGCTCAATGTTGTTTTTACACCTGT
Organism: Cytobacillus oceanisediminis 2691; assembly: GCF_007678455.1. Lineage (GTDB taxonomy): Bacteria > Bacillota > Bacilli > Bacillales > Cytobacillaceae > Mesobacillus > Mesobacillus oceanisediminis_A. Next base: position 21,757 of record NZ_VEEP01000009.1, on the reverse strand, counting down.
TGATTGTAGGGGAAGGCGCGAAGACTCATGCGGGCGCAGCTGGACAGGTGAGACCTAGGTGAAATGATTCACGTGAGGAATCATTTGCACCCCACAGGAGCAAAGCGACGAGGAGGCTCAGCGCCAGCCCCAAGGAAGAATTGCTTATGAAAAAGACGGCAGTTGGTTTTTTAATATTCTTCCAGCGGAAAGCGAAGCGCCTGGAACGAAAATCAACAGTCTTGTTTAACAGAGCCAATATAAAAGAAAAACGAGAGCTTGGATTAACCAAGCCCCCCAATTATTCTCCAAAGAATCCTTCATAAATCCTGGAGACGTCTTCCCTGAGTTTCTCAACCTGGACGATTCTTGCCTCTCTTAAATACTCTCGTCCATCTGCATACAAGACTAAAACGGGTACTGTAAACGCCATAAGGAATCCCGCTATTTCTTCGACCTTCCCGGCATTGACCAGCCCAGTCTCGATTTTAGGGAAATCTTTCAAAACTTCCTCGACCTGAGGAAGCAATCCGTGACAGACACTTCAACCATCGGTCAAGACATAAATAAAACTTAATTCGTTATCATTGATTAAACTTTTTACTTCATCAATTGATGTTAATTCTTTCATTTAATTCAGCTCCTTTCGTTACTGATACCCACTTAAAAATAGAATAGCCACCTGAACTTTTATCATACTAAAAAAAGGGTAATGGGTATAATGATTAGGAAGGAGTGATCGTATGGGAAATTCGTGGCATGAACGTTTTGGTACCGAACAGTATGTATATGGTGAAGAACCAAATCAATTCATAAAAGAACAAGCACACAGATTAGGAAAAGGAAGTAAAATCGTGGCGTTTGCTGAAGGAGAAGGCCGGAATGCGGTTTATCTTGCACTGCAGGGGCATATAGTTACGGCTTATGATTATGCAGAAAATGGTTTGAATAAGACGAATGCATTGGCGGAGCGGCATAAAGTGAAAATCTCAACGGAACTAAAGAATTTAATACATGATGGGGTACCTGCTGAAGAATTCGATGCAGCCTTTATGGTATTTGGTCATTTTAGTAAAGATGATCAAAAAACCGTGATGGATAAATTGATTTCAACTGTCAAGCCGGGGGGCACCATCATGTTCGAGGTATATTCAGAAGACCAGGTCAAATACGGAACAGGCGGACCTAAGACGGTTGAGATGCTTTACGATCCATCTGATGTTTTAGAATGGATTAAAGGCTACAAAGTACTTCATTTCTTTTATGGAGAACAGGAAAGAGTGGAAGGTGAATTGCACACAGGCACCGGTCATGTTATTCAGGTTATCATCAAAAAAATGCAAATTGAACAAAAGTGATTCTTCTTAAAGAGGGGTCACTTTTTTAATTTTTACAAGGATTTTCCAAAAATTTGTCGAATTTATAGTATATAGAAAGAGGAAAGGAAAGAAGCATGAAATTTATCATTAAGAGTGGCTTGTTTTATGAAGCACTATCGAATTTAAGCAGGAGTGTTTTGGCCAATCCTATTCCGCAAATTTTATGCGGCATTAAAGTAGTTGCCCATTCTGAAGGTTTGACTCTTATTGTCAGCAATCATAACTTTTTTCTGAAAAAAGAGCTGTTTGGTAATGAGGGAAACCTTGAAATCATTGAAAAGGGCAGCTTTGTTGCACCTGCTAAATATTTAGCAGAGTTAATTAAAAAATTGCCTGGTGAAATCACGGTGGAAACAGGGGATAATAATAAACTTATTATAAAGGCTGATGAGATAAAGATTCAGCTAAATGGTCTCAATGTTGATGAATACCCATCATTGCCAAAAGTGAATAGCGATGAAACCGTCCAGCTGCAGGCAAACCACCTCCACGAAATGGTTAAACAGACTGTATTCGCAGCTTCAGTAAATGATTCTCGCCAGGTCCTTACAGGGATATCGATTTCGTTCCTGAACAACAAACTAAGATGTGCAGCCACAAATTCTCATCGATTGTCAATGAGTGAACTTGATTTTGAATCCCCTATTGCCGGTTCATACATAATTCCACTGAATTCAATAAGGGAATTCATAAGATTTTTCAATGATAGTACCGTTACAATCCATGTATCAGAAAATTACTTTGTCTTCGAGTCACAAGATTTATCCTTGTACTCAAGATTAATTGAGGGGAACTATCCTGACCTTTCAAGCATTATCCCATCAGAATCAAAAACATCAATGATCCTTTCTACCAGGAAGTTATTGAATGCTATTGACCGTGCCAGCCTGTTTACTCGCGACACAAGCAGAAACAAGGTGAAATTGAGTGTTTCGGAAGGGAGACTAATGGTTGCTTCCTATTCTTCAGATTTAGGGGGAACAGAGGAGACTATCCCTATCAGGGAACTCGAAGGAAATCCGGAGATTTTGATTTCATTGAATAATAGTTTTCTAATTGATGCTCTTAAATCAATTTCCGACGAAGAAATTGTGATGAGTTTCTCTGGGTCCATGAGACCAGTTGTAATTAAGCCAAACAGCGATAAACAACATTTGCAGATGATATCTCCAGTGATGGGATAAGGGAATTAAAGGAGGAAAATGATGAAAGAAAGTATATACAGCTATGATGATTTATTGGAGATGCTTGATCAGCTTTTGAGTGAGGAAAGGCAATTCAATTGGGACGTTTTTTATTCCGACAGAGACAGAGGAGTCCCTTTTTTTAAAAACTACCCTGATGAGAATCTGGCAGAGTATGTGGAAACAAGGAAATTAACTACTGGTAAAGTCCTGGAGTTGGGATGCGGTCCAGGAAGAAATGCTATTTATTTAGCTGGAAAAGGTTTTTCTGTGGATGCGGTGGATCAATCTGAAGAGGGGGTGAACTGGGGAAAAGAAAGGGCGCTTGATGAAAATGTGAAAGTGAACTTTCTAAAGCAAAATATTTTTGAATTGGATATAGAAGAGGGTTCATACGATCTAGTCTATGACTCAGGGTGCTTTCATCATATCCCTCCACACCGGAGAATGGATTATATTGACCTAGTAACTCGTGCTTTAAAGCCCGGAGGCCATTTCGCCCTTACCTGCTTTGTTGTGGGTGGAAAACTTGGCGGGTCGGACATTTCTGATTGGGAAGTGTACAGAGGGAGAAGCATGAAAGGCGGATTAGGTTTTACATTTGAAAAACTAACTAGAATCTTCAGGGATTTTGAAGTAGTGGAAATCAGGGAAATGAATGACAGGTCACCTGAAGAAGGCCTTTTTGGAACAAGTGAACTGTTGGCTGGATTATTTAAAAAGGCAGTTTCGTAAAGATTGTTGTTAAAATCTTAAAGCCGATTTTAACGTGCTATAAGCAATTTTGAAGTTCGTTTTTAAGTGTGCAAGCTCTTTTCTCAGATTAAGCTTGAATATTATAAAGAAAACTAGGTCATTCAATCCAAATTAGTAGTCAATAGCAAGAAAGTTTGAGAAAAGGGCCTTTAAAAAATAGCATGGAGTGAAACCATTGGAATATATTGCTGAGCTAAGAAAGTTGGTTGGCCATCGGCCACTGATTTTACCCGGGGCAGTTGTCATGATTTTTAATGAGAAAGATGAATTGCTTCTGCAGCTTCGGAGTGATGGTGGCTGGGGCCTGCCAGGTGGATTGATGGAGTTAGGGGAGAGTCTTGAGGAAACAGCAAGAAGGGAAGTAAAGGAAGAAACAGGGCTTATTATAGGCGACCTCAATCTCGAAGGCGTGTACTCAGGCGCTGACTTCTATTTAAAAGTGGCGAACGGAGACGAACTTTATTCTGTCACAACTGTTTATTCAACAAGGGAATATAAAGGGATTTTGGAAAAAGATGAACATGAATCAGTCGATCTTAAGTTCTTTCATTTGTACTTTTTGCCGAAAGATTTGCAGTCAGGTTATTTAAAATATATTCAAGGTTATCTTGATAAAAGTAATGAACCTTAATAGAACGGCAACAGGGATAAATAAACAGAAAAAACTAGATGGATGAAGAGGGGTGTTTGAAACGTGGCTAACAATCAATGGGAAGATTTTTATTGTTATGAGGTGCTTTCTGGCAAAACGGTTGTAAAGACCATCAAAGAAACGGAACATAGTCTCGCCTTTTACCATACCCGCCCTTATTATGAAGTACATATCATTGTCATTCCAAAAAAACATATACATTCTTTCTTGACTGTTACAGCCGAAGAAAAGGATTTATTGGAGGATGTGCTCCAGGTTGTCAGGGAAGTAGCAGTGAGGCTTGAAAAAGAATATGGAGCCTGTACCATTTCTACCAATGCAGGTAACTATCAAAGCAATAAACATATGCATTGGCATGTTCATTTTGGTGCAAGAGTAAGGGACGAAAAAGGACGGCTGCTTAATGGCATCACCTCAGAATAATGGTTTTGAATTGATTGAGTGCATAAGAATGAGTGAACGGGAAATAGAACATGTTCATCCACTGGCTGGGTCTTTTGCGATTGTTGAAAAGGAGGGGGAATATCTTCTGGGATACAACAGCTTGAGACAGCAATGGGAGTTGCCGGCTGGCAAAAGAGAAGAAAATGAAACACCATTGGAGTGTGCAAAAAGGGAATTGGTTGAAGAAACGGGACAGATTGTAGAAAGTATGCAATTAATCGGGGTAGCCAGGGTAAAAAATCACGTGACAAAGGCTGATAAGTTCAATCCTCTATACTTCTCTACGATCTATTCACTTATGCCTTTTATTCAAAACGAGGAGACTTCTGAAATAAAACTATGGGATTTAAAAGAAGATATCCAAATTGACCAGGTAGATTTGGGAATAATACGATTTATAGTTTCGTTCAGATTGGAGTTAGAGGATGAAAACCAAATTTAATCTTGACCAGGTCCTGTTCACAGGTTTTTTTGCTGCTACCATTCTGACGTTCGCCCGCGGATACGTATGGGAGAACAGAATATACTTTGGTATTATTGCCTTCATAGTCTATCTTTTAATAGCTTTTATTTCACAAAAACTCTTTAGAGATTGATTGAAAAAAGGACCTAGTCAAAAGTCCTTTTTTTATATTATCGTTGAAGTCTCGCTTTAATTACTATACTTTCGTGCATTTAAAAATAACGGTCGTCGGAACGGCCTTAACTTTCTCCCAGTTATACCACCTGTTAGAATCTCTGGACAATAGTTCTTCGGAAACCCTGATTTCCTCGATTATTTTTTCGATCTTAAAGCCAGCTTCGACTAGTGAATTGAGATAGGTGCTGATTTTATGCTGCTGCATGATGGCGGGATGGTTCCATGCTTCATGGTCATAGGGTCCTTCCTCATGATAAGACTTTGTGAGTAAAAGTCCATGCTCAGTATTTCGCACCCGGCTAAACAGAGGATGTTCCCAACTGAAAATAAACGCTCCGCCCGGCTTTAAATATTGATTGATGTTAATCAGCGTCTGTTCCAGATTGGTTGTCCAGCCTAAAGCAAAAATGGAGTATACAATATCAAAGTGGCTTTCGGGAATTCCAGGGTTCACTTCCATAGGAGATTGAAACAATTTGACATTCGTTCCTTTTAATAATTCTGTGGCTGCCTGAATTTGTGAGCTGGAAAGATCGAGGCCCCACAGCTCATCGGCCTTTTTTTCTTGCGTGTATTTCAGGGAGTGCCCGCTTCCGCATCCGATATCCAATACTTTTTTATGGTTTAAATCCCCGAATAGGTTCAGTTCCTTTTCGTCAGGAGCAAAGGGACCATATTCCGGCAAAGCCGTTCTCCCAAAAAAGTTTCGGGCCACCTCATCCCAGCTTGTTTTATTGATTGTCAAAGTGTCAGTATTCAAAATCAAAACCTCCATCGCATGATATGACCTTATTCTCCAAAAATCTGCCAAATCCTTCTCGGCGATCCTAAACAATAGAAAGAAACGAAAAAAGAGTTCTTCATATCTGGATGAAGGACTCTCAGTTTTTTACCGTCTCTTGCGGTGTTTAAGAGATTTTACTTCTGATTCCAGCGCAGTCAAACGCTGGTTCCTCTCTACTAACTCGGTTTTCACCTGTTTCAATTCCTCTTTTAAAGCATTCATGCTGGAGGTAAGCTCATCAACCGCCTGCCTGGAAATCTCTGATTTGTTACTTTGCTGCTTCAATGCATTTGAGAGAAGTGATAGAGTAGCAGGGTTGATGATACTTTGTGCTGTTGTCAACAATGATTGAATACTATCTTGGTTGAAAGTGGTTGTTTCAGCTGGTTTTGAATTTATCGGTTTCTCATCGTTTGTTTCTTGTGGCAGCTTTTTAAAAATGGCCTGGGTTAAATTAAGTACCTCATTCAAGGAGGGATCTTTTTTCAAACGGTCAATGTCAATGTCCAGATTTAGGTCATTCTCTTTCATCTTCACCGATCCTTTCGATATTTTGGGTCTCCCCGGCCAATACCGGTATAGCCAGGGAGCCAGTCACAAGGTCCAGGTTCTACATCATTTGAAGAGATTAAGCAACACCATTATCAACAGCAATAACTTCGCCGATGCATCTGTAGAGGACGTCAGCAAGTTCATCCTGGTTCAACAAGATAGCAACGACCAAAGCCAGCGCCAACAAAAGTACCACGATAGCAGTGATTAACATCTCCCCACCCCCTTCCTTTAAAGAAGATAGGTAAGATCCGAACCTTACAACAACATCATATGTAAAATTATCGGACGAGCATCAGCTTGTATCATAGGAATCAAAATAAGGGCTGCCTTTTTTATGCAAAGGACTTTATTTGAAAAATACTAATCTTTCTATTATGGTTGTAATAACTAAAAAAGGAGGGATCGTTTCATTGTCTGACCCAATTGCCTTAACAAAAATAACGGTAATTCAAAAAGATACTCCCAACAAAATTAGAGAAGCCTACATTGATGGTTTCCAGGAACCTTTGTTGTTCGGTGTACACGGCGGTGTAAAACAATTCTACGGTGTCAATCCTAAAGTGGAATACCCTTCAACCCTGGATCACATCGTTGCTGCTGCAGGGGGCTGACTGGTCGGCACCCTATCAGGCGCGCTGGAGGCGCGTAAAATACCGACTTCACCCGATAAAGTAAAGGCACAGGTACAAGGTACAATTGAAGCACCTGAAGGAGTATTGAAAATAACGAAAATCAGTTGTCACTATATACTTAAGATTCCAACTGGCAAAAGGGAAGCAGCCGAAAGGGCGTTGAATGTTTTCGAAAGAGGATGTCCGGTTGCACAAACATTAAAAGGCTGTATACAATTCGAACATACATGGGAAATAGAAGAAGATTAAAAAATGGGCCGTTATCTTAACAAGGTAACGGCCCATTTTATTTTATAATGGAAAAAAGAGGAGAAAAAGTGTCACATTATTGAATTTTCTTCGACCTATCGTATAGATAAAGGAAATGAGGTGGGCAACAATTAGCGATAACTTAAAAGAACAAAAAGTAATGGAATGGTATGAATTGTATTATAAAGATCTTTACCGTTTTATCTATTATATGCTGGGTGATCGCCAATCCTGTGAGGACCTCGTTCATGATACATTTCTGCGTGCTTATACGTCCTTCGAGAAATTTGAAAAGAGGGCGAGTGTGAAGACCTGGCTTTTTAGTATTGCAAAGCACCTCGTATTCGATGAAATACGCAGGCGGAAAAGAAGAAGGAGTATCACGTTATTTTCTGAGGGGAAAGACATTGCATCACCTTTAAATATCGAAAAATATATAGAAAACCGAGATACGGTAGAAAGGAGCCTTAAAGCAATTCAACAGCTTAAACCTGACCACCGGCTTGTGATCACGCTGAAAAAAATCGAGGATTGTTCCACTAAAGAAATTGTCGAAATCCTAGGCTGGTCTGAATCAAAAATAAGGAAAACACTATCCAGGGGACTTGCGGAACTAAGGAAAAAGGACATAGCGGAAGGAGGCGGACACAATGAACCAATTTTCTGATGAACAATGGGAATTGCTGAAAAAGCTGACACCAGGTGAATGCGAAAGGGATAGAATGAGGTTGAAAATAAGGTCATCCATTCGAACTATTAAAGCACAAAAAAAGAAGGAAAGAACATTCGATTTGAAAAACGTTGTATTTACGTCGCTATTTCTGCTTTTATCTGCTGGCTTGTTGTTTCAAGTTCAAAATTATGATCAACATGAAGACAGATCAGGTCAATCACATGCTGTAAATGAGTTCAGTCTGAAATGGGATTTAGAAACTATATATAGTGAAAGAAGTCCAGATGGTTATGAATTTTACAAAAAAGGAGAATCTGAAAAGGTTGGTTTTGCCGAATTCGTGAATGACCGTAAAAAGAAGGAAATCATCAGTTCCAAAGCGATGAATGTTGAAAAAGAACTGCAGAATTTTCCCTATCCTACAACATTATATATCGAACATGTAAAAATGATGGATGTCAGCCTCCGTTACCACTTTTTTGTGGAAGCGGGCAAGAATATTTTATATTTCAGCTTTGATTATCCAAAGCTTGAATATGCTGAAATATTTCAGATTATTGGGTCACTTGATCTTAAAAATCCAGCCCCTTATCAACACGAACAGCTGCTATATGTTGTGCATGGCTATGGGAAGCTCCCTTATCCAGTAGGGTTACGGCCGGCAGAAATCGATGGGGGCACAGAAAAATATACTTGGGACCGAGGTACCGATCAAAACATGAAAGATTATCTTGATAAGATCCAGGCAACAGGTGTTTGGAAGCATACTGGAGGTGAGGGACCATCCTATATTTTTGAATCTGCTGATGGGATGGAAATAGTTGAGATAACAAAAGATGAGAAAGAACTTACCTACCAATATTCATATCCTGACAGAGAGGAACAAAAATGAAAGCGGGTTAAAAGAGGATTTTCCTTTATTATCAACGAATAATTAAAATAAAAAATTCAGTTTCAAAAAGGGGAATCCTTGTGATCGATTTGGTACGTGTGAAACAGGAGGATGAAGCAGTCCTTCAGAATCTGATTCAATTCTATATCTACGAGTTTACGTTGTTTCAGGAAATCAGGCTTGAGGAGAACGGAAGTTACGCACCGTTTGATTTGAAACCATATTGGACTGATATGAATCTTCATGCTTTCTTCATCATACATGAAGGTGAATATGCTGGGTTTGCCATGGTTGAAAGCGGGGAACCCAATGTCATCCTCGAATTTTTTATCCTTAGGAAATTTTACAGAAGAGGGTTCGGCAGAATTGTCGCTACCAGGCTGTTTGATCAATTTCCTGGCGGATGGAGTGTCATCCAGGTCGAGAAAAACGAACCAGCGAGAAGTTTTTGGCGGAAGGTAATAGGAGATTATACAGGTGGAAATTATATTGAAACCTTTGATGATAACAATTGTTCAACCCAGGAATTTGATACAGTTTTGGCTGTGAAAAAATGATTGCAATCGATCATAGTTGTTGTTTATAACGGTAAAAATATCTAATCGATGAGAAAGAGAGTAGTTATCCTTTTTTGAGTTAGCGAGCCGGGGACGGTGAAAGCCTGGTGCAAATAGGGTAATGAAGCGCACTTTTGAGATGCCTTCCTGAAAACCATTAGGGATGGCCGGAATGAACTCCGTTATCAATGAAAGCAGGTTCCTTTCAGGAACAATTAGAGTGGTACCGCGGGATAAAACTCTCGTCTCTTTTTAGAGGCGGGGGTTTTTTATTTTTTAAAGGGAGGTCTACAATGAAATACCGTAAAAAATATTCTGGATTACTCGCTCAAGAACTAAAAGGAATACTATCTGATGAGAATATTGACCGTTTGATCGAAAAACCAAAATTTCTGAAACACGGAGATTTGGCCTTTCCTTGCTTCCAGATGGCAAAAGCCCTGAGAAAGTCACCTGTGGAAATTGCCAAAGACATTAGCCAAAAATTACAGTCCAAAAATGAATCTGACTTTGATCGTTTTGAAGCAATTGGCGGGTATGTGAATGCTTTTTTGGATAAATCAAAAGCAGCAGCTTATATCCTCAATGAAATTACAGAAAAGAAAAACCATTACGGGGACTATAATCGAGGACGTCAACATACGGTGACAATTGATCTTTCCTCCCCTAATATTGCCAAACCTTTTTCTATGGGGCATCTACGTTCTACCGTTATAGGAAATTCTCTTTCACTAATTTATGAAAAATGTGGATTCAAGACGTTTAAAATAAACCATCTTGGAGACTGGGGGACTCAGTTTGGCAAACTAATTACGGCCTATAAGCTTTGGGGCAGTGAACAGAAAGTGAAAGAGAGTCCGATAAAGGAGCTTCTGGCCCTTTATATAAAGTTTCATGAAGCCGCAGAAACCAATCCTGAACTCGAGCAGGAAGGCCGAAATTGGTTCAGGCGTCTTGAAAACGGAGATGTAGAGGCACTCGGATTGTGGAAATGGTTCAAGGAAGAATCATTGAAAGAGTTCAAGAAGGTTTATGAGCTGCTGGGGATTGAATTTGATTCATATGCTGGAGAAGCATTCTATAATGATAAAATGGAGCCTATTGTTGAAATGCTAAGGAACAAAGAGCTTCTTGACGAATCAGATGGGGCTCTGGTCGTTCAATTGGAAGATATCGGCCTGCCACCCTGCCTGATTAAAAAATCAGACGGTGCCACATTGTATGCGACCCGGGATTTGGCCGCGGCCAAGTATCGATATGATCAGCATTCTTTTATTACATCTTTATACGTTGTGGGAAATGAGCAAAGTCTTCATTTTAAACAGTTAAAAGCGGTTCTTGCAAAAATGGATTTTGAATGGGCGGATGGAATCATCCATGTTCCTTTTGGAATGATGCTGAAAGATGGCAAGAAAATGTCAACGCGCAAAGGGAAAGTTGTTTTACTGGAGGATGTCCTTAAAGACTCGATTGAGCTGGCTAAAAAGAATATCGAGGAAAAAAATCCTTTACTCCCGAATCAGCAAGAAACAGCTGCTATGGTGGGTACAGGAGCAATCATTTTTCATGACCTGAAGAATTTTAGAATGAATGATATTGATTTTTCCTTGGAGGAAATGTTGAGGGTCGAAGGAGAATCAGCTCCATATGTACAATATACAAATGCCCGGGCTAAAACCATTTTAAGAAAGGCAGCAAGTCCAGTAACTGGTGTGGAAATCAAGCTTGAAGGTGCGGCTGAATGGCCAGTTGTCACAGAGCTTATGGATTTCCCTGAAACTGTCATAAGAGCCTGCCACAATAATGATCCATCTCAAATCGCAAAATATGTATTGAATCTCGCCCAGGCTTTCAATAGATATTATGGAGAGGTAAGGATCCTGAAAGAAAATGAGGAGAAAGATGCACGGCTGGCTTTGGTGAATGCAGTCAGCATCGTTCTCGAAGAAGGCCTGAGACTTTTGGGAATCAAGGCTCCAGAGGAAATGTAAGAAGAGCTCCTGGTTCTGCCAGGAGCCCCGCTTCATTTTAATGCAATGATTGTTGTTATATATATTGATGATCAATGATGCTCATTGTATTTGGTGAATATTTCACCGGCAGTATCACTGTACTTGATCTCTACATCTGTCTCATTAAAGAACCAGGTGTCATTTGACTCTACATAAAAGGTAATACCGTCAATTATCTGCTGTTCGGCGGCAATGGCAGGAGTTTCTAGCGAAAATGCCAGGCTATAGCCCTTATTCTTGTCGCCAAACCCGGCATATTGAGGATAAAGGCGGATGTGAAACGGTTTTGGTGTGTCGAATTCTCTTTCAAACCATTTAAATGCTTCTTGATCAATCTTGATTGTCATCTTTGCACCATCCTTTCGTTAACTTTATTGTAAAACTTGGTTGGTGGTGTTTTCCGTGCTTTATGTCACAGAAAAAAGGAAGTCATAAAAGTGTCAATATTGATCAAATAAGAATGTTGTGTTGCTATTCGACTCTCTTTAATGTTGTGGCTTGGGATTAGAACAGCATTCCAAATAAAAATAGCTCCTTTATCAGGAGCTATCGGCATTAGATTGGCGATTTCGTTTTGCGCATTGTCTCGGGGATATAGACACAGAATGGCTCGCTGCCCATGTAGTCTCCTGTGACCGCATAGGTTCTTGAACGGGAACCCCCGCAGACATAGCGGAATTCGCAAACACCGCATTTTCCTTTGTATTGATCAGGATTACGCAGGTCCTTAAAGATTTGGGAATCGCGGTAAATGTCCGCTAAAGGCTTATCCCGAACGTTTCCGCCAACTAAAGGAAGCAATCCGGATGGCATCACATCTCCCGTATGCGAAATGAAAACAAAGCCGTTGCCATCATTGACCCCTTTTGGAGCACGTTTCAGGCCATCGATGACAGAAGCCATATCTTTCGTTAATGTGTCTTCATACCGGATTTCATCCTTGTTAACGCTATGTTCCCTGGTTTTTTGTTGGAAAACAACCCGGCGGTAATGCTGGGCTGCCGTCGTTTTAATATCATATGGAGCAGTCTTGCTTAATTCATACAGCCAACGGAAAACTTTTTCATGTTCTGCAGGTGTCAAACAGGCATCCAGCTGGCCTCGGCCTGTAGGAACCAAAAGGAATATGTACCACATCACAACTTTAAGTTCTTTCATCAGTTCAGCCATTTGTTCAAGGTACTCATAATTATACCGTGAAATGACCGTGTTAAGCTGCAAAGGCATTTTTAATTCATTTAGGTATTTAACTTTTTCGATTGTCAGATTGAATGAACCGGGAGTTCCACGAAAATGATCATGGATTTCAGGAGTGGGACCATCCAAGCTGAAAGCCCATCTTGAAAGTCCAGCTTCCTTGGCTCTTTCCATTTTTTCTTTTGTAACATTATCTGTAGCGCTTGGTGTCATTGACACGCGCATGCCTTTCTTCACCGCATATTCAGCAAGTTCAAAAAGATCCTCTCGCATCATACAGTCTCCGCCTGTAAACACAAGCATTGGGTTACCCATCTCATAAATGTGATCGATCAGCTTCAGTCCTTCCTCCGGGCTTAATTCCATTGGGTCAGGCCTGTTTTGTGCATCAGCCCGGCAATGGATACATTTTAACTGACAAGCCCTTGTCACTTCCCAAATAACAATATAAGGATTCATGTTGAAATCAATTGCACCCGGATGGCTGCCAGTGGAATGAGCATGTCCAATTCCATGCACTTTCATCACCAACTTTTCATTATTTATTCATTCATTATAGTTTAGCCGGGAGAGTTTGCATGTAAGGAATGTTACACAATAATGACAAATGGTTTTTGAATATGAAGTACATTAAACAATCAGACACGCGAAATACTGGAAATATGAAACTTACTTCCCAGCGGAACCGTCTAAATAATAAGATGTGATATTTTTGATTTTTTGAAAGGAGGAGTTTGGTGAAAACAATATTTTGGGGAATCTCGGCTTTATTATTGTTCGCCATTATCATCGGCTGGAATACATATAAAAGCTATAAACCAACTCCTCCTGAATTAGAAATGACTGTAGACAGTCAAAAGGTGGAGGTAAAAGCTACGACCTACTCCTTGAGAAAATGGGGGAGGGCAACAGCGGCAGATTCCAATACCGATCCTGCTGTATTTGTAAGAGAATTTCCTCCCATTATGGTCAATCGCAATGACAGCATCAACATGCAATTTGAGCATTCACCAATTTCTGTTACTTGCTATTTATGGGATATGAATACAGGAGGACTCGCATATAAAAGCCTGGATGGATTACCATTAAATCTTGCCCAAGCAAAAGTCTCTTCGGGAGATTATGCAATGGAAATCCGGGCCAAATGGGAAGTTGGCTACGCACTTTACAACATCAGGATACAAGTGAATGAAGATTAATCCTAAAATCATAACGGCCGCAATGGCTTTTTTTTTTGGATATAATGGTTTCAATTGGGAAATCGGAAAAAGATAAAAGCAGGGAATATTTCAAGGGAATGTAGCAATAATAAAACAGTACCATATTTATTTCAGAAAGCAGGGGATACGATGACAGTTGGTGCTCAGGTAAAACAAACATTGGCGGGTTTGAAAAGTGCCCAGGCTAGTTTGGAAACTTTTGCGCTCGGGACAGAAAATCAGCAGGCAAAGCAGCTTTACCAAACTGCTGCACAGCAGACACAAGCGGTTATTGACAGTCTTCAGCCTCGTCTGCAAGAAATTGAACAAGAGGAACCACAATATAATCAGTAGGCTGGACAGGGAGGGCAGGGCAACCCGCCCTCTTCTACATTATAGAGGTGATGATAAATGACAGTAGGTTCAAATGTGAATCAAGTTTTATCAACGATAAAAGGGATAGAAGCGCAACTGTCTGCAATGGCATTAAACTCAACGATTCCAGAAGCAAGCAGGGTTTTCCATGAAACCATGCTGGTCATCACGGAAATCAAAACAGATTTAGAAGAACGAAAAATCAAGGTGGAAATTGAAGAGCCCCAATATAAAAGCTAGAAGGTGAAGCAATGAATGATTACACACATATTTTCGTCTCATCTATATTGTTTGCAATCACATTGTACGCAATCACAAAGATAGGCGGAAAAAAACAGCTTTCAGAGTTGTCTTTTTTTGAATATATATCAGGCATAACAATCGGGAGTATTGCGGGCGAAGTTATCATGGGACTGGATGGTAATTTTTTTCATGGTGTTTTAGCGATTATGGTATTTGGTGCATTTACATATTTCCATGACCTTATTGGAATTAAGAGCAAAAAGTTCCGTGATATATTCGAGGGAAAAGCAACAGTTTTAATTAAAGACGGGAAAGTCCTTGAAGAAAATCTTAAGAAAGAAAAATATACGATCGATGAATTGAATTCTTTATTGCGTCAGAAGAATGTATTTAAAACAGCAGATGTTGAATTCGCAGTTCTTGAACCAAAAGGAGACTTAAGTGTCCTTTTAAAAAAAGAATTACAACCTTTAACCGCTAAAGATTTGAATCTGACAGTAGCTCCAGAGAAAGAACCCTATACTGTAATCATGGACGGGAATATTCTGAACGATTCGTTAACTTCGGCGGGCAAGAACAGAGGGTGGCTGGATATAGAATTAGCAAACTTAGGTGTAACGCTTGATAATGTCTTTTTGGGACAGGTGGATTCATTCGGAAAGCTTACCATTGATACTTATGATGATCAGTTTGAGATTCCTTCTCCACAGCCAAGGAAGCTATTGCTCGCTATGATGAATAAATGCCAGGCAGATTTAGAATTATTTGCTCTCGGAACAGAGTCTTCTATAGTAAAACAAATGTATAGTAAAAACGCTGAAAAGTTGCAGCAGGCTATACACAAATTGAAACCCTACCTTAATGAGTAAACTGACTTCACTGTAAAACTTTTACCGGTATATTGAATGACCAGAACCTAATACTAAAGGGTGGAGGGGATATTTCCCCTCTAATTCATAAAGGGGTGCTGCCGATGAATAGATCCGCTTGGATGTCTGCGTTAATGAATTCGAATATACCTCAAAATCTGATGAAGATGTTCGGGTATAAACGCAAGAAATCTCGCTCCATGACGTATTCAGTAATGGGTGTTGTAGCAAGTGCTGCTGCTGCATTTGCTTTCCGTAATCGAATGGGAAATGGAATGAGGCAGCTTTTTCAGAATACAAACACGGGGAATTCACTAAATCGGGCCATTTCTCCGGGTTTAACGGAATTCGCAAAAGAAATTACTTCAGGCATGACTGATTCCAAAACAACAAATACTAATTCCGGTTATCATGCTTCAAGTTCCACTAACCCGGAAAGCAGCCAGTTAATCAGTCAAATTGCCTCAGCCGCTAAGCAGGAAGGAAACAGCCAGCAGGTTGACCAGGCTGCTGAACAGTTGATTAAACGAAATCTCTAACATGAAATGAAATAAAGTAAAGCCCACTGTGTGATTCTACAGTGGGCTTTACTCATTGCTAAACGATGAATTGTAATGAGAAAATTTCACCTTATTGACATGTTATTAGTTCTTTGTTCCCTTGTAATACAATCTTATAGGAACTGTTACATAGAGTAATTAAATTACAAAACAGTTAAGCTTATATTGCATTTTTGTTACAAATAATACAATACCAGTGGAAAAAACAGGCTGTTATCCCTGATATTTAAAGGATTAGTAGTATTTCTGGAAATAAAACCGAATATTTCACAGAGGAAAACATTTCCTTTGAAACCAAAATTTATAGATTCAAAACTAGTTTGGGAAACTCTACTATTAATTTGTAATCGAAATCAAAGGGAGTTGCTCAACATGAAAAAACAAATTCTGACGGTGGCTGCAACAGCCGGATTTTTATTTACATCGTTCAATGGTTCTGCAAGTGCTCATGAAAAATTACACACAGTTCAATCTGGTGATTCTTTATGGAAGCTTTCTAACACATATAATGTTGCAATTAAAGATATACAAAAATGGAATAACCTATCAAGTTCTATAATCTATGTAAATCAAAAACTTTCAGTCCTGGCTCCTCATAGTCACTCAACCACTGCTGCAACAAGCACGACTGTCGATGGTTATATCGTGAAGTCCGGCGATACTTTATGGGGAATTTCAAAATTATACGGAATGTCTATCAGTGGACTAAAATCACTGAATGGACTAACTTCTGATGTCATTTTTCCTGGCCAAAAATTGAAGGTTTCAGGATCTGCGGCTGCACCAGCTTCTGTTGCACCTGCAAGTACATCAAGCACATACACAGTCCGTAGCGGTGATAATTTATCATCTATTGCAACTCGCCATAATGTATCGCTCTCGCAGTTGATGTCTATTAATAATCTTAAATCTGACCTTATTTTCCCTGGGCAGGTATTAAAATTATCAGGGGCGGCTGCAACTATTGTTGCTACAAAGGTCTCCACAGCATCTGCACCTGTAGTTGCATCATATAACTCAACTTCACAGGTGAATTCATTGATTGCTGAAGCAAAAAAATACATTGGAGTTCCATATGTTTGGGCTGGCAGCACTCCATCTGGATTTGACTGTTCTGGTTATCTGAACTATGTCTATAATAAGGCGGGAATCTCCATTCCAAGAACAGTGGCCTCCATTTGGGATGCGACCAAGTCTGTTTCTTCACCACGTGTAGGGGACCTAGTATTCTTTGAAACATATAAAGCCGGTCCATCCCATGCTGGTATTTATCTCGGCAATGGCCAATTTATTCATGCAGGATCTTCCAGAGGAGTCGAAATCAGTGATATGAATAACTCTTACTGGAAACCTCGTTATCTTGGTGCAAAAACTGCTTTTTAACACATACCCGTTTTTTTGTGATTGAAACCTCCTTTTTGGGAGGTTTTTTAATTTTTTTATTCTTATTGGTCAAACCGCATTTAGTCATATAAATACTGCTTTTAATTTGTAATGCACTTATTACATAGCGTATAATCCAATTAAATTCTTCTTTGTAAATGCAAAAGTGGATTTCTGGTGAGTTTAATGATTTGGAGGCAAATAAAGTGAGGATTCCTATATTAAAATTAAAAGACTACCTGCTGGTTTCTGTACAAGTGGAATTGGATGACCAGACCGTACTGACGTTCCAGGAGGACTTGTTGAATAAAATAAAAGACACAGGAGCCAAAGGTGTTGTGATCGACCTGACTTCTGTAGATATGATTGATTCATTTATTGCAAAGGTTTTGGGTGATGTCATTGTCATGACAAGCTTGATGGGCACAAAAGCGGTCCTGACAGGCATACAGCCAGCGGTCGCCATTACTTTGATCGAGTTGGGCATCACATTGGAAAATGTCCACACTGCTCTGGATCTTGAACAAGGAATTTCGATATTAAGCCATTTGTTAGAGGTTTAGCCATATGACAGAATCGTTTGTAATAAACATAAATAATGAATTTGATATAGTACTTGCCCGACAAAAAGGGAGAGAAGTTTCAAAAGAGCTTCAATTTGGAGGGGTTGATCAGGCAAGGATCACGACTGCGATTTCCGAGCTTGCCAGGAACATATACCTTTATGCAGGCAGCGGCCAGATTACGATACAGGTCTTGAATGAAAATGGCCGAAAAGGAATCCAGATAACTGCGGCGGATAATGGACCAGGAATAAACGACATCAGGATGGTTCTGCAGGATGGTTTTTCGACGTCTGGGGGACTTGGTGCAGGCCTTCCGGGAGTAAAAAGGTTAATGGATAGTTTTGATATTGATTCAATGCCAGGATCTGGTACGAAAATCACCATTACTAAATGGGCAAGGTAAAAGGAGATTGCGATGAAGTTAGAAAAAATTCATCACGTCGCCATTATTTGTGCTGACTATGAAAAATCCAAGGAGTTTTATACAAAGATCCTGGGCTTTAAGGTCATCTCGGAAGTATATAGGGAAGAACGTGAGTCATATAAATTGGATTTAGGTGTAGGTGACTATTTCCAGATTGAATTATTCTCTTTCCCGGAAGTGCCTGCGAGGGCGAGTTATCCAGAATCAGCAGGACTCAGGCATCTAGCTTTTGCTGTGAAGGACCTTTCTGCACATGTTGATTATCTTGCAAGTCAAGGGTTAAAAGTGGAGAAAATCAGGATTGACCCTCTGACTGAAAAACGATTTACATTCTTTGCCGATCCCGATGGATTGCCTATTGAACTGTATGAAGAGTAAAATACTGTCTCGAATTTTATTCCCCTTCTTCCACAAGGTATTTTTAAAATGCCATCTCCTTTTGTACATCCCCAGTTTATGAAAAACTAAAAAAGTACTTTAAATCAGCAATTTGAAAAAAGCCATTAAAGAAGGAGGTTCAGTCCTTGTAAACTGAACCTCCTTTTCGATTGTATAAATCTAATTAAGACCCATCAATGCTTGTTTGAATTCGAGTAAGCTACTGATTTGTGTGAATATTTAGGAGTAAAACAACCACTGTTCTTTAACTTGCTTTCTTGCCATCTCCATGATTTCTTCTTCGGATGTATCACGATCGGCAATAACATTCGTTAAATAATTTTTCCCCTGAAAGTCTACAGTTACTGTTATTTCTCTCATAAAACATTTTCCTTTCTAAATGTAGTGCAAATTGATAGATTACCTCTGTGTTATTTTTAATTACCATATAAACAGGGGAAGTAAACATAGTTCATATATAAATCCCCTTGAAGAACTTGATATCATATAAAATTTCAAAAAGGCCATGAAAGTGATGGCAGTTATGAAATGGATAATTCCCTTTCAAGATCTGGCAACAATCACAAGAGTCGTGTTTGGTCCCTTTTTGTAAGGGAATAGAATATTAACAATAACAAGGAGGGAAATGCCGTGGAAAACTCGCAAAAAAACCAGCAGAGCCTTGTCGAATATGAACGTGAAAAATTAGGTGAAGAAAAAAAGATCGATGAGTTCAAAGATCAAGGCAGGGTTCCCGACCAGCAAAACAGAATGAAGGACAAGGAAAATTTAAGAAAATAAATTGGAAAAACCAAGCCGGCAATGATTTCGGCTTGGTTTTTTTTTCAAATTTAGATGGTATTGTCATTTGGTAGGAAGTCTTTCTGCAGATCATGGGAAGTATCTTCCTTTACGTGGTAATTTCGTTGTGCATCAACAAAAATAGGGATATGTCCATAAATTCCTGCTGTCTCCACTTGGCTTCCTTGTTTTGGAATAATTTTAAGAAATAGTTGTTTCGGAGAAGGGAAATTTTTACTAATATTGAATATATATTATGGAGATATAGAAATAGAAAAGGGGAATAATGATTTGAGCGCACATAACGCTGATCGTGCAGGGAGTCTATTGATTACAGCAGCCGTAATCCTGCTCTTCGCATCTGTACCAATTGGAATCTTTATCGTTTCTTTCGTACATCAATCAATGTATTTGGAAAGGTCATATTGGTTTTTTGACAGCCCGATGTCTTCCTATGTAACAATAGTAGCCGTATTATTGATCATTCCGATCTTTCAGATCATTATCGCTATCTATCTTTTCAGGACAGATGAATCGAGGAAGAGAAATGTTAATGTTTTCATTGCATCTTTAGTAACATTGCTCGTAATGATTTCAGGCATCTACATGAGTCTTGACAATTATTATTATATCGATAAGAATGGATTGCATTATGACGAGCTTTGGAAGCTGGAGAAAAGCTTTTATTCATGGGATGACATAACCGCCATGAAGCAAATAAACAAAAATGATGGCGGGACGCTGACACCTGAAAAATTGGTTTTTACATACGGGATCGAAACCATTGAGTTACCATTGACTCCGAAACTAAGGAATGAAATCGACCCTGTCATTGACTTTGTTGAAAATGTCGAAGGAGTCAAGCTGGTCATGGAGAATATAACCACAGAAAATTAAAAAGGACCTTCCATTCTTTGTAGTGGAAGGTCTTTTACATTATCTCCTGGTGCTTCTAAAAAAATATTGGAAGCCATATGCCAGGATGGCAAAGGAATAAATAGTGCTGAAGAAATATAAAGGTTTGAACCTCTCCAATTGGTAAATATTCAGTTTCTTAAAGAGACTGCTAACCGGGTATGCTAATAAATAATCCATCACTAAATTAATGCCTAAGTATTGCCAGATGCTGCCGTAGGCGAGTCGGAACACCCAAAGATTAGCCACAAAGAAGGGTCCGAGAGTGAAGCTTAAATCATTGAAGATTTTTGACCGTAACCCTCCAGATACTCTCCATAATCTATAGGGATTCGATAAAATCAACAAAATAAATACCAGGCCTGTGACGAATACAGTTACAGGCAAAAATCGTTTAACTTCCCTTCTGGGATAAAGCAACAAAGTAGACCAGGATACTAAAAGCATAATTAACCTGAATATATTATGTACCATATCTGCTCCTTTAAAATTCGGTGTCATTAGGTATAGTTTCTCCAGAATTACAAAATATAATAATGTGCAATTGAAATTTTCTATTTTGTTCTGGAAATATTTATGTTAACTTAAACAACACATGACCTTTGTCCTATTAAGGAGAATTTTGCCATGATAAACGAAGAAGAAAAATTAATCTTTTTAAAAGAACTTGGACGTTTGATCGATGACTATAAAAGATGCTGTGATGATGAATATCAAGAGCAGATTTATGAAGATATCATGCAATTAATTAATGTGATTAATTAGATGTTTATAACTGCTTCCTTTAAGATGAGGTTTACTGGCTATACAAAGCTTTGGTATAAATGTATGATAGAAAGGTAGAAAAACAGAGATTACTGCGCTTTTTGGGAGGTTTAATACAGCTTGGAAACAAATAGGCTGAAAGAGCTCGAGGAAAAAATTCGAGAGTATGAAACAATTATTTCTGAAATGTCCGCGCCAATTATACCTTCTATCGTACCTCAAACGATCCTTGTACCATTAACTGGATTAATTCGAGCGGAGCGGTTCGATAAAATACGTGTAAAGTTGCTTGACTTTTGTCACAATAAAGATATTGAAACAGCAATTATTGATTTGACTGATATCAGTGGTGATAGGGTAGCCGGTCTTTGTCTTGAAGAGATTGGGCGAGAACTGCATGAAATGGCTTCATCTATGTCTTTGATGGGTGTAAGGACTGTATTTGTGGGTCTTAACCCGGGGCTTGTCAAGAAAATGGTACTCGATGGGATTCGATTGGAAGCGCAAACCTTCGCAACTTTTCAATCAGCATTATCTCATTTAATGAAGGAAAAAGGGTTGGAATTCAGAAAAATATCAGACTCAAAAAACCCCGTTATGTAACGGGGTTTTTTGAGTCAGACTGTAGACAAACTCGATGGAAATCGAGCTTGCCTACAGTTTTTTTGGTTTGTGCTGGAATGGGGCTGTTGAT
>NZ_VEEP01000099.1 GCF_007678455.1 Cytobacillus oceanisediminis 2691 | reverse complement strand
AAAACACCAGCCCTCACCCCCTCCCCTTTGCTCTTCCTTCTTCAACTATTTCCTCTACACCAATCAATCCATTCATAACCTCATCCACATCCTCACCCCCCTCCTCCCCCACAACCTCCCCCGTCTCCTTTAAGATCAAAACCTCCCAATCCTTCACATCCTTCTTCACTTTCCTCCCCATTCCCACCCCAACCACTTTATCATCCTCCCCCCATATCACCAGCCATCCACCTTCTATTTTTCTCACTTCTTCCCCACAAACATCTCCTTCACCGTGCCTCATCATCATCCTCAACCCTTTCAATATATCATCTTCCA
>NZ_VEEP01000098.1 GCF_007678455.1 Cytobacillus oceanisediminis 2691 | reverse complement strand
ATCCAGTAATAAAATCTCTAACAAACCTTGCAAAACCCAAATAACAGCCACTCATCCCCCCTCTTTAATCTAACTCTTTCACCCTATATCGTTTAAACCTCTCCAACACCTCCTCATACCATTGTTTACTGCACATCCCAATTCCCTTTTTCAATTCATCCCCCTTCATCCTCTCAACTCTCCCAACCTCCATTTCCAACAACCATTCAATAATATTCCAACCATCACCCCTTCCATTAAAAATACTCACTACCCCTTCATCTCACACCCCCAAATATCCATTTCCCTTCACAACCCCTCAAATATCATCAACATCCT
>NZ_VEEP01000097.1 GCF_007678455.1 Cytobacillus oceanisediminis 2691 | reverse complement strand
ATGAATTCATTTCTTGACTCTTTCAAATAATACTATGAGAAAAATGGTGCAAAACTTATGGTGGGGTGCAGGTTATAATATTGTTGCTGTACCTTTAGCAGCTGGTATTTTAGCATTTATCGGCTTGATTTTATCACCAGCTGTAGGAGCAATATTAATGTCTTTAAGTACAGTTATAGTAGCGATTAATGCTTTTACATTAAAATTAAAATAAAAGATAGGAGTTTTATTATGATTAAAAAATTATTTTTTATGATATTAGGATCATTACTAATATTATCAGCTTGCTCCAATAATGATGAAAAAGATAAAGACACT
>NZ_VEEP01000096.1 GCF_007678455.1 Cytobacillus oceanisediminis 2691 | reverse complement strand
TTGGTTAACACAAGGTGATGGCGAATGTGTTGAGATAGAGTTAGGATTGGGAGTGGTACGATGAGAAGGAGAAGTTTCAAGGTGATGGTTATATCATAATGTAGAAAGGGGAAGATGAAATGTGGGATTTCAAATAGTTTTGGTGCTTTTAGAGCGGTGAAGTGTAGAATGCCAATGGAGAGGGAATATAGATATCGGAGTAGGATTGGGGGTAAGATGGGAAGGATGGTCAGGATTGGTTTTGCATAAATGGAGAAGAGGATTGTTGGGGGAAGGGTCAGAAGTGGAGGAGAGAAGTGGATCAAGGCGTACTGATTCGTT
>NZ_VEEP01000095.1 GCF_007678455.1 Cytobacillus oceanisediminis 2691 | reverse complement strand
TGGGTGTGGAGTAGAAAATGGGGATGGAGGATTGGGGGGAGGGTATGGGGAATGGGGTGATTGATATGATGTGGATGGAGAAGGAGAGTATAGAAGGGAGTGATTGAGGGATATTGATTGGTAGGTGTTGTTTGGAGAAGGGTTGAAAGGATGGGGAAGAGGGAGGGAGTGTAGCGTTTGGGGGTTGGGGGTTGGGGAAGAGGAAGAGCAACTTGACGGTGAGGGATGGGGAGTGGTGTTACTGAATGTATGATGAGGATGAGATTGAGGCCGTTATGGGGAAAATATTGTGGGATGGCGGTTGGGGTATAAGGGGGTTTG
>NZ_VEEP01000094.1 GCF_007678455.1 Cytobacillus oceanisediminis 2691 | reverse complement strand
ACCACACCACCCCCCTCCTCCCCATCCCCTTCTCTCAACCAACGACTTCTCCCCTTCCATTCTCTTCCTAACACCCCTTCCCCTCCCACTTCATACTATCTCCACCCAAAACACTAATTCTCTAATTAACCAACATCCATCAAAAACCAAAGCACCTTTCCTATCAACCAAAAAAACCCCCAAATTCTATTACCTAACACACCTAAACCCATCCCCCATCACCACACTTTTCATTTTATACAACAGGACACCAAAGACCTTCAGGAAGGGCAAATTTTACTTCCTACGCTTTATCTTTCTCTTGACCCATATATGAGAGCA
>NZ_VEEP01000093.1 GCF_007678455.1 Cytobacillus oceanisediminis 2691 | reverse complement strand
GGAAGGTGAGGATAATTGGGTTGTGAAGGAGGGGTATGTGTAAACTGTCGGTGGAGTTGGTGGTGAGGTGGTGGTGTGTTGAGGTGAAGGTTGATGATGAAAAAGTAGAAAAGGAGGAAATATAGGAGATGGTATAGGAGAGGGAGAGGGAGGAGGAATAGTGGGTTTTGAGGAATTGGATAGTTGAGGAGATAATGAATGGGACGTGGTGAGAATCGAAAAGGATGGTGGATATGGAGGATATAGGTGATCGAGATGGGGAGGGGGGTGATGACAGCGTGGATAGGATATAATAAAGGAGAGAGGAAGATGAAGAAGAAT
>NZ_VEEP01000092.1 GCF_007678455.1 Cytobacillus oceanisediminis 2691 | reverse complement strand
AATCCAATAAAACATACCCACTCAACACAACTATTCCCATCAACCAATAAGCCATCATCCCCCTTCACCTAACCCCCCACATCCAGTTAAAAATCCTAACCCCAATCAAACCAACCAACCCTCCCATCACCATCCCCCCAACAAACCTCACCTCACCCTTTCTTTTTCTCCCATAAATTCCAACACCACCCAAAACAACTGTTCTACCCCCCACCCCCTTCATCACAACATTCCCACCACAAACCCCCATCTAATCCCCAATCGCCCCATACATCGTCATTCCCCACATGAACCTAAACCCATAAACCAATGCATAACATA
>NZ_VEEP01000091.1 GCF_007678455.1 Cytobacillus oceanisediminis 2691 | reverse complement strand
TGCAAACTACAACTTATCCCAAACTCCAACGAAACCATATTTCCCCTCTTTACTCTTACCTTTTCCCAATTCATATAAATCTTCCATACTACCACCAACTTCACTCATAACACCTTTCTTGTACATCAAAACTCCACTTTCACCACACTTTCCAACTCCCTATAATTTACCATCCAAAGTTTCTCCACCCATTCAACACTCACACAAACTCTTTTTTACATCCTCCCTTACATTAACTTCACCGATGTCCCCTTCAACGCCAACCTCACCCATTTCCTCATGCCCCAAACTGATGATGTCCCCCCCACTTCCACCACCACCA
>NZ_VEEP01000090.1 GCF_007678455.1 Cytobacillus oceanisediminis 2691 | reverse complement strand
TTCCCCAATCTCTCGATCCCTTTTTACCATGCATCCGCAATGCATGGAGTTGCCCTCAACCCTCACCATACTTATGAACCACATCACCACCGCCCGCTCCATTTAAAAAACCATGACCACTTTAAATACCTTCATACACCCAATCCCATCCCTCACCACTTCAATCCCCTCATTATCCTCCAAAACATTCACCTCATTCACCATCACACCATCCAAATCATCGAACCCCCAACTCCCTCCCACCATATCCCCCCCATCGCTCACCATATCCCCCAGGACGACATCTTGTTCACGCACCCCCATCACCTCCGTCCTCCCCACCT
>NZ_VEEP01000008.1:97941-271412 GCF_007678455.1 Cytobacillus oceanisediminis 2691 | reverse complement strand
GGCTCATGTCTTCTATTAATAGAAGCATGATAATTTATTGTTTGTTGACGCTTGTTTGTTTAGTTTTCAAAGAGCAATTTGTTACCTCGTCGCCCGTAAGCGACTTTATTAATATAACATTTTCTTGCTGTATAAGTCAATAACTTTTTTCAAAAACTATTTAATTGAAGTTGTTGTTTCGCTACTGACTTTGAAGATTATATCAGTCATATAACTATAAAGCAATACCTTTTATACAGTTTCTCATTTTTGTTCAATAATTCTCTTCATAGCTATTTTTCAACATATTTTTTATATCTTCACAGCATCTTTGAAAATAAAAAAGCTGGCATACACAGCCAGCTCTTATTGGATGATTTCCTCGATATGCAAGTATCTGTTCTTCTCCAGAGCAAGGATCTGATCCGACTCCAGCAATTTCACCAGCGGCCTTGCCGGATTCTTTTCCTCAACAAAAATGATTTCTGCAGCCTGGCCATCCGACAGACGGATTTTGGTGCCTACGGAATAATTCATAATCGCTGAACTTAATGCCTTCAATGCCGTTATATCAAACTCTCCGAATAACTCCTCATTGATCATTTCCAGCACTTTGAATGGCGAGTGCTTTGGTTTGTAGATCCTTTCGGAGGTCATTGCGTGGAATGAATCGGCCACCGCAAGGATTTTTGCAAGTGGATGGATCCTGCTTGCCTTTTCGCCGAATGGATAGCCGCTTCCGTCCATTCTTTCATGATGATGAAGAATGGCAATCTTCGTAGCATCCTTCAGCAATGGGCTGTTCCTGACCATCTGATAGCTAAATGTTGGATGATTTTTGATTTCCTCGAATTCCTCAACCGTTAAAGTTGTATTTTTGTTGAGGATGCTCGGGCTGATTTTTGCCATGCCGCAATCAGAAAGACATCCAGCAAGCGCAATTTGGGTCACTTCCCCTTTGCTGTAATTTAATTTTTTTGCGATGAAAGCACTGATAACCCCTACCGCCAATGGATGGTCATAGAGATATTCAGTCTTGGTAGAATAATGATGAAGGTTGAATATATCCGACGAACTCATGTCAGTTTGCTCAATAAGCGGGACAATGATCGACCTTAGTTTGGCAATATCAATCTGCATTCCTGATTGCCAGGAAATGAATTCTTTCTTGAACTCCTGTTTGGCCTGTAAAAACAACTCAACAAAAGTACGTTCGGTCCTGTCGGAATTCAATGAAAGATTCTTATCTTTTCCAGTCGAAGGGGCTGTGCATGGCAATCCATTCACCAGCGTTTTCTCTACTTCTACTTCCTTGACCAGAAAGACTTTCAGAATATCGATTAGTTGCTCTGATAAGACTGTTTTCTTGCTCATGATGGGTCTATTCGTTTTACTTAGAACATCTTCAGTAAGGATACAGCCCTCTTTTAGGTTGTCTACTAGTACGCGCAAGGCTATCCACTCCGGAATTTTAATTTTCTTACAATTATTTTACTTTATTTTGCCAAAAAAGAGGAACACATTTTTGTGTTCCTCTTAAAAAGTTTATTCTTCTTCTGATTCGTTTGGTGTTTCTGCTGTTTCGGCTGATTCTGCTTCTTCACTGCC
The DNA here is from genome assembly GCF_007678455.1 of Cytobacillus oceanisediminis 2691. Lineage (GTDB taxonomy): Bacteria > Bacillota > Bacilli > Bacillales > Cytobacillaceae > Mesobacillus > Mesobacillus oceanisediminis_A. The sequence continues at coordinate 269,825 of NZ_VEEP01000008.1, read as the reverse complement.
AACCTCTTCTGGGTCGACGATTGCTTCTGCATTCTCATCCTCTTCCAGTTCTTCCGGCTTATCTTCTTCCTTGTCGACCTTCGCGACTGTCGCAACATACTCATTTTCTGCTTTGTTCAGACTGATGAGTTTAACACCTTGTGTATTACGACCTGTCATGGAAATCGAGCTTACAGGAATTCGGATCAGCACGCCCCCTGTTGTGATCAGCATCAGGTCTTCCTCACCTGTCACAACCTTCATCGTGACAAGGTCACCATTCTTATCGGTGATATTGCATGTCTTGATTCCTTTACCGCCGCGCCCTTGCCTTCTGTATTCTTCGGAAGGTGTCCTCTTGCCGTAACCGTTCTTGGTGACAACAAGGATTTCGGCACTTTCTTCAAGGACTTCCATGCCGACAACTTCGTCACCTTCAGACAGGGTGATTCCTTTTACCCCAGTGGCTGTACGGCCCATGGAACGCACATCTGTTTCAGGGAAGCGGATCAGTAAGCCATCTTTTGTGCCGATGATCATTTCTTTGCTTCCATCTGTCAGACGAACGGAAATCAATTCATCGCCTTCACGCAGGTTAAGGGCAATCAGTCCATTGTTGCGGATATTCGCAAATGATGAAAGTGGTGAACGTTTTGAAATTCCTTCTTTGGTTGTGAAGAACAGGAACCAGTCATCCACAAATTCTGAAACAGGAATGATGGCGTTAACCCATTCACCTTTCTCGATTTCCAATAGGTTGATGATTGGAATTCCCTTCGCTGTACGGCTGAATTCAGGGATTTCGTAACCCTTCGAACGATATACCTTTCCTTTGTTTGTAAAGAAAAGAATTGTATCGTGAGTGGAGGTCGTGATTAAGTGTTCAACGAAATCATCTTCATTCGTACCCATCCCCTGGATTCCGCGGCCGCCGCGGCGCTGTGCCCTATATGTCGATACTGGCAGGCGTTTTACGTAGCCGTTATGGGTAAGAGTGATGACAATATTTTCACGAGGAATCAGATCCTCGTCCTCGATCATTTCAAGACCGCCTGAGACAATCTCCGTGCGGCGCTCATCATTGAAGCGCTCTTTGATTTCAAGAAGCTCTTCACGGATGATTTCAAGTACCTTTTCATTGTCAGCAAGAATTGCTTTCAATTCTGCGATCAGCTGCATAAGGTTCTGGAACTCTTCTTCGATCTTTTCGCGTTCCAGGCCTGTAAGCCTCTGCAGACGCATATCAAGAATGGCCTGTGCTTGCTTTTCGGATAGATTGAACTGTGTCATCAATCCTTCTCTTGCGATATCTGTCGTGCGTGAGCTTCTGATCAGGCTGATGACCGCATCAAGATTATCAAGTGCGATTCGCAACCCTTCGAGAATGTGGGCACGGGCTTCTGCCTTCCTGAGTTCAAACTCCGTGCGGCGTCGAATGACGACTACCTGGTGGTCAAGATAGTATGTCAGACATTGCTTCAGGTTAAGAACCTTCGGCTGTCCATCGACTAAAGCAAGAAGGTTGATACCAAAGCTTGTCTGCAAGGCAGTTTGTTTATAAAGGTTATTTAAAAGGACATTGGCATTCGCATCCTTGCGAACTTCAATTACAATCCTCATACCCTTACGGTCAGATTCATCCCGTAAGTCTGTGATGCCGTCAAGCCTCTTGTCGCGGACTAATTCAGCGATTTTCTCAATCAGCTTGGCTTTATTGACCTGGTATGGAAGTTCCCTGACGATAATGACTTCCTTGCCATTTGATTTCTGTTCGATTTCAACCTTCGCTCGCAGGGTAATCGAACCGCGGCCAGTCTCATAAGCTTTACGGATTCCGCTGCGCCCTAAAATCAATCCTGCTGTCGGGAAGTCAGGCCCTGTGATAATTTCCATCAATTCCATGATGGTCATGTCAGGATCTTTACTGATGGCCAATACGCCATCAATAACCTCGCCAAGCTGATGCGGCGGGATGTTAGTTGCCATGCCGACCGCGATGCCGGAAGTACCGTTGACAAGCAGGTTCGGGAACCTTGAAGGCATGACAATCGGCTCTCTTTCAGAACCGTCATAGTTATCCTGATAGTCGATTGTATCTTTATTGATGTCACGCAAAAGCTCCATCGAAATTTTGGACATACGTGCTTCTGTGTAACGCATTGCCGCTGCAGCATCGCCATCGACAGATCCAAAGTTTCCATGTCCATCGACTAGCATATAGCGATAGTTGAAATCCTGCGCCATACGGACCATTGTGTCGTATACAGCAGAGTCACCATGCGGATGATACTTACCAATTACTTCACCGACGATCCTCGCCGATTTTTTATAGGCCTTGTCTGAATGCATGCCGAGATCATGCATTGCATATAGAATCCTTCTATGTACGGGCTTTAAGCCGTCACGGACATCCGGAAGCGCACGAGCTACGATTACACTCATGGCATAATCCAGGAAGGATGAACGCATTTCCTGGCTAATATTAATCTCTTTCACACGAGAGTTTGGTGTCTCAGCCATTTAAGAGAAACCTCCTTTAGACGAAAAGCAAAGGCGCTTAGGTTTAGCGCGAATGCCAGTCACTAATCTAGTAATCAAATTACATATCATTATTCCATAAGAAGACAGGGGCTTCGCACCCCGGTTCAATGCAGCCTTTTTCAAGAAAAATCAGGATAGAGGCCGTACCTTCTATCCTGGAAAAAGAATCGTACTTTTCAAAAAGAGCCTTATTAAATATCCAGGTTCTTTACATAAAGTGCATTCTGCTCGATGAAATTGCGTCGCGGCTCTACCTTGTCTCCCATGAGGATTTCGAAGGTTTCATCCGACTCGATTGCGTCCTCAAGGTTTACCTGGAGCAAGGTCCGTGTCTCAGGGTTCATTGTCGTCTCCCAAAGCTGTTCTGGATTCATTTCGCCAAGACCCTTATAGCGCTGGATGCCCGGTTTTGGCTGCTGCGGAAGCTCTGCGAGAATCTGTTCAAGCTGCTTGTCGTTGTAAGCATACTCGATTTTTTTACCCTGCTGGATTTTATATAATGGCGGCTGGGCAATATAAATGTAACCAGCTTCAAGAATTTTTCTCATATAACGGTAGAAGAACGTCAATAATAAAGTACGGATATGAGCGCCATCGACATCGGCATCAGTCATAATGACGATTTTTTGGTAACGGGCTTTGGAAAGGTCGAAATCTTCGCCGATTCCTGTTCCGATTGCCGTAATGATTGCTCTTACCTCGTTATTGGATAAGATTTTATCCAGACGTGACTTTTCAACGTTCAGGATTTTCCCGCGCAATGGCAGGATTGCCTGGAAGTGGCGGTCACGGCCCTGCTTGGCGGAACCACCCGCAGAGTCACCCTCTACGACATATATTTCACTGATTGACGGATCCTTTGAAGAACAGTCAGCCAGTTTGCCCGGCAAACTTGAAATTTCGAGCGCACTCTTTCTTCTGGTCAGTTCACGCGCCTTTTTCGCAGCGAGTCTGGCTCTTGCTGCCATTAAGCCTTTGTCGACAATCTTCCTTGCGACATTCGGGTTTTCAAGCATGAATTTTTCGAAGTGGTCGGAAAACAGCGTGTCTGTTACCGTACGGACTTCCGAATTACCAAGTTTTGTTTTCGTCTGGCCTTCGAACTGAGGGTCAGGGTGCTTGACTGACACGATTGCCGTCAGGCCTTCACGAACATCATCTCCGGAAAGATTGGAGTCACTTTCCTTGAAGATGCCATGCTTACGGGCATAGTCATTGATGACACGAGTCAAAGCTGTCTTAAAGCCTGATTCATGCGTTCCACCTTCATACGTGTGGATATTATTCGCGAAAGAATAGATGTTGCCAGTGTAGCTGTCGTTATATTGGAGAGCGACCTCGACAGTGATGCCTTCCTTTTCACCCTCAATATAGATTGGATCTTCATGGAGTACTTCCCGCGTGCGGTTTAAATGCTCAACATACGATTTAATTCCGCCTTCGTAGTAATACTCATTCTTTTTGCCTTCGCCGCGCTTATCCTCAATCGTAATCTTGATTGCCCTGTTCAGGAAGGCAAGCTCGCGCAGGCGGTTTGCTAGCGTATCATAGTCATATTCCAATGTTTCAGTGAATATTTCCGGGTCAGGCTTAAAGTGGACAGTTGTTCCCGTATGGTCCGTTTCGTCAATGATCTTCAACGGATCACCGACAGCACCTCGTTCGAATTTTTGGTAATGGACTTTGCCATCACGGTGGACAAATACTTCCAGATACGTAGACAGGGCATTGACAACAGATGCACCAACGCCGTGGAGTCCTCCGGATACCTTATAGCCTCCGCCGCCGAATTTACCGCCGGCGTGAAGGACTGTCATGATGACCTCAACCGCAGGACGTCCCATTTTCTCGTGGATACCGACAGGGATTCCGCGGCCATTATCCTTTACAGTGATACTGTTATCTTCTTCGATTATGACGTTTATTTCATCACAGTAGCCTGCAAGAGCTTCGTCTATACTATTATCAACGATTTCCCATACAAGATGGTGCAGACCTTTTCCACTCGTTGATCCGATATACATTCCTGGACGTTTGCGTACCGCTTCCAGGCCTTCGAGCACTTGTATCTGGTTTTCATCATACGCTTGTCCCTGCATGGATTGTTGTTCCTCCATTGCCATATCGATCACCTACACTTTCAATTTCACTCATCTTTTTTCTAAATCGGTTCTGTAAAATAAAACAGCGGATTTACTGAAAATTTCCCAGCTACAATCATTTCAAGTGGGCATTTCCGCACACATCGTGTTTTCCGACATTTTTTGCGGATAAGCCGATCTATTAAAACTCCTGAACGGATAATTTTTGTGAGCGTTTCTTCAAAGTCCCTGATGCCAGTGGGGAATAATATATATGATTGCCTGTTACGACGATTGATTTGGCCGACCCTTTGGCCAGCTGGACAATCTCCCTGTCCTGCCGCGCGATGAATTCCTCCATGAAAGGAGAAGCACCGGCGCTTTCAATGTCTAATATCGCTATGATATCTTTCGTCCTGACAAGGACCTCTTCACCAACATGCAAATACATCGTGTCCACCTCATTGGATTCTTGACATTTCGCCGGTCTTCACGTTATATGTGGCCGCTTCCCTTAATGTCTGATGGTCAATCCCATCCACACTGGTGGTGGTGACAAAGGTTTGAACTTTCCCCTGGATGGTATTCAATAAATGGGATTGGCGATAATCATCCAGCTCAGACAGGACATCATCAAGCAGGAGGATTGGATACTCACCGATCTCCGCATTGATCAATTCGATTTCAGCCAGTTTCACCGAAAGCGCAGTCGTCCGCTGCTGTCCCTGGGATCCGAAAGTCTGGACATCCCGGCCGTTGACGAAAAATTGCAGATCGTCCCGGTGCGGACCGAACATCGTCGTTCCCCGGTCAATCTCTCTTGTCTTTATTTTAGCAAATTTTTCTTCATACACTGCTATCATTTTCGACAAATCATCACCTTCTGATACCTCTGCAGAGGGTTTATAGATGATTTTCAGGTCTTCCAGCCCTCTTGAAATTCCCTGATGGATGGGCAATGCCCATTGTTCGAGCAAATTCAGGAACTCAAACCGCTTAAGAATGATCCTCGCGGCCGCCTGGATAAATTGTTCAGTCAGGATATCAAGCATCGTCTGGTCTGTCGCTTTTTTGATCTGCAGCTGCTTGAGATAATGATTCCGCTGCTGGAGGATTTTATTGTACTGGCTGATGTCATGCAAATAGACTGCCGATACCTGTCCTATTTCCATATCGACAAATCGTCTTCTTACCTGAGGGCTACCTTTTACAAGGTTCAGGTCCTCTGGTGCAAACATGACGACATTCATGTTGCCAACATACTGGCTTAGCTTGCGCTGCTCCAGATGGTTGACTTTTGCCTTTTTGCCTTTTTTGGAAATGACAAGCTGCATGGGCAGCGATCCGTTTGTTTTTTTAATCCGTCCCTCTATTTTAGCATATTCCTCGTCCCAGCGAATCAAATCTTTATCATTTGAGGTCCGATGTGATTTTGCCATTGCAAGCACATAGATGGATTCCATGACATTTGTTTTCCCCTGGGCATTTTCGCCAAGGATGACATTCACCTTATTTTCAAATGTCGCCTCGAGCCCCTGGTAATTGCGGTAATTCCTTAATTGCAGTTCCTCTATATACATGAACAGTTCATCCTCTGGATTATTGCATTATGACGAACTCGCCAAATCCAGGTATTGCAACCTGGTCTCCGGAACGAAGCTTTCTTCCTCTTCGCTGATCTTGTTCACCATTGATAAAAACATCGTGTTCACTTAAAAACCACTTTGCCATTCCGCCGGATTGGATCACATCGGCTAATTTAAGGAACTGGCCAAGCGTAATGTATTCGGTATCGATTTTTATTTCCTCATTCACGATTCTCACCCTTTTCTTCCAAAAGGACTTAATACTTTATTTTACTAAATATTTTCCATAGAAACAAATTTTCTTATTTTTTGCCTATAACCTTGGCCTTTTGATTTTCGTTCCAGGCGCTTCGCTTTCTGCTGGAAGAATAATGAAAAAGTCCAACTGCCGGCTTTTTCAAAAGGCAATTCTTCCTAACTGGCGCTGAGCCTCCTCGCCGCCTTTGGCGTCTGCGGGGTGCAAATGATTCCTCACGTGAATCATTTCACCTAGGTCTCTCCTATCCAGCTGATCCCGCAGGACATTGATTTGGCTTCGCTTGAACCGGCCCACGCACGAAGGAAATGCGTTAGCAATTTCGAGGAGTCTTCGCGCCTTCCACTGCAATCAACAGGTGCTAAATATCATTTTTGTCTAAAATAAAGTCTATTTTTCATTTATAAAAAAAACCACCAGCAATAAAACTGGTGGCGTTATGGAATTAGTAAGTTCTTACAGGCAGGATCAGCTGCAGGATGGAATCATCATGAAGCGGACGGATGACGAATGGTCTCATCGCGCCTGTGAAGCTGATCTGGATTTCTGTTCCCTCTAGTGCTTTTAAGGCGTCCATCATATATTTGGCGCTGAAAGAGATTTTCAGTTCTTCACCATCGATAGACTGGCTCTGGATTTCTTCGACAACAGTACCGATTTCTGGTGTGTTGGAAGAAACTTCGATGGCTCCGCCTTCGATTGTGGAAAACTTGACGACATTGTTTCGTCCCTCTCTAGCGAGCAATGAAGCACGATCAATAGCATGCAGGAATTCTTTTGTATTCACGACAACATCTGTTTTGCTTTCAGTCGGAATCAGCCGTCCTGTGTCAGGATAGTTTCCTTCAAGCAATCTTGAGAAGAATAACAGATGCTTGGCTTTGAATAAAACCTGGTTTTCGGTAATGACGATATCGACTGAATCAGAGCTGTCATCGAGGATTTTGCTCAACTCAGTCAAGCTTTTTCCTGGAATTACCACGTTGTAGTTCTCGGTATTGTCAGCCTCTAGCCTTGCCTTTCGCAATGCCAGTCTGTGGCTGTCTGTTGCAATACAGATCAGTTCATTGTTTTCGACCTTCCAGTTTACACCTGTCAAGATCGGGCGTGTTTCTGAGGTGGACACTGAAAAGACAGTCTGGCGGATCAGCCCTTTTAATAAGTCTGTCGGAATCTTGAATACATGCTCTTCCGAAATTTGCGGAAGGTGTGGATATTCTTCTGCATCAAGGCCATTAAGGTTGAATTCGGATTTTCCAGAACGGATGATCGTCTGCAGATTATTATGGACTTCGATTTCCACTGTGTCTGTCGGAAGCTTTTTAACGATCTCACTAAAGAAACGCGCCTGCAGAACAATGGATCCTGGCTGTTTGATTTCAACGATTTCATCCCCTGCTTCTTCTTTAGGAATGAAAGATTCAATGGAAATATCGGAATCGCTGCCTGTAAGAGTTACTCCCTCTTCATTTGCAACAATCTTGATACCAGTCAAAATAGGGATTGTCGTTCTGCTTGTTACTGCCTTCATGACGTCCTGGACGCTTTGCAGCAGAAAATCGCGCTGGATAATAAATCTCATTTTTTGGCCTCCGTTTTGGAATATTTTTTTCTTAAATGCATATATTAATATGTTTTAAAAAGTAATAGAAGTACTAGTAGGGCCTGTGGATTTGTGGATAAGTGATTTGATCAAAGGAAAGACAGCCTATCCACATGTGGACAGACTGTGCGTAACCAATGACGAGTTATTCACATTATCCTAAACCCTTAATTGTTCATTTATATCTTTTAACTGCCTTTGCAGATTTGTATCAGTTGAAATCATTTTAGAAATTTTCTCATGAGCATGGATGACGGTTGTATGGTCACGTCCTCCGAATTCTTCCCCGATCTTTGGAAGAGAGAAATCTGTCAGCTCCCTTGATAAGTACATGGCGATTTGCCTTGGATAAGCGACGGATTTTGTCCGTTTCTTAGCTTTGAAATCCTCGAGCTTAACATTGAAATGCTGCCCAACGACTCTTTGGATATCCAGGATTGTAATCACCTTTGGCTTCGAGCTCGGAATAATATCCTTCAATGCCTCGGCAGCCAGGTCTGCATTGATATCCTTATTGATGAGTGAAGAGTACGCGACCACACGGATCAAGGCTCCCTCAAGTTCACGGATGTTGGAGTCGATCTGGTTCGCGATATAAAGCATGACCTCATTAGGAATATCCAATCCTTCTGCTTTCGCTTTTTTGCGCAGGATCGCGATTCTTGTTTCCAAGTCAGGCGGCGTAATATCAGTGATCAAACCCCATTCGAAACGGGATCTCAGCCTGTCCTCAAGAGTCGGAATTTCTTTTGGCGGACGGTCACTGGAGATGACAATCTGCTTGCTTTCTTCATGCAAAGTATTGAATGTATGGAAAAATTCTTCTTGCGTTTGTTCTTTCCCCGCCAGGAACTGAATATCATCAATAAGCAGTACATCAACATTACGATATTTATCGCGGAAATCTCCTGCTTTGTTGTCCCTGATTGAATTAATAAATTCATTTGTGAATTTTTCAGATGACAAATAAACCACTTTCGCATTCGGATTATGATCCTGGACATAGTGCCCAATTGCATGCATCAAGTGGGTTTTACCAAGTCCTACGCCCCCGTAGATGAATAAAGGGTTATAGGCTTTTGCCGGCGCTTCAGCTACTGCAAGCGATGCCGCGTGGGCGAAACGATTGCCTGATCCAATGACAAAAGTATCGAATGTATACTTTGGATTCAGCATGCTGACTGGCAAATCGGGCGTGTCTTCTTCCTTCTTGACCCTTCTGGGCGGCAAGGGAATATCAAGATCTTCTTGATTCTGGTTTTGGGGAATGATGAATTTAACAGCAAGCTCTTCACCAGTAATTTCATACAAAATGCCGCTGATGAGCTGGGAATAGCGCTCTTCCAGCCAATCGCGGGCAAACTCGTTCGGTGCTGTAATCGTAAGGACATCACCCTGGAGCGAATGTGCTTTGGTTGATTTTAGCCATGTATCAAAACTGGGCTTACTGATCTTTTTCTCGATTTTAGCGAGAGCATTATTCCAGAGATCTGCAATATTCTCCAACAATTTTCCCTCCTTTTCTCGTAAGTTTTATCTCTATGTCTGGCTGATCTTCACATTTAGCCGTTTGGCCATATGCATCAGATCTGTTCGAAAAGCATAAAACGAAAGGTTATACACGTTGTACAACCCCTGATTAATAAATATACAAAACTATTAATGTGGAAAAATATATAATAAGGAAGAAAAGAAGCTTTTCGACAATATCCACTTTCTGTGGACAAACTTTTACAACAGCCCTGAATAACCTATCCACAGTTTATCCACATTTTGTGGATAATTATATTTCTGCCATCGAATTATTAAGAGTGAAAACACAAATATAATATCAGATAATCTAGCATGGTGCAACGCTTTTTCATACATTATCCACAATACACCCTCTCTGTGGAGAATAATTGTCCACAGCCATCTGGCTTGTGTAAAAGCTGTCAAAAAGGGATGTGGATAATAAAAATGGTGTCGATTTTTGTCCACAGGTCTTCCGAAACAGTGAAATTTAAAAAAGTAAAATATATAAAATAAGATTTTCTTTTGGTGAAAAAATATTCTTTTACTTCAAAAATTTAAGTGGAATGAAAAACAACTGTTTCAGAAACCTGATACTTTTTTTCAATCTGTAAGCCAGGTGAAAAAATCCATCGAGGATTTCAAAAGAGCTGGCGGGGAATTCAAATTATTACTATATGGTAATAAGGTTCTTTTCCGAATAGGCACTTGACAATTTATGCTGCCCCTCTTTATAATTACAAAGACTGTCTGTAACAGCTATTCCTCAGGGAGGTGTAACATATATGAAACGCACTTATCAACCAAATAAACGTAAACACAGTAAAGTTCACGGATTCCGTGCTCGCATGAGCAGTGCAAATGGCCGTAAGGTTCTTGCTCGCCGTCGTCAAAAAGGAAGAAAAGTATTATCAGCTTAGGCCACTGAAATGTCAGTGGTCTTTTTTCTCTTTGGGCAATACTATTTTGGGTTGGGCTTACTGAGAAATGGGCTTTAGGGATTTATTTTTGGATATACTTTAAGAGGCTGTGTGAATGTACCACTTCTTTTTTAAAATCCTGTTGATTGTAGTGGAAAGCGAAGCGCCTGGAACGAAAATCAACAGTCTGATTTACACAGCCTTTAAATCCTTATAGCCATTCCAGCGAAGTTTACATAACAGGATCCATAGAGAATTGAAGGTGTTATAGATGAAAAAAGATTACAGAGTGAAAAAAAATAAAGAATTCCAAGAGGCTTTTAAAAAAGGAAGATCTGTCGCTAACCGGCAATTTGTCGTCTATATTTTGAAAAAACCGGAGCAGGAGAATTTCCGCATCGGACTATCAGTCAGCAAAAAAATCGGCAATGCCGTCATGCGAAATCAGATAAAACGTTATATCCGGCAATCTTTCCATGAATTGCAGGACCGGGTTCACAACGGCAACGATTATATCATTATTGCCCGGAAGCCGACTGCCGAAATGGACATGCATGAGGTCAAGAAAAGCCTTGAGCATGTTATGAAGGTCGGAAAAGTTTTGAAGAAGCCGAAAACTGGAGATAATGATTGAGGCAAAAATATTTGCCGAATTGCATTTTTTAAAAGCGCTTCCCTATAAAAGATGTTAAAATACTTTTGATTGCATTATGCAGCCAAAGGGAAATGTACATAAAATTTGGGACAAACTTTTGAAAATAAATGAACGTATCGGGAAGTTAGGAGGAAATGAAGCTTGAAAAAAAGAATATTATTGATATTGGGCTTGGTGTTAGTGGTGTCATTGCTGACAGGCTGTACAGAGTATAACCAGCCGATCACTCCAGAGAGTAAGGGTTTCTGGAACGAATATATTGTCTATCCCTTATCCCTGTTAATCATCAAGATGGCCGAATGGCTCGGTGGAAACTTCGGACTATCGATTATTGCTGTTACTTTGCTGATCCGTTTTGCGATCCTGCCGCTTATGATCAAGCAAACGAAAAGCTCGAAAGCGATGCAGGCATTGCAGCCGGAAATGCAGAAGCTGAAGGAAAAATACAGCTCAAAGGACCAGAAGACACAGCAAAAGCTTCAGCAGGAAACGATGGCACTTTTCCAGCAGCATGGTGTCAATCCGCTTGCAGGCTGTTTCCCGCTGATTGTCCAGATGCCAATCTTGATTGGTTTCTACCACGCGATTTCAAGAACCAGGGAAATTGCCGAGCATAACTTCTTATGGTTCGATCTTGGTGCACCGGATCCGTTTTATATTCTGCCGATTGTTGCAGGTATCACTACTTTCATTCAGCAAAAAATGATGATGGCTGGCCAGGAAGGCAATCCGCAAATGGCGATGATGCTTTGGCTGATGCCAATCATGATCGTTGTATTCGCGATCAACTTCCCAGCAGCACTTTCACTGTACTGGGTAGTAGGTAACTTATTCATGATTGGTCAAACGTACTTTATTAAAGGGCCGGATCTTAAAAAAGCAAAGGCTGCCGGCAATGCGGGAGGAGCAAAAAAGTGAAACAGGTAACTGCTACAGGACAAAATGTCGACGAAGCAGTAGAATCCGCTTTAGCTCAATTAAAGACAACCAAAGACCGCACAGAAATTGATGTAATTGATGAAGGCAAAAAGGGGATTTTCGGACTTTTCGGCACACGCCCGGCTGTTGTCAAAGTGACAGTCAAAATCGATGCTGTTGAAGAAGCCGTAAATTATTTGAAATCGGTTGGCGAAAAAATGGGTGCATCCATTGACGTGGATGTGAAAAAAGAAGGAAAAACAGTCCTATTGACGATGTCAGGTGAAAAAATCGCTTTGCTGATCGGAAAAAGAGGCCAAACACTGAATTCGCTGCAATTTTTAACGCAGCTCGTGGTAAACCGATATTCTGATCAGTACGCTACTGTGGTACTTGATGCGGAGGATTACCGTCAGCGCCGGAACGATACACTCGTCCAGCTGGCTGAACGCCTGGCACAAAAAGCAGTAAGAACCGGACAAAACGTCGCGCTTGAACCGATGCCTTCGTATGAACGCAAAGTGATTCATACTGCATTGATGTCAAACAAGAAAATCAAAACTTTTTCAGACGGCACAGAGCCGCACAGGCATATTGTGATCGCACCGTCTAAATAAAGAAATGTAACCCGAACCTGGTCCAGGTTCGGGTTTTTTTGTTGTTATTTTATGAAAAAATGAACCCTGGCAGCTTAATCTGACTTGAATAATCATGTTTAGATCACGATTATGATCTGCCTAATATGTTTATTGGCGAAAATTTAATTATATTGGCGATTATGAGCTGTTTTCTAGCGAAAATCAGTTTTTATTGGCGACTTGGAAATTTGCCGCGATTTTTACCAGTTTTTTGAATGGCAGAAAATCCTTATGAATTTCCCTGTGAGTTTTTCCACAATGCGAAATTTCCTCTCCTGGTTTTATTGTTATTCACATGTGGATAAGTTAAAATTAAAAGAGTTTATTTTATTTATTGTGGATAATTTGGCGATAGAGAAGATTCCTTTCTTTTTTTCGCTAAACTGATGTGTTATTCTAGTAATTTGTAGAAAACAAACTTCAATCTTTATATATATATTATTTTTTTAAAAAAGTGGGGTGAAGCATGTGGAATTTGATACGATTGCGGCGATCTCTACGCCGATGGGTGAAGGTGCGATTGCGATTGTCCGTTTGAGCGGGGATCAGGCATTCGAAATAGCAGACCGATTGTTCAGAGGGGTTGGAAGCAAGAGGCTTAGCGAGGCGGCTACGCATACGATTCATTATGGCCATCTGATCGAACCGAAAACTGGCCAAGTTGCTGAAGAAGTAATGGTCTCCGTCATGAGGGGGCCGAAAACGTTCACGAAAGAAGATGTAGTCGAAATCAACTGCCATGGGGGTCTTGTTTCTGTAAACCGTGTGCTCCAGCTTGTCCTGAATCAGGGTGCGAGACTTGCGGAGCCAGGAGAATTTACAAAACGGGCTTTTTTAAATGGACGGATCGATCTTTCCCAGGCAGAGGCAGTCATCGACTTGATCAGGGCGAAAACGGATCGGGCGATGAATATGGCACTTGGCCAGATGGAAGGGCGCCTTTCAAGACTGATCCAGAAGCTGCGCCAGGAAATTCTCGAAATTCTAGCGCATGTCGAAGTGAATATCGACTATCCGGAGTATGACGATGTCGAGGAAATGACTCATCATATGCTTCTGGAAAAAGCGAACTATGTAAAAGCTGAGCTTGAAAAGCTTTTGCAAACCTCGCAGCAGGGGAAAATCCTCAGGGAAGGGCTTTCCACTGTCATTGTAGGCCGGCCTAATGTAGGGAAATCCTCTTTATTGAATAGCCTTGTTCATGAAAATAAGGCGATCGTTACAGATATTCCAGGTACTACTCGTGATGTCATCGAAGAGTATGTCAATGTACGCGGTGTTCCATTAAGACTTCTTGATACAGCAGGGATCCGTGAGACGGAGGATATCGTCGAACGAATTGGTGTCGAGCGTTCCCGACAGGTTCTGAAAGAAGCGGATTTGATCTTGCTCGTTCTGAACTATTCGGATGAGCTTTCGGAAGAGGATCAGAACATCTTTAAAGCTGTCGAAGGCATGGATGTCATCGTCATCGTCAACAAAACGGATCTCCCGCAGAAAATCAATATGGATGAAGTGAGGGAGCTTGCGAAGCCATATTCACTTGTTACGACCTCGCTGCTGGAAGATCAGGGTGTGGACCAGCTTGAAGAAGCAATTTCAACACTGTTCTTTTCAGGTGCGATTGAGTCAGGGGATCTGACTTATGTATCCAACAGCCGTCATATCGCATTGCTCAACCAGGCTGCACATTCGATTGAAGAAGCGATCAGCGGCGTGGAAATGGGAACGCCTATCGATATCGTCCAGATTGACTTGACCCGTGCATGGGAGCTTCTTGGCGAAATCATTGGTGAAAGTGTTCATGAAAGCTTGATTGACCAGTTATTTTCCCAGTTCTGTCTAGGAAAGTAATTTTTAAGAGCAAATAAGGAAATTATTTCACGAAAATTTTCTATATAGTACGTTACTGGAAAACAGTAAATTTTTTCATAGAACAATATGACTATGGATTTTTAAAGTGGCTAGCTTATAAGCAGCATAAAAGGAGGCAGCAGGATGGGTTATGAAGCCGGGAATTTTGATGTGGTTGTAGTGGGTGCCGGCCATGCGGGTGTTGAGGCAGCTCTTGCGCCGGCGCGGATGGGTGCAAAAACAGCGATGATTACCATCAATCTAGATATGATTGCGTTCATGCCGTGCAATCCGTCAATCGGCGGACCTGCAAAGGGAATCGTTGTGCGCGAAATTGACGCTCTTGGCGGCGAAATGGGACGCAATATTGATAAAACCTACATCCAGATGAGGATGTTGAATACCGGTAAGGGACCTGCCGTACGTGCATTGCGGGCACAGGCCGATAAATTTGATTATCAGAATGAAATGAAGAAGACGCTTGAAAACCAGAAAAACCTCACATTGATACAGGGCATGGTGGAGCGCCTGATTGTAGAAGATGGTGAATGTAAAGGGGTCATTACTCAGACTGGAGCCATTTACCGTGCGAAAACAGTCGTCATCACGACGGGGACGTATATGCGCGGGGAAATCATCCTTGGTGAGTTGAAATATTCAAGCGGCCCGAATAACCAGCAGCCGTCAATCAAGCTTTCGGAGCATCTTGAAGAGCTTGGCTTTGACCTTGTCCGTTTTAAGACTGGCACGCCGCCGCGGGTTCACAGCGACACTATTGATTATTCTAAAACAGAAATACAGCCTGGTGATGATGTCCACCGTGCTTTTTCCTATGAAACGACGAAATACATTACGGACCAGCTTCCTTGCTGGCTGACATATACGAATGAGCGTACACATCAGCTGATTGATGACAATTTGCACCGCTCACCGATGTATTCCGGAATGATCAAGGGGACTGGGCCGCGCTATTGCCCATCCATCGAGGATAAGGTCGTCCGCTTCAATGATAAGCCGCGCCACCAGATTTTCCTGGAGCCAGAAGGAAGGAACACTCAGGAAGTGTATGTGCAGGGACTATCAACCAGCTTGCCAGAAGAGGTCCAGCACAAAATCCTACAGACAATCCCTGGTCTTGAGAAAGTCCAGATGATGCGTGCCGGCTATGCAATTGAGTATGATGCGGTTGTACCGACGCAGCTATGGCCGACATTGGAAACTAAATTGATCAAAAATCTTTATACTGCTGGCCAAATCAATGGAACTTCAGGTTATGAAGAGGCTGCCGGACAGGGAATCATGGCCGGAATCAATGCCGGCAGAAAGGCTCTGGACAAGGAAGAAGTCATCCTCAGCCGTGCCGATGCCTATATTGGCGTATTGATTGATGATCTCGTGACAAAAGGAACGAATGAACCGTACCGTCTGCTGACATCGAGAGCGGAGTACCGTCTGCTTCTGCGGCACGACAATGCAGATCTTCGCTTAACCGAAAAGGGTTATGAAATTGGTCTGATCACAGAAGAACGATACCAGAAGTTCCTGGCGAAAAAAGATGCAATCGATGCGGAGAAGAAACGACTTCAATCCATCATCATCAAACCTTCAGCCGAGGTCCAGGAATTAATCCGTTCGCTGGGCGGCAGTGAGTTGAAGGATGGAATCCGTGCTTCAGACCTCCTGAAGCGTCCGGAAGTTTCATATGAGCATATCAAGCAGCTCGTGCCTGCGGATGGAGAGCTCGAGTTCGAAATAGAAGAACAAACAGAAATCCAAATTAAATATGAGGGATATATCGAAAAATCGCTTCAGCAGGTTGATAGGCTGAAAAAGATGGAAGATAAGAAAATCCCGGAAAATATTGATTATGAGGCGATCTCAGGACTGGCGACAGAAGCACGCCAAAAACTGAAAGAGGTCCAGCCATTGACATTGGCGCAGGCATCGAGAATCTCAGGGGTGAACCCTGCGGATATTTCCATCCTGCTCGTCTATCTGGAGCAGGGACGCATTGCGAAGATCAAGTAGTAACCATCAGAAAGGGTTGGCTTATGAATACAGATCAATTTAAAGCGTTGCTCGCTGAAAAGGGGATTGAGCTTTCCCAGAGGCAAATGGAGCAATATGAAACCTATTACGAAATGCTCGTCGAGTGGAATGAAAAAATGAATTTAACTGCGATTACGGAAAAGCCGGATGTGTACTTGAAGCATTTTTATGATTCCGTTTCAGCCGCTTTCTATTTTGATTTCAATAAGCCGCTCGATTTATGCGATGTTGGTGCAGGTGCCGGCTTCCCGAGCATTCCGATTAAAATTGCTTTTCCGGAAATCAAGGTCACGATCGTGGACTCCCTGAACAAGCGAATCACGTTTCTTGAACAGCTTTCCAAGCAACTGGGTCTCGAGGGGACAACCTTCATCCATGACCGTGCCGAAACTTTCGGTCAAAACCCTGCATATCGTGAAAAATATGAAGTGGTGATGGCGAGGGCTGTTGCAAGAATGTCTGTACTTAGCGAACTATGTCTTCCTCTTGCGAAAGTAGGCGGGACATTCGTCGCCATGAAGGGCAATCAGGCTGGAGAAGAACTCCAGGCTGGCGAAAAAGCGATCTCCGTTCTTGGAGGGAAACTTGAATCTTCGCATTCTTTCACATTGCCGGTGGAAGAGAGTGAGCGAAATATTTTAATCATAAAAAAACAAAAGCCAACACCTAAGAAGTACCCGAGAAAACCAGGGACTCCGAATAAAACGCCAATCGAATAACAATGCTGTTCCTGATCGTGCATCTCGGACGCCGGTCAGGAGCGCAGAGTTTATCGAAATACAGATATCAAACGTGCTTGCTTGCGCTTTTTGTCCTATTTTGAAAAATGATTTTAGTTTATAATAGAGTCTATAAGCAGGAACTTGTCATTTTTATAGAGAATATGTAATAGGGAGTTCATAAAGGTGGTGTAGGGTGATGAAGCCTTCTTTTTCGCGCTTTTTTGGCCTTGGAGAAAAGGAAAAAGAACGGAACCAAGTGGAAGAAGCGAACCAAATGGAAGAACAAACGGTTGAGGATATTGACAACATAGAAAACGAAGAAATTAAAAAAATTCCGATTGACCATATTATTCCAAACAGATACCAGCCAAGGACTGTTTTTGATGATGAAAAGATTGAAGAATTGGCCCGTACCATTCACATACATGGAGTAATCCAGCCAATCGTCGTACGGGAATACGACCAGGATCGATTTGAAATCATTGCCGGGGAACGCCGCTGGCGGGCAATGAAAAAGCTTGAGTGGGAAGAAGTTCCGGCGATCGTTAATAACCTGTCTGATTCCGAAACGGCATCTGTGGCTTTGATAGAGAATCTTCAGCGGGAGGAACTGTCACCGATTGAAGAGGCGATGGCCTATGGGAAATTGCTGGAAATTCATAACCTCACACAGGAAGCACTGGCCCAAAGGCTTGGGAAAGGACAATCGACAGTTGCAAATAAGCTGCGGTTGCTGAAGCTTCCCCAGGAAGTCCAGGATGCACTTTTAAATAAATTGATCACAGAGCGGCATGCACGTTCACTCATTCCATTGAAAAACCCTGAATTGCAGGTACAGGTGCTGGCTGAGGTCATCGAGAAATCTCTCAATGTCAAGCAAACGGAAGAACGTGTCGTCAAGCTCCTTAGTCAAGGGGAAGAAAAACCAAAACCAAAGCGGAAAGCATTCAGCAAGGACATGAGGATTGCCGTCAATACAATCCGCCAATCGCTGAGCATGGTTTCTGACAGCGGCATCAATCTCGACTCGGAAGAAGAAGAGTTTGAAGAGTTTTACCAATTCACAATCCGCATTCCAAAGAAGAAATAACTATTGAAAGTGGGAGATAAGCTGTCTCCTGCTTTTTTGTTTTTTAGCAGAAAGCCCTTCATCCCGTTCACATAACGATAACACTCTGGAATCCAATACTAGTTTACTATTTTCACAGTGGTATTACTTTTTCATAAAAATTCTATCAACTGTCAGAATTCATGATAAAATAGAATACATGATTGCTTTTTTCGGCATGGTGCTGGAAAAAGCCTTATTTTACGTATGTGCTTGGAAAAGCTGAATAGGATTTTTATGGGTTTGAAAGAAGGTGACAATGTGGGAAAAATCATTGCGATTGCGAATCAAAAGGGTGGAGTCGGCAAGACGACGACATCGGTGAATCTCGGTGCATGCCTGGCATACATAGGGAAAAAAGTGCTGCTTGTCGATACAGATCCTCAGGGAAATGCGACGAGCGGTGTAGGCATAGAAAAAGCGGATGTTGAACAATGCATTTATGATGTGCTCGTAGATGATGTGGAAGCGGGCAAGGTAATCCATCCTACCGCGGTTGAGAATCTATATACGATTCCCGCAACTATCCAGCTGGCTGGGGCGGAAATTGAGCTTGTACCTACCATTTCGAGGGAAGTTCGCTTGAAGCGGGCTCTTGAGGAAGTAAAAGACCGATTTGATTATATTATCATAGACTGTCCGCCATCACTTGGACTATTGACCCTGAATGCTTTGACAGCTTCTGATGCGGTCATCATTCCTGTACAATGCGAGTATTATGCGCTTGAAGGACTGAGCCAGCTACTGAATACGGTTCGTCTGGTGCAGAAGCATTTGAACCAGGATTTGAAGATTGAAGGTGTCTTGCTGACGATGCTGGATGCACGTACGAATCTTGGTCTGCAAGTGATTGAGGAAGTGAAGAAGTACTTCCAGGACAAGGTTTACCAGACGATCATTCCCAGGAACGTCCGTCTGAGTGAAGCTCCCAGCCATGGAGAGCCAATTATCATTTATGATCCGAAATCCCGCGGAGCAGAGGTTTATTTAGATCTTGCAAAGGAAGTGGTTGCAAATGGCTAAAGGCTTAGGTAAGGGATTGAATGCTTTCTTCAATATGGAGGCCGAAAAGGAAGAAAAGGTCCAGGAAATAAGCATCAAGGAAATCAGACCAAATCCATATCAACCACGAAAAGTTTTTGAACCAGAAGCGATTGAGGAATTGAAGCTTTCAATTCAGGAGCATGGAATCCTCCAGCCAATCATCGTCAGGAAAACGATTAAAGGCTATGAAATCGTAGTTGGGGAAAGGCGTTATCGTGCTGCGAAAGAAGCCAGACTGGAAACCGTACCGGCAGTCGTGCGTGAGCTGAATGAGCAGCAAATGATGGAGCTTGCGGTGCTGGAAAACCTTCAACGTGAAGATTTGAATCCGATCGAAGAGGGAATTGCCTATCAAACTTTGATTGAGAAGCTGAAGCTCACACAGGAAGAGCTGGCGAAAAGACTGGGCAAAAGCCGGCCGCATCTGGCAAACCATATCCGGTTGCTGTCGCTGCCGCCAAAAATCCAGCAGCTTATTTCAGAAGGGAAAATCTCAATGGGGCACGGCCGTGCGCTTCTTGGGTTAAGAAAGAAGGACAAGCTTTCTGTCCTTGTCGATAAAATCCTTAAAGAAGGCATGAATGTACGCCAGCTTGAACAGCTGATCCAGCAAATGAACGGGGTCGTTCCACGTGAAACAAAAACCGAAAAAGTGACCAAGGACGTATTCATCCGCGAGCGGGAAACCTCGCTTCGTGAACGCTTCGGCACTACGGTTAACATCAAGCAATCCAAAAACAAAGGGAAAATTGAAATAGAGTTCTTCTCTAAGGATGATCTGGAACGAATCCTTGAATTATTAGACAAGCAAAATTCCTAAGCTATCATTTCGATGGCTTCTTTTTTTACATAGGCTTTTCGTGCGTTTTGTTGCTTTCACCCACCCTTATTGCTTTCAACTATTCATCACGGAGTTGCATAGCAACACTTACTGCGAAAAAAGCCTTACATGACTAAAACTGAAAATGGGTGAACAATATGTTTTTACTTGGCACCATGGTGAATGGTTTATTGATCATCATCGGAACCTTATTGGGCAGGCTGCTGACGAAAATACCTGAAAATATGAAAGCCACCGTCATGCATGCCATCGGGCTTGCCGTTATGGTGCTGGGCCTGCAGATGGGCTTTAAGAGCGCCAATTTCCTGATCGTCATCTTAAGTCTGGTAATCGGTGCAGTGCTTGGGGAGGCATGGAAGCTTGAGGATAAGCTGAATGCAGTCGGGGACTGGCTTGAAAGTAAGATAGGCTCAAAAGGAGAGGGCAGCATTTCCCAGGGGTTCGTCACCGCGACGTTGATTTTTGTCATTGGGGCAATGGCGATTATCGGGGCACTTGACAGCGGGATTCGAGGCGACCATGACGTCTTATATACCAAAGCGATCATTGACGGCTTCACGGCACTAATCCTCACTACCACACTTGGTATTGGGGTGCTTTTTTCAGCGATACCAGTCGTGATCTATCAGGGAACCATCGCATTATTTGCAACGCAAATCGATAAGCTGATTCCGCAGGCATTGATGGACAGCTTCATCCTTGAGCTGACCGCCACAGGAGGGGTGATGATTTTTGCCATCGGCTTGAACATGATTGGCCTGACTAAAATCAGGGTGGCGAACCTCCTGCCCGGCATACTGGTGACGGCTATACTTGTCATGATTTCGCACTATATGATCGGAGTTTGAGGCGCGCGCGCCGCTAAACTCTGTATGCTCTATTGAATGTCACGCTCTTAAAGGTTGAGGATTGCCATTTTGGCATGAAATTACGCCGGGAGATCATCTCCCGGCGTTTTACACCATCGTCATTCCACAACTGTAGGCTGTTCAGCTTCAAGGTCCCAATTCAGCTTTGGCCAATCCTGTTTCCTGGGTCGTTGCTGGCTGCTCTCGAAAATGCCGTTCGCAATCGTTTTGGCCATTTTTAGCACGAGATTCAATCTTGTGTTCTGTAAGACGAAGAACTCCATAAAACCGCTCACATTGACAATTCCTGTAATATGCATATCCCCGACTTCCGGCAGTTCCTTGTTCACACCGGCACCTGGCTTGACAGGCCCATTGGCAACCTGGATCGAGCCGACGCTTTTCAAACGTCCAAGACATGCGTCTATGCCGATTATGAATGGATTAAAGTGCTTTTGCTTGATTTCCGTCAGCTTGGCATCCATATTGACAGCATGTATCGGATCATCGAGCGTCCCATACACATGATATGGAGCGATATCCTTTTCTTCCAGCAGTGTTCCGATCAGCGGACCCAATGAATCACCGGTGGAGCGGTCAGTTCCAATGCAGACAAAAACAATGGGCCTGGCACTGAAGTTAGGAAGAAGGTCCAGGATTTCAGAAGCCAGCTTTTCGGCCGCCAGCTCATCCTCATGATTGATTTTCGCCACACTGTTTTTCCGCTCGAAAAAATGGTTTTTGAGATTCATTGGATCAACTCCTTAAAATTCGTACTATCAGTATACGGACTTTTTTTGTAATCTATACATACCTGTAAACAGAAAGATTTAAACAGGGTCTTTTGGAGCAGTGAATCTTTTATAGAGGTATAAGGTCTTATTTTTACCAGCGAAGGTTTTTGATGTTATGGGCCCTTTTAAAAAGTGTTGATGTTATATTAATATAATGAAACGATAGAACGGCAACTTCTTCTAAACGGTTGTTGTGTTACTGGACAAACACTCTTCTTTAACTACATTATAAAACTTGTTAAAATGGATGTGTTTGTATGAAATCTTCTACTTTGTTACATAACGTTTGATAGATGGATGAATTTTACGGGCAGGTGAAAAAAATGACGAAAGCAGAAGAGAGTCTGACAAGGACGCAGAAAGTTTTAAATAATATAAGCAATCAACTCACGGACGATAAGCTTTGGTTTGCAATTGGGGAAGGTGTTTTGAAAATCATTGCAATCCTGATCATAACTGGCTTGTTTATCCGAGTCGGAAAGATTGCAATCCGCAACTTCTTTAAGGTCAGGACGAGAGGACCTCTCCGGATTACGGAACGGCGTGAAGCTACCTTAATGAAATTGCTGGAAAATGTGCTATCATATGTTGTCTATTTTATTGCGATTATGTCCATTCTTGCAGCGCTGACAATTGATGTAAAGGCGATGCTTGCCGGTGCCGGGATTGTCGGTTTGGCAGTCGGCTTCGGTGCACAAAGTCTCGTGAAAGACATCATCACCGGCTTCTTCATTATTTTCGAAGACCAATTCTCGGTAGGAGATTATGTAAGAATTGGCCAATTTGAAGGAACTGTGGAGGAAATCGGGCTGCGGACGACGAAGATTAAAAACTTTACAGGGGAAATGAATATTTTGCCCAACGGAAGTATCGTGGAAGTCACCAATTTTTCGCTTTATAACAGTGTCGCTGTCCTGGATATCGGCATTGCTTATGAAGGGGATATAGATCACGCAGAAAAAGTCATCCAGGAGTACCTCGAGACAACGACTGAGAAATATCCTGAACTCGTCAAGACGCCAGAGCTTTTAGGGGTTCAGCAATTCGCAGCGTCTGAAGTCATCCTGCGGATTGTTGCGGAAACTCTTCCGATGAAGCATTGGTATATTGGAAGAAAGATGCGCAAGGACATCAAACTAGTTCTTGATGAAAATGGAATTGAAATTCCATTTCCTCGTATGGTCATGTACTCACGCCAGGAAGGCGGAGAGCAGAAAGAATTCGGTAAATAAACAAGGAGGTTTTGAAATTGGAGCACGAGTTTCAACTGAATGATGTTGTTGAAATGAAAAAACCACATCCTTGCGGCACCAACAAGTGGAAAATCATCCGTCTTGGCATGGATATCCGAATCAAATGTGAAGGCTGCGAGCACAGTGTCTTAATTCCAAGAAAAGAGTTCACACGAAAAGTGAAGAAGGTTTTATCGAAGCAGGGAGAATAATCCTGCTTCTTTTTTTATCAATATTGTATTATCCTTAGTATTAAAATTAATGAACGATATAGAGAAGAAGTGGGGAGATGAGGAAATGGCAACAGTACATCATTCAGCCTGTCCGTTGAATTGCTGGGACAGCTGCGGGTTCCTTGTTACCGTGGAGGACGGAAAAGTAACAAAGGTAGAAGGCAACCCCGAGCACCCTATTACCCAGGGCAAAATTTGCGGCCGCGGCAGGATGCTTGAGAACAGGGCGAACTCAGAAGATCGCCTGCTCTATCCACTGAAAAAAATCGAGGGCAGATTCCAGCAGATTTCCTGGGAGCAGGCGTTAGGTGAAATTGCTGAAAAACTGGCCTATTATAAAGATAATTTTGGTACCATTTCCGTTTTACACAGCCACGATTACTCCAACAGTGGTTTGCTTTCCAATTTAGACAGCCGCTTTTTCAATCTTTATGGCGGAGTGACTGAATTGACAGGTTCAATCTGCTGGGGCTCTGGTATTGAGGCACAGAACTGGGATTTCGGTGACGCGTACAGCCATGCACCTGAGGATTTGGAAAATAGCAAACATGTCGTCATCTGGGGCAGGAATGTCGCCCGGACGAATATGCACCTTTTTCAGAACCTCCAGGCTGTGAAAAAAAATGGCACGAAGATATATGTAATTGACCCTATTTATAATGCAACTGCCAAGCTGGCGAATGAATATATCTCCATTAAGCCTGGCTTCGATGGGCTGTTAGCGGCGGGCATCATGAAAGAGTTGCTCCGGATGGAGCTGCAGGACGTTGAGTTTTTGGCAAATCAGACGGTAGGGTTCGAGGACTTGAAGACTCTGCTGGATAGCGTGACGTTAGAATATATCAGTCAAGTGACAGAGGTTCCGGCCGAAATCATTACCCTTCTTGCAGGGGTTTATGCTGACCGCCCGGTTTCCACGATCATGGGCCTTGGAATGCAGCGCTATGAAAATGGCGGCAACACGATTAGACTTCTTGACGCACTGGTCGCTGTCAGCGGCAATATTGGAATTGCGGGCGGCGGAGCCAATTATGCCAACAAACAGGTAGGGCAGAGCTTTGATTATCAGAACATGGCGATGCCTGAACAAAAGAAGGCTTCACGCACGTTCACGATGATGAGGCAGGCCGAGGGGATTCTTAGCGCTGTGGATCCAGAAATCAAAATGGGGATCGTCACCTGCGGCAACCCGCTGACGCAGGTTCCTGACACAAATCGGGTTCGGAAGGCATTTGAATCGCTCGAAACTCTCGTCGTGATTGACCAGTTCATGACAGATACAGCCGAACTTGCTGATTATGTTCTACCAGCCGCGACCGCTTTTGAAGTGGAGGATGTATATTATTCGTCGATGTACCATCATTATGTGAACCATGGCCCAAAACTTGTAGAACCGCCGGGTGAGGCCAAGCCAGACGCCTGGATCTGGGAAGAACTAGCAACAAGATTAGGGTTTGGGGACGAATTTAATTTTACCAGAGAAGAATTCATCGGCATGGGGCTTGCAGCTTTGACTGAAAAGGGCATCAGTCTTGATAAAATCCGTGTGGAAAAGTTCGCTGAGCTTCCCGTTGATAAAATTCCCTGGGCAGACAGGAGTTTCAAAACGCCAAGCGGCAAGTATGAATTCACTTCATCCGCCGTTGCGGACGGAAAAATCAAGCTGTCGCTGCCAACCGAAACAAAATGGACCAATTCCGAGCTAGCTGAAAAATACCCTTATACATTGCTGACGATTCATCCGCTGCGTTCAAACCATTCGCAACATTTCCACCTGTTCCAGCCAGAACCATATGTGAAAGTGGAAATCGCCGAAAGCGTCGCTGCCGAAAAAGGCTTGAAAGATCAGGATTATGTGCGGGTATGGAACGACAGAGGAGAAGTGAAAGGGACGGTTTCCATTTTTAAAATGGCCCATCCGGGAACGGTTAATATCGATGAAGGCTTGAGCGCCCGTTTCGGCGGCTCAGTCAACCAGCTGACATCCAGCCGAGAATCAGACAACGGCCTCGGCAGCACCCTTTATGATTGCCTGGTCAATATTGAAAAAGTGGAAAAAGGATGATGGATTGGTTGCCGCACTTTAATAGAGAGTGCGGTTTTTTTAATTTGGGTGGAGAGGATAGCAATCCCAATTTCATGAGGACACCATTCGAGTGGAAAGATACCCTTATGTGCGCAAATCTATCTCTATAAGTGTACCATTCAAGCGGAAAGATACCCTTATGCAGTCAATTCCACCTCCATAAGGTCACCATTCAAGCGAAAAGATACCCTTATGCAGTCAATTCCACCTCCATAAGGTCACCATTCAATCAGAAAGATACCCTTATGCAGACAATTTCATCTCTATAAGGGTACCATTCAAGCGGAAAGAAACCCTTATGTGGGCAAATCCATCTCTATAAGGGTACCATTCAAGCGGAAAGATACCCTTATGTGGGCAAATCCATCTCTATAAGTGTACCATTCAAGCGGAAAGATACCCTTATGTGGGCGAATCCATCTCTATAAGGGTACCATTCAAGCGGAAAGATACCCTTATGTGGGCGAATCCATCTCTATAAGGGTATCATTCAAGCGAAAAGATTCCCTTATGCAGTCAATTCCACCTCCATAAGGTCACCATTCAATCAGAAAGATACCCTTATGCAGTCAATTTCATCTCTATAAGGGTACCATTCAAGCGGAAAGAAACCCTTATGTGGGCAAATCCATCTCTATAAGGGTACCATTCAAGCGGAAAGATACCCTTATGTGGGCAAATCCATCTCTATAAGGGTACCATTCAAGCGGAAAGATACCCTTATGTGGGCGAATCCATCTCTATAAGGGTACCATTCAAGCGGAAAGATACCCTTATGTGGGCGAATCCATCTCTATAAGGGTATCATTCAAGCGAAAAGATACCCTTATGCAGTCAATTCCACCTCCATAAGGTCACCATTCAATCAGAAAGATACCCTTATGCAGTCAATTTCATCTCCATAAGGTCACCATTCAAGCGAAAAGATACCCTTATGCAGACGAATTCAGCACTATAAGGTCACCATTCAGGCGGAAAGGACATACATTTCCCCTTCAATAGGGCACCAAGAGGCTTGCTCTTTTTTACAAGCTTGTCTTTTCCCCCTGTAATCTCTATAATTGTGAGAGGAAAAAATCGTTTAGGTGATTCTTGCTTGAATAGATACATTTTTAAATAGAGGAGTGACATGGATGGCTTTAACAGCAGGTATTGTTGGGCTTCCTAACGTCGGGAAGTCAACATTGTTTAATGCGATCACACAGGCTGGTGCTGAATCAGCCAACTATCCGTTCTGTACGATTGACCCGAATGTCGGAATCGTCGAGGTTCCTGATCATCGTTTAACTAAATTGACTGAGCTGGTCCAGCCGAAAAAGACGGTGCCGACTGCTTTTGAATTCACTGACATTGCCGGCATCGTTAAAGGTGCGAGCAAGGGTGAAGGACTGGGTAACAAGTTCCTTTCACATATCCGCCAGGTAGATGCAATCTGTCAGGTTGTCCGCTGTTTTGCGGATGACAATATTACTCACGTTGCAGGTAAAGTAGACCCAATATCTGATATTGAGGTTATTAACCTGGAATTGATTCTGGCTGACATGGAATCTGTTGAAAAAAGAATCAGCCGTGTTGAGAAATTGGCTAAACAAAAAGATAAGGAAGCTTCTATTGAGTTTCCGATTCTGGCACGTTTGCGTGAAGCATTTGAAGCTGAACAGCCAGCTCGCGCAGTGGAATTCACTGAAGAAGAAATGAAAATCGTCAAGCAGCTTCACTTATTGACAATCAAGCCAATGCTTTACGTTGCCAACGTTGGCGAGGAAGATGTCACAGACCCTAGCGGCAATGAGTATGTGCAGAAAGTCCGCGAATTCGCTGAAAAGGACAATGCGGAAGTTATTGTCATCAGTGCGAAAATCGAGGAAGAGATTGCTGAGCTAGAAGGCGAAGAAAAGGAAATGTTCCTTGAGGAGCTGGGAATTGAAGAATCAGGTTTGGACCAGTTGATCCGTGCGGCATACAGCCTGCTGGGACTGGCTACCTACTTCACAGCTGGCGTCCAGGAAGTACGCGCATGGACATTCCGCCGCGGCATGAAGGCACCTCAATGTGCCGGCGTCATCCACTCTGACTTCGAGCGAGGATTCATCCGCGCAGAAACAGTCCACTACGATGACCTTCTTGCAGCGGGGTCAATGACAGCTGCCAAGGAAGCCGGAAAGGTCCGCCTTGAGGGTAAAGAGTATGAAGTGAAAGACGGAGACATCATCCACTTCCGCTTTAATGTATAATCAAAGTCAGTCCTGCCGAGATGCAGGGCTGATTTTTTAAAATTAGCTAAAATTAGCTAAAATTAGCTAAAATTAGCTAAAATTAGCTTGGACAAAAATACGAACATATGTTAGTATTTTCTTATAGAATTCTATGACACAGCAAAAGCAAAAGCAAAAGCAGTTTCATTTCATATTGCGTTGCTTTTGAATAGGTTCTGTGATATAATTTCATCTTGTGAGTAATTAAACAATTACTCCTTGCCCTGTAATGGGGCCGTTTAGACCAAAAGGAGGTGACAGTGATGAGAAAGTACGAAATTATGTACATCATCCGCCCAAACATTGAAGAGGAAGCTAAAAAGGCTCTTACTGAGCGTTTCAGCACAATCCTTACAGACAACGGTGCGGAAGTTGCAGAAGCTAAGGAATGGGGCAAACGCCGCCTAGCTTATGAAATCAATGATTTCCGTGATGGCTACTACCAGCTTGTTAAGGTAAACGCTACTCCGGCAGCAGTTGAGGAATTCTCTCGTCTTGCTAAGATCAACGAAGATATCCTTCGCCACATCGTAATTAAAGAAGAAGAATAATAAATGATATAAATAGAAACTTTCAGCGGAAGGTGTTTCACATGGAACATCCATGCTGGGGGGAAGGAGTTGATTCTGATGATGAATCGTGTCGTTCTTGTCGGCCGTTTGACCAAGGATCCTGAATTACGTTTCACACCTAATGGGGTTGCAGTTGCTACTTTCACGCTTGCGGTAAATCGTTCATTTACCAACCAGCAGGGGGAAAGAGAAGCAGACTTCATTAACTGTGTGGTATGGCGCCGTCCAGCTGAAAACGTTGCTAACTTCTTGAAGAAAGGCAGCCTTGCAGGTGTAGACGGACGTGTCCAGACTCGCAGCTATGAAGGACAAGATGGTAAGCGTGTATACGTTACAGAAGTTCTTGCTGAGAGTGTTCAGTTCCTTGAGCCAAAAGGACAGTCTTCAGACAGAGGGGATAGCGGTTATTCCCGTCAAAATGATCAAGGTTCCCCGTTTGGGAATCAGAATCAACGCCAGAACCAAGGTTATACAAAAGTAGATGAAGATCCATTTGCAGGTGGCGGCCAGATCGACATTTCAGATGATGATCTTCCATTCTAATATAACTCGGACATGAAATATAATACACAAGGAGGGAAATGACCATGGCAATGGGTGGACGCAGAGGCGGACGTGCAAAACGCCGTAAAGTTTGCTACTTCACAGCAAACGGAATCACTAAAATTGATTATAAAGATGTTGATCTTCTTAAGAAATTCATCTCTGAGCGCGGTAAAATTTTACCACGCCGTGTAACTGGAACTAGCGCTAAATATCAGCGTAAATTGACAGTTGCAATCAAACGTTCTCGTCAAATGGCATTACTGCCATACGTTTCAGGCGAATAATGATCGGTTTTAAAAGGCAGCGGGGCTTCCCGCTGCCTTTTATATTACTTTTGCCTTTCTTCCAGCTATAATACCGCTTTGGTTGCTTGTCCGTAATTTACAGGATAAAATAGTTCTTATCGGTTATTTTAGATGTGGCCATGCCCGGAAGTCTTCAGTCTGGAGATGATGTCGGGCATAATCAGGATGCATACGCTTTGAACGCTTGTCAGGGCTATCCAAGGCGCTTACGCTTTTAGATGAGGTGAAATATGAAAAATACATACAAGCTGACAGAGGGTGCCATCCTGTTGGCGATTTTTGCTGTTTTGTTGTTAATTACTTTGTATATTCCCGGATTGGGAATGGTCGTGAATTTCTTTCTTTCCTTGCCGTTCCTGATGTTCGGGGCTAAGCATGACTGGAAAAGCACCGCTGTCTTTACACTCGCGGCTGTTTTGCTATCGATGATTCTTGGTTCGTTCCTGGCGATGCCACTGGCTCTAGCTTTTGGAACGACAGGAGCAGTCATGGGGTATATGGTGAGGGAAGGGAAAAGCAGGTTTGCTGTTTATATCGCCGGTTCCGTCGTGTTTCTAGTGAATTTAGTGGCACAATATGCTTTGTCGATCGTTTTATTTAACATCAATTTCATTGATGAAATGGTGACGGTATTCCGTTCCTCTGTTGATCAGGCAATCAATATGCTTGAACAAATGGGCCAGACACCTGATGAGAAGCTTATCAAACAATTTGAAACAATGGTCGATATGATTGAAGTACTTGTGCCAAGCATGTTCGTGATGTCTTCCTTTTTAATTGTGTTCCTGCTTCAGCTTGCTTCATTTCCGTTCATGAAACGGTTTGGCATCAAGGTGCCTGTATGGCGTCCGTTCAGGGAATTGAATCTTCCAAAAAGCATTCTATGGTACTATCTGATCACGATGATCGTTGCATTGGTCATGCAGCCTGAACAAGGGACGTATTGGTTCTGGGTGATATCCAATCTTTCGTTCATCCTGCAAATGCTGATGGTTCTTCAAGGTATCGCGTTCGTTTTTTATTTCACGCATATAAAAGGGTACACGAAAGCTGTCCCCATTATCGTGATAGTCCTGATGTTCCTCCTGCCATTTGTTCTTTATATTGTGAGGATATTAGGTATAATTGATTTAGGATTTGATTTAAGAAAACGTCTAGGAGAGAAGAAGTAATCAGAAACTAACGCTTTAGGAGCTGAGCACATGCCTTCTTATTTAGAGAGGCGGCAAATACGTTATCCATTGTATGGATTGATGGCCGTAACACTGGTGCTAATTGGATTTCTGTCTTTCTATAACTGGATTATAGGGGCTGCAGGGTTCATTCTCACTGGCCTGTTGGTATATTTGATTTTTCAAGTGAATCATAAAATAAAGGAAGAAACGGAAGAGTATATTTCCACCCTTTCTTACCGCGTGAAAAAGGTCGGCGAAGAGGCTTTGATGGAAATGCCGATCGGGATCATGCTAATCAATGATGACTATTATATTGAGTGGACGAACCCTTTCATTGCCTCCTGTTTCAATGAAGACTCGCTTGTCGGAAAGTCACTGTATGATGTAGCCGATGCCGTCATTCCATTGATCAAGCAAGAGGTCGAAACGGAAATCATCACTCTTCACGATCGCAAATTCAGGATCATCCATAAACCTGAGGAGCGGTTGCTCTACTTTTTCGATGTGACCGAGCAGACCGAAATTGAAAAAATGTATCATGATGAACGGACAGTCATCTCGATCATTTATCTTGATAATTATGAAGAAGTGACCCAGGGGATGGATGATCAGACAAAAAGCAGTCTGAACAGTTTGGTGACCTCGATTTTGAATAAATGGGCGACCAATAATGGGGTTTTCCTAAAAAGGGTATCATCAGAGCGCTTTATCGCGGTATTCAATGAGCATATCCTCCGGCTGCTGGAAAAAGGCAAATTCACCATCCTTGATGAGGTAAGGGAGACGACATCAAAGCAAAACGTTCCTTTAACTTTAAGTATTGGGGTTGGCACTGGATATTCTTCTCTTCCTGAGCTAGGTACACAGGCACAATCCAGTTTGGACCTTGCTTTGGGGCGTGGCGGTGACCAGGTGGCAATCAAGCAGCCTAATGGAAAAGTGAAGTTTTATGGAGGCAAGACCAATCCTGTTGAAAAGCGTACAAGGGTAAGGGCACGAGTCATTTCCCACGCACTGAAGGAACTCGTCATCGAGAGTGACAAGGTCTTGATCATGGGCCATAAGAACCCGGATATGGACGCGATCGGTTCGGCAATCGGAATCCTTAAAGTTGCCCAACTGAACAAGCGTGAAGGGTTCATTATCTATAATAAA
The DNA here is from genome assembly GCF_007678455.1 of Cytobacillus oceanisediminis 2691. GTDB lineage: Bacteria > Bacillota > Bacilli > Bacillales > Cytobacillaceae > Mesobacillus > Mesobacillus oceanisediminis_A. The sequence goes on along the minus strand of NZ_VEEP01000008.1, from coordinate 238,317 downwards.
AACGAGATTGATACAGGTGTGCAACGCCTGATGGATGAGATTAAACAAAACGAAGATCTCTACTCCCGTTTCATCACACCGGAACAGGCGTATGAAATCGCCTCAGATGACACTTTGCTGGTCGTCGTCGATACGCATAAGCCGTCACTGGTGATCGATGAAAAGCTATTGAACAAGATTGAGAATGTCATCGTCATCGACCACCATCGCAGGGGCGAGGAGTTTATCAAAAATCCGCTGCTTGTCTACATGGAGCCCTATGCTTCCTCGACGGCAGAGCTCGTTACGGAATTGCTTGAATACCAGCCGAAAAATGGAAGAATCCAGATGCTTGAGGCCACTGCTTTACTGGCTGGGATTATCGTCGATACAAAAAGCTTTACTTTAAGGACTGGTGCACGGACATTCGATGCTGCTTCCTACCTCCGAAGCCATGGGGCGGATACTGTTCTGGTCCAGAAGTTCTTAAAAGAAGATATTAATACCTATATTAAAAGAGCAAGAATCATTGAAAATGTTTATTTTTACCGTGACGGCATTGTCATTGCAAAAGGATCGGATGATATTTATTGTGACCATGTCCTGATTGCACAGGCAGCAGACACCCTTTTGACTATGGATGGTGTACAGGCGTCATTTGTTATATCCCGGAGAGCCGAAGCCACGATTGGCATCAGCGCAAGATCATTAGGTGAAGTCAATGTCCAGGTCATCATGGAAAATCTCGAAGGCGGCGGGCATTTGACCAATGCAGCAACACAAATGTATGATCTTTCAACGGACGAGGCAGAAACACTTTTACAAAATGCGATAGATGATTATTTAGAAGGGGGACAAAAAGAATGAAAGTAATCTTTTTGAAGGACGTTAAAGGAAAAGGCAAAAAAGGCGAAATCAAAAATGTGGCAGACGGCTATGCTCATAACTTCCTGATAAAGCAGGGGCTTGCTGTAGAAGCCAATCAGGCCGCAATGAGTTCCCTGAGCGCACAGCAGAAGAAAGAAGAGAAAATGGCCCAGCAGGAACTTGAGGATGCGAAGGCATTGAAGGAAAAGCTGGAAAAAGTTACGGTTGAACTATCTGCAAAGTCCGGTGAAGACGGCCGTCTTTTTGGTTCAATCACAAGTAAGCAGATTGCTGATGAACTGCAAAAAGCGCATAAAATCAAGCTTGATAAGCGTAAAATCGAGATGCAGGATGCTATCCGCACACTAGGATACACAAAAGTTCCTGTAAAGCTTCATAAAGAAGTTCAGGCAACATTGAATGTCCATGTAAAAGAAGGAAAATAATTTACAGTTCCATATAGTCTTAAACATGATAAAATAATATAGTTACAGAAATAGGTGATCGGTTCAGCTGATCACTTTTTTTCAATTACAGTAATTTTGTAAGGGGGCTGGCAGATGAGTGAATTATTCGCGGATCGACTTCCGCCGCAAAATATGGAAGCGGAACAAGCCGTACTTGGTGCAATTTTTTTAGAGCCATCAGCTTTAACTCTTGCTTCAGAAATCCTGTTACCAGATGATTTTTATCGTGTGGCACACCAGAAAATATTCAGCGTCATGCTGGATTTGAATGATAAAGGGAAAGCAATCGACCTCGTGACCGTCACGGAGAACCTGGCATCTTCCAAGCTGATTGAGGATGTTGGAGGGGTCAGCTATCTAAGTGAATTGGCTGCGTCCGTGCCGACTGCAGCAAACATAGAGTATTATGCTAGAATCGTAGAAGAAAAATCGCTGCTGAGAAGGCTGATCCGCACTGCTTCAGGCATTGCTGAAGATGGCTATATGCGTGAAGATGAAGTTGAAGCATTGCTGGCCGAGGCAGAAAAGAACATCATGGAGGTTGCCCAGCGCAAAGGCGGCGGGGCGTTCCACAATATAAAAGATGTCCTTGTCCGGACTTATGATAATATCGAGGAAATGCATAACCGTAAAGGGGATATCACCGGGCTGGAAACTGGTTTTGCTGAGCTTGACCGTATGACCGCCGGTTTCCAGCGGAATGACCTGATCATAGTGGGTGCCCGTCCTTCTGTTGGTAAAACAGCGTTCGCCCTGAACATCGCCCAGAATGTTGCGAAAAAGACAGGGGAGAATGTCGCGATTTTCAGTTTGGAGATGGGTGCGGAACAGCTTGTCATGCGTGTACTCTGTGCTGAGGGAAATATTGATGCCCAGAGACTGCGTACTGGATCCCTAAATGATGAAGACTGGGGCAAGCTGACGATGGCAATGGGCAGCCTGTCCAATGCAGGGATTTTCATTGATGATACCCCGGGTGTCAGGATTACTGATATCCGTTCCAAATGCCGCCGTCTAAAGCAGGAACAAGGTCTTGGCATGATCATGATCGACTACTTGCAGCTGATCCTTGGAAGCGGCCGTGCTGGCGAAAACCGCCAGCAGGAAGTATCGGAAATCTCACGTTCCCTCAAGCAGCTGGCACGTGAACTGCAGGTTCCAGTCATCGCCTTGTCGCAGCTGTCCCGTGGCGTGGAACAACGTCAGGACAAGCGTCCGATGATGTCCGATATCCGTGAATCCGGATCAATCGAGCAGGATGCCGATATCGTTGCGTTCCTGTATCGTGATGATTACTATGATAAGGAATCCGAAGACAAGAATATCATCGAAATCATCATTGCCAAGCAGCGTAACGGCCCGACAGGAACCGTGAAGCTAGCCTTTGTAAAAGAATACAATAAATTCGTCAACATTGAAAACCGATATGACGAATCGTACGCTCCACCCGGGGCATAATGAGAATTGACCAGTTTGGTTAATTCTCTTTTTTTTATCTTTAATCAATTATTCAAGTTAATTTTACGAACGAAAGAATTGTTATATAAATTTAATGTTCGTGTTTTATTGACTTACCCCCATGATTACTGGTAAACTTTATATGTTTCAAACGGAAAAATAACCGTATTACCTTTGGAGGTGCTTTTTATATGTCATCCGTAGTAGTAGTTGGAACACAATGGGGAGACGAAGGAAAGGGAAAAATCACAGATTTCCTTTCAGAAAATGCCGAAGTGATTGCCCGTTATCAGGGGGGAAACAACGCAGGCCATACAATCAAGTTCAATGGTGAAACATATAAACTGCATTTGATTCCATCAGGAATTTTTTATAAAGAGAAAATCAGCGTCATCGGAAACGGAATGGTTGTCGATCCAAAAGCACTTGTAAAGGAACTTGCCTATCTTCACGATAAGGACGTCTCCACTGACAATCTTCGAATCAGCAACCGCGCCCATGTTATCCTGCCATATCATCTGAAGCTGGATGAAGTGGAAGAAGCAAGCAAGGGTGCAAATAAGATTGGCACGACAAAAAAGGGGATCGGCCCAGCGTATATGGACAAGGCTGCCCGTATAGGAATCAGGATTGCTGACTTACTGGATCGTGAAGTATTTGAAGAAAAGCTTACCCGCAATCTTGAAGAAAAAAATCGTCTGCTTGAACGCATCTATGAGACAGAAGGATTCAAGATTGAGGACATTCTGGATGAGTATTATGAATATGGCCAACAAATTAAGCATTATGTTGTTGATACTTCCGTCGTTTTAAATGATGCATTGGACGAAGGCCGCCGAGTGCTGTTTGAAGGCGCACAGGGAGTAATGCTTGATATAGACCAGGGTACATATCCCTTTGTTACCTCTTCCAATCCAGTTGCTGGCGGAGTGACAATCGGGTCTGGAGTAGGGCCAACGAAAATCACTCATATTGTAGGTGTTTCCAAAGCCTATACGACTCGCGTAGGTGATGGTCCGTTCCCAACTGAACTGGACAATGAAATTGGAAACCAGATTCGTGAAGTAGGCCGCGAGTACGGGACAACGACAGGCCGCCCGCGCCGCGTTGGCTGGTTCGACAGCGTCGTCGTCCGCCATGCCCGCCGAGTCAGCGGAATCACGGACCTATCCTTGAATTCCATCGATGTTCTGACTGGGATTGAAACGCTTAAAATTTGTGTGGCCTATCGCTATAAAGGTGAATTGATCGAAGAGTTCCCTGCAAGCCTGAAGGCACTCGCTGAATGCGAACCAGTCTACGAAGAACTGCCAGGCTGGACCGAAGACATCACAGGCGTGAAGTCACTCGATGAACTGCCGGAAAATGCAAGACACTATCTCGAACGCATTTCACAGCTGACAGGTATTCCATTATCTATTTTCTCAGTCGGTCCAGACCGCACCCAGACAAACGTCGTGCGTAGCCCTTGGAGATCATAATTTAGCTAAAAATAAGCCCCTGATCATGGAGATCGGGGGCTTATTTTATTGTTGCGGCCGGTTTTCCAGCCGTTTTCCAAGTCGCGGAATTATGGGTTGAATTCACGGAATTAATGTGTGATTCCGCGGGAATGCCAGTCTGACTCGCGGGAATAGTCCATATGTTCGCGGAATTAGCCAGTAACTATGTAATTTTCGAGCAAGAAAAATTCAAATTCAGAAGAATTACTACTGAATTCGAAGGGGAATTGCAGGATAAAAGAAAAAAGTAAAAAAAGTTTATAAAAAATATATACAAAAGACAAATTGCTATGGTAATATAAACAACGTTGTCACTAATTCGACAAAAAATGATAAACATTTATAGGAGCCATTAGCTTAGTCGGTAGAGGGTTGCTAACTTCACTGAAAATGCTTCAGCGGCAACCTGCGAGAAATACCGAAGGTCTTTTGAGCACAGGTTCCACCTCCAACCCAGTTATGGGAGTAAGATTATATAGCGAGCCATTAGCTCAGTCGGTAGAGCATCTGACTTTTAATCAGAGGGTCGAAGGTTCGAGTCCTTCATGGCTCACCATTGCTTTTTCAGGTCAATCATTTTGGTTGCTATTTTTATATGGCCCCTTGGTCAAGCGGTTAAGACACCGCCCTTTCACGGCGGTAACACGGGTTCGAATCCCGTAGGGGTCACCTTATTACATATTTAATTGAATAGTATTATGGCTCAGTAGCTCAGTCGGTAGAGCAGGTTGCTCACATCCTCGACTAAGCTCCAGCGGCAACCTGCGAGAAAGACCGGAAGGTCATTCGAGCAAAGGACTTAATCAACACATAGTTTAGGGAACATAATATCATCTTGGCTCAGTAGCTCAGTCGGTAGAGCAAAGGACTGAAAATCCTTGTGTCGGCGGTTCGATTCCGTCCTGAGCCATTAAAAAAGGGAGCGTGTCTAAAGACATGCTCTCTTTTTTTGTAATACTTTTGTAATAAAGTCGGTAATCTTCCTATTATTAACATGTTTGTATTGGATTTAACAAGAAGGTTCAAAAACTTTCATTCAAAAGTAGGGGAATACCCCGATATTACTAGGTTTTTGGCTTATTTTGCGCGTGGAAGATAGGAAAATAGATCGATACAAAATGGCATTTATCTGACAAAAAACGTAATAAAATGTCAGCTATTATACATTTTTGTTACATAATGAAGACTAATCTTCCCTGCGAGACATTATATGGTAAAGTATAAAGGTACAATTATCAGATAATAGTTATATAGAACTAGACTAATAGTGTTTGACCGTTGTAGGAGGATCAGGATGAATAATTTAAAACATAGGCTGTCCAATCTTGCCGGCAAAACATCTAAAGAGATGAAGCCAGCAATAAAAAAGTCAATCATGGCTGCGGTTACTGTAGCTGCATTGTCTTTTGGTGCGGGAAATGCGGCACATGCGGCAGAATCTAAATTAACAACAACGACCGTATTTTACGTATATGTAAATGATAAATTTGTAGGAACTGTAGCAGACAAAACGCAAGTGGAGAAACTGGTTGAAGCTGAGTTAGCAGCTGCCAAGAAGGATTATGCGGACCTGGATGTCGATCTAGGGGTAGATGTATCTTATATTCCTGAGCAAGTGTTCAGTTCTGCAAAAGACTCCAATACAAGTGAAGTATTGGCTGAACTTAAGAGCCAGATTAATGTCCAGGCAGATGCTTCAGCTTTAGTGATTGGTGACAAACCTGTTGCTTATCTAAAAGACCAGGAAGCAGCTGATGAAGTACTCAAAACCTTAATGCTTGAATACATTACCAAAGAAGAGTTGGCTGAAGTGGAGAGTAAAAAAAATTCTCCTAATCTACCATTACCCGAAGTAAAAGAAAATGAAACTCGTTTATTAGACGCTAGTTTTACCCAGGAAGTTTCACAATCAAAAGAAAAAGTTGCTCCTGAGAAGATACTTTCTGTTAAGGAAGCTGTAGAGCTACTTAAAAAAGGTACTCTTGAAGAACAGAAGTATCGGGTTAAAGAAGGAGATGTATTGGGAAGCATTGCAAGTGACCACAATCTGGAGCTTGCCCAGTTGCTTTCATTAAATAAAGGGTTGGATGAAAATTCCGTCCTTAAGCCTGGTCAAGAGCTGAATGTAACTGTTTTAAAGCCTTTCGTTGAAGTGGTTGTCGACCGTCAGGTATATGCTAAGGAAGAAGTGGCTTTCGAAAAAGAAGTCATTGAAGATCCTGCAATGCCTAAGGGTGATACTAAGAAGAAGCAGGAAGGCAAAGTTGGTATGAAGGGCATCACCTACTCACTGACTGAACAAAATGGCAGGGTAATCAAGAAGGAAGTCATCAAAGAATCTGTACTTGAGGAGCCTGTGAAGGAAGTTATCGTCAAAGGAACCAAGGTTATGCCTTCCCGTGGAGACGGTACATTTGCATGGCCGACGAATGGCGGTTACATCTCAAGCCGTCAGGGTTACCGCTGGAGCAGGATGCACAAAGGTATCGATATCGCTAGGCCGAGTAATTACACAATCAAGGCAGCGGATAACGGAACCGTAGTATATGCTGGTAACAAGGGCGATGGATATGGCAATAAAATCATTGTCGATCACAATAACGGCTACCGTACTATGTATGCTCACCTTGCATCCATCTCTGTAAACGTAGGTCAGACAGTTGCTCGCGGTTCACAAATCGGTGTTATGGGAAGAACCGGAAACTCCACTGGTATCCATCTTCATTTTGAAGTTTATCAAAACGGCAGGATTATTGACCCGTTGTCTAAATTAAGCAGATAAAATTGAAACATAAAAAAGTCTCTAGCCAAACTAGAGACTTTTTTTATTACAGGTCCCTCTTTGGTATAGTACGGATATAAGCCAGTTATTTTAATGTTATGGGCAGGATTGGTACAATTGGGAAGAGAAGAATAGAAGTTGTATAACAGAAAAATTCAGTTTTTCTCTGTTTTACAGTAAAATAGATAAGATAGCATTTTTAAAAAAGAGAAGATTTTTCATATACGAATGATAATATGTTTTTAAAAGGAGAATTGGTATGGAGAAGAAAATTCTGGTTGTAGATGATGAGAAACCAATTGCAGATATCCTGCAGTTCAATTTAAAAAAGGAAGGTTACGATGTTTACTGTGCATATGATGGAAATCAGGCAGTTGAAATGGTCGAGGAAGTACAGCCTGATTTGATCCTGCTTGATATCATGCTGCCTTTGCGCGATGGCATGGAAGTCTGCCGCGAAGTCCGCAAGAAGTATGAGATGCCAATTATCATGTTGACGGCCAAGGATTCAGAGATCGATAAGGTTCTCGGCCTTGAGCTTGGAGCGGATGATTATGTCACGAAGCCGTTCAGCACGAGAGAATTGATTGCAAGGGTAAAAGCGAATCTTCGCCGCCACCAGGCGAATGCAGTCAAAGAGGATGAGCAAGAGGAATCAAATGAAATTAGTGTCGGTTCTTTGACGATCCATCCTGATGCTTACGTTGTTTCCAAACGAGGAGAAACAATTGAATTGACGCATCGTGAATTCGAACTGCTCCATTATCTTGCCAAGCATATTGGACAAGTCATGACGAGGGAGCATCTTCTTCAAACGGTTTGGGGTTATGATTATTATGGCGACGTTCGTACCGTTGACGTTACTGTAAGACGTCTTCGTGAAAAAATCGAAGATAATCCTAGTCATCCAACGTGGATCGTGACAAGACGAGGAGTAGGCTACTATTTAAGAAACTCTGAGCAGGAGTAAGAACAGGGATGAAAAAAGTCGGTTTTTTTCGCTCCATACACCTTAAATTTGTGCTTATATATGTCCTGCTTATTCTCGTGGCGATGCAGATCATCGGAGTTTATTTTGTCCGCAAGCTCGAGACGACCTTAATGACCAATTACCAGGAATCTGTAAAATCCCGAGTGGACCTGCTGGTCTATGATCTCCAGGAGGAAATGGTCAAGGAACGCGGGAAGGAAGATCCCACGAAAGAGGAAGCAATTAGGCAAATATTAAGTGATTATAATAAGACCAATGATATTTCTGAAATCCGGGTAATTGACGGCAGCAGTTTCAAAATACTTGGAACATCAAGCACTAGCAATCAGGGGCTGGTTGGCCAAAGAACACCTGATGTCAAGATTAAGCGTTCGATCATCTTTGAAGAAGATGAAGATGTCATCCAGTGGGACCCAAAATCGAATAAGAGAGTTTGGGTACTATCCACACCTATCATGCATAACAGTGAAGCAATTGGTGCGGTCTACCTTGTGGCGAGGATTGATAATATTTTTAAACAGATGAATGATATCAATAAAATCCTTGCTACCGGAACGGCGATCGCTCTGATTTTCACAGCTATTCTGGGAATCTTACTGGCACAAACAATCACCAGGCCGATATCCGATATGCGCAAGCAGGCACTGGCGATGACACGCGGTAATTTTTCCAGGAAGGTTAAAGTTTATGGCTACGATGAAATTGGTCAACTCGCGATTACTTTTAACAATCTGACGAAGAAGCTGCAGGAGGCTCAGGCCACTACGGAAGGCGAGAAAAGAAAGCTCAGCTCCGTTATTTCCTATATGACGGATGGCGTCATTTCAACGGACCGCAAAGGGCGGATCATCCTGATCAATGATCCTGCTGAGCAAATGCTGGGTGTTTCACGTGAAACAGTGCTTTCACAGCCTTTGGTTTCCGTACTTGGATTGGATGAAAATTATAGCTTTGAAGATTTGCTTCAGGAAAAAGACTCTATCATCCTTGATTACAGTACGAAACGTAAACCATTTATCCTTCGTGCGAATTTTTCGGTTATCCAGAAGGAAAGCGGCTTTGTAAATGGATTGATTGCGGTTCTTTATGATGTTACTGAACAAGAAAAAATCGATATGGAAAGACGGGAATTCGTTGCGAATGTATCCCATGAATTGCGGACTCCGCTGACAACTATGCGCAGTTATTTGGAGGCATTGGCTGATGGTGCATGGCGTGATGAGGAGATTGCCCCGAACTTCCTGGAGACCACCAGAGGAGAAACAGAGCGGATGATCCGTCTGGTTAACGATTTGCTGCAGCTTTCCAAGCTGGACAGTGTGGATTACCGTCTTTCAAAAGAGTGGGTGGACTTTCCGGTGTTCTTTAACCGAATCATTGATCGGTTTGAAATGACAAAGGAACAAAATGTAGCCTTTGTAAGGGAATTACCCAGTGAAGCCATTTTCGTAGAAATAGACGAAGACAAAATCACCCAGGTACTGGACAATATCATTTCCAATGCAATGAAATACTCACCAGAGGGCGGGACGATTACATTCAAGGTAAAAGAACTGGATGATCAGATTGTCGCAAGTATCTCAGATGAAGGTGTCGGCATTCCTAAGGATAATCTTGATAAGATTTTTGATCGTTTCTACCGAGTCGATAAGGCCAGGACACGAAAACTTGGCGGAACCGGTCTTGGACTGGCGATTGCCAAGGAAATGGTCAATGCCCACGGAGGAAAGATATGGGCGGACAGTGTGGAAGGGAAAGGAACAACCGTTCAGTTCACTCTTCCTTATGACCGGAGTGCAGAGGATGATTGGTCATGACATATGAAAATATAAAAACTGTTATTTTAACATTTCTCGTAGCATTAAGTGGTTTTTTAACATGGAATATCTGGACTTATCAGCCGGCCTATGAGCTAGTCAATAATCAAAGGACGGTAGAAGAAGTGAATATAGCCACTCAGAAGGAACTGAAGAAAATAGTCAAGCCACATCAGGTTATTTATCATGTGGGCGGCAAGCAGTTTGGTTCTGTGGATAATGCTTATATTGATGGGGTTATTGGTGTTATTGCAAAGTGGAAGTATTTTGATGTCGAAAAGTATCCTGGACGGGTCACTGAATTTAATGAGAAAATCGTCCAGGGGGACAACACCGAAATAATTTTTCCAGATGAGGTGCCTATCGAACTCTATAAAAGGGTATTGAATATTAACGAAAAGGATATCCCGAAATTTGATTTCGACCGCATTATCATCAATTCCGAGACACAGCAAAAGCAGGAAGGAATTGTCTACTTTTATTCGCAAAAAAACCAGGAAGTCTATGTCAGCAATGTCAGTCCGACCTATATAAATGATTTTACTGACAAATTCTATGAGTCTGCCAGAAGGCTGACTCCGTATTTCCTTTATACGGTATCTGATATCAAGAAGATCTATTTACCAACTGAAAAAGTTGAGATGGTCATGCACACTTATTATCAAAATCCTCTGGATTCAGACCTGTTCAAAGAAGCTCTTTTCACGGATCCAAGCTTTGTACAGCGAAGCGTGGTAGATGGCATTGAGGAATATACCGATGATGCCAGCAAAATGATTGTGGATACGCAAACAAATATGATTAACTATGTGAATCCTGTCCGGAGTGGGGATTCGGTCATCGGTACGAACAATGTTTTACAGAAAAGCATTGAGTTTGTTAACGAGCATGGCGGCTGGACGGAATCGTACCGTTACGTGTATAAGGACGATTTTAGCCAGAATGTCCTTTTTCGTCTGTACAGCAAGGAAGGATATCCTGTGTTCAATCAGATCGGCATGTCGGAGATTTACCAGCAGTGGAGGCAATCGGAAATCAGCCGATATGTACGCCCTGGATTCCACCTGGAGCTCCCTTTAAATCCGGAAGTCGTAACGAAAACACTGCCATCTGGTTATCAGGCACTTGATTATCTTCAGCGAAAAAAAGATTTTAAACCAGCTTTGCTGCAGAATATGATGCCGGGTTACTATATGACACAAGGGCCGGGGGATCAAGTGATTCTGCTGGAACCGGGATGGTTTTACTTATACGATCAGGAATGGCGGCAGCTGATATGGGAGGAGGAATTGAATAATGGATTGGAGTAGGATCAAAACCATCTTTATTCTGACATTCCTCGTCCTTGATGTTTACCTTGTATATCAGTTCATGAATACTAGGGATGCTGCCCAGTATGAAATACCCAAGGAAGCGACACTTGAGGAAAAGTTGAAGAATGATGATATCACTTATGGTGAACTCCCTGAGACGAAAAAGAAAGAACAGTATCTAAGTGTAAGAACCAAGGTATTCACGACGGAGGAAATGGCGAAGATCAAGGGACAATCCATAAATCTCGGGGATGGTACATCAATTGAAGCCAAACTCGAAAAGCAAGTGAAACTGACGACCAAGTTCCAGCCAGCCGAACTGTCTGCCTTTATGAAAGAGAATATCTTTGCTGGTGAACAGTATAAGTTCTGGAGCAAAAATGATGAGGACGGGACAATTACGTATTACCAGGAATATGACAGCAAAACGTTTTACTATAACAGCAATGCAAAATTAACTTTCTTTTTCAATAAAGATAATGAAGTGACTTCGTATAAACAGACGTATTTGGAAATCATCGATGAACTGTCGGATGCAGAGGAATTGCTGCCGCCATTAAGGGCGCTGGAAACTTTATATAAAAAAGGCTTGATCAAGCCAAAGAGCAAGATTACCGATGTTAAATTGGGATACTCCACGCTTGTTCCATTGCCAACATCCCTTGTAGTAACACCGACATGGAGAATTGAAGTCAACGGCAAGGAAAACCTGTTTGTACATGCATTCGAAGGTCGGGTCATCCCGTTGACAGACGGAGAAAATAAAACGACGGAGTGAAGAGATATGAGTTTGCATTTTAGTGTTCTCGCCAGCGGGAGTACGGGAAATGCGATCTATGTGGAGACGGAGGGCCAATCCTTTTTGGTAGATGCCGGATTGAGCGGCAAACAGATGGAGGCTTTATTCAAGCAAATCGGCCGCGACATGAAAGACCTCTCTGGTATATTAGTGACGCATGAACATAGCGATCATATAAAAGGCATAGGAATCGTTGCCCGTAAATATAAACTGCCAATCTATGCGAATGAAAAAACGTGGAAAGCGATGGACGGATTGATTGGGGAAGTCCCGCTGGACCAGAAGTTTTCTTTTAACATGGAAAGTGTCAAATCATTCGGCGGATTGGACATCGAATCTTTTGGTGTTTCACATGACGCAGCAGAGCCGATGTTCTATGTATTCCATAAAGACGGCAAAAAATTGGTGCTGATTACTGATACAGGCTATGTCAGTGACAGGATGAAGGGAATCATCTCGAATGCTGATGCGTATGTGTTCGAGAGCAACCATGATGTCCAGATGCTGCGGATGGGAAGGTATCCATGGAGCGTCAAGCGGCGGATCCTGAGTGATTACGGCCATGTTTCGAATGAGGATGCCGCAGTCGCAATGAGCGAAGTAGCAGGAGATCAAACTAAACGGATTTATCTTGCCCATTTGAGCAAGGATAATAATATGAAGGACCTTGCAAGGATGTCAGTCGCACAAACATTAGAGGGCAAGGGAATCCTTGTAGGCGAACAGTTCGATTTGATTGACACGGATCCAAAGACTCCGACGCCTCTAACAGCCATTTAAAGCGTTTATGTAAATAGATTTATAGGTAAAGGAGTAAAGGCATGAACAACGTCTTTACTCCTTTTTCAATTCTTAAAAAGGCTTATGATTTAGAAATTATCATGACAGGTAGTATAATATTTTGTATAAAAATGATTGTATCTATTGGTCAATGAAAGGGTTGGTGGACATTGGGTTATTACGATGATCAGGATTATCAAGGCAGGTATAAACCGCAAAACGGCAGGAAAGGCGGCTTTTTCTGGGCCAGCCTGGCAGGCGCAGTCATTGGGGCGTTATTGGTGATTTTCTCGATTCCCCTGTTATCGAACTTGGATGTGCTGCCATATAAGATTCAACCAAATAATCAATCAGCCGTAACAGATGAACAGAAGTCTGAAGACGATAAAGAAGATATTACTGCGAAAAAGAATGTTTCGATTGATGTTTATTCCCAGATTACCGATGCTGTCGACAAGGCCGGAGATGCGGTTGTAGGCATCACGAATATCCAGGAAAGCACAAACTTCTGGGGACAAACCCAGGAAGCAGGCGGAACAGGGTCCGGCGTGGTTTATAAAAAGGCAGGAGACAAAGCCTATATTGTCACGAATCACCATGTAGTAGCAGAGGCTTCTGAGCTTGAGGTCAGCCTTAGCGATGGGACAAAAATCCCAGCCAAACTTTTAGGAAGCGATATCTGGACGGATCTGGCGGTGTTGGAAGTGCCTGCGGAACAAATAAAGGTCGTAGCTGAGTTTGGGAATTCTGAGAAGCTGAAGCCTGGTGAACCCGTCATCGCCATCGGAAATCCGCTGGGCCTTACTTTTTCAGGATCCGTTACTCAGGGAATTATCTCAGGCCTGGAGCGTGCCATTCCGGTCGACGTCAACCAGGACGGGACACCTGACTGGCAGGCTGAAGTGCTTCAGACAGATGCAGCCATCAATCCTGGCAATAGTGGAGGAGCCTTGATCAATATCGAGGGACAGGTCATTGGCATCAACTCGATGAAAATTGCCCAGAGTGCTGTAGAAGGAATCGGATTATCGATTCCTATCAATTACGCCGCTCCCATCATTGATGACCTTGAGAAGACAGGTGAAGTGAAAAGACCTTTCATGGGCGTCGAATTGGCTTCTGTTAATGAGATTTCATCCTATCATCAACAGAATACATTGAAGCTTCCTAAGGAAGTGAATTATGGTGTTGCAATCAGAGGCGTTGAGCCGAATTCCCCGGCAGACAAGGCTGGCCTGAAGGAATATGATGTCATTGTCGAAATGGACGGCGAGGAAATTCGCGATGTCGTCGATTTGCGAAAGCATCTGTATAACAAAAAGAAGGTCGGCGACGATATGCAGGTCAAGTACTACCGAAACGGCCAGCTGCAAGAAACAACAATGAAGCTGGGTGGAGAAACTTTATAGTCGTTGTCAATAAAAACAGGAGGCGGAAAGCTTCCTGTTTTTTGTGTTAAAATGGTCCTTGTGGATAAATTTAATAATGAATTTAAGCAAATGATAATTTTATAAAAAGAAGCTGAAAGGAAGAGAAAAATGAAGTATTGCTGCGCTGAACATGTAGAGTTGGCACTGGATGAGGCAGTTGATGAGTTTGAAGTTGCGCCTCAATTAACGAAGATAGAGGCTGTTGATAAGTCGGGGTTTGTCTGTGGATACTGTGGACAACCTGCTGTATATATTGTGGCGAACGAATGATCGCCTACTAAATGTGGATATCGATGTGAATATGTGGATAACTCTTGTGGATAGATTGTTTGTAAACTGTTTGTAATCTGTTTGTAAAGTGGGGATGCCTGTGAATATCTCAATCGTGACGGTTGGCAAATTGAAAGAAAAATACCTCAAACAGGGAATAGAAGAATATCTTAAACGACTCGGAAGCTACGCAAAAGTAGAAGTTTTCGAAGTACCAGATGAAAAAGCACCGGAGGAATTAAGTGATACCGAAATGGTCCAGGTCAAACAAAAAGAAGGAGAGCGAATCCTCTCTAAGATTGGCCAGGATACCTATGTCATCGCCCTGGCCATTAACGGCAAGCTGAAATCCTCCGAAGAACTTGCAGACAGCATGGACAAACTCGCCACCTATGGGAAAAGTAAAATCGCCTTTGTTATCGGCGGGTCTCTGGGACTGAGCGATGAAGTGTTGAAAAGGGCGGATGAACAGTTATCTTTTTCAAAAATGACCTTTCCACACCAGCTGATGAGGCTGATATTAGTGGAACAGATTTATCGGGCATTTCGGATTAATCGGGGTGAACCGTACCATAAGTAAATGAGGTTTTTTAAGAGCTGTCCAATAAGCCTTTTTGAAGTGAATTTATGCGAAATTGAAAAGCAGAAATGTTGTTAAAACAACGTTTCTGCTTTCGCTATTTCTGCATTTTTTGTTAAATCCCTTTTTAAACGAAAATTTATATACATCGGAAGTTTATATACGAATTATATAGAAATAAGTGAGGCAACTGTATGTCCAGATCACATACATATGTTTGGTAAGTATTCTATCGAAGTAAATTGTATTTGCTTTTAAGGGTTATTTAAAAGGAAAGAGTAGCCCGATGAATTTCGGTCGACATAAAAAAGTAATTCAAGAGTACATATGATACCTGCAGCTCAACATCCTTTTTCAAGTGTCCTAACTACAGCTATACAGGTTTCAATTAGGCAGTTCACTTTCTATTTCTACCACTTTTCAATTTGAATTGTCATATGATGCACGTTAAATTCATCATGAAGTAATGTTTGAATTTTACGCAATACGACCTGTTCATCTACATCTTGTCCTACGCTTACGTGACATGTTAATGATGGAAAATCAGATGTAATAGACCAAATATGAAGGTCCGTTACTCTTATTACTTCTTTTATAGATAATAATTTTTCTTCAATTTTGTCTTTATTTAAATCTTCTGGAGCACCTTCCATTAAAATATGAATAGAGTCGCGCGTTACGCGATATCCACTAATAATAATTAAAATAGCCACAATGATACTAGCAATTGGATCGGCTAGATTCCATTGGAAAAATAAAATAAGTAATGCAGCTGTAATCGCGCCAACAGAGCCAAGAATATCACCAATAACATGTAAAAATGCACTCTTTACATTTAAATTTTCATTATCGCCTTGATTTAAAATAAATGCCGCCGCAATATTTACCACTAGACCGAGAACAGCTACTATTAGCATGCCTGTACTCGCAACAGTTGGAGGTGCTGAAAAACGTTTTACAGCTTCAAAAAAAATATAGATAGAAATTGCAATTAACGTTAAACCGTTTATAAATGCTGCAAATATTTCAAAGCGTCGGTATCCAAATGTTTTTTGCCCTGATACAGCACGTTGACCAATAATAAGTGCTGCATAGCTAAGCCCTAATGCCGCAGAATCACTCAGCATATGCCCTGCATCTGATAAAAGTGCCAGGCTATTTGTCATAAACCCGCCAATAACTTCAACAATCATAAATGATGTAATAAGTAAAAACGTCCACATGATTACTTTTCGATTGTTATTTTCGCTTTGTTGTTGCCCATGATTATTATAATGCTCCATAATTTGAATACACCTTCCTTGACCTATTATATCCATTTTAAATGATTTCATTTATAAAACCATTGTTCCAGGCCCTGTGCATATACTGATTAGTGTTCAAGTTGAAAATCCATTAGCCTACGACAATGCTTTAGATAACGCGCATATGAAGACTAGCTAGCTGCAAATGAAGCTGAAGCTTCGTTGGTTTTATCTTGAAGTGCTGTATAAAAACCGCCTTTAGCCATGTTAGGGTGAACCTTACCATAAGTAGTTGAGGTCTAGATGTATAAAATAGTAACAATGCCCAAAAAGCCAAGTTATGAATAATAACTCGGTTTATTTGGCCATCTATCTTGTTGCTCAAATGTTGTACCTGGGTTATTTTAAATAGATATCAACCCATTATCTGGATCTTTCTAATTCTTTATAAAGGATTTTTATAATAAATAGCGAAAGAATGGAACCTACAAGTAAAAGTGCCATATCCCACTGGGCATCCCATATGTCTCCCTGCATCCCTAAAAAATCTTTTGTGACTTTCCCTTCTTTCCCTATTTTTGCACTTGCCCACTCAATGATTTCGTAGAAAGCCCCGATTGCTAGGGTTATACATAAAGCAATAAAATTTGTGGTTTTACTTTTCGATAAAGCCGTTTTCCTTAATAATATCTCTATTATCACTATCACAATAGACCCCTTAAGAAAATGACCAAACCGATCGTAGTGGTTTCTCTGTAAATCAAAATAATCTTTGATCCATGTAAAGAGTGGAACTTTTGAATAAGAATAATGCCCCCCTACAAACGTCAAAATGACAAGAAAGGTAATGATGACATAGGAAACAGTGGTGAGGCGAAACAGATTATATGTTAATACTAAAAACAGTATTGCCAATATTGAAGGTAAAACCTCCACCAACAAAACCATATATCCTTCTTCCGGTTTAATCAGGGACCAAATAAGTACAAGTAAAACAACCAATAACAAGAAAAAATGAATCGAAGAACTATTCATTTTATGTGACATTCAAATCACTCCATGAAAAACAAGTTGCATTTAGTATTTGCTTAACATTTATGTATTATAGAAAATGGGATGAGTTTTAAATTATATAACCTCATGTAGTAGTTTGCAGTGAACTATACCATAAAGGATTGGAGTTTTATTTTTAAAAAAAGTGTAGTTGCTGAATGTCACAAATGGGCTAGGGAAAATTCACTAAATATAAAATAAAGAAGGTAGGAATCCTATATGCATTCAATAAACAAGATAGGCAATAGTTTTTGGTATATCACTCCAGTTTCGCTGACCGACCGGCCAATTTTAGGGATGGTTGTGGGCAAGAAAAAGACCTTAATGATTGATGCAGGCAACTCGGAGGACCATGCAAATTATTTTCTGGAAGAACTTTTAAAAAGGGGAATCCCTGATCCTGATATGGTCGTTCTTACTCACTGGCATTGGGATCATATTTTTGGGCTTTCAGCATTCCCTAAAATAGTTTCTATTGCTTCCAAAGAAACGAAACAAGAAATGGAGAAGCTAATCCCGCTTTCATGGTCAGATGAAGCATTAGATGCACGAGTTAGGGAAGGATCGGAAATTGAATTTTGTGCGAAAGCAATCAAGGAGGAATTCCCAGATCACAGGGATATCACCATTGTCTTGCCGGATTTAACGTTTGAAAAACGCGTTGAAATCGACCTTGGCGGTGTAACTTGCGTCGTGCAGCACGTTGGAGGAGATCACGCTTCAGATTCTGTGATCGTGTATGTTAAAGAAGAAAAAATTCTCTTTCTTGGTGATTGTATTTATCCAGATATTTTTTCCGAAAAACAAAACTACACAATCAATGAAACGCTGCGGCTGTTGAATGAATTAGAAGCTTTTGATGCAGAAACATATATACTTTCACATCAAAGGGCGATTTCGAAAGATGAATTTAATAAGGAAGCAGCTAAGCTAAGAACCATTGCCCAATATACAGATAATTGCCTTGGTGATCAGCAAAAAATCATTGAAGAATACGAAAAGCATGTGAAAAGGGAACTTACAGAAGATGAAATAGAAACAATCACCGACTTTGTAAATGGATATTAGATATTGATTCGGTCAGCAATGTGGGTATGAATATCGTTACTGGACAAGAGAGTAGTAATTGTACTGCTCTCTTTTTATTGAGTTATAGGGATGGTTCATTAAGTTATTCACATTAAACACTTCCACTACATAATTTAAAGAATAGATTAATTACAATGGAGGTGAATTTAATGAAGGAGCCGACTATTATGTACCATGATAAAAGCCCCTTTATAGCTTATTATGAAAATGTGGTAAACGAGGAAGAATGTAAAGAACTGATAGATTTAGCCAAAGGAAAACTAAAACCGTCAGCTGTTGTCGGAGACTCGAAAAAGTCATTTTCAAGTGCACGGAAGTCAGAACATGCCTGGTTACATCACAATATCAACGAAAATGTTCTGCACATATCTGAGCGGATTGCTTCCATTGTAGGGCAGCCACTTAATTATGCGGAGAAGCTGCAAATTGTCAGATATCAACCTGGTGGTAAGTTCAATACGCATTTGGATACTTTTAAATCCTCTGGCAAACTTGGGAGAGAGTACTTACTTAAAGGTGGGCAACGAACCTATACAGCACTTCTTTACTTAAATAGTGTGGATGCTGGAGGAGAAACGTTCTTTCCTGCTCTTTCTCTCGATATTACCCCAATCCAGGGAAACTTATTGGTTTTTGAAAATTTTAGTAAAGAAACAAATCAAGTCCATTTACTCTCAAAGCATGGATCCCGTCCTTTAATAGCTGGAGAGAAATGGATTGCGACCCTATGGTTTCGAGAAAAACCACAGTATTGAATATAAACTATAGAAGAGATACTGTGTCAAAACAGTATCTTTAACTTTTTTTGCCATTTTTAAGGCGAAGAAGGAGTAGGCTATATGGAGACAATTGCTTTTATAATCATCATACCTGCCGGGTCCGTTAGATTACGTCGAATTATGTCAGCGCTTGGTATATAACCTCCATCTTTAGCGGAAACTTACTAAAAGAGGACTATTGCCTGTATGATTTGGGGGTTATTTCATTGAGTTACCAGGATTATTGGAAGCAAATAACTGAAAAAAATGATGAGATGACAAAGTTAATCTCCTCATATTGGCATCAATACTCCGATATGGGGAACTGGCAGTTCTGGATGGTTTTGGCTTTTTTGCTGCTGCCATTGATCTTATTGTATTTTTTACTCGATCGAAAAAGATTATTTGAGATTTTTTTCTTTGGTTATACGGTTCATATCCTATGGACATACGTCGAACAGGTCCTTGCAAATTACAGTCATTTTATTCATACATACTTTCTCTCGCCCTGGTTCCCTCCAGCTCTTAGTATGACAGCCTCTGCATTGCCAGTGGGTTTTTTGCTTGTATATCAATATTGTACGAATCATCATAAGAATTTTTATGTTTATTCCGCGTTGCTAAGCGCTGTTTTTGCATTTGTCTTTGCTTCTTTCGAAAAGTATATGGGTTTGGTGAAAATCGAGAGAGGCATGCATCAATTTTATATTTTTCTTATAGACATCGCTATTGCGTACACTGCTTATTGGTTTACAAAGTTTATGCTGAAATTCAGGGATAAATGAACGAGGAGTTAATCCAACTACAACCTCTAGCAGAAAGGCCGGTTCTCTTACGAATCCGTCCTTTTAATATAATCGGACAATCCCCTGGGAAATTCACGGAAGGGCAGTGGGAGCAGATAATGGAATACATAAACCTGTTGTTATAAACCAATTCAATTTTACGATTTCTGTTTTCAAACAGGATAAATTAAACTAGCTGAACTATTTTATATAAGTTCGGCCTTTTCTTTGTATAAAACCAAAATGTTTTTTCCTGACCAAGTAATCGCTGTAATCTATACCCTTATGCTTTTTGGAGCTCTAACTATAGTTCTGTTATTTCAATATAGGCTCTTAAAATTCCCTTTGTGTAAACGGGGATTTATCGGGCTTTGGCGGCCAATAAAACCGTTGGGAAGACTTCACACTTTTTTACAGTGGCAAAATAGTTTATAATTATCAGTAAATAGTAGAAATTTTAATCCTCAAATCATTATAATAGATTATGTTACGGTTTTAACAAAGGCAGAAGGTGTGTCCCAATCCGACGCGCCTACTCAAATATATGGGACAAGGAAGGATAAAATGAGCAACGTACAGAAAGCTACAGACGTTATCTTAATTGGTGCCGGAGTCATGAGTGCGACGTTGGGGTCATTACTGAAAGAGTTAGCACCAGAGTGGGAAATCAAAGTTTTCGAAAAACTTCCTTCAGCAGGTGAAGAGAGCTCCAATGAGTGGAATAACGCGGGTACTGGACATGCAGCCCTTTGTGAGTTGAACTATACACCTGAAAAACCTGATGGATCGATCGATATAACTAAGGCCATCAATGTAAATGAACAATTTCAGCTTACAAGACAATTTTGGTCTTATCTTGTAAAGAGCAATTTAATTCGCAATCCCCAGGATTTCATTAGGCCGCTGCCACATATGAGCCTGGTAGAAGGCGAGAAAAATGTTACCTTCTTGAAAAAACGATTTAAAGCGCTTTCAGCTATTCCGATGTTTGAGGGAATGGAGTACTCAGAGGACCCAGAGAAGCTCAAGGAGTGGATTCCTTTAGTCATGGAGGGCCGCACATCTAATGACCCGATTGCAGCAACCAAAATTGACTCGGGAACAGATGTTAACTTTGGCGCCTTGACGCGGATGTTATTTGAGCATTTGGAGAGCAAGAATGTTGAGATTAACTATAAGCATAGTGTGAAAGATATCAAACGTGCCAGCGATGGGACATGGGAAGTCAAGGTGAAAAACCTTGATAGCGGCAAAGAGGAACTCCATAAAACCAAGTTCGTCTTCATCGGAGGCGGTGGAGGAAGCCTGCCATTGCTGCAAAAAACAGGCATTCCTGAATCAAAGCAGATTGGCGGATTCCCTGTGAGCGGCTTATTCTTGGTTTGCAACAACCCTGAAGTTGTCGAGCGACACCACGCAAAAGTTTATGGAAAAGCGAAGGTGGGAGCACCACCGATGTCTGTGCCGCACCTGGACACAAGATTCATCGATAACAAAAAGTCCTTGCTGTTTGGACCTTTTGCAGGCTTCTCGCCTAAATTCCTGAAGACAGGATCTAATTTGGATTTGATTGCTTCTGTAAAACCGAATAACGTCATGACTATGCTTGCTGCAGGAATGAAGGAGATGGCTTTGACGAAATACCTGATTGAACAAGTGATGCTTTCCCATGAAAAGCGCATGGAAGAACTGCGCGAATTCATTCCGAACGCCAAGAACGAGGACTGGGGAGTCGTAGTCGCGGGACAACGTGTACAAGTCATCAAAGACACAGATTCCGGCAAAGGCACACTACAATTCGGCACAGAGGTCGTAAGTGCTTCGGATGGCTCTGTTGCTGCATTACTGGGAGCATCCCCTGGTGCATCAACTGCTGTAAACGTCATGCTTGAAGTGCTGGAAAAATGCTTCCCAGAAAAAATGTTCGAATGGAAAGATAAAATTAAGGAAATGGTCCCTTCGTATGGAGTATCTTTAGCGGCCAATCCCGAACTATTCCATGAAATCCATGAATCCACAGCACAAACGCTGGGATTGAGCGATAAAGAGCGAGTTTACAGCTGATTTATTTTAAATGGATAATAAATCAAAACCTTCAATCCAGGGTGGGATTGGAGGTTTTTTTGTTGGTTAGAAATTAATCAGGCATTTGCCTGGGAGGGGGGATAATTGGGATATGCGTTCGTTATTTTGACAGGTTTGTGGGTGATGGGCGGAAAGTTGTCAAGAAAGCGTCGTTATCTTGACAGGTTTGCAGTTGATGAGCGGAAAGCTGTCAAGAATCCGTCGTTATCTTGACAGGTTTGCGGGTGAAGAGAGTAAAGCTGTCAAGAAACGGTCGTTATTTTGACAGGTTTGCGGGTGAAGAGAGTAAAGTTGTCAAGAAACCCTCGTTATTTTGACAGGTTTGCAGTTGATGAGCGGAAAGCTGTCAAGAAACGGTCGTTATTTTGACAGGTTTGCGGGTGAAGATCGTAAAGTTGTCAAGAAACCCTCGTTATTTTGACAGGTTTGCAGTTGATGAGCGGAAAGCTGTCAAGAATCCGTCGTTATTTTGACAGGTTTGCGGGTGGCGAGCGTAAAGTTGTCAAGAAACCCTCGTTATTTTGCCAGGTTTGCGGGTGAAGAGAGTAAAGTTGTCAAGAAACCCTCGTTATTTTGACAGGTTTGCAGGTGTAGAGAGTAAAGTTGTCAAGAAACCCTCGTTATTTTGACAGGTTTGCGGGTGATGAGCGGATAGTTGTCAAGAAAGCGTCGTTATTTTGACAGGTTTGCGGGTGAAGATCGTAAAGTTGTCAAGAAACCCTCGTTATTTTGACAGGTTTGCGGGTGAAGATCGTAAAGTTGTCAAGAAACCCTCGTTATTTTGACAGGTTTGCAGGTGTAGAGAGTAAAGTTGTCAAGAAAGCGTCGTTATTTTGACAGGTTTGTGGGTGAAGAGAGTAAAGCTGTCAAGAAACGGTCGTTATTTTGACAGGTTTGTGGGTGAAGAGCGTAAAGTTGTCAAGAAACCCTCGTTATTTAGACAGGTTTGCAGGTGGCGAGCGTAAAGTTGTCAAGAAACCCTCGGTATTTAGACAGGTTTGCGGGTGGCGAGCGTAAAGCTGTCAAGAAAACCTGTCAGCCCACAAAAAAACCGCTCCACTGCCATCAATCCAGGCAGTAAAGCGGCTTCCTATTAGTTACGAATCAAGTAATCAAACGCACCTAATGCTGCGGTTGCACCTGATCCCATTGAAATGATGATTTGTTTGTATGCACTGTCCGTGCAATCGCCAGCAGCGAAAACGCCAGGCAGGTCTGTGGCACCTTGCTTGTCTACGACAATCTCACCGAAGCGAGTGCGTTCAAGCGTGTCACCGAGCCATTCTGTGTTTGGTACGAGACCGATTTGTACGAATACCCCTTGTAATTCAACATGGTGTTCTTCGCCTGATGCACGGTCAATGTACGTAATACCGTTCACTTTGTCAGTTCCGGTAATTTCGCTTGTTTGTGCGTTTGTCACTACTGTGACGTTTGGAAGGCTGTGCAGGCGATCTTGTAGAACAGCATCAGCTTTGAGTTCAGGATTGAACTCGATCACTGTTACATGCTTTACGATACCTGCAAGGTCGATTGCTGCTTCAACGCCAGAGTTTCCTCCGCCGATGACAGCTACATCTTTTCCTTCGAACAATGGTCCATCACAGTGAGGGCAGTAGGCAACGCCTTTGTTCTTGAATTCAGCTTCTCCTGGTACGTTGACATTGCGCCAGCGGGCACCAGTCGAAATGATGACAGTTTTACTCTTCAGGACTGCACCATTTTCAAGTTCCAGCTCGATAAGGTCTTTTTTCTCCAGGCGTGTGGCACGCTGAAGGTTCATGATATCGACGCCATACTCTTTCACATGCTCTTCAAGGCTGGCAACAAGCTTAGGGCCTTCAGTGTGCTTGACACTGATGAAGTTCTCGATGCCTAAAGTATCCATTACCTGGCCACCGAAGCGCTCAGCAACGATCCCTGTACGGATGCCTTTTCGCGCTGCATAGATGGCTGCACTTGAACCAGCTGGTCCGCCGCCAACAACAAGGACATCATAAGGATCTTTGTCCGCCAATTCGGAAGCATCTGGACCAGAACCCAATTTTGCAAGAATCTCCTCAAGGGACATACGTCCGCTTCCGAATGGCTCGCCATTCAGGAATACCGTTGGTACGGCCATGATATCCTTGCTTTCAACTTCTTCCTTGTACGCTGCACCATCAATCATGGTATGTGAAATGCCAGGATTCAAAGTGCTCATCACGTTCAAGGCTTGTACTACATCAGGGCAATTGTGGCAGCTAAGGCTGACATATGTCTCAAAACGATATTCGTCCTTGATCGCTTTAATTTGGTCAATGACTTTCTGATCAACTTTTGGCGCTCTGCCGCTGACCTGGAGCAGGGCAAGGACTAATGAAGTGAATTCATGTCCTAAAGGAATGCCCGCAAAAGTCACTCCAGTGTCTTCACCGACACGGTTGACACTAAAGCTAGGTGTTCTATTTAATTCGGCATGCTCCACTTTAATATGGGATGACATTGTTGCCAATTCATCGACTAAAGCCAGCATGTCTCGTGATACATCATCCGATCCTGCGCTAACTTTAAGCAGCACATCGCCCTCCATCATTTGAAGATATTGGGCTAATTGTGCCTTAATTTCTGCATCTAATAACATGGGAGTGTTCCCCTTAAATCTTTCCTACAAGATCAAGGCTTGGCTTAAGAGTTTCGCCGCCTTCTTTCCATTTAGCAGGGCAAACTTCGCCTGGGTTGTTGCGTACATATTGTGCTGCTTTCAGCTTGTTAACTACCTGGCTAGCGTCACGGCCGATTCCGCCTGCGTTGATTTCAACAGTCTGGATAACGCCGTCTGGATCGATGATGAAAGTTCCGCGCTCTGCAAGACCATCTTCTTCATTCAATACATCGAAGTTGCGAGTAAGTCTTTGAGATGGATCGCCAATCATGATGTACTCGA
Organism: Cytobacillus oceanisediminis 2691; assembly: GCF_007678455.1. GTDB lineage: Bacteria > Bacillota > Bacilli > Bacillales > Cytobacillaceae > Mesobacillus > Mesobacillus oceanisediminis_A. The sequence continues at coordinate 213,342 of NZ_VEEP01000008.1, read as the reverse complement.
TTTTGCTGATTGCTTCAGAGTGGTCGTGCCATGCTTTGTGAGTGAAGTGTGTATCAGTTGATACAGAATATACTTCTGCTCCCATTTCTTTTAATGTAGCATATTCGTTTTGCATGTCTTCAAGCTCTGTAGGGCATACGAATGTGAAGTCTGCTGGGTAGAATACAACTACGCTCCACTTGCCTTTGAAGTTTTCTTCAGAAACAGTGATGAATTCTCCGTTGTGGAATGCGTTTGCTGTGAATGGTAAAACTTGAGTACCGATTAATGCCATGATTAATTTCCTCCTTAAAATGGTTGAATTATTTTTGAAATAGTTTTCCTGAATGAATTCAGTTAACTATTCGGTAAACTAGAATAATTCTAATACAGTAACGATTATTATATAAAACTTATTAAGTGTCAAGTGATAAACACCGGTTTTTAGTTCTTAATAATTATTTCAAAAAAAAGATAGATTTATACAGCATTGCACTAGATTAGTTTGTCCAACTTTTCCTTGTGTAATGAATTCCTCATTGAACTTCTGTATAGTAATAAGTAGATGAAAAATTCTGAAAAGGAGGAATTAGATGGTCTCTATTGAGAATAAGGACCCTTTTCCTTATCCTTTTGGTGAACAGGATGTATATAGATATTCTAACAATGCGGTACCATTAAATCCACCAATTGCCATCGAAGTGACAAAATCTTATTTAGAGGACATCAAGCTGAAGAGAGAATTGCTGATAAATCACCCCAAACGCTGTTACCACTCCATGCCACATACATTGGATGCCCAGTGGGAAGTGTTGGATTTAATCCTGCACCAGCTGGCCAGTTTCTATCCTGAGAACTACCAGCTTGTTGCAAACAATGACCATTGGATTTTCACTAACCAGTTAACAGGTGAGAATCATTCCTTCATATTTGGAAATCAGGCAACACTGGACGTTGAACCGCTGGATTTTGTCGGCCGGCATGTGCAGGAAGATTTGATCCTGATGATGCAGCGGGACGGGGATTTATTTCTGGATGCAGGTCAGCTCTGCTTTCCAGCCAATTGGTCGTTGTATTTTGATGCTGGAATGTCGTTCAAAGAAATCCATACGACAATTCCCGGGTTCAAGTATGGATCACTTGATGAGCGCATTCTCCAGTTTTTAATGAGAATCGAGGCAGGCAGTCCATGGTGGAGGAAAAATTGGTCACTTATGGCAGGGGACCGGCTGGATACCTCGCTTGAAACATTCGCTGAATGGGGCAAGGCCCGAAAAAATGTGACAAAAGAAAATGCAGGTGAACTGGTCCACTTGCGGGTAGAAGTACAGAAACTTTTCCGGCTGCCAAAAAGCAATGGGATTTTATTTACCATCCATACACATATGCTGCCCCTTGAATCACTCATCCAGCATACCCCATGGCTAAAGCAATTTTCGGCAATCTTGAAGGAACTTCCTGAATTCATCGCAGAATATAAAGGTATTTCCTTGTACCGGAACTCGGTCCTTGAATATCTGGAGGTGGAACTGAAAAAGAGATGAGTGAAAGCAGCTTTAAAATAGTGAGTGGGAAAAGAAAATTCTTGTTTTGTACGGATTCGGGGGGTGCCGGGGATTTTTACGACCTTTTACAACAGGCATTGTCTGAAAAAATCCCTTTTGATTTTCATATTTTCGCTGAGGGACAGGAACCCATGCTGAAAACCTGGTTCTGCACGCAAAAAATGGGGACCTACCTATACATATCCGGTTCGGCGGAATTTGTGAAAATGGTAAAGGAGCTGGCATTTGAAACAGGTTTTTCCGAACAGGAAATACAGACTGCAACAAAGGTTTTTTTATCGAAAAAGTTAATATGCTGTACTTGTCATGGCGAGAATGAAGCCTGGGAAAACCAGATTGTCATATGCAGGTTCTGTGGGCAGGAACTCGAGGTTTCGGATCATTATTCCCGCCGTTTGGATGCTTACTTGGGATATGTAACGATCAAATGAGACAGGGGGACTGAGATTGCAGCAGGGCAATACAATACAAGTACGAGTGAAATCTATAAAAATGGAAACGGAAACCATTAAAAGGTTCACCCTGGAAGCAGTGAACGGCGTCAAGCTCCCGCTCTTTGGCGGCGGCTCCCATATAATCACTTATTTGCCGCAGCCTTCAGGCATAATGGAAAGACATTATTCAGTTTTTAACCTTTCAGAGCCAGGTGTCATGGAGATCGCCGTACGTCTGGCCGAGCCTTCAAATGGCGGCTCCGCTTACTGGCATCATAGTGTCATTGAAGGGGATATTGTTAAGATCAGCTATCCTAAAAACCATTTTCCAATGAGTTTTCAAGCTAAACACCATGTTTTTTATGCAGCCGGCATTGGGATCACGCCTTTTTTATCAATGATGGCTGAACTCGCCGAAAAGAACCAATCTTTCGAGCTGCATTATGGAGCGAAAACAAAGGAACAATGCGCTTTTTACAATACGTTAAGGGAACGTTATCCAGAGGAATGCTATTTTTATTTTTCAGAGGATGAGAATTCTAATAGATTATCTCCAGCTTCTCTTCAAGATCACCGGATTGGGACCCATGTATATTTTTGCGGGCCTGAAAACATGATTGAAGAATTCACCGAAACGGCAAAAAGCTATGGATATCCTTCTTTCAATATTCATTTCGAGCGATTTGCTCCACCCGAGAATAGAGAAGCCAGGCCATTTACCGTGACTCTGCAAAATAGCGGAATGCAGCTGGAAATTCCAAAGGATCGTTCATTGCTGGATGTGATCCGTGAAAATGGAATCAATCTGCCTTTTTCCTGCAAGGTTGGCGGCTGTGGGACATGCGAAGTGAAAGTAGCAGAGGGGGAAGTCGCCCATTTCGATTCCTTCCTCACTGAAGAACAACAACGTACAAATCAGTCGATTCTATGCTTTGTTTCCCGGGGGGAAGGGCATTTAGTATTAGATTTATAGAAACTAGAAAACCGCACCTTATTCCAGATGCGGTTTTCTACTTGTTATGATTCTTGCTAGTATCAAGCTAATTCTGCTTTCTTTTCAGATTGGTCAACTACAGCGGCTCCTACGACGTCCCCGACGACATTGGAAGCCGTCCCGGCCATGCCGATGATCGCATCGACGCCAGCGATCAGTGCGACGACTTCAAGCGGCAGGTCGAACATCGTCAGTACCACTGACAGGGTGACAAGCCCTGCTGCAGGAATGCCTGCTGTTCCGATGGAAAGCAATGTACCAACAAGAATGATGGTAACGAAATCAACCAGCGAGAAATTGGCACCAGTGACATTGGCGGCAAAAACAATCGATGCACCCATTCTTAGTGCTCCGCCATCAGAGTTGAACACAGCGCCAAGCGGCAAACTGAAGTTCACCATCTTCTCGGAAATTCCAGCCTTTTTCGCACTTTCGATGGCTACTGGAAGGGAAGCGATGCTGCTCGAAGTAAAGAAAGCCGTTGTATATGCATCCTTCGTGTTCGCGAAAAAGCTCCTGACCGGGATCTTGAACAGTTTAAGAGTCCCGCTGTACACGAAAACCCAGAGGATGATGATTCCAATATAAAAAACCGCTGTAAATTCCAGTAGTGACGTTAATGTATCCCACCCTTGTGTGCCAAAAGTGGATGCGCTGATGGCAAAAATACCGATCGGTGCGTAAAGTAGGATTCCCTTTAAAATCCTGAAGAACAGCTCATTGGCTGCCTCAAGGAAAGTTTGCAGCTGTACCCCGTATTGCTGGGTTTTCTCCTCACCGGAAAACCTCATTCCTGAAATCGTGAAGCCGATGATGATCGCCAGAAACAGAATCGCCATCAAGTTCCCGGTTGTGAAAGCTGAAAAGAAATTATCAGGGACGATGCTGAAAATGACATCAGAAATGGATGGTGTCGCAGGTTTCTCTACGGTCGTATTCGGGAGTGTCAAGGATTCCCCGGGATTGATCCATAACGCAAGACCCAGACCAATCAACACAGCCGCAGCAGTTGTTGCCCCATAATACAGGATCAATTTACCTCCGGTCCTGCCAAGCTGTGCAGGGTTCATTTGATTGACTGCCAGCACAACCGTCAAGAACACTACTGGAGTAGCAATAAGACTAAGAAGCTTGATCAACAGCGTGCCAAATGGCTTCAAGAACTCCGCATCAGCCCCCAGCAGAACACCAGCTAATATCCCCAGAACAAAGCCGATGGTCATTTTTAAAATAAATGATGAATTTTTGTATGAATTCCATAGATTCACTTTATGTACCGCCTCTTTTTGTGAAATTGTTTTTCTTATAACCCCTATAAGAATGAAGAAAATGCACTTAATTATAAACTACACCTGTTAACTGAAACAGACAATAGTGAAATTGGAAAGAGTGTCCAGAAAAGTAATGCTAGTTGAAGAATCGGACTTTGATGAATCTTTAATAAAAAAAGCTCGTTTTGTCTATTAACCAACTATTTTGGACATTTGTGTTCAATAATTCGGCGAGATTAGTCGGAATTTTTAGATAACTAATTGAAGGGAAATTTGAGAGATTAGTTAATTAGTAATAGGTAGGGGATTTATAGATACTTACTCACTCTTTTTACTGAAGGAGGTGCCAAATTTTAAGACAAAGGAGTGAGGTTTTATATTATTCAAAATTGAGAGGATGACGCTTAGGAATGAAGAGGTATTTCCCAAGGTTTTTACTCACGGTAGTAGCATTTGTTTTAATTTTATCAACATTTGGTTTTGGAGCAGCGGCAAATGAAGGAACAGCTTCCAGGGCGAAATTGACTGAATTGCCGTTAGCGGAATTGTTCGGGGATATAGAACTTTCCTCCAAACGGCCGACATCAGTCATTGTTGAACTGAAAGCAGAATCGATTGTTGAAGCGAAGCATAAAGGAAAGAAGCAAACGAAGGCGAGCCTGAAAACTGAAAGAAACAAAGTTATTGGAGCACTTAAGAACTCGGTGAAAGGGGCGGAAGTGAATAGGGAATACGATTATGTATTTTCAGGATTCTCAGCAAAGCTTCCAGCGAATGAAATTATTAAATTGATGGCGCTTCCTGGCGTCAAGGCGGTCTATCCGAATATTCATTACACTGCTGAAGTCATCTCTGCAGAGAAAGTTTCCGCGGAGGAATTCAGTCCGAACATGATGAACAGCGCTCCATTTATTGGTGCGAACGAAGCGTGGGATGCCGGGTACACAGGTGAGGGTGTGACGGTAGCAGTCATCGATACGGGTGTTGATTACACTCATCCTGATCTTGCGCATGCATTTGGTGAGTACAAAGGGCATGATTTCGTTGACGATGATAATGACCCAATGGAAGGTGCGGGCCAATATCACGGAACTCACGTATCAGGTACAGTAGCGGCGAATGGTGCGATAAAGGGGGTTGCTCCAGATGCGAAATTATTGGGCTATCGAGTTCTTGGTGCGGAAGGCGGTACAACAGAAGATGTAGTGGCAGGGATTGAAATGGCTGTTCAAGATGGTGCAGACGTCATGAACCTGTCTCTTGGAAACTCACTGAATAACCCTGACTGGGCGACTTCCATTGCGCTGGATTGGGCAATGGCTGAAGGTGTAGTAGCAGTCACTTCCAACGGAAACTCTGGTCCTAATAACTGGACAGTTGGATCCCCTGGTACCTCCCGTGAGGCAATTTCTGTAGGGGCGACACAATTGCCTTACAATCAATATAAAGCTTCAATCTCCACATCTGAGGGCGCGGATTACCCGACAGCTAAAGTTATGGGTTTCCCATCAGATAAAGAATTACTTGCATTGAATGATGATGAATACGAGTTTGTGTTTGTGGGAAAAGCCTACCCAGAAGACTTTAATGGCAAGGACCTTACTGGAAAAATCGCGTTAATCAGCCGTGGTGACTTAGCGTTCGTTGACAAAGCTGAAAATGCCAAAAAGGCTGGGGCAGTCGGTGCTATTATTTTCAACAATATTCCTGGTGAGCATGCGGATGTTCCTGGAATGGCCATACCGACAATTAAAACCGAACTTTCGGATGGCCAAAAGCTGCTTGAAGAATTAAAAGCAGGTAATAATAAAATTTCATTTAATATAGAGTTTGATAAGGAAATCGGCGAAACAATGGCCGCCTTCTCTTCCCGCGGCCCGGTTACCCTGACATGGATGATCAAACCGGATGTTTCGGCTCCAGGCGTGAATATCGTAAGTACTTACCCAGGTAATGGATACGCATCATTACAAGGCACGAGCATGGCATCTCCTCACGTAGCAGGTGCTGCAGCATTGCTGTTAGAAAAGAACCCGGAATGGAGTACCGAAGATGTAAAGGCTGCATTGATGAACACTGCAGCTGATGTCATTGACCCTGCTACGGGTAAAGTTTATGCCCATAACACGCAAGGCGCAGGAAGTATCCGAGTTGTTAATGCTTTGAATACAAAGACACTCGTCGCTCCAGGCAGCCACTCTTTCGGCAAGTTTGTGAAGGATAGCGGCAAGCAAGTTGAAAAGAATAGCTTTGAAATCAAAAACCTTTCAGGAAAAAGCAAGACCTATAGCTTTGATGTAGAATTTGCCGCAAATCCAGCTGGCATCAAGATAATGACAAGCAACAACCTGAAAGTGAATGCAGGCAAGTCCCAGCAAGTGAACTTCAATGTCCAGGTCGATACTTCAAAACTGGACCCAGGATATTATGAAGGAACCATTAAAGTCTCTGATGGGTCTGAGACATTTGACGTGCCAACGATCCTTTTCATCGGAGAGCCGGATTACCCTCGTGTAACAGGTGCATTCATGGATAAAGTCGATCATGGTTATTATGTTGGTGCCTATCTTCCGGGCGGGGCAGAAGTTTTAGAATATGATCTTTATGTGTTCAATCCAAATGGCACCATTGGTGGCTTTGTAGACACAATTGGCTCTTTCACGAATGCCCCGGTTCCATACCACGAATTCCTATGGGACGGCACAGTTCAAAATGGTATTGAACTTCCTAACGGAGACTGGGTGTTGGGAGTATATGTAGAACAAGCAGGAAAAGCAGAGTACAAAGCCTACCTTGTTACAAAGGAATAATTAAATTAAGGATTCCTACTAGATTGCTCAGTAGGAATCCTTTTTATGACTTTCGGTTGAAAACCTGAGGCGGCTGTTCGAGCCATTTTTCGGTAATCATGAGCAACAGGCCTTTTCCGTAAAATTTTTTCATTTGAGCTGAGATCAGAGTGAATTTGGTTACAATATCTGACCGTAAACTTGAGGTTAAAGCCTGATTGATCATAATGAAGCAGAACATTCCGAGGCAGGTATTAACGAAAAACAGCATCAGTTTATCAGAAAAAGGTGAATGATTCACTTCGAAAAAGTTGAAATCACCGGAAGCTGAATAAGGAATATTTTCTTTATTAAATGTATCCTCAAGCGTATCCATCACTTTATTGAGTGCATCAACTCCTTTGCTTAAATGTTGTTTTACTTCCTTATGGCTGGCGAGCTTACTAAAGGATAATAGAACCATTTTTGAAAAGTGCGCCCGATGGAGAATTCTTGAGAGGTTTGCAATTTCAGGTGCATTTACAGGCCTGGAGTGCCCAAATAGGCCGTTCAAGTATTTCATTTCATCCACCAGGTCAATGGTATGGTCCATAGCTACCTGGGGGGATTTCAGAAAAATTCCCTGCTGCAGCATCAGGTCTGTAATTTCATTTTGAATACTGATGGTGAATTCTATGGCCCCTTGAAAATAATCCCTTGTATCATTGCGCGTGCAATCCGGAAAAGCGCTCGGATAGGTAGTCAGTGAAAGCATTGTAATATCATGGCAAATATATAATATAAAAGTGTCAGAAAAAAACTTTTCAACGTCGAGTCTGACATCTTTATCCGTAAACCCTAGCGGTATAGGGAGATTCTCTTTTAAAAAAATATTTTTTAGGTCGTTCAGGCTATTCTCAGAGAAAACGACCATTTTTTCTAATATCTTTTTCAGTTCCAAATCATCAGCTGTCCTATAAAAATATTGAAAAAAACGAAGTTCCATACTGCTTTTTAAGTAAGATGACCATATATTCGATATTTCTGTTGAGGTTAAACCCACATTTATTTCTCCCATCGATGATACACTCCTTTCCCAATAGTGTTTGTATTTTTTAGATATTTATTACAAATCATCATTGATTTTTATCCCAATTACATAGAATCCCCATATACCAGGACATACTTTTCAAAAGGAGGTTTGTTTCATGAGAAAGTACCTGGCTATGCTATTATTAGCGATTTCAATGTTCTCTATTACAGGGTGTGGCAACGATGCTCCTCCTGAAGATGATGAACAGCTGGAAGATGTGGAAGAAGAAGATGAGATTGGTGATGGCGAAATAGATGATGAATAATACCAAAGACCCACTTTCCATGTTGAGTGGGTCTTTTAATGTGCATACAGAATTGACAAATGACCGGTCAGTCATTAACATTATAATGTGTGTAAATGATTAATTAAGGTAGGTGCAATAGTGAAAAATCTGGTCAATTTTGTGCTTGGAAATAAACTGGCGGTTTGGCTGCTTACGATCATCATTACAGTCTCAGGAATTTATTCAGGTACGCGGATGAACATGGAGACGATTCCGAATATCTCCATCCCGTATTTAATGGTCATGGATGTTTATCCCGGAGCCACTCCTGAGAAGGTAATGGATGATGTGTCCATCCCGATTGAAAAAGCGGTGGAAGGACTGGAAGATGTAAAGTACGTCTATTCCAATTCATATTCCAATATGTCCAGTATCCAGGTTGAGTATGAATATGGCATTGATATGGATGAAGCCAAGCGGGCTTTACAGTCGGCATTGGATACGGTTCAGCTTCCGGAAGGTGCACAGGAGCCAACCATTACGGCCATCAGCATGAACATGATGCCGATCGCTGCACTGAGTGTCAGCAGCACGAAAGAGGATATTGTTGAGCTTACATCAACAGTCGAGGATATCCTGCTTCCGAAGATCGATAAAATCGATGGTGTGGCTTCCGTAACGATAACAGGACAGCATATCGAAGAAGTGAATCTTGCGTATAATGAAGCGAAAATGGCTCAGTTCGGTTTGACGGAAGACAAAGTGAAGGAAATGATTCAGGCCAGCAATTTAGGCGTATCGCTGGGGCTTTTTGAATTTAAGGAAGGCGAGCAGGCAGTTGCTGTTGATGGCAAGTTCACCACTGCTGAACAACTGAAGAACATGCTGATTCCGGTAACTCCATCAGAATCAAATCCATCACCTTTTGTAAAGCTTAGTGATATTGCTGAGATTGAGCTGGTAGGCAAGGTGCAGTCCATTTCCCGTACAAACGGCAATGATGCGATTGCCATCCAGATTGTCAAGGAACAGCAAGCAAACACAGTTGATGTTGTGAATGAGATAAAGGATTTAATAAAAGAAGAACAGGATAAAATTGATGGCCTATCCATTGATGTATCACTGGACCAGGGTAAGCCAATTGAAGAATCTGTAACAACAATGATTGAAAAAGCTTTATTTGGCGGATTGATTGCGGTCCTGGTTATTCTGCTGTTTTTACGAGACTTCAAGTCTACGATTATATCAATTGTGTCAATTCCAGTTTCGATTTTTATGGCATTGCTGCTGTTGAATTGGATGGAAATCACGCTTAATATCATGACACTTGGCGCGATTACGGTTGCCATTGGGCGTGTAATAGATGACTCGATCGTCGTTGTGGAAAATATATACCGACGCCTCCACTTGAAGGAAGAAAAATTAACAGGCCGTGCATTAGTACGTGAAGCAACCATTGAAATGTTCAAGCCAATTTTATCATCTACACTTGTAACGGTTGCTGTTTTTGCACCGCTGATTTTTGTAGGAGGCATGGTAGGCGAATTGTTCGCGCCATTTGCATTGACAATGACTTTTGCCCTTGGTGCTTCATTGATTGTTGCCATTACAATCGTTCCGGCCTTGTCACACTTCTTGTTCAAAAAGAAACTTTATGGTGAAAAAACAGAAAGCAGCCACAAAGAAGTTGGCAAACTGGCAAGCTGGTATAAAGGCGTCTTGAACAAGTCGCTTAACCATAAAATCATCACTTCCCTTATTGCTGTTGTACTTTTAGCTGGAAGCCTTGCCCTCACACCGATTATTGGCTTTAGCTTCATGGGCAGCGAGGAAGATAAGGTTATGTACCTTACTTATACTCCTGCAGCAGGCGAACTTAAAGAAGAAACAATCGAGAGTATCGCTGAAGTCGAAGAAAAGATGCTCAAACGTGATGATATTGACATCGTTCAAGTATCGATTAGCGATGAAGCTGACCAGATGTCGGCAATGATGGGCGGGGGATCAGGCGGAGGCTTGATGTACCTGATTTTTGATCCTGATATGGAAAATTTTCCAGACGTCAAGAAAGAAATTGAAGAGTATGTATTCAAAATTGGACAAAGCGGCGAGTGGAAGAGCCAGAATTTCGGCGGCATGTCGATGCCGGAGAACGAAATCAGCTACACATTCTACAGTGAAGATCTAGACAAACTTACTGATGCTGTGAAAATGGCTGAGGGTGAGATGAAAGGTATTAAAGGCTTGGAAGATGTAAGTTCCAGTGCAGAGGAAGCATACGTGGAATACACATTTAAAGTCGAACAGGACGAATTGCTGCAATATGGTTTAACAGCCGGACAAATTGTCATGATGTTAAACCCAAACAAAACTAAAGATACATTGACGACGATTGAAAAAGATGGTGAATCACTAGATGTCATCGTCCAGCAGGAGCAGGAAAAGCAGCCTGAGTCAGTTGATGATATCCTGGATACAGAAGTCCCAACAGCCATGGGAACAACGATGCCATTATCAGAACTGGTAACCGTTGAAAAAGGTACAACGATGAATACACTCGCCCGCAGTAAAGGGCAGTACTATGCATCCGTTTCAGGAACGGTTACAGATGATGATATTTCAAAAGCATCTGCTGAAACCCAAGAGGCAATCGATGCTTTAGATATGCCAAAGGGTGTAGAAGTTGGTGTTGCAGGCGTACAGGCGGACATGACCGAAACATTTACACAGCTAGGTGCTGCAATGCTTGCTGCTATCGCGATAGTTTACTTCATCCTGGTGGTAACCTTCCGTGAAGGTGTAGCGCCATTCGCCATTCTGTTCTCGCTCCCATTTGCGGTTATCGGATCGTTTGTTGGATTGTTGATTGCAGATGAAACGATTTCTGTTTCAGTCATGATGGGTCTCTTGATGCTGATTGGTATTGTTGTAACGAATGCAATCGTACTCGTAGACCGGATCATCCACATGGAACGTGATGGAATGACGATGCGTGAAGCCGTTCTTGAGGCAGGAGCAACGCGTTTACGTCCAATCCTTATGACAGCAATAGCCACTGTTGGTGCCCTGATTCCATTGGCCATGGGCTCAGGAGGCGGAGGCTTGATTTCAAAAGGCCTTGCCATTACTGTAATAGGCGGTTTAACAAGCTCGACACTGTTAACACTGATTGTTGTGCCAATTGTTTATGAAGTTCTGTCGAAAATTTTTAAGAAAAATCGACGAGAAATACAAGAGGATTAATACAATAGCCCCTGCGGATGACCAGTCGTCCACAGGGGCCTTTTTTACCTTTTATCATTGATAGTGGGTGATCAGAAGGTAACCATTACTTCTTTTTATGGAAAAATGCGGAAATACACCTTGTTATTTCTTTCTTTCTTCCTTCCTCTTTCTCCATGTTCCGACAATTCCCTGCTTTTTTCAACTTCCTTTTTCAAGTCTCTTGGGTAGGTGTGGTGGATTCATATTACTCATCTGCATATTGAAGCCTTTTTAAAAATTGGCACTGTTATACATGCATACTTTTATGGTGCGGTTATTTACTTCCTGGAACCTTTTTCATGTCCGTTGTGTTATTTGCCTCCAATGACTCTTTCATCTTCAACTCTTACCAATCAAATTCATTCATTAAAATTCAAATCTTTTAAAATCTTTTCAACGGCAGGGGAGGGGAGGGGGCTCTGATAGGTCTGTTAAAAGGTAAAATAAGGTAAATATTTTAATGTGTACAAATATGTATACATGTATACGTTTTGTAAACAATGGGTGTACAATTATGTTTACACGTATACAAACTCGTATACATGCTGATATATAGGCATGTATACAGATTTGTATTCGTTGTGTACAATTATGTATACAATACTCGTCAGGTTTACATCTCGTTTACATGTTTACAATTACATTTCTTTTTACTCGTATATCTTGCAGTATCTATTATTTCCCTTTACCTTTAGAATAGTAGGTAAGTATACATAAATGAAAAGGAATGATAAGAATGACGAAATCCAGAATTGCAGCAGTTGATGTTGGTAACGATTCTATTAAAGCTATTTTTGGAGAATTTGATAACGAACTGAATATCCCTAACATCGTGGCAAGGGACACTGAAGACCGTCCTGTAATCGGCATCGAGGAGCTTGATGCGAAGGATCCGCTTGATGGAATCCATATTCGTGTCCACTCCCCTGCCCTGAAAGAAAATAACGCAATCTATCGTGTCGGAAACCTGGCTACTAAAAGTGACAATGCTACCGAACTTGATCCTGGCAGCAGCAAGTCGGAGGAAGATCAGACCTTGATTATGCTTTTCGCTACTCTAGCATTGGATGCTGTCAATGAAGACAATGCCAAGCTTTTCCCGAAAAGCAAGAATGTCATTGATGCGAATTATACGCTTGGTACCGGCCTTCCGCTTCGCGAGGTCAAGGAAGGAAAAGATGCTGGCTACCGTTCCAAGCTGGTAGGATCCGTTCACCAGGTTGAATTCCTTGTTACCCCGAAATACCAGGGACTGAAAGTAAATATCAAATTCGATGAAGTGAAGGTTTATCCTGAAGGCTTCGCAGCATATATCAATCTAGTAATGGATAACAGCCTGAAAATCATCAATAAGGACTTGATTGATAGAAGAATCCTGATCCAGGATATCGGCGGATTATCAACAGATATCGCTGTCATCAAGAATCGCAATGTCGATGATGACAAGGCACAGGGCTTCAACCTTGGTGTGTCTGAAGCACTCGAACAAATCAGGGAAGAAATCCGCAGCAAGCATGGCGTCGAGTTAGACAGCCGTACGGACGTTGTAGAGATCATCACGCGCAAGAATGACCGGAACCATATCATGGTCAAAGGAAGCCGTACAAGCGTTCATGACATCACAGACCGTATCCTGCTTGAACTGGCTAAAAAGCAATACCGCCTGCTTCGCAATGTGTGGGCAAAGAATTCCCAGACTGAAATCTGCTATTTTGTTGGCGGAGGAGCAACAGTTTTAAAAGAATATATCAAAACATTGAACAATAATCTTGATGGCTATAACATTGAATTTTTCGAGGATGAAAAAGAAAGCATCTGGATGATGGCGAACGCTTATTATAAGCTCATCATGGACTTTGTGAAAAAATCAGAGAAGAGCAGCAAAGCCGCTTCTGAACCTGTTAAAAGCTAAAATAAGGTGATCCTATGAAAAAAACCAACCCAAATGAGATTAAGAGAGGACAAGCATTGTCATTTCGTGTTCCCTCTGATACACCAGACCATATCTTAAGGCATCTCCAGAACTTAAAGGAAACAGAGCGAAGGAACTTTTCGAGCAAGATTGCCGAATTTGTCGTCAAAGGTGTGGGGAATTCTTATTCAAGGGAACGCGAAACGATTACAATCCCTCTCCCTCGGAGTCTCAGCAAATCGCAGCGGGATTGGATCAAGCATGAGCATTCAGAAGCTTTGCTGGGCAATATCGTCTATCATCTGTTGACGGATCCCTTGAGGGCAACCGCACTGCTGGCCTCATTGAACAGCAAGTCTACTGAAATAGATGAGGCTCTTTACCTGCAGGAAAAGGATATGAACATGCACCCGACAGCATTAGAAGAGGAATCACCGGTAACACAGGAAACGGCCTCTGGTGCTGAAATCGACGACTTGGACGATGATTTGGATTCATTTGAATGGGAATCAGCCCAACAAACTGAAACACCGGACCAGGAAGAGACAGAAGAAGATCTGGATGATCTGTTAGGAGATTTCCTTGCCAAAATGAATAAGTGAGCATGAAGAAACCCCATGGACCTCCATGGGGTTTCTTAGTTTTACTGATAGGATGCTTCCAATTGGTCGATCAGTGATCCAACATAACCGACAGCCTTGCGTACAGGTTCCGGAGTCGACATATCGATGCCGGCATGCTTCAGCAATTCCAGCGGCTTCATGGTTCCGCCTGCACGGAGCACCTCAAGCCAGCGGTCAACAGCCGGCTGCCCTTCCTCCTGGATCAACTGGGAAACGGCGGTCGATGCAGTCAGGCCGGCAGAGTAGGTGTATGGATACAAGCCCATATAGTAATGTGGCTGGCGCATCCAGGTGAGACCCGCCCCTTCGTCGATTTCGACTGTATCGCCCCAGAAGCCAGTCAGGACATCTGTTTTCATTTCAGTAAGTGTTTTTGCCGTAAGTGCATTCCCAGCTTCAGCATGCGCGTAAACACGGCGCTGGAACTCAGCCTCCAGCAGGTGGGTCACGAAATTATGATAATAAGTTCCCAGCAGCTGCAAGACCACCCAGCGAATCATCTGCGGGTTTTCCTTATTTTTATCAAGAAGATATTGGGCTAAAAGCATTTCATTCATTGTCGATGGTGCTTCAATGAAATACATGGATGGACGCACATTCATGATGCGCTGATTTTTATTGGCCAGGTAAAAATGGCCCGCATGGCCGAATTCATGTGCCAGCGTGAAGCAGCCGCGCATATTGTCCGCCCATGTGATCAGGATATATGGGTGTGATCCATAAGGACTTGAGCAAAATGCACCTGTTGATTTTCCAACATTATCAGCAAGGTCTACCCATCTGTCTTCAAAGCCCTTTTCAACCATTGCTGTATAATCCGCTCCCATTACCTTCAATGAATCGGTAATCAGCTGTCGTGCCTCATCATAAGTGATTTGAGGATCAAAATCCGGATCAAATGGAGCCTTCAAGTCACAGAACATCATTTTATCCAGGCCCAGCACCTTCTTCTTTAACTGAGCAAAACGGCGCATATGCGGGGCCAGTTCCTTGTAGATGATATCAATTTGGTTATTATACATTTCCTTTGTTACCTGCTGTGGCTCCAAAAGCATATCGGTAACGGATTCATATTTCCTCAGCTTTGCAAGGGTCACCTGTTTTTTTACCTCGGTGGCATAGGTGGCGGCGATGGTATTTTTATATTGTTTGAGGGTTGAAACAAATGAATCATAGGCTTTTCTGCGGACATAAGTATCCGGCGAAAATTCATACCGGCTCTCGAACAGCGCAAATGAAACTGGCAAATCGTTATCTTGTTCGTCCCTGATAGACGAAAATTCCATATCCGCTAGTTTGGCCATATTGTATATGTTGTAAGGTGCTGAATGGACTTCTCCTAAAGCAGCAAGGACTTCTTCTGTTTCAGGCGATAGTTTATGCTTTTTCGTTTCCAGAAGCTCAAGAAGCGTCTTTTTGAAAGGCTGGAGTCCTTCCTCAGCCTCGATGAACTCTTCTGCTTTGCCTTCATCAAACTCAAGGATTTCAGATGAAATAAAGGATAGTGCAGCCATCGCCTTTGTGCCAACGGCCCCAACCTTTGCTGAATTTGCCTGGTTCACCGGGTCAGTGCCGTCAGCGGATTGCTTCAGGCTTGCGTATGTTCGAACCTTTACCAATTTCTTTGTTAACTCTTCCTGGGCAGTAAGGCATTCCAGTAAAGCTTTCGGCCCTGTATGTAAGGTTCCTCTGAAGCTATCGAATTTTTTAACATCAGCCTCGATCTCTTTCAGTGCATCCTCCCACTCTTTGTCAGATGGATATAAATCATTAAGATTCCAGGTCAGTGATTCATGAACTTCTGAGCGGGCAAGACGTTTTTCAACAGTTTTATTCATGGATATCTCCTCCTTTATCCTTTCATATTACTACGAAAACCGAAATAATTAAATTATAATTTAACTATTTTAAAAATTTAAAAATAATACTGAACTGCTAGTATTAAAATGTTATGGAAAAGGTTGAATCTCTGGTTTATGATAATTAGTAAATTCGGAAATTTACAATAGGTGGGAGCCAGTTGATTTTAATAGACTACATAATTAATCTCTCAATGCTTTCTTTAATGGTCAGTACTCCTTTAGTCATTCGCTCTTACCTGAATCATAAGCCATTAAAACAACTGTGGCTCTGGGTAGGATTATACGGGGGTATTGTTTCCTCTGTACTTGTAATGTTATCTTTCCAGGATGAAGGTTACTCATATGATATTCGGTATGCCGTCATCATTTTGGTCTTCGCGTATCTTGGGCCTGCTGCAGGAATTATTACCGGCAGCATGGCGTTGGCATCAAGGTTAATGGTCTCTGTAAACTGGTTTCCGGCAATAGTTGGCTGGTTAGTGGTGATGGCCATTCTGGTCGTTATTCACAAAGCAACTACCCATTTTAAACCAGTCAAGAGAGTTATGATTTTACTGTTTTCTTACATTGTCACTTATATAATTACTGTACCGATTGTTTTCAACATAATAAGAGACAATCCAATATTTCACTTCCAATACTTATTGTTTGTGTCAATAGGAGTACTTATTGGAGGAATCTTGATCGAGTCATATGAAAAGTTATACAGGATTATTAAGGAACGAAAGAGGATGGAGCAGACGCTGGAGGAAAGTGAATCAAAATACCGCCTCATAGCGGAGAATACATCAGACCTCATCATGGTAATGGACAAAGAGCATGCCATAACTTATTTTTCACCCTCTCATGAGATGGTGTTGGGATACAAGGCAGCAGAGCTTGAAAAGATTGAGATATGTAAGTTAATTCATCCAGATGACGTTGTGACTTTCAGAGAAACAATCACAAAGATTATGAAAAATAAAGAATCGATGCCATTAGAGTTTCGCTTTCAAGATAAAAGAGGAAAATGGATGGATTTTGAGTCCCGCTGGATGCCGGTAATGAGTGATGAGCGGGTGATTGAGCACATTGTAATAATAAGCCGGGATATTTCTGAACGGAAAAAAGCGGAGGAGATTCTTTTGCAATCTGAAAAGCTATCGATTGTAGGAGAACTGGCAGCAGGAGTAGCCCATGAAATACGTAATCCTCTTACAACAATAAAGGGGTTTATCCAGCTATATGGAAAAGAAGATGAATTAAATGAAATTAACAACTTGCTTCTAAGTGAATTAGAAAGAATTGAGACAATAACCAGTGAAATGCTTTCTTTAGGAAAACCTCAGGCTATCCAGCTCAACCGGGCCAATCTATGTGATTTGATCGATCATACGGTCGAATTCTTATCCCCACAGGCGAATATGAAGAATATCCAAATTAGCCGAAGTTATCTGGGGACAGATTTTTTCATAACCTGCGAGAAAAACCAGATTAAACAGGTGTTCCTGAATATTTTAAAAAACGCTATGGAAGCCATGCCTAAGGGAGGAAATATTGATATAAAGCTGCAAAAGGGCCTGGATGGTGAATGCATTATTTCCATTCAGGATGAAGGCAGCGGAATTCCAGAAGAATTACTCCCTCGTTTAGGAGAACCGTTTTATTCATTGAAGGAGAAAGGAACAGGTCTAGGATTGATGATTTGCCATAAAATCATTAAACAGCATAGTGGGACGATTTCCTATCAAAGTAAGCTAAACAAAGGGACTTTGGTTGAAATAAAACTTCCCTTAACGGATTAAGAACTCTATATAAGAGGAGGAGGATGGCAATATGCCATCCTCCTCTTTACATTTATTGATTTATCGAATGGGATGTTTTTGTCCGTGCTTGATAGAATTGATATAGCATCAGAGCAATAATTGAGAGTACAATCCCTGAAATATACGGCAACCCAATAGCAATCGAGAACAGCCATCCTCCTAGAGGAGGCCCGATAATCCTGCCGAGGGAGTCAAAGGATGAGAGCAGCCCAGTTGTTCCGCCATGACCAGTCGTCGACTTTTTTGTCAGTAATGAAGATACACTTGGCCGGATCAATCCGTTGCCGATTCCGAAAATGGTCAGGAATAATGCGGCTGTGCCAAAACCTTCAGTCAGGAGAATCAATCCAAAACCTATTGCAGAAATGACAATGCCGAGCTGTATGACCTTTCCTTCGCCTAGTGTCTTCGTCAATCTGCCGACTAATCCGCCTTGCACAACAGCACCGGCAAGTCCCATGATCATGAAAATATAGCCCAATTCAACTGAGCCGAGTTCTGCTTTTTCCGCAGCGAAATAGGCAAAAGTTGCCTCAAGCCCCGATAGCGAAAGGGAAACGAACAACTGAAGCAAAAACAACATGGACAAAGGTCCAGTGAAAGCTTTCATTAATGAAGTGCGCTCCCGTTCCTCACTATTGCGCTGATCCGCAGAAAGGGACTCTTTTAATACAAAGGTGACAACTAAGAACGTGATAAGTGAAGTGGCACCAGCAATGTAAAATGGTGTACTCAAACTTGTTTTGGAAAATACACCGCCGATCGCTGGACCAAAGATGAAGCCCAGTCCAACAGCAGCACCGATGATTCCCATCCCTTTTCCGCGGTCCTCTTCAGAGGTGATGTCTGCGACATAGGCCATTACCGTCGGCATATTGGCCGATGACAGAAAACCGCCGATAATCCGTGCCGTAAATAGCATCCAAAGCTGGGTTGATATGGCCATCAGGAAAAAGGATAGAGACAATCCAAGAATACCAATCATGATGACCGGCTTCCTGCCAATCCGGTCTGAAATGCGTCCCCACATTGGCGCGAATAAAAACTGCATCAGCGAGTAAACGGCCATTAACAGCCCAAGTTGTGTGGGTGTCGCCCCGATTTCCTCCGCATAGAAAGGGATGACTGGAATGATGATCCCAAATCCGACCATCACTAGGAACATGACTAAAAATAAAATAGGCAGAGCCTTTTTTGTATTCATTTTCGTTTTCACTCCATTATTTTAACTAAGCTCTTTTCTCAAACTTTGTTGCTTTTGGCAACATAATTGGGATTGAATGACCTGTTTTTGTCCACAAAATTAAAGTTAATGATGAGAAAAGAGCCTGCACACTTAATTCCGAACTGCAAATGGCTTTTTACCACGTTAAAATCGGCTTTAGGATTTTAACAACAATCTTTACGAAAACAGCCTTTAACGATAACTTTTAACGATAAAGAAAATTATATCAGAAACCGTGGGGGTATAGCGAAAAGAGAGTCTTAAAAACTTTTTCATTATCAAAACCTTTTTCATCCTGATAAAAGGTTAGTTGCCGGTCAGTTTGGATAAATAAATCAAAAGTTGAAATATATCCCGAGAGGAGTTTTGCAATGAGCCCAAAAACGAAAAAAAATTTCCTTGGAATAGGCAGTTTTATTCTTGGCTTTGGGTTTATGGGGGCGATGGACGGCATTATTTTTCACCAATTGCTCCAGTGGCATAGCGTTGTAACGGATACAACCAGGCCTGGGCAGATAGCAAGTGATGGAATCTTCCATTTTGGTGTGACAGTCGCTCTGGTCATAGGAGGGATCCTCTTGTGGCTGGCAGGCAGACCGTCAGAGGTATCACGGGGGGTTAACCGGCTTGTTGGCGGATTTTTAACCGGAGCAGGCATTTTCAATTTGGTTGAGGGTTTGATAAACCATCACCTTTTAAAAATCCATCGTGTAAAACCAGGCGATCCAAACGCTCTATTTTATGATATTTCCTTCCTGGCGTTAGGATTGTTGCTGGTGATCGCCGGAGAGGCAATTCGAAGAAAACGTCCTGCCAATGGCAAGGTTGAATGAGGTATAATTCATGTACAGAACGATCCCTCTGTACATACCTTTGAGTTCAATTGACATAAGCCTTTTGAGTCTGTAACGGAATTTCTGTAGAATGGTAAACAGGAAACTTTTACAGAAAAAGGTGTTTGGATGGAAAAATATGTAGTCATCGGGGCAGGAATTCTGGGTGCCTCTACTGCTTATCATTTAGCGAAGGCCGGAAAGAGTGTGACAATCATTGATCGAGGAGAGCCGGGGCAGGCAACAGACGCTGCTGCCGGGATCATCTGTCCGTGGCTGAGCCAGCGGCGAAACAAGGCGTGGTATTTCCTAGCGAAAAATGGGGCTGCCTATTATAAATCGCTGATAGAACAGCTAGAACAAGATGGTGAACATGAAACCGGCTATAAGCGAACAGGTGCTATAAGCCTCCATACCGTTTCAGAGAAATTAGTCAAAATGGAAGAAAGAGCGATACAAAGAAGGGGGGAAGCACCTGATATAGGAAATATCCAGCAGCTTGGTACGGAGGAAACAAGAGCGTTGTTCCCGCCGCTATCCGAGGCGTTTTCTTCTGTCCATGTAAGCGGGGCTGCACGTGTGAATGGGCGTCTGCTTCGGCAGGCATTATTAGCGTCTGCACAAAAACACGGTGCCAGGTGGATAGAAGGAAGTGCGGACCTTGATTTTTCCAACGGCAAGGTAACAGGGGCCATTGTCAGCGGAACGAGATATGTAGCGGATAAGTTGATCATCACAGCAGGTGCATGGGCGCCTGAGCTGTTAAGGCCGCTTGGGATGGAGCTGAAAATCACTCCTCAAAAAGCCCAAATCGTCCATCTGCAACTCGAAAACAAGAAAACGGGAGACTGGCCTGTTGTGATGCCGCCGAATAATCAATATATCGTGGCTTTCGATGCCGGAAAAGTAGTGATTGGCGCCACACATGAAAACGATATGGGATATGATCGGCGGCCGACCCTGGGCGGTATGCATGAAATACTTGATAAAGGCTTGGAGGCAGCACCTGGCCTGGCAGATGGGACTTTTATTGAAACGAAAGTAGGCTTCCGCCCTGTCGCTCCAAACTTCCTCCCGATCATTGGGCAGGTTCCAGGGTTCGAGAATCTGTTCGTGGCAAATGGACTCGGGTCCTCAGGCCTGACAGTCGGTCCATATCTTGGGTACCAGCTTGCCCAACTTGCATCAGGCAGAAAATTGGATATTGATCTTGCCTTGTACGATCTATCAGAAGCAATAGTCATGGATATTTCCTAGGCAATGACGGGAAGCAGTTCACTTTTGGGTGAACTGCTTTAATTTTTTTAAGTTACCCCTGCAGGTTATTCTTTGATTTTCTGGAAACCATTGCTGCTGCAAAAAATATTCCTGGAAACGCAAATAAATCGCCTCATAGCGGGTATAACACTAAGGAAATCAATTAGCATGTCCAATCATTGTTTTTTATAAAGCAGGGAGGAACCATCAACATGGAATGGAAAGGCAGAAGAGCGAGCAGCAATGTAGAAGATAGAAGGGGTAGAGGCGGCGGAGGCATGCTCATGGGCGGCGGCATTGGCGGGATCATCCTACTGGTAGTCATGACCTTCCTCGGAGGGGGCGATATGGGTGATGTCCTCAACAATATGACGAATGGCGGTAACCAGTCGCCCGCTCCTTACCAGCAAACAGCAGAGGAAGAGGAGCTTGCCCAATTCGTTTCAGTCGTCCTGGCCGATACAGAGGAAGTGTGGTCCGATGTATTCAGGGAACAAGGAATGGAATATCAGGAGCCTACTCTCGTGCTGTATTCCGGGAGTGTTCAGTCAGCCTGCGGAATGGCGGGTTCACAGGTAGGGCCGTTTTACTGTCCGGGTGATCAGAAGCTGTATATCGACCTGAGCTTTTATGATGAACTACAGACTAAATTCCAGGCGCCTGGTGATTTCGCGATGGCATATGTCATTGCCCATGAGGTCGGCCACCATGTGCAAACATTATTGGGAACATCCGATAAACTGAATTCACTTCGCGGCAAGCTGGATCAGACGGAATTCAATAAATATCAAGTGCGTTTTGAACTGCAGGCAGATTATTTGGCAGGCGTATGGGCGCACCATGCCCAGGGGATGGGTGTGGTTGAAGAAGGCGACCTTGAGGAAGCACTGAATGCAGCAAGTGCCGTCGGGGATGACACCATCCAGAAACGGTCACAGGGCTATGTCGTTCCGGAAAGCTTCACACACGGTACATCCGAACAAAGAAAGAGCTGGTTCTACAAAGGTTATAAAGCAGGCAACCTTGAACAGGGAGACACGTTTAACACACGAGGATTTTAGGTAGAGATAAGCAGAGGCCTTTTTGGCCGATGCCATCATTGTGGGTGGCACTTAACTTTTAACCTTTTAAAAGAAAGGAGCAGATTCCACAATGGGAACACAAATACAATCGTTTTTTGCACAGGACACAGGTGATATTCCAAACAATCCGACATTGCCGGTCATTGTCTACCAGGGTGTTTTTGACGGCAACTTAAGCATGGAGGAACAATTCGAGCAGCATAACTGGACAGGAACCTGGACGGGTGATATTTACGATTACCACCACTATCATACCAACACCCATGAGGTGTTAGGCGTGAAAGCAGGCAGCGCAACCGTGCAAATCGGCGGGGACAGCGGAGAGCGTCTTGAGCTGAAAGCCGGAGATGTAGTTGTCCTGCCGGCTGGGACTGGCCACAAGAAGATTGACAGCAGCCAGGATTTTGCAGTCGTGGGTGCCTATCCCAACGGAAGGAAGCCGGATTTGAAAACAGAAGACCCTGGCACACGGGCGCAGGCTCTCTCCCAAATTAAATACGTACCCGTGCCGGAAACGGATCCGGTATATGGGGAATCAGGACCACTTCTTCAAAAATGGGTAAAATAAGGAAAGGTGGACAGGCAGCAGGGAATTGTAACCCAGGGCTGTCTGTTTTTTTTGCTTCTAAATATACCATATTGGGTATATAATAATGTGAACTGTTCATGTTAAATCATCGTTTGGACAAAATAAATAGTTGTAGCAAACTAACGAAAGAAGGGTCGCCGATGGCCAAAAAAAAATTTGTTTATTTCGTTTCATTGAGCTCAAATGTTCCTTATGTTTTGAAAAAAGCCCTGAAAAAAGCAGAGGAAGACAATGAGGTAGCGATTTTCTTTGATTTGGACGGCGCCAGGGTGCTGGATAAACGATATTTGAAGATCATGGAAAGAACCCACAATATCGATTTGCAAAAACAGATGAAGCAGGCGATGGATTTGGGAATCAAGTTCTTTGGCTGCCAGATGAATGTGCTGATCGCTGATGGGCTGGAACTTGTTGAAGGAGCAGAGTTGTCAGGTGTTGCAACTTTTTTAGAAGCCGCTTACCAGGCAGATGCGGTGCTAAGTTACTGATGGAGGTGAAGGCCTGATGGAGAAGAAGAAGGTAGTTGTGATGGCCATGCATGATGAACTGGAGTCGGCGTACCCTCCCCTGAATGTAGCGGTCGGGGCTGCCTCCTCAGGTGCGGATGTCATCCTTGCATTTTCCCGCAAAGGAGTGAATATCCTCGATAAACGGTATATATCAGTCCCGTCCGAGGATTTGGAGTATCTATCAAACGCATTGAATGACTTTGGTGTGGCATCCGTCCATGACCTCCTTGGAATCGCCGTCGAAATGGGAGCCCAACTGTATGTCGTGGATCTCGATGTGAAAGACAATTTCGAGTTTATCTACCCCGCCGAACAAGTACCAATCAAGTGGCTATTAAACGAAGCAGCATCCGCAGATTTATTCATGCATTTTTAAGATGATGCTGAATGCAGGGGAATTCAGACAGGTTTGAGGCGCAGAGCAGAAAAGCTGTTAAAAAAAGTCCTGGATTCTGACAGGTTCGAGGAGCAGAGCAGAAAAGCTGTCAAAAAAAGCTCTGGATTTGGGCAGGTTTGAGGCGCAGAGCAGAAAAGCTGTCAAAAAAACAACTGGATTTAGACAAGTTTGAGGCGGAAGGCCCAAAAGCTGTCAAAAAAAGCTCGGAATTCAGACAGGTTTGAGGCGCAGAGCAGAAAAGCTGTCAAAAAAAGCCCTGGATTCTGACAGGTTCGAGGAGCAGAGCAGAAAAGCTGTCAAAAAAAGCTCTGGATTTGGGCAGGTTTGAGGCGCAAGGCCTAAAAGCTGTCAAAAAAAGCCCTGGATCCTGACAGGTTCGAGGTGCAGAGCAGAAAAGCTGTCAAAAAAACAACTGGATTTAGACAGGTTTGAGGCGCAAGGCCTAAAAGCTGTCTAAAAAAGCTCTGAATTTAGACAGGTTTGAGGCGCAGAGCAGAAAAGCTGTCAAAAAAACAACTGGATTTAGACAAGTTTGAGGCGGAAGGCCCAAAAGCTGTCAAAAAAAGCTCGGAATTCAGACAGGTTCGAGGCGCAAAGCAGAAAAGCTGTCAAAAAAAGCCCTGAATTCAGACAGGTTTGAGGTGCACAACATCAAAGTTGTCAAAATCAGCACCTGGCCACACTTCAAACGAAAAAAAGACAGAGATACGCGTTCTCTGTCTTTTTACATGGCATTCACCGGGGTCTTCTGAGGTAGCTCGTCCTTGACGGTGACTTTGTTTTTGCCGAGCTCCTTCGATTGCAGCAGGAGCTGGTCAGCGTAGATGTAGCCTTTTTCCATGGAGGTATACTGGTTTACTTTGAAGTAATACAGCCCAAAGGAAGAGGTGATGCTAACTTTATGTTTCTCGGATTGATAATCGACTTCGACTGAGCTTGTTTCGACTCCATGACGGATTTTTTCAACGAGATCGATGGTTTGGTTAAGGGATTTATTCCTCAGGATCAAGGTGAACTCTTCTCCCCCGCTGCGGAAAACGTAGTCGTCCGCAGATAAATAGCTTTTGAGAGTATTGGCAAAATGCTGGATGACCCGGTCTCCCACCGCATGATTGTACGAGTCATTGATCAGCTTGAATTTATCGATATCGGCTACGACGATGCCGACTGTTTCACCAGCCTTGTTTAATTCGGACATTTTTTTATCCATGAATGCTCTGTTTGGAATCCTGGTCAGGAAGTCCGTATAGGCCATTTGTTCGAACTTGTCCCGTTCAATCTTGTTTTTGATGCTTTGCGACTTCGAGTGGAAGGAGCGGCTCACAAGGTAGTTCAGGATGAACAGGCCGACGACCATGTCCCATTTCTGTTCTGTCAGCAACAGCAGCAGCAGGCCATTCGTGAACGCTGTTTTACCCAGGTCAAGCCAGTTATTGCTTTCCCGGAAAAACCTGACAGCCTGCTTGACATTCTTGATTTCGCCCATGATAAAAAAGGCAGTCGATAAAAAAGTATAGGAAATTAAAGTAGTTGTCACAGTCAGGATGCACATCAAGAGCCAGAAACCAAATGGTATGTTATTGAACGCCTCGTATCCCCATTGAAACAAAAAGTAACCAATGGAGTAAATCAGCGCATGTGCGCCTATATTGTAAAATGTATCCCAGAATTCATCTTCATCAGCGGTTTTTGAACTTTTCCTTGAAAAGTAAACAGTGAATCGGAGGATGGTCTCGAAAATAAATAGTCCAATCGGTCCCGCGAAAATCCCGAAGGATAAACTATAGCTGATTCCGTAGTCGAATTTCAGTGTCCCGTTTTGCGCGGTGATCCGTAAATGATTGTAAAGGGTTGAGAATAACCAATAAATGAATAATGCGATTAAAAACACATTTTTATCTAATGTAAAGACACCCAGACCAAAAGCAACGGCAATAGCAGCAAAAAATAATGTAAAATCATACAACCTAGCTTTCAGCATAGGTAAAAATTCCCCTCTCCCAAACTCTACCATCCTAATTTTATCCTAATTCTAAATAAAGTTGCAAAGTAATTTTT
The DNA here is from genome assembly GCF_007678455.1 of Cytobacillus oceanisediminis 2691. GTDB lineage: Bacteria > Bacillota > Bacilli > Bacillales > Cytobacillaceae > Mesobacillus > Mesobacillus oceanisediminis_A. The sequence continues at coordinate 187,596 of NZ_VEEP01000008.1, read as the reverse complement.
TGATTTGTGCAAATTTTTGTGCCATTTCATTGTCTGTCACATATCATAAAGGGCTATAATGGATTTATAATCTTTTAATGTCAGGAGACAACCCTCAGAAAAGGGATTATTCTGCTTTTTGTCGAATATTTTATTATATATATTCAGAATATTTAATTAATATATAATGAAGAGGGGTTTTACATGGAATTACTATTTGGCGGAATTTTAGTGCTTTTGTTGACCGCTGCGGTAAGTTTATCACTGTACTACCAGCGGAAGAGCAGGTTGAAACACTTGCCTGCCAATAATCCGCATGCTTTTCTGGAAAAAGGCCTGCACCAGGAAGGCAAAAGGCTGGTGGCTGTGGTCGGCGGCGATGTAGTCCATGGAAATATCAGCTACAATTTCGTTGATGACGCAGCCAGGAGGCGGAGCTGCCAGGATTACCAATTTATCAACGCAGGCGTGAATGGCAGTACGGCTTATGACGTCCTCCAGCGCCTGGACAGCGTGATTGCATGCCAGCCGGATTATGTAGTGCTCCTGGTCGGCTTGAATGACGCCTCAGCTAAAATAGCTCCTGAGTTTGCCAGGAAGAATATCAAGCTTGCGGAGCAATTAGAAAAGCCGTCATTACTGGTGTATGAAAAGAACCTTGCCCTGATTGTTGCAAGACTGAAAGCAGAAACACATGCCAATATCGGGCTTTTGTCACTGCCGGTGGCTGGTGAGAACCTCTTTTCCAAAGCGAATAAGGAAATTGACCAGTACAATGACGTCATCAAGAAAATCGCGGAAATACACAATGTTTCCTACCTTCCATTCAATGAAAAATTAAAAGCCTATCTAAAGGGAAAAGGCCAGACGAGGGGACGCTCGCTGAAAAACAGCATGAAGCTGTACGAAAAAGCGGTCACCGACCATTTCGTGTACGGTTACAGCCTTGACCGCATATCGGTCCGAAACGGATACTTGCTGCTGACGGACGGCATCCATTTGAACAGCACAGCTGGGATGATGGCCGCTCATCAAATCGAGCTATTCCTTAAAAAGAATGAACTGAAAGCAATCCAGTAAAAAGGGGTCCTGCGAATGTGGCAGTATCCTTTTTTGTTTTTAAGAAGTTACTTTTCGCATATCCGATACAAAAGGATCATCGAAGAACCCCCAGGTCAGTAAAAATCCATACGAAAACAACTTTCTATGCAACAACCTCAGAAATAAAGGCGTGGGTGTTTTCTTCAGAGTCCATAAAAAACACCATCCACGTTTCTGTATTGCCGATTTTCGCTACAACATGCGGTTCACCTGCGAAATTCACCCCAATTGACAGAAGCTCCTCATATTTTGCTCTGATATTTTCAACCTGGAAGTAAAGTACGGAACTCGGGTGGGCAAATTGCTCATTTTCCGGGATGCTTAACAAGAGTCTGACACCGCCACAATCGAAAAATGCCATTGTATCGGTATTGAATAAAAGTGGCAGCCCTAATTTTTCCTGATAAAAGGCAGTGGCTCTTTCAATATTTTTAACAGGGATGCCGATTTGACCAATTTTTTTAATTTGGTTTGATTGCATGACTTGTCTCCTAATAGTGTTTTTTCAGAAAGGCCCTTATGTCTGTATCAATTTTTTCAAGGTTTTCAGGTGATGGAAAATGGCCCATCTGATAACTTTTTATTTCTAGTTGCTGGCCGAAAAGTCCTTCCGCTTTCTGGAAATTCTTTTCGCCTAACAAATCCTTAGTTCCGACAATCACATGTGTGGGGGTGTGATTCTTTTCGACTCGTCCAAAGTGGTCAGGGGTTTGGCGTCTCCTGCAAGGCTTTTATAAATGCTTGCGAAGAAGATAGTCATAACTTCACATTGTAAGGTAGTCTATCAATATAAATGAATTCGTGGTAATCTCCAAACTATTAGAAAAATAATCTCGGAAATGTTGAAACTTTTTTAACCTGATTCTGCTCTAAAAAGTGAAAGGAGGTCAGGAAATGAAAGAAGAAAGGCTAGTGAAGAAAGCAGTGAAGGGGAATGCCAGGTCTTTCGAAGAGCTGTTGATTTTACATAGTGAGCGATTATACCGAACCGCTTTTTTATATGCGGGGAACAGAGAGGATGCCCTTGATATTGTCCAGGAAACCTCATGCAAGGCATTTCTGGCGATTGGGCAGCTGAAGAATGAACAATACTTTTTAACCTGGCTGACGAGGATTTTGATTCATTGTGCTTATGACATTTTGAAAAAAAGGAAAAAAGAAATGCCGGTGAACGAACTGGTTGAGCTGCCTTCGAGCAGTGATAATAGGGTCGCGGAGAACCTGGATTTGATGGAGGCCATTACTCTGCTGAAAGAACAGCATAGAACAGCGATTATCCTGTTTTACTATCATGACCTGTCAATCAGCGAGATTGCCAGAATGATGGACATACCCGAGAATACCGTTAAGACCTATCTGCAGCGTGGCCGAAAGGAATTGAAAAATAGATTGGGAGGCGAGGTAAATGGAAAAGAAAACGTTTCTTGAATTCGTCGGCGAGATTGATGTGCCTGAAGAAGATGTCGTAAGCGCAATTCAGGCGGGTGTTCGGAAAGGAAGCAAAATGAAACCTAAACGGCGGCCGCTATTTAAAGCAGGGGCAGTATCAGCAGCTGCTGCAGCTCTTTTCATCTCATCAGGTTTCATGTTCCCATCTATGGCAAGTGTGATGGCTGAAATCCCTTTACTGGCAAAATTGTATGAGCATGACAAGGTAGCTGAAAACCTGGCCTCTCAACAACTGATTACCGAATTGGACGAAAAGGCAACATATGATGGTATTGATGTGACAGTTACAGAAGCCTACTATGATGGGGCGATTATCGGGGTGACTTTTGATGTTAAGGGTGAAGTCAAAGGAGATAAGGATGATATTTACGCATTCTATGAAATCTTCGACCGTGACCCTAATATAGAAGAAACAATGGAACTGGTGAAATTGGTGCCGGATGGAGCTGGCTATAAAGGGCATATCCAATTGAGCTACCCGAGAAGCGGGCTGCCGGCAGAAATGAATTTGCCGTTGAACTTCCTCGGTATTGGTGAAATTGATGACAGCTGGAAGGACGAACAGGGGAAATGGAATTTTGATGTACCGATTTTGCAGCTGCCGTATGAAACGGTCGAACTAGGTCAGTCAACTGAACTTGGTCAGCATAAAGTCACGCTCGAAAAACTGATTACGGGAAAATCCTCGACAGCAATTGAATATACAATGAGCTATCCAGAAGGCGGACAAAGCGTCATGATTGATCTTTTCGATGGTAAGGGCAAGGAAATCATTGGAGGGACTTCGGATACCAAGATTGGAAGGGAAATCGAAAATGGCTTGGTTACGGAGAAGAGACGGGTCACAATCCCAATGGTATTAGAGTCGGATTTTATTGAAGTCAAGCCAGCATTGGAATCAGGAGAAGAACTAGAGTCAGTCAAAATTGAATTATAAAGAAAAGGCGCTGGATATCATTCAGCGCCTTTTTTCAATTTATAGTTCAGTGCCGCAATCTGACCGTAGCGCCCTGTGCTGGCTAATTCCCAATCAGAAGGTGGTGTGCCATCGGGAAACAGCGGGATTCCTTCGCCAATTGTTTTAGGAATGATATAAAGTTCCATCTCGTCGATCAGCTTTTTTTCAAGGAATTGTCTCACAAGCACTCCGCCGCCGACAAGCCAGACATACCCATCAGAAACTTTTTTGACACGGGAGACCAGTGTTTCCAGGTCTTCATCGGTAAACGTCACATGAGGAGTGCTTTCCTGGGACTGCCGCGTTAGAACATAGCAGTCATTACCGGCATAAGGGAACTCATCCGTCAGTTTCAGAACTTCCTCATACGTTTTCCGACCCATGATCACCGTTCCGACCTGGGCGTAAAATTTACCGTAACCATTATCGCCAACACCTTCAACTTCATCCAGCCAGTCAACAGCCCCATCCGGCCTGGCGATATAGCCATCCAGGCTCATTGCGATATACAGTATGACTTTGTTATTTTTCATCGATATCCTCCATGCAGGTGTATAATAACGTTATTCTATCAAATTTGAGGGGGCATCTGCATGCTTGACTTGAATATTCCAGGGAGAGGCCAGTTCAACCTGCATCATCTGGTCCTTGATTTTAACGGAACGATTGCTTTTGGCGGCGAGCTGATCTCTGGCGTAGGTGAAAGAATCCAGCTGCTTAGCAGGGAAATGGAGATTCATGTCATTACAGCGGATACAAACGGCAGTGTGGTCCGGCAGTGTGAGGGACTGCCTGTCACGGTACAAATTCTGAAGTCAGAGAATCATACAGACGAGAAGGGGGAATTTGTCCGGGGGCTGGAAGGCGTGCTCTGCATGGGGAATGGAGCAAATGATGAATCGATGTTCGCAGAATCCGACCTCGCCATTGCCATAGCCGGAAGAGAAGGCTGCGCAACGGCAACACTGTTGAAAAGCGATCTGGTGATTGAAGATATCAATGATGGGTTGGATCTGCTGCTTAATCCCAAGCGGTTGATCGCTACGCTGCGAAAATAACCGGTTGAAGGAAAGTAAAAACCGCAGATGGAAAAAACACAGTAATAGTGTGGTTTTTTACATACACTAACTGTAACTTCCCAAGTACCGACCCTAAACTGGGAAAAAACGACCGAAATTTCCAGTTCGCCAATAAAATCTGATTTTCGTCAAAAAGTAGGGTGAATTCGCCAATAAATTTGTTTTTTCGCCAATAAAACTAAAAAATCGCCAATAAAATTGTGAAAACCGCCAATAAAAAGATTCAACAATAATAAAAAGGCATGAAACTTATCCAACCGGCTCACTATCCTGGGGATTGAGCCGATTTCTTCTGTAAGATTTATAAAAAACATCTTCAAAAATCCCTTTCCTCTCATCCTTCACAAAAATATATAATAGATTCACACACCACTTTTACCATTATTAAGAAAATCTTAAGATTTATGCTCAGTGAATATTAAGGTTCACTGCCTAGAATAGAAAATATCAAAGTTTGCCTGTTAGGGAAGGGGGTTTTCAAACTTGGAACAATACAATGTGCTTGTCGTGGATGATGAGAAAGAGATACGGGATGCGATCGAGATTTATTTAAAGAACGAAGGAATCAAGGTCATCAAGGCGGCGGATGGAATCGAAGCGATCGAGAAGCTGAATGAGCAGCCGGTCCATTTGATCCTGCTCGATGTAATGATGCCGCGTCAGGACGGGATTACCACGACGTTCAGAATCCGGGAAGACAAGAACATCCCGATCATCATTTTGAGTGCAAAGGCGGAGGATACAGATAAAATTCTCGGGCTTCAGGTTGGTGCGGATGATTATGTGACGAAGCCGTTCAATCCGCTTGAACTGATCGCCAGGGTGAAGTCGCAGCTCAGGAGATATGTCACGCTCGGTACATACGAAGGGAAGGCGAAGGTGATTGACCTGAATGGCCTGACACTTGACCAGGCCTCGAAGGAGGTCACCGCTCACGGTGAACCGGTAAAACTGACGCCAATCGAGTACAAAATCCTCGAACTGCTGATGACGAATGCCGGCAGAGTGTTCTCTATCAATGATATTTATGAGCGCGTGTGGAAGGAGCCAAGCTACAATGCTGAAAACACAGTGGCCGTCCATATCCGCAAGATCCGTGAAAAAATAGAGATCGATCCGAAGAATCCAAGATTTTTGAAGGTGGTGTGGGGGATTGGATATAAAATCGAAAAGTAAGTATTTATTTGTAACCTGGGTACTTCTGATTGCATTTGGTTTAAGCGGTATTTTTTCAGTTCTGACAAACGGAAGCAGGTTTATGCAAGGCGATTATTTTGAGTCGGAAGAATATAACTCGCAAATGGATCAATTTGTTTCCATGCTGAATATGTTTGAGCTCTATAAAATGCCGAAAGAAGAAATGAAAAAGCAAATCACTGTTTCTGATGAGGAAATTGAAGAGCATCGTACTAGATACGGCAATCTCAGTGATCAAATTTCTAATATTAGCATGCAATATGAAGACCAAATCCGGGCGGCCATCGATTCAGAAAACAATGCAGCAGAAGCTGTCCTTAAGAAGGAAAGAGACGAAAAGATTGCGGATATCACGGAGAATTTTAATAGTGATGAATATGTCCGCGCTAAAATCGTCAAAGAAAAAGAGAAGAAGATTGATGAGTTTTACCGGGACCTGGAAAATTACCGCCGCGAGTTCAACAATCTTGGGAATGCCTTCAAATATTACCTTAAAGACAACACAACAGGAGAAGTGATTACGAACCTTAATCTATCAAAAGGTGAATCGGCCTCTGACTACCTGAATAAAAAAAATATGTATTATGTGCTGGATTACGAGGGTTTGCAAAAAAACTATATGTTCACTGGTTATAATGAAAACTTCCTGCCCTTTAATGAAGTGGCTGAAACGATCCTCGAGAATCAAAAAGACCGGGATATGATCGGCCAAATCGGGCTTTCTAAGCACGCATCAGAAAAAAACATCGCCATCATGAATTATAAAGACTATCAGAAAAGCCAAAAACTCTTTTTCGGTTATCTTTTAGCGAGTATTGCGGCCTTGATTGCAAGTTATTTTCTGGCAAAACGGAAACCGGCAACTGTTTTAGGCTCATTCGACAAGTGGAAGCCCTTCTATGGGAGAATCCCGCTTGATGTAAGGGCAGTCATTCTTTTAACGACAGCGTTTTTCCTTTTGCTGGCCATGACTCTGATCAGTGAACAATTTGTTTATTATCATTCAAATGTATTCGCTACCCTTACCGAGCTGTTCGTCAGTCTGGTTGCTGCAGCTTCATTGCTGGCATTCGGGTGGATTCAGCTGAGGTTCCTATCAGAGTACCGCAAGGATTGGCCAAAGCTGAAAGAGGACCTGAATAACAGCTTGTTAGTAAAAAGCTATCACTCCATTCTAAATGCGTTTTTAATCAAGAGCATCGGATTCCAGCTGCTTTTAATCCTCGGGCTTGTTTTTGTGATGGGCATGCTGTTTGTTGCAGTCCTTGTAGCAGGCGGCGGAGAAATAATCGTCATTGCATTCGCTTTTGGTGTCATCAGTCTTCCGATTTTCATCATGATCATGAGGAAAGCTGGCTACCTGAATAAAGTAATGAAGCATACAGAAGAATTGGCTGCAGGCAATTTAGGTGCGGACATACCGGTGAAAGGGAAATCTGCAATCGCGAAACATGCAGCAAATATCAATGCGCTCAGAAACACTGTGAAATCCTCCCACAAAGAGCAGGCTAAAAGTGAACGCCTGAAAACGGAATTGATTACGAATGTAAGCCATGATCTAAGGACTCCGCTTACTTCTATTATTACCTACACTGAGCTGCTGAAGACACCTGAGCTCGCACCTGAAGACCGTGATTCCTACATCGAAATCCTCGACCGTAAATCAAAGCGGCTCAAGGTGCTGATCGATGACTTGTTCGAAGCAACGAAAATGGCGAGCGGCAATATCGAGTTGAATAAGGAGAAGGTCGACCTTAACCAGCTGCTGCAGCAGGCATTGGCCGAACATAACGAAGCGCTGAGCCAGTCTTCATTAAAGCTGCGCGTTTCCCAGCCGGATCATCCGGTTTATGCATTTGTTGACGGGCAAAAACTCTGGAGGGTGTTCGATAATCTGATCGGCAATATCCTGAAGTATGCACTGGAGAATACGAGGGTCTATATTTCGGTAAAAGAAGAGCAAAACCAGGTGGTGCTCACTTTTAAAAATATCACCAAATATGAGCTAGGAGAAGACCTGGATGAACTGTTCGAGCGCTTCAAACGCGGTGACCAGTCCCGCCATACAGAAGGTTCCGGGCTCGGGCTGGCAATCGCCAAATCGATCATCGATCTGCACGAAGGCTCGCTTGACATTGAGGTAGACGGAGATCTGTTCAAGGTAACAGTCGTCCTTGACCAATTAGCTTAACTCCAACACCCCCCTTTGCTATGCAGAGGGGGGCTTTGGCTGTTTTTGGCGGATTATTATATACAAATACCTTGATACCAGGACCATCACCGCATTGAATGGAATATTCCAGAGCTTATGCAATTTCAAGAGGCCGGTCCTCACCAGAACCCAATCCATGCCGGTCAATCCTATGAACATGTTCAGCCTTGGAAGGATCCCTTGTCTTGAAGAGGTGATGACAAGGAAAACTGCCCGGACCAGGCTGTAGAGTGGAGCGATGATAAAATGCTCGCGCCATGAGTGGTAGATTCCCCGTCCGAAGCGGACTTTCCTGCCAACCGCAGATATATATAGCAATGTAACACAGATGACCTCAGTTGACAGGTATTGGGCTATCACCAGTGCCCATTTTTTCTCCGAATTCAAAGCTTTGTAAAACCAATCGCTGATATAAAAGTAGATATTCATAAAGAATACCGTATAGGATGGCTTCCACCAGTAGGCTTTATAGATTTTCAAATGCAGGAAATAATGTTCAATGCCATAATAAATCAGCGTGCTGCCGAGCTTCCAGTACACGTTTTTTCGGTACAAAGTAAGGAGCGTAGCCGTGATGGGAACATAAAACCCCTGCGATAAAATTGCCCCAAGAATTTGATCATGGGCTCTTTTCTTAAGGACCTTTGGCTTATAGGAGTACCCTTTGAACAAATTAAGGACCGGGTACTCGAATAAATAAGCCAATCCGATATTGGTAAGCAGCAGGGTCCATATATTCTTTTGGCGGCATCTTTTCGTGAATATGAAAAAAAGCAAGATATGAACGACAGCCAGCAGCAGAAAGGGAAAAGCGTTCTTTGTGGCGAGTTTGTTTTTTTTCATATCCAACACTCCAGTTTTTACAAAGTATATAGCTATACTGTTTGCTAATTCTTTGAAATTATTTACCGGAACATAACCTGTAAATTTATATCATGACTAGTGTAAAGACACGTGGTAATATAAAGAAGCAGCACAAAAATTCATGTTAAAACAACCCATTTTAGGGAAACTATTTGTATCTCGCTAGTGTTGCAGGAGGGTTTTATGAAAAAGTCACAGGAGATTTCAGAAAAGAAGCTATTAGGGATTGCCGGGCTCGGCTGGATGTTTGATGCAATGGATGTGGGGATCCTATCCTTTGTCATCGCTGCCCTTCAGGTGGATTGGGGATTAACAGGCAAGGAAATGGGGTGGATTGGCAGTGTAAACTCAATTGGAATGGCAGTCGGTGCCTTCGTATTTGGATTGCTTGCTGACCGGATCGGCCGGAAAAACGTCTTTATCATTACTTTATTGCTTTTCTCTGCTGGAAGCGGAATATCTGCGATGGCAACGACCTTGTCATTCTTTTTACTGCTGAGGTTTTTTATCGGAATGGGGCTTGGCGGTGAATTGCCGGTTGCATCCACACTTGTTTCTGAAAGTGTGCCTGCGGAGAAACGCGGGCGTGTCGTTGTACTGCTTGAAAGCTTCTGGGCGGCAGGCTGGCTAGTTGCAGCGTTGATTTCATATTTCATCATTCCGAAGTTTGGCTGGCAAATGGCGTTAATCCTAAGTGCATTGCCGGCATTGTATGCATTGTATCTTCGTATCAACTTGCCTGATTCACCAAGATTCCTTGCGGTTTCCAAGAAAGAACGGCTGACGATGAGGGAGAGCATCGCAGAGGTCTGGTCAAGGGAACATTTCAAGAGAACGGCGATGCTATGGATTCTATGGTTCAGTGTTGTATTTTCCTACTATGGAATGTTCCTCTGGCTGCCGAGCGTGATGGTCATGAAGGGATTCACATTGATCAAGAGTTTCCAATACGTCTTGATCATGACTCTCGCCCAGCTTCCGGGGTATTTTACCGCAGCATGGCTGATTGAAAAAGCGGGAAGGAAGTTCGTGCTGGTTGTTTATTTAATTGGAACTGCCCTCAGCGCCTATTTCTTTGGGACGGCAGATTCGCTGGCATTGCTGATTACAGCTGGAATTTTGCTGTCATTCTTCAACCTTGGTGCCTGGGGCGCATTGTACGCCTACACACCAGAACAGTATCCAACGACAATCCGCGGTTCGGGAGCGGGAATGGCCGCATCCTTTGGCCGCATCGGCGGAATTGTCGGACCGCTGATGGTCCCGTACCTCTCAGCGCAAAATCTATCGATCACAGCCATCTTCACGATCTTCTGTATCGCGATCCTGATTGGTGCCGCGGCAGTATTTTTCTGGGGTACGGAGACGAAGCAGAAAGAGCTGGCTTAAAAGAAAAAGTTCGCCTTCGAGGAGGCGAACTTTTTCATCTTAATCAAGCATGAACATATTTGAACACATTCACAAGAAAAAGAATGCCCCCAATGACCACGACTAATGATCCCACAATGGCAAAGACGGTGAAAATGACTCCTCCTGCCAACATGGATAATGTAATCCCGCCCTGCATGACCGGAACTCCAATGTTATGAAGCCAGAAGTGCGTTGAGGCAAGCTTGCTGTTACCTGCCTGCGGAAATAAATAATAAATCGTCCCGAACAGTGCCATTGAGACCCAGCCTAACAAGTTTAAGTGTGCATGCACTGAGGACAGTGTGAAATCATGCACGATCCCCATAACAATTCCTAGAATGATGGCAATAACAAAATAGACCGCAGCGACCTTGAAAAACCGTATGCTCAAAGCTATTTTCCTCCTCTCTGATTAGTTCTTTTAGATTATATAAAAGTTCTGAAAATTTATAACATATGTACTAATTAAATAGGTAAATTTATTTTTCTTATCGACGATGATAGTAAAATAATAATAAGTTCACCATGACACAAAAATATCACCTTTGTTTTCGTCATTTTTACGGAAATTCATGATATAATAGTGCAAACGTTTGTACAACTTCTAAAAGGGAGATAAAGCTATGAAAAGATTATTTGGAATTGATAGCTGGAAGATCGTCGAAACGGACTTAAATAAAGAGGATTTCCGCCTGGCTGAAAGCATCATGAGCCTTGGGAATGGACATATGGGCATGCGTGGGAATTTTGAAGAAACATACTCTGGGGATTTCCATCGTGGTTCTTATATTGCCGGTGTCTGGTTCCCGGATAAAACACGTGTAGGCTGGTGGAAAAATGGCTATCCGAATTATTTTGGAAAGGTCATCAACTCCACGAACTTTATCGGCATAAAAGTACTAATTGATGGTGAAGAATTGGATTTGCACAATGCTGAAGTAAGCGATTACTATCGCGAGCTTGATATGCAGCATGGTATTTTGACACGAAAATTTACCGTCACTCTAAACGGCAAGGAAACAGAAGTAGAAGCCGTTCGCTTCCTGTCAGTAGCTGATCAGGAGCTGGCCGCTATTCGTTACTCTGTCACTGCCAAAAACTATAATGGAAACGTTACCTTTGTTCCTTATCTTGATGGGGACGTCCGCAATGAAGACTCCAACTATGAAGAGGACTTCTGGTATGAAGTCAGCAGGGATGCTGCAGACTACAGCGGCAGCCTTGTCATGAAGACGAAAGACAACCCATTCGGCACTCCGACTTTCCAGGTAGCGACAACTATGCAAACGGTTGTCGAAGGCGATGTGTCAAAGGTTGAAGTAAATGAAAAAGCAGAATACGTAGAAAATGTCATCGAAGTGAAAGCTGAACAGGGACAAACTGTAACCCTTTATAAATATGTTGCTGTTACAACCGACCGTGACTATGAAGCTGGCGAACTAGTTTCAAAAGGGCGTGAAGTGCTTGATCGTTCTGTTGAAAAAGGGTTCGAACAGTTATTGGAAGAGCATAGAAATGGCTGGCTGAGCCGCTGGGAAATTGCTGATATCGAAATTGCCGGTGATGACTCTGCACAGCAGGGAATCCGCTTTAACCTGTTCCAGTTATTCTCAACTTATTATGGAGAAGATTCGCGCCTGAACATCGGCCCTAAAGGTTTCACAGGTGAAAAATATGGCGGTGCTACTTACTGGGATACAGAAGCTTACGCAATTCCGCTCTACCTTTCTACTGCAGAGTCAGAGGTTGCACGCAACCTGCTTGTCTATCGCCACAACCAGCTGGAAGGAGCCTACCATAATGCGAAGCAGCAGGGACTGAAGGGTGCACTTTACCCAATGGTTACTTTTACAGGCGTGGAGTGCCACAATGAGTGGGAGATCACGTTCGAGGAGATTCATCGTAACGGTGCGATCGCCTATGCGATATATAACTATGTGAATTACACTGGGGATAAAGATTATCTCCACGAATACGGAATTGATGTGCTCGCTGGCATCTCTCGTTTCTGGGCTGACCGAGTTCACTTCAATAAGAGCAAGAATGTCTATATGATCCATGGCGTAACAGGTCCGAATGAATACGAAAACAATGTTAACAACAACTGGTATACAAACCGTATCGCTGTATGGACACTGCGATACACGCTTGAAGTCATCGATTTACTTAAGCAGAATGGCCATGAGGCGCGCCTCGAAGGCCTTGAATTCTCTACTGAAGAACTTGCTAAGTGGCAGGATATCGTTGAAAGAATGTATTTCCCTTACGATGAAGAAAAAGGTGTCTTCGTTCAGCACGATACATTCCTTGATAAAGATTTGATGACGGTGGATGAGCTTGCAGCCGAAGATCGCCCAATCAACCAGAACTGGTCATGGGATAAAATCCTGCGCAGCTGCTTCATCAAGCAAGCGGACGTGCTTCAAGGCTTATACTTCTTCAACCACGAGTTCACAGAAGAAGAGAAACGCCGCAACTTTGAATTTTATGAGCCAATGACCGTACATGAATCATCACTGTCACCAAGCATCCACGCAGTACTTGCAGCAGAGCTTGGCATGGAAGAGAAGGCATACGAAATGTACAACCGCACGGCGCGCCTTGACCTAGATAACTACAACAACGATACAGAAGACGGGCTGCACATCACAAGCATGACAGGTGCATGGCTGGCGATTGTCCAGGGCTTCGCAGGCATGCGCACAGCAGAAGGCACATTGTCATTCGCACCATTCATCCCGAAAGCCTGGGAGCAATACAGCTTCAAGATCATCTACCGCGACCACTACATCAAGGTAGAAGTGAACCAGGAAAACGTCATCCTCACACAGCAAGGACCAGAACTCGCCATGAAACTTTACGGCGAGGACGTAACCATCCCTGCAGAAGGCAAGCTTTCTGTAAAATTGAAATAAGTTGATGAAGAGATCTTTAGGCAAGCCTGAAGGTCTCTCTCATTGGGGAAAGATTTTACTGTGTGAATTGCAGTGAAATGGCCAAAAAGGGTGGATTTAATAGACATTTTGAAGAGCGGAAGGTGTAGAAATGTCCAAGAAAGGTGCTTTAATGGACATTTTGGAGAGTGTGAAGGGTTGAAATGTCCAAGAAAAGCGGTTTAATGGACATTTTGGAGAGTGTGAAGGGTTGAAATGTCCAAGAAAAGTGGTTTAATGGACATTTTGGAGAGTGTGAAGGGATGAAATGTCCAAGAAAAGCGGTTTAATAGACATTTTGAAGAGCAGAAGCTGTTGAAATGTCCAAGAAAGGTGCTTTAATGGACATTTTGGAGAGTAGAAAGCGTTGAAATGTCCAAGAACCGAGTCTTAATAGACATTTTGGATAGTGAATGGCGAAGAGAAGTCAAGAAAAGCAATTATATAGACATTTGCGTGTTTGAGTGGGAATGAAATGTCCAATGATTCTCAGAATCTGCTTCTGAGACTGCATGGATGACTCGTGAAAGGAGTTTTGACAATGACTAGACCACTAAAAGCTTTTATTTTTGACCTTGATGGGGTCATTACGGATACAGCGGAATACCACTTTTTAGCGTGGAAGGCGCTGGCTGAGGATTTGGGAATTACTTTTACCCGTGAGGACAACGAGGAGCTGAAGGGTGTTTCCCGGATGGATTCTCTCGAAAAGATTCTTGAGCTTGGCGGCCGGATGGGGGATTTTTCAGTTGATGAAAAAGAAGCATTGGCTGAGAAGAAAAATGAGCACTACCTGACATTGATCCAGAACATCACTCCTGTTGACCTGTTGCCGGCGATCAAGGAATTGATCAGGGACATCAAAGATAATGGGCTAAAACTAGGCCTTGCGTCAGCAAGCAAGAACGCGTTCACCGTAATGGAGTCGCTCGGGATGAAATCTGAATTTGATATCATCGTTGACGCAAAAACAGTCGTAAACGGCAAGCCGCATCCGGAAGTCTTCCTGCGTGCTGCCGAAATGCTAGGCGTTGAGCCTGAAGCCTGCATCGGTGTCGAGGATGCAGCAGCTGGCGTACAGGCCATCAAAGCTGCCGGAATGTATGCAGTTGCTGTCGGTCCTAAGGAAAGCTTTGAAAATGCTGATATTGTCTATACCAGCACTTCTAAGCTTTCATTTGAGAAAATCGTAGAAGTTTATAATAGTTAACACTCCAAAACCCAGTCGCAGCTATGCGGCTGGGTTTTTTAAAAGAGCCATTTTGTTGGTTTCGTCATAACTAGTATTAGTAAAAACATTCAGAAAGTAATTGTTGGATTATCCGCTCTTTAACAGGGAAATATGCTACTATGGGAATTTTTAAAAAGGACGGTGTAGTAGTATGTACGATTGCCTTATAGTTGGAGGGGGGATTGCCGGACTGCAGGCGGCGATTCAACTCGGACGTTACAATCATAAAACAATGGTGCTTGATGCAGGAGATGGAAGGTCCGCATTATGCCAAAGTTATCATAATATTCTTGGCTACCCAGATGGAGTAAGCGGTCCACAGTTAAGGGAAATCGGCCGAAAACAGGCTGCTCAGTATGGCGTGGAGTTCGTGATCGGAAAAGCTGAGGCTGCAAAAAAAACAGGGGCTGGTTTTGAAGTCAAAGCGGAGAGTGGAGATACTTACGAAGCGAAGACATTGCTCCTTGCCACAGGAGTCATGGACCGGATTCCCCCTTTCCCAGAGCTGATGCCTACTTTGGGAATCAGTGTGTATATCTGTCCGGATTGTGATGGACATGAAGTGAAAGACAAGTCGACAATCGTAATGGGGTCGGGGAATCCTGGTGCGAACATGGCACTGACCCTGAATTATTTCACTGATAAACTCACGTATGTGAATCATGAAAACAAAGAAGTGGCCGAGGATATAATGTCCGCCATGAAGAAAAAGGGAATTAAGTATGTTGAAGGGCCAATTGAAAAGGTGCTGGCGGATGGTCCGGATTTCAGGGGGATTATGCTTGCAAATGGTGAGAAGCTGACGTCGGAACGCGGCTTCATGGCCTTTGGAGGAAATGAAGTAAAATCGCAGCTCGCGCAACAGCTTGGCGTCGACCTTCATAAAAACAAGCATGTATTAGTGGACCCAAGGACCAAGATGACCAATGTCGAAAACGTTTGGGCAGCAGGTGACCTTGTAGCCCATTCCGAGCAAACAACAATCGCGATGGGAGACGGCATGCAGGCCAGCATCTGGATCCATAAGACACTTTTAGCGGAAAAGGAATAATTAGCTGTTATAAGGTTATTTCATCCTTGTGAAAGTAATCTGTCCCGGTTGGGCGAAGAAATTACAGGTTGGAAGGGAGGATATCTCCAGTTGAGGGGAAGATATCTCCAGTCGTGAGCAGGATATCTCCAGTTGTGGGAGAATATCTCCAGTTGTGGGAAGGATATCTCCAGTTGTGACGGGATATCTCCAGTTGTGACGGGATATCTCCAGTTGGACGCAAGATATCCCATTCTAGAGCAAGACACTCCCTGTTTGGAGGAAGATTCGGGTTGGAACCAATTTATTCCCGGGTGAGACCACTATATTCCCGGCCGGGGAAAGTTCCCTGCTGGACAAAACAAAAAGAAAGCCGCCACTCAAACATGTGAATGGCGGCTTCGTTTTATTCCAGATCGACTTTTTCCAGTGGCAGTTCGGCAGGCCCATCAATGACATCTCCTTTATAGGAGAAGCGTGAGCCGTGGCATGGGCAATCCCAGGTGCGATCGCCGTTGTTCCATTTTAGCTCGCAGCCCATATGGGTACAGGTAGTATCTACGACGTGCAGCTGGCCGTTTTCGTCACGATAGGCTCCTGCCCGTTTGCCGTTGACTGTTATGGCGGCGCCTTCGTCGTGGCCAAGGCTTTCGGGATCGGTTGATGGACGCTCCAGTTTCCCTTTAACCAGTTCCTTTGCGACAGTGGCATTGTCAGCAACGAATGTCGCTACATCCGGTTTTGCATGGAATCTTTGCGGTTCGAACACATCCACATACGGATTGTCTCTCCTTAGGACAAGATCGGACATGAGCAGCGCCGCATTGATACCGTTGCTCATTCCCCATTTCCGGTATCCTGTGGCCACAAAGATGTTATCCGTGCTTGATGAGTATTTTCCGACGAAAGGTATTTTATCAAGTGTGGTCGGGTCCTGTGCGCTCCAGCGGAAAGGGATTTCCTTTACGCCGAACGTCTGGGCAGCGAACGCCTCAAGGGCTTCATAATACTGATGCGTATTATCATCCTGTCCTGTGATATGGCTGTCTCCGCCGAACAGCACCAGTTTTTCGCCATTCCAGTCTGTATAGCGCAGGGATCGTGACGGTGTCTCGGCATTGATGTACATGCCGCCCGGGAATTCTTTTTCAGTTTTAACGGCAAGCACATAGGAACGATGGACCTGCATCCTTGAAAAATAGAACCCTTTTAGATCGTAAAATGGGAAGTGGGTGCTGATGATCATCTGATTGCAGTGCACCTTATGTCCGTCCCTTGTCGTAACGACAGGCTCAGAGCCCTCCACCATATCGACTGCGGTTGTATTTTCATAAATTTGGCCGCCCATTTCTGTAAAACGCTCCGCCAGATGTTTCAAAAATTTCAGCGGGTGGAACTGGGCCTGGTTCCTCATGACCACGGCTGCCATCGCCTCAACAGGAATAGGTAATTCTGATACATACTCACTTCCTGCGACACCCAGCTTTTCATAAGCCTTGAATTCCTTAAGCAGCTTTTCCATTTCCTTATCGGAATTGGTAAATAAATAGGCATCCTCTTCTGTGAAATCGCAATCGATCTGCTGTTCTTTCACCAGATTTTTAACAAATTGCATTGCGTCAAAATTGGCCTGATAATAAAGGCGGGCGTGATCCTCACCAAAGTGGCTGATGAGCTCGTCATAAATTAACCCGTGCTGTGCGGTCACTTTTGCGGTTGTATGCCCGGTTGTGCCGTTTAAGATACTGCCAGCTTCAATTACGGCCACTTTCGCACCAGCTTTCGCCAGCAGGTAGGCAGAGGTCAAGCCTGTGATTCCGCCTCCAATAATCGCGACGTCTGTATTCAGGTCCTCCTGCAGTTTCGGGAAAGAAGGCAGTTCAGCTGTTTTGCGCCAGTAAGGTTCAGGGAAACGAGGCAGCTTTGAAGTATAATCGTTCATCAACAATCCTCCTTAAAAGTCTTCATAGTCTTTAATTTTTCCTGTTTTAGTGAGAATCATGCTATTTTTCCTTTTACCCCCTAGAAATATGGATAGACAAGTTTTTACCAAATTGAGCGAATTGGCCAGGATTACGGGTGCAGCATGATAAAATAAAGAATAAAAAATAACGGAGGCCAATATGGAAATCGCAGTTTTTGGGACAGGCTATGTTGGCCTTGTCACCGGTGTTTGTTTTACCGAAATGGGCTACAATGTCACTTGTTTTGATATAGATGAACGTAAAATCACTGCCCTTTCTGAAGGGAAGTGCCCGATTTATGAGCCCGGTCTTGAGGAGATGCTGAGAAGGAATCTTGCGGAGAGAAGGCTTTATTTTACAAATGATTCAAGAACCGCCTGCAGGAAGGCTGATTATATTTTCATCGCTGTCGGAACGCCTGAAAATGAAGACGGGTCGGCGAACCTGGAATATCTGGATGCCGCGATCGCCGCGATTGGCAAAAGCTTGGACAGGGATGGGGTCATTGTCATTAAAAGTACGGTGCCTGTTGGGACCAATGAATGGGTCAGGCAAAAGTTGAAGGCGATCATACCAAGTGAATTGCGGGTGTCCGTCGTTTCAAATCCTGAGTTCCTCCGCGAGGGCTCGGGTATCCTTGATACCTTCCACGCGGACCGGATTGTCATCGGAGCAGATGATCATGGGGCTGGCCGCGCGGTGGCAAAGCTGTATGAACCATTTGCCAGGCCGGTTATACAGACCGATGTCCGCAGTGCGGAGCTCATCAAGTATGCCTCCAATGCGTTCCTGGCGACGAAAATCAGTTTTATCAATGAAATCGCGAATTTATGTGAACATACGGGTGCCAATATTGAGGATGTGGCAAAGGGCATGGGCATGGACCACAGGATCGGCAGCCATTTTTTAAACGCGGGGATTGGCTATGGCGGATCCTGTTTCCCGAAGGATACGAAGGCGCTGGAAAAACTGACGGAGTACTATGATTATGATTTTAAAATCCTGCGGTCGGTCATCGAGGTGAACAGCAGGCAGAAACAGCAGCTTTTTTATAAAGCGAAGGAGCTGTTTGGGACCTTTCAGGGAAAAAGGGTGGCCGTGCTGGGCCTTGCGTTCAAGCCGCATACCGATGACATCCGAGAGGCACCCGCCATTGAGCTGGTTGCCAGGCTGCTGGACGAACAGGCAGATATCTCTGTCTATGACCCGGCTGCATTGAGCAATGCCGCCCACCTATTCGGCAGCGGGGTTTATTATGCTGAAAATGCTGACACTGCCATCAAAGGAGCGGATGCGGTTTTCATCATGACCGAATGGCCGCAAATTACGGAGTATGAATTAACGCGGTTTCCATTATTGATGCGGCAGCCAATCATTTTTGACGGCCGGAATTGCTATGGCCTCGACCAGGCAGAAGCAGCTGGACTGACGTATTTTTCTATCGGCAGGAAGGCCGTGAATGTTCACGACAGCCTAAAGAGTCTCAAGCGTTAAAGCTCATTGTGCCCGACTGGAAGTATAAGGTAAAATGAACCTAAATACCTCAGTTTGGGAGGGACCAGGATGGCTAAGGTTAAAACGAATGCGATGCGGATTCTCGATACGCAGAAGGTGCCGTATGAGATTCTTTCTTATGACTCAAATGATGGGAAAATTGACGGTGTGACTGTTGCTGGCAAAATCGGCCGCGATGCAGCACAGGTCTACAAGACGCTTGTGGCTGTAGGGGCAAGTAAGAATTTATACGTCTTTGTCATTCCGGTTGAAGCCGAGCTGGACTTAAAAAAGGCGGCAAAGGAAGCTGGCGAGAAGAAAGTGGAAATGCTTCCGGTCAAGGACATCCAGAAATTCACCGGTTATATCCGCGGCGGCTGCTCACCGATTGGCATGAAAAAGAACTATCCAACGTTTTTAAATGAGAGCGCGAAGCAAATTGAAACCATCATCGTCAGTGCTGGGAAAATAGGATTCCAGATTGAGTTGGAACCGTATCAGCTGATTCAGGCAACGGAAGGCAAATATGCCAATTTGGTAACGGCCCAAAAAGACTAATCGTGACCAGACCATGTGACTGTTCGGACAGGTTCCATGGGGAATTCAGAAAAGTTGTCAGAATCAGGCCGGAGTTCGGACAGGTTTGGGGGAAGAAGATGAAAAGCTGTCCGAAGTAGTCTCGAGTTCGGACAGGTTTGCGAGGAAAATCTGAAAAGCTGTCCGAAGTAGCCCCGAGTTTGGACAGGTTTGCGAGGAAAATCTGAAAAGCTGTCCGAAGTAGTCCAGAGTTCGGACAGGTTTAAGAGGAAAACCAGAAAAGCTGTCCGAAGTAGTCCAGAGTTCGGACAGGTTTAAGAGGAAAACCAGAAAAGCTGTCCGAAGTAGTCCAGAGTTCGGACAGGTTTGCGAGAAAAAGCCAAAAAGCTGTCCGAAGTAGCTCCGAGTTCGGACAGGTTTGAGAGGAAAACCCAAAAAGTTGTCCGAAGTAGCCCTGAGTTCGGACAGGTTTAAGAGAAAAAACCGAAAAGCTGTCCGAAGTCAGTCATATCTCCCGCGCAAACCTATAAAAAATGAGAAACAGCCTCTGTCCGCAGGGGCTGTTTCCCATTTTACTCATTTATTGTTTTTCTGCTGCATTGATCTTGATTTCCAGGCTGGCGATTTGTGATTGATAGAGTTCTTCGTAGTTTTTTGATGTGTCATAGGCGATTTCGATTTCTGGTGCTTCGGGTTTTTCTTTTATCACATCGGCTTTGAGTGTGTCGAAAATCTGCTGTGTCAGCAGCTTTTCGGTGAAGTAGTTGTTCAGTCGGTTTTTATATGCGTCGGTTGGAAATTCAGAGATAAGCTGTGAAGCTGCTTTATTTTGCGCGGCTTTGGCAGTGAACTCTTCCACTGTTTTCGCGACAGCTGCATTTTCAACATCCAGTCCTTTTTCCCTCGCAAGCAGGTACATTGCGTGCTGTTCGATCATTTTTGATAGATTCACATTGAAGTTATCGTGATACTTAAGCTGCTCATCCCAATAAGCCAGTTTTTCCTTTAAGTTTTCGCCTTCGAGATTCTTTTCATCAACAGAGCGGTTCAGCTCGATGTCGACCTTGTTCATCAGCTGGTAGAATTGCAGGTCCTCATAGGAAAGGACTTTGCCGCTGATGGTGACGACTTTGTCTTTAGCAGTGAAGCCTTCTTTTGTTGCGGGAGTGCTTGCACTAGCCTGGCCTTCAGCACCAGCACGACTCTCAGCGGCAGGCTGTTTTTCATTCTGCTGGCAGGCGGCGAGTCCAAAGCTGATCATGAGCAGGCTGAGCAAAGCAAAAAGTATGCGTTTCATCTTCGATCATTCCTTTTCCGCTTCGAATGTAATCACATGTTCAAAACCTGAACCATCGGCTTCGCCTTCAATATTGGCGATCCATTCTCCAGCCATCGGAAGTTCGACGCTGGATTCATAGATACCATTTCCCTTATCCTCGAAATTCAGTTCGATTGTGCCATGATCCATTTTCGCCATTTCAAGATAAGCAGTGAATTCGAGACCGGAAGCGGGCTCCCCATTCTGTGAAATCTCAATTACGACTGGAAAACTTTCACCGGTTTTATACTTAGGGGCTTCCTTTAAACTGACTTCAAAATCCGAGTCCGAGCCACATCCAGCAAGGATTATCATCAACAGCATGAAGCCTGCGATCAATTTTTTCATTTCGAATCCGCTCCTTTTAAATGTTCATTCAGGAATTCATCAACGGTGTATTTCGTCATTTCGCCATTTTCCAAAAAGGCGACATGTGTACAGATTTGCTTGATTTCATCCATATGGTGGGAGGCCATGAAAATTGTTTTCCCGTACAAGGATTTCAAAATTTGCAGGATTTCCTCACGCCCAAGAGGATCGAGTCCGCTCGTCGGTTCATCGAGGATCAGCACCTCTGTATCGTAATAGAGCATGACGCACAGCCCGAGGCGCTGGAGCATCCCCTTGGAGTAGCCCTTTATCTGGTTATGGCGGTCCTCCCACAAGGACACAAGCTTCAGCTTCTCTTCGATTTTCTTTTCATTGACCTCACCGGTTCCAAGCGATGCGAAAAACCTCATATTTTCTTCACCAGTCAGGTGAGGATACAGGTGGAACTTTTCCGGGAGATAGGAAACGATTTTCTTCCAATCTCCTTTTGAATTTGGAAATCCTCCAAGCGTTATCAAGCCTTTTTTTACCGGCTGTAAACCGAGAATCGATCGGATCAAAGTGGATTTCCCGGCACCGTTCCGCCCAACTAGGGCACAATATTCATTTTTCTCGACTGTCAGGTTGATATCTTTCAAGACTTGTTTATTTTTATAGGATTGTGAGAGATTCTTGATTTCAATCATGATTTTTCCCCCTTGCTGCGGAACAGGATGGCAAGGCCGAAGAAAGCGATCATCCAGAAGGCCAGGTCGATCAACAGAAACTTCGATGGCGCCATCCAGATCATTTTTTCCATCAGGCGTGACATATTGTTCAGCGAGAACAGGCCGAGTGATGTTTCCAGGTAAAAGCGCAATGTGTGCAGCGGGTCCAGGAAGTAGAGCCACGAGAACAGTTTGACATTTTCATAGGAAACGGACGGGACATACTGGATGAAAGCCAGGTCAATAAGGAACACGAACAGGAACCAGGTGAAAATCGTCGCTCCGATCAGCTGCATCTTCGTGTTTGTGATATTGCCCAAAAAGAGGCCTAGCTGGTTGAAAATCAGCAATAACACGACGACCGTCACGATAAAATAGAGGAAGCTGGAAATCTCAAATTGCAGGAACATTTTCATCACGATGGCAAGCACGAAGTACCAGCCAACAAACACGCCAACGACGACGGTCTGGATCGCGATGCTTTTTTTCAGCATCAGGCTCAGGTTCGATTCCTTTTTTGTCAGCAGGATCATCGATGTCTTCAGCTCTTTTTCCTGGAAAATCGAAAAGGACGAAATGAACAGCGCGAAAATCGGCACCAGGTATATGTTCATGTCATAAAGCGAGAGAAGAAAAGCGTCAAATCCGAGTTCTGCTGGATAGGAGCGTGCTTCCATCAACAGGAAGATGGAAGAGAGCATGACCATGGCCAGACCGAGCCAAAGGCCTTTCCCGCGTGACTGTTCAAGCCATTCCTTCCAAATGTAGTTCATGATGAACGCCTCCTTCTCTTCTTGGTAAATATCCACCCGAAAATAGCGAATGCCGGAATCACCAGCAGGCCCCACGGTCCAGATTCCTGCTTCACTTCAATCAGCGGGAATTCATCCACGACCATGACTTTCTGGGTGCTTAAAACTTCATTGATTTTTTCATAGATTGTGATTGCCGGACTTTTTAAAAACAAGTAGGCCAGCTCATTTTCTTCTACCAGTTTGTAAAGTGATGATTTATATTCAACAGGGGAGTCACCGACCTGGTTCTGGTCCAGGTCGAGGACAGATAGCTCTGTGCCCCAGTAGTTGCCCGCCCCGTTTTGATTCCATTGGTTATATGATTCCGCGCCAATCGTCAGGACATTGGCGACATTTTGCTTGAAATGATTTTTCGTGAATACCTGGGATGTCGAAGTCGTCCATAATTCCACGCCGATGTCATTGTGGAAAAACTTGTTTCCCTCAATCTTGTTCTGCGTGGATTGCTCCAGGTAAATGCCGCGCTGGTTCAGGTAAAATTCATTGTCCAGGACGGTATTGCTTGTGCTCGTCTGGATGATGAGCCCGAATGAACGGGATCCCTGGTTGAAAGAAAACTGGTTCTCCTTCAATAAGATGTTCTGCGAATGCATGATGGCCGCGCCGCCGGTATTCTTATTGAAGCGGTTTTTATAAAAAACATTGTCATTAGAGTACATATAGTGCAGTCCGTACCTTGTTTCACTTACAAAATTATTGCGGATTTCATTTTTATCGGCGTATTCGACATAAATGCCGTCGCGTGTATTGGAAATCGTAGAGTCTTCAATAATATTGTTGGATGTGCGTACAAGCTGGATGCCGTTTCCCTGGCTGCCAAGCTTGCCTGTTCCCTGGCCAGTGACTTTGATATTTTTGACGAGAGTGTACTTTGAACTATTAATATAGAGTCCATGGTAAACATCGTGGATAACTAGATTAATAAACTGGTTATGCTCTCCCATCGTGCGGATCCCCGAATATTCCTCGTCGGAGCTCCTGTTTAGGCTGCCGTGTTCAATCTTTAAGTTTTTCAACGTAACATTCGAAGCTTTGATCAGGACGACATTTCCTTTCCCGTCGCCCCGGATCGTCGTGCCTTTTTTTCCAATGATTGTGATTGGTTTCTTAATCTCAACATTGCCATCGTATTGCTTGTTCTCTAAAATCAATTCGCCGTTAATTGGAGTTTCATCAATCAGCTGCTGCAGGGAGGCATCTGCCGAGACAGGCAGGGTGGATAAAATCCAGACGCCTATCCCAACAAAAAGGATCAGTAGCCTGTTCATCTTCGGCGCTCCAGCCAGAACGGCAGAAGTGTAAGGATGAAGGCTGCCCCGAGCAGGAAGGAACCTGTTGTGAAATAGCTGTGGGTCACAAAATTAGCAAGGATGTTTTCTCCAATGATCGGCGGTACGAATGGATCAAGTTCAATCGGTGCTTTCGGATCAAGCTCAGTTCCGAACTTCGTCAGCCAGCGGTGCATGTCATAGATGCCAAGAGCACCACCAACAGCCAGCAGTCCAATCGGAAAATAAAGCAGGCTTTTCCTTCTGACTAAAGCAATGATGATGAAAAGAATTGCCATCCCGATGATCAGGCTGGGCAGGTATTGAAGCTCAGGAAAGCTTTCATTGCTGAAGGGAGACATGCCGATATAATGGTTCAGGCCGTTGACGATATCGATGTCGCCGTCAAGCTTGCTTGGATAAACGACAATATCAAGACCTTCAGGATATTGCGGTGCGAAAAATTTCATCCCCCACCAGGGGAACTTGATAGAGGCAAATAGGAATGCTGCAGCCCCGATAAGACTAGCCATAGAACCGGCAGATATTTTCTTTGCCATCTGAATCATCTCCTAAAAGAAATGCGCATTGCCTCGATCAGGCTGGTCATTTCTCGATTTACAATCTTTATTAAAGGCTGTTTTCGTAATGATTGTTGTTAAAATCCTAAAGCCGATTTTAACGTATGATCAGGCATATTGCTGGTCGGTATCTAGTTTGAAAGCTCTTTTCTCATCCAAATCGTCCATTTAGCGAAGTTACCTAGGTCATCACTGCAATTTTGCAGTAATAGCAGCAAAGTTTTAGAAAAGAGCCTTTTTAAAAAGGGAGAAAGGGTATCGGCGAATACTCAATACCCTTTTCCGCCTTCAATTCCAGCTGTTACTTCGGTTCAACAAGCAGGTAGCCGCTCATTTCCTGGTGAAGCGCTGAACAGAAGTTTGTGCAATAAATTGGGAATGTACCGGCTTTGTCAGCTGTAAATTCGATGGTGCTCGTCTGGCCTGGCTGTACTTCATAGTTCAGGTCATGGTCCATGATGCCGAAGCCGTGGGTGATATCCTGGTCAAGGTCGATGTTCGTCAGGTGGATGACGACTTTGTCTCCCTGGTTGACCTTGATTTCATCCGGGCGCTTCGCTTTTGCATCGAAGACGAACTTGGAACGCATCGCGATTCCGTAAACATGGACTTCGTTGCCCTTGCGTTCGATCCGTGTATCTTCCTGTTTCCAAACTGAGTTTTCGCGGTTTACATCCTTTTCATAAATCTTCAGCGTCTTGATCTTGTCACGGTGGATCGTCTGCGCATAATGCGGTTCAGGATCGACCGGAGCTGTATAAGTCAGTGACATCTTGTCGCCGGAGATATCGATCAATTCCATTGATTCAGGGTGTGAAGGTCCGACAGACAGGAAATTGTCCTTCGCAATTTTATTCAAGGATACGATCCATTTGCCATCCGGTGAGGCTGTGTCACCCTCCGTTGCTGTTGAGTGTCCTGGTGAATAGTGGACAGGTGTACGGTCTAAAATTTCACCGGTATCGATTTTCCATTTAACGATCTCGGATGAAATGAACATCGTATTGTATGCATTGCCTCTGTCGTCAAATTGAGTGTGAAGCGGCCCCAATGCTCCCGGAGGATCGACTTCACGTTCAACTACCTTGTCGTATGGCAGGACAGGAATTCCGAACTTCTCTGTTTCAAAATTGCCAGACTTGATGGCTTCGAAAGCTTTTTCAAAAGAGAACACTGTCATTAAAGGAGCCAGTTTTCCGGACGCGATGAAGCGTGTACCGTCTGGAGTGACGTCAACGCCGTGCGGTGATTTTGCGACAGGTACAGCGTAAATGGATCCTTTGTGCTTGCGCGGGTCAATCATCTTCGCGCCGTTGACTTCCTCAAACTCTCCTGCTGCTACTTTTTTCTCAAGCTCTTTCCAGTTCAATAAAACAATATAGTCACGGTCATTCTGGGATGCGTTGATTTCGTTATTGGTTGTCGCGAATTCAGTATTGTAAGTCGTCATGACAATCCAGTCGCCAGACATCTTTTTGCCGGCGTCAGACAGGTCATAGGACCATGGCGGAAGCATGATCTGGTAAGCAAGGTCAAGGTTCTTCTTTTTCTGGTCAAAAGTGACCATAGATACAACGCCTTTATATTTCTCCTCGAATTCATCAAGTGGAGCATATTCTTTTCCAATCGGTACCGAGAAGCGGGTAGGCATCACAATGTATTCCGTATTCTGGGTGACGAACGTACCGGCGTGCGGTCCGCCCATATTCGGCATTTCCATGATATCGGCGGTATGGAATACACTTAAGTCGACAGCGGCGATCCGGTTATTGGCTACATCATTCGCAAACAAGAATTTGCCGTCATATTCAGCGTTTGTCTCAGAAATTGCCGGGTGGTGGAAATCCCCCCAAGTATATTTGCCCAGCATTTCTTTCGAGTCTTTGTCAAAACCATAACCTGTGGCCGGGTCTGGCGAGAATACAGGCACGGTGCGAATTTTCCTC
Organism: Cytobacillus oceanisediminis 2691; assembly: GCF_007678455.1. Classification (GTDB taxonomy): domain Bacteria; phylum Bacillota; class Bacilli; order Bacillales; family Cytobacillaceae; genus Mesobacillus; species Mesobacillus oceanisediminis_A. The sequence continues at coordinate 161,193 of NZ_VEEP01000008.1, read as the reverse complement.
ATGGAAGGCAGTCCGTATACAAATAGCTGGCCAGAATGTCCTCCTGATGAAAGCATGTAATACTCATCCAGCTCGCCATACGGTACATACACTTTTTCAGCATTTGACTTCTTTGAGTTGTTATCACTGCTTGCCGTTCCTTTAGGTCCTGGTGAAAAATCAGCGAAAAATACTGTTGCCGCCATAAAACCGGCGAGCAGCCCTGAAGCTGCGGGAACCCATTTTTTCATTAACACTGCACCACCTTTGGTTTATTTTTCAGAAGCTTCCTTCAAAATTTCTACGACTTGATTGATTTCTTCATCTGTCAGCGGGTTGCCGCCGATGACGCCTGACATGACTGCGGAGGTAGGCTCTTTCAAAAATTCATTGACAGGTTTGCCATGCTTTCCTTCGACATTATTGAATGCCTGGGACAGGTCCGGTCCGGTTGCTCCGCCTTTAAGGTTCAATGCTTCGACAGAGTGGCAGCCAAGGCAGCCTTTTGATTGCAGGATGCTTTCATCACCAGCAGAAGCTGTAGAAGTCTCAGTTGACTTCTTTTCTTCCTTGGCGGGTTCCTTAGCCTTTGGTGATTGATCGACAGCCGTGACTTCTTTTTCCTGCCCATTGCCTTGCGGGATGACGTCGTAGGCTATATAACCAATACCGAGTCCGAGCACAGCACTTAAGATGAAATGAATGACTGGTTTGTTCACTTTCTTCCCCCCTAGATTGATTTACAATTACATCCTAACTTTTTCAAAAAAACGTCAGTGTGATGTACGGCACACAAATTTGTGTTTATTGTGAATGATTTGTGAAAGCGCTATGAGGGGATGTGAAGAACATCACTTGCCCGGGAAATAAAGTTTAAAAATAGACAAAATTACATTTGCAATTGGGCATTCACCCAGCGCCTATGCCCTGCATATAGTAAGGGGGAAGCAAAAACTTGCCGTTATGGTCAACGGCTGGAGGGAGTGCGAATATATGGCAGGAAGAATCCTCAACTTTTTCGCCGGAGGCAACACTGCCCGCGGTTTTTACAGCTTGTATGATTCAAGCTTGCAGGGCTTGTCACGGTTGTTCATATTGAAGGGCGGTCCTGGAACAGGGAAGTCATCTCTCATGAAAAAGATCGGTTATGAATGGCAGGAAAAAGGATATGATATTCAATTTCTGCATTGCTCCTCTGATAATAAATCGATTGATGGTGTACTGATTCCTGAATTGAACGCGGGAATTGTGGACGGCACAGCCCCGCATGTCATCGAGCCTAAGGCTCCGGGGGCGGTGGAGGAGTATATCAATCTTGGGGAAGCATGGAATTCCAGGAAGCTGCAGGAGCATAAGGAGACAATCACGGAGCTGACTGAAAAAATCAGCGGAGCATTCAACACAGCATACAGCCTTTTTGCTGAAGCGCTAAGAATTCATGATGAATGGGAAAAAATCTATATCGAAAATATGGATTTTGAAAAAGCGAATGGCCTGACAAACAGATTGATTGAGAGCTTCTTTGGCGACAGCAGGTCAGAAACAGGAAATGGGCGAGTGTATGACCGGTTTCTCGGTGCCGCAACACCAGCTGGAGCAGTTGATTTTGTTCCGAACCTGACAGAGACCGTCGGGAAAAGATACTTCATTAAAGGACGTCCAGGCTCTGGAAAGTCGACGATGCTGAAAAAGTTGGCAGCGGAAGCGCAGTCTCGAGGATATGATGTAGAAGTTTACCACTGCGGGTTTGATCCCCACAGCCTTGATATGGTGATTGTCCGCGAGCTTGATTTTGCGATTTTTGACAGTACCGCACCACATGAGTATTTTCCTGAAAGAGAAACCGATGAAATTATCGATATGTACGATGAGCTGATCACACCGGGAACTGACGAGAGGTATGCCGCAGAAATCAAGGATGTCGGCGGAAGGTACAAAGATAAAATGAATGAAGCAATCGCCTCACTGGCAAATGCAAAAGAACTGCGCGACCAATTGGAGGCCATCTATATCGGAGCCATGGACTTTGCAAAGGTAGATGAACTCACCGGCCAGATCAAAAAAGAATTTGAAAAACTTGGTTCCATCTAGCACCAAACTGGGCGATTCGCATAGATTACATGGAATACACCAAGAGAGGGGATATGAGTTTGGATAACAACAACTTCTACCCATACGGACCTAATCAACAATTTGAAAATGATTATGATTGCTATGAAAATGAGTACGACCAGAATGTGGATATGAGGACAGTTGGCGGGTTTCCTGGAGGATTTCCAGGCAGCCCAGGAGGATTCCCGGGAGGCCCTGGTGGGTTTCCGGGCAGTCCAGGAGGATTCCCAGGAGGCCCTGGCGGGTTTCCGGGCGGTGCAGGAGGATTCCCGGGAGGTCCCGGCGGTTCACCAGGCGGAGGCCAGGCAGGAGGCCCGCCATCGTCACCGCCGCCAGCCTTTGTACCGCAAGAACAGGCGACTGCCTTTGCGGTCGACCCGGGAGGAATCCGGAGATGCATGTTCCGTTTCACTTACATCTGGCTGATTGATGGCAGAAGCTTCTGGTTCTATCCAGTCTTCCTGGGCCGCAATTCAGTTGCCGGCTGGAGATGGAGCCGCCGCCGCGGATGGGTTTACTTCGGCATAGACCTGAGACAGATTCGGTCATTCCAGTGTTAATAAGAGGAATTGAGAAGAGAAGCGTTTTGCTTCTCTTTTTTAACTGGGAAAAATCACGGGTTTTTTCCAGTTCGCGGAATTTGGTTTTGTTTTCGCGGAATTGCTTTACGATGAAAAAACCGGCTGGCACTGTGCCAACCGGTTTAAATTGATTTACATCTTCTAGATGGATCGTTGTTTGCCAAAATTACTTAAAAGAGCATATGCGCAACCAGTACGATGATTGGCAGTGTCACAATTGTACGCTGCAGGAAGATGATGAATAGTTCCCAGAATGAAACGGGAATTTTTGATCCTAGCAATAATCCGCCGACCTCTGACATGTAGATCAGCTGGGTTACGGAAACAGCCGCAACAATGAACCTTGTCATCGGGCTTGCTATATCGGCACCGATAACGGAAGGAAGGAACATGTCTGCAAAGCCGACGACCAGTGTTTCGGATGCAGCCTTCGCTTCAGGAACCTGCATGAGTTCAAGCAGCGGAATGAACGGCATTCCTAGCCATTGGAATACTGGTGTGTATTCAGCGACGATCAATGCCAGGGTTCCAAGCGCCATGACGATTGGGGCAACGCCCATCCACATATCAAGGATATTGCGGACACCGGCAAGGAGGAAATCCTTGAGGCTTTTATTGCTGCCTGCTTTTTCGACAGCCTGGGCCATCCCCCAGGTGAATGGTGTATAGCCTTCCGGGATGTTTTCCTCAGAGTAGTCATTGTTCTGCTCCACGAAATACGTATCCTGCTTCCTTGAAAGAGGCGGGATTCTCGGGAGTAGGATCGCAGCCACGACGCCAGCACCTGTCACCGTAAGATAAAACGGGACGAACATGCGGGCCAGGTCAACCTGGGAAATGACAACCAGGCTGAAAGTGATCGAAACAACCGAGAAGGTCGTACCGATGACAGCGGCTTCTCTTTTTGTATAGTAGCCCTCTTCATACTGCTTGCTTGTCAGCAGGACACCGATTGTACCATCGCCCAGCCATGATGTCAGACAGTCAATCGAAGAGCGGCCAGGCAATTTAAAAATCGGGCGCATCACTTTTGTCAGCAATGTTCCAAATAACTCAAGCAAACCGAAGTTCAAGAGCAATGGAAGGAACAAGCCCGCAAACAGGAAGACAGCGAACAGGATTGGCAAAAGGTCATTGAGCAGCAGTCCGCCTGTGTTCGGCGACCAAACGGCTTCTGGACCTAATTTGAATAAGGTCATAATCGCAAAAGTGGCGCCTAAGATACGCGCAACAAACCAGACCATCGGAACATCGAATAATGCTTTAAGAAAATGATTGCGATTCAGGATTTCCGGCCGGATGGTTTTTATTAAAAGTGTACCGATTAATGTCAACACAATGATGACAGTCATGATCGCTGGCAGTGTGCCGCCAAGCAATTCCTGGACCCAGCCTGACAATACCGCGATGGGAATCGTAATTTCTCCTTTATAGGAGATTGGTATCATGAAAAAGAATATTCCTATTAAAGAGGGGATGAGGAACGCTAATAAATCCCCTGTTGATCTTGTTTTACGCAATGGTTTTTCCAAAATTCATTCACCCTTAATACATATTTATAAGCCAAAAAACATTTTAATTCATTGCCCCTGATTTGCCAACCCTTTTCTCAGTCCAATTCCTTCCTGTGTTATATTCTCCTAAAGCTAGCAAGCTAAACTGTAAACAGACACCTTTTTAGTCAAATTCATTATTTACAAAAGGAATCCATCAATAAAAGCAGGATTTCTAACAGGACTAAAACCTTGTTTTCGACGAATGAATGTACTCTTGGAACAAAAAACAGGATGGGGAAGAGGTTACTTATCAAACATGTTTAATGGTATAAGCAAAGGGAGTGCCTCTATTAAGGCACTCCCTTTATGATTATTTAATATAAACCCTTGTTTCATAAGGCTTTAATGTTAACTCTGTCGCATGTCCATGCTCTTCCACTTCATAATTGTTAAGCAAAAGCTTGCTTGTCTCAAGCGGGAATCCACCAAATTCAAAGCTTGCCGGTTCACCAGAAAGGTTTGAAATCACAATTGCCTGCTTGTCGCCCAATGTTCGCGTATATGCATAGAGTTGGTCATGGTCTTCCACAACCAAATCATATATGCCGTAAGTGAACACTTCATGGGCCTTTTTCATCTGGATCATTTTTTTGTAAAAATGAAGGATGGAATCTGGGTCCTTTAGTTGTGCTTCGACATTGATGTCGGTGTAATTCGGGTTCATGCCCAGCCATGGATTTCCTGTCGTGAACCCGGCATTTTCAGCATCGGACCATTGCATAGGTGTCCTTGAGTTGTCACGGCTTGTTGCCCAAATGAAATCCATGATTTCTTCATGAGAGACTCCGTTTTCACGGCGGATTTTGTACAGGTTTTTGATGGCAACATCATCATAGTCATCGATGGAAGGGAACTGGACATTCGTCATGCCAATTTCCTGTCCCTGATAGATGAATGGTGTACCCTGCATCAGGAAATACATTGACGCAAGCGCTGTCGCACTTTCGCGCCAATACTCCTTGTCATCTCCCCAGGTCGAAACAATCCGCGCCTTATCATGGTTTTCAATGAATAATGCATTCCAGCCGTGGCCTTCAAGGCCTTTTTGCCAGCGGGTAAAAGTATTCTTCAATTTTTCCAGATCCAGTGCTTTCTTTTCAGAGTCCCACAGGTCAAGGTGTTCAAACTGGAAGACCATATTGAACTTGCCCTGTTCCTCGCCGACCCAGAGATCCGCTTCCTCGATGCTGACACCATTTGCTTCGCCGACTGTCATGATGTCGTATTTTGAAAAGGTCTCCTGTTTCAGCTCCTCAAGGAAAGTCTGGATTCCATTGACATTCATATGCTTGTCAAAGGAAGACACATACTGCAGTCCTTCAGGGTTTGGCATATCCTTCAGGCCTTCTTCCTTTTTGATATGGCTGATCGCATCAACACGGAAACCATCAATTCCCTTATCAAGCCACCAGTTGATCATGTCGTACAATGCCGTGCGGACCTCTTTGTTTTCCCAGTTCAGGTCCGGCTGTTTGCGGGAGAAGATATGCAGGAAGTACTGATCTGTCGTCTCATCATACTCCCAGGCAGATCCGCCAAAAATGCTCTCCCAGTTGTTAGGCTCAGCGCCGTCCTTGCCATCGCGCCAGATATACCAGTCGCGCTTAGGGCTTTCCTTGGATTCACGGGATTCGATAAACCATTGATGCTCATCGCTCGTATGGTTGATGACAAGGTCAATGATCAGCTTCATGCCGCGCTTGTGCGTCTCAGCAAGCAGTTGGTCAAAGTCCTCCATCGTTCCGAACTCATCCATGATATCCTGATAATCGCTGATATCATAACCGTTATCGTCATTAGGGGACTTGTACATCGGGCAAATCCAGATGACATCGATCCCTAAATCCTTTAAGTAATCAAGCTTTGAAATCATTCCTTGCAAATCGCCGATGCCGTCACCGTTGGAATCCATGAAGCTCCTTGGATATACCTGATAGGCAACAGCCTCTTTCCACCATGTATGTTTCAATGTGAACCCTCATTTCATTGTTTAATCCTGATGTAACCTGTCATTTCATAAGGCTCTTTTCTCAAACTTTGTTGCTATTGCCTAAATAATAGGATTGAATTACCTAAGATTATTCACACAATTAACGCTTATGCTGAGAAAAGAGCTTGCAAACTTAGTACCGACATACAAAATGGCTATTATCACGTTAAAATCGGCTTTAGGATTTTAACAACAATCTTTACGAAAACAGCCTTTCATTTTAATCATTTTGCGCTGCCAGTAACTTACTTATTAATTTCACTGCAAGATTTTCGCTCAATCATTTTTGCCGGGATTGTGACCCTTTTCGGCAAAGCGTCCGGATTCTTGATAAGCTCGATTAAACAGTTGGCCGCTTCGAATCCCAGCTGGAAAATGTCGATATTGACTGAAGTCAGCTGCGGTTTCATATGCTCTGCCAGCGGTACGTCATTGAAGCTGACAATCGAGATATCATCCGGAACCAATATATTCAATTCCTCTGAATAACTCATCAGTTCGATTGCTGTAAAATCATCCGCTACTACCAGGGCAGTAGGGGGCTCATGAGAGGAGAGGAACGACTGAATGCCTTCTTTCCCCTCGGATTTCAAGCATTGTTCATGAATGATATATTCCTTTTCAAAAGGAATGTTCGCTTCCTCAAGAGCCTGTTTGAAGCCTTCAAGCCGGTCAATCGTGAAAACATATTCAGTATTGACCCCGATAAACGCGATCCTTCTGTGGCCAAGGCTGATCAGATAGTCTGTCACTTGCCTGGTGATATAGATATTATCATTATCGACATACGTAATCCGCTCGGCATTCTTGCTCGGACGGCCGATGACGGTAAAAGGGAATTTTTGATTCAGCAGATATTTCATGATCTTGTCGTCGGTCTTCGAGTAGAGGAGGATGATACCGTCAACCCTGCGGCCCTGTACCATCGAAACGACCTGCTGATAAATTTCTTCATCGGTGATGCCGGTTGTTAAATATACCCCAAATTGGTGTTCATGGGCTTTCATGCTTATTCCCCTGATGACTTCAGGGAAAAAAGGATTTTGCAATGCCTGGGTAGCCGAATTTGGCATGACGATCCCGATCGTTTCTGTACTTTTTCCCACGAGACTGCGTGCCTGGTAATTAGGATGATACCCCATTTCATCCATCACCTTTCGCACACGTTTCTTCGTTTCGTCATTGATATGAGGATGGTCCCCAATTACCCGGGAAACGGTGGAAGGTGACACACCGGCTGCCCTGGCTACATCTTTGATTGTGACTGCCATTGGTCGTCTCTCCTATAGTATCGATTATTTTACCGAACCTTCTGAAACTCCCTTGATGATTTGTTTTTGCAGGAAGAAGTAGATGATGATGACCGGGATGATCGCGATCGTCAATCCTGCGAGCGCCAGATGCCATTGCTTTGTATATTCCCCAAAGAAGAAGAACATCTTTAGCGGTATTGTTTCCATTCCCTGCTGGTTGATGACAAGAGAAGGAAGCAGGTAGTCGTTCCAGATCCAGATGATGTTTAAAATTGCCACAGTAACGGAAACAGGCTTTAACATCGGGAAAATGATGTACCAGAAAATCTGGAACCGGTTCGCTCCGTCGATTGTCGCCGCTTCATCAAGCGACTTTGAAATCCCGCTCAATGTTCCATGATAAAGGAAAATGGACAGGCTCGCGCCAAAACCAAGATACATGAAAACCAGGCCGGCTCTGTTCAGCATTTCGAGCTTTCCGAAAATGGATACGAGCGGGATCATGACCGATTGGAAAGGAATCAGCATTGCCGCAACGAACAGCATGAAGATGATTCCGCTTGTTTTTCCGCCTCGTCTTGATAGGGCATAAGCAGCCATCGAGGAGAAAATGATGATCACCGCAACTGCTAGCACAGTAATCAGAACAGAGTTGAAAAATGTTTTGATAAAATCAAGCCGTTCAAACGCAATCGTATAGTTTTCGAATGAAAAAACATCCGGAAGCTTCAAAGTGTCCTCGAACATTTCCCGTTTCGTCTTAAACGAGTTGACGATCATCAAGTAAAACGGGGAAAGCCAGATCAGCGCAAGAATGATGCCGAGAATTTCAAGAATGATTCGGCTTTGCTTCTTCTTTTTCATTACATCTCGACCTCCCGTTTCTTATTGATATACACCTGTGTCAACGAAATGGCCGCGACGATCAGGAAGAAGATGACTGCTTTTGCCTGTGCGAAAGCCATGGCGTTTTCGACGAACGCCGTCTTGAAAATTTCCATTGCGACCATCTGGGTGGAGTTGTAAGGACCTCCGCCAGTAAGCGACAGGTTCTGGTCATAAAGCTTGAAAGAGTTGGAAAGGGTCAGGAACAAGCTGACCGTGAATGCCGGCATGACCAGCGGGAACGTGACATGGTAAAAGCGCTGGAAGCTGTTCGCACCGTCAATTTCAGCTGCCTCAAGCAATTCCTGCGGCACGCCTTCAAGGAATGAGATATAGATGACCATGATGTAACCGGCCATTTGCCAGCTCATTAAAATTGCCATTGCCCAGAAGCCGGTCGTTTCAGTCGACAGCCAGCCCTGGAGTCCTTCCACACCGATCAATTCACCAATGCTGGCGAAAACCTTTGTGAAAATGAACTGCCAGATGAATCCAAGGATCAATCCGCCGATCAGGTTCGGCATGAAGAAAATTGTTCGCAGGATATTGTTTGTCCTGAATTTCTGTGTAACCAGCAAAGCCAGGGAAAGTCCAAAAAAGTTGATCAGGAACACAGAAACAACAGTGAATTTTGTAGTGAACCACAGGGCATCCCTGAATTCTTCTTCAGCAAATAGTGCTTTATAATGTTCTAGACCTACAAAAGATGGGGTCTTAATCCCATTCCAGTCTGTAAATGAGTAATAAACGCCGTAAGCCAGCGGCAGAAGAACCACCACAGCCAGGGCAAGCAAAGCTGGAGCAAGGAAAAGCCAGTACCAAAGATTCCGGTTGCGCATCTGTAAATCCTCCTATTCTTAATGGTGTAATAATCTAATTTAAATAAATGATGCTCCAATAGCGCTGCAGAAGAATTATGAAAAAACCAGCAGCAGGGCTTTTTCATAATTCCGCAAAAATCAGCGGCGGAGCGATAGCCTCCCAGAAAAAAGATAGGAAACAAAACAGCCGCGGCCGTTCTGTTTCCTTCTCTGATGAAAAGCTATTATTTACGAGCGTCTGCCCAAGCTTTGGAAGACTCTTTTACTAGTTCATCCCAGCTCATTTCACCGCTTACATACTTCTGGATGTTGACACCAAGCTTTTCTTGTCCCCAGCCAGTTGGGTAACCCATGAATGTCCAAGCCAAAGTCTTGCCAGCTGAAGAGTATTCATAGATTTCTTTTGCAAGAGGGTCAGAGATCTTGCCAGCGTCGTATCCTTCATATGCTGGTATGAATTTGAAATCTTCGATTACAGCAGTTTTTCCTTCTTCAGAAGTATATAGCCAGTCTAAGAATTCCTTAGCTGCTGCTACTTCTTTGTCATCCTTGTTGCTGTTTACAGCCCAGTACATTGGCACGCCAACCGGGATTGAATCTTCTTTGTAGCCTTCAACTGGAATAGGAAGGATTCCTACGCCGCTGTTAGCAAGCTCTTCGTCGATTCCAGCGATTGAACCAGATACCCAGTTACCTTGCTGAATGATCGCTGCTTTGCCAGTAGAGAATAATTCTTCAACTTGCTTAGCATAGTCGAGGCTTACAGTAGGCTGGTCAGAATATTTGTTTTGCAGGTCAAGAATCTTCTTGAACGCATCGCCATGCTTGAAAGTGACTTCCTTCGCATTGAATGCGTTGATTACGTTCTGGTCAAATTCAGGTGCCAGGAACACGTTTGAAAGGTGAAGTCCTGTTACCCAGGTTTCTTTTGCAGGTAGAGCGAATACAGATGTCAGACCAAGATCTTTCTTCTTGCTGTCAAGTGTCTTAACCGCTTCTTCTAGAGCACTGTAGCTTGTGATGCTCTTAGGATCGATCCCTGCTTTTTCAAAAATGCTTTTATTATAGATGAAGCCATAGCCTTCCTGGTTGTATGGAAGTCCAAGTACTTTGTCATCTTTCGTTACGCCTTCAAGAGTTCCGCTTAGAGCAGCCTTTGCAGCAGCTGTGTCAGAAAGGTCTGCCAGCTTATCTTCCCAGTCTGCAACGTCCTGTGGTCCGCCAACGTTGTAGATGGTAGGTTCATTGCCTGAAGCGAACTTGGATTTAAGTGCTGCACCGTAATCTTCGCCGCCGCCAACAGTTGTTATGTTGATGTCTACGTCCTTGTGTGCATCTTCATAAGCTTTTGCAAGGTCTTCGAACTGATCCTTGAATTCTACCTTGAATTGGAAAATGTCAACGGTAACCTGGTCGCCGCCGCCATCTCCTGATTTTTTCGCGTCATCATCTGATGAACATCCTGCCAGTCCGCCGCCAACTAAAAGCCCAAGAGAAAGAACTGCTGGAAATAGCTTTTTTGCTTTCATTGCTGAGATACCCCCAAATATTTTGTTTTTTGCGTGCAATACCTGCGTTCCGAAAGCGTTTGCATATTTTGCATAGATTCTAGGAAGATATTGATAATATACAACACCTTAAAAACGCTTACATAAAAGGGTAAAAAGTCTGCAAACATTAGCGTTATTGGACTTTTTGGCAAAAGTAGAAGAGTGATGCCCTTGTATGCAAACGATTGCAGCTTGTGGCTACATAATAGCATATGATTTTCACGATGACAATATGAAAGTTTCAGAGAATTTAAGTTTGCAAAAAAGTTAGATAGCTGGGGATTAAAGCATAGCATGATGTATATACACGTATTATTTGCTTGTGGTGGGTTTGAAGGTCTATCATGGATGATAATACTGAAAAATAATAGCAGAAGGTGAAGACATGATTAAGTGCATAGCAACTGATATGGATGGAACATTATTGACGGCAACCCAGGAGATTACACCTGAAAACCGCGAAGCGATTTTAAAAGCGAAGGAGCAGGGGGTCGAGGTAGTTGTCGCGACCGGGCGCTCTTACCAGGAGGCAAGATTCGTAGTGGAGGAAGCAGGACTTAAGCTGCCGATGATCTGTGTGAATGGTGCAGAGGTCCGTTCGGAAGCAGGCGAGGTTGTTGCCTCGAATCCACTGGAAAAGGCAAAGGCCCGTCAGGCTGCACTGCGTCTTGTAGAAAACGGTGTCTATTTCGAGGTGTATACAAACAAAGGAACATTCACGGAAGACGAAGATAAAGCGGTCTCGATCATCGCCGATATTTTTTCAACAGCCAATCCAGAAGTGCCAATCGAGCAGATTGCCGCTGCGGCTGAGGAAAGGATGCATAAAGGACTGATTACAAAGATTGATCAATATGACCAGTTATTCAAGGATGACCAATACGAAATATACAAACTTCTGGCTTTTTCTCTCGATGATGCCAAGCTTGGTGCTGCTAGGTCTGGTTTGAAGGAAATTGCCGGATTAGCAGTAAGTTCATCCGGACGGGAGAATATCGAAATCACAAGCCTTGACGCCCAAAAAGGCATCGCTCTTGAAAAATTCGTTCAATCAAGAGGGATCAGTCTCGAAGAAACGATGGCCCTCGGAGATAATTTCAATGATGTGTCGATGCTTGAAAAAGTCGGGAAACCGGTCGCAATGGGCAATGCAGCTGAAGAAATCAAAGTCATATGCGGCGAAGTGACATTGACGAATGAAGAGAGCGGTGTAGGAAAGGCGATTATGAGTGTGTTGGCAGACTGATTTAAGAAAGGACTGGTGTCATGAAAAGAATCTTGTATGTGCTGCTGATGATGCTGATGGTTTTATCAGGATGTACAGGCAGTGACGAAGAAACAAAGCCTGCCGGAGAAGCGAATAAAAATCAAGCGGACGAGGAAGCGGTGGAGCAGATTGGCGGGCTTGAGGTTGTGGCGGAAAATTTGCAAGTGCCGTGGTCGATCAGTAAAAGCGGGGAAACCTTTTACCTCAGTGAGCGTCCTGGCTCGATTGTAAAAGTATCTGGTGAAAACATGACACGACAAAATGTTTCATTGAAAAAGGACTTATCACAGGCAGCTGAAGCCGGTTTGCTTGGATTTGTCCTGGCACCGGATTTCGAGCAATCGCAGAAGGCATTTGCCTACTACACATACAAGAATGGCACCGGCCAGTTCAATCGGATTGTCGAGCTAACTTTGAAAAATGATGAATGGACGGAAGGGAAGTTGTTGCTCGATAACATCCCGAGCGGACGCTTCCATCATGGCGGCAGACTGAAAATCGGTCCGGACGGAAAATTATATGCCACAGCAGGGGACGCTGCAACAAACCCGGAAATCGCTCAGGATTTAACCTCGCTCGGCGGAAAAATTCTGCGGATGAACCTTGATGGGTCTTTTCCCGAAGATAATCCGTACAAAAATTCATACGTATACAGCTACGGCCACCGCAATCCTCAGGGAATCGCCTGGTCGGAGGATGGAACGATGTTTGCCAGCGAGCACGGGCCTTCCGCTCATGATGAAATCAATCGGATTGAAGCAGGAAAAAACTACGGCTGGCCGGAAATTACCGGTGATAATACAAAGCAGGGCATGGAAACACCCATTTTTCAGTCTGGCAGCAATACATGGGCACCATCCGGCATGGCAGCGAACGAGGGCAAGCTATATGTCGCAACCTTAAGAGGCAATGCACTCCGTGAATTCGATCCAGCTGCAAAAACGACGAAAGAGGTCATTACGGGAGTCGGCCGGATCAGGGACGTAATGGCGGATGGGGAGTATCTGTATTTTATCAGCAATAATACAGACGGCCGCGGCACCCCAAGTGAGGGCGATGACAAACTATATCGCGTTAAACTTGAAGAATTGCGTTAAAATTGTACAGAAGAAGCACTTAAAACGGTGCTTCTTTTCTTTTTTGGGGAGAAAGGAGAGTTTTAACTTCCTATTATAAAGGCGCTAATCATTTTATTGGCGAAAATCGAGTTTTATTGGCGAAGTTCACAACTTTATTGGCGAAAAAATTTTTTTATTGGCGATTTTCACTGGTTTATTGGCGAAAATCAAAATTTATTGGCGAACTGGTAATTTTCCGTGATTTTTTCCAATTAAATAAACCGGGCACCCACACCCGGTTCAATTCTTACTGTTTGGTCCTGCCAATCCATGCATGATGAACTGGATTGTCCGTTCTGTTTCTGCTTCATCGTCCCAGTCTGCTTCGGGCAGAATCATATAGCGTGCAATCAAATAGCCGAAGATAGAGGAAAACGTCATCCTGAATACACTGTAGGCTGGAATATCAATAATTTGGCCTTTAGCCTGATAATGCTCAACAAGCCTTTCGAATTGGGCATATACTTTAAGGGCGATATGTTCCTTGAATAATTCCTTCAATTCAGGGTGGAACGGAATTTCCTGCACCAGAATTTTAACGGTAGCAAGGTTTTTGACAAGGAAATCACGGCGATTCATAAGCATTGCTGTAAGGAAGTCTTCAAAATGTTCGTAATCCTGATGAAGGATCTTTTTTAAATCTTTTATGATAAAAGGAGCCACGAACTTTGCCATTACTGGTGAAACAATCGCCAGCAGCAACTCCTTTTTCGTTTTATAATGCCTGAAGATCGTTCCTTCCGCTACGCCTGCCTTTTTGGCGATTTCGCTGGTTGATGTAGCTGAAAATCCTTTTTCGGCGAAGGATTCAATCGCAGAGACGATAATCTTCTTCTGCTTATCTGTCAGCTCTTCTCCGTCCATCAACTCATCTATTGTTAATTCTGGATCTGTCATTGTTTACTCCTTTCGCTGGTGTTTAGACTGCGCGGTGCTTTCGCAGCGCTAAAATATTCAGGAACATGAACAGAGCAGAGAACCCGGCAAGCATCAGCATATTCACGTAGATAGCATCCCATCCGTATCCTCTCACCATAATATCACGCAACGCATCAGCAGCATAATAGAGCGGTGTGATCGGTCCGAGCCAGCTCAGCCAATCGGAAATCGTCTCAAGATTGATCAGGCCGGAGAAGAAAAACTGCGGCACGATGATGATCGGGATGAACTGGATCATCTGGAACTCGTTGTTCGCGAACGCCGACAGCAGTGTCCCGAGTGTCAGTGCCGTCATGGAAAGCATCAGCGTTATCAGCAGTACATAGATGAACGAGCCTTCCATCAGCATTCCGAGAATGTAAATCGCATACCAGGCGATCAAGGTAGCCTGCAGCAAGGTGAACAGCCCAAATCCAAGAATATAGCCGACAACAATCTCCCATTTCCTCAATGGACTCGACAGCAATTTTTCAAGGGTGCCGCTCGTTCTCTCCCGCAAAAATGAAATCCCGGAAATAATGAATACAAAGAAGAAGGCAAAGAATCCAAGCAATACAGGCCCAAAATAATCAAATTGTCCCATATCCTCCGATCCGTGCAGGTATTCAGTGTTCAATTCAGGGTTACCTTGTGAAGGCATTAGCTGCTTGGCAGCCTGTTGGAACCACTTCATAAAAGCACCGTTAACGGATGGGTCACTTCCTTCAAGCACAATTTTATCTACCATTGGACCTTCAAATACAACATATCCGTCAAGAGTATGGTCGAGGGCGGCTTCTTTCGCAATTTTTTCAGAGTCATATTCTGTCATTTTGACATCTTTTAAATCCAGTTTGTTAATGATTGTATCAGGGGTATTGACCAAACCGACCTTGGGAATATAGTTTTCGCCATTAAATACAAGATGGAGCATCGTCAAGATCAATAGAGGAGCGACGAGCATCATCGCAAGCGTCCTTTTATCCCTCAGAAATTGCCGGATAATCCTGATTGCCAGAGCTCTAATTCGCAAGCTGGACACCTCCGTATGCTAAAAATGCTTCCTCGACACTGGCTGAACCGGTTTTTTCCTTCAACTCGGCAGGAGTGCCGACTGCAATCAGTTTTCCGTCGCGGATCAGTCCCAGTCTGTCGCATTTCTCTGCTTCATCCATGACATGTGTTGTGACAATCAGCGTCTTTCCGCTGTTTTTCAAATCATAAAATCCTGACCAAATGCTCTGGCGGAGAACTGGGTCGATCCCGACAGTCGGCTCATCGAGGATCAGCAGTTCAGGCTCATGCAGCAATGCAGCAGCAAGGGAGAGGCGCCGCTTCATGCCGCCAGAGTAATTGGTTACCAGTTTGTTAAGATGGTCGGACAAGTCCACCAGCTCCATCACTTCCAGAATTCGCTTTTTTCGCTGCGCACCTTTCAGGCCGAACAATGAAGCGAAGAATTCAAGGTTTTCCTTAGCGGATAATTCGGTATAAAGCGCGTCGGATTGAGCCATATAGCCAATTCTTTCAATCAGCTGCAATGATGGCATTTTTTCACCGAAAAGATAGTTTTCGCCTTCAGTCGGTGTTTCCAGTCCGACGAGCTGCCTGACAAGAGTGGTTTTTCCAGCACCTGAGGGACCCAGCAGTCCAAAGATTTCCCCGCTTTCAATCTCGAGATTGAGATCTTTTAAGACTTCATGAGTACCGTAACGTTTACTTACGTTTTTTATCGAAACAATCATTTGAGTTCACCTTCCTTTTTAGAAGTGAGTAATCACTCACTAAGAGCATAACGCATTCACATAAATTTGTATAGTGAGTAATCACTCACAAATTAACTTATAATCCGACAATTTTAATTGAAGCCAGGGTAATATGCTATTATAGGAAGTGACTGAAAATTTTAAAAAAGAGGGAAGTGGTTGCTTGTTCCAGAAAAAGAAGAGATGGGTATTGATTCTTGCTCCGGTCTTGTTAATCGCTGGCCTTTACTTCTATGATGTGAACCTTGATGTGTATACCAGCAAAACAAACGGGGTCCTGATCTTTAAGGACCAGGAATTCCATACCGGCTATGAAACGTATCAGAAATTTTATCATAATGGGGAACGGAATTTCGAAATCGACAGGTTGATCGGCAAGACAAACAACAGCAAATTCCTTGGATTCAAGGAATCAGTGTGGAAAATCAAAGGAGAGCCTGCCGAGGAAGTGGTGTTCGTGAAAGGCCTGATGATTGAAGGAGTATATGAAAGAAAATAAAAAATCCACCTGAAACAGGTGGATTAAAATTTATAGGTCCAAAAGCGTTCATTATTGAGCCACGCCATCGTTTGTGGATCTTTCTCTTTCAGCTTTTCCGCCATATTCTCAAGCATCAGCTCGGTTTGCGAGCGGTGGGCACGAATAGCATCCAGCTTGATATCGGCAACGGCGCTGATATTATGGACGATATCCGGTTCACCGAGCTCTTCAACACAGTTGCGCGAGAACGCTACGCAATGCAGTTTTGGCCGGTCTGCTTCAGGGATTTTCTCTACTGCGCGCACCACTGCTGCACCTGTTGCCTCGTGGTCCGGGTGTACGGAATAGCCAGGGTAGAATGTGATGACGAGTGAAGGGTTCAATTCAGCAATCAGTGAGGACATAAGGTTTGTCAGCATATTTTCATCCTCGAACTCAACCGTTTTGTCACGGAATCCAAGCTTCCGCAAATCGTTGATGCCCATAGCCCGTGCTGCGTTGTCTAATTCTTGCTCACGGATTGCAGGAAGGGTTTCCCTGTTTGCGAATGGCGGATTTCCCATATTTCGTCCCATCTGTCCAAGTGTCAAACACGCATATGTAACAGGTGTACCCATATTGACATGGGATGCGATTGTTCCTGAAACACCAAATGCCTCATCATCAGGATGAGGGAACACGACAAGTACCTGCCTTTCTTTTTCCATCGTAAGATCTCTCCTTTCTGTACGCTATTTATTCGAACGGCGTTTCGCTTATTTCAAGGGCGACGGCTAACTTCCCATTAAAATCATGGCCTGCAAGCAGCAGCCTGCCTTTATCATCAATTTCAAAATGGGTGATTCCTTCTGCGTAAACCCAGCCGAAGGGTATCTTTAAACCAGCCCGATATGGACCTTCGCCAGCAATCTTCGCGCGTTCATAAGTGACCTTCGCATTTCGAATATATGCGCCTGATGAAAAGAACGACTCATCGTTATGGGATGCGTATGCCCCATTTGTTGTTTCCAAATGAATATAGACTTCTTTGTCTTTAAAACGGTCCAATGCTTCCTGGACATCTGACAAAATCACCGGATCCATCCTTGTTCCTCCTTCCCGGATTTCGATGTTTTCAATTTATAATAGCCGAAGGGACAGCCTTCTATGTGAAAAATGAATGATTCGCCTTTCGGTCTATCGACAAGTTTTCGCGGCTTCGTCCTTCTGCTTTTGATTGCATCAATCTTTTTAAAATCGATTATATCTATATTACTAAAAAATCTTTCTTAAAGCGAAATGTACGCTCGGAGGTTTTTACAGTAAGTGTTTAATCAGGAAAGTAAATGGAAATAGTGAAGGGAAAAGGAGGGAGCATATGGAGCACGCAAAAGCATTGCTGATTAAAGCCATCATGACATTTGCCATCCTGCTTCTGTTTTTGGGCAGTTATGCAGGGTTAGGAGACATCCTGATCATCACCATTGTTCTTGGGGCCATATCCTACCTGGCTGGAGATTTGTTTATTCTTCCAAAAACAAGCAATCTGACAGCTTCACTTGCAGATTTTGCATTGTCGTTTCTCGTAATATTGGGACTGGGGCTGATGTTGTTTGAACAGACTAATGGCTTGATTGGAGCGTCACTTTTTGCAGCTGCCCTGATCGCCTCTGGTGAATGGTTCTTCCATAGTTATGTCGCAGATCGGGTTCTTCATATCAACCGGAAAATATAATAGAAAAAATAGGCTGGATAATAGCTGTTAGACTCTTGGAGGCCGCTGTATAGTGGGCAGGAGAAGAGTCTATTGGACAAAAAGATGACGATTGCTGGTGTCCATTAGAAGAGCTCTATCGGACAAAAACATGACGAATTCCCTGAAAAATGTCCGTAAGAGGGGCTCTAATGGACAAAAATAAAGAGAAATCCCAGAAAAGTGTCCATGAGAAGGGCCCTAATGGACAAAAACATGAGGAATTCCTGAAAAAGTGTCCGTAAGAAGGGCTCTAATGGACAAAAATATAGAAGAATCCCAGAAAAGTGTCCATAAAAAGGGCTCTACCAGGCAAAAAGGCTTTTAAAATATCATTAGAAACAGAAATAGGGATAGAAAAAAGGATGGCGGCTGCCATCCTTTTTATTATGGTTTATTCTCCGCGGTTGCCGTCTGCGTATTTGTTGTAAGCAAGATGCGCGGTTGGTCCTACATATTTGTTCAGTCTGAAGCCATGCTTGATTGCTTCTGTGATGAATTTTTTTGCGACTTCCAGTGCTTCAGGGACTGTTTTGCCTTTTGCCAGCTGAGCTGTGATCGCTGACGCGAATGTGCAGCCTGCGCCATGCGTGAAGCTTGTTTCAACTTTTTCTGATTCGAACAGTGTGAAGTCTTTTCCGTCATATAGAAGGTCGACTGCTTTTTCATGGTTCAGTTTGTTTCCGCCCTTGATCATGACATTCTTCGCGCCAAGGTCATGGATTTTTGCAGCTGCTTCTTTCATGTCATCGATCGTGCGGATTGGTCCTGTCTGTGCCAGCTGCCATGCTTCGAAAAGGTTGGGAGTGACTACAGTCGCTCTTGGAAGTAGCAATTCCCTCATAGCGTCTGTGTTTTCAGGCATCAAAACCTCATCTTCTCCCTTGCAGACCATGACAGGGTCGATGACAACTCGGTCCAAGTTATATTCATCGATTTTACGGGCAGAAAGCTCGATGATCTCAACCGTTCCCAGCATTCCTGTCTTCATCGCGTCAATTCCGACGGAAAGGATCGTTTCCAGCTGCTTTTCTACCAGGTCTACCGGCTGAGGGAAGACTTCATGATGCCAGTGGTTCTTTGGGTCCATTGTCACGACCGTTGTAAGAGCGGTCATTCCGTAAACGCCAAGTTCCTGGAACGTTTTTAGGTCAGCCTGGATGCCGGCGCCGCCGCTTGTATCGGATCCTGCGATTGTTAACACCTTTTTCAAACTCATGTGAACTACCTCCATTTATAGAATGGCGGCTGCCTGAATGGACAGGCCTGTCGCCTTCAACACTTTCTTATAATTATACCAATTCTGTAAGAATAGACAAAGAATTGGTTTTTGAGAAAGGTGTATTAGGTAAAAATTAACTTTTGACAATTCTGTGGCATTAGTGCGTTGACGTGATGAAAGTTACTGAGCGGAAAAATAATTTGATATAGCATGGGAAATGTGTAATTTGGCTCAGAACAAATTTTTCGTAAAACGAAAATATAGATTTAAGCATTTGTTAAAGAAATAGACAATTTTCATCTATATTATTGTAACAATTGAAACGGTTACAACCATTCGTTTTCCCTTACATTTAAGGCATAGGGGTATTATTCCTTTTTGCATAGTGAAATGTTTTTTAATGTATGGCACAGCAACCTTGTAATTGATTCAGAAAGGCCGTTTTCAAGGATTTCAAAGCATCTAATGTTACTGAGTGAATTATAGAGATTGCCAGTTTGCGAGATTGATCACAGTCTTTCAATTCCAATGAACTGGGAGATATCGATTGCTGAACCGGACCCAGAGATGACCGAACAGATAAGGGGTGAAGAACATGACAAAGAAAGGCTGTCCTGAAGAATATCCAATCAGCCTGAAGCTGAATGGATATGAAATTGCGGTTTTCCAGCTGACCAATCAGGATCTCGAAGATTGGGTATACGGCTACCTTTTCTCAGAAGGGTTGATCGATGGCCCGGAGGATGTCGTCAGTGTTGATTTTAGTGAAAAGACTGGCACATTGAATGTGTCGTTATGCAATTCCTTCGATCCTGAACAGATGTTTTCGAAAAAGAAGCACTATACAGCGGGCTGCGGCCGGGGAGTGACCTTCTTTTCAATGACGGATGTCAAAAAGTTCAATAAAGTGAATTCCGATGAAACCTATTCGTTGACCTATTTATTGAAAAAACGGGCGGAATTCGCGCAAAATTCGCCATTGTACCTGGAAACAGGCGGCATGCATGGCGCATGTATCATCCTGGAGGATGGCAGTATCAAGGTCCGGGAAGACATCGGCAGGCATAATGCTGTCGATAAGATTATCGGACACGCAATTCGAAAGCGTTTGCAGCCCGACCGGCTCGTCCTGCTGACGACCGGCAGGGTTTCATATGAAATGCTCTCAAAAGCAGCAAAATTTGGCTTTGCCGTCATCGGTTCCCGTACAGCTGCCACCAAGCAGGCGGTACAGCTGGCAAGATTCCTCAATATTGAGGTTGTCGGCTACCTTCGCGGGAAAATGGCGACGATTTATACATCGGCCGGGAGGATCAACAATGATTTAACCCCGCCCGCTGCTGCGGATGACCTGCTTGAAAGGGGGGAAGCCCAGCAAGTATTGAATTAACACCAACTGTGGGATTACGGATGTTCAAGCAACTATTGGGAAGGAGAGAGAGAGATGGTTGAAATCAACCTGAATCGCAGGCAGTTTTTGAAGCTGTCAGGAGCCACTGCGGCAACCCTGGCGATTGTTGAACTTGGCTTCAACGAAAAAGAAGTCCATGCGAAAACAAAAGAATTCAAGATTGCCAAAGCTACTGTTACACCAACCATTTGTCCATACTGCGCTGTGGGCTGCGGAATTTTAGTCCATACGAAAAACAATGATGTGGTATATACGGAAGGGGATCCGGACCATCCCATCAACGAAGGAAGCCTGTGCAGCAAAGGGACAACGATCAGACAATTATTCACCTCAGAAAAACGCGTCCTGAAGCCTCGTTACCGGGCTCCTGGAAGCGATAAGTGGGAAGAAAAAGATTGGGGATGGATGCTTGATACCATTGCCAAGCGCGTGAAGGAAACACGTGACAAGACATTCGTTGAAAAAACAAACGGAATTTTTGTCAATAAAACAGAAGCGATCGCCAGCCTAGGCGGCGCGGCACTTGATAATGAAGAAACTTATTTGCTCGCGAAAATGATGAGAGGGCTTGGTGTCACCTATTTAGAGCACCAGGCACGAATATGACACAGTTCAACGGTTGCCGGTCTGGCACCTTCATTTGGTCGTGGAGCAATGACAAATCACTGGAATGATCTGCAGCATACCGATTGTGCGCTGATTATTGGCGCGAACCCTGCTGAAAACCATCCAGTCAGCTTTAGATGGCTTTTAAAGGCAAGGGAAAACGGAGGGAAAATACTATCAGTCGACCCGCGTTTCACAAGAACGTCGTCACAGGCTGACACTTATGCTCCGCTCCGTTCTGGAACCGATATTCCTTTTATCGGCGGATTGATCAATTATGCGATTGAAAAGAATCTTTTCCACAAAGAGTATGTTGCTAAATATACAAATGCCTCCTTCATCGTCAAGGAAGGCTTCGAATTCAAGGATGGCCTGTTCAGCGGATATGATGCAAAAACCCGTTCATATGACAAGGCTAGCTGGTCTTTCGAAACACAAGAAGACGGAACCCCGGTCAAGGATGAAACACTACAGCATCCTCGCAGCGTGTTCCAGTTAATGAAAAAGCATTATTCTCGTTATGATGTTGACACTGTGTCAACAGTGACAGGAACACCTAAGGAAGACTATCTGAAAGTGGCTGAATCATTCTGTTCAACAGGAAAGCCTGGAAAAGCAGGTACGATCCTTTATGCGATGGGTACAACCCAGCATACGGTCGGTACCCAGAACGTCCGCTCATATGCCATGCTTCAGCTGCTTCTTGGCAACATCGGTATGCCTGGCGGCGGAGTTAACGCCCTTCGCGGTGAATCAAACGTACAAGGCTCAACAGACTTCGGTCTTTTGTTCGGGGATCTTCCAGGATACCTGGGAGCGCCGAAAGAGCTTCCTGAACATGCAACTCTTAAGGCCTATCTTGAAAAAGAAACGCCTGCTGCTGGATATTGGAGCAATAAGCCAAAATTCGTCGTCAGCCTTCTCAAGGCATGGTATGGCCCTAACGCGACAAAGGACAATGAGTTCTGCTATCAATATCTTCCTAAAGGAAACAAGAATTACTCCCATATCGCCCTTTTCAATGCGATGTATAAAGGCGAATTGGATGGCGCATTCCTGTTTGGAACCAATCCTGTAGTCGGCGGCCCGAATGCAGGCAAGGAAAAAGAAGCACTCAGCAACCTTGACTGGCTGGTTGCAATTGACCTTTGGGAGACAGAAACTTCAGCATTCTGGCAAAAAGAAGCTGGCAGCGATCCATCAAAAATCAACACAGAGGTATTCCTGCTTCCGGCCGCATCCTCATACGAGAAAGAAGGAACGGTTTCGAACAGCGGACGCTGGATGCAGTACCGCTGGAAGGCAATTGAGCCTAAAGGCGAATCAAAGGCAGACATGGAAATCATCCATATGCTGATGCAAAGAATCAAAGGCATGTACAAAAATGAAAGCTCACCTGCTGCAAAAGCTATCAATGCACTGTACTGGAATTACGGTGAACATGATCATCCAGAATTCGATCTAGTCGCCCGTGAAATCAACGGTTATTACACTAAGACAGGCAAACAGGTCGAGAACTTCGGTTCGCTTGCTGATGACGGGTCCACATGCTCCGGAAACTGGATTTATTCAGGCTTCTATCCGGAAGAAGGCAACCTGTCCAAGCGCCGTGACAACAAGGATAATGGCATGGGCAATTTCCTGAACTGGTCTTATGCATGGCCTATGAACCGTCGGATTCTTTATAATCGCGCATCTGCAGATCCAGCCGGCAAGCCATGGAACAAGGATAAGGCAGTCATCTGGTGGGATGGCCTGGCTAAAAAATGGACTGGACATGATATTCCTGACTTCAAGGCAGTGGTCGCTCCTTCTGACAAGGGAGGCACGAATCCATTCATCATGCTGAAGGATGGCGTCGGCGGCATGTTTGCTCCAACGCTCAATGACGGACCGTTCCCAGAACACTATGAGCCGTTTGAAAGTCCGGTGCCGAATGCGTTCTCCAGCCAGGAATTCAACCCGACCATCAAGGTCTGGGATGGCGACTTCAACCTTAAAGGCACGAAGAAGCAGTACCCGATCGTGGCGACAACGTATCGTGTAAGTGAACACTGGCAATCAGGCTCGATGACAAGGAACCAGCAATGGCTGTCAGAATTGATGGGCCATATGTACATCGAGATGAGTGAAGAGCTAGCGAAGGAAAAAGGCATCAAGAACAAGGACGAGGTTATCGTGACATCAGCTCGCGGCGAGGTTAAAGCCTATGCGATGGTGACGAAACGCTTCAAGCCGCACACTGTAAACGGCAAGAAAGTCCACCAGATTGGCATGCCTTGGCACTTCGGATATAAAGGATATGCAACAGGGGATACAGCAAACCGCTTAACACCTCATATCGGGGACGCCAACACGATGATTCCTGAATATAAGGCATTCCTCTGCGACGTAAGGAGGGCTGACTAATGGCGAAGGCTGAATATGTAAAATTTGTTGACGTGACCAAGTGTGATGGCTGCCGCGCATGTATGGTCGCCTGCAAAAACTGGAATGACCTTCCGGCTGAGCCGGAAGCTTTCCAGGGCAGCGTCCAATCACATGCGAATGTAACGGCAAATACCTGGAACGTGCTGTCATTCATTGAACACGAAAACGGAAAAGGAAATCTTGAATACCTTTTCCGTCATTCATCCTGTTTCCATTGTACGGAAGCTGCCTGCGTTAAGGTGTGCCCGGAGGATGCTATGCACTACACAGAATTCGGCACGGTCGATGTGAACACGGATAAATGCGTTGGCTGCGGCTACTGTGTACAGAACTGCCCATTCGATGTCGTCCAGCTGGCAACATACAAAGACAAGAATGGCAAGGAATACAAGAAGGCCCAGAAATGCACGATGTGTGTTGACCGCCTTGAGGAAGGCATGCAGCCTGCTTGTGTCACTACCTGCCATACAGACGCAATGGAGTTCGGCACAAAAGATGAAATGCTCAAGAAAGCTGAAAAGCGCCTGAGCGAAATCAAGGGCCGTTTCCCTAACGCCATGATCTACAACCCAGAAGGAGTCGGCGGTACACATACGATTTATGTCCTAGCTGAAAAGCCTTCCGTTTACGGATTGCCTGAAAAGCCTAAGGTTCCAACTTCAGCGGTAGTCTGGAAGGATTACGCACAGCCAATCGGCAAAATGATGCTTGGAGCGACAAGCATGGCACTTGTTGGCGCATTCGTCAGCAATAAGCTGTTCAATAAAGAGGACAAAGGCCATGAAGAAGATGGAGGTGGCAGCCATGAGTAAAACGCAGTACTCAGGTGTGAAGGTCAAACGTTTTTCAAAAGGCTTTGTCTTAGCGCATGCTGTGAACGCCATTTCATTCTTCGCCCTGTATATCACGGCCTTGCCGATGTATACAGAATGGTTTGACTGGCTATACCCTGTGCTTGGCGGACCAGAAGGTGCCAGATTGCTCCATAGGATTTTCGCTGTCGCGTTCGTCACGCCGACTTTCATCTGGATGATCATGGATCCAAAAGGCCTGCTTCGCTGGGGCAAGGAACTCGTTACCTGGAAAAAGAGGGATATCCAGTTTTTCACGGAGTTCGTTAAAGAACTGTTCGGCTTTAAGTTCAAGCATGTAAAACAGACATTCTTCAACGCGGGTGAAAAAATCAACTCGATCATCCAGATCTTCACAGCAATTTTGATCATCGGTTCGGGATTCCCGATGTGGTTCCCGGCCTTGTTCCCGAAAGCAATGGTTCAGTGGGCATATGTCGCCCATAACGTTGGCTTCGGTCTTGCGATCGCAGTCGTGGTCGGCCACATCTATCTGAGTGTCATCCACAAAAATTCACGTCCAGGATATACGGGCGTCATTACAGGTGAGGTTCCGGCAGAGTGGGCAAAAGACCACTATACAGAATGGTATGAAGAAGAAGTCAAGAAAGGCAACTTCCCTGATCTTGACAAAGGCAAGAACAAGAAAAAAGGCGCTTAAAACCTTTGACAGAGGGAATGGGTTCACCAAATGGGCCCATTCCCTCAAAATTTAAATCGTCGCCGCTTAATAAAATCTGATGAAAAGAGGCTACAGCAATGAAAAAGTCCGTTGTCTCAAAAGAGTACCAGAAACTGCAGAAAGATATTATCACGTTGCAGGAACAATGGAAAACATCACTCAACCCTGACCGTATCGAGCCTAAGCTTGACAAAGCGGCCATGGAAACAGGGGTGCCTGTCGCTGCATTGACGGCCATTGATTTTGATATTCCCCTATTCTTACAGTGGATAGAGGATATAGGTGAACTTTTAGCGAAGTATCAACCAGAGCTCGAAAAAACAATGGAATCAATCAAGAGACTATTAGATGAAGAGACAGCAACACGCTGGATTGATGAGGCTTTTGCTTTTAACCATATTTATTTTGCCAGCTTTGCAGAAGAGCAGGGTGTCGATGCGTGGATTCCCCAATTTATCGCCGAAACCGTGCTGCGTCCCTATTTGCAGCTGACCGCTGAAAAAGTCCAGGATGAAATCCAATATGCTGTTCACGGCGCCGGATGTCCTGTCTGCGGTGAACCAGTCCGCCTTGCTCAGCTGGAAGACGGAGGAAAAAAGGTATTGCATTGCCCTCGCTGTCTGGCCCACTGGCATGATAAACGCATTACATGCTCGCATTGTGGCAATGAAGATCATGAAACAGTCCAGTTCCTGACCATCGAGGGTGAGTCCGCTGCCCAGATCCAGGTTTGTGAGGAATGCAAGGGCTACACGAAAGTAATCGATACAAGACAATATATTGTGAAGCCGACACCGGCAATGCTAGACTTGAATACAATCCACCTCGATTTTGTTGCACAGGAAAATGGCTACAAAGCCGCTGGGGAAACCAAACAGACAAATTAAAAGAAGGTGCTGTGGGATGAAAGCCGGAGCGATTATTTTAGCAGGCGGCAAATCTAGCAGGATGGGAACGAATAAAGCTCTCCTGAAATTTCACGAAAAAACGAATATTGAGAGAATTAAGGATGAGTTACAGCACGTTTTTGATGATATAATTCTAGTAACAAATGATCCTGAAACCTATCAATTTTTAAATATCAAAAGTGTGACAGACCAATATCCGGGTTCTGGACCGCTGGCGGGAATCCATGCGGGGCTCGAGGCATCAGATTACGAAGAGAATTTCATCGTTGCCTGTGATATGCCATTTGTATCCGCAGAGCTTGCCGAGAACCTTGTGAAAGCCCTCAAGCACCACGATGCAGTCGTGCCCGTCAGTGATGGGCGGAAGCATCCGCTTTTTGCGGCGTACCAAAAACGCGTGGCCCGCGAAGCGGTGAAATGCATTGAGGACGGAACGTTAAGGATCAGGCATATGCTTGAAAAACTGAATGTCCGATACCTCGATGAGTCAGATTTGCAACTCTATTGCGGAAACAATCTTGAACGCGTCTTTTTCAATATGAACCATCCCGAAGAATATGAAAATGCGAAGAAGTGGACGGAATCCGGGGAATAGTTTTCAGGTGCCAGAAAGGAAGATAGGCAGCATGCAATTTTTCAAAGTGAAAACGGTTGAAGATACCTTTGCGTTAATTGATGAGAAAATCAGCAAGATCAAAGAAACCGAGGTTCGCACGCTTGATGAGGCACTTCATTTCATCCTGGCCGAGGACATCAGAGCGGAAGAAAATGTGCCGGGCTTTGATCGATCGACCGTTGATGGTTATGCCGTCATCGCCAGGGACACCTATGGATCTTCTGAATCCATGCCTGGATTCCTGAATGTCGCCGGTGAGGTCCATATGGGCGAAGAAGCAGTAAAACCGGTGGGCAGGGGAGAAGCAATCTATGTCCCGACGGGCGGAATGCTTCCTCCGGGCAGCGACAGCGTCCTGATGATCGAGCATTGCGAGGAAATCGGCGGGCTGTTGAATACTTACAAGCAGATTGCCCCAGGCGAAAACGTCATCCGATCAGGGGAAGATATCCGCTCAGGCGAGGTGCTGTTGACACAAGGGACAAAATTGCGGCCACAGGAGCTCGGAGCCCTGGCGGCATTAGGCGTTTCCGAGGTGAAAGTCTACCGCAAGCTGAAAGCTGCTTACCTTTCTTCAGGGGACGAAATCGTTCCTTATGAAACGAAAACACTTGAAACCGGTCAAATCCGCGATATCAATTACCTGACTGTCAAAGGCCTGGCCAATGAATGGGACATTGAGGTCATATATGGCGGCATCACCCGCGATGACTATCAGGAGTTCGCAAGCAAGGCCCGCGAATTGTATGAACAGGCGGACTGCCTTATTTTATCAGGGGGAAGTTCTGTCGGCACGAAGGATTACACGACCGAGGTCATCCAGTCACTTGGAGATCCAGGCGTATTTGTCCACGGAATCTCGATTAAGCCAGGCAAGCCGACGATTCTAGCGGTGGCGGATGGAAAACCAGTCATCGGACTGCCGGGGCATCCAGCATCGGCAATGATCATCTTCAAGCTGTTTGGCGAACAGGTCTTCAGGAAGCTGAAGGGTGAAAAATACGAACAGAAGCCCGAGCGGATTTTTGCCCGGATTGTTAAAAATATTGCCTCCTCACCAGGGCGATCTGACTATATCAGGGTGAGACTTGAGGAAAGAGATGGAGAATGGTGGGCCGAGCCGATCATCGGCAAATCAGGCCTGATCACAACTTTGGTAAAAAGCGATGGAATCGTGGAGATTGTTTCCGAAAAAGAGGGGATTTCTCAAGGCGAATACGTTCCAGTCATTTTGACGAGATAGGGGGAGCAGCATCATGGACCAAATACGTTATAACCGAAAGATTTATCTTGAAGACAAGCCGCGCGTGCAAGCCAGAGATGAAGTGCTGGCTGCGTTCGACCTGCCTCAGGAAAAAGAATGGATTCCGGCTGCCGCTGCCCTTGGCCGAATTACTGCTGAACCTGTTTTCGCCAATGTGTCGATGCCTTTTTACCATGCATCCGCAATGGATGGAGTTGCCGTCAACGCTGAGGATACTTATGAAGCACATGAGCAGCGCCCGCTCCATTTAAAAAAGGATGAGCAGTTTAAATACGTTGATACAGGCAATGCGATCCCTCAGGAGTTCAATGCCGTCATTATGGTCGAAAACATTCACGTCATTGACGATGAGACCATCGAAATCATCGAGCCGGCAACTCCCTGGCAGCATATCCGCCCGATCGGTGAGGATATCGTCCAGGAGGAGATGTTGTTCACGCAGGGGCATCAGCTGCGTCCTGCCGACCTCGGAGCACTCCTTGCAGCACAGGTGACCGAAGTATGCGTTATGAAGAAACCGCTGGTAACGATCATCCCGACAGGAAATGAACTGGTCAGCGCAGATGCGTCGCTGTCTTCAGGAAGGATCATCGAGTTCAATGGCACCGTTTTTAGCGCATATGTAGAAGATTGGGGCGGCAAGCCTTATTTGCATCCGATCGTGAAGGATGAACCGGAAAAAATCAGGGAAGCATTGCTGAACGCGGTAGAAACATCTGATATTGTCGTGATTAATGCTGGTTCTTCCGCAGGTTCAAAAGATTATACCGTACACATCCTTGAGGAGCTAGGCACTGTTTTTACCCATGGTGTCGCGACAAGGCCGGGTAAGCCAGTCATCCTTGGGAAAATTAAAGATAAAGTGGTAGTAGGCGTGCCTGGATATCCAGTGTCGGCCTACATGGCGCTTGAGTGGTTCGTCAGGCCGCTCGTTTGCAAGTATCTGGGGATACCAGAACCCGAAAGGCCAAAACTAGAAGTGAAGCTTGGCCGCAGGATCGTCTCCACAATGGGGGCGGAGGACTTTGTCCGAATGAATATCGGCTATGTGGATGGACAATTTGTCGCCAATCCGCTGACACGCGCGGCGGGGGTCACGATGTCACTGGTGCGTGCGGACGGCTTGCTCGTTGTTCCGCCGGAGGAGTTAGGATATGAACAGGGAGATACCGTCATGGTCGAGCTATACAGACCGGTTGAAGAAATCAAGAACGCGATCGTCTTCAGCGGCAGCCATGACCTGACGATTGACCTTTTGTCCTCCCAGCTCAAAAATCAGCGCACCGACATGAAAATTGTTTCTTCCCATGTTGGCAGCATGGCCGGTTTGATGGCAATCAGAAAAGGGGAAGCCCATGTAGCGGGCATTCATTTGCTTGACCCGGAGACGAAAGAATATAATGTTACCTACGTAAGGAAATTCCTTGCCGGGCAAGACGCAGTCCTTTATCCTTTCTTGAAAAGAACCCAGGGCTGGATGCTGCCAAAAGGCAATCCGCTCGGAATCGAAAATGTCAGCGACATCGCTGTGAAGGGCGCAGATTATGCCAACAGGCAAAAAGGCGCCGGTACACGGATCCTGTTTGATTTAATGTTAAAAGATGCCGGCCTTGACGCAGAACAGGTCAACGGCTATGACCGTGAAATGTTCTCACATTTGAGCGTCGCTGCTGAAGTGAAGGGGAACGACAATGCGGCCGGACTCGGCATATTCCCGGCTGCCAGGGCAATGGGGCTCGACTTCATCCCGGTCGCTGACGAAAGCTACGATTTGCTGATGACAAAGGCATTCTTCGAAAGCGAAAAGGGTATATGGTTAAGGTCAGTGATCCAATCACAGGTCTTCAAAGCCGAAGTCGACAAAATTGGCGGATACGCAGTTGTTGAGAATCCTGAGCCTGTTTATTTTTAAGGCTCTGTTAAAGCCCAATGATGTTTATACACCTGTTGATTGTAGTGGAAGGCGCGTAGACTCCTGCGGGCGCAGCTGGTCAGGTGAGACCCCGCAGGAGCAGAGCGACGAGGAGGCTCAGCGCCAGCCCCGCGGAAAGCGATGCGCCTGGAACGAAAATCAACAGTCTTGTTTAACAGAGCCATTTTTAAAGGGACACTCTAATGGACAAAACGGAGCCAGAACCCGGAAAAAGTGTCCATAAACATATTAAATCCTGATCCGGATCAGTTTATTGAGGTGATTTTGATGAATTATGAAATAGCGAAAGATCCAATCAACGTTCAATCTGTCATTGATAAAGTGGTCCAGCGTGAAGCAGGGGCAATCACGACATTCATTGGCACTGTCCGTGAATTGACGAAGGGAAAGAAAACCCTTTATCTTATATATGAAGCTTATGAGCCGATGGCTGTCAAAAAGCTTGAGCAGATTGGCACGGAAATCCAGGAACGCTGGGATGGCGCGCAGGTCGCGATCACCCATCGGGTCGGCAAGCTCGACATCACGGATATTGCTGTCGTGATCGCCGTTTCCACACCTCACCGCAACGATGCATATGAAGCCAATCGTTATGCGATCGAGCGCATCAAGGAAATCGTCCCAATCTGGAAGAAAGAGCATTGGGAAGACGGGGAAGAATGGATTGGCAACCAACTAGAAACTGTCCCATATCCGACAGGGAAACCGGAGGAGAAGGATCTCAATGAATAAAATATTATTTTTTGCCCACCTGCGTGACGAAGCAGGCCATGAATCAGTCGAAATCGAAGCAGCAGGCAAGACAGTTGCCGAACTGAAGCAAATAGTCGCAGAAAAATATGGTGTCCAAAAGCTTGATACTTCAATGACAGCGATCAATGAAGAATTTTCATCTAATGATGAAGTCATTAAAGAAGGAGACACAATTGCCTTCATACCGCCTGTTTCCGGCGGTTGATCCATAGCAAATTACGGCGCCCCGTTCCGTTGACAGGATTGTCGATGGAATCAGGGCGTTTGTTTTACAGGAGGGGGTACACCCTATGTCAGAAAGATATTCACGCCAGACGCTGTTTCCTCAAATAGGCAAGGGAGGCCAGGACAAAATCCGCAGCAAGCATGTCCTGATGATTGGCGCAGGTGCACTTGGTTCAGGGAATGCCGAGCTGCTGGTTAGAGCAGGTATCGGCCGTCTGACGATTGTCGACCGGGATTATGTCGAAGCAAGCAACCTGCAAAGACAGCAATTATATACTGAAGAGGATGTCGCTGAGAAGCTTCCAAAGGCTGCAGCGGCTGAAAAAAGATTGAAGGCGATCAATTCTGACGTTGAAATCACCGCATTGATTGCGGATGCCACTCCCGAAAAACTGGCTGAGCTTGTTGATGGCGTCGATTTGATTATCGATGCTACCGATAATTTTGAAACAAGGATGGCCATTAATGATATTTCGCAGAAGTACCAGATTCCGTGGATATATGGTGCCTGCGTTGC
This sequence comes from Cytobacillus oceanisediminis 2691, assembly GCF_007678455.1. Taxonomy (GTDB): domain Bacteria; phylum Bacillota; class Bacilli; order Bacillales; family Cytobacillaceae; genus Mesobacillus; species Mesobacillus oceanisediminis_A. Next base: position 129,766 of record NZ_VEEP01000008.1, on the reverse strand, counting down.
CAGCTTTGGCATGAGTTTCTCCATTATTCCTGGAAAAACACCATGTCTGAACTGTTTGCTGAAGACGGTGCCGCTGCAGGGGCTGACCTGCGATACCGGCGGAATCATCGGGCCTGCGGTACAGATGGTCATTGCCCACCAGGGTGCCGAAGCACTGAAGATCCTTGTGGAAGACTGGGATGCGGTCAGAACTTCTTTTGTCAGCTTTGATCTGTGGCGGAATCAGTATACAAGCATGAAAATGTCAAAAGCGAAGGACCCTGGCTGTCTCTCATGCGGCGACAATCCGGAATATCCGTATTTGGATGTTGAAAATATGACCAAAACGACTGTCCTGTGCGGCCGTGATACCGTACAGATCAGGCCGCCGAAACAGCAGCAGCTTAACCTCCAGGAGACGGCTGAAAAAATGAGGGATTTGGGTTATCAGGTAAAAGGAAACCCTTATCTGGTATCTGTTGAAATGGATGATAACAGGATGGTCATTTTCCAGGACGGGCGTGCATTGATCCATGGAACGAAGGATCTGGCGCAGGCTCGCAGCATCTACCAGAGATTCTTTGGCTAAAAACCTTTAAAAGCGCAAACCCCCTGCCGGCTTCGGCAGGGGGTTTCTATGATAAACGATCACAGCGGATCGGATATACCATTGCTGATTAATGGCTTTATTTTACTTCATCGGTTGCGACAAGGACTAAACGGCCTTTGTCCAATTCGACCTCATACTGCTCAGCTTCTTGCTTTGAAAGTCCGAGGGATTCGAATTTGTTTCGCAGTTCGTCTCCGCGGGACTTGAACATATTGCCGATGGAATCAAAGAAGCCCTGTTCCTTGAAGCCCATACCGCCTGTTTCGGTAGCATCTGTCAAGTGCTCACTTCGGTCTTCATCATGAGCGAAAATATAAATGTTTTCTTTTCCAAAACCTTCAGCTTCCAGAGAGCTGATTTTTTCAGTTGCCTGTACGCCGTTTTCCACAACTTCTACTTTCAACATATTATCTTCCTCCTTAAGTGTTTTTAACCTATACTAGTTTGGGAAGCTTTTATAGCCTTCCGCGTCTACACTATTTATATAACCGTTTTTTGCTCTATTAAACATGCTGGCAAATGTTCACATACCTTTTTGGAAATCGGGTAGTTAGATAGTAGAGAAAGGAGCGATCACGATGCGCTTAATGCAAAACGGCTGGGCACCACTGATGGCAGAGGAGTTTGAAGAAGCTTATTATCTGGATTTAAGAGAATTCTTGATAGAAGAATACCAGAACAAAACGGTTTATCCCGATAAGGAAGACATCTTCAATGCATTGCGGTATACCGACTATGATAAGGTAAAAGTGGTCATCCTTGGCCAGGATCCATACCACGGACCGGGTCAGGCACATGGCTTGAGTTTTTCGGTAAAACCAGGGGTTGCAATCCCGCCATCACTCCGGAACATGTTCAAGGAGCTAAAGGCTGATCTTGGCTGTGAGATACCCAATCACGGATATTTGAAAAAGTGGGCAGACCAGGGTGTGCTGCTTTTGAATACGGTGCTTACAGTCAGGAAGGGCGAAGCGCATTCTCACAAGGGGAAGGGCTGGGAAACCTTCACCGATAAAGTCATCACCCTGTTGAATGAACGTCAAGAACCAGTCATTTTCATCCTTTGGGGCAAACCGGCTCAAAGTAAATTAAAGTTGATTGATGAAAGCAAACATAAGATCATCATGTCTGCACATCCAAGCCCTTTGTCCGCAAGAAGAGGTTTCTTTGGAAGCAAGCCATTCTCAAGAGTAAACGAGATTTTGCGAGAGTGGGGCAGACAGGAAATCGATTGGCAAATCGACGAGATGAAAAATTATTAGCTCTTGGGGACCAGAGTTTTTTTCTGGTCGACTGAGTTCTTTTTGTAAAAATCGACATGTTCCACGTGGAACTGACAGCAAATTCTTATACAGTCGAAAATATAAAAGATTTATTGTAGAATGGAACCGTACAGCATGATCGAGTCTGATCCTACTTATCAGGTACCGCCCGTGGAGGTGAGTTAATGAATATTTCACTGCAAAAATTGCTTTTGAAAATGGAAGAAGAATTAAGCCGGGCCAAATCGACACAATCTGAAGCTGCACAGCGAGAACGAATCCAGTCGATTAAAACGCTTTGTGAACTTGTTCTTGATGAACCACAGCAGGGGTCAGGCAAGTCCGGGCAATGCCATATCATCCAGCAGCCAGCACAGCAATTTATTCCTGCTCAACCAGTCTTTCCTCAGCAGCAGATGCCAGTAAGCCAGCCATCAACAATGGTTCCGCAGCCGAAAAAACTGGAAATGGATGATGATTCAAACGGAGACTCGCTATTCGATTTCTAATTTAGGTTGTTTTCGTAAAGATTGTTGTTAAAATCTTAAAGCCGATTTTAACGTGCTATTAAGCCATTTTGCAGTTCGTTTTTAAGTGTGCAAGCTCTTTTCTCATAATAAGCTTTTTTATGCAGAAAACTAGGTCATTCAATCCCATTTTGTAATCAATGGCAACATAGTTTGAGAAAAGAGCCTTAATTTAAAGATAGAGGTGGAAATGATGAAGTTATTTATCATAATAGGGGCAATCAATGCCTTTCTTGCAGTCGCACTCGGAGCCTTTGGAGCACATGGGCTGGAAGGCAAGGTCGAACCAAAATATCTAGAAACCTGGAAAACCGGTGTTACATACCAGATGTTCCACGCAACCGGAATCTTGATAATTGGAGTCCTGCTGGGAAAACTCCCTGCAACTTCACTGCTGAACTGGTCAGGCTGGCTGATGCTGATCGGAATCATCCTGTTTTCCGGAAGCCTGTATGCCTTGACCCTTACAAAAATCAGCATCCTTGGGGCCATCACCCCGCTTGGTGGAGTATCATTCCTCGCCGCCTGGGTATTGTTGATCATTGCCGCAGTTAAATACTTATAATCAAAGAGCATGCCGGCTGGCATGCTCTTTTTACAGGCTCATTAAGATTCTTTGACAATCGTCTTATTGATTTCAACACGTTCTTTTCCCATGAAAAAGACCGCAATTGCCGAAATAGCAATTGGAATTAAAGCAAGTGCGAAAATATGAGTGATTGAAGAAGACATCGCCTCGACGATTTTATCCAGGACAAATTCCGGGATTTGCGAACGTTGTCCAGACTGGAATAATTGCTGCGGGTCTCCCATCAGCTGGTTTCCTTGGCCGCCGCCCATTCCAGCAAAGGCACTTTTTAGCTGGTCCATAAAACTATTATTCTGGATAGTCCCAAATATGGTGATGCCCAGTGTCATTCCAAGCGAGCGAAGGAACGAATTAGTTGAATTCGCCGATCCTCGGTGCCGCGGGTCGAGGTTGTGTATGGAAGCTGTAGGGAGGAGGGAGAAAGAGAAGCCCATTCCAAATCCGACCAATATCATGAAAAGTGTCAGGACCAGTCTCGACGTATCAGGTGACATCATGCTGAGCAGCAGCATCCCTGCAAAGTAGGCGATAACCGAAATGAACATAAGGTTCCGATAGCTGGTCTTTGTCTGGAATATGCCGCCAACCGCACTGCCGGCAACAGAACCTAGCATCATCGGTGTCAAAATCAGTCCAGCCGTCTTAGCCGAGCCCCCATAAACCGCCTGTACAAAAATAGGGATATAGACTGCGAGAATGATGAATGTTGCTCCGTAGAGGAAGGCCAGAACCTGTGATGCAGCAAACAGCCGCCTTTTAAACATCCAAAAAGAAATGATCGGTTCCGCTGCTTTTCTTTCAGCAAAAATAAATACTAAAAAGAATAGAGCGAAACTTGAAAACAAACCTATGATTTGGACTGAGCCCCAGTCATATTCTTTTCCGCCGAGTTCGAGGGCGAACATTAAGCTGACAACTGCGACAACTAATGTGAAGGCGCCAGCCCAGTCAATTTTCTGCCTGGAATGCTGAGTGGATTCATGATAATACTTCCCAATAAAGAATAAAGAGACAATGCCAATCGGGACATTAATGTAAAACACCCAATGCCAGCTGAACCAGTCAGTGATATAAGCACCAAGGAGTGGTCCAAGGACACTTGAAGTCCCGAAAACGGCGCCAAGCAGTCCAGTCATTTTGCCGCGCCTTTCGGGAGGGAAGATATCAAAAACAATCGTGAACGCAATCGGCATCAAAGCTCCGCCGCCGATTCCCTGGATCGCCCTGAAAATGCTTAGCTGCACCATTGTTTGGGCAATTCCGCAAAGCGCGGAGCCTATTAAAAAAACCAGCAAGCCAAATATGTAAAATCGTTTCCGGCCATACATATCTGACAGCTTCCCAAAAATGGGCATTCCGGCCATCACGGTAACCATATAAGCAGAGGTCACCCAGATAAACTTGTCAAAGTCGCCAAGGTCCGCAACAATTGTTCCCATTGCCGTCGCCACAATCGTATTATCCATTGCAGCCATCAAGATCCCAAGCAGCAAACCTGCCACTACAAGCCTAATATTGCTTTCATTTGAAACCATCTCATCCACCCAGCTTCCTTCATCGGATATAGTAAGTATATAAATTTTATTTTTCGAGTAGAATCATTGTCAAGAATTTGTAGGCTGAACTATGACATGCTTTTTAGCTGATTAATCATGATTAACTGTCCCAACTACGTGTTTTCTGTCACCTGTCAGAAAAAAGATTGTTTAAAAATAATGAATGATACCACAACAAAAAAACGGCCGAAGCCGCTTTGGAGAATAGTAGTTTTCATTATCTTGGCGGGTATACCGTCAGTCCAGCTCCGCCGCCGAATGGATATTCGTACTCGATTTCTTCATCGAAAGTAACATAATCAAGGTAAATCATTGGCAGGAGAATCCGTTTTCCTGTTTGCGGGTCACTGAGGATGAGATGGTCACGTCCAGCAGCTTCTATGAGTCCCTGAAAAATTTTCGCATTCCATTCGGTGTTGTTTTCAAAAGTAGCATACACTGTTGCGAGTTTTCCTTTGTTCAAGCGAAGGATATTCTCGATGTAGGATGCTTCAATTGGAAGCATTCCTGGTACCTGGACACCTCCAACTGCACCTGCACTTGTACCTGGAAAGGCACCGCCAGACTGGGTTGGGAATGATGTTGCCTGCGGGAATCCTGGCTGGCCCATTTGCCCCATTTGCCCCATTTGTCCCATCTGTCCCATCTGAGACATCTGCGGCACCTGGGCTTGTGCTGCCGATTTTTCTTCTGTGCCGCTATAAGGCTGATACATCTGTGGATAGGTTCTGTAGTTATAGTATGGGTTATTGTATTGAGTCATTGTGTAGCCTCCTTAAAATTATTTTCTTTTCATTCATTTCACCTTATTTATGTAAATGGTGAAATTGAGCTTTAATAGGATAGGGTACAAGTAAAATGAATCCTCACTATTTCATTCATATGAGGGAAGCTGCATTTTATGACTCAAATATTTTGGATGGAGGGGCGTAAGAAAGGGGCATAAACAATGCTTCATATTAATGAGAACGGACAAAAAAATCCCCGGGCATCAGCCCGGGGATTTATCGAATCATTAGACATTCAGGAATGAAACAACGCGGTCTTCTTCCAGCAGGTTTCCTACGAAGAATGAACCGAATTCGCCATAGCGTGCGCTGACTTCGTCAAAACGCATTTCATATACTAGCTTTTTGAATTGAAGGACATCGTCCGCGAACAATGTTACGCCCCACTCATAGTCGTCGAAGCCGACGGAACCAGTGATGATCTGCTTGACTTTGCCTGCATACTGGCGGCCGATCATGCCGTGGCTGCGCATCATATTGCGGCGGTCTTCCATCGGCAGCATGTACCAGTTGTCTTCGCCCTGACGGCGCTTGTCCATTGGATAGAAGCAAACATATTTCGCCTTTGGAAGTTCAGGGTAAAGGCGGGCAAGGATTTGCGGATTCTGGTAAGGATCTTCGCCTGCTGGCAGATAGTTGCTGAGCTCGACAACAGAAACATAAGAATGAGCAGGAATCGTGTATTCAGCAAGTCTGGATTTGTTGAATTCTGTCTCGATTTCATTCAATTCTTCCATCGTAGGGCGCAGGATCATCATCATGAAATCTGCTTTTTGGCCAACGATTGTATACAGGGCATGGCTGCCTTGTTTTTCAGCCTGAGTTTTATTCCACTTTTCCACAAGGCCGAGGAATTCCTGGATGATTTCCTGGCGCTCTTCACCCGGGAGCATTTTCCAGGTTGTCCAATCAACAGTGCGGAAATCATGAAGGGCATACCAGCCATCCAAAGTCTGTGCTGCTTCAGTCATTTTATATCACTCCTATAAATCAACAATATACCAATATCATATCATAGTTTCGCCATTCGTCATGTTAATAAACCCCGTTTGTTTATCCTGATGGGAAAAAGGATATTTTGTTAAAGATTGCAAATAGTAAAAGGGGCAGGAAAAACATGCTTGAAAATTTTCAATAAAAAGACTTCTGGGCTGTAAACGGTAACATTCTTGAATTTTAGGGCTGGTAAAGTATGCTATAAGTATAGATAAAAGGAGGAGTCAGCATGAGTGATTTATTTGAAGGCTTAAAAGCCAAATTAAGCGGACAAAATTTACGGATCGTGTTTCCGGAAGGCCTCGACGAACGGATTCTTGCTGCAGCGGGAAGACTGGCTGCAGACGGAGTATTAACACCAATTTTAGTAGGGAATATTGAACAGATCCAGGCGAAAGCTGCTGATATGAATGTTTCGTTGGATGCGGCAGAAATTTATGATCCTGTCAATTTTGCGATGATGGATGAGCTTGTCGCTGCATTCGTTGAGAGACGGAAAGGAAAAGCAACAGAAGAGCAGGCGCGCAAAATCCTTCTCGATGAAAACTACTTCGGTACGATGCTCGTGTATTCGAACAAAGCAGATGGTCTTGTAAGCGGTGCGGCACACTCGACTGCGGACACAGTAAGACCGGCATTGCAGATCATCAAGACGAAGGAAGGCGTACGCAAGACCTCAGGTGTCTTCATTATGGTACGTGAAGATGAGAAGTATGTCTTCGCTGACTGCGCGATCAATATCGCTCCCGACAGCCAGGACCTTGCTGAAATCGCGGTCGAAAGTGCAAAGACAGCAAGAATGTTCGATGTAGAGCCGCGCGTGGCCATGCTTAGCTTCTCCACAAAAGGCTCAGCTGTTTCTCCTGAGACTGAAAGAGTGTCCAAAGCAGTCGAAGAAGCCAAGCTTCGCGACCCATTATTAATCGTTGACGGAGAGTTCCAATTCGATGCAGCTTTCGTTCCATCTGTTGCTGAAAAGAAAGCTCCCGATTCAGTGATCATGGGCAATGCGAATGTTTTCGTATTCCCAAGCCTTGAAGCAGGGAATATCGGCTATAAGATTGCTCAGCGCTTAGGAGGATTCGAAGCAGTTGGACCAATTTTGCAGGGCTTGAACCGTCCGGTAAACGACCTGTCCCGCGGCTGCAGCGAAGAAGACGTGTACAAGCTTGCGCTCATAACGGCAGCACAGGCACTTACGAAGTAAAAATAATGAATTTCTGAGCCGGTCGGAACTTTTCGATCGGCTTTTTTAAATCGGCTATCGTATTAGCTGCCGGCCCAGATATGCTATAATATCAACGAAAAAGCTAGAGATAGAAAAGAGGAAACCACGATGGATGAGGCGCTTAATTTACTGCGTCAGGATAAATGGAGATTGATCGACCAGTCGGCGCTCGGCACGCAATTTCATGCCCTGCAGTCATTCGGGACGGATGATACATTATGCGAATCGGTCGGCAAAGGACAGTCACCGGCAACTGCAAGGGCATGGGTCCATCATGACACAGTTGTCCTCGGAATCCAGGATACAAGGCTTCCTCATCTCCAGGAAGGTCTCGACTACCTCGAGGAGCAGGGCTATCAGTATATCGTCCGCAATTCAGGCGGACTTGCTGTCGTGCTGGACGAAGGTGTCCTGAATCTTTCACTCATTTTACCTGAAAAGGAAAAAGGGATTGACATCAATCGCGGCTATGATGCTATGTGGTTATTGATCAAGGAGATGTTCGCTGACTTCAATAAAAAGATTGAGGCAAGGGAAATTTCTGCTTCCTATTGTCCTGGAAGCTATGATTTGAGCATCGCCGGTAAAAAATTCGCTGGCATCTCGCAACGCCGCCTGAAAAAAGGGGTAGCTGTGCAAATCTATCTTTGTGTGACGGGAAGCGGCAGCCAGAGGGCTGAATTGATCCGTGGATTTTACGATCGCGCCAAAAAAGGGGAGATCACGAAATTCACCTATCCGGAAGTCCAGCCAGAGGTCATGGCCTCCTTGTCCGAATTATTCGGGATTGAGCTGACCATTCAGGATGTTATGCTGCGGTTTTTGACATTCCTGCATGCCAACAGCAACGAGCTCACTTCAGGATATTTGAACGGAGACGAGATTGGGCTTTTTGATCATTATTATAATCGTGTCATCGAACGGAATGAAAAATTCCTGGATTAATGCAATGAAAGCCGGAAATCTGTGATTTCCGGCTTTTTTTAAAAAACATAAGAGGGGGCAGCTGCCAAAGTCTCCTTCTCCATCTATTATCTATTTATTTTATAACTAGATATCTATTCGGCTACTTTTTCGAGATTGCCATTGCGGTCCATCTTGAATTTGGTTGCCGGACGCTCTTCTTCTTCAAACAGGGCAAGCTTGCGGGCGCGGTTCATGATTTTCATGAGTGTTTCGTAATCTTCCTGCATGGTGTTCGTATTTTCTTCAAGCCTGTTGATTTTTTGCTGCAGTTCTTCATTATGTTTTCTTAAACTATGGATTTCACGCTTCAATCTTTCATTCTCGCTCTTATAAATATCAACCTGCAGCGATGAGCCGTTCAGGCTTTGCAGATAGGCGATGACATGTCCCATTGTCAGGCCGGTTGGCGGGACAGTGTGACGGACAGGTGCCGTATGGGTTACTCGTGTTTGTACAGCCTGGACCGGCATTTCGGACACTTCTTCAGCCGTTTCCACTGAGTAATCCTTTTGCGCGTTCTCCTTGTTCACTAATTCTTGCATTTCTGCCATGAGTGCAGCATCGATCTGTTTATCATCTTGTTCAAGAACGGATAGGTCGAAGGTAGGCTGGGCCATTTCAGTTAGTTCTTCTGCTGGCAACGATCCTGTCAAACTTTCATCCAATGTTGGAACCGGCGGGTTGTATAGCAGTTTTTTCTTGCCGCCCTGATCTTTTCCTAGGATTCTCTGTCTCTGTTTACGCTGCTTTTTGGCAAGCTGCAAGGCTTTTTCATAGTTATGCCTCACAACGGCGTTCCAGCGGAATCCGCAGGCAGCGGAAGTACGGTCGAGCTTGTCGCCCACCTCTTCAAAAGCATTCAATTGGGTGCTGCCTTCTCTTACATGGCGGAGCACGGTTTCAGCCAGCAATAAATCATTTTCATCTGTCCAGGCATCCTGGCGTGTTTTCATTCTTCTTCAACTCCCTTTTACTTTGGTTAACTATTGAAACTTCTATTTCAATCTTGTCCTGAAATTGGAAACCTTATACATCGTATAATTGGAGGATAGTAGATTTTTTGCGGGAAATACGTGTTTTCCATATAGATAGATAAGCAAGTGGGCCTGTTCAACAGCTTGCATTCAAGTCCAATTAGAGGTAAAATACGCTTTAGTCTTAAAGAAAAGCGCAACCGCCTTGTCAGCCATAAAGCAAAGCTGGATCGGGACAGCAATCCGGATTCCTGCTAAGGCACTTGGAGGGGCGGCGCAGCTGGACAGTTTTTAAAGAAAGGGTTGTCCTAAATGGCAAACGAATTCCGTGTTTGCGACGATTGTCAGGCCGTAAACCTTAAAACATTGATACCGAAGCTCAAGCAGCTTGATCCTGAAGCAACAGTTGACATCGGCTGCCAGTCCTACTGCGGACCAGGCAGGAAGAAGACTTTCGCATTCGTCAACAATCGGCCAGTCGCTGCACTGTCTGAGGAAGAGCTCATGGAAAAAGTGCAAAAGAAGCTTAAATAAACTTTTTCCTTATAAAATAGATAAATCACCTTTAAACCACCGTTTAGAGGTGATTTTTTTTCCCGCGCAAACTTGCAAACTAGTTTATACATCCGGGAATATTGGAATGAAGGGAATAGGATTTTAAAAACAGTATGCAATTTTTGTAAAAATTTGCAGAAAATCGAGATGATTTGACGAATGAAACAGGCTATAATAAAAACAAGCTAATCAGGAAGAAGGAGAACGATGGAATATTCGGAAGAAAAATTACTTGAAGAAAAAGTATTCAAAGATCCAGTACACCGGTATGTCCATGTCCGTGACCGTGTCATCTGGGATTTGATCGGGACAAAGGAATTCCAGCGCCTGAGAAGGATCAAGCAGCTCGGCACAACGTACCTGACCTTCCACGGAGCTGAACACAGCCGCTTCAACCATTCACTGGGAGTCTATGAAATCACCCGGCGGATAGTTGACAATGCGTTCGCATCCCGCCCTGAATGGAATGAAGGAGAGCGCCTGCTATCGTTATGCGCCGCCCTGCTTCATGACCTTGGCCATGGACCGTTTTCGCACTCGTTCGAGAAGGTATTCGACCTTGATCATGAGGATTTCACAAGGGAAATCATCCTTGGCGATACAGAAGTGAATCAGGTGCTTTCAAAGGTCGCCGCAGATTTCCCGAAGAAGGTTGCTGAAGTGATCGAAAAAACCTATGAGAACAAGCTTGTCATCAGCCTGATTTCGAGCCAGATTGATGCCGACCGGATGGATTATCTGCAGAGGGATGCATATTTTACAGGAGTCAGCTACGGACATTTTGATATGGAACGGATTTTGCGCGTCATGCGCCCGCGCGAGGACCAGGTCGTCATCAAGCAAAGCGGGATGCATGCTGTCGAGGACTACATAATGAGCCGCTACCAGATGTACTGGCAAGTTTATTTCCACCCAGTGACAAGGAGTGCCGAGGTCATCCTGACGAAAATCCTGCACCGTGCCAAACACCTTCATGAGCAAAACTACACATTTAAACATAAACCGCACCATTTTTACTCAATCTTTGAGGACCGCATGACTTTGCAAGACTATTTAAAATTGGATGAAGCTGTGTTCCTCTATTATTTCCAGATATGGGAGGAAGAGGAGGACCAGATCCTGAGCGATTTGTGCCGCCGCTTCAATAACCGAAATCTATTTAAATATGTCGAGTTCGACCCTGCAAAAGAATACAAGAAGCTGGCAAAGCTTTCTGTGTTATTCGAGCAGGCTGGTCTTGACCCTGAATACTACCTGGTGGTCGATTCATCATCAGACCTTCCATACGATTTTTACCGTCCTGGCGAGGAGGAAGAACGCCTCCCAATCCACCTGCTGAAGAAAAACGGCGAAATCCGCGAACTTTCACGCGAGTCAGAGATTGTCGACGCCATTTCCGGAAAAAGAAGGACCGACCACAAACTTTATTATCCTGCCGATTTCCTGGAAAGGGAAAAAGCCCGACCTGAAATCAGGCAGATTGCACAGATTCTTGAACTGAACTTAGACAATGGGACCATTTGATACAGGAGTTGACTCGTTTTGTTAAAAGACCACGCTAAAATCATACATGCCATTTCAGTTTCTGGAGAAGTCATCGGCAGGAAAAAGCTTCAGAAGATGATCTATATCGCCAAAAAGATGGAGTTCCCATTCCAGGAACGATTCCAGTTCCATTTTTACGGACCCTATTCCGAAGAACTGACCCTTAGAGTAGAGGAGCTTTGCAATATGGGCTTCCTCGACGAAGTGAAGGAAAAGAAAGGCGGCTACTATCAATACCGCTACACCCTGACAGAAGCAGGCCAGGAATTCCTCGGTGAAAACAGCATCGAGATGCCATGCCTCGGCGACTGCCTGACCGACATCAACGACCAGAATGCAAGATTCCTTGAACTCGTTTCCACGGTTTTATATTTTGATAACTTGCCAGAAGCCGAAGTACGCGAGAAGATCCAGACCGTGAAAAAGAGCCAGAAATACACAGACGAAGAAATTGATGAAGCTTATGATTATATCTCGAGTTTGAAAAGCAAGTCAAAGCAATTATTAGCATAAGCAGATTTTTACTTGGAATCGAGTATGGGCCCTTATAGGGTTTTGTGCTCGGTTTTTTTATGTAAAAAAAGAAAAGGTATTATGCGACCGTTAGAGGTGTGAAATTGAAATGGCGGCCATATAATAGGGAAACATGTGCCCGTGCAAAGGAGAAGCCGAGGTCACGGTCACAAGAAAGGGAAATATGTGCCCGTGAAAAGAGGAAACCGCGGATTACGGTCACAAGAAAGGGAAACATGTGCCCGTAAAACGAGAAAATCACGGTTTACGGGCACAAAAAGAAAAAAGCCCAGATTTCTCTGAGCTTTTAGGAGTCCTATTCGTCACTTAACCTTTTGCCAGCTACCGCATAATGATTCTTCGCCATTTCCTCGATGAACACAACGACTTTCTCCTTTGGTGCGCCTGTTGTTTCGCTGACAGCGTCTGTTACCTTTTCAACTAGTGCTTTCTTTTGGTCCTCTGTGCGGCCTTCAATCATTTTTACTGTTACGTATGGCATTTGTTTTGCCTCCTTAAAATGATAGATATGTAAATCTAAATTGAGTTTTTCATAATTCGCGGAAATTCGCAAGTCTGGTGAAAGATTGTCTTTTTCACATTCCAACGAGAATGGGTTATACTTTAGGGAAAAGACAATAAAAGGGGAATGGAATGTGAGCTTACCCTATTCGTTAGAGCAAATTCCGTTTGTAGCTGCAGCTTTGATGATCGCTTTCGCGGTCCATGAATTCGCGCACGCCTGGGTGGCGTATAAGTTTGGCGACCCGACTGCCCAGAGACAGGGACGGTTGACCTTGAATCCGATCAAGCATCTGGATCCGCTGGGGACTATCTTGATTTTTATCGCTGGATTCGGGTGGGCAAGGCCAGTTCCAGTCAATCGATTCATGTTCAAGAATCCCAGGCTTGCCGGTGTGCTTGTATCGGTTGCCGGGCCAATAAGCAATCTTATTCTTGTGTTCCTGGCTTTTGCAATCTGGTACATATTTGTCACGCTCGGTTTGGCCCAGGTAGTTCCGGAATTTTTCCTGGAATTCCTGAATATATTTATCGGGCTGAATGCGATGCTGTTCGTCTTCAACCTTCTGCCGTTCCCGCCGCTTGATGGCTACCGGATCATCGAGGACCTGGCACCAGCGGACATCCGGGCAAAAATGACCCAATACGAAGCATACGGTTCAATCATTTTCTTGATCCTGGTGATCACACCCCTTGACCAATATACAATCCAGCCGATTTTCAGCTATTTGATCCCGGCTGTGACTGATGGAATATCCAATCTGTTTTTCTAGGAGGTATTTTTCATGGAAGAAAAAAAGGGAAAGAATATTGGCTTCAATATTATAAAAAATGACCCTATGGATGGCCATAAGGGTTTTGGTAAAGGCGTCCTTACACTTGATAATGTATCACCGGTCATCATTGATGTTGATGCGGGGGAAGCAGCTGTAGAAGTGGGAGCGATGCACGCGCGCAGTGCTGTTGAAAAAGGCATCAAGTTCCTTCCTGACCGCAATGAAGTGCCGGATGCCAAGCTATACTGGGTTGTCTGGGTGACAATTGACAGGAAGGAAGAAGGGCCATATTACGCTGGCGTCACTGCCTGTGAAATGACCGTCAACCGGGAAATCCGCCGCGGTTATAAATCGCTTCCGGAGCATGTGAACCGTCTTGACAAGTCGATCAAGCGCCATATCATCGTCGACCATATGGATGAAAAATCCAAGAAAATTCTCGCAGACTTCCTGAAGAACCATGACCCTGGAATGTGGGAGCGGTCTGAAGAGAAGTTGAAGACCGATTTATCTGCAGAGTAGCGATTGGATAATTATTCTAAAAAAGTGTCTAAATTGTGACATTTGATAGCAAGTGACAATATCTGGCTTGCTCAATTTCAATAAAAAAAGTAAACTGATAACAGCGTAAAACACATTTTATGCTAGGACGAGAAAAACCCCGGAGCTATGCTTCCGGGGTTTTTCTTTTGATATATGTGGTTCTATAATCCGAACCAGCGCTTGTACCAAGGCTTCTTCTCTTTCTTCATTTCAGATGTTTCTTCTTTATGCTCCTCGTGTGCAAGATGGTCTGTGCAATATTCGGTTGGCTCGGTTCCTGCCGCGAACCAAGTAAGTCTTTTAACTGGGCAGCCATCGGAGGCGAGGTTTCCGTTAGCGGGATCCACATAGACGGCGACCGTGCCTTTGGCTGCCTTGAATTTTTTGACAGGTTCATTGTCGAGCGATTTTTCCATAAAATCCATCCAGATATTTTTAGCGTAGGATTTTTCCACGGTCAGCTCAATCGGTTTCCCTTTGTCATATCCCGTCCAAACTGCCGACACGAGCTGCGGGGTATAGCCAACCATCCAGCTGTCCGTTTCTGTCGTGCCTGATTTTGCTGCGTATGGCCGAGTCATCTTTTTGATCAGCGTGCTTCCTGTCACGGAAGAATAGCCATTCAATTTTTTATCGAAGATGCCTGTCAGCATATGGGTCATCACCGATGCGAGTTCGGGCTTCAATACCTCTTTCTTTTCACCCTCATATTCATAGATGACCTCGCCTTTATGGTTTTCGACCTTTGTGATCAGGACTGGTTCTACTTTTTTCCCGCCATTGGCTAAAATGCTGTATGCATTGGCCATCTCGATGACTCTGACGCCTGAGGTACCCAGGGCGAGAGAGGGAACCTTCTCCATCTCTGTCTTGATTCCAAAGCGCTTCGCTGTCTTGATCAGCGTATCCTCGCCCAGGAACAGATGGGTTTTTACGGCATAGACGTTATCCGACAATGCCAGGGCCTGCGCCATTGTGATATCCTCTTCAGCGTATTTATTGTTGAAATTATGCGGCGTATACTCCGAACGACCATCATCGAACAGGAAGGTCGTCAACTGGCTTTTCATCGTTGTCGACGGCGTGAAGCCATTCTCGAGAGCAGCATAGTACAGGATTGGCTTCATCGTCGACCCTGGCTGCCTGACAGCCTGCACTGCCCGGTTAAAAGGGCTCACCTTATAATCCCTGCCGCCGACGAGTGCCTTTACATAACCATTTTTCGGATTCATCGCCACCAATCCTGCCTGGATTTCTGAATCAGTCGCGATCATTTTGCTGATCGATTTTTCGGCCACTTCCTGCTGCTCAAGGTCAAGTGTTGTGTAAACCCTCAAACCGCCGAGTGAAATCGTCCGGTCATCAAAATTCAACGAGTTCCGGAGTGCATTTTGAACAGCATCCTGGAAGTAAGGTGCCGTGCCAATCCGGTTATGCTGGTGCTCACCGACAAGCTTCAGCTTTTCCGTGCCTGCTTTTTGCGCGGCAAGCTCTGTGATATACCCATTGGATTTCATTGTATTTAAAATCGTCTGCTGACGCTGCTTTGCTTTTTCCATAGATGAAAAAGGCGAGTAGATGCTTGGTCCTTTCGGAATCCCTGCAAGCATGGAAGCTTCCGCCAGGGATAAATCCTTTGCATCCTTGCCAAAATAATAAAGGCTCGCTGCCTGGACGCCGTATGCTCCGTGGCCGTAATAAATCGTATTCAGATAGCCTTCGAGAATCTCATCTTTGGAATAATTCATCTCAAGGCGCAAGGTGTAGAGCGCCTCGGTCGCTTTCCGTGACCATGTCTTATCATGCTCGAGGAAAAGGTTCCTTGCATACTGCTGTGTGATCGTGCTCGCGCCCTGGACTTTGGACATTGCCTTCATATCCGCAATTGCGGCACCTGCAATTCGCTTATAATCAAACCCGTTATGGGTAAAAAAGGTCTTATCCTCTATCGAAACCGTCGCATTGATCAAATGGGGCGAGATATCCTTGAGCGCCACCCAATAGCGCTTCTGTCCCGAATGGCTTTCGCCGATTACCGTCCCATCGTTTGAAAATAACAAGGTCGATTGCGGCACGGCGAGAGGGGGCGGACCCTGGATTTTCGCATAGCCGATCAGCGAAAAATAGACGATCATCGCCAATGCAAGCCCCGCAAGCCCGAAAAAGATCAAAGCACGCAAATATTTGATTGTTTTGCGAAACCGCTGGTCGGTCATCAGCTCCATACTGCTTCCCCCTAAAAAGATAGATAGTATCAGTATGAAAAAAAACAGCTGTTTTTAAACATAGAATCAAATTTTGCTTGCATTTTTGCTAGATTCAACTATACTTTTTCTGATGTTTGTATTCGTGATGTTGGGGAAGTATAACAAATAAATGTAAGCGCAATGCTTGATTCATATAAAATTTGGTCAGTGGCTCCCACCATGAAAAATTCGCCGCAACATAACGGAAAATTTTTTTGCCGAAAGGAAGGAAGAAAAATGGGTCTTTGGTTTACAGAAAAGCAGACAGAAAACTTTGGTATCACTATGAAAGTGAACAAGACGTTACATACAGAACAGACAGAATTCCAGAAGCTTGACATGGTTGAAACAGAGGAGTGGGGCAATATGCTTCTGCTTGACGACATGGTCATGACTTCTGTAAAAGATGAGTTCGTTTACCACGAAATGGTTGCGCATATTCCGTTGTTCACTCACCCGAACCCTGAGCACGTATTGGTAGTAGGCGGCGGCGACGGCGGTGTCATCCGTGAAGTGCTTAAGCACCCAAGCGTGAAAAAGGCGACTCTTGTCGATATCGATGGAAAAGTCATCGAGTACTCAAAGAAATACCTGCCTGAAATCGCAGGCAAGCTGGACGACCCGCGCGTCGATGTCCAGGTTGGCGACGGCTTCATGCACATTGCAGAAAGCGACAACCAGTATGATGTCATCATGGTTGACTCTACTGAGCCAGTTGGACCGGCAGTAAATCTGTTCACAAAGGGCTTTTACGCTGGAATTTCAAAAGCATTGAAAGAAGACGGTATCTTTGTTGCCCAGTCTGACAACCCATGGTTCAAGGCTGACCTGATTCGCAACGTGCAAAAGGATGTTAAGGAAATCTTCCCGATTACTCGCCTTTATGTGGCGAACATCCCGACATACCCAAGCGGAATGTGGGCATTCACACTTGGATCCAAGAAGCACGATCCGCTTGAAGTGGGCGAGGAGCGTTTCCACGACATCGAAACAAAGTACTACACGAAAGAGCTTCACAAAGCAGCTTTCGTCTTGCCTAAATTTGTTGGCGACCTTGTAAAATAATCAAAATCTCAATCGGCTTCCCGGTTTCCCGGGGGCCGTTTTACTGTAAAAATATTTTTAAAAAGAGGTGTTTGCAATGCGTTTTGATGAAGCCTATTCTGGCAATGTGTTTATCGGCAGCCATTCAAACTATGGAGAAAGCAAGGCTGTCCTTTACGGAATGCCAATGGACTGGACTGTCAGCTACCGTCCGGGTTCACGTTTCGGCCCGACCCGCATCCGTGAGGTATCGATCGGCCTTGAAGAATACAGCCCGTATCTTGACCGCGAGATGGCAGACCTTAACTACTTCGATGCAGGAGACATCCCGCTGCCATTCGGTAATGCCCAGAAGAGCCTTGATTTAATCGAGGAGTACGTGGACAAGCTTTTGGCTGAGGAAAAATTCCCGCTTGGAATGGGCGGCGAGCACCTCGTGTCATGGCCGGTCATGAAGGCATTCGCGAAAAAGTATGAAGACCTTGCCATCATTCACTTTGATGCACACACTGACCTGCGTGAGCATTATGAGGGCGAGCCATTGTCACACTCCACGCCAATCCGTAAGATCGCTGAGCACATCGGACCGAAGAATGTTTATTCATTCGGGATCCGTTCAGGGATGAAGGAAGAATTCGAATGGGCCAAGGAAGTGGGCATGCATATTTCTAAGTTTGAGGTTCTTGAACCGTTGAAGGAAGTATTGCCGAAGCTTGCTGAGCGTCCGGTTTATGTGACGATCGATATCGATGTTCTTGACCCGGCTCACGCTCCTGGAACAGGAACGGTTGACGCTGGCGGCATCACTTCCAAGGAACTGCTGGCTTCCATCCATGCGATCGCAAACTCTGAAGTCAATGTAGTAGGAGCCGACCTTGTGGAAGTAGCGCCAATCTACGATACATCCGAAATGACCGCAAACACAGCTAGCAAAATCATCCGTGAAATGCTGCTTGGGTTTGTAAAATAAGAAAGTTAAGCAATGCTCCCTTTATTGAGGGGGCATTTTTTTATGGTTATTTACGGCTCTATTAAAAGCTGAAGGTTTGATTTTTAAACCCTGTTGATTGTAGTGGAAGGCGCGTAGACTCCTGCGGGCGCAGCTGGTCAGGTGAGACCCCGCAGGAGCAAAGCGACGAGGAGGCTCAGCGCCAGCCCCGCGGAAAGCGAAGCGCCTGGAACGAAAATCAACAGTCTTGTATAGGGATTTTTTAAAAACCAAGTATTAATAGTTGGTATTAAAAGAAGGAATATTCCGAAATGTATAGAAAATATAGTATTTATGAAGGTAACTACTAAAAAGGAGGTAATAAGGATGAAAATGTTGGTTTCTTTTTTCAACCGCCTGATGCAGCGGTATTTGCCTGATCCATTTCTTTTTGTCATTATCCTAACTTTTGTTGTATTTGGATTGGGCCTTATTTTTACTGACAGTGGTCCTTATCAAATGGCCCAGCATTGGGGCGGCGGCTTCTGGAGCCTGCTGACGTTCTCGATGCAGATGGTGCTCGTGCTTGTGACAGGGCATGTTCTCGCGAGCAGCAATATCTTTAAAAAAGGATTGGGTGCGCTGGCATCGCTGGCGAAATCGCCGGGGCAGGCGATTGTGATCGTCACGGTCGTTTCAATGATCGCAAGCTTGATCAACTGGGGATTTGGTCTGGTCATAGGTGCTCTATTCGCGAAAGAGCTGGCGAAAAAGATTCAAAATGTCGACTACAGACTGTTAATTGCAAGCGCTTACGGGGGCTTCATCGTCTGGCATGGCGGCATCTCTGGTTCGATTCCGCTGACGATTGCGACGGAGGGGCACTTCTCCCAGGATCTGATTGGAATCATCCCGACTGACCAGACGATTTTTGCAGGCTTCAATCTTTTGATTATCTTAATCTTGCTTATCGTCTTGCCGGTAGTTAACCGAATGATGATGCCATCTAAGGATCAAACAGTGATGGTCGATCCTGTATTGCTTGAAGCGGATGTTCAGGCAGCGGCAATTGAGCAGGGAGCGATGACACCTGCAGAAAAACTGGAAAACAGCAGAATCATTTCTTTATTGATTGGAATAATGGGCCTTGTTTTCCTGTTTTACTATTTTGCAACAAACGGATTCAAGCTAAATCTCGATATAGTTAACTTCTTGTTCCTATTCCTCGGAATCCTGTTCCATGGAACGCCAAAGCGATTCCTTGACGCGGTGGTGAATGCGGTAAAAGGGGCAAGCGGAATCATCATCCAATTCCCTTTCTACGCGGGGATCATGGGTATGATGACAGCTTCTGGCCTGGCAGCGGTCATGTCGGAAGGCTTCGTGTCGATTTCGAATGAATTCACCTTCCCGTTCTTCACCTTCCTGAGCGCGGGACTAGTCAACTTCTTTGTACCGTCTGGCGGAGGACAATGGGCAGTCCAGGCGCCTGTCATGCTTGACGCAGCACAGACTCTTGGTGTTTCGATCCCAAAAACGGCGATGGCTGTTGCCTGGGGTGATGCATGGACCAACCTGATCCAGCCGTTCTGGGCACTGCCAGCACTGGCAATTGCCGGTTTGAAGGCAAAAGATATCATGGGATACTGTGTCCTCATGCTGGTTGTTTCAGGAGTTGTCATTTCAGCTGGAATGCTATTCTTCTAACTGGAAAAAATCAGGAGTTTTTTTCCAGTTCGCGGAATCGGGGTTGTTTTTGGCGGAATTAGGGGAGACTTTCGCGGGATAGGGGGGGATTTTTCGCGGAATCGAGGCTAGTTTTCGCGGGATAATGAGGGATATCACTGGATTTCCTAAACATGATAAAACCGGCAGGCATTTCGCCAGCCGGTTTTTCACATTCTTACATCTTTTCGAATGTATCACAAATGGTTTCGCGTTCATTTAGTGCCTGTTTTCCTGAATTCGCAACGACAAGGATTGAATCAGCAACACATTTGTCGCCTTCAGCCCAGTATTTGCAGTTTTCTACTTCACATTTAACTTCAATTTTCATGAAGGCCACCTCCTTAAAAGGTTTTGATAATCAATACCCGCTTTTCAGCAGAGTTAATCCTATCAGGGTATTCCATTTATCATTCAAATCTCCGAGAACCTTGCACTTTCATAGGAGAATATTTATACTTATAAAGTTATAATAGTGTTTGAAAAGGATGTGTTATCGGTGTCAACTGGACCCGCTGAACAGACTCCTGTAAAGGTGACGGTGAAAACGGCAATTTATAGTGGCAGTGAGAAGGATACTTTTGAATTGACCACTTTTGGCCGATACTATAAAAAGGCGAACAGCTCGTACCTCCAGTATGATGAAGTGATGGAGGAAGGGGATGTTCATACGACGGTGAAAATTTCAGGAGATGAAGTGCTGATCCTGCGCAGCGGTGCAATCAAGATGAGGCTTCATTTTCTGCTGAATAAAAAAACCCCTGGCAATTACAAGACGCCATACGGTCTGCTCGAGACTTCTGCGCTGACGAAGCGTCTTGATCTGGATTTTAACGAGGAAAAGCAGGAGGGCCATGTGGACTTGCTGTATGAAATGGCGATCCAGTGCGCGAGTGCAGGTACATACCATATGACGATTAAATATAAGGAGGAAGGCAAATGAATATAGTTGAACAGGTTCAATTGAAGCTGAAGGAAGAAATCAAGCAGGCGATCATCAAGGCCAATCTTGCTGAAGAAGCGCAGATTCCGGCTGTGATCCTTGAAACGCCAAAGGAAAAAGCGCACGGTGACTACTCCACGAATATGGCGATGCAGCTTGCCCGCGTGGCGAAGAAAGCTCCGCGCCAGATCGCTGAACAATTGATCGAGAACTTTGATAAAAGCAAGGCATCCATTGAGAAAATTGAAATTGCCGGTCCGGGCTTCATCAATTTTTACATGGACAATAGCTATCTGACGGATTTGATTCCGGCAATCCTTGAAGCAGGGGATAACTATGGGGAATCAAAGGTAGGAAACGGCCAGAAAATCCAGGTTGAGTTCGTTTCGGCGAACCCGACTGGCGACCTACACCTTGGACATGCGCGCGGCGCGGCTGTCGGCGATACTTTGTGCAATGTGCTCGCTAAAGCGGGTTACGATGTTTCCCGTGAGTACTATATCAATGATGCCGGCAACCAGATCAATAACCTGGCGCTCTCTGTTGAGGCTCGCTATTTCCAGGCGCTTGGCATGGATAAGCAGATGCCTGAGGATGGCTACCATGGCGCTGACATCATTGGGATAGGCCAGACCCTGGCTGAAGAGTTTGGTGATAAGTATGTAAATGTTCCTGAACAGGAGCGTTTTGATGCTTTCCGTGAATATGGCCTGAAATATGAAATGGAAAAACTGAAGCAGGACCTTGAAAACTTCCGTGTTAAGTTCGATGTCTGGTACTCGGAAACATCTCTATATCAAAACGGCAAAATTGACGTGGCGCTTGAAGCATTGCGTGAAAATGGCCATATCTATGAGGAGGACGGCGCAACATGGTTCCGTTCATCAGAGCTTGGAGATGACAAGGACCGCGTGCTGATCAAGCAGGATGGCTCTTATACTTACCTGCTGCCTGATATTGCCTACCATAAAGACAAGCTTGAGCGCGGTTTTGAAAAGCTGATCAACATCTGGGGAGCAGACCACCACGGGTACATCCCGCGGATGAAGGCGGCGATCCAGGCATTGGGCTATGACCGTGATGCGCTTGAAGTCGAAATCATCCAGCTCGTCCACCTGTACAAGAATGGCGAAAAGATGAAGATGAGCAAGCGTACGGGTAAAGCCGTGACAATGCGTGATTTGATTGATGAAGTAGGCCTGGATGCAGTGCGTTACTTCTTCGCAATGAGAAGCGCTGATACTCACATGGACTTCGATCTTGACCTGGCCGTTTCCCAGTCAAACGAAAACCCGGTATTCTACGCACAATATGCTCACGCCCGCATTAACAGCATTCTGCGTTCTGCTGCAGAGCAAGGTTTGATTTTCGACATTGAAGCAGACTTCAAGCATATCCAATCCGAGAAGGAAATCGACCTGCTGAAAAAGCTGGGAGAATTCCCGCTGGCTGTTGCCGAAGCAGCCCAGAAGCGTATGCCGCATCGAATCTCTAACTACATTTTCGAACTGGCATCCGTATTCCACAGCTTCTACAACGCTGAAAAAGTACTGGATCTGGAGAATAAAGAAAGAACAGCAGCCCGTCTGTCGCTGATCAAGACAGCGCAGATCACTTTGAAGAATGCACTTGAGTTGATCGGGGTATCTGCTCCGGAGAAGATGTAATATACCTTTTAAGAGATCCAGCCACTTGGCTGGGTCTCTCTTAGTAACTGAACTTCCAAATTATAGTGAAGTATTATCGGTTTTGTTGAATTGATGTAATATAAGGTTTATAATTTAAGCATAAAGTCCATATAGTAAAAAAAGAGATCTCGGCTGCAACCGAGATCTCAATACACAGCAAGCTGCTTGAATTACAGCGGCCAGTTCCGAATAGAAGTAATCTACTCACATTTGGCGATGTGCAGGGTAGGTTACTTCTTTTTATTAGAAGAAATACCTATGGCGATTACGGCAACGATAAGCGTGGCGAAACTCACCATCAAGTTCATTGCTTCGTAAGTAACCATCAGCGTCACCCCCTTTCCTGCTGGATTGGGGACGGCCGCTGCTCACCCTGCTTTTTGCTGTGCTAGATAATTATACCATATAGGAAACGGATGCCATTATCTTTCCTAGCTTCTATATTCTTCACTTCCACTCCAAAACAGCACCGCCAATCCGCTTCACTCCGCGGATTTTCGTCAAATCCTCGACGAGCTTCAACGCTGCTTTGTCCTTCTCCTTCGCTTCAATCATAAAATCAATGTCCTGGCCGATACTCCGCAAAATATGGATCAGCGGAAGGATGAAATCCGGATCCACATAATCGGCATGTGAGCGGTACGCTTTTTCTGATTTCGGTGAGGAGATGTGGATCTTTGGCTTCATCCCTATCCGTTCCCAGGTTGCGAAACCTTCAGGAAGCAATTTTTCAAGAGGCTCTTCACAGAGGTTTGCCATGTGATGGTGATAATCGAACATGAATGGCACGTCCTCTTTTTTACAAGCCTTCAAAGTTTCTTCAGAATTATAGGTTTTATCATCGTTTTCAAGCGTGGTGATTGCCTTGATATGGGGAGGCAGTTTTGCGAAGCTTTCATGAAAACGCAAAATTGTCTCTTCTTTGTTTCCGTAAGCACCGCCAATATGGATATTGATGAGTGCGTTGTTTTCCAATCCCATTGCTTCGATCATTCCGTAGTGATATTCCATATCGATGATGGCATTGGCCGTTACTTCCTCCCTCGGGGAAGTGAACAGCGTATACTGGTTAGGATGGAAGCTTGTGCGCAACTCATGCTTTTTCACCAACGCACCGATTTCCAGCCATTTTTCACGAAAAGGTGTGACAAAATCCCACTTGACCTCCGGATGGGTCGCCAGCGGGGCGATCGAGCTTGAAAAGCGGTATAAAGGAATGTCATGGGCGATATTGTAATGAATCATTCTTTCCGTGTTCAAGAGATTTTGATAGGTAACGGAAAGCAATTTTTCATACCGCACCTCCTCAGGCAGCTGCCCAAATCTGGCAAACGTAAGTGCCTTGGAGGGAGATGCATCCCATAGGCTGATGGCGGTGGATACATATCCCAGCCGAATGATCATATAGAACCTCCTTTTTCCGGAGGAGGCCGAACACTAACTCCGGTTATGTTATAGAAAGGCTGTTTTCGCTGCTTTTCAGAGATGCTTCCGAATTTTTACGAAAAGAGCCTATAGGAAAAATGAAATCGTCCTTGCGGCTGTTTCTTTGAATGATAAAAACAGGTTAGCGCGGCTGAAGTCAGCAAGTGAAGCTTTATGAGAATCCAACATGTCTTCAGTGAGAATATGCTTCACTTTTTTAATAAAAGAAGGGTCATAAACTAAGCAATTCAATTCATAATTTAAAAACATGCTTCGTTGATCAAAATTTGCTGTTCCGATATCACAAATATTGTCATCGATCATCACGACTTTGGCATGATAAAAACCCTTCAAATATTGATATACATCGGCTCCATCCTTGAGGAGGGAACGTAAATACCTGTACGATGCTTCTTTTACGAGAATATGATCGGACTTATATGGGACAAGGACCGTAACGGACACTCCCCGGGAAATCGCAGCATTTAATTGCTCAAATACCTCTTTGCTTGGAATGAAATATGGTGTGCCGATGATGATGGATTTCTTTGCTTCGCTGATTAATGTGGCGATTAAGTCTTCGAGTGAATCACCTTCGGTTGGGACGAACTGCTGGCGAATCGATCCCTTTTGCAACTCAGGAAAGTACGCTTTGTTCTGGAGAAGGTTCACCTTGCTTGCACATTGCCAGTCACGTAAAAATTCCTTCTGCAAGTCAACAATCCCTTCACCAGTTAATTTCAAATGATAATCCCGCCAAGGTGAAAGCTTTGGATTCTTGTCATTATATTCATCACCAATATTAAAGCCGCCAAGGTAACCGATTTGTCCGTCAATAACCGTAATCTTGCGATGGTTGCGGACCTGGGATGAATAGAACAGGAAGGGGGGCTTCGGAATATGGGTATAAGCGAACTGCACTCCCGCTGCTTTCAGGGACTGGATCGTCTTCCGTTTCAAGTTGCTTCCGATCCAATCTACAAGAAGCCGAACCTCAACTCCCTCCTGTGCCTTTTCCTTCAATAAAGTGACGAACTCGTGGCTGAGTTTATCATCTTTGATGATATAAAATAAAATATGGATGTGCTGTCTGGCCTTTTTAATTTCAGAAAATAAATCCTCGAACAATTCTGGTCCCTTTGCGAATATTTCCAGATCACTATACCTTTCTGGAAAAGCGTACTTTTTTGCATTTGCAAGATGCTGCTTCCTGCCAAGAAAGAAGTCCGCTGTGACCCACAGTGCAATCCCGGCTATTATCCAAAATATCATCCATCCAATTACCATAGCGTTTTGGCTCCCTTGTTAAAAATTTAGGGTTGTACATTTCATATTATTTTTGCCGAAAACGCTTTATATATGTTAAGTTCCTGTAAAAGGGCGAGCGTAAACAATTTTCAGAAATGAATGGAAATGAGTTGACTGAATGCTCATTCATTATATAATGGAGTTAAAGGTAAATTCAGAAAATTGATTTGGTTAAAAATTTTCTCCCAAAAATTCAGCATCGAAAGGGGTAAATGATTTTATGAACGGTTTGCTTTGGATCAATCTTATTGCGTTCTTGTTTGTAACCGCTTACGCTATCAGTCTGTTCGTTTATGTGGTAAAGACGAGAATCGAATACATCAAACTCGGCAAGAAATCTGAGTTTGATGATGATATCAAAGATCGCTGGAGAAGAATCCTTGTTCATGTATTCGGCCAGAAAAGGCTCTTGAAGGACAAGAAAAGCGGCGCCATCCACGTTATGTTTTTCTATGGCTTCCTCCTTGTCCAGTTTGGGGCAATTGATTTTATCTGGAAGGGCATAAAGCCTGGCTCGCATTTGCCGCTGGGACCGTTGTATCCGGGCTTCACTTTCTTCCAGGAGCTTGTTACACTGACGATTCTTGTAGCGGTTGTATGGGCTTTTTACCGCCGTTATGTTGAAAAACTTGTCCGCCTGAAGCGCGGCTTCAAAAACGGATTGGTCTTGCTGTTCATCGGCGGATTGATGCTTTCTGTACTGCTCGGGAACGGGATGGGCATGATCTGGCATGGCCATGAAGGAACATGGACTGAGCCGGTTGCATCACTTATTGCTGCGGCTTTCAGCGGAATTCCTGAGGCAGCTGCCATTACGGTTTTCTATATTGCATGGTGGATTCACTTATTATTCCTGCTTGCGTTCCTTGTGTACGTGCCGCAATCAAAGCACGCCCACTTGATTGCTGGACCAGCCAATGTTTATTTAACAAGGGTTGACTCACCAGGAAAAATCACGAAGATCGATTTTGAAGATGAAACACAGGAAACATTCGGTGCTGGTAAAATCACTGATTTCAATTATGAACAAATGATCGACTTCTATGCTTGTGTTGAATGCGGACGCTGTACGAATATGTGTCCTGCAACAGGGACTGGGAAGATGCTGTCTCCGATGGACTTGATCGTCAAACTGCGTGACCATCTGACTCTAACAGGTGCAGCGGTCACATCAAAACAGCCCTGGGTACCGACATTTGCATTTTCAGGCACAAAAGGCAATCAGATTGCTCTGTCAGCTTCAGGACAGGGTGTCAATGAATCGGCTGCAGCTCTGGCTTACAGCCCAAGCATGATCGGCGATGTCATCACAGAAGAGGAAATCTGGGCATGTACGACTTGCCGAAACTGTGAAGACCAGTGTCCGGTCATGAACGAACACGTTGATAAAATCATCGACCTTCGCCGTTATCTTGTTTTGACAGAAGGCAAGATGGACGCTGATGCACAGCGTGCGATGACAAATATCGAACGCCAGGGCAACCCTTGGGGCTTGAACCGCAAGGAAAAAGAAAACTGGCGCGAGCTTCGCGACGATGTTGTCGTTCCTACCGTAAAAGAACTTAAGAAAGCAGATGAAGAATTCGAATACTTATTCTGGGTCGGCGCAATGGGTGCGTTTGACAACCGCAGCCAAAAGATCGCGCTGTCATTCGCCAAGCTGATGAACGAAGCAGGCGTCAAATTCGCCATCCTTGGCAACAAGGAAAAGAACTCCGGCGATACACCGCGCCGTCTGGGCAATGAATTCCTGTTCCAGGAGCTGGCAACAAAGAATATCGAAGAATTCGAGAAAAATGAAGTAAAGAAGATCGTGACGATCGACCCTCACGCATACAATATCTTTAAGAATGAGTATCCAGATTTCGGCCTTGAAGCAGAGGTATATCACCACACTGAACTTCTTGCTCAATTAGTCAAGGAAGGAAGACTGACTCCGAAGCATGCAGTGAACGAAACGATCACTTTCCATGATTCCTGCTACCTTGGCCGCTATAACGAGGTTTATGACGCACCGCGAGATATCCTCAAAGCGATCCCGGGCGTGGACCTCAAGGAAATGGAACGCAACCGCGATACAGCAATGTGCTGCGGCGCTGGCGGCGGCTTGATGTGGATGGAGGAAGAAACGGGCCACAGAATCAACGTTTCCCGTACCGAACAGGCACTTGCCGTGAACCCGTCCGTCATCAGTTCCGGCTGCCCATACTGCCTGACAATGCTTTCCGATGGCACTAAGGCGAAGGAAGTTGAAGACAGCGTTGAGACGCTCGACGTTGCGGAACTGCTTGAAAAATCCGTTTTTGGTGAGATTAAGCCGTTAGTTTCTTAATGAATAGTTAAAACCTGAATAGTAGAAGTTGACTCACATTAAAAATTCGACATATGCCAGAATTTTTAGCAAAGTGTTTCAATTTCTACTATTTTTAAAGTAAAATGAATAATATGATAAAGCGCTTACATTTATCTTATTCAGCAAGAATCCACTTTTTATAGCCTCATGGAACAGCAGAAGGATTTTTTTTGGACCAGTATCGAGCGAGCGTTCAGTCACTCAATGTCACAAGAATTTTTCATTTTTAAAAATTAATAGATTAAAAGGGAGAGATGGCAATGGGAAGAACAGTCATTTTAGCAGGGGCAAGAACACCGTTTGGCAAGCTTGGCGGCGGATTGAGCAGTTTTTCGGCCAGTCAGTTAGGAGGAATTGCTGTAAAGGAAGCATTATCACGCGCTGGTGTTAAACCTGAGGAAGTCGGCGAAGTCATTCTTGGGACAGTGCTGCAGGGAGGCCAGGGACAGCTTCCATCACGCCAGGCAGCAAGGGAAGCAGGCATTCCATGGGAAGTGAAAACAGAAACCATCAACAAAGTATGTGCATCCGGGATGCGCAGCCTGACACTTGGCGACCAGATCATCCGTGCTGGAGATGAGGAAGTGATTGTAGCCGGCGGAATGGAGTCAATGAGCAATGCGCCTTATATCCTGCCTAAAGCACGATGGGGCTTCAGGATGGGCGACGGTCAGGTGAAAGACCTGATGATCCATGATGGCCTGACATGCAGCTTCAAAGGTGTCCATATGGGGACATACGGAAATGAAGTAGCGAAGGAATATGAAATCAGCCGTGAGGAGCAGGATCAGTGGTCGTACCGCAGCCATCAAAGGGCTATCGAAGCGATTGAATCAGGAAAGCTTGCCGAAGAAATCGTCCCGGTTGAGGTGCCGAAGCGTAAGGGCGACCCGATATTGGTCCAGCATGATGAAGCGCCGAGGAAGGACACTTCAGTTGAAAAACTGGCCAAACTGGGGCCGGTTTTCAATTCGGACGGCACTATTACTGCAGGCAATGCACCAGGTGTCAATGACGGTGCGGCCGCCCTCGTCCTGATGAGCGAAGAGCGTGCGCAGCGTGAAGGAAGGACAGCGCAGGCAGTGGTTTTGGCTCATGCCGCAATTGCCACTGAAGCAAAGGACTTCCCAAAAACACCGGGAATCGTCATTAACGAGTTATTGAAAAAGACCGGCAAATCACTTGAAGAGATTGACCTATTTGAAATCAATGAAGCCTTCGCAGCGGTTGCATTGACAAGCGGACGAATCGCAAACCTTGATCCGGAAAAAGTCAATGTCAACGGCGGTGCGGTTGCCCTCGGACACCCGATCGGAGCAAGCGGGGCGCGCATCATCCTGACATTGATGCATGAACTGAAACGCCGCGGCGGCGGGGTAGGCATTGCGGCGATCTGCTCAGGCGGCGGCCAGGGTGATGCTGTGATGATCGAGGTTCCGAAACAATAACGAAAAAAGAATGAGGGCATATGCGAGAGCTGCCCTCCATTGATACAAACTTTTTTAGGAGGAGAAATGATGAGTGTGAAAACAATTATGGTAATCGGCGCAGGTCAGATGGGCTCCGGTATTGCCCAGGTGTGCGCGCAGGGTGGATATGATGTGTTTTTGAACGACCTGAAGCCGGAATTTGTGGAACGCGGACTTTCCGGAATTAAGAAGAATCTTAACCGCCAGGTCGATAAAGGCCGGATGACAGCAGAACAGTTGGACGCTGTTGTTGGCAGGATTACTGCCTCAACAGACCTTCAGGATGCGGGTAAGGTTGACCTGGTCATCGAAGCTGCTGTGGAGAACATGGACATCAAGGCAAAGATTTTTGCCCAGCTTGATGAAATCGCACCTGAACACACAATCCTTGCTTCCAATACATCATCGTTACCAATCACCGAGATTGCTGCAGCAACAAAGCGTCCGGAAAAAGTTATCGGCATGCATTTCATGAACCCGGTACCTGTCATGAAGCTGGTCGAAATCATTCGCGGCCTGGCGACAGCTGATGAAGTGTATCAGACAATCGAAGATATCACCAAGACTTTGGAAAAGGTTCCTGTAGAAGTGAATGATTTCCCTGGATTTGTGTCCAACCGCATCCTTATGCCGATGATCAACGAAGCCATCTACACATTATATGAAGGCGTAGCAACAAAGGAAGCAATCGACGAAGTCATGAAGCTCGGCATGAACCATCCAATGGGTCCGTTGACGCTTGCTGATTTCATCGGTCTGGATACTTGCCTTTACATCATGGAAACACTTCACGAAGGCTTCGGCGACGATAAATATCGACCGTGCCCATTATTAAGGAAATATGTAAAAGCTGGCTGGCTAGGCAAAAAATCCGGCCGCGGGTTCTACACATACGCGTAAAGAATGCAGCGACAAATGCGTCCATACATACTCACTGTTTGGACGTCTGGAGGGTGAAAACATGAATCTGAGATTCACAGAAGAACAAGAAATGATGCGCAAGATGGTCCGTGATTTTGCACATACGGAAATTGCGCCGTTCGTTGAAAAAATGGAGGAAGGCGAGTTCCCGAGGGAGATTTTAAAAAAGATGGGCGAACTTGGCCTGATGGGGATTCCGGTACCTGAGGAATATGGCGGTTCAGAGATGGACTTCATTTCCTATATCATTGCCATCCATGAAATTTCCAGGGTCAGCGCAACGGTTGGCGTCATCCTATCCGTTCATACATCTGTAGGAACAAATCCGATCCTGTACTTCGGTACAGAAGAGCAGAAGAAAAAATACGTACCTAAGCTAGCTTCAGGGGAATACCTGGGAGCCTTCTGCCTGACTGAGCCAAGTGCCGGTTCCGATGCTGCCAGCCTGAAAACCCGGGCGGTAAAAAAAGACGGACATTATGTATTGAACGGATCAAAAGTGTTCATCACCAATGGCGGCGAAGCGGATGTCTATATTGTTTTCGCATCGACTAATCCTGAAGCAGGTACAAAGGGCGTTTCAGCCTTTATCGTTGAGAAAGATACACCGGGCTTCATCGTCGGCAAGGATGAGCACAAAATGGGGCTGTACGGCTCCCGAACAGTCCAGTTGACATTCGAGGATATGAAGGTGCCAGAAGAAAACCTGCTTGGCCAGGAAGGCGAAGGATTCAAAATCGCGATGAGCAACCTTGACTCCGGCCGTATCGGCATCGCGGCTCAGGCTCTTGGCATTGCAGAGGCTGCATTGGACGCAGCGTCCTCATATGCAAAAGAAAGAGTCCAATTTGGCAAGCCAATCGCAGCCCAGCAAGGCGTCGGCTTCAAGCTGGCAGACATGGCAACATCCGTTGAAGCTGCAAAACTATTAATCTACCGAGCGGCTCAATTGCGGTCTGAAGGACAAAAGTGCGGAATCGAAGCCTCTATGGCAAAGTTGTTCACATCAAGAACAGCAGTCGAAGTCACAACCGAAGCCATCCAGGTATTCGGCGGCTACGGCTATACAAAAGACTATCCAGTCGAACGCTACTTCCGTGACGCCAAAGTCACCGAGATTTACGAGGGTACGAGCGAGATCCAGAAGATTGTCATAAGTAAGCAGTTGTAACACGGGATGTTATAACAGCTACGGCTAGTGAAGACAGAGAAGCTGTCAAGTAAAGGCTGTTATTCTGACAGGTAAAGCTGCTGAAGCAGAAAAGCTGTCAAGAAAAGCTGTTTATTCTGACAGGTTGGGCAGTGGAAGCAGAAAAGTTGTCAAGAAAAGCTGTTTATTCTGACAGGTAGGGCAGTGAAAGCTGAAAAGCTGTCAAGAAAAGCTGTTTATTCTGACAGGTAGGGCAGTGAAAGCTGAAAAGTTGTCAAGAAAAGCAGGTTATTCTGACAGGTTGGGCAGTGAAGGACGAAAAGCTGTCAAGAAAAGCTGTTTATTCTGACAGGTTAGGCAGTGAAAGCAGAAAAGTTGTCAAGAAAAGCAGGTTATTCTGACAGGTTGGGCAGTGGAAGCAGAAAAGCTGTCAAGAAACCCTCGTTATTCTGACAGGTTAGGCTGCTGAAGCTAAAAAGCTGTCAAGAAAAGCAGGTTATTCTGACAGCTAAGGCAGTGAAGGACGAAAAGCTGTCAAGAAAAGCTGTTTATTCTGACAGGTAGGGCAGTGGAAGCAGAAAAGCTGTCAAGAAACCCTCGTTATTCTGACAGGTTAGGCTGCTGAAGCTAAAAAGCTGTCAAGAAAAGCAGGTTATTCTGACAGGTTAGGCAGTGAAGGACGAAAAGCTGTCAAGA
>NZ_VEEP01000008.1:0-97842 GCF_007678455.1 Cytobacillus oceanisediminis 2691 | reverse complement strand
AAAAGCAGGTTATTCTGACAGGTTAGGCAGTGAAGGACGAAAAGCTGTCAAGAAAAGCTGTTTATTCTGACAGGTTAGACAGTGAAGGACGAAAAGCTGTCAAGAAAAGCAGGTTATTCTGACAGGTTAGGCAGTGAAGGACGAAAAGCTGTCAAGAAAAGCTGTTTATTCTGACAGGTTAGGCAGTGAAGGACGAAAAGCTGTCAAGAAAAGCAGGTTATTCTGACAGCTAGGGCAGTGAAAGCAGAAAAGCTGTCAAAAAAGTCCGGAATAATCCAGGGTCGACTGCGAAAATGAAGTCAATTAACGATTGAATACAACAAAGCGGCTGAAAAGGTAACCCAACCAATTGGCAAATATAAATCAAACAGTAACGGAGGAAACAATAATGAACTTTCGATTATCAGAAGAACATGAAATGATCCGGAAAATGGTCCGTGATTTTGCGAGGAATGAAGTGGCTCCTACGGCTGCTGAGCGTGATGAAGAAGAACGCTTTGACCGCGAGATTTTTGACAAGATGGCGGAGCTTGGACTGACAGGTATTCCTTGGCCTGAAGAGTACGGCGGCATCGGCAGCGACTATCTGGCTTACTGCATTGCAGTGGAAGAATTATCACGTGTTTGCGCATCGACTGGTGTCATGCTTTCCGCACATACTTCACTTGCTGGCTGGCCGATCTTCAAGTTCGGAAACGAAGAGCAGAAGCAAAAATATTTGCGTCCAATGGCTGAAGGAAAGAGCATTGGAGCTTACGGGTTGACTGAGCCAGGAAGCGGTTCTGACGCAGGTGCAATGAGGACGACTGCAAAAGAAGATGGAGACCATTATGTATTAAATGGTTCGAAAATCTTCATCACAAACGGCGGTGTAGCGGATATCTATGTTGTGTTCGCGCTGACTGATCCGTCAAGCAAGCATAAAGGAACGACTGCGTTCATCGTCGAAAGCAGCTTCCCTGGATTCTCTGTCGGCAAGAAGGAGAAAAAGCTGGGCATCCGTTCATCTCCGACAACCGAAATCATCTTTGAAGACTGCCGCGTGCCAAAGGAAAATATCCTTGGCGAAGTTGGCGAAGGCTTCAAAATCGCGATGATGACACTTGACGGCGGACGTAACGGGATCGCTGCACAGGCAGTCGGAATTGCGCAGGGTGCTCTAGATGCAGCGGTCGATTACGCGAAAGAACGCCAGCAATTCGGCAAGCCGATCGCGGCGAACCAGGGAATCGGCTTTAAACTTGCGGACATGGCAACTTCAGTAGAAGCTTCAAGACTATTAACTTATCAGGCTGCATGGCTAGAGTCTGAAGGCCTTCCATACGGCAAGGAATCAGCAATGTCCAAACTATTTGCCGGCGACACAGCAATGAAGGTGACAACTGAAGCAGTACAGGTATTCGGCGGCTACGGCTACACGAAGGACTATCCGGTTGAACGCTTCATGCGTGACGCAAAAATCACGCAGATCTATGAAGGTACACAGGAAATCCAGCGTCTAGTCATCTCAAGGATGCTGACGAAATAACAAGGCGGGGCAGAAGAGATGAAAAAGCGAGAAGTGCAGGCGTCGGTAAAAGATGAGCGACTTGTGAAAAAGAGGCGCGACCAGATGATCAAAGGGGCCGTAACCCTTTTCAAGCAAAAGGGCTTCCACCGCACGACGACCAGAGAGATTGCCCGGGCTTCAGGCTTTAGCATCGGTACCCTTTATGAATATATCCGCACGAAGGAAGATGTGCTTTACCTAGTCTGCGACAGCATTTATGACGAAGTCCGCGACCGCCTTCAGGAAAACCTCGACACGAACCAGGGGACGCTTGAGAGCCTGAAGGTTGGCATCGCCAATTACTTCAAGGTCATGGATGACCTGCAGGACGAAGTGCTCGTCATGTACCAGGAGGTCAAATCGCTGACGAAGGATGCCCTTCCATATGTGCTGAAAAAAGAAATCGAGATGGTAGGGATGTTTGAGGATGTAATCCAGCGCTGCGTCGAAAATGGCGAGCTTGACCTGGATGAAAAACATGTCAAAATCATTGCCCATGATATTTTTGTCCAGGGGCAGATGTGGGGATTCCGCCGCTGGGCACTGCAAAAACTGTACACTCTCGAGGAGTACACAGAACTGCAGACAGATTTGCTTTTCAAGGGGATTAAGGGATCGGAAATGAAATTAGGAACAGGGGGAACAAAATGAGTATGCCGGAAATGTATAAGCCAAAGAACCATATTCG
Organism: Cytobacillus oceanisediminis 2691; assembly: GCF_007678455.1. Taxonomy (GTDB): domain Bacteria; phylum Bacillota; class Bacilli; order Bacillales; family Cytobacillaceae; genus Mesobacillus; species Mesobacillus oceanisediminis_A. The sequence goes on along the minus strand of NZ_VEEP01000008.1, from coordinate 95,605 downwards.
CTTTGTGACAGCTTCAAGCTTGTTTGACGGCCATGATGCCTCAATCAATATCATGCGCAGGATCATCCAGTCATTGGGTGGCGAGGTTATTCACCTTGGCCACAACCGCTCCGTCGAAGAGGTCGTCAATGCCGCAATCCAGGAGGATGCACAGGGGATTGCGATTTCTTCCTATCAGGGCGGGCACGTTGAATACTTTAAGTATATGTACGATCTTTTGAAGGAAAAAGGCGCTTCCCATATCCGCATTTACGGCGGTGGCGGCGGTGTCATCATTCCTCGGGAAATAAAAGAGCTTCATGAATACGGAATCGCCCGTATTTTCTCGCCAGAAGACGGCAGGAAATATGGCCTTAATGGCATGATCGAGCAAATGATCAAGGAGTGTGATTTCCCGACTGTGACTGCTGAAGGCGTCGAGGAAATCGAAAAACTTGAAGATGGAGACCCAAATGCTGTCGCAAAGCTGATCACGCTTGCCGAGCAGCATGTTGGTTCGGAAAAAGAAACAGCCGCCGCTGTCGAAAGCTTGATGGAAAAAGTCAAGACGATGACAAAGGCGGTGCCGGTTGTAGGAATTACGGGTACGGGCGGTGCAGGTAAAAGTTCATTGACGGACGAGTTGATCAGGCGCTTCATCAATGAAATTCCTGAAAAACGCGTAGCGATTTTATCAGTCGACCCTACAAAGCAGAAAACAGGCGGAGCACTTCTGGGAGACCGGATCCGCATGAACGCGATTTTCTCTCCACGCGTTTACATGCGCAGCCTGGCGACGAGAAAGTCAAAGTCTGAGTTGTCCCTTGCGATCAAGGATGCCATCGATGTTGTAAAAGCAGCAGGGTTTGACCTGGTTATCGTCGAAACGAGCGGCATTGGCCAGGGCGATGCAGGAATCACGGATGTCTGTGATGTTTCCATGTATGTGATGACGAGCGAATTCGGTGCGCCGTCACAGCTTGAGAAAATCGACATGATCGATTATGCCGACTTGATTGTTATCAATAAATTCGAGCGCAAAGGCTCAGAGGATGCAAAGCGCCAGGTGCAGAAGCAGTATCAGCGCAGCCATATGTTTTTTGACAAAGAGCTTGATGAAATGCCTGTCTACGGCACAATCGCCAGCCAGTTCAACGACCCTGGCACGAACGCGCTGTTTGCTGCGCTGGTCAATAAAATCAATGAAAAAGCAGGCACAGATTGGACGACATCATTTTCTACCAATGCAGTAGTGGAAAAACAAAATGTCATCATCCCGAATGACCGCCGCTATTACCTAAGGGAAATTTCCGAAACGGTACGGAGCTACCATAAACACGCAGCTGAGCAGGCCGACCTTGCCCGCAGACTGTTCCAGCTTGAAGGGGCAATCGAAGCGGTAAAAGAAAAAGAAACAAACAGCGAAGTTCTTTCTTCTCTGCAAGCGTTAAGGGAAGAAACAGAGAAGAAACTGACACCAGAGTCAAGAAACATCCTTGAAAACTGGGAATCTCTGAAGGAAAAATATAGCGGTGACCAGTTCATCACGAAAATCCGTGACAAGGAAATCGTAACAGAATTGAAGACAAAAAGTCTTTCCGGGTTGAGCATCCCTAAGGTTGCACTGCCAAAATACAAGGATTACGGCGAAATCCTGCGCTGGGTTTATCTTGAGAATGTGCCTGGCAGCTTCCCGTACACAGCGGGCGTATTCCCGTTCAAGCGTGAAGGTGAGGATCCGAAACGCCAGTTTGCTGGTGAAGGAACACCGGAGCGGACAAACCGCCGTTTCCATTACCTTTCAAAGGATGACGCAGCAAAACGCCTAAGCACTGCATTCGATTCCGTCACACTTTACGGGGAAGACCCGGATTATCGTCCCGATATTTACGGTAAGGTCGGCGAGAGCGGCGTCAGTGTTTGTTCGCTTGATGATATGAAAAAGCTGTATGCAGGATTTGACCTTTGCCATCCATCAACATCGGTGTCGATGACAATCAACGGACCGGCACCGATCATCCTGGCGATGTTCATGAACACAGCGATTGAACAGCAGGTGGAAAAGAAGGAAGCAGAGCTTGGCCGCAAGCTGAATGACGAAGAGTTTGCCCAGGTCAGGGAAATGACACTTCAAACGGTCCGCGGTACAGTACAGGCCGATATTTTAAAAGAGGACCAGGGACAGAATACTTGTATCTTCTCGACTGAATTCGCACTACGTATGATGGGCGATATCCAGCAGTATTTTATTGATGAAAAAGTCCGGAACTACTATTCTGTATCGATTTCCGGGTACCATATTGCCGAAGCAGGGGCGAACCCGATTTCCCAGCTGGCGTTCACACTGTCAAATGGCTTCACGTATGTTGAGTACTATTTGAGCAGAGGAATGAAGATCGATGACTTTGCGCCAAACCTGAGCTTTTTCTTCTCGAATGGCCTTGATCCTGAGTATTCCGTGATTGGCCGCGTTGCCCGCAGAATCTGGGCGACGGTCATGAAAAATAAGTACGGAGCGAATGAACGCAGCCAGAAACTGAAGTATCATATCCAGACATCAGGCCGCTCGCTTCATGCCCAGGAAATCGACTTCAACGATATCCGTACGACGCTTCAGGCGTTGATGGCACTTCATGATAACTGCAACTCGCTTCATACGAATGCCTACGACGAAGCAATCACCACGCCGACTGAGGAATCAGTCAGACGTGCGATGGCGATCCAGATGATCATCACGAAGGAGCACGGATTGACGAAGAACGAAAATCCGCTCCAGGGTGCGTTCATCATTGAAGAGCTGACTGATTTGGTTGAGGAAGCAGTCCTTCAGGAATTCGAACGGATCAATGACCGCGGAGGCGTGCTTGGTGCAATGGAAACTCAGTATCAGCGCGGTAAAATCCAGGATGAATCCATGTACTATGAAATGAAGAAGCATTCCGGGGAGCTGCCGATCATCGGTGTGAACACGTACTTGAATCCAAATCCTCCATCAGAGGAAGAGATCGACAAGATGGAGCTTGCCCGTGCGACGAAAGAAGAAAAAGAAACACAGATCCGCAACCTAGAAGCATTCAAGGACCAGAATCAAGACCAGTCCGAAACAGCGCTTGACCGGCTGAAGGAAACAGCAGTCAATGGCGGCAATATTTTCGCCGAACTGATGGAAACTGTTAAATACGCAAGCCTGGGACAGATCACAAGGGCGCTTTACGAAGTAGGCGGCCAGTTCCGCAGGAATATGTAAAGGTTAGTTTCAAAACAAGCATTATGGTGTAAAAATGTAGGGCGTGCAAAAAAAAGACTTTTGCAATCTGCCTGAATGGGATGGCTTATAGGAAATCTATGAGCCATCTTGCATTTTATGGTGCTCGTTTCGTAAACTAGAAACCAATATAAGGTTTTTCAAATTTTACCTATCATTTGGCGGATAATCTTATATAATCTAGTTATCGGTTCATACATACGACCTACTTCAGGATGTGAATTTTGTGAAATCGGTTTTGTTCACGGCAGGGGCTTTTGTGGCTGCTGCTGCCATGTATTATCTTTATCAGCGTCAGCTTGGCGCAATCCCATTTTTCATTTTATCGATCGCCTTTTTTTTACTGGCATATGGCCAGCTGAAGAAAAGGAGGAAGGCTGGAAGAGGGAAAGTGGAAATGGAAAGCGAAAAAAGCCGGGAAAACGGCAGATAAAACTGGCATAAAGGTCTAAAATTTGTTTATAATGTAGAATATGCATTCTGGGATATTTTCCTTGTTTTCGGACGAATGGCCGGGTAAAGGCCTGGAATAGAGAAAGGAAGTGCGAAAATTGAGTTTAAGCCAATACTCAAAAGAAGAGCTTCAAGAAATGTCATTGATTGAAGTAGGATTTGAAATTTTAAAAGAAAAGAAGCAAGCGATCACGTTTCAGGAGCTGATGGCTGAAATCAAGAGCGTCCTTAAATTGGACGAGGCCGATGCTGCTGAAAGAATGGTTCAATTCTATACAGATATAAATATAGATGGACGTTTCATGTCCCAGGGTGAAGGACGCTGGGGTCTTCGCGTCTGGTACCCAGTCGACCAGATCGAAGAAGATAATGTCACCACAGTCAAGCCGAAAAAGAAGAAGGCTAAGAAGGCTGTTGATGAGGACGATCTAGATCTTGACGAATTCGATGAAATCGATGAGGACGATCTGGACTACGATGATGTCGACGAATTCGATGAAGAAGACGACGATGATGCTCTCGACGACGATGACGACGATGATGAGGACTTCGATGAGGACCTGGAAGATTCCGATGACTTCGAAGACGATGAGGATGAGCTGCTGGAGGATGAAGACGAAGACCTGCCGCTCGAAGATGAAGATCTCGAAGATGAAGACGAAGAACTATAATTAACAACTTGACTTTTATATTTACCGAATGTAGAATACTTTTTGGGCTCCTTAAAAAAGGACGATTAAGTAAAACAGCCACAAAACGCTCCCCATACTCTGTATGCGGGGCGTTTTTTTTATTTTTACAGGCTAAAAATAACCCTCTGTACATCCGCTTGCAAAAACAGAAGCAGGCGAAATGAAAAGGTTAAAAATTTAATTAATAAATCAATTAAACAGGTGCATATTGTACAAACTGTTTGATGAGGGGGATTACACAATGGCAAAATATATTTTTGTTACGGGCGGAGTAGTTTCGTCCTTAGGTAAGGGAATCACGGCTGCATCCCTTGGAAGATTGCTGAAAAACAGGGGCTTGAACGTGACAATCCAGAAGTTCGATCCATACATCAACGTAGACCCTGGGACAATGAGTCCTTACCAGCACGGTGAAGTATTCGTGACGGACGATGGCGCCGAAACGGACCTGGACTTGGGCCACTACGAGCGCTTCATCGATATCAACCTGAACAAATACTCAAACGTGACAACAGGAAAAATCTACTCGACGGTTCTGAAAAAAGAGCGCCGCGGTGACTACCTCGGAGGAACTGTGCAGGTTATCCCGCACATCACGAATGAAATCAAGGAAAAGGTTTTCCGTGCCGGCAAAGAGACTGGCGCAGATGTTGTCATCACTGAAATCGGCGGCACAGTAGGGGATATCGAATCACTGCCGTTCCTTGAAGCAATCCGCCAGATCAAGAATGATGCTGGCCGTGACAATGTGATGTACATCCACTGTACACTGGTTCCTTACATCAAGGCAGCCGGTGAAATGAAAACAAAGCCAACCCAGCATAGCGTAAAAGAATTGCGCAGCCTGGGAATCCAGCCAAATATTATCGTTCTTCGTACCGAAATGCCGATTTCACAGGACATGAAGGACAAGATTGCCCTGTTCTGTGATATCGACAAGGAAGCGGTAATTGAGGCGACAGATGCGGAAACTCTTTATTCAATCCCTCTGGCTCTTCAAGAGCAGAAGATGGACCAGCTTGTATGCGAGCACTTCAAATTGGACTGCGCTGAAGCAGACATGACTGAGTGGAATGCACTCGTCGAGAAAGTGACGCATCTTACCGGCAAAACGAGAATTGCCCTCGTCGGTAAATATGTTGAACTTCAAGACGCTTACATTTCAGTAGTTGAATCATTGAAGCATGCAGGATATGCATTTGACAGTGATATTGAAATCAAGTGGATCAACTCTGAGGAAGTAACAGAGGAAAACGTCGTTGAATTGCTGAATGACGCAGATGGAATTCTTGTTCCTGGCGGATTTGGCGATCGCGGAATCGAAGGGAAGATCCTTGCGACCAAATACGCGCGCGAGAATAAAGTGCCTTTCTTCGGAATCTGCCTTGGCATGCAGCTGGCATCCGTTGAATTCGCACGCCACGTTCTTGGCTTGAAAGATGCTCACTCTGCCGAAATCATGCCAAGCACGTCAAATCCGATCATCGACCTTCTTCCAGAGCAGAAGGATATTGAAGATCTTGGCGGAACACTCCGTCTTGGCTTATATCCATGTAAGCTTGCTGAAGATACGAAGGCATTCGCTGCTTATGGTGATGACCTGGTATACGAGCGCCATCGCCACCGTTACGAGTTCAATAACGAATACCGTCAGGCAATGGAAAATGAAGGGTTCATCTTCTCAGGGACAAGCCCGGATGGTCGTCTGGTTGAAATCATCGAACTGAAGGACCACCCATGGTTCCTGGCATCACAGTTCCATCCTGAATTCACATCAAGACCAACACGTCCGCAGCCACTATTCAGGGACTTTATTGAAGCATCCATCAAGACAAATAAATAACATAAAAAAAAGCCGGTGAATTTGCCGGCTTTTTTTGTGCATTTTTGTGATTTAATCATACAAATACGTGTCAATAGTCTTCCAAAATTTCCTCAATCGTGAATTTTAGGCCAAAATAGATATACAGTGCCGCCATAGAAGTGGGATAGCCAATTCTGTTGCCGGCATCATCCGGCAGCAGGCCTTTTTTGATTCGTAAATCAATATGGACGTCCGCAAGCGTATTCAGTCCTTCATTTTCATTCCGGACGGTAGAAATCGCCACGAACGGGATCCCTTTTTCCTGTATAATGCCTGCCATTTTGACTGCCTCTTCATTATCGGCGTAGCGGCTGACAATCAGCACGCGGTCTGCGGCTTCTATTTCTGTTTCCTTCGATAAAATAGCTGCAGATTGAAGTGGCTCTTCGCCATAAACGGCTTCAAGTTCAACAGCCTTCATTTCCCCGGTACCGAAAATATAAATTTTGCCTTCTCCGGCAGCAGCCTGTGCCAGCAGCCGTGCTCCATCCTCAATTGAAAATTCTTCTTTTTCCATCAGCCGGTTGAATAATCCGGCCAATTGTGTCGAAAACATTTTTAACATTCCAGCACCTCCGTCTTTGCCAATACTGATTATAAAGTACTACAATGAGAATGAAAAAGCATCTGTCGAAAATAAGTTTAAAAATATGGCAGGAATTTCAAGATTCTTAACGAATTGTGTAATGGGGATAGGACGAAACCATTTCCTGGGCAAAAGCATATACTCATATTACATTTATTAGGGGGAAGAGGCGGCATGAAAGAAAAAATACTAATTGTTGACGACCAATTTGGCATCAGAATTCTACTTAATGAAGTGCTGCAAAAAGAAGGTTATCAAACGTACCAGGCTGCAAATGGCGTCCAGGCCCTGGAACTGGTTAAGAAGCATCCACCCGATCTCGTTCTTCTGGACATGAAAATCCCGGGCATGGATGGTATTGAAATTTTAAAAAGAATGAAAGTAATCGACCCGGATATACGCGTCATCATCATGACCGCCTATGGCGAGCTGGATATGATTCAGGAAGCGATGGACCTTGGTGCTTTGACCCACTTTGCCAAGCCATTCGATATTGATGATATCCGCGCAGCAGTAAAGAAATATTCACAAACCGTATCAAAAGATTGAGATACATAAAGTGCCCTCAGGATGCTCCAGGGGGTTTTTTCTTGCCTGAAAAAGTGAGTTTACAGACAAGTGAAACTATTGGTAGCGCTTGCTTTATAGCATTTTTATGACACTTGCAAAAACAAGGCTTGAACAATGGCAATTCTGATTTTCTTTTGGTATGATACATATGAATTCCACAGGATCATTTCGTTTTGATGAATGCCATCTCGGGTACATAATCAAAAGCAGAGAGGGAAACCCTTTTAAAGGGTAGCATAATCAAAAAGCGATTGATCATAACGAAGGAGGAAAAGATATGCCTTTAGTTTCAATGACTGAAATGCTGAAAAAAGCGAATGCGGAAGGCTACGCTGTTGGGCAATTCAACTTAAATAACCTTGAGTTCACTCAAGCGATCCTTCAGGCTGCAGAAGCTGAGAAGTCACCGGTTATCCTTGGGGTTTCTGAAGGTGCTGCACGCTACATGGGCGGCTTCAAGACTGTTGTGAAAATGGTAGAAGGTTTGATGGAGGACTATAACACTACAGTTCCTGTCGCTATTCACCTTGACCACGGTTCAAGCTTCGACAAATGTAAAGAGGCAATCGACGCAGGCTTCACATCTGTCATGATCGATGCTTCACACGGACCTTTCGAAGAGAATGTTTCAACAACTTCAAAGGTTGTAGAATACGCTCACTCAAAAGGTGTTTCTGTTGAAGCAGAACTTGGAACTGTCGGCGGACAGGAAGACGATGTCGTTGCTGACGGCGTTATCTATGCTGACGTACAAGAGTGTAAAGAACTTGTTGAGCGCACTGGCATTGACTGCCTTGCTCCTGCACTTGGTTCTGTACACGGCCCTTACAAAGGCGAACCAAACCTTGGTTTCAAAGAAATGGAAGAAATCAACAAGGTTGCAGGCGTACCATTGGTATTGCACGGCGGTACAGGCATTCCAACAAAAGACATCCAGAAAGCAGTCTCTTTAGGAACTGCTAAAATCAACGTTAATACTGAAAACCAGATTGCTTCAGCTAAAGTTGTCCGCCAGGTATTGGCTGAAAAGCCTAACGAGTACGATCCACGCAAATACCTTGGACCAGCTCGTGACGCAATCAAAGAAACTGTAATCGGCAAAATGCGCGAATTTGGTTCTTCTAACAAAGCGTAATAGCAACGAAAATTTGTTATAATAAAACCGCCTTACAATAAGGCGGTTTTTGTCCATTTATATAATTTAGAATATTTTAAATCCACTTCGAGAATTGTCTAGCTTCAGCGCCTAGCCCCTCAAGACGCTTCGGTCCTGCCAATGAAGTCAAAGAACGACTTCACTGTCAGGCCCTCCAGCGCTTGTCGGGGCTGACCAAGGCGCTTGCGCTTTTCTCGTAAGTTTGAAAATTATGTCGACTGGAGGCGTTTACAAATGAAGTTTTTTATCGATACTGCAAATATGGAAGAAATCCGCGAGGCCTATACTCTTGGAATTTTATCAGGTGTCACGACAAACCCGTCACTTGTGGCAAAAGAAAAGAATGTGAAGTTTGAGGACCGTCTGAAGGAAATTACCGAATTGGTCCCTGGCTCTGTCAGTGCCGAAGTCATCGCGCTTGATGCAGAAGGCATGATCAAAGAGGGAAAAGAATTAGCTGCAATCGCACCGAACATTACGATCAAAGTTCCGATGACTCCAGAAGGGCTGAAGGCTGTTTCCGTATTCTCAAAAGAGGGAATCAAGACAAACGTAACACTGGTTTTCAGTGCAAACCAGGCATTGCTGGCAGCCAGAGCGGGGGCTACATACGTGTCACCATTCCTTGGCCGCCTCGATGACATCGGCCATAACGGACTCGACCTGATTTCAACGATTGCCGAAATCTTCACCATCCACGGAATCGACACAGAAATCATCGCAGCATCCATCCGTCACCCACAACACGTAACAGACGCAGCACTAAGAGGCGCACATATCGCCACCGTACCATACAAAGTCATTCAGCAAATGTTCAACCACCCGCTGACAGACAAAGGAATCGAAGCATTTTTGAAAGACTGGGAATCTCGCGGACAGTAATTGTATCTGCTGTATGAAGCAACTTACTTAGTTGCTCTGTTACACCCAACGATTTTTTAAGTCCTGTTGACCGTAGTGGAAGGCACGAAGACTCCTCCGAAAATGCTAACGCATTTCCATCGTGCGTGGGCGAACTCGAGGAAGCTTATTCAAAGTCCTGCGGGATTAGCAAGTCATTGGGAGACCCCGCAGGCGTGTTAACGCCGAGGAGGCTACCAGACTGCCCGCGGAAAGCGAAGTGCCTGGAACGAAGGTCAACAGTCTTGATTAACAGGGCTATTGAAACTAGAAATATGGTCTGCCTTGCAGAGGCATAGTCTAGTTAGGAACTTTTACCCAATTTAATCTTTTTTGCATTTTATTACATGAAATTGGGAATATCGTGTAAACTAAGGGAATAGAAAACTCCCGGAATCTGAATATTTTTATTGGAAAAATAAACCAAATTGATTTCGGTCATTTTAATCTACGTAGAGCCTATATCGGTCTTAGCTGTACATTGTTTGCATCTCCAGCTTGACCTTACATCACGGCTTAGAAGGGAGTCAAAAATGGAAAAGCTTAAGATTGCAGGCGGTTATCCTTTAAAAGGGACTGTACGGGTAAGCGGCGCGAAAAACAGCGCGGTAGCCTTGATCCCCGCAACTATTTTAGCTGAATCGCCTGTAACCATTGAAGGTTTGCCGGATATTTCCGATGTTCATATGCTCAAGGACTTGATGGAGGAAATCGGCGGTTCTGTTGAATTCTCGAACAATGAAATGACGGTAGATCCGTCTTCCATGATTTCCATGCCTTTGCCGAATGGAAAAGTGAAAAAGCTGCGAGCTTCTTACTATCTAATGGGAGCGATGCTTGGCCGTTTTAAAAAGGCTGTCATTGGACTGCCTGGCGGATGCCATTTGGGTCCCAGGCCGATTGACCAGCATATAAAAGGATTCGAAGCACTTGGTGCCAGCGTGACAAATGAGCAGGGTGCAATCTATCTTCGTGCAGATGAGCTTCGCGGAGCAAGAATCTATCTTGACGTCGTAAGCGTTGGGGCAACGATCAATATCATGCTTGCAGCTGTACGGGCAAAAGGGCGGACCATCATTGAAAATGCCGCCAAAGAGCCGGAAATCATTGACGTAGCAACATTGCTCACCAATATGGGAGCGAAAATCAAAGGAGCCGGAACCGATGTAATCCGTATCGATGGTGTGGATGAGCTTCATGGCTGCCGCCATACTATCATTCCGGATCGAATCGAGGCAGGAACATATTTGATTCTTGGAGCTGCGATTGGTGATGGCGTCACGATTGATAATGTCATTCCGCAGCATATTGAGTCACTTGTGGCCAAGCTGAAGGAAATGGGAGCCAAAATTGAAGCCAGTGATGAACAAATCTATGTTGCTCCTGCTGAGAAGTACAAGGCGGTCGACATTAAGACACTCGTTTATCCAGGATTCCCGACAGACCTGCAGCAGCCATTCACCGCACTGCTCACAAGGGCGGAAGGCTCAAGCGTTGTCACGGATACAATCTATGGCGCACGCTTTAAGCATATCGATGAACTGAGAAGAATGAATGCCAATATCAAAGTTGAAGGCAGATCTGCGATCATCAGCGGTCCGGTCAAGCTTCAGGGAGCCAAGGTTAAGGCAAGCGATCTCCGCGCCGGAGCAGCTCTTGTCATTGCCGGCCTTATGGCTGAAGGTGTCACTGAGGTGACGGGTGTAGACCATATCGATCGCGGCTACAGCCACATCGTTGAAAAGCTGAATGGGCTCGGTGCCACAATTTGGCGTGAAGATATGACCTCTGAAGAGCAAGAAGAAGTAAAAAAATCATAAAAAGTATAGTACAATGGAGTTGTACAATACAAATAGTGGTGCTAATGCTGATTGAAACCGTAAATTAGTATAACCTATTTGATTATCGAGCCGTGCATTGCGGCCACATCAAAGAGATAGAGAGGTTTACTGTTTCGGTGGGCATTAGCCCCTTTCATGATTAGGGGATGATCATATGGAACGTAGCTTAACGATGGAGCTTGTCCGCGTGACCGAGGCGGCGGCGCTTGCGTCAGCACGCTGGATGGGACGCGGAAAAAAAGACGAAGCTGACGATGCTGCAACGTCGGCAATGAGAGATGTGTTTGACACCATCCCGATGAAAGGTACAGTCGTGATCGGTGAAGGTGAAATGGATGAAGCACCGATGCTGTATATCGGTGAAAAGCTTGGGACAGGCTATGGCCCGCGTTTGGATGTAGCGGTCGATCCTTTGGAAGGAACGAATATCGTAGCGTCCGGCGGCTGGAATGCCCTTGCTGTCCTAGCGGTGGCAGATAACGGCAACCTGCTTCATGCACCTGACATGTACATGGATAAGCTTGCAGTAGGACCAGAGGCGGTTGGAATGGTCGATATCAATGCTTCTGTCCTTGATAACCTGAAGGCAGTTGCAAAAGCGAAGAACAAGGATATTGAAGATGTTGTAGCGACGGTATTGAACCGTCCGCGCCATGAACATATCATTGCCCAGCTTCGTGATGCCGGAGCAAGGATCAAACTGATCAATGACGGAGATGTAGCAGGCGCGATCAATACGGCGTTTGATACTACCGGCGTGGATATCCTGTTTGGTTCAGGCGGAGCACCTGAGGGTGTCATCGCAGCTGTAGCACTTAAAAGCCTCGGCGGTGAAATCCAGGGAAGATTGCTTCCGCAAAATGATGCAGAGCTTGAGCGATGCAAAAAAATGGGCATCGATGTCAATAAAGTCCTCCTTATGGAAGATTTCGTCCGCGGCGACGATGCCATTTTCGCAGCCACAGGCGTAACTGACGGTGAGCTGCTTAAAGGAGTCCAGTTCAAAGGCTCTTACGGCTCAACCCACTCCGTCGTCATGCGTGCAAAATCAGGCACAGTCCGGTTCATCGAAGGCCAGCACAGCCTGAAGAAAAAACCTCACTTAGTCATGAAATAATAAATTATTTTAAAAAGATGTTGTTAAAGCATTATGTTGTTTTTACTCCTGTTGATTGTAGTGGAAGGCGCGTAGACTCCTCCGAAAATGCTATCGCATTTCCATCGTGCGTGGTTAAACTCGAGGAAGCCATTCAGTGTCCTGCGGGCGCAGCTGGTCAGATGAGACCTAGGTGAAATGATTCACGTGAGGAATCATTTGCACCCCGCAGGAGTGGAACGGCGAGGAGGCTCAGCGCCAGCCCCAAGGAAGGATTGCTTATGAAAAAGACGGCAGTTGGTCTTTTTCATATTCTTCCAGCGGAAAGCGAAGCGCCTGAAACGAAAATCAACAGTCGTGTTTTAATAGCTAAAAAAATGACTGCAAACCCTTTCAAGTCCGCTGCCTTACCACCTAAAGGCAGCGGATATATAAAAAGATTGATTATTTTTCATATTTAAGGGTAAAATGAAAATTGTTTTGAAAGTAAAATATATAGATCACAAAATGTTCTACCTTCATTAATTCCTTCTTACAACCTTCAAGGAACTCATTTCTTCTTTTTCCATCCATACTCTGATATTCATATACTTTTCTTTATGGGGGAAATCGAAATATTTTAAGGCGTGGTGACATTCATTATGGAAGTAAATATTTCAAGCTTAGAAAATATGAAATTGAAAGAGCTTTATGAACTCGCAAAAGAGTATAAAGTCTCTTACTACAGCAAGTTGACGAAAAAAGAACTTATTTTTGCTATTTTAAAAGCACGTGCCGAACAGCAGGGTTATTTTTTCATGGAAGGTGTCCTGGAAATCATCCAGTCTGAGGGCTTTGGATTCCTGCGCCCAATCAACTATTCCCCAAGCTCAGAGGACATCTACATTTCGGCTTCGCAGATCCGCCGTTTTGACTTAAGGAACGGGGACAAGGTATCGGGTAAAGTCCGTCCTCCTAAAGAGAACGAACGTTATTTCGGATTGCTTCAGGTCGAGGCTGTCAACGGTGATGACCCAGAATCGGCAAAAGAAAGGGTTCACTTCCCGGGATTGACGCCATTGTACCCAGACCGTCAGATGAAGCTTGAGACTACACACAACAAGGTTTCCACCAGAATCATGGATGTCCTTGCACCAGTCGGCTTTGGACAGCGCGGATTGATTGTCGCTCCGCCAAAGGCTGGTAAAACGATGCTTATCAAAGAAATTGCCAACAGCATTACAACGAACCATCCGGAAGCGGAACTGATTGTGCTATTGATCGATGAGCGTCCTGAAGAGGTAACAGATATCGAGCGTTCCGTTGCCGGCGATGTAGTCAGCTCCACTTTTGACGAAGTGCCTGAAAACCATATCAAGGTTGCAGAGCTTGTGCTTGAGCGTGCGATGCGCCTTGTCGAGCATAAGCGTGATGTCATCATCCTGATGGACAGCATCACACGTCTTGCACGTGCCTACAACCTTGTCATTCCGCCAAGCGGACGTACATTGTCCGGTGGTATTGACCCTGCGGCATTCCACCGTCCGAAGCGTTTCTTCGGTGCTGCGCGTAATATCGAGGAAGGCGGCAGCTTGACGATCCTTGCAACTGCGCTTGTAGATACAGGCTCACGTATGGACGATGTCATTTACGAAGAATTCAAAGGAACAGGTAATATGGAACTTCACCTTGACCGTTCACTTGCCGAAAGAAGGATCTTCCCGGCCATCGACATCCGTCGCTCCGGAACGCGTAAGGAAGAATTGCTTATTCCAAAGGACCATCTGGACAAGCTGTGGGCGATCCGCAAATCGATGTCCGATTCACCGGATTTCGCGGAAAAATTCCTGCGCAAGCTAAGACAGTCCAAGTCGAATGAAGATTTCTTCGCAGTACTTGGTGAAGAAATGAAAGGCAATAACAAGCGCTCATAATTCCAGATTCTGGGCTGAAAAACTGACTTGAAAAAATGAATTGGACTTGTTATAATGAGGTCAGTGTGTTTTTCCAATAACGGTCTGAACCGTTGATTATAACTCTGTTTCGGATATGATTCAGGGCGGAAGGAGATGAAAAGAATGAAATCAGGAATTCATCCAAACTACAAAACAGTTAAGGTGACTTGCGCTTGCGGAAACGAATTCGAAACTGGTTCTGTTAAGGACGAGATTCGCGTTGAAACTTGCTCTGAATGCCACCCATTCTATACTGGACGTCAGAAGTTTGCTGAAGCTGGCGGACGTGTTGACCGCTTCAACAAGAAATACGGTCTTAAAAACAACCAGTAATATAAGAGATGATGAAACAGGCAAGAAGCTTTGTGACTTGCCTGTTTTTTATTGCCTTTTTACATGTGCTTTTGGGTACATATATAAGATAAAAATTTATTTTATGAACTTTATTTTTGTGTCTGGATTCAGCGGAATTTTTTGTTATAATGGAAAAAGCTGAAAAAAAGTGTCGAACTTTGACCAGGCTTTTTTCGTACCTTTATGGCATGGAAAAGCCGTAAAAATACGAAAAAAGCCTATCAAATTTTTGGTTTAGCGAGGAAGGAGAGGCCGACCATGTACGTTATGAAACAAAGCGGCTGGATCGAATTGATCTGCGGCAGCATGTTTTCCGGTAAATCCGAAGAACTGATCCGCCGCGTGCGCAGGACGCAATTTGCAAAGCAAAAAATTGCTGTTTTCAAGCCTGCGATTGATAACCGCTACAGCGAAGAATCGGTTGTATCACACAACGGAGCAGCAGTTACTGCCAAGCCTATTGCCAACTCTACTGATATTTTCAAGCACATCAACCCTGATATCGATGTCATTGCCATCGATGAAGTCCAGTTTTTTGACAATGAAATCCTTGCGGTTGTCCAGCACCTGGCAGACAGCGGCTATCGCGTCATCGTTGCCGGGCTTGACCAGGATTTCCGCGGCGAGCCATTCGGCCAAATGCCTGCGTTGATGGCTGTTGCTGAAAATGTGACCAAGCTTCAGGCTGTATGTGCTGTCTGCGGATCGCCTGCAAGCCGTACACAGCGTCTGATCAACGGCAAACCGGCTTCTTACGATGACCCAGTCATACTTGTTGGCGCATCAGAAGCATATGAGCCGCGCTGCAGACACCACCATGAGGTGCCAAAATCACCAAATGAGCTTAAAATCGAAAAAACGACGCAAAGCTTAACATAATAATGTCTGATCCTCCCGTGAGCGGGGGATTTTTTATATGAATTCGCCTATATTGGTTAAGCGTGCAATCATGTAACATTACGGTGCAATTAACACGGGTGAGCGTGCAATTAATGTTTCTTACGGTGCAATTAACACGGTTGAACATGCAATTAATGCTTCTTATCGTGCAATTAATATTCATTAAGATGCAATGATAGCCGTGAAGTTTTCCGGCCGCGTATTTCCGCTAAAAATAGCTCAATCCTTGCATGGATGATCCCCCAAAAGGGCAAGCTAACCGCGGGAGGTGCCATAATTTGAAAAAATTACTCATATTGCTTATGTTCGCGGTGGTTATGGTTTCAGGATGTGCTCAGGATAATGCTGAATCTGTATATGACAAGGATGAAGACCAGGCTGGTGTTGATCTGAACAGGGAAAATGACGGAGTCCGCCACGGGGATGGCCCGAATTTCACAAAGGACCAGGACAATGGCATGACGATGACCGATCAAAACCCGAATTTGCTGAATACCGATAACGAGAACCACCACAGTTTTTCCCAGGATGTCCAAAAAGCGAAAGACGTCATTTCAGATGCTGGCTATGAACCAGGTTCGATCTGGATCAACGGCGGGGAGATGAACGTGACAGCTCAGCTTCAAGGGCGGGTAACCCGAAAGGATCGCGAAAAAGCACAGAAAACATTACATGATAAGCTGGCTCAAGCTTTGCCGCGCTACGACATCAATGTCAATATTGAATAAAAGCACCATCGGGACAGCATGCTCGGCATCGGGCATGCTTTTTCGTTGGCTATAAGCGTTTAGAATGATTTTGACTGAGAGTGGCACCTATACTATAATTAGAATGTTATGCTATGAACTTTTACTATTATGTTTGAATCCATATGAAGGATTATGAAAATAGAGGTGAATGTCCGTGTTTGATCGTCTTCAAGCAGTTGAGGATCGTTATGAAAGATTGAATGAACTATTGAGTGACCCGGAAGTAGTCAATGACTCCAAGAAGCTCCGCGAGTATTCCAAGGAGCAGTCTGACATCCAGGAAACGGTCATGGCTTACCGTGAATACAAAGAAGTGAAAGAGCAATTGGCCGATGCAAAGGCGATGCTCGAAGAAAAGCTTGATGCTGATATGCGTGAAATGGTCAAGGAGGAAATCTCCGATCTTGAGCCGCGCATTGAAGAGCTGGAAGCGCGAATCAAGATTCTCCTGGTTCCTAAGGACCCTAATGATGATAAAAACGTTATTATGGAAATCCGCGGCGCTGCGGGCGGTGATGAGGCCGCTCTGTTTGCTGGCGACCTATACCGCATGTACAGCCGTTTTGCTGAATCACAGGGCTGGAAAACAGAAATCATCGATGCCAGCACGACTGGCGTTGGCGGTTTTAAAGAGATCATCTTCATGATCAACGGAAATGGCGCATATTCCAAAATGAAGTTCGAGAACGGCGCTCACCGCGTCCAGCGTGTTCCGGAAACGGAATCAGGCGGACGTATCCATACTTCAACAGCTACGGTTGCATGTCTTCCGGAAGCAGAAGAAGTTGAAATCGAGCTGCATGATAAGGATATCCGCTTCGATACATTCGCGTCCAGCGGAGCCGGCGGACAGTCCGTAAACACCACGATGTCAGCGGTCCGTTTGACTCACATCCCGACTGGAATCGTCGTGTCATGTCAGGATGAAAAATCACAGCACAAAAACAAAGACAAGGCGATGAAGGTACTTCGTGCCCGCGTCTATGACAAGTTCCAGCAGGAAGCGCAGGCGGAGTACGACCAGGTTCGTAAATCAGCCGTTGGTACCGGCGATCGCTCTGAGCGTATCCGTACGTACAACTTCCCGCAGAACCGCGTGACTGACCACCGTATCGGTTTGACGATCCAAAAGCTTGACCAGATTCTCCAGGGCAAGTTGGATGAAATCATCGATGCATTAATCATGGAAGACCAATCGCAAAGACTTGAGAGTGCGAACAATGACTGATCCCAAAATGTATGAAGCCCTCAACTGGGCTTCTTCTTTTTTAAAAGAACATAACCGTGAAGAGTTTGCCGGTGAGCTGCTTCTGCGGCACTTCTCGGGGCTGTCCCGCACTTCGATGCTGATGAAGATGCGCGATGAACTGGAAGGGGAAGTGTGGACAGAGTTCCGTGCCGCTGTAAAAAGGCATGCAGAAGGTGAACCGATCCAGTATATTATCGGTTCAGAGGAGTTTTATGGCCGCCGCTTTGAGGTGAACGAGCATGTGCTGATTCCACGTCCGGAGACGGAGGAGCTTGTTCATGGCACGCTTCAGCGGCTGGAAAAGCTTTTCCCGGAAAGTGGCCAAATTGACCTTGTCGATGTCGGGACCGGAAGCGGAGCGATTTCGGTCAGTCTGAAGCTGGAGAAACCTGAATTGAAGGTGTCAGCGGTCGACCTTTCAGAAGAAGCTCTGGATGTTGCTCGGAAAAATGCCGGCAAACTTGGTGCAGACGTCGAATTCTTGCATGGCGACCTGTTGCAGCCGCTTATTTTACACGGAAAAAAAGTCGATGCTGTCATCTCGAACCCGCCGTACATTCCCATTGCGGACCAGGCATGGATGTCAGACATTGTTACCGAGCATGAGCCGCATATGGCACTGTTTGCAGGTGAAGATGGATTGGACCTGTATCGCCGCTTCATGGACGAGCTGCCGCTTGTGCTGAAAGAAAAGGCAATCGTCGGCTTTGAAATCGGCGCAGGCCAGGGAGAAGCTGTTCGCGGGCTTCTGGAAAAAACCTTCCCGCACGCAAGAGTTGAGGTTGTTTTTGATATCAATGGCAAGGATCGGATGGTTTTTGCTGAAATGGACTCCTGATCAAAAGGGGTCCATTTTTTTCAAAATTACTAGTTTAAGAATCTATCAAACTGTCCACACTGTGACTAGTGAAGGGATGGTGCGAGAGATGATGATGATGAAAAAATCAGCGGCTTTATTATATATACTCCTATTATGTGCAGCTACGATGTTAAGTTTATATACACCGAAAACGGAAGTGGCAGCCCAGGAGGCAAAGGTAATACCGAACGAAGCGATCCGGCTGAGGATTCTTGCTGAAAGTGACCTTGAAAAAGATCAGGAAATCAAGCGACTGGTACGCGATGAAATCAATAAGGAGATCACCAAATGGGTCCAGGACCTTACATCGATTGAAGCTGCGAGAGAAGTAATCAAGTCCAAACTTCCGGAAATCCAGAAGATCGCCGAAAAAGTCGTCGCAGAACAAGGCTCCACACAGACGGTAAAAACAGAGTTCGATAAGGTCCAGTTTCCTACTAAACTATACGGGCAGTTTCTCTATCCGGCGGGTGAATATGAGGCGATCCTCATTACATTGGGCGAAGGAGAAGGAGCAAACTGGTGGTGCGTCCTGTATCCGCCGCTATGCTTCCTTGATTTCTCAAACGGCGAAGCAACAAGCGAAGGCTTCGATGAAAACAGCGACAAAGGTGATGTGAAAGTAGATGTGGAAGACGAAAAGGCAGATGCCGATCTTGTAAAAGAAGCGAAAAAGGACAAGAAATCATCAGAAAAGGATGAAAAACCAGTCTACGAAGGCAGCGAGGAAGAAGAAGTTGAGGTTGCATTCTTCCTGGTGGAGATCTGGAACAGGATTTTTGGATAAAATAAGCCCCTGCAGCGGATGCAGGGGCTGTTTTTTTAGCAGACTTGATCAAAATAACTTCAATCCAGCTCGCAATTTTAGATAATTAAACCGCATTTTAAATTAATTTGGCGAATTTCAAAATATATCGACCACTTTTTGAATTATATCAGCGGATTTTCAATTATATCGACCACATTTTAAAGTATTTCGACCAAAACCGTTATTATATCGACCAACTAGCAAAAACCAGCTGCTTCAATCTTACTTTAAATATCCTGTGCAAATCTTTCATCCGGAATCTTGTTGAGCATCACATATAAAGTGACAGGCTCATCACCGGTGTTTTTATAGGATAGTTCTTCGCTGCCGCTCAAATGGACGGTTTCGTTGGCTGCTGCCGTTACTTCTTCTCCGTCAATCGTAAACGTTCCTTCACCCTGCATTGTTAAAATAAATACTTCTGTCCCTGGATGAGTGTGCTTCGGCAGCTCCTGGCCGGGCGTGAAGTTTAGCAGGAATACGGTGCTGTCACCTTTTTTAAAGACAATCCGTTTCGTAAACCGTTCTTCGCTGAATTCCTGGTATTGTTTCAATGATTGTTTTTCCATGATAAGCCCTCCTTATTGGCTGTTAATCATAATTGGCGCGATCTGGCTCAAGCGCTCGAACAAGGCTTTGCCTCCCTCGGTTTCCAGCAATCCTGTTTCGGTCAATGTTTCATGCATCAGCCTCAGCCATGCCTGCGCGCGAATAGGCGTTATTTCAAAAGGCATATGCCTGGCCCTCATATTGGGAGGTCCGAATTCCTCGCTGTAAAGTGCTCCGCCGCCGGTCAGTTGTGTGAGGAACATCCACTGCTTCCTCTTGATTTCTGCTATATCTCCTTCAAACAACGGACTGAGCTCTTCATTTTCATAAACTTTCGGATAAAAAGTATCAACAATTTTGCGGATCGATTCGTCTCCGCCAATCTGTTGATATATTGTTTTGATTTCCATGCCCTGCCCCCTTTTTGAGAAAGGTTTTCATCTGTATAAATTTATTATAACCATACAAAGTGAGGGACATAGTGACCTAAATCACTCACGTATGAATTTTTCACTATGAGAAGCTAGGAAACATTAGCTAGCTTCTATTAAGAAATACATGGTAAAGGAGGAAAAACGACTGCGCGAATTTCCAAAAATATTACATTCGTTGAACAAGCATATTACATTCTTTTGAATCTAGTTTTAGCATGTGAGATTCCGGATATTCAGTGTAGTGTAACATCAAAACTTAGATTTCAAGGAGGATGAGTAATATGGCTAAAAACAATAATAATGATAAGATGTCACGTGAAGAACGAGGACGCATGGGCGGCGAAGCAACAAGCCAGAACCATGGCAGCGAATTCTATCAGGAAATCGGCCGTAAAGGCGGCGAAGCAACTTCCAACAATCACGACAAAGATTTCTATCAGGATATTGGCCGCAAAGGCGGAGAGGCTACTGCTGAGAGCCATGACAGCGAATTCTACCAGGAAATCGGTAAAAAAGGTGGCGAATCAACATCCGAAAGCCACGACAAGGACTTCTATCAGGAGATTGGCCGCAAAGGCGGAGAAGCGACTTCTGAGAACCATGACCGAAGCTTCTATGAAGAAATCGGTGAAAAAGGCGGCAATGCCCGCAACAACAATAACAACGACTAAACACCCGGCTTAAAGAGCACATTTAAAAGAAGCACGGCAGCGTCACATAAGTGATTTGCTGCCGTGTTTTTTTTTTTGAGTTCTACTTTTTTCAATCCTATCATATCAATTTAGTAGAATCTAAATCTCGAGGTGAAAGATATGACATGGAAAATCAGAAGTGCAAATAAAGAGGACCTGCCTAAGCTAGATGCTTTTTTGACAGAGGCAGGTGTAAGCCCGGAAGGTTTGGCAGAATCGATTGAAAACTTTTCTTTAATGGAGAATCAGGAAGGGGAACTTAAGGCATGTCTTGGTGTAGAACCTGTGGACAAGGCGGGTTTATTGCGTTCCTTCGTCGTCTCTCCGCAAATTGCCCAGCCTGATTTGATGCTTCTTTTCAAAAGAGCATTCCTGACGGCGAAAAGCCAGGAGCTGGAGGAGCTTTATCTCGTCACCAACAAGATGAGTGCTGTCTCTTTTTTTGGGAGCATTGGTTTTGAAATGGTGAACCAATCCGAAATTCCTGATTCTCTTCTTGAAAAAAATCATCTTAAACAAGTTTTAACTGTGGATAACTCCGCGATTATGAAAATAATTCTGTGAATTGTGGATTAATCCACAAAGTTATCCACTGTTTCATTAAAAGTATCCACAATTTGTGGATAAAAACTTGAGTTCTGCTAATTCTTCTTTTATACTTTCATAGAAATAGACTAGTATAGCGAGAAGTAAAAGGTGGATGTACATGCAAACACAAATGTGGACAGTGGATAAGAATGTGGATAATTTAAAAACATATCCACAAATCATGGAAGCTGCACAAAAACTGAAGCAAAATGAAGTCGTCGCTTTTCCGACAGAAACGGTTTATGGACTCGGAGGTAACGCAGAAAGCGATGAAGCCGTATCGAAGATTTTCGAAGCAAAAGGAAGACCTGGGGATAACCCATTGATTATCCATATTGCCAATCGTGAACAAATTCATTCTTTTGTAAAAGAAATCCCTGAACAGGCATTGCGATTAATGGATGCTTTCTGGCCAGGTCCGCTGACGATCATCCTCGAAAAGAAGGCAGGCGCTCTTTCTGAAAAGGCAACTGCCGGATTATCCACAGTCGCAATCAGGATGCCCGACCATCCCGTTGCCCTGGCGCTCATCGAGGAAACAGGCCTTCCGCTTGCAGCACCAAGTGCGAATCTGTCAGGTAAGCCAAGCCCGACGACGGCTGCGCATGTTGCTGACGATCTGACCGGCAGAATTTCCGGGATTGTTGATGGCGGTGCAACCGGAGTTGGCCTTGAATCCACGGTGGTCGATTGCACCAGTGAAGTCCCTGTGATTTTAAGGCCTGGCGGTGTAACGAAGGAGCAGCTGGAAGAAGTAATTGGCAAAATTTCGGCAGACCCTGCGTTAACGGATGAAGGGCAGGCGCCGAAAGCACCTGGGATGAAATACCGCCATTACGCGCCTAATTCCCCTTTTTATCTCGTTGATGGATCAAAAGAAGAAATCCAGCAGCTGGTGAACGAAAAGCGGAACGAAGGCCAGAGAGTCGGCGTGATGACCACGAAGGAAAACAAGGGATTTTATGATGCGAATGTCGTGATAGCATGCGGCGAAAGAGCCCGTCTTGAAACTGTCGCGGAAGCTCTCTATGATACACTCCGGGCATTCAACCAGGAAGACCTCGATATCATTTTCGGCGAAATCTTCCCTGATCAGGGTGTCGGCCAGGCGATCATGAATCGCTTATCAAAGGCCTCTGGTCTGCCGATTATCAACAAATAGAAGAAAAGCGCTTCAGCCCTGAAGCGCTTTTTTGCTGTTGCGGCCGCCATGAGTTTTAAACTCCCAATTCCGTGCTTCTAAATCTTTTTGGACGTGCATATGCTGAATTAGCAAGTCCGAGGGGGCGAAGACATGGCAGCAATAGCCGGCGAATTATTCACACTGATGTTGATGGCATTCGCATTGGGAATGGATGCATTTTCCGTAGGTCTCGGAATGGGCATGTTCAGGCTGACGAAAAGGCATATTTTTAAAATTGGCGTCACGATTGGCTTGTTCCATGTGTGGATGCCGCTGCTTGGAATGGTGGCAGGAAGATTCTTATCGCAGCAATTCGGGGCGATAGCAGGATATATTGGCGGCCTGCTGCTGATTGTGCTCGGTGTCCAGATGATCTGGGCAAGCTTCAAGGAAGAGGAGACAAGCCTGATTACTCCGGTTGGCAAGGGTTTATTGATTTTTGCCCTATCTGTCAGCCTTGATAGTTTTTCTGTCGGCCTCACACTGGGAATCTATGGCGCGAGGACACTGCTAGTACTGATCTGCTTTGGAGTCGCAGCGATGGTCCTGACATGGGCAGGCCTGCTGGTCGGAAAAAGAGTGCAGGGTTGGCTTGGTACATACAGCGAAGCATTGGGAGGAAGCATATTGCTCACATTCGGGCTGAAATTGCTTCTGCCACTATAGACTTTTTTTGTGCACCTGTTGTGATGCGGGTGTATTTTTTTCGCGCATTTCAAAATGGCAAAAATGAAAATGCTTTGAGATTGTCTTATAATGAAGAAAAGTTGAACACAGGAGGGAAACGCATGGCGCACGTTTTATTTGTCTGTACCGGAAATACATGCCGAAGCCCAATGGCGGAAGCGATTTTAAAAAGCAAGCAGCTGCCCGGCATCGAAGTGAAATCAGCGGGAGTGTATGCTCCGAACGGCGAGGATGCTTCGGTCAATGCAAAAATCGTGCTTGAGGAAAACGAAATAAGCCATGTGCATCGCTCCTCGACATTGACAAAGGAAATGATTGATTGGGCGACAGTGGTCCTGACGATGACTGGTAGCCATAAAGGGCTGATTCTGAGCCAGTATCCAGACGCAGCTGAGAAAACTTTTACATTGAAAGAATTTGCGGAAGAAAGCGGAAGCCAGGATGTAGCAGACCCGTATGGCGGGGATGAGCAAATTTATCGGAAAGCTTTTCAAGAAATTCAAAAAAGTATCGAAAGAATCATCGATAAAATCCGATAATACCCTTGAGAAAAACTTTTCGCAGCGATTCGAAAAGTGGAACGATGCAAATTCATTTTTCAGGGGGATTGTCAGTGGGTTCAAAACGAAGCTACAAAATGGGATTGCGAAAGAAAATGGTCATGCTGACGACCGTGTTAGCGATCATTACGTATTCAACAAGTGCATTCTTTATTTATTTCCTTTATCCTTTTGTTCAAAAGTTCATTGGCATTAATTCGGTCGTTTATACTGCCGCAGTTCTAGGTCTCGGTATTTTCTGGTCGGGGCTGCTCGCGTATATGGCTGCCGGCCTTATTATCAAGCCATTGCAAAAGCTGGAACAGTCGGCTTTGAAGGCGGCACAGGGTGAGATTGCCGAGGATGTGGAAGTCTCGAAATCGGATGACGAAATCCGCTCTTTGGGAATGGCCTTCAATAATATGCTGTCAAACCTGCGTGAGATGGTCAGCCAGATTGATGCGAATTTCAATGAAACAAATGAAAAAGTAATCCGCATTTCCGGCCAATCAGCAACTGCCTCAGAGCAGGCATCGATCATTTCAACGACGATCAAGGAAATTGCTGCTGGAGCTGATTCTTCGGCGCTATCTACGCAAACAACGGCAGAATCGGTTGATGAAGTCATCCGGATCGCAGAAGACGTCCAGGAAAAAGCGCGGGCATCTGAATCGATCTCCGTGGAAATGGTTAAAGATCTCCAGGAATCAAAGGATGCCATCCATTCATTGATTTCAGGGATTGAAAGGCTTGCGAATGATAACCGCGAATCGCTTGGCACGGTCAAACGATTAGAAGAAAACGCGACAAAAGTGGAGCAGATCATCCAGCTTGTTGGCGATATCGCTGCACAGACGAATTTGCTCGCGCTTAATGCATCGATTGAAGCAGCACGTGCCGGAGAGCATGGCAAAGGCTTCGCAGTTGTCGCCGAAGAAGTGAGGAAGCTTGCCGACCAGAGTGCGGATGCTGTCCAGGGAATATCAGGCTTGATCCAAAACATCCAGTCTGAGGTGCAGAACGTCGTCGGCCAGATCAGCAGACAGGTCGAGACGGCGAATGGTGAAGCGAAGAAAGGCGAGAAGACAAACCAGGTAATTGAAGAAATGACGGAAACTATCCACGAGATGGCAGATGTGATCCACACGATTACCGCACTTGTCGAAACGCAAATGAAAACCATCCAGCACACATCCAATCAATCGCAGGAAATGGCCGCGATTGCGGAAGAAACTTCTGCCGGAGCATTGAGCGTGGCCTCAGCTGCCGAACAGCAGGCGGAAGTCATTTCAGATGTAGAAGAGTTGGCGGTAGAACTGCAAAACCAGGCCGGAAAACTAAAAAGCACGATTACGAAGTTTTCGTTGTAAATAATTGTTGGACCACAGCTGGAAGATGCTGTGGTTTTTTTTTTTTTTTGAGTTGGAAAAAATGGCGCTGAATTTCCAAGTCGCTATAAAAATGAGAAAGTCGCTATATAAATTAAAAACTCGCTATAAAAATACGAAAAGTCGCCATATAAAAATGAAACTCGCTATAAAAAACGAAAAGTCGCTATATAAAAATGAAACTCGCTATAAAAAGCAAAAAGTCGCTATAAAAAAGTAAAACTCGCTATAAAATCTTTTTCTAAACAAATATTAGTAATGAATATCAATACAAAAAACCGTTTTCTTTATAATCCAGAGCGAATATGAGAAAATAACAGTAGATTTAATCGCCCCGCAAGCGGGAATACATAGGAGGATTTTACAAATGAAGGTTGCAATTGCTTCAGACCATGGCGGAGTCAATATCCGCGAAGAAATTAAGAATTTGATGGATGAAATGAATATTCAGTATGAAGATTTCGGCTGTGAGTGCGGAACTTCTGTTGACTATCCAGACTATGCGCTCCCGGTTGCGGAAAAAGTGGCGAACGGAGAGTTTGATAAGGGAATCTTGATTTGCGGTACAGGCATTGGCATGAGCATCGCTGCGAACAAGGTGAAGGGCATTCGCTGTGCGCTAGTGCATGATGTATTCAGTGCGAAAGCAACTCGCCAGCACAATGACAGCAATATGCTCGCGATGGGAGAGCGTGTCATCGGACCTGGGCTTGCGCGGGAGATTGCAGCTGTATGGCTTACAGAGGAGTACGAAGGCGGCCGCCACGAAAACCGTGTAGGCAAAATCAAGGAGTATGAAAACAAGCAGTAAGATTTTTAAAAGGAGGCGCTGACACTGTCTATTCAACAATGGGAAGCAGAATTGAACTCCATTCTTACCGATTTTAACGAACAGGTACAACTGAAAAAAGGCCAGGTATTGGTTGTCGGCTGCAGCACGAGTGAAATCATCGGCCAGCGGATTGGTACAGCGGGTACGGACGAGGTCGCGGCAATGGTCTTCAGGCAGCTCCGCGAACTTCAGAATCAAACAGGCGTCCAGCTGGCGTTCCAATGCTGTGAGCATTTGAACCGCGCAATCGTCGTCGAACGGGATACGGCGGAGCGAAAGCAGCTGGATGAAGTGACGGTGATCCCGGTGAGGAATGCAGGCGGGGCAATGGCCGCGCATGCCTACCAACACCTCGACAACCCTGTTATGGTGGAATTCATCAAGGCAGACGCCGGCATCGATATTGGCGATACATTGATTGGCATGCAAATGAAGCATGTCGCCGTGCCAGTCAGAGTGCAGCAGAAAAGCCTCGGACATGCCCATGTGACGCTGGCGAAAACAAGGCCGAAGCTGATCGGCGGCGCCCGAGCAGTTTACGAACGAACAAACGAAAATGAATCATGTTGATTGATGAAGAAGCAGAACCTGTTCAATGGTTCTGTTTTTTCTAGCGTCATCCTTTTCTTTCATCATAATATCGGCTAAAATAAGAATGAATTTTCTAATAACGAAACCAGATAATACATATCAAGAGGGGGAACTTACGTGAAGCACTTGTCACAGCAGGATAGCCAGTTATTCGCAGCAATGCAGGATGAATTGAAGCGTCAGCGTACGAAAATCGAATTGATTGCATCTGAGAACTTTGTCAGCGAGGCAGTCATGGAAGCGCAGGGATCTGTACTGACAAATAAATATGCGGAAGGTTATCCAGGCCGCCGCTATTATGGCGGATGCGAGCATGTCGATGTTGTCGAAAATATCGCCCGCGACCGCGCGAAGGAAATCTTTGGCGCAGAGCACGTGAACGTCCAGCCTCACTCAGGCGCCCAGGCGAATATGGCGGTTTATTTTACCGTTCTTGAACAGGGCGATACCGTC
Organism: Cytobacillus oceanisediminis 2691; assembly: GCF_007678455.1. Classification (GTDB taxonomy): domain Bacteria; phylum Bacillota; class Bacilli; order Bacillales; family Cytobacillaceae; genus Mesobacillus; species Mesobacillus oceanisediminis_A. The sequence continues at coordinate 68,414 of NZ_VEEP01000008.1, read as the reverse complement.
CTCGGGATGAATCTTTCCCACGGCGGTCACTTGACTCATGGCAGCCCGGTTAACTTCAGTGGTGTCCAGTATAATTTCGTCGAGTACGGTGTCGACGAGGAAACTCAAGTCATCGATTATGATGTTGTCCTTGAAAAAGCGCGTGAACATAAGCCGAAGATGATCGTTGCCGGTGCGAGTGCATACCCAAGAGCGATCGATTTCAAGCGTTTCCGTGAAATCGCGGATGAAGTCGGCGCCTATTTGATGGTCGATATGGCGCATATCGCCGGTTTGGTTGCAGCAGGCCTGCACCAGAATCCGGTTCCATATGCTGATTTTGTCACGACGACTACCCATAAAACCCTTCGCGGACCGCGCGGCGGGATGATTCTTTGCAAAGAAGAATTCGCGAAGAAAATCGACAAGTCCATTTTCCCTGGCATCCAGGGCGGCCCGCTTATGCATGTCATTGCTGCCAAAGCAGTTGCGTTTGGCGAAGCGCTGGAGCATTCTTTCAAAGAATACGCCCAGAATATCATCTCCAATGCCAACCGCCTTGCAGAAGGCTTGAACAAAGAAGGAATCGATCTTGTATCGGGTGGTACAGACAATCATTTGCTGTTGGTTGATCTGCGCTCACTTGGCCTGACTGGAAAGGTAGCGGAAAAGGTCCTGGATGAAATCGGCATCACTGTCAATAAAAATACGATCCCATTCGATCCGGAAAGCCCATTCGTCACAAGCGGAATCCGTATCGGTACAGCCGCCGTCACAAGCCGCGGCTTCGGACATGAAGAGATGGACGAGATTGCTTCATTGATCGCGTTCACCCTGAAAAATCATGAAGATGAAGCAAAACTGGAAGAAGCGCGTAAACGCGTCGAAGACCTGACAAGCAAGTTCGAATTATATCCTGAGAGATAAAATAACACCCCGGCGGCCCTTCATGAATGAGGGCCGCTTTTTCAGGGGAAAATCATTACGCTATTGCGGTTGCTTGTAAAGAGGTTTTTCTGTAAAATTAAACGAAGTGTGATTCAGCAGATCTTACATATAACAGACGGTGTTCACAACTCATTTACCTTTAAAAGGAGCGATAATCATGGCAAAAGTATACGTATTTGACCATCCATTGATCCAGCATAAACTTACTTATATCCGCGAAAAAAGCACAGGCACAAAGGAATTCCGCGAGCTTGTAGACGAAGTCGCAACGCTGATGGCGTTCGAAATCACGCGTGACATGCCGCTTGAGGAAATTGAAATTGAAACACCAGTCGAAAAGACAAAATCGAAAGTACTTTCAGGCAAGAAGCTCGGCATCATCCCGATTCTGCGTGCAGGTATTGGAATGGTTGACGGCATCCTGAAGTTAATCCCGGCAGCGAAGGTAGGACATATCGGTCTATACCGTGATCCGCAAACATTGAAGCCGGTTGAATATTATGTGAAGCTTCCAAGCGACGTCGAAGAGCGCGACTTCATCGTCGTTGACCCAATGCTTGCGACAGGAGGATCTGCTGTTGAAGCGATCAACTCTCTTAAAAATCGCGGCGCCAAGCACATCAAATTCATGTGTTTGATTGCAGCCCCAGAAGGCGTAGAAGCGGTAAAAGAAGCCCATCCTGACGTCGATATCTATATCGCCGCGCTCGATGAAAAGCTGAACGACCACGGATACATCGTACCTGGTCTTGGAGATGCAGGAGATCGTTTATTTGGGACGAAGTAAGTAATAATTAAGACACCTCTTTTCTGGAAAAGGGGTGTTTTTCTTTTCTTTGAAAATCTTGTGTTTGTAGATTTAGAATAATTCTAGTTCGCGGAATTCCATCAAGATTTCGCGGAATTATCGAATTTTTCGCGGGAAACAACATCGCTTTCGCGGAATTCCCCGCAGTTTTCGCGGAAAAAATGTAATCTGAATACTATTCTCCCTTAAATGACAGGCTAAGCTAAAAAGGGAGGGCTGTATTTCATGAAAATCCGTAATATTTTCTTCTTTTTCCTTTCATTAGTCATCCTCACCGCCTTCCAGCCACAAAAATTGCAGCATCCGCCGATTCCGCGTGAAGATCCCCAGGCTGAAAAAATTGCCATCGTACTGACGGAGCAGCCGGTGGAAGAAAAGCAAATCAAAAATACGCTGAAAAACCTTAAAAATACGAAGCTTCGACGTGTGTTCACACATGCGATAAATGGATATTCTGTACAGGGGCCAGCTTCTGAACTGAAACAGCTGGAAGGGATAGAAAACGTAAAACTTGTTTCTGAAGTAAGCACATACAAAGTGGAGAATTCATCACTTCACCAGCCTAAGCACTATCAATCCAGCTCCAGTTTCATTGATAACTTTGAATTGATAGGAACGGAAGCGGTCCATGGGCTGCTTGATGAAAAAGGAAACCATTTGACGGGGAAGGGGATTACCATCGGGGTGATCGATACGGGAATCGATTACGAGCATCCTGACTTAAGAAGAAGTTTTGCCGGTGGCCATGACCTCGTTGATGGCGATGATGATCCGATGGAAACGAAGGGTATGGGATTCAAAAGCACGCTTCATGGCACGCATGTGGCCGGTGTCATCGCAGCAAACGGGAGAATGAGAGGCATGGCACCTGAAGCGAAAATTGTTGCCTACAGGGCGCTTGGTCCGGGCGGAAGCGGAACGACCGAGCAGGTGATTGCGGCGATAGATGAAGCGATCAAGGATAAGGTGGACATCCTGAACCTATCACTTGGAAATGATGTAAATGGTCCTGATCTGCCAATTAGCCTCGCGCTTAACAAAACGGTTGATGCAGGAATCGTCGCGGTTACGTCTTCGGGGAATTCAGGTCCGAACCGCTGGACGGTCGGATCGCCAGGGACCGCTTCAAAAGCGATATCGGTGGGCGCTTCCACCCCACCGATGCAGATACCGTATATCACCGCTACAGGCAACACGGAAGAAATCAGGCTCGAGCTTTTACAGGGTTCGGACAATTGGAAGATTACCCAGAGTGAGAACCTGGTGTTTGCAGGACTGGGAACCAAAGAAGAGATGAAAGACGTTAGTGATAAGCTAGTCCTCGTCGAGCGGGGCAAGCTTACTTTTACCGAAAAAGCAAAGAATGCCTTCGAAGCAGGCGCGATTGGTGTCATCATCTACAACAATACGGATGGTACATTCTTTGGCAACCTCGAAGAGACCCTGCCGATCCCTGTAGCTGCAATCAGCAAAAAAGCGGGCCTGGCATTGAAAAAGCAACTAAAAAATAACTCCATGCTGATTCGTATCCATTTAATAGAAGAAAAAGATATCCTTGCAGACTTCAGTTCGCGCGGACCTGTAACGATTACCTGGGAAATCAAGCCGGATATCGTAGCGCCTGGAGTTGCGATCAACAGTACGATTCCCGGAGGCTATCTGCCGCTCCAGGGAACGAGCATGGCTGCGCCCCATATCGCCGGTGCAGCAGCGCTCATCAAGCAGGCGCATCCAGATTGGACTCCTGCTGAAATCAAGGCGGCGATCATGAACACTGCCAAGGAAATCCAGGATCAGTCCGGAAAAACATATCGGACATTCGAGCAGGGAGCTGGCCGGATCCAGACAGAAGCTGCAATTGAAACAGAGAGCCTCGTGATTCCAGGATCGTTGCAATTTGGGAAATTCCAGCTTGCAGATAACATGCATCGGCATAGCGCTCGACTGAAAGTGAAAAATACGGGCTCCGCCACAAAGTCCTACTCCTTCTCGATACCGAAAAAACAAAAAGGGATTGCATGGGAGCTGCCGCTGAGTTTTACACTCAAACCAGGTGAAAGTAAAGATGTCGCAGTGGCGATGAAGGTTACCCCGGAGATGCTCGATGACAAAATCAATGACGGCAGCCTTGTGATGGATGACGGAAAAAATAAGATCCGCATACCCTATCTGTATGTCCTCGAAGAGCCGGATTATCCGCGGGTAATGGGCTTCGGTTTCGCTCCAGCCGACTCTGGGACAGCCTATCGATATGAAGTTTATCTCCCCGGGGGAGCCGACGAGTTTGGTATCGCCCTCTTCGATCCTGATCAGTTTCGGTTCGTTGGTTTTCTCGATTGGGGAAGAAAGCTGAAAAAAGGGATGGCCGGCAAAGAGATACCGCTTGAAAAATTGCCGGAGGACGGAGTGTATCTGGCAAAGGTATTCGCGAAGAAAGCTGGGCGCGAGAGCATGATCGAAACGATGATTTATATCGATAAAACTTCTATTGAAAACAGGACCGGAAAAAGGTGAAACTTTACTCCGGTCCTGTTTTTTTCTGTTATAATAATATAATACTGATATAGGGTTGATGGTATATATTCACAGTGAAAACTTTGTGAATTTTTTCACCCCAATTGATTGACATTGACATTTGCCTATTGTATGCTTACAAAGGGCATAAAATGATAAGGTTTTCAATGTTGATATGCAAGCTTTTTTTTATGTGAAAATATTGTTTTTGCAAAAATATTTCTCACTCCCCTGAATGTCCATTCTCTATAGTGAGGATGCGTTTTTATGCGCCGAAACAACCGCCACCCTTTACAAGCGATGGCACTCATGTCCGCTATACTATCTCAATTGGTAGGCTCCATTTTAATTGGCATTTTTTCCGGAAGATGGCTTGACCGTACCCTTGGTACAGAGCCGCTTTTCTTAATATTCGGATTGCTGATCGGACTGGCGGCAGGTGTGTATGCCATGCTTCGCCTCATCCAACACTTCTTTTCAGGAGACTAGCCACCAATGGAAATTAAGGATATGTTTACTCGCCAGCGAAAATACATATTTACATTATTGTCCTTATATGTACTTGGATATGGGTTTACAACCTATCAATCTGTTTTTGCCGGATTGATTTTTGGTACAAGCCTGAGCCTTTTTAATTTATGGCTGCTTGCGAGGAAAATGAACACCTTCGGGGATTCGGTGGTACAGGGGAAGAAGGTTCGCTCACTTGGCTCGATGTCGAGACTTGCGACCGGTGCGCTTGCCGTAATCATTGCGATGGAATATCCGGATCGCATAAACCTTGTATTTACGGTTTTGGGATTAATGACAGCTTATATTGTCATTATGATAGATTTTTTTGTCCAGACTTTTCAATCACGTAAATAGCGGGGAAGAGAGGTGAATAATTGATGCATCATGAAGCTCCATTAAAAGAAATATTTGGGCTTACTTTTAACTTAGCAAATTTGCTGATGATTACAGTAGCTACCGCAATCGTATTCATCATTGCCGTTCTTTCCACTCGCAGGCTTGCGATGAAACCGACAGGAATGCAGAACTTCATGGAATGGGTTATGGATTTCGTCAAGGGAATCATCAACAGCACGATGGACTGGAAGGACGGGGGAAGATTTCACGTCCTTGGGATCACACTGCTGATGTATGTGTTTGTTTCCAATATGCTGGGACTGCCGTTCTCTGTCGTTGTCGACAATGAACTATGGTGGAAATCACCGACAGCTGACCCGGTCATCACACTGACTCTTGCAGTCATGGTGGTAGGGCTTTCCCATTATTATGGCGTCAAGCTTAAGGGCACTGCCGAATATGGCAAGGAATTCTTTAAGCCATTTTGGTTCATGTTCCCGATCAAGATCATTGAAGAGTTCGCGAATACGCTCACTCTTGGTCTTCGTCTTTACGGTAACATTTACGCAGGTGAGATCTTGTTGGGTCTTCTTGCAGCCAGCCTCGCAACCGGAGTAGGCGGACACTTGGCCGCAGCCGTTCCAATGCTTGTATGGCAAGGATTCTCCGTTTTCGTCGGAGCAATCCAGGCGTTTATCTTCACTATGTTAACGATGGTTTATCTCTCTCATAAAGTGAGTCATGACCATTAATATATACCCTGTTCATTTAATGAACAAAACTTATAAAACTATTTTTTCATACATTAAAGGAGGAACTTTATAATGGGTCTATTAGCAGCAGCAATCGCAATTGGTTTAGCAGCACTTGGTGCAGGTATTGGTAACGGTTTGATCGTATCACGTACAGTAGAAGGTATCGCTCGTCAGCCAGAAGCTCGCGGTATGCTTCAAACTACAATGTTCATCGGGGTTGCGTTGGTTGAAGCGATTCCTATCATCGCAGTAGTTATCGCGTTCATGGTAATCGGTGGTTAATCAATTATAAGAATTTAAGATGGCGAAGATCATTCCGCGCGAACCTTCGCCATTCTATTATGTAGGCTTCGAGACGGTTAAACCCGGAGAGGAGCAGACCTGGATCTGAATGCAAGCAATCGTTTGAAATAAAATAGGGCAAGCAGGCATTTTGAGCGGCCCTAAGCGTCGGCACTAAGCCGGATGACGCATGTTGGACCTTTTTTAATCATGGTACAACTCTTGAAGGGAGTGAATCGAGGGTGTTAACAATGAATTTTGTATTGGGAGCGGCTTCCGGCCTAAATACTGGAGATATTTTGTTCCAGCTTGTTATGTTCCTTGTTTTGTTAGCATTGCTTAAAAAGTTCGCTTGGGGTCCATTGATGGGCATCATGAAGGAACGTGAAGAGCATATTGCTGGTGAAATCGGAGCGGCTGAAAAGAGCCGTGCAGAAGCACAAAAACTTTTGGAAGAACAGCGTGATATGCTTAAGCAGGCACGCACAGAAGCACAGGGCCTAATTGAAAATGCAAAGAAACAGGGCGACCTTCAGCGTGATGAAATCATTGCACTGGCACGCACTGAATCTGACAGAATCAAAGAATCTGCGAAGCTTGAAATCGAACAGCAGAAGGAGCAGGCTGTTGCGGCGATCCGCGAACAAGTTGCTTCACTTTCTGTCTTGATCGCTTCTAAAGTAATCGAGAAGGAAATCTCTGCAGCTGACCAGGAAAAGCTCATCAATGAATACATTCAAGAGGCGGGTAATGCCCGATGAGCAACTCTACAGTAGCAAAACGCTATGCCCTGGCACTTTTTCAACTCGCTTCTGAAAAGCAGGCTCTCCCACAGGTTGAGGAAGAGCTTCGCACAGTAAAAGAAGTTGTTGTGAACAATCCGGAATTGACTGCATTTTTAAAGTCTCCGAAACTTCCTAATGAGAAGAAGAAAGAGGTTTTGAAGCAGGCATTCGGATCTGTAAGCACGTATGTCCTTAACACTTTGATGATTTTGGTTGACCGCCACCGCGAAGACCAGATCGCAGACGTTGCTGACCAGTTCATCGCCCTTGCAAATGATGCAAAAGGTGTGGCTGAAGCAAAAGTCTATAGTGTCCAGCCACTTTCGGCTGAGCAGGCTGAAGCTCTTTCAGCTTCGTTCGCGCCACAGGTTGGCAAACAGTCACTTCAAATTGAAAACATTGTAGATTCCAATTTGCTTGGAGGCGTAAAGCTTCGCATTGGAAACCGCATTTTTGACGGCAGCTTGCGCGGCAAGCTCGATCGTTTAGAACGTAAATTGCTAGGCTAAGATTCGTAGATAGGGGTGAAACTCATGAGCATCAAAGCTGAAGAAATCAGTGCGCTGATAAAATCGCAAATCGAAAATTATCAGTCGGAAATTCAAGTGAGTGATGTGGGTACAGTTATCAGTGTTGGTGACGGTATCGCCCGTGCTCATGGCCTCGACAATGTCATGGCTGGAGAACTTGTTGAATTTTCAAACGGCGTTATGGGTATGGCACAAAACCTGGAAGAAAATAACGTCGGTATCATCATCCTTGGACCTTTCACGGACATCCGCGAAGGCGACGAGGTACGCCGTACGGGCCGCATCATGGAGGTTCCTGTTGGGGAACAGCTTATCGGCCGCGTCGTAAACCCACTTGGACAGCCAGTGGATGGCATGGGTCCAATCAACACAACTAAAACTCGTCCAATCGAGTACGCTGCACCAGGCGTTATGGATCGTAAATCCGTTCATGAGCCATTGCAGACTGGTATCAAGGCGATCGACGCACTTGTTCCAATCGGCCGCGGACAGCGTGAATTGATCATCGGTGACCGCCAGACTGGTAAAACATCTGTAGCGATCGATACAATCCTTAACCAAAAAGGCCAGGACATGATCTGTATCTACGTTGCAATCGGACAGAAGGAATCAACTGTACGTAATGCGGTTGAAACACTCCGTAAGAACGGCGCGTTAGATTATTCTATCGTTGTTACAGCATCTGCTTCCCAGCCAGCTCCATTGCTATACCTTGCTCCGTACGCAGGTGTTACAATGGCTGAAGACTTCATGTACGATGGCAAGCATGTGCTTGTAGTATATGATGACCTTTCAAAACAAGCGGCAGCATACCGTGAACTTTCCTTGCTGCTTCGCCGTCCTCCAGGCCGTGAAGCTTACCCAGGGGATGTATTCTACTTGCACTCACGCTTGCTAGAGCGTGCTGCTAAGTTGAGCGACGCTAAAGGCGCGGGTTCAATCACAGCACTTCCGTTCATTGAAACGCAGGCAGGCGACGTTTCTGCTTACATTCCAACGAACGTTATCTCAATCACAGACGGACAGATCTTCTTACAGTCCGACCTATTCTTCTCTGGCGTACGCCCAGCGATCAACGCAGGTCTTTCTGTATCCCGTGTAGGTGGATCCGCTCAAATCAAAGCGATGAAGAAGGTATCTGGTACATTGCGTCTTGACCTTGCTTCATACCGTGAATTGGAAGCATTCGCATCATTCGGTTCTGACCTTGACAAAGCAACTCAGGCAAAACTTAACCGCGGTGCCCGTACGGTAGAAGTACTTAAACAAGATCTTAACAAGCCGCTTGCTGTTGAAAAGCAAGTTGCAATCCTATATGCACTGACTCGCGGCTTCCTGGACGATATTCCATTGCAGGATATCCGCCGCTTCGAAGGTGAATTCCTTTCATGGTTAGACCACAACCATACAGATGTGTTAGACCATATCCGTTCAACGAAGGAACTTCCTTCAGACGACGATATGGCTGCTGCACTAAACGCTTTCAAAAAGACGTTTGCAGTATCTGAATAAGTAGTTAAGCAGCGCCAGCTTCCATGCTGGTCCTGCCTGACCTTGGACTAACAATCTATGTAAAAGGGTGGTGAGAACCGAAATGGCATCTTTACGCGATATAAAAAACCGTATTACTTCGACTAAAAAGACGAGCCAGATTACCAAGGCAATGGAGATGGTATCCGCAGCTAAATGGAACCGTGGAGTGATGAACGCGAAAGCATTCGTTCCTTACATGGAAAAAATCCAGGAAGTGACTGCCTCAATCGCAATGGGCAGCAAGGATTCCAACCACCCAATGCTGAACAGCCGTCCAGTCAAGAAGACGGGATATCTAGTGATTACATCTGATCGCGGACTAGCAGGGGCTTACAACAGTAACGTCCTTCGCCAGCTGTACCAGACAATCCAGCAACGCCATAAATCAAATGACGAGTTTGCGATCATCGCGATCGGGCGTGTCGGCCGTGACTTTTTCCAAAGCCGTGGCATGAACGTTGTCCTTGACATCGTTGGCATCGCTGACCAGCCGTCCTTCTCTGAGATCCAGGATATCGCCAGCAGCACAGTTGGCATGTTCTCGGATGGAACATTTGATGAATTATATATTTACTACAGTCATTACATCAGCGCGATCGCTCAAGAAGTAACCGAAAAGAAGCTGCTTCCGTTAACGGATATTGGCGCTGCTTCAACAAAGCTTACTTCATATGAATTTGAGCCGAACGCTGAGGAGATCCTGGAAGTTCTCTTGCCGCAATACGCAGAAAGCTTGATTTACGGAGCACTGCTTGACAGCAAAGCAAGTGAACACGCTGCTCGTATGACAGCCATGAGAAACGCGACGGACAACGCAAAAGAGCTGATCAATTCCCTCAGCTTGAGCTACAACCGCGCGCGTCAGGCTGCGATTACCCAGGAAATCACCGAAATCGTCGGTGGAGCTGCAGCACTCGAATAGATTTTCCAATGACAATCGGGGATGTGGCTTAATGCCGCATCCCATCATGATGTATATATTTCAACTAGTACGATAGGAGGGAACAAGATGAACAAAGGACGCGTTCTCCAGGTTATGGGTCCGGTTGTTGACGTTAAGTTTGAAAGCGGCAATCTTCCAGAGATCTATAACGCTTTGAAAATTGTAACCAGCGATGCGGATGTGAACATCGAACTAACTCTTGAAGTAGCCCTTCACTTAGGCGATGACACAGTTCGTACAATCGCGATGTCTTCCACAGACGGCCTTAAGCGCGGCGTGGAAGTATTAGATACAGGTGCTCCAATCTCCGTTCCGGTTGGGGACGTAACACTAGGACGTGTATTCAACGTATTGGGTGAGTCAATCGACCTTGACGCTCCACTACCGGCTGAAGCACGCCGCGATTCAATCCACAGGGAAGCTCCAACATTCGAACAGCTTTCAACTGAGGTAGAAATCCTTGAAACAGGTATCAAGGTAGTTGACCTTCTTGCTCCATATATCAAGGGTGGTAAGATTGGATTGTTCGGTGGTGCCGGTGTAGGTAAAACCGTATTAATCCAGGAATTGATCAACAACATCGCCCAAGAGCACAGCGGTATTTCCGTATTCGCAGGTGTTGGTGAGCGTACACGTGAAGGTAATGACCTTTACCACGAAATGACGGATTCTGGCGTTATCAAGCAAACTGCGATGGTATTCGGACAGATGAACGAGCCGCCAGGAGCACGTATGCGTGTTGCCCTGACTGGTTTGACAATGGCTGAATATTTCCGTGATGAGCAAGGACAGGACGTTCTTTTCTTCATGGATAACATCTTCCGTTTCACACAAGCAGGTTCTGAGGTTTCTGCCCTACTTGGCCGTATGCCATCAGCGGTAGGTTACCAGCCGACTCTTGCAACTGAAATGGGTAAATTGCAGGAACGTATCACATCTACTAACGTAGGTTCTGTTACTTCCATCCAGGCGATCTATGTACCTGCCGATGACTACACTGACCCGGCTCCGGCTACAACTTTCGCTCACTTGGATGCAACAACGAACCTTGAGCGTAAGCTTTCTGAAATGGGTATCTACCCTGCGGTGGATCCGCTTGCTTCGACTTCACGTGCATTGACACCTGAAATCGTTGGCGAAGAGCACTACTCAGTAGCTCGCCGCGTCCAGCAAACATTGCAGCGTTACAGAGAACTTCAGGACATCATCGCGATCCTGGGTATGGATGAGCTTTCTGACGAAGATAAGCTGACTGTACACCGCGCTCGCCGCGTCCAGTTCTACCTGTCACAAAACTTCCACGTAGCCGAACAGTTCACAGGACAGAAAGGTTCTTACGTGCCAGTTAAAGAAACAGTTAAAGGATTCGCTGAAATCCTTGACGGCAAATATGACCACCTTCCAGAAGATGCATTCCGCCTAGTTGGCCGAATCGAAGAAGTTATCGAGAATGCAAAACGTATGGGTGTAGAGGTCTAATAACGGACCAGGAGGGTAAAAAATGAAGACGATTAAAGTCAGTGTTGTTACTCCCGATGGGCCGGTGTATGAATCAGATGTTGAAATGGTAAGCACAAAAGCGAGCACAGGCGAGCTTGGAATCTTGCCAGGCCACATTCCAATGGTTGCACCGCTACAAATTGGCGCTGTCCGTTTGAAAAATGGCAGCAATTACGAGTTCATTGCAGTCAGCGGCGGCTTCCTTGAGGTCCGTCCCGAGCAGGTAACCATCCTTGCTCAATCTGCAGAACAATCATCTGAAATCGATCTTGAACGTGCATTAAGAGCAAAGGAACGCGCTGAACAGCGCCTGCATGAAAGAAAGCAGGAGAACATCGACTTCAAGCGTGCAGAACTTGCCCTTCAGCGTGCAATAAACCGTATTTCAGTTGCTGAACGCAGAATTTAATTTTTGGATGAACACCCTCCGGTGATGCTGGGGGGTGTTTTTTTATGGAGGTGTGTTTGTTGACAACAATGTTCCCTTTCTGTTGTGCTGTGAAAGAATCTTCTTTTTGGCATTGATTGAATGCCGTGAACTTCGGCGGAGCTATCCAATTGATTAGCAAATCTGGGAGCGGATTCCGTTTCGCTATAAAAACTAAAAACTCGCTAAAAAATCGGGAAAGTCGCTATAAAAAAGAAAAAGTCGCTATATAACCGATAAACTCGCTATATAAATAAAACAGTCGCTATATAAATAAAATTCCGGCTATAAAACTCAAAAATAAATCAGAGTTTATCCGATAAATTATCCTAAGAAATCATGATAGAGATCAAAATACACTCGATCTTCGTTAAATTCTCGTTTAGAAATCAATTCCTCACTCAATTCCCCAATAAAGATCCTCAAAAACTCCCGCAAGGAGAAAAGTCCACAATTTCGCCATAAACTCAACGCTGTAACAGAACTCATAAATGTTGACAAACGTCACTGACAATCAAGCCTGAATTGTTTTAAATATAAAATGTAACCGATTGTCTTGTTTTTAACGCGCGTCTGTGAGGATGCACCCTTCAGAACGCGGCCCGGCATTAACACCAGACAGCCACGTAAAAACAATGAGAATAATTTGCCTTCTGGACAACTAAGTATGGAAAGGGACGACTCTTTCCAGCTTTCCGAACAGGTCAAGAAAGATACTATTTTTCTACCAAAAGTGTAAGGAAGAAGGTTGCCAGATTGTTCAAAGCCTTGTCGACACACTATTGTAACAATGGTATAATTGTTATCGGTTACAAGTTTAAAAAGTATGAAAATTTTACAACATTGGAGGGATGGGCATGGAACAGTTGAATCTATATCAAAATAACTATTTGATAGTCTTTGTGTTCCTATGTCTCGGGGTATTGCTTCCAATCGTAGCCTTGTTTGCGGCTAAGCTTCTGAGGCCGAAATACAAGAACGACGAGCGGAAATATACCACCTACGAGAGCGGGATGGAACCGTTCAGCGATGCACGGGTCCAGTTTAATGTCCGTTATTATGTGTTTGCCCTTATGTTCGTTATTTTTGATGTAGAAACAGCGTTTTTGTATCCATGGGCTGTCGCCTACGAGAAGCTGGGGATCTTCGCATTGATTGAAATGCTGATTTTCGTCGTAATGCTTCTAATCGGACTCATCTACGCATGGAAAAAGAAGGTGCTAAAATGGATTTAAAATTGGATGATTTATCACCAGCAGAAGCGGCAGAACTCCAAAGGAATGTATTCGTGACAACTCTTGAACAGGTAAAAGGCTGGGCCAGAAGCAACTCGATGTGGCCAATGACTTTTGGTCTTGCGTGCTGCGCGATTGAAATGATGGCGTCCAGTTCGGCTCACTATGACCTTGACCGTTTTGGGACGTTCTACAGGAACTCACCTCGTCAATCCGATGTCATGATTGTTTCAGGTACCGTAACGAAGAAAATGGCTCCGACTGTCCGCAGGCTGTATGACCAGCTGGCAGAACCAAAGTGGGTAATCGCGATGGGTTCTTGCGCGACAGCAGGTGGACCATATGTAAAATCATACTCAGTTGTAAAGGGAGTCGACCAGATTGTACCGGTTGATGTATACATACCGGGATGCCCGCCGAACCCAGCAGCATTGATTTACGGGATTAATAAATTGAAAGAGAAAATCCGTTATGAGGCGAAAACCGGGAAGAAGGTGATCTAACCGATGAGCGGGGAAAAGGATTTAGAGCAAATAAAAAGAGAAGCAGCCCAAAAGGCGAAGGAGCTTGCAAAGCAGCGTCAGGCTGCCAAACAAGCAGGGGAAGGAAATGACCCGAAAGAGGTTGCCGACAAAGTCGCAGAACCTGAAGAAAAACAAACTGAAGCAAAAGCGGAAGCACCTGCTGGTGACGATGCCGAGCTAGCGAAAAAGAAAGCTGCAGCCGCAGCGAACGCAAAGGCAGCTGCACTTGCAAAAATGAAAGCCAACGAGCAGTCTGGGGAAGCTCCAGAGGCAAAAGAAGAGGTTTCGGCTCCGGTCGAAGGACAGGATGCTGATTTGGCCAAGAAAAAAGCAGCTGCAGCCGCAAAAGCAAAGGCAGCCGCTCTCGCAAAGATGAAAGCGACTGGCCAGATAGAGGAAAACGCCGAAGCTCCAGCAGCATCAGAAACTCCAGCAGCAGCGGATGCTCCAGCCGGAGACGACGATGATTTGGCGAAAAAGAAAGCCGCAGCCGTAGCGAAAGCCAAGGCAGCAGCGGCAGCGAAAAGGAAGGCGCAGGCCGAGGCAGAAGGTGGAGCGGACGCTTCAACGGATGACGATGACCTTGCGAAAAAGAAAGCCGCAGCCGTAGCGAAGGCAAAGGCAGCAGCGGCAGCAAAAAGGAAAGCACAGGAGGCAGCTGGAGGAGAAGACGCTTCAGCAGGTGACGATGATCTGGCGAAGAAGAAAGCCGCAGCTGTAGCGAAAGCGAAGGCGGCCGCAGCAGCAAAAGCAAAAGCGGCAGCAGGCGGAGACTCTGCGGACGACGAGAAAGCGAAAGCGATTGCCGCAGCCAAGGCAAAAGCCGCAGCAGCAGCGAAGGCTAAATCAGCAGCTGGCGCGAAAGCAGGAGCAGATGAGCCTGTCGAAGAGAAGAAGCCATCTCCAAACCAGCCTTACCTTGATAAATATGTAAAAGCAATCACCGACAATCTTGGCGATGACATTTTGGAAGATTCCTATATTAACCCTCTTTCAAAGGATGTCCCAACGCTTGTGGCAAAGAAAGAATCCTATTATCGCCTGGCTGAATTCCTGAAGTACAATGAACTGCTTGGATTCGATTATCTGTCAGAGCTTCACGGAACGGATTTCCAGACCCATATGGAAGTGTATGTTCACTTGTACTCATACAAGAACAGACAGTCAGTAGCGTTGAAAGTTAAGCTTGACCGTGACCAGCCGGCCATCGAGTCATTGGCGAACCTGTGGGCAGGAGCGAACTGGCCAGAGTGTGAAACCTACGACCTTCTTGGCATCAAATTCGAAGGCCATCCTGACCTCCATCGCATCATGCTTGGTGAAGACTGGGTCGGCCACCCATTAAGAAAAGACTATGAACCGTATGATGTGGAGGTGTAGCCCGTGATACGCACAGAAGAAATGCTCTTGAACGTGGGCCCGCAGCACCCTAGTACACACGGTGTATTCCGCCTCGTTCTCAAAATCGACGGGGAAATCATTGTAGAAGCGAAGCCGGTCATCGGCTATTTGCACCGCGGCACTGAAAAGTTAGCGGAAAATCTGCAATATACCCAGATCATTCCTTACACAGACCGGATGGACTATGTGTCAGCGATGACGAATAACTATGTCATCGTCCATGCTGTGGAAACGATGATGGGCGTCCAAATTCCGGAACGCGCCGAGTACTTAAGAGTACTTGCAATGGAGCTGAACAGGGTTGCCAGCCACCTGCTGTGGTGGGGAACATTCATCCTCGACTTTGGTGCGACAAGCCCACTGCTTTACGCATTCCGAGACAGGGAGATGATCCTGAATCTGCTGAATGAACTGTCTGGTGCTCGTCTGACGTTCAACTACATGCGTGTAGGCGGCGTCAAATGGGATGCTCCGGAAGGATGGATTGAAAAGGTAGCGGAATTCGTGCCATACCTGAGGGAACAGCTGAAGGGCTATCACCAGCTTGTATCAGGGAATGAAATCTTCCTTAATCGTACGAAGAATATCGGTACATATACAAAGGAAGACGCCATCAATTATTCATTGAGCGGCCCGAACCTGCGTTCAACCGGAGTCAAGTGGGATTTGCGCAAGGATGAGCCGTATTCAATCTATGACCGTTTCGACTTCGATATTGTCACGCGTGACGAAGGCGATGCGCTGGCCCGCTATTATGTACGGATGGGCGAAATCGAAGAATCATTAAAAATCATTGAACAGGCTGTGCAGCAATTCCCGAAAGAGGGAGAAATCATGGCCAAGGTTCCAAAGATCATCAAGGCTCCAAAAGGGGAAGCGTTTGTCCGGATCGAAGGCTCCCGGGGCGAAATTGGCTGCTATATTTCCAGCGATGGCAAAAAAGAGCCGTACCGCCTCAAGTTCAGAAGGCCTAGTTTCTATAATCTGCAAATCCTCCCTAAACTGCTCGAAGGTGAAAGCATCTCAAATCTGATTGCAATTTTAGGAGCGGTTGATATCGTTCTTGGGGAGGTAGACGGATAATGGTTCAGGAGCTACTCGAATCCAGTGCTGGCCTTATGAATTTCAGCATCTTCTTCGTCCTGGCTGTCGTCCTTTTGTTCGTAATCCTTGGATTCGTAACAATGGCGATTCTGGCAGAGAGGAAAGTGCTTGGTTTCATGCAGGGCCGTTATGGTCCAGCCCATGTCGGCGGTAAGTGGGGGCTGTTGCAATCCGTTGCCGACGTTGTAAAGCTTCTTGTAAAAGAAGACTTAATTCCAAAAGCAGCGGATAAGCCGCTGTTCATCATCGCACCGGTCATCGCGTTCGCGCCGTCCTTCATGGTCATGGCGACGATCCCGCTGACGGATAAACTGCAATTTGCCGACTTGAATGTCGGATTCCTGTATTATATAGCGATTTCAGGCCTGACGATTGTCGGGATGCTGATGGCAGGCTGGGCATCCAACAATAAATACTCATTGCTTGGCGGTATGCGTGCCGCGGCCCAGATGATTTCCTACGAAATCCCGCTGGTCATGAGTGTTTTGGGGATTGTCCTGTTATCAGGCAGCCTTAACCTGAATGAGATCGTTGAAACACAGCAGAACAACGGCTGGTTCATCCTGTGGCAGCCGATCGCGTTCATCGTGTTCTTCATTGCCGCTACCGCTGAACTGAACAGGGTGCCATTCGACCTTGCCGAAGCGGAGAACGAACTTGTTGCCGGTTTCCACACAGAGTATTCCGGATTCCGCTGGGCGATGTTCATGCTGGCTGAATATGTGTATATGTTCGCAATGTCTGCTTTGATCACTGTATTATTCCTTGGAGGCTGGCTGCCGCTCCCATTCCTCGGCTTCATCCCTGGAGCTGTATGGTTCGCGCTCAAGTTCAGCTTAGTGGTTTATATCCTCATTTGGTTCCGTGCTACGTTCCCGCGTATCCGTGCAGACCAATTGATGGAGTTCGCCTGGAAAGTGCTTTTGCCGGTTGCGCTGGCAAACATCTTCCTGTCGGCATTGATCAAAGAATTTTTCACTAATTTTTTCTAAAATAGGAATGGAAGCAGCATGGCTTCCTGCATTAAAGGGGTGAATTACGTGCTAGGATGGACTAAAGGATTAGCTTATACCCTTAAACAATTGACTCGCGAAAAGGTGACTTACGATTATCCGAACGAACCGATTCCGCTTCCTGACAGGTTCCGCGGAATCCAGAAGTTTTATCCTGAAAAATGCATCGTCTGCAACCAATGTGCCAATATTTGCCCGACCGAATGCATTAACTTGACTGGTAAAAAGCATCCTGATCCAACGAAAAAAGGCAAAATCATTGATACGTATGATATCAACTTCGAACTTTGCATCCTCTGTGACCTGTGCACAGAAGTGTGCCCGACTGAAGCGATCATCATGACGAATAACTTTGAACTTGCTGAATACAGCCGGGATGACTTATTCAAGAACCTGGAATGGCTTGACGAAAATGATGAGAATATACGGAAGGTGAATAAAGCATGACGTTAACAGGCGAATTCTTTGCGTTTATGTCACTTGCTTTAGTGGCGGTAATCGGCGGCGTGCTTTTATTGAATCTCACCAAGGTCATCCACATGGTCGTAGCGCTCGTCTTTACATTCGTCAGTATTGCAGGTATTTATGTGCTCTTGTCCGCTGAATTCCTGGCGGTCATCCAAGTCATGATCTACTCGGGCGCCATTACAATCATGATGCTGTTCGGGATCATGCTCACCCGCCACCATGGCGACGAAGAAGAGCCAAAGGGCGGAAGATTGCGCAAGCTTGTGCTGCTGCTCGGTGTCCTCGGATTTGGCGCAGCAGTCTATTTCGGTATCTACGATCTGGATTTCGAAGCATTGCCGAATACTCTGCACGAAAACAATACAGAACAAATCGGGGTCGCTCTGTACTCGCATTACATCATCCCGTTTGAACTGACATCCGTGATCCTGCTCGCTGCGCTTGTCGGCGCAATTGTACTCGCGCGCAAGGATGACGATAAGGAGGGTGATCAGGAATGAGTTCTGTTCCGGTTTCAGCCTATCTGGCACTTGCACTTATTATTTTCTGCATCGGACTGTACGGTGCCCTGACAAAAAAGAACACAGTCATTGTGTTGATTTCAATCGAACTGATGCTGAATGCGGTCAATATCAATCTCGTAACCTTCAGTAAATACGGAGCAGTTCCATCGATCACCGGCCAGGTGTTCGCGCTGTTTTCCATCGCGGTGGCAGCTGCTGAAGTAGCGGTTGGACTGGCGATCCTTATTTCACTTTACCGCAACCGCAGAAGTGTCAATATCGATGAAATGAATGAGTTGAAAAATTAATGAAACTTTTCATAAGCGGCATCGGCCGTTTGAAAAAGAAGATATTTAGTAGCTGGACTGCCCCGCTTGATGCGGGCCTCAATCTGACGGGCGTACACATGAAAGAACACGCGCGCGTTCAAAAAAGGGGATTGTGATATTAATGGAGAATGCTTGGCTCATTCCGCTGTTCCCGCTTGTATCCTTTCTATTCCTTCTGCTGTTCGGAAAAAAGCTTAAAGAAGCGAGCGCATTCGTCGGAATCCTTGCGACGCTAGCCTCACTTGTCTACTCCATCCTTGTGCTCCTTGAGCGCCTGGAGAGCCCGACACATAAAGCTGAAGCCGTTTGGCTCACTATTGGGAATCTGGAACTTACTGCGGGTTTTGAAGTAAATCAATTAAACGCACTGATGCTGGTAATCGTATCTCTTGTCAGCTTCCTTGTACATACCTACTCAAAAGGATATATGCATGGTGATGAGCGATTCCCGGTTTTCTATGCTTATCTTGGACTCTTTACTTTTGCAATGCTTGGTCTCGTCATCTCGCCGAACCTTTTACAAACTTATATTTTCTGGGAATTGGTCGGTGTTGGTTCATTCCTGTTGATTGGATTTTACTTTTACAAGGAAAGCGCCAAAGCGGCTGCAAAGAAAGCCTTCATCATGACCCGTATCGGGGATGTCGGACTTTTGATCGGAATGATTCTTTTATTCTGGCAAACTGGAAGCTTCGAATATGATGAAATTTTTGCGGCAGTAGAAGAAGGCGCGATTACCGGAACGATGATTACCTTGACTGCGATCCTGATTTTCATCGGGGCAGTTGGTAAATCAGGTCAGTTCCCGCTGCACACATGGCTTCCAGACGCGATGGAAGGTCCTACGCCAGTTTCTGCGTTAATCCACGCAGCAACGATGGTTGCGGCTGGTGTGTATTTGGTCGCTTCACTGTTCCCGCTGTTCAACGCTAGTGAAACAGCAATGCTGACGGTAGCGATCATTGGAGCGTTCACAGCAATTTTTGCGGCAACGATCGGCCTTGTCCAGACTGACATTAAACGAGTGCTTGCCTTCTCGACTGTCAGCCAGCTTGGCTACATGATGCTCGCATTGGGATCTGCCGGTTATGTGGCCGGAGTATTCCACTTGATGACCCACGCTTTCTTCAAAGCATTGTTATTCCTTGCAGCAGGAAGCGTCATCCATGCTGTACATACTCAGGATATTGAAAAAATGGGCGGGCTATGGAAAAAGCTGACCTTCACAGGACCTTTGTTCCTGATCGGAACGCTGGCCATCAGCGGTGTCCCATTATTCTCGGGATTTTTCAGTAAAGATGAAATTTTGATCGCTGCATGGGCACATGGCAATTATATTCTGTTCTGGCTGGCAGTGATTGCGGCATTTTTCACAGCGTTCTACATGTTCCGCCTGTTCTTCATGGTCTTCTCTGGTGAAGCACGCAGCGACATGAAGAATGTCCATGAATCGCCATCCGTCATGACGATGCCGATGGTTGTCCTTGCAATCCTGGCAGTCATTGCTGGTTATGTGAATACACCTTGGTTCGGCACATTCCTTGGTGACTGGCTTGTCGAAGGCAACGAAGCACTCGGACATGGCCATATCGAAGGACCTGGCTGGATTATGATTGTCGCGACGGTTGTCTCCTTGCTTGGCATCCTGCTTGCATGGATGATGTACAGCAAGAAGTCGATTTCACGCGACTGGCTGTCCAGCAGGGCGCCAATTGCCTATGGCATTGTGAAAAATAAGTACTATATCGATGAAATATACAATCAAAGCATCGTGTTTGGCGCAAAGGCAGTCAGCTTGTTCCTGCGTTTCATCGAGCTCTTCCTTGTTGAGGGACTCGTGAAGCTGACAACGGCAACTGTCCAGGGCCTTGGTAAAGCCGGTGCGAAAATCCAGAACGGTCAGGTACAGACTTACGGCACAATCGCCTTCGTCGGCCTTGCAGTCCTGATTGTCATCTATGCGTTAACAGGGGGGTATTTATAATGGATTTCAACTATTTTCTTACCTTGCTGGTATTCTCCCCTTTACTAGGAATCCTGCTTTTGGTCTTCATGCCAAAAGCGAACGAATCAGGCATTAAAATGCTTGGCGTATTGGCAACACTGCCATCTTTGATCCTTGCGCTGATCGCGTACTTTTCGTATCGCGGAGGCAGCGATCTCGCTGGCTTTTCTGAAAAATTCCGCTGGATCCAATTCGGCGGGCAGGGTGCCGAGCAGCAGGGCATGTTCTCTGTCAACTACGAACTTGGCATCGATGGGTTCGGTTTGATCATGGTGGTACTGACAGCGGTAATCGCAACACTTGCGGCAATCGCATCCTTCCATATCAAAAAAGAGTGGAAAGGCTATTACATGCTGTTCCTGCTTCTCGAAATCGGGATGCTCGGAGTATTTACATCGCAAAACCTGATCCTGTTCTTCCTGTTCTTTGAAATCACCTTGATCCCGATGTTCTTCCTGATTGGGAAATGGGGCTATTACGAAAAAGAAAAGGCTGCCTACAGCTTCTTGATTTATAACGGCCTTGGCTCAGCGATCCTGCTGATTGTCATCATGGTGTTGTTCTCAAGAACCGGCACCTCAAATATCGAAATGCTAAAAGTCATGATGAACACAGATAATGCGCCGCTGTTCGCGCCTGTGTCTGATTCCTTGAAGATGGGATTATTGATTGCCTTGCTTGTCGCTTTCGGTGTCAAGCTGCCAATCTTCCCGCTGCACAGCTGGATGCTGCGCGTCCACGTTGAAGCACCGCCATCGATCGTCATGATCCACTCAGGGATCCTGCTGAAGATCGGGGCATTCGGTTTGATCCGCTTCGGGATGGGGATTTTCCCTGAACAGTTCGCTGAATTAGCCGGGCTGCTTGCAGTACTGGGTGTCATCAACCTGCTTTACGGAGCGTTCCTTGCTTTTATCCAGACAGATTTCAAAATGGTCCTTGCTTACTCTTCTATTTCCCATATGGGAATCGTTTTAATCGGACTTGGAGCATTAAATGAGGCGGGAATACAAGGTGCTATTTTCCAGGTTGTATCACATGGCCTGATTTCAGCATTATTGTTCTTCCTTGTCGGTGTACTTTATGAACGCACACACACAACCACACTTGCCAATCTTGGCGGCATGGCAAACGGAATGCCGCTTGCCGCAGGCTTCCTGCTCGCAGGCGCGATGGCTTCACTTGGACTGCCTGGCATGTCAGGCTTCGTCAGCGAATTCATGGCATTCCTCGGTTTGTTCGAAGAGATGCCAGTTCTGGCTGCAGTCGGTACACTGGGCATCATCATGACTGCGGTTTACCTGCTGCGTGCCGTGCTGGCCATCACGTATGGCAAAGCAGAACGTGAATTTGTCGGCGTAAGTGACATCCGTTCATTCGAATGGGCACCGGTGCTTGTGCTTGTCGGCTTGATCGTCCTGATCGGTGTATATCCGGCCGTTCTTAGTGAACCGCTTCAGGCAACATTAGAGACTATCTTGATGGGAATAGGGGGGTGATGAAGGATGGATCTAGATACACTTCTATCATTTGATTGGGGGACGATGGCTCCGGAATTCATCATCCTCGGTTTTATTGCACTTTTATCAGTCGCTGATTTGTTCATGCCAAAGCATGTTGACCGCAAGATCCTTGGATTGGTTGGTTTTGCCGGGGTGGTAATGGCGCTGGTTTCACTGGTAACTTTGATTGGTACCGATACAACATCAATTTTACATGATACATTCAGGCTTGATTCATTCGCGATCGCCTTCAAGTTGATCCTTCTTCTTGGAGCGGCGCTTGTCATGCTATTGGCGATTGACTTCAGAGCGAATGAGGGGCTTGAGGACTACAAAGGTGAATTCTATTACCTGTTCCTTACTGCCTTGCTTGGAACCATGTTCATGGCATCAAGCGGCGACTTGATCACTTTGTTCGTCGGCCTTGAATTGCTGTCGATTCCGTCTTACATCCTTGCAGGAATGCGTAAACGCAACCTGAAATCGAATGAATCAGCAATGAAATACGTCCTGAATGGCGGCATTTCATCTGCCATCACTTTGTTCGGTATGAGCTATGTGTTCGGAATTGCCGGCACAACGAATTTAAAAGGGATCGCCCAGGTTTTCAATGGCTTGAGTGACCCTCAGCATATTTACATTCTTGGACTGGCATTCTTCATGATTTTCGTTGGCCTATCCTTCAAGCTGGCATCTGCACCATTCCATATGTGGGCACCTGATGTTTACGAAGGAGCGCCGACTCCAGTGACGGCATTCCTGAGTGTCGTCTCCAAAACAGCTGGATTTGTCATCATCCTGCGCATCCTGCTATCCATCTTCGGGTATGTACCGGTTGCACAGGAGGACGGCCAGCCAATTCCGCTGCTGTTCGCGATGCAGGATTACATTGCATTCCTTGCGGGAGCAACGATGATCATTGGTAACGTCGTCGCCTTAAGGCAGCGCAACATCAAGCGCATGTTCGCGTACTCAAGCATCGCCCATGCCGGTTACATCCTTGTCGCGCTGACAGCGATGTCGTTCGTGACCTTCGATGCCATCTGGTTCTACCTGCTGGCATACGTTTTGATGAACCTAGGTGCGTTCGCCGTAATCCAGGTCATCACAGCAAAAACCCGTTCAGAGGATATCAGCCATTTTGCCGGACTTTACCGCCGCTCGCCATTACTAGCAGTCGGAATGGGAATCTTCATCCTGTCACTCGCAGGAATCCCTGGTACAGCAGGCTTCATCGGAAAGCTGAACATCTTCATGGGAGCCTTGATGGTCGACGAGGCACATTACGTGCTCGTTTCGATCATGATTGCGACTACAGTCGTATCCTATTTCTACTACTTCGGAGTCATGACACAAATGTTCTTCCGCCCGGCAGCTAATGATGAAAAAATCAAGCTACCAGCAGGAACAATCGTGGTCATCCTGGTAGCAGTAATCGGAACAATCCTGTTCGGAGTCATGCCAAACCTGGCCATCGACTTCATGCAAAATAACTTCAACCAGTTCGTTGACTTTATGAAATAACCAGAATGAATTTTGGGGAAAATCCATTCATGGAAACAAAGGGGTAAATTCAGCTGGCCTGCGATTTTTGCGGGCCGGTTTTTTATTTTATAGGAAATTATGAATGATAATTTAGGTGGATAACTATATGTGGATTTATTAATCCAGCTCCAGCGCTTGTCGGGTCTGAGCGAGGAGCTTCCGCTTTTTATTTTTGAAACTTTTTCATAAGTAATACGTCTATAAATAAGGGAAAGTATCGCCTTTATGGTAAAATAGCATGTGAAGGGAGGAGAGTATATGCTAACAGGTTTTGGCGGCTTTGCGCTGACCAGCATTCTGACACATCTAGTTTTTATTGCTCTTTCATGGTGGGCTCTTCAGGCACTGCAGTTTGACAAACTGCTGCGAGCGAATCATGTTCTTCAAGCCCGCGTACTATATATCCTGCTTTCCATTGCACTCGGATCTACAGTCAGTAATTTCTTCCTTGATTACCTCCAATGGTCGCAGCAGCTTCCTATGATTTTTCAGTAGCTGTTAAGTCATACCCAAATTGGTAAAAAATTAGGTCTTCATACATGTTTTCAAAACGAACAATATCAAGTATTATTCTCTTTGTGTTTGTTTTTTTGAACAAACATGTTTGTTTTTTCACAATCTATGAACACCCGGGCAAGTTGGTACATAGAATGATGTCAAAAAGTGACGAGAATTCCCAAGTATGTGATTCGCTCTCCTGGTAAGAATGGTAATAAGGGGAGAGTGAAGCAGATATGAAGAAGATTCCATTTATTTTATCAATTTTTGGCATTATTGGTTTTATTGTGTTCCAAGCTGGGAATAAGACGACTGTAGCTGACGCTGATCATGAAATAAAAACTCTGGCCTCGGTTTTGCAGGACGAAGATATTTTAATCACTGGTTGGTCTTTATATGCAAGGGAAACATTGGAACAACAAA
The DNA here is from genome assembly GCF_007678455.1 of Cytobacillus oceanisediminis 2691. Lineage (GTDB taxonomy): Bacteria > Bacillota > Bacilli > Bacillales > Cytobacillaceae > Mesobacillus > Mesobacillus oceanisediminis_A. The sequence continues at coordinate 44,011 of NZ_VEEP01000008.1, read as the reverse complement.
ATGTCGAAGCATTGGTGAAGGATTTGAAGGTCCAGCTTTCTGAGTGGACATGGTCAGGACACGATGGAGAACTGACAGCTGTCACGAACTCATCTGGGATTCAGGAAAAAATTAAAATTGTTTCTACCGACACAAAGGGACCTTTACATACGTATGTGATGTATGAGGTCAGAGGTCAGTACTGGAATAAAAATACAGAAACCTTTTTAAACGAAAATTTACCAGGCAGAATATTTGACATTTTTCGAGGAAACGCAACAACTTTCTCTTGTGTAATAGGCGAAATCAATGATAAGATAGAGTCGGCTTTACCTGTTTATAAAAGTAAATTGCTTAAGGCTTTCAACGCTCGTGAAGTTGAAGGGCTGGCAGAAGAATCATTCATTTCCTCTTCCGCCGTTTCGCCTTTGTTCGACAAAACACTGAGCAATGAACATGACATGAATATGCAGCTTGGATTACGGAAAACTGAACGATTGGGCGCAAAGACTACCGTCGTAGTTGGCACACCCATCATTACGATTGAATATTAATATAGAGAAATTGGACGCGGAGGGGAATACACTTGGAAAAAATCATCGTCCGCGGCGGACAAAGGCTAAGCGGTTCTGTAAAGGTTGAAGGAGCTAAGAATGCCGTCTTGCCTGTTATCGCTGCAACATTATTAGCAAGTGACGGAAAAAGCGTAATTCGTGATGTGCCAACTCTCTCCGATGTATATACCATCAACGAAGTATTACGTTCTTTAAACGCCGTAGTGGAGTTTGAAAATAACACGATTACAGTAGATGCATCCAGAGAGTTAAAAATTGAAGCACCTTTTGAGTATGTTCGAAAAATGCGTGCTTCTGTATTGGTTATGGGATCCCTGCTTGCCAGGAATGGCCGTGCTCGCGTAGCATTACCAGGCGGCTGTGCAATCGGTTCCCGTCCTATCGACCAGCACCTTAAAGGCTTTGAAGCAATGGGTGCTACAGTCAAGGTAGGCAACGGTTTTATCGAAGCCGAAGCAGTCAATGGTCTGCACGGAGCTAAAATATATCTTGATTTCCCTAGCGTTGGCGCTACGGAAAATATTATGATGGCTGCTGTCCTTGCAAAAGGTACAACAATCATTGAAAACGTCGCAAAAGAACCAGAAATCGTCGACCTTGCAAACTTCCTGAACAAAATGGGAGCAAAGGTAAAAGGCGCAGGCACTGGCACGATCAAGATCGAAGGTGTTGAAGTACTGTTTGGTGCTGACCACAACATCATTCCTGACCGAATCGAAGCAGGAACATTCATGGTTGCGTCTGCCATTACTGGCGGAAACGTGCTTGTAAGGGGCGCAGTTCCTGAGCATCTTTCTTCATTAGTAGCAAAGATGGAAGAAATGGGCGTTACTATCACCGAGGAAGAAGATGGTCTTCGTGTCATCGGGCCTGAAAAACTGAAAGCAGTCGACATCAAAACGATGCCGCACCCTGGATTCCCGACGGATATGCAGTCCCAGATGATGGCCTTGCTATTGCGCGCACAGGGAACAAGCATGATCACCGAAACTGTTTTCGAAAACCGCTTCATGCACGTGGAAGAATTCCGCCGCATGAACGCAAACATCAAAATTGATGGCCGCTCTGTCATCATGAATGGGCCATCTGACCTTCAAGGAGCAGAAGTGGCAGCAACTGACCTGCGTGCCGCAGCATCACTGATCCTGACTGGCCTTGTAGCAGATGGAGTTACACGCGTTACAGAACTGTATCACCTGGACCGCGGCTATGTTGACTTCCATCTTAAGCTTGCCGCACTTGGCGCGGATATCGAACGCGTAAGCGAAGTAGAAGAACAGCCAGTAACTGAAAAATTAGTCTCAGACATGAACGCATAAATAAACTGCTCATAAAACCGGAGAATTGTGCTTTAACGTATAGTTCTGCGGTTTTTTGATTTTAGGATTGGATTTTTTTAAAGGCCCTTTTCTCTAACTTTATTGCTATTGACTACTAAATAGGTTTGAATTCCCTAAGTTTCTTATTATGAGAAAAGGGCTTGCAAAAATCGGCTTAAGGATTATAACAACAATCTTTATGACAAAAACAGCCTTTCTAAAAATAACTGTCCAATTTCGACCGACTTATTATGAGCATCATGAAAGAAAATATACAAATGGCGAGCTTTTTCAATTTCTGTCATAAAAGCTTGTCCGCCTCCATATGAATGGAATGAGACGGTTAACGGCCGTGAAATTTCATAATGGAGGCTTTTTTATGTTAAAATTCAAACCAATCATCGTACTAGCTGCAATCCTTTTCGCGGTCACACTCTTGATTCCATCCTTGCTGGTCCTCCCTTTTATGGAAGAAAAGGCAGGCGGAAAGCTTGGGGAAGAGCTGCAAAATGAAGCAAAGGAGGCTGCCGCTATGCCTACAGCAGATTCAGCAATCGAGGTGGCTGTCTACAGGACAGCGTTATCCAAAACCGAGAAGCTTCCACTTGATGACTACTTGATTGGCGTCGTAGCCGCTGAAATGCCAGCCGAGTTCGAGCTCGAGGCATTGAAGGCACAGGCGCTGTCAGCGAGGACATATTATGTAAAACAAATGCTGAGCCCGAATAAAGTTGGCGTTCCCGAGGGTGCACAGCTGAATGATACCGAAATCCACCAGGTTTTTAAAAATAAAGAAGAGCTGAAAAAGCAGTGGGGTGCCGATTACAAATGGAAGATGAAGAAAATCGCCGAAGCTGTAAAAGCCACCGATGGTCAGGTACTAACTTATGATGGATCGCCCATCGACGCCACATTCTTTTCGACATCGAATGGGTTCACAGAGAACTCAGAGGAATACTGGTCAAATTCACTGCCATATCTGCGCAGCGTAGAAAGTCCATGGGATCTGAAATCACCGAAGTTCCGCAGCCAGGAAGTGAAGACAGTGGCCGAGGTGGAATCCAAGCTGGGCATAAAGCTCCCAAATTCCGCGGAGATTGGCAAAGTCATCTCCAGGACCACTGGGAACCGTGTTGCAAAAATTGATATCGGCGGCAAAGTCCTGACTGGAAAAGAAGTTCGTGATAAACTCGGCCTGCGCTCAAGCGACTTCAGCTGGGAACTGAAAGGCAACAACGTAATCATCACCACCGAAGGCTTCGGCCACGGCGTCGGCATGAGCCAATACGGAGCCAACGGCATGGCCACCGAGGGCAAGAACTATCAGGACATCGTCAAGCACTACTACAAAGGCGTTGAGATAAGTGAAGCGGATAGTATGCTGGCGAAGGTGACAGCGAGGAAATAAGAGCGGGTTACTGCAGCCACAGCGATAAACACAATAATGACCAGGCCAGGGCGAAGAGCAGCCCTGGCTTTTTAGCGCGGATTGATTTGGTGGTTTGACTTATTAATTCTTCGCGAGTTCAGGATGGCACTTTTCTATGTCGAGTTCAGGATGTTATTTTTTCGCTGAATCGAAGAAGGTTTCGATGTCTGGTGGCATGTGGTAGATGCGCCCATGAGTGGTGCCAGTGAAGGGAAGATTCAATGAAATTAAAAGATCACTGGCTGTTTTCGAAGATATACCAATGCAAAATTCTCTACACATCTTATTCTTAATTGCTGGATTAATAAGTAGGAAAAAATCTTTTACAGTTTTACGATGAGCAGTTTTGGATTTATGTTCACACACAGCACAACGCCAAAACCATTTTTCCCGATGCATGCCATATGATAAACAGGCTGGGCATTGAACTCCCTTTTGAAGGTCGTCTGGAGTGAGGGAATATTGTTTCGGAATGTCAGGGTGGTGTGGAGAATGATTCTTTACAAGTGACCTGGATAACTTTTTTGCTTCTTTATCAGTAAAAGTTGGATTTGAAGTCCTATCATCAATTTCATGAACCCGACTTAATAATACATCCCCTTTTACGATCAAGTTATTCAGGGAGCGGTCACTTACCTTGATAATAGTAGATGAATTGCTGATCACAACAAGATGGTATATGGGTGGGACACTGAATTTGTGGTTCTGCAGCCACCTTTTCAAGTGCCAGGCTTGCATTCGGACCTGGTTAATGGGATTATCGTATGATTTTTCTTGACCATCCTTAGTTTGAATCATTTGTTCGGAATGTTTGTCGAAGAAAAGGGTACCGGAATGGGCTTTGGTTTCAATTAGAAGGATATATCGAAGAGTTAAAATGAGGGTATCAATCTGGAAATGCCATTTTTCATCTTGCAGGCGTAAATCCCTGAATATATGGAAACCTTTTTCAGGCAGAAAACTTAAACGGTAATCAGTTTGAAGTTCACCTCTATATCCCGCGCGCCAGGCTTTGTAATCTGACTCAATTAATGGGAATTTGGGATGGTTCGGTAAAATTCTTTCCATTAAAGCCTCATACATAAGAAGGCGTATGGGATATTTCCGTTCTTTTTCTATCAAATTATTCACTTCCCTATTAGTTTTTTTATGGATTCTTTATTTTCACTCCGAATACCTGCGGATATAATGCTTTTATTATGAAAGTTTTATGTCCGAAGTAGCTAACCACATTGTAATTCTACGGTTGGGAGCAATAATTTAACGGTTGCAGCCAATAATTTAACGGTTATAGACAATAAATTAACGGTTGAGGCAAATAATTTAACGGTTGGACTAAATGACTGTCCAAAGTCACTGCTGAAAAACAAAAAGCCAGCCCCAATAACAAGGCTAGCCCCTTAAAAACCGTAACTAATACCTATCTTTATAATAAATCTAGCTAAAATCCCCGAACTCTCTCCTCAATCCCGCGCAAAACCCTCCCCAGCCGCTTAAACTTGCCGCTAAAGTATGCATGATGAATGAAATGTGATGCCGCTAAAACCCCGATTACGTCTTTTATAAAATCAATCACGGTGGCGGACCGCGCCGGGACGAAGCTTTGATGAATCTCGTCGAGCAGGCCGTACAAAATTGCCACGCCCATAAAGGCAAAGCTCATAACAGGGGTGAAGCGCCCGGTCGTCAGCGCGGCAAGGACGAGCAGCACATACAGGATGCCAAACTCAACGAGGTGGAGTGATTCTTTTAAAAAGCGGTCAACGCCACGGTCCGGCAGTTCGATGACCGCGGTATCGGGCAGGCTGGACATGATCCAGATCGCCGCCATATAGGCAAAAGGAAGAATGCGTAGAATCCATACTAATAATTTTTTCATGATAAAACCTCTCTTTATAGTAATAATCCGAACGAACGGAGTGGGAAGCGGGTATCAGCCGACACTTAGCAGCTAAAAATCCGCCCAAAAACTTTTATGCATAAAATCATAACCTTTGTCGAAAAATAAGCAGTAAAAAATTTTTCAACTCTATGTATATATTTTTTCGCTTCTGTTCAAACTGATTGCTGAGGTGATGAAAATGAGAGAGGAAGAAAAAAGATCTTCTCAAGACAAAAGCAAGAACAGCTTTTTCAAGAAGCGGTGGGTGTATCCAACAGTTTATATTGCTAGTGCCGCAATCATTCTAACTGGTGTCCTTTGGTATCAAAACAGCGCGAGCGATCAACTGGATCAGTCGGAATACAAAGCGACTGACATGCCTGGCAAAAAGATGAATGACCAGCCTGCAGTTGAAGTAAACCGCGCGATGGAGAACTTCGTAATGCCAGTGGTGAGTGAGGACGATGCTGTCATCCAAATGGGATTCTATGATAATGACGGCGATTCGGCAGAGCAAGAAGCAGCTCTAGTGTTCTATGATAATACTTACCATCCGAACACTGGACTGGACATTGCAGCAAAAGACGGCAAGGAATTTGATGTAATCGCGTCACTTAGCGGTACTGTCAAGAATGTCATGGAAGATGCTGTACTTGGAAATGTCATTGAAATCGAGCACGACAAAGGTATTGTAACACAATATCAGTCAGTAAAAGACTATCAAGTTAAGGTTGGCGACGAGGTTGAGCAAGGACAAGTCATTGCGAAGTCCGGCACAAGCCTGATCAATGAGAAGGCTGGCAACCACGTACACTTTGAAATCCGCAAGGACAATGTTCCTGTCAATCCGCACGAGTACTTCAACAAGCCGATGAGCGCATTGCAGGATGCCAATGTGACAGAAGAGAAGGCTTCATCTGATGCAGATGCAGGAAAGTCTGAAGATGCTGTCGAGGAAGATGCTGAAGGAACCACTCCATCTAAAAAAGATGTAGAGGGTACGACTCCAGCAGAAGAGAAGCCTGCTGAAGATGGCTCTGATAAAAAAGACGCTGGACAAGATGAAGATAAGGATGCAGGCGAAGACCAAGATTCTTCAACTGACTCTGATACTTCGAGCAACTCATAATAAAATTAAAAATTTTGGAACCCGCCTGGTTTTAAAGGCGGGTTTTTTTATTGGAATAATATGAAATGCATCACACTTATCGAAAAGGGTTGAGTATGGTAAAATCAGACAGGAGGAGGGGTACATATGAAACGAGTATTGTTCATAATCATGTCGGTGCTAATAGCCGCAATCATTTCAGGCTGCAGCAAGGAACCGACTCCCGAAGAACGGTTTTCCGAGTATGTGAAGCTTTGGAATGACCAGAAGTTTGATGAGATGTATGGATTTTTATCAGCGGAAGCGAAGAATTCGATTTCAAAAGAGGATTTCGTCTCCCGGTATAATAAAATTTATCAGGATTTGGAGATAGACAAGCTGAAGGTCAGCTACAAAAAGCCTGAGGAAGAAAAGGAACACGAAGAGAACGCAGAGCTTCCTTTTTCGGCAAAAATGGAGAGTGCTGCTGGTCCGATTGGATTCGATCATGATGCCACTCTTGTAAAAGAAAAACGCGATGATGATACAAACTGGTATGTGGAATGGAATACGACCTATATTTTTCCTGAGCTTGGATCAGGCGATAAAATCAGCTTCAAGAATGTCCAGGCAGAACGGGGCAGCATCCTCGATCGTGGTGGAAACGGTCTTGCAATCAACGGTACTGCTGTCCAGGTTGGAGTAGTCCCAGGCGAACTGGGCGAGCAGAAAGATCAGACGATTGCGAAGGTGGCGGAACTGCTCGATATGTCCGAGGAGCAAATCAACAAGGCGATGAGCGCCGGCTGGGTAAAAGATGACCTGTTTGTTCCATTGAAGAAAATTTCAAAGGAAGACAAAGGTCTGCATGAAAAACTGTTTGCGATGAATGGCGTGAAGAGCCAGGAGGTTGGGGCACGTGAATATCCATACGGAGCAGCATTGTCCCACTTAATCGGCTACGTCGGCCCAATTACAGCCGATGACCTCGAAAAGCTGGAGGGAAAAGGATACACCTCGACTGATCTCATTGGCCGCCGCGGCCTTGAACAGGTTCTTGAGGAGCAATTAAAAGGAACAAACGGTGTCCGGATTTCGATAGTGAAGAAAGACGGCACGGTCAAGACACTCGCAGAAAAGCCAGTGAAAAACGGGAAGGACGTCAAGCTGACCATCGATGTAGTCGCACAGCAGCAATTGTATGATCAGCTAAAAGGAAAAGCGGGTATGGCATCAGCCATCAATCCGGCAACAGGCGAAACGCTGGCCCTCGTGAGCGCGCCAGGCTTTGACCCGAATAAAATGACGCTCGGAATCTCGCAAAACAAACGGAAAATGCTAGAGGAAGACCCGCTCAAGCCCTTCCAGAACCGATTCAAACTGACCTATGTGCCAGGGTCTGTGATGAAGCCGATCACCACGGCAATCGGCCTTGAAAGCGGCAAGCTCCAGACGGATACTGCATTTGAAATCAACGAGAAACAATGGCAAAAAGACGCATCCTGGGGCAAGTACAAGGTGACAAGATATTCCGATATAAAAGGCAGCATCAATCTGGAAAAAGCGCTGGTTTATTCGGATAATATTTATTTCGCTCAGGCTGCGCTTGGAATGGGGCAGGAAACTTTTACAGAAGGCCTGAAAAAATTCGGCTTTGAAGACCAGCCGGAATATTTATACCCGATCGAGCCATCGCAAATCGGCAAGATTGACAGTGAAATCCGCCTGGCGGACTCTGCCTACGGACAGGGGCAGGTGGAAATGAATATCCTCCATCTTGCGACCACTTATTCGCCATTCGTGAACAAGGGCAACATGATAAAGCCGATTCTGAATATGGAGGATGAGCAGGGGCAGGTGTGGAAGGAAGGCCTGGTCAGCGCGGAAAATGCCGCTGTGATAAACAGCATGCTGACAAAGGTCATCACCGATCCAAAAGGAACCGCACATAACGGCTTGATAGCCAATTATCCGCTCGCAGGTAAAACAGGCACAGCGGAAATCAAAGAGAAGCAGGGTGAAAAGGGCAAAGAACTTGGATGGTTCGTCGCCTACAACCCGAATGCAGCCGACATGATTGTCGCAATGATGATCGAGGACTCTGGATCCAAGGATGTTGTTTCTCGGGTGAAGTCGTTTTATGAGTTAAAGTTGGATAGTGGACAATAGGAAGTCTGGCCGATACTGGCCGGGCTTTTTTATTTATAGCAAATCAATTAGCCAGTTCCATTGTTGGTCGAAATTTAGTCCCTAGTATATTTTTATTTAGAATTTTCAATTATCTTGGTATAATATTTCGTAAGACGAAAAAATATTGGGGGAATTCAAATGTCTTTGCATACATATCCATATCCGTCCCAGCGAATGGCGGCGGTAGCGCGCAATGGGATGGTCGCTACATCACAGCCCCTTGCTGCGCAGGCTGGGCTGGATATTTTAAAAAAGGGCGGCAACGCGATTGATGCGGCGATTGCAACAGCAGCATGCCTGACGGTCGTTGAACCAACTTCAAACGGGATTGGCGGCGACGCGTTCGCGCTCGTCTGGGTAAAAGACAAGCTTTATGGCCTGAATGCGAGCGGTCCTGCACCGCAATCGATTTCGATTGAAAAAGTAAAAGAGCTTGGCCATGAAAAAATGCCTTCGCATGGCTGGATTCCGGTCACGGTTCCGGGGGCGCCATCTGCCTGGGCGGAGTTGTCAAAGAGGTTCGGGCGTCTGCCGCTAACCGAAGTTTTGCAGCCGGCAATCGAATATGCTCGCAATGGCTATCCGCTGACTCCGATTCTCGCAAAATATTGGAAGGGTGCTTATAACGCCTACAAGAGCCGTTTTCAGGGCGAGGAATACGATGAGTGGTTCCGTATCTTCGCTCCTGAAGGCAGAGTGCCTGACGCCGGTGAGATGTGGAAATCGGAAGACCATGCGAATACACTCCAGGAAATCGCCGAAACGAATGGTGAAAGCTTTTACCGCGGCGCACTTGCTGAAAAAATTGCCGCTGCCTCTAAGAAAGCTGGCGCATTCTTAAGTAAGACTGATCTTGAAAACTATCATCCGGAATGGGTAGAGCCCATCTCAGTATCCTACCGCGGGCACGAGGTCTGGGAAATCCCGCCGAACGGGCAGGGAATCGTAGCTTTGATGGCATTGAATATTTTAAAAGGATACGAGTTTACTCATCGTGATGATGTCCGTGGAGTCCACCTGCAGCTGGAAGCGATGAAGCAGGCGTTCACGGATGGAAAGGAGTATGTCACCGACCCTAAGACGATGCAGGCGAAGGTAGCGGACCTGTTATCAGAGCAGTATGGTGAGGAAGCGCGAGCTAAAATTTCCGATGAAGCAAGAATGCCTGAACCGGGTTCACTTCCAAAAGGAGGAACGGTCTATCTTTCTACAGCGGATGGCGAAGGCAACATGGTTTCGTTCATCCAGAGCAACTATATGGGCTTCGGCTCTGGTGTGGTCGTTCCGGGAACAGGCATCGGCCTGCAAAACCGCGGACATGATTTCTCGCTTGACCCCACTCATGCGAATGCACTTGCTCCTGGCAAAAAGACGTACCATACAATCATTCCGGGATTCATCACGAAGGATGGCCAGGCAGTCGGCCCATTCGGCGTAATGGGCGGCTATATGCAGCCACAGGGTCATGTCCAGGTTGCGATGAATATGATTGATTTCGGAATGAATCCGCAGGCTGCGCTGGATGCACCTCGCTGGCAATGGACTAGCGGAAAACAGATTGAAGCAGAGCATCATTTCCCAAACCATATCGTCAAAGAACTAGCTAGACGAGGGCATCAGATGAAGGTGGCGTACGATGGAGGAGGTTTCGGCCGAGGCCAGGTTATTATTCGTGATCCAAAGACGGGCGTCCTGACCGGCGGAACCGAAATGAGAACTGACGGTGCCATTGCCTGCTGGTAATATTATAGTCTAATGAAGGAACACTCCATCACGAGTGTTCCTTTTTGCTATTCTGTAAAATCATTACAAACAGTCCATTTCTCTGGAAACAAGCAGAAAAAAATTTTTTCGACAAACTCCTTAGCCTGTAATCCTTATAAACCCTTACTGTTACTGACGAATTTACCACGGTATGAAAAATATCGACATAGTAAGCGATTACATTTTTTAAACATAATGTATTGACCAGCCTGGACATTATATGGATAATTAAATTAAATTTTCTAAAGATTTAGTTAAATGACATATTTAAGAGTTGGAGGGATTTACTTGATTATTTTAATTGGCCTGCTGGTGATTACCGGCATCAGTCTATTCATGGGTTTACGGAAAAACAAGGTGGTTTTTCTGGCAATCCCATTCCTGAGCATCTTTCTCTACTTCCTCATCCAGATCATCATGGTCCCGGCCCCATTTTTCGAAACGTTAAAGTTCATCTTCAGTCTGAGCTAAATTTTTTTCCGTAAACAAATCGGTATCAACCTTGCCTGGCGCAGGGTTCATATAATCAAAATTTGAAAAAGGAGTGGGGAAGCTTTTAGAATGATAGGCTGTGACCGTCCATCATGAAGGAATATAAAAAGGGGATTAGCAAAACCAAAGGGGTGTAAATGTGAAGAAAATTGATAAGTCAGTTGCTGACGCGTATTTCCGTGAAAAAACCCGTAACATGATCGTTTATTTCGTCATCTGGTTTCTCGTTTCGTTCGGTGCAGTGTTGATTGCCGAGCCTCTGAGCGAGATTTCAATCGGCGGCTTCCCGTTCCACTACTTCATGGGAGCCCAGGGTGCGGTTGTGACGTTCATCATCCTGCTGTTTGTCAACGCCAAGCTTAGCGACAGCATCGACAAGAAGTATGGAATTGACGAAGAGAAGAATGTAAAGCTGAACGAAGGAAAGAGCCTGGACCATTAAGTCTTTGGAAATGACAAAAAGAGCGTTTGAATAAGGGGGAGAACTTTGGATACACAATTCTTGGTCTCATTATCTATTATTTTAGCTACATTCGGTTTGTATATCGGGATTGCGGTCTACAATACAGCTAAACAAACGTCAGACTTCTATGTTGCCAGCCGCGGAGTACCGCCAATTTTCAACGGCATGGCAATCGGAGCTGACTGGATGAGTGCCGCTTCCTTTATCGGGATGGCCGGTACGATCATGCTGCTCGGCTATGACGGCCTGGCGTATATCATGGGCTGGACGGGCGGATATTTGCTTCTGACCTTCCTGCTTGCACCGCAGCTCAGGAAGTATGGGCGATACACGGTTCCTGAATTCATCGGTGACCGCTTCAACAGCCATACAGCACGCGTTATTGCGGCCATTTCAACAATCATCATCAGCTTCACGTATTCAATCGGCCAGCTTTCCGGTTCCGGCGTGGTGATCGGGCGCCTTTTCGAAATCGATGCAAAGGTTGGCACGATGATCGGGGTTGTCCTGATTGCATTCTATGCTGCTTTCGGAGGTATGAAAGGAATTACCTGGACACAAGTTGCTCAGTATATCATTTTGATCATTGCCTACCTGATTCCGGTTATCTTCATGTCCCTGCAAATCACGAGCAGCCCGCTGCCATGGCTTTCTTACGGCGAACTGGTCGGGAAAATGGGTGAACTCGACCGTGAGCTTGGCATTTCCGAATATTTTGCACCATTCACGAACGGCACAAAATGGCAGTTCCTTGCCCTTATGTTCACATTGATGGCCGGTACGGCGGGACTTCCGCACGTAATCGTCCGTTTCTATACGGTTTCTACGATGAAGGCTGCTCGCTGGTCAGGCGCCTGGGCACTTCTTTTCATCGGCTTGCTTTACCTGTCTGCACCTGCGTATGCGGCATTTTCACGTTTCATCCTGATGACAAAAGTAGCCGGCAGCAAAATCAGCGAGCTTCCTGCATGGACGAAAACCTGGGTCGATACTGGCAAGCTTCAGGTTGCCGACGGAAACGGCGATGGAGTCCTGCAATGGAGTGAATTGATCATCTCCAACGATATCGTCGTAATGGCGACGCCTGAAATCGCCAACCTTGGCGTATTCGTCATCGGCCTTGTAGCGGCAGGCGCTATGGCTGCAGCCCTTTCTACAGCAGGAGGCTTGATGATCGCCATTTCCTCAGCGTTTGCGCACGATATCTATTACCGAGTCATGAAGCCAAATGCTACTGAAAAAACGCGTCTGAACGTAGCGCGTATCTCGATCGTTGTAGCGACTTTATTTGCAGGCCTGATTGCCCTTAACCCTCCTGGGGCGATTACGCAGATCGTGGCCTGGGCGTTTGCGCTTGCCAGCGGTACATTCTTCCCGGCACTAATCCTTGGTGTCTGGTGGAAGCGTTCCAATGCACAGGGTGTCATCGCCGGCATGGTCGTCGGTCTGGCCGTGACATTGGGATATATTTTCGCCGCAAAGTACGGCGGCTATACGATTCTTGGCATTATCGACACCGGTGCAGGAGTATTCGGCGCTACAGCTGCGATTTTAGCAAACGTGATCGTATCGCTTGCCACTCCGGCTCCATCGCAAAAAATTCAGGAAGAAGTCCTCGACCTTCGTTATCCTGAACAGATGTCTTACAAGAATGGCGAAGTCTGGATGAATGATGATGGAACAAAAGCTCTATAAAGAAATCTGGAAGGCCGTGCAGTTCCATCCCCTGTTTCAGGGGTTGGATGAACGCACGGCCCTTTCCCTTGTCGAGGAATGTGGAGCATTTTCTTATGGGAAAAGGGAAATGATGCTCCAGGCGGACACACCACGCCAGGGGCTTTTGTTGATTTTACAAGGAATCGCCGAGGTATTCGTAAAAAATGCCGCCGGGCAGGAAGAAATATTGGAGGTCATCCAAAAAGGGGAAATCGTCGGTTTTTCAAGCCTCGCGGAATTCCTCGGATTTACGAAGGCCGATAAATCACAAACCAATGTTGAGGTCAGGGCAGTTGATGATGTCCGGGCCCTGCTGATTCCTTTTTCCGTTCTGGCAAAGAGATGGGATGACCAGGATGTCCATGACTATCTGCTGACCCAGGTGTCAATCCGGCTAAAAGATGTGTATGGATCGCTTGCAGAGCAGGTGAAGATGGCCAGGGGAATCGGCGAAGGCGAGACGATTCTAGCAAGGGTGCAGGACATGATGTCGGAGAGCATCGTCTCCGTTTCCCCGGAAACAAGCATAAAGGACACTGCCCTGAAAATGTCCGAGCATAAAACAAGCTCCGTGCTGGTACTGGAACAACAAGAACTGAAAGGAATCATCACCGAGCGGGACATCGTCGGCCGGGTGGTGGCAGAGGGTCTGTCATTTGATGAACCATCCAGACTCGTCATGACTGAGGACCCGGTGACGATCTCAAGGTTCTCTTATTATTATGATGCATTTTCAGAAATGCTTTTGAATGGCATCAAGCATTTGCCGGTCGTTGACGATGGCCAGGTGTCTGGGATTGTTACATTAACCGACTTGCTTAGAAAAAAGAATGACAGTGTGATGAGGACAATCAAGAAAATCGAGGGGGAAAATGAAGCGAGCCTGCCTGAGGTTAAAGCCGCAATCTATGAAATTACCGATACATTGATGCGGGACTCTGTTCCTTCACTGGCGCTGCTAGATATCGTGACAAAACTGTATGATAGATTGATCGGCAGGGCAGTGGAGCTATCTGTTGAGGCAGTTGGGGAGCCGCCTGTACCGTTTGCGTTCTACTTGATGGGATCTGCGGGCCGCGGTGAGCAGTTCATGCTGACAGACCAGGATCATTTTCTTGTATATGCCGATACGAAGGAACATGGCTATTTTGAAAAATTAGGCGGGGAAATCACCGCCAAGCTCGAGACCGCAGGCTTTGCCCGCTGCAAAGGTCTGATGATGTCGAGTGAAGAACAGTGGAGAGGGACGGTGCTGCAATGGCAGGAGCGTGTCCGAAAGTGGATGCTGCAATCGACGAATGAGAATATCCTGCTGGCCCAGAATTTTTTCTCTTATCGATTTGCGGTTGGAAGCGAACAACTGAACAAGGAATTCGAAGCAAAAATCGGCGAACTGCTCGACCGCTCTAAAATATTCCTGTATCGCATGGTCCAGGCAGAAAAGGAGCAGGAAATCCCGACTCTGGATGAACCAATACGCGCCCTGTTCAGACTCGGCCGGAAAAGCATCGACATGAAAAAAGAAGTCTTGTTCCCATTCCATCACAGCCTGCAGATTCTTTCGCTGTATTATGGCGGCATCCCGGGAATGCCCCTCGAGAAAATCGGAGCATTAAAGGAGAAAGGCGTTTTTACGGAAGGATTCACACAAGACCTGAGAGAAGCCATCAGCCATGTACTTGACCTCTATATCAGGCAAAGATGGACAAATAGCGAAAGCAGCACCATTCTATCATTCACCACCATGTCCACCAGACAAAAAGACGAACTCATCCTGAGCCTGCGCACACTCCGCGAACTACAAGGTATGGTATATGCTAGATTCTCAGTCTGAGAAATCGACAAGTTTGGTGACAGGCACCATGAAAATCACGCGAACGTAAACCTGATCGTTACTGGATTCGTCAAAATTGGGCGGTGCCAGGCACCGAAGTGGAAAGGAGGCTGGCATGTTTTTTCAAAAAAGGAGTATTTCCTGCCCGCTTTTGTATGAAAAAATACCTTTATCGACTGGAATCGATGATCTTTCTTTTATTGTTTTCGACACGGAGACGACTGGTTTTCAGGTGGCGACTTCTGACCGGCTCATTGAAATAGGTGGAGTTCCGGTAAAAGGCCTGAAGGTGATGGAAAATGATCGTTTTCAGACATATGTAAACCCTGAGCGACAAATTTCTCGGGAAATAATTGAGCTGACGTCGATTACAAATGAAAAGGTGGCTGGCGCGCCGAAGGCATCTGAAGCGATCTCCGATTTCTTTGATTATGTTCAATCCCACGAAGCGGTATGTCTTGTCGGCCACTATGTCGGCTTCGACCATCTCGTGCTGAAAAGCGAGCTCAAACGGGAAAAGCTGGCCCTGAAAAAGCTGTTCACCATCGATACACTTGACCTGATCGGCTTCATTGCCCCATCCTACGATATGCGCGATTTGGAACGATACGCCATGGCATTCGGAACAAGGATTTATGACCGCCATAGCGCAATCGGCGACGCATTGACGACGGCGTATCTTTTCACCGAGCTGCTGCAGCAGTTCAAGGGCAGGGGAAATTCCACCTGGGGTGAGCTGATCAAAGCGACCGATAGCCAGATGCGGTCGATGCAGTTTTGATTGTTTCATTAATATGGAATAATGTGTAAAATGAAAACAGTGGATTATTGCTTTCGCCTGCTAAGTTTGTTTCAACTTATTAGGTAAATGAGGGAAATGCATGGATGTAGTCCAGATTGTCTTTTTAATTTTGTTATGGGGAATACCACTCGTCCGGTTTATAAAGATTTATAGAAAACTGGATAAAGAGGAACAATCAGAAATAAAAGCAGCCTTGAAAAGTCCCTTATATTATCTTGATGATGGATTTAGGCATATCGGTATGCTTTTGATGTTTACGGGGATGATTACATGGATTTCTATAATCCAGCATATCGGTATCTCGTTGATTTGCATTAGCTGGTTTTATGGCGGCCTAGAACTCATAGATGTGAGCTATAAAAAAGGTTTTGGAATGATGTCATTTTCTGTGATAGCAGCAGGGGCTTATTATTTGCTATGGATATAGTAAGAGTGCGATTTCAGCAAGAGGAAGGGTGTAATATGTTAAAAATACAAAATATCATACCTAATCTTTCTGTTATTATGGTCTTACTTATTGTTTACTTATCTACTATTCCTGGATATATAAAAGTAGTCCTTGCGATCTTTGGATTAACATTCATAATACCGGCAGCGAGAGAGGTTATGTTCGAAAATAAACTGAGAAAGATAAAAGTGGCTCTTTATACTTCACTTGCTTTTTCGATCGGATTGCTGCTTTTTTCTGCCATGCAGAGTATAGCACATTTAGGCCACGAAATTTTTGTTGGCTTCATGCTTGTCTTTTTCTTTAGCGGTATCGGGATTTTCTGTTATGGAATTCCCTCCTCTATCATCGCAGAGCTTGTTTCTCGACGGTTCAAGAAGTTTCGTGCTCTGGTATCTGGTTCAATACACATCGGATTTGGACTTCTTACTGCGATTTTTGGACTGTCAGACTACATGGAACCAGGTGTTTTCATGTTGCCAACATTATGTTCGGCCATTTTCTTTTTAATTGATGAATATACAAGAAGACAAGTAAAAAATGCTTAGAGATCCCTCTAAGCATTTTGTGTATTATTGAATATTGATCAATGCCCCGTTTTTAAAAGTAACAATGACTTGTTGTCCGGCCAGCTCTTGATATTTCCGGGCCGTACCGTATGACACCTTCAAAGGTATCGCCTTCCCATCTGTTTCGAACTCGACGGTGAAATTATCGGCTGCTCCGTTAACGGTTGCTTCCATAACTTCAATGTTACCTGGGATGAGCAGGTGTTGGCCGATCAACACCATATCTTTCTTCAACCCATTTGCGTCTTTTAATTCTTTTAGGCTAACTCCAAACCGCTTGGAAATATTATATAACGTGTCTCCAGCATTCACTTCATAAAATTCTTCGTGTGTATCATAACCATGAGTCGGTACGGATAAGGCTTGTCCAACATAGATGGAATCAGTGACCAATTTGTTTTCCTTTTTCAAGTCGGTAATGGCCACTCCATATTTCTTTGCCAGGGAAAACAATGTGTCCCCTTTTTTAACAATATAGGTTCCTGCTTCTGCCTCTACTGGCACCTCAAGTTTCTGGCCGGTCCTAATGAAATCTGAACGGAGTGAATTAACCTCTTTCAGCATTTCAACTGAGGTATCATATTGCTTTGCCAGGCTGTAGAGGGTGTCTCCTTTTTTCACAGTATAAAAGGATCCGACCGCATCTGTTTTCTTTTGGCCGACCCCGATCAGCAATCCTGCCGCAACCGATCCGGCTACCGCTGCACCAATTAATTTTCGATTCCTTTTTAAGGTTTTTCTGCGTTTTTCTTCTCTGATTCTCTGTTTTCTAGTCTGTCTGTAGGTAATCAAGTCTGCTTCTCCCCCAATGAAAAATAAACTCCTTTACAAAAATTCGTGCGGGAATAAGTTTTTATGTACTAAAAATGGGTATATAGGAAAGTTTTTCTGTAAAAAATAGTTGAATTTTTCAAAAAACTTACCTAAACCTTGTCCCTATTGCTTTTTTCGTGCATATATCCTCAACCAAGCTAATAAAATGTTACAAACCTGACAAAGAGAGTGTTTGAGGTGAGGAATCGTTTGAACAATATGAGGATTCAGCCGGGGACATGATTAATCTTAGTAATATCCAGAAGGACCATCCTTCTGCCGCAATGGGAGAGCATTCGCGGAATACAGTATTGGCCGATAAAAGCGAGTCTCATTTCACGCTTCTCACATCCAATTTAGGGAGGGCGAGTGGTGTGCACGATTACATCAAAGAGAGAACAATCAAGATTGGAAAGTATATCGTGGAGACGAGAAAAACAGTTCGCGTCATAGCGAAGGAGTTTGGCGTATCCAAAAGTACAGTCCATAAAGACCTGACAGAAAGATTGCCTGAGATCAACCCTGACCTTGCCAACGAAGTAAAAGAGATCCTTGATTATCATAAATCCATCCGCCATCTAAGAGGCGGGGAAGCCACCAAAATGAAGTACCGTAAAGAGGAAAGGGAAGAAGAACCTGTGAAGTGAAAAAATCCGAATGAAGCAGATGGGAGGGACCGTAATTCAGCTTTATAATCACTGCCGACATATCAAAAAAAAATGCCCAGCTTAGATCCAGAAAAGCCGGGCATCGCCACAAAAGGCGTGTATGATTCTGCTTTGATACATAGCGGAGGCTGCCGCCTTTTTATTATGGGGGGAAAAGGGACAGGCAGCCGAATCCATCCACCCGTGCCCCCTGTTCGTCTACCGTAAGCCGGTATTCTTCAGTCTTGCTTCCCGTTCGGCAGCTGCGCGTTCTGCTGCTGCCTTTTCCGCTGCTTCCCGAGCCTCTTCTTCCCTTCTGATTTCATTCGCTGCTGCGACGATATCCGGTCCAATAGAAAAAAGAAGCGTCTGCAGTTCTGAAATTTCCCTGCTTATGCTATTGATGGCGTTATTGATATACACCATTTCCTGCGCCTGCCAGCCGCTGTTAAGACTCCCCTTGAAGTCCTGCAGCCTGCTTTTAACCTCATTCAATTCCTGGGCGTATTCACTGATTCTATTTGCCTGTGCATACGCCTGGCTGACATTGATTTTCATCTGGATCACCTGCTCATATTTTTAGATTCTTTGATTATAGTATGTTTTTGAAAAAAATCCCAATGTTTTATAAAAATAAAATGGATTATTTTAGTTAAATTAGGGTTTATGTTACATTTTTTCAGGGTAAAAAGAACTAGTTTTATGATTTTGGAGAGCAAGTTGGCACCTTTAACATCCTTTGATACTTACATATAGTAAGTAAATTTAGGACCAATATCCCTATTTTTCCAATTAAGGGGGTAATTAGTTGAATATAATTCCTAATATTGTAAGATATT
The DNA here is from genome assembly GCF_007678455.1 of Cytobacillus oceanisediminis 2691. Lineage (GTDB taxonomy): Bacteria > Bacillota > Bacilli > Bacillales > Cytobacillaceae > Mesobacillus > Mesobacillus oceanisediminis_A. The sequence continues at coordinate 25,163 of NZ_VEEP01000008.1, read as the reverse complement.
TATATATTTAGAGATGAACCTTAAGTTTGATGTAAAATTACACTTTTTGAGCTAACATGGTAAAAAATATGAAATTGCCACTATACATACTGTAGGAATATAAATATTGGGGCTGGGGAGGTTTTGAGGTGATTTTAACACTTTTTGACCGGAATCGGGTATTCGATCTCGTTTTACCTGAACGAGTCACTGGGAGATACATACTGAACACGGAAGACCCGGAGCAAAATCCGGTCGATATGCTGGCGGTGGAAGCGGAAGATGGCCAGTGGTACCTGAAGTCCAATAAGCATGCATTCATAAAGAACAACGCCAACGAAATACAATCAAAGGTCCTCATTGAACCATTCAAAACGTATAGTATTCACCGCAACGATGATCAATCCGCGTTAGTCTATGTCGAGCCGCAAACGGCAGACCGCAATGAATTCACAAAACATATCGCAACAAGCAATCTCATAAAAATCGGCCGTTCCCAGGACAGCCAGATTTGCTTCTCGAACAAACTAGTATCAGGTTCACACTGCGTCATCGAATACAGCAGCAAGGGCGAGGCTGTGATCAAGGACTTCAACAGTTCGAACGGTACATATGTCAATGGCGAAAGAATCAAGGAAAAGCAGCTGGCTGTTGGCGATGTCATTTTTATCATGGGCCTTAAGATCATTTTCAACGGCCGCCTGTTGTCGCTTAACAATCCACATAAATCTGTATTCCTTGACCGGAATGCGTTCAATTCCTTCATTGCCGAAAAGCCGGTAGTAGAGAAAGAAATCAACCTCGATGAAATACATATTGAAGAAGAAAATGATCAGCTTTTTTACCGTTCACCGCGTTTCAAGAGGGATATTGAGGAAACGACGATAAAAATCGATCCGCCGCCGCCGCAGCCGAATGTTGATGAAACACCGCTGATGCTCCTGTTGGGACCGTCCATCACGATGGGGATGGCATCCTTGTTCACCGGACTCCTGATGTTACAGAACGTCATGAGCAATGACGGGAATATCATACAGGCGTTGCCAATGCTTGTTATGTCGTTCAGCATGTTGATCGGTACCGTACTTTGGCCGATTTTAACAAAAAGATACGAAAAGAAGCGCCGGATCAAGCTTGAAGGCATCCGCCAGGAGAAATATTTGAAATACCTTGCAGACATGAAACAGGTTATCGCAGATGAGTGCAAGCACCAGAGCGAGATTCTGTTCGAAAACCATGTCACATTGGAAAACTGCCTGACAAGGATCAAGCGCCGCCAGCGGAATCTGTGGGAGCGCGGGATCGGGCAAAATGACTTTTTAAAAGTGCGTCTTGGGATCGGCGATTTACCGTTGAACGCAGAGATCAAATATCCGGAAAAACGCTTCATGCTTGAGGATGATAATCTTCAGGATGAATTGTATCAAATCGTGGAGCAGCCGCAGATTTTAAAGGATGTTCCTGTTACGGTCGACCTGACGGATGAACGGATCAGCGGCATCATCGGCAGAAGAGAAGAAGTGAAGAGCTTCGTTCAGGGGCTGATTTTTCAGTTGACAGCATTGCACAGCTATGACGAGCTGAAGTTGGTGTTCATCTATGATGACCATGAGCATGATACATGGAATTTCGTGAAGTGGCTGCCGCATGTCTGGGATGATGGCAAGACAATCCGCTTCGTCGCTACAGATGCGAATGAAATCAAGGAGCTTTCGGCTTACTTTGAAAAAGAAATTGCAGCGCGCCAGGCACTCGACGAGGAAGACCTAGCTGAAATCGAACAGCATTATATCGTGTTCTCAATGAGCAAGAGCCTCGCGTCAAAGGCTGAGATGATCAACCTCATATTAAAAGAAAAAAAGAATATCAGATTCAGCCTGGTCACCCTTTATGACGAGCTGAAAAACCTGCCGAAGGAATGTACGAATGTCATCGAGCTTGACAAGAGTTTTTCAAAAATCTATGACAAAGACGATATTTCCGGGAAATATGTAGGCTTCAATGCAGACAGCTACCTAGAGGAAAATGCTGAAGAATTGGCAGTAAAATTGGCCAATATCCAGCTGAATACCTCACAGAAGGCTTATACCCTGCCTGATATGCTGACATTCCTGGAAATGTTTGGCGTCGGAAAAATAGAGCATCTCAATGCGCTGACAAAATGGAAGGAAAACAATCCGGTCCATACGATTCAAACGCAAATCGGTGTCGATACGCAAGGCGACCCGTTCATGATTGACCTGCATGAAAAATACCACGGACCGCACGGCTTGATTGCCGGGATGACCGGTTCCGGTAAAAGTGAATTCATCATGACGTTCATTTTATCGCTTGCGGTCAATTACCATCCTGATGAAGTCGCATTCATCCTGATCGACTATAAGGGCGGCGGCATGGCGAACGCGTTCGAGGATCTGCCACACCTGGCAGGTACAATCACCAATCTCGACGGGGCAGCGGTCAACCGTTCATTGATTTCAATCCAGAGTGAACTGAAGCGCCGCCAGGCCATTTTTAGCGAAACGAGCCGGGTTGTTGACCAGAGCAATATCGATATCTATAAATATCAGAAGCTATACCGCGAAGGCATGGTAACAGAGCCGCTGCAGCATTTGTTCATCATTTCCGATGAGTTTGCCGAACTGAAGGCCCAGCAGCCTGAATTCATGGAGCAGCTTGTCAGTGCGGCCCGTATCGGCCGAAGCCTTGGCGTCCACCTGATCCTGGCGACACAAAAGCCATCAGGTGTCGTTGATGACCAGATCTGGAGTAACAGTAAATTCCGCATCAGCTTGAAGGTGCAGGAAAAAGCGGACAGTATGGAAGTCATCAAGCGTCCTGACGCCGCGGAGCTTAAGCAGACGGGACGTTTTTACCTCCAGGTCGGCTTCAACGAATTGTTCGAGCTGGGGCAGTCCGCATGGGCAGGTGCACCTTACTATCCGTCCGACAGAGTTGAAAAGCATAAGGATGACAGCGTCGTCGTCATCGATGACCTCGGCCGCGTCATCAAGAATGCCCGTATCGATAAGCGCAAGTTGGCTGTGAAGAACCCGCCGAAGCAAATCGATGAGATTACCGAGTACCTGGCTAAAATGGCGCAGCAGGAGAACATCAAGGTCCGCCAGCTGTGGCTTGAGCCGATTCCTGAACTGATTTACGTAGATAAGCTGAAACAGAAATATAGTGTCGTTCAGCAAGGTTTCCATCTGAATCCGATCATCGGCGAATACGATGATCCTGCGAACCAGAGACAGCTGGTCATGAGGATGCCGATCACTGAGGAAGGAAATGCCGTCATTTACGGAATTGCTGGCAGCGGCAAGACGACCTTCCTGACGACGATGCTTTACTCATTGATGGAAGAGCATACGCCGAACGAAGTGAATTTTTACCTGCTGGACTTCGGTTCCGAGACACTGGTCTGGTTCAAGGAAGCACCGCATGTCGGCGATGTCATGCTGTCGCATGAGAGTGAGAAGATCCACAATCTGTTCAAGATGCTGACAGGCGAGATTGAACGGAGGAAGAAGCTGCTTTCGAATTACGGCGGCGATTTTATTACCTACAACGAGATGTCAGGTGAGAGCCTGCCATCGATCATTGTGGCGATCCACAACTATGCAGCGTTCTCAGAGATGTTCGAGGAGCTCGAGGAAGGGATTTCATTCCTGACGCGCGAGGGCCTGAAGTATGGCATTTACTTCATCGTCACCGCGATCAATACGGGGGCGATACGCTACAGGCTGCTGCAGAACTTCAAGCAGATGTATGTGCTCCAGCTGAATGACCAGAGCGAATACTCTGGCGTACTGGGCAATACGGATGGTGTGTATCCATCCAAATCGAAGGGCCGCGGCATATTCAAGAACGATACCACATATGAATTCCAGACGGCCCATATCACAAGCGATATAGACAATATGTACACATTCATCACTGATTACTGCAAGGATTTGCGTGAAACCTGGACGCAGCCGGCCGCAATGCGCGTTCCGATCCTTCCGGAAAAAGTGGATCTGAACTATCTCCGTGATGAAGCAAAAAATATGACCAGCAACAAAGTGCCGGTCGGCATCGAGAAAAACTCGCTAAAGACAGCTCATTTCGATTTCCTTGGCAATTATATAAATGTCGTGGCGGCAATGCAAAACGACCAGTGCTCAAGCTTCATGCAGGGTGTCGCTGAAATGTTCAACGCTTCTGAAGGCAGGGAGCTGATCGTCATCGACCCTAATGAGCACTTTGCGGCGGGCCGCACGCAGGATTACAAGTATATCGTTGAGCCTGCTGAACTCGAAGACACAATCGTCTATCTGTTCAACACGCTCGTCCACCGCAACAATACGACGAAGGACGCGATCGAAGCGGGCGAACAGCCGCCAGTATTCGGCAACATCACCTGCGTCATCGACTCCTTTACAGATCTGATGATGTATCTGTCGCCGGACGGCCAGGATAAACTCAAGGTCTTCCTTGAAAAAGGAAATGGCCTGAATGTGAACCTGGTCATCTCCGACAGTGCCGATAAACTGAGCTCGGTTTCATTCGAAGCCTGGTTCAAGCAGCACGTATCGCTAAGCGATTTCATCTGGGCAGGCAACGGCATCACCGACCAGTACATCATGAAGATCGGCAAGGTGACAAACGATATGTACCAGGAAATCCCTCCAGGCTTCGGTTACGTTGTGACAAAAGGGAAAGCAACACTAGTGAAGCTGATAACCTCAGTTGAGAGCATGCAAGAGGAGGTAGCGTACCATGGATAAGGTGCTCGTAGAGGTCTTCATCCCCGCCTCGGAAAAATCATACGACGTCTTCCTGCCGCCCGAGAGCAAACTGCACGAAGTCGTCTTCCTGCTCGCCGGCACCATGACCGAACTGTCACAGGGATACTTCTCAGCAACAGCCGACACCATCCTCTGTGACCGCAAAACCGGCACCATCTTGAATATCAACCAGACCGTCGAGGAACATGGGTTGATGAACGGGGCGAAGTTGATGCTGATCTAGAGACATGGGGACGGTTCTTGTGTCACGGAAAGAGCGACGCAGGGGCGATGCACGTCTCACAGAATATGAACATATGACCTTGGGGGCGGTTTTCATAAACCGGACCGCTCCTGTTTTTAAATACGGAAGGTGTGGAGAACTTGAAAAAATGGATCAAGCTGACTGCAGTGATTTTATTCGTAGTAATGGGAGGTGCGGGGTGTATGAGTTCGGAGAGTAAGGTTATGGAGCATTTGGAAGAAAAATATGGTGAGAAGTTTGAGATTGAAAGTGTAAAAGAAGGCAGTGTTATCTTTCCGGAAATGTATGGAAAAGACAAAGTGATGGCTCATCCAGAAGGAAAGCCGGAGCTTGTTTTCCTTGCAGGTGAAAGTAGAAATGAAGATGGAGTATACTATGACACCTATATTTTATCCGTTTGGTCAAATCAGCTTGACCAGCTTTATAAGGATAAGGTGAACCAGGCTTTCAATGAAGATGTCGAGTTCAAGACAATGCTGTTTGTGGAAGAAGAGAAATACACTGCAGAAAAGAAAGATTCATCTGTCACTGATTTTTTACAAACAGATGAAAATGGTGCTTTGCTTACGTTAAATATTGCAGTGAAAACCGACGGAGAACCGGAAGTAGAGAAATATTTGGAGCCGGTATATCAATTGCTGAACGAACTAAAGGAGTCTAATGCGAAATATTATGGAGTGACTGTCGGCTTTGTAGATCGTTCTGAAAATGTATCTGACTATATGAGGACATCTAATGTGAACAATATTGACTGGTCAAATCTGGATGCTAAGGTGTACGGAACTATTATGGTTGATGATTCAATGGATATTAGCAGCCCTGAGCAGATTAAAGAATATTATCAACCGCAAGAGGGGTGATAATATGTCCCTTAATAAACTAACTGATGAAGAGAAAAATGTCCTGTTAATGTTGTCATACTATGATTTGCCTAATAATCAACCTCTTAACGGCAAAAGCATAGAGCGGATTTGGGATTATGCAAAAATGAGTGCTGATAAAAATGAGGATAGCTATAAACAGCTAGAGGCTTTTTTTTCAAGTGGTAGTTTTAAAAGTTCAAATCTTCATAACGTAAAATTATCAGGCTACCAGAACTTTAACCCTAATGAAGGAAACAATTCTAAAGGTGCATCCGACTCCGGTTTTGTTGGATATGCATTCGAAGATAAGAGCGGAAACGCGACTGCTGTTTTCCGAGGCAGTGAGGCGATGGGGGATATGGGTCACTTAAGGACTGATTGGACCTCCAATTTTGAAGCTTCAATGGGAGTGGAAATCAAGCAACAGAAAGAAGCAAATGAATTTTATCAAAAATATCTTGGAGAGGCATCGGGTGAAAGGCTGCTGCTTGGCCATTCCAAGGGCGGCAACCTGGCGGATTACGTTTTTATCAACAACCTTGATGATAACACCAAGGCATATGTAATAAATGCTGCCCCATTATATTGGTGGTCTCTATCCAAGAAGGAACAAGAGGCATTGATGGGAGATCGGCATGATTTCATCGTTTATGCTTATGATCCTGTCTCGCAACTTGGCAAAGTACCGTATGTCGATAAAACGATTGGTATTAAAGAGGATTATGATATTAAAAAACCATTCTATCCTCATTCATTAACGAGCAGTGCTGGATTTGATGAAAATGGCAATTTCAAAGTTTATGAGAATGGTCAATCGTTTGGCAGGTCTGTCCTAAACAATATGATTTTTGAAGACATCTTCCGTGAACTATCTAACTCCACTCCGATCAGGGTTTATAAGGCAGCTTACGTAGTCGCTAATGCCGCGGTAGCTGTCATGCATTACACGGCCAAAGCAATGACAGCAGCTGCCCATTTAATTCGTGAACAGACGGTGAAGCTTGTCGTGGGACTGGCAAAAGCAAAAAAAGAGTTCGAGGAAAAGGTAAATTCATTCTTTGCCGAGCTCATATCAAAGGCTGCAGTTAAAATCGGCAATTTTATAGACGGCCTGAACGGCAACAACTTCCCAATCGAACCCTATATAAAAGTAGACATCCCAAGGCTGTACTATTACGCCAACCGGCTCCGTTCGGTCCAAAGGCGGATCGCGCAGCTCAACGACATGATTGACAATCTATACTGGGAAGCGGGATTGTCCGGGCTGGATAATGTCCTTGCTGCCGATATCAGCACGTCTTTCGACTTCCGGATTCCGGATAGCATCAATTACCTTTACACCACGGCAGAACTTTTACAGAAGAATGAAAGATATCTTGCCGGAAAAGCCGGTTCGATCAGGGGGTAAACAATGGATGCGAAAGTGAAAAGCAAGATTAACAGGATTGCCAACGAAGCGAACGCAATCGCCAGGGAGCTTGATGATATTTCGAATGGGATCAGTCACGAATTTAAAGGGATCGGTTCTGTAAAAGCAGCGTCGGGTTTGCGCCGGTCTGCGGAAAAGTACCGCTATGTAAGCTACAAATTAAGAAGAATATAACTCTATCAGACTTGAAAGGAGGTGAAAAATGATGGCAAGATCAATCACTGTTGAACCAGCGAAGCTTGAAACGACTGCTAACAAGATCGACCAGCAGGCAGCTGACTACGAAAGAAACTACAAAGCTCTTTTCAACGAAGTCGAAGGCATGGCTGCAGCGTGGCAAGGTGCTGACAACCAGGCTTACACTGCACAGATCAAAGGCTTCATGGACGACTTCCAGAAGATGACTCAGTTGATGAGACAATACTCTGAGTTCCTGAAGATGAGCGCGAAGACATACCGCGACACTCAATCTGAAGTCATTAACCAGGCTAAGAGATTGAGCAACTAATCCATAACATAATGCAGGAGGTGAAATACATTGGCAGGAGATGGAATCAAAATCTCGCTCGGCGAGGTTAGCAAAACGGCGGGCCAGATCCGCACGCTGAACCAGCAACTATCCACTAGATTGGAAGAAATCAAGAAGGACATGAATGCACTTGCGTCATCATGGAACTCTGATGCATCCAACACAATCCGCGGCAACTTCAACTCATTGGCACCACGATTTGAAGAATATCGCCAGGTCGTCGACAGCTACGCCAAGTTCTTGGATAACACTGTCACAAACTACAACACCGCAGAAACAGCAATCAACAACAACGCCAGCTCTTTTAAGTAATCACTTTTTACAGAGGGTAGGGGGCAAGCGGCATTGGCAGTTTGCCCTTCTGTAAAATGTACCCCTAATTAAGGGCAATTTTCATATATGAGGAGCAACCCGGAAAAAAAGTGCTCCAACAGGAAATATCCATGATTTTGCAGGAGGGAAAGCTTTTGTTTTCCTCTAAAAATGGGATTCGCTGTAAAAAATCACCAAACTGGAGATAAAAGCTCTTCAACTGGAAATAAAAGTTCTTCAACTGGAGATAAAAGCTTTTCAACTGGAGATAAAATGGGCCCAACTGGAGATAAACGTCCTTAAAGGATGGTCTCAACCTAAAACCATACATAAATTCAAAATTGGAGTCGAAGCGCGATGATCAAACAGGTGGAATTTAAATTGGAAAGCTACGGAATTTCGAAATTCCTTTATTTTCATGCAGAAAGCAAGGCGGATATCGATGCCGGCCAGGTGGAGCTGCTGAGAGCGAGCCGGGTTCCGGGAATCCTGCCGTGTCATGCGATTTTAGAGGGAGAGAACTGCTTTCTTCGCTATGACATGATTTCCGATAACACGCTTGAAATGCTGAATTCCGCGCCGGCGACGAAGGAGCGGCTGTACAACAGCTTCCTCAACATTGCCGAAACCTTGGCGGATGCTCAAGCCAGCGGCCTGGATATCGCGAATTTTGTGTTCAGCCAGCGTGACATCTTTATTGATAATTTTTCAAACAGATTAGTTTTTATCTACCTCCCAATAAAAAATAATATTTTTGAAAAGGTATCACTTAAAGGATTCCTGCAGGAATTGCTGCTGTCGGCTCCTTACGACGAAAATGATGATGCCGTATTTTTCATCAAACTCCATAACTTCCTGATTGAGTCAGAGGAAACCACGCCGGAACGTCTATTAGAAAAGATGAATGAGCTTGGCGGGGATGAAACGCTCGTACGTCAGCCATACAAAATGCCCGAAAAACCGAAGCAGGAAGCGGCACTACAAGCAGCAACAACAGACGAAGAACCACTGCTGGAATCCTCAGAGCTTGAAATTCCGGCGATCAACCCGAACTTTTACAGCCCGGGCAGCGAAGTTCACACTATGAAAACGAGTGTCGACAATGGCGTGCTGACCTCCGAGTATACAAGCCAGAAGAAGGATGTAAAAACAGGACGCAAGCTTGAAATCGAGGAAGAGGTCAATTACAAGCGAATCACGAGGGCAGAGCTCGGTGACAACAATGCCTTGTTAAAAGATGCTTCAGCACTAGGCGGTGGTACGTCAATTAATATCCAGCCGGCCATTGCCAGCAGTGAACCGGAGCACGAAGGGACAACAGTTCTGGGAGTTTTTCCGGACGATGAGGATGAGGGAACAACAACCCTCGGCCATTCGACCCGAAGGCCATTTTTACTGGCGGTATCAAAGAACGAAAAAATTACAATTGCCAAGGACTTTTTCAAAATCGGCCGCGACCCGATGAGGGCGGACTTTGCCTCTGAAAATAAAGTGATCGGCCGGGTCCATGCCCATGTGATCGTATTGAACGGCGAATACTTCCTGGAAGACAATCACTCGACCAACGGCAGTTACGTGAATGGCGTGAAGGTCTCGCCTAAGGAGAAAGTCAAAATCAAGCATGAAGACAAAATCAAGCTCGCGAACGAGGAATTCATCTTCAGGCTTTATTGATGGATAGGAGGAACTACGATGGCATTTCAAGTGGCCTATCATACCGACATAGGAATCAAGAAGAAAACGAACCAGGATGGCCTGTTGCTGAAAACAGCGAAGACACCTGCCGGGGAAATCGGCTTGTTCATCATCTGCGATGGCATGGGCGGACTATCTCATGGGGAGCTTGCAAGCGCGACGGTGATCAGGGGCATGTCCGGCTGGTTTGACAATGATCTGCCGGAGCTGCTGGAGACCGGCATTGCTGAACACGAAATCCCCGCAAGACTTGAGGAACGTATCCGCGACCTGAACACTAAAATCCTTGAATATGGCGAGGCTTCGAACATCAAGCTTGGGACAACAATCACGGCTTTGCTCATCCTCCAAAAGCAATATTACATTTTGCAGATTGGAGACAGCAGGGCCTACAGTATCACTGACCATCTGGTAAAACTGACCGAGGACCAGACCCTCGTGGAACGCGAACTGCAGCGCGGCAACATCACTGCGGAGCAGGCAAGAATTGACCCGAGGCGGAATGTGCTCCTTCAGTGCGTGGGCGCAACAAAGGACATTAACGTCGTCACTACTTCAGGCCAACTCGAAAGCAGGAGCATGTTTATGCTCTGCACCGACGGATTTTACCATGAAATCACTGAGGAAGAAATGCTCACAAACCTGAATCCGCAACATTTTACCAATGAAATAACCATGAAAGAAAAGCTCGTTCAACTCGTCGAGCTGGCAAAAGAACGCCAGGAAACAGACAATATCTCGATTCTTTTGGCAAAAAAGGAAGCATAGGGAAGGTTCAAGATCACGATAAATCATTAAGAACCAGCCCGCGTTTCTGGGAGGAATGACTTTGATACAAATTGGCACGATTATTGATGACAGATATGAAATATTGAAGGAGATCGGGCGCGGCGGCATGAGTGTCGTCTATCTGGCAATGGACAACCGGCTCAACAAATCGCTCGTCGTCAAGGATATCCGCAAGCGCAGCAACAGCAACAACGAGCTGCTGATCAACAGCCTTGTCGTTGAGGCGAACATGCTAAAGAAGCTCGACCACGGTTCACTGCCGAAAATCTATGACATCATCGAGTCAGAAGGCGACATTTATGTGGTGATGGACTATATCGAGGGTGAGTCGCTGAAGGAACGCCTTAAGCGCGATGGCAAAATTCCTGCTAAAGAAGTGATCGAGTGGGCGAAGCAGCTGAGTGATGTGCTCGGTTATCTGCACACCCGAAAGCCATACCCAATCATCTACCGCGACATGAAGCCGGACAATGTCATGCTTACGCCCGAGGGGAAAATCAAGCTGATTGACTTCGGGATCGCTCGGGAATTCAAAACCGAAAATCTCTCTGACACTACGAATCTCGGAACGAAGGGGTATGCGGCCCCTGAACAGATTTCCGGCAGGCAGACCGACGCAAAAACGGATATTTACAGCCTTGGAATCACTCTCTATCATCTCGTAACAGGGAAAAACCTGAGCGAGCCGCCGTTTGAAATCAGGCCAATACGCGAGTGGGATCCGACGCTTCCTGAAGGCCTCGAGCATATCATCAAAAAATGCACCCAGGCCGAACCAGCTAATCGATATCAGAACTGCGAAGAGCTGAGCTATGACCTTGAGCATATCAACAGGCTGACGAAGGGCTACAAGAACATGCTGATCAAGAAGCTGGCGATGTTTCTTGTTCCTGCTGTACTGTTCCTCGGATTCTCGACGACTTCTGCCCTTGGCTACAAAGGGATGAAAAATGAACAGTTCCAGGATTATATGAATCTTGTTAATCAGGCCAGCATTGCCTTGATGGACGGAGAGCAGACCGAGGCGATCAAGCTTCTCGAAAGTGCCACCCGCGTCGACAAGAGCCGTCCGGAGGCATACATCAATCTGCTTGATTTATATATTAATAGAAACCAGACCGACGAAGGACTCGCCAAGCTGGAATCATACATACAGGATGAATACGGAGGAGTCCATAAGAATAACGAGGTCCTTTTCAAAATGGGGATGACCTATTTCGATGTAAAAAGGGACTATAACAATGCGCTGAAATACTTCCAGCAAATCGATGAAAAAGACCTGCCGGATGCGAAATATTACAAGTCGCTGGCAACGACAATGAGCAGTCTGAACGTCGACTATGCCAAATTTGCCGGAGACCTTCTGGAATTCCACGAGTACAATGATGGCCTTGCCAACGACAGTAGGAAAATCGATAACTACAATTCACTTGCCAACATCTATATTTCTTACAAAAGCCAGATTCCAGATGCCAATACCCAGGCGATCGAAATTGTCCAGAAGGCGAAGGAAGTACTGGCAAAGCTCGAAAACGAACAGCTCCAATTCAAATATGAAATGGAATTTGAACAGAAGCTGGCTCAGGCATACTACAGCCGCGGCGTGAATTCCGAGGACAAAGCCACCGCGCGCGGCGATTTTGAACAGGCGATCGAGCGTTATAACAATCTGCTCGATTTGAATGTCGCCGACCAGGAAGAAGTCTATGTCAAAGTTGGCGTTATATATCAGGAGATGGGTGAATTCTCACGGGCAGTCGAACATTTCCGTAACACGACGCTAAAAAAATTCCCTGACAGCATCGACGCACATGTGAAATTCGGGAACCTGCTCCTCGACATTGAACAAAACAAAGAGGAAGGCAGCCGAAATTATGCCGAAGCGAAAAAGGTCTATGAAAAAGCAGGCAGCCTGCCTGGCGTCAAAGACGATGAAGGCTTCAAAAAACTCACCAGACGTATGGAAAACTTGAATATTCTCTAGGGGAGTAAAGGGAAGGCCCCAAGTAGCAAAGGGGCACTTCTCAAGAAAGGCAGTTGAAAGAGATTGGCATACCAGATTATGTTTTACGGCGGAATGGCAGGGGCAGCGGTTACGCTGGTGATAGCCATCACAGTCTATATGAAGCTCAATATTGCCCAGGTGATTACGGACCTTACCGGATGGAATTGGCCTGGGGCGGGAAGAAAAGCCCGGAAGACGACCAGTAAACAGACCGACACAAGCACCAAGCCGACAACAAAGGAAATCCATGTCCGCAAGAATGTTGAGAAGGAAGTCGCAGCTGGTGAATATGTGGAGCCGACCGAAAAGATGGCAAGCGAGAAGATGGATCCGACTGCTCTCTTAAGCCAGGAGAGCTTCAAAAAGACAGCTTTGCTTAAACAGGATGGCCTTGAGCCGACTGCTCTTCTTACTCAGGCTGGATACGAGCCTACAGCATTATTAGCTGAAGTTCCGGTGCGGGAACCAGTGGCAGCCGGAGTTTCAACAAGCCAGAGTACCTCCCATGATTCACCAACCGAGACGACCATTCTGTCCGAATGGAATGAAACTACCGTCCTTACAGCGGAACCGGATGACATGGATGAAACAACACTATTAGACAACATCAATGAGACCACCTTGCTGACAGAAGAGGAACCAAGTTTTCAGAAACAAGTGGATATCATGATTGTCCACTCCAAAACCATTATTTAAAAGGAGAAAAAGAGATGCTTGAACCTAGGAAAAAGAAAAAGAAGCCCCGAAATAAATGGGCAATCGCTCTTCCACTCGTGCTGGTGTTAATTTCTTCGGTTTTGATTTTAAATGGAAAGGTTCTGTCGGAGCAGACAGAGCCCAAAAGGTATATTTCTTTTGATGGCCAACAATGGGAGATGAAATCACAGCCTTTGGGGACTCTGTGGACAAACAAAGAGAATATTTCCTTTGTTGTCGATTTGCAAGATGATTATGGAAGAATTGAAGACAAATCTAATATAAACCCAGACGTTGATAAGCCTATCTCAGTTTCGGCAACACAAGGAGAAAACTCCATTAATAATATAGCTGTTACTCCTCAGGGAATAGGTGAAGCTTTTACGGGGTTATACAATATTACCGTTCCAGTGGCTGCTGACGGGGCTGTAAAGATCAACATTGATATAGCACATCTTGAAAAATGGAAAAATCCTGCTTCAGCAAGTTCCTTTGCTGTCCATCGTGACATTACAAAACCTGCAGCAGAGTTAAATGGTCCTGATGGCTCCGTTAACGATGATTTTTACACAAAAGATGTTACTTTAACGGCAGAAGTGAATGAAGTAAACCTTTTACCGAATTCGATTAAGATCTCCAAGAAAAAGAATGATGAAGCGGCAGTGGTATTTACAGCTGATGTTGAGGAAACTGGAAAGTATACAAAGGATATCCTTTTTAAAGAAAACGGCAATTATGAAGTAACCATTGAAGCAAAAGACAAAGCAGGAAACGAAGTATCAAAAATTTTCTATTTGACAGTATCAAAGCCTGGAAATGAACCAAAAGTATCTGTGTTTAACATGACAGATGGGGGAAAAGTCATCAAGGATTATGCAATAGCAAAGCGAATTGGTGTCAAGGTTGACAGTGAAATTTTGATTGGGGAAGCAAGTCTGGTCATTATCAAAGATGGTGAGGAACTTCCCGCGCAGCAAATGGTTCCTACAAAAAGAACAACAGAAATATTCGAGTATGATCTCACAAAGGGTGGTACTGCAAATCCGGACGGAATTTATTTAGTCAAAGTAACCGTTAAGGACCATCACAATAAGGGGATTCTCCATGACCCCGTCTCATATTCTTTCGTGGTTGATAATACAAAGCCTGAATTCACTTACAGTTTCGAGAAAGATAAGGCTTATAGCTTGCAAAGCGATGAGAATATGGAAGTTGAGATCGCACTGGATGAAGCTAACATACAATCTTCTAATGTAACGGTGATATTGCAGTATGCCAACGGAGATAAAAAGGACGTCTCGACAAGGAATGGTAATGGTAAAACAACATTCACAGCGTCTGAAGAAGGTGAATATACCATTCAATCAAATGCCATCGATAAAGCTGGCAATGAAACAAACGAGACTGCCAAGTTTAAAATCGATAAGGAATCCGGCCCTGTCATCTCGATGAGGGCGGGAAGTCTGGAAAATGAACAACTTCAAGGCAAGTATTTTAACAAGGATACTCAAATTGATTTTTCCGTCACAGATTTAACCCTGATTGAAAAGACCTTAACTATAACGAACAAAGATGGAAAAGAAGTTGACCACACTCCTTTTTCTCAATTCTTATTTACTGCTCAGACAAAACATATTTTTAAAGAAGATGGCCCATACACTGTTGAAGTAATCGCGAAAGATTTATTCAATAACCAGAATTCAAAAGGGCCATACACTTTTACAATTGATCAAAAGCCTCCAGTGCTGGAAATCTTAAACTTAAAGGAAAATGAAGACTACGGAGGAAAACAGGAATTCACCATCAAGGTGACGGACGAGAACTTTGATTTTGATAATACAATGATCTCTGTCTGGCGTGACGGTGAGGACTTAAAGGCTAAACCGGTAATCGAGAAGATAAAAGAAGGTGACCTTGAAGGCGCACTATATAAGTATAGCTACAATGCTGACGGTAACTATGAAATCCGTTTTGACATCCAGGACAAAGCAACAAATAGACCGGTGAATGATTCAGCAATCACTTTCACGATTGACCAGAATGAACCGAAGCTAACGGTAGAAAACCTGCAGCAAAGTGGCCATTACCCAGGATTGAAGGATGCGACCTTCACCATAGAAGACTTAACACTTGACCTGAGCAAGTCCCTGCTGAAAGTCACAAAAGAAGACGGGACAATTGTTGAATATGACAAGTGGACAAAAGAAAATAAAGGTAGACTGAAAACTGCCTACCAGGTCCTGTCTTTTGAAGAAGAGGGAGACTATAAGTTAGAATTCTCAGGCTATGACAAAAAGGGAAATAGCTATGCCATTAAGCCGATATCTTTCACGATTGATAAGGCGAAACCGGAGCTTACTTTAAGTGGAATAAAAGATAGGGACTTTGTAAAGGGCGGAAACTTGATTAAGGTCCAGGTTGATGAGCATAACCATGAATACATGAATGTAGAGGTCTATTACAAGATAAATGGTGGGGAGAAACAAAAACTTTCCTGGACCGATAAGGGTGAAAAAACTACAAATGACTACACATTCAAAGGCGACGGAAACTACGAATTCACCGTCATAGCAACGGATAAAGCAGGAAACCAGTCAACCATGAAAAGGACTTTCACTGTGGACGATACTCAGCCGGAAATTAAAATTACTGGCGCTGAAGATAATTCGTTCAATAACAAAGACCGAGAGATTAAAATCCAGGTAAACGAGCGAAACTTTGAAAATAATAAAGTGGAAATCGAGTTTAAAGTGAATGGGGAAAAGGTCAAGTATCCTGTTAAGTGGGAAAACGTTGATCAAGAAACAATTTTAAAGCACAGGTTTGAAGCTGATAATGACTATGAAATCATTGTTAAATCAGAAGATGCAGCCGGAAATCGTGCTGATATGAAAACTCTCAAGTTCACGATTGACAAGACAGCGCCTAATGTAGAACTAGTGACTGAGATTCAAGATGGTAATGACTACAGAAAGAACATGCTGGTCAAAATGAAAGTTGAAGACCGCAATATCAATCTTTCAAACACAGAACTAAAAGTTGAGAAAAATGGCAAGCCATATAATGTGGGACAAATGAAGTTGCTTGCTGATTCAAAAACAATTGCTGTCAACAGCTACACATTCTTTGAAGAAGGCGAATATGTAATCAATCTTAAGACTACCGATAAAGCCGGCAATTCAAAGAGACATGACCAACTTGCTTTCATCATCGACAAAACCAATCCAATCGTAAAAATCGATGGAGCAGAAAATAACTCTTTCAATCCTGAAAGCAAATATGTCACCATCTCGATTGACGAACTGAATTATAAAACGAACAATGTGAGCATCAGCGCTACGAAAGATGGAGCTGCATTCCCTATTGGTACATGGAAGAACAGCGGAAAACTTTCGAACCTGGGATACAATTTTACCAGGGACGGTCTTTACACAATCCTTGCTACTGCAGAGGACAAAGCCGGTAACGGTCCAATCACTGAAAAAAGGACCTTTACCATCGACAAGACCAAACCGGAAATTGAGATCACAGGTGTGGAAAATAACGCCTATTACAATGTTGATAAACCTGTTAACGCTGCAATCAAAGATGTGAACCTGGATATCAACAGAATCACTGTTACAAGAAACGGTGCAAGATATAACGCCGGCGGTTTCTCTGTAAATGGAGACCTTGCTTCCTTCCGCCATAACTTCAGCGGAGAGGGTGAGTACAACATCCTGGTAGAAGCAACTGACAAAGCAGGCAACAGCTTCAGCAAGACGATGAAGTTCACCATCGACAAGACGAAGCCTGTCATTACGCCGAAGTTTAAAGGACAGAATCGTGTCATTAAGAATGGCGAGTATATCAATGAAGTATTCACTCCGGAATTTGCTCTGGATGAAGCGGAAGATATGATTGTATCCGCGACACTGAACAACGGTGCAAACCTTGGCAGAAACATCCCTGTTGCAGCAAAGGAAATGAAATACACATACAAGGTTCTTGCTCGCGACAAAGCCGGCAATGAATCAACACTTGAAATCGGCTTCACACTTGATACTACAAAGCCAATGCTGAATATTTCCGGAGTACTCGATGGCTTTTTCAATAAAAACATCGCGCCGAAAGTGACCTATTCAGATATCCATTTGGATAGCAGCAAGACATCCGTTACTTTGAACGGCAAACCATTCGAAAACGGAACAAAGCTTGAATACGAACAGGATTATATTTTAAAAGCAGTAATAACAGACCTGGCGAAAAACGTTTCATCACGTACGATCGTCTTCACAATCGATAAAACAAAGCCAGTCATCAAGTTCAAAGAGCCAATTTCCAATAAGTATTTCAACACGGATCTGCTGCCTCAGCTGCTGATTGATGATATGAGTTCTTACGATATCATCGCAATGATGCTTGACGGAAAGCCATATGAAAAAGGTGATCCAATCAAGGAAGAAGGAAAGCACGTCATGTTCTTCGAAGTAAAGGATAAGGCAGGTAACATCCAGCAGCTGAGCGTCGAGTTCATTATCGACAAAACCGCGCCAAAGGTAGTTTATGAAGGTGTGAAAAATAAAGAAAAATACTATGACCCTGTTGACATCGCCATCCGCCTGGATAATCCAAATGACAAAATAAAATCTGTCATGATTAACGGCGAAATGTTCGAAGGGGACGTATTAGAAGAAAATGGCTACAAAGTAATCAAAACCAAATTGGCTGAAATCAAGCCTTACGAAATCGCAGTTACCGCATATGACGAAGCAGGCAATGAAAAAACAACAGTCATTTCATTTGAAATCGTCGAAAAGGGAGCATTGGTGAAGTTTTATGAAAATAAACCTTTGCTTGGCGGTACACTGGTCGGAGTAGTAGGTCTTGTAGTTGCCGCAACTACGGTAGTGATACGCAGAAGAAGGATGAAAGTTGAAGAATAAAGAAAAAGAATCCAGAGGAATCCATCCTCTGGATTCTTTTTTTCGACAATAATTAGGAAAATTGTCCTATTTTATAAAAAATAATCAGAATTTGTAAAATAATGTAGTATAGTTATATTGAACTATAACTTTATAACTATTCAAGTAAAAGGCAAACCCGTTGAAAGGCGGGGACGCAAAGCTTCAGGCCTAAGGTGGGTATATCCTATTATGGCGGCTGGGTTGCCGTGAATCATTCATCCTAGTAAACTCCTTTTTTACCGGTAACCAAAAGGCGAAGTATGCCCTTTTACAGACGGAAAGAAAGGAGTTTTTATGTATTTTAAAAGATTTACCGTAATATTTTTATCTGCAATCATCCTATTCAGTAGTGTTGGGGTCTATCCAGCACAGGCATTTGCTGAGAAGAAAGCTTTTGAACAGGAGTTTTATTCGAATCCTGAGAACCTTCTTGGCCTGCTGCCGGAAATCGACCAGCATCAGCCGGTCAACAATCCAGCCCAGGGAATCAAGCCCCCGGTGCCAAATACTTCACCGGAAATTCCAAACAGCCAGGTGGCTCCACGAAAGCAGCAGCAGGCACCGCCGCCTGCAAACACGACTGCTGAACCACCTATCAACATCGAAAACGGATATTTGGAACTGAAGGAAGAAGATATTCTTGTTCCGGAAGTATTGCGTCCGTTTGGCATCAAGAGAGATTACTCCAGCAATAATACCGAAGATGGTCCTTTTGGGAAAGGCTGGACCACATCACTGGAATCAAGACTCGAAATGTATGCCGAGTTTTCAATGGGAGAAAGCCGCCTAGACGGCAGCACCCAAAGCTACGCATTCGACAAGAAAGATCCGAATGCCTATGTGACCGAATACGATGAAGACTCCATGACAAACTATGAGCTTGACAAGGGCGAGTATATTACAGCGGCCAATGGCGATAAGCTTACAAGGATTAGCCAGTTTGAGTATGTTGTTGAAACAGCTGATAAAACAAAATATACCTATTATGGCTACTATGCATCGTGGAGAAAAGGCCAGGACGAAAAAGTCGGAAGATTGGTCAAACAAACAGATCGTTATGGCAACAGCATTCAATACGGTTACGACAATAAAGGCAAGCTTGAAACGATGACAGACGATTACGGCCGCACGATCCAGATCAAATGGTCAGGCAGCCATATCAGTGAGCTGATTGATCCAGAAAACCGTAAAATCAGCTTCTCTTATGATGGCTCTGGAAGACTGGAAAACGTAAACTACCCAGGAAATAAATCAATCACTTATTCTTATGACGGCGGCCGTATTTCAGGGATCACAAATGGTGAAGGGGAAACCACTTCATTCACGTATGACAGCAACAATCGTGTCAAAACGGCGAAAAATCCTGCTGGCGCTGTCCTGTATAGCTATTCTTATACAACTGACGGTTCAGGAAAACTGACGAAAACCATTAAGCAAAATCCAGCAGGAGAAGCATGGACTTATCATATTGCAAAAGAGAAGGCTGTCCGTGTCACTGACCCGCTGGGATATCAGACAAACTTTGAAAACAACGATAATGGAAAGATAACGAAGAAAATTTCCAGCACAGGAACAGAAAGCTTTTCCTATGATGATAAGGATCGTATTAAGACAAAGACTGACATATTTGGCGTAACCACAACCTATACATATGAGGACTTATGGAATCAGCCAAAAACGATCAATGAATCCACTGGAAAATCAACCGTTTATGACTACGATTCCAACGGAAAATTAACAAAGAAAACGGAAAATGGAATTGTTACGACTTATGGCCACGACAGCAAGGGCCGCATGCTTTGGGCGAAGGATTCTGCTGGCGCTCAAATCACCTTCGAATACGACGCTTTTGGCAACATGAAACAGGCGAAGAACGCAAAAGGTGAAATCACCAGCTACACTTTTGACAGCCTTGGGCACATCAAATCGATGCAGGAGCCTAACGGCTATAGAGAGCAATATCAATATGACGGGGATGGGAATCTCCTTAAGATCACCTATGCTGATGGGAAGACGCTGCAGTATTCCTATGACAAGGCTGGCAGGATCCTGACGATTACCAACCAGCTGGGTCAGGTGACATCCCATAAGTATGATAACGCTGGCAAACTGGAAACCATTACAAACCCAAAAGGATACCAATATGTCTATTCCTATGACAGCAAGACTGGAAGGGTAAAAACTGTAACGGCACCAGGAAACCAGGTGATATCCTATGATTGGGACGGACTTGGCAGACTGAAAACCTTTAAAACAATCGAGGGTACAACCTCTTATGTTTATGGAGAGCACGGGGCGGAGAAAGTGACATCGCCACGGGGTACACTCGAGTATGTTTATAACTCAAAGGGCCTGGTTGACACAATCAAGGATGAGCTTGGCCGCACAACCAGCTATAAGTACAATAACTCCCAGCAGATTACATCAATCACTGATCCAGCAGGAAGAGTACAAAGCTATGAATATGATTCAATCGGGCGTTTGAAAAAAGAGAAATCTTTTGATGGCCAGACAGTCCAGTATGTCTATAACGGACTTGGCTTATTAAAGGATAAAGTATATGAGGACGGCACAAAAGAATCTTATTTATATGATTCTATTAGACAGGTTTATAAAAAGACGCTCCGTGACGGAACCACCGAGGAGTATACTTACCATCCTGGCGGGCAGCTCGCCACAGTGAAAAATGCTCTCGGACAGGTCACGAGTTATGATTATGATAAAAACGGCCATGCAACAGGGGTAATCAACCCTGCAGGAGGAAAGATTACCTATTCTTATAATGCGATAGGGAACCTGACGGCGATTAAAAATCCGCTGAACCAGGTCACTTCATTCTATTACGATGAATTAGGCCGTACCGAAAAAATCATAGGTCCAAAAGAAAGCACTCAAACCTTCAAATACGATGAACTGGACCGCCTGGTTGAAACAGTAGACCAGATGGACAGAGTCCATAAGTGGACCTATAATGCAGCAGATAACACATCAACTTACACTCGTCCAGATGGAACGAAACTGACATACAAATACAATAGCCTGGGCTTGATCAGCGAGTTTAGCAACGCTCTTGGCGAAAAGACAGCCTGGACCTATGACAAGGCAGGCCGTCCAACCATCATTGAGGACGCACTCGGCCAAAAAACACAATTTTACTATAACGTCCTTGACCAGGTCACAAGGGAAACACGGCCGGATAATGCTGTTACAGAATACAAGTACAATGATGCAGGCAGATTATATGAGGCCATTAATCCGCTAGGGCAGAAAACGACACTGTCCTATGATTCATTCGGCAGAGTGACAAAATCGGAAGATATCAAGGGAGCAACCAGCTATACCTATGATGTGATGGGCCGGACCCTAACCATGACGAACCCGCTCAAGCAGACGATGACATGGGCATACGACAAGCTTGGCCGGGTTAAAGAGATGGTGGATCCGCTTCAAGGGAAGACAGAGTATCAATACAATCCATTAGGACAGGCAGAGTCGGTGACACAGCCTAATGGAGCCGAACAAAAAATGAAGTATGACGCCTTGGGAAGGGTTACGAGCATGACTGACCCTCTTGGCAATAATACTTCCTACCAATATGACGAATTCGGCAACGTAAAGACAGTAACCGATGCCCTTGGCCAGAATTCCGAAATGGAATACAGCCTTGCAGGTGAGCTGCTTTCAGTGACGGATCCTGCAGGAAATAAGACACAATACCAGTACGATAAGCTTGGCCAGCTGATCAAAACAATCAACGCGCTTAATCAGGCAACATCCTATGAATACGACCAGGCCGGCCGTTTAAAACAGGCAATCATGCCGAATGGTGCAGTCACTTCACATAATTATGATGCACTGGGAAGAAATATAGAAACAATCGATCCAATGGCCGGGGTCACCAAGTACCAATATGATGAGGTCGGAAATATCCTTGAAACTGTCGATCCTATGGGGAAAAGCAGTTCATTTGATTATGATGCCCTTGGCAGGCTGGTATCTGAAACAGACCGACGCGGCAAAACGACGAAGTATGAGTTCAGTGATCAGGCAGGAATCGTAAAAGTAACCGATCCAACTGGAGCAGTCATTAGCCAAAAATTTGATGCGCTCCAGAATCTGATTGAGGAAACGAATCCTTTAGGGAACAAGACATTTTATAAATACGATCCTCTTAACCGTCTGACGGAAGTGAAGGATGCACTCGGCAATATTGAAAAAACAACTTATGACTCAGTGGGCAATGTCCTTTCGGCAGTCGATAAAAATGGCCATGCAACAAGCTATGAATATGACCTTGCTGGCAACATGACAAGCATGACGAACCCGGCGGACGGGAAAATTTCCTACCAGTATGACAAACTGAACAGATTGGCTGCCCAGTCAAACCCAGACGGCGGAAAATCTGCTTACAAGTATGACAAGCTTGGCAATCTCGTACAGGAAATCGATCCTGAAGGCGGAATCTGGGCTTACGAATATGACGCCATTGGCAGGAATACAAAAGCAATCGACCCGCTGATGCGCGCAACAAAGTACAAGTTTGACAGCGCCGGGAATCTTGAAGTGCTGACAGATCCGGCTGGAGGGGAAACCGGATTTAAATATGACCTGCTCTCCAGGACCCTCGAGAAGACAAATCCTGCGGGAGAGACATGGAAATACACATACAATAAAGTAGGCTACCTCCTTGAGGAAACCAATCCTCTTGGTTTTAAAACGAAGTATACGTATGATGCGGAAGGAAATGTATTAAGCGAAACAGATCCGCTTGAGCACCAGGTTTCGTACCAATACGACGAAATCGGCCGTCCTGTCCAGGTAACAGATGCAAAAGGCTCCAAGACTCACTGGGAGTATGACAAAGCCGGGAACATGCTGACTGTTAACAATCAGGTTGGTGCCGTAACCAGCTATAAATACGACCCACTGAACCGTCTTGTTGAGGAAATCTCTCCTCAAGGAAATACGAGAAAATATGAATATGACAAAGCGGGCAATCTTGTAAAAGAAACAGACCCTTTAGGCTACAATACCTCTTATCAATATAACTCTTTGAATCGGTTATCCAAGGTAGAGGATGCTTTAAAGGGAACTGCCCAATATGAATATGACAAGCTCGGCCAGATGATCAAGCAGACCGACCCGAATGGAAACATGAGAAGCTGGCAGTATAATCTTAATGGCCAGGTTTCAAAAGAGACAAATCCGCTCGGCAAGCAGACGCAATATTCATATGACCCTGCAGGCCAGCTCGGAAGCGTCACGATGCCGAATGGCAATACGGTTGCTTATCAATACTCACAGCTGAGCCAGGTGAAAAGCGCCGACTATGGCGATGAAAAGATCAACTATCAATATGATAAAGCCGGAAGATTGTCGGAATTGTCTTCCCCTGCATCCCATGAAAAATATCAATATGATGCGATGGGCAGGATGACATTGCAGGACAATGTAAAGCTGGAAAAACAGCTGCAATTCAAGTACGATGCAGTTGGAAACATGCTCCAGGTAACAAACAGCGAGGATCGGACCACTGCCTATACCTATGACGAGCGGAACCAAATGTCCAGTGTGACGGATCCTGATGAAAACGTCACATCCTTTAAGTTCGATGGCCTGGGCCGTGAAATCAAGAGAAGCATGGCGAACGGCAACACCATTGCCAGAAGCTATGACAAAGATGGAAACCTGTCTGAAATTGAAAACAAAAATTCAGATGGAGTCTTCTCTTCCTTTGCGTATCAGTATGATAAAAACGGCAATCGTACTGCGCAGATCGAGGAAGACGGAGCGGCTACAAAGTATAGCTACGATGCCTTGAATCGATTGACAGAAGTCATTTATCCAAAGGAGAAGATCAAAGGACTGAGGAATGAGCCGGATACTCCTTCCGATGGCAGCAAGAAACCGGGGAAAATTTCAGAGTCGATTGAATCAGGAATAGAGTCGATCGAATCTGGAATGAAGAAAATACAAGAAAAAATTGTTGCCCTTCCCCTTATTGGTGACATGATTGGCGGTTCTGAGGAGAAAGACGCAACAGGCACCTCAGTGTCCGAATCAGAAAACCCGGAAAATGGAAAGGTTGGCAAAGAAGAAGCTCTGGATTCCACTCTTGATTCTTCTAATGCTGAGGATGAAGTGAAGGAAGCAGCAGCTTCGTCAGACTCAAAAGACAAAAAGACTGAGGAAGAGAAAAACGAAAACAAAATCATTGCCTTTATTAAAGAAAAAATAAAAGCAGCGGCAGAGGCAATCGGAAGGTTCTTTAAGAATCTGTGGGAAAGCATAGTCAGCTTCTTTAGCGGCTCTAAGGCCGAAGCAGCAAAAGCTGATGTTTCTGAAACGGCACCAGGTTCGGAGAAAGGACAAAAAAATAAAGAGCCTAATGCTTCAGATGAGAAGAAGGCCAAAGAGGAGAAGACTACAGGAAAGCCAGAAGAGAAAACTACTGGTGAAACTAAAGACAAGGGCAAGTCTCCTGCTCGAGAAGACAAGAACAAGTCTGATAAAGGAAATAATCCAAACAAGGGCGGAAAAGACAGCTCTGAAAAAGGAAAAGGAAAACCGGCAGAAAAGGAAAAACCGTCTAAGGGCAAAGAAAACAACGGCAAAAATAACAAATCACCTTTATCATGCGGACCTGATGGAAACATCGAACTTGACCTAAGCAACGGACCAGTGGATAACCTGCCAGATTATTTGGTGAATCCACAAAGCAAAGTCAAGTACACCTACGATGCAGCCGGAAACAGGCTGACGATGACGGATGACGAAGGAACCAGCGAATACACGTATAATGCCATGAACCAGCTGCAGACAGCCGGAAAAGAACGTTATGAGTATGACGACAACGGCAATGTCATCTCCAAAACAAACAGTGAAG
>NZ_VEEP01000089.1 GCF_007678455.1 Cytobacillus oceanisediminis 2691 | reverse complement strand
TTTACCACCCAAACCTTCCTTATCCCCTGAACCATATTGCCCTCATTTTAACAAACCCCAACCACGCCATCCACACACTCCAAAAATACAAACTCCTTCTCCACCACAGCATTACCAATCTCCCAATCCTACAATTCCACAATCTTCTCACCTATAATCATTTCCTCCACCTCATCCACCCTTTCCAAATCCTGCTCACCATCAACACACACCTCTTTACATACTTAACTCACCTTCCCATCCACCCCCCCCTCATTCCCCTCCAAATCCACCACCTCTTATCTCACATGCAACCACACCCACTCCTTCTCATCAACCATTAC
>NZ_VEEP01000088.1 GCF_007678455.1 Cytobacillus oceanisediminis 2691 | reverse complement strand
AATTCCGCCGACGTAGCCCATTAACTGCGACAATCCTGCTCCGTATCGATGTTCACGTGCCCCAACCTCCTGCCTCTTCACCCCATTCATCCCAAACACTTTTTCATCCACACCTTTCTCTTCCTTTCAAATTTTCTTCAATCGAACAAACACCTCATCTTTTACCCACCCCCCCCTCATCCCCTTCTTCATTTCCTCCTCCCACATATCCAGCACTTCCCCCACCTTCCCAATCCTCTCATCTTTCTCCTCGCCCACTTCCCCTGCGACTACTCCAACCTCGACACCAGTACCCTTCATTCCAAGACCGTTTCCACCACAAT
>NZ_VEEP01000087.1 GCF_007678455.1 Cytobacillus oceanisediminis 2691 | reverse complement strand
AATAATATAAAAATTTGTGATGGGATCGAGCGGGTTGCTTAGTT
Source organism: Cytobacillus oceanisediminis 2691 (assembly GCF_007678455.1). Classification (GTDB taxonomy): domain Bacteria; phylum Bacillota; class Bacilli; order Bacillales; family Cytobacillaceae; genus Mesobacillus; species Mesobacillus oceanisediminis_A. The sequence continues at coordinate 280 of NZ_VEEP01000087.1, read as the reverse complement.
GTTCCCGGGGGGAGGTGGGGAGGATATGGAGATTGATGGCGAAGATGGATTGTTCGATGAAAGGAAGGGAAAAAATGGGGATGGATAGAGGGAGAAGGGGTAATAGGATTGGACGGTAATGAAACGAGGAATTGTGGAAGGACGGAGTGATGATCGCGGGATTGACAGCTATAAAAATCGGAATCATGATGGGGAGAAATGAAAGTTCCATCGTTGGGGGTAGATATGGGGAGAGTTGATTGGTTATTTGGGACTTGGTGCTTAGTGATTGTCGTAAGTG
>NZ_VEEP01000086.1 GCF_007678455.1 Cytobacillus oceanisediminis 2691 | reverse complement strand
AATAACATTAGAATTGACTTACAACGAATCCAAACTTTCTTTAAATCTTCCCCATAAAAACTAAACCTTCTACCTAAAATACTCCACAAAATCCATTCTGCACCTACGCAAATCCATTTCAACCCCCTAAACCAAATTTTATCCTCATCTGCACAAATCCATCTCCTCTATAATCCTCCATCTCTCTCCATTCATCATTTAAATCAACATCCACCTACCCCCACTCTTCATCTCCCACCACCACTACAACAAACAACAACCCTCCACATTTCCCAACTCCACCAAAGGTCATAATCTAAATGCATTACAACAAACTTATTTACC
>NZ_VEEP01000085.1 GCF_007678455.1 Cytobacillus oceanisediminis 2691 | reverse complement strand
AGGAAGAGTTAATGAGTGCAATACAAAAGGGGCATAGGGATAGGTTTGATAGTGGATTTGTTGTGGGGATTGAACCGAAAACTGGCGGCATAGTTGGAATGTGAGGAAATGTGTTTGAGAGGCAGTGGAGGGAGTTTACTGATTTTAGAGTGGGAAGGTTGAGTTATGGATTTGAAGAGGGGTGGGTTGTAAAAGGGGGCAGGGTATTAACGGGCTAGGAAAGGGGTATGAGGGATTTGGGGGAAATGGAGGTGGGTGAAGTGATGGGATTTAAAGGTTGTGGTAAAACGTTTTGGTGATACGTAGTGATGAAGAGAATTAATGA
>NZ_VEEP01000084.1 GCF_007678455.1 Cytobacillus oceanisediminis 2691 | reverse complement strand
TCTTTCAATACTGCCCAACTATAACCAAACACCTTGTTCTTTGTCTTCCACTCCTTTCCTCACCTCCAACTCACCTTTCATATCTCTCAATACTTCCTCGTCTGTAAATAATTCTAAAGCTGTCACAGCAACACCTTTTCCTCCCTTTACCAACCCTTCCTCTCCCTCTCCTCAACCTGCACCTTCCCTCAACCCAACACTCTCCCCCACCACATTATCACCCCCTATCTTGATATAAGGCTCAATCCTTCCAACCACCTCCCTCATATTACCTCCATCCCTACACCCAATTCCCTCCCTTTCATTCCCTCCAACCTTCTCCCCAAGG
>NZ_VEEP01000083.1 GCF_007678455.1 Cytobacillus oceanisediminis 2691 | reverse complement strand
TTCCCCTCACCCAACTACCCTTCCACTCCATAGTCTTTTCTATACCCCTAGCCCCCCAATACCTCCATCGCTTCCCTTCTCACTTCCACTCCTCTTCTTCATCTCAACAACTTTCCCATACACCCTTCCATTCCCCACTTTTCTCCTTCACACCCCAATTCACCCCCTCCCTACATTAATACTTTTCCACCTTCAACCCATCTTCCCATCTCTCCCACCTTCAACCCCACCCCTTCCTGCCCTGCCATTGCCTTCCCAAATTCCACTCTTTCTTTTCCATATGAGGACGCTGCGTCCAATCCACCCTCTCCAATCCCAACAGCCTCAGC
>NZ_VEEP01000082.1 GCF_007678455.1 Cytobacillus oceanisediminis 2691 | reverse complement strand
ATTGAGATAAGTTGAGTCGTCGTTTGGAAGGAATATTAGTGGGTTTGGAATTTGGTGGGGGTGAGGAAGGGGTGGGAAATGGTGGCCTGTCGTTTTGAGGGTATGTTAGTTTCAAGGCAGTCGGGGAGTGGATTGAGGTTATGGTGAAGGTTGGATGGCTGGTGAAGGAGTGGAGGGATTAGGAGAGTTAAGATGAGGATGAGGAAATTGGGGGTGTTAAAGGGGATGTGCAGGGGGAGGAGGATAAGGGGAAGGGGGATGGGATGGATGAGGGTGGCTTTGATATTTTGAGGTATTTTGGTGAGGAGGGTGGGGAACAAGGTTGGGGG
>NZ_VEEP01000081.1 GCF_007678455.1 Cytobacillus oceanisediminis 2691 | reverse complement strand
TGAGAGTAGGGGTAAGTGAGGTGATTAGATGAAATTGGTTGTGGTGTTTTGGTGGAATGTGGAGTGGAGTGTTGGGATGGTAAGTATTATGATAGAAGAGTAGAGTTGGTTGTTGGTCTGTCGAATGGTCGTCATTATGATAGAATGGGATTTGGATGAGAGCATGGTCGTGAGTGAGGACTGGGATTAGGAAGTTCTGCATGGGGGGGTTTAGTTGAAGTGCAGGGTGGTGATTGATCTTTTTGGGAGGGATGTGAGTCGGTTTGTATTTTGACTGATGGAGTGGATAGGTCGGGTTGGTTTGGTACCAAAGGAGACCAGTTAGAATG
>NZ_VEEP01000080.1 GCF_007678455.1 Cytobacillus oceanisediminis 2691 | reverse complement strand
AACCCAATGTATCCTTCGATTGCCCTCATCAATTTTCCTTCATAACCTCTACCAACCGTAATCCCTTTTCCTTTCTTTCCTCCCCCCCCCCTTCCCCCTGTCCCATGCACATACCTCTCTTTTTCCATACGAACCTCATACTTTATCACAACCCAAACATTATCCACCTCAATCCCCCGCGAACCAACATCCCTACCCACTACATAACCCAAATTTCCCATTTTCAACCCATCCATTACCCCCAACCCATCTTCCTCCTCTAATCCCCCATCAACTCTTTCACACCAATAATTCCCACCCTCAACCTCCCCAAACACCCTATCCACATTTT
>NZ_VEEP01000007.1:130540-336692 GCF_007678455.1 Cytobacillus oceanisediminis 2691 | reverse complement strand
TCTAACTAAATTACGAAAAACCTTCCAATTCTAAGAATATGAAGGTTATTTGGTATACCCTTTTTTAGTATATCACGGTTGAATTTTAGATTTTAATGAAAAATATTGACAAACTATTAGCTGGTTTTGTTTAATAAAGGATTCAACAAAAAAGGTGGCTAATCCTTCTGGATTAACGCACCCATTGGTGAAACACTTAAATTTTTGTTCCTTGTTCTAGTTCGCTCAATAAATTCTGTATTTTCCTTGCCTGCTGGAAGCTTTCTTCAGATGCATAAGTACCCGATAATGTGTTATTAAATTCTTTAAGTATTTTTTGTTCAATAATATTTATTGCCTCAGTCAAAGAATGATGTTGTCCTAGCTTATTTCTTGTATATTCTTCGTATTCTTTTTTGGTCAATGCAGCTTCTAAAAGTTGCATTAATCCTCTATCTTGATGCCATCGCTTGATATTTCTTTCATTAACACTTCTTTTAAAAATTATTACTAGACGCCCAGAAAATGCTCTATATATTGTAAATAAGATCCATAATTTTTCTCCTAAATATGGTCTTTTCTTTTCTAATTCATCCATACTTCCAATAAAATTGACCAATTCTTCCTCTGAGGGTAAATGCATTTTCAACGAGGTAAGATACATATTTTCCTCGTTGTTGTATTCTTCGGGCAAAAAAAGAGTATAGAATGTCACTATCTTAGATGAAGATTCTCTAATTTTAAGAACTTTATCCCACATTTCCTCAATTGCGGCTGATCTCTTTTCTTGAGCTTGATTGTATCCTTGAGAGAAAATGTTTAGCGAGGAATTCATTATCTCATTGTTTTTATGAATATCCCCTTTAAGCGATTCAATTTGCCTTTGATACCTATTGCTCCATTTCATAATTGTTCTTTGTTTAAATAGCGTTATTAATGCTGTTACCAATCCTGAACCACTTAAAATATATACTATAATTTTACTCCATTCATTCATTAATTTTTCATCCTCTTAAGATAATTATTGTATAACAGAGACTTTCTCGATGATACACCAATATTGCTAGAAGAATAAATCGTATTATAATTTAATTGTAACATTGTAAAGTTACAATTAATGGTCCAATAATAAAATTAAACACCATTCTTCAACTAACACCTTTAGCTTAATAAGGCATCCAGCAAAAAAGTTCAGTAATCTTTCCTGGATCAACGCACCCATCAGTGAATTTTTACTTTTTAACCCATATTGCTTTTGTATAAGCTATACTCAATCCCGCTCTCTCCATATTATTTTGACTGACTGAGCCAAATTTTGCTTGTCCCACAATTAAATCGCATTTTTTTAGATATGCTTGGTAGATACGATACTTTATTAATGCACTTTGTATACCTTTTTTTCTAAATGTCGGTAATGTTGTCGCTGCAGCTAACGTAGCTATACGGTCTTTTATGAACAAAACTCCAATTCCAGCAGGTTCTTTTTCATAGCTGGCTAGATAAAATGCCCAATTTTTTATGTTATAAAGTATTTCATTATTTTGTGCTATTCCACTTTTTAAGAACGGTGGCATTTCAAAACCCTTTGTGTAGATTTCTGCAAAAGTATCAAATTCGTTACTTTTTAACTTACGGATAACAATTTTTTGGTCACCTAATACATAGCTTGGTTTTAATTCGTTTGAGCGAGACGCATAAAGAGTTGTATGAAAATCATTATGATAATAACCAGTTTCACTGAGGTGGGTTAGTAATTCTGGAGAAGTATGTCCTGGAGTTAATTCAAATCGTACAGGAATTTCTTTTTGCTTATAAAAATCTATTATCTTACCTATTTGATTTTCATCACCCTTTCTTAGCCCCTTAACCGTGTTGAAGGATGGACCAGGTATGTTCTTTACCGAGAATGCAGTTGCATTGCCAAACTTTTGAATTTCAACTTTCATTGGATTCCCATCTATTTTTTGCATTTCTGTTAACCTAGAGCTTAAAGTATCAATTTCTGAATTCTCCAGCCTCTCTGCTAATCCTTTATCCACAACTAAGCCCATTCTCACACCTCCCCGAAAAATTAATTAATGCTATATTTATTCAACAGTGACATTATTATCTCCTTTTATTCAACTAAACTGCTTCGTTCGTTCCACAAACAAAAGAGGTGCTGTTGGCACCTCAAAAATTAACCTATAATAAGATTCTATTGGCAAACCCCTAAAGGATTATTATCTGGATCATAAAAAGTAAAAAATTTAGTTGCTCCATCTCCACCAATTGGATTTACTTTTACTTCCTTCTCCAGTAAGAGTTTGTGGGTTTCTTCTATATCATTAGGAATAAAATTATAGTATTTCCCCACCCCAAAATTATTTTCTGGAAACTTCATTGGTTGATGATTTGCGGTTTTAACCAAACACACTACTGTTGGGGATTGTTCTCCAATACGCATCACGGCTGCATCTTCTTCAATATAAATCAGTTTAAATCCAAGTATGTCCTCATACCATTCTGCAGACAATTGAGGATCTGTAACAGGAATAAAAACTCCTTCCATACCTTTAAAGAGGGCAGTTGTCATATATCCAGCTCCTTGTTAAAATTTGTATTACGTTTACAATTCTACACATTTGTTATGTAAACCTTCTTTAGCAAACTGCATTATTATTTGTTCAATAAGAAAAAGCCACCTGGTACATTTGGCAGCTGTTCTTGAATATCGACCCCTTAGTCTAACAATATATTCCGCTTTAACACTAACTTTGTATTAAAAGAGGAATCATGTAACTAAACGTTTGCGCATTCGGTGATTCAAATTTTTCTAACTTAATTCCTTTAGTGTTAAAACCAAAACGGTGAACTAACTTGATAAAATTAAAGCAGATAAACTGGTCATAGACATTAAAATTCATTGTTGCATATAATGTGGGCTCCAATTGTTCTATATAGATATTACTATCACTTTTTAATGAATCGGAGGAAATCTCTTCATTTAAGATAAAACCTACCTCTCCCACCATTGAAGCGCCTTTCGAATCTAGTGTCCTTATAAATATTCCAGGCCGCACATCTATCCCTAATTTTTTCAAACTATCTATATCATCCTTCATTACAGATTGAAAAGGGTTTATCATTCTGGGTACCACATGTCTAAACCAGACAAATGTAGTTGGAGAAGCCCATTTAATTAGGTGCATATGTTGCTCTTTATAATTCAAACCATTTAAGTATTGTTTAGCAATATTTAATGAAGATAACTTTGCTTCAACTTCTTCTCTCCATGCAGAGATTAATTGCTGCTTCTCTCCTTCATCTACTTGCAGAAACTGATATATTTCTTCAATCTTTATATCTGCTAGCCGGAGGGAATGGATGATTAAGGCCTTTTCAACTTGATTTTCTGAATATATTCTATATCCATTCTCTAACCTCTTAAGCGGTTCTAACAATTTTTTTTGGTCATAGAATCGAAGAGTGCTTGGTGATAGACCTGTTCGTTCGGAAAACTTATTAATTGTCATTTCCAAAACTCTTCCCCCTTTTATCTTAGAAAGGATATGACCAAACATTTATACGGTTACCATCTAAGTCAAAAAAATGAAAGCCTGCCCACCCATTTTTTGGATCACCTGCAACTTCAGACAATTCCACCCCTTTTAGTTTTAAATGGTTGTAGGTATCATTAAATACTTCTGGTCGGATATCAAAATAATTTCTCACAGCAGGGTTAGCCTTTCTAAAATATTCATGTTCAAGCTTTTCCAGCCAAATATTATCATAGAACACTTCAGAAAGCTGCATCCAATCATAAGCGTCTTCAATATGCAGGTGAGCAAAATCTTTATTGTATTGTTTTACTAATTTCACTCCAAGGTATTCCTTATACCAAGATATAGCTCTGTCGATATCACGCACTCCTATTCTTACATTTACATCACTGAATCCTGTTATTCTTGATGTAAGAAATTCTCCTTCAATACTTTTATTATAAACAGCTGTAAGCCTAGCGTTCTCAAATCCAGTAATATCAAAACTAACTTGCCCATCAGGTAATGTTTTCAGTTCTGTAACATTAATTCCTTCCCTATCAAAATAGTTTAGTGTTTCCTTGAGGTTCGTTATCTCGAAACCTATTCTCATGTTGCCTTCAAAGTCATTATCAGCTTTAAAATGCTCCATATCAGACTCAAAAGATTTTAAAGTTACAACACCTAATCTTGGCATTTTAAGAAAAGCCTTTTTCCCCACTGGAGTAATTACCTGGTCCAAACAAGACCACCCCATATGCTTGGTATACCATTCCACTCCCTCTTCAAATTTATCCCATGATACCATAATAAAACCGCCATCCCAACGGAATGTCATCTGTCGCACCCCTACTTTCTAATTTCTGATTCGGTATGTTCTACCAATTTCATTCTAAAGGTTAAAGTAAGTTTAAGGTCAAGTGTTTTTAGGTTAATTTATTTGACTAATCTTCCCCTTTAATCGATAAGAAAAAAGAGCTGCCGATCCCTGGTGGATCTTCAACTCACAAACGTTCCCGTTATGGAACAAAGAGGAGGCTATGCCTTATTAAAACATCGCCTTCTCATTAAATTATCTATTTGGAATTGAGATATTTTTCTTTAAAGATTGGACTTAGTTCACTCCATACATCAAATTTATTACCATCTAAATCATAAAAAACGAAATTTCTTCCTGAGTGTCCTCTGTTTTCAATCTCTCCAACTCTAATTTCACTTTGCCTGAATCTTTTATGTATTGCTTCCAAGGCATTTAATCCATTAACTTCGAATGTTAACGAAAAACGCTCATTACCGTAAATATCAATGAAATTGGAGCTTTGATTTTCATTAGATTTTACAAGAAAAATACTTTGATTGGCAAAGTTTAAAATAGCTTTGTCTTGATCTTTGTAGCTTAACTCTGCTCCTAGCTTATTTACATACCAATCAGTAGAAAGGTCTACCTTAGTCACTGGTATATAAGTTGTGCCTATCCTTAGTAATTGCTCATCCATTTTTCTGCCCCCTCCAAAATTCCAAAATATACTAAATTTAATTATTCAACAAAAAAATACTTACTTCCTGCCTTAAAGTAAGTATTTTATACTGTTTTAGTAACCGTTAATCAACTAAACTGCCCCTTTACTTAAAAAAAGCATTCTAAAAAAAATGCCCTTTTAGTATAAGAGTGACCTTCCACCGAATATTACCTTTATATATATTCCTTACCAGTGCACCTGAAGTTTATTGCCATTTAAATCAAAAAAATTGAAATAGGCATGTCCATTATCCTCTTTTATATCCTCAACCTTAACACCCTTTTCAATAAGGTGTGTATGAAACTTAGATAGTTCTGGACTTGTAAAACCAATGCTAAAGGCTGGGACATTACCAATTGTGAAATGTGCAAATGTATCATCTTCAGTAGGAACTAAGATAAGTAAAAATGGTCCCTCATTAACTTTTATAATGGCAAATGGATCCTCAGTAATTGTTAATAATTGAAGCCCTAGTATATCTCTATACCATTGTGCAGACTGCTCCAAGTTTTTTACCGGAATTCTAATATAATGTACTTGTTCAATAAATGAATTACTCATAAACTACCTCTCCTTTATTTAGTATGATTTATTAAGTAATTCCCTTTTTATATCCCTTTTTCCTTCCAATTTATTGAACTAACCTGCTCCGTTCGTATAATAAGAAGTTCGATAAAAAAGGTGCTTAGTCTTTCCGTTTGGTTGAATCAAAGGAGTGATAGACATCACAACCAAAATGCAAAAATCCCTTGATTCTTTTGAATAAAAATAAGGTTCAAGAGCAAAATATTGTTGCAACATTAAAAGAAGAAGGTGGTGGTACTAATGTATGGTAATAATAATAATTTGTTTGGTATAGGAATGATTGCAATGCTTTTAACATCAATCTACACTGCAATTTTGGCTTCACTACTTATGAAAACTAAGGAACGGGTAGATTATATTTATCATAAGGAACGTTCAAAATAAAGATGCTTAAAGATGGCGATGATTTCATCGCTTTTTTTATTAATCACTGATTAACCCCCCTTTCTCTACATTGTTTACTTAACTAATCCCCTCGAAGGTCCTAAGTATAACCACCAGTATAAGAGATAACCTATCTTATGGAAGTGCTAAACATGGGGCGAAAATTATAAAATTGCTTTATTTCTTTGGTATTAGTTCCTTTATTTACTTAATTAAAAAACCACTTGCAAAGGACTGGCTCCTTGTTTTCTTTATAAAAAGTTATTATGCATCATTGGTCGATCAACTAGTTGTAAATAAAGGTTATGTTAAATATCCCACCATATTTCCAAAACGAGTTAAAACAAGTTTTATTTTTGATTACATACTTTTCCCAATTTCTTGTGTCTTTTATAATCAACTGACTAAGGATTCTCGTATCCTTCAGTGCCTTTTAAAAGTTCTGTATTTCAGTGTACCGATGACTATTACTGAGCTATGGCTAGAAAAAAATACACAGCTTGTTAAGTATAAAAAGGGGTGGAATTGGAAAACCACTTTCTATTCGCTTTCTTTTTCCTTTTTATTGGTCAGATTTTCAATAGCTGTTATAAGAAGTATCTTCAATAATAAATACGATTTTTCTTAAGATTGGGGTTCTTAATCACAAGAGAGTAAAAAGGATAAGGCATTTCTTCTTCCTTTCTTATTTTATGTTCAACCAGATTTTTCTAGTTGTACATTTTTTAAAATAAAAGAAAAAACCGTCCCAACAATCATCCTCAGTCAACACAATGCATAAATGTTCCAACCATTTAAGCTAATTTACCAATTTTTAAAAAACATTAAAGAATGTTTTCCTCCTACTTTTGGAACAATACAATTTGATTGTATTAACAAATCAGGAGGGTAATCAGAAATGGATAATCAAAAATTAGCCGATCATGAGTCATTGGATTTACATGAAGTTATAAATTTTAAAACCCTTTGCTTAGCCAAATCAAAACTAATGCAAGGATTGGTTTTTGATCAGGATTTGAGAAATTTAATGAAAAAAGATGTTGAACAATCCATGCAAGCGCTAAAAGAATTACAGGCAATTTATCAACGTGCACCTTTTGAAGCTCCTGTTCCTCAAAACCGGCCAACACCAATAGTAAATTGAAAAGGAGGCAAATTCATTGAATAATGACTATTTAGACCCTATAAACTCGCTACACGTACCAGAGCTAGCAGATACCACATTTGCGATGGATTTACTCCTTCGTGCCAAAGAAGGTGTCCGCAATATCGCTGTCGCATTAACGGAGACCGCATCACCTGATCTTAGAGCCCTCTTACGAAAACAGTTAATGCAAGGGATTGCCATGCACCAAGAAATTTCAGAACTAATGATTAATAAAAAATGGTTCCATCCATACGAACTAAGTGAACAGTATAAACTAGATCAACTCTCTGCTAACAATACATTGATGATTGGAAAAATGAATCTTTTTCCTGTTGAGACCAATAGAAAAGGTATGTTTGACCGGACACCTGATGATCACTAACACTGGAGGCTGTAACCAATGAAGGCAGTAACGTATCAAGGTATTAAAAATGTTGTAGTCAAAGACGTCCCAGATCCAAAGATTGAAAAACCAGATGACATGATTATTAAAGTTACGAGTACAGCTATATGTGGGTCTGATTTACATTTAATTCATGGAATGATTCCAAATATGCAAGAAGACTATATTATCGGTCATGAACCGATGGGAATTGTTGAAGAGGTGGGACCAAATGTTACGAAAGTAAAAAAAGGGGATCGTGTTATTATTCCTTTTAACATTGCCTGCGGGGAATGCATTTATTGTAAAAACCATTTGGAAAGCCAATGTGATAATTCTAATGATAATGGTGATATGGGTGCCTATTTCGGATATTCTGGTACGACGGGTGGCTATCCCGGTGGGCAAGCCGAATATTTAAGAGTGCCCTTTGCCAACTTTACTCATTTCAAAATCCCTGAGACTTGTGAAGAACCAGATGAAAAGTTAACAGTTATTGCCGATGCGATGACTACCGGTTTTTGGAGTGTTGACAATGCAGGCGTAAAGGCCGGAGATACTGTTATTGTATTTGGCTGCGGTCCGGTTGGCCTTTTTGCTCAAAAATTTTGTTGGTTAAAAGGAGCAAAGCGTGTCATTGCTGTAGACTATGTCAATTATCGCCTACAGCACGCCAAACGTACCAACAAAGTTGAAATTGTTAACTTTGAGGACCATGAGAATGTGGGAAGTTATCTTAAAGAAATTACCAAAGGCGGCGCTGATGTTGTCATTGATGCCGTTGGTATGGACGGCAAAATGACTGATATGGAGTTCCTTGCGAGCGGAATGAAGCTTCAAGGGGGAGCGTTAAGTCCATTTATTATGGCTTCACAAGCAGTGCGTAAAGGCGGGACAATCCAAGTTACAGGCGTTTACGGCGGCAGATATAACGGTTTCCCATTTGGAGATATTATGCAGCGGAATATCAATATCCGCTCCGGCCAAGCCCCTGTCATCCACTATATGCCATACATGTTCGAACTGGTAACAACTGGCAAGATTGACCCAGGCGATGTCGTAAGTCATGTCCTTCCTCTTAGTGAAGCAAAACATGGCTATGAAATTTTTGATACAAAAATGGATGAATGTATTAAAGTCGTGTTGAAACCTTAAGGAAGGAGGTATGAAAAATGAACTACGCCTTGCATGAAGTTCTTGAGGTCCATGAGATGGCGGCATTTAAGACCAATTGTCTTACTAAGTCCAAAACGATGAAAGCATTAGTTACAGATCAGCGATTAAGAGATATTATGCAGCAAGACATTGATTTATCTACGATACAATTACAAGAATATGCTTCTATCCTTTCCAATGCTAAGCAGTAAATTAGGAGGTGAACGAACATGAATCCAATCATTGAAACTTTCACTGGCATGGACGCACTATCTGATCAAGTGGTTGCAATGGATTTATTGATTGCAGCTAAGAGTGGAGTAAGAAATTATGCCATGGCTGTTACAGAATCAGGAACGCCCGAAATTAAAGAAATTCTCACTCGCCATTTAACAGAAGCACTAGATATGCATGAACAAATTTCCTTATATATGGAAGAAAAAGGATGGTATCATGCTTGGGATACAAACGAACAAATCAGTTTGGATTTAAATAATATCGATACAGCATTGAACTTACCCACTCTATAAAAATAAAATAGGAACAGTTTAGAATTACACCTAAACTGTTCCCACAAAAACTCAAAGAGTCTTCCCTTTCTTGACCAAATTACAATTATAAATTTGAAATTATTTTTATGATCAAATGGTAGGAGCAGGAAATTCACCAATTTTTATACGAAGTAAACTATAAGGTTTTTGTCGCAGGTCTTTCCCATAATGAAATCTTGCCTGCCGATGTAATTGGTTCACAATGACATATAAGTATTGATCCGGCCCAATCGAAAAAGTATCCGGCCATAAGATTCTCGGGTCATGTGCGATGGTTTCCATTGTGCCATTTGGCCATATCTTTCGAATACTGTTGTTTTCATAGTCTCCGGCATAAATGGCTCCTTTTGCATCAGTGATCATTCCATCAGACGCCCCTTTTTCTCCCCAGTACACCACATGATAAGGTAAATCCATGTCCGGTATATTTCTGTCTCTCAGGACTTCTGTTGGAATCGAGTATAGATGACGGCTTGTAAGTGGACAAAAAAACAAAACCTTTCCATCTGGAGAAATCGCAATACCGTCAGACGCCAATCTAAATGGAGAGGTGGAACCATCTTTGTTTCGGTTCTTCAAAATTTCTCCTTCTACTTTCGGTAAAATATAAGGATCGGGTGAAGTTGAATTTGCCCCATTTAACCGTCTAAACGCGTTTCCAGTTTCTAAATCTACAACGATAATAGCTCCGGGTCCTTTGGAAGATGAATCCGTTATATATGCATAACCTGCGTTTCCAACACGAAAATCAAATCGGACATCATTCAGATAAGTTGTTGGCAGGACCACATCTTCTGTAAAGGTATATACTCTTCTAATTGTATTGGTTTTTAAATCGACAGCGACTAATTTTGCCCCACCTTTTATGGGTTCAGAAAAATTGGGTGCCGCTGTATCCAATACCCAAAGCGTTCCCCTGCCATCCGCAACCACACTTTGGACACTGATGAAAGTCATTCTGATATTTGCGGGGTTAGCCAAATTGGTTTGAAAGTTAGGATACGGCTGCAATTGACCCTCAACAATTTCCGCAACCGTAAATTTAACATCATCTCCCCATTTCGGAAAACAAATAAAAATACGACCCGTTTCCGAAACACTAACACCTGTAGGCATAGCCCCATAAAATGTATGAACCAGTTCTAAATTACCGAAATATTTTTCACTAGGCAGCATAGATTTCATGATATCCTCCTCAACCATTTAAAACGGGATATCACCTATATATGATTTATATTTTTTCTAGTGCATGTTTTGTAACAAATTTTCCTTTACGAAAAGATGATGGAGTTGATTGTTCGGAAATTCGAACCATTCCCTATTCTTCAAGGCTGATATTTTCTAAGAAATATATAAGATAATGCTGATGCAAAAAAGCCTAAAAATTGTACCATGGCAATTTAGTAAGCTAATTTTTTATAGTCAGTCTCACGATTTATTATTATCTCCTATAAACATTAATAGGTTGGTCGCCTAATATACCATTACTATTCAAAATTTCTCATTAACCCAAAGAAGCAGACCAATTCAGTTGCGAATTAGACTGCTTCTTTGGGTGCTTTTTATTTTTTTTACTCAAAAACCAGACCTATTACTTATTTTCTGCATTATGTTGTTTATTTGTTTATTAAAAGGCAATCTTTATTAACGGATTTAAAATAAAATCCCAAAATACACTTTATTGGATACTTTGAACGATTTGAGATAACCCTTCGCTAAGTGGTGCAGCAGGACGACCTAGTAGTTTTTCAAAATCGCTGCTCTCGATTTCAAGTGTACCCTCTCGAATATCTTTCTGGATACCAACTAGAAAAGGAATGAGGAATTCTGGAACGCCAGCACCCTTCATTATCTCAGCATAAGAAGCATCATCAACCTGTTGTACTGGTATTTCCTTACCCAATACAGCGCCAAGTGCAGAGGCAAACTCCTCCTGTGTGAATAACTTGCCAGAGAGCTCATAAATAGTGTTTTCGTGCCCGTTACCAGCTAATACTGCCGCTGCAGCCTCTGCATAATCCTGTTGTAATGCCCATCCAACCTTTCCGGTTCCTGCAGAAGTCACCCATGGGGCTCCTGCCAGTACACCTTGAATGCTTGAACTTTCATTCTCCAAGTACCAATTGTTACGTAAGAAAGAATAAGGAATTCCTGTTTTCAAAATAGCTTCTTCTGTTGCCTTATGTGTTGGCGCAAGCATGTTTTTACTTTCCTGTGCGTTTGCAATGCTAGTATATGCAATAAATTTAACACCGGCACGCTCTGCTGCAGCAACCGCATTTGTGTGCTGACGAATTCTTGTTTCATTGTCTCCATCCGCAGAAATAATCAATAAGCGATCGATTCCTTTAAAAGCTATATCTAAAGTTTCTGGACGGTCAAAATCTCCCTGGCGAACTTCTACTCCTCGAGTTTTTATTCCTTCTGCCTTCTCCGGATTACGAACACTAACTGCAAGTTGATTAGCTGGTACAGTTTTCAACAATTCATCAACAATTTTGGTACCCAATTTCCCTGTAGCTCCAGTTACTAACAATTTCATCTTCCATTCCTCCCAATTAAATGTTTTCGTTCCATCCTTCAGTTACATCCAATTCGATTAACTGTAACCATCTCTATTACATGTAACCATAATAATTACAACTCGAGATTTTGTCAATAACTATAAATGATAATTTTTTAAGGTATAATATAAACAGTGTAACCAATTTTATTACAATTAAAGTTTTATCCTTATGAAAATGCAAGAAAGGTGATGAATAAATGTCCATTAGCAGCCGATTCGCTGTAGGCGTTCATATATTATCTCTTATAGAGTTTAATAAAGAAGGTGTAAGTTCATCTGAATATTTGGCAGAAAGTGTAAACACAAATCCAGCACTTATAAGAAAAATTATTGGAATGCTAAAGAAAGCAGGGTTAGTAGAGGTACATCCTGGTATTCCGGGAACTAAACTTGCAAGGAATTTATCTGACATAACTCTGTTAGATGTATATAAGGCAGTTAATGTAGTACAGGACAATGAGTTGTTTAATGTTCATGAAAGTCCAAATCCTAAATGTCCTGTAGGAAGAAACATTCAAAATACGATCATTCCTATATTGTCTGCCGCACAATTAGCGATGGAAAAGGTCTTAGGAAATGTAACCATCGAGGATGTAGTTAAGGATATGCTTGAAAAAGAAAAAATAAATTAACAACTAGTCATAGTTTAATAAAAGTATGTCATTACCATTGGCATTTACAATTTAAAAGATATGTTTTGTCAAGAAAAAGAGGCAATGCTATTTCACATTGCCCCTTTCTATATTGTGGTGCTATTTACCTCGATTTATATAGTCAAGTTTTAATTAATTGACTCTTTCTTAGGGTTTAACCCTACAGTCTCCATATAGTTTTTACCCCATTTATACATAGCATCAAGAATCGGCATCAAGCTTCTCCCCTGTTCAGTAAGGGAGTATTCCACTTTTGGAGGAACAACCGGGTAAACTTTCCGCTCTACTATCAAGTCTTCTTCCAGTTCACGCAATTGGTTCACAAGCATCCTTTGCGTGATTCCTGGCATGAGAGCCTTCAATTCACCAAATCGCTTGGTTCCTTCTTTCCCTAGATGCCATAAAATAAGCATTTTCCACTTTCCACCGATAACTGATAGCGTCAATTCCTTCTCACAGTTAAAGATCTTATCCTGCATTCGTGACATTTCACTCACCTCAATCGTTATTATACCCCATAGTATACTTTTTAGCACTATGTAAAATAAAAGTGCGTACTTCCACTAAAATGTTATAGGTTGTATACTTGCAATTGTTCAGCGATTAGGAACATCATCGATCCTGGTTGCTGGTACAGATAATACTCCAAAAGGATAATATTCCTGAAGAGGATCTATTTAATTTTGGAGACAGTATAACTGCACGAAAAATCCGAATAAAATTAATAGGAGTGAACATATATGGAATTACAATTAGCTTTAGATTTAGTCAATATTCCAGAAGCCATTGAATTGGTGAAAGAAGTGGAGGAGCATATCGATATCGTAGAAATCGGTACCCCAGTCGTAATCAACGAGGGTCTCCATGCAGTAAAGGCAGTAAAAGAAGCATTCCCTAATTTAAAGGTATTAGCAGACCTGAAAATCATGGACGCTGCTGGTTATGAAGTGATGAAAGCCTCTGAAGCAGGTGCTGATATTATTACGATTCTAGCCACAGCCGAAGATATGTCTATTCAAGGTGCTGTAGAAGAAGCGAAAAAACAAGGCAAAAAAATCCTTGTTGATATGATCGCTGTTAAAGATCTGGCTGCTCGAGCTAAAGAAGTCGATGCAATGGGTGTAGACTATATTTGTGTCCACACTGGCTACGATCTTCAAGCAGTAGGTAAAAACTCTTTCGAAGATTTGCAAACCATTAAAAGTGTTGTAAAAAATGCAAAAACTGCAATCGCAGGCGGCATTAAATTAGAAACACTTCCAGAAGTCATTAAAGTAAATCCAGATCTTGTCATTGTTGGCGGCGGTATTACAGGTCAAGCTGATAAAAAAGCTGCAGCAGCAAAAATGCAAGAAATGATCAAACAAGGGTAATTTCGAGCATGCATACGACACAATATTTAGCTAAGATCTTAAAAGAGTTGATCAGAACAACTGATCTCATTTCGAATGAAGAAGCTGAGAAATTAGTCAATGGGATTCTTGAAGCAAAGAAAGTGTTTATAGCTGGCGCAGGTAGATCTGGATTTATGGCCAAGTCATTTGCGATGCGAATGATGCATATGGGCATAGATGCTTATGTCCCAGGCGAAACGGTGACCCCTAACTTTGAGGAAGGTGACCTGATCATCTTCGCCTCTGGTTCAGGTGAAACAAAAAGCCTGGTCTCCATGGCTGAGAAAGCAAAAAGCTTAGGTGGAACTGTTGCAGCTTTAACCATTTTCCCTGATTCCACTATTGGAAAATTGGCAGATATGACAGTTAAATTACCCGGATCTCCTAAAGATCAATCGGAAGGTGATTATAAAACCATTCAGCCTATGGGCTCATTATTCGAGCAAACTCTTTTACTATTCTGCGACGCTCTCATTCTGAGGTTCATGGAGAAAAAGGGCTTAGATTCGAATAAGATGTATGGCAGACACGCCAATTTAGAATAAAACGCTGATTGTCTATGAGAGACCGCAAACTGTTCCATGCAAGATTGCGGTCTTTCTATTTAACTTTGTGTAAAAACCTTGTTCATAGGAGTGAAAAAATGAATTCATTAAATGGCAAAACTGCTTTAATTACTGGTGCAGGCAGAGGTATAGGACGAGCTACTGCTATCGCCTTAGCAAAAGAAGGGGTCAATTTAGGATTGCTTGGCTTGAATATGTCTAACCTTGAAAAGGTTGCGGCTGAACTAGCACAATTTGATGTGAAAGTTTCAATAGCAACAGGAGATGTTTCCAATCTCGAATCAGTTATTAATGCAGTTGAACATATTAAAGCTGATCACGAACCAATTGATATCCTCATTAACAATGCTGGAGTTGCCAAGTTTGGCGATTTCCTTGATTTAACTCCTGAAGAATGGGAGAAAATCATCCAAGTGAATTTAATGGGAGTTTATAATGCAACAAGAGCCGTACTTCCCGGCATGATTGAAAGAAAAACAGGTGATATTATCAATATCTCTTCCTCTGCCGGACAAAAAGGTGCTCCTGTAACAAGTGCTTACAGTGCTTCTAAATTCGCTGTTTTAGGACTAACAGAATCACTTATGCTCGAAGTAAGGAAGCACAACATCCGTGTAACAGCTTTTACACCAAGTACGGTTGTAACAGACCTTGCAATTGATACTAACCTTGTCAGCGGTAATGAAGATCATGTTATGCAGCCAGAAGACCTTGCTGAATTAATCGTAGCCGGCCTAAAATTAAATCCAAGGGTATTCGTAAAAACTGCTGGGCTTTGGTCAACCAATCCTTAATCTAAAAGAAGCAGATCCATTTGGATCTGCCTCTTTTTTATTCACACCATTAGCAGCCGCATCCGTCATTAATGGTACATGGACATTACTCTCTCCAAATCACAAATCAACTCATTAATTTCTTTTTGTGTCAGGTGTAAAGGCATTTGATCGTAAAGGGTAATTATTTGCCCATCAGCTTCATGCTGATGTTTTTTTAAATAATGATAAATATTGTTTAATTGGTTTTCTTTAAGAACCGATTCTGTATTTAAATTTTTCACCTTCTGTAAGGAAAATTCATTCATGGAGGAATCAAATTCACCTGCAATAATTGTACCTTGCAAATACATGGTCTCACTCCTCAAAATCAATAATTGTTAGTTTCCCCTACAAATAAATACTAGATGCACAATGTTAACAAAAGATAGAAGGAGCGATATATAATTCACTCCCTCAACCCTTTTATCAGTATTAAAAAATTGATTTGCTCACTTTACAGTGTAGAACCCCCTCGGCTTGCGGACATTCCCTTCTGAAGACTGTAGGACCGAAGAATATATGCAACTACTTTCTTTTTGAATTTTTTTACTAAATGAACGCAATCGTTTTAACAAATAAACCATAACTTAACATCAGTCTTGCCTCTGTGAGTTTGGATTATAATTGGAGTCTTATTGCTCTCTGGATTAAAATACAAATCCTCAGTCCCCGGCCAAATATGATTTTTCTCTAAAAATGTTGCTCCGTTTACGGAGTGATCTGTTCGAGCTTTTTCACTGCCTTTATATAGAGGAATAATCGTCTGAAAACCACATAATTCAACTTCTGAAATGAAAAAGAATGCCTTTGATTGGCATTCTCCTTTCGCTAGTCTTTGATTAATGAATTTCACTTATTCATTCTCAGTTATATTGGAGCTATAAGTTTTTTCTTTTTTTATTTGGGTTTTGAATGATATTTTAAAAGTTGTTCCATTATTCGATTTGCTTCTAACATCGACGCTTCCTTTATGGTTCTGAATAATTTTATAGCTCACCATAAGCCCTAAGCCATTTCCATCTTGCTTTGTCGTAAAAAAAGGCTCTCCCAGTTTTTTAATCTGTTCGGATTCCATCCCTATACCGTTATCCTTTATTGTGATAGATATATTTTGTTCTGCCCTTTCGATAATAATGTCTATTGTGCCGCCAGTAGGCATTGCCTCAATGGAATTTTTAATTATATTCAAAAATACTTGTTTTAATTGATTTCTTTCCCCATAAATCACTACATCTTCTATCGGGAAATGGTATTTAATTTTTACATTTTTCATGATTGCTTCGGGCTCGAGAAATTTAACTACACTGGTTAAAATACTTTTTATATTACAATCACTGAAGTAAATCTGGTGAGGTTTTGCAAAGACCATGAATTCACTGACAATAAAATTGATACGATCAATTTCTTCAAGGATCGTGATTGCATAATTTGGTTCAATCTCATTAGCAGACAGAAGCTGTACAAATCCACGAATGGTTGTTAACGGATTTCGTATTTCGTGGGCAAAGCCTGCTGCCAATTGTCCGATCATTGCAAGTTTCTCTGCTTTACGCAATGTTTCTTCAGTTTTTCTTTTTTCAGTTATGTCATATTGAATTGAAATATGTTTATAACGCTCTCCATTTGAATCTACAAACGGAACGATGGTTGTATCTAACCAATATTGTGTCCCATCCTTCGCTTGATTAAGAATATCCCCTTTCCAAACCTCTCCCCCTTGTATCGTCTCCCATATTTCATGAAAAAATGAAGGAGGATGAAAGTTAGAAGAGTATACATCATGTTTTTTCCCGAGCAATTCTTCTCTGGTATACTTATATAAATCGCAAAAATTATCATTTGCATATAATATTTTATCTTCACGATCTG
This sequence comes from Cytobacillus oceanisediminis 2691, assembly GCF_007678455.1. Classification (GTDB taxonomy): domain Bacteria; phylum Bacillota; class Bacilli; order Bacillales; family Cytobacillaceae; genus Mesobacillus; species Mesobacillus oceanisediminis_A. Next base: position 319,605 of record NZ_VEEP01000007.1, on the reverse strand, counting down.
TAATAGCAAAAATGGTTGCTTCATTTAAGACTTTCTCTAAATCCGCCAGCTCTCTTAGTGTCATTTTTAAATCCTCTTTAGACTCATCTAAGGCAAGCTTAATGAATAACAATTCCTCATTGTAGATATTCAAAAGTGTTTTGGAAATAAGCTGGTAGGAGTATTCAATTATTTTAAGCACTTCAAAAAAGCTGCTTATGGAAATCCTATTTTGTAGCAATTCTTGTTCAAGCAAATCCATAATTGAGCAACGAGTCAGATAAACAAAATTGATTGATTGATCCAGGGAGGCTTTAGATTTGATTAATTCTAGGCCAAAGGCTTCTACAAAGGTAATTAAGTTATTTTTGTGTTCCTCATTCGGATTAATTAAAAACTGCCCTATATGAATAAATAAGTTCTTCTCAGAAAACCCAGGAATGTTATATATTGGGTTATGAAAATTTTCTTCATCTATTGGCGTCTTGAATTTTTTTAGAGTATTCCCACTTAGTTCTTTAAACTTCCTGCCAATATACTCAATTTGTTTATTCATCCTAATACCTCAATAAAATTTTTTTTACTTAATATTTAGATAAATTTATTCAAATACCTTTTTTCTAAACAAAATTATAATTTAGTAGAGTAAGAAACTTTTTTAATTGCCAGGATATCCATCCTTCAGTAAAAACGCTATAGTTCTTTCAATAATCTCTTCAATAATAATTCGTACTAATCCCCCTTGGATAAAAGCACACGAATGTAAAAGGATATTTTTCCAACAATTGGCTTTAAGCAAAGATTTATTACGGAATTCAACCATGTTTTATTGGGTATTATCTCGGTTTTCTTAATTTCTTTTCACCAAATGAGGGTAACTTTCACTACCTCAATATCTTGTTTCATAAGCAATTAGAAAGGTTTATCCAATAGTGGCCAGTAGGTTCCATACCAACTAGGGCTGCCTCAAGTCTATGTATTCTTCTAAGCTTATTAATCCTGATCAATTGGGTTGAAAAGGATTGGACCTCCTTCTACAATCGATATTCACTGCTCTGGCTACGTGAAATTGCTGTGCAATATCCATACCAACCACGAGATGTTTATCAGCAATTCTTTCTATTAGTTAATTTTGTTTGTCCTGCATTTTAAATTTCATAGTAAGGGTTCCTCCTAAGGTTGAGTTTGAGTCGTGTCTTACTCATAACTTACTGAGGATCCCTATTGTGGATTTTTTATTAAGAAAGAGCCTGAATTTATCTCAAGTAAATGATTTCCTTTGACTTCTTCTGTTTAGCCATTTAAATAGTAAGCTCTGGATTTTCTCTTTAAAGTTGTTAACAGTTTGAGTGTTATCAGTGATTCAATAATAGTTGTAATAACCTATTAGTGAGCGTTTAAATCTATCCAAAATCATATGAATATCTTTATTCCTATTATTCTTCAGCCATTCTTTCGTTTCTTTAAGTTTACCTTGAACTTTCCTCCTGCTGGTTTTCCGCTTTACTCGGAAATTACCTTGTTTACTTATGCCACAATTATGGGTAAACTCGAGGAAATCAAAAGTATCTGGTTTGCCAGTCCCGTCACGTTTTGCATTCTTTTCCGCAAACCGGCCGAAAGGAATAATTTTCGTTTTATCCTCGGCTATTTCCAGGTTAAACTTCTTAATCTCGCTTTTAATGAATGGAAGAATTGCTGGGCTTCACTTTTACTCTGAAAACAACAACAAAATCATCTGTGTACCTTACTATAAATGCCTGGCCTTTACATTGCTTCCTAACCACTTTTTCAAACCATAGATCAAGAACCTAATGGAGTTAGACATCTGCTAATATCGGAGATATCACTCCACCTTGCGATGTGCCATTGTCTGTCTTGTATTTCTTACCTTCCTCCATGTATCCACCTTTAAGAAACCTGCTAATTATTCTCAGTAGGTTAGGGTCAGTGATTCGGAGTTTCAAGAATTCCATCATCCATTTGTGGTCAACGTTATCAAAGAATCCTTTAATATCTACATCCACTACATAGCTTACTGCTCTCTTCTCAATATATTGATTCAGTATTTTCAGGGCATCGTGACAGTTTCTATTTGGACGGAACCAAAATGAGCAGTCTAGAAAGTCATTTTCATAGATGGCATTTAGTATTTTCGTATTGCCCTTTTGAACAATTTTATCTTCATGTTCCGGTATTCCCAGTGGTCTCATCTTGTTTGAGTTGAGCTTTGGGATGTACATTCGTCTTACTGGAACAGGACGGTATCTTTTGCTTTTAAGCCTACTTACTTAATCCTCTATGTTTTCTTCCAGGTTGTCATTGTATTGTTCTTTTGTCGTTCCGTTGATACCAGTGGCCTTTTTATTAGGCAATTCATGATGACACTGAGTTACAGATTGCTCATTCAATAAATGTGCAAGAGATGTAAACATCATTTTAGGCTCAAATTTTGCTAATTCTGCTATCCTTAGTAGTTTTGTTTCCATTTATTATTCCTACCTCTGTGTGTAGTAAATGTGTCCTAGTAAGGGTGATAACTGGTAGCTATCCTTCCCTCCATCGGCATTACCCAACTTCATTGGTACTATGCTGCTATCGTCATTCACCCCGAAATGCAAGGGGGATTTTTCTCTTTTCTCTAATTTGATTACATGTGCGATAAAAAGATATCAATATCATTTTGTGGTTTTGTACTGCACCCCAAAAGTTAGAGTGAAATCTAACCTTTGGAGGTCACTTCATTTGTTGTCCTTTTCTTTAAGGTCAAAATATGCCCGAAAAACCCGCTGACTGATGATATTAGCTGCACTGTGCGGCTGGGCATAACCATCTCGGTAAGCATTGGGTACAATTACGGCAATTGCTATCTCAGGATTATTGAATGGAGCATAACCAGCAAAAGAAAGATTCCACGTCTTCACCCCATTTTTATAGGATTCAGAGGTCCCGGTTTTACCTGCGGCATTGTAGGGTTCGCCTTTAAAATATCCTCTCGCGGTTCCTTTGGGACCATGGGTAACCAGCCAAAAACCTTGTTGAACCCGCTTTAGCATCTCCTCACTCATATCCACCTGATTCAGCACCATTGGTTCGATTTCATCGATGAGGTTGCCCGGTTCATCGCCATTCTTATTGGGTTCACGAATCTCCTTCACCAATTGAGGCTTCATCCGGTATCCTCCATTAGCAATCGTTGTAATATACTGGGCAACTTGCATGGGTGTATAGGTATCTAGTTGTCCGATGGCAATTTGAAAGTAGGTGCTTGTATTGGTTCCTTTAATTCCAGCCGTTTCATTATCAAAACCAATTTTGGTCGGAATGCCCAAACCAAATTGGTTGAAATAATAGCGGATGGTTTCAATTTTTTGCGGATTGATATTCAATGTGCCATTTGGGATATACTTGCCACCCATAATTTCTATCGCTGTTTTCCACATATAAACGTTTGATGAACGCTCTAATGCCTCTAAATCATTAATTCTGTTCATCACTAGGTATGAGGAAAAGGTTTTAGGAGAACCTTTAAATCGCATGACTTCATCCAGCTCGATTTCCCCGAAATCCCTGATACCCGTTTGGTAGCCGGTTAATACGGTGGCCCCTTTTACAACGGACCCCTGTTCAAATGCATAAGTGAAGGTTCCCGGTGTAAAATCAGTAAACTCCCTGGACTGCCTGTCAAACACATTTCCTGACATTGCAAGTATGCGGCCAGTTTTCGGTTCAATCGCCACAACAAATGCAGTATCAAGCGTATCCGTATGCGGCTTTTGTATTGCACTGATTAACTCTTCCTGGATAATTTTTTCCACTTGAGCTTGGAAATCAATATCAATGGTCAGAACAATATCCTTGCCGCTCTTCCCTTCTGATACAGTCTCTGTACTCACCACATTTCCATTAGTATCTGTCACCGTTTCCACTTTTTCCTTTTGGCCTTGCAACACACTATCATAAAGTTCTTCGATATAGCTTTTCCCGACGCGATCATTCAGTTCGTAACCTTTAGACGTATAGTATTCTACCTTATCAGCCGGAAGGCCTTCATCTTCACTCGTTACTTCCCCAAGCATATTCCAAAACGTTTCCCCGTAGGTACGGCCCCTCTTCCAATCGGTCGAGACATCCACACCCGGCAAATCTTCCAGATTTTCACTGACCTTCGCATATTCTTCCTCTGTTACATTTTCATTTTTAATCATCGTTGGAGTTAAAGCGATGGCGGAAGAAAGTTTCCGGTAGATGGCTGCAAGGTTTTTGTCCATTGCCTGGAGATCGCTTTCTGTAATGCGGTTTAATTTTAATTGGTATAAATCCTTGTCATTCAGCTTTTTCTGTTCATTTAATTTCTCCTCCTTCTTTGTGATTAAATCCGTCCCATTGTTATGTGCCAACAGCCATATATCTTTCAAATCCCGATCGGTTACTTTATTGATCTCTCTATCAGTCATGACCAGAAAGGTAGTTAACTTTTTGGCCAGTTCAAGCAATTCGCCCGGCTGTGGATATTTCGGCGGTGTATAGACAATTGCCTTTTCCGGAATATTGTAGACTACTAACTTATTATTCGTATCATATATTCTTCCACGCGGAACTGAATAGCTGACTGTTGTCACATCTGTCTCCTTTGCTTGAGCCGAATAGGCTTCCCCTTTAATAATTTGGATAAAGCCAAGGCGGAGAATCAAGATAGAAAACAGAACAAAGACCATGAAAAAGAGACCATTCAGTCTCAATTGGATTAGGTTTTTCACTATATTTTCTTTCTGCCTTTTCTGCTTCAAAAAGTATCAGTCCTTTCATTCTGGAAAGAATTAAATACTACAATTGTAGTATTATTGTAAAAAAAGTCCCAAAAAGGTAATTCCTTTCTGGGGTTGATTATTATAAATCTTTTTATGATGCAGGATCTGCTTGGCAATCTCGGCTGCCTTTTTTCTTCTAATTGTTATAATAATTGGACTTGCTCAATTGGTGATATTTTTAAAGAAGATTCTATCCAGTAACTATCCAAATTCCCTGAAAGATCCGCATTCCCGTATTTTATTTTGTGAAAATAATCTTGTAGCTGCTTTCTCGCTACCTCCTGATCGTTATTTTGGAAATACCAATTAATGGAACGGCTCAAGACAGTCGCTAAATTTTGATGCCATTCTGAATAGGGATTAATTTAATCAATCCCAAACCTGTTCATTGTTATACGTGGAAATTACATTAGATCCCAATGCAAATAAGGCAGAAAATATTTTAAAGGTGCTATTAGGAGATATCCTCTGTTCACTCATCTCTCGATTATAAATTTGATATTGTTTGTTAGAGGAATTATATAAACCAATCTTCCCTAGTAGCCCTTTAAAAAAAGAGCTTAGATCTTCAACGGTAGTGATTGGAGCAAAGTACCTCAGGAGTCGAGATGGGCTCATATTTCCATACAACTTTCATCACTCCATATTCTGATTTTGATAATTGTGGAATCTCTCTCATTATGACCCTCCTACTTTTACATCTGTAGTATTTTTTTAGCGAGAAGATCGCATTACTCGAAGTTTTAAGAGTACTTTTACCTATTGTAAGAGTTCCCGCATGATGAGGTATATACCAATCACCTCATTTGTAAATATGAATATAGTTGCTCTATAAATGATCGGTTCAGCTGGGTGGCTGAACTACCTGGTGTATAATGTTCGACGAGTGAAAGAAGAAGAAAAGAATTCTGTTCTGCTTCAAAAGCAAGTAAAAAACTATTTTCATTCCCCTTTTCACCTTGTTTCATTTTTAGCTCGGCAGTTCCGGTCTTGGCTGCCAGCTTATATTTTGGGTTGTATAGAAGGTGGGCCGTCCCTTTTGGGTCACTTACCACCGTTGTTAAACTGTTTTTCATTTCATTTGCCGTTGAACTGGTGATCGCTGATTTGGTTTTTGGTTCACTTTTATCATCTAGCAATCTCGGATAAACCAAGTTTCCCTCGTTTTGAAAAACCGAATACATGACGGCCTGTTGAATGGGTGTAATCAATAATTCTCCTTGTCCGTATGCAGTATCTGCCAACAGGATTTCCGAATCAAATGCATTTTGCTTAGAGATTTGGGCTGCGTTCATGACGATTGGCAGCTCTAAATCTTCCCCAAAAATAAACTTATTCAACCCATTTCTATACACTTTTTCTCCTATTTCCAGGGCCTCTTGTGCAAAATAAATATTATCGGAATAAATTAACGCTTTTCTCATATCCACATTTTGCACATCGGATACTCGGGTGACGGAATAACCTCCCCAGGTTCCATCCTTCTTCCAGCTTAATTCCTTTATGTTTCGTAGCTTATCTGGGTAGGTCACTTTGGCATCAAGACCAATGCTAGCGGTAATCGTTTTAAAGGTAGAGCCAGGCGCATACCCAACTGCAAATCTTGAAATAAAGGGTTTGTTATCATCCTTTGCATACTGATCATATTCCTGCTGAGATATACCTTGAACCATTTTATTAGGATCATAGGAAGGAGAACTTACAACGGCATAAAGCCCTCCCTTTTTAGGGTCCATAACGACAGTAGAACCAGCTTTTCCGTTTAGATGTGTAAAGGCCTCCAATTGGATATAAGAATCAATGGTCAACTGAATATCTTTACCGTCCAACTTTTCTACCTTTAGAATTTCTTGCTTTTTATTCCCCTGTTCATCAACAATCAGGATTTCTCCTCCATCTTTCCCCCGCAGTCGTTGATCAAAGGCCTTTTCTAATCCAGCTCTTCCAATCATCTCTCCTTCTGCTAAAGTTGGATGTTTATCCAAATCTTCCTTTGTCACTTTTCCAATGTAACCAATTAAATGAGCAGCAGCTTCCTTAAGCGGGTAATAACGAAGTTTTGTATTTTGATAGACCACTCCAGGTATGACTTCTTCTTTATCTACTTCAATTATTTTTAAGGGAACAAATAGATCCTCTTTTACCCAGCTTTGATTTAGTTTTTGATGAATTTCCTCTATTGGCATACCGAACTGTTGGCTAATCCTTTGTAGCGTATCGTCTTTGTCATCGCCTTGATTTAATTCTTTCGGTACTACCCCTGCCCATTTAAACTCTTCGTTTACCGCCAATCCGTTCCCTAAATGATCTTTGATCTCTCCTCGTTCTGCTTCTAGAGAGTTAAAAGCCACTTTATCTTTTCCTTCCATTCCAGGAAATATCAAGTGAGGACCCCACTTCACCCTATAATGGTCCTCTGTTTTTTCTATTTTTGTATGATAGTTCAAATTCTCTACTGTTCCTAAAGGAGTTGTAAAGCTTAATTTATAAGATAACTCATACCCGTGGTTTTTGACTTTCTCTAATTCAACTTTGGAAGCATGTATATTCTTAATATTGATTCCGTTAAATATACGATCATATTTATCTATGACTTCTTCCAAAGTATAATCCAAAGAAGTGTAGGATTGTTTTTCAAGTACATCCCCTAATTTTTCATATTCTTTGTCTTCTAATAGTTGAATAAAAGTATTAGCTACTTCCTGAACTTCATTGTGACCTTTTTTGTCCATGATTTGGAATAAACTAAATCCCCCAATCCCAGCTAAAATGAGGAATATTAAGAGGTAATAAGGATTGATTTTCCTCTTTTTTCTTTCGACTCTACTATTCATTCTATAGCTCTCCTTTACTATACATTTGGTCCTCCAGTAAAGAGTCTTGTTAATGCTGTATAAATAAATGGCCTCCCATTCGGGAGACCTATATTGTTGATTTTAGCCTATAGAAAAAATATAAGTCTTTACATGCTAAGCTTACTATTCATTGCACAGGATGACTGTTAAGCCTAGGCAATGATGTAATTGAGAATTATGATAGGTAAATTTAAATATCCGTTCACTTCAAAGAGTTAAGTGCGACTTTGGCAGCTTCAGCGATCAGCGCATTGTCATAGGTCGCATTCTGTGTTTCGCGGCTGGATAGAACTGCAATAACGATGGGAGCTCTATTCGGCGGCCAAACAACCGCAATGTCATTCCGCGTTCCATAGCTTCCTGCCCCGCTCTTGTCAGCAACTTCCCAGCCAGTTGGTGCACCAGCACGAATTAATGCATCCCCGGTGGCGTTACCCCGCATCCAATCTGTCAGGATAGTACGTTTTTCTGTTGGAATCAAGTCGCTTACTGCAAAAGCCTGTAGGCTGGTAGCAAGTGCTTTTGCTGTGCTTGTGTCACGTGCATCTCCAGGAACAGCTGAGTTCAATTCCGTCTCGTAGCGATCAACTTGGGTAATATTATCGCCAATCTTCCTTAGTGCTGTTTCAAATCCTTTAGGTCCTCCCAGTTTCTCTAATAAAAGGTTCCCAGCGGTGTTGTCGCTATATCGCACAGCAGCCTCAGTAACTTCCCGAAGAGTCATCCCGGTATCAATGTGAAGTTGTGTAACGGGTGAGTATGAAACGATGTCTTCGCTATTGTATGTGACTAACTCGTCAAGTTGATCAATTGAGTATTGATGCAGCAATGCACCTGCTGCTAGAGCTTTGTAAGTAGATGCGTATGCGAACCGCTCTTGAGGTCGATAAGAGACTTTCCGATTTGTACCTGTATCGATGGCGTAGACTCCAAGCCGGGCATCATATTTGTTCTCGAGTTCAGCAAACTTACGGTGTAGTTGTGGTGTTGGTGTTTTCTCCACTGCCTTTCCATGCTTGTCGGAAAAGTTATCGGTGGTCATCGACCACCCTGCGAGGGGTACAATGGCAACCACTAGCACAAGCAGGGCAACTATTAAATGATGCATTCTGAAAATATTATGTTTTTTCATCGAGATACTAACCTCTTTTCTATATTTTTATTAACATCAATCGGCTGTTAACCAGCTGATTCTAAAAGTCGTGTATTACGGTTCGAATTCAATTTAACTATGTTTGCAATGGAAAATTCTTTCCGTTTGAAATTAAATTGACCATGTTTAATATCTATTTTTCATACCTGATGCTGCTCCTAAATGACGGAGTTGATTATCCTCCTTTCTCCAAAATTGATTACTTGTGTAATATAAATACTACATATGTAGTATAATAATTACAAACTTAATACTACACTCGTAATAAATAGTTGTCAAACTCATTTTGTAGTTTGCCGTGATTTCCATTAAGGTAAAAATATACCTTAAAAATGGCTCACTGATGATATTAGTTGCACTGTGCGGCTGAGCATAACCATCTCGGTAAGCATTCGGTACAATTACGGCAATTGCTATCTCAGGATTCAGGATTATTGAATGGAGCATAACCAGCAAAAGAAAGATTCCAAGTCTTCACCCCATTTTTATAGGGTTCCGAGGTCCCGCTTTCACCTGCGGCATTGTAGGGATCGCCTTTAAAATATCCTCTCGCAGTTCCTTTGGAACCATGGGTAACCAGTTTTTAATACGGTGCCCCCTTTTACAATGGACCCCTGTTCAAATGCATAAGTAAAGGTTCCTGGTGTAAAATCGCTAAACTCCCTGGTCTTACTGTCAAACACTTTTCCTGACATCGCAAGAATGCGGCAGTTTTCAGTTCCATCTCCACAACAAATGCAGTGTCAAGCGTATACGGATTTTGGATTGCACTCATTAACTCTTCCGGCATAATTTTTTCTACTTGTGATTGAAAAGGAGGCTATACATTCTCTATCGAATTCGGTTTCTAAATATATTTTCTTTCTGCTTTTTCTGCTTCAAAACAAACTAGCCCTTTCTAACTGGAAAGTTTGTAAACAACTTTAAATACTACAAATGTGGTATTTAGTATCAATAAATCCCCAGAAAGGAATGTAATCCTTTCTGGGGTTAATGATTAATAGATCTTTTCATCATGCAGGATCTGTCTGGCAATCTCCGCTGCCTTACTTCCTTGAGCCTGCCCATTCTTATTTTGAATATTGACGGCAAAATAATAACGCTCATCACCTTTTTCGACAAAACCAATAAACCAGCCATTTACATCTTTTCCATTAATCTTGCCGGTTCCCGTCTTGCCATACAACTTCCCATTCTTTTGCCCATCTATTAAAATAGCCTTTTTTACTGCATTGATATTTTCTACATTAAAACCCCATTGATTTTCATCAAATTGATATAATAATTGTGCTTGTTCGATGGGTGATATTTTCAGGGAAGATTCCATCCAGTAACTATCCAAATCCCCTGAAAGATCCTCATTCCCGTATTTTATCTTTTGAAAATAATTTTGCAGCTGCTTTCTCCCTACCTCTCGATCGGTTTTCTGGAAATACCAATTTACGGAATGACTTAAGGCAGTCGCTAAGTTTTGATTTTGATTCCATTCCGGGAAGGGATTAATTTTTCCATCCCAAACCTTTGAATTGTTATTTTGAGAGATCACATTGGATTCCATTGCAAATAAGGCAGAATATATTTTATAGGTACTATTAGGAGAAATCCTTTGTTCACTTAACTCCCTATTATATATTAGATATTGGTTTTTAGAGGGATTGTATAAAACAAAGCTGCCCTTATAACCCTTAAAATAAGAGCTTAGATCTTCATTGACTACATTCTTACCGGTAAAATGATACACATCATCCTTGCTGGCAATCACGGTGGTGATGGGAGCAAGAAATAGCACAACCATTCCTAAAACAGCACAGATGGCCATACTTTTCCATTTCAATAATAGAGAATCTCCAGAGTAGCTTGCAATGCACTGGATTCTTTGTTTGATTTCTTTTTTTGTTCCGCCTATCCCTGGAGCAAACTGATCAAGGGGCCGATCATGTTTTTTATCTGCAAAGCGAATGATGGTATACCCATATTCAATATATCCGCTCTCATCCAAGAGGTTTAAAACGGATGCATCACAGGCCAATTCCCGATCCATTCGAATCCTTTTTAAAGCATACCAGATTACTGGGTTAAACCAATATATAATATGGAATAACCACATGACATAATTCACGAATAGATCTTTGCTTTTTTGATGGTACAGTTCGTGCAAAAACACGTGTTTTAATTCATTTAACGAAAAAGTTTCTGTCGTTTTGCTTGGTAAAAAAATAAAGGCTTGAAAAATCCCGAACGTGATCGGTGAGGAAATAAGAGCGGTCTCCCGCAACTTTATGTTTCTTTTCACCCCAACTATCTCTTTACATTCTTCTAATAGTTTATTTAGCTTTTGGTTATGAACAGCCACAGCCGACTTTTTGATTTGATTGATTTGATAGTTTGAATATACAGCAGCCCCAATAGAAAGAACCACTCCAATCACCCAGACTGTAAAAATTGTCTGGTAGACAAATTCGGGCGCTTCCTTGTTTACCGATACCGTGAAATCATGTATTATATCGCTGTTTGGCGCCGGAGAGGCACCCACTCCATTAATCCTTTCACTGCTCAATGGCGCTTCTCTATGAAAAAAAAGAAAGCTTTTTAAATAACGGATTTCTTCACCAAAACGAAAATAATTCCAAGGTAAAAATGCAGTAAAGATTGGAATGCATAGAAAAAACCAGATATGATAATGTGCTTTCACAGTCATATGATTGTTTAATAGCTTTTTGATTAATAGAATGATGAAAATAAGGAGTGATACCACGATTGCACTTACTAAAAGCCGCAGTAGCATGGTATCCATTATTTTTCCCCTTCTTTCTTATCCCTCATAGACAATATTTCCTTTAATTCGGATATTTCCTCTTTTGATAATTGATCATTTTCAATAAAATTTAGTATCATTGAATTTAATGTACCGCCAAAAAACTGTTGCAGGAAGGATTTACTTTTTTGCTCAACATATTGGTGTTTTTCAACCAATGATGTATATATAAACACTCGGCCATCTTTTGTTGCATGCAAAGCCTTTTTCTTAACTAGGCGTGCCAGCATCGTGTGAATGGTATTTGGCTTCCAATCGCTCTTATTCGAAAATTTCTCCACTACCTTAGGAGTAGAAATCGGCTCATATTTCCATATAACCTTCATCACTTCATATTCTGCTTCTGATATTTGTGGAATTTCCTTCATGATAAACCCCCAACTTTTACAGGCGTAGTATTAGTATAGCAAGAAGAGCCTAAAACATAAAGTATATTTCAAACTATAGTCCATGGTAACAAGTACCACCCTTCCATAACTTCCGTTTGTCCAATAAGGAATTCAAGAAGGGGCTGAAGTCCTCTCTGGAACATCGAATCCTTCTATTTAATAAGGTTCTACCGTAAATCCCTTATAGATAAACTAGTAGCTTAACCAAAATTTGAAAACGAAATAGAACCCATAAATTCGATTAATCTATATAAAAATGTTGTTTTTTGGCGATAAGAAAACCGCCTTGATAAAAGGCGGTTTATTGAGCTATCGTTCCCGCTAGAGTAATCTACTTTGGATGAAAGGGTCATTTTATCTTCTGGTAAATGAGACCTATGGCTCCAGAATCAAATGTCTTGTTTTCGATAAGTTTAAGATTGATCTTCTCCTGTAGACCATGGAATAACGGCAACCCGCTGCCAATCAGGACGGGAGAAACCGTAATTTTAAACTCATCTATTAAATCAAGCTGCATAAGGTAGTGTGCGAACCTAGGACTGCCGAGGATGACCATATCCTTGCCTGGCTGCTGTTTGAGGTTCTTGATCTCTTCCTCGACATTCTCTTTCACCAGTCTGGAATTGTTCCATTCGACTTTCTCCAGCGTCGTGGAAAAAACGATTTTGGCTGTCTTTTCGATCCACTCGGCATGATTCCGTTCATGCTGCGAAGCTGATGGGTTCGAATGCACAGATGGCCAGTAACTGTGCATCATCTGATAAGTCCCACGTCCCCAAATGACAGTGTCGGCAGTACTCAGAATTTCTTTCGCGTGTTTTTCCAAATCAGCATCGTAGGAAACCCAGCCAATGTCCATTTCACCATTCGGCCCTTCTACAAAACCGTCAAGCGATGCGTGCAGAAATAAAACGAGTTTTCTCATTTTCAGTTCTCCTTTGTTTATGAGGGATATCTACCTAAACTATATTATAGGACATTTCAGGTTAGGCCATTTCTTATGGATTGCTAATCCTAAATGAAATATTCTACTCATCCTCAAAAAATCCTTCACTATATTCTGTAATGCTCCCCCGTTTGCTTAATAAGGATTTCAACAAAAAGGGTGGTTAATCCTTCCTGGATCAACACTCCCGTTCATTTAATAAGAATTTCGAGTCATAAAAGACAGGTTCAATAACGATATCATTTGTAAAAAAGCCAATTCTTTTTTTTATTTCCGTGTTTTTTTCTTTACTTTTTAATTTTCGTTTTATAAAATCAGATAAACAAGATAACTATTATCCAGTTAATCTTATTTAATTCTTTATAGAAAAGGGGTGATTATTATGCAAATTAAAAATGGATTCGAACAAAGTGTATATGCCATTTGTTTACTTAGTATGTTACCTGCTAAGTCCGTACTACCAGGCGAAGCAATAAGTAACCAAATAGGAGCTTCACCGACTTATTTTCAAAAAATATTAAGGAAGCTTGCAGATTCTGATCTGATTACTTCAGTTCCTGGTAAAAAAGGGGGATTTAAACTAAAAAAGACCCCTAGTGAAATAAGGATATATGATATTTTTCTAGCAATCGAGGGACAGCAAGCATTGTACTACTCCAATAATGTTTTAGGAGAGATGGTTCATAAAAAGGACAAAGAAGCATGTGTGCTAAGTGACTTAATGGAAAGAGCGGAAACTTCTTGGATAACAGTCTTAAAAAGCGAGACTATTTCCTCTCTATTTACAGAGTTGCATAAAGAAAAAGAACTGCAAGATTGGGTAAATCAAAATTCAGTTCAATAAACCAACAACCAGAATTAACCATAGAATGGAGAAAATAATCATGAATACAGATTTTCAAGTAAAAGAACAAGTAATTAATGCTTTACAGTTTAGACATGCAACTAAAAATTTCGATACCAGCAAGAAAATTTCAAAAGAGAATTTTAACTTTATACTTGAAGCGGGAAGATTATCTCCAAGCTCATTAGGTTTTGAACCTTGGAAATTTTTAATTGTGCAAAATCCTGAATTAAGGGAACGACTAAAAGAAGTTTCTATGGGTGCAGTAAGTCAACTTGATACCGCAAGTCATTTTATAATCATACTAAGTCGCACTGATGTTAGATATGACTCTGAATATATTTTTGACCATATGAAAAACGTTCAAAAGATGCCAGATGAAGTTATGGAGTTTGTATCTAATGCTCTAAAAGATACGCAAGAAGCCCGTGAAACGATAAATAACGAACGAGCATTATACGATTGGTCTTCAAAACAAAGTTATATTGCTATGGCTAACATGATGACATCTGCTGCTCTTATTGGAATAGATTCCTGTCCAATGGAAGGCTTTAATTATGATGAAGTGGAAAATATCCTAAAAGAAGAAAATTTATTAAAAGGAGAAAACTGGAAGCCATCGGTAATGGTAGCTTTTGGCTATAGAAAGGAAGATCCAAAACGTCCTAAAACCAGAAGAAATTTAGATGAAATTATAGAATTTGTATAAATACTAATATAAAAGATAGCTAAAGATTAAGGTAATTCCCTTTCGGAGTTACCTTAATCTTATTTTTTATAAATCATCAGTTTTACTACATCTTCCTTTGCAATCAATGCATGTAGCTTTATAACACATTTATAGATTTTTCTTTTAAGTTGAATAAGAAAAAAACCGACGAAGCACCTGTTGATCTTCAACTATCGCAGCCTATAGTTTAAGTTCATTTCTTCACAAACTTTTCTTTATTACAGAAATGCCGCCCCCTAGTTGAACAAGCGACAGCCCTGTTCTGCTATAGCTAACCGCTAACTCAACAATAATATCACTAACGAATAAACGCCAATTCTTTATTAGCCAGCGCATCTTTTAACCATCGAGGATGCATTTTCAATAAGTCTTGCGGTAGGTTTTGTTGTTTAAAAAACTTAATTTCTAGCGACTCGGAAGAATTACATCGTAGTTCACCACCAGTAATTTCAGCAAGAAAACAAGTTGTTATAAAATGTACTATCTTACCATTTGGATAGGCAAACACCTGTGAATTAGGGTCAGAGTACACTCCAATAAGCTTTTTAATCCTTATATCCAAATTAGTTTCCTCTTTTACTTCTCTGATTGCTGCCTCAGAAACTGTTTCTCCTATTTCTATATGTCCTGAAGGAATACCCCAAAGTCCTACATCTGACCTTTTCTGTAACAAAACTTGTTTTTCCTCATTCATAATAATAACTGCAACCCCGGCTTTTAAGTCATCAATTCTTTTCATACAATAAATCTCCCTTAAAGTAATAAAAAAGGTCCGAAGAGAAAGATTTCAACGCATAACAAATACGCTGAACCTTTCCCCTCGGACCTTTTATGTCAATAGGTGCCTTTTACATATTGTAAAAGATGTAGCCCTTGGTCACTGACCTATCTAAATAGCGGTACCCTAGCTACAATTTTCCAGTTCATTTTTACTTTACATTAAATACTCGGAAAATGAAAGGTACTCTTTTACTAAACTTCCTCTATAGCTCAATACGGGATTCCAGAAAAAAGTGGATAACCCTCTTGATCATCGCACCTGTTACTTGAATAAGAAAACAGGTTCGCCAAAACAACTATCCTCAACTCACCCGTCACATATCAAGCCTTTGTTCTAACTCATCTTTTTGACGCAAGTGATGACGAAAATGCATACCAACCAAATCATACCATTCCCTTGCATTCAGCCATCCTAACCCTCCATGCTCGACTTTATAATTTGGGTTTATCTTATCCACTTTCGAATTCCATTGACTTAACCTTAGAATCACTTCATCCATTCTGCGGATAAGATCGTCCTTGCCATCTGAATTATTAGGTGGAGTATTTAGTTCATCCGGTAATTTAATTTTTATTGGTGGAAACCCTCCAATCTTATATAAATGCTGACCAAACTCCGTTTTCCCAAGGGGCTGTTCATCACTTAAAGTGGAACATTTTTCTATATTGTCTAGATACTCATGAGCAACAAGGATTAAATGGTCATACATTTGCCCAATCGACCAAACCTCTTCATCAGATTTATATCTTAGCTGTTCCAAGGAGTAATCTTGTAGCTCGTTTTTGTAAGTCTTAATTAGTTTAAATTCGCTCAATTTAATTTCTCCTTTTTATTGATTAACTCTAATCTAATAGTTTTACCTTTTTGTATATGTAACTAATTATTCAATTTCCGATTACAAATACCTTCTTCAACAAACCTGACCCGTTAGAGTTCAATAAATACTAAAGGTGCACTTACAAACTCCAACCTTTCACAAAAGTTCTAAACCTTACAGCTCCTATTATTAAACTTTTTGAAAGAATACTTTACAATCCTTCTTTTCTAGATTTGGTTAATAAGCTACCGAGGCTATGGGCAATTAAAAACTGAGCTGTGTAATATGTAGACATGATGAGTAAACTTGATTGTGGAACATCAGATACAAACAGATTCCAAGATAATATAGAATCGGATAGGACAAATAAAAAACTTCCTGCAATTGCCCATTTATTACCTGTCATAATGGCTGACCATGCCATAAGTGAAATCACAAAAACATATGCAATAACAGGAATAATGAGATTACTGTTTCCATTGTCCATCAAAGCTTTTACAAGTTCGTTACTAATTAAGAAAGAGTAAACAAATATAAGAATGATCATTGCGAAACGTGTTTTAGAAAACTTCCATGTTCTAATGAATCCGAATAAGTAAAATAGATGCCCTGTTAAAAATGCTGCTAATCCAAAGATAAAAGAACCTGCAATTAAGCCATCTCCCAACATACATATAAACAATCCAGTTATTATAATCCATTGAGCAGGTTTAGGATTAGTATTGCAATGTAGGTATGCATAAATAAGTATTAATACCATGGGAATGAGCTTAAAAGTGATTTTAAGAGATGCAGGATCTTCGGGGATAAAAAAGATATAAAGGCCACTCATCAATAAGATTAGAAGAGGTAATACAAATTTTTTCATATGTACATCACTTCCTAATAATTTTTATTATATTTTATGTTTTATTGTAGATTAATAGGACTTTTTAAAAGAAACTGGTAATTATAACTTCAGTAGTAAGCCGATAGGGAAAGCACCTGTAACTTTGGAATTGCATGGTTCATATGCTAAATCAAATTGGATTTTTATTACATTGAATCTTTTCCTTGATCTGCTAAACTTCCAATAGTGGAAGACGTGACAGCTTTATTCTGCTATTGCACCCTTATGTTTCAGTATTTATTTACAATCCCTGGCTATTGTTTCGACCAACACAAAAAAGAACCGACATTTACCAAGTCATTGCTTTTACTATAGCTTTTTATGCCTGATACCTTTAGCCTCCGTTAACTTTTGTTTATTTTGAAATCCATTCATATTGAATATCAGGTAAATTTTCTTCATTTTCGTGTCCTCTACCAATGATTTTAAATCCATTCTTTTCATAAAATCGTTGTGCATTTTCATTTACTTCAAATGTATATAATGTTAATCTCCCACTTGATATTACTTTTACTTTATCTAGTAATGATTGACCTATACCCATTCCTTGATAATCTGTATGAATATAAAGTTGGCTTATTTCCGTTTCATTAAAAGCAATCATTCCTACTACTTTATCGTCAATTAACGCTAAATTTATTTGAAACTGTTTAGGTAATATAGTATTTAAAAAATAAACGTGATTTTCAAAGCTATGAATTTCTTTCTGACCAATTGCCTGCTCCTTACTATCGCGCCACATTTTAACTGTTTGTTCAGCGTACTTTGGATTATACTGAGTAATGATGATTTGGTGTTGGCTCACTGCAATACCTCCTCATTTTTGTTACTGCTTTTTTGTTGTTTTCTTGTTATAAGTTTGCACCCGTATGTTTAAACAATTCAAACATGATTAGCCTAATACCACTATTACTTATTAATCTGTTTTAATTTCATAATCTGTTACTATGTCTTTATCATCAAACCAAAGGAGCAGCCATTCACTATCTATACTCACAAGACCACGCTCGTCACCTAGATAATAAACCAGATTGTTTGGTTCCTTAAAATAAGCCTTTTCTTCTTCCTCGCCCAGAAGTTTAATAATTTCAGTTTTAGTCTTTCCTTTTAACTCCACTTCCGAGAACATACTATCTATCATATCGACTCTTTCCGAAGGCTTATTAAACCATTTCTCTTGGTTGAATTCATCAGGTGAAAATATTAAAAATAGCACGTAAATGGTTCCGCCTACAATTCCTAAAAGTGTTCCAAAAGTAAATGCGACGACTTTAATGGTTTGTTTCATTATTTCCTCGAAATTTTGACTTCGAAAATGTTAATTTATTAGAGTAAAAGCATTCTTTATCGTTGCAGCTATTTATAAGTTCGTATTTAACTCTTCTGCAATCGTTAGTGGAGCAAGAAAAAGAGATGCTGCAGCAACTCTTTATTTAACACAACACTGACAAAATATTATCGTCCTATTGTTAGTTAACAACTTTTAACTAGTCCATAACCTTTGAATATCTACTAATTCCTGTCCGATGAATTCCATCTTGTATATATCTGGTTTTGATGTATTTAATAAGAAGTTCAAATCGTACTTATTGTCATAATACCTTAACATTAATGTCATAATAGCCCCGTGAGTACCTAAAAGTACTTTTTGTCCTCTATAGGTATTCAATATTTCTTTTAAAGCCTTTATTGCTCGTTTCTGACAATCAGCATTAGATTCTCCTCCCTTTAAAGCATATTTTGAATCAGCAAATGACCTTTCTAATAAAGGGTATAATGCCTTGTTAGGTATTCGAGAATTTTCAGCAGAAAAGACTCTTTCTTTAAGTTCTTCAATTACTAAAATTTCCTGTCCTAATTCTATTGCTAACTGTTGAACAGTTTGGATGGAACGTTTGTAAGGACTCGAGATAACAGCATCAATGCACTCACTTTTTAAAAGTTGAGCAATTCGTTTAGAGTCTGAGACTCCTTTTTCAGTTAGTTCTCTTGTTCTTTCATCTCCAACTTTTGGGGAATCACCGTGCCTCAGCAAATATATATAAGTTTTCATTATATCCCTCTTTAATTAATATATCTTCCTAGTACTAAGAGCCTCTTAATAGCTAAAAATATGAGATCCCATAATGGCAGCACTTCCAGAATCGGTGTTGAATAGAAAGTCACCCTATTTTAAATCAATTTCCTTAAACCAAAACTCCAACGAATCCATTGGTTCTTCTCTAATATGGACATAATAGACTTTAATATCGCTGGGGTTTATGTTTTCTGGGAAAGCAAAAGAAATGCGAAACTCCTTAGTTGTCTCAATATCAAAAAGTTGAGGTTGCAATTTAGGTGCATCTATTTCTTTTAAGCTTTTGTGAACTGCTGCCTCTAATCCCTTATAATCCATCTCGTTATAGTCTTTGTATCTGTTACGTTTCACATTGGACAACTTTATATTATCCGGAACGTAAAATACAATATAATCGGTGACGAATCTGTAGTTATCCATGGGTTTCACCCAAACACCTGAAAGAGAATATCGTTGCTTTTCTCTTTCCACACTAATCTCCAGGGATTCAGAAGTTGTATGATACCAAGAGTTAAAGACTACGTATCCAATAATGAATAAAACAAAAAAAACTGGAACTGTTAGACAAATTGATAAAAACCTACTTTTCTTCCAAATGCTAACTGCTAAAATTATTAAACCAAACACAATCAATATTCCAAGAATAGTTGTCATATTAAACTCCTAAAAATCTAATTCCATTTAATTTAACCTTTAAATCTCATATATGTAAATACTTAGAAATAATTAGTTGAACAACCTCCGCCATTAATCTGGCTTGCTAAGCCGAATATCGTTATAACTATCTTGCTTTGCTAGTTCATTAACTTTGTGTCCCCTCTAAAATACTTAATTACAAGTAAATAATCTCCATTGGCTTAACCAGAAAAACCCTCATAAAATATGAAGCCAGTTTTGAATTCCCATTAAAAATTGTTTAAACACCATTAGCCCGTTCTGACAGAAATGAAAAAACCCTTCTCAGACGAAGGGCTTTGTAAGGTATATTGATTTTTTTAGATTGCTTTCATGCCTTCTAGGATAATTTTTGCATCTGCGTTTAGATATGCTGGTGTATCTTTTCTAATCAGTAAGTTGGGATGGTCCTTTACAATCATTTTTATTCCTCTTACGTCGAACTTATTGGCGTATGTATTAATTGTATTTATGATAGCCATATCCTTTCTTGTCAATGGCTGCCCATCATGAACCTGCATTTGCAAGAGGAAGTCCAATAACTCCCTTGCATTTTTATTTAACATATTTCTATGTTCATTTAAGATTTCAATGTTTTCTTCAATATAAACCCTTGCGATAGCAAGTTCCATTTCTTCTACGTTTTTGTTTATCTTTGCTGTAAGTGATTCTAAACTCAATGTATCCATCTCCTTGTTTGTGGCTACAGTGTATATCGGAATAAAAACGATTTACTTTAAACAAGTCAAACTTATAACTAACAATAGGGGAGAGGTATTTTCTTTTTTCAGGATTTATCTCTTAGAAATCTAGTTGTCCTCTGTGTTTTCTTTGTCATTTTCTATATGGCCTAGAGTCCTGGTTGTCATATTGATTTTGAGACATATTCCTTTTAAGTCGTTCTGATCTTAACTGAGTACCTAAGCTCTCTTTATTCATCTGGAAACCTACGTGTAGCATATATGAATTATATCCCTTCATAAAAAAAGCCAGTTAAGTTTTAACTTAACTGACCTTTTTTTACCACATGCTCTTAAAATAGTGCACGTGCACAGACTTAATTTATTTAATTGAACTAGATTGGATTATATGCCAATAAGTTTGGTACAATTACAAATCTGAAATCATTCCGCCATCAACAACGAATTGTGCTCCAGTGGAGTAACTAGAATCATCAGAAGCAAGGTATACAACTAAATTAGACACTTCTTCAACTTCTGCCCTTCTTCTTAGGGGAATATCTTTTTCAAGTTGTTTTAGATATTCTTCAACATCTGGCTGGTCAGCCATAGGTGTTTTGATAATTCCTGGATGGACAGAATTCACACGGATGTTATATTGCCCTAGTTCGGTTGCAGCACCTTTAGTCATACCGGTTACAGCATGCTTTGAAGCACTATAAGCAATAGCGGTTGGAGCACTTACCAAACCATCTACGGATGAAATGTTAACAATAGAACCAACGCCAGCTTTTTTCATTGAAGGAAGTACTTTTTGCATCCCTAAGAATACACCCAGCTCGTCTACTTTAAATGTTAATTCGAAGTCTTTTACAGTTAGTTCTTCTAATGTTTTGAAGATACCAATTCCTGCATTGTTTACCAGGACGTTGATTGGTCCAAATGCCTCTTCGGTTTTTGCTACAACTTCTACCCAGTTCTCTTCACTGGATACATCTAATTTAAGCGCAATTGCATGGTCTCCTAATTCATCGGCCAGTTTTTGTGCACCTTCAAAATTAAGATCCGTAATCGCTACTTTTGCGCCTTCTGCCACAAATTTACGAGCATGCATAGCACCCATACCTTGTGCTGCCCCTGTAATGATTGCTACTTTCCCATCTAATTTACCCATTATAAATTCTCCTTTCGATTTTAAAAACAACTTCATATACAATTTGTATTATTTGCTTTAATGAACAATTTAATAATAATCCTATTATTAATTACTTTCAATTAAAGAGTCTCGAATTAAAAGTATTTTCCTATATTAATACGCTTGTTTAGATTTTTTGCCTTAGTATGCCGACCACTGCATTTATCTGATCGGTATTTTGCTGACCATCAATAACTAAAAAGCATATTATAAACAACTTCAATAAAGCAGAAACCAAGATTGATAGATTTCGCTCTATTGAAGTTGTGTTTGGTTTATTAAGAATTCATTTTACTTCGTTTGGCTGTTAAAGCTGACAGCAATTTGCGTTCCTACTTTAGCATTGTGTTTTACTAATTCGATATTCGCATCAAGGCTTTTACCGTTTGTTAATTCTTTGATTTTTCCGAGCAGGAATGGCGTGCTGTCTTTCCCGATGATATGTTGTTCTTCTGCTTCTTTCACTGCTTGATCAATAATGGAATTGATATAGTCTTCATCCATAGCAAATTCTTCCGGGATCGGGTTTGCAATCACTGCTCCGCCTTTAAGGTTTAGTTCCCATTTTGTTTTTAATGTCTCGGCAATAACGTCGACAGAATCTGTGGAGAAGTTTAATTTATGTTCGCTGCTTCTCGTATAGAATGCTGGAAGGTACTCTGTTTCATAACCAATTACCGGTACTCCTTTTGTTTCGAGGTATTCCATAGTAAGCGCCAGGTCAAGAATTGATTTAGCACCTGCACAGATGACTGCTACATCCGTTTGAGCAAGCTCTTCGAGGTCAGCCGAGATATCCATGGTTCTTTCTGCTCCTTTATGAACCCCGCCAATACCGCCTGTCACGAAGATTTTGATATCCGCTAAGTCAGCACAAATCATGGTGGATGCAACAGTGGTCGCGCCTAGTTGTTTTGTGGCAACGATTTGCGCAAGATCACGCCTTGATACCTTTGCAACACCAGAACTTTTTCCAAACAATTCTAATTCATCATCTGTTAAACCAATTTTGATTTTCCCATCAATGATGGCAATTGTTGCTGGGACAGCACCGTTATCCCGAACAATTTGTTCAACCTCACGGGCCATTTTAACGTTTTGCGGATACGGCATACCATGGGAAATAATCGTGGATTCCAATGCAACGATAGCTTTCCCTTCCTTTTTTGCTTGTTGTACCTCTGCTGATAATTCAATATATTGTTTCATTTTTTAATTCCTCCATATCTAAGATAAATTGTTTTTGCGTTAACTCTTGTCTAACTGTATATTTTGACATGATCGTTTTATGGGCATTGATCAAACCTGACTTGATAATGTAGTCCATTTCTTTATTTTGTAACCAGGAATAAATGACTCCTGAGCAAAAGGAATCTCCTGCACCTGTTACATCTACAACCTTTGGTGTTTCGATTGCCGGAAAGTAAGATAGCTCTCCATTTTCGACTCCCGCCATCACACCTTTTGAGCCATTAGTGACAATCACATTTTTCACACCTAATTCTAACCATTTCTTTACAGCATTTTCCCAGTCTTGAACATCCAGGATATTCATGTTCATGAATGTTTCGGTTTCATCCTTGTTTACGATCAGCCAGCTGACACCATGCAGCGATTTTGTAAGCCTATTCATTTTTGGGGATGAAACAGGGATGATCACAAATGGAATTTGATGCTGAGAAGTGAAAGAACATAGATAATCAATCGTTTCACTTGGACAATTCAAATCAGCAACGATACATTTAGCTCTTTTGAGAATGTGGATATTACTGATTAACAGTTCAGGAGTGATTTTTTCGTAAATATCCATATCCGCTAACGCGACTGATAAATGGCCATTTCGGTCCAAAACGGCCGTATAAGTTCCCGTTGAAGAATCTTTAAATAGCGTGACATACTCCAGATTCATGAACGGGGATGATGAATCATAGATTCCAATCCATTCAGCATCGTTTCCTCTTGCTGTTAAAAGGATGACTTCTTCCCCTAATCTGCCCAGGTTTTCGGCAATATTTCTGGCTACTCCGCCAACCGATGTAGAAGATTTGACAGGATTGGAAGTTTCGCTAGTTATGTCAAACTTCGCATAAAATTTTCGATCAAGATTGGCTCCGCCAATGCAAATGATAGGATTTGTTTCCTTGAATGCTTCGGCCATTTCCTTCGTCATTTTATCCCCCCTTCCCAAGTTCAAAACATTTGTTTATTTAATAAACATAAGTTTAGTATACGCTTTCTTTTTTATTTGTCAATGAGTTTAAAAGAATAGTAGTCTCTAGATTGAACATCAATTACTGGAAAATGCATTTTAATCGTCCCATTTTACAGGGGCTTTTTTGCCGTTGTTTTTTTGGTTATAATGGATTGATTAAAACAACTATCAAAAAAAACAATCAGTTGATTCTGCAAAAGCTTAACGAGATGAAATTAAATTTGAAAATCTATTCACGTTGAGTTGAAAAACTATGGTTTTTCGGGAAGTGAGGTTGTCTCATGGATAAAGAGAAGCAAATTTTACACCATATAAGAATGAATCCTTTCATTTCACAACAGGAATTATCAAGCAAGGTAGGGTTATCCCGACCTGCTGTTGCTAACTATATTGCCAACCTGACAAGACGCGGAGAGATCAAAGGGCGCGGTTATATACTTGGAGAAGAATCGTCAATCGTGTGTATTGGCGGGGCAAACACAGACCGTAAAGCACGGACGAATCAGAAGGTACGCTTATATTCTTCAAATCCAGTAAGAATTACCGAAACATGTGGCGGGGTGGCTCGCAATTTTGCCGAAAATTTAAGCAGGCTCGGCGTCAGCACATCTCTAATTGCATGTGTCGGAGAGGACAAAGAAGGAAACTGGTTATTGAAGGAGACGAAAAGTGTTGGTGTCGATATTAGTCAGGTATGGGTATTGCCAATGGAACGGACAGGCAATTACACAGCATTGTTAGATGTTGATGGTGAAAGTATTGTTGCGATGGCTGACATGACTATATATGAAAAAATCACAACCTCCATGTTTGAAGAAAAATGGTCCCATATCGCTGCTTCACAGGCTGTTTTTCTGGATACGAATATTCCTGAGGACAGTATACGATATTTAATTAAACGCTGCAGAGATGAAAGCATTCCTTTATATATTGATCCAGTATCTTCAACGAAAGCACAAAGATTGCCTGTTCGCCTTGACGGAGTAGAATTACTGCTCCCGACCCGGGAAGAAGCCGAAGTCCTGTCAGATATGAGAATAGAATCTATCACGGACTGCCAGTTAGCCTGTGAAAAAATTAGGCAGCGTGGGGTTAAACAAATCATTGTAACACTTGGGAATGAAGGTGTTTTTTACTCGTCATCTGATGAATCCGGGCATTTGCCGCCATTTACAACTGACATTATTGATGTCACTGGAGCAGATGACGCATTTGCTTCATGTGCCATCTATGGGATGATGATGAAAGAATCGTTAATCGGCTCGTGTCAATTAGGCCTTGCTGGTGCTGCGCTTACCCTTCAAACTGAGGAATCAATATCCCCAGTTTTGAAGCCTGAAAAACTTCATGAAATCATAAAGATGTTTTCTGAGTAAGAGCAAGAAATAACAGGTGAAGCAACAATATCCCTTCACCTATTCAAATATGGGTGACTCAAAAAGTTGTATGAACGACTTTTTTCTGGGTCACCCCTCCCTTGGTAAACTGTTTTTGACGCTTTCAATTTGCAGAAAAAAATAGAACAATCAGCAGGCTTAAAAAGCTCTCTAACATTTTTTTATTACTTTGTCGCCCCCATCGATTTTATTTCTATATTTAAGTCCATATCAATATTTGCTTCCGAAAGAGCTTTGCCCCAATCATCCTGCACTTTTTTGTAATGTTCATATTCATAGGCTCTTGCATAGATTCCAAGCCCGATGGGGTCAATTTTGTGGTCCTGGACTTTTTTAATGACTTCTTCGAACTTTGATTTCAATTCTTTCTCAATCATTTTCTCTAACTCTTCATCTTTTACACTGTCTTTAGGAAATAAGCGCTCTACAATATTAACACCCAAATTAATCTTATAATGAAAATGGAATTTCCCCTGGGCATATTTGGTCTTTACGTTAGATTGAACTCGCCTTACATCTATGCTTACTTCTTTAGTATTAAAAACCTCCATTTCATCCTCCAGCGCGGGGAGTTCCAGGGAATAGGTCAATTCCTTCTTCTTTTGATCCTGGAGGACTATGAGGAGAGCAGATTCTTGAATACTGAGCGTGTCTACAATCTTTCCCTTCTTATCCAACAATGATACCCCGACAAGTTCAAGGTCTTTTTCTTTTTTTATTTCCGATATAGACGGCGTCATTCCCTTTTCGTACATTTGCCGATGCAGCACCTGGAGTGTGGTCATTACAGTCTGCGTACGATCACTGTTTTTATCAATCACTTCTTTCAAATATAAAGGTAATTGCGGTTTATTATCGGGTTCAAAATAAATAACATCCGAGACAGGGCCATCCACCACGATTACCCTTGTATTCAGGGAAAAGGTGGGATTCCGATATACTGTATCCAGAAGAGAAAACCAGCCTTCATGTTTAAGTACGCGTTTTCCAATCAGTAAAATTTGAATTTTCGCCGCAGTGACTTCACCTGTGGCTTTCACATCAAAATATTTCCGGGATTCCCTGATTGATTTAGCCTTTACCTGATAGGTTTCTGTATTTTTTTTGCTCTCTTTATTGAATACTGGACTTGATTCAGAAATAATCAGGTTGTTTTCATCATCCAGATCAATGCCTAGAATCAATGAAATCGTTAAGTCTTCCAGCGGGACATTTCCTCCGCAACTTGAAAGCAAGGCAACAAGAATCAACAAAGGTAAGGTTAGAAACAGGCGTTTCATTAAGATGCCCTCCTTTTAAAAAGCCCTCGTATCTTTAACCCCCCCCACAAACAAAGAGGAAAAGCAAATGCTAGAAGCAAACTAAACTGTTCCGTTATTTGCTGAAGAAAGGTATTTTGATCGAGAGTGGGAGGAAACAAAATCACGTAAATCCCTTCAATCAGCAAAAGCAAGAATAAATGCCTATTGTTATTTTGATTTCCTGTCAGCCGAGTTGTGCAAAAAACCGTTAAATACATGAGTGGCAGTACGGTAGTAGACATAACAAACAAATAAAAGGAAAAAAAGACAATTTCCAATCTTTCAATAAACTTGAATTCAAGGACTTTCAATTTGGCAATAGTCGGTTCATTATATGCCGTAATTTCATCGGGACTGAAAAAAGCAAAGGCTCCTATTGTGATCGTCAAGAATGCGAGAAGCGACAAGCTATTGGCAATCACAATCCCCAATGATGCTTTTTCTTTCTTGTGCAAAAAGGGATAAAGAAAAAAGGCAATTTCAAAACCAACGAATGAAAAGATAGCCGTTTTTGCAGCTTTAAAGATTGGGAGCCATCCTTCCTTTATTACGGGAAGCAGATTAAGCCACTCGGCATTCTTCAAAGGAATTAAATAAATGGCCACCGTCCACAAGGTCATGAAAAAGACGAGTTCTGAATACCTTCCTAAAATGTTGATGTTCTTTCTGGCTATAAGATAGCTGGGTATTGATAACAACAAAATCGTTACATACACCTCAGTATAAGGTAAAATCCATGCCTGGATAAAAAGTGCTTCCCTAATAAATATCACATGAGCTAATAAAGCAAAATATAACCCAAACAAGATCGTTCCTGCTTTCCCGACCCATTTGCCAAAATAATGGGTTAATAAATCAAGAAGCGTTCCATTCGGGTGTTTCTTCATGATTTGTATGATCAATAAACTAGCAAGAGTTGAAATCGACCAGGAAATGAAGATCGCAATCCAGCCATCGGTTCCTGCTATCTCCGCTAGTTCACGTGGCAAAGTCAGTACCCCAACACCCATTTGCACGCCATGTATTAAAAAGATATATTGCATTAAGGTTATCCGATTTTTCATATTATTCATTGCTCTTCGTCACCCTTTGGCTGGCGGGGATTAGCTCTTTTCATTTGAATCGCATTTGTACTGAAAGGGCGCTTTTCGAGCGACCACTGAGGGAAGCGAATAAATAGATCCTTCCAGTCAGGAAAACGTAAAGGAGCAACCGGACTGCCATAAGGCATTCCCAGTGATTCGAGACCGATAAAATGGGAAAGTAAGATCATCAGTCCTACTATGATTCCGACGAAACCAAACAATGAAGCAAGAATCATCATCGGGAACCGGACAATCCGAATAGCTGAACCCATTTCATAATTAGGTATGATGAAAGAAGCGATTGCTGTCAAAGCAACAACGATCACCATAATATTGCTGACAATCCCAGCTTCTACGGCTGCCTGGCCAATGACAATACCCCCAACAATGCCTACTGTTTGCCCAATTTTGGCAGGAAGCCGAATTCCCGCTTCCCTGAGCATTTCAAGAGTCAGCTCCATAATAAAAGCCTCAATAAAAGGCGGAAAAGGAATCCGTTCTCTCGATTCTCCGATAGAAAATAACAGCTTCAGTGGAATGACTTCAAAATGAAATGAAATAGTAGCAATATAAATTGCAGGAAGGAAGATCGCAATGAAAAAGCCAATATATCTAAGCAGTCGAACAAAAGATGCTACCATCCACCGGTTACTATAGTCATCTACTGTTGTGAAAAAATTATTAAAAGACGCAGGTCCGACGATCACACTTGGAGAGCGATCGACCACGGTTACGAATCTGCCCTGTAAAATTTCTGTTGCTGCGAAGTCAGGTCGTTCTGTTAATAAAAATTGAGGAAAGGGAGAGTATGAATGGTCTTCTATGTATTGTGAAAGTACCCCCGCATTGATGACGCTGTCGACATTCACCCTCTGTATCCGGTCCACAAGCTCTTTCAATATTTCCTGATCCGCTACATCCGCCAGATATAATATGGAGAGCTTCGTCTTCCCTCTTTCTCCAACTGTCATTTCCTTTATTTTCAGTTCTCGATTAGGAATTTGCTGACGGATTAATGCAATATTATCGCCGCCAGTTTCCGTAAACCCCACATGTGCCCCAGATAAATAAGTTTCAATAGGGGAGTCCTCCAGAGATCTCTTTGGAAATGCCGGCGTGTCATATATGTACGCCTCTTTATGGTTATCCAAAAATAAGACGCACTCGCCACTTAATATTGCACTTTCCACTTGCTTCCATGTGGCAGCCTCTTTGATATGACCAAGAGAGACCTTTATATCTCCCTCCTTCTTTTCTTTCTCTCCCTGGAATAAAAGCGGGTCCAATATATGATCAAAAACAACCTTACTATCGGTGATTCCACTTAAATACACAAGCGCAGCCTTATTACTGGTTTGCCTTATGACTAACTCCCTCACGACTAGATCAGGTGTATCACAAAAAATGGCTTGAATTTCAGCAGTATTCTCCTCTAATTTTGCACTTATCCGTCCCTGATTTGTTCCATATCTGGATTCAGAACCCTCTGATGCGTTATACTTCCGAAAAAATACCATGTGATATTCCCACCTAGTTGATGATAGTTTATTTTGTATCGTCAGTTGGCAAATCATACATGAATAGTAGTTACTGCACGTGGAAGAACATCCTCTTAGACACAAAAAAAGCCCATGTATACATGAGCTTTCTGAGTGTCTGTATATAAAAGCAATATTTTTGAATCCAAACTTATGATTTATCCAAACTCCTTTTACTATTTTGGATGCTCTGTGGCAGATTCCATCTAAAGTAAACTGATATGATTCGAAACAGAACGATGGCAATTAAGAGCAGAGTCGTGGCATACGGTCCCCGTATCAAACCTAATCCAATGGTGATTCCCGCGATTGCTGCCCATAAAGCATAAATTTCTGAGTGGAAAATCATTGGCTTCCGCCGTGCAAAAACATCCCGTATCATCCCGCCTCCGGTTCCTGTCATTACAGCTGCAATAATGACCGCTATTAGAGGTGCGTCAATGGAGACTGCATATTTTGCTCCTTGTATGGCAAATGACGCTAAACCAATCGCATCGAAAAATATTACCCATTTTTTAAAACGATTGATCCATTTATTATGGAGGATAAAAACGATGGTCATAGCCAAAAAGGCAAATTCGAATAAATAATCCTGCTTCCAAATATGTTCAATAGGCAGTCCAATTAACAGATTACGAATAATGCCGCCACCAAAGGCAGTAGTGAATCCTAATACATAAATTCCTATTAAATCATATTCTTCTTCCCTTGCGACCATTGCGCCACTTATAGCAAAGGCTAGGGTGCCAATGATGTTAAGGAATTCCCACGTCATGAGCACCCACTCCAATCTCTGGTTCAATTTTTAAGATAGACCTTACTATATCTCCTAATCTAATTCATAATAACCGCAAACAACATGTCCTACCGCTTTAGCTGCGACAAGCAGGGCATCTTCATCGATATCGAACTTCGGATTATGGTTGAAGTACGGATCCTCTACTCCTTTAGGTGTGCAGGCGATGTAAAAGAAGCAGGAAGGGAATTTTTCAGCATAGTATGCAAAGTCTTCGGATGGAGCCATTGCTGGGAATTCCTTCACTTCTTTTATATCTTTATCGTTTGCACTCTTAAGAATCTCTGCAACCTGTGCTGTTACGGCTGGATCATTATATAATGGCGGATAATCATTTAAATAAGTCAGTTCACAGCTTACACCAAATTCTTCTTCGATTCCTTTCACAAGACGTTTTACTTCTTTTTCAATAGTAGCTTTCGTTTCAACAGTCATATACCTGATATCACCTTCAAGTTCAATGCTGTCTTTAATGACATTGAAGGTTCCTTTTCCATCAAAGGATCCAATCGTGATCACCCCGATATCAAAGGGACTTAACCTGCGGCTGATGATTGTCTGAACGGCTGTTACAAAATGGGCCCCAGCGACGATAGCATCGTTCGCCAAATGCGGCGAAGAACCATGTCCGCCTCTTCCATTGATCTTTAATTTCATGTAAGCCCTGCCGTTAAAAGAATATCCAGAGTGATATCCGACAACCCCAGCTGGACCCATCGGCAGCAGATGGATGCCGAAGATATTATCTAAATCATCAAGTACACCGGAATCAACAATGCTTTTAGCTCCGCCTGGCGGTACTTCTTCCGCATGCTGATGGATGATTTTGATTGTGCCTGGTATTTCCTCTTTTAATTGAATAAGACAATCCGCCAAAACCATCAAATAAGCTGTATGTCCATCATGGCCGCATGCATGCATGACACCCTCATTTTTCGATTTAAATGGTACATCTGTTTCCTCGACGATTGGGAGGGCATCAAAATCAGCTCGCAAACCAATGTTTTTACCTGATTTCCCGCCTTTTATCGTGACGATGATCCCGTGTCCGTTTCCGACATTCGATTGTACCTCGACATCTTTTCCTTTATAAAAATCTAAAATATATTGAGCTGTTTTTTCTTCTTGAAAAGAAAGTTCAGGATATTCGTGAAGATGCCTGCGTATTTCAATGATTTCATCCTTACGCGATTCAAGCATTTCCATTAATTTTTGTCTCATGATCCTATCATCCCTTCTTTAACTTTTTAAAACTCAACAAAAAGCTTCGTTTACCAAGCATTATTCTGCAACTGGCTTTCGGCTGGTCCGAGATCCTTTGGCAGGAGCAGTCTTGCCGGCATCTCCCGGTACGAGGAAGATGATTGATAAAATCGAAAGTATCCCGAAAATGACGTTTACGATAATCCCAATTGAAGCTGCTGTTTCTAGATTTCCGTTTCCTGCGATTGCACCGTAGACGGCTGCAGATATAGCAACGCCGAAGGCACTTCCAAGTGAGCTAGCCATTTTGTAAACCCCTGCTGCTTCACCGACCTTGTCTGCGGGAGCATTGGAAACTGAAGTATCTGTTGATGGAGTTGCATAAATTCCAAGTCCAAGACCAAATAGGGCAAATCCAATGAAAACGGTAATGGTATAAGCAAGGTCTGGCAAGAATGTCAGTCCCATCATCGCCACGCCGACTGTTGTAATGAAGGCTCCCCAAATCATCGGTAATTTAGCTCCAACCTTCTGCAGGATTTTTTCACCTACACGAATCATGGCAAGCACTGCGACTAGATAACCGAGTGATAGCATACCGGACTGGAAGGAATTAAATCCCCGCCCTACTTGTACATACGTATTGGCGACAACTAGTGTACCTGCGATAGCATTAAGCAAGAAATTCGAAATCGTCGCGCCTGTATATGGTTTATTTTTAAAGACATCGAAATCAATCAGTACGACCTCTTTACTTCTTTCCACTTTGATGAACACAATGAAACCAATGATTGTAACTGCCAGAAGACCTAATGTAAGCGGGCTGGCCCACCCTAAATCAGCTCCGTAGTTGATAAAGACATTCAGAGCAATCATTGTGATGATAAAAATCGATAAACCTGTGTAATCGAATTTAAAACCGCCCACAGATTCTTGTTTACTTTCTGGAGTATCCTTCAGCAGGAACATTCCAATCAAAGCAAAGATGATAGAAAAAATGAAGATCCATCTCCAGCCCATTGAGGTAGCGATGGCGCCGCCTGCAAATGAAGCAATCCCAGAACCGCCCCATGATCCAATGGACCAAAAACTTAATGCACGCTGCCGCTCTTTTCCTTCAAAATAGGCTTTCATCAATGCAATGGTTGATGGCATAATAAATGCAGCTGAAATCCCTTGAATAATACGTCCAATAATCAGCATTGCTGAACCCTGGGCTAAAACAAGGAAAAGTGAACCGATAATACTTAATATAAAGCCAATGTACGCAATCTTTTTCCTGCCAATTTTATCGGCAAGGCCTCCGGCAGCAACAATGAACATTCCGGAAAACAAAGCCGTTAAACTAATTGCGATGTTTACCGTTCCAATTGATATGCCCAAATCCTGCTGGACTGCTGGAACGACATTGACAATCGCCTGGGCAAACAGCCAGAAGGTAATAACACCAAACACTATGCCTGTGATCATTTTATTTGTACCTTTATAACTTGTCTCCATGAATATAACCTCCTAATTCACATAAATGGCAATAATAGTATTGTCCCAAATTGAAATTAATTAAGTCAGTTTTTGTTCTGCCTAACGTTCACCTTCCTCCTGGAATGAACATCTTCTCTTTGTTCCTACAAGAAAATTGTAGTCCAAATCCTGCAGATTAGAGAGTCATTATTTGCTGTATTCCTTTTCGTAAAATGTAAAATATTTCACCACCACTAATAAGGGTGAAAAAAGGGAGGTCAAAATTTGACTTCCCTATGCGAAATCCTGGATTCTTAAGATGTAAAACAAAAAGCCATTGCCGATACGGCAATGACTTTCTGTTTTACATCGCTTTTCTTATTTCAAAAAAATGAATAGCATTAACTGTTAAATAGGAATAAAATGACCATTCTCCTGTGATGGTTTCATCATAAAGCTCAATATCTGGATGGCTTGTCCTATTGATGTAATCGATAATCTCCAGATCAATTCCATGTCTGCTGTTAAGATTCCACCATTTCGTATATAAAGCTCCGTGATCTTTATCAAAAATATATTTCCGAATTTGATATTCCCCTGCTTCAAGCCCAGCAATCTTGACCTGGATCTCTTTATTCAGCTTTTGCAAAAATGCTTCCTCGATGGAGTAATATGGATTTATCGTTTTACAATTCATCAACACCAACTGATAGCCCCGGTCTGTTTTGGTCATCAAATAATCAGACCCCCGGGCTATGATGGTCCCATCGAGCTTATTAGCAAACATCATGGCAAAAAATGCAGGTCTTTTCCCGCTGAAATAGTGGAAAAATTCCAATCCCTCAATACGGATTCTCTGTCCATTATCACTGCCTTCATGCAATGCAGTATTAATCCAAAAGCCGATGGACTCAACATCATTGGCTATATCCAATACACTTTTCAACACTAAGGCTGCACGAAAAAAAGTTCCATTCGTAAAACGGGTGTTTCCAGAAAGTGTGTTCCATGAAATAAGGTGCATCGGTTTCTCAAGATGATGTTTTTTCAGATAAGATTTAATTTTCGCCGTGTTTTCCTTTACATAATCCTTTGTCAAATTAAAACGGTTATCACTCAATTCCTTGAAATCGATCATGTCATTCTGATTTGAATGATACGCAATGAAATCGATATGATTCCCTTCCGTCAGTATCCATTTATGGGGTTCCTTCGTTTTCTCTTCTTTAAAAGAGAAAGGCAAAAAAACACCCACATGAATGTCCGGTACCAGTTCTTTCAGCAAATCGTACATTTTTAAATAGACACGTTTCAATTCCAAAGCTTCAGCACCAGTAAAATAGGACTCATAAAATAAGAAATGCCATGTTTTCAGATAGGAGGCCCCATATACTTGTAAACAATGCTTCATAAAACCATAGAGCTTTTGGAAATAGAATTCTTCATTCTTGGTAATTTCCTGGTATTCAATTCTTACAAAAAGCGATAGTCCATTTTTCTTCATGAAATTCAAGGCAACATCTGATTTAAAATAAGGGGAACTTGTGGCAATTTCTTCATCTGTTTCAACTTCTGCCGTAATCGTCTCCCCGCTCAGCAAATGGCTGATTCCGATATAATTAAGACGCATATCATCTTTTGTCATTAGTATTTGCGACCTGACATCTTCTTTTTGCAGTTCCTTTAATTCCCGGACAATCAGTACATGATCAGGGAGGGACAGGTTTTGATTGATTGTATCTGTTACTTCAAGCTGCAATTCTTCAAACCGGGTCTCGGTGTTGGTATATGATTGGTCATGTTTGGTCAGTACGCTTCCCAATTTGGCCAGAATTTCAGGAGTATTGACCAGGGTATCAGTATCTTCAATCGACAGGCTTTGAAATGAATCGATTTGGGCTTCTGAATGATTCTCCCGGTAAATATGAGGAGTCACTTCATACTTTTCTTTAAAAAGCTTGGAAAATGACTTTGTATTCGCAAAACCATTTTTCATTGCGATTTGTGAAATCGTATCATCTGTATACACTAAATCTTTCACACTGTGTTTCAATCGGATTTCCATTAAAAAGCGATTGAAGCCCATGCCCATCTTCTGCTTAAAATAACGGGATAAATACCCTGTTGAAAGATAGAACTTTTGTGCCATATCTTCTAATGTAATTACCTGATGATAATTTTTCTCCAAATAATCCACCATTTTTGTCAGCCGGATATCATTAGCATCGATTTTTTCGATGGCTGTTCCTCTTTGCTTAAACCTGCGAATCAGAATCAGCAAAATGTCACATATGTATCCTTGCATCTCAATTTGATAGCTTTCATCTTTTCTGCTGTAGGTAATCATTAATTCAACAAGTAATTTCCTCATTTTATCAAGCATGATTTCTCTTCCCATTTCTATTTCTTGAGAAAAGACCTCAAACCGGCTGTTCCGGTATTCTGGATAGTATCGATCCATAAATGAGTCCGATATATCCAGCACTAACACCCTATTAGCTTCATTTCCTTTCACCTGAAAAAGCTGATTTCGATTAATGACAAGCAAATCCTGTTCCTTTAAAACATAATACCGGCTATCAATCTCAACCATTAATTCGCCGTCAATCACAAAAATGAATTTCAAACCCTGGTTCACTTTTGGGGATAAAAATTGAATCTTCTTCAAAGAAATTTGAAAATCGGTCAGCGGCTGATTCATGTGTTCACCTACTATCTAATTAACGAATGATCTTGCCAGTCCGTACGGAAAATTATTAATGTTTTAGATAAAACCTATTTTAACACATAAAACATGTCCCTTTTTCACTTCAGATTCCTATAAAGTAAGTACTATTCATTTATATTTAAACATTGTTGAATTTTCATACATAGGATTCAAAAAAGACTGCAGTCCGACTCTGTTTTAATCGAGTCTGCCTGCAGCCTGAGTCTAAATATCCATTCTCTTTACACATGATGAAACTTATAGGTGAATGTTATTTGCATCATTTACAATCCTTCTGATTAAGTCTTCTGCCGATTGCGTTTTAGCAAGTCTTGGACTCTGGCCGGACCATAGTGACATAAATTCCGGATTGTTTTGTGCTGCTGAAGCTTTTCTGATTGATTGTGTAAGTGCATTTTGGACTGGGAATTGAGGGAATGGAACCTCTTTCTCCTGCATTTCTTCTATAAACCGATTTTTCATGCCTCTAGCCCATTTGCCGGAGAAGGCATTTGTTAACACCATCTGATCTTCGGAGGCATCCAATATAGCATTTTTATAAAGTTGATGGGCTCCGCTTTCCGTACATGTTAAAAAAGCTGTGCCCATTTGAACAGCCTTTGCACCTAAGCAAAGGGATGCCATTAGCCCTCTTCCATCCATGATGCCGCCAGCAGCAATAACAGGAATTTTCACATGGTCGGCAACCTGAGGAATTAACGATATTAGACCTATGAGACTTTCCTTATCTCCGCTGATAAAATTCCCCCGATGGCCTCCTGCTTCACTGCCTTGCACAATCACGGCATCCATTCCGCTATTTTCAGCTTCAATTGCTTCCCTGACTGTCGTGGCTGTTCCCAATAAAATAATATTGTGAGTTTTAAGTTCTCTTACGATTTCCTTAGGAGGCAGTCCAAAGGTAAAGGAACAAACTCGGATGTTTTCATTAATAACAATCTGAATCAGTTCTTCAAATATTTCGATATTCATCTTGTAATCTGGAAGATCAAGCTGTCTTTGGTCCTCAAGTTTCAATTTTTCGCGTATAGGCTTCAGGGCATTTTCAGCAGATTCAATTTCATCCGGCGTAACATGAAATTCATTCGGCACGAAAAGATTAACACCAAAATTTCCGGTAGTAAGCTGTTTGATTTCCTTGATTTGTTCCTGCATTGCATCAGGAGACATATAGCCTGCCCCTACCATTCCAAGGCCTCCTGAATTGGAGACTGCTGAAACCAGTTGAGAAGTCGTAATGCCTCCGGCCATTGGTGCCTGTATGATCGGGTATTCAATATTCAAAAGCTCAGTCATTTCATTTTTCAGCATTGAATTAGCCTCATTTCTTTTGAACTTTATCTATTAATCAATTCTATACGTAAAAAAAATCCCCTTTTTTGAAGGCTAGTTTTAAAAAAGCCTGGTTTCGTAACGCTCGTTTCGTAAAGTTTGTTGTTTTAGATTTTTTTAAAAGAAACTAATTTTTACTATTCTGTAACTTTTGTGTTTAATTTTCGTATGGATGATTACTTGAAATGGAGGTATTAAAATGAAGAGAGGTTTTAAAACTTACACTTTTATCATCCTATTAGTTCTTGGTACGATATTCGTTTTAGACTACTTTGACATTTCTCGATTGGTAAATAACCTTCAAAATGATAAAAATATACTAATAGAAAAAGTGTCTCGCTTAGAGAAACAAAATCAAAAGAGTTCTACCGAGACGGAACAGTTGCAAAACGAAAATAAACAATTAGGTGAGCAAATTTCTCAATTAAAAGAGGAAGTTAAAGAATTAAAAACGTTCATTCAATACCAAGATTTAAATGATGCGATTAGCACAGTTAACTCCTATAAGGCAGCGAAAACATTTTTTCAAGCAAATAACTATATAGCCTTTGATGGTACTGTAAGTTACTCATATCTTGACCTTGAAGGTAATTGCCCTTGTTTTTTCAATTTTGACGGGCTAGGATTTGAATGGAAACCTAACGTAGTTGGAAACCTTAGTGAATTTAGAACGGAAAAGGGGAAAATCATTCTCATTTTTACTTCAGTTCAAAACGAACATACTGCTTATCAATTTGTAATGACCAAGGCAACGGGATTGAAGGAAAATAAATCCTCGCCTATTGGATTCGATTTAGATAAGGAAGAACAATGGAGAATTCTAGAGATTAAAAAATACTGAGATAGTTCGGTGAGGATCAGGACCATAAATTTATGGACCTTTTAAACTGCCCTTAAAATTTCCACTGTGGTTTTATTCGATTTTTAGCACGATGAAATAAGCATTTGTTCTGCCTGTTTTTCAAAGGACAAATGCTTGTCTATTTCTAACCACCCGTACCAATAAAGATAGTTATCTAAATACCTAGTCGCAACACCCTGGAACCGTTTCATCCAAGTTTTTAGATGACTATAGAGGTTGTTGACATTTTTCTGTAAAAATATTCGGTTTACTGGCATCAATATGGGTATTTTAAGTATTGACGCCGTTATCTTTGCTAATCAATGAAAGGAGTTCTACAATGCAAAAAGGAAGCTTTCAACTCGTTCTTCAGACCTCAAGTCTGGTGATTGGTTTCATGGTGTGGGTCATCCTTTCCTCCCTTATGCCCTATATCTCGGCAGACATTGATTTGACTGCAAGTGAAATGACTCTAGTAACCGCAGTACCAGTTATTCTCGGTTCAATTTTAAGAATTCCTATAGGCTATTGGACAAACAGGTATGGGGCCCGTTTGATTTTCACCATTAGTTTTATCATCCTCTTGCTCCCCGTCTTCATCATAAGTTCTGCTGACTCAATCATAATTTTGATCACAGGCGGTCTGTTGCTTGGTATTGGGGGAGCTGTTTTTTCTGTCGGCGTTACCTCGTTACCTAAATATTATCCAAAGGAAAAACACGGTTTTGTAAATGGGATTTACGGTGCCGGAAATATCGGTACGGCCTTCACTGCATTTTTAGCTCCAGTGATTGCAAATGAATTTGGTTGGCGTGCAACAGTTAATATGTACCTGATCTTATTGATCATCATTGCAGTCCTAAATTTTCTGCTCGGGGACAAACAAGAGAAGAGGATTAAGGTGTCCCTGGGTGATCAGATTAAAGGTGTCTATCATAATCCTAAACTTTGGCTGCTTAGCTTATTCTACTTTATTACCTTCGGGTCGTTTGTGGCGTTCACCATCTATTTGCCAAACTTCCTGGTGAATCATTTTGATCTCAGTAAAGTGGATGCTGGTCTTAGAACAGCAGGTTTCATTACCATTGCCACATTCCTTCGCCCAGTTGGCGGATGGCTTGGCGACAAATTCAATTCGTTCATCATCCTGATGTTTGTCTTTACTGGGCTGACGTTTAGCGGATTTCTCCTTTCCTTCACCCCATCCTTGCCGATTTACACAATCGGCGTTTTGGGAGTAGCGTTTTGTGCGGGGATTGGGAATGGGACAATCTTTAAGCTAGTTCCAATGTATTTCTCAAAACAGGCTGGGATTGTGAATGGAATCGTTGCTGCGATGGGTGGACTCGGAGGGTTTTTCCCTCCATTGATCCTCACCACCTTGTTCAATTGGACAGGGCATTACGCAATTGGATTCATGGCGCTGTCTGAATTTGCACTTGCCAGCCTGATACTCGTTGTATGGCTTTATTATCAAGACCAACTCAAGCTCGCTTCCACCGTTCTTGAAAGTACAGAATCTGGGATGATGATTACAGACATGAATGGAATCATCAAGAAGGTCAATCCTGCTTTTACAAAAGTGACTGGTTATATGGAAGAAGAAGCGATTGGAAAAACACCTGCCCTTCTGCAATCAGGTAAACACGACAAGGATTTTTATAGAGAGATGTGGGAAAAGATTAAAGCTGATGGTTATTGGCAAGGAGAAATCTGGAATAAAAAGAAAAATGGAGAAGTTTTTCCTGAATGGCTGACAATTAGTACGATAAAGGATGATGCTGGTGAGCCCAAAATGCTAGTCGCGATGTTCAGTGATCTTTCAATTCATTAGAAATAGCAGAGAATCTTTTTAGCCGATTCTCTGCTTCCTGTTTTCACCAATTGCGTATCCTAACTGCACACAGCAACCTTAGGCTATTGTCCGGAGGCTGGTTTTTCATCTTGTTCGCGGATTTGGTCAAGATGATGATGGTCCTGCCTGAATAGGATCCGTTCTTCTTCATGATTATGAATATCCACCAAATGAAGAATGGTTTTGAAGCGATCGATGACTTCTTCTGTTACTCCTTCGTTCGGCAGTCTGCCTTTGACGTCGGCCACTATCATTCGAATTAAATCATGGTCTCTAATGAGCTTGATTACTTCTTCCTTCAATTCAGGCTTTTTTTCCATGATCTCCATATAAAAGCCTTCTTCCTCAGAATCCGCATGAGCAATTGTCCTTGTTTCCCAGTGCTCCACAAGCGCGTCTGCAGCTACTGCACAATCCTCTTCACGCTCTTCCCTGAATAGCTTAACCAGCAATTCCGTCAAATCACGTCCTTCTGTATAATAACCATCATGGATTGATTGATGGGAAAAATGATTCTTTAACGCGGGACCTGACATATACGTATCCTCCTTTACAAAATCGTAAAGAAAGGCTGAAATTCAGCCTTTCTTTCTTTAATGATTAATTTCTCTTTGTGACATTCTTTGCAGGTGTCATCCTACGGTAGACCAGGTATTTCCTCTTCAGATATTCCAGTGGCAGGCTCCACACATGCACAAGCCTTGTGAATGGCCATACTGCAAATAAGGCAAAAGCCAACAGGATATGCGCCTGGAAACCAATCGGTGCACCAATCATATAACCAGGTTCCGGATTGAAGGTAAGGATTCCCCTGAACCAGGGACCGATTGTTGTACGATAGTCGAAATCGCCGCCTGAGGCTGTGTACCCAACGGTATTGGTAAAACCAACAATCACCACGATTCCCAGTAACACAAGAGATAACCAGTCCTTGAATTTACTGTTCACTCTGATCCGTTTTACAGATGCCCTTCTCATAAAAAGCAACGCTCCTCCGAGGACGCAGATGACTCCTGCCGCTCCGCCGAACCAAACTGCGCCGAAGTGATACATATGATCTGTTACCCCGATGCTATCATAAATGATTTTGGGGATAAGCACCCCTGCCACATGACCGAAGAATACAAAGATAATCCCCCAATGGAACAGGATGCTTCCCCACTTAAGTTTCTTTTTTTCAAGAAACTGGCTGGATTTTGCTGACCAGCCAAACTGATCAGTATTGTAGCGGTATATATGCCCCAGCACAAAGACCGTCAGGCAAATATAAGGGAAGACCACCCATAAAAAGAGATCGAGGCTGCTCATATGATTCTCCTTTCACCTGATTTACTGACCTGCTCATTTGACCTTAGCCGCTTGATGCATAACACACATGCCCCAAGCAAATGATGGTATGGACTGTTCATCGATTCTAGTTCCAGACAGAGCCGCTCGATTGCCCGGAAATGCAGTTTAAGAATCTTTGCTGATTTCTCTGTTTCCGTGATGGAAGCGAACTCCAGGATCAATGGAAGGTAATCAGGCAATTCATCACTCTCCAGATCCGCTCCTGCCTGAAGGAACTCATTCCTCAGCTTCACTAGTGCAGGGCCTCTTTCCCGGTTATCCTTGAAGACAGAATAGGTAAGATAGAGCGTACTCCTGTCATTAAAATCAAATGTAAGCACATAGTTCTGGCACAATTTTTCCATACTGGTCCTGTCTAGGTAGTCCAGGAAATTTTCAATCATGCCACGTACTTGTGCATCATCAATCAAACTCGCCTCTTCATAGAGCAGTGAAAGATACTCCTTCCATTCCTTATCCGGATAATGCAGCAGAATGGAAGACAGCTTATAAACCACTTGGCTTTTGTTCATCTAAATTCCTCCAGTAATCTTCACCATAATAATAGAGGGGATCACGTTCAGAACCGACACTGCATGATTCACAGTCCTGAGCCAGGTCTTCGAAGCCTGCGTTTCCTTGCATAAAATGCATGTCCCCTGATCGCTCCTTATGGGAAGGCGGAATGACATAGCGTTCTGAATACTTGGCAATCGCCGAGAGCTCATACATATCCCTTGCCACTTGTTCGGTCATACCTGCCGCTTCTAGAACCTCAAGATTGGGTTCTTTACCTAAGTTTACCTGGCGCATATACATGCGCATTGCAACCAGCTTCCGAAGGACCGCTTTAACCACATCAGTATCCCCAGCCGTAAAAAGATTTGCCAGATATTCAATAGGGATACGGAACTGGTTGATCGTCGGAAAAATGATATTCGGATCAAGATCATCAATTTGACCGCCGAAAGCATTGACGAAAGGGCTTAAAGGCGGTACATACCAGACCATTGGAAGTGTCCGGTATTCCGGGTGAAGCGGAAGTGCAATCCTTTGTTCAACAGCCATTTTATAAACCGGTGATCTCTGTGCTGCTTCAATCCAGTCATCAGGGATGCCTTCTTTTTTCGCTTCCCTGATCACTTCCGGGTCATGCGGATCAAGGAACATCCCCAGTTGTGCCTCATGTAGTTCCTTGTCGTCCTTGACTGATGCTGCCTCTTTGATTTTATCCGCATCATAGAGGACAATTCCGATATATCTCAGCCTGCCCACACATGTTTCAGAACAAACTGTTGGCAATCCCGCTTCAATACGCGGGTAGCAGAAAGTACATTTTTCAGCCTTATGTGTTTTCCAATTAAAATAAACCTTTTTATAAGGACAGCCTGTCATGCAAAATCTCCAGCTGCGGCAGGCCTCCTGGTCCACAAGGACGATTCCATCTTCTTCTCTTTTGTACATCGCACCAGAAGGGCAGGATGAAACACAGGAAGGATTCATACAATGCTCACAAATTCTTGGCAGGTACATCATGAATGCCTGTTCAAATTCAAATTTGATTTGCTCATCAAGCCCAGCCATGTTCGGATCCTTCTTCCCTGTTACATGCACCCCCGCAAGATCATCCTCCCAGTTTGGTCCCCATTTGATATCCATGTATTCTCCGGTAACCTGTGATTTAGGCCTCGCCACCGGTTGATGCTTTTTCTCCGGACTTTGGATCAGATTCTCATAATCATATGTCCATGGTTCATAATAATCATCCATATCTGCCAGGTTTGGATTATAGAAGATATTCAGCAGTTTATTGACACGGCCTCCAGCCTTAAGCTCCAGTTTCCCGTTTTTAAGTGCCCAGCCGCCCTTTCGCAGTTCCTGATTCTCCCATTCCTTCGGGTAGCCAATTCCCGGTTTTGTTTCGACATTGTTCCACCATTGATATTCCACACCAGGCCGGTTTGTCCAGGTATTCTTGCAGGTCACACTGCATGTATGGCAGCCGATGCACTTATCTAGATTCATGACCATTCCGAACTGTGCCTTAATCTTCAAGCCAATCCACCTCATCCCTGTTCATTTTCCGGATCACTACCTTCTCATCTCTCTGGTTTCCGGTCGGTCCATAGTAGTTGAATCCGTAGCTCAATTGCGCATAGCCACCAATCATCTGCGTCGGTTTGATGTGGATACGGGTTGGACTGTTGAACGTCCCGCCACGCTGTTTTGTGATCGGAGAGCCTGGCACGTTGATATACCGCTCCTGTACGTGATACATGAAGACAATTCCTTTAGGCATTCTGTGACTGACTACCGCTCTCGCTACCACCACCCCGTTACGGTTATACATTTCGATCCAATCATTATCTTCTATCCCGACAGAAGCAGCATCCTCATTATTCAGCCATACATGTGGCCCTCCACGGAACAACGTCAACATCGGCAGGGTATCTCCATACGTACTGTGATAGGACCATTTAAAGTGAGGCGTCAGGTAGCTGAGTGTAATTTCATTCCCTTTTGCATCAGGTTCATGATCTCCTTTGTAAAAAGCAAGCTTATGAAGCGGAGCCTTGAAGTTAGGAAGCTCCTCCCCAAATTCAATCATCAGGTCATGATCCATATAAAAATGCTGTCGTCCAGTCAGTGTTCGCCATGGCACAAGCCGTTCAACATTTGTGGTAAAAGGGTTATAACGACGATTGCCTGTTTCGGACCCGCTGAAAACTGGTGAGGAAATCACCTTCCTTGGCTGAGCAGTAATTTCCGCAAATGACATATGCTCTTCAGCCCGCTCTTCTGCCAGGTCTTTTAACTCAAGACCCGTTTTCTTTTCTAACGCATCCCATGCTTTCATTGCAAGCGAACCATTAGTGGTACTTGATAGGGTAAGAATTGTCTCGGCAGCATTCCTATCGGTAAAAAGGCTTGGCAAATCCTTGTATTCCTTTGTTTGTGACGCAGTACCATTTATCGCCTTCAGCTTTTCATATTCCTTGGCCGCTTCCCAGCCAATCCCCTTTGAACCAATGGATTCCTTTACATTCGAACCGAGTGCGATGAACTTGTCATATACCTTTGTCAAATCACGCTCGACCAAATGGAGAC
The DNA here is from genome assembly GCF_007678455.1 of Cytobacillus oceanisediminis 2691. Taxonomy (GTDB): domain Bacteria; phylum Bacillota; class Bacilli; order Bacillales; family Cytobacillaceae; genus Mesobacillus; species Mesobacillus oceanisediminis_A. Next base: position 275,783 of record NZ_VEEP01000007.1, on the reverse strand, counting down.
GCGGCATATTCACGCCCGGTTGCGGCTCGACATCTCCATTTTTCCAGTCCGGGATTTTCCCATATGGCTGGGAAATTTCATCTCTGGAATCATGCAAGAGAGGGGTTGCAACCAGGTCAGTCACCGGTTCATTAAAATATCTTCCAGCCATTTCAGAGAACGTCTTGGCAAGATTCTTGAATGCGTCCCAATCTGATTTCGCTTCCCATGGCGGTGTGATTGCCGGATTGAATGGATGGATGAATGGGTGCATATCCGTGCTTGAGACATCGTACTTCTCATACCAGGTCGCCGATGGAAGAATAATATCAGAGTACAGACCGGTCCCACACATCCTGAAATCATAGTCAAGCATCAAATCGAGCTTGCCTTCTGGCACATCCTGGACCCAGCTGATTTCTTTTGTCAGATCTTCTTCATTCTGTTCACTTAAATTGCCATGGTGGGTGCCAAGTAAATGCTTAAGGAAGTATTCATGTCCCTTAGCTGAACTGCCAATCAGGTTTGCGCGCCATACAAACAGGACTTTTGGAAAATTCCTTGGATCTTCCGGATTTTCTATGGCGAATTTCAGTTTGCCGTCCTTCAGCTGCTTAACCACTTCTTGAATGATGGCATCTTTGTCGGTTTGACCTGTCCTTTCTGCCATCTTGATTGGATTCTCATTGAATTGTGGGTAAGAAGGCAGCCAACCCAATCTTGCTGACAGCACATTATAGTCGCCGGGATGTTGGTAAGTAGGCTTGTCAATCAATGGTGAAATGAGTTCATCCGATGTTTGGTTGTCGTACCTCCACTGCTCCGATGCAAAGTAGAAGAAAGACGTCCCGTTTTGCAATCTTGGCGGTCCGCCCCAATCTCTTGCCATCGCCACTGTCTGCCATCCTTCAAGAGGGCGTACCTTTTCCTGCCCGACATAATGTGCCCAGCCGCCGCCGTTCACTCCCTGGCATCCTGTCAACAGTACAAGATTCAAGATTGCCCGATAAATCATATCGGAATGATACCAGTGATTGATTCCTGAGCCCATAATAATCATTGATCTTCCTTTTGAATCGATGGCGTTTTGGGCAAACTCCCTGGCTATCTGCGCACAATCTCGTCTGCTGACTCCTGAAATTGATTCTTGCCAGGCAGGAGTATATGGCTTTAAATCGTCATAATCAGCAGGATAATCACCTGGCAATCCGCGATTCACGCCACAATTGGCAAGAAGCATATCGAAGACGGTCGTCACATACACCTCTTCCCCACCTTTAATGATTTTCTTTACTGGAACTCCTCTTTTCAAAATTTCTTTTTTATCCGGCCCGAAAAATGGGAAGCCGGCCATGACAATCTCATCTTCTATTCCTTGCAGGGTCAAGACTGGATCAATACCATCGAGCTGGTTATCACTGTCTTTCAAGTGGAGATTCCAGCTCTGGTTATTTTCCCATCGATGTCCGATGCTTCCATTAGGAACAGCAAAGTCATTTGACGTCTGATCAAGGACAACGGTTTTCCATTCTCCGTTTTCTGTCTGTCGGCCTATATCGGAAGCCCTTAGGAACTTATCCCCTTGATAAAAATCACCATTCTTTTTCAGAAGGAGCAGATATGGCAAATCCGTATATTTTTTTACATAGTCATTAAAATAATCAACCTGTTGATCCACATAGAATTCCTTTAGAATCACATGAGTCATTGCCATCGCAATAGCCCCATCCATACCAGCCTGAACAGGCAGCCATTTGTCAGCAAACTTGACGAATTCAGCATAGTCAGGACTTACTGCGACTACTTTTGCTCCTCTGTATCTTGCCTCCACATAGAAATGGGAGTCAGGTGTCCTTGTCTGCGGAAGGTTCGAACCCCAGACAATTAAATAGGAGGAATTGTACCAATCAGAGCTTTCAGGGACATCTGTCTGCTCTCCCCAGATTTGCGGTGACGCTGGCGGCAAATCTGCATACCAATCGTAAAAGCTTAATAAAGGTGCACCGATTAAATTCAAGAACCTTGAACCCCCGGCATAACTGACCATCGACATTGCGGGGATAGGGGAGAATCCAAAAATCCTGTCTGGTCCGTACTCCTGGATTGTATGAATCAATGAGGCAGAGATAAGCGTATTCAGTTCATCCCAGCTAGAACGGACAAAGCCCCCCTTCCCCCTAGCAGACTTGTATCGTTCGGATTTGGCTGGGTCATTCACAATACTCTTCCAAGCCTGAACCGGGTCCTTATGTTCGTTGAATGCTTCTCTCCACAATTCAATTAACGCGCTTCTCACATAGGGGTATCTAATTCTTACAGGGCTATATGTATACCACGAAAATGTTGCTCCTCGTGGACAGCCCCTCGGTTCGTATTCAGGCATATCGGGTCCTGTTGTCGGATAGTCTGTCTGCTGCGTCTCCCAGGTGATGATTCCGTCCTTTACATGAACCTTCCAACTGCAGGAACCCGTACAGTTCACGCCATGAGTTGTCCTGACAACCTTATCGTGCTGCCAGCGCCGGCGGTAAACTTTTTCAGTTGATCGATCATCAGGTGCAATTGTGGCATGATCGGAAATGTCTTCTGATCTCCCGAAATAGCTCAGTTTCCTTAAGAATGGCGGTAGCTTTTCACTCAATTTTCTCATCCCTTCCTTTCTACTATTCTTATACTTCTCAAAACCATGAAAAATTATCCTTTTTCAGGCATTTTTGGAAGACCCCTCGCTTGCCGATTACCCTGGTTGTCAGAAAATAAACATTATTGGAAAAATACCATAAATTTATTTAACGCTAGGACATATAATCATCACAATAAAATGGACAATGGAATGAACCTTACTTAATGGAATTATTTTTCTCACAGTTACTTCTGCATTCAAAGATGTAAGAACATTATATAAATAAAAAAACAGGTTATTTCCCTTGTAGATGGGGAGAAGACCTGTCTTTTATACAAATATTAATTTTGAATACACGGGAGAGAAATTTTGATTTCAGTGCCCTTAAACATATAGCTGTCTATGGTTATGAATCCCTCCATGTTTTCAATTACCTTATGCGCAAACATCATCCCAGGTTCCATGATCAAAACATCAGAGTAAAAGTCGTTAACACCGCTTTTGCAGTCAGTGGCTCTTTTGTTCTTGGCAGTCACCTCGGATTTATAGGACCCGTTGATAAAAGCTCTATTGTCCCGATGATTGCCGGAAAACTGACAGCGGGAATTTTAGCAGGTAACATTGCCTATTTTTCTGTCAGAGAATAATTGGTTTCAATAATATAAAAGACGTGCATACACACGTCTTGAATTTATTTTTATAACTTACTAGTTTTGTCATCCAGAAGGTCCAACTATGAAAAAACAAGGGTATTTTTGTGTTTTCACCTTTCAGCCAGGCTGATTTTATCAGAAATGGTCACATCGCTTCAGTGGCTGGAAGTATGCATCATCCTGCTTTCTGCCGTACTAAACGAAGCAGGTACCTGCATTTATCTGGGAAGAAACTGACTTATTAAGAGGATTAAAGACAACACTAAGCGAGAAAAAAAGCTTTTTGCCACTCCCCCTTGTAGTCAGGTCCAGTCTATGTTCAATTTCCAGAAAAGGATATTCTTTTGACTGATAAAGAAACTGTACCATTGGGAACAACCAAAGAAATCTCATCTCCCACATTTTTTAACAAAAGCTGCCTTCCAACCGGTGATAAAAATGAAATACAGTTAGCATCCGGGTCTGAATGATCGGGCAGGCTTATAAAGTAGTCTTCCGTTTCCTTTTCATCTCGAAACAGGACAGTTACTTTTGTGCCAATAAACACTTTTGACAAAGGATCATTCCAGTCTTCATCTTTTATAAAGCTTTCCAGTTCACTAATATAGAGACTTAGAAAATTCTTGACTCTTTCCTGTATTGGGGTTGAATACAGGTACATGTTATTTAATTCATTATAGTTCTCTTCAATAAAGACGAGCTGCTTTAGAAACGTTTCCCTTATAGAATCAATGTGTGCTATCTGGCTAAGGCTCATAGTAGTTCGCCTCCTTGCTGCAACTAAACACCTTGCAAAACTTCATTTCCACTTTCATATCCCATTCCTCCTAAAAAAATATATAAATATATGGCAGACCCCATAATTTTTGAAGGATCTGCCATATGCCACGACCATATCATATTCATTCCGATAAAGCCAGAATTATAGAGTCACATTTTCTTTTCAGAGTCAAAGCGATTTATACTCTTAATTACACTTTCAAGTATCTTCTTTTCTGCTTCAACAAACTGATGATTGATTTTAAATCACCATAATTATTAAGAAACCCTTCTGCTGTCTGATAAAATCGACTTCTCGGAATGAATACAGTTTCGTCATCACCCTACGCTTAAATCGAAATTCCTTGCGCCAGCTCATATTTGCTATAACTGCAGCTTATGTTACCATCGCTGAACATCCTGATTCCCTTTGACTCTGCTTTGGGGAATACACGTGCAGTAAATACCACTTCCCCATCATTGATAAAAATCTCTGCGATGCTGTGGTCAACAAAAACCTGGACCTTCACATTGTCCCCTAATGCAAGTTCAGCGCTTCTTACATAACCGTATTCTCCGCCAAACGCAGCTTCGAAATTCTCACGATTCAAGCTCACTATCTGCTGCTCACGGTCAAACTCCAGTACAAGCCCTTCCGTTTCAGAAACAAACAATTCAAGCCCGAATTTGTTGCTTTGGATGCTATTAAAATTAAGATCTATTTCATACTGGTCTGATGGGTTTCCGATTTCCCCGCCAGTTTCCGAGATCGTCATTTCACCGGAGTTTGATGTTTGTCTAAGCAGCTTTAAATCCTGTGCAGGCTTTTGAACCAACTTTCCATTAACAATTCCCAGTTCTCGCGGAACGGATAGGCAATGCGCCCACGACTCCCTGTCAGAAGGATATTCCACTTCCCCCATTCCAGCCCATGAAAACAGCAGCCGCTCCTTGTTTTTACCCACAAAGGTCTGAGGTGCATAAAAATCAAATCCTTTTTCCAGCTCCTGGTAGCACTCTACTTGATAAGTAAGGTTTTCGATATCCAGTTTGCCCAGCAGATAGATGACATTATAGAGATTGTGATAATCATGACCTTCCTCTTTCAAGCCCTGGGGTGAAAAAATCATCACATCCTGTCCATTCAATTCAAAAAAGTCCGGACATTCGAGCATATAGACGGAATCAGGAAATTCCAGATCAATCTTTAATTCGCCTCTAAAGGACCAGTCAATCGCATTGGCAGAATCATAGACAATAATGGCTCCTGTTAAATCCGTTCTTTGTGCACCAAGGAGCATGTAGTAGCGGCCATTCCTTTCAAAAACTTTGGGATCGCGGACATGACCGGTATATCCTTCCGGCACACCTTCAATAATTGGATTGTTTGCGTATTTCGTAATCGTACCAGCCTTATCCATGATGGCCAGACACTGATTAGCCGATCTTTCCACTGCGCTATATTTAATATTCCCCGTATAGTACATGTAGAGCTTTCCATCTACTTCTAGAGAAGCACCGGAATAGGCTCCGTGCGATTCATAATCCTTTACAGGGACAATGGCAACTGGCAGACGCTCCCAGTTGACCAAATCCGTTGATTTCACATGCCCCCAGTGCTTCATTCCATGAATCGCATCAAACGGAAACCATTGAAAAAAGACATGGTATTCGCCGTTGAAATAGGCAAGTCCGTTCGGATCATTAATCAGGCCATATTGAGGATGAATATGATAAGCAGGCTTCCATCTGGAATTAGCTGATATTGCTTTAAGCCCTTCTAATTCATTTTCTTTAGCTTCAAAAATCGTTCGATATTTTAATTCAGTATGTCTTGCCATGTTGTTCCCTCCTGCTGAAATAGCGATGAGAGGAATCGCTTCCTCTCACCTGGAACTATTATTGAGTTGGCCTTTTACCCTTTAGTAACTAGTTACTGGTTCTCCTTTAACTGCTTATCGGAAAAACCAAACATCCAAGTTAAAACAAAAGCTATGGCAATTGCGATGATATTAACAAATAAATACAGTAAAATTTGTCCATTCAAATAGAGCAAGGTACCTGGAATAACTGTAATCGCCATCCCCGTTGCTTTTAAGCCAAAGATGGATGCGAAAAAGCCGCCAACACCACCGCCAATAAGGCCCATCAGGAACGGTTTTCCATACCGGAGATTCACACCGAAAATGGCAGGTTCAGTTATACCCAGAAAAGCGGATAAGGAGGATGGCAGTGCCAACGCTCTCAACTTTTTGGATTTAGTCTTTAAACCTACTGCCAATGTAGCGCCACCCTGGGCAGCAACGGCAGCGGTAACAATTGCGTTGTATGGATTATTGCCCAATTTTTCAAGCAGAGATATTTCCAGCATATTGAAAACATGATGAACACCTGTTACAACGATGATTTGGTTCAAGAACCCAATCAGGAATCCGCTGATGCCAAATGGCCACTCCAAAACGGTAACTGTTGCATCCAAAATCCAGTTTTCAACTGTATGGAAGACAGGGCCGATCACAAATAATGCCAGGCTAATCATTATTAATAAAGTTAAAAATGGCGTTACAATCAAATCAAAGGCATCAGGAACACGTTTGCGAATCATCTGCTCGAGCTTGGCACCAACAATACCGGCAATAAAAGCTGGCAATACAGATCCTTGATAACCTACCACTGGAATAAACCCAAGAAACATGATTGGGTCTGCGCTCCCGCCTGCTACGTTCCAAGCATTTGGCAAGGACGGACTAACAAGCATGAGCCCCATGACCAAACCAATAATCGGTGATCCGCCGAATACCCTGAAAGTAGACCAGGCAACAAGTGCAGGCAAAAAGATAAAAGCAGTATCAGTCAAAACTTGAGTAAATAATAGAAAGTTTTGTGATATATCATCTGGTGTTAAACCAAATAAAGCCAGGATTTGTTCCTGCATAACAAGACCGCGCAGACCCATGAATAATCCAGTTGCGACAAGAGCAGGAATGATGGGCACAAAAACATCCCCGAAAGACCGAATCGCTCTCTGGAAAACTGTCCCGCTCTGAGCTGCCTCTTTGGCTTGCTCAGATTTTGTGGAACTGCCAATCCCCAGACCTATTACTTCTTCATAAATTTTATTGACCGTACCCGTTCCAAGGATTACCTGATACTGACCAGAGTTAAAAAAGGCACCTTTTACCTTCTCAATTTCTTCTACTCTCTGTTGGTCTATTTTTTCTTTGTCCTTTACCATGATCCTTAGCCTGGTAGCACAATGGGCAGCTGATAAGATATTTTCTTGTCCGCCTGCTGCATCAATAATTTCTTTTGCAATTTGACGATTGTCAGCCATTAGTAAACACTCCTTTTTTAAAAAATTTCTTAATGAAACCAATCACCTGCGAACATGAAATCGATTTCATATAAACCCAAAAAAAAATGTACTTCTTTAAAATAAATTAAAAATTAAAATAAATGGAATCGATTTCATATTTCTATAAAAATAAATCCTAAAAACATTCATTGATTAATTACATCAATGTTTATCCTTAGGCTGTAATATGAAATCGATTACACAACGATTATATACTATCTCTAACTATTAGTCTATAACCTAAAATCATCTTCTTATCATTCTTTTCATTCTTTACAATTTGATCAAGGAGCATGAAAGCCGCTTCTTCGCCCGCCCTCTGATTTTCATATTCAATTGTGGTTAATGCCGGCTGGACATATTGAGAAATATCAGCAGCACCCATCCCTGAAACAGCCATTTGATTGGGAATCTTATAACCAGCTTCTTTCAAATACTGCATGGCTCCAATAGCAATTCTGTCCGTTACTGCGAATACAGCATCTGGGTAGTCATCTTTTTTAGATTGCTCCATTATTTCTTTCATCGCCTCGTAACCAGATAATATACCGAAATTTGTCTCTTTGACCCATCCCTCTCTGACTGTAAGGTTATGTTCTTTCATTGAATCCAGGAATCCTTTTTTGCGCCTTATTCCCACTGCACGGTCTGATTCATCGACACCAATGAAAGCGATGTTTTTATATCCTTTTTCGATAATCGCTTTCGCCATTGTTTTCGAGGCTTCATAATCATCATAGGTAACACTGCATACACCTGGAATATCTTGTCCAATAGCCACAAAGGGTATTTGAAGCTGCTCGATTTCTGCCATTAGTTCCTTATTTATATTGGTAGCAATTAATACAATCCCATCAACCTGTCTGCTTTTTAACAATCGGATATATTCGATTTCCTTTTCAGGATTAAGGTTAGTTGTAGTCAGCAGGATTTGATAACCGTGCTCGCTAAATACATCATTCATACCGTCTACTACACGACTTGATGTTTCGGTACTGATTTTCGGAAGGATAACACCAATTACTTTTGTTTGTTTGGTTCGAAGTGATTTTGCATGTTGGCTGGGCACATACCCTGTTTTTTCAATTACCTCCATCACTCGCTTTTTAGCTGCTGCACTTACATAACCCGATTCATTTAAAACTCTCGAGACTGTTGCTCTTGATACATTTGCCATCTCTGCAATTTCCTTAATGGTCAACATCAAAACATCTCCCTAACTTGCTATCAGAACCATAATACCAATGGTTTGCATGATTCACAATGCCTCATATACATTTATAGATCAATTAACTTCCTGAAGCTCATTTACCGTGACGAATTTATACCCTTCTACTGTTAAATCCTTCAAAATTCCTTCGATGGTCTTAAGCTCATCTCCAGATTGATCGTACATCGGATGCAATAAAATAATGGAACCAGGCTTTACATTATCTATCACGTATTCTATTTTATCAGCAGATGTATGATAGAAGGAATCTGGTTCAAGATTCCAGGTGATGGTGTCAATATTTTGCTGATGCAAGTAATAGGGCAGTCCTATTAGTTTTTTCCCGTTAGGAGGCCGAAAGTCAATCTCCCCTTTATACCCTGCTGCTTCAATTAATTCATTTGTTCGGGTAATTTCCTTTTTGATAAAAGTCGGGGATTTCAACACCATCCTGTTATGGGAGTATGTGTGATTCCCAATTTGATGACCTGCCCTGGCTATCATTTCTGCTGCATCTGGATTTTTTTCGATTTCGTTTCCAATCAGGAAGAATGTTGCTTTAGCATCGTACTTCTTTAGTATTTGCAAAATTTCTGGCACTTGTTGTGTTGGACCATCATCAAAGGTTAATGCGACTACTTTTTCTTTGGTTTCCACCTGGGATGTTAGACCGCCAAACAGTTGAAAAGTCCTGGAATTCATTAATTTATATGTCCCAAGCAAAAAAAGGAATACGATCGTAATTATAATTCCAAGATAGACAATTCTCTTTTTCATAAGTTACCTCTTATTTCTCCCGTCATTCAGTTATGTATCAAAGCTTCTCCTTAAACAATCCGATTCGTTTGATCTCTTCCAGATGGATTTCAGACAGACCCTCAAGGATCTCCATCCCTTTAGCGGTTACATCTACAAAGACACTCCTGCCGTCTTCCGGGTTTTTCCTGCGAGAGACCAGTCCTGACTTTTCGCAGCGATCGATCAGGCCGACGCATGAATGATGGGTGATTTGCAATCGTTCTGCCAGCTCGCTCGGTGTAGCATACTCCCTTTCCGGATATCCTTTTATGGCTAGCATCAGTTGGTGCTGCTGGGCGGTTATGCCCATATTTTCAGCTGCTGTTTCACTGAACTTCTGGAACTTCCTCAATTGGTACCGAAACTCAGCAAGGTACTCATATACGTCTTTACTAAGCAAAAATTCCACCTTACTTTCTTATTGATAAATATATCTTAACACGATATAATTAAAATACAAAATATCGTAATACGATATTTATATCTAAATAAAGGGGTGCTTTTTATGGATTTTTTACAATATCTTTCTCCAAACTCTATTTCCGGAGTCATTATTTTTCTAGCTGGCAGTTTATTGACCATTTATTTGAACTTAAAAGTTTATAAGCTTTAATATGGGATTAAATCTATGAACAAGAATCGATCTTTTTTAGTGAAATAATCCTTTGTCACTTTTTTCTCGCCTAATCCATAGTTGATAGGAAATTCAAAGTTTGGACCATCAAATACAAATGAATGGAATTCTCCATTCTCTCCGCAAATATCATGTTCTTTCGGGTATTCCATGATGAATTTTCGATCATATACTATGCCTGCGCAGGACGGATCCAGCCTTTCTAAATCAACACATGTTAAAACCGTTTTGAAACCAAGATCAACAAAATCATGGCTTACTTCCTCTACCGGTATACCCCAGAGCGGAAAAACAGGGGTTATTCCCGATTCAGAGAATAATTCCTCCCGATACTCTCGTACATCCTGAAGATGTATATCGCCAAAGGCAATATGGGTAACGCCGTCTTTTCTCATCCCTGCTATCGCTTTACCCATTATTTCTTGATACTTTTCATCCGGACAATCCTGCGGAAGCCAGACCTCTCTTAATGGAATTCCCAATGACTCAGATTGAAGCTTCAACAGCTCATAGCGAACCCCATGAATCGATACCCGGCCGAATCCTTCTGTCAGGGTCACGAGCAATGAATCAACCTCAAAAACAGGGTTGTTTTGTATTTTGTATAATGCCAGCGTGGAGTCCTTCCCGCCACTGAATGAGATTGCTATTTTCATTTTAGTCCTCCTCTACACTGATTCGCCTTTTTGGCTGTTTGTATATCAAGTATTTCTAACAAACTACCTTTAACTTATTATACTTTATAGCATCGTGCTGTGAAATCTGCACAGTGGATCAATTCCTTATTCATATAATGAAGGGTCCACTAATACCGTATACGCCAGGTAAATTACCATACAGATCGCCATTGTGATAAATCCCCACCCGAGGATCATCTGGTCAACTACTAAGTAATTATTGCATAGCTGGTCGTTTGCTTGAATATATAACCAGCCCATTCCCAGAAAAACCACTGTGAAAAATCCAATCGTAAAATTTTTTCGATTCTTTTTGAGTTTTTTCCAGGAGTCTCTTAGAGGCACTCCCGCGAGGAAAGGCAAACTGAAGAATTTGAAAAATTCCACACTATTTGCAGTCAAGGCTTCATCCATTGTGCGCGGCAGCATCCAATAACCCATGATGATGATAAAAAGAAGGATTCCTGGGATGCCCTCTTGATTATATTTGGAAAAGAAATGAGGAAAGCGCTGCTGGAAAAACTGTCCCATGAAAAAACCGGCAATCACCAGCATCGGCATCTGCATATGCATGTGGATGATCATGACGGATTCCATTAAGTTTGCAACAGGAGGAAGCATTAAACCGATTAAAAGGGCAAGCCCGAACAAAAACTGATTCATCGTCATTTCCCCCTGTCTGCTTCTAAAGTCTCTTTCAGCCTATCTGCTGCCTCATTTACCAGTGTAAAATCCATTACATCCACTAGTGCGCCTTGACGGTCCAATAAATAAAACGCAGAATTATGAGCGAAGTTCCCATTTCCATCCGGAATCACAATGACGCCAAACTTCTTCAGCAAGGTATCCAACTGTTCCTGGTCAGGGATTCTGGCCATTCTCCATGTCTCTCCATCACTTCCGAATAAATCCTTATACTTGTTCAACGTAGCCGGATCATCTTTGCCCGGGTCAAAGCTGATGCTTAAAAAGATGATATCCTTGCCTATATATTCACTGGGAAGCAGTTCGTACACCTGCGACATATTTTCTTCTAGCTTAATGCATATCGTAGTGCAGCCTGTATAGATAAAAGTGATAAATACATATTTTCCTTCAAATTCGGAAATAGAATAGGTCCGATCCTCACTATCCTCAAAGGTTACTTGTGGAAACTGGGGCTGTTCTTCAACCAGTTTTGTCACTCTTGCTGTCTCTGCTGTATAAGCTGTGAATCCGTCTGTTCCTGTATAAAATAAAAGAAGTCCAAACACCAATATAACTATACAAGATACGGCCGTTTGCCGATTTTTGATCAAATTGATCACATCCCATTTTTCAGTGGTGATTCTTATATAGGTCCTGTTTTCACATTACATTCTGACTTGAAAGAGATAGTCCTGATTTCAGGAGCTATCTCTTTGTTTACATAACAAGAAAGTAAAAAGTTTTTTGCAATTAGATTAGTGTCCAGCTACAGCGCCTAGCCCCTCGAGTCGTTTTTCTAGCTCCGGCTCCTAACTCCTCGAGACGCTTCAGTCCTGCCAATGAAGTCAAAGAGCAACTTCACTGTCAGGCCCTCCAGCGCTTGTCGGAGTTGGGCAGTCGCCTCCGCTTTTCAATTTCAGTCCTGCCAATGAAGTCAAAGAGCGACTTCACTGGCAGGCCCTCCAACGCTTGTCGGGACTGACCAAGGCGCTTTCGCTTTTCTTTTTACCAAGTCTTAAATGGCGGCGATCCTGGAGGTGCATTCATGATCATGTCTGCGATTGGCAATACATAAGCCATCGAAACAACCAATAGCATGAGCACAACCCAGATTCCCCAGCGCTCTGTCCAGTATGGCGTTTTCGACGCTCCTGCTTCCTCTTCGGCAATTGGGAATTCTGTTACTCCCTTTGGTGCGAAAAACATGAGGTTGAATACCGCATAAACTTGAAGGATGACGGCAATCAGCAATAAGCTTGCTCCAATCCCCACCGCTGCCATTAGAGGATTCCATCCAAGTTTTTCTGCAAAGTCCCCATAGGTTGTGAAGGATGTTCTCCTTGGAGAGCCAAATAGCCCGGCAGCATGCATGGAAATCGACATGATCACCATACCTATAGTCCATATGACGGTTTGAATCACTCCCAATCTATTAATGGCAGGTGTCAGCACCCGTTTTGACAGATATGGAACGAGCCAGTAACTGATGCCGAAGAAGGTCATGATGACAGACATTCCAAGTGTTAAGTGGAAATGGCCTACCACCCACATTGTATTGTGTATAACCTGGTCCAATTGGTTCGTGCTTTGTGCAATTCCGCCAGCTCCAGCGGGAATGAATGCTACCATGGCGATAAACGGCGACAGGAATCGTACATCGCCCCATGGCATCTTTTTATACCAGCCAACTAAACCCTTTCCGCCTTTCGCTCGTGCAGTACGTTCAAAAACCCTGAACATCGCGTATGCGGTCATTAAAGATGGAAATCCGATTGCAAGGCTCATGAACACGTGCATATATTTAATCGACTCCGAAATACCGGGGTCAATGATCTGATGGTGGAATCCGCCGGTAATGTTCATAATTACTAACGGAATGACAACCATACGTGTTAAGAGATCATTCCAACGGTGTCCGCCGATTATTTTTGGTACGATGACATACCATGCAGAGACAGCTGTCAGATACCAAATGTTAACGGCAGTATGGCCAAATGCCCAGAAAAGTGTACGCGCCAGCAATACGTTTATGCCGTCTGTCCAGCCAAGTGTCCATGGAATGATCATGAACAGGACTTCCACCGCAACAAAAGCTGTTGCGCCGACTAACAGGACGAAGACACCTGTTGCAAAGAAGGCGAGGATCGGGAGGTGTTGTCCCTTGTGATTCCTTCTCCAGTTCGCAACCTGTGTAAACGCTCCTAATGCTAGCATCCAGATGCCCAAGACAATGAATACCAGGCCAAAGTAAAACATTGGTGATGCGGCCATTGGCGGATAGAAGGTGTACATGACCGAGGCTTCATTCTTTAAAATTGGAATGACGACCAAAACAAATCCGAATATCTTCATCCAAAAACCGATCCATGCCATTTTCCTTACTTTAGGCAGCAATCCTCCCAGCGTGTGAGAGAGTCCGGCATAAAAATACCCAATCGTGAAGAATGCCGATAATACAACGACTAACAAGATTCCATGGGCCGTAAGCACCTGATAATAGTTAAGCCATGGCGGCAATTGCAGGACACCCGCTCGATTCAGGCCTTGAAGCAAGCCCAGGAAACCGCCAAGCAGCAATGCGATGAACGCAATAGATAAGTATGATTTCGAGATTCTTGCATCTTCCTGGCTAATTCCTAATACTTGATTAGTTTTTTGTTTAAATGAAGTTGAGTTTACTGCAGACTGCATATTTTTTCCCCCCTTTTATTTAACGATGATTTTCGTGCTCATGGCCTGGTGCCCGGCACCGCAATATTCATTGCATAGCACCAAATATTCACCTGGTTCATCAAACTTCTGAGATATTTTTTGGATATGACCCGGCATAACCATTGCGTTTAAATTCGTATTTGCCACCTGGAAACCATGGACAACATCTTTTGACGTTAAAGTGAAATGGACTGTAGAACCGGCAGGAACTTCGATTTCCATTGGTGTAAAACTAAATACCTGAAGCGTCATGACAACTTCGTACTCGTTTTCACCAATTTGTTTTATTCCCGGCTCATCAAATGGAGCTGTTTCATCGACCTTTTGCGGATCAATCGTTTCTTTATGGCTTGGCGGCCCCATTCCTAATGCCACTGCCTGGTACCCAGTAAAAATCATGAATCCCATGATCATTCCAAAACTTAAAAACAGCCAGATTTTTTCATCTAAATGCATTTTTTCTCTCCCCCTTCTAGACTCTTGCCATATAAAGTCCGAATAGAATAAAGTAGGTAGCAAGAATCACTGCTCCCACTACGCCAACCGATATCCAGGTCCCTACCTTTGTTTTCTCGTGATTTGTAACCTCCACGATTTCACCCTGAACTTCTTCCTGGCCACTTCTGTCTGTAACTTTCAACCAAATCCCCTCCTTTGATTTCTTACCTTCATCTTAATTGCGAATGATTATCAATGTAGTGAGTCAAATCACATATCAAACCCCTGGGAGTACTAGAAATTTAACTTTTTTTAGGAGCGGTTCAAATTTACGCAAATAAAAACCCCCGCTGTTGTGACGAGGGTTTTTAACAGTAATTTGTCATTTCATGAAAAAACTATAGCTCGATTCACTCCCTTTAATATGCTGGGGCGGGCGAACCTCTTAGAGTAGTTAAGAATCAGTTTATTTGTTTTCAAAAGAGGGTAAACAATCATCTATCATGAAAGCCTGCCAGGTTTTTTCCTTCATGGGATTTTTAAATTTCCTAACACATCAATATTTCAACAGGAGGATTTCATATATTTAAGGATATTTTGACATCAGAAGAACATAATTTAGTAAAAGAATTAAAATATAAGGTTATGGATGTGACGAATAAAAATGAAAGAGAATCCATTTATGGCGAAATCAATGCCATTTTTGCACAGGCAAAAACTCGCTTTCTATCGAGTATTAGTAATTAGTCTGTATTAATTTCACCACTGACATGAGGCAGGAAAACCAATTGGTTTTCCTGCCTCTTGTCTTAACTGATGTTCATGATGTATTTATTCTAATAATCCGGCTTCTTTTAAATACTTCCGTGCTGTCTCTTCAGCCGACTTCCCTTCTACATTCACCTGATAATTCATTTTCCGCATTTCATCATCGGTGATTTTACCCTCGAGCTTGTTAAGTGCCTCGACGATTTCGGGATATTTTTCTGCTGTTTCAGCTCTCATGAGAGGGGCTCCCTGATATGGAGGGAATAAGTTTTTATCATCTTCAAGTACGACCAGCTTGTAGCGCTGGAGCTCACTGTCGGTGGAGTAGGCATCCACCAGGTTGATTTCCCCGCTTTTTATCGCTCCGTACCTAAGTTTTGGCTCCATAGTGGTCAAGCTTGGCAGATTCAGATTATAAAGCTTCTGGATTCCTTTGTAGCCATCTTCCCGATCTGAAAACTCAAGCGTGAAGCCAGCTTTTAATGATGTTTCAATCGATTTCAAGTCAGATATGGTTTTCAAGTCCTTTTCCTTTGCCAATTGTTCCGGAACGGCTAAAGCATAGGTGTTGTTGTAATCCATCGGCCGAAGCATATCCATGTCGAACTCTTTTTTCATCCCTTCTTTTGCCTGCTGATATACTTCTTGGCGGCTTGTACTCTCGGCTGTTTCTTTTAAAAATTCCGAGATGGCCGTGCCGGTAAATTCCGGATAAATATCAATATCTCCATTTTTCAATGCGGTGAAAACAAAAGATGTTTTTCCCAGTCCCGGCTTCAGCTGTACCGAATGGTCCGTTTCTTCTTCGATCAGGAGCTTGTACATATTGATCAGAATTTCCGGTTCCGATCCCAGCTTTCCGGCGATGACAAGTTCGTCTTCATTTTTCCCGCCGAGGAATGGAATGGCCATCATGAGGATTACGGCTAATGAAATGGCCCCAATTGTTACAAGTGATTTTTTAAAAGAAACCGTTTCAAACCTTCTAAGCACGAGGTCGAACAGGATCGCAAGAAGGGCAGCGGGTATGGCCCCAAGAACGATTAATGCCGTGTTATTACGATCGATTCCGAGGAGGATCAGGTCACCTAGCCCACCGGCTCCAATCAGGGCTGCAATCGTTGCTGTTCCAACGATCAAGACCATCGCTGTCCGGATTCCAGCCATAATGACCGGCATCGCCAATGGAAGTTCCACTTTCATCAAACGCCGCTTGCTGTTCATTCCCATGGCCCGGGCAGCTTCAATTAACGCGGGATCTACCTCATTGATTCCTGTATATGTATTCCTTAAAATCGGAAGAAGTGCATACGCCACTAGGGCAATGATTGCCGGGACTTTGCCAATTCCGAACAGAGGAATCAACAGTCCGAGCAATGCAAGTGAAGGAATTGTTTGCAGCACCGCAGTTACTCCTATGATTCCTTCTGATATCCGCTTCCTTCTTGTCAGGAAAATACCGAGCGGAATGGCGATTAACACTGCGAAGAATAGCGCAATGAAAGAAATCTGGATATGTTCGAGCAGGGCACTTAAAAGTTCATCTTTTCTTTCTGCAAAAGTGGAAGTCCAGCCGTTCATTTCATCGCCTCCATTCGGCCAGATAAAATCTGGATCATCCCCTGTCGGTCAATGGTACCGATTTTTTCATCACCATCAACAACCGCTAGCTGTTCATGCTCACTCAATAACACGAGGATTCCATTGATCGACACCTTGCGGGAAATGACAGGAAGGTGCTCCATCTCCATAGGATTCGCAGGATGAACAGCTTCAATGATATCCACCATTTCCCCCTTAGATTGGTCAATCCCGACAAACTCACGGACAAAGTCATTCGCAGGCTGTTGCAGCAGTTCTTCCGGGGATCCTGTCTGGACAACTTCCCCATTCCTCATCAGGCAAATCCGGTCACCAAGCTTCAATGCCTCGCTCATATCATGGGTCACGAATACGATCGTTTTCTTTATGTTGTTTTGCAATTGAATCAGGTCATCCTGAAGTTTTTCCCTGCTCAATGGGTCCAATGCGCTGAATGGCTCGTCCATTAAAATGATCGGCGGATTGGCAGCAAGCGCCCGGGCTACGCCAATCCTTTGCTGCTGCCCTCCGGATAGTTCATGGGGCAGCCTTTTACGATAGGTTTTCGGGTCAAGTCCAACCATATCCAACAATTCATCGATCCGGTGACTGATTTTATTCTGATCCCATTTCTTCATCTCTGGGACGACCGCTATATTTTCTTCGATCGTCATATGCGGAAACAAGGCAATCTGCTGAAGCACATACCCAATATCCCAGCGAAGCTCGTGAATATCATAGTCACTGATCATCTTATCCTTGATCCTTATGTAGCCGGCCGTAAGCGGAATCAGCCGATTGATCATTTTTAAAGTCGTCGTCTTACCGGAGCCGCTCGGACCGATCAGGACAAGCAATTCCCCTTCGTTAATATGTAAATTAAAATTCTTCACCGCATAGGTTCCATCGTCATATTTCTTTGCGACATTTTCAAAGCTGATCACTTTTTCACCCCTAAGTTTTCTTGTCTAATTTTACTATTAGTGTTAACACTTTCATCAGTTCTTATTTTTCGTTACAGGCAGAGCCGGATATTGCTAATTAAATACTACCAAAACCTATGTCTTTTGGTAAAAGAAAGCTAATCTACCTTTACCCTGATACCAAGAAATTTATTCCGGCAAAAAATAAAGCTGCAAAACCAATTGGCTTTACAGCTTGTTCAGGTAACTATTTAAGAATATCATCAATCATGTTCAATTCTGCCTCACTGAAATCCAGACGGTTCAGGGCGGCGACATTTTCTTCAATCTGGCTTACTTTGCTTGCGCCTATAAGGGCTGAGGTGATTTTCTGTTCCCTAAGAACCCAGGCCAGTGCCATCTGGGCAAGTGACTGGCCCCGTTCCTGTGCAATTTCATTTAGTTTTCTAACCCTGGCAAGAACTTCTTCAGATACATCACCTTCATTGAGGAAACTGTTTGGCTTCAGGGCTCTGGAATCTTCGGGGATTCCGTTTAAGTATCTATTGGTCAGCAACCCTTGGGCAAGTGGAACAAACGCAATCGATCCGACTCCTTCTTCCTTCAGCAAATCTGTCAGTCCATCTTCTACCCATCGGTTGAACATTGAATAAGCAGGCTGATGGATCAACAACGGTGTTCCCAGTTCTTTTAGAATCGCGACAGCCTGTTTTGTTTCCTCTACTCCATAATTGGACAAACCAACATAAAGAGCCTTCCCCTGCCTGACGACATGATCAAGTGCCATCATCGTTTCCTCTAGAGGAGTTTCCGGATCCGGCCTGTGATGATAAAAGATATCGACATAATCGAGTTCCATCCTTTTTAGACTCTGGTCGAGGCTGGTTACCAGGTATTTTCTTGAACCCCAATCACCATAGGGCCCCTGCCACATGCCGTAGCCAGCTTTGGTCGAAATCACCATTTCATCACGGTATCCTGAAAAATCCTTGCGGAGGATGCTGCCGAAGTTTTCTTCTGCTGATCCCGGGGGCGGTCCATAGTTATTCGCAAGATCGAAATGGGTAATACCCAGATCAAAAGCCCGCCTGATTAACGAACGCCCATTTTCAAAAGTATCCTGGCCGCCGAAATTATGCCATAGCCCTAGTGAAATGGCTGGCAATTTAAGCCCTGATTTACCGCATCTGTTATAAGTCATCGTTTCATAGCGACTGCTGTCTGGTTGATATGCCATAATTTTAACCTCCAAATATTCCTAATCATTTCTACCATCCCAATGGATTGGCTTGCAGCGTCTTTTCCCATAATACTTCTAGGTTTTCTACTTTTTCCGTTGAAATCCTTTTATCTGACGCAGATAAATTCTCAATCAGCTGTTCAAGTTTCTTGTTTCCAGGTATTACGGTAGACACCTCCTGATAATCAAGTATAAACCTTAAGGCCAACTGGACCAGCGATTCCCCTGGTTCGAGCATTTCCTTGAGGACAGGCAGCAGCTCGGCTCTTTTCCTGAGTTGATTCTGATCCCAACGGCTCCTGATATCTGTAAAAACACTATTTTCATCATACTTGCCTGATAGCCACCCAGAATCAAGCGGAACTTTAACAATCAGTCCCACATTCTTCTCTGCAGCCATAGTGAAGGCGCTTCTAGGCTCCTGATGAAAAATATTGAACATCACTTCGATGATCTGACTGCCAGTAGACTTCATGAGCTCCTCCATTTCATACCCGGAATCGACTGAAGCTCCGTATGCCCGAATCTTCCCTTGCTGCTTGAGGGATTCCAATATGTAAAAGTGATCGCTTTTTCCGGTCAGGATTTCAAGCGGGGGATTATGCAATAAAATCGAATCCAGGTAATCCGTTTTAAGCCGCTGCAAACTACCTTCAACCGAACTGCGGATCTTCTGCGAATCAAAATCAAGGGTGTTATCTGGATGATGGCCAAATTTGCTGTTAATCACTGCCTCGCTCCTTCTTCCGGAAAGAGCCTCTCCAAGCAATGACTCACTTTTGCCACCTCCATAATTAGGAGCAGTATCAAAGAAATTGCAGCCCCGGTCAAGTGCTTCATGCACCAGCATGATTGCCTGATTGTCATCCATGCCTTCCCAGTCCCTTGCATTGCCGAGCTGCCAGCCACCGAAACCAACTTCCGACACTTTTATCCCTGTACTTCCAAGCTGTCTGTAATTCATCTTCCTCCTCCTCTACTGTCATGCTGGCTGTTCGTTTGCATCAATCAGTACCTTCTTTTCCCATACTCTGCTTTTCCACCTTATGTACATGATGATTCCCCTGAACCATTCATCAATGATAAAGGCGATCTAATAAGCCAATCTGTTTAGGAAGACTGTTTTTCTGTAAAGTCATCTTGCATTTCCACCTTTAAAAGTTTCCTCTGATAAAATTACTCTGGCCACGCTTCTTCAATATTCCTTTTCCTGAATTTGAAGGAAAAGAGGCAGAAAAGCCTTGCTGTTCTGCCTCTTGATTTCGACTATTATTGAATTATATTGACGAGTTTTAAAATTATTCGACCACATTTTGAGTTTTATTGGCGAATTTCTAATTTATTCGACCACATTTTGAGTTTTTTCGGCGAATTTTTAAATTATTCGACCACATTCCCAATTATTTCGACCAAGTCAATACATCCGCTAATTCACCTATTTTTTTATGATGCTTACATTGTCCAGATAGACATTTGTTGCCGCATTGCCTTCGAAAATATTGCCCAGCTCGAAAACGATTTTGCCATCTGCATAGGTTTCTTCAGTCATGACAAAAGTGATGCTGTGATGGGTCATATCTGTCGTTAAATCCACTGTGTGTGTTGGCATATAAGCTATGAACCAAGGGTCCGTGCTCAATTCCCTGCCAATATTGACATTCATTTTCCTTGGCACATCTGCTCTTGCATCAAAAGCTACTGTATAGCTGCTGCCATTTTCAAAAAGCAAATCCTTTTGAAATACCTGAGGAGAATACGATGCACCGCCAATCTGTGAAATCGCAACCTTTAGTTCTCCATTGTCAGCCGTCATCTCTCCAGCAGCATACCCGCTCCACTGGTCGCCCCACCATGAGGACCAGCTTTCCGTTCCAGCGCTGAATGTTCCGTTATCAATTCCCGGAGTGGAGCCGGGATCTTGCTCGGACGGAGCGTCTTTAACCTTCAACACCACGTTATCGATAAATACATCATGTGCGCCGACTGGTGAAAGAGCGTTTTTACCAAGCAGCATTTTGAAGGACGCAATGTCATCGGCGGGCATTTTGAATTCATAGGTGAATTGCTGCATTTGGTTATTAAGTGTGATCGATTTACTCAAGAACCGAGTATATTCAGCGTTCTCAATCGTTACCTCAGCCTGTCTATCCTTTGTAGAACGGGCATCGAAGGATAATTCATAGACCACTTCTTTAGTAAGGTTCAAGTTCGGCTGTATCAGCTGGACGCTCCAAGTTTCATTTCCTTCATTGCCAATAGCCACTTTGGCCTCTCCATTTTCTGGAGTGATCTGGGCGCTGGCATCATAATGAGCATAATTTTCCCAAGCTGATAATCCGTCTGTGAAATCCCCATTTTTCAAAGGGTATAAGTCAATGTCTCCATAGTCCGGAATGTTGGATGTTTTTATCAGGACAACATCATCCATATAAACATCGACATCTCCGCCGCCAAAACTAAAGACAAGCTGAGCTTCTGAATCAGAAATATTTTCTGGCATTGTAAATTCAAATGTTTTCTCTTCCATATTGGAAGTGAGCTCAATTGTGCCAATTCCAGAGTAGTTAACCGTGCCGCCAACATTCAAAAGGCTGACTTGAATCGGTCTTTGTTCTGCTGCTTTTGCTTTAAAGGAAAGCTTATAATCATTTCCCGCAACCAGGTTAATCCCTTTTTGGTCAAGCTGGACTGCTTCAGGATGGCTGTCCCCCTCTTCAATTGCCACATGAAGTTCTCGTGTGTTTTCAGAAACAGAGGCCTTTGCAGCTGCTTCTTCAACTGAGAAATTCCAGAATATCATCCGGTCCATGCCACCCTGGTCGAATGTTCCATTATAAACATGGTTGCCATTTGGCAACGGCTGTTTTGCACCATTTTGATCTACTGGTGTGCCTGTAATATCTTCAACTTTTACATTGCCGATCCAAACCGGATTCGTCCCATTGCCGCCAAGATTGAACTCAAGCCTTGATGCAATATCAGTCTCATTCAGCATATCAAATGTAAATTCATAGCGTTGCAGCTCGGCAGAAAGCTGGAAGGATTCCTCATTCGAATACTTCACCCAGCCTCGTTTCTCGCCAGCCCCTACTTTTACCATGACCTTTCTTCCCGCAGTCGATTTGGCATCAAAGCTGACCTTATACTTCCCGCCATTGCCAAGCGAGATGTTCTGGATCATTTGCAGGGAATAAAGCTGTGAACCTGGATTCGTGATATTCATTTTAGCAAAATTCTTGCTATCGATTTCCTCTAGTTCTAATCTGCCGTCTCCTCCGAACTCTGGCAACTTCACAAAGTTCCAATATAGCGGATCCAGTTCCACCCCAGGCTGATCCACTACTGTTACTGGCTTTTGATAGTTTTGGTCATAAACCAAATTGCCATCCTCTAAAGGCTGCTTAGCATCTGCTGGCAATTCCACAGGTCCGGACACCGGTTCCACAGGTTCGCGGTAATCCCGTTTCTTCAAGTCGTACACCCTTACATAGTCGACTTCCATCTGGCTTGGGAATTTCGTCGTCTCGTCAACTTCACCGTCAAACCAGCCTCCAACTGCAAGGTTCATAACCAAATAGAATTCCTGATCAAAAGGTGCAGGATAGGAATAGTTTGCTGCGTTATCCTTTCCTTTTGAATACCATTTATTTTGAGTTTGATAGAGTTGACCATCAACATACCAGCGTAGCTCTCCAGGCTCCCATTCGAGAGCATATGTATGCCACTTGTCAATGCCTCTGTTTTCAGGAAGTTCGAATTCCTTACCTGTATACTTGTTATTTGGCCAGCCTTCGCCATAATGGATTGTTCCTGCCACTGTATTCGGCCGGCTTCCCCACGCCTCCATGATATCGATTTCACCGGAGGCTGCCCAGGAACCATATTTATCTTCTTCAGGAAGCATCCAGATCGCAGGCCAAAGTCCTTTGCCTGTTGGCAGCTTCGCCTTGATTTCGTATCTGCCGTATGTCTTGCTGAAGAGACCTTTTGTTTTGAGTTTGGCAGAAGTATAATCGTATGTTCCAAACTGGTCTGTAACCTGTTCTTTTTTCGCTTTTATGACAAGCTTGCCATCATCAATAAAAGCGTTTTCATCAGAATCCGTATAATACTCTTTCTCGTTGTTGCCCCAACCTGAAGTAACCCCGTTGCCATCCTCATCTACGATCCAGTTCCCGATATCATAAGTCCATTTGCTGCGGTCGATTTCCGGACCGCTGAACTCATCTGACCAGACAAGTGACCACTCAGATTTGTTCTGTTTGTTTTTCAACTCTTCATTTCCTGGTTTATCTTTTGGCGCCCCGAAACTGGCTGCTGGCAAAATCATCATGGCACTCAACAAAAGAGCCAAGGTCTTCTTCATACCAATTCCTCCTTCATTATTTTACAAGCATTAAAGACTTCTAAAATAAATCCACCTCCTTTTCATGTTGATCATTAGCGTAAATCACATTTTGTCATGACAAGGAGGTGGCAGAGCTTAACTTTCTATTATGAATGTTGTAATTGAATGACCAGGCAGCTCGGCTTTGGCAATCTTGCCTCCGACCGATAATGAGAATGACTCTATTCTGTCTTCATCATTCATGACAACTGCGACAACAGAGCCATCTTCATTTGTAATTGATACTGCTTTTAAAGAATCATGATTTAACTCATGTCCGATTCTAACTGCGTTCGGCTTGATGTATTTGCTGAAGTGCCCAATATAATAAAAGGAGCTGTTATAGTGAACCTCACCAGTTTTCGTGTCGACGATCACTGGAGCATCGCAGTAGTTACCTACATGGTTTGGCCCGCCCTGTTCGTTCAGGACAAGATTCCAGTCAATCCAGCCTTCAAGCCAGTTGTTGATATCGCCCATGATGTTCCTGGCGTAACGTTCTCCAGTATGCCAGGCACCCAGCTGAACTCCTCCCTCAATGCATCCTTCGGTAAAAATCAGGTGCTTGTCAGGGAAGTCTTCGTGAATCTTGCTCAAATTCTCGAATTCTTCTGATACATACCAGTGGAGACCTGTACCCCAAATATATTTTGCAGCCTCAGAATCTGATAGAATCGTTTTTGCCCGTTCATAGGCGATATCCCGGTTGTGGTCCCAGATGATGATTTTCTTGTCCTCAAGGCCTTCCTTTTCCATGACAGGACCTAAATGATTTTTGACAAAATCGCGCTCTTCTTCAGCACTATATCTGCAAGAATCCCAAACCTGCGTTGCTTCAGGCTCATTTTGGACGGTGATCCCCCAGATCGGCACACCTTCTGATTCCATGGCTTTGATATATTTGGTGTAATACAAAGCCCATGTATCATAGAACTCTGGCTTCAGTTTTCCACCGTGATTCATCTCATTATTTGTTTTCATCCATGCTGGCGGGCTCCATGGAGAAGAAAGAATCGTCAATTCCTCTCCCCTTGATTTCACAGCATCCTTTATGAGCGGCAGTACATATTTGTTTTCACGCTCAATTGTGAAGGTTTTAAGCTCCGTGTCATTCTCTTCAACATAGGTGTAATTTTCGAGGGCAAAATCACAGCTATGGATATGGGTCCTGCCCAGGCTGTAACCAAGACCTGTCTCCTGGTTAAAATAGCTGTCGATTATTTTTGCGCGTTCTTCCCCGGGAATTTGCGAAAGTGTGTAAGCAGCTGCCTCTGTAAAAGCTCCGCCGAATCCCATGAAGCTTTGGTATTTCTTTTCTGGGTCAAGCTTCATCACAAGATCTTGCACAGGCTCATCTGTAAAAGAAATATGGCCCTTGTCAGCAAAACGCTCTCCGTTGTCCTTAGCACTCTGGATCAATTTTAATTCCATGTGTCAGCACCTCATCTATTAATCTAGGTAAACATCCATCCTTGATACTTTTCCGTCCCTAACAGCTTGTGCATAGGCATCCTGCAGCTTATCGCCATTAACCTCAACCTCTTCGCCATTCATTTGGAGTACATACTTAACAGTCTTGGCACCTTCATCACCGAAAGTGTTTCTCCTTGATGGATTGTGATAGGTTACCTGAATTTTGCCCAGCAATGTAAATTGCACCTTGCCCTCTGAATCGAAAAGCCATGAAGGAAGAATCGGCTCAAGCTGCAGCGTCAGCCCTTTTTCGTTTACGTCAAAAAGGTTTTTCCCCATCATCATCAACTGCCAGATGCTTAAAAATTCTGCCGTCGTTCCACTTAGCCTTGCGACAAAGCCTTGTCCATGGAGACTGGAATCAGGATTAACACTGCTCGCAATAAATGATGAATTTTCAAGGACGCTCCTTCCGTACACTTCTGCATCCATGAACGGCGGCATTGCATAGATGATATCTTCATAGAACTCTTCATACAATCTGGACTTCAGGACACTGAGCAGATATTTGAATTCCATATGCATGAAGATGGATTCCCGCTCAAGCCAGCCTGGAGTGAATGCCCTCGCACGGCCGATATCAAATGTTTGGTCTTCAAGAGATCCAGAAGTTTTGTACATTTTCAGCTTACTGTCGTAAATTTCCGAGTTCCTTACATGCTGATATGTCGACCTAGCTGTTTGCAGGTCGGCAGTCTTCAAAGCCCTTGCAGGACCTTCAAGGAAATGCGGAAGAACAGACACTTCAAAGCTATTGACCTTGACCAACGGCAAGCCCTTTTTATTCAGTTTTTCATTTCCGTTCTCATCGACGATCTTTTCCCAGTTCACTGCTTCGAAGGAGAAATAAGTTGGAAGCAACCCATTGCCAAGCTCCGTTGCCTTGTCAATTCCCGCTTTTGTTTTATGAAGCATTTTCTTTACATAAGCAGTAAGCTTTTGCAACTCGATGTTCTTTTCCGTACCTTCAAAGCCGTTTTTCACTAACTCGCGGTATTTTTCACGGGCAGCCGCTGTTTGATTCCAGTAGCTGTAATTATCCAGTTCGCCATTTTCAAATTGGTTCAGGAACTCTACAACTGAATCAGCCAGAACGGCTATTTCTGCAGGCAGGGCAATCTCCAGTTCTGCAGCCTCTCCAGAAGATATGAGAAATTCAAGCAGGCGTTTCAGCTCTAATGTCTCACTCATGGCTGAACCGAATATTCCTGGCAGGCCATTCATGGAATCATTCCAGCCTGGCTTATTCGCTTCCATTTCCACCCCCATCCCAAAAGGATCCAATGTAGAAAATTTCAGCAATGCCAATGAGAACAGTTTGCTGTAAAGATTGGAAGTAAAGAATTCACCATCAGGTCTCATCACCCAATTTGACCCTTGCTGATGCCCAAATTCTGTGATGGCTTCGTATTGACGGACTTTGCCATTAGCGAGGACATATTTTTCAGAACGCGGATTCACAAACACTGGACTGTGGAAGTATTTGTAGCCATAATCATCGAACAATAGCTGAGCTTTATTTTCCGGATAAACCTTCAAATAGTTTTCAACCAGATCGAGATTGTACGTCCAGTGGTCCATCCAGTAGCCTTCTCCAAACTCCGCTTCAATGTTCTGGGAGCTCTTTGAAAGGACTTTTTTCAGGAAATCCGGAAGTGATGAGTTTAGCTGAATGTCGCTGTCTGAAAACGTTTGGAGTAAATCTCCTGGTGTATAGGTTCCGATCAGCTTCTTTTTAATGAATTCAGCATCCTTCTGCAGAGGAACCAGTTCATCCAGCCATCCCCAATCTGATTGATTTTTTAGTTCAAAGCTTGCTCCTTTTACGACGAGCGGATTATAGCCGTCCGCCTGAATCAGGCTCATGAACAGCTTGATATTGTAGTCTCCCGTCTCAGGATGGAAAAACACATCATTCCTGCGGTTCTGGTTCACATCACGGAAGTTTCCGTTTCCCTGCGAAAAGTACTCAGGTGCAAGCGAGAAAAAGTTGTAATCCCGCTCCAAGTCGCCGTGCTTCCGGGAAAACACATAATAAGTAAAGGCTGAACCATCTGTCTCCAATTCAATTGGAAAGCCGCCGCGCAGTACATTATCAAGATAGCTCTGGTTTACATAGGCATCAAATAGCGGGGATGCTGTCTTTGTCTCGACATCCTTCGTAATCTCCGTAACAAGGTTCTGCGCTTCTTCGTATTTTCTATCCATATATCCGGCAGTTCTTATGTCAGCTGCTTTTTCGTTAATGATTTCAATGTCCTTCACATGACCGACAAGCGTGTGGAATGTGACTTGTTCTCCTTTTCCAAGCAGCCTTCTAAGACCGGAGAATCCACAAGGCACTTTGTTGGAGGTAACCGGCTGAGCTTTCGATAACTCATGAAGTGATTTGCTTTCAAACTCATCCGGGAAAGAGAATGAACTGTTCGACCCAAAGACAAGCTCCGCATCAACGACTGGAGTGATCAATTGCCCATGGTCATCGAAGCTCAAGTAAAAATGACCTTTCGAAATTTCTTCAACTTCCGCAGAGTCATTCGTAGAAGAACGGACTCTGTAATACGGAATTCCATTTTCAAGATTGAAAACATCCATCCAGCTTTTAAGCGTATTTCCAACCGCTTTGTATGCTGCATCATCGATTCCGTATGGGATGATAGCTGGAAGACCATCAAGCACTTCCAGTTCGAATGATCGTTCAGATAGATTTTCTATTTCAACCTTCCTTACCAATGAGCCGAAGTTCTCATTCGGCAATGTGAAATATGTGATTAGTGATTTCACTCCATATTGGTGGTTGATTTCTTCAATTTTCAGTTCGTTTTCTTTTATATACATGTTTCTCGTACGATCTTTTTTGCGTCCATATGACGAGAATGGTTCAAAAACGATTTTTCCATCCAATTTGATAAAAGTGCGGAAACCATTCATTGATACTCGCTGGTAGGCCTGGTTTGCCGGGAAAAACTCTGTGATCGCATGGTTTTTATCCTGGACACCAAAGCTGACCATCGCCTGGCCGCGGTTTACGTAAAAAGCCCACATCGGTATACCGTACAACCCGGCCAATCCCGGCAGGAAGCTCGAAAAGGTCTTTGCCTGATCGAAGTCTTCAATTACAAAATATTGTTTTTCATCAAATCGATATTTCCCCATTATTTCTCACTCCAGAGATGTTGGATTTAGATTGAGCGGTTCCTGATAATTTCGGCATAGCGGTAACCGCTATCCTTAAGGATTCTCTCCTGTGTCTCGAAATCAACATACGTGATTCCAAAGCGTTTGTCGTAGCCAAATGCCCATTCAAAATTATCGAGCAAAGACCATAGATAATACCCGGCGACGTTCATGCCCTCCTCATTGAGCTGGGCAACGGCACGAATATGTTTTTCCACATAGTCCTGTCTCTCGGTATCATGGACACGATGGTCATCTGAAACAAAATCATCGAACGCCGAGCCATTTTCGGTTATATAGATTGGCAGATTCGTATATTCCTTGCGCAGGCGATGAATCAGTTCTTTAAATTCAGCCGGCGATATATCCCATCCCATTCCGGTCTTTGGATAATCTGAATAGGCACTCTTGAACAGGAAGTCCGATGCTGCATTGAATTCAACAAGACTGCGATTATAGTAGTTGATTCCAAAGAAATCACATTCCACAGAAATTTTCTCCAAGTCGCCTTCCTGGATGAAGTCGAAGGAATGGACATATTTTGAAAAAAGATTCATCATATCCGCAGGGTAAGATCCTTTTAGCACAGGATCCAGGAACCACCTATTCGTGTAGCCATCCGCATTATTGGCAGCCAGCTGGTCATTGGCAGAATTGCTTGCCGGGTACACCGGTGACAGGTTCAGCGTAATCCCGATCGGAGTTTCCGAAGCAAATTTCCCTTTCAGCAAGGAAACAGCTTCACCATGGGACAGAAGCATATAATGGACAGCCTTTACCGCCTCTTCCATATTGGTATGTCCCGGTGCATGGACGCCCTGATGGTAGCCGAGGAAACCTGCGCACCATGGTTCATTATGGGTAATCCACATTTCCACATGTGCATCAAGTTCCTCAAAGCATTTTTCAGCATACTCCAAGAACCAATTGACGGATTCCCTGTTTGTCCAGCCGCCCTTTTCATGGGCCCACATTGGCAAATCCCAGTGGTAAAGAGTGACTGCAGGCTTAATGCCATTTTGATTCAAGAGTGTTATAAGCTTTTTATAAAAGTTCATTCCCGCTTCGTTATACTTGCCCTGCTCCGGGAAAATCCTTGGCCAGGCAATCGAGAAGCGATAAGAATCCACACCAAGCGTTTTTAAAATCTCAATATCCTTTTCATATAAGTGGTAGTGGTCACAGGCGATATCCCCGTTATCCATATTGAAGACCTTACCCGGAGTCCGGGAAAACGTATCCCATATAGACAGGGTTCTTCCATCTTCCTGATAGGCCCCTTCAATCTGATAGGAAGAGGTTGCTGTACCAAAAATAAAATCCTTTGAAAACTTGTTCATCCTCTGTTCACCTCTGATGAGTTTATTTTTTGTATACTTTGATGTAATCAATTGCCATCTGTTGAGGAAACTGAGTTGTTCCATCAGGATAACCAGGCCACTTTCCACCAACAGCAAGGTTCAGCTGCAGGTAGAACTCGCGGTCGAACGGTGCAAAACCCGCTTGCTGTTCTTCTGAATCCTGAGCTTTGCTGAACCATTCTGTCTGCCTGGCGTACAGAACATCATCCACATACCATCTGAATTCACCTGGTTCCCAATCAAGGGTAAAGACATGGAAATCATCCGAGAACTTTTTACCGTTTGGAAGTGTATAGTTCTCTCCTGTATATGTGTGAGGCATTCCGTAATGCAGCGTTCCATAAACCGTGCCAGGCTGGTGGCCAATCAACTCCATGATGTCAATTTCCCCGCAGGCCGGCCATCCTGTGTATAATTCCATATCTTCTGGCATCATCCAGATTGCCGGCCAGATTCCCTGGCCTTCAGGCAGCTTCGCCCGGATCGAAAAACGACCGTATGTCCAGGCTGCCTTACCTCTGGTCGTCAATTTTGCAGATGTATAATCCATCACGTTATACTTCTCATTCCTGGCTTCGATAATCAGGTGGCCATTTTCAATCCGTGCATTTTCTTTCCGTCTTGTATAGAACTGGGATTCTTCATTGCCAAACCCCGTTCCCGCCTCAACGAAATTCCACTTACTTTCATCTATATCAGGAAGATCAAAGTTCTCCTCCCACACCAGGCTCCACACTGTTTCAGTTTTTGAAAGCGCCATCATTTCTTTGTTTGCCTTCCCCTGATCTTTTTGCTCCACCTAAACTTCCCCTTTCAGAAAAACTGATTGCTTCGAACAAAATATCTCTCAATTCCTATTCTACCTTTGCCAGCAAAGCATCTTGAGATAGAGAATTTTGTTTAGGGTGTCAATATTTTAGAAGAACGGAATTCCAGGTGAAAACACTTCCAAAAAGTGCAAATTTTATTGGGATAAGAGCGTTGATTTAGATGCAGGTATAAGAACATAGCGCTGCTTCAGACAAAGTGAAGGCGCACCGGAGAGATTTTGTCCGAACCTGGAGCTAGTTCGGACAAAACGAAGACGTGCCGCCAATCTTTTTGTCCGAACCCTGGGTTACTTCGGTCAATATAAAGCCGCACAGGTCACACTTTGTCCGAACTTGGGGGCACTTCGGACAATATGAAGCCGCACAGGTCACACTTTGTCCGAACTTTGGGGCACTTCGGACAATACGAAGCCCCACAGGCCACACTTTGTCCGAACTTGGAGGCACTTCAGACAATACGAAGCCGCACAGGCCACACTTTGTCCGAACTTGGAGGCACTTCGGACAATACGAAGCCACACAGGCCACACTTTGTCCGAACTTGGAGGCGTTTCGGACAATACGAAGCCACACAGGCCACACTTTGTCCGAACTTGGCGTCACTTCGGACAAAACCAAGCCCTACCGCCGAGCTTTTGTCCGAACTTGGCGTCACTTCAGACAATACGAAGCCGCACAGGTCACACTTTGTCCGAAATTGGGGGCACTTCGGACAATACGAAGCCACACCGCCGAGCTTTTGTCCGAACTTGGAGGCACTTCGGACAAAACCAAGCCCTACCGCCGAGCTTTTGTCCGAACTTGGCGTCACTTCAGACAATACGAAGCCGCACAGGCCACACTTTGTCCGAACTTGGAGGCACTTCGGACAATACGAAGCCCCACAGGCCACACTTTGTCCGAACTTGGCGTCACTTCAGACAAAACAAAGTCACACGGGCAAGCTTTTGTCCAAACTTGGGCAAAAAAGAAAAAGAGAGCCTATTCAGCTCTCTTCATCCATTCATTTCCCGATATTCTTTTGGCGAGATTCCTTCTGCTTCACGGAACACTCGTGCGAACTGCTTGGGATTTTTGTAGCCAACCATCTCGCTGATTTCAAGAATTTTAAAGTCCGTTTCTTTCAGCAGTTTTTTTGCATTTTCTACCCTGACCATTTTTAAATAATCAACGAAGTTTTGACCAATATACTCCTTGAACATGTGGCTGAAATAGGAGTAATTCAATGATATATAATTTGCCACTACGGCGAGATTCAAGTCCTTGTGGTAATTTTCCCTGATATAGGCGATCGCCCGGTCCATATATTTCTGCTCTGAATACACTGATCTCATTTGTTTATTGTATTCGTGGATCCTCATTAGCAACCCTTCGAGGGCATGGAAGTATTCATGGAAATTATCAAAGTTATAAATGTCATCAATTTTGTTCAATAGCTCAAACGTCACAAGGGATTCATCCCCCAGCCGCTTAAAAAACCCTTTGAAAATGGTCTCATTGATTGCCTGATTCAAGTCTTCCAGATAGCTGATGCTGCTGTGCGAGATGACATCAAAGTCCATCACCTGTCTCAGGTTAGTTTTTATTTCATTTTCCCTTTCTGTTCCTAGCATATTGGAGATTTTATTGATCAATTCCACCGGAACTGAAGAACCATCCGGCTTTTCTTTGACACTTTCATAATAAATAACCTGTCTGCGCGGATAGAGGAAATGGTACTTCAAGGCAGTGGCTGCCTGTTCATACGTTTTTTTCAATTCCCGTATGTCCTGTTCCTTCTCACTGATGCCAATGGTGAAGACCAAATGTCTGTCCCTGCCAAGCTGCTCTTTCAACAGGGAAAATAGCTCGAGATCTGCTGAAATAATGGTCACCCTGTCATCATTATCGAGAAATGGAATGCAATCATTGGGTGAACAAAGCAGCTGATTGATCTTTTCAAGCAAATGATTCTTTTCAATCTCAGCATCCGCATCGATGATCCCTACATAAAAGCCATCCGGATAGGCTTCGATTTTCATTTTCTTATAAAGATCCTCTACAACATCCATTTGCAGATTAGGACTGAGCAAAATATAATTCAGCTGACTGGCACGATATTCATCCATGTGCTGATAGGTCATTTTCTGGCTTTGTTCCAGTTCTTCAGTGATCAATTTAAGAGTTTTGAAAAGCTCTGAACGATTGACCGGCTTCAGAAGATAATCTCTCACCTTATACTTGATCGCTTCCTTGGCATAAGTGAAATCATCATAGCCACTTAGGATCACAATGGCTGTTTTGATTTCTCTTTGCTGGATTTCCTTGATCAGCTGGATACCATCCATCCTCGGCATTTTAATATCAGTGATCACGATATCTGGTTCATTTTCAGCTATTAGTTCAAGGGCTTCCTGTCCATCACTGGCAATAAAAGTAGTAAACTCTGGATGCTCTCTCTTAATCATTGCCTGTATGCCCAATCGGATATTTTTCTCATCATCAGCTATAAGGACTTTATACACTTTGGCTGCCCCCTTTCATAATTTTGCAAGGCATTTTTAATGTCACCATCGTGAATTCGCCTTTGACACTTGTAACAAACACTCCATACTCTGTTCCATAGTAAAGCTTGATCCTCTCATTCACATTGTGGATCCCAATGCCATTGCCGCCTTTGGAACCATGATTTTGATGTTCCTCACCAGTTTGGAGGGATCTGTTGAGGGCCTCGCACTGCTCTTGCGTCATCCCAACGCCATTATCCTCGATCTCAATAGTGACATAGTCATCAGAATACCTCGCGCTCACCTGCAGGATGCCTCTGTCTTTCTGGTTGTTCGGAATAATTCCATGTTTAATCGCATTTTCGATAATCGGCTGCAGTGACATTTTCAGGACTTCCTGGTCCCGCAATTCGTTTGGGACATCAATCGTTAAAGTCAGCTGCCCATCCAGACGCAGATTCATGATATCTACATAGTTTTTTATATAATTGAGTTCTTCTTCCAGGATCACAAAGTCATTTTTCCATTTAAGATTATAACGCATCATTTCCCCAAGCGAGGTTACTGCATCAGAAATAGCGTACTCCCCTTCTATTTCTGCCATCATTTTGATGTTTTCCAATGTGTTATACAGAAAGTGGGAATCAATCTGGGTCTTCAGTGCCTTTAATTCGGTTTCCTTTGCAGCTGCCTGCTTATTGACAGCTTCAGCAATCAGTCCGTTCATTTTACCAAGCAGGCTTTTAAAATGAAATGCCAGTTCTGAAATCTCATCCTGACCGTCAACCTCTACATCCACGGAAAAATCCCCGTGCCCGACTCGCTCCATTGAATCCTTCAGTTTGTACATTTTTTTCAAGAGCAATAAGACCAATACATAGGTGACAAAAGAAAGAATAATAACTAAAAAGATAATTCCGCTAAAAATAACATTCCTTGTCTTGGCAGTTTCAGCATAAAGGCTCTCAAGTGAAATGACATTCAGCAGATAGGCATCCAAATCTTCGATGTAGGCTGTAATGACTAGATATGGAGTTTCATTGTTTTCAAACTGAAAACTGCCAGTGCCTTCGTGTTTTGATTTATTGAATTTCAGTTTGAGCTCTTCTGTGTCAATTCCCTCATCTTCAAAAAAGGTATGATGGAAGTTCCTGATCATGTTGTTGTCTTTGTCGATCACGGCATACACTGAATCAGGATCCTGAACAGATCCGAACATCTTAGGAAAAAAGTTTTTCAGGAACATATTAATTTCGATGATCCCTAAATGTTCGTCCTTTGGATAATCCAGTTCCCGCAACAAAGAAATTTTCGCAGTGTTTTGTGATGGCAGCCGTTCCAGAACATCCTCTGTCTGCTGGTCAAACCACCATACCTCCATGCCATTCCTGTTGATGACTTCATCTCTCCATGGCTTTTGCATGATCCGTTCTTCCTTGAAGAGAATCGGCCACATCTCGGTTACATATGGATTGGTCGTATAAAGGCGGATATTTTCTATGGCAGGGTTATTTGCCTGCAGCCTGGTGACATTCGAAAGCTCGTTCATCCTGAAATCTATTAACTGGTCGACGTTCGCTTCATTTCGGCTTTTAACGAAATCAATGAATTCCATATCTGAAACGACCATCTGGGCCGTCCGTCTCATGGATTCTATATTGTTTTTAATGTGGATTTTTTCAATTTCCAGAGCATTTTCACTCTTGATGCTGATTTCGGTTATCGCCCTGTCATATACGTTACTGGAATAGATGGAGATAAAAATGATAATCGGAATAATGATAATGATGATATATAAGGCAATTAGCTTTTGTTGCAGGGAAAGGCGGTCAAACCAGGTCGCTGCCTCTTTAATTTTTTTATGAAAGTCCACTTTAATCACACCCAACATTTATCCACATTCAAATGATACATCTTAAGCATTAAAAGTAGCGTGAAAAAGTGTTTCAATATTTTGAAGTCTAACAGGATTCACGCCCAACGTAAAAGCAGGAATAGACTGTCCCTTCAAGAAAATTAATTCTAAAAGGAACAGTCTTTCCGAATGTTACTTAATTTGCTGCATCAAGTTTTTTCTTATTGTTTTCATATACTTCCTGCTGATACTTTTCCACTTTTTCATAGCCGAAAGAATCACGTTTCTTCAGGAAGTCGTTGTAGAGTTTATCGAACTCTTTACCAGATTTAGCAAGCAGAAGCTTAGGAAGTGTTTTACCCCATTCTTGTGCGATCTTGCTTGCTGCGACACCTTCTGTGGAAGTTCCAGTTGGGCTGATGCCATCAAATTCTGCATAGCTGACTGTTTTTCCTTTTGTCCAGTCTTCCATTTGCTTGAATGGTTCAGAAGCTGGCGGTGCCCATGCAAGGCTCATGTTTGTATCCATAAGCATCCAGTACTTGAATGAAGCACCATACTGTTGGTCAAAAGCTGCGCGGTCCTTATTCAGCAGATCCAATACTTCCGGTTTGAATTCAGGCTTACCGTTTGCCATATCATATGTTTCGCCCTCTTTACCCATATAAAGGTCCATTTGTCCTTCTTCGCTGATCAGGTAAGTCAGGAATTGAATTGCTCTTTCTTTATCTTTCACATCTTTGGAAATCAGAGTCACTGTCCATCCTGAGATGCTGTCACCAGCCAAAGCAGGTGCGTCTCCATTTGAGTTAGCAGGTCCGTCTACTGCAATATATACGGAGTTAGGATCTTTAGCATACAATGCGTGTTGTTGTGCTGCAAGGTCACTTCGCTGATAAAGCATTGCGAAGTATCTGCCTTGTGAGATCTTTTCTTCCATTTGCGGACGCTTATCAATGAAGATGTCCTTAGCAAGAAGCCCTTTGTCATTTGCTTCTCTAAAAGTTTTTAACCATGCAAGATACTCTGGATCCTGGCTGCGGTCATAAACCTTTCCGTCTTTTTCCATCGGGATGTTAAGGAAGTTTTGCAAATAGCCTTCAAGGGAAGTGTTTCCTACATCCGTAAATTCATTTAAGCCGAAAGGAATCAGCGGTGCGCCGTTCACTTCAGGGAATTTTTCTTTGGCAGCTTCAAGCGCCTTCAAGAATCCTTCAGGCGTGCTCATATCAGGGCTGCCGATTGCTTCATACATATCTTTTCTTACAAGAAATGTCTGGTTTGATGGCTTAAGGTCTTTATATTTGTCAAAATCTTTTGGTGATGAAGAAGCATTTGGATAACCGTAAGTATTGCCATCTTCCTGCTTATACCATTCAATCTTTGCTCCATCTGCTACCTTAAAGAAATACGGATCATACTGGTCAGCAAGTTCATTCAATGGAATGACAAGCTCGCCTTCGATCATCTTCTTGACAGCATCTTCCCACCAGCCGATCGTGATGAAATCAGGAAGCTTGCCTGATGCAATCATCGTGTTCATTTTCTCAGCTTCGTTGCCTGCTGGTGAAATGAAGTTGACAGAAACACCAGTTTTATCTGTTACATACTTTGAAACAACATCGTCGCCCCATTTATGTGCGAACCAGGAAAAGT
Organism: Cytobacillus oceanisediminis 2691; assembly: GCF_007678455.1. GTDB lineage: Bacteria > Bacillota > Bacilli > Bacillales > Cytobacillaceae > Mesobacillus > Mesobacillus oceanisediminis_A. The sequence continues at coordinate 239,521 of NZ_VEEP01000007.1, read as the reverse complement.
TCACATACCAATCAAAAGTAATCGGTTCCTTGTTGGACTGCCATCCAGGTGCATTGGCTGTTGCTTTTGGTTTGTCTGTGTCCTTTTCATCGGAAGCGTTTTCATTTGCCTTGTTGGAACAACCTGAAAACAATGCCAAAACCAAAGATAGAACAAGCATTAGTGAAAAGCCTTTGGAAAGAAATTTTCTCCTCATTTTTTGACCCTCTCTCTTGTTTGTTTTTTTTGGGCCACATTATTCAATGTACACTGCTTTGAAAAAGCGGGAAAGGCTTTTTTCAAAAAACCAGCCTTTCCCAAGATCATAAGGGGTATCTTTCATGAAAAAGCAGTACTCAATTAATAATGAAGCCGGGTATTATTTAAATTTCTTCTAAGAAGAAAAATTTAAATCATTGTTAATAGAATCAACCTTTTACTGATCCAATCAGCATTCCTTTTACAAAGTATTTCTGCAGGAATGGATAGACCAGCATGATCGGAAGCGTCGTTACAACCATTGTTGCCAGTTTGATTGACTGAGAGGTTACTGTCTTCGTTGCAATCGAGCCCGCTGCATTCGTCATCATTTGGTTAGAGCTGGACTCAGCTACAACCTTATATAGATAGGTCTGGATTGGCTGCAGGTCAGGGTTATTTACAAAGATGACTCCGGCAAAATAGTCATTCCACTGGTAGACACCCTGGAACAGTGCGATGGTAGCAATAACTGGCATTGACAGCGGGATGATTACTTTGATAAAAATCATAAAGTCATTTGCCCCATCTATTTTTGCTGCTTCCTCAAGAGAAGTTGGCAATTCCCTGAAGAAGGAAACAAAGATGATCAGATGGAAGAAGTTGAACATTGTCGGAATGATATACACCAGGAAGTTATCAAACAACCCAAGGTCCCTGATCAACAGGAAGTAGGGAATCAATCCGCCGCTGAAAAACATCGTGATGACACCAACCAGCATGTAAAAGTTCCTGCCGTAAAGGTCTCGTCTCGAAATAGCATAAGCAACCATCGCTGTAAAAAATACATGGGTGATTGTGCCGATAACCGTTTTGGCAATGGTCACACCAAATGATGTAACAATGCCAGGTGTTTCAAAAACCGCCTTATAGTTTGCAAAAGTGAACTCACGCGGCCACCAGTAGATTCCCCCCCGCATGGCATCGACACCATCATTCAGTGAGTTGACGAGAACATACCAGATTGGGTAGACCGTGATGCCGCAGATAAAGAGCATAATGAGAATGTTAACGTTGTCGAAGATATATTCGCTTGTTGTTCGCCGGTTCCGTTTAAAAAGCTTAAACACAACCTCACCCCCCTTAGAATAAAGATGTTCCATTCAGTTTCTTCGTAATCTTGTTCGCAGACAGGAGCAGGATGAAGGCGATGATCGCTTTCAATAAACCAACTGCTGTTGCGTATGAGTAGCGGGCATTTTGCAGACCCATCTGATAGACGTAAATATCAATAACGTTACTGGCGCTCTCATTCAATGAGTTTCGCAAAATCAAGATCTGATCGAAGTTTGAATTCAGGACACCGCTTACAGCAAGAATGAACAAGATTGTGATGGTTGGGCGAATTGACGGCAATGTGACGTGCCACATTTTTTGAAAACGATTTGCTCCATCAATTGTGGATGATTCGTATAGTTCCGGAGATACACCAGCAATAGCTGCCAGATAGATGATTGCTGACCATCCAAGTTCTTTCCAAATATCCGAGAGAATGACAATCGCCCAGAAGTTATCCGGCTCAGCCAGGAAATTCGTCCGTTCACTGATCAACCCTAAACCTAGCAAAATATCATTGATGACACCGATATCCGCCAGCCATGTAGTCAAGATGCCTCCAAGTACAACCCATGAAATAAAATGCGGCAAGTAAGAAATTGTCTGAACCGCTTTCTTTAGCTTCATAGATGTTAGTTCATTAAGCAAAAGAGCAAAAATGATTGGGAGCGGGAAACCGATAATCAATTTAATCAAGCTGATTCCCAGGGTATTTTTGAGGACAATCCAGAAATTTTCATCCTGCAGGAATTCCTTAAACTGCATCAATCCAACCCATGGTGCCTCCGAAATCGTCTTGATGATGCTATATTCCTTGAACGCGATGATCAGCCCATACATTGGGATATAGTTAAAGATGAACATCCATACTACACCCAGAAGCGCCATCGTCTGCAAATACTTTTGTGAAATGATTGTCTTTTTGATTTTTTGGTATTTTTCTTTTTTTGTTGCCTTTTCGATAATGGTGTCAGTAACTTGTTGTTCGACTGGCTGTTCTATCTTGACTTCCATTTCTTCACCACCTTGGCTGCTTTGTCTTTCTTGTATCTTCATCATAAAAAAAAGGGCTTACATTTATAAGCCATCGAATTTTGCTTATGGTACCAATTTTTTAGTTTTGGAAAAATCGGCCAAAATATTGATACCATCACATTGTTATCGTTTTCATTTTTCGGGAGGCGAAGATTTTAAGTTGTCCTTAATATAAAAAAAACTGTGCACCAGACTAATGGTTCAGTCCGGTGCACAGTTTTCTCAGCTTTTTATCCAGTTTTTATCCTAATGCCACGTCGAGGATCATCATGATGGCGAATCCAAACATGAGGCTTAATGATGCCAAATCGCTGTTGCCGTTTTCCTGGGATCCAGGGATTACTTCTTCGGCTACCACGAAAATCATCGCTCCGGCTGCAAAGCTTAGCGCATACGGCAGAAGTGGCTGGATGAACATGACAGCGGCTGCTCCAATCATTGCGGCAACTGGTTCGACCATGCCTGAAAACTGGCCGTACATGAAGCTTTTCTTTCTTGACATTCCTACTTGCCGAAGTGGCATCGATACTGCGACACCTTCCGGGAAGTTCTGGATACCGATTCCTATTGCAAGCGCAATCGCGCCCATAAGCGAAGCCGAAGGAAAGCCTGCAGCTGCAGCTCCGAAAGCCACTCCGACCGCGAGACCTTCGGGGATGTTGTGCAAGGTAATGGCCAAGACCATCAAAGTACTTCGTCTTTTCTTTTCGGGATGGATTCCCTCAGCTTTTTCCATTGATAAATTAGGATGTAAATGGGGCATCAATTTATCTACGACCATTAAGAACAACCCGCCTAAAAGAAAACCAGTCGCAGCAGGCATCCAGCTCGGCAGGCTTCCTCCCTCACCCATCTCAATCGCAGGAGCAAGTAGTGACCAGAAACTTGCAGCAATCATAACTCCTGCCGCGAGACCCATCATACTATCCAAAAACTTTTGGTTTGGATTTTTCGTTGTAAATACTAAAGCAGCGCCCAAAGCAGTCATTCCCCAGGTAAACAAAGTCCCAATCAGCGCCTGGACAACCGGATGGAAACCCATGAAAAAATCAAGCATCTTTTTTCCTCCTAAGACTTGCTCTGTAATCTAATGTAACTCATTTTAATGTATTATATGGATTATGAAGTGGTGAATATATCTTGTTCAGCATAAATCAGACGGCTAAGTTTGTTTTTTCAAGATTACTACATTCAATACGTAATTCCAATCCTATTTATTTTTATCTGAAGGCACTGAGCCAGATGAATGGATTTTCACGAAAAAAAGGGATACGCTAATAAAATAGTTCATACATGGAAGGGAATTAAATCATGATTGCAAAAACAGAAGAAGATTTTAACGGGTTAAAAGAAATTGGCAGGATTGTCGGCATGATACGGGAGGAATTGGTGCAAAAGACAGTACCCGGAATAACCACAAAGGAACTCGACGAACTGGCAGGCGCCATGTTTGAAGAGAATGGAGCGATTTCTGCTCCGAAAGGCGAATACAATTTCCCAGGGTACACTTGCATCAGTGTGAATGAAGAAGTAGCCCACGGGATTCCAGGGAGCCGAGTCATTAAAGAAGGTGATATCGTTAATATCGATGTTTCCGGATCAAAAAATGGTTATTTTGCCGATACAGGAATCTCCTTTGTCGTTGGCCAAGGTGATCCGATTTTAACGAAGATATGCGAAACAGCTGTTGAGGCTTTTGAAGCAGGCTTGAAAAAGGCGAAACCCGGATCGAAGAAAAGCGGACTGGGCAAGGCGGTTATGGCGACTGCGCGGAAAAACGGACTTAATGTAATTAAAAACCTTACAGGACATGGAATCGGGCGGACCATCCATGAAGCTCCCGATCACATCTACAACTATAATGAGCCATGGGATGACGAGCTATTGAAAGAAGGAATGGTCATCGCTTTTGAGCCATTCATCTCCACTGGTGAGGAAGAAGTTTTCCAATACGAACATGATGAGTGGACTTATGTCACGGAAAACAGCTTTGTTGCACAATGTGAACATACAATCATCCTCACTAAAAATGGACCTATCGTTATTACCAGATAAAATTCCACTTGAACCCCTTGCCGATGCAGGGGTTTTTGTATTTTTATCGGCTCTCTGCCATTTAATACTAAATTCCTATTTTTCGTGTTTCTAAAAAAATTCCCACAAAATGATTGACACATTATCTGTGACGCAGTAAAGTAATAAACAAGATTTACAACTCAATATTCGTTACTTCTTATCAAGAGAGGTTGAGGGACTGGCCCTATGACACCTCGGCAGCGGACTCCTATGGATGACTGTGCCAAATCCAGCAAGCGTGAGCTTGACAGATAAGAAGAGGCCGACTTTTTAATTCATGTCCTCTTCTTTCTGAAGGGGACTTTTTATTTTCCAATAATCCCCATCTACAAATTAATATCGAGACTTTCTTATCAAGAGAGGCGGAGGGACTGGCCCTATGAAGCCTCGGCAGCGGACTCACATTGAGGACTGTGCCAAATCCAGCAAGCAATAGCTTGGGAGATAAGAAGAGATCTTGTCCTGCATTCGTTGCGGCATGCCTCTTCCTGTTTCCTGGAAGAGGTTTTTTTATTATCTACAAAGGAGGAAGACTGTTGATTACATTTGAACAAGTGGAGAAAGTTTATGAAAGCCGCGGGAAAAAGGTACCGGCACTTAATGGAATTGATCTGGAAATCAAAGAAGGAGAGATATTTGGGGTCATTGGTTTTAGCGGAGCAGGAAAAAGTTCACTGATCCGCTGTGTGAATCTGTTGGAACGCCCGACATCCGGCCGGGTGATTGTCGATGGCTGCGACATGACTTCCCTTTCACTTAAAGAAGTCCGTGAGGTTAAAAGGAATATCGGGATGGTGTTCCAGCATTTCAATCTTTTGAACTCCAAGACCGTATTTGAAAATGTCGCAATGCCGCTTGTCCTCGGTAAGGTTCCGAAGGCGAAAATCAAAGAGCGGGTTTATCAGCTCCTCGACTTTGTAGGTCTCGCTGATAAGGCGGACAATTATCCGGACCAGCTTTCAGGCGGACAAAAACAGCGAATCGGCATTGCCCGTGCGCTGGCAACCCAGCCAAAGATCCTGCTTTGTGATGAAGCAACTTCGGCCCTGGATCCGCAGACTACAAGTTCGATTCTTCAGCTTTTGAAAAAAATCAACAAGGAGTACAACATCACGATATTAATCATTACCCACGAAATGTCTGTCATCAGGGAAATCTGTGACCGGGTGGCGGTCATCGAGGAAGGTAAAATCATTGAGGAAGGCTCAGTATTTGAAGTTTTTTCAGCTCCCAAAACAGTAACAGCCAGAAATTTTGTCAGCACCATCATGAATGACAATATTCCAGATTCCGTCCGCAGAATCATCAAAGGACATTCGGGGCTTCAAAAGGTATTTAGGATCAACTTCGTCGGTGAGTCAGCAGGCGAGCCGCTGCTGTCACAGCTGTCAAAGAATTTTGATATCCATGTCAATGTTCTGTTTGGAAATATCACCGAGCTTCAGGGAATTCCATTCGGCAACCTGATTGTCGAGTTCCAGGGAAGTGATAAAGAAATTTTAAGGGCTCTTAATTTTATCAATCAGCAAAAAGTCAACATAAAGGAAGTGACCGCACATGCTAGTTAATTCAGAACAAATCATCCAGGCATTAATTGAAACACTGCAAATGGTCGCGTTCTCCCTGCTGTTTTCGGCAGTCCTTGGAGTTCCCCTTGGAATTGCGCTTGTCGTGACGAGAAAAGGCCATTTGCTAGAAAATGCACCTGTCTTCAATGTACTTAACAGTGTCATCAACGTATTCCGATCAGTGCCATTCATCATCCTGCTGGTCGCAATCATTCCGCTGACCCGGCTGATTGTCGGCACATCAATTGGTACGGCCGCTGCCGTCGTCCCGCTTGTCTTTTATGCAGGACCGTATATTGCAAGATTGGTAGAGAATTCTTTGTTGGAAGTGGATCCAGGAGTTATCGAAGCCGCTGAATCAATGGGTGCCACTCCATGGCAGATTGTATTCAAATTCATTCTTCCAGAAGCTATGAGTTCACTCATTCTTGCTTTCACGATTGCAACGGTCGGATTGATCGGTGCATCGGCAATGGCCGGAGCAATCGGAGGAGGCGGCTTGGGCGACCTCGCGATTACATACGGATACCAGCGGTTTGATACCCAGACAATGTTCATCACCGTTGGTATTTTGATAGTCATGGTACAGGGGCTCCAATCCCTTGGAAATATTTCAGCTAAAAAAATCAGAAGAAGATAACAGGAGGAATCAAAAATGAAAAAACTTTTACTAGCATTGATCGTACTTAGTCTGGCATTAATCAGCACAGCATGCTCGAGCTCCTCATCATCAGCGAAAGGCGGAGAGACTGTCAAAGTAAAGCTTGGCGTCAGCGGAACAGATCACCGTGTATGGGATTTTGTCGCCAAAAAGGCAGAAAAAGAAGGAATTGACGTCGAAATCGTCACTTTCTCGGACTATGTCCAGCCGAACCTTGCGCTTGCAGAAGGCGAATTGGATGCAAACTCATTCCAAACCGTTTCTTATTTTGACGCTTTCATCAAAGAACATAATCTTGACCTTGTTCCAATCGCAACCACAATGATTGCTCCAATGGGTATTTACTCTGAAAAATATAAAGAAGTGAAAGACATTCCTGAAGGCGGGAAGATTGCTCTTGCAAATGAAGCGACAAATATGGGAAGAGGACTTCTTTTACTCCAGGAAGCTGGGCTCATCAAGCTTGAGGAAGGCTTCGACGGAATTGGCGCCCTCGATAAAATCGTTGAAAATCCAAAGAATCTTGAACTTGTGCCGCTGGTTGCCGGCCAGACACCAAGGGTATTGCCGGATGTAGCCGCATCGATCATCAACAACGGAATCGCGGTTGATGCAGGACTAACACCAAAGAAGGATGCCATCTTCCTTGAAAGTGCCACTGCCACTCCATATATCAATATCATTGCTGTCCGCGAAGAAGATAAGGACAATGAAGCTTTGAAAAAATTAGCTGAACTTTACCAGCAGGATGACACAAAGGAATTCATCGAAAAAGAATACAAAGGAAACACCCTCCCTACCTTTGTGCCGCTCAGTGAGATTGGATGGTAAGAAGAAATCTCATTTAATGCGTCCGTCATTCTTGAAGTCACCGATTTTCGGGCACACCTTCGACTGTTCTGCGACCCTAATTGCGGAAGCCATCACTTTTCGGGCGCAGCTCTGGTCGTTCTGCGACCAAGATTACGGAAGCCGTCACTTTTCGGACGCAGCTTTGACTGGTTCTGTGACCATGATTGCTGAAGCCATCACTTTTCGGGCGCAGCTTTGGTCGTTCTGCGACCAAGTTTGCGGAAGCCATCGATTTTCGGGCGCAGCTTTGACTGTTCTGCGACCGTAATTGCAGATGCCTTCGCTTTTCAGGCGCAGCTTTGACTGTTCTGCGACCGTAATTCCAGAAGCCTTCGCTTTTCGGGCGCAGCTTTGAATATTCTGCGATCATGATTGCGGAAGCCATCGCTTTTCGGGAAAGACCAGCAGGCTTGGGACTGAAGTTAATAGCTTTCAAAAGGGGATGCCCCTGTTACTCACTATTTTTATGAAAGTTTAAAGGAGGAATCAGGATGTCAACATCAGTAAAGTCACTTAAAGATATCATTACAGAAAACGTGGAACTGAACCAATATCTTTACTTAACGACCAGCCATGAAATTCACGCACGCCCGGAAATCGGCAATGAGGAGTTTTTCGCTTCTGCACGGCTTATCAATATTTTAGAAGATGAAGGTTTTGAAGTTGAAAAGGCGGTAGCAGGACACGAAACCTCCTTTGTTGCTCGCAAAAGGTCTGAAAAACCGGGACCATCCATCGCCTTTTTGGCAGAGTATGATGCCCTGCCTGGGATTGGCCATGCCTGCGGACATAATATCATAGGCACAACCAGTGTCGCCGCAGCGATCGCGCTAAGCAAAGTATTGGATGAAACTGGCGGTGAAGCAGTCGTTTTTGGAACGCCTGCCGAAGAAGGCGGACCAAATGGGAGCGCGAAAGGAAGCTTTGTAAAGCATGGCCTTGTTGAGGGAATCGATGCGGCTTTGATGCTGCACCCTTCAGGACAGACCAGATTGACATCAACCTCGCTTGCTGTGGATCCTCTCGACTTTGAATTTATCGGAAAGCCCGCCCATGCAGCGGCTTCTCCTCATGAAGGTATAAACGCTCTGGATGCTGTGATCCAGCTGTTCAACGGAATCAATGCATTGAGACAGCAGCTGACGGATGATGTTCGGATTCACGGCATCATCACCCATGGAGGGGATGCACCGAACATCATTCCTGAATATGCCAAAGCCAGATTCTTCCTCCGCGCAGCCACCCGAAGCCGATTGAATGATGTCACCCAGCGCGTAAAGGCTGTTGCAGAAGGTGCGGCCCTTGCAACTGGTGCAAAGCTGAATGTTATCGCCTTCCAAAATAAAGTCGATAATTTGCTATTGAATGATCGGTATAATGAAGTCTTTAAAAATGTGATTCAAGACCTTGGGGAGAACGTTGCAGCCAATGAAAGGGAGGGAATTGGCTCTACCGATGCAGGTAATATCAGCCAGGTCGTTCCAACCATTCACCCTTATATCAAGATAGGCCCTGATAATCTCGTGGCCCACACTGTTCCCTTCAGGGAAGCTGCAGCTTCACCAGAGGGAGACGAAGCCTTGCTAAAGGGAGCAAAAGCTCTTGCTCTGACAGCTTTACAATTATTTACAGACCAGGAACTATTGACAGATATCAAAGCTGAGTTCGAGCTGAGGAAAGCAGCGGAAAACAAACAATAACCTGTTTCCTTATACTTGCCCACTATTGAAAGAAGACCTTTGCCCATGCGCAAGGGTCTTATGGTTGTTTTAAGTTACCAGCCTGATCGATACCTATCAAAAGGAACAGAAGCACTGTTCTCTTGCTTTGGCGACGCTGATTAAGAAATCAATCGCCTCCATTTCTTCTCTTGTCAAATGTCGTCCCAGCTCTGGATTTTTCAATATTGCTTTTGCTTGTTCGATCGTCATCAGATTCTCTCGTGAAATCAAAACTCTCTCTATCGGATGCAATCTGAACCGCCGTTAGCAAAACTCCTGAAGAAGTTCTTGCCGCGAATTGCTTTCCTTTAATTCTAAAAATACTAAAAATTCCATTGACTTGTGAACTGTAAGTATATATAGTAATGTGTATTATTCTTCTTTTGGGTACAACGGAACACTCTATTGTGATAGATTGAACAATTCATTTCTCTCTATCTATTTCCTTCCCTTCTTCAATAGAAATACCTCCCTGCCAACTGAAGAAACCATGATTCACTACATCAAGAAGAGGAGGCAATTTAATTGCAGCAAAAAATCTCATTTTCAACCTATGCACTCATTGGAACCATGCTATTCGGCATGTACTTTGGCGCTGGGAATTTAATTTTCCCGATTCAATTAGGCCAGCTTGCAGGCACAAACTTCTGGCCTGCGTTGATCGGTTTCCTGGTCACAGCCATTGGCCTTCCCTTTTTAGGTATATTGGCGATCGGGCTTTCCGGCAGCACCGGATTGCGTGATTTGGCCAGCAGAGTGCACCCTGTTTTCGGCATTGCCTTTGCCACAGTTCTATACTTAACCATTGGACCATTTTTTGCGATTCCACGAACAGCCACTGTTCCATTCGTTGTTGGTTTTGAGCCTTATATTGCTCCAGGGCAGGCTGGTTTATGGCTGGGGATTTTCAGCTTCATCTTTTTTGCCATTGTTTATTTTTTCTCCCTCCATCCAGCAAAGGTCATGGATTACATCGGCAAATATTTGACTCCGGCGTTTCTCGTTTTTTTATTTCTTTTAATTGGATTTTCGATATTCAATCCAATGGGGAGTTATGGTGAACCTGCCGGTGCTTATGAGAAGCTTGCCTTCATGACAGGTTTTAAAGAAGGATATAATACAATGGATGCCCTGGCATCCCTGGCATTCGGGATTGTTGTCATCCACGCGATTAAAAGACAAGGTATTACTGGCAAAAAAGAAATCGCCAAAGCAACCATGAAATCAGGGATTTTCGCAATGTCACTGATGATGCTCATCTACGGGCTTATAACATTTATGGGAGCATCAAGCGTGACAGCCATCGGGACATTCGAAAATGGCGGCCAGATTTTTGCAGCAGTCGCACAGCACTATTTTGGCTCATTCGGTGCCGTCCTTCTTGCTACCATCATTGTGCTTGCATGTTTAAAAACAAGCATAGGCCTGATCACAGCCTGCAGCGAGTTCTTCCATGACGTGTTTCCGAAGGTTTCATACAGAAGTTATGTATTTATTCTAAGCTTCGTTTCCTTTGCCATTGCAAACTTCGGCTTAAACAATATCATTCAATTCGCTGTACCGGTTTTAATGTTCCTGTATCCTTTAGCCATCATCCTGATCCTGTTAACCCTATTATCACCGCTATTCGGTAATAAACAGAGCGTTTACTCTGCTTCGATGGCGATGACATTTCTTGTAAGCTTTTTTGATGGATATAGTACATTAGCAGCAAATGTTCCCTATCTGAATGTTCCAGTTTTCAATTCGATCAAGACGTTATACATGGATTACCTTCCGTTATACGATATAGGTCTTGGGTGGATCATTCCAGCCTTCACTGGAGCAGCGGTTGGCTTCCTTTTACCTAAAACAGAATTAACTTCAGGAACATACCAAAAAGAACTGTAGAGATCCTCTGCAGTTCTTTTTTCTTTTGTTTCTGCAATACAGGCAAATTATTTATTATGTTTTTTCTGAGCCTTTAATGTTACCTTTTCTAATCCATTTCCTCTTTCCTCAGCAAATTCTACATCTGCTTTTGGCATTGCCTTATTATGTTTTTGTTTATTTTTCGTCATTTTTTCACCCCCTTTGTTTTCAATTTATATAAATCAAAGATGCTCTATCCTTCACCATTCACCCATTAGTTTGTGTTTCTTTTTCGAGGGTATGCTTTCTCTATATTTTTAGAAAGGCGAAAAGTGAGTTTGTCCTAATTAATCCATCCAGTCATGTCCATTTCCTTCGAATATACTGCTTTTGATAAGATGAAAGGAGTTGGACAGATTGGAAAGAAGAGAATTTGACAGCATGGGAAATCAAACCTTCTTCCGGTTTTCGAAAAATCATCATAAACAAAAGGACGTGCTGGAAGATGAATTTGAATCAAGTTCCCATATGCATGAACGTGGAACAGTCAGAGGCATTAGCGCAAGAAAATGCGAGGAGCTTGCAGATATTATCGGAGGAGATGTTATTACAACTACCCCAGCCTGTGTTGTACAGCGCTTAAGAAACATAAAAGCTACGATCCTGGGGCGTCGCACCCGGTCCCCGCTTGCTCTTCCATTTGCACTATCATTTGAAAACAACAAAGGCGGCAAAACTCTGAATCTAGGTGAAACTGTCATCCTGCAGGAAGAAATTAATCCTTTCCTTACAGAATTACGGAAAAGAGGAATCAAGGTAACAGCCGTACACAATCACTGGCTATTTGAAGAACCGCGTTTAATGTATATGCATTGGGAAAATGTCGGAGATCCGTTCGAATTTGCATGTGACAGCATCGAAGCGGCAAAAGATGCTGGATTATTTTAAATATCATTTTAAGCTGTGGGTCCTTGCCGGCAGCTTTTTTTTCGGTTCGGCTCATTATAGAGCATCGGATCTTCTGCACAAGTATATTTTCCATTGTAAGTAAGTCATCTGGAAAATAACCTGACAACAAACAAAAAATCGCCAACCTCTCAAGGCCGGCGGTTCTTTTGAAGGTCGCTCTTTTTTATTTATCACCGGGTGCTGGCTGATCAATACCTTTTACCCGGTGGCGGTGTCCATCGTTTTCAGTAGTGTAGAAATCGTAATAATGGACGTGCATTCCATTTCCGACTGGAATTGCTGGTCCGGAATAAGCCTGATAATGGTGGGTATGCCCGTTTTCAAAGACCACATATCCTTCAGTGTAGTGGACATGGTTGTGATCCTCTGTCATGATGGGCGGTGAAGTTACATCCAGGCATTGATGAACATGTCCTGCACCCATAGAAGTGTAATCGACTGAACCATGATTATGATGTGGTACAAAACCTTTTACAAAATCATCTTTCCCTATCTTCGCCATACCCTCACCCTCACTCTTGATAACTCAAATATACGTTACCCTTTTATGGTCTGTGCGTTTAGGCTAGCTTCAAAATGATCAATGATTTCCAAAAACCGTTCCGCTTCCCTGAATGTATGGTCAGCTAACAGCGGATGAATATTGCTTTTGATTCTGCAGGCTTCAATTAATTCTCTAGCTGTTTTCTTAAAATCTCTTAATGAAGCAACCGAAACCCTGTTTTGATCCAGGAATTGATCAAGCATTGGCACTGTTTCCGATTGAGGTCTCATCGAATCCAAATCCACAGCCTGGAACACCAATTGGTCAAAGTCATGACTGAATTCCCTAGCCTGCTCAACCAGCTTCCTTTCTGAAGGATCTAAGAGATGCCCGATAAATTTTGCATGGTCTGCCATAATTCTTAGGAAGAAAACATTTTCAGCGATTATGGCCTCTGGCTCTGGAACTAATTTCCCTTCATTTAACTCCTTCAAACGATTAGCAAAATACGCTGCTTCTCTGCTTACGTGATCAATTAGCAAAGGGAAATTATTATGTCTTATTTCACAGCGCAGAGTGAGTCCTAATACTTTTCTTTTGTAACTCCAAATTGAGGCGGCAGCTTGATAAACCTCATTGTTAAAAGCTTGGATTTGACGAATATCCGTGTTAGCGCTAAATCGTGCCAGTTTTTCCTCAATCCGCTCAAATATCACAATAAACTGTTGTGCTTCAGCAATTAATTGTTTTTGCTCATACGTAAACCCCAGACTTAAAAACAGCGCGTGCTCCTTCATGATTCTGGACCAAAATCTAATTTCGTCCAGTGATCTAAGAACAATCGGATTAGCCATGAACACCCTCCTCATCACACTATACATACATCTTAAAATATATGTATCTATTTCTTGTCCCAAAACATTATTATGTTTTTTTCTATGCCTAAAGTGATTTCCACATAGGTGACTCTGTTGAGTGAGATGTTCCAGTCCAGCTTACTGACTGGGTATGTTTTTCTGCCGAGAATATTTCGGAGGAGGAGGGTTTTTATTGTGAAAAAGAAACTCTTTTATGGAATTCCTTTGGCGCTGACAATTTTTATCGGTGGATGTTCCTCTTAGACGGACCAGGAAAATGAACCGCCAGTTGAGGATACTGAAAATGATGTTAAGGATGAAGATTTCAAATTGAATCAAGAAGAATCTGATGGTGATGAAAAGCAATAAAGGAAAAATGCTGCCTCTTCCATAGAGACAGCATTTTTTCTGTACCAATTCCCTCTATAATATAATCAATAAAAAACCTTAGAACCTCTGGTGTCCTAAGGTTGTTCATTCTCATTATCTTCAACAGACTTTTCAACCTTGTCTTTTTCATCGTCCGTTAAATTCTCATCATCCTCGGTTGTACCATCGGTTGGTTCACCAGGATCCTCTGTCATTCCATCAGGTGCTGGTGGTGCTTGTTCATCCTGTTCCATTACCGGATCGTCTTCTGGCGGCGGCTCTTCTGTGGCTCCGCAGCCTGCCAGCAAGATGCCTGCCCCTAACGTAAACGAAAGCATCAAGTTTCGCTTCATCATGTTGTCACTCCTTTCTGTAACAGGTTACTTTACTTATAGCCCAACTGGAAAATCATAAACATTCCCCCCCTGCCTTAAAGTTTTGGATGACTATGTGTTTTTCCAGGTTAAAGGACCTTTACGTGTGGATGCTAGTTTGGGCGGATTGCTTGAGGGAATAATGGGTAAAATGAAGCAGCTTGCAACTGGAGGGTTAATTAGTGAAGTTAAGTGTACTTGATCAATCCGTCATCAGCGTGGGGGATTCGGCCGCACAGGCTTTTCGCAAAACAGTTGAGCTGGCCCAAATCACAGAAGATCTTGGGTACACCAGGTTCTGGGTTGCTGAGCATCATAACACCAACGGCATTGCCGGTTCCTCTCCTGAAATATTGATATCCCACATAGCATCGATGACCCAAAGAATCAGAATTGGTTCAGGCGGAGTCCTGCTCCCTCAATACAGCCCTTTTAAAGTGGCAGAGAACTTCAAGGTTTTAGAGGCTCTGTTCCCAAACAGGATAGATGCTGGATTAGGCCGTTCTCCTGGCGGGTCAGCCACCACGAGGCTTGCGTTGACAGATGGACTTCGGAAAAGTTTAAATGAGTTTCCCAGACAAATTAGTGACCTAAAAGGATTCTTACAGAATGAATTGCCAGGTGACCATCCCTTTCATAGCGTTAAAGCCTATCCTGACAAAACAGCTTTCCCTGAATTATGGTTATTGGGAATCACTCATCGCGGAGCCAGACTTGCAGCAGAACAGGGAACAGCATTTACATACGGCCATTTCATAACACCCGCCAACGGAAAAAGAGCATTGGAACAATATTTCCGGGAGTTCCAGCCTTCTCCATTCCTGAAAAAACCCAAAGCAAATGTGTGTATTTTTGTTGTATGTGCTGAAACCCAGGAAAAGGCTGATGAACTGGCTTTGAGTCAGGACTTATGGCTTTTGCGGGTAGAAAAGGGGATGGATACAAGGATTCCATCATTGGAAGAAGCAAAGAATACAACGCTAACGGCGGAGGATCGGAACAGGATCGTGGAAAACCGAAAAAGAATGATCATCGGAACGCCGGAAAAAGTGAAGAGTGAGCTCTTGAGGCTGAGTGATGATTATGGGACTGAGGAGTTTATGATCATCAATAATCTGCACAGCTTCCAGGATAAAGTGAAGACATACACAATGCTTGCGGAAGCCCTACTCTAAAGTAATGCAGGAAGGGGAAACCCCCTTCCTTTTATTGTTCCTTCAAATCTTTTTTGGTCATCTCGCTTCGCACATTGATGTCTTTGGAGATATTTCTTTCTTTATTGTTTGGGTATTTATTTTTGCGTTCGCGGTTATCGTTTCGATTTGTCATGATGATCCTCCTCCATTTTACTTTTTGCGGTTCTTTCCTGAATTGATGTCATTGTCATTGCCAAGCTCGCCATTCGTACGGCCTTTCTCTTTGGCAATTTTTCCGCCCAGTCTTACATTCTGCTGGCTGATTTCTTTTCCACTCATGTTTTGTCACCCCCACTTTTTAAGATGCTCAAAATCCTCAAATAAAACTTCCTATTTCGTATCTTTGTTATTGCCTAAAATCCCTGTTATGTAATATAATTCAATTAAAATAATCTGTTATATAACAATATTCAGAAAGAGAGGAAGAAACATGACAAAAACGGATGCAATTGCGCGAAGGATTTTAGGCTGGAAGCTGAACAGATGGGACCGCTGGTTTGATTATGAAAAAGGTGTTTTCATCAATGACTCTGAATTCCAGCCAGAGCAGAATCTTCTGCATGCAATGCTGATTGTCGAAAGACTGGAGAAGCTGGGCTATGCCTTTTCATCAAATGGGGGTTCAGAGGCTGCTTTCAATCAATTCAGAGGGACGGGTGAAAACCTGCCTGAAGCGATTACAAATGCTGCCTATGCCATCATTGAAAATGACTCGGTCGTGGCGAGCGCAACACTGTGGCGGAAATTATCATAATAAATAAAACTGAGCTGCCTCCTTTGATGGACGGCAGCTCTTTTTTCAATCACTCCACTTTTTCATCCTTACCTGCCAGCCAGAATGCAGCGGCAATTGAGGCAATGATGATAATGAAGGGAGCGTAGAACATTGTGAATTCAGCCATTTTCCACCCTCCTATGCATGGTCATCCCGTTTACCCTGAACATAATCTTTATTGAACAGAAACAGCCTCAGCAATAAATACAGTGAAGGGAGCAGCAAACCAAGCCCCGCTATAAAGGCAATAATGAGAGCGATTGCCATCGCTTCATTTGTGAAGCTGTCATAAAGCTTGAGAAAAGGATAAAGCAGATAGGGATAATGCGAAATGCCATAAGCAAAAAATGCAATCAGGAATTGACCTGTTAACAACCCGAATGCGACTCCATATGATTTGCGTTTTCCAAGCAAGTAAACAGTTCCCGCAAACAAGATGAAGGAAATTGCAAACAGCCACCATAAATCAACGAGCCGGGTGTAATGCTCCGGATTGTGGTCCTTAAGTTCGACGATGATTCCTGTTGCGCTCACAATGGCCGGCACCGACCAAATTAAAGCATATTTCCGAAGCAGCTCTGTGGCCGGTTCATCCTGAGCTTTATGGGCGTACCATGTTAAAAATACAGCTGAAATATAGAGTACCGCTGCCAGACTGAGGACAACGATGCTCCATGTCAGCGGACTGGTAAACAGCGCCCAGTAATCCAGATTAATACCCGAAGCCGTTTCTGTGACAAAGCCGCCCTCTGAAATCGTCAGCACAATCGACAGTGAGGCCGGGATGAACAAACCTGATAATCCGTATAAATACGAATATCTTTTGTGCTTCAAACCGCCATAAGTCGTAAAAGCATAATAGGATCCCCGAATCGCCAGCAGGACGATTGCGATACTGGCAGGAACAAGCAGGATGGTTCCGTAGTAATACGCCGTTTTAGGAAAGAATCCGACCATTCCGACAAAGAAAAACACCAGGAATACATTTGTCACTTCCCATACCGGCGACAAATACCGCTGGATGATCCGGGTCAGGATATGCTGCTTTCCCCGGAAAAGGCTGTATGCATTGAAGAATCCTGCCCCGAAATCGATGGAAGCGACGATGACATAGCCAAAAAGAAACAGCCATAGAACAGTAATCCCAATTATCTCAAGTGTCATCGCAACTCACCTTCCTTTTCAGCTTCCCTGTCTGCCAGTTCTTGTTCAACAGGATTCTTCCGGAACATCCTTGTTAAAACCACGATGCTTCCTACGGCAAGCACCAAGTATAAACCGGCGAACATCAGCAGCATCATATCGACCTGTCCGCTTGTCGTCGCTGCTTCGTCAACCTTCATGATTCCCCTCAGGATCCACGGCTGCCTCCCAACCTCGGCGAACCACCAGCCCAGCTCGATCGCAAGCATCGATAACGGGCCTCCAAGGACAATGAGCCATCGATACCACCTGGTCCGGATAAAACTCCATTTCATCCAGACACCGACAACATACATAAGTGAGAGCACCGTCACCCATATGCCGATCGTAACCATCCCATCGAATAGATAGTGGATGTAAAGCGGCGGGGTTTCGTCCTCAGGAAACTCATTTAGACCAATCACTTCCGCATTCGGATTACTGTGTGCCAAAATACTAAGCGCATATGGAATCTTAAGAGCGTATTTAATCTCGCCATCATCGAGAACGCCATAGAGCATTAACGGTGCACCTTCATGGGTCTCAAAATGCCATTCCGCGGCTGCCAGCTTTTCTGGCTGGTACTCGGCTAAATATTTCCCGGAAAAGTCACCAATCACCGCTGCGGCAATCGAAAAAATCAAACCGATTTTCATTGTCAAAAATACTGCTTTTTTATGATAGATATGATCCGATCCCTTAAGCAGCCTGTAAGCCCCGATGGAAGCAAGGAGAAATGCCGAAGTCATATACGCAGTGGCAAGCACATGGGCCACCTTTGTCGGCATGGCTGGATTGAACATCGCCAGGATCGGATTGATATTGACCAGCTGACCATCAACAAGATCAAAGCCTTGCGGGGCATTCATAAAGGCATTCACGATGGTGATGAATACAGCCGAAAAAGATGCTCCAATCGCAACTGGAATAAGAAGCAGCAAGTGTTTCTTCTGATTCTCAAACCTGTCCCATGTATATAGATAAATGCCCAGGAAAATCGCTTCAAAGAAAAACGCAAATGTTTCCATAAAAAGCGGCAGGGCAATGACATTACCCGCAAGTTCCATAAAGTTCGGCCATAGCAACGATAGCTGCAATCCAATCGCCGTCCCGGTCACAACGCCAACCGCAACCGTAATCACAAAGCCGCGCGTCCACCTCCTGGCCAGCAAAATATAATGTTCATCCTGCTTCTTGATTCCCAGCCACTGAGCAATCATGATCATCAACGGAATCCCGACGCCAATGGTGGCATAAATAATGTGGAAAGATAAAGTAAGCTCAGTCAACACTCGGCTGAAAAAAACAGATTCTTCATTTCCCATCCTTCAATCCCCCTTTTCTATCCGGCAATTATACGGCCGATAAAGGACAGTCCCATAATCGCCGCTACAATAAACGCTACCCACATCAGCACTCGTTCTTGCTTTTTATACATATGGTAATTGTCACCCCGCTCGCTAAGTTTGTTCATTTAATCACATAACTCAGAAAAATAAGTCCCTTCCACCTATTTATACAGGATAGATGTGAGAAAAATATGATATGTAGTCTCCTTCATTCCTTATTCCCCTTAGCCCAATAGTTAAAACGATTGGACCTGCCATATATCGTTAGGAAAATAATAATCTGGTTAGACTGGGACTTTTTAACGGCCTGTTCTTAACAGCGGGCTCAAGCTGACGGCTCTTTCCTGCGCTGTACGTAAAATTGCCGATCCTTATATCGCTGAAAAAGCCAAATCACTGCAGCAACCCAGAGGCTGCTGGCAAGGAACCCCCCGACAATGTCACTAGGATAGTGGACGCCAAGATAAACCCTGCTCACTCCAATCGAGAGAATCATGAAGCTGCTTGCAAGAATCACAGCCATTCTGCCAATACGGCCTTGGACATGGCGCCACAGCAGGAAGGCCATGATACTATAAAAAGAGAATGCATTCATAGCATGCCCGCTCGGAAAACTGTACCCGCCAATCTCAATCAACCTGTGAAAATCCGGGCGTGCCCGTTGGAAAAATAATTTCAGCAATCTGTTCAGGATTGGTGTGCAAAAGACCACTGCCAGGAAAACGAGTACTTCAAGCCTGAATCTTAATACATAGAACATCAAAATAAAAAGGAGGATTGTCAGAACAGCAATAAACCGGATGGTTCCGATATAAGTAAAAAACTTCATGATGCTAGTTAGCCAGGGGGATTCC
Source organism: Cytobacillus oceanisediminis 2691 (assembly GCF_007678455.1). Lineage (GTDB taxonomy): Bacteria > Bacillota > Bacilli > Bacillales > Cytobacillaceae > Mesobacillus > Mesobacillus oceanisediminis_A. The sequence goes on along the minus strand of NZ_VEEP01000007.1, from coordinate 220,055 downwards.
AGTCCCTGGATGAATGAGATGACATGGCGATCAAAGGCCATTAGATAATCAGCTCTAACAAGAAAAGAGAGCAAAATAAATAGGAATAATGAACCGAAAAACGCTATGGATAACTGCAAATTAAACTTCATGTCCTTGTTCCTCCTGTTTCCTTCCATGTTCTGCATCCTTTACTATTCCCCTTATTCAGATTTTCAAAAGACAAATAGACAGAACGACAAGGGGGGAAACTTTTTTTCTTCTTGCGGGGAAGGTAAAATAGACTTGAAAGGAAGTGGGCGAATGGCAAATTCAGTTACAGGTTCTAAACAATCGCATTTAACGCAGTATATCCCGCCTAAAGGAATGTATGAGACGTTTGAAAATGAAGCTCATTATCTTGAGAAGGTCAAGGAATGGGGATTGAGCACAAAGAAAGAATTTTGGTACAAAGACAGATTCCAGCATTGTCTTGTTACGATAAAAGGTTATGAAGTTTTCGGTGAAACAACTGAATACAATACGCTTGTCGTTGAATTTCCAGATGGCAGGCTGACATGCATCCATCCTGCATATTTGAAGGAAATGCAATCCTCCAATTTCGGCAAGGAAATTATTGAACAGACCGGGGACGAGCCTAAAACGAAATCGGAGAGTATGGAAAATCCTGAACTGGCAGCAGCAGAAACAACAGCTCCACCAGCGGAGGCTAAAACGGAAAAAACAGCGAAAGCTTCGGCAGATAAGCCTGCTAAAACAAAAAAAGAAAAGGCCCCTAAATTGGTGCTCCCAGAAGATAAAGTCCATTTTACCGCGAAAGTGAAGCAGTTCGCGTTGAGCTGGAATCACTTCAATGAGGACAATGATGAAGTCATTGTGTTCGAAGACGTCCGAATCGACCAGGAAGAACTAATCGAGGTTGGCCTTGCATGGGGCTCACACAGCAAAACACTGAAAAAACTCGAACTGGAGCCCGGACAGGAGCTTGAATTCAACGGCAAGATCGTCAAGAAGAGCCTTCCCAAAGGAAAGGACGTGGAAGACGAGTCGATGCTTCTTGATGTTTCGGTAGGATACAAGATCAATAATCCTTCAAAAATCATTAAAAAATAGCTTTACTATTCAGAATGGACGGAATGGGTTTTATCACCTGTTTGCGCGGGACAGGGAAAAATTAGTTTGCAATTATGGCAAATAACCGTCATGCTTTAAAGAACAGATTTAAAAGTCATAAAACACAGGTGAAAAAAATGATTGAAATAAAGAATTCTGAAATAAGCGATGGTGAGTTCAATAGAGGCGTATTCGCCAAGAGAAATATAGCAAAGGGTGAACTGATACACGAAGCCCCTGTTCTCTCCTATCCGAACGACCAGCATGTACACATCGAGAAAACAGCATTGGCCGATTATGCCTTTGAATACGGGATCAATCATTCAGCCATTCTGTTGGGCTACGGCATGCTTTTCAACCACTCCTATGAGCCTAACGCAATCTATGAAATCAATTTTGACAATCATACTTTTGATTTCTATGCGTATCGTGACATCAAAGCCGGCGAAGAGATTGTCATCAACTATAATGGCGAAGTCGATAACAACGACCCACTCTGGTTCAATGAAGAGAAATAAGAAAAGCTCAAAGTGATTTAATACTGTCTTATCTCGTAAGAAAAGCGGCTCCCATTAGGAAGCCGCTTCTTTTAAAAAAGACTAAGTGATGTCGTCTTCTAAACATTCAAGTTCAACAATGACATTCGTCCCCTGGCCTATTTCACTTACAATTTTCATGGTTCCATCATGCTCCTGAATGATTTTATTGCTCACCGTCAGTCCAAGTCCGATGCCTTTGTCCTTCGTCGTATAAAACGGAGATCCAAGATAACGAAGGCGGTCAGGCTCGATTCCTGTTCCCTCATCCGAAATGCTGATAAGCACTTTTCCCTTCACCTTCTTTTGCAGGTCGATCACGACATTCCCGCCATTTGGCATGGATTCAATCGCATTTTTCATAAAGTTCAAAAATACTTGTTTCAGCTGATGTGGATTGCAGGAAAGCATGATTCTTTCATCTGGATAAGTAGGGATGATTTGGACATTGTGCATCATCCCCTGCGGATGGATGATATTGATCGTGCTGTCCAAAATCGATTTCAAATCTTCTTTAACATATTGGATTGCCTGCGGTTTAGCTAGTGACATAAACTCATTTACAATCATATCAATCCTGTCCAGCTCGTTCATGATAATTGCCAGGTAACCTTCCTGCTTCTCCTTATCAAGACATGTCTGCAGCAATTTTGAAAACCCCTTCAACGCTGTCAGCGGATTGCGGATTTCATGAGCCACACCCGCTGCCAGTTGACCGGTGACAGACAGCCTGTCCAAATTTCGGATGGAGGCATCATGCTTGACCCGGTCTGTTATATTCCGGCCGACACTGACAAAGGAGTCTATCTCCTTTTTTTCATTATAGATTGGCGAGAAGCTATATTCTGTATAAACGGATTCCAGGTCACAAGTGATGAACTTCTTCCGTAAAATCTGCGGTTCTCCAGTTTCGAGTATCTCCTTAAGCTTAAGATCCAGAACAGCATCTTCCTCTGGTGTCAAAAATTCACCCAGACTTTTGCCTACAATTTGCTCTGGTTTCAAGCTGATCACTTTTTCATGGGAGGGTGAAGCATACAGAATCAATTTATCTTTATTAATCACCAGAATCATGTCAGTCGTATTCTCGGTGATCAGCTCGTACAGTTCCCGTGTTCGGTGTAATTCATTCTCCATACTTACCAATTTAGTAATATCTCGGTAAATCGCGATGATGGCAATAATCTCGCCCTGCTTATTACGGAAGGGGGAGTAAGAGACGGCAATATCGAGTAATGATCCATCTTTATGGAATCGCTTCGTTATCATATTGGTAAATGCTTTTCCGTTTTTGACTTCGGAAATGATCTCTTGTACAACCTCCGGATTCGAAAACTCATGAAAGGTCCTGCCTATCAAATCTTCTTCTGTATAACCGAAAATCTCTGTGTACATATGATTGATCCTCAAAAAACGGTTCTCCATATCTACAATTGCAAACCCGTCAGCCGTACAATCCAGGAATAAACTTAGTAGTTCATCCGGATTATAGATAGTTGTATCATCCTGACCAAATATCGGAAAATTGTTACGCATAGAGATCTCTCCAAACCTATTATCCTTATAACTCTATTTTATTATCCTTATAACTCTATTTTACAGAAAGTTATGATTTTTCAAAAGGAGTATTTAATCTTCTTTTTTAGAGCAAGGCTCTGTTAAACAAGGCTGTTGATTTTCGTTCCAGGCGCTTCGCTTTCCGCTACAATCAACAGGTGTAAAAATAGCATTAGCTTTAACAGACCGTTAAAAATAAAGAAGCCGCTATCCCTTATAAGGAGCGGCTTGAATTCCATTCATTTGAGATATTCTAACACTTTTGCCACAGCAGCTTCTGCCTGGTCAATACATCCCGGAATCCCGACACCCTCAAAAGAACCACCTGCAAGGCAGATGCCTGGAAGCTCTTTTTCAAGCTCCGATTTTACCTTTGCGATTCTCTCGAGATGACCCACAGTATATTGCGGCATTGCTTTACTCCATCTGGTCACAACAGTGAATTCCGGCTTTGCGGTAATGTTCATCGTTTTATTCAAATCTCTTAAAACCAATTCGATGATTTCGTCATCTGATAGATTAACAGCTTCCTGGTCATCCGGCTTCCCGACATAGCAGCGGAGGAGCGCCATATCGTCAGGCGATGTGCCGGGCCATTTTTTATGTGTCCATGTACATGCTGTGATCCGGAAATCACTGTTTCTCGAGACCAGGAATCCTGTTCCGTCGATATCTTTTTCGATCGCCGATTTCGGGAATGCCATCGCTACATTTGCCACAGAATTGGCAGGCATGTGTTTGAACGGTTCCATGAATGGATATTCTGACAGCATGTGCTGGGCGTGGAAATGATCTGTCGCAATCACTACACTGTCTGCTGTTTCCAATTCTCCAGATTCGAGATGGACTTTATAGACCTCGCCTGTCTTCTCAACCTTTTTAACAGCTCTTTCCTTCAAGACTGATCCTTCGTCTAGACGCTTTTCAACCTGATGGACCAATTCCTCCAAACCTGTTGACAATGAAATGAACATCCCTTTTTTAGAACCAGGCTTCTTGGCTGTTTTCGGAGGCTTAGGCATCGATTTATTCAAGCCGATCACCAGGCTTCGATGCTTCTGTTCGATTTCATAAAAATTTGGGAACAAAGCCATCAGGCTGAGCTCATCTATATCGCCTGCGTAAATCCCCGATAATAAAGGATCAATCAGGTTATCAACAACCTCATCACCAAGCCGGCGGCGGAAAAAAGCACCTAATGACTGATCCGCCTTTGGTGCATCTTTTGGCAAAATAAAGTCCCCTGCTGCACGCAATTTGCCCAGTGATGAAAATAACCCTGACAACGCAAACGGGGTGACTTTTGTAGGAATCCCCATGAAAGATCCCTCGGGCATGGTATGAAGCCTGCCCCTTGCGTAAATATAGGACCTCCCCGCCGTGTTCGAGATGATTTTGTCCTGGAGACCTACTTCCTCTATCAGTCTCATTGCACTCTTTTTTCGCGCTATGATGGAATCCGGCCCTCTTTCAATGATGAAGCCGTCACGCTTCTCGGTACGGATGACACCGCCAAGACGTCCGCTCGCCTCAATCAATTTCACTTCGATCGGCAGCTGCTTTACCTTTGCCTCCTTTTGGAGATAATACGCAGTCGCCAGCCCAGTGATCCCTCCGCCTATGATGATAACCTTCCTTTGGTCCATATCGCTCACCTGTTCTTTTTGTTTTGATTATCTTATAGTTTTACCCTGTAAGTATGTGAACTTTTTAACATAACAAAAGTATAGCACCAGAAATAGTTTTGATTCTTATAATGTTATCCTGCACTATGTGAACTTTTTAACATAACAAAAGTATAGCACCAGAAATAGACTCGTTGATGGAAGTTTTTTTACTAAAATGTGAACTTAAGTCCATGAAAAGGTGATTATGGAGGCGGGATTAACGGATTTCCGTCAAATGTACATCTGTTTTGCGTAAGAAAAACGGAATTAAGCTGGCGTTTTGAACAATCATGCACTGTTGACTGACCTGATTTCATTTTTTTTGGCGAATTTTTGATTATTTCGACCACATTTCGAAATATATCAGCGGATTTTCAATTTTATCGACCACTTTTTAAATTATTTCGACCACATTCCCAAATATTTCGACCACATCACCTTTTAAAAAAATCCCGGTTTCCCGGGATCTACACATTCATATCTCTTTTTCGGTAAAACAAGTAAGTTACCAATGTGAGCACTAACAATATCAGCGCTGACAATCCCAGGTAGATCGGTTCAAACCCGCCATCCTCCAGCACAAGCTTCGCATCATAATATTTGAATGGAGTCACGAATTTCAGTCCATCTAGCTTCTCATTCAAGTCAATTATAATCGACAGGATGAACAGGAAAAGCAAGATTCCCGTTGCCAGCGATGTGGCTTTTTTGGCATTCTTTAAAACAGCGGCGATAGCAGTCCCGATGACGAGGAAAATCAACTGAAGAATGAACATCCCGATCATCAGCATCGCAATCTCCCCAGTGACGTCCTCTCCTTCCGCATATTTCCCGACCATGCTGATAGAGGAAGCAAGGGTGACAAGATTGAAAATCAAAATATTGACCAGCGCAGCGGATAGCTTTGCTGATATCATCCATGTCCTTGAGACCGGTTTGACGAGCAGGAACTCTACGGTTTTGTCTCTCTCTTCCTTGGCGATGATATTCGAGCCGAGCATCGCTGCATGGATGGATGCCATTACGGCCAGGTAAAGAAACAGGACTCCAAAATACCCGATCGGTGTCGACAAATCAAGCGAACCAGTTCCCATTATTGCCTGCAGCGATTTTGGCATATCGGCCATCAACGTATTCATCGACTGCCCTGTCCCCTCGAGGCTTGTGTATTTTGCCATGCCCGAGGCGACCATAAAGACAACTCCGATACACCAGATGATTAACGCTTTCCTGCTTGCTTTCAATTCTCTTTTAAAAAGATTCACGATTTTCCCTCCTCCCTAAACGGAATGGACGTCCTTTTTCGAGTATAAATAATAGCTGGCAACGATTGCGGCAATGATAAAAATGGCAGCGGTTATCAGAAAAGAAGTTTCATAGCCCTCATGCTGCGTGGTATAAGCTGCGTCAAAATAATTGAACGGCGTCAAATAACGCAATGCCTCATCATCTGTTGTCGAACTGATCATCCCTAGCATGAAAAAGCCGAAAACCGTTCCGAGTGAAACTGAGATCACCGATTTAATCCTCGGAAACATCGCGGCAACAACGATTCCCAGCGCCATGAACATCAGCTGGAGAAAGAATAGGGAAATGGCAATCAGGAATAAAGCCTCCTTGTTAAAAGCGTCCTCCGAGACAATGGATGCCATCACAAATATCGCTGTGATAAACATGATATTGGTAATGACAAGGGAAACGAATGCAGCCAGCAGTTTAGATGTGACGACCTGCCCCCTGGTCACCGGCTTTGTCAACAGAAAGTCCGCCGTCTTTTCGCGTGTTTCCTTCGATAAAATCGAGGTTCCCAGATTCATAGCCTGAATGGCGCCCGCAAGCTTCAGGTAAAGGAACGCATACGAGAAGAACCCGATCAATGTTGCAATGCTGTCCACTGACAATCCAATTGCTTTCCTCAACTCTACTGGAAATCCCTCAAGCAGTTTTTTGAACTCTTCTGCATCCTTTGAAAAGGAAGGGAACATCGATAAAAACAATACCACCAGCGCCACCAGGGACAAGGTCCAGATGACAGTCGATTTCCGGCAGGCCTTCAGTTCATGAAGGAACATATTCATGTTCTATTCCTCCTTTTCATAATAGTGCATGAAGATCTCTTCAAGGTCAGGCTCCTCCACCCAGAGATTCGCAATCTCAATTTCAGCAATTTTTTTCATAATGGAATTGACATTTCCCCTGAATAAAAAGCTGATGATAGGGCCGTCCTGCTGCAGCTGGTTCACACCTTCGATATTGAAAAGCTCTTTATTAATCGCGGCGTTTGATTCTATTTTGAATTTCTTGTACGTATTCTCTTTTAGCGTGCTGATTTTCTCGACCGTGACAATCCGGCCGTCCTTGATGATGGCCACCCTGTCACACAGCCTCTGCACCTCGCTGAGAATATGGGAAGAAAACAGGATCGTCGCGCCTTTCTTATTTTCTTTTTCAAGAAGGTCGAAAAACTTCTGCTGCATGAGCGGATCGAGGCCGCTTGTCGGTTCATCGAGGATGATCAGCTTCGGTTCATGAAGCAGCCCCTGCACGATGCCGACCTTCTTTTTGTTCCCAAGCGAAAGATCATCGATTTTCTTGGTCAGGTCCAGCTCCATGATCTCGGCAAGCTCCTTGATCCGCCCTGTACAATCCTTTTTGTAAAAACTTGCAGAGTACTTGAGCAGATCCATGACCTTCATATTGTCATAATAAAATACTTCAGAAGGAAGGTAGCCAATATCCTTCTTAATTTCAGGTGCGGCTGTAATGATGTCCTTGCCAAAAATCGTTGCGCTGCCGCTTGTCGGATAGATCAGTGACAGCAATGTCCGGATTGTCGTCGATTTTCCCGCACCATTCGGGCCGATGAAACCGAAAATCTCCCCTTCTTCCACATTAAAGCTTACATTCTCAATCCCCCTGGATTTGCCGTACATTTTCGTCAGATTCTTAATCTCAATCACGTTCATGCCAGACCCTCCCTCTATTTCTCTGTTCCAATATTGCACTTGCTGGACTGTTTTTTCGAATTTCTTGATCAGTTGCAGCGTTTTCCTCCGGACGCACACCTTTTTTTGGTAAATCTATTTATATTTACGATTAAGTCTTTTTTATTTACGGTTGGACTGTTTTTATTTACGGTTAAGCATTTTTTATTTACGGTTGGGCTATTTTTATTTACGGTTAAGCTGTCTTTATTTTCGGTTGGGCTGTTTTTATCTACGGTTAAGCTAATTATCATTACGCTTGATCCGCCTATAATCCCAGATGCACTGTTCTACTCGGCATTCGATATTTCGCTACTCGCTTCTATAAAAGGCCTTCTTCATCATATCGATATACACTTCTGCTTCTTGGAATGCTTCATCGAAATCATCAATTCCTTTGTTCAGCCTTTTGGCTTTTTCGAGTTCCTGGTTACTGAAGCCCTGGAGTGTCCACATGATGATGTTGATTGTTCTGTGGATGTCCGTCCCTTCACGGAACTGGGAAAGGTCGATATTTTCGAATAGTTTGCTATAGCTGTCGTGCATCAGTTCTGTGGTGGTGTTATTCAGGCTCTCTTTTACATCTACCGAGGATTCCAATGAGGCAGACATCATAAAGTCGAATATCTCCGGATGCCTAGCTATCAGCCTGTTTTTAAGGATCATCAGGTCCTTCAGCCGCTCAAAGATATCTCGTTGGGCAAAGTTCAGTTCCTGAAAGAATTCCTCCGACAAAACATCTGCAAAGTGGTCGTAAAGGAACAAGTAAAGCTCTTTTTTATTTTTAAAATAGTGAAACAAGAGTCCTTTTGAAATACCTGCTGATTTAACGATCTCATTCGTAGAAGCGCTCTCGTATCCCTTTTGGGCAAATTCCTTGAGAGCAGCGTTCAGGATTCGTTCCTGTTTTTCGGGGTTCAACCTTAAAAATTTCGAAGTCATCTTGCCCTCCTTAATGTTAATTGACCGTAGTGGTCAATATCATTGTATTCCTCATTGACCACTGCGGTCAATGATAATCATAGTAAATTTCTCGACATAAACAAACAAAGAGACCGCCAAATTGGCAGTCTCTTTATTTTTATTTCATTTTCCGGATTACAGCTCTGACCGGGCTGCCGTCTGCCTGATCCAACGGCAGCGGCAGGGCGGCGAGCTCATATTCCCCAGGTTCAATCCGGTCCAGCACCAGGCCTTCAAGGATATGGATTCCATGATTGTTCAATTCATGATGCGCACTGAGTTCCTTGCTGTCCAGTGGGTCGACGGATGGCAGATCGAGCCCAAGTAATTTTACTCCATGCTCAGCCAGGTAAGCAGCCAATTCCGGCTCAATATACGGAATCGATTCCGGGAATGCCGTTTTATCCTGCCATGCATCGGTACGGATCAGCAGGCGCTGGACTCCCTTTAAATCCACCTCTTCAAGCTCTTAAAGCCCGATACTGGCTGGCTTAGCCACATGGATTACAAGCGCAGGTCCAATATAGAGATTGAAGTCTAAATCAATTACCTTTTTTCCATCGCTTTCGAAATGAAAAGGGGCATCGATATGTGTGCCGGTATGGGTGCTCATCGTCACCTGTCCAACATTCACCGAACCACTCTCTTCCATTCCCCAGCTCACTTTATATTCAAATGGCGTGTCGCCAGGCCAGACAGGAATTTTATCGTTTAAAACCTGTGAAATATCAATCCAGTCTCCCATACATTTTCCTTCTTTCAAATATAGATTTCCCCTCACACTCCAGATCCTCTTCCGTTCTCAATTTACCAAGCGAAAGGGTGTCTTCCTCCTTTTCTTGCTATAGTTTTGTCCTCAAGCTCCACAGCTCAGGGAAAAACCGATGGTCGACGACCTTTTTCAAATAGGATACACCGGCGGATCCACCAGTTCCAGCTTTGTGGCCGATAATCCGTTCGACTGTGCTCATATGGTTGAAACGCCAGAGCTGCTGCTTGCTGCCGATATCGACAAGCTTTTCTGCAAGCTCATAAAGATCCCAGTACTGGTCGACATTGCGGTAAACCGTCAGCCACGCTTCCTCGACGCTTGCATTTGGTTCGTACGGCTGCGACCAGTCACGGTTCAGCGCGGCGTCATCGATCTGAAGTCCACTCATTGACAATGCCTGGATGGCGGCATCATAAATCGAGCGTTCGTGCAGTGCATCCTCCATGGTTTTGTGCAGTTCCGCATCATGCTTATAGACGGATAAAACATGTGCCTGCTTCTGCCCAAGAGCGAATTCAATCAGCCGGTTTTGATAGGATTGGAATCCGGATGAATGCCCAAGCTTGTCACGAAACTCCATATATTCTGCCGGAGTCAGCGTCGACAGCACACTCCATGATTGAATCAGCTGTTCCTGAATCCGCGACACCCTAGACAGCATCTTGAAAGACGGCTCCAGATCATTTTTTCGGATGCAGTCAATCGCCGCGTTCACTTCATGTAAAATCAGCTTCATCCACAGCTCACTTGCCTGATGGATAACGATGAAGAGCATTTCATCGTGGTGATCCGACAAACGCTGCTGACTGGATAAGATTTTATCCAATTGCAGGTAGCTCCCATAGGACAACTCTTTTGAAAAATCAGTATGGATTTCGTGTGGAGTTTTCTGTTCTTCCTTCATTTCCCGGCTTCCCCCTTAGGCTACGACTCCGCGCTCATTGCTGAATTTCTCGTACAATTTATGATCCATAATTTCTTTTAAGATTTGGACGGCATTCCAGACGTCACTATAAGAAGTATATAATGCCACAGGTGCGAGGCGGACAATGTTCGGAGCGCGGAAATCGGGTATGATTCCTTTTTCCTTCAAAGCTTTGCAAATCCTGGCAGCTTCTTTGTGCTCCAGGCTGACGTGGCCACCTCTTTTGAAATCCTCTGCTGGACTGCCAATATTAAAACCTTCGTCGCCCAGCTCATGCTGAATCAAATCCATAAGATATTGATTGATCTTTAATGATTTTTCACGAACATTCTCGATGCCAGCCTCGGCGAACATTTCAAGTGAACCAAGTAAAGGTGCCAGGCTCAATACATGTGGCGTCCCAATCTGGTAGGCGCCCGCATTCTCAGCAGGAGTCAGGACATGTTCCATATCAAATTGTTTGTCCTTCCTCGAACCGAACCAGCCAGCAAGTCCCGGCTTTGTTCCAAAATGCTTCGAATTCACAAAAAGACCGGCAACTGCCCCGGGACCTCCATTCAGATGCTTATAATTGCACCAGTAGGCAAAGTCAACTCCCCAATCCGAGAATGAATGCGGAATGGCACCGATGGAATGGCAGCCATCGAAACCGATCAGGATACCTCGTTCATGTGCAGCTCTCGTCAATCTTTCCATATCCAGGATTTGACCACTTCGGTATAAAACCGTCGGCAGAACAACAAGCGCAATATCCTCCGTCATCGCCTCAATGATATCGTCCTCATCGAGGAATCTTCCATCCCTGCTTTTCACTCTGATTAAATGTGTATCCGGATCAAAGCCATGGATCCTGAGCTGGCTTTGCAGCGCATAGATATCAGAAGGGAAATTCAATTCGTCAGCGAGGATCTTCGTTCTTTTACCCTCAGGTTTATAAAAAGTAGCAACCAGCTGATGCAAATTGATCGTTGTGGATCCGCTTACAATTACCTCTTCTGCTGAAGCACCGACAAGCGGAGCCGTCAATTCTCCTAGTTTTTCAGATAAATAGAACCACGGATGCTTACCATCCATCCAGCCATCAATCCCAAGCTCGCGCCAGTCAGCCAATGATTCCAGCAAAGTTTGTTCAGCCCGCTTTGATAAAAGCCCAAGCGAATTCCCGTCAAGGTAAATCGAACCTGGCTTCAGGTAAAACTCATCTCGAAAACGAGCTAGTAAATCACCGCTGTCAAGCTGTGCAGCAAATTGTGCACCAGGTTCAAAAGCATAAGATCTCATCGTCATCTCTCCCATCCCATTTGCAACTAGAGAAATCGTAACAAAGAACAGAAGCAAGCGTCAACAAATGGTCTGATAATTCCCAAAAAGAAAAACAGCCTCAATTTCTGCGGCTGTTTCATGTCCTTAAGCAAATCGATAATAAATCAGCACAAATGCCGATAAAACAAAAATGAAGTTCAAGAATATAAACACAAATTGATCCACTTTTGTCTTGTGCAGCTTGATTGGCGGATTGTAGAAGGAAACGCCTTCGATGATGAAAATGATCAGGACGATATGGATCATGAAGTGGCCGATGACTTCTGTGAATCCGAATAGCATAGTTGTCAGGATAAAGATGGTAGTGACAACAAATCCGAGAACTCGGTTCAGGATTCCGACGACCAGCAAATAACCGACGACGAATTCGACAAAGGCGGCCATGACAATGAAGGCCGCTGGTTCGAATCCAAAAGTAGGCACATGGTGGTTCGCGACGATATCCAGCGACATCGTTGGGTACACCCATTTTTCAACAGCTACCCAGCAAAGAGAGAGGCCTGTGCCTAAATACAAAAATGGGAAACCTACCTTTTCCAGCTTTGTTTTGCCAACAAGCAACACGCCAATGATCGCTAAATAAAAGCCGTAGTCAAGCATATAGAAAATGCCATGATTAACAGTGACCATGACGAATAAAATGAGTAAAAGTGATGCTCCGAACTTTGTTGCAATATGATGGGGCACAAGAAGAAGGCCTATTGCCGCCCATACTAAAATCGTCATCAATGTGCTGTCAATATGGAATTCAGGTGCGAAAAGGGTGCCATTAGTGACCTGGATGATCAATGCTGCTGCCGTTCCGTATTTTAAAATATATCTTGAATACTTCCTGAAACCAGAAAGGAAATCATCCCACTTTTTGATAAGCGGCCATTGGGCCATTTTGGGGATAAATAGTGTTAATGAAGCAAGAACGACTGCTGCCAGTAAGGATAGGCCCATGAATAATGGAGATAAGATATTTTCAATGGTTTCTTTCATTGGTGCTACCTCTGTGAACCATTTTACGTGAGCATTTGTATATAAAGGTGTTAGAATGAATCCTAACCCGATGATGATTTGTAATAGTTTTTTCATGAGTAAAACCTCCTGTGGCAATGTAAACACTATCGATATAGTAATAATACAGTCTGAGTTACAGATTTGATCATCAGAGTTATGAACATTTTGTGAAATTATTCACAAATAGGTCATTTTGGGCAGTTTGAATTAATTAGGTTTCACATTTCCCTTTGCCGTTATGCTTTTTAATTATGGATTAATGGGTATATTGGGGATAAGGAATAAAGGATGGTGACCATCAGTTTTGAGACGTTTATTTTCGCTTCTGATTATCGGGGCTTTGGCTTATTTTTCATGGCCATATCTTACTGAAAATAAAGAGACTATAAAAAACGAAATAGAGAATCTAAAGGAAAACCCGGAGTTTGCTTCTGCGCTGGAGAAACTCAATAGTGGAATTAATCAGCTGATCTGGCAGGTTAATGAGAAAAAAGAAGAACTGACACAGGATGAGAAGATTTTGCCTAAAGTATCAAAGCCAGAGCTGGAAACACCTTCTGAGGTAACATTCACCATCCACAATATTGGAGTTGGTGATGTAAAGGGAGAAGTTGAAAAACAGCTCGGCGCTCCGAAACGGGTTTCCGTGAATGAGTACGGAACAGAGTGGCATGCCTATCATGAAAATTTTCAGAACTTCACCATGGTTTCCTACAGCAATGACGGAACAGTGAATGCTCTGTTTACCAACCAGGACCTGATTGCGGCCAAAAATGGCATCAAATATGGAGTTCCGAAAGAAACCGTCCGCCAGACACTTGGGGAACCACTGGGTGAAATCAGGAAAGGGCTTGTCTATTACCAGTTCCAGAAGGACCAGGACTATGACGTCTACAATATCGATGACAGCTATGTGACTGTTTTTTATGATAAACACAGGAATAATAACGTAACAGCCATCCAGATTATCAGCGAAAAACTGGAGCAAAGTAAGGCGGGATTTTATACGGAAGCAAGTGATGCCTTGAAGGAAGGTTTTGAATACCAGTTGTTCGATTTGACGAATGCATCCAGGGTCGTTCATGGTTTAGGCATCCTCACATGGGACGATCCGGTCAGGGTGACTGCGCGCAAGCACAGTGCCGATATGGCGGAGAACTCATATTTCAGCCACACGAATCCTGAAGGCCAGTCACCTTTTGACAGGATGGCTGAAGACGATATCGCCTTTTCCGTCGCAGGGGAAAATCTCGCATACGGCCAATTCAGCAGCATCTTTGCCCATGAAGGCTTGATGAACTCACTCGGGCACCGGGAGAATATCCTGAAACCAGACTTCAAACTGCTTGGTGTCGGCGTCGCATTTGGCCCGAAGCATGAACCTTATTTTACAGAGAACTTTTATAGTAAGAGGAAGTTTTAAAAACGTGTCATAAAGTAATACAGCTGGCTGGAAAAAGTCGCGGATAATTTCCAATTCGCTATAAAAATGAATTTTTCGCTATATAAATGAAAAAGTCGCTATATTAATCGGAAAGTCGCTATATAAATAAAAAAGTCGCTATATTAATCAGAAACTCACTATATTAATCAGAAACTAGCTATATAAATAAAAATTGTCCCTGCGATATCGTTTTTTTCGTATGAAGAGGCATGATTTAGACTGATTTTCAATACAATGTCTGGCGCTTTTTCATGCTTGAATCATTTTATTGGCGGTTTTCACAACTTTATTGGCGATTTTCAAATTTTATTGGCGAAAATATTTTTTTATTGGCGAAATCCACTAATTTATTGGCGAAAATCTAATTTTATTGGCGAACTGGAAATTCCGGGCATTTTCTTCCAATTTACACAAAAAAACCGCTCAATCAACTCATTTATTAAGCGGTTTTTTCACAATATATTTACTTCACACGCGGGAATCCAAATCCTGATGCATAGTCATCACCTGATGCTGCACCTGATCCACCAAGGATATCATTCGCTTTGGCACGGTTCTGCAGTTCAGCGCGAAGCTGTTTGTGAGTCATGCTTGGGTTAGCAGCCCAGATTTTCGCAGCCAATCCGGAAACGTGCGGAGTCGCCATTGATGTTCCGCTGATTGTGTTATACGTTCCATCAAACCATGTGGATTCAATTGCTCTTCCTGGAGCAGAAACTTCTACATCGCGCTCCTGGATGACAAAGTCACCATCTGTAGCAGGGTTTCCGCGGGATGAGAAGTCAGCGACACGGTATGTACCGTTTTCCTGGACATTTTCAAGTGCGGCGACTGCAACTGCGTTAACAAGGGCACCCGGATAGCCGATTGTATCTGCATTAGGGCCGCTGTTTCCAGCTGCTGCAACAACCAGGACACCTTTTCCATATGCATAGTCAACAGCGTCTGCAATTAGTGTGCTCTTGCTGCTGGATCCAAGTGACATCGAAATGACAACTTTTGAATTTGTACTGACTGCTTGATCTGCAGCATGCTGAATCGCACCTGCGATATCATCGGAATAGCCTGAGCCCTGGTCATTCAGAACCTTATAAGCCCAAAGGTCTGCTTCAGGCGCTACCCCGTAAATTCCCAGGCCAGTTCCACCGTGGGCAAGTACTGTACCGGCAACATGGGTACCATGCCCGTTCTTATCCGTACAAGAACCATCCACGAGGGCAGTCCTTCGGTTGGTGAAATCCTTACATTGTTCTGCACTTCCAGTTAAATCACTATGGTTAATATTAACTCCTGTATCCAGTACTGCAACCTTAATTCCATTGCCGCCAGATGTAGCCTGAAGATTACTATCATTATAGATTGCTTCCATTCCCCATGGAGTCCGATCGGAAGGTGACGCTTGCGCCACAGCGCCAGGCTTCGCTTCCAGCTGCAATTGTTGAACTGTCTCTACTTTTAGATTCTTATTTTTCAAAAGTGCCTGGTATTGCTTGGCATTAACCGTTGTTGTAAAACCATTCGCCCCAAAATCCCATCTGGTACCGTATTGATCTTTTGCCTTAGCCTTTTCAGCTGCAGGACCCTGAACTAATACCCGGTATGAATCCTGTGCCTCTGGTGCCTGGCCAAATGCCCCGGCCGTGAATAAAGATAAGCCCATTGTCATGCTTAGTAGTGCCGCTCCAAGTGCTTTCCTTCTTTTCATCTAACCACTCCTCTGCATTTTATGGTGTTGCTGGTTTTACAAAATCTATTATATTTAAAATATTCTGATAACAACAATATGCTAAACTATTCATTTTTGAGACTTTCGAATCAGGTAAAAATACACGTTTACACAAAAGTCTCATGCACAAAGTTCTATTTTTGAATTTTCCCAATATCGAAAGAACTAAAAAGAGTGGCCTTTTTGCTACAAGCCACTCTTTCCAAATGGAAAATAATAGTAAATTATCCCCTTGCAAATTTATATAAACAACAACAAACTCACAGCCATGACCGCCATACCGGCTACCACCCCATAAATCGCGAGGTGTGATTCATCGTATTTTTTCGCGGCGGGCAACAGTTCATCAAGTGAAATGAAGACCATGATTCCGGCAACCGCGGCAAAAATGACGCCGAACATAATATCGTTCAAGAATGGCATCAGGAACAGGTAAGCCGCCAGTGCGCCGATCGGCTCTGATAACCCGGACAAAAATGATAGCTTGAAAGCTTTCTTTTTATCTCCGGTCGCGAAATAGACTGGCACGGAAACGGCGATTCCCTCCGGAATGTTATGGATGGCAATGGCAATCGCAATGGCAACACCTAATGCAGGATCCTGGATTGCGGAGGTGAAGGTTGCAATTCCCTCCGGAAAATTGTGAATTCCAATCGCAAGCGCAGTGAATGTACCCATTTTCAATAAAGCTGCGTCGTTGGAAGGTTTATTGGAGATGTTCATATCCTCAACTTTCTTCAGTTCATGAGGATTTCCCTGCTTCGGTATGAACTTATCAATTAAGGCAATCAATACAATTCCCGCGAAAAAACCGCCCACGGTCGCCCAGTTTCCCAATTGCACGCCCATCGCCGAAACGAGAGCATCCTTGGCTTTGACAAAGATTTCAATCATCGATACATAGATCATGACCCCGGCTGAAAATCCAAGAGCCAGCGAAAGGAATTTTGTATTCGTCCGTGATGTAAAAAAAGCAAGGACACTGCCAATTCCTGTGGCAAGGCCTGCAAATAATGTCAAACCGAAAGCAAATAAAATCTCCTCTGTCATTGATATTCTCCTTTTAAAATCGATATTTGTGCTGACCCAACGGGAATTCATCGTCTATGTCTGTTACCTGAATGAATCCATTCAACAGTTCGAAAAATAGTCTTACACTAAAATGTTTCCTTTGGTAAACTTTCAAGATGCAAGAATCCCTTTACCCTAACAATATATGCATTTACCCTAAAAAGTTTCCTTAAGTAAACATTTTATCGTATAAGAAACTCCTTCTGCAAGAATAAAATACAAAAACCCCTGCAAAGCTGCAGAGGTTCCTTCAAAACTATAGATTTCTTTTAATTTTGTAATCTGCCTTTTTCTTTTCAAGCCAGTTTGGATATTCAGTCTGGATTTTTTGGTCGAATAAAGATTCCTTGATTTCTTTCTTATGATCCTCGAATACCGCCGTCTTTGCCGCTTTTTTATCGGCAACTTTAATGATATGGTAGCCAAAGTCTGTTTTTATCGGGGCACTGACTTCCCCCACTTTCATTCCGAAGGCTGCTTCCTCGAATTCTTTCGCCATCTCTCCCTTTCCGAAATAGCCGAGGTCTCCTCCTTTAGCTGCATTGCTTGCATCCGTGGAATATTCTTTGGCTAATTCAGCAAAGTCTTTGCCACTGTCCAGCTCTTTCTTGACTTTCTTTGCCGTTGCCTCATCTTCGACTAAGATATGGCTTGCTTTTACTTGTTCTTTTTGATCAAAACTTTCTTTATTTTCCTCGAAGTATGTTTTCATTTCTTCTTCCGTCACTTTGATAGAAGGTTTAATCATTTTTTCAGCAAGGAGATACATGTGAATGTCCTCCCTGATCCTGTCGATTGACACTTTGTTCTGTTCAAGTGCCGCTGCAAAAGCATCTTCACCGCCATAGGATTCTTGGAGTTTTGTCAGTTCTTCATCTATTTCATTTCCCGTTACTTTTACCTTTTGCTTATCAGCTTCCATTTCAATCACTTTATTGGTGATCAGTGAATCCAATGTATCGGCGCCATACATCTCCGTTAATTTTGTGTTCAATTCATCCTTTGTGATTTTTTCACCGTTGACGCTCGCTGCTGTCTCTGTTTTTGAAAAAGCTGTTGCAAAAATCAAGAGAAGTGCTAAGGTAATTACGGCAAAAGTCAGCATCAATTTATTCTTTTTCATATAAGCAATCATTATTTCCCTCCATTATTCAACACTTGAAGCAGACAACACAACTTTCAAAGTTTGCTGTTTGCCGTCACGGTAAATTTTCACCTGTGCACTGTCACCCTTATTAAGCTTGGTATACATATATCTCCTTAGGTCACTCGCACTTTTCACTTGTGCATCATTGATGCCGACGATGATATCTTGTTCCTGAAGGCCTGCTTTGGCTGCTGCGGAATTTGGATCGACGCTGGTAACCATCGTACCGGAGTCCACATTGTCTGGCAGATTTTTGAGATACATTTCAGGGATCTGCTCCAAATCAGCAAGACTTACACCTAAATAAGGGCGTTCAACTTTTCCTGTTTCAATCAGCTGGTTGACGATTGGCAGTGCCTCCTGGCTCGGAATCGCAAAGCCAAGGCCTTCCACTCCATTTTGCGAGATTTTTAAACTATTGATTCCAATTACTTTTCCATCTGTATTGATCAATGCGCCGCCGCTGTTCCCCGGGTTAATTGCTGCGTCGGTCTGGATGACATTCATTTCCCATTCCCCGGCAGAAGTCGGCACTGAGATGGACCGGTCAACCGCACTGACGATTCCTTGAGTGACAGTCCGTGATAAGTCCAGGCCGAGCGGGTTTCCGATGGCCAGTACCTGGTCGCCAGGTCTTAAGGCTGAAGAATCACCGAATTCGATGACATCCGCCGCCTTGGCTGCCTCGATTTTAATAACCGCCAAATCAGTTAACGCGTCTGCTCCGACCACTTGCGCATCAACCTTCTCGCCATTATACAGGGAAACCTCCACCTTGGATGCACCCTCAATGACATGGTTATTCGTAACGATAAAGGCATTATTCCCTTCTTTCTTGAAAATCACCCCAGAACCAGAACCGGTTTCAACATTGCCCTGGCTGCGGGAAAAAGGATTGCTTTGCTGCTGAATATTGGTGATACCGACAATCGATTTAGAGGAATCCTCAATGATATCGGCAATCGATCCTGAGCTTTTTGCAGATGTAGGGGTCGTCACAATATTTGAACTGCTTTCTGCTGCTGTTTCCGTCTGGGCCTGCTCCTTTTGCCCAGCATCTGTTTCGGTAAAATTAACAGCCGCAAGCGTTATAGCCGAACCGACCACTCCAGCCATGACAGTTGATAAAATGCTTTTGAACTTATTGGACTTTTTGACCGGTTCCGATACAGGGTACCGGGGTTGCTGATCATTGGCCGGTTTGGGTTCATGGTACCGGGACTCCTGCTCGTTGACCGATTTCGATTCATGGTAGCGGGATCCCTGCTCCTTGACCGCTACCGATTCATGATACTTGGATTGCTGCTCCTTGACCGGTTCCGGTTCATGGTACCGGGATTCCTGCTCGTTGACTGGTTCCGATTCATCATAACGGGATTGCTGCTCAAACTCTTTCATGGTATTTCCTCCTCGTTTGTTAACTTGTTTTCATCATAACCAGAAATTATGAACAAATTATTAACAAACTAAGGCGAGGATTTTAAAAGTTTGGGAAGACTTTGCTAGTCGTGGCCACATAAAAAAGCTGCAGACATGGTAGCCTGCAGCTTCTTTAAAAGATTACATTTCAATATTTTTCATCAAATTTGCCATTTCGATTGCCGAAGCCGCTGCGTCCCAGCCTTTATTGCCTGCTTTCGTTCCGGCGCGTTCAATTGCCTGCTCGATTGTATCGGTCGTCAGGACACCGAAGATGACAGGGACTCCTGAGTTCATCGCCGCGGCTGATACCCCTTTGGCAGCTTCATTGCAAACATAGTCAAAATGCGGAGTGGAGCCGCGGATGACGGTTCCTAAAGTGATGACTGCATCATATTTATTGCTCTTTGCCATTTTTTGCGCCACCAATGGGATTTCGAATGCACCAGGAACCCAGGCAACATCGACATTGCTTTCGTCCACACCATGCCTCTTCAGCGCATCCTGTGCACCGCCCAAAAGCTTGCTTGTTATGAACTCGTTGAATCGGCCAACAACGATTCCGATTTTAAGACCCGTTCCTACTAAATTACCTTCAAAAGTTCTGTTCATGACAATTCCTCCATATATAGATGTTATTTAGTTTTTTTCGATTTAAAATTTTAGTAAATGACCTAATTTACTGTGTTTTGTTTTTAAGTAGTTTTCGTTTTCTTCCCTTGCTGGCATCTGGATAGGCACCCGGTCGACGACTTCAAGGCCATAACCCTTAAGTCCTCTTATTTTCCTCGGATTGTTCGTGAGCAGTTTCATTTGCTTGATGCCAAGGTCTTTTAAAATCTGTGCTCCGATCCCGTATTCGCGAAGGTCAGCACCGAAGCCGAGTTTTTCATTGGCCTCTACAGTATCGTAGCCCTCTTCCTGCAGCTTATAAGCCCTCAGCTTGTTCATCAGGCCGATACCCCTGCCTTCCTGGCGCAAATACAAAAGGACGCCGCGCCCCTCTTCGTTTATCTGTGTTAATGCGGCATGCAGCTGCGGCCCGCAATCACAGCGGTACGAACCGAATACATCTCCGGTCAGGCACTCAGAGTGAACCCTGACCAATACCGGCTCATCCGGGTCGATGTCACCTTTCACAAGGGCAATATGTTCCTTGTCATCCACGACGTTCGAATAACCGACAGCCTTGAACATCCCGAATTCAGTTGGGAGATTGATTTCAACTTCTCTTTGAATCAGATTGTCCTTACGGTTGCGGTATTGGATAAGATCCTTGATGGTGATCATTTTTAAATCGAACTGGTCTGCAATCTTGCGAAGCTGCGGCACTCGTGCCATGGTGCCGTCTTCATTCATGATTTCACAAATAACGCCAGCCGGCTTGGCGCCGCACATTTTTGCCAGATCAACCGCTGCCTCCGTATGGCCAGCCCGTCTTAACACGCCGCCTTTTTTGGCGACAAGCGGAAAGACGTGGCCCGGACGTTTAAAATCGGCAGCCTTAGACTCTGGATCAAGCATGCTGAGTACTGTTGCCGAGCGCTCAAACGCAGAAATCCCTGTTGTAGAGAACTTATGGTCGATACTAACGGTAAAGGCAGTACCATGCGGATCAGTGTTGCGAGAAACCATCGGTATCAGGTCAAGGCTTTGTGCCAGTTCTGTTTCAATTGGAACACAGATCAAACCCCGGCCATGCGTCGCCATGAAGTTGATGACATCCGGCGTTGCCTTCTCAGCCAGCGCGATAAAATCCCCTTCATTCTCCCTGTCCTCATCATCACAAACGATGACTACTTTGCCTTGCATGAGTTCATATATAGCCTCTTCAATCGGATCAAACATTTTCATCACCCTCACATAAACCCGTTATCCTCTAAGAATTGGGCTGTAATATTACTTCCTCTTTTTGAAGCTGCTGGAACCTGGTTACTCAAGAAGTGACCTACATATTTGCCGATCATGTCACATTCTATATTGACGATATCGCCTTTATCCTTGAAGCCAAGCACTGTGTCAGAAAGTGTCAGCGGTATCAGCGACAATGTCAGGCTGTCTTCCGATATCCCGAAAACAGTCAGGCTTGTACCATCAACTGCGACGGAGCCTTTCATGATTACGTATTTCAGCAATTCGGGATCAAGCTGGATTTCATAATACACTGCGTTTTCAACTTGGGTTTTCCCTTTGATGACCCCGACTCCATCCACATGGCCGGCAACAAAATGCCCGCCGAACCGGCCTCCGGCTGCCATCGCTCTTTCCAGGTTCACCTTTGAGCCTCTCCTGACGGTTTTAAGGCTCGAGGCTTTTACCGTCTCCGGCATCACATCTACCGAAAATCTGTTTTCTGTAAAAGACGTGACAGTGAGGCATACTCCGTTGACAGCAATACTGTCACCAAGATGGACATCTGTCAGGACTTTTTTCGCGTCAATTGTCAGCACAAAAGATTCCCCGCTGTGCTGGATATTTGCAACGGTCCCGATTTCCTCAATAATCCCTGTAAACATATTAACCTCCCTCTAGACCGGCTCAGCAATGATCCGGATATCCTGGCCGATTTGCTTTACATCAATGACCTTCAAGGGAACTGTTTCCTCCAGACGGGCAATGCCTTCGCCTCCGTATGCTGACGGGGCATTTCTGCCGCCGATCAGCTTTGGTGCAATATAGGTAATCACCCGCTGAAAAGCCTTCTCCCTTAAAAAACTGCCGTGGACTTCGGCACCGCCTTCAACATACAGTGAAGTAATGCCGCGCTCCCCCAGTTTTTCCAGCATTTCTTTAATTCCGACTTTCTCAGTCTCAAGCTTGATGATTTCGATGCCTTGTTCTTCAAATTGTTTTGCCCTTTCAGGCTCAGCACCCGCTCCTGTCACGATGATTGTCTTAGCTGCTTGATCATGGATCACCCCTGAATCGAAAGGGGTCCTGAGGGTGGAATCCAGAATCACCCGGATGGGATTTTTCCCGCCAGATTCAAGTCTGGTCGTAAGGCTTGGGTTATCTGTTATGACGGTGTTGACACCAACCAGAATGGCATCCTGTGTATGGCGGAAGTGATGGACATCCTTACGCGCTTCCTCCCCGGTGATCCATTTACTCTCCCCGGTCACTGTTGCGACTTTGCCATCAAGGCTTGTGGCTGACTTCAAGGTTACATATGGAAGCCCTGTGCTTATGTAATGAAAAAACACCTTATTAAGAGCAATAGCTTCTTCCTCCAATAATCCAACCTCTACCTCAATTCCCGACTCACGCATCTTTTTGATTCCTGCTCCGCCAACGAGCGGGTTAGGGTCAACCGAAGCCACAAACACCTTTTTGATGCCCGACTCTATGACAAGATTCGAACATGGCGGAGTCTTCCCGAAATGGCTGCACGGCTCAAGTGTCACGTAAAGACTCGCCCCATCCGCTTTCTCTCCTGCCATCCGGATGGCATGGACCTCGGCATGCGGCTCACCTGCCTTCAAATGCGCGCCCATGCCAACAACCTGCCCTTCTTTTACAAGCACAGCGCCAACCTGGGGGTTCGGGGAGGTCTGTCCTTCCGCTGCTTTTGCAAGATTGATGGCAAGGGCCATATAGTCCTGATTCTTCACTTTCATCCCTCCCTCTTTTAAAAAATATAAAAAGACCCCGAAACATAAGCGCTTCGGGGTCCTAAAAAAGACAATGTCAAACTAGAGGGTAAAAAAAGGGTATACTGCTCCCTTGTTTCTAATCCTCGTTTTTTCCTTCTCCCATCCAGACTTTAACTGTCGGCCCTGGAGTTTCACCAGATCCACCGCTTAACAAATGTTAACCGGGTCACGGACTAAGAAGCACATGCTTCATCACCGCCGGTTGGGAATTTCACCCGACCCCGAAGGAATATATTAAGTTAGTGACATTATACAGAACATGTTCATAAATAGAAAACAAAATGACCTTTTATTTTTTCATCAGTTTCTCAATCGTCGTCAACAGTTCATCGATCACTTCGTTATCACCTTCCTGAATCCGTTCAACGATACATGATTTCATATGGCCTTCAAGCAGCAGCTTAGCCACGCTGTTCAATGCCGCCTGAGTCGCAGAAATTTGTGTGATCACGTCATCACAATACGTATCTCTTTCAATAAGTCCTTTTATGCCGCGTATTTGTCCTTCTATCCGATTCAATCTCGTGACGAGATTCTTTTTCGTTTTTTCAGAATGGTGGCTTTTGCGCTCTGAAGAGCAGCAGCTGTCACCACATTCAGCCGGGTGTACTTCGGGCTCTAAAATGTCCATCTAAAAACCCCCTTTTACATCTTTAATTATATTTTATCATACCCCTACACAGTAAATAATCGCAAATTCACAATCAACTTTTACATATAAAACGTTTTAAAAGGGATAACTATTTTTAACGAATATATTAATAAAGTTTCTATTAAGCAAAAAAGTGGTGTGATGATGAAAAAGTTCCGGCTTCCTGCATCCATTAGCGAGAAAAAAGAAGTTCATTGCAGTGGATATGAAAAACTTAAAGCAATCTTTCAGCAGACTGCAGACTTTAAAGAGTCTGAATTTAAAAGAGGAAATTGCACATTGCGTTTTTGTTTCCTTGAAACCATGGTGTCGCCCGACAAATTCAAGGAACTATTATTGATTCCTTTATTGATGGAAGATTCGAAGATTACACCCGCTGAGCTTAAGTCGTTAAATGGTGCACCGGTGAATACACAAGAGGAAATGATCAGCGGCATCCTCAGCGGTGGATATGTTTTGTTCATATGCGAACGGGACGAAGCCTGGTTATTCACATTCCCTAAGGATATCCAACGTGCCATACAGGAACCGATAAATGAAGCAGTGGTTCGCGGCGCACATGATGGCTTCGTTGAAAAACTTGAAACAAATATCAGCCAGCTAAGGCTTAGAATTAAAAATCCAGAATTCACGGTTAACTACCATGAGTTAGGCGATAAGACAAAAACCAAAGTAGCTGTCATTTTTATGAAAGGGATTGCTGACCAGAAAATCGTTGATGAAGTTGAAAGAAGGCTTTCCTATATTTCGACTGACATGGTTTTAAGTCCAGGCTATATAGAGGAGTTCATTGAGGATGATCCATTCTCTTTGTTTCCACAGCTCATCAACACCGAGAGGCCGGACAGGGTGATCGCGAATCTGATGGAAGGCAGGATCACCATCATTGGTGATGGCAGTCCGACAGCCTTGATATTGCCAATTACTTTTTTTGCATTCTATCAGTCTTCGGATGATTATAACAGCCGGTGGATTCCTTCGTCATTCATCCGATTGCTCAGGTATGTCAGCTTTCTTATCGCCATCACATTGCCGGCCTTTTACATTGCGATTATTGCTTTTCACCTTGAAGTCATCCCTCATGAGTTAATTCTCCCATTAAAGGGATCTGTAGAAGGAATCCCATATCCTCCGCTTTTGGAGGCTTTCTTCATGGAGATAACGATTGAATTGATCAGGGAAGCTGGGATCAGGCTTCCGAGACCGATTGGACAAACCATCGGAATTGTTGGAGGTCTTGTCATTGGTGATGCCGTTGTAAGCGCAGGATTGATTTCTAATATCATGATTGTCATCGTCGCTGTCACTGCGATATCTGCGTTTGTCGTCCCTTCCAATGAAATGAGTACGACCGTCCGGCTGATCAGGTTTCCCCTAATGGTTGCGGCTTCAATATTAGGTTTCGTGGGACTGACTTTTGGCCTGATATTCGTCTTCATTAAACTGTGCAAGCTCGAATCTTTCGGAGTGCCATATTTTTCGCCATTGGCTCCATTGCAGGTCAAGGATCTTAAGGACACATTTTTGAGAATGCCTCTTTGGAAAATGGATGAGCGTCCGCGCAATTCACATGCGGTAAACACCAAGAGACAGCGGGACTCTAGAGGATGGAAAACAAATGAACCGAGATAAAGATACGATTACCCATCAGCAATTTTTCTTTTTGATCATCCAGACACAGTTGGGTGTAGGTGCCCTGTCTCTCCCATATGAAATGCATAAATCTGCGCAGTCAGATGGATGGATTTCGATACTTCTGGCCGGCCTTTTGCTTCAAGGGGTCTTATTAATGTATTTCATGCTTTTTAAAAAATTCAAGTCTAAAAACATCCTTGATATTTCAGCGTTTGTGTTAGGCAGGAAGATTGGTAAACTAATTTCTCTTTTCTATATGCTATATTTCATCAGTGTCGGGAGTCTGATTCTTGTGCTCTATGTCAGAATTATCGATCGCTGGATCCTTCCCTATACTCCAAATTGGGTAATCGGCGGTTTGCTTTTGCTGTCCGGAATCTATTTAAGTGTTGGCGGATTGAAAGTCCTGGCCCGTTTTTACACATTGGTCACACCGCTTATCCTTTTGCTCTTGCTGCTTGTTTCCTACACGTTGAAGGATGCGAACATTTATTATATGTTACCGATCGGACAGGCTGGCATCAAAGATATTGTCATTGGCAGTAAAGACGCGATCCTTTCCATGCTGGGGTTTGAAATCATCCTTCTCACTTTTCCAATGGTATCAGGAACGACACTTCAAAAATTCAAGGCAGTATCTTTTGCTAACCTGTTCAGTACCATACTTTATGCCTATGTGGTTATCATCAGTTTCATTTACTTCAGCCCGGCTGAAATAAAAATATTGCCAGAACCGCTTTTGTATATCTTAAAATCTTATACGTTCAAACTCATTGAACGAACGGATTTACTATTTCTGTCAATCTGGATATTCCTTGTATTCACTTCTTTCTGCAGTTACCTGTTTCTGGCCGCTGACTCAGCCGCTAAAATTTTTTATAAAAGGGATCGACGGAAACTTGTGTATTGTATGGCGCTTATCATTTATGGCTTTTCTTTTTTACCTGAAATTGACATCAAATATTTAGATATCATGAGCAGCAATATCCCGAAGGCCGGTTTTATTTTCATCCTTTTCCCTGCCTTTTTACTCACCGTTTCATTCCTGTTCAAAAAATCCGAGCATGGAGGTAAGGCCAATGACCCGAATTCTTAAAACAGGCATTCTTGCTATTGTCACCCTTCTGTTGCTTAGTGCCTGCTGGGATCAGCATTTATTGAAGGATGTAAAATTATTCATGGCGGCCAGCTTCGATTTGACTCCTGACGGAAAAATACTCGATGAGCTTACTTCCCCAATCATAAAAAAGAATCAAGAGGGAGGAGGGGTCAGCGGATATACCATCAGTTCTGGCCTCGGAAATACACCAAGAGAGGCACGGGCGGACATAGACAGAAAATCGGAAAAGGTCTTTGATGCATCCAAACTAAGGGTGTTAATCATAGGGAATGAGCTCGCAAAAAAGGATATCTATTCTGTACTTGATTTATTCTATCGGGATCCCAAGAGTGCTCTAAGCGCCAAAGTAGTCGTAGCCGAGGGGATGGGTAAGGATTTGCTGCGAATAAATATTGAAGAGGAGAAGGCCAGTTCATATTTCTATGATTTATTAGAGAGCCAGGAAATCGCTTCCCTCATTCCAGCCGAAAACATTCAATCGATCTGCGCGGAGATGTTTGATCCAGGAGAAGATTTCGTTTTGCCTTTCCTTCGTCCATCAGAAGACAGGAAAGCCGCCAGTGTTGAGGGTATTGCCTTATTTAACGAAAGGAAATTCACTGGTCGGGTACTTACCGGGGACGAAGCGGTTATTTTCCTATTGCTTGACGGCAATTCGGGAAAGTCACCAAAATTCACAAAAAGAATATCAGAAGGTGAAGCTTTCAAGCCGACACATTTTGTTTCTTTTACCGTAAAAAAAGCAAAGGAAACATTAGAGGTAAAAGTGAAAAACAATCGGGCTATTGCAAATATAAATTTAAAGTTAAAAATTGATATCACCGACTACGTTAAGAACCATTTATACGATAAGCAGGAAATTACCAAATTGACCAATAAACTATCCGAGATGCTGACCAATGATGCAGCAGCCGCAATTAAAACTCTTCAGGAAGCAAATAGTGATAGTTTAGGGATTGGCAGAAGACTGATTGCGCAATACCCCGACTATTGGAAGCATGTGGATTGGATAAAGGAATATCCAAACGTGGTCATAACTCCAAAAGTCGTTGTAGAAATTGTCGGACATGGAATCATAGAATAAACTTGATTTCAACCAAACAAAATACTCCTATTGAGCTTCCAAATCTAAAGAAGATCAATAAGGAGTATTTTTTAAGTTAAACCTGGCTATTTTCATTTCTATTTTGCAAAAGCAACAGCATCTCCCTTGAAATCCCGGCTGCGAACAGGCAGCCTACGAGAAGTGCCAATGTCCCGTACAACGGATCTGTCACCTTGGAAAAAATCAGTTGGACATAGAAGTAAAATCCTGCTCCGATGGCTACAATGAATAAAGTATTCCAAACGTATCGGTACATATTTTTCCTCCTCAACCTTCTATTAATATAAACATTATCATAGACTCTACTAGTTGTTTATTGGGAAAATTCCTGTCGAAAACAGAAGAGTTATGAAGGGAATGAACGAAAAATTGAAACAAAAAACTACATTCATCGTCCTGTTCATGTTTATTAGCATTTTAGCCATCATTCCGCTTTTCTATACGGATGAACCTCCTGCACAGGCTGTTTCAACCAGTGTTGATCTGTCAGAGGAAATCAATGAATTCATTGAAAACGAACCGATTCTTGATGGTGCGCTGGCGGGTATCAGCATCAGGTCAGCAGATCACGGAAAGCTGCTGTATGAGCATAACGGAGAGATTCGAATGCAGCCGGCTTCTATACTGAAGATGTTCACTGCCGCCGCATCACTGTCAGTTTTAGGGGAAGATTATCGTTTTACAACCGAAGTTTTGACGACTGGTAAAATAGCAGGCGGCACTCTATCAGGAGATCTTTATTTAAAAGGCAAAGGAGATCCAACACTCCTTCCAGCTGATTTTGCTGAAATAGCAAAAAAATTGAAGAAGAAAGGAATCTCCAAGATTGATGGTGATATTATCACCGATGACAGCTGGTATGATGATGTCAGGTATTCAGAGGACCTATCCTGGAATGATGAGCATCAATATTATGGAGCGCAAATATCGGCACTGACAGCATCACCGAATCTGGACTATGATGCCGGAACAGTAATAGTCTCCATTTCCCCCGGCAAAAAAGGCAAAGCAGCCAAGATTTCGCTTGAGCCGGATACAGATTTCGTCACAGTCGTTAATGAAACTAAAACAATCGAACCTAAAGGAAAGCAAGATATCCAAATCAAACGGGAGCATGGCACAAATGCTATTGTCGTGAAAGGGTCGATTCCTGCGGATTCACAACTGGTAAGGGAATGGGTCGCCGTCTGGAATCCAGCGCAATATGCCGGAACCCTTTTTAAGAAAGCCCTGGAAGACCAGGGCATCGAGATTGTTGGGAAAATAAAAAATGGCAAGGCTGCAGATGCCATGCCGGTATTAATTTTTCATAAATCCATTCCCCTTGCTGACCTGATGATTCCATTCATGAAGCTCAGCAATAATGGCCATGCAGAAGTACTAGTGAAAGAAATAGGCAAAGCCGTCCACGGTGACGGCAGCTGGGACAAGGGTTTTGAGGGAATGATGGATGAGTTGGAGAGTATCGGTGTCGATACAAGTAAAATCATCCTCCGTGATGGCTCTGGTCTATCCCATGCGAACCTCGTTCCGGCAAATGAGATCACAAAAATTCTTTATGAAGTGCAAGGAGAGGAATGGTTTCCTGTTTTCAAGAATTCCCTTCCCGTGGCCGGAGCAAAGGATAGGATGGTTGGCGGGACGATGCGAAACAGACTGAAAGAAGAGGCGAAGTTCGTTACCGTTCAGGCCAAAACAGGCTCGCTGACTGGAGTAAGCACCCTCGCAGGATATGTGGAAAAGCCCGGCGGCGAGACACTAATTTTTACGATAATGCTGAATAACCTGCTGGATGACAGGGATGGCAGGAATGTTGAGGATCAAATCGTTAGAATACTTTCAAGACAATGACTGAAGCTTGAATGATACCCTTATGTGGATAGTTTGGTCTTCATAAGGGTGTTTCGGCTAGAATGGTACCCTTATGTGGATGGTTTTGCTTGTATAAGGGTGTCTTTCCGCTTGAATGGTGCCCTTATGTGGACAGTTTCTCCTGTATAAGGGTGTCTTTTGGCTTGAATGGTGTCCTTATGTGGACAGTTTCGCCTGTATAAGGGTGTCTTTTGGCTTGAATGGTGTCCTTATGTGGACAGTTTCGACTGCATTAGGGTGTTTTTCCGCTTGAGTGGTACCCTAATGTGGACAGTTTCGCCTGCATAAGGGTGTCTTTCGGCTTGAATGGTACCCTTATGTGGATGGTTTTGCCTGCATAAGGGTGTCTTTCGGCTTGAATGGTACCCTTATGTGGATGGTTTTGCCTGCATAAGGGTGTCTTTTGGCTTGAATGGTGCCCTTATGTGGACAGTTTCACCTGCATAAGGGTGTCTTTCCGCTTGATTGGTGCCCTTATGTGGACAGTTTCACCTGCATAAGGGTGTCTTTCCGCTTGAATGGTGCCCTTATGTGGACAGTTTCGACTGCATAAGGGGGTCTATTGGCTTGAATGGTGCCCTTATGTGGACAGTTTCACTTGCATAAGGGTGTCTTTCCGCTTGAATGGTGCCCTTATGTGGACAGTTTTGCCCTCATAAGGGTGTCTTTCCGCTTGAATGGTGCCCTTATGTGGACAGTTTCGCCTGCATAAGGGTGTTTTTCCGCTTGAGTGGTACCCTTATGTGGACAGTTTCGCTTGTATAAGGGTATCATTCTCCTTCAAGAATCATTTATCAACAGTTATATAGCGGGAAGATGGGCCATGGCCCTCCAATGTATAGTTTTCTGAAAGAATGTTCCTAATGGCTTTCTTTGTTTTGACAGACTTGCACCATTCATGGACCGTATTGACTGTTAAAGCTTCTTCCGGAAAAAGTAATTGAATATCTCTAACACTTCTCAATACTGCTTCATGTAAAGTTTCCCGTTTCCCGCAACTGGTGCATATTAGTGTTTTTCGAGTCACGATTGTATTCATGCTATGACAATGGGAACAGGTTATTCCCTTCTTCAATTTGTCGAAACTATATTGAGGCAGCCGGGAGTATGGCGAATCTTGAGTATGCAGGGAATGCAGACGTTCGGCTAGGTTTGTGTGGGTATTTTTTATTGGAGAAAATTGTTTTTGCAGGTTTTTAAGAAGTCTTGGAATCTGGTTCGGAAAGATAATTGGTAAATTACGCGGAGCTTGATAGAGGTAAAAATTGTTGTTCACAAAGACCAGTGTTGATTCAATATTTATGTTGTACCCAAGGTCTCGCACCATCCTTCGCAGGAGAGACTCTGCCCTTTCCATTTGTATCAGAGGATTTTTAATTTCTACTCCATTATGGGTGTACCACCTATCGCCTTCGATATAATAATCTCCCTCGAGATTCTTCACTTCGAACATGTGGATTATCTGGGACAGGAATAGGGAATCGACTTGGAATTTCGTATTTCCATGTTCCAGCAGCAAATCGTTCAAAACCAGAAAGCCTTTTTCTACCTCCCCCATCCAATGATCAAAAATCACTTCGCCTTCATATCCTTTTTCCAGGTACAGATAGTTACTATGTTCCTTCGTAGACAATTTCATTCTTGAATTCAGCTTTCTCAGAATTTGTAGTTCCAACGATTCAACACGCGATTTAACTATCAAAGAACATTCCTCCATTCGTTATGTATTGCAATTAAATAGTATGTTTTATTCGATTATTTAACAAGGTTTTTTATCACTTTGTTTTTTGGCTTTAAAAAAGCAGCCTAATTGAGAAAAAGCTGGGCAGAATGAGAATCTACACAGCTTTTTTGAGTCACTTCGCAAATCTATGATTTCCGATTGTCACGGTTGCTTCTCTTGAAAACACCCATTTGCTTACTGCGGTTTTCGGATTAAAGAAGAATAATGATCCATTCCCCTGTCCCCTGAATGCAATGGCTTCTTTAACGGCTTTCTTGGACTCTGCATCCGCTGCCTTGTTGATGGCGCCATTTTTCACGGGTGTGAATGCATAATAGCCGTTTGATTTTTGATAAATGACTCCCTTGATTGTATTAGGGAATTCAGAGCTTGCTACTCTATTCAAGACAACAGTCGCTACTGCTACTTTCCCAGCATATGGCTCGCCTTTTGCCTCAGCGTGGACCAGTCTTGCAAGCAAGTCCTGATCTGCCGCAGATACCGTCGAGGCAGGAATCGTCAACTTTTGTCCTGGATATAGTAGATTGCTAGTCCGGTTATTGGCCTTTTTCAATTGATTCACAGGCACTGCATTTTTACTCGCAATTCCCCAAAGTGTATCTCCTGTTTTCACCTGGTAAGTTGCCGCTTCTGCAGCCGCACCCATTGAAAATACAGATAGAGATACTGCAGCTGTGAGTGCTGCCAAAGTCTTTTTCATCTTTTTCATCTTTTTCATTTTCTAAACCTCCAGTAGAGTTGCTCTTTTTCTCTACTAATAAGGCTAGCAGTTGTAACATATGGATTCATCGTCCAATAAGTGCCAATCAGGATAAACCTTCTCAATCTATTGATAACGCTTGAGTCTTTATAAACCTAGCAGTTTATACCATTCTTCTTCCCCTTCCTTCAATAGCCAGCACTGTAAGGATCCGGTTCATTTTTTACATAGTGTTACAGGTTTGTAACTTTGTCAGAGGCATATTCAGTTGGATTGGAGAGATTCAAAAATGTCGACAGCTTTTCAGTCTTTTTTTATCTACCATATTTTGTGACAGGGCCATATTTATAGTAATTATTTTAATGTATTACCTCCTTATTTAAAATAATTATAAATTAATATTGATTTTTAATTGAAAGATGTTATCATTTAGTCATCAACAAATTTTAAAAAGGCGGGATGAAGAATGAGTAATGATCAAAAGAAGAATCTGACTACAAGCTGGGGAGCACCGGTTGGGGACAACCAGAACTCCATGACAGCTGGCCAAAGAGGTCCAACTTTACTGCAGGACGTTCACCTTTTGGAAAAATTGGCGCACTTTAACCGCGAGCGTGTGCCTGAGCGTGTTGTGCATGCAAAAGGTGCCGGAGCACATGGATATTTTGAAGTGACAAATGATGTAACCAAATATACGAAGGCAGCATTTCTTTCAGAGGCAGGAAAGAAAACACCTTTATTCGTCCGTTTCTCAACGGTTGCTGGTGAACTGGGATCAGCTGATACAGTGCGTGACCCACGCGGATTTGCCGTAAAGTTTTATACAGAGGAAGGAAACTATGATATTGTCGGCAATAATACGCCGGTATTCTTCATCCGTGATGCGATCAAGTTCCCTGACTTCATCCATACACAAAAAAGGAACCCTCAGACTCACCTGAAGGATCCAAATGCAGTGTGGGATTTCTGGTCACTGTCACCTGAGGCGTTGCATCAGGTAACGATCCTGATGTCTGACCGCGGCATTCCGGCTACTTTCCGCCATATGCATGGTTTTGGCAGCCATACATTCAAATGGACTAATGCTGAAGGAGATGGCGTCTGGATCAAGTACCACTTCAAGACAGAGCAAGGCGTGAAGAACCTGACTGCCGATGTAGCGGCACAAATCGCCGGCGAAAACCCGGATTTCCATACAGAAGATTTATTTAATGCCATCGAAGCGGGAGACTTCCCTGCCTGGAAGCTTTATGTCCAGATCATGCCATTGGAGGATGCGAATACGTACCGTTTTGATCCATTCGATGTTACAAAGGTTTGGTCACAAAAAGACTACCCATTAATTGAAGTGGGCCGCATGGTCTTGGACCGTAACCCGGAAAATTACTTTGCGGAAGTTGAGCAGGCAACCTTCTCTCCTGGAACGCTGGTACCTGGTATCGATGTATCGCCAGACAAAATGCTACAGGGCCGCCTGTTCGCTTATGCTGATGCGCACCGATACCGTGTAGGCGCAAATCACAATCATTTGCCGATCAACAGGGCTAGAACAGAAGTCAATTCCTACCAGCGTGACGGCCAGATGCGCTTTGATGGAAATGGCGGCAAATCTGTAAACTACGAGCCTAATAGTTTCGGAGGACCAACAGAAGTGAATGAGCAAAAACAGGCAGCATTTCCTGTCAGCGGTGTGGCCGAAAACGCGGGCTATGATCACCATGACCATTACACACAAGCCGGTGACCTGTACCGCCTGATGAGCGAAGAAGAACGAGCTCGCCTGGTTGCTAATATCGTCACAGCAATGAAGCCAGTTGAACGCGATGATATCAAACTCCGCCAGATCGGCCACTTCTATAAGGCAGACCCTGAGTACGGAACCCGTATCGCGCAAGGACTCGGACTGCAGGTCCCACAGGAAGTTTAAAAGATATGATAAAACGGATGTCCTATATTGGGCATCCGTTTTTATCATAAATAAGCAGATGGCTTTTGAATGATTCTTTTGGACAAACCCATGATTATTTCCTGAAAAAGTGTCCGCTACAAGAGCCCTATCGGACAAATTCATGATAATCTCCCCGAAAAGTGTCCGTTAAAAGACCTCTATCTGACAAACTCACGACGCTTTTCCCAAAAAGTGCCCCTTACAAAACCTCTATCAAACAATCACACATCAATTAACTTCAGGAATCCCTCTAATAAATAGAAAAGCAGGCCATCTCTGACCTGCTTGTTCCTGTAAATCTTCTATTAGAATGTATGTACTAGATCCTTCGCACGGTCGATTCCGTTTTCTTTGATTTCCTGTGCTTTTTCAGGGTTTGCGTTATGACCTTCAAGAACAAGGGATTCAAATGAAGGTACTCCGAAGAAGTTCATGATTGTTTCGATGTAGCGATTTCCCATTTCCATGCTTGCTGCTGGTCCTTCTGAGTAGTATCCGCCGCGAGCCTGGATGTGCAGGGCTTTTTTATCGGTCATTAAACCAACAGGGCCTTCTTGTGTATATTTGAATGTCTTGCCTGCGACTGCTACGGAATCCAGGTATGCTTTCATGACTGGCGGGAATGAGAAGTTCCAAAGCGGTGTCACGAAAACGAATTTGTCTGCTGCTGTGAACTGGTCAACAAGCTCTGCAAGACGGCCGATTTTTGCCTGTTCTTCTGCAGTTAGGGCTGAAAATTCAGTGCCTTTCTGCAGTTTTCCCCAGCCGCCTAATACATCGGCATCGATGTGTGGGATGTTTTCTTTGAATAGATCCAGATGAATGACTTCATCGTTCTGGTTTTGCTCCTGGTATGTGTCAATGAAGGCTTTTCCTGCTGACAAACTGAATGACTGTTCTTCAGTAAGTGGGTGTGCTGTGATATATAAAACTTTTGCCATGATGTGATTCCACCTATTCCTTTTTTATTCTCCAAGCTATTTTCATGAAAAATCTCGAAGTAAAAATAGCTTACTTCGAGATATTACCCCGTTTAAAAAAGCAGGTCAATTAATTTGCTCATTCTATCTTAAAGTCTTTAATGCTCCGCTCCATGCCACTACTTCATCCAGCATTGCATTTACATTATCACCATGAAGGGCTTGCGGCTTAAATTCTGTTCCGTTTTCAAAGTCAGTAAATAGAGATAATGTTGGATGTGTTCGGACATCGGCTATTTTTAATTCTCCGCAGATTCCTCTTAAATGTTCAGCTGCTCTTGCGCCGCCTGTTGAACCATAGCTGACGATTCCGGCTGCTTTGTTATTCCATGCCTCGCGTGCAAAATCAAGCGCGTTTTTCAATGCTCCGGTAATACTGTGATTGTATTCCTGAACAATGAACACGAAACCATCGAGGTTTGAAAGCTTTTCATTCCAGGCAGCAATCCCCGGCTCAGTTCCATCCGTTGTTCCCAAAAATGGCAGATCGAAGTCAGCTATATCGACGATTTCATAATTTGCGTCCCCGCGCTTGTCAGCCAGTTCCTTAACCCATTCGCCAACTTGCGGGCTCACACGGCCCTGTCTTGTGCTTCCTAAAATAATCCCGATATTCATTTTTTCTGCAGTCATGATTTTTTCCTCCTTCGTTTTGTTCCCAAATAGTTTGTTTAATAGACCCATTCTCTCCACCGCCTGTTATCTTTTTCTATCATGCTGTTTCTAACTTGATCCTGTTCCCCGAAGGGTCAACTGTAACAATAACACCATTTTCTTCTGTAACTTCAGCACCAACGCTGATCAGCCGGGAAATCGTTTCTTTTACCGACTCTTCATCTGGCAGTACCAAACTGAATGATCTGAGTCCCACACTGTTTTCCGCTGGTTTCGGAGCTCCAACTCCATTCCAGGTGTTCAGTCCAATATGGTGATGATATTTCCCTGTTGAAGTGAACAGAGCCTGAGGCCCATATCGAGAAACTACATTAAAGCCAAGTCCCTTTGTGTAAAACTCTTCCGTTTTGTCTAATTCAGAAACATGCAGATGGATATGTCCCATTACAGTGCCTGCAGGCAGACCATTCCATGTCCCTCTTTTGTCCTCCTCAAGCAGACCTTCTGCATCCAACGGCTCCGTGGTCATGACAACTTGAGACTCATTCCATGTCCAGTCTGAAGCTGGCCGGTCTATATAGATCTCAATTCCATTTCCATCTGGATCGGCAAGGTAAAGTGCCTCACTCACCAGGTGGTCTGATGCTCCCTGAAGCGGAAGCCTTAACTGTACAAAATGTTTCAGTATGTTGGCTAAATCGGCGCGATGAGGCAATAAAATGGCAAAATGATAAAGTCCAGTGGTTCTTCTCTGCTTTGGCATTACATCCTCTGGCTGTTCAATTGACAGCAGCACATTCTTGCCATCCGCAGTAAACTTTGCCAATCTCTCCGTTTTTTCAAATAGTTTAAAACCGATCACATCTTGATAAAAAGCAACCGAACGCTCAAGATCTTGCACCTTTAAATCCACCCGGCCCACAAAAGTAACCGGAGGCTGATGAAAATTCATTGGATTTCCTCCTTTAGGCGTTTTTAGTTTGAAAAATGACATTATCAATAGCGAAGAGTGATTTATTAGTGATTGCCAGATAAATTGAGATGGCCATTAACGAAAGGTCAAGTTCATATCCCGCCATCTGGCCGTTTCCAAGGAATCCTCCGGCGAGCTTTACTTTAATGACCGCTACGGCCAAAACAACCGCAAACAAAATCGAAACAATCCTTGTCCCAACTCCCAGTATCATCGCGATACCGCCTACTAATTCTATTAAAGCTACAAGGTATGCCGAAAAACCTGGCAGGCCAAGACTTTCAAAGAAACCCACTGTGTTTTCGATACCACCCTGGAACTTGGCCGCGCCATGGATCAGGAAAGTTGCTCCTAAAACAATTCTTAAAATTGTTGCTCCAACTTCATTCATCTTTATCATTTGTATTATTCTCCTTTTTCATTTACTTTAACGAAAACAGCACTGCAGTTACAATATCGTTAGTTGGTTACTTTATGTAAGTAATTATATTTTAGTTAACTATATACGTCAAGTAATCTTTTTGTTAAAAGTAATTTATTTTTAATTTAATATGATTATAATATTAAGTAAGGAGTGATTAGAATGGATAAGATTATTTGTCCTAGATTTGAAAAAGCCATGACCATCCTGAGCTTAAGATGGACCGGGCTGATCATTTACCAGCTCCTATCTGGTCCACAACGATTCTGCAGCATCGAGTCTGCAATCGGGATCAGCGGCAGGGTTCTTTCTGAACGCTTAAAGGATTTGGAGAATGAAGGGATTGTTAAAAGAAAAGTCTACCCAGAGACTCCTGTGCGGATTGAATACTCTCTGACCGATAAAGGCGAGGCACTTGAACCTCTTATGGGGAAAATTGAAGATTGGTCCCAGAGCTGGCTGAAAGACTGAAAAACTAACAAAGTACACCAACAGAGCCTAAAAGGATTAGGATAAAAAAGAGACGTATGCATCGGCATACGTCTCTTTCATTTCCTCTCTTATCTGCCTAAAAATGAATTCAGCATCCAAACATGTTTTTCCAGCCCTGAATGAATGGACAAAAGAAGATCGCTTGTTGTTTCATCGTGTACTTCTCCAGCCAGTTCCATTCCCCGCTTTAATTCTTCGATCATGGTTGAATAGTCATGAACAATGCTTGCAACCATTTCTGAAGCGGACTCATTTCCTGCGGCTTCTTTTACCGAAGCAAGCTCGAGCGCACCAGTCATCGTTGCCACCGGCTTGTCCCCCATCGCCAGCAATCTTTCGGCTAATTCATCAATATGCAATGCAGCTTCATTGTACAGTTCTTCGAATTTCGCATGCAGAGTGAAGAATTCTGGTCCCGTTACATACCAGTGGTAGTTATGGAGTTTGATGTAAAGGACTGTCCAGTTTGCAATTTGCTGGTTGACCATTTGTGTCAATTCATTTTTCATCATGAATTCCTCCTGGATTTTTTATTCAGGTTCATTATAGTCCAAGATTATCCAGTAAGGTTTGTTAATGATGGATTGTTCACATTAATGTCAACTTTCAATTATGGTATGTGCTCGTACCAGGGGCAAAAACCAAATTTCTCCATAAACTATACATAAAAACATGTGAATTTCTCCAAACTATGCATAGAACTGGAGGTGTATGATTTTGGGTTTATTCAATGCGCTTAATCAATGGAGAAATGCAAGATACGAAAACCACCTTGCCAATATGAAGGATCAAAATAAATGCCCTGACTGCCATGGCAGGGGTTACTACGCTTTTTCCGCGAATGAATTTGTTTATTACGCGGCACCATACGAATGTCCCGGCTGCAATGGAAGCGGATTATACTCAGATTGGCATGAGAGCACAACCTAAAAATGGCCCTGCATTTGCAGAGCCATTTTTTCGTACCAATATAACTAGTTTCTCCTATTTTCCTCCTGCTTGATCCAGTATCTGATCCCCCGCCCGGCGAGAGGCTCATCTTTAAAACGCGGAATGACATGCAAATGAGCATGGAAGATCGATTGGCCGCCTGCTCTGCCAGTATTCCAGCCTACGCTGTATCCATCTGGCGAGTACTTTGTGTCAAGCAGATTCTTTGCTGCGGCCAGCAATTCCCTTGAATCCATCCACTCTTGATCTGACAGTTCAAATACATTCTGCTTATGTTGTTTCGGGATGATCAGTCCGCTCCCCTGCAGGATTTGCTGCTCTGATTCCTTTTGGATAAAATAACAGGTTTCATTTTCAAAAACGACATTCTGCTCCTCATCCGCATGTATATTGCAATATGGACAAGTCTCCTGGTACATTGGCAGCCTCCATTTCTCGCATGGTCTAATTTAGGCCGATGCCTGCAATTATATAAAGCAGTGGCCAAACGGTCACTGCCATATCTGTCATTACTTCGCTAATTTTTTCATCGCATGGATTTGGCCTAGATGATAGGATTCGTGAAACAAGGCCATATTGGCAAGTTCCCCAAACGTCTCCAGTCCGAGAAAAGGCTTTTTCAGCTTCTCGTCCAGCATCGAAGCCGGGACCTCTTTGATTCTTCCAAGCTGCGTTTTTAATTGTTCAGTCAATAGCTCGACAGAAGGAACATCGCCCGACCAATCAGATGGGCGCGTACCATTCCCAAATAGCTCTATGTAACTCTCTGGAAGATGATTTGATTTTTTAGGATAACCCAGCATGAATTGTTCTGCGACCGTCAAAACATGCCCGATTTGCCAGTGGATGTTATTATTGAAGCCCTCGGGCTGAAAACTCGCCTGCTCAGGATCCAATCCCTCAATATCTTTTATAAAATTCCCTCTTGTTAATTCAAAGTGTTTAAACAATAGTTCGCTCATTACTCCATTCCCCTTTCCTGCTTGTTATCTCCTTATGTTTATTCTATATATTTCCAACATATGTGACAAGGAAAAGAAATACCATTATACCTATCAGGGTATACTATCCATAAAAGGAACTCTCTGTCAAAAATTGTTCAAAACATTATGGCTGATATGTGTCTTCACACTTTATTCACAGATTTCCATATTTTTCTTTGATATTTTATTAGTGTAATCATTATATATTTTGAAGGGAAGCGATTTAGATGTTCGCTAAATGGTTAAGGGAAAACAATATTGCTGCTGGCCTGTTGACAGTGATTCGTGTATGGCTTGGTTACAACTGGATGACTGCTGGGTGGGGAAAGTTGACGGGTGACGGTTTTGACGCAACTGGATTTTTAAAAAATGCTGCTGCCAATCCTGTAAAAGGTCCAGACGGACATATGGTGTATGGATGGTATGTAAACTTCCTTGAAAGCTTTGCGATTCCTAATGTGGATCTGTTCAACTTCATCGTTCCGCTTGGTGAATTCCTTATCGGCCTTGGTTTGATTCTTGGATGCTTGACTACTGCTGCCATGTTCTTCGGCCTTGTCATGAACTTCAGTTTCTTCCTTGCCGGCACTGTATCCCACAACCCAACTGACATCTTCTTCGGTTTCATCATTCTGTTTGCCGGTTTCAATGCTGGCAAATACGGTTTAGACCGCTGGGTGGTTCCTTTCATCCGCAAAACTGTTTTAAAACAGGCACCAGAAGCTGCGCATAAAACTGCTTAACACGATATAGATAAAGCCCTCCGCCAACTATGGCAGAGGGCTTATTTTTATTTTGAACGTTCATCTACTGATTTGAGAAGGATTTTTTTGCGGAAGCCGCCGCTTCGGTTCTTCTTCAGCTGGCGCATGAACTCCACTTCCGATTCGGTGATTCCTCGATGTTCCGCAATCGCATAGACCACCTCAAGCAAGTCCACTATTTCACTCAGCAGCCTATCGGTTCCGGCATTCCGGAATTTTTCAACTTCCTCATTGAATTTTTCCATTAGCTTTTCACTATAGGCACTGCCTTCCAAGATTTCATATTCAATTTTCTTGCCTTTATCCTTCATCAAATCCGGAAAAAAGTCCCTTACGAGTTTGTTGTATTCTTTTTTTTCCATGGCGATTCCCCTTTTGCTGTCTTACTGATAAACATAACCTTAAATCTATATGTTCAAACGCATTTTCATATAATACATGGCAATCATCCTGCTTGCCT
Organism: Cytobacillus oceanisediminis 2691; assembly: GCF_007678455.1. Classification (GTDB taxonomy): domain Bacteria; phylum Bacillota; class Bacilli; order Bacillales; family Cytobacillaceae; genus Mesobacillus; species Mesobacillus oceanisediminis_A. The sequence continues at coordinate 179,356 of NZ_VEEP01000007.1, read as the reverse complement.
CATTAAGTAGTGCTTCTAAACCATTATTTTTCTATGCTCAGCCTATGTTACAATAGCGGTACTTATGGGATTAATACGGAGGAATAATGATGGATACACGTCAGTTAGCGTATTTTGTCCAGGTTGCAAAAGATAATAGTTTTACAGTCGCAGCGAGGAATCTCCATCTCTCTCAGCCTGCTTTAAGCAAAATGATTAAAAAACTGGAAGAAGATCTCGGTGTCCAGCTCTTTGACCGGTCCGAGCATAAAATGACTTTGACTGATGCAGGAGAAAAACTATTCGAAGAGGGGCAAAAAATTCTGTTGGAGATGGACTCGATCACAGAAGCGATTCAGGATACAAAAAATTTAAGGACTGGAAATGTAAGCGTGGGAATCCCGCCTGTAATAGGGACAAGCTACTTCCCTCCTCTTATTGCTAATTTCCGGCAAGATTACCCAGGAATTAACCTTTCAATTATTGAAAATGGAGCTGTCACAGTCTATGAAATGGTCGAAAAGGGGTTCGTCGACCTTGGGCTGGTTATATTGCCTGAGCTTTCTGATCGAATTGAGTACATTCCAGTAACTGAAGATGAAGTGGTCTTAATCGTCCATAACGACCATCCGCTTGCTGAAAGGGAGAAAGTTACATTCGAAGACTTAAAGGACGAGTCGTTTGCACTCCTCAATGAAACCTTCCTGCTCCATCACCATGTCCTCAAGGCTTGCCGTGAAGCTGGCTTTGAACCAAATGTTTATTTTAAGAGCTCCCAATGGGACTTCCTAACTGAATTGGTCTGTCTTAACCAGGGGATTTCGATTTTACCGCGTCCAATCCTGGCCAGATTCAACAGCAATAGCATTAAGCAAATCCCGATTGATCATCCGGAAATGAAATGGCGGATTGCAATCATCTTGAAAAAAAATAGATATATCTCTTTTGCTGCGAAGAAATTCATCGAATACATCCGAGAACATATTAAATAACTTATTTTCGAATTTAGCATTCCAGACAAAATGGCAGGATTACAAGGCAATTACCTTGTACTCCTGCTTTTTTTATTCCATAACTTAAAGTTATAACAATCATGATTTATATGTATTTTATTTTAATATTGTTACCGCTTACATTATTAGTGTAATCATTTAATATCGTGTAGGGGGCTTACAATATGATTAGAATGGAAGGTAAAGTGGCTATTGTAACAGGAGGAGCACGTGGAATCGGCCGCAAAATAGTGGAAACGCTTGCGCAAGAGGGTGCTGCGATCGTCTATTCTCTCGATATGGGAGTCGGAGAATATCAATTGCCAAATGTACGCCATGTGCAGTTAAATGTGACGAATCGCGACCAGGTTGCTAAATTTGTTGAAGACGTGAAAACTGAGTTCGAAAAAATCGATGTCCTTGTCAACAACGCCGGAATTACCCGGGATGCTTTGATTCAGAAAATGACTGAAGATATGTGGGATGCAGTAATAGATGTAAATCTTAAAGGAGTATTCAACCTGACTCAAGCTGTGGCGCCAATCATGATGGAAAATGGAAAGGGCTCAATTGTCAGTATCTCTTCTGTTGTTGGCGTATATGGAAATGTTGGACAGACAAACTATGCAGCAACAAAAGCAGGTGTCATTGGCATGACCTATACCTGGGCGAAAGAGTTCACTCGCAAAGGGGCTGCAGTACGGTCAAATGCTATTGCCCCGGGGTATGTTGAAACAGAAATGATGGCAACTGTACCTGATAAAGTCCTCCAGCCAATCAGAGAGAAAACCCCGCTTGGACGCCTTGGTCAGCCGCAGGAAATTGCAAACGCAGTAATATTCCTTGCAAGCGACGAGTCAAGTTATGTCAATGGGCATGTCCTGGAAGTGACCGGTGGATTAAGACTTTAATCCGACCCCTGGACTGAAATAGAAAACGACAATGAGGTGTTGACTATGTCTTCTGTAAAAATCATTTCATCACAGAAAGCAGCAAATTTGATCACCGACAATGCGGTTGTGGGCCTGGGCGGTTTTATTGGCGTTGGCGTTGCAGAAGAAATATATATCGAGGTAGAAAAGAGATTCCTTGAAAGCCAGTCTCCAAGAAACCTAACCCTTATGTATGCAGCAGGAAACGGTGATGGTGTTGACCGGGGCATGAACCATTACGCTCATGAAGGACTTGTGAAGCGAATCATCGGCGGTCATATGGGACTTGCGCCCAAATTCCAGCCATTGGTGGTCAATGACAAAATTGAAGCCTATAACCTGCCGCAGGGTGTCATTTCACAGATGTTTCGTGATGGAGCAGCTGGTAAACCGCGCACGGTCACACATGTAGGATTAGGAACATTTGTCGACCCGGATATTGACGGCGGCAAGCTTAATCAAGCTACAAAAGAGGAAATCGTTGAAAAAGTAAACTTTGACGGCAAATCTTATCTTGCCTATAAAACACAGAAGCTTGATTTTGCTCTGCTGAAAGGTTCGGTTTCCGATGAAAACGGTAACATCAGCTTCGAAAAGGAACCGCTTACACTAGAAATCCTATCCATCGCCATGAATGCACGCAACAGCGGAGGCAAGGTGATTGTCCAGGTAGAAAAGATTGTCAAAAACGGTTCAATAGATCCTAAGCTTGTGGCTATACCGGGAATACTCGTCGATTATGTGGTTGTTGTTGAAAACCCGGCCAACCATATGCAGACATTCGGAACACAGCACAATGAAGATTTTTACCGGAGCGATGTTGTTCATAAGCAATCCGATAAAAAATATCCCCTTAACGAACGCAAGGTGATAGCGCGCCGTGCAGCCATGCTATTGAACGAGGATATCAAAGTACTGAATTATGGAATCGGAGTGCCTGAAATTATCGCACATATCCTCCAGGAGGAAGGAATGAATGACCAATTCACTCCAACTCTTGAGCCTGGTGCAATTGGCGGCACAGCAGCAGGCGGGCTGGATTTTGGCTGCTCAATCGGGCCACAGGCGATCATTGATCAACCATATATGTTTGACTATTACGATGGCGGCGGAATTGATGCTGCATTCCTTGGCCTGGCTCAATGTGATACTAAAGGAAATATTAATGTTTCAAAGTTCGGCCCTAAAATTGCCGGATGCGGCGGATTCATCAACATTACCCAAAACGCCAGGCAAATCGCTTTTTGCGGAACCTTCACTGCCGGTGGCTTAAAGGTAGGGACCGGCAAAGGGAAGCTTGAAATCCTCCAGGAGGGCAAAGCAAAGAAATTCATCGAGGATGTAGAGCAAATCACTTTCAGTGGTGATGTGGCACGTGAAAATAATAAAAGAATCATCTATATTACCGAACGAGCCGTTTTTGAACTTTTGCCTGATGGATTGACGCTTACAGAGATTGCCCCTGGCATCAATTTAGAAAGAGATATCCTTTCCCAGATGAATTTCAGGCCATTGATTGCCAAAGACTTAAAATTAATGGACAGCAGGATTTTCATGGATGAACCTATGGGTTTAAAGGATAAAAAAACTCCTGGCTTACGAAATATTGCAGCAATCTGATCCATCAAAACTTGTGTATTAGAAAGGAGTTCCCCATATGGAGCTATTCATTATACTATTAGCCCTTGGATTATTGATGTTCACAGCTTACAAAGGGTATTCAGTCATCCTTTTTGCACCAATCGCTGCCCTTTTGGCTGTGCTGCTGACGGACCCAAGCCACGTACTGCCCTTTTTCAGCAACATCTTCATGGAAAAGATGGTCGGATTCATCAAAAACTATTTTCCAGTTTTCCTGCTTGGTGCAATTTTCGGTAAGGTAGTCGAAATGTCTGGGATTGCCGAATCCATCGCTAAGTCCATCATTAAATTGGTTGGCGGCACCCGTGCCATTCTAGCAATCGTGTTGATGGGCGCTATATTAACATACAGCGGGGTTAGCTTGTTCGTTGTGGTATTTGCCATCTATCCTTTTGCTAAAAACTTATTCAGAGAAGCGAACATTCCTAAAAGGCTTATTCCGGGAACGATTGCCCTTGGAGCGTTCACATTCACGATGGACGCACTTCCAGGCACGCCCCAGATCCAAAACGTTATTCCAACAAGCTTCTTCGGGACTGATATTTACGCGGCACCTGCCCTCGGGATCATTGGTGCAATCCTTGTTTTCACATTAGGCATGCTTTATCTTGAAACTCTTAGAAAGAGAGCTGCAAAACGCGGCGAAGGTTTCTACGGATTTGATAATGCAGAATCCGCTGCTGCAGCAGAAGCTGAGGCACTAGATGAAGGTGTCAGCAACATTGACATGACTGCTAAAACGAGCACAATAAGAGCTGTACTTGCATTCGTACCATTAGTGCTTGTTGGTGTAGCTAACAAATTCTTCACAGTGAATCTGCCAAAATGGTATCCGAATGGGTTTGATTTTTCAAAGATTGGTCTTGAATCCTATGGTACGGTCCAGATGGCTGGAGTAGTTGGAATCTGGTCCGTTGAACTGGCGTTGATTCTTGGCATCCTGGCTACTCTTTTATATGACTGGAAGAAGGTTACCGGAGGATTTAAAGTTGGAGTCAACACTGCAATAGGCGGTGCCTTGCTTGCATCGATGAATACTGGGGCTGAATACGGTTTTGGCGGAGTCATTTCCTCTCTTCCAGGATTCTCTGTTGTGAGTAAAGGAATTTCAACAACATTCACAGATCCGCTCATCAATGGAGCAGTAACGACTACAACTCTTGCAGGTGTGACTGGATCTGCTTCAGGCGGTATGGGGATTGCTTTGAGTGCAATGGCTGATACTTACATGAAGGCAATCACAGAATTCAATATCCCGCCAGAAGTCATGCACCGTGTCATCTCGATGGCATCAGGCGGAATGGATACACTTCCTCACAACGGTGCAGTTATTACTTTGCTTGCTGTTACCGGATTAACTCATAAACAATCTTATAAAGATATTTTTGCTATTACTGTAATAAAAACATTGGCTGTATTCTTCATTATTGCAGTCTACAAGTTAACTGGACTAGTATAATAATAACAACAAAGGGGGAGCAATTCCCCCTTTCTTAACTTTAATTCGGAAGGGGCAGTAAAAATGGAAAATTCAATTGTGATTGCAAGTGCGGTCAGGACCGCTACAGGAGCTTTTGGCGGAGCTTTTTCAAAGGTATCTGCAGTTGATCTTGGAGCGGCCGCTATTAAGGCTGCATTGGAAAAAGCAAATATTAGTGCTGATTCCGTCGATGAAGTCATCATGGGAAATGTCCTTCAAGCCGGGCTTGGTCAAAATCCGGCACGCCAGGCTGCCATGAGAGCAGGACTTCCAGAGACATGCCCATCCATGACAATCAATAAACTATGCGGCTCAGGTTTGAAGGCCGTTCACCTGGCATATCAGGCAATTGCAGCAGGTGAAGCCGATATCGTTGTCGCTGGCGGAATGGAGAATATGAGCCAGGCGCCTTTCGTTCTCAAAGGTGCGCGTGAAGGCTTCAAAATGGGCGACCAAAAACTCGTTGATACATTGCTTGGCGATGGACTCGTATGTGCATTTAATGACTACCATATGGGTATTACTGCCGAAAACCTTGCCGAAAAATATGAAATCTCGCGCAATGAACAGGACACTTTCGCAGTCAAGAGCCAGAATCGGGCAGAAGCAGCGATCACATCCGGACGCTTCAAGGATGAAATCGTCCCTGTAGAAGTGAAACAGCGTAAAGGCGATCCTATTATTGTCGATCAGGATGAGCATCCTAAATTCGGCAGCACTCTTGAAAAGATTGGCAAGTTACGGCCTGCATTCAAGAAAGACGGAACCGTAACCGCAGCCAATGCTTCTGGAATCAATGATGGCGCAGCTGCAGTTGTGGTGATGAGTGGCAAAAAAGCAAAAGAACTAGGAGTTACTCCACTTGTAACCATCAAGGCTAATGCTTCTGCGGGCGTTGATCCATCCATCATGGGTATTGGGCCTGTTAGCGCTGTTAAGAAAGCCCTTAAGAAAGCGGAAATGGAGTTAACGGATCTCGATTTAGTAGAGGCGAATGAGGCATTTGCGGCACAGGCTCTTTCCGTCACGAAGGAACTTGGCATGAGCGAGGAGAATGTAAATGTCAACGGCGGTGCCATTGCGCTTGGCCACCCAATTGGAGCAAGCGGAGCAAGAATTCTAGTCACACTCATCCACGAACTTAAGAAACGAGAACAAAAATACGGACTGGCCACCCTCTGCATAGGCGGCGGAATGGGTGTCGCAACGATCATCGAAAATGTTTAATCAATACAAAAAGCCTGTGGTCCGCACCACAGGCTTTCATATTTTAGTAGTTATCAAACTACATAATCTTCAGTTAATTTACTGCATGCATTTGATAGATTCTCAAGGCATTCCCTTCTTAGCCTCTCGTCACAGATGAAATCATTCCGAAGCTCTTCTTCCAGCTTCATTTGTATCTGCTGAATTTCTTCCTGGAACCTTTCCCTTTTTTCAACATCTGTTAAATGAAACTCAATCTCCCGTTCAAAGTACTCTACCGTCCCAAACAAAACAGTCAACGTTTCCTCCACCTTCCATTCTATTTTTCAAAAATCCTTTGTCCCAAAAACAAAACCTGCCAAAAGGATTATTTTCACTCGTCCTGTCAAGATGCTTAAGTTTTATTTATCCTTTCTCACACTCGGCAAACGTAAAATTCAGTTCTTTTTGCATGATTGTGCAGAATGGACCAGGAAGAATAAAAAAAACCCTCCAAAAAAGACGGCGGATTTCCTTTGGCAAACAGTCAACCAATACCATTCACCGATATGTTCTATACTCATCCGATCTTTTATTGGCAACCCGACTATCCTAGCAGCATGGCCTTAGACTCGTGGCTTTGCGTCCTCACCTTTCGATAAGTTTGCCTTTTTCAGTTCTACTTAAAATATAAAACTTTAGAACCATACTTTCAACAAAATTCGCCAATTAATTACAAAGATGAGTCTAATTTCCTATAACTTTGTGATCGCATGAAAGATAGACAACCCTTTCAGGCGCCAACTTTGATTAGCGCATTGTTTTCACAATGTAATATCCCAGCAATCTCTATGTAAAGTTCAGTTGCTAGAATAAAAGGAAGAAGCTTTATTACAGGCGAATGGCAGGAGGATCCTTATGGAACAGCATGTTAAAAAGTCGCTAGATGAATGGAAAGCAGAAATTGAAGAGATTCTTAAAGAAATAGATGCGGAGTATGACGAAGTAAAAAATGAGCTTAAAGTGTATACATATAAATTTAACATCACGAAGCAGGTTGTCCAGTCGACAGTGAATCCGGACCTGAACAGGAAGATTCGCGAATTGTATCATCAGCCATTTGAGGAGAAATTCAATGATTTGAAAGAGTATATCAAGGAGTTGGAAGAAAAAAAGCGGGTCTTCCAGATGTTCACCGATAAAATCGACAAAGTGACAGACAAAGAGGATGCGCCACAGTTAGCTATTGCGCAAACTGAATAAAAAGGAAAGCCTGGCTTTTGATCGAAAATCTTAGCCAGGCCTTTTTTGTGCTTATTCCTTCCACCATGAATCAAACATGGACGCTGGAACATGCCGTTTATGCTCTGAAGCAAGATATCTGCCCTCAATTTTGGCTGCTGCTGGTTCATCAATCTGCTTTCCTTCAAGATAATCATCGATTACTTCATAGCTGACGCCAAGTTCGGTTTCATCCGATTGAAGCGGCTTGTTGTCTAAAAGGTCAGCGGTAGGCTCTTTCAGATACAGTCTTGATTCTGCATTCAATGCTTTGAGCAGTTCCCTGCCCTGGCGCTTGTTCAAGCCGGTAAGCGGCAGCAGGTCAGCTCCTCCATCCCCGTATTTTGTGAAAAATCCGGTTACTGCTTCAGCAGCATGGTCTGTCCCAATCACCAGCAAGCCGTCCTGCCCGCCGATAGCATATTGGGTGATCATCCGGATCCTTGCCTTTGCATTTCCTTTGTTAAAGTCTGTCATCTTCTCGCCAATCGCTTCCTCGAACTGGGTATTGAAGGTGTCGACAGCAGGCTGGATATTGAAGGTGATCGTTTGATCCGGCTTGATGAATTCCAGTGCTTTCTGAGCATCATCCTCATCTTTTTGCACCGCATAAGGAAGTCTGACAGCGACGAATTTGGCATCCTTGCCTTCTGACCGCAATTCCTCCGCAGCCATTTGCGCAAGTTTCCCCGCCAGAGTGGAATCCTGGCCGCCGCTGATGCCTAGAACGAACCCTTTCGCCCTTGATGTAAGCAAATATTCCTTCAAAAAATCGATTCTTTTCCTGATTTCTTGCTGGGGATCAATTTGCGGCTGCACATTCAAATCTTCAATTATCTGCTTTTGAAAGCTCATGATAACCCTCCTAATTCACGAAAAACTATTCAAAAAAGAGCATATCCCTTCTAAAGTCCAAAGTCCAGATTTTCGTCAGAAAACCTAACATCCCAATACCAAAAATGCTCATGTTTATTTTACCCATTACCATGGTGGACGTAACATTTTGTCTGCCATGATTTTTTTGCTAGACTATAAACCATAGTATTAACGCGAATTAAATTGGAGGCATTCATAATGGCAACCCATGAAAAGTTCAAAGGCTATTTCGGTACCTATACAAAAGGCAACAGCGAGGGGATCTATTCTTTCACATTGGATGCGGCAAATGGAAAAATCCTTGATGTGGAACCAGCTGCAGCTCTGGAAAACCCTACTTACCTGACAATCAGCGATGACAACCGCTTCCTTTATGCAGTCGCAAAAGAAGGTGATTCCGGAGGAGTTGCAGGCTTCAACATTCTTGACTCCGGAAAATTATCTTTCATCGATTCACAGCTTGCTCCAGGAGCATCTCCCTGCCATGTGAGCGTGAACCCGGAAAACACTCTGCTTTTATCCGCTAATTACCATAAAGGGACTGCAGATTCTTATCTGCTGAACGCTGAAACCGGCAGTATTGAAAATGTGTTATCAAGCGTGGTCCATGAGGGTTCAGGACCGGATGAGCGGCAGGAAAAAGCGCACACGCATTATGCCGGCTTCACTCCTGACGGGAAATATGCGGCAGTGATCGACCTTGGCATCGACCAACTGATCACCTACACCCTGGACAACGGTCAGCTGATTGAAAAGAGTGTATTGAATATTGCACCAGGAAGCGGTCCAAGACATCTTGTTTTCCATCCAAACAACACAATTGCCTATCTGATGACAGAATTCAGCTCTGAGGTGCTTGTCTTAAAATACAATGTTGAAGATGGAAGCTTTGAACAACTTCAGACAATCACAACCTTGCCAGCAGACTTCACCGAAAACAATCAGGGAAGTGCCATCCATATTTCTTCTGACGGAAACTACATCTACGCTGCCAATCGCGGCCATGACAGTATTGCCGTTTTCAAGGTGGATCCAGAAAGCTTCAAGCTCACCTTTGTTGAACACACTTCAACTGAAGGCAATTGGCCAAGGGATTTTATGCTTGACCCAAGCGAGAAATTCCTGATTGCCGCCAACCAGAATTCCAGCAATGTCACGCTTTATTCTCGTAACACAGAAACAGGCAGATTGACATTATTACAGTCTGATGTGCAAGTCCCGGACCCTGTCTGCGTAAAATTTTTACATTACTAAGGATCGTTCCATAAACAGCCGATACCATGAAAAACAGGCAGGTGCACTTAGCAGCACCTGCCTGTTTTCTATTTGTCGCTCGGGAAGCTGACACCCATTTGCAATCTGGCTTCATCAAGGATTTTCATGGTGATCCTTGAGTTTTCAAGCGAATTGTTTACCGACTCCAGTTTTCCTTGCTGGATCAATGTAATGAATTCCTCTGCTTCATAAAACATATTATCCTCAAGCTGTTTTACTGACAGATCTTCACTGCTTCCATCACGGTAAAGGATTTCTACTTTTGTAGGAGTGCTGATTTTATCAATCCTGATGCAGCCGTTCTCACCGTGTATTTCAGAAGGGAGTGTTGAATCAGTGATTTTCGAAAACATGATGACAGCATCCATTTCATCATACTTCAAAATCAGGCTTCCTTCCCCATCAACTCCTGACTCAAGTATGTAGCCATTTGCCTGGATAGACTTTGGCTCTCCAAACAAGACAACGAGCGGATAAATGCAGTAAATACCGATATCCATCAGCGAACCTGCCGAGAATTCCGGGTTAAATGCGTTCAGGACGGTACCTTCTTTATATTTGTCATAGCGGGAAGAATACTGGCAATAGCTTGCGAAGTACCTTCTGATTGTGCCAATTTTGCCCAGGTTTTGCTGGACTGCCTTGAAGTTCGGCATCAAGGTCGATTTCAGCGCCTCCATCAAAACAACTTGATTTTCTTTTGCCGCTCGGATCATATCGTTCAGTTCGCGGCTGTTAGACGCGATCGCTTTTTCACAAAGAACATGCTTGCCATTTTCCATTAGCATGATCGCCTGGCTGGCATGCAAAGAATTTGGGCTGGCAAGGTAGACAGCATCAATGGCATCGCTTTTCGCCATCTCTTCCAGGTCTGTAAAAACGGTATCCACTCCGAACTTCCCTGCAAAGTCCGCAGCACGGTCCTCTGAACGGGAATATACTGCAGCCAGCTTAAAATCCTTCTGATGGCGTGCTCCTTTAATAAACGCTTCCGTAATCCAATTTGTTCCTACCACTCCGAAACGCACCATGTCGGTTCACCCTTTCCAATAGCAAAAGCCGGGGGCAATGCCCACAGCTTCTTTATTATCTTAGCGAAAAGGGAGCTCAATCACAAACCTGGTCCCTTTTCCATGCTCGCTTTCCACAGAAATCTTCCCGGCATGCATCTGCACCAGCTGTTTGACGATGGACAAACCGAGACCGAATTCCCCAAACGGATTGCTCGTCCTCGAGATATCGGCTTTGTAAAAACGATGCCAGATTTTTTCAATTTCGGCCGGTTCAATACCGATGCCAGTGTCCTCTATCTCAATCACCGTTGTGCTGCCTTTCATCCTGCCACGGAGCCAGACTGTTCCGTTATCCGTGAACTGGATGCTGTTTTTCGTAATATTGATCAAAATCTGGACGAGACGGTCATAATCAGCATGGACCATCGCCGCTTCCTCTGCCTCGATCTCGATTCTATTATTGCGTTCCTCTGCCTGCAATCCGAGCTGATCCTGGATGATTTCGAGCACTTCGATCAGTTCAATATCTTCTTTTACAAGCTGAACCTGGTTTGAACGGATCTTATCATAATCAAGATTCTCATTGACGAGTCTGATCAGCCGCTTCGTTTCCTGGCTGACCAGGTTGATTCCCCGCTCTTTTTCCGCCTCGGGAATCATATTATTCCTCAGGCCTTCGATGATCCCGCTGATGGTCGTGAGCGGCGTCCTCAATTCATGTGACACATCGGACATAAACTGGCGCCGCCGGTTCTCCAGGTTCTCGATTTCGGATTTTGATTCATTCAGCCTGTCGACCATGCCGTTAAAATCATTTGCCAACTCGCCAATCTCATCAAAATCCGAACTTGGTACTTTTACAGTATAGTCCCCAGCTGAGACGGCCGATGTTGCTTCCTGGAGCTTTTTGATCCTGTTGACGTGAATTCGCGATAACACCCAGCTCAGCAAAAACGAAACGCCAAGGCCAATCAGCATCGTATAAAACAAATACTTATTGATTTCGGTAATCATTTCCCGTGTCCCGCTGATTGGAGAGGTAAGGAGAATGCCGCCAACGAAATTCCCGCGGTCCAAATATGGCAAAACAACCAAGGTCACAGCACGGTCATACCTTTCAAGGTCATAATTTTTCACAATCGGTTTTCCGTTTGTAAGCTGGCTCCACTCTTTTTCCGATAATTCAATCGCCGGCCCTCTCCACCGGATGGGATTCAGCAGCTGGATATTTTCATCAAACACACTGAATTGGATATCACGTCCAAACAGGACGCGGGCATACTGGTTGATCACCTGGTCCGGCTGTTCCCTACCCCGGTCGAGATCCCGCAGGATATTCTCACCATAGGAAACCAGCTCCTCCGTCTTGTTTTTATAGACCAGTGTTTCAACATATTGTGTGAAAACAAGACTAAGGATGAGGAAAGCGACAATGATAATGCTGATATGGCTGAGGAATTGCTGGTAGATATACTTAACCTTCATGCCCATCAACACATTCGTCGAATTTATAGCCGACTCCCCATACAGTGTGGAAGAATGGCTGTTCAGCTGTGCCAAGCTTCTTCCTTAAACGCTTGATATGGACATCGACCGTACGCTCATCTCCGTAAAACTGATAACCCCAGACACGCTCGAGAAGCTGTTCCCTCGTAAACACCTGACGCGGATGCTGGGCGAAAAGCAGGAGCAGGTCAAACTCTTTTGGTGTCAAATTCGTCACTGGCTTGCCGTCCAGGCTCACCTCACGTGTTTCTTTGTTGATTTTCAGCCGGCTTGTCCCGACATCGCTGTTCTCGTCAGGCTTCTGTTTTTGGTAACGGCGTGCCACAGCCTTGATCCTCGCCATCAAAGCCAGCGGACTGAACGGCTTCGTCACATAATCATCCGCCCCCATTTCAAGCCCAAGAACCTGGTCCGACTCACTGTCCTTTGCCGTCAGCATGATAATGGGAATATCACTGCCCTCCTGCCTGATCTTCCTGCATAAGGTGACACCATCCATCCCCGGCAGCATCCAGTCGACAATCATTAAATCCCAATCCTCATTTTTATAAGCCTCATAACCCTCTAGGCCATCATTCACAAACCTGCCTTCAATGCCCTCTTTCGAAAAAAACATCTCAATCATCGCGCACACACTCTCATTATCCTCAATCACTAATATTTTCACGGCAATCCCCTCTATTACGAAATCTGTTATCTCTAAATTATAGCGCAACAGGAACATAATCAACTGATTAGGGTAATGTTACAGATTATTTAATGGATTGGACATAGTTTGTTCATGATTAAAAGGGACAATTACCTCTTTTTCCTAGTCTCTTTAAAAATTAGGGTTCCTATAAGCTGTATTGATGCCACGACCCTACTATATTCTTACAAATCACAGCTCCAATACGCCCTATTGGTGACAAGATTCTCCTATATTCTTACAAATCAAAGTCCCAATACACCCTATTGGTGTCACGGTTCTCCTATATTCTTACAAATCAAGGTCCCAACACGCTCTATTGGTGACACAATTCTCCTATATTCTTACAAATCAAGGCCCCAATACGCTCTATTGGTGACACGATTCTCCTATATTCTTACAAATCAAGGTCCCAATACGCTCTATTGGTGACACGATTCTCCTATATTCTTACAAATCAAGGCCTCAATACGCTCTATTGGTGACCCAGTTCTCCTATATTCTTACAAATCAAGGCTCCAATAACCTCTATTGGTGACAACTATTATATTCTTACAAACAAGGGAGCTTTGCTTTTTCACATTCACATGCATCAGCACTAACTCTTGTAAAAAAAAGAAGCCAGCTCACAGAATGAGCTGGCTCTGGTCTTAATCTTTTTTAACAGGCAATCCTTCTTGTTCCCATGCGGAGAAGCCGCCTTCGAGGTTTAATACATCCTTGAAGTCATTTTTCAGCAGCAGGCTTGTTCCGATGGCAGAGCGTGCTCCTGATTGGCAATGGGCGATGATTTTCTTGTCTTTTGGCACTTCGTCAAGCTTGTCGGTCAGGTTGCCGAGCATCATATGATGGGCACCGGGGATATGGCCGCTGTCCCATTCGCTCTGGTTGCGGACGTCGATGACAAAGTAGTTTTCGTCTTCCATTAGCTCTTTTGCCTCGCTGGCAGTTACAGACTTATATTCCTCGTGGCTTCCTCCGAGCTCTTCCGGATCAACATACCCGGTTACCTGGTCAAGACCGATTGATTGCAGGGATTTTTTCACATCAGGCAGTTTTTCCGGTTCTGCGATCAATACGATGTCCTGGCCATAGCTTAATAGCCAGCCTGCCCAGTTTGCGAAGGATTTATTGTATGGAATGTTGATCGTTCCTTCTGCATGCCCCGCGGCATAGTCACTTGCCTGCCGGGTATCTACGACTGCAGCATTCCCTGTGTCGGACAATGACACTTCAGGGGTTTCCTCGCGTCTGAGCAATTCAGGGCCTTCCTTGTTCAGCTTTTTCATCTGAGCGAAGTATTTCGGAGGCTCTGGTTGTCCGGCTAGCAGCTCCTGAACAAATTGGTCCTCTTCTTTGATCTGGAAAGCCCAGTTGAATTTTTTTTCATAGCCTAATGTCGACATTGGCACCGCGCCTAGGGATTTTCCACAGGCGCTTCCTGCTCCGTGTGCTGGCCATATTTGCAGGAAGTCAGACAGGTTTTCCACTTTGCGGAGCGATTCGTACATCTGGCGGGCGCCTGCTTCCGATGTATCCTTGATGCCAGCTGCTTTTTCGAGAAGGTCAGGACGGCCGACATCGCCTACAAACAGGAAGTCGCCCGTAAAGATGCCCATTGGTTCATTGGCACCGCCGCCCTTATCCGTCAGCAGGAATGAGATGCTTTCCGGCGTATGTCCTGGCGTGTGGATCACTTCAAAATAAATATTCCCAATATTGAAAGTCGAGCCCTCAGTCAGCAATTCATGCTCATACTGGTCGACATATTGATATTTCCAGTCCTTATCCCCTTCATCTGATACATACAGCTTGGCGCCATGGTGGTGAGCAAGCTCCCTTGCTCCTGACAGATAATCCGCATGAATATGGGTTTCGGTTGCGGCTGAAATATTGAATCCTTCTTTTTTTGCGATATCCAGATAAGGCTGGATATTCCTTGCCGGGTCGATGACAAGCGCCTCGCCCGTCCTCTGGCAGCCGATCAAGTACGACATATGTGCTAGCTGGTCATCAAAAAATGATTTGAAATACATATGAATTCCTCCTTCATTTTTAATAGGTTTATGAAGAGTTCATTCTTTTATACCCCACACCATATTTTTTAAAAGTAAAAAACCCCGGTGCCGGGTGCTGCTCTAATTCCAAAATATACCTACACAAGTATTTTACTCTATTAAAATTTCTACTTCAAATAAAAAGAACCTGCTCCAAAGCCGGAAGCAGGTCTAGGTTCTTGGGGTCTTTTTCATCATTAAAATATAGAGAAGAATTGAAGCAAAAACGGAAATGGCGGAAGCAATGTAGATACTTCCATATCCAAGCCAGTGGCCAATCTGGCCGAAAGCCATCGCCCCGACTCCAACACCTAAATCGAAAAAGGAGAAGAAAGTGGCATTCGCCATCCCTTTCCTGTTCATCGGAGCATCCTGGACAGCCCAAGCCTGTAATGCGGGCTGGACGGAGCCAAAACCGAATCCATACAGGCCGGCTGCAATAAACATCACAAGGCTGTTAGGCAGCCACGCCAAAAGGATCATAGCAATCATGATTAAAAATGTTCCTGGCAGGAAGACAGCACCATGTCCTTTTTTATCATAAAGTTGGCCTGCGAATGACCTGGAGAGCATCAGCGTCAACGCAAAAATAAAAAAGTACCACTCGATCCCTGCGATTCCCTTCTGCGCTGAGTAGAGCGGCAGGAATGAAGCGATTCCTCCAAAGGTGATCGTAATGAACAATAATAGCAAGGACGGCTGCAGGGCAGATCTTTCATTTACATCCCACCTTCGCTTCACTGTTTTCTCTTCGGACTGTTCCACCTTTTTATAGGTGATACGTGATGCAAGGAGAAATGCAGCAATGCCCAGAGCGGCACTGATTAGAAATAATTGTTTGAAGGTAATGGCAGCAGCCAAAGCAAGTCCAAGCGTAGGTCCCATCGCGAGAGCAACGTTTCCGGAGAGCCCGAAGTATCCCATTCCTTCTCCCCTGCGCCTCGGCGGGATTAAATCCGTTGCGATCGTGCCAGATGCTGTTGTCGAAAATCCCCAGCCAACCCCCTGGATAATTCGCATTAGAAACAAGAAGGCAATTCCAGATGCGAATCCAAATGAACCTACTGAGAACACAAAGATTGCCAGACCTGTGAGGTAAATGAAGCCTCTCCCTTTCGTTTCCAGCATCCGGCCGGCGAATGGGCGCACGAGCAATGCCGAAAAGGTGAAAATTCCTACGACAAAACCGATCAATTGGTCATTTCCGCCCAAATGCTCCACGAATAGCGGGATGGTAGGCAAGGTCATTTGAAACCCGAGGAATATGAAGAAATTCGCCAGGAATATAAACAGGAAATCCTTGCTCCAAATTTTCTCAGTGCCCTGATTTTGCTGAGCTTCTCTTGCTGATTGATCCATATGCTTTCTTCCTTTCTGACTGAATTGATAAGGCACTGTTGCCACTTTTCCTTTAAAAAAGGATCATGTTCAATATTCCGTCAATTTGTTGTTGCGTTTTTGTGAACAACTTCACAGATAACTCATTTTTATTTCGGATTTTGATATATTGTAAGTGTAATCAATAATTACTAATTTTTGAAGGGAAGCGATTTAGATGTTAGCGAAATGGTTAAGAGAAAACAATGTTGCTGCTGGCCTGTTGACTGTCATCAGGGTATGGCTCGGATATAACTGGATGACTGCTGGATGGGGTAAATTGACTGGTGAAGGATTCGATGCTACCGGATATCTGAAAAATGCAGTTGCCAATCCAGTGAAAGGCCCGGATGGACACATGGTTTATGGATGGTATGTGAATTTCCTTGAAAACTTCGCGATTCCAAACGTCGACCTATTCAACTTCATCGTGCCGCTTGGTGAATTCCTTATCGGTCTTGGATTGATCCTAGGTTGTTTGACAACTGCTGCGATGTTCTTCGGACTTGTGATGAACTTCAGTTTCTTCCTTGCCGGCACTGTATCTCATAACCCAACTGACATCTTCTTCGGCTTCATCATTCTGTTCGCTGGCTACAATGCTGGCAAATACGGTTTAGACCGCTGGGTAGTTCCTTTCATCCGCAAGACTGTTTTAAAGAGAGAACCGGAAGCTGCACATAAAACCGTTTAACATTAAAGACCTTAAAGAGCCTGTTTTCTGCAGGCTCTTTTTCATTTCCTTGCAGATTATCGCTCGTTCAAATTCTTGACAATATGTTATTGCTATTTTGTGAACAGCGTTCTCTGGCCCGCATCAAAAGGCCGAAAACCAATATATTGTAGTGTAATCAAATAATCATTCATTTTGAAGGGATGCGATTCATATGTTCGCAAAGTGGTTAAGGGAAAACAATGTGGCAGCTGGCCTGCTGACATTCATTCGGATCTGGCTAGGCTATAACTGGATGACTGCCGGATGGGGAAAATTGACCGGAGAGGGATTTGATGCAACAGGGTATTTGACCAATGCCATTGCCAACCCTGTCAAAGGCCCTGATGGAATTGTTTATGGATGGTATGTATCTTTTCTGGAAAATTTCGCACTTCCAAATATTGAGCTTTTCAACTTTATCGTTCCTGTCGGTGAATTCCTCGTTGGATTGGGACTCATTCTTGGCTGTCTGACAACAGCAGCAATGTTCTTCGGATTGATCATGAACTTCAGTTTCTTCCTTGCCGGAACCGTATCACATAACCCAACAGATATCTTCTTTGGCTTCATCCTCCTTTTCGCCGGATATAACGCAGGAAGATATGGGCTGGACCGCTGGGTGATCCCATTCATCCGAAAAACAATCTTTAAGAACAAAGCGGCAGCTAAATGAATTACGCTAGCCTCCTGAGTCAACTCAGGAGGCTTTTGTCATATAGCCATTTATATCGATTGAAGATCAGACACCGTTCGGTCATTCTGTTCATTACCGGTATTCAAGGTGGACTTTGGCTCGAAAAAGATGACATGTGCTTCCTCCTCGGCAATCGGAAGGTGCTCTACGCCTTTTGGCACAATGATAAATTCTCCCTCATTCAAATGCACATCTTTATCCCGAAACTTGAGCAAGAGCTTTCCTTTCATAACGAGGAACATCTCATCCTCATGTTCATGCTTATGCCAGATGAATTCCCCCTTCAGCTTGGCGAATTTCACATGCATATCATTGATTTCCCCCGCTATTTTCGGGCTCCAATAGTCATTAAAAAGCGAAAACTTTTCACTGATATTAACCTTTTCCAGCTCAATCACTCCTTTTTAGATGTTGCATTCGGAAGGGTTTCAAATAGAAAATCCGTCTCTATCTCCCAAAATTTTGTTACCGTATTCCCGGTTGTTACTATGTATCCTATCTGGACTTTTTCCGCTTCATTTTCAAAGCTCAGGATGCCATGGGGTAAAGAATCGTAGGTAAAGCCATTATTATAGTTGAATGAACGTTTGTCTTCATTGATTTTGGATACGATCTTTTCGATTTCAACCTTGTCCTCAATCACGTGAATGATGCCATCCATGTTACTGATTGTCAGCTTATCGTACGGTCCATTCACAATTTTGCAGTGATAAGCTCCATACACCGTTAAAGCAGTCATGAACACAATTAGCAACCCAAGTTTCAAAAGCAATCCGCTTTTAACCATACATCCCCCTCCCTGCCATTATACTACCATTTATTTCTTATTCCCGAATTTAGTAAAAAGACCAATCCGATAACGAATTGGTCTCAAGTTCACATGACAATGAGTTTGAAGATGGTTAAGCCCAGCCCGATCAGGAAACCGCATACCGCGCCGTTCACCCTGATCCATTGCAGGTCTTTTCCAACATTGTTTTCCATCATGTCAATCAGTGTTTCTGTATCAAGCTTATCCAGGTTTTCTCTAACAAGCTTCCCGATTTTTGAATGGTTTCTTTCAATCAGCCCAGCTATTTTAGCATGAAGCCATGTTTCGGTCGCTGAAACTTTTTCATCGTCTGCTTTGATTTCATCAATGAATTTTTTCACTACGGGAATCACCGTGTCATCCACAAAACTGTCCTTTTCGACAAAAGCCATCAAGCGATCCTTAGACTTAGCCAGGACTCCTTTGATTTGTCCGGTCAAATCCATTTCTTCGACCATTTTATTTTTCCAGGATTGGATTTCCGACATGAGGGCTTCGCGCTCACTGATACTTCCCAGTTCTTTTTGGATCTTTTCAAGAATCATATGGCGGTATCGGTTATCCTCCTGCTGCAGGTTTTTCATTCTTTTTAAAATAAATGATTGCAAGATGTTGCCGACCTTTTCTTCGGTGATCATATTGCTGAAAGATTGAATTGCGAATTTCAGGAGACCATCCGCTTCGGTTGTATCAATTGCCTGTTTTCCAAGCTTGCCAAGGACTATTTTCGCTTCAGCCTGTGATGCCCATTTTTCTGTCTCTTGCAGGACATAGTCAAATGCAGCTGAATCATATTCCTTCGCCAGGATATGGCTTGAGGCCTTTTGCAAAAACTCGGAAGAATCCGCTGAGAGCAGGAAGCCTTTGATTTCTTCTTCGATTGTTGGCGCAAATCTTTCAACGTCCACTTTCCTAGCCACATCCAGGCTGAATGCCTGGATGCTGTTTTTAACAGATTCAGAGTGAAGTTCCTTCTCAACTGTTTCAAAAATTTTATCCAAAATATGAATCTGCTTGAACTTTTCCATGATGCTTTCTTTTGTGAGCCAGTCATTCTCAAGCATATTGATTAACGCACGCGTTACCTTATCACGGTTTTTAGGCAAAAGTGCCGTATGCGGAATCGGGATGCCGAGCGGATGCCTGAACAGCGCCGTCACAGCAAACCAGTCAGCGAGTCCGCCGACCAGCCCCGCCTCAAAGCCGCCCATCAGCAGTTTCCCGATCAGCGAGTCCTGGAAAGGAATCATCGCAAGGAACCCCGCTCCCATAATCGCCAGCGAAATAGCGGCTAAATGTCTAGATCTATTATTTCGTTTTTCCATATATCTCCCTCTGTTACTGTTTGATTGAAATTTGTGTAATGTTTCTAGTTCTGGAGCCCCCAATGTGAATTTCGGAAAAAGAGTCTCTTCAATATTTTACCCAATTTATAGGGGAGAAAGCTATAAAAAAGGAAAAGTCCCAGAAGCAGACGCTCGGGGACTTCCTGATGGTCACTCTCTTACTTCATCCACTCTGGCTTTCCAAAACCTTTGAAATCATTATCGATGATTTTTTCAAATTCATCGGACTCGACAACTTCTTTGATGTCCTTTGCGAATTGGGCATCCTGGTCCTTTGTGTTAATAACGACACGGTTGCGATATTGGTCCGGCATGTTTTCAAGCTGAAGCGCAGTTAATAAATCCATTTTTGCTGCAAGGGCAAAGTTGCCAGGTACAGCCGACAGGTCAACGCTTTCGACGGCTCTTGGAAGCTGTGCGGCTTCGATTGGCTTGAACTGCAGGTTTTTGACATTATCTTTTACATCTTTTTCAGAAACAGTCAGCGGATCAGCATTAGGATCAAGTGTGATCAGGCCGGCATCCTCAAGGATCAGGAAGGCACGCGCAGCATTTGTTGGATCGTTTGGAATCGCGATGTCTGAACCCTCTGCGACTTCATCCAGTGAATTGAACTTCTTGGAGTAGATCCCCATTGGCGCTGTTGGTACGACAATCACTTCAGACAGTTCAAGATCGTGTTCTTTTGCGAAATTCTCCATGTACACTTTATGCTGGAACAGGTTGGCGTCAAGGTCTCCTTTTGACAAAGCCAAATTAGGCTGGATGTAATCGCTGAATTCGACCACTTTCACTTGATAGCCTTTTTTCTCAAGCAGAGGCTTGATTCCTTTTGTGACCATATCACTGTACGGTCCGGATGTCGCTCCGAATGTAACCTGCTTTTTGTCAGCCTTCGCATCGCCGCCTGAGGCTGAGTCACTGCCGCATGCAGCCAACAAGCTGATTGATAGAAGTAACAGTAAAGAGAATAATAATTTCTTCATTTTAAAATAACCCCCAATTTTTATCTTTTGTCTACTAATTTAGCAATCCTGTCGCCGCCAAACTGAATCAGCTGGACAAGGCATATCAGGATAATAACCGTCGTAATCATGATGGTATTGTCGTACCGGTAATAACCGAAGCGGATTGCCAGGTCACCGACTCCGCCGCCGCCAACGATTCCGGCCATTGCCGAGTATGCTACAAGGCTGATGATCGTGATGGTGATACCCTGGACGATTCCAGGCTTTGCCTCTGGAATGAGGACATCCTTGATGATCATCCACGGAGTCGCTCCGGTGGCCACCGCTGCCTCGATGACCCCTTTATCAATTTCGCGCAAGCTTTGCTCTACGATTCTCGCAAAGAACGGAATCGCCGCGACAGATAATGAAACAGATGCCGCAGTCGGCCCGATTGTCGTGCCGGCGATTAAATTCGCCAGCGGCAGCAGTGCGATCAACAGGATGATGAACGGAACCGAGCGGATCATATTGACGATAAAACCAGCAATAGTTTTAAAAAGCTGGTTCTCCAGGAACAGGCCTTTATCGGTGACAAAAAGAAGAACACCTGTCGGCAGCCCAACAATGATCGAGACAAGGATGGAGATGCCGACCATATAAATTGTTTCAAAGAATGCTTTATTCAGTTCCGGCAGCAGTGCGACCAGGTTATCAAGCAGCATCTTCAATCACCTCCAGATTTCTTGTCCTTGCTGCGATGTATTCAATGGCCCGGTCGATTTCAAGTGTCTCGCCCGAAACTTCCATAATGAAAATTCCTAGTGGGATTTCCTGAATATACTCGATTTTGCCGTGAAGGATGTTTCCCCTCACCTTGAATTTCTGGAATACATCCGAGATGACCCCCTGCTCGGCAATCTCGCCCTGGAAATAAATCTTGATCAATTTGCCTTCCCGCTCCTTCATCAGTCTTTCCGGCAATTCGAATTGTAGGATGGAGTTGACGAAATCCTTTGTCAGCGGCTCCTGTGGATTGGCAAAAACATCGTAGACATTTCCCTCTTCAATGATTTTTCCATCTTGCATCACAGCCATTCGGTCACAAATCGTCTTGACCACTTCCATTTCATGCGTTATAAGCACGATTGTGATTCCTAACTCTCTATTAATCTTTTTTAGTAAAGATAAAATAGAGCGGGTCGTGCTTGGGTCAAGAGCAGAGGTTGCTTCATCGCAGAGCAGGACGGTTGGATTATTCGCCAGCGCCCTGGCTATGCCAACACGCTGTTTCTGGCCGCCGGACAACTGTGCAGGATAGACATCTTTCTTGTCGGAAAGACCCACCATATGTAAAAGCTCTAGCACTCTCTCATTTATCTTTGTTTTTGGAGTGCCGGCAGCTTTTAGCGCAAACGCGATGTTTTCGCTGACTGTCTTTGCACTTACAAGATGGAAATGCTGAAAAATCATCCCGATTTTCAACCGGGATTTCCTTAAATCGCCTTTGCCTAAAGAGGTTAGCTCCACACCCTCAATAAAAACCTCTCCCGATGTCGGCTTCTCAAGGAGGTTCAGGCATCTAAGCAAAGAACTTTTGCCTGCGCCGCTGTATCCGACAATCCCGTAAATTTCGCCCTTTTCTACTTTTAACGAAACATCGTCAACGCCTGTCACCGATCCCTTTTTCGTGTCATATACCTTGACCAGATTCTTCACTTCAATCATTTTTGCACCCCCATTTTCACTCAATAAAAAAAGCCTCTTTCATTCAAAGAAAGAGGCATCGTAAATATCTATACGACTTATCTTTCAGAATGAAACCATTCTGTAGGAAGTGGCACCTTTCCATAAAGGAGGTTGCCGGACGTCATCGGGCCTAATCCCTCAGTCTCTCTTGATAAGTAACTTATTAAATTCATTTAGATAATTGAAATATTAAAACTCTCTGAAATATTTGTCAACAGAGTTTTTTAGTCTTTTTCAGGTTGCAATCGCTTACATCATTGGGGCTGTAAGAGAATTTATTTTCAAAAAGAAAAACCCTTGTTTACGCTAAAACAAGGGCACCATAGACGAGGGCACCGGCTATGACATACGCCGGGTGTACCTTCAGTTTTTCCATCAGGACGAAGCTGATGCCGCCAATCAGGATGGTCTGTGTCAATCCTACTCCTTCATAGGAAGAAAAAAAGAAATCATAGGTCATGACTCCCAGGAGCACCGCAATGACTGGCCGGACGACGATTGTCAGCCTTTTGACACGAGGAGAATCCTTGAATTTCATCAACAGTCCTAGCAGACCGATCATCAGAACCAGCGATGGTGCCACGGCTGCAAACACACCGACAATGGCACCGAGGATTCCGCCTTCTGAATAGCCGATATACCCGGCCATCTTGGTCGCGATTGGTCCAGGGAGTGCATTGCCCATCGCCAGTACTTCACTGAATTCATTGACCGTCATCCAATCGTATCGGTCGACGACTTCATTTTCAATCAAAGGGATGGAGGCAGGCCCTCCGCCATAGCCTAAAATACCAGGAATGAAAAAGGCCAAAAATATTTGGAAATAGATCATTTCTGCTCCCCTCCCATTTGTTTCTTTTCAATTGGAGAAGGGTCTTTTTTTATTAAAGCGCCAAGCAGCAAAATGACAATCAAGATTGCCGGATGTATATTCAAGATCTGGAGGAGCACCAGGCTGGCAATCAGCGCAATAGCTGTCCAGGCCCAGCCAAGCTTCGATTTTCCCGATTTCTTAATGAAGTCCCATGTCATGACAGCGAGCATGACGGCAACAACCGGTACAACAGCATCTGCCATTCCTTTTACCCACGGCTGATCCTTGTATGAGTTCAGAGTCGTAAGCAGGATAATCATCAGGATAATCGTCGGAATCATCGTTGCGGCCAGGGCATTGACCATGCCCAGGGTCCCGCCCACTCGATAGCCGATATACCCTGCCATTTTCGTCGCGATCGGACCGGGGAGCGCATTTCCCAAAGCCAGAATATCACCGAACTCATCAGAGTCCATCCATTTATACTTATCTACCACTTCCTTATGTACGAGCGGAATCGATGACGGCCCGCCGCCATAGCCAAGGATTCCCACGCGGAAAAATGCCAGGAATAAATCTTTTTGTTTCAACACTTCACCTTCTCTTCTGTTTTTAGCCCTATGCAGTCTCTTTCTATAATTCTTATTTCTTTTATTTTATTATAGACTCATATATTGGAAACTGCATGTAAATTAAAGGGATCATATCACCGTCGGGAATCATTTATCATAATTTCCGCCATTTTATATGCAATGATTTACTGCGCAACTCATTATTTTGGCGATTTTTTCATTTTTTCGAACACTTTTTAGATTATTTCGACCAAATTTCCGGATATATCGACCACATTTTGGATTATTTCGACCACTTTTTCAAATAATTCGACCAAGTGTCCATTTTGCTCCATAAAAAAAGTACCACAGCTCCAGGCCATGATACTCTTATAATCATTTATTAAACTTAAAGATAGAAACAGATTCATTCAACTCATTGGTCAGTTTCCTCAAGTCTGTTACCTTTTTCGAAAGGTTGCCGAATGCCGATAATTGTTCCGTTGTGGAGGCTGAAATTTCTTCACTTCCAGCTGCTGTTTCTTCGACGACGGCACTGATGGATTCAACATTGTGCAGGACCTTGGCTCCCAGTTCCTTGGAGGCTTCCATTCCGCTTACAAGCTGGGTGATTTTTTCAGAGATGCCGCTGACTCTGGCTTCGATATTTTCAAAAGCTGACATTGTCAGGTTCATCGAATCCATTTGCTCATCAGCGATGGCGCCGCCTTTGTTCACAGCTTCTCCGATTTCATCTAGTCCAGTCTTCAACAGATTGACCATATCGAAAATTTGCGTTGTTGCGAGGTTTGACTCTTCAGCCAGCTTCCTGACCTCGGACGCAACGACCGCAAATCCTTTGCCCGCCTCTCCAGCCCTTGCAGCTTCGATCGCTGCATTCAACGCAAGCAGATTGGTCTGGGCTGCGATTGCCGAAACAGATTTGGCCATGTCTTCAATTTTAGCGGCATAACCAACAAACTTGCCCGTTGCTGTCTGGATGGAATAGGATGCCGCTTTGTTTTCTGTAATTAACACTTTTTGCCCTTCTATTGCTTTTCTGCCTTCTCCGATTGCTTCCACTGCTTCCTGGCTATATGAGGATGACTCCTGGCTGTAGTCCAGATTCAGCATGATTTCCTTATCCATGTCGTCAATCAGTTCGACGGATTGCTGCAGATCTTCCGAAACAGTTTGGGCACCTGCTGAAAGCTCATCCGTTGATACAGCTACCTGATTAGAAATCTCTGTCAGCGATACATTTTCCTGTTCAATTTCCGCTGCAAACTCTTCCACTTCTTTGCTTGTCCTATTCACCTTTTGCAGCAAGGAAGTCAATTGAGATGCCATCATGTCGAAGGACTCATTCAAAGTCCCCAGCTCATCCTTATGCTTGTATGGGACTTTTTCAATCATCAGGTTTCCTTTGGCGATTTCCTGGGCATTGATGGCAATCTGCTTCAATGGCCTTGTAATCGAACTCGTCAGCCTGATCCCGATTCCCCCGGCAACAACAACAAGCAGGATGCTGCCGATGATTGCCGAGAGGATTATGAATTGAATCTGGTTCTTCAAATCCTCCTGAAGATAATCGTAATAATCATTTACCTGGATATTCAAGAGGTACAGATCATTTAGGACGCCCTCACTGCGCAGCGATTGCCGCTTCACTTCGGCACTGATTTTATCATCAAGTGCCTTCTCAGCTTCGGACTTCAATGCATTGAACTTTTCAAAAGCTTTGTCCAACACTTTCTTGCTGTTTTCCTGCTGAATCAATCCTTCTGCCTGAGCAAAAATTTTAGAGGTCTTCTCCATTTTCGCTAATGCATCCTGCCTGTTCCCTTCGGTCGGACTGAAGGAAAAATTGCTTAGCGATTGTTTGGTTGCCGATGTTTCAGCCTCCAGGTTCTGAACGGTCAGCAGTACCTGTACATAATCTTGATTAGATGCCTGGACCATCAGCATTCTGTAAATGATAAAAGAAATCATCACAATCGATAAGCCAATGGCGAGCAATAAGTTCAATAATAATTTCTTTTTAATTGTCATGTCTGTTCCCCCAGTTGCAGCTGTTAATCTAGCTGAATTGAAACTTCATTTGTTGATAATTTCTCTTCCAAGTCTTTCAAGGTTTTTTCCTGTTCTGGACTCAGCTTGATGACCCGGATTGGTGCAAGCCCGACACCCTTTTCATTAATGCCCAGTTCGATTTGCCTTGATTTAAGCTTCTTCTCGGATTGGAACTCCTTAACTGCTTCATATAGTGCGATATCCACATTCTTCAGCATGGAAGTAATAATGGCCTTTTCGGCAAAAAAGTATTGGTCGCTATCTACACCGATCGCAAACTTTTTCCTCGCTTGCGCTTCCTTCAAGACACCTACTCCCGTAAAACCAGCGGCAGCATAAAGAACATCAGCACCTTCATCGATCATTCCTGCAGCAATCTTTCCTCCAAGGTCAGCATTGCCAAAATCCTCAGAGTAAGCGACCTTTATCTCAGCATCCGGCTTGACTGCTTTCACACCCTGCTCAAATCCCGATTTGAATTTGCGGATCAGCGGCACATCCGCACCGCCCACAAATCCGACGACCTTTGATTTGGTGGTCATCCCGGCAACCGCACCGGCCAGGAAGCTGCCCTGTTCTTCTTTAAAAGTAATCGATGTGATATTCTCCATTTCTGATACCGAATCCACCAGTATAAACTGTTGTTCCGGATATTTCTTTGCGACTTTTTCCAAATCCTCAAGAACCATGAAACCAAGCCCGATGACAAGATCATTTCCGTCTTCCACCAGCTCAGTAAACCCCTTTTCATAGCTGCCTGCTTCCTGCAGCTCACGATAATCAAAAAGAATATCCAATTCATCCCTTGCTTTTGTCAGTCCGGCAAACGCTGCATCACTAAAAGATTGATCGCCAAGTCCGACGTCAGACAACATGATGCCAATTTTAACCCTTTCCTTCGCCTTCAACTCTGTGTTGGCGCAGCCAGCAAGTCCCCCTGCGAGTAAAACTGCGATAAAAAATATATACATAATTCGTTTCATCTTGATGTCCTGCTCCCTTTTCAAGTAAATTTATATTTATTTCATCGGCCGCCGTCTATTTTTATTAATGCCAGAACAGAAAGTCTATTTTTTGTAAATTTTCAAAATAGTGAACGAATAAAAAAGCAGGCTGTCTTCTTCCCAGCCTGCCTCATACTGTCATTATTTAATTTTCGCGAATTTATGCAAGTCGCCATTTTCTCCCAGGACAATCAGAATATCCTCTGCTCGAAGTGTCTTCTCCGGATCTGGAGAAATATCTACCTTATTTGCTGTTTTGACGCCGATTACGGTAATATTGTATTTTGCACGGAGATTGATTTCAATCAGGTTTTTGCCTGCCATGCTCATTGGCAGCTTGATTTCCTCAATACTGTAATCATCTGAAAGCTCGATGAAATTCAATACATTCGGAGACGCCATCAGTTGATGGGCAACACGTTCCCCCATGTCCCGTTCAGGGAAGATGACTTTGTCAGCGCCAACCTTGAATAATACTTGTGCATGGTGTTTGTTGAGCGCTTTGGCCACGACATTGGAAACGCCCATTTCTTTTAAAATCAGAACGGTGAGGATACTTGCCTGGATATCATCGCCAATGGCCACGATGACCGTATCGAAGTTCCTGATCCCCACAGCCTTCAAGGTTTGTTCATCAGTTGAGTCTCCGATTACCGCATGTGTAACAAACTCTTTATATTCCTCAATATGCTGCTCGCTCTTATCAATCGCCAGCACTTCATTTCCTTCATAATACAGTGTTGTCGCTACACTGGACCCAAAACGCCCCATCCCGATTACTGCGTATTGCTTTGCCATAATATACTCCTCCTACCCAATCATCACTTTTCCAGCTGGATATCGATAATGGTCCTCTTTTCTTTTTTTGGCCACTGCATAAGCAAGTGTCAATGGACCAACCCGGCCCGCAAACATCGTAATAAGTATTAGAACTTTCCCGAATGAGGACAGCTCAGGGGTCAAGCCCATTGAAAGTCCTACAGTCGAGAACGCTGACACCACTTCAAAAAAGATCATAAGAAAATCTTTGCCCGGTTCAGTGATTGTTAACACCATTGTCATGGATATCACTAAGAAAATAGCAATAAGTGTAACCGTCAAAGACTTGGAAACGATGGAGAAATCCATCCTCCTTCCAAAGAAGGTCACATCTTCCCTGCCGCGGATTTGCGATTTGACAGCACCGATCAAGACGGCAAATGTGGTAGTCTTGATCCCCCCTCCCGTTGATCCGGGAGAAGCGCCGATAAACATCAGGAAGATGATCAAAAACAAGGTTGATTGTTTTAAATCAGGAATGCTTAAGGTATTTGAACCCGCAGTCCTTGGAGTGACAGCCTGATAAAATGCCCCGAAAATTTTACCAGCCGCTGATAAAGGCTTCAGGGTAGCAGGGTTATTATACTCCAGGATAAAAATCAGGAGAGCCCCGCCAACAACCAGAATACTTGAAACAGATAGTGCCATTTTCGAATGCAGGGACAAGCGGCGAGTGCTTCGATATTCGAATAGTTCATTCATTACAATGAACCCGATGCCTCCCAGGCTGATCAGTGACGTCACCGTAAGATTGACGATCGGGTCTTCAGCATAGGCAGTAAGGCCCCTGAAGCCTCCCATCAAGTCAAATCCGGCATTATTAAAGTTTGACACTGCGTGGAAGAAGCCGAAATAAATAGCTTTTCCCGCAGCCATATCCTGCGAAAACCTGAATGATAACAGGATTCCGCCGACAATCTCGGCAGTTGCTGTGAAAATCAGGATTCTTTTTACAAGCCTTACGACTCCTTCAACGGTCTCGTTGTTGAAAGACTCCTGGATGATCAATCTTTCTTTTAATGAGATTCTTTTCCCCAAGATGAATGCGAGCAATGTAGCAAAGCTCATAAATCCTAAACCGCCGACCTGGATCATCGACAGGATGACCACTTCTCCAAAGGCAGTAAAGGTGTCACCGGTATCCACGACAACCAGCCCTGTCACACATGTAGCCGATGTTGCAGTGAAAAATGCATCAAGCAGCGGAAGCCCCTTACCATCAGTTGTAGCAGAGGGCAGTGACAGCAGCAATGCCCCCAGCAGGATAATCGTCCCAAAACCTAAGACGAGTATCTTTGGAGGGTCCAGCTCAATAAACAATCTCCTACGCATGGTGTTTTCCTTCTTTCCTTAGTATGAGGAATTACGCGTCTAATATTTCCTGGCAGGGAGTTATGTTTAACTGGTTCAAGATATAGCCGGCATATCTAAAATCACGCAAAACAAAAAAGCCCCCGGAGGCTAAAAGATTTCAGCCTTGTGGACTTTTGAATAGTCGTCACACAAGCTTCATCTTCCTCTTCTGTAACGCTTGCGAAGTTAGCTGTCGGATTAGGACTCAGAATAGCCCTGCCTTTTGAAAAGGCTTCACCCCAAGTGGACGCATCCACAATATTGGTTCCCCCGCTCCTGCCGGATTCAGCGATTTAGAAATATGAAACTCATTCAGTTTTTTGTTCCAGAAATCTGAAACTGTTGTAATCATACTCCTCCGGATTTCGGTTGTAAACATGAAAAGGAACGCAAAAATGACTTATTTTATTCATTTCTTCCCAATAATGACATGAAATCAAGGACTTTCTCACTGAATCGCTGTTTTTCTTTGTTTTACACTTCCGTTAACTCATTAACACCTTTCTCCACACCTGTACGCGGTTTATAGCCGGGGAATTAAAGGTAAATAATAAGATTGTCAAAACAGTTTGGAGGTTGTTGCGGATGAAAGCGATGGTTATAGTGAATCCTTCTTCAGGTAAAGAAAAAGCGAATGATTATGCAGAAAAAATTGAAGAAACATTGCGAAACAATTATGAGGACATAGAGATCAGAAGAACGGAAAAAGAGGGAGATGCCGCTGCATTTGCCACCGAAGCATGCGTTGCTTTATATGATGCGGTCATCGCTATGGGCGGTGACGGAACCATCAATGAGGCCATCAATGGACTGGCCGAACAGGCACACCGGCCCGCTCTCGGCATAATACCGCTTGGGACAGTCAATGATTTTGCCAGGGCACTCAATATTCCGCTGGAACCTTATGAGGCCATCTCTATTTTAGAAGAGCAATATCTTCGTCCTGTTGATGTCGGAAAGGTCAATGAGTCTTATTTTGCCAATGTTCTTGCAGTTGGGGCGATCGCAGAAGCATCTTACAACGTAAGCGCCGAGCAAAAAACCAAACTTGGCCCACTGGCTTATTTTATGGAAGGTACAAAATCCTTCCTGAATGGCGAAGCTATTAAAATCAATGTTGAACACGAGGGAGGGAAATGGGAAGGCGAGACTTTCCTTTTGCTTACTGCCCTCACAAATTCTGTGGGCGGATTTGAGGCACTTGCCCCTGAGGCAGACGTGAATGATGGTAAATTCCACACTTTTATCATAAAAAAGTTATCCATCCCAAAAATCGCAACCCTCATCCCTTCACTTTTGAGAGGTGAATTGGAAGAAAGCAAGGAGGTCGAATATATACGAACCTCCTATCTGAATGTATCCTCCAACAAACCTCATGTGGTCAACATCGACGGAGAAGAAGGCGAGCCGCTTCCATTCAGTGCAAAAGTTCTTCCAGGACATCTGAATATTTTTGTACCGGTCATAAAGAAAACCTGAGCAGGGATTAACTCCTTGCTCAGGTTTTTTCAGCCTTATTTCACGCTTGAATTAACATTATAGAAAAATTTAGCTGTGATTGATCCATCTTTGTTTTCCTTGATGTTCGTCACGTGGATTCCAGAATCAGCAGGTGTATCACTTAAGCCTTTCCAGAAGTAGTAAGAACCAGAGTGTACATTTCCAGAAACAGGAGTGATCTTGCTGCCAGTCTTGAAGAAGTCACCAGCATCGCCGCGATTCATGTTCTTCTCAAGGTCATACAAACCATCTGCCTGAAGGACAGATAATCCATAGTGTGTTACCACATCACCATTGCTTGCCGTTTGTGACTGGTTGTACTGGAAGCGCTTGTTCATCCAGTTTTCAACATTATTCGGACGGAAACCAGCTGTCTGGTATAAGTTAATGACATTTTCATCCACATGCCATGCAACCAGACCATGGGCGTTTTCACCCTGACGGATCATACCTTTGTTAAAACCATCCTGTTGCATGTTTTCAAACAGGAAGTATTCAGTACCATTTGAACCCGGAACTTCCATTTTCACGATTCCATTGTCTGCCGTAGCTTTGTTTGCTGCAGGCAATGTTATTTCTCTTACTTCACCTGGCTTGACTTCGATTGGATTAGCCCATCCTAGGAAAACCTTTGAGAATGGATCGAAGTGTGTTGGTGAGTTGCCGCCGTACTCAGCTTTATTCGGATAGCGCATCCATGAGCCGCCTGCCATCATGGAATAGTTTCCTACACCTTCTGATGAGTAAAGTGTGTCGTAGAAATCAGGCAATCCTAAAGCATGTCCAAATTCGTGAGCATAAACACCAGTTTGTACTGGGAATGGTCCTGTTTTCGATTCTTCTTTATACGTGTTAGTCGCAGCATCGAAACCAGCTACGTTACCGCCGATACCTGGCTGGATGTTGTAGTTGTTAACGACTACTCCATCGTAGGTCATGTCTTCTTTGACTGTTCTGTCAATCCATGCGCCCTGGCTGATTCCTTCATATTGAGGTGCAGTCTTGCCAGTTTCATAATACTTTCCATAGTACAATGCACTTAGCAAGCTCCACTTATGAGACCAGAATTGCGCCGGGTCACGGCTGTATTCAGCGCCAGTACCTTCATGAACGACGAATACATTTGGAACTTCGCCATCTTCATTAGCGTATTTAGAGAAATCCACTTGATCATCTGCTGCTTTTAACAGGTCACGAATGAATTCGCCAGTATGAGCGTCACCGTTTACGTTTCCAAGCTTGTACACTCCGCCTTCAGCGTATGTGCCTTCCTGGTCAAGATAGTAAGAAGCTCCCCTTGGCAGCTCAACCCATACAAATTCAGTGTTCTCTTTGCGGATAAGGTTAGTTTTTCCGTAACTTGATTCCTTGTAAGCATTTTGCATCGTACGGTCTTTTGGAACATCTGGGCCATCATACTTTTGGAATTGCGGCAGCTCATAAGGATTATATTCACTTCCAAAAATTAAATCTTCATAGTAATGAGCTGGGACTTGACCCTTCATATCGCCAACCGGCTCATCTCCATCTTTGTACTTAGCCAAAATAACCAGTACCGGGATATCACCAGTTGCTTCCTTATATGCAACATGATTGTCACCAGGCTGCTGGAACTTTGCTCCAGTCTGGGCAATTTTCTCTGCAGGATCAACCTTGGAAATATCAATCCCTAATTCCTTAGCTCTATCAACAAGCTCAGGAGCTGCACCTACATGGTGAGCAAGACTTAGTTCATATTTACTTTGCGGCTTAACCGCGGAATCATTTGCACTGACTCCCGCAAAAACTGCGCTTCCTGCCAAAGCAAGGGATAACGCCGAAGTTGAAAGGACCTTTAACAATTCACTCACTCCCTATCAGAATGTTTCTATTTCCTAAATAATATAAAATATTCAGTATATTCTAAATAGGGATAACGGCTTATTTGATAGGTTTTCCGATGTGCCGAAAGGCTTAATTTCCAGATCCACCATATAAGTCATTATTATTCTTCCATAATAATCCATTAACAATATAAGAAAAAATCTGGCTAAGAGAGCTTCTTATCGTTTTTCTATTATGACTCTTTTCTTTTCTCTCCGAAAGCTATCAAATTACAACAGGGTTCTTGACAGTTTTGTGCCTTCCCTCTTAAAAATTGTCAAAATAACGATGGTTTCTTGACAGCTTCGAGCCTCCACTCTTGAAACCTGTCAGAATAAACACGGGTTCTTGACAACTTCGAGCCTCCCCACGTGAAACCTGTCAAAATTAACACGCTTTCTTGACAACTTCGAGCTTCCCCTCTCAAAACCTGTCAAAATAACGAAGGGTTCTTGACAGCTTCGAGCCTCCACTCTTAAAACCTGTCAAAATAACGAAGGGTTCTTGACAGCTTCGAGCCTCCACTCTTGAAACCTGTCAGAATAAACACGGGTTCTTGACAACTTCGAGCCTCCCCACGTGAAACCTGTCAAAATTAACACGCTTTCTTGACAACTTCGAGTCCCCACTCTTGAAACCTGTCAAAATTAACACGCTTTCTTGACAACTTCTAGCTTCCCCTCTTAAAACCTGTCAAAATAACGATGGTTTCTTGACAGCTTCGAGCCTCCCCTCGTGAAACCTGTCAGAATAAACACGCTTTCTTGACAACTTCGAGCCCCCACTCTTGAAACCTGTCAAAATTAACACGCTTTCTTGACAACTTCTAGCTTCCCCTCTCAAAACCTGTCAAAATAACGAAGGTTTCTTGACAGCTTCGAGCCTCCACTCTTAAAACCTGTCAAAATAACGAAGGGTTCTTGACAGCTTCGAGCCTCCACTCTTAAAACCTGTCAAAATAACCATCCAAACACACAACAAAAAGACTTCGCCGGGGGCGAAGTCTTTTCCATACATGAATTCTAAAGAATATCCATCCAGATTTTGATTGCTGTACCTAGGATCAGTACTGCAAGGATGTATTGAAGAACTTTTGTGTTTACTTTTTTACCAGCGGTTGCTCCCAGCGGTGAAGCGATCAGACTTGCTACAACCATGATGAGTGCCGGCCAGAAATCTACTTGGCCAGTGGCTATCTTACCTACTGTTGAACCGATTGATGAAATGAATGTGATTGCCAGTGAAGTGGCGATGGTCATCCTTGTTGGTATTTTCAGGACGACGAGCATGATTGGCACTAGCAGGAATGCTCCAGCTGCGCCGACGATACCGGCGCCAATTCCGACGATCAGGGCGAAAAATGCGGCAAGCCATTTGTTGAATGTTACCTGATCAAGCGGGATGTCATCGACGTTTTTCTTAGGGATGAACATCATGACTGCTGCAATCAAAGCAAGAATACCGTATACAAGGTTGATGCCGCCTTCTGACATGAAGCGGGAACCGTAACTTCCGATTAAGGAACCAACCAGGATCGATGCGCCCATGTAAATGATCAATGTTTTGTTCAGATATCCGCCTTTACGGTAAGCCCAGACACCGCCGATGGTCGCGAAGAAAACCTGGACAGCACTGATCCCTGAAACCTCATGTGCGCTGAATGCGGCAAGACCAAACAATGGCGGAATGTATAATAGCATTGGGTATTTAATGATTGAACCGCCAATTCCAACCATCCCGGAAATATAAGAACCGATAAAGCCAATTAAAAATATGACGATAAAAAATGATAAATCCATCAGGCTTCCTCCTTAATTTGAATCATTGTTTCGTATTTAATGCTTCTGTAATAGGTTAGTCGCGAAAAATAACCTTTTTATAACCAAAAGAAAAGGGAGACAAGCTCCCCCTTCGTTCAATTAGGCCTTCTTCATCCAGAACTTGAACACACCGTTTTCTTCTTCATGCTTCAGTAGTTCGTTTCCAGTTGATTGTGCCCAAGCTGCTAGATCTTTTACAGCGCCTTTATCAGTTGTATGGATTTCGAGTACGTCTCCGGATTGAAGGTCAGTGATGGCCTTCTTTGTTTTTACGATTGGCATTGGACATGCAAGTCCTTTTGCGTCTAATACTTTTGCTACGTTCATGTTAAAATCCTCCTTGGTTGTTTAGAAAGTTGTATTTTTCAATACTGGCCGGGGAGCAAAGCCCCCTTGCCAGATTTATCTTACCGCACAGCGGTTTGGTCCGATTTCCATTTCTCTTTGTTTCTCATCGTCTGGGTTGATTTTGCCCATATTTGTTTCACGGATTTCCTGGTATGCATTTGGCTGCGGTGGCAGGTTCTCCGTTACAAGTCTGCGGAATTCCGCTTCGTCTTCGATGTTCAAGCCATGGTTTTTCGCGAAAAGAGTACCTAATTTTTCAGATACACTGCCATCTTCGTTCAGCTCTTCGATGATCATGAAGTGTGCTGGAAGAACAACCAGGTCA
This sequence comes from Cytobacillus oceanisediminis 2691, assembly GCF_007678455.1. Taxonomy (GTDB): domain Bacteria; phylum Bacillota; class Bacilli; order Bacillales; family Cytobacillaceae; genus Mesobacillus; species Mesobacillus oceanisediminis_A. The sequence goes on along the minus strand of NZ_VEEP01000007.1, from coordinate 144,342 downwards.
TCAGAAAGCTGCTTGTAGCGATTGTATAGTGAGTTTCTTAAATCTGCTACCCAGTCTTCTGCTTTACCAGCTAAGTCCGGACGACCAATTGAGTCAATGAATAGTATATCCCCTGACAGAAGATATTTTTCATCTACCACGAATGAAGTGGAACCAATTGTGTGGCCAGGTGTGTAAAGAGCGTTGATGTCGATGTTTGTTTCACCGATTTTAACGTTATTGCCATCTTCTAGAGGCTGGTAGTTGAATGTTACTTCATCAGCATCTTTTGGAGGCAGCCAGTATGTTGCACCTGTTGCTTCGGCAATTTTTCTGCCGCCAGAAATGTGGTCTGCGTGCAGATGTGTATCGAATACATGCTTGATTTCAACGCCAAGCTCTTTAGCGAAATCAAGATATACATCTGTCATTCTTGTTGCGTCGATCAAAGCAGCTTCCCCGTTTGAAACGACCGCGTAAGAAAGGCAGCCTTTTCCGATACGGACGAACTGGTACATGGATCCGCCATCTTTAAGCTCTCCAACCTTAACTGGCTCAAGGTGTTCACTCCATGCTTTCATTCCGCCTTGAAGATATGAAACTTCGCGGCCAGCCTCGTCAAGCATTTCAGCGACCATTACAGAAGATCCCTCTTTTGCACAGACAACAAGCACTTCTTTGTCAGTTGGCACCTGATCAAGTATTTCTTCTACTCCATCCAGAAGGTCGAAGTAAGGGATGTTCAAATGTTCGAAGTTTTCGCCTTCGATTTTCCAATCATTGAAGTCGCTCTCGTTACGGACATCAAGGATAAATAAAGGTTCTTTATTGAATACTTTTTTTGTTACTTCTTTAGACGTCATTGCTTTCATAGTGTACTTTACCTCCCTGGGTATGAATTTTTCTAAAAAAATTAATTAACTTTCGTTTCAGTTGGCCCGTTCCATTCGGACATGCCTGGTACAACATTCCAAACTTTCTTGAAGCCATTGCTAGCTAGTGCCTGGGATGCCATATCACTTCTGTTGCCTGTGCGGCAAACTACAAGGATTGTTTTGGATTTATCAAGTTCTCCCATCCGGTTTTCAAGATCCCCGAAAGGAACTGAGACCGCATTTGGAATATGTCCAAATGCATATTCAGCTGGTTCCCTAACATCCAGTACAAGAACATCTTCGTTTGCTTCCAGCTTCTTAAGAACATCTTCGTTGGAAACAATGTTCTCGAATTTTGTTTCTTCCTGTTCTTCACCTGAACCGCCTTTGCGGATGTAGTGCTTTAGAACATCGCCTTCTTCAATTGTTCCAAGGTATTGGTTGCCAGAGCTTTTAGACCATGCCTGGATATCTGCCCTTGAACCTTTATCCGTTGCGAGCACTTCTAAAACCTCGCCCGGATTCAAATTGTTGATTGCTTTTTTCGTTCTGACAATCGGCATTGGGCATGCAAGCCCTTTTGCATCGACTGTAGCATTTGTCTTAACAGTTTCCATTTGTCGACCTCCAATTAATAATATCTATTAGATGAACAGGTTGACGTTGCCGTTTTCAGCATCAGCCAGATACGCTGCTACACCAGCAAATTCGACACCTTCCATGATTTCCTCTTGTTTTAGACCAAATAAGTCTACTGTCATCTGGCAGGCAACAAGTTTTACATCCTGTTCTTTAGCCATATCAATCAAGTCTGGAAGCGGCATTGCATTATGCTTCTTCATGACATCCTTAATCATCTTAGGGCCAAAGCCTGCATAGTTCATTTTTGACAATCCCAATTTGTTCGCACCTCTTGGCATCATCTTGGCAAACATCTTTTCAATGAAACCTTTGTCAGCCTGGATCGGCTCATCTTTACGCAGTGCGTTCAATCCCCAGAAAGTGTGGAAAATTGTCACTTCATGATCATAAGCAGCTGCACCATTGGCAATGATATAAGCAGCCATGACTTTGTCATAATCTCCACTGAATAAAATGATTGTCGTTTTTTTCTGTTCTCCCATTATCTAACTCCCTCTCTTTAATTACGGTAATGGGTATTTTAAACGGCAAAAAATAAAATATGTTTTCTAACGTGATAACGTTGTTAAATACCTCACAGGGTATATAATATAAAAGATTCATCCCATTGTCAACCGTAATTATGAATTTTTTATGACTTTTTTTCTTTTAGGAATGCTTCAAGCAAATTATGGCCGTTCTCAACACGGATACATTCATCTTATGCACGACTCAGCAAAAGTTGATTAATGTTTCTATGATTATATTGAAAAAACAAAGTAAAAGCTCATTGTGCCGATTATTTCTATTTAATAGAAGAAAGTAGTTTCCTGATATAAAGATAAGTTAGTTTACTGGTATAAAATGAAAAGGATTGTGAGTTCATCAGAAGGAATTTATGCGGAAAATAAATAAAACCAAAGCCCGGTGTGAAGAATCTTTCAATTAGCAGATTGTAAAGATTGTGATCCTGGCTTTTTAGTCTTCGTCAAGCATTCTATATTTAACACTTTCATCGTAAAGTCCGTTTTTCTTGCTCCATGCCCAGATGATTCCTGCTGAAGCGGTGAATGCGAACATGACGATTAGTAAAATCCATGCTCCCGGTGCCATTCCTACACCCCCTTTTTTAAAATCATCATCACTATCGAATTACTCTAACAGAAATTCCATAAACCGTCCAGAGTATATTTAAGGGGTTGTAAAAAAAAATCTATCGGATTACAATGTGGTCAAATAATGAAGGAGGTACAAAAATGGACCATCAATCCCTTGGCTTTTTCTTCGATTTCTTCTATTACATCGGAGTGCCCATCCTGATTATCTTCATCCTTGATACACTTCGTAAAAAGAATAATAAAAAAGAAGAACAAAACTAAAACTTCCCAAACAGAGCGAATAAATTCGTTCTGTTTTTTTTTGCCATAATTGTTAAAAAACGCTGTGATTTTACCAGTTAGTTAGCAAGTATAAAACAATTGGATAACACTATAAAAAAGTTGAATAACTTTATTTCTTGTTGAGATGTATCATGTAACATAGCAGATTGTGAAGAAAATGTGAAATATTTGTGGTTATTTTATGAACAAGGGAGTGTCAAAATGTTTACAGACGAAAAATGGAGTTCTTCCAAGAATTGGTTCATCGCTGCTGTTTTTTGGATCATCATCGGCATGAGTATGGGACTTCTTACTGCAACAAAACAAATCTGGCCAGAATTGTTGAACAATCGCTGGACAACATACGGGCATGTTCGCTCTGCGCATGTAATGCTCGTCATCTATGCTTGGTTATCTATGGCATATGTAGGATCAATGTTCTACATGATTCCAAAGCTTGCAAAAACAAAGGTTTACAGCGAAAAGCTGGGAAACTTCGCACTAGTATTTTATAACATTGTCATTTTAGAAGGTTTCTTCGCATTGCTATTCGGACAGACATCGGTCATCGAGTACGGCGAATTCCCGCTATGGGTTGACGTTCAACTCCTTGTCGCAATCGGGCTAGTTGCTTATAACCTTTTCAAGACGGTTGGACAAAGAACAGAAAAAATGCTTTACGTCAGCCTTTGGTACTTCCTCGGCTCATTGCTGTGGCTGCCATTGACATGGATTGTCGGAAACTTCCCGGCACAATGGATTCCAAGTGGCGTCCAGCAAGGTTTGATGGGCTGGTTCCTGGGACATAACGCAATCGGTCTCTGGATGACGACAGTCGGTGTCGGACAGATTTACTACCTGCTTCCTAAACTGACAGGACGTCCTTTATACAGTCACCAGCTTTCCATGATTGGATTCTGGGCAATTGCTACATTCTATGTTTGGAATGGTCCTCACCATTTGATGAATGGTCCAATTCCAAGCTGGATTTCAAAAGCAGGTGTCATTCCTTCAATCGTTCTATTGATACCGGTTTGGGCCGTATTGGCTAACTTCTGGGGTACGATGAAAGGTTCATGGTCACAGACAAGGACGAGCGTACCGCTCCGCTTCACAATGGCTGGTACGATTTTCTACCTTTTCGCATGTCTTCAGGGGCCACTGCAAGCCCTTCCATCCGTAAGTTCAGTCATTAAGTTCACGCACTGGACAGTCGGGCATGCACATATGGGACCATTCGGCGCGTTTTCGTTCACATCGTTCGCAGCTATCTATTACATTCTGCCTAAAATCGTTGGCCGCGAAATGTTCAGCAAGAGAGCAATGGAAGCACACTTCTGGTTCTCTACTGTCGGTTTCCTTGTCTTCGCATTCTCATTATGGATTGCAGGTGTCGTCCAGGGATTCGCCTGGATCGAAGGTGTACCATTCCTGCAAACTGTCTTGATGATGGAACCGTACGTACAAGGCCGCGCAATTGGCGGAACGATGATGTATGTAGCCCAGTTCTTCCTTGCATGGAATATGTATAAGACTATTAAACTTGCAAAACTTGAGAAAAAACAGCAAGCACAGCAGCAAGCTGCTACTGCTTAATGAGGAGGGAACACGTTGGAACGTAAACCATCAGCTGTATTAATCGTTGCATTGATTTTATGGATGTTCGGCGTAGCCGGAACGGTCATCCTTCCCCTCTTCGACCAGGAAATCAACTCTGCGACTGCAAGCGGTGAACTCCGCAACTATCCAGAGGATTCTGCTGAAGCAAGAGGACGAGATGTTTATATCCAGAACGGCTGCCAGACATGCCATACACAATTTGTCAGGGCGTTGCCTGCCGATACGAACCAAAACCTTGGACCAGTATCCCAGGGCGGCGACTACAAATATGATTTACCACATCTTTTAGGTTCTAACCGTACTGGCCCGGATTTAATGTGGGTTGGCTTGAAATACAACGAAGACTGGCAGCGCCAGCACTTGATTGATCCTCAATCAACGAGCCCTGGTTCTATCATGCCATCCTTCGATTACCTGACCAATCAGGAACTGGATGACCTTGTTGCTTACTTGATGAGCCTCAAGCCAACTGAAGAAAGATTGGAAGAGTACCAGAAAGAGCGGGAAGAAGCAAAAATCAAGGGACAATAATTAAAAATTCATTAATTGCTCATCGCCTTGAACCCCAGCGATTTAAGGCGATGAGTTCCTATAACAGCATTAAAAGGCAGGTGTAAATCATGAAAAAAGAATATCAGCAACATGAAAGCAAACATGAGGATATTGTCTCCGGTATTAAAATTGAACATAACAAGGTGCCGAAACTCCTTGTAGCTGTATTTTATGTTGTGGCCATCTGGGCGATTGGGTATGCGATCTTCATGCCTGGAAAGCTTGCAGTCGAGCCTGCGGCGGCTCCACAGGATAACAAGGGAGAGCTTATTTTCACTGGAACTTGCCTGAATTGCCATGCTACGGGTGCTGCCCCTGACTTAAAGGGTGTTACAGACAGGATGTCGGAAGAGGACATTAAAAATGTCATCAAAAAAGGCCGCAACACGATGCCGGCAATCGGACATCTTTACACAGAAAAAGAAATCGACAAGGTATATGAATACTTAGAGGATTACAGATAAGGAAAGGAGGATTTACGTGGGTAAAACAATAACTAGATGGGCATTTTTTATCATTATTTTCACATTGCCGTTGTGGAATGGTTTCCGGATGGATATCGACAACGAAAAGCTTTTCTTGTTCGGCTTCCAATTATCCTATGAAGCTGGCTATTTATTTTTCGTTTTCTTATTCTTGTTCCTGATGGCTTTCCTCGCACTGTCAATGATCGTGTACAGGGCTTTTTGCCAGTATGCATGCCCGCATAATACCTTCAGCATGCTTTTGAACAAAATCGAATCGAAGTTAGGTGACAAAGGCAAAGCAGTTACATTTCTGCTCGCTTTGGTTGTCAGCATCTTCATGGCTTACTCGACTGTGAGTTACTTCTACAACCCAATGACAATCTGGGAGTCACTCGTCAACTTCAAAATGGATAAATACTTCTTCCTTGTCACTTCTACTGCTGTTCTATATACAGCATTATCTTACAAGGCAAGAAACTCTTTTTGTAAAGTCTGCCCATACGGACTTGCCCAGGGCATTTCACGTGTGGATGACAAAACAAAATGGCTTACACATCCTGGCGTATGGATTACATGGGGTACAACAGCAGCCCTTGTACTAGTCCTGCTTGTTGGATGGTTCTAATCAAAATTCAAAGCGAGGTGAAAATTCATATGAATAAGATTTTAAAACTATCTGCATTCGCTTTACTGGCCGTCTCACTTACCGCATGTTCTGAGGCCGCAGTTAAAGATACATCACTTGATGATAAAAACAGCAAGGAACTTCCTCCACTCCATGAAGACTATTCTTCTAACTGGTGGAAAGACCAGCCGAACGGAAACGCAGACTCCAATAAGGACTGGGATGGAGAAGGCTGGATCCTCTCAGCGAACGAAGTTAGTAATGGGGTGGCCATTGCTGACATCAAAACGGGGAATCCGGTAAAATATATCCAAAGCTCAGGTACACCGCACCACATCCATTTGAACAAGGACCAGACTTGGGCATTTGCGACACAGCGTTATGGAACTAGCGTCTTAGCGATCAATATGGAAACTTTAGAGTCTCATAATATTGATTTCCCTGGCTTCGAAAAGCCTCCTGCGCCACAGCACATGACCTTATCTCATGACGGCAAATACGCCTTCACTTCATTGAATGGTGTAGAAGCAGTCGGAATGATTGATGCAAAAACAGCTAAACTCGTTAAGGTGTTTAAAAATGTCGGTAAAAAGCCAAGGGATTTGAACGTCACTCCTGATGGAAAAAAACTCTTTGTCAGCTTGCAGGCAGAACCATTTATCACTGTTATCGATATTGATACCGGGGAAATGAGACACCTTGAACGGACAGAAACAGACTATGGCAAAGGGACAGGTTCCGGCCTTGATATGTCAAATGACGGAAAATATGTTGCAGTTGCAAACACTGCTGATAATGAAGTTGCGGTTTATGACGCTAAAACAGAAAAGCTTTTAAAGAAATTTGGAGATATCCCTAAACCAGTTAACTTAAGCTTTATGGGCAATACGCATGATTTGGTTACAGGCAATCGTAATGATGGGTCAATTTCAATCATTGATACTGATAAGCTAAAGTTCATCAAGACAGTAAAAACTGGAGCCGGTACGAACATTGCATACCTTGGTCCAGACGGGTACTGGTATACTTCGCAAAACGGTGCTGGCTTCTTGACAGTCCTTGATCCAAAGGATAATTACAAAATTGTCAGGAAGATCTGGGGAGTACAGAATATTCACTGGCTGTCATGGAGTCCGGACGGAAGCATGATGTTTGGATCTAACTGGGGCGACAAAACGCTCACAAAAATTGACTTAACGAAAAAGAAGGATTTCAGACAGACAATTCCTGTTGGGTTGAATCCAAACGGCATCGCACTTAAAACAAATGTTCCAAAAGATCAGATTCTGGCTTATCAAAAAGGCAATGAGGAGGAAGCAAACAGAATCAAAAAAGCTTCTACCCTTGTATTCCCTGAGCCAAAAGATGTTAATGAGGAAGCATTCCTCGGAACATGCCTGCAGTGCCATGATATCGGCCGAATCATGAAGAATTCAAGCAAAGGCGCCGAACAGTGGACATCTGTTGTGGACCGGATGGCTGGTAATGGAGCAAAGATGACAGATGAACAAAGACAGCAGATCATCGATTATCTTGCATCTGATGCACACAAGGCCCTTAAGATCCAAACCGAGCTTGAACTGGAGATAGCAGAACAAAATAAAAAATAAAGGCTCTTTTCTCCAACTTTGTTGCTATTGACTACTAAGTTGGATTGAATGACCTAGTTTTCTTTATAAAATTCAAGCTTATTATGAGAAAAGAGCTTGCACACTTAAAAACGAACTGCAAAATTGCTTATAGCACGTTAAAATCGGCTTTAAGATTTTAACAACAATCTTTACGAAAACAGCCAAAATAAAAGAAAAATCCTAATGCCCTTTTAACAAGAAGCATTAGGATTTTCATCTAGATTTCTAATAAAGTTCCATACTCTTTCATGGAGACTTGACTTGAACTGTTTATCCTTCCTTAACAGGTAGAATGGACGGGAACGGTCCCTGTCTATAAAATGACTGACAATGAGCTGCCTGGATTGAACCTCCGGACAGATGGCCAGCTTGGAAAAGATTGCGACGCCAAGACCATTCTTCACCCCTTCCTTGATGAGCGTATTACTGTTATAAACAAGGACGGACTTGGGTTCGATGTTCAGGCATCTCCATAAATCAAGCGTAGCCTGTCTCATAGCGCAGCCTGGTTCGCGGATCAGCCAGGTCATTTCTTCTAGTCTTTCAGGATCCTGGTTTTCCGGATTAACTCTGAGCTGCGGGGACACGCCCAGAACGAGCAGGTCATCATAGAATTCATGGGAAATAAAATCATAGCGTCCAGCTTGTCCCTCAACAAGAGCAAGGTCAATTTCGGATGCATAAAGCAAATCGGTTATTTCAACCGAAGTACCGATTGTGACCTGGATTTGATGGCTCGCTATATCAGGGTTCAATTTTATAATATCCTGGATCATTTTGGATATAAGGCATTCACCAATTGTATTGCTGCAGCCAATTTTGATTGTTTCGCTTGAATTCCCTTCAGCAAGCAGGCTTTCCAGTTTATCATTTAACGCCAGCAGCTGCTGGCCATGCTCATACAGGGTTTTGCCTGCCTCTGACAGCCTTATTTTACGGTTGGCCCTTATGAACAACTGCTTATTGTAGTAGGTCTCCAGCTGGCTGATTTGATGGCTGACTGCAGGCTGCGAAAGGTTCAGCATCTTCCCCGCCTGGGAGAAGCTTTCATATTTTGCAGCCGCTATGAATGTCTTAAGATGTTCAAGATTCAATATGATCGCACCCCTTTACTAATAGATTGGAGGGAATAAAATGAAGAAATTAGATATCGCCGTTACAGTTATCGTATTATCTGTATTTATTTTTGGTTTAATGTACTTCACAAAAGACGATTCAATTAGCTATCGTGATGTAAAATTTGAAATCGCGTCGATGGTCATTTTATCATCCGTATCACTGTTCACTTATTTCGGGATTAGAAGAAATTTAAATCATTAATTGGCATTATACCACACAGGGTTTAAATGTGGAGATAAAAAAACATAAGGATAAAACCTGGGAGCTCTCCTGGGTTTTATTTTTTTTACCCAGACAGTATACTAACAAGCGAGCGGGATTATAAATTGGTTTACATTTGAGAGAGAAAAAAATTGAAAGTCACACTCAGTCATTATACAATATATTACGTTATATACCAATAGGGGTATAATAGGGAGTTCTTCTTCATTAATCCTTAACAAAGACAACCCAATATAGTTTATAGAAAAGGAGTGAATATAAATATGTTAGATATCGGTTTATTTTTTGCTTTTACCGCCGGGATTTTATCATTTTTCTCACCATGCGTGTTCCCTCTCCTCCCTGCTTACATAACTCATTTAACAGGAGGCAAAATTGAGGGGTCAAAGGTCGCAGTCGACCGGGCAACACTTTTCACCCGTTCATTCGGATTTATCATCGGTTTTAGTATAATTTTTATTGTCATGGGGGCTTCGGCATCATTCCTGGGACAGGTTTTCGCAAATTACAGGACAATCGTCATGCAGATTGCCGGTTTACTGATCATCATTTTCGGATTGCAGATGGCAGGTTTGCTGAATATTAAATTCCTGATGATGGAGAAAAAGGTCCATTCTGAAACAAAATCAAAGGGCGCTTTCGGTTCTGTCTTTCTAGGAATGGCGTTTGCAAGCGGATGGTCACCTTGTGTAGGATTGGCACTATCATCCATCTTGCTGCTGGCCAGTTCATCCGATACTTTATATCAGGGAATGTACCTGCTGACTTCTTACTCTCTTGGAATGGCCGTGCCTTTCCTGGTCATTTCTTTCGTCATTTCCTATTCATTAAAAGCAATCAAGAAGATCAATAAATATCTGTCTAAGCTCGCACTCGTAAATGGTATGATTATGGTAGGCATGGGCTTTCTGGTCCTGTCAGGCCAGATGCAGAAAATCAGTGCATGGCTGTCAGCTTACAGTTTATTTGGATTCTGATTTTAAAAGGATCCACCTTAATGCCTGAAGGAGTGACTTATTTTTGTGAAGAAAGAACTGATCGGCAAAAGTGTATTGGTAGTCGAAGACGATCCCAAAATAAGGACGCTTGTCAAAATCTATTTAACGAATGAGGGCTATGAGGTTCTCGAAGCGGACAATGGAATTGACGCCCAGGAGATGATTGAAAAATATGACCCTTGCATCCTTATACTAGACCTGATGCTTCCCGGCAAAAGCGGAGAAGAAATATGCCGCTGGCTGCGGAACGATTTGGAAAGCATGATGCCTGTCATCATGTTGACAGCAAAAGCTTCGGAAAAGAGCCGGATTGAAGGCTTTAAGCTTGGCGCTGACGACTATGTGGTAAAACCATTCAGTCCGGCCGAGCTGATGGTCCGGATTGAAGCGGTGTTACGAAGGACGGCAAGCAGATGCGGGAAACTGACTTTTACAGGTCTTACCCTCAAACCGGCAAAAGGCCAGGCGCTGGTTGATGGGGAAACACTCGACTTGACAAATTTTGAGTTCAGGCTTCTCCATATGTTCATGCAGCATCCTGGACAAATTCTTTCGCGGACGCAAATACTCGATACCATTTATGAAAATAACGAAAAGGCCGTGACGGAGCGGACAATCGATGTACATATCAAGAATCTCCGTGAGAAAATCAAAGAAAAAACGCCGAAGGATTATATTCAGACAGTAAGAGGAATGGGGTATAAATTTGCGGCGAATTAAAAGCATCACGAACTTGTTGTTATCGAAGCTGGTAGCGGTCAACAGTATTGTCATTCTGCTGGTCATCATGCTGGCAGGAATATCTGTAAAAGACTATGCCTGCTTCCTCGTCAATCATGAACAAGTGACCGGGCAGCAGCTCGTTGAAACCCTGAATTCATTCCTGATCAAAGTAAGCATCATCGCTTTCATCGCCGCCGGGCTTTTGCATTATTTTTCGGTAAAAAGAATTGTGAATCCAGTTAAGGCGATGGCTGCTGCCGCAATTCAGGTGAAAACAGGAACAATCCCTTCGAAGATTGATGTACAGGCAGGCGGTGAACTTGGCGAACTCGTAACAAATTTCAATGCCATGACCGAAACCCTATCGGTTGTCCAAACAAGGCGTGAAGAAATGTTAAGGGATATCGCCCATGAATTAAGGACTCCGCTGACGAATATCAATGGGTATCTAGAAGCTCTTCACAGCGGTGTATTGGAAGGTGAACAGGAACTTTTCGGGTCTCTTCTCGAAGAATCCAGACGGATCACAAGAATTGTCGATTTGATTGCTGAGCTTGATGCATGGAGCCAGGAGTCCCATTTACCCGAAAAACAATTCGAGGAAATCGATATGAAACAAGCATTGGCTGAATCACTTGCAGCGTTCCACCTGAAGCTATCAGGCAGGTTCGAGACATTGAGCCAGCAAATCGAACACGCTCCTGTTCTTGGACATAAAGACGGCTTGAAACAAGTTCTGTCCAATCTGCTGCAAAATATTATCGATTATGATACTGGCGGGCATCTTGCCATAGTGGGACAGCGTATTGATGCAGAATACAGAGTGACTTTTTCCCATGAAGGTACCTATATTGACCCGGAAAATAAAGAGCTGATTTTCGAACGGTTTTACAGGCTTGAAGAATCCCGCAGCACGAAAGCGGAGGGGGCCGGCCTCGGCCTGGCGATCGCCAAAAGTATCATGAATGCCCATCAGGGACATATTGGCCTTGAGACAGATGGGCATAATCACTCATTTTGGATCAGGCTCCCCCTCCATTCCGTTTCTTAATCAATCCTTAACAATACGATTACATACTGGACTGAAAAGTAGTTTTCGAATTAAAGGAGCGATTTTGATGGAATTCACTTATTATAATGAGAAACTTATCGGACAGATGGAATATGGTTTCCTTCCAATATCCCCGAACGCAGAAATGGGATACAGACCTATGGAACTGTTCGTATCCTCCTTGACTGGCTGCAGTACTTCGGTGCTGGCAAATATTCTGGACAAGAAGAGAATAGACTATAAAAGAATCGACGTTAATGTGTCAGCAGTCAGGAATCCAGAAGAGGCAAACCGGATTGAACGGTTGACATTCGATGTTGCCGTGCAGACCGACACATTGGATAAGGCGAAGCAAGCTGAGAAGATTGCCGCCCTTGTCCTGAAAAATTGCGGCATGATTCAATCGGTCATTGGAAGCATCGACATCAGATACCAGATTGAATTCACGTCAGACCAGCCCAAAAAAGGTGATGTTGCTTGAATTATATAACGATTGGCAGATTCACGGTGCCAGCAGATTTGCTCGCGGCGTTTGCTGCCATATTTATCGGTGCCCTGATCTACCGGGCAAGGGAAAAAAAGAGCATAGGTGATTGGTATTGGAACAGCTTTTTCATATACATAGCCATCTACAAACTGAGCTATGTCGTTTTCAATTTCAAGATGTTCCTTGACACCCCCTTCTCCCTTCTCTATTTTAACGGTGGCACAGAAGGCCAGATCCTTGGTTTTGCAGGAATTGCGGCCTATTTATATTGGATTGCAAGGAAAAAGGAAAGCATGGTCAAAGTGACCGAGTATCTTCCGGCTTATTTCCTTTTCTTTTTGCTCTATTGGACCGGACTATTCGCATTTTCAGAGGAGTTCATCGCTGCTGGAGTGCAGGCACTAATGGCGTTGATCTTTGGAGTGTTTTATTTTAAAAGAATGGAGCTTTCGAAGGAATATGCTATATTATTCTTGATGCTTGAAGCACTCGTTCTCAGTCTTTTTTCGAATTTGCTTTCAGCGGAAAACCTGCTGATCTTTGCACTTGGAATTTACTTGCTAGTATTTCAGGGTTTAAATAAGGAGGAATTACAGCATTGAATAAAAATCTTTTATCATTCGCGATTTTAGCATTGGCTGTCGTCATTTTGGTCGTGAATATCTGGAAACCAGGTTCGACCGAGAGCGAAAAGAAAACAACAGCACCGACTGAGGAAGCCGTAGAAACAACTGAAGATATCCCGGGCGCTAAGCTGTCTTCATTAAGGGAAGGCGCTGAAGCACCTGATTTTGAATTGAAAACCCTGAGAGGAGAGACAGTCAAGCTGTCCGATTACCGCGGCAAAAGAGTGATCCTGAACTTCTGGGCGACATGGTGCCCTCCATGTAAGGCCGAAATGCCTCATATGCAAAATTTTCATGAAGAATATAACGATCAGGGCGTAGAAATCCTAGCTGTCAATTTGACCAACATGGACAAAGGCGTCGAAGAAGTGCAAAAATTCGTTGATGAATATGGCTTAACCTTTACCATCCCTTTGGATGAGGCAGGAAACGCAGGAACAACCTATCAGGCCTTCACCATCCCAACCAGCTACATCCTCGATGAAAAAGGCGTCATAACAAAGAAAATTGTCGGACCGATGGATGAAAAAATGATGAAGGAACTTACAGGGGTAAAATAATAGAAAGTCACGGCTCAGGCCGTGACTTTTTTGTTTATGATGGACAGAATTCAGGAAGCGAACAGCAAAAGTGTCCGTCATCAAGCCTATGATGGACAGAAATAAGAAAACATTCAGCAAAAGTGGCCGTCATCTTGTTATATTGTAGGCGATGCTCTGGCTTGAAAGGTCTTTTTGGACATCTTGGCGCTGCCCCGCCTTCGAAATGTCCATTAAATCCTCTTTCTTGGACATTTTGGCGCTGCTCCGCCTTCGAAATGTCCATTA
>NZ_VEEP01000007.1:61670-130445 GCF_007678455.1 Cytobacillus oceanisediminis 2691 | reverse complement strand
CTTAAATCCTCTTTCTTGGACATTTTGGCGCTGCTCCGCCTTCGAAATGTCCATTAAATCCTCTTTCTTGGACATTTTGGCGCTGCTCCGCCTTCGAAATGTCCATTAAATCCTCTTTCTTGGACATCTTGGCGCTGCTCCGCCTTCGAAATGTCCATTAAATCCTCTTTCTTGGACATTTTGGCGTGGGTTCCCCTTTGAAATGTCAAAAAGTTTTCTAGATGCTCAAGATCTTCGGTTCTTGATTTGCTTTGAATGGTCCTTTTTCATTTAAAAATTGTTTAATAACATCAACGGCATGGACACCTTGATATGTTTTATTGGCTTCAGCGCCTTTGAACAGCTGCTTCCCGCCTCCTGCGACTTTGTATGTCTTTTTCAAATCGAACTCCTCACCGCCAACGAGCAGCTTCTGGATCCTGTTTCCTTCAGGGTTGTACGGCTTGAAAGCCATGAACAGGCCAGAAGACCTTAGTATATATCCGCCTTTCTGCTTGAATGGATCCCTTGAGAAAACCATCTCCAAATTTTTCTCAAGGGCATTCATCAGCTGCTTCCCGCTCATTTCCAGCGTGAACATTTCTGGATTTGTTGGGATGATGGTATGCAGATCGTATTCGGTTATGTCACCAGGCTGAACGGGTGTGCCATAACGCCAGCCATGAGAAAACGCCAGGTTGCAGTCGTCAAATGCATGAAGATATGCGTCAGTGATCAGCTGGTCCATTGGCGCTTCACTCAAGGTCATCCTGTGCAAGGTTGACTCTGTCCTCCCTACGACATTGTCCCGTTCCTTCTTGTAAGGCTCCAGGATATCGGCAATGATCCCTTCCATTTCCTCATCTACAGAAAAACTCTCATCGATTGCTATCAGTTCATACTGATAATCAGCCATTTTACCGCCTTCCATATTGATCTCCAGCTTTCCAAGGAAAGAAGCACTTGAACCTGCTTGAACGACAAGAGCACCATTTACGGTAATCGGTTTTTCAATTCGGTCATGGCTGTGTCCGGATAAGATGATATCAATTCCCTCGACTAGGGCTGCCAGTTCAACATCGAGCTGGAGGCCCATATGGCTTAGCAGCACAATCAGGTCCACTTTCTCTTTTAACTCTTCGACACAATGACGGGTCTCTTCCACCCCTTTTGAGAATGAAAGGCCTTTAGAAAAGCTTTCCGGCATCGTCTCGTCGACATATGGATAGGTGAGTCCAATGACTCCTAGCTTTACGCCATTCATCTCTTTTATCATATAAGGCTTTAAGAAAGATTGATTGGAATCCTGTTCCTTTACATTGCATGCGACAGCAGGGAAAGGAAGGGCATTCGCCAATGAAGATAATTGCTGTTTTCCATAGGCGAAATCCCAATTTCCCGGGACCCAGCCATCCAGTTCCATCTTTTGCAAAGCTGGTATTATTGCTTCTCCTTTTGAAGCAACTAATGGGAGTGTCCCATGAAAAAGATCACCGCCATCAAGGAATAATACATTATCTTTTTGTGATTTAAGATTTTTGATATATTTTGCAATCCTCGGAAGGCCGCCAGTTTTACTTAGCTCAGGCTGGTTGTTTTTCCTGCAAATCCAAACTCCCATGTGTATCATTCTGCTGGATGATCGTCAACTTGGTCATAGGGTCCTCCTTTATGATTGATGACTTTTCTTTTTGAATTCTTATAAAAGCTTTTTCCGTAAACGTCCTGATTGCATGATGCTTACGGAAAAAGCCTTGTTTATTAAGGCTGTTTTCGTAAAGATTGTTGTTAAAATCTTAAAGCCGATTTTAACGTGCTATAAAGCCATTTTGCAGTTCGTTTTTAAGTGTGCAAGCTCTTTTCTCATAACAAGCTTGAATTTTATAAAGAAAAATAGGTCATTCAATCCCATTTTGTAGTCAATAGCAACAAAGTTTGAGAAAAGAGCCTTTATTAAAAAGAAGTACCCTCTTCATAAGGTACTCCTTCTTTGATTGGCCAGCTCCAGCGCCTAGCCCCTCGATCGTTTCGGTCCGCCCTTTGAAGTCAAAGAACGACTTCAATGGTCGGCCCTCCAACGATTGTCGGGGCTGACCAAGGCGCTTGCGCTTTTCTATTTATCTTACTGCGCATCGGTTCGGTCCGATTTCCATTTCCCGCTGTTCTTCGATATCCGGGTTGATTTTGCCCATATTCATCTGCCTGATTTCCTGGTAGGAGTTAGGCTGAGGCGGAAGATTCTCGGTCACTGTTTTCCTGAACGTTTCTTCACTGTCGATTTGCAAACCATGGTTCTCGGCATACAGCACGCCAAGTTTTTCGGAAACGCTGCCGTCATCATTCATCTCATTGATTCCCATATAGTGGGCAGGCAGAACAAGCAGTTCATCGGCAAGTTCTTTATAACGCTTATACAACGTGTTCCTCAGATCACCCACCCAGTCTTCTGCCAATCCGGCAAGGTCAGGGCGTCCGATTGAGTCGATGAACAGAATGTCACCTGTCAGCAAGTATTGGTCATCTATGATGAACGAAGTACTTCCAATTGTATGACCAGGAGAGTACAAAGCCTGTATGACAGAGTTTCCAACCTTGATTTCATCGCCATCCTGAAGTGGTTCATAATGGAAGGTAACTTCTTCTGCGTCTTTAGGCGGAAGGTAATATTTAGCTCCCACTTTATCTGCAAGCTTCTTACCGCCGGAAATATGGTCAGCATGAAGATGGGTATCAAGAAGGGCAACAAGTTTAAAATTCTTGCCAGTCATGAACTCCTCATACTGCTCAATCATCCGGTTTGTATCGATGATCGCAGCCTCGCCATTGGATTCGACAAGATAGGAAAGGCAGCCCTTGCCAATCCTGACGAATTGATAGAGCGATCCGCCATTTTTCAGGTCACCGATTTTAACAGGCTCTAAATGTTCACTCCAGGCTTTCATGCCGCCTTCAATGGAGTAGACATTCGTATAGCCTGCCTCTTCGATTTGTTCAGCTACAAATTCAGATGAACCGCCTTTTGCACATACAACGTAAATTTCCTGATCTTTCGGCAGGACATTCTTTACGGGATCCACACCTTCTAGCAGGTCAAAATAAGGTGTATTATGGACTTTTACATTCCGGCCTTCGATTTTCCAATCATCGAAGTCATCAGTATTTCTTGTATCAAGGATAAACAGGTCTTCATGGTTAATGACTTTTCGAGCTAATTCTTTTGCTGTAATTGTCTGTACCATTTCATTCCTCCTGTTATGCTTTGATTTCTAGAATGTTAATGTAATATCTGCATCGCTTGCGAAGTGAAGGAATGAAGCTGCTCCACCCACGTCAATGCCATCAACGAACTGGTCTTTTTCAAGGGACATTACGTCCATTGTCATCTGGCAGGCAATCATCTTTACACCCATTTCAGCTGCCATTTCAACAAGCTGCTCAACTGGAGGAACGTTTTCTCTTGCAAAGCCTTCCTGGAAGTGCTCTGTTCCTGCTGGCATAGGAAGTTGCTTATGCGCTTCCTTGTGGATCAGGTTAAGCCCTTCAAATGTGAAGAAAATTCCTACTTCTGCGTCTGTTGCTGCTGCAGCAGTCGCGATATTGAATACTTTATATGCGTCGAACATTCCGCCGTTAGAGGCGATGATAGCTACTTTCATTATTTGGTTCCTCCTTATTTTTCAACTGATGTTTCCGTCGGGCCTGTCCAGTCCTTCATCCCGGAAACAACATTAATTGGTTTCTTGAATCCTTTTTCGGCAAGCTTCTTCGCTGCCATATCGCTTCTTGATCCGGAGCGGCAAATGATATAGACATCCTCTTCAGGATCTAATTCATTGAACCGCTGCTCCAGTTCTCCAAGCGGAATCGATTTTGCATTAGGAATATGGCCAAAAGCATATTCAGCAGATTCCCTTACGTCAAGAATGGTTATCTTCTCTTCGCCTTCCAATTTTGCCAGCACTTCTTCAAGTGTGGATGTATGTGGGTGTGGCGATTCATTGTTCAGTTCATCTTCACTCGCTTTACGAACATAATGCTTTAGCACATCTCCATCCGTGATTGTACCAAGGTATTGATTGCCTGTACTTTCTGCCCATGCTTTCAGGTCTGTTGTAGATCCTTTGTCAGTCGCCTGCACTTCAATAACCTGTCCAGGTTCCATCTCATTCATGGATTTCTTCGTTTTGACAATCGGCATCGGGCACGCAAGTCCTTTTGCGTCCAGTACTTTATCCGCAGAAATTGACATAGTAATCCCCCTTCCTAAAGCTTAGTATTTTATGAATTCGCGGAATCCATACTGAAAAAAATCTCCCTAGTTTATATACCTCCTACGGTAAAAACTATGCGTATATTGTAAATAAAATAAAAAAAAACAGCAACCATTTTGTTTTGGATGCTGCTTCCTGCTTATTTGGTATTAAAATAGGTAGTCAAAGCAGGCAGAAATGGATTTCTGGAACCAAATACTGCTCAACCATGGGATGTATCCCACCGGATTTAGGCTATTGTTATGCCTGCCAATTGGATGGATGCCGGATTATTTTTCAATCTTCCCGTTTACCAAAAGCCGCTTCCATGTCTGGCCGCCATCCTCTGATTCATAAAGGTCATTCAGGATGGTGATGAAGGCTATTCTTCCGTCCTGCCGAGGGTCAGCGGCTATATATGTAATCGGATTATCTTCCTTAAGTTGCGGAATCGGAAGCTCTTCTGCTGCCCCTTCCTGCTGGAGATCCAGCTTGAACATTTTGATTTTTTGATCCTGAACCGGGGAAATAAGCAGTGATTCTTTCGAGAATGCCGCTGCTGTCACCATCTCGAAATCTCCTGCTTTCTTCATGTTCTTCCCAAAATCATCTGTGATGAAGACACCTTCCCTTGTTGCCATTGCGAAAATTCCTCCATTTTCCGGATGAACCGCAATCATACCAAGTGTTTTTGCCTTCATCCCAGCCATGTCAATTTGCTCCCAGCTTCCGCCATGGTCCCTGGATAAATAGACGCCTCTTTCCATGCTGGAATTGGGTTCTTCATTGATTAAATACAGGCTGCTATTGTGGTCGCCAGCGGAAAGGAAGTGGAAATCACTTTCACCGTAAAAAGCGATTTTCTCAAGTGTCCTGCCCTTATCTGTGCTTTTTATAAGGCCCAGAGGATTTTTCAAATTTGACCCTTTTTCGGGATGTCCACTTGCAAAAAAGCCATCCTGGGTTGCCTGAAAACCCATATAGTCATGGTTTTGTCCGGCAGTTTCCAGCCACTCTCCCTTTATAAACATTTTAAGGCCATTATGCGATGCAACATAGAGGCCATCATCATTGCCTGGATATCCAATTCCATGTACGTGGTCAACTTTTTGCTCCGCTGCTTTTCTGATGAACTTTTCTGCTGGAATATCGCTGGTTATGTTCCCCTCCATGCCTGGCTGGTTTTCAGCTTGTTTCTGCTGTTCTTGTTTCTGCTGTTCTTGTTCCTGTTGTTTTTGATCCTGTTGTTCCTGTTGTTCCTGCTTTGCCTGATTTTCCTCCCGGTCCGCACAGCCTGTCATAACCAGTGCCAGTAAGACAATTGCTGCGGCCATTAGCCTGTTTCTATCCCTCATATTCTACATCCTCCGATTTCTTTTCCTGTTTGTCCAATAATAGTAGCAGACACCCGCCACAACCGCAAAGACCGTCATTGACAGCTGGTACTCTGTTTTCCAGCCCAGCAAGGTGTGCACCGAATATGCCTCAATGAAGAGTGCAGGGATTTTGCCAATCGTACTCGATACCATGAATGCAGGTGCGCCCATTTTGCTGTAAGAAGCCGCAAGCGTCACCAGTCCTGAAGGCGCGAATGGGAAAAGCCGCAATAGAATCACCAGGACAAATGCCTCTGCGCCAGCAGTGCTTTTAAGCCGCTCCAATCCTTTTATTGGTTTGGTGGTGTCGTTGATTTTCTGCGCCAGTTTTTTTACCCCTCTTCGATAAAGAAAAAAGCTGATGATCGCCCCGGCGGCTTCCCCAATGATCGAAAGAACAAGACCGCCACTAAAGCCAAAATAAAGAATATTAGCAGCCGTCACAAATGCGCTCGGGACCACCCCCATTATTGAAATTGTGATACTGACCGTCAGACTGATCAAAACTGCGATCCAGACAGGCTGTCCAGATAGAGTATCTAATAATGCCATTTATTATCCTCCGGAAAAAGTACAATAATTTGTCACTGCTTCTGCTAAGTTTTTGCACACTGTCCGGCTAAAATTTACTTATAAACGAAAGGAGCTGACCTGAAGATGAAAAAACTGTCGTTAAGTTTATTAAGCGCAGCCATAATCCTTGGAGCCAGTACCGCCGCCTTGGCGGAAGAAGGAACAGAAGGAAAAGGCGTATTCAATTTTGGCCAGATGAAGCCGCTTATCGAAAAAATGCATCCCGGCTTGTCCGATGAAGAGGTCAAGCAAATGTACAATGACTGCCACGGAACAAACGGTGCCATGCCGAGCAAAAACTTCAATATGATGAACGGGAGCCATATGGATATCGTAGACTGAAAACCGAGGCTATTCCACATCAAATAAGGTTCTGGAGAAATCCAGAGCCTTTCACTATGTACTTGTTCTATTCTAGCTGAAATCTTTGCATAAGGTTGTTTTCGTAAAGATTGTTGTTAAAATCTTAAAGCCGATTTTAACGTGCTATAAAGCCATTTTGCAGTTCGTTTTTAAGTGTGCAAGCTCTTTTCTCATAATAAGCTTTAATTTTATGCAGAAAACTAGGTCATTAAATCCCATTTTGTAATCAATAGCAACATAGTTCGAGAAAAGAGCCTTGCATAAAAACATGAAGAAAAAGGTTTCCCCTTCAACATGAAAAAACAACCTGACCTAATCGGTCCAGGCTGTCTCAAATCATTTCTTACACTAATCCTTCAACTTGACTATGCTGTGACGGCAGGTCGGCTATAATTGTCCCGCTCTGCGAATGCTGTGAGGGAAGATCTGCTGCCAATGTTCCTTGTTGGGTGTGCTGTGATGGCAGGTCTGCTACGATTGTCCCGTTCTGCGAGTGCTGCGAGGGAAGATCTGCTACCAATGTTCCTTCTTGTGCATGCTGTGACGGCAGGTCTGCCAGGGTGACTCCATCGCCTGAATGTTGTGAGGGCAAGCCGGCTATGGTTGTACCAGTTGGCGCGTGTTGTGATGGCAAATCGGCCAGGCTCCTATCTTCAGAATCCCAACCAGATACACCAGCAAAAAATGCAGCAAAAATGGTCATCAGTATTATTCTGTTCATTTTATCCTCCTCTGCCTCTGGCTAAAAAGTTAAAGGGTGTATCAGCAATATTTCAATAATTTTTCCATTTCAGTTTCTACTAGACTGACAAACTTCTCATTCTTCTGAAGCCTGAAAATCATGACTGCTTTTTCGAGATATTCCTTCCCTTTGTTTTCTTTACCCAATTTAATAAAATTCATGCCTGATTGGTAATAAAGTTCTCCAAATAAATACATATTTTCTTCATATATACAATTATCGATTCCTTTGCTGCAGTATATGAGTGATTCCTCATATCTCTCCAGCTTTGACAGTGCCTGGGCGAGACCGTAAAGAATCCTTAGCCAGATGCTTGAATCCTGGACTTGAGGCAGTTCTGTCAGCTGGTTCAGGGCCTTCAGAAAAAGCTCCACTGCCTTGTCAAGGTTCCCGCTGTCCTTTTCAATAATGGCCATACTGGTCAAAATCTCGATTTCACGTTCGCTCATACTAGCCTGTTCCTGATGAGTCATTGCCAATGCCTGACCAAGCAAGCCGATTGATTTCTGTCTATCTCCCTCAAGGTAATAGCTGCATATCCCCTGGTGCCATACCAGAAACTGATTGAAAGACGTATGCTTAAAAAGCTGATTATCCTGCTCCTTTTGGAGGATTTCATCAATAGCAGCATAATCACGCTCTCTTTTATACTTTTTGATTAACTCCGTGACAGCGATGGCGTAATTGTATGTATCAGACGAAGCGATATCGAAAAAATGGTTAAGCTCTACTTCAAGCTTTGAAGCCATCTTATATAATTGATCAATTGTTGGATATTTCTCTTCTTTTTCAAATTGAATGATATCCTCTTCAGAACATATACCTGCAGCCAACTGTGCCTCAGTCAATCCTTTAAAAACTCTTGAAGACTTAAGTATCTTTCCGAAGTTATATCCAACCAGGCCCATCCCTACACCCCATTTTTACGTGATTATTTTATTATATATTATCATAGTGTTCGTAAAATTTAAAAATTTGCACCAGCCTGAAATGGCCGGCACATTCATTGATAGGAAAAATAATGGAGTGCTATGCAAGACAAAGACAAAAGGACGATAACAATAGCTCCAACCTTGTTTTTTTGCCGCCAAAGCGTTATACCAAATAATAAATAATACAATATGATAAAAGCTATGGCGATCCACATAATCAGTACCATCTAATCCCTCACTTCTTCAAGGTCAGGCAGCTTCGTCTGGCGTCCAAATTCACCAAATCGAATGGAGACATTCACCTTAACTACTGCATCAGGATAGGTGTGCATCCAGTCAAATTCACGGAATTCCCGGAGGGTGGCAAACTCCTTCCTCATCGGTATGGATAAATCGAATGTATCTCCTTTTAATTCTTCCTGACTATAGACTATAAAATCGGTGAAGTTTTTTCCTATTGCAGCCGTAAGAGATTTTTTAAGCTTCTTGACCTTGTCACGGTTCTTTGCGTAATTGGTCATGCTTGGGTCGCTGTATACTTCTATAAATAAAGGAACCTCAATTTCAATGGTTGGCCGGCCATTTCCGGTAATCAGCTTAAATTTATTGCTTTTTTTTTGAGAAATTCTTAAGCTCAGCTTATATCGCTCATCAAAAGGGTCTTGGACTGCGGTCAGGATATCCTCGGTAGTCCAGGTATTGTCTAATAGACTTGATATCCTTGTCTCTTCCCCGGTTATTTTGCCAATCATCATTCCTTCTTTGAATACAGCAGATCCCATGAACTGGGCATTATTTGTCGTGCCTTTTACTTGAATCTCACCCGCCATGAGGTCATCATCGGTCGTTTCCATTTCATCTTTTTCCACTTTTTTGGTGGTAGCGTATATCGCCAGAAATAAATCGGCATCGCTTTCAGTGACCCGGAAAAAACTATTCAAGTCTGCTTCGGGAATCATGCCAGTCTCCTGCCCTCTTTCGATCATCAGTTCTAAAAATTTATGCGGCCTGGTTTCAATTCTTGGTTGATTAAATTTGATGAAGTCTGCCGCATCCTCCCGGGTGACTAATAATTGCGCGCTTCGCTTAATTTCCCGATCCTTAGTTGCACTGTAGATGACCCTGATAAAATCCGGGTCTCTGGCTAATTCTTCTGAAACGATAAGCACCTGAAGCAGGTCATAGGATATTTCCTTCGCCACCACAGTATTGGCTGTATTGCGCGATGAAATAAAATCATCAGCAACCAAAGTCACAATTTCCTGCGGAGGCTCATTCGCTCCGCCAGCAGTCTGCTGGGAACCCACCTCCGGATTTGCAATCAGGTATGTGACTCTAACCTTTCCTTCTGCTTTATGCTTATCAAGTCCTATACCAATGACATATGCCTTATCATCCAGTTCCTTGTGATCCCAGCATCCCGCCAGGCTCAAAGTGATAGCCGAGAGGATTGCCACTTTAATGATTATAGAGTGAATTTTCATTCTTAAAATCCCCCCGAATTTTCGCCACTACCCACATTAATGGCGGCATCATCATAAAAGCAGGACTCAAGACGACAAGTACTTTTTCCCTCAGCGAGTAGAGGGTGATCGATGGGGCATCAGGTAACAATCCCATCAGCAAGATGATGGTTGCGATCAAAGGAATGAGATATTCAAACTCATTAATTTTAAGAACGCCTCCCAGGAATATGGCGATTAGGTATAGATAAAACGAAAAACGGATAAAAGTCGCGACCAGCCAAAAGGGAAAAAATAAGGTTTCTACGTTGGCCAAGAATCCTATTTGAATATATCTGATTGTTTCATGGAAAGGATAGTTCAGCATTTCTGCAGTAGTATAATCAAATAAAACGACAAAGGCAACAAGCGCCAGGCTCATTTCTACTGTTAAAAAACCCAGACCAATGAGTGTGCCTTTTTTCATTTCCTTATATGAAGTCACGACAGGCATAATAAGGGCAAGAAAGAAAAAATCAACAAATATTGAGACATTTTTCACGGAAGATTTTGCAACTTCGAGCGGCCCTTCACCCCACAAAGGGAAAAGATAACCTAGTGTTCCTTCGCGAAAAGTAAAAATCAGGGCGATGAACAAGGTAATCTTGATGTATGGCAGCAAAAGCCAGGATACAGCGCCTATCTGTTCTATGCCCCTCTTTGCTCCATAAGCGCAAATAACCATTAAAATGATATAAAGAATGACTGCTGGTGTTTTCGTGAAATACATCGTGCCAATTATGTCGACGTAGGTACCTGAGTCTGCAATCACTGCTGCTGTCCCGCCAATTATCAACAGAAGAGATAGTATATTCCCTAAAAATTTCCCAAAAAGGTGCAATAAAATTTCATGCAGGTTTTTACCTTTATGAGCTGAATACACTTTTATTAAAAAAAGGATCGGCAGAAGTGAAAGAAGGCCAATCAGCAACGTTGCTATCCAGCCGGCATTTTTGGCATTTTCATAAATAATCGCAGGGGTGTCATCACTCAACTTCGCTCCAATGGTCAACGAGATAATAGCGAAATATTCTTTTATGCCAATTTTCCCCTTATCCTGTTTCATCGCCTATTCTCCATTAGTCTTTTTTTGTAGATCTGCACTTTTCAAGAAGCCTGGCCTCAAGATTTCATTTTTCGTCAGCCTGCGGAAAATTGTATCATTCGATGACTTGTAATTTGGTGACATAGGCGCTAAATACGGCACACCAAATGACTTGATTGAAACCATATAGAATAGCCCACCGACAAACATTGCAGTCATACCATAAATGCCCATCATCGACGCACTCAGGATAAATAGAAAGCGCATCAGTCTTACGGCGAAGTTCAAACTTATATCACTGACTGCAAACGAGCTGAGACCACCGAGAGCGACGACAATAATGACAATCGGACTAATGATATTCGCTTCAACGGCTGCCTGGCCAAGAATAAGTGCTCCAACTATTCCGATCGTCGGCCCTATTGGACTTGGCACTCGCAACCCAGCTTCCCTGATCAATTCAAAGGCCAATTCCATGATCAAAATTTCAATCACCGCAGGGAAAGGAACCTTTTCCCGTGAAGCGGCAATTGCAAGGAGCAAGTCTGGCGGAATCATTTCAGCATGGTAAGTGGTAATCGATATGTAAATAGCAGATGTGAAAATCGTGATAAAAAGAGCTGCCATTCTTAACGCTCTCGTAAAGTTTCCATAAAAGAACCTAAGATAGTGATCCTCAGGAGTGTGAAAAAAAGCCCAAAATGTTGCAGGGAGAACAAGACTATCTGGTGAGTTATCCATTAATAGAACGATATAACCATCCTCTAAAAAAGAGGCTGCCCTGTCAGGCCTCTCTGTCGAAAGAAGACTTGGAAATAATGAATAATTCCTTTCCTCAATATATTCTTCAAGCAGCGATAAGTTCTGGATGGCATTCACCTGAAGGCTCCCCAATCGTTCCTTGATGTTGTCAACCAGCTTTTCATTGGCAAGTCCGCGAATATAAACGATGTACACATCATTGTGTGAACGTTGCGAGACTTCAACGGCTTCCACTATCAAGTTCTCATTTTTGATTTTCTTCCTGAGCAGCGAGATATTGACTACGGCCTTTTCATTAAAAGCCTCTTTCGGTCCCTTGATTAAGATTTCACTGTCCGGCTTTTCGATTGCCCTGCTCTGGAAATCTGGACAATCAAGAACATATCCCCATGCTTCCCCATCCAATATGAGCAGGGCGTTTCCTTTATTCAAATCCTTTACGGCATCCTTGAACACATTTATTTCATGGACCATCTGGATGGAAACTACATCCTTCACCTTTTTATTTGCTGATGTATTTTCTGCCAGGGGCTTGAGGATGTTCTCTTCTATACTCTTAACATCTGAGATCGTGCTGATGAAGATGAGGGCAGCATTTTTTCCGAAGCCCTCAAGGTACATTTCGCGCAATTTTACATCCTTGTTGTCAGGAATACTGTACAGTTTCCTGATCACCGACAGATTGTCTTCGAGTCTCCCTGAGAACTTATGATCCTTTAATGCAGACTGCTCTCCGACCAGCTTCTCCGCTGAGCGAGGAGGTTGTTTCTGCTGTTTTTTGAACAGCCTGAGCATTTCCTTTAACATATTGAATCTACTCCCTGCCCGTGCGGTTGGCTTATTTCCTTATCTTAACTTTTACTAAACTCCTATGATTTATGAGTTTTAACCATATAAAAAAGCTCAGGAAGTTTCCTGAGCTGATCAAACCTTAGTTTTTTTCCGTGCTGCCAATAAATAGACGGCTCCTGCCCCCAGTGCAATGATGCTGAGGGGAATTATGTATGGCCTGGCCACGTCCTTGATGCCAGACCAGTTCTCGCCAAGGACAATGCCAAGATAAAGGAAAAATATCGTCCATGGAATCATCGCAGCTACAGTATACAGCGTGAACTTGATGGCCGACATGCCAGCAATCCCGGCAGGTATCGATATCGCATGCCTCACGACCGGAATGAATCTTGCCGAAAAAATAACCCCTGGTCCATATTGATCGAACCATTTTTCCGATAATTCAAGATGGTGTTTGTTGATCAATAAGTATTTCCCGTACTTCTCAAGCATCGGGCGCCCGCCCAAATAACCAAGCCAATAAAGAAAAAGCTGTGCCATCGTCCCTCCGATGGTGCCCGCGACCACTGCCCCTGTAAACCCAATGGTTCCCTCAGAAATCATATACCCACCATATCCAAGGACAATTTCACTTGGGATGATCTCAAGCATCAACCCGAGGGCAATTCCTAAGTATCCTAGGCTCGACAGCCAGTCCAAAACATTCATAATGAATGCATGCATTTTTTTCACTCCAATTCGATTGCATCTTCTCTTTTAAAAATATATTGAACAATGTACAAGTTTATCTCTATTTTTCACTAAACAGAACAAAAAGCGTAAGCGCCTCGTTCAGCCCCGACAAGCGCTGGAGGGCCGACCGGTGAAGTCGTTCTTTGACTTCATTGGGCGGACCGAAGCGACTCGAGGGGCTAGGCGCTGGAGCTAGATTAAGAATACTACATATATTTATCCACACCTAAACAATTTTCTAATTTCATAAACAATGAAAAAGAACCCGCCATTATGACAGGTTCTTTGAAAGAGAAACGTCAGCTGCGCCAACCGCCTCTTAGCAGTACCCTCAAGCCGATAAAAATGATGACGAAAGCGAAAAGTACGATAACAATGACACCTATAATGACGAAAATGCCTCCCGTAAGAGTCAACAGCATTGGACCATATTGAATCAATGCCCATCCAGCGACCATACAGGCGAGAAATAACAAAATGTTCGATCCCCAATTAAATGACATCTGATAATCCCTCCTTTCCCTATTCAGCATATGTCAGGAATAAGTATTGGTACGGGCTAATGAACTATTATGACTTTTTTGTGTAAAAAAGATTTTGCTCGACAAGAATAGAATTACATAAATTTTCCTAAGTCTGTTTTTCGATAGGGAAAAAAGGGAAAAGTAATTATTGCTTTCATACATATTGCGAGAATGAAAGAGGAGGAATAAAAATGTCTAACCTTTTGTATATGCGCTTCATCAGGCTGCCAATTCTGACAAGAATCCTGATGATTGCCGCTTTGATGATTTTCCTTTTTGGATCGGTCATCCATTTTATTGAGCCCAAAAGCTTTCCGACCGTTTTCGATGGTGTCTGGTGGGCGATCATTACCGCATCAACAGTGGGATATGGTGATTATTACCCGGTTTCTACTCCAGGAAGAATAACGGCCATGATCCTGCTCCTGGTCGGGACAGGATTTTTATCATCCTATTTCATTCACCTGTCAGCAGCAACGGTTACCAAACAGAACGCATACGCGGAGGGGAGAGTTGGTTATAGAGGGGGCGATCATATCATCATCATCGGCTGGAATGAGAGGTCACGCACAATTATCAGGTCCCTCATTCAATCCGAATCCATTATCCTGATTGACGACACACTGGGTTCGAATCCAATCAAGGAAGACAATTTGCATTTTATCAGGGGCCGTGCGAACAAGGATGAAACATTACTGAATGCCCGTATCTCAACCGCCAGAAAAGTGATCATTACTTCTGATCAAAATCTGGATGAACTGCAGGCTGATATGAATACGATTCTTACACTGCTTGCGATCAAAGGGCTGAATCCTGATATACGCTGCATTGCAGAAATCCAAACGAGTGAACAGGTCAATAACGCCAGAAGGGCAGGGGCAGATGAACTGATCCCCGCTAATGCTTTGACCAGCGCAGTCCTTTTGAACAGCATCGCCTCTCCTGAGGTTGTGAATCCATTATTGGATTTGCTTGGCCAATTAAACGGCAAACACTTGTCTTATATTGAGCCTGAAACCACTCTGATGGACAAGCACTTCCAGGAAGCAAGCAGCTTTTTGCTGAGGGAACGAAATACGATCCTGATTGGCATAAAAAGAGGGGATGACATAATCGTCAACCCCAAAAGAAATATCAAAATTAAATTTGATGATCAACTTCTTGCCATTTCAAACGATAATGATGAATAGCTTTTGGCCATTTCAAGCAATTAATGACGCAATAAGGCAATTTCTGCTTCGCGGACAAGTGAACGTCCCACTTCAATGTACTTTTCTGGAAAACTCGCATCCTTATCCACCGGTTCCTGGAACTGGTTGAAGGATGCGCTGGCATTTCCAATCTCCGCATGGTCATCAAGTCCACGCTGATATTTATGCGAAAGAAGGAATGGACGCTGAAGTGCTACAGTGCAGCCTTTTGAGTCGAGTTGTCCATCAATCGCCTTAAAGGGAAGACGCAAAAATTGATAGCCCACCTCGTCATCAATTTTATAGTCAAAGGCTCCATGGTCATAATCCCAGTTTCCCCCCACGGAATACCCCAACGGTTTAAGCAGCTGTTCCAGTTTATAAAGATCAAAATGTTTGCCCTCAAGCTCAGATTGTATCTCAATCAATGGTTTGTCCGCCTTTCCAAATGTTTTTGCTTAGTTTTAACCAAAACAGGCGAATTAATGAGCGGTGAAAGTTTGGATTGGCCAAGAATCCGGGTTTGTTCGGGGTATTAGCGTTGTGATTAGTGCCTTTATTGGCGAAAAGATGATTTTATTGGCGATTCCCACTATTTTTTTGGCGAAAATTTCTTTTTATTGGCGATTTGCACATGTTTATTGGCGAAAATCCAAAATTTATTGGCGAACTGGAAATTATTCCTTATTTTTCCAATTTCAAAACAAAAAGGAGCACCACTACGGGTACTCCTTCTTCATCATTATTTAAGTCGCTTTTCCAATTCAGCTTTCTTTTCTTCAAAGCCTGGTTTTCCAAGCAATGCGAACATGTTCACTTTGTATGCTTCGACGCCCGGCTGGTCGAATGGGTTCACGCCAAGCAGGTAGCCGCTCATCGCGCATGCTTTTTCAAAGAAGTACACAAGGTAGCCAAATGTGTATTCATCAAGCTGAGGAATTTCTACAACCAGATTCGGTACGCCTCCATCAGTATGGGCAAGCATTGTGCCTTGGAACGCTTTGTTATTCACGAAATCAACTGTCTTGCCGGCAAGATAATTCAGGCCGTCAAGATCGCTTGCAGCTTCTTCGATTGTCAGCTCATGGCGAGGCTTTTCCACCTTGATGATCGTCTCGAACAAATCGCGGCGTCCTTCCTGCACATACTGTCCAAGGGAGTGAAGATCTGTTGAGAAGTTAGCTGATGACGGGTAGATTCCCTTCTGGTCTTTTCCTTCACTTTCGCCGAACAGCTGCTTCCACCATTCAGAGAAGTACTGAAGGGATGGCTCGTAGTTGATCAGCATTTCGATTGTTTTGCCTTTGTTGTAAAGCGCGTTACGGACTGCCGCATACTGGTATGCAGGATTTTCTTCAAGCTCTGACTTGCCGAAGTCTTCCCTTGCCTGTGCCGCACCATTCATCATGGCTTCGATATCTGAACCGCTGACAGCGATCGGCAGCAAGCCTACTGCAGTCAATACAGAATAACGGCCGCCAACATCATCAGGAATCACAAATGATTCATAGCCTTCCTCGTCAGCGAGTGTCTTTAATGCACCGCGTGCTTTGTCTGTAGTCGCGTAAATGCGTTTGCGTGCTTCTTCCACACCATACTTCTCCTCAAGCATCTTGCGGAAAATGCGGAAAGCAATCGCTGGCTCGGTTGTTGTACCGGATTTTGAGATCACATTGATGGAGAAGTCTTTTCCATCCAAAAGATCCATCACATCAGTCATATAAGTTGAGCTGATGTTGTTGCCGATAAAAATAACCTGCGGAGTGTTTCGCTTTTCTTTTGGAAGAGCGTTATAGAAGCTGTGCTGTAAAAATTCAAGTGCAGCACGTGCTCCAAGATAAGATCCGCCAATCCCGACAACTAGCAGGACATCAGAATCACTTTTGATCTTTTCTGCTGACTTCTGGATGCGGGCAAATTCTTCTTTATCATAGTCGACAGGGAGATCGATCCAGCCTAAAAAGTCGCTGCCTGCACCCGTTTTTTCATGTAATGAATGGTGTGCTACTTTTACAAAATCCCTTAAATATGTAACTTCGTGTTCACCAAAAAAGCTAAGCGCCTTTGAGTAATCAAAACGAACATGTGTCATGTCTGATCCTCCATTATTTTATATTCTCTATCACTTTATCGAAATGAATCTTAATAATCAAGAAACACCACAGTATGAAAGCGTGACCAATTATGAAATATTTTTAAACTTCTATGACTCGCTTTATCTTTTTCCTAATTTAAGGGTTTTAAACAATGAAAAAGAGAAGGTTCCTGCACCCCCAAACGATGTTTATTTTCCATTGTTCCTATGTCAATTCCCTCCAGATTATTTTCAAAATAGAAAAAGGACCCGGAAATCATTCCGGGTCCTTCGCTATTTCAGCTTTACAATGACATACGATAGATTTCCACTACGTCGTCTTTATTCATTTTTGCAAAGTTGCCAAATTCACCGTTCGCCATTGCTTTATCGGCCATCAAATCTAGTTTGCTGTCGTCAATGTCATAATCAGCGAGTCGTGATGGTGCGCCGATGCTGTTCCAGAATTCACGAAGCTTTTCGATTCCTTCAAGTCCAGCTTCTTCGTCTGTCTTGCCATCAGGATTCACACCGAATACTCTGACAGCCATTTTCTTGAATCGCTCTGGTTTTACTTTGAGATTATGCTTCATCCAGTTCGGGAACAGGATCGCCAGGCCGCCTCCGTGAGGGATATCGTATACTGCAGATACAGCGTGCTCGATATTATGGGTAGCCCAATCACCGCGGTAGCCCATATTCAGGATGCCGTTCAAGGCCATCGTTCCAGCGTAAAGGATTGTTGCACGGTACTCATAGTTTTCCAGGTCATCAAGCAGTTTTGGGGCTGTTTCCATCACAGTCAACAGCAGGGATTCGCACATGCGATCCTGGAATTCCGTATTCTCGGTCAGATGGAAATAGTGTTCGAAAACATGCGACATCATGTCGACAATACCATAAATCGTCTGGTTCTTCGGCACTGAATAAGTGTTCACAGGATCAAGGATCGAGAATTTCGGAAATGTTACCGGGCTTCCCCAGCCGTACTTTTCATTCGTTTCCCAATTTGTAATGACAGAACCGGCATTCATTTCTGAGCCCGTTGCTGCCAAGGTGAGCACAGTTCCAAACGGTAGAGCTTCAGAAGCAAAAGCTTTCTTGGTTACCAGGTCCCATGCATCCCCCTCATATTTTGCTCCGGCAGCAATTGCCTTTGTGCAGTCGATGACGCTGCCTCCGCCTACTGCCAGAAGGAATTCAATACCTTCTTCTTTGCAGATTTTCACGCCCTTATGGACAGTCGAAAGCCGGGGATTCGGTTCCACACCGGAAAGCTCGAATACTTCAGCTCCAATTTCTTTAAGAGTGCTCATCACAGAGTCATAAAGTCCATTACGCTTGATGCTACCGCCGCCATAAACCAGCAGTACCTTCTTTCCGTATTGCGGAACCTCATTTTTAAGTTCCTCAAGCTGGCCTTTGCCAAAAATCAGTTTTGTTGGATTATAAAAAGTAAAGTTGTCCATTTAAATCACCTTCCTCTAGGGATTATTATGTTCTTTTTCCAAACGCATTGCAAAAAATACACTCCTTAATGTTCTCTAATGTGCTGCAAAAAGTTACAACTTTTTTTAGAAGGGTAGGTAAGAAATATAGGGCGGATGAATAATTCATACCGTGCTGAAACATTCTATAAAAGAACAAATTTAATTTTAAGGAGGAAATATCCATGAGCGGTATTCAACGTGCAGCACTTGTTCTTACCATAATCGGGGCCATCAACTGGGGCTTAATCGGATTCTTCCAATTTGATCTTGTAGCAGCAATCTTTGGCGGCCAGGATTCAGCGTTGTCAAGAATCATCTATGGTTTGGTCGGACTTGCTGGCTTAATTAACATTGGACTTCTTTTCGCACCAAGCGAAAGAGAGGAAAGAGCAGCAGAACCACGCGCTACCCGATAAAAACCAAAAACCCGCCAACAGGCGGGTTTTTTATCGTTTTATGATAAAACTTTCTTGATTCGCTCGATGGCCCAGTCCAGTTCTTCAAGGCTGATGACAAGCGGCGGTGCGAAACGAATGACTGTATCATGCGTTTCTTTGCACAACAGGCCTTCTTCTTTCAATTCTTCACAGTATTTGCGTGCCGGTTCTGTCAGCTCGACGCCAATGAACAGGCCGCGGCCGCGGATATCCTTGATCATTGGATTATCGATTTCGCGAAGCTTGCCGACAAAATATTCTCCGAGCTCAAGGGAACGGTCAGCAAGTTTCTCATCAATCAGCACATCAAGAGAGGCGATGGAAACGGCACAAGCCATTGGATTGCCTCCGAAAGTCGATCCGTGTGAGCCAGGGTTGAAAACTCCTAACACAGCATGATCCGCCACTACACAGGAAATCGGGAATACCCCGCCGCCAAGTGCTTTTCCGAGAATATACATATCAGGCTCAATGCCTTCCCATTCGCATGCAAACATTTTTCCGGATCTGGCCAGACCAGCCTGGATTTCGTCCGCAATGAACAGGACATTGTTTTCTTTACACACATCAAAAGCCGCTTTCATAAAGCCTTCAGGAGGGATGACGATGCCTGCCTCGCCCTGGATCGGCTCAATCAGGAACGCTGCAGTATTTGGTGTGATGGCTTCCTTCAGGGCTTCAAGGTCTCCGTAAGGAATCAATTTGATGCCTGGAAGCATTGGCCCGAAACCGCGCTTATATTCTTCCTCAGAAGATAACGAAACAGCTGTCATCGTGCGGCCGTGGAAGTTGCCGACGCATGCGATGATCTCTGCCTGGTTTTCCACGACACCTTTTACATCATAAGCCCAGCGGCGAGCTGCCTTCACTGCCGTTTCCACTGCCTCAGCTCCAGTGTTCATCGGCAGGGCCATTTCTTTGTTCGTCAACTTGCAGACCTTCTCATACCATGGTCCAAGCTGGTCATTGTGAAATGCCCTTGAAGTAAGCGTCACGCGATCTGCCTGGTCTTTTAACGCCTGGATGATCTTCGGGTGACGGTGCCCCTGGTTGACAGCTGAATAAGCGCTTAGCATGTCCATATATTTGTTGCCTTCAGGATCCTCTACCCAAACTCCTTCTGCCTTCGAAATAACGATCGGCAGCGGATGATAGTTATTCGCACCATACTTTTGAGTCTGTTCAATCAATGAACTCGTTTTTGTCGTCATGAATCTTCCTCCGTTCCAATGAAAAAATTGGTTAGACAATCATATTGTAACCTGTAAGCTCTTTCATTTTAACCCCCTAAAAGAGAATTGAGGCGGAATATCGGTTTTGGTTATGCCAACTTGGGGTTTTCACTGATGATTCTTGTCCGAAGACGTGCCGGGTTCGGACAGCTTTTTGGGTTTCTCTTTGAAACTTGTCCGAAGTCAGGCCTAGTTCGGACAGCTTTTCGGGGTTTTCTCTGAAACCTGTCCGAAGTCGTGCCGGGTTCGGACAGCTTTTCGGGGGTTCCTCTGAAACTTGTCCGAAGCCACACCAACTTCGGACAGCTTTTCGGGGTTTCCTCTGAAACTTGTCCGAAGTCAATCCATGTTCGGACAGCTTTTCGGGTTCACTCTAGAAACTTGTCCGAAGCCACACCAACTTCGGACAGCTTTTCGGGATTTCCTCTGAAACTTGTCCGAAGTCAGGACATGTTCGGACAGCTTTTCGGGGGTTCCTCTGAAACTTGTCCGAAGTCAACCCATGTTCGGACAGCTTTTCGGGTTCACTCTAGAAACTTGTCCGAAGCCACACCAACTTCGGACAGCTTTTCTGGGTTTCCTCTGAAACTTGTCCGAAGTCAATCCATGTTCGGACAGCTTTTCGGGTTCACTCTAGAAACTTGTCCGAAGTCACACCAACTTCGGACAGCTTTCCCGAATTCACTCTAAACCTTGTCCGAGCTTGGCCCAGGTCAAACAATATATCCTCATCAAAAAGCAAACCAACAAAAAAAAACCGGACGCAATGTCCGGTTTCTGCTTTGAAGCTTATTTCTTAGCCATATCTGACTGGTTGATCCACTCTTGAAGCTTATCCTTCAACGTGTTGAAGCCTTGTGCTGAGTCGTCTTGCTGCTGTACGACTGCAGCAGGGCGCTTGCTGCGTGGCTTTTTAGCGCGTTGTGGCTGTTCTGGAGCTTCTTCAGTTGCACGGATTGATAAGCCAATTTTTCCAGCAGCTTCATCAATTGACAATACTTTCACTTTCACTTCGTCGCCAACTGACAGGTGCTCGTTAATATCCTTAACATACCCGTGTGTGATTTCTGAAATGTGCACAAGACCTTGTGTATTTTCATCTAATGCTACGAAAGCGCCATATGGCTGAATTCCTGTTACTTTACCTGTTAAAACACTGCCTACTTCGATTTTCTCTGACATGGAAACACTCCTAAATATTGTTTTATTTTATCCCATTAATACGCAATTAAAAATTATATCATATTCTGTAGCATTTATCAAAAGGAATAAGTTAATTCAATATGTGAGTGTTTCCATACCCTCTTACTGGATTGGCATATATTGTACTTTCCAGAAGCCATCCTCCTGAACCATCTGGAAGACTGGACCATCTGTACGGTCTGAGTAATGAAGCTGGATGCCGATGACTTTTTCCGGATCATCTGCTGGATGGTATAGCGAAGCGAACTGATACCCTTTCAATATTTTACTTAGATTCATACCAGGTTCGGCTTCCTCCCTTTCTTTTATATATTGTTCTTTTGGCGGGAGGGTGCTTTGCCTGCTGTATAATGCGTACTTTGTCTCATAATCCCCGACTTGGTCAGCATGGAAATACAATTGCATGATTTCAAACGGGCCATAATGTTTCAGGATATTGAAATTTTTCTTGGCAGCGAATTCCTTGTAGCTGGACAGCAGGGAATCCGGAATCGGCAGTATCTTGCTGTTAATTATATCCTCTGCCTTCAGATTCGACGGAATCTTCATATACAACGGATAAATCAGATTCAATTTTATTTCCAATTCATCTGTTGGCTGCTGGAACTGCTTTGCTTCCATCTTGTCATAAACTTCTTTCATAGCTGTTGCTGTGTCGGTCTCTGGATAGGAATCCATCAGGTATAAATAGGCTTCTTTCACCTCGTCTTTGAGAAACTTGTTGTCACCATATATCGAATTTCCTGGCGAACCTGCCGCAAACTGGACATAAAGCGATTGCGCCTCATCACAAAGGATATCCTTGATTTTTCCATCCTCCATTGTGCCAATTGCTTTTTCAAGCTTCACCAAGACATCTGCATAATTTTTATAGGAAATCACTTTCCCCATCCTGTCATGGATTCTGTTGCTCTTCAATTCAAGATACATCGCATAGTCGTCATCAACCTTGCCGCGGAGGCGGTCTGCAATATCCTTAAAGTTAACATAAGGCATCAGTTTCCCGTCTTCTTCCCGGAATGCATAGCCATTGGCCACTGCCCCTGCCGCCATCTTTCTCAAATCCTGATTTTCAAGCCCTTTTCCGCCGGCATTCATTTTTTCTACTACAGCTTCCAGTCCTTCCTTCTCGATGGCCTCTTTGATATCCCACTCGTAAAATACCATTCCGTAAAGATAGGCACCGTTAAATGAATCAAGCTGGGAAAGAAGGGGGAATTCCTCTTCAACGCTCATAGCCTTGTCATGCTTTTCAATGCGGTCAATGATTTCCGATGGAAGAATGAACGACTCGTCAATCTGGTTTATTAAAGCCTGCTTCGTATCTGTCAAATCTTTGGGATCATGGTCTTCGAGATAGGTCAAATATTCATTTTCGACTGATTCAATATCCTCAGCAATGGATGGATAAAGGTACTTTTCGAACCCTGCACCAAATCCTAGGGCCGCTTTCGTCTTGGCAACTTTTTTTGCATGGTATTGCCGCAACTCATCAAATATGATTTTCACTTCTGATTTTTTCAGCTCACGGGAACTATTTTCACCGGGGGCTGCCTGGTGCTGTTCTGTTTTCTCTTCAGAAGGTTCCTGCTCCCCGATATATTGCATCATCAGGACTCCGGCGATCATGCCGACGCCGATAAAGCTGGCGGCATATGGCAAGTGAAACCACTTTTGCTTTGTATGCTTCTTCTGGTCTTTTTTGATGGCCGCCAGGATTGCTGAACGGTTTTCCTCTTCAGGCATCTCGTCGTATGCTTTTTTCAGGCTGTCCAGCCGCTTTTCCAATAATTGATCATCCATGGTTTTCACCTTCCTTCTTCTCAGCCAGTGTAAGCAGCTTCTTTAAATGTTCCTTGCCTCTCATCATCCTGGTCTTTACATTTGCGAGCGAAGCGCCGGTAATCTCAGCGATATCGTCATAGCTTTTATCGTGAAAATAAAAGAGAATGATCGGAATGCGATACTTCTCATCGAGCTTCTGGATGCACTCATGAAGTACCTTGTCCTCTTCAAAGCGGAGGATGCTTTCCTCTGCTGTCTTCCCGTTATATGTCCTTTCCTTGCCGATTTTCAGGACCTTCTTGATCTGCCTTTGCTTATTCCGGGAAAAATCCCTCGTTACATTCAAGGTGATTTTATAAAGCCATGTGGTGAATTTTGCGTGCGAAAACTGGTCGAGGAAACGATAGACCCTGACAAACACTTCCTGTGTGATATCATCTATATCGTCATATTTGTTTCCGAGCTGGAAAGCAAAGCGGCGGACGGTCGGAGTGTGGATATCAATCAGCTCCGCAAACGCCTGCATATTTCCGTTCCGGGACCGGAATACTAATTCATCATCATTCATTTGGCTCCCCCAAACTTCTACGTATCTTTAATCAGGTGCTTCACATGGTTATTCTGGGACGGCTGCGGCCGATTGCGTCACGCAGTTACAATGTGAATGCTTTACCTATAAAACGGCGGATTTAGGTTTTTGTTTCAAAAAAATAACAAAAAGCTTAATAAATGTTTAAAATCTGAAAATGCTATGCTTTTTCCTGAAAAAATAGTAACATGAAAAGGTATTTTTTTATTTTGTCAGACAATATAAATATTCAGACTATTAAAGGAGTTTTCTTATGAACAAGCACGAACAATGGACTTCTAAGCTCGGGTTCATTCTGGCAGCCGCGGGGTCGGCCATTGGACTCGGGGCAATTTGGAAATTTCCTTATATGGCAGGAACCAATGGAGGCGGAGTTTTCCTCGTATTCTTCCTTCTGATGACTATATTCATAGGAGCACCGATTTTGCTGGCTGAATTCATCATTGGCCGGAATACCCAAAAGGATGCGGTCATGTCCTATAAGCATCTCGCGCCGAAAAGCCTGTGGCCATTGCTGGGATATGGCGGTGTTGTTGCTTCCTTCCTGATTCTTTCTTTCTATAGTGTCGTTGGTGGCTGGATCTTGTCCTATCTGGCCCGCAGCTTTACCGGATCTCTTTCGGGGCTGACCCAGGCAGAATACGGAGCCGCGTTCGAACAGACGATTTCAAATCCTGTTGAAGCGGTCGCTGTTCAGCTATTATTCCTTGTGATGACCATCTGGGTTGTGCAGGGCGGTGTCCAACAGGGGATTGAAAAAGCGAGCAAGTACATGATGCCATCTCTGTTCATCCTGTTCATCATCCTTGCGATCCGATCATTGACACTCGATGGAGCCATGGACGGGGTTGAATTTTTCCTGAAGCCTGATTGGTCCGCTGTAACAGGGCAGACCATCCTGATGGCCCTGGGACAGTCCTTTTTCGCATTGAGTGTCGGGCTATCTGTCATGGTGACATACGCTTCCTACCTTCCCAAAGGCGAAAGTCTCGCTAAATCAGCTTTTTCAGTCGTCGGCTTGAATATCCTGATCTCCTTGCTTGCCGGACTGGTAATTTTCCCAGCAGTATTCGCGCTTGGTTTTGAACCCGAAGCAGGTCCTGGCCTTGCTTTTGTCGTGCTGCCAGCGGTTTTTGATCAATTGGCTTTTGGCGGATTGTTCTTGACGGTTTTCCTGGTTCTGCTGTTATTCGCAACGCTCACATCCGCTTTTTCAATCCTTGAAATTATCGTTGCCGTCCTCTCCAAGGGCGATAAAGCCAAACGGAAAAAATTTGCCTGGATTGGCGGGATGCTCGTGTTTGTTGCTGGAATACCAAATGCCCTGTCCTTTGGTGTCCTATCGGAAGTGAAGTTTTTCGGAAAAACGTTCTTTGACCTTGCCGACTTCCTGACAAGCAATATTGCCCTGCCGCTTGGAGCATTTTTCATCGCCATTTTCGTCGGATATGTGCTGCCGAGGAAATTGGTCAGGAATGAACTTGAGGAAGGCACCGGTAACAATCCGGTACTTTTCAAGGTATGGTACTTCTTGATTCGCTACATCGTGCCTATTGGAATCGGCTTTGTTTTCTTACAGTCGATTGGTATAATCTAAAGTTAAGAAAACGTTCACATTATTGTCGATATTTTCAAAAATTTAGTGATAAAATTATAGTAAGAGATGTATTATTTTTGGAGGTGAAGAGCGATGACTGCAATTGGACAGAATATCAAAGTGTGCCGTGAACGAGCCGGAGTTTCCCAGGAGGAGCTCGCTTTAAAAATCAGGGTAGGTACCCAAACAATCCAAAGATACGAAAGCGGCGAGCAAACACCTAACTCTCAGACGATTTTGAAGATTTCTACAGCCCTTGATGTCCCAGCATCTGTGCTCATGGGAGACATTTATTACGCTGCACCGCCAGAACTAGGACAAAAACCAACCAGTTTATTAAAAGAAACGTGAGCAGGCTAAGATGAATGCCTGCTTATTTTTTTCTTGCCAAAAACTTTAGACAATAAGGTATATGATTCTGCCAAACTGGCTATCCTAATCACATAAGGCTTTCTAGTATTCCCCCCTTTTTAATGGATACCAGTAATGGTGTCCATCTTTTTTTGTTTTCCGGGCAATTTTTTGTGTGAACTTTCGATTCGCGGGGAAAATAAAGAACATACCTATCTCAATTCGTTCATAATGTCAGGAGTGAAAGCCGATGGAATTCGCCAGGAATAAGACAGTAAGAGGAATCGATCTTTATTATGAGCACTATCATAACCCTGACGCTAAAGAAAGCCTGGTTCTGCTCCATGGTTTTCTTTCTTCCTCTTTCAGCTTCAGGCATTTGATCCCGCTGCTGAAAGAAGATTATAACGTCATATCCGTCGACCTTCCTCCTTTTGGAAAAAGCGGCAAGCTATCGAGTTTTAAATATTCCTATGAGAACCTGGCCGCGACAGTAGTGGAGTTGATGAAATCCTTAGGAATCCATGAGTTCAATGTCGTTGGCCACTCAATGGGCGGACAAATCGCCATGAATATCCTGCTGCATCATCCAGATCATGCGAAAAAGGGGATCCTTCTCTGCAGTTCAGGTTATTTAAAAAAGGCGAGTCTGCCACTGGTCCTGTCCAGCTACATTCCTTATTTCCACCTTTATGTAAAGTTCCATCTGGCCCGCTCGGGAGTGAAGCAAAACCTGCAGAACGTCGTCTATGATCATTCGATGATCAATGATGAAATGCTGTATGGGTATCTTACGCCTTTTCTGGAAGATGATATATTCAAAGCGTTGACGATGATGATCAGGCACCGTGAAGGAGATCTTTCTGCCGAAGAACTGAGAAAAATAGAAGCTCCATGCCTGCTCATATGGGGGGAGCATGATAAAGTGGTTCCGGTGCGAATCGGCAGGAAACTGAACAAGGATCTGAAGCATTCCGAGCTTTTCATCTTAAAGGAGACCGGCCACCTTGTCCCCGAGGAGCGGCCTGAGGATGTGCATCAGCTTATCAATCGATTCATTGCTGTAGAGGAAATAGTTGAAGAAGCAACAGCAAACGGCAGCCGCTGATGGCTGCCGTTTTGTTCGTGGCTCTTATAAAGAGCATACATCTTCATTCTTGATGGCAAGTAAAGTGTTTGCGATTGCCAGGCATTGATCATATGGCAGGACCTGTTCGAAAGAAAACTCGAAAACAGACTGAATCCTTCCGGCGATTTTATTCGCTTCGTTATAATCATGAACAGCCTGGAGAATGTCAGCAATTTCCGGATCAAACTGGCCTTCTCCGACTTTGAATGGATCCCATTTGTTCAAAACATCTATTAATTTATAGCTAAGTTCTCTCGATTCCAATCCAATCACCTGATTATTTTTTAAAAATATTTTATCATAAGTTTAGTGTCAGATAAATTTTCAGGAAAAAGGCGGTGCGTACATATGGAAAATAAAGTTTTTGATAAGGTAATCGACCGGAACAATACGCATTCAGTAAAATGGGATGCTGTCGGAAAAGTGTTTGGCATAGACGATGTCCTGCCAATGTGGGTTGCAGATATGGATTTCCACCCTCCCCAGGCGGTCACCGATGCTTTAAAAAACCGGATTGACCACGGAATATTCGGATATACTTTTGTCCCGATGTCTGTGACAGAGACAATCCAGGACTGGATGAAAAAGCGCCATGACTGTGAATTCAAGAAATCATCCATCCTTTTCAGCGAAGGCGTCGTCCCTTCGATCAGCACGGCGATCCGCGCTTATACGGAAAAAGGTGATAAGGTGCTCGTTCACTCCCCTGTGTACACACCATTTTTCAACATGGTTA
This sequence comes from Cytobacillus oceanisediminis 2691, assembly GCF_007678455.1. GTDB lineage: Bacteria > Bacillota > Bacilli > Bacillales > Cytobacillaceae > Mesobacillus > Mesobacillus oceanisediminis_A. Next base: position 103,060 of record NZ_VEEP01000007.1, on the reverse strand, counting down.
AAAATAACGACCGCACCCTGGTTACTTCGAATTTATTGGTTGAAAACGGACGCTTTGAATTGGACTTTGCCGACTTTGAAGCCAAGCTGCAGGATGGCGTGAAACTTTTTATCCTCTGCAACCCGCATAATCCTGGTGGAAGGGTATGGACGAAGGATGAACTGGAGAAAATCGGTGACCTGTGCGTAAAGCATGATGTTCTGATTGTTTCCGATGAAATCCATTCAGATTTGGTGTTCAAGCCAAATGTCCATATTCCCATCGCTTCGATCAAGGAAGAATTCAGGGAGATTACGACTACATTCATCGCGCCAAGCAAAACCTTCAACCTTGCCGGGCTTCAGGCATCTGCAGTCCTGATACCGAACAAGGAGCTGAAGGCAAAGTTCAAGGAATTACAGGAGCAGCAGGGCTTTTTCACATTGAACACCTTTGGGATCGCAGGAATGGAAGCGGCCTACCGGTACGGAGAAGAATGGCTTGAGCAGCTGCTTGTCTACCTTGATGAGAATATGAAAATCACGACTGACTTTATTGCTGAACATCTGCCAGCACTCAAACCAATGAAGGCCGATGCCACTTACCTTCTCTGGATCGACTGCCGCGAGCTTGGTTTGAGCGACGAGGAAATCAAAAATCAGCTTTTGGAGAAAGGAAAACTGGGCCTGGAACCAGGAACGAAATATGGCGAAGGCGGTGAAGGCTTCGTCCGGATGAACCTCGCCTGTCCGCGGGAAACCTTATATGAAGGACTCGAAAGATTGAAGAAGGCATTCAGTTAGATTTTTAGGCACGATATAAGCAATGGAGCCACCTATATCAGGCTGGCTCCATTTTTATGCGCTCACTTCAAGCGCTTCATAATATGGCTGGAGGGAATAGTGGATGATGGTGTCCATGAAAGGATGAAGCTTTGACGGTATCAGCGTCCGGGCAAAATCCCAGGCATTCATCTCAATCTGAAGGGCAATCCCCTTTTTCGAAACATCATTAGTGGTTCCATCCATCTTCTGAATCAATTCTGCAAGTTCACGGTCCTCAGCATGTCCGATCTCATGCGCGAAAACAACGGCAAGATAATTTTCATACTGGTCCAAAGAGGAAAAAAGCTGCAGGCACTGCGCCTTGATCTCTTCAATATATAAAGTAATCGTATGACTGCCAAAGTTATATTTCCCGCCCGCAAACCGGTCTCCTGGGAAAAAATCCTCAAGTTCAACTTTCACACTGCTGCCAGATTGGACAAGAATTCGTTCAACAATCTTCTCTATCTGTAAGTTCTTCAATTTATACCCCTACTCTTGATTTTTAGAATATAAATTGTATTATAACGTTTTAGTAAAATAATGAAAAGATGAGTTTTACCCCAATTTTTAATGAGTTAAACCTTTTCGAAACAAGATAATTGCCTTTTTTTCGTGAAAATAGTTAATAATCCCGCGAAGTCGGCGCTTAATTCCGCGAAAAACAGACTGAATTCCGCGAACTGGAAATTTCACTCGATTTTTACCAATTTTTCACCCGCAAAAAAGAACAGCCATTGAATCAGCTGTTCTCATTTGTATCATTCATTCGCTTCATGACTGCCCGCTCGTGTTCCTTTGCTTTCTGGGCTTCTTTCTTCGATACTTTGATGATGAATCGCATCGTCAGGATGGCCCCGATCAGGAAAACGAGTGAAGTGATTGCGGCGGGAATGTATTCTGTTTTATCTTCCGGAAAATATAAAAACAATGAGATGACAAACCACTTACTCATTCTCATCTTCCTTTCATCAGCTCTCCAAACATTATAGCAAGGTTTGGTGTTTCGTCCAACCGCAAACAATTGCCTACTTCAGTACATTGATTTTTTCGATTACAACGTCTTTTTCCGGCTTGTCCCCGGCACCTGTTGGGACAGAAGCGATCTTGTCAACGACATCCATGCCTTCGATTACCTGGCCGAAAACCGTATGTTTGCCGTCCAGATGTGGGGTACCTCCATTTTCATACATCTTAAGTACCTCTTCTGGATAGCCTGCTTCCTTCATTTGTTCCGGTAAGCTTGGATCCAACTCTTTATTCTGGACGATGAAAAATTGGCTTCCGTTCGTGTTTGCACCTGCATTTGCCATTGACAATGCACCGCGGATATTAAAAAGTTCTCTTGAAAACTCGTCTTCGAATGGATCTCCATAAATGCTCTCACCGCCAGCTCCAGTTCCTTCAGGATCCCCGCCCTGAATCATGAACCCATCTATAACGCGGTGGAATGTAACTCCTTCATAGTAACCCTCTTCACTATGCTTGATAAAGTTTTCAACTGCTTTTGGCGCCTGCTCAGGGAAAAGCTTGATTTTGATTTTCCCCATCGAGGTGACCATTTCAACAAGCCGCTCATTTTCCTGGACTTCTGCATTCGCTTGAGGGTAGTCGAGATTTTCATCGGCTGCTTGTCCGCCATTCGTCGTTTCTTCCTTCTGCTTGTCTGCTTCTTGCTTCTCACCCGCCGTGCCGCAGCCAGCAAGAACCAGCATCATCACAAAGAGTACTGCCATTATTTTTTTAGTCATTATATGTATCCCTCCTATAGACACTTTATACGATTGCAAAATGTTTTGCATCTTTGATTTTTGCTATAATGAAAGAAATCCAAGATTCCGAAAGGGGCATCTTTATGGCTGAATTGAATATTGGCGATCAGGTAACCGCCATTTATAAAACCGGTAAGTATATTGGTGAAATCACGGAACGGCGCCCGCAGCATTATCTTGTCCGAGTTTTGGCTGTTGCAAAACACCCAATGCAGGGCGACCTTCACAATCCCAAGGATGCAGCGGTAGGTTTTTTCCACGAAAGGAAGGCACTTTCCTTCCGCGAACAAGCAAATATCCCGGAAAAAATGGTCAAGCCGTTCGAGGGTGAAATTCCGGATTATCTAGAGTCTCTAAAAGAAGCGACAGGCAAGCTCCGTTCTGAGCTCGAAGGCGATGATTCCGCCTGGGCACAGCAAAGCCTGAGAAACCTGGACTCCCTTGAGAAGGATTATTTTAAAAACCAGTGATAACGCCAAAAGCCAGATTGTTTATTCCAATCTGGCTTTTTTATGCGAATTTATTGAGCAACTTGGAAAAATCGACCATGTCCCCGATTGTTGCGGGTTCAGGCTTCTGAAGATATTGTTTGTCTTTCTCTACGAGCTTGTAAATATGGTAGGTCGTCAGCGCATCATCCAGGGCGCGGTGATGTTTCCCGGTCCCTTCCCTTCCATATTCCTGCACTGCCTTCCAAAGACCCGTCTGATTCTGGTCGCCAAAGAAACGCTTATACTCCATTGAAAGATCAATTTGCTTCCCAGGCAACGGAAAAGCGACCGAAGCCTGCTGACAGTTTTGCTGCAGCACCTTCATGTCCATATTCCCCCAGGTCACGACCTGGCAATTTTTGTTCCCGCCAAGCAATTTCAGCTTTTCAGCCAAATCCTTGAAGGTAATTCCAGAGTTCACCTGTTCCTGGGAAATATTCAGGAATGAACGGCAGCGTTCTGTCAAAATCGGAAACCGCATTGGTTTTACATAAGATGAAAATTGTTCTACCACCTTATTGTTCTCCACCAGGACTGCCCCAGCTTCGATGATTTCCTGGTAAAATCCCCGTCTTTTGCTGTTCCTGTCAGGCATCGTGAACTCAAAATCAATAAATAATGTTGTCCTTTCCTTTTCGCTCATGCTTCCCCAACTTTCTGAAAAGCCAGTAGTTGTATGTAACCATTATATGCTTTTCGGTGCATTATTTTTTCTATTATAGCACGTTTCTTTGTAAATTTTTTAATTTTCTGCATTTTAAGCTTGTCATTTTTAAGAAGTAAATAATTTCATCCCAGGTTCCGATATTATGAGGAGTAACAGGAAAACATTCTGAAGGAAGAAAGGAAGCACCGTGCGCATTTTCACAGGCTATCTAATGATATTTCTTTTGGTTCCCGCTTTCATGGCGGTGGTCATGTTAACTTATACAGAAGCAGGCAAGGCTGTCAGCTTCAACAAAACATTGGATGAAGAGATTGACCTGGCGGAGACCAAGCTTTCCGAAACGAGTTTCATCCTTGCAGGAAACGGCGAGGTCATAACGGAGATTTACCGGCCGATGAACCGGAGTTATGCAAAGGGAAATGAAATACCAGATTTTATAAAAGATGTGTTCATAGTTTCTGAGGACCGGAATTTTGAAAAACATCCAGGTTTTGACCTGCCGGCAATTGGCCGCGCTCTCGCCATCAACATGCAGGCAGATGGAATTCAGCAGGGTGCAAGCACAATTACCCAGCAGCTGGCCAGGAACCAGTATTTGAACCATCATGAATCGTACAACCGGAAACTGAGCGAGGTTTTATATGCATACCAGCTGGAGAGGACTTTTTCAAAAAAAGAGATTCTCGAACAATATTTGAATGCGATTTACTTTCATAATAATGCGTATGGCATCAAGGCTGCCGCTGATTTCTATTTTAAGAAAGTGCCGGCGGAGCTATCAGAAAGTGAGCAGGCATTTCTTGCCGCGATTCCAAATAACCCAACATATTATAATCCTCTAAAGCATTTCAAACGGACAAAAGAGCGGCAGGAACGGCTGATCGACCAGCTTGCGCAATTCGAAAAAATTACGGCGGAAAAAGCAGAGGAGCTGAAAAAGGAGCCTATTAAGCTGAAGGTCGATTCCCGTAAAAATCTCTATCCTGATTATTCTTCATACGCGCTTTTCGAAATGAGGGAATTGATTGCCCAACAGGAGAACATACAGGATCCGGAGGAGTTAAGCCTGAAGATTGAAGATTTGCTTCGCTCAGGTGTGAGCATCCACACCAGCCTTGATATTGATAGGCAGACACAGGCAGTCCAGGCACTCTCGGCTCATTTGCCGGATGCATCGGTCCAGGCTGCCGCAGCCGTTATAAACCATGAGAACGGCAGGATCGTTGCCCTGGCGGGAGGAAAAAAATATCAAAGCGGCGATTTCAATCGGGCATTCCAGGCGTTCCGCCAGCCGGGTTCGGCCATCAAACCGCTCCTTGTGTATGCACCCTATTTTGAAAGATTTGATGTGAACACCGATTCTAGAATCAATGGGGGCTCTCTTTGCATAAAGGGGTATTGCCCAAAAAACTATGGAGGTTCAACCTATGGGATGGTTTCGCTTGAAAAAGCATTCACCCATTCGTACAACACCCCTGCCATAAGGGTTTTGCAGCAAGTAGGCATTGACGAAGCGTTCAGTGAGCTGCAGCCTTTCAAATTTAAAAATGTAACAAACCAGGATCATGTACTCGCAGCGGCAGTAGGAGGATTCACGACTGGGGTAAGTCCGCTTGAGCTGACATCCGCTTATACGGTATTCAGCAACAAAGGACTTTACCTGAAGCCAAGGGCAATCGTGAAAGTAACCAATCAGGCAGGCGAAGTTCTTTATAAATGGGATGAGCAGCCTGTTCAGGTATGGAATCCAAGCACCATCGAAAAAGTTCGGACGCTCATGAAAAAGACTGTTTCCTCGGGAACAGCCAGAAAAGCTGCAGGTGCAGGACCAGAAGCTGGCGGGAAGACGGGGACGACAAATGATTACCTTGATTTCTGGTTTGTCGGATTCAATGGTCCATTTACCGCAGGCGTGTGGGTCGGCAAAGACCAGCCGCAAAGCATGGAGGCCATCAACAATCAGTCCCCGCACCTTTTGATCTGGCGTGATATCATGAAAAAATAAACCGGGCCTCAGCCCGGTTTTTTCATATAAAAAATACCGACCAAATGAATGGTTCGGCACTTAAATCGGCAAGCTTGCAAGCAGGCTGTTATATACTTTTACCGCCAGGTACACTACACCAAGCACGAGGGTGCTCCAAAGGATGGTCTGAAAGAAGACGGTTCCGATCAATCCTGCCATTGTGAGTTTGGGACTGATTTTGTAGACAAAATAAATGAAATAAATCATCGTGGCTAAAAAGAATATGGCTCCGATCCCGATGAAACTGAAGAAGCTGACAAGCGCTGCAATCCCGCCTGCAAAATAAATGACGGCTCCTTTGCGGATGAATTTCAGGCTTTCTCCCTCGTAATCTACGGAAAACAATAACAGGCTAACCTCATTAATCGTATCGGCAATCAGCTTCAGGGCAGCGAATACCATAAAAAAAACGACCATCAGCAAGGCAAGCAATGACAGCTTGATGCCAGTATGCGAAAAGAATTCCATCATTCCATCATAAATTCCGGCATTTTTCAGGACTGTCAGCAGCTCTATTTCCGTACGGACAGAAAGAGCCAGGCTGAACATCAGGATGGACATCAAAGGAAAGTAACTTGTAAAATAGGCATTTTTCATGTTGTTTTTTCACTCATTCCTTTCATAATCATTATGAAAGAAATGGCGAAAGCTGGCAATAAAAACAAAAAGAAAAAAGCCCCCAAAAGGAACTTTTATTTTTTTGAAACCTTTTCGCTTTTCATCCGTATGAACAGGTTGGAGTTATTGCGGCACAATCCGGACGTATTCTCTTGAACCGAATGGAATATATTCAGCTGTTTCAACCTCGTCCATATCTGATTGCTGGACATTCAGCACTCCAGGTCCTTTATTTGACAACTCTTTGTTGTCCCTTTGCTCGAGTAACATGAACCCCGTAAACAAACTCAGGAATATCCCAACACATACAATCAGCTTTCGGGCCATGGCTTATCCCCCCTATTCACTGTTAGTATGCAGAAAGAATCAGGATTTTATTCAGCATTCGACAACAAGTGCCAGTGAATTAAACTTCCAAAAGCTGTCTTGAAAGGAAGCATATTCAGGGATGTACCAGGCCGCGTGCTGGTGCTGGATTCAGAAAACATTGATTTATCAAGGCCGTGGACATGCATCCCCGCCTTTTTTACGATATAATTTTTACAACAGGGAGTTAGGAGCATGAAGTTGGGTTAAATGGCAAAAAATATAATGTTAATCCATGAATTTGGAATTAAATAAGGAGGTATTATCATTTGTCTTTACTACACCTTGCAGTTTTATCACCGCTTTTACTCGCGATCTTAATTCCATTTATACATAAGTATTTCAAGAGTATCCATACAGGCTGGTTCCTGCTGCCGCTGCCGGCCGTGCTGTTTGCATACTTCCTGAAGTTCATTGGTACCACTGGCCATGGCGGCACAGCCATGGAAACGGTGCCCTGGATTTCATCCCTTGGGATTGATTTCACGTTAAAAGTTGACGGCCTTGGGCTGTTATTCGCCCTGTTGATCACCGGAATCGGCGCTCTGGTTGTTCTGTATTCGATTTATTATCTGTCACCAGACAAGGAAAAGCTGAATACCTTCTATGTCTACTTGCTTTTATTCATGGGCGCCATGCTCGGCGTCGTTTTGTCGGACAACCTGATCGTCCTTTATACATTCTGGGAGCTGACCAGTTTTTCATCATTCCTGCTGATCGGGTACTGGAACGATCGTGAACGCTCACGCTACGGTGCGCAGAAATCGATGCTAATCACAGTTTTCGGGGGACTATCAATGCTCGGGGGCATCCTGATGCTCTACATCATCACAGGGACCTTCAGCATTTCCGAAACGATTCAAATGTCCAATCAAGTCATGAACCATCCTTTATTCACCGTTACCTTGATTCTATTTTTGCTCGGTGCTTTTACAAAATCAGCGCAGTTCCCGTTCCACATCTGGCTGCCTGATGCCATGGAGGCTCCTACTCCTGTCAGTGCGTATCTGCACTCAGCGACGATGGTCAAGGCCGGCATCTATCTTGTTGCCCGCATGACACCTGTTTTTGCCCATTCAGGCACATGGGTATGGCTCGTCGCCGGAATCGGTGTGCTCACATTGTTCTGGGGTTCTTTTTCTGCAGTAAAACAGACTGATTTAAAAGCAATTCTCGCATTCTCAACTGTCAGCCAGCTCGGTATGATTATGTCGCTTCTTGGAGCTGGTGCCGCTGCACTTCATTATGGCACGATCAAGGATGGCTATTTTATCGTGGCGGTCACTGCCGCTGTCTTCCATCTGATCAATCACGCCACGTTCAAAGGGAGCCTTTTCATGGTAACAGGAATTATCGACCATGAAACTGGGACAAGGGATATTCGCAAGCTTGGCGGTTTGATGAACTTCATGCCAATCACATTCACGCTTGCCATTATCGGAACCTTCTCCATGGCAGGAATTCCTCCATTCAATGGATTCCTGAGTAAGGAAATGTTCTTTACAGGGATGCTGCGAGTGGCGGAAATGGATATTTTCAATATGGATACTTGGGGCAACCTGTTCCCGGTGATTGCCTGGACCGCAAGTGTTTTCACATTCCTTTACAGCATGATGTATGTATTCAAAACCTTCACTGGCAAGTATCAGCCTGAAAAGTTGGAAAAGAAACCGCATGAAGCACCTATCGGCATGCTGATTTCTCCGGTTATTCTTGCATCACTTGTGATCATTTTCGGTATTTTTCCGAATGTACTGTCTCATAACATCATTTCGCCAGCCATGGGAGCCATCCTCCCTTCATTGCTTGAAAATGGCGAGGGATTCGATGTTCATATTTCACACTGGCACGGACCGACAGCTGAATTGTTCATGACGATCGGTGTCATCGCGATCGGAATTCTGCTTTATAAATTCTTGCCAAAATGGACAGGCGTTTATCGCATATTCCCTGAGCGCCTGGCACTTAATCATTTATATGACCGAGGACTGGAAACCATCCAGCTGGTATCTAAAAATATCACAAAGTCTTATATGACGGGGTTCATCCGGTCATATCTAGTGTATATTTTCTCATTCTTCATTTTGATCCTGGCTTCGACTCTTTTCTATAAAAATGCATTTAAGATGGATCTCAGCAATATTGCCCCAGTCCACATTACTGAAGTCATACTGGTGCTGATCATTGCTGTATCATCGATTATGATTTTATTTGCCAAATCAAGATTGACTTCAATTATCCTGCTCGGTGCTGTCGGGTATACAGTCGCTCTATTCTTCGTCATTTTCCGGGCGCCTGACCTCGCACTGACACAACTAGTGATCGAAACGGTTTCTGTAGCGCTGTTCCTGCTCGCGTTTTATCACTTGCCTCAGATCAGAAGGAACGAAGAGCGAATCCGCTTTAGGGCTACGAACGCTGTAATTTCAATTGGCGTCGGAGCAATCGTGACGATGATTGCCCTATCTGCCCACAGCAATAAAATGTTTGGGTCGATTGCGGATTATTATATTGAGAATACCTATAAAAAAGCTGGCGGCGAAAACATGGTCAACGTCATCCTTGTTGATTTCCGCGGCTTTGACACAATGTTTGAAATTACCGTACTTGGCATCGCTGCCCTCGGGATTTTCGCGATGATCAAGCTGCGCATGACTAGGGGGAAAGAATTGGATGAAAACAAATGATATAATCCTCCAGACTGTCACGAAGTTAACCTTGTTTGTCATCATCCTGTTTTCTATCCACCTGTTCTTTGCAGGCCATTACCATCCGGGTGGAGGATTCGTTGGCGGGTTAATGACATCCGGGGCAATCGTCCTCCTGCTGCTGGCTTTTGATATAAAGACGGTCAAGGCAATCTTGCCTGTCGATTATATTAAACTGATCGCGGTCGGACTGATCTTTGCAATCGGAACTGGAGCAGGAGGTTTATTTTTCAATAAGCCATTCCTGACGCATGCCTATACTTATGTTTATTTGCCGCTCCTCGGCAAAACATCTCTGCATACGGCGGTATTGTTTGATACCGGAGTTTTCCTTGTCGTCATTGGTGTGACAATGACCATTATTCAAACGATTGGAGAGAGCGAATAATGGAAATCTTAATGGCATTTCTAATTGGAATCTTATTTATGACAGCCACCTACCTGATGCTTTCGAAAAGCCTGCTCAGGATTATTATTGGTACGGGCCTGTTAAGCCATGGAGCCCATTTGTTGATTTTAACAATGGGAGGTTTGAAGAGGGGGACAGTCCCTTTGCTGGGTGAACATGCCGAATCCTACGTTGACCCGCTGCCACAGGCGCTGATTTTGACTGCGATCGTCATCAGCTTTGGTGTGACGGCATTTTTCCTGGTGCTGGCCTATCGTGCTTATCAGGAGCTTGGAACGGATAATATGGATCGCTTGAGAGGAAAGGAAGGACATGAATAATCTAATCATCTTACCCATCTTAATTCCTCTGATAACAGGGGTTATACTCATATTTTTCTCAAAAAATATCATGGCCCAGCGCTGGATATCTGCAATAAGCGCGGTAATCACTGTTATTGCAGCCTCCATGCTGGCAAACCATGTATATAGAGATGGCATCCAGACAATGGACCTCAGTAACTGGGAAGCGCCTTACGGGATTACGCTCGTATCGGATATGCTTTCCTCCCTGCTTGTATTGACGACGAGCATCATCGCTCTTGCCGCTTTATTCTATTCCTTTAAATCTATTGGGGAAGCGCGCGAAAAATTTTATTATTATGCGGTTGTCAACTTTCTGCTGGTAGGTGTAAACGGTGCCTTTACAACAGGGGATATATTCAACTTGTTTGTATTTTTCGAAGTAATGCTAATGTCTTCGTATGTGCTGCTGGTATTGGGCGGGACGAAAATCCAGCTTCGCGAATCGATAAAATACATACTTGTTAACGTCATTTCATCAGCACTGTTCGTCATCGCAGTCGCTTATTTGTACTCAGTAGTAGGGACATTGAATATGGCACATATCTCGGTGAGGATCAGCGAACTTGGAGACATGGGCATCATTACGGTCATTGCTGTATTGTTCCTGATTGTATTTGGCCTGAAGGGAGCGATTTTCCCGCTTTATTTCTGGCTTCCAGGATCTTATTATGCACCCCCTGCACCAGTAATGGCCTTGTTTGGAGCATTGCTGACTAAGGTCGGTGTCTACTCGATCACAAGGACTTACACGCTGTTCTTTTACCATGATGCCGGCTATACGCATCAATTGCTCCAGATTCTTTCCATCCTGACGATCATCGTCGGTGCTATCGGAGCAATTGCATATTCGGACATCAAGAAAATCATCATTTATAACATTATCGTGGCAGTCGGGGTTATTCTTTTCGGGGTCTCTGTACTGACCCCAGAATCTCTAACAGGCTCCGTGTTTTACCTGATCCATGACATGAACATCAAAGCCGCGCTCTTCTTGTTGATTGGAATCATCATTGCAATTACAGGGACGAGTGACCTGAATAAGATTAGCGGTCTGATCAATGGATATCCCGCTTTAGGATGGACCTTCTTCATCGCTGCGCTGGCACTCGCAGGAATACCGCCGCTCAGCGGATTTGCAGGTAAAATCATGCTGATCCGATCCGGCTTCGAGAATGAAAGCTATCTTGGTGCGTTCGTTGTCCTGATGTCTAGTTTACTGGTCCTGTTTTCCGTCATGAAAATATTTATCCGAGGCTTCTGGGGAACACCTCGAGCTTATAAGAATGAGGAAAAAGCTCCAGTGAAATGGCTGCTCATCGCACCGGCCGTCCTGACCGCGTTCGCTGTCCTGTACGGCTTCGGAACTGAAGCAATTTATCCGGTCATATCCAATGCAGCAGAAACGCTGGCGAATCCGGAAATCTATATCAATGCTGTTTTAAAGGAGTGATGAGACATGGCTTTTCAAATCTTGCTGAATTTCATTCTGGCCTTTGTGTGGATGTTCCTTAAAACATCCTACTCCCCGGCTTCGTTTTTCGTCGGGTATTTCTTCGGCCTGCTCATCATTTATATTTTCCGCCGCTTCTTCACTTCCCGTTTTTATTTGTTGAGGGTAGTGGCAGTAGTAGAACTGATCTACATTTTTACGAGGGAATTAATCCTTTCAAATATCGATGTCCTAAAGGCAGTTCTAAGGCCCAAGCTCAATATCAAGCCCGGAATCTTCGCATTCCCGACAGAATTGAAGCAAGACTGGGAGATTACAATGCTCGCAAACTTGATAACCTTGACCCCTGGAACACTTGTCGTCGATATCTCTGATGATAATAAGATTCTGTATGTACATGCGATGGACATCAGTGATGCGGACGAAGCGATTCAGAGCATCAAAAATACGTTCGAAAAGGCAATTATGGAGGTGAGCCGATAATGTTCGATACCGTCATGTGGATTTCAGTTACCTTCATATCACTTGCGATGATAGGCCTGATTTACCGTGTTATCAAGGGGCCGACAGTGGCTGACCGGGTAGTTGCCCTGGACGCGATCGGCATCAGTCTGGTTTCTGTGGTTGCTTTAGTGTCAATCCTTCTCGATACGAGTGCATTTCTCGATATCATCCTGCTGATAGGGATCCTGGCATTCATCGGAACAGTCGCCTTTTCAAAGTTTCTTGAGAAGGGAGTAATCATGGAATATGACAGAAATGGAGATCGTTAAGTTTTTTGCAGGCTTATTCATCCTGATCGGCGCATTCCTCAGCCTTGTGACGGCATTCGGGCTTATCAGGCTGCCGGATGTTTATACGAGGAACCACGCGGCATCAAAAAGTGCCACGATGGGGGTAATGCTTGTATTGCTTGGAACCTTCCTTTATTTTTGGCTAATTGAAGATCATTTTAATTCCCGATTATTGTTGGGAATTGGCTTCATCTTCCTTACATCCCCTGTTGCCGGGCATCTGATTTCAAGAGCAGCATATAACAGCGGGGTAAAACTGTCGGACCGTACTGTGCAGGACGACCTTGCAAAGGCACGGAAAGAGATCGCTGAAAATCAATCCAAATAACGATATGAAAGGCCATCAGGTACATCCCCCTGATGGCCTTTTTTTGTACATGGAAAATTCAAAGTTTATCCATACCAACCTCAGAAGCACCGGAGTATAGTTAAGATGATAAGTCAGTCTGACAGAATGGAGGGAGAAAAATGGAGGATGAAAAAATTGCAATCGTCGGCGGCGGAATCAGCGGATTATGCACAGCCATTGCCCTGCAGAAAAATGGAATCCATGCAGAAGTTTATGAAAAAGCAAAAAAGGTCAACGAACCGGATACAGGAATTATTTTAAGCGGTAATGCAATAAGGGCCTTTTACATCATGGGTTTGGGATCCCAATTACGGAATAACGGACTTGAATCGGATGCCTGTCTGCTGAAATCCGACTTTGGGAACAACATTGCAAATTTTCATTACCAGCCTCCCACCCCTATACCAAATTACTTGTTCATCCAACGATCTGTCCTTCAAAAGATATTATTGGATGCACTCCTCCCAGGTTCTCTTCATTTAGAAAAGCATGTAACTGATTTTACAGATGATGAAGCTGTTACATTATTTTTTAAAGATGGCACCAGCGCAGAATCAGACTATCTGATTGCCTGTGACGGTGCTTCATCTTCCGTCCGCTCTAAGATGTTTCCAAACAGCTCACTTACCTACACAGGTTTTTCCTGCTGGCGAGGCATCATCGAATACGCACCATTCAAAGTCACTGCCTATACTGAAACCTGGGGAGCCAGAGGAAGATTCGGCATCGCTCCTTTACGAGACCAGCAAATCTTTTGGTATGCCTTAAAAAAATCGCCAGAAGCCAGCAGCCTGCGCGAATGGACTCCAATCGACTTATTGTTCAACTTTTTCTACTATCATGATCCAATCCAGGAAATACTGGAAAACACCCCAAACAACCAGATTATTTACGACGATTTGTATGAACTGAACCCCTTAACACCCCTGCAATCCGGAAATATTCTATTACTCGGCGATGCAGCTCACGCCTCAATGCCCAACATAGGCCAGGGAGCTTCACAGGCAATTGAAGATGCAGTATACCTGGCAAAATGGATCAGTAAAGAAGACTCGGTGTTAAATGCTTTTAAAAAATACACTCAGCACAGACAAGAACGGATTAAGCTGATTAAAGATGAAATGAAAATCTACGGGTTGGCCTCACAAATCGATTTCCCGATTCTCAGCTCCATTCGAAATAAACTGCTTCAAATGACACCAGCCTCCTTCCACAATGAGAAGCTGCGGCGAATCATTGAAATCGAGGAGGATATGGAAACAATGTGATTGACACTGTGCAGGTTTCAGGGGCGGACAATCTATTGGTATCAGGCAGGAGTAGGGAGCACTAGCCTGATACATGACCAGATTCCTGCTGAAAGCTGCGAAAAGCAGCCTTCGTTTTTGACAGATTATTGTCGTTTCTCTTCATACCTGTCAAAAATACGATGGTTTCTTGACAGCTTTTCGGCTTATACCTTCAGACTTGTCAAAATAATGATGGTTTCTTGACAGCTTTTCGGCTTCTACCTCCGGACCTGTCAAAATAACGTTGCTTTCTTGACAACTTTTCGGCTTCTACTCACAGACCTGTCAAAATAACGTTGCTTTCTTGACTGCTTTTCGGCTTGTACCTTAAGACCTGTCAAAATAATGATGCTTTCTTGACAGCTTTTCGGCTTCTACCCCTGGACCTGTCAAAATAACGACGCTTTCTTGACAACTTTTCGGCTTGTACCTTAAGACCTGTCAAAATAACGACGCTTTCTTGACAGCTTTTCGGCTTCTATCTTCAGACCTGTCAAAATAATGACGCTTTCTTGACAACTTTTCGACTTCTACCTACAGACCTGTCAAAATAACGATGCTTTCTTGACAACTTTTCGACTTCTACCTCCGGACCTGTCAAAATAACGTTGCTTTCTTGACAGCTTTTGCCCTTCTATCTTCAGAACTGTCAAAATAACGATGTTTTCTTGACAGCTTTTCCAGTTTTTCCTCCCTACCTGTCCGAACTTCGGGCTACTTCGGACAGCTTTTTCAGGTTTCCTCCTTAACCTGTCCGAACTTCGAGCTACTTCGGACAACTTTTCCAGTTTTTCCCCATAACATGTCCGAACTTGGGGCTGCTTCGGACAGCTTTTTCAGTTTTTCCCCATAACCTGTCCGAACTTTGGGCTACTTTGGAAAGCTTCACCATTTTTCCCTCCAACCATGTCCGAACCATAAAAAAACACCAGCCAACTCGGCTGGTTTATTTTTTGCGTTTGATCACAGCGATGGTGCATCTGGATATGCAGACAAGATTGTCGTCTTCGTCTGTTATTTTTATATCCCAGACCATCGTCGTTTTTCCCTGATGGAGAACGGTGCCAAGGGCTGTGACTACTCCGTCTCTTTTTGCCCTGATGTGGTTGGCGTTGATTTCAAGACCGACCACGACTTCGTTCTCTTTGTCGACCAACTCGAAAGCGCCTACGCTGGCGACAGTTTCTGCAAGGGCAACAGATGCTCCGCCATGCAGCAGGCCAAATGGCTGCCTTGATCTTTCATCGACCGGCATCGTGGCGACCACTTTTCCTTTTTGCAGTTCTGTTACTTCAATTCCAAGTGAGCCCAGCAATGTGTTGTTCAAATCCATATTCTTTAGCCTCCTTATATTTGGCAAACAATTCACAGGTGCTTGCGGGAAAAACTAATATTGTCCTTACCACTAAGGACCAACAAAATCATGGGGGGATTCATTTGAACCGAATTCGCGAAGGCATGATCCCGACAGTTTTAGGTACAGCTGTCACGGCTGCAGGTTATGCGATGAAACAAAATCGCAAGATCGACAAAATGGTTTCCAACACGGTATTCGGTTTCGGATTGGCTCATATTGTTCTGGGGGCCATTGATTTGGTTGAGCACAGGAACGATTTTTAGCAAAAATGGACAAGTTCCAGGTGAAGGCGGCTATTTATGCTGCCTTTCCTGATATATGGCTTGATCCATTTCAGTAGCTGTTTCCTTAACTTTTCTCCGCCGTACCATGATAGTAATAAAGACAATCACACCAGCAAGAACCACAAGCCACAGCTCATCGCTATATCTCATGATCAGATCCATTTTATCGCCAAATAGATAGCCTAACACAAAAGCAATCAATACCCATATAAAAGCACCGCTATATGCGAAGATGGCAAACGTTCTGAACGAAAGCCTGCTGATACCATAAAGAAATGGCACCAAATAACGGGCTCCAGGAACAAAACAGCTTAATGATAAGGAGAATGCATGGTATTTCTGCATTAACCCCATAGCGGATTCAATTGAATTTGCAAACCGCTTTTTTCTTCTCATTATCTGTAATAATCTTCTTCCTATCACCCTTCCAAAAAAATAGCTGGAAGTGAAAGCTGCAGAGATCCCCAAATATGTAACACCAAAGGCAAGCATTGGGGTTAAAGCCCCCTGGGATGAAGCCATGCCGACAGTCATCATTATAACCTCGTTTGGTACTGGAAGGATGAACACCCCAAACCACAACCATAAAAACAACCCTAAATAGCCGTTTTCGTCAATTATATTGACGACCAGATCTAAATCCATGAGGTCCCCCCCTTTCATGCTACCTTGGTCCGATTCTATTTCAACCGGGAAGTTATTATGTATAACAATTCTCCTTTTACGTTGGTATACCCTTTTTTTCAAGCATATAAGTATTTTTGAGCTTTTCCCTCCTTCATACTTGAGAGTCAGCTTTCATACATTGAATCATATTATGAAATACCCGGCTGGAGGGAGGGTACCTATGCATTGTTTATTTTTTTATAAGAATCAGCATCCCGATACTCGTCCATTTCCTGAAGTGAGCTCAACCCTGTTCAAAACATCGGCGTTAAAATCAATTGCCCTGATGAAAGATGCAAATATCGTAATGAGCAAAATCACGTCTTCGTCCTCTTTTTCCAGGGATTTAATGTCTGCTGCGCAGCAATCAAATACAAAAGAAGTGGAGCGAATGATTAGAGCAACAGGAATCAAACGAATGCCAAAAATCGATTATGACCCCGATGGAATCACCATGAATTTCACGGATTATGCAGGGGAAAAAGAATGCTGCCATATTATCACACAGCTTAGGTGGCACTAAATGGAAAAGGCCGCTGCATTGGAACAGCGGCTTTTATTATTAATAATAAGGGTATCCATAACCATAGCCATAAGGCGGGAATCCCCCATAACCGTAGCCATAGCCGCCGGGGTACAATAACGCGCTGCCTAAAAGGCCTCCCAGCACTCCGCCAATAAACGGACCTCCAAATCCAAAACCAAATGGACGCCGGCCGCCATAAAATGGTCTTCTTCTATTCATAAAGCTGCCTCCCTCTTTTTCTATGCCTATAGTACTTCATATGCATACAGAGGGACAGTTGGATAGGCGTTTGTCCATTGTACTGAAAAAAATGCCTAGTCCCAGGTCATCCGCTGCTCTTTCCACGGGTCTCCATACATGTGATAGCCATTTTCCTCCCAGAAACCAGGCCGGTTTTCAGAGGTGAATTCTATGCCCCTGATCCACTTTGCACTTTTCCAGAAGTAGAGGTGTGGAATGACCGCCCGCAATGGATAGCCATGCTCAGGAGTCAATGGTTCTCCATTATGGGAATGGGCAAGCAGGCTCGTATCCCTGAGGAAATCCTCAACAGGAAGGTTGGTCGTCCAATTTTCTTCAGCATGGAGGATGACATATTTAGCTGCTTCCTTCGGTTTGGCCAGCCTCGCCAGTTCCAGCGTGGAAACTCCTTTCCAAACATTGTCAAGCTTGGACCATCCAGTCACACAGTGTATGTCATTGCCGGAGGACATTTGCGGCAAATCCATCAATTCTTTATATGATAAAATCACTTCTTTTTCGACTAGTCCAAAAATCTTCAGGGTCCAATCATCAAGACTTTTATAAAAAGGGACATTGCCATAATGCAGGACAGGGAACGATGTCGTAACATTCTGGTTCGGCGGGACTCTGTCCGAAGGGCCCTTTTTCCGTGTTTTCCCAAAGTACATGTTAATCACCTCTTTTTATTATCCTACCGAATTTTCATTTTAAAATAAACAAAGCCATCCTCCCTGTAAAAAAGGAGGACGGCTCTTTTTTAAAATTATAAAATCATTGCGGCAATCCAGCCGAAAATGATCAAAGGAATATTGTAGTGCACGAAAGTCGGTACTACTGTATCCCAGATGTGATTGTGCTGAGCGTCCGCATTCAAACCCGCTGTCGGCCCAAGCGTACTGTCGGATGCAGGAGAACCGGCATCACCAAGTGCGGCAGCTGTTCCCACAATCGCAATCGTAGCCATCGGGCTGAAGCCCAATTGAAGACTTAGCGGCACGAAAATCGTTGCAATGATTGGAATCGTCGAGAACGAAGAACCGATTCCCATTGTGACGAGCAATCCGACAACAAGCATCAACAAAGCGCCCATGGCTTTATTATTGCCGATTGCATCGGCAGCCTGCGTAACAAGGGACTCCACATCCCCTGTTTCTTTCAGGACCTCAGCGAATCCGAATGCTGCCAGCATGACGAATCCGATAAACGCCATCATTTTCATACCTTCTGTTAAAAGATTGTCGGCTTCACGCCACTTAATCGCTCCGCTTGCATAAACGACGATGATTCCCGCAAGCGCGCCCATGATCATCGAATCGAAGAACAGCTGTGCTGCAAGGGCTGCGATAATCGCAACAAAAGAGAAAATGATGCCAGTTTTTGAGTACTCATTTCTTTCCATTTCGACCACTTGGTGATCTTGATAATTTCTAGGTTTGCGGTAGGATACGAAAATCGCAATCAGCAAACCGACTACCAGGCCTGCAGTAGGAAGCAGCATCGCTGTGGGGATGTCACCCTTATCAATGTTCATTCCGCCTTCAGCCATATTCGTGGCCAGGATATCGTGGAAAATCCCTCCGAATCCTACCGGCAGCAAGATATATGGCGCCGTCAGTCCGAATGTCAAAACAGATGCTATCAAACGTCTATCAATCTTCAGTTCATTGAAGACAATCAACAATGGCGGAATCAAGATCGGAATGAACGCAATGTGAATCGGAATCAGATTTTGCGAGAAAATCGACATCATTAAAATTAAAATCACGATAATCGCTTTTGAATAAGTCTTTGCTTTTGACTCGCCTTTTTTGCCAATCATGCTGATCATCCAGTCAACGATCAGGTTAGGCAATCCTGTTTTGGAAATAGCCACTGCGAACCCGCCAAGCAAGGCATAGCTCAGCGCAACCTCGGCACTTCCGCCAAGTCCTCCTGAAAAAACTTCAATTGTCTTTTCTATGCTCAAGCCGCCAGTCAACCCGCCGATCAGCGCTCCGGCAATCAATGCTAATACAACATTGACACGAAGCAGACTCAGAATCAGCATCGCCAGTACGGCAATAACAACTGCATTCATTATACGTTCTCCTCTCGGTGATTAAATACTTTAGTTTGGTAAATTGGTAGAGAATTAAAATGACAAGTATTAAATTATCATAGAATTGTTTTTTATGTCAATGGGTTTGTTTGATTTAGTGTTTTGATTGCCATTGAAATTTATGTTAAAAATGGGGGAAAGTACAGATGTGGTAGTTATGCCTCTGTCTGTTCACAAAAAAACCCCAAAGTCTCATGTGAACTTCGGGGTTTTCCATTCTATTTATTTTTCATCTTCTTCTGTCTCGAATCGTTCAACCAGCAATGCGAGTGTTCTGGCCATGACGCCAGTTGCGCCTGCTGGTCCCAGGTCATGCTCTTTGCTAGTAGTAGCCGTTCCAGCGATATCGAGGTGCACCCATGGAGTGCCTTCTGCAAACTCACCGACAAAAGCTCCGCCCATAATCGCATGGCCTTCCGCACCTGGTGAATTGTTCAGGTCGGCAATCTTGCTGCCCCTCACGCGCTCAATGTCGCGCTCGAACAATGGCAGGCGCCAGATTGGCTCTCCTGACTCATAGGAAGCCTCAAGCACTTGTTCAAAGAATTCCTCGTTATTCGTCAAAGCTCCTGATGTATGCAGTCCTAAAGCAGTAATCACGCCGCCTGTCAGAGTTGCTATATCAACCAGGTAATCTGCGCCGTGATGCTTAGCGTATGTCATGGCATCTGCAAGTACAAGCCGTCCTTCTGCATCGGTATTCAGCACTTCAATTGTTTTTCCGCTCATGGATGTGATGACGTCATCCGGCTTGAATGCAGTGCCGCTGATCATGTTGTCAGTAGACGGAATGACGGCAACGACATTGCGCTCGGGTTTCAGTTCACCGATAATCTCCATCGCGCCAAGAACGGCCGCTGCACCGCCCATATCTGACTTCATTCCGACGATGCCGGCCTTCGTTTTAATCGAGTAGCCGCCTGTGTCAAATGTGATGCCCTTGCCGACCAGCCCGATGACATCCTTCCATTCTTCCTTGCCCTGATATTTCAGGACAATCATTTTCGGCGGCTCAGCTGAACCCTGATTGACGGCCAGCAACGCACCCATGCCGAGCTTTTCCATTTCTTCTTTTTCTAAAATTTCTGCTTCAAACTCATATTTTTCTGCGAGCTTCAGCGCATATTCCGCCATATCTGTCGCAGTCAACAGATTGCCCGGTATATTGACGAGCGTTCGTGCTGAATTCGTCCCTTTGCCGAAAACATAGCCGACCTCTAGAGCTGCTTCCACATCGCCTTCTTCATCGGCACTGTAAACAGTAAGGCTCTCAATGCGCTTTTCTGGCTCGTTCGATTTTTGCTTGTAGCCTGCGAATTCATATGTAGCCATCGGGAAAGCTTCTCCAAGTGCGTGTGCTGCATCGTTCAGCTCGACGCTGTCGCTTGTAAAAGTATCCAAAAGCACTGCTGCTTCCGTCCATTTCTCCTTTTTGGCTGTCTTGAACAGACGGCCAAATGCGTCCCTCAAAGTCTCGAATTTATATTCTTTCTCATGTCCAAGCCCGACAAAATAAATCTTCTTCGCGCCAATTTTACCGAAAGTATGTATTTTGGAAACCTCTTTTTTCCTTGTTGAAATATCTCCGCTTTTGATCAGTTCAGTCAATTGTCCGTCAAAAAGCTTGTCTGCTTCCCCAACCACGCCTTCAAGTCCTGATGGCTTATTGAACAGGCCAATCACAAGACAGTCATGGCTTTTGGTCAAATTAAATTGATTGCTAACAGTAAACAAATCCTTCACCCCTCCAAATTTATACTTTCATTATATCGAAACAGCTGAAATATTTCGACTTCCGCAGTTTATTTTCACTTTAGCTCCTAGTCTTCCAGATATAAATATAAAACCGGCAGCTCTGGCAGTGCCCCGACGTCTTCATAGGGAACACGGTCAAGTCCATCTGGGAATGTTTCCAGGCACTTTTCGATGAAGGGATATATTTTTTCCAGATCAAGTCCCCAGTGGATTGGACGGTATGTTTGAAGGTAATCATGCGCTGCCTGCATCATGAGCCGCGCCCCCTTAACATTTCCGTAGCTGTAATGATAGATCGCAACACTCATTTGCAGCAGCCCTTTTAAAAAAAGATTGCCTTTATCCGTCATCCACATATCTTCAAGCAAGTCATGGCAGGTATAATAGTCCCCTTCGTTGAATTTAATAAAGAACTCATAGTACTCTTCAGGGTAGCCTGTCAAATCCCTCACCTCCATCCATCCTGAACGTTAGAACTATTTTATCAAACATCGGCCGCTGGCTGTAATGTTATCATTGAACTTAGGGTATTACTGAAAAAGGTACTTTTATATATAGAGGGGGAACAGCCATGGAATTATTAACGAATTTTCCATTATGGGCCTCGCTGGCGGCGATTTTTTTCGCGCAGTTCGTGAAGGTCCCGATCCAATATATTGCGACGAGGAGGATTGACTGGTCGCTGCTGACGAGTACGGGCGGTATGCCAAGCTCACACTCCGCTGCTGTGACAGCATTGTCGACAGGGGTGGCTCTTCAAGCAGGTCTCGATTCAGCTGTATTTGCTGTTTCGGCTGTCTTTGCGATTATCACGATGTTCGATGCCTCGGGTGTACGCAGGCAGGCTGGAGAGCAGGCTATTGTCCTGAACCAGCTAGTGGCTGATTTTGGCCGCTTCGCCCAGGAAGCAAAGGGATGGCAAAAGAAACCCGAGCAGGAAAAGCAAAAAGAGCTGAAAGAGCTGCTGGGACACAAGCCCATCGAAGTTTTTTTCGGCGGATTGACTGGCATTGTGCTGACTTTGCTGCTGCATTATCTTTTATAAGGCAGGTGGATTTGTATGAAAGTAGTGTCATTATGTCCCAGCAATACCGAAATCATGGAATTTCTCGGGCTGTCTCATCTTCTCGTCGGAGTGGATGATTTCTCCGATTGGCCCGAAGCGGTAAAATCGCTGCCTAAGCTTGGCCCGGACCTTTCGATCGATCTTGATCTTGTTGAAGAATTGAAGCCAGACCTCGTGCTTGCATCTTTAAGCGTGCCTGGTATGGAAAAGAATATCGAAGGCCTGAAGGAACGCAATATTCCCCATATCATTCTGAATCCGCAATCGCTTCAGGATATAGAGAAAGATTTATTGGTCACGGCCGAAGCATTGAACATGCCAGAGCGCGGGCAGAGTGCTGCAGAAAAGTTCAGAAACAGACTCGAGAACATCAGGCAAAAAGGGGAAGCAGTTAAATGGAAACCGAAGCTCTACTGGGAGTGGTGGCCAAAACCTGTATTCACTCCCGGCAGGATCAATTGGCTGACAGAAATATCAGAAGCTGCCGGTGCTGAAAATATTTTTAATGATGTTGAACTTGCCAGCGTACAGACTGACTGGGATGATGTAAAATCCCGGAATCCGGATTATCTGTGCATTGCCTGGGTCGGTGTCAGGAAACAAAAGGTGAAAAAAGAATTGATTACAAACAGGCCCGGCTGGAAAGAACTCGACGCTGTCAAGGAAGACCGTCTTTTCATTCTAGAGGAAGAACTGTATTGCCGGCCGTCCCCCAGACTTCTTGATGGTCTGGAAAAATTGCACCATCTCATCCACAAATAAAAAGGCACTTTCCGCCTGGGAAAGTGCCTAACCTTTTAAGATTTCTTTCCGCTAATATACTGCTGGCGGAAAACCTGCATGGATTCATTTTCGTTGAGTGCTTTCAGGTCATCTTCTGTAAGCTTGCCGTTACCCATTTCAATTATGTATGCGTCCAGCGTCTTCTTGCCCCATTGTTCGTATACATCCTTAACAGTATCATAATATAAATCCACTTTATTTCCCTTGATTGCCCCGCCTTTATCGGCGACAACCCCAAATCCATATCCAGGGATGAAAAGGATGGTCCCGATCGGGAATACATTTAAGTCAGCGGCTACGGTCGAGTAGAGGTCGCGTTTGACCTTCACACCTGAATAAGTAATTCCATAGCCTGGGTGGCCAGGATTTTTACCAGTGGATTCAATTCCTGCCGTATAGCCCGTTGCAATGATCTGCTTTGTCGGGTATTGCGACCAGTTCATTGATTCCTCAAGCGTCGGCGGTGCGCCGGCTACTTTTTCACTAGAAGAGATCTTCGTCGTGAAGTCCGAAACTTTTTTCAAAAACTTAAGGGCAAGCCCCATTGACTTTTTTTTATGATCAAAACTTGAATTTTCCTCTTGTTGTGCGCCAGCACTGTCAAAAACGTATGTAGAAACAGTGGAAGCTTCCACTCCTGAAATCGAGTGGAAAGTTGAAGTTATAGCAGCAAAAAATAAAACTGCCATAGCTGAGCGTTTTGCCCACATTTTTAAAATATTCATATAATTTTTCACTCCTCCCAAATCTATTAATTTCCCAACGAAACAAGAAATATTCCAAAAGGAGCAAAAAAGGGACCAAAAGACCTATTTACACTTCCATTAAAAGTAAAATTTTAATCATTGGATTAATATCTTGACTTTACTAAATTAGTAATAGTCTCTGACCAATCCCTATTTTTATGCATAAAAAAAACCCTCAAAAAATTGAAGGTCACATTCTTAAAACATTTGATATCCTTTTTTTCGTAAAAGTTTGATTACAACACCGGCAAGTATTGCACCTGCAAGCCCGCTGCTCAGAATCAGTATATCTGCGACAGCCAGCTGCGAAATCCGCTGTCCAAGATCACGGAAAGCTTCCCCGCTGTTGCGGAAGTAATCGATCAACCGATATTTATCAATAATGAATATCGCAATCAATGGATAAACGATCGCCATTACCCAGGACATCCTCAGCAGCATATTCAATAAAAATCCAATCCCGAAAAACAGGACAAAAAACAATAACATCGAAATGATCAGTGTGACAACCGTCATCATGTCTATATCCCCCCATTAAACATCATTTCTAGTTTACTGTTAGTCCGTTTTCGAGTCAATGAAATGGTGCAGTATCTCAAAATTCGAGGCAAAAAGAAAAACCCCGCAAATTGCGAAGGTCAAAGATGCTTTGCCTTAATTTTTTGATTTTCCTGAGCCGCTGCAGCAAGTGCATGTTTCTGATCCGCCAAGAAGTAGTTGGAAGTAGCCTTTACCTGAGCAATAAGGACATTCCTTTGAATCATGTGCCTGCATTTTCATAAATGAATCTCTCCTTTATATTATAGAATTTTCTGATAATATATCAGAGATTCCCCATTCTTGAAAAGGTCCGAATTTGACCGAAAACCCCCTTTGAAAACGGATACATCCTATTTTTCCTTTAAATATCTGTCACTTTCTTTAAATTTCAGAAAATTATAAAAATAATTGATATGCGCTATAATGAAACTGCTTTCCCGGGTCCATTCCCTGTTTGCCGCTGATCACATTAGCTATGGGTTTACTCAAAAGGTAATGCAGCAGCATTGAGGTATCAGGGTCTGATTTTAAATGATCAGGTGACAAAAATCCTGCTTCATATAATTCCGTTTCTTGTGCCATTACTTCCTGGTCCGGCAAT
The DNA here is from genome assembly GCF_007678455.1 of Cytobacillus oceanisediminis 2691. Classification (GTDB taxonomy): domain Bacteria; phylum Bacillota; class Bacilli; order Bacillales; family Cytobacillaceae; genus Mesobacillus; species Mesobacillus oceanisediminis_A. The sequence goes on along the minus strand of NZ_VEEP01000007.1, from coordinate 78,309 downwards.
GGTTTTAATAAAAAAACGAGCATATTATCGCTGATCGACTCCCTGATTACGCCGGTTCGCACCCCTAGAAGACCGATGACAGTGCACTCTATTCCTGTTTCTTCCCTCACTTCCCTGAGAACAGCCTGGTCAGCGGTCTCCCCTTCCTCAACGAAGCCTGCCGGAAGGGACCAGCTTCCTTCCAGGCCGCCGTAGCGCTTTTTGACAACAAGCCAGCGGCCATCCTCATCCATGACAACTCCGGCAACTCCCAGCCAGACATTTTCCCGTTTCCCCATTTCATTCCCATCCAATAACTCATTTTACGAATATTGTACACGATCGAATCTCGCTTAGTCATACATTCCGACTGGGCGAGAAACTTATTATTCCTTCCAACCAGGTCAGCGCGGCTTACCATTTAAGCCATGGACAAAATAAAAACAGGCCCCGCAAAGAGCCTGTTTCAGTACATCTATTATAGAATGTTGAATTTGCCTTTTTTAAGAACCATTGAAGGTCCGCCAATCATATAAAGCGCACGGTTGTCGATCATCTTTTTCATGAAGGAAGCTTTCGTGCCGACCATTTTCTTGCCGAATGCAACGCCGATTGCGTCATCTTCACCAAGGGAACATACTGTTCCTTTGATATCTGGAGTGAAGGTTTCAAGCTCGGTTTTGCCACGGACAAGTGCTGCAAGGTTCCTTGCGCATACTTCACCCTGCTGCATCGCAATTTGTGCAGTCGGAGGGAATGGACGATTGATTTCTTCATTGATGATCAATGAGCAGTCACCGACGATGAATACATCATCTGAACCTGGCAGGCGAAGGTCCGGCTGGACTTTCACACGACCGCGCATTGCTTCAATGCCCGATCTTTCGATGACAGAGCTGCCGCGTACACCAGCTGCCCAGACCACTGTGCCAGCTTTGATTTCTTCGACTTCTTCCTCACCTTTTGCGACGATGATTCCTTCTGGAGTGGCTTCCTTGATTGCTGTTCCGATGCGGAATTCCACGCCTTTTTTCTCGAGCGTAGCAACCGCATAGTTGACAAGTTCAGGGTCGAAACCAGGCAGAACCATTGGCGCTGCTTCAACGCATACGATTTTTACTTTATGGTAATCCACATCATATTCACGGCAAAGTTCAGGAACCCGGTTTGTCAGTTCACCAAGGAACTCGATTCCTGTGAAGCCCGCACCGCCGACAACAATCGTCAGGCGCTCATCTTTCCTCTCGGCTTCAGTATTATATGTTGCGAATTGATATTCGATATGCTCACGGATTTGTCTTGCTGAGTTGACATTGACGATAGAGAAAGCATACTCTTTCAAGCCTTTAATACCAAAAGTTTCAGGTTCAGCACCCAGGGCGATGACCAGATAGTCATAGACGATGTCACCGTTCTCAAGGATTACACGCTTCTCATCCATCTTGATCTCTTCAACAGATCCCTGGACGAATTCAACCTTATGGCGATCGATTACATCACGAACATCATAGCGGACTCTGTCATGATGCAAAGTTCCTGCAGATGCTTCATGCAGCCATGTAGTTTCATAGTGGTAATCATTTTTATTGACAAGGACAATGTCAGCCTCGTTTACTCCAACAGCTTTTTGTAAACGGGTAGCTGTCATTAATCCCCCGTATCCTGCTCCTAAGATTACGATCTTTGGCTTTCTCAAAGTGATCACTTCCACCTTTTTAAAATATTTTTGGTCGACTGGCTTCTCTCTCTTTGCTGCCATCATTTCCCGGATAAGTTTGTGATATTATTCACTAAAATGTTCAAAAAAATGTCCTGAAAATGTCACAAAATCTTAACATTCTTACCTACAATCCATCTTATTCTTTTTACGCCGCATTTTCAAGCGATTCATTTAACTTGGAAATATTCAGAAAATAGGATAATTTCACTATTTACCCGTTTTGTAAAGAGAATTTTCTATGAAATATATTGTTCCACAAGCTTTCTTCTATTATGATTAGGAGTTTATTTTTTCAATTTATGGTATTATAACAATTGGAGCAATTTTACTACATAGTGAGGGGGATATGGAGTGAAAGAAGATCAAAAAGTTTATGACATCACGATTATCGGCGGGGGGCCTGCTGGTCTGTTCACTGCTTTCTACGGCGGAATGAGACAAGCATCTGTTAAGATCATTGAAAGTTTGCCACAGTTAGGCGGGCAATTATCTGCACTTTATCCAGAAAAGTACATATATGATGTTGCCGGCTTTCCAAAAGTCCGTGCCCAGGAGCTGATCAACAACCTGAAGGAGCAAATGGCGAAATTCGAGCCTGCGACTGCTCTTGAACAGTCTGTTGAAAAGCTGGAGAAGCTGGAAGACGGAAATATCAAGCTGACTACTGATAAAGAAGTTCATTATACAAAAACAGTCATCATCACTGCCGGAAACGGTGCGTTCCAGCCACGCAGACTTGAACTTGAAAGCGCTGCACAATACGAAGGCAAGAACCTGCACTATTTCATCGACGACTTGAACCAGTTCGCTGGACAAAAGGTCGCTGTACTGGGCGGCGGGGACTCTGCTGTTGACTGGGCATTGATGCTTGAACCAATTGCTGAGCAGGTAACCATCGTTCACAGACGCGATAAGTTCCGCGCCCACGAGCACAGTGTTGAAAACCTGCAAAATTCAAAGGTTGATATCAAAACACCTTACGTTCCAGCAGAACTGATCGGTGATGGAGAAAAGATCAGCCAGCTAGTACTAAAGGACGCAAACAGCGAAGAAACAGTCGCTGTGGACGTTGACGCGGTCATCTGCAACTTCGGTTTCGTTTCATCTCTGGGACCAATCAAGGAATGGGGCCTTGAAATCGAAAAGAACGCCATCGTCGTCAACTCCAAAATGGAGACGAATATCCCTGGCGTTTACGCTGCAGGCGATATTTGCACATACGAAGGAAAAGTCAAATTGATCGCAACCGGATTCGGTGAAGCACCTACAGCTGTCAACAACGCGAAATCCTATATGGATCCAAAAGCGAAGACACAGCCGCTTCATAGTTCATCTATGTTCAAATAAACAAGAAAAGCGCAAGCGCTTCTCTTATGAAAAAAAGCAAGGTCCGTGGACCTTGCTTTTTGTTTTAGTTTAGCATTCTTCAGGTGTTCCTTCACGTGTCGCTGTCTTAAAACTGGAACCACAGCCGCATGATGCGATCGCGTTCGGGTTGTCGATTGTGAAGCCGCCGCCCATTAAAGACTGCTTATAGCTGATTGTTGTGCCATTCAGCACTGGAGCGCTTTCCTTATCGACAAGGATCTTGATGCCGTGCTGCTCGAGCTGGCTGTCACCCTCTTCGACTTCATGCGCGAAACCCATTCCGTAAGACAGGCCGCTGCAGCCGCCGCCTTTTACAGAAACACGCAGGAAAGCGTCTTCCGTTTCATTTTGCTTCATCATATCTTTAATCTGCAATGCAGCTTCTTCAGTAATAATTACGATATTTTCCATTTTATTAAAACCTCCTTGTTCCCTTTCTTATAGTATATACAGCATTTTTCCAATCCTCAACCAATCAGGCTGAAAAAGAATATTCTTCAATTTTTTCCTCCAACAGCCAAATAACTTGGTATAATAGACCTAAACAGATTCACAAAAATCATAGGATATTCGGCAGGTGACAAAGATGTCTCAACTAGTACCTCTTTTTGATAAAAAATACACATGTGCCATGTGCGAGCATTCTTTTACGACCAAGAAGGTTCGCTCCCGTTTTGTGAAAGTCCTCAGCTTTGATTCTGACTTTGCCCCTCAGTATGCCGACGGTTTTGAAAATCCCAATCTTTACTATACCAATGTCTGCCCTGACTGCGGCTATTCTTTTACCGATGAGTTCAGCACTTATTTTCCGCCAGGCGCCAAGCAGGTCATCCAGGATAAAATCTGCAATCAGTGGGCTCCTCATAACTACGGCGATGAGCGGACAATCCAGGAGGCAATGAATACTTTCAAGCTGGCAGCCTATAGTTCGACACTGAAGAAAGAGAAACATATTGTTGCGGCCGGTCTCTATATAAGGCTTGCCTGGCTGTATCGCTCCACTGAAAACCATGAACAGGAAAACCGTTTTTTAAAACTGGCCCTTAAGGAATATACCGAGTCGTATAGCACTGGTGATTATAAAGGCACCCAGGTCTCAGAACTGCGCCTCATGTACCTGATTGGCGAGCTCTCAAGAAGAATCGGTCAAACGCAGGACGCTGTCCGTTTTTTCTCGAAGGTAATAGAAAAACAGAGACAGTCTGTCGAACCGCAAATCATCCAGCTCGCCAAGGACCGCTGGCAGGAGATGCGGGAAAGACAAGCCGTTTCCGGAAACTAAACTATCTATTTCATGGAAACAAGTGCAGAAACTGAATTTCTCTAAATCATGAAAAAAGCTGGCGAATGGAACGATTTCCATGCCAGCTTTTTTTCTATATTAAAACATAGGATTTTCATCCAGATATTTATAAACATTTTCAACCAGCTCTTCTGGGGTGTCACCGACTACCGGATCACCGTTTACAAGCGCAAACATGGACATGGCGCATTTTCCACAGTAACCAAGGCACCCATATTCAATGACGTCAAGATCAGGGTCCCGTTCAAGCTCTGCCCTTGCTGCCTGAGAACCGCTCGCAAGATTGCTGATACAAAATTCAATGATCGGCTTAATCATTTGTTTCACCTCTCTACTAATTTTTAATCGTACCCTTTTTCAGGTAAATCGTCAATTTCTCCGGCTTACAGCCTCTATAAAATTGTTGTTATTTTGTCACAATTTCGTTATACTTTTTATGGATTAAAACGAATCAGAAAAAATATTGTAGAATAATTTCGAATTATGTATCCGTTTACCGTTTGCAAGAACGAGCTTAAAAAACCTACATCATTGACTGTCTGTGATGAGTTAAAAAGGGGAAATTCACATGAGAAATCTCGTTATTCTTGGCGGCGGCTATGGCGGCATGCGTGTCCTCCATAAATTGCTGCCTAATGATCTGCCGGAAGATGTATCCATTACATTGATTGACCGTGTTCCTTACCATTGCTTGAAAACTGAATACTATGCGCTGGCTGCAGGCACGATTTCCGATCAGCATATTCGTGTGTCATTTCCTGAACACCCCCGCCTTCAGGTAAAATACGCGGAAGTTACGGCCATCAATCTGGAGGAAAATAAGGTTGAGCTGCAGGGTAATGAAGCTGTGGAATATGACGATTTGATCATTGGTCTCGGCTGCGAAGATAAGTACCACAATGTTCCTGGTGCCGACACGTTCACGTACAGCATCCAGTCAATCGAAAAATCACGCGCTACTTATCAGGCACTTAATAATCTGCCAGCAGGTTCAAGTGTTGCCATTGTTGGTGCAGGGTTGAGCGGTGTCGAGCTTGCGAGTGAATTGGCTGAAAGCCGCAAAGACTTGAAAATCAAGCTTTTCGATCGCGGAAACCATATTCTGTCCGCGTTCTCCGAGCGCCTGAGCACCTATGTGGAAAACTGGTTTGACAACCATAATGTCGAAATCATCAACAATGCAAATATTACAGAAGTACAGAAAAACGTCTTATACAATCATGATGAGCCGATTGTATGTGACGCGATTGTCTGGACTGCCGGAATTCAGGCAAACAGACTTGTCCGTGAAATGGATGTCGAAAAAGACAGCATGGGCCGGGCCGCGGTTACTGCGCAGCACAACCTGCCAGGACATGAAAATGTATATGTAGTCGGGGATTGTGCGAGCCTGCCGCATGCACCGAGCGCCCAGCTTGCAGAAGGCCAGGCTGAGCAAATCGTCCAGGTGCTGCAAAAGCGCTGGAAAGGCGAAGAACCACCTGAATCCTTCCCGCCGATCAAGCTGAAAGGCGTCATCGGTTCACTTGGCAAAAAGCACGGTTTCGGTCTGGTTGCAGAACGTCCGATCACCGGCCGCGTAGCACGATTGCTGAAGTCAGGTATTTTGTGGATGTATAAGTATCATAATGGATGATCATTTGTGAACCGGGCGCGGGTGCCCGGTTTTTTTATTTTTTGGTAACTGGTAAAAATCAGCGGGAATTTCCAGTTCGCTATATAATTGAATTTTTCGCTATATAATCTTTAAAGTCGCTATAAAAATGAAATTTTCGCTATATAATTTCAAAAGCCGCTATAAAAACAAAAAAGTCGCTATATAATTTTAAAATCGCTATAAAAGGTTTTTCGCTTTTTTAATAAATCGGTATTTTAAAGAGATTCTTCTCAAAAAGAGAAAAAAGCACTCCGTTTCGGAATGCTTTTAACAGAATTACGCTGAAATGTATCCGTATTTCTCTAATTCGGCGTAAATCGTCTTCAATTTCGGATTTCCTTCGCCGACAACCTTGCCTTCGAGCAGGACGACGGGATAAAACATGTCTTCTTCGATTACTTTTTCAGCAAATTCCCGCTTATCTTCATCTGCAGGAGGGTTGTAGATATCGACATAAGTAATTTTAAAAGGCTGGTCTGCATATTTGCGGCCGATTGCGGCTTCGAGCCATTCATATGTTTCTTTTGAGGATGGCAGGTTGACACAGCTAGGGCATAATACTTCTGCGCCGTAAACGACTATTTCTACTTCTTTGCGTTCCATTATCAATTACCCCCTGTTATTTTCTTTTATTTTACTATACGATGAAAAGGATTCATAAGGAAAAAACTGTTGTTCTGAGGTTTTTCATTCAATTGGATAGATTTTTCCGGCTGATGAGATTATAATAAGTATTATGAAAGGAGTCGATTTGCATGACTGAACAGCAAATGTTTGAGCAAGTACAAGAAGTATTAGATAAATTGCGTCCATTCCTTCTTCGCGATGGTGGAGACTGCGAACTAGTGGATGTAGAAGATGGCATCGTAAAACTTCGCCTGCTGGGTGCATGCGGAAGCTGCCCGAGCTCCACAATCACGCTTAAGGCTGGAATCGAACGCGCCCTTTTAGAGGAAGTACCTGGCGTTGTTGAAGTTGAACAGGTATTCTAATTAACCAATAATAAAGCGGTTTTGCCTTAAATGGCAAAACCGCTTTTTTTCATGCTGGAACTGCATCCGTTCCGGTCGATTTTTAAAGTTAAAATTTCCATTCCATCGACACACCGCTTCATTTTTCCCCCGACTTCATCCCCTTTACCGGGTTCCGCCAGACACAAAATCGATGGCCCGGCCCCGCTCAGTGCAACGCCGAATGCTCCTGACTGAATGGCTTTTTCATGCACATCATCAAAAAATGGCACAAGTTCTTTCCTGTATGGCTGATGGAACAGGTCGGCAGCCATCATCCTGCCTGCAAGCGTCCAATTATGAGTTAACAATGCAGCAAGCAGCTGATTGGCAACGGCACTTGCCCGGACACTGTGCTGGAATTCCATGTTTGCCGGCAACACGTCTCGTGATATTTCGGTCAGCAATTCCTCCCGGGGGACAACCAGTATCGGATCGAACTGGACCTGGTCAAGTACCGTCAGATCGACTTCATCCCCTATTTGGCTGCCCACCACGACACCGCCAAAAAGGCTGGCCCCCGCATTGTCCGGGTGGCCTTCAAACCCTGCAGCGATTTTTAATTTTTCAAGCAGTGACAATTCTAAATTGCAAAATTCATTGGCCAGTTCCACTCCGGCAACAATCGCCGCAGCGCTGGAACCCAGCCCTCTTGCCAGCGGAATATCGCTTTTGACAGACATTCGGAGAGGCGGCATTTTCTGCTTGTACATTAAAGCGGTTTTAAGCGCGATCTGGCAAATATAATTCGTTTCATCACGCGGAAAGTCTGTTAAGGATGGTGAGAGGAACTCCACCTCCCAACGATTGCTTCGCTCTGCCTCGAGCTCCAGGTATAGGTCCAATGCGACTGCAAGGGAATCAAAGCCGGGGCCAAGGTTCGCTGAGCTTGCCGGGACTTTTACCGCAAAAACCTGTCTTGCTGTAATGCCTGCAGCATGTGGTTCCCCCAGTCCGTTCATTGTCTGACCACTCCCCTGATATGCTCGCTGACGATTCTTTCGTCATTCGGAAGCAGCACGGGTGAGATGGAGCTGATATCGATGGCAGTTGAAGGGTCCTTCAATCCATTTCCCGTCAGTACAGCAACAATCCGGGAGCCACGAGGAATTTCCCCTTGTTTCAGAAGCTTGTGGATTCCTGCCAGCGAGGCACATGAACCCGGCTCAGCAAATATCCCTTCTGTAGAGGCCAGTCGGCTGTATGCCTGTAAAATTTCTTCATCGGTGACGAAGTCAATTGTTCCTTCTGATTCATCCCTGGCAGCAACAGCAAGATTCCAGCTGGCAGGGTTGCCGATTCGTATGGCAGTGGCGATCGTTTCTGGCTGCTCAATCGGTTTTCCCTGCACGATTGCTGCTGCACCTTCTGCCTCGAAACCGAACATCCTCGGCAATCCTGTCCGCCTGCTGGAATTGTATTCTTTGAAACCTTTCCAGTAAGCACTGATATTCCCCGCATTACCCACCGGAATCGCCAGGACATCTGGTGCACCGCCCAGCTGGTCACAGATTTCGAAAGCAGCCGTTTTCTGTCCTTCGAGCCGATATGGATTCACCGAGTTTACGAGTGTGACTGGTTCATTTTCACTGATGGCCCTGACCATTTTCAACGCCTCGTCAAAATTGCCTTCAATCGAAACGATGCTGGCGCCATACATCACCGCCTGTGCCAGTTTGCCCATCGCGATTTTTCCTTCGGGAATGACGATGATACACCGCATTCCTGCTCTCGCCGCATATGCAGCTGCAGAAGCCGAGGTATTGCCTGTGGAAGCACAAATCACCGTATCACTGCCCTCCTCCTTGGCTTTCGCGACCGCCATCACCATGCCTCGGTCCTTGAATGAACCCGTCGGATTGGCCCCTTCAACTTTTACATGCAAATCAATGCCCCACTGCTCTGACAGCTGGTCTAGCCGGATCAGTGGCGTGTTTCCTTCATGCAGTGTCAGCATCGGGGTCTGATCATTGACTGGCAGGTATTCACGATATTCACTCAACAGTCCCCGCCATCTCATCGATTGACACTCCCCTCGACTCTGTATGAGCTCTTGATTTCTTTCACGACCCTGAGGTCACGCAGCTCCATCAGGATATTTTGATAGTCTTTGAGAGAAGCACGATGTGTAACGACTACGATTTCGGCAAGTCCCTTTTCCTTCAAAGGCATCTGGAGGATCTTTTCAAAGCTGACATTATGGTCAGCGAAAAGCGAGGTGACCTCCGAAAAGACACCAACTTCATCATGGACATGCAGACGGAGGAAGTGCTTCGAACTTACTTCTCCATCATCCTTCAGCTGCTTCTCATATTGCGGGGTGACCATAGAACGGCCATTAACTCCTAGGCGCATATTCTTAACGACGCCAACAAGATCTGACACAACAGCAGTGGCGGTTGGCAGACTGCCGGCACCCGGGCCGTAGAACATGGTTTCCCCGACCGCTTCACCGTATACATATACCGCATTGTACTCATTATTGACAGACGAAAGCGGATGGGAAGACGGCAACAGGGCAGGCTCCACACATACCTCGACTTTGTTACCTTCACGGACAGCGATGCCAAGCAATTTCATCGTATAGCCAAGCTGTTTGGCATACTGCAGGTCTTCCTCTGTGACCGAAGTGATTCCTTTAAACTTCACATCATCTAGGTCAATCTTCATGGAAAATCCAAGTGTACCCAGTATCGCCATTTTTCTGGCTGCATCTAGCCCTTCCACGTCAGATGCCGGATTCGCCTCCGCATATCCCAGCTCCTGCGCTTCCTTCAGCACGCTGTCATATGGAAGTCCCTCCTGGCTCATCTTCGTTAAAATATAATTTGTTGTTCCGTTCACAATTCCCATCATCTTTGTGATCCTGTCAGACGCAAGCCCATCAACGAGACTTCGCAAAATCGGGATGCCTCCTGCCACGCTCGCTTCAAAAAACAGATCGCAGCCATTTTCACTCGCAGCCGTCAGCAGCTCTGAGCCATGGACAGCCATCAAATCTTTGTTTGCTGTCACCACGTTCTTTTTGTTCCTCAGTGCCTGCAGCATATGTTCACGGGTATTCTCGATCCCGCCCATGACTTCAATCACAACTTCGATTTCCGGATCTTCGATGATGTCCGCTGGGTCCATCGTCAGGAGAGAAGGGTCGACCTTTACCGACCTTTCCTTTTCTACATCCTGGACGAGGATTTTCTTTACCTTCACAGGGCAGCCAACCTGGTGCATCAACTTATCCTGGTGGTTCTCAATGATTCTCACTACCCCCGACCCAACTGTTCCTAATCCAAGAAGTCCTACCGAGATTGCCTGCATATTCTCTTCCCCTCTCCCTTTGTCTTTTCTAAAAATACATTTGTTTTTGTATAGTAGACATTATATAGACGACCAACCTCTTTTACAAGGGATATTTAAGAAGCCTTTCTCCATGAAAACGCTTAATCGCAAGGGGCTGTAAGTGTAAAAAAAATCCTCCCCTGCATGAAGGGAAGGATTGATGAGTTATTGAATCACTTCTTTATTAACAATAGTCTTCGGACTGTCTCCGGTGAGGACAGCTTTGACGTTCGTGCAACAAAGCTTGATCATCTTTGTCCTCGTTTCTGTACTTGCCGATCCGATATGCGGGATTGCTGTCACATTTGAAAGTTCCAGCAACGGATGCTCTGTTGAAATGGGCTCTTTTTCAAAAACATCAAGTCCTGCAGCGGCAATCTCTCCGCTTTTCAGGGCTTCATACAATGCCTGCTCGTCCACAACCGGCCCGCGTCCAACATTGATGAAAATCGCGCTTTTTTTCATTTTCGCAAAAACATCTGCTGTAAAAAGATTTCTGGTTTCATCTGTAAGCGGTGCGAGTGATACCACATAATCAGCCTTTGATACAAGATCCTCGAATGAACTGTAGACCGCACCGAGTTCCTTTTCAGCTTCCGGTTTACGGGAACGGTTATGGTAAAGAATATCCATTCCAAAGCCATTCGCGCGTCGGGCAACAGCCTTACCAATTTTCCCCATACCGACGATTCCGATCGTCTTTCCATATACATCATGTCCTGCAAGCAGGTATGGGCTCCAGCCTTCCCACTTGCCAGCTTTGATATAATCTGCTGCTTCGACGATGCGCCTTGCCGCAGCCATCAACAAAGCAAAAGTAAGATCAGCGGTTGTCTCGGTCAGCACATCTGGGGTATTGCTCACAACGATTCCGCGCTCGGTGGCTGATTTGAGATTGATATTGTCAAAACCCACAGCCAGGTTGGCGACGACTTTCAGGTTTTCACCAGCTGACAGCAATTCCTCGTCAATTTTGTCAGACAGCATGGTGATCATCCCACTGGCTTTTTTTGCTTCAGCGAGCAAAACCTCTCTCGGGGCAGGGATATCTTCATGCTCCCACATCTTCACCTCAAATTGCTCGGTGAGCTCTACAATCGTTTCTTCAGGAAGTTTCCTGGTAATATAAATATACGGTTTCATCGTCTGGCTCCTTTTTGTAAGCGGTTAATATAATAGAATAATATTCATTCTATCACATTTACGCAAAAGCTTCGACTACCGTAATAACCACTCAACCGGAGGAAGCTTCGCCATTTTCACAGGTGCATCGCCAATCTGGTAAAAATGGCTTAAAAAACGTTCGTAATCACTGCTTTGGTCCAGATACTTCCGCAAACGGTCCTCAAGCTGGCGCTTTGTCTGTTCTGACTGGGTAATATAGTAATTTTCGATTGCTTCATAGTAGTGAAGCGGAAACAGCAGCCTGGAGTACAGAAGCCTCCATGAAAACGGCGACAGCATTGTCAGACTCTGGTACTCATTAAGGAAGTTTTTGATTTCCGGCTGGCTCGTCTGGATGTTGGCAAAATAACGCTCCCTTACCCACTCTGCCAGATCGCGGCTTCCATGGTCGAACACCCACTCAAATGGATTTTTCACAAAATACGGCCCTCTCCAGACTGTATTGGTGAAGCGCTCATGGCAGACAGTGCCGTGGTCAATCTTTGTCGGCTTATCATCGATCTCCGTATCTGCAAGATATTGGATGGCATTTTCCGACAATCCCATATAATACGGAAAAGACTCCATGAACATTCTCTCAAAATCGTTCTCAGGCTCAGTATAGAGTTTGCCGCTCCACACCTTTTCCATCTGGTCCAGCCGCTTTTCCCAGAGCTGTTTCCACTGTCCGACCCTGTTCATCCCTTCAACCTTGAAAGGGATTTGCCTGCCTCTTGCATGGAATCTGGCCAGCTTCCTGCCTGTTCGCAATTTCTCCGGCATCGGTGCGGCACGACTCTGCAGCACACAGTACTTCCTTCCCTCCCATTCGCAAATCTGGCGTCCTTCCTTGTCTGTAAGCAGCTGCGAAACGTTGCGGTCACCAGCTTTTTGCATATGGTCAGCGATTCTCGAAAGCTCGCTTATCTCTTGCTCTTTTGCCCCATTAGCGTCCATAATCAAATAAAGCCCTTCATTCTGTTTATATCCATGATATCTTCCAAGAGATACTTCTGAATCCGGAAAAATCCCATATACTTCTTTTAACATCTTTTGAAACATCAAACAGCACCTCTCTCCAAGCCATTCTTTTACAAATATATGTGCCGGACTGTAAAACAATGAAATGAATAACTGGCTTCATTCGGGAAATGATTTAAAGGAATGAATTCTTTCACTAAAACGGATTAAGCGGAATAATTTAGGTTAAATAGGATATGAAGATAGCTATTAGAAAAGCGTAAGCGCCTTGGTCAGCCCCGACAAGCGTTGGAGGGCTGACCAGTGAAGTCGTTCTTTGACTTCATTGGGCAGACCGAAACGTCTCGAGGGGCTAGGCGCTGGAGCTAGACAGTTACCAAAGTGAGATACACACTTTCTTATCTGAATTAAAAACAGAAAGGTGATGCAGATGTTAGAAAAGAAACGCGCCATTCATATGACAGAGGAAACTGCCCGGAAATGGCTTCACGAACGCGGGGTTGAAATAGAGGATATTGCGAAACTTGTGTTCTTCTTGCAGGAGAAGTATCATCCGAACCTGCAGATGGACGATTGCATCCAGAATGTCGAGCGAGTATTGTCCAAACGTGAGGTCCAGAATGCCATCCTGACAGGAATCCAGCTTGATATCCTCGCAGAGCAGAAGAAGCTTGGCGAACCGCTTCAATCCATTATTGAAACAGATGAGAGCCTGTATGGCGTGGATGAGATTCTCGCTTTCTCAATCGTCAATATCTATGGTTCGATTGGATTCACCAACTACGGGTTCATTGATAAAGCAAAACCGGGTATCCTTGAACTCCTTAATGATAAAGAAAAGTCAGGCAAATGCCATACATTCCTGGATGATATTGTGGGAGCTGTTGCAGCGGCTGCTTCAAGCCGACTTGCACACCGAGCGGCGAATGTAGAGGAATAATGATAAAGGGACTTGCAGCCGGCGATGGCACAAGTCCCTTCTGTTTTTATACTTCCCAGTCATCCAATGAATCGACTGTATAGGTTGGCATTTCATCGTAACCCTTCAGCAGTTCCTTCGTTGTGACCCCCGTGTGTACAAGCAGAGTATCCATTCCGGCCCTCATGCCTGCGAGAATGTCGGTATCATAATAGTCCCCGACCATCAGCGTCTCTTCCTTCGCAGTTCCCAGGACCTTCAGTGCCTGTTCCATGATCACTGATTCCGGCTTGCCAATGAAGATTGGGTCTGTTTGCGTGGAAACAGCGATGACTGATGTTAGTGATCCATTTCCCGGAAGCAGGCCACGTTCTGTCGGAATTGCGATATCTCCATTAGTTGAAATGAAAGTGGCCCCGTTCCTGACCGCAAGGCAGCCAACTGCCAGCTTTTCATAGGTAATGCCGCGGTCAATTCCGGAAACGACGAAATTCGCTTCTTCCCCTGCAAACCGGAGCCCTTTTTCCTCGATAGCTGTCTGAATCCCCTCTTCGCCAATCACGTATACGGTCGCATCTTGCTTTTGCTCATAAATATAGTTGGCCGTTGCCTGACTTGTCGTAAAAACCTGCTCCTCAGTGGTTGGGATATCAAAGCTCCGCAGCTTTTTCGCCACCTGGGCCGGTGTACGCGAAGAATTATTTGTGACGAATAAATAAGGAATTCCAGCTGCAATCAGCCTTTTTATAAAATCCGAAGCCGCCTCGATCCGTTCTGAGCCCCTGTACATCGTTCCATCTAAATCAATCAGATAGCCTTTATATTTTTTCATGATGATCACTCCTATGCATAATGTTCCCTTGTTGTGCTAAAACGAATAATCCCATTTTATTAAAGTAGAGCAGGCAGTGCAAAGGACAAAGCTCACAGCAAAGAAAAAGAGACCGACTTATGAACTGCTCAGTTCATCTTATCGGTCTCTTCATCCAGCTTTACTTTTTAAAAGCGGAAACCGGGCCTAGTTCATTCGTTAGATATTCCCTGACCTTCACCGGAAACAGCTTGAGTTGCGGAAGTTCAGACTTGAAGGTTTGGATCAGGCTTCCATGGTCCACATCAGTGTATTGCTGGACTAGCATCTTCCTGAACAGGACGATTTTTTTCAAGCCTGCGCTCATGTCAGGCGTCACGACTTTTTCATCATCGAGGATATCGATGATGTCTTCATAGCTGCCCGGGTCACGCATGATGAAGCCATCAATCATCGAATTGCCCACATCAAGAACAGCCTCCACCATCGTATGCGCTGCACGCTCGAGGGCCGCTTTTTCCATAGGCGTTTCCCATGATCCATTGCTTTCAAAAAAATCAATCTGCCTGTCCAAAAACTCCAATGTTTGCTCAATTTGATCCCTGTCGACAAAATACATTCCTTATCACCTCTCGAAGATGCTAGACGGTTTTCAATAATCCAGGACGGGCGTAAAAATAACCTTGTGCCAGTTCAACCTTGTTCCGTGAGAGGACTGATGCTTCATGCTCATTTTCGATTCCTTCGGCTATGACAGTAGAGCCTGCTTCCTTTGCGACAAGCAGAAGCCCTTTCAGCATCGACTCCTTCACAGAGTTCTTGTCGATGTTCTGGATGACGGATCGGTCGATCTTGATGACATCCGGCATGATCTCACTGATGGTATTCAGGCTGGCATATCCCGCTCCTGTATCATCCACCGCAATCTTGATACCCATTCCTCTTAACACCTTTATATTATAGATAAAATTATCGATTCCCTCAATCGAGTCCCGTTCGGTGATTTCCAGGGTGATCTGATTCGGCTTGATGCCTTCATAGGATTTCATCATTGTTTTCAAATCACGGACGAATCGAAAATTGCCAAGCGTGATCGGCGTAAAATTAATGAAGATATCATCCTGGCAGCCAGTTGATGTAATTTGGTCAAGCGTTTTCCTCAGGACAATCATTTCAAGCTCATACAGCATATTCGTCTGCCTCGCGACTGAAAAAAGCTGCAGTGGACTTTCGAGGGCTGTCCCCTCAGGACCGCGGGTCAGCATCTCCCACGCACGGACCTCCTTAGTGGCGACGTCAATGATTGGCTGTGCCAAAAGTTTTATATTCTGCCGGGAGATGATTTTGTTCATTTCATAAACCATTTCATTGAATTCCGTCTGAATCCGCTTTTCAGCCATCGCAAACGCCTGCTGATGAGCCTTCAAGACCGCTTCATGTACGGACCCTACTGATTTATCAATAAAAATGAATCCCGTGTCAAAGATAGGCTGGACGGTCGGATACTCATGAAAAATCCTGCTTTCCGCTTCCCTGAGGATTTTCTTCATCTTCCCATCAATCTCCGAGATACA
This sequence comes from Cytobacillus oceanisediminis 2691, assembly GCF_007678455.1. GTDB lineage: Bacteria > Bacillota > Bacilli > Bacillales > Cytobacillaceae > Mesobacillus > Mesobacillus oceanisediminis_A. The sequence continues at coordinate 62,487 of NZ_VEEP01000007.1, read as the reverse complement.
ATGCCTGTTATGGTCAATCCTTATAAACAGGCTCAAGCTGTCACTATAGTAATCATGCAGGACAATCATGTCCTCTTTTTCAATTTCCAATTCAATCACAGCTTTGAAATGACGCTTCAAAGCCTTGTGGTACTTCCACGTCTCCCCACCAAGCTGAGCCGCCAGCTCGCGGTGATTTTTGATCGTATAGGCGATGACTGCCACTTCACAGCCACTGTTAAAAGCCTTCTTCACCCCTGTTACAACAGGATCCCTCAAGATGAACTGAGGCGGATAATAACAAAGCGATGAATGAGGCAACATTATTTTCCCCCAACCAAGCAGGTTGTCCAATATGCTAGTAACACGGCGGGCCATAGGTTTCAATCCTCTCAGACGATGACTAGAACTTTTTCTTAATTGTACCATATTTCGCTAAAATAGACCTTTTTTACTAGATAGTTATTTCAAAATATTTTTACTCTTTGTTATGGTAGGGAATGTAGGGAAGGGGCATCACGAATAAATTCTTGTTTATGACAGCTTTTATGGCTTCTCCCTCAAACCTGTCAAAATTACGAGGTTTTTTTGACAGCTTTTTTTGCTTCTCACCTAAACCTGTCAGAATTACGGGGTTTTTTTGACAGCTTTTTTACTTCTCCCTCAAACCTGTCCGAATTACGGAGGTTTTTTGACAGCTTTTTTTGCTTCTCCCTCAAACCTGTCCGAATTACAGAGGTTTTTTGACAGCTTTTTTTGCTTCTCCCTCAAACCTGTCCGAATTACGGAGGTTTTTTGACAGCTTTTTTTGCTTCTCCCTCAAACCTGTCCGAATTAC
>NZ_VEEP01000007.1:61491-61572 GCF_007678455.1 Cytobacillus oceanisediminis 2691 | reverse complement strand
ACAGAGGTTTTTTGACAGCTTTTCATGCTTCTCACCTAAACCTGTCAGAATTACGGAGGTTTTTTGACAGCTTTTTTTGCC
>NZ_VEEP01000007.1:0-61395 GCF_007678455.1 Cytobacillus oceanisediminis 2691 | reverse complement strand
TTCTCCCTCAAACCTGTCAGAATTACGGAGGTTTTTTGACAGCTTTTCATGCTTCTCACCTAAACCTGTCAGAATTACGGGTTTTTTTTGACAGCTTTTCTTGTTACTCCCTCAAACCTGTCCGAACTCGGCGCTACTTCTGACAGCTTTCCTTGTTCTCCTCCCAAACCTGTCCGAACTGTGACTGGTTTTTAAATCCTTTCCCTACTAATCCTGTCTGAAATAGGTCTTTTCGCATTTTCCCGCAAAGATAAATTCAGAAACAAAAGTTTTTCTGGTAAGATTGATGGTGGGTGAGAATGCTGCCAAAATGGAGGAGAGAGATTTTGGAATGCGAAGGACACTGTCCGCTACATCACAGCACACCATCTCTCGAACACAAGCCGCATCTTGTGATGGTTGAAAAAATACATACTTTTACAGCACATAGGAGGTTCACGATGACGGAACAATTTTTTTTATACGATGAAACAGAAGCGACAAAAACACGCTTTGTAAGCTTTGTGGGTGAAAACCAGCGTTTTGACCTTGCCATCCTGCAGACAGGAAGATATTATGGCAAGAGTATCGTATTGGATATCCAGGGGAGCCGATTCGCGATCCTTGGCCACGATGACCTTGATGAAGAAGGCTATCTCGAATATGCCTACAACTTATCCGAAGAAGATGCGGAAGAACTTCGCTCATTCCTGCGGCCAATCCTTTAATCTGGAATGAACTGTTTGTTTGATTTGTCTTTTCAAAGAAATACTAAAAAGACAACAAGCAAAAGAAGGTGAGTTCATGAGCAAGGAAGACAGCGAAAAGTACTCTGATTTTTCGAATGTTGAAAAGCAAAAGAACTATATAACGGCTGAAGACTTACCTGATGGACCATATGGTTCGCCATTCCGGATGGATGAACCGGTTGAGGGTAAAAGCACACCTTGGCGTGAGGGACAACGGACCTACAGTAACTTCAATTATGAATTCAAGTCCCTTCATCAGGGTACACCAAGAAAAGAAGCTGGTGCCCACCCAACCCATGATGACCCGAGCGAAAGTGAGCAGCCGCCATATAGCGACATGTAAAAAAAGGAATGCTCCAATCACAGTATTGGAGCATTCCTTCGTTTTCTATTCTATTTATCCTGACCTTGCTTCGCTACCTTCTTGGCGACAAAATAGGCACAGCCAAAATTGCAGTACTCATATAAGTATTCACTTACCGTACTGATTTTCGTATCGAATGTTGATTTCTGGTTCTGGTCATCGAAAAAGCCTCTTAAGCGAAGCTGCCCATATCCCCAGTCACCAACTATATAGTCATATTTCGTCAGAATCTCGCTGTATCTGGCTCGAAATGCTTCCTCATTAAAGCCATTCCGTTCTTCATCCACTATTTCATAGCATAGGTTATTGATGCAAATCATTGGTAGGTCCACCTCTTTTTCCATAACGATCTGTCTTGGTCAACAAGCTAACGTGCCTGCGCTTTTCTTAATTATAACTTATTCCCCATCAATTACTAAGCAAAAAAAATAATTTCGGAGCCATTCTAATCAATAGGGGGTGTTTTAATTGAAAAAAGCATTAATGGCTCTTGGTATTTGCGGAACAGTGGCTATGACTGGATGTGCTGCGGGTGACGATAATGCCGCACAGGAAGGCCGTGATGGCAGGACTGGTATTTACCAGCAAAGCGGAAACACACTGAATGTTAATGATCAGCGTCCAGACTTATATAACGAAGATGGACGTAAAGGATTGAAAAATAGAAGCGAGGACTTCGGATATGTCCGTCAGCAGAGAACTGGTGTAATGGGAACGGAAAATCCAGAAAACGCATACGAAGCGATCGACCGCGAGCGTATCGCCGATATGATCAGCAGGTTCAGTTTGATGGCACCGAATGTCGATGATGTGTCAACACTTGTAACTGATGAGGAAGTACTAATTGTATACCAGACAGATTCTGCAAATCGCAACGAAACTGCAGACCAGGTGAAACGGATGGCGATGTCAGTCGTTCCTCGCTGGTTCCATGTATACGTTTCAGACGATACTAGCCTGCGAAATGAAGTAGAGAACTTCGCCTCGCTTGATACCGATAGCCGCAATGTCGACGATTTGGTCGATGGCGTCATCAAGCAGATGCTTAAATCTCCTCAAGGCCGCGATATGAGTTCAGGTGAAAACGCCAATGGTGAAGCCAAGGGAGAACTCAATGAAGAGACAGACAAAGATGATCTTTCAAGGCAGATGAACAAAGGTAAATAACAAAAAGAGTTCAGCGTATTGAATGCTGAACTCTTTTTTAGCTTTCGCTTGTGCAAATCAATTATGCCTGCTGTGCTTCCTGCTCTGCAAGCTGTTGTTTATGTTTCGCTGCTGAGTTGACCTGTTCATCGGCATGGTAGGATGAACGGACAAGAGGGCCTGCCTCGCAATGGCTGAAGCCTTTCGCCAGTGCAATTTCCCTTAGCTCGGCAAACTCATCCGGATGGTAGTACTTCTGTACCTCAAGATGCTTTTTGGAAGGCTGTAAATATTGGCCAAGTGTAAGGATGTCCACATTGTTCGCACGCAAATCATCCATTGCTTCGATTAATTCTTCCTTCGTTTCGCCCAGGCCAACCATGATGCTTGACTTTGTCGGAATGTCCGGCTGCATTTCTTTTGCCCTGCGCAGGAATTCCAGTGAACGTTCATAGGTAGCACGAGCACGGATTCTAGGTGTCAGGCGCTTTACCGTTTCGACATTGTGGTTAAGAATATCCGGGCGAGCATCCATCAGTGTCTGCAGGTTTTCTGCAACTCCGCCCATATCAGAAGGCAGTACTTCAATAGAGGTAAACGGATTTTTCCGGCGGATTGCTCTTACAGTCTCAGCAAATACAGCTGCCCCTCCATCCTTCAGGTCATCGCGGGCTACCGCTGTTACGACGACGTGCTTAAGGTTCATTAGGGTAACGGAATCCGCTACTCTTTCTGGCTCCTGCCAGTCAAGTTCCGTAGGCAGTCCCGTTTTTACAGCACAAAAACGGCATGCACGCGTACATACATCGCCAAGGATCATGAAGGTCGCAGTCCGTCTAACTGCCCAGCATTCATGGATGTTCGGGCACTTTGCTTCTTCACACACAGTATGTAGGTTTTTCTCGCGCATCATCTTTTTTAAGCCCGTATAGTTTTCGTTCGTATTTAACTTTATTTTCAGCCAATCAGGCTTTCTCTGTACCTCTTTTTTGCTCATTATTTTCACTCCATTCCTGCTGCACTTCCTCAAGAACACCATGAAAAAATCAAGGCTGGCATACAGCTTCTGATGTCACTTTAACATAATGGAATACTATCGACAAGTACGATATCTTTGCGATTACCATTATTTGATATTTATGAAAAACCCCCATCATCGCAAACTAACAGAAGACAAGCGGAAGCATATTTTATATGCTCGAGCTGGAAAATAAAGGAGTCAAATCATGAAGGGAGGATTACGGTGAAATTCCTTAAAGCAGTTATCGTTCTTTTTTTCCTATGTCCTGTCCTTTCTGTGGATTTAGCATCTGCAGCTGAGCAGGACCAGGATATCTATAAAAAGAGAATGGATCTCTACACTCAAGTTGAAGCGGTTACCCAGATTCCCTGGTATTATATTGCTGCGGTGGATCAATATGAACGGAATGTCCGCCAGGCAAGAAAGGACTTGCCAAAAGCTGAAGGTACTGCCGGAATTTACTTCAAGCCGGAAGAGTGGGCTGGACTTCTGAATCCAAATCTGGAGGATGACAATCCAGTTTCCATACAATTTTTCAATGGAATCGGGTTCGATGGAAATGGTGACAGCAAAGCAAGCCTGAAGGATGATGAAGATGTAATGCAGGCTTTCGCCCAATATCTCCTGAATTACGGTACAGACCATGAGAATATTAAAATTGGCCTCTGGAATTACTATAAACGCGATAAGACAGTCGGAATCATCATAGGAAAAGCGATGATCTACAAGCATTTTGGACGCTTGGACCTTGATACACATGTATTCCCTCTCCCGCTTCGGAGCAACCACAGCTATAACAACACTTGGGGAGATGCACGCGGTTGGGGCGGCAGACGGATCCATGAAGGGACGGATATTTTCGCCGGCTATGGAGTACCAGTCCGAGCCACAGGGTATGGCATTATTGAAATGAAAGGCTGGAACAAATATGGCGGATGGCGGGTCGGCATCCGTGATATCAATAATACCTACCATTACTTCGCCCACCTGAGCGGGTTTGCCAAGGACCTTAGAGTAGGGCAGATCGTTGAGCCTGGAACGGTCATAGGCGGTGTGGGAAGCTCCGGGTACGGGCCGCCGGGAACCAGCGGGAAATTCCCCCCGCACCTGCATTATGGCATGTACAAGGACAATGGCTATACTGAATGGTCCTTCGATCCATACCCTCATTTGAAGTTATGGTCCAGGCAGGAAAGAGCGAGGTTGAAGAAAAGATAGACATCAAAAAAGGCCAGCCTATCCTCAGGCTGACCTTTTGTCTTTTCTTATGAACGGGCTTTTCTAACAGCATGAATTACACTTGCTGCGAGTCCTCCCCAGATAATGACCATACCCACTACCATCATTGCAACTGCGCTAGCATCCATTACTTAGCAACCCCCTTGTCTTGTGGAACTTCATAAAGTGCAGTATCCCATTTCTTTGCTTTTGCAAAAATGAATCCAACAATAACAGCACCGATTGCGACAAACCATCCATAGTAGACATTGAACATGACTGGATAGCCGCCATAACTTGTTTTAATATCTGTCATGATGTTCATGACCATCATGATACCCAATACTACTGGAGTGATGTATTTCAGGGAAATCACCCACCAGCTTCCAAGACGGATATCAGAAATTGCATCAGCATGGTTTTGCAGGTTCTTCAGTTCCTTTGCAACCCATACAATGAAGACTACTTCAACAAGACCGGCAAGAGCGACACCATAGTTATTGATGAACGCATCTGCTGTGTCAAGGAAATTCAAGCCGCCCTGTGTTGCGAACAGGATGGAAACCAATGCAGATAGACCGCCGCCGATTGCTACTGCCTTAGTACGGGAAACATTGAATTTGTCCTGTACCCCGGCAATATATGTTTCAACGATTGAAATCAACGAAGACAGTCCTGCCAGTGTTAAGCTGACGAAGAACAGTACTCCGAACGCCGCACTGAACGCCGGCAATTCATTTATGATCTGCGGGAAGACCGCAAATGCAAGGATAACCCCTTTGCTTACCACTTCATCAATTGGAACGCCTTGCTGCATTGCCATGAAGCCCAATGCCGCGAATACGCCGATACCAGCCAGCAATTCAAAGGAAGAGTTGGCAAAAGCAGTAATGAAAGCGTTGTTTGTAATATCAGATTTCTTAGGAAGATAACTTGAGTACGTGATCATGATTGCAAATGCGATCGATAAACTGAAGAAAATCTGTCCATATGCCGCTACCCATACTTTACCGTTCAGGATCTGGCTCCAGTCAGGCTTGAAAAATGCGTTTACACCATCAATTGCTCCATCCAGAGTCAATGCGCGAACAACAATAATCATAAATAAAATAACAAGTGCAGGAATAAAGATCTTGTTCGCTACTTCAATACCTTTCTTGACGCCTTTGAACAAAATACCAAGAGAAATGACCCATACAATGACTAATGGCAGGAATACACCTGGTACGATACCGCCTACCTGGCCAGCGTCCACTACCTTTAAATAATCCCCAACAAGGAAGCTAAGCGGATCGTCTCCCCACTGCTTGCTGAGCGAGAAATAAGCGTAGGACATTGCCCATGCGATAATGACTGCGTAATACGTCGAAATGACAAAAGAAATAGCAAGCTGCCACCAGCCAAGCCATTCTGCGCCTTTTCGCATCTTGAAATAACTTAATGGTGCAGATCCGCGGTACTTATGACCGATGGTGAATTCCAAAATCAAAATTGGGATACCTGCTGTTAATAAAGCAAATAAGTATGGGAAGAAGAATGCTCCCCCGCCATTCTCATAAGCTACACCCGGGAAGCGCCAAATATTTCCCAACCCGACTGCCGAACCTACCGCAGCAAGAATGAATCCTGCCCTCGTGCCCCACTGTGGACGATTTTCCATTTATAAATCCCCCTTGCCTTCTAATCACCTGGAAAATATTGATGAATTAGAAAGTTTTATATTTTCAGATTATTTGGTCTAGAAATAGTATAGCTAGTTTTTAATGGCTTGTCAAAATATTATTTGCGTCATAATAAATTTTTTTCGATAAAATTTTCCCAACTATACTAAAACTCCTATTAATTAGGATTCTATTCCCGCTATTTTAAAATTATGAAAAAAAGCTGTCTGATACCAGACAGCTTTTTCATTATTCTGCTAGATTTTCTTTCAGTACTTCTTCCTGGTTTGTTTTGCTTCCGAAGATGAACGCAAAAGCAACCAGCAGGATGGCCACTACTGCAAGAGCTGCGAGCGTGCTGCCTGTAAAACCGAGGACCAGGAATCCGACAGCAGAAATTGCTGCTGAAATCAGCGCGTATGGCAGCTGTGTCATGACATGGTCCATATGATGTGAACCAGCACCTGTTGATGATAGGATCGTTGTATCGGAAATTGGCGAGCAGTGGTCTCCAAAAACTGCACCAGCCAGGACAGCTGCTAAAGCAGGCAAAAGAATTGTAATATCAGCAGCCGCTGCGATATCTCCTGCAATCGGAAGCAGTATTCCGAATGATCCCCATGATGTTCCTGTTGAGAACGCCATGATTCCGGCTACGAGGAACAACAGGAATGGCAGGAAGGCAATATTGATGTTTGAGCTTTCAACGATGCCTGCCAGATATTTACCTGTTTCAAGCCGGCCAATCAGGTCAACGATGACCCAGGCAAAAACGAGAATATAGATAGCCGGAAGCATTGATTTAATGCCCTCAGCTAGTCCTTTTCCAAAGACATTGGCATTGACGCCTTTTAATACAGCCGCCTGTCTGACAAAAAGAATCAACGCTACAGCAAGTCCCAACAATCCGCCAGTTACAAGAGATTTGGTGACATCTGTATTTTCAAAAATACCGAAAATGGTTACTTTTCCTTCAACAGCACTTGCGCCTGTCCAGAGCATCATGCCTACTGTTCCTACGACAAGGGCTACAATCGGCCATACAAGGTCTCCAACAGTACCTTTCGTACTCGTTGGCAGATCATCCTTCAGTTCCCCTGGTACCGGCTTGTCCTGAGGAACAACAATTCCTTCCGTAATCGCAAGTTCCTCATGCTTTTTCATTGGGCCGATTTCAACATTCCTAAGAGCAACAATGAACACCATTGCCAATGCTGCAAGAGCATAGAAGTTCATCGGCACGATCTGCATGAACCCTGAGAACGCACTGTATTCATTCACGCCGTGTGCAGCAAGGATTGTACCAATCAATGCAATGATATAAGCACCCCAGCTGGAAATCGGAGAGATGACACACATTGGTGCTGAAGTTGAATCGATTATATAGGCCAGTTTTGCGCGCGAAACCTTCTGGCGGTCCGTGATTGGACGAGTGATCTGCCCTACAGCCAGTGCATTGAAATAATCATCAATAAAAATAATAATGCCAAGGAAAGCACCGACTAATTGAGCCCCAGCTCTTGTTTTGACACGCTTCATTGCCCATTCGCCGAACGCTCGGCTTCCTCCTGAAATAGAAATGAAGGCTGTAATTGTACCCAAAAGCAGCAAAAATAAAATGATGTATAGGCTATACGTGTTCAGTTCGCCATCAGCGATGACTATCCCCTTGGCTGCATCCCACATAATAGCGAATGTTTCAATGATATTAAAGTCAGCAAGCAAAAACGCTGCTGCGACGATGCCTGTCCCCAAAGACAATAGCACCCGCCTTGTGATCACTACCATCAAAATAGCCAATAATGGCGGCAGCAATGAGAAAATTGTGTTCTCCATTCTTTCTCCTCCTTGTTTTTGACAGGGGGGAAACTGTTCCATGAAAAGAGTTGTAGCCACTTTCTATAAAAATATAAAAAAGGGCAACGATAGAGAACATTCTATCGCTGCCCTTAATAAGCAACTAGTGTCTCCATCACGATCTGTAGCTCCCCATTATGGATATACCTCCATAATGACAGTGATACTCCTGTTCAAAGTATCCCCAGCAATAAAAAATGCGACTCATTTTTTATTACTTCGGCAAAATTCCCTTTCTGCTGTGGTCAACGTTGTCATCCTCACACAGCTTACTCTTGAATCCTGCGCCTCTACCCCATCGGAATGATGTGGTTTATTATTCAATTGATTTTATAATATAACAATATCACTAACTTGACAACTGTTATTATTCGCCAGGAAGCTGGATGGCTGGGGATGTATCTCCTCCGCCATTGTAGAACTGCGGTACTTTTCCAGGATAATAGAAGCTGCCAATCGGAATATTTTCCTGAACGGTTGCGATTTCGGTCGCAAAAGGAATAATGATTTGCACATTCACTTTTACCCTGACCGATACATTTATAAGGGTATTATTGATCCCATGCTCCTCAGTATCCCAGACGACATCGGCCGTCACATCGCCAATTGCATTGAACTTCACTGGAACCCTTGGCCCCATATTACCGAGCAGCGCATTGTTGGTCGCCTGACCCAAAGGAACATAATAAATGATTCCTTCTTCCCTGTCTTTTTCATCGGTTACGAGCTCGACATCGGATAACATTTCGAGAGAGGTAAGATTCCCTCTTTCTGCTTCTTTCAGGTTCATTTGTACAATATTGGTTGTTTCCGCTTTTACCCGGTTGATGATTTCTGTGTTGAATTTCACCACAGTGGTTGTACCTCCATCCACCGGTACAAATTCAATTACTTTATCAATATCCATCCCGCTGGCTATTTTTTTGTTGATTGCCTTGTTGATAACCAGAGTCGCAATTTTTCTTGTCTGGGATTCAGCATATTTCATCAAAGTCGGTTCAAGTCCTTTATCGATGATCCAAAGTCCTGCGGCAGTGGAAAAGGAAAAAAATACGAATGTCAGCAGGAATACATACCTGAAAGGCAATGGCCCTTTCCGAGGCAGCCGCCGGCCGAATTTTGCCAAAACAAATCCCCCCTCTAAAGCTATATGTATGCTTCAAAGGGGGGAACTAGCCTAAAAACTATAATTACTTTGACTTATAGTAAAAGGAATTTCACTTAGCAGAACGAAATTAATAATTCGTTGCATACTCGTATTGTATGATCGTATCACAGCTGACAATCATTTGTGATAGATTGGCTTTTAGATCCAGGTTGTACGGTTCCACTCTTTGGCCGCTGTCCTCCAGAATACGGACAACAGGCCGCTCGCTCAAGCCAGGATTTTGTTGTGCTACGACTCCCTTCCGGCCATCACTCAGGGTGACAGTCAGGCCGATTGGATAGATGGCCACAGCTCTGCGGAACGCGTCTACGATCTTTGGATCAAACAGGCTGCCTGCACCGGAATAAAGGATTTCCAGGCCTTCATGCGGCAGCATTGCCGGCCGGTATACCCGATTGGATGTGACAGCATCAAATACATCCGCCACTCCGAGGATTTTTCCGAATAAGTGGATTTCAGCCTCCTTTAAACCGCGCGGATATCCCGCTCCATTCAAACGTTCATGATGCTGATACGCACAATGGGCAACAATCAGCGGGACAGTCGGAATATTCCTGAGCATCTGGAAGCCGTCCTCAGCATGGGCCTTGATGATTTGGAATTCTTCCGCAGTCAGTTTGCCTGGCTTTGATAAAATTTCTTCAGGGACCTTCATTTTCCCTACATCATGCAAAATCGCCCCGAGCCCCAGCTGTTCAAGTTCTTTTGGAGAGAGCTTCATTTCTATTCCAATCGCAAGCGAGTAAAGCGTGACGTTCAAACTATGCGAAAAAATATAATGGTCATGCAGGAATACATCCGAAAGCAGGTTCAAAAGATCTTTGCTGCTCTTCAATTCATCAAGTAAAGCAACAATCAGCTTCTTGAATTTCCTCGCCGATTTTTCCAGCACGAAGGTTTGTGAGATCTTGGAATCCAGCTGAACCTGTTTAAAAGTTTCCCCGATTGTCATGATCGCATTGATCCGCATTTCATCTGGTATCGCGTTTTTCACGATGATATCATCGGTATCAGGGTCTTTAATATAGATATAATCAATCCCAAACTCTTCAAGCCTGTTCAGAATCTTCCGCTCGAGCCGTACGCCCACATTCAGCAGGATTTGGCCCTTGTCATTATAAATGGCTTTCCCGAGTAAAGCCCCTTCCTCTACCGATGTGGTGGCTACGAGTCTCATGTTCATTCCCACTTTATCTGTTAATTGGCGGCTATGTCTGCCTTATCATGAATAAAGAAAATTTTACATAAAACGACAATATTTTCTTGTATTCTATCACAATTACAAATCATTGGGTCATTCGTTTTCCTTTTTGAGTTGGGAAAAAACGAGCCCATTTTTTGCATTCAATCATTATATCGGAATGGAAACTCACTTTTTATACTGCTTCTGCAAAAATTCACATGGAGTACACAAAAAAGACAGCTCTTCAGGCTGTCTTTTTAAGTAGTTGTTTCTATATATGAAAAGCCTGTTTAATTCATTAGCAGCAATGCTTCCCTGCCGACCATCCCTTTTATGGCGCCAAGGTTCTCCGCCTCGAATGTGACGGACTCAAGCGGGGCTTCGAGCAATTCTTCAATCGTTTTCACGCCAACCGCCCTGCCTGCAATGACTTTCCTGCTTTTGAGCTTTTCATTGAGAAGCGCGACATCAAGGGCGCCGCACATTATATATCCTTTGTCGCCGGTAACGACAAGAAGGTTTGTCTTTGGCAATTTTACAGATATGCATAAAAATGTTTTGCCTTCTAGTTCAATGGGTGACATATCGATCATGACCACAACTCCTCCCTTCAATCCCAATAACACTCTATGAAGATGACAGGGAAAGCGTGATATTTTGATCAAATATTAATGGTCATATTTGTAAGCTTCCACTCAAGCAGATTGCGGAGGAACTCCGGCAGCCAGTATCGTTTTTCCTCAGCACGCTGGATTTCCGGAAAAAACCGGCCGAACGTGAACATATCGGGAATGGCGAGCAAGTACTGCTTTTTCGCATCAATGAGCTCGCCGTTGATGAACACTTGCTGGACATTGCCCTTTTGGCGAAACTCAATCCCGTCGTACTCCATGACACCCATCACGGTGCCGCGGAAGCCAAGTCCTTTTATCTGCAGATGGGGCCATGATTCATCCCTTGTCTGAAGGAGTACTTCTTTCAGTTCCGCACCTGACATGTTGATCGTACATGGATTGATCGGGTGCGGACAGATTTCGAGGAGGTCGAATCTCGTTACATCCCCCTGCTTGAGGCCCTTAAGAATCATGCCAGCATTCATAAAGGCGCAGTCTGCATCACACCACTCTCTTAAAGCCTGAACGAGCAGCCTTGCCAGTTCGGTATGCTGCATGGGGTCGGCTGTTAACTTAGCAGGCAGATTCGCCACCGGCTCACCCATAAGTTCTCTTCCTTCCATGTAATAGGCTGCAGCCATCTCCTTTTCGTCTTCCGCCTGGCCGGCTTCATTCATATCGTACAGAAGAGCCGTTTTCTGCAAAATCCGCTTTGAATCCACATCCAGCTTCACAGTCACATGGCCGGTGTAATATCCAAATTTGCCAGCACCCGCGAGCAAACTCGAGCCAACCTCTTTCCCTTCATGTAAAATATGATGTGTGTGCCCGCCAAGAATGACGTCAATTTCCGGGAACTGTTCTGCAATCCTTTCATCATCATGAATCCCGAGATGGGATAACAGAATGATGACATCACTTTGTTTTTTTAACTCATCGACACAGTTCTCAATTTCCTCCACTGGGTCGGTCACCTTCCATCCGAGCTGCTCATAGAAGCGCCCGAAATTGACCGTGACACCAATTACTCCGATCCTTGTGCCTTTTTTGCTTATGTACACATGATAAGGCTTTGCCCAAACCGGACGGCTTCCATCCTGATTGAATAGATTCGCCACAAGCATCTCGAATTCTTTTTCCAGATACATCGAATCCAGATCCTCGAATGGAAGTGTAATGCCTTCATTGTTCCCAATGGTTCCGGCATCATAACCGGCTTCATTCAGCAGTCGGCAATTCGCCTTCCCCCTTGTAGCATCTGATAATGGGTGCCAGCGGTCCATATGATCCCCAATATCAAAAACGAAAACCTCATCGCCTTCTTCCTCATGCCAGCGCCGCCGCTCAGTTACAAGCTTATGGATACTCGGCCAGTGCTCCAAATGGCTATGCAAATCATTCGTATGGTATATATGAATCATTTCTTCCATTGAACCATCATTCCTCTTTTAAAATGAAGTGTCCCCTCGCTGCTTCCAGGAGGGGAATCCAGTATCAAAACAAATCAAGCTGTCTCGGGTTCAGCCCTTCATATTCGATATCCAATAAATCCATCATCTGTTTCGCGTTATCAGCCGCATCCCCGCCGGAATTGTTATTGAACAGGGCGAATACCTGGGAAGTCCCTTCATCAAGCTTTCGAAGGTTCTCTGCCCACTCTGTCAATTCTGCCTGATTATAGCGATATAAATAACGTACTTCTCGCCAATCCTGGCCTCTTCCCTTTTTGTTCCATCCATGGACATTACGGCCATGGAAGCGGACAAGGACCTTCTTCTTGGATGTGGATTGAAGCACGGTTGGAATCGAGCCTTCCCCTGCCTGCGGCTCATCACAAATGCTGTGGATCCAATTTTCCTTTTGCATGAACTCAAGCGTCTTATTGCGCATCTCACCTGCAAACCATGACTGGTTCCGGAACTCGAGCGCACAGTCAATGTCCCCCATCTGCTCGCGGCACCAGCGCAAATAATCGACATTCTCTTTGCGCAGGTCAAACCATGGCGGGAACTGGAACAGCGTCATCGCATGCTTATTGGCCTCAAGATAGGGCCTCAGCGACTCTTTGTAGGCTGTGAACATCTCATTTTTATCTGTAAAAGGAATTTCACCGCGCTGATGGCCGGTCATTCCCTGATACGCTTTTACAATGAATTGAAACTTGTCTGGTGTATCCTCTGCCCATTTCGCCGCGTTCTTCACAGGCTGCACAGCGTAAAACGAGGCATCGACCTCAACTGCAGGAAAGTGGCTGGAATACTCCTTCAGTTTATCACGAGGCGAAACCTTGCCTTCATATAAACTGTCATGGTCTCCCCAACCCGTTAAGCCAACAATAATCATCTGTGCACCTCCATTTTCCCTTCATAATAGCACAATTAAGCGCTGAACTAGAACTAAGACATGTTCTACCCTTATTTCCCGCTTATAGAAGGGGGAAAACGCATTATTAATTGACGCCTTGTCTCTGGTTGTTGCTAATCACTACGTTTTTGAGTTGAATCACTACAATTTTACAAGGAATCACTACACTTAAGAAGCTTATCACTACGAAAATAGACCGATTCACTACGAAATTCTAGATAATCACTACTTTTTACAAAAATTAGGTGTCAACCTTACCTATAACTCCATGAAGTGTACGATGTACTGCACTAATTGCACGGTCATTTCAGATATTTGCACGGTAAAACAGATAATTGCACGGTTAAAACAAATAATTGCGCGGTAAATCAAATTATTGCATGGTAAAGCATGAGAATTGCACCGTCTTCCATTTTAGTGGAAATTTTATTTCATTCAATATTCTTTCAAACGGTAAAAAAATCCACCTGCCGAGGCAGGTGGATTCCCGTAATCATCTATTAACCGATTGAACCTTCCATCTCGAACTTGATCAGGCGGTTCATTTCGACGGCATATTCCATTGGCAGTTCTTTTGTGAACGGCTCGATGAAGCCCATGACGATCATTTCTGTTGCTTCTTCTTCGGAGACTCCGCGGCTCATCAGGTAGAACAGTTGCTCTTCTGATACCTTGGAAACCTTCGCTTCGTGCTCAAGAGAAATGTTGTCGTTCAGGATTTCATTGTATGGAATCGTGTCTGAAGTAGACTTGTTATCCATGATCAGCGTATCGCACTCAATGTTTGAGCGGGCGCCGTCGGCTTTGCGTCCGAAGTGGACGATACCGCGGTATGTTACTTTTCCGCCTTGCTTTGAGATTGATTTTGATACGATGGTTGATGATGTGTTCGGTGCAAGGTGGATCATTTTCGCACCTGCATCCTGGTGCTGGCCTTTACCAGCAATAGCGATTGATAATGTCATACCGCGAGCGCCTTCACCCTTAAGGATGACTGCTGGGTATTTCATAGTCAGCTTGGAACCGATGTTGCCATCGATCCATTCCATTGTCGCATTCGCTTCACAAACCGCACGCTTTGTAACAAGGTTGAAGACGTTGTTTGCCCAGTTCTGGATTGTTGTATAACGGCAATATGCGTCCTTTTTGATGATGATTTCAACGACCGCACTATGAAGGGAGTTCGTTGTGTAAACAGGAGCTGTACATCCTTCAACATAGTGTACGTGCGCGCCTTCATCAACGATGATCAGTGTACGCTCGAACTGTCCCATGTTTTCGGAGTTGATGCGGAAGTACGCCTGAAGCGGAGTATCCACTTTGATTCCTTTTGGAACATAGATGAAAGATCCGCCAGACCAGACCGCAGAGTTCAAAGCTGAGAACTTGTTGTCTGTTGGAGGAATGACTTTTCCGAAATGCTCACGGAAAATGTCTTCGTTTTCCTTCAGAGCAGAATCTGTGTCTTTGAAAACGATTCCCAGCTCTTCAAGCTCTTCCTTCATGTTGTGGTATACAACCTCTGATTCATATTGTGCAGAAACACCAGCAAGGTATTTTTGCTCAGCTTCAGGGATTCCAAGCTTGTCAAAAGTAGCCTTGATTTCATCAGGTACTTCATCCCATGACTTTTCAGATTTCTCAGATGGTTTTACATAGTACGTGATTTCATCAAAGTTCAATGAAGCCATGTCTCCGCCCCACTGAGGCATTGGCATATTGTAGAAGTGCTCCAATGATTTTAAACGGAAGTCCAGCATCCACTGGGGCTCTTCCTTCATTTTCGAAATTTCTTCAACGATTTCACGCGTCAGACCGCGCTTAGACCGGAAGATGGAAACGTCTTTATCGGAAAATCCGTATTTATAATCACCGATCTCTGGCATTTTTTTAGCCATCGTCGAATTCCTCCATTCTTAAAGCAAGGAAACCAGGTTTCCTGCTTTGTAGTTGTTAGCTGCAGGCCAATCCCCCGCAGCTCTTTCGGAATAATCATCCTGCGATGATTTTTATTGGCTGTCTTCCTCTTCCTTCAGGCCTTTCTCCATTGCCTTCCATGCAAGAGTAGCACATTTGATCCTTGCCGGGAATTTCGCCACACCTTGCAGTGCTTCGATATCTCCGAGGTCAAGATCATCCTCTTCATATTCTTTTCCCTGCATGATGTCGGAAAAAACCGATGAAAGCTTTAAAGCCTCTTCGATGTTTCTTCCTTTTACCGCCTGCGTCATCATTGAAGCAGAGGACATGGAAATCGAGCAGCCTTCCCCTTCAAATTTCGCGTCCGCAACTTTGCCGTCTTCGACTTTCATCGTCAGCTGGATGCGGTCGCCGCATGTCGGGTTGTTCATGTTGACTGTCAGGCTGCCTTCTTCCAAAACACCTTTATTGCGAGGGTTCTTATAGTGATCCATAATAACTTGCCGATAAAGGTTATCTAAATTATTAAAAGACATCGCTGAAATACTCCTTTGTTTTGACAAGTCCGGCTACGAGCTTGTCAATATCTTCTTCTGTGTTGTACAGGTAGAAGCTTGCACGTGCTGTCGCGGACGCTTTCAGCCACTTCATCAGCGGCTGGGCGCAATGGTGGCCCGCGCGGACGGCGATTCCTTCAGCATCTAATACAGTTGCCACATCATGTGGATGTACGTCATCAATATTGAATGTTACGAGTCCAGCACGCTTGCCGGCTTCCTTCGGTCCATAGATGGTCATGCCGTCAATTTCAGACATTTTATCCATCGCATAGGCCGCAAGAGCGTGTTCATGCTTCTCGATATTGTCGAGACCGATTTCATTGAGGAAGTCGATGGCTGCACCCAGACCGATCGCACCAGCGATGATTGGTGTTCCGCCTTCGAATTTCCACGGCAGTTCTTTCCATGTTGATTCGTAGAGACCTACGAAATCAATCATTTCGCCGCCAAACTCAACCGGCTCCATTTTCTCAAGAAGGGCCTTCTTCCCATATAGTACGCCGATTCCTGTCGGCCCGCACATCTTATGTCCGGAAAAAGCGAGAAAATCGCAGTTAAGGTCCTGGACATCGATTTTCATATGCGGTGCACTCTGGGCGCCATCGACAACCATAATCGCACCATTCTGGTGGGCAATTTCGGCAATCTCCTTGATCGGGTTCATGACACCCAGTACGTTTGAAACCTGCATGATCGAAACGATTTTCGTATTCTCTGTCACTGTTTCTCTGACAGTATCAAGTGAAATCGTGCCGTCTTCCTGCAGATCAATATATTTCAATGTTGCACCCGTTTTTTTAGCTACCTGCTGCCATGGGATGATATTGCTGTGATGCTCCATGTAGGAGATGACAATCTCATCGCCTTCCTTAAGGTTATCACGGGCATAGCTTGCCGCTACCGTATTGATGGCAGTTGTAGTTCCCCGGGTGAAAATGATTTCTTCGATAGATTTTGCGTTAATGAACTTGCGGACCTTTTCCCTTGCTCCTTCGTAACCATCGGTCGCTCTTGTTCCAAGAGTGTGTACACCTCGGTGAACGTTGGAGTTGTATTCGCGATAATATTTATCCAGCGCTTCGATCACCTGCACCGGCTTTTGTGATGTCGCCGCGCTGTCAAGGTAGACAAGCGGGCTGCCATTGACTTCCTGATTTAAAATCGGAAACAATTCACGAATTTCGCGGGCGTTCATTATTTAACTTTCCTTTCGATGACCTCAACCAATTGCTTTTTAACTCCCTCGATCGGAAGCTCATTTACAACAGGTGCAAGGAATCCGTGGATGACAAGGCGCTCTGCCTCGTGCTGCGGAATACCGCGGCTCATCAAGTAGTAAAGCTGCAATGGATCAACGCGTCCAACAGAAGCTGCGTGGCCAGCTGTTACATCATCTTCATCGATCAGAAGAATTGGGTTCGCATCCCCGCGTGCTTTTTCGCTAAGCATCAGAACGCGTGATTCCTGTTCCGCATTGGACTTGGAAGCGCCGTGTTCGATTTTTCCGATTCCGTTGAAGATAGAAGTAGCGCTATCCTTCACAACACCGTGCTTGAGGATGTAGCCTTCTGAATTTTTACCGAAATGGATGATGCTGGTCGTGAAGTTCTGAGTCTGTTCTCCACGTCCGACAACAACTGTCTTAATGTCGGAATAAGAACCATCACCAACCAAGTTGGTAACATTATCAGAAATGGTGTTACCGTCGTTCATCATGCCCAGAGCCCACTCGATCCGTGCGTCTCTTCCAGCATGGCCGCGGCGGTTCACATAAGTTGTAAGGCCTTCCGCCAGTGTATCAACCGCACCGTACTGGATTTTCGCATTTTGGCCAGCGATTGCTTCCGTTACGATGTTAACCAATCCGCTCACTTTGCCAGTAGTTGAGATATAGTTCTCGACATATGTCACAGAGCTATTGTCTTCAGCAACAACAAGCACATGGTTGAACAAGTTCGCTTCTGCATCATCATGCAGGAAGATCGCCTGGATTGGGCTGTTCAGTTGTACATTTTTCGGAACATAAAGGAATGCCCCGCCGTTCATGAATGCTGTGTGGAGAGCGGTCAAACGGTGCTCGTCGTTTTTCACAGCTGACATGAAGTATTTCTTCAGCAGATCACTGTATTCGCGTGCCGCTGTGAAAATATCAGTGAAAATAACGCCTTGCTCCTGCATTTCCTTGGAAAGCTGGAGGTATGCAGGCTTGTTGTTGCGCTGAACATACAGGCTGTTTTCCTTAGCTTCCTGGTCAACAAGTGCTTTTACTTCTTCAGGAAGCTCGTCGATGGATGAAAAAACATCGCTTTTAACGAGCAGCTTCTCGAATTGTGTGAAATTCCATTTATCAATCTTCGTCTTATCCGGTCTTGGCATAGAAAGATCTTCTGCTTTTGCAAGAGATTGCGTGCGAAGCTCGGTCAGCCATTCCGGTTCGTTCATTTCTTTTGAGAAGGAAGTAATGTACTCCTGGTCAAAAGCCCATTTCGTTTCCGTAGTCATTATAAATCCCCCCAACGCTTAAGCTTCTTGCCCAACTGTTTCGTCTTCGATGCCCAGTTCTTTCTTAATCCAGTCGTACCCTTCTGCTTCTAAGCGCTGTGCAAGTTCTGGTCCGCCAGACTTCACAATGCGGCCCTGCATCATAACGTGAACATAGTCAGGAGTGATGTAATCAAGAAGGCGCTGGTAGTGAGTGATAATCAAGCAGCCGAAATCTTCGCCGCGCATTTCGTTGATTCCTTTAGAAACAACCTTCAATGCATCGATATCAAGACCTGAGTCGATTTCGTCAAGGATTGCAATTTTTGGTTCAAGCATCATCAATTGAAGGATTTCGTTACGCTTCTTCTCACCGCCGGAGAAACCTTCGTTAAGATAACGCTGTGCCATATCAAGATCCATTTCAAGGAATTCCATTTGCTTATCCATCTTGCGGATGAATTTCATAAGAGAAATTTCATTGCCTTCGCCAAGACGGCTGTTCAAAGCAGAACGAAGGAAGTCAGCATTCGTTACACCGCTGATTTCACTTGGGTATTGCATCGCAAGGAAAAGACCAGCGCGTGCTCTTTCGTCCACTTCCATTTCAAGAACATCTTCGCCATCAAGAGTAACAGAACCGTTCGTTACTTCATATTTAGGATGACCCATGATAGAAGAAGATAAAGTTGATTTACCAGTACCATTCGGTCCCATGATCGCGTGGATTTCTCCACCCTTAACTTCAAGGTTCACACCTTTTAATATCTGCTTGCCTTCAATCTCAACCTGAAGGTCCTTAATTGATAATACAGATCCTGCCATAATAATACCTCCGTCAATATAGAAAAGATTTTAAGCCGACTATTGCCGTCTTTAACTCTATTCTCATTTTATTCTCATTACAATCTTATAACAAATGAAAAGTGTTAGCAACACCTTAGAAGTGGAAAGAGGAATATCAAAAACTGTAGATTGTTGACAAATTCTTTAAAAGATTTTTGGCTCATGCCGAGTGGGGAGGAAACGACCGGGCAAATGCATTTGCCCGCAGCGTTTCATTCCCACTCGGCAGCTTTTCAGCGTAAGCTGAAAAGCCAGTGAAGCGTAAGCTTCACGCCAATGAGCCAAAAATCAGCACAAATTAATTTAGAATCATCTCATCAAGAATCCTTGGTTTTCTCTAATTACTTCTTTTAACTTCCCGCCACCGCCTTTCAGCTTAGCTGAAAGGCGACAGCAGGGTTCGAACACTCCATCTACATTTTACCAGACCAAGCCTAGCAAAGCAGGATATCCCGCTCACAGCTTGTACATCATTTTATTTTTACCTTCTGTAGGGAAAAAATGTACTGGATAGCCTATAGACAGTTATATCAGTTTGATTTAATAAGCAGGAATGTAAATTTAACGCAAAGACAATTCAGATTCAGTCAGCTTTTTACTTCTTGACTCAAAACCTGTCTAGATTATGAGGGATTATTGAAAGGTTTGCATGCTAATCCCTCTAAGCTGTCAAAATAACGAGCGTTTCTTGACTGCTTTCCTTCCTCTCGCCCCAAACCTGTCAAAATAAACTCGGATTCTTGACTGCTTTCCTTCCTCTCGCCCCAAACCTGTCAAAATAACGAGCGTTTCTTGACTGCCTTCCTTCCTCTCGCCCCAAACCTGTCAAAATAACGAGCGTTTCTTGACAACTTTCCTTCCTCTCGTCTCAAACCTGTCAAAATAACGAGCGTTTCTTGGCAGCTTTCCCACCTACCGCCTCAAACCTGTCAAAATAACAGGTTGAACAGGGAGATCCAGTCCCATCTCTCGACAAGCCTAATTTTCTAGTTTCAAACATCTTCATTCTTAACATAAATAATAAAGAAACCAGTGCAAAAAATACACTGGTTCCATTTTTCTTCTATTATATATCCCATCGCTTACGAGTGGATTTTTCTATCCAGGTCAGCGACCATCCGTTGGCTTTTGATATAATCTTGCTCTCGTTTTCTTTCGACTTCCATTCTTGCGTCATGGTTCATGCTGTAGACCTCGTAACTAATTCCATGGGCTCCATGCATCGCTTTTTCCATTTCACTTGTGTAGTTCAGTTTTAGCTGACTAATAGTGAATCATCCCTTCGGTTTTTCGCTTTTAACAAAGCGTTTTTTTGTTATTGCAATGGTAACACCTTTTGTTTACCACTATCAAAGCGTTTAAAACCGTTAATTTTTGGATGTAATGGAATGTGGAGTCCTATGGAGGGTTCACCTCTGTCATTCTTAGAATACTGGCAATATCCTCCCAAATGAAGCCTTTCCTGTTAGCCAGCAGTCAATTAATCTGACTACAACAGCTTTTACTGCTTCAAAGTATTCAATTCTGCCATGGCTTCCTGAACAAGCGTGACTGCCTGGCTCATGGCCGCCCCGCCGCCAAAAGCCGCTGTCACACCAACCGCTTCCAAAATTTGTTCTTCAGTGGCTCCCTGGTCCAGGCAGCCTTTTAAATGGTAAATGATGCAGTATTCGTCCTGGGAATACAAGGAAATTCCCAGCGCGATCAGCTGCTTTTCTTTTTGTGTCAATGTTCCTTCCTGAAAACACACTTCCGTAAATGCATTATAATGGCTTGCAAGCTCCGGCATTTTTTGCGTAAATACGCCCAATCCCTGTTTATATTCATGAAGAGCTGCTTCTGTTGAATTCCGAGGTTCATAATGATGCTCCATTACCTTCCACTCCAATCTGCTTTTTTCTCGGTTAGTATGTTAAATTTCAGAGCGGGTTATGCGGCAAAAAGAAAAGCAGGCTATTCGCCTGCTTTCCAAAGGTTTATTCTTTTACTGGTACGACTGCACCATCATATTTTTCAAGGATAAAGTCCTGGATTTCTTTAGAATGAAGGACTTCTACAAGCGCTTTGATTGCCGGCTTGTCTGCATCGCCTTCACGAACGGCAATGACGTTCACGTATGGAGAATCACTTTCCTCAATAGCGATAGAATCCTTCAGTGGGTTCAATCCGGCGTCAATCGCGTAGTTTGAGTTGATTAGAACGGCGTCGCCTTCACCATTGTTAAAAATCTGTGGAAGCAATGCTGCTTCGTATTCTGTATCGAACTTCAAGTCTTTAGGGTTTTCTGCGATATCGTCAATTGTTGCTTTTACTTTTTCCACGCCGTCTTTAAGAGTGATCAGGCCCTCTTTTTCAAGCATTGTCAAAATACGGCCATGGTCTGCTACTGAACTGCTCATGATGATATGCGCACCTTTTGGCAGGTCCTCAAGAGTTGTGTAGTCTTTAGAATAAACACCGATTGGCTCGATGTGGATTCCACCCGCATTTTCAAACTTATAGCCGTTTTCAGCCATTTGTGATTCAAGGTAAGGGATGTGCTGGAAGTAGTTCGCATCAAGTTCTCCTGAATCTAACGCCTGGTTTGGAACAACATAGTCATTGAATGTCTTGATTTCCATTTCAAATCCTTTTTCTTCAAGAAGCGGTTTCGCTTCTTCAAGGATTTCAGCATGAGGTACGTTTGAAGCACCCACTACGATTTTCTTGCTTTCTTCCTTGCCGCCTTCTGTTTTTTCCTCAGATGATCCGCAAGCTGCAAGTCCTGCTGTTAAAACTAATACTAAAAGTGATAATAGCCATTTTTTCAATTTCAATCTCTCCTTTATCTTTTGTCTAATTTTCTTGTAATGGAATCTCCAATAATCTGGATTAAAAATACGATAATCAAAATAATGATGGTCGCCATCAGTGTGACATCATTCCGGCTCCTTTGGAATCCTTCCATGTAGGCAAGGTTTCCAAGACCGCCTGCGCCGATGACTCCAGCCATCGCCGTATAACTTACGAGCGCAATCGCTGTGACTGTGATGCCTGACACCAAGGCAGGCATTGATTCCGGTAGCAGAACCTTCCAGATGATGGTCGTCGTTTTTGCTCCCATTGATTTTGCTGCTTCAATGACTCCCTTATCAATCTCACGCAAACCGATTTCAACCATCCTGGCGTAAAATGGTGCTGAACCGATAATCAGCGCTGGCAAGGCGGCATTTTCGCCAATCATTGATCCAACGATGAATTTTGTAAAAGGAATCAGCAGGACGATCAAAATGATGAATGGAATCGACCTGAAAATATTTACCACTGCGCTCAGTACGACATTTACCGGTTTGCTTTCCCATATATTTCCTTTTGAGGTCAAAAAGAGCAACAATCCAAGAACGGCTCCAATTATAAAGGTAGCAACAACGGAAATGGCACTCATGTATAGTGTCTCAATTGTCGCCTCCCACATGCGGTCCCAGTTAACATTCGGGAATAAAGTTTCAGCCATTCGAAATCACCTCCACGCCGACTTCATGCTGGCCGATAAATTCAATCGCACGGGCTAATTCTTCCTCTTCACCATCAAGATGGATGAACAAGGTTCCATATGAACCGTTTTGTGTCTGGGAAATTTTACCCTGCACAATATTGACGGTGATGGCGAATTTGCGGATCAGATTGGTGATCAGCGGCTGCTCGGCACCTTCGCCTACGAATGTCAGCTGGATGACCCGTCCATGCGGATATCGCTCCAGTAAATGGTCTACCGTTTCCTTTGTTTCCTCCGGTTCAGTCACCTGCTGGACAAACCTTTTCGTAATTGGCTGCTGCGGGTTCTTGAACACATCCAATACTGGTCCAGTCTCAACGATGTTTCCGCCCTCCATGACCGCAACCCGGTGACAAATCTTACGGATGACATGCATTTCATGAGTGATCAGGACAATGGTAAGTCCCAATCTCTTATTGATATCAACGAGAAGATCCAGGATCTGGTCGGTCGTTTGCGGGTCAAGTGCTGACGTCGCTTCATCACCGAGAAGAACTTTTGGATTATTCGCCAGTGCCCTGGCGATACCGACTCTCTGCTTCTGCCCGCCGCTTAATTGTGAGGGATAAGCATCGCCGCGTCCCTCAAGACCGACAAGCTTGATCAATTCTTTTACCCTTTTGTCCCTCTCAGTTTTCGACACTCCTGCGATTTCAAGAGGGAATGAAATGTTATCTGCAACCGTCCTTGACCAAAGAAGGTTGAAATGCTGGAAAATCATGCTGATTTCCTGTCTTGCTTTCCTTAATTCCGCACCCTTGATTCTTGAAACTTCCCTGCCTGCCACGACGACAGAACCCGAAGTTGGGATTTCAAGACCATTCAACATGCGGATCAATGTGCTTTTACCTGCGCCGCTGTATCCAATGACGCCAAAGATTTCGCCTTCTTTCACTTCAAGGTTGACATCATCAACTGCTTTGACTTCACCTTTCTTTGAAGGATAAATCTTTCTGGCCTTTTTTATCGTGATCAATTGACTCCCCCTCTTTTGCAACAACTATATTCTTAACTCAAAAAACCGTTGAATCTTCCATCCTAAGTAAGAAGGTTATCAATCTAGTTTCCCATTCCCTGCCCGTAAAAATTCAAACTTCAGGTAAAATGGGATGCCCTTCCTTGAAGAAAATGCCCTTGTGAAAATCACGTTAGAACCGAACAGGGTCGATTTGGCATTAAAAAAGCCTTCCTGCAAATAAGCAGAAAGGCATAATAATTGGCTGTATCCTTTCTCTCATCTGCCAAAGCCATCAGCTTTGAGTGAATTGGCACCGTTTCAGATAAGCAAGCTTACTGACGGTTGCCGGGTTTCATAGGGCACTTCCCTCCACCTCTCTTGATAAGAGTACGCTATTAAATTTTAAAATCGGTTTTTAGTTACGAAAATGATTGTAGCACGTAACAAAAATGGGTGTCAATAAAATTATTTTCAAATACCTTTTGGAAGGTACTGGATATTAGGTTCTCGCCGTGACCCCTGGTACTCCAGTAGCTTTTTCAATTGCCTGCTCCAGGTCTTCGATGATGTCATCAACGTTTTCAATTCCGACAGAAAGACGGATTAAATCTTCTGGAACTCCCGCTGCCTTAAGTCCGTCTGAATCAAGCTGCTGATGAGTGGTGCTTGCAGGGTGGATGACCAGGCTCTTCGCGTCACCGACATTCGCAACATGGGACCAAAGCGTCAATGAGTTAATCAGTTTTGCTCCAGCTTCCCTGCCTCCCTCGATGCCAAAAACTACAACTGATCCTGCACCTTTTGGAAGGTATCGAACTGCCAATTGCTTATCAGGGTGAGAGTCATGCCCCGGGTAGGTGACCCAGGTAACAGCAGGATGTGCCTCCAGGTAGTCAACTACTTTAAGCGTATTGGCGACATGCTCTTTCATGCGGACATGCAATGTTTCGATTCCAAGATTGAATTGGAAAGCACTCTGCGGGCTGATGGCCGGACCAAGGTCGCGAAGCAGCTGAACCCTGGCCTTTACAATATAGGCTGCTGCCCCTATCGCTTCACTATAAACAATGTCATGGTAACTGGAGTCTGGCTCATTGAAACCAGGGAACTTCGGGGATCTCCAATCAAACTTGCCTCCATCCACAATGATTCCGCCCATGACTGTGCCGTTGCCTAAAAGCCACTTGGTAGCCGAGTGTATCACGATGTCTGCGCCGTTTTCAATCGGCCGGCATAGATATGGAGTGGCAAATGTGTTATCAATGATCAACGGAATCCCAGCTTCATGGGCAACATCGGCAACTGCTTCAATGTCCAAGACCCTGAGACTTGGATTTCCGATTGTTTCCGCATAAACCGCCTTCGTTTTTGGTGTGATCGCCTTCCTGAAATTCTCCGGGTCTTCAGGATCCACAAGGTGGACATTAATTCCATATTTCGGCAAGGTTTCAGCAAATAAATTATACGTCCCTCCGTACAGATTAGAGGCTGCAACGATTTCATCCCCTGCATGGGCAATATTCAGAATCGCCATCGTGATTGCCGACATCCCGCTTGATAAGGCAAGTGCACCTACCCCTCCTTCAAGCAGGGCGACTTTTTCTTCCAGGGCTGTCACAGTTGGGTTGTGGATTCTCGAGTAAATGTAACCAGGCTCCTTGAGTGCGAACAAATCGGCTGCATGATCCGTGTTTTCAAATTGGAATGCATTGCTTGAGTAAATTGGCACAGCCCTTGCCCCAGTCACCGGGTCTGGTGATTGTCCTCCGTGGACACCGATTGTTTCGATTCTGTAGCTTTTTTGCTCATTTGCCATCTCCATCTCTCCTATCATAAAAATAAAATGGAAAGGTGATACAAAAAACCCACTTCCTAAGAAGAGGGCCATTTATCATCTCTCCTTATCTTTTCAGAGTCTACACTCTGCAGGAATTAGCACCGTGTTTAATAACCGGTTGCCGGGCTTCATCGGGCCAGTCCCTCCGCCTCTCTGGATAAGAATATTCAGTTCGTTTTTATTGCGTTAAAGTGATAATATCATTTCCACGCATTTAAAGTCAATATATTACGATTTTTCTGAATAAATCAAGCGGAGATTGGTCTTGCAAGGTAGAAAATTGACTCAAGGACCAATAAATCTCTAAACCGGCCGTCTTCAACGGTATAATATCCCCATCTGAGACCTTGTCTAAGTTTGAATTCCCCTTTCAGCAGTCCGGCAATGCTGGCTTCACTTCCTTTGATTGTAATCTGGAATTGAGAATTAAGATTGCTTGTTAGGAGTTCCACTCGTCCCCCCTTGAATACTAGGTATACTTCTTCCTTTTCTGACTCTAATTTCAAACAAAGATCCAGCTTTTTGATCAATTGCAGTATATGAGCCTTACCGCCAACTTCATTCGCAAAAAGTTCAATAGATTCCCGCATGCCGCTCAACTCCCTTACATACATAATTCTTTTTCGCAAGGAAAAAAACCTGTTGGAATCCTTCGACAAATACTTCGTTAATAAGCGGTTAACAACATAACAAACATAGAAAAAAGACAATAACGAATGATATTTCGCCATTGTCTTTCATTTCCCGAGAAATATATCCAAAGAAATACAGCAATCAAGCTGTCTTGGTGGCTGAGAGGGCGGATTTTGTTTTGTCCATCGTCTTGAAGACAAAGAAGAAGTAAGTTGACCCTACTAAATAAAGACCTGCTGTGATGGTGAAAACCGCTGCATATCCCCAATAGGAGCCATATTTCAAAACGATCCCCGTCGAAACCGGTCCCATAATCGCCCATCCAAGGTTAAATACCATTTGATTCACAGAGTTGGCCAATCCTTTCATCGAATCATCAACCTTCGACATCATTAGTGACATTTGAATTGGATTCCCTGCGTTCATGAGTGCTTGTCGAAATAAAAAGCCCAGGGCAGCAAGCCAGAAATGCTGAGTGTAAGCAGTAAGCAGCAAAAACGGGAGGGAGAGCATTTGCAGGACAACTACTGCTTTCACTTCCCCAAGCCTGCGCACAACCATCGGTCCAATGATCATGGCTACTGCAGTCGCTCCCTGTCCAAGTGAAATGACCAGGCCAATCAGTGAATTTGATGCCATGAACCGATCAGCAAAATAAAGATTCAAGTAAGGGATGACCAGTCCAGCACCGAAGCCGATCATCAACTGTGCGACCGCAAATAGAATGATGATTTTAAGGCTCGCTTTATGAGGGATTCCTCTTTTAAAATCCATGAACTTTCTGTCTGTCTGGTTTTCTATCCGTACTTCCTTAAGTCGGAAAATAGGAAGAAGTGCGGCCAGAAACAGTGCTGAACCAGCGACCAATGTGAAACGGATACTCTCCAGTTCAGGGAGGAATAAAGAAAACACATCTGTAAGGATTCCGCCCAAAAGGCTTCCGACAACATTGGCTGCTGTCATCGCTGCAAAATGTATGCTGAAGATATGCACGCGCTGTTCAGGTTGGGAGTTTTCTGCCAGCCACGGAATGATGGAAACCTGGATAAAAGCGGACGCAAGACCAGTACCAAATGCAAACAATATCAGTAGTTCCTGACTCTCAACCATACTCCGTGTAAATAAAATGATTCCAGTCGAGAATGCTCCAAACAGCATCAGCTTTTTCCGGCCAGCCCTGTCGCTCATAACGCCTGCCGGAATGAGTACCAGTGCCGTGGAAAGAGACGTCATTGAAATCACTTTCCCGTTTACCAGTTCATTGAATCCCAGCTCTCGTATGTAAAAATTATAAATCACCATAAAGATCCCCAGACCGATTTGGGTGAGGATGTTTGCCAGGAAGGTCAATTTTATATTGCGATTATAACTTTTGATTTGGTCTGCCCACTCTTGATAAAGAGCCATTTTTTCATTTCGCCCCTCGGTTATTTCGATAACCTAAATATAAACCGTTTGGCATGAAATGTAAATATTTTTCAGTGTTGCCTTTCGCCGCTTAGGAGACCATATAATTCGGAACTGGGGATTGGGTGTTAGAGCCTTTATCTTTGGCCAAAACCTGATTAACACAAAAAAAACGGCCAAGCCGTTTATATTTACCCTTTCAACTCTTTCAATTTTCCAAAGAGATACGGAACAGATTGAAAAGCATAGATTTTCTCCTGTACCTCCCCATTTTCTAATACAATCAGACATGGTACACTTTCTATTTCAAATCGTCCTGCCATTTCAGGCAGGAAATTCAAATCGGCTTTCCCTGATGGGAGGTCAGGCAGGAGTTGTTCAATTACTGTCAGCATTTTGCTTGCTACCTGACAGGTTCCGCACATTGGTGTATAAAAGTATAGGTAACCCGTTTGTTTTTCTGCGAGGAATGTTTCCATGTCCGTCCTGGTCCAGTCTTCCATTAAAGTCATCCTTTTTCTAAGTACTCTGCATGAACATCAATATTTGCTCCGATTAAAACAGTAGCAAGGTGATTTTCAGGTGCGGTTGCCACTTCCCGGTACATCCTGTCAATGTACAGATGGTTCGCCTCAGGAAATTCCCTTTTGAATTGCTTCCTCAGCTTTTCGCCTGATGCGTCTGCATCTACGAGGATATAGACATCTTTATCAAAAAGCGAGTCAATCAGCTCATCAAGCTTTGAAACGCCAATTGTCCCATTCGTGCATATAATTTCCACTGGCTCCTTCAACACGGTCTGTACTTTCTTTTTGTCTGACGAACCTTCTACTATGATCACCTTGTGATTTTCGTCCATCGCCATAACCACCTATGCACCAGAAAATAATTACTTTACAACATTATAAACATTATTAAATAAATTGTGCTGTTTACTTGTATCTTTCTATTGTTACTGTTTTTTTGGGAGATTGCAAAGATTTAGTCCAATATTAACTTTATCAGGGAGTAAAAGGAATTTTATACCCGGAAGCCAACTAAAAACAGCGGCCAGGCTGGCCGCTGTTCATTTTTTAGCACCAGCCGCCTTCATCACAGTCAGTATACCGTTGCTCAGTTTGGTCCGGTACTGATACATGCTGGTAAATCTTATTCTGTTCTGCTTCATAATGATGCTCAAGTTTCATCTGGATTCCTTCAGGAAGCTCGATGTTCCCAATAGGTTCTTTTTCAAGGTAAAGTTGGATCTGACCATTTTCCAGTTTTCCTGTTACCCTGTCTGTGATATCGATTTTTTGCTGGTTCAAAGCCATGAATTTCACCCTTTTTATATAATCATTAACATTAGTTTGTCCAAACTGCTGGAATGAAGTGATGGAAAAATGAAGGAGATTTACATGGAGAAATGAAAAACGCCTTGAAGGTTCAAGGCGTCGGCAAATCTTATTCTTTGATCATTTCTTCGTATTGTTCTGGTGTCATAAGCTTTTCTACTTCACTGCTGTCTGTGAGTTCAACTGTAATCATCCAGGCTTTTTCATAAGGAGATTCGTTAACGAATTCAGGGCTGTCGTTCAGTTCTTCGTTGATTTCAACAACCTTGCCGCTCACTGGTGCATATAGCTCAGATACGGTCTTAACTGATTCAACGCTTCCGAAAGGCTGGTCCAAAGTGATTTCGTCTCCCACTTCTGGAAGTTCGACGAAAACGATGTCACCAAGCTCGGATTGAGCGAAATCAGTAATGCCCACGCGAACCTTTTCTCCTTCAACTTTTACCCATTCGTGTTCTGCAGAATAACGTAAATCTTTTGGTGTATTCATTGACTATCCCTCCAATTGTATATCTCTATCGATTAATATCGATGGGACCAAAATTACAGCCATGCTTTTTCATACTCATCTTCTTTGAAACCTACGGTCACTTTTTCGCCATCTGTCATCAGCGGGCGTTTGATGAGCATACCATCAGATGCCAGCAGTTCCACTAATTCATTTCTGGATGCCGTCTTGATTTTGTCTTTCAATCCAAGCTCACGGTACTTTTGACCGCTCGTGTTAAAAAACTTCTTGATCTCGAGGCCGCTTTTCTCAAGCATTTCTTCCAGCTGTGACTGGGTTGGCGGATTTTCAACAATATGTACTTCGTTATAGGCAACTTCATGCTGGTCCAGCCATTTCTTCGCATTCCTGCACGTACCACATTTAGGGTACCAATAAAAAGTTTTTTCCATGATTTCACCACCCTTTGCTAGTATCCCATAGATTAAACCCTCTAAACGGATAGTAACATATTATTGAGGTGAAATACTATCATTCAGTGCCTGATCAACCCTTTAATTTTAACATCCTTTTATTAAATTCAACAATGTTTGCAAAAATCCTGCCATTTTAAAAAGATTAGCAAAAACACTCCTCCCGGAATGGAGAGGAGTGTTCGGCAAAATCAGTTTTTAAACGATAAAGCGTTCTGCATCGATTAGCTTTTCAGCTGCTTCACGCTTCTTCGCGATGACGTTGATTGGAGTGTGTCTTGTGAACTTGCGCAATGCGGAAGTCAGCATGCGAAGTGCGTCGCCTTCTTCTGTAGCCACAAGCGTTTCCTTAGCGTCACGCTCGATTTCATTGAATGCTTCCTGGCAGAAGATTTGAGTGTAAAGAAGCTTTTGCTTGCTCTTCTCTACTCCATCTTTTGCGATTGCCTTTTCTGTACGAAGAACAGCAGATTCCATTGAATACGCATTTGAAATGATATCTGCGATATTGACGAGGATTTCCTGTTCTTTTTCCAAAGCTTTTCCGAACTTCTGTGCAGCCAATCCAGCTGCAAGCAAGCCAATTTTCTTGGCGTTCTTCACAAGATATTTTTCCTGTGCCAGTGGCTCATCGCCTGGCTCTTCAGGCATAAGCATCATCAGTTCTTCCTGAAGCTGCTGAGCTTTTTGCAATAATGGAAGCTCGCCTTTCATTGCCTTACGCAGGAAGGTTCCCGGTACAAGAAGGCGGTTGATTTCATTTGTTCCTTCAAAAATACGGTTGATCCTTGAATCACGGTAAGCTCTTTCGATTTCATACTCTTGCATGAAGCCGTATCCACCGTGGATCTGGACGCCTTCATCAACTACATAATCAAGTGTCTCGGTTGCGAACACTTTATTCATTGAACACTCAATTGCATACTCAGCAATTGAATCTGCAACGGCTTTGCCGTTGTTGATTTCTTCTTCTGACAGCTGGTTCATTCTTTCCTCGAACAACCCTACTGTACGGTATACAGAGCTTTCAGATGCATAGATTTTGGAAGCCATTGTCGCAAGCTTCTCTTTTGTAAGGTTGAACTGGGAAATAGGTGTCTTGAACTGCTGGCGCTGGTTCGCATATTTTACAGTCAGACCGAATGCCTGCTTGGCACCGCCAGTTGCGCCTACTCCCAACTTATAACGGCCGATGTTCAGGATATTGAAGGCGATAAGATGGCCTTTTCCTGCTTCACCAAGAAGGTTTTCCACAGGTACTTGAGCATCTTCAAGAATCAATGTACGTGTTGAAGAGCTCTTGATTCCCATTTTCTTTTCTTCTGCGCCTACTGATACGCCTGGATATTCTCTTTCAACGATGAAAGCTGTGAATTGTTCGCCGTCGATTTTTGCATAGACAACGAATACATCTGCAAAACCAGCGTTAGTAATCCATTGCTTTTCTCCATTAAGGACGTAGTGAGTGCCTTCAGCATTCAGTTTAGCTGTTGTCTTTGCACCCAATGCATCTGATCCTGAACCTGGCTCAGTAAGTGCATAGGCTGCAAGCTTTTCACCAGTTGCCAGTACAGGAAGATATTTTTGCTTTTGTTCTTCATTACCGAAAAGAACGATTGGCAATGACCCGATTCCTACGTGTGCACCGTGGGAGATTGAGAAGCCGCCTGCAACTGCCATCTTTTCAGCGATCAAAGCTGAGCTGACTTTATCAAGGCTCAAGCCGCCATACTCTTCAGGAACGTCCGCTCCAAGGAGACCAAGCTCTCCAGCTTCCTTCAATAGTTTTACAGTACGGTCGAACTCATGCTGCTCGATATATTCAACCTGAGGCAACACTTCGTTTGTTACGAAATCCTCAGTGGTTTTGGCAATCATTTTGTGCTCATCTGTGTAATCCTCTGGAGTAAAAACATGGTCATATGATACATCTTCGATTAAGAAGCTTCCGCCTTTTACAAGCTTTTCTGTTTGGTTACCCATTTAATGTTCCTCCTATCCATTTTTGGGAGGGGTCCAACCCCTCCAATTTTTATTCTATAAAAGCTCAAAAACTCCAGCTGCTCCCATGCCACCGCCGATACACATCGTGACGACACCGAATTGCTCATTTCTGCGTTTCATTTCGTGGATTACTGTCAAAGTCAATTTTGCGCCAGTTGTTCCCAGCGGGTGGCCCAATGCGATCGCTCCGCCGTTGACATTGACCTTCTCCTCATCAAGACCCAGCTCACGGATGACCTGGATGGATTGGGAAGCAAATGCTTCGTTCAGTTCGAAGACACCAATGTCAGATACCTGCAGTCCAGCAAGCTTCAATGCTTTTGGAATTGCCACGACAGGACCGATTCCCATGATTTCAGGCGGCACTCCGCCAAGTGCGAATGAACGGAATTTAGCAAGTGGTTTCAATCCTAGTGATTCAGCCTTTTCACGGTCCATGACCATGACAGCCGCTGCTCCGTCACTTGTCTGAGAGGAGTTCCCTGCAGTGACTGTGCCGTTGATATTGAATGCCGGACGCAGTTTCGCAAGAGTTTCCATGTTCGTATCAGGGCGTACACCTTCATCATGTTTGAATTGGATTGTCTTTTCGACAAGCTTATTGTCTTTTCCTACGGTACGGAGGGTTACATCAACAGGAACGATTTCATCCTCAAATTTGCCTTCCTGGATTGCTTTTGCCGCGCGCTGATGGCTTCTTACTGCAAAAGCATCCTGGTCTTCACGGGAAATTCCGTATTTCTTTGCTACTTCTTCAGCAGTATGGCCCATTCCCATATAATATTGCGGAGCTGTTTCAGCAAGCTTCGAGTTTGGACGGACGACATGGCCCATCATCGGCACCAGGCTCATTGATTCCGCACCGCCGGCAATGATTGTGTCTGCATGGCCAAGCATGATGCGCTCGGATGCATTCGCAATCGCCTGCAGTCCTGAAGAGCAATAACGGTTGATGGTGATCGCCGGCACTTCATGTGACAATCCAGCTAAGGCACCGATATTACGCGCCATATTCAATCCTTGCTCTGCTTCTGGCATAGCACAGCCGATGATCAAATCATCAATATTCCCTTCATAATTGCCTGCACGCTTTAGAGTTTCTCTTACTACAAGAGCTCCAAGATCATCAGGCCGGACGTTAGCAAGAGTTCCTTTTTTCGCTTTTCCGACCGGTGTCCGTGCTCCGGCTACGATTACCGCTTCTCTCATCTCATTCCCTCTCTTTCCTTGGATGTTAAAATATATTTCACTGTCAAACTATCAATCTATTAATTGCGCAACGGTTTTCCTTTTACGAGCATATGCTGCATGCGCTGCTGTGATTTCGGTTCTGCCACCAGACTCAGGAACGCTTCCCTTTCAAGATCAAGCAAGTATTGCTCATCGACTTCGGTTCCGTACGGCACTTTTCCGCCGGAGATGACATACGCGAGCTTCTTTGCGATCTTCAGGTCATGTTCTGAAATGTATCCGGACAGGTGCATCGTTTGAGCACCCAGCAGCAGGGTAGCATATCCCGGCTCACCAGTTACAGGTACTTTCTTTCTTACCGGTGCTTTATAACCGGTTTCATATAAATTCAATGCAGCCTGTTTCGCATCGTATAATAAGTGATCGCTATTGACACTGATGCCGTCTGCTTCATTCAGGAAGTTATTTTCACGAGCTTCCTCTCCTGAAGTGGAGACCTTAGCCATCGCAATTGTTTCAAATACCTTATTCGCAACCTTTTGAAGATCAAAATCGACGCCTTTTGGCAGGCCTTCAAGGTGCTTGATATAAAGCTCCTTGTTTCCGCCTCCGCCAGGGATGAGGCCAACTCCCGCTTCAACAAGTCCCATGTATGTTTCCATGGACGCCTGGATATGCGCGGCCGGCAAGCACATTTCGGCTCCGCCTCCGAGCGTCATTCCGAACGGAGCAGCAACAATCGGCTTGGAGCTGTATTTGATTTTCATCGTCGTCTGCTGGAACTGGCGAACGACCATATCAAGGTCCCAAATGTTATCGTCCTGTGCTTCCATCAGGATCATCGCCAGATTAGCTCCAACAGAGAAGTTTTTGCCCTGGTTGCCGATGACAAGTCCTTTGTAATTCTTTTCTACTTCATCGATTGCGAAATTGATCATCTGGAGGATATCAGGTCCGATCGAATTGCTGTGTGAATGGAACTCCAGCAATGCGATGCCATCGCCAAGGTCGATCAGGCTTGCGCCGCCATTCTTTTTAATGACACCATTTTGCTTCTTTAAAAGCTTCAGGTTGATTGACTTTGGGTTTTCCTCAACAGTTACGTATTCACCATTGTTGTAATAGCTCAGTCTGCCATCCTCTTCCTTATAGAAAGAAGTAAAGCCTTTTTCGACCATTTCTTTAACCCATGCAGGAACAGTCTTACCTTCAGACTCCATTTTACTGATTGCTTTTTCGACACCCAGTGCATCCCATGCTTCGAAAGGTCCCATTTCCCAGCCGAATCCCCACTTCATCGCACGGTCAATCGCAACGATATCGTCAGCAATCGTACCGAGCAAATCAGCTGAGTAAACAAGCACTGGACTGAAGATATTCCATAAAAGCTCTCCAGCACGGTCCTTAGCATAAACAAGCGCTTTCATTTTATTGGCAAGGCCTTTTTCTTGTTTGGCCATTTCAGTTGACGCTGTCTTTAATTTCTTGCGTGGACCGTATTCAAGTGTTACAGGGTCAAGTTCAAGGATTTCCTTGCCCTGCTTCAAGAAGAATCCCTGTCCTGACTTGCTTCCAAGCCAGCCGTTCTCCAGCATCTTCTTCATGAATCCAGGTACTTCAAAGACTTCCTTCTCTTCTCCTTTAACCTGGTCGTACACGTTTTTCGCAACATGCGCGAAAGTATCGAGACCAACTACATCAAGTGTGCGGAATGTTGCGCTCTTAGGACGGCCAATCATTGGACCAGTCACGGAGTCAACCTCACCTACACTGTATCCGCCTTTGACCATTTCCCTTACTGTCACAAGCAATCCGTAAGTACCGATTCGGTTGGCGATGAAGTTAGGCGTATCCTTTGCTTCTACAACACCTTTACCAAGCTGGTCTTCACCGAACGCCTTCATGAAAGACAGGACTTCAGGATCCGTATCTTTGGTAGGAATCACTTCAAGCAGCTTCAAGTAACGAGGCGGGTTGAAGAAGTGAGTGCCAAGGAAATGCTTCCTGAAATCTTCGGACCTCCCTTCAGCCATTGCCTCTACAGAAATTCCCGAAGTGTTGGAACTGATGATGCTTCCCTGCTTGCGGTATTTATCTACATCCGTAAAAACTTTCTTTTTAATATCAAGGTTTTCAACGACTACTTCGATTACCCAGTCTACATCCTTGAGTTTTTCCATATCATCATCAAAGTTGCCCGCTTCAATTAGAGCAAGATTCTTTTTGGAGGCCAAAGGTGCCGGTTTTTGCTTCAATAACTTCTGCAGTGCTCCTGCACTGATTCGGTTGCGCACCTGCTTATCTTCAAGTGTCAGGCCTTTCGCTTTTTCCTGTTCCGTTATTTCCCGAGGTACAATGTCCAGCAGCAATGTCGGAATCCCGATGTTGGCCAGATGTGCGGCAATTCCTGATCCCATGACACCCGAACCAAGCACCGCTGCCTTTTGAATTTGTCGCATCAAATTTGTCTCCCCCTTTGACTCTTTTTGAATGAATACTCATTCATTTTTGCACCAAAAAAAATATGCATATAAATGAGCTCTGTTAATTACTACTATAAAATATTTAAAAAATTTCCGCAATAATAAGGTGCGGAAAAAATAAAATTTTTTGAATCTTTAATCCATATGCTTTTTCTTGAACACTTGGGCAATCTATAAAAGCGTTACTTTTATCACTTGAAATACGGAGGTATGATCATGGCAAGAATGAAAAAAGATCCGTCCAAGGCCGGCGTAAGTGCAGCAAGCGTCAAAGGCGATGCAGGCCCGTCAATGGGTAAGGGCGGAGAAAGAAAGCAGAACAGCCAGAACAGCCAATATAAAAAATAAAGCGCAAGCGCCTCGGTCAACCTCGACAAGCGTTGGAGTTCCGCCCAATGAAGTCGTTCTTTGACTTCATTGGGCGGACCGAAAAACGAAATGCGGAGGCGACTGCCCAACTCCGAAAAGCGCTGGAGGGCCTGGCAGTGAAGTCGCTCTTTGACTTCATTGGCAGGACCGAAGCGTCTCGAGATGCTCAAAGCTAACGCTTCCCGCAAGATACTCCAGGAAGCCTTTTCAGGAATGAAAACTGGCTAGGCGCTGGAGCTGGAAAAATCTCAAAGTAGAGTTTTACATCTTCCTAAATGAAATAAATAAAAACAGGCTGACAAGTTTGTCAGCCTGCTGCTCATTATTTCTTCAGCATTCCTTTTAAAACAAATGCTACGTTTGCCGGGCGTTCTGCAAGGCGGCGCATGAAATAACCGTACCAGTCTGTTCCGAAAGGCACATAAACGCGCATTGTATAGCCTTCTTCAGCAAGCTGGAGCTGTCTTTCCGGCATGATCCCGAACAGCATCTGGAATTCGAACTGGGTTTTCGGGATATTATTAGCCTTGGCAAATTCCTTCGTGAAATTGATGATATTGTCATCATGTGAGGCAACTGCTGTATAATTTCCATTCAGCATATGCATCTTGATGATTTTCTTGAAGTTCTCATCTACATCCTTCTTCTCAGGGAAAGCTACTTCCGGAGACTCTTTGTAAGCTCCCTTCACAAGACGGAGATTTGGTGAGTATTGATTTAAATCCTCGATATCCTTTTCTGTCCTGTATAGATATGCCTGAATGACGGTTCCGATATTATCGTACTCAGACTTCAGCTGTCTGAAAATATCCAGCGTCTTCTGGCAGCGCTCGTAGTCCTCCATATCAATAGTCACGAATACATTATTCTCCTTGGCAGTATCCATGATTCGGCGCATATTGTTCATGACTACTTTCTCAGAGATGTCAAAGCCAAGTGAAGTCATTTTAACGCTCATCTGGGCATTTAATTTTTCTCGGCCAATCGCTTTGATCATCGCAATTGAACTTTCCGCTCTCTCATTCGCTTCTCGTTCATTGTCAACGAATTCGCCAAGATAATCGACAGTTGCCGCAAGCTTCTTGCTATTCAGTTCCTTAATGACTGCCACTGCCTGCTCGACACTTTCTCCTGAAACGAAGCGTTTAGCTCCTAAACGCAGGCCATACTTTTTCGCCATTTTGGTGAAAAATTTATTTTTTGATAGAAAAAGAAAAAAGTTCCTCATTAGTTGTTCCATAGCTTTTCCTCCCCTTAGTGAAAACGATTACATTACCCTTTAAAAAAATTGCTTCATCTATATCTATTTTGCAAAATCATTTTATCACTTTTTGAGAACTTTGAATATTACTTTCGTAGAAAAATGTTCTTTTTTGGCGAATCTTGACCTGCATACTTTATTTTGGCGCGGGAACGATAATATCCGTAGGAATGATCATAAAAACAGGAGGTTCTACTATGCAGCAGCAAAACATGAATTTTCAAAGCCAGCAGCAAGGGATCATGCAGACGCCGCCATCTGTTGTATCCACTAAGGATTCCCTATACTTAACAGATATGCTTTCATGGAATTTACTTGCCATGAAAAAAGCACATTTCTTTGCACAGCAATGCCAGGACCAGGAGCTGAAGATGGAAATCGAAAAGTGCGGCCAAATGCATCAGAAGCATTACCAGAAAATCCTTACGCACCTGAGCAGCCCGCAAAACCAGGCATATTCCCAATCGCCAGGAATGCAATAATCGAAATAGACAGGAGGAAAAAGCGGATGAACCAGAACCAGAATCAGCAGAAAATCCAGAATCCGGAAACACAGGTGCAAAAGACACCGCAAATGAATGAGCGTGATTTCATCAATGATATTTTAACGACAGAAAAATACATGACTGACGCTTACACACAGGCACTCCATGAAGCGAGCCACGATCAGCTGTTCCAGGATGTACTTGCAATCTACACAGAAACAGCAAACGCACAGCGCAGCCTTTACAACTTGATGTTCAAAAAGGGCTGGTACGCAGTCGAAGCGGCGGACGCGCAAAAGCTGCAGCAATCACACCAGCAATTCCAGGGGTATACGAATCAATTTCCTTATGGCGGACAGCAGCTTCAGTAATTCCATATGTGTTTCTCACCGAACCGGGCACAACGTCCGGTTCTTATTTTGTTTTTTCGTGCTAAAAAATGACTTTCCTCTTTCCTTTTCACCTTCAATTGGATATTGAAACTCAAGAAGGCCTTTTCCTTATAATAAACCACCTCGCTTAGAGATGGCCCTTGGTTATTTCTGGCGGTTTCGCTCATTCATTTCTTTGATTTCCGCGATCACATTCTTGATCTGCTCCTTTGCCTCTGGATATTCCGCATTCCAATGTTTAGCCAGAGGCGGCATTGACTTGGCGATATGACCGTACAAAATCCACGTTTTTACCTTTTCGATATTTTCAGCTGAGGCTTCGCCAACCAGAAGTTCAGTATACTTTTCCAGCAATCCGTTGATTTGTTCATTCATATTATTCTCCATCATCCTACTCCTTTTTTCCTCCGCCGCATGTGCGGGGACAAGTTTTGCAGAAATCGCCTTTTCCCTTTAGCCTGTAGCTGTAACAGCAGGTTTCTCGTACCCTGATATAAGAATCTGTTACTTCTTGATAGATTGGTTTAGTGTAATATCTTGCAATCGGGTTTTTGTGATACCTTCCGAATAGTCTGCCGGGAGCTGACTCAACCAAAAAAGCAAAGTCCTCTGCTGCCTTCACCCTTACATCTGGGTCACCGGATTCATTCAGGATTTTTTCATAAAGCCAAAAGATATAGACCGCAACATTTTCCCACAGCACCAATTTTGAGATTTTCGCAGATTTTGAGATGGCATCCATGACAGGAAACAGATTGTCGACAAATAAGTGCCTTACTGCTTCCATCCGCCACACTTCCCGTTCCTCGTCCGGACACACATCGGCAATTTTGCTTTTCAGATAAAACTCTGGAAGCCAAAGGCCATCTTTGATAGCATCAGCAAGGATAATATTCTCAGGTGAAACATCAAGCTTTTTGTTAAAAGCGGTCATTGAATATAAGTATAGAACTGCCAGGAAGGCATGTCTTTTCATGAATACTGAAGCAGCCGTTTTCGCATCCGGTGCCTTCAATCCCTCATTGAACCTATCCAGATAAGCTCCCATCATTGATTCATCCATGAATGGCTTGAATTCAATTTGGACCTCCTTATCAGGTTCAGAAACGACAAATCGGTAGTTGGCGAGAATACCGCTTTCCTTTGCTGTCAACTCCGCGTTCATATTGGCGCACCCACATTATCCCTGAGTATGCGGCGGCCTTTACCATGTGGAATGCATAATGGCGTACCGAATAGCGGATCAATCGTCACTTCGCAATCCATTCCGAAAACATGCTTCACAAGACCGCAATTAATAACAATTTCCGGTTTTCCCTGGTCAAAAATCTTCTGGTCTTTGATTGCCACAATATTGTGGGCATACCTGCATGCCAGGTTCAGGTCATGCAAAACCATGACAATCGTTCTGCCTTCATTTTCATTCAACTCATAAAGCAAATCAAGAATGTCGATTTGATGGGTCATGTCCAAATACGTCGTTGGTTCGTCGAGAAGGATGATATCAGTGTCCTGGGCCAGGGTCATCGCAATCCAGGCACGCTGTCGCTGTCCTCCGGACAATGAATCGACTGTCCGATCTTTAAGATGGTTGATGCCTGTTGCCTTCAACGCATTCTCAACACTTTTTTCATCTTCTTCAGACCATTGCTTCAGCCATGTCTGGTATGGATATCTTCCCTGTTTCACAAGCTGCAGGACCGTTAATCCTTCCGGCGAGGAAGGAGATTGCGGAAGGATTGCCATTTTGCGGGCAACTTCCTTTGTTGACAGCTTTGCAATCGATTCGCCTTCAAGCAGAATTGATCCATCCCGAGGCTTGAGCAGTCTCGCGATCGAGCGAAGCAAAGTCGACTTGCCGCAGCCATTCCCTCCTATAAAAACAGTAATCTCGCCTTTGGGAATTTGAAGGTCTAACTCATTTATGATGATCGAATCTCCATAGGAGAGAGTCAGTTTTTCTGTTTCAATTGCCTGGGCCATGTCGGTTCCCCCTTCTGTTAAGAATTTCGTGTCTTGAATAACAGGTAAATAAAATATGGCGCTCCTATGCCTGCGGTGAAAACGCCCGCGGGGACTTCCAATGGCGAAAACATCGTCCGCCCTATCAAATCAGCAAGCATGACAAGAATGCCGCCAATTAAAGCAGATACTGGCAAAAGCGCTCCGAATGCAGAACCGACAAGCCTTCTGGCCATATGTGGTGCCATCAGGCCGACGAAACCAATTCCACCGGCAAAAGCAACTGAGCTGGCTATAAGCGCGGTGCTGACCAGCAAAAGCGCAAAACGCTGACGCTGGACATGTCCCCCGACACCAGTAGCGATATCTTCCCCTAGTTCCTGTACATTTACCTTTCTGGCAAGAATGAAGGAAATCAAAAGCATGATGATTGTCCATGGTACGAGCACAGCTACATTTCCCCATGTTGAGCCATATACCGTACCGGTAATCCAGATGTTCGCCTGGCTGGCCCTGTAAATTGGCCCCATTATCATCATTAGTGTAGTCAAAGCCTGCATCATCGCGGAAATACCGATACCAATCAAGACGAGGCGAATAGGCGAAACACCATTTTTCCAGGAAAGAAAATAAACGAGGAAGGCTACGATCGCAGCACCAGCAAACGCGGCAACCGGCATCCATTCTATACTTACTGTCAAAGCATTATTGTCATCACTGAAAATAGCTAAAAATCCGACTACTGCCACCGATGCTCCCCCGGTGATCCCCAAAATATCAGGTGAAGCAAGCGGATTTCGGATCATGCCCTGCAGAAGTCCTCCGGCAACAGCCAGGCTGATTCCAACCATTAGCGCTACGATTATTCTCGGAAGACGGAAGGATTGCACAACCAATCTCTCCATATCGCTTCCCCCGCCAAAAAACACAGCAAGCACTCTTAGCGGGCTTATTTCCATATCGCCCAATCCAGTACTGATGACAAAGACAGCAAAAGCCGTAACAAGCAGGCCAATCATAACAGCTGCGGCTTTTTTATCGATTAAAAAGGATACTCTATCCTTGAAAAATCTTAAGCTTTTAAACTGGCTCATTTTCCGTTGAACCCCTTTCTCGCGATATAAATGAAAAATGGAGTTCCGATCATCGCGGTCATCACACCTACCGGGATTTCCTGCGGCATTAACACATATCGGGCAGCGATATCCGCCGCCAACAGCAGCATCCCGCCGAAGATCGCCGAGAAAGGAATGACCCAGCGGTGATCAATGCCAACTACTGCCCTTGTCAAATGCGGGATTACAATACCGAGGAACCCAATTGGACCAGCCACAGCCACAGCGCCACCGGATAAGAGGACTATGATCACGCCCGCGCCCAGCTTTACAAATCCGGTATTCAAACCAAGCCCCTTGGCCACATCTTCCCCCATTGACAGTACATTCATTTTCGTGGAAATCAGAATGGCTGCGATCCAGCCAATCGCCAGATATGGGAGGACACCGATGAGTGTTTCCAGCTTACGTCCCTGCACAGAGCCCGCAAGCCAGTAAAGCACCTGTTCGAGTGCTGCTTCATCCAACACGAGCAAACCCTGTGTGAACGATGAAAACATCGCGCTCATCGCAGCGCCGGCAAGTGTCAATTTCATGGGTGTCAATCCTTCACGTCCTGCTGACCCGATTACATAGACGCTGATTGCAGCAAGAGCAGCACCTAAAAAGGAAATCCACGCGAAAGCCTGGAGGCTGCCGACTGAAAAAATCGTCACCGCCACTACCACCGCGAACCCAGCCCCCGCATTAACTCCAAATATGCCAGGTGATGCAAGCGGGTTTTTCGTCAATGTCTGCATCAGGACACCCGCGATCGCCAGGCTTGCCCCCACTGCTGCGGCAATCAGCGCACGCGGCAGCCGGACAGATTGAATGATGATATGTTCATTTGATCCGTCATATTTAGTGAAGGCATCGAAAGCAGTTCCCCATGAAGTATCGGTATATCCGTAAACGATGCTTGCACATATTAAAAAAAATATAAAGATGATAGCGGCCAGGAGCCCTGCCAATCTGTGAGCATTGGTTTTCAGCAGCATAATGATTAACCTTTCTTGTTTACAATGTGGCTTTTTTAAATTAAGTTAGTTGCTTATATTGTTTATTTACTGTACGTGAAATTAGCACTCTTTTCACCATTTGACGAAACATATTCACAAAATTGTCAATGATGATGAAAATCATTATCAATTAGTATTGACAATGTCTCCTCTTGCATTTTATCATAAAGAGGCAGTAATTGAAAATGATTATCAATACCAACACAGGAGGAAATACATATGAAAGTTACCAAACACTTGCTGGTTCTTATCAGCATTTTCACCATCCTGCTTTTGGCAGCATGCGGGACAGATGAGGATCAGGCGAAGGATATAGCTGAAAAGCCTAAAGAAAAAGAAGAAAGCTATACAGTGGAACACGCTATGGGTACAACAACCCTGGAAAAGAGTCCTGAAAAGGTTGTCATCCTGACAAATGAAGGAACGGAAGCACTTCTTGCACTTGGAGTCACACCTGTGGGAGCGGTCCAGTCATGGACAGGAGATCCATGGTATGACCATATTGCAGAGGATATGAAAGATGTAAAAGTCGTTGGCGTTGAAAGCCAGGTTAACGTAGAAGCAATTGCTGCGCTTCAGCCTGATTTGATCATTGGGAATAAGATGCGCCAGGAAGATATTTATGAACAGCTTAAAGCAATCGCACCTACCGTTTTTGCGGAAGATCTTCGCGGAAACTGGAAAAACAACTTTGAACTTTATGCAAAAGCCGTGAACAAAGAGGAAAAAGGCAAGGAAGTACTAGCTGCCTATGACAAGCGCATTGAAGATTTAAAAGAAAAGCTTGGAGATAAAATAAACACTGAAGTATCAATGGTCCGTTTTATGGCCGGCGATGTTCGTATTTACCACAAGGATTCATTCTCAGGAGTGATTCTTGAACAAATTGGCCTGGCCCGTCCAGAAAGCCAGGACCAAGAAGACTTTGCTGAAAAAGGCGTAACGAAGGAAAGAATTCCGGCAATGGACGGAGATATCCTGTTCTACTTCACATATGATGAAGGTGACGGCAAAGCAACTGAAGTCGAAAAAGAATGGATCGAGGATCCGTTATTCCAAAACCTAGAGGCAGCAAAAAAAGGTGAAGTATATAAAGTAGATGATGCCATCTGGAATACAGCAGGCGGAGTCAAGGCTGCCAACCTGATGCTTGATGATCTTGAAAAACATATGTTGAAATAAAATCCCCCCAAGATTTTATTTTTACTAATTCCCTCCCCATATATATATAAAGCAGAAAACCCGCAAAGATATGCGGGTTTTTTTATTCTTCCAAATGAGCACTAGGTTGATGATAGGAGGCATATTTAACAAAATTTCGTAATGACTTCATATTCCTCCCAATTTCGGAAATGATAAGCGTAAACCAAGATTGGCGGAGAGTGCAATGAGAAAGTTATTCAAGAAAAAACTGCTGGAAGACATTGAAAAAGAAGCGGCCAGGCAGGATACAGATGGTCAAAGGCCTGACCAATATCTAAATGACCATGGCTGGGAAAATACGCTTTTCAAGTCGCACGATTATAAAAAAACCTTTTACGTGAACCAGAAATCAGAAAAAAAATTCTGTTTTTCCTTTATTTCCACTCTTGTGGATGAAAGCCTTCTTCAGAATAATGCTCTCCCCGGACTGCTTGAAGGTGATTTTTTCACCATTGAAGATGTC
This sequence comes from Cytobacillus oceanisediminis 2691, assembly GCF_007678455.1. Lineage (GTDB taxonomy): Bacteria > Bacillota > Bacilli > Bacillales > Cytobacillaceae > Mesobacillus > Mesobacillus oceanisediminis_A. The sequence continues at coordinate 17,710 of NZ_VEEP01000007.1, read as the reverse complement.
AAAAAGCTGGTCCCCGTCGCAGATGTCCAGGTATCGGACAAGAACGAGGAGATTGAAACGAAGCTCTTTAACGGCTATGTACTGCTGACCCTTGAAAATGAAGAGAAATATTTTGCGTTCATCGCAGCACAGAAGGAAATCGTCCGCGCAGTCGGGATGCCAGAAGTCGAGTTCAGTGTCATCGGTCCAAAAGAGTCTTTTGTCGAGTCAATTGACCAGAATCTTAATATGATCCGGAAAAGGGTTCCTGTTAAAGAGCTAATCGTCGAAAACTACACGGTTGGTTCGCTTTCAAAAAGTGGGGTCGCTGTCCTTTACATTGATGGCATTACAAATAAGGATAATGTCGATACGGTCATTCAGCGAATTAAGGATATCGAGTTTGATGAAATTACGGATAGTTCCTATATTGTGCAATTAATTTCAGATAACCAGAATTCTCCCTTCCCGCAATTGCTCGATACAGAAAGGCCCGACCGGATTGCGGCTGTACTCGCGGAGGGAAAAGTCGCCATCCTTGTTGACGGGTCACCACATGCGCTGATTGGCCCTACGACCCTGGTCGAATTTTTCGGGTCATTCGAAGACTATTTCCTGAATTATTTACTCTCTTCTTTTTTCCGTTTGGTTCGTTTGTTCGCTGTTGCCTTCTCGATTCTGATTACACCGATTTATGTGGCAACTTTGTCGTATCACTATGAATTGATCCCGAAGGACCTGCTAAGCACATTGATTACGTCTAGAAGAGAAATTCCCCTTCCTCCTATCCTGGAAGCATTGTTCCTTGAGCTGACGATCGAACTTCTGCGTGAGGCTGGAGCCCGACTGCCAACCAAGGTTGGCCAGACAATCGGTATCGTGGGCGGTATCGTAATCGGGACAGCTTCCGTTGAAGCCGGCCTGACCAGTAATGTCCTGCTGATTATTGTTGCGTTGGCCGCACTGGCGTCCTTTACAACACCTGTATACCGAATGGGCAACACAATCAGGTTGCTGCGTTTTCCATTCCTGTTGTTCGCGGAGCTCTGGGGCTTGCTCGGAATCGTCGTCTCCTTTTCATTCCTTCTGACCCATTTGCTTAGACTGACATCTTTGGGAAGGCCATTTTTGGAACCTCTTTACCCTCCCAGGGTCACTGATTTCAAGGATGCGATCATCCGTCTGCCGTTTACGATGCAATACAATCGGCCACAATATTTGAGGACGGAAAATCCTGCCCGCTTCAGTGAGAAAAAGGCGAAGGAAAAGAAGGATATTGATGAATGAGCATTGGAGGTTTTGAGTCATGCAGCAGCCAGTACCCGAAAGATTGCAAGTTTCACCCTTTCTCGTTCTCTATTTGATCATGTCCATGCAAATCGGCATCGGGGTACTGGGTTACCAGCGAATCATCGCGAAGGCTGCAGGTTATGACGCCTGGATCTCCGTTCTTGCTGCCGGTTTGAGCATCCACATTATTATCTGGATGATCTATAAAATTTGCGGGACAGTCGAAGGAGATATTGTGGCGGCGAACGCTTATGTGTTTGGCAAAAAAATCGGCAATATGATAAGTGCCATTTCCATTATCTACCTTCTCATTTTTGTAATGGCGGTATTACGGACCTATATTGAAGTCATCCAGGTATGGATGTTTCCTGAAATCAGCGCGTTCTGGTACAGCTTTGTTTTTTTGATTCTTTCTATCTACATCGTATTTGGAGGGTTTCGCACAGTAACTGGTGTTGCCTTTTTCTGTATCGTACTGCCAAGTTATCTGCTGCTGACTTTCGGTTTCACATTAAAATATGCAGATTTCACGAACCTTCTGCCGATTTTTGATCACTCTGTTAAAGAACTTGCAACCAGTGCCTATAATATGTCTTTGACCTATATCGGATTCGAGATCCCGCTTTTTTTCTATCCATTCATTAAAGACGCACCCAAATCCCAAAAGTGGGCTCATCTAGGCGTCTTTTTGACGACTATAATCTATACTGTCCTGGCAATCATTACATTCAGTTTCTTTTCAGAGGGCCAGCTGGCAAAATCCATTTGGGCGACCCTCGACATGTGGAAGATCGTCACCATGCCCTTCGTTGAAAGGTTTGAATATATTGGGATTGCCAACTGGAATCTGATCATCCTCCCGAATGTATGCATTGCCCTTTGGGGTGGCAGCATGATTTTAAAAAGGGCTTTTAAGCTGCGGCAAAGAAAAGGCGTCATTGGTCTTGCCTTGATATGTTTAGTTGCGATCATGTTCTTTGATACTCGTGCTAGAATCAATCTTCTGAATGATTGGACTGCAAGAATCGGCTTCGTCATAACCTATGTTTATATCCCCTTTTTATTTATCGCCACATGGATTGCGAAGAAGGTGAAAAATAAAAATGAGAATTAAAATGCTCTGTCTGATTATCACAGCCGTAATGGCCCTTACCGGCTGTGTCGAAAAAGAAATCATCGATGATGTCAATATTGAAATGGGCGTGGGTTATGACGTGGCTGAGGATGGAAAAATTGAAGGAACCGTCATGATTCCCATCTTCAACCCTGATAAAAAGATCGGCAATTTCACCTATTCCGCCACGGCCTTAAGCAGTATGGATCTCATCCAGGAGGTACAGCGGAAATCAGCGCAGCCAATTGTTACAGGCGCACTGGAAATTGCCTTGTTCGGAGAGGATATTGCCAAAAAAGGCATCAGCGAGTATACAGATGCTTTTCAGCGCGATGCGAGTATCGGCGCAGGGGTTTATTTTGCCGTAGCTGATGAGTCAGCAAAAAGTATTTTATCCGGTACATATGGAGACCGTGGGAACGCCGTACACTTATCCCAACTGATCGAGCACAATATGAAAAACCGGAATCTCCCTGAAACAAATATGCATCTGTTTACCTTTGACCGTTTTCAGGAAGGAAAGGATCCCTACCTCCCCATCTTAAAAAAGGTAGAGCCGGAGATCGTGGATATCGTAGGGATTGCATTATTCAAAGATGATCAGCTTGTAGGCGAACTCCCTCCTGAAAAAATGTTCTTTTTCAAACTGCTGACAGATAAGTTCAGCGAAGGGTCTTTTAAGCTTTCCGTAGATAATAAGAAAGCTGTTATAAAAGACCTGGATTCCAAACATAAACTAAAACTGACAAAACGGGACCCTTACACCATCACAGTGGATATCAAAATTAAAGGCCTGATACGGGAATATACCGGGAATATCGTAACGCCGGCGATTATCAAAGATATCGAAAAGCAATTCGAAACACAGGTCAACAAAGAGGCCACCGCAATGATCAAAGATTTTCAGGAAAAGGGCACCGACCCGGTAGGATTCGGCCACTTCATTAAAACCAAAACGAGAGGCTTTGATTTTAAAAAATGGGAAGATGAATACAAAAACCTGACCGTGCATGTTAACACTGATGTGGTCATTACTGAGGTAGGAATCATTGAATAAGAATTGGGTCTTGAACAGGAAAAAAAAACGAGCAGGAATCGATTCCTGCTCGTTTTTATGTGGATGTTGAAAACATATATTTTTTGTAATGGTACCGTATCGAGAAGATCAGGCTGACGGCAAGCATATTCCCCATCAGGGAGCTGCCTCCGTAGCTGATGAATGGCAGCGGAATTCCGGTGATTGGCAGAAGGCCGATCGTCATGCCGATGTTCTGGAAAACGTGGAAGGTGATCATGCTGATAACACCTACACAAATATAGGTATAAAAATCGTTTTTTGTTTCCATTCCGATTTTCGTGATCTGATAAATCAGCAAGAAAAACAAGCTGACAAGAACACTTGCACCAACAAATCCAAATTCCTCACCGATTATGCTGAAAATGAAATCGGTATGGCTCTCCGGAAGGTAAACTTCCCTTGTTCCATAGCCTTTACCTACTGTTTCACCGGAGCCAATTGCCAGCAGCGATCTCGTCAGCTGGAAGCCGGTCGAACTCTGATAATTATATGGATCCAGCCAGGAATAGATCCGGCCGAATTGATACTCTTTTACGCCAAGGTATTTCTCAAGAATTTCTGGTTTCCAGATGACAAAATAAAAGATAATCGAGATTAATGTTAGACCTGTGCCAAAAATCGGTACTAGCAGCTTCCATGTGATGCCGGAGATGAAAATCATCCCGAGCATGATCGCAATATACACAAGCGAAGTCCCAAGGTCAGGCTGCTGCATGACAAGCATGAGCGGCGCCATTGTCACCAAGCCGATTTTAATCAAAAGCCATAAGTCTGTTTGGATCGTTTTTAAGCGGTATTTCTGATGATGATCGACTATCACTCTCGCCAGAGCCAGGATGATGAACACTTTGACTAGTTCAGACGGCTGCAGCGTCCCCATTGCCGGCACCTTGTACCAGCTTTTTGCTCCATTGATGACCGGAGCGATACCTGAGGGAGCAACAATCAACCCTGCCAGCAGCACCAGCCCAAAGCCGTAAGCATACCAGCTCAGTTTTTGCAGCTGGTCGGAATCCAGTGTGATGACCGCGGTAATGATGCCGGCACCGATGACGTACCAGATAATCTGTTTGATCAGGAAGTTTTCAGAGCCATACTGCCCCGTTGTCTGGGCGCTGTAAATGGCAATGCAGCTTGCAAGAAATAAAAGGATCAGTATCGTAACCAGCCCATAGTCGAGCCGGGAATTATTTTTTTGATTCGATGTCATGTTTATTCCCCTTTTTAAATGAAGGACGTTTTCTGCAAAAATATCAGAAGAACTGTTCAATACTTCATTATATTTTTTTCGACAATAAATCACAACTTCTGACTCTGAAATGGTTATTATTACATATCCATATTCACTGTATTCAGGCATATTGACACAGGCGGTGGCTTGTGGCAATTTGGTGGCGTCCGCAACATGAGAACATGGCACTCTATGATGTCATCAAATTGAAGCACAGTCCAACGGTAAAATTCATATGAGGCTCACATTCCGGTGGTGTCACCAAAAGGAAGCTGGCCTTCCATTGGAGTCATCAAAAAATAGCTTGCATACCACCGGGACATGTTTCATAGCTTTGTAATGGACAAAGTCTTTGAAAAAGTGGGGATACTTCATGCTATCTAAAATTGAAGCTTTTATTCTTGGGCTGATTCAGGGACTGACCGAGTTCTTGCCGATCAGCTCGACCGGGCACCTTTATCTCGGCAGGAACCTGTTTGGGCTCGAGGAAGCTGGCCTTCTGCTCGACACGATGCTACATGTTGGTACGCTTCTGGCCGTATTTGTGTTTTATAGGTATGAATTCATCAAGATGTTGAAAAATCCATTCGGGAAGCTGACCTTCCTGCTTGTTGTCGGTACGCTTCCCGCTGTCGTTGTCGGTTTGCTGTTTGAGGATTATTTTGATGAAATCTCCAAAACAGGCGTGACAATCGGCTGGGAATTCCTGATCACTGGAACATTGATGTGGTTCGCGGATTCGATTAAAAATGGGCGTAAAAAGATGGATGACATCAGTTATACAGATGCCCTTGTAATCGGGAGCTTCCAGGCTGCTGCGATCTTCCCGGCTATTTCCCGTTCAGGGCTGACCATCGTCGCTGCGCTTTGGAGGAAGCTTGACCGCGAGACAGCAGCTTACTTCTCTTTTCTGCTTTCGACGCCAGCCATTCTCGGGGCAATCGTCCTTCAGGGAAAGGACCTCTTCAGCGGCGGGAGCGAGACGATTTCACTTCAGGCTTTGCTGATTGGCATCATTTCGGCTGCGATTTTCGGTTATATCGCCGTAAAATGGATGATTGGCTATTTAAAAAAGCGCTCATTAAAACCTTTTGCGATTTATGTATGGGTAATCGGGCTGATCGTGCTGTATTTTCAGTTCACCGGGCAGTTCTGAAATTTTTTATAGCGAGTTTTTCATTTTTATAGCGAGTTTTTACTTTTTATAGCGACTTTTATTTTTTTATAGCGACTTTTTACTTTATATAGCGAATTGGAAATTCCACGCGTTTTTTTCCAGTAATCAACTACGAAAAAATGCACACCATTCACAAGATGGTGTGCATTTTTTGATGTCAGGCCTGTGCAAATAGATGTGCGCCATTTATGTCAGGCATGCACATGAGGTGTGCACATTTATCAGCAGCCGCCGTCGCCGCCCATGAGGACGAGGCCTTCACGGTATTCGTCATATTCGAGGGCCATGCCTTCTGTATAGTCGACGATATTGGATTCAATCGCAACTTGGATTTCATTGATTACTGTTACATGATCATCTTCTTCCGGCTCTTCCAGAGCCAGACCAATCTGCGGGCCTCCTCAGCCAAAGCCGCCAAAGTAGACGCGGATACCTTCCGCATTGCGCTCTGCGAGGATTTCTTTTAAAATGTCGCGCGCTTTATCTGAAATCTGCATTCTCCCGTATTCCTTTCTGCATCAAATATTTCTAGAGTTTAGTTTACCATGTATTGAATCAGAAATACACGATACTGCCTGGAGTATTTTGTGAAGGTTTTATTTGGTAATCTAATTCCTAAATTGTGAACAAAATATGATAAACCACAAACAAAACTTAACGAAAATAAACAAAACCAAACAAAAACTCTACCTAACTATTAAATATTTTATTATATTTAGATTAGGAAGAAAAGGAGGGAAGCCTTTTGCAAATTTACACTCCCGATGAAATCGCCTCCATGCTGAAGATTTCAAAGCATACCGTCTATGAAATGATCAAGCGCGGAGACCTTGCCGCTTTCAAAGTGGGCAATAAGATGCGCATCGAAGAAAGCGAGTTTGAAAGATACAAAACCAGCATGTCCGCAACTCCTGCCAGAGTTCAGGAAGCAAAGGGAAATTCCCAGCATTCTGTGCAGCTCGCTGGCAGCCATGATTTCCTGGTCGAACAGCTGGTAAAGTACATAGCCTCTGAAGGAACGGGACTCAGCATCACTCCCTCCTACATCGGCAGTCTCGAAGGTCTGATGATGCTGTATCGCGGCAGCGCCGATATTGCGGCCGTCCATTTGCTCGACCCGACATCGCAGCAATACAATCTTCCCTTCATCCGGCAGCTGTTTGTCCACGAGCCTATTACCGTTATGAGGCTTGCTTCAAGGGAGCAGGGTATGATTGTCGCGAAGGGCAATCCAAAGGATATTACCGGGGTCAAAGATTTGGCAAGGACTGACGTCACTATTGTCAATCGCCAAAAAGGAGCCGGCACCCGTTTCCTGCTCGATTCCTTCCTTGCCAATGAAAAACTTGAGCCGACAAATGTGAAGGGTTATGAAAATGAAGAGTGGACACACCTGGGGGCTGCAGCTCATATCAGCAGGGGTACAGCAGATGCAGCATTTGGAATCAGGTGCGCAGCAAGCCAGCTAGGTCTCGATTTCATCCCGCTCACGAGGGAACAGTTTGACTTAGTGTTCCGCTGGACTCCTGGAAACAAAGAAGCCCTCCAGCACTTGATCGACCTGATCCAGCTCACCAATTTCAAAGATAGCATTGCAGACCTTGATGGCTATGATGCTGAAGAATTCGGAAACATCATTTATGGAAACCACTCAACGGAGGAATAAGGAATGAAATTCAAACATTTAATTTCACTATTGCTTGTACTTATGTTCGCTTTTGTTACAGGCTGTTCTGACTCCTCGACAAAGGAAGCTGAAAATCAGCAAGAGACAAAAACGGAAAAAACAGAAAAAACGGATTTGATCCTAGCGACAACTACCAGTACTCAGGATAGCGGCCTTCTTGATGTTCTGAAGCCTGATTTTGAAGAAAAAAACAATTATAATCTGAAAATCATTGCCGTTGGTACCGGACAGGCTCTTGAAATGGGAACACGCGGTGAAGCGGACGTCCTTCTTGTGCACGCACCTGCAGCGGAGGAAGAAATCGTAAAAAGCGGCGATGCCATCAACCGACAGAAGGTCATGTACAATGACTTCATCATTGTTGGACCAGCTGAAGACCCAGCAAAAGTAAAAGGCTTAACAGTACCTGAAACATTGAAAAAAATCATTGATACAAAAGCTTCATTCGTGTCTCGTGGTGATGATTCCGGCACTCATAAAAAAGAGATCGAACTTTGGAAGAAATCTTCTCTTGATCCGAAAAGCCTTGGTGATGCATATATCGAAGCTGGACAAGGGATGGGTGCAACACTGCAGATCGCTTCCGAAAAACAAGCTTATACTTTGACAGACCGTGCTACATTCCTGGCTCAGAAAAAGAACATGCCTGACACCGGAATTTTGGTTGAAGGTGACGAAAGCCTGCTGAATATTTATCACGTTATGCAAGTTAACGAGGAAAAACATGATAAAGTAAATGCAGAAGGTGCGAAAGCATTTGTCGACTATATGACCTCAGAAGAGACAAAGAAGATTATCAAGGAATTTGGCACCGATGAGTACGGCGAGCCATTATTCTTCCTTTTTGAATAAGAAAATTGGAACAGTCTTGATTATCCCGACAAGAAATGAAGCCGTTCTTTGGCTTCATTGGCAGGTACGAAGCATCTCCAGGGCTAAGGCGCTGGAGATGGACAATTCTTGAAGTGTAATACTTCAATTCTCAGAAATTTTGCAAGTACAAATTCAAAAGAAAGTCTGATTGCGTATGGAACTTTTATTAGAAGGATTGAAAAAAGCGATAGAAATGATCCTGTCAGGAGACCGGGAAATCCTCGAGATTACCCTGCTGACGCTGAGGGTATCGATTACAGCTGTGCTGATCAGCACAATGATCGGTATTCCAGCGGGAATGTTCCTTGGGCTTGCCCGATTTCCGGGAAGGAAGCTGCTCCTTGCCATCATCAATATCGGCATGGGCCTCCCTCCTGTCGTCGCTGGTCTATGGATCACTCTTTTCCTGTGGCGCTCTGGTCCGCTTGGCGATCTGGCCTGGCTGTACACGCCAACCGCAATCATCATGGCACAGATTCTCGTTTCACTGCCGATTGTCACAGCGCTGACAAGCACGGCATTCCAGCAAATCAATCCTAAACTGATCCTTCAGGTCAAAGCGCTTGGAGCGACGAAGTTCCAGCTATATTGGATTTTGATGAAAGAAGTAAAGCTTGCGATTCTTGCCGCCATCATAGCCGGATTTGGACGAGTCATTGCCGAGGTCGGCGCCGCAATGATGGTCGGCGGCAATCTCAGCGGCGAGACCCGGATCCTCACGACTTCGATTGTCATGGAAGTATCGAAAGGCAATTTCGATATCGCTCTTGCACTTTCATTCATCCTGATGACATTGGCGTTCATTATCACATTTAGCCTGACTTACTTACAGCAAAGGAAGCGGAGCCTATGACCCCACTGATTACTGTAAAAAATTTAGAAGTGAGAGCCGGGAAGAAAAACCTGCTGTCCATCCCCCACTTTGAGATACAAGACGGAGAAATCCTAGGGATCATGGGTCCGAATGGTGCTGGAAAAAGCACTTTTATAAAAGCTTTGTCCCTGCTGGAGAAACCAGCTCAGGGCTCGATTTTTTTCAAAGGTCAGGATATCTCTGACGATCTCTCTCTTAAGATGCGAAGAAAATTCGCTGTCGCGATGCAACAGCCGCTGCTTCTTGATACAACCGTTTTTCAAAATGTTGCGATTGGCTTGAAGCTAAGGAATCTTCCCCGCCAGGAAGTAAAGCAAAAGGTTGCCTACTGGCTGGAAAAATTCCAGATTAGCCATCTTGCCAAAAAACACGCAGCATACCTGTCCGGCGGCGAGGCCCAGCGTGTCAACCTTGCCCGGGCAATGGTGCTTGAGCCGGAAGTCCTGTTCCTCGATGAACCCTTCTCTGCACTTGACTTCCCCACGAAGGTGCAGTTATTGAAGGATATTAAGTCGATTATCGGGCAGACGAAAACGACAACAGTTTTTGTCAGCCACGATCTTATGGAACTGAAATACCTTGCTGGAACGCTTGCGATCCTGATGGATGGTGAGCTGAAACAGACTGGTCCCACAGAGGAAGTGTTGTCATCCCCCAACGCATCTGCTTCCACTTTTATAAATGATTGGAAAAGCCTTCTCAATTAGTTGCTTAACAGCATGGCTGCAAGATGCCATGCTGTTTTTTCAAATAGAGGAAGGATATAAATTCAAGGAAAGCGGAGAGCCCTGCTCCTCCGCTTTTTTGCTACTGCATATTCGTTTCCTTTTCCTGGTCAACAAGCTCATTCTCGTCCGCTTCAATGAAGAATGGGACTTTCATTTCAAGCAGGAAATCGATGAGCCCCTGCTTGTCTTTAATATTGCTCAGGCCTATATTGAAAGCCGGAAATCCTGTTTTGACATTCAGCCTGGCGAGACGCTGACCTCCCTTTGGCATTGCATTCAGGTAGTATTCCTCATCCTTAAGGATAATGCCCAGTGTCGCATTATTATGTACCTCATATGGCAGAATCCCCTCAATGTCTTCCCAGGGAATGAAGCCAGGTCCTGCCTTCCCTCTTAATGTGAGACCGCGGTCACTGATTGTTACATTGGCCTCTTTTTGGAAAAAAGTTTTTCCGAGAAAGACCAGACTCCATCCAAGAATCAGGATGATTGCCCCAAACAATACAAGTCCTCCCCCATTTCCCTCTGGTTCTGACATCATGCTGAGGAATCCCCAACTAAATCCGATGGTCACGAGACTGATAAAAAAGAACAGGACCGCTATCCTCAGCTTGGAAAAATAAAAATCTTTCTCCATGTTTTCGCTCCCCCTTTTTTGTACACTTGGATAAATTACCCATTATTGAAATGCATAAACCAGTTTATTCCATTTATCAAACACTTATTATCACTCTTCTTTTTTAGTATGATGAATATAAAGATATCCTTTGGAGTGAGCAAATATGGATCGCATTTCACTTAAAATAGGCATTGTATTTTTCATAACAATATTGATGGTTGAGGGCTTCCTGTTTTACTTTCTTCACTCATCAATCATCCATTCACGAATTGATGAAGAACTGGATTCCCTGCTGACACGCGGGAATAACCATCGAGATATTCTGGAAACTTCCTATACTGCGGAAACGATTCACCACATTACAACGATGGAATCCAGGACGGAAACTCATGTTGTCATCACCGGCCAGAATGGTGAAGTGGTTGCTTCCTCCATTCCGGTTGACCAATACATACAAAATATTATTACCGCAGCACCGGACGTTCCGCGAACCGGCTTGATCCTTGAGGATGACTGGCAGGACAAGAAGTACATTGCTTCGGTCAGCCCTTTAGAGGCAAATGGAAACGTCTATATGTTCAAGAACACGCAGCGTGTCCAGGGGCTGATCGCCAGGCTTAACAGGCATTTCTGGCTTGCGGGAATCCTGCTGCTTTCTTCAATGGTAGTCATCACACTTTTCCTTTCCAGATTCATTACAAAGCCAGTGATCAAAATGAATGAGGCAACCTTGAAGATCCGCCAGGGCGACTATTCTGTCGCTTTGCCCCGCCTTGGGAACGATGAGCTGGGAGAACTGGGGGAATCGATCAAAGTGCTGGCGGATGACCTCAACCATATCAAGCAGCAGCGCAGTGAGTTTCTCGCAAGCATTTCGCATGAACTAAGGACACCGCTGACTTATATAAAAGGTTATGCAGACATTGCTGGAAGGGAATCAACGAGTCCAGAGGACAAAAGCAAATACCTGCAAATTATCAATGAAGAAGCAGCCAGGCTGTCCGATCTCGTCAAGAGTTTATTCGATCTAGCCAAAATGGATGAGAATACTTTTCCCATCCAAAAAGAGCCTTTGGAGCTTTGCGGATTTTTGCATAGCATCCAGATGAAAATGCTTCCCTCCTTCCAGGAGATAAATATCATGCTTAACTTAATCTGTGACGAGGAAAGCTATATCGAGGCCGATCCAGTCCGTTTTGAGCAGATCGTCATCAACCTGCTGGATAATGCCCGGAAGTATTCTGCTGCAGGCACAACAACTACAATTCATGCATTTAAAAAGAGCGGCCGCACACATCTTACGATTGAAGATGAAGGGAAAGGCATCCCTAAAGAGGACCAGGCATGGGTTTTCGACCGTTTTTACCGCGTCGACAAGTCGCGGTCATCATCCCTTGGCGGCTCTGGCCTTGGGCTAGCCATCGTAAAGGAGCTTGTGGAGGCGCATGGCGGCAAAATCAGACTTAAAAGCGAGCCCGGCAAAGGGACAATTTTCGAAATTATTCTTTGACTGGTTTTAAAATCATCAAATATGGAATACATAATAGAGGGGTGATGTCATTGAAACGAGTTCATTCGTTGGCGGAAATTGTTGAAGCTGTAAAAGAAGATCAAAATCCAAAGAAAATTTTGCTCAGCCAGCATGAGACCTCCCGCTCTGCAGTCACACTTGGCGACGAGGACACGGAGTCCGGTACAAGGCTGCGGGTAAAGGCCGTGCTGGAAGATTCCTTGTACTTTTCCGAGGAATTCACCGATGACACGCTTTATGAGGAAGCAAATGAGCTGATTCAGGAATTGAAGGAAACCGCTCAAGTAACGAATGTGAGCGAAAAAGAAATCGAACAAGCGATCAAAGAGTAAGCAGAAGGGGCAGCTGTCAGACAGCTGCTTCTTTTTTTCATACTAAGAAAACAGTACATATTGCTCCCTGCTTTCCGGGAAAACTAAACTGAACTTACTACTAGGGGGGCTTAAAATGACCAAAAAGAACAATAAAGGCAGCAAAAACCAGAATTCACCGAGGCTCGGCAACCAGATGGCTGAGTTTTCCGGCGAGTTGGCCAGCGGGGATAACAGCAAAGGCAACAAACGCAACAAAGACCAGAACGATAAAACGGACCGACATCAATAAAACCAAGGCAAAAGCCGGCACTCGTCTGCCGGCTTTAGTCCATTTCCGTTAGTATGGCTGATTGGTTATTAAGGTTTGCGGGGTCAACTCCGTCGCTTTTGTTTTCGTCATAAAAAGCATCCTGAAGCTTCTGATTCGCCTCCGTCGTCTTTAAATGTTCTTCCATCTCACGTTGATTCCCAGGCTTTGCGTTTGGATCAATGTCCACAAGTTTATCCTTATCCATGTTGAATCCCTCCTTAAGTTAGTATCAGCGGCCGTGTTTGTTTTTACCCGGATAAATGCTGAAACGAACTTACAAAATTAGGGAATACATATGGAATAGGCGCTTCCGGTGGACGGCAATAAAAGAGAAGACACAGTAAACTGCGGTGGACTGCCGCCTCCTTATTTTCGTTTCATTTCATTTGCCAGGTACTCGACATCTGTACCAACAATAACCTGCAAGTCTGTTTTGTTGAGTTTCAATACCCCTTTTGCGCCAAGCCGTTTCAGGTCTGCTTCATTCACTTGTGACATATCATCGACTTTTAAACGGAGGCGTGTGACGCAATTATCGAGTTCCCTAAGATTGTTTTTGCCTCCCAATGCAGCAAGATAATGATCTGCAAGCTCAGCATAATTGCCTTGTGAAGCACCGCTATCTGTAAACTCTCCCTCGACTTCGTCCTCACGTCCTGGTGTCTTCAGGTCAAGCTTGATGATCAAAAAGTAGAAAAGCACGAAATATAGCACACCGTATACGAGACCGACACCCAGCAGCAATAGTGGCTTTTGAGCAATTCCATAGTTCAGGACATAATCAATCGCACCTGCTGAGAATCCAAAACCATGGTGGATATCCAGCATATAGGTGATCGACATGGCGAGGCCGGTCATGACAGCGTGGATACCATATAATAAAGGAGACAGGAACATGAACAAGAATTCGATCGGTTCTGTGATCCCTGTCAGGAATGAAGTAAATGCAACGCCGGCCAGGGCGCCTGTTACAGCTTTCTTCCGCTCTTTTTTCGCCGCCGCAATCATCGCGAACGCAGCAGCTGGAAGACCGAACATCATCACTGGGAAGAAGCCGTTCATGAAGATTCCTGCCTTAGGGTCACCTGCGAAGAAACGGTTCAGGTCACCTTTTACTATTTCCCCTGCAGCATTCGTGAATTCACCAAATTCAAACCATACAAGTGCGTTCAGAACATGGTGAAGACCCAATGGGATCAATAAGCGGTTAAGGAAACCGAATACCCCGACACCTAGTGCGCCGGCTCCAACGATCCACTCACCGATATTGTTGATGCCAGCCTGGATCGGCGGCCATACATAACCAAAGATTCCTGCTAAAATAATCATCACCAGAGAAGTAATGATGGGGACGAAGCGTCTGCCCCCGAAAAAACCAAGATAGTCTGGCAGCTTGATATCGTGATATCGGTTATAAAGCAATCCTGCGATCACGCCGGATAAAATACCTCCAAGCACCGCCATATTGATATCTTCATTAATCGCACCTGCACCTTTAGTCAAAACGAAATAGCCAATTGCACCAGCAAGACCCGCAGCGCCATTCCCGTCCTTCGCAATACCAACAGCCACACCAATTGCGAATAGCAGCGCAAGATTCGCAAAAATCGCGTCACCTGCTGCAGATATAAAAGGAATATTGAATAAGTCCGGCTGCCCAAGACGCAGCAATAAAGCCGCTGCAGGCAAAACAGCGATTGGAAGCATCAAAGCCTTCCCGATTCTTTGTAAAAATCCCAGCACTGTCAACACCTCTTCCTTAAAAATTGTAAGTGTTTACATTTTTCCAGAAATATTGTTGATATTTGTAAACACATAACCAAATTAACATTTCCTCCCGCTAAAAACATCCTGTAAAAAGACTATTTACATCCTCTTGACTACTGAAAAAGTATGCTCCCCTCTTGAGTTGGTCACCCTGTACATCGGACAGGGCTGATACTAATAGCTTATTCGCTGAGTTCCCTAAAATTCCATTAAGGACTGGTTAACAAGAACAAAAAGCGCAAGCGCCTTGCTCAGCCCCGACAAGCGCTGGAGGGCCTGACAGTGAAGTCGTTCTTTGACTTCATTGGCAGGACCGAAGCGTCTCGAGGGGCTAGGCGCTGGAGCTGGATTAAGACTCCCATATGTAGTTATCCACACAAAAATACTTTTATAATTTCCTAAACAACAAAGAAAAAAACCTGCACGGGTGCAGGTTTTCTTTAATCTCACAAGGCACTTGCCTTTGTACTCCTTGAACAGCGGTCCAACCGTGAATGCTTCACGATTCCCATCACTGCCCCGGCAATCTCGACAACTTCCCCGTTGTTCAAAACAGGCATAAGCGAAATGGCATAGGTGTTCCCGCCTATTTCGATATCAAAGACGATTTTCTCATTATTTTTCCAGACACATTCATAATACTTCTCAACTCTTCCCGCTTTTTCGGGCAAAAACTCCTTCAGCGTCTTGCCGTTGATTTCATTCGGGGTGAAGCCGAGATCCTCCAGCAATCCACCGCCGACAATCTTATGGATGAAGTCATTTCCCTGCTTCGTCAGCCTGAAGATGATTCCGTAGTGACTCTGGATCATTTCTTCAGGCTGAGACCAAACTTTTTCCCGGGGACCTGTAAAAAAGCTGTCATCGGCAATGGTCGAGAAGTAGAAGCCTCTCATGATGAAAAAGTAGCCTGCTGCCTTGTATAAATGGCCGGTGAAATTATCGATGTCGTAGACGCTCTGATAGATGGTAAAAACAAGCTCCGACAGGAATAAAAACGTAAATGCGAGAGCCACATACAGATGCTGGCCATCCTTGCCTTCATGATAAAAATAAAGCGAAATCACGATGGAAATAAAGTGCAGGAAACCGACACCATATTCGATGACATTTTTTAAAAGCGTCGTTCCTTCTCCTTCAATGACGAGAAGAGGCAGACTTTGTTCATACCTGAAAATCATATACATAATGGTACCGAGAACAATGGTACATAAAGCAAGGCAGATTCGCCTTGAATCCACCTTCAGCTGGCGTTCCGGCAGAATGAGAACAAGGACTATCAACAACGACTCGGCCACCCTGGCGGCAACCCAGAACCATGTCGCCTTTGCGATCGAGCTTTCGGTTATAAAAAACGGCATGCCTTTGAACGTCACCGTGTGTAATAAATCGAGTACACCGACAATGAAGAACAAAAACGAAAGCATCAGGATCTTTCTTGACTTAGTGAAACCGAACAATTTCCAGCCATATGAAAAAATCGAAAAGGAAACTGCAATACTGAAAAATTCCAAAATAGTATGGATGGCAATATAGTTTTCAGGATTCAAGTAGGGTGAAAGATCGGAGTGATAAAGATGAATCAGCATAAAGAACATCACCGCAGCAATGGTATAGATTAGGAATCTTCCCTCCGACATGCTTCTCTCCATTTTTTCTCACCTGCTTTTGGAGGTCGTATAGTTACTTTCATTATAATCACCATCCAGGTGCAAAACTTAGCCCACATATATCCGTTTTGTGAATATTGACAATTCGGGATTGAATACATACATGGGTTTTGCTATTTTTCTTTTATTCGATAAAGTGGTAGATAGATTGATTCAGAGGAAGTGTAATGATGAAAATGAATGAACTTTTGCCTCGTTTTAGCGTGCCGGTGTTCAAAGGGATTGCTTTAACGTTGGTACTGGCACTGGCTGCGCGCCTGATCGCAGGACTGCCCTTCTTCGCGATCATGGGCCAGCTTGTCATCGCCATCATGCTCGGAATGATGTGGCGTGCTGCCGTTGGAGTGGATAACGGTTTGTTGGAGGGTGCCTCTTATTCCAGCAAAAAGCTCCTTCGGCTCGGTATTATTTTGCTGGGTTTCAGGCTGAATCTTTATGATATATACAATGCAGGGGCGACTGTCTTTTTCATCGCATTTGCGAATCTGACGTTTGCCTTGCTGGTGGTTTATGGTCTGAGCAGGCTTTTCAAGGTTGAAAAGCGACTCGGCATCCTGACTGCCTGTGGCACGGCGATATGCGGAGCTGCAGCAGTCGTCGCCATCGCACCAGTCATCAAGGCGAATGAAAAAGAAACAGCCGTCGGTGCAGCAAATGTTGCGGTGCTCGGAACTATATTTACTATCCTTTATACGTTGATTTTTTCTTATCTTGGGTTGAATGCACTGGACTATGGCGTTTTCGCCGGAGGCACCTTGCATGAGATCGCCCACGTCGTCGCAGCTGCCGATCCGGCTGGACAGGCAGCGCTTGACCTCGCCATCATCGTAAAATTGACGAGAGTAGCACTGCTTGTCCCTGTCGCCATTTTAATCGGCATCCTGATTAAACGGAAGGAAACCGGAGCAACGGGAGAGAAAATGACGTTCGCCTCCCTTCCGATTCCCTGGTTCATCCTTGGTTTCCTCGCCGTCAGTGCCTTCAATACGACAGGACTGGTCAGCGAAGGCGCCGCTTCGGCAATCGTCAGCTTCGCCTATCTGCTGATCGGGATGGCAATGGCCGGATTAGGATTGAATGTTGATTTCAAATCATTCCGCCAAATGGGCGGAAAGGCATTGACAGCCGGACTTGCCGGGTCTGTGCTGCTTTCGGGGTTTGGTTATTTGCTTGTCAGACTGTTTTATTAAGGCGTGGTTCCTACTTTTTGGAAATTGTAGAGATTATGGGGTAAATCGTAGAGATTATTAAACTTTTCGTAGAGATTATGGGGTAAATTGTAGAGATTACCCCTTTTACCGTAGAGATTAATGTGCAAATCGTAGAGATTGTCTCATTTTTTTGCTTATCTTATCCCCTAATAATGAAAAGAAAGCGGCATAATGGCCGCTTCAGACTGTAGACAAACTCGATGGAAATCGAGCTTGCCTACAGTTTTTTTGGTTTGTGCTGGAATGGGGCTGTTGAT
>NZ_VEEP01000079.1 GCF_007678455.1 Cytobacillus oceanisediminis 2691 | reverse complement strand
CTTACCTCTCATCTCAACCCCCCCCCCTCAACCCACCACCCTCATTGCAAACTGCCCAACTTCACTCCACAACACCACACCCCAATTCCACCTCTACCCCTCAAATCCCTACACATCTCCACCAACACCACTCCCCAACCCCCCTCTCTGCTCTCTAACTCACCCTCACCCCCCAAACCCTCCCCACCCAACACCATTACATACCCTCCTACTCCACCCCGTAAACCATCACTCCTAAGTCTTAGAGGGTTTCCCCCCTTTACTGCTCCACCAAACGCATTAACCACTCCCCCTGCGGAGTACCGCCGCAAGGCTGAAACTCAAACGAATT
>NZ_VEEP01000078.1 GCF_007678455.1 Cytobacillus oceanisediminis 2691 | reverse complement strand
ACGAGTATGGTTGCAACGTTCGGGCTGTGTTGCAGCCCGGGTGAGAACAGAAGAAAGAAGCAGATGAATTTGGGGTGGGGTTGGAATTGTTTGGGAAATTGGTTTATGGAATCGAGTATGAAGGAGGGGGAAGGGGAATGGAGTTGTTGAAGAGGGGAAGAGGGGGGATTTTGTTGGATATTGATGGCGTGGGTGAAGAGAAGGGAAATGTGATGGAGTAGATGGGGGAGGAGTTTAAATGGAATGAGGAGGAAAGGAAAGGTTATAGTTTGGAATTGGAAGATGGGGTGAGGGAGGGAGTGAGTGGGGTAAAATAAAGTATTGAAGGGTGA
>NZ_VEEP01000077.1 GCF_007678455.1 Cytobacillus oceanisediminis 2691 | reverse complement strand
GAAACACTTAACGGGTTGAGGATGGAAACGGCGTAATACGTTCCCCTTCCCAGGGTTTCATGCCCTGTCATCGCTCCTAAGGATGCGAAGGCTTCTTCCAACCCATGAGTCGTGTCGTACCGTTTTTCTCCGATAAAGCCATTCCTCATCTGGTTGATGCCAGCTTTCATGTTGTAATAGCCGTCCACGATCATATAGGATCCCGCTAATGCTCCCGCTACGGTAGGGGCTGTAAAGACTGCCAATGCCGCACCGCCGACTGCTTCTGCTGCTCCTCCTACTACCTGTAGAGCACCTAATCCAATATCCCACCAGTTCTTCTCTGGTTTCGG
>NZ_VEEP01000076.1 GCF_007678455.1 Cytobacillus oceanisediminis 2691 | reverse complement strand
CACCTTTCCCCATCCCCCCACCTCTTATCCTTCTTTTAACTTACCAGCCTCATCCATACCTATCAAAACCAACACAACCACTCTTCTCTTCCTTTGGCGACCCTCATTAAGAAATCAATCCCCTCCATTTCTTCTCTTCTCAAATCTCCTCCCACCTCTCCATTTTTCAATATTCCTTTTCCTTGTTCCATCCTCATCACATTCTCTCCTCAAATCAAAACTCTCTCTATCCCATCCAATCTCAACCCCCCTTACCAAAACTCCTCAACAACTTCTTCCCACCAATTCCTTTCCTTTAATTCTAAAAATACTAAAAATTCCATTCACTTGTCA
>NZ_VEEP01000075.1 GCF_007678455.1 Cytobacillus oceanisediminis 2691 | reverse complement strand
TGTAGCCGGAGAATAGTTATCCTGTTGTGCAATTAAAAGGAGCACTGTATTGTGCATACCACATGTATTTATGCCGAGAAAATTTATTGATGTTGAGAAGAACCCTTAACTAAACTTGGCGACGAATGTCGGCATAGCGTGAGCTATTAAGCCGACCATTCGACAAGTTTTGGGATTGTTAAGGGTTCAGAGGCTCAATGTCAATAAAGCAATTGGAATAAAGCAAATAATAGTCTTGATTAATCTATTTTTTTGTTAGTTTTAGGTATTATGTACAAGAGTAAAACACAGAGAATTATGCTTTGAATTATGACAGACCATAGCATTATATTT
>NZ_VEEP01000074.1 GCF_007678455.1 Cytobacillus oceanisediminis 2691 | reverse complement strand
AATGAGGATGAACGGCAGAGTGAAGATGATGACAAATGGATACTTGAATGATTGGAAGTGCGCAGCGATGAGAAGATAAATGAGGATGATTGGGAGAACGAAAGGGAGAAGGAAGTCATGAATTGAAGATTGGAGAAGGTGTGTGTGCGGAGTGAAAAGAATGTGGGTTTGATGAGGGAAATGAAGGTGTTGTATGTTTTTATGGAGTTGTTTGGAGATATGTGGAAGATTGGTTGAAGAGTTGTATTTGATTGTGAATTGAAGTGGAGGGTGGTGATTGATGGTGTGGATTTTAAGAGGTGGGGTGGGGGTTTGAATATTGGGAATGTGGGGA
>NZ_VEEP01000073.1 GCF_007678455.1 Cytobacillus oceanisediminis 2691 | reverse complement strand
CTCTCTATTTCATTCTCACATTCAACACTCCATCCTCCACCTCCTACTTTTCATCCTTCTCTAAAAACTCTTCCTCACCTCCCCCTTCACTCTCTTTCAAAAAACCACAAATAAACCCCCTTACATCCCTTTTCCTAAAATACCACCTCTTCACCTAATCCTTCCACTCATTCCATCCAACCCCATAAACCCACCTCTCCACCCCTCCTTCCCCACCCTACCTATCAACATTTTCAAACCATTTCACCAAAATCTCATAGGCTTTCACGCCATTCAATCGATGTTTCCACATATGCTCATGAATATAAGTCCAGCCAGTTTGCTCACTTACCAGC
>NZ_VEEP01000072.1 GCF_007678455.1 Cytobacillus oceanisediminis 2691 | reverse complement strand
AGATTTTCTTTCAAAATTTCAAACCACCTTGCCAAATAATTTTTCCTCAACCTTCAAATATCACCACTTACCCTTACATTCTCCATTCTCCACAATCGATCACTTTCCTTCAAACCTTCTTCATACAAAACATCCACATAACCATCCCCCATCTTATTTTCCTCAACTCCCCCCAATAACACCTCATCTTCCACCAACTCACCACCCCCAATATTCATAAACCCACCTCTATCTTTCATTAACACAAAATCCTTCAACTCCACCAAATCCTTCCTTTCTTCCCTACTTCCCAATACCCAAACAATCAAATCCCCTTTACCCAAACCTTCCCTCAAC
>NZ_VEEP01000071.1 GCF_007678455.1 Cytobacillus oceanisediminis 2691 | reverse complement strand
GGAATGCCCGTCCAGCGTGAAGGCATACCGGCAATTTCTTCTTCCCTTACTTCCTCACCAACAACCCTCTCATCTTCATTCTTCCTAACCTCCAATTCAACCTCTTTCACCTTCTCACCACCCCCCTTCACCTCCCCTCCCTTCACCCACTCCCCTTCCTCCCTTATCTATATACCATAAATCTCCTACTTTTCAAAATCCAATCCCTTCCTCACACGCAAACCTCTCTCCATCCATACTTTATCTTCACCCCATTTCCCCCCCTACACCAACCCCATTCTTCTCTTCATAAAAATATACCTCCAATAAAATTCAATCCCCTTATTATTTTACCACT
>NZ_VEEP01000070.1 GCF_007678455.1 Cytobacillus oceanisediminis 2691 | reverse complement strand
ATCGTCCCCACCCCCCATATCCCCCCTCTCCCATTCCCTCTCCTTCCCCACCTCCATCACAAACTACTTTTCCTCTTCCATTACCTCTTTTCCCTCCCTCCCACTTACACACTTATATTCCTCCTCCCTTCCTCCCACCTCTTCCCCATCAACATACCCCCTTACCTCCTCAACACCCATTCATTCCACCCATTTTTTCACATCACCCACTTTTTCCCCTTCTCCCATCAATACCATCTCCTCCCCATACCTTAATACCCACCCTCCCCAGTTTCCCAACCATTTATTCTATCCAGTCTTCATCCTTCCTGCTCCATCCCCCCCCGCATACTCGCTT
>NZ_VEEP01000006.1 GCF_007678455.1 Cytobacillus oceanisediminis 2691 | reverse complement strand
CGCAAGATGTTCGGCATGCATGGATTGTCCAACCCGGCACACGACCCGGCTCTGAAAACAACCGGCGGCATGCTTTACTACCAGTATGACGGCACACGCGCAGTGTCCGAGGTGACCGACCGCCACGGCGACATCATCGAGCGTTACCGCTACGACGCGTTCGGCAGCATCTTCACCGGCACGACGACGCCATACAACTATCATGGCTACACCGGCATGCGCTACGACGGGAAGTCCGGTTTGGTCGACATGAACGCCCGCTGGTACAACCCGGGCGCGGCCCGATTCATGAGCGAAGACACCTATCCTGGTGATGTAAGCCAGACCCAGACACTGAACCGCTATTCCTATGTCATGAACAACCCGGTCAACCAGTGGGATCCAACGGGGCATATGGCAGAAGATTTATTCGGAGCAGCAGTTCCAGCATGGGTGAAAGCAGGGGAGACCAACCTGATCCAGGTGGGTACCAACACCTATGAAAATTGGGAGCCAGTCTACCCGGGCACATCACCGAAACCAGTGCCATCGGAGATCGTCCTGGTCAACACAAGCACAGCGAAGGATGGAATCACTGACACATACCGTCAGTCATTCACCACGACGTGGTATTACCAGTACACGACGATTCTGATTCAGGATGATATTTTCAAACGGCTTCATGATCCAAGGGAGCAATCATTCTCGGAAACAGAAACCTACCAGTGGGACGTCTTCATCTCCGCAGAGGAAATTGCTAAAGGGAACCAGGAGAAGATCAGGGCGATGGTCGGGTTCCCGGCGGATGCAAAGCTTGTCTCGGTAGATGTTTCGTTGCCGTATCAATATCAGCAACTAGAAAAAGAACTTATGAAGCAATTTAGGACTAGCCAGGTTTATGGTCCTTCCAATCAGTATGCCACCGGATTCTCGGAAAAAGAGATTGCTGGAATAAGAAGCTATTTAAATGCGATTAATCAGTCATATACCGATTCGAACGGAATTCTCAGAGATAAAGGTGGAAATGTATTCTGGTCCTATTATGAAAACCAGTTAATGGTTTACGGACCTAACGATATACCAGCTAGTATTCTCAGTGAAATTACCGGGAACGGTAAACCAGATATAGTAGGCGAAATAGCAATAGACTTATTATCTGGCAGTTTAACTGGAGCCGGGGTAAGATCTGTACGTACCTTAGGAACAGTTTCAAAATCAACGACGAATTTTGTTAAAAATGGAAATATTGGTAGATATGTTTCAAATCAGAATGGATATATTAATTTTTCAAAGGGTACGGATGAGGTTAACTATGCTTTATTTAATAAAACACATAAAGGCGCACAGCCAAAGCCTAGAGTTGTTGGACCAAATGAAGGCAGATTACAGTCTCATCATGGATTACAGCAGGAATGGGCAAAGAACAACCTTAGTCAATATGGTTATAACCCTGATCTTGCTCCAACAGTGACTATCGAAACAGGAAAAGGGTTACCACATACTTTAATAAGCAATTCACAAAATGCTAGAAGGAATGCAAGGGTTGCATCAGGACAAGGCAAGTGGAGTTCTTCCTTACAAGATGAATTACAGTATTTAGTGGATGATTTTACAAAAGCAGGATATAATCGTTCAACTATTGAAGGGGTTTTAGAACAACAATATAATATGTTTGATAAACTAAAAGTACCTTACAAAAGGATTGATTATTAATGGGTATATTTGATAGATTAAATAAAATATACACAATAGAGACAAAGGATAGGCCGGCAACAGATGACGAAATAAAGCAACTTCAGGCATTTTCACCTGTAAGTTTACCATTGGATTATATTAGTTTTTTACAAGATGCAACTGATGTGGAAATAATGGTAAAAAATGGTAAATTGATTAGAGTTTGGGGGATTACCGGGATGAATGGTGTTATTGAACTAAATGAGGCATATGAAGTTCAAAAAAATATCCCTAATTCGTTAGTAATTGGTGATGATAGCGGTGATATGGCATTATTGCTTCTAAATGGTAATGATGGATTTGGTCTATATTTAACTGGTTTTGGTGACCTAGATGAAGAAACCGCTGTAAAGATAGCACCAACTTTGAACGATTTTTTTATTGATAAAGTTGGTGTAGAAAAATTTCTCTGGTAATAATAATTACATTAAGTAAGAGGAAGTAAGAATGTACTAAAAATTTATAAAACGAAAGCTTGGTTAAAAACCTTGATTGGCTTTATGCCTTTCAAGGTTTTTTTATAAACAACTAATCAAAACTACTGGCAAAATCCATTTACTTAACTTGAGCGACGGACCAGTGGATGACCTGCCAGATTACTTAGTCAATCCACAAAGCAAAGTCAAGTACACCTACGATTCAGCCGGAAACAGGCTGACGATGACGGATGACGAAGGAGCCACCGAATACACGTATAACGCGATGAACCAGCTGCAGACAGGCGGAAAAGAGCGTTATGAATATGACGACAATGGCAATGTCATCTCCAAGACAAACAGTGAAGGCAAGGTACAGTCCAGTACAGCTACAACAACAGGGACCAGCTGACACTCGTCGAGTTCGAGGATGAAAGCTACGTCGGCTACTCCTATGACGGAATGGAACGCCGCATCTACCGGGAAGAAATGTCTAGGAAGGATTTCGACTGCCTGAAAAAAGGGCAGGAAAAAGGAAAAGGCAAAGCCAACTGCAACGACAACGCCAAATCCGGCAACGGCCAATTCAACAACCCGGGACAGGGCAAGAATGGCCTGTACAAAAAATTCGGCGAGAATGACCAGGATCATGTGTACCACAAGGAAACAATGTACCTGTACGAAGGTCTGTCCAATGTCCTTCATAAGGAATACAGCGCGACCCGATCTCCTTATGCACAGTACTACAACGAGTCGGACAACCAGATCATCTCACGCAAGATGTTAGGCAAGCGTGGATTGTCCAACCCGGCTAGTTTACTATCATGATTCACCATATAACTATGTTAAAGTGTGCAATTACTGTCCTAGAATTAATCCCCACTATCCCCTCCATCACTATCCCCATCATCATCCGAATCACGTCCTTCCCCTCCGATGCTGTCGGGTGCTGAGGATGGATTGCTGATATCTGGTGCCTCGCCGCGTTGTGCGGATTGACGCAAATTTTTAATGACTGTATAGGAAAGAAATAAGATTACGACGACTGCTGCTGTTAATAAGCCCATATGATTCCTCCGTTCTCCATTTTTTCTATTTTACCATTTTACAAAAAAACCGTGAATTTTCGCTAATATGACAAATTTCCGCAAAACCTATCAAATTTATTAACAGTTAGTTACTTCTTTATTACAATTGTGATAAAATAAACAATTAGGGTAGAATATGGTTCGCAGATTGCGGCAACGTCTGAATATTCTCGGACATAGTGGTCTATTTTTACATAGATGAGGGTTTCGACAGCTGAGATAACGAGGCTAAAGTCAGCCGCAGCCAGCGCATTTGTCAAGGAGGAAAAAGAAGAATGTTTGCTAGGGATATTGGGATTGACCTTGGTACTGCCAATGTATTGATCCATGTTAAGGGCCGTGGAATTGTCTTGAATGAACCGTCTGTTGTGGCGATTGATAAGAATACGAATAAGGTTTTGGCTGTCGGGGAAGAAGCGCGCAAAATGGTTGGGCGTACACCTGGCAATATCGTAGCGATTCGTCCATTGAAAGATGGAGTAATCGCAGATTTCGATGTAACAGAATCCATGCTTAAACATTTCATCAATAAATTGAATGTAAAAGGGTTCTTGTCGAAACCGCGCATCCTGATTTGCTGTCCGACGAACATTACAAGCGTCGAGCAAAAGGCGATCAAGGAAGCAGCTGAAAAAAGCGGCGGCAAGAAGATTTATCTTGAAGAAGAACCAAAGGTTGCGGCCATCGGCGCAGGCATGGATATCTTCCAGCCTAGCGGGAATATGGTTGTTGATATCGGTGGAGGTACTACTGACGTTGCGGTCTTATCAATGGGAGACATCGTTACATCCCAGTCAATAAAAATGGCCGGTGACAAGTTCGACTCAGAAATTTTAAGTTATATTAAACGTGAATATAAGCTGTTAATCGGTGAGCGTACAGCTGAAAACATCAAGATTCAAATTGGGACTGTCTTCCCGGGCGGCCGCAGTGAGGAAATGGAAATCCGCGGACGTGATATGGTATCTGGACTTCCGCGCACGATTACGGTCCATTCTGATGAGATCGAAAAGGCATTGAGGGAATCTGTTGCTGTTATTGTCCAAGCGGCAAAAACAGTTCTGGAGAAGACTCCTCCTGAATTGTCTGCAGACATCATTGATCG
Source organism: Cytobacillus oceanisediminis 2691 (assembly GCF_007678455.1). Taxonomy (GTDB): domain Bacteria; phylum Bacillota; class Bacilli; order Bacillales; family Cytobacillaceae; genus Mesobacillus; species Mesobacillus oceanisediminis_A. Next base: position 337,678 of record NZ_VEEP01000006.1, on the reverse strand, counting down.
AGGTGTCATCCTGACTGGCGGCGGTGCATTGCTTCACGGCATCGACCAACTGATGCAGGAAGAGTTGAAAGTTCCTGTGCTCATAGCTGATAATCCAATGGATTGCGTAGCGATTGGTACGGGTATCATGCTTGATAATATTGATAAAATCGCGGGTCGCCGCAGAATTGTATAAAACAGAAAATCTGGAATTTTCTCGGTTAAAAGGCCGCAGGATTCCAGATTTTTTTATGTTCTACCCAATTTTTCTGGAATAAAACCCAAAATCCTACATTTTCCTGCAAATTTTTAATGTTTCTTGCCGATATATTTCTTATAATAGAGAGTAGTGAAAAAATTTCCTGTCATAGGGATTTTTCCAATAGAGGTGGAAATATGTTTAGAGGCTTTTACACAGTGGCTTCCGGGATGCTTGCGCAGCAGCGCAGGACCGAAATGCTGACGAATAATATGTCCAATGCCAATACGCCAGGCTATAAGGCGGACCAGGCGGGAATGAGGGCGTTCCCGGAAATGCTGCTCCAACGCTTTGACAAGCAGCAAATTCCGACAGAAAATGGCCTGAATCTTCCGTTTAACAAGGAGATTGGCACAATCAATACAGGTGTGTACATGCAGGAAGCGATCCCGAAGTTCATTCAGGGTGATTTACGTGAAACTGGACGGAAGACGGATGTCGCGCTGCTAGATATAAATATGCCGGAGAATGGCTCGGTATTTTTTACAGTCCGCAATGCAGATGGTACGGTTCGTTATACAAGGAACGGAAATTTCACAGTCAATGCGCAGGGGTATTTAACGACGGGGAGCGGCCATTATGTCCTTGATTCAGCCGGACAGCAGATCCAGCTTTCAAGCGACCGTTTTACCATCAGTGAAGGCGGTGTGCTGACTGGTGAAAATGGAGAGACTGCTGCACTAGGTGTTGCCTACGCAAACAACCCGCTCAGGATGATCAAAGAAGGAGACGGCCTGTTTCGTACTGAAGATGGCGGCGAGCTGCCGAATGCTACTGGAGCTGAAGGTGTCCAATTCAGGACACAGCAGGGCTTTCTTGAACAATCAAATGTTGATATCAGTAAGACTATGACCGACATGATGACAGCATATCGCGCGTTTGAGGCAAACCAGAAGATCCTTCAGGCTTATGATAAAAGCATGGAGAAGGCTGCGAACGAAATTGGAAGACTGTAACTTGTATTTTGGATCGCATTGCCAGTCCGGTGGAAAACTGGATTCGAATAACGGTGCAAACTATTCCGTGTCTGTTATGGCACGCATCGAGGTATAAAATATGAACAGAACAATGATTACCGCGACAAATACATTATCCCAGCTGCAAAAACAGATGGACCTGATCAGCCACAACCTGGCGAATGTTGATACTGCAGGATATAAGCGCCGGGATGCGTCCTTCACTGATTTGCTTGTGCAGGAATACCGGAACCAGCCGAATAATGCGCTGGAGCCGCAGAACCGGATGACGCCTTTTAACATCCGCCAGGGGAATGGAGCAAGACTTGGACAGGTTCAACTGACGTTATCTCAGGGAAACCTGAAATCAACTGGCCGTTCGCTTGATACAGCCTTCACATCGGAAGGCCAATTTTACCGGGTGCTAGTTCGCAATGAGGACGGAAGCTCGGCAATGCGCTTGACTCGCAATGGTGCACTGTATCTGACACCACTGTCTGATAATGAATCCATGCTGGTCAATAGCGATGGGCATGCTATTCTGGATGAAAACAGCCAGCCTGTCACGATTTCCGGCAATGTGAAAAACTTCCGTATCAATGAAACGGGCGGTTTTTCAGCAGAAATGTACGATGGGACGAGCCAGAATTTCAATCTTGGTGTAGTATTGGTAGAGAAGCCGCAGTTTTTGGAGCAAAAAGGCGGCAATCTGCTTGGATTGCCAGATAATCTAGCGGAACTTGGAGTGGAAGAGGCAGACATCCTTACCGCTCTCAATGGTCAGCAGCGCAACAGGGTTTCGATCCAGCAGGGCTCGCTTGAGCAATCGAATGTTGACATGAGTAAAGAAATGACGGATTTAATCAATGTACAGAGGAGCTACCAGTTCCACTCGAAATCGATTACGCTGGCCGATCAAATGCTCGGGCTGGTGAACGGAATCCGTTAAGAGGGGAAGAACTAATCAATGGCTTTAAACAAGAATAATCAAGAAGCAATAACGCGTGAAGATATGAAAAAAGAAAAAAACACGCGCGAAAAAAAGAAAAGAATCCGGGTTCGCCTTATTCCGATCTGGCTTCGGATTATTATTGTAATCGTCCTTTTAGCTGCAAGCATTGTGCTTGGCGCCATATTCGGCTACGCAATAATGGGCAACGGCAAAGTGAAGGATGTTTTTGAGAAGTCTACCTGGACTCATATTATGGATTTGGTCGATAAAGAATAAATTTTCGGAAGGAAGGGAGATTTCCCTTCCTTTTTAATTGCGTTTTTTAGTACAATAGTTAGTAAGTATTAGTAGGAGGTACTAAAAAATGCTTGATATTACTCAAATCAAAGAAATCATCCCGCACCGCTATCCATTTCTGCTTGTTGATAAAATTCTTGAAATCGAAGAAGGCAAAAGGGCGGTCGGTATCAAAAACGTGACGGCAAATGAAGAGTTCTTCAACGGACATTTTCCGGATTACCCGGTTATGCCGGGTGTGCTGATCGTTGAAGCTTTGGCGCAGGTCGGGGCAGTTGCTGTTTTGAAACTAGAAGAAAACCGCGGTAAAATTGGCTTTTTCGCTGGAATCGACAATTGCCGTTTTAAAAGGCAGGTGAAACCAGGCGACCAGCTTCGACTTGAGGTGGAAATGGTCAAGCTTCGCGGACCGATTGGCAAAGGAAAAGCAGTTGCGACAGTTGATGGCGAATTGGCTTGTGAAGCCGAAATTACGTTTGCGATAAAATAATCATTTAGAGGGCCCAATTGAGATTGGGTTCTTTTTTTACATATTTAGTAAAAAGTAGTGATTATAGTTCTTTTTGTAGTGATTTTAGAAGAAAATGGAGTGATTTACTCCGGTTTTGTAGTGATTGCCATCGATTTTGGAGTGATTAAACGGAGAGGCCGATTGATTATTTCATTTTTGGATTGTATGACAACAGAAGATGAGGGTATATCAAAAACTTTATCGGTGAATAATGGTTCTTTGAACATATAGTGTTACCTTTTTATAGATAAACGATTTGAAATCTTTTTTTACAAAATAATGCAAGTTTTTTTCATAGGTGGGCAATCTAACTGCAGACCCGTGCAACAGGTCTCAAATTACCTATTTATGAAAGGGGCTTTTACCTATGAAGAAAAAGCTATTGATGTTAATCGGCGGTTCTTTGCTGTCGGCTATGTTCCTTGCTGGCTGCGCGAATAATGACGATCAAAATCCTCCACCGGATGATAACATCGAGAATCCAACGGATAATGACATGAACGATAATAACGGAAATGTCGATGACGATGGCGTAATCGATAATAATGATGAGAATGTTCCAGACACTCCGGATGTCAACACTGACGACGACGGCGATATGATGAAGGACAACAATGAGCCAGGCGAGGATGCTGTTGAAGACAACATCGATATGAATGACAAGGATAAAGAGGACGAGTAAGAAAAACGGGCAGGGATGGATTTCCTGCCCTTTAATATTGCATTCAGTACTTCACCCATTTTTCGCATAAAAAAACTCCAGCCAGTCAGCGGGAGTTCGGTTACACTTTTTTTGGCTGCAGAATCTTCGGCCGTGTAGTGATTTTATCCTTGAATTCCGAGAGCAGTTGGTCGCCTTTGTATCCTTTATCAAGCAGGTACTCGAGCAGCCTTTCCGGATAATCGCTCTTCGGTTTTGTCAGCTTTCCTGTTAAAAGGATGCTGGCATGGTTCTTAAGCTTCTTCACACAGCAAACCTTCGTAAGGAATGCAGCCGGGTCGTTTTCTCGTTTGGTGATGACGACTTGAACGATGATTTCTTTGTCGTGGTCGCATGCGTCCTGGAAATACGGTATATACTTATGGTCGGTAAAAACCTCGACAAGCCAGGTGCCTTTGTCATCCTCTTTGTTGATAATCAGGCCGTCTTCCATATCGATATCCACTAAAGAATCCTCATCTGCCAGCTGCATTGAAATCAACTTGAACGTCTTCATGTCAACCACCTCCCGTATACTTGTCCAAATTATAACACAGTGAAACTCGAAAACGAAAAAAACACCTTTTGTCGAAAGAAAAATTTCTGAATAGGCAAAATTCATTTTTGGCAGGGTGGGTATAATTGAAAACTGATTTATAGGTTGAAAATTTATGCCGTTACAGCCATTTTTTCAGCAAAAAGGCTCATTTTCGACATTTTACTCCCGGCTTAAAAAGGAATATCATCAGGCTATAACTGAGAAAGGAGATGAAAAGGTGATCAATCAAGTAACGCTAGTAGGCAGGCTGACGCGTGATCCCGACCTAAGGTATACGCCTGAGGGCAAGGCGGTGTCGAATATCACGCTCGCAGTCAACCGGCATTATAAAAATGCAAGCGGCGAAATCGAAGCCGACTTCGTCCATTGCATCCTCTGGGGCAAGACGGCCGAGAACACGACCAACTACTGTAAAAAGGGCGCTGTCCTTGGGGTGACCGGCCGAATCCAGACACGGCACTATGATAATCAGGAAGGGAAACGTGTCTATGTGACCGAGGTCGTTGCCGAGGGAGTCAGGTTTTTAAGTTCAAAACCGGTCAGTAACAAAGAAGCGCCCCAATCCCAGCAACCGGCCCAGCCGCCGCAGCCCGTCCCATCTGTGCCGCAAAGAGAGGAGCTTCCATTTGTATAACGAATCCGACTCAATCGAAAAGCTGCTGGTCAGCCTGATTAAAATGGTTGGAAAAAACAATGAGAAGATTGATGAACTTACAAAGCGTGTCCGCCAGCTAGAAATTGCCTCCAAAGAACAGCAGGTCAATCGTGTCTACTCCTTTATAGCCGAGCCTCCACGACCTAATTCCAGCCGAAAAGAATACGCCAGAAAATAACGAAGAAAATAAAATACACTTACGAATTTCCTCGGAACACCTCACTAAGGACCTTCAAGAGAGAAATTCAATAACCTGATCTCCAATATACCCTCGAATTTTGATGCCGGCTAAAATCAGCCGGTTTTTTTGTTTAGCGAAGCACCGGGAAGAAGCTTTCTTCCTTAGTTTTCCAATGGGATAAATGCATGGAATACGTGCAAATCCCCATTTTCATCTACGCGTCTATTTTACAAAAAATACTTAATTTATAGGTAAAAGTACTCGTTTTTCCTACCGTTATATCCATTAAAATATAGAAGATTAAATTTGTATAATGGGGGATTGCTTACATTGTCGATTGTAGTAAGACTGATTGTATTGTCAGTTACATTCCTGCTTGCAACTAGTCCATTTGGTAATATGACGTATGCTTATGGCCTTGATTCCGAACTGACCGATAGAGAGTCGAAAATTAACATGTTGTTTTCGCAGAAACCACAGAATGGAAATGAACCTTTATTTCAACAGCAGTTGTATACGGATCCAGTAGCAACAACAGTGAATTATCAAAGTGTGATGGATGCTTACCACATCCATGAGTATCGCTTTGGAACAAACGGAGGAAAATTCACTGTTGATTTTGCGGATAATGAGGACATTGAATTTCTCATATATGATGTGAATTTACAGGAAATAATCGAAGAAGATGCTGAAAATACCTTTGATCTGGTTCCAGGATACTATGCTTTTGTCGTTATGGGATATAGCGAGAACCCAGTTGGTTATGATTACAATTTAAATGGACCCTTCTCCCAAGTTCCTGATAATACTCTTCCTGAATTGGAGATAACCAATTGGAAGAGTAATGAATTTCGATTGCCTAAAGGGTCATCACCGGTATATCCGGTAGAAGGTTATTTTAAGGGTTACACGCTAGAATTATCTGTGAATAGTGAAAGATTCTCTATTTCAAATGGAGGTAATTTTCGTTGGGATAATGTAGTTTTCGGAAAAGGTTTTAACGAAGTCACGTTCGAGGCATACAATCCTACCGGAAACTCAATAACAGAATCCTATTATATTACTCTGCCAGGAGTTTCAAGAATATATGGGAAGGATCGATACTGGGTTACAAGCGGAGTATACAGTACCCTGGAATATTGGGAATATGGCAGTAATACTGTGATTCTTGCCCGAGGAGATATGTATCCTGATGCTTTGTCTGGAGGACCGCTTGCTTCGCTCGAAACGGCACCTATCTTATTGACGCCAACCAATAAACTGTCTGATAGAGTCGTAATGAAACTTGAACACTATCAACCTGAAAATGCCATTATTTTAGGAGGAACAGGCTCAGTATCACCTGAGGTGGAAAGCCAACTGAAGAATTTAGGGATTAAAGAAATCAATCGGATTGGCGGAAAAGATCGTTATGCTGTTTCTGCAAGTGTTGCTGAAAGGGTTTCTGAATACTCTGGTTCAGATACAGCGATTATCGCGAGTGGGGAAGTGTTCCCGGATGCTCTCTCTGCCTCTACCATTGCTGGTCCTATGGGGATGCCAATTCTGTTGGTCCAATCTGGAAAAGTACCAGATCCTATCCAAACCTTCATCAAAAATCATCCGGAGATCAAGAATTTCATTATTGTTGGAGGACCTGCAACGGTGAAGGACAATGTCGCAACACAGCTAAAACAATTACGCAGCGGATCCATTGTCAAGCGAATTAGCGGTAAGGACCGTTACGAAGTCTCAATCAATGTTGCCAAATATGGAATGGATAACTTTGGGATGGATTTAAGTACGACTGCCTTTGTCAGGGGGGATATTTTCCCGGATGCTTTATCAGGAGCGCCGCTGGCTAATTACTTCGGAGCACCTATTTTATTGACTACGTCAAATAAACTTGAAAGTAAGGTATATAACTTCCTGGTGAACAATAAGGGGAAAATGGAGCACATGTATATAATCGGTGACGTCGGATCAGTCTCTGCGAATGTCGAGCAACAGCTCAATACATTTATACAATAAGTATTCTCAAATGGCTCCGTTCTCCACTTAAAACCCATGGTGGTTTTTACACTGTTTTTATTAGAAGAGTAAAATTATGAATTTAGAACTCATCGCGGGAGAATCCTATGGAGATTAATGCCGAATACAATTTTCTGATGAAAAACACGGGGAATTAAAAGATGAGTTAAGTAAGAAAATATATGAGTTAATGGAAGAATTAAAGAAGGCAGAGCTGAATCTTAATCGCTCTGCCTTCTTTGTATGATAAGAATATAATTTACGACAAAAACACCAACTCATGCAATTCATCAGTCGACAGCTCGGTAATCCAGCTGTCACTTTGAATAATCTGATCGTTCAGCGACTGCTTCTTCTCAAGCATCGCATCGATTTTTTCCTCAAGCGTGCCGGTGCTGATTAGCTTGTGAACATGCACGAAGCGGCTCTGGCCGATGCGGTAGGCACGGTCGGTTGCCTGGTTTTCAACAGCCGGGTTCCACCAGCGGTCATAGTGGACAACATGGTTCGCCGCGGTCAGGTTGAGCCCCGTTCCGCCAGCCTTCAATGACAGCAGGAACACAGGGAACTCGCGGTTCTGGAATTTCGTGATCAGCTCATCACGCTTTGTCTTCGGCAGGCTGCCATTCAGGAACGGCACATCGATGCCAAATTTCTTTTTCAGCGCGGACTGGATCATCTCGCCCATTCCGATATACTGGGTAAAAATGATGCAGCTTTCTTCCTGTTCGAGGACGGCGCTCACGAGATCGATCATCTTCTCCATCTTTGCAGACCGGTCAATCAGCTGCTTCGGACTTTCTTCCTTCAAGTACAGTGCAGGATGGTTGCACAGCTGCTTCAGTCGGCTCAGCAACTGTAAAATCAACCCTTTGCGTTCGAAACTCGATAACGTCTCGATTTGCGCGAACGTGTCCTTCACGAGCTGCTCGTATAAGGAAGCCTGTTCGGCCGACAGCGGGCAGTATTCCTTCTGCTCGACCTTGTCCGGCAGGTTCAAAGCGACCTCTTCATCCTTCTTCGTCCGTCTCAGCAGGAACGGCTTGATCAATGACTGTAGCTTGGTGATTTTTTCTTTTTTATCTTCCTTTTCAATCGGCAAAATGAACTCTTTCTGGAATTGCCCTGCGCTGCCAAGATAGCCGCGGTTCGTGAAGTCGAAGATCGACCACAGCTCTGACAAACGGTTTTCCATCGGGGTCCCGGTCAGGGCGATATGGTGCTTGCCCTTCAGCTTCCTTACCGCACGCGACTGCTTTGTATCGGCGTTCTTGATATTCTGCGCCTCATCAATCGCGATGCTGCTCCATTCAACGCTCTCAAGATCATCGAAATCAAGGTGCGTCAGTCCGTAAGATGTCAGCACAATATCCGATGCCATCGCTTCTTCTATAAAAAGAGTACCCTTCAGGCGGTTCGGTCCGTAATGCAGATGGACGCGCAAATCGGGGGCAAAACGCTCGATTTCTTTTTGCCAGTTGCCGAGCACGGAAGTAGGGCAGATGATCAACGACGGATGATCGTCAGTTTCCTGTTCTTTTACCGACAGGATATACGAAATCAGCTGGATCGTCTTACCAAGGCCCATGTCATCGGCAAGCAAGGCGCCGAATCCATATTTCCTCAGGAATAGCAGCCAGTTCATACCGAGCTTCTGATACGGGCGCAGTTCACCGTGCAACCCCGTAGGCACCGGAGAATCCGGGATTTCCTTCGTTTCCGACAGCTGCTTCATCATCTGCTTCCAGTGGCGGTTCAGCTCGATCTGGATTTTCGCGAATGCGCGCGGATCATCGAGTGCTTCGCCGTCTTCTTCCTCATCGGAAAGCTCCTGCTGCAACAGGTCACGGATGTGCAAGCCTTCTTTATCAGCCTTTTTCATCATTTCCTGGATCTGGCGGATAAAGCCATGGTCAAGCTTGATCCAGCGGCCCTTAAGATAAACGAGCCTCCGCTTTTCATTCACCAGGCGCTGGAAGTCATCCTCACTCAGGTCCACACCGTTCATCGAGAATCGCCAGTCATAGTCGAGCATCGCGTTCAAGCCGACGAACGAGCGGCGGTAGCCAGTCTGGCCCTTCAATCGCGCCTTCACCTTCAGGTTCGCATTCTTGATCGCTTCCCACCAGGAAGGAAGGAGGATTTCAATGCCAAGCGCAATCAGCGTCTCGCTCGCCTCGGTTAAAAATATCCAGGCTTCATCTTCGCTAAGGGTAGATTTCAGGCGGCCGTCTTCCTCGATCCAAGGAAAAATCGAAGCCAGCCGCTTTTCTTCGTCTTCAACCTTGTCACTGTAATCATCCCAGCCGGCAGGGTAGCTTTCATAATCATGAGCTTCAATCATCATTGGCTCTTCTTTTCCGCGTAAAAATAACCCCAGTTTCCAATCACCGAGATCATCCATCGGCTCCTCGAGGCGCATCCCAATCGAAAACGGCGCTGGATTTTCCTTAAGTCCAATCCACTCAAGCCAGCGGTCCTCATCAAAATAAGCTGCCAGCTGCGAGGCCGAAAGCTGCTTGTTCCGCAGCACATCCAGCTTATCGCCAAGCAGGTATTTCATCGTCTCATTTTCATGGAAGTATGACTCTAAACCATGATGGAACAACTCAGCCACGAAATCCTGCACGAGAAGCTTCTCGTCTCCAATCACAAGCTCTTCCTCCCAGAACGGGTCATGGAATTCATCAAGCACACTCTCCGGGAGCTTCCAGCGGAAATCCTCGCCATCAAGCTGGGTAAAATCAGGATGCCATTCCTTCGCAAGGATCGCATCGTAAATCGCATGGGCAGTGGACAGGCAGATATCGCCGACATCATCCCATTCCCACTCAACAAGCCGGTTGAAGCTCTCCTCGCCGAAAAGCGTCACAAGCTGCCACGCGCTAAGTGTCACACCCTCAGCAACGCCCCACTTGTCAGACTCCACCATCGTCCCGTAATAACTCTCCTTATGACGGAAAAACAGCAGCTTCTTCCATTCAGAGGTCTTAAGCTCGAAGCCATCGAAATCCTCGGCACTCAAAAAATATCGTCCGCCCGCAACCGGCATCACATCTATATGAATCTGCTTGATTTCAAGCATCAAAACACCTCCTTGGGACATGGGGACGGTTCTGTTGTCCCCTTTTGTTTCGCTAAACTAAAGGAGCAAAAGGTACGTCCCTATGCTTCCGTCACTCCACCTCAATCAACTTGCTCCTTGTCAATTCTTCATGAAACGCCCGAAGTCTCTTCGTCTTCACGAGCAGCTTCGCGAAAAATTCTTCCCACTCCGGCACCCGCTTCAGCTTTTTATAGACTGTCCGCAGTTTTTTCAGCAACCGAGCTGCCTGCTTGTAGCTGCTGCGGTTTTTCATGTCGATCAAATCCCCTACCATCTGGTGGTACAGGGGAATTAGAACCTCAGGCGCCGCCTTTTGTAATTCTTTAAGGCGATCGTTCGAAATCGAATTATATTCAAAGCCAAAATACGATTGGAGCTCGCCCCATTGTTCATACTGGCCTTTTTCAAACAAAGAATCTTCATATTCGTAAAAGCTGTATGGCATCGCCTGTGCCAGCCCTCGGTCGTACAGTTCGCCGCGTCCGATCTCGCGGGTGTAAGCCCCGACAAGCTTCAACGCATAGCGCGTGAATTTTTTACAAGTATAATACTCACCCAGGTGCTTCAGATAATTCCGCAGCTGTTGGACGAGGTATTCGATGAACGGTCCCATCCTATTCCACTCGCGCTGTACACGGAAACCATCCAGCCAGTAAAACATGTAAGGAAGGGCACTGACAGGAAGAGCCGTTAACCGTTTCAGCGCGTCGCCGTCCTGCTTTGCTAAAACAAGCTGGTGAATCAAGGCAATTTCCTCAACCTGATCCCGCTTGCCCTCGCCAAACGCTTCAAGACGAGCCAACTCAGCCTCACGCCACCCTGTGTTTTTAAAAAGCTTTTCCCACAGCAAGCGGTATAAATCAATCCGGTCATAGCCGCCAGAAGCGTCAGGCTCTGTCAATCTTACGACATCATCCTTCAAGCGCTCCAGGAATGTATCGAACGAAAATGGCATCGTCCCGTAGGCGAGCCGCTCGATGTATTCCTCGGCGTCATGGAACAAATCCTCAAACAACGGCCGGTAATACCGGTCCATCGTCGCTTCCTCATCATGGCCTTGATCAATGGCAAGGTCAGTCAGCAAATTGAAGGAATGTACAGACACCGCAATCAGATAGAGGTTTTTCCAGACAGCCTCAAGCGGTGCGGAAACCTCCACACGGCGTATATACGAGCGGAACAAACCTGGCACAACATAGGCCCGCGGTTCGCCCTGGCCCTTAATGATTTCTTCGAAACTCTCACGGAAGGAGGCGGCCCAGCTATCGTAATCATGTCCAGACCGAGAATCTCTCTTGACCAGATCCTTCGCGCGCTGCAGTCCCCATTTTTCCGCATTCAGCTGTTCCTTTGCAGGTTTCCGCCAGGCCTCTACCCAATCGGAAACACTAGCGACATCGCTGTATGCCTGGAAAAATGCAGCCAGCCGGTGCCGGCAAAACGAGTTGGCAGGGCAGGTGCAGCTGCTTTCTTCAGGATCGGAAACATTTATGTACACACGGACCGGTGTCACGTCCTGGACCGTTGCCCAAATCGATTTCACCATGTATTTCAGATGGTGGACCGTCCCCTGGCGATAGAGCATCAGCCCTTTCTGCACCAAGCGCGCATCCTCCTCGACTTCGGATTTAAGGATACTATTCAGTTTTGCAGCAGCTTCTTTAAAAATCGGTGCCTGGTTATCAGGTATGACAGCCACAGCGATTCCCCCGTTCACGCAGCATCGTTCGTTCTTCTTTTCCAAATGTATTACAAAATTCGACAAGCACATCGGACATGCTTTGGTAAAATCAAAATAAGAAAAGGCTGTATTCGTAAAAATTGTTGTTAAAATCCTAAAGCCGATTTTAACGTAATAATAGTCATTTTGTATGTCGGTACTAAGTTTGCAAGCTCTTTTCTCATAATAAGCGTGTGTGAATAATCTTAGGTAATTCAATCCTATTTTGTAGGCAAACGCAGCAAAGTATTAGAAAAGAGCCTAAGAAAAAAACATATTCTTCTATTATACCCAAAAATGAGCCATTCGAGGAGTGGGGAAGTAAGATGAAACAAAATCATAGGACTAATCGTCCAACTTTATAAGAGGCTTTGGTTAATATTTCATTAATGGAAATCATTCATATAAAATAGAAGGTAGACAAGCTACTACAATCTGGGGGACTAGAGATGGAGAACAGAATAGGAGTATTTCGCGGACTTTTTAACTATAACTACTATACATATACGCTAAGAGATACTGAAAGATTTCCGGGAGCTTGGAAAAAAACGATCCTGTTCATCCTGCTTAGCGGATTGATTTTCGGGTTTAGCGCCTATTTTGGGATTGATTCCGAATATCTTTCTAGAAAATTGACCTCACTTCCGAGGGCAGAATATGAAATGAATAAATCCCTGTTCCTTGCAGGGCAGATCATCCAGGGGCTATTTTTCGGTGCGATCATGCTTTTCCTGCCGGCACTATTTTTCTGGACAGTGACAGACTTGGAGTTCAAAAGATTGCTTACCATCCAGCTGTTCGTCATGCCAATCTTGCTTCTGGAAAAATTGTTGATTGTACCAATGGCATTATATCTTGGGCTGACAAAGGTATCATCACCGTTTTCTTTAGGTGTAATTGCTCAATACATAACAGGGAATGATTTCATCATCCATTTTCTTGCTTACATATCAATCTTTAAAATCTGGGTTATTTTCATAGAATATAAGTATTTAAAAGCAATGACAGAAAAGAATCCGAAAATCGTCCTGCTGCTCGTTATTGGCATTCATCTTGTCATCTGGCTTTTTGCTGCACTCTTTTCATTTATTCGAATGGAAAATATCCTTTAAGGGAGGGGAACAACCATGAAAAAGAAGACAATCATCCTGTTGTCCGCAGGAATTCTCTTTGTATCAGGCAATCTTTATCTCGCCCTCAGGGATGACGGCAAAGCGGTTCGCTCCTCCTATATCAATAGCTGGGCAAAAATCGGGAAGGAGACGCTGACAGAAACTCTTCATGCAGAAGGCGTTGTCACTCCTAAAGAGGAGCATCATGTCTACTATGATCCCAATTCCAGCGAATTTAAAAGTTTTCTTGTAAAAGAAGGCGACGAGGTGGATTCTGGAACTCCGCTTTTTGAATACTCCTCCGATAACATCGACAAGGAGCTGGCCAGACTTGAAGCAGAAAAGGACCAGCTGGAAACAGAGGCGACATTGCTTGATGAGCAAATCAAGCAGCTTTCCTACCTGCAGACCGTTTCCGCCTCCACCACTGACAATAGCCTGCCTGTTGCCGGCAACGGAACAGCAGCCGATTCATCAAACGATCTGATGGCTGTATCAATTGAGAAAGAAATCTATGACAAGGAATTGGAGAAAAGCCGTGTTGAAGCAGAAATCGAGAAGTACGATGATCTGATTGATTCATACGATGGCAGCGACCAGCTTGAAATCAGCAGTGAAGTTGCTGGATCGGTGAAGAAAGTTAATTATGAATTGAACAATCCAATCGTGACGATCATTTCAGACACTCCAAAGGTTGAAGGGACTTTTTCAGAAAGAGACCTGAAAAATGTCCAGGAAGGCATGGAGGTGTACGTAAAATCGGATATGCTAAAAGGTGCAATCGGCGGTACCCTCACCAAAATTGCCAAACATCCAGAATCAGACCCTTCGGTAAAAAAAGAAAGCCACTTCCCTTTTGAGATCGAACTTGAACTGGAAGAGGAAGAGATTGTCCACGGAACACATGTCGATGTATCAGTCGTCACCAACCAGGTGGTCAATGCCGCCGTCGTTCCACAACGGTCAATAGATAAAGGCAAGAAAAACAGTTATGTCTATATCCTGAACGAAGTAGGAAAAGTCGAGAAACGCAAAATCAAAAAGGGTTTAGAAGTCGGCGGGAAGACCGAATTGAAAAAGGGAGCCAAGCCAGATGAACTCTTTGTCCGCAAACCTGAAAACGTCCAAAAAGCGGACAGTCCATTCTTTAGCAAACTAAAACCAGGTATTCTTAGCAAAGAAACGTTTAGCGAAGAAGGGAAACGAAATATTTTTAAGCAAATCATGGTTGGCTTTTTTAAATAAGAAGTAAAGCATGGGAATCAATCCCATGCTTTTATTTGCCTTCAATATCAGAAATCAGCCATTTATCATTATTGTAAGTAAAGGTGGCGGTGATACCGCTGTACAAGCCTTCTTTGAATGTTTGTGATAATACGTAAGTGTTTTCGTTAACCTTTTCAAAACTATATGGATCCGTTTCTGAATAAAAGGCAGGGAACTCGGTAGGGACTGCATACAAACCGCCATCTTTCTCTTCTAGTCGGGGCTCATATAGTTTAACAGCTGCCTCTTCTGTCATTAAATCATAATATAATTGATAATAGTCTTCTTTTGTATAAAGATTATTGTATTTTAAATTATCCCGACCTGAGCTGATACTTCTATTCTTTTCTTCATATTTCACAAGCAGGGCAATCGCTGATTCTTCAGTCAGTGCCTCGATAGTTGGCTGTTCCTCCGCTGGCGGCACAGCGGCTTCCTCCAATTCAGCGATTTCGCCTGCCAGCCAGGAATCATGTCCTTTCTTTAACAGGATTGAATCAACGACTTTCAATAAATCAACCTTGCTCATTGAGCCATTCTGCTCAACAACCTGATTGAATTTTTCATCTTCCCAAATTATATAGGAATGGCCCTCGTTTACGTCTACATACTTTCCTCTAATATCAGCAGTAAGCTCCAGCTCTTGCGCTTTTCCTTCACCAAGCTCTGGTTCTCCGGAACTCATCCCATAAGTAAAATTTTCCTTCTCATCTTCAGGATTTACATATACATGCTCGTAAATGTCCCCATCTGTGTGAGTGTGCTTAAAAACATATGGCTCTGGAATATAACCTGGCTCGATCAATTCAGGTTTTTCATCCTTTCCATCGGTAGCGGCCCCAGGCGGGCTTGCTGGTGCTGGATTACTTGTATAATTAGAATCTACAAGAAAATACATTCCTGAAATGAACACTGCAGCCAAAACAAAGCTTAATCCTGCAGGAACTAATCCGCGAAAGCTGAAGGATTTTGTTTTGTTCATTTTCCGGACAACTTCATCCTTCATCCTTGATGTGAATTCAAAATCAGCTAGTTCGTCCTTTAACAGCTTGCTTTTTATCTGCTTCAACTGATCCTCCATATTCATAGCTCCTTTCATCTAAAATTTTCTTTAACAGCTCCCTGGCCCTTGTAAGGCGTGATTTCACCGTATTAACATTCAAACTGCAAATAGCTGCGATTTCCTTCTGTGAACACTCCTGAAAATAATATAAGAATAGAATTTCTCTGTATTTGATTGTCAGATTGAACAGTGCATCCTGGAGCTGGTACTTTTCATCGTTCTGTAAAAACTGTTCCTCAGGTCCGGGTTGACTGTCTTTGAAAAAACCAGAAATAAAGGCCGTTACATGGGTTTTCCTAAAATACCAGCTCTTCAGGTAATCCTTGCAGTGATTGGATGCAACCCGATAAAGCCAGGTCTGCAGGCCTGCTTCCCCACGGTAGGTATCAAGATTTTCAAAGCATTTCAGGAAAATCTCCTGTGTTAAATCCTCGGCTGTCTGACGGTTGCGCACATATGAATAGGCAAGGTGCAGAACGCTGGTACCATATTGATCCATTAAATCGCTGATCATTTTATGTTTATCCACTACTTCACCTCCCGGCTTATAGACATTCGTTCAGGTTTTAGACGAGACGTAATGATAAAAAGTTGATTCTTAATCATTAAAATTTTCGTTATATTGCTTTTCTTGTCTTCATTAGAGTTTTTAAGAAGGGGAGAAATTTACAGGAATGGCTCCTTATAAAAGTTTTAAACCTATAAGAAATATAGAAATCTTGGAATATAGTTGGATAAAAATTACCAAATAGTTTACTATATTAATAGTCCAAAATATTCATTACATTTCAATATTATCCGATTAAAATGGATTTTGGATATACTTCCAATTTATTGAAGGAGCGGAAAAATGAAATCTATTACAAAGTTATATTCAACTCTCACAACAGCAGCTCTTCTAACCTCACTAGTTTTTACCCCAGCCACTCTTGCTGAAGGACCAGAAGTTCCGGATTATCAAAAAGAATTGGCCGCACAGCAGCTTGTATCAACATTGAAAAATCGTGATTACCAGCCAGAAAAACAAACTTCTTTTTCTGCTCTAGCTTCTGTCACAAAGGCAGTGTATGCTAACAAAGTAGATTACTATCACACACACGAATATAATTTTCAGTCAGCAGGCGGAAAGTTTACCGTCACTGATAATAACCATGAAAATATCGACTATATTATCTACACATACGAAACAGAAGAAATGGTTTATCCAGAAGCTGATGGTTCCTACAACCTTCCAGCCGGCAACTACTCACTTGCAGTAACGAACTTTGGCGATGGAGAAATCGACTATCGTTATGAACTAAACGGGAATTTCGTTGGACAGCCTGATTTGACATTGCCTGCATTGCAGGTTACATCACCAGCCAGCAATGAAATTCGTCTTGCCAAGGGTGCCTCCACAACCTTTACGGTAAAGGGAAGCACAGATGCTCGATATCTTACAATTGAAAGCAACGATATTGCCTATGAGCAGAATGAGAATCCGGGATCATTCAGCCAGGGTGTGAAGATTGAGAAAGGTTTAAATGGCCTTTACATGAATGCGGTAGAATCGACTGGCAACGCAGTGTACTCCAGTCACCTTATCACTCTTCCTGGTATTTCAAGAATCGCGGGCAAGGATCGCTATGAAGTATCAGCAGGTGTAAGCAAACAATTGAATAAATGGCATTACAATACGGGCACAGTGGTGATTGCGCGCGGTGATATGTACCCTGATGCGCTTTCAGGCGGACCACTGGCAGCAGTTGAGGGAGCTCCGGTACTGTTAACAGCAACAAACTCACTTCCTGCAGCAATCCAGAACCAGATTGTCAATCTTGGTGCTGATCGCGCTATCATCCTTGGCGGAACAGGCTCCGTTTCTACAAACGTAGAAGCACAGCTTAAAAAGCTTGGCGTAACAGATATCGAACGTATTGGCGGAAAAGACCGCTTTGTTGTTTCAGCTGATACAGCAGAACGTGTAGCAGCAAGTTACGGTTCTGATACAGCGATCATCGCGAGCGGAATGGTATTCCCTGATGCCTTGTCTGCATCTACGATTGCTGGTACAACAGGAATGCCGATTCTTCTTGTAAAGCAGGACGGAATCACAGATCCGGTTCAGACATTCATCAAAAACAACCCGCAAATCACGAACTATATCGTTGTTGGCGGACCAGCAACCGTGAAGGACAGCGTTGTTACGAAAATCAAGCAGCTGCGTCAAGGCGCTTATGTTGAAAGAATCGGCGGCAAGGACCGCTACGAGGTTGCAATTAATGTTGCGAAGTTTGGAATAGAAAACTTCGGGATCAGCATGGATACCCTGACAGTCGTTCGCGGGGATATCTTCCCGGATGCCCTTTCAGGTGCACCGCTTGCGAACTATCACAGAGGACCAATCCTGCTGACTACATCAGCAAAGCTTGAAGCGAAAGTCAACAGCTTCCTGCAGAGCTACCAGGCAGAGATTGATAACATCCATATAGTCGGAGGAACAGGTTCCGTTTCGACTACTGCAGAAAGTCAGCTTAATGGACATATTCGATAAAAACACAAAGGCAGCTTCCAATTGGAGGCTGCCTTGTTTTTATTTAGGTTTAAAAAGAAAAAGAACGTGGAATAAAGAAGCTTAGTAGAAACGTTTAAAACTGTCAAAATGCTTTTTATAATAAGAGTTATCCAGATTGGTAATTTCTACTCCATTGGATCCAGCGTGAATGAACTCATTGTTCCCGATATAAATGCCCATATGGGAAATACCTGGCTTATAGGTATTCGCAAAGAATACAAGGTCGCCGGGCTTCGGCTTGTCAATATAATAAGATCGGCTGAAATAACCTTCTGAGGAATAGCGGCCTATTTGTTTGCCTGCCTTATTGAAGCTGTAGTAAATGAAACCGCTGCAGTCAAACCCATCCGGTGTATTCCCGGCCCATTTATATGGTACTCCTAAAACCTTATATGCCTCATCAACAACAGCCGGTCTGTCCGGATTGGCTGGAGGAAGGGCTGTGTCGCTTGAACCGGTCACTTTTAATGTCTGTCCGACATAAATCAAATCGGAACTCAGGTTGTTCAACGTTTTAAGCTGCTGTACAGTCATTGAGTATTCGCTGCTGATCTTGCTTAATGTATCGCCAGCTTTCACGATATAAACACCCTCGTTTGCCGGTGCGGGTGCAGGGGTATTAGCAGCAGGGGTAGTGCCCCTTGGGACGACAAGCTTTTGACCAGGCTGGATGACATGGTCCCTGATTCGATTCCTGACCATAAGTTCAGCAAGGGAAACTTTATGTGTGTTGGCAATTTTAATCAGGGTATCCCCTTTTTTAACGGTATATGTATTGCTTGCATTTGAATTGGAAACTTGGCTTTTGTATACAGGTTTCGATGGAACTTCAAGTGTTTGGTTGACATAGATTACATTAGAGGTTAAGTTATTCGCATTTATGATTTCAGATACTGTGATGTTGTTTTTCTGAGCAATGCTGTACAGTGTATCGCCATTTTGAACAGTATAGGTCATGGCTGAAGCATTTGCGGCAAAGGCAGTCGAGGCAAGAAGGACAAAAGTAGCGTATGCAGTGGCTTTCTTTTTCAAATTGTTTTCAGCTCCTATAGGATTGATCGAATAGTCTATGGTCATTTTATCATATGAATCTCTTAATTTATACCTTATCTGACAATTAATAACACAATTTTTAATAGTGTGACGACAATTTTAAACTTTTGTGACATACTGGAAAAATATTTACATTGTTGATTGTTTTATATAAAATATCGATATTGGATCATCAGGGAGGTTCTTGTAGTGGAACAGCGTTTAGAGGGTACAGGACTCAGTCAGGAACACTTTTTCAATATCCTGAAAAAAGCCTATGATAAAGGCATGAATGAAAAAGAAATTACTGTGAAAAGTATTATGGATGAATTAAAAATAGAATTGAAGAATTCTTCAGCAAGATAATAGATGGCAAATGGCTGCACAGTCCATTTGCTTTTTTGTTTTAATTAAATACCTTCCTAATGTGTCATAGCTTCATGCTTTTATGATAGTTTTGAAGACTTCCTAAGGGTGCTAATTCGATGAGAAAACTACCTAAAGCAATCAATACCGAAGCAAACTTAGCAACGCATTTTTCTGCCACGGCGATGCCCAAAGCAATGCTGCCATTATTAGATAAACTAACCAATAGATTTTTTGAGGAAGCAGGGGCTTCTGGTATAGAAATAAAAAATGGTGACTCAGCTTCGAGTCACCATTTTCTTATTCTGCAATGAAATAATCAATTAAGTATTCTGCCCAAAGTTTATGACCATCTTCATTCGGGAAGTTTGGGTCTCCGCCAGCCAATAATTCCATTCTTTCCTTCTCTGTTTCCGGCCATGCCTGCCAGTGGTCAAGGTAGGTCAATCCATTTGCAGCGGCATACCCTTTAAGCGCATCAACCTGCAGAGGGTAGAATCTTGCTTTTGAGAGCGGATTCGCCGGCTGGAGAATGACTACCGTATTAGGATTTGCTGATTGGATTGCATCAATGATCACAGAATAATGATCTGATGCCTGGTCATTGGCAACTTTGCCGTTATTCATCAGGATGAAGGGCTCCAGCAGAACGAGATCTGCCTGTTCAGCAGCCAGTTCGTTTTGCTTTTTTTCCTGGATGAACTCCTGAGAGGTCATCGCATAGCTTTTCACTGTAACTTCTAAGGCATCGCCATAAGTACTTTCCAGCTTATTTTTTAAAAGTTCTGCCCAGCTGGATTCGTCATTCCCCAATGCGGGTGAACCTGCCAGGATAACTTTGAATGGTCGTTCTTCTTGAACTGCAGCCTTGAACAAAGCTTTTGCACTAACTGGCCAATTTTTTGTAAGCGCACTCAGTTTTTTATGTGAATCTTCATCAGGATTGTTATCCTGGTTTCTTTCTGTCATCGCTGCACTTGTTGAACGGCTTTTTACCTGTACCTTTTCCTTCCACTGCTGATTGCCAAGGAACAGCACAAGGGCGCAACCAATTGAAAATAAAATGAGTATAAAGTTTTTCATAATGTCAAATATTCACCCCTCAATCAATGCATGTAATTTATACCAATTTTAAAAAATCCCAAAAACATACAGATAAAATAAGTTAAAGATGATAGAATAGGGAAAGATTACAAACTAATTAAAATTATGACAACAATCAACATTTTTTACAAGCTGTTATGATATAATACCCGGGGATTTTCATTTTTTTTACATATTCAGGAGGAGCAAAATGGAAGAGACTATTAGTTTAAAAGATTTATTTGAAACACTGAAGAAACGTTTACTCCTAATCCTGGCAATTACATTAACTGCAGTTATGGTAAGTGGTATTGTCAGTTTTTTCTTTTTGACGCCAATCTACCAGGCATCGACACAAATTCTTGTTAATAAGTCGAATTCTGATCAGGTAAATTATAACCCAGCTGAACTTCAGACAAGCCTTCAGTTGATCAACACCTATATGGTCATCATTAAAAGTCCGGCTATCCTGGATAAAGTGATTGACGAAATGGATTTGGATATAACCTCGGCGCAACTGAGCGAAAAAATCACTGTTGGCAGCGAAAAAGATTCACAGGTAATGAATATTTCCGTGCAAGATGAGGATGCGAACCGTGCAGCAGATCTTGCGAACAAGATTGCGGAAGTCTTTAAAGAAGAAAACATCATGAAGGTAGACAATATCAGCATCCTGGCAAATGCACAGGTGACGGATGGCCAATCTCCAATCAAGCCACAGCCTGTTTTAAATATTGCGATTGCTTTGGTTGTCGGCCTAATGGCAGGGATTGGGCTTGCTTTCTTGCTGGAGTATCTGGATAACACAGTTAAAAATGAGCAGGATGTCGAAAAGAATCTGGAGCTTCCTATTCTGGGAGTGATTTCAGTCATTGAAGATGCAAAAATGGAAGAAATGAAGAGAAGACGTACAGATAGAAAAACAAGATCAAGAGGTGAGTCTTTTGGCTCTTAAAAAAAATAGAAAAAAGGCTGCGTCCGATTCGAAAAGGAAGCTTATTACGTTTTTTGATCCTAAATCTCCAATATCCGAGCAGTACCGGACAATCAGGACAAATATTGAATTTTCCTCCGTGGATGAAGAGATCCAGGCAATCATGGTAACATCCGCTGGACCAACGGAAGGGAAGTCAACAACTGCGGCAAACCTGGCTGTTGTATTTGCGCAGCAGGAGAAGCAGGTACTGTTGGTGGATGCAGACCTAAGGAAACCTACCGTTCATTATACATTCAATTTAACCAATACTTTTGGGATGACATCTGTATTATCGAAGCAAATGCAGCTGGTCGAGGCAGTGGATGAATCGGACATTGAAAACCTTAGTATTCTCACAAGCGGGCCAATTCCGCCCAATCCTGCAGAGTTGCTTGGGTCAAAAGCTATGGACCTATTCTTAAGAGAAGCAAGGGAGCATTTTGATATCATTATCTTTGATACACCACCTGTAATGGCAGTGACGGATGCCCAGGTAATTGCGAATAAATGTGATGGTTCCATTTTGGTTGTATACAGCGGAAAGACGGATATGGAAGAAGCAGCAAAAGCAAAGGAAATGCTGAGAAATGCTAAAAGTAAGCTGTTGGGGGCGGTCCTTAACCATAAGAAGCTGCAAAAATCAGATTACTATTACTATTATGGAAATAAATAACTGTAATTCGACTAGAATTCGACAAAATTCCCCCATTTACCCATTAGGGGTATAAATGGTAATATAAGAAAAGACCTATAAAAGTTACAAAATAATGGAAATGGGGGAGCGCGATGATAGATTTACATTGTCATATATTAGCAGGAATAGACGATGGTGCGCAATCCATGGAAGACAGCATCGAAATGGCACGTGCTGCGGTCCGGGAAGGAATCGACACAATCATTGCTACCCCTCATCATAAAAATGGACGCTACGTAAATACAAAACAGGCAATCATCCAAAAGACGAATGAACTAAATGAAGTCTTGCAAGCGGAGAAGATCCCTTTGAAAATCCTTCCCGGCCAGGAACCGGCCATTCATGGAGAACTGATGAGTGGAATTACGCTTGGGGAAGTCAGCACGCTGAACCATTCGAAATACATATTCATCGAGCTGCCTGCTGGCCATGTGCCGAGATATACCGATAAGCTATTGTACGATTTGCAGATGGAAGGGAAAATTCCAATCATTGTTCATCCGGAACGGAACCAGGAAATCCTCGAGCGCCCGGACATTCTTTATCAGTTGGTCAAAAAAGGCGCATTTTCACAGATTACTGCGTCAAGTATTTGCGGAATTTTCGGAAAAAAAATCAAAGGATTTTCAGAACAGCTAATCGAGGCCAACCTGGCTCATTTTATCGCCTCCGATGCACACAACACAAATAAACGTGCCTTTCATATGGCACACGCCTACGATCAGATTGATACCCATTACGGTGTTGATATGGTGTATTTCTTTAAAGAAAATGCGGAGTTGCTAGTTCAAGATCACCATGTATACAAAGAAGTGCCGCAGCGAGTCAAAAAGAAAAAATTCCTTGGACTCTTCTAACACCTCGTGATTCAAAATACCTCTTTTGTCAGGAAGACCTGACCGGCGATGCCTCCTGCCCGTTACCCATGGAGACACTCGGCTGTGCTGTGGGGGAGAATTTTCTCTCCTTAGATACTACGGTTATCACTAGCGCGGTGTGAGGGGGGGTTAGATGCCCGATTTTTACCAATTTTAAGAACAGAGAAAAACGAGCTGCTTTTCAACTTTTGTTTAAATCAATAATGTTCTTATAGATATCTAGTGAAAGCATGTGTCCTGACACGTGTGTTTTCATTAGATATTTATTTTTACGGCGAATTATTATCTGAATATAATCAATTTACAAATTAATAGGGGGATATGGATGAGCTACCATAAGCGTTTATTTTTACTGGCCGGCCTGGATTCATTGATCGTGTTTGCTGCAGTCTACATCAGTTATATTCCACTTCATCCAAGGATTGATACCTTTAGTTACACAAATATTCTTATGACCGCCTTCGTCCTCTTGATCTGTCACCACCTTTTTGCTTCTTTATTCATGCTTTACAACAAAGCATGGGAATACGCCAGTATCGGAGAACTGATCGGGATCACCAAATCGGTGACACTTTCGGTATTGATGGTGACACTTTTTCAATTTATTGTAGACTACGATGTGTATGGACGTGTGTTGTTCAGCGCATGGACATTGCTGATCCTGATGATTGGCGGCAGCCGTTTCTGGTGGCGCATTACTCGCGACCGCTTCATGAAGGCAGATAAAAATATGACGAAGTTACTGATTGTTGGTGCAGGACAAGCAGGCACACTGGTAGCGAGACAATTGAAGAATAACCGTGAATTAGGACTAATGCCGGCGGCGTTCATTGATGACGATCCAAACAAATACAAGCTGCATATCCTTGGTATCCCGGTAGCAGGTACAAGCAAGGATATCGCCACAGCCGTCGAAAAGTACAAGGTCGATAAAATAGTCATTGCCATTCCGTCATTAAAAAAGGAAGAGCTGACAAGAATCTTCGAAGAATGCACAAAAACAAATATCAAGCCGCAAATCATGCCAAAGATTGAAGACATCATGATTGGCAAAGTAGCCGTCAGCAGCTTCCGTGACGTCGAGGTTGAGGATTTGTTGGGACGTGAGCCGATACAATTGGATATTGACGGCATATCAGATTATGTTTCTGGAAAAACTGTGCTGGTTACCGGTGCAGGTGGATCGATTGGGTCGGAGATTTGCCGGCAGATCTGCAAGTTTGAACCAGAGAAGCTGGTGCTTGTGGGTCATGGAGAGAACAGCATTTATTTAATTGATATGGAATTGCGGAACCAGTACGGAAAACAAATCGAGATTGTGCCGGTGATCGGGGATGTCCAGGACCGTGAGAGGATGTTCGAGGTTATGGAAGAGCATGCTCCGGATGTTGTGTATCATGCAGCGGCTCATAAGCATGTACCGTTAATGGAGTATAACCCGAGAGAAGCCGTTAAGAATAATGTGTTTGGGACGAAGAATGTCGCAGAGGCGGCTGACACATTTGGGATTGGGACGTTTGTGCTTGTCTCTACTGATAAGGCAGTAAATCCAACCAATGTCATGGGATCCACAAAGAGAATAGCAGAGATGATTATTCAAAAACTCGATCAGGAAAG
The DNA here is from genome assembly GCF_007678455.1 of Cytobacillus oceanisediminis 2691. GTDB lineage: Bacteria > Bacillota > Bacilli > Bacillales > Cytobacillaceae > Mesobacillus > Mesobacillus oceanisediminis_A. Next base: position 313,152 of record NZ_VEEP01000006.1, on the reverse strand, counting down.
CAAGACAAAGTTTGTGGCTGTTCGATTTGGGAACGTGCTTGGCAGCCGTGGCAGTGTTATTCCGCTATTCAAGAAGCAAATTCAGACAGGCGGTCCGGTTACGGTTACCCATCCTGATATGACACGTTACTTCATGACGATCCCGGAAGCATCAAGACTGGTGATTCAAGCTGGATCGCTTGCTAGTGGCGGGGAAATCTTTGTGCTTGATATGGGTGAACCGGTTAAGATTGTGGATTTGGCGAAAAATCTGATAACGCTTTCGGGCTATTCTACTGATGAGATTCCGATACGTTTTTCAGGGCTGCGTCCTGGGGAGAAGATGTTTGAGGAGTTGCTGAATGAGAAAGAGATTGATCCTACTCCCGTCTTTCCAAAGATTTTTATCGGGAAGGCCGTTTTGGAGCAGGAGGATGAGATTGGATTTCTCCTGGAACGGTTTGAGAATTTTAATGCTCTTCAATTGAAGGAGTATGTGATTAATCTCGCCAATCGCAAAAAGAACAGGATGTTCCTGGTAGCGAAATAAGTTGTCACTATAAACACTATATATAATAGTAGAAACTCGGCTTTAGTTCTGTCTGAATGCATATTTTTAGATATCGGGTATACAAGAAAAGTTACTAAGATAACGGCTAAAAAAGCTAAACAGTATTGATTGACCCGGGTTCATTTTGAGTTTGAAATAAACCAGGGTGTTTTTTGATGTTTAAGCCCATGATAATTTACTTTTAAGAAAAAAAGTGAATTCGGTTTGTTTGAATTAGAGGGTTTTAGTAGTTGGTTGGAAGTATTATGAAAGTTCCAGTTAAATCCTAATCAACTAAAGTGTTTACCTAATAGAGGAGGGAAGGCTTGGGATGGAGACAACAAAAGTAAATGAAAGAATATTCCTTTCATCACCTCATATGAGTGATGAAGGTTATGAAATGCAATATGTAAAGGAAGCTTTTGATACTAACTGGATTGCTCCTCTAGGTAAGAACGTAAATGAGTTTGAAAAAGAGCTAGCTGCAAAGGTTGGTTCTAAAGCTGCAGCGGCACTTTCCTCTGGAACGGCTGCTATCCACTTAGCTCTTAAAGCCGCAGGAGTTGGAGAAGGGGATATTGTATTCTGTCCAACACTTACTTTCTCAGCAACTGCAAATCCAATCATCTATCAGAATGCCATTCCGGTTTTTATAGATAGTGATTTTGAAACCTGGAACATGAGTCCGAAAGCTTTAGAAAAAGCATTTGAGAAGTACCCAGAAGTAAAGGCGGTCATTGTTGTTCATTTATATGGCTTATCTGCAGATATGGATAGGATAATGGATATTTGTAAAAACCACAATGTAGCGGTTATAGAAGATGCTGCTGAGTCTCTGGGGACTTACTATAAAGGTAAGCATACCGGAACTTTTGGTGACTATGGCATCTTCTCTTTTAATGGAAACAAGATCATCACAACTTCGGGGGGTGGAATGCTTGTTTCTAATAATGAAGAGAGAATTGCTAAGGCAAGATTTTGGGCCACTCAATCCCGAGATCAAGCAAGGCATTATCAACATAGTGAGTTAGGGTTTAATTATCGGATGAGCAATGTAGTTGCAGGGATTGGTAGAGGGCAGCTTAAAGTGTTAGATCAAAGAGTTACCAAAAAGAACTACATTTTTGAATTCTATAAGAGAGAACTTGGTGAACTTGAAGGTGTTGGATTTATGCCTAGTAATGAATGGGATGAACCGAATTACTGGCTAAGTTCGATTACACTGACTGGTAAAGTACGACCGATTGATATCTTTAATGCATTGGAAACAGAGAATATTGAGTCAAGGCCAGTTTGGAAACCGATGCATCTGCAACCGTTCTTTGAAAAGTATGATTTTGTGGGTGAAGGTATATCGGAAAAGTTATTTAAGAATGGGGTTTGTTTGCCGTCTGATACGAAAATGACGGATGAGGACTTAGAAAGAGTCGTTAAGACTATTAAAGGGTTGTGGTTTGAATAATGAAGAATTCCAAAGGTGGTATTTATAGAAGGTTTGTAAAAAGACCGATGGATTTTATACTTTCTTTGATCGCTATTATTGTTCTAAGTCCAGTATTTCTAGTGGTTGCGTTTCTTGTGAGAACTAAACTGGGGAGTCCCGTGCTTTTTAAGCAGAAGAGACCTGGGCTTAACGAAGAACTTTTTATGATGTATAAGTTTAGGACTATGACGGATGGAAGAGATAAGGATGGAGAGTTTCTTTCTGATAGCGTTAGGTTGACGAAGTTTGGAAGACTACTAAGATCTACATCTTTGGATGAACTACCGGAACTATTTAATATTCTAAAAGGGGATATGTCTATTATTGGTCCTAGACCATTAGCAGTTCAGTATTTACCTTATTATACAGAGCAAGAAAGAGTTAGGCATACTGTGAGGCCCGGCTTATCCGGATTAGCCCAAATAAACGGAAGGAATACTGCTTCATGGGAACAAAGATTTTCTTATGATATAAAATATGTTACTAAAATAACTTTTATTGGTGATTTGAGAATTATCATAGGAACAATCATGAAAGCTGTGAAAAGAGCTGATATCGGTGAGCGTGGTGTTGATTCACCACCTGACTTTGATAAATACAGAAAGAATAAATTAGAAGTAGGAGGAACTTCAAAGTGAATATTATAGGTGAAAAAGTACTCTTACGTGCAATTGAAATGTCTGATAAAGACATATTACTAGATATTATTAACGATAGTGAAACCGAGTATTCGCTTGGAGGGTGGTCTTTTCCTACTTCTTCTTTAACTCAAGAAGAATGGATTAAAGCCCAAAAGCCAAATGCAAATATCTTAAGATGTATGGTTAGTGATAAAAAAGACAACAAGACCATAGGTACTACCATCTTATCAAGTATTGATTATAAAAACGGTACTGCGGAAATTCACATCAAGTTAATTAGTGATGCTAGAGGTAGAGGTTACGGCGCCGATACCATCAGTACCCTGGTAAAATATGCACTCGATGAATTGAGACTTGGTTGTGTTTATGCTCATGTTAATGCTTATAATATTGCATCTCAAAAGCTGTTTGAAAGATGTGGATTTGTAAAAGAGGGCGTATTACGGAAGAGGATTTATAAAAAAGGTAAATATCATGATGTCACATCGTTTTCAATAATAAAAGAGGGATAGTATGGAAATTGGAAGTGAGTTTTGGCTACAAAATATACCAGAAGAGGACTTCTTTAAAGAAGTGCCTGATTGGTTAAGTAAATATGGGGATACAATCCTTACATCATCAGGACGAGGGGCAATTAGTTTATTTTTGCAACAAGTTACCCCACAACATAAATCAGTACTACTGCCCGCGTATATTTGTGATTCTGTCATTCTTCCTTTTATTGAACAAGGTTACACATGCTACTTATATGAAGTTGATGAAAAACTATCACCAATTATCGAGAATATCGAAATGTATGAGAATATTGGTGTTTTTTTTCATATGGGATACTATGGTTTTCAAACCAATTTTAATCTATTAAAGGTACTTCGTTATTTTCAAAAGCAGTCCACTATAATCATAGAGGATGTTACGCATACATTATTCTCTCAATTTAATAGATATGAGGAAAATGATTTTTATGTGGGTAGTATTAGAAAATGGTTTGGAGTGCCAAGCGGTGGGTTTTTAGCTTCTTCTAAGAGAATTGTTAAAAGACCAGTTTCAATTAATTATGATTTTTCAATGTTAAGAACAACTGCTTTAACCAATAAAGGGAAGTATATGAAAACCAATGATGACAGTCTGAAAAGTTTATTTTTAAGCCAGTTTTCTAATGCGGAAATTTTATTAAATGAAGATTTAAATCCTTATTGTATTGATAGCTCCTCGATTATACTAATTAATTCTTTGGATGTTGATGAATTAATTAGCAGAAGAAGGGAAAATTTTAAAGTGCTTTTGGAAGGTTTAGAGAGTATTAGTTATTTAACATCTCCCTTTAAATATCTAGCCAATAATGAATGTCCATTGTTTTACCCAGTAATGGTTAAGAACAATAGGAATTATGTACGGAAAAAACTTATTGATGAGAAAATTTATTGTCCTATACATTGGCCGGTTCCAGCTCAAATTAAAGTAACTGATTTATCCAGTACTTTAGAAGTATATAATACTATCCTTTCAATACCCTGTGATCAAAGGTATGGGAAAGTTGAGATGGACAGAATAATTTCAATTTTGAGGAGCATATAAGTCAAAGGAAACCAAAGGAAACAATGTCATCCATTTGTGAGGGGAGTGAATAAATGTTGACAGTAAAAACAATTATCGAAGGTCAAAAGGAAATACACGATTTATCGGTAGTTAAATTTGATAATCCGGAAAAATGGGATCGAATTGTGAAAGGTTTCAAAAATTATGATGTGTACTATCTTTCAGATTATGTTAAAGCATTTAATATACACGGAGATGGAGAGCCAACGCTTTTCTATTATGTAGATGAAAATATTAAAGCAATGAATGTTGTTATGAAAAGGGATATTTCCTTAGATAAGAGATTTACTGGAAAAATACCTTCTAATACTTATTTTGATACAACAACACCGTATGGTTACGGTGGTTTTTTGTTAGAAGGGAAAATAACAGAAGATAGCTTGAATAATCTTAATATTGAATATAGTTCCTTATGTGAAAAAACGGGGATTATTAGCGAATTTGTTCGCTTTCATCCAGTTCTTAAAAATGGAGATGATTTAGAAAATATTTATGATATCACTACACTCGGGAAAACTATTATAGTCGATCTAAATTCACGAGAACAAGTTTGGGACAATTTAACTAGCAAGAATAGAAACATGATTAGGAAAGCTAATAAATCAGGGGTTGAAATTTACTGGGGACGCGATCCTAATTTGTTCGATAAATTTATAGGCTTATACAATGCAACAATGGATAAAGACAATGCTCATGATTATTACTACTTTAATAGTGATTTTTACAACAGTATTCTTAATGATTTGAAATATAACTCTTTAATTTTTTATGCAGTCTATGAGAAGAGGATAATTGCTATGTCAATGGTTCTTTTTTCTAACGATCAGCTTCATTATCATTTGTCTGCGTCTGTTAGAGAGTATCAAAATCTTGCGCCAACAAATTTATTATTATATGAAGTTGCATGTTGGGGTTGTGAGAATGGATATAAAACCTTTCATCTAGGTGGAGGCCTTGGAAGTAAAGAGGATAGTCTGTATAAATTTAAAAAAGTATTTAATAAAAACTCAAATACTACTTTTAAAATTGGAAGAAAAATCTTTTCAGAAGAAATGTATAATGAAATGATTTCACATAGAAAAGGTGAGTTGCCGAGTGGTAGTAACACAGGTTATTTCCCGGAATACAGAGGTTAATCATGAATATTTTATTTTTGACACTAAGTAATATTAATTCTATATATGAAAGTACAATTTATACTGATATGTTGAGAGAATTTATTAATAATGGTCATAATGTGTATATTGTAAGTCCTAGTGAGAGAAGAACCAATAACCCTACTCATATAATAGAAGAAGATATATGTAAGATATTAAAAGTTAAGGTAGGGAATATTCAAAAATCAAATGTTGTTGAAAAAGGTATTTCTACTTTAATGCTTGAAAGAAACTATAAGTCTGCAATAAGTAAGCATTTAAATAATATAAGGTTTGACTTGATACTTTACTCGACACCCCCAATTACATTGGTAAGTACAATTGAATATCTTAAAATACGTGATAATGCAAAAACATATCTTTTATTAAAAGACATTTTCCCACAAAATGCAGTAGACCTTGGGATGCTAAGTAAAACTGGAATGAAGAGCGTTCTATATAATTATTTTAGGGCAAAGGAAAAAAGGTTATATGAATTATCAGATTATATCGGGTGTATGTCACAAGCAAATGTTGATTTCTTGTTAGAACATAATCCTGAAATATCCCCCAATATTGTTGAAGTATGTCCTAATACAATAGAACCGCTCCCTGTAGAGAAAAATGAGAGAAAAATAGAAGAAATTAAGCAAAAGTATAAAATACCACTTAACAAAACAGTGTTTATTTATGGAGGAAATCTCGGAAAACCACAGGGGATTGACTTTTTGATAGAGTGCTTGGATTCTAATAAAACAAATGATCAGGTTTACTTTGTAATAGCCGGGTCCGGGACAGAGTTTACTAAACTTAAGAATTTTTTTAAAAGAGAAAAAGTAACTAATGCACAGCTATTCTCTTATTTACCAAAAGAGGATTATGAAACTTTAGCGAATTCATGTGATGTAGGATTAATATTTCTTGATAAGAGGTTTACAATACCGAATTTTCCCTCAAGACTCCTCTCCTATATGCAAGCATCAATGCCTATCTTAGCTGCGACAGATGTAAACACAGATATTGGGGACATTATTGAACAAGGAAAATTTGGTTTTTGGTGTGAAAGTAAGAGTGTTGAACAATTTGATAAAAAAGTGCAGCTGTTATGTGATAAAAAATTAAGAACCCAAATGGGTGTTAAGGGTAGAAGGTATTTAGAAGTAAACTATACAAGCAAGCATTCGTATGAAATTATAATGAGTCATTTTAAATAAAATGAAAAGAGGTAAGTGCATGTTTAAAGATAAAATTTTATTAATAACTGGTGGCACTGGTTCTTTTGGTAATGCTGTAATGCAAAGATTTCTAGATACAGACATAAAGGAAATTCGTATCTTTTCAAGAGACGAGAAGAAGCAAGATGATATGAGGAAGCTTTATAAAAATGATAAGTTAAAGTTTTATCTTGGTGATGTGAGAGACATAGCCAGTGTAAAAAACGCTATGCATGGGGTCGATTATATTTTTCATGCAGCAGCATTAAAGCAGGTTCCATCATGCGAGTTCTTCCCTCTTGAAGCCGTAAAAACTAATGTAATGGGTACTGAAAATGTGTTAACTGCCGCAATTGAGTATGGAGTAAAAAAAGTAATTTGTCTTTCAACGGATAAAGCAGCTTACCCAATTAATGCTATGGGGATTTCAAAAGCAATGATGGAAAAAGTATTTGTCGCTAAATCGAAAACTGTTGATCCTGATAGGACACTAATTTGTGGAACTAGATATGGTAATGTGATGGCTTCACGTGGATCGGTTATACCTTTGTTTATTGAACAAATTAAAAGTGGTCAGCCTTTAACAGTAACTGATCCTAATATGACAAGATTTCTCATGAGTTTAGAAGAAGCAGTAGAATTAGTAGTGTTTGCATTCCATAATGCTGAGGCAGGGGATATCATGGTTCAAAAATCTCCAGCTAGCACTATTGGAGATCTTGCTCAAGCTGTTAAAGAATTATTTAACGCGGATAATGAAATAAAAATTATTGGAACTCGTCATGGAGAAAAGCGTTATGAAACACTTCTTACCAAAGAGGAATATGTAAAAGCTGAAGATTTACCTGGCTTCTATAGAGTTCCTGTTGATCAAAGAAATCTTAACTATGATAAGTATTTTGCGGAGGGAGATAAAAAGCTCACTAGTGTAGAAGAGTATAACTCGGATAATACACAAATCCTTACTATTGAACAAATTAAAGAAACACTACTTAAATTAGATTATATACAAAATGAATTAAAAGAATGGAATAAAAAAGTTCCCGTAATGAATTAAAGGGTGGTATTGGATTATGAATATTCTTGTTACAGGGGCAAAAGGGTTTGTAGGAAAAAACCTAATAGCAGAGCTTAAAAACAACGGTTATAACGATATATTTGAGTTTACTAGGGAAAGTAATCTATTACTACTTGAGGAGTATACTAAAAATTGCGATTTTGTCTTTCATTTAGCTGGGGTCAATAGACCAAAAGATGAAAAGGAATTTATGGAAGGTAATTTTGAATTAACTTCTCAATTACTAGAGCTATTAAAGAAACATAAAAATAAAGCTCCCGTTCTTCTTACTTCTTCTATTCAAGCAGAAAAGGATAATCCATATGGAATAAGTAAGAAGGCTGGAGAGAATTTGTTTTTTAATTATTACTATGAAACAGATGCTAAAGTATATGTTTATCGACTTCCCAATTTATTTGGTAAGTGGAGCAAACCTAACTATAATACCGTGGTAGCTACATTCTGCCATAATATAGCTAATGGCATAGATATTCAGATAAACAATCCGGATGCAGAGCTTACTCTTTGTTATATAGATGACGTATTAAAGGAGTTTTTAAGAGCTCTTGAGGGAAATGCCACTATGCAAGATAATTTCTGTGTTGTGCCTATAACACATAATATTAAACTTGGAGATTTAGCGAACCTTATTAAGAGTTTTAAAGAAAGCAGAACAAATTTAAGTATCCCTAATATGGAGGATGCTCTAAATAAAAAGCTTTATAGTACCTACTTAAGCTTTTTACCAGAAGATCAGTTTTCTTATGATCTTAAAATGAATTCCGATCAAAGAGGCTCTTTTACAGAGTTTATAAGAACCCCTGAAAGTGGACAAGTTTCTGTAAATGTATCAAAGCCAGGTATCACGAAAGGAAACCATTGGCATCATACTAAAAATGAGAAATTTTTAGTTGTTAGTGGTGAGGGTTTGATTCGGTTCAGAAAAATAGATTCTGAGAATATTATTGAGTATAGAGTAAGTGGAGAAAAGCTACAGGTTGTAGATATTCCTACCGGATATACACACTCAATTGTAAACGTGGGAGAAAGTGATCTAGTAACAGTTATGTGGGCAAATGAATGCTTTGACCCAGAAAAGCCAGACACTTATTTCGTGGAGGTATAATTAATGCAAAAATTAAAGGTTATGACAGTCGTTGGTACTAGACCGGAAATTATAAGATTGTCAGCAGTTATAAATAAATTAGAGGAATCAGGTGCTATTGAACATACACTTGTCCATACGGGACAAAATTATGATTATGAATTAAATGAGGTATTTTTTAAGGATTTTAATTTAAAGAAACCAGATTATTTTCTTAATGCTGCTACGGGAACGGCAGTAGAAACTATCGGAAATATTCTGGTTAAAATTGATCCGATATTTGAAGAGGTAAAACCAGATGCTTTCTTGGTTCTTGGTGATACAAACAGTTGTTTAACTGCAATTGCAGCTAAAAGAAGGCAAATCCCGATTTTTCATATGGAAGCGGGAAATAGATGTTTTGACCAAAGGGTACCAGAAGAAACCAATCGCAAAATAGTAGATCATACAGCCGATATTAACTTAACTTATAGTGATATAGCTAGAGAATATCTTCTTAGAGAAGGTTTTCCTTCAGATCGAATTATTAAAACTGGAAGCCCTATGTTTGAGGTTCTTAATTCTAGAAAAGACGACATTGAAAAATCAGATGTACTAGAAAGATTGGATTTAGATGAAGGAAAATACTTTGTAGTATCTGCTCATAGAGAAGAAAATATTAATTCGGAAATTAATTTCTTAGATTTAGTTGATTGTTTAAATGCGATTGCAGAAAAATATAATATGCCTATTATTGTAAGTACACACCCTAGAACAAGAAAGATGATTGAAGCTAAAGGGATAGAGTTTAGTCCATTAGTGAAAACTATGAAACCTTTAGGATTTAATGATTATGTAAAACTTCAAATTAAAGCTAAAGCAGTACTTAGTGATAGTGGAACAATAAGTGAAGAATCTTCTATTCTTGGTTTTAGTGCGTTAAACATTAGACAAGCTCATGAAAGACCAGAAGCTATGGAAGAAGCATCAGTTATGATGGTAGGTTTAAATAAGGAAAGAATTTTTCAGGGATTAGAAATATTAGAAACACAAGAAAAAGGTACATTAAGAGTTGTAGGAGACTATAGTATGCCTAATGTATCGGATAAGGTACTTAGGATTATATTGTCATATACAGACTATGTAAATAGGGTTGTCTGGGGGACGAGTAAATAAAGTGAATTTATATGAAGCTAATTAAAATATGTAGTATGCCTCTAGCTGTAGCCTTTGCTAAAAAGACACATGTCATTGGTTTTGATATTATCGTGATAAAATACCCTGCTATAGTAATGGAAAAGACGTATGAAGTGATAATGAAACATAAAAATTGACTTCGGTAGTTTTTACTAGCGAAAAGGGAAAGATATAGCTTTCATGTTGTTGCTGTACCAACTCCTATAAATTCAAATAAAAATTTAAGACCATCTCCTGTAATTGATACAAGTAAAATGGAATGCCGTAAGTTAACAAAAGGTTCAATCGGTGTATGAATCGGCTGTTTATACTGGAGGAACTGAAGATATTCGTATACCTATATTGGAAAAAGAGCCGGAATTATAATATGGAGATGATTACGGCGTCTAAGTTATGGTAGTAGAGCCGTTAGTTGAACAAAAAGAAGTATTTAAGGAATATGAAATTAAATTGAAAAATGTGGAAGAGTTACTAGATTTAATTGTTGCACTCCAAAATGATTGTTTTAGAGAAATGAATTTAAAAGATATACGGAATTTTTATAAAGATGGAATTTTAAACATTGACTTTATTAATAATGAAGTAGCTGCAACTTTAAAAAAACCACATCAATAGATGCTCCTTTTGAAAATAAGGTATATGAAAGGAAGATGTAATAGCTAAAGAGCAGGAGAATTAGGTTAGCTATATGCTATATTACTTTTTGAATTTGGAAAGAAAGTAGTTGTATACATGAAAAAAAATGTATTAATAATAGGTCCATATTTACCTGGAAAGTATTTTGGAGGACCGGTTAAGTCTTTATTAAATCTTGTGGAAACTTTAAGTGATTATTTTAATTTTTATGTTGTTACTGGGGACAGAGATCTTAATGCGAAAGAAATCTATAATGATGTTGAAATAGGTTCATGGAATCAAGTAGGTAAAGCAAGAGTGTTTTATGTTCCAAAAGGAAAAGAATTTAAATATATAAGGTTTATACTAAAAGAGATAGATTATGATTTAGTATATACAAGCAGTTTTTTTTCTAAAAAATCTATAATTATACAGATGCTAAAATATCTAAATATCATAAAAAAGCCTGTTATAGTGGCTCCACGAGGAGAATTCTCATCAGGTGCTTTAGCAATTAAATCGGCAAAAAAGAAATTCTTTTTAAAGATATATAAATTACTTAAGGTATCAAGGAATCTTTCTTATACATGTACTTCAAAAAATGATAAACAAGATATCCTAAATGTACTTGGAAATAATAACAAGATAAATATAGCAGAGAATATTATAAGTGGTGATTTAGAAGTAGGTAAATCTGTGAGGGAGAAAAAATCAGGGTATTTAAAAATAGCAACAGTATCTCGAATTTCTAAAATCAAGAATATAGATTATTCTTTACGCTTACTTCAATTAATAGATAATAATGAAGTTTCATATGAAGAAATCGTTTTTGATATTTATGGTCCACTTGAGGACAGGAATTATTGGGATGAATGTTTATCGATTAGCGGAAACTTAAGCGAAAAAATAATTGTTAATTATAAAGGTCCTGTTGATTATAGTGAGGTGATAAAGATTTTATCCAATTATCATATCTTTCTATTTCCAACAAAGGGTGAAAATTTTGGACATGTAATACAGGAGGCTTTCTTATCGGGATGTCCAGTAATTACGAGTGATCAAACACCATGGAGGGATTTAGAAGAACTAGAGGTTGGTCATGATATCGCGCTAGAAAATCAAGAAGGGTTTATTGGGGCCATTAAACAATACTTATATATGAAGGATAAAGAATATAGATTAACCTCTATTAATGCGTATAGATATGGTGTTAGTAAAGTGGAACAACAATTATCCATAAAAGAACATATAGACATGTTTAATAGCGAAAGGAGTGCATTTTAGTGAACCATAAAATAAAGGTGCTTTTTTTAGCTAATATTCCTTCACCGTATAGGGTGGATTTTTTTAATGAGTTAGGTAAATATTGTGAGTTAACTGTACTGTTTGAAAGAGGAACTTCAGATGAAAGGGATTTATCTTGGTACAATAATAAATTTGATAATTTTCAAGCTATCTTCTTAAAAGGGAAAAAAATAAACAGAAATACTGCCTTATGCTTTGGTGTTTCAAAATATTTAAAAAGAGATTTATTTGACATTATTATAGTGGGTGGTTATAGCACTCCTACAGGGATGTTATCTATTAAAATACTGCGGAAAAGAAAAATTCCTTTTATTTTAAACACTGATGGTGGAATTATAAAGGAAGATAGTAAATTCAAGTATTTACTAAAGGAACACTATATTAGTAGTGCAACATATTGGTTAAGTACAGGGAACCATACTACAAATTATCTTATTCACTATGGGGCTAATAAAGAAAATGTATTTACTTATCCTTTCACATCTTTATTAGAAAAAGATATTCTAGCAAGTCCTCCTCATGACAATTTAAAAAGGGAAATAAAGACTAAGCTTGACATTAAGGAAGATAAGATTATCCTATCTGTGGGACAGTTTATAGCTAGAAAAGGTTTTGATATTCTATTAAACGCTTGTGCAGCCCTTCCTGAAAATTACGGCGTTTATATTATCGGAGGTGAACCAACACAAGAGTATTTGGATTTAAAGAACAATTTAAACTTGTCAAACGTATATTTTATTGGCTTTAAATCCAAGGAGGAGCTAAAAGAATACTATTTGGCAAGTGATTTATTTGTATTGCCGACTAGAGAAGATATATGGGGACTTGTAATAAATGAGGCTATGGCCTACGGTTTGCCGATTATTACAACAAATAAATGTGTTGCAGGATTAGAACTTATAAATAACAATGAGAATGGCTTTATAGTACCCGTTAATAATAGTAATATACTTTCACTAAAAATAAACGAGATCTTAAGAGATAATAGTGTTGTTGAGAGGATGTCAAAAAGAAGTTTGGATAGGATACAAAAATATACAATTGAATACATGGCAAAAGAACATATAAGTATTTTTAAGTCAATTTTATATAAGGATAGGGTATATGTTAACTAGTAATTCAAGTTCATTAAAGAATAATCGAGACATTAAAATTAAAAAGTCAACATTAGAGTGGTTAGTTTTAATATGTTTAATAATATTTAGCTTTATAAACTCAATTACATTATTACTATCATTAATTCTATTGCTATTTTTGTTAAAGCAAAAAGAAATTGGAGCAATAAAAATAATAAATATTATTACTTTTAGAACAGTCATTAATCCAGGAGTTGCTGTTGTTATTGACAGTTGGCAAAACCTTAAATGGGTTATTCTTTTTGGGTGTTCAATCTATTTATTATTCTCATATTTCAAATTAAACAAAAATGAATTGATGAAAATTAATAAAATTGCCTCACTAGTTATACTGTTTACTATTTATAATATTGTTATTGCTTTTGTTTTTAGTTCTTTACCAATTGTAGCTATATTTAAACTGTTTAGCTATGTAATTATTTTTTTGGGATGTTTAATTGGAGTGGCCTACACCTATAAAAATTTTAACTGGATAAAGTGGTTGTTTAATCTTTATTCTTTGATTTTTATATCTTCAATAATCTTTCTTTTTTTACCGTTAGGTTATTTAAGAACTGGAGTTTCCTTTCAAGGAATAACTAATCAGCCTAATATGTTTGGGATACTCATGGTTTTATATATTGCTCTAGTATTTTCATATGGTCAAACTAATAAAAATATTAATAGGCGTTTTTTATTTGTATTACTTGCATTAGTTTTTTATATGATTATATTGAGTGCTTCAAGAACAGCGTTAATATCCAGTTTAACTTTAACTTTGATTTATTTATTTTTTATAAAAATTAATAAGCTTATAAAGAGGGTTATTATATCATTTTTTAGTATATGCGTAATTTTACTACCTTTAAATAACAATTTTAATGAATTTTTTGTTAATTATTTATATAAAGGTCAAGAACAAGGTGAACTATTAAACTCTCGTGTCAATCAAATTGAAGGTTTGACATCAAATTTTCTAAATAACCCATGGTTTGGAAATGGGTTCATGGTTCCTGTTTTACCATTCAGATCTTTTGAATTTAATTCCAATTATATTGTGGAACCTGGAAATATAATTTTATCAATACTTTCATTTAGTGGTATTTTTGGTTTTCTTATCTTCATAGCATATCTTATTAAAATAATTTGGGTAAACAAAAGTAATTTTATATTTGTTGTTTTTTTACCTATTGCTACGATACTAGTTAGTATGGGAGAAATGGTGTTTTTTAGTAGTAATAATATAGGTATTTGGTGCTATATGTTTTTGGCGATTTATATGTTCTGGGAAAATGAAGTGGAATCTGAGATATGATCGTTCCGGTATAATTGTTAAATGACTTTAAAGGTGAAATGAGTGGTCATATGATTAAAAAGATATTATTTTATGTGATTCTTTCAATTATAAATAAGGTGCTAAAAGGTACAAGATTCTTCAAGTTAAAAAGATTTCTATTTCATACGATTGGTATAGAGGTTGGTAAAGACACTAAAATTGTTGCTCCTATTTATATAGGATATATCAATAAACTTAGTATGGGAAGTAACTGTTGGATAGGGAAAAACCTAACTATAGAAGGTAATGGAAATGTTGTTATTGGCGATAGATGTGATTTAGCTCCCAATGTGTTAATTAATACTGGTGGACATTTAATAGGTGATAAAAATAGGAGAGCGGGAGCAGGCATAAAGAATAATACACAAATTGAGAGTGGTACCTGGATTGGAACCAGGGTTACTATTATTAATGGTGCTAATATAGGAGAGTCTACAGTTGTTGCTGCAGGTTCGGTTGTAATAAAAAATGTCGAAAATAGCACTTTAGTCGCAGGAGTTCCTGCTAAAGTGAAGAAGGTGCTTGATTAATTTGGTAATAAAAATAAAGAAGATCTGGAAAAGGTTGTTAAACAATCACATAATGAAAAACATTATTGGTATAGGAGCATTTAGAATGCTTGGTATACTATCGAATTTTTTATTAGTTGGTTTAGTATATAGATATCTTATCAGCGAAGAATTAAATGGAATATGGTTAACTATTTCTTCTATTCTGACTTGGATAACTTTTTTTGATTTCGGTATGGGAAATAGCTTGAGGAATAAACTAACGGAATCTATTACTAATAAAAATGGAATTTTATCAAATATGTATATAAGCACTACTTACATACTTATGATATTCCCAACTTTAATAATTATTATTATTTCAATTACAGTTGCGTTCTTATTCGACTGGAGATCCTTTTTTAATATACACAGTACTATCATTACAAATTATTATTTAGCATTATTTATAAGTATTGTTTCTATACTTTACTCATTAAATTTTTATTTATCTATTCTTAACGCTATATTACATGCTATATATAAGTCCTATTTAATTTCAGGGATTCAATTATTGGTAAATATAATTAATATAGTTATTATATCAGCACTTCTTTTTCTTAATATAAGAGATTTAATCTTATTAGGTTTCTTTTATATAGGTACCTCTGTTATTTCTCTTATTATTTCAACAGTATTGTTGTTTAAGTTTAATAAATATGAATTGAAATTTAGTTTTAAGTACTTTAATGGAAAGTTAATAAAAGATATATTTAATCTAGGGTTAAAATTTTTAGTATTACAATTAGCAATAATTGTACTATTTAATACAGATAATGTCTTAATAAGTAAATTTGTTGGAGTTGAACAAGTAGCAACTTATCAGTTAGTAAATAAATTATTGAGCCTAAATACTATTGTATTAGGAATATTACTAACTCCAATATGGACAAAAATAATAAAAGATCATACTAACAGGAGATTTGAGGAAATAAAAGGAACAATTAATAAACTCCTTATCATTTTTTTTGTATTAATAATAGGAGTAATGATAATAGGTTTTTTTTCTACAAAGTTGATTAATCTATGGGTTGGGAGCAACTTGCACTTTCCTAATAAGCTTATTAAGTATATGGTTGTTTTCACTATTCTTCACATGTGGTGTAATATATTTCAAAGTATCTTGAATGGTATTAACAAGTTGAAAGTTCAAGTTTATAGCTATGGTATAGCAACAATTATTAATATTCCTTTATCAATTTTTTTAGTTAAGAATACTGGTCTTGGGGTTTCTGCGATTATCCTAGGAACTATATTTTCGTTATTGCTACCTAGTTTTATTTTACCTTTGTATACTATAGGATATTTTAAAAAGATCACAATACCTAAGCGATAAATACAAATGCGAAGAGAAACAGGGAGACACAGGAAAGGGAGTGGAAATAAAATGTTAGAGGCGTAAGACCGTGGCTTTGCGCTTTTTTAGTTCTTCTGTTTAAATAACCCGGGAACCCCGGGTTATTCTTCATCATATCCTATTAATGATACTTCGTATTTGTCTTCAGAAAAATTCACCATAGCATGAATCCTGTTATCCTTATTTCCCTTCTGATATCCAAAAAGAAAAATCTCCGTACCATTAGTGCGGGTTGTGAATTCATGCTCATTAATTACGACGTCCCATCCTTTTTGCTCTTTGAAATATTGGACTGCCGATTCTGTAGCTTCCTTTACGATCTTCTCTTTTTCTTCCTTGGACATATCATTACACCCCTGCAAGATTAATACTGCCAAAATCAATAACAGGCCTTTCCTTAACATCGCCATCCTCCTACCACTTTGGACCGGAATTAATCTCAGCCCGCATAAGTGAATCCAGTCTTTTTCTTGTCTGGATTATATTATACCGTTTGTCTTCCAAACGATGAATCCTTTTGGAGAGTTCCATAAAGAAGCCCTCTGACCATTGAGTTACCCGATCTGTCGCTTCGCCTGCCTTCCAACTATAAAGCAGCTCCATGCTGTTCCTGTATTTAAGTTGGATCCTTCTAAGAGTTGCTATGAAATGGTCAAGCTCTCTTTCGGCGGCACTTAGATTCTGGATATCATTTAAATATTGAGCTGTCTTTTTATTATTCATCATACCAGCTTATCCGCCTTTTCATATTCATTTGCGGCAAATTTCAAGAAGTGGGTGAATTTTGAGGTCTCTTCGTTGAGCCAGTTTGCCATACTGGTTAATTCATTTAACACTTCATAGCCAATTTCCCTTGTTTGCGGACGCTCTGCATCGTTGATCAACCTATTTTTCATTTTGCTTTTTACATCAGGTAATTCATTTAAAACACTCCGGCTTACTCTCCCCACGCTTTCTGCAACTTCATGCAAATGAGAAGGAGTTACCTGGATCAACCCAACATCCGCACTTACATAGCGTGGAGACCTGGATACTTCTACACCAGCTAGAACATCGTAAAGAATGCCGTTATTGATGTTTCCGTATTTATCAAACGAATAGTTCTCCATTCCATGATAAGTACCGATTGATTCTAGTAACCTCTTGAAAGGCCTTCCTTCATTGTCCATATTTTCATATTTGAATCTTGAGCCAATGTAATAGGTGGAACCAATATGTCTGTCATAAGGTTCTAGTCCGCCTGCTCCAATAGAATCCTTAGGATGAACGTAATTGACAATGGAGGAATCAAAAACCCCTGCGAAAGCTTTTGCCTTTGTTTGTTCATCTAGTAGATCAATGACGCTTGGTGCACTGTATGTTACTGCACCCAAGCTGAAAATTGCAGCTGTATATTGTGCAAGTGCTCCTCCCAAAGAATGGCCAGTCACAGTTATTTGCGCAGAAGGGTTATTACTTTTGATATCTCTAACTAGCTGTTCCGCTTGCTGGAACTGGTTCTTCTTATACCATTCTTTTTTCTCCGGATTATAATAAACATCCAGCCGGTCTCCTCTTGGATTGGACTGTTTTTCATGTACTTTATCCTTCATCATGATGTATTGAATATCGGTTTCTAAATCTGCCATGCCTGCTCCGAGCATATCATCCCCCTGGGTTCCACGGAACGAAACTACAATCTGGTCTTTCTTCTTAACAACCAATGCATCAAATCCAGTAGTGGAATCGGTTGTGATGTAATCCTTCTCGTTCACAACCTCCCATTTATGAGTTTGCTGATTGTTGTTGTATTCGATGAATTTAGGCAATCGTTTGTGATCAATATAATAGGCCTGCTGTGATAAAAATAAAAAAAGCTTATCCTCATTCTTCGTCATGGATGACCTCCACAAGTTTCGGAATATTTTCTTAATTTTACCATACTGAATGCAGGAAATAAAAAAAGGAAACGAGGGAAAATCATTTGAAGAGAGTTATTTCCCTTGATAAGATTATTCGCAGGTGAATAATAACCTGTATGATTCTTACATCAATTCTGGGCCAAAATGGTAAGGAGAGCGAGCGATGAAAAATCTTTTGGTGGTGTTGCTTTTTTCACTATCCATCCTCCAGGGGTGCAATAATATGGACGAAAATAAACAAGAAGAAATACTTGAAAAAGCCATTCATGCAGCAAACGAAGAATTCAAAAAGCAAATGGGATGGGAAATCGTCGTGGACGATCATGAATTCACCACAAGAACCGAAGGAACCGAACTATTCCTTTACGGATACAAAAAAGGTGATAAACAAAACAAAATCACCGCCACAGTCGACTACAGCGAAGAGTACAAAGTCCAATCTATCGGTTATACGGAGAAATAGGTAGCGGGGGAGAGGGGCACAGGGGCGGTTCTTATGTCCCTTCGGAATTCAATTAGTTAGCTGATGGTCAGGTTATTAAACTTTTTTATATTAAGTGATAATAAGAGGATAAAATAAAGTTTTAATTCTAAATCCAGGTCGAAGGGATGTTTCTGTTCTGGTTTTTGGTATATTAGGGCTTATCCTAAAGCTGTAACTGCTAGACTAAGGTGAACAGTTTTTGCTAGATAAAAATGAACACTTTTCAATACAAATTCGAATGGTATATGGTACCATCCATTTTCCAATGGACACTTTTAGTTGATTTTAATGGAGATGAGGTTAGGAATATTGAAGAGTACTAAGAAAATACAAAAAGGACTGGAGTGAAGTGAACCAAAAAAGTTAGACAATTATATTAGGCAACTTGTTGGACCTGGGTTCGGTACTCTACCGGACTCAGGTCCTTTAATTTTTCCTTTATACGTATATTGTTGTAGTAATAAATATAATCGTGTAATTCTTGTATAAAATGATCAACACTTTCAAATTCCTGAAGATAGAGGAGTTCTGTCTTAAGTATGCCAAAGAAGTTCTCAATAACGGCATTATCGAGACAGTTTCCCTTTCGGGACATGCTTTGTATAATGTTTTTCTCCTTAAGCGTCTTCTGATACTTACCCATTTGGTAATGCCATCCCTGATCTGAGTGGAGGATTAACTCATCCTCTGGTTTAAACAGCTCTAAAGCCTGTTCAAGCATGTCACCTACTAGATCAAAAGTGGGACGGGATTTAACTGTATAGGTGATCACCTCACTATTGTACAAATCAAGAATAGGGGATAGATAAAGCTTCTGTCCGAATAGACTAAATTCGGTTACATCCGTTACCCACTTCTCATTTGGTTTGTCAGCCTTAAAATTTCGATCAAGAACGTTGGGGGCAACTTTTCCTGTATTTCCTCGATAGGACTTATATTTCTTCATACGAACCTGACACTTGATTCCTAACTGATTCATTAGCTTGAGGACAGTCTTAGGATCCAGAACGAAGCCTCTTTTGTCCAAAACCTTTTTGATATTCCGGTGGCCATAACGACCTTTATGTTGATGATGAATTTCTTTTATTGCTTCTTTGGCCTTGGCGTATTTATCTGGGCGGTCTTTGTGCTTAGTCCAGTAATAATATGTGCTTCTTGGAATTCCTGCAATTTTGATTAAATCAGCGACTTTATATTCATTCCTTAGCTCAAAAATTACTTGCGCTTTGAGTTTCGTGGTAATTTTTCCTGTTCCCGAACCAAGGCATTCAACTTTTTTAAATAGGCAATTTCCATTCTCAGACGTTCATTTTCTTCTATTAGGGATTCATTGGTTTGATTGACTGACTTATTCCTTTTACTATCTTTGGTCATGGCAGGTCGCCCCTTTTTCCTTGGTAATAGGGCGTCCACTCCTCCTGTTTCAAAGGCTTTCCTCCAAACAAGGATGGTGGAGGAATCGGGTATTTTAAACTTCGCTGCAGCCTCATTTAGAGAAACCCAATGGTCGTCCATATATTTGAGTACCTCCATTTTAAACGCAGCCGAATAGTTTGTATAACTTTTTCTTAAAGAATCTTGCCCATGCGACTGATATAATTTAAACCACTTATGAATATGTTTATGACCAGTTCCCAGTTGTTTCCCGATATCCCGAAAAGATAATATTCCTTTTTCATACTCCTTTACTGCCCATAACTTATCTTCAAATGTAAATTTAGCCATATAAAAACTGCACCTCCATTGTTAGTTTTGTGTCTAACTATTTCGGTGCAGTTCAGAGGAGTCCTTTTTTATTTGGCAAAATTCAAAGATTTATACGTAAGATTAGTGTGGTGGACTAATTTACTAGCTCATTAGGAAAATATTAGGGTACCGAAATATAAGGCCTAGTTATTTACTCTCAATTATTATCTGAAATATTAGAAAAATTAGTAAACTGTGTTAATGTAAGTTTGTTAAATATTGGAGTGAGAGGAGGCGAAAAGAACAGTTTCGGTCGATATTGAAATATTAGGGAGGCTAAAAGGTGAAAAGTTTAAGCAAAAATATTCTGTCTCTAACATTATCTGTTGTTTTGCTTGTGGGAATTTTATTTGTAGGGTACCCTCAAACCGGCCAATCAAAGGAGAAAACCAAACAGGAATTTGATTTAATCCTTCAGGATGGCACAATTATTGACGGTACTGGTTCCAAACGCTATAAGGCGGATATTGGAATATCTGATGGGTATATTCAATCGATTGGAAACTTGGATGATGCCAGTGGAAAAAATGAAATCAATGTTTCGGGTAAAATTGTTTCTCCAGGATTTATTGATATGCACAGCCATGCAGATACAGATGTACTTACAACAGCAAAAAGCTCATTAACCCAAGGGGTTACGACTGAAATGATAAGCCCGGATGGAGGAGGCCCGGTTGACCTTTCCTATCTGTCCGAGCTGGAAGAAAAGGGACTTGCCATCAATGTGGGGAGCTATATTGGATTTAATTCGGTTTGGGAAGGAGTCGTGGGATATGACGACCGCCGTGCCACTCCTGAAGAAATTTCCGATATGCAGTCACTGATTGAAACAGCCCTCCAAAAAGGAGCCTGGGGAATTTCTGCAGGATTATTCTACGCTCCCGGGAACTATGCAAAAATACAGGAAGTCATTGATGTTGTCAGTGTTGCCGAAAAGTGGAGAACCAATTTTCCAAATCACATCAGAAATGAAAATTATCACGTTCTCGAAGCAACCTCTGAAACGATTGAAATAGGTGAAAGTGCAGGAATCGTCCCGGTTATTACTCATATGAAGGTAATGGGGCCGAGCAACTGGGGTAAATCTGTGGAAACGATTAAAATGATACAGGATGCCAATAAGCGGGGAACATTTGCAGCGGCCGACCAGTATCCTTACCTGGCCAGCCAAACAGGCTTAACTGCGATTGTTCCTCAGTGGATTCAGGATGGCGGCCGGGAAGAGATGCTCAAGCGCTTTGCGGATCCTGCCATGCGCACACAGATTGAAGAAGAAATCCACGCGACCATTGCCAGTAGGGTAAGAGATGCTGGTGACGTCTACTTTCCGACTAAGCAAACAACGTTAGGGGATATAGCCGCAGAACAAGGTGTTTCACCTGGAGAAGCGACTATGCAGATCCTTGAACAAGAAGGGAACATTAGAACCATCTATTTCTTTGGCCACCAGGAGGATTTTGAACGGATACTTAAAAACCCTACGACCGCCATTGCTTCTGATGGAGGAGCAACTGTTTCAAGCAGCACTCATCCGAGAAGGTATGGAACTCAGCCTAGGGTTCTAGGAAAGATTGTAAGAGAAGATGGGTTATTATCTTTGGAAGAAGCTGTTCAAAAAATGACAGGCCTTCCTGCCAATATCATAGGAATGGTTGACCGCGGATTTATTGCTGAAGGAATGGCAGCTGATATTACGGTATTTGATCCCAATATAGTAACTGATAAGGCTACATTTGATAATCCAAAGCAGTATGCGGAAGGGATTGAGAATGTGATTATCGATGGGCAGTTTGCCATAAAGAACGGTGACGTAACTGGTGTGCAGGCAGGAAAAGCTCTTAAGCGCAGCTACGACATGCCAAGCCGTCCAATGAGTCTCAATGAAGCTCACAAAGTTTCGGCCAAGGGACAGCTCGTTAATGATAAAACTCAAGGGCCTAAGATTAAAATTATGGTTGAGCAAAATGCTGATCAATCTCAATCAAAAGCTAAACTTCAAATTATCGACAAGAAGAACAATATCCATATTGAACTTGATGAACTTGGATTCCTGCAGACCTATAAAGGCTGGGCTAGCTTTACAGGAACTGTGAAATTAAAGAAATCCGAAAGATCCGTCCCTGTTCTTGTCACTGTTGATGAGGAGGATCCTTTCACTGGGAAAGAAACAATTCGTATTAAGATTGGTGAAGAATACCTGTACAGCGGTACTTTGAATGGAGAATTAGAGGTATATTAATAATTAAGAAAAAATTTAAATGTGTTACCACTTAAGGCAGAGAGATACTCTGTCTTCTTTCTTTTGAGCCATGGCCAAAGGGATGGTCTTGTTCCTTCATGAAAGAAGTGAATGAACGTATCCTTCTTCCATAGGACTCTCTTGAAGACTCGGGAGTATTTTTCAGTTCAAAGTACAAGTTTACTTTTTGATCATATGTATTCATGGTGTGCCTCCTGATTTTAATTTTGAAATTAAGATCAGAAGGCAGGAGGAGGCCTGGAAAGGGAATTAGTGTTATATATTTCTGTGTTATAATCATGGACGAAAAGTTCTTTTCTATTGTATTTGTTTGGTTTGGCGATTAAACAATACCATAAGAAAGGGAACTTTTTTTTTTATGCACTTTTTAACTGTTTAAACTAAACTTGGAGGCCATCGCGTAGCGATTTCGTTCTTCTGCCGTCGCGTTCGGGGTCGGAATAGTTTGGTTGAGGTTCATTGATGTTTGGAGGTTGATGGTGTAATTATCTGATTAGATCAGGAACTGTATTTGGGTGGGATTCTTACGAATTTTGACCTCATTTTTTTATATATCCTTACTGATTTTCAATTAAGTGAAATTGATGGTGGTTTTCTCTTTTTCGATATATTTTAGGTAGTACTTATCTTAATAATCAGTTTATGAAAGATTTGATGATTGTTTTCCTCTTTGTCGTTTCCCTCTTTTGAGTTGTCCTTCTACTTATCATCACTCCTTTTTCTTTGAGTCTATCTCTTAAGAAGCATGGGGACGTACCGAGGGTATGTCCCTATGCTTCTGTAATTTGTGTTAAGTTGCCAGGTGGCATGTTTTAAAAGGTCCAATTTTGCACAGAATCTTCGAGCGGCATTTGGTCTACTTTTTGCAAAGAACCCACAGTATAGTAAAGATAAGCAATTGCTAAAGCAAGTAATAATAAGATTTATAACAACACCTTGGGATGGAGTGGAAATTACTGCGCCAACCGAGAAACCTTTATAAGCTCATCTTTGCACCATGATTAGTATAATTGAGTCTGAAATTGCACAATTGGAATGCGCAATAATCAGACTGTATTGTGCAAACTAACAGGGCAAAGGAGGTGAACGCTAATGTCATTGGATCAACGAAGTAATGCCATATTGGCCTATTTGGTCCAGGCGGATTCCAATGTGCCGATCAAAGAACTTACGGAAAAATTCAAGATTTCGCGGAGGACGGTCTACTACGATATTGAAAAAATTAATTCGTGGCTTAAAGACCAGAAGCTTCCTGAAGTGAACTATGTAAGGTCTGTCGGCTTCCATTTGGAAGAGGAAGCGAGAAGTCAAATTCCAGAACTGATTGGTACATCTGCTGGTGTCTGGCACTATGAATATTCTCCCGATGAGCGTAAGGCTCTGATCGCGATTTATTTGATGGCCAGGGAGGCACCTATTTTTCTAGAGGATTTAATGGGAAAAACAAGGGTCAGCAGAAACACCACGCTGGAAGATGTTAAAGGCTTAAAGAACGAGCTATCCAGGTTTGACCTTGAGCTTAAGTCGGATCGAAAGTCCGGATACCTGATCCTTGGAGATGAAGATGATAAACGAAAGGCAATCGTGTTTTATCTTCAGCAGGTTTTATCGGATCAGAAACTGCAGACGATTATTAATCAAATTCCATTGCTTATCAACCAAAACCGTGAGGAATTGAACCTTTTTGATTTTGAAAAATTGAAAGCGGTTCACGGAATATTGGTGGAAACGGAAAAGGAACTGAATGTCGTTTTTACGGATGATTTCATGCAGAATCTTTCTTTAAGGCTCCTTTTATTCGGAAGAAGGCTCGCGCAAGGCAAGAGGATTGAAATTGATCCTGTTGAAAAAGAAGTTCTTAAGGAAGCAAGTGAGTTCGAAGCGGCAAAGGAAATAGGCGCCAAGCTTTCCAGGTTGTTTGGAGTTCATTTTCCGGAGGATGAAATATTTTATCTGACCAAGCATTTGCTAAGCTCAAGAGTCCAGTTTTCCGAAGCCAGGGATGAGAATATCTCACCTATGCTTGAACAGGTTGCTGATTCCATGGTTACAGATTTTCAAAAATATGCCTGTGTATTTTTTGAAGATATCAATGAAATCAAAAAGAATCTCCTTCTTCATATAAAACCTGCCTACTACCGGCTGAAATATGGGCTGGAGGACCAAAGTGATTCCGCTGAATTGATCAAGGACAAGTATCAGGTTATTTTTCAACTGACAAAAAAAGTTGTCCACCATCTTGAGGAGGCAGCGGGAAACTCGGCCAACGACAACGAAGTAGCACTGATTGCCACTCATTTTGGCGGCTGGATGAGAAGGGTTGACGCTAAGCCTCCGGAACGAAAAACTGCGTTGCTGGTTTGCACGAAGGGGCTAGGCACTTCCAAATTGCTGCAGCATCAGCTGGAAGGGCTGTTCTCTACTGTTGATATTTATGGAAGCGTTTCACTTCGGGAATATGAAAAAAACCTGATTGACGCCGACTTTATCATCTCGACCATTCCGCTTGAAAAAAGCGATAAGCCGGTTTTTGTCGTATCTCCGATTTTATCGGATGCTGAAAAAGAGGGACTTTTAAAAAAGGTTAATGCGTTGGTTGATGACTCGGCGCCACACCAAAAAAGGGCTTCAGCCGAGATCCTGCTTGACTTGATTGGCCAATATGCCGACATTCATAACCGAGATGCGCTTGAAAGGGAGCTGAAACGGTTTTTGTCTGCTCCCGTCCAGAAAGTGGCAACGGCAGAAAAGCCTTCTCTTGCTGACATTCTTCCTGTTGAAAACATTTTGATAAGGGAAGGGGCAAGCGATTGGAAGCACGCTATAAAGCTGGCTGCCGAGCCACTTTTGAATAAAGGATCTATCACCCGTGATTATATTAAAGCCATGATTGATTCGCTGATTAAAATGGGTCCTTATATCGTGATCGCGCCAAAATTCGCTATCCCGCATGCACGCCCGGAAGATGGAGTGAATAGGCTTGGCATGAGCCTTTTAAAACTGGACAGCAGTGTCGATTTTTCCGATAAAGGAACTCACCCGGTCAATCTTATACTCGTTCTTGCAGCTACCGATGGAGAATCCCATTTAAAGGCACTCGGTGAGCTGACGGACCTATTGGGAAATCAGGCAAATATAGAAGAAATAATAGCTTCAGAATCACCAAAAAATATTTTTGAATTACTAACAGCTCATAAGGTCTAGTTTTAAAATCAACAACTAAAATTGTAACAGAAAGGGTTTTCATCATGAAGTTTTTAGAATCCAGTCTGGTTGCCCTTGATGTGGAAGCGGCGACTCCCGATGAAGCAATCCGGGCGGCGGGAAGCCTTCTGGTGCGGGAGGGTGCCGTTGAGGAAAGATATGTCGATGCAATGATTGAATCGTACCACAATAATGGGCCATATTTTGTACTCGCTCCCAAAATTGCCCTGCCACATGCAAGGCCGGAGGATGGAGTAAGTGAAGCATCTGTTTCGTTTGTCCGCCTGAAGAATCCAGTAGTTTTCGGCAATGCAGCAAATGATCCTGTAACCTTTGTATTTGCCCTTGGTGCTTCAACAAGCGATCAGCACCTGCAAATTTTGCAAAAGCTAATGCTCCTTCTTGGAGACCAAAGCAATGTGGGAAAACTGCAACAAGCAACAAACTATAAAGATATTAAAACACTAATCGGGGGGAAAGAATAATGAAAATTTTATGTGTATGCGGACTTGGACAAGGAACGAGCCTTATTTTGCGAATGAATGTTGAAACTGTTCTGAGGGACCTTGTAATCACTGCGGACGTTGAAAATACGGATGTATCAACTGCTTCCAGCATGTCGCCGGATTATATCGTGACAAGCAATGAGCTTGCTCAGACACTTGAAGGAACTAGCTCGAAAGTGATTATCGTCAACAACTATTTCGACATGAACGAAATTAAAACGGCTTTACAGGAAAACTTGCAATAAAAAATTCTTTTAGGGGGAAAAAAGAATGGAAATAATCAAATGGGTTGCCACCAACGTCTTTGGAACACCTGCAATTCTGCTTGGTTTCATCGTCCTGCTCGGGCTTTTGCTGCAAAAGAAAAACTCAAGCCAGGTCATAAGCGGCACGTTTAAAGCTATTATTGGATTCCTGATTATCGGTGCTGGCGCAGGTGTTATTGTAAACGCTCTTATGGTTTTTGAACCAATGTGGAAAGAAGTGTTTAACCTTCAGGGAGAGTCGCTTGGCAAATTCATGGGCCAGGAAGGCTTCAATGCCAAATACGGAAGTGCGGTTACTTTAGCTATGACACTCGGCTTCCTGATCAACGTTCTTCTGGCGCGTTTTACTAAATTTAAGTTCATCTATCTTACAGGCCACATGATGTTCTGGACCACAACTATTTTTGCCGGGATTGTCGTTCATGCGGTCGGCGATGTTTCTTTTGTCAAACTGGTCATTTTCCTTGCTGTCATCATGGGTCTATACTGGACCATTCAGCCGGCCTTGACGCAGCCGTTCATGCGTAAAATTACTGGGAATGACAATATCGCACTCGGCCATACATCTGCATCTGTCGCACTTCTTGCAGCACTTGTCGGTAAAATTGCAGGCAACAAAGAAAACGATTCAGAAAAAATCAAGCTGCCAAAGGGACTTGAATTCCTTCGCGATTCAAATGTTATTACAGCATTGACAATGGGGCTGCTTTTCCTGGTTGGCGCAATCATTCTTTCAACAAAGGATACCCAGGGCGCAGCTGATCTTATGGCCAAAGCTGGGGAACAGAACTTCATCATTTACTCAATCATCCAGTCCTTCACTTTTGCCGGCGGTATTGCCATCGTGCTCCTGGGTGTAAGGATGTTCATTGGAGAAATCGTACCTGCATTTAACGGTATTGCAACAAAGCTTGTTCCTGGTGCCAAGCCAGCGCTTGATTGCCCTATCGTATTCCCATTTGCTCCAAACGCTGTTATTCTTGGCTTCCTTGGAGCCTTTGCCGGGGCTCTTATCTGGCTGCTGGTTCTTGGAAGCACTGTAAGCTACGTTTTTGTTCCAACTATGATCGTCCTCTTTTTCCACGGTGCGACTGCCGGGGTATTCGGAAACGCAACTGGCGGTGTGCGCGGCGCATTGCTTGGAGGATTCATCACTTCAACAGTTGTAGCCTGGGGACAATTCATCATGGTAAAAATGCTGATTTCAAGCACAGTGCCAGATACTGCAATGTGGGCAGCGGATTCAGACATGTTCATCCTGGGACCGATCGTCCGCTTCCTGGCTCAGCTTTTCTTTTAAAACTTGATTTAATTGAGGGTAAAGGGCATCAATAATGCCCTTTACCTATTCCATTAGGGAGGGAATCACCATGAGCTTCATACGTACGTTACGGGGGGATATTGCCCCAACCGACCTGGGTTTCACTTACTCTCACGAACACATTGTCTGCCGCCCCGCCTTTTGGCAGGAGAGGGGAGAAGACGATCTTCTTCTTGATGATAAGGAAAAATCCAAAAAAGATGTTGAGGATTTTAAAAACCATGGCGGGAAATCAATTGTGGATGCCACGGCGATCGACTATGGCCGCGACGTTCAGGCAGTCAAGGAAATTTCCGAAGAACTCGATATCCATATCGTCGGGACCGCCGGTTTCAACAAAAGCTTTTTATGGGATGCAAAAATCAAAGACGAGCTAAAGCCAATCATCGGTGATTATAAAACTTATTATGAGTGGATTGACCGTGCCACCATCAACCAACTGACTGAAGTAGTCATAAGGGAAGTTGAAGAAGGCTTGGAGGGCACTCCTTTCAAAGCGGGCCAGGTGAAATTTGGGACAGGTTATAACCGCATCACGCCGCTCGAGGAAAAAACTCTGCGTGCCGTTGCCCGTGCCCACCATGAAACAAAAGCACCCCTTCATTCTCACACAGAAGCTGGGACGATGGGTCTAGAGCAAATCGAACTTTTAAAATCGGAAGGCGTCGACTTGAATTTCATGAGTTTTGGTCATATGGACCGAAATCCTGATCCATATTACCACGAGAAGATCGCTTCAACAGGTGCCTACCTCAGTTTTGACGGCATTGCCAAAATCAAATACGCGCCCGAAAGCACACGCATCTCCTCCATCCTTGACCTTGTCAAAAAAGGCTATGAAAACCAAATCCTTGTCAGCGGTGATACAGCCCGTAAAACCTATTACAAACACTATGATTACGGTCTTGGGCTTGAATATATCATCGCAAAATGGGTACCGCGGTTCATTGACGATGCAAATCGGCAGGGGTTTGATGGAGAGGCTCTAATCCATAAGTTCTTTGTTGAGAATCCGGCTCGATGCTTCACTTTTAAAAAATAGGCTAGGTTAAACACGCGGTTGATTTTTGGTTCAGGCATTTGCTTCCCTAGGGCGGTTGAGCCGTCTAATCGGCTTCTGCGGGGTCACATCTTACCCTGCTGCTTGTGCAAGAATCAAATGCCCAATCAATTATATAACCAGTATCCTTAACACAGCTAAAAACAAAAGCCAGACAAGCATTTTCAAAGCTATAAAGGCGGCTGGCGAACTTACAATCCAGCCGTCTTTTTATTCCAGCAGAATTGGGAGGGAACAGCATTGATTTTTCAAAACGAAAACTCCTTTGAAGTGAAAGAAAAAATCGAGAAAAGCCAGATTGCGATTTTGCCGATTGGGGCGGTGGAGGCGCATGGCCCCCACCTGCCATTGGGAACAGATAACTTTTTGGCTGAGCGGCTATCCGAAAGGGTTGCCAAAAAGACAGGGGCGTTTGTCCTGCCTACATTGCCTTATGGGCAGGTATGGAGCCTGAAGAACTTTCCCGGAAGCATCAATATCAGCAATGAATCGCTGATCAACTTTCTGTTCGATATCGGAACCAGTCTGTACGAGCAGGGTTTCAAGCTGTTCGTCATGATTAACGGCCATCTTGGCAATGCTGTCGCCATGAAGGAAGCGGCCCGCAAATTATATAGTGAATATCCGGATCTTCGTGTTTTGTATTTATTTTATCCGGGAGTGAAGCAAATCACTGAAGAAGTTCGAGATGGTAAGTCAGCCCATTCCACTTACTTTCATGCCTGCGAAATCGAAACTTCCTATATGTTGTATTTGGCACCTGAGTACGTCGATATGTCACGAGCTATCACCGATATTCCGAACATCCCGCCAAGTGCAGATATCACGCCGACACCTTGGGAGGAATTCACCAAGACGGCAGTACTGGGTGATGCGAAGGCAGCGACAGCGGAAAAAGGCGAGAAAATCATCGAAGTAGCTATCGAAAATATGATCAAGCTGATTGAGGGTGCAAAAAATGGACTTAAGTAAACTAAAAAAAATAGACGACTTTCTTTTATTTAATTTTTTGGCAAAAGACAAGGAAAATGCAGCAGAAATTGTGGAAGCTGGAGAAGGCTATGTAGTTCCTGGAATTGTGGCTTCTGATTTTGAGAAAATTGAGGACGGGATTGCAAAAGTAAATGAGCTGAAGGAAGCTGCCCCGGTTGTTTCAGTAGGGCTTGGCGACAACGGCAATCCGGCGAATTGGGATAAGGTCCTTGCGATTGCTGCTGGCTCCAGCCCAGGCCATATCAACCAGCCATTTGATAAATCCAGCTATTCAAGAGGATATTTAAAGGCTCTTGGGCAGGACCAGACCGTTAACGCCCTTGTTTCTCCAAGCGGCAAGCCCGGAACAGTCAAGCTTGCTACTGGACTTGAAATGACAGTTGAAGACTTGCTGGACCTTGCATCGGCAATGCAGATTGAATCCATCAAGTTTATGCCGTTAAAAGGAATCCAGCATCTGGATGAACTGGTTTATCTGTGTAAGGCAGCTGCAGAGAAGGGAATCACTGCAATCGAGCCTGCCGGGGGAATCACTGCCGATAATATCAAGGAAATCGTCAATGCGGTCAAGGATACGGGCATCCCGGTATTTATGCCGCATATTTTCGGGTCGACAATTGACAAAGAAACCGGCAGGACTATTCCGGAGGAAGTCATCAGAATCCTAGACCGGGTAAGGGGGATGTTTTAGTGCTTAATAATTATTTTGAAAAGATCCATTTACTGCTTGAAGAAGTTATGAAATCTGAGCAAGATGCGATGGAGAAGGCAGCCGGGAAAGTCGCCGAAGCTATTATGAACGGGGGTATCATCCAGTTGTTCGGCTGCGGGCATTCCCATATCTTGACCGAGGAAGTTTTTTACCGTGCTGGCGGCCTCGTGCCAATCAGGCCTATCCTGGTTGAACCATTGATGCTTCATGAAGGTGCGTTGAGATCATCCCGGCTTGAACGCCAAAACGGCTATGCTGAAGGATTTATGAAGGAACAGGATATTCGTCCGGAAGATGTCGTGTTTGTATTGTCCACCTCTGGCCGCAATCCCGTTCCGGTTGACGTGGCCCAAGTGGCGATAGAAAATGGAGCCTTTACAATTGGCCTGACATCACTGGAATACTCTCAAAGCCAGCCGTCCCGCCATACAAGCGGCAAACACTTGTTCAATTCTGTTGATCTAGTGATCAATAACCACTCAGTGCCAGGGGACGCCATCCTTGCCCATGAGAAAGTAAAAGTACCCTTTGCCCCCACTTCAACAGTCATTGGGGCGGCGATTCTTAACGCCATCCTTGCAGAATCAATCAAAATCATGGCTGACAAAGGCTTCGAACCTCCAATCTTCCTGAGCGGAAACATCGACGGAGCTGATGCACACAACACTAGCCTGGTAGAAAAATATCAAAAAAGGATTCCATTATTATCTTAGAAAGCATAGGCGCGGTGCTCTTGTCTTATACAAGAGACAAAATAAAAAGGTGAGAAGCGTGAAGAGTATAGATTTACGCTTTTTTCCTTATTGTTTATATTAAAGGATTGAAAAAAATAAAATCGTTGTTTCATAATACAGGTAAATAGAGCGTTTTACATATAAAAACCAGTGTAGGGCCACTGGTCAAAATGGTGAAAAAATTTGGGATATCGGAACGGGTCTCAAGTACAGTTTCGGATCCTAAAATCAGTAGCTTCAGTTTTTAAAATCTCGCAAAAGAATCCAGCTTAATATGCCGCTGGATTTCTTTTGTTAAGCAGGGAGATGTGTGAAAATGAATATTGTTATTTTGAAATATTAAATTTACAAATAAAAAAACCATACACTATCACTTGTGTAAATTATTAATATATATTTCATTCTGTTAATGATTCAGTATTCCATAGTTAGAATTAATCCATCAACTGTCCACCATTTACTTCAATAGTTTCACCACATATGTAGCTTGCAAAGTCCGAGGCAAGGAACATGGCAGTACCCACAATTTCTGCAGGCAATCCTTCTCTCCCCATTGGGATGCCTTTTAAAAAGCCTTCACGAATCTCCGCTGGAGTATACTTATCCTGGAAAGGGGTACTGATTACACCTGGGCTTATGGCATTCACTCTGATTCCTGCAGGGAGAAATTCTTTTGCCATACCTTTAGTAAGTGTCAAAACAGCTCCTTTTGCAGAGGAATAATGAAGAGCACCGGGGCCTCCGCCATTCCTGGACGCGATGGAGGTAATATTAATAATGCTGCCCCCGCCATTCTGCTTCATAATTGGATAAGCCTCTTTAGAGCAGAGAAAAACAGATTTTACGTTAAGGTTGTAAGTCTGATCCCAAACTTCTTCCTGAAGTTCTGCAAATGGCATCCTTTTTACCAGGGCTCCTGCGTTATTAATGAGAATGTCTATTTTCCCGAACTCCTCTATCGCAGCCTCAAAAAGGGTTTTTACATCACTGGAAGAGGTAACGTCTGCTTTAATAGCAATGGCGGTTCCCCCAACTTCTTGTATTTCTTGAACAAGATGATCAGCACTAGCTTTGCTGTTTAAATAATTTATGACTACCATCGCACCCGAGGCAGCAAAACCTTTGGCAAACTCCGCTCCTATGCCTGTACTTGCCCCAGTGATTAAAACAACTTTATTATCGTAATTGATTTCCACTGAATAATCCTCCTAATACTATTCTTGAATAATTTTATCTTCCCATCCAGCCTCCATCTACAGTGACTACCGAGCCGGTCATATAATCGGATGCCTTCGAAGCAAGGAAAATAGAAATCCCTGTAAAATCGTCCGGCTGTCCCCACCGGTTTGCCGGGATTCGACTGAGGATAGCTTGGCTCCGGTCAGAATCTTCTCTTAATGCCGATGTGTTGTCTGTTGCTATGTATCCGGGTGCTATGGCATTAACCTGAATGCCGTACTGCGCCCATTCATTCGATAGGGCTTTTACTAACTGTGTAATCGCCCCTTTGCTCGCTGCATAGGAAGGAACATTGATTCCTCCTTGAAAGCTCAGTAATGAAGCAATAAAAATAATTTTTCCGGATTCCTGCTTGACCATCATTTTGCCGATTTCACGGCTTAAGATAAACTGTGAATCCAAATTAATATCCATTACACGATCCCAATAATCATCGGGGTGGCTTAATGCAGGCTCTCTAAGAATAGTACCTGCATTATTAACAAGAATATCAATTCTATCGAATTTAGCTTTAATATCCGAGATGAAATTGTATAAGTCATTCCTCTTAGAAAAGTCACAAGAAAAAGCGTGAAATTTCCTTCCTCTTTGTACTACCTCATTTTCGACACTGCTTCCAGATGATTCTAGTGTACTGCTTACGCCAATAATGTCAGCACCTGCTTCTGCCAGGGCAATAGCGATTGCCTTTCCTATACCTCTTTTGCAGCCAGTAACAAGAGCTGTTTTTCCTTGTAAAGAAAACAAATCATGAATGCTCAACTTTTTCTCCTTTCCGGTATCCTTTAATCCATATGGTAATCTTACCCACCACTTTAAAGCTAGATTATTAAATTAGTCAAATATAAAAAATATAAATATAAAAATAAATTTTCTGCAAATTATTTCTTTTGGTAGTATTGACACCGCTTTCATCAGTTACTATACTTAAACCATATTAAGGAATGCTGTTCCGTAATACGGAACAACCTCGAGGGGGGAGGTTAGTTGATTCAGTCTGTCAGCAGGGCGTTACACATTTTAGAAATCCTGAAAGATTATCCAAAAGGATTAGGTGTAACTGAATTAGCTCAAAAACTGGATGTAGCCAAAAGTACAGTCCATAGATTGTTAATGTCGCTTGAAGAGTATGATTATGTACAAAAGTTAGGTAAAGATAGTGTTTATCGGCTTGGTTTGAAATTCATCGAAATGAATGAGGTAGTGGTCGAAAATCTAAATATTGTGGAGGTTGCACGGCCGCTAATAGAGGGATTAAGCAAAAGCACAGGTGAGATTGTGCATTTGGTTATGCTAGACAACAACGAGATTATATACATCGATAAAGTCGAAAATAATTCCGCAATCAGGATTTATTCCCAGGTTGGAAGAAGAGGACCGCTGCATTGTACGGGTGTAGGCAAGAGTATTCTTGCTTTTTTAAGTGAACAAGAGGTCGATCGTTTGTTATCGGGCTATACAATGAAAAGATTCACTGAAAATACACTGACAACCATTGAGGAGTTAAAAACCGAACTAAAGTCAATCAGGGAAAATCAATTTTCTTATGATAACGAAGAACATGAAAAAGGGATTCGCTGTGTTGCAGCCCCAATTTTTGACCACAGGCAAAGGCCACAATTTGCGATTAGTGTTACTGGTCCGCTAACTAGAATGTCAGATGAACAACTGGAAGAAATCATTCCGAAGATGAAAGAAACAGCAGCAGAAATTTCCCGTCGGATGGGATATGTCCACTCATAAAATAGGGGGTAAATAATAATGAAAAAGTTTAAGTTTAGTTTTGTCCTTTTATCAATCATGCTCATATTGGCTGCTTGTGGTAACAACAAGGAAACTGGGGGAGATGGCAAGGAGGAAGCAGCGGATTTCCCTAAAAAAGCAGTTGAAATCATTGTCCCATATGCAGCAGGTGGAGGAACTGATACAGTGGCCCGTTCGTTTGCAGATATGGCGAAAAAGGAACTTGGAGAATCTGTAGCAGTTGTTAACAAAGAAGGTGGCGGCGGTGCAGTCGGCATGCAAAATGGTATCAATGCCAAGGCTGATGGGCATACAGTAACAATGGTTACTGTGGAGTTGCTGACATTGCCGCATTCCGGACTGGCTCAATTCTCATATAAAGATATTAAACCAGTAGCTTTATTGAATGAAGACCCTGCTGCAATCACAGTTCCTGCTGATGCACCTTACAATACGATCGAAGAATTCATTGAAGCAGCTAAAAAGGAAAAACTAAAAGTTGGGAACTCAGGAACAGGTGCAATCTGGCATCTGGCAGCTGCGGCTTTTGAAAAAGAAACTGGGGTTGAATTTAATCACGTACCATTTGAAGGTGCAGCTCCTGCGATCACAGCATTACTTGGCGGGCATGTGGATGCAGTTTCTGTCAGCCCGGCTGAGGTAAGCTCGCAAGTGAAGTCTGGCAAACTTAAGGTACTGGCCGTAATGGCAGAAGAAAAGGTTGCTTCGCTTCCAGAGGTCCCAACTTTAAAAGAGAAAGGAATCGACCTTTCCATTGGTACTTGGCGCGGTCTTGCTGTTCCAAAAGATACACCTGCGGAAGTTGTAAAGGTTCTTGAAGAAGCTTTTGGAAAAACAGCACAAAGCGACGAGTTTAAAGCTCAGCTTGAAAAAATGAATCTTGGATACCGTTATGAAAACAGTGAGGGTTTTTCGAAAATGCTTGAAGAAAAAGATCAATTATTTGGTGATTTAATCCCTTCATTGAAACTAAACTAAAAGCTTAATAACTACTAAACTCAAAAGGCTAGCATTGTCTAGCCTTTTGTAACATTGAGTGGAGGTATTACAATGATTGTGGCGAATCGTGTGATTGGCATAGGCCTCTTGTTATTGTCCGTTTATGCTTGGCTTGCTGCAAATACTTTTCCTGCGTCAATGGGACAGGGACCAGGTCCTGACTTTTTCCCGAAAATGTCGGCAGTCATACTGGGTATTTTAGCAATTATGCTTGTCTTTAAAAAAGAGGAGACCGAAGGGAAAGTCTATGCGTTTCATGGTAGATCTTCCGTTCGATCTTTTATATTAGCTTTCATCGCAATCATCTTATATGTAATTCTGATTGAATTTATCGGATTCGGGGTTTCAACTGTTTTAGTATCCCTGGCCTGGATGTGGCTAATGGGCGTTCGTAAGTGGACTACTCTGATTGGGGCGTCGTTAATTATTAGTGCAGGAATCAGTATCATTTTTGAATACCTGCTCGGTGTGCCGATACCTCATGGCATTCTTTATTAAAGGGGGCATGGAAAATGGATTTGCTCTTTCAGGGTATGGTAAATGTCTTTCAGCCTGAAGTTATTGCGCTTGTGATAGCAGGAGTTATAGTTGGGATCATTATAGGGGCACTGCCCGGTCTGACAGCAACAATGGGTGTAGCTTTGTTTTTGCCATTCACATTTGGTATGGAACCAACAACAGGAGTTCTTTTGCTGATAGGTGTTTATTTCGGATCTATTTATGGCGGTTCAATCTCTGCGATTCTATTGAATACTCCTGGGACCCCTGCTTCCGCTGCAACGGCAATTGATGGTTTTCAATTGACTAAGCAAGGAAAAGCGGGGAAGGCACTTGGAATTTCTGCCATTGCTTCAGGTGTAGGAGGATTAATAAGTGTGCTTATGCTTGTGTTAATTGCACCGCAGCTAGCAGAAGTGGCTCTCAATTTCAGCGCCCCTGAAATGTTTGGCCTTGCACTGTTTGGTTTGAGTATCATCTCCAGTATTTCAGGTGGTTCGGTGTTAAAGGGTCTAATCGCTGGAGTTTTCGGTCTTTTAATATCAACTATTGGAATGGACCCAATGACAAGTTTTCCTCGCTTTACATATGACCAGCTTTCTCTTTTGAATGGATTATCTTTTATTCCTGTCATGATTGGATTATTTGCTGTTTCGGAAGCACTTGTCATTATGGAAGAACAGCTTGCTGGTGAGAAGGGAATCGGAAAAGTTATTGCCAGTTATGTTCTCCCTAAATGGAATGAACTTAAAACATTATGGGTTTCCATATTCCGTTCAGGGCTGATTGGAACATTTATCGGAATTATCCCGGGAGCAGGCGCAGATATTGCTGCCTTCGTTTCCTATAATGAAGCTAAACGATTTGCGAAAAAAGAAGAAAAAGAAACTTTTGGAAAAGGGAATAAAAAAGCCATTGCTTCAGCTGAAGCAGCAAATAACGGAGTTACAGGCGGAGCGATGGTTCCATTGTTAACATTGGGAATTCCCGGTGATGCAGTAACAGCCATTCTCCTCGGTGCACTTGTGGTTCAAGGAGTACAGCCAGGACCGCAGCTGTTTGAAACAAGCGGTGAACTGGTATACACGCTGTTTGCAGGCATGATTGTGGCCAATATTCTTATGGTTGCTTTTGGACTAAGCGGGATTCGACTTTTTACAAAGATTTTGATGGTGCCAAAGAATATTCTTGGGCCAATCATTTTGGTTCTTTCTACAGTAGGAGCTTATGCGATAAGTAATAACTTTTTTGATGTTTATACGATGTTAGGTGCAGGAATCATCGGATATTTTATGAAGAAATACGGTTTCCCGGCTTCTCCTATCGTCCTAGCGCTTATTCTTGGTCCAATGGCCGAAAGTGAATTAAGAAGGTCGTTAGTTATGTCAGAGGGAAGTTACAGTATCTTCTTCGAACGTCCGATTGCGCTGGTTTTCATTATCATCTCAATCCTTTCCTTAGTCTTGCCGTTAGTATGGAGCAGATTAAAGAAAAATAAAACAGCTGCTCAATAGTCGGGAAATTCAGCAGGTTGGAGGTTAATCATTATGTTTCCTGAACTTGTAACAATAGGAGAAACGATGGCAATATTTGAAGCCAATTTGGACGGACCGCTTCGATATGTCCAGAATTTCAGCAAAAGATTCGGCGGAGCTGAATCGAATGTTGCCATAGGAGTAGCCAGACTAGGACATTCTGCAGGGTGGATCAGCCAGGTGGGGAACGACGAACTTGGCAAGTATCTTGTTTCATCAATCCGCGGTGAAGGAGTGGATACATCTCGGGTTGTCACCACTACCAAGGCAGCAACAGGTCTATATATAAAAGAAAGAATCCGTGAAGGATCTACCCAGGTATATTATTATCGAAGCGGATCCGCAGCCAGTCTTCTCACAGCTGAAGATATTGACTGGGATTATGTGAAAAACGCTAGAATTCTTCATCTGACCGGAATCACACCATTTTTAAGCAATAACTGTATGGAACTGGTTTTTGAAGCAATTCGGGTCGCGAAAAATAATAATGTGATGGTTTCCTTTGACCCAAACCTCAGATTCAAGTTGATGGAAGGGAAACCGAATGCTAGAGAAATCGTAATGGACATAGCCAGGGAATCAGATATTTTTATGCCTGGATTGGATGAAGCCGAGTTTTTAATGGGAACAAGGGATTATGACAAGATAGCTCAGCATCTTCAAAATACAGGCGTTTCTCAAATTGCAATTAAAAATGGAGAAATAGGGACGTATTATGTTTCAAAGTCTGAGGGATCTGGTTTTTCTCCGAGTATAAAAGTAGACAGAGTGATTGATCCAATTGGAGCCGGGGACGGGTTTGCGGCAGGCTTGCTTTCGGGAATCCTTGAAGGAAAGTCCCTTAAGGAATCAGTAGAACTGGGTGCAACAATAGGTGCAATGGTTGTTACTGTAAGAGGAGATATCGAAGGACTTCCAGACCGTGAAGCAATCGCTGGATTCAGGAAGAATAATAGGGACGTTTTACGTTAGGAGGTAAACCATGAAACAGGAACTGCTAAATAGAATACTAGAATCGGGTATTGTTGCGGTTGTCAGGCGTGTACCCGAAGATAAAGTCATGCATGCCATTTCAGCTCTGGTAGAAGGCGGAGTTACAGGCATCGAGATGACAATGGACTCTCCAAATGTTCTTGAAGTGATTAAAATGGCAAAGAAAGAATTCAATGGCCGGGCAGTAATAGGAGCAGGAACTGTTTTGGACGCGCAGTCTGCCCTCATGGCTATCCACGCAGGAGCCGAATTTCTGTTTGCTCCAACATTGAATGAAGAGACAATAAAAGTAGCGAACCGATATGGGAAAATTGCTATTCCAGGAGTTTTTACCCCGACTGAAATGCTTCAGGCTTATGAATGGGGAGCGGATATTGTGAAGATCTTTCCGGCCAGCACGCTTGGACCATCATTTATTAAAGACGTAAGAGGACCACTTGGGCATATAATGATGATGCCGACAGGTGGAATCGACCTGAACAATATTTCTGATTATATTAAAGCAGGAGCCGTTGCTGCAGGGGTAGGAGGCTCTTTGTTGAAAAAGGAATATATCGAAAAAGAACAATGGAATGAACTCACCCAACATGCTGGCAAGTTTGTTGAAATTGTAAAAGCTACAAGAAATGGATAGGTATTAGGAAGCATGGGAAGCATGGGGACGGTTCTCATGCTTCCTTTTTTATTTTGAAGCATGGGGACGGTTCTCATGCTTCTGGGGACATCGGTTTTACTTCTTCTTAGAAATGTGGTCACCATTTTAAAAAGGAAGCTGCCCTGCCGTCCCCCTCCGCTTAAATTAAAGAGAGGGAGCAGAAGAACCGTCCCTCTGCTCCTACCTCTGCTCCTACCTCTGCTCCTAAACATTACAATGAATAGTCCGATATGACTAGTGTGCTGAAAATTATGTAAAGAAAGGAGGATATTGGGTTGTTTAGAAAAATTGCATTTGTATTTTTGTTAACTGCGTTCATATTAGCAGGTACGATTACACAAGAGGTTTGGGCAGAAGGTGTCAAGTTGGACTCTGATGATGTAAGTTTGAAAATGAACGAATATGAGTTTGGCAAATACACTACTGGTACCGTCCAAGGCGTTTGGGAACCAGGTGAAACGGTTGACCGCTTCATCTTTAATGCTGGAGAAAATGGTCTTTATGGGGGTTTAAGTTTTGACTTAAAACGTTCATGGGCAAGGACATTGGATGATGTTAGACTTGAGAACACCCTTTTTGCAGAACTAAAAAGTGGCTCATATATTAAAATCTTTTTTGATCCAGGCGATGATGAAAATACAACAGTAAGTGGCGGACCAATACTATCCAGGAATGATGAAGTTCGAAAGCATGGCGGAGTAGGGCAGTTAACGGGAAAATTCATATTCGAGACCAAAAGAATAACTAATTTAGAAAAGGAATATACTTACGAACTTACATTCACTTTTTCAGAGCGTGCCAATGTGATCAGGTACGGAGGGAAGGATCGTTATGAAGTAGAGAAAAATTTAAATTCAGAACTATCTAATCAGAGCTTAGATACTATACTAATTTCAAGTGGCCTTAAATACTCTGATACTCTAGTAGGAGCTACCTTGAATAAGAAGAAAAATGCCACCATTCTTCTAGTGAACGACAATGATACTATTCTTGGGGCGAAAATAGAAGAGGCAAAGCGTTTGTTGAAGCCATCCGGCAAGGTATACTTACTAGGTGGGCCAGCTACCGTATCCACAAAGATTGAATCAGCGTTTAAAAAGCATTTTTCAGTAGAACGTATTGGAGGAAAGGATCGTCTCGAAGTGGCTTTGAATGTAGCAGAGATGGCAAATCCGCAGCCTACTGAACTATTTTTGGTGTATGGTTTAGTATTCAGTGATGCCTTAAGTGTTTCACCTGTTGCAACCGAACGGCAGGCTCCAATTTTGCCTCAATGGGGTGACAAACTGAAATCAGAAATTAAAGATTATGTAAAAAAGCACTCCAGCATTAAAAAGGTATACATCGTAAGTGGGACAGGGGTAGTCCCAGTTTCAATCGAGAGTGAATTAAAATCGATAGGTATTAGTGAAGTAGAAAGAATTGCTGGGAAAGACCGATTTGATACTTCTTTGGCTATTGCACAAAAGTTTTATCCCAACCCTTTAAGTGTATCAATTGCAAATGGACTGGTCTTTGCTGACGCCTTATCCGGTTCAAGAAATTCATGGGAAAATAATAGTCCCATGGTGCTAGTTAAGAGAGAGGGTGTCCCTTTCAATACACTTCAATATATTTTAAATCTAAGAAGACTTTGGTTTTTAGGCGGGCCAGCCACACTATCAGATGATATTAAAGTACTCCTGACTGGTGAAGATAGATTGGAGACTATTAAGTTTTAGTAAGCAAGGGGACGGTTCTCATGCTTCCGGAGAAATGTGGTCAGCATTTTTAAAAAAGAAGCTGCCCCGCCGTCCCTCCACTTAAAATTAAGAGAGGGAGCAGAAGAACCGTCCCTCTGCTCCTACTCTTAAAATAGTGAAACTTCTAATAAAATGGGATATGATTAATATAACTTCTAAATCACCTGTTACCTGCTTATCACCTCAATATTTCCTTCTTGCCTTTATACCATCCAAGCTAAATTACCAAGATAAAAGAGTACCCCCACTTTGACTAAAATGTAGAAAATCCGCTCATCTAATCAATCCAATCGTTATCCAACTACTTTTTGAAGCAAGGGGACGGTTCTCTTGCTTCTTGGTGCACCAGTTTTATCTCTTAGGGGAAATGTGGTCTGCGTTTTGTAAAAGTAAGTTGCCCAGCCGTGCCCCAATTAAAATTAGGAGAGGGAGCAGAAGAACCGTCCCTCTGCTCTCGAAGGGAGCGATAGATGGAATGCCACGGAAAGCAAGAGTGAAAAGTGTGAATGGAATTTATCATGTAATCCTCCGAGGGGCGAATCGACAGGTGATTTTCCATGATGATCAGGATAGTATGAGGTTTCTTGATATTTTAAAGAAATATAAAGGTAAGACAGGACTGAAGGTCTATGCCTGGTGTTTGATGAGCAACCATTTACATCTTCTTTTGAAAGAGGGGGACGAAAGCCTGTCTGTCTCTATGAAGCGAATAGCGGTAAGCTATGTCTCATATTACAATTGGAAGTACCAGACAACAGGTCACTTATTTCAAGATCGGTTCAAGAGTGAAAATGTTGAGACCCGTCTATACTTTCTTAACGTTCTAAGGTACATTCATCAGAATCCCGTTAAGGCAGGA
Organism: Cytobacillus oceanisediminis 2691; assembly: GCF_007678455.1. GTDB lineage: Bacteria > Bacillota > Bacilli > Bacillales > Cytobacillaceae > Mesobacillus > Mesobacillus oceanisediminis_A. The sequence goes on along the minus strand of NZ_VEEP01000006.1, from coordinate 271,468 downwards.
ATTACTCGTCGTGCCGAGGAGTGGGCTTGGAGCAGTTATGCTGGATACTATGAACAAGAGTACTATCCTGGAGGGTTGCTGGACCGTAAGAAGGTACTCGAATTGTTTAATGAAGATAAAGAAATTGCGGTTTTAAAACTCAAGGAGTTTAATGAAAAAGAAAGTGATGATTCCTGCATGGAAGATGAGAACTATAATCGAAGGAGAATTCCAGACGATGAAGCCAGAGCGAAGATCGAGCAGACGCTCGGTGGAATTGTAATTGCCCAGGTGAAAAGTATGCAAAAATCAGAAAGGGAAGAAGTACTAAGAAAGGTCAAAACAATCGAAGGCCTATCACAAAGACAGGCAGCGAGAATTTTAGGTATATCTGCTAGTTTAATTTTCAAAGCGTAAAATTAGGAGTGCAAGAAAACCTGACAGCTAATCTAAAGAATTAAATCTTTAGATTAGCTGTTTTTGTTTACAGGATAATAAAAATGAACAAAGGAATTTACCAAATGGGCAGCAGGGGTTACTGGTTATCTGCTAGTTTGTTTTTGGAAGGATTGGAAGCATTAGAACCGTCCCCATGCTTCCCCATGCTTCAAATTTATTGTTATTTTAAAAAAGTTTATATTTTTAATGGAAAAACTTCAGCTATTGATGAATAACGGTGTGGCTGCTATCTAAGTAATTTGGTACAGGAGGTTATATAGAAAAGAATTTTCTTAAAAAAAATCCTTCACTGAAGATCCCAAAGATAAGTTTAGTATCTCGAAATACTGTTACTATTTTCACAAATAAAAATATTCAGAAAACCATTTGACTTTGTAAGCGTTTTAAAATAATCTTAAAAACAAGAAATCTAACATAGATTTATGTTGGATATAAGTTAGATTACGAGAGCGAGGTGTGGAAATTGGAGAGTAAGAGAGTACTGGCCAGCTATCTTATTGAGACTGCTTATCCACTTGAATATGCTGCTGAAGTCATGGCAGGGGAACAGTCAACTGGTACATTCGTTAAGGTGCCAGGTGAAACTGCGGAATTGAAGGAACGGCATGGTGCCAGAGTAGTAAGCATAACAAAGCTGGAGAAAGTAAAGAATCCCTCTCTGCCGGGATCGAGAACTCCGCAACAGAAGGAAGGGGCAGCTTCGGATTATCAAAGGGCAATCGTAGTTTTATCCTTCCCATTCGATAATTTTGGTCCCTCTATACCTAATTTAATGTCGACTGTTGCGGGCAATTTGTATGAGCTAGGGGAGTTTTCAGGACTTAAATTAATCGATATCGAACTTCCTCAGGATTTTGCTGAGAAATATCCAGGTCCTCAGTTTGGAATAGCTGGAACAAGAAAACTAACTGGTGTGGAAAAGGGACCTTTAATCGGGACCATCATTAAACCGAGTATTGGTTTGCATACTGAGGAATACAGGCCAATAGTAAGGCAGCTAGCAGAAGCTGGAATAGATTTTATTAAAGATGATGAACTGTGTGCCAATCCGTCATTTGCTCCACTTGCACAACGGGTGAAAGTGATTATGGAGGAAATTGAACGGGCTGCCGACCGAACTGGGAAAAAACTGATGTATGCCTTCAATATTACAGGAGACATCGAAGAGCTTCGAAGAAATCATGATTTAGTATTAGAGGCGGGCGGAACTTGTGTAATGGTTTGTATCAACAGCGTCGGGTTTGCTGGCACCTCTTATCTTCGCAATTACTCTCAGTTGCCTATCCACGGCCACCGTACTCAGTGGGGGGCAATGTCTAGAAGTTCGCTGCTGGGGATGAGTTTCACTGTTTTTCAGAAGCTGGCAAGATTGGCTGGGGTGGATCACTTACATACAAATGGGCTGGATAATAAGTTTTCAGAGGATAACGATACAGTAGTTCAGGCGATTAAAGACTGCTTGACTCCCTTCATGGGGGGTTACGAGGTAATGCCGGTCCTCTCTTCAGCACAGTGGGCTGCAAGCGCAATCCCAACCTATGATGCAGTGTCTACAACCGATGTTATTCATCTGGCAGGTGGCGGTATTTTGGCGCATCCTTCCGGCAGTGCAGCTGGAGTCCTCAGTATGAGGCAGGGTTGGGAGGCGGCTGTGAAAGAGATACCTTTAGATGTATACGCTATGCAGCATCCTGAATTAGAACAGGCAATAAAGAAATTCACAAAATAGATTGGGTGGAATTATGAATCAGACAGAGTTGCTTCTGGCCTTTTACGGAGACGATTTCACAGGATCAACCGATGCAATGGAATCATTATCTTCCAGTGGATATCGTACAGTGCTGTTCCTTGAACCTCCATCGCAACGAATGCTGGAGAAATTCGATGGCCTGCAATGTATAGGGGTTGCAGGAACAAGCAGGGCAAAGACACCGGAAGATATGGAGGCGGAACTTAGACCGGTCTTTGAGCGGTTTGCAGAAATAGGCGCAACAGTTACACATTATAAAACATGTTCTACTTTTGACTCAAGTCCCCAGGTGGGCAGCATTGGGAAAGCAGTTGAAGTGGCAAGGGAGTATTTTACGGATCAAAAGGTGATTCCTCTTTTAGTCGGTGCACCCCCTCTTGGCCGGTATACCTTGTTTGGCAACCATTTCGCAAGAATGCATAACGCGGTATATCGACTTGATCGACATCCGGTTATGTCGAAACATCCAGTGACCCCAATGAATGAAGCAGATTTGCGAGTCCATCTGTCCGGACAATCCGCAGAAAGAGTCGGCTTAATGAGTATCCTCGATTTGGAGGGGCCGATTGAGAAGGTCAGAGAATATTTCCAAAACAAGATGAGTGAGCCGGGGATGCTGCTATTTGATGTACTTGATGTTGACAGGCTTGGGGTAAGCGGACAGCTCATTTGGGAGAAGGCAAAGGAACATAATCTGTTCATCGTAGGATCATCGGGGGTAGGATATGCCCTTGCCACACATTGGAAAAAGGCAGGAATCCAAAATACAGCACAAAACATAAATCCTAGTGAGTTACGCTCAGGTAAACCTGTTTTAGCCGTTTCCGGAAGTGCTTCCCCAGTTACACAAAAACAAATTGTAAGCGCAATTGAAAATGGGTTTCAAGGCATCAGGGTAACTCCCCAACAGATTCTAGAAGAGGAAACAATGCCTGCAGAGCTTATTGAAAAGGCAATTCAATTTATTAACGAAGGAAAAAGCGTCATTTTTTACACCGCAATGGGACCAGATGATTCCTCCATTAAAGATACTCGTGAACTCTTCGCTAAAAAGGGGATGTCAGAATTCCAATCAGGCGAACTCATCGGCAGGCAGCTAGGCAGGTGGAGCAAGGAGATTATTCGAGCTACCGGGCTTACCAGAGCGATTGTTGCTGGCGGTGATACTTCTGGATTTGTCACTAGAGAATTAGGTGTATATGGTTTGGAAGTATTACGTCAAGTTTCACCGGGTGCTCCTTTGTGCCAAACCTTTTCTGAAGATGAAGAAATGAATGGATTTGAATTGGCGTTAAAGGGAGGCCAACTGGGCGGACCAAATTATTTCTCTGATGTTAGGGACGCCAAGTAATAAACAAATGAAACATTAGGGTGGTAAGTAAATGGAAATGAAGACGAAAAATGCTGCAGCTCCTCTCCTTAAGGATGTAGCCTATCAGAAAATAAAAGAACAGATATTAGATGAAAGTTTTGCACCGGGATCGTTTTTATCTGAACGAGAATTGATTGAAATCTTGCAAATGAGCAAAACACCAATAAAGTCAGCTCTTGTCCGATTGGAAACTGAAGGTTTTGTCACAGTCTCTTCAAAGCAAGGCATTATCATCAATCCGCTTTCAATTGACCAGATCATTGATATTTATAATCTGCGAATTGCGCTGGAGAGTTATATTCTCACCCAAATATCAGGTAAGTTGACTGAAGAACAATGCAGATTGATTGAAATGAATCTAGCAGATACTGAAACAAAATGTGATGAGCTTGATATTAAAGGATTTACGAATGAAGATCATGCTTTTCACTTGCTATTATGCGAGTTCTCCGGGAATCGGGAAATTTATCGAGTGCTGCTGAATTATCAGGACCACCTCCATAGGATTACCTTAAGGCATTTGAAAAAAGATCCTCATCGTATGCACAAGTTCCATCAGGAGCATGTAGAGATTTATAAGAGTTTAAAGAGTGGGAATAATCAAGCAGTTGATCTAATCACGAATCATTTGCAAAAGTCTAAACAGAAATTACTTGATTAAGTCAGTTGTGGAGTAGGAGGAGGACAAAAATGAAAGCGGTTTATGTTGAGGATGCCTATAAGGTAGTAGTAAAAGAGGTGGAACTGCCTGAGGTCGAAAGCAATGAAGTGTTGATTTCAACAAAGGTAGCAGGTATTTGTGGCTCCGATATTCATACGTACAAGGGACTGCATCTTTTCAGAAAGCCGCCTGTGATTATTGGCCATGAAATTGCGGGGGAAGTAGTAAAGGTTGGAAGCGATGTACGGAATTTTAAAGCTGGTGACAGGGTAACAGTGGAGCCACAAACTGGCTGCGGAAAGTGTGACGACTGCCTGACAGGAAACGTGAATTATTGTAACAACAGAAAGGCACCTGGCATTAAAGGCTGGTATGGTGCCATGGCAGAGTATTTTGCAACGCCAGAAGAAACAGTGTTTAAATTGCCGGATGGCATGACTTATGATCAGGGAGTTTTGGTTGAACCTTTTGCTGTAGGAGTACATGCGGTGAGAAAGGCTGATGTGCAGCTTGGCGATAAAGTGGCAGTCTTGGGTGCAGGGCCGATTGGCCTTTTGACTGTTGCGGCTGCCAAAGCGGCGGGTGCGACAACAATCCTTGTTACGGATGTCATTGATTATGCACTTGAAGCTGCCGGAAAAATGGGTGCAACACATTCTATGAATATATCAAACAAAAATGATTGGATGTCAGAAGCTAAAAAGCTTATAGATAGCGAGTTTGATAAGGTCTTAGTTGCTGTGGGCGTACCTGGCATCATTGATCAATCCATTGCGCTTCTGAGGAAAGGGGGGAAATGTATAACCATTGCCATGTTCCATGGTACTCAAACCTTTGACATTGTCAATTTGCAACAGGGGGAAAAAGAAATCATTGGCTGCATGACTTATACAAGAGAGGATACATTGGCTGCTATCGATCTATTGGCAGCAGGGCATGTGAATGAGGAAGCTCTTATTAGTCACAAGCTTAGTTATCAAGATGCAGCAAAGGGCTTTCAGTTGGTAGATAAGAAAGAAGACTCATCTTTGAAGGTACTCGTAGAGTTTTAATCTTATTAAACAAACAAAGGGGAAGATGAAAATGAAAAAAGCATGGTTGATTATGATGACATTCATTCTAAGTATTGCTCTGTTGGGGTGCGGAGCAAAGGAATCTACTAAAAGTGCCAGTGGATCATCAGGTGAAGAAAAACAGGTTACGTTGAAGCTTGGACATATTGCGGCAGAAAATGATCCATGGCATCTTGGCGCGAAAAAATTCGCTGAGCTTGTGGAAGAAAAGACAAATGGTTCAGTTAAAATTGATTTGTATGCAAGCTCTACACTTGGGAATGACCGTGATTTGATCGAAGGAATGCAATTAGGTTCAGTTGACTTTGCGCTTGTAGCAGGTGTTCTCTCCAACTTCTATGAGCCTTATGCGATTTTAGAACTTCCATACCTATTCCGTGATCGTGAGCATATGCAGAATGTTTTGTACGGTGAAGTAGGTCAAAAGTTGAAAGAAGATCTGCTGGCTAATGCTCAGGTTCGAGGACTTGAGTTCTGGGAACGTACTCCGCGCCAATTAACAGCTAATGAAAAGATTACAAGCCCATCAGAATTAGATGGGATCAAGATTCGTGTCCCTGAAATCCCGGCTTCCATCGCCGCGTGGGAAGCAATGGGCGCAACACCGACACCTATGGCGTTCAGTGAAGTATACTCTTCACTTCAGACAGGTGTAATCGATGCACAGGAAAATCCAGTTGCACTGATTGAAAGCACAAAGCTGAACGAGGTACAGAAGTACTTAATTAACACAAACCACGTATATGGTTATGTCATGCTTACTATGAGCGACATTGCTTACAAGAAACTTTCAAAAGATCAGCAAAAAGCTGTAGAAGAAGCTGCTAAAGAGGCAACTGAATATGAAAACAAAATCGTTTACGAGCAAGAAAAAGAACTGCTAGAAAAGTTAACTGGTGCAGGCATGGAAGTAGTAGAAGTTGATACAGCACCTTTCATGGAGAAAGCAAAAACTGTACATGGTGAATTTGCTAAGAAATCTCCTGAAGCACAAGAGCTATATGACAGTATTGTAAATACAAAATAAAAGAATAAGTGGGGCGGGTACAGGATTGTTGATCCAGTGCCCACCTCTTTTTAAAAGGGATTGAAAACTTATTCCTAAAAGGGGAGTTACCATGCAACAGGTTGTTAAAGCCATTGACATGATCAATAAGATGGTCGGCATTCTCCTTGCTTTGATGCTGGGTGTAATGTCTATACTGATAATTTTACAAGTCATAAGCCGCTTTGTGATTAATTTGCCGCTTACGTGGTCAGAGGAATTGTCCCGGTACTTAATGATTTATATTGTTTTCCTGGGGGCCAGCTTAGCAATGAGGCACAATAAACTAATCTCGATAGAACTCTTGCCGGAGACCTTGACGGGTAACAAGCGCAAATCTGTCATTATTTTAGTAATGATTATTTCAATTATTTTCTTTGGAATTTTATTTATGCAAGGAATCGATATGCTACCTCTTGTCCAGATGCAATCATCACCAGGTCTCCAATTATCCATGGCAATTCCATATGCCTCAATTCCCATTGGCTCCTTTTTGCTTGCATTAAATTCACTTGCTGTCATATTGGATGAACTATCCACGAAGAAGGAGGGAGAGAGCTGATGGCTGCAATACTGATGGTTTTTATGTTGATATTTTTTGCTTTAAGTGTTCCAATTGCCGTTTCCATAGGACTTGCATCTGCCATTGCTCTTTGGTGGGATGGTGGAACACCACTTATTGTATTGGTACAGCGTTCGTTTACTTCCATTGATTCATTCCCTTTGATGGCCATCCCTTTCTTCATTTTAGCGGGAACCTTAATGGAGTTCGGCGGGATTTCAAAAAGGCTGATCAACCTGGCTAATGCTATTACAGGCCATCTGCCAGGAGGTCTTGCGATTGTCACAGTCGTAACTGCGATGTTTTTTTCTGCGATATCCGGATCGAGTGCCGCCACGACTGCTGCACTGGGTAGTATGCTGATCCCAGGCATGATCAGAAGGGGATACGATCCCAAGTTTGCTGGTGCAACACAAGCAGTTGCTGGAGAACTAGGTGTCATTATTCCGCCAAGTATTCCAATGATTTTATATGGTGTAACAGCATCAGTTTCAATCGGAGATTTATTCCTGGCAGGATTTGTACCTGGAATACTTATTGGCTTTGCTTTGATTTTGACTGTTTATGTTCTATCTAAGAAACATAACTATGTCAGGGAGCCAAGAAAATCTTTTAGGGAAATACTAGTCGCAATTAAGGAAGCGTTCTTTGCCTTGTTAATGCCTGTGATTATTCTTGGCGGTATCTATGGTGGCATTTTTACACCGACGGAAGCAGCAGGTATAGCGGTTGGTTATGCATTTATCGTAGGGGTTTTAGTCTACAAAGAAATAAAATTAAAAGAGCTTGCGAAAATCTTTACTCAATCGGCTGTGACGACAGCTACAATCATGTTCATTATATCAAGTGCGGGGTTATTTGGCTGGATTATGACCAGGGCAAATGTACCTCAACTGGTTGCAGAGTTTTTCATAAATATTTCGGAAAATCCAATCATTTTCCTGCTGCTGGTCAATCTTTTCCTTATTATTGTGGGAATGTTTATGGAGACTAACGCATCGATTATTATCCTGGCTCCATTATTGTTACCGGTTGCCACACAACTGGGAATCGATCCTGTCCACTTCGGAATCATCATGATCGTTAACCTGGCTCTTGGTATGTGTACACCACCTTTGGGTGTTAATCTTTTCATTTCATCCCAAATCGCCAAGATCCGGCTGGACCAAATATCAAGAGGGATGCTTCCGTACTATGGTGTGCTCTTGATAACGTTAATGTTACTCACGTTTATTCCAGCACTATCAATTGGTTTGGTAAATCTATTTAAATAAAGGATGAGCTCCATTGGAAAACTACGAAACTAACAGACAGGATCTTATCAAGACTGGTAAATTCATGATGGAATACGGATTAGCATGGGGAAACGCCGGGAACATTAGTGCCAGAGTGAATGAGGATACTTACCTCATTACCGCCAGTGGAACATTCCTTGGTGAATTAGAAACTGAGGATTTGGTTGAATGTGCTGTACTGGGTCAATCTATGGTTCAAGAGAAAAAACCATCAAAGGAAACGCCAATGCATCAGGCAATATATCAGAACCGTCCTGAAATTAATGCTGTCCTTCATGCATCACCTTTTTACAGCACATTGGTTGCCTGCTCCAATATTGATATCCCTTCAAATTGGTTTGTCGAAACCATGTACTATTTAGAGAGAGTTGAAAGAGTTGCTTATTACCACCCGGGAAGCCAGGCACTGGGAGAGGCGGTGGCTCAAAAAGCACCTAAAGCCAATATCCTGCTGCTTGAAAACCATGGGGTGCTGGTTTATGACACCAGTCTCAAGGAAGCAAGGATGGCATTGCAGACTTTGGAAATGGCATGTAAAATGCTTGTCACTGCCCATGGTGCAAAAATTGAAATGATGGGATTACCAAAAGAGATAGAGAAAAGCTTTCTTGATAACGCTGGCTATAAACCGCGGAGAACGTGGTGATGTACATAAGATGCCGGGATTATCAATGGACTCATGTGCTCGCCGGTATTTACAGCCATTTTAAAATTCTGCGAAAGAGCATTGCAAAAAAAATTCATCATGCGGTGACAGAGGTCAACCAATGTATTGAAAATATGCAAGTGGTCAACGACTATCTTTCCAGCCTTTCGTCCACCGCAGCATTGTTGGCAAAGGAACTGCATGCAGTAGAAGAGGTATTTTGGAGCTTGCTATACGAGCTGTCAGAGACATTTGGAAATAAGCCTGATTACAGAAATTCACCGAGGATGAAATTACACTGCTAGATACAAATATAAAGCTTGTCCATGTGATTGTCGCGCTCTTAAACACCCATCTATTCAAGCAAAAAGCACCTGACGCAAATGGATTGAAACCAATTAATCAAGCAGGTGTTGAAAGGGTTGCCAAAGAATCTAAAGAGACAACTGCTCCCTTAACGCAGCCAGTTTAGAAATCCTTTTGATGCAGACATGCCGGAAAAACAGGTAAAGCTGAAGCACAGGGTACGTCCCCATGCTTCTGAATGATATAATAGTAAAATCGTTATATTCTGAGGCTGCATAAAATATTATGCAGCCTTTATTAAATACAAAAAGAGAAAGCAGCGTGATATTAATGGATTCCATAAGGCAGTTTATGGAGGACCATTTGCAAGATATTTTAGATGATATCAAGTTTCTGGTCGAATGTGATTCTCCATCATTGAATAAAAAACTCGTCGACCAGTGTGGAGAGAGGATTCAGGAGCTTTTGTTTCACTACTTTGGTAAACATGCAGAAGTGTTGGAAGAAGAGAAATACGGTAATCACCTGAAATTTGAGTTCGGAGAAGGAGATGAAACAATCTTAATCCTTTCCCATTTTGATACAGTATGGGAGCCTGGAGATTTAGAGTTTAAAATCGAAGGCGATCTTGCCTACGGGCCTGGGATCCTGGATATGAAGGGTGGCCTTGTACAAGCAATTTGGGCAATAAAAGCCATCAAGGAATTGAATATCCCGTTCTCAAAGAAAATTGTATACCTTTTTACCAGTGATGAAGAGGTGAGCAGTCCGTCTTCGCGCTATGTTATTGAAGAGATAGCGAAAGATTGCGATTATGCTTTAGTTACGGAACCCCCCGTTGTTCAGACGGGTGCCTTAAAAACGGCAAGAAAGGGTTCAGCGCGGTATTATATTGATATTACAGGGAAGGCTGCCCACGCTGGCAACAACCATCATGAAGGAGCTAGTGCTATTCAAGAGGCTGCCAAAACCATCGATTTTTTAGAGTCCTTGACGGATTACGAGGTTGGAACCACCGTCAATGTTGGATTTATTAAAGGCGGAGGCAAGCTCAATGTCGTGGCTGATCATGCAGAGATTGGCATTGATGTACGGGCGATAACCAGTGAAGAACAGGAAAGAATTGATGAAATAATTTGTGAGCTGACACCTTTCACAGAGGGTACAAGTTTCGAGGTTACAGGAGGCGTCTCTCGCCCACCGATGGAACGAAACGAAGATACAAAAATCCTTTTCCAGACCGCAAAAGAAGCAGCAAAAGAAGAAGGCATCAAGTTAAAAGAAGCTTCTGTTGGAGGAGGAAGTGATGGAAACCTCACAGCCAACATGGGAGTCCCAACCTTAGATGGTCTCGGTATCATTGGAGACGGAATCCATGCAAGAAACGAACACATAATCATCAGCCAAATCCCTGAACGAGCAGCTTTTTTCTCCAACCTACTAATTAGTATTGGAACGAAAGAAGGGACGTAAGGACGGTTCTCCTATCCAATTCGGGAGTCGATATATTTTGGTGAAGCTGGACTTGGGCGGATCATCTCCCGTTCAACTCTATCCATTAAGCATGGTCTCAAACAGCTTAAAAGTAAATGATTCGCCTCGATTGGACGATTTGCCTATCTGAAAGGTGATAAAACACTTCTCTAGAAGCCCTTGAGAAAGCGATAAAGGAGTGATTGCGGCAGGATAATACATCGCATCGTTTGCGTACGTGAAAAAAGGCCCAATGAGCAGTTATTTACTGCTCATTGGGCCTTTTTTAAAATTTAAAGAAAGCACATGAGATTTTAAGATACATCATCATTTTTGAACAAACGTTAAGGTAGTCATCCAGCAGGTTTTGTAGTGAATTAGCCTATTGAATGTTGATAGTAAATGTCTTCTTCTTTAGGAATGAAAGATTCAATGGAAATATCGGAATCGCTGCCTGTAAGAGTTACTCCTCTTCATTTGCAACAATCTTGATACCAATCGAAATGGGGATCGTCATTCTACTTGTTACTGCCTTCATGACGTCCTGGACGCTTTGCAGCAGAAAGTCGCACTGGATAATAAATCTCATTTTTTAGCATCCGTTTTGGAATAATTTTTTTCTTAAGAACTTTAAGGTTCATGCCATACTTGTAATTGTTTGCTTCGCTATCAAAACAAGTAAGATCAGTAAGATAATTCCACCAACCAAAGGAATGAAATTAACTAAGTACATCCAGCCGCTGTGGCCAATATCATCTAATCTGCGAACTGTGACAGAAAGGGATGGAATCAGCATAAATAAATAATAGATAGCTAGGTGTACAAACAAAAAATCCGAATTCGCTGCCTCTTCTAAAAGATAGAGCGCACCAATAATTATTAGGTTAAATAAAGTAAACATCTAGTATTCTTTACGCCTTGCTCTGCCTTAAAATTGGCGTAATTTTTTATTGCCTTTAAATACCACTGCATATAATGACCCCACCATGACGTAATTATATATTTCTCTTATTTAACTTTATCAAATTTGAACTAAAAGCCTATCACCCGAAAAAGCGTACCTCTTATTGTATTTACCGGTATAAAGACACTCATCTGAATATATGATTACAAAATTTGTTAATGGGGTGAGACAAAGATCGATTTTCCCTTTAATTTTTCTATCCGGATTTAAAAGAAAAAAAGTTTCCTTGACCAAACTAACCTATGACATTTATACTGTATGTAACCGGTTACAGAAATTAAGATTGAGAGAAACGGAGAGAAAAAGATTGGTTACGATGAGAGATGTGGCTAAAAGAGCTGGGGTCTCAGTTGCAACTGTGTCCAGGGTTTTGAATGACAGTGGATACGTCAATGAAGACACACGAAAAACTGTATTAGCCGCAATCGAGGAAATGAATTTTAAACCAAACTCCGTGGCGCGCAGTTTATTTAAAAAACAATCGAAGACGATTGGACTTATTGTCCCGGATATCAATAACCCATTTTTTCCCCAGCTGGCAAGGGCTGTTGAAGATGTGACGAGTGAGTCGGATTTCACTGTCTTCCTTTGCAATAGTGATGGGAAGATTGATAAGGAAATTCGCTATTTTGATATGCTGCAGCAGAAATATGTTGATGGAGTGCTGGTGGTATCCAATACTCTTAAACCTGAGCATATTTCACACTATAATTTTCCGATTATTGCTCTGGATAGACCTTTGGATTCAACCATTCCCTATGTTACCTGCAACAATTACGAAGGTGCCCGAAAGGCGACACAGCATCTAATAGAGTGTGGATGTGTGAAGGTTGCCCATATCAGCGGACCTGAAAATATTGCTAACGCGAAAGATCGATTAAAAGGGTATGAAGATGCTGTCAGTGAAGTGGGATTGCATGATGAAAATTTGATTTTCCCTGCGGAGTACCAGATAGAATCGGCCAAGCAGGCTGCTTTTAAGTTGTTAACAAAATATCCTGAAATCGATGGGATTTTTGCGGGCAATGACGTAATGGCCATTGGTGTGATTAAGGCAGCTGAACTGCTCGGCTATAAAGTTCCGGAACAGCTTAAGGTAGTTGGATTTGATGGGATTGAATTCGGGGATATCATTTCACCAGAATTGACAACGGTTTCGCAGCCGATTTATCAGATGGGATCGACCGCAGCTTCCATGTTGCTGGATATGATAGAAGGAAGGCCTATTCATCAAAAGGAAACTACATTTCAAGTTGAACTAATAGTGAAACGCTCCACACAAACATAGAAAGGGGCATGTTTAATGGCAAAAAAAATCACTGTCATCGGCAGTATTAATATGGATTTAGTCACTCAGACGGATATGGTTCCAAACAGGGGAGAAACGGTCCTTGGGAATCAATTTTTCACCATTCCCGGGGGCAAAGGGGCAAATCAGGCTGTCGCCGCTGCAAAAATGGGAGCGGAAGTCAGCATGATAGGCTTAGTGGGTGATGACGCTTTTGGACATGAATATCTCGGTTATTTGCGAAAACAGCAAATTGATGTAAGTAATGTGAAACCGGTTACACATGAGAAAACTGGAATAGCTACAATCGTTTTATCCGAGGGTGATAACTCAATTATTGTTGTTCCAGGTGCTAATAACATGGTTACACCTGAACTTGTTGAAAGTTTGGAAAAGGAAATAGCAGCAAGTGACCTTTTGTTGCTGCAACTGGAAATTCCGATCGAGTCTGTTGAAATGGCCTCTCAGATTGCAAAAAAACACGGGAAGCAGGTGATCCTTAACCCAGCACCTTTCCAGCCTCTCCCAGAAGCATTGATTGAAAATACCGACTATATAACACCGAATGAATATGAAGCTGAGCTCCTGCTGGCATCTGTTATGGATCCCGCCTCACTGAGAGAAAAGTTGATCATAACTAAGGGCTCAAGGGGAGTAGCTTTTTACGAAGGTGAACAGGAATGCCATCAGGACAGCTTCAAAGTTGAGACGGTCGATACGACGGGAGCTGGCGATACGTTCAATGGCGCATTAGCAGTCGCAATCCTTGAGGGGAAATCTATAAGAGAAGCTTGCAAAATAGCTGCTGCTGCAGGTGCGATATCTGTTACAAAGCTTGGAGCACAATCAGGAATGCCGACAAGGGCCGAAGTAGAAGAATTTTTGAGTGACAGGAAGGGGGATTGAGCATGAAAAAGCAAGGAATCTTGAACAGTCATATAGCTGAGGTTCTCGCTAATTTGGGACATACAGATACCATTGTGATTGCGGATTGCGGGCTGCCTATTCCTGACGGAGTGAAGAGAATTGACCTATCCCTTAAAATCGGGACGCCCGGGTTTATCGAAACGCTTGAAGCCATTCTTGAAGACATGGAGGTTGAACAAGCCACCATTGCCGATGAAATTCAGGAGAACAACCCTGAAATACTGTCTTTCATTCAAGAGAAGTTTAATAAAGGCCAGATTCAGTCGGTAACTCATGAAGACTTCAAGAAGAATACGGCACAAGCCAAAGCAGTGATCCGAACGGGAGAAGCAACACCATATGCAAACATCATTTTGCATGCAGGGGTGATATTCTAATGGAATTCATTAAAATGAAAGGGATTTCAAAATCGTTTGGCCCCGTTCAGGTACTGAATAAGGTCGATTTTGAGCTTGAAACTGGAGAAATTCATGCACTAATGGGAGAGAATGGTGCAGGAAAGTCCACGCTCATGAAAATCCTGACTGGAATTTATCAAAAAGATGAAGGTGCAATTGAAGTTAAAGGTAAACAAGTCAGCTTCAAATCGGCTAAAGAAGCTGAGTTATCTGGCATTACCGTCATCCACCAGGAGCTTAACATTATTCCCTATCTGACAGTTGCGGAGAATATGTTCCTCGGCAAGGAATTGACCCATGGGAAGATAGGGTTGATGAAAACGAAGGAAATGAAGCGTAAAACGAAGGAATATCTTGAAAGGCTTGGAGTACAGCTCGATCCGGACCAAGAAGCTGGGAGTCTATCTGTGGGCCAGCAGCAGATGATTGAAATTGCGAGGGCTGTTGCCACCAACTCTGAAGTGCTGATCATGGATGAGCCCACCGCGGCATTGACTGACCGTGAGATTGAAGTTCTTTTCAAGGTAAATGACAAGCTTAGAGAGCAGGGAGTAGGCATTGTCTATATCTCTCACAGGATGGAAGAAATATTCCGGATGTGTGACAGGATTACCGTCTTGCGTGATGGCCAGTCAGTCGGAACAAAGCAGATTAAAGAAACAAATTTTGAAGAAATCGTCAAAATGATGGTTGGCCGGGAACTTGGCGAACGCTTTCCTGCAAGAACCGGCAAACCTGGTGAAGAGAGAATCCGAATCGAGAATTTTACGGCAGAGAACGCTTTTAGTGATATCTCCTTTTCTGTAAAAAGTGGCGAAATCCTGGGAGTAGCGGGGCTTATGGGTGCCGGCAGGACGGAAATCATGGAAGCGATTTTCGGAAAAAGACCGATTATATCCGGAACAATTTTTCTGAATGGGAAGGAAGTCAAAATCAAACGCCCATATGATGCCATAAAGGCAGGCATCGGTTTCATAACAGAAGACCGGAAAGATGAAGGTCTGGTCCTCGGTCTGAGTGTTCGTGAGAATCTGATTTTGACCAATTTACGGAGGTTTTCCAACAAAGGCATTATGGCTGATAAAAAAGAAGCCGATTATGTCAAAGCAATGATTGAGAAGCTCAAGGTCAAGACATCTGGCGGAGAGCAGGCTGTCAAATCGCTGAGCGGGGGAAACCAGCAGAAGGTCGTTATTGGCAAATGGCTGGGTATCGACCCCAAGGTCCTGATCTTGGATGAACCGACCCGCGGAGTGGATGTGGGAGCCAAAAAAGAAATTTACACAATCATGAATGAACTTACAGAAAAAGGCGTTGCCATCATCATGGTATCTTCTGAACTGCCTGAAATCCTCGGAATGAGTGACAGGATCATGGTTGTCCATGAAGGGAAATTGACAGGGATGCTCAACAGGGAAGACGCTGACCAGGAAAAAATCATGCAGGCCGCCACGGGAGGGAAAACTCATGAAAAAAATTAATGTTTTTCAAAAGCTTGGACCACTAATCGGACTTTTTCTAATAGCTATTATTCTATCAGTCATGAGCGCGGACTTTTTGACTGTAAATAATATTTTCAACGTCCTGCGCCAGGTTTCAATCAATGCATTAATTGCATTTGGTATGACATTTGTTATTTTGACTGGTGGAATTGACTTATCAGTTGGATCTATTCTCGCATTGTCGTCAGCTCTGACAGCAGGAATGCTGGCTGGCGGAACTGATCCAATTCTTGCTTTACTGATTGGCCTTATGGCGGGTGCGGCTATGGGTGCAATAAACGGCCTGATCATCACCAAAGGTAAGGTTGCCCCGTTCATTGCAACACTGGCAACGATGACGATTTACCGGGGTTTCACTCTTGTCTATACAGAAGGACGTCCGATTACCGGACTTTCTGATGCTGTATCTTTCCAAATGCTTGGAAAAGGGTACTTTTTGGGAATACCATTTCCGGTCATCACGATGCTGATTACTTATGCAATTCTATATTTCTTGCTTAAAAAGACGACATTTGGCCGGGGTGTGTACGCAATTGGAGGAAATGAAGAAGCTTCCCTTTTATCTGGTCTAAGAGTTGATCGTATTAAAATCGGTGTCTATTCCCTTACTGGATTGCTTGCGGCTCTTGCTGGTACGACACTAACCTCAAGGCTGAATTCAGCACAGCCAACCGCAGGTGTCTCTTATGAACTCGATGCAATCGCTGCGGTAGTTTTAGGTGGTACAAGCCTTTCTGGAGGCAGAGGATGGATTTTCGGAACACTAGTCGGCGCTTTGATCATTGGTGTATTGAATAACGGCTTGAACTTGCTGAATGTATCTTCTTTTTATCAGCAAGTTGTAAAGGGTGGAGTTATTCTGCTTGCAGTATTGTTAGACCGCAAAAAAGCGGCTTAATAATAATAAAAATTTAGGAGGAATTATAAATGAAAGGTCTTTTTAAAGGTTTATTACTTGCATTAATAGCTGCAGTATTCATGGCTGGCTGCTCACTTGACCAAAATGGCAATGGTTCTGATGAAGGCAGTAAAGACACAGGCTCAAAAGATGATAAGGTTAAAATTGGGCTTTCCATCTCAACACTGAACAACCCGTTCTTTGTTACGTTAAAAGAAGGCGCAGAAAAGAAAGCAAAAGAAGAAGGAATCGACATTACGACTGTAGATGCTCAAAATGACCCGGCAAAACAAGTAAGTGATGTAGAAGACTTGATTCAAAAAGGCATTGATGTTCTTTTGATCAACCCAACAGATTCAGCGGCGATTACAGCAGCAATCGAGTCTGCAAATAATGCAGGTATCCCGGTCATCACGGTTGACAGAAGTGCAGAAGGCGGCGAGGTAGTTGCGCATATCGCATCTGACAACGCAGCTGGCGGCAAGATGGCTGGAGAATACATGGCTGATGCGCTTGGCGGATCAGGAAAAGTGATTGAATTAGAAGGTATCCCAGGTTCATCCGCAGCACGTGAGCGCGGCAAAGGTTTCAACGAAGCAATTGCAGCAGCAAGCGGAATTGAAGTAGTGGCAAAGCAGCCAGCGAATTTTGACCGTTCACAAGGACTTTCTGTCATGGAAAACCTGCTTCAAAGCAACAAGGA
The DNA here is from genome assembly GCF_007678455.1 of Cytobacillus oceanisediminis 2691. Classification (GTDB taxonomy): domain Bacteria; phylum Bacillota; class Bacilli; order Bacillales; family Cytobacillaceae; genus Mesobacillus; species Mesobacillus oceanisediminis_A. The sequence continues at coordinate 254,167 of NZ_VEEP01000006.1, read as the reverse complement.
CATCCAGGCTGTATTCGCTCACAACGATGAAATGGCACTAGGTGCAGTAGAAGCATTGAAAGCTGCCGGTCTTGAAAATGTCATTGTTGTTGGATTCGATGCAACTGACGATGCAGTAAAAGCTGTCGAAGAAGGCACAATGGCCGCAACAGTTGCCCAAAAGCCAGAAATGATCGGACAACAGGCAGTTGAAACAGCCATCCAGGTGAAGAATGGTGATAAAGTAGAAGAATTTATCCCGGTCGAGCTTGAGTTAATTAAGAAGTAAGGGACCATTGGTTGAGCGTAAAGCGTGTGCTTTACGCTTCTTTTTTTGTTGATGAAAGTGCTATTTTTAGAGGTCTTATGTCCAGTTAAGGAGTGCATTTATGTTTAAAAACAGCCTTACTTTTCCGATAAAAAGAACAAGATGCAATTTAGTGAAAAGTTAATTTATTCACACGAATTGCTCCATCATATTGCTTTTTAAGGAAAAGAGGTTGCGTTGATGAAAGGTTCTTTTGAAGTGAAATCTGTTTCTAGGCTTTGTAAGGCAGGAGGCATGGAGCATCATATATTAATCGCTAACCTGCCTATCAATAAACTTAAACTAGTGGATGGTAAGTATCGGTATTCAATGAATGGTCAGGATACTAAACATGAAGTAGGAATTACATTAACATTTGAAAAGAAAGTAATCGAAAAGCGAAAGAATCAAAAGTTTGATATTGTTTCTATCGAATTTTCAGCTAATCTTGTCACAATCAACCTGAGGAGAATCCTTTCTCTAAAGCGAATCTATAAATTAAATGATCGCTATACAACCAGTTACAGTAATAGTAATGGTCTGCACCCTATATCCTATGAGGTTAGTCTTGCATATAAGAAGGAGTTTTTTGAGTCAAAGATATCCTCCGGAGTTAAAAGATCTCCACAAAAGAACAACAGTCAGTCAGGCCAAAGCATCAGGAGACAGAAGGACGACACAACAAAAGTGAATAAACCCGAAACCCACCAAGTCGGTCCATTTAATCTTCCTAACAGAGTCAAGATAGGGAATTCTTCAAGCCCATATGCAGGTGTTAGTAAACTTTCACCAAATGAACTCCGTCATCGTGATATTTGCCAGGCAGATGCAACCCCTTATAATTATTCTCCCAATGCAGATAGTATACGGCCCAAGAATGAGGTTCTGGGAGGTACTGGGTCGAATATGCATAGGTAGAAACAGGGATTAGCGACTACTGTTATCTGTTTCCCTGGACTCCTTCAGGCAGCTTGTCCGAAAGATGAAATCAAAAACAAAAGTAAAGAATCCAATTGCTTATTATACCGGGATTCTGAATAGGAAGTACCAGGAACATTATTTTGAGGAACTTTATGAGCTGGGGTATTGTTAAATCCAGATGCACATCACCTTACTCATATTGGCCTGGCACACTAGTTCAGATAATTATTCCTATAGGCAGCATTACTGCTCATCCGCCAGAATTCCTCGTATATTTTACGAGATTGACGAAAGCACATGGGATGCGGTTGCTTACAAAAAAGCCAGAGAAGAGGGATATGACGAAGTCGCGGATACACTGATCAAGCAGAGGGAATCGTTTCAGCGCAAAGGAAAATGACAGTCTTCAAATGCATAAAAATCACGGAGAAAATAAAACAAGCACCATCAGTATTTCTTAACCGATTTAACATACGCCTATCATACTCATAAAGAATTTATGGAAAGTCGTCCACAGAGTGACAATGGACAAGATGGCCAATTGAGCATCGATGCTTGTGAAGCCCTTGAATATTCTGTGGACAGCAATGGGAATGTATCGGTTCCTGATGGACAAGTTTTAGGTGAACCTGAGTCCGAATGATGAAAAACAAAAGAAACAAAAAAGACGGTAGGTCAATTCTTGGCCGCCGTAATAAAGAAATGTCGGATAAAGCCTGGGAAATATTTTTGTGAAAGCTGGAAATCTAAGTGATAACAAAGACCATCTAGAAAGATGATCTCACTTGAAAAAGATTGTTGAAAGAGTTTCGGTGTGCTTTCCTACAATTCAATAAAGTAAAGTGATGCAGCAGCTGCAACGCAACTGGCAATAAAGTTTTTAACCAAGACATTATCTCCAAGATTTATAATTTGATTCTATCAAATTTCTCTAAAGGAAATATCCCAAAATGTATTACTTTATAAAAATAATAAATGGCGACTCAAGCTACGAAGCAAATTAGTTCATTCAATCAAATATTTTTTAAATTAGTAGTTAAGAAAGGTAAAGTTTTTGCCCAATATTGCGCAAAAAAAAAGCAGGAAATGCGGTTATGTTTCAAAGGGAATGTATTCTTTTTTTTCTTAAAAATTCATCTATAAGGTAAAATAATAATGCACATAAAGTAGCTAAAACCATTAATGGACCAAGAAAGAAAAATGTAATTAGGCCAAATCCAATATGAAGTAAAAATGATAGGTGTAAACGATATTTCTTAACATTTTTGGTTATAGAATCTGAGAATAACGAAACAGGTATTCCATAAATAAAGCTGCCTAACAAGCTAGATAAAAAAATAAAAGTAATGAAAGAAACATCATTGAAATTAAGGTTGGGCTCTGTTATAGACGTCTGTATATCAAGAATAAATATTAAAAAGGTAAAACAGAAAGAAGTATAAAGTGCAACTTTACTTTTTCTAATAACAAGTGGAACTTTGTAAACTTTTCTTCTTATATTCGGTATAAATGTTAGCCCAATAATACCAAGAACAATCTTTATTTGTATAGATTCTACACCTAACCAAACTATTAAATAGAGCATTGAAAAAAATAATGCATATAAAAACTGTTTATAAAGTTCTTCCCCTCCATTTGTATTTTTATTATTAAGAAAGTTAACTACTTTAAATCTTGTTCTCAATAAGAAAAGAATATGAAAATAGGTATATACGGCAATAACAACAACAATCAAGCTTTCAATACTATTACTCAATAAGAAAAGATAAGACCCTAACGCTAGTGCTGATAAAGTGTACAGTAAAAGTTGAGGGAAATAAGTTTTTTCATTACTGTTCGACTTTGTATCCTTTATAATCCAATCAATAAGTAGGGTTACAGGAATACCAACAATGATATAAATTGGCACTTGATATATTGCGACAATAAATACACCTCCCCAGAATGTCCAATATTCATAATAGGACTCCTGGGCAGTTACAGGCATTAATAATTGACTGATGTAATTAATTATGAGTGAAGACAATGGAGAAGCAACAATAATTGCAAAAAATATAATTAAGTATTTTATCATCATAACACCTCAGGATAATATTAACATTTTATTTATTTTTTGTTAACGCGTAGCTTGATGAAAACAGGGATGGAAAATGGGGATGATTTAAAAGATGATCAGGTTAAAACATTCGTCTTCGTATGTCTGACAGGTCAGTTCAGCTTCGGATATTTAAAACAGGCTGGAATCAAGGCTGTTACGACACTTACAAAACAGCTAACAAAGGTACATAAACATCAAAATTACTTCAATCGCTCCTTTATTTATATATCGACAAAAATCATGAGTATATTTTTAGTTCAAAAAACTATTGAAAGGGTTTGCATAACATGCTATTATTTTTACGTAAACGTTTTCGTTTTTTATTAATCTTTGGTGTAAAGCAGGTGGGATATGTCCTATACGATTAAAGACGTTGCCAAGATGGCCAATGTCTCGATAGCTACCGTTTCAAGGATTCTGAATGGCCAGGCTGGCTACTCGGAAAAGACCAAACTAAAGGTATTGAAGGTCATTGAAGAGCTTGGATACTCACCAAATGCGGTAGCCAGAGGATTAATCAATAAAAGAACCCATACGATCGGCGTCCTTTTTCCGAAGCTTTCCAGCTCGCTGGTTACAGACTTGCTGGATGGGATCGAGAAGGCGGCAAATGAAAACGGCTCCAGTGTCATTGTTTGCCATACTGAATCAAATGGCGAAAAAACAATGAACTATCTTCAGCTATTGATCGAAAAAAGGGTTGATGGAATCATTTTTGCAAGTGAAATACTGAAGGATGAATATTATCAGTATGTCACGAAATCAAAAATGCCCATTGTTCTCCTATCAACAGAATCCTATGCATTCCCGGTTCCATATGTTAAGGTCAATGATTTTCATGCAGCCTATGCAGCTGCGAAGTATTTAATTGATAAAGGACATACTGAAATCGGCATGATCAGCGGGAACAAAGAAGATATCGTTGCCGGGAAACCGAGGATCGATGGTTTTCAAAAGGCTCTGGCAGACCATGGGATTGCCTGCGGTGAGAGAAATATCGTTAACAGCAAGGGCTTTGGCTTTCATGATGGCTTGGATGGTTTGAGGAAAATGAAAGAACAATTTCCTGAGGTAACAGCGATTTTTGCGGCCAGTGATGAAATTGCCATGGGTGTGTTATCAGCGGCTTATCAGCAGGGAATAAAAGTGCCTGAAGAGCTGTCAGTGATGGGTTTCGATAATCTGAATCTTGCGGAAATGACGATTCCGCCGCTTACTACAATCGGCCAGCCGCTGGCTAAAATGGGTGAAGCATCAGCACAAATGTTATTTAAAATACTCGAAACAGGTGAAATCCCGGAAAGCCGGATTATGCCTCATAAAGTAGTTGAAAGATTAAGTGTAAAAAAGAGAGCTTAATGACTCTCTTTTTCTCAGGACATTTAAGTAAACGTTTACGTAAAAAAAGCGTGAAAACTTAGGAGGAATAGACATGTTCAAGAAAGTGACAGCAGGTGTAATGGCAGTAGCCCTGGGAGCTTCCTTATTAGCAGGATGCTCATCAGACAAAGCGGATGATGGAAAAGTAACATTAGAGCTGTTTTCAAATAAATCCGAAAGTATCCAGACTTATAAGGGATTAATTAAAGAATTCGAAAAACAAAATCCAGACATCAAAATCAAACTGGATGCACCGCCTGAAGCGGAAACTGTTTTAAAGACACGTCTTACTAAAAATGACCTTCCTGATATTATGTCCATCGCTGGTAATGCTACATATGGTGAATTAGGCCGTGCAGGTGTATTGGAAGACTTCTCAGGTTCAGAGTTGGAAAAGAAAGTCCAGCCATCATATGTTGATATGATTAACCGCCTGGTTGGACCTGAAGAAAAGGGTACGTTTGGTCTTCCATATGCTACGAATGCAAATGCTGTTATTTATAATAAGGCAAAGTTTGAAGAACATGGACTTACAGTTCCAACTACCTGGGATGAATTTATCGCTAGCCTTGAAAAAGTGAAGGCTGCGGGAGACACTCCGATTTACTTTACATTAAAGGACGCATGGACTGGCATGATTGCCTGGAACTCACTAGGTGCTAATGTCGCAGGTGAAGATTTCGCTGAAAAGAAGAATGCCGGAGAAACATCCTTCGTAAAAAGCTATGATGAAGTAGCTGATAAGATGGCAACTTTGGTGAAATATGGCCACAAGGATAATATGGGTGTTGCGTATGGCGATGGAAATAATGCTTTTGCCAACGGAAAGTCTGTATTCTATCTTCAAGGTAACTGGGCGATTCCAGAAATCCTGAAAGCAAATCCGGACATGGAATTGGGTGTATTCCCAATGCCAGTTACTAATGACCCTGCAAAAAATAAATTAGTATCAGGTGTTGACGTACTTCTGACTGTAAACAAAGATACTGAGCATAAAGAAGAAGCAATGAAATTTGTTGAATTCATGATGAATCAGGAAACGGCCAAAAAGTATATTGACGAGCAAAAGGCGTTCTCTGCTATTGAAGGTGTTTACCAGGAAAACCCTGTATTTGAAGGAATCAAAGGCAACTTTGAAACTGGTGCCATCACTAGCTTCCCAGATCACTATTATCCAGCAGGAATGGGAGCTGAAAACCTGGTACAGGAATTCTTGATCAAGAAAGACAAGGAAAAATTCTTGAAAAAAATGGACAGCGAGTGGGAGAAAGTACAAAATCGTTAATCCGCAAAGAAGCCAGGGTGTCTAAGGATCCCTGGCTTTCCTAAAAAGGAGTTGTCATCATGAAAAAGAAAAATAATGTTTTCCTGGTCATTGCCATACCTGCCTTCATCCTTTTTTTTATTTTTCATAGCTATCCTGCATTGCAGGGGATTTTTTACAGCTTCACAGACTGGAAGGGCTATGGGGACTGGAACTTTGTAGGATTAAAAAATTACTTGAATGTCTTCAAGGACGGCCGTGCTGGTGATGCGTACCTGTTCACATTTAAATTCGCTATTGTTTCTACCATTCTCGTAAATATCATAAGCCTTGCTGTTGCGATTGGGCTTAACTCTAAGATTAAATTCCACAAGACTCTTAGGGCAATCTACTTCTTGCCTTATATTCTTAGCATATTGATTGTTGGTTTTATTTTTAACTTCATTTTTGCACATGTTCTGCCTAGAGTCGGCGAGGCAATGGGCTGGGAATTCCTTAGCATGAATATCCTTGGTAATCCGGATCTTGCGTGGATAGGGATTGTCATTGTCGCGGTATGGCAGGCTGTATCCTTCAATACGATTCTATACCTTGCTGGACTGGTGACGATTTCCGAGGATTTATATGAGGCTGCGAGCATTGACGGAGCTGGTATTTGGACGAAGTTCTGGAAGATTACATTCCCGTTAATCGCACCTTTCTTTACGATTAATATGGTTTTGTCCCTTAAAAACTTCTTGATGGTGTTTGACCAGATCGTCGCATTGACCGGCGGCGGACCAGGAAAATCAACCGAATCGATTTCGTTGCTGATTTACCGCGGCGGTTTTGAAGGCGGGCAATTTGCCTATCAATCTGCGAATGCCGTCATTTACTTTATCGTCATCATCATCTTTTCTGTCATTCAATTAAAATTCTTAAATAAAAGAGAGGTGGAAAACTGATGAATCGCAAAAAACATAGCTGGGTCATTACCACTCTCTTGATTTTAGGTTCATTATTGATTCTATTTCCACTATATTTAACAGTTACCATCGCTTTTAAAACACCGCCAGAAATGGCCGGCAATTTATTGGCGCTTCCGAAATCATGGTCTTTTGATAACTTTGCCAATGCGATTGAAATGACAAATTTCTTTAATGCCTTCAAAAACAGTGCGTTTGTGACGGTTTTTGTGGTCATCTTTACGGTAATGACCAATTCACTTGTCTCTTATGCAATAGCCAGGAACATGCATAAGAAGTTTTATAAGTTTTTATACTTCTACTTTTTAAGTGCGATGTTCATTCCTTTTCCGATTATCATGCTGCCGCTCGTAAAGCAGACAAGTGCATGGGGAATGGATAATCTGGTGGGTCTGATCATCCTGTACATCGTGTTCAATCTATCCTTCAACGTATTCATTTACATTGGATATATCAAGTCCATCCCTGTGGAACTGGAAGAAGCGGCGATCATGGATGGAGCAAGTACCTGGGGTGTTTTCTGGAAGGTCATCTTCCCGCTGCTTGCACCAATGAACGCTACAGTCGCGATCATTACCAGTCTTGGAGCATGGAATGACTTCATGCTGCCGCTCGTCTTGCTGAGTGACAGGGATATGGCGACACTGCCGCTTGTTCAGTATATTTTCCAATCGCAATTCAGCACAGATTATAATCTGGCATTTGCCTCTTACTTGATGGCTCTTGCACCGATGATTATCGTGTACATTTTTGCCCAGAAATGGATTATTAGCGGTGTGATGAAAGGTTCGATAAAATAACTTTAGCAGTAAAATAGATTTTTAAATTGATCGGAGTGTTTTGATGTGAACAAGACCTGGTGGAAAGAAAGTGTTATTTATCAAATTTATCCGAGGAGCTTCAATGATTCAAATGGAGACGGAATTGGCGACATCAATGGAATAACGGAAAAAATTCCATATTTAAGCGAGCTTGGCATTGATGTGATCTGGCTATCTCCAGTTTATCAATCACCTAATGATGATAATGGATATGATATTTCTGATTATCGGAATATTATGGACGAGTTCGGGACCATGCAGGACTTTGATAATATGCTGGCAGAAGCTCACCGTCATGGAATCAAAATCATGATGGACCTGGTTGTTAACCACTCTAGCGATGAGCATGCATGGTTCCAGGAGTCCCGGAAGTCAAAGGACAATCCATACAGAGACTATTATATTTGGAAAAAGCCAGAGAATGGCGAGCCGCCGACGAATTGGGGTGCTGCTTTTGGCGGGAGTGTCTGGGAATATGATGAAGAGACAGGCGAGTATTATCTCCACCTTTTTAGCAAAAAGCAGCCGGACCTTAACTGGGAAAACCCTGTATTGAGAAACGAAGTATATGAAATGATGCGTTTTTGGCTGGATAAAGGCATTGACGGATTCAGGATGGATGTCATCAATTTTATCTCTAAAGATACAAGCTATCCTCAGGGAGAAGTCCGGGAAGGCCATAAATATGGGGACGGAAGCAAGTATTATATGAACGGGCCGAAAATTCATGAATTTCTCCAGGAAATGAACAAAGAGGCACTAAGCAGTTATGACACCATTACTGTAGGAGAGATGCCAGGTGTTACGGTTGACGAGGGTAAGCTCTATACAGGTACAGACCGCAAAGAATTGAATATGGTGTTCCATTTTGAACATGTTGGCCTCGGTGACGGACAATACGGCAAATGGGATCCGCGTGAATGGAAGCTGACACAGCTGAAGGAAATCTTCACTAAATGGCAAAAGGGTCTCGAAAAAGACGGCTGGAACAGTCTTTACTGGAGTAACCATGACCAGCCGCGGGCTATTTCACGCTGGGGCAATGACTCTGATGAGTACAGGGTTATATCTGGCAAGATGGTTGCTACCTGCCTCCACATGATGCAGGGTACGCCATATATTTATCAGGGTGAAGAAATCGGCATGACGAATGTGAAATTCGATGATATCAATGATTACCGGGATATCGAAACATTGAATGCCTACCGCGATTTAACTCCCGATTCATTGACACATGAAGAAATTTTCAAGGGAATCCATGAGCGCGGCCGTGATAATGCAAGGACTCCGGTTCAGTGGGACAGCAGCGCCAATGCCGGCTTTACAACTGGGACACCATGGATCAATGTGAATCCTAATTATGAGACGATCAATGCCGAAGCAGTTTTAAAAGATGAAGACTCTATTTTCTATTACTATAAGAAGCTCATCGAACTAAGAAAGCAAAACGAAGTAGTGGTCTACGGCACATATGATGTAGTAATGGAAGAGGATGAGCAGATTTTTGCTTACATCCGGACACTTGGGGATGATCAATTATTGGTGATCTGTAACTTCAGTGACCAGAATCCTGTCTTTACCCTTCCTGAAAGTGTACGTTATTCATCAAAGGAATTACTGATTTCAAATCTTAGCGTTGATGGAAATGAATCTATCGAGGAATTAACGCTTCAGCCTTATGAAGCAAGGGTGTATCGATTAACAAAATAATGAAAAGGGCCTATGATGGGCCCTTTTTCATGGAACTGAGGTGCTGACATGAAGAAAAAATGGTGGAAAGAGGCTGTTGTTTACCAGATTTACTGGCGAAGCTTTTATGACTCCGATGGTGATGGATATGGTGATTTGAGAGGGGTAATTAAAAAGCTTGATTACATCAAAAGCCTTGGAATCGACGTGATCTGGCTTAATCCTTTCTATGAATCTCCAGACCGTGATAATGGGTACGATATCTCTAATTATTTTCGTGTAATGGAAAAGGCTGGAGACATGGCTATTTTTCAGGAATTGGTCCAGGAAATCCATAACCGGGGCATGAAGGTGATCATGGATTTAGTCGTCAACCATACATCTGATCAACATCCATGGTTTCTGGAGTCCCGCTCTTCCAAGGATAACCCAAAGAGGGACTGGTATATTTGGGAGGATCCAAAAGAGGGCAAGGAGCCGAATAACTGGCGTTCCTATTTTGCCCCATCATGCTGGGAATTTGACCTGGCAACAGGGCAATATTATTATCATTCTTTTGCGGTGGAGCAGCCGGACCTTAACTGGAAAAACCCTGAGCTGCGAAAAGAAATTTATAAGATGATGCGATTCTGGCTTGATAAAGGAATTGATGGTTTCCGTATGGATGTGATCAATCTTCTTGCTAAAAGAGAGGATTTTTCAGACGCCGAAAATCCATATGACATTAGTTACCTTGCCAACAATCCAGGAATTCATGATTACCTCCAAGAAATGAATCGTGAGGTACTCCAACATTATGATGCCATGACAGTAGGCGAAATTCCTTTTGTAACGCCAACAGAGGGGCTACTCTATGTCGATGAAGACCGAAACGAGCTTAATACATTATTCCATTTCCAGGTGGCCGACGAAATGCCGAGATGGGATATGATCCGTTTTAAGAGAATCCAATCAAGCTGGTACGATGGCTTAAAGGGAAAAGGCTGGAACTCTCAATTCCTGAACAATCATGACCACACAAGGCAAGTGACACGCTATGGAAATGACGGGAAATATCGGGAACAGTCAGCCAAGCTGCTGGTAACAATGATCCATACACTGCCAGGAACTCCTTATATTTATCAGGGCGAAGAAATCGGGATGACCGGAGTCAGGTTTGATTCCATTGAGGATTATAACGATATTGCCATGAGAAACAAATACCATGAGGAAGTGGCAAAAGGACGCGATCCTCAGGAGGTTTTTGAGAGCCTGCTGCTGTTAAGCCGGGATAATTCCAGAACACCAATGCATTGGAATGAAGCTCCACAGGCAGGTTTTACAAACGGTGAACCATGGATTAAAGTCAATCCGAACTATAAGGACATCAATGTGGAGACCGCATTGAAAGACCAGGACTCTGTCTATTATTACTACAAAAAGCTGATCAGTCTGCGAAAAGAAAATGAGGTTATGGTATACGGAGATTATCAGGATTTATTGCCTGATGATGAAAATCTATATGTTTACACCCGTTCTTACAACGGGGTAACCTGGCTGATTGTCCTGAACCATTCAGACGAGCAGCAAACCTTTGTTTTCCCTGAAGAACTACAGCAAAGGGGAAAACAGCTGATCATCAGCAATTATCAGCCGAAGACGCAAAGTGGAAAAAACCTGCTTGATCCGCATGAGGCGAGGGTTTATCAGATAATCGAATCATAAAACCCGCCTTCAAGAATTAAATTTATAATGCTTTAGCCGCTCTTTAAAAGGGCGGCTTTTTGTGAGTGAAACCAGGTAGAAATTGAATTGAAAAGCTCTAAAGGAATAAATAGTCTAAAAAATGATTGAAATCGATTTCAACAATTGATATATTTAACCCATAAAGGCGATTTCATTTTAGGGGAGGCGATAGCAGGGGTGATCGAACAACGAATTACCATTAAGGAAGTGGCTGAGCTTGCCGGTCTATCGAGAGCTACTGTCTCTAGGGTAATCAATAATTATCCTCATATCTCAGAAGATAAAAAGCGTGCAGTAAAAAATGCGATGGAACAGCTTGGATACTATCCTAATTCCTCAGCTCGCAGATTGCGAAATAGGAAGACTGAAACGATTGCTGTCTTAATCAATAGGATTACAAACCCATTCTTCAGTAAGTTAATCGAAGCGATGGAGATTGCGGCAATGAATAGTGGCTATCAGCTGATTGTATGCCAGACGAGGTATTCAAAAACGAGAGAGTTGCAGTATTTGGATATGCTTAAGGCAAAGAAAGTTGATGGGATAATTCTTGCATCCATTGAAAATGACTGGAGTGAAATCGAACCGTATCAGAATTTTGGCCCTCTCATTCTAGTCAACGAATTTCACAGGGAGGCGAAAGTGCCGACCATTTATGCTGACCAGGTAATTGGCGGGTATATCGCTGTAAAGCACTTGCTGGATTTAGGGCACGAGCATATTGCTTATTGTATAGGTGACTTAAAGACAAGTGTTGGGAAAGGCAGAATGGAAGGTCTCATTAAGGCACATGAGGAGTTCGGCAAGCACTTTGATGAACATGCACTTTTTAAAGGTGTCTACACGGTAGAGGACGGTAAAAAAGCTTTCCACCAATTACCGAAAAAAATCACAGCCGTGTTTGTTGGTGGGGATGAAGCAGCAGCTGGCATAATCGCAGAAGCAAAGCTTTTTGGCGTCAGGGTTCCTGAGGATTTATCTGTAGTTGGTTTTGATGACCAGCCAATATCCGAATTGATTGACCCTGCTATAACCACAGTGCATCAGCCGATAGGTGAGATGGGAGAACAGGCTGTAAAGGTTATGATTGAAAAGATCAATAACGACGATGCACCGTTGGAGTATGAATCTTATGTATTTCCCCTTCAACTGGTGGAACGAAATTCTGCAACGGAAAAAAGATGAACCTTTCTTTTACTAAAAAGTGAAGAAAGGTTTTAAAAGCAGTGTATTGAAATCGATTTCAAGTTTTTACGGATAAAACGAAAATGATTAAAGTGTAATTTTTTTAAAGCTGTTTGAAATCGATTTCAAAGAGTGCTTCATCACTCAATAAGCATCTCTTCATTAAACATTTAATTGAAATCGATTACAAAATAAAAAGAATTTTAGGAGGCTCCATTTATATGTCAAAGAAGAAAAAAATCTTCGGTCTTGTATCTTCAGCCACATTAGCTCTTAGCCTTGCAGCGTGTTCATCTACTGATTCCAATGAAAAAGCTTCATCGGACAAGGAAAAAAAGCCATCATCTGAAGAGGTTGTAAAAATCACTTATGCACGTGGAGCAGATACTACAGGAAGCACAGAAAAGCTCATTGAAGCGTTCGAGAAAGCCCACCCAAATATAGATGTCGAATATCAAGAGATGCCAAATAGCAGCGGACAGCAGCATGATCAATATGTGACGGCTTTCAGCAGCAAGAGTACGGAAATCGATGTTTTTGATGCAGACGTTGTTTGGCCGGCTGAATTCGCCCAGGCTAACTATGCATTGGAGCTTGACCGTCTGATTGAAAAAGATGGAATCAAGATGGAAGACTACTTCCCAGGAACTGTGCAGGCAGGGAAATTCAGCGGTAAACAATGGGCAATGCCGAAGTATATGGATGCAGGTCTTTTGTATTACCGTACTGATATTGTAAAAGAAGCTCCAAAAACCTGGGATGAATTAATAGCGGCTGCTAAAGAAGGCAATGGCAAGGAAGGCACTAAGTTTGGCTATGCACTACAGGCTAACCAATATGAAGGATTGGTAGTAAACGCAATTGAGTTCATTGAGTCTTACGGCGGCCAGGTAATCGATGAAAATAATAAAGTGGTCATTGATAGCCCTGAATCTGTTAAAGGTCTTACCAAAATGGTTGAAATCGTGAATGCTGATTTTATGCCAAATAATATTTTGACCTTCTCAGAAACAGAAACTGAAACGGCCTTTATCGAAGGACAAACTGTTCTTGCCCGTAACTGGCCTTACATGTCTAAATCAGCAGCTGATAAGGAACGGTCAAAGGTATTGGACAAGGTAGGTTTTGCTGTTCTTCCATCAGGTGATGCGGGTTCAGCTGCTACTCTGGGCGGTTATATGACGATGATTAACCGTTATACAGATGAACCAGAAGCGGCATGGGAATTCGTGAAGTTCATGACAGGAGCAGATGGACAAACTATTTCTGCTGTAGAAGGCGGAAGAGCACCGACTTTAAAAGATTTATATGAAAAAGAGGAAGTAAAGAGTGCTACTCCATTGTTCGGCAATGAAGAGTTTATCAAGGTATTGCATAGTGCAGTTCCAAGGCCGATTACACCGAATTATCCAGAAGTCTCAGATATTATGCAAATTGAAGTATCCAAGGCACTGACAAAAGAAATCACTCCTGAGCAAGCTGTTAAGAACATGCAGGAGAAAATGGAGAAAGCTCTGAAATAATTTTTTATTCAAAATGGGGTGGGTGTGAAAGCACACCTGCCTCTCTTTCATTTTACCGAAAGGGTGGTTGTTGTGGCTGGGAAACCAAACAAAGAACGTTTCAGCTTAAGTGAAAAGCAGCTAGGCTATATGATGGTTCTGCCTTCACTCATATTGATTATTGGAATTATATTGTGGCCAATCAGTCTTTCATTTTGGAATAGCTTATTTGATTACAGGTTGAATGATCCTGCAAAGTCGCAGAAGATGGTATCGGAACATATTGACTTAGAAAGATATGCAAACAATTATTATTACTTATCCAGCTCCTTGGAAGAATTAGAAGCAAGTTCAAACGACTCTGAATCCAAAAAAACGATTAGTGAAATCAAAGATCGTATTGAAGGTTATCATGATCAACTATTAGAAAATCCAGAAATGAAAGGGAAATATGATCAGGTTAATGACTTGATTGCTTCCTTTAAACCAGTAGTAGATGATGATTTGAAATACGCAAAAATTGAGAGTGACCTTGCAGAGGATTATAAAGCAACTCTGCGGGATTCTATAAATTCCATCCGGCAATTGAAGCTTGAAGAAGAGCAAGAAGGCAGTCTGGCTGATATTAAAGAACAAATGAAAGCAACTGATGAAGCAATACTTGAATCGAATTTTATCGGCCTTGCAAATTACAGTCATTACTTCCAGGAAAAAAGAATGTGGAAATCACTTGCGAATACAGGCGTTTTCACTGTGATTTCAGTATTCTTTGAGCTGGTTCTCGGGTTGATGATCGCTCTGCTTATTAACCGTGCTTTCTTCGGCAGAGGAATCATCAGGGCCTCTGTACTTATACCATGGGCGATTCCGACTGCGGTTTCGGCAATGATGTGGAAATATCTTTACGACGGACAATCAGGCATTATTGCTCATTACTTCGAACAATTCGGCCTCATATCCAGTGCAGGGGACTTATTGACGACTTCAACAGGTGCTATGTTCTCAATTATCTTCACCGATGTATGGAAGACCACCCCGTACATGTCATTGCTCCTATTGGCAGGTCTGCAAACAATTCCGTCCTCATTATATGAAGCGGCAGAAGTGGATGGGGCAAACAAGATTCAGCAGTTCTTTAAAATTACCCTGCCATTATTAAAATCATCCATTTTGGTTGCATTACTATTCAGGACACTGGATGCATTCAGGGTGTTCGATTTGATCTATGTATTGACTGGCGGCGGGCCTGCAAACTCCACAGAAGCCATTACGGTTTATGCTTATAAAACTCTGTTTTCACAACAGAATTTTGGAGCTGGTTCGGTCTTATCCGTCATCGTTTTCCTATCCGTAGCGTTAATTAGTGTTATTTATATCAAATTTATTGGATCCGACCTATTCGAAGGGAAAATGAAATAATGAGGAGGATGGAGAAATGAACAAGCGAGCAGGAGCATCATTCTATCTATTTTTAGCAGTATTTGTCTTCCTTGTTATGTTTCCGTTTATCTGGGTTTTTCTGACTTCAATTAAACCGCCGGGAGAAATTTTCTCATCATTCGCCTGGTTTTCCGAGAACCCAACAATTGAATCCTATCTATCTGCCTTAACAACGAGGCCTTTGTTGACGTATATGAAAAATAGTTTCATAGTTTCTACTTTAACTACCCTGATAGCGGTAGTATTCGCTTCCTTTGCTGCCTATGCCTTAACGCGGCTGCCGATTAAGTTTAAAGGATTGATCCTGGGTATTGTGCTTGCGTCATCAATGTTCCCTCATATTGCGATAATTTCACCAATCTATAATTTTGTGACAGATTTTCATTTAAGAAACACTTATATGGGGCTTGTTATCCCGTATATTACGTTCAGTTTGCCGCTAGCTATTTGGCTGCTGTCAACATTTTTTCAAAAGATTCCTCACGAGCTGGAGGAATCTGCAAAAATGGATGGGGCAACGCCATTTCAAACTTTCCGCAAGGTGATTTTTCCCTTGGCCGCACCAGGGGTTTTCACAACTGCAATCCTTGTTTTTATAACGGCCTGGAATGAATACTTATTCGCCCTGACAATAAATTCACAGGAGTCATCAAGGACCATTCCTGTAGGGATTTCTTTATATCAGAGTGATTATACAGTACCGTGGGGAGATATAACTGCTGCGACAGTCATCGTGACCATACCGATTGTCATCCTTGTTTTGTTATTCCAGCGGAGAATTGTTTCAGGGTTAACATCGGGTTCTGTCAAAGGGTAACTAAACAACTTTAGCCAGGAGTGACTAACATGAGAAAAAAACCGTATCTGATAGATGGTATTATTGGGAATTCAAAAATGCTCGTTTCATTGACAAAGGATGGGCAGCTGCAGCGGCTTTTTTGGCCGCATATCGACTTTTCCCAGCATATGAACAGGTTTTATACTGGTGTTCATGTGGATGGTGAAGAAAATGTAACGATGTTTATGCACGAGGATGGCTGGAAACACGAACAGAAATATGAAGCTGAAACAAACATTTTAACCACAGCTGCGGTACAGGAAGAAAGCGGGTTTGCCATTCGGCAGACGGATTATGTGGTACCTGGAAAAGATGTTTTTGTCCGAAACTATAGGATTAAGAATATCTCTGACGTTAGCCGCGAGATGTCATTTGTCATCTATTCAGATTTTACTGTGGATGATCGTGTTCGTTTCAATACTGTGCTCTTCAGTCAAGAAGAAGATTGCCTAGTGCATTATCACCGCGAGTATGCATTTGCGGTTGGCAGCACATACGAAGCAGCTCAATATCAAAGTGGCCTGGCCCTGGATGCCTCAAAAACCAATAAAATGAACGGTAAAGAAATCATGAACAAGACGGATGGCTCCGTATCATGGAACTTAGGCATGCTTGAACCGGGGGAAGAAGTGGAGTTGCCTATTTTCATTGCAGCAGGTCATACAGTGGAAGATGCAATATGTGAGCTGCGAGAAGCAAAACATACAGGGGCAGATGAGTTATACAAGAAGACTGCTGATTATTGGGAGAATTACCTTAAGCAAGCGAAGCAGTTTGAAATAAAAGATACCAGGACCAGGGAAGTCTACATCAGGTCTTTATTGGCTTTTAAACTTCTAAATGATGAAGAGAAGGGCGGCTTTATTGCTGGTCCGGAAGTAGATGAAGATTATGATTACTCTGGTGGGTATGCATATTGCTGGGGACGTGACGCTGCTTATATCGCAAATGCGGTGGACAAGGCTGGTTACCATGGTACAGTTTCAAAATTCTACAACGCCACAACGGAACTGCAAAGTGAAGACGGATCATGGGAGCAGCGTCATTATATTGACGGTAAGCTTGCACCTACGTGGGGTTTGCAAATTGATGAGAGCGGGTCAATCCTTTGGGGAATCCACCAGCACTATCTTGAGTCTGGAGATGAGCAGTTTTTACAGGATATTTGGCCGGCAGTACAAAAAGGTGCTGAGTTTATCAATAGCTTTATCGACCCTGAAACGAATCTCCCCATGCCCAGCAAGGACCTTTGGGAGAAGCGGGATGGAGAACATCTCTATTCTGCAGCGGCCGTTTATGGAGGCTTAGCAGGCTCTGCAGAACTGGCAAGAAAATTTGACCGAGGCGATCTGGCTGATAAATGGGAGCGCACTGCCCATTTAATCAAGGCGACCATCGAAGAAAAGTGCTGGAATGAATCTTCAGATTCCTACTTAAGGGGATTAAAACTGGCAGTGGATCAAAAATATTACGAAGAGGCAAAATCCGAGAGAAAGGCAACATTGGTAGAGTATAACAAAAAAGGATATCCGACCTACCGCGTATGGGAAGATCCTGTAGTAGATGTAAGTCTGCTTGGCTTGAATGTCCCTTTTAATATGCTGCCAGAAAACGACCAGAGAATGATGAAAACAGCCGAAACGATCGAGCGTATATTGACCTCGCCAATCGTTGGCGGGATTGAACGTTTTCCGGGAGACGTATATATCGGAGGCAACCCATGGATCTTAACAACTCTTTGGCTTGCCCAATATTATGTGCGAATCGGTAAATATGAAAAGTCCCGTGAATACTTAAAATGGTCAGTTTCTCAGGCAAACCATCTAGGACTTCTGCCTGAACAAATTGATAAAAAAACCGGAGAACCTGCGTGGGTTATGCCACTAACCTGGTCTCATGCAATGTATGTGCTCACTGTTATTGCACTTGAAGAGAAAGGTGAATTAGATTGAATAAGGGATATTCCCCCTATTAATTTTAAATATGCTTTTTCAAATCTTAAAATCGTAGGTCCAGCAGTCTTTAAGGGCTGCCGGGCTTTATTTTGTTTAATCCATTTGAAAGGCGTTAGTTAGAGAACCAGAAAACATTTCTTACACTTTTAAATAAAATTAATATTATTTTCCATATTTTAAACTGTTGATACTTTTGATAGGTGTGAATAGGACTTATCATGAGGGAAAAAGAGCAGTTCCAACGTTTAAGGAATAAGGAATCTGAGCGGTTTAAGGAAAATTAAAAAGTCAGAAGCCCGATCCAATATCGAACACTTGCCCATCAGTCTGCCTAATATATTGTGGGATTTTTGAAGATGAGAACATTGGAGAATGGAAAGGTCACCATTATTCATATCTACTCTACTCTCAGGAATATGTAATGGCAGTGTCCTGTTTGAAATGTTCAGATCTGTGAGTTCGTTTACAAGAAACCAAAAATGAACTGAAAATTATTAGTGGAGTTAGGTGGGAGCAGAGGATACTTCGATTCTACAATTCCGACAAAAATAGATAATGGCATATTAGTTAGAATTGGTTTCTTTATCGCTTTTGTTTATTTCTTATTGTTCAGCTTAGTTACAGAGCCTTGGCAAATCTACCCGCTGCAAATCTTGAGCGCAGCTCAGGTGTCAATTACCGCAGGAATCGCCATTTCCTATTTTCAGGACTTTATTCCAGAAGCCACCGGCACAGCGACGACCCTCTATATGAATACAACACTAATTGGTTCCACAGTAGGTTATTTACTTTTTGGGTTGCTATCGGAGTTTATAAGTTATGGAAACCTGATTTTGATATATACATTTTCTGCTGGAGCGGGCTTTGTGTTTTTGGCTGTCTTAGGTAAGATGAAACATGAAGAGGGGAAAGACACAGGTTCCCAAATACACGGGGGTTAGCGAAGTTATCATAGGAGTTGGTTGTAGTTATTGTGGAGCGAAAAGGAACCCAGTGCAGGTGATTTTGGCCCTTTAAGAAAGTGCGTGGGAGGGTGCTTGCGTATTGAAAAATGAAAACATAAATTAAATTGTGGAGCTTTAGAACCGCTTCCTTGCTTAATGACGTGTGAATTGTCACACGTCATTTTTTATTTGTCAAATTAAATGAGGCGGACGAGTAAGGACAGATAAACGGTCATCATGTTTATAAAATGAATAACTTATTATAGAAAGGGAGTGAAATTTATGAACGACATGAATTTTCATTTGACCGCTCGAATTAGACAGCAATTTACTTTCACCGCGGACGATAAAACGCTTAATAAGATTCTAAAGGATATATCAGATAGAGGAGTAAGTTTTACTGCTGCCACCATCACTAAGCTGCAAAACACCAATCTTGTCAGAATCGTTGTTGGTCCCCCACAATCGAATCATCCAGAGGAAAATGAGGTTGTCAGAGAGGTTCTTCGCTCAGAAGGCGTAAGGTTCAGGAGGAAAAAGTCATCCAGATTCTTGGGCTGGTAACCGGAACCACAGGCGTCTTAAGCGGTATTTATGAGGCTTTATTCCATAAGGTAAAAGTGAAAGCTATATACTATGGAGAAAACAATGCCATTATAGTCAATGTTTCCGATGTTAAAATCGCCCTTCGGTTATTGGAGGCAAATGGAATAATTGGTTAGGTGCGAATTACTTGGTTCTTGTGTCTCATTCGGGAGACGCATAAAAGGGGAGCAGTTTGTTTTATCTCTTGAAAATCCAGGACAATTCTTGTGGAAAATATAAAAAAACGCTGTTGAATTTGAATTCAATCGCGTTCTGTTTTAACTATCTTTTTACTTAAATACTGCCAGATTAAAAAGGGGAAGCAAAAATGATGCTTCCCTTTTGTCTTTGATGTGGAGGGTACTTTTTCCTAATGAATAACCAATATGGGAATTTGTTATAAAAGAACTGTCCACATGACTCTTTTAGATTCCTGGTGAATACGATGTGAGCGGGATGTTGTCATATTCTGCAGGGTCTAGCTGTTCAACCGAACCATCAACTACGCCGTTAATAATTCCATATAGTCCTGTTTCAACAGCTTTCACCAGCTGGCCTTTTTTCTTTTGTCCTAAAGAATGGGATTGGCCACGTACTTCAAATAAGACGGTACCGCTGCCATTCAAGGCGAAACTGCCAAGTGCTGTACCTGGAAGATCTAAATTTTGGCTGTAAAGGGTGATGTTATTGAAAGGTGAGTTTTCACCCAATGATTGTAGTGCGTTATATGCAGCTAGATTCAGTTGCTTGGAGAACTCGAAATTATAGTTGTCTGCATATTGAGCGTACTTTGCTCCCTCTGGCTTGTTTGGATCTGGAACAAAGTCAGCGGAAAGGGACATAGTGACAATGTCATCTGTACCTTCAACATAATATTGTCCCTGATGATGAAGATCGATGAACACATCTACATTTCCAAACTCTGCTTGAAGGGATTTATAGACATCTCGTACAGTTTGGGATTCAGGTGTAATGTACCAGCCAGCTTTGCTTGAATTACCTGGAAAGTCAGAAGCCTGAGGGACATAATTCAAGTCTGGATTAAAGTCACGGTTCACATCGAAACCAGGGCGGCCATTATAATCTCTGTCCTGAAGGATGCGATTGTTATAGTAATTCCATGCAGGGCCTGCAGCATCAGCCAGCTTTGGGAAGTCATCGACAACTTCTTCCCATGACATATCATTGCCGCGGCGGTCAAGTTCTGATGCATCTGGATTCATTTTCGGCAGAGTAACAAGGGTGATTTCCTCGCGGATTTTCTTAGCTTCTGGAGAATTGCTGGATCCAAGATATTGAAGCATGCTAAGGATTGCTTCCGTGCCCGTGTTTTCATTTCCGTGGATTTCACTTTCAATCAAGACCACTTTATCGCCAGTTCCGACTCGAGCCTGGTAAATATCTCTTCCTTTGTTCGACTGGCCGACAATCTCCAAAGCAACTCTGCCCTGGCTGTTTGCCTCAATTTGCTGTAGACGCTTCACCATCTCAGCATAATCAGTATAGCCGTTTACCGAATAAACCTGGTTTTCATTGTAAAGATTTCCGTTCGGTGAATTGGAAGCTAATGCAGGAGCAGTAAGTGAGGCGCACAAAGCCAGTACGCTTAATCCTGCCAAAACCTTTTTGCCTTTTTTCATAGAATCAATCACTCCTAATCTAGTAAATTAATTTCATGGTTATCATAATCAGTTTAATAGGGAAAAGGGTGCTGCAATTTGTCGAATATTTCGTTTTCCTAAATAAATGAGTGGAAGGCACTAGAATATTATTGATCTATTAGTAGTTTAGTTCCAACACTTAAGAGAAAGAGGGGGCGAAGAGTCATGTTTTTTTTGTTTATCTCTCAATGGACCTGATTTTTGAGAGAGAAACATTAGGCGCTGGAAACGCCCTCCTTTTTTAACCCGGGAGTTACCTCTCTTGAAAATTCGATAAAGATAGGTGATCGCCATCATGTAATGCGGTAAAAAAGGAGCAATCATCCTCTAAAGTTAATTGCTCCAGGGTTAAAGCTATCAATCTAAAGGGGTTCTTTTTTACTCCTGTGCCCCATAACTGATCAGGTTCGTGAAAATCCTATACCCACCAGGTACTTGCCCCTGGATCTGGCGGTAGAATACAAGGTTTGTATAAAGGTAGGTTCCTTTGCCGTAATTCGCCATCAGGATGCCGCCGTCGAATGCGTCTTCTCCTGGGTCAGCCATGCTGACGAATGTCTGGTATTCTGGTCCCCATGCCATTGGGTAGTAGAGTCCTCTTTCCTGGATCCAGTGATCCCAGTCGCTGTCTGTGATTTTGTTTGGATAGTTGAATAACGGTGATTCTGGCTGCAGGACGTTTACTTTTGCGTTTTCATCGGTTACGCGCCATTTGATCGAAACATTTCCGATTGTTAATGGATATGGTGCAGTGGTGTCTTTATTCCAGCCATCGTTTGGCTTGTGATACTGGACGACCAGGTGTCCGCCGTCTTCAACGTATTTAAGCAGGCGGGCGTTATTCGCGATCAGGTCTGCTCTTGACAGATAAGCGCGGATGCCGACTACGATTGTGTCATACTGGCCTAAATCTGCTGTCGCCAGATCGGCTTCAGTCAGTTTTGTGATGTTCATGCCGGCATTTGATAAATAGTCAGCAACCAAATCGAAGCCGCTGTCGATATAACCGACTTTCAGGTTATCATTTGTCAGCAGTTCGAATGCTACGCCATTCACCTGGGCAGGGTACTGATAATAGAATGTGCCGATATGGTCGTAGCTAATTTCCTGGATTGTTGAATTGAATGTTTTGCCATTCACTGCCACTTCAGCGTCTATATTGAAGTCTCCTGGTTGAATGCCTTTAGGTGGTGAAAGGGTGAAGGCTACTTCTTTTTCCTCGAACTGTGAACTGAAATCAACGGTTGCGGATTTCGGTTCTACATCCCAGCCTTCAGGAGCTTTTAGAGACACAACGGCTTGTGATGCTCCGTTAAAATAGTTCTTCACTTTTGCGGTCACCGGAATTTCATCCTGGACATTGGCTGTATTGACGATGATATCCTCAGGATTCAGGGTAACGGCAGCGTCTGGCAGGACTGCGATTGTGCCTTCGAGCTGTTTTACTTGTTCAACGGAAGCACCTTTATTTTTGTATGAAACCTTTGCCTGTAAAACAGGTTCTTTGTACGCATGATAGAAATCGGCATCTTCTGGGACAGCCACATCGAATGTGAGGGTTGCGGTTTTTCCTGGAGCCAAATCAGAGTCCTTTGCTTTTGATGTAATGGCCCAGCCTTCAGGTGCGAGTAATTCAACATTCAAATGCTCCAGCTTCTGCGAGCCATTGTTCTCTAGTGTTACGGTAACCGTAGTATCCTGGCCTTTTGTCAGGACAGTGGATTCTGCTTCAGCAGTCACATCCAGGCTGGATGAAACGAAGCTTGCTTCTTGTAGCTGCTCTTCTTTCAGGCTCAGCTTGTGGAGCAAATCAGTTTTCAGTTCATCATCAAGCTTTGCATTTTCCGTCTTCTTTTGCAGGCGGAGGACATCCTTCAAAGCTTTCTGTGATTGTGTGAATACTGCATCTCTGTCAGGATAGGAATCAATGATGGATTCAAGCTGTTCCTGGAGTTTTGTGTATTGGACTGAGAGAGAGTTTGCGTTCTTTGGAAGAGTTTTTGCCCATGCTGCAAAATCATATGGTACACCTGCAAATAGTTCGTTGCTGTTGTTTGTATCAACAGCGCTGTAAAGCAATTCTAGGTGAGTCTGGCGTGGTGCGACAGGGATGTCATTGCCCATTCCCTGGCTTTTGTGCATATAACGGGATGCTTCTCCCAGCTGTGGATAGGACATTTGATAAATTGGATCGTACATTCCAATTTCAATTGAAGTGGTGGCCGTGTCTTTTGATTCGGCAGGGAGGAAGAGCTTTTTAATCTGCCATACTGATAATCCTTCTTTTAACTGTTCAGGGTAGACTGAAGGATCTGCTGCATCTTCAAATGCTTTCTCACTCAGGATTTCCATTGCGCGGTGATGACCGTGCTGTGTCGGGGAGTTCCTGAATGAAGGCATGACGATATCCGGCTGGTATGTCCGGATGAAACGGATCAAACGCTCGTACGCAACATCTTTATCCCATTTTGAAAGTGTCTCATCAGGGCTTTTTGAAAAACCGAAGTCGTAGATTGCATCGTTCGTGGTTTCGCTTAAGTGATAAGCGGTAACACCAGTGATCTTGGCGGCTTCGATCATTTCGCGGGAACGGATGATTCCAAGGCCATTTCCAAGCTCATTGCCGATTTCGTTCTGGCCGCCTTCACCGCGGTTCGCGATCATGCTGGCGGTTTTAACGCCGAGTCCTCGTGACAGATACGCTAAAAAGTCGCTTCGCTCATCATCGGGATGGGCGCCGGTATTCAGGAAGGTCACGGTCGTGTCGAGTGGCTTCACTGCATTCCAGAGTTCGACGTCAGGCTCCTGGGTCTGGGCAGCTGAACTGCTTAAGGGCAGCATGGAAACGACTAGCAATAACGAGAGCAAACCAATAAAGTACTTCCTCATTTTTGTAACCCCTTTCATTTTTGAGTTTTGCTGAGAAATAATGAACACTCCTTCCTCTGTATGTATTTGTAGGTTAGTTAATCTGCCTAACTAACAACAGATATAACACCTAATTCAAGATAATCATAGTTAGATAATATTGTAAAATAAATAATTGTCAGAATATTAAAAATGGTTATTTATATCCATTTTGCAGGTGGGTAAATGGAACCAACTGGATATTTTATTTTATAAGGAAGCGACAGATCAAGAATATCTTTCAAATTGAAAAAATATATTTTTCTTAAACACGATTTTAAATTTTCAGAACTTTATGGTTGTAAACGGTTACAAAGTAATGTATATTTTTAGTTAATTAGTAAATCTTACTAACCAAAAAGAATTTTAAGGCCGTGATGTTATGAATCTAAGTGGAACACCGGTACAGCTGAAATCACTCAACAAGAAAAGGGTGCTACAGTGCATTCAGGAAAGTTCACCGATCTCCAGGGCGGAAATAGCCGCGAAAATCAATATCAGCAAGCCAACCGTATCATTACTGGTTGATGAATTGATTCAGGAAAAGTGGATTTTTGAGAAGGGGATTGGTGAGTCGACGTCACAGGGAGGCAGAAGGCCAATCCAGCTGTACTTCAATGAAAAGGCAGCATACATAATCGGAACGGATATTGGCGGGACGAAAGTGAAGACGGTTATTTGCGATTTGAATGGGAACATCGTTGCGAGTAGCAGTTTTAACACTTGCCAGTATCTAGACTCAGGGCTGCTGAAGCAGATTGCCAGAGAAATAGAGTTTATGGTGAACAAGGAAGGAATCGAAGACGAGAAGATCCTCGGAATGGGTGCAGGCGTTCCGGGAATCACTGAGACGGCAAACGGGATTGTCGTTGAGGCCCCGAGCCTGAACTGGGTCCGGTATCCTTTTATTACAGAGGCGAAGCGTCATATTCCGTACCCGGTTCATGTCGATAACGATGTGAATGTCGCAGCGCTTGGCGAGCAGTGGCTTGGAAATGCGCGCGATAAGCAGAGTGTGCTGTTCATCGCCGTCGGCACGGGAATCGGCAGCGGAATTATCATCAACAATCAGCTATACCGCGGCTCGTCCAGCGCGGCTGGTGAAATTGGCTACATGGTGACGGACAAGAATGATATGAAAAATGAGTTCAAGCCGATTTTTCACCGCTATGGCTATCTTGAAAGCGTAGCCGGCGGTAAATCGATTGGAGACAGGCTGACAAGGTGCATCCAGAAGGAGCCGGAGCATCCCTTGCACCAACAAGCACTTGCCTCCGAGCTGTCGGGGGAGGTGGCGTTCAAGCTGGCGAAAAGTGGTGATCAGATTGCGCTTAAAGTCATTGATGAAGCCATTGAGCATCTGGCATATGGGGTTGTGAATGCTGCCAGTTTGCTGAATCCAGAGATTGTTATTTTAGGAGGTGGTGTTCTTAAATCATCCGATTTCATTCTGCCGAAGCTGCAGGAGATTGTGAATCAATACCTTCCTAGTTCAGTCCAGCTGAAGACGTCCCAATTGGGTGACAACGCAGGGGTTCTTGGTGCCGTGTCACTGTTCATGAGGGAACATGAAAGTTTGATTAAATACCATTAATGAGGGGGAGTTTCTGTGAAACACAAGAAGAAAGTTTCAATTATCACGGCTTTGACTTTATCTGCATCACTATTTTTAGCGGCATGCAGCTCTGAAGAGGGATCTAGCAAACCGGCAGGAGATAATGGCTCCAAAGACAAGCTGGAAGATAAAGTGGTGATTTATTCTCCACACGGAAAAGATATTTTATCAGAATTCGAGAAGCAGTTTGAAGCTGAATATGACGTCGATGTCGAATGGCTTGACATGGGTTCCCAGGAAGTCCTTGACCGTGTCCGTTCTGAAAAGAATAACCCTCAGGCAGACGTATGGTGGGGAGCCCCATCCGTCATGTTCGACCAGGCCAAGGACGAAGGACTTTTACAGCCGTATGAACCTTCCTACTCCGGGGCATTGGCTGATAATTTCCACGAAGCAGACTGGAACTGGTCAGGAACAAGCCAGACACCTGAGGTTATCATGTACAACAGCAAAGAGCTGACAAAGGAAGAAGCGCCGAAGGATTGGGATGACCTGCTTGATCCGAAATGGAAGGATGAAATCATCATTCGTTATCCGCTTGCTTCCGGTACGATGAGAACGATCTTCTCTGCGATGATCTACCGTGATTTCAAGGATTCCCAGGACACAGCAAAGGGTTATGAGTGGCTTGAAAAGCTTGATGCGAATACGAAGGAATACTCTGCTAACCCGGAAATGATGTACAACAAGGTTGCCAAGGGTGAAGGTTCCGTCTCTGTCTGGGCAATGCCAGATGTTGTCATGCTGAAGGAAAACAAGAACTATCCATTTGAGTTCATCGTTCCTGAAAGCGGAACGCCAGTCCTGACTGAAGGAATCGCGATCGTGAAGAATGCGCCGCACCAGAAAGCGGCTGAAGCATTCTATGAGTTTGTCAATACGCCTGAAGCGGCGAAGCTTTTAGCAGAAAAATACTACCGCATCCCTACTCGTGATGATGTGAAGGATCTGCCGAAGTGGATCACGGATACTGAAATCAAGGCGATGGATATCGACTGGAAGGTCTTCCAGGACAATAGTGATGCGTGGATGAAGTATTGGGATGAAAACATTAAGAGCGGAGAAAAAGAAATCAAAGAATAGGATGTGTACGGTATGGCGTCGATAAAAATAGAAAATGTCCAAAAAGCCTTCGGAAAGGTAGTGGCAGTTGATCATTTGAATCTGGAAATCAATGATGGGGAGTTCTTTACCTTCCTCGGACCGAGTGGCTGCGGCAAGACGACAACGCTGCGGATGATTGCCGGATTCTATTATCCTACCAAAGGTGTCGTGCGATTTGGCGATAAAGATATGACGCGTGTACCTCCTGAAAAAAGAAATACGGGCATGGTTTTCCAAAACTATGCCCTTTTTCCTCATATGACGGTCTTTGAAAATGTCGCGTTTGGATTGAAGGTAAGGAAGATGGCCTCCAGTGAAGTAAAAACCAGGGTGCACGAGGTCCTTCGCAAGGTCAGGCTCGAGCAATACGCCGATCGTCAGGTGAGTCAGTTGAGTGGAGGTCAGCAGCAGCGTGTGGCTCTTGCGAGGGCATTAGTGATTGAACCTGAAATCCTGTTGCTGGATGAGCCGTTAAGCAACCTGGATGCGAAACTGCGCGACGAGATGCGGGCGGAGATCCTCAGGCTGCAGAAAGAATATAAGATTACGACGATTTATGTTACCCACGACCAGGCAGAGGCGCTGTCGATGAGTGACAGGATCGCTGTCTTCAATTTCGGGGTGTGCCACCAGGTGGGGACGCCGTCGGAGATTTATAATGAACCGGCCAATGACTTTGTTGCCAGTTTCATAGGCGAGATCAATCTTCTTCCTGTAAAAGTGGAGCAGGTTGACGACGCTCTTGTCACTGTCTCGGCTGGTGAAAATCAATTTGTTGTACATAATACGCCTTTTAATTTTAGTAGGGAAAACGAAGATCGTGAATTGTCCCTCTCGGTTCGTCCTGAGTCCGTGAAGATTCTTGATGAAAAGGTTGATAGGCACAATGTTTTTAAAGGAATAGTTGAAAAAGTACAGTTCTTCGGAACGATCATCAATCTGGCGGTAAAGGTCAATGACTTGCTGCTTGAGGTGAATGTGCTGAATCATGTTTCAGCGAATCTGAAGCCGGGAGCGGATGTATGGGTTGAGCTTCCTGCCGACCAAATCAGATTGATTCCGATGTTAAGCGGTGATGTGTCATGATGAAAAATCGCGATAACCGGCTGACATTATATTTGCTGATTCCAGTGCTGCTTGTCTTGATTGCCTATGTCCTATACCCATCAATAAGGACGATTCTTGAAAGTCTGCAAAAAGAGGGCAGTTTTACATTTGGGAACTTTGAGGACTTTTTCTCGCAGGAATCGAAGACGAATCTGCAAGCGTTGTGGAATTCGGTCTATATATCTGTCCTCAGTGTTTTGGTGAGTGCGGCAATCGGGATTCCGCTGGCGTTTATTTTTAACCGGTATGATTTCCCTGGCAGAGGTTTTTTCGCAACGGCTGCGATCATGCCGATCGTCCTGCCGTCATTGGTAGGGGTTATGGCATTCATGTTCCTTTATGGGGAAACTGGGCTTGTGCCGAACGCGATTAAGGATTTGTTTGGACTGGAAGAAGTGCCTTTTAAAATCGGCGGGATTTCAGGCATCCTGATTGTTCATGCTTATACGATGTATGTTTATTTCTACATGACGGTGTCATCGGCAATCCATAAAATCGACCCGTCGCTTGAGGAGTCGGCATACAATCTGGGCGCCAGTCGTTTCCAGGTGTTCTGGAAGGTGACGTTCCCGCTGTTGACCCCCGCAATCGTTGCCGCTTCGCTGTTGGTGTTCATGATTTCGATGGCCTCCTTCAGTGCGCCGTTCTTGCTGGCGGGCGGATTCCGGGTGCTGAGCCTGCAGATTTATTTTTCGAAGATTAATGGAGACATGGAAGTTGCTGCGACTCAATCTGTCATTCTGTCGATTGTGTCGATTTCCTTCTTATTGTTCATGCGCTGGTACCAGAACCGCAAGGACTACCGGATGGCGTCAAAGGGAATTGGCGCGCACCGCAGTGAAGTGAACAATCCGGTGCTGAAATGGACGATGGTGTTCATTGGCGTCATCGGCGTTATCATCCTGCTGCTGCCGCATTTCACGATTCTGCTGCTGTCGCTCGTTCCGGATGGAACCTGGACATGGCAGACGTATCCGTCGGTGTTTAACTTTGAAAACTATCGCTTGCTGCTCGAAGACCCGAATATCTTCAAGCCTCTGAAAAACAGCTTGCTGTTGTCAGTGATCGCGACGGCGGGGAACCTGGTGTTCGGTGTGCTCGCTTCGTATGTGTTGGTTAAGCGGAAGTTTGTCGGCAAAAGCTTTGTTGATATCCTCGTGATGATTCCGTGGGCATTGCCGGCGACGGTCATCGGGATGAACTTGATCATTGCTTTTAACGAGCCGAATATTTTCTCGTTCGGGAATATCCTTGTCGGTACATTCTGGATCTTGCCGCTTGCATACTTTATCAGGCATATTCCGCTCGTTGTCCGCTCGACAAACGCTGTTTTGGAGCAGCTGGATGACTCGATTGAGGAAGCCTCAAGAAGCCTTGGGGCAAAATGGTTCTACACATTCCGTAAGGTTATTTTACCAATCATTATGCCTGGCGTGCTATCAGGGACTTTGCTGGCATTTGTGGAATCTGTCGGTGAGTTCCCGACATCGGTATTGCTGTATACGATTTCAAACAGGCCGATTTCAATTGAAATCATGAACCAGCTGCGGATGTTCAATATGGGCCAGGCAGCTGCATATGGGATGATTCAGATTGTCTTGATCGCAGTCGTCTTGCTTATTTCGAACAAGTTCTTCGGGGTCAAGGCCGAACAGTCGTTATCTTAAGGCTGGAATATTAGCATAATCATAGAATCGGAGATGAAAATATGAACAAGCTAGAAGAGTTTATCAAGAATGAAGGGGCGGCTTTTCCCGGGAAGACGTATATTGAGGCACTGCTGAAGCCGGTCTTCAATGACCAGCGGGATTATTTGTTCCATGTCATGTTTGATATCCACCGGGCGCATGTGATTATGCTTGCTGAACAGGGGATTATCGAAAAAGATGAAGCGAAAGTGATGCTTGAGGGGATTAATAAGGTTGCCGTGACGGATGTCGGGCAGCTGAGTTATGAGCCGCAGTTCGAGGATTTATTTTTCATGATGGAAGCGAAAATCGGCGAGGAAATCGGCGCTGAGCTTGCCGGTAAAATCCATATCGGCCGCAGCCGCAATGATATGGGGGTCGCAATGTACCGCCTCGTGCTCAGGGAGCATCTCGTCAATTTGCTTGCAAGTGCCTATCAATTGAGCGAGGCGTTGCTTGAGCAGGCTGAGAGCCATACCGATACGATCATTACTGGTTATACACATACGCAGCCAGCCCAGCCGACGACACTGGGGCATTACTTCCTGGCTATCTATGATGTTTTGGGACGCGATATTCAGAGACTATGGGCGGCTTATCGGACGGTCAACCAGTCCTCGCTTGGGGCTGCTGCCCTGACGACGACGGGATTCCCGATCAGTCGTGAGCGTACTCGGGAATTGCTAGGGTTTGACCGGATTGTCGAGAATTCCTATGACTCGATTGGCGGAGGGGATTACCTGCTTGAGACTGCTTCAGCATTGATGACGAGCATGGTGAACACCGGCCGCTGGATCCAGGACTTCCTTCAGCATGTCACACGCGAATTCGGTTCTTTTTACGTCGCCGATCCTTACGTGCAATGCAGCAGCATTATGCCGCAAAAGCGCAATCCGGTGTCGATTGAGCATTCCCGCTCGATTGCCAGCAGTGCTTATGGGGACGCGCTTGCCGCTTTCAATATGGTCCACAATACACCATTCGGCGATATCGTCGATACAGAAGACGATTTGCAGCCGCACTTGTACCGAGCTTTCAATAACGCCAACCGCGTCTGGAAGCTGATGTACGCGGTGATTGCGACACTGAAAGTGAACGGAGAGCACACGAAAGAAATGGCGAAGAAGTCCAGCATCACGATTACAGAACTGGCGGACACGTTGGCCCGTGAATATGGCGTTCCATTCAGGAAAGCCCACTCGATTGCAAGCTTCATTTCCAAGGAGACTGTTAAAGAAGGAAAAGAACTTTACGAATGGGACGTCGAAGCGATTAACACGGTGATTCAGCAATTCGTCAACGTGTCACTCACAGAAGAAGAATGGCAAAAAATCATTTCGCCAGAATACTTCATCGAAATTCGCGACTTGCCAGGCGGGCCAAGCCCGAAAGAGGTTATGCGGATGATTGGGGATAGAAAAGAGAAATTAAGCAGAGACCTGGAGAAATACACAGAAAAAGTACGTGTATTGGATGAGAAGAGGAAAGAGTTGGTTGGATTTAGGTTTTAATATCGGGCAGGGAAGCCCTTTGCCTCCTTTTTAATTCGACAGGTGTGTCACCACCCGAAATTATCGAAAGGGAAGCACTAACCTTTGCTTCCAATGGTTCAAGATTCTGCTTCATGTCTCCATAAAAAAGAAGCACAGTAACTACACTATATTTCGATCACCGGGAGCAGCAATCCGCAGGAAGCAAGCAAAAGATTAAAAAGATAAGACAAGGGAACGGTTTCTGAATGGAATAACCGTCCCCTTGTTTTTTTAGTTTCGTTCAATATAGCTACCTTTTTTAATGGTTTCCAGTTCGACTTCTGTCATCTGAAAATACTCAGCCAGATCTTTTTCATTTGTTTGCGGCGGGAACGTCCTTCTTTTAAGGTGGCCGTATTTTCGCCTGTTATAGGAACTCCACCAGCTCAAGGAAGCAGCACTTGTGATGCCCACAAGGAATGTGAAGAGCAGTATGGAATTTGCATTGTCCAAGTTTAATTCAAGAAAAGTGAAATCAAGGTTTCGTTCAAAGTGAGAACTTAAGTTATATAAGAACAGGATGAGAAATAGCCAGCCGAAAAAAGTGAAAAACAGATCGATGATTTTTCGCGGTTTGGACTGTTTGCTGTTGATGATCATGGCTTCTCCTTACAGGTGGAGCCCGCGGTCGGGACTCTCCCAGGTTGCGAATTGGTTTTTATTTTTCCTAAGGATTTTTAATCCTCTAGGAAGCGCCCTGATAACAAGCAGGGCATTGATATGCCAGTAAAGGATTGGGTACCAGATTCCCCATAGCATGTATTTCAGGATCCCTTTTTCATACTTCCTCTCAATATAAAGAGCGACCAGGAATTGCAGTAGACAAATAATAGATAGGTAGTTTCCTATCCATAATATCGGCAGGATGAATTCCTGATGGAATATATAGTTGTACAGCATCATCAGCAGAGAGATAAACCAGGTGATTGACCAGACGACGCTAAGTACCTGTTCGATATAAACCGGGTATAATCTTCGCTGGCGCCAGTCGAGAAAGATATCCATATGGCGCAGGGTGACTTCGATGCCGCCCTGAGTCCATCGCAAACGCTGCTTCCAAATTCCTCTCAATGTTTCCGGTACGAGCATCCAGCAAAGCGCCTTCGGTTCGTACCGGACATCCCAGAACCTTCTTTGCAGCTTCCAGGTAATCCCGATATCATCAGTAATAAGGTCTGTATCCCACATTCCTGCATCCAGCAGGGCTTTTTTACGAAAAACAACAAACACTCCGGAAACCGTCATGACTTTTCCAAGCACTCTTTGCGTCCTTTTTATCAGTCCGATAATACTCGCATACTCAACCAGCTGGATTTTTGCGAGCAGGCTTGTCCGGTTGCGGATTCTAGGATTGCCTGTCACCGCACCCACTCTTTCCCCGTTATTGGGTGTAATGAAATGAGGGACAATATAGGTTAATGCGTCTTTGTCGAGGATGGCGTCACTGTCAATCGTCGCGATGAGTTCGCCTTTAGAAGCCAAAACTCCCTGTTTCAGGGCATTCGCTTTTCCTTTGTTGTTCACGACATTGACAACACGCAATTTCGGGTACAGTTCCAGCAACGATTTGAGTATATCCATCGTGCGGTCTTTGCTGCCATCGTTGATAACGATCACTTCAAAATAGGGATAATTGAGCTCTGAAGCATATTTTACCGTTTCCTCAATTGTCTGTTCCTCATTGTATGCCGGAATCAACAGGGAAACAAAAGGCAGCTCCTCTATTTTGTGTTCGAGAAAGAAATCCCGTTTCTCTTTTTTTACATAATAAATCAAACTTCCAGTAATCCAAACAATTCCCATGACCAGTGGATAATAAAATAGAAACAGCACCAAGAAGTTGATCAAATTCGCACCCGTCCTATTAAAATGTGAGTTGTAATAAGAAGATATTACTTTGTGGGTGATAGAAATAGCAATCTATTTTTGGTGGAGAATGTGCTGCCAAATTATGGAGTGATTATATTTATGCCATTAGAGAGAGGGAGGAAGAATTAGTCCGGTGTAATTCTGCGGAGTAATGTAGTATTTTTAAATATAAAAATGCCCAGCAACCATCTCGGTTTGCTGGGCACTTCTTCATTAGTTTGCTAGGTCGATAATTCGGCCTTCAACAGCAGGACTTACTGTCTTGTTTTCTTGCTGGTTCACATATTCAGTGAAGATTTCCCAGTCAACGAAACCAGGTTCGCTTACACGTCCCTCGCTATAAGCTTTTCCGAATACATCATATCCGTCTCCGCCTTTAGCAGTAAAAGTGTTTGTTGCAACTGCATATGTTTTAGTAAGATCCAGGCCTACGTAGTTGACGCTATCTTCCTTCACTTCAACTGACTGAACACGCTGGCCAGCCGGAAGAGAACTGTCATAAGTGAATTTTAATCCTGAGACCTGCAAGAATCCTCCAAATGCTGTTGGGGCGTCCTTGACGCTATGCTCCAATGCTTCTTTGATTTCAGCGCCAGTAAGCTGCATGATTCCTAAAGAATTTCCGAATGGCATGACTTCTAGTACCTTCGCCATCGTAATGTCTCCCGCATTAACGGAAGTACGGATCCCGCCGCCGTTTTGGACCGCAATTACTGTATTAGGGTTGATCGTTTTTGCTTTTGCGAGCATTCCATCCGTAATCAGATTTCCAAGATTCGTTTCAACTGTTCTTGCCGCAGGGTTTCCACCAATCAAATCAACAGCAGTTGTCCCGATTACTGTGTTTTTCATCTCATCAACAGCAGGTTTGTATTTTTCGTTCAGGATTTTAGCTGCTTCTTGATCATCTTCGAAATTTTTCACATCCAACAATTCGCCAGCATATTCGATAACACGGCCATTTTTATTAAATTTAACATCCAGGGTACCAAGGAACTTGCCATACTCATTTGCCTGGACGATGACTGTCGGTTCTTTGCCGGCTTCCACTAAAATTGGCTCGTCCAACTTAACATGAGTATGACCGCCTACGATGACATCGATGCCTTCAACTTCTTCAGCAAGTGTGAGGTCATTGTCTCCTCCGCCATCATTCAGACCGATATGAGTCAGCGCAATGATTTTATTGACTCCTTGCTTTTCAAATGCTTCAACTGCAGCTTTTGCTTCATTGATGTAGTCAGTGAATTCGACACCCTCTCCAGGGCTTGAGATATCAACTGTTTCAGCCGTCGTGAGGCCAAAGATACCGATTTTCTCCCCATTTACCTCTTTTACGATGCCTTTGTAGACTTCCCCGTCATCTGCTTTAGAAGAGAATTCATTATTTGATAGCATATTCATATTTTCATCATTATCAAAGTTTACGTTTGCATCAACGAAGGGGAATTCCGCTCCTTTTACGAAATTAGCAAGAGTGGCGGTTCCTTTATCAAATTCATGATTTCCGAAAGTCATGGCATCATAGCCCGCCAGATTCATGAACTCCAAATCTGCCAGTCCCTGAAACTCGTTAAAATAGAGGGTGCCTGAAAAAACATCCCCTGCATCTAATAATAATGTATTAGCGTTCTCTGCGCGCACTTGATTAATCGCCGAAATTCTTTTAGCAACTGAGTCTAAATGCGCATGCGTATCATTGGTATGCATGACTGTTAACTCGTAAGGCTTGCCAGGCTTCTTGCCTTTCATGTTCGCCGATGCTGCAGGAACAGCAATTGATGACAAAAGAATAGCAGAAGCAGCTACTGATAAAAGTTTGCGGTAGATCTTGTCCCGATGCTTCATTAACAATTTTCCCCCTTGTAATAAAATAGTTTGAACCTAACCTAAGCAGGAAGCCAGGTGCCAAATCACTTTTATTCTATCAAATTTATATTAATGATAAGTAAATTAATTGAAAAATAAGAGAATATAGTTCAAAAGAATCGTATCAATAGATCTAAATGATTCTTTTTCCATTTGGAAGGAGTTTAGATAATAAACACGAATTAGGATAGTAAGATGATAGAAGAATGTTGGGGGAGAAGAATGAATAAGAGGCTAGTAATGGCCGTATTGGCTATTTTTATTTTCATGGCAGGCGGGTGTTCTCAAAGGTTTGAGGAAGAGGCTGTGGCAAAAACGAAGGCTGAAAATCCGAAGCTGGCTTCTTCCGGAATTCAAGTTCCGGTGAAGAAGGACTTCATGCCAAATATGAATTTTGTGCCAAGGAGCGATATAAAAACTCATGTGGTATTGCATTTTATCAGCAATGCCGCCAATAATCCCAAGAATCCTTATGTATATGAAGAAATCAGGCAGATTTTCATTGATTACGATGTTTCTCCTCATTATATGATTGACCGTGATGGTGACATTTACTTTTTGTTGCCGGAAAGCCGCAGAGCCAGGCATGCGGGAAAGGGAGAACTGTTGGATTTCCCTGATTACAAGGATAGCCTGAATGACTATTCTATTGGAATCGAACTGATGGCAATTGGAACAGAAGCTGAAATGAAATCTGTGATGACCTCCAATGACTATAAAAAAATCCCACAAGAACATATCGGTTACACCGAAGCACAATATAAATCTCTTAATCTGCTGCTTGATGACATCCTGGCAAGGAATAAAAAGGTTAAACGAGACAGAATACATATCATTGGTCATGATGAATACGCACAGGAACGAAAGACGGATCCAGGAAATCTGTTTACCTGGTCAAAGATAGTAGGAGAGAAACGACAGGATGAGTAGTAGCAGCTCCTCCATAAATGACCAGTGTTTTTTTAAAAGTAACTATTAATGCAGCTCGAGCACCAAAACTGCAAAATTAAAAGAGAGCTGCTTTTTTGCAAGCTCTCATTTTATTTTGCTATTTAGCAACAGATACTTCATTAACTCTTGGTTGAATCTGTTTATTACTGCCAGAGACTTTAAGTTTAGGGACAGTTAAAATATAGCTGCTGAAGGGAAGCCGCTGTATTAGTTTTGTAAAAATGATTGTCCCTAAAAGAATGATTCCGAAAGTAATAGGGAATAAAGAAGTTTTCCAAAAAATTTGCGGAGCAAATCTATCGAATATGTTAATCACAAATGGATGGATAAGATAAATAGCCATTGATAGGCTGCCTATTTCCTTTAGGAATTTATCAAATATATTTATCTTTTTTAAACTGTCCATGATACCTGCCATAAACAATGTCAAAATAGGAATATTAATGAAGTTGGTTACCCTGTTAGAAGGGATGGAACCGACACTTCGGTACTCCATTACTGCTAATATGACCACCATTACAGCAACCAGACTTAGGGAGAATTTGAACTTCTTGGAAAAGGATTGAAGGGGCTCCCAATAATAAGCTAAAAATCCTCCAAAAACAAAGAAGAAAATCCATTCCGGCAGGAAAGCACGCTGGCTTATTACTAATGCTGGCATTCCTTCAAAGAAGGCAGAAACATCAACTTTCACAAAGTACCAGTTAATGATTGCTGCTAGTATCAATATGAGGGGCCAGACTATTTTTGAACGGATTAGCTGCAATAGTGGAAAAATAAGATAGAACTGAAAGACGAGTGCTATGAAATATAAGTGATGGAAAGCATTACCTGATAGAAAGTTTACCAGGAATAAATTTGAACCGTCCTTCATTGGATTGATTTTTAAAGCGAAATATGAAAATAAAAGATAAAAGATACTCCAAATTAAAAAAGGAATGCCGATTTTAGTAAACCTGCTTGAGACAAACTTATTGAGTTTAAATCCTTTTTTCCTTGTCTGGTAGAACAGCAGGAAACCGCTTATCATAGCAAACATCGGTGTACCAAAGCGGCTGATTTGATTAATAAAAAAGGTATAATCATTATACTGTTTGCCATGTTGATAGAAATAAGCAGCTGAAACATGGACAAGGAGGACCATTAAACTTGCGATTGCCCTGATATAATGAATTTCATAAATATGCTCACATTTATTGCTCATTTCCATCTCACAACCTTCTTATAAATGTAGAGAAATCCTTCTACATCATATAAGAGAAAAAGTTAGATTTCCTTATTTTAATTATCATTTAACCATTTTGTATTATTTTTTTAATATAATTACTATTTATTGGATGAGTTCTCTTTATCATTTCTAATCTAATTCTTTTTTGAAAATTGAAAATCGCTGAATATGTTATATTCCTGTAAAATTGGGTAAATAGTAAGTAACAATTACCTAAAAGAAAGTAGGGATTGAAAGTGAAGAACGACAAGAACTCTAATTATTATAAACAAGAAATGAATTTGAATATGTACATGGACACCATTCATGATCAAGACAACACTGAATTGATTTTGAATAGGGAAAAAACAAGGTATACAGAAGGTGCCAGCAAAATTATCGAAAAGGTTCAGATGGAGTTCTTGGAGAAAAGAAGAGCAGAGGAAATTGATTTGGCTCTTGCGAACAGGGATAAAGAAAGGTTTATGAAATTGACTTCGGAAAACTGGAAGGATGCTTTGTAGAGTGAAAGTAACAAGGATATTGAGAATATAAAAACGCCTGAAACCATGAATGAATTGTCGGTTTCAGGCGTTTTTTTTTTCAGGTTAATCTGCTACTTCCATCCATTGCTCCTTAAGCTTCTTTTTCGCACTGCTCCGCCACTGCTTGACCGCTGACAGGGAGACATTCTCTTTATCGGCTATTTCCCTGACTGATAGGAAATCGACGCAAGTGTAGATGACCCACTTTGTTTCTTTTTCAGTAAGCATCTGGCAGTAGCTTAGTAAAAACTCGACTTCAAGTGGATGGTCAGTGTTCGTTTCTTCGACGGTTTCCCAGTATTCCTCTTTTGGATGAACACTTCGTTCTTCCAGCCGATTGTTTCGGTTCATTTCATTCAGGATGTGTCCTTTCACGAACGTATATGCATAGTTGGTGAAGTCGCCTTTTTCTGGATTAAAGGCCTCAGAAGCCTCCCATAGACCGACAAGCCCGATATGAAAGTAATCTTCTTTATTTTTATAGATATTCAGTGCGCGGATGATTTTATGGATCATCGGTTCATATTGTTTCGCCAGCTGTTCAAAGCTTTCCATTTTGCAATCCTTTCGGGATCGCGCGCGTTCCATTGTATTCCCGGGTAGCTCTAACATACTCCTGGAACAGAAGAGGGTACCAATCACGAAAATTCATTTTTTAAAGGCAAAATGGCTAAAAAACTTCAAAATATGCTTCAAAACTGATTTTTGGAGACCTTATTAAGAAAAAGCTGTAAATTAGCGAAGAAATCAAGGATGGAAAGTGAAATTGTGAATTATTTTAGACAATTACCAAAAAAATTTTTCTTAATGGATAGGGGGTTACTTACTCTCGCCACTATAGTAGTAACACCATAGCATTGGCCCGAAATAAAGAAAAAACGGGCCTAAATGCTGGCCCGCTGAAAAATATATTATACTAATAAAATGAAATTTTGGCAATATTCCATAAGAACTAGAATTCATGTAACATAAAAATACAGATTTACATAGAAATACCACTATCAATATAATAATACCTATAGGGCTATACGCAGCCACCAAGATCATTTTTACATAAAGCTCTGTTCAAATAGACAGGAGGGTATGATGAAAAATAAAAGTGAAAAGCCCCGGGAAAATAGTCAGGCGGACATTTCCCGAGGACAAGGTGTGTTGGGTATGCCAACTCTGTTAGTATACCTTTTTTGTGAAATAAAACAAATACAAAGGAGGTCAAAAATAATGAATCTAATAAGTGACTATACAATTAATCAGGAAACAGTATTGCTGACTGGGGAATACAACGAATACGGAAAGCTTTGCGCGAGAGTAATTGAAGGAGAAGTCCCTTATCTGATCGATAAGAAACCACTTGAAATCATAAATAAAACATTGCTCGGTTTAGGGTCAGACTTCAATGCCGGCCGGAAGAGCTCCAGGGAAATACTCGGAGAAATCTATATGTGTCCGATCAAGATTAACTGCAATCTTGGTATCTGGCTGTTCCCGACTAAGTCATACAATGATGACTTTTGTGTCTGGTTTTCCCTGGCACATGTAAAAGGAACAAAAGCAATCGGCATCCGAAAAACAGAAGTATACCTAAGCTATAATCACACCTTTGTCA
This sequence comes from Cytobacillus oceanisediminis 2691, assembly GCF_007678455.1. Classification (GTDB taxonomy): domain Bacteria; phylum Bacillota; class Bacilli; order Bacillales; family Cytobacillaceae; genus Mesobacillus; species Mesobacillus oceanisediminis_A. The sequence goes on along the minus strand of NZ_VEEP01000006.1, from coordinate 214,908 downwards.
TCAACATGAAAGAATCCCATTTCAACCAAAGAAGAAAGAAAGCGATAGAATTGCGCGAAGAGATGATGAAAAACTCCCAGGGAATGCTCACCTTCTACGTCGAAAAGCCCAAAAAAGGCTTGACGATTCGGGAAGGTGAAGGGAGAAACAGGTACAGGATAAAGTGAAAAAGAGAAGTGCCTGGGAATTGGGGCAGAGATCCACTTTAGACGAAATGGTTGACATCGCAAGAAGGTTACTGGACTAGAAAAGCCATTGATGGTGGGATACCAGTCAACAGCCAGTGTCTTCTCCTGAAAATTCCATCAGGCACTTGGCGGGAAAGCCCGAACAGATTAGATAGAACCACCAGGATCCACGTCACATAAATCCGTTCTTCATCATCCTCCAGAAACACATAATCGATGAATATACCATTTCAGGGACTCACCACTTAAGTTTTTAGAATGAAAGTTAATCAAACGTTTGATTAAGGGGAGAACTCCAGGGGCCTGGGGTTCTTCTTTATTTAACTTTATCATTGCGTTCCAGCGTGTGTTACTTCTCGATTCCCATACACTTGAGAAGACGAAGCCGGATCATATTGAAGTCCTTCCGGGCGTAGTACTCGAGCTTATTGCTGAAGTGAATGAAAGGATGAATATCCAGCTTTTCGAAGGAGGGTTTATCAGGAGTATAGAACTTGAAGCTGGTGCAAAAACGGTTACGAACGTCAAAAAAATCATGTTGGAAGCATTTTGAATAATTTCACTGTTACTAAAAAAAATCAAAATAATGAGAAAAAGTCGTTGACAGCGTTTTCAACATTCGGTATACTTCATGGTACAAGTTAAGAATGTGACGGAGAATGGGAGATTCACACAGAAATGCCTAGGTTTTTTTTAGGCATGCTGTTTGTGGATCTCCCTTTTTTGTTTCTTCTTGGCTGTATACACATTAACAAGGACACACGAAAGGGGAACTGTGTATGTCACCATTTATGGGAGAGGTAGTTGGCACGATGATTTTGATTGTCTTCGGTGCGGGGATTGGTGCTGGCTCATCGTTGAAAAATTCTTATGCGAAGGACGCCGGCTGGATTGTCATTACGATAGCGTGGGGACTTGCGGTTACAATGGGAGTTTTTGCGGTAGGATCGATAAGCGGGGCACATCTTAACCCTGCGGTTACTCTGGCGCTTGCGATTGATGGCTCATTTCCATGGGCAGATGTACCAGGCTATATGCTGGCCCAGATGATTGGGGCGATCATCGGGGCGACACTAGTGTTCCTGCATTATCTTCCACATTGGAAGGCAACCGATGACCCTGGTGTAAAATTGGGCGTTTTTTCTACAGGCCCGGCAATTCCAAACACTTTTTCAAATCTATTCAGTGAGATTTTCGGCACTTTTATTCTTGTTTTAGGATTATTATTTATCGGAGCAAACAAGTTTACTGAAGGGTTGAACCCTATTGCAGTTGGATTATTGATTGTTGTAATTGGAATGTCTCTTGGCGGTACAACAGGATATGCGATTAACCCGGCACGTGATCTCGGCCCGCGTATTGCCCACTTTGTGCTGCCGATTCCAGGCAAGGGAGGATCGAACTGGGGCTATTCTTGGATTCCGGTTGTTGGCCCGCTACTGGGAGGTTCACTTGGAGCAGTCGTTTATAAAGTGCTTTTCAAGGGAGCAATCACAGGGACTTTTTGGAGTGTAGTTGGTATAGTAGCAGTAGTACTGGCATTAGCTTATACAGTAGGGAAAAAACAAGAAGGGCAATTGGATACATCTAAAGTTGGCGCATAAAAAACGATAAACTTGAAAGCGTTTAAGTCGATAAGGGGAGGAAGAATGAAATGGAAAAGTATATTCTATCTTTAGACCAGGGAACGACAAGTTCAAGGGCGATTCTTTTTGACAAAGCGGGAAAGGTTGTACATGTTGCGCAAAAGGAATTCACGCAGATTTTTCCGAAACCGGGCTGGGTGGAACATAATGCAAATGAAATTTGGGGCTCTGTTCTCGCTGTTATTGCGAGTGTATTATCTGAAGCAAATGTTAAACCTGGGCAAGTAGCGGGAATAGGAATTACAAACCAGCGCGAGACTACAGTGGTATGGGATAAAGAAACAGGCGTCCCTGTCTATAACGCAATCGTCTGGCAATCACGCCAGACAAGCGGCATTTGCGATGAACTTAAGGAAAAAGGCTACAATGATCTTTTCCGTGAAAAAACAGGTTTGCTCATAGATGCTTATTTCTCAGGCACAAAAGTGAAATGGATCCTTGACAATGTAGAGGGTGCGAGACAAAAAGCAAATGAAGGAAAGCTGTTATTCGGTACGATTGATACCTGGCTGATCTGGAAGCTTTCTGGTGGACGTGCCCATGTTACGGACTATAGCAATGCTTCACGCACGCTCATGTTCAATATATATGACCTGAAATGGGATGAAGAGCTTCTTGATATTCTTGGAGTACCAGCTTCCATGCTTCCGGAGGTTAAGCCTTCTTCTGAGGTGTATGCGAACACAATTGGTTACCATTTCTTCGGCCAGGAAATTCCGATTGCCGGGGCAGCAGGCGACCAGCAGGCGGCATTGTTCGGCCAAGCGTGCTTTGAGGAAGGAATGGCGAAGAACACTTACGGAACAGGTTGCTTCATGCTGATGAACACTGGTGAAAAAGCGGTGAAATCAGAGCACGGATTATTGACAACCCTTGCCTGGGGCTTGAACGGCAAGGTTGAATATGCTCTTGAGGGAAGTATTTTCGTGGCTGGGTCTGCGATCCAATGGCTGCGTGACGGCCTGAGAATGCTTAAAAGTGCTAAAGACAGCGAAGATTATGCGGCAAAAGTTGAATCAACTGATGGTGTCTATGTGGTTCCCGCGTTCGTCGGATTGGGAACACCTTATTGGGATAGCGATGTCAGAGGTGCGGTATTCGGCCTGACACGCGGAACTAGCAAAGAGCATTTTGTCCGTGCTACTCTTGAGTCACTAGCATACCAGACGAAGGATGTATTATCAGCAATGGAAGCTGACTCAGGCATCGAATTGAAAACTCTTCGCGTTGATGGCGGGGCGGTCATGAACAACTTCCTGATGAACTTCCAGAGTGATATCTTGAATGTTCCGGTTGAACGACCTGTTGTAAACGAAACTACTGCACTGGGCGCCGCCTATCTGGCAGGACTTGCGGTTGGCTACTGGGAAAGTCAGGAAGAGATTGCGTCACAATGGGCAATCGATCGTTCATTCGAACCGAAGATGACCGATGATATCCGCGACCAGCTTTACGACGGCTGGAAAAAAGCAGTCAAGGCTGCAATGGCTTTTAAATAAATCTCAAGTGGCATTTTCTACAATGATTACAAATTAATAAATCGGCAGGAGATTAGAGAGACCGCGAAGCATTACCGTCAGTTTGGTAATACTTCACGGTCTCTTTTCCTGTTTAAGGAGGAAAACACCATGTTCACGAATCTAAAACGAAATGATATTATCTCCAATTTGAAAAATAATAAATTTGATTTACTCGTAATCGGCGGCGGCATTACGGGAGCCGAAATCGCTTTGGATGCAACGGCGGGAGGACTCAACACTGCAGTGCTTGAAATGCACCCAAAAAGTAATTTACATCTTTAAGAGGTCATTTGCAAAAAGATGAAGTAGCCTTCATAGCCATGCATTTCGGCGGCTGGATCAAACGCTCGAATGCATGAGAAACAAAAAAAGTGGCTCGATAGCCACTTTTTCTTTATAATCTTTTGGCGCCAACAAGTCTTGGCTTCCAATATGGATTGTTCATGCTTGCAACAGATACACCCTTTGAAGTTGCAGAGTGGATCATTTGTCCATTCCCAATATAAATCGCAACATGTGTTACTTTTTTGCCGCCGCTGGTTGCGTAGAATAATAGATCACCAGGCTGGTAGGAAGAAACTTTTGTGCCGACGTTATACATTTCTGCAGCAGTTCGAGGCAGCTTCTTTCCGGCTTTTGCGAAAGAGTAGGTCACTAATCCTGAGCAGTCAAATCCATTTGGATTATTTCCGCCCCATTTATACTTAACTCCCATATTACTTTTGGCAGTCGAGATTGCTTTAGCTTTATAATTGGCTGGTTTGGCTGCTGTCGTTTTTGCAGCTGAAGCCTTTTTAGCAGGAGCTTTAGGTGCTATGTATTTTGAGCTTACATAACCCGCCTTCCCTTTTGCTGATACCTTCGCCCAGCCTTTTGACTGGGAAGAAACAGTTACAAGCTGATTCTTAGAAAGTTTGGTAACAATTTTTCCGGAAGTGGAAGGTTTGTTTCGCATATTTAATGTTCCAGAATTAACTTTTACATAATAAGTGGTTCCAGAGGCAGAGGCTTTATCAAAAGACGGTGCGACAGTGGCTACTAAGGTGATGAGCAATAAAGATGCTAGAATTCTCTTAAACAAGTAGTTTTACCCCCGTTAGTTAAAAGTTAAACCTAGTATATAGCGAAAGGGGTTACAAACAAATAACGGAATAATTACATTTATATTACAATTTACGACAAAAGCTGCCAGATTTGGGTGACGAAACGAGCAGATAAATTGTCATATGTGCCTCGGAGATTTCAATTATGTGGGATGAGGGGGGGTGTGTGGACAATAGAAATTAGGAAAAATACTATGAAAGACTGCTATATTTGTAATTTAAGATTTCTATTATAACAGTCTTCCTCTATCACTGCTTTTATATCCATTACAGCTAAATTCACTCCGTTTTTTATTTCTCATTAATTTTTTGCTTTTTAGATTGATTACTGACGACTGTTAATAACAATAATTTTTCCTCCGGGCTCAACATGCTCCAGCTGCCTGCTTTTACTCTCATGTAAAAACACTCCTTATCATTTGAATTTTTTTACTTTTTCTTCTTTAATCCTTATATACCGCCTTTTTTAAAAAATCAAACAACAAAAATTTCTACAAATTACCAGTTGTTTCTACAAGCTTGTCCTTCTCTTTCCTTCTCTTTTGTCGATGGGAGAAGAAGGCAGAAGAAAGGTGAGGGAAAATTTCATAATTTGAATGAAAGTGCCATTATCTTTTTTTGGTGCAATTATTGATCTAAATGGTGCAATCATAGAGGATGACGGTGCAATTACGAACTTTGAGCGTGCATTTATTGCTCTAAACCGTGAAAATATCCAATCAACTCAGTCCCAGGACCTAGAAGTCATTACAGACCGAGTCTGTAGAAAAATAGCGTGCTTTGAAGTATTGTATAAGTAAGAAAACATTTATTTACAGCGAATGAAACATTCTGCGTCTCCTATTCGTATAAATAGGAAGATTCAAAAACAGGAGTCGATATTAATGAATAAATTCCTTTTACGTTTCATACAAACCGGTGCCGCAATTCCGTTTTCGGCATTCATGTGGCTGCTGACTTATGCTGGATTTGGCCAGACATTCTGGATGTCCTCGCTTTATGGGGTGATTGGCGGCGGTGTTATGTTTTTCGGAGTCGGGTATTATTATCAAAAACGAATTCTTGAAAAAAACAGACTCACGATGAAGGAATACAAATATATACAGAGAAATCTTAAAGAAGCTAATGTGAAGATAAAGAGAATCCAGAAGTCGCTCTTTTCGATCCGGCATATCCGTTCACTGAAAATAAGAATGGAGCTTTTGCGTATGGTAAAAAACATCCAAAGGCTAAGCAACCGGGAGCCGAGAAGATTTTTCAAGGCAGAACAGTTTTATTTTTCACATTTGGATTCGATTATGGAACTGAGTGAAAAGTATGCTTTTCTTTCTTCGCAGCCGGGCAAAAACCGTGAGCTTGAGCGATCCTTATATGATACTCAGGATACATTAAAAGAACTTAACAAGATCGTTGAGAAAGATTTGAGTTATATGCTGGCTGACGATATTGATCATTTGAATTTTGAAATTGACGTAGCAAAGCATTCAATCAAGAAGCTAAATGAAATTCCTGATGAGACCAGGAGGTTGAAATAATGGCAGACAAAAACCCTGACCTATTAAAAAATACCGGCAATATCATGGATGATATTTTAACAAACCCTTTTGGCGATTCACCTGAATTGCAGCTGGAGCGTAGCCCGCAGCACCAGGAAAGCAAACCGGTTAAGCTGATAGATGTCATTCCGGAGGAAAATCGCCAGAGAGCTTTCCAATTGGCGGAGCAGATTGACCCGAAAAACCACCAGGCGATGATTCTATATGGTACACAGGCACAAGGAAAGCTCCTGACTTTTTCGCATGCGATGCTCGAGCATGTCCAGAAAAAGGATGTCGGCGAAGTGGGAGAGGTCATCAATGATTTGATGAAGCATCTCAATAATATGAACCCAGATGAACTTAGTACTGAAAAGCCCTCTTTCTTTTCACGAATGTTTGGCAAGCTTTCGGGTTCTGTCCAGGAGATCCTTTCAAAGTATCAGAAGACGGGTGCGCAAATCGACCGGATCAGCGTGAAACTCGACCGAAGCAAAAATGTGCTTCTATCTGACATCGGGATGCTCGAGAAACTATATGAAACAAATAAAGAATATTTTAATGCCTTGAACATTTACATTGCTGCGGGGGAACTGAAGCTTGAGGAGCTCCATGAAAAGACGATCCCTCAGTTAAAGAGAGAAGCAGAAGCTTCCCAGGACCAGATGAAATTCCAGGAAGTCAACGATATGATCCAGTTTGCCGACCGTCTGGATAAACGCCTTTATGACCTGAAGCTAAGCAGGGAAATCACAATCCAGAGTGCGCCGCAAATCCGCCTGATCCAAAACACGAACCAGGCACTGGTCGAAAAAATCCAGTCATCGATTGTGACAGCCATTCCACTCTGGAAAAACCAGGTTGCCATCGCTCTGACACTGATCAGGCAGCGGCACGCGGTGGAGGCTCAGAAACAAGTATCCAAGACGACAAACGAACTCCTGCTGAAAAACGCAGAAATGCTTAAAACAAATACAATTGAAACCGCGAAAGAAAACGAACGCGGCCTTGTCGATATCGAAACATTGAAAAAAACCCAGGAAAACCTGATCACCACATTGGAAGAAACATTGAGGATTCAGGAGGAAGGGCGGACGAAGAGACGCCAGGCAGAGCTGGACCTTGCGACGATGGAAAATGAACTGAGGGTAAAGTTGTTGGAAATTAAAGATAAATAATAGCAAGGCCGGATCCTTGAAAAGGGTTCCGGCCTATTTTTATGCAGTCATAGCTGTTCTTTAGGGCTGAAGAAATTTTTTTAAAACCTATAAAACTGGAAGTCTACAAAAAGCCTTCTTTTTACCGATAAATAAATTAGTAACACTTTTTACTGATAGTCACTCTGGTCTGAAGAAAATAAATGAGTGGAAGTGAATATATGAAGCAATATGGCAGAGTATTATTTATGTCTGCAGCTCTTTTAGCCGGCAGTACGTCACTGCCTGGTGCACCTTTTATTAATTACGGGGAAGCAGCATCACCGGTTATTCTTAGCAATTCGGTTTATCAAACTACTGCTAATTTAAACATGAGGACAGGGGCGGGAACAAAGTACAAAATCATGATGACCATTCCAAAAGGCAAGCAGATTACTGCTGTATCGCGCTCTGGGGATTGGTACAAGGTAACCTATTCTTATGCTGAAAAAGGAAAAAAGGTTTCACGGACTGGGTGGGTAGCAGGTTCTTATATTATGAGGGTTTATGCTGAAGCAGCTAAACCAATCACAGCTTCGCCTAAAAGCACACAACCGGATAAAAAACAAAATGTCAGTGCCAATAAAGCGAATACTCCTGTAATCAAGTATCAAACCACTGCTAACTTGAATTTACGCTCAGGACCAAGTACCAAAAACGGTATCATTAAAACGATTCCAAAAGGCACGGTTGTTTCATCTTCTGAAAGAAACGGAGAATGGGTCAAGGTTTCCTATACCTACACAGTGAACAAAAAAATCACTTCAGCTACAGGCTGGGTGAGTGCGGGTTATCTTAAGGAGTATTACCAATACTCCAATATAAACGGTACTTATCTGACGAAAAAAGAAGCTCAACTTTACGCATCCCCGGACAAAAAGAAGAATGCTATTTTAAAAGTAAGCAAGGATAATGGGTTTCAGGCAACTCAAAAGGTTATTAATAGTGCGGGGGAAACATGGTTAAAAGTCGTATATAATGGGAAACCGGTTTATGTGCAATTGACTGAAGTGACTGCTCAAAGTGGAAAATCCTTCAGCCAAATGAACTTTACCACCAACAAGGATACTTATTTGTATTCATCTTATGGAAATATATATACGAAACTGGTGAAAATCCCGAAAAATACCATAGTGAGTTCCAAGTATAGTGTTGGAAACTGGTATAGTTTCAGTTTTGCGGGAAAATCCGGGTATGTTTTTGGTGGAGAAATGACAAGCTATACGCCGCCGGCTACCAAGCCTGCGCCAGTCCAGCAGGTCCCTGTTCCTCAGGTGCCAGTCGAGCAGGCGCCGGTGGAACAAGAACCGATATCTCCTGCACCTCAGATCCAGGATCCAGTGGTGCCAGTGACAGCAAGCCCATCACAAGAGCCAGAACAGCAGCTGGAGGTGTCAGAAACAGCTATTTCTGGAAAAACCTATGTAACTGCAGCTAATTTAAACCTGAGAAAAACAGCTGCGACTGATTCTGAAATTCTGGCAGTACTGCCTTATGGGTCGCTGATCAATCCTACTCATACAGTATCCAATGGATGGTTCAAGACTGTATTTAACGGAAGAACCGGATACGTTTCGGGAGGATACATAAAGGAGGTTGTGACTGGAGATCCGCTTCATCGGGAAGGTTATCAATTTATTGATCTGCGAAAGCCCTCCAGGGTCACGGCTGCACAGATTAACCAGTATATCGATAACAATTTGAGTTCAGGCAGGATCAGCGTATTAAAAGGGAAAGGACAAGCTTTCATAGATGCGGGGAACAAATATGGCATCAATTCTTTATATCTGGCAGCCCACGCCGTCCATGAGAGTGCATTTGGCACTTCGAATATTTCCTTAGGGAAATATAATCTGTTTGGATTTGGAGCATTTGATGCTGCTCCTTATATAGGTGCGGTCCGCTTTGCTTCAATTGAACAAAATATTGATTATATTGCACAGGAATTGGTGTCTACCTATCTTAATCCGGCAAGCTGGAAGTATAAAGGTGCCTATTTGGGCTATAGTACCAGAACAGTTTCAGACAATAGCAGATTGGATTCGAATAGCGCAGGGATGAATTTCTATTATGCCAGCGATGTCAAATGGGGGCAAAAGATAGCAGCCCATATGCAGAAGATTTACCCTTATAATAATGCTGAATATAATATCGCTGCCAATTCGAACTTGTTTTCATATCCATCCAGACCTGAAGGGAAGGATGGTTTTCCATCAGGTATTTCGGCAGTGGCCAAACAGGATATAAAGCTTGTAAATCAAAAGGGAAGTACCGTTGCATCTCAAACTTTGAAAAAAGACCAATTGTTCACCATACTTGAGAAGCATAACGATTATTGGGTAAAACTCTCAGTCGATAATAGAGATTATTGGACAAATGATATTAAGTTCGATCGCTATAAAGAGTTCATCACAGTTAAGAATCTGGGCAGAGTGACAGCGTCTTCGTTAAATGTACGGCCGATTGCTTCCACTGCTCAGGCTCCAATAGCAGCATTGAAGCTGAATGATTTTATTCCCCTTTCTGTAGATTCTGCTGGCAATGTTATTATGGATGGTACGAAGTCTTGGTACAATGTCAAGCTTGCTGATGGGAGAACGGGCTGGGTTAGTGCCCAGTATGTCATTCTGGAATTAAAATAAGAAATAGATAGAATGTGAGTGTCCAGTAATTATTTTTCGGACACTCATTTTTTAGATGAAAATGTTTAATAAATATAGAAAAAGGGTATAAATTCGAAGTATTTTCCAATATAAAAAACAGTTAATAGGTCTAAAGTCCCTTAACAAATATGATGGAGTTCGGTACTTTAGATACATACACATAAATCGTACGATAATGGCAAAACCATTGAAAAATGGTGACGCAAAGCTACAGGGACTAACTTCACTATAATGTGATCATGTCAGCCAGTTTCCGAATACGACTTCGTCTCCTGCGATTTATGTATTTTAAGGAGGAATATGTGTTGAAATCACTTGTAAGGTTGAAATGCAAAATTCATTTGTTTTTACAGCAATATAATGAAGCATTGATGCAGGATGCGGTGTGTGATAAGCTAAGAGCCCATTTAAAACAAAAAGCCAGTTACCATGGGCAACAAGCAATTTCACTTAGGATGAAAATGTAGGAGCAGGCTTCGGTATGCTTCTTTTATTTTTTACTATAGCTCCTTTGTTGGTTTCTCAAACAAAAGTATTTTTAGGATTTTACATGCATCCTCTGTTAATTAGCAGAAAGAAAAGAGCCGCGTGATCAGTCAGAATGTGATAGATAGTATAATATTCGGGAAGCAGATATCAATACGAAAACATTTTTAACCAAAGATTTTTTTTCGGGGCCTGTTCCAAAATTTAATATAGGTAAACCCTTCCTTGCATTTAAATACTTTGATCCCGACTAGTTTAAGAGGTGTGAATACTTCCTTCATCTGCAATAATGGCATCCATTGGTCCTCCTTAAAAGGTATTATCTTTATTTTAATTTAATAGTGAACGTTTTTGTATAAAATGTTCTCGATAAGAAACGACAGCATTCTTTCTTTTTCAATATGGCAGCATGGGAAAATTCACAGGAGAAGTGATATCCAAAGCCTCTTAATGATTATAATCCCATAAAATCACCAGTTCTTTTTTGTAGTTCACTACATAGACCTCCTGCGAGAAATGGAACTTTCCGTACTTTCCAGAATATCTCTGTTTCACTATAAATTTGTAAGCCTTTTTATAGGATTTTTCCCCTTTAGCTGGTTTCCAGCCTTTTACTTCTGTGGCATCTTCTATTTCATAAGCAAACGTTTCTGCACCAAAATGGCCATTAAATACATGGGCACGATCCTGGATGAAAGCAGCCTTGGGGAACTTTTCTTTTATAAAGGGGTGCAGTAATTTCCATGATTCAGAATAATTGCCATCCTGCTCAAATGAGTAAAACTTGCTAACTAATGATTCTGCCTGTTTAGAAGGAGATAAAGTGATTAAGTTAAAAAGAAAAAAAAGAACTGCCATTATAAAAATAGCCAAAATGATTCCTTTTTGACGGTGTTTTTTGCGCATAAAATAGCTCCTCTGTATTTGATGGCACACTCCTTTATTAAACTTATATGTAGAAAAAAAGCAGGTATGATGATATGGGAGTAATCAATTGAGGAAGGCTGACATTAATGAGAAAATCGGTTGATTTTGGAAAACTTTCAGTTGAAATTCAGTTCCTGCTTTTAGCAATTGACTTAATTTGTTATATTAAGATTGCATACGTTGAAAGTAATAAAAATTGTTTTTTTATAATTAGGAGGTCCTCAATGGCTATTCTAGTAACAGGGGGTGCCGGCTACATCGGCAGCCATACATGTGTGGAATTATTGAACGCTGGCAAGGAGATTATCGTTGTTGATAATTTCTCAAACAGCAAACCGGAATCATTAAAAAGGGTGAAGGAGCTTACAGGAAAGGAATTCTCCTATTACGATGTGGATTTGCTTGACCGGGAAGCCCTGGCAAAAGTATTCGCGGAAAACCAAATTGAAGCAGTTATTCATTTTGCGGGATTGAAAGCAGTAGGAGAATCAGTCTCCATGCCGCTTCATTATTATCATAATAATATTACAGGTACTTTAGTGCTTTGCCAGGTGATGCAGGAGTTTGAGGTTAAGAAGCTGGTGTTCAGCTCATCAGCTACGGTATATGGCATGCCGGAAAAAACGCCTATTTCAGAAGACTTCCCGCTCAGCACAACCAACCCATATGGCAGCACAAAATTGATGATTGAACAAATCTTAAAAGACTTGAATGTAGCGGACAATAGCTGGAGCATTGCATTGCTGCGCTATTTCAATCCAATTGGGGCACATGAAAGCGGACGGATCGGAGAGGATCCAACTGGAGTCCCTAATAATTTGATGCCGTATATAACCCAGGTTGCGATTGGAAAACTTGAGGAATTACAGATTTTCGGTAATGACTATCCAACAGTAGATGGTACTGGGGTCCGGGATTATATCCATGTCGTGGACCTGGCGGTGGGCCATTTAAAGGCGTTAGAAAAAGTCATGGAATCTAACGGAGTAGAAGCATACAATCTCGGAACTGGAAGAGGTTACAGTGTTCTTGAGATTGTCCACGCCTTTGAAAATGCTTCAGGAAACAAGGTACCGTATAAAATCGTGGACCGGCGTCCTGGTGATATTGCTGTTTGTTTTGCTGACCCTAGTAAATCCAAAGAAGAACTTGGCTGGGAAGCGGAACGAGGAATTGAAGAGATGTGCAGGGATTCGTGGAGATGGCAGCAAAGCAATCCTAAGGGATATGAAGTGTCTAAGTAAAAGAAACAGCACCCACAATGAAGCGGGTGCTGTTTTTGTATCGATTATTGCTTTTAAATCTATGCCTTCTAGCTTCGTAATACTATTGCAACAATGTTTAAGAAAAGAGCAAATATAAAAAGCTGCCTAAAAGTTTTACCCATCCAAGCATTGATATCCAAAGCGGTATACTTAACGAAATTCCCCATGATAATCCAATCGCAAAATTACCTTCGTGCTCCATGATATCACTTCCCTGGATTTTTTATTTAATATACCCACTTTTAAATGGAGAGTAACCTATCTTAATATTATTCATCTTCTACTTGTTATATCCTTTATTTTTGAAAACCAAAAAAACTACAAAATGTGTAAAAAGTATGTAGAATTTCTAGGTTTTAGGGAGAAAAATATTAAAATAGGTTTAAGTTTTTGTAAATTTATGTTAAAAATAGTAAGAACACTATATTTAGCATTGTGAATGGAGTTGTATTCATTGCGTTTATCATATAATAAACGGTTTATATTATACACTATATTATTACCTCTAATAGTAACCACTGTCTGGAGTCTAAGAACATTCTACTTTGTTCATGAATTAGAGTTAAATCCCCATAAAAAATTTATTTTATTTTCTTCTGGCGGCTTAAGTCTGGTGCTGACTAGTTTGCTAGTCTTGAGAAAATCAAAGTTTTATAGCTTTATTGCCGGTTTACTGTATTTAGCTTTAAGTATGTTGTTTTATGGAGATGTCCTTTATGAGAGATATTATGATGCCATTCTTCACATTGAGATGGCAGGTCAGGCTAATCAGCTGGGAGATGTTGCAGGATCCGTCATTAGTTTGATATATGCCAGTGATTTTATATATTGGATTGACATACCGTTTGTTTTATTCTTTTTTTACTGGTTTAACCGGAAAGTTGCCGAAGAAAGAAAATCTATGCTTTCTTCTTTGTTTATGGTAACAGGTATTGCTATGCTATTATTCACCGCTTTCTTCCCATTAAAATCGTCATTTTCGGATCAGTACATGGTATCTTTGACAGGGGTCCTGCCAGCACATATCTATTCGGAAGGTCATTCACTCTTTGCCGATACCCTTGCAGAGGAGCCTGTAAGTGTAACCTCTGCACAACTAACAGAGATAAGAAGTGAATTTGAAAAAAATCAGATGCTTCAAAAAACCTCACCCTATTATGGACAATTTAAAGATAAGAATATCATTATGGTTCAAGCAGAATCTCTGAATACTTTCCCTATTGGACTGGAGGTTGAGGGGCAGGAAATTACCCCTAATCTAAATAAGCTGATCTCAGGAAGTCATTATTACCCTAATGCTTATTTACAGATTGGGCGAGGAAATACATCGGATGCAGAATTCGTTGCCAATAATTCTTTATATCCAATGTCGCCAGAGGGAATTTACAAAGGCTTCCCTCAAAATAATTATCTGTCACTAGCCAATATATTAAAGAAAAGAGGATATCAAACTAGCGCCTCTCATGGTAACTCTCCTGAATTCTGGAATAGACAAGCAGCTTACGAAAAGCAGGGGTATGAAGAGTTTTATCATGCCAATCACCCTTCTATTAAAAAGGATGACGTGATTGGGATGGGAATATCAGATGCTAGCATGTTTTCCCAGATGATTGATGAATATAAGCAGTCAGAAAAGCCTTTTTATAGCTTTATTATTACGCTCAGTTTGCATAGGCCATTCGAGATGCCTGACCCATATGAATTTCTTTACCTCTCCGAAAAGTTGGAGGGAACCTCAACGGGGAATTATCTGCAAAGTGTTAGTTACTTTGACAAGGCTGTTGGCAAATTCATTGAAGATCTAAAGAAAGAAAACCTATGGGATAATACCATATTTGTATTATATGGGGACCATTACGGATTGCTGCCAAAGAATCAAAACGAATTAAAGGAATTGCTGGGAATTAAGTTTGGTGAAAAGGAACAATTCAATGTTCCTTTAATTATCCACCATCCTGGACAGGTTAAGGGGTTTGTGAGTACGAAGGTCACCAGCCAGATGGATATATATCCGACTATTTCTTCCTTGCTCGGGATAGATGAACCGCTGGCTCAATTTGGGAAGCCGCTGGATATCGATCAAGAAGGATTTGTAGGTTTTGCTTATGAAACAACAAGATACACCTTTTATTCTGACCGATATGATTATCATGCATCACATAAAGGCACGTTTGACTCAGGGACTTGTATAGACAACAGAACCGGCCAAAAAGCGAATATTGAAGCATGCAGGCCCGGTTATAACAAATTGATGAAGGACATAGAAACCTCTCAATTTCTTTTGGAGAATAACCTGATCAACGATATTTTTAAATAGCATAATCCCATCTAACATTCTTAACTGTTCTGTTTTTGGGGTGCAAATCAAATAAGTGACAATAAAAATGGCGTGCAAACTGACAGCAGTTTGACATGCCATTTTTGGTTTCTTGTGTATAAGAATTTTATTCGCAAACTTTATATGCTGGTAATCCTCTGCATTTCTCTTTGCATTATTTTGCGCTTTTTTCTTTCAAAATAAAGGTAATGTTATGGACCCATTGTGTAACAGGGGCAGCCAGGAACTTATCTACAGGTCTGTACAATAATATAGGTATAACGAGTGCTAATAGGGTTGTTGTCAGATAATAGTAAGGGAATTTATAGTATTCAGTTATACCTGAGTATATATATATTTTATTTATACTTTGATACACAAAGATGTGAAGGATATAGATGTTCAATGAGTAAGATCCCCAATTGGATAAATAACTTTTTTCTCCAGGATTTTGAACAGCGTATACCAATAAATAGTAGGTAGCAGACATTAAGAAAAGTACATTTAAACTAGAATGGTAGTATGACAATAAAGTTAATATCAAGATAGAACTGATTAAACCCGCTAAGGGCCACTTGAGTTTTGAAATATCTTTATTTCCTAAATAAAAACCCATAGCTAAATAGAAAAATCCTTTTGCAAATCCTCCATACATAAATACATCGTTGAAGTTAAGAATACCAACTAAATTTGAAAAATAAAGAATAGCAGCCAAGACAAAAATCATTTCGGATTTTATAGAAAGGCGTAAACAAATAAATAAAAGAAGTGCTGAAATTATTAATGCTGTCAAAAACCATAAATGAAATGATCCTATAGTGCCATTGATCAAACCTTGAAATGTAAGGCCTTTCAAGAAGGAGTTGATTCCGTTCCAGAAGGCGGTGCCTAACAGTAATCTATCAGTGAAAGTGATAAGTAATTTAAATAATAAATAAAAGACAGTGAAGGAAATATAAATGGATAAAATCTTTTTTAGATAGCCTGGAAGGTAGGATACTGTCTTCCCAGAAAGAAAATAACCAGATGCCGCAAAAAAGAAAGGTACGGCAAGATCCAGCAATGGCCTGTATGAATAATAATTCGTTAGTGTAGCAAGGTTAAACTGTTGAAGCGAACCGGTGGTGTGGATTAGAACAACAGCAATAGCTGCAAAGAATTTTAGTTTATCGATTGTGTGATTGTATTTCATGCTGCCTCCAACGAATTATGCCGTCTAATTATGTCGAATATTATTTTAGCACATTCATTTAACAGGTTCACTGAGAGCTTTTTCCTAATTTTTAATCTTTTGAATTTAGTAAAAATACCTATCGAGAAATCCTTTTGGAATAAAAAAAGCCTGCAGGCCTGTCTAAAAATTAGACTGGGTCTGCAAGCATAATGCAATATTTTATTCGTTAATTCAATGGCGTAAACTTTGTTAAATCTAAAGCGTCAATATTTACATATGTGCCTGCTGAAGCGTTATTCTTTTTCCCGGTTGGGACAATCTTGATTGTGTGGTTATTATTGTCAGATGGTTTATATTCATAGACGTTCACTTTATATTTGCGGCTTGATGCATACAAATCGATCTGCTTGACTTTGATACCATCGATGTATATATCGGCGAGTCCCATGTTTGTATCCTTTAAAGCGTAAACCTTAAGTGATGTTCCACTGAAAGAGTATGCCAGACTGGCTGATGTTGAATTCGCCCGGCCAATGCTGCCTCCAGAAGCGCTGGAATAGCTTATCTTACTCCATGTTCCTGTGTATTTAAGATTTGAATCTGTATTTTCCATACGTTTTGTTGTCTGCACCGATGCTGTGAGGCTATATTGCCCAGCTCCGCTCTTTGCGGTTGGAACTATATAATATAGTCCTGTAGTTTGCGGTGTAAAAGTCACTTTCTCGGTTGAACCAGATAAGGCAGACTCTTTTAATGGAGTTGCACCATAAATCGTCGTCGTTCCGGTTTTAAAGAATTTAAGATTAAAGTCAGCTGATGATGGACCAGTAAGGACGAATTGATATGTTTTTCCCTGTTCCAATTGCTTGGACCAAACGTCATTGAGGTCCTTTGAAGCTGAATTTAAAGATCCTTTTACGGTACTTGATGATAAATTAATATGTCCCTTTGTATCGTCGTCGTAAACAAAAGTGAAGGACGTGGACATCGGTGTTTCCTGAGTATCTTTTGTATTAATCACAATGCTGTATGCATACGTTTTGCCCGGCAATGCAGTTGTATCATTGAAGCTGACAGCTGAAACTGGAGTAGTATTCAGCTTTTTATATTCAGTTTGCGTACTTTCCTTACGGTAAACATCATAGGAAGCTGCCCATGAAACAGAATTCCAGGAAACGACCGGATGTTTCTTCGCAGTGTCATAATAGACATTCAGAGAAACAGGATTACTTCTCACTATGAATCTGTCAATATTGATTCCGGCAGCACTCTTGCGGGCTGCAGCATCTGTTTTTCCTGTCCAGACAATCTTCACCTTATGCTCGCCATAGGATGAATAATCTTTTCTATAGATTCTTTCCTTTGCTTTGAAACTTGATGAATACAACGATGGTGAACTCTGTTTTACTCCATCGATATAGACATCTGCAACTCCCTGATTATAGTTTTTGAAGCCTTGCCATTCAAAACTGTACCCCACAAAAGAAAAGTTGACTTCACCTTGCGAATTAAGAACGCTTGCTGTTCCTTTTGATAAAGCAGGGTCTTCTATATAGTCCCAATTGCCCCAGTATGACAAAGCATCTGAATTATCTTCATAGGAGCCTGCAAAATTCCCAACAGAAAGCTTATATGAACCTGAGTTTTTAAATGCATAGACATCTATGAAATAAACATCTGTAGCTGGTGCTGTAAATTTAATGGATTCTTTCGATGTGTTTTCGTTCTCAGAATAACCAACCATTCCGCCCGCATTTGATATATCTGCTGCAGAGCTGTCATATAAATATAAGTCAAAGTCGGTTCCTGCCTGTCCTGTTAAGGAGATATTTAATACTTCGCCTTCTTTTAGGGCGACTGCATAGACATCATCTTTATCTGTTGTAACATTGACACTGCCATTTAGAATGTTCTTAACTAAAGGTGTGCCAGGGAAATTGTTGTCATCAAAGAAATTGAGCTTGCTTGCTTTGGCTAATTTCCCGCTATTAATAAGACCTTTTAGATTTGGCAGCTCTTTCCCTTTATGGCTTAAATAAAGCTTTGTTAATTCTGGTGACATTTTAGGATATAAGCCTGCAAATAAGGCAGCAACACCAGTAACATGCGGTGTAGCCATAGAGGTACCATTATAATAATCGTATGCTTGTTTATATGCAGAGACATACTTTAGATTCACTGTTGCTGAAGGTCCGGTTGACTGGATAAAATCAGCAAAAGGATATGGAGATTCAAAACGGTCTACTTCATATGAAAGGCCTTCGTAAATGCCGCCAGGAAGCCCTGATACATTCAGGTTTGGTCCCATGTCAGGATAAACATTCAAGCTTAACAACTCCTGTACGAAAGGAGAGGATTCCTGTCCATAAATGGCATCCTGTCCTGTCAGCAGAAGACGGCCGCCGTTAGATAGGTAGTTTGATAGCGTATCAATATCAGCAGAGGTAAGTGTTGTTCCTTCATCGGCACCTATTCCAAGCCCGTGTCCTGTGAACCAGACCACAGCATCATATAAAGACAAATCTACCCCGCTATCCATTAATGAAGAATCAAAATCCAATGACTGTACTTCATAGTTATAACCTTCAAGAAGGTTTTCATAAGTTGAAAGATAGTCCTTGAAATATTCCTGTAATTCAGGAACTGGAATTTCACTTGCAATATCATGTTCATCATCCTGGACGAGCAGGATTTTTTTCGTTTGATCTTTAGGAATATCAAGGAAGCTGAGTGCTTTATCAAATGCATCTGATCTTTGGTTCTCATTTATTTTTTCATACCCGACCCCGTCGAATACAGCCTTGAAATTCAGTTCTGTGTTATTTATTTGTGCAGAGGCGCCTAAATTTTCAACCCCAAGAGCAGAAGCTATTTCAACGTCAGGGTATTTAGGGACTGTGCTCAGAATGTTAACGCCGGGTGCTGCCACATCAACGGAGTTGAATCCGTAATTAGAAAAGTCTGCAAGATTACCCATGTTGTCTAAAGCCGCAACGGATAGTATATTTGCACTTTCAAAGCTTGATGGAAAAGACTGGTACATATCATTATTCATTCCATCATTTCCGGCAGCTGCTACAAACAGGCTGTTGGAGTTATTGATTGCCTCCTCTAATAGTGGATCATATTCTCCGCCGCCCCAGCTATTGTTTGTGATTTTAATACCCATGCTTTTTGCATATTCAATTGCTAAAATGGCATCTGAGGTCGTGCCTCCCCAGGGACCTAAGAATTTAATAGGCAGTATCTTAACATTCGGGGCAACTCCAACCACCCCTTTGTTTCCTGTTCCTTCTAAAACGGCTGCAATGGTACCTGATACATGAGTTCCATGTTCGTCTCCATCAAGAGGATCGTACACAGTATTGTCATTATTGACGAAGTCCCATCCATGGACATCGTCCACATAGCCATTCTTGTCATTATCAATTCCGTCGGATGCCATAGCTCCAGCTTCACCAGGATTGGTCCATATAATATCTTTCAAATCTGGGTGGCTGATATCTACTCCTGTGTCAATTACCCCAACCACTACCTGTGATAGCTTACCAGCATAACTGGTCCTTGCTTCTTTCGCATCTACATCAATATCTGCAATACCTGGGATATTTTTAATTGCCTGGCCAGTGTTATGAATACCCCAAAGCTGATCATAATAATTTGGTGCATCATTGATCTCGCTTGCATAGTACTTATAGTTTGGCTGGACAGATTCTATTGTGGGATCCTTTTTTAACTCTTTGATTACAGTTGATGCTGATTTGCCCTTTGGAATTTTTACAACTTCAGCATTTACTGATTTCAGTGTCTTGGATGAATGTAAAGAAAACTTTTTGTGAAGGGTTTGTATTTTACTAGAATCAGTTTTTGCTTTGTATTTGATAATTAATTCATTTGTAGCAGTTTTTTCTTTATGGCCATCTTTATTATTCGCTTTGTTCTTTAATTTTGTTTCTAAAGGATTTTCTGCTTTCTTTTTCAGTGAAACAGGACTTCCGTTCTTCTTGTCAGCTTGTACCTGACTTTTCTTTACTTTTTCTTTAAATTTGGTTTTGCTGATCTGTGAAACTTTATTTCCTTTTGCAGAAGATATAGCAGAAGCTGGATATGGAAGTATACTTCCCATCACTAATAATAAAACTAAAGTTAATGATAGAATTCTAGTTTTTTTCATCTTCTTTTCCCCTAATAAGATATTTTTCTACCGGACATGACAAAAAGCCTAAATATCCCTCCCTTTATTTTCCTAAAAATAGTATAAATGGGTTAATTTCTTTAAGATACAAATACTTTTAGACAAAATCCGCTATTTTTTTCTAAAATATAAAAAACCAATTGATTAGCAACTGGTTTTTTAAACGGTTATTTACTAAGCGAAGATAGGACGTTACTGCCAACTGAACCTGTTCCACCTAAAATAATGTAAGTTTGGATCTTGCGTTTTGCCAAAGTGTCTGAAACTGAACCCGGCAGTGTATCCTTTCCAGTAAGCAGGATGGTGGCATTTTCCTTTGTGATTAATACGGATCCGGTTAATGCATCTGCAAAAGTTGTTCCTGTGGCAAAGTAGAGTTTCCCAGTATTGGCGAAATACTTATTAAATATATTCAATGCGACCTCGTAGCGGTCTTTCCCGCCAATACGAACTGGTTTCGGCATCTTATAGGAGACATTTCTGCTCACACTTGCCTCTCCGCCCACAATAATTGTATTTTGGACATTCTTCTTTTGGATTACCTCTAAAGTTTCCCTAGAAGCAGCTTCTGGACGAGTGAGCAATATAGGAAATCCATTTTTTGCAGCAAATGGTGCGATGGCCAACGCATCAGGATAATTCAAGCCGTTAGCTACTATGGCGGTCTGATAAGTTCCTAATTCCAATGCAATGTTCTTTGAAACTTCAAATCTGTTTTGTCCGCCAATCCTTCTTACGTTTTTTCCCATACCCCTCAATTCTTTCGCAATCGAGTCATTAAGACTTCCACTCCCGCCTATCAACACAATGTTCTTAGCCTTTAATCTTGTGATCTCCTGTTTAGTTACTGGATTTAGGCTGCCAGCTTGAGTCAAAAGGATAGGTGAATTGTATTTGTATGCTAACGGTGCTGCTGATAAAGCATCAGCGAAAGCATTATAATTGCTGATAAATACAGTATCAGCTGAATCCCAGCCTTTCTGGGAAATGTTAGCGGAAACCTCGAAGCGGTCTTTACCTGATAGCCTCTCCGGAGTGAGTGGTGTTTGGACTAACCCCAATCCATACCAGGAATCTTTTCCAGAAGCCCCTAGATCCAGAGCATTCCTTCCCAGCTTTTCACGCAGCGCAGAGGCAGATAAATCAGGGTACATTTCTTTCAATAATGCAAGGCTTCCTGTTACAAATGCGGTAGCCATGGAGGTTCCGGAATAGCTGACATATTTGTTATCCAAATGTGTACTTACAATTCCCACTCCCGGTGCAGAAAACTCAATAGCATTTCCCGTTGCGGAGAAGCTCCCTCTAACTTTATTTTGATCAACTGCAGACACGGCAATTACAGCAGGGTATTTAGCAGGGTACGCAACATTATCTCCATTGCCAGTACTCGTTCCTTCGTTTCCTCCCGCGGCGACAATCAACATTCCGCTTTTATAAGCTTTATTCAGAGCTCTTTCCAGTACATAAGAAGGTTCCATGGAGCCAAGGCTTAAATTTAAAACATCCATATTATTAGTAATTGCCCAATCGATTGCAGCGATCATATCGGACAGATAGCCTTGCCCATTTCTGTCTAAAACCTTCAGTGCATATAACCTGGCGTCTGGCGCAACTCCTACGATGCCTAATCCGTTGTTCTGTGCCCCTACTATCCCGGCAACGTGGGTTCCATGTCCAGAATCATCTTTATAAGAAGCAGTATAGGACACAAACGATTTGCCGCCTGCTATTTTTAAATCTTCATGTGGAGAAATACCGCTGTCCATTATTGCAACCTTTACATTCTTGCCTGTGTAATGACTGTTCCAGGCTTTTTGGGTTTGAATGGCTTTTACTCCCCACTCAACCATTTGGCCGCTTTTTTCGACTCTCTGCTCATCTTCAATTAATAAAATTTGTGAGTTTGACTGTAGTGATAATATTTTTGCTTCATTAATATTTATTTTTACAGCGGGAATATTCTTATACTCCTCGATAATGACTCCCTCGTATGACTCAATTAAATGCCGGTTAACTGCATCCCTGAAAAGAACAATTTTCTCAGTTGTTTCCTTACCTAACGCCTGTTGGGGAGTGACCAGGAGACAAAGAGTAAAAGTTGTCAAAAACGTGAGTGATATTAGCTTAATCTTCATTATGTTTCTCCTTTGATAGTAATCCTGTGCAGAGGGAAATTTTTTTAAAAATTAGTCACTATTTTAATCGGCTAAATCGTCTAAAAGTTAATTGGAATTAAATTGTTAATTTCAATTAAGGCTAAGGAAGAAGGTCCGATAATAGAAAAGGAGATATATAGAGAATAATATTTGGGGGAAGTTTTAGGATGAGGATGAAACTGTTGTTTATTATTTTGGTGTTTTTTGTACTCGGAAGTACAAAGCACGCAGCGGCGGAAGGTAACGTTTCAAGGTTAAGTGGAAATGACCGTTTTGATGTAGCTATTGAGGTTGCCGTAAAAGGGTGGCCTGGCGGCAGCGAGAAGGTATATATAACAAACTACAAAGCATTTGCAGATGCCCTTGCGGTAACGCCGTTAGCTTATAAGGATAATGCGCCTGTTCTATTGACACAGGCAGATATTCTGACAGATAAGACGAAAAAAGAGCTGAGTAGATTGAACCCAAAACAAGCGATCCTTGTTGGAGGGCCAGCAAGTATTTCTAATAGCATTAAGACTGAACTTGAGAAAATGGGGATAGCTGCATCAAGAATAAGCGGGAAAGACAGATTTGAGGTATCCTCCAATATTTCAAGATCATTAGGGCCTTCTGATACTGCCATTATCGCTAATGGTTTGAAATTCCCAGACGCCTTATCGATTGCACCTTATGCAGCAAGAAGCGGCTATCCGATTCTTTTGACTGGAAAGGACCGTCTTCCGGATATAACAAAAAAGGCATTGGAGGGACGGACAAAGGTAATTGTTGTGGGAGGAGAGGGCAGTGTAGGGCCGGAGGTATTTAACAGCTTGCCAGGCAGAAAACGGATAAGCGGAAAAGACAGATTTGAAGTGTCTGCAAACGTGATTAAGGATTTAAATTTAAATACCAACCGGTTCTTTATTTCAACCGGTTTAACTTTCGCTGATGCCTTAACCGGATCCGTGCTTGCGGCGAAACAGGAAGCCCCTATGCTTCTTACGATGCCGGCAAATGTGCCGGAGTCCATAAAAAAAATACTGCTTCCGGGTAATGCAGAATCTATCACAGTTCTTGGGGGAACATCGTCGGTACAGCAATCGGTTGCC
Source organism: Cytobacillus oceanisediminis 2691 (assembly GCF_007678455.1). Lineage (GTDB taxonomy): Bacteria > Bacillota > Bacilli > Bacillales > Cytobacillaceae > Mesobacillus > Mesobacillus oceanisediminis_A. Next base: position 191,443 of record NZ_VEEP01000006.1, on the reverse strand, counting down.
GGGAACTTATATCCTATAAAAAATACCCATTCAATTGAAGGGTACTCGAATAAATTAAGCTATTATCCAGGTGAGACAATAGAATTAAAGATTCATTCTCCTCAGGCGAATTTTTCAATAGATTTTATGAGATATGGTAAAGAGGAAAAAATAGTTTCCAGCATAAATAATAATATTAAAGGTACCGTTCAAAATTATTTCAATGATGCCTATAAAGAGGGGGCACTTTGGGATACTGCTTATAAGTTCACGATACCGTCCAGTTGGAGTACTGGTATGTATGCGGCAAAGGTATACGATGGCGCAAATAGCTTTTTTATAACCTTCATTGTAAAGGAAAAAACGCCTGCCTTTACGGATATCGGAGTATTGGCATCGACAAATACCTGGCAAGCATACAACAGCTGGGGCGGGAAGAGTTTGTACAGCTACAGTATTGTAAATGGAGCAAGAAAATATAATGAATTTGTCAGTTTTGACAGACCTAACCCCGGTGCAGATCCATCCGGAAATATAGGACACCTCGCTAACGGTGAAAAGCATATAATAGGCTGGCTAGAGAGGAATAACCATTCATACAGCATGTTTACCGAAAGGGACTTTAACGATAATCCAGCCCTTATCCGTAAATTCAAAACCATTATCATTAGCACCCATAGTGAATATTGGTCAACCCGAATGTATGACGGACTTCAAAACCATCTGAAAAATGGAGGCAATGTATTATATCTTTCAGGAAACGGAATCTATTGGAGGGCTGCTCTAAAGAGTGATCAGATTGAAGTAAGAAAAGATGGCGGCAAACACTCATTTACAGGTGAACGCGGAGGCTTGTTTTATCAAACTGGAAAGCCAGAAACAGCACTAATAGGAGTTGGCTACAGATCAACAGGGTTTTCTGTACCTGCTCCATATAAGGTGAGCAATGCAGACCACTGGATTTTTGCTAACACAGGCATAAAAAATGGAGACCTAATCGGTACACAGGGTCTAAACAAAATAAACAATTCAACAGGAGGGGCATCCGGCTGGGAAACTGACCAGGCGGACAGATATACGCCAAAGAATGCTATCATACTCGCAAAAGGAACTAATACAATCGGTGCAGGGGCACATATGGTTTATTATGATCATCCCGGAGGCGGGGGTGTATTTTCTACTGGTTCGATTACCTTTGGGGGGAGCTTGGCAGTGGATGCTAAACTTACTAGGATTATGAATAATGTTTTGGGTGAATTTAAAAATAGATAAAAAATTAAATGTTTTTGACCAAACATTAATAGTTATACAAATATCCTAATAGCTTGTAGATGATCTGCTGTGCTGATGTATCTACAAGTTTTTGCTTTTTAATCTGCCAAATTGCTATAATCTTTAAACTTTTCGAAGAAGAATAGTAGTATAATTAAAATGCCGAAAAGTTTAATTTTATTTTGAGGGTTGTCACAAATATGTAACATAAGTTTAAAGTGCCTAATAATTGGTAATCGTCGAAAGATGGTTGAATTATTAGGTTTTTGTAATAAAATGTAATGGTAAGCATTATTTAGTGTTCTAATCAGAGAAAAATTTCCATTGTTGGAAAAAGGGATGTATGCTAAACTGTTTTGGTGATTTCGATTGTTACGAATAAATTATAATTGTGTTTCAAAGGTGGGGTTTACTTGAAAAAAGTTAAAAAGGCTATAATTCCTGCTGCTGGATTAGGAACCCGTTTTCTGCCAGCAACCAAGGCAATGCCAAAAGAAATGTTGCCTATCGTGGATAAGCCTACTATTCAATATATAATAGAAGAAGCTGTAGCGGCAGGGATCGAGGATATTATAATTGTAACGGGCAAAGGAAAAAGAGCAATAGAAGACCATTTTGATAACTCGTTTGAACTAGAGCAAAATCTTGTGGAAAAAGGAAAGTTTGATATTCTTGAAAAAGTTAGACAGCCATCCATGGTGGATATTCACTATATCAGGCAAAAAGAGCCAAAGGGTCTGGGTCATGCTGTATGGTGTGCGCGAAAATTCATTGGTGATGAGCCCTTTGCTGTATTACTTGGAGATGATATTGTTCAAGCTGAGGAACCTTGTATAAAACAACTAATACAACAATATGAAATAACAAATTCTAGTGTTGTTGGAGTACAGGAAGTTCCACATGAAGAAACATCAAGATATGGCATCATTGACAGCGGGAACCAAAAAGGAAGACTTTTTGAAGTTTCTAAACTTGTGGAAAAACCTAAAAGTAATCCCCCATCGAATATGGCAATTATGGGGAGATATGTTTTAACTCCTGAAGTTTTTGAATATCTTGAACAGCAGGAAATTGGTGCTGGTGGAGAAATACAGTTAACGGATGCTATTAACCATTTAACTTTTGGGAATAAGGTATTCGCATATAATTTCCAAGGGGTGCGACATGATGTAGGAGAAGTTCCTGGTTTCCTAAAAACAAGTATAGAATTTGCTTTACAAAGGCCTGAGTTGAAGGAAGAAATACTGCAGTACTTACAGGATACACTACAAAAGGAAAAGAAATTTCTCACTAAATAGTAGGATGTGAAACAATACTTATGGGATTACAGGATTCAAGAATTGATAGCATACAAGCTTCCTATATATATAGTAATGAAATAGAAGAAAAAAAGGTTTATAGCTTTCTAAAAAGGAAGATTGACTTTGTAGGTGCGTTAATGGGACTAATCATTTTGGCCCCGCTATTTCTATTTATTGCGTTGCTAATTAAATTAGAGGACCAAAAAGGCCCGATTTTTTTTAAGCAAACTCGAGTCGGTCGTAATGGTAAAGTGTTTCAAATGTATAAATTCCGTTCAATGGTAATAGATGCGGAGAATATTCTTCAAAAGCTATTGGATAGGAATGAAGTGTCTGGAGCAATGTTTAAAATGAAAGAAGACCCGCGCATAACTAGGATAGGTAAATTCATCCGTAAAACCAGCATTGATGAATTGCCTCAATTGTGGAATGTAGTTAAAGGTGAGATGAGCCTAGTTGGTCCAAGGCCTCCTTTACCAAGAGAAGTCGATGAGTATACAGAGTATGATAAACAAAGGCTGATGGTAACTCCAGGATGTACTGGTTTATGGCAGGTAAGCGGAAGGAACAATTTAGGGTTTAAAGAAATGGTCAATTTGGACTTAGAATACATCAAAAAGAGAAGCGTTTTATTCGATCTGAAAATTATCTTTAAAACTTTCAGGGAAATTGTAGCTTCCAAGAATGCTTATTAAAATACTGCTTAGAGGAACTGAAAGGAAGATAACATGTATATTGTATTGACTGGCGCGAAAAAGAATGTGGGCGATTTTCTTATTAGAGACCGCTCTTTAAAACTTTTAAAACATTTGAAGCCTACAGAAGAATTTAAAGAGTTTAATTCTTGGGAACCACTTGATGAAAAACTCGATATTGTTAATCAATCAAATGGTATCATCATTTGTGGTGGGCCAGGATATAAACAAGATATGTATCCGAATGTGTACCCCTTAACAAAGAACCTTGATGATATTAAGGTCCCTATATATATCCTTGGCGCAGGGTGGTACGGTGTAACTGGTGACCAGGAGGTTATGAATAATTACAAATTTACCGAGAGTGCAAAAGCATTACTTAACAAAGCAGCCCAAAACAATGGTCTTAGCTGCCGTGATTATTTCACAAAAAGAGTAGTTGAAATGAATGGGATTAATCCTATTAATATGACTGGATGTCCAGTGTTGTATAATCTTGAATACTTGAATACGGGTGTACGTAAACCTTCTGAAATTAAAACGATTGTATTCACTACGCCACAGGATCCTCTGTATGCAAATCAGAGCATTCGCCTAATGGAATCATTAAAGAAAGAATTTCCAGATGCAAAAATCTATGCTTCTTTCCATAGAGGTACCGGTAGGGAAGAGGGCACTGGATTGCTCGAGGGAATCCACCTTGAAAAGATGGCACAAGAGGCAGAAAGACTTGGATTAGAAGTAATGGATACTTCAAGTGATCTATCCAAAATTGATTTTTACAGTGAAACTGACCTTCATATTGGGTATAGAGTTCATGCACATCTCTATTTCTTAAGCGAAAGAAAACCAAGTTTCTTAATCAATGAAGATGGACGCGGTACTGGTTTTTGCAATTTACTCAATTTAAGCGGAATTAATGCATATAAGAGTAATTCAATCGGAAATGCTTCTGTTAAGTTCCAGAATAAATGGATTAAAAAAGGCATTAATAAATCAATCGGTAATTTCAAAGCGAAAAATGATATTAGCGATGAAGTCATTTCCTATATGAAGGAAGAAATCCACAATGGATTTAACCGTTTTAATGGAATTGACGAAGTGATTGATGGGTATTACAAAAATATGAAGCAGTTTATTGAATCGATTTAGTTATTAAAGGGATGTTGACTAGTGTTATTTAAAAAAATCAAACATCAATTCTATAAAATTAAAACATTTCTGTCTTATAGAAAAAAAGGCGTACAATTAAATTGGAAAGCTGATGTTTCTGAATCAAAAATTGATTTAGGGGCTATCATATCCCATCATGCTTCTTTAGTCCATTCTTCAGTAGGAGAGTATACCTCTATTGGCAGATATTCTAAAGTGAATTATTGCGATATAGGGAAATTTTGCTCAATATCTTGGGATGTTACTATAGGAGCTACGAATCACCCTGTCAAAAATATTACTACTCATGCTTTCCCTTACGTTCCATATGCCGGTTATTTTGTAAATGAAAATACTCAACATAAAGTACGCACGAAAGTTGGAAATGATGTATGGATTGGTTGTAACAGTGTCGTAGTTCCTGGAATAGATATCGGAAATGGTGCCATAATAGGGGCAGGGTCAGTAGTAACAAAAGATGTTCCGCCATACGCGATCGTAGCTGGTGTCCCTGCGAAAATTATTAGGTACCGTTTTACTGAGAGTGAAATTGGGTTGTTAGAAAAGCTCTCTTGGTGGGATTGGCCAAGGGAGCAAATTAAAAATAATATAGATTTATTTCAAACTGAATTGAATGCAAGTATTCTAGATGAAATTAAAAAAAGAGGGTTAAGTAAACACAGTGAATAAGGATATAAGAAGTATTGGTATCAATGGAATAATTTATATTATTGCCGCCTTGTTATCTAAAGGCTTAAATGTTGCTTTGCTCCCTGTCTATGCAAATTATTTGACTGTAGAGCAATTTGGCGCTGTTTCACTGTTGCTTTTATTTAAGTCGATTATGATAAGTATTCTTGGTCTTGGTCAGGTCGTGACAATTAAAAAAACTTATTATGAGTACGAGAGTGCCGGAAGGGATTTTCGTACCTTTTTTTCGACATTACTTATTGGCACTTTCGTTATAGATTTACTTCTTGTTATAATATTCACTAGTTTTGGTGAAGAATTATTTAAATGGTTCCTTGATGGAGTAAGTTTTTGGCAATTTGGTATATATGTCCTTGTTTCTTCATTGCTGATTATTCCATATCAGCTATTGCTCAAGCTGTATCAAACTAGAAATCAATCAGTTAAATATTCATTATTAGAGATACTATATATGTCTTTAGATTCAATTATAAGTCTGGCCCTGATCATTTTTCTTACTATGGGTACGGCCGGAAGAGTAGTTGGTATATTTGGATCTACAATTATAATTACATTAATTGCAATAGTCCTTATAAAGAAAGAAATAAAACCTTCATTTGAAAAGAAAACTTACAGAAAGACATTATTGATTGGACTTCCAATCATTCCACACAGTCTTTCTGGGTTCGTTATAAATTTATCTGATAGAATATTTTTGAACAAAGCTCTTAATTTAGAAACTGTAGGCATTTATAGTCTTGGTTATCAAATAGGACAAATAATAGATATCATATCGTTAGCATTTATTGAAGCATGGTCTTCTTACTTTATGAGATACGCCAATAAAATGAAAGAATATAGTTTATTCATTTCTAAGTTCTCACTCTATTATGTTATGCTAACTCTTTCTATTTCTGTGACTTTCTCGCTCTTCGCAAAAGAGCTGATAGATTTGTTCTTTGATGACAAATATAAAGAGGCTGTGAAGATAATACCTTTAGTTGTCGCAGGTTATGCATTTAAGAATGTATACTACCTAAGTAATCAACAGTTAATCTTTAAAGAAAAAACTAACTTATTATTAATGTCAACGGGTATATCAGCCATTCTGAATCTAATCTTAAATTACTTATTTATCATTACTTTTAATTGGGGGATGTACGGAGCTGCCTTTGCATCAATTATATCTTTTATTGTAATGAGTGTAGTTTCTTATCAGAATGGGCAAAAAATCTTTTATATACCTTACTATAAAAAAGAGATGTTAATGATGTATGGAATGTTTACACTATTACTGACTTTTTTATACTTATACCAGCAATTAAATAATCTTCTTTTAGTGAAAATTTTCCTTAATTTAGCTTTCCTTCTTGTTATGACCCTGTTTGTGCCTAAAGGAGATTTAGCTGTACTTAAAAATAAAGTATCAGTTCTTTTAAAAAAGAAAGGATAAATCCCATTGAAAAATGCTTTTGTTTGTTGCACTCCCTTTCATGTAATAGTTACTCTTCAATTGATTAATACGCTTTTTAAAGATGAAAAGAATGATATTTTTATTTCAAATCATTTTGCTTCAGCTGAAAAAGTCTTTCGAAACTTGAAAAAAGAATCAAAAAACATCAGCAACATAGCAAATGTTTTTTTCGTCAAGGATAAAGAAATAAGTTATGATAAGTCTTTTCTAAAACATAAAAAAATAAGAAGTTTTGCATTTGATAAACCTGAAAATTTCATTGGAGAACAACTCACATTAGATTATGATAGTTTGAATTTGTTTACTCATAGCTTTTTCACAAACTTGCTTGTAAACCATTCTTTCAAAAAAAATAAAAAGCTAAGTATAAATTTTGTTGAAGAAGGCAGGATGTCCTACGTAATAAGTAGTCATGAAACTAAAAATCGTATTAAGAATATAATCAATAAAGTTATTAGTCCATTCGGTTTTAGGATTTTTAACATATCTCTTGGGAGTAAACTTTTTTTATTTCAACCTAGTTTATACGTAGGAGATTTTAATGGAGGGATAGTGAAAATTCCTTCTATTAATAAAAATAGTGAAATTAAGGGTTTGATTAACAAAATTTTTGATTATATTCCTCAACCGGATTTTGGAAAAACAAAGTTTATATTCTTTGATCAAAGTTTTTCGATTGATGGAAACGAACAATTAAATGAGTATAAGGTAATTGAAGACTTAATTAAGAATTTTAATATTAATGATTTATTAATAAAACTACATCCGAGAGATTCAATTAATAAATATGAAAAGTTCAAATTAAGTAACGTTAATAATTCTAACTATCCATGGGAATTGATTTATCTCAATGAGAATCTTCATGGAAAAACACTTATTTCTATAAATTCATCTGCTGTATTTACACCTCGAATAATATTTGGAATAAATCACGACATTGTGCTTCTCAAGAGAATGTATGGATTCATTGATGATCCTTTGGATCAGTTTTTAATTGCTTTCAACCATAATTTCAAACAAACGAAGGTTTTACAACCTGAGTCGTTTAAGAATATTGACAACTTAATGCCAAAATAAAAAGACTTAAGGAGTCGATCATGTGTCTTCAATAGGTAAGTATTTATTAAAATATAAGAAATTGTTATGGTTAGTAATGATTCTATTAATTTCAGTTGTATTTCTAGTATCTAATTCAAATTTTTATCTTTTTATACTATATTCGATATTAATAATGTTATACGTTCATATTGAGTATGATTACGAGCAGATAACCAATCCAATAAATTTATTTATGATGTATTCTTTCTTACTTTGGTTCTTACCTTTTATTTTAATTAAATGGTTTAGCACCTTCGAAATTGCTAATTATATTTATGACTATACTGTCATCGGATATACAGCGCTAATTTTTGTTTTTTCTTTTTTGCAAAATAAGAAAGTGTTTATAGGTAATTTTAGAGGAGACAATACTTATTTAGGCGTTTTAGGAAAAATCGGTTTGTTAACTTCGATAATTTTCACCACTTTATTTTTTATTAGAGCAGGAAATATTCCTATTTTTGCTGAAAATCCTGAAATCGCACGTGTTGCTGCTATGCAGGGAAATGGCTTTATTCATAGAATAAGCTATATATCCTTATCAATTGGTGCTTTAGCTTTAACGGCATATGATTATATAAAATATAGAAAAGTGAGACTATCTACTATTTTAATAGTTGTGTTACTAGTATTGTTTAATTCTCTGACTGGTCCTAGGTCTCAGAGTTTAAAAGTATTAGTTCAAATGTTTCTGTTCTACATGGTTCTTAAAAAAGGAAGAATTAATTTAAAGCTGTTTGCTTTATTAAGCTTTGTGCTTTTATCCCTCACTGGAGTACTAGGTGCATTAAGAGGCGGCAAGGAAGGTTTAACAGAAGGCTTTTTTCATTTAATGAACCGCTTATATATGAATCCGATAAATCTTCAGCGAATTGTGGAATTATTTAAAACAAATGAATTTTGGTATGGCAAGTCAATCATATATGACTTTGGAGTTTACCTCCCTGGTAGTCAACCGAATTTGGGTACAATTTTAAAAGGAATGACACATGCAAAATTCCAAGGTGGAGGCATAACAGTTACTTTAATTGGAGAAGGGTATCTTAACTTTGGATTATTTGGTTTAGTGGTTTACCCTGTTTTGGCTGCCATTCTTTTTTACTTGGTATTTAAATTATTGACAAAAAAAGAGAGAGTTGATCACTTATTGTTGTTAGTAATATTAAACACATCAATGATGGGATTTGTTTCTATGGGGATTTTTCCAGTCTTAGCGGGAGATACAATTCCAACAGTTGTTGTTTTTTTAGGACTTGCAATTATAGCTCAAGTGTTAACAAGTGTGCTACAAGAAAAAAGGAAGGTACAACCATCAATGTTTAAATATAATTTACAGGAAGAAAACAAGAAAAACTTAAATATTTGTCTCGTCGGTTCGAGTGGAGGTCACTTAACTCAGTTGTATCAACTAAGACCCTGGTGGGAAAAGCACAACCGATTTTGGGTTACGTTTGATAAACAAGATAGCAGATCGCTTCTTAAGGATGAACAAAAGTATTGGTGCTATCATCCAACCAATAGAAATATCAAAAATCTAATTAAAAACACATTCTTAGCAATCAAGATTTTAGTTAAAGAAAGGCCTGATATTATAATATCTACTGGTGCCGCCCCAGCTATTCCTTTTTTCTATTTAGGGAAGCTGTTTGGGTCAAAGTTAATTTACGTTGAGGTTTACGATCGGATAGATTTACCGACTCTAACTGGGAAGATCGTTTATCCGATTACTGATAAGTTTATTTTGCAGTGGGAAGAACAAAAGAAGCATTACCCTAAGGGGGAAGTATTAGGAGGGGTGTTATGATTTTTGTGACTGTTGGCACTCATGAGCAGGCTTTTGATCGTCTCTTAAAAAAGATGGATGAATTAAAAGAAAGCGGAAAGCTAAAAGACGATGTATTTATTCAAACCGGTTACTCTGATTATACGCCCCGTTTTTGTGAATATAAAAACATGATAGGCTTTGATGAAATGTATCACATGACTTCTGAAGCTGATATAGTTATTACACACGGTGGGCCTGGTAGCATTATGCTCCCCATGTCAATGAATAAAAAGCCAATCGTGGTTCCACGGCAACATAAGTTTGGTGAACATGTAGATGATCATCAAGTGCTTTTTTCAAAAAGGTTGGAGGAAGAGAATAAAATTCTTGCAGTTATTGATATAGAGGATATTGAAGAGTATATTTTTAATTATGATAAATATAAAGGTAATAATGTTGCCTTGGATTCAAACTTACCTTCTTTTATTAAAAGACTAGATGAGATAACAGATAGCTTAATGAATAATATTTAAGGAAGGTGTAAAATGAAAAATATTGCCATTATTCCTGCACGTGGCGGTTCAAAAGGAATACCAAGAAAGAATATCAGACTATTGAACGGGAAGCCGTTAATTAGCTATTCTATAACTGCTGCACTTGGTTCGGATTACATTGATGAGGTTATTGTAAGTACAGATGATGAAGAAATAGAATCTGTAGCCTTGAAGTATGGAGCGCGTGTAATACGCAGGCCAGAAAGTCTTGCAACCGATGAAGTTCCACTTGATCCGGTAATATTTAATGTAATCTTAAAGCTCGAATCAGAAGGCTATGACCTAAATTATATTGCAACCATACAGCCAACCTCTCCATTGATTAAAACAGAAACAATTAACCAGGTGTTTAAAACATTGATTGATAATGAATATGATACTGTGTTAACAGCGGTAGATGACCGTCATTTATCCTGGGGGAAAAATGCAGAAGGATTTTATCCAAGATATACTGAAAGAAAGAATCGTCAATACTTACCGAGTGAGTATAGAGAGACAGGGGCAGTGTTAGTTTCAAGGCGTAATGTAATTTCTGAATATAACAGGATAGGAAAAAGTGTATCCTTATTTGAGGTTAAGAAAGAGGAAAGTATCGATATAGATAATCCTACCGACTGGTGGGTAGCCGAAAAACTGTTAAAGCAAAAGTTAATAGCAATCCGGGTGGATGGCTACAATGAAATTGGTCTTGGACATATTTATAGAGCATTAACAATTGCGAATCATATTATTGACCATAAGGTAATATTCTTGATGGATGAAAGATATCAACTTGGAATAGATGTTATTAGGTCTCAAAATTTTAAAATTGAACTTATAAATCATGAGAATTTATTTGAAAAGATTTCTGAAATTAATCCTGATATCATTATTAATGATATTTTAAATACTACTAAGGAATATATACTGAAATTGAAAAATAACGGTATAACTGTTTTCAATTTTGAGGATCTCGGTGATGGTGCTGAATTTGCAGATGGAGTCTTTAATGCACTATATCCAGGAAGTGTACCAGCCGAAAATTTTTATACTGGAGAAAAGTATTATTGTGCCAGAGCAGAGTTCTTAGATGCTAAAACAAATCCCATACGTGATAAAGTTACCAATGTTCTTATTACATTTGGAGGTACGGATCCTAATAATCTGACAAAGAAAACTTTAGAAGCAATTGGGAACAACCAAGAACATTTTGAAATTACTGTTATCGTGGGGCCCGGCTATGAACACTCTCATGAACTGAAGGAAATAGTTACGAACTTTAGAAAGAAAATTAATGTACTGCAACACGTAAAGAACATGGCGGAACATATGGCAAATGCAGATATCATTTTTTCATCGGCAGGAAGAACAATGTATGAAATTGCTATGGTGGGTACACCCGCAGTGATTATATCTCAAAACCATAGAGAGATGACTCATCTATTCGGCCATAATTACAACGGTTTTATTAATTTAGGTTTGCATAGCAATGTATCTAGGGAGGAAATTGTTAGTACATTTGCCCGCTTATTAAGTGACAAAGACTTAAGGGATTTGATGAGCAGGAGAATGCTAAAGCATGATTTGCGTAAAGGTATTGAGAGAGTTTATTCTATTATTATGAGTGAAGGAATGGAGCTGGAAAAATGAGTATAATGAAAATAAACAATACATTAATTAGTAGAGATGGTTCTAATATTTATTTAATCGCTGAAGCTGGTGTTAACCACGGAGGAGATCTGGAGCTTGCAAAAAGAATGATTAAAGATGCTGCAGAGGCTGGAGCAGATGCAATTAAATTCCAAACATATAAGGCAGGAAAACTTGCTTCTAAAAATTCGCCTGCTTATTGGGACCAAACAAAAGAAAAATCTGATTCTCAGTATCAGTTATTTAAAAAGTATGATACGTTTTGGGTGGATGAATATAAAATCCTTGCTGATTACTGTAAAGAATGTGGGATTGACTTTATGTCGACTCCATTTGATTCTGAATCTGCAGAGTTTCTTAACGAACTTATGCCGGCATACAAAATTGCTTCTGCTGATTTAACGAATCATCCATTTTTAAAACAAATTGCAAGATACGGAAAGCCAATTATTTTGTCCACTGGAGCATCAACAATTGGTGAAATTGATGAGGCGGTTCGTGTGATTGAAGAAGAAGGAAATAAAAATATTGCTTTATTGCACTGTGTATTATCATATCCAACCAAAGATGAAGATGCTCATCTAGCAATGATTACACATTTAAAGGAAGTCTTTCCTAAATATGTGATTGGCTATTCAGATCATACTGTACCTGACCCATCAATGATGGCATTAAACACGTCTGCTTTTTTAGGAGCCAGAATCATCGAAAAGCATTTTACTTATGATAAAACTCTAGAAGGTAATGACCATTATCATGCAATGGATGCTGAAGATATTAAGGTCTTTAAAAACAATATGAAGATTTTCGAGGCTGTGTTAGGACAAAAAGAAAAAGAGCCGTTAGAAGCAGAAAAACAAGCGATAAAATTTGCAAGGAGAAGTCTAGTTGCAAATTGTGATATAAATGAAGGTACAGTGATTACTGAGGAAATGTTAACCTGGAAGAGACCAGGAACAGGAATCTCTCCTAAACATATGGAGATGGTTGTAGGAAGAAAGGCTAGGAAGAATATACAGGAAGATGATATTCTCGTTTGGGAAATGATTTAATAAAATAGAAGTGCTCTTTTTTAGAGCACTTTTTTATTTCTAATGTTTTGCTAAACTGGTGGTTTCCATTCCATCTGCTTGCTTTTCTCTGTCGCGTTTGCCATTGTTCTAGAAGTCCACCCTATATTAAAGTAACCTATGAAGTACATCATTTAGTGAAATAAAAGACTAAACAATAATTACTTCAAGTAATTAAGTATATTTATAAAGGAGTAATAATGAAAAAAATCGTATTAATAGTAATAACACTGTTCCTTGCTTTTTTGTATTTTAACTCTCAGCCAAAGGACATTTTAAAGGTTGTGAATGGTCAAGAAGTTTATATCAGTAGGCCATATCAGTTAGTACCATTAAAGAGATATCCAGTAGTCATGGCGATTCCCGGAAACGGGAGAGATGCACGCAACTATTATAAAGATAACAAAAAAGGTTTAGACTTTTACACTCGTCAAAGGGATTTAGCAATGCAAAGCGGGGCTATTTTTGTGGTCGTTTCAAATACCTCAGAACCATGGGGCAGTAACAAAGAGTTGCAAAATCTTATAAAGACATATGACTTTGTTCAGGCTAAATTTCCTGTTGAAAAAAAGTGGACTATCTGGGGAACATCTGAAGGGGGGGTTTCGATGAACAGAATGGTAATTGAATATCCCAATAGGGTGAAAAGCGTGATAGGAACATTTCCTGTTTATGATTTAGAAGATATGTTTATAAACAATCAACCAACAAGAGAGAGATGGAAGTCAAAACAAAAAGTAGAAAGAATAAACCCTGCACAGTTTCCCAAAAAACTAGCAAAGAAACCATACCTTATATTCCATGGTAAAGATGATGAAGTTGTTCCAGTAAACCATTCTATTAGACTTAAGAATGAATTAGTCAAGAATGATGGTGAAGTGTATCTTAATATAGTCAAAGGGGGACATTCATCAAATAACATGAGGCTTTACAATGATGAAAAGATTAAAGAATTCTTAAATAAAAGCTTTAAATAGCTTAAAAGGTCATTGAAGTTTCAATCTCTCTTTAGATGTATTTCATTTAAAAATACAAGAAATGCACCCCTTTTTTTCTAAAAAGGGGTGCATTATATTTTAAACTAAATTTCTAGCTGTTTTTTTAACATAGATTGAAGTCTGCTTTTTTCTTCTTCAGGTACAATATAATAATAAACTCCGTCTATCTTTGATCCTTTACCTTTAACTTGTTCCTGTGTCATATCCTTACTTGCGGCTTTGTACTTGCTTTGGATTGTTACCATATCGTCGAATTTTAAGCTTGTTTTAACATTGCTTCCAAGAGCCTTGAAGATGTCGCCATAATTAGTTAATGTACTAAGGCTAGCACCTTCCTTAATTACCGCTTGGATGATTTGTCTCTGGCGTGCCTGTCTGCCAAAATCTCCTCTAGGGTCTTCATAACGCATTCTTGAATATTTCAATGCTTTCTCCCCGTTTAGGTTAAGCTGCCCTTTCGGAAAGTGAGTACCTTCATAAGTGAAGTTTAAATCATTATTTACAGTTACACCGCCAACAGCATCCACAATGTCCTTGAAACCTTCCATGTTAATTTGAACATAATGGTCAATTGGAATATCCAAAAAGTTTTCAACAGTCGCTATAGACATATCGACTCCACCAAATGCATAAGCATGGTTTATTTTATCTTCATATCCTTTACCAACGATTTCAGTTCTTGTATCTCGAGGTATACTCAACATTTTTACAGAGTTACTATTAGGATTTATAGTAAGAACAATCAGTGAGTCAGACCGACCTCTGTCTCCTTTTCTTTCATCCACTCCCATGAGCAAAACTGAAAATGGCTCTGCTTTCTTAAATGATAATTCTTTCGTTCTTTTTTCTGATTTTCCTCTTTCTAATGGCTCATGCATTGTATCTACTGCTGTAGAAAGAGAGTTATATACGGAATATACATAACCTCCAACTATTAAAAATAAAAATACAAAAGTGAAGATTAATATCTTAAGCCATTTTCGCTTTTTCTTCTTTGTGGTATTTTTGTCTATTCTTGAACTCATATGTGTTTCCTCCAATTAAAAATGAACAACATATATAGAATACCAAAAATAAACAATAAAAAAAATATAATTTTTTACCAGAATATACGATTTTTCGACATTCGATGCCACAAATTTAATATAATGGTATTACTTGTTAGAAAGGGAGTTAATCATAATGAAAGAATTTATAAAAGTATTAGCTGAGATTGTCAATTCCATACATGATATTATTATGGAAATGGCAGCCAATGCTGGGCTTAACTTCTCAGATAAAGACCTCCATTTATGGGTATTTGGGTTTATTGGCATCGTTTCATTTTTTTCAGTACATCTCATTTTTAAATTACTAGCACAATATAGTATTACAGCCATTTCTTTTATATATACTTTTACAGTAATGCTAGTCCTTGTTTTTGCAATCGAAATTCAGCAAAAAATCACTGGCAGGGGACAGATGGAGTTTGATGATGCTGTTGTAAGCCTATGGGGTTTTATACTCTTCTTCGCAATTTTTCTCGTTCTCAAGGGGAGTTACTTGCTCATTAAGAATCTGATAAAAAACAGAACTAATGGATAAAGTTATTGATTTGTTTTCTAACCTAAAAATACACTCTGGACTAGAGTGTATTTTTTTGGATATTTATGAAAAATCCAGTTCTAACTATGTTACAATAATTTGGTATATTTCGAACAAATAGGAAAATAGATTTAAAATACATAAAGGGAGCTAGACATGAAGAAATATTTATCTATCATTCTTGTAAGTTTATTGTTGCTTTTAATTTTCCCATCCCTAGAAGGTTCAGCAGAAGTAACTGCTAAACGGATGGATGGGAAAGACCGATTTCAGGTTGCGATTAATGTATCCAAAGAGGGGTGGCCTGCCGGAGCACCAGTTGTTGTATTGGCTAACTACAAGGCATTTGCGGATGCACTGGCTGGTTCTCCATTCGCCTATCAGCAAAATGCACCCATCTTGTTAACAGCTCCTGATTCACTGGATTCAAGGGTGTTGACAGAGATTAAAAGATTAAAACCGCAAAAAATTATTTTAATTGGTGGTACTGGCAGTGTTTCTACCAAGATTTCTTCAGCATTGAAGGCAAATGGCTTTAGTAATATTGAAAGAATTGCCGGGAAGGACCGTTTTGAGGTTGCCTATAATATCTCAAAGAAATTGAAGTCTACTTCAACAGCAGTAGTAGCGAATGGCCTGAATTTCCCTGATGCTTTGGCGATTGCGCCATATGCAGCGAAAAAAGGCTACCCAATCTTGCTGACAAAGAGCAATGAATTGCCTGTAAAGATGAAGGAAGCTATTAGCCAGCTTGGCATTAAATCTACGATTATATCAGGTGGAGAAGCCAGTGTAGGGAAAGTTGTTGCTGGGCAGCTCCCAGGTGTGAAAAGAATTGGCGGGAAGGATCGCTTTGAGGTTTCTGCTAATATAGTTACCCAACTGAGCCCGAGTCCTGCCAAGGCCTTTCTGGCGACTGGGATGAGTTTTGCCGATGCTCTGACTGGCTCTGTTCTTGCAGCAAAACAGGGAGCCCCTTTGTTGTTGACACATTCAACAATGATCCCGAATTCCGTTTATACCGTTATTAAAAACCAAAACATAAATGATTTTGTTATTTTAGGGGGAACTGCTTCGGTCCCTAATGACACTTTCCTAAAATTGACTGGACAAATGCCATTGCTTCCTCTAGAAGGAAAGACCATAATGCTTGATCCCGGCCATGGCGGTAAGGATCCGGGTGCAGTTAAAAATGGTTATTATGAAAAAACGTTAAACAATCAATTTACTGAAAAGCTTGCAGCTAAACTTAAGGCTATGGGAGCGAAGGTGCTGTTTACCAGACCGCCTGGCCAGGACATATTCTTGGATCTGGCAGACAGAACATCTATTGCTAATAAAACGACTGCAAACTTATTCATCAGTATCCATCACGATTCGAATGTTTCTACAAGCCCAAGAGGTTTAAGCACTCATTATAGTTCTTATCGTCCTGCTATTGAAACGAAAGATGTGTATGTTTTATCAGGTGGAGTGAAATATCCTTTTGTACGAGAAGATACTGAACGAAAAGTATTTATTGTGAAAAGCGGCTCCACATATAAATCTTTGAGTTATCAAGGGAACAATGTAGCATATGATCCTACTCCTTCTCTTCAAGCTCAAGATAGTAAAGTGTTGGCTCAAAATTTTGCAAAGGCACTTGTATACCCGGGAATAGGAATAACAACGACATATTCCTCTACTGGCACTAAAGATCATAACCTTTTTGTTACACGATGGACTAAAATGCCATCCGTTTTAATAGAACTTGGATTCATTTCCAATCCAACGGAAGTAAAACTTTTGGCTAGCCAATCTGTGCAGGATAAAAGAGCACAGGCATTGGCAAATAGTATTAAAAGCTTTTATTCAAATTAATATAAACCAAGTTTCCCGCCTTCCTGTTATAGGAAGGTCTTTTTAAATTACCAGGAGAATAGTCTTTCAAAAATTCCAAAAAAACCCTCTACCGGAAAATCCTTATTCCATATATACTAATTTGGTAGACATATAATATTTAGGGGGAATTATTTTTGAAGCGTTTACTTTCAGCTTTATTATCGGTTGTCCTGGCATTTGGTTTGCTGCCTTATTCGGCCTTTGCGGAAGTTAATCCGCAGAGTGAGGAGTTTAAGAGTTTTTTACAGGAAATAGGTATGTCTGAAGAAGAGTTTACTTCCTATTTATCAGAAACTCACGATTACAGTCTTGAAGAGTTTGAAGATTTAACGGAACTGAAAGATTACCTGGGACCTCTTGTGAATGAAACTAACCTTCAAGAACTGCTTAAAGAATTCGTAATGACGGAAGAAGAACTCATAAAGTTGCTTGAGGAAAACGAAAAATCACTTGACCAATTTATTTTTTATGAAGACCTTTACTGGGAAGTGTCTGATTACCTGTATACTGCTGAATTGACTCCAATTACAGATGAAAATCTCCAGGAACTGCTTAATGAATTTGATTTTAAATCTAAAGAAGAGCTTGAAGCTTTCTTGAATAAATATGATGATTCACTTGAAAACTATGACAATATGGAAGACTTGTACATGACCGTGGCCGAACATATTTTCATGGAATCCAAAGATGAGCTGATTAACACGCTTGATAGTTTTGGTCTTTCATTGGCTGAAGCCAATAATTTAGCAAACCATTTACTCGCAATCCTTGAAAACCCTGATTTGGATCAGGAACAGTTCCTGGTCAAAATGGAAGAAATCGGACAGCGTTTAATGAACTTCCCTGAGTTCGAAAGCGCAGAAGACTTATCTGCTGAAGATATCGCTGAATTCATTGATGTATGGAATGATTTACTTAACCTTTTTGATTTAAAGGTGGAGTACTATCTGTCCAAAGATGGTAAGGAAACCGCCATCTCTTTTGAGTCCCTTTTAAAAATGGATTCAACAAATGGAGCAGACCTGATCATTAAGATTCTATCCAAAGATGGCAAGTTATTAGCGGATATGAAAATAACAAAAGAAATGTTTGGATCGGATTTTCTTCAGGAAACAGGGAAAACGATTGAAAAAACAAAAGAAACTGCAGAAGAAGTAACAAAGGCAGCCGAGAAAGTACCTGCTGTGAAGGTTGCTAAAACGGTAAAAGGCGGAAAGCTGCCAAACACGGCATCTGACTATCTTCCGAACGCTTTGGCTGGTTTTGCCATGTTCCTATTTGGAATCTTTGCAATCAGAAAAGTGAGAGTTAAAGGTGTTTAGGAAATTGAAAAAAAAGAGAAGAGCCGGTTACCTGGTTCTTCTTTCTCTATCAGTTAGTATAGTCATATTTGGTTTATGGTTTAGCAGTACCAATGGTTATAAACTTCTTAAAGGCTATTGGCTTTATCAGACTCATCAGTCAGATGAAGAAACTTTTACTGCAAGCGCTGCTAATATAACGAAGAACCCTGTCAGAAAAAACATTCTTTATCCAGAGAGACCAAAAAAAGGCGAAGAGATTGGCAATCTTCATATCCCCAAGCTTAAGGCCAATCTGCCAATCTACCATGGGACAGATGAGGACGAGCTTGAAAAAGGCGTTGGACATTTTTCCGGAAGTGTTCTTCCTGGAGAAAAGGATAACTCGGTACTATCGGGACATAGAGACACAGTGTTCAGGAAGCTCGGGGAAGTCGGTAAAGGGGACTTGCTGGTTGTTTCCACATCTGCTGGGGAGTTTACCTATAAGGTAAGGAAGGTCCGAATTGTAGATGCCGATGACCGAACCGTGATAGTACCTAAACCACGTGCCACTTTAACCGTTACCACCTGCTATCCATTTGACTTTATCGGGGATGCTCCAGATAGGTATATTTTGGTAGCGGATTTAATTAAAAGCGAGAAAATGTAGAGCCGGTATGCTTGCAACGCACCCGGCTCTTTTCATTTACATTAAATTTATATTAAAAATTCCATTTACTCATTTGACAATATTTGATAAATTTAGTGATAGGTTCGTATATTAGTAGAAAAAGGGAGGGTTATTGTCATATTTTGCTTGTTTTAACAACTAGGGAGGGTAAAAATTGATAAAGAAAAAGATTTCCTTCATTCTAATTTTAGCCATTTGTGTCACGTTGATGCCGTTTACTTCTTATGCCCAGGCTGCGAATATTTCCGTCAAATTAAGCAATTATATTGGAAATACTCGTGCGATCAATATTACAACTGTTGGTGATTATAAGCTTGCGAATGGAAACATTAGAATGTCAGGAAATGACCGATTTGCTGTTGCCAACAATGTAGCTTCCAGTGGCTGGAGTCAAGCTGATACAGTCATCCTGGTTAACTACAAGGCATTTGCCGATGCCTTGGCTGCAACACCATTCGCCTATTACAAAAATGCACCTATACTTTTAACATTACCCAATGAATTAGAAAGTCAAACATTGAAAAAGTTAAAAGAATTGAATCCAAAAACTGTTTATATTGTCGGTGGAACTGGAAGTGTATCTACAAATGTAGGTAGCCAACTTCAAAGTTTTGTACCTGATGTGAAAAGGATTTCTGGCCGGGATCGATTTGAAGTAGCTCAAAAACTTGCTGCTCAGATACCTAACAACGGGAAAGCAGTAGTGGCAAACGGGCTGGTATTCGCCGACGCACTTTCCATTGCTCCTTATGCTGCTAAAAACGGTTATCCTATTTTGTTAACCGCGAAAGATTTTCTTCCGGAATACACTCAGGACGCCTTGGCTGGAAAAAGCAGCACACTGATTGTTGGAGGTACAGGCAGTGTAAGTACTACAGTTGGAAGCAAATTGCCTTCAGCAACCCGAATAGGCGGCGCAGACCGCTTCGAGGTATCTGCTAACATAGTAAGAGAATTGAATCTGCCTGCAGACACAGCATTCATTTCTACTGGCTTATCATTTGCTGATGCATTGACCGGATCAGTTTTGGCTGCCAAACAAGATGCACCGTTATTATTGACAAGACCAGAAAGATTGCCGGATTCAATTAAAACGATTATTTCCGAGAAAAAAATATCAAGCTTTACCATTTTAGGCGGACCGGCTTCTGTTAATGAGTCAGTGGTTGCCAGTCTTCCGAATGAAGTTCGGCTCGCTGCCGGTTCAGCGTATTCAGTAAAAAATGAGAATAGCAGACTGGTTTTATACAAGGGCTCTCAAAAATTAAAGGATTTTGGCAATTCTGAGTTTGCATTGATTCCATCTCGTTATAACACTAGTAACCAGATCAAATTAAACAATAAGCCATATATGGGCAAAATGGAATTCTTCCTCGAAAACGGATATGTTAGACCGATCAACAGAGAAATCCCATTTGAGGACTATCTAAAGGGTGTAGTACCTCATGAAATGCCTGCGAGTTGGGGAGTTGAAGCTCTCAAAGCACAGGCGGTGGCTGCCCGTACCTATTCAATCAATTCTGTAGGGAAAGTTGTTGCAGATACACAGGGCTTTCAGGTATATGGTGGTGTTACATGGGTTGATGATTATTATCAGCAGCGTACCAATCAGGCTGTTGAAGGGACTGCAGGTAAAGTATTAAGATACAATGGCAATCCAATTTCTGCTGTATTCTCGTCAAGCAATGGCGGATATATAGAATCGAATGCCAACGCCTGGGGGACGACTCTTGTTCCATATTTATCTGCGAAAGCTGATTCTTATGATCCTGAAATTCCATGGTCCATACCTATGAAAAAGACACAGATTAACATGGAGCCTTATAAAGATAATCTGAAAAATCCAGGTCACTGGTGGAGTTCTATTAAGGAGTCCGATACAAGTGTTGCTAACAGCATCAAGAATTGGCTGTACAAAAATGGCTATGCAAACACGGAAATAAAAATTGTATCGATTAATGGATATTCGTTATCGCCTGAAAAGACATCAGGAAACCGAAGTGTAAGTGCCACGTTGGATATTGATTTCTTTGTTCGTTATCCTTCAACAAACACTTATAAGCTGAATTCAGAAAAAGAGATTGATAGAATTAACCTTAAACGCACTTTAAGCATTGGTGCATTCCGCTCTATGTTTGGCGGCAGCGTGTTTAAAAGCCATCTCTTAGATCCTGTGACTTATAATAAAGACACAGATATTATGACGATCAGAGGAAAAGGATACGGACATGGCGTAGGAATGAGCCAGTATGGCGCTAAAAACATGGCTTCGTCCGGAAAGTCATATGTAGAAATTTTGAAACATTACTATCCAGGGGCAACCCTAGGAAATTAATTTACTATTATTTAAGGGACAGACTTTTCCAAAGTCTGTCCTTTTTGGTATGTTCACACTATCGTGGATCTCAAATTTCGACACTTCAGGGACATGAATTTTTAAAGGGTTAGTTTGATCACCAATCCTTATACTAAGGAGGTATTAGTGTTTTAGTACACATTTCTTATATAACAGTCAATTTTAAAGTATCTTTTGGAGTGGATTCACAACAAAAATATTCTATATAATTCCTCTATTAAACTTATTTTCCAATACCATAAGGCCAATCTACCAATTTTCATTTTTTTTGGAAATTTTATAGAAATTTGTCGATTCGGTCCGATAAAATAAGAGAGATAACAACTAGGGAGGCAAGATAATGAAAAAAGTTTTTGTGGCTTTTCTGTTCGCTGCTGCTTTTTGTTTTATAGCTGTTTTACCGGCATCGGCAGAGGGCTACACAATCAGGTTGGGCGGACAGGATCGGTTTGAGGTTGCAGTAAATGTTTCTAAAAAGGGATGGACATCTGCAAATACAGTCATCCTTGCTAATTATGATGCTTATGCAGATGCATTGGCTGCGGCGCCTTTGGCATATAAATATAATGCGCCAATTTTATTAACACAGCCAGGAGTATTGACTGCAGCAACAAAAGCAGAGATTGATAGATTAAATGCAACAAATGTTATTGCTGTGGGAGGTTCAGCCAGTATTTCTGACAGTGTATTGTCTGAAGTCAGAAAGATGGGATTGAAAACTGAAAGAATCTCAGGAGCCAATCGTTTTGAGGTTGCAAACAATATCGCACTCCGTGTAGGAAAAAGCAGTAAAGTAGTTCTTGCCTATGGCTTGAATTTTCCGGATGCTCTTGCAATTGCTCCATATGCAGCAAGAAATGGATATCCAATTTTATTAACGAATACAAACACATTACCTGGTTCTACTAAAGCGATTATCGATCAATGGGGAGTAAGCCAGACGATTATCGTCGGTGGTGAAGGCAGTATTTCAAGAAATGTATATAATAGCGTTCCTAATCCATACCGAATTGATGGCCGAAACCGTTTTGAAGTCGCTGCTAATATTGCTAATAAGTATTTCAGCACTCGGTCTCAGTCTTCTATTGCAACTGGAATGACGTTCGCCGATGCATTAACTGGAGCTGTTTTTGCAGCAAAAAGAAATGAGCCTATTTTATTAACAACAGCTACCTCGGTGCCGACGGAAACAAGAAGCGCTATTATCAACAACGGATACCAAAGTTTCTTTGTTTATGGAGGTCCGGGTTCCGTTTCTGAGGGGATTTTCAATTCTTTGGCCATTTCTGTTGTTGGCAAGACAATTATGATTGACGCAGGTCATGGTGGTACTGACCCTGGTGCAAGCGGGTATACAAGTGGTGGCACAAAGTTGGTTGAAAAAGATTTAGTACTTGATATGTCAAAAAGAATTCAATCAAGGTTGACAAGCTCCATGTCGAAGGTTTTGATGACGAGGACAGGAGATACCTATCCTACGTTAAATGAGCGTGTAGCAAAAGCTAATAGTTCTGGGGCTGATATCTTTGTCAGTATGCACGTTAATTCTTATTCGACATCTTCACCACACGGAACAGAAACATGGTGGAACAGCACATACGAATCCGCCGACAGTCAGTTATTGGCAGAAGAAATCCAAAAGGAACTTATCGCAACACTTGGAACCTATAACCGCGGTGTCAAACATGGAGATTTTAGGGTTATAAAGGATACGAAAATTCCAAGCGTATTAGTCGAAGTTGCCTTTGTGTCTAATAAAGATGATGCAGATCTTTTAGCAAATTCAACGTTCAGGCAAAAAGCAGCTGATGCTGTGTACAGAGGCATTATTAATTATTTCAATAAACAATAAAAATATCCCTATTGGATTTATTATCCGATAGGGGTTTCCTTTTATTACAACGGTTTTTATCGCCTGTTTTAATGGAAAATAAAAATAATTGACAAGAAGGCCTTGCAGGATAAAAATAAAGAAGAAATATAAAAGGTTTCATCGGGTATAAAAAAGGAAAAACATTAACAAGGATATGACAAGCCCTGAAATAAATGTAACTAAAAATTAATGGATTAAAAATTGAATATAGCTTGGATTGTGATACACTTAGTGAGGGTTTGAAATTACCTTTTTACAGAGGGGAAGTCTATATGACTGCACAATTGATACTAGCTTTTTTCGTCTCGTTCCTTACTGTTTTAATCTTGACACCATTTGTTATAAAATTTGCGCACAAAATTGGCGCTACTGATAAACCAAACCATAGAAAAGTACATGCTAAAGTTATGCCACGCCTTGGAGGGCTGGCCATTTTCCTCGGAGTGGTTGCTGGATTCTTTACTGCAGGGCTCCAAAATGAAAAGTTAACCGGCATAACAATAGGTGCGATCATTATCATCGTTCTTGGGATTCTTGATGATAAATATGAACTATCGGCAAAGGTGAAGTTGCTTGGCCAGATTGCAGCCGCAGGAATCGTTGTAAGTACAGGATTAACAATTGACTTCATAAGTATACCTTTTATGGAAAAATTTAATCTTGGCATATGGGCAATCCCTGTTACGATTTTTTGGATTGTTGCAATCACAAATGCCATTAACCTGATCGATGGCCTTGATGGCCTGGCTGCGGGGATATCTTCAATCGGTATAGCGACTGTTGCTTTCATGGCGGGAGCAGCCGGCAAACCGCTAATTTTAGCACTGGCCCTAATATTACTGGGCAGCACGCTTGCATTTCTATTTTATAACTTTCATCCGGCCAAAATTTTCATGGGTGATACTGGGGCTTTATTTTTAGGATATTCTATTGGTATCCTTTCGTTGCTTGGTTTATACAAGAGTGTTACATTATTTAGCTTTATTGTGCCAATAATAATATTGGGTGTCCCAATATTTGACACTACTTATGCAATTATTCGAAGAGTGGTCAACAAGAAACCGATTGGCGCTCCCGATAAAAGCCATTTGCATCACCGTATTTTGGCAATCGGACTTTCACATCGTAACACGGTTTTAGTCATTTATGCTTTAGGCATTCTTTTTAGTGTAGCGGCAGTTGTATTTGAAACCTCGACATTATGGGGATCACTGCTGATTGTTTTTGGCTTGCTCTTGCTTTTCCAGATCATTGCAGAAGTGATTGGTCTAGTGAATGAACGTCATAAACCATTAATTAAGATGTACCGAAAAGTAACCGGTAAACATTAAGTGAAAAACCGTTTGTGGCAAAGCTGACAAACGGTTTTTCAAATATACTTTTGATGTGAGTGATGACAATGGAAAAAGAATTGGTATTAATAACGAATCGGTATCCATTTTATCCGGGTGAGGAGTTTTTAAAGCTCGAGTTGGATTTTTTATGTGAAAAGTTTCGCAAAGTACATATCATACCGGTTAATAGCGCAGACCATACCAAACAAAGAGAACTGCCCCACAATGCTTCGGTCCATTTGGTACCTGCTTTTCAAAAAAAGAATGCTGTCTCTTTTAAGATGAGTGCATTTCAAGATGCGCAGGGACGCAGATGGCTTCTGGAAGAAAGAAAAAGAGCAGGCAACTTTGGCCTTAAGGGGTTCGGCAAACTTGTATCATGGACTGCAAATGCTATTCATCTTCGGAATTATATAGAAAATATAATATTTAAGGAACAAAACCCGTCAAAATTTGTGGCTTATTCGTACTGGTTATCGCTAGCACCAGGAATTGCGTTCCTTAAGGAGAAGTACTCTGATCTCTATGCTATTTCAAGAGGGCATGGCGGAGATATCTACGATTACCGCCACAGTCCTCCTTATTTGCCATATAAGCAGACTTTAATTCATCAGTTGGATAAAATATATCTTATTTCCCAGAATGGTGCTGAATATCTGGCGGAACAGACTGGCGGGAGCGCTTCGAGTCTGGAAGTTGCTCGGTTGGGAACTCAGAAGCCGGAAGGTTTGTCACATGGTTCTTCTGATGGTATTTTCCGAATTGTCAGCTGTTCTTATGTAGTTCCTGTTAAACGTCTGGAACTCCTTGTGAAAAGTCTTGCTGAGTGTCAGTCGAGAATCCACTGGACTCATATTGGAGGAGGGCCAGGACTAAATGAATTAGAGGGCCTTGCAAAAGAACTTCCTGCTAATATTACAACTGAATTCACTGGAAATATGGCAAATGATGAAATTGTTCCTTTTTACCTGAAGAACCCTATAGACCTTTTCATTAATGTCAGTTCCAGTGAAGGCATACCTGTCGCAATAATGGAAGCCTTTAGCTGCGGAATTCCTTCAGTAGCGACAGATGTTGGCGGGACTGGGGAGCTTGTGGATGAAACCAATGGAAAGTTGATCCCGAAGGATTTCGAAGTTACTGAGCTGGCGAAACTACTTGATCATCTATCGCGTCTTTCTTTTAGTGAGAAGGAGCATCTTAGGAAATCCGCTTATCAGACCTGGAATGGTATGTACAATGCTGAAAAGAACTATTCTGATTTTGCAGGGGAAATTTCCGGATATGGTGGTACTGGTTCATGACAAAACCAAACAGCTTTCTAAAAAACAGCTATATAACTTTGGTCCGGCAGTTTACAAGCATTGTTATTGGAACTCTCTTAATAATCATTATTGCTCGAATGCTGGGACCAGAATTGCAAGGTAATTACGCTCTAATCACAAACTTTCCAGCAATTTTGATGATGTTTATCAACTTAGGGATAAACATTTCGACTGTTTACTATGTAAGCCGGCAGGAAATTGACCCAGGCGAGAGCTTTTTCAATAATTTAATTATTGGTGTAGTTTTAAGCTTAATTGGAATTATTGCAGGCTTTATTTCCATCTATTTTTTTGGAGATAAGTTATTCAAGGATTTAGACGATTATTCCTATGTATACTTTATCCTGATTGCGATTCCCTTCATGTTGCTGAACACGTTTTTTCAAACTATATTTCAGGGGATCCAGGATTTTAAAGTATTCAATACCATCTTAGTGATTACTCAAATTACGAACCTTTTACTTGTAGTGGTCTTGATCGTATTATTCGATTTTGGATTGATGGGGGCATTGATTGCTTTTATAAGCGGTCATGCTTTAACACTTCTTTTCATTCTCGTATTTAGCGTCAAAAGATTTAACTTGACCCGGAAAAACTTGAGATTGAATATTCCGTACTTAAGAAAGTCCTTTCATTACGGGTTTAAATCTTATATGAGCAACCTGGTAACCTTTATGAATTACCGGATTAATATATATTTGCTTGGCTTTTTTGTTGGCAATGGAGCAGTAGGTCTTTATTTTACAGCGTTGACCCTGGGTGAAAAGCTTTCAGTCTTTACCCAGTCCATCTCCTCTGTCTTATTGCCTAGAATCGCTGCTATGGGAACGGAGGAAGAACGCAATCATTTGACTTCCATCGTCAGCAGGTTCACGCTTGTGTTCATGCTTGTTCTATCAGTGGTTATTTTTTTCACTATTGATTTCCTGGCTCCGGTTTTAGGGCATGAATATAAAGAGACACCGTTCTTTTTGAAAATCCTTCTTCCCGGGATTGCGCTGCTCGCGGTGGAAAAAATATTATCCAACGATATTGCAGCCAGAGGGAAGCCAGAAATCAATATGTATGTTTCAATCTTTAATGTTATTTTCAGCACCATTCTAAACGTTTTCCTTATTCCTATGTATGGGGCAACAGGTGCAGCGATTGCTACATCTATTTCATATAGCCTTAGCTTTATAATCAAGGCGGTTTTCTTTAAGCGGGTGACAGGAGAAGCTTTTAATAAGTTTCTTTTATTTAAAAGGGAAGATTTTTCTTTAGTTAAAAAGATGTTATTAAGACAAAAATTTTTCAAAAGGCTAATTAGGAGTTAACAGGACTGATTCAACTTTGGTGCCTAAATAATTCGTGAAGGAGATAATCTGATGGTGAATTTTGCTATTGTCGGCTGCGGCCATATTGCTAAAAAACATGCAGAAGCAATTACTAAGGCTGAAGGTGCGAACCTTGTTGCTGTTTGTGATACAGACCAATCAAAGATGGAGCCATTTATTGAGCAATATAATGTGCAAGGCTATACGCAGTTAACTGAAATGTTGAAAAATGATGAAATACATGTGATCAACATTTGTACTCCAAGTGGATTCCATGCAAATATAGCGGTAGAATCTGCGAATGCCAAGAAGCATATCGTCGTAGAAAAGCCGATTGCTATGACTCTTGAAGATACAGATGCAATTATTCATGCATGCAAGGAAAATGATGTGAAATTGTCGGTTGTCCATCCAAATCGCTTCCGTCCAGTAATGATAGAGCTTAAAAAGGCAATGGATGAGCAAAAGCTAGGCAAACTTAGCCATGCGAATGCAACGGTAAGATGGAATAGGAATGATGAGTATTATAACCAGGCCCCTTGGCGCGGCACAAAGGAGTTCGATGGCGGAGTGTTAATGAACCAGGCCATCCACAATCTCGATTTGATCCTTTGGCTAATGGGGGATGTTGAGGAAGTCTACAGTATGGAAGCTACAAGGCTTCGCAATATTGAATCAGAGGATGTATCGACAGGCGTAATCCGTTTTAAAAATGGCGCTTTGGGTATAGTAGAGGCAGCCACAACGATTTATCCATCCAATCTTGAAGAAACGATCAGTGTTTTCGGCGAAACTGGCACCATTAAGGTTGGCGGCAAAACAGCCAGTCTGGTTGAACATTGGAATGTTCAGGACATGACAGCAGAAGCTGTGAATGATATTGTAGAAACTGTAAAAAATGACCCTATAGGGAAGCCTGGACATCAGTGCATAATTGAGGACATGGTTGAGGCGATTAAAGAGGATCGAGAGCCTATAGTAACCGGCCTTGACGGAAGAAAAGCGCTTGAGTTGGTAAGGGCATTTTATGAGTCAGCAAGTTCTAATAAACCTGTTAAAATAAATTAATGAAAGAGAATGAGGGATTAAAGATGAACGAACAAGTACAATTAAGCCAAATCGGCCAGGAACTTCTTGAAAAGATTACGAACAGAACCGCTACCATTGGTGTAGTCGGACTTGGTTATGTGGGACTTCCGCTTGCAGTAGAAAAAGCGAAGGCTGGATACCAGGTAATCGGCTTTGATGTACAGCAAAAGAGAGCTGATATGGTTAATCAGGGAATTAACTATATTGGGGATGTAGTGGACGAGGAATTGAAAGAGATTGTCCAGGAAAAGAAATTGTTTGCTACAATTGATTACTCAAAAATCCAGGAAGTTGATGCAGTAGCCATCTGTGTTCCAACTCCGCTTGATACTTATCAGCAGCCGGATACTTCCTATGTTGAGAGCTCTGGTAAGGAAATTGCAAAATATCTGCATAAGGGCATGCTGATTGTTCTGGAAAGTACAACCTATCCAGGAACAACAGAAGAAGTATTAAAGCCAATTCTTGAAAGCAGCGGCTTAAAGTGCGGAGAAGATTTCTTCCTTGCTTACTCACCTGAACGTGTTGACCCGGGTAACAAGCACTATAATACGAAAAATACTCCAAAGGTTGTTGGCGGGATCACACCTGCTTGTACTGTAATCGCTTCTGAAATGTACAAGAGTGTTCTTGAAGGGGATGTGCACCAGGTCTCCAGCCCGGCAGTTGCTGAAATGGAGAAGATTCTTGAAAATACATTCCGTCATATCAATATTGCATTAGCTAATGAAATGGCGATTCTATGCAATAAGATGGGCATCGATGTTTGGGAAGTAATTGATGCGGCTGCTACAAAGCCATATGGTTTCATGCCGTTCTATCCTGGACCTGGATTAGGAGGCCATTGCATTCCTATCGACCCATTCTACCTCACTTGGAAAGCAAGGGAATATAACTATCATACCCGTCTGATCGAGCTTGCCGGCGAAATCAACAATGGCATGCCTGAATTTGTTGTGAATAAGGCAATGTATGCACTTAATGGCGAAGGAAAGGCATTAAGAGGATCAAAAATTGCCATTCTTGGTGTTGCTTACAAGAAGGATATCGATGATGTTCGTGAATCTCCAGTTCTTCCAATCGTTGAAACTTTAAGGGATGAAGGGGCAGAACTGATGGTATGCGATCCGCATGTTAAATCATTCCGTTCATGTGACATCTTTGTAGAAACAGTCGAGTTATCTCAACAGGTTCTTGAAGAAGCGGATCTTGTGGTCATCACTACAGATCACACTGCATTTGATTACGAGATGATCGGCAAATACAGTAAAGTACTGTTCGATACAAGAAACGCAATGAAAAATTATCAAAAACCAGAAAAATACGTTAAGCTATAAACAAAATTGGATAAGTAGCATAGAGAGTATTCTATGCTACTTCTTCATATGTCTTAAACAAAGGGGATTCTTTTATGAAGTTTCTGACTGTGATTGGAGCACGGCCTCAATTTATCAAAGCAGCTCCTGTATCTAGAGAACTTAGGAAATTACATACAGAAATATATGTCCATACAGGACAGCATTATGATAAAAATATGAGTGATATCTTCTTTGATGAATTGAATATTCCTAAGCCGGATTATCATTTAAATGTGGGATCGTCTACTCACGGAAAACAAACAGCTAACATGCTTGAAGGTATTGAGCAAATTATCTTTGATGAAAAGCCTGATTACCTGCTTGTATATGGAGATACGAACTCCACGATTGCGGGCGCAATGGCAGCAGCTAAATTGCATATCCCTGTCATCCATATCGAAGCTGGCTTAAGAAGCTTCAATAAGAGGATGCCGGAAGAAATTAATCGAATCATGACTGATCATATTTCTGAATACCTATTCTGTCCAACAGATACAGCAGTTCAAAACCTAAAAAACGAGAATGTGACCAGGAATGTTTTTAATGTCGGCGATGTTATGTATGACGCTGTCCTTTATAACCGTAATCTTTCTAAAGAAAAGTCAACTATATTGACTGATCATAGGCTGGAAAAAGGCGAATATTACCTAATTACTGTCCATCGTGCGGAAAACACTGACGACCCTGCCAACATTAAAAATATCATCGAAGCATTTTCAAAAATTGAAGGGAAAAAGGTGTGGCCAATCCATCCGCGCACAAGAAATATCTTAAGCGGAATGGGATTAGACCTGAGTTTGGTGCCTGATCTACAGGTAATTGACCCTGTTGGGTACCTTGATATCCTTTCGCTTGTAAGCAATGCGAAGAAAATCATAACTGATTCGGGTGGGATGCAAAAGGAAGCTTACTTCCTTGAAATTCCATGTGTCACATTACGTGAACAGACAGAGTGGGTTGAAACACTTGAGGATGAAGCTAATATTCTTACAGGTACAGATGTGGGAAAAATATTGGAGGCAATCCAAAAAGACGTTCGGCCATCGTATAAAGACTATTTTGGCGATGGACAAGCTTCAGCTAAAATAGTTCAGCATTTCAACAAAGAGGTTTAACATATGAGAATTACATTTTTAAGTGAAAATTTCCCTCCTGAAACAGGTGCTCCTCAAATCAGGCTTTATGAGGTGAGCAGGGAACTGATTAAGCGTGGTCATGAAGTTGAAGTGCTGACTGCATTTCCTCATCATCCAGACGGCATCATTCCTGATGAGTATAAGGGGAAGTTTTATCAATTTGAACATCTTGATGGAATCCCGGTACATCGGAGCTGGATCTATCCAAGTCCAAAAGGGAGTTTCTGGCTGAGGTTAATTTCTTATTTTTCATTTACTTTCAGTGCTTTCTACTCGGTGTTTAAATCACAGAAAACTGACGTGATTATCTGTACATCACCACCATTGTTTTTAGGGATTACTGGCTACTTTGCATCAAAAATCAAAAGAGCCAAATTTGTTTTCAATGTGGCTGATATTTGGCCCGAATCTGCAGTCGAACTGGGTATACTGAAAAATAAGACATTTATCAGGATGGCTGAAGTACTTGAGAACTGGCTATATAAAAAATCCTGGAAGATCGCAACAGCGACTGAAGGAATTCTTGAGTATATGGTGAAAAAGGGGAAGAAACGGGAAAATGTATTCCTCCTGCCGAATGGCGTTAACACAGAGACATTTTCGCCGAGGGAAGCAAACAAAGATTGGCTCGAGACACTTGGATTCGAAGGCAAGAAAGTCTTTACCTTTGCAGGAAGGGTTGGTTATGCCCAGGGACTTGACTCAGTCTTAAAAGCCGCAAAGATTGTTGAAGGATTAAATCCTGATGTGAGATTTCTAATCATTGGTGATGGACCCGAAAAAGAGACGCTTATCAAGCTGAAGGATGATTTGAAACTTACCAACCTTGTCTTCCATGATTCTGTGCCAGTAACAGAAATGCCCAATGTTTTTTCAATCACCGATTTTTCGATTGTTTCTCTGAGGAATATTGAGTTATTTAAAGGAGCACGTCCGTCTAAAATCTTTCCGGCACTAGCCAGCGGTGTCCCTGTATTATATTGCGGAGTCGGGGAAAGTGCAGAATTGATTGCGAATAACCATTGTGGCATTATTGCTGAACCTGAAAACCCGGATGATATTGCCAATAAGATTTTGGACTGTGCAGCGATGGATTCTCAGGAGTATAAGCAATATTCGCAGTCGGGAAGAAAATTTGTAGAAGAGTTTTATTCCTGGAAGTTCATTGTGGATGATTTGTTAAAAAATATTCAGGATTAACTAAGGTAGTGAAAAAATGAAGGTTTGCCATTTAACATCAGTACACTCTGCAAATGATACGCGTATTTTTATAAAAGAATGCCAGTCGCTGCAAAAGGCAGGTCATGAAGTTTATTACGTGGTTCCCAATGTAGAGGATTACGAGCAGGCAGGAGTGAAGATCCGCGGAATTCAATCCACTGCAAGGGGTCAATTAGACCGAATGCGGAATACAACAAAACAAGTGTATATAAAAGCCCTTGAGATCGATGCAGATGTTTATCATTTCCATGACCCAGAACTGATGCCAATTGGATTAAAACTAAAGGCAAAAGGAAAAAAAGTCATTTATGATGTTCATGAAGATGTGCCTGAACAGGTTTTGTCAAAGCAATGGATCCCAAGGCCACTGCGGAAGTTCATTTCAGTGATGGTAAAAAGTTACGAGAGGTATGCTTCGAAGAAATTTGATGCGATTTCAACAGCGACACCAACCATTTCTGAGAGGTTCAAGACCTACAACGAAAATACAATAACCATTCACAATTATCCTCTTTTACATGAGCTTTCTGCGGATTATAATGACAAAGTGGACCAGTCAAAAAATACCGCACTCTACATCGGAGGTATCTATGTTTTAAGAGGAATCAAGGAAATGGTACAGGCTGTTGAGAGGCTTAATGAAACTGTACCATGCACCTTCGTGCTTGCTGGATCTTTTGCACCTCCAGCACTTGAAAATGAAGTCAGAAGCATGGACGGATTCAAATATACCGACTTTAAAGGTTTTCTTGATAGGGATGGAGTGAAAAAAACATTGGCGGAAGCAGATATGGGACTTGTCCTATTGCACCCTGAACCGCGATTTGTCGTGTCTTTGCCAATCAAGATGTTTGAATACATGTCAGCTGGCGTACCTGTGATTGCTTCAAATTTTCCTATCTGGCAGGAAATAGTGGAAAACAACAACTGCGGTATTTGCGTTGATCCATTGAATGTCAACCAGATTGCTGACGCAATGAAGTGGATTTTGGAAAATCAAGAAGAAGCTGCCCAAATGGGACGAAATGGCCGTCATGCTGTTGAAACTATCTATAATTGGGAAGCAGAAAGCAAAAAGCTCGTGGAAGTATATGAAAAGCTTGAAGGCAGTTTATCTGCTTCATATTAAATGAAAAGAGGTAAAAATAAGATGAACGTACCAATGCTTGATTTATCAGAACAATACCAAACACTTAAAGGTGAAATAATGGAGGCTTTGGACGATGTGATGTCAAAATCACATTTCATTCTTGGAGCCAATGTAAAGAAATTAGAAAGTGATGTAGCGGCGTACAGTGGCGTTTCACACGGTATCGGTGTAGCGAACGGCAGTGACGCATTGCATATCTCCTTGCAGGCTTGTGGAGTTACACAGGGGGATGAAGTAATTGTCCCATCATTTACATTCTTTGCAACGGCTGGTGCGGTTGCAAGAGCTGGTGGCACTCCTGTATTTGTTGATATTGACCCAAAAACCTTCAATATCGACCCTAAGAAAATTGAAGCTGCTATCACTGAAAAGACCAAGGCTATTGTTCCTGTTCACCTGTATGGTCAAATGGCTGATATGGATGCAATTGTAGAAATTGCAGAGAAACATAATCTTGCAGTTATTGAAGATGCTGCACAGGCAATAGGTTCTCTATATAAGGGCAAAAAGGTTGGTGAACTGGGAACAACAGCTTGCTATAGCTTCTTCCCGACTAAAAACCTTGGTGCGTATGGAGATGCTGGCATGATCGTCACAAAAGACGATGAAATCGCAGAAAGAATGCGTGTTATTCGTGTGCACGGCAGCAAGCCGAAATACTACCATCACGTCCTTGGCTACAACAGCCGTCTTGACGAGCTCCAAGCGGCAATTCTTAATGTTAAATTCCCGCATTTGGACGAATGGAGCAATCTTCGTCGTGAAAAGGCAGAAAACTATACAAAATTATTGAATGAGAGTGTAAAAGATATTGTCACTCCTTTTATCGAAGAACATAACCACCATGTATTCCACCAGTATACTCTTCGCGTTCAAAGAAGGGATGAGCTTCAGGCCTTCTTGAAAGAAAATGGTGTCAGCACAATGATTTACTATCCAAAGCCATTGCACCTTCAGCCTGTATTTGCTGAGTTGGGTTATAAAGAAGGAGACCTTCCAGAAACAGAAAAAGCATGTGCAGAAGCATTATCACTGCCAATGTTCCCAGAATTGAAGCTGGAACAGCAGGAATATGTAGTAAGCAAGATTGCTGAATTTTATTCAAAATAAGGGATAGGGAGGGTTTATATGAATACTCCAAGAATGGGAAATAACGTAGTAATCGGAGAAAATGTAACATTTGGAGAGAATATCTCCATTGGCCACAACGTCATCATTTATGATGGTGCTAAAATTGGCGACAATGTCCTGATCCAGGATAATGTCGTCATTGGCAAGCAGCCTAGCAGGGCAAAGAATTCTATCTTGCCTGATGTTAAACAGCTTCCGCCAACCGTTATTGGCTCAGGATGTACAATTGGTACATCCTCAATCATCTACGCTAATGCAGAATTAGCAGATGATGTGTTTGTAGCGGATCTAGCTACCATCCGTGAAAGAGTTACAATTGGCGAAAAGACAATCGTTGGACGCGGAGTAGCCGTTGAAAATGATTGTAGAGTTGGCGTGAAGTGCAAGCTTGAAACAAATTGCTATATCACTGCTTATTCTGAACTTGGTGATTATGTTTTCGTGGCTCCGGGAGTAATAACTACTAACGATAATTATATGGCCCGTTCAGCCGAAAGATATGATAAATTCAAGGGCATTACAATTAAAAATGGCGGCCGTATTGGTGCGAATACGACTACACTTCCTGGTATCACCATCGAAGAAGATGGAGCTGTTGGTGCTGGAAGCATCGTAACAAAAGATGTTAAACAGGAAGAACTTGTTGTAGGTACGCCTGCAAAAGTTATCCGTAAAGTTCCAGACAACCAGCTACTTAGAAATCAATAACAATTCATACAGGGGGTTGGTGTTTTACACCTGCCTCCTGTACAATGTAATGGGATATAAATCAAGGTTGAAAGGTGAAAAGGATGCAGAACTTACATAATCTTAAACTTATCCAGCAAATAATAGCGGCCTTTTTGATTTCAATCCTATTGGCTTGGAGCATAGTCAATCCTTTATCTTCAATTAGTCCTCTGATCATATTAGGAGCAGCAGTTCTTACTTCGTTCATCATTCCAGTCGTTTTTACTGTTCTACGTAGTTTGTTGCAAAAATTTGGACTTAGACAATTACTGCTCTATGCATTTATTGTCTCGTCTTTTATTGGACCAGGCCTTATTTCCCTCAAAGTTGGCCCCTTATCATTATTTCCATACCGTTTTTTTCTGCCTTTTGCTATAGTGATTTTTCTTCAGATCTGGCTAAAAAGCAGGAGCATGTCTTTATACGGTAAGGAACCATTAAAACCAGTATTAGTATACATGCTTTCTTGGATTTCCTTTGCATTATTATCCTTGCTATGGGCCCAATCCATTAATGATGGTGTTAAGGATATATTTTTTCTGGTATCAGGCATTTTCTTTATCTTTCTTTTTGTCACAGCTTTTAAAAAGAAGGAAGACTACCAGGCTTTACTTTATATATGGGTATTAGTAATGATTCTGATGCTTGCGATTGGATACTTGAATTACTTAACACATTATCAGCTGCCAGTTTCTCGCCTTAATAGTATGGGTGACTACGTGAAGCATAGACCTACTGCTGTATTTGCAAATGAAAACGATTATGCGAGTTACCTGGCATTAAGTTTCTTCTTCGCCTTCGCAGTCTTTCACAGGTACAAGCCGGGCAAGCTAAAGGTTAAACCTATAATAATAAGGCTGACAGCAGGGTTTTTAGGACTTTCGGCCATATTCCAAATATATGTAAGCGAGTCCCGTGCAAATCTGCTTTCTTTAATTGTTGGACTGGCATTCTGGTTCCTCTTTTATACAAGTTTAAAGGAAAAAAGATATTTGGTAGTGCTTGGAATAATAGCCGGAATAAGCGTTATGGCAATATTTCCTGATAAGCTTATAAGTATTTTAGATACTGTTGGTAATCAAGTCTTTAGTGCGCTTGTTCCTTCCAATAACGAAGAAGCTTCAACGGATATACGAATTAATTTATTAAAGAATGCTCTGATCTTTATAACGGGATCCTTTGGGATGGGGATTGGAGCAGGTAATGTGGAATACTATATGGCACATTATGCTGAATTTCCAACTGCAGGAATAGTGAATATTCATAACTGGTGGGCTGAAATTTTTGTACACTATGGAATTTTTATTTTTATAGGTTATGTAATTTTGTATTTATGGCTAATTTTCAGCTTAATGAAGCTTTATCGTATTTCCGAGACCTGGAAGGATAAAATGGTTACACAGGCATTGAATACCAGCCTGGTCGCTTTTTCTTTAGCAAGTATTAGTCCAAGTTCATTTATGACCCTTAACTATTCTTGGATTTTGATTGCTTTCACTATTAGTTATATCAATTTTCGTTTTAAAACCAAGGATCAACTAAAGGAGATAAAAGAATGAATGACCTATTAAAAAGAATTATCAATCGTGCAAAGAAACTAGCTATTTTGCTCTTGTTGATTCCAATCCTTACAGCCGGAGCGGCATATTTTATGGCATCACAAATTCCGGCAACGTATACAGCTAAAGCAGAAATTATGTTGGGGAACTTCGAGAATACGTTTCGAACAAATCCTAATGTCATGAAAAAGTACGTGCAATCAACTAAGTTTCTAAAAAAAATCAATGAAGATTACGACTTAGGGTTGGATGTGGGACAGGTGAAGCCAAGGTTCTCAGTCAATGCACTTGCTTCAGAGGGTGTTATAGAGTTAAGTTACAGGGGAACTGACCATGAAAATTCCAAAGATGTATTGAATAAATTAGTAGAAGGCATTTTAAACGAAAGCACAGAGAGAATTGAAGAGAAGAAAACAGAAATTGAAACCCGAATGAAAACAATTGAAGCTATTGAAACGCAAGAGGAAGCAGTTAAGAGAGAATCCGACCTTCATGATTTGCAAGTTGATTATGATAACCTGCAAAACTCATTCATCACTGAGGAAGTAACTGTAGCAACAAATAATGGTGCCTCCCCGGTTCAGCGAGCTGTATTAGGATTTCTGATTGGGATCATTTTAAGTTCATTGATTTTACTGCTCCCTATACTATTTCGTGAAGAGGAAAAAAATTAAGCTGCCCATTTAGGGCAGCTGTTTTAATATTCGATATCCTCGGACGGTGTCTCTTCTTCTGATGTCGTAGACAGTTCTAAATGGTTTTTAAGCTCTGTTGTTACTTCCTCCAAATTGTCTGGATCGACACCGAAATAATAAATATTATTAATATAATTATCATAGCCCTTTAATTCCAGCTGTTCTATGGAAGAGGAATTGAAGTTAGGGTATTTCTTTCGGAAGGCAAGTGCCTCTTTTACCCGCATATTTGTTTCTATATTGCCACCAATTTCGGATGCAATATCGTCGATTTTCAAGAGTGTCTTTGGTGAGGATAAACGATCAATGACACCTGTAACGATTTGTCTCTGGCGGTCATTTCGGCCAAAATCCCCTCGTGGATCTTGCTTTCTCATTCTTGCGTATACAAGTGCTTCTTCTCCACTCAGTTTTTGGGTTCCTTCATGGAAATAAAACCTTTCCCAGTTACGGTTAATATCGTTAAAATCAAAAGGGACATCTACGGTTACTCCGCCTACAGCATCGACAATATTGGTAAATCCTTTAAAGTTAACGGTAGCGTAATAATCGATCGGAATATCAAGGAACTCTTCGACTGTTTCAATTACCTTTTCTTTTCCGCCTATCGAATAGGAGTGATTAATTTTATCTTCCTTATATCCTGGGATATTTACTAATGTATCCCGTGGTATACTCACGAGCTTCATTGTTTGTTTGTCCGGATTGAAGGTTGCTACCATAATTGTATCTGAACGGCCATGATCATTTTCATCGGTATAATTTTCAATTCCTAATAGAAGGACAGAAACAGGGTCGGTTGATATATACACCGGTTCCTCACGAAGAACAGATTTCTCTTCACGGCCTTCAAGCTCTTCATATGAATCTTTTGCAACTGCGTATGTCTGGAACAACAGGTAGCCAGAAAAGCTGACCAAAGAAATAAATATCAATATAAGAAAAAGCAAAAGGTTTCGTCTTCTTCGCTTTTTCTTTTTATAGGTTTTAGCACTCCGGTTTGTTGGAGGTTGATTTTGGGATTTCATAAATAACATCCTTTATATAAATCGAATAATCCTGCAATATTTAATTATAATATATGATACTCGGTTTTTTAATAAGTTTTTAGAAAAAGACAAATATTACATGGGAATATCAGCTTCCATATAAACAACTTCACCTTCGGTTGTAATGCTTTGCCCATTCGTCATTTCAACCATCCACTCTTTAAAAACTTCTTTTTGTGCTTCCTCAACATAGGCTTCAATTTCCACTTTATCCATGTAGTGAATGTCCTTCAGCTGATAAACGGAGGACCTGAGTTCGTTTTCCACTTTTCCAAGCAAAGTATATTCGATGGTGGTATGCATTATTATCATGAGTTTTCGTTCCACAATACCTGTAGCAGCAAGTCCCTCGGATGTCGCTTTACCGTATGCTCGTATCAGGCCGCCAGCTCCTAACTTAATACCGCCAAAGTAGCGGGTAATGACCACAACAGTATTCTTTAAGTGCTTCTTTTTCAGTACTTCAAGAATCGGCACCCCAGCTGTCCCGCTTGGTTCTCCATCATCATTTGCTTTTTGGATTTGGTCGTTTTCACCAATCATATAAGCCGAGCAATTATGGGTTGCGTTCCAATTCTGTTTTTTGATTCTCTGGATGAACTCCTGAGCTTCTTCCTCTTTCTCGGCTCTTTGTATATATGCGATGAACCGGGATCTTTGAATCTCGATTTCATGTTCTCCGTATCCTTTTACCGTATAGTAACTAACAAGCAAATCTGGCTCACCTCTCTCGAAAATTTCCCAACCCTATAATCGACATCGTTTGTATGTTCGACACGGGTACTTAGTGCTACAATTCATTATAAGTTGACGGCAATCGAGGAACAATGGTGTCTTATGATTGTAATATAACTTTAATACAGTAAATGTATGGGAATGTTATAATAGTTAGTGGTCTGACAAGGTAGATTTTACTTTTGGAAAAATAATTTTGTTTTTAAATTGGAGTTTAGTGCCTAGAATAATAGGATATAAGACTTAGGCTGAAAAATCAATTCTGTGTCTTTGTATCGATTTTCGGCAAAAATGGCATGATTTTCTTGTTGAAAATTAGTAACAAATTAGTTTTCAAGTTAAAATATCTTTAGTGCCACCCTTGGGGGAGTTTACATGGCGATTAAAAAATTCGACACGAAAGCCCTCGATCTGATATTAGAAAAGATGATCGAAACTGTTGGAGACAGCAAGGACGAAATCTTCCGTATAGGTGAACAGTGCCGGACGGATTATGAGTCTATTACTGGCGAATTGAAAGAGATTAAAAGGAAGGTCGCGCAAATCGTAAATGATGGCGACAAACTTGACTCCCAAGTAAGAAGAGCCAGGTTAAGGCTTTCAGAGGTAAGCAAGCATTTTAAGGACTATTCTGAAGCACAGGTGCGTGAAGCTTACGAAGTTGCTCATAAGCTGCAAATGGACCTGACAATGAACAGGCAAACTGAAAAGCAACTGCGTGAAAAACGGGATGACCTGGAGCGCAGGCTGGTGGGCTTGAATGAGACGATTGAACGAGCGGATCATCTTGTATCTCAAATCTCAGTTGTTATGAACTATATGATGAGTGATATTAGACAAATGGGAGAAGCACTCGAGACCGCTAAAGAAAAACAGGATTTCGGGCTGAAAATCATTGAAGCACAGGAAGATGAGCGAAAAAGGCTCTCCCGTGAGATTCACGATGGACC
The DNA here is from genome assembly GCF_007678455.1 of Cytobacillus oceanisediminis 2691. Classification (GTDB taxonomy): domain Bacteria; phylum Bacillota; class Bacilli; order Bacillales; family Cytobacillaceae; genus Mesobacillus; species Mesobacillus oceanisediminis_A. The sequence goes on along the minus strand of NZ_VEEP01000006.1, from coordinate 151,321 downwards.
TGCCCAGATGATGGCAAATGTGATGATGCGTTCTGATTTGATTGAGAGGGTTTATAAAGAGCGTGGTGCAGACGAGGCAATTCGTGAAATTCGAAGTATGAAAAAAATGGTCCGATCAGCTTTGTATGAGGTCAGAAGAATCATTTATGATTTGAGGCCAATGGCTCTTGATGATCTTGGATTGGTTCCTACCCTCAAAAAGTATTTGCAGACAATCGAAGAGTATCATAGGACAACCAGAATCGAATTCACTAATATCGGTGAGGATAAAAGGCTGCCATCTAAGTATGAAGTAGCACTTTTTCGGATGATTCAGGAATCTGTCCAAAATGCTTTAAAGCACGCGGAAGCAACCTCAATTCATGTAAAGCTGGAGATAAAGAGAGATCACGTAATGACAGTCATAAAGGATGATGGCAAAGGCTTTGATATAAATGAGAAGAAACCTGAGTCATTTGGTCTTCTTGGTATCAAGGAAAGAGTCGAACTTCTTGAGGGAGAGCTTACCATCCATTCAAAAATTGGCACTGGGACACTGGTCATTATCCAGGTTCCGATGATCTTATAAAAAGATAGAGGCAGTCGATCTGCCGGTATAGAGAAAAATAGAGACAGAAGCCATAAGGGAGGCGAATGCTATGACAACAAAGATTGTCATTATTGACGACCATCAACTTTTCAGAGAAGGGGTAAAACGGATTCTGGACTTTGAACCGACATTTGAAGTCGTTGCTGAAGGAGACGACGGCAGCGAAGCAACTACGTTAGTGGATCAATACCAGCCAGATGTTGTCATAATGGATATCAATATGCCAAATATGAATGGTGTTGAGGCAACAGCTGAATTGATTGAGAAGTATCCTGCTTCTAAGGTCATTATTTTATCGATTCATGATGATGAAAATTATGTCACACATGCTCTTAAGACAGGAGCAACTGGGTATCTATTGAAAGAAATGGATGCTGATGCTTTAGTTGAGGCAGTGAAAGTAGTTGCAGACGGTGGATCTTATTTGCACCCAAGAGTCACTCATAACCTTGTAAAAGAATACCGTCGACTGTCAGCTGATGAAAACGGTGGTGACAAGTACATATCGCAGGTTGAAATCCGTCGTCCATTACATTTGCTGACACGTCGTGAGTGCGAAGTACTTCAGCTTCTTGCAGATGGAAAGAGTAATAGGGGAATTGGCGAAGCACTGTTCATCAGTGAGAAGACAGTCAAGAACCATGTAAGTAATATATTGCAGAAAATGAATGTAAATGACCGTACTCAGGCAGTTGTTGTAGCGATCAAGAATGGCTGGGTAGAAGTAAGATAATTTTTCACAAACCACATTTGTCGAATCGGCAGATGTGGTTTTTTGTCGATTACTGCAGTTTGGTGTTGGAAAAATACGACAAAAAAACCGCCAGAGATTTACAAAAATATAATATTATCCGATATAATTAAGGAACAGTAAATCTAAGGGGTGGTCAAAATATCTTCTCTATGGGAACTGACAGATGAAAAGTTAATAGAAGCTTATCATAAGGCTACTCTATTAAACTTAGATGAAAATTTCATTGAAATGCTAATAGAAGAAATTGATAACCGAGGAATAGAGAGCTTTAAAATTGAATATGTTTCTTAATTATGTGACACTGCGCAAGCGATTGCCAGTGTTTTTTCTTTACACTCACTGGTTGTCCCAAAAAAATCGTGAAAAGTTCTAAAAGGGAATCCGATAAAAAACAATCGACTCGAGTTTTTTTCATTTCTATTCTCTTTATCAAAATAGTTTTCCTGAAAGAATGCATTTTACAAGAAGTTCATATAAAATGGGATTGTACTGACTGTAGAGAATAACATAAGGATGGTAATATAATAATGAAAACGGCAGTTGTAACGGATAGTACTGCGTACATCCCGAAAGAGTTGCGGGAGAAATGGAATATCCACATGATTCCGTTAAGCGTGATATTCGATCATGAAACATATAGAGAAGAAATAGATATCAATGCGGAAGACTTTTATGAGGAAGTCAAGCAGCGTGAACTACCGACGACTTCCATGCCTCCAATTGGCGAGTTTGTCGAGCTTTTTGAAAAACTGGCCAAAGACTACGATTCGGTAATCAGCATCCATTTATCCAGCGGAATCAGTGGAACCTATCAGGGTGCAGTGACTGCGGGCGAGATGGTTGAGGGAATTGATGTATACCCCTTTGATTCTGAGATCAGTGCGATGGTGCAGGGGTTTTATGCACTGGAAGCCGCTGAACTGGCAGAGGAAGATGTTGAGCCAGTGAAAATCATCGAGCGATTGAATAAGATGAAAGAGTCAATTCGAGCTTACTTCATTGTGGATGATTTAAGCCATCTTCAGCGCGGCGGACGGTTGTCCAGTGCCCAGGCGTTGATTGGAAGCCTGTTGCAGGTGAAGCCGCTGCTCCATTTTGAAGATAAAAAAATCGTCCCATTTGAAAAGGTACGTACGCGTAAAAAGGCGATGAACCGTGTTGTCGAACTGCTAGCTGAAGATGCGAACAGCGGCGGAGAGTACCGCGCGGCTGTGATCCATGCCAATCGTGAGGAAGAAGCCCTTGAATGGAAAAGCGAGCTAGAGGCCCAGTTTCCGAATGTGGAATTCATGTTAAGTTATTTCGGCCCGGTCATCGGCACCCATCTTGGTGAAGGTGCCATGGGGATGGGCTGGTATAAGAAATAAACTCGGAGAAGTTATTGCAACTATGTCAAAGCGCCATTTCCGTAATAGGAGGTGGCGCTTTTATTCATTATCCACATAATAATGGTAGTTATCAACAAAACGATTCACTTACCAACAACGCTTTTACTCCTCAACTATAATTATCCACAACAAAAACGCTTTCATCTAATTAACCATATAGTTACCAACAAATTAACCCACATTACCCACAGAAAAACACTATTATCCACATATTAATCCACAAAAGGTTGTGATTAACTTTGAATCACTCAATTAAGGATATCCCCAATTCTAAAAATTATGTTGATGAACAGGAACTTATGATCGAGAATATCCCTCGTTTTTCAACGCTATCCACAAGTCCAACTTACTATGAACTTCAGAGATTGTTGACTGGCAAACAACTGCTGTCAGAGGAATTATCTATTCCCATAGACCAAATCCAACAGTACCATGCACATGGTTATCTAGCTTACAGGAACGGAATCATTCGAAAGCCGCTTTCGTGTACAAGATGCGGTACGACAGATTCATCCTGGTTTGCGGAGTTACCGTGTGCACGATGTGGAAAAGTGGAATTGTATTGCCGGAAGTGTCTGATGATGGGGAGGATTAGTGAATGTACAACCCTGATCAGTTGGACAGGACCAGATCTGAAATTTAGAGTTGTGGATATACCACTACTTTGGGATGGACAATTATCTGCTGGGCAGGCAGCTGCTTCTCAACGAGTGCTGGAGGCTGTGCAAAACTCAGCAGAACTCCTGGTCTGGGCAGTAGCGGGAGCTGGTAAAACGGAAGTGTTATTCGCCGGCATAGCAAATGCTTTATCCACAGGCAAGCGGGTTTGCGTGGCTACGCCAAGGACGGACGTGGTCCTGGAACTGGCTCCTCGCCTGCAAAAAGTATTCCCGGACATTAAAGTTGCCGCACTCTTTGGCGGCAGTGAAGACCGTCATGAATTTGCACAAATCACCATTGCTACCACTCATCAGCTACTCCGCTTTTACAAAGCGTTCGATGTCATGATTGTCGATGAAGTCGATGCCTTTCCATATTCAATTGATGAAACCCTTCGATATGCAGTCCAGCAATCAAGGAAGCCAGAATCCTCGTTAATATACTTAACGGCAACACCTAATAAACAATGGCAAAGAGAGTGCCGTTCAGGAATAAGAGATTGCGTCACGATTCCTGCCCGCTTCCATCGTCATCCATTGCCAGTTCCTCATTTTGTCTGGAGCGGTAATTGGGAGAGGCAGCTGAAAAAAGGGAAGCTAAACACCTCGTTAAAAAAATGGGTGGAATCCAGAATTGCCAGCAGGAAGCAGGTGATGATCTTCGCTCCCAAAATAGACCTTATGGACAAAATCCTCATCATTCTTCGCGCACTGACTCCTCTTATTGAATCCGTCCATGCTGAAGACCCAGACAGAAAAGAAAAAGTATTGAGGTTCCGAAATAAAGAAATTCCTATTTTGCTGACGACAACAATCCTGGAGCGGGGTGTTACCATCCCAAATATTGATGTCGCGGTCATTGGCACAGAAAACAGGATTTTTACCGAGAGCGCCCTTGTTCAGATTGCTGGCCGGGCAGGGAGGAGTGCGGAATATCCGAAGGGCGACGTGACCTTTTTTCATTATGGTAAAACAGAAGCGATGCTCAGTGCCCGAAGGCAGATTGTGATGATGAACAAGGCAGGGATCGAGAAGGGGCTGATTGATGTATGAATCATTGTTTATTATGCCATGACAAAATGGAGCCAGACTTATCGTGGCAATACCTTTTTGGTAAAAAAGAAACCCCTAATATTTGTGAGGATTGCAGGGGAAACTTTGCTGCGATAACAGGTGAAGTTTGTATCAAATGTGGCAGGCCATTTGCCTATTTTGAAGAGGGTTTTCGTGCAGGGGATATGTGCTTGGATTGCAAGCGCTGGGAGGAAGATGAGTATTGGAGTGGCAGCCTTGATCAGAATCGGTCCCTGTACCGCTATACCGATTTTACAAAAGAGGTAGTCGCCAGATTTAAATTTCGTGGAGACTATGTTCTGTCGAAGGTGTTTGCTGCAGATCTCCGGCTGTCTTTGCAAGATTTTCAATATGATTATATTGTCCCCGTTCCGCTCAGTGAAGAACGACTCTACGAACGAGGATTCAATCAGGCTGAAGCCATTATCAAGGCAGTTGGGCTCACTCCAACCCATCTACTCTCAAGGATGCATACCGAAAAACAATCGAAAAAATCACGTGCAGAAAGAATTCATATAGAACAAATATTTAAACTTCAAGCTGACATTGATATCCACAGTAAAACAATCATGTTGATTGACGATATATATACTACAGGGTCAACGCTGTGGCGTGCGGCCAAATTATTAAAAGAAAACGGAGCTGCGAGGGTGTATTCATTCACTTTGGCTCGCTAGATGAGATATTATTGAAGGAGGAAGGGACATTGGACCTTCAAAATTGCCCAAGATGTGATTCGATTTTTGTAAAAAATAAATTCCGCGATATTTGTGAAAAATGCTGGAAAGAGGAAGAACAAGCTTATGATCTGGTTTCCAAGTTCATGAGAAAACGGGAAAATAGAGCGGCAACAATCCTGCAGGTTGTAGAAGCAACAGGCGTTTCCGAAGAGTTAATCTTAAAATTTATTAAAGCCGGCAAATTCCAGCTGACCCAATTCCCAAACTTCGGTTACCCATGTGACAAATGTGGAAGTATTATACGTGAAGGCAGACTCTGTGCTGCCTGTGCAAGCCTTTTAAAGGCGGATTTGAAAACTGTTGAATATGAGGAACAACGGAAGAAAGAACTGGCAAAACGCGCGACTTTTTTCACGCATCGAGATTAGGTGAAAAGAATCATTAAATATCGGTGAATACATGCCGATAATAGAAGTAGAAATCGTTCTGAAAGTGAGGTTTAGACGATGAAAATAAACAATAATTTTGGACCAACAGGAATCAATCCATATAAACGCCAAATGAATAAACTAGATGCGGCAGCTGCTGTCCAAAATAAAAAGGCTGATAAAGTTGAAATTTCTTCAACTGCAAAGGAAATGCAGCAGCTTTCCCAGGTATCTGTGGAACGCAACCAAAAGGTTGATGAATTAAAAATCCAGGTGGAGAACGGTACGTATAAACTGGATTCAAAAGAAACAGCCAAAAGTATCATCAATTTCTATCGTAATAAATAGGTAAATACTCGTCTTAGTGACGAGTGTTTCTTTATGCTTAATAAGGAGGGCAGCCCATGTCTGTTGAATCAATGATTAGCATCATGAATAAATTGAACAAAATGCATAAGAGCCTTTACGAATTGACCGTAAAAAAGACCGACATTGTGAAAAAAGGAGATATGGCTGCTCTCGATCAGCTGCTTAAGGATGAACAAGCCCATATGGCGGCAATCAATAAACTGGAGCAAGAACGGGCTTCCGTATCAAATTTAATTTTACCAGGAGCATCTTTACAAAAAATAGCTGAGGCAAATCATGCAGGAAAAGAGCAGCTTTTGCAGTTAAAAGAAGAGCTGCTAAGTGTTATTGCTGAAATCAAGACCCGAAATGAACTGAATCAGCAGTTGATTCATCAATCACTGCAATTCCTTAATTTTTCCAAAAGCCTTGTGATGCCCCAGGAAAAAGAGATTAATTACGGACCGCCAGCCGGCAAAAAAGCAAGGCCTGGCCAATCGCCGGGAATGTTTAACTCAAAAGCATAATAATTGGAGGAACGAAACATGCGTTCAACCTTTATGGGACTAGAAACAGCGCGCCGCGGAATGTTCACGCAGCAGAGCGCATTGCATACAACAGGACATAATATCGCGAATGCCAATACTCCAGGTTATTCTCGCCAGCGTGTAAACTTCGCTCAAACTGAACCGTATCCTTCAGCTTCTCTAAACCGGCCGCTGATCCCCGGACAAGTAGGAACTGGTGTGAAAGCTGAGTCCGTTCAAAGGGTCAGAGAAGGTTTCTTGGATACACAATATAGAAGTGAGAATAACAAATTAGGATATTGGGAAAATCGTGCTGAAGCACTTAGGAAAATGGAAGAAATATTGAATGAGCCTTCGGAGGAAGGATTGTCTGCTGCTATGGATCAATTCTGGCAATCCATGCAAGACTTGGCGGTAAACCCGATGAATGCAGGAGCGAGAGCGGTAGTTCGTCAAAGGGGAATTGCCGTTGCTGACACATTCAACTACCTTCATAATTCCCTGTCAGCCGTCCAGAAGGATTTGCAAAATGAAGTGTCTATTGGCGAGAAACAAATCAACTCCTTGTTAAGTCAGCTGAACGAAGTGAACAATCAAATCGGCAGAGTGGAGCCAAATGGCTATCTGCCCAATGATTTATATGATGAAAGGGACAGACTGCTTGATGAACTATCAACTTTAGTTAACATCAAGACGGATTATGTTCCTTCTGGAGGAAATGCCCTCCCTATTGCAGAAGGGAAATTAATAGTGAAGCTTATTGATGATTCAGGCAAGGAATTGGCTCATTTGCTGAGTGCAGGCGGGTACAGTGAAGTCTCAATCAAATTTGATGGGACGGATCAGTCTGTTAAATCCCTCTCAGTCGGGAAGACGGACCTAGATGTTTCAGAGTTTAAATCAAGCGGTAAACTGAGAAGCCTTATAGATTCATATGGATATGAACAGGGAGGAACCGTTAAAGGTATTTACCCTAATATGCTGGCTGAATTAGATAACCTGGCCTACACTTTCGCTGTGGAATTCAATAAGGTGCACGAAGCAGGAATGAGCCCGAATGAAATCAAAGATGGAACAGATTTGAAGATTCCATTTTTCAGTGACTCGGAATTTACCGCTATATCTGATCGTAAAGGCTTCGCCGGCAGAATTGATATCTCAGCAGACATCCGTGATAGCTTTGACAATATTGCGACTGCTGATGGATCCGATCCTTTGAAAGCTACTATTGGTGATTCATCTAATGCCTTGAAACTTGCGAACGTCATTAATCAGAAGTTTGATTTCGGACTTAAAAATGAACAGTCTGACTTCCGAAATTACTATGAAGGTGTGATAGGCGGAATGGCTGTACTGTCACAGGAGTCAGTACGTTTCGTCCAAAACAGCTCGACGTTGAAACAGGCTGTGGAAAATAAGAGACAGTCAGTCCATTCGGTCTCCCTGGATGAAGAAATGAGCAATATGATACAGTTTCAGCATGCATATAATGCTTCTGCCAGAATGATTACTGTAACTGATGAAATGTTGGATAAAATTATAAACGGCATGGGCGTCGTTGGAAGGTAGGTGAACGTAAATGCGGGTAACACAATCAATGATCTCAGCTAACTCTTTGAGAAATTTAAGTGAAAGTTACCGGAAGATGGGAAAGTCACAGGATATGCTTTCAACCGGTAAAAAGATAACGAAGCCGTCAGATGATCCGGTTGTTGCCATGAAGGGGATGTTCTACCGATCTAACTTGACAGAGGTTGAGCAATATAAGCGAAATCTATCGGAACTTTATGTTTGGCTGGACAACTCGGAGGCGGGCATTGAACAGGCTACCAGTGCAATGCAGAGATTGAGAGAACTCACTCTCCAAGGGAAAAATGGAACGAACAGCGATGAAGATAAAAGGGCTATTGCCCGTGAGGTTGCGCAATTAAAAGAAGGTCTGGTTGAAACTGCTAATACTAAGGTGGCTGGAAGGTATATATTCCATGGGACGGATGTAACGAACCCGCCAGTCACAGATGGAAATCCGCCAGTTGTAGCAGGAAATATGACAGACCCCGCCATTGATAATTACAGGGTAGAAGTCTCTAGAGGAGTTTCGATGAAGGCTAATGTCAATCCGGCAAATGTTTTCAGTCAGGACCTCTTTAATGTTGTTAACTCTATTCAGGAAAGTCTCGAGGGAACCTCTGGTGCCGACTTGGATGACTTGCTCGATCAGCTGGATTCAGTGATGGAAACAGTATCAGGGGAACGTTCGGACCTTGGTGCCCGCTATAATCGTCTTGAAATGCTTGATTCACGAATTGGACAGCAGGAAGTACTGGCCACAAGAGTTCTGTCTGATAATGAAGATGCTGATATTGAAAGAGTCATAACTGATTTGAAGACGCAGGAAAGTGTTCATCGGGCTGCACTTGGAGTTGGGGCTAGAATTATTCAGCCTACTCTATTAGACTTTTTAAGATAAAGCTATTCTATTAAAGAATAGCTTTTTTTATAGATAAAAACCTTTGGGAGTGTGATAACAATGGAACTTCCGCAAATTCGCATCGAATCCAGGATGGCAAAGATAGGGATGGAAACTGAAAGGTCTAAGCTAGAGATTCAACAGAAGCCGGCGGATATTAGCATTCAGCAGCCAAAGGCGGAAATGTTTATTGAAAGAAGGCCATCTAAGCTGACCATAGACCAGACAAAGGCACGGGAAGATATGGATTTAAAGAATATTTCTAAACGAATAGAGGAATTTGCGGAACAAGGTTATCAGGATTGGCTTGACGGACTTGCGAGAGTGTCTCAGGATGGAGACGAATTGATGAAAATTGAAAATGGCTTCAATGCAATTCCAGATATCGCTAAAAGAAACAGTGAACCGCCGGTTTATGAGTTTAATATTGGTTGGATACCATCACCTGGAAGTGTTGAAATATCCTATGATCCTGGTGAAGTAAATATCCAATGGCAAACCCATAAACCAAATATAGACGTTAAAATCAATAAACCGATGATCCATTATACACCAGATAAAACAAGAGTCTTTTTGCAGCAGCAGCCTTCATTAAAAATAGATTTTGATAATCTCCGTTTTGTTGGAATCAATTACGAACAAACTATTTAAGGGAATGAATAAAAATGATAATACAAACTAAGTACCACGGAGAAGTAGAAGTCCAAGAATCAGAAGCTCTTTACTTCGAAAGAGGTATTCCGGGATTTCCGGAAGAAAAAAGCTTTTATGTGTTACCTTTGTCTGAGGACGGTATTTTTTTGATTTTACAATCAGCTGTTTCCTCTTCCATTGCATTTATCATTGCTAATCCTTTTCATTTTTTCAAGGATTATGACTTTGTCCTAGACGATTCTATCCAAAAAGGACTTGAGTTGGTAACAGCGGACGATGTTTCCGTTTACTCCATCCTTACAGTAGAGGAGCCGTTTAAAAAAACAACTGCCAACCTTCAGGCTCCACTGGTCATGAACCGCAAAAATAATAAAGCGAAACAGGTTATATTGAATGACTCAAAATTCCATACTAAACATCGTATTTTTCCTGAAGATGTAAGTGAAAAGGGGTGATATCATGCTTGTACTGACTCGAAAGAACGGGGAAACAATTAAAATTGGGGATGATATTGAGATCACCATCATTTCTGCCAAAAACGATAAAGTCAAAATAGGAATAAAGGCCCCGGAGGATATAGAGATACTAAGAAAAGAAGTATTTGATCAAATCCAGACGGAGAACGAGGAAGCGACCAGAGATATCGGCGGGATGATTAGTTTCTTTAAAAAAGAATAAAAAAATAAATTATATTTTTTTCTAAAAAAACTATTAAAAGAGTTTTTTTACAGACGATAAAATAAGTGTAAAGAGAATGGTGCGGCCGACCTATTCTTTCAAACTAATGTTCACATGGATGTGGACTCAAATTTCAAGGAGGAAATTCAAAATGAGAATTAATCACAATATCGCTGCTTTAAACACTTACCGTCAGTTCTCTGGTGCTGCTAATGCACAGAGCAAGTCAATGGAAAAGTTATCTTCAGGTCTTCGCATCAACCGCGCTGGTGATGATGCTGCAGGTCTTGCAATCTCTGAAAAAATGCGTGGCCAGATTCGCGGTCTCGAAATGGGAGCAAAAAATGCTCAAGACGGCATTTCTCTAATCCAGACTGCTGAAGGTGCACTGAATGAAACTCACTCTATCCTACAGCGTATGCGTGAGCTTGCAGTACAATCTTCAAACGATTCAAACACTGATGCTGATCGTACTGAGCTACAAAAAGAAATGGATCAGCTAGTTGAAGAGATCGATCGTATCGGTAACACTACTGAGTTCAACACAAAGAAGCTTATCGACGGCTCTAAGAGCGGTGTAACTGAACAGCTTGGTAAAGTTAATTTTGATAACCAAGGTGAAACAGCACTATTCACAGCTGTTAAAGCTACTACTGCTGCAGTAGCTGGAACTCCTGGTACCGAAGCTGATGAAACAATCAATGTGAAAATCACTGATTACGATGCAGCTGCAGCTACTTATACATTAGAGTGGACTACGCAGGATGGACAAACTAATACTGTTGCTGGTGTGGCTGCTGCTGGTGGAGATCAGACAATTGCTACAGCTGATGGATCATACGTTTTAACTCTTGGTGCAGTAGGAGTAGAAGATATCGGAAAAGAAGCTACTTTCACTTCACGTGCTTCAGTTGAAGAATATGCTAATAACACTTTAAGCTTCCAGATTGGAGCTAACTCTTCTCAAACTATGAACGTAGATATCAATGATATGAGAGCATCTGCACTTCATGTTGACAAAATTGATGTTTCTTCTGCATCAGCTGCCGAAGCTTCTATCTCTGCAATCAACAAAGCAGTCGAAGATGTATCTGCTCAGCGTTCTAAGCTTGGTGCATTCCAAAACCGTTTGGAGCACACAATCAACAACCTTGGAACATCTCAAGAAAACTTGACAGCTGCTGAGTCTCGTATCCGTGACGTTGATATGGCGAAGGAAATGATGGAGCAGACTAAGAACTCTATCCTTTCTCAAGCTGCCCAAGCAATGCTTGCTCAAGCTAACCAACAGCCGCAAGGCGTACTTCAGCTTCTTCGTTAATCAGCATGAAATAAAGAGAGATCTTATTTATAAGATCTCTCTCTTTACTATCTCAACATAGGACTTTTGATGCCGTATTAAATAACTATTAAATTGTGAAAAAGGCAAATCATAGGAAACTATGAGACGCAAAGCCATGGGCCTGAACCAATCTAATATTGGATGGCAGCCGGATACCACTTGAAATTTCAACCTGAATTTCGGATGGCCTTTTTCATTAGAAAAAGGAGAAAAAATATGCTAAAAAAATTATCGATAGTCATGATTTTTATCATGACTTTTAATCTGCTCTCCCCTTTAGCGAATGTATTTGCATATGATATATTGACTCCAACAAACCTAAGGGCAAACCAGGCATACCCAGGTAACATCATCCTGACATGGGATAAGGTAACGGGGGCAAGCGGCTACAAAATCTATGAGGTCAGTAACGGACAGCAGACCCTCGTTAAACAGGTAAGCTACACAGATATCGAAACGACGGTTTTTAATGTTCCGGAAGGGACTTTTAACTATGCGGTGACAGCATTCAGGCAGACTCAAGAAACCTCACTTTCCAACACCGTTACTGTAGAAGTTATTTATCCCGAAATGCAAAAGCCGTTGAATCCAAAATATTCTATAACCAATGGTAATGACTATGTATTAACTTGGGACAAGGCAGCGTATGCAACAGATTACTATATCTATCGGGTAAGTGACGGGAAAAGGGAACTGGCAGGGACAACCAAGAACCTGACATACACTCTTGTGAATCACCCTGAAGGCAGCTATACGTATGAAATTACCTCCTATGTAGCCCGTTTTGGTGAATCTGCTGAGGGAGCGAGGCTGGATTTTACCGTTGTTCACCCGGAACTGCAATCGCCAATCGTCTCATATGCAGTCCAAAACGGAAATGACCTGGTATTTTCCTGGGTGAAAGTTCCTTATGCGACCAATTATAAAGTCTATGAGATTATTAATGGACAAAGGGAGCTTCTGGCAACTACTAAGCTTGCCAACCAATTGATTTCAAATGTGTCACAAGGCAGACATGTATATGAAGTTACTGCTCAAAGTGACCGTTTTGGTGAATCAGAAGTGCCATTCCGGATAGAACTGGATATGGTTCATCCAGAAATGAAATCACCAGGAAACTTCACTTACTCTTTTACAAATGTAAACGACATTAATTTGAGGTGGGCGCAAGCTGAATTTGCGAACTCTTATAAGCTTTACCAGATTATTGACGGTGAGAAGAAATTAATTCTGTCTACTTCTGCGTTGAATACGACATACAGAAACATGCCAGAAGGACATTATATCTATGAATTGTCAACGGTGTCTGACCGTTTTGGTGAATCTGCTACCGTTTCGAGAGTAGAGTTCGATCTTGTGCATCCGGTGATGAAAGCGCCTGAAAATCTGAATTTAACTGTTCAGAATGGCAGTGATTTTGTTCTTCGATGGGACGCAGCAGAGAATGCAACTGCATACAAGATTTATCAAATCAAGGATGGAGAGCGTGTGCTCGTAAGTACCAAGACTGGCAATGCAGCAACCTTCTACAATATGCCGGAGGGTGAGTACATTTATGAAGTTACATCATATAGTGACCGATTCGGCGAATCTCAGGATGCGTCCAGACTTGAATATTTTTTAGGTTTCCCGGAGTTAAAAGCGCCAACTCTGACTGGAACAGTTGAAAATAGAAATGTTGTCATTCTGGATTGGACAAAGCAAGAGTATGTATCAGGATACAGAATTTATGAACTAGTTGATGGGGTCAGAAAATTCATAGGTACTACAACAAGTCTGCAGTTTAAATTTAACGCAAATCCAGGCCAGCATCTTTATGAGGTAACATCTTATAATTCCCGTTTTGGCGAATCAGATTATTCAAACCAGGTTTCTCTTTACATTGAGCCTGAATTGACTGCACCTGTTGTGAACAATCCGGCACAGACGAAGGATAATGTAATAATCAGCTGGGACCCTGTTTCTAATGGGGATTCCTACAATCTTTATGAAATCGTTAATGGTGAACCCGTATTTATTGGCAACACCTCGGATACCACAGTTACAATAAACAACCCTCAGCCAGGAGAACACGAATATTGGATCGTTCCAGTGTCTGAATCTGGTACCGAAGGAGATGCCTACACTTCGGTTAAAGTTGTCGTTGAGGAAACAGATACTGCGGCTCCTGTAACAGTTTCTGACTTTGCAGAGGCATGTTCGAAAGAAGCAGTTACTCTGACACTGACTGCTGAGGATGCTGATTCTGGAGTAGATAAAACCTTTTATTCAATAAATGGCTCTGAATATGTTGAGGGAACAAGCATTTCCTTGATTGAAGAAGGGGAGTACCTTGTTTCATTTTACAGTATTGATAAAGCTGGAAATGAGGAAGAAGCAGTAACACAGGAAGTGCATATTGATAAAACAGCTCCTGAAACGGTGTCAGACGCAACCGGAAAATGGACCAATAAAGAAGCTGTTTTAAACCTCACTGCCAGCGACAACCTTTGCGGAGTTGAAAAGACCTTCTATTCTGTAAATGGATCAGACTTTATTGAGGGAGAAAGTGTTTCACTATCTGAAGAAGGAATCCATGTGATCTCTTTCTACAGCATTGATAAGGCTGGGAATGAAGAGGAAATTAAAACGGCATTAGTAAAGTTGGATACTACTGCTCCAGAAACTGAGGCAGCAGTAAATGAGGCTGATTTTACAGTAAAGTTAAACGCTGATGACAATCTTAGCGGTGTTGGCAAAACCTTTTACTCTGTCAATGGTAGCAGCTATTTTGAGGGCACTGACTTCCAATTGAAGAACGAAGGTTTACATTTAATTCGTTACTATAGTGTAGATAATGCCGGGAACATTGAAGAAGCAAAAATCAAAACAGTCCTGGTTGACAAAACAGCACCTGTAACAATATCTGATATTACGGATGGCTGGTATCAGGACCAAGTAACCGTCACCTTGAGTGCAACGGATAATTTGTCTGGTGTTTCAAAGACTTATTACTCTGTTGATGGCTCGTCATTTGCTGAGGGGTCCAGCTTCGAGTTATCTGAACAAGGTGTTTATGAAGTTTCGTACTATAGCGTGGACAATGCAGGTAATGTTGAAGAGGTTAAGACAGAAACTGTAAGCATAGATACGCAAGCGCCTGAAACAAAATCCAACATTGAGGATAGCTGGTATAAGGGAGAAGTCGAGGTAAGTCTTTCTGTCACTGACAATCTGAGCGGCGTTGAGAATACCTTCTACTCTGTCGATGGGTCTGAGTATCAGGAAGGAACATTGTTCAAGCTTACTGAAGAAGGAATTCATGAAGTATCTTACTATAGTGTAGATAAGGCTGGAAATAAGGAAGCAGTCAAAACTGAAGAAGTTATGATTGATAAAACAGCTCCGACTGTAAACTTTGAATCAAGTGAAGAATACAAGCTAAGTGATTCTATCCTCCTTGATTACCAGGCTTTTGACAACCTGTCTGGTATTGCTTCAGAAGAGGTTTTTGTAAACGGTATGCCATTCAAAAAAGGAGATACTCTTACTTTTGACCAGGCAGGAAAATACCAAATTCAGATTATCGTAACTGATAATGCAGGATGGTCTACAACCGTGCAAAAAACTATAGATGTTTATATTCCGGTCAATCTGGAAGTTTTACCTAGAGTCATGCTTGGCAATAAGGGTACCTTTACTGTTAAAGCATCACTTCCTCAAGGTATGAAAGGCAGCTTTGATCTTTTGACTGCGACTTTAAATGGAGTCCCGGCTCTGAGTGATCAAAAGGGACTGTTCCAACAAGCTAAACAGGGACAATTCAAATTTGACCGACCAGACTTCGATTGGAATCAAGACTATGTCTTTGTTGAATTTAAAGCCCTAGTAGATGGAAAGCTTGTAAAAGGCAGTACGTATGTTAAAGTCCTGGTAAAATAACCAGATTTATAGCTCATTTAAAAACCTATCATTGTCTTAAAGACAACGGTAGGTTTTTTATCACATTTTGATGGAAAATAATTCAATATAGTAGGTAATTTGATATAATGAATTTATACAATAAAGGGGGAAGACAACATGAATGGCAAAATAAGAAAAAATTTATCGGTTCTGCTCAGCATAGTCTTATTGCTTTCAATCGTTATTACTAATGTCCCGACAAGGGCACTCGCTGTTGCCCAGTCCTCGGGTGGACCGATTATCCTAATGGGGATTGATGCTGAAGATGGAGGCCCGGGCGGACACGGACCTATCTCAGTCTATCAAAATATTATTAACTCCATTCGTGCGAAAGTGACCAATGGGGGATCTGGCATTCTCGTTTTTGGTGCAAATTCACAATATGTAACGGATTTCTGGAATGCCATAGGAAGTGGAACTGGCCAAAAAGTCCAATTTGTTGATGAAGCATCGATTGATACTCAAGGTTTCACTGGATATGCCATGCTGGCAGTATCCAGTGATGAACATAATACCTATGGTGGACTAACGCAGATACAGCATAACAAACTTGTGGTCCGTCAGAATGATATTGCATCTTTCATTAATAATGGCGGTGGATTGATCGGCTTTGCATCTGATTTTACTAATCCTTATGCCTATCTTGGTGCTGTAGGGAATATCTCAGCTAATATTAATCTAGGGTATTCAGATGTTACACCGAATGCAGAAGGACAAGCGATTGGTATTACAGACGATTTGGATATCTGCTGCTGGCATGATGAATATAATACATATCCTGATTTTTTGTCAGTCTTGGCAACGTCTCCTTCAGGCAATCCAGCGGTTATTGGTGGATTGGATATAAGCGTGCCTTCAAAATTGACCGCGACTCCGAGTACTGTTTCTATTGCCCAAGGACAAAATCTTCCTTTAAAAATTACGATGGATGATGGTGTAACAATTTCCGAAGTTTCGAAGGCTTCTTCGGGTACGAAATACAGCAGCAGTTCAGAAAACGTTTTGGTAAATGCGGACGGGATTATTTCATTGCAGCCTGCCGCACAGATTGGAGATACGGCTGTCATAACAGTAACACATCAAACATATACCACAACTGTTAACGTAAAAGTGGACGAGCCTGTCAATTCAGTTCAGCTTTTACAACTCAATGCTGGACAAGAGGTTCTGCTGGGATCTGGGGAGAAACATCAATTATCAGTGAGTGCTCTTTACTCTGATGGTGCTAGAAAGGATGTTACCTATGCTTCAATGGGCACCACATATGAGAGTAGTGATCCTGCATCCGTTCTTGTAAGTCCGAATGGAATGATCTTGGTTACTGATGGAGCAGTGTCAGGAGAGGCTGTTCCAATTATTGTGAAAAATCAGGATAAAACGGCTGTAGTAAACATTAAGATCAGCGAGCCACCTGTATCCCTTCTCGTGACACCAGAAACGATGCAGTTAAAAAGTGGACAATCACAGCAATTGACGGTTTCAGCCATATTTGCTGATGGATCAAAAAAAGACGTGACAAAGAGTGCATCATATTTAAGCGGAAGCACAAGTCTTGCAATTGTAAGCAACAGCGGCCTAATTACCATCCCGAAAACTGCACGGGATGGCCAGGTATCAATCAATATCAAGTATGCAGGTATATCATCTGCAACTATTATTGATGTATCTTCAATCAGGGAATTTACCGGCATTCAAATTTCACCTGAACAAATAACATTAAAACAGGGAAGCAGTCAGGGGCTTAAGGTTATTGCAAATTATTCTGATGGCACAATGGAAGATGTTACAAGTGCAACAGCGTATAAAAGCGGAAACGAGAGTTTAGCAGTTGTCGATCATCATGGAGTAGTAACAATCCCATCTTCATCTACAGGTGGAACAGTGACAATTACAGGAGTATATAATAACCAAACAGTTTCTTCTAAAATAACTGTACCTGCACTGCCTGTATTAAACTCGTTGAAAATCACCCCTTCCACAGTGACTTTAAAAAGAAATGAGACTCAGCAATTCCAAGTCATCGCAGAATACTCAGATGGAACAAGTGTTGATGTCACCTCCCAGGTTGCTTATCAAAGCAGCAATGAGAGTCTGGCTATGGTAAATTCTTCAGGTTTAGCTACTGTAGCGGGGGATGCTTCTGGCGGGTCTTTATATATTAGAGGTTCTTTTGGGGGTAAAGGAACAGCTGCTACTGTAACAGTTCCTAATCCTCCAATAGTAACTGAACTGAAATTTACTATTGATAAACAGACCTTACTTACAGGTGAAAAGGCACAGGTAACAGTGATCGCTAAATATTCAGATGGTACAAGTGAAGATGTTACTGCAAATGCAGGGCTGACAAGCAGCCTTCCTGGCCAAGCTTTTGTTGACCCTGCTACTGGACAGGTCACTGTCCTCGATTCTGCAACAGGAGGGACGGTTTACATTCGAGGAAGTTATGGAGGAAAGGGAGGAGCAGCTTCTTTTACCATACCTGCTGCCCCCACTGTATCAAGTCTGACCTTTACACCAGCCGCAAAAACAGTCAAACCAGGGGACTCTGTACAGATTAATGTCATGGCAAATTATACAGATGGAACAAGTGTAGATGTAACTAATCAAGCATCTCTGATAAGCTCAAATGCTACTCTTGCCTCGGTGGATAAAACTACAGGCTTGGTGAGCATTCCAGCGACAGCTCCGAATGGAATTGTCAATATCCAAGGTTCGTTTGGAGGGAAGGGAGGTTCAACTTCACTTACAGTTAGTAAGCCATACATTGTTGGTTTATCCTTTAATCCTGATAAGGCAACACTAAAAGCTGGGGAAACTATTCAAATAGGCGTTACTGCAATCTATTCCGATGGTTCTGCTCAGGATGTTACATCTCAAACAGCCTTTACAACTAGCAACGTAAATCTTGCGACGGTAAATCCGGCCGGACTTGTCACCGCTGTCTCTCCAACTACTGGCGGGTCACTTTATATACGGGGTACTTTTGGAGGAAAAGGAGCGGCTTCAACCATAACAATTGATCCTCCGGCATCAGTTTCGAATTTAAAGTTCACGCCTTCAAGCGCATCTTTAAAGAATGGTGAGACGCTACAGTTGAATGTTGTCGCGGAGTATTCGGATGGGACTTCTGAGGATGTTACATCAAGAGTCTCATTTACTAGCAGCAATCCGTCCCTTGCAACAGTAGATTCAGCAGGCCTAATAACAGTGCTGTCAACAGCAACACCTGGAACTGTCTATATTCGCGGAAGCTTTAATGGAAAGGGCAGCTCTGCAACAATCACAATACCTGCTAAACCAACAGTACAGAGCCTTACATTTAAACCTTTATCTATCACTCTTTTAAAAGGGAGTATGTATAACGTACAGGTAATTGCCAATTACTCTGACGGCAGTAACCAGGATGTAACAGCTTTTACTCTATTCAGTACCAGCAATGCTAATTTAGCAACAGTCGATGGGAACGGACTGATCAATGTTTTGCCTCTTTCGGCGGGAGGAACGGTTTATATACGTGGATCCTATGGAGGGAAAGGCGGCGCAACAACTGTTACTGTTCCTAAATAAAAAAGTTTAGAGGAATCTTCCAGGAAGATTCCTTTTTATTTTAAATAAGATTTAAACAAAATGGATTTTTTGACGATAATAATATTAAAAGATTGATATTTCAGGGGGAGCACATGATGATTAACTCGATATCATCAAACTTCAATTCCTCACAGCCAAGAATTACCCAAAAGGGTGAAACAGACTTAGTAAAAGGAATAGAAAAAGAGTTTTTACCGCTAAACATAAATCAAGGGGCGGCAGATAGTTTTGTTTTTCCTAAAGAAAAGGTAGAGGAAATGGTTGGAAATCTAAATCTTTTCATCCAGAACTCACCGACTTCGCTAAAATTTGAATATCATGAAAAACTGAATGAATATTACGTAACGATTGTGGATGATGTTACACATGAAGTTGTAAGGGAAATACCGCCTAAAAAAATGCTGGATTTCTACGCAGCTATGACAGAGTTTCTGGGAATTTTAATGGATAAAAAGGTCTGAAGGTGATGATACTATGGCAAATTTAAGGATAGGCGGCTTAGCCAGCGGGATGGACATTGACCAACTCGTAGGTGATTTGATGAAAGCAGAACGGATACCGTTGGATAAGCTTGCTCAAAAGAAGCAGTATTTGGAATGGCAGAGAGATGATTACAGGGAAATCAATAAATCACTGCTAGAGCTGGACAGGCTTATGTTTGATGGCATCATGAAACAAGGCTCTTACATAAAAAAATCTATTTCGGTTTCAAATCCAGAAGCTGTATCTATAAAAAATATTAATTCTACTGCTGATTTTTCAGGGACTATTGAAGTTGGAAGCCTTGCGAAATCTGGAAGTATGTATTCAACGGCATCTGCTTCAATTGTTCCCACAACCAAACTAAGCAGTTATGGAATTACAGCACAGACTTTGAAAATTCAGGCGATCGACAAGGATGGTAAGCTTGGTTCGATAAAGGAAGTCACTATTGACCCAGCAGTCGATACCATGGATACTGTGGTAGCTAAGATAAACAGCCAGACAGATGTCTCCGCTTATTTTGATAAAGATAAAGGGACCATGTCGATTATTGCAAAGAACACGGGTGATATTGCTGGCGGTTCAGAAATATCCCTGTTGAGCGACGGAAACTTTTGGTCAGCGTTGAATATGGCGGCAGATAATGAGGCAGCCAAGACAGCAGGGTTTGGGGCATCGGGAACCAATGCTTCGTTAACCTACAATGGAATGCCGATCGAAAGGTCAAGCAATACTTTTGTGATCAATGGAGTTGAAATTTCTTTAAAAGACAGAACAACAGGTCCAGTAACCTACTCTTCAACAACTGATACTGATGCTATTCTTGAAACAATCGTCAGTTTTGTTGAAAAATATAATTCTTTAATTGAAACAGTTAAAGGTGAGCTGGGAGAAAAACGATATCGGGATTACCAGCCGCTGACTAATGAGCAAAAAGAGGCAATGAGCGAAAAGGATATCGAGCGCTGGGAGGAAAAGGCAAGGAGCGGAACCCTTAGAGGTGACTCAATTTTATCTGGGGCATTGAATAAAATGCGAATGGATCTCTACTCATCCGTTTCAGGACTTGCAGGAACAAATCAGCTTTCTAAGATAGGAATCACTACTTCCAGCAATTATTTGGATGGCGGAAAACTAGTCATCGATACGGATAAGCTTAAAGCAGCTATATCAGAGAATCCCAATGGTGTGTATGAGCTATTTTCTAAGGAAGGAACAGGAGAAAGCCAGGGACTCGCTCGTAAGCTCAGGGAAACGATAAAAACAACAATGCTGAACATTGAAAAGCGAGCAGGCAAAGCATCTAGTATAAATAACTCCTTTACACTAGGAAGAAACTTAGAAAGCTTAGATAACCAAATTGATCGTTTCCAGAATCGTTTGATTCAAGTAGAAGATCGCTACTGGCGACAATTCACGGCAATGGAAAAAGCGATACAGCGTTCAAACAGCCAGTCAATGTATTTAATGCAGCAATTCGGCGGAGGAATGTAACAAAATTCCCTTTCGATAAAGGAGAGTAAAAAATGGCAGTAAACAATCCATACCAGTCCTACCAGCAAAACTCAGTCAATACCGCTTCTCCAGGTGAATTGACATTGTTGTTATATAACGGATGCTTAAAATTTATCCACCTAGCGAAAAACGCAATTAAAACAAATGATATACAAGCAAAGAATACGAATATCCAGAAGGCTCAAAGCATAGTTCAAGAGCTGATGGTTACTTTAAACATGGAACTTGAAGTCTCGGAGAATATGATGTCATTATATGACTATATGAATCGCCGGTTGATCGAGGCAAATGTTAAGAATGATACAGCAATCCTGGAGGAAGTCGAAGGGCTTGTCACTGACTTCCGCGATACTTGGAAGCAGGTCATCCAGTTGAATCGCCAGAAGCAGCATAGCAAGGGTGGCATGGCTTAGTGAGCGCAGTTAAAAAGTTTCACGAGGCAACAACTGAGTTGATTCATATTTTGCAAAATTCTCAGGGAGAGCTGGATGAGAAAATTTCAAAAGTGGAAGAGTTTTTGGATAGGCGTGATGAGCTAGTGAAAGAGATTTCGCCTCCATATACGCTGGAGGAATCGGAATTGGGCAAGCAAATCATCCAGTTGAACGCTAGGCTTGAACAGCTTTTAAAAGCAGAAAAGGGCTCGATCCAGAAAGACATCAAGAACCTGCAGGCAAAAAAACAATCAAACACGAAATATGTCAATCCATATCAAAGCCTCTCAACGGACGGCATGTTTTACGATAAAAGAAAATAGGTGAATGGATTGATTGCATTAAGCGAAGAACAATACTTCCTGGCAAGGCAATACATGGATTTGCTTGAAACGGTAGAAGAGGCATTTAAATACATCAAAGAAAGCTTCAATAATCTTTCTTACACGGAAGGTGACAGGCTTTTAAGTGATATATTTCATGCGTTTACCCAGATGATTAATACCAATTTTGTTTTAGCGGAATATTTTAAGGAACAGACATCAGTTTTGAATAGCCTTGTCAGGTTCGAGGCAGTGGTCGAAAAAGCGGAAATGCTTGATGGGAAGTTTAATGACCAGAACGCAAAGCAAAAAATCATTCTAGAGGATATACATCCTGCATACTCTTCCTGGAAGCTGATTGTGGAACAACAATTAAAACCATTTATACAAGTATAACCGCCTTTAATCGGGCGGTTTTTCCATAGTCGGACAACCCTCAACAAACTATCCACTATTCCGACAGTAAAAACAGACATAAAATCGTCAAATCTTCTGACTGTTTTTGCAGGAGTTCTTTGGGGTAAAATAGAATTAGTAATACATAGTCATATCCCAAAGGAGGAGTCCACTATGAACTACAACATTCGTGGAGAAAACATTGAGGTAACGCCAGCAATCAGAGAGTATGTTGAGAAGAAGATTGCGAAGCTTGACCGGTATTTCACCGAGTCACCCAATGCCAATGTGAACGTGAACCTGAAAGTTTATCAAGATAAGAAATCAAAAGTTGAAATTACGATTCCGATGAAGGACCTTGTGCTTCGCGCCGAGGAAGTTCATGAAGATATGTATGCTGCGATCGACCTGATCACAGATAAGCTTGAGCGCCAGATCCGCAAGCATAAAACAAAGGTCAACCGCAAGTTCCGTGAAAAGGAAAGCTTAAAGGATTACGCTCCGATTTTCACAGATGTTGAGCAGGTTGAGGAAGACGAAGACCTTGAAGTTGTCCGCACAAAGAGCTTCGATCTGAAGCCAATGGACAGCGAAGAGGCGATCCTGCAAATGAACATGCTTGGCCACAGCTTCTACGTGTTCACAAACGCAGAAACAAATCAAACAAACGTTGTTTACAAGCGTAACGACGGCCGTTATGGTTTGATTGAAGCTCAATAATCATCTAACAATCAACCCACAGTCAGAAATTGGCTGTGGGTTTTAATTTGTTCTTTAGAAGGAAAAATTATGCCGAGTGCCGAAATAATTTTCCAGGAGGCGATATATATGACATTTTCAATCGTAGGTTATGATCCTCAGGAAAAAGAATGGGGAATTGCGGTACAATCTAAATTCCTTGGCGTAGGAGCAGTTGTACCTTTTGCGAAAGCGGGAGTGGGAGCTGTGGCTACTCAGTCATACGCGAATACGGCGTATGGGCCACAGGCGCTCGAATTGATGGCGCAGGGGAAATCGGCTGAAGAGGCCATGGAGTTGATCACAAAGGACGACCCTGACAAGGAAATGCGCCAGGTCGGCTTGATTGATGCCGAGGGCAATCCAGCAACTTTTACGGGTACATACTGTTATGACTGGGCAGGCGGGATAACAGGCAAGCACTTTGCAGCACAGGGAAATATTTTAGTGGACGAAAATACTGTAAAAGCAATGGCCGAAACGTTTGAAACAACAGAAGGCTCGCTTGCACAGCGGTTGCTTCAGGCGCTCAATGCCGGCCAGCAAGCTGGTGGCGACAGCAGGGGCCAGCAGTCGGCGGCATTATTAGTTGTTAAAGAGAAGGGTGGATACGGCGGATACAATGACCGCTATATCGATCTTAGAGTAGATGACCATCCGGACCCAATCACGGAGTTGATCCGCATCTATAGTCTGCAGCAGCTTTATTTTGCCAAAGCAAAACCTGAGAACGTTGTAGCAGTCGAGGGAGAGGTCAGGGAAACAGTCGTGCACCATCTAAAGCGTCTTGATTACCTAAAGTCAGACCCTGCAGATGATGCTGAACTCCACAAAGCGCTTACAGCCTACATCCACACCGAAAACTTCGAAGAACGGGAGCAGGAGAAAGGCAAGATCGATCTGGAAGTTTTGGAGTTTATGAAAAATCAATAATCCTTGAGTCCCCCTGTCAGCCGGCAGGGGGACTTTTCCCTTTGGTTGTCACCCCTTGTCCTAAGTGGTAAAATAGTAAGAAGCAATAAATCGAATTTTTTTAAAGGGATTCGGTGCATTCAGGGCGAATCTTTTTTCTTTGGGATTATTTTTTACGATTCGAATTCAACGAGATTCAATAGATAAAAGGAGCGTCTGTATGGGGATTTTAACGAAAATTTTCGACCAGAATAAACGCGATATTAAAAAATTGACAAAAATGGCGGATCAAATCGATGCGCTTGCAGTTGATATGGAAAAGCTGTCTGATGACCAGCTTAGGGAAAAAACGGAAGAGTTCAAGAATCGCTACCAGAATGGTGAATCGACTGATGATCTGCTTGTTGAAGCATTCGCGGTTGTCCGTGAAGGCGCCAAGCGTGTTCTTGGCCTGTATCCTTATAAAGTCCAGCTGATGGGTGGTATCGCTCTTCATGAGGGAAATATCTCTGAGATGAAGACTGGTGAAGGTAAAACCCTTACAGCAACAATGCCGGTGTACCTGAACGCCATCACTGGCCGTGGCGTGCACGTCATCACTGTCAACGAATACCTCGCGAGCCGTGACGCCGTCGAGATGGGCCAGCTGTATGAATTCCTTGGATTGACTGTCGGCCTCAACCTGAACAGCATGACGAAGGAAGAGAAGCAGGAAGCCTACCGTGCTGATATCACTTATGGTACGAACAACGAGTTTGGCTTCGACTATCTGCGCGATAACATGGTGCTTTACTCAGACCAGAAGGTTCAGCGCCCGCTGCACTTCTGCGTCATCGATGAAGTTGACTCAATCTTGATTGATGAAGCGCGTACGCCGTTGATCATTTCCGGCTCTGCGCAAAAATCGGCTGCGCTTTACATCCAGGCGAATGCATTCGTCCGCACATTGAAGCGTGAAGAAGATTACACATATGATGAAAAAACGAAGGGTGTCCAGCTGACGGAGGAAGGGATCACTAAGTCAGAAAAGGCTTTCGGCATCGATAATCTTTTTGACATCAAGCATGTGACATTGCTGCACCATATCAACCAGGCGATGAAAGCACAGGCGAGCATGCACAAGGATGTTGATTACGTCGTCCAGGACGGCGAGATTGTCATAGTTGACCAGTTCACTGGCCGTCTGATGAAGGGCCGCCGCTACAGCGAAGGTTTGCACCAGGCGATCGAGGCGAAGGAAGGCCTTGATATCCAGAACGAAAGCATGACGCTTGCGACGATCACATTCCAGAACTACTTCCGTATGTATGAAAAACTGTCCGGTATGACCGGTACAGCGAAGACAGAGGAAGAGGAATTCCGCAATATCTATAACATGAACGTTGTCGTCATCCCGACGAACCGTCCGATTGCCCGTGACGACCGTCCGGATTTGATTTACGCATCGATGCAAGGGAAGTTCAAGGCAGTTGCTGATGACATCGCTGAGCGCCACCAGGCGGGACAACCTGTTCTTGTTGGTACAGTTGCTATTGAAACGTCTGAAATCATTTCTGCGTTTTTATCGAAAAAAGGCATCAAGCATAATGTCCTGAACGCGAAAAACCATGAGCGTGAAGCGGAAATCATCGCTGAGGCCGGTCATCAGGGTTCGGTTACGATTGCCACAAACATGGCGGGCCGTGGTACGGACATCAAGCTTGGTGAAGGCGTTAAAGAGCTTGGCGGCCTTGCTGTTATTGGTACTGAGCGACATGAGAGCCGTCGTATCGATAACCAGCTCCGCGGACGTTCCGGACGTCAGGGAGACCCTGGTGTCACGCAGTTCTACCTTTCAATGGAAGATGAACTGATGCGCCGTTTCGGTTCTGACAATATGAAAACGATGATGGAACGCCTTGGCATGGATGATACCCAGCCAATCCAGAGCAAGATGGTTTCAAGAGCCGTTGAATCTGCGCAAAAACGTGTTGAGGGCAACAACTTCGACGCCCGTAAGCAATTGCTTCAGTACGATGATGTTCTTCGCCAGCAGCGTGAGATCATCTACAAGCAGCGTGACGAGGTTCTTGAATCTGAAAACCTTCGCAGCATCGTTGAAAATATGATCAGATCTTCATTGGAACGCAATGTTTCCGCCCATACGCCAGCAGGCGAAGATATGGAAAGATGGGATCTGAACAGCATCATCGATTACGTGAACGGCAGCCTGCTTCATGAAGGTGACATCACTGTTGAAGACCTTCGCGGCAAAGAGCAGGATGAAATCATTGAAGCGATCATGGCGAAGGTGAAAGAGCGCTATGATGAAAAAGAAGAAATGTTGACTGACGAACAGATGCGTGAGTTTGAAAAAGTCATCGTGCTTCGTTCCGTTGACTCGAAGTGGATGGACCATATCGACCAGATGGACCAGCTGCGCCAGGGCATCCACCTTCGTGCGTACGGTCAGATCGATCCACTGCGTGAATACCAGCATGAAGGTTTCGCAATGTTCGAGAGCATGGTTCTTTCCATCGAAGACGATGTTGCGAAATACATCATGAAGGCTGAAATCCGCAGCAACCTTGAGCGCCAGGAAGTAGCAAAAGGCCAGGCGGTGAATCCAAAGGAAGACGAAGGCGGAAAAGTGAAGAAGAAGCCAGTCGTCAAAACAATGGATGTAGGCCGTAATGATCCATGTATTTGCGGCAGCGGCAAGAAATACAAGAACTGCTGCGGCAAAGCTGAATAAACTGATACAAGAGGCCGGCGGGCAACCCGCTGGTTTCTTTTTTTAGACCAGATGTGAAATTCATTTAGCAAGACGCTATAATATACTATGAGGTGAATGATATGGAATTAGCAGATATCAGGAATGAGCTTGAGAAAACAGCTAAGAAATTAGCGGACTTCAGGGGGTCTCTTTGACCTCGAAAATAAGGAAGCGCGAATCGCAGAGCTAGAAGACGGCATGCTTGCGCCTGACTTCTGGGATGACCAGCAGAAGGCACAGGTCGTCATCAATGAAGCCAATGCGCTTAAAGAACAGGTAAATGTTTTTAATGAGCTTAACGAGACATACGAAAATCTTGATTTAACTTATGAGCTTGTAAAAGAAGAAAACGATGCAGATCTCCGTGAAGAACTGGAGAAGGAGCTTGTCGAGTTCAAAGAGCGCATGAGTGAGTTCGAGCTTCAATTGTTGTTGAGTGAAGAGTACGATAAAAATAACGCAATTCTTGAATTGCACCCGGGTGCCGGCGGAACCGAGTCACAGGACTGGGGTTCGATGCTGTTGCGTATGTACACACGCTGGGCGGAGAAGCGCGGCTTCAAGGTTGAGACTTTGGATTACCTTCCTGGTGACGAAGCGGGCATCAAGAGTGTCACTTTAGCGATCAAAGGTCATAATGCTTATGGATATTTAAAGGCGGAAAAAGGCGTACATCGATTGGTTCGTATTTCGCCGTTTGACTCTTCAGGGCGACGCCATACTTCATTTGTTTCCTGCGAAGTTATGCCGGAATTCAACAATGAGATCGAGATCGATATCCGTACTGAAGACCTGAAGATTGATACGTACCGTGCAAGCGGCGCCGGCGGTCAGCATATCAACACAACTGACTCAGCCGTCCGGATTACGCACTTGCCGACTGGTGTCGTTGTATCATCCCAGGCAGAACGTTCACAGATCAAGAACCGCGAAACATCGATGAAAATGCTGAAAGCAAAGCTTTACCAGCGAGAAATCGAACAGCAGCAAGCCGAACTCGACGAAATCCGCGGCGAGCAAAAAGAAATCGGCTGGGGCAGCCAGATCCGCTCCTACGTTTTCCATCCATACTCCATGGTCAAAGACCACCGCACCAGCGCCGAATCAGGCAACGTGCAGGCAGTCATGGATGGGGATATTGATATGTTTATTGATGCTTATTTGAGGTCTAAGTTGAGTTTGGGTGAGTAATTTGTGGTCCCCCGCCGGGTTGGCGGGGGATTTTTGTGTTAATTGGGCTGCAGTTTTTATTAATTGCACGGTCAAACGTCATAATTGCACCCTATTTGAAGCTAATTGCACCATCAACTAGAATAATTGCACGTTCATTCAAGATTATTGCACTGTAAGCTGCTAGAATTGCACCGTCATCCTAATAATGGAAAAACCTCCTCGGCCACATGGAAGAGGAGGTTATAATCATGCTTGAAAATACACTCTATTTTTTGTACTACCTGTATGCTGTAAACTCATATTCCTCAATAAGTTGGTAGAAGTACTTCGTGACGGCAAGCAGAGGAAATTCCTCAATTGCTTATTTGTCATCGTTGGCCCAATTAGCAAAAAGTAATCAAGAATAGCTTGTTCATGCGCATGAGATGAAGTAATTCCGCAATGGGAGCAGTACCATTTCCTTGAGATTCTTTCCATGTGGAAGTGCTCACAGGTTGGACATTGAATACCAGGAATGATGTCAGAAGGGGCTAAATTATACTTGTTAATGTCGGCTTTCTCTGGTTCATGGCTTTTAATCAAAAGTTTCGTTAATTTTTTTATATCTTTGAGCGAAAGGACTTCTCTTTGGTGACGATTTTGAAATTCGTCAACTTTAAAGACCAAATGTCCTCCTTTACAAACTCGATGATAAATTTCTTGATTTTTACTGGGATTTTGAAGGATGGAGCCGTGATTACTATAGGTGACGAGGAATTCTAAAGGAGGTGGGGTGATGTTGTGTTTCTTCAGCCAACTTCTGAATTGATACACTTGTCTTTTTACCTGGTCAACCGGGCAGTCGTATACTTCCGTTGTGTCATTATATCTTCGGAAAACTTGTTTGAAGGCAGGGTCAAATTCGATGCTTCCAGGCATATTCTTATTTTCGATCAGCAATGCGAATTTGGTTGATAAAAGTAGGAAATCAATTTGGAAGTAATTAGTGCCATGTGGAATACGGAGATCCTGGAGGATATGAAAATCGTTTTCGTTCAAAAGGCTGAGATAATAATCCATCTCCTGTTCGCCTTTAAATCCTGCTCTTTTAATCAGTAAATCTTTCAAGATATCTTGCCTCTTTGGGTGGGTTGGAGAAGTTCTTCTAAGCAGCGCTTCATTAACGAGGATTCTGCGGGGGACCGTTCTGTGTTTCGCTATCAAACATTGTCACTCCTTTAGGTTGATGAGTGTATTATTCGACATAATCGGTAAAAACCCTGTTAAAGAGGGAGAATTATTTACTCGGTTGTTGTTATTTAAAAAAGGACATTTTACTGCCCCAACCCTCAATTACCTATTTACAACAACCACAGGCTCGAGGTGAGGAGAATATTCCAGATGAGGAGCTTAATTCAGTAAGCAAGCACGAAACAAGTAAGAAGTAAAAAAGGTAACTTTCAATTAACCATCGGAAAACCCCTCAATTACCTATTTACAACAACCCCAGGCGCGAGGTGAGAGAATAATCCAGGTGAGGAGTATTCCAGTAAGCAAGCACGAAGCAAGTAAGCAGTTAAAAAAGGTAACTTTCAATTAACCATCGGAAAACCCCTCAATTACCTATTTACAACAACCCCAGGCGCGAGGTGAGGAGAATATTCCGGATGAGGAGCTTAATTCAGTAAGCAAGCACAAAACAAGTAAACAGTTAAAAAAGGTAACTTTCAATTAAACATCGGAAAACCCCTCAATTACCTATTTACAACAACCCCAAGCTCGAGGTTTGGAGAATATTCCAGATGAGGAGCTTAATTCAGTAAGCAAGCACGAAACAAGTAAGGAGTAAAAAAGGTAACTTGCAATTAAAATCTAGATTTACGCTAATATATTGCGCAAATCTGCTTAGCACAGTACGCAAGTCGTTTTTGTGGAGGGGCGAAGGTAGAAAAAGGTCAAAAAGTAGACTTTTTATCGAATATAGCTGTTCACTTTTGCTACTGGAAAAATTATTCTGTTAGTAAAAAGAGATAATTGCACCGTTGTTTAAGGTTATTGCACCATGTTTTGCAATAATTGCACGGTCCTCCTAATTAATTGCGCCAATAATCGAGATAATTGCACCGTCTTCCTAAATAAGGAAAAAATCAGAAAAAAGCAGCCCTCCTAAGAAGGCCGCTCCCAATACTATATAAACAAATTCAATCCAGAATCCTCAGCATCTCCAAGATATGCTGCAACTCCGCCGATTTCGACTCCGTCGATTAACTCTTCTTTGGAAATCCCCATGAGGTCCATGCTCATGCCGCAGGCGACAAGCTTAACACCGGCGTCCATAGCGTTTTTCATTAAGGTTTCGAGGCTGTCGACATTTTTGTTGGCCATGACGGTCTTGATCATCTTGGCGCCCATGCCGCCCATGTTCATCTTGGATAATGGCAGGTCGTTCGCGCCTTTCGGCATCATCATGCTGAACATTTTTGCCATCATATCCTTCTCGGTGGCCGGTGCGTCGTTGCGCTTCAAGATGTTCAGTCCCCAGAAGGTGAAGAACAAAGTTACCTCTTTACCCATCGCCGCGGCTCCGGATGCGATGATGAAGGTTGCGATGGCTTTATCAAGGTCACCGCTGAACACGACCATTGTCGCACCGTTTTTGGCAGGGGCGGCTGTTGGCACATCGGTTGGAACTTCCACCGGTGCTGCCATGGTATTCATAGGCACAACGACGTTTCCTTTCATGATTTGCGCCTTGAATTTCTTATCTTCAAACTTGTTGCTGACCAGCTTGTTGCCGGTCTTTTCGCACCATGCCTTGATGTCCTTCGCGAAGCCTGGGTCAGTTGCATGGACTTCCATCACCTCGCCGTCCTTCATGTCACCGATTGTTTTGTACACCTTCATGATTGGGCCAGGGCAGGATAAGCCGCAGGCATCAAGGGTGGTTTTTACAGTCGGTGGAGCAACTGGAGCTGCCGGTGCAACTGGAGCCGCCTCAACGGCCAATCCAACACTGCTCTGGGCCGCACCCGCAGCAATCTCTTCCATCGCAAGATTGCGCTGAGCCACACCATTATCGCTAATTGGTGTACCACAGTTTTCACTCGCATCTGGCTCGAACACGCAAGAGTAAGTCTTGTATCCGCCATCCAGGTTGCGAACATTGAACCTAGCCTGCTTCAGGATACGAGAAGCAAGGTACCCGCGCAGGCCGACCTGGCAGTATACATACACTTCTTTCGTCGGAATCTCGTCTAGGCGGTCGCGCAGCTCGCCAAGCGGGATGTTGACAGAACCCTCAATCAGGCCCATGTCGCGCTCGATTGGCTCGCGGACGTCAATCAGGTAGCCGCCGTTTGCAAGGATGTCATTGATTTCATGCCATTGAACGGTTTCCACAAGACCTTCAGCGATATTCTTCGCTGCATAGCCCGCCATGTTGACTGGATCCTTTGCAGAAGAGTATGGCGGCGCGTATGCCAGCTCAAGATCCGGAAGGTCAAAAATCGTCATGCCGCCTTTGATGGCAGTTGCTAAAACATCGATTCGTTTGTCGGCGCCATCATAAGACACCGCCTGAGCTCCAAAGATTTTTCCTGTCTCGCGGTCAAAGATCAATTTAAGTGCGATAGGGAAGGCGCCTGGATAGTAGCCAGCGTGAGAGCTTGGGTGAACGTGAACGACATCGTAAGAAATGCCAAGGCGCTTCAATGTCTTTTCGTTATTGCCTGTTGCGGCAACTGTCATGTCAAACACCTTCGCAATGGATGTTCCGAGTGTTCCCTGGTACTTGGAGTCGATGCCGTTGATATGGTCAGCGACGATGCGTCCCTGGCGGTTGGCCGGCCATGCGAGCGGAATGTGAGTCGCCTGGCCGTTGATATAATCTTTTACTTCAATCGCGTCACCGATAGCGTAGATGCTTTCATCGGCTGTCTGCAATCTTTCATTAACACGGATTGCACCGCGAAGTCCAAGCTCCAGGCCTGCTTCCTTAGCCAATTTATTTTCAGGAGTAACGCCAATCGCAAGTATTACCAGATCAGTATCGATTTGTTTGCCGCTATTCAGGTTGATCAGTTTACCGTTGTTTTCAAAAGATTTCACACCATCTTCTAGGATCAGGTTCACGCCTTTTTCCCGTAGATGTTGGTGTAAAATAGAAGCCATCTCAAAGTCGATCGGCGCCATGATCTGGTCAGCCATCTCGACAAGTGTCACTTCGACGCCGCGTTCCCAAAGGTTTTCGGCCATTTCGACACCGATGAAACCGCCGC
This sequence comes from Cytobacillus oceanisediminis 2691, assembly GCF_007678455.1. GTDB lineage: Bacteria > Bacillota > Bacilli > Bacillales > Cytobacillaceae > Mesobacillus > Mesobacillus oceanisediminis_A. Next base: position 119,215 of record NZ_VEEP01000006.1, on the reverse strand, counting down.
CGATGACTGTTGCTTTCATCGGCTTCCGCTCATCGACATATGCCTTGATTTTATCAGTGTCCGGAATATTGCGAAGTGTGAACAATGCTTCAGCTTCATCGATACCCGGAATCGGAGGTTTAATAGGACTCGCTCCAGGTGATAGAACCAGTACATCATAATTTTCTTCATATGTTTTACCTGTTTTTAAATCATGGATTTCCACTACCTTGCGTTCACGGTCAATTCGCGTCACTTCGCTTAGGTTGCGGATGTCCATATTGAACTTTTTAGACATGCCTTCAACTGTCTGCACAAGCAATGCATCGCGCTCCTGGATGGCACCGCCGATATAATAAGGAAGGCCGCAGTTGGCAAAAGAAATGTATTCACCGCGTTCGATCATCACGATTTCTGTTTGTTCATCCAATCTTCTCAACCGGGCAGCTGTTGTAGCTCCGCCAGCAACTCCACCTACGATTACCACTTTTTTAGCCATCTATATTACCCTCTTTCTGGAGAATTTTATTGTGTAGCGTTGAGCAATCCTTGTTAAAAAAATAATTTCATCTTATTACAGGAAAGACTAATCAATATGACCGCCTCCTTATACGTGAAATATATCACAAAGTACGACTAGGGGTAAGGGTATTTAAAGAAACGTCAAAAATTGTTCATAATTTCACAAACTCACCCAGAGAAGTCAAAAAAATTAGCTTTAAAATCTTTCTTTTCCTAATTGACCCGGGGCAGCCTATTAAAAGACGGCGTACCTCTTCATATATAATCGAAGTCTTTCTTTCATCCTTTAATACGGCGCACTGCTAGCGTTTACAGAAAATTCGACACATGCTATACTCACTGACGGCATTAATGGGAAAAGGGGATAGGACAGTGAAAAAACGGCGGAATCAAAAGATGAATCCAGCTTTGGACAAGCTGATTGAATATGTATATGTGTTGATAGGTTCAGGGATTGTGGCTATATCGTTTAATGTGTTCCTGCTGCCAAACCGTGTTGCTTCAGGCGGAGTGAGCGGGATCAGTACAATTTTGGATGCGACGCTTGGCTGGGAGCCAGCGTATGTGCAGTGGGCATTTAATATTCCGTTGTTTATTGCCGGGGTTGTTTTACTTGGAAGGCAATATGGGTATAAAACTCTTGCAGGGACCATTTTTCTTCCATTTGTTGTGTTCCTGACGAATGATGTGAAGCCTTGGACTCTCGATCCTTTGCTTGGGTCATTGTTCGGCGGTATTGGTGTCGGTCTGGGCCTTGGGATTGTATTCAGAGGAAATGCATCAACTGGCGGTACGGATTTGGCCGCGCAAATCATCCATAAGTACACGGGACTTTCACTTGGAACCTGCGTGGCGTTGATTGATGGGCTGATTGTATTGTCTGCAGCGATTGTCTTTGATATTGAACGAGGTCTTTATGCTTTGATCGGGCTTTATGTGACTAGTAAAACCATCGACCTTGTGCAGGTTGGTATCGGTCGCTCGAAGATGGCGATGGTCATCACGAACCGCCAGGATGAAGTTCGTGAAGCGATTTTGAATAAAATTGACCGCGGAGTGACAAAACTATCAGCATACGGCGGCTATACCGATCAAGAACGGCCAATCATTATGTGTGTAGTGGACCAGACGGAGTTCACAAAATTGAAACAATTGGTTCAATCCATTGACCCTGCTGCATTTGTGATTGTAATGGATGCTTCAGAGGTATTGGGTGAGGGTTTTAAAAGGGCTTAGTATTGGTATAAAATAGTCGTGTATGCAAAATTTTCTTAGGGGGAGTTAAGTTTGAAGAAGAAATTATTAGCTCTATTAATGGGAACCTCCTTGGCACTGGCAGCCTGCGGCGGTGGCGGCGATGAAGCTGGCGGCGACAAAGCTGGTGCAGATCCGGAAAAGCTTTTTAACCAAAAATGTTCAAGCTGCCATGGCGGAAATCTTGAAGGCGGCGTAGGGCCAAAATTAAGTGATGTAGGTTCACGTCTATCCCAGGATGAGATTGAAAGTACAATCGCCAATGGTAAAGGGTCAATGCCTCCAAAATTACTTGAAGGTGACGATGCATCTGCAGTTGCTGAATGGCTGGCAAACAAAAAATAACATTTAAAAGGAAACGTTCTGATCATCATCAGGGCGTTTTTTTTGCGCTTATTTTTCCAGTCTGCTGTCAGGTAAAATGCTGTCCTTATGCATTTTAGAAAAATCGCCAAATTATTTAGCAATTCAGCAAGCTTCACAATTTGTACATACAAGTTTTGACAAAATCTCGTAACACATGTGTAATAAAACTAAAAATTCGACAAATACACACTTGCTGCAAATAGTGCATTTTACTTGGTAAATAGCTAGATTGGCAAGTGAAATGCTTTGTGAATTAGTAGATATATTACCCTTCAGAGGAATATAATGGGACTTTTTGTTCAATTTGAAAAGAAACTGTAATATATAAAAGGGTTTATTTGATAGAGCTAGATGCTATAATAGGTTTGTTACAAATTGTCGAAGAAAAGCCGAGTGATAAGACTAACTATCTAAGGTGATACAAAAAATGATTGATATGCAGGATGTTTACAAGACTTATTCCAACGGTATCATGGCCGCAAATGGAATTAATGTTCATATAGATGCAGGTGAATTTTTATACGTGGTAGGACCCAGCGGTGCTGGGAAATCTACTTTTATAAAAATGATGTACCGTGAAGTGAAGCCTTCTAAGGGTTCCATCATTATAAATGGTGTTAATCTCGCAAAGCTTAAGGACAGCAAAGTACCATTGCTGCGCCGAAATATTGGCGTCGTATTCCAGGACTTCAAATTGCTCAATACTCTTTCAGTCTATGAAAATGTCGCGTTCGCGATGGAGGTTATTGAGGAATCGCCGCAATATATCAAAAAGCGAGTAATGGAAACTTTGGATCTAGTCGGGTTGAAGCATAAAGCCAGATCGCTTCCGACTGAGCTTTCAGGCGGGGAGCAGCAGCGTGTTGCCATCGCTCGTTCAATAGTGAACGCACCAAAAGTGGTAATCGCCGATGAGCCAACTGGTAACCTTGACCCGGACACTTCATGGGAAATTATGAACATATTCGAAGAAATTAATATGAGGGGAACCACGATTGTCATGGCCACCCACAACAAAGAAATCGTCAACACAATCAAGCATCGCGTCATCGCGATAGAGAACGGCCGGATTGCGCGTGATGAAATGAAAGGTGATTACGGATATGAAAGCTAGAACATTCCGCCGCCACATTCGTGAAAGCTTTAAAAGCTTAGGCCGGAATGGCTGGATGACGTTCGCATCCGTAAGTGCCGTAACGGTTACCTTGCTTTTGGTCGGTGTCTTTTTCGTCATTATGATGAATTTAAATAAAGTCGCAACCACAATCGAGGAGGATGTAGAAATCCGAGTCCATGTGGATGTAGCTGCGAACGACAAAGATAAAAAGGTATTGGAACAGCGGATCAACCAGGTATCTGGAATTAAAAAAGTGACCTATTCTCCGAAGGAAAAAGAACTCGAAAGCCTGATTAACAGTCTGGGAGATGAAGGGGAAGCCTTCCAGTTATTTGAGCAGGACAATCCTTTAAACGATGTGTTCGTCGTAAAGACGAAAAATCCTACTGACACAATGAAAGTCGCGAAGCAAATAGAGAAGCTGGAGTATGTAGCAACTGTAAAATATGGTCAGGGCAAGGTGGAGAAACTTTTCGGTTTTATAAAAGTAAGCCGTAATGTCGGACTCGTCTTGATTGTCGGACTTCTTTTTACTGCAATGTTCCTGATTTCTAATACGATTAAGATTACAATCATGGCGCGTAAACGAGAGATTGAGATTATGAGACTCGTTGGGGCCACAAATGGTTTTATCAGATGGCCATTCTTCCTTGAAGGCCTATGGCTGGGTATCCTTGGAGCAGTGGTGCCGATTGCCGTCGTATCAGCAGCGTATTATTACGCTTACGACTTCTTGAACGAAAAGCTAAAAGATCATTTCATAAGATTGCTAGAATTCAACCCGTTTGTGTACCAGCTGTCTGCGATCCTGATTATCATGGGTGCGGCAATTGGAATCTGGGGAAGTCTCATGTCCGTCCGCAAGTTCTTGAAGGTGTAAAGGATCAAATTTCCGGTATCGCCGGAAATTTCTCCTAAACACTACATAACCAATAGACGATAGATAGAAAGACAAAGTTACGAAACTATCATGAGTAAGAGAGGGGAAAAGATCTAGTGAAAAAGCAGATACTCTCACTAGCAGTAGTCAGTACTTTAAGCCTGGGTTCTTTAGTAAGCCCATTATCAGTAAATGAAGCAAAAGCAGCAAGCATCTCGGAAATGCAAAAAGAAAAGAATGCATTGCAAAATAAACGTTCAGGCATCAATTCTGAAATCAATAAAAATAAATCTAAGATCGGTGAACTGCAAACTGAACAGCAAAGTCTGAATGACCAGATCAAAAAACTTGATTTAGGTGTTGAAGACGCAGAAAAGAAAATTGAAGTAAAAAATGCGGAAATCGCACAGACTACCGCTGAAATCGAGCAATTAAAAGTAGAAATCGCTGAATTGATCAAGCGTATCGAAAAACGCAATGAATTGCTTAAGGACAAGGCACGTTCTTTCCAGGAAAATGGCGGTACTGTAAACTATATCGATGTCCTTCTTGGAGCACAAAGTTTCAGTGATTTCGTTGACCGTGTAAGTGCGGTAACAACAATCGTACAGGCTGATAAAGATATCCTTGAACAGCACAGATTGGATAAGGAAGAGCTTGAAAAGAAGCAGAATGAAGTAGAAACAAAGCTTAATAACCTTCAGGGAATGAAGAAGGAACTAGAAGCATTAAAAGTGAAGTTGAACGATCAAATTAAAGAAAAGAACAAGCTTATGAGTACTCTTAAGCATGAAGAAGAGCAGATGCATGCGGAGAATCTAGAAATGTCAGAAGCCGCGGATGTTTTGGCGGCACAGGAAGCTGCAATGGCTCAGGCAATTCAACTAGAAAAGAAACGCCAGGCTGAGATCGCAGCCGAAAGAGCGAGACAAGCTGAGCTTGCAAGACAAAGGGCTGCGGCTGCTGCAAAAGCGAAAAGCAGCGGTGGCGGAAGCACTTCAACTCCAGCTCCAGACCCAGAACCAGTAGCGGCAGCACCATCATCAGGCGGTATGATCATCATGCCGGCAAGCGGACGCATCTCATCTGGACTTGGCAGCCGTTGGGGTTCATACCATGCAGGAATTGATATTGCCAACCGTGGATCGAACGTACCAATTCATGCTGCGGCAGATGGTGTTGTCATTCGCTCTTATTATTCCTCAAGCTATGGGAATGTTATTTTTGTAGCACACTCAATTAATGGACAAACATGGACAACTGTTTATGCACATATGAGTGCGCGTATGGCTAGCAATGGTCAAGTGGTTTCCAGAGGACAAAGAATTGGCACAATGGGCAATACTGGACAATCTTATGGACAGCACTTGCACTTTGAACTGCACAGAGGATCGTGGAACGCTTCTAAATCAAACGCTGTAAACCCAGCTGCATATTGGTAATAAATTCAGGAAGAGACCTCAAATCTCTTCCTTTTTTATTTTCCCGTTTAATAGTCTTAGAAACTTGTAAAATAAATCCAAACGGGACCTTCCTGCAAAATTAAACCTTCATACCCTGTCCCTCTTCGTCATATAATGGGAATCATATAAATTTTTACGGCAGAGAAGCAGTTGATGCGGTAAACAGGGAGGAGTTTGGCAATGGAGCGTAAGTGGATTGCCATTTTGATGGCGGGCTCGCTGCTGACTGGGGCGGGGAGTACATACGCCGGGATGCAATGGTACGAGAGTAAGGCTGGGGTGCTGGACCGTCAGATTGTCCCTTTTAAGGATAGTGCGAGGGCAGAATCAGGCGAGCAGGGCAGTATTGAAAAAGTTGAGCAGGCCTACAGTTTGATTTTTAATAGTTATGTGGAAAAAGTAGAGGGAAAAAAGCTGGTTGAGGGTGCCATCAAGGGCATGCTGTCGACTTTGGAGGATCCTTATTCGGTCTATATGGACAAGGAAACTGCTAAGCAATTCAATCAGACACTGGAGTCATCATTTGAGGGGATTGGCGCTGAAGTCAGTTCAGTAGATGGAAAGATCGTGATTGTTTCGCCTTTTAAAAATTCGCCTGCAGAAAAAGCGGGTTTGAAGCCGAACGACCAGATTCTGAAGGTTGATGGTGAAAGTATCGATGGGCTGGACTTGTTTGAAGCGACAACGAAAATCCGCGGGAAAAAGGGGACCCCTGTGGTACTCGAGATTGGGCGGAAAGGCTTGAAGGATCCACTTCAGGTAAAAGTGGTCCGTGATGAAATCCCGCAGATTACCGTTTATAGTGATATGAAAAAGGTAAATGGCGAAAAAATTGGATACCTGGAGATAACCTCTTTTTCTGAGGAAACATCCAAGGAATTCAATAAAGAACTGAAGATACTGGAAAAAGAGGGATTGGATGCGCTGGTGATCGATGTTCGCGGTAATCCTGGCGGGCTGCTTTCGAGCGTCGAAGAGATTCTACGTGAGCTGATTCCTAAAGATAAGCCGCTATATCAAATCGAGGAACGCAGCGGCGATAAGACACGATATTTTTCCAATTTGGCTAAAGCGAAAGACTACCCGATTGGCGTGTTGACAAATGACGGAAGTGCATCAGCAGCGGAAATCCTGGCCGGGGCATTGAAGGAAGCGGGCGGCTATCCTATTATCGGCGAAAAGACCTTCGGAAAGGGAACAGTCCAGCAGGCTGTGCCGATGGGCGATGGAAGCAATATCAAGCTGACGCTGTTCAAATGGCTGACGCCGGATGGCAACTGGATCCATAAGAAAGGCATCGAGCCAACCGTCGAAGTCAACCAGCCAGCTTTGTATCACACACATCCGATCCAGGCTGAAAAACCGCTGAAGCTGGATATGAATAACGAGCAGGTCAAGAACGCCCAGGAGATTCTTGCAGGCCTTGGATTCGAGCCGGGGCGTACAGACGGCTACTTCAGCGATAAGACCGAAATCGCCGTCAAGGCATTCCAGCGTAACAATAGCATGAACGTAACCGGCGTGATCAACGCCAAAACAGCCAGTGCTCTCGAGGAAGCTGCCAGGGAAGCGATGAAGCAGGAAGAGAACGATTTGCAGCTGCAGACTGCGTTGAGGCTGCTGGCAAGGTAATCAACTACAACTCCATTTTTAGAAGACGCTGTACCTTAGTCAGGGGTGCAGTGTTTTTTTTGTTAGTTTATGGTAAACGTAGAGAATATGCTTCATTTCGTAGAGATTATAGCCTCTTCCGTAGAGAATAAGCAGCATTCCGTAGAGATTCCAGACCAAACCGTAGAGAATAACCCGGATTCCATAGAGATTAGTTGCTATCGACCGAAATAAACCTCCACAAGAAAAAAATCCCATCCCATTTCCGCAAGTATTAATAGGTTTTACCCCCTAGATTTGATAGAATAAGCTTAATAATATGTAATTTTACGGGGATGGTGACATAGGGGTGGCACAGGATTGGTTCATTGAGCTTTTGAAGGGGACGGGCAGGCTTCTGCTTCACCCTGTGTTCTATTATTCTTTTATTATAGCTGCGGTCCTTGGGGTTGCGCGCGTGAAGCGGGAGCGGAAAAACTTCACGGTCCGGTCGGAAGATGCTTATTTTGAGCTAAGGCAGCTGTTTCCGCTTGGTCTGCTTGTCGGTCTGCTGATTTCCGCAATCACTATTGGAGCAGGGCTTACGATACCATTCGCGGCGATTGTTTTAATTGCGGCGGCGACATTGCTATTGAGCTTTACCGCGAGAGTGAGGCTGCTGGCTCCTGCCTATACGGTTGGCGCTGCTTTTTTTGCTCTAGCTTTTCTGTCGGGCAAAAACATCGAGCTTCCGCTGGCCGGCGATTTATTTTCAAATTTGGATGAAAAAATATATCCTTCCATCGCGATTTTGCTGGCACTGCTGACAATCGGTGAAGGATTCCTTATTTTAAAGAATGGCAAAAAGGGAACTTCTCCAAAATTAGTTAAAAGCAAGCGCGGCCAGACGGTCGGTGTTCATGAGGTGAAACGGCTGTGGCTGGTTCCGGCATTCATGCTCATTCCAGGAAACATCCTGACCATGCCGTTCGAGTGGTGGCCGGTGTTCACGCTTGGCGACAATACATATTCATTGCTTCTCATTCCATTCGCGATCGGCATGCATCAGCAAATCCAGGGCATGCTGCCGAGGGAGGCCATTCAGCAGCAGGGCAGCCGGGTGATTGGACTTGGCATCCTGGCCGTACTGATTGCTGCAGCCGGGTACTGGTACCCCATCGCGGCCATCGCAGCCGTGTCTATCGCGATCATTGGCCGCGAAGCTTTGACTTATACCCAGCGGATGCAGGAAGAAAGCCATCCGTTCTATTTTTCCAAAAAGAATCATGGCGTAATGATTCTCGGCATCCTGCCAGGATCGCCAGCCGATAAAATGGCCCTGGAAGTAGGGGAGCTTGTCACAAAAGTCAATGGCACGAACGTCAATGACGAAAAAACATTTTACGAGGCTCTTTCGCGAAACAGGGCACATTGCAAGCTGGAAGTGCTTGATACGAATGCGCAAATCCGTTTTGTGCAACGGGCGTTATATGAAGGCGATCATCACGAACTTGGTATCCTTTTTGTTCAGGATGAGAAAAAGTGGGACAGTGAAGTTGGATAAGAAACCAAAGCGGGAGCCATCACACGAGACTCCCGCTTTTTTCGTATTATTCCACAACCCCTGTCCGCAGAATCTCGAAGTCCACCTTTACATTAACCTTGCTATCCGGATACATCTTGTGCCATTTCGATGCAGTCAGGTTTGTGCCTCTGACGCTTTTACGGTAAATTTCGCCAAACCCGAATGGATCTGCTCCGGCCACGCGCGCCTTTTCAACCAGGTTCTCAATTTCGGAGGTGATTTTTTCACTAAGTCTGTCTTCCAGTTTTTTTAGTAGTACTGGGTTCTTAATGTCCATTACTTGATTGACCTCAAGCAATCTTGTTGTTAATTTGATTTTCATTTCGAACTGGAGGTTGTCTTTGTTGAGCAGGTTGATATCACTTTTGCTTGTGATCGTATCCAGGACCACGGACATTTGGTCAGGAGCTTTAATTGACTCCGGAATACCAAAACCGCCTTTTGGGATGGTTATTTCTATTGCTCCTGTTTTATATCGGTCATTGACCAATTTCAGAAAAAATGCTTCATCGGGATTGGCCTTGCTGACCATTTTATCATTCTTGAACAACGCCATGCCGGTAATGATAATTTCTCCGTTTTCCCCCCTTATAGTGGGCAAAACCGGGTCAGTTCCTGCAGCATAATAATCTTGCATGACTTCCTGCAGAGTTGACGAGGGGATTTTTTCCCCTTTTATATTTTGATCTAGTTCCTTATAAATGAGCTGGCTGATATCGGAAAACCCCGCGTTTTTCTGTTTGAGCAGTTTATGTGTACTGCCTTCAACGACTGCAAGATAGGTGAGATTGCTGATAGCCGGATCCCGTGCCAGGGTGTCTACGAGATTGATGATACCTAGCTGTGCGAACTCTTCGCTGACTAGTGCTACCCGGAGTTGACCTGATTGCAGCTTTTTAGGGCTTTTTAAATCAGCTTTGTTTTTCGCCCCTTTGCTAGTCTCTGATTTTGCGGAAAGGATAATGGAATTCTGAGCTGCCTCTGGATCAATTTGCAACAGTACCATTGTTACAAGAACATTTTTATCTTCTGTCGTATCATATCCGATTGTTGTGACCAAACCCATTCGCTCCAATGTTTTCGGATCAGCACAGCCGGAAATGATGATGACAAGGATCGCAATGATGATTTTATTCATTTTTTTGTACATTGGCCTCATCCTTTTTTCGGAAAAATTTCTTTTTGACTAGAACTGCACCGAATAGCAGGAATGGATAGATAAACACGATATAGAAGGCACCTTTTGCGAAATAATCGTTCATCATATTGATTTGTACCCTGGTGAGTGGATAAAGCAGGGTCAAGAATAAAAATATCAGCAACTTCCAACTGACTTTCTGTTCCTTTTTACCAAAAACCCTTGAAATACCTCGGGTAGCCGCCCACATATAGAGCATCAAGTTCGGCATGATCAGCAACACCCAGAAGGTAATAGCCACGTATTCAAATCTTTCTATGAAAGGAAAGCGGACGATTGTTAAGAGAGAGAGAGTTCCCCAAATCGTCCGTTCCAACTGTCCTCCGCTAAAATAGGCCAGGGAGACCACCATAATCGTGAGGTAAAGGATGGTGGTAAAAAAAAGGCCTACTTGCATATATTTGTGGACCTTGTCTTTTTCTTTTAAAAAAGGATAGATTACATAGATGATCTCAAAGCCGACGACAGTGAATGTCATTTGTTTTGTACCCCTTAAAATTTCCGGAATGCTCGCTTCGAACATCGGAAATAAGTAATCCCAATTGGCGAACTGGAAGGGATAGGCAAGCAGGAGAATTAGCCAGAAGGACAGACCTACACTAAAGAAGCATACTCCTACCACTGTCCTCAGTCCTCCATTTAGTCCGTAGTAGACAAGGTAGAGAAGAGTAAGGGAAATCAGCCAGTCCGGTACTTCAGGGAAAATCCACGCCTGGATAACTTCAATATAATTTCGGACAATGATGTGGAATCCTCCAAGAAAATAAATGACAAATAAGATATTGAGCATGTTCCCGAACCATTTTCCAAGTACATCATATTGAATTCCATAGAGGTCCGTATTCTCATAGGCTTTCAAAGTCTTGACCATGATGAACCCAACGATTGCAGTTGCAACACCACTCAAAATAACGGAAATCCAGGCATCATGCTTTGCTTCCATATAAATGACCCTCTGGAATCCCTGGATGCCTACGCCTACCTGCATGGAAAAAATCACGAATACGAGCAGCATGGTATTGACCATACTCTGCGGTTTTACCTCGATCAGGATTTTCATTCATAACACCACATCTTTATTCTTTGGTTTTTTGGGCTCTGAATTTCATTTTGTCATCTGGTCTTGCCTGTTTTGGACGACTATTGGTCCAGCCAATCGGGAGACGGATGATGCTGTCCCGCCAGTCTGCAAATCTCGGCGGGTAAAAAGGAGCCAGAAATGGGCTTCCAAGACTGGATTGGCGGATCAGGTGGATCAGCAGGAAACAAAAGCCGAACATCAGCCCGTAAAAACCCCAAAAACCAGCTAAAATAATTAAGGGAAAGCGCAGGATCCGTATGACATTGCCCATCGTATAGTTTGGTGTTGTAAAAGAGGCAAGGGCGCTAACGGCAATGATGATGATCAGGATGTTGCTTGTGAATCCGGCATCTACTGCAGCTGTACCAACTACAATACCGCCTACGATACCCATTGTCTGGCCGACTTTCGTTGGCAGCCGGGCTCCTGCTTCCCGGAGGAGCTCAATCATTGTTTCGAGCAATAATGCCTCAATAATGGGCGGAAAAGGAACACGCGATCTTGATTCACCGAGCGGGACCAGCAATGTCTGTGGAATGATTTCGTAATGGAATGTCAAAGACGCAACATAAATGGCGGTGAAAAAAATCGAGACTATCATGGAAAAAACGCGCAGGATCCTGATAAAAGTGGCAATCTGCCATCTGACACTTTCATCCTCCATGCTCTGAAAAAATTCGATGAAGGTTTGCGGTGCTCCGATGACCTGGACACTGCCATCCACCAGTACCACTACTTTTCCGTTCAAAAGCCATGCACAGGCACGATCTGGTCTTTCCGTCAGCAGCATTTGCGGGAAAATTGCCAGTGAATTGTCTTCGATAAGCTGGATCAAGAAAGAGCTATCAAGGACTGAATCGATGTCGATGCTCTGAATCCGTTCACGCATTCTGTCAACCATCTCTTCATCGGCAATATCTTTTAAATAAAGCAGCGCAACCGCAGAATTCGTTTGTTTTCCTACTTTAAAACTTTCATTGCATAGATTGGCATTTGTAAGAAAACGGCGAAGCAGTGATATATTCGTTGCCAGACTCTCATTGAAGGCGATTTGCGGTCCCATCACCTGGGATTCATTTTCCGGCCTGGTCAATGAGCGGTTTTCCTGGGTAGCCACAACTGCGCTGATAATGACAGGGTATCCAGTAGAATGGACCAGTACGGCACCTTTCAGTATCGAATCGACACCATCTTCAACGTACTTATGCTTCAAAGTGCTCGAAACCGTTATGCTCTTTAAAGCTTCATCCGGTGTAGCAGAGGTGCCAGCCAAACGCGATAAAATATCCTCATTCAACATTTTCTTATCAGTCAAAGTGTCGAGGAAAACAAGGGTGAAACCATTGGCCAATTCTTTTGTGTTTAGGTCGGCACTATGATGAAGACGCTCTTTCATAATGTTGATGAATTCATCTTTGGATACGGGGATTAACTCCTTGTCGTCGAGATTTTTTTCATTCATGCTGTCAGGAGCTTCACGTTTCTGTTTCTTGAAGAACATAAAAAATCCCTCCGATGCCAGTCATCTACACAAAAGGTTTTGCATTATAGGGAAAAATTATACTGATGATAGATTTTGTGATTGTATGTATCAACTAAAAAAGAAGCTGGCGTAATGCCAGCTTCCTTTTATATGAGGCCTAGTGAATCAAGGAATACAATGATGATGACGATTGGAACGATGAACCTCATGACATTGTACCAGAGATTAAAAAGCCAGCTGCCTGTTTTGGAATGTTGGAGAAGCTCCTGCCTTAAAACTTCTTTCCTGATTTTCAGCGGAACGAAAATCGAAATCAGCAGGACTCCAAGCGGCATCAGGATATTGCTTACCAGGAAGTCGGCTGTGTCAAAGATGTTTTTTTCGAAAACCGTTGCATCCGCCAGAATTCCAAAAGCCAGGGCGGATGGGATGCCGAGAAGGAAGATCAATCCGCCGGCAATCCATGCGAATCTGGCGCGCTTTTTACGATCGCCTTTTGCAAGAGTGGCGACGACAATTTCAAGCATCGAGAATGCCGATGTCAGTGTCGCGAACAGGAATAACGCTAAAAACAGCAGCAGGAACAGCTCGCCGAAAACCATTTTTTCAAAAACCGCTGGCAGGACGACAAATAGCAGTCCCGGACCTTCAGCAGGTTCAAATCCGAGTGAGAATACAGCCGGAAAGATCGCCAGTCCGGCAAGCAGTGCGATGAACAGGTTCATCCCGACAACTGACAGGGCCGGCTGTACAAGGCTGCCTTTTTTCGGCAGGTAGGAGCTGTATGTCACCATTACTGATACCCCGATGCTCAGGGAGAAAAAGGATTGTCCCATCGCGAATAAGATGCTTTCGGAGGTGATGCTTGAAAAATCCGGAGCGAGGAAGAACTTTACTCCAGTTAACGCGTTATCGAGCGTGAGTGAACGGACGATCAAGATGATAAAAAGCAGGAACAGGGCTGGCATTAGGATTTTACTCGCTTTTTCAATGCCAGACTGGACGCCTTTGGCGACTACCACGATGGTCATCAGCAAGAACGCAGCCTGCGCGGCGAGTACACTCCACGGATCGCTGATCGTCGTCCCGAACAGCTCACCATAATCGGCGCCTTCCTGGATCACTCCGCCAGCAAGCCCCTTTACAAAATAAACACTGATCCAGCCGCCAACCACACTGTAAAAGCTAAGCAGCACGAAGCTGGTAACGACACCGAGTATCCCGATCAAATACCATTTGCTTTTAGGCGCGATTTCTAGATAAGCACGGATCGCTTCTTTTCCAGTACTGCGGCCGATCACGAATTCCGCAAGCAGCAGCGGCAGGCCGATGAACAGCGAAAATAAAATGAACATGAGGAAAAACGCTCCGCCGCCGCTGACCCCCGTCACATAAGGAAGCTTCCAGATTGCCCCGATTCCGATTGCCGAACCGGCTGCGGCAAGGATAAATCCAATCTTTGATGACCATTGCTCTTTCTCCATGTTGATTCTCCCTTTTCTCTCTATTTCAGCTGAGCCGCTGGACGTCCGGGCAAAATAAAAAGCCACGCCGCTATCCAACGATCTGGATAGGGACGTGGCTGAACACGCGGTACCACCCTATTTGGAAGCAAAAATACGCTTCCCGCTCAAGTTAATTGGATAACGGCCAAGTCCGTTCCTTTTTTACAATGTGTATTAAAGGAAAAGCTCCAAGAACGAAATTCACCAGGACTTTGTATCAGTTTTCACCAACCACTGATTCTCTAGTAACAGGGAGACCGGCTTAATAAACTCTCTTCAATGCTTCAACTTATTAAAATGTAATACTCGAAATTATAGTATGATAAGAATATACTGTCAAGCTTCTTTTTCAGAGAATTGAAACAAGCTATAATTGAGGAAACAGCAGGAAGTTGGAGGAGAGTGCATGCTGACACTTATTAAGAATGGCGAGATTTACGCACCAGATCACATTGGTAAAAAAGATATTTTAATTGTCGATCGGAAAATCGGATTCATCCAGGATGAAATCGAAGTTCCAGAAAAGTTCGTCGATGTGAAAGTTATTGATGCTGAGGGCAAGACGGTTGTACCAGGCTTCATCGATTCACATGTCCACCTGATTGGCGGCGGCGGAGAAGGCGGGTTCCGTACCAGGACACCGGAAATCCAGCTGACCCAGGCGACAACTGCCGGCATCACGACGCTGGTCGGTGTTCTCGGCACTGACGGCACGACACGAACGATGCCGAGCTTGATTGCCAAGGCAAGAGCGTTAGAAGAAGAAGGCATCACTACCTATGTGCAAACGGGCTCCTATCAGGTCCCTGTCAAAACGCTTACCGGCAAAATTGAGGACGACATCATTTTGATTGATAAAGTAATCGGAGCGGGCGAGATTGCGATCGCCGATCATCGTTCATCCCAGCCGACTGCCGAGGAGCTGGCCAAAATCGCTTCGGCAGCGAGGATCGGCGGGATGCTCGCTGGAAAAAGCGGCATCGTCAATGTCCATGTCGGCGACAGCCTCGACCATCTGAAGCTGATCGAGGAGGTCGTCAAGAGTACCGACATCCCGATCCGGCAATTTTATCCGACCCATATCAACCGGAATCCGCATCTGTTTGAAGCGGGCATTGAATACGCAAAAAAAGGCGGCTGGGTTGATTTCACTACCAGTTCCATTCCAAAGTTTTTGGAAGAGGGAGAGGTCAAATGCAGTGTTGGTCTCAAGCGGATGCTCGACGCGGGCGTCGACATCAGCCAGATTACCTTCACATCGGACGGACAGGCGAGCCTGCCAGATTTTGATCAAAATGGTGAACTAATCGGTTTGCAGATTGGCCAGGTTTCGTCTTTATATTATGCTGTTAAGGAAGCCGTTTTATCAGAGGGGATTCCGCTCGAAACGGCCATCCGTGTCATCACGGCGAACCCGGCAGCCGTTTTAAAGCTTTCACAAAAAGGCTGGATCCAAACAGGACGTGACGCAGATCTGGTGCTGCTGGATAAGGACCTTGAGATTGATACGGTCATCGCAATGGGAAAAGTAATGGTAGAAGATAAAGTTCCGCTAGTGAGAGGGACATTTGAATGATTAGAAGAACCTTGACCATGAGCGGTCAAGGTTCTTTTTGACTTGGTCGATATATCTGTAAATGTGGTCGATATATTCGGAAAAGTGGTCGATATATTTGAAAATCCGCCGAAATAATTAAAAATGTGGTCGATAAAATCAGATTTTCGCCAATAAACCTATTTTACCGGAATTCGGAAGCAGGAATATGGGTGCGAAATCAATGAAACCTTACCCAAATAGCAAAAAAACGGGCAAAAGCCCGTCCTTTTTAAAAAATCATCGACAAAATCATTCCCCCAACCGCACCAGTAACAACGACTATCCAAGGAGCAAGCTTCCAATACACAAGCATGCTGAACAAAACTGCTGCAAACACGAAATCAACAGGCGCGAGAATGGAACTTGTCCAGATAGGATGATAGAACGCCGCAATCAGGATGCCGACAACGGCGGCATTCACGCCCATAAGCGCTCTGCTGATCTTGCTGTTCCTTCTCAATGCATCCCAGAAAGGCAGTGTCCCAAGGATCAGCAGGAATGCCGGAAGAAAAATTGCCGCTGTCGCGAGCAGTCCGCCCTTCCAGCCGCTGATGACTGCTCCGATATAGGCAGCAAAGGTAAATAAGGGTCCGGGTACTGCCTGGGCAGCGCCATATCCAGCGAGGAAGGCTTCCTCACTCAGCCAGCCTGTCGGCACGAATTCGCGTTCAAGCAGAGGCAAAACTACATGTCCTCCGCCAAAAACAAGGGAACCTGATCGGTAAAAGCTATCAAACATGGCAATCCAATTAAGTGAAGTCGCTTCCCGTAAAATCGGCAGGAGGATGAGCAAACCGAAAAAGAGTCCCAAGCTGATATACCCAACACCTTTGGAAATTGAGAAAGTCATCAAATCGTCTGCAGATGCAGTATGGGACTTGAATAAAACATATCCTAAAATTCCAGCGATTATGATGACTCCAATTTGCGTGAACGCTGTTTGCCACAGCAGGGTTGCAGCGAGCGCAAATAAAGCAATCGTCTTCCGCGGCAGATCGGGAGTAAGCTTCTGTGCCATCCCGAGTATAGCGTGGGCCACTACCGCGACAGCGACAATTTTCAAACCATGAATCCAGCCTGCGTCTCCAATATCGAATCCCTGTAAAATTAAAGCGAAGATGATAAGTGCCAAAACAGAAGGCAGGGTGAATCCAAGGAATGCGAACAATCCTCCGATCAATCCGCCGCGCATCAGCCCCACACCGATTCCGACCTGGCTGCTTGCCGGGCCAGGCAGGAACTGGCATAATGCCACGAGATCCGCATAGCTTTTTTCGTCCATCCACTTCCTGCGGCGGACATATTCTTCATGGAAATAGCCTAGATGGGCGACAGGCCCGCCGAAAGATGTCAGGCCGAGCCTGGTCGAAACCATCAAGATTTCCAGCAGCGACTGGAAAGTTACACTTTTTTTCTCTCTCATTTCTTATTCTCCTTCATAACTAATTGAAAACGCTCATTGAAAAAAGATTTATAGGCCATCTGCAAATACAAAATCACCGTCAGTGACACGCTTCCGACAATCCCAAGCATGATGGCGATCTGGTATTCCACGGCAACGATGGGGGAGGTGCCGGAAAGAATTTGACCCGTCATCATTCCCGGCAGGAATATGATTCCCATCCCGACCATTGAGTTGATGGTTGGCAGCATCGCAGAATCGAAAGCTTCGTTGACGACCTTCCTGGCGGCGTCCTTCGGTGTGGCGCCAAGCATCAGGGCGCCCTCGATCTCATCCTTGTGCGATGTAAATCCCGAAATTAAATTATTCACCCCGAGCGAAACACCGGTCATCGAATTTCCGATGATCATCCCGGCAATCGGGATGAAATAACGCGGTTCGTACCATGGAGTAACATCCAGGACAACGAGAATGAAAAAGAACAAACTCGATAGGATTCCGATTGCCATAGCATAAGCAATATACTTTTTCATCCCGCTTCCAAGAGGGTGCTTTGTACGTTTGTACACATTATAAATGGCAAAAATCTGCATGATGGCAATGATCAGCAAGGTATACCAGGGGTTAGGATTATCAAACAGATAGACGAGAAGGTACCCGACCAGTACAAGCTGGATGGACATTCGCACAGTAGCCAGCAGGATTTCTTTTTCCCGGCGGATTCCGCGAACCCTGACAATGATGATTAATATCAGGATGAAGATATAGGCAGCAGCAAGCTGCAGTAACGATAGATCCATTACACCATCCATCAGAGCCCCTCGCTTCCAAGGGAGTATTGGGACAAGTCAATCGTATTCTCGGCTGCGAGCTCTGCCAGTTCCTTTGAATGAGTGATCATAATGACTGTTTTCGAATGCTTTTTTGCATACTCGTAAAATCTTGTTAGCACAGTACGGGCTGTTTCTTCATCCAGCGCGGAGGTCGGCTCGTCCAGCAAAAACACCTCGGGATCCAGCAGCATCGCCCTGGCCCAGGAAAGACGCTGTTTTTCGCCGCCAGACAGGTTCTCCGCTTCATCGCCCAGCTTTTTATCAAGCATGAATAATTCGAGCATTGTCTCCATTTCCTTAACACTTGCTGCTTCTTTTCCGGAAAAAGAAAGGCCAATCTGCAAATTATCTTCAATACTGCCCTGAAAAATGACCGGCGCCTGCGACACCATAACAACCGTTCTTCGGAGCTGAAGCGGATCGAATTCGTTGATTGGTTTGTTTTTATAAAGAATCTTCCCATCATCAGGGCTGGACAGATCATTCAAAAGCCTCAATAGCGTCGACTTCCCGCTTCCGCTCGGTCCAAGGATGCAGGTGAATTGATTTTCCGGAATCGTCAGCTGATCGATTTGTAAAATACCGTTCACAGTCACATTCTGAAGTTCAAACAAACTGCTTCACTCCCTTCATCCACTGAATTCTGGTACACATATATCTTCGAGCCTCTGATCAATCCTTGATTTCCTTGAAGAGTTCGTACGCTTTCTTTTGGGCTTCCTCAAGCACCCTGTTTCCTTTGTCTGTTGTCCGATAGTATTTGCGTATTTTTCCCTCGACCTTTCTTTCTTCTTTTATCAGCAATCCATCTGATTCCATACTGTGCAAAATCGGATATAGAGTCCCGGCGCTCAAACTGTAGCCGTGTTCTTTAAGCTCTTCCAGCATCCACAACCCAAAAATCTCTTGCTCTTTTGCATGATGCAAAATATGGATCTGGATGAACCCGAGAAAAAGTTTCCTGAGAACTTTATCCTCCATGTAAAATTCCTTCTTTCCCTGATATCGAAATCCAATAACGAAACTCGATATCATTTTAACTTATCAAGAAAATAAATCAATTATTTTGCTACTATCCTTCCCTAATGAAAACAAATAGTAAATTCTACTCCGGAAATTTGCAGATTTTATCAATTTCAAAAAGCTGTAAAATTTCTCAGCTTTATATTTTGGTTTGTGATGAACTTAACATTTTCGCAGGAATGGGCGGGATTATCATGGTGGTAGATTTCCGAAAAGGAGGGCTCAAAATGAGTCGTTTAAATGTAAAAATGATTAGCCTGTTTGCTTCTGTTGGACTTGTTCTTGCAGGGTGTGGGACGGGTGCTGCTACTAAGGTTGAAAAGAAACCTGAAGTGAAAGCGGCCAAACAAGAACTAGTTTCAGAAAAATATTATTTCACCGCGAATGAGGGCGGGACCATCAGCAAGATCAATGTAAAAGACAATAAGGTGGCTGGTACCATCGAGGCGGAAGGAGTGGTTCATAATATCCAGCTTTCGCCTGATGGAAAAGTTGTTGCCGCAACACTAATTCCTGAGTCTGGGCACGGGCATGGCGGTCACGAAGGAGGAACTTCTGGAAAAGTAGTATTCTATGATGCCTTTACAAATGAACTGTTAAAAGAAGTGGAGGTTGGGAATCATCCGGCGCATGTTGTGTACTCAGGGGATGGCAAATACGTATTGACAACAAATAACGAGGATGACACCGTTTCAGTCATTGACGCGGCAGCCTATAAAGTGATCAAAACCGTTCCCACAGGCAATGGCCCACATGGTTTCAGGGTTTCTCCTGACAGCCAATTCGCCTATATCGCCAATATGGGTGAGGACACAGTAAGTGTAATCAATCTGGAAACATTCCAGGAAGAAAGAATGAAAATAGGAAGTACACCTGTGACAACAGGAGTGACCAAGGACGGAAAGACCCTGGCAGTAACCCTTTTCTCAGAAAACTCACTAGCCATAGTCGATCTAGAAACGAAGCAAGTGGCCAAGGTGGAAGTTGGTACAGGCCCGGCACAGGTCTATATTGGTCCTGACAGCAAGTATGCGTATGTCGCGAACCAGGGTACCGAGGAATCCCCTTCAAGTTCCATGTCAATAGTTGATTTGGAAGCAAAAACGGTTGTCGATGAGATCAAGACAGGAAATGGAGCGCATGGTGTTACTGTTAGCAATGACGGAAAGTTCGCCTATGTCACCAATATGTTCGATAACACAGTCAGTATCATTGACTTGGCTAGCAAACAAGTAAAAACAATCAAGGTTGGGGAAATACCTAACGGAATCACGATCATGAATTGATTCGAAAAATCCACACATTCTCCACTTTTTCACGGTATGATGGAAATAAATTCATTCTATATAAGCGTGAAGGAGGATGGAGATAAATTGGAAACGACTGAGAAAACCATAAAGCTGGCCGTTAATGGCGGCATTGATTTTGGCTCCAAACTGAATGCCAGGCAGCTGCTGGCCCTGGCGAAATATCTGGGAGAGGACCAGGAGCTGGAGCTGACGACGTTTCAGCAGCTGTATATCGAAATACCGGAAAGCCGAAAAGAAGAGGCAATCGCAGAGTTTGAACAGGCTGGCCTCAGCTGTTATCCAGTTGGGAGCTTTGTGAAAAGTCTCCGCACATGTAATTTTTGCAAAGGAGCGGAGGAGGAAGGGATGCCCGTTGCCATTGAACTGAACAAAAGGATCGCCGGCAAAGCTGTCCCTTTTACCCTGAAGCCAGCGTATACCGGCTGCCCGGTCGGCTGCGGTGAACCGCTCATTAACGATATCGGCATAATGAAAGTGAAAGACGGCTACAATCTATATGCCGGGGGAAAATCAAAGGGGCAGGATGCTGCACCGGGAAGCCTGTTATATGAACAGCTTACTCCGGATGAGCTTTATCAAAGAGTTGAGAGTCTCATAGACATATATAATGAGAATGGGAAAAAGCGCGAGCCGGTCCATAAATTCATTGCCCGGTTTGGAAAAGAAGAGCTGTTGGAGATGATTAATACAGCGTGTCAAAAGTAAAAATAAGATGATTTCATATTCTGCTATCCAAGGCTGGAGAGCATATGGACATATCCAATTTTCTGGATTTGTCCATATGCTTTTTTGTTTTATAAAAATAATTTTGACACTTTCTCCACACTTACATATAATAAAAAACAAAAGTTGCACTAAGGAAACTTTTTAAGGTGGAGGAAATATTAATGAGCGAATCAAAAAAAGTCCGTTTATCCGATGGTGAAAAAGGAAACGTCATTAAGCTGACGTGCATATCAGTTGAAGGGGTCATGCGGAGAAGGCTGCTTGATTTAGGATTTGTGCCTGGGGCGATCGTGGAAGTAATCAGGAAAAGTCCTTTGGGTGATCCAATTGCTTTTCGCGTAAGCAATACTACGATCGCTTTAAGGAAAGATGAAAGCATAAAAATCGAAGGGGAGCTGATGGACTGATGAGCAGGCAATTTCGTGTCGCGCTGGCTGGAAACCCTAATACGGGGAAAAGTACATTGTTCAATGTTTTGACTGGATTGAAGCAGCATACGGGAAACTGGGCGGGAAAGACGGTTGAATTAAAGGAAGGTTCCTTTCAATATAAAGGCAACACTTTTAAACTAGTCGATTTGCCTGGTACCTATTCGCTTTACTCCAATTCTCTTGATGAAGAAGTGGCCCGCAATTATATTGTGTTCGAAAAACCTGATCTCACACTCGTCGTATTGGACGCTACTGCACTGGAACGGAATTTTAACCTGGCTTTACAAGTTCTTGAGATGACCGGCCAGGTAATCATCTGCATCAATTTGATTGATGAGGCTGAGAAGATGGGGATTAAAATTAATGAAAAGATCTTAATGAGGCGGCTAGGGGTACCGGTCATCAAAATCTCTGCCAGGAATAAAACGGGCATTTCGGCGCTGCTCGATGCCATGGACCGGCTGATGAGCGGTGAGATCACATGTAATCCTGTACCGGTCACCTATGATGAAGAAACCGAAGAAAAAATTGCAGTCCTCATTCCGCTGGTAAAACAGCTTCGGAATAGCCGAATTCCATCCAGATGGCTTGCTTTGCGCTTACTTGATGGAGATAAAGCGCTGCTTGAGGAAATCAGCAAGCGGCAACCGTCAGAGGAGGTGTTGCAGTAATGGAATCTCAATCATTGGATCAAAATCAGCTTTTGGAAGAAATTCTTCATCAAGCTGAAAAACTATCAACCTCCGACTCTCGTGACCGCATCGTTGAGAAGCTCTATCAGAATAGCAGTCAATTGGTTCAGGCCGGAGTTACTTACACGAAAAATAAACACTCTCAGCGCACTGAAAAATTAGATGCGATTTTCACCTCGCCCATCCTTGGTTTCCCGATCATGCTGGTGATGCTCGGGGTGGTCTTTTATTTAACGATTGCCGGCGCAAATGTTCCATCTGCCATGCTGGCTGAATTTTTTGGCTGGATTGAAGGATACCTCACTTTGTTTTTTGAAATGATCAATGCACCTGAATGGCTACATGGTGTACTTGTTCTAGGTTTCTATCGTGGCACAACATGGGTGATCAGTGTCATGCTCCCGCCGATGGCGATTTTCTTCCCGACATTTGCCCTCTTTGAAAACTATGGCTATCTCCCGCGTGTTGCCTTTAATATGGACCGACTTTTTAAGTCTGTTGGCGCACATGGAAAGCAATCGCTGACAATGGCGATGGGTTTTGGGTGCAATGCGGCAGCGATGATGTCTACGAGAATCATCGAGTCGCCGCGGGAAAGAATGCTGGCGATCCTTACGAATAACTTCGTACCTTGCAACGGAAGATGGGGAACACTGATTGTCCTTGCTTCACTATTCATGGCTTCAGGTTTTACGGGCGGAATGGCAATGGTCGTGACGACTTCGGTCATCGTGGGGATTGTATTGTTTGGCATCATCGTGACATTCTTTGTATCCTGGATTCTTTCAAAAACAATGCTTAAAGGAGTTCCGACACATTATACATTGGAGCTGCCTCCATATCGAAAGCCGAAAATATTCGATACTGTGATCAGGGCTTCTCTGACAAAATCGCTATCCGTTCTTAACAGGGCGGTTAAAGTCGCGGCGCCCGCAGCCGTCCTGACATGGGTTTTCGCCAACATCGATATAGGCGGAACCAGCATCCTCCTGCATATTGTGCAATTTTTAGATCCTCTTGGGCAATCGCTGGGGCTGGATGGATATATCCTTATGGCTTTCTTGATTGGCCTGCCGGCAAATGAAATTGTATTGCCGGTACTGTTGATGGGTTATTTATCCACAGGGGAACTGATCGATGTGGAAGGAATCGGGGATTTGAAGCAAATCTTCCTTGATCAGGGCTGGACCTGTCTGACAGCTCTCAACATGATGTTGTTTTCACTCCTTCATTATCCTTGCGGAACCACACTGATCAATATTTATAAGGAGACAAAGAGCAAGAAATGGACTTTTATGGCATTCATGATCCCGACTGTCATCGCCTTACTTGTAACATTTGTGATCGCCCAACTGGCAAAGTTATTAGGCTGGGTGTGAAAATAAGCATAAGGGCCAAATAAGTGGGTTGGTCCTTATGCTTTTTGTTTTATCCAAGGCCCGACCAGCAAGCGACACCGTTATTTTTAAGTTGGCAGCGTTTGTTGTTGGCCTGAACGAGATGCTTGCGAATTTGTTCTTTGCCTAATATAGAATGGGTTTCAGGGTATAGGATAGAATAATTAGACAAGGAGTGAAGCGTATGTCCCAAGATGCTTTGTCAAAATGGATTAAGCTGGGTGGCTACATAGTTACTGCTGCATTTGCTGGTATGTTGATCCTCGGTTTCTTCACTGGTGAAACTGATTTGTTGAGCGATCTTTACGAGAAGGTCGGAACAGCAGCCGAAATAGGAGCGATCGCAGCCTTTGCACTATGGCTGGCCAGACTTCTATTCCTGCAATTAAAAAAACGGAAAGTTGGATTTTTGAAGTGGGCCCAGATAGCATACAAGCTTTTGAGGGAGCATCATACACTGATTGGCTGGGCTGCTTTTTCAGGAGCGATTGCGCATGGCTCTTATTTTTTCCTGCAGACTAATGAAGAATGGGAAAGCATCTACAGCGGATTAGCGACATTGATAGGATTTGCTTTTCTTGTAACCTTTGGCTTGATCCTGGACAAGTGGGCAAAGGGGAAGAAGTATCTCGCGTATAAAAAAATCCACCGGGCAATCGCGATTGTTTTTGGGATTGCCTTAGGGGTCCATCTCCTGATCGGTTAATGCCACAAAAAAAAGACTCCGGGGATGTCCGGAATCTTACTCTTCTACCGTGAATTGTCCCATCATCCCGGCGTCCTCGTGCTCCAGGATGTGACAGTGGTACATGAACAAACCTTTATGGTCGAATGTCGCAATCGCACGCACTTTTTCTCCAGGTGCGACCAAAATCGTATCTTTCCAGCCCCGTTCGTTTGCAGGTGGCGGATTTCCATCCCGGTCCAAAATCAGGAACTGAGTGCCATGGCCATGGAATGGGTGAGCCATTCCCATATTATTGCCCATCATGCCCATGCCCTCGTTCGAAATTTCCCATATCTCTGTATCATGAAGTTTGAGCTGCTCGTCAATCCGATCCATATCCATCTGTTTGCCGTTGATAGTGACATTGCTTCCCATTCCTGACATGACAAACTCTCTTGTCCTGGAAGCCATGGATTCATCGACTTGCGGAATGTCAGCCAATTGGGAGGGAAGTTCTTTTGGCCCTTTTTCCTCGCCAGTTACGACGAATTTCATGAATGAGGTGCCCTGGTCTGTCAACTCGACTGTCTGGCCCTCTTCATATTCGGAAAAATCCACAATCAGCTCTGCCCGCTCGGCGGAGCTTAAAATGAGGCTGTTCAGCTTCACAGGCTTTTCCATCAGACCGCCATCCGTACCTATCTGGTAAAATTCCTGTCCATTGCTCAATGCGAATTGATAGATCCGCGCATTCGACCCATTGAGCAGCCGGAAACGAACCTTTCCTTTCGGAACCTCAACATACGGATTGATGGCTCCGTTGACCATAATGGTGTCACCCTGGAGACCCATCATCACGTCGTGCATGCTCAAATCATAATCAAACTGGCCATTTTCATCCAGCTGTTTGTCCTGGACAATCAATGGTATATCATTCACACCATATTCATCTGGCAGGTCCAGTTTTTCACTTTCTTCATCATCGATTAAAAATAACCCGGCAAGCCCTTTATAAACATGTTCTCCTGTTTCATGGAGCAGGTGCGGATGGTACCATAATGTTGCCGCGTTTTGTTCGATTTTAAATTGCGGATTCCAGGTAGTCCCTGGCTGGATTCCGTTGTGAGGACCGCCATCATCCTCACCATCCACTTCGAGACCATGCCAGTGTAGAGTGGTTGCTTCACCAATCTCATTTTTCACTTTGACAGAAACGTCATCGCCCTTTTTGACGCGAATGACTGGGCCAAGGTAATCGCCATTATACCCGAATGTATCTGTAGCTTTTCCTTCTAAAAACTCCATCGAACCTTTTTGGGCAACAAGAGTGAATTCTGCTTTGCCCGGGTCGGGATTCTCATCTTCAAGAATCGGAGGAATCGGGAGTGGCTTTTCTCCCTCGGCAAAAGATTCATTCTTCATATCCTCAACCTGGCCGGAACCGCCGCCCATCATTCCGCCATTTCCCATTCCGCCACCGTTCATCATTCCGCCGCCTTGGCCGGGCATATTCCCTCCCATGCCTCCGCCCATCATCCTCATGAATAACCAGCCGCCTACTAGGACTAAGACAAGGATGATCAGTGCTGCTATACCAAACTTTTTCACTTTTTTTGCGCCTCCTTTGTAGCCTTGGCCATCGTTGATTCTGACATTATACCTTTGGTATACCTCGTGTAGTATTTTATAAGCGCTATTTTTCAATTGCAAACAAAATAAACCGTATCAGCTAAATATGCATTTTCTATGGAGTTTATCCTTCCCTGAAAGTGGTAGTGGTTATTTGAGGCAATGAAAAAAGTAAGGAGGAATATTCTTTTGTTACTTCCAGCGTCTGATTTAGGATTGATCACATCCCACTTACCTGCCCACGACGGCATGCTTATGAAAGTGAAGCTTTTGGCAAAAGAAGCAAAGGATGAAAAACTGATAAATTTGCTAAATTTGAAGGCAGGTATCATACGCAGCCATGTGCGCATTATGATGGATATGCTTGATCCAGATAAAAGCGGCTTCGAGAAGATTCCTGATTTCGATGAGCTTCCCCAGAATCAGTTTGAAACGACAACGAGAGGCAGCAAAAAGATGGACAGGCATATCGCGATGGAAATCAAGACATCTGCCGAGGCGATGGCAAAGGATAATTTCGTCTCCGCTCTAAAGATGAAGGATCCTAAAGTGAAGGAAGCACATATTGAAATGGCACTGCAGCAAGTAACGCTCCTCGAAATGATTACAGAGTTCCTTAAAGAGAATGAAGCGGACGTAACACCTCTCGGTACTGTGGATGAACAAAAGAAGGTAGTGAATCATTTCAGTCATATTATGGAAGAATAAATTTTTAGAATGGAGGTTGAGAGGATGAATCGTGAACATGACCATGATAGCCGCCACAGCTCTATGCAGCAGGATGGCTTAACGGGAGAAAACAGATCGGCCGCCGATCACTCTGCCAACCCACATCAGGACAATAGCATGCATGATTCCCATGCAGGCCACCCAGGGGATCACGGTCACGGCCAGCTTTTAGGTGAGCAGCGTGCTGTGAAGGTCGAGGTGGAGTGGAAGTCAAATCCTGAACCGATTGAAAGCAATCAGAAAACGGAGATTATCATTGATATTAAAGATGCATCTGGCAAAGCGCATGAGGTATTTACCACTGTCCATGATAAAGAAATGCATCTCCTGGCTATTAAAAAGGATTTATCGGTATTCCAGCATCTTCACCCTGCTTATCTCGGAAAGGGGAGATTCCAGATTAAAACAACCTTCCCTAAAGCCGGCAGGTATAAACTGTATGCCGATTTCCTGCCGGAAGGGGCAAATCAGCAGCTGGCAACTCATGAACTTGTGGTTACTGGACATGAAGGCGATGAAGAAATCAACGCCGATAAAGTCCTGAGAAAAACGGTAGATGACCTTGAAATCGAACTGATCCTTCCAACGGCCAGGGTGGATGAACCGGTTAAGTTGATTTTCGAATTAAGAGATCATGCGGGAGCTCCTGTTACGGAACTCGAGCCCTATCTTGGTTCTGCAGGGCATGTCGTGATTGTCAGCGAGGATATGAACGAATTCCTTCATGTCCATCCAGCCGATGAAAACACGAAGGGCCCCAGGGTGGAGTATATGACAAGCTTCCCAAGGGAAGGATTGTTCAAGATTTGGGGGCAGTTCAAGTATAAAGGCAAGCTCTATACCGTTTCTTTTGTGATAGAGGTACAGGAGTAAGCCATACTAAAAACGATGCGCACACTTTGATAGTGTGCTTTTGTTTTCATTCCTCAGCAAAGGAGGTTAATGTATTGAAGGATAAGGTCATTGAGGGGAAAATCACCATGCCGCAGACGGATAAAGGCCGGCTGAAAATCATTACTGTACTGGCAATACCGGCAGTCATCGAGAATTTTTTTCAGACGATCCTTGGCTTTGTTGATACATACTTTGTATCTAAAATTGGCCTTGCCGAAGTTTCAGCTGTAGGGGTGACCAATGCGGTCCTTGCCATTTATTTTGCGTTATTCATGGCAATTGGGGTAGCAGCCAATGTCAGGATTGCGAACTTTCTCGGTGCAAACTTGCCGGAAAAAGCAAGGCATATATCACAGCAATCGATCGTTCTTGCTGCTGCTTTTGGAATCATAACGGGTATCATCACATTGATTTTTGCAGAGCCTCTTCTCAAATTGATGGGGATAGAAGCAGAAGTTCTCGAGGCTGGAGCCCTCTATTTCAGGATTGTCGGGATTCCGTCAATCGTGATTAGCTTTATGTTTGTGTTAAGTGCCATTTTGAGGGGAGCAGGGGATACAAAGTCTCCGATGAAGGTCAGTATTGTCATCAATATCATCAATGCCGTTTTGGATTACGTCCTTATTTTCGGATTTTTATTCATACCTGAAATGGGGATTGTCGGTGCCGCGCTGGCAACGGTATTCTCGAGGCTGATCGGCAGCATTGCATTATTCTACTATGTGAATCGTACAGAAACCCTTGCCTTCCGCAAGGATTACTGGAGTATTGACAAGACTCACCTTAAGGAGCTGACAACCCTGGGAGCACCGGCGGCAGGTGAAAGGCTGGTCATGCGCGCAGGACAAATCGTCTATTTCGGCTTCGTCGTTGCGCTCGGGACGAATGCATTTGCAGCCCACCAGATTGCCGGGAATGTAGAGGTCTTTTCTTATATGATTGGCTATGGTTTTGCGACAGCGGCAACCATCCTTGTCGGGCAGCAGATCGGAGCCGGAAATATTGAAGAGGCCAAGCATTACGCGAGGCTTTCGACCTATCTTACTGTTGGCTTCATGACCGTACTCGGTGCGTTGCTCTTCTTTCTTGGTGACTGGGCAGGCAGCTTTTTCACCGAAGATCAGCAGGTTATTGACAATATCGGTACAGCCCTGAAAATCTCGGGAGTTTTCCAGCCATTCCTGGCCGTATTGATGGTGCTGACAGGGGCATTTCAAGGTGCGAATAATACCAAGTTCCCGATGTACCTGACAGGCTTTGGCATGTGGGCAGTGCGCACGGTGCTTGTCTATATCCTTGGAATCAAACTGGGCTGGGGACTAGCAGGAGTCTGGATCGCAATTGGCGCCGATATCGCATTTCGTGCGGTGGTCCTGGCGATTCAGTTCAAAAGAGGGAAATGGATGGCGCTCGAAAAAGCACCAGATCCAGAATCACACTGCCACCCGCAAACTGCAAAAGAAAACATGTCCGCCTGCGCCAATAACTACTGAAAACAAGCATACGGTTCCGGCTGTATGCTGTTTTTAATTCAGGTGATTAGGATGTTTGAAGATGGACAAAGTAAAGAGTGATGAATTGAAATTTATTAAAGGATGTTTATTATGCCTCTCCCACTTTATCTTTCATTGGCAATCCTGGCCATTCTTCATTTATTTTCCATGCGGAGACCGCTGAACCTCTTGCAGAATTCCATTATATATATGGTCATTGTGTTTTTAGCGACCCTTTTCATCACAATAGTACGGATGGAACTGCATTTAATGGAAAAGTCGAGTGGCAATCTGGATTACCTGTCATTTCTGCTTTATCGAAACCTTTTGCTGCCAGCTGTCGTCGTAATTTTTATCAATTATTACCTCCTGAAGGAATCGGGAAAAAACATAGCTTTGCTTTTACCAGCCTTTTTATTCATCCTGGTTGGAATGGATTGGTTTAACGACTATTTTGGAATCATTAAGTTTATCCGCTGGAATCTTTTTTACAGTGGTATTATTAATGCCATATACTTGTTGATCGCCCTTGGAGTCTTGAGGATGCTGCTGAATATCAACGTCCAGGAGAGCAATAAAGATGAAAATTTATGAGGATGCTTTTAACCAGAATGAGTGGTTCATCATTGGCAGCCTCATTGTGCTGCATGGCGCCCTTTGGTTTGCGCCGAAGCTTTTCAATAAGCTGGAAACGATTGCCTACTACTTTTATGGGGTCAATGTTGTCTTGTTTTTCGACCATACCATCAGTGTCAAGCCGTGGGATTTTTATGATGTGAATGATCGCTCCGCCTTTCAGTTCATGGACTTCCTTAGTTACATATCCTATGGGCCATACAGTTATTTCTTTGTTTACTTCTATGAAAAATACAAGATTTCTGGTGTTAAGGTGATTTTTTACGTTTTGATCTGGTCGGCATTTTCAATGCTGATGGAGTGGATTGGGCTCCAGATTGGCTTGCTTCATTATGACAAGGGCTATAAGATGTATTGGTCTTTCCCGATCTATCTTTTTGTTCAAACGCTGCTGCTGGCTTTTTACCGCCTTATTAAAAAGGAGCGCACCTGATGGAAGTTACTGTCATATTTTTTAAAAATTTCATATAATTAGGGAGGAACTCAAATAAAGGGGAAATATTTCGATGATTAAGACAAGTACCACACGTTTGCTCCGCCTTCTGATCCAATACATAACAGGTGTGCTCATTTTCATCTTCATCGGCAGTCTGCCAGTCCTCCTGAGGGATTTGACCTTTGATACGGAAGGATATTTCAAAAGCATAAAGGACCTTGCCATCAAGATTTTCACATTGACTGGCCTGACATACAATGGCCAGCATGAGATGCTGCCGGCGGTGATGGGCCGCTTTTTCTATTCGATGACGACATTGGGCACGGCTCTTATCGCGGCCACAGCTGCGGCGTTCCTGCTGTCCTATTTGCTCGTTCTCTTTTTTGAAAAGCAAAAAGACTATATTCTAAGCTTCATAGAAATCATCCGGTCCGTTCCTGATGTGCTATGGATGTTCCTGCTGCAGGCGGTAGTGATCTGGGTTTTTAAGACCTTTGGCGTGAAATTCGTCCAGACGACTTCGCTTGGAACCGATCACCAGGCTTTCCTGCTGCCGCTGATCAGCCTGAGCCTGCCGCTTTTTCTGTTCCTGACGCAGATTATCGTCCTTAAAATCTTTGAAGAATTGGATCAGCAGTACATTTTGCTGGCAAAAGCAAAAGGCCTGTCGTATTTTTATATGCTGAATGTCCATGTGCTCCGCAATATCAGCCAGGATTTGCAGGGTCACTTCAAGACGATTGTCTGGATGATGCTTTCAACGCTTGTCATGGTTGAATACATATTTAACCTGGACGGTTTGATGCTGTTCAATATCAAGCATATATCCGTCGAACTATTCGTGTTTAGCTGCATTCTATTTTTCACGCCGTTTTTCCTGATTTACAGACTAATAGATTTTAGAAGGTTAACCTTATGAGCAAATTGCTGAAAACGAAGAAATTCATATTTGGAGTATCCTTTTTGACGATTCTTCTGGTCCTGAGCATTTTGAACACCGTTGTGAACGACGGGAAAATCAGGCAGGTTCCTTTCGTCTACAATGAAGATGGAAGCCTGGACGAGGCTCCGCCGTATCCGCCATTTGATGTTTTTGTTTTGGGGTCGGACATGTATGGCTATGATATGCTCCATACGGTCATTGAGGGAGCGAAATATTCAATCGGCATCGTCTTGATTGTCGCTTTTTTAAGGATGGTTTTATCGGTTGTGCTCAGTTATTTCCTTTTCAGGGTCCCGGAACGGATCTTCAAGCTGCTAAAAGCGATTGCCGAGCCTTTGTCATTTTTCCCACAGACGCTGATTGCCTACTTCCTGCTGGCCACGGTCGTCATGTATACGATCAACGGCTTCAATCACCCTTTATGGGTCAGGGTGGTCTATGAATTCATCATTTTGGTATTGATCGCGCTGCCGGCCTTGACTGTCCAGCTGATTGAGCAAAAGCGCCGCATTTGGAAGGAGGAATTCATCGAGTCAGCCATTACACTGGGAGGAAGCAAGCGCCATATCTATTTCAAGCACATCCTTCCGCAGCTTTATGAAGAATGGATATTGATGTTTGGCCAGCAATTCCTGCAGGTGCTTACGCTGCTTGTCCACCTTGGTGTCATGCTCGTCCTCTTCGGCGGGACGATCTTGGGCGAAGGGCCGCCTTCCTCGGTCACCCATGAATGGTCTGGATTGATCGGCCTGAACAAGCGCTTTATGCTTGCATATGAATGGATTGTCTATGTGCCAATCCTGTTTTTCGCCATGACCGCCCTGAGTGTGGCAATGATTAACAAGGCCCTGAGCGACTTTTTCAGCCATAAGGATATGGTAAGGAAGAACAAGGGAGTATAACACTTTTGTACTATAAAAATACCCCGTTTGATGAATAGTCATTTTCCAAAGCTTTTGTCATAATAGTGTTCAACGAAACTCTATATGAGTTTGGCCCATTCATTGGCTAGTGGCACCCCCATTCGGCCAGTGAATGGGTTTTATTTGTAATATAGAACCTGTCGTTATAAAATTAATTAACTGAAAATTCTAAACGCGATAGGGGTGAAACAAGTGAAACAAAAAAGGGAGTGGTATGCGAAGCTGTTCATGAATTCAGTTACACTGCTTGGCTGGGTACTCATCCTTTATTCATTTGTAAAAATAGAATTGCCTGCTGAACCGGTTGTTTTTGCACTTCTGTTCTTATTCCTGCTTATTAGCGAGTACTACCCAATGCCGGTGTGGAGGGGTCATACAGCCATCACATTTCCCGTGGTCTACGTGTTGTTCTTGCTGTATGGATTTTCGTATACTGCGATTGCTTATGCAGCTGCCGTCCTGATCGTGAACATCATCCATAGAAGACCGCTTCGGACGGTTTTGTTCAATCCCGCCCAGCTGGTGCTGAGCTTTTACTCTGCCGCCATGCTTTTGCCTGTAATGGAGCCTTTGCTTGCGATAATTGCACCCGCACCGATTTTCCAGGGAATGCTGGGTTATCTTTTCCTGTTGGCAGTCTATGTACTGGTAAACAATGTGATTGTCGACCTCGTCCTTTTCATCAGGCCGCAGCATTATTCGTTTAAAGTTTGGAAGCAAAAAACGATCACAGAAATGAATAGTGCGGCAATTTCATTGATTTACGGCATTACCCTTTATGTGGTCGGCAGCCAAAACCGCGGTGAAATCGATGTCTTTGCCTACTTCTTCTTTTTCTCGCCGCTTGTCGGGATTTCCCTTTTGAGCGCGACGGTTGCGAGGCTGAAAAGGGAGAAGAACCGATTGAAGCTGCTTTTTTCGATCACCTCCGAGTTGAACCAGATGCTTCCTTCACAGGACTGGCTGTCGGCATTAAGCGGCAGCTTCAACGAATTGATTGGAGCAGAGGCAAGTTCATTATGGATTAAACGGGATGGCGAATGGGAACTTAGCTTCAAAGATGGGAGGACCATATTGAATTGCGAGCTGCCATCAGAGGCGTTTGCTGAATTTGACGGCATGCGCAGTCCTGTTGTCTATAATGACCGCAAAAAAGATGGCGGTGTGGCAGCTGCGTGTTTTGAAGATGACGTGAAGGCGTTCGTCTACTCGCCCCTTGTCATCGAGAATGAAACAATCGGGATGTTCATCGTCGCGAGGAGCCGGACGAAAAGCTTTGAAGACCATGATGTCCAATCAATTGCGACACTGGCCAACCAGCTTGCTGTCATTATCAAAACAAGGATGCTTTTTACTGAAAAGGAAAAGCGGATTGTCCTTGAAGAACGGAACCGGATTGCCCGCGATATCCATGACGGTGTGGCTCAGACTCTTGCCGGGGCGGTCATGAAGCTTGAGACCGCGGGTAAGAAGTTCACGAAAAATCCAGAAGAAACAAGGAAGCTTGTGGACGAAAGTGTCAGCGGCCTCAGGGAAAGCCTGAAGGAGGTCCGCGAGTCGATTTATGCATTGCGTCCATATCCGACGCAGAAAGCGACCCTGGCAGAAGCGATTCTTAGAAAAATCGAAGCTGTCCAGAAGGAATACAAGATGGATATCGAATTCGAGATCAGAGGCAAGGAGCAGGAGCTTAGCCCGATGGTCGAAAAGGTTCTGTTCGACACCTTCCAGGAGAGCCTGCACAATGCCATCAAGCACTCACAGGCAATGAAGGCACAGGTTCTCTTAAGCTATCAAACGGAGCATATCCTTTTGAAAATCAAGGATGAAGGAAAAGGATTCTCGCTGTTCCAGGCAATGCTCAAGGCGAGGAACCAGCCGCATTTCGGCATCCTGCAAATGAACGATGCTGCTGAAAAAATCAACGCTTCCCTGCAGATCGACAGCAAGGAAGGCTCGGGAACGGAAGTGAGCATCACCGTTCCTAGAATGGGAATCGAGGGGGAAAACATACATGATCAGGCTCATGCTAGTGGATGACCATGCTGTACTGCGCGATGGGCTGCGAAACATCCTGTCCGTTGAAGAAGATATCGAAGTCGTCGGTGAAGCTGTTTCCGGGGATGATGCCCTTTTGAAGGTGGAAAATTGTCAGCCGGATATGATTTTGATGGATATCAACATGCCGATGAAAAATGGTGTCGAAGTCACTGGCATTTTAAAAAAGAAATACCCGAATATCAAAATTCTTGTGCTGACGATGCATAGCCACGAGGAATACTTCATGTCCGCAATCCGCGAAGGAGCGGATGGATATTTATTGAAGGACGCGCCATCCGACCAGGTCGTCGAAGCGATCAGGACCGTCGCCCGCGGCGAATCGGTCATTCATCCCTCGATGACCAGGAAACTGCTCGCCTTTCACCAGCAAAAACAAACAGAGCAGGAGGACACGACCCTGACTGAGCGCGAAAAAGAGGTGCTTCTTTGCCTGGTGGAAGGCCTCAGCAACAAAGAAATTGCCGACCGCCTGTTCATCAGCGACAAAACGGTGAAAATCCACGTCAGCAAAATTTTCAAAAAGCTGAACGTCAAGAGCCGTTCACAGGTTGTCATCCATGCTGTCCAGCATCAGCTCGTACCAATCCCGCCGACATCGAGCGGAGTATAAAGAGAGTCCTCATGACGGGGCTCTTTTTCTTTTAGATACTACTTTGGTAGTATCGAAGATTAGTACAGAAGATATCATTTTTTAAACCCAATGCAGAATGGTTTTCGTGTAAATATTGTGGGAATATTAAGGAAAAAATAAGGGGCTGAAAAATTAATGAAGTTAAAAGCTGCATTTTTATCATTTATTCTCACGGCCGCGACAGTCTTTGCTGCGATGGTTCCAGGGACGGCGACTAAGGCAGTTGAGCCTGGTACAGCAGTTGTGGACTCTGAACTGGCGGAAACCCTGCTGAAGAGCATCACGCCGGTCGAAGCAATCGTCACTTTTAATAGTGATGAAGGGGTCCTGCCGGAGCAGGTGAATCTTTTGGAGAAGCTTGGCATCACGAAGGGCCTGACGCTGAACAAATTGCCGATCGCGGGAATTCTCGCGACAAAATCGCAGGTTGATCAGCTTGCTCAAAGTGACCAGGTGGTATCCATCTATTTGAACAAAAAGCTGGAGTACGAAAACGCCAAAGCTACGGATCTCACCGGTGTGGACCAGGTTCGGACAGATGACACAATGAGAAAGCTTAACGGCGGCTTGCCGGTCACTGGAAAGGGAATTGGCGTCGTCATCAATGACAGCGGGGTCGACGGAACGCATCAGGATCTGGAATTCGGCAGCCATCTCGTCCAGAATGTGCTTGGATCCACCAACCTGAATGCACTAAGCACGCTTTTGCCTGTTTCATATGTTGAAAATGTGCCGAACACTGATTCAAGTTCCGGCCATGGCACACATGTAGCTGGTATTGTAGGCGGAACTGGCGAAATGTCTGGCGGGAAATATGAAGGGGTTGCTCCTGGCGCGAACCTGATTGGCTACGGATCAGGCGCAGCGGTCGCAATGCTTGATACTCTTGGCGGATTTGATTATGCGCTGACCCATCAGCAGCAATACAATATACGCGTCATCACGAATTCCTGGGGAGACACGGGTGACGCCGGAACTGACTTTGATCCCTACAATCCTATTAATATCGCAACAAAAAAACTGTACGACAGAGGAATCGTGACGGTTTTCTCTGCAGGGAATTCTGGTCCGGACGCAAAAACGATTTCCGGGAATTACAAGAAGGCACCATGGGCAGTGACCGTTGCAGCCGGGGATAAATCAGGAAAGCTCGCCGACTTTTCATCACGCGGTGAAGAGGGCCGGGGAGGAACCGTCACTGTCGACGGCAAGACATGGAAATGGGTCGATCAGCCGACAGTGACATCACCAGGAGTCGACATCATTTCAACCAGGGTCATCAGCCCCCTCGTGGCGCTTGGAGCAACCTCTGACGCTGAATATATAGAGCCGGCATACCTGCCTTATTACACAACGATGAGCGGAACATCGATGGCCGCACCGCACGTCGCCGGCATCATTGCTCTTATGCTGGAGGCAAACCCGTTGCTGTCACCTTCCGAGGTAAAATCAATCCTTGAAAACACCGCCACAGCAATGCCGGATTACGCTGAGTGGGAAGTCGGCGCCGGTTATGTGAATGCTTATAAAGCGGTAGATGCAGCTTTTAAAATGAAAAAGTGATGATTAGTTGATCTCCCTTGCCGTTGCGAGGGAGATTTTTGCAATGCTGAAGTGAGAAAAAAACTAGCAAATGACGCGCATCTCAATGGAATAGGAAATCAAGATTAACCTGAAAACTACACCGTAATCCAAATTTTGGAAAACCATAAATACATCAGCACTACTCCATCTACAACTTTTGTACGATGCCAAAATAGTCATTCCGGAAATAAAGTTTATAACCTTTGAAGAATAGTTTTGCAGCGGGGATTTCATGATAATTAAGTTAGGAATATTCAAAATTTTTATATAGTGAGAGGAGAATATGATGAAACGTTTTATGTATCTGCTGCTGGCATTCCTGCTGTTTATGCCGTTTTTTGCCGTTCCACAGGGGAAGGCGAGCAGTCTTGCGGTAATTGACCCGCTTGTCACCGAGGCGCTTGACACGGCAAGTTCACTGCAAGTCATTGTCACTTTCAAGGGGGACAGCGCACCAACAAGCTCCCAGCTATCTCTGTTAAAAACGCTCGGAATTGAAACGGGAGTAAGCATGAAGTCCCTGCCGATTGCCGGGGTCATCGCGACAAAGGATCAGATTGAGCAGCTGGCGGCAAATCCGGAAGTTCAATCAATCTATATGAACAAGAAGCTCTCTTACTTCAACGCAGATGCCACAGCGATCACCGGCGTCGATAAAGCGAGGACAGACGACAGCTTCCGGAAAGCAAATGGAGGACTGCCGGTTTCAGGAAAAGGAGTAGGTGTCGTCGTGAACGACAGTGGCGTTGACGGAACGCATAAGGACCACGAATTGGGTAAAAATCTGGTCCAGAATGTAATGGCCCAGACAAATCTGAATGCACTGGCTCCTGGATTGCTGCCAATCAGCTACCAGGAAAATGTCCCCAACACTGACTCGAACTCAGGACATGGTACACATGTTGCCGGAACGGTTGGCGGAACGGGGGCGATGTCAGGCGGCAAATATGAAGGTGCAGCACCTGGCGCTGACCTGATTGGCTATGGCTCAGGAGCGGCATTATTCGTCCTTGATGGCATTGGCGGGTTTGACTATGCGATCACTCACCAATCGCAGTACAATATCCGTGTCATCACGAATTCATGGGGTTCATCAGGTGACTTCGATCCAAATGATCCGATCAATATTGCCAGCAAAAAAGCGCACGACCGCGGCATCACAGTTCTCTTTGCGGCAGGAAATGAAGGTCCCGGGGAGAACACTCATAATCCGTACGCTAAAGCTCCATGGGTCATTTCCGTTGCAGCCGGAGTAAAAGATGGCACACTGGCTGATTTTTCTTCAAGGGGAACAAAGGGTGTCGGCGGTACTTTTACAATGGATGGCGAGGAATGGACATGGAAGGATGAACCGACAGTGACGGCTCCGGGAGTGGATATCGTTTCAACCCGTGTCCTCGCGCCGGTATCAAGCCTGTCAGCCGACCAGGATGCGCAAACAATCGAGACCGCTTACCTGCCTTATTACACAACCATGAGCGGGACCTCAATGGCGACGCCACATGTTGCCGGGATCGTCGCTTTGATGCTCGAAGCGAATCCGCAGTTATCACCGGATGAAATCAAATCCATCCTTGAACAGACCGCTACGAATATGCCAGGCTATGAAACATGGGAGGTCGGTGCAGGTTATGTGAATGCCTATGCAGCCATCGATCAGGCATTCAATGATACTGCCTATGGATCAACCCTGAACTCAACCCAGACATTCTATAGCAATGTTGATTCATCAACGGAGCGAAAGGAATTTTCGGTTGATTATAATCCGCTCACATTTATTTCGGATAACAAATATGAATTCACTGTCGAAGAAGGCATGTCAAGCATTGTGGCAAAAGTAGACGGAGCGGGTCTGATGGAGCAAACGGGCAATCCAATCAACCTGGTGCTGATTGCTCCGGACGGCAAGGAATACAGCTCAGGTGTAAGCCTGCTGTTCCCGCTCTACTATGACCGCACCGTATCGGTCACATCACCTGTACCTGGTGCATGGAAGGCTGAAATCCGCGGGCTTCGCGGGGCAGATGCCAATCCGCTAGGCCTGGCTCTTCCAGAAACGGTAAAAGGAGAGATGGCGTTCACGAAGGTCAGCGGTTTCTCCGGATTGAATGATATTGCCGGACACCCAGCAGCTGAAGCAATTAAAATGGGGGTGGGCGACCGTTTATTTGATGGCTTCTCGAATGGCGCCTTCAAACCTGATGCACTTTTAACAAGAGCTGAGCTGGCAAAATACCTGGTAATGGGAGCAGAAATCAAGCAATCACTCCCAGCAGCCCCAAGTTTCACGGATGTTTCAAGCTCAGACATTCCATTCATTGAAGCAGCAACTGCCAAAGGAGCCTCCTTCCGGGATCAGCAGCATATCCAGAACGGAGTCATTCTTCCTAAAGCAACAGGCAAATTTGCGCCAAAGGATGGCGTGACTCGCGCAGAATTGGCATACTCACTCGTCCAGGCATTGGGCATGCAAAAAGAGGCGGAAGAATTCGATGGCCAGCTGACAGTACAGTATAATGATGAGAGAATTGCCATTTCAGATGCAGCAGAAGTTCCGGAACATCTGAAAGGCTATGTTCAGATGGCGCTGGACCTGAACATCCTCAATGCGAACTTCGCTGTAACACAGGGTCCATACGATTTAAAACCAAAAGTAACAGCAAGCTTCAGCCCAACTGCAAAAAACACACGCGGAGACTTTGCAGTTGCGATGACACGTTACTATAATGCATTTCTGAAATAGGGTAAAATGTGAACAGGCCTAAAATGGTCTGTTCTTTTTTGCATGGGCTAATCCCTGGCAGCGTCCATAGTTCAGAAAGTCATTAAACAAATACGATTCTTTTGAAAGAGGAGGAATTCAGTTGCGGAATATTGAGGCTGTCTTTTTTGATTTGGACGGTACCCTCCTGGACCGTGAAACATCTCTCGTAAAATTTATTGAAGCCCAGTACGACCGCTTTCAAAGTGAATTGCAAGTGATAGACAAACAGGTCTATAAAGAGAGATTCATTGAATTGGATGCCCGCGGATATGTATGGAAGGATAAAGTCTTCAGCCAGCTCTTACAAGAATTCAACATAGCGTCACTGATATGGGAAGAGTTGATGGGAGATTACATAATGAATTTCAAGCATTCGTGCACAGGATTTAATAACCTGAACAAGGTAGTTGGGAAACTTAAGCAAATGGATCTGGGGCTGGGCATCATTTCGAATGGCAAGACTAATTTCCAGATGGACAATATAAAGGCTTTAGGAATTGAGGGTTACTTTGATACCATTCTCATCTCTGAAGCAGTGGGATTGAGGAAACCTGACTTTCGAATCTTCAGGAAGGGGATTGACGCTCTTGGTGTATCAGCATTTGGCAGTATATTTGTAGGTGACCATCCAGAATATGATGTGGCTGCCTCCAAATGTGCCGGGATGATTGGGATTTGGAAGAGTAATGACTATTGGCACAGCGCGGAAGCTGATTTTATCATTAAAGAATTAGAAGAGTTGTTAGGGATCATCGAAAAAGGAGCTGAAAATCATGACTGATTTTAAGGTTACATATCATCCCCCAAGCATTTCAGACTATATCAATCTTCGCCTCGAAGCAGGTTTGAGCGTGAAATCGGAGAAAGCCGCGCGAATCGGACTGAAAAATTCATTATTTGCTGTCACTGTTTATGAACATACCACGCTAGTGGCGATGGGAAGGATCATTGGCGATGGCGGGGCGTTTTTTCAAGTAGTAGATATCGCCGTCAAGCCGGCTTATCAGGGTAAGGGATTGGGAAGACTTGTGATGGAGGAGCTTTGCACATACCTTGAACAACATACATAAGAAGGTTCTTATGTCAGCTTGATTGCGGATTCACCGGCAAATAAGCTGTATGAAAAATTTGGTTTTGACTATACTTATCCTGCTTCCTATGGAATGTATCGTAAGTACTAACAAGTGGTAATGGAAGGAAAATCCTGCGCTAATAATTGTTGGGAAAATTGGTTTTTTACCCCATGTGGTATTCTTCTTGGATTCTAAATGTGTTTTAATTAGCAAAGTGAAAAATAAAGCAGCAGTAATTTTAGATTGAAGGATGGTTGAGATCTAAGATGAAATACGCGCCTGAAGATATACAGCTAATTAAAGACCAGCTTGGCAGCCAATCATTACCTAGCATTGCCAGAAGGCTGAATCGCAGTCTTACAGCCCTTGAAGTGAAGATCACCAGATTGGGACTGTCCCACACGAAATCTTACACGGGAATGCTGACCGCCGGAGAACTGGCAAACATCCTTAAGATAGACCGAAATACCGTGATGCAATGGGTCCTTAATCATGAATTGGATTCCCATCAGCGGATTACCCGCAATAAGAAGAAATTTACCTTCATCAACATTGATGATTTTTGGGCGTGGGCTGAAAGTAAGCGCCATAAAATTGACTTTTCCAAACTAGAGCTTGATGCACTCCCTCCTGAACCGGAGTGGGTGGCAGAAGAGCGTAAAACCGTTCGGCAAGTCACGAATTATAAAGCATGGACGAAAAAAGAAGAGAAGCTCCTGATGGAATTCTACTGCTGCGGCAAGTCGTTGGGCGAAATCTCTGAATTGCTCGGGAGGACGCGAGAATCCATTCGCAAAAAAATCAATAGAGTTATTCATAATAAGCAATGAGAAAAATTGAAAATCCTGGCGACTCAACATTAATCTTGTAATACTTGTAAAATAATAGTATATTTTTCCTATCGAACTATTGTTAAATAGTAACAGATTAGTTGTGAACGTCCCCGGGAGGATTCAGTATGGATATTTATG
This sequence comes from Cytobacillus oceanisediminis 2691, assembly GCF_007678455.1. Classification (GTDB taxonomy): domain Bacteria; phylum Bacillota; class Bacilli; order Bacillales; family Cytobacillaceae; genus Mesobacillus; species Mesobacillus oceanisediminis_A. The sequence goes on along the minus strand of NZ_VEEP01000006.1, from coordinate 78,347 downwards.
TTGCCAGGCAGCCTATATTTGATTTGAATGAGAAGACTGTTGCGTATGAATTGCTTTACAGGAGCAGCGCAGTCAATACTTATCAGCATACAGATGGGGACCAGGCTACAACGGACGTTATTGTGAATAGCTTCTTGAATATCGGGGTCAAAGACTTATCGAATGGCAAACCTTGTTTCATTAATTTTACTGATAATCTATTAAAACTTGGTGTTCCTTCTTATTTCAATCCATTATCAATTGTGGTGGAAATTCTTGAAACCGTTGAATTGAATGATGAGATCCTGAAAATTTGCCAGGAATTGAAATCGCATGGATACACTATTGCGCTGGATGATTTTTTTGTTTCCCAGTGGAACGAACTGACGGTCCGATTATTGGACTTTATTGATATTATCAAAATCGATTTCAGGACGACCAGCCGAACGGACAGGCAGGAAATGATCCGCTTTTTAAAGGGAAGGGACATCCGGTTTCTTGCTGAAAAGGTCGAAACGATCGATGAATATCTTGAAGCGAAGGAAGATGGGTTCGTATTCTTTCAGGGTTTTTACTTTAGCAAGCCGGTTATCCTGAACAGCTATGATATCCCATCTTATTATCATTCCTATTTTCAGATTCTGAAAGAAACCGAGAGCCCGGAACCAGACCTGGAAAAAATAAAGGATGTCATTGAAAAGGATATATCCCTTTCCTACAAACTGTTAAGATTGATCAATAACCCGGTTTTCAGGCCGCGGAACGAGATTTCCTCGATCAAGCAAGCCATTATCCTTTTAGGGCTTAATGAAATAAAAAAATGGATCTATGTACTGGCCATCAGGGGAGCAGTCACAGGTACCGGCAATTCCAAGGAAAGGGAAATCATTGAATTGTCCCTTAAGCGGGGAAAGCTGGGGGAACTGATTGGCAGGAAGGTAGGAAGAGAGGTATTGGCCTCTAAGTATTTCCTTCTCGGAATGTTTTCCCTGATGGATTCCCTGCTGCACCATCCGATGGAGGACTTGCTTCAAGACTTGCCTCTCAGCAATGAATTGAAGGATGCCTTATCGGGTGAAAAGAATGATGAATACGTCATGCTTCAATTTTTAATAGATATTGAGCATGCCTTCCACGAAAATCTTGAGCTTGCTTTCAACCCGACCACGATGAGCAAGGAAGAGCTCTTCAGGCTTTATGGAGAGGCGAGTGACTGGGCAGCCAAGGTATTGACTGAAGTGAATCCATAATCTTTAAAGCATGCTGCTGCATGCTTTTTCTTTTAGGCTCTTTTCTCAAACTTTATTGCTATTGACTACTAAATGGGATTGAATGATAGTTTTCTTCATAAAATAAAAGCTTATCATGAGAAAAGAGCTTGCACACTTAAAAACGAACTGCAAAATGGCTTTATAGCACGTTAAAATCGGCTTTAAGATTTTAACAACATCTTTCGGAAACAACCTTCATTTGCAAAGTAAATTCTTGTAACCTGCCGCTAAAAAAGCTATATTTTTTACATAGATAAAGTCATTTTGAAAAAGTTCGAAATTCTCTCTGAATGAGGTGTTTTTCCATTGGTGCTGAAATATTTGTCCGCACTGCTCCTGCCTGGTTTCATGGTCGTGTTTTTTTCCCGGGTTGCCTATAATCATGTCCTTGCGCTTGTATTGACGGTCGCATTGATCGCGGCTTCTGTTTATAAAGGGTATACGGATACCTTTCTGCTGATCGTCGTTGACGCTTTCTCGTTGACGTTTGGCTTCTTTCTGGCCAATCAGATGAGGAGTCGGAACAAGAAATAGCTGAAAAAAGTTAAATCAAGCCTGTCGAATTCTGTTCGGCAGGTTTTTCCTATTACAGCAGGCAAAACCGAAGTTCAATCAAACATTTGATTAACAATCATTCGACATTGCTCAACAGTGTCTTTTAAAAGAAGAATAGTAATTCGAATGTTTGTTCGCTTTTTGTTGGTTTGTTTTACCTGCTTTGTGGTAGAATGAGGATATGACTTTTTTGACAACCGTGTAAGGCTTATATATAGGAAGGTTCATATTCCACTGCGAAATGAACCCGACAGAAATTAAATTACAGGAGGCTTTTCTGTGAAGGACCAATTTGAATTAGTCTCGAAGTATTCCCCGCAGGGAGACCAGCCTGCGGCAATAACAGAGCTGGTGAAAGGCATTCGCGATAACAAGAAGCACCAGACGCTCCTTGGGGCGACAGGAACAGGGAAGACGTTCACGATTTCGAATGTCATCAAGGAAGTGAACAAGCCGACGCTTGTCATTGCCCACAATAAGACATTGGCAGGGCAGCTCTACAGCGAGTTCAAGGAATTTTTCCCGAATAATGCGGTTGAGTATTTTGTCAGTTACTACGATTACTATCAGCCGGAGGCCTATGTGCCTCAGACGGATACATTCATTGAAAAAGATGCGAGCATCAATGATGAGATCGACAAGCTGCGCCACTCAGCTACTTCGTCTTTGTTCGAGCGCAAGGATGTCATCATCATTGCCAGTGTATCCTGTATCTATGGTCTCGGTAATCCGGATGAATACCGTGACATGGTCGTGTCGCTCCGGACTGGGATGGAGATTGAGCGGAACAAACTGCTCCACAAGCTGGTTGATATCCAGTACGAACGGAATGATATTGACTTCAAGCGCGGGACGTTCCGTGTCCGCGGTGATGTTGTCGAGATCTTCCCTGCATCACGTGATGAGCATTGCATGAGGATTGAGTTTTTCGGTGATGAGATTGACCGGATTCGCGAGGTCGATGCGCTCACTGGCGAGATCATCGGTGAACGTGATCATGTCGCGATTTTCCCGGCATCCCACTTCGTAACCCGCGAAGAAAAGATGAAGATCGCGATCGAGAATATTGAAAAAGAACTAGAAGAGCGCCTTGAAGTGCTTCGTGCCGAGGAGAAATTGCTTGAGGCTCAAAGGCTTGAGCAGCGGACAAGGTATGACCTTGAGATGATGCGCGAGATGGGCTTCTGTTCAGGAATCGAAAACTACTCGCGCCACCTGACTTTAAGGCCGGCGGGTGCGACTCCTTATACATTGCTTGATTACTTCCCCGATGACTTTTTGATTGTCGTCGATGAGTCGCATGTTACATTGCCGCAAATACGGGGAATGTTTAATGGTGACCAGGCACGTAAACAAGTGCTTGTTGACCATGGGTTCCGCTTGCCGTCAGCGATGGATAACCGTCCGCTGACATTTGCCGAATTCGAGAAGCATGTCAAACAGGCGGTGTTCGTCTCGGCGACTCCAGGGCCGTACGAACTGGAGCATACACCGGAAATGGTCCAGCAGATCATCCGTCCTACTGGATTACTTGATCCGACAATCGATGTAAGGCCGATTGAAGGCCAGATCGATGACCTGATCGGCGAAATCCAGGAGCGGACGAAGCGGAATGAGCGTGTACTGGTAACAACCTTGACGAAGAAAATGTCAGAGGATCTGACCGATTACCTGAAGGAAATCGGCATCAAGGTCCAGTACCTGCACTCAGAGGTCAAGACGCTTGAGCGGATTGAAATCATCCGCGAGCTGCGGCTTGGTAAATATGATGTCCTTATCGGAATCAACCTTTTGAGGGAAGGATTGGATATTCCGGAGGTATCGCTGGTGACGATTCTGGATGCCGATAAGGAAGGCTTCCTCCGTTCAGAAAGATCGCTCATCCAGACGATCGGACGTGCAGCGAGGAATGAAAACGGTCATGTCATCATGTATGCGGACAAGATGACCGATTCGATGACAAAGGCGATCAGTGAAACGAAGCGCCGCCGTGAAATCCAGGAGGAATATAACAAAAAGCATGGCATCACACCGCAGACGATCCAGAAGAGTATCCGCGACGTGATCCGTGCGACGATTGCTGCCGAAGATCAGGAAGCGTACAGCCCGGCAGAAGGTCTGAAGAAGCTGACAAAGAAAGATCGCGAACAAGTAATTTTAAATATGGAAAAGGAAATGAAGGAAGCAGCAAAGGCCCTCAACTTCGAACGGGCAGCCGAGCTGCGTGACCTCATTCTTGAGTTGAAAGCGGAAGGATGACGATAACATGGCTATGGATAAACTGATTGTCAAAGGCGCCAGGGCCCATAATTTGAAAAATATAGATGTCACCATTCCGAGAGACAAGCTTGTTGTGCTGACAGGACTTTCCGGTTCAGGGAAGTCCTCGCTGGCGTTCGATACGATTTACGCTGAAGGGCAGCGCCGCTATGTGGAATCATTGTCTGCATACGCGCGCCAGTTCCTCGGCCAGATGGACAAGCCGGATGTCGATTCAATCGAAGGATTGTCTCCGGCGATTTCCATCGACCAGAAAACAACAAGCCGGAACCCGCGTTCAACAGTGGGAACGGTGACCGAGATTTATGATTATTTGCGACTGTTATTCGCAAGGGTGGGAAGACCAACCTGCCCGGTGCACAATATAGAGATTACCTCACAGACGATTGAACAGATGGTCGATCGCGTGCTGGAATATCCGGAGAGAACGAAGCTGCAAATTATGGCTCCGCTCGTTTCCGGCCGTAAAGGCACCCATGCAAAAGTCCTTGAGGATGTAAAAAAGCAGGGCTATGTCCGTGTCCGCGTTGACGGGGAAATGCTCGACCTGGGTGACGAAATCGAGCTTGAAAAGAACAAGAAGCATTCGATCGAAGTCGTCATCGACCGGATTGTCATCAAGGAAGGCATAGCTGCACGCTTGGCGGACTCACTTGAATCTGCACTCAAGCTAGGTGAAGGCAATGTGCTGATTGACGTGATGGGCGAGGAAGAATTGATGTTCAGCGAAAACCATGCCTGCCCGATTTGCGGTTTTTCAATCGGTGAGCTGGAGCCGCGGATGTTCTCATTCAACAGCCCGTTCGGTGCCTGCCCGGAATGTGACGGACTCGGCGCAAAGCTGGAGGTTGATGTCGACCTGGTCATCCCGAATAAGGAGCTTTCATTAAAGCAGCATGCCATTGCCCCGTGGGAACCGACGAGCTCGCAATACTATCCGCAGCTGCTTGAGGCAATCTGCAATCACTATGGAATCGATATGGATATGCCGGTAAAGGATCTCCCAGACAACCAGATGGAGAAGATTCTCTATGGTTCCACTAAAGACAGGATTTACTTCCGTTACGAGAACGACTGGGGACAGGTCAGGGAAAATTATATTGTTTTCGAAGGCGTATTGAAGAATGTGGAGCGCCGTTATAAGGAAACTAGCTCTGACTATATCCGCGAGCAGATGGAGAAGTATATGGGCGAGCACGCCTGCCCGACATGCAAAGGCTATAGGCTGAAGCGTGAAACCCTGGCGGTACTGGTTGACGGCCGCCATATCGGTGAAGTAACAGCATTATCGGTTGAGGAAGCACATCAATTTTTCGAGGGCCTTGAACTTTCTGAAAAAGAAATGAAAATTGCCAACATGATTTTCCGTGAAATCACTGAGCGGCTTGGCTTCCTGATAAATGTGGGTCTGGATTATCTGACGTTGAGCCGCGCTGCCGGAACGCTATCCGGCGGGGAAGCTCAGCGGATCAGGCTGGCAACCCAGATTGGTTCGCGTCTAACCGGAGTGCTTTATATCCTTGATGAGCCGTCCATCGGTTTGCATCAGCGCGACAATGACAGGCTGATTGATACGCTGAAAAATATGCGTGACATCGGCAATACCTTGATTGTCGTCGAACATGATGAAGATACGATGTTAGCGGCTGACCACCTGATCGATATCGGTCCTGGTGCTGGCATCCATGGCGGGGAAATTATCTCCCAGGGTACGCCGGCAGAGGTGATGGATGATCCAAATTCGCTTACGGGCCAGTATCTCTCAGGCAAAAAATTCATTCCGCTGCCAATCGAGCGCCGCAAACCAGACGGCCGCTATATTGAAATCAAAGGCGCAAAGGAAAACAACCTGAAAAATGTCAATGTGAAGTTCCCGCTCGGAACCTTCATGGCCGTCACAGGTGTATCCGGTTCCGGCAAAAGTACCCTGATCAATGAAATCCTTCATAAATCGCTGGCGATGAAGCTGCACAGAGCAAAAAGCAAGCCAGGCGAGTTCAAGGAAATAAAAGGTATCGATCACCTCGACAAGGTCATCGATATCGATCAGTCGCCAATCGGCCGTACGCCAAGATCAAACCCGGCAACCTATACGGGTGTGTTCGATGACATCCGTGATGTGTTTGCGTCGACGAATGAAGCAAAAGTCCGCGGCTATAAAAAGGGCCGCTTCAGCTTCAATGTAAAAGGCGGCCGCTGTGAAGCCTGCCGCGGAGACGGTATTATCAAAATCGAGATGCACTTCCTGCCTGACGTATACGTCCCATGTGAAGTATGCCATGGCAAGCGTTACAACCGCGAGACTTTGGAAGTGAAATACAAAGGAAAGAATATTTCAGATATCCTTGATATGACGGTTGAGGCAGGGGTTGAATTCTTTGCTAATATTCCGAAGATCGCCCGCAAATTGCAGACGATTTACGATGTCGGCCTTGGCTATATCAAACTCGGCCAGCCGGCGACGACTCTTTCCGGCGGGGAAGCCCAGCGCGTCAAGTTGGCATCCGAGCTGCACCGACGCTCAACAGGACGTTCGCTTTATATCCTGGATGAGCCGACAACCGGTCTGCACGTCGATGATATATCCCGCCTGCTTGTCGTCCTCCAGCGTCTCGTCGAAAATGGCGACACCGTGCTGGTCATCGAACATAATCTCGATGTCATCAAAGCCGCTGACTATATCGTCGACCTTGGCCCGGAAGGAGGAGACCGCGGCGGCACCATCGTCGCTACCGGCACTCCGGAAAAAATCGCCGAAGTGGAAGAATCTTATACCGGCCGGTACCTCAAGCCGATATTGGAACGCGATAGACTGCGGATGAAAGAGCAGATCGAGGAAAAAGAAAAAAGTACTAGCAATGCGTAATCTATATGAAAAAATCTCTTCCTTTTCGGGAAGAGATTTTTTGCGTAAAGAATCATACTACACTATTTCAACTGAATCGGTGTCATCTGTGCATCGAGCGCTTTAAAATCATAATTCTGCTTTTTCAGGAATTCCAGCAATTGAGGCAGCTGGATAAGGGTTTCTTCTCTTTCATGCAGAAGGATCACGAGCGGCTCATCCTTCTTGGCTTTGTCTGCTACCTGGGCGATTGTATTGGCAACCAGCCGGTTATCGCGGTAATACCAGTCTTTGCTGTCTACGTTCCAGTCCCACAACTGGTATCCTTTGTCACTGACGGCTTTTTTATAAGGATCCTTCATGTAAGGGGCGCTCCCATATGGTGTGCGGATCAGGGTCGAATCGATTCCTGTGATTTCTTTGATGGTCTTTAGTGTCTGTTCCATTTCAGCGACAACGGTTTGCGGAGACTGATAGATTTTCGTTTTGTCATGGGTGACACCATGCGCTCCAAGGCTGTGGCCGGCTTCTGCCATCCTTTTTACCGCATCGGGAAAGTTCCTCATATTGCCGTCCAGCATAAAAAAGGTAGCTTTTGCGTCAAACTCATTTAGAATCGATAAAAGTTGGTCTGATACCTTGTGCGGTCCGTCGTCAAATGTTAAGTAGACAGTTTTTGAAGGAGCTTTGGCTGGTTCTTCAGAGGGAGGGTTAACTACGTCTGGAGTCGGTTGTTCTTTATATCGTGTTTCACTTACTATAAATCTAGGCGGCTTTGTTTCAAGTTTTTTTAACACATGGTCAGTGCGATGATAAGCTGGTTTGAGTTCCTGATGTTGGCAGGAACTATGGACCACTGGCTTTTTCACCTGGCTAGCCACGGCGGAAGAGGAAGTGACTAGCCACCCAACTAAACAAACAACAGTGCACCATCTGGCTGTTTTACTTTTCAAGCTGAACACTCTGCATCCCTCGCTGATTTCTAATTTAATTTCACTTACTTAGACGGTAATATTTCATGTTTGTTACAGGAATATTTCTATATAATTACAGGATAATAGTTCATCAACATTATTTGAATAAGAAAATAGTGGAATTTGCCTATTGTAGAGTTCACGGAAGATTCGATAAATAATGGGGGTGTAGACAAGGGTTTGAAAGCAGTTTGTCGAATTAATTTCATAAAGAAATGAAACTTCTTAGACTCCGCTGCGTATTAATTGCTAAGGAGATGAAGAGGATGGATACGAAAAGGATTCTGTCAGCTTTGTGCTATTTCAGTATTATGTTCGCCGGGATCTTGTTCCCCCTTGTTGCTTATTTAGCTTCAGAGGATGGAGATGTAAAGTTCCATGCGAAGAAAGCGCTAATGTCACATCTTATACCACTGATTCCTGTGCCGCTTATTTTAATTGCGGTGTTCATTGATTTTAACGGAGGAACAGGGGGATTCCCTGTATTCCTGTTCAGCAGTGCGATTTTAATGGTTATATTGAGTTTCATTGTCCTTATATGGAATTTGGTTAAAGGAATAAAGGTGCTTAATACAAATTGAGGAGGATGGACCATGAAAGAAGAAAGAAAACGGATTTTGAAGCTTGTTGAAGAGGGAAAGATGACGGTGGAAGAAGCTTTGTTCCTGATCGAGCAGCTGGAGCAGGGGAAAACACAGAACCAGGAAAAATCAACCGCTCTTTCAACAAATGTGAATTTTGAAGAAGCCAAAAAAGCTGAATACAAAAAAGAAGATTACAATACGTATAATTTCAACACTGTAAAAGATAAGGTGCTTGATTTTGTAGATTCCGCTTTCAAAAAGATCAAGGATTTCGATTTGGACCTGAACTTTGGCCATTCCGTTGATATCACGCATATTTTCCAGCAGGGTGATACTTATTTGAACCAGGTGGACATTGATATGGCAAATGGTTCGGTAAAAATAGTGCCATGGGAACAAAAGGATGTGCGAGTCGAGTGCAGTGCGAAAGTGTATCGGGTCGAAAACCAGGATGAGGCACGCAAGAAGTTTTTAGAGGATGCAATCTTCACGATTGAAAATCAAAAGCTCCGTTTTTCGGTGCAGCAAAAGTGGATGAAGGTGGATGCAGTCATCCATATTCCGAAAGAAGAATATGAAAATGTCCGGATCCGCTTGTTTAATGGAACCATCGATGGTGAAAACTTAACAATAAAGGATTGCCGGGCAAAAACGGCAAACGGCAAAGTATTGCTCGGAAACCTTGAGTGCGGCAAGCTGGAAACGGAAACTGTGAGTGGCCAAATCAGCATCCAGCGAAGTGCAATCAGAGAACTTGAAGCTGAAACAATCAATGGCGCAATCAAGGCCGATGGCTTTTTTAATCATGTCGATCTTCAATCTTTTAATGGAAATGTGACATGCACCGTAAAGAACCAGGATTGCGAAAGCGTGGAAGTGAAGGCCACGACAGGAAGCATAGAGGTGACCCTGCCGGAAAAAACACCAGCCAGTGGTGAACTCAAATCGAATCTTGGCGGCTTTACCATCGAGCTCGATGGCATACAGGTCGTTGAGGAGAAAAGTGATATGGTCCAGAAACATCTTCGCTTCAAGCCTGCTGATGGCGGGCAAAAGGCTGTCAGGCTCTATGCTGACACCAAAACAGGTTCAATTGCAGTAAAAAAATTATTACAACAGCAGTAGGAAGGTGTTAACCATGAAATTATCCCGTTCCCGGACGAACCGTATGCTCGCAGGAGTGCTCGGCGGGATGGCAGAATCCTTTGGAGTGAAGGCAGCCCTGCTGCGAATCCTGTTTGTGATTCTGCTGTTCAGTACGGCATTCTTCCCGATGGCCGTCCTTTATCTTGTATTTGTGTTTGCACTGCCAAACAGGGAGGAATATTAAAAATGAGATGGCTGTTGGGAATCGTCATTAACGCAGTCCTTTTCATGGCACTTGCCGGGTATTTCGAGAATGAGATTTATCTGTCTGGTTTCGGTGCTGCATTAGGCGCCAGCTTCATTCTTTCAATCTTGAATATCCTGGTTAAGCCGATTTTAATCATTTTGACACTTCCTGTCACAGTCCTTAGCCTCGGACTGTTCCTGTTTGTCATCAACGCAGTCACACTGATGCTGACAGACAGACTGATGGGGAGTTCGTTTGAAATAGCCGGTTTTGGCATGGCGCTTCTTACAGCGGTGATCATGTCCATCGCAAACCTGGTCATCCAGAACACGGTGTTGCGCGAATCGGATAAAAAACGCAGGTAACATCTTCAAATGAACCTCATCTAGATAAAAAAGAAAAGGCCAGCACGTAAAGTGTCGGCCTTTTCCTATTCCTGCTCAATATAAGCTTCAAAGCCCGCCTTCCTTAAACGTGCGGCAAGTTCTTCAGCGTTACGCTCATCTTCGAACGCTCCAGCCTGGACTTTGTATAATCCGCCTTTTCTGGCTGTAGCGGCAGATTTTGCAGCCGAAGGTGAGGGAGCAAGGGATGGTGCCGCATTGTCTTTTCGCTGGAGCTTGAACTGCTCTGCCAAAGCTTTGACAATGCCTTCTGCTATCGTTCTTCGGTACGTTTCGGAGCGCAGCAGCTCTACTTCGTTACGGTTTGTCATAAATCCGCCCTCCACCAGGACGGCATCCATTTTTGTTTCCCTCAGGACATGGAAATCAGCAGTTCGTACCCCACGGTTCTCGAGACCTGTAGCGATGACAAGATTGCGCTGGATTTTTTGGGCCAGCTGATTCGCCACAGGCGGCCTGGATGGATAGACATAAGTTTCAATACCGCCGACATTATTCCAGCCCCCGCTGCCAAACGCATTGGCATGGATCGATACAAATATATCCACATTCAGGCTGTTCGCCTTGTCTGTCCTTGCTGTCAATGACACATCTCGCTGATCGGAATGAGAAAAATACACGGTGACATTCTTGTAGTTTTCAAGCAGCTGGTTCGCATAATTCGCCACGGCCCTGTTAAACTCATATTCTCTCAATCCATCAGGACTTCGCTTACCCGGGGTGTTGTAGCCATGCCCAGCATCAAGCATGATCTTCAAGTTTATCACACCTTCCGTTAAAAGATTTCCTCATCAGTATATATATGACTAAATCCAGGAAAAGGACATATTGAGATCAGATAAAGGGGGTTATCCATACGTTGTTTCTTATTTGTTCAGTTCAAATATGTCATCCAGACGCTGTGATATGAAATCGTGGCCGTCCTGGATTCCTTTATTATAAAAGTGAGGTGCGAGCTTATTCGCAAAAAATTCAAGAATCAGCATGGCAGCCAAATCTCCCAGTTCCTCACCCCGTTCTTCAAGGAAATATTGCTTGATCTCAGCGGTCATTTGATTCCTGGCAAAATCATCAATCTGGAAGTTCTTAAGCATCTTATCTACTCCTTATTGTTTATTACCCCCATTTTAAGGCAATCAGACAAACTATTCGACAAAGGCGTTCGATTATTTCCGTGGAAATAAGCTAAATTTTCTTTTGACATCGACAATAGAGCCATTACATGAAATTTTTGTAGGAATTTATAAAGAGGGAGCGACAGTAATGAAAAGCTCGTTTAGCCTTTGAATGATTACTTACCAGGCAGGGGGGGGGTTCAGTGTGAAAAAGTCACGAAAAAAGACCCGGCTGGGGGTCTCTGAAAAAATAGTCATTACCTCTGCATAGTATGAATGAATTTGTAGCGGTCGGCACGATAGGCTGATTTTACGTATTCGAAGGGGGTGCCATCCTTTAGATATGAAGTCCTGTGTATCAGCAGGACTGGCGAGCCTCTGTCGATTTCCAGCAAGGGCAATTCGTGTTCCTTCGCAATTGTCGCCTCGATTTGCTGTGTCGCTTCATGGATCGTCAGGGATAGTTTTTCCTCGATGTACTCGTAAAGGGAATGATTAATGATTTCCTCTGTCAATCCCTTCACCAGATTGGCAGGTAGATAGGTGGTTTCAAGAGCCAGCGGGGCATCATCGGCAAGTCTGACACGCGTGATTTCAAATACAGGTGTATGTTCACCAAGATGAAGCATATCGGCAATTTGCCGGCTGGCGGGAATGATTTCGAATGACACCAGCCTGCTGCCAGGAGTAAGCCCGCGCTCCTTCATGTCTTCTGTAAAGCTTGTCATTCCCTCCAGGCGATTTTCGACTTTCTTTTGATTGACGAAGGTGCCTTTCCCTTTTTGGCGGTACAGGTATCCATCATTCACAAGATTCGTCAACGCTTGCCTGATGGTCATTCGGCTGATTTTGAAGAGGTCGGCATAAACGCGTTCCGAGGGAATGGCTTCATCAGGCTTGAGCTCGCCGCTTTCAATCTGGCTTTTAATATATTCTTCAAGCTGATGATAAATCGGTATGGGTGAATTTTTATCAATCATAGGTCATTCTCCTGACTGCATATCGTTTCCGGTATAGCGGAATCAAAGCATTGCTGCCGCTTCTTTATCGGCAAAAATCGTAACATTCGGGTGTTTTTTCAGTACAGAAGCAGGAAACTCTTCGCTGACCTCGCCTTCCATCAAGCGGGCAAGCGCCTCAGCCTTGGTAATCCCGGAAACAAGCAAGAAGATTTCCCTGCTATCCATGATTGTGGCAATTCCCATAGTGATCGCCTGCCTCGGGACATCATCAAGAGAAGCGAAAAAACGCGAATTTGCCTTACGTGTGCTTTCCGCCAGGTCAATGAGGTGCGTCCTGCTGTCGAATGATGTTCCTGGTTCATTAAAACCGATATGCCCATTCTGTCCAATCCCGAGAACCTGCAGGTCGATGCCGCCATACTCACGGATGAACTGTTCATAACGTGTGCATTCTTTGCCAAAATCCTTTGCTGTCCCATCAGGTATATGGGTCTGCTCAATTGGGATATCGATGTGTTCAAATAGCTTCTCACACATGAAGTAGTGGTAGCTGTGGTGATCCTTTTTTGGAACGCCAATGTATTCATCCAGGTTGAATGTGTTTACTCGTTGGTAGGAAGTCCTGTTCAACTGATGGTCTTTAATAAGTTCCTGATAAAGTCCGGTCGGTGTACTTCCGGTAGCAAGGCCAAGATTGAGCGCTGGATTCCCTTTGAGGCGGGAGAGGACTTGCGCTGCTGCCTGCTGGCTAAGCTCTGCGTAATTCAATGTTTGGATCAGTTTCACATCATCACCTCTTTCAAAATGGTTATAAGCGGGTATAGCTGATGATACCCCGGCAAAAAGTCATGGCAACATCGTTGTTGCTGTCCAGCACAACAAGATCGGCATCCTTCCCGGCAGCAATGCTTCCTTTTCGATTGAAAACTTTAAGCTGCCTGGCAGGATTCTCACTGGATAGCTTTACTGCATCCTCAAGACTGATGCCGGTGAATTTCATCATATTCTTCAGGGAATCCTTCATTTTTAAAATACTGCCAGCAAGAGTTCCATCTTCTAAAAGTGCCTTTCCGTCCGCAACACTCACTGCTTGCCCGCCAAGGTCGTATATGCCGTTCTTAAGGCATTTCGCCCTCATGGAATCGGTAATCAGAATGACACCATCTTTTCCCTTTGACCGTATCGCTAGATCAAGCATTTCTGGAACGACATGGATTCCATCCGCAATCAGCTCGATTTTCAACTCATCCAAAAGCAGCGCAGCTCCTGCGACTCCTGGATCGCGGTGATGTATCCCGCGCATACCATTGAATAAATGGGTCACATGGCTCGCGCCGGATTTTACAGCTTCAGACATCTGGGCGTATGTAGCATCAGAATGGCCAACCGAAGCAATGACACCATTTTTGGCCAAATGTGCTATAAGTTCATTGCCGTTCTCTTTTTCCGGCGCCAGCGTGACAAGCCTGATATTGTTCCCTGATGCTTGCTGCATGTTCTTGAATAGCTCGATATCGGGTTTGTTGATGTATTTCTCTGGCTGGGCCCCTTTACGTACTTCATTGATGAAGGGTCCTTCCAGATGGATCCCGAGCATCTCCGCTTTTCCTGGATAATTATGACTGCCCATATAGTCTTCGGCATTTTTCAAAGCTTTGAAAATGGCGGATTGTTCCTGTGTGATCGTTGTAGCAAGAAAACTGGTCGTTCCTTCCTCTGGCAGGAACGACGCCATGGTGGTCAGGGCTTCAATGGTTGCGTCCATCGTATCGGCTCCGCCGGCTCCATGGATGTGCACATCAATGAACCCGGGAACAATTGTGCTATCTTCCGGCAGTTCCACTACATCTGCATGATGCTCGGGGAGGGAAGAAACAAGTCCGATATCAGCAATTATCCCGTCTTTTATATAAAGATATCCTTTTTGAATCAACGTCTCTTCGGTTAAAATCCTGGCGTTAACCAGCAATAATTCTTTCATCCTATCACCCGAAAATTGTGTCTTATTTCTTTCTATTATACAAATCTCACCTTTGGGTTGTCTATACCACTATACATAATTTGATTATGGCTTCAACTGGTATAGACATATATTGAGAAGTATACAATTTCAAAAACAACAATGGTGTTTTTTGACTCCTTATATTTGGTTCTGTCTGAAAAAGTGCTAAAATATAAAGTATTGTGATCATGTGGAAAAAAATGTCCTAATAAAGGAGGAAGTTTCTTTGCCAAAAGTCCGCACTAAAGACATCATCGAGAAATTCGACATGGAATTGTTAAGTGGAGAGGAAGGCATCAACCGTCCGATTACGACCACTGATATCTCAAGGCCGGGACTCGAGATTGCCGGTTACTTTGAATATTATCCTGCGGAGCGCCTGCAGTTGCTTGGTAAAACAGAATTGACCTTCTTTGAAAAACTGAACCCTCGCGAAAAGACAGAGCGGATGGAAAAGCTTTGTACAGATATTACGCCAGGCATCATTGTTACAAGGGACATGGAAGTTCCGGCTGAACTGATTGAAGCGGCCGAACGAGAATCTGTTCCGGTCATGAGATCGAAGCAAAAGACAACAAGGCTTTCGAGTCATCTGACAAATTACCTGGAGAGCAAGCTTGCACCAACTACTGCCGTACATGGTGTACTGGTCGATCTATATGGGATTGGCGTTCTGATCACAGGCAAAAGCGGTGTCGGTAAAAGTGAAACTGCGCTTGAACTGGTCAAACGCGGACACCGGCTGGTAGCGGATGATTGCGTCGAAATCCGCCAGGAAGATATCGGAACACTCGTCGGTAACTCGCCAGATCTAATTGAACATCTGCTCGAAATCCGCGGCGTGGGCATCATCAATGTCATGACACTGTTCGGGGCAGGAGCGGTACGCTCACATAAACGGATTTCCCTGATTATTGATCTCGAAATCTGGGACCAGAAAAAATCATATGATAGATTGGGCCTTGATGAAGAAAAAATGAGAATCCTCGACACCGATATCACGAAGCTGACGATTCCGGTCCGTCCAGGCCGTAACCTCGCTGTCATCATTGAGGTAGCCGCAATGAACTTCAGGCTGAAGCGCATGGGGATGAACGCAGCAGAGCAATTCACCAACAGGCTTTCTGACGTCATCGAAGACGGCGACCATGATGAACGGTAAATTGACACAACCATGAATTTCAGATAGGTATTTCTATAGTAGAACGCAAGAAAATAATGCATTGTAAAGCGATAAAGTTTACAAAAAGAGCCTTAATCAAACGTTTGATTAAACACGGCTAAAGTGCTGGTATAAATGGTTTTTTCATTTTTTAATATATAAAAATTCACTTCGAGAATTGTCCAGCTCCAGCGCCTAGCCCCTCGAGTCGCTTCGGTCCGCCCAATGAAGTCAAAGAACGACTTCAATGGTCGGCCCTCCAGCGCTTGTCGGGGCTGGACATGGCGCTTGCGCTTTTCTTGTGAAAAAGGGGAAATGATATGGAAAAGAATATTCAGCCGATCGACCCGATTGCCTTTTCGCTTGGCCCGATCCAGGTGCACTGGTACGGCGTCATCATCGGGCTTGGAATTGCGCTCGCTTTATGGATTGCCATGCGCGAAGGCGAACGGCGCGGATTGCCAAAAGATATATTTGCAGACTTGATGCTCTGGGCGATTCCAATCGCCATCATCTCAGCAAGGATTTATTATGTTATCTTCCAGTGGGATTATTACGTACAGTATCCGGGCGAGATTTTTAAAATCTGGAATGGCGGGATTGCGATTCATGGCGCGTTGATCGGAGCTGTAGCCACTACTTATTTCTTTACGAAGTCAAGGAATGTTTCATTCTGGAAGCTTGCGGATATCGCCGCTCCGAGTATCATCCTTGGCCAGGCAATCGGCCGCTGGGGCAATTTCATGAACCAGGAGGCACATGGCGGAGAAGTCACCCGGGCATTTTTGGAGAACCTGCATCTTCCTGAATTCATCATCAACCAGATGTATATCAATGGCACATACTATCACCCAACGTTCCTGTATGAATCTATCTGGAATCTGCTTGGTTTTATCCTGCTTATGTCGTTGCGCAGGGTCAACCTGGGCCGCGGGGAACTTTTCCTCAGTTATGTCATCTGGTATTCAATCGGACGCTTCTTTGTCGAAGGCATGCGCACAGACAGCCTGATGCTGACAGACACGCTAAGGATTGCCCAGACTATCTCAATCGCACTGATTGCTTTTGCGATTGGTTTATGGATTTACAGGAGAGCCAAGGGTTATTCAAAAGTAAGATATTTAGATAACTAGAAAAATTACGGACCAACTCAATACATTAAATATAGGCTGAAAAAGTGGGAGAGATGCTTCAATGGGTTCTTCATTGAAAAGAGGGTTGATGGTTGGCTTGAATACAACATGGGCACTGGGGAAAGTGATTTTTCCGGTGACCCTGATTGTTTCAATCCTTAAATATACTCCTGTCCTGCCGTGGCTCATCGACTTGATCACACCGCTGATGTCGTTGTTCGGCTTGTCGGGAGATGCGGCGATACCGCTTGTCATAGGGAACTTCCTCAATCTGTATGCGGCAATCGGAGCAATACTGACTCTTGATTTGACGGTAAAAGAAGTGTTCATCATCGCCGTGATGCTGAGCTTTTCGCACAATATGCTTGTCGAATCAAGTGTGGCCGTCAAGGTCGGCGTCAAGCTTTGGATCATTGTCCTTGTCCGGCTGGGGCTAGCGTTCTTATCGGCGATCATCATCAACCTTGTCTGGAATGGCGGTTCCGAAATCGCAAAATATGGCATGGTTCCTGCCAAAGGGGAAGAGGTTTCTGGCTGGGGATCAATTCTTCTTGAAAGTGTCACCAAAGCCGGTATCGGCATTTTCCAGCTGGCGCTCATCGTCATCCCGCTGATGGTCATCGTTCAGATCATGAAGGATAAGCAATGGCTTGCCGTTTTTTCAAAATGGATGGCGCCGGCGACAAAAGCGCTGGGCATGAAGGAAAACACCTCGACGACCATGGCAGCCGGCCTGCTGATCGGCCTCGCATACGGTGCGGGTGTGATGATCCAGGCAGTCCAAGAGGATGGAGTCAGCAAAAAGGATGTCACACTAGCGTTCATTTTTCTTGTGGCCTGCCACGCAGTCGTTGAAGATACACTAATTTTTGTTCCGCTTGGAATCCCGGTGCTGCCGTTGTTATTGATTCGCCTTGGAGTGGCGATATTATTGACGACAGCAGTAGCGTTCATCTGGAACCGGGCTGACCTTGCCAAAAGAAAGGAAGCAGTATATGAGCAATAAAATAGATACGGTATTGTTCGATCTCGACGGGACTTTGATTGATACGAATGAATTGATTATTTCGTCTTTCCTCCATACAATGGAAACTTATTTTCCGGGCCAGTACAAACGGGAGGATGTCCTTCCGTTTTTAGGGCCATCGCTCAAGGATACATTCGAGCCGATGGATCCTGAAGGCTACGAGGAAATGATCAAAACCTACCGCACCTACAATCTGGCAAACCATGACCTGCTGGTAAAAGGTTTCGAAGGTGTGTACGAAACTGTAAGGACTCTGAAAGAGAATGGTTTCCACCTTGGAATCGTCACGACAAAGCTTTCTGATGTCGTCCAGATGGGCCTGAAGCTGACGGGGCTTGATGAATTTTTCGACGTCGTCGTCGCACTGGATCATGTCGAAAAAGCAAAGCCAGATCCAGAGCCGCTTTTAAAAGCATTGGACATGCTTGGTTCTTCCCCGGACCGAGCAATCATGGTCGGCGATAACCACCATGACATCCTTGGCGGCAAAAATGCCGGCACAAAGACAGCTGCCGTTGCCTGGTCTATCAAGGGCAGAGAACATCTGGAGCAATACAATCCGGATTATATGCTGGAAAAAATGGCTGATATCCTGCCGATTCTCGGGGTGTAGGATGAGACGTACGACACGTTATCGTGTAGAAGGCGCCAATTCACTCTGGCATGTTTATAAAACCGTCCCGTTCTGGAAGGTCGTCAAGAATTTTGTCGTCATCCAGGTCGCACGCTACACGCCATTCCTCGGGATGAAAAACTGGCTGTACCGTACATTTTTGCGGATGAAAATCGGTGAACAGACTTCTTTTGCGCTGATGGTCATGCTGGATGTCATGTTCCCGGAAAAAATTTCGGTCGGACGCAATACCGTCATCGGCTATAACACCACCATCCTTGCTCACGAATATTTGATTAAGGAATATCGTCTTGGCGATGTCGAAATCGGCAGTGAAGTCATGATTGGCGCCAATTCAACGATCATGCCCGGCATCAAGATCGGCGACGGCGCCATCGTCTCCGCTGGGACACTCGTCCACAAAGACGTACCCGAGGGCGCATTCGTCGGCGGCAACCCGATGCGAGTCATCTATACAAAAGAAGAACTAGCTGAGCGCTGGGCGGATGATGAAATTTATGGAACAAAAAGCGAACGGAAATGATTCCGCTTCGCTTTTTTTGTTTCTGAAAGGGACTTGGTCGATATAATTGAAAATCCGCCGAAATATTGCAAAATGTGGTCGATAAAATCAAAAATCCGCTGATATATCGTGAAAAGTGGTCGATATATTTCGATTTTCGCCAAAAAAGTATAATTCTTCATCTCTATACCCCCATGTGAGCTGCAATTTCATCAGTAATGAATACCTTTTTTACATCCTCTTATAAAAAAGCCCCCTTTTTAGAAACCATTATGAAAAATTATAAACATGAAGAGCTAATGGTTGACGGATAATAGAATGAACGGTACACTACATATAACTTCATCTTGTTACCATATTAGCGAACTAAAGGATTCCGATAATTAAATTAAAAGTGAACCAAGTGACTAAAGCAAAGAAAAACAAATGGTTAAATATAAAGTAAACCAAGTGACTGAAGCAAGGTTAACTAAATGATCAAATTAAAAGTTAGCCGCACAGGCAACGAACTAATGAGTTCCAATAAATAAACCAACCACATCGGCAACGAAGAGGGTGACCATATTGAGTAGATTATTCATGTTTGAAAAACCGCTTGGCATGCGGGATACACTGCCGGAGCTGCATGAAGCGAAGGAAAGGGTCCGCAGCTCAATAGAAATGGAGATGAAACGCTGGGGTTTTCAGTTCATCGAAACACCGGCCCTCGAATATTACGAAACGGTCGGAACGGCATCGGCAATATTGGATCAGCAATTGTTCAAGCTGCTGGACCAGCAGGGGCACACACTGGTGCTGCGCCCTGATATGACTGCGCCGATCGCCAGGGTTGCGGCGTCCAAGCTTTACAAAGACCAGATACCATTAAGACTGGCTTATTCGGCGAACGTCTACCGTGCCCAGCAGCGTGAAGGGGGCCGGCCGGCAGAGTTTGAACAAATCGGGGTCGAGTGTATCGGCGATGACTCTGTCAGTGCTGATGGCGAGATGATCTCGTTGGCGATTTCCTCGCTGAAAAAAGCAGGATTGGAACAATTCCAGCTGTCAGTTGGGCATGTCGGCTTCGTCAACGAATTGTTCGTGCAGATCCTTGGCAACGAAGAACGCGCCAGGGAATTGACGAAATTTTTATATGAGAAGAATTATGTTGGCTACCGGGAGCATGTCAAATCATTGCCGTTGTCATCGATCGATTCGCAGAGGCTGCTTGCCTTCCTCGAATTGCGCGGCGGCCCTGAGGTGATCGGCAAAGCGCTCGAACTGGTCGAGAATGGAAAAGGCAGGGCGGCGCTTGACGAACTGAAGCTGCTCTGGGATGTCATCGAGGACTTTGGAGAAAGCAGCCGAATCAAGTTCGATCTAACAATTGTCAGCCATATGAGCTACTATACAGGAATCCTATTCGAGGTTTATGCCGGAATGGTCGGTTTTCCGATCGGCAATGGCGGGCGCTACGACAAATTACTCGAGAAATTCGGCAAAACAACTGGAGCGACAGGATTTGCCATCAGGCTCGACCGTCTGCTTGAAAGCCTCGGCGATCTTGGGGAATCAGAACCTGTCACCTGCATCCTTTTCAGTCCGGAACGAAGAAAGGAAGCCTACCAGTTGGCCGCGCAAAGAAGGGCGGATGGTGAACAAATCGTCCTGCAGGACATTAGCGCAGTCCGTAATCTGGATGCGTGTTCGAATGTTTTTGCCAATGTCGTTTTCCTTGTAGGGAAGGAGGGAACGCAATGAATGAACAGCTGACGATTGCGATGCCGAAGGGCAGGATTTTTACCGAAGCAGTCGAACTTCTGCGCAACGCGGGATTCGATCTTCCTCCTGAATTCGATGATTCGCGCAAGCTGATTATCGATGTTGAAGAAGAGAATTTCCGCTTCATCCTCGCCAAGCCAATGGATGTGGCTACATATGTGGAGCATGGTGTCGCCGATCTCGGGATTGCCGGGAAGGACGTCCTGCTTGAAGAAGAACGCGATGTGTACGAGCTGCTCGATTTGAAAATAAGCGGCTGCTACCTCGCTGTCGCAGGCCTGCCTGATACAAAAATGAATGATGTCGCACCGAAAATCGCGACGAAGTATCCAAACATCGCTGCCGCTTATTTTCGTGAACAGGGCGAGCAGGTCGAGATCATCAAATTGAACGGATCGATTGAGCTTGCGCCGCTGATTGGCCTTGCCGACCGGATTGTCGATATCGTTTCAACCGGCCGGACCCTGAAAGAGAACGGCCTTGTCGAATACGAAACAATCACAGGCGTAACCTCGAGGCTGATCGTGAACCCGGTCAGCTACCGGATCAAGGACGAGCGCATCAGTGAACTGATCAAAAGACTGAATGAAGTAATTTAATCGTTGAATCTGAAAGGATTTGATTTTGGTGGAAATTTTACAGATAGACGGCAATTTGTCACTGAAACGGACCGTAGATGGCGGAACAGAGGAACAGCGGAAGGCCGTGCAGGCAATCATCGCGGAAGTCAGGGCTTCGGGCGACCAGGCTCTCAAGGCTTTTACTGAAAAATTCGACTCAGTGACGCTGGATGAATTCCGCGTAACACAAGAAGAAATTTCTGAAGCCTATAAAATAGTCAGCAGTGAGTTAGTGGACATCATCACCGAAGCGGCAGCGAATATCCGCACATACCACGAGAAGCAGCTGCGTCCATCATGGATGACGACAGAGGAAAATGGCACGATGCTCGGCCAGAAGGTGACACCGCTCGATTCAGTCGGTGTATATGTCCCGGGAGGAACCGCCGCATACCCGTCATCTGTATTGATGAATGTCATTCCCGCCAAAACGGCAGGTGTGGAGCGAATCGTGATGGTGACGCCGCCAGGACATGATGGAAAGCTTCCGGCAGGTGTGCTGGTTGCGGCCGACATCGCCGGGGTAAAAGAGATCTATAAAGTCGGCGGAGCACAAGCGATTGCAGCTCTGGCATATGGAACGGAAACAATCAAGCCGGTCGATAAAATCACCGGCCCTGGCAATATTTATGTCGCTCTCGCCAAGCGCGAGGTGTTCGGCGATGTCGCAATCGACATGATCGCAGGCCCAAGCGAAATCGGAATCCTCGCCGATGAGACAGCGCGCGCCAATGAGATTGCGGCCGACCTGCTTTCCCAGGCGGAGCATGATCCGCGTGCGTGTGCAGTCCTGGTGACAACATCACGGACTCTGGCAGAGGATGTGCTGGACGAGGTGTATAAACAGCTGTCGCACTTACCGCGAAAGGAAATCGCCACAGCGGCGATTGAGGACTTTGGAGCGATCTATGTTGCCGCTGATTTGGAAGAAGCCATCGCAGCAATCAATCAGCTGGCCCCGGAGCATCTCGAAGTCATCACGGAAAATCCAGTCGAATTGCTCGGTAAAATAAAGCATGCAGGAGCGATTTTTCTAGGCAGATACAGTTCGGAGCCTGTTGGCGATTATTTTGCCGGACCAAACCACGTCCTGCCAACGAATGGAACAGCGCGCTTTTCGAGTCCACTCAGCGTCGAGGATTTCCAGAAAAAATCAAGCGTGATTTTATACAGTGAGCAAGCAATGAACACCAATGGTGAGAAGATAGCTGAATTTGCAAGGCTTGAGGGGCTTGAAGCCCATGCCCGTGCAGTAGAATCTCGACTGAAATAAGAATTTTTAATCCGGAGGTAAGGTAATGGAACGGACTGCAACAGTGAACAGATATACAAATGAAACGAAAATAGATTTAACGTTTGGCATCGATGGGGAAGGGAAATCCTCTCTCGAAACCGGCGTACCTTTCCTATCCCACATGCTCGATCTATTCGCGAAGCACGGGCAATTTGATTTGTCTGTGGACGCCAAGGGTGATGTAGAAGTTGATGGCCACCACACAACCGAAGATATCGGCATCTGCATCGGCCAGGCTCTCCGTGAAGCACTTGGCGATAAAAAGGGAATCAAACGCTACGGAAACGCATTTGTCCCAATGGATGAGGCACTTGCCCAGGTAGTAATCGATTTAAGCAACCGCCCGCACCTTGAAATGCGCGCAGAATTCCCGTCGCAGCAAGTCGGTACATTCGATGTCGAGCTGGTCCATGAATTCCTTTGGAAACTGGCGCTGGAAGCGAAGATGAACCTGCATGTCATCGTCCATTACGGTAAAAATACTCACCACATGATCGAGGCGGTATTTAAAGCTCTTGGCCGTGCGCTAGATGAAGCAACGACCATCGACCCGCGCGTAAAAGGCGTTCCATCAACGAAGGGGATGCTGTAAAGATCTCATAAATTGAAAGGGAGCTGAACAGAGGTCTTCAAATAGAAGGAAAAGATCTCATAAATTGAAAGTTAACTGAACAGAGGTCTTCAAATAGAAGGAAAAGATCTCATAAATTGAAAGTTAACTGAACAGAGGTCTTCAAATAGAAGGAAGCTGTAAACAGTTCTTCAAACGGAAGGAAGTTAAACCATGATTGGCATCGTCGATTACGGCATGGGCAATCTGTTCAGCGTCAGCAAAGCGCTTGAACGGCTGAATGCGCCCTATTTTATCTCACAATATAAAGATGGATTAATGGAAGCAGATGCATTGCTCGTTCCGGGTGTTGGCTCATTCCGTGACGCGATGGACGTGTTGAATCGGACTGGACTTGCTGAAATGATCCGTGATTTCGCAGCGACCGGCAAGCCTGTGCTCGGCATTTGCCTTGGCATGCAGCTGCTTTTTGAAGAAAGCACAGAGAATGGCAAGACGAAAGGGCTCAGCCTCCTTCCCGGAAAAGTCGTGCGTTTCAGCGGCCGAACATCAGATGGCGAGGCCTATAAGGTTCCGCATATGGGATGGAACAAGCTCCGTTTTACCGGTGATTCGCCATTGCTCGCTTCACTTGAGGAGGATTACGTGTACTTCGTCCATTCCTATTATGTTAAAACCGATGACCAGGACGTGCTGACTGCGGTCGGTGATTATTATGATATTGAAGTGCCGGCCATCGTTGGCAGGGGAAATATATACGGCATGCAATTCCATCCGGAGAAAAGCAGTGACATGGGAATGGGGCTGCTCCGCAATTTTACGGAATTGGCGGCAGAAAGGAAGTCTGAGCAATGAAATTCACGATCTACCCGGCAATCGACATGCGCGGCGGAAAATGTGTAAGACTGCTGCAGGGCGATTATGATAAAGAAACTATCTATGGGGATTCCCCTTTTGAAATGGCAAAAAAATTCGCCGCTGAAGGAGCGGAGTGGATTCACATGGTCGACCTTGACGGTGCAAGAGATGGCAAGCGTGTCAATGACCAGTTTGTCATCCAGGCCGCCCAGAAGCTTGGCGTGAACGTCCAGATCGGCGGTGGGATCCGCAGCGAAAACGATATCAACCACTATCTAGAGAATGGCGTCACCCGTGTCATCATCGGCAGCATTGCTGTTTCAAATCCCGAGTTTGCAGAGGAAATGGTCCGGAAGTATGGTACGAAAATCGCAATCGGCCTTGATGCTAAAAATGGATTCGTGGCAACACACGGATGGCTTAACACTTCTGAAGTAAGTGCAGTCGAGCTTGGCAAAAGATTCGCTGATGCCGGAGCAGAGACTTTTATTTTTACCGATATTGCAACCGACGGAACGCTTGCCGGCCCGAATGTCGAGGCAACCCGTCAGCTGGCAATGGAAACAGGCAAAAGTGTCATCGCGTCCGGCGGTGTCAGCACGCTTGACGATTTGGCGGCCCTCCGCCAGCTTGGCGAAGATGGCATCAGCGGCGCAATTGTCGGCAAAGCCATCTATGAAGGCCGTTTCTCGGTAAAAGCTGCGCTGGAAATGGGGAATGCCTGATGCTGAGCAAGCGAATCATTCCCTGTTTAGATGTTAAAGAAGGCCGTGTCGTAAAAGGAATCCAATTCGTCCAGCTTCGTGATGCCGGCGATCCGGTTGAGCTTGCAAGATTCTATGATGAGCAGGGCGCAGACGAGCTTGTATTCCTTGATATTTCCGCGTCTGTCGAAGGCAGGAAGACGATGGTCGAGGTTGTCAGGGAAGTAGCCTCCGAACTGGCGATTCCTTTTACAGTAGGAGGGGGAATAAATACCCTTGAGGACATGAAGAGAATGCTCCGCTCTGGTGCCGATAAAGTGTCACTGAATACGGCAGCTGTGAACAATCCGAAACTGATTTCGGAAGGCTCTGATTTCTTCGGAGCCCAGTGCATCGTCGTTGCAATCGACGCGAAATATGACCCGGAGCTCGGTACATGGCGAGTGTATACCCATGGCGGACGCACGCCGACAGAATGGAAAGTTATCGACTGGGCGAAGGAAGCCGTTCGCCTTGGTGCAGGTGAAATCCTGCTGACGAGCATGGACAGCGATGGCGAAAAGAATGGTTTTGACCTCGCATTGACGAGAGCGGTCAGTGAAGCGGTAACCGTTCCGGTGATTGCCTCAGGCGGTGCAGGAAATGCGGACCATTTTGTCGATGCATTTGTTGAAGGGAAAGCAGATGCTGCACTCGCTGCTTCGATTTTCCACTACCGTGAAACATCTGTAAAAGAAGTGAAATTCCATCTGCGCGAAAAAGGAGTGACTGTACGATGAAGATAGAAGACTTGAAGTTCGGTGACAATGGATTGATTCCCGCAGTTGTTCAGGATGCTTCCACCCGCGAAGTGCTGACTGTTGCATATATGAATGAAGAATCGCTAGGCAAGTCGCTCGAAACACGCGAGACCTGGTTCTACAGCCGTTCACGCCAGGAGCTCTGGCATAAAGGCGCAACAAGCGGGAATACCCAGAAAATCGTCGAAATCAAATACGATTGCGACGGTGATGCATTGGTCGTTCTCGTTGAACCAGCCGGTCCGGCGTGCCATACAGGTGCTGTCAGCTGTTTCTCGGAGAACCTCCTCGATAAGACTGTCACAGAAAACACAGCTTTAACTGATTTCGCCGTCATGCTTGAACTGGAAAAAACAATCCGCGAACGTGAACAAGACATGCCAGAAGGCGCCTACACCACTTATCTTTTCGAAAAAGGCGTCGACAAGATTTTAAAGAAAGTCGGAGAAGAAGCCGCTGAAGTCATCATCGCCGCCAAAAACCGCGACCCCGAAGAACTGAAGTGGGAAGCCGCCGACCTGCTCTACCACCTGATGGTCCTGCTGCAGGAACAAAAGCTTCCACTGAAAGAAGTACTCGGTGTATTGAATAAAAGGAAGAAGCCCAGCGCAGGAGAGTGATGCGCTGGTTTTTTGCTGTGAACAATTAATCAAAGAAGCTTTTTCGTGGAGAGTATGTCCGGCCTTTGGTCGTGCCAAGAAAGTTCAAATCCATATTCGTTAAAAGTCGCTTTGCCGTTGAAGATGATTTTACATTCGTGAAGTCGCGGAATTGCTTACTATTAATTGAAGGGCCGTATATGAGGAAGTAATCCCTCAATGCCTGAATATGCGCATCCCCAGTTTTATGTCCGCAATTTTTACAAGTCCACTTCCCTTGATGGTAATCCATGCCGAATGTCTCGCAGGCAGGGCATTGCACCCCCTTAACCATTTTCTCAAATGGAAGATTCATTGTTTTGGGGTCGGGAACCAATGGTTCATGCGCCTTCACTAATTGTCTGGCGATTTTCTTCATGTCATTTTTAGTGAGGAGAGACTGGGTATGCTTTTGGTAGAAAGGAGGAAGCTTGAAGGCAACATTCGATGACCTGAAGACTCTGTAACTGACTTCCTTGTCATTGGTGGGATTTTTAATGATGGCTTGCGTATTGCTAATCGCTACAAGAAATTCAATTGGCGGAGGCGTAAAGTGATGCTTATTAAGAAAAGCCTTTAACTGATATGCCTGGTTTTTTGTCTGGAGTATCGGATCAGGAAAAACTTCTTCTATATCGTTTTGGATTCTGATCAGCTGATTGAATTCTGGAAGGAAAATGAGTGTTCCTGCATAATTCTTGGAATCAATGATGAGGAGAAAATAAGGAGTGATTATGAGGGTATCGATTTGGAAGTGGGTACTGTTAATCGGGATTCTTAAATCGTTTAAAATCACCATTTCAGTATGGTCAATTTGCTCTAAGAAGTAATCCAGCACCTTTTCGCCTTTGTAACCTGCCCTTTTTCGGTAGAGCTTCCTCTCGAATTCTGTTTTTCTGAAGTCATCTGAAGGAAAACGCCTTACTATGGCTTCTAAAATCATGATTTCTCTAGGATATTCTCTTGTTTTGCCAATCAAAGTCTATCACTCCTTAAAATTTTTACTTCTATATTCGATATCATCCTCGAAAACACCTTCTTTATTAAGAGGGATATAAACTTATTGGCGAAAAATAAATTTATTCGACCACTTTTTTGATTAATTTGGCGGATTTTTAATTTATTCGAACACATTTCACGATAATTCGACCACTTTTCTCATTAATTCGACCAACTCCTGAAAAACGGCTCGCTATTGGAATCGCATTCTAAAATAGTCTCCACACCAAATGGAGTCGAATTCACAATAATCCGCGCAAATCCAGAAATCAATCTCCCCACCCACAATTTCACTCCCACACCTTCTCGAACCATCTGTCCTTATGTTATACTACATTAGTTAAAGTTGCTTCGATAAAACACTGTATGTGTATTCTTATACAAACCACTAGGCACAATGGATTTAATTTTACTAAAAGGGTTCAACGGATATAGCTTTACTAAAATAGGAGGATCACATGGGAAAAGACTCTAAAGCAACGAAGCAAAAAGGCCAATTGCTGTCTTTCGTTCCTACTGGTGAGTATTATTTCGCCAAAGGGGTCAAGGCTTTCCACAAGCGGGATCTGAAGAAGGCTGAGAAGTATTTCGAGCGTGCGATGCATCTTGAGCCGGGCGAGCCGATGATTGTTTGCCAGCTGGCGATCGTGCAGTCGGAATTGGGTGATTATCAGCAATCTAACCGTCTTTTGCACTTGGTCCTCGAAGAACTGGATGAAAACATGGCGGAGTGCCATTACTTCCTGGCGAATAATTACGCTCATATGGGTTTATTCCGCGATGCGTTCAGGCATGCGAATTTATACCTGGAAGTGAATGAAGACGGCGAGTTCGTAGAGGATGCGAATGACCTTCTGGAGCTTCTGACTATGGAAGCGGAAGAAATGGATGAGGATTATTATGAAGAGGATGACCTGATCGTCAAGCAGGAGGAAGCGCGCAATCACCTCGAGTCAGGTGAGTTTCCGCGGGCGATCGAGATTTTCCAGGAGGTCATCGAGGAGTATCCGGAGTATTGGTCGGCATACAATAACCTGGCGCTGGCGTATTTTTACCTTGGGGAAACGGTCAAGGCCCGTGACATTCTGAATGATGTGCTCGAGCAGAATCCCGGGAACATGCACGCGCTCTGCAATGCGCTTGTATTTGCGCATTACCAGGGCGAGGAGAAGGAAGGCCAGGATCTTAAGGATTCACTGGAAAAAATCCATCCGATTCATGTTGAGCACCAGTTCAAGCTTGGTGCCACGTTCGAGCTGGTCGGAGAATATGAACTTGCTTACCGCTGGCTGAAAAAGCTGCAAAAGTCAGGTTTTGAAGGCGACGGTGCTTTCTATTACTGGCTGGCGCATGCGTCTTATTTTACCGGCAGGGAAAATACGGCACGGACAGCGTGGAAAAAGGTTCTCGAGTACAATCCGGAAAAGGACGGAATGGAGCCCTGGGCAGAAAAGCAAGGCGTGAAGTTCGAAGCTCAGGTTTCGGCGATACTGAACCAGTTGAACAGTGATTATCCGGAGGAACGCCTTTTTGCGCTATTCCTCACATCTGTATCAGCGAAGAAGAAAGAAATTCTCGCAGCGGATACATCAACGGATAAAATGACGGAGATGGAAAAATCATATTTTGCCTATGTAACCTCCGGCAAACTGAGCAGCAGGGAAGAAGAAGTCAAGGGCGCGCATGAAACGGCGAAGCTATTGTACGATCACCACCAGCCGATCGGCAAAAATGAAGCCGGCGTCTACATCATGTGGTTTTCGGTATTCGAGCAGGCGGCAAAGGCCGGCTACGATTTTAAAAACAAGAAAGCATGGGCAGCAGCTGTCGATTATCTCTGGGATAAGCTGAGAAATATCAGCACGACGAAAGCGGCAGTCGCGAAGAAATACGGATTATCCGTATCCACGCTGTCCAAATACATCAATTTGGCTAGTGAGTTTCTTCATGAAGAAGACAGCATATAAAGGATAAACTGAGTCTGCAACCCGCAGGCAAAGTTTATCCTTTTTTTCTTTTTAAAGTATACAATCAAGGGTATTAGAAACTATATATGTCAATTCCGTGAACTTAAGCATATTTTTGGACTATGCAGCACTTGTTTTATAGGATATGTTTATGCAGGAAATACTATTTCCGAATGGATTACGGAAATTAGCGGACTATGATATTCAAAGGAGTTGTACACCATGTCAGAAGAGAAAATTTACGACGTCATCATCATTGGTGCCGGACCGGCAGGGATGACCGCTGCTGTTTATACTTCACGCGCGAACTTGTCGACACTGATGCTTGAGCGCGGCGTTCCAGGCGGACAGATGGCGAATACAGAAGAGGTTGAAAACTATCCAGGCTTTGATCACATTCTTGGGCCAGAGCTTTCAACTAAAATGTTTGACCATGCGAAAAAATTCGGTGCAGAATATGCTTACGGTGATGTAAAAGAAGTCATCGACGGCAAAGAATATAAAACCATCAAGGCAGGCAGCAAGGAATACAAAGCTCGCTCTATTATCATCTCTGCAGGTGCGGAGTACAAGAAGATTGGCGTTCCTGGCGAGCAGGAGCTTGGCGGGCGCGGTGTTTCCTACTGTGCAGTTTGTGACGGCGCATTCTTCAAAAACAGGGAACTTGTCGTTGTCGGTGGCGGAGACTCCGCAGTTGAAGAGGGTGTTTACCTAACTCGCTTCGCTTCAAAAGTGACGATCGTTCACCGCCGTGATGAGCTTCGTGCGCAAAAAATCCTTCAAGACCGCGCATTTGCCAATGACAAAATTGATTTCATCTGGAATCATACAGTCAAGCAAATCAATGACAAAGATGGCAAAGTCGGCAGCGTGACGCTTGTATCCACACTGGATGGTGCTGAACAGGAGTTCCCGGCTGATGGCGTATTCATCTACATCGGAATGGTTCCTTTGACTAAGCCATTCGAAAGCCTTGGCATCACGAACAGCAACGGCTACATCGAAACGAATGAACAAATGGAAACAAAGGTTCCCGGCATTTTTGCAGCTGGTGACATCCGTGAAAAAACGCTGCGCCAAATCGTGACCGCGACAGGCGACGGAAGTATCGCTGCTCAAAACGCCCAGCATTATGTTGAGGAATTGATCGAGGAATTGAAAGCGAACGCTTAATATACAAATGTCCGGCCCGCCGCAATGATTTGGCGGGCTTTTAATTTAATTAGAACTGGAAAAAACATCACACCGCGGCATAAATTAACAAAAAGTAATTATTTATTAATTCTTCTGTAACAGTAGTGAAACAATCATGGGGTATTATAGGAGTAGAAATTGACCCCCTTTTAAAAATATAATCCTTTGACGGCACAGGTTATCCTGTGCTCTTTTTTTATACATAAAAATGAAACAGGCATTTGCAAGCGAATATAACACTTTTTATATTGGGAAATTTTCGCGGGTCATTGTCTTTACACTTCATAAAAATTATCCCGCTTTATAAAAAGAACTTTTCTTGTCAAAAATATCATCTTTCTATTCATTGTGGGTAAAAACTAAAAATAGTATAATGGAAAGAATAAAATGTCGGGCAAATGACGAATGACTGTTTCATAGAAAATTTTGCTAAAAGGCTTATATGTCCGGAATCCATTAAAATGAGAAACAAGCAGACATACCGCCCTTTTGCGGCGGGACTTTTCTTGCGCATATAGATGAAGAGGTGGATTTGATGCAGCGCGTCACGAATTGTGTTTTAGTGAAAGAGGATAAAATTTTGCTTTTGCAGAAGCCGCGCCGCAATTGGTGGGTGGCTCCTGGCGGAAAGATGGAACCGGGTGAGACTGTCAAGGATTCCTGTGTCAGGGAATTCCGTGAAGAAACAGGGATTTACCTGCGTAATCCGCAAATCAAAGGGATCTTCACATTCGTCATCAAGGAAGATGACCAGGTAGTTTCTGAGTGGATGATGTTCACTTTTTATGCCACTGAGGCAGACGGGATCAATCTTGATGTTTCAGACGAAGGCACCATCTCCTGGCACGAGCTTGATGATATTAAGGATTTGCCAATGGCAGCAGGAGATTATCATATTCTTGAATATATGATTCATGGACAAGGAATCATTTATGGCAACTTTACTTATACACCGGATTTTGAGCTGATCAGCTACAGGCTCGATCCGAATTGATACGATAAAAAATGGCTGTTTTCGTATTGGCGGCTGCCTTTCAACGAAAAGGCCTTAATAACTAATTTTCAGGGGGAAGAGAAATGAGTACCGGTTCAACTACTGATACCCAACTGGTCATCATAACAGGTATGTCTGGCGCGGGGAAAACGGTCGCAATCCAGAGTTTTGAGGACCTTGGCTTTTTCTGTGTCGACAATCTGCCGCCGACATTGCTGCCGAAATTCCTTGAGTTGATGAAGGAGTCTGGCACAAAAATGAATAAGGTGGCATTGGTCATGGATTTGCGCGGGCGCGAATTCTTTGATTCCCTGTTCAAGGCGCTTGATGAACTGGCGGAAACTTCATGGGTGACGCCACAGGTGCTGTTCCTGGATGCAGATGACTCTACACTCGTCCGCCGTTATAAAGAAACGAGACGTTCGCATCCACTTGCTCCATCAGGCTTGCCGCTTGAAGGCATCCAGCTTGAACGCGAGCTGCTGGAAGAACTGAAGGGCCGAGCACAGCTTATTTATAAAACAACCGGCATGAAACCAAAGGACCTCCGCGAAAAAATCCTTGAAGAGTTCTCGGTGAACAAAAAGACGATATTTACCGTGAATGTGATGTCCTTTGGGTTCAAGCATGGATTACCGATTGATGCCGATCTCGTTTTCGATGTCCGCTTCTTGCCGAACCCGCATTATATTGAACATATGCGTCCAAAAACTGGTCTTGATGAAGATGTATCGACATACGTTTTAAAATGGAACGAGACATCCAAGTTCCTTGAAAAGGTGCTAGACCTTTTGAGCTTCATGCTTCCGCATTATAAGCGGGAAGGCAAGGCACAGCTGATCATCGCCATCGGCTGCACGGGTGGCCAGCATCGTTCAGTAGCGCTGGCTGAACATATCGCCAAATATTTCGAGAAAGACTATCATACCCGCGTGACACACCGTGATATCGATAAAAGGAAGGGACTTACGACATGATGACAGATGGACTGCCAAGAATCGTCATCATTGGAGGCGGAACAGGCCTCCCAGTCCTGCTCCGGGGCTTGAAAAAGCATCCGGTCGACATCACTGCGATTGTCACAGTGGCTGATGATGGCGGAAGTTCGGGCCGCCTGCGGGAAGATATGCAGATTCCCCCTCCAGGCGATATCAGGAATGTCCTGGCTGCCCTTTCGGATGTGGAGCCGCTGATTGAGGAAATGTTCCAGCATCGCTTCAATACATCCAATGAATTATCTGGCCACTCGCTCGGCAACCTGATCCTGGCGGCGATGACGTCGATTACCGGCAATTTCGTCCATGCAATCCAGGAGATGAGCAAGGTGCTGAATGTGCGCGGAAAAGTCCTGCCGGCAGCAAACAGGAGTGTCATGCTGAATGCGGTGATGGAGGATAACAGCATTGTCAGGGGCGAATCGAAAATTCCTTACTCAGGGAAAAGAATCAAGCGGGTTTTCCTGAATCCTGAAGGCGTAAAGCCATTGCCTGAGACGCTCCAGGCGATCAGGGAAGCGGATTTGATTGTCATCGGACCAGGCAGCTTATATACAAGTATCCTGCCAAACCTGCTCGTGAAAAAGCTTGGCAAGGAAGTTTGCAAAGCGAAGGCGCGGAAGGTGTATATCTGCAATTTGATGACCCAGGCGGGAGAGACGCATGATTTTGCGGCAAGTGACCATATTAAAGCGATTTATGATCATATGGATTGTGCTTTTATCGATACGATTTTGGTAAACAGTGAGACCATCCCTCCTGATGTCGAGCTGCGATATAAGGAAGAGCTTGCCCAGCCTGTCGTTTTTGATCTGGACCGGCTGAATTCTTTAGGAGTCGAGGTCGTACAGGATGAAATCGCAGAGCTGGATGGCAATGTCATCAGGCATGATACAAAAAAAGTTTCAGAAATTTTATATTCTATGATAATAGATGAAACCAAAAAGAGGTATAACGCGTAGATATAGGATGCAAGCGTTTGTCTCGAGAAAAAGATTTTAAAAAAGACAACTGCTGCGTTTGCGTGAACAAGGGCGCCAGCACCAAATAACCAGGGGGTGAAGAGGTGTCGTTCGCTTCGGAAACAAAAAAAGAACTCACGAATATTGACGTGAAGGGCTGCTGCGCCAATGCGGAACTGTCCGCTTTGATCCGGATGAATGGTTCCCTTTCCTTCTCTAATCGCAAACTCATCGTAGACGTACAGACTGAAAATGCCGCGATTGCCAGGCGGATCTATACCCTGATCAAGAAAAGCTATCAGGTACAGGTAGAGCTTTTGGTGCGAAAGAAGATGCGGCTGAAAAAAAATAATGTTTATATTGTCCGCCTGAAGGAATCAGCCAGAGAAATTCTGGAGGATTTAAAGATTTTAGGAGAAGGCTTTGAAATTAACTATGAAATTTCACCTGAATTGGTGAAAAAGAAATGTTGTAAGCGTTCTTATTTAAGAGGAGCTTTCCTTGCAGGAGGTTCGGTAAATAACCCGGAAACTTCCTCCTACCATCTTGAGATTGCCTCGATGTATCAGGAGCATAATGATTCATTATGTGAGTTGATGAACACGTTTGGACTCAACAGCAAAACGCTGGAACGGAAAAAAGGATTTATCACCTACTTGAAGGAAGCGGAAAAAATCACTGAGTTCTTGAACATCGTTGGCGCCCATAATGCGCTGCTGCGTTTTGAGGATATCCGGATTGTCCGTGATATGAGAAATTCGGTTAACCGTCTCGTAAATTGTGAAACGGCTAACTTGAATAAAACAATTGGGGCTGCCCTAAGACAGGTAGAGAATATCCGCTACATACGGGATACAGTCGGCCTGCAAATTTTACCGGATAAGCTGAGGGAGATTGCTCAGCTCCGTGTCGATTACCAGGATGTCACCCTGAAAGAGCTGGGCGAAATGGTCAGCGGGGGAAGTATCAGCAAATCAGGAATCAATCACCGGCTGCGAAAAATTGATGAGATAGCAGATAAACTGCGTGCCGGGCAAACTATAAATAAATAGGGATAGAGGAGGAAAAGCAATGGTTGAAAAACAAGTGGAAGTCAAATTGAAAACTGGGCTGCAAGCACGTCCCGCTGCATTATTCGTGCAGGAAGCAAACAGGTTCTCATCCGATATTTTTCTAGAGAAGGATGGGAAAAAGGTAAACGCAAAAAGCATCATGGGCTTGATGAGTCTTGCAGTAAGTGCCGGCGCATCAGTGAACCTGATCGCGGATGGAAATGACGAAGAAGAAGCCGTGTCGAAACTGGCTGAATACATCCAGAACGAAAATTAAGCTGAAAAGAACCATAAAAAAACTCGCTCCGTTTGAAGAGCGAGTTTTTGTTTTGGTTTTGATTATTTATCCTTTTTTTCTTCCAATACATTGCGAGTGATGATCTGGTCGACAAGACCATATTCCTTCGCACGCTCAGCTGTCATGAAGTTGTCGCGGTCAGTATCTTTCGCGATGACTTCAAGCGGCTGGCCAGTACGCTCTGAAAGGATGCCATTCAGCTTTTCACGAAGGAAAAGGATACGCTTCGCAGCGATTTCGATTTCAGTTGCCTGTCCCTGTGCACCGCCAAGTGGCTGGTGGATCATGACTTCCGCGTTTGGAAGTGCATAGCGCTTGCCTTTTGTTCCGGCAGCCAGAAGGAATGCACCCATGGATGCAGCCATACCGATACAGATTGTCTGTACATCCGGCTTGATGAACTGCATAGTATCGTAGATTGCCATACCGGCAGTGATGCTGCCGCCCGGGCTATTGATGTAGATGGAAATGTCTTTTTCCGGATTTTCAGCTTCCAGGAAAAGCAGCTGGGCTACGATTGAGTTGGCAACATTGTCATCAATGCCGCTTCCCAGCATAATGATGCGATCCTTTAAAAGGCGGGAATAAATATCATATGCCCTTTCGCCCCGATTCGTTTGTTCAATAACTGTAGGAATCAAGTTCATGTTTGTTTTCCTCCTTTAACGTAAGATCATTTCACCGCTTTAAACAAGGTTTTATAATCCCTTTTTAAAAGCAAATGACTGCCCTTTAATAGACAGATTGCAGGCTGGCATAAACTGGTTCGTTTGCCAGAACACCTATGTAGTTTAATGATACACGCATGGTCAATAAAGGTCAAACGAATCGCTTTTAAAGCCTGCATAAACTGTTCGACAATATTTATATTCCAATTTACTGTACCGTATCCATCTTACCCAAGATTGGCATTTTTAAACAATGGGCTGGCACTGATGGCAAAAAATCATTCTTGCAAACCGTGAAGACTTATCCTATAATAGGTAAGCGTAACGCTAACTTCAAACATGCCCTCGTGGTGCAACGGATAGCACGTAAGATTCCGGTTCTTGAGATGTGGGTTCGATTCCTGCCGAGGGCGTTACAAAAAAATGAGTTCCTATGTTTGTATGTTTTATATACAAGCATGGGAACTTTTTTTGTTTTGGTATTCATTCAACTGCTGCAAACCCTATGGGTACAATCCCTGAGAAAGGGGATCTTTGTTTTACCCATACATGCGAAATCGCATGTGTTTTAAGGACTCGGCCGTAAAAACTCCGATTTAGATTTTTGGTATGAGACGTCTTCTAAAGAACCCTGCTGGAGAAACTGCCGGACCTCCTCTATAGGAATCCCCATTTGTTTAGCCTGCATCATTAAGTACAACCACTCTTGTTCTAACTCTCTTTCCATGATTCATTCTCCTCCACTCAAATTAGGTCTTTTCCAAATCAATTTGATCTTTTCCACGGTATTCAGTGATTTTTGGCGTTCGCCAATCCAGTGGTATTCAAGGAGATTTAATTATGGCGATGCAAGGGTCAATTCCAATAGCGAAAAATGATCAGACGCTTTTCGGTAACATTCCGTTTAGAAGAAGTTGAACAATCTCAGAAGAAAGTTCTTCAGGAGTTTTTATTCCGGGAAATAATTTGGTCATCGTGAGGCGCTCGATAATGCCAATCAAAATATCTGACACCAAATCCATGTCGAGTTCAGACTGAAAAATACCATTTTCAGCTTCAAACATTAAGTTTTCTCTTATTTGGACCGCTAACTGTTTTTTCAATTCTTTAGACTCTTGAGGATGATAGAAACCAATGAGTGTTAAATCTTGATTCTCAATAAAGAAAGTAAAGATTCCTGTTAAGCCTTTACTGATCGTCGTTGATAAGGAGTCAGGATTAATTCCGGGTTCTAATCGACTTTCTTTTGTGAGATGAAAAAGCCTTTTGCGAAACGAGTCGATTAATTCCTTAAAAATTGCCTCTTTACTTTTAAAGTAAAGGTAGAATGTTGGCTGGGTTAAGCCTGCCCTTTGAACGATTGTGCTGATTTTGGTTTCGTAATACCCTTTTTGGGCAAACTCTTCTGCTGCGATTGTAAGCAGCAAAGCCCGGCTTTGTTCACCGCTAGCCCCTTTCTTTCTGCCTCTTTTACTCATTTAATAACACCTTCTAAAATATATTACTCAGTAGTATTATCTTATAATTAATATCACTGAGTCAACTGAAATTTCAGATAATAAAGTAAAACCGCCTTACATATTTATCCGTTTCGTTAATACTATATTGACACTGGTAAAACATGAGAGTTTTCTTGTCATGCCAAATTCTTTCCATACACCAAACCCGGTTTATCATGTAAAATGAGTGCAGGGGTGATTTAGATGGATCTGAAAGCTGGATTGTTTCAAAAACAGACGTTAAAATTGGCGATGACTCAGGAGCTGACTCAGGCAATTGCGCTTTTGCAGTACTCAGCCCATGAGCTTGCGGCTTTTCTTGAAGCTAAATCGATGGAAAATCCCCTGCTGCAAGTAGACTTTAAAAATATCACTAACTTTGATTCGAATATGGATCGTAAGAGAAAAAGTACAAAAAGGACATTCGAACGTGACCAGAAAAATTTGATTGAACAGATTGGTTCTGGCGAGAGTGAGACGCTTGAAGAATATCTTCATGCCCAGCTAAACTCCTTAAAAGCATCGCCAGAGGAAAAACTGATATTACCAGTGTTGATTGAAAATATAGATGAAAACGGTTACTTGAAAATGGATCGCAATGATCTTGCAAAAAGGTTTGCTGTGGATGAGGAAATCATTGATTCCGCCTATTTCAAGCTGCAATCATTGGATCCTGCCGGTATTGCGGCAGGAGACCTTCAGGAGTGCCTGCTGCTCCAGTTGACAAGGCAGAAGCGGACCTCAGCCAATCAACTGGCGATCACGATCATCCGTGACCATTTCCTTCTCTTTGCTGAAAAAAAGTGGAAAGCACTCTCGAAAATGCTGAATATAGAATTGAAGGATATCCAGAAGGTCCATGACGAGATCCAAAAGCTTAATCCGAAACCAGGGGCAGCTTTCCAGCGTGGAAAGCCAGCCTATATTGTTCCGGATGTAGTGGTGAAACGTGAAGGTGATGAACTTTCCGTAAGCGTATATGATGCTTTGATTCCGAAAGTCTCTTTTAACGATGGCTATTACCGACAGCTATCACAGCATAAGGATCAGGAAGTCAATAAATTCCTCCAGGAAAAGCAGGGGGATTATCAGTGGATCCGCCGCAGCCTCGAACAACGCAAGGAAACGCTGGTGAAGGTGTCCGCAAAGATCATCGAAAAACAGCCGGACTTTTTCATGAAAGGTCCTTCCCACCTGAATCCGATGACGATGAGGGAGGTGGCGGATGAGCTGGAGATCCACGAATCAACCGTCAGCCGGACTGTACGTGAAAAATACATGCAGACACCATGCGGAACCTATGAATTGAAATCGTTCTTTACAAGTGGGGTTGCCACCACCGAGAACGACCAGGCCTCATCGCAAACTGTAAAGGCGGCAATCGAGAACTATATAAAGGAAGAAGATAAAAGAAAGCCGATTTCCGACCAGGCTATCGTTGAAATGCTCGAGGATCGTGAAGGGATGGTCGTGTCGCGGAGAACCGTCGCGAAATACCGCGACCAGCTGGGGATTCCATCCTCTTCGAAACGGAAACGATTTGATTAGGGTATAGCAAATTCACGTTGAACCTGTTGGTGATATGGATGATATTTCCGTTTTGCGAATAAAGCCCCGTAATTTGCGAATAAAGCTTCTGTATTTCCTAATAAAACCAAATGTTTGCGATTAAATAAGATTCCACTCAGTCAAAGGAGCCAGAAATGAAAAAAACAGTCAAACTTTATTCCCGACCGCGCTGCCATTTATGTGAGACTGCACGGGAAATACTAGAAGAACTGCAGCAAAACTGGAATTTTACAATAGAAGAGATCAATATCGACCTCGATGATGAGCTTGTCGAGAAGTATGGAATCATGATTCCGGTCATCGAATTGGACGGCGAGGAGCTTCAATACGGGATTATTAACAAAAAATTCATAAGTGAAGCGTTTTCACGAAAAAACCTTGAGTTTATTGGTTGATTAAGGTTTTCACTCCTGTTAGAATGAAATCTGTAGCAGGGGTGATTTTTTTTACCGCGAGTGGGACATAATATGTCTTGGCGGGACATTTAACGTCCATCACTTATAAAGGAGAATATCAACATGGACTTTTCGCTCATTGATATTCAAAAAAGAATATTGCCCGATTTATTGCAAGTTATGCAAAAACGATACCTCATCCTCCAATACATAAATGTGATGCAGCCTGTTGGCAGGAGAAATCTTTCGGTCAGCCTGAATTTGACTGAACGGGTTTTGCGTTCTGAGGTGGAGTTTTTGAAAGACCAGGATCTGATCTCGATGTCGGTTTCGGGAATGACGCTGACCAAAGAGGGAAAAGATATACTGGAAAGTCTTGATAGAGTAATGCGGGACATAATGGGTATAAACACATTAGAGTATCAGCTCGAAAAGCGCATGGGCATTCGAAGGGTCATAGTTGTCCCAGGGGACAGCGACAAGTCGCCATGGGTGAAAAGTGAGCTGGGGCGTGCGACAGCCAATAGTATGAAAGAGCTCCTAAAAAGCAAGGATGTCATTGCGGTAACAGGAGGATCGACTATGGCGGCTGTGGCGGAAAGCCTTACTCCCGACTTTGGCGAAAAGGATTTAGTTTTCGTGCCGGCAAGGGGCGGAATCGGCGAGGACGTCAAGAATCAGGCAAACACGGTTTGCGCGATCATGGCGGATAATACGAATTCCCGCAACCGGGTCTTTTATGTACCGGACCAAGTCAGCACCGAAGTTTACAAGTCCTTCATCAAAGAACCGCTGATTTATGAAGTATGGAATTTGGTTAAATCAGCGAGCATGGTTTTACATGGTATTGGAGACGCTATTACAATGGCGGAACGCCGTAATACCAGCCCTGAGGATTTGCAGAAAATCCTTGATGGAAAAGCAGTCGGCGAGGCTTTTGGCTATTATTTCAATGAAGAGGGTGAAATCGTCCACAAAGTGCTGACGATTGGCCTTCAGCTGGATGATCTCGCAAATATAGGCAATATCATTGCGGTTGCCGGCGGACAGTCAAAGGCAAAGGCGATCAGGTCCTATATGAAACAGGCGCCTTCCTCGACCATCCTGGTCACGGATGAAGGAGCCGCTAAAACATTGTTACAAGGGTAACACCTTAATATAAACAACACCTTTTATAGGAATCAAAGGAGGAAATACTCATGGCAGTAAAAGTTGGTATTAACGGATTTGGACGTATTGGACGCGTAGTTTTCCGCGCGGCATTGAAGAACCCTAATGTGGAAGTAGTTGCAGTTAACGATTTAACTGATGCAAACATGCTTGCTCACCTTTTAAAATATGATACTGTTCACGGAACATTGAACGAAGAAATCACAGTTGACGGTGACTACCTTGTAGTTGACGGCCACAAAGTGAAAGTACTTGCTGAAAGAGATCCAGCTCAACTTGGCTGGGGCGACCTTGGCGTAGAGGTAGTAGTAGAATCTACTGGCCGTTTCACAAAGCGTGCTGACGCTGCTAAACACCTTGAAGCAGGCGCAAAGAAAGTCATCATTTCTGCTCCGGCATCTGACGAAGATATCACAATCGTTATGGGTGTTAACGATGACAAGTACGATGCAGCTAACCACCACGTAATCTCTAATGCATCTTGTACAACAAACTGCCTGGCTCCATTTGCGAAAGTTCTGAACGACAACTTCGGAATCAAGCGCGGTATGATGACAACTGTTCACTCATACACAAATGACCAGCAAATTCTTGACCTTCCGCACAAAGACTACCGTCGTGCGCGTGCAGCTGCGGAAAACATCATTCCTACAACAACTGGTGCTGCAAAAGCAGTTTCACTAGTATTGCCTGAACTTAAAGGCAAATTGAACGGTGGAGCAATGCGTGTTCCAACTCCAAACGTTTCACTAGTTGACCTTGTTGCTGAGCTTGAAAAAGACGTAACAGTTGAAGAAATCAATGCTGCATTCAAGAAAGCTTCTGAAAACGAACTTAAAGGTATCCTTGGATACAGCGAAGAGCCACTAGTATCTAGCGACTACAATGGCTGTGCAAACTCTTCTACAATCGATGCACTTTCAACAATGGTTATGGAAGGCAGCATGGTAAAAGTTATCTCTTGGTATGACAACGAGTCTGGCTACTCTAACCGTGTAGTTGACCTGGTTGATTTCATCGCTAAAAAAGGTCTGTAAGCAAATATTGGATTAACCATCCATTTACGACTATAATGTAGTGGGATGAAAAGGGGAGCGGGGTAAATTCCCTCTCCTCTTTTTCTGCTTAATCGCGCATATGCGCCATTTTAAAGGAGGTCTCTAGCCTTGAACAAAAAGACAGTAAAAGATGTGGATGTAAAAGGAAAACGAGTTTTTTGCCGCGTTGATTTCAACGTGCCGATGAAGGATGGACAGGTTACGGATGAAACAAGGATCCGTGCAGCACTGCCAACAATCAAGTACCTGGTTGATCAGGGTGCAAAAGTCCTTCTTGCAAGCCACCTTGGCCGTCCAAAAGGGCAGGCTGTTGAAGAATTGCGTTTGACTCCAGTAGCAAAGCGTTTGTCTGAGCTGCTAGGCAAGGATGTAAAGAAAACAGATGAAGCTTACGGCGACACTGTAAAATCTGAAATCGACAGCATGAACGAGGGCGATGTCCTGCTTCTTGAGAATGTCCGTTTCTATCCAGGCGAAGAGAAGAATGATCCTGAACTTGCAAAAGCATTTGCAGAGCTTGCAGATGTATATGTAAACGATGCATTCGGAGCTGCTCACCGTGCCCATGCTTCAACAGAAGGCATCGCCAAGTATATTCCAGCTGTCTCTGGCTTCCTGATGGAAAAAGAGCTTGAAGTACTTGGAAAAGCATTGTCAAACCCAGAGCGTCCTTTCACAGCGATCATTGGCGGCGCGAAGGTAAAAGACAAAATCGGCGTCATCGATAACCTGTTGGAAAAAGTAGATAACCTGATCATCGGGGGCGGACTTGCTTACACATTCGTAAAAGCACAGGGCCACGAAATCGGCAAATCTCTTTTAGAAGAAGATAAAATTGAATTGGCTAAAAGCTTCATGGAAAAAGCTAAGGCAAAAGGCGTGAACTTCTACATGCCGGTTGACGCAATCGTTGCCGATGATTTTTCTGCGGATGCAAATACAAAGGTCGTAGCGATCGAAGAAATTCCTGCAGACTGGGAAGCTCTTGATATCGGACCGAAGACAGCTGAAACTTATCGCGATGTCATCCAGAAGTCCAAACTGGTTATCTGGAATGGACCAATGGGTGTATTCGAAATCGATAAGTTCGCAGAAGGAACAAAAGCTGTAGCACAAGCATTAGCCGATGCAAGCGATACATATTCAGTCATCGGCGGAGGCGACTCTGCAGCAGCAGTAGAGAAGTTCGGACTGGCTGAAAAAATGAGCCACATCTCCACAGGCGGCGGCGCTTCACTTGAATTCATGGAAGGCAAGCAGCTGCCAGGAGTAGTCGCATTGAACGATAAGTAAAATTTTATTTCGGAGCGGTGCTG
This sequence comes from Cytobacillus oceanisediminis 2691, assembly GCF_007678455.1. Taxonomy (GTDB): domain Bacteria; phylum Bacillota; class Bacilli; order Bacillales; family Cytobacillaceae; genus Mesobacillus; species Mesobacillus oceanisediminis_A. The sequence continues at coordinate 36,203 of NZ_VEEP01000006.1, read as the reverse complement.
CAGCAGTGTAAGGGTGCGGATCCTGATGACTGATGCCCCGCCCGCAATGTAAGACCCAACATCCAGAGGGTAATTTTTAAAAGTGACAAACGCAGTATAATCAGCAATCTTGAAAGGAAGTGTCAGCATGCGAAAACCAATCATTGCAGGTAACTGGAAAATGCATAAAACGCTGCCTGAAGCTAAAGATTTCATCGAAAAAGTAAGCGGACTTGTTCCCTCAAAGGACAAGGTTGAATCCGTTGTATGTGCTCCTGCTCTGTTCCTTGGACAGCTCGTTGAATTAACACAGGAATCAGATCTTGAAATTGGCGCACAAAACATGCACTTTGAAGAAAACGGTGCTTTTACAGGCGAAGTCAGCCCGAAAGCATTGCAGGATATCGGTGCGAAATACGTGATTATCGGACACTCTGAACGCCGTGAAATGTTCAACGAGACTGATGACACAGTTAACAAGAAGACATTGTCTGCATTCAAATATAATCTGACTCCAATCGTCTGCTGTGGCGAAACGCTTGAACAGCGTGAAAACGGCGAAACAAATGAGTTTGTCGGCGGCCAGATCAAAGCTGCGCTTAACGGACTTACTGAGGAGCAGGTTAAACAAACGGTCATCGCCTACGAGCCTATCTGGGCAATCGGAACAGGCAAATCTTCCACAGCTGAAGATGCGAACGAAACTTGCTCGCACATCCGCAAAGTGGTTGCAGAGCAATTTTCACCAGAAGTGGCTGAAGCGGTCCGTATTCAGTACGGCGGAAGCGTAAAGCCAGCTAACATCAAGGAATACATGTCCCAGCCTGACATCGACGGCGCATTGGTCGGCGGAGCAAGCCTTGAGACAGATTCCTTCTTGCAGCTATTGGAGGCAGGTACGAATGAGTAAAAAGTCACCAACAGCATTAATCATTCTGGATGGCTTTGCATGCCGGCCTGAGTCTAAAGGCAATGCCGTTGCACAAGCGAAAAAGCCAAATTTTGACCGCTATTGGAACAGTTTCCCGCACGCGAACTTAACGGCAAGCGGTGAAGCGGTCGGTCTTCCAGAGGGCCAAATGGGAAACTCTGAGGTAGGCCACCTGAACATCGGTGCCGGCCGAATCGTTTACCAGAGCCTTACACGTGTGAACATTTCCATCCGTGAAGGTGAATTTGAAAAAAATGAAACCTTCCTTGCAGCGATCAAGCATGCAAAGGAAAAAGGCACTGCCCTTCACCTGATGGGGCTGCTGTCTGACGGCGGCGTGCACAGCCATATTGAGCATATGTTTGCTCTTTTAAAGCTTGCGGCTGATGAAGGCCTGACAAAGGTTTATGTACACGGATTCCTTGACGGCCGTGATGTTGGACCGCAAACTGCACCAGGCTATATCAAACAAACTCTTGAAAAAATGAGTGAAATCGGAGTAGGTGAATTTGCAACGATTTCCGGGCGATACTATTCAATGGACCGCGACAAGCGCTGGGAGCGTGTGGAGAAATCTTACCGCTCAATGGTGTATGGCGACGGACCTACGTATTCGAACCCAATGGAACTCATTGAAGATAACTATCAAAATGGAATCTTTGATGAATTCGTTGTTCCATCTGTCCTTGTTAAGAAAGATGGCTCACCAGTTGCGACGGTTAAAAACGACGATGCTGTGATTTTTTACAACTTCCGTCCGGACCGTGCAATCCAGATTTCGAACACTTTTACAAATAAAGACTTCCGTTCATTCGATCGCGGCGAAGGCCATCCTGAGAACCTTCACTTTGTGTGCTTGACACACTTCAGTGAGTCGGTTGACGGTTATGTGGCGTTCGAGCCTACCAACTTGGATAACACTATTGGTGAAGTGATTTCCCAGGCTGGCATGACTCAGCTTCGCATCGCTGAAACAGAAAAGTATCCGCATGTAACGTTCTTCATGAGCGGCGGCCGTGAGAAGGAATTCCCGGGCGAGCAGCGGATCCTGATCAACTCGCCAAAGGTTGCGACATATGACCTTAAGCCTGAAATGAGTGCCTACGAAGTGACAGATGCATTGATCAAAGAAATCGAAGCAGATAACTTCGATGCGATTCTCTTGAACTTTGCGAACCCGGACATGGTAGGACATTCTGGCATGCTTGAGCCAACCATAAAGGCAGTTGAAACAGTTGACGAGTGCCTCGGACGCATCGTTGACCTGATTGTTTCTAAAGGCGGAACAGCGATCATCACTGCTGACCACGGAAACGCTGATGAGGTTGTTACCCTTGAAGGCAATCCGATGACCGCTCATACTACTAACCCGGTTCCAGTCATTGTGACCAAGGAAGGCGTGGAGCTTCGTGAAGACGGAATTCTGGGCGACCTTGCTCCGACAATGCTTGAATTACTGGGACTGAACCAGCCAGCTGAAATGACTGGAAAAACTTTAATCAAAAAACTTTAATTATAAGGAGAGATACTTATGCCATTTATTACAGACGTATACGCACGTGAAGTATTGGATTCCCGCGGAAACCCAACAGTTGAGGTAGAAGTTTTTACAGAATCAGGAGCTTTCGGACGCGCACTAGTTCCAAGTGGTGCTTCAACTGGTGAATACGAAGCAGTTGAACTTCGTGACGGCGACAAAGGCCGCTACCTTGGAAAAGGTGTTCTGAAAGCAGTTGAAAACGTGAACGAAATCATCGCTCCTTTCCTTGTTGGCGAAGAATTCAACGTTCTTGACCAAATCGGTATCGACCAGGCTCTGATCGAATTAGATGGTACTGAAAACAAAGGCAAGTTAGGCGCTAACGCAATCCTTGGCGTTTCCATGGCTGTTGCACACGCTGCTGCAGACTATCTTGACCTTCCTTTGTACCAATATCTTGGCGGATTCAACTCCAAGCAGCTTCCAGTTCCAATGATGAACATCGTGAACGGCGGCGAGCACGCTGACAACAACGTGGACATCCAGGAATTCATGGTAATGCCTGTTGGCGCTGAAAACTTCCGAGAAGCACTTCGCATGGGTGCGGAAATTTTCCACAGCCTGAAGTCTGTTCTTAAAGAAAAAGGCTTGAACACAGCTGTTGGTGACGAAGGCGGATTCGCTCCAAACCTTGGTTCAAACGAAGAAGCACTTCAAACAATCGTGACAGCTATCCAAAAAGCAGGCTACAAGCCAGGCGAGCAAGTAATGCTTGCTATGGACGCTGCATCTTCTGAGTTCTACAACAAAGAAGACGGCAAATACCACCTTTCTGGAGAAGGCGTTGTTAAAACTTCTGCAGAAATGGTTGACTGGTACGAAGAAATGGCTTCTAAATACCCAATCATCTCAATCGAAGACGGTTTGGATGAAAACGACTGGGAAGGCCACAAGCTATTGACTGAGCGCCTTGGCGGAAAAGTTCAGCTTGTTGGTGACGACCTGTTCGTTACAAACACTAAAAAGCTTGCTCAAGGTATCGAGCAGGGCGTTGGAAACTCAATCCTGATCAAAGTTAACCAAATAGGTACTTTGACAGAAACTTTCGATGCAATCGAAATGGCTAAGCGCGCAGGCTACACTGCAGTTATCTCTCACCGTTCTGGTGAAACAGAAGATTCAACAATCGCTGACATCGCTGTTGCAACAAACGCTGGCCAAATCAAGACTGGTGCTCCATCACGTACAGACCGCGTAGCGAAGTACAACCAGCTTCTTCGCATCGAAGACCAGCTTGGTGAAACAGCTCGTTTCAATGGAATCAAATCTTTCTACAACCTAAAGAAGTAATCTAACGAGGGATTCATTCCCCCTAAAACCGAACGCCGGTAGCATGACGATGCTGCCGGCGTTTTTTTTTGAGCCGCTAATGGACAATTAGAAGAGAAGAAACGCGAAAAGTGTCCGATAGAAGGTCTCTAATGGACAAATAGAAGAAGAGAACCCCGAAAAAGTGTCCGATAGAAGGGCTCTAACGGACAAAAAGAAGAGGAGAACCTGGAAAAGTTTCCCGTAGAAGTCTAATTGAATGGATAGACAAAACATGGAATCATTCTCAGGAAATAAACTCGCTAGTAAATCCGCACAATAATAGATAAAAACTCATTAAATGATGATTGGAGCGGATTCATATGAAGAGGGTTACCCTGGCTGCTGTCTTGTTGATGGTTTTTACACTATATAATGTCATGCCTGCATCTGCCACTCCATCCTCTGTAAAAAGAGAGAAGTTCGAAAAGACGGGTCACGTATTCTGGGATATCCCGGTAGAGGAGAAGCTTGTGGCATTTACGTTTGATGACGGGCCGGATCCTACCTATACTCCGCAAATCCTTGATGCTCTGAAAAAATACAAGGCCAAGGCGACGTTTTTCGTGATTGGCGAGGAGGCGGAAAGATATCCGGAGATCGTGAAACGCCAGGCTGCAGAGGGGCACGAAATCGGCAATCACACCTATCGGCATCATTTCCGGGACGGCTATTCCCCGGCAATGTTGAAAAAAGAACTCGCTAAAAACTCGGAAATCATCGAAAGCCTGACTGGAACATCGCCCACTCTGTTCAGGCCGATTGCCGGCTATTATGACAAGGAAATCGTCGATACGGCGATTAAGGGCGGCTACAATGTCATCCTTTGGTCATGGCATCAGGAAACCCGGGATTGGAGCAGGCCGGGAGCAGCGAAAATCACACAGAATGTCGTTTCCGATGCTCGGCCAGGTGATGTGATTATTTTTCATGATGCTGGCGGAGACCGTTCACAAACGGTGAAGGCGGTTGAGGACATCCTCGAGATTTTATATAAGAATGGATACCAATGCACGACCGTTTCCGATCTGCTGTACAGATCGAATTCGCTGCTTCCTGCTTCAATAAACTAGCGGGAATGGACAAGTGTGACATGTACGTGCCCAATAAAATTCACAACAATTCGGACAAGTATTGTTTCATTCCCGAAAATGTGATAAATTTAAAATACTGTTAGCAGTTTTATCGGGAGGTACGTCATGCATACATTTTTAACCGTTCTTTTAGTGATTGTGAGCCTTGGGCTTATTGCGGTTGTTCTTCTTCAGTCAGGCAAGAGTGCTGGTCTATCCGGTGCGATTTCCGGCGGCGCTGAGCAATTGTTTGGTAAGCAGAAGGCAAGGGGACTGGATTTAGTCCTTCACCGAGTCACGGTTGTTCTATCTGTACTATTTTTTGTCCTGACTATTGCCGTTACTTATTTCAAACTATAATACAAACAATGACCCGGCTTCCACAAGAGGCCGGGTTTTATTGTGTGCAAAAAACCTCACATATTTATACTGAATATGGGTATTTACATATATAAAGGCTTTTAATTGAATGTTACAAGCATGTTTGTTAAAACTAAGGAAGAAATCAGATAGAGGGAGTAGGAAAATGAGAAAGTTAGTGCCAAGACCATTTACATTTAAAGCTGGAAAAAGAGCGGTATTACTGCTCCATGGATTTACCGGCAACTCAGCGGATGTCAGGATGCTGGGACGATTTTTAGAAGGAAAAGGTTATACGAGCCATGCACCAGTTTTTAAAGGACATGGGGTACCGCCTGAAGAACTTATACATACTGGACCTGCAGATTGGTGGCAGGACGCGCTTGACGGATATGAATTCCTCAAGAGTGAAGGATATGAGGAAATAGCGGTTGCCGGATTATCACTGGGAGGCGTCCTGTCCCTGAAGCTTGGATATACAAAGCCGCTAAAGGGAATCGTGCCAATGTGTGCACCGATGCATCTTAAGACAGAAGAGTTGATGTACCGGGGCGTGCTTGAGTATGCGCGGGAATACAAGCGGATGGAAGGCAAGCCGGAAGAGCAAATCGAGGCGGAGGTAAAGGAACTCGAACAAAAATCCATGTCCACCTTGAAAGACCTTCAGGAATTGATCAAGGAAGTCCGCGGAAGCATCGACCTGATTTATGCTCCGACATTTGTTGTCCAGGCGCGCAATGACGTGATCATCGATCCTGACAGCGCAAACATCATTCACGATAGCATCGAGTCTGAACATAAAAAACTCAAGTGGTATGAAGAATCAGGACATGTCATCACGCTTGATAAAGAACGTGACCAGCTGCATGAAGATGTTTATGAGTTTCTTGAGTCGTTAGATTGGAAAGAATAAAGGAAAAGAACCCTAAATAGAAGGAGGGATTCATATGGATGAGAATATTAAAGCCCATATAGACAGGCTGTTGCATTATATGAAGGATGAAGCCTACAAGCCGCTTACCGTACAGGAGCTTGAGAATGCCTTTGGAATCGAGGACTCCTCGACATTCAAGGATTTTGTCAAAGCGCTTGTGGTCATGGAAGAAAAGGGCCTCGTAGTCAGAACCCGAAGTGACCGGTACGGCCTTCCGGAAAAAATGAATCTAGTGCGCGGCCGTTTCAGCGCACATGCTAAAGGCTTTGCTTTTGTCATAACAGAAGAGCAAGGAATGGATGACATCTTCATTCCCCCGAATGAAACGAGTAATGCGATGAACGGTGACACAGTCCTTGTCCGCGTATCGTCAGACAGTTCTGGCCAGCGCCGTGAAGGGACAGTAGTGCGCATCCTTGAAAGAGGAGTATCGCAAATTGTCGGCACTTATACAGAAAGCAAACACTTTGGTTTTGTCATTCCTGACGATAAGAAATTCACAAGTGATATCTTTATTCCAAAGGAAGCCGGCATGGGGGCAGTCGAAGGGCATAAGGTTGTCGTAAAACTGACGAGCTACCCTGAAGGACGCAAAAGTGCAGAGGGAGAAGTCACCGCGATTCTTGGCCATAAAAATGACCCTGGTGTCGATATCCTTTCTGTCATCCACAAACATGGACTGCCGATGGAATTCCCAGACGAAGTTATGGAGCAGGCGAATAATGCTCCAGACCAAATCAATGAGAGTGAAATCGCAAACCGCCGTGACCTTCGCAATGAAGTCATTGTTACGATAGACGGCGCAGATGCCAAGGACCTTGACGATGCAGTCCAGGTAACAAGGCTTGAAAACGGCAACTATAAACTTGGCGTTCATATCGCAGATGTTACGTACTATGTAACCGAGGATTCACCAATTGACCGTGAAGCAGAAGACCGTGCGACGAGCGTTTATTTGGTCGACCGGGTAATCCCGATGATTCCGCACCGTTTATCAAATGGTATTTGCTCGCTGAATCCGAAAGTGGATCGCCTGACCTTGTCATGTAATATGGAAATCACACCTGAAGGCCAGGTCGTAGACCATGAAATCTATCAAAGTGTCATTAAGACGACTGAGCGGATGACGTATTTTGATGTAAATCGTATCCTTGTTGATAAGGACGAAGAAACCCGCTCACGTTATGAGTCTTTGGTACCGATGTTCGAATTGATGGAAGAACTGGCAGCTATACTTCGTAAAAAGAGGATGGCTCGCGGGGCAATCGACTTTGATTTTAAAGAATCGAAGGTACTGGTCGATGAAGAAGGCCATCCAACTGATGTTGTGATACGCGAACGCTCGGTTGCTGAAAAGCTGATCGAGGAATTCATGCTTGCTGCGAACGAAACGGTTGCAGAGCATTTCCACTGGCTTGAAGTGCCATTCATCTATCGTATCCATGAAGATCCTAAAGAGGATAAATTGAGAAAATTTTTCGATTTCATTACCAACTTTGGTTACCTTGTAAGAGGTTCTGCAAATGGAGTACATCCAAGGGCGCTCCAGGAAATCATTGAAGAGGTTCAGGGAAAACCCGAGGAAATGGTTGTATCAACTGTCATGCTCCGTTCGATGCAGCAGGCCAAATATTATCCTGAAAGCCTTGGACACTTTGGACTTTCTACAGACTATTACACGCACTTCACATCGCCGATCCGCCGTTATCCTGACTTAATTGTCCACCGTTTGATCAGGACTTATTTAATCGAGGGCAAACTCGATCAGGCAACGAAGGAAAAATGGAATGCGATGCTGCCGGATATTGCCGAGCACTCTTCCAATATGGAACGCCGGGCGGTCGAAGCGGAACGTGAAACAGATGAGCTGAAGAAAGCGGAGTACATGGAAGACAAGGTTGGAACTGAATATGATGGAATCATCAGCTCCGTTACGAATTTTGGTATGTTTGTCGAGCTGCCTAACACCATCGAGGGTCTTGTTCATGTCAGCTACATGACGGATGATTATTACCGCTATGATGAACGCCACCTGGCGATGATTGGTGAGCGAACAGGCAATGTCTTCCGAATCGGCGATGAAATTACTGTCCGAGTCATCAAGGTAAACAAGGATGAACGCTCCATTGATTTTGAAATCGTCGGCATGAAGGGTACACCAAGACGTGAGCGCCCGGCACAGCCAAAGATCTTCAAGACAGGCAGCAGCGAGAAAAAACCGCGCCGAGGAAAAGAGGAAGAAGGCAAGCGCGGAGGCAGAAGCTCGGGAGGCAGAGGTTCAGGTGGCGGCAGAAACGGCTCAGGCTCAAGCACCGGTTCAAAGCCAAAGAGCAAGAAGAAGAAATTCTTCGAGAATGCTCCAGCCGCAAAACGCAAATCGAAGAAGAGAAAATAGGCAAGGCGTGAAATGAGAGCTCCTGATGAAGGGGCTCTTTATTGCCCTCCAGCCTTGCGCTTTTCGTTGTAGGAGAAGGCTTTATTTGCTAAAATGAGAGAACATAGAAGGGGGAAGTTTTTATGCCAAAAGGTGAGGGAAAAGTCGTCGCGCAAAATAAAAAAGCGAACCATGACTATTTCATCGAAGAAACGTATGAGGCCGGAGTCGTCCTCCAGGGAACAGAGATCAAATCAATCCGCAACGGACGTGTCCAGCTGAAGGATTCATACGCAAAAGTCCATAATGGTGAGCTATTCTTATACAATCTGCACATCAGCCCATATGAACAGGGAAACCGTTATAACCATGATCCGCTTCGCACAAGGAAGCTTCTGCTCCACAAACGCCAGATCAACCAGCTGATTGGGGAAACAAAGGAAGCAGGCTATGCGCTTGTGCCATTGAAGATTTATCTGAAGAATGGTTTCGCGAAGGTTTTAATCGGTCTTGGTAAGGGTAAAAAGAACTACGACAAGCGTGAAACACTGAAGAAGAAGGAAGCAGGCCGCGACATTGAGCGTGCATTCCGTGAGCGCCAGAAAATGTAAGCTTGTCAGCTGAGGAAGAGTGTACCAGTTGAAAAAAGTCCTCAGTGTGTTATAATAATAACTGTCACCAGCGAGTGACAACATAACTTTTGCTCGGCTTAACCGAGTTCTCCTAACGTCTGTATCACAGATACAGCAACCTTTTATATGGGGACGTTACGGATTCGACAGGGGTAGTTTGAGCTTAAGTGGCGAGTCGAGGGGATCGGCCTCGTAAAAACGTCAACGCCTATAACTGGCAAACAAAACAACAACTTCGCTTTCGCAGCTTAATACTGCATAGCGGTTCGCCCCTCCATCGCCCATGTGGTAGGGTAGCGGACTCACTCTAAGTGGGCTACGCCGGATTCCACCGCCTGAGGATGAAGGAAGAGAACAACCAGGCTAGCTGGCCGGCCGCCTGTCGGTAGGCAAAAGGACCAGCGAATCGCCAATATGCCGACTACACTCGTAGAAGCTTAAGTGCCAATATCTTTGGACGTGGGTTCGATTAGTAATTAGTCGCCTTGCGTGGCAACATGCAAGTGAAAATCCGGCTTTATCGGTGAAACCTAAGTCGTGAATAGCGATAAGGCAATGCCGAGTGGTATGTGGAGCAATCCAACAGCCATGTATCGACTTATAGGCTGCCATCCTGGCAGTACTAGGATGCGTGATCGATCCGGGAATCCGGATAAAACTACATCTCGCATAAGACGCCGGAGGACCTGTTAGATGCAGGTTCAAGATATAGTCAGTGCCATGACGAAAGCATGGAATAGCACGTCCCACCGTCTCCACCAATACATATGTTGGTGGATTTTTATTTTGACTGTAAAACATCAGCTTTCCGGCTGATGTTTTTTATTTGGGAGTTAATAATGAATCATTAATAGTAAACTAAGCGAATTACTAACAATCATAAATTATTGCTTAAATAGTAAAGAAAGAATCCTCGAATGCCTTTTTAGCTACTAACATTTCCGGTTTATACTTTCCGTTTCGGGGTGTAACCGACTCATAATGCTCCAATATCCATTGAGCCCGGAGCCGTTTCCGTTCAATTCTTAAAAAGGGGTGGGTGTGTCTTAAAGTGGACAATACGTCAATTTTATTCTTTATGCTCAATGTATAAGAGTTCTTATGGGTATCAGGTTTATAATTTTTCTTATTACTAATAACTCCTCCAATTATAGAATGGATATACACCAAAAGTTCTTTATCTGTCGATGGAATGGTGATCATCGGCCGCCGATGTTCTTGCTGGTGCATTCTTGTTAATGTTATGCTGCCTTCTCCATCTATAATGCCAGCAATATAGCTGGCTTCCCAAATCTCCATTTCCTTCCTCTTTTTAAGGAACGTATGTTCTTGTGTTGATTATAAACTTTAATTGCCCATATCGAAAGTTTTTGATTTGCATTTCATTTATAGAATAGGATTTAGTTTCTTACCTATGACGTTAAAGAAGCTCGGGTTTTCCATATATCCTTTCCTTCCTCTTATGCTATAGATCTGTGTTTGATTTATCTCTCTCAACCTGGACTTGCTTATGTATTTTTCTAAAACTAAATGGGAATGACTGCTGATAAATGAAGGAGGTAGCCATGAAAGAAGGTATGATATCATCAGAGCATATCGTTATGATTATTACGGCTATTTGCGTTGGAACATTGGCTCGGGTTCTGGCAATTAAAGAAGACTTCAGACAATACCCCAGCTATCCGAATGGCTATATGATCCATCTTGTTACTGGGTTTGTTGCTGCTGCCCTTGGTGCAGTTGCCATTCCGGCGTTAATGACCAAAAACTTTGTCGCAGTTACATTCCTGACACTTGCCATCCAACAGTTCCGGGATGTAAGGAAGTCTGAAAGGGAAAGTTTGAAAGATGTAGAAAACACCGAGTATGCTTATCGTGGAGATGCGTATATCGACGGAATAGCAAAGACATTCGAAGCAAGAAATTATTTTTCTCTGATTGTTTCTTTTTTGACGGCTCTCACTATTCAAATTGTGGACAGTGAGTCGAAATTGGTCAATATCATTTCGGGTACAATTGTCGGTGCAATAGGATTTTACATATTAAAAAGATTTTCAAAAGGAAAAACAATTGGTGATGTTGCTGAAGTAGAAGAAGGAAAGATTGAAGTGAAAGGATCGGAATTGTTTGTGGATGGTATATATGTGACAAATCAGCTTGGAACGGAAAATGCCGCTAAAATGTTTGAAAACGAAGGTATGGCTGTGGTCATTTATCCTCACGAGGAACATTTTCGGATCGCTTTGGACAACTATGGACAAAGGCAGGCTGCACTTTTTGAAGCAACAAGGGCCCTGGGGGTAAAGAGATATCATTTTACAAGGAAGGAATATGAAAAAGGAAGGATTGTTGTGACACTCGTTCCAATCATTAAAGACAAGGATAAGCTGATTGAAGCTGTCAAAAAGACTCCTTTGCTTGAAAGTACGAAAAAAAGCCATACAGTCATGAAAACAAACCTTGTCGGAAAGGAATAAACAATGGGAAGAGAATCTTCAGAGAGACCAGGCTATGAGATCCTGGCATTTGTCACTTTAAACAAGGAAAGAATACTGGGGGGCAGCCAGCTTACCCTGTTAGCTGAGAATGAAGAACAGCAGAAGTTGATGGTTCAGGACGTGGCCAAAGCAATGAAAGCTGATGTCGTTCAGATGAAAAGTGGAGATTATTTAGTGTTGAGAGTTTAATTTTAATTGACTCCTCCTAGGCATAAGGGCAGCCTTTCTGAGTTCAGAAGGGCTTCTTTTGTTTTTATGAGTACTGGACAAACTCGTAAGAAATCAATTCTAAAAAGTGGAAATTTGACAGAGATTCAATGAGAATATAAGATTTTTAATATATGAATTCATGAACATGTAATGGGTAATAGCCATTCCTAGTAAATTATATAGGTCGCTTGCAAACAGTACCAGACATATTAAACTGTTCCTGAAAGAAGATAAAGCTTTGCAAATTCCAATAAAAGCCAAAAGAGTATTTAATATTGCTTTGCCAGCGATTGGATTTTATAAAGTTTACTTCGTGCAGGAATGTTTATTTGGTACCGAAAAAATAGACAGGTAATAAAAGACCTGGCGTGAATAGTCGCTAAGAAAACAATTCGGGAGTGATATACATGCAATTTATATTAGGTTTTAACTTGATGGAGCTTATGCCAACAATTATTGTGTATTCTATTTTGTCCATTTTGGCTATTGGCGTTATCTATCTATTAAAGAAAAAGTCAGATAAAGAATTAAAAGAATTGGATGAAAAAATGAAATCCAACGATAAAATCAAATAATAATAAGGCTGTCTAATAATGGACAGCCTTAATTACCTGAAAAAGTTAACTTATTTTAAAGGGATCCTATGAGCCGATTTTCCAACTCGAAAATCGGCTTTTTTATTTTGCTAGACAAATAGTCGAAAAACGAACTCTTTGATTTAAGGTCATTAGACTTAGTCAATCATAGGGGTTAATTGGGTTAAAAGAACTCTTTTAGTTTAAAGGAAAAGCAACCGTCGAAAATCCAAAGTTTATGTCGAATCCTCTCCATGGAAGTGATGAATCCTTGCTTCTGAAAGGGGGTGAGATAGTGCGCATCCGGCATGTTATTCTGATGGGTGTTTTTTTAGGAGCGGCCTCTTTCTTTCCGGATAATGCATTTGCTGAGAAAAATGGTTCAGCCGGTCAGCCGGTGACTCAAAAATCTGAAGTACATACTCAAGTTACACGTAAAGCAGATTCTCCAGAGGCCACGAATAAAGAAATCCCCGTTAATCCTGACAGCGTAAATAAGAAGCCGGAACAGGCGGGTCAGAAACCTGTCCAGAAACCAGTTCAGAAGCCTGATTCCCGGCCAACCCAATCGATTAAATCTGTTCAAAAGTTACCGGACAAGACGGATAGGAGTAATGAAAAGATTATTCCTTCTATAAAAAATAAAATAAAGGCTGGGAAACCTACTGAATCTGCTGTAATGCGGAAAGGCCAGGCACCGGTTCAGGCAAAGCCAAAAGTTGTCACTGCTGAGTCTGCTAAGGCGTCAAAGGTTCAAGCTCCAAGTAAAAGGTTTTACGAGGCAGATGAATACAGCCACATTCAAGGCGGAACCGATGCCAGGCCAGAGATTTCTTCAAAAAATGAAAAGCCTTCCGTTTCAAAAAAGAAACGCAGTACTCTTCGTTTGGCGAAGGAACCTTTAATAGAGGGCAAACAAGAAACTCCTTCTGGAGATAAGAAGAATCCTAGATTCATTGAAATCATGAGTAATCCTCCACAACGAACGCAAACGCCTGGAGGGCAATCAAATGAGCAAATAAGCTCGGGGTCCGGCACAATGAGCTTCATTGCAGGTTTGCTTGAAGGGAATGATTACTTTGGTGGAAATCATGCCCGTATCCATAATTCCTGCCATGCTTATTACTTTCATCAATGGATTAATGCTCCACCTTCACCACCGCCGAAGGCAGCTCCTTTTTTCTTAATGTTTACTGCTTAATTAGCTAAAAAAACATAGTAAAAGGGAGCAAAATGAGAATGAAAAATATAAAGAAACTGGTAAAAACTTTCGTCGCAACAACAGTATTGTCATTTGGTATTATTTCTGGAGGCCATTTCACTGAAGCTGCTGCACCTAATCAAGCAAACAGTGCGCAGAATCTTCAGGGACGTGAAAAAGCAACCTCTGTGACTTCAGCAACTCCTAAAAAGGCCGAGCTTACTGTCCAGCCTAAAGAAGAAACAAAGCCGGAGGTAACTGCATCTAAAGCAGAAGCCAAACCAGAGGTAACTGCGCCAGAGGCAGAAGCAAAGCCTGAAGCTGATACCCAGCCTGAAACAGAAGAAAAGATTGTAGAGCCTTCACAGTCTAATAGCGCTGAAGCCCAGCTAAAGAAAGAAAATAAAATCAGCAAATCGCAGGCAGGTTTGCATGCAAGTGAAACGGCAAGATCGCATGCTGCCGCAAATTCAGCGATTTTCTCTAACAGCCCATCAGAAGAAAAGACCGAACCTGAAGTTCAAACGGAATATTATTATGGAACTGATTCAGCTACGTCTATACCTAATCCTGCTGGGAATGATTTTTATCTTGGGAAGTTGGGATATGGAAGCGTCGTTCAATTTGACGCAGGCACAGGCAGCGGGAAATTCTTCAGCAGTGCCAGAGCAGAGGATGCTGCATATATTTATGGTTACTGGTTTTTAACTGGTATGCAACAGGCACCTGCGGGTATTTCTGCAAGTGAATGGGGAGCGCAGCAGGCAAAATTGGCACTAGAAACCTATGAAGCTATGAAAAGCGTCTATGGTTCGAAAGTAAGACCTGTTATCTTTATTGATGTTGAACCAGCATCAACTGGTACGAAAGAATATGACTATGCGAACAATCAGGCGATCTATACCGCTTTTGTCAATTATCTGAATCAATATGGGGAAGGCGTTAAGCCTGGTACCTATTCCTCAAAATGGAGCTGGGAAGTTTCAATGGGGGAATTTTCGCCAAGCACTCCGGGAGCTTACTGGGTGGCCTATTACCCGGGTGACATTCCTGAAGATTTAACAATCAGCAATCCAGACTGGGGCAATTTCCCGGGAACAACCGAAAAGGCACAAATTTGGCAGTATTATGGCGGGGAAAATGACTATAATGTAGCCTGGAAACTTCCTTAAGACCTATAAATCTTTCAAAACCCTAAGCCTGACTTTTCCTTAAGGGGAAAGTTAGGCTTTTTTCTGTTTCTGCTTCGATAGCGGGCTTTTGTAAATTAAAAGACGTTTCAAACTCCCGCTATAGCTTGTCTTTTTATTTTCTGTACACCATGACAAACACTCGTTTCATGGTTTTGCTATATATTAAAACATAATATTTTTGAATCGAGGTATGTTGAATGGCAATCAGAAGAGCAACTCAGGAAGAGGCGAACCATCTTATTCAGCTGTCCGGGAAAGTGATGAAGGAAAGCTCGATGGGATATGCTGAAAATAGTGTGCAGAATGCGTATAATCTGTTTATGCCCGTAATTCAAAATGGAGGCTATTTTCTCATCGATATAGAACAACGCAAGCTGAGGGGATGGATTCTCCTGGTTACAGACTTGAATCCTGCGAAGAGCCAGGTCATGGGAAATTTGCTAAGTGTATACGTATTCCCAAAGTACAGAAAGTCCGGTGTCGCCCGGGAACTTACGGTAGCCGCGATTAATGAGTTTAAGGCGCTGGGAATCAGGACGATCCAGCTTAATGTGTTCAATGGAAACCCTTCAAGATTACTCTGTGAAAACTTAGGATTCAAGCCTATCTCGACGGTGATGGAATTGAATATCCAATAATCCATTCAGCATCTGGTCATAGGATTGATCTCCTACTGTTCCATCATTGCCGTTTAGAATCAAGGTTTGGCAGAACTGGGCCCAGACAAAATCGGCGGAACATGCATAAACATGGAGAAGAGGAGGTTTTTAAATATGCATCCATATGTAAATGGTTATCAACGAAATGATTATAGATTTGGCGCTGGTCTTGGCTGGTTGCCGTTTTTAGGCGGTTTAGCAGGTGGATTCCTTGGCGGGGCTTTGGCAGCTCCCCGTCCATTGCCGCCGCCACCTTTCGGTTATCCGGGAGCAGGCTTTCCTGGAGGAGGCTACTTCCCCCCTGGAGGATATCCTGGACCAGGATTCGGTGGCTACCCAGGTGGTTATGGCGGTTATCCAGGAGTGGGGGCAGCAGGCTATCCAGGTCCGGCTGGAACCGGCTACCCAATAGCACCAGGCGGCGTTGGATACCAAGCAGATGGCTATCCATTCTACGGAAATTCAAATTTAGATTCATTCGGCTCTGGCTATCCGGAAAATGCTAATAAAGCTCTCTCTAAATTCTAACTAGTGAAAAAGGGCCTCAAAGGAGGTCTTTTTTCATGGCCTTTTTCACATTGCTTGATACTTTGCGTATAACCTCATGAACTTCTTTAAAATAAACCATGCAATACTGCAGAAAAACTTGAATAGATATAGGCATGACGGTAAAAAGCAAGGAAAAGTCAGGAGTGGGGATATGCCTGCAATCAATGGAACACAGTTGAAAGAAAGAATCGGTAATTTGCAAAGCAATATTTGGTTTGATGGACAGAAAGTCACGGGAGACATCGTAGCACATCCTGCCTTTAAGGGAGTGATCAATAGTAAAGCCCGCTTGTATGATTTTCAGCTGGAAGAGGGAAATTTGCCGCTGATGACCTATAAATCGCCTACAACGGGAAACCGGGTTGGCCGGTCTTTTCATCCCCCCCTCAAAAAAGAAGACCTGGAACTCAGGAGGCTTGCTGCCGGGGAGTGGGCAAAGCTGACTGGCGGAATGATGGGGAGGACCCCTGATTACATGAATACAGCCTTAATGGCTCTTGGTGCTTCAGCACATGTCTTTGAAGGGAAAAATAAATTAGGCAGGAATGTGACGTGTCTTTATGAAAAGGCAAGAGAGAATGACCTTACCTTTTCCCATACGTATGTCACGCCGCAGGTGAATCGTTCGCTCGCGTATTTTGAAGAGAAGGAGCAGCCAATTTCTGCCCGAGTTGTCAAGGAGACAGCTGACGGGATTTTCATTAAGGGTGCCAGGTTATTGGCTACACAAGGAGGCATCACAGATGAACTGATGGTTTTGCCGGCCGGCGGGAAATTCATCGAAGAGGATTATGTATATGCCTTTTCGATTCCGAGCAGCACAGAAAACTTAAAGTTTGTCTGCAGGGAATCTTTTGTCTATAACGACTCCCACTTTGACCATCCACTGGGGTCACGATTTGAAGAAATGGATACGATTGTGATTTTCGATAACACCTTTGTGCCGTGGGAAAGAGTTTTTTTATATAAAGATATTAATGCAGCCATGAATCTGTTCAACGAAACCAATTTCAATACCTTCCTGGTTCATCAGACATTATCAAGGCAGCTTACGAAATCCAGGCTGTTCCTGGGAACTGCCCAATTAATTACGGAAACGATCGGGATTGGCGAATATCAGCATGTAAAAGAAAAAATCAGTGAAATTATATGTGGTGTGGAAATGATGAAAGGGCTGCTATTATCCTCAGAAATGCAGGCGAGGGAAAATAGTTCCGGCTTGATGGTACCGGATGCGAGCCCTCTTACTGTTGCAAGTCTTATGTTTCCAAAGTTTTATCCAAGATTCGTAGAAATCCTTCAGCTGCTGGGGGCCAGTGGAACCATCACCATTCCGACAAGCAATGATTTTAAATCGGATCTAAGAAGTGACCTGGACCTGTATTTGCAGGGAGCAGATACCGAAGCGAAGGAAAGAGTTCAATTGTTCAGATTGGCATGGGATATGTGCTCAAGCGCTTTTGCGGGAAGAGAAACCATCTACGAGCGATTCTTTTTCGGCGATCCGGCCCGGATTTCAGTCGGGTTGTACAATCAGTATGACAAGAAACCAGCGGTGGATTTGGTCAACGATTTATTGAAAAGTTGAATGATAGAAAATGTAAAGTCCGGAGATTATTCTCCGGGCTTTTTGCTGTTTTTGGCATGGATTGGCTTTTGTAAATAACATTTCTTTCATCTTGGCTCTGTTGAAGCCCAATGTTGTTTTTACACACCTGTTGATTGTAGTGGAGGGCGCGTAGACTCCTGCGGGCGCAGCTGGTCAGGTGAGACCCCGCAGGAGCAAAGCGACGAGGAGGCTCAGCGCCAGCCCCGCGGAAAGCGAAGCGCCTGGAACGAAAATCAACAGTCTTGTTTAACAGAGCCTTCATCTTAAAAAAATCTTGGTGCAGAATGCAATAATGTTCCCAAAGTCAATTATGCTGTTTTTCCTGATTCATGCGTCTGGCAACCCAGAACGGGAAATACAAAATCACGAAGGTGATCAGCGCAATTATCTCCAGGGAAAGGATATACCATGGCCATGGTCCAAGAAAATCAATGATCGATGGATTGACTGGCTTTTCGGAGATGTACATATAGTTGCCTTCAATCAGGAAGTTGACGACGAAAATTATGAGCGTATAGACGTTCAACCAGAGAAATGCTTTCCAAATGGACTTTCCAGTCGGCCGGTAACCTGCCACAAATATCATGAACAGATTGGCTACGACCGTTCCCCCGTGTGAAACGAAGAAATGGATATATCGGTAATGGGGAAAGGTGTATAGGCTGATGTCTGGTGTGATCATGGCCTGCAATGCACTGCCGACGCCGACAAAATAAGTGAATTCAAACAGTGCATATCTCTTGTTTAATAGCAATATGGCAGAGAGGATGAGGGAAATACTGCTTAAGTGAAGTGGCAATGAATACTGATAGTTCCAGTGTCCGCTCCACCAAAGCCATATTTGCAGGCTTACTTCGGAGGCTATAAGCACCACGAATAATCCGATACGGGCAGCACGGTTGATCCCGTGTTTCCGTAAAGGCTCCCGGAACAAGAAGAGCAGTATGATCATTATAAAGAAAGCAGTGAGTGTCAAAAGGTGGACGCTTGAAAACAACTGAAAAACAGTTTCCGTTCCCGGTTCAAAAAACCCCTTCATAATTGTGCCGCCCTTCGAAAAAAGATTTCCATATCCTTACTTTATCATATTATCAGATGACATATATATCAGTTGAAAAACATACATTTCATACGATTACAGTTTGAGGAGGGTGGGTTTATGCAATTTTACTATGGACAACAGATGCCCTTGAGGATCTTGGATGAAGCCGAGTTCTGGAAGCATCAGGAGGAGGAGCATACCGTCGTAATCCGCGAGCTGACACCTGATTTAGAACAGGAGTATGTGGATGCCCTGAAAGAATGGGAAAAGGTATTGGGGGAGACCCGCCATCAAGTTTTGAGATTCATAGAGACGGTGACGAGGACGGGCAATTACATACCTGCCCAGCTGCATCAGCATGTACTGAAACTAACCTCCTTCTATTTACAGCAAAGCCTCGAATTCATTCAATTGTGTGAACAAATCAAAACAGAAAGTGAAGCTGTTAAAAGGAATCCAACAGCAAAAGTGGTATTGGATCATATCATCCGTGAGTCAGAATATTTTGTGGGGATTGCCCAGGCACTTCTGTATCAGCAGACAACTTAATAGCATATCTAAAATCAGCCAGTGAATGGCTGATTTTTTATCTCTCATTGTTTATAAAATGCTGAGACCAACCTCCTAGTTTTAAAACTTTCGCTAATAGAAAGAAGTCTGTTATGATTATGTTGAAATAAAGAAAAGGAGGAATTTTCCTATGTATGATGTAGCAATTATCGGCGCGGGTCCTGCAGGCGGAAGCGCAGCGATTTTCGCAGCAAAGGCTGGCAAGAAAACAGTTGTGCTGGACAACAATAAAAGCGTAACGAAGCGTGCATGGATGGAGAACCACTATGGCGCACCTGAAATTGCAGGTCCTGACTTGGTAGAGACAGGCTTCAAGCAAGCCAAAAAATTCGGTGCTGAGTTTGTTGAAACGACTGTGACTTCTGTAAGCAAAACAGACAGCGGCGTTAAAGTCGTGACTGAAAACGGCGAGTATGAAGCAAAGCATGTCATTATCGCTTCTGGAATGATGACTGATGTAGCTGAAGCATCTGGCCTTGCAACAAAAGATGGCACAGAGCCAAGAATCAAGACGATTTTTGACGTCGATGCTGCCGGAAAAACAAATGTTGAAGGTGTTTGGGCTGCAGGCACTTGCGCAGGGGTCAGCATGCACACAATCATCACAGCTGGCGACGGCGCGAAGGTAGCCATCAACGTCATCAGCGAGCTGAATGGCGAGCGCTATGTAGACCATGATGTTCTGAAAGCATAAATAGTTGAAGCCTTGCAGGAATCTGCAAGGCTTTTATTCTGGTAAAGGTTCAGCAACTCTAGTTGCTATAATTAAACTGATCCTCGATCTTCCCGTCTTCATTGTGAATATATGCCATTGTGCCGGCCTCCTCAGCCATACGCTTGGCTTCATTCACAGCCTCTGATCTTGAACCAGTGGTAAGTTCAGGGTCATCTTGTCCCTCTTTTTTGACAGCCCACCCCTCTTTGTCATGGGGGCACGGCATGGAATCTTGCTTCATCTGTTCCGGCTCGGTCCTCGAAATATTCATCACGTTCCATATCATCATTCTTGTTTTGAGCCATCTTAATCCCTCCTTGGTTTTTTGTTTGCACCTGGAAAAGGTATTAAGACTTTACCCGCAAAAAACGATCAAAAACGCGCCTGGACAGTATGGATATTTTTGGTGAATCATCCTCAGAGGATCCTGTTATCTTCCTGTCTGTCTGCCGTTCCAGCAGTCTGCCGTGGGTAGGTCACCTGTAAAATCCCATCTTGGAAGGTAGATTGAATGAACCTTGTCTCGGTAGGTTCGGGAAGCGGGATCAGGCGCTCGAATTCACCATAAAATCTTTCCCTTTTCACCTCCATATCAGCAGGGAACAAGGTTCTTGAAATACCCTTCACCACCAGAGTATCTCCCTGTCTTAGAGCCACTGAGAGATCGCTCCTGCTTAAACCAGGAACCTCAAGGATCAGGCAGATGGCGGAATCATTTTTATAAATATCATATAGAGGGAAATCATCAGCATGAACCATTCTCTCCGGGATACCATGATTGAATAATCCACGCCAAAAGTCATCTTTTTGGTATTTATTCGTCAGCTCGAGCCACATTTTCACTTTCTCCATATCCATGTCATGGCCCTCCCAATGAAGGTTTTAAATTTGATTCGCAATCGGAGCAGAAGGGTTGGCAATCTGATCCTGATCGCTGACATCCGGATCAAAAATCCCGGTATTCTGTAAAGAAGATGATGGTGAGAAATCACCGAGAGAAAAATTGACGCCGAAGTTCTTGCTGTTTGCCGTGTGGCTATTATGGACTGTTGGTCCAACATCCAGGTTTCCGTTTTGAGTGATTCCATTGACTTTGATATTAAAAATATTAATTTGGTAAGGCATCGAAAACCTCCTTATCAGTACTAAATGCTGCACAAGCATGTTGCATTTTGAAATTCTTTTTTTACACGAACCCACCATTTTAGTAAAAAAGAGACTAAATGATGGGTTCATCAACCGGGGCCAGAGGGACGCCCTGATAGGTGGAGTCAGCTGTCGCAATCGCAGCTTGATCATTTAAATCCGGATCAATATAGACATTATCCATCAATGCTTCTGTTGGTGATGCATCACCAAATGAAGAATTCATTCCCTGGGACTTATCATTTGCTGTATGGCTGTTATGGATGGCTGAGCCAATGGTGATGGAGCCATTTCCCGAAACGCTGTTAACTTTGAAATAAAAGAGGTTAATCGTGACTGGCATAGCTTTTCATCCTTATTCCGTCTTTGAGGTACTATATGCAGTCTTTGGCCCAAATGTTCTTTGATATTACGGGAAGCTGCTCTTCTCGAATAATGGACAAATACCTATGAAATTCTTTTGGATATGGATAAATACCCAGGAAATTTCTGTGCTTCTGCATAATCTTTAGTAACCTTTTGGGAAAAGGGATATTTTAGCTATTCATGAAATAAAGAGGAGGTAATACAATGGATGCTTCTAATCAGTATTCAAGTGTAATCAGCCAGGTGCCATTCAATCAAAATGACCTAAGGTTTGGCCGATTTGGCTTTGGCAGGCCGTTTGGCTTCGGAAGGCCATTTTTTGGGAGGCCATTTTTCGGAAGACCGTTTTGGGGAGGACCATTTTTCGGGGGTCCATTTTTAGGAGGGTTAGCCACTGGATTGCTTGGTGCAGCACTGTTCAGTCCGTTCTATGGGTATGGATATGGATTTGGTTACCCATATTATGCGCCATACCCATACTATGCTCCATATTTTTGGTGACAGAGATAAACAATATTATGTGATAGCACAAGCCTTCCGAAAATAAGATGTAATATTAAACAGCGGAGGTTTTGCCATGGCAGTTGTGAAGCATACAGAGGCGGATATCAGTTTGTTGGCGAGACTTCTGAGGGCAGAGGGTGAGGGGGAAGGCCAGCAGGGAATGCTGATGATCGGAAACGTAGGAATCAACCGAATCCGGGGGAATTGTTCTGACTTTATCGGACTAAGGACGATTCCGCAGATGATTTATCAGGAGCACGCATTTGAAGCTGTCCAGAAGGGTTATTTTTACCAGAGAGCCAGGGAAGTGGAAAAGAGGCTTGCGAGGCGGGCTGTGAAAGGCGAACGTCTATGGCCGTCCAAATTCGCACTCTGGTATTTCCGGCCGCCGGGCGATTGTCCTTCTACCTGGTACAACCAGCCGCTCGCCGGCCGTTTTAAGCTGCACTGTTTCTATGAGCCGACAGGAGAAGAGTGTGAAAACATCTATAATACATTTTGATGTTCTGCCAATTTTATTTTGGCAGTCATTTTTTTGTGAGATAAGAAAGTATAAAATTCACTTTGAGAATAATCCAGCTCCAGCGCCTAGCCCCTCGAGACACTTGTCTAGTGTCGCCTCCTAGAAACTCCGAAACTTCAACTCCGCCGGCAGAAGCAAAAAGCGCTTCTTTGTCGGAGTCTCCAGTTTCTGCGTTTCTGGGCAGTCGGCTATACTTTTCGATTTCGGTCCTGCCAATGAAGTCAAAGAACGACTTCACTGTCAGGCCCTCCAGCGCTTGTCGGGGCTGACCAAGGCGCTTGCGCTTTTTGTTCTTGACAGCAAAATGAAATGGGATTAAAGTTAAATAGCTTAATAGTTAAACAGTTTAACTATTAAATAATAGAATGACTTTAAGGCGAGGTGTCTACATAAATATGTATGATAAATCTGTCAAGGATTTAGTGGATCACTATATCCATGTTTCCTTTTCGGTGAACAAGATTGCCGAGGGGATGGTCAAGGAAGAAATCGGTTCGGACTTGACGAACGACCAGCACTATACATTGCGCTACATCAACAAAGTGGGTTCATGTACATCCTCGGAGCTGGCTGAAGTATTCGATGTCAAAAAAAGCGCGATCACCGCCATCATCACGCGTTTGTGGGAAAAGGGGCTTATCCTAAGAACAAGGGATGAAAATGACCGTCGATTGGTCTATCTGACTTTGACTGACAAGGGAAATGAACTATTCCAAAAAACGGAGGAGCGGATCCAGGCCCTGGTGGAATCGATTATTACCAGGTTCGATCAGGATGAAATCATCCAGTTCCTTAAGACGTACGACAAACTAAATGAAATTTTAATAGAAAGAAAGAGCAGGGTGGAATAAAGTGAACTTCATTATCAAGCAGAAATGGTTAGTCATTATTGCATGGATTCTGGTGGCTGCAGGTCTGTTCATGGCTGCACCGAATATGGCAGAACTTGTCCGGGAAAAAGGGCAGATCACCGTGCCTGACGAATACTCCTCGACACTCGCTGGCAAAATTATGGATGAGGTCAGGGAGCAGGAGGGCGGAGGCGATGAGACACAGGTCGCACTTGTCTTCCACAGCGAGAAAAAATTGACAGCAGCAGAAATCAAGGAAGCGGAAAACGCAATCCGTGAACTTGAAAAGAATCGCGAGGAAATCGGGATCACGGATATCTTGACACACTTCAATGAGGAAAGCCTGAAAGAACAGCTTGTCTCTGAAGATGGAAAGTCAATCCTGTCCTCGGTAACGGTCAGCTGGAATGACCGCGAACCGGCTGAAGTAAGGAAGCTGCTCTATGACACAATTGAGGATGTTGACGTCGACCACTACTATACGAGCCAGTGGCTGATCAACGAAGATTTAATGACCAGTTCGGAAGAAGGATTGAAAAAGACGGAAGGAATTACGGTCGTCTTTATTCTTGTCGTCCTTCTCCTTGTATTCAGGTCCGTCATCGCTCCGGTCATTCCATTGCTTACAGTCGGTATGGCATACCTGGTTTCACAGTCGATTGTATCGGTGTTAGTTGACCAATTTGATTTTCCGCTCTCAAACTATACGCAGATTTTCCTTGTGGCCGTATTGTTCGGGATTGGAACGGACTACTGTATTTTGCTGCTCAGCCGTTTTAAGGAAGAGCTCACGCATCAAGAAAGTGTCCCTGCTGCGATTGTCGCTACCTATAAAAATGCAGGGCGCACAGTATTTTTTAGCGGGATAGCAGTTATGATCGGCTTTGCCGCCATTGGCTTCTCACAATTCATTTTATATCAATCCGCGGCTGCCGTAGCAATCGGAGTCGCCATGCTTTTGGTCGGATTATTCACTATTGTCCCGTTTTTCATGGCGTTATTAGGCCAAAAGATATTCTGGCCTTCAAAACAAAGCGCAGAGCATGGTGAAAGCAAGTTATGGGGCACTGTCGGAAGATTCTCACTGGCACGCCCATTCCTGAGCCTGCTGATTGTTGCTGCAGTATGTGTGCCGTTTTTGGTGGCTTATGATGGGGATCTGAGTTACAACTCACTGGATGAAATCAGCGGAGATGTAAACTCGATTAAGGCGTTTAATGCGATTGCCGGCAGTTTCGGCCCAGGCGAATCGATGCCAACACAAATCATCTTGAAAAATGACGAAAGAATGGACTCGGCTGAATACATTGAACTCGCTGAAAAAATCAGCACCGAGCTGAAAAAAGTCGACATGGTCGATACAGTTCGTTCGGTCACAAGGCCAACAGGAGAGCCAATCGAAGACTTCTTCGTCTCCAAACAGGCCGAAACACTCGGTTCAGGACTGGGTGAAGGAAAGGAAGGCCTGGATAAAATCAGCGATGGCCTCAATGAGGCTGAAACTGAATTGTCAAAGTCAGCACCCGAATTGGAAGGGGCTGCTGACGGCATAAACGAATTGATCAATGGAACAACTGCAATTAAGTCAGGTCTTGGCGAAATCCAGACCAACCTTGGCAAAATTGAGGATGGCATTCGCAAGGGTTCTGCGGGGTCTGATCAGATTCAGGCAGGATTAACAGAAGCAAAGTCCGGGGCTGAAGAATTGCTCGCCGGCTATAAACAGCTGCAATCCAGGTATGTGGAGATGCAGGCTGGCCTGGCACAGCTTGAGGCGGGATATACAGAGGCCGGGGGCGGAATTGCAAAACTGTCTGGCGGAATATCAGAAGCAAATGGCCAGCTATTCGGCTATTTGGAAAATAGAGACCAGACATTGAAAGCAGACCAAAACTATCATCAAATTAAAGGACAGCTGCAATACATGCAGACTGAACTGGCAAAAGCTTCAGCAGGTCTGGATCAACTTAATGAGGTACTGCCGCAGCTTACAGGCGGCATGGCAAAAGCAAATGAAGCCTTTGCCGGAGCCTTGGCACAACAAGCAAATTTCGGCCCGGGACTCCAACAGTTGATCGACGGCATCGAACAGCAGCAGGCAGGATTGAATCAGCTTGCTGACGGACAGGGGAAAATCGTCGATAATTTCCCTAAGCTGACAAATGGCTTGACTGGAATCAATGCGGGCCAACAGCAGCTTCTGGCTGGTTTTGGCGGATTGGGTACTCAGTTAGGTCAGCTCACGGACGGACTCAGTCAGAGCACTGATGGGCTGAATCAGGTTTCTGAAGGACTTGGTTCCGCTCAGGAATATCTGAACGGCCTGGCCAAAACTGATTCCAATGGTTTTTACCTGCCTGAGGATGTGCTTGAAAGTGAGGACTTCGCCCAGGTATTTGATGTCTATTTTTCAAAAGACCGAAAAGTCATGACGATGGATGTCATTTTTGAAGCAAATCCTTACTCAAACAAAGCGATGGCACAGATTCCTGAACTTAAGGAAGCCGTTGAGCGTGCAACGAAAGGGACGAAGCTTGAAAATGCAGATGTAGCCGTCGGCGGGATAACAAGCACGAATGCGGATCTCGACACGATGTCTGGCCAGGATTATACCCGCACAGTGATTTTGATGCTGCTTGGCATTGGTATCATCCTTGTATTCTTGTTCCGCTCCATCATCATGCCGATTTACATTATCGGCTCATTGATATTAACGTATTATACTTCAATGGCGATCAATGAAGTGATCTATGTCGATATTCTCGGATACTCAGGGATCAGCTGGGCGGTACCGTTTTTCGCCTTTGTCATCCTGGTTGCCCTTGGTGTCGACTACAGTATCTTCCTGATGGACCGTTTCAATGAATATAAGGATTTGTCCATCTCAGAGGCAATGCTGCTTTCGATGAAAAAGATGGGAACGGTCATCATCTCGGCAGCCGTCATTCTCGGCGGAACTTTCGCCGCGATGATGCCTTCGGGAATGATGTCGTTGCTGCAAATCGCATCAATCCTCCTTGCGGGATTATTCCTGTACGCGTTCATCATGCTGCCGCTGTTCATCCCGGTTCTTGTGAAGAACTTTGGCGAAGCAAACTGGTGGCCGTTTAAAAGAGCATAATGGAAAAGAGGCAGCCGATCAGCTGCCTCTTTTTGCATTAACACCTATCCATTCCACAGGACATTCCTTCATTGGGGTCGTCCATTTCTGAGAGGATAATTTGTTCCAGTGCTTCTTTCGACCTCATCCCCGGAACGACCCTGTCTCCAACGATGAACGTCGGAACAGCAGTGATGTCCACCTCGTTATAAGCATGATCCAGTGCTTGTTGATGAGCCTCTTTATACTTACGGGTTTCGAGCGCGTGACGATATTCATCTTGATCGAGACCAACTTCACCGGCAAGCATTGTCAAAACCTTAAGGTTCCCAATATCTAACCCCCTCTGGAAAAATGCCCTGAGCATATGGTCATTATACTCGTTTCCTTTTCCATGCTCCTTCGCATACTGATATCCCTCAAATGCAAGGTGTGTGTACGGCTGGGGAGATACATCGGGAAGGACAATCTCCACCCCCATCCGCTCAGCCATAGGATAAACAGATTGCTTCCAGGTGCTTTGCAGGTAATGTTCCTCAGGCTTTAACGTTTTGTTCGGATAGGGCCTTAATTCAAAAGGCATCCATTCAAGTTCGACATCCTTCCCATCGATGGCTTCCTTCAGCGGAAACTCCGCCAAAAAACAGAATGGTCAAACATAGTCTGAATAAATTTTGATTTTCAGTGTCATAGCAGCCTCCTCCATATTCTTAACAGTGTTAGGGTTTGTTTGGATTATACCTTTTTACTCTCTGACTAAACTTGCAGCAGGTTTTTCATTGCTAAAATCAATTCAGTTCGAAGGCAGGATGATGCAGGAGTTCATAGAGATGGGAAGATTCATGACGGGATCAACATGGGAATATTGCGGTCAGGAAGAAAGTCGAATCTAAGCCGTAAAAAAAGCTGTACAGAGTTAAATCTGTACAGCTTTTGTGCCTTCATATACAATTTACCTGCCAGTCATCAGGTTACTCAGATGCGGGATTTAAACCTTTGGAAGGAAGAAGCTTGTCCAATATCCATCCAGCCAGGCCGCCGACCAGAGCAGGCAGAAGCCAGCCCAGACCTTCTGCATAAAGCGGAAGCGATTGAAGAAGAGCCATCAGTGCATCTGATTCAACGCCAAATGTTTTCAATCCATCTATGACACTGACCATTCCAGCGGCAAAAACAGCTCCGACATAGACCCCTCGCGCTCCTTTGAAAAAGCGCTCAAGGAAAGAAAGGATGACTAGAACGATCGTGATTGGATATAGAACGATCAAAACAGGTACTGAAATCGAAATGATCTGGTTTAAGCCAAGGTTTGCGATTAGCAAGCTGACCAATGTCACAGACAAGGCGAACACCTTATAAGGCACCTGTGGCATCATCTTGTTGAAAAATTGGCTGGTTGCCGCTACAAGACCAACAGCAGTCGTAAAGCAGGCAAGAGTCACAATCAATCCTAACAGCAGCATGCCCGGTACACCGAACATCAACTTCGCAGAAGCTGTTAAAATCTCACTGCCATTTTCGAATTGACCTCCCGAAGCCATCTTTGCTCCCATCAGGCCGACTGTTACATAGACAAAAGCCAGGCCAATTCCGGCAATGATGCCTGCTTTTAATGTTTCCCTTACAATCTGTTTGCGTTCCAGCGCCTTTTTCTGCTGGACAGCTCCTACGACAATGATGCCGAATGCCAGCGCCGCAATGGTATCCATTGTCAGGTACCCTTCAAGGAAACCTGTGGCAAATGGTGCAGCGGTGTATTTTTCAGAGACAGCTCCAAATGATCCGTCCAGTTTGAAAAAGCTGCCGAGTACCAGCAGAACGATGGCAGCGAGCAAAACAGGCGTTAAAATGCTCCCAATCCGCTCAACCATTTTTGATGGATTCAATGTCACCCAGTAAACAAGTGCAAAAAACGCAACTGTGAAAAGCAAGAGGACAGTCGTATGCGAACCGCCCTCTGCCAGGAATGGCTTGACGGACATTTCAAAAGCAACATTGGCGCTTCGCGGAATCCCGAAAAACGGTCCAATCGACAAGTATACTGCAGCGCTGAAAACAACTGCAAAAACAGGATGGACCCTTGACCCGATTTCTTTTACGCCGCCCTTTGCCATTGAAATGACAACGACCGTCAACAACGGCAGCCCAACCCCGGTCACGACAAAACCAAGCATGGCCGGCCAGAAGTTCGCTCCTGCTTCCTGCCCTAAAAATGGCGGGAAAATCAGATTCCCTGCTCCAAAAAATAATGCAAATAACATTAAACCGATTGTGAGTGTATCTTTACCTTTTAAGCTTCCCATCCTTTTTCTCCTCCTAATATAATGTTTTGGCACTGAGAGTATAGGAATTTCGGAACGGAATGTTATATGTTGAAAAATAAAAACCCGCCCCTAAAACTAGGGACGAGTTATCCTCGCGTTACCACCCTGATTCCGCAAAAACAAAAGCGGCCCTCATCAACGTACCATCATACGTGTTCCCTTTAACGGCGGACAATCCGGCAAAGCTTACTGCCAATAAGGTTCAGCATTGCATCTCAGAGATGATGCCCCTCTATAACCTGAACACCGGTTTGCAGCAAATCACCGGCTCTCTGTAGATCAGTTCCATAAAGGACGTGTTCTCGTCATCGATTTTATTATTTTGAAATATATTAACATGAACTATAATAATATTCAGATAATAATATGTCAATACTATTCACAAAGGAAAGTTTTTCATTAGGCACTTGAACACTGGAGATTCAATTGAAAATCCAGGAAGTGGTATTTTATAGACATTTTGAAGCACCTCACACCCCGAAATGTCCAAGAAGTGTTTTTTAATAGACATTTTGAGGCTGTACACGCCCCGAAATGTCTAAGAAGTAGTGTTTAATAGACATTTTGAAGCTGTACACGCCCCGAAATGTCCAAGAAGTAGTGTTTAATAGACATTTTGAGACCCAACACGTTCCAAAATGTCTAAAAAACCGCGTTTAATAGACAATTTGAGGCCCAACACGTTCCGAAATGTCTAAGAAGAGGTGCTTAATAGACATTTTGAAGCTCATCACACCCCGAAATGTCCAAGAAGAGGTGTTTAATAGACATTTTGAAGCACGCCACATTCCGAAATGTCCAAGAAGTGTTGTTTAAAAGACATTTTGAAGCTCCTCACGCCCCGAAATGTCCAAGAAGTCACGTTTAATAGATATTTTAACTCTCGTCATACGCCGAAAGGTCTAAGAAATGCCTTGAATGGACTTGCTGAACTTAACTATTCTTTAAACTCTATATAAAATATAGTGTCTTTAACAGTACAATCCATATTAAAATGGGGTTATATAAGTCTGAAAATGGAGAAATGCCATGAATCTTAAAAAGCTTGATGCGTTCATTATGGTTGTAGAGAAGAACAGTTTTTCAGAGGCTGCAGCTGCGCTTAAAAGTTCCCAGCCATCGGTTAGCCTGAAAATCAAAAGTCTGGAAGATGAACTTGGATTCGAACTGCTCGACAGGGGGGCGGCTGGAATCAGGCCGACGTCTGCAGGAATGCTGGTGTACAGTGCTGCAAAGGACATTAAGAGCAGGTGGAAGACACTCGAAGATGAACTCGGGGAATTTCACGGTACGTTGACAGGGACTCTTACCATTGGTGCGAGCACGATACCGGGCACATACCTGCTTCCAGGCTGGATCAAGAAATTTCGGATTCTGTTTCCGAAGGTGGATGTAAAGATTGATATTGGCGATTCGAAGAAAGTGCTCGATCAATTGCAGAATCATCAGATTGACGCAGGCATTATTGGGATGAAAGTCGACTCACGCCTGGTGACGAGCAAGCCGATTGTCTCAGATTCACTGGTTTTGGTCACACCTGTGGAGCACCCATTAACCCTTGCAGAATCACCGGATTTTCCCCAAATACAGCAATATGATTTCGTCCTCCGTGAAGAAGGATCAGGAACACGGAAAATGATGGAGCATTACTTGGTGGAAAATGGTCTGTCGCTTGATGATCTGAACGTAGCTGTCTCGATCGGAAGCACTGAATCCGTGATCGCAGCCGTGGAAGCCGGACTCGGCATCAGCTTCGTTTCCAGACTCGCAGCAATGCCTGCTGTGAAAACAGGACGTATAGCCATCATTGATAGCTTTGCTCCGTACGACAGGGAGTTTTACCTTGTGGCACAATCGGATGCCGAAAATCGCCCGCTGATCAAGCAGTTCACCGACGCAGTCATGGATTCTAGTTTGTAAGATAAACGATTCCCTTTTAAATAGAAAGTGCGGATGACAATTTATAATTTTCACATTATTATTAGGGGTAGGAGAAAGGGGCGTTTTGGATGCAGGTTAAAGTATTTGCTAATCTCAGAGATATTTGCGGAGGCGTGACGGTCGAAGTGAAGCCTGATGGGGAACGGGTAATGGATGTGCTTGATAAAATGTGCGAAATGTTCCCGGATTTGCACGAAGAAATTTTCACAGAAGAAAAGACGCTAAAGCCATTTGTACACGTTTATATCAATGGCCGTAACATCGTCCATGACCAGGAACTCGAAACGAATGTAAAAGAAAGCGACCAGTTCGCATTGTTCCCTCCTGTTGCCGGTGGCTGATATGGTAGATAGAATACTAGAATTCCGCGGAATCAACAGGGATCATCTCGGCATGTATTTTGAAGAACTGGGCGGCCGACTCGTAACCGATTCCTTCCCGTACGTGTATGAAGCGGAAGGATGGAGAGCGGAAATTTTTAGCGAGGATGAACTTGCTTTTACAAAAACATTCATCGTTAATGCTGTTCATATCCGCTTTGCGGCGGAAAGCATGGATGAGCTCGAACACCTGATCAAAAATTACCGTTATAAAACAACCCGGGTAGGCGGGTAGCAAAGGTTTCGGCAACTTTTTGCCGGGGCCTTTTTATTTTTGCAAAAAATCTATATGTAATTCATATTCCCGACTGATATCGAGGATCGTAATCGTGGATTACGCTAATAAGAAGCGAATATACATCCTGTAAGATGGCACTTTTAATTAATTCGACCACATTTCAGATTTATTTGGCGGATTTCAAAATAATTCGATCACATTTCAAGTTTTTTTGGCGGATTTTAAAATAATTCGACCACATTTCCTATTAATTCGACCAAGTTGCTTCATCCGCAATATCTGCACCCTTAAACAAAAAACCAGGCGAGAAAGTCACCTGGTTTCTCTCAAACTATTAAACTTCTTCTGTAGCCGGAGTTGTTTCTTCGCCAATGATGCCCAGTTCGCGAAGTTTTTCTTCGGTAACGACGCCATCCTTCCAGCCGCGGACATTGTAATAGTCTTCCAGCATGATATCCATGCGTGAGACAAGTCCTTCACTGTTGCCGGAAGCACCTTCTTCAGTAAAGCGTTTTGGAAGGAAGTCATCCTCACGCTTGTTGAAGCCGGCTAGGTTATTGTAATAACGCTCAAGGTTGTAGATTCTTTCCCCTGCAAGCATGACATCATCCGCTGTCATTGGGATGCCTGTCATTGTGCTGTATTGCTCAGCGTAGTGCTCGGCGTTTTCAGAGAAAGAAGAGAACTTACAGATATTCATAGAGTCAGAGAATGAAAGCAGGTTCTGGAATACGTTCAGAAGCTCAGCTTTTCCTTCTGCTACTGTACGGTCAGTTGGCTCTGGAATACCGGCGATTTCAGATGCGATTGTGTAGCCGCGAAGGTGGCAGGCACCACGGTTACTAGTCGCATAGCCAAGGCCGATTCCCTGGATTCCGCGCGGATCGTAAGCTGGGATGGACTGGCCTTTAACGGACATTGACAGTTCAGGAACTCCCCATGCAGCAGTCGCGCGTGCAGGACCTTCAGCAAGGATTCCGCCGAAGCCTTCACGGAACGCGATTTTGCGAGCAATCTCGATCATGCCGTCAGCATCGCCCCAGTCAAGCTTCTCTTCAACGATGCCTTTTTCATAGGCTTCCATTGTGACAGAGATGGCGTGGCCTAGCTCGATTGTATCCATTCCATATTCATTACAGATATCGATTAAGTATGCGATCGCTTCAGAGTCGCTCAAACCGCTGTTCGCTCCAAGCGCCCATGCAGATTCAAACTCAAAGCTTTCTACGCGAGTCTTATATTTGCCTTCCTTGACTTCAACCTCGATCTTGCAGCCAACCGGGCAAGCGTGGCATGTGTTGTTAGCAACGAGAATGTGCTCGTTTACCCACTCGCCGGAATGCTTCTCTGCTTCATCCCAGTGTGTCAATTGAGAGTTTCGTGTTGGAAGCGCTCCCACTTCATTGATCAAGTTGGTAAGGACGTTTGTTCCGTATACTGACAAGCCGCCTTTGTTAGGAGCAGTAAGGCCGCCTTCAAGAATCGCTTTAACAGCTTTCTTGTTAGCCTGATTGTAGTCATCTTTTTGAGCAGGCTCAGGCATGTTGCCCTTTTGAGCTGCCTTGATCACGATTGCCTTCAGTTTTTTGTAACCTGCAACCGCACCAGTACCGCCGCGTCCAGCCGCACGGTCATGCTCGTTCATGAAACCGGCAAAACGCACTCCGTTTTCGCCAGCCTGGCCGATCGTCATAACGCTGAGGTTTTCTTCGCCATGAGCATCTTTCAAAGCCTGTACAGTCGCGCGCGTGCTCAATCCCCACAATTGAGAAGCGTCGCGGATTTCTGCCTGGCCATCCTCGATATACAGGTAGACCGGTTTGTCGCTCTTGCCTTTGAAAATCACGTTGTCGATTCCAGACCACTTCAGACGGGCAGCTGTCCATCCGCCCATATGAGAGTCAGTAACCGTACCGGTAAGCGGTGACTTTGTTACGACAGCAAGACGTCCGCTCATTGAAGAACGAGAACCTGTTACAGGGCCAGTCATGATACATAGAATGTTTTCTTCTGATAGAGGCTCAACTTCTGGTCCGTTGTCCAGTACATACTTGACTCCAAGGCCGCGGCCGCCGATATACTTCCTTACATCTTCTTCATTGATGCCACGGTAACCGACAGTGCCATTGGTTAAGTCAACTACGACTTCTTTGTTTTTAAATCCCCCAAGATTCATCTTAACTAATCCACCTCTTTCACTTTTAATAGTAAAAAGTCCCTAAGAGGGTAAACCCTCTTAATATTTAGTATAGTGAAAATTTTCCCTAAAAAAAAGCTTTATTTAAAGATATAATCTAAATAGAAGTGAGGGGATATCCATGAATGAAATGGAGCGTTATTCTAGACAAATTTTATTCAAGCAAATTGGCCGTGACGGACAGAAGAAACTGCTGGCTAGTTCTGCAGTCATCGTCGGCATGGGGGCACTGGGGGCAGTGATCTCGAATCATCTGGTTCGCTCGGGTGTGGGGCATGTGCGCTTCATCGACCGTGACCTGGTCGAGCTGTCCAATCTCCAGCGCCAGACTCTCTATGATGAAGAAGATGCGCGCGAGAACCTGCCGAAGGTCATCGCTGCTGAAAAAAAACTGAGGAAAATCAATTCCGAAGTGAGATTGGAACCAATTATTGCCGACCTAACGCTGGATAACGCGGAGGACCTGCTTGCTGGTTTTGATGTGATCGTCGATGGGACCGATAATTTCATGGCACGGTATCTCATAAACGATGTCGCTGTGAAACATGGAATTCCATGGGTCTACGGCGGGGCAGTGAGCTCAAGGGGCATGTTCGCTGTCATAAAACCAGGTGAGACTCCGTGCTATCGCTGTCTTTTCCCGTCTGTCCCCGCAGGACTTGGGGATACTTGCGACAGCATCGGTGTGCTTTCACCGATCACGGATATCATCGGTTCGTTCGAAGCGGTCGAAGCTTTGAAGCTGCTTGTCGGAGCGGAGTCGAATCCCAATCTTGAACAGATGGATATCTGGCATAACTCGTTTTTGCAAATGGATGTCAGCCAGGGGCGCAACCCGGAATGCCCGGCATGTGTCCATCAACAATATGAATTTCTCGATCGCTCATCAGAGCAGCAGATCAACTATGCATCGCTCTGCGGGCGCAACACGGTCCAGATCAATCCTCGGCAGAAGGCAAAAATGGACCTTGAAAAGCTGGCAGGCAGGTTGAAAAATAATGGGGAAGTAAAAGGCAACCCGTTCCTGTTACGTTTTATGCCTGATGATGAAATCACCATGGTCATCTTCCAGGATGGACGTGTACTTGTCCACGGAACGAATGATCTGGTAAAAGCTAGAACCTATTATGCGAGATACATGGGGTCCTAATTTGAAAACTACATAGGATTACAGCAAGATAAATTTAACGATAAAGGGGAGAGGGATTTGGCAGGCTATATTGATGAGCTGAAAAGAGTGATCGGAGAAGAATGTGTAAGTGTGAATGAAACGATTTTGGAGCTTCATGGCCGCGATGAGTCGTACCATGAACCGCGCCTGCCTGATGTCGTCGTTTTTCCGAAGGATAAAACAGATGTCAGCAAGGTCCTGAAATTTGCGGACGAAAGAAGGATTCCGGTCGTGCCATTCGGTTTGGGAACCAGTCTTGAAGGCCATGTCATTCCGGTGAATGGAGGGATCTCCCTCGACATGTCGCAGATGAATGCGATCCTCGAAGTGAAGGAAAATGACTTTCTGGTTAAAGTCCAGCCCGGCGTGACCAGGTCCGTATTGAATAAAGAACTGAAGAAATACGGCTTGTTCTTCACTGTCGATCCAGGTGCAGACGCGACACTTGGCGGGATGGCGGCAACGAATGCGAGCGGCACGACTTCTGTCAGGTATGGCATCATGAGGGACCAGGTCCGGGATCTGGAAGTAGTACTCGCCAATGGTGATATCATCCATACCGGCAGCCTGTCTGCCAAGTCTTCTTCAGGGATCCATCTGAACGGCATGTTTGTTGGCTCGGAAGGAACGCTTGGGATCATAACAGAGCTCACATTGAAAGTGTACGGAATTCCGGAAGCGATTACTGCAGCAAGGGCGGTTTTTCCTTCTGTAAAAAAAGCTGTCGATGCCGTAGTCGGCATTCTGGCAGGCGGCATTCCTGTCGCCCGGATTGAGTTTGTCGATGGGGAATCTGTCAAAAAAGTAAATGAATACATGGAAACTCAGTACGAAGAAGACACAACGTTATTCATGGAGTTCCACGGCAACGAAGCAGGGCTCGCTCAGGATGTCGAGTTCGCCACGGAAATATTGAAGGACCACGGCTGTTCGAACTTCCAATTCGAGGCTGATTCCAAAGCGCGAAACCAGCTGTGGGAAGCAAGGCATAATCTGCTTTACGCCTACAAACACACCGCCGGAAACAAAAGCATCATGCTGACAGATGTCAGTGTCCCGGTCTCAGAATTGACCGGAGCGATTCTCCACACCCGGGAATTAATTGACGCTTCATTGATTGAAGGCTCGATTGTCGGCCATGTCGGTGACGGCAATTATCATGTTTTGCTGC
This sequence comes from Cytobacillus oceanisediminis 2691, assembly GCF_007678455.1. Classification (GTDB taxonomy): domain Bacteria; phylum Bacillota; class Bacilli; order Bacillales; family Cytobacillaceae; genus Mesobacillus; species Mesobacillus oceanisediminis_A. Next base: position 339 of record NZ_VEEP01000006.1, on the reverse strand, counting down.
TGCTTGATAAAGAAAATCCCGAAGAGGTAACCGAAGCTGAACGAATCAATGAAGAAATTGTCCACTATGCGCTGAACCGCGGCGGAACCTGCACCGGCGAGCACGGAGTAGGATTGGGAAAAGCCAAATACCAGCGCCTCGAGCACGGAGCTGCCTATGAAGTGATGAAAACGATCAAGAAAAGCCTCGATCCGAATGGGATACTGAACCCAGGTAAGATTTTTATAGATTAACGAAAAAGAAAGCGGCCATTATGCCGCTTCAGTTTGTAGACAAAAGGGGTTCGGAATGCACTCATTCCGAACCCCTTTTTGGATTTCATCGGTTTTTTCAAATGAA
>NZ_VEEP01000069.1 GCF_007678455.1 Cytobacillus oceanisediminis 2691 | reverse complement strand
CCAGCTAGTTCCCCCCAATGCCCAATTACTCCACAGACCACACCTCAATTTTTCATCAACCCACCTAACCCAAATTAAACCCTTATCAACTTCACACGCCATCCCCATTCTCAACACTCATACAACCCTTCTTATCCACCCTCATCACTCCCTCACCCACCCAAACGACAACAAATAATCACTCCAATCCAATTCATTCAAAAACCCCAAAAACCAAAAAAACCACCTCCCTTAATCCCAAAAAACACAACACAACACAAAAATTCACCTCTCATACTCATTTCCACCCAGCTGATCAAGGAAAACCATTTTATCATTCCTCAAAATAAAAAACATCT
>NZ_VEEP01000068.1 GCF_007678455.1 Cytobacillus oceanisediminis 2691 | reverse complement strand
ACCCGGAACGCCAGTTTCCACACAACCAAAACCTCTTCTCTATCCAATCCTCCACAACTCTTTTACAATAACCCTAAAAACAACCCCCACCACCACTTCTCCACACTTTTCAAAAACCCTATTCACCTAACCAAATCACTATAACATTACCCCTCCCCCATACTACCCTTACCAAATCCTCCATTCCACTTCAAAACAACCCATATAACTTTATCACCAATCATCACAACAACACCCTCTATCTCCATACTCACCTTCTACTCCTAAACCATTTTCAAAACTTCCTTAAACAACATAACATCCACCTTCACAACGCACCAATCCTTCTTGTAGATACG
>NZ_VEEP01000067.1 GCF_007678455.1 Cytobacillus oceanisediminis 2691 | reverse complement strand
TGTTGTGGTTTTGGGAAATAGGATAGTGGTGAGGGTAAATGACGATGATTGAATGTTGGTAAAGTGCTTGTGGGTTGAATTTGTGGATGAATTGTTTGAATGGTTGATGCGTGTAGGGGAGGGTGGGGAAGTAAGGGTTGAAGGTAGGGGTGTTTGAATCATATTGATGGATGAAGTTATGTTGTTGATGGAATTGGAATGGGAAGTGGTTTGTGAGGGTGATGAAGTTTGGGAAGAAGGGTTTGGGGATTTGTTTGAAGTGTTGAAGGGAGTGGTGAAAGAAATGGATGTGGTTGATGCGGGAGGGTAGTGAATTTTCGTGATTGAGTTGATAATGTG
>NZ_VEEP01000066.1 GCF_007678455.1 Cytobacillus oceanisediminis 2691 | reverse complement strand
AACCAACCATCCCAACAACCCCTCCCGCATAAATCTCAACATAAACCACAATCACCAAACTTCACAATCTTCCAACACATCCCCATTACCCCCGCAACATTAAAACCTCTAAACAATATCCCTTTTCACCAAGCAACTCCCATTCACCCAGACGCCGTTCCAATCACCCTTCAAAATAAACACCTCATCCCCCACCCACACACACTTACTGCTAACACTCCCCCTTTCCCTATTCCTCTAGTCCAAAAAATCAACAAACAAAACCATAACATCCACGCAATTATCATCCCCCCAACCCCTCAATTCACTATCCACGTTTCCGACCAATTATATAAAATTG
>NZ_VEEP01000065.1 GCF_007678455.1 Cytobacillus oceanisediminis 2691 | reverse complement strand
CCCTCTTCCAACTCTACAATATCACCAACAACTCCATCCATCCATTTCCCCAAACCCAAAACCCCTCCTTTTCCACTATCACACTCAAACAAACTCCCACAACCCTTACCATTCACTCAACCCCACCTACCCCTCTACCCATTCTATCAACTCTCCATTCCAAACAACTTCTCCCAAACACAAACATACAAACACCGTACACGTTTCACTCAAAAACCAACAACAACCAAAACAACTTCCTCAACCCTTCCCTACCCAACAACCAACCCAAACATACACCCACCCAAAAATACATCTACACCCCCTATTCCCCCACATTAACCATAATCCACCCTTTAACACATT
>NZ_VEEP01000064.1 GCF_007678455.1 Cytobacillus oceanisediminis 2691 | reverse complement strand
TTGTCTTTTTCTTTGTTGAATGGAATTCCCACTAACAAATTTTCCTTTTTACATCTTACCCTTTATAACCTCCAAAAAACTCCCCCGTTTTTTATACACCCCACTTAACAACAAAATTACCATATCCATTCAAACTCTTTCCACTAGAGCTTTCAATATCCTCCATCCTTTTCAAGCACCACATCATGTCTTCCTTCTTCCACAATACCCTCCTCACTCAAAACCATAATCCCCTCTCCCTTCCCAATTCTTCAAACCCCATCACCAATAACCACCCTTCTTCCCCCTTTTCCCACCAATTCCACTCACTCCTTAATCATCCTTTCCCTTTCGTTATCTAGTCCACTC
>NZ_VEEP01000063.1 GCF_007678455.1 Cytobacillus oceanisediminis 2691 | reverse complement strand
CAACACAACTCCACTCTTTCCCTTTTTCCATACATAACCACACACCAATATTCCTAAAATATCACACCTATAATTCCCATCCAAAACTACTCGATTATTTATATACTTCCAAACTTCAAATTAACCTTCCTATCCACACTAAAAAATTCCAACCCAATTTACCACCATATACAAACATCCAAACACACAACACCAAACCAACAATAAACACTCCACACCTACATCAATCAATTCCCCACCAATTAAAATTACAATCCCAACAACCTAACAAAAAAACAAATCAAACTACCATCTTACATCTACATGACACTTCCTACATTTTTCTCAAAAAACGGTATCTTATTAATA
>NZ_VEEP01000062.1 GCF_007678455.1 Cytobacillus oceanisediminis 2691 | reverse complement strand
ACCCTCCCCCCTTCACCCCCCCCCTTTCACATCACACTTAACCAACCCCCTCCCCCCCCTTTACCCCCAATAATTCCCCACAACCCTTCCCACCTACCTATTACCCCCCCTCCTCCCACCTACTTACCCCTCCCTTTCTCCTCACCTACCCTCAACCTACCCCCACTTACTCCCCTACTTCTTCTTCCCTCACAACACAACTTTACCACCCCAAACCCTTCATCCTTCACCCCCCCTTCCTCCCTCACACTTTCCTCCATTCCCCAACATTCCCTACTCCTCCCTCCCCTACCACTCTCCCCCCTCTCTCACTCCCACTCTCGCCCATCACCCTCTCACCTCCCCTACC
>NZ_VEEP01000061.1 GCF_007678455.1 Cytobacillus oceanisediminis 2691 | reverse complement strand
AATTAATGGATTAAAAATTGAATATAGGTTGGATTGTGATAGAGTTAGTGAGGGTTTGAAATTAGGTTTTTAGAGAGGGGAAGTGTATATGAGTGGAGAATTGATAGTAGGTTTTTTGGTGTGGTTGGTTAGTGTTTTAATCTTGAGAGGATTTGTTATAAAATTTGGGGAGAAAATTGGGGGTACTGATAAAGGAAAGGATAGAAAAGTAGATGGTAAAGTTATGGGACGCGTTGGAGGGGTGGGCATTTTGCTGGGAGTGGTTGGTGGATTGTTTACTGGAGGGGTGGAAAATGAAAAGTTAAGGGGGATAACAATAGGTGGGATGATTATCATCGTTGTTGGGATTG
>NZ_VEEP01000060.1 GCF_007678455.1 Cytobacillus oceanisediminis 2691 | reverse complement strand
CCCACCAATCTCCCCTCCCCACTCACCTAATCCCTCAAAAAAATCCCTCCCCTACCTCCATTCCAACCAACCCATCACCCACTCAAACTCCCTTCCCTTACCCCTTCCCTATACCCCAATCAAAATGCCGCTCCCCACCCCCATCCAACCCCCAATCTCCTCCGTCACACCCACCCATCTTAACCCCTACACCACCCCACCACATTCCGCCGGCACCATTTCAACCTCCCACCTTCCCCTTATCACCCCCACCACCTACCCCACTCCTCCACCCCCCCACGCTAATAATCCATCAAAAGACTTATCCTCCAGCATCACCGGATCCAACCCCCCACCCTCTGCTTCTAAGGC
>NZ_VEEP01000005.1:328588-342931 GCF_007678455.1 Cytobacillus oceanisediminis 2691 | reverse complement strand
AGGTTTTTTTATTACTACCACGCTATAAGCTCTCTGGAACCCCCGGCATAGCCAGGGGTTTTCTAACACAGTAAAAACGAAAAAATACCACGGGAAACCCCGTGGTATTTTTTTATAGCTTATATTAAACTTGCGGCTCATCTGAGTAGACTTTCTTTTCCTTGTAAGTCTTGATGGTGCCTTTTTTCTTAAGTTCTTTGACCTTCCATACATACCACAGCTGTGCCGCGATGAAAATGGAAGAATAAGTACCGGCAATCAAACCAACAAGAAGCGCGAATGAGAAATTCCAGATGGATGCACTTCCGAAAATCAACAGCGCAACGACAGTTATGACAACAGTCATAATTGTGTTGACAGAGCGGCCTAGTGTCTGCCGAAGCGAAGAATTGACGACATCCGCAATTTCTTCCGGTGTCTTCAAACGTCTCTTCTTCACCATATTCTCGCGCATCCGGTCAAAAGTAACAATGGTATCGTTGATTGAATAACCAACAATCGTCAGGACGGCGGCGATGAAGGTGATATCCACCTCGAGCCTGGTCAGGCTGAATAAAACAATGATAAAGAATGCATCATGGAGCAGTGCAAGGACAGCTGCCAATGCCATGTAAATTTCAAAACGGATTGTTACATAGATAATGATCCCCACGGAAGCGATGGCAACAGCAATCATGGCGTTTTTAGCCAACTCTTTTCCGATTGTCGGCGATACAGTCCCGACATTCGGCTCTGCTCCATAAACGTCCTTAAAGTGGGATTTCAGCTCAGAAATCTCTTCCTTTGATAGAACTCCTTTGAACCTGGCCACACCGATTTCGCCGTTCTCGCCAGATATGACGATATCGTCTGTTTCCAGATCAACCTTATCCAGCTCATTTTTCACCTGCTCAGCTGTCAGCTTGCTGTCAGATAGGAGTTCCACCCTGGTCCCGCTCGCAAAATCGATCCCAAGGTTGAGTCGGAATGCGAAAAGCGCAATCAAACCTATGATGACTAATACAGCTGTAGCCGTAAAGAATTTATTCCTGTTTTTTATGAAATCAAAACGGTCGAATTTAGTTTTCAAATCCAGTGTATCCACACCTTCAGAAATATCATGGACTTCACTTCGCTTTACCCCGAACCATTGTGGTTTGTTCTTGAATAGTCCGCTGTTAACGAGCAGGCCAAGGAAAAGTCGGGCTCCGAAGACTGCGGTGATGAAGCTTGCCAGGATACTGATAATCAGCATTGTCGCAAAACCTTTTACAGAGCTTGTCCCATATGCGAACAATACGATTGCAGCAAGCAATGTTGTCAAGTTGGCATCGAATATCGTCGACAGGGAGCCTTTGCTTCCCGCTTCAAAAGCCGCTTTAATATTCCGTCCAACCTTCAATTCCTCTTTGATCCGTTCATAGGTGATGATATTGGCGTCTACAGCCATTCCCACACCAAGGATCAATGCGGCAATACCCGGAAGTGTGAGGACGCCGTGCATCCAGTCAAATACGAGCAGGATCAGGTAAACGTAGATAGATAAAGTAATAGCTGCCACTATACCAGGCAAACGATATAAAACCAGCATAAAGACGAATACAGCAAGGACACCGATGATTCCTGCGAATATTGTTTCATCCAATGCCTGTTCACCGAACTTGGCGCCTACAGATGTTGAGTATGTTTCTTTTAGATTGACCGGCAATGAGCCTGCGTTCAGCAAAGAGGCAAGCTGCTGGGCTTCTTCGATTGTGAAATTACCGGTAATTTCAACATTTTTCTGATTCAGGATTTTATCTACATTAGGATTGGAAAGGAATTTAGGATCAGGCTTCATCCTTTCTTCCTTGTAGGAATCCTTTCCTTCCTCGAAATCAAGCCAGATAATCAGTTGATTTTCAGGAGCCATATCACGAATTTGCTTCGTGATTTCACCGAACTGGTCCCCATCTTTTAAAGTGATTGAAATACTAGGTTTGTTTTGCTGGTCAAAGCTCTGCTTTGCACCGTTTTCCTCCAGGTCACTTCCATCCATCATGATGCGGTCGTTCACGTCACGGAAGGTAAGATTCGCTTCGGTAGAAAGGATTTCACGGGCTTTGTTCTGATCCTTGACACCAGCAAGCTGGACGCGGATCCGGTCATCCCCTTCTATCTGGATGTTCGGTTCACTGACACCTAGAACGTTAACCCTGCGTTCAAGTGCTTCCGCAGTACTCTTCAAGGTTTCCCGGTCAACTTTTTGTCCTTCTTTTCCATGCAGAGGCGAGACCTCATAAAGAACTTCAAAGCCTCCCTGAAGATCAAGACCAAGGTTGATATTCTTCAATATATTCTGGGTTGTTGCACCCATGGCACTTCCGATTAAAATAACCAGCAAAAAGAAGGCCAAGATGCGGCTGCGTTTAACCATTATGTATAAATCCTCCTTATTCTTCGCACAAAAACACATGCTGCCAGACAAATAAAAAAAAGACTTAATGAAAAAACTTTAACCAATTTATAGCATACTAATTATGTATCAGTTTAAAAAAACTGTCAATTAGGCTTTTTCCGTTCTCTTCATCAGGAAAGCTTTACATGAGAAGAAAAAATCGGGTTCCGTCTTTTTCTGGTTCTATTACAAACTTAATGCTACTTCAACAATTCCTTCATCTCTTCTTCGTTATCGAATGCAATATCTCCAAGTTTGAAAGCTTCAACTGTTGTGAAATTCATGACGTCACCGATTTTTGCAGATAAGATATCAGCAACAATTTCATATAGTTGGATGTCTTCTTTTGGTTTTTTCCACTTTTTCTTGGTCAGGTATGCCCATAGATCAGGTCCATTCACCTGGTCATAACCGAATATTTTGAATTCTTCGATTTTGCTTTCAAGAGCCGGCTTCACTTGCTTGTAATACCGTCCATACTGATGGCTTTTTTCCATCATCTGGCCTCCTCGTTCAAATTTTCTGGTTTAATATTTTAAGCTTGTCATGCTTTGTCCACTTTCCTGCATATAGTTAATTGTATATGAAATATGCATTTTTGAGAAGGCAGGGAGCGGAATGTCGAAGTTTTTAAAAGGAACATTTATTTTACTTATAGCCGGGCTCATCACAAGGGTCCTTGGTTTTATAAATCGAATTGTCATTGCCCGCTTTATTGGCGAAGAGGGTGTTGGCCTCTATATGATGGCCTTCCCTACCATGGTGCTCGTTGTGACGATTACCCAGCTGGGCCTCCCGGTCGCGATTTCCAAAAATGTGGCAGAAGCTGAGGCAAAGGGTGATTCCCGAAAAATCAAGAAGATTCTTGTCGTTTCTCTGGCTACGACCGTCTCACTGTCCATCTTATTTACACCTGCTCTCATCCTGCTTGCACCATACTTATCGGAAACATTGTTCACAGATCCAAGAACGCAGTGGCCGCTATTGGCGATTGCGCCGATAGTTCCGATTGTGGCCGTATCCTCCGTTCTTCGCGGCTACTTCCAGGGCCGGCAGAATATGAGGCCATCTGCCATATCCCAGGTAATCGAACAACTTGTAAGGATCACCTTGATCGCTGTTTTGACAAAAACCTTCATGCCTTATGGGATTGAATATGCTGCGGCAGGTGCCATGATCGCTTCAGTGATTGGGGAGCTAATTTCCTTGATTTATTTAATGACCACCTTTAAGCTCAGGAAAAAGTTCCGGCTGCGGAAGAATTTTTTCGGGTTTGTCCATTCTGGAAAATCGACCTTCAATGAATTAATGAGGATTGCTTTGCCAACAACCGGTTCAAGAATGATTGGCTCAGTTTCCTGGTTTTTCGAACCTATCGTAGTTGCTCACAGTCTTGCGATAGCCGGTGTGGCAGCTGTTGCTGCTACCAAACAATATGGAGCATTGACAGGTTTCGCAATGCCGCTGCTGTTATTGCCTTCCTTCATCACCTATTCTCTGTCCACATCCCTTGTTCCGGCAATCAGTGAAGCGAACTCAAAAAAGAACATGAAGGTGATTGAGCACCTCCTTCAGCAATCATTGCGCTTCTCCTTATTAACAGGCGGCCTTGCGATCGTGGTGTTATATGTACTTGCTGAGCCTTTGATGACATTAATGTACGGGAGTTCAAATGGTTCTCAATTCATCAAGCTGATGGCTCCATTCTTCCTGTTCTACTATTTCCAGGGTCCGCTGCAGGCAGCACTGCAGGCTCTTGATTTGGCAAGGGCAGCGATGATTAACAGCCTGATCGGAAACCTGGCAAAAACCGCAGTCATCTTCCTTCTGGCAAGCCAGCCTGCGTTTGGCATCAATGGAGTCGCCCTGGGAATGGTCATGGGAATCGTCCTGATTACCCTTCTCCATTTTGCGACGATGCTTAAGGCTGTTTCCTTCAGCTTTTATGTAAAAGATTATTTAAAGTTATTTACCATCATCATTCTTTCTGGCTCATTGGGTTTCCTGCTCTGGGATTGGCAGGGTGAAGAGCTGGGACTATCATTAAGAATTCTTGCCAATGCTGGAGCGGTTACAACCCTCTATTTATCACTGTCAGTTGCTCTTGGTTTAATCAGGAAAAATGAGCTTATGAAACTGCGGTCAGTCCTAATGTCTTTTTTTACAAGGACGTATAGTTAAAAAACGTGGACAATGAATCCACGTTTTTATTTATCTTTGAGATCGATATAAAATTTTCCGTTTTGGTAGCTGCAAAAAGAGATCTCGCCGGGATCTTCATACCCCTTATTCCTAAGTTTCTCCAGCATCCAGGATCTTGATTTGTCGATCATATCAAGATTATCTTCCTGAACCTCGCCATCGATGATCAGCGGCAGGGCCAGACTGCTGTTGTCCTGCTGATCATCATAATTTTTCTGGAATATAGATAGGGTACCAGACGGCTCTAATATGGCATACTCCACATCGGAAATGTCTCCAACATCTTTTTCCCGTAATTGAAGCAGCAGATCGTCAAAGTTATACCTTTGCGATCGCATTGCCTTTTCATCAATCTTCCCATTATTAATAATGATTGTCGGCTTTCCATCTACAATATCCCTGAACTTTTTGCTTTTGAGAGAAAGGAGTGCCAATGTAATCTGGATAATGACAAGAATACTGATTGGGAGAAGGGTATTAATCAACGGATCTTTCGTGTTTTCTATGGCCAGGGAAGCCATCTCAGCGATCATGATATAGACAACCAAATCAAGGATGCTCAATTCACCGATTTCCCTTTTTCCCATTAAACGAAAAATCAACAGGATTAATAAGTAAAGGAGCAATGTCCTAAAAAGGATGATGAAGTACTGTTCCACTTTTCCCCCGCCCTTCTTCTTAAAGCATTCCTCCTTAGTGTTTTATTTTCCGCTGAAAAAATACTGACAGTTTCTGCTTTTTCAACTGACTGTTAATGAAAATCTGATTCTAATTGTCCATTTACCTGAATATGCTTGTACTAGGGTTTTCCCGGTTGCAGGGGAACAGAGACTAGAGAGGAGAGGGGTTAATGGAATCGAAAAGTTTGGGCAGGGCCGTCCTTTACGGAGTGATTGCCATTTTTTTATTGGCAATCGTGAGCAGTTTTATATTTTCACTTCTGCTGAAATTCACTTCAGTCCAGGAATCATCGCTTCAATACGTGATGACATCCATCTCATTTTTATCGATTTTTATCGGGGGATTTATCACCGGCGGGAACGGCAAAGAGAAAGGGTGGATAATTGGAGGAGGAACAGGCCTGGCTTATTCCCTGATTATTTTCTTGTTTCAGTATCTGGGATATGACAGTCTATTTTCGCTGGAACAAGTCATCTACCATGTTTGTTACATCCTCACCGCGATGATGGGCGGCATACTCGGGGTGAACATCGTAGGCGGCACCTCTAAAGCATAAAAAAGAAGCGGGCAAAAGTCCGCTTCTTTTTTCGCAAGTAAAACATTTTACATTCTGAATCTGTTAAGAGCGCATCCGCTTTACATTATACGCCCGCTGATTCTTTGACGTCGCGGATTGCCGCGCGGTCATATGTAAGACGGCTTCCGTCACCACATTTGATGACAACAGTACCTTCATCAATTCCATCAACGATTCCATGCAAACCGCCGATCGTGACTACCTTATCCCCTTTTTGCAGGTCACTCTGCATTTGCTGAACCGCTTTTTGCCTCTTTTGCTGCGGGCGGATCAACAAGAAGTAAAATAATACAAACATCAGCAATAACGGGAATACTGTACCTACCAATCCTTCCATTCGTTTCCCCTCCTTTCGTGGTCAAGGCTGCCGAAGCTTTTGATGCCAGAACAGCCTCATTAAAAAGCAGTTTATTTAGAAGTTTTTGGCGTTAGGCTTATTGAAACCATACTGCTCAAAAAACTCATCTCTAAAATCCCCCAGACGGTCTTCACGAATCGCCTGTCTGACCTGCTCCATTAAGTTTATCAGAAAATGAAGATTATGATAAGAAGTAAGTCTAATTCCGAATGTTTCATCCGTTTTAATCAAATGACGGATGTATGCCCTGCTGTAATTTTTGCAAGTATAGCAGTCACAGTTCGGATCCAATGGGCCAAAATCACGCGCGAACTTGGCGTTCTTGACAACCAGCCTGCCCTCGCTTGTCATCAGCGTGCCATTCCGGGCGATACGTGTAGGCAATACGCAATCAAACATATCGATACCTCTGATGGCGCCATCAATCAAGGAATCCGGTGAGCCAACTCCCATCAGGTAGCGAGGCTTGTCGGATGGCAGCCATGGAGTGGTGAATTCTAGTACCCTGTTCATGACATCCTTCGGTTCTCCGACTGACAGGCCGCCAACTGCATAGCCAGGAAAGTCCATAGAAACCAGGTCCTTTGCACTCTGCTTCCTCAGTTCTTCGTATTCACCGCCCTGGACAATCCCGAATAATCCCTGGTCCTGCTGACGCTGATGTGCTGTCAGGCAGCGCTCGGCCCAGCGGGATGTCCTTTCGACTGACTTTTTCATATAATCATATTCCGCTGGATATGGCGGGCACTCATCAAAAGCCATCATGATATCGGATCCAAGAGCGTTCTGAATCTCCATCGCCTTTTCAGGGGAAAGAAATAGCTTGTCACCATTCAAATGGTTGCGGAAGTGGACGCCCTCTTCTTCGATTTTTCTGAACTCGCTTAAAGAGAATACCTGGAAACCACCTGAATCAGTGAGAATCGCGCGGTCCCAGTTCATGAATTTATGGAGGCCTCCAGCTTCTTTGACGATTTCATGGCCTGGTCTCAGCCAAAGATGATAGGTGTTGCTCAGGATAATCCCGGCACCCATCTGGACCAATTCCTCAGGTGACATCGTTTTGACTGTCGCCAGGGTTCCAACGGGCATGAAGACAGGGGTTTCAAAAGAGCCATGAGGTGTATGCACCCGCCCTAGCCTCGCTCCTGTCTGCTTACAAGTTTTAATTAATTCGTAACGGATTGCTGACAATGTTCAAGCTCCTTCCAGAAGTCCAAAGTTCATTTAATGTGTTTTTTACTATAGAATCAGCATCGCATCTCCGAAACTGAAAAAGCGATATTTTTCCTCAACTGCTTTATTATAGGCATTCAGGACATTTTCCCGTCCAGCCAAAGCGCTGATCAGCATGATCAGTGTAGACTTCGGCAAATGGAAATTGGTGATCATCCCATCGATAGCCTTGAATTCATAACCAGGATAGATGAAGATGCTTGTCCAGCCATTTTCAGCGACAAATTTACCATCATTCGCTGTGGCGATCGTTTCCAGTGTCCGAGTCGATGTCGTTCCCACTGTGATGATTCTGCCGCCCTGTTCACGAACTGTGTTTAAAAGCAATGCCGTACCTTCGGTTACCTGGTAAAATTCTGAGTGCATATCGTGCTCCTCGATGGAATCAACACTCACAGGCCTGAACGTTCCCAGTCCGACATGGAGAGTAATAAAAGCGATATGGACGCCCATCTCCTTGATATCTTCCAACAGGCTCTCTGTAAAATGCAAGCCTGCAGTCGGCGCCGCAGCAGATCCTCTTTCCCTTGCGTAAACCGTCTGGTACCTGTCCTTATCCTCCAGCTGCTCTTTGATATAAGGAGGAAGCGGCATTTCTCCAAGCTGTTCGAGTACTTCATAGAAAATGCCTTCATAGGAGAACTTCATGTTCCTGCCGCCATGCTCGGCTTCTCCGGTGCATACCGCTGTCAAAAGGCCGTCGCCAAAAGTGATTTTCGTGCCTTCCTTCACTCTTTTCGCCGGTTTAACAAGCGTTTCCCACTCATCATCCTCAAGCTGTTTCAGAAGCAGCACTTCAATCTTTGCTCCGGTATCCTCTTTCAAGCCAAAAAGCCTTGCAGGAAGCACCTTGGTATCATTCAGGACGAGGCAATCACCTGGCATAAGATAGTTTTTAATGTTCTTGAAAATATCATGTTCCAAGCTGCCCGTTTCTTTATTCAAAACCATCAGTCTGCTTTCCGCTCTTTGTTCAAGCGGAGTCTGGGCAATCAGTTCCTCCGGCAAATGAAAATCAAACATATCTACTTTCATGATGTCACCCTTACTAAGTTTCTATAAATTTTTAATGATCCTTGATTATCTGAATCGGCCGATCAAGTAAAAGATCGCTGATAAGATGATACTTGCCAGAATGGAAGTGACAATTGGAAAGTAAAAGGTTGTGTTTCCTTTTTTAATGACAATGTCCCCTGGCAATCTTCCTATATTGATAAACTGCATAATGAAGCCAATGATGAAGATGACTGCTCCGGCGATCATGACGAATTTCGCTGCTCCTGTCATCGTTCTGGCACCTCCATTTCAAAATGTCGGTATACAGCCTCCGTTACAATTCTTCCCCTTGGGGTCCTTTGCAAAAACCCGATCTGCAATAGGTAGGGTTCGTAAACATCTTCTATGGTCTGAGATTCTTCTCCGATCGTAGCAGAAATCGTCTCTAAACCGACCGGGCCGCCTCGGTATTTTTCAATGATGCCCTTAAGCAATTTATGGTCTATATGGTCAAGGCCCAAACGGTCGACCTGCATGAGCTCCAATGCTTCCCGGGCAAGTGTTTCCTCGACCGCACCATTGCCCCGCACCTGCGCAAAGTCACGCACACGCTTCAACAGGCGATTGGCGATCCTTGGTGTCCCCCGCGATCTTCTCGCGAGTTCCTGGGCAGCAAGCCAGTCAATTTCCGTCTCCAAAAGTTCAGCTGTCCTGACCACAATATCAGTTAGCTGTACCTCATTATAGTATTCCAAACGACTCAATACTCCAAACCTGTCTCTTAATGGTGCTGACAGAGAACCAGCACGGGTTGTCGCACCAACGAGCGTGAATGGGGGCAGATCAAGCCGGACAGAACGGGCACTCGGCCCTTTTCCGATGACGATATCAAGGCAGAAATCCTCCATTGCTGGGTAAAGCACTTCTTCAATCGTTCTCGGCAGCCTGTGAATTTCATCAATGAACAGAACATCGCCAGGTTCCAGAGCAGTCAAAATAGCCGCTAAATCACCAGGTCTTTCAATCGCCGGCCCTGAGGTTGTCCTTAGATTGACACCCATTTCATTGGCGATGATCGCTGCCAGTGTAGTCTTTCCCAGGCCGGGTGGCCCATAGAGGAGTACATGGTCAAGCGTTTCACGCCTCATTTTTGCCGCTTTAATAAACACCTCAAGATTGGCCTTCACTTTATCCTGGCCGATATATTGTCTTAGAGTCTGGGGACGCAGGCTTTGCTCAAATGAAAGATCCTGGTCGCCCGCTTCACTGGAGATGATTCGTTCTTCCATCTGTTTTCACCTCTTTATGCTGGATAATCGAACCTGCTGGTCAACTGGTCTGTTATCACTTAGTTTACTTTAAAAGCTTTTGCAATGCTTTTTTGATGTATTGGTCTGTTGTCAATTGTTCCTTTTTCAAATCTGGTGTGATTTTGCGGATTTCCTTTTCCGAGTAACCAAGTGCCTTTAATGCCAGTAGAGCTTCATCGAACTCATTGGACTGGGAAATTGTCGCAGCCACCTCATCAGCATTGAATAGATTAGGGAAGTAATCCGGTACAAGGTCATGCAATTTTCCTTTTAGATCAAGAATCATTTGTCTCGCAGTCTTCTTGCCTACTCCAGGAAACTTGACCAGGAACGATTCATCCTCATTTTCTATCGCCTGGACCACCTGGCCCGGTTCTCCCGACGCAAGGATGGCCAGTGCCCCTTTCGGCCCGATGCCGGAAACATTCAAAAGCCTGGTGAAAAGCGCCTTTTCTTCCCTGGTCTTGAATCCGTAAAGCGAAATGAGGTCTTCACGGACATAATGATATGTAAAAATACAAACCTCTTTGCCTGCTTCTTTTGTGAACACAAAAGGATTTGGCGTCATTATTTGATAGCCAATACCCCCGTTTTCAATCACTATATATTCAGGACCGACAAAATCGACGTTACCTTTTATGAATTCATACAATACTCTCGCCCCTCTGCTTTGCTGTAACTCATTTTAACATACTCTTTTTAAAGGTATGAACAAAAATATGCAAAAAGGCGAACGTATGATCATTTTATAAGAAAAGCGCAAGCGCCTTGGTCAGCCCCGACAAGCGTTGGAGGGCCGCCCGGTGAAGTCGCTCTTTGACTTCATCGGGCGGACCGAAAACGAAAAGCGGAGGCGACTGCCCAACTCCGACAAGCGCTGGAGGGCCTGACAGTGAAGTCGTTCTTTTGACTTCATTGGCAGGACCGAAGCGACTCGAGGAGTTAGGAGCCGCAGCTAGACAAACGTCTCGAGCTGCTCTAATCTACGTGGATATATTATACTTTCTTATCCAGTAATAAAATCTCTAAGAAACCTTGGAAAACGCAAATAAGAGCCAGTCATCCCGGCTCTTTAATGTAAGTCTTTCACCGTATATGGTTTAAAGGTCTCCAAGACCTCCTCATAGCATTGTTTACTGCGGATCGGAATTCCCTTTTTCAATTGATCCCGCTTGATGCTCTCAAGTCTGCCAAGGTCGATTTGGAAGAACGATTGAATAATATTCGAACCATCAGGCCTTCCATTAAAAATAGTCAGTACCCCTTCATCTGACAGGCCGAAATATCCATTTGCCTTCAGAAGCGGTGAAATATCATCAACATCCTGCCTGAATACCGCCATCTTTGCATCCATATCTACAAGCTGCCATTTATCATATTTAGCCCAAAAATCTTCTAACGACCAAACCGTCTCCACGACCTTTTCCTCACTCATTTCACCATCAAGATAGATTCTCTGCAAAATGATTGTGACCTTAAGAGGTTCATTGAATTCATGGACTGCTTCACCAGGCTTCTCAGCATGAACCTGCCCTGGGGGAAGTACTGGACCAGCCCCTGATAAACTGATTAGGAGCAATACAGCAGTGCTGAACGCTTTGATTAAATTGATTGAAGCCATTGCCGTCCACCTCTCTTATTTGCCAAAAGTGTTTAAATTCTTTTTCACTACTAGTATAGCCAATCGACTTTTAATTATCCCTTTGCTGTATTGCTTGGAATAATTGCTTTTGAATACCGTTATAGAAGGATTGGGTTGAATGAGGATGATGTTGAAAAAACTAGTGTTTGTTTGCAGATTAGCGGACATTAAGGGTAGATAAAGGCACGTCCACAAATTATCGGAGTTTAAAAGTGTTAATTATGAAGAAAAAGCAGAATTAACTTAAATTATCGGTACATTGAAGGAATATATGGAACTTTTGTGACGATAATTCGGCTCTGACTTTGTTTATCTGCACATTAATGTGATTATTGTATCGATAATTCGGCTCTGGCCTTGTTTATCTGCTCATTAATGCGATTATTGTTATGATAAATCGGCTCTGGCCTTGTTTATCTGCTCATTGATGTGATTATTGTCCAAGCTCGATCAAAAAATGTTTCTTTGAGCATAAAAATAGAAGGCAAGATCGTGATCTGCCTTCTATTATTTATCAAGGATTGATATTGATGCTTTCACGCGGATTGCCATTTTTTCGGTCATAATCAATATTCCTTGTCCTGCTGAAGGTTCCCTCATCCTCGATGATGCGAAGTTCCCTGCCTTCGGTATATGGCAGTACTGCTTTTTTAATTTTCTTATCTGTTTGTTTTTTCAGCGACTTATCCTTGTAGGATACCGCAATTTCAACTTCGCGGCCGAACATTACGGACCTCACCTTATCGACATTATCGACAGACTCTGCTGCAAGCGAGACCTTGCGTGCAAGTTTGTTATCCTGTCCGGTATTGGAATAAATACCTGCCTTGCCGCTCCCTCTGTGCTCACTTAAATGTCCATGGTAATTCAGATCTCCACGGCTGTATTTATTGTCTTTTTGAAAAAAATTATGGTCATGGTCTGAACGCGGAACGGTCGGGTTTGGAGGATTCCCATTTTCATCCCTCGACTGAAGCATCTTTCGCTTGCGATCTTCTTCAGCGGCACCTTCTTTGCCAAAATTATGGTCAAATAGCTCCGTAAGTGCCCCTTCCCTGTCATCCATTACATCGACTTCGTTTCCTTTTTCATTCGAATAATAACCAAGTGGCTGGGCCTGGTTCCTGTTCGTACTTTGAACAGATGCCTCATTATTTCCGTTGCAGGCTGTCAGACCTAACGCAAGCAGTGAGGCTAAAGGAACGAACATCATTTTCTTGTTCAAACGAATAACCCCCATCCTAGCTAAAATGAGCATTCTTCTTAATG
The DNA here is from genome assembly GCF_007678455.1 of Cytobacillus oceanisediminis 2691. Lineage (GTDB taxonomy): Bacteria > Bacillota > Bacilli > Bacillales > Cytobacillaceae > Mesobacillus > Mesobacillus oceanisediminis_A. The sequence goes on along the minus strand of NZ_VEEP01000005.1, from coordinate 330,244 downwards.
CTCATTTATTAGAGTGCGGATGGGGATGGGTTTTCATTCTGACAGATACGTCCAAATCACTTCCAAGTATTAAGCTGGGATTTAACATCTACCTGGAATTTTTTTCTTTGCTGGAACTGGTTTATCGTCATATCAATCAGAGGAGAAAGTCTGTTTGGTGATAAATGATTTCTTTCTCTGAACATCCTGTTCCATTCCCTCAGGATATCTGCCGGGTACAATAGGCCGTATAAAAACGATTCATAACCGAGCCATTTTTTAAAATGTCCGATTTTTTTCAGAGAGTCAAATTCCCAGTCCAGAAAGGGGAGGATTCGATTGGCATACTGGAGCATATCGTACGCTCTCGGGCCCAGGCTGATCAAATCATAATCAATTAAATACAGCTTTCCCTCTTTTGATCGAAGAAAATTATGATGGGCAACATCGCCATGAAGGATTGCTGGCGGTTCTTGTTCAAGCTCTTTTTTTGAAGCATCAAAATGTGTTAACGAAACATCGGCCCAATCCAGGAGCTCATCTGTGATGGCGTTGTTCACATAAAAATGGACAGCTTGCAAATTTTTGGTGAATTCGTTCTTTCGATGATCCCATTTTCTTGCCAAATCCGCTTTAGGAAGCATCCCTGCATAGGAAGGTGCCAGCAATGAAGTATGTTCATGGAATTTATCCAGGAGCGTGATTCCTTCTTTTCTGTCCGCCTGTTCCCCATAATCAAATCGATTTTCATGATGGTCAATATACTCAATACAGCCGTAAAATAAACCCTGGAATTGAAGAGTTGTGTTCATCCTTAAAAATCTGTATGAGGAGTCAAAGCCGGTTTGCCTCAATGAGGAAGCAAATGCCTCCTGGATCTTTAATTTTCGTAAATCTTTATATCCTTTTAAAATGAGGCGGGTGTCCTCTGTTTCAACAAGATAGACATTGCCCCTCAACTGTTTCATGCCATGAATTTTGACATCCAGTTCGCTGTTGAAATAAGAGAAGAGACGATTGAAAAAATAATCGTCTCCCCCTCTCCTGATGTTAATATTCATTGCTCTCTTCGTCATTATATCTAGGCATTGGCATTCCGTATCCTCCACCCATTGGACCTGCTTCATAAGGGTTCATAAATCCCTGCGGTCCCATGCCCATTGGGTAGCCAAGGTGAGGGTACATATGCATTCCTGGTGCACCTGGATAGCCGCCGTAAGGCATCATTTGGTATGGGTTCATTCCAGGACCCATCATACCATAATGGCTGCCCATTGTGCCGCCACACCCGCAATCGCCTCCAGCAACAGCACCTGGAACTTGCTTAGGCATCATTGGAGGCTGCATCATTCCGCCGACTTGAGGTGCCATTTGATTATCCATCATTCCGCCTACATGCGGCATTTGATTATCCATCATTCCACCGACCTGCGGCATCATAGGCATTTGTCCCTGCATCATTCCGCCGACCTGCGGCATTTGGTTTTCCATCATTCCACCGACTTGTGGCATCATCGGCATTTGTCCCTGCATCATTCCGCCGACCTGCGGCATTTGGTTTTCCATCATTCCACCGACTTGTGGCATCATTGGCATTTGTCCCTGCATCATCCCGCCGACTTGCGGCATTTGGTTTTCCATCATTCCACCGACCTGCGGCATCATCGGCATCTGACC
>NZ_VEEP01000005.1:272726-328488 GCF_007678455.1 Cytobacillus oceanisediminis 2691 | reverse complement strand
ATTTGGTTTTCCATCATTCCACCGACCTGCGGCATCATCGGCATCTGACCCTGCATCATCCCGCCGACTTGCGGCATTTGGTTTTCCATCATTCCACCGACCTGCGGCATCATCGGCATCTGACCCTGCATCATCCCGCCGACCTGCGGCATTTGGTTTTCCATCATTCCACCGACCTGCGGCATCATCGGCATCTGACCCTGCATCATCCCGCCGACTTGCGGCATCTGAGGCATCATTGGCATTTCAGATGATTCATCCTCCATCATGCCGCCTACTTGTGGCATTGGCTGATTATCCATCATTCCGCCGACCTGCGGCATATATGGCATTTGTTGCGGCTGAGGGATGTAGCCTGGGCCAGGCATAACAGGTGAAATAGGCACCCCATAAAAAGTCGGTCCAGTCATCTGCGGTGGAGCATAATGTGGCATGTTTTCACCCATTACCGGGCTCTGCATATTTGCGAAAGATGAGGATTCCATGTCCTCTGCCGGCAATGCCATGTTAGGCATCATATCTGGATACTGGGAAATTCCCTGCACCTGAGGGTATGGCATTTGTTGGGTTCCTGGATAACCATAAGCAGGACCTGACATTGAAGGTGCACCTGGATAACAATTATATGGGTATGGGATCATAGGCTGCTGGTAACCTCCTTGAACGAATGGCATCATTGATGGTGATTCATCCATGTAAGCATTCTTTTCAATTTTTATATCTGGTTTAATTTCTGATTTTACATTTGGCTTTACCTCTGCTTTTGGAGGCAGGGGCTTAAGTTCCGATTTTACCTGTGGTTTGATTTGCTTAGCCTCTGGTTTAACTTCCGGGAAAATGTTAGTTGGTTTTGGCGGGAGCTGCGGCTCCGCTTTTGGCTGGGCTTTTGGCAGTGGCTTTGGCTGTGGTTTTGGCTGTGGTTTTGGCTGTGGCGGGAGCTGCATATTAGCCATATTCATCATATAGTAATTGTTAATATCAATTTCCGGCTTGATTTGTACAGGCATTTTAGGTTTATATGGTTTAACTGGCTCTTCCTTTGGAGCAGGTTTAGGCATTTCCACCTTCGGCTGTTCCTTAACAGGAGCCTCTTTTGGTGCTTCTTTCTTTACTTCTGGAATTGGCATTGGTTTCTCTTTGGCAATCGGCATTTCCTTTTTGCCACCCATATTGATTTTTGCTTGAGGCGTTCCACCTGCGATGGGAGCTTCTTTCTTTATTGTGCCTCCACCAGTTGGAACTTTTATTTTCATACCGGGCATAATCATATCAGGGTTGCTGAGCTGGGCGTTCATCTGTTTCAGCTCTTCAAAGTTCACGCCGTACTTTTTGGCGATCTTCCAAAGAGTATCCCCTTTCTGTACGATATGGATTTTCACTCTGATTCCCTCCTATGGCATAAGTCCATATATTCTATGTTGGTGTGGGCAAATTGCTAACAATCTTCAAAAAAACTTATGCTTCTATGTAAATAAATATGTTTTTCGCCGTAAGATTAAGCTTTTCCCATAAAAAAAATCCTTCCCGATATGGGAAGGACTTCAATTATGATTGCACAAGCATGCGATTCAGGGCAAGCTTTGCGTTGAATGCTGTTTCTTCATCGACTTTTATGAGGTTGATTTCCTGACCCTGGATAGCCGATTCCAGACTCCAGGCAAGGTGCTGGAGGTCAATCCTGTTCATCGTCAAGCACGGACACATATGAGGATTCAATGAAATGATTTTTTTATCTGGATGCTGGGAAATCAGCCGGTTTACCAGATTCATTTCGGTACCAATCGCCCACGATGAGCCTGCAAGCGACGCTTCAATTGCCTCAATAATATAATTCGTTGATCCTGCCATGTCTGACAATGCCACTACCTCATGACGGCATTCTGGATGGACAATGACTTTCATATCAGGATATGTTGCCCGAACATCCGCGATATTTTCCACCGTGAAATTTTCATGTACCGAACAATGTCCTTTCCAAAGAATCACTTTTACCTTTTCAAGAGGGCCATCATACTCAAGAATATTTTCAATCGGATTGTAAACGGCCATTTCATCAAGCCCAATTCCAATGTTAAAAGCCGTATTCCGGCCCAAGTGCTGATCTGGAAGGAAAAGCAGACGCTCTTTTTTTGAAAAAGCCCAGCGAACCATCTTCTCGGCGTTTGAGGATGTAACGGTAGCTCCGCCATTAGCGCCGACAAATGATTTAATTGCTGCAGTAGAATTGACATAGGTCAATGGCAAAATCGTATCTCCAAACAGCACCTGCAGGTAATCCCAGGCGCGTTCTGTCTGGTAAATATCAGCCATATCTGCCATTGAACATCCGGCTCTCATATCCGGCAGGTAGACCTTCTGATTTTCAGTGGTTAAAATGTCAGCCGTCTCGGCCATGAAATGAACTCCGCAAAAAACAATATGCTCCGCTTCCCTGTTATCGGCAGACAGCTGGGCAAGTTTCAGTGAATCGCCTGTCGCATCGGCAAATTTGATGACTTCATCTTTTTGATAATGATGACCAGGTATGAACAGCTTTTTGCCCATTTTCCCCTTAATGTCCTTAATCATGCCCTCAAGCTCCTGAACCGACATGTTCCGGTATTTCTCAGGGAGCATTTTTGATTTAGCTTCGAGCGCCTCCAATATATTCATATTGTACATCCCCTTTCGTTTCAGCCATGACCTTTGCGCTAATATCCAATGATTTTACAGAGTGCGTGAGGAATCCCAGTGATATATAATCAACTCCGCAACTCCTGTAGCTATGCAGTGTATCGAGCGTGATGCCGCCGGAGGCCTCGGTTGCTATTCCTTCCGGTACATAGCCAATCCATTCTTCAATTTGTTCCGGCGTGCGGTTATCGAACATGATGCAATCTGCTTTCGCTTCAATCGCTTCAAGCAGCTGCTCCTTTGTTTCGATTTCCACCTCTACTTTCACCATATGTCCAAGGTTTGACCTGACTGCTTCCACTGCCTTGCTGATCGAGCCCGCAAAAGAGATATGGTTGTCCTTGATCATAACCGCGTCATACAAGCCGTAACGATGATTGAACCCGCCACCGCATCGAACTGCATATTTTTCAAGCATCCGCAGGCCGGGGGTTGTTTTTCGTGTATCACAAATCCTTGTCTTCGTGCTGTCCAATGCTTTTACAGCTTCGTTTGTTTTTGTGGCTATTCCGCTCATTCGCTGCACGAGGTTCAAAACGACTCTTTCCGCTTTTAATAGTGCGGAAACCTTGCCGGTAATCAACGCCAGTTCCTGACCTTTGCCAACCTTTTCGCCATCCTTTACCTTCATGGTAACCTGGCTGTTCTCATCCATCAGCCTGAAACCAAGATCGATAATCTGCTCTCCGCAGAAAACCCCTTCATCCTTCGCAATGAACACCAGGATTCCCTTACTTTCATTTCCGAAAATCAATTCACTGGTGACGTCACGCTCGCCGATATCTTCAATGAAAAATTGTTCAAGTAGCAAGCGCAGTTTGATTGAATTCATGCTTACCATCCTTTCGGTTTTTTCGCTGATGGATGATTTGTTTTTTCATCCAATTGGCATTATCTTCATATGGAAAATCTTCACGATAATGACCGCCCCTGCTCTCTGTCCGCTCCAATGCAGACTGGGTGACCAAGGTGGCGGTAATATACATAAACAGGCTGGTTAATTGTGCTGGCGATAAGTGGTCCAGGTCAGCGTCCAGCCACTTATCGTGATTAAATTGAGCAAGCCATTCAGCCTGAAGGGTGAGCTGTTCCTTAGTCCTTACAATCCCGGCTCTGTCCATCATGGTTTGTTTTAGCATGTCAGGAACCGGCAGTTTACCAACGAAAAAGGTTTTTACATGAACAGGCAGATTGTTGCCAGTCTCCTTGTCAGCCCGTTGGCTGTTGATCCAATCAGCGAGATTGCCGCCGACAAACATTCCTTCCAATAGAGAATTGCTTGCCAGTCTATTCGCCCCGTGGATGCCGGTACACGCTGCCTCACCGATTGCATACAATCCTGGGATGCTTGTTCGTCCCTGCAAATCTGTCTTAATTCCTCCCATGATAAAATGACTGCCGGGAACGACAGGAATCAGACCTTTTTCCATGTCTATCCCATGCTGAGTGCATAGCTTGCTGATCGTTGGAAACCTCGAGCTGAAATCCTCAATGTAGGATATATCCAAATAAATTTGAATTCCTCTTCGAGAATAATCATAGATTGTTTGCGAAACAATATGCCTCGGTGCCAGGTCCTTTAAAGGATGAATGCCTGCCATGATTTGTTTGCCATCTTCAGTGACCAGCAGCGCACCTTCGCCCCTGACTGCTTCCGAAATAAGCCCCCTCGTCTTTCCATCCACATATAACAGTGTCGGGTGGAACTGGACAAACTCCATATCCGCCAATTCAACCCCTGCTCTATAGGCAAGGGCAATTCCATCACCGCTTGCCGTTTCTGCATTGGAAGTAAAAGAGAAAATCTGGCCACAACCGCCCGTTGCCAGCACCACATGTGGAGCAAGGTAAATCTCATTTGATCCATCTGGCAGCTTCGCCTTCACCCCGATACATCTTGATTTTTCCTGATTTAAAATAAGGTCATAAACAAAAGTCGATTGTTCAACGGTTATATTGGAGGCCAGATCAGAAATCAGAAACTCGACCATATGCCTGCCTGTCTCGTCACCCCCGCTGTGGACAATCCTCTTTTCACTGTGTGCTCCTTCCATTCCCAAAAGCAGATTACCATTTTCATCTTCATCAAAACGGCAACCTGACTGCCATAAACCATTGATCAGCTCAGGAGCCTTTTTCGTCATTTCCAATACAGCTTTGGCATTATTGTGGTGCGCTCCCGCTTCCATTGTGTCGAGATAATGTAAGTAAGGATCGTCCCCCGGAGCAACGGCTGCGGCCACCCCGCCTTGTGCAAGATAGGAATTTCCTTTTGTCAGATTTTCTTTTGTGAGAATCATCACATTTAAATCCTTCGTTAACTTATTGGCCAATTGCAGTGCGGCAATGCCGCTGCCAATAATAATCACATCATATTGTTTCATAGATTGATAGCCTCCTGGATTAACAGGTGTCTTGACATCTATATTTACACAGTTTTACACTATTGACAAGAACTTTTATTCTTTGAAACTAATACAGGAAAGCAAAAGGGGCAAAGCAGTTCACGTGTTATCAGCTTGTGACCGTATAGCTGAGGATACCGCTTTTTCGGGCACATGTTCCAGCTTCTTGTGACCGTAATGCCGAGGATTTTTCTTTTTCGGGCACATGTTCCAGCTTCTTGTGACCATAATGCCGGGGATTTCTCTTTTTCGGGCACATGTTCCGGCTTCTTGTGACCGAAATGCCTGGTATTTTTCTTTTTCGGGCACATGTTCCAGCTTCTTGTGACCATAATGCCGGGGATTTCTCTTTTTCGGGCACATGTTCCGGCTTCTTGTTACCGAAATGCCGGGGATTTTTCCTTTTCGGGCACATGTTCCGGCTTTTTGTGACCGAAATGCCGGGGATTTTTTTTTGGGGGCACATGTTTCACTTTCCTGGAAACAGACCCTGGGAATGATCATTAAAACAAATCGGAGGAGCGAACCTATGAAATATTTCGATTATGCTGCTACATGCCCGCTTGACCGGGATGCTGCAGATATTTTTATCAAAGCATCGGCAGAGTACTTTGGAAACAGCCAGAGTCTTCACGAAGCGGGCTCTGCAGCGGCTAATCTCCTTGAGAGCTGCAGACAGGAATTTGCCAGGTTGCTTGATGTCGAAGAAGCAGGGATTTATTTTACAAGCGGAGGGTCTGAAGGGAATTTTCTTGGGATTATGGCGCTTCTCTCTGCAAAAAGAAAAAACGGCCGCCACATTATTACCGGTGCTGCTGAACATTCCTCGGTTTATAATTTGATGAAAAAGCTGGAGGGAGAAGGCTGGGAAATCACATTCCTGCCATTGGACGAGGACGGAAGAATTAAGATTGACACCTTTATCAAAGCTGTTCGGCCTGAAACAGTGCTCGTTTCCATTCAGCATGGCAACCCGGAAATCGGAACCCTCCAGCCGGTCAAAAACATCGCTGAATACTGCAGGACCAATGGAATCCTGATCCACACAGATTGCGTGCAAACCTTTGGAAAGATACCAATGGACTCTCTTGCACGTTCGGTGGATGCCCTGTCTATTTCGGGCCACAAGTTTTACGGACCAAAAGGAACTGGAGTCGCCTATGTCAATCCGAAGCTTGCCTGGAAGCCATATATTGATGGTACCGTGCATGAAAAAGGCTTCAGGCCCGGCACTGTCAATGTCCCGGGAATAGCCGCCATGACCGCTGCTGCCCATAAAGCGCACTCACTGATCAAAACAGAGAATGATCGACTTAAAGAGTTAAGGACTATTCTTGTTGATCTTCTTACAGGATCAAAAAGCCCATATAAGTTATTTGGCGTAGAAGGGGACGATCAGCTGCCAGGAATCGTGGGAATGGCCATAAAAGGCGTGGAGGGGCAATTTGTCCTGCTGGAATGTGACCGTAGGGGATTCGCGATTTCAACCGGGACAGCCTGTCACACAGGACTATTAAGCCCTGCCAGAACCATGACGGCAATGGGCATCAATGGCAAAGAAGCAAAGGAATTTTTCAGGATTTCATTCGGGCGGACTACTGCAGCCGATGATGTGGTCGAACTTGGGAAACTCCTGGCGGTCATCTCTGGAAAGGTCGCAGCCGTTTAACTTCAGGCTGATTTATGGTAAAATTCACGAATGAAGAAGTCGAAGGAGAGATCGGTTATGAAGGAACCTACGAAAATCCTTGGGGATGAACGCCGGGAATTCATCCTGAAGCGCCTGCAGGAAAGCCGTGAGCCGATTACCGGCGGCGAGCTGGCAGCCATTACGAACGTAAGCAGACAAGTCATTGTCGGTGATATCACCCTGCTAAAAGCCAAAAATGAACCTATCATCGCTACAAGCCAGGGTTATTTATACATGCACGCCTCCCGGCCAACAGAGGCGGAACGGATCATTGCCTGCTCACACGGCCCTGAAAGGACTGAAGAAGAACTTTTGCTCCTTGTCGATCATGGTGTAACGGTAAAAGACGTGAAAATCGAGCATCCTGTGTATGGCGACCTGACCGCTTCCATCATGGTCTCGAACCGTTACGAAGTGAAGCAGTTCATGGAAAAAATAAAATCCACCAATGCTTCCTATTTATCAGAATTGACCGACGGCATCCACTTGCACAGCATTTCAGCCCCGACGGAAAAAGCACTGGATGAAGCGGAAGAAACGCTTAGAAAAGCAAATTTCCTTATTGATTTAGAACAGTAGAAATGCAAAAGATCCATCAGTGGCTGATGGATCTTTTTATATTTTATGGCTGGAATAGCTTCCGAGCATTTTAACGGTGCAGCCCAGTGCCTCCAGTTCGGCTATGGCCCCTGGAATCAAGACGTCATCCATTTTAAAATTGATATCAATAATGAAAAAATATTTTCCGAGACCGGTTTTCATCGGGCGGGATTCAATTTTGGAAAGATTGAGCTTCCTCCATGAAAATGCCGACAGGACCTGATGCAATGCTCCTGCCTGATCTGAAGGCAGGGTGATCATCAAGCTGGTCTTGAAATCTTCGCCCTTGTCGAGTTGAAGCTTGTTTTCCGGCTTTGTGAGAACTGCGAAGACAGTATGGTTATAACTATAATCATGGATATTTTGCTGAGCCATGGCCAGTCCTTCATATTCTTGTGCAGCAAGACTGTTTGCGATCGCCGCGATATTCCGTTCCGGATGATCTTTGACAAATTTGGCCGCTGCGGCTGTTGAAGCCATATGTTCGTGCGGTACTTTTTTAAATTCTTTATGTAAAAACTTATGGCACTGTGCAAGTGCGTGCGGATGGCTGCAAATTAGCTCCGCATTTCTCCAGTTTTCCAAATTGTCCTGGTGTACCAGCAAATGCTGCCTGATTGGCACCACCGCTTCACCAACAATCTGGAGATCTGTTTCATGGACAAGGTAATCGACTGTTAAGTTAACAGAACCTTCGATTGAATTTTCCAATGGGACAATCGCTGCGTCAATCTCCCCTTCTGTGGCCGCATCCATGCATTCTGGTATGCTGACGAACGGAATCCGCTCCGCTTCATGAAACAACTGCCTGGCTGCATAATCTGTAAACGTCGCTTCTGGTCCAAGATATCCTACTTTCAAATCCATACCTCCCCCTGCTGTTATCTTTAAGCGCCTGTTCCCAGCACTTCAACTTTTTCTACAAATTCCATTTTTCTCAGCCTTGTCAGCATCTCGTCCATTTCGACTCTCATTTCGGTGATATTCAAGCTTAGCGTCACATTCGCCCTTCCCTGCAGAGGAATGGTCTGATGGATGGTCAAAACATTGCAGCCAGTAGCCGCAACAGTGCTCAGCAATTCCGATAGTGTGCCAGATCGGTCTTCAAGCTGAAAAAACAGTGAAATGATCCGCTCTTTCACAACCGTATGGAACGGAAAAACAGTATCACGGTATTTGTAAAAGGCACTCCGGCTCAAGTCGACCCTCTGGACTGCATCCCAGACCGACTCCGCTTTGCCCCGTTCAATCATTTCCTTTGCCTCAAGCGTTTTTTTCATTGCTTCCGGCAGGACATCTTCCCGAACGAGATAGAATTTTTTATCTTGATTTTCCTTCATCTCAAATCACCCCATCAGAATGCTTCCTACTTTAAAGAGGAAAGCCGATTAACCTTTTGGCTAATCGACTCCCTGTCACCACCTGAGGCCTACTCTACGAATTCAAATTCATATTCCAGAAGCTTGACCGTATCTCCATCTTTTGCTCCTCTTTCACGGAGAGCATCATCAATACCCATGCCGCGCATCTGGCGGGCAAACCTTTGTACAGATTCATCCCTTGAAAAATCAGTCATCTTGAACAGCCTTTCTATACTGTCACCCGAGATAACAAATGTTCCATCCGGTTCGCGGGTAATCTGGAATTCCTGTTCTGCTTTTTCATGCTTGTACATAACGCGGTTTTCGTCTTTTTCCAATACCTCTTCATCAATGAGAGGGAACTCCGGCGTCTTTTCAATCAGGTCAGCTACTGCGAATAACAATTCACGCAGGCCTTCCCTCGTCACAGCTGAAATTGGGAAAACAGGATGTTCATCCCCGACTTTTTCCTTGAACACTTTAAGGTTCTCTTCCGCATCTGGCATGTCCATTTTATTGGCGACGATGACTTGCGGTCTTTCCGTCAGCCTTAAATTATATTCCTTCAACTCATTATTGATTGTCAGATAATCCTCGTAAGGATCACGGCCTTCAGTCGCTGCCATATCAATTACGTGGATGATTACCCTTGTACGTTCGATATGACGCAGAAATTGATGTCCAAGGCCCACACCGGAGTGTGCTCCCTCTATAAGACCTGGCAAATCAGCTAAAACAAAGCTTCTTCCGTCTTCTGTTTCAACCATGCCCAGGTTTGGAGCGATCGTCGTGAAATGATATTCAGCGATCTTCGGCCTGGCTGCTGACACAACGGATAATAATGTCGACTTCCCTACACTTGGAAAACCTACAAGCCCTACGTCAGCAAGCAGCTTTAATTCCATGATGATTTCGCGTTCCTGGCCTGGCTCCCCTTTTTCGGAAAGTTCAGGAGCCGGATTGGCAGGTGTAGCGAAACGTGAGTTGCCACGTCCGCCGCGTCCGCCTTTAGCGATGACAGCCTGCTGGCCATGCTCCACCAGGTCAGCAATGATCGCGCCAGTTTCAGCATCAGATACGATTGTCCCTGGAGGAACCTTGACAATCATATCCTTGGAGTTTTTGCCATGCTGGTTCTTGGACATTCCGTGCTCGCCGCGCGGTGCCTTGAAATGGCGCTGGTACCTGAAGTCCATCAGCGTGCGCAGCCCTTCTTCCACCTGGAAGACTACATTTGCGCCGTTACCGCCGTCGCCGCCAGCCGGGCCGCCCTTCGGCACATATTTTTCGCGTCGGAACGCGACCATGCCATCGCCGCCGTCGCCGCCTTTTACATAAATCTTAACCTGATCGACAAACATTATGTCATTACCACCTGTCTGAAATTTGTTATTCGCTTTTTATGTTTCCCTAGAGTGTTTCCACGAAAACTTCGATTGTCAGTTCTCCTTCAACCACGCCATCGGAAATGATTTTTATCTTGTTTCCCGGCTTCTGGTCAAGGAAGCTTTCTAAGCGATTTTTATCCTTTATTATTCCGCTAAAATCAAAAAAGAACCCGATTCCTTTCTCCTGCGGTTCAATTGTAACGGAGAGATGATTTTCCTGATATGGTTCAATTGAAGAATTCAATGTTTCAAAAAGCTGCTTAGTCCAGTCTGTCAAAAGCTGGTCATCTAATCTGTGGAAGTTTTGGGAGTCCATAACCTCGTATTCCAGCTGGAAATGATTACTCTCCCAATTGCAGGTTAACAATGTAGAGGCAAACTGGGGAAGACGTAAATTTGATAGCTTTGCATCCTGCCTGGCTTCCATGATGATTTCTTCAATGATCTCTTTAGCCCGGTCCACTTTATTCAGCGATAAATTCCCTTTAATTAATTGAAGCTTGTTCATCCAATCATGGCGCTCATGGCGCAAAACCTCGATTGTATCCCACTCTTTTTTCATACACATACTCCCTACTCATAAGACTTGCTTGGTGTAAGTATAACAAAAAAGCCATTCTGCGTAAGCTAATTATGTATTTAAGTTAGTTGGATCCTTTTTTATTTATAGAGCACTAAGCCATAAAACGAAAGAAAACCCTAACCGAAGTGGTTAGGGCTTCTCTTTAGCTTACGCTTCTTGAGCTGCTGGATAAACACTTACTTGCTTGCGGTCGCGGCCAAGACGTTCGAATTTAACGACGCCGTCAACCTTAGCGAATAGAGTGTCATCTCCACCTTTACCCACGTTTACACCTGGGTAGATTTTAGTTCCGCGCTGACGGTAAAGGATAGAACCACCAGTTACGAATTGACCGTCTGCACGCTTAGCGCCTAGACGCTTTGCGATAGAGTCACGTCCGTTCTTAGTTGAACCTACACCCTTCTTAGAAGCGAAGAATTGAAGATCTAATCTTAACATTTGTTCCACCTCCTACTTTTTGAAGGTTAATTTTATGTGCTTTCCGTACTCTTGTTCCATCGATTGCAATGTAATGACCATGCTTTCAAGGAGTAATTGGATTTTCTCCTGTGTCTCCTCCGGCAAATTGTCGGGAATTTCACAGCGGAGAAAACCATCGGCACCTTGTTCAATGTCTGGGGTGACACCTGTCAATCCAATGATGGAATTGACTGTCCCAATCGAGATGGTGGAAACACCTGCACAGACAATGTCGCTGCCATGGGCAGCATATCCAGCGTGGCCGCTGATTGTAAACGACTGGATGCGTCCGGATTTTGTACGATTAATCGTTGCACGAATCATAGAAATCCGCCTTTAATTAAGCGTTGATCTTTTCGATAACTACTTTAGTGTAAGGCTGACGATGACCTTGCTTCTTACGATTGTTCTTTTTCGCTTTGTACTTGAAAACGATGATTTTCTTTTGACGGCCATTCTTTTCAACTTTAGCAGTTACAGTTGCGCCTTCAACTACAGGGCTTCCAACTTTAACGTTCTCGCCACCAACAAAAAGAACCTTGTCAAAAGTTACAGTTTCGCCTTCAGCAGCGTTTAGCTTTTCAATGTAGATTGCTTGTCCTTCTTCTACCTTTACTTGCTTGCCGCCAGTTTCGATAATTGCGTACATTCCAGTGCACCTCCTCATTAGACTCAGACTCGCCATCAGCAGGCGTTTGCAGATTGCAAAGCTTAATTACCTGTTGTGAGCGGTTGTAGCACGGGTGCTACAAACAATAACATTAAAATACTATCATATGCCGAGCAAAAGTGTCAACATATAATCCATGTTCTTTTAATGGCCAGCTTTGGTTCGATCCTGTTCTGTCGAAGCACCAGCCTGAAGAATTTCAAAAAAAGGTCTCGCCGCGTCTGACACCGAGAATTTTATCTTATAACCAAGCGCTTTTTCAAGCCTCAATTTATGGATATCAGCTTCACCGGAAAAATGGCGAATCACTTCATCAGTAGCGGAAATAAGCATTTCTTCGTAATCGGAATTTTTATATTCCCACAGCTCACGCTCAAGCTTGTAAGCCACTGTTTCCGAGCTGAGCACCTGCCCCGTTCCTCCGCATGTCCCGCATTTTTCCGTCAGTGTCTCGGCCACTGACTGCTTTGTCTTCTTCCTTGTCAGCTGAAGGATGCCAAGTTCAGTAAAACCGACAATCCGGCTGCGGCGATCATCATGGATCAGTTCTTTCTGAATGGCTTTCAACACCTTGTCACGCTCTCCGCTATTCTTCATATCGATGAAATCAATCAGAATGATGCCAGCCAGATCCCGGAGCCTGATCTGTCGTGCTGCTTCCACTGCCGCCTTTATATTCGTTTTTATGACCGTGTCACGCAAATCCGTTTTTCCTGAAAACTTCCCCGTGTTCACATCAATCATCGTCAGCGCCTCACCCTGGTCGATAACCATGTAGGCGCCTTTATCCAGCCAGACGACTCGCTTCAGCAGCCGCTCAATCTCCGGCTCGATTTTATAAAAAGAAAAAACAGGTTCTTTTCCATTATAAAATTCAAGCTCAACCCCTTCTGGAACATGGAGGTCAATTTTCTTCTTGAATTCAAGACAGTCCACGATGACAGTTCCATTTTTAACAGCTGCCAGTGCGGACAATGCCTGTTCAAAAAAATAATCCCGGCTAAAAACAAGACCTGGCTTTTTCATTCCTGAAGCAGACTTTTCTAATTCAGCATACAGGCTTCGCTGCTGATCGAGCTCCCTGATTATCACTTCTTCTTGCTGGTTCAGGCTTTCAGTCCGGAAAATGAGTCCTTCTTCATCCGTTTTTACCTGGTTCGCAAATTCTTTCCATCTGGCTCTCGTTTCACTGGAATCTGCCTTTTTGGAAACAGCTATGTATTTGCCCCTCGGCATATAGACAATATTCTCTCCCGGCAGTTCGATGACCCCTGTCAGTCTTGCTCCTTTGGTCCCGGCCGCATCCTTTTCCACCTGCACTAGCAGCTTTTCGCCCTGATGGACATAAGATCCAAGCGGGATATTCGCTTTGTTTTCCTTGTCTGACAGAACATAGGAAGATAGCTTGTCTTTTTGTAAAAATCCGCTTGTTCCTTCGCCAAAGTTGACGAACGCCGCATTCATTCCCGGAATCACTTTTTCGACAATACCAAGATAAATATTTCCGACCAGCGATTGCTGGCCCGGCTGCTCGATATATATTTTTTCAATTTCACCATTTTTAACCAAAGCGAAGCGCTTCTCTCTTAAATTTGCATTGATGATTAACTGGTCCATCGTTTCTCCCTACTCACAAAAAATACAGCGCAAAAGGTGTCTGCGCTGCATTCATTATCCTATTTTAATAGGTGTAAAGCAAATCTCCTATTTTGGCGGTCAGTAATTTTTCACTGAAGAAAGCATGGAGCAATTCATTCTCGTCAATCACCATTTCCTTTCCATTCTGCTGCTTGACGATGATCGGATGCTTGCAGCCGCGCTGGAACCTTTCGAGCACATGGCCGACCATTTCATTCTCACTGGTATTGATGGGTTTCAGCTCGCGCAAATCCACTTGCTTGCCATAGTGTCTTTCGATCAAGAAGCGCATGAATGTAAAGCGCCGCTGCTTCCATTCAAAATACAGCGAAAATGCCAGGAAGCCTATGATGACCCAGACATTCAACGTCTGCGGTGCGATGAACAGCAGGGAAGCAGAAAAGATCAGCAGCGCTGCAACTGAACCATATAAGGTACGCAGATGGGCTTCCTGGAAAGAGGTGTTCATCGATAGCAGAATGAACATCAGCTTCCCGCCGTCCAAAGGCCAAATCGGTATGAGGTTGAAGACCAGGATCATCAGATTATACTCCATGAACAACGTATGCCATTTTTCGGGGAAAACCC
Source organism: Cytobacillus oceanisediminis 2691 (assembly GCF_007678455.1). Taxonomy (GTDB): domain Bacteria; phylum Bacillota; class Bacilli; order Bacillales; family Cytobacillaceae; genus Mesobacillus; species Mesobacillus oceanisediminis_A. The sequence continues at coordinate 314,433 of NZ_VEEP01000005.1, read as the reverse complement.
CTGCGATGAAGAACAAATAGGAAAGCCCCAACATCCAGACATGCTGTAATGGTCCTGCGAGCACGACAACCAGTTCTTCTTTTAGCGGCCTGTTCCCATGCTCATCCACCTCAGCGACACCGCCAAATGGCAGCAAGGCGATTTTCTTGATTCTCCACGAAAAAAAAGAGGCTGCAGCACCATGTCCCATTTCATGAACAAAAATTATCAGCAGCACCATCATCAGCTCTATAAAATGCGCAGTCGCAACAGCAAGGGCGATGACCACCCAGAGTAAAGGATGAATCTGTACTTTCCGCAATAATTCAAAGTTTTTATTCAAACTTGATCACCTGGACGGGATCGACGAAATCATCCCCTTTTTTAATAGCGAAATAAAATGAACCTTTAAGACCGTCTTCGCTGTCCATCGCTGTTCCCACCTTCGCACCTTTGGAAATGTACTCATAAAGATTCACATCAATTTTGTCCAGGTTCCCATACCAGGTTTCACTCTTGTCCCCATGTTGGACAATCACCGTTTTACCAAATCCCTCTTTCATGCCGACAAAATGGACAAGGCCTTCATTCATCGCCTCAACACCCGCACCCTTGCCAATTTCAATCATGATCCTCTGTCCATTGTCGCCAAAATCCTCAAGAATCTTCCCAGAGGCAGGAAGCGCATATTGGCTGCCAGATGCAACCTCATTCTCGCTACCTTCGTCAGTATTTTTTGCCGGAAGAAGTGCCAATGGCTTGCCAAATTGATCCTCATACCAATCTGAAACAGCAGCAAACTGGAACTCCTGCTCCATCGTATGATTCACGTATTGCTGGACCGACACAGCTTTTTCAGAAGGGCTCCGGTAAATAATCGCCACAATCAAAACAAGGCAAGCAGATGCAAGCACCTTGAACAAAAACACTTCCTTCTTGAATAACGGATGGCCCCCTTCCCCTGGCCCCATATCATAGGATGGGAGCCTGTCAAAACCATGCCGTTCTTCCTCCGTAGAGAAAAAACGGTTATGGTTCGTTTTCTCCATCCTCTCCCGCTCCCGTTTCCGCTTCATCATCCTTCTTCGTATATCGTCAGCTCTCGAGTTCATCCAATCCCCACCAATCCCCTTGTACTCAATGTTAGTACAAGTTTATGACCTGTCCCACAAGAGTATGACATTTTTGGGGGAGTGGAAGGCTTAGAAAATTCAATAACCAATATCAATTCACAGTTTTTCTGCTGGAGACCCTTTGGGTAAGAAAAGTGGGTTGACTCTGACACTTTTCACAATAGAAACCATTATGGTTGCTACCGTAATCCAGCCACTTGCTCTCTTTTGGGCGGAGTACTGGTTGTGCTGCGACCGTATTCCGGCCACTTGCCTTTTTTCGGGCGGAGAACTCGTTGAGCTGCGACCGTATTCCTCCCACTTTCCTTTTTTCGGGCGGAGAACTCGTTGAGCTGCGACCGTATTCCTCCCACTTTCCTTTTTTCAGGCGGAGAACTGGTTGTGCTGCTACCATATTTCCACCACTTGTCTTTTTTCGGGCGGAGAATTGGTTGTGCTTCTACCATATTTCCACCACTTGTCTTTTTTCGGGCGGAGAATTGGTTGTGCTGCGACCGTATTCCGGCCACTTGTCCTTTTTCGGGGGGAGAACTGGTTCTAGCTGAGGACTACTCCCCACAAAAGTAAAAAGCACCTACTGTCCCGTGATAGCCGGGAGGAAGCAGGTGCTTTATATTTAGCGTACACCAAAGAATTTCTTGATCTTCGAAAATACGCCTTTGCTTTCAGTATCAAGCTGTTGCAATGGTACGGATTCGCCGAGGATCCTTCGGGCAATGTTCCTGTAAGCGATGGAAGCTTTGCTGTTTGGATTCAGTGCGATTGGTTCGCCGTGATTGGATGCTTTGATGACTTCATCATCATCCGCTACGATCCCTATGAGATCGATGGATAAATGTGTGGTGATTTCATCGACATCAAGCATGTCGCCATTTTTCATCATATGGCTGCGGATCCTGTTGATGACCAGTTTCGGCGATTCAACATTCTCTTCTTTTTCTAGCAGGCCGATGATCCTGTCAGCGTCCCTTACAGCCGAAACTTCAGGTGTAGTGACAACGATTGCCTTGTCTGCACCGGCAACAGCATTCTTATAGCCTTGCTCGATTCCAGCCGGGCAGTCGATGACGATATAATCATAATCTTGCTTAAGTTCATTGACCAATTTCCTCATTTGCTCAGGCTGGACCGCTGTTTTGTCACTTGTCTGTGCAGCTGGAAGCAAATAAAGGTGATCATCGAAGCGCTTGTCTTTTACAAGTGCCTGATGGATTTTACATCTGCCCTCAATGACATCGACAAGATCATAAATGATGCGGTTTTCAAGTCCCATGACAACGTCCAGGTTGCGCAACCCAATATCTGTGTCAATCAGACAGACTCTTTTGCCTTGAAGGGCCAAAGCTGTACCTATATTGGCAGAGGTTGTCGTTTTGCCGACCCCGCCTTTTCCGGATGTAATTACAATCGCTTCTCCCACTTTTAAAGGCCTCCTTCGAATCTAGTTAAATTAGGTCTTTTTTTCATTAAAACTTGCAATCTATCAACAACGATTTGCTTTGTATCTGATATGTACGCACATTCCATTGCACGATTTTCGTCCTCAGGCACCTCGTCCGGAGCGCGATTTATGCAGTCACTGATCCTAAGCTGCGAAGGCTTCATGACAGAAGCAGCAATCACTGCTTCATCATTGCCGGCCGAACCTGCATGTGCAATCCCTTTTAACGCACCCATGACAAATATATTTCCGGTAGCCTTGACTGTTCCCCCGGGATTAACATCACCAATGAGCAGCAAGTCACCCGTTATTTCAAGGACCTGGCCTGAGCGGATTACCTTGGCAACCGGAACGATTTCCGTTTCCTGGCGAAGTTTTTCGGCTTCATCCCTGGAAATGACATTCGTCTCAAGGTCATCAACGATCAAATTCCTCTTTTGCCGGATCAAGTCTTTCAGCTCTTCTTCCTGGGTCTTCGTAAGGTATCTGTTCCCTACCTTCACCTTAACAGAAAGCAGCTGCTGCTCCTCCTGGACACGAGTGGAATTCGATAACTTCCTCTCCAACTCTTTTTTCAAGTCGTCATAAGAACAAGTATCATCCAAATGGAGCGTAAGACCGTCTTTTGTCCCTTTAATTGTCACATTTTGTGTTTTCTTCATACTGGATGTTCACCTCAAACGAAAAGCGCAAGCACCTTGGTACCTCGATGAGTGTTAGAAGGCCTACCACTGAAGTCGTTCTTTGACTTCAATGATTGGATTGAAACGTCTCGAAGGGCTAGGCGCTGGAGCTAGACACTAATCTAAGTGTAAAAGTAAAACTTAAAGCGCAAGACAATTGTCTGCTAAAAAAATAAATTTCATATAGTACCTAAAAGGAATTCGACAATCGCCTGCCAAATTCCTTTATTTCCATATCCATGATTGCTTTTTTCTTCATAATGCTTCTATTCCATGGTAAAGTCCCTTTGAAATCTCCGTATGGATCCCTTAATCATGCCTGAGTCTGTCTGCGGCGTTCTCGAATTGCTTTTTGAACGGATAGGCAGCCAAAATGATAAAGGCCAGATTCAAAATCAAGGTAGGGACTAGTCTTATTTTAACATAGGTCGAAAAGTCCAGGTCAGTAATTTTTATTAACAGCATCATCTCATAGACCCCGAGTTCCAATAACGCAATCCCCAGAAGAGACAGGATGGAAACAACCAGCACATTGGTTTGAAGAATCCTGATCATGTATGTGAACAAATAGGCAATGACCGGAAACATGAAAAGATAAATCCCGATAATTTCTGTGTATACTAGATCAAAAAGCAGTCCAAAAATGATTCCGTACAGAATTCCATGTTTCGGACTCAGATATGCGGTAAGAAACAAAATCCCAGCCATCAGGAAATGCGGCACGAGGATACGGTCACTATTAAATAATTCAGCTGGCAGCAGTTCAACAAACAAACTTTCCAGAATGAATAAGAAAACGAAAAGCGCGGGGAGCAGGAAACGGATCAATTGCCTTCCTCCTCACCTTCGCTATCTTCCAAGCTTTCTTCAAGGTCTACAGAGACCATGGATTTCTTGACAACCATGACATGTTCCAAATCATAGAGATTTGCTTCCGGTTTTATATAGGCTGTTTGATTCAAGCCAAATTGATCAGGGACGACATCGACGACCTTGCCAATCGGCAAGTCTTTTGGAAAGATACCACCCATTCCTGTCGTAACGACGTTTTGCCCTTTTTCGATTTTGGCATTGTACGGAAGGCCTTTCAGTAAAAGCAGTTCTTTTTTCTTGTCATATCCTTCAATTGTGCCGTAAAGCGGCTTATCTGCCTGAAGGATGGCGGATATCCTGTTGGTAGGATCGATCGAGCTGACCAATTGGACTGTGGCTGAAAACGGCGTTGTGCTCTTTACTTTGCCAATCAGCCCCTTAGACGTGATGACAGCCATGTTTTTTTCCACACCGTTGGACGCACCTTTATTGATGATGATTAATTCATTCCAGCGTTCAGGGCTTCTGGCAATCCTGACGGCCTGGATTGGTTCATAGTCTGCAAGCGATTCTTTTTTATCTAAAATTTCCTGAAGCTCCTCGTTTTCTTTTTCAAGGGAGTATACTTTGGCTTCAAGGCGGGCCATATCATCAACGCGTTTCTTCAACTCTTTGTTTTCCTGATATGTATTTTGCAAGTCTTGAAGGTTTTCAATAAAGCCTGCAACATAATTAACTGGTCTGGATACAATGGATTGCACCCAGCTGGTCGAGTCTTTGACAAATTGCTCCGGCCATGTTAATTCTTCTCTTTCCCTCAAAGAAAAACCAATCAATGCCACGAGGACTATAATGCTCACAAGAAGCATTATCAGGCGTTTATTAAAAAAGAACTGTGGCATGATTCACACCTCTAATCTAAAAATATGGATGACAGAAGATGAGGGAAGTGGATGATTTCCGCTTCCCTTCTTCAAATTATCTTGATTCTTTTGCTTTGCTCTTGAATAGATCGATATGATCCAACGCCTTGCCTGTTCCGGCAGCGACACAATCCAGAGGATCCTCAGCAATCAATACTGGCATTTTTGTTTCTTCACTGATGACTTTATCCAGGTTACGGAGCAATGCGCCTCCGCCTGTCAGGACAATTCCGCGGTCCATGATATCGGAAGCAAGTTCCGGCGGTGTTTTTTCAAGTGTCAGCTTAACAGCATCGACAATCGCGTATACTGTATCGTGAAGTGCTTTAGCAATTTCTTCTGCAGTGATTTCAATTGTTTTCGGCAAACCGGTCAACAAATCACGGCCGCGGATTTCCATGTTTTCGATTCCTTCGGCGTCACCTGCTGAACCTACTTCCATCTTAATCGTTTCTGCCGTTCTCTCACCAATCATAAGGTTATACGTTTTACGGATATAGTTGATGATTGCGTCGTCCATCTCATCACCGGCAATGCGGACAGACTGGGATGTAACAATTCCGCCGAGGGAAATAATCGCGACTTCTGTTGTTCCACCCCCGATATCAACCACCATGCTTCCTGTCGGTTCCCAAACTGGAAGGTTGGCACCGATGGCCGCTGCAAACGGTTCCTCAATCGTGAACGCATCCCTTGCGCCAGCCTGTCGAGTTGCGTCGATTACCGCGCGCTCTTCAACCGCAGTGATTCCTGATGGAACACAGACCATTACATAAGGCTTGCCGGCAAACCAACCTTTGTTTTTCGTAGCCTGCTTGATATAATACTTCATCATTGTCGCTGTTGTTTCATAATCCGCGATGACGCCGTCCTTCATCGGCCTTAATGCTACGACGTTACCAGGCGTACGTCCGATCATGTTCTTAGCGTCATTTCCCACTGCGACGATGTTTTTTGTATCTGTCTGCAGGGCCACAACGGATGGCTCTCTTAAAACAATCCCTTTTCCTTTAACAAAAACAAGCGTATTCGCAGTACCGAGATCGATTCCCAGGTCTCTTGTTCCAATCCCAAACATATTTGTATCTCCCTTTCTTAACAAAAAAATGCAATAAAAGAACAGGCAATCTATAACAAAATTAGTTGAATGTTCATAGGCGGATTTTCCGACGAGTTTTTAAGCTCGTCCGCAAAAATCATAAATTATATTATATCGTAACGTCAATCAAAATCCTAGTATCATACATACCCTTTTTCCTTCAAACTAACATATTTATTTTCCCCAATTATCAAATGGTCTAGCAATTCAATTCCGACTATTTTCCCCGACTCACTAAGCCGCTTGGTGACTTCGATATCCTCCCTGCTCGGGGTCGGGTCGCCGGATGGATGATTGTGGACGCAAATGACTGAAGCCGCCGACCTGCGGACTGCCTCCTTGAACACTTCTCTCGGATGGACAATCGAAGCGTTAAGACTGCCGATGAATATTGTCTGTCTGTGTATCACCTGATTTTTCGTATTCAAATACAGGCAGACGAAATGCTCTTGGGTCAAAAAGCGCATATCATTCATGAGGTATTTTGCACCGTCCTCCGGGGAGCGGATGACATAGCGTTCATCAAGGGTATGATTGGCGATACGCCTGCCGATTTCAACGGCAGCGAGAACATGGATCGCTTTTGCCTGGCCGATCCCTTTAATCTGGGTCAGTTCTTCGAGGGTCGCGTCCTTTAACAGGCGCAGCCCCTCAAACTGGGAAAGCATCCGGTTCGCAAGCTGGAGGACCGATTCATCCCGCGATCCCGTGCCTAATAACAGGGCAAGTAATTCATGGTTGGAAAGGCTCTGGGGGCCATTCTGGACAAAGCGCTCCCTCGGCCGCTCATTTTGCGGATAATCTCTGATCATTAATGAATGTGTAGACAATACATTTTCCTCCCGGTCATGATTATGACGAGGGAAGTGTAGAAGAAGTTTCTGTGGTTTTCTTTTAATAAGGAAGGTTGTAACCGATTTTTCTTAACTCCCTGATCAATCTTGATACAGGCAGTCCAACAACTGTGTAGTAATCTCCACTGATTTCCCTGACAAGCATGCTGCCGAATCCCTGGATTCCATAGCCGCCCGCCTTATCGAATGGTTCACCGCTCTTTATATAGGTGTCGATTTCTTCATCTGACAGATCCCAGAATGTCACATCTGTTTTTTCATAAAAACGCGTTTCCTTCTCAGGGGAGATGATTGATACTCCGGTGTAGACTGAATGAGTATTCCCAGACAGCGTTTTGAGCATCTTTGAAGCTTCTTGTCCGCTTTCAGGTTTTCCAAGAATCATTCCATCATGGACCACAACAGTGTCTGAGCCAATCACAAAACAATCCGGAAAATGTTGAGCTACTGTCCCTGACTTCCTTGAAGCAAGCTCCATCACTGCTTCAGATGGGCTTAGGGTCTCACTGAAACTTTCATCTGCATCACTGCTCGAGATTTCGAATTCCAAGCGGAGGTTTTCAAGAAGTTCTTTTCGCCGTGGAGAAGAAGAGGCTAAAATGAGGCGTTGCATAAAATCACCTTTCTTTTCTTATTGCGTCAAAGGGAGACACAAGCTAATACTATCAGAGTTCACCATTTGCGACAATAATTAGCCAAGTAATTGGCAAAAAAAATCAGAGCCTGCCGCAAAATGGCGAAGGCTCTGTTAATTTGTACAATTTCCCGGAAAATATTCTTTTGGGGCTTCGTTACTACTATGGCTTATTTTCCAATGGCCTGATAGGCAGATAGGAATGAGAGTAGGCTTTTCTCCATTTCCTCAAGCTGGTTGGCGTCCTTCGACTTCTGGTAGCTGGCGAAAGAAGCACTTGCCTTCTCCATACTGGCCTTCGCTTTTAAGATATTTTGATCCTTTATATTTTTGTCCGCAATTTTTCCGAGGAGTGCGTTAAAATCTTCTGCCTTTTTCACTTCCTCTGGTGAAGCTTGTGATCCGCTCACCATGATTGAATACAGTTCCGGAGCTTGTTGGAGGAACTTTGCCTCATTTGCGTTCAAACCGGCGGCTGTTCCTCCCGGAATTTCGAATGGCTTCGCAAAAACCTCCACACCTTTGGCTTTGAGGGCCTCAGCCTGTTGTTTCGCCGCCTCGATGCTGCCGGCTGTTCCTAAATAGACAGCGAATTGGCCATTTACAGAAAACTGCTCAGCCGTGACTCCTTTATCTGCAAGCAGCTTCACTCGTTCCTTCGCACCATCCTCGGTCGTGAAAATTCCGTTCTGGACGATGAACACTGGAATTGGTTTTAGTTTTAGCTCTTCCCCGCCGCTCGCCGGATTTTTCGCTGGAGAGCCTTCTTTCGGGGCACTCACAGTCGGTAGTGCAGTCGTGTCTTGTTCAGATGCGACAAACTTAAGGAAAGTAATCCCAAACGCCGTTCCCAGCAACACCGCCAAAAAGACCGTCACAAAAATTGTCGTGTAAAACCGGTTGCTACGTTTTGTTTTTGTGTTCCAAACCGATATCCCCAGACTTTTCTTTTTCTTCTTCTGCTGCTTTGGCGCGATTTTATATTCTTTGACAATCTCCTGTTCGACGGGATCAGGTAAAATCCAGTCAAAGTCTTCCTCAGTCTTTTCCTGGGCAGCCGCAGTTTCATTTAACGCTGCTTCATTATCCAGTGGATATACCTTGCCCCGATCATCACGAAGATCATTAATCGGGAACTTGCCGCTATTTTCTTTTTCAATTTTACTATTTTCAACCTTATCTTCTTTCTGCTTCTTTTTTTCGATGCCGTTTTGGTGATCCTGCCTGTCTTCCTGAACCGGACGGTTCTTGCCATTAATCTTGATTGTAATCGTTTTGCCATGCTTGTCCAAAGCTTGTACCTCCCCCTGCCCGTTCCTGTTTTGCTTCATCCTATCACACAGACAAAAAAAAATAACAAGACTTTTGTCGTCTTGTTATAGAATGCTTTCGTCAATTTTTTTACTAGATTAGTTGCCATCCATTTCACTAGTTTCATCAATAGACTTTTCTGACTCTATAAGATTATCTTCTGAATAATCTCCGAAAGTCGGGAACGGATTGCGCTTGTTGGCCGGGGCTGGGGTTTCGATCTTAGTGCTTTCAGCCTTTAAGTCATCAACACCTGACAGATAGAACGTGTTTATTGTAACGGTCATCGTAATTTTACTATTTTTATCCGAAAGAGAAGTAATTTCCTCAGGACCGCTGAATGACATGGCTTCAATCATAACAATTCGCTGTAAGTCCTCCATAGTGGCCAGGAATTTTTCGAGGGAAAAATAGCCGTGGGACTCAACTGTAACCGTCACAGAGGATTTAGAAACCCCTTTAGGAAGATTTACCTGCGGCGCATTGTTTGCAGAAATGGTTTCCACCCCCTGGTTTTGGCCATTGGCAGTTTCCTCCTCTGAACTTTGCTTCCCGCTGTTACTAGCCTGTTCGTGACTGGCGATTTCTCCGTCATGATTGAATTCCATCGAAGTGATATAACTATCAGATATGACCTCCGCCTTCTCAAGGTCTAACACGAGCTGTTCGGTCATCGGGTCGACGGGGAGCTTTTTCTGAAGTTCAACAGTACTATTAAAATCACTCCCACTAGCTGTGGATATACGGCTCTCCAATGTCTTGCTCAGCTTTTGCTCTGTTTTAAGCTGGCTTTCTTTTAATGCGATGCTGCCTTTCAAAGGAGATATGTAAAGAACAAAACCACCTAAATAGATCAATATTGCCAACAATCCTATAGCAAGCATTGTCATGATATGTTTCTTTTCAAGTTGGAGGTTCATGTGCCACTTCCTTCTTTAGAAGCAATTCCCTTGTGCCCTTTGAATTGTTCAGGCTTGAAAAAGATTTCGTATTCCGCACTATAGCGCGGAAGGGTTTCCTCTTCTCTCGCTTGAGAAGAAGAAAGTGTTGCTCCTGCGGTACTTGTTACTTGGTCATCAGTTTCTGCCACAATATTCAAAAGTATCACTTTCTCAACCCACTCCGAGTCTTTTAATGAACTCAAATAAAATGCCGCATCTCTTGAGGCATCAAACTGAATCTTAATCACTACAGAGTTTGCATTACCGTATTCAAGTTCCTGGATAAATCCTCGCTCCGGCAAAAGTCCGATGACCCTCTGCAGAAGCGGAACCGTTTCAACTGGGTATTGTTCTGCCCACTCCACCGCTTGCTGAAGCATCGCAGCAGAACTGCCTGTATCTCCATCAGCTAATTTTGCCTGTTGGACTTCATTCAGCTTTTGAACATTCACAATCTGTTGATCAAGAGAAGCCATCCTGTCCTCGTAGCTGCTTCCCTGAAAAAAAATAACCGAGGCACTTACCGATACTAAAAGAATTCCTGCCAGTGCCATAAAGAGTACGGAGGATTTCTTATGTTCTTTTTTAGGTAAAAGATTAATCTCTACAAGCATCATTGCACCTCTTTTAATCCAAGGCCCAGCGCCAGATGAAAAGAATCAGGGAAGATACCCTGCTCACTTCCAGGTAAATTGATACTCAAGGTATCCACATGGACTTCAAATTGTTCCTTCATGTCTGCAATTACACGTTCAAGCATTGGATGGTCCCCAGTTACCAGGATTTTTGTTACTTCTTTTTTACCCTGGGTAAGTGAATAACGGTAAAAATCCATCAACTTTATGATATCGCGGTAAATATCCTCAAGCTGAAAGGATAGCTCGGAAATTTCTCCTTCATACACCATTGTCTGTTCAGAAACTTCACCTTTACTCAACTTGACCTTCCAGTTATCTTTCAAGTCACCAGGGATATGACGCATAAAAACAGGGATATGTTCCTCAAATACACACATGCTGATAACATCAAGGTCAAACCGGACCGACAGCAGGACATCATGTTTGCGGAATAAATCAGATTGGTGATATAGCCTGTATATCGCCAGCGGGGAGATATCGGCAGCAATCGGTTTAAGTCTGGCAGCTTTGAACAAATCTGCGTATTCAGTCACATATTTTTCAGGAGAAGCAAAAACTAGAACTTCTTGTTGTTTGCCCTCAGAGCCAAGGGTTACAATATCGAACACCGGATCCTCAAAAGGCAGGTGGATTGAAGTCCCTAACTCCAAATATAAGTAACCATGGATTTCATCCTCTTTCACATCAGAGGGAATAGAAACCTTTCTGATCATCACCAGGGAATCGGGTACTATGAACCGAACTTCCCTTTTAGCAATCTTCCAATCTTCAATGCATTCGTCAAGGATATTCTCCAATGTATCAAAATCTTGAATCTTTCCGTCCGAAATGACACCCGGAGGCAAAAAGCGCTGTCCATAATGAAGCGGAATGGCTGGATTCTTCTGTTTTAATTCAACATAACGAATAGCATGGTCATTGATGACAATATTGACAACTTTGCTTCTGCCAGAAAAAAAAGGAAATGCCATTTCAAAAAACTCCTTATTAAAAAACTGTAAGCAATAGATTCAGATACCAATCTATTATTTTCTCTCCGAAAAAATATGCAGTCAGCGTGCCAATGCCGATGAATGGCCCGAATGGAATGGGCTGCTTCTTCTTTACCAGACCAAATAGCAGGCCGATGATTCCGAAAAAAGCCCCAAAGAAGGTGGAAAAAAAGAAGGAGAGCAGCATCGATTTAAAACCAACAGCGAAACCAATCAACGCAAAAAGCTTGATATCACCGCCGCCCATGCCACCCTTACTTGCGAAAGCGATTAATAGGAGGAGAATGAATCCAGCAGCTGCACCGATAAGAGAAGCCCACCAAGGCATAAGAGGCTGATAGATTCGCTCGAGAGCAAAAATCCCTGCGAACACCAGCAGCACCCTATCAGGGATGATCATATAAGCCAGATCAGAGACCGTAATAATAATAAACAAAGAGATGAGCGTAAGAGCGATCAAAAGCTCATAGTTCCAGCCCTTTAACAGAAATGCTCCGGCAAAAAGCAAGCCCGTCAAAAGCTCGAAGAAAGGATAAACGGGAGAAATGCCGACCTTGCACTGGCGGCACTTCCCCCTTTGGAATAGATATGATAGAACAGGAATTAACTCAAGTGCCATCAACTGGTGCCCGCATTTCGGACAGGAAGAGCGCGGTGCTACGATGGATTTGCCTTCCGGCACTCGCAGTCCTACAACGTTGTAGAAGGAGCCTAGAAGGAGGCCGTAACTAAATAAGAAAATATACATATTATTATAAAGAAACGTTTGTTCTTTCAAGTTCGCTTGCGTCTACATCATCAGTAATGTGGTTTATTAAACTAGCATCAGAACCACTTTTTAAAGTTACTCTATATTTATATCCTCCAGTAACCTTGGTAATGGTTACAAGACTCGCATCGTCATTGTAATTTACACTTTTATTACTAGGGTTTTTAATATTCTCAATGTAGCCACCGGTTTTCAAGTCTCCTAAATCAATATTCACTGATCCACTACTTGGGACAGTAATAGTGCCATTAGTTACTGCCAACCTAGCAGCATTTGCCATTTGTTTAGCATTAGCGATGTGAGCATCTTTTTTAGAATTTTCTATAATACTACCTACACTCGGCACAGCAATCGCAGCAATAATCCCCAAAATAACAATAACCGCCAAAAGTTCGACAAGTGTCAAACCTCTTTGATCTTTCATTTTTTTCTTAATCGCTTTTAACATTCGAACCTCTCCTTTTTAGTTTTATTTTCCCGGTACAAAAGAACTATGTATCTACCAGTATTATAATTGATTGACTTTTAAATTAATATATAAATTAGGTTGTTTTTTGTCTTTATTTGCCAATTCCTAGTTCACATGATTGAATATGTCGAACATTGGGACCATGATGGAGGTGACAATCGTTCCGACGAGTCCAGCGAGTAAGACAATCATGATCGGCTCGATTAGTGACTTTAGCTGGTCGGTGCTTGTCTCTACTTCCTTTTCATAGAAATCTGCGACTTTTCCGAGCATGCCGTCAAGTGAACCGGTTTCTTCTCCGATTGCAATCATCTGGGTGACGAGTGGCGGAAAAGCCCAGTGCCTGCGCATTGGTCCAGTCATGGATTCTCCGACTTCCATAGCGTCACGGGAATCGCGTACGACACGGGCAATCACTTCATTCTCGACGACATTTTCTACAATGGACAACGCTTGCAGGATCGGTACTGAGCTTGTGAACAATGAACTTAGTGTACGGGTCATCCTTGCAAGCACTGCTTTTTGCATCAGCTTCCCAAAAATCGGCATTCTTAACATGGCGTAATCAAGGTAATATTTACTTTTCTTATTTTTCTTCGCTAAAACTAGTGAAACAGTACACCCAATAAAAAACAGAAGGAGCAACCACCAAAAACTTTGCATGAACTCACTTGCCTTAAGTACGAACATTGTGATAGCTGGAAGTTCCCCACCAAAATCTTCAAACATCCCTACAAATGTTGGGACTACTGAAACAAGCAGGAAGATTACGACGCCAACAGCGATCAGGCCGATCACTGCAGGATATGTCAATGCGGCTACAATCTTCTGCCTGGTGCTATGCTGTTTTTCATAATGATCGGCAAGACGTTCAAGTGTCTCATCCATATTGCCGCCGGCCTCACCAGCTTTGATCATATTTATATACATAGGAGAGAAAATTTTGCTATGTCTGCTAGAAGCCTGGGATAACTGGTTTCCTTCTCTTAACTCTGCTTCAATATCTAACAGTGCTTTCCTTAATGCTTTGCTGTCTGTCTGGTGGGCAAGAATCTTCGTCGATTCGACAACCGATACTCCTGCTTTAAGCAAAGTGGCGAACTGGCGCAAAAAAATGACTAGATGCTGGAGTTTGACAGGATTACCAAATGAAATTTCCTTAGTCAGCAGTGTCTCGGGAACCTCGATGATATCTGTAGTGCGGATTCCTTCTGCCCGCAACTTCTCGAGCGCTTCTCTTTTGGAGCCAGCAGTAATGGTCCCTGAGCGTTTTTTTGTCCGGTCACGTCCGGAATATTTAAATCTCGCCATTCTTACACCAACTTCTCCAGTAAGTATGGTTCAGCTGATTCCCTCGAGATAATCCCCTGCATGACCAGTTCCTTAATGCTCATCTCAAGCGTGTGCATGCCAAATGCTTTTGATGTTTGCATAATGCTGATGATTTGGTGGATTTTTTCATTCCGGATCAAATTGGCCACTGCCGCATTATTGATCAGGATTTCAGTTGCTCCGCGGCGGCTTCTTTTATCAACCGTCGGAAACAATCGCTGTGAAACAACAGCAACCAGGACTGAAGCCAGCTGGATCCGGATTTGCGCTTGCTGGGCGGATGGAAACACATCGATAATCCGGTTGATGGTTGCCGGCGCACTTGATGTATGCAATGTACCCAGCACGAGATGGCCTGTTTCAGCAGCAGTAATAGCCGTCTGGATTGTATCAAGGTCACGCATTTCCCCTACCAGGATTACGTCAGGATCCTGTCTGAGCGCGGCACGCAATCCGTTGGCAAAGTTGTTAGTATCGAAGCCCACTTCACGCTGGTCTATGATGCTGTTCCCATGCTTATGCAAATACTCAATTGGGTCCTCTAGTGTGACTATGTGCTTCGACATATTTTTATTTATGTACTGTATCATTGCTGCCAGTGTTGTTGACTTCCCGCTTCCTGTTGGCCCGGTAACGAGTACAAGTCCCTGTGGCTTCTCGGCAATCTTCTTCAAGACCGAGGGGAGTTCCAGTTCCTCAAGAGTAGGAATTGTGGTTGGGACAACACGTGCTGCGAGGGAGACACATCCCCTCTGGTGATAAGCATTGACCCTGAATCTCGATATGCCAGGTATGCCGTAGGAGAAATCCAGTTCCCCCTTGGACTTGAAGTCGTCCCATAGTTTTGCAGGAATGATTGCTTTTGCCATTCCCTCTGTATCTTCAGGCAAAATCGCCTCTGTGCCAAATCTTTGTAATTCACCGTTGATTCTCAATATGGGTGGCACACCGACTGTAATGTGGATGTCAGAGGCCTTACGTTCAAATCCGGTACTCAGCAAATGTTCGATTTTTTCTTTCATTTTCGATCCCCGCTTACTCTGTAATTGCCACCCTTAATACTTCCTCAGTAGTCGTAAGACCTTGCTTTACCTTCAGCAAGCCATCGTCAATAAGAAAGATGGTCTCGTTTTTAACGGCAATTTCACGAAGAACGGTGACAGGCTCCTCATTCATGATAGCTTTACGAAGTTCTTCATTAATGTCCAATACCTCATGGATGGCAATCCGGCCGCGATATCCTGTCATATTACAGGAAGAGCAGCCACTGCCTTTCCAGACGGTATCGATTTGAATTCCTCTTTTTGCGAAAATATCGATTTCCCGCTTTGTTGGCTCTTGTGCTTTGGCGCAATCCCGACAGACCTTTCTGACAAGTCTCTGGGCGACTACTCCACTTAAAGATGATGCAACCAGGAAAGGCTCTACACCCATATCAAGCATTCGTGTCACTGAACTTAGTGCATCATTCGTATGGAGCGTACTTAAAACAAGATGCCCTGTCAGGGATGCTCTAACAGATACCTCAACGGTTTCCTTGTCCCGTATTTCCCCAACCATGATGATGTCAGGATCCTGCCGGAGAATGGATCTTAACCCTGCTGCAAATGTCATTCCAACATTCTGGTTCACCTGGATCTGGTTTATGCCTTCAAGCTGGTATTCTACCGGGTCTTCAATCGTGATGATATTGACTTCCTCGCTGTTTAGCTTGTTAAGAGCTGCATATAATGTCGATGATTTTCCTGATCCTGTTGGACCCGTAATTAATACGATTCCATTTGGCTTAGTAATCATCTTCAAGAACCGATCAACGTTCTGCTTGTTGAATCCAAGCTTTTCTATATCATTCAATGTGCTTCCCATATCAAGGATCCGCATGACAACCTTTTCACCAAATACAGTCGGCATTGTCGAAACCCTCAAATCAACAGGATGGAAGTCAATATTCACCTTGATGCGCCCGTCCTGCGGAATGCGATTCTCTGTAATGTCCAGGTTCGCCATGATTTTAATCCTGGCAATCAGCACATTTTGCATATGCTTAGGCAATACTCTTTGAACTCTGAGTATTCCATCAACTCGATAACGGACGACTATTCTTGTTTCCTGAGGATCTATATGAATATCACTCGCTTTTAGAGTGGAAGCACCAGAAAGCAGCTGGTTGACCAGCCGGATGATCGGCGAATCTGCTTCAGTCAGCACTTCTTCCTTTATCATTTCAACCGGAGCATTGAGCTCCATGAACTCTTCAAACCCTTCATTGCTATCGTAGTACTTATTGATTGCCCTGAGGATATCGTCCTTTGTTGCAATAGCAGTTTCGACTTGAAAGCCTGTCGAAAGCCGGAGATCGTCTACTGTAAAAAAGTCCATTGGATCTGCCATCGCGACAAATAATTTATCGCCTTCTTTTTTCAGCGGAATGACCAATTTCCTTGTCGCCAATTCTTTTGGCACGAGGGTAAACAATTTGGTATCAAACGGATAGCGATATAAGCTGATATGCGGGATGCCTAGCTGGAATTCCAGTACTTCAATCAGCTGCTGTTCGGTGATAAGGCCCTGTTGGAGCAATGCATCACCAAGCTTCTGGCCATCAGCTTTTTCAGCAAGGGCTGCCTGCAGCTGTTCAGCTGTAAGCATCCCTGTTTCGACTAATAAATCACCAAGCCGCTTACGTGTTTGTCTCATCTTCTTTCGCTCCCGGTCCTACTGATTATTTTGGCTCCTCATTCGGCTTTCCCCAGAGACTGCTATCGTCTTCCACTTCGGCGCTTGTATCCTGTCCTGGAGAGTCATTGCTGTGATCTTGAGTTGGTGCGGTGCTGTCCGCTCCTGCTGGAACACCGGGCAGAACAGTTGTAGTTGTTTTGTTTTCAGCCGGTCCTGCTACAGTGCCAATGCTGTTATTGTCTGGGCTAGCAGGCTGAACTGCAGGGGCCACCGGCAGTATTTCCACTCTGTGTTCAGGCCGGTAAAAATCTTCTGAAAGGAATTGGGACTCAAGGAGCTCTCCTTTTTGCCCGTACTTTTCACGGTTGACTGTAATCAGGTATCCTGCTTTACCTTTTTTCTCTACCGACTTTTGACCCGGCTGTAAAAGTGGGGAGTACTGTTTTATTGTTCTTGGTTTGAACTCCTGCTTCCCAGATGCTGTAACCTTATATTCATATAGTAGAGGAGCTCCTTTAATCATTACCTGCAATTCTTCATTAACAATAGTAAGCTCTATCCTGTAGGGTGTTTTGTTGGGGTTATAAAATTTCAAATCAAGGCTTTTCGCAAAATCAACCTTTGACTCGAAACCAAGCTCAATATTATCTGCCAATACAGAACTGATATGTCTCTCTGTAATTGTAAAATTTGTTGGCAATACCGCTTTATAGATCACAGATGCAATTTGACTGTAAGCAAAAGAAGACTTTTCGATCAGCCCTTTTTCATACGCAGTTTTAACTAAAGAGACTGGAGATTCGGAAGCTATTTCTATTTTTTGAATCACTTCCACGAGTTCTTTAATTTCATTGCTCTCATCAGGAAGATCAATGGAAGTTTTTGATATCGTTACTGGCTCCTCTTCCGGAAGAAAGTTTTCCAGGCTGATCTCCAATGATGGTAAAAACCGTTGACCGGCTGCACGCAATTCATTCATAAGCATTTCTTTTTCTATATGCCTGACTATAGTTTCAGGCAGGGTCAACCTGCTTAGAATACCTTCGTTCATTTCTACATAAAGCTCATTTTGAGTTCCGCTTTTAGCGTCAGCAACCGATTCATCAACTAAGTAAATGAATTGTGATGGATCAACAGCAAAGGTATCACTTTTAAATACCAGACTGATTCTGGTCGCTGCTGCCCACTCGTTCACTTTCGCTTCAACCGCTGCCTTTGCCTGCTCATGTGTTTTATTAGATACGTCCACGGTGCCTATGTATGTTTTTTCAGAGAATGCCTGGTTACTGGATGCGCGGAATCCGAATGCGGGTATTCCATAATAGGCGAAACTAAATATAAACACAGAAAAAACAGAGAGGATTAGCGAAAATTTAATGATTTGCTGCTTTCTCATGTATTTTTTCTCCCCGCAGATTAATTTAATAGATTTAAAGAGTGTAATCTTATGTATTTCCGATTTTTGATTGAAGCAGGAGATCTCATACCTAAAGGGTTTATTGCCTTCAAACCAGGTAGCTATCTCGGAAGCTTAATCATCCCTGGAATGACTATGAACCAAAATACCTATAAAAAAACATGCTATTATTTTCTTTTTTTCTATAAATCGCTGATTACAACAAATTTCATATGAATATTCTGCTTGGATTCTCAAAATTAGACAATTTTCACATAGTAATATTGTATAATAAAATTACTAGATTTAGAAGATGGAGGAAGAAAGTCTTGGTAAAAAAGTTGGATGACCAGCGTGGTTTGACGTTGCTAGAGGTCTTATTGTCAATCGTAATTCTTACAATAGTTCTTACTTCTTTTGCTGGCTTCTTCAGCCAATCAGCATTATTCGTCAAAAAAAATGAAGAGAAACTATCAACATCTCAGACTGCCCAGCAAATTGTAAATTTAATCGAAGTATATATATCTAAGAGTAGGTTGCAAACGGTAACTGATTGTGTTGATTTTGATTGTGTCTTAAATAAAGAAAGCTTGGAAGCACTTTCCGGCCAAGCTATCAATAGTGCATATACTATATCGGCAATTTTTAAGCCTGGTGAAGAAAATTTGATTAAAACCAAAGTAACAATCTTTGACAACGATGATCCTGAAAGTTCCTCTGAAACATATACGTATATAAGAAGGTGAGTACATGAATAACCAAAAGGGATTGTCATTGGTAGAACTTCTCGCTGCAATTACTGTGCTTTTCATCATATCAGGAGTAATATACGGAGTGTTTTTCAGTTTTAATAATAATTACGATCAAATCTCCGATAAAAATAGCATGGGTCAGACAGCCAATCTGATCCTGGCAACTATTAAGGAGTATCACCAGAAAAATGATTCCTATTGGATAAATTATGATGATTCAGACAAGAGAGCCTACATTGGCAAAGATTCTGCAGATACCCTGCTTGGCGAAACCAATTATGATCTTGAATTAAAGGCAGGCTATCCTGCACCAGCTTCCATAGATAATATAAAAGTAGACGCTCATCAACCACTTACAGTTCATCTAAACTTAACCGATAAAAAAGGGCAGACATATGAAGTTGAAACGACCGTAAAAAGATATTAGGGAGGTCTCGTTTTGAAAGTGGAAAATCAAAAAGGGTATGCACTTGTCCTTGTCCTGGTGATTATCACCATCACCTTTACCCTGGCTCTTTCATTGAGTGGAATGGCACTGTCTGCCCGCAAACAATTTAATAAGACAGACGAGACCAATAAGGCCACCGACATTGCAGAAATGGGTGTTGCCCACTATGAAGCATGGCTTGCAAATGCTGTTAGCCGGGCAAACATCTACGCGGAATCCCAGGCTGATACAGCAATTAAGAACAACAACGGGAACAAAAAACCTCACCCTCTGGGCAAAGTAAAAACGTGTAAGAAAAACACAATTCGATGTACTGTCGAATATGATGAATACTTCCTGAAAGATCTGAAACTCAGAATTGATGCACTCAACAATTCTCTTTTAAGAACCGTTGAAGGAGATAATGTATACGAGGTCAAGGATATTACTATTTCAGACATTAAGGCGGATGATACTATCGCAGTTAACTTTAAAAGTTATGGCAAAACTAAGACAGAAACTAAAGTTTTGGAAAGTATGATTACTATTGAAAAGAACGGCGAAAGTCTGGTTGGGGAAACTAAACCATTGCCAACCGATTATAAAATCGTGAATTCAACGGAAATCAACTTAAAAGGACAGGATAAGCATCTGACCTTTGACCAATCCACTTACTTTGAAAAGAAAATTGAAATACAAGGTAACCGTGCTATCAAAGTGAATGGTAATGCCTACTTTAAAGAAAAAGTTCTCTTCTCTGGTACAGCAGACATTTTAGTATTCGGAGATGCAATTTTCGCTGTCCCACCTGAATTTAATGGTAATGCTTATTTATTTTGCATTTACGGCAACATCTATAAAATTGACGAAAATAATAAACTCATTGAATACACAGATTTCCCTTCAGGCCAAAACAAATCCTGCCCAAGACCAAATGACGATCAATGGTACATCAACCCTGACGAAGGTATAGATGTAAAATACTAAAAGGCTGATCCCACGGGGATCAGCCTTCTTCATTTCACATATTCCGCAACCCGATTCCGTCCGGACCGCTTGGCTCCAACATATAAGGCCCTGTCTGCATGCCTGATCAATGCCAGTGAATCATCGGCGTCCTGTGGTGCTGTTGCCACGCCGATTGAGGCGGTGATATTGACATGCAGCTGCTTTCCTTCTTCATCCATTGATTGCAGGAGGATAAAAGCCTCATCGGCAATCAGCAGCCTGATTTGTTCTGCGAGTTTAAGTGCATCACCTTTCATCATGTCGGGCAGCAGGATGACGAACTCTTCCCCGCCGTAACGTGCAAGGGTTCCGATTTTGCCGATTTTTTTCCTGAGTCGTTCCCCTAGTTGTATTAAGATTTCGTTTCCGCTTTGATGACCGTATGTATCATTTACGGATTTGAAATGGTCGATGTCTAGGAGAATGAGGGATAAGAGTTCCCTTTGGCCTAATTGCAATTTTTCGAATTCGGTTGTAAGCCTATTTTCGAAGTAACGGTAATTATACAATCCAGTGAGCGCGCATCGCTCGCTGTTTTCCTTCGTTTTTTCGTGATGCCTTGCATTTTCCACGGCAATCGCGAAGTGGGAGCAGAGGATGTCGACAATCATCAATTGTGATTTTTCAAATGCTCTTTTTTTGTTTGCGGCGAGGACGAGTACACCGACAACCTGGTTGTTCCGGACAATGGGAACGCCAAGTATGCTTTCAGCTCCCGCTGGGACGTAGCCGGAATTTATGTGGCTCCATTCTTTTCTGGAATGGAAGAGCATAGGTTTTTTCCCTGCCCAGACGAGTCCGCTGATTCCTTTGCCTTTTTCAAGCGGTTCCGCAATCGGTTCCAGTACTTCCCCGAATTCAACCTTATGGATCAGTTTCAATTCCTTATCTTCCACTACATCCAATATGTAAGCATAGTCTACCGGCAGCATTTCAATCAGCTTTTTGACGAAAAGATCAAGCACTTCATCCGCCTTTAATCTTTCTGCCAGCTGATGTCCGATTTCCGCCGCATTCTGTAAAAATTGGTTCACCTTGCCGCTGGAGTAATAGAGACTGAGAATGATAGACAGGCTTGCGAACGGAATCCCTACGAACAATAACGAATAATGTCCCATTTCACTTAAATACAGCTCATATAGCACGAAGCCAATCGGGAATGTAATAAATGTTGTGACTGTTTCCCATATGAAGTCTTTCCCGAAATATTGACCCTTCTGTTTAAAGATTACCGCTTGCAAAAATAACAGGAATAGGGTGTTTACCCCGTAATTACTAATGCCATAAACAGTTCCGAGGACATAAGTGTATGGGTTCTTTGCCAGATCAACACCTTCACGACCACCAAGCGCATAAAACAGCAGGCCGCTCACCAATGATACAATAAAGAACATTAACGAGTTTAGTGGAAACCTGTATATATCTGATTTTTGTACACGCAGCCTCATTAGAAGGATCAAGACCGAAATTTGCATTAGCACCATTTCGATGAAAATTCCATAGTTCAGGAATACCGCGAGTGAAACCCATTGGATCAGGAAGATTGGCGTATTGTTGACGACCATCGGCATGGAAGCCACCACGGCCATCAGAACAAGAAAGGGAATGACTTCCCAGATGCTCACATTGGGAGGTGGATAGACTTGATAAATCACCCAGATTCCGACTGGAACGGCCATCAGCCATGCAAACCATATTGAGTTTTTGAACATAGGGGTTATTTTCATCTATCCACCTCCTTTCTCCCTGGGTAAAAAGTCTCACTTTTTAAATATTTTAGCAAACTTTTTGTCGAATGTCATAATTTTCTTATTTATTTTTCAGCAGGTTGATAATCCTGGGCTTTGCGTCTGAAAGAAAATACAGAGAGCCTGTCACGATTAAGATTTCATCGGTTTTTATCTCATTTATTTTCTCATGAAGGAAGTCAGGATAATCTGGAGCAATGCTAAGGTTCTTGCTGTTTCCAACCTCTATTAGCTCTTCAGCAGACGCTGCCCGCGGAAAATCGAATGTTGTGAATACCAGCGAGTCCGCTGCATCTTCCAGTGTTGCAATCATCTTGTCGAACTTCTTGTCTTTGAGAGCCGCGAATAAGATGGTAATCTTTTTATCGGCATAGCGAGATTTTATTTCACTGGCAAGGGCATTTATTCCTTCCTCATTATGCGCACCATCAATCAAGACATATGGTGCCTCACTAAGGATTTCGAGACGTCCCGGCCAGTAAGCTTTGGTGAGTCCCTCCCGGACATCATTTCCCTCAATAATGAAGGAGTAGTAGTTTGCAAGAACCTGGGCCGCCATGACAGCACATGCCGCATTGTCGACCTGATGAGAACCAATCATGGAAGTTTCCAGATTTTTAAACTGGCCGAACATGCTTGAGAAGGAAAATCGCTCGCCTTGCTGCAGAGATTCCCTGGAACTTGTTGAAAAATCTTTTTCCAGCACATACAGCGGTGATTTTCCTTCTTGCGCTTTTTTCTTGATCACTTCGAGCGCTTCCGGCTGTTTCACTCCCGTAATGACACTCACACCGTTCTTGATGATGCCCGCCTTTTCAAAAGCGATTTGTTCATATGTATCACCCAGTATCGCTGTATGGTCCAACCCGATGCTTGTGATAATCGACAACAGCGGATGGATGACATTCGTCGAATCAAAACGTCCGCCAAGCCCCACTTCATAAATGACAACGTCAACGGGAGACATTTTTGCAAAATAATAGATCGACATGGCGGTGATTACTTCAAATTCAGTCGGTCCGCCCAATTCCGTCTGGTCCAGTTCGTCTGCGAGCGGCTTGATCACATTCGTCAATTCAACCAGTTCATCATCACTGATAGGCTGCCCGTTGATGCTGATCCGCTCATTGAATTGTTCGAAATAGGGCGAGGTAAAGGTGCCGACACGGTAGCCTGCTATCTGCAGAATCGAACGAAGGAAGGTGACAGTAGAGCCTTTTCCGTTCGTACCGCCGACATGGATTGTCTTGATCCTTCTTTCAGGATGCTCCAGTCTCTCAAGCATCCATTCCATCCTTGATAGTCCTGGCTTCATGCCCAGACGCAGTCTTGCATGGATCCAATTTATCGCTTGCTCATATGTTTCAAACATGGAAAACACCTCAATTCATGATGAAGACGAACCAAAAATGGTTCGTCTTCAGTATTTCATTTATTAGCTTCTCAATTCATTGATGCGAGCTTCCACTGCCGCACGCTTTTCAACGTAGTCTTTTTCCTTCGCGCGCTCTTCTTCAATGACTTTCTCAGGAGCCTTTTTAACGAAGCCTTCGTTGGAAAGCTTCTTCTGGACACGTTCTACTTCTTTATCCAGCTTTTCTTTTTCCTTCTGAAGACGGGCGATTTCTTCATCGATATTGATCAGGCCTTCAAGCGGCATGATGATTTCGAGTCCTGTAGCGACCGCTGTCATCGCTTTTTCAGGAGCGTTGACTTCAAGCCCGATTTCCAGGTTCTCTGGATTACAGAAACGGACAATGTAACCACGGTTGTTTTCTAGCATGCTTAATGTTTTTTCATCCTTCACCTTCAGGAACATATCAACCTTTTTGCTGAGCGGCGTGTTCACCTCAGAGCGGATATTCCTTACAGAACGGATGACTTCAACGAGCAGCTTCATATCTTCTGCAGCCTGTTGGTCTGTAAGAGCTGCATCAACCTGTGGCCAGCTTGCAACCGTGATGGATTCACCTTCATGAGGCAGGTTCTGCCAGATTTCTTCTGTAATGAATGGCATGAATGGGTGAAGCAGGCGCATCGTGTTATCAAGTACATATGCAAGTATGGATCTTGTCGTCTTCTTGGCTGCTTCATCTTCGCCGTAAAGCGGCAGTTTCGCCATTTCAATATACCAGTCACAAAAATCATCCCAGATGAAGTTGTAAAGGGCACGGCCAACCTCGCCAAACTCATATCGGTCTGAAAGTCTTGTAACCGTCTCGATTGTTTCATTCAGCCTTGTCAAAATCCATTTGTCGGCAACAGATTTTTCACCGCTCAAATCGATTTCCTCATATTTCAGGCCGTTCATGTTCATCAACGCAAAACGAGATGCATTCCAGATTTTATTCGCGAAGTTCCATGTTGCCTCAACCTTTTCAGTGCTGTAACGAAGGTCCTGACCTGGAGAGCTTCCTGTTGTCAGGAAGTAGCGGAGTGAGTCGGCACCATACTGGTCGATGACATCCATTGGATCCACACCGTTTCCAAGTGACTTACTCATCTTCCGGCCATCTTCGGCACGAACGAGTCCGTGAATCAATACATCCTCGAATGGCCTCTGTTCCGTGAACTCTAGTCCCTGGAAAATCATCCTTGAAACCCAGAAGAAGATAATATCATAGCCTGTTACTAATGCAGCTGTCGGATAATAGCGCTTATAGTCAGCTGCTTCCTCGTTCGGCCAGCCCATAGTTGAGAAAGGCCATAGCGCAGAGCTGAACCATGTATCAAGAACATCGTTGTCCTGTTCCCAATTTTCAGGGTCTGCTGGCGGCTCGTGGTCAACGTATACTTCGCCTGTTTCTTTATGGTACCAGGCTGGAATGCGGTGGCCCCACCAGAGCTGACGGGAAATACACCAGTCGCGGATATTTTCCATCCAGCGCATATAGGTGTTTTCAAAGCGCTCAGGAACGAAGTTTACTTTGTCTTCCTTGCCTTGAAGTGCGATAGCTTCATCAGCAAGCGGCTGCATTTTAACGAACCATTGAGTCGATAGATATGGCTCGACTACAGCCCCGCTGCGCTCAGAATGTCCTACTGAATGCATATGTTCTTCAATTTTGAACAAAACGCCAGCATCCTGAAGGTCCTTGACGATTTGCTTGCGGCACTCGAAGCGGTCCATGCCCTGATACTTGCCCGCTTTTGCGTTCATTGAGCCATCTTCGTTCATGACAAGGACTCTTTCAAGATTGTGGCGGTTGCCGATTTCAAAGTCATTAGGGTCATGTGCAGGCGTGATTTTTACAGCACCAGAACCGAATTCCATATCAACATAATCATCACCGACGATCGGAATCTCGCGTCCCACGATTGGCAGGATTACCGTCTTGCCGATCAGATGCTTGTAACGGTCATCTTCCGGATGGACAGCAACTGCCGTATCACCAAGCATTGTTTCCGGTCTTGTCGTAGCGATTTCAATATGGCCGCTGCCATCAGCCAGAGGGTATCTCATATGATAGAAAGCACCCTGGACGTCTTTGTGGATAACCTCAATATCCGATAAAGCTGTTTTAGCAGCCGGGTCCCAGTTGATGATGTATTCGCCGCGATAAATCAATCCTTTGCGGTATAAAGAAACGAATACTTCTTTAACAGCCTTTGATAGTCCTTCGTCCAATGTGAAGCGCTCGCGGCTGTAATCAAGTCCAAGTCCAAGCTTTGACCATTGCTTGCGGATATGCTGAGCATATTCCTCTTTCCATTTCCATGCTTCTTCTAAAAACTTTTCGCGGCCAAGCTCGTAGCGGTTGATGCCCTGGCTGCGCAGCTTCTCGTCAACCTTTGCCTGGGTGGCAATCCCGGCATGGTCCATTCCTGGAAGCCAAAGAACATCATAGCCCTGCATACGCTTCATTCGCGTAAGGATATCCTGGAGAGCTGTGTCCCACGCATGGCCAAGGTGCAGCTTCCCGGTTACGTTTGGCGGCGGAATCACGATTGTATAAGGTTTCTTTGTTTCATCATCTTTTGCTTCAAAAAACTTCCCCTTGACCCACCATTCATAGCGTCCCTGCTCAATCGAAGAAGGATCATATTTGGTCGGCATCGACAAATTCTCTTCCATCATTTTTTCCTCCATTCAAATGCTTTTCTTTGGAAAAATAAAAAACTCCATTCGCCATAAAAGGACGAATGGAGTATGTTCGCGGTACCACCTTTTTTCCCAGCAACGGTAAAAAACAGAGATCAGCTGCTGGCTCAAATATGGATAACGGCTCTTCACCGTCGCCTGTTACTGAGAGTATCCCGTTCCCAGGCGATGCTCAAGGGCGACCTTCCATGGTTCCCGCTTAGAAGTCCTCCCAGCAATTGGACTTCCTCTCTTCAAGCTGGCTGCTCATGTACTCTTCCCTGTCAATGCTTTGCTTTATTTTTGGTTTTTGTATATTAGTTATACTACCTAAAAAAGATGATTGACGTCAATCATCATTTCCTATTTTTCATTATTTTATACTTCATGCCACATCCTGTGACAATAATCAGCACATTTTAGGCCCATGTCTCATAGAATAAAAAAGGGATATCTTACTTGCTTGGAGGGATGGTAATGAAAAGAAAGAGGTATAATCCG
Organism: Cytobacillus oceanisediminis 2691; assembly: GCF_007678455.1. Classification (GTDB taxonomy): domain Bacteria; phylum Bacillota; class Bacilli; order Bacillales; family Cytobacillaceae; genus Mesobacillus; species Mesobacillus oceanisediminis_A. The sequence goes on along the minus strand of NZ_VEEP01000005.1, from coordinate 287,830 downwards.
TATTCACTCCCCAGATGGGCGAGGACGGCGAGGGCGGTGTGCGCACAGCTGATCATTCCTTTTTGTGTATTTCAAGGAATACGAACCCTTTTCTTCCCGTCGACCTTCGATGTCTTTCTGTTAACGATTTTCATCCTGATCGCTTTGGCAATAAAATTCGAAATATTTTAGGGAGCCTTAGAGCCGCTTTCAGCTCTGGGCTCCCTCTTGTTTGGCCTGCTCCTTCTGCCTTTCGAGTTCGTCCATCTTGGTAACTACATAACCTGTATTGCTCAAAAGCCAATACTGGCGCTGAAGCTTTTGCACAAATTTCCTTTCATCCACTTCTTTCTTGCGTTGATGATAGGTTTCTGCGACACGGATAATGCCTGACGGAAAGGCAAGATAACTCATGAATAACTGCATTTCATCATCACGGAAGGGGAAATGCTTCAGGTATACATAAATCCAGTCTATGATTTCATCACCATACTTCGGCTGTGTTTTTAATGACCTGGCCAGAAACGGCAGCAAATCCTGAATTGGAGAACCTTTCCTTGCCTTTTCAAAGTTGATGAAATAACCGTATCCCCTTTCATCGAACAGAAAATGCTCAGGCGAGACTTTGCCATGAAGCGTCACAGTCCTCGTTTTCTTCTGATCTTTCGTTTTTTCACTCCACGCCTCAAGCTTTTGTCTGGCAAACTGCATCGCCTGCCGAATCTGGATGTAATACAGACAGAAAGTCAGTTCAAATGGGGACATATATACCCTGTTCTCACAGCTTTCAAGGAAACCATTGACAAACTCTTCTTCTTTTTCCCATTCCTTCAAAGTCTGTTCATAATGCTCCTGTTTAACTTCCTGGCTGATTTCCAGCTCCTTGGCTGACAGGGTATGCATTCTTGCCAGCTCCCTGAACAGCTGCTTATGCCTTTCAGATTGGTCCTCCCTTATGGCATTTGGCATCCAGGGCATTAAATAATACAGTGAATTATTATGCAAAATTCCATAGCGGCCGTCGTTTGCCGGATAGACGGGAACAATCCTGTTATAGCCTTTTTGATAAAGAGTCTGGATATGTTTGATAAAATCCGTCCCTTCATATGGATGGATTTTCTTCAATGCAAAGGGTCCTGATTTGGTATAGACCTTTTTTATTTTTCCAAAGTCTTCCGCAAAATACGGCTCGATTGGATAATGCTTCAACACTGCCGATTCTTCTTTTAAAAAATTGCGATCATCCATCGGAACACTCGCCTACTTTCTGGAACTCGTATGCATGAATAGAGTTGGGCAGGTGCTTGTAAACACCTGCCCATACTTAGTGCTGTCACAATCCCAGCCAGCAGCCAAGCCAGCCCTGACAACCAGCTTCCTTTTGGACAAGGCATTGCTCCATTTTAAAGATTATGATTGGTGAATAGCCACACCGGGAACATATAATACCTGGCCTTCATGTACTTCATGGTCGATGCTCAGATGGTTTACTCTCAAAAGCTGCTGTACCGGCACATCATAGCGTTCCGAAATCGATTGAAGCGAATCTCCCTGCTGGACGATGCACACTCTTATTTTGGCAACCTCCGAAACCTCTTCCTTCCGCGCTAAAAATTCGGCAATGGAAATCCCTTTTTTCATGTTCGGCTTTTTCTTTTTCAGTAAAGGAGAAGATGAGCTTTCAGGAGATTCTTCCACTTCAGCAGGCATACTTTCTGGTACGGCCTTTTCTTCAGCCTCCAGCTCGACCTCCACTTCTGCTTCCTCTTGCTCAACCTCGACCTCCGCAACCGGCTCTTGCTCGCCTCTAAAATCACTGAAAGCATACTCTGGCTCGGGCTCCCTTTGGGCCTGCAGTTCCGGTTGTGATGCCTCTTCCGCTGCAGCTGTTTTCTTCGCTTCAGCCCTGAACGGTGCATACAATTCTTCTTCATAGGAATCTTCTTCTTGATGATTCAAGGTTTCATTCTGCTGAACGAAGGAATACGCCGGAGGATCCGGGAAATCCTGTTCAACTGCTTCTCCTGAATAATCATTGTCTGTCTCTGCGGCTGTTCCCGCCAACTCTGCTGTAGCTTCTTCCCGGTAACTGATTTCCAGTTCCCGGGCTTCTTCGTTAACACCGTCCTGTTCTGCTTCAAGCTGCTGATCCCCGTACAGACCGGTAATCGCCAGATCGGCATTCAGCTTCAGACGCTCCTTTTCCGGAAAAACATAGTCGAAAGCCTCTACCTGGATATCGATGTCATAGATGCTTTCAATCCGGTTTTTCGGAATGGTGATATCCACCGGAAACCGGTGAAGGAATTCATAAACTCCTTCATCCCTCTCCATGACAGAATGGACGTACTTTAGAGTCGATAGCTGATCCTCCCCATCTTCCTCATGCTGCTGTTCATAGCAAGTATATTCCCCTGTCAATTCCAGAGATCCGCGAATGGATACATATTGCTCATTTTCCTGGATCGTTATATTGGGATCGAGTGAAATCGAGACAAGCTCCGCGACTTCCTGTCCTCTTTGAAACCACACTGACTCCTCTAGTGAAAATCGCAGGCACGATTGATTCCCCTGAGACAAAGCGACTCCTCCTTTCATTCCTTAAACGTAAAATCACTATGTCATTAACACTTTATGAGTCTGTATTTGCTTTTATGATAATTTAGAACATAAAAATGAGATGTAGTGGCCGTAGCCACACTGCTATCTCGAAAGAATATGGTCCAATTTATAACGCAGAATGCTATATTCCTAAAAAGTAATGATATATTCCTTAAAACCGATAATTTATTCCTTAAAAAATAAATATATTCCTTAGAAACCGATTATATTCCTTAAAAATAAAATATATTCCTAACCCCTCAATTTTACTGCAAAATGAAAAAGACACCCTTCAATTGAAAGGTGTCTAATGAGCTTATTTATTCTGCAGCTTGGCAAATGCTTTTTCGGCTGCTTCGATTGTTTTTTGCAGGTCTTCGTCTGTGTGTGCTGTTGACAGGAACAGGCCTTCAAATTGTGATGGCGGCAGGAATACTCCTTCGTTTGCCATTTCACGGTAGTAGGCCGCGAAGAATTCCAGATTCGATGTCCTGGCAATTTCGTAGTTGATGACATTTTCGTTGGTGAAGAAAATGCCGATCATCGAGCCTGCGCGATTTATGGTATGCGGAATTCCGTATTTTTCTGCCGCTGCTTTTAGTCCTGTTTCAAGAATATCGGCTTTGCGCTCAAATTCCTTGTAAGATTCTGGAGTCAACTGCTTTAAAGTCTCGAGTCCGGCTGTCATGGCCAGCGGGTTACCAGATAGTGTACCCGCCTGGTAAATCGGTCCGCTCGGGGCGATTTGCTCCATGATTTCCCGCTTTCCGCCGTAAGCTCCTACTGGAAGCCCTCCGCCGATTACCTTTCCAAGGCAGGTCAGGTCAGGCGTTACATTGAAGTATCCCTGAGCACAGTTATAGCCTACACGGAAGCCTGTCATGACCTCATCAAAGATCAATACTGTTCCGTACTGGCTAGTGATTTCGCGCAAGCCTTCAAGGAAGCCTCCCACTGGCGGCACGACACCCATATTTCCCGCTACTGGTTCTACGATGACGCCGGCGATGTCATCTCCGTACTGTTCGAATGCGTAACGAACGCTCTCAAGATCGTTATAAGGCACTGTAATCGTGTTTTTAGCAACACCCTCAGGAACACCTGGGCTGTCAGGCAAACCAAGTGTAGCAACCCCTGAGCCAGCTTTGATGAGCAGCGAGTCGCCATGGCCGTGGTAGCATCCTTCAAATTTCAGGATTTTGTTACGGCCTGTATATCCACGCGCAAGGCGCAATGCACTCATCGTTGCCTCAGTTCCCGATGATACCATCCGGACCATTTCGATCGATGGCACACGGTCAATGACAAGCTGTGCAAGCTCATTCTCGACAACAGTTGGTGCACCGAAGCTTGTACCAAGCTCAGCTACCTTCTTGATTCCTTCCACGACCCTATCATTTGTGTGGCCAAGGATCAGTGGTCCCCATGATAATACATAGTCAATATATTCATTGCCGTCAATATCATAGATTTTTGAACCCTTGCCTTTTTCCATGAAAATTGGATCCATATCGACAGATTTAAACGCGCGGACCGGGCTGTTCACCCCGCCTGGCAAAAGTTCCTTTGCTTCTTTGAAAGCTTCAATCGATTTATTATATGAGCGCATAATATCCCTCATTTCTTTTGATTGTGCCTCTTTTTTTACAGCATCAGCTAATCTGATGTCCTGCAGCAAGAAGCTTGATTACTGTTCTTTCAGCCAGCGCGCTGCATCCTTCGCATGGTAAGTAATGATCAGGTCAGACCCGGCACGCTTCATTCCTGTCAGCATTTCCATGACGATGCTCTTCTCATCAATCCAGCCGTTTTGTGCTGCTGCTTTGACCATGGAATATTCCCCGCTGACATTATAGATGACAACTGGAAGGTTGAAGTTGTTTTTCACGTCACGGACGATATCAAGGTATGGCATGCCCGGCTTCACGATCAGGAAGTCAGCGCCTTCCACTACATCGGATTCAGCTTCGCGCATTGCTTCGATGCGATTTGCTGGATCCATCTGGTAGGATTTGCGGTCACCAAACTGCGGTGTGCTTTCTGCTGCTTCGCGGAATGGACCATAGAATGCAGAAGAATATTTTACTGCATAGGACATGATGGGCACATCCTGGAATCCTGCCTCATCAAGAGCAAAGCGAATCGCGGCAACGAATCCGTCCATCATGTTTGATGGTGCGATGATATCTGCTCCGGCCTTCGCCTGGCTGACAGCTGTCTTTCCAAGCAGCTCCAAAGATGGATCGTTCAAAACCTTGCCATCCTCGATGACGCCGCAGTGGCCATGGCTTGTGTATTCACAAAGGCATGTATCCGCAATGACAATCATCTCAGGAAAATCTTTTTTGATGACCCGGATTGCTTCCTGCAAAATACCGTGGTCATGATACGCCTGACAGCCTACTTCATCTTTTTCGTCAGGAACGCCGAAAAGCAGCACTGACTTAATGCCCAAAGAATCCACTTCAGTCATTTCTTCTTTTAAATTATCAAGAGATAATTGATAGACTCCCGGCATTGAAGATACTTCGTTTTTCACATTCTCTCCTTCAACGACGAAAAGCGGGTAGATCAGGTCTTCAGTTCGAAGATAGTTTTCACGTACTAGTGCGCGCATATTCGCTGACTGGCGAAGACGGCGATGGCGGCTGAATTCAAGGTGTTTCATCATTTACCCTCCAATTTGTATATACTCGGCAACGCTTTTCAGCATCTCTTCTACAGTGTATTTCTCAGGCATAGCATGGACCGTCAATCCCCATTGCTCTGCTTTCCTTTTAGACACAGGGCCGATGCAGGCAATGAGGCAACGTTCCAGCTTGCCTCTTAAATTATGTTCTTCTACGATTCCCATAAAATGATTAATGGTAGAAGGGCTTGTAAATGTAAGTATATCAAGTCTTTCATCACTTAGCATCTGAACGAGCTTGTCCCGGCTTTCTCCTGGAAGATAGGTTTCATAGATAATGAGTTCTTCGACAATGGCTCCCTTTTCTTTCAAGGACTTAGAGATATAGTCCCTGGCAAGGTTCCCTTTTGGGATGAGGATTTTGTCGCCAGCTTTCACATAAGGCAAAAACTCTTCCACGAATCCTTCTGCGACATACTCTTCAGGCGTAAACTCCACCTGTTCTCCCCTTTCTTCAAGGGAAGCTTTCGTTTGGTCACCAATTACCGCTATTTTAGGAAGGGACGGCCTATTTTTTTCAAAAAAGGAAAAAAAGGTTTCAACCGTTACATTGCTGGTGAAGATGATCCAATCATAATTATGTAATCCTGCAAGTGCATGAACCAATTTTTCCGAAGCTGCAACCGGCTGAAAGGCAATAAGAGGGATTTCCACAGGAATCCCTCCATTTCTAGCAACCAATTCGGAGAAAGGCTTAGAATGTGCCTTTCCCCTTGGAATCATTACTGTTCTATTTTGCAGCGAAAAAGGTGCTATCATTCACTATCAAGCTCCTGTTTTACCTTGTCGATCAGCTCTTTCGCACCCTGGCTGATCAATTTTTCTGCAGCAAGTTCTCCAAGCTCCTCTGGATTCGTTCCAGTTACCTGCTCTTTGAAGATTGTCTTTCCATCAGGAGATCCAACTAGGGCTGTCAGGACGATTTCTTCCTTGTCATTGATGTGCGCATATCCTGCAATCGGAACCTGGCAGCCGCCCTCCATCTTGTGAAGGAATGACCTTTCTGCTCTCACTGTCGCATTTGTTTCTGCGGAAGTGAATTTTTCAAGAAGCTCAAGAAGTTCTGTATCATCGCCGCGGCACTCAATCGAAAGCGCTCCCTGGCCGACTGCCGGCACACAGATTTCCGGATCGATGAATTCAGTGACGACATCACTTGCCCATCCCATCCGTTTTAATCCAGCAGCTGCGAGGATGATGCCATCATAGTCATCTGTTTCCAGCTTTGAAATTCTTGTGTCGATATTTCCGCGAATCCATTTCATTTCAAGATCAGGACGCTGAGCTAAAAGCTGGGCACTCCTGCGAAGGCTGCTTGTTCCGATGACCGAACCTGGTTTTAATTCTTTGAAAGGAACATGGCCGTTTGAAATCAAGACATCACGGTGATCCTCTCTCTCGGGGATAGAACCGATGACAAGTCCTTCTGGCAATACTGCAGGCATGTCTTTCATGCTATGTACAGCCATATCAATCTCTTTATCAAGCATGGCCTGCTCGATCTCTTTTACGAAAAGCCCTTTTCCTCCGACTTTAGAAAGAGTGACATCAAGGATTTTATCTCCTTTGGTCACGATTTCCTTCACTTCAAATTCAAAAGGAGCACCCAAATTTTTCAACTGCTGTATTACCCAGTTTGTTTGTGTCAATGCCAGCTTACTCCGTCTGGAGCCAACGATAATTTTTCTCATGACAGCCTCCTATTTATTGATACCAAAAATGGAAAGATGATAATTTCCCAGAAAGAAAGAAGTTAATCAGTACGATCAGGAAAGACGCAATATTTAATAGTGCCAGCGCTTTCCCATACATCTCCTTGCCAACCCTCAAATACAGGTAGATGCTATAAACTGCAAGGACGATGAAGGAGCCTAATAGCTTGGCATCATACCAGGCAAGATCAGGAACCTTGATCCATGCCCATTGCAGCCCAAGGATCAGGCTAAGGAGCAGCATCGGCACCCCAATGACGTTCAATATGTAAGACCAGTAGTCAAGCCGTGATAAATCAGATATCCTCCATAACAGCTTACCCCACTTTTTCCTCTTTAAAAGGTCATATTGGATGAGATATAACAGCGAAAAGACGAATGAGATCGAAAAAGCCCCATAAGACAGGATCGCCATCGTGATATGGATGAGCAGAAGCTCTGATACCAACTGTTCAGACATGACATTGGAGTCGTATTGCACCGGTGCGAAGGTATGGATCGCCATGATGATGAACCCCAGGATATTCGTAAAAAAAACAATAAAATCCACTTTCAGCAGTTTATTGATTGCCAGCGACAGTGTGACCAGCACCCATGCATAAAAGTAGAGCCCCTCAAAAAGGGTCAGTACCGGGAATCGGCCTGTGTCGACCATGTAAAACACCAGGAAAACCGTCTGGAATACCCATACAAATGCAAGTAACCAGAAGGCAACTTTATTCGCCCTCCGGTTACGGTTAAGAAAATCGATGAAATATAAGAGCACGCTGGCCGCATAAATCACAATGGTTATTTCATGGAGACGCGTTATATAAAGATCACCCATGGGCAACACCTCTCTTATGGCTGAAAAGAAGCCTGAGGCGAAGGAACTTTTACCTGCTTAGTCTCAGCCGTTTTCATTCCTTCTTGTTCTGCGACGAGCTGTTCAATATTAAAAATCTTGACGAAAAGGTCCAGCGCATCTTCCGCATCCGGCCCTGCCGCTAGCTCCTTAGCCTGCAGGATTGGGTCTTTCAGAAGCTGGTTGATGATACTCTTCGTATGCTTGTTAAGCACCTTTTTATCCCGTTCAGATAGGTGCGGCAATTTCCGTTCAATGCTATTCATTGTCTCTTCCTGGATTGAGAGGGCTTTAACTCTTAATGCGGAAATGACCGGTACAACACCAAGAGTGTTCAGCCATTGCTTGAATTGGACAATTTCCCCTTCAATCATGATCAGGATCTTCTCGGCTGCTTTCTGGCGTTCCTGAAGGTTCGCTTCGACAATTCCTTCAAGGTCATCTATATCATATAGGAAGACATTTTCCAATGTTGCGATTTCCGGATCCAGGTCACGCGGAACAGCAATATCCACCATGAATAACGGCTTCCCTTTCCGCTTTTGCTCCACCATCGCCACCATTTCCTTTGTGACAACAAAATCCTTGGCTCCTGTGGAACTGATCAGGATATCCGCATCCGCCAGCGCAGTCTGGAGTTCATCCAAGCTTTTGGCAACCCCAGAAAAACGGTTTGCCAGGTCTTCCGCTTTCTGGTAAGTACGGTTGATGACCGTCACTTTCCTCGCTCCATTTGCATGAAGGTTTTGGATGGCAAGTTCACCCATTTTGCCGGCACCGAGAATCAGCACATGCTTCTCGTCAAGAGTTCCGAAAATCTTTTTGGCTAATTCAACAGCCGCATAGCTGACCGACACAGCGTTCGCACCAATATCCGTTTCGGAATGGCCGCGCTTTGCGAGCGTGACAGCCTGTTTGAACAACTGGTTGAAAACAGTTCCAGTCGTGTTTCCTTCGAGTCCAAGCATGAAGCTTGAACGTACCTGTCCAAGGATCTGGGTCTCACCTAGTACCATTGAGTTCAGGCCGCATGATACCTTGAATAAGTGTTCAATTGCTCCATCTTGTTCGTAGATGAACAGGAATGGCGTGAATTCTGCCTGAGGGATCCCGAACCATTCAGATAAAAACTCTTTGATATAATATCTGCCAGTGTGAAGCTGATCCACGACGGCGTATATTTCTGTACGGTTGCATGTTGATACGATAACATTTTCAAGGATGCTTTTCTTTTGCTGGAGTGCGCTCATTGCTTCTCCAAGATTCGCTTCATTGAATGTCAACCTTTCGCGGATTTCGACAGGGGCAGTTTTATAGTTAAGACCGACAACGATAATATGCATTATGAATTGACACCCCCACAGAGAAATTGCATAATTGGCTAAGGCAATTATACATGAGTTTTTCCACTTTTAACGTTGTAAATGTGAACAACTCTTGAAATTACATTTATATAATGGCATTGATTAAATTGAACTATTTTTTCCTGTATGTTTGTTATACTTTTATACTATCTACTAAGCAAATAAACATACTCCCTAATGTACCTTATCAAAGTTTGTCCTTTAATTCAAGTGAGCCTTATTGGAAGTGGTGGAAGAATGAAAAATCAGAAAATCATACCCGGAATAATCCTCATAGGTTTTGGGGTCTATTTCTATCTCCAGCAGGAAAATATTTCACTGTTCAACGAGTTTTATACGTGGCAGACACTGTTGATCATCGTCGGAGCCGCCTTTTTAGTCCAGGGATATTGGGGCAGGGATTATGAATCGATTTTCCCAGGCGTGATCCTGGTTGGCTTTGGTGTTCATTTTCACGTGGTCAATAAGTTCGAGCTGTGGCCCGATCATCTTGGAGCCTTTATCTTGATCATCGCCCTTGGGTTCTTGCTGCGTTATCAGAAAACCGGCAATGGGTTGTTCCATGGAGTCCTCTTTCTCATTTTAGCAGGTTTGCTGCTGTTTTATGACAGAGTCACTGCATGGCTCGGTTTATTGGAAAATGGGGTTGCGACGGCATGGAAATTCTGGCCTGCGGCATTAATAGTGATTGGACTGTACTTGTTATTCATTAAGAAAAAATAAGAAAACCCGCACTGTGGTCCATCACGGTGCGGGTTTTTCTTTTTGTTCAGATTCACTTTATCTCATGAAGCTTCCCATGACTGACCATGCTTTGTCTTTCCCTTCACCTGTTTCAGACGAGAAAAGAATGATTGAATCCTCCGGGTCTAAATCAAGTGTTTCTTTCGTGATCTTCAAGTGCTTTTGCCACTTGGACTTTGGGATTTTATCGGCTTTGGTCGCAATGATAATGACAGGGATTTGATAATGCTTTAGGAAATCATACATCATGACATCGTCCTTTGAAGGCGGATGCCTGAGGTCTACGATTAGCAGCACAGCCTTAAGCTGCTCACGCGATGTGATGTAGGTTTCGATCATCTTCCCCCATGCTTCACGTTCAGATTTAGATACTTTCGCGTACCCATACCCTGGAACATCAACAAAATGCAGCATTTCATTGATCAAATAAAAATTCAAGGTCTGGGTCTTGCCCGGCTTCGAGGAAGTCCTGGCAAGAGCCTTTCTGTTCAGCATTTTATTGATAAAAGAAGATTTACCAACATTAGAGCGTCCTGCAAGAGCGAACTCCGGAAGATTACCTTCCGGATACTGGTTCGGCCTTACAGCACTGATTACGATTTCTGCACTGTTTACCTTCATTGATAATCACCGCTGGCAAGAGCGTGCTTCAATACTTCATCTACATGTGAAACTAACACAAATTCAAGCTCCTTACGTACACTTTCAGGAATATCATCAATATCTTTTTCATTATCTTTTGGACAAATAACTTTTGTAAGACCCGCCCTGTGTGCGCTCAAAGATTTTTCCTTGAGGCCGCCAATCGGCAGAACCCGTCCTCTTAATGTTATTTCTCCTGTCATTCCTACTTCCCTGCGGATCGGCTTTCCTGATAAAGCCGAAACGAGTGCAGTAGCAATCGTAATCCCCGCAGAAGGTCCATCTTTAGGGACTGCTCCTTCAGGGACGTGGATGTGAATATCATTTTTCTCATGGAAATCCGGATCGATGTCCAGATCCTTCGCTTTAGAACGGACATAGCTGAATGCTGCCTGCGCAGATTCCTTCATGACATCCCCAAGCTTTCCTGTCAGCACTAGTTTTCCTTTGCCCGGAGATAAAGAAACCTCGATCTGCAGCGTATCTCCGCCGACCGTTGTATAGGCGAGGCCGGTTGCCACGCCAACCTGATCTTCCAATTCTGCCTGACCATACCTGAACTTTGATTTCCCAAGGAATTCCTCTATATTCTTCTCGCTCACAATTACACGTTTTTTCGTGCCGGAAACTACAATTTTAGCTGTTTTCCTGCAGATTGAAGCGAGCTGTCTTTCAAGAGAGCGGACACCGGATTCACGGGTATAATAACGAATCACTTTTGTGATCGCTTCATCTTTTATTTGAAGCTGGGATTTTGACAGTCCATGGTCTTTGATCTGTCTAGGCAGCAAATGGTCTTTGGCAATATGCAGCTTTTCCAGCTCGGTATAGCCAGCAATATTGATGATCTCCATCCTGTCGAGCAATGGCCCTGGAACGGTGGAGAGGTTATTGGCTGTAGCAATGAACATGACCTTTGAAAGATCATACGTCTCTTCAATATAGTGGTCGCTGAAGTTATGGTTCTGCTCCGGATCCAGCACCTCTAGCATCGCTGAAGATGGATCACCGCGGAAATCGCTGGACATTTTATCGATTTCATCCAGAAGAAAAACAGGGTTGATGGTTCCTGCTTTTTTCATGCCCTGGATGATCCGTCCCGGCATCGCACCTACATAGGTCCTTCTATGGCCGCGGATTTCAGACTCATCACGCACTCCGCCCAGCGAGATGCGGACAAAATTCCTATTCAGGGATTTGGCAATCGACTTCGCCAAACTCGTTTTTCCTACCCCTGGAGGTCCAGCGAGGCAAAGGATCGGCCCTTTCAAGGAATTCGTCAATTTTTGGACAGCCAAATATTCAAGGACTCTTTCTTTTACTTTTTCAAGTCCGTAATGGTCCTGATCAAGGATTTTCTCAGCCTTGCTGATATCAAGGTCGTCTTCTGTGGATTTAGACCACGGCAAAGCAACCAGCCATTCAATGTAATTCCGGATCACTGCGCTTTCAGCAGAGGTTGTTGGAACCTTTTCATAACGGTCGAGCTCCTTCAACGCTGTTTCCTTCACATGATCAGGCATTCCGGCAAGCTCGATTTTTTCGGTAAGTTCGGATATTTCACCCGTTTTCCCTTCCTTATCACCAAGCTCCTTCTGGATGGCTTTCATTTGCTCACGAAGGTAATATTCCTTCTGGGTCCGCTCCATTGAACGTTTTACGCGCTGGCCGATTTTTTTCTCAAGGCCAAGCACTTCTTTTTCATTGTGGATGATTTCGATGACTCGGTTCATCCGGTCCTTTATGTCGATCGTCTCAAGGATTTCCTGCTTTTCCTTCAACTTCAGCGGAAGATGCGAAGCAATGATATCCGCCATCCTTCCAGGCTCCTCTATATCTGAAACGGATGCATACGTTTCCGCAGAAATCTTCTTGGACATTTTTATGTATTGTTCGAAATACTCAAGCATCGTTCTCATCAATGCTTCATCTTCGACATCCTTGCTGTCATCGTCTTCAAACGTTCTGACTTTACAGGAGAAGTGATCATTTTCGTCGAAAAGCTCAATAATTTCAGCTCTGGATAAACCCTCAACCAGTACGCGGATTGTTCCGTTAGGCAGCTTCAGCATTTGTTTGACGCGGGTTAGCGTGCCCATCTGGTAAAGGTCCTCCTCTCCCGGCTCATCTATGGATATATCTTTTTGGGTAGTTAGATAGATCAAATGGTCATCCACCATCGCCTTCTCCAGTGCCTGTACCGATTTTTCCCGCCCTACATCCAAATGCAGGACCATCGTCGGATACACAAGCAGACCGCGCAACGGCAGGAGTGGGACTGTGTACTCGTTCTTGTTCGCCATGACATTGCACCTCCAACATGCATTGTATCAAACCATAATACTTTGTTGTTCAATTCTATCGTATTTGTTTTCAAGTGTCTAATATCTAGAGCGGATTGCCCTGTTTTAGTTCTAATGATTAGTATCCTGATATTCCTGTTAAAATATGTCCGAATCATGATTGACTTTATGGTTCAAATTGAAGTTTCTTTCACTATAAATACTGGTACAAAACCTTTTCCTTTTTAAGGCAAAAATAAACACATTTAGCTGCTAGACTTAAATGATGAGACAAAAGCTCCATAAAAAAAGAACGCAGACACGCGTTCTTTTTCATTATCCAATTAGCTAGTCTCTTTTTGGGCTAGATCACTCGCAGCCTTGATGATCTGCTCTCGCGGATGATCTTTTAAAAGAGCGATTTCAAAAACCTCATCCAGATGGGTAACAGGAATGATTTCAATTCCCGTGATCTCATTCAGGATGGTCTGGACATTTTCCTTTGGAATGATGACCTTCGTGGCGCCTGCTTTTTTCGCTGCCTTCACTTTTGGATAGACACCGCCAATCGGCTTCACATTTCCATGGATGCTGATTTCTCCAGTCATCGCAACGGTATTGTCCATTGGGATTTTATAGATGGCTGAATAAATTCCAGTCGCCATGGCAATTCCGGCAGATGGCCCATCAATCGGTGTACCGCCAGGGAAGTTCACATGGATGTCAAACTCATCTGCCGGTACGCCCATCGACCTCAGGACAGTTATGACATTTTCAATCGAACCCCGCGCCATACTTTTTCTGCGGATTGATTTTCCCTGTCCGCCGATGCTTTCTTCATCTACGATGCCGGTGATATTTATGGACCCTTTTTCCTTCGCCTTGATGACCGTTACCTCGATTTCAAGAAGAGCGCCGGTGTTTGGTCCATATACAGCCAGGCCATTTACCAGACCAACCGCTGACTTTTCATTAATTTTTCTTTCCATCCTCGGTGTCAGCTGGCTTGAATGGACGACCCATTCAATTTCCTCTTCCTTGATGTATGTCCGGTCATCTGTTATGGCAAGCCCTGCGGCGATTTGCACCATATTGACTGCTTCACGGCCATTCCGTGCATAGTTTGACAAAATCTCAATCGCTTTTTCACTCATCGACAGCTGTACTTTTTCAGCTGCATTCCTCGCTACTTCAGAAATTTCCTCTTGAGTTAGCTCACGGAAAAATACTTCCATGCATCTTGACCTAATTGCCGGAGGGATTTCGCTTGGAGTTCTCGTCGTCGCGCCTACAAGGCGGAAGTCTGCCGGGAGCCCATTTTTGAAGATGTCGTGGATATGACTCGGGATTTGCGTGTTTTCTTCATTATAATACGCACTCTCTAAAAATACCTTCCTGTCTTCCAGTACTTTTAAAAGCTTGTTCATCTGGATTGGATGCAGTTCACCGATCTCATCGATGAATAAAACTCCACCGTGTGCATTGGTGACCGCCCCTTGCTTAGGCTGAGGGATACCGGCCTGTCCCATTGCTCCAGCTCCTTGATAGATCGGGTCATGCACCGAACCGATTAAAGGATCTGCAATCCCTCTTTCATCGAACCTGGCAGTAGTAGCATCCAGTTCAACGAATACCGATGATTTTTTGAAGGGGGATTTTTGGTTTTGCTTAGCCTCTTCCAAAACCAGTCTCGCTGCCGCTGTTTTCCCTACTCCAGGAGGTCCGTAAATGATGACATGCTGCGGATTAGGACCACACAAGGCTGCTTTCAAAGCCTTGATTCCATCTTCCTGTCCGACAATATCATTGAAGCTTGAAGGCCTGACCTTTTCAGCAAGCGGCTCACTCAGTGACACCGACCTCATCTTTCTTAACTGTTCCATTTCCTTTCGGGATTCCCGATCAATTGATACCTTTTGCGTCCTCTGATTCCTTAATAGATTCCAGAAATACAGCCCGATGATGATACCGAAAAACAGCTGTATAAATAAGGCGATTCCGGTCCAACTCAATATACATTCCCTCCCGTAAGTTGATACTATTCGCTTTCACCTAGTATCCCCCTGAGCGTGTTGGAATAAACAATATTTTCAAGTGAATTTTTCCGCCTGAAGTGACCGGGTTTTATAGCGGATTGTAGACATTTTGCCGGGAGGGTTTGAGGTAGTTCGGACAGCTTTTCCTCTTCCACCACCCAAGCTGTCCGAAGGTGGCCCGAGTTCGGACATCTTTTCCTCTTTCACCGCT
>NZ_VEEP01000005.1:46379-272630 GCF_007678455.1 Cytobacillus oceanisediminis 2691 | reverse complement strand
CGCTAAACCTGTCCGAAGTTGGCTCTGATTCTGACAGCTTTTCCTCTTTCACCGCTAAACCTGTCCGAAGTTGGCTCTGATTCTGACAGCTTTTCCTCTTTCACCGCTAAACCTGTCCGAAGTTGGCTCTAGTTCGGACAGCTTTTCCTCTTCTACCACTAAACCTGTCCGAAGTTGCCTCTGATTCTGACAGCTTTTCCTCTTTCACCGCTAAACCTGTCCGAAGTTGGCTCTAGTTCGGACAGCTTTTCCTCTTCTACCACTAAACCTGTCCGAAGTCGGCTCTGATTCTGACAGCTTTTCCCTTTCCACCGCTAAACCTGTCCGAAGTTGCCTCTGATTCTGACAGCTTTTCCTCTCTTAACACTTAACCTGTCCGAAGTTCGCCATGATTCTGACAGCTTTTCCTCTCTTAACACTTAACCTGTCCGAAGTTGCCTCTGATTCTGACAGCTTTTCCTCTTTCACCACCCAAGCTGTCCGAAGGTGGCTCTGGTTCGGACAGCTTTTCCTCTTCCACCACCCAAGCTGTCCGAAGGTGGCTCTGGTTCGGACAGCTTTTTCTCTATTCATTCCAAACCTGTCCGAAGGTGACCCGGGTTCGGACAGCTTTTACTCTTCCACTACTAAACCTGTCGGAAGTAGGCTCTAGTTCGGACAGCTTTTACTCTTCTACCACCAAACCTGTCCGAAGTTCACCTCCGATCGTCCCAGCAATCGGAATTTTTCACACTAAAAAATCCCGGTGAGCACTCACCGGGATTTAAGAAGCATTAAGCTGAATTTCTTTCGTCTTTCAGGACTGTACCGTCTTCTAGGACTAGCTTTGGCGGCATGTTGTTCTCGACTGTTTCCTTCGTGATGATGCACTTAACAATATCGTCACGTGATGGAAGGTCGAACATGACATCAAGCATGATGCCTTCAATAATGGAACGCAGTCCGCGTGCTCCCGTCTTGCGCTCGATTGCCTTTTTCGCAATCTCGATTAAAGCATCATCTTCAAAATCAAGCTCGACATCGTCCAGCTCAAGCATTTTCTGATATTGCTTCACAAGTGCGTTCTTCGGCTTTGTCAGGATTTCAACCAGTGCTTCTTCGTCAAGCGGAGTTAGGCTCGCAATCACTGGAAGACGGCCAATGAATTCAGGGATCAAACCGAACTTCAGCAAGTCTTCAGGAAGCACTTTTGACAGCAATTCCTTCTTGTCTAGGTCTTCTTCTTTTTTATCAGAACCGCCGAAGCCGATTACTTTCTGGCCAAGGCGGCGTTTGATAATTTGTTCGATACCATCAAATGCCCCGCCGCAAATGAACAGGATATTCGTTGTATCAATCTGGATGAATTCCTGATGAGGATGCTTTCGTCCACCTTGTGGCGGAACGCTTGCAACTGTTCCCTCAAGAATTTTAAGGAGCGCCTGCTGCACGCCTTCACCGGATACATCTCTTGTAATAGATGGGTTTTCGGATTTTCTTGCGATTTTATCGATTTCATCGATATAAATGATTCCTTTTTCAGCTTTTTCCACATCATAGTCAGCTGATTGGATCAGTTTCAACAGGATATTTTCAACGTCTTCACCGACATATCCTGCTTCAGTCAATGATGTTGCATCCGCGATTGCGAAAGGAACATTAAGAATACGAGCCAATGTTTGGGCAAGTAAGGTTTTTCCGCTACCTGTCGGCCCAATCATCGCAATATTACTCTTTGACAGTTCAACATCATCAATCTTGCTGTTTGAGTTGATACGCTTATAGTGGTTGTAAACGGCTACAGAAAGGTTTTTCTTCGCCTGGTCCTGGCCAATTACATACTCATTAAGGATATCACGGATTTCCTGTGGCTTCGGAACATCCTTGAACTCAACTTCTTCTTCAGTACCAAGTTCTTCTTCAACGATTTCTGTGCATAATTCAATACACTCGTCACAGATATAGACACCTGGACCGGCTACCAGCTTGCGGACCTGATCCTGAGTCTTGCCGCAGAAAGAACATTTGAGCTGTCCTTTTTCATCATTAAATTTGAACAATGCCTTCACCCCTTGAGAACTTCTAAAACATATATAAAGCTGCGATTCATAAGCAAACGAACAGTTAAGTGACGGTTTTTCTGCTGCATTGTAGCAGGTATGTATTGCATTGTATCATATTTTGCCAGGGTACAGGAAATAATAACCCTCGGCTATTTCAGGTTCGCGCTTATGAATCGAAAAAAAAATATGTACTAACTCATCTTAACCATAAATCCGGCCATTAAATCGGCTTACAGGAAATTGCTAAAAAATTATGTATGTATATTGGTGATAATGGTAGAAAACAAGGCACGATTTACTCGCGCCTTGTTTCTATCTTTTATACTAAGTATAAAATTCACTTTGAGAAATGTCTAGCTTCAGCGCCTAGCCCCTCGAGTCACTTGTCTAGTGTCGCCTCCTAGAAACTCCGAAACTTCAACTCCGCCGGCAGAAGCAAAAAGCGCTTCTTTGTCGAAGTCTCCAGTTTCTGCGTTTCTGGACAGTCGGCTATACTTTTCGATTTCGGTCCGCCCAATGAAGTCAAGGAACGACTTCACCGGTCGGCCCTCCAGTGCTTGTCGGGGCTGACCAAGGCGCTTACGCTTTTCTAATATTATGCAACAGTTTTGCTGTTTTCTACAAGGAAATCAACTGCTTTTTTCAGTTGAAGATCGCCTTTGATTCCTTCAAGGCTTCCGCCTAGTGCTGCCTGGATTTGGTCAGCAGTCATATTGTACATTTCAGACATCTTTTCAAGCTCTGCATTTACTTCTTCATCAGTTACTTCGATGTTTTCAGCTTTTGCGATTGCTTCAAGAGTCAGGTTCACACGAACGCGTGTAGCAGCTTCTTCTTTCATTTGTTCGCGAAGAGCAGCTTCATCTTGTCCTGAGAACTGGTAGTACAGGTCAAGGTTCATGCCTTGCATTTGCAGGCGCTGTTCGAATTCGTTCACCATGCGGTCGATTTCAGTGTCGATCATCGCTTCAGGAACTTCGATTTCAGCATTAGCTGCTGCCTTTTCAACAACAGTGTCGCGCTCGAAATGTTCTTTCTGGTGCGCTTTGTCGTGTGCAAGACGATCTTTGATTTTTGTTTTAAGCTCATCTAAAGTTTCAACTTCTTCGTCAGCATCTTTAGCGAACTCGTCATCTAGAGCTGGAAGTTCTTTTCCTTTGATTTCGTGAACTTTCACTTTGAAAGTTGCAGGCTTACCAGCAAGTTCAGCTGCATGGTACTCTTCTGGGAAAGTAACCTCTACATCTTTTTCTTCGCCAGTAGCTGTTCCAACTAGTTGTTCTTCGAAACCTGGAATGAATGAACCTGAACCAAGTTCAAGTGCATAGTTTTCAGCTTTGCCGCCTTCGAAAGCTTCGCCATCAACGAATCCTTCGAAATCGATGACAACATTGTCGCCATTTTCAGCTGTGCCTTCTTCTTTAACAACAAGCTCAGCCTGCTTTTCTTGCATTGCTTTCAATTCGTTCTCTACTTCTTCATCTGTAACGTTTGTGTCGAATGCTTCTACTTCAAGTCCTTTGTATTCGCCAAGCTTCACTTCCGGCTTAACTGTTACAGTTGCCTTGAAGATCAGGCTCTTGCCCTTCTCGATTTGTTCTACATCGATTTCAGGACGGTCAACTGGCTCGATTCCAGTTTCGTCGATTGCACTTGCATATGCTTCTGGAAGAAGGATATCAATTGCATCCTGATATAAAGATTCTACGCCGAAACGCTTTTCGAACATTTGGCGTGGCATTTTTCCTTTACGGAATCCTGGTACGTTAATTTGCTTAACGACTTTCTTGAATGCAGCGTCAAGACCCTGGTTGACCTTTTCTGCATCTACTTCAATTGTTAGAACCGTTTGGTTCCCTTCTCTTTTTTCTACCTTTGCAGACATACAGTTCCCTCCAACAATAATCTATTGTCATTTTCATTCGACGATGAATACTCTTGTTAACCAAGCAATATTCCAGATTAAATGTAAAATAGAATGATTTTTACATAATACAACCACTACATTATAACACAGGTTTATTTCGTTTCAACAGCCTGGACTATATTATCGGGTAAGAAATTTCTTCTAACTCTCTGATAAACTCAAGAACCTTTGCTGCTTCAACATGGTGACTGCCGTAAAGATCAGCAAACTCCTCAAGCGGATCATCAAATCCATAGTACTCGTTGGCAGTGAAATGAACTGCAGCAGCCCAGGCAGCAGGCTTGCCGACAGGAGTTTTATACGGATAAACCAGAAAAAAATACCGCTCAACGAGGCTTTGCACCTGGTCATACAATACAGGATCATCATTTTCAATCTCATCGGCTAATAACTGAAGCACTCCGCTGTCCTCAATGTACTCCTTCACATCAGGTAAATGAGTGGGGGTAAAAGATTCATTCCAGCCGAATTTACTTACACCAATTTCCTCTGAATACTCTTGTTCTCTCAATATATTGACCAGCATGGTTTTTATAAAGGGATGGCCCTCTTCTGAACCTGCAAATTTTTTCAAAACCTTGATGAACGGACGAATGTTCACATTGGTGAGACTTCCTAAAGCCAAAACCTGCTTATTTATGTCTTCCGATTCAAACAGATCTAGTTCCTGTTCTTCTGGTTGTTCATCATCCATCTCAGCAGTCTCATATTTTTCTGTCCCATCTTTCATCTTTCGGCCAAACTCAAGCATTTTCATAAAATGCTCATGCTTATCAACAGGGATTTCCCGATCTTCGAGCAATGCTTCAATCGCAGTAACTACTTCACTGTACTCATTCAACTGGACGAGGATCATCAAATACATTTCGATCACCTGGATATAATCACCTCGGCCGCTCTTTAGCATATCCGCCGCGATTTCCTTGGCCATCTTTAGGTTGCCCGTTTCATAATGGACGAGTATGAGTCCTACATATATATCGCTGTTCTCAGGTTCGTGCTCCAGGGCTTGCTCCAGACATTGAATGGCTTCCCTGTACTTTTGCTGTTTTAAATAATCCAGGCCTTTTTCCAAAAGCCTCTTTCCCAGACCGGGAAACAGGATCAGATTATCCTTATTTGAATCCCGTTTTTTCATACACATACCGCCTTACTTATAAAAAAATATCTATTTGGTAATCGATTTTGCACTTCAGCTTTTTAGAAAGTGTAGCACGATTTCTGGAAAAAACAAAAAGATTCACAAGCAGAGCCTGTGAATCTTTTAATTTCTATAAAGTTTAGTTGCCAAAACTAGCATCCTATCTTCGCAACCCCATCCTCATATTCCTTAATGCTTCCTTCGAGCTGGAGGGTCAATTCGATTTCGTCCCATCCGTTCAGGAGCATATTATACCAGTAAGGGTGAATTTCAAATTCTGCCCTAAAACCCTCATTGTCATAAACACATTTCTGCTCAAGCGAAACGGTCATCTCATACTCCTGCCCGGCTGCTTTTCCAAGCAGGCAGGTTACTTCCTTTTCAGACAATACCACAGGGAGAATTCCATTTTTAAGGCAGTTCTGCTTAAATATGTCTGCGAATGATGGAGCAATGATCACCCGGAACCCATAATCCTGCAATGCCCATGGCGCGTGTTCCCTGGAGGAGCCACAGCCAAAATTTTCGTTGGCGATTAAAATCGATGCTCCCTGGCTGGCAGGGTGGTTGAGTTCGAACCTTTCATCTGGTTCACCATCTGGCTTGAAGCGCCAGTCGTAAAATAAATATTGACCAAACCCGGTCTTCTCGATTCTTTTCAGGAATTGCTTCGGAATGATCTGGTCTGTATCTACGTTGGTCCGGTCCATTGCAGCAGCTTTTCCTGTCATTTCTTTAAAACTGGACATTTCAGGCTCCTTTCATCGTAAAATTTTTCCTTGCGAATTAACTTTTAGGAAGCGGCCGGAAATTGCGTAGAGTTCCGGACTATTTTTTAAGCTATTCTTTCTTCTGGAAGACTTTGCATTAAAAGATAGCGAGAATAGTGTCTTTCGTGCCGTTAATTGCAATACTCATGGTCATTAATTGCGCCATCAGTCACTATTTGGTATAAACACTAAACCGTTACTCCAGCCATCGACCTGACATCAACAAAGTGTCCGTTAAGCGCAGCTGCAGCTGCCATAGCCGGGCTCACTAGATGCGTCCGTGCTCCAGCACCCTGTCTTCCCTCAAAGTTCCGGTTTGAAGTGGAGGCGCAATGCTCCCCGGCTGGTACGATATCAGCATTCATGCTGAGGCACATGCTGCAGCCTGATTCCCTCCACTCAAATCCTGCTTCGATAAAAATAGCGGCTATGCCTTCTTCTTCTGCTGCCTTTTTCACCTGCTGGGAACCTGGTACGACAATCGCATTTACTCCTGCAGCGACCTTCTTCCCTTTGACAATCTCGGCGGCAGCACGGAGGTCCTCGATCCTTGAATTCGTACAGGAACCGATGAATACTTTCGTCACGTGGATATCTTTGATAAGCTGACCTTCCTCAAGTCCCATATATTCAAAGGCTCTTTGAACGGATTTCTTTTCTGCATCCGTTTCACATTCTGCTAAATATGGCACTCTTTCCGTAACCGGGGCCGTCATCGCTGGGTTCGTTCCCCAGCTGACCATCGGTGCGATTTCTCTTCCATCAACTTCAATCACATCGTCATGCTCCGCATCTTCATCAGAGGCAAGCTTCTGCCATTCAAGGATATGATCAAGAAACGCATCTCCCTGTGGTGCATACTTCCTTCCATTAAGGTAGGCGAAAGTCTTTTCATCAGGAGCAACGATTGATGCTTTTGCCCCGCCCTCGATTGACATATTGCAAAGCGTCATCCTTTCTTCCATCGACATATTCCTGATCACATCGCCGCAAAATTCAATAACATATCCTGTACCGAATTTGACGCCATATTGACCGATAATAAACAGAATGACATCTTTGGCGCTGACTCCAGGGCCGAGTGAGCCGGAAACTTCTATTTTCAATGTTTTCGGTTTTGTCTGCCAGAGCGTTTGCGTAGCAAGTACATGTTCAACCTCACTTGTTCCTATCCCGAAGGCAAGTGAACCGAAGGCTCCGTGTGTCGATGTGTGGCTGTCTCCGCAGACGATGGTCATCCCTGGCTTCGTCAAACCGAGCTCAGGCCCGATGACATGGACGATTCCCTGTTCCGGACTGTCAAGGTCAGCGAGCGGAATTCCGAACTCCTCGCAATTATTCCTTAATGTGTCCATCTGGTTCCTGGCAACCTGGTCATTGATCTCCCGGCGATTAAGGGTGGGAACATTGTGGTCCATCGTCGCAAATGTCAGGTCAGGCCTCCTTACTGTCCGATTTTTCATCCTCAGCCCTGAAAAAGCCTGCGGGGAGGTCACTTCATGGACAAGATGCAAGTCAATGTATAATAGGTCCGGCCTGCCCTCTTCCATATGGACGACGTGCTTCTCCCAGATTTTTTCAATGATCGTTTTTCCCAAAATACCCTCCCCTTTCATTTGTATATAAGATAGATTTATACTCAGTTAAGATCTTAGAATCATTAACACCGGTTTAAGCATAAGCACCCATGATATTGAAAATTGCTTCATTATCAAGAAGGGCAGCTTTGATTTCTTCGGCCATTTGTTCAGTTGTGACCGGGAAGCTTCCCATTACAGCGATATCACGTGTCCTGCTTCCTGATTCAAGAACCTGCTTCACGGCGTTCTCGACTGCTTCTGCTTCCTCATCCAGCCCAAAAGACATTCTCAGCATCATCGCAGCTGAAAGGATCATCGCGATTGGGTTGGCAGCATTCATTCCGGCGATATCTGGTGCTGAACCATGGATCGGCTCATATAAATATGGTCCCTGGACTGAAACGCTGGCTGACGGCAGCATGCCAAGCGATCCGGTCAGCACCGAGGCTTCATCACTTAAAATATCTCCAAACATGTTTTCTGTTACAATTACATCGAACTGCCGAGGATTTTTGATCAGCTGCATTGCTGCGTTATCCACGAGCATATGGTCAAGCTGCACATCCGGGAACTCTCTCGCGATTTCTTCAGCTGTTTCCCTCCACATTCGGCTTGATTCCAGGACATTGGCCTTATCCACTGAAGTGACCTTGCTTTTGCGCGTTGCGGCCAGCTCGAACGCGTAGCGAATGACTCTCTCCATCTCTTTTTTCTGGTAAAACAAAGTATCTACTACAGAAGCTTCACCTTTTTGGACTGTCCGCTCACTCGGTTTCCCGAAGTAAAGCCCGCCTGTCAGTTCCCTGACTACGACCATATCAGCACCCTCGACGACTTCCTCGCGAAGCGGAGATACACCGGAAATACTGGAGTAATATTGGACTGGCCGGACATTCCCGTACAATCCAAGCTCTTTCCTGATTTTCAACAACCCTTTTTCAGGACGCAGATGCCCGGGCATCCCATCCCATTTCGGTCCGCCTACTGCCCCTAAAAGAACAGCATCGCTGGTTTTACAAAGATCCAGGGTGTGCTCCGGAAGCGGGGTTCCATACTCATCGATGGCTGCGCCGCCAATTTCTCCATACACACAATGGAATTTGTGCCCGAAAAGCTCGGCTACTGCCTGGAGGATCGTGACCGCCCCCTTGCTTACTTCTTTACCTACGCCATCTCCTGGCAGGATTGCGATCCTTTTTTCCATTACACTCGCCTCCACTTTTTTAGTAGTTGTTGATCAGCCGTTAACGGCAACCTTCTTTGTTTCTTCCATATAAAGGACTCTGTTGACAGCATTGAGATACGCCTTCGCAGAAGCTTCAAGCACATCCTGTGCGAGGCCTCTTCCGCTTGTCTCGATTCCCCCGAAATCCAGTTTCACGTAAACCTGTGCAAGAGCATCCCTGCCCGCCCCGACTGACTGGATCCTGTAATCTAACAAGCTCGCTGTTTCTTCCATGCATTTTTCAAGCGTATTATATAAAGCTTCGATACTTCCGGAGCCTGTTGAAGCTTCCTGGATTTTTTCATTCTGACAGCCAGACAGGGTGACCGTTGCAGTAGGTACCTGGTTGGTCCCGTACTGTACCTGAATGGAATCGAGCCGGTAATACTGCTGTTCTTTAGACAGCTTCTCTTCGAGGATGATGGCTGCAAGGTCATCATCAGTCATTTCCTTTTTCCGGTCTGCCAGCTCCTTGAATACAGAGAATAAGTGATTGATCTCTTGTTCTGGAACAGATAGCCCAATTTCATTTAATCTGTTTCGGAATGCATGTCGTCCAGAGTGCTTTCCGAGTACCATCGAGTTATTCTGAAGGCCGACCAGCTCTGGAGAAATGATTTCATAAGTCGTTTTCTCTTTCAGCACTCCGTCCTGGTGGATTCCCGACTCATGAGCGAAGGCATTCCGGCCGACCACCGCTTTGTTCGCCGGAACCGCCATACCCGTGAGCTTGCTGACAAGGCTGCTTGTTCTGCTGATTTCCTTGAGGTTCATCCTTGTTTCCGCCTCGTAAAAATCTTTACGGATATGGAGGGCAACAGCGAATTCTTCGAGTGCTGCATTCCCTGCCCGCTCGCCAATTCCGTTAATGGTTCCTTCCACCTGTGAAGCACCCGCAGATACAGCGGCAAGGGAGTTGGCGATTGACATCCCAAGGTCATCATGACAATGCGCTGAAAGTTCGACCTTACTAATAGAAGGAACGTGTTCCTGCAAGTAAGTAAAAATCTGTCCATATTCCTGCGGAGAGATATATCCAACAGTATCTGGAATGTTGATCACATTTGCACCTGCCCTGATCACCTCTTCAACAATCTCAGCCAGGAAATCAAGCTCAGTCCGGCAAGCATCCTCAGCAGACCATTGAATGACCGGGAATTTGGCTGCCGCATATTTCACCGTTCTTATCGCTGTTTCGATCACTTCTTCTTTGGTCTGCTTCAGCTTGTGGACCCTATGAATAGGCGAAGTTGCGATAAAAAGATGCAATCTTGGTTCTGCACCATGCCTCAAGGCTTCCCACGCAGAGTCAATATCCGTTATAACCGAGCGCGCGAGCCCTGTCACCGAACAGTCTTTGATCTCACGGGCAATTTCCGCAACTGAGGCAAAATCCCCTTTGGAAGCGGCCGGAAACCCGGCTTCAATGATATCGACATTCAGCCGCTCAAGCTGTCTGGCAATCTCTAGTTTTTCCGTGAAATTCAAATTGACCCCGGCTGACTGCTCCCCATCACGCAATGTCGTATCAAAAATTTTAATTTTTCGCACTGGCAGCCACTTCTCTCTGCTTTTGTTTGTTGACAAACGGCATCATCTTTCTTAGTTCTCTTCCCACCTCTTCAATCTGGTGGCTGTTTTCTTTTTCATTGATCGCATTGAAGACCGGTCTGTTGTTTTCGTTTTCTTCAATCCAGCCTTTTGCAAAGGTTCCTTCCTGGATGTCTGTCAAAACTTTTTTCATTTCCGCTTTCACCTGATCATTTACAACCCTTGGCCCGCTGACAAAATCGCCCCATTGTGCCGTGTCAGAAATGGAATAGCGCATTCCTTCCAATCCGCCTTCATACATCAAATCAACGATCAGCTTCAGTTCATGCATCGTTTCAAAATATGCCAGCTCCGGCTGGTATCCTGCTTCGACAAGTGTTTCAAAACCCGATTTAACGAGTGAAGTCAACCCGCCGCAAAGCACAGCCTGCTCCCCGAATAGATCTGTTTCCGTTTCCTCCTTGAAGGTTGTTTCCAATGCTCCGGCCCTTAATGCTCCAATTGCTTTTGCATAAGCGAGCGCTAGTTCCCTTGCTTCTCCCGATACATCCTGATGGATGGCGAAAAGCGCTGGAACGCCTGCCCCCTCTTCATATGTCCTTCTGACAAGATGTCCCGGCCCTTTTGGAGCGACCAGCAACACATCACAAGTTTCCGGCGGAACGATCTGGTTAAAATGGACATTAAAACCATGGGCAAACATCAAAGCCTGATTTGAAAGCTGGGGTTCAATTTCATTTTTGTATACTGCTGTCTGCCGCTCATCCGGCAGCAATACCATGACCACATCTGATGAGGCAACTGCTTCAGCCACTGTCTTGACCTCAAAGCCATCTTCAACAGCCTTTTCCCATGACTTTCCTGATCTTAAGCCAACAACAACCTCAACGCCACTGTCGCGGAGATTCTGTGCGTGCGCATGTCCCTGTGAGCCATAACCGACAACCGCAACCCTCTTTCCGTTGAAATAAGCCTCATTTGCATCACCGTTATAGTACATTTTCGCCATATTCTCTCTCCCTTTCTATTTTAAAAATTGGTTTTTGATCAGACAAAAGAAAATGTTTTTTGCTGGCTGGTCCGCTGGTTCCCCCGCGGGAATGCAGTCGTTCCAGTCCGGGCCAGCTCCCTGATTCCATATGGTTTGATCAGATCGATAAATGCCTCGATCTTTTCCGTTTCACCTGTCAATTGGATGATGATGCTATCCTTGCTCACATCAATCACTGATGCCCGGAATGGTTCAATGATGGAGTAGATTTCTGCCCGATTCTGGGGAAGGACCGGCACTTTCACAAGAACCAGCTCACGGGCGACTATCGCCTGGTCGCTGATATCCGCCACCTTCAGCACATCGATCTGCTTGTTCAACTGCTTCGTGATCTGCTCAACCATCCCGTCATTCTCCACATGGACAACACAGGTCATCCGGGAGACTCCTTCCTGCTCTGTAAGACCAACCGAAATGCTTTCAATATTGTAATTTCGTTTTGTAAAAAGATTGGTGATCCTGTTCAAGACTCCGGGCCGGTTCAGGACCGTCATCGTTATGATTCGCTTCATTTCCTCACTCCCACCATTTCGTGGATTCCTTTTCCTGGGGCAATCATTGGATATACATTTTCAGCTCCATCGACCCTGAAATCGAGCAGCACCGGTTCATTGTCATTGAGCACTTCATCCAGGATGGCATGCGCTTCAGCTTCGGAGTGGATTTCAAACCCTTTGATGCCATATGCTTCAGCCAGTTTTACGAAGGATGGCTGTATCGGATTTTTGCTGTGAGAATACCTTTCCTGGTAGAAAATCTCCTGCCATTGCCTTACCATCCCAAGTGCCTTGTTATTGAAAATCGCAATCTTGATCGGCAGCTGGAATTCGGCAATCACAGCCAGCTCCTGGGTTGACATCTGGAAACCGCCATCACCGAGAACGGCGACTACGCAAGCCTGCGGGTCTGCCAGCTGTGCGCCTATACTGGCTGGAAGACCAAATCCCATTGTTCCGAGCCCTCCTGAGGTGACCCATCGATCAGCTGTTTTGAACTGATAGTATTGAGCAGCCCACATTTGATGCTGACCGACATCGGTAACGACAATCGCTTCGCCTGCTGTTTTTTCATATAGCAGTTCCATGACCTTTTGCGGTTTTAGAATTTCATTGTCTTCGTAATGAAAAGGAAATTCATTTTTCCAGGACTCCAGAGTTTCAATCCATTCTTGCTGCTGCGGAGGTTTCCCTTCGAGCTTGAGCAGCTGTTTTAAAGCTTCCCTGGCATCTCCTACAACCGGAATCTTCGTAGGCACGTTCTTCCCGATTTCCGCAGGGTCTATATCAATATGGGCGACAGTTGCTTTTGGCGCAAAGTGCTGCAGGTTGCCTGTCAGCCGGTCATCAAAGCGTGCCCCGATATTGATCAGCAAGTCACAATGATAGAGAGCCATGTTGGCCGTATAGCAGCCATGCATCCCCGCCATCCCCATAAACTGTTTATGTCCTGCCGGAAATCCACCCAAGCCCAGCAGTGTGTGGACAACCGGAATGTTCTGCTGTTCAGCGTATTCTTTTAATAGATTTGATGCCTTTGAATGAAGGATGCCAGCTCCAGCGAGGATGACTGGTCTTTTTGCCTTGCTGACTGCTTCTGACAGCTTTCTGACTTGCAGGAAATTCGGCTCCGTTGTCGGCTGATAACCTGGTAAATAAATTTCCTGATCTGCCGACTCCGGTTCTGCCAGTATTCCCGACGCAAGGTCCTTTGGAAAATCGATGACCACCGGACCAGGCCGGCCGCTTGTCGCAATATAAAAAGCTTCCTTGATGATCCGTGGGATGTCTTTGATCTCCCTGACCTGATAGTTATACTTCGTGATTGGGGTGGTGATTCCCAGAATGTCAGCTTCCTGGAAGGCATCTGTACCGATGACCCCTGTCGCCACCTGGCCGGTGAAAACGACCAGCGGCAGCGAATCCATCATCGCATCGGCAATGCCGGTGATGATGTTGGTCGCGCCCGGACCAGAAGTTGCGATGACCACACCCGGTTTCCCGCTGATCCGCGCATATCCTTCAGCCGCATGGATTCCTCCCTGTTCATGTCTTGGCAGCACATGAAGGATCTTAGAATCATAGAGTTTGTCGTAAATCGGGAGGACAGCTCCTCCTGGGTAGCCGAAAATGACTTCGACGTTTTCCTTTTCCAGAGCCTTTAGCAGCAAATCTGCGCCGCTCACTTTACTCGTTTTAGCCTTTGTTTCCTTCAAGGCAGCTTCCATTTATCGAACCTCCCATATTTGGATTCACTGTATTTTTTCAAAATAAAAAAGCCCATCCATCTCCATATGCCTAAGGTTTCCCAGGCAAAGGGATGGAATAGGCTTTATCTCCTTGTTCCACGGTACCACCCTTCTTCACGCTTAACGCGTGCGCTCGTGATTTTGATAACAAGTGCGTTGCACTCGACCAGTTTTACTAGTATCCTTTCAAACTGGCGCTCCAGGGTGAGTTCATTCAATACGGCATCACCGGCTTCCAGCTAACCCGGCTCTCTGTGCATGCTGATCGCATTGAATTACTTGTCCCTGTCTTCGCTTTATCTATATTCGATTAAAAACCCAGATAGGTTGATGTTGTTTGCAACATAATCAACTAAGCTTGACATAAAACTATATTTAACTGACTTGATGGGCTGTCTCCGGATAGACCTGGATGCCATCGGCTACAACAGTAGCCCTGAATTCCTTCAGGATGTTTTGGGTATGCTCGCCTGGCATCCCATCGCCGATGACTCTTCCATCCACTTTGACAACGGCGATCACTTCGGCTGCAGTTCCGGTAAGGAACACTTCATCTGCCGTGTAAACATCATGGCGGGTAAACGGTTCTTCCTTCACCTCGTATCCTAGTTTAGAAGCAATTTCAATCACCGCGCTCCTTGTGATTCCTTCAAGGGCCCCTACATAACTAGGCGGGGTAAGGAAAGTGTTGCCTCTTACGATAAAAATATTATCCGCGGACCCCTCGGCAACATAGCCCTGGTCATTCAGCATCAGAGCCTCGCTCACATTGGCCAGATGCGCCTCAATCTTTACGAGGACATTATTTAAATAATTCAGTGACTTCACTTTCGGGCTTAAAACATCAGGACGGTTTCTTCTAGTCGCCACCGTAACAATCTCAAGTCCGCTCTCATACAATTCCTTCGGGAAGATGGACAGCGGCTCCACAATGATAACGACATTCGCATTAGGGCACTTATACGGATCCAGTCCCAGGTCACCAACACCCCGTGACACGACCACCCGGATATAGGCATCTCTTAATTGGTTCCGTTCTACTGTCTCTACTACAAGATCAGTGAACTCCTCTTTAGAGTGTGGCATATTCAGCATGATGGATTTAGCTGACCGGTAAAGACGGTCCATATGTTCTTCCATCCTGAAAATATTGCCGCTGTATACCCGTATCCCTTCAAAAATACCGTCTCCGTATAAAAATCCATGATCATATACCGAAATCTTAGCATTTTCCTTGGTGACGAATTCCCCGTTTAAGTAGATCCACTGCTCGGGCACAACACAACACTCCTTTAATGAATAGACGCTTTAAATGAATAAAATTAGGTTTAAAAAAAATACAATTTTACACAATGGGCTGTTGCAAAAACTGCATTGGTGAAACTTGTATTTTTATATTTGAGGATTATCTTACGCCCATTTATCAGCCTCGTCAACACCCTTTTTCTAAATTATTTGATAATTTTGACTTGTTGACCAATCTGTATACGCTTACATTGTTGATATATTCACATTTATAATTTTTTATTTTTTTTCTCTTTAGGGTTCCTGAGCATAAAAAAAACTCACCTTCCATGAAGGTGAGTTAAGGTATGTAGTTTAAATGGCGTCCCAGGAGAGATTCGAACTCCCGACCGTACGCTTAGAAGGCGTATGCTCTATCCGGCTGAGCTACTGGGACATAGTTGTTTTTTAAAGACAAGATTTATTATATTAGGCTAATAACAAAATGTCAATATGAAACCTAAACTTTTTTCCGAGGGGAAAGATTGATTCCCCTCAGAAAACTATTATAGTAGTATCAGTCTTTTTTGTGAAGTGTAAACTCCTGCCTTAAGTCGGATAATTCTCCGTTACCATAGTCAAAGATCCTAAATAAGACTTTATTACTGTCCAGCTCGAGGATCACATAGGTCTTTTCAATTCTGCCGCGAGGAAGTCTGATGCTTCCCGGGTTGATGAAAAGCACATCATCGACCATTTCAGCACCGAGAATATGCGAGTGTCCAAAACAAACAATATCTGCCTCTGCTTCTTTGGCCTTATAGTACAGGTTCACGAGTGTGGATTTCACTGAGTATAAATGCCCGTGTGTCACAAGAATTTTCAGGCCGCTTAAGTCGTGGACTTCATTGTCAGGATAATTGCCGTAAAAATCGCAATTCCCTTTGACTGACCTGAAATTCATAATGGCAGGATCCTTCTCGGAAAGCTCCGAATCACCGCAGTGAATCATCAGGTCTACATCCCTTCCGTGCTCTCTTTCGATTCCTTCCAGCACCTCTGTTGACCCATGGCTGTCACTGACAATCAGCACTTTACTCATATCGTTTACTCCCGTTCCTTGAGAACTTCATCCAGTTTTCTGATCGCATTGGCCCGGTGGCTGATGCTGTTTTTTTGCTCTGAAGTCAATTCTGCCATGGCTTTCCCTTCTGTCTCAACGAAGAAAATAGGGTCATAGCCAAATCCATTGCTGCCCCTTCGTTCACGAAGGATTCTCCCCTCACATGTCCCGAAAACCGTCAATGTTTCCTTGCCAGGCTCAGCCATCGCCAATGCACAGCAAAATCTGGCAGTCCGTTCGTTTTCTGGCACATTTTGAAGTCCATCGAGAACTTTGTCGATGTTTGCTTCGTCATTCTTTTCAATTCCTGCATATCGTGCCGAATAGACACCAGGGCGGCCATCCAGCGCGTCAATTTCAAGTCCTGAATCGTCTGCGATCACCCGGACTCCGAGTACTCTGGCAATTGTCTCGGCTTTCAGGACTGCATTCTCCTCGAAAGTCGAACCAGTTTCTTCAACATCCTCAAGCTCCGGGTAGTCAAGCAGTGTTTTTACAGTAAGTCCTTTAGGCAAAAATAACTTCTCGAACTCCTTTGCTTTCCCCTTATTTTTTGTTGCGATAATAACTGATTCCATTTTTAGATCTCCCCTAGCGCTTTTTTGCTCTCTCGATCTTTGCGGCCAATTCCTCACCGAGTGCAGACTTTTGCAATTCGAATAATTCCGTAATCCCATCCTGTGCAGCCTTCAATAGCTCCTGCAGCTGACTGTAGGAAAATGTAGCTTCCTCTCCTGTTCCCTGCAATTCAACGAATTCTCCATTGCCCGTCATCACCACATTCATGTCGACATGGGCAGCCGAATCTTCTACATAATTCAGGTCCACAACAACTTTTCCATCTTTCAAGACACCAACGCTTGTTGCTGCCAGTAAATCATTTACCGGGAAAGCAGACAGCTTCTTTTGCTTACTAAGCTTCTCAAGAGCCTGTGCCATGGCAATAAATGCTCCTGTAATCGATGCCGTCCGGGTGCCTCCATCTGCCTGGATGACATCACAGTCAACCCAGACCGTCCGCTCGCCAATAGCCTCCAGATTCACGACCGCGCGCAAAGCCCTGCCAATCAGACGCTGGATTTCCATTGTTCTTCCAGAAATTTTCCCTTTTGCCGCCTCACGAATATTCCTTTGCTCTGTCGCTCTAGGCAGCATGGAATACTCAGCCGTGATCCATCCTTTTCCCTCGCCGCGCATGAATGGCGGCACCCGATCCTCAATGCTCGCGGTACAGATTACTTTCGTATCGCCCACAGAAATCAGCACAGAGCCCTCAGGGTGTTTTAAATAATCGGTTTCTATATGTATTGGTCTTAATTGTAAGGGTTCTCGCCCATCGTATCTCATTTAAAGCCCTCCTTAGCATGTTCAAGCAGTTTGCCTGGAACAACAATAAATAAGAGGCAGGAAAATCGCCTGCCTCTTTGAATGTCTTTAATTAGTATATCAAAATTTTGTTATTAAAAACTACCTGTGTTTACTTTTTCAGGTCTTGTGACTGGCTCTGCCAGTTTCTCGCCCTTTTCTGACAGCACATCTGCCTTTCCATTCACCGTCAGTGCCACACTCTTGACACCTTCCTGCTCTGTCAGTGACAACACAAGAGAATTCAGCAGATGTTCAGATACCATTTTTTCTTCCAGGCTTCCGAAAATAGATTCGTTGAAGTTCAACGTTACCTTGCCATCTTCGATCTTTGGCTCATCAAGCAGCTTCACACCGGACTGGAAATCCGACAGCAGATTCGAAGCATATGCTGGACCCTCAACAAGCTCATTGACAATGGCAGTGATATTATCTTTCTGATCATTGCTGACACGCTTGGTTACCGGAACATAGTAGTACGCGCCTTCTTCACCGCCAATATAATAAACGGTCACTGCTTTCGTATTAGTGATATCTACGACATCTGAATTGTCGACATTGATGCCATCAGCACGGCTCAACTCTTCGCCGATTGGAGTTCCATTCACAGGCATCGCTTCGAGCGGCGTGCCATTCATCTGGAGTTTCACCTCATCGATGGAATCAAATTGTGTAAGCGTCCAGGTCACCGCTTGAAGGATTCTTTTCTCATCCTCTTTTTTGTAGGTTGCGAATTCCTTTGAAAAATCAACCGTTGCTGTCCCGTCCTTGATGTTCAGTGTCATTTGCGTGTCAGCTGGGAGGACGGCCCTGAAGCCATTAGGGAGCATTTGCTCCACAGGGCCATTGGCCACGAGGTATTCCAATGCCTGCTTGGCGACACTCTCTGTTTTTGGAAGTTCCATCGTCTGGGAGACGACATATCCATTTTTATCAATCAGGTACAGTTCTGTCTGGATGGATGTCTCCACCGCTTCTTTACCATTCTCTTTTGTTTCAGTCGTAACATTTTCATCAAGCGCTTCCCCATTCTCCATGAGAGTCACGTCCTGAGGCGGGTCGATCTTCTTCTTCTCCTCGCCCCCGAATAGACCACAGCCTGACAGGAATACAGTAGTTGCCAATGTAGCAGCTGTAACGACCACAGCCTTTTTATTTTTTGACATATAAATCCCTCCAAAGACAGTTTGTACTATCATGTATACGAGCCTTTCGATATTTTAGACCCTCTTTGGTAAGATTTTTAGTATAAACTGAAAACAAAAAGACCTCCATCTCTGGAGGTCTATAACATCATCCTAATTTGATTTTCTCCGCGTTCTCGATTGGCCGTTCGAGCCACTGTGAAGCGATCGTGGTAAAGATCGTCCTGGATCCAGTCATGTAAAATGAATGCTCAGGCAGCTCGTCCCGGTCTGCAAACATATCGTTGTGGCCAAGGATCGTACTTACTTCGCGTGCGGTTTCCTCTCCAGAACTGATGACCTTCACTTCAGGTCCCATGACTTCTTTGATGAGCGGCTCAAGCAAAGGGTAGTGGGTGCAGCCAAGGATCAATGTGTCGAGTCCTTGTCGCTGCAATGGCTTCAGGGTTTCCGTTACGACTTTCTTGGCAACACGGCCATCAAATTCCCCGCTTTCCACCAGAGGCACGAATTTTGGGCAGGCG
The DNA here is from genome assembly GCF_007678455.1 of Cytobacillus oceanisediminis 2691. Classification (GTDB taxonomy): domain Bacteria; phylum Bacillota; class Bacilli; order Bacillales; family Cytobacillaceae; genus Mesobacillus; species Mesobacillus oceanisediminis_A. Next base: position 253,717 of record NZ_VEEP01000005.1, on the reverse strand, counting down.
AGTGCTTCAACCGCAGTCTTTCGGTTGATTGATTTCAAAGCATGCTCGTACGCACGGCTTTTAACCGTGCCTTCCGTCCCGATAATCCCGATTTTGTAATTATCCGTTACCTTGATGGCTGTCCTTGCGCCCGGCTGGATGACACCCAGTACCGGTATGGAGAGCTCTTCCCTGATTTCTTCCAGAACCACCGCGGTCGCTGTATTGCACGCGATGACTAGCATTTTAATATTCTTCTCAAGCAGGAACCGGGTCATTTGCCAGGTGAATTTTTTCACTTCCTCAACAGGCCTTGGTCCATAGGGACAACGAGCAGTATCACCGACGTAGATGATCTGTTCGTAAGGCAACTGTCTCATGACTTCCTTGGCAACGGTTAACCCGCCTACTCCTGAATCAATGATTCCGATTGGTCGATTCAAAAAACTCGCCTCATTCTCCACGCATTTCTTGATGTAATTTTGCCAGGCCTTCCTTAAGTGACACGATTTCTTCGCCGGAGAAATCCTTCAATACCTCTTGAAGGTACAGCTGGCGTTTCTTGATCACTTCATCGATGATCCTTTCGCCTTCCTCCAGAAGATGGATGCGGACCACACGCCTGTCATTCGGGTCCTTCACCCTTACAACCAGCTGATTCTTTTCCATCCTGTCAACAAGGTCCGTCGTCGTGCTGCAGGCGAGGAACATTTTGTTCGACAATTCCCCGATTGTCATATCTCCGTCTTCAAACAGCCATTGCAGGGCAATGAACTGGGGTGGTGTAATGGTGTAATTGCTGAGGATCTCCCGGCCCTTCTGCTTAATGATTCCTGATATGTACCTTAGATCCTTTTCAATACCAGCTACCGTCTCCAGCCCTTTATTTTTTTCTACCCCTTCAAGTTTCATCCGTAACAACTCCTAAAAAAATCTAATTCTATAATCAATTAAAACTTGGTATCCAAGCCGAGATGATTTTTACTATTGCCCTTATTTTCTACTTTTTTCGAGCAAATTTCAAGAAAGAATTCCGATACTCGCCTGTTTTACCCCTATAAACATCTTAACCGGCCCACCTCTAGGGTTGGCCGGTCATGATTAAAGTTCTAGCTCTCCCATTCGCAGGAGCTCTACAACAGCTTGGGAACGCCCCTTTACACCAAGCTTTTGCATGGCGTTTGAAATATGGTTCCGAACTGTTTTTTCGCTGATAAATAATTCACTAGCGATCTCTTTTGTTGTTTTGTCTTGTACTAACAGTTCGAAAACTTCTCTTTCGCGTTTAGTGAGTAATGGCTTGTGAGTATATTCATTTTCCTTCAAGTATTGTAACCCTCCTTGCCTTCGCCAGCTGTGAACTGCGGGGTGGGTATAAATTTAGTCAAAATATCATATGTGAAGGAAAGTAGTGGAGTGACAATAATTAAAGGACTTCAGCCAATTTTTATAATTAGGCTAAATTCCAAGTCCATATTCGTTTTCAAATACCTTATTTTATTGATTTACCAGGCGCTAGCAGCAGACTTAAAATCTCTGCAAATTAATTTTTTAAGCTTTACGAAAAATTAATTTCACAACACCTTATTGAACGGTGGATTTTTTGCTTTTTAAAAATAGCTCCCTCATTTCTTCTGTCCAGGGTTCGCCCTTGCCTGTTTTCTTGGAAATCTGGACAATCGTCCCCCTGCCAGTAAGGCAAATGGAACCATCGGCTTTCTTTGCCATATAATGAAGGTCTACCGAGGAATTGCCGACTGAGTTGGCCTTGACAAAAATCCTCAGGTCTTCATCAAAAAAGATCTGGCTTAAATAATCGCATTGCAGATCTGCTACAACCGGGATTGTTTTGTTTTCCGGCTTTACCCAATCCTGCATGAATCCCTGACTCTTGAAATATTCAATCCTCGCCTGTTCAAAATATGTAAACGGAACGGTGTTATTTAAATGTCCGAACATATCTGTTTCAGAAAAGCGCACTTTCACCTGGTAAAAAAAATCAAATTCCTTTTCCCAGCTGACAATCTCATCAATATATTCCATCTTCTTCATGTTGAAACCTCCCGAAAACTGAATGAACATTCATTCTTTTCTTTATTATAAGTATTTTTATGAATTTTGGAAATAAAAATAGATGAAAAAACGAAAAGGAAGGATTGGGAGTCCCAATCCTTCCTCTTCATTAGCCTGCGCTTCTATACCCGCAAGCCTTTGCTTTTTTATCGTGTCCCAAGTGTTTTCCGTTATTATCCATTACCTTGTCTTTCGCAGGGTTACCACTTTGTTCCGGACACTGATTCTGTCCAAAATCGATTTGTACCAATACTGGATCATGGTCGCTTGCACGTCCATGTTCTTCCATATACAAAGAATTGATATTGACGATATCAGCAACACTGCTGCCTGCAAGGTGGTTGGATACGAGAATATGGTCCAGCACCTGTGAATTCCCTTGATAATTGTACGTGAACCTTTCCCCAGATGGCAATGTTTCAATCATATTGGTTAGTTGGCCGTTTTCAAGGGCATCAATTGGATTTGAAAATTCGAAGTCGTTCAGATCACCAAGTACGACTACATTTGCTTCAGGATCTTGAGCGTGTATCCCCGCCACAAATTCATTCAGCAATCTGGCAATCTCGATTCTTTTCACTTCACTATCAAGTACTGGCGGCTGCGTTTTGCCGAATATTGGGTCATCTCCGCCTTTAGAGTTAAAATGGTTGGCAATGACAACCACATCATCCCCTTTGAACTCAAACTCTGCTGCCAGTGGTTTTCTAGTGTCTTCAAAAATAGAATTCTGCGGATCGATTCTTCCTGGGTTCAATGTCAGATCCCCATTCTCATAGGCAACTGCTTCTGTCGAAGTGCCTTTAGGGGCATCTTTCAATTGCACTCGTTCCGGGTTAAATAAGTATCCGACACGTATATTTCCGCCTGGTGCCCCTCCGTCCTGATTGTATTCAGGAGCAATATCCGTCCACTTGTATACAGGCCCGCCCTGCGCCGCGATTTCATCGATCAGTGTCTGGTAACTCTGGGATGCATCTGCGGATCCGCTAGCTGTCTGGCCGTCATTATCCTGAACTTCTACCAATCCAATGATATCAGGCGAGTTCAAATTTTGGATGATTGAACCAGCAATTCTTTTTGTCTTAGCTGCGTCAGTTTCAGCGGAGAAGTTTTCAATATTATAGCTGGCGATTGTCAGTTGATCTTTTCCCGCTTCCAACTCCGAATAATCTTCTACAAATTCAGCTTCATTTAACTCAGGCAGAGTTTCCTGGTCCACCAATATCTTAAAATTGGAGAAGCTATAACTTACAACACCTGTGACCAATCCATCAAAACGGTCTCCTGCCTTTGCGATAAAGTCTCGATTGATCAGCAGGAACAATCTTTCAGGGTTGCTGCTTTCCTTCGTCAGCAAAATTCCGCCTTGAGGGCTATATACCTTCCCTTCAACCTGATTGGCGATGACAGGTACTTCGCCATACTTTTGAGGGCCGATTACCTGGGGACTTTCAACCCCGATCCTCATGCCTTCAAGACTTTCATAAAAATCGATCCCATCTTCTTCTGGATCAAAAACACCAAACTGATCATTGTCAATGACCCTGGTTGGCTGCATTCTATCTTGATCAATGATGACCGGCTCGGGGAGCTCCGTGCCTGAAGCCAGCTTTGTTACGGCAGTCGCATTGATTTCAGTCATCGCCAGATCCGTTTGCAGCTTATCGCCGTACCCATCAAGAACCCATTCCTTAACGAGTCCATCCACTTTTACCAAATCACCCACAGCAAGCCCATGAGATTTTTTGTATACGTAGATAGCTTCAGAAGTATTAGGGTTCCCATCTCCTTGTGGTTCCTGCATAAAGAAGGCGCTATTACCCTCTATTTTTGTCACGACACCTGTTACACCGGCAACATTCTGGTCCTTATATGGAGAGATATGACCTTCACCCTGAATATCATGGATTTTTAAATTAGTAACAGCCGGGGGCTCAGGTTCTCCTGGGTCACCAGGGTTCCCGCCGCTGCCATCTGCAAATTGCATCGCTGTTGGGGATTTGAGGCCAGGTACAGTGAAATAAGCTTCGAGAGAGCCTGTAACCTGAACTTTTTTACCGATGAGATCCGGATTTGACATTAAACCAAATTCAGCCCTGAAAGTAGTCTTAATCTGGACTGGCAGGATCTTTGATGCATCTTTTTCATCGGGGCTGTCTGCAAGCGCAAAGTTGTAATCATCTTTGAAAGGAGCTTCAAAATCATACGAATTAGTTCCTGTTGTATGGGCAACTATGTATCCTTCAACCGTTACGGTACCGCTATTATTTTCTATTGCCTGCTGGACAGTCAGTATGCCTTCTGCAGATGTTTGGCCTGTAAAGGGCATACCAATACTGATCACCAAAATAACAGCTGTCAGCAATGAAAAAAGTTTCTGTCGAATCTTCCCCACATGTATTCCTCCTCAGATTTTTTTATGAAATATAAAGCTTTGTCAGAAGGAATATAACATGGATAAATCAGCTATTCCATGAAGGTACTGTAAATTATGACTATTTTTTGAAAAATGAGTCAATAGTATGAAAACGCTATCAATTCCTATAGTTACCATCTTACCATTTTAAAAACCGTCCAGGACTTTTGATCCTGGACAGTTTTTGTTAGATTAATTACCTTCTGCTATTCTCTTGGCATAGATAATATACCGGTCAGGAGCATCCCCAACATAACTGAAAGGGTAGCAAGTTGTCAGCACGAGTTCTTCTTCATTATTCTGAAGTGTTATGATGCTGGTATCATCTGCGCTGACAATTTTTGTGCTGACGATCTCGTATGAATAATCTCCGTACGGCATTTTCACTGTCAAAAGATCCCCCACTTTCAAATCACCTGCTTTTCGGAAAACAGTATCACGATGACCCGAAAGCACGATTTGACCATTTTCATCAGGATAAAAAGAGTCTTTAAAATGGCCTACACCTTTTTCAAGATCATCCGGTTCCGTTCCTTCTACAATCGGCAGTTCTGCTTCAATTTTTGGGATTAATAGCAGGCCTGATGTCTCACCTGTTTCCGGCTTAAATTCTTCATTTTTCACGGACTTTCGATCTTCTTTAACCAATTCTCTGGCAGCTTTTAGCGAAGCCTGCTCCTGGCGCTTCATATCCCATAATTGGAACAAACCAATTCCGAGAACCAAGATTCCACTGATGACAATTACAATAGCCAACAATTTTGTTAGTTTCATATACTGCTCCTAATTGAGTTCTTAGTCTCAGTATACCAAGCTGTACTTATGTAAAAAAAGCATAAATTGAAAAGCCTCCTCTTCCATAAAGAAAGGGAGGCTGTGCTTTACAATGGATAAAGTTTTCAAATCCAATTAGACTCCAGCTCCAGAACTTGCCGGGGACTGACCAAGGCGCTTTGGCTTTTCTTTACACCTGGTCGCTTCCGAAGAAGTTCTTGAAAGATTGGAATGTTGTATCACGGTTCAAGGCAGCAATTGATGTCGTCAATGGAATGCCTTTAGGGCAGGACTGGACACAGTTCTGGGAGTTACCGCAGTTTGCAAGTCCACCGTCTCCCATGATGGTTTCAAGGCGCTCGCCTTTGTTCAATGCTCCAGTTGGATGAGCGTTGAACAGACGAACCTGTGATAATGACTGTGGACCAATGAAGTCTGATTTGCTGTTTACATTAGGGCAAGCCTCTAAGCAGACACCGCAAGTCATACATTTCGAAAGTTCATATGCCCATTGACGCTTTTTCTCCGGCATACGAGGTCCTGGTCCAAGATCATACGTTCCATCGATTGGAATCCATGCCTTTACCCGCTTCAACGAGTCAAACATGCGGCTGCGGTCAACCTGAAGGTCACGGACAACCGGGAATGTTCTCATTGGCTCAAGTCTGATTGGCTGCTCAAGCTGGTCAACCAGCGCTGAACAAGACTGGCGCGGACGGCCATTGATGACCATCGAACATGCACCACATACCTCTTCAAGACAGTTCATATCCCAGGCAATTGGTGTTGTCGCCTCACCTTTAGCATTAACCGGGTTACGGCGAATTTCCATCAATGAGGAAATGACATTCATATTTGGACGATACTCAAGTTCAAACTCTTCCTGATAAGGGGCTGAATCAGGAGTCTCCTGGCGGCTGATGATAAAACGGACAGTCTTTTTCTCTGACATACCTTATTACTCCCCTTTCTTCTTGGAATAATCGCGCTTACGCGGTTTGATTAAGGAAACGTCAACATCTTCATAATGGAAAGCCGGTGCTGAATTTGCATCAACAAACTTAGCCATAGTCGTCTTCAAGAACTCGTCATCATTACGGTCAGGGAACTCTGGCTTATAGTGTGCTCCGCGGCTTTCATTACGGTTATAGGCACCGATTGTGATAACACGTGCAAGCTGAAGCATGTTTTGAAGCTGGCGTGTGAACACCGCACCCTGGTTGCTCCATTTTGCAGTATCGTTGATATTGATATTTTTGTAACGCTCCATCAGTTCAACGATTTTATCATCGGTTTTCTTCAGTCTGTCATTGTAGCGGACAACTGTGACATTGTCTGTCATCCATTCGCCAAGCTCTTTGTGAAGGACGTATGCATTTTCAGTTCCATCCAATGACATAACATTGTTCCACTTTTCCTGTTCCATCTTGATTGCATCATCAAACAGAGCTGATGAAACAGCATCTGAGCTCTTTTCAAGCCCGTTGATGTAGCGGATTGCATTCGGTCCTGCCACCATTCCGCCGTAAATTGCGGACAATAATGAGTTGGCGCCAAGACGGTTTGCACCGTGCTGTGAGTAATCAACTTCACCGGCAGCAAACAGGCCAGGAATATTGGTCATCTGATCATAATCAACCCACAGTCCGCCCATGGAATAGTGAACAGCAGGGAAGATTTTCATCGGAACTTTTCTTGGGTCATCACCCATGAATTTTTCATAGATCTCAATGATTCCGCCAAGCTTGATATCAAGCTCTTTAGGATCCTTGTGTGATAGGTCAAGGTAAACCATGTTTTCGCCGTTGATGCCAAGCTTCTGGCTTACACACACGTCAAAGATTTCACGTGTAGCGATATCACGCGGTACAAGGTTGCCATAAGCAGGATACTTCTCTTCAAGGAAGTACCATGGCTTACCATCTTTGTAAGTCCATACTCGTCCACCCTCACCGCGGGCAGATTCACTCATCAGACGAAGTTTGTCATCGCCAGGAATTGCCGTTGGGTGAATCTGGATGAATTCACCGTTTGCATAATAACCACCCTGCTGGTATACGATCGCAGCTGCTGAACCAGTATTGATAACCGAGTTAGTCGTTTTACCGAAAATAATGCCAGGGCCTCCAGTTGCCATGATTACGGCATCTGAAGCAAATGATTTGATTTCCATTGAAGTCAGGTTCTGTGCTACAACTCCGCGGCACACACCTTCCTCATCCTTAACTATTCCGAGGAATTCCCATCCTTCGTACTTGGTAACCAAACCAGCCACTTCATGGCGGCGAACCTGCTCATCCAAAGCGTATAATAGCTGCTGGCCTGTTGTCGCACCAGCGAAAGCTGTACGGTGATGCTGTGTACCTCCGAAACGGCGGAAGTCCAGCAATCCTTCAGGTGTACGGTTGAACATTACACCCATACGATCAAGAAGATGGATGATTCCCGGTGCTGCTTCAGCCATTGCTTTTACAGGAGGCTGATTCGCAAGGAAGTCACCGCCGTAGATTGTATCATCGAAGTGCACCCATGGAGAGTCACCTTCACCCTTTGTATTTACTGCACCGTTGATTCCGCCCTGTGCACAAACAGAGTGGGAACGTTTTACCGGCACAAGAGAAAACAGTTCAACAGGAGTTCCTGTTTCTGCAACTTTTATAGTAGCCATTAAGCCAGCCAAACCGCCGCCGACTATGATAACCTTACCTTTACTCATCGTGACTCACTCCCTTAAATCCAAGTCTGTCTTTCATATCCGTTCATGGGTAAATCTATTTTTTAGCATAAGCTTGTTCATTTTTTAAAAAATCTTATACAAATGCCAGGATCGCACGGACACCAACGATGGAAAGCGCAATGAATACACCGATTGTGACATAAGTGGAAATCACTTGAGAACGCGGTGTAACAGTGATGCCCCAGCTTACGAAGAATGACCATAATCCGTTAGCAAAGTGGAAAGTAGTAGAAATGATACCAATCAAGTAGAACCATAGCATGAATGGACTTGAAAGAATTGTCTCCATCATCTGGAAGTTAACAGCAGCACCGAAAGCCGCAGCAATACGAGTTTCCCACACATGCCATGCAACGAAGATTAAAGTGATCACCCCGGACACACGCTGAAGCATGAACATCCAGTTTCTGAAATAGCCATATTGGCCTATATTGTTTTTAGCTGTAAAAGCAATATAAAGACCGTAAATAGCATGGAATAATAATGGTAAGAAGATAATGAAAACTTCTAGAAAATACCTGAAAGGCAACTGCTCCATGAAATGTGCTGCATTGTTGAATGATTCCTCTCCCCCAGTAGCAAAGTGGTTGACTACAAGGTGCTGCGTGAGGAAAAGACCTACCGGAATTACACCCAGCAATGAATGCAGCCTCCGCCAATAAAACTCTTGTCTACCTGCCATATGTATACCCCCCTTGAAATTTGGCCGTGATGTTAAGACTTCTCTCCCCATCCCTATTAACCTAAGAGATTGAAACAGCCTCACATCAAAAATATAAGCATTTCTTACAATTATGTGACATGTTCATTTTACTCCCATCATATTGGAGCGTCAAGAAAACGTATACATAAAAATGCTTATATAAATAAAATTTTTAAAATATATTGATATCGTAAAAATCCCACTTTTTATTTATTCCCACCTCAGAAAGAGTACATTAAAATAATACTATTGCCCTTTGCAGCCGAATGACACAAAATTAATTTTTGAAATTCCGAGTTACGGGTATGGTATAAACATGGAAAAAATTTATAAAATTCTTTATGGAAACAAAAATTAACAGTTATTTATTTTTATCAACGCCAGTGTTTTTTTGGCAAATTGTTTATAATAGATTCATAGAAAGAGGGGAGAACATGAGCGAAACAACAACTTCAGAGCCAAAAACCGAAAGCGAGCCACTCGCTGTCAGCGCTTTCGGATATGAATTGATCAGGGAAGAATTATTGAACGAACTGCTTGGCAAAGATACTCCAGAAATCCTTTACTGGGCCGGTAAACGCCTCGCCCGCAAACATCTTTTGTCCAACTTGGAGGAGACCATCCAGTTTTTCCAGGACGCCGGCTGGGGCCGTCTCACCATCAAAGAAGAATCCAGAAGAGAAATACTGCTGGAACTCAGCAGTGAACTGATTTCCTCCCGACTGAAAAAAAACCCAAATACCACATTCCAGCTGGAAGCCGGTTTCATCGCCCAGCAAATGGAACACCAGAAAAAATTTACAGCAGAAGCATTCGAGCACCCCAATAAGAAAGCATCAAAAGTCCAGTTTACAATCAAGTGGGATAAGACTGATATTATTGAGTAAATATAAGAGGGCACAGTGAAACCGTTACTGTGCCCTTCCGCTTTAATGTGACGATAAACTCTCTTCTGCCCTTTATCCGCACATAATCCGCTTTAATGTAACGATAAACTCTCATTCTGCCCTTTTATCCGCATATAATCGTCTCTAATGTGCCTATAAACTCTTGAGGGACACTTTTACGATCACACAGCAGCATATATAAAAGCTTTCCTGGGGGGCACCCAGGAAGCTTTAAGCATGATTTATTAGTTCGTCTTAACCGCTCCTGAATAAAGCTCGAATGCCTCATGGAGTGATTCGACGGCATGGACCATTTGTTTTTCGTTTACGACTGTGGAAACTTTGATTTCGGATGTGCTTACCATTTTGACCTGGATGCCGTTTCCTTCAAGGACTTCAAACATTTTCGCGGCAACCCCGGGATTTGAGACCATGCCTGATCCGACAATCGATACCTTTGCAAGGCCAGTTTCTGATTCGACGGATTGATAATTCAATGATTCTTTATTCCGTTCCAGTACGTCCAGTGTTTCTGTCAGATCATTGCTCTTGATGGAGAATGAAATATTGGCTGTGCCTGCTTCTGTGCGGCTCTGGACGATGATATCCACATTGATATGATTTTGGGCAAGTGTGGTGAAGATCGTAGAAAGCCCTTTTAAAGAAGTGCTTACTCCCAGTACTGATACTCTCGTGATCTGGTCTTCAAACGCTACTCCACGTACAACTAGATTTTGTTCCATTTCATTCTCCTCCTCGATCATTGTGCCTCTTTCTTTTTCCATACTGGATCTTACTTCAAGCGGCAGTCCGTAATTCTTGGCGAATTCGACCGCACGCGGGTGGAGCACACCTGCTCCCAGGTTCGCCAGCTCAAGCATCTCGTCATATGAGACACTCAGTAACTTCCTTGCACTTTTCACAAATCTTGGATCGGTCGTGAACACGCCCGTTACATCTGTATAAATATCGCATTTATCAGCCTTCAATGCGGCTGCAAGCGCGACGGCTGTTGTATCTGATCCGCCCCTTCCAAGTGTGGTGATTTCCCCGTCCTCTGTTACACCCTGGAATCCGGCGACAATGACCACCATTCCTGACTCCAGCTCTTTGGAAATCCTGTCTGTGTCAATATCGATAATCCGGGCGTTTCCATGGATGGCTTCGGTCTGGATTCCAGCTTGCCAGCCAGTAAAAGAAACTGCGTCTATTCCGCTCTGTGCAAGAGCCATTGAGTAAAGCGCGATGGTGATTTGCTCTCCCGTCGTCAAAAGCATATCCATTTCCCTTTTGGATGGCGCCCTTGAAATATCGTTCGCCATGTCGACAAGATGGTCGGTCGTCTTGCCCATTGCTGATACGACTACGACAACATTATTGCCGTTCCTCAATTCTTCTGCTGTCCTTGAGGCAGCATTCCTGATCTTTTCAACACTGCCAACCGATGTTCCGCCGAATTTCTGTACAATCAATCCCATTAGTTTCCCCTGCCTCTTTTTCAGTATTTTGCCTCTGTAAGAGCTTCATGGCTTATCTGCATATGTATTTTCCCCGAGCCTTTTAAAAAAAGAGCCGTAAAAACAGAAAAAGCAATGGAAGTGGCTCCCATTGCTTAATAAACGTGTATATACGCTGCAACATGAGATAGCACTCCAAGATGGCAATCTTGACAATCCAGCGTTTATTCAACGAAGGACCAGCGAGAAAATGGATAGGCATCTCCTCACTTCGGCAAGCATCCCCTTTCAAAGCCCTTCCCAGAATCCTATAATTCTCCGGCCTTTTACTCTTGAAGCTTGCACCTCTATCTTCACTTTAATACTCTAAAGTGATAGCAATATGAAATTTTTATCATTATAGCATACAAAAATATAGATTGCTACATTAATCCTGTAATTTCTGATATAGTTCCTGAGCAACATTCGCCGGCAGCCCGGCTGCACTCAATTCCTCAACAGAGGCTTCTCGCATTTTTTTGACTGAACCGAAATGTTTCAGCAGCGCTTTCTTCCGCTTTTCGCCAATGCCTGCGATATCATCGAGGATCGATTGGAAAGCGCTTTTTCCCCTCAGCTGGCGGTGGAAGGTGATGGCAAAGCGGTGCACCTCATCCTGAATCCTTTGCAGCAGGTAAAACTCCTGGCTGTTCCGCGGCAATTCAATCACCTGCAATGGATTGCCATATAGCAGCTGGGAAGTCCTGTGCTTATCATCCTTGGCCAGGCCGGCAATCGGAATATCAAGACCTAATTCATTCTCCAGGACATCCCGGGCGGACTCGATATGCCCTTTTCCGCCATCGATGATGATCAAATCCGGCAGCGGCAAACCCTCTCTCAACACCCGGGTATACCGGCGGCGGACGACTTCCCTCATCGACTCGTAGTCATCTGGCCCCTTCACTGATTTGATTTTATATTTCCGGTACTCCCTTTTCTCGGGTTTCCCATCAATGAATACGATCATCGCTGAAACCGGGTCAGTTCCCTGGATATTGGAGTTATCAAATGATTCGATCCGATGGGGTGTATAGATCCCCATTTGTTTCCCAAGGTTCTCAACTGCGTTAATGGTCCTTTCCTCATCGCGCTCGATCAGGGAGAACTTTTCCTGAAGGGCGATCCGGGCATTTTTTGAAGCCAAGTGTACAAGCTCTTTTTTCTTGCCGCGCTGAGGCTTGAGGACTTTTACACCAAGCAATCCCTCTGCCATTTCTAGGTCGACGCTTTCGGGCACCAATATCTCCTTTGGCTTGAAATGCTCATTTTTCGAATAAAATTGGCCAAGATATGTGAGAATATCTTCCTCGGGTTCATTATGGATCGGGAACATCGAAACTTCCCTTTCAATCAATTTCCCCTGGCGGATAAAAAATACCTGAACACACATCCAGCCCTTATCGACTGCATAGCCAAACACATCACGGTCGGTAAAGTCTGTCGTGGTCATCTTCTGCTTTTCCATTGTTGCTTCAATATGGGCAATCTTGTCGCGGAACTCCTTTGCCCTTTCAAAGTCAAGTTCCTCGGCAGCGGCAGCCATTTTTTCTGTCAAATCAACCTTGATTTCCTTGTATCCGCCATTCAGGAATTTCGTGATTTCATCGGTAATCTGCTTATATTCTTCCTTGCTGACGTCCTTGACACAGGGTGCCAGACATTGGCCCATATGATAGTAGAGACAGACCCTGTCTGGCAGTGTCGAGCACTTCCTGAGCGGATAAATCCTGTCGAGCAGCTTTTTCGTCTCATTCGCTGCCTGAACATTCGGGTATGGACCAAAATATTTTCCGCTGTCTTTTTTGACCTTGCGGGTAATGATCAGTTTTGGATGCCGCTCTGCCGTCAGCTTGATGAAGGGATAGGTCTTGTCATCCTTGAGCATGATATTATACTTCGGGTCATATTTTTTGATTAGATTGATTTCAAGCAGCAGTGCTTCCATATCGGAAGAGGTGACAATATACTCGAAATCCTCGATTTCATTCACAAGCCGGAGCGTCTTGCCGTCATGCGATCCGGTAAAATAAGAGCGGACCCTGTTTTTTAAAATCTTGGCTTTTCCCACATAAATGATGGTTCCCTGCCTGTCCTTCATTAAATAACATCCTGGCTGCGCAGGAAGAAGAGCAAGCTTATTCCTGATTTGCTCATTCATGCCATTCACCTCCTGTTACGGTGTCCATTTATATAAAATAATCTCATGATAGACCGGGTCAAAAATTTCATTTGACGAAAATGTTTTCACTTCTTCAAGCTTTCCGCCTGGATTGATACCCTGGGACCGGAAGCCGTCTATTACACTATTTGTTAAATATATCGTTTTTCCTTCATATAATCCCTGGTCATGAAGAAAAATCTTATAAGTATAGATTCGTTTATGGGGATAAGGCATTCCCAAGAACTGAAGCACCCTTGTTTCCTCCCATGTATAAAGGACAAACTCATCATGCTGTTCCTCAAGATAATTCGCGAGCTGGTAGACAGCGGGTGATAACTCAGCCTGTTCCTGCACATAGCTTGATGAAACAATTGCCTGGGCAATGATTACAGCAAGCGCTAGATAACGTGTAAATTTCTCTGCTCTTTTTTTAAAAAAGACGAGCATGCAAAAAAATACAATCAGCAGCGCTACGGGCAATATATGCCTCGGCTTGTCGATATTCTGGGCAAAAAGCGCCCAGCCTCCATAAGCCAGCATCAGCAGCAGACTTAATTGGACATTGCCTTCTTTAAAAATTCCGCTTTTGCGGGATGGCCATAAAATAATGCTGCCAATAACTATATATAATACCATCAAAACAGTTGTTCGTGAAAATATTCCCCACCACAAAATGTTGGTAAACACGAATGCCTTCAACCTTGCAAAAATGGAAAGTTCGTTCGATGCCGAGGTGCCACCCCATTCCTGAAAATGGCCGCCGGTGAATCCGAATGCCAGCTCCAGGAAATTGGCGACACTTCCTTCGGTGAGAATCAGACCTCCAACCCAAATCAACTGGAACAAGCCGGCAATAGCCGTAAGTTTTATCATACCTGGCAAAGTAAGCTCTTGTTTCGTCCATTTTTTATAAAAAAGATAGATGAGGCCAATCCCCATCGGAATATAACTCAATCTGATCCCCAATAGCACACTGAATAAAAACAAGGGAAGGAGCATCCATTTCCCTGAAGATTTTGTTTCTGCAGCTGCTATGCTCCAGAAGTACCACCAGAATGCGGCAAGTGCAGCACCTTCAGACATCGGCTGATTGACGATAATCAGCGGATAGCTCGCTGTGTAAATAATGCCTGCAACGAGAAAGGCATTTTCCTTTGAAACGACTTTTGACGCCAGCAGGTACACGGGCAGTATCGAACTCGCATATACGAGCACATTGAATGCTACCAGCGCCTGTCCTGGATTCTGCACGAATTTATCCGTGAGCAATCCACCTAAAATGAAGTAAGGATAGCCAGGAAAATGGGGTTGCATTGCCCTTAAATCATATCGATCAAGCGCTAGGGTAAAGTCTACCTGATCCCAGGATGAGACGAAGGGATTCAGATTGCCAAGCTGCGTCATGAAAACATATAGGATAGCAAGCAAACTCACTCCTGAGATCAGGACTCGGTTTATTTTTGCGAAATTCATCTTACAAACACCAACTTTGTTTTTACGTATGAAAAAAGTACAAGGAATATCCCTGTACTTTTTCTGGAGAGAGGAGAGTTACACCTCAAAACTTTTATTTTACTTGTGGCTTCAGTACATTGACCTGCTTCGCTTCTGCCGTTTTTTCAGCAGCCTGCTGTTTCTTGGAGCTGCGTGATGATGTCAGCAGGAAAATTGCCGCAAAGTAGCCAATATAAGCAATGACTTCCTCGATGGATGGCATTGAAGAATATCCGAACAACGCCTTCAGGAAGATTCCGACATCACCGGATATGAGCGGTGCTGCACCGGTGTCCCGGAGATAGTGTGCATAATCAATCGGGTGTTCAGGCAACAGCCATGTAATATCGTAAACATGGTACATGACGCTTCCAATCAAGTTAATGTCCTGCATCATTGAGATTGCCTGTACAAGCAAACCGGCAGATATCAGGATGATGAAAGCTCCTGTAATCTGGAAGAATGTCTTGAGATTCACCTTCATTGTGCCTTTGAAGAACATATAGGAAACGACTACAGCAATCAGTGTTCCGGTAATCGCTCCCCATCCCTGCATCGCAGCACCGATGTTACCGCCGGTGATCGCTGCAAAAAAGAACACTGTCTCGATTCCTTCACGCAAGACAACGAGGAATGAATGGATGACCATACCGACAATATTGCCTGTCGAGATGAATTTATTCATTTTCCCTTCCATATTGCCTTTAAGGTTTTTGCTGTGGCTCGCCATCCAAAATACCATCTGGGTCAGAAGGACCGTCGATACAATCATGATTCCGATCTTGAGGTAGATCTCGCTGCCCATCGCTGCGAATCCGGTGAACACGACCTGGAACAGGATCGCTACCCCGATGCTCGCAAGAACGGCAAGACCCGCTCCCAGCCACACATACTTCGTATATTTGGAATGATCCATCCTTTTTAGATAGGTTGTGATGATCCCGATAATTAATAATGCTTCCAATACTTCACGAAAAGTAATCAATAACGCTTGAACTTCCATTGCTGATTCTCCCCTCTCCAAGGTGTCATCAAAATTTATGCTCTTCTTCTCTTTATGCCAATGGCCACTACTGCCGCAATCACTCCAATGATGATGATGATTGGAATCCAGTTGCGGAAATTCGATAAATCCGTCCAATCCTTTTTGCCCGTACCTTCTTGTTCAGTTGCACTTTCAGCAAAGTGACCTACTTCCAGGCTGGCGAGATTGAACTCCTTTTGTAATGAATCGAGGATTGCTTCTTTTTTTTCTTTAAAAGTCTCGATGTCCGATGGTTTTTTCCCGACGCCAAACAATCCGGGATTCCCCAATGCTTCCAGTGCAGCATCAAAATCAGCTTTGATCTGTTGGTCCACTTCAGCATTTTGCGCCTCTACCTTTGGCGATAACGCTTGATATGTAGCAAATCCTTTCGCAAGGAGCTTTTTGGAGTTGTCAAATTCCTCAAAATTCTTTTCGATGCTTTCAAGTCTTCTCGCTATATTCAATACGAGGAGTTTTTCCATATTCTCAATGGTTGCTTCTTTATCTTCATCATCCAGGCTTTTCATGATGACTTCTCCTGGCTCAGTTCCCATATGCATGTCAATTTCTTCCTTGACTGTTCCGAACAGGGATTTTGCCGCTGTGAAATTCGGAGGGTTCTCATCCAGCTTCAATTGCATTTCCTTATAGACTTCTGCAACCTTTTCTTCATTGGGATCCCCATATGAATATGCGCTGGCAGACAGCGGAATGTTACTGAGAATCAATATCAGTGAAAAACAAAAAAATATGGCTCTTTTCATTCGTTGTTTCCCTCCTACAATGATAATGATAATGATTATCATTATGAATGTCAATCATATTTGATAACCGTCACCTTTTTGTCACTTTTTTTACTGCCTTTACGTTGAAAAATCTCTTCTCCAGCAAGTTTAGATACCGGCCTGGACATTTCCCGGTAGACGGCAGGCACCACATTCGTCATATATTTTTTGAACGAAATAAAGGATGTGCCCGTTGTCCTCACGCGGTATTGGATTGGCACCTCCAGCACCCTGAAGCCTTTTCGGACAAGGTTCAGTGTCAATACTTGCGCATAATTGTAATCATGGATGATTTCCGCATGCTTGAGGACCTGCCGTGAAAACGCCCTCATTCCAGATTGTCCATCATAAAGCCATTTTTTCAATAATAAGGTTTGCAAAAATGTGAAAAAATAATTCCCCATCCTGCGGTGAAATTTCATTCCTTTTATTGTGCCCATAAATCTTGAGCCCATTGTATAATCTGCTTCGCCATTCAAGATTGGTTTGACGATATCAGGAATTTGCCATGCAGGATATTCTCCATCTGCATCAATCATTACACCGACATCTGCACCCATCTTATAGCACTCTTGTATTCCCTTTCGGACCGCGGCACCCAGGCCGCGGTTTTTTTCAAAGCTGATGACATGGTCTGCCCCTGCTTTTTTTGCTTCAGCAACTGTTCCATCGTTAGATCCATCGTCAATGACCAGCACTTCCACCTGAGCAGCACCGGCAAAACTGCGCGGTATATTGCCAATCACTTCAGCTATTGACTCTTCCTCATTAAAAGCCGGTAAAAATACGATCACTTTATTCAAATTCATTCTCTTCCTTCTCTGCTTTGATTGCGTCCATTAAGACTTTGCCCCTGCTGCTTGCTGGATACGGCGCTCCCATCAGATAGGAAATCGTCGGAGCAAGTGAGACGAGGCTATGCTTTTCCTGGACTTTATTTCCCTTCCTGATATGCGGCCCATGCATGAAAAATGGAACAAATCTTTCACCTTCATCAAGGTGGCCATGGCCCCCGATTCCGTCAGCCTGCCCATGGTCTGCACAAACGACAAGCGTAGTGTTCTCCATTTTTCCTTCTGCCTCGAGCCATTCAACAAACTCCTTAATCAGTGCGTCGGCTTCCTCGATTTTTTCAATATAATCATCATAGAGGACTCCGCGGCTGTGTCCAACCTGGTCTGTCCCAATCATTTGCACGACAAACATGTCAGGGTCCTGCTCGTCCATGATTTTTCTTGCCCTGGCGAGCATATTAGTGTCAGCTTTATCCTTATGCATCACAGCCGTCACGGTCTCGACATCGCTTCCCATTGCATCAACCAGATGGGCTATGCCAAGCAGTCTTCCCCTTTTGCCAACTTTCCTCAGCGAGTCAAAGATCGTTTCCGTATTGACCCCAAGCTTATAGACCATATTGGATTTTATGCCATGCTCAAACGGATAGGTACCGGTAAACATTGAACTGAAGCACACCACGGTTCTCGCAGGGTACAATGTTTCCATATTCAGATATTCCGTGCCATTCTCTTTTAACTGGTCGAGAAAAGGCGTATTCGCCTCGTAAAAACGTTCCTTACGCATTCCATCAATGACGATGACAATCACCTTATCGGACAGGCCATTTTGAGGAACATCAGGCCCCTCATCCTTTGTATACGTTTCATAAGCCTTTGGTTTCCAGTCGAATAAATATTTGTGCAAAATAAAGGCAAACAATAATATGAAGCCATAAAAGATCGCCAAATCCGCCAGGGGAAGACCAGAGCCGCCAGAAATCGCGGTATATGACAATTCCCATACGGAGAGCAGCAGCAAGAACTTCGGAAGCTGCTCCTGGGCATTACCGCTTGTCGAATCACTGTTCTTTAAAACGAGCTTCCAAAATCTCGTGAAGTTCAGCCAGGAAGTGCCAATTCTTAAGTGGTAATAAAACGTCCCCCAGAAAAACACGGTAAAGAAAAAATAAAGGCCAGCTGCAAACAGCAGCAAACTTAAGTTAAGATCAGGCCAAATAACGATAAATACGATAAACGGAATCCATAGATAGTTTCTCAAAAACAAAGGAAAATCATAAATAAAATACATGATAAACAGCGGCAGGACTGTAAGCAGGGCGAAAAGGAACTCTGTGAACCTTCCCGCGCTGCCCAAATCGCCGATGTGGAATAATACCATGGTGCCAATCGTGAAAATTGGCGTGAATGGCTTCCCTTCATTAAGCAGATTCCAGCTTCGGGCCGCAAATTTTTCAAATTTAGATGCACTTTTCATTTTAATCCTTCTTTCTCCCTGACCTGAAATTCCTTAGTTCCCTGCGAAAATATGCAGGAGAGGAAATCAATAACAGCAGGCCAGTAAAATATGAAAAAACAAATTTAAAGCCATGGCTTAAAATGGAAGCTGTATAGGCCTCCCTGGTCCCAATCCCCAAAATGGCCAAAGCGGATGTCATAACTGATTCATACGTTGATATTCCGCCAGGTGTAATTTGGAAAACCTGGCCTCCAACAGTAAGGGAATTGACCCACAAGCCTTCAATGAAAGAAAAAGAGATCCCCATGGACTTTGCGACATTCCAGATGACGAAGCTCTCCAATACCCAACTGATGATGACCAATGGGAATAGATAGAGACTCCTTTTTTGGGACAAAGCATCCTTCAACATTATCAGATGCTTTTGGACAAAACCAGAAAAAAAACGGTTTAGAAGCATAATTCCGATGACAGCGAGAATCGCGAAAGCTGCCAATAATGGCAAGGAGAGATTGAAGACAAGATCTTTGCCTAAGATCAATAATCCTGCTCCGGTAATGGATGCCAATGTAACTATATCGAGGAACCGCATAAAAATCACGGAATTGGCGGATTCATCGCCGGTCAATTCTTGTTCCTTGGCGGCCAGGAACCCCGCACGAAAAAAATCCCCTGCTTTGACAGGCGTAATATGATTGATGAATAAGCTTAAAAATATAGCCTGCACACAGTTCAAGTACTTCACTTGTTTCGGAATATATATTTTCCATGCCAGGGCCCTGATTAGAAAAGCAAGGAGGTATGTAAATGCGGCACCCCAAAACAGAAAACCTGACCTCCAAAAATGGATGCTCTCGTCTATCAATGTGCCGATATGGAAGTACCTGAATGAAAAGATTGCAAAAATGATTACAAGAATCATTCCAACGATTTTAAAAAGTAAGGACTTATTCCTTGCCATAGTAATCAACTGCCCACTTCACTGTCCTGGCCAACCCTTCATCGAAAGGTATTTTGGCCTGGAAACCCAGCAGTTCCTTCGCTTTGGAGGTATCAGCCCAAGTCGAGGTCACATCCCCCTGCCTGAACCCTGCATGGTGAATCTTCATATCTGGAAAATGTTTTGCGATAGCCTCTATCAATTCCTCGATGGAAACTGGGCAGGAAGATCCTAAATTCATAATATTCGTTCCACGCGCTTTATGGATTGCTGCATAAATCCCTTCAATTATATCATCTATGTAAGTATAATCACGTGATGTCCCATTGCCATAAACCGTGATTTCTTCACCGTTCAAAATTCTTTCTATAAACTTTGTGATCGCCATATCTGGCCGGCCCCATGGACCATACACTGTAAAGAACCTAAGGATTGTCATATCATACTTGTACATGCTAGCGAATGCATGGCAAAAGGATTCGGCACCATATTTAGCTGCAGCGTAGGGTGAGATCACTTTGCCAGTTGCCATTGCTTCTGTTAATGGTTTATTCGCCTGTTCTCCATATACAGAAGATGAGGAAGCGTAAATGACCTTCTTTACATTCGACTCGCCGGAGAACTTCAGGACGTTGACGGTCGCTTTTACATCATAATCGACATATTGCCCGGGGGCTTCAAGTGAGTAGCTGACTCCAGGCAATGCTGCCAGGTGAACTACACAGTCTGCCTGAAATTCAAGGAAAATTCTCCGGATATCCTCCTCATCATCCAGGAGGTTCTTTTCCTCAAATCGATACGGTCCCGCTTCTCCAATGTAATCCAGCTGGTCCAATTTCCTTTTTTTTGAGTAATAAGGATGGATTGCATCTATGACCAGTACCTCATTGCCTTCTTCCACTAACTTTCTTGATAGGTGGCAGCCGATGAAACCGGCACCGCCTGTAACGATTATTTTCAAAGAATACACCTCAGTCACGATTGTCTCTGCCATTCTATATTATAGAGAAATTTAGAAGCAGAGTAAAAAAGGAAAAACCTTGTCAGGGTACAAGGTTCTTCCGGCAAGCATTATTTTGCTGAATCGATTACAGTCTGAAGAGCTGCTTCTACTTCTTTCCTCAAAACTTCTCCATTTTCTTTATCTTTTGCTTTGGCAGCTTCGTAATATTTTTGGGCGTTCTCTGAAAGTGAAGCATATACCTCTTCACCGACCAGGCGCTTAATGTCTTCACCAATAAGGTCAGTGAACAGAGCGCCTTCAAGAGCTGTGATTACCCCTTTATCCTCGCCCCAGTTCTCTTCGCTTTCTTCTAATTCATGGAGAGCAATTTTCGCAAAACCTCTGACTGCAGCATTATTTACAGCTGCCGGGTCAATCGTCTTCACATCAGTTTCCAGGTTGAACTGTTTTTCAATAATCTCTGCTTCTTCCGGTGCGTTCTTTACAAGGTAGCTAGCAATTGACTGGTAGAAGGCCCATCCTTCTGCCTGTTCAACTTTAGCCGCTTCGGCATCTTCTTTTGCCTCATTTGCGGCTTTAGTAGCATAACCATTTGGAACTGCAGCAGTTGCAAGGTAGAATGTCTTCATTAACGTTTTATCGACAACTTGTTGTCCAAGCTTGAATGCTAATTGGTCATCTGCCTCAACAGCCTTTTCCATTTCAGCGAACCCGCCGGAAATTGCATCCTTCATGTTCGTGCCATTAGCATCATCGCGTTTTTGGACTGTACCTTCAATGATTGCGTAAAATTCTTTTGCCTCTTCAATTTCTTCCTTCACTGCTTCTTTATCATCCCAGTTTTCAGCCACTTCGATAAATTCATGTTTCATCGTAGTATAAAATACTTTTTGCATAAGCTTATCGAAAATTTGTTTAACAACTACCTTATCCATTGAACCATCTTTTCCAGCCTGTAATGCTGTCGTGATGTGCTGGTCAACTGTATCTTCAAATTCCTGATCTCTCTTCTGGACTAGGCTTTGAAGATTTTCGTTATAAAGCTTTGTTACTTTATCAAAGTCGACATCCTTGTTTTCCTTGGCTTTTTCAAGCTCGGTGACAGCTTCCTTATATACATCACCATACTCGACTTCTGTTTCCGCTTCTTCAGCTTCTGTCGTTTCTTCCTTTTTTACGGTTTCTTCTTGCTTTTTATCCTCAGGCTTTGAAGCTGTATCTTTATCCGCGCCACATCCAGCCAATACAGCACTCGCCATTATGAAACTAGCAAAAACTATTTTAAGATCTCGTTTTTTCATGATTGTATGCCCCCAATTGATAATTTCTTTTTTAAATGATAATGATTTTCAATCACAGTTGTTATTATAATCGAGAATGATTTTCACTGTCAACGAACTTTGTGAGAAAACTTTGACAAACTAATGAACATTGAAATTATCATGCCCTATTGTTAGAATTTCTGATGAATCTTCATCAACGCAAAAAAATCCCGCCATCAATGAGATGGCGGGATTTTTTTGTTGCTAGTTGATTAGATATGCTGCTGAAGACGTCCTGCAAGTGCTTCTTTTGGCTGGAAACCGATTACTTTATCAACCGGCTGTCCATCTTTAAGGACAAGCAATGTCGGAATGCTCATGATGCCGTATTGTGCTGCAGTTTCCTGGTTGTCATCCACATCAAGCTTCACGATTTTCACTTTGTCGCCCATTTCTGAATCTAATTCTTCAAGCACAGGAGCGATCATCTTACAAGGGCCGCACCATGGTGCCCAAAAATCAACAAGCACTAGGCCTGATCCTGTTTCGTTAGCAAAAGTTGCGTCAGTAGCATGTGTAATAGCCATTTGAATGCCTCCTAAAAAATCTGGATAATATCGTCAGTATATCATCGTTTACCAATTGATGCTATCTATATGCTCTTGTTGTAATTTACCCTCTTTGCATTTGAATATTCTTTAAAAAATGAAAAAACGGACGCTGTTCACGTCCGTTTTAATGTATTATTTTAAGCATTGACTTTGAGTTTTTTGAACTCTTCAGTAAGCATTGGAACGACCTCGAATAAGTCACCAACGATTCCGTAGTCTGCCACTTTAAAGATATTTGCTTCCGGATCTTTATTGATCGCTACGATGACTTTGGAGTTTGACATACCTGCAAGGTGCTGGATTGCTCCAGAGATACCAGCAGCGATATATAAGTCTGGTGTTACAACCTTGCCTGTCTGGCCAATCTGAAGTGAATAGTCACAATAGTCAGCGTCACATGCACCGCGGGAAGCGCCAACCGCTCCGCCAAGGACGTCTGCCAGTTCCTTGAGAGGTTCGAAGCCATCTTCACTCTTGACACCGCGTCCTCCAGCTACAACGACCTTTGCTTCTGACAGGTCTACGCCTTCAGTTGCTTTGCGGACAACATCCTTGATGATTGTTCTTAAATCCTTGATTTCTGCTGAAACAGTTGATACTTCACCGGATTTGCCTGCATCTTTTTCCAAAGGAGCAATATTGTTTGGACGGATTGTAGCAAACAATAATCCATCAGTGACAATCTTCTTTTCAAAAGCCTTACCTGAATAGATTGGGCGAGTGAATACAAGATTGCCTCCCGCTTCCTCTACCGCTACCGCATCTGAAATGAGTCCTGAGCCCAGTTTGCTTGCGATTTTCGGTGCAAGGTCTTTTCCAAGGGATGTATGTCCGAAAATGATGCCTTCAGGATTTTCCTGCTCGATGACAGCCATCAATGCCTGTGAAAACCCGTCTGGTGTATATTGTGCCAGTTTGGCATCTTCTACAGCCACAACTTTGTCGGCACCATATTGATATAGGTCATTGCCTAATGAACTTACAGATTCGCCAAGCAAGACTCCAACTACTTCTCCGCCCTCAGCAACTGTTTTTCCAGCCGCGATCGCTTCAAAAGAAACATTCCTAAGCTGTCCGTCACGCGCTTCTCCCAATACTAATACTTTTCTCGCCATTTGATTTACCTCCTGCGTATTTATTCTTCCTATATGTCTTAAACGACTTTTGCTTCTGTGTGAAGCAGGCTGACAAGTTCCTTAACCTGGTCGGCTAACTCACCTTGAAGGACTTTTCCTGCCTCTTTTTGCGGAGGAAGATAAATTTCGATTGTTTTCGTCTTAGCTTCCACATCGTCTTCATCAAGATCAAGATCATCAAGTTCTAGCTCTTCAAGAGGCTTCTTCTTCGCTTTCATGATTCCCGGAAGAGATGGATAACGCGGCTCGTTCAAGCCCTGCTGCGCTGTTACAAGAACCGGCAGGCTTGTCTCAATGACTTCAGAATCCCCTTCTACGTCTCTAGTGATTGTAGCAGTAGTTCCGTTGATTTCCAGTTTAGTAATGGTCGTTACATAAGGCATACCAAGTTGTTCAGCAACTCGTGGTCCTACCTGTCCGGATCCGCCATCGATTGCGACATTTCCGCCAAGGATCAAGTCGGCTTCTTTATCCTTCAGGTATTCAGCAAGGATTTTTGAAGTTGTGAACTGGTCTCCGTCTTCTATGTCATCTTCGATATTGATCAATACTGCTTTATCCGCCCCCATTGCCAGGGCTGTACGAAGCTGCTTCTCTGCTTCCTCGTTTCCGACAGAAACAACTGTTACTTCTCCGCCATGGGCATCCCTGACCTGGATAGCTTCTTCGATTGCATATTCATCGTAAGGGTTGATGATGAATTCCGCACCATCTTCATTGATTTTGCCGTTTGAGAGCGTGATTTTTTCTTCTGTATCGAATGTCCTCTTCATTAGAACGTAAATATTCATTTGTTCCCCTCCTAAGTATTCAAACATTTTAGCTGTTCTAAAGATTAGAAAAATTTATAACAAAAAATTTTGATGCTAAAAGTTTGCTTATCTGCCTTTAAACTCCGGCTGTCTTTTTTCAAGGAATGCCTTGATTCCTTCCTGGCCATCCTCTGACAGGAAGACATCGCCGAAGAGTTTCGCCTCATCTTTGACCCCTTTGTAAAAGGCTTCATGCTTCGTATAGTTTAAGAGTTTGATAGCTGCCCCAATGGATACAGGACTCTTCTTCGCAATCTTGCCGGCCAGCTTGTATGCGTTTTCAAGCAATTCCTCTTCTGGGTAGGCGTGGTTGGCGAGGCCGTATTGTACTGCTTCCACCCCTGTGATCGGATCGCTTGTGAACAGCATTTCCGCTGCTCTGGCAACACCAACATATCTTGGAAGACGCTGGCTCCCTGCAAATCCAGGAACCAATCCGAGCTGCAATTCGGGCAATCCTAATTTAGCATTTTCTGCGACAAGCCTGAAGTGGCAAGCCATTGCAAGCTCCAGTCCTCCACCCAGTGCAGCACCATGGATAGCTGCGATAATCGGCTTCGGAAAGTATTCCATGCGCTCAAAAAGATCTTGTCCATACTCTGCGAGCTTCCCAAAGTCTTCACCGGTTTTGATTGTGGTGAATTCCTTGATATCTGCTCCTGCAGAGAAGAATCTCCCTTCACCATGGATCAGGATGACCCTGACTTCTTCATTTCCCTCGATTTCATCAAGCACTGCCGATATTTCCTTTAGCAGTCCTGAAGCAAGGGCATTCGCTGGCGGACGGGCAATCGTAATTGTTGCAATCCTGTCCTCCGTAGACCATTTAAGATACTCCACATTTTCCCCTCCTTTTACATTAAGACAGGTTTCGCACAAGGGATGGGCCCCATGTGCGATACATGCCTTTTTACGTACCGTTTCCATAAGACCTGATAAACAGGAAGATGGAAAGGACTTGATTAAAGGACCGGTTTGGCACCGTGGTAACCGCAGCCGTTGATCAGCAGCTGGTGTACCGCTTCAGCCAGGTCTGGCAGATTGTATTTCTGTTCATTCATTACCCATGAAGTCACAGTTTCATCCACCGTACCAAAAATCATCTGCCTAGCAAGACGCAAATCCAGGGAGCCTGAAAACTCTCCATTCTCTATGCCTTCCAAAATGATTTTGTCGATCAGCATTAAGTAGCCTTTCAGCACCTCGTTGATTTTATGACGGAGGTCCTTATTCGACTGCCTTAGCTCCAGCTGGGTCACAATTGCAAGATGCCGGTCCTGGGAAAGCATTTTGAAATGCGTTTCGACCAACATGTATAATTTCTCTGTTGCTGTCTTTTTTCCTGCAATTTTTTCTTCGATATTTTCTACGAAGTAACCCATCTTCTCCTGGAACAGAGAAATCAGTATGTCTTCTTTATTCTTGAAATACAAATAAATGGTCCCGTCAGCCACTCCAGCCTGCTTCGCTATTTTAGACACTTGCGCCTGGTGATAGCCGTTTTCTGCGATAACGACGACTGCTGCATCAATTATTTGCATATACTTCGGCCTGTTTTTTTTCAATTCACTCACTCCCGCTCCAGGAAAAGCACAAGCAATAAATGCTAAAGTGGCACACTCCCGATTACGATTTTGTCTGCGTTACTTTTTACTGAATGAATCGTCATTCATATTTTTATAATAGTATTCACTCACATTTCTGTCAAGGAAATGTGTTTCAATTGGACAAGCTTTCTTTGTCAAAAAGAAAGAGCCGATTAAGCCGGCTTTTAGTGTTAAGCTCGCTTTTGCTGATCTTCTAAACTTTTTGCTTTTTCTTCGTCTACAAGTGCTCTTCTGAGAATCTTGCCCACTGCTGTTTTCGGCAATTCTTTTCTGAATTCATAAAGTCTTGGTACCTTATAGGCCGCCAGATGCTTGCGTGAATACTCGTTGAGTTCTTCCTCGGTCGCCTCTGCACCTTCCTTCAGCACAATATAGACTTTTACCGTTTCTCCTCTGTAAGGATCTGGTATACCAGCCGCTACAACCTCCTGGACCGCAGGATGCTCGTAGAGGACTTCCTCGATTTCACGCGGATAGATATTGAAGCCTCCGGCAATGATCATGTCCTTCTTCCGATCGACGATATAAAAATAACCTTCGTCATCCATATAGCCAAGGTCGCCAGTCAGCAGCCAGCCATCCTTTAGGACCTGCTCTGTTTCTTCAGGCCTGTTCCAGTAACCCTTCATCACCTGCGGACCTTTTACAGCTAATTCGCCGATTTCACCAGGCGGCAGCGGCTCGCCAGTCTCCATAGAGAATATAGCGGCATCTGTATCCGGCCACGGGACGCCTATACTTCCTTTCACACGCTTTTTATCCCACAGGAAGTTAGCATGAGTAACCGGTGACGATTCAGTCAGGCCATATCCTTCAACGAGCTTCCCGCCTGTTACTTCCTCGAATCTTTCCTGGACCTCCACAGGCAGTGGCGCAGAGCCGCTGATACAGGAATCAATCGAGGACAAATCATATTTCTTAATATCAGGATGATTCAACAACCCAATGTAAATGGTTGGCGCGCCAGGAAAAAGTGTCGGCTTTTGTTTTTGAATCGTCTTTAACGTCGTTTCAGCGTCGAATTTCGGCAAAAGCACCATTTTTTGTCCCTGCATGACAGACAAAATCAAAACAGCTGTCATCCCATACACATGGAAAAACGGAAGGATCCCCAGGACGGTTTCTTGCCCCTCTTTACATTTATACAGCCAGGCATTGCTCATTGCCGCATTTGCTATCAGGTTTTTATGCGTCAGCATGACCCCTTTCGGAAATCCGGTTGTTCCGCCTGTATATTGCAATAAAGCCAAGTCTTCTTCAAAGTCAAGCTCGTATTCCTTAATTTTGCCCGCAGGCTTTTTCATAATCTCGGTAAAAAGATGATTCTGGCCTTCATGCTTCACGTTCACGATAATACCATACTGTTTTTTCTGGATGTAAGGGTAGACAAGATTCTTTGGGAATGGAAGATAATCCTTGATAGCGGTTACAATTACATTCTCTAAATCCGTATTGGCAATGACCTTTGACACCCTAGGGAATAAAATATCCAGGGTGATAATTGCTTTGGCACCGGAATCTTTCATCTGGTACTCAAGCTCTCTTTCCATATACAGCGGATTTGTTTGGACAACGATTCCGCCGGCCATCAGGATTGCATAGTAACTGATGATTGACTGAGGAGTATTTGGGAGCATGATCGCGACTCTGTCCCCTTTTTCAATTCCTAAGTCTTGTAAATAGGCAGCCAGTTTCTTCGCATAGTTGTAGACTTGCTTATACGTCAGTTCTTTGCCCATGAAATGGATGGCAACCTTCTCGGGGTACTTCTCAGCAGTTTGCTTAAGGTAATCCTGGACAGTTGCTTTTTGGAGATCCAAATGAGCAGGGATTTCCGGAGGGTATTGCGACAGCCACGGCTTTTCTACTTCCATCTTGACGCCTCCTTATTTAAAATTTTTTGAAAATTCTATCTCCCATTATAATATAATGGTCTTTTTATGACAATTAGAATAGTTTTTTGTAGGATAATAGGGACAAACACCCAAAAAATAATCAGATAGCGTTCATTTTGCCCATTAAAAAAACCGCCATAAAAGGCGGTTTTCTACAGTTTTATGCAAAAAACATCATATAGATGATGCCGACCAACAGAAAGACTCCGCATAGGATCAGCAAGATTTTTGCCAGTTTTTCCATCTGTTCTGATCCTCCTGATTAAATTCCCGCCCCGATGATATACGACAGGCCGATAGAGATGACCATGGAAATCAGGCCAACTGCACGGTTGTCATTTTCTATTTCTATATCGATGTTGAACTTCGGTGTCAGGAATTCAAAAATAAAGTATCCAATCAAAAGCAGCAAGAAGCCGAAAACTCCCCAGCCAACCATCGTGAGAAGTGAATCATGCTGGTTGATAGAATGGCGGAAGATATTGGCTACACCGAAGATTTTCCCTCCGGTTGCCATCGCGACTGAAATATTCCCCTTTTTGATTTCATCCCAGTTCCGGTATTTAGTGACCAATTCAAAGACAGCCAGGAATACAACCATGCAGAGAATCGCCACACTGTAATAACCTGCTGTCACTACATATTCATTTTCCCAGAAATGCTTCATGTCCAATCTCCCTGAATATATTTTACCCCTAAGCCTATTATAATGGTTTCTGGAGTGGATTAATATTTTTTTCTCTGTTAAACAAGACTGTTGATTTTCGTTCCAGGCGCTTCGCTTTCCGCGGGGGAAGAATTATGAAAAAGCTCAAGTGCCAGCTTTTTCAAAGACCAAATTCTTCTTGGCTGGCGCTGAGCCTCCTCGTCGCTTTGCTCCTGCGGGGTCTCACCTGACCAGCTGCGCCCGCAGGACACTGAACAGCTTCCTCGAATCTGCCCACGCACGATGGAAATGCGTTAGCATTTTCGGAGGAGTCTACGCGCCTTCCACTACAATCAACAGGTGCAAAATCAACATTGGGCTTTAACAGAGCCATTTCTTTATCGTGTCATTATTTGAATTCCACTACCGTTACACCTGTTCCGCCTTCTCCAGCGTCTCCGAAGCGGATTTTCTTGACGGAGCGATGGTTGCGCAGATATTCCTGGACTCCCTGCCTTAAGGCTCCTGTTCCTTTTCCGTGGATGATGTTAACGCGCGGGTAGCCGGCAAGCAGGGCATCATCAATATATTTCTCGACTCTCATAAGCGCATCTTCATAGCGCTCTCCTCTTAGGTCAAGCTCAAGGCCTACATGGAAGTCCTTCCCTTTCACGGTGGCAACCGGTCTAGTTTCCACCGGCTTAGGCGTATTGATATATTCCATATCAGACTCTTTCACTTTCATTTTAAGAATGCCAATCTGTACTTGCCATTCTTTATCATTTACGCGGTCCACCAGGTGCCCTTTTTGGCCAAAGGTCAGAACATTG
Organism: Cytobacillus oceanisediminis 2691; assembly: GCF_007678455.1. Classification (GTDB taxonomy): domain Bacteria; phylum Bacillota; class Bacilli; order Bacillales; family Cytobacillaceae; genus Mesobacillus; species Mesobacillus oceanisediminis_A. The sequence continues at coordinate 224,223 of NZ_VEEP01000005.1, read as the reverse complement.
ACCTCATCCCCAGGCTTGAATTCATGGCGGGCAGACTTCGCTTTGCCAGCATTCTTTACCTGGCTTAGCTCTGGTGTTGCCTCACTTAGGCGCCTTTTGGCATCAATCAATTCATGCTCTTTGATTTCAGCCCCTTTTTCCAGTCTCAGCTTCCGGAGCTCACGAATGACTTCTTCTGCTTCATCCTTTGCTTTTTCCACGATGGATGCCGCTTTGACTTTTGCTTTATCAGCAAGTTCCTCTTTTTTCTGATAATATTCAGCCATCTGCTTCTGCATGTCTCTATGAAGGTTTTCGGCATCCTTCAGAAGCTGGTGGGCCTCATCCCTGTCCTTTTCCGCCTGCTTGCGGCTGGATTCCAGGGAAGCAATCATATTTTCAACCTCATTGCTGTCAGCGCTGATATAAGACCTTGCTGTTTCGATGACAGAATCCTTCAGTCCCAGTCTCTTTGAAATCTCGAAGGCATTGCTTCGTCCCGGTACACCAATCAGGAGTTTATAAGTCGGGCTCAGTGTTTCGACATCGAACTCTACGCTGGCATTGATGACACCCTCGCGATTATAGCCATATGCCTTCAGCTCTGGATAATGGGTTGTCGCAATGACTCTTGCTCCGCACTTGTATACTTCATCGAGGATTGATATTGCAAGGGCAGCACCTTCCTGCGGGTCGGTTCCGGCTCCAAGTTCATCGAAAAGCACAAGACTGTTATAGTCCACCTTATTTAGGATTTCCACGATATTGACCATATGGGACGAAAAGGTACTTAAGCTTTGCTCAATTGATTGTTCATCCCCGATATCCGCGTATACTGAACCAAATACAGCGATTTCCGACCCATCAAGCGCAGGGATTTGCAATCCGGCCTGGGCCATGAGTGTACAAAGGCCGACTGTCTTCAATGTAACAGTTTTACCCCCGGTATTTGGGCCGGTGATGACAATCGTCGTATAGTCACTTCCTAAAGTGATGCTGTTCGGGACAACTTCGTCTATTGAAATCAATGGGTGCCTTGCCTGAAAAAGATTGATTCGGCCTTCGTCATTGACGATTGGCTTCGAACCCTTGATCTTGCTTCCGTATCGGGCCTTCGCAAACATGAAATCAAGCTCGGCCATGATGACCACGATCTCCAGGAGCTCATCATGATGCTCAGCGGTCAGGGCTGAAAGCTCAGACAAAATCCGTTCAATTTCCTGCTGTTCTTTTACCCGGATGTTCTGCAGCTCATTATTCAGCTGGACAACCGATTGTGGTTCGATGAACAGCGTCTGGCCAGAAGAACTCTGGTCATGGATAATGCCGCCGTAATGGGATCGGTATTCCTGCTTGACCGGAATGACGAATCGATCATTTCTGATGGTGATGATGGCATCAGAGAGCATTTTTGAAGCACTTGATGAGCGGATCATGCTCTCCAGTTTCTCCCGTACCCTTGATTCTCTTGTCCGCATTTGCTGACGGAGCGACCTAAGTGCTTCACTCGCGCCATCAAGAACTTCGCCGCCTTCATCGATTGCATTCCTGATCGACTCCTCCAGGTTCGCCAGTACGATGATGCCTTCAGTGTAGCTCAGCAAAATCGGCACTTCGGTCACTTCCTGAAGATCTTCGACGAAACGCTTCATCTGTCTGCTGGCATGCACCGTGCTTGCCACCTGCACCAGCTCAAGGGGACTGAGCGTCCCGCCAATCTGCGATCTTTTCACATGTGGCCTGATGTCGTGAATGCCGCCTAACGGTATATTCCCTTTTAGCCTTAGAACCTTTGCTGCTTCATCTGTTTCCTCCTGCAAACGGGAAACCTCGTCAAAATCGACCGAAGGCAACAGGGCTACTGCCTTTTCCCGCCCCAATGAGGATGATGTATGTTCTACCAGCTGGCTCCTGATTTTATCAAATTCCAATGTTTTCAAAACTCGTTGCTGCACAAAAATTTCCTCCTTCTTCCTAAGCGAAGGTTATTAGCAAAGCTTAAGCGCTTTGGTCAGCCCCGACAAGCGCTGGAGGTCCTGGAAGTGAAGTCGCTCTTTGACTTCATTGCCAGGACCGAAATCGAAAAGTATAGCCGACTGACCAGAAACGCAGAAACTGGAGACTCCGACAAAGAAGCGCTTTTGCTTCTGCCGGCGGAGTTGAAGTTTCGGAGTTTCTAGGAGGCGACACTAGACAATTCGAAAAGCGGAGGCGACTGCCCAACTCCGACAAGCGTTGGAGGGCCTGCCAGTGAAGTCGTTCTTTGACTTCATTGGCAGGACCGAAACGTCTCGAGGAGTTAGGAGCCGCAGCTAGACAAGCGTCTCGAGGGGCTATGCGCTGAAGCTAGACATTTCTACAAAAGAATTAAAATTCCCTTATTGATCCCGGCCGTGCAGGAAATCTAGCAAACCTTTCAAGTCCAAAGCATTCAGGACAGATGATTTCTTGATCCATCCCTTTCTGGCGGCCGTTACGCCAATTTCCATGTGTTCCAGCGTGTCCACTTTATGCGCGTCCGTATTGATGACGATTTTAACGCCTTCATCCTGCGCTTTTTTTAGGTACTCCGCCGCAAGATCAAGCCTGTTAGGATTGGCGTTCAGTTCAAGCGCCGTATTCGTTTCCTTCGCGAGTTTGATCAGCATATCGATATCAACAGAATACCCCTCCCTGCGGCCAATCAGCCGTCCAGTTGGATGGGCGATGATATCAACATGTGCATTCTCTAAAGCAGTCTTCAGCCGATTCATGATTTTTTCTACAGGCTGTGAAAAAGAGGAATGGATCGATGCGATAACCAAATCCAGGTCAGCAAGCAGTTCATCCTCGAAATCCAGTGTTCCATCCGGCAAAATATCCATTTCAATTCCCGTCAAAATCGTGAAGTCATCGAATTTCTTATTCAGTTCTTTCACTTCTTCCATTTGCTTCCTTAAGCGTTCGGGCGTCAAGCCGTTCGCTACCTTCAGATACTGTGAATGGTCGGTGATGGCCATGTATTTATATCCTCTCGCAATACATTCCATCGCCATTTCTTCAATTGAATGGCCGCCATCGCTCCATGTTGAGTGCATATGAAGATCCCCATTGATGGCATCAAGTGTAATGAGTTCCAGATCTTTTTTGTATAACTCAACTTCCGAGCCGTCCTCCCGCAATTCTGGCGGAACGAAAGGAAGTCCAAAATATTGATAAAATTCCTCTTCTGACTTGAATGTGGTGACTTCCCCCGTCTCTACGTTCTCCACACCATATTCGCTGATTTTCTCTCCTTTTTCCTTCGCCAGCTGCCGCATTCTCACATTGTGGTCCTTTGAGCCGGTAAAATGGTGGAGGGCTGTCGCGAATTCCTCAGGATCAACAAGACGGAAATCCACATTGACATCATAATCAAGCCCAAGGGTAACAGAAACCTTCGTATCGCCTGCAGCAATGATTTCTTTGATTTTTGGAAGCCTGACCAGCTCGTCCTTAACAGCAGACGGATCAGTGGAAGCGATGATAAAATCCAGGTCCTTTATTGTCTCTCTCATCCTCCGCAAGCTGCCCGCTCTTGAAAATTGTTCGATATCTTTTATCTTTTGAAGATACGATTCAATTAATTCAGCAACCGGAAGCATATAGGCAAGCGGAAGCCTTTCCGGTCTCGTACCAAAATTTTCAACCGCAGCGAGAATCTTTTCTTCTGATTTTTTGCCAAATCCTGCGAGGTCCTGGATTTTCCCCGCCTTCGCAGCTTCCTCCAGGTCATGGATACTCTCCACACCCAGTTCTTTATACAGCTTGGCGATTTTTTTGCCGCCCATTCCAGGCAGCTGCAGCAACGGAATGAGACCGCTCGGTACCTCTTCCTGTAATTCTTTCAGCTCGGTCGACTGACCTGTTTCCATGAACTCCTGGATGACTCCTGCAGTGCCTTTGCCAATTCCTTTGAGTTCAGTCAGATCGCCTATTTCCGACATGCTCCGTTCATCACCCTCCAGAGCTGCCGCAGCTTTTCGGAACGCGGATACTTTAAATGGGTTTTCACCTTTTAATTCCATATATATAGCAATAGTTTCAAGTAATTGCACGATATCCTTTTTATTAACAGACATGAACTCCACCTGCCTTTTCGATTTCTCGACCGTTTTTTATAACCCGGACTTGGTCATTGTCTTCTATTTTATAGAAAACAAGCCCCACTGTGAAATTAAATGAAAACTTTTCGGCACGATAAAAAAAACTTCTCCGCAATAGAGAAGTTATGCAGCCATGTATTCAATCCAGAGTTGCTTGATTTGCTGAGAGAATACCGGCGTATTTTTTATGATGTTTTCGGCTAGAATTGAATCGTTCAATGGTCCCTGGATCGCCTGGATTGGCAGCAGGGCTGCAATGTAAAGAACGATGAACAGCAGCAGGTAAACTTCGATAAAACCTAGAAACCCTCCTGCCCAGACATTCAACTGCTTCAGGATTGGCAGGTGTGCCACAAAATCAAGCATGGATCCGATAATCTGGAGCAGGATTTTCACCGCGAAAAAGATAGCCGCAAACGCGATAGCCCGATAATAGGCATCTTCTAAATTGGCATTCTCAAATATGAGATTCAATGTAGAATTGCTGCCGAGGTTCGGATATGGAATCCATAGAGTCAGCTTGGGAGCAAGCTGGTCGTAATATAGGTACGCAACAACGAAAGCTGCGATGAAACCGGCCAAATGGATGGTTTGCAGGATGAACCCCCTCTTCAGTCCTACAATGAAGCCCATGACCAATATAGCCAAAACAGCAAGATCAAGCATGAATTATTCAGTCCTTTAGCCTTTTAATTTCCGCTTCGAGCGATTCAACACGATCTTTCATTTTTATGTAATCATTAACAGCATTCACAGCCGTCAACACAGCTAATTTACTAGTATCAAGTGAAGGATTCGCTGAACCGATTTCCCGCATTTTATCATCTACCATTGAGGCAATGAGCCGGATATGGCTGGTGCTTTCTATGCCGACTATTGTATATTGCTGTCCATATATATCGACAGTCGACCGATTTTTTTTTGTGTCTGACAACATTTATGCCCCCATTCATAAGAATCCTATTCTATACTATATCATGAACGTAAAACGCTGGGAAGTAGTTGCCTGTCAGATTGATATGGTTTTTGGAAGAAAATGTCTAACTTTAACAAGGAGTGTAGAGCCATGGGAAATAGTGTCCTTCAGAAAAAACCGGAAGAAATCAGAAAGATGAAAGAATATTACAGCAAGTTCCTGATCGATAAACTTCCGCCCGGCAGTGTTTTTGCCGCAAAAACACCTTCCTGTGCGATCACTGCCTATAAATCAGGAAAAGTTTTATTCCAGGGGAAAGATGGAGAAAGTGAAGCAGCAAAGTGGGGCACTGCATCAGCACCTGCAGCTAAAAAAAGTGCTGCGCCAGCACCGGGAGCCCATTTGCCGAAAAATATCGGGGAAATGGCGATCATCGGTTCGGATGAGGTGGGCACCGGCGACTATTTCGGTCCGATCACGGTTGTCGCCGCCTATGTCAGGAGACAGGATATACCTGTGCTGAAAGAGCTTGGAGTCCAGGATTCCAAGAATCTCAAGGACGATAAGATCATTGAGATTGCGAGACAGCTAGTCACCTTTTTGCCTCACAGCCTGCTGACCTTACATAATGAAAAATACAACCAGATGCAAATGAAGGGCATGTCACAAGGGAAGATGAAAGCCCTGCTGCACAATCAGGCCATCAACCATGTTCTTGATAAAATCGCCCCAGAAAAACCGGAAGCGATCCTGATTGATGAATTCGCTAAAGAACCTATTTATTTTGCACATTTGAAAGGCCAACGTCAAATCATCCGGGAAAATGTCCTGTTCAGCACAAAGGCAGAAGGAATCCATCTAGGGGTCGCAGCCGCATCGATGATTGCCCGTTATGCTTTTGTTCGACATTTTGAAAACCTTAGTAAACGCGCAGGTTTCACCATTCCAAAAGGCGCCGGCGCTGCAGTTGATAAGGCAGCGGCCAGGCTGATTCTTGAAAAAGGTGTGGATGTGCTGCCCGAGTTCGTCAAACTTCATTTTGCTAATACTGAAAAAGCGAAGAAGATTGCGCGGGTGTAAAACGAAAGCTGGAATTTTTTGCTCGGGTGTTGACCTGGTAATTGGAAAATCACTCGGGTGTTGACCTGGAAACTGGAAAAAATGAGCTGTTTTTTCCAGTACGCGGAATTATGCTGGATTTTCACGGAATTAGTATCAAGTTTCGCGGGAATCCCTAGCTGGATCGCGGAATCCCATCGCTAGCAGAGTTCAAACGCTATGATTGACTGTAATCACGTTGATTTTCTCGGTTGATTAGCTATTCACCAAGATTTCCACCTGGTCATTGGATTATATTTTCGCGATTCTCCCTCAGAATCCCATAATAAAAAGGCAGCCCGTGGGCTGCCTTTTTAACATTTATCCTCTTAATACTGCTCCAGCTTTTTCTTCAAGTGCAGCAAGGACTTTATTGTGTGCTTTTGCAATGTCTTCATCTGTCAGTGTCTTTTCTGGATCAAAGTATTTCAAGGAGAACGCAAGTGACTTCTTGCCTTGCTCCATTTTTTCACCTTCGTAAAGATCGAAAACATTTACTTCTTTTAAAAGTGATCCGCCAGCTTCGGTGATGATCTTCTCCAGGTCACCGGCTGCCGTCCCTTTGTCAACAACAAGGGCAATATCCCTTGTGATCGATGGGTAGCGCGGGATTGCTGTGTATTGAAGCGGTGCCGTTTCAGCTTCCAACAGAGCTTTAAGCGACAATTCAAAAACATATGTTTCTTTCAGGTCGAGTGATTTTTGCATGGTTGGGTGAACCTGGCCGATAAAGCCGATCACTTTATCGTTCAACAAGATTTCACCCGTACGTCCTGGGTGCAATCCATCAAGCTCAGCCTTCTGGAATCCAAGCTGGCTCTCTAGGCCAATCTTGGCAAACAAACCTTCAACGATTCCTTTGAGAACAAAGAAATCAACAGGCTTCTTCTCGCCCTGCCATGGATGGCTTTCCCACAGGCCAGTGATCGCGGCAGCCAGGTGCTCTCGCTCTTCAGGCAGCTCGTCATTGCTGTTCTTCAGGAAGACTGCTCCTGTTTCATAAACAGCGACACTATCAATCTGGCGAGCATTATTGTATTTCAACACTTCCAGCAGCTGAGGCACGATGCTCAGGCGTAGAAGGCTTCGGTCTTCACTCATCGGCATTGCCAGTTCAACCGGTTCGCGCTGGTCCAACGCATACTGTGTTGCTTTTTCAGCGCTTGTAAGTGAATAAGTGACTGCCTGATACAAGCCTGCTCCTTCCATGAAACGGCGGACCACACGGCGTTTTTTCTGGTATTCAGAAAGATGCCCAGGTGTGGATGGACCTATAGGAAGAGTAGTCGGCAGATTGTCATAGCCATACAGACGGCCTACCTCTTCGATTAAATCTTCCTCGATGGTGATGTCGCCGCGGCGCGTCGGCACAGTCACCGTGATTGTCTCATTGTCGACGGAAGTTTCGAACTTCAGTCGGGCAAAAATTTCTTCGACCTGCTTCATTTCAAGTTCTGTACCGAGAACTTTATTGATTTTTCCAAGAGTGGTTGAAACAACTGCAGGCTTAACCTCCAAAGCATCAGCTTCGACAACTCCGCCTAGTACTTCACCGCCGGCAAGCTCGATCATTAGTTCAGCAGCACGTTCTGCAGCAGGACGGACTCTCTCAGGATCCACACCTTTTTCATAGCGAGAGCTTGCTTCGCTGCGCAAGCCATGGTCTTTTGAAGCTTTGCGGATCGCTCCTCCTGTGAAATAAGCGGACTCTAACATGACAGTCGTTGTGTCACTGCTGACCTCTGAATTCGCTCCGCCCATGACACCTGCAAGAGCTACTGGCTCAGTACCGTTTGTGATGACCAGGTGGTCCGGAGTCAACATACGTTTTACATCATCAAGCGTTTCAATCACTTCGCCATCCTTCGCACGGCGCACAAGGATTTCTTTTGAGCCCAATTTATCGTAATCGAATGCGTGTAGCGGCTGTCCGTACTCCAATAAAATGAAGTTTGTGATATCAACTACGTTATTGTGTGGACGGATGCCTGCAGCCATCAGCCTTGTTTGCAGCCAAACTGGAGATGGACCGACTTTGACATTCTTGATTACTTTCGCAACGTATAGAGGATTATCTTCTTTTGCATCCACTGTCACATTGATATAGTTACTTGCTTGTTCTGATGAAGTTTCAGGCTGTGGATTTGGCAGCTTAACTTCTTCTCCAAGGATGGCTCCAACTTCGTATGCAACACCAAGCATACTCATCGCATCAGCACGGTTTGGCGTCAGACCAAGCTCAAGGATTTCATCATCCCTGTTTAAGACTTCAAGAGCGTCCTGGCCGATTTCTGTCTCAGGAGTGAAATTGTAGATTCCTTCTGCATACTCTTTCGGCGCAAGCTTGCCTTCAATGCCAAGTTCCTGAAGTGAGCAAATCATCCCGTGGGATTCTTCTCCGCGAAGTTTTGCTTTTTTAATTTTGAAGTTGCCCGGCAGAACAGCACCAACCGTTGCAACCGCCACTTTTTGGCCTTTGCCGACATTCGGTGCGCCGCAGATGATTTGTACCGGTTCACCTGTACCGATGTCAACAAGTGTCTTGTTCAGTTTTTCAGCATTTGGATGCTTCTCGCATTCAAGAACATGCCCGACAACGACGCCCTTCAAGCCTTCATTCAATTTTTCTACGCCTTCTACTTCGATGCCGCTTTTGGTGATTTTTTCGGCAAGCTCTTCAGCAGATACGCCTTCCAAATCGATATATTCCTGCAGCCATTTATATGATACCAACATGGTTTTACCCTCCTAATCCTTATTCTTCAACCGAAAATTGCTTCAAGAAGCGGACATCGTTCGTGTAGAAATGACGGATATCATCGACGCCATACTTGAGCATCGCAATACGCTCAGGCCCCATACCAAACGCGAATCCAGTGTATTTCTTTGAATCGTATCCAGCCATTTCAAGTACATTAGGATGGACCATCCCTGCTCCAAGGATTTCGATCCAGCCAGTTCCTTTACATACGCTGCAGCCTGAGCCGCCGCAAATTTTACAAGAGATATCCATTTCGACAGATGGCTCAGTGAAAGGGAAGAAACTTGGACGCAGACGGATTTCTCGGTCTTCGCCGAACATTTTCTTCGCAAAAACTTCAAGCGTTCCTTTCAGATCGCTCATTCTGACATTCTCATCGACGACAAGGCCTTCAATCTGCATGAACTGGTGGGAGTGAGTTGCATCGTCGTTATCGCGGCGATACACTTTCCCTGGGCAGATGATTTTTACAGGACCCTTGCCCTGGTGTTTTTCCATCGTCCTTGCCTGGACAGGAGATGTATGTGTGCGCATCAATGTTTCTTCGGTGATGTAGAAGGAATCCTGCATGTCACGTGCCGGATGTCCTTTCGGAAGGTTCAGCGCTTCAAAGTTATAGTAGTCTTTTTCGACTTCAGGTCCTTCTTCAACTGTATAGCCCATGCCGATGAAAAGATCTTCGATTTCCTCGATGATGCTTGTCAGCGGATGATGGCTGCCCGTCTTAACAGGTCTTCCTGGAAGAGTAATATCGATTTCTTCAGCTGCCAATTGCTTTTGGACGGCTGCTTCCTCAAGATCCTTTTGCTTTACTTCGATCTGGCCGGAAATCGCATCGCGGACTTCGTTGGCCAGGGCACCCATCTTCGGTCTTTCCTCAGCCGATAACTTGCCCATCCCTTTCAAGACTTCTGTGATTGGACCTTTTTTTCCAAGATAGGAAACGCGAATATCATTCAATTCCTTTAGGTCAGCAGCTGCGGCCACTTTTTCAAGCGCCTCAGCCTGCAGTTCTTTTAACCGATCCTGCATTGGTAAATCCTCCTTCATTTTCTCTTTTTTGAACACAAAAAGACCTCATCCCGGATAAAGGGACGAGGTTCATGGTTATCGCGGTACCACCCTTTTTAACAGGCAATACAGTTATGTATTACGTGTTCGCTTCATTGAGATAACGGCTTGTGCCGATGCATCTTTACGCTAAAAAGCGGTCCCGATGCCAACTCTGGAGGTGAACTTCGCTTGTCTGTTCCATAAAAATGCTTCCAGTCACCGGCATTTTCTCCCTGAATGGCCATCTTCAAGCTACTTTTCTCCGTCATCGTTTTTGAAATATTAATTTTGCTGTTAATTATAGTATATTCTTTCCGCAGTATCAAATGGTTTTATGAAAAAACGAGCCTATTTTGCTGTTTTCAAATAATATAGCAGGATACCTGCTGCGACTGCGACATTCAGCGATTCGCTCTGGCCGTAGATTGGGATATAAAGATTTTGCGTTGTTTTATCCAGCAACTCTTTATTAACGCCGCTTCCTTCATTTCCAACGAGCAGGGCGAAGGCATCATTATTTTCAGCCTCTGTAAAAACAACTCCATTTTCTAGAGCCGTTCCAAAGACTGGGATGTTTTCAGACTGAAGTTCAGAAATCCATTCTGAAAGGTCTCCACTTATAACCGGCAAATGGAAGTGACTTCCCTGCGCAGAGCGCAATACCTTCGGATTATACATATCGACACTGCCCTTCCCAACAATGACTGCATCAATCCCTGCAGCATCAGCCGTGCGGATCATCGTCCCAAGGTTGCCCGGATCCTGGACAGAATCAATAAGTAAATAGGTTTTTCCATTTGTTTGCGGGTTCTTTGGCTGTCGGCATATAGCAAATATGCCCTGAGTTGTCTCAGTGTCAGCAAGCTGCCTGCTGATTTCATCCGTTACCACCGTAACAGGAATGGAACCGTAATCCAGGCTGGAAGGCAACTCCGTTTTTTCGCTTAAAATAATCTCTTCAACATCTTCTTTTTTCGATAGTGCTTCTTCAACTAAATGGAAGCCCTCAACAAGGAACATGCCGGTCTTATCGCGTTCCTTGCGCGTAAGCAATTTCTTCCACTGTTTAACTTGCGGATTTTTATCAGATTGAATGTACTTCAATTCTGGCTCTCCTTTATTATGGCTTGTTCAATTTTACTATTATAGCTCAAAACGGATACATAATAAAACCAAAATTGTTAAAGCTATAACCAGCAATGGAAATTTGAAAGGAGTTTGAGCAAAGATGAACCTTAACCTTAGAAACGCTGTTATTTCAAATGTAGCAGGAAATACGCAAGACGAGCTTAAAGATACAATCGTCGATGCCATCCAGAACGGCGAGGAAAAAATGCTTCCTGGACTTGGAGTGCTGTTCGAAGTCATCTGGCAGAATGCTTCTGAACAAGAAAAGCAGGAAATGCTGGATGCTCTGGAATCAGGCTTAAAAGGGAAATAGTTTTTTGGAAGGACTCCTTAATGTTTGAGGGGTTCTTTTTTTATAAAGTAAACATCTCGTTTTCTATTTTATGGAAAAAGCAGAGAATAAGGTTATTTCCGTAGAGATTCTGGCTGTTTTTGTAGAGATTATTATTAATTCCGTAGAGAATATAGTCATTTGCGTAGTGACTTTCCCTAACTCAGGAGTAAATACCGGTCCAAAATGTAGTGATGAAAGAGAACTTTCGTTTATAGGCAAAAAAAATTGTCCAGAAAACATTTTCTGGACAACTAAATCTCATTTTTTATTCAAAAGTAAGTTTTTCAACTGTTTCTTTATCAAGTCGTTTGATGACTTCAATGATCAATTTAACTGCGTTCTCGTAGTCATCACGGTGAAGCATCGCTGCGTGTGAATGAATGTAGCGTGTCGCGATTGTGATGGACAGCGCAGGTACACCGCGGTGTGTAAGGTGGATCGCACCTGAGTCTGTGCCGCCGCCAGCTACTGCGTCAAACTGGTATGGAATGTTCAGCTCGTCTGCCAAATCCGTTACAAAATCACGAAGGCCTTTGTGTGACACCATTGATGCATCATAAATGATGATTTGCGGACCGTCACCCATTTTGCTTAGAGCTTCTTTTTCAGTAACACCTGGAGTGTCGCCGGCAATACCTACATCGACACCAAAACCGATATCAGGCTCGATTGATTGGGCAGATGTTTTCGCTCCGCGAAGACCAACTTCTTCTTGAACGGTTCCTACGCCATAGACAACGTTTGGATGCTCAGCATCTTTTAGACCTTTTAGGACATCGATGGCGATCGCACAACCAATGCGGTTATCCCATGCTTTTGCAAGCAGCATCTTTTCGTTGTTCATAACTGTGAATTCGAAGTAAGGAACGACCATGTCGCCAGGAGTGACTCCCCATTCCTTCGCTTCATCACGGCTTGATGCACCGATATCAATGAACATATCCTTGATATCAACAGGCTTTTTACGAGCTTCAGCAGGAAGGATATGTGGCGGTTTAGAACCGATCACCCCAGTTATTTCACCTTTGCGGGTTACGATTGTCACACGTTGTGCAAGCATAACCTGGCTCCACCAGCCGCCGACTGTCTGGAAGCGGATGAATCCTTTGTCATCGATGCTTGTCACCATGAATCCTACTTCATCAAGGTGGCCAGCTACCATGATTTTAGGGCCGTTTGCATCTCCAACCTTCTTCGCAATCAAGCTTCCCAGGCCATCTGTTGTTACCTCATCAGCAAATGGAGTTATGTATTTCTTCATTACTTCCCTTGGCTCACGCTCATTGCCGGGAATGCCTTTGGCATCGGTCAAATCTTTTAGCATTGTTAATGTTTCATCTAATTTAGCCATTATTTCGACTCCCTTAATATGTATTTCCGAAACCTATTATACTAGACAAGAGGTGCAATGTACAAAAAATTCTGCCTAATACCCTTTTCGCTGCCTATCATAATTTACTTCATTTTTTTGAATATATGCCTGTTCAATTTGATCTTCGTGCAAGTCAAGCAGTTCCGCAAGTCTCATGTAACTTTCAAAAAGTCGGACATAGTCTTCCTTGCTGCGGCTGTCCCTGAATTTTTGTACCGACTCATATACTGCAAGGAACTGGTTGCTTGTGTCTGTCACCGTTGGTCTGTCTGGGGTAATGTATTCAATATCTTCATAACCGCACTCAATTCCCAGTGACAGGATGAAGTGTACTCCATCCACAAATTCCTCAAGGATTACATCCTTTTCAGATGAAGGTTTCACACTCCAAAACTTGAAGCACCTTGTCTCATTAGCAAGTTCCCCGATTTCAACAAGCAGCGCCAGGACCTTTCTGTCAATTAAATCATCATTCTCTAACTTGTGCTGCGTTTCAATATGACTGTCGAGTGCTTTTTGCATTTTAAATAGTGTTATTGTATTCATGATTCAGCTCCATCGTTTTATTATCACTAAAAGCAGGCTTCTGGATTCCGCCATTCAGGTTTTCTCCTTTTAACAACACAGCTCTGCAATAAAAAGTATATATTAATTATAAATTTGTTGAAACTATTTGGAATCTCATCCGTAAATAAGGAAAGTTCGCATTGGAGGGGCAGTCATGATTCTGCTTTTACGTCTTATTTTCTTGCTATTATTCATTTTCCTGATATACAGCGGGGTAAAGTATTTATTCCACCCGAAACGGAAGCTTGAGCTTGCTCATGAGCAGAAGCGCTTCTTTTTACTGGATGACCCGGACAATGTCCGCAAAAACTTCTTGATCACTTATAAGGGTGTTTTGTTCGAGGGTGAAAAGTATTTAGGTACGACTCCGTCTGCGTTTGAGGTCGTTTCCATTTTCATTTGGCCTAAAAAAACGTCTGCCTTGAAGGGACTCGTGCTTGAAGACTTCCAATTCATCGAACGAAAAATCCGCGAGAACTATCCTGTCGCCAAAATCGACTGGAAAAGCCCGATCAAGGAATTTATGGCTAATCATGAACAGGATGAGGAATAATCAAATATAAAAGCGTCCGAACATGAGTCGGGCGCTTTTCCTTTGTGCATAAATTCCTACTTCAAGGTGTCGTATCGAAAAACTCCCGCCATTTAATGAGGGTACTCTTTTCTCTGAACAGATAGGTGAGCAGCAACAGGCAAATAACCACAAAGCTGCCCGCAAGCGCATCAAAACGTCCAATGCGCTCCCCGAATATGGTAAAAAAGATTACGAATGGAATGTTCGCTAAAAAAGATGCCATCATAAATTCCTTAAACTCTTTTTTCCGCTCATAAAGGCAAAAGCTCAGTAGCTGATAATGAATCAGCGGGATCAGTCTCAGCAACGCAACCTGCAGTACGGTCAGATCCCTGAATCGCCCCATCAGACGCTTTTTCAACCTGCTTAACTTTTGCATGGTGTCCGGAATTTTTTCCATCAAGAAATAGAATAATATACTGGCCCCCGTCAAACCAAGCATTGAATAGATGATTCCCGGAACCACCCCAAAAAGCAGACCGCCCGCGACGCAGACAACTGCAGGCGGAATGAGTATAAACTGACGGAAAACATGAAGAAATACAAACAAAACTGGTGCAAACCAGCTTCCAGATTCCACAATAATCAGCAGCATCGACCACGCATCATCCATTTATGTCACCTGCCTGCGAATCTCTGTTGCTACTAGCATATAGAATCAACCAAGCTGTTATGCCAACAGCATAAATAAATATATAAAAATACCAATCTCTAAAACAGCCAGCACCGGCAAGCCATACTTGAACTGCACATGCTTCGTCTTATGCCTGAAATGATTCATGCCTGCAGTGGCCCCGATTGCCCCTCCAAGCAAAGCTATGGTCCATAACGTTCTTTCGCTGATTCGATAATCATGGTTTTTTGCCCGCTTTTTATCCATGCCCATAATCAAAAAGCCAGCAAGACTCATTACGATGATCAGACCAGCCAATATCCAGATTTCCACGTCTTCACGTCCTCTTAAAATGATGTTAGTACTGCTTCATTATAACGCGCCATCCATCTGTATCGGACATTTTCCACGAGACTCCATTTCTGTTTTTCCGTTAGAGGCCGCCTATCGGATATTTTTCTCGTGTTTCGACTTCTGTTTGTCCTTTAGACCTCCTATATCGGACAGTTTTCTCGTGCTTCCACTTCTGTTTGTCCATTAAAGCCCTTCTATCGGACACTTTCCATACGACTTCGCTTCTGTTTGTCCATTAGAGCCTCTCTATCGGACATTTTCCCCAAAACTTCGCTTCCACTTGTCAGATAAAAATACGCGAATGCTTATGTATCTAAAAAGAAAAAACCATCCTCAATATGAGAATGGTTCATCTTATCGTTTAATTACTTGTTGAACTGTTGCTTAGCTGTTTCAGCCAATTGAGCGAATGCTGCTGCATCGCTTACTGCTAGTTCAGCAAGCATCTTGCGGTTTACTTCGATACCTGCAAGCTTAAGGCCGTGCATCATACGGCTGTAAGAAAGGCCGTTCATGCGAGCTGCTGCGTTGATACGAGCAATCCAAAGTTTGCGGAAGTCGCGCTTCTTCTGGCGACGGTCGCGGAATGCATACATTAGGGATTTCATAACCTGCTGGTTAGCAACTTTGTATAATGTATGTTTAGAACCGAAATAACCTTTTGCTAATTTGATGACTTTTTTACGACGCTTGCGCGTAACTGTACCGCCTTTTACACGTGGCATGTAATTTCCCTCCTATATAAATCGAGATTCCTCGAGTTTACTTAATGTTGTCAAGCATGTGACGAATACGTTTGAAATCGCCTTTTGAAACAATTGCAGATTTGCGAAGCTTACGCTTAGCTTTTGTAGATTTGTTAGCAAATAAGTGGCTAGTGTAAGCGTGTGAACGCTTAAGCTTGCCAGTTCCAGTTTTCTTGAAACGCTTGGCAGTGCCGCGGTGTGTTTTCATTTTTGGCATAGGGACTTCCTCCTCGTTACTTTTCAGTTTTAGGTGCTAGTACCAAGAACATGCTTCGGCCATCCATCTTTGGATGTGATTCGATTGTCGCTACATCTTTGCAAGCTTCAGAGAAGCGATCAAGAACACGCTGACCGATTTCCTTGTGAGTGATAGCACGGCCTTTAAAACGGATTGATGCTTTAACTTTATCGCCTTTTTCCAGGAACTTGATGGCATTGCGCAACTTCGTGTTGAAGTCATGCTCATCAATTGTCGGGCTAAGACGGACTTCTTTAGTTGTGATGATTTTTTGGTTCTTACGTGCTTCTTTCTCTTTCTTTTGCTGTTCGAACTTGAATTTTCCGTAGTCCATGATTCGGCCTACAGGAGGCTTCGCGTTCGGAGCAACAAGCACAAGATCAAGATTGACGCGCGCTGCGATCTCAAGAGCCTCAGCTTTGGATTTGATTCCTAATTGCTCGCCGTTTTGATCGATCAGACGAATTTCGCGAGCACGAATTCCCTCGTTTAATAACATCGCATCTTTGCTAATAATTAGCCACCTCCAGGGTTTTATCGAATACATTGTCAAGGAGAAGAAGTACATTGAAAGGACAAAGCCTTTATCTTGCTCACACAATGACATACGATATGGTCCATTTTTATTTTGCAATAAAAAAAGTGCAGGCGACGACACCCACACTTACGGAAACAAAATAATTAGACGTTTACGTATTACCTGCCAACAGCATTATTGCGTCAGCCAGGTGAGAAGCGGGTGCTTCTTCTTTCCTAAAACTTGTATTCAGTTCACTCTTGCTAATATAGCATAAAGAAATTGATGTGTCAAACGAATCACTTTTCGTTAACTGCAACAAAAAGTATTGTATCAGATAGGATTTAAGGCTGCAATACTTTTTTCAGGCGAAATTAAATTTATCCGAAAAAAAATATGTCGAAGGATCATAACAATACGTTAATTTGTCACTGCCTAATTGCTTCTTTCTTGCTATAATGATTGGTAGAATTATACAAGAAAGCTGGTGTACAAATGCTGATCGCAATTATCATTACCGGTGTGGTCACTGGACTGCTCGCTGGTACTGCATTGAAGTTTTTCAGGACTGGCTATGGTTTTTCAAATGATATTGATAACACGCCTGTTAATATAAAATCCTGCCGGAATTGCGGTGAAAGAATCCAGCGCAGCTATACAAAAAATCTATGTCCCACCTGTTCCAAACCTATTGAATAATCCCATAAAAATAAGAGGAGCCAGTTGGCCCCTCTTATTTTTTTGTCCAGCTCCAGCGCCTAGCCCCTTGAGACGCTTGGCTAGCTGCGGCTCCTAACTCCTCGAGACGTTTCGGTCCTGCCAATGAAGTCAAAGAACGACTTCACTGTCAGGCCCTCCAACGCTTGTCGGAGTTGGGCAGTCGCCTCCGCTTTTCGAATTGTCTAGTGTCGCCTCCTAGAAACTCCGAAACTTCAACTCCGCCGGCAGAAGCAAAAAGCGCTTCTTTGTCGGAGTCTCCAGTTTCTGCGTTTCTGGGCAGTCGGCTATACTTTTCGAATTCGGTCCGCCCAATGAAGTCAAAGAACGACTTCACTGAGCGGCCCTCCAGCGCTTGTCGGGGCTGATCAAGGCGCCCTCCGCTTTTCTTATTTCTTCGCTTCTTTCCTGAATGATTCAAGGAACTCATCGAAGGAGATAGTTTCTGAATTCTGTTCGCCGTATTTACGGACATTGACTGCTTTGTCTGCAACTTCATTGTCACCGACAACCAGCATGTAAGGGATTTTCTGCATTTGCGCTTCACGGATTTTGTAGCCGATTTTTTCGTCACGGCCGTCAATTTCGACACGGAAGCCTTCTGCTTTCAGCTTATCCTGGATTTCCCTGGCATAGTCATAGTGGACTGCAGGTGAAACCGGGATGATTTGCGCCTGGACTGGAGCCAGCCATGTAGGGAACGCTCCTTTGTATTCTTCGATCAGGAAGGCTACAAAACGTTCCATAGTCGATACTACGCCGCGGTGGATGACAACCGGACGGTGATGCTTGCCGTCTTCACCGATATAAGTCAGGTCGAAGCGTTCAGGTAGCAAGAAGTCGAGCTGTACAGTTGACAGTGTCTCCTCTTTGCCAAGCGCAGTTTTGACCTGGACATCAAGCTTCGGACCGTAGAATGCCGCTTCGCCTTCTGCCTCGAAATAGTCGAGTCCTATTTCATCCATCGCTTCTTTTAACATTGCCTGTGCCTTTTCCCACATTTGGTCGTCATCGAAGTATTTTTCTTTGTCTTCAGGATCACGGTAAGAAAGACGGAACGAATAATCATTCATGTCAAAATCTTTATAGACTTCAAGCACTAGCTGGACAACACGTTTGAATTCTTCCTTGATCTGGTCAGGGCGGACGAAAATGTGAGCATCATTCAATGTCATTCCGCGGACACGCTGCAGGCCAGCCAATGCACCTGACATTTCGTACCGATGCATTGTTCCAAGCTCGGCAATCCTGATCGGAAGCTCCCTGTAGCTATGGATGCTGTTTTTGTACACCATCATGTGATGAGGGCAGTTCATCGGTCTTAATACTAACTGTTCATTATCCATATCCATCACCGGGAACATATCGTCCTGATAGTGGTCCCAGTGGCCGGAAGTTTTATAAAGCTCGACACTTCCCATTACCGGAGTGTAAACATGGTCATAGCCGAGGCTGACTTCTTTATCGACAATATAGCGCTCAATGATGCGGCGGATCGTCGCGCCTTTCGGAAGCCAAAGCGGAAGACCCTGTCCAACCTTCTGCGAGTTTGTAAACAGGCTAAGCTCTTTGCCAAGCTTGCGGTGGTCGCGTTCCTTCGCTTCTTCAAGCAGTCTTAAGTGCTCTTTCAGGTCTTCCTTTTTGAAAAATGCTGTTCCGTAAATACGCTGCAGCATCTTGTTGTCGCTGTCGCCGCGCCAGTAGGCACCGGCAATGCTCAGCAATTTGAATTCTTTCAGCTTGCCAGTTGATGGAACATGGACTCCGCGGCAAAGGTCTACAAAATCGCCCTGTTCATAAAGAGTGACTTTTTCATCGGCCGGAATTGCTTCAATCAATTCAAGCTTATATGGGTCACCAAGCTCCTTGAAGAATTTGACAGCCTCCTCACGACTTACCTCTTTACGGACAATCTCTATGTTCTCATTGATGATTTTCTTCATTTCCTTTTCAATTTCCGGCAAATCTTCCGGTGAAAGGGAATGCTCCATATCGATATCATAGTAGAATCCGCCTTCAATCACCGGTCCTACTCCGAGGTTCACATCTTTATACAGGCGTTTGACTGCCTGTGCCATTAAGTGAGCTGTACTGTGGCGCAGGATTTCAAGTGCTTCCGGGTGTTCCGGAGTGATGATTTCAATTGAAGCATCTTCCTCGATTGGTCTCCTGAAATCATACGGCTTTCCATTCACCATACCGGCAATGGCTTTTTTCTTAAGGCCCGGGCTGATTGAACCGGCAATGTCTTCAGTTGTTGTGCCTGCAGGAAACTCCTTCACTGCTCCGTCTGGAAACGATATTTTCAACATGTCTGCCATTGGCTTTTCCTCCTTTTGAAATGTGGCGCATATTTGCGCAAAAAATAAAAAAACCCGTCCCTGAAACAGGGACGAGTTTGATCACACGTGGTTCCACCCAATTCCCACTCTTGCGCATAAATAACGCAGGAATGGCTCTGGTTGCGATAACGGCTTCTGCCGCCAGCCAATACTTGCCTTGCAGGCGTTCACAGCTGGAGTTCAGAGGTGGTAAGCGTTTCTTTAGTGTTAGGAAGTTTTCAGCCGTGCCTTCCCTCTCTGCAAACCTTTCAAGAATGCCCATATCCTCATCATTACATTTACTATTGGTTCAGTATGTACGTAATTATAGTTTGTAATGTTTTGAAAATCAAGTGGGCTATCGTATATTTTCATGGTCCTCATTGAAAAAATCCAATCTTTCCTCTTCGAAAACGGAAATTGGCTTAATCTTGACCCGCTCTTCAAAAAGGTTGATAATGGTCCGCACTAATGGCTGGTGCGAATCATCGGTATACAGGAAAATCGTCTGTGGCGCGATCGACAGGAGCGGCGCAATCGTTCCGGAATCGACGTAGACCGGGTGATTGACAAGCAGCCTCCGGTCAATCGTTTTAAACAGCTCGCTCCGCTTCATTTCCGTGAACTCTTGATTAAAAAATGTCATGTTTTCTTCGATGACCAAGTACAAATATGGCATTTGCGGTTTTCTGCCTTTCAGAAAACTTCTCAATGTATGAAGGAACACCTGATACTCCTGTTCCATTTTATACTCATCGATTGCGACCTCTGCCCAATTCGAAAGCTGCTCAAAATATGATTTTAGCCTGAATACGACAAAGGAATCGAATGAAAATGAGACTCTCTCATCAAGTATTTCATTGATTGCTTTTTTAACGATCCCTGGTTCTTCGGCACCCTCCATAAAAGGTGCCAGATCCTTTCGGTTCCCTTCCATGACAGAGTAAATGATATCAAGGATTTGATCCTGCTCTTCACTTTCCGTGTAATAAAAAGATTCTGCAAGGATGTTTCTTAACCAGTCATCCCGTTTCAGCTTAAGAATAAAATCATATACACATTTCTTCAGTCCCGGTATTTTTTCTTTCATAAAAAAATCTTCTGGAATCAGGACTCTATTTTGATCTTCATTAAGAAGAATTGAATTCTTTTCCTGCAACGAAGCAAGCCTGGCGACTAAGTGATGGTATAAATTCCAGGCATCCTGCTTTTTTTGGAAGATGATTTCAATCAACCATATCCCCCCTTTTTAAATAATCCCTGATTATATATATGGGGGACTTGGACAATTTAGAAGTATCCATATCGCCGCTGGATGATTAAAGCGCAAAAAAATAGGCTGCAGCCTGTTTCGCTGCAGCCTATTGCTATACTCTTCGATTCTTTCCTTCTACTTTAACCGGCCGTGCAAGATACTTGATCCGTTCCATGATCCTCGCTGCCTTCAGCTGTTCCTCTTCTCCCCGCTGGCTGTGGGTCAGATGGTGTTCAAGCCCGCTAAGGTCGAAGTTGGAAGTAAAGAAGGTTGGAAGGTTCTCAAGCATGCGGAATTGCAGGATTGTTCCAAGGATTTCATCCCTCGCCCAGCTGCTCATCGTTTCCGCTCCGATATCATCGAGCATCAGGACATCAGATTTTTTGATTGCCTCCAGCTTGTCGTTGACCGAATGATCCCCGATTGCATTCTTCATTTCCCTGAAAAACTCCGGAACATATACGATCAAGGAACTGACCTGCTTCTGTGCCAATTCATTCGCAATGGCGCCAAGCAGGTATGACTTACCCGTTCCGAACGGGCCATGAAGGAACAAACCTTTTTGTTTCTGGCCGGATTCATAATTCTCAACAAAATCCTTCGCCATTTTTATGGCCTTGAATCTCCCCGCGTCATCAAGCTCAATATCCCCGAATGAAGCTTTCAGGATTTCCTTCGGCACATATATGCTGTTAATCAGCCGGGCGTTCTTTTGCTGCTCATCGTACATGACCTTCTTTTTACAGCGGTCATATTTGACATCAATGTAATTCCCTTTGATGAAAAGCTGTGGTTCATAGCCTTTGATCATATTCTTGCAGGCTGCGAGACTTTCGCATTTATCACAGTCCTTGCTCTGGGTGGAAAACTCATACAGCTTGGACATGCTGCCGTCAAGCATTTCCCTGGTTATATAGTCCGCATTCTCATCCAGGAATTCCTTTATACGCTGATCCTGCATGACCTGTCTTTTAAGTGTTTCATATCGTTCCTGGAAGTTTTGGTTATTAGCAAGCTTCTTCAGCGTTTCATTTATGTTTTGCAACTGAATCACCTCCCGGATTTGAATTTTTTCAGCTCTTCTTCAAGCTTTTTCTTTTCTATTTCAAAGTCAGGATCCTCTCCAGCCGCAGAATTTTGCTGTTGGTCCGATCCATTCTCGCTCTTTTTCTCAAACCAGTCCGGCAAGACTTCCTTGCGGACAGGTTTCCGTTTTCCTGACGCAGCGGTCGTTTTCTTTCCTTCTGCCCAATCGAGGTATTGCCTGTGCTCACTTTTCGCCAGCTCCATGGCATCCCTTACAGTCGAGATTTTTTTCCTCGACCAGTGGCTGGCGATTTTCTCAATATAGCCTTTTGCCAGCTTCATATCCGTTTTGATCATAACATATTGCACCAAAACATTCACGACACCCGGAAGCAGCTTTTGTTTGAACATCACTTCTTCAATGATCTGCAGGTCGGATTTTGAAGGCTCGGCACCTCCTGATAAGTCGATCAGCAGCTGCCTCGGTGATGTTTTTTCAAAATAGAGAACCAATTCCTCTTCTTTTGTTTTTGGCTTCTCGATTCCAGCTTTGTGCTGAAGAGGCTGGGTCCGGTCCAAGAGTGCCGGCAACTGGTCCTGGTATTCAAATTGGTACCAGTCCCGGGCCGCCTTTCTCAGCTCCTCGATATCGATTTCATTATCAGCTGTTACGGCACTCAAGACGATATTCTTCATCTTCAACGCATCAATTCCATAAAGGAAGGCGAGATTGCTGACCGCTTCTTTGACCTTCGTTGTAAAAGCTTTTTTGGGGATCAAAGAATCCTGAAGACCTCCCAATAACAGATCGAAATTAAATTCCGAAGGGTCAATCTGTATTTTGTCAGACTCCCTCCTGCCGATGAAGGATTGTGCTTCATCCTCTCCAAGGTCGGCAGCTGAATCACTATTATGCATGAGTGCTTGAGGAGGAACAGACAGGAACACATCCTGAAAAGCCCTGGTAATTTCAGAATATCCCTCCTCTGCCTCGGGCAGCTTGTCACTGAAAAACCGTTTAAGCCTCAAAAACTGATTCTTTCCGATTTTTCGATACAGATAGACATTCAGCATGCCATCCAGGAAAAATTGTTCAGGAGTCAACGGCGGCTGTAATTCATAAATGAATGAACGGCCATCTTCACTATTTTTGACATATGTCTTCAGCAAACCCATCCCCTCAAGCTTCTGGCGGGCGTGATAAATCTCCTTCAAATTCATATCCATGATTGTCATCAGGTTATGATGGGTACCAGACTGTGACCATAGCCGATTCTCTTCAAGTTCGGCCCATAAGGTCATATAAAGGCTCAAACAAGCTGGCCCAATCAACGGCTGGTACAAAAAGGTGAGCACCTTGCGATCATAATCATGCAGCAGGCCGCCGGATGCAACAATATATTGGTCTACAGGCAAAGTCTCCTGCCAATGCTGAGCCATCCTATTCCCCTCCACTCTGTCCGGTTAAAAACTATAACAATACCACTATGCGGAAAATCAAATCGTTCACGCGCGCCTTAAAAAGAGCCGAAGTTTCCTTCAGCTCCCTCATGGAAAAGCGTAAGCGCCTGATCAGCCCCGACAAGCGTTGGAGGGCCTGGCAGTGAAGTCGCTCTTTGACTTCATTGACAGGACCGAAATCGAAAAGTATAGCCGACTGCCCAGAAACGCAGAAACTGGAGACTCCGACAAAGAAGCGCTTTTTGCTTCTGCCGGCGGAGTTGAAGTTTCGGAGTTTCTAGGAGGCGACACTAGACAAACGTCTCGAGGGGCTAGGCGCTGGAGCTAGACAATTCTCTAAGTGAAAATTTATAAAGCGCAAGCGCCCTGGTAAATATACTTCATTGGTCTGGACCCCAGCTTTATCATTGTTCTTTCTTCAATAACTCTTTTAATTCATCGATGAATACATTGATATCCTTGAACTGCCGGTAAACAGAGGCGAAACGGACATAGGCGACTTCATCGATCTTAGCCAGCCTGTCCATCACCATCTCGCCCACTGCTTCGCTCTTGACTTCGGATACTCCATGGCTTCGCAATTCTTTTTCCACCTCGGAGACCAGATCCTCAAGCTCTTTTAGGGCGACCGGTCTTTTTTCACACGCTTTCAGCAAACCGCGAAGGAGTTTCTCCCGATTGAACTCCTCGCGAGTACCTTCTTTTTTTACAACAATCAATGGGATTTCTTCAACTTTCTCAAAAGTGGTAAAGCGAAATCCGCAAGCTTCACATTCACGTCTGCGTCGAATTGATCGGCTATCGTCAACCGGTCTTGAATCAAGAACCCGGGTAGAGTTATTTTGGCAAGTTGGACATTTCATCTCGATCAGCTCCGAATATTTTGAAATATAGAATGAGCGAAGGACCATTCGCTTTATCCACCAATACGTCCATAAGCATTATCCTTACTATTATCTTATAAAAAAGAAGCTGATGGGACAAGAGGAACTATTGATTCCCATATTTACCTGAACCGATGAACGTAAGTGTTCTATCCAATTTTTCATATACCTTGATTACTTCTTGTCTCAATGCAGGATTGATTCCTGCCAAAGAAAACTTTTCCGTGGAGATATGTAAATCGACCGCTGTCTCAAAGGGCTTTGTCGTAATGACAGTCGCGGTTAAAAAACTCCTGACCCTGCCGTTTAGCTCAGCTGAGATTTCTCCATGTTCCTTTGATACACTTGTGATCCGGGCTGCAGGGTCAGCTTTAAGCAGATCCTCGACTGATTGGAATACCAGATTAAAATTTGCTTTATAGTAATGGGTCCGCAATTGTTCATCGCTGTTATTTTCGCTCGTCCCGCTGAATTTCTCGTATCTTCCTGTTATGGATTTCAAAAAAGACATCAAAAATCCTCCTGCAGATTATTTCTATTTACAGTTTACCTTAATTTTGGCACAAAATAAAAAGAGGTGTATCACTACACCCCTTGTAATTTTTCATATTTTCAATTATAGAGCCTTCGCTTGTGCCTGTTTCACATGCACTGGACCCATGCCGCGTGGGATTTCGATATTCTCACGTGTTTGAGCGCTAAGAGCTTCAGCAATATAGTCAGCTGCAATATTAGGATCGAGATCGCCGCAAGTGTAAACATCAATGCTGGCGTACCCGTGCTCCGGGAAGCTGTGAATAGTTAAATGAGATTCAGAGATAATGACAACTCCGCTTACACCCTGTGGTGCGAATTTGTGGAAAGCCACTTCGCGGATTTCAGCACCAGATTTCAGCGCTGCTGAAACGAAAGTTTGTTCAATAAAGTTCATATCATTCAATTTTTCAAAATCGCAACCCCAAAGTTCAGAAATTACATGACGACCCATTGTTTCCATATTCAATTTCCCCCTCTAACAATATTAGAATGAAATTCCTAGTTTCAATGGTATCTTAACTACCACGGGGGAAAGTTAGTCCAGAGAGGTCCTAACCCTTTAAGTAGCCAATTGGTACCGTTATTAAGAAGTTCACGATGACTAGTATACTTTGTTTATATTTTTTTTGCAACACATGAAAATAAAATTTTTTCAATGAATTTCAGCTTGCTATATCAAAAGGTTTTTAGATAGCTATTTTAAGGATATCCCCGGGAATCGATTGATTACCTTTGTAAGATTAAAGAGGTTTTTCTGAAGAGGGAAGACGGTAATCTGATACAAAACGAAAGCGTCATTAAACAAGCCTGCCGGGAGCGGCAGGCTTGTTTAATGACTATTCTAATTATCCAACTTTCACGGCTGTTGAAGCAGACAT
This sequence comes from Cytobacillus oceanisediminis 2691, assembly GCF_007678455.1. Lineage (GTDB taxonomy): Bacteria > Bacillota > Bacilli > Bacillales > Cytobacillaceae > Mesobacillus > Mesobacillus oceanisediminis_A. The sequence goes on along the minus strand of NZ_VEEP01000005.1, from coordinate 198,770 downwards.
TGCCTCGGCAACATGTTTTACCAGGTCTACCACCCTGCTTGAGTATCCCCATTCATTGTCATACCACGCAAGTACCTTGACTTTGTTGGCGCCAATGACCATTGTAGACAGTCCATCAATGATCGCTGAGTGCTCATTTGTGTTGAAATCGATGGATACAAGTGGATCTGTTGTAATATCCAGTATACCCTTAAGCTTTCCTTTTGCGGCAGAATAGAACGCATCGTTCACCTCATCCACAGTTACCTCTCGCTTCAAGTCAACAACCAGGTCTACAAGTGAAACGTTTGGCGTCGGCACCCTTAATGACATGCCGTGAAGCTTTCCTTTCAACTGCGGAAGAACAAGGGAAAGCGCCTTTGCCGCCCCTGTTGAAGTAGGGATGATTGATTGGCCGCAAGAACGCGCCCTGCGCAAATCCTTGTGCGGATTATCGATATTATTTTGGTCATTTGTATAGGCATGAACAGTTGTCATCAATCCGTTTTCAATTCCGAAAGTATCATCCAGAATTTTTGCGACAGGTGCCAGGCAGTTCGTTGTGCATGAAGCATTGGAAATGATGTCATGTTCTTCAATTTTTAATGCGCTTTCATTTACGCCCATCACAATCGTAATATCTTCATTTGTGCCCGGTGCTGTTATAATGACCTTCTTTGCGCCTGCTTCCAGATGAAGTGCAGCCTTGTCACGTGAGTTGAACTTTCCTGTGGCCTCTATGACAATATCAACCTGCATTTCTTTCCACGGAAGCTCAGCAGGATTGCGATTGCTCAAAAGTTTGACAGTTTTCCCATTGACTACTAGGTGATCATCAGCAGGGATAATCTCACCTGCAAATTGACCATGGGTTGAATCATATTTAATCAAATGCGCCAGTGTTTCAGCCGGATAGCTCGCATTAATCGCTACAACCTCAAGATTTTCCTCAAGAATGGCTCTTCTGAATACCATTCTGCCAATTCTCCCAAAACCGTTTATCGCTATTCTCGCCTTCATTGTACGGCCCCTTCCGAATTAGTGTTATACTTAATAACCCTTTGTTATGGTATTAGTATAACATATTAAAAATTATTTGTGATATATAATTGCACACATTTAAAATTTAAAATAATTCTGATAATAATTATCAGTAAAGACAAGTATTTCTTGAGTGGATTTTATTGAAACGAAGATTAAAAATCCTGAAACAAAGATGATATTGAGCCAACAGGTATTTATTTGGGCTGTAACAGGGGTATAACCGGAAGCTCGGCCATAGCGGAAGGTGTACTGACCAGAAGGGCTTTTAGTAATATGGCAATAACCAGGTTAACGGCAAAAGAAAAAAGAGCCTATTCGGCTCTTTAGATTCCCCATTTATTCAGGATTTTCTTCAATTGCTGCCTTGATTGCTCAATTGTTCCTGTGTTGTCGATGACTTCATCTGCCAAATCCACTTTATCCTTCAAAGGCATCTGCGACTTGATCCTTGAAAGTGCTTCATCTTCGGAGAAACCATTCCTGGACATCAGCCTCTCCAGTTGGGTCTTCTCATCCACGTAGACAACGATGATCTTTTCGACCAGGCCTGTGAGCTTGCTTTCAAACAGCAATGGTATGTCCAGGACCACTGCTTTTTCATTGGCAGCTTCAGCTTGCTGCCTTTTCATGGCCATCCTCTCACGTACGGCGGGATGGACGATTGAGTTGAGCAGCAACCTTTTTTCCTCATTGTTAAAAATGATCGACCCTAAGGCAGGGCGATTGATAGTGCCATCTTCTTCTAAAACTTCTGTGCCAAAATGGCTGACAATATCATTGTATGCTTTTTCTCCTGGCTCAACAGCAAGCCTCGCTTCGATATCAGCATCGATCACAGTGATGCCAAGCTCAGTGAACATGGCCGATACCGTGCTTTTCCCGCTCGCTATACTTCCGGTTAATCCAATGATTAATGACATTTGTTTTATCCTTTCAAACAGACCGCTAAAGCTTGAGCAGTCCAATTATGATCAATAAGATTCCAGGTACGAATGAGAACTTCTGCAGCCAGCTCCTCTCTGAAAAATAGCTGCCCATTCTCATGCCGGCATAGACGAAAAATGAACTCATACAGGCAACCGTCAAAGCCAGATAGCCGGGCGAAAAGCCCAATAAGGCAGCACCGATCCCGGCTCCGAATGCATCAAGAGACAGGGCGAGACCGAGCATGACGGCTTCGATTCCATTGATTGTACCCGATCGGTCAAAGTCTGCCGACATCGGCTTCTTCAAAATATTGATAACAATGCCAAGTGATTTAATCTCAAAATTCAGGATGATTTTTTCATGACAGAGCATCTCTGACTGGTCATTGCGAAAAAACTGGAATAACACCCATCCGCCCAATACTATCAAGACAGTGCCACCAATTGTCTCTGCCAATTCAGGTGAAAAAAAGCTCTCAAGAAAATGTCCGATCATCATGGCAGCCATCAGAACGGCCGCTGAACAGACCGCAATAACAGCAATCGATTTAACCGGGATTTTCATTTTCCGCAATCCATACGTTAACCCTACACTGAAACTGTCAAGACTGACAGCGAATGCAAGTAAAAGCAGGGAGATTATTTGTGCCATAAACTGAGCTCCTTCCTGTCAATCGCTACGTTAGTATATGGAAGGAGCCTAGATATGGTGAGAAAATCAACAGGCGATTATATGTTCACAGTTTTTGGCATGTTGGACAGAAGTGGGTACCCCGTCCTCCGACGACTGTTTTTTCCAGTGGTGTGCCACACACCTTGCATGGTTCATTTTTTCGGCCATACACCAGCAGCTGTAGCTGGAACATGCCGATCTGCCCCTGTGAATTTACATAGGATCGTATTGTGCTGCCGCCCTTCTCTACAGCCTCAGAGAGAGTACTGACAATTTCCCGGTAGAGGACAGCTTCTTCCTCCCGAGACAATGAGTTCGCAATTCGTTCCGGGTGGATTTTCGCCCGGAAAAGCGCCTCATCGACATAAATATTCCCGAGACCGACAAGGATCTTTTGATCAAGCAGTGCAGACTTTATTTTCCGGTTGGTCCTTTTAAGCTTTTCCGAAAGCCATTCTACTGAGAAGTCTCCTGAAAATGGCTCAGGTCCCAAATCAGCGAGCGGCTGCGAATCGAATTCCGTCCCTTTGGCGTAAAGGTGCATTGTCCCAAATTTGCGGACATCCTTATAGCGCAATTCTTTCCCATCGGTAAAATGAAAAATGACATGGGTATGTTTTTCAACAGGTTCATCTGCGCTGAACAAACCGTATTTCCCTTCCATTCTAAGATGGGAGACAAGCGCATAGTCATCTGTATAAAATATCAGGAATTTGCCTCTCCTGCCGATTTCACTGATTGTCTGACCGCGTAGGGCATCATTAAATTGCTCAACTTCACTCGGCTTTTTGATCATCTTGGGCCAAAAAACCGACACCTGGCTAATTTTTTTGCCAACTGCAAGTACCTCAAGCGTGCCCCTGACGGTTTCTACTTCTGGAAGCTCAGGCATCCTATCCCGCCTTTCTTTTTTTCTCTCTTGTCTTTCCTTTACTTCGCATCATACCAGGTTGGACCGTATGAGAAGTCCACCTTCAAAGGAACCTTTAATTCGATTGCATTTTCCATGACATCCGGGACTATTTTCTTCAGCTGCTCAATTTCATCCTGCGGCGCCTCGAAAATCAATTCATCGTGCACCTGGAGGAGCAGCCTAGTCTTCAAGCCTTCTTCACGCAGCCTTTCAGCCATATCGATCATCGCTTTTTTGATGATATCAGCAGCGCTTCCCTGTATAGGCGTATTCATCGCTGTCCGTTCCGCAAAACTTCTCAGGTTGAAGTTGCGCGCAGTGATTTCCGGTATATACCTGCGTCGGTGCAACAATGTCTGGACATACCCTTTCGCCTTCGCATCTATCACGATTTCATCCATATAGTCTTTTACCCCAGGGTAGCTCTCAAGATAGCGTTCGATGAATTCTCCGGCTTCCTTCCTCGTGATGTTCAGGCTCTGGGATAAACCATAATCGCTGATTCCGTAAACAATCCCGAAGTTTACCGCTTTCGCATGGCGGCGCATATTTGAAGTGACCTCATCTTTTCCGACATGGAAAACTTCCATCGCTGTCTTAGTATGAATATCCATGTCATGGCGGAATGCATCGATCAGTTTTTCGTCCCCGGCTATATGGGCAAGGACACGCAATTCAATTTGCGAATAGTCAGCCGCAAAAATCACCCAGTCTTTCTCTGAAGGAACGAATGCCTGCCTGATTTTCCGGCCTTCTTCAAGTCGAATCGGAATATTCTGCAGGTTAGGGTCCGTTGAACTGAGCCTCCCTGTAGCGGTGAGGGCCTGGTTGAACCTTGTATGGACTTTTTCGGTTTCCTTATTTACAACCTTTTGCAGCCCCTCAATATAGGTTGATTGCAGCTTGCCAAGCTGGCGATAATTTAGGATTTCTTCGATGATTTTATGCTTAGGCGCCAATTTTTCCAGTACGTCTGCTGAAGTTGAATAACCGGTCTTCGTCTTTTTGGCAGCAGGAAGACCCAGTTTTTCGAACAGAATGACACCTAATTGCTTCGGTGAATTGATATTGAATTGTTCTCCTGCCATTTCGAAAATCTTCATTTCGATTTCAGCAAGACGCCCTTTGATTTCTTCGCCCATGTTTTCAAGGCGGACCATATCAAGCTTGACGCCAAGGTATTCCATATCCGCCAGCACCAGTGACAATGGCATTTCCAGGCTGCTGAACAAATCATGCTGGTCATTATCCCACAGTTCCTGCTCAAGCTTTTCCTTTATGGACACCAGAACATCTGCTTTGCGCACCAGGTGTTCCCCTAGTATTGTTTCATCCGGGATCTTCCGTCTGGCGCCTTTTCCATAGACCGCATCATCAGACTGTACGCTTATGAAGCCATGCTGCCTGGCTATGGCAGCCAGGTCGTCCGGCGATTCGGAAGGATTGATGATATAGGATGCTAGTGACACATCGAATTCGGCGCCTTTCAGATGGATTCCGTGATGGCGCAAGGAAACCTCGGAACGTTTCGCATCATAGACTGTCTTTTTGCTGGACTCATCTTCTGCCCATTTTTTGAACTCTTCAGACTCCAAAGCGGTTTGCACAGGCAGATAATAGTGCCCGTTTTCATTCACGACCGCAAAACCGATGATATCTGCATAGTGATAGTTATCCTCAAGCACCTCGACATAAAAGCCGTTTTCTTTCGCAAAAATGTTTGGATCGACTGCCTCGAGCTGTTTGAACTCAATGTCTTCAAGCTCGACATTTTCAGTCACTGCTTCCGCGCCAAGCTTGTCCAATAACGAGTTGAATCCCAGTTCCTTGAACATCTTCACCAGCTTCTCGTTCTCTGCGCCTTCATATTCAAGTTCGCTTAACTCGATTCCCACCGGAGCTTCACGGGTGATGGTCGCAAGTTCTTTGCTCATGATCGCCTGGTCTTTGAATTCCTCAAGCTTTTCCTTGAGTTTTTTCCCGTTGACCTGATCAATCGATTCAATCAGCTTTTCAAGCGTGCCATGCTCTTTCAGCAGCTTGATAGCCGTCTTTTCCCCTACACCAGGAACTCCCGGTATATTATCTGATGCATCCCCCATAAGCCCTTTCATATCGATGATTTGTTGTGCTGTCAGCCCGTATTTCTCCAGGATATGTTCCGGGGTGTATTCCTCGATATCCGTGATGCCCTTCCGGGTGATGCTGACAGTCGTTTTGTCGGAGCTCAACTGAGTCAAGTCCTTATCACCCGATATGACCTTCGTTTCAAATCCGTCTTTTTCGGCCAGCAAACTTAATGTACCAATGATATCATCGGCTTCATAATTTTCCAGCTCATATTGGGCGATCCCGTAAGCCGTCAGTAATTCACGGATGAATGGGAATTGCTCGGAAAGCTCCGGCGGCGTCTTTTGCCTGCCACCTTTATATTCACTGAATGTTTTATGCCTGAACGTCGTTTTTCCTGCATCGAACGCAACGAGAATATGAGTAGGCTTTTCATCCTCGAGAATCTTCATCAGCATCATGGTAAAACCGTAAACTGCATTTGTATGTATCCCTTTTTCATTATTCAACAGCGGCAAAGCGAAAAATGCGCGGTAGGCGATACTATTGCCGTCGATCAATACAAGCTTCTTGGACATGTCATTCCTCCTCCAGTATCATGGGAATTTTATATAAAAAAAGACCGTTAGATTCCTTCCTATTTTATCATGAGAGATGATAGAAAGAAAAATAACGGCCTTTGTCAGCCTTCTATTAATCTGTGTAACCCATCAGCATCCTTGCGTAAGGTGAATCAGATGGGAGGACAATGACGGTCTCGCCGTTGATTGTCTTTTTATAGGATTCCAGGGTACGGAACATGGTATAAAACTCTGGATCTTTTGAGAATGTTTGATTATATACTTTTGCGGCTTCCCCTTCTCCTTCACCGCGGATGGTTTCTGCGTCAGCTGTCGCCTTTGCCAAAATCTCTTTTACTTCACGGTCTGTCTGGGCAATGACCCTGTTCTTTTCAGCATCACCCATTGATAGATATTCCTGCGCCTTTGTTTCACGTTCGGAGATCATACGAGTGAAGACCGATTTCTCGTTTTCCGCAGGAAGATCTGTTCTTTTCATCCGGACATCTGTAACAACGACACCATAGTTGCCGCCAGCCAGCAATTCATTGACCTTTTCAGTCACCCTGTCATTCAATGAACCACGTGAGGATTTTTCATCGTTGATGATTTCATCATAGTCTAGCTGCCCCAGTTCAGAACGGACAACAGAGTAGATGAATTCTTCCATGCGCGATTCCGCACCTTCAAGCGTCCTTGCATTGGAAATCATTTTTTTCGGATCTTCAATTCGCCAGATCGCGTAATTATCAATGAGGATTCTTTTTTTGTCCTTTGTATTGATTTCTGCCTGCGAGACATCATAGGTCATTTGATACTTTGGCAGAGTGGATACGCTCTGGATAAACGGGACTTTGTAGTTAAGCCCAGGTTCCTTAATAATCCGAACGACCTCACCGAACTGTCTGACGACCTTGTACTCGCCTTGTTTTACCACGAAAACGTTGGTGAAAATGAAAACAAGAAGGGCAATGAGAATAATCAGGAAAATCCCCATCTTGGTATAATTTCTCCAATTGAACGAACCGCCGCCTCGTTCCTTCAAATCAATCACTTTTTGATCAGCCATTATTCTTCTCACTGCCTTCCTTCTCTGACTTAGGCTTTTCTGTTTCAAGCGGGCGAATCGGGAAGTACTTCATTGTATTTCCGTCATCATTCATGATGTATATTTCCGTTCCCGGCAGAACCTGCTCAAGTGTTTCCAATATTAGACGCTGTCTGGTGATTTCCGGATCCGATTTATATTCAACATACAGCTTATTGAATACGGCCACGTCACCGCGCGCCCTTTCTATTCTTGCAGCTTTTTCACCTTCTGCCCTTGAAATGAGCGCATCCTTTTCACCCTGTGCTTCGTTCAGTTTCTGGTTACGGTACTTCTTCGCTTCATTTATTTTGGTATTCATCGTCTCACGGGCATCCGTTACATCGGTAAAAGCTTTCCGGACTTCTTGGTTTGGCAGTTCAACATCCTGAAGTTTTACACCAAGGACGGAAATCCCCATATCGTATTTTTCAATCAATGATGACAATAAGTCACGGACATCTGCTTCAATTTGTGCCTTCCCGGATGTAAGGGCATCATCAATTTTGGAACTGCCAATGATACTTCTGACAGACGCTGAAGTTGAATCATACAAAATTTCTCTAGGATTATCCGCATTGTATAAATATTTTGCCGGGTCAGTAATTTTCCATTGAACAACCAGGTCGGCCAGCACAATATTCTCGTCACCGGTGATCATTTTCGTTTCATCTGGAAACTCGACGATTTCTCCATTTTTCTCTTCATAGCCGAACTGAAGGCTGAATGTTTCCTTCGATAACTTCTCAATACTCTGAATCGGCCAAGGAAGCTTGAAATGCAAGCCAGGTTCGCTGATTCCTTCCTCCACCTTGCCAAATGTCAAAATGACCGCCTGTTCTGATTCATCGACCGTATACCAGGTCGTAAAAGCAGAAAGTCCTAAAATAATGGCAAGAACGACAATCCCGCTCGTCACGTAAATCTTTTTTAGGCTCACCATCTGATTCCCCTCTTCCTGTGTTTCTGTCTATGTTGATTTTTACGTTTATAAGTCAGAAAAGTTTCAAAATGCATGAGATTTGTAATATTATTTTGCCGGAGTGGAATTTTTGGGTATGAAAAAAGCACAAGCGGGGTCTGCTTGTGCTTCTTTCGGCTCCTTGGATGAAGGGGTTTTCACTAATGATGATAACAAGAAAGTGTTAAGAAAAATTAAATCCCTTGTTAAGACTATGTAAATTTGGAAAAACCTCTCTTCACCAAAGCTTTTTGGCCAATTGCGAACTTACACCTTGAGGACTCCGCGGAATCCTCTTGCAGCGTAGTACGAATCTGCTCCATTGTGATATAAAAACACCATATTGTAGCGGCGGTCACAGAAAACTGCGCCTCCAAGGCTTCTAATATGATCAGGTGTTTGCACCCAGCTCGATGTTTTCAAATCGAAATTCCCGAGCTCTTGCAGCTTTCTATATTGCTGCTCTGTTAAAAGTTCAATTCCCATGTCAGCTGCCATATCCATGGCGTTATTTTCAGGTGGATGCTTTTTCCTGGACTCAAGCGCTTCACGGTCATAACAAACACTTCTGCGGCCTTTTGGACTTTCAGCTGAGCAGTCGTAGAAAAGGTATGCTCCTGTCTCTTTCTCAGTGCCAACAACATCCGGTTCTCCGCCTGTTCTTTCCATCTCGTTGAGTGACCATATTTTTTCCGGGTTCAATTCAAGCCTGGCTTGTACATCCTCCCAGACAATATCTTTATGCCGATTCATATTTTTTTCAAAACGTGTTTTTAAAATCAGTAGCAGTTGCTCTTGCTCTTCCAGAGGCAATTTCTTCGATTTGTCTGTCATTTCAATCCTCCTATTCATTAAGTTTCTGCTTTCACTTCTCCCAAGCAGGCAATGAACACCTTCAACCATTTCCTTATTGAGGCAGCTTCTTATAAAGCTTGATGGTAAAGGTGGTTCCTTTGCCGACTTGACTGGTTACCTCAATTTGTCCTCTATGGGCTTCCACGATATGTTTGACGATGGCAAGGCCAAGGCCTGTTCCCCCAGAATTCCGGCTCCTTGCCCTATCCACACGGTAAAAGCGTTCAAAGATCCTTGGAATCTCACTTTTTTCAATACCGATACCTGAATCTTTTACCAGAATAGACACAGTGTCATCCTGATCAATTAAAGAGATTTCCACACGGCCGCCATTTGGTGTATACGTTATGGCATTGCTGATGAGATTGATCAGTACCTGCTTCAGCCTGTCAGCATCTCCTTCAATGACTGCCTGACGGTCTTTCTGGTCAAGCGTTAGCACGATATCCTTTTGTGCAGCTTTTCCTTCTAAAATCTCAATGACTTCAGCTGCTTGCTGGCGGAGATCCACACTTCCAGCTGACAGATGGAAACCATGCTGTTCAATCTTGGAAAGGTCAAGCAACTCCTGTATCAATACTTGCAGGCGGTCACTTTCTTTCAAGATGATTTCAAGGAAAGCTTCCAATGTATCTTTATCATGCATCGCGCCATCCAGAAGTGTTTCCGAAAAGCCCTTGATCGAAGTGATGGGCGTCTTAAGCTCGTGCGAAACGTTGGCCACAAAGTCTTTCCTCATCTGCTCGAGTTTTTTCAGTTCCGAAATGTCATGGAAGACAAGGAGAATTCCTTTCCAGACATTGTTTGTCCCGATGATTGGCACTCCGTACACTTCAAAATGGCGTCTTTCAATCTCAATCGGAAGAACAACTTGCTTCCTTACTTTTTGCTCAGTCATGAAAATCTCTTCGACCATCCTGATTATTTCCTCATGGTCAATGACTTCATAATAAAGTTTATACAGATACTCAGAAGGTTCCACATTGAAAATTTCCTTGTAGGGCTTATTGATCAAGTTGATAAATCCCCTGCTGTCAATCAGGATCAGACCGCTGCCCATATTTTCTAACAATGTTGTCAGTCTATCCTGCTGGGATTCCTTTAGCTTCATCAGTTCCTGAAGGTTTCTGGCCAGGATATTGATGGACGAACTGAGCATCCCCGTTTCATCTATATGATCTTCATAAGTCCTTGCACGGTAGTTCCCTTTTGCCAGTTCGATCGCTACATTTGTCGCAGACTCGATTGGTTTCGTATAGCGGTTCGTAATCCTTGTACCGAGGAGGATGATCACAACCAAGGCCAAGCCAAGACTAACGGTAAGAATCCACCAGATTTGGCGATATGCTTTCTGCAGCTCATCGATTTTTGTAGTTAGAAATACATAGCCTTCTTTTTTACCTTCATGGCTGAGCGGATTCCAATAATAATGCAGGTCGAAGCCTCCGCCTACTTCAAGGTCGCTCTCTGATTTCGGTGGATTTTCCACAATATCCCCAATAATATCCCTATGCCTGCTGATTTTGGTACTTGATAGTTCACCAGTGTCGTAACGAATATCGCCGTCCAGATCAACGATGGTGATCCTTGAATTCAACAACCGGCTCATCCTTAAAATTTCTTCTTTATCCAGCGAATCAAGCCCTCCGTTTTGCTCGATATTGGAAGTTAAAAGATTCATTTCAATCATCAGGCGTTCATTGAATGAATTGATATAATAATTCTTGAATAATTGCCCCAACACAAGGCCCAGGCCTATTAACACGATGATGATCAAGGAAATGAGGGCAAATAAAAGTCGTGTCCGGTACTTTGTCATTCTCCCTTCGGTTCCTCCAGCTTATAGCCAAGACCACGAATGGTTTTGATATAGGACGGCTTTTTTGTATTCTGTTCGATCTTTTCGCGCAAGTGGCTTATATGTACATCTACAATTCTTGTGTCTCCGGCAAAATCATAATTCCAGACCGCACTTAACAGCTGGTCACGCGTCAGTACCCGGCCTTTGCTTTTGGCCAGATAGAGAAGCAATTCGAATTCCTTCGGTGTCAATTCGAGCAAGTCTTCCATGAAATAGGCTTCATAGAAATCCGGCATGATCCTGAGTTCGCCTATTTTGATCTGGGCTTCGTCCTCAGGCTTCTCCTCGACGGGATCCGGCACTGCCTGCACCCTTCTAAGAATGGCTTTTACCCTTGCAACAACTTCCCGCGGGCTGAACGGCTTCGTCATGTAATCATCTGCACCCAGCTCCAGGCCAAGTACTTTGTCAAACTCGTCATCCTTTGCCGTCAGCATTAATATCGGTACATTGATTTTCTGCTGCCTAAGCTGCTTGCACACTTCCATGCCATCAAGCTTCGGAAGCATCAAGTCCAGGACCATCAAATCGGGTTTTTCTTCAGCAGCAAGGCGAATCCCTTCCTCACCGTCCATTCCTGTCACAACGGAATAACCAGCCTGCTCCAGATTATACTTCAGCAGTGTCACAATAGATTGTTCATCATCCACAACCAAGACCTTCTTGTTCATATAAGCCTCCAAAAAAGTTATTACCCCTGATTCATCCAATTAGCTCTATCTACATTATAATATCAACCCGCTGTCTAAAATCAAATTTTAGAATAAAATGAAAAAGGATGTACAAATGAATGTACATCCCAAAACTCAAAAATTCTCCAATGCCTTACCGTCCAAGCGCTGTACTGGATATGGCGGACAGACGAGCATCCGGCCTTTTACCACTGTCTCATCATCTTCATTTTTTCCAGTAACCGTGATCTCAACATTATGCTTGCTCTTGATGACTTCGGTCACTTCAAACAAGAATTGCACTGTCCCATAATGATAGACAGGTTTCAAATACTCTATATCCTGCTTAAGAATATGGCTTCCAGGTCCCGGAAGATATTTGGAAACAGCCGAAGTGATGATCCCATTCAGCATGATTGCAGGAACAATCGGCTTTTCATATGGTGTTTGTGAAGCATAATCATGCTGGATATACAAAGGATTCGCATCATTCGTCAAACCCAAATACAACAGAAGGTCTTTATCCTCAATCTTTTCTGTTAATGTCAATTTTTCTCCGACAGTCATTTCTTCTATTTTCCTGCCAAGCTTACGTTTTCTTCCAAGCAGCATAGCACTTACCCCTTTGCAATAGAAGTTCGATTTAGTTGCATTATATTCCCCTGTCCGAAAACAATATACGTCCCATATTGGAAAAAAATCGGGGAAGGTTCCCCGATTCTTTTTAGGCTGTTTTCGAACCGATTGAGTCATAGCATGTGATGTAAAAAGTTTCCCGAATGAATGACCGTATTATGCCAAAACAGCCATCACATTACGGACTGATTCTGCTGATTTATCGAGGGCAGCTTTTTCATCTTCTGTCAGTTCAAGTTCAATTACTTTCTCGATTCCCCCGGCTCCAAGAATCGTTGGAACTCCCAGATAGATTCCTTCATATCCATATTCGCCTTCAAGATAGGCAATCGCCGGAAGAACACGGCGCTGGTCTTTAAGGATTGCTTCGCACATTTCTACCAGCGAAGCTGCAGGTGCATAGTAAGCGCTGCCATTTCCAAGAAGGTTGACAATTTCGCCTCCGCCTTTGCGAGTGCGCTCTACAATCTCTTCAAGGCGTTCTTTTGGAATTAATGTCTCAAGAGGAATGCCTCCTGCATATGAATAACGCACAAGTGGTACCATATCATCTCCATGGCCTCCAAGGACAAAACCAGTAACATCTTTTACGGAAAGGTTCAATTCCTGGGCTACGAATGTACGGAAACGTGCTGTATCCAATACGCCTGATTGGCCGATTACGCGGTTTTTAGGGAAACCGGACTCTTTGAAAATAGTATACGTCATAGCATCAACTGGGTTAGTCAACACAACGATGAAACTATTAGGAGAGTGCTTAGCGATTTCCTGGGCAACACTCTTCATGATCTTTTGGTTCGTCTGAACCAGGTCATCACGACTCATGCCGGGCTTGCGGGCAATACCAGCTGTTACAACTACGATGTCAGAGTCTTTAGTATCTTCATAGCTTGAAGTACCAGTAATGTTAGCATCGAAACCTTGAACAGGGCTCGCTTCAAGCATATCAAGCGCTTTCCCTTTAGTAGGGTTTTCCATTTGAGGAATATCGACTAATACTACATCCCCAAGTTCTTTTTGCGCCAGTAAAAATGCTGTAGTTGCTCCAGTGAATCCTCCACCAATGACAGAAATCTTTTTGCGTTTCAATGACATAAGGCTTCCTCCTCAGAACGAATATATTTTTAAAAATATATGATATTTATGTAAAGGCTATCCTTAAAAAGGATAGCCTTCCGCACATTTTTAGCCCATGTTCTTGATCAGTTCATCACCGAACTCAGAAGTCTTGACTTCTGTAGCGCCATCCATCAACCGTGCGAAGTCATATGTTACAACCTTTGAAGCGATTGATTTTTCCATTGACTTGACGATCAGGTTAGCTGCTTCAGTCCAGCCAAGGTGTTCAAGCATCAGGACGCCTGAAAGGATTACTGAAGACGGGTTAACTTTATCTAAACCAGCATATTTCGGAGCTGTACCATGAGTCGCTTCGAAAATAGCGTGGCCAGTTTCATAGTTGATATTTGCTCCAGGAGCGATACCGATACCGCCTACCTGTGCTGCAAGTGCATCTGAAATGTAGTCGCCGTTAAGGTTCATTGTTGCAACAACATCGAACTCTTTCGGACGTGTAAGGATCTGTTGAAGGAAGATATCAGCAATCGCATCTTTAACGATGATCTTGCCAGCAGCCTCTGCATCAGACTGAGCTTTGTTTGCTGCATCCGTACCTTGTTCTTCTTTAATCTTGTCATACTGAGCCCATGTGAATACCTTATCACCGAATTCTTTTTCAGCAAGTTCATAACCCCAGTTTTTGAACGCGCCTTCTGTGAATTTCATGATATTGCCCTTATGTACAAGCGTTAATGACTTACGGCCTTCTGTGATGGCGTAATTGATCGCTGAACGTACAAGGCGCTCTGTTCCTTCTTTGGAAACAGGCTTGATACCGATACCTGAAGTTTCAGGGAAACGGATTTTATTTACTCCCATTTCGTTTTGCAGGAATTCAAGAAGTTTCTTGACTTCGTCAGATCCGCTTGCATATTCGATACCCGCATAGATATCTTCAGTGTTTTCACGGAAAATAACCATGTCAGTGTCCTGAGGACGCTTTACAGGTGAAGGTACACCTTCGAACCAGCGAACAGGACGCAGGCACACGAATAGGTCAAGTTCTTGACGCAGTGCAACGTTAAGGGAACGGATTCCGCCACCGATTGGTGTTGTAAGAGGTCCCTTAATCGCGATTAAGTATTCATTGATCAACTCTAATGTTTCACTTGGAAGCCACTCGCCAGTCTGGTTGAATGCCTTTTCTCCAGCAAGAACTTCTTTCCAGACAATCTTGCGCTCACCCTTATAAGCTTTTTCAACAGCTGCATCAAGAACTCTAACCGACGCTGCCCAAATATCTGGACCTGTTCCGTCACCCTCGATAAATGGAACGATTGGATTATTTGGTACGTTTAATACTCCATCTTTGACTGTGATTTTTTCACCTTGCATTGTTTTCTCTCCCTCCAAAATCCTCATTCAATTCATAATCAAAGGTTAGCAGGCTTGTATGCCTCTAACCTTTTCTCAGGGAAGCCAGGCAATAATGACTGACTGCCCTCACTCTCCTATTACAGCAATTTTTCACCCAAAAGTAAAATATTGCTCCTCTATTTCTAAAAATTATCTCATTTCAACGGGAACATATTCTTGCTTTCCAGGACCTGTATAATCAGCACGAGGGCGGATCAGACGGTTGTTGTCATACTGTTCAAGGATATGCGCAAGCCATCCGGATACACGGCTCACAGCAAAAATTGGCGTGAACAGGTCATGGTCGATGCCAAGGCTGTGATATACGGATGCAGAATAGAAATCCACATTCGGCGGCAGGTTCTTTTCGCCTGTGACGATTTCTTCGATCTTAGTGGACATATCGTACCAATGTGGTTCGCCAGTAAGTTCAGTCAATCTCTTGGACATTTCTCTCAAGTGCTTTGCGCGAGGGTCGCCCTGGCGATATACACGGTGGCCGAAGCCCATGATTTTTTCCTTGTTCGCAAGCTTTTCACGGATTGCCGGCTCTACATTTTCAAGTGTGCCGATTTCAGTCAGCATTTTCATAACTGCTTCGTTAGCTCCTCCGTGAAGAGGTCCCTTTAATGCACCGATAGCAGCTGTTACACCAGAGTAAACATCTGATAGTGTCGCAACACATACGCGTGCTGTGAATGTTGAAGCATTAAGCTCATGATCAGCGTGCAGGACAAGAGCTTTGTTCATAGCTTCTACAGCTACATCTTCAGGCTCTTCGCCTGTCAGCATATACAGGAAGTTTGCTGCGAAATTAAGGTCTTCCCTTGGAGCAATTGGCTCAAGGCCTTTTCTAACTCTTGCAAAAGCGGTAACAATAGCTGGCATTTTCGCCTGAAGACGAATTGCTTTGCGGTAATTCGCTTCTTTCTCCATGACATCTGCTTCATCATCATATAATCCTAAAAGAGATACTGCCGAGCGAACTGCAGCCATCGGATGGACTTTATCGATCGGGTACATCTTGAAATGCTCAAGCACTTCCTTTGGCAATGCTGCATTCTCTGCGAGCTGCTTCTTCAATTCGTCCAACTCTGCCGCTGTAGGAAGCTTGCGGTGCCATAATAGGTAAATCACTTCTTCGAAACTAGCATTTTCAGCTAAATCGTCAATGTCATAGCCAACATAAGTCAGCGTATCATCGATGATAGAACTGATAGAAGATGTTGTTGCCACTACCCCTTCAAGACCACGTGTTACTGTCATACTCAATCTCTCCTTTGTAGTTTAATTTCCCCATATCCCATAATTTGTCTGTATGTTGAATTGCTGTTCAGAACAGCGATCAGAAAAAAGAAATTTCTGACACTTTATACGAAAAGCCGAATCATACGCCGGCGACAGACCGTTTCCGACCGGATTTGCCATACACAAGATGGTATCGAGCGCTTGCTCAGGCAGCCGTCAAAAAAAAGAAAATGCTTACATTTTATGAAATGAATAAAACCGTGGATTCCGCTTCTCTCCTTAGCCTATATAAGAGAATGGAAGCAGTTACAAGTCCTATTATAAACAATTATCTGACATTTGTGAATGAAAACAACTTAATTCAGCAGAAAATATTATTTTAAAAAAAGGCTATTTAAGAAAATCAAAGATTTTCATTGCAGCATAGGCAATCCCTGCGCCGATCAGCGGACCGACAGCTACACCTTTGAAAATTGAAACCGCCAGTATCGTTCCAAGGACGAGTGCAGTAGTGATATGCGGATCTTCAGCCAGCAATGTAACCCCGCCTTTTGCAAGCAAAGCAACTGCCATTCCGGAAATGAGGGCAATCCATGCATATGGCGACTTAAACGCACCTGATAAATCCTTGAAGCCAATATCCCCGCTCGCAATCGGAGCCAGGACGGCGATCGTGATGACGGTAACTCCCCAGTTAATTCCTTTTCCCTGTATAAGTGAAAACGTTTTAGCCTCAAATCCAGCAATCTTCATTACAAGGAGGACCAATACCGCAATGATTAATGATTGGTTCTTGGCCACAAAGGCAATCACCAGCAAAGTTAGTAAAAATAGCATAGGCTCCAGCATAAAATTTGTCATCCTTCCACGGTTAAAACTATTGTAACATAATTTAAAATATTGCACCAAGCAAGTAGTATCCCTGGCATTGCATCTATTAATATACGCTGCAATTCTTTGTCCGTATTCACTATTATATTCTTCATGCAGAAGAGGTTTTTAAAGGGATTTTCATATAGAGGTCGAATCTTTTTTATGGACAGACCGTATATTGTAGAAAAACTTTCAGGACTGGCATCAAGTTTGCAGGACGTACAATTGGAAACACCCCCACCAGATTGGCCATTCCAAAAGGAGGAACCTGCTTGAACCTCGTATATCTTCATCGAACACTGCGCTTTATTCTGGTCATCAGCGTGATTGTCGCAGGAGCATTAGCCTTATTTTTTGTCTCAAAGGTCACCTATCCATTCATCATCGGGTTTCTGATTGCATTTATGATGAACCCACTCGTCAACTTTTTTCAAGAACGGGTGAAAATGCCCAGGGCCCTGGCAGTGATTATTGCCCTTGTCCTGATTATGTCATTGTTTGCCGGACTGATTACTTTGCTTATTGTAGAAATCGCTTCTGGAGCTGAATATCTCGCAAAGGTTGTTCCCGAACACCTTGTTACACTGATTGATTACGTAGAGCACTTATTCGCTGCGCAGCTCATTCCGCTTTATAACCAGTTGGCTGGAATGTTCCAGAACCTTGAAGCGGACCAGCAGGATACGATCATGAATAATATCCAGAATGTCGGCGCCAACATCGGAACCACTGCAGGGAATTTCATCAAGAACTT
Source organism: Cytobacillus oceanisediminis 2691 (assembly GCF_007678455.1). Taxonomy (GTDB): domain Bacteria; phylum Bacillota; class Bacilli; order Bacillales; family Cytobacillaceae; genus Mesobacillus; species Mesobacillus oceanisediminis_A. Next base: position 181,184 of record NZ_VEEP01000005.1, on the reverse strand, counting down.
TTTCGAAAAAATCCCCAACATCCTATCATGGTTCCCAAATGCAGCTACCGTTCTTATTTTCTCACTCCTGGGGACTTTCTTCATCAGCAAAGACTGGTACAGATTATCCGCTTTGAGTAACCGGCTGCTGCCGAAACGGGCAAGGACAAGCAGCAGAACCGTTTTTATCGATTTAAAAAAGGCGTTATTTGGTTTCGTGAAAGCTCAGGCTACCCTGATATCGATCACAACGGTCATCATCCTGATTGGCTTGCTGATCCTTCGTATCGATTATGCCATCACAATTGCCCTTGTTACAGGGATTGTCGATATTATTCCCTATCTAGGCACAGGCGCTGTGTTTGTTCCATGGATCATTTATGAAGCAATCGCCGGTGATATGGCTACCGCAATTGGTTTGGGTGTTTTATATATTGTCGTCCTCGTGCAGAGGCAGGTCATGGAGCCGAAAATCCTGTCTTCCAGCATCGGGCTGGATCCGCTCGCAACCTTGATTGCTCTTTTTGTCGGGTTCAAGACCATCGGCTTCCTTGGTCTGATTGTCGGTCCTGTCGTCCTGGTTGTCTTTAATACCCTGCAACGAGCGAATGTATTCCAGGATGTATGGACATTCATCAAAGGGAAGGATGAAGTGATTATCAAATAATTATATTACAGGGAACTTGCGAGCTTTTATTCCGAAGAGCAGGAATTTTCACCGTGTAAATAACAAAACGCCAACAATAGATGTTGGCGTTTTTATATTAGCGTATAACCTTTATGGTTCCTTTATCCATCCAGTTACGGAACAGCTTTAACATCAATGCTTTAAAAAATTTCCTTGTAGGTGGCGCCAGAAGTAAAATTCCCAGAATGTCAGTAATGAATCCCGGTGTCAGAAGCAGGACTCCGCCAACAAGGATGCTTACTCCATCGAGAATAACATCTCCAGGCATCATGCCTCTCCTTAATTGATCCTGTGTTCTTCTGATGGTTTCCAATCCTTGCTGCTTAGCAAGGTAAGCGCCAAGGAAGCCTGTAAGGATAATGAGTAAAATCGTAGGCCAAATGCCGATTGTTTGCCCTGAAAGCAGCAGGACAGCGATTTCAGCCGCCGGAATAATAATTAAAAACATAAAAATGTACTTCATTTTCCACCTCAATGTGTTGGAATAGGCTGTCCTTCTATTATACGTGGCGAACTGGCGATAATACAATAATATGATTGCCCAGACATGAAAGCTTGGTGAACACTGGTATTAGATTCCATGAAAGATATAATGCGAGGTGACTTCGGATACTTTCCCAAAAATCCGCTGCCGTCTTGTCCGAACCTTGACCTGCTCAGCAATTCACTCGATGGAACCCCTCTATTTTTTTCGGGTCCTTTAGTGAATTGAGTTATTTATAAAGGCTGTTTTAGTAAAGATTGTTGTTAAAATCTTAAAGGCGATTTTAACGTGCTATAAGCAATTTTGCAGTTCGTTTTTAAGTGTGCAAGCTCTTTTCTCATAATAAGCTTGAATTTTATAAAGAAAACTAGGTCATTCAATCCAATTTAGTAGTCAATAGCAACAAAGTTTGAGAAAAGAGCCTTTATAAATAAAAGCGTGAAATCTGTAGATTTCACGCTAAATATTTTTGAAGGATTATTTTACTTATAGTACGCTTGCATGTCCTTTGTATATGACACCTCTAGCAGAATCAACGGTGATTTCCTGTCCATCCTTGAACAGGCTCATCGCATTTTCTACACCTACGATGACTGGGATTCCGAGGTTCAGCCCGACAACAGCAGCATGGCTGGTCAAACCGCCCTCTTCCGTGATCAACGCGCTGCACTTTTCAAGAGCAGGTACCATTTCGCGGTCAGAGCCAATTGTTACAAGGATGCTGCCTTGTTTTACCTTGCTGATCGCTTCTTGTGCGTCTTTTGCCACGACTACTCTTCCATATGCAGATTTGCGGCCAATACCTTGTGCTTTTGCCAGGATATCGCCAACCACATGGATCTTCATCAAGTTCGTTGTGCCTGCTTCACCTACTGGTACACCTGCAGTAATGACTACCAGGTCACCATGGGAAACATGTCCGCTGTTGACACTTTCTTCGACTGCGCTCGCAAGCATTTCATCCGTTGTTTCTGCCTTTTCTCCAAGCTGTGGATACACTCCCCATACAAGGGCAAGACGGCGGACCACATGATCATTAGAAGTAACCGCAATGATCGGTGCCTTTGGACGATACTTTGAGATCATACGTGCAGTATGCCCACTTTCAGTTGGTGTGATGATGGCATTCACTTCAAGATTAAGAGCCGTATGTGCAACCGATTGTCCGATGGCATCGGTGATATTGTGGTCTGTCTCTTTACTGCGGAATGACAGCAATTCTTTATGATTAAGCGCCTCTTCTGCACGAGAAGCGATATTATGCATGGTCTGAACAGCTTCTACTGGGTATTGCCCAGCTGCTGTTTCGCCAGATAGCATGATTGCGTCAGTTCCATCAAAAATCGCATTCGCAACGTCACTGGCTTCTGCGCGAGTCGGGCGCGGGTTGCGCTGCATCGAATCCAGCATCTGTGTAGCAGTGATGACTGGCTTTCCTAGTGTATTACACTTTTTGATCAGGTCTTTTTGAACGAGTGGTACCTCTTCTGCAGGAATTTCCACTCCTAGGTCACCACGAGCAACCATGAGACCATCGGAAACTTCAAGAATTTCGTTGATGTTGTCAACGCCTTCCTGGTTTTCGATCTTAGGAATGATCTGGATGTGTGATCCGTTGTTTTCTTCCAATAGCTGGCGGATTTCCAATACATCAGTTGCGCGGCGCACAAATGATGCTGCAATGAAGTCCACTCCCTGCTCGATTCCGAATAGGATGTCTTTAGCATCCTTCTCCGTGATTCCTGGAAGATTCACAGAAACACCCGGCACGTTTACACCTTTTTTATTTTTAAGCGTACCCGTGTTCAGGACTTTGGTTTTAATCTCATTATTTTCCTTGTCGATGCTGATAACTTCAAGACCGATTAAGCCGTCATCAAGGAGGATTTTGGCTCCTGGATGGACATCATCGATCAGCTGGTCATAAGTAACAGAGAACTTATCAACTGTACCCAGAACCTCTGTCATTGATACGATGCATTCCTGGCCTGTCTTCAGTTCAATTGCACCATTCTCCATATCATTTGTGCGGATCTCAGGGCCTTTAGTATCAAGCAGGATCCCTACCTTCTTCCCTGTTTTCTCCGCAGCTTCTCTGATATTTTTGATACGTGCTGCATGCTCTTCATGATTTCCGTGAGAGAAATTCAAGCGGGATACATTCATTCCTGCTTCAATCAGCTGAGTTAATTTTTCTACACTTTCACTTGCGGGACCAATCGTACAAACAATTTTTGTTTTGCGCATAGATTGCAACCTCCTGGTTTACTGTAAAAGAAATTAAATAGAAAGCTCTTTTGATAATTTATATAAGTTCAAATCAAGAGTGTGTTCTTTTGCCAGTGCTTCAATGATGTCATAGTCCACCAGCTGGTTCTTCTCAATACCGACTGCCCTTCCGCCTTTTCCTTCCAATAGAAGCTCTACTGCACGGGCGCCAAGACGGCTAGCCAGTACACGGTCAAATGCAGTCGGAGAGCCGCCGCGCTGGACATGTCCAAGAACCGTTACTCTCGTATCGAAATCTGTCTCTTCCTTTAATTTCTTCGCGAATTCGTAGCCGTTCATGACACCTTCAGCCACAACGATGATGCTGTGCTTCTTACCGCGTTCATGGCCTTTTTTTAGACGGCTGGCAATATCCTTCATATCATGAGGGTCTTCAGGGATGAGGATCGTTTCAGCTCCGCCTGCCAAACCTGCCCACAGTGCGATATCTCCAGCATTACGTCCCATAACTTCCACTACAAAGGTTCTTTCATGTGAAGAGGCGGTATCGCGGATTTTGTCAATTGCATCGATTACTGTGTTAAGTGCAGTATCAAAGCCGATTGTAAACTCCGTGCCTGAAATATCATTATCAATTGTCCCTGGAACTCCGACACATGGAAAGCCTTGCTCTGTCAGGGCCTTTGCACCACGATAAGATCCGTCGCCGCCAATGACGACCAGGCCATCAATGTCAAATTTCTTTAGTTGTTCAATTCCCTTTTGCTGGCCTTCCTTGGTCTTGAATTCTTCACTGCGTGCGGAATAAAGGAAAGTTCCTCCGCGATGGATAATGTCACCTACGGAACCAAGCTCCAGCTTTTCGATATTTCCATTCATCAATCCAGCGTAACCGCCGATTACGCCATAAACTTCGACATCATGATAAATACCTTTTCTTACTACAGCACGAATCGCAGCGTTCATCCCTGGTGCATCCCCGCCGCTCGTCAAAACACCAATTCTTTTCATTTCATTCACCTCATTCGGTATATCTATGTACTTTGCTGCTCTTTCGAATGGTTCCTTCCATATTTCAACTGTAAAGTTCATCGAAGTCTATTATTTACTCTTGAATATAAAAGCAACGAATCCGGAAAAACATACATAAAACTAATTACTGTGTATTCTGTTAGCTTCTCTTATTATGAACAGAATACCCGGGAATATTTCTAAAATAACATGTAGGGTGCGGTATCTCAACTGAATCCTCAATATTGACAATAAGTTGGAATTATCACGTAATTGCAAGCGCTTTATTATAGGGTTGTATGGAATAAGAAACGCGAAAGCGCCTTATTCTGCCCTGGCAGCCTTCTCAAAAAAAAAATAAAACGTGCACGATAGCACGTTTTATTTTACCCCGATAAATTCCGTTGGAAACGAAAACTCGCCAATTCGTTTATATTTCTCATAGCGCTGGCTCAGCAATGTCTCTTCATCCAAAACCAGAAGTTCTGACATCGAGTCTTTTAGAATTTTATCCATATACTTTGCCTGCTGTTTTAAATCTTTATGTGCCCCGCCTTTTACTTCTGGGATGATTTCATCAATGATCCCCAGTCCTTTAAGGTCAGGAGCAGTGATTTTCATCGTTTCAGCAGCTTTCTTCGCCAGCGAAGAATCTTTCCAAAGAATCGCTGCCGCACCTTCTGGAGAGATAACGGAATATGTGGAGTTTTCCAGCATGTGAATATAATTGCCTACACCCAGTGCCAGTGCTCCGCCACTTCCACCTTCGCCAATGACCACACAGATCACTGGAACGGTAAGTCCAGCCATCTCGAATAGATTACGGGCGATCGCTTCACTTTGCCCACGCTCTTCTGCTGCTTTACCAGGGTAAGCACCCTTAGTATCGATGAAACAAATGATCGGACGCTTAAATTTTTCTGCTTGCTTCATCAAACGCAAAGCTTTTCTGTAACCTTCAGGATGCGGCATACCAAAATTCCTGCGGATATTTTCCTTTGTATCTTTCCCACGCTGATGGCCAATGACTGTCACGGGATAGCCATGGAATTTGGCAATTCCCCCAACAATCGCTTCATCATCTCCATATAATCTGTCGCCGTGACATTCGAAGAAGTCGGTAAACAGCAATGAGATATATTCAAGGGTCGTCGGACGATTTGGGTGACGGGCAATCTGCACCCGGTCCCACGGTTTCATGTTCTCATAAACTTCTGATTCGAGCTTTTGCAGTCTTGCTTCAAGTTTATCTATTTCTGATGTGAGATCCACATCCGTATTTTTGGTGAATTCCTTTAGCTCACTGATTTTTTTCCTTAATTCCAATACCGGTTTCTCGAATTCTAGTTCTCCTGCCATTCGAACGTCCCTCCTGGCTGATGGATTTCAAGTATTCCCGCAATCTTTTCCTTCATATCGACTCTCGAAATCACTGCATCAAGCTGCCCATGCTTCAGCAAAAACTCGGCTGTCTGGAAGTCTTCCGGCAGTTCCTCTCGAATTGTCTGCTCGATGATCCTTCGTCCTGCGAAGCCGATCAGTGCTCCTGGTTCGGCGAAATTATAGTCCCCCAGACTGGCAAAACTTGCAGAAACTCCTCCAGTGGTGGGGTGGGTCATGATGGAGATAATCAACCCTCCGTTATCGCTGAATCTTTTCAAAGCCACGCTGGTTTTCGCCATTTGCATCAGGCTTAATACACCTTCCTGCATTCTTGCTCCGCCTGATGCGGTAAAGATGATGAATGGAATGGACAATTCATCAGCCTTCTCGATCGCTCTCGTAATCTTTTCGCCTACAACCGATCCCATGCTTCCCATTCTGAAAGTAGCATCCATGATCGCGATGGCGACATCATATCCGTTCACAGTGCCTATGCCAGTAACTACTGCCTCATTTAGACCCGTTTTCTCCCGGTCCTTTTCAAGCTTTTCTTCGTATCCAGGAAATCCGAGCGGATTGCCGGATACCATTTCCCGATCCAGTTCACGGAAGCTTTCTGAATCCAGGAAACTTTCGATTCGTTCTGCAGAATTCATTTGATGATGATAACCACACTGTATACAAACCTTGCAGTTTTTATTTAGTTCTTTCGTATACATGATTTTTTTGCAGTTCGGGCATTTTGTCATGATTCCTTCAGGAACATCCTGCTTTGCTGCTTCAGAAGGAATTGTCGCGTACTTTTTCTTTTTCGTTTTCGTAAAAAGTTCCTTAAGCAATGTATAACCCCCTCCGAATAATACTGGTTGTTTTGTAATATCCTAAATTGTAAGGCTTATCTTCCACTTGTTTTTTCAGTTGCGAAAAGAGCCTTAGTCATAAAGCCCCAGGTGGTCAGACCACTACAGCAAAAAAGAAAGAGAGACTGCCATCCTGGCACCATAAGCATGTCCACAAGTATATAACATCCTCTCTTCGAAAGATGTTACTTCATGTCGTCATTCCGTCGACATTTTCCGCAGCATGCGATGCCTATTCAGAATCAGTTCTCCATTTTTTGTTGCAAGCGAGTCCAGCAACAGATGGTATTCTTCTTTTTCAGCTGGAATTGCTTTCAGCTCAAGTGCCTTGTAATAATCATTCAATATATACCAAATTCGATAAAAAAGGTGATTGTCAGCAAGTTCGGCAATTTTCCTGAAAAATTCCTCGTCCTCAAAATTATGGTCATCAATCCAGACCTTTAATCTTCTGATTTCATCTTCCCGGATCTTTTCAGCAGCCAGATATAGACAATCTGCCTCGATCATGTTTTTCGTTTCCACCACATCATCTTTGGCTTTTTTATCCTGCAGAATAAAGGTACTTAATAATTGGACCAGCTGGTTGCCGCGGAAGTCCCTTATAAAGGTTCCTTCTCCCCTTCTTGTCTCGATCAGCCCGAGGAGTTCAAGGGCGCGCAAGGCTTCGCGAACAGAGGAGCGCCCAGCATTCAGGCGCTCTGAGAGTTCACGTTCGGAAGGAATTTTATCTCCGGGCTTCAAGCCGTCTTTATTAATCATTTCCCTTAGCTGCCTGACGATTTCAACATATACTTTCGTGCTCTTTTCAGGCTGTGCCACTAAGAAATCACTCACCTTTTCCAATCAATGCAAGGCGTTCAGTACGCTCCCTGACTTCCTGAGGATCCACTTTGATTCGTGCAACCCCTGTTTCCATCGCGGCTTTCGCGACAGCTGCTGCAACAGCAGGTGCTACACGAGGATCGAATGGGCCGGGGATCACATAATCGCTTGAGAGTTCTGATTCCTCAATCAACCCAGCGATTGCTTCCACTGCAGCCACCTTCATCTTTTCGTTGATATGGGTAGCCCTTGCATCCAACGCTCCACGGAAGATTCCAGGGAAGGCGAGAACATTATTCACCTGGTTAGGGAAATCGGAGCGGCCAGTACCAATTACAGCAGCCCCGGCAGCCTTTGCTTCCTCTGGCATGATTTCCGGCACCGGATTAGCCATCGCAAAGATGATTGAATCATTATTCATTGTTGCGACCATTTCTGATGTCAGTGCTCCAGCAACAGAAACGCCGATGAAAACATCTGCACCTTTGATCGCATCAGCCAGGGAACCTTCAACATTGTCGCGGTTAGTGAATTTCGCTACTTCGTCCTTGATTGCATTCATGCCGTTTGGGCGTCCTTCGTAAATCGCGCCTTTAGTATCACACATAATGATGTCACGGACACCGTATGAATACAGAAGCTTGATGATGGCAATTCCTGCAGCTCCTGCTCCGTTGGCAACCACCTTGATTTCATTCATTTTTTTCCCGACGATTTTCAGCGCATTGACGAGACCTGCCACAGTCACAATTGCCGTTCCATGCTGGTCATCATGGAAAATAGGGATATTAGTCTCTTTTTTCAAACGTTCTTCTACTGCAAAACAGTTTGGTGCAGCTATATCCTCCAGGTTGACACCGCCGAATGTTGGTTCAAGCAGCTTCACCGTTTCAACAATTTTATCTACATCCGTTGTGTTTAGGCAGATTGGAAAAGCATCTACACCAGCGAAGCTTTTGAAAAGGACAGCCTTTCCTTCCATTACAGGGAGCGCGGCTTCAGGACCGATATTTCCAAGTCCAAGGACAGCAGTGCCATCGGATACGACCGCCACCATATTGCCCTTCATTGTATAATCATAAACAGTTTCTGGCTTATCATATATTTCCTTGCAAGGCTCCGCGACACCCGGAGAATAGGCAAGGCTTAAATCTCTGGCATTCCTTACAGGCACTTTCGATTTCGACTCTAATTTCCCTTTATTCACACGATGCATGTGCAAAGCTTCTTCACGTAAAGTCAACTCAGGTCCACTCCTTAATTATGGGCTCTCTCCGACAATATCATTGCATTCATCATATTCCGCACTCTTGACTACGGCAGATTCTCTTCGATGAAAAATGCGAAAGATCAGCGACACAATAATAGGCGAACGGCCTGATTATTTAAAAAAGCTGCCTACTTCAGTGGTCTGACCACACATATCCTTTTCCAATATAACACATCTATTATACTTGTAAAGAACTAATTTTTCAGGACAACATTCTTGTCACCCAATATCTTTTTTAATTCTCCCACACTTCCCCGTTCGGGATTCACGCAGAACTCATTTGGCAACAGCATCGATTTCTCGTTCTCTTCGTTATACACAATAACCGGAACAGTGCCTTGATGTTTTTTCAATAAAGCTTTAAGTTCATTCATTTTACCGGCGCTGTCGGCACCCTTCGCGATTCGCAAATACAAGACCGGCTTTTTCTGTCCGTTTTTCGCTTCTTTTTCAAGGTCAAGCACTTGCTGTACGATAAATTGGCTCCTTCCATCCCGTTCATCGAACTTTCCTTCCAGAAGCGCCATCCCGCCCTGCTTCAAGACATGTCCATACTGCTTGTAGACAGTTGGGAAAACAACAGCTTCTGTTTCTCCGCTTGCGTCACTGAGAGTGAGGAAGGCCATGGCTTCTCCTTTTTTTGTGCGGATTTTCTTCTGTTCCGTTATATAGACGCCAAGCCTTATTTTGCTCCCTGGAGCCTTTGACGCAATCTTTTTAACCCCGGCGGCCTCGAACTCCTTCTCATGGATGGAAACAGGATGCCTGGAGAGATAGACTCCCAGGACCTCTTTTTCAAGGCTGAGCTTGTCTTCTATTCGCATCGGGTCAACCTCTATATACTTCGGCTTTAGGGAAAACTCTGCTTCTGCGAACATATCGATTTGCCCGTTGTCATCCGGAGCTACAAGCTGTGCGTGTTCAAGCGCCACATCTATAGTCGCTAAAAGGACGGCACGGTCCTGCCCGAATTCATCGAAAGCACCTGAATAGATCAGAGCTTCAACCACTTTTCTTGTTGCGGCCTTTTGCGGCACACGGATGCAAAAGTCGAAGATATCCTTGAAATGCCCTGTTCTTCTCGCCTGAAATATTTCCTTTAGTGATGCGATCCCCACGCCTTTGATTCCTGCAAGGCTGTATCGAACACTGTCCCCTTCCGGCTGGAAGCTGAAAGCGCTTCTGTTGATGGAAGGAGGCAAAAGCTTGATTTCCATTTGCTGAAGTTCCCTTGCATACTGGGCAATTTTGGTGTCATTGCCGATGGCGGATGTCAGCAGGGAAGCCATGAAATAAAGCGGATAATGTGTTTTTAGATAGGCCAGCTGATAGGCGATCATGCTGTACGCGACAGCATGGCTGCGGTTGAAGCCATAATTGGCGAAACGGACGATTAAATCATAGACCAGATTCGCGGTCTGTGTATCGTATCCCTTTCTTAACGCGCCATTCACAAAATGTTCCCGTTCCTGAGCCAGGACTTCTTTCTTTTTCTTCGAGACCGCTCTTCGGAGCAGATCTGCTTCTCCGAGTGAGAAACCAGCCATCTTAGAGGCAATCTGCATGATTTGCTCCTGATAAACAATGACTCCATATGTATCGCGCAGGATTGGTTCAAGGTCCTTATGATAATAATCGATATCCTGTCTCCCATGCTTGCGGTCAATGAACAAAGGAATATTCTCCATTGGGCCCGGACGATAAAGGGCGTTGACTGCGACGATATCTTCAAATCGTGTTGGTTCCAGCCTTGTCAGTACTTTCCGCATTCCTTCAGACTCAAGCTGGAAAATACCTGTCGTCTCGCCTCTGCCGAGCAATTGAAACGTTTGTTTATCTTCACCCGGGATATCATGGACAAGAAGCTTTTGCCCGGTTTTATGCTGGATCGAATGCAGAATGGAATCAATTAAAGTCAGATTTCTTAAGCCAAGGAAGTCCATCTTCAATAAACCTATTTCTTCAAGATGATCCATTGAATATTGGGTAAGGAACACTCTTGACTGGCCTGATTGGATCGGAACGACATTCGTAAGCGGCTGTTCACTGATGACGACACCTGCAGCGTGAGTGGAAGTATGTCGCGGCAAGCCCTCCAGTTTCATCGCCGTTTCAAGGATTCTCCTATTCTTTGAAGATTCTTCGATAAACTCCCTAAGTCCGCCAGATTCATTGATGGCATCCTTCAGAGTGATTCCCAATCGTGATGGAACAAGCCTGGAGAGCCTCTCGAGTTCCTTAGTGTTCAGACCGAAAACACGGCCTACGTCCCTGACCGCCGCCTTGGCTGCAAGTGTTCCGAAGGTAGCGATCTGCGCGACATGCAGCTCCCCATATTTTGCTGCAACATATTCTATAACCTCATCCCTGCGATTATCAGGAAAATCGATATCGATGTCGGGCATGGAAATTCGTTCCGGATTCAGGAACCTTTCGAAGAGAAGATTATGTTCAATCGGATCGGCATCGGTAATGAACAGCACATAGGATACAATCGATCCCGCTGCTGAACCACGGCCAGGACCGATCAGAATCCCCTTTTCTCTCGAATATTTGATGAAATCCCATACAATCAGGAAATAGTCGCTGAAGTTCATTTTCTTAATGATGGATAATTCATATTCAAGTCTTTCCACATGCTGCCGTGACGGGTTTCCGTAACGTTTTTCGAGTCCCTGGAAACAGAGTTCCTCAAGCATCCCATCGGCACTTTTCCCCGGTTCGACCGGAAACTTCGGCAGATGCCTTGTACCAAAGTCAAGCATGACATTGCACTCTTCCGCTATTTTCAGCGTGTTTTCCAAGGCTTCTGGATAATCCGAAAACAAATCGCCCATTTCCTTTGAGGGTTTCAGGTAATACTCGCTGCTGCCAAGCCTTTCGCGGGCATCATCCTGAAGTTTATCGCCATTCTTGATCGCAAGCAGGCATTCCTGGGCAAAGGAATCCTCCTTGTCCAGATAATGCACCTGGTTCGAAGCAGCCAATGGCGTGTTTGTTTCCGAACCTAGACCAGCCAGTTGTTTGACCAGCTCCTTCTGCCCGGGGAGACCGTGATCCTGTATGGCCAGGTAAAAGTTATCGTTTCCAAAGATTTGTTTATATGAAGCAACTGTATTTAATGCTTGGTCTTTTTCTTCATTTGCCAAATAATATTCTATTTCACCCCTGGTACCTGGTGTCATCGCAAATAGTCCTGCGGCATAATGCTTCAGCCACTTCACCGGAATTCCTTCGGGGGATTTCGTCTGTACAGCACTTGAAATCTTGATCAGATTCTGGAATCCCTCATTGTTTTTCGCAAGGAGAACAAGCGGGAAGGATTCATTTTCCAGAGAGGTACTGACGACATCAACTGTCAGGCCAAGCAATGGCTTGATTGAATTCCTCAGGCATTCTTTATAAAATGCAACCGTTCCGTACATTACATTATGATCTGTCAGTGCGAGTGCGGAAAAGCCTTTTGCCTTTGCATCGCGGACAAGCTGCTCGACTGTAGCCGTACTGGTGAGCAGGCTGAATGCACTATAGACATGAAGGTGAATAAACGGCATATCTCTCACACCCTTTAGGTAAGGTTCATCTTCTTTCATTATAGGCTTTTAAGACCAAAAAAGAAAATATGTTCTCCTTTATTCACGTAAGTTTAAACATATCGCAGGCTGATTGTCCATATGATGAAGTACGAGGTAAAAAATCGACTTTTTACAAAGGGTGTATACGATGAACCAGCCATTTATCCCGGGTTTGTTTGAAGCATATTTCATTGCGCTAGGCGTTTTGCTGGGCGGCTCTTTGATCGGAGGGTTAGCCGCTTTTTTAACAGGACAGCCTTTAATGACGGAAATCGCCCGTTTCTCCAGCTCCATTCGGATCTGGGCCATCATCGCTGCGATTGGCGGCACATTTGATACTGTCTACAGCTTTGAAAAGGGACTTTTACACGGAGAAACAAAGGATATTTTCAAACAGTTTCTATTGATCCTCACGGCCATGGGCGGTGCCCAGACTGGGGCCCTTCTCATTGACTGGCTGACACAGGAGCATGTCTGATATGAGGGTTCCTCCTTATTACCGAAAGCCAGAATGGCAGCGATTCTTTTCCGGTGCAGCAGTTGGCGCACTCGTAAGCTGGGTTTTGTTTTTATATATGAATGGCGCATGGATGGAAAAACACGCGAAAACGATCGAGCAGCAAAAAGATGAAATCGCAGACTTGAAAAGTGACATCGAAATCTGGATGGAGGATTATGAAGAATTAAACAAAAAGAACCAGGAAAAGCTCACCGTGCAGGAAATCAAGGTGAAAATCGTCAATGATAAAAAGTATAAACAGCTGGATACACTCAGCATCTACGAAATCGAGGAGGAGACCAAAGGACAATTAAACATGCTCCTCGCCAAAGACCTCGATTCTGTTTTCAAAAGCAGGGAACTGATTACAAAGGTGATTGAAAATAAATCAATCAGAATCAGTGACAAACGCTATAAACTGAAAATCAAATCAATGGTCATTTATACATCAGTCAGCATACTGGTGGAAATCAGTCTGGATTGACCGGGTTTGCGAGACAGTTTTTGGTTAGAGCTCGGACACCTCATTGGAGGATACAGCTTATAGGACAAAAAGAGGAAGATGGCCGGAAACCTGACACGATTCCGCGTTTTCTTGACAGCTTTGGCCTTTGAACCCTGAAACCTGTCACGATAACAGTGTTTTCCTGACAACTTTGGCCCTTGAACCCGGAAACCTGTCACAATAACTACGTTTTCTTGACAGCCTTGGGCTTTGAACCTTGTAACCTGTCACGATAACCGTGTTTTCCTGACAACTTTGGCCTTTGAACCTTGTAACCTGTCACAATACCGATGTTTTCTTGACAACTTTGGCCGCTGAACCCTGAAACCTGTCACAATAACTAGGTTTTCTTGACAGCTTTGGCCTTTGAACCTTGGAACCTGTCACAATTACCGTGTTTTCTTGACAGCTTTGGCCCTTGAACCCGGAAACCTGTCACAATAACTACGTTTTATTGACAGCTTTGACCTCTGAACCTTGAAACCTGTCACAATAACTACCTTTTCTTGACAGCCTTGGCCTTTGAACCCAGAAACCTGTCACGATAACTACGTTTTATTGACAGCTTTGGTCTCTGAACCCGGGAACCTGTCACAATAACTACGTTTTTTTGACAGCTTTGGGTACTGAACCCGGAAACCTGTCACAATCACCGCGTTTTCTTGACAGTTTTGGGCTTCCCACCCGATATCCATAAACAAAGGTAATTTATTCCATTCGTTATCTACTCGTGTGACTCTTGCAAGATACGGGAATCATACATTATCAGAGCAAGTATAGACAGGAGGGATTTCAGATGAGTTTTAACAACGGAGCTGGAAATAGTGGTAGCGGCGTCGGAGGTGGTTTATTCCCGCCTTATGCGATGAACAATGCTGATTCTGATAATCAGGTAAAACTAAATGAAGATCAGTATGATGTTTATGTGAATGATGATTTTATCGGACAAAAAAGCCTTAAGAACCAGGGTGAGCATCTATCCGACATTGATGACTTTTTAAAACTGCAGGGCATCGCTGATTTTACCTCGTCCCTCGATGGTGACCATTATACAATCAGAACCGATGGAATGGATGCCGATATTGCTGATGCTTTGCGGGTTTATTTTAACAATAGATGATTGGAAAGGTGCGTTTCTGAATGAAACGCACCATATTTTTATTCTCTGCAAGCTTCGATAAGGTCAGCCAGGACACGGTCGACATCATCCCATGAGTAAATTGACGCCCCTGCAGCGAGCGGATGTCCGCCGCCATTATATTTCCTGGCAATCGTATTGATGACAGGTCCTTTAGAGCGGAGACGCACACGGATTTGGTCTTCTTCTTCGATAAAGAACACCCACGCTTTGATTCCCCCAACATTGCCCAGTTCACTGACAAGCAACGATGCTTCTGAAGGTTTCACGGAATACTGGTCCAGTAATTCCTGCTTCATTACGACCTTCGCAGCACCATTTTCGAGCAACTCAAAGTTCTGTAAGATGTATCCGTTCAACTTCACCACATTAGGTGCGAGTTCATACATTCTGTCATATAGCTCTGTGCGTGAGAAATTGTAGTGAATCAGTTCTCCCGCATAGGCAAATGTCTTATTGGTCGTGCTTGGATAAAGGAATCGGCCCGTGTCTCCGACAATACCGGCATAAAGCAATCTTGCTGCCTCATCAGACATCCTTAAGCCCCTATCCTTGAAAGTAAGGTAAAATTCATAAATCATTTCACTCGTGGAACTTGCTGTAGTATCAACCCATTGAAGGTTACCATATGGATCTTCATTTGGATGGTGGTCAATCTTCACAAGCTGTTCTCCCAGGCGGTAACGCTCGTCACAAATCCGCTCGGCATTAGCGGTGTCACAGACAATGACAAGCGCACCTTTAAAAATATCGTCCTGAACAGAGTCAAGCCTTCTCAGATAATGAAGTGATGGTTCCTCTGCGCCAACAGTGTAAATATTCTTTTCAGGATAGGAAGCCTTTAAAATCTCGGCAAGTCCCCCCTGGGAACCGTACGCATCAGGATCAGGCCTCACATGGCGGTGGATAATGATGGTCTCATAATTTTCAATTGCCTCAAGTATTTGCTCTTTCATTTAAATGCTCCTTCACCTTTTTCATATCTCAATTATGAACATATTTTTTGGAAAAGAAAAGCATGAAGACATTTTACGGGGAGTGTGGAGCTGAAAAAAAGCCGTGTTTTTTTCCAATTTGCGAATGGTGGTTTTTGCGAATAAAATTCTTTTTTGCGATTAAAGTCCTTTTTTTGCGATTAAAATTATCTTTTTGCGAATAAATAATTTTTTTGTGACATAATTATTTCTTTTGCTTATGTGGGAAGGGTTTAATCGAAAATAATAGATTTTAACCTTTATATAAGGCCGCTACAAGGACAACTGTATGGCATTCTGCTTAAATAAACGGTAAAATAGAGTAGATTATTGAATTTGGAGGAATTGCAATGCCTATTCTCGTACTTTTGATCGTTCTTTCATTCGTCTTTTATATCTTTTACAAGATTAAATATGTCCGCAGCAAACGTCCTGCGGAGCGTAAATGGCTTTCTGCCAAATCCAGCATCGCCCTGGGACTTTTCGTCGCATCTTTCGGGATTAACCAGCTATTCCTTTTCCAGACAACTGTCACCTACATCGTTGGTGCTATATTCATTGCCATAGGTTCATTGAGTGTATGGGGCGGGATTAAAGCCTACAAGTTCTATCTTCCCCATGCCGTGAAGGAAGCGCAGGAAAATTAACGTTCAAAAAAGCCGATCCAATCACGGATCGGCTTTTTAATCTATTAATGTCTGTCGATCAGCTGGCACATCATCATCGCCTTGCCGACAAGAACTCCGTCATTGAAGGCTTCAATATCGACCTTCCCAAACTTCCTTCCTACCTCGAGAACCTTCGGATAAATTTCTATGACACTGTCAATTTGTACAGGCTTGATAAAATAAATCGTCATATTCTCAACGACCAGGTCACCTTTTTTATATCCTCGCAACACACGGTTCGCTGCTTCTGTCACGATGGTTGTAAAAACACCGTATGAAATGGTCCCAAGGTGGTTCGTCATCTGCGGAGTCACCTGGCAGCGGAAAATATCTTCATCCTTGGTTTTTCCTTTTGCCAGGACAAGCTGGTTCGTCACTGTATCGTCCAGCGTCTCCCCTACCTGCGGCTGGCGCTGGACCATCTGAAGGGCTTTCAATACATCCTGTCTGCTGACGATGCCCTGAAGCTTGTTTCCATCATCAACAACTGGCAATACCTCAATTCCTTCCCACACCATCATATGGGCAGATGAAGCAACACTCGTCGACCCGCTGACGGTCATTGGGCTTTTCGTCATGATTTTCTCGATCAAGGTATCCTGTTCATGGCCCATGACATCCTTTGAAGTGATCATCCCAATCACTTTCATATTGTGGTCGACGACAGGAAAACGGCTGTGCAGCGTTTCGTCCTTATGGCGATACCAATCTGATACAGTGTCATTCGCCTTAAGGAAAACCGTTTCGGCTACCGGAGTAAGGATATCCTCGACAAGGATGATTTCTTTTTTGATCAGTTGATCATAAATTGCACGGTTGATCATCGTCGCGACTGTAAATGTATCATAACTGCTTGAGATGATCGGCAGCTGCAATTCATCGGCCAGCTTTTTGACATGGTCCTCGGCATCGAAACCGCCAGTCACCAATACGGCTGCTCCGGCTCTTAGCGCATGCTCGTGCGCTTTATCGCGGTTCCCGACGATCAGCAGGTTGCCCGCGCCTGTATAGCGCATCATCGCCTCCAGTTTCATCGCCCCGATGACAAATTTATTCAATGTTTTATGAAGCCCTCCGCGTCCCCCAAGGACCTGTCCATCAACGATGTTGACGACTTCTGCGAACGTAAGCTTCTCGATATTTTCTTTCTTTTTCCGCTCAATCCTGATGGTGCCGACACGTTCAATCGTGCTGACATACCCTTTATTTTCCGATTCCTTTATGGCTCTGTATGCAGTTCCTTCGCTTACGTTAAGTGCCTTGGCGATTTGGCGCACCGATATTTTTTCACCTATTGGCAATTCATCTATATATTGAAGTATTTGTTCATGCTTAGTTGCCAAGACTTTCACCCTTTATCATAATTTTCCGTTCAATGTAGCTCTATCCATTTACATTATAAGGTTTTAAAGGGTTTGATTCAATTGTATTAGGGTCAAGGCCATAATTTAGAAGAATGATACTCTTAAAAAGAAAAACTGGCCGATTGAAATCAGCCAGTGTAGACGCGCGATTTTCTTTTCTGGTTGCTTCCCATTTTTCCGCTTCCTGTGCCGGCCTTCTTTTTCGGCGTGTATAAGAAAGCCGCCAGATTCCCGGCAAAAACCAGCAGAGCGAGAAACAGCCAGAAGCCTGCAAACAGGGCTTCCTTTCCTCCCGCCTGGAGATTAATCTCCGGCAATGCGATGTAAAGCATGACGCCGCATAACAGCAGGTACAATAAGTAACGGTTCTTCTTCATTCTTGCCCTCCTATAGGTTGTCTTAATTCATATCTATGCTTAACAGGCAGAAAAAAGCATGGTAAATAAAAAAGCCGCACAAATTTTGTGCAGCCATGGGTATTACAATTCAATCGCTTCTCCCGCTTCAAGGACACGACCTTCATTGTTTTTCAGCATTTTTACGAAGGCATGGGGATCCTGCTTGATTGGCGGGAACGTATTGAAATGGATTGGCACAACTTGCTTTGCGCCTAGAAATTCAGCAGCCAGTGCCGCATCTTCTGGTCCCATCGTAAAATTGTCGCCAATCGGCAGGAATGCCAGGTCAATTGGATGCCTTTCGCCAATCAGCTTCATGTCAGAAAACAGACCAGTGTCGCCCGCATGGAACACTGTTTTTCCTTCTGCCATGAACAGGATGCCAGCAGGCATGCCTCCATAAATCACTTCATTGTTTTCCGTGACCATACCTGTTCCATGGAAGGCCTGGGTCATCTTGACTTTGCCAAAATCAAATTCATACGCGCCGCCAATCGACATCCCATGTGTGCTCAGGCCTTTCCAGCTTAAATATGTAGCGACTTCGAAATTGGCGATTACCAGAGCATCATGTTTCTTCGCCAATTCAAGGGTATCCCCGAGGTGGTCTCCATGCGCATGGGTGAGGATAATCACATCTGGCTTCACATCCTCCACCTTCAGATCGGTCAGGTCATTTCCAGTAATGAATGGATCAATCAGGATGGTTTTCCCATTCGATTCAATTTTAACAACAGAATGGCCGTGATAAGATACTTTCATATTATCGCTCCTTTCATTGGGCTATTTTCACAAAAATCACGTTAGAAACCTTGCAAAAATCAGCCATATAAATAAACTATTTCAACACCCTTTGACAATCTCCTGCTTCCATTTTCTTTTTACCCAACAACTCTTATCATTAAAAGTTTTACTTTTGACCAGGTAATTGCTACTCTCATAGTGTGATGTACATATAGAGGAGGAATATCTATGACTGAAAGATTGGCTGCGTTATCAGGATGGATGAAGGACAATGATGTGGATGTCACATTTATTACATCCCCTGATAATGTATTTTATTTGAGCGGATTTTTAAGCGATCCACACGAAAGATTACTGGCTGTTGCCGTGTTCCAGGATGCTGAGCCTTTCATGATCTGCCCGGCTATGGATAAGGAAAATGCCAAGAATGCCGGATGGGAGCTTGAAATCCTTGGCTACAGCGACACAGATGATTCAATGGAACTTGCCTTCAATGCGATGAAGAAGCGTATTTCTTCCATCAAGAAGATTGCAATTGAGAAGGAACAGCTGAATGTCGAGCGTTATGAGAAGCTGACTGGACTTGTAGGCAATGGTGAATTCGTTTCAGCAGAGGAAAAACTGCGCCTGATGCGGATGGTGAAAACTGAAGAAGAATTGCAAAAGCTCAGAAAAGCTTGTGAACTGGCTGATTTTGCGATTGAGACAGGAGTCAGCGAGATCAAGGAAGGCAAAACCGAGCTGGATGTCCTTGCTGCAATTGAGTATGAATTGAAGAAAAAAGGCGTTACAGAAATGTCATTTTCAACAATGGTACTCACAGGAAAGAATGCTGCAGCTCCGCATGGCACTCCAGGGCTGACAAAGATCAAGAAAGGCGACCTCGTCTTATTCGACCTTGGCGTTGTGATGGATGGCTACTGCTCAGATATCACAAGGACCGTTGCGTATGGCGAGATTAATAAACAGCAGGAAGAAATCTACAACACCGTGTTGAAAGCACAGCTGAAAGCTTTGGATACAGCTCGTGCCGGCATAGCCTGCTCAGAGGTTGACCTTGCTGCACGCAAAGTGATTGAAGAAGCGGGATACGGCGACTACTTCCCGCACCGCCTAGGCCACGGACTCGGAGTCAGCGTCCACGAGTATCCATCATTGACTAGCACGAATCCATTACTAATGGAAAAAGGAATGGTGTTCACTGCAGAGCCGGGAATCTATGTGCCAGGCGTCGCGGGCGTAAGAATTGAAGATGATGTGGTCATCACCGAGGATGGAATTGAAATTTTAACGAAATACCCTAAAGAATTGGTATTTGTATCGTAGAATAAGCCCAAAAACCGCCTGCTGTCATGTGATCCAGGCGGTTTGTTTTTGATTTTCATTGAGGAAGCTTCTTTTTTAGCGAGTTTCGATTTTTTATAGCGGAAATTTCCTTTTTTATATAGCGAAAAAATTTTTTATAGCGACTTTCCTGTTTATACAGCGAAAATTTCTTTTTTATAGCGACTTTCTTTTTTATATAGCGACTTTTGAATTTTTATAGCGAGTTGGAAAAAATCCGTGTTTTTTTCCAGTTAAAAAAGAGCAGCATCTGCAGCTGCTCTTTTCCTATTTAGCGATTATCGACTTTTTCCGGGTACATATCGTGGTTCATCATCCGGTAGTTAGCCATTTCCTCGTATTTTGTTTCTGGCTTTCCGTAGTTTGTGTATGGATCGATCGAGATTCCGCCTCTTGGCGTGAATTTTCCCCAGACTTCAATATATCTTGGATCCATCAGCTTGATTAAGTCATTCATGATGATGTTCATGCAATCCTCGTGGAAATCACCGTGGTTCCTGAAGCTGAATAGATACAGTTTCAAGGACTTGCTTTCTACCATCAGCTTATCCGGGATGTAACTGATATAAATCGAAGCAAAATCCGGCTGTCCAGTGATCGGGCACAGGCTCGTAAATTCCGGTGTATTGAATTTCACAAAATAATCCCTGTATGGATGCTTGTTTTCGAAGGTTTCCAATATTTCAGGGCTGTATTCAAATAAGTATTTGGTCCCCTGGTTTCCAAGCAACGTCAAATCTTTCATTTCCTCATCTTTTCTTCCTGCCATTATAAAGCCTCCACTAATGTCCGCAAACGCTAAACGAGGCCGAAAACCCTGCTAATGAAAAAACCACATCCTCATGGGTATGGTTGAAATTATTCAAATCCATAGTTTTTTATAGAGGGTGTCCGCTATGAACCTCTCCCGCGATGCAGGATTTGTATTCAATTTATATTGCCACTATAAAGAAATGTCCTGTTAAAGTCAAAAGAAAATTTTACAAAGACAAAAGGAGTTATGACAATCCCGTGTATTTCCAGTTTTTATTTTTACATATGTTCATTAGGTTATTTACATTTGTTCAACCACCTGATATATTATTCATGTAAGTAACACATAATAACTTTGTGCTATATATTTTTGCTCATTATGAAAGCGTTTCATTACATTTTTTTTGGAAAGGGAATGAATTATATGATTAAAGATTTAGCGGGTATGATTGATCACACATTGCTTAAAGCAAATGCAACTGAAGCAGAGATTGTAAAGCTGGCTGAGGAAGCAAAAGAATATAAATTCGCTTCTGTCTGTGTTAACCCAACATGGGTAAAGACTGCTGCTGAAATTCTTAAGGATGCTGAAGATGTAAAAGTTTGTACAGTAATCGGCTTCCCTCTTGGAGCTGCAACTTCTGAAACAAAGTCATTCGAAACAAAAAATGCAATTGAAAATGGCGCGACTGAGGTTGACATGGTCATCAACATTGGTGCTTTGAAGGACAAGCAGTATGACCTTGTTGAAAAAGATATCAAAGCTGTTGTTGACGCAGCAAAAGGCAAAGCATTGACTAAGGTGATCATCGAAACTTGCCTTCTTAATGATGAGGAAAAAGAAATGGCTTGCAAGCTTTCTGTTAGTGCAGGAGCTGATTTCGTCAAGACATCTACAGGATTCTCAACAGGAGGAGCAACTGTGGAGGACATCGCTTTGATGAGAAAAACAGTGGGCCCTGATATCGGCGTTAAGGCATCAGGTGGCGTTAGAAGCCTTGAGGATGCACAAAGCATGATCGAAGCTGGTGCAACAAGAATTGGTGCAAGCTCTGGCGTAGCAATTGTCAACGGATTGTCTTCTGACTCTTCATACTAAGCAACAAAAATACCATTTGGGAATGGGGAATGGACGATGGATAAAAAGACGCTTGTTGAAAAAGCTATAGAAGCAAGAAGCACAGCATACGTTCCATATTCTAAGTTTCAGGTTGGCGCAGCAATCATTACGAGCAATGACAATGTCTATCTTGGCTGCAATATTGAAAATGCCTCTTACGGACTGACAAACTGTGCCGAAAGAACTGCCATTTTTAAGGCTGTATCCGAGGGTGATACAGAAATCAAGGCGATTGCAGTAGTCGCTGATACTGAAGGTCCTGTTTCTCCTTGCGGTGCCTGCCGCCAGGTTATTGCAGAATTTGCGACTGAGGATACTAAAATCTATCTTTCGAACCTGAACGGTGATGTGAAGGAAACGACAATTGATGAGATCCTGCCGGGATATTTTACATCCAAGGATATGGACAAAGTCGATCAGTCGAAGAAAATGGTTTAATAGCTGCAAGTTAACATAAGGAGCAATTCCTTTCATCCTCGAAAATAGGGTTTTGGAATTGCTCTTTCTTATTTAATCTATCGCTGCTCGATAAAGGAGGAAAGAGCCGTCCATTCATCAGGACGGCATACATCATGGGAGACGCAGGTTTATTATTATCAGGCGCAGCACTTTTCCTGAACAGCTTGATGCTTCTGGGAAAAGCGAATGCGAAAAGTGTAGCAGTATTCAATTTATTTATCGGAGCCATGCAGGTCATCGTTCCATTCTATTTAATCATCGCATCTGACCAAAGCAATTGGACTATATACAGCCTTGCCAGCATCTTTCTGTTTGGCTTTACTTATTTATATGTTGGCATGACCTTATTGAAGGACCTTGATGGCAGCGGACTGGGCTGGTACTCTCTTTGGGTGGCTGTCATAGCCCTTATTTACGCATTCGTTGCATATATCCATTTTGGAGACATCGTCAATACGCTTACTTGGCTGATGTGGGCCTATCTCTGGTTCCTGTTCTTCCTGTCGATGGGAATAAACAAAAAAATCGATGCGTACGTCGGCAAGGTAGCAATGGTTCAGTCATGGCTGACTTTGACTTTCCCGGCATTGCTGTCCATGACCGGCCTCTGGAAGACTGATCAGGTAGCGCAAGCATGGATCTATTTCTCGATTGCAGCTTTTGTCTATTTTGCCTATATTACATTCAAGCTGAAAAAAGCAACTGCAAGATCTGAGAGATTCGCTTAGCCAAGATGGGTTTATCTGACCCCCCAAAAAGCAAAAACCGTCCTGCCGATTTGGCATGGACGGTTTTCTTTTGTTGGCGATTATTTAGCCAATACGTTTGTCAGTACTGGAACGACTTGCTTCTTGCGGGAAACGACGCCTTTAAGTGTCGCTGTATTGTCTTCAAGCGTCACATTGAATGCTTCTTCGACTGCTGAAGCCTTTTCACCAATCGCAAGTGCAGCAGAATCATTTGTTAAAATATCCGTGATGACCAGCAAGAATAAACCAAGCTTCTTCTCAGCCACTTTCTTGTTCAATGCATCCTCAAGCTCCACCTTGCGTGAGAGAACATCATTGACGTCCACTGTGTTCACCTGGGCGATTTCAACCTTTGACTCACCCATTTGGAATTCCTTTGCGTCAAGGGAGATGAGCTCTTCAATCGTTTTGCTGCTAAGATCAGCGCCAGCCTTCAGCATTTCAAGACCGTATTCTTCTGCATTCACTCCAGCAATTTCAGCCAGTTCACGAGCAGCCGCCACGTCCTGGTCTGTGCAGGTTGGTGATTTGAACAGCAAGGAATCGGAAATGATTGCAGACAGCATCAATCCGGCAATGTTCTTATCGATTTCAACATTGTTTTCCTTGTACATCTTGTTCAGGATTGTCGCTGTGCAGCCAACTGGCTCAACACGGAAATAAAGTGGATCGCTTGTTTCAAAATTGGCCACACGGTGGTGGTCAATTACTTCAACGATCTGTACATCAGTAATATCTTCCGCACTTTGCTGACGTTCGTTATGGTCGACAAGGATGACCTTGTCCACTTCTTCAGAAACCCTTCCAGCAAGGCGAGGTGCCCCAGCCTTGAAATAATCTAGTGCATATTGAGTTTCTCCATTGACCTGGCCCAGTCGGACTGCTTCTGCATCGACACCAAGCTTTTGCTTTAAGTTTGCATACGCAATCGCAGAGCAGATTGTATCTGTATCAGGATTTTTATGGCCAAAAACAAGTACTTTTTCCATCATGACACTCCTCAAGTTACAATTTATCACGGACATTCCATTAAAGAACCCGTATCCCATAAATAATATACGCTAAAATTGAAAGATTTTAAACAGCTTTGTCCAAAATTGGCCCATATAAAAAGATCCGGATGCTTGGCTCCGGATCTCAGTGAATCATTAGATTTGTTCCAATAATGTTTTTGTTTCAGAATATACAAGGTTATGCGCTTCAGCGACCGCCTGGTATGTTACATAGCCATTAAGCGTGTTGATTCCTTTCAGCAACGCTTCATTATCCAGGCAAGCCTTCTTGTACCCTTTGTTCGCAATCTGCACAGCATAAGGCACTGTTACGTTTGTCAGTGCGATTGTGCTTGTCCGTGGAACTGCTCCAGGCATATTGGCAACTGCATAGTGCACAACACCATGCTTTTCATAAGTTGGGTTGTCGTGAGTCGTGATTCTGTCAGTTGTTTCAAAAATTCCGCCCTGGTCGATCGCGATATCAACAACGACTGATCCCGTGTTCATGGACTGAATCATTTCTTCAGTCACAAGCTTAGGAGCCTTAGCGCCAGGAATCAACACAGCACCGATCACTAAGTCAGAAGCTTTAACTGCTTCAGCAATATTCAAAGGATTGGACATTAAAGTTGTAATATCAGATCCAAAAATATCGTCTAAATGGCGAAGACGGTCAGGATTCAAGTCGATCATAGTAACTTCAGCACCAAGTCCGACTGCCATTTTCGCTGCATTCGTCCCGGCTACACCGCCGCCGATAATGGTAACCTTTCCTCTTTGTACACCAGGAACTCCGCCAAGAAGGATTCCTTTTCCGCCATGTACCTTTTCAAGGAACTGAGCGCCGATTTGTGTGGACATACGGCCAGCCACTTCACTCATAGGCGTCAGCAATGGAAGTGAGCCGTTTGCCAGCTGAACTGTTTCGTAAGCAATACCGACTACCTTGTTCTCGATCAATGCTTTTGTCAGCTCAGGTTCTGGAGCGAGGTGTAAATATGTAAATAAAATTAAACCCTCACGGAAATATCCGTATTCTTCTGGCAGAGGTTCTTTAACCTTCATGACCATATCCTGTGCCCATGCTTCTTGAGCGCTCTCGACGATTAAAGCGCCAGCAGCTTTGTAATCCTCATCCGTAAAACTTGAGCCGATTCCGGCACCTGTTTCGATATAAACCTCATGCCCGAAATTCACAAGGTTGACGACTCCTGCAGGCGTCATCGCCACACGGTTTTCATTATTCTTTATCTCTTTAGGTACACCGATACGCATTCTTGCATACCTCCTATGTATTAGATTGCTCTTCCATTTCAAGCTGCTTCTTCATACTATTTTAAAAGTGGAAAAAAGTAAAAAGAAACAAGATTGAAAACACTTTCATTTTAGTAGAAAAAAGAGCTTTTGGCAAAACAATTCGTATGAACTTCCCTAAAATATACTATTCTGAATATTAAAGATATTATCTCTCTTAATTATATTTCATATTGACGGTTAACTTTTAAAATCACTCTCTTTTACATTATTCCAACTGCAGCCATCTACCGTTTGCAAAAAAATTGCTATCCTTTTAAAAGTCAAAGGCTTGCTAAGAACACTAGATTAACAAGCCCTTACTACTTTTTCTATAATTTGCAGGACCTTTCAGGCTGATTTCCCTAAAAACTATCTCATTTCCTCATCGGCTTCTGCGGCTGCTTTCATCTGTTCCTGGGGTACTATTCCGCTGTTGTAGGAATCCATGATCTGCTGGCTGACTTGCATAATACCCTGGTCATCATAATCATAGGATGACCGGCCTTGTCTCTCCTTTTTATCCATATTGGTTCCTCCTTTGATGTGATGCTTGCATATATAGTTTTCGTTGGATTGTCACAGCTATACCAAGGAAACTGTTGTATAATATAGGTAAAGGAGGCGAGAACTATGGCGCTATATTATAAGAATATTTTAGTTGCCGTTGATGGTTCTAAAGAAGCAGCATGGGCTTTCAAGAAAGCCATTGAAATCGCAAAAAGGAACGATGCCAGACTGGTCATGACCCATATCATCGACTTGCGCACATTTGCCACTGTTGAGGCATATGACCGCACAATCTCTGAGCGTGCGAACCAGTTTGCCACTGAGTTGATGGAAAGCTACAAACAACAGGCAACCGATGCCGGCATTAAAGATGTAAGCTACGAAATCGATTATGGTTCACCAAAGGTCAAGATTGCGAAGGATGTTGCGAAAAAATACAACGCCGACCTGATTATTTGCGGGGCAACAGGAATGAACGCAGTGGAACGCTTCTTTATAGGAAGTGTGTCTGAACATATTACCCGCTATGCATCCTGTGATGTCCTAGTTGTTAGAACAGACAAAAATGATTAATTACCATCATGAATAAAGCACGCAGCAAAAGCTGCGTGCTTCTTACATTTTAATGGACGCTTTTGCTTTTCCGATTTGAACCTCGACCTGTGAAAAACCGGTGCCTCCAGCACTCTTCCTTCGTTCTACCGCATTATACGGATTCAATGCATGATAGATATCTTCCTCGAATAAAGGGTTCATATCTTTATATGTCTCTAACGGGAGATCCGCAAGGTAACAGCCTTTTTGTATGCAAGTCAGCACAAGCTTGCCGACGATTTCATGGGCCTCCCTGAAAGGAACTCCTTTAGCCGCTAGATAATCAGCCAATTCCGTTGCATTGGAGAAGTCATTTTTTACAGAGCCTTCCATCTTCTCTTTCTTAACCTTCATCGTACTGATCATCCCAGCAAAAATCTTCAGGGAGCCTCTGACTGTCTTGACTGTATCAAACATTCCCTCTTTATCTTCCTGCATATCCTTGTTATAGGCTAAAGGCAAACCTTTCAATACGGTCAGCAGACCCATCAGGCTGCCATACACACGGCCAGTTTTTCCCCGGATCAATTCGGCCATATCAGGATTTTTCTTCTGCGGCATGATGCTGCTTCCAGTAGTAAAAGCATCGGATAGCTCGATGAACTGGAATTCCTGGCTGGTCCAGAGAATGATTTCCTCACATAATCTTGAAAGGTGCATCATCAAGATCGAACTGTCCGACAGGAACTCAAGAATGAAATCACGATCACTAACCGCATCAAGGCTATTTTCATAAATACCGGCAAACCCCAGCATTTCAGCTGTCATATGGCGGTCAATCGGAAAAGTAGTCCCAGCGAGTGCCCCGGCACCAAGAGGCGAAAGATTGATCCTTTTCAGGCTATCGATAAAACGCTGTTTGTCTCTATCCAGCATCCAAAAATAAGCCATGAGATGATGTGCAAACGAGATAGGCTGTGCTCTTTGCAAATGGGTGTACCCTGGCATCAGTGTCTCGATATTTTGCTCAGCCTGATCGACGAGTGTTTTTTGGAAATCAGTGATCAGTGCAATGATTTCCGACACCTGCTCTTTCAGGTACAAATGCATATCAGTTGCAACCTGGTCATTCCTGCTTCTTGCTGTATGGAGTTTCCCGCCAGTCGGACCAATCAATTCTGTCAGGTGATGCTCCAGATTTAAATGAATATCTTCCAGTTTAGCTGAATAATCCAGTTCACCTTGCTCAGCTTGCTGCGCAAGTTTTTTCAATCCTTGAATGATTTCGTCCGCCTCCGCTTCTGTGATGATTCCACAGGCAGCAAGCATTGTAGCATGGGCGACGCTTCCCTCGATGTCCTGCTTCGCCAATTCCTGGTCAAAGCCGATCGATGCACCGAACTCATCTACCCATTCTTCTGCAGATCCGGTGAATCTGCCGCCCCATAATTTTTTCACACTGTCACCTTCTTGCCCTGGACCATGCTGTGGACAACTGTTGGCAGTCCCCAAAGGTTGATGAAACCAACCGCAGCATTGTGGTCAAACTCGTCATCTGCAGTATATGTCGCCAATTTCTCATTGTATAGAGAATAAGGTGATTTTCTGCCCTCGACGATGGCGTGGCCTTTGAATAACTTGACGCGTACTGTGCCAGTGACATGCTTCTGGGTTGACTTCAGGAATGCAGCCAGCGCTTCCTGAAGCGGGGAGAACCATAACCCTTCATAAATCAATTCTGTCATTTTTTTCTCAATTACCGGTTTGAAATGGGCCACTTCTTTTACAAGTGTGATATCTTCCAATTCTTTATGTGCCTTGATCAGAGTCATCGCAGCAGGTGCTTCATACACCTCGCGCGACTTGATGCCAACAAGGCGGTTTTCCACATGGTCAATCCTTCCAACACCATGCTTGCCTGCAACGGAATTCAATTCAAGGATCAATTCTGAAAGAGAATATGCTTTGCCGTCAATGGCAGTCGGCACTCCTTCAACAAACTCAATCTCGATGACATCAGGGGTATCAGGTGTATCTTCCAGCTCGGCAGTCAATTCATATGCCTCGACTGGAGGTGCCTGCCATGGATCTTCCAGGATTCCACACTCATTGCTTCGACCCCATAAATTCTGGTCGATAGAGAATGGGCTGTCCAGATTGATGGGAATCGGTATGCCATTGTTGGCCGCATAAGCAATTTCTTCTTCACGTGACCATTTCCATTCACGTACTGGAGCAATCACCTTAAGTTCAGGATTCAATGCTTTGATGGATACTTCAAATCGAACCTGGTCATTCCCTTTGCCCGTGCAGCCATGGGCTACAGCAACAGCGCCTTCCATTTCTGCAATTTCTACTAGTTTCTTAGAAATAAGCGGGCGAGAAAGTGCCGAAACAAGCGGATACTTCCCTTCGTATAACGCATGTGCCTGGAGGGCGAAAAGTGCATATTCGGTGGCAAACTCTTCTTTGACATCCAAAACGTATGATTGAACTGCCCCTACTTTCAAAGCTTTTTCTTTAATAAAATCAAGGTCCTTACCTTCACCGACATCAAGGCAGCACGCTACTACCGCGTATCCTTGATCCTTTAGCCATTTAATCGCAACAGATGTATCAAGCCCGCCAGAGTAGGCAAGCACCACTTTGTTTTCAGTCATTTTGTTGATCTCCTTTTCTAGTTCGGATATTTATACATGTATATAAATTTTTATTCATGTTTATAAAATTAACAGGTTTTATCGAACTTTTCAAGGCTAAATTTTAATTTTCCAAAAAACTTCTGATTGGCTAATGTAGAAGAGGAAATAAAAGTATAGTAGAATGTAAGCATGTTTACCGGAATGGGGGCTTCACGAATGGATCAATATTTTCTTTTTAACAGCCGACTGGGCATACCCCTGCCTGATTTTAAAAAGAACTGGGAAGAATATGACCTTGATACACAGCACGCCATCCTGCTTCACTGGGAAAAAATACGCGGAGGCATTCCTGATCGGATTGCCGAGCTTGAACAAACAATCAACCATAAGCAAGCACAGCTTTCCAATGAAAGTGACTTTGTCATTTCATGTCAATTGAACAGCGAAATTGCAGAGCTCGCATCCATCATCAACGACCTGTGGCTCTGGTACCGAACACATCAGGATATTACTTCAGAGAAGATGCACGGATAACACATTTAATTCCATAAAAAATAGCCTGAGTGAGCCTCAGGCTATTTTTGGTGTCTCTGCTTTTTGCCTATATTGATCGCGCTAATAAGAACAGTCGTACCCTTAATCAGCCATTTCCCATCAGGCCGAGTTCATTGACAGAGGAACCAATCAAAATATTTCCTATTACGGCAATGAATAAGGCAATGATTAGTTTCATCTCAATTGCTTTCCCATTATGACATAAGGCTGTCCATTTTCATTTGGGTAAAACGGCTGTTTAATGACGCGCCATCCCAATGTTTCATATAAACCCCTAGCAGAGTCGTTATCAAGTTGTGTTGTTAATACCGCTGTCTTATGACCTGCTCAATCCAGTAAGTGATTTACCAGCTCTTTTGCCAGTCCTTGATTCCTGAATGCCGGAAGCACACCCAATTCAACGAATTCAAAACAATCTGTCAGCCAGGTTTGTTCCTCTTCTGGATTTAACGCTTCTGAGAGTAATCCATGATAATACTGACCCGGTAGAGAAGAATAGCCATATGCATATCCAGCAATTTCCCCCTGATTGGAAATTGCCACAAACCCTCTGTAGTCAGCATAGCCTGCATGCCTCGTAACTCGTTCCTTGATTGAAAGGTCCTCTTGAGCCCATACTTGTTGATATAAGTCCGCTACTTGGTTTAATAACTCTTCATCTGTATTTATTTCTCTTAACTTAAACATTCCCAGCATCCCCCTTGTTCCCTTCAACCTATTCCAGTGTTTTTTTGACAGCCTTTCCTCCGAATGCTTCAAACCTGTCTGAATTCAGGGCTTTATTTGACAGCTTTTACTCTGAATGCTTCAAACCTGTCTGAATTCAGGGCTTTTTTTGACAGCTTTTCCTCCGAATGCTTCAAACCTGTCTAAATTCAGCGGTTATTTTGACAGCTTTTCCTCTGAATGCTTCAAAACTGTCTGAACCCAGGGCTTTTTTTGACAGCTTTTACTCTGAATGCTTCAAACCTGTCTGAATTCAGGGCTTTTTTTGACAGCTTTTACTCTGAATGCTTCAAACCTGTCTGAATCCAGGGCTTTTTTTGACAGCTTTTCCTCTGAATGCTTCAACCCTGTCTGAATACAGGACTTTTTTTGACAACTTCTCCCCTTATTGCTTCAAACCTGTCATAATCCCGAACTTATTTTGACAGTTATAACACCAAATGGTCCAAACCTGTCAGAATCCAGGCTCTTTTTACAGCTTCCCCGTTTTTCTCTCTAACCTATCAAATGATTGACTACCTCAGTCGGCTTTAGAGTCTCCTTTTATCAACACTTCAACTTCCTTTTCTCTGGAAACTTCTATACTTAATTCTACAATTTTTACCAAATCCCTTTTCACCACAAAAAAAGATGAAATCCGTTAAGATTCCATCCACTTAGTAATTATAAATCCTTCTTCAATTCTCTTACAACATGCCCAATCTCTGGGATAATCAGTTTTTCCATGGCCAGGCGGACTGCTCCTGTTGAGCCTGGTGTTGAAAAGACCGCCCGATCGTTCACGACTCCTGCTGCGGCCCTTGACAGCAATGCAGCTGAGCCAATATCCTCCTGATAGCTTAACATCCGAAAGATCTCACCGAATCCCGGGATTTCTTTTTCAAAGAGGCTCTGGACCGTTTCGATCGTGACGTCACGTTTGGCGATTCCAGTACCGCCGTTTGTCAGGATGACATCCACTTCTGGGTTGGCGGAGCCTTTCAGGACTTCGGACCTGATTGGTTCTGCTTCATCTTTGACAATCACATAGTCGACGATTTTGTGGCCTGCTGATTCAAGGTACTCCATCATCAACTTTCCGCTTTTGTCGGTTTCGGGTGTCCTTGTATCGCTTACTGTTATGACTTTGCAGCGCACTTGGCTTGGTGCAGCCTGCTTATGCTCTTGTATGCTCATTTCCTACAATGCCCCTTTTTCTTTGAAATATCTCATTTGGTAAAATCTATGGGCAAAATCGGTGACTCTCCTTGTCAATTGATAGTTTGCCCCTGCGCCGATTGCCATCGAGATGATCGGCATCCCCTGGACATGCTTTTTGCGGAACATCAAGATTGCCATACCCTTGAAGACTTGCTTAATTGGCTGTTCAAGCCATGTTACGTCTGTAAGATCGTCATTTCCTTCGTAAAAATAGAAGTCTTCTGCCTGGTCAAGGTCATTTTTCAATTCTTCCCAGCCGGCACTTTGCATCCTCGAAGGCATTGTGGCAGTATGGAAGACCTTCAGCGCGACCATCATCTCAAACGGTGTATTCACCTCGAAACCGTATGTCATCGCAACAAGCTGAACAATTCGCAGATTGATGACCGCCATCGCCGGCATATCGACCCCCAGCACAAGGTTTCCGCCGCTTCCTGACATTCCTCCCTGTACAAAGGAATAGAGTCTATGGCGGGCAATTTGCTGCTTGGCGATGAATTCCAGCTGCTCAATAGGCAGTTCTCTCAGGTCTTTGATCGTATCTAAGTCCGGATCGAATACCCGTCCAGCAGAAAGAATCCGTTCCTTGGCATCCATTTGCAATTGCGAACCCTGGATCAAAGAATGAAGGTGGAAAAGCCAGCTGTCGAACAACGTAAAAAAGCGCTCCTGGACCTCGACTGGCAATGATGTAAAAGAACGTTCAAGATATCGGTCATATGCCAGTTCAAAGTCATTCGGTTCATAGTCATACAGCTTGTTTTCCCAAGCATTCAATTCATCCAGCACCTTTTGTTCCCGTTGAGTCAAAGGCATCGAAAACCCTCCAGCTAGTGTGAATTTTCTTCCAGTATAGCATAAATTCGGATTCAACATTAAAAGGCAGGAGCACTCAGCTCCTGCCTGAAATCAATTTATTTCGCCAAACGCACAACATCACGTGCAATCATGACTTCTTCATCTGTCGGAATGACCATTACTTTCACTGGTGAGTGAGGATAGCTGATGAATGCTTCTTCCCCGCGAACTTTATTCAAAGCTGGGTCCCAGTAGATACCCATGAATTCCAGTCCCTGCAATACGCGGGCACGGATTGCTGAACTGTTTTCACCGATACCAGCTGTAAAGATGATGGCGTCAACACCGCACATGCGGGCTGCGTATGATCCAATGTATTTATGGATTCTGTCAGCAAACACCTTCAACGCAAGCTCTGCACGGTCATTTCCTTTTTCGGCTTCGTCTTCGATGTCGCGAAGGTCACTTGAGAATCCGGATACACCTAGCATACCGCTCTCTTTATTCAGGACATTCAATACTTCATCCGCACTCTTATCTGTTTTTTCCATGATGTATGGAATCAATGCAGGGTCAATATTTCCTGAACGAGTTCCCATCGTCACACCTGCTAAAGGTGTGAATCCCATGGATGTATCGATAGATTTCCCGCCTTCGATTGCCGCAATACTAGCTCCATTTCCAAGGTGGCAGGAAATCAGGCGAAGGTGCTCCACAGGACGGCCAAGCATTTCTGCAGCACGCTGGGAAACATACTTGTGCGAAGTTCCATGGAAGCCGTATTTACGGATACCGTACTTTTTATAGTAATCGTAAGGAAGGCTGTAAAGGAATGAGTTTTCAGGCATCGTCTGGTGGAAAGCCGTATCAAACACAGCAATCGCCGGAACATTCGGCAGTACCTGCTGGAATGCACGGATACCAGTCAAGTTTGCTGGGTTGTGCAGCGGTGCCAGCTCGGAAAGCTGATCAATTTTCTGTAAAACCTCTTCTGTGATCAAGATAGAATCACTGAATTCCTCGCCGCCGTGAACGACACGATGTCCGATTCCTTCGATTTCATCCAATGACTTGATAATTCCCAGTGTAGTCAGTTTATCAAGAAGGATTTTTACCGCAACCTCATGATTCGGAATATCGGTAACTTCTTTGTTTTTTTCTCCATTCACACTGATTGTGAAAATTGAGTCCTTCAGACCGATCCTCTCGACGATTCCTTTTGTGATAACCTCTTCGCTCGGCATTTCGAACAGTTGGAACTTAAGTGAAGAACTGCCGGCATTGATTGCAATGATTTTTGCCATTTTGTACCGCTCCTTTTATATAACAACCTGATTAAAAATCCAATGAAATAGTACACCTTTATTGTGTGCCACAGGCCGTGAATATATCTCTCAATACCCCATTTAAACACTGTCTTTTTCACATTTCAAGAAAAGCTTGCTTAAACGCAAAATGAGTTTTTATTCTGATACTTCTAAGGATTAGAAAAAAATATTATCATGGTGTATTTACCCTTTTGAACGACAAAAGAACCGGCAATAACCGGTCCTTTTCGTTATTTTACTGCCTTTTATTCTCTTTATACCATTGGTCAATTTTATCCAGAACCCGATTGACTGCTGGTCCATCTGAGAATTTCGGCAGCTCGGCAAGGAGAGCCTGTTTTGGAGGCTTCACTTCGTCACCCTTTTTCTGAAGAATCAGGATGCTCTTAGCAGCCTGCTTGGTTTTGAACAAAGAAGCTGGAAGCTGTAAAACACCCTGAACAATCAGATGATCCTTAATGAATTCATGCAGCATTGGAGCTTGCTCGCTTTCAAAAAGTCCATTCGGGATCATGAAGAACAAGTACCCGCCATCTTTTAGGTGCCTTGTGCTTTGCTCAATGAACAAATGGTGCGAATACGTATGTCCTTCTGCTGCTTTGACCTCATAATCCGCAGCCCTTAGGTCATTTGGATAATAGCCAACCGGAAGGTCGCAAATGACCACATCCGCCGGATCGACAAACAATGGTTCAAGACTGTCCTGGTTAAAAAATTCAACCGGATGCTTCTGCAGATTGGCATTGACGAATGCGAGGCGGATGAGGAGATCATCAATCTCAACACCTACAGATTCGATTTCTTTATTGGTCTGCTGGTTCAAAACCGTGGCCAGCAGATTCCCCGTGCCGACAGCCGGATCAAGCAGCCTGAATGATTTCTTGTCAACAAATTTACTGACGAGATATCCGATGAACATGCCGACAGAATCTGGCGTCATCTGGTGATTAGGCTGAATATGCTCCTTCATGCCCTTCAGGGTCGCCAACTGGAAGCCTTTGCGGATTTCCTCTTTGCTAAAAGAATCAAGAATGATATCTTTGTATGCTTTTTCAAGCCTCTTCTTTGTGACTTCATCTAATTCGTCCTGAAGCACCGTGCCCTGGAAAATATTTTCCCCTGTTTCAGCCAGCGCCTCTAAATATGTACATGAAAGTTCTTCTTTTAAAATGTCCGCTGTAGTATTGAATGCGGTAAATAATTGTTCGACCGGAGTCATACTCAATTTACTTCCTCCCGATTTGAATAGATATTTATCTATTTTAGCCATGTTTCTTGTTCTGTACAAGGTATATGGCTGGAATGTCTCAAGCCATATAGCATTTGTCATGTGGGATTTATGATTCGTCTTCTCTATATCCCTAAATGACTTTCTTTTGAAATTCTACACGTTCCCAGTCTTCTGTTTGTCCGTTAGAGACCTTCTATCGGACACTTTTCTCGTTCCCAGCCTTCTGTTTGTCCGTTAGGCACCTTCTATCGGACATTTTTCACCTTTTCAGCCTTCCGTTTGTCCATTAAAGACCTGTTATCGGACCTTTTTCTCGATTCCAGCATTCCGTCTATCTAATCATAATAATAACAAAACAAGCCGCAGTTTTATTCTGCGGCTTGTTCCATGATGACTGATTGTTTTAGTTTGCTTGTTTTGCAGCTTCTACTGCGGCTTCGTAGTTCGGGTGGTCTGTTGCTTCGCTAACATATTCTGTGTAAGTTACTTTGTCGTTTGAGTCAACAACGAATACTGCGCGAGCCAGCAGGCGAAGTTCCTTGATCGCTACTCCATATGCTTCACCGAAAGAAAGTTCGCGGTGGTCTGATAGAGTCTGGACGTTCTCGATTCCTGCGGCTCCGCACCAGCGCTTTTGTGCAAATGGTAGGTCAACGCTTACGGTAAGAATCTTGACGTTATCAAGGTTCGCAGCTTCCTCGTTGAAACGGCGAGTCTGTGCGTCGCAAACACCTGTATCAAGTGATGGTACCACACTGATTAGTCGTACTTGTCCTTTTGAATCCTGGAGAGTGACTTCAGAAAGGTCGTTTGCAAGCACTTTGAAATCAGGTGCCTGGTCTCCTACCTTTACTTCATTTCCTAATAATGTAACTGGATTCCCCTTAAATGTAACAGATGCCATACCTGCTCATCCTCCTTGTCCATTTTATGTACAGTGTTAATATATCTTTTAAAGAATTTTTTTGCAATTATTTTAAAATGTACTGACGTCACCAATGACATAAGTAAGCTGCCTCTTCAATTTGAAAAGGCAGCATGGTCTTAAAACTCTAGGTCAGTTTTTGGTCCGTTGTAGTCGTTTTGGTTTTGGCTCTTGTTCTGGTTGCCTTCCTGGCTGCCCTGATCTTTCTTGGACATCATTTGCTGGATTTTTTCCACTGCTTGTGGTGCCAGATCAAGAATCTTTTCGTATAGATGCGTGCTTTCATCTAGGTGGAGCATCTTGACGCCTCTTGAACTTACAATCAAGAAAGCGATTGGCGTAATGGAAACCCCTCCGCCGCTACCGCCGCCGAACGGGTGCTGTGGTCCTCCTTGCTGTCCTCCTGAGCCACCTGAGCCACCAGAACCGCCTGAGCCGCCGGATCCTCCCTTTGAACTTTCCAAAACGAATTCACTGCCTCCAGCCGCAAATCCGAAACCCACCTTTGAAACTGTCAGGATTACACTTCCATCCGGTGTTTCTACAGGGTCCCCAATGATTGTGTTGACATCAATCATTTCCTTTAAGCTTTCCATAGCAGTTGTCATTAGTCCTTGAATTGGATGGTCGGACATTCCTGTTTCCTCCTTATTTTAGACAGAATTAGTATTGTCACCGGAAAGTGCGGACAATTGCTTTGATTTGAAGTCAGGCCAGCCGCCTTTCCAATATTTAACCAGCTTTATTCCTGCTAAAATAGCATGCCCGACTCTGACTTGAAACATACATTTAAAACTAGTAATTGAAATGGTTTGCTGAAAACTTGGCGTGATTGTCATGACCGGCATCTCTTTTAGTTTCATATACTGGCTCATAATCCCGATCACACCGCCCTTGGCTGCCCAAAGAGCACCGGTGATCACCGCCGTGGCTGCTGCGTCACCCACGCCAACCATAGTATGCCATTCTATATTGCGGATCGTTACTTTCTTCAGAAATCCCCTGATGATTTTGTGAAAGCCAGCAATATGTGTAAGGAGCTGCCTGATATCATGGATGCTGTTCAGTACATCATTTTTGTCTACTTGAGTGGTTTGATCTTTTTTAATGTTTTCATCAGGACCTGTTTCCGTTTTTTTCTCGGCAACGATAGAAGGGGAATTGTCATCAATTTTTATGACAGGGACGTCAATCTTGTATTTTATGAGTCCACCCCAGGCTTTTAATGTCACTTTTAGATGATCATTATCATTGCCGTGGAAATAATCCAGAAAAATCTTAACTCTAGTAAAAAGGATTATAATGGCCAGCACTGTTAAGAGCAGTATGGCAAGCAGCACCCATTTCATCATCCTCCACAACCTTTCAGCCTATTATTATCAACAAAAAAGCAAAAAAATAAACCTGCCGCAGCAGGTTCATTTTAGCGTGGTTCATATATGACAGTGGTATCAGCGAACAGGTCATGCACTCCCTGCTTCTTGTTTGTAAAAGCAACGACAATATACAGCACAAAAATTGTTGCTGAAATGAAGCGGCCGATCCACTCGCGGAAAATGACAGTGCCCCATGTCAGGCTTGTGCCATCCAGTTCCACCACTTTCAGTCCAAACACCATTTTCCCTAGAGTCTGGCCGAGATATTTTGTCATCAGAACAAAATACAAATAGAAAACAACAGCCGTGGCGATGGTCATCGGTGAAAAGACCCCTTCCTCCAGTAATGGGATATCCAATGCCCGGAAAACAGGATTGATGATCAGCCTGTTAATACTCCCAATGACAATCAAATCCAGCAAATAGGCCCAAAAACGCGTCCAGAATCCGGCATATTGGCCAGCGAATAAATGATTCTCTCCAGTTGGCCTGCCTATTTCATCATTAACGGCATTTGCATAATCTGCCTGTGGTGCCGATTTTTCAGATTCTGTATAACGAGTACTGTCGCCTTTAAGTCGGATGTTTTCATGTTCTTTATGGTTTGTACGATCAGTATCTGTCGCAATTCTGTCATGTTCTCTATAATTTGAACGATCACCATCCATTAGGATGCTGTCATGTTCTTGATGTAAACGATCCGCATCAGCCAGGGTGTCGCCAGATTCTCCTTGAATATCATTCCGCCCAAGTTCAGCCGAATCCCTCGTTTCATCTTTATCAAATTCTTTGGAATTCATTTTTTGTCCCCCCCCTTATTCAGCGTATAAGTACATTAGACGTGGAGAATTAGGCTGGGATAATAGTTTCATCAGGCCTGCCATTTCTGCGTCTTTCCCCATGATTTTCTGTGTCCCCATGCTGAAAAACGAACCAAAGCCCATGCTTTCCGTATACTTTACTACAGTCGCATCCCCAAGCTTCTCATCTTTCCTGACGTTGTCAATGACATCTTCCAGATAGCCGAATCCATCGATCAAGTTCAGCTGCTTGGCCTGGCGTCCATCATAGATGCGGCCATCGGCAATTTTTTTGACCTGCTCGACAGACATGCCGCGTCCTTCAGAAATGACTTTGACGAATCCTTCATAAGAGTTGTTGATCATGGACTGAAGGATTTCCCGTTCTTCATCCGTCATCGGTCTTGTTGGGCTCATGATATCCTTGTATGGACCACTCTTAATTGTCGTGAATTCGACACCGTATTTTTCTGCAAGCCCTGCATAATTCACGCCTTGCATGATGACGCCAAGTGAGCCTGTCAGTGTTTCGGGACTTGCAAAGATTTTATCGGCAGGAGCAGACACATAATATCCGCCCGATGCTGCCATTGAACCCATCGATACATAAATCGGCTTTTTCGTTTCTTTCTGGATTTCCTTGATCTTGTCGTGGATTTCTGCGCTTTCCACAACACCCCCGCCTGGAGAGTTCACCTGGAGGATAATGGCTTTCACATCATCCGATTCTTTTACATAATCAAGCTGCTCCATGAATACCCGATGATTATAGAGTGGGCTTTCAAAGAACGATTGTGCATCCCCGGTATCCTGGATGACTCCGTTAATGGTCAATACCGCAATTTTGCTCAGCATGTCACCCTCTTCGATGACTTCTTCAGCAAACATTTCTTCCGAGACAGCGAACATATCTTCAAACGCATTTTCCGCGTCGCTGAATGCGAATGTTGATAGTAGATTAATCACAATTGACGCAATAAATAAACCAGCGGCTATTCCTAATGCCGCCCACCTTTTACCATTCATTTTGAATCCCCCTTGAAAATTCCTTGTACTTTCAAAACCTTATGAAAAAATGATAAACTAATGTCAATAACCTATATTTTAGCAAAAGTTTTTTATTGTGGGTAAAAATTTGGAAGAAATACATAATGTTTGGAGGAATCAGTAATGCCAGATCGCCGCAATATTTATTTTCACCATACCCCTGACACAACTATGCTGGAAAAAGTACAGCCCCTTTACGAACTAGCCCGCAGATATGATTTCAATATTGTCACTGACCACAAGAATGCCAATATCATTGTCAGCATTGGTAACGATGGTACCTTTTTGGAGGCAGTAAGGAAAACTGGTTTCCGCGATGACTGTCTGTACGCAGGCATATCAGTCACTGGCTCCCTCAATATGTACTGTGATTTCCATCTTGAAGATACTGATAAAATGATCCAGGCCAGTACGAATTCAGAAATTGAGGTAAGGCGCTATCCGACGATCGAGGTAACCATCGACGGAGAAACATCGTTTGAATGCTTGAACGAATTCAGCGTCCGTTCCGCGATTATAAAGGCTTTCGTAATGGATGTATTCATCGATGACAACCATTTTGAAACCTTCCGTGGTGACGGAATGATTGTCGCAACCCCAACAGGCAGCACCGCCTATAACAAGTCCGTGAACGGAGCGGTTGTGGACCCGCTGCTGCCGTGCATGCAGGTGAGTGAGCTTGCGTCAGTGAACAATAATCATTACCGGACACTCGGCTCATCCTTCATCCTTAGCGGTGACCGCAAGCTTACCTTCAAGGTTGCCCAGGACGGCAACGATTATCCAATCATGGGGATGGATAACGAAGCGCTGAGCATCCAGCATGTTGAAAAATTCGATGTAAAATTGAGCAATAAATTCATCAAGACAATTAAGCTCAAGGACAATTCTTTCTGGGAAAAAGTGAAAAGGACATTTTTATAAAATCCTATTAAGAAAGAGCTGCGGATCCCCCGCAGCTCTCTTTTTTACATATGCATGCCTTTTTCTTTTTTTAACTTGAGGGTCAGGGCCGCTGCCAGTTTTGTCCGGGATAGTGAGTACAGGATCAGTGCCGACCAGATAAAGGTAAAGGCAAGCAGATGGACCGCCGAAAATGTTTCGTGATAAACGAATACCCCTAAAATAAGTGTCAAAGTTGGTGCGATATATTGCAAGATCCCAAGTGTAGCAAGTGGGATTCTCTGTGCACCTTTCGCAAAAAACAGCAAAGGAACCGCCGTTGCTGCTCCTGCTCCGACAAGCAGCAGCGTTGTTGTCCACGAACCTGAGAACAGCGAATTTGTCCCCTGGGCAACTAGATAGCCAATGTAAATGGCGGAGAGCGGCATCACGACCAGCGTTTCTAGCGCGAGGCCGACCGAAGAATCAACTTTGATCAATTTCTTTGCAAGTCCATACAGGCCAAATGAAATGGCCAGTGATAAAGCGATCCACGGGAATTGCCCGTAAGAAATCGTCATGATCAGCACACCGATGGCTGCAAGGAGAAATGACAGGTACTGCGGCAGGGACAGTCTTTCCTTAAGGAAAACCATTCCTAAAAGCACACTGACAAGCGGATTGATATAATAACCGAGACTTGCCTCGATCATTTGATCGCTATTGACAGCCCAAATATAGATGAACCAGTTGATGCTGATCAGGATTGATGCGATAGTCAGTGCCGCCAGCTGTTTTTTGTTTTGCGAAAGCCCGAGGAGGGTCCCAGTAAAAAGACTCCATTTTTTATTCAGGAGCAATATGAATGCAACAACGAAAAATGACCAAAACACGCGGTTTGCAAGAATTTCATCAGCATTCACATGTTGCAATAGCTTCCAATAAACCGGAAGAATCCCCCATAGTATATATGAAAAGGCTGCGTACAAGACGCCAGCCTGTTGTTCGGTCCTGTTATTCATCCGAACATCCCCCTAATCTTTCTAGACTCGAAATAATATCAATTATAAGGGGGATGCTCCGGGCTGACAATCATTTTTTTTGAATCAATATATTCAAAGCCGGAATTATTTCGTGGTTCGTGGGTTTAATTTAAAGTTGTAGCCAAATGTTTCTTCCGGGGAGGAAATCTTATAGCCCAGCCCCTGCTTGAAATCCAAAAAGATTCTGCCTGGAAGGGACTCAACTGATTTCTTTGGAACGAAAAAATGGATACCTGATTCTGATATCACTTCATCATCTTCCTGCTTTTCTTCGATTTGAAGCTGGATATCTGTCGCGATGGAACAGGTGCCTACAAACTCCGCTAATATTCTTATGCCTTCTCCATTACCGAATTGGACTTTTTTTAACTGTTCCAATGCAGCCTCTTTTATATCGATTTTCAAATTGCCTCACCCTTTCTTATTAAAAATATACCCAAGTTTTGTTGTGTCACTCATCTCTCAATCTAAAAGTAAAATCTTGAGAATGCCAACAAAAAAACAGACCTTTTGGCCTGCTTTTTCATGGCATTCTATTATCTTGCGCCTTCTAATTCTTTCTTGCGCAGCTCAATGCGGCGGATTTTACCTGAAGTTGTCTTTGGAAGTTCTTCAAGGAACTCTATTTTCCTCGGATACTTATATGGAGCGGTCAAATCCTTGACGTGCTGCTGCAAATCAGAAACTAGATTTTCCAGTTCGGGGCTGACACCGTCACGCAGGACGACAAAAGCCTTGACGATATGTCCGCGGATTTCGTCAGGTGACGCGACAACTGCGCATTCTTTTACATATGGATGCTTAACGAGTGCATCCTCGACTTCGAAAGGACCAATCGTATACCCTGAACTGATGATGATATCATCGCCGCGTCCCTCAAACCAAAAATATCCTTCTTCATCCTTACTCGCTTTATCGCCTGTTACGTAATAATCCCCGCGGAACTGCATGGCTGTCCGCTCTGGATCCTTGTAATAGTTTTTGAATAAAGCAGGTGTTTCAATATGGACAGCGATATCACCAACTTCACCCGGTGCACATGGTTCTCCGTTTTCATTAATAATTTCAACCCGATTGCCAGGTGTAGGCTTACCCATTGATCCAGGCTTTAACTCCATGCCCTTTGTTACACCGACAAGCAGTGTATTTTCTGTCTGGCCATAGCCGTCGCGCACCTCAACATTAAAATGCTTTCTGAATGTGTCGATGACTTCACGGTTCAGCGGTTCTCCTGCGGATACCGCGCTATGAAGACCAGGCAAACTGTAATCACCAATATTTTCGACTTTGGCCATCAGCCTGTATTCAGTTGGGGTGCAGCATAGAACATTTACATGATACTTTTGCAAAAGCGATAAATATTTTTGCGGCTCGAATTTACCTTGATAAACGAGGCCTGTAGCTCCCGTTCCCATGACGGACAGGAACGGACTCCAGATCCATTTTTGCCAGCCAGGACCGGCAGTAGCCCAGACAGTGTCCCCATCCTCTATGCCGAGCCAATTTGTTGCCGCTGTCCGCAAATGAGCATATGCCCATCCATGTGTATGGACAACACCTTTCGGATTGCCCGTCGTACCGGAAGTATAGCTGAGGAATGCCATATCATCACGGTCGGTGTCGGCAAGCTGAAGCTCTTCGGAAGCAGTTTCCATTTCTTTATCAAGTTGAATCCAGCCTTCTTTTTCTGCCCCAATAATGAACTTAGGCAGCTTTTCCACTTCGTCGATTCCATCGAACTCGCCGGTAAAAGGAGCATAACTGACGATAGCTTTTACATCGCCATGGTTGATTCGATATTGAAAATCTTTTTTTCTCAGCATTTCTGAACTTGGAATGACAACAAGTCCCATTTTCAGTGAGGCAATATAAACCTGATACGCTTCAATAAGTCTTGGCACGACAACAAGCA
Organism: Cytobacillus oceanisediminis 2691; assembly: GCF_007678455.1. Lineage (GTDB taxonomy): Bacteria > Bacillota > Bacilli > Bacillales > Cytobacillaceae > Mesobacillus > Mesobacillus oceanisediminis_A. Next base: position 138,368 of record NZ_VEEP01000005.1, on the reverse strand, counting down.
CTACATCCCCTTTGGCCAAACCATTTCCTAAGAAAACGTTTCCAATTTTATTGGCGTTCTTTAGCAGCTCCTGGTATGTAATTTCTTTTGTACTTCCTGCTTCATTTTCCCAGAGAATCGCTTTTCTCGCCGGGTCCTGGGCGAATCGCTCCATTTCTGATACAAGATTATACTTTTGAGGTGCAATCAATTGTTCCCTTTTCATACTCTTCCCCCTGATTATCATTTTTTTCGCTTGTCTTTGAATGAGAAAACAAGCTTTCATATCCCCATAACCCATTATACTAAATTATTCAAAAAATTTAAAATTATATGATAATGTTATTCTGAAATAATTTTACACAACAAAAAGAGCAGGGCATCCGCCCTGCTCTTTGTAGCCATGTTATTCTTTTTTTGATTAGCGAGAGAATCCGCCACCAAGTTGTTGTTCAGCCATTTGAACCAAACGCTTAGTGATCTCTCCTCCTACAGAACCGTTAGCGCGAGAAGTAGTTTCTCCGCCAAGCTGTACTCCAAATTCAGTAGCGATTTCGTACTTCATTTGGTCAAGAGCTTGTTGTACTCCAGGAACTAGAAGTTGGTTTGAGTTGTTGTTGTTTGCCATGTGTTTCACCTCCTTGTGAGTATAGAGTGTGTAGAAACACATGGCTTAATTCAAAACTTTAATTGGTAAATGTTCACAAATCTTTAACAAGTTAGAATAGATCATCCACCGGATTATCTTCTCTTTCAGAAGCCGGTTTGACGATAATCCGCTCTGTTCCTTCAACAGCTCTCTGAATCAGTTCTTCAAAGTCGAAGAAGCTTTCAAAGTTCTGGACTTTATCCAGCTTAGGCTTCGTTTTAGGCGATGAAGGGACAAAGACCGTGCAGCAATCTTCATATGGGCGGATTGATATATCATGGGTATCGATTTCATGGGCGATATCCATAATCTGCAGTTTGTCCATTGTGATTAACGGCCGGATAATGGGAGTTGTTGTCACTTCGTTGATGGCGTACATGCTTTCAAGTGTCTGAGAGGCAACCTGCCCAAGGCTTTCGCCAGTTATGATGGCAAGTCCTCCCTGCTTTTCCCTGATTGCGTCCGTTATACGCAGCATTAGTCTTCTTGTTGTAGTCATCGTATAGTTTTCCGGTATTTGCTTGTGAATGGCTTGCTGGATTTCAGTAAAAGGTACGATATGAAGCGCAAAATGTCCGTTTACTTCGGCAAGCTTCTCAGAAAGGTCGATTACCTTTTGCTTGGCGCGTTCACTTGTGAAAGGCGGACTGAAAAAATGGACCCCTTCCACTTCAAGGCCTCTCTTCATGGTCAGGTAGCCGGCAACCGGGCTGTCAATCCCGCCGGAAAGCATCAGCATCCCTTTGCCTCCGGACGCGGCAGGCAGCCCTCCTGCGCCCTTGATCGTTTCCGCTGAAATATAGGCTGCTTCTTTTCTGATTTCAATCTGAAGGTTGATATCAGGATTCCTCACATCAACTTTCAGGCCTTCCACATTCCTCAGTATATGGCCGCCAAATTCCGAATTGATTCCGTTCGTATCCAATTCAAAAGTCTTATCAGATCGTTTGGCGGATATTTTGAAGGTCTGTCCTGGCTGGTGGATTTTCTTGAAAAGCTCCAGAGCAGCATCCTTCATTTTTTCAAGGTCCTTGTCCACTTTAACGGCGGGGCTGAAGGACTGGATCCCGAAAATTTCCTTGAGCTTCTTTCCAATTTCATCGCTGTCTTCACCATTAAGCAGGATGAACATCCTGTCGCGTTCCGCTTTGATGACAGCATTTGGATAGTCGCTCAATGCCCTTTTGATATTTTTTCTTAGGCGGTCAATGAATTTATTTCTATTTCTTCCTTTGGTCGATATTTCACCATACCGAACCAATATACGGTCATACATCATTTCTTGATAACCTCGCTTAAATGTTTTACAGTCCCGGCGATTGCCTTTGCCGCTATTTCTGCTTCTTCTGCTGTATTGCTGTATGTCAGGCTGATCCTGATCGCACTTTCCGCTTCTGCGACAGGAACTCCCATTTCCAGGAGCGTCTTGCTGGCAGCCTTTTTCTTCGAGGAACAGGCACTTGTCGTTGAAACATAAATATCCTTCTCTTCAAGAGCATGAACGAATGTTTCGGCCTTCAATCCGCTGATGGAGAAATTCAGGATATGGGGAGCGCTTTTTTCCTCTGGCGTGTGAATGGTAATTTCCTTGATATGGCTGATGCCGTTTCTTAATATTTCCATTGCTGACTTCATTTGATCCAGCTTTTCTGCCCGCAGTTCAAGCGTCATCCTGAGCGCTTTTGCCATGGCTACCATTCCTGCGACGTTTTCGGTCCCGCTCCGTTGCTTCCATTCCTGATTGCCGCCGGATAATAAAGGAGACAGCCGGACCCCTTCTTTCATAAACAAGGCACCCGTCCCTTTCAGCCCATGGAATTTATGTCCGGAAATCGTGGCTAAATGGACCCCCGAATTGTATAAGTCCAATGGCACCTTCCCAATTCCCTGGACGAAATCAACGTGAAAAAATGCCTTTGGATACTTTTTCAAAACTATCCCCATTTCCTCGATTGGCTGGATTGTGCCGACTTCATTATTGACATGCATGACAGACACAAGGATTGTATCCTCACGAAGTTCCTTCTGGATTGAATCCGCACTGACAAAACCGGTGGAATCTGGTTTCACATATGTTATTTCATACCCGAGCGATTCGAGCTGTACCATGGCGTTATGGACAGATGCATGTTCAATGCTTGTCGTGATGATATGCCTGCCCCTCTCCCGGTGAGCCATCGCAATCCCCTTGATGGCAAGGTTATTGCTCTCTGTTCCTCCTGAGGTGAAAAGGATTTCCGTCTCTTTGACCCTCAGCAGCCTGGCCACCTGGGACCTTGCCTGCTGAAGCAGCTTTTCTGCCTGTCCTCCGATTTTATGGAGTGAAGATGGGTTTCCATAGAAATCCTCTGAGACTTTTATAAATGAATCCAATACTTGTTTATAAGGTTTGGTCGTTGCGCTGTTGTCAAGATAGATCATCAGTGTTCCCCCTTGCTCCAAGACCTTGCTAACTAAAAATCATATCATAATAACATTTCAATGAGAAATGATGAAAAATTCTAAAATCCATTCCCAAAAAAACAGGCCTCCAATCGGAGACCATGCTTTATCACTTTTTATCGGAGAGCATATGCTCTATTTTCTTTATTGCACCTGGATCCACTTCTTCAATAGATGTAGCTGCCTGTTCAAGTGCTTCGCGATAATCGTAATTCCGGAAATGCTCTTCTGCTTCACGTAACCCTCTTTCGACAGAAGGGTAACGGCTGCGGTATCTGTTGCCATACTGGATGACGCGTTCAGCCAGCATGACTGTCTCGACGATTTCCTCAGTCGAGGTTTCAAGCTTTTCAACTGTCAGGACGGCGATTTCCAGATATTGCTGAACAGCAGGAATATCCAGCGGCTTTTCCTCAAGCTTATCATTGACCTGCTTGATGCTTTCATGCGCATCTTCCAGCAGGTATTTGTATTCCTGTGAAAGGCCAGGCATATTGCTTTTGGAGACAGTGCGGATCAGTTCGGAAATCTTTTTAGAAAGTCCCCTTACTTTATCACGTGCTGCCAATTCATCCTTTCTCAGGGCGCTTAGCTTTTCCATCAATTCTTTTTGCTCTACTACTAGCTGATCAAGCTGTTCTTTCGCTTCTTGAAGCTCCAATTTGATCATGCTTTGTGCTGTATCGTTTTCGGTAATTCTATGGTCGATCAGTTCAAAGCGCTTAAGCAGGCCCTTGAGCTGCTGCTCAACATGAGTTTGTGCCGAAAGCTCTTTTTCAGTCAGATGATAACTCTCCTGTATATGCTTTGTTTCTTCCTTGAGTGTCTTGTTTTCAGTGATTGCTTTCACAAGTACTTCTTTCGCAACATGTTCCGTGTTTGTAATATATTGCTTAGCCAGGACTTCTTCTTCAAGCATGTCGAACAGTTTTTCAAGTCGCTCCTTCAAACCCTGGATGCCCTGTTCGGCGTTCTCGACATCACCTTTTTCAAGAGAACCAAGATAGCTCGCCAATTCATTGCTCATTTCCTCGATTTCACTATCGGCATTCAGATGATCCAATACATAGCCCTGTTCCTTCATCTCTCTTACGCCGTCTTTCAGATCGCTGACCTGGGCCGGGATGGCCGACTGGCAATCATGCAGAAGTGCAGGAATGGATTCCATTTTCGCGGATACCTGTTCAAGCAATGACTGGATGGACAGAACCGTTTCCCTTGCTTCAAGATAATTTCCGTTTTCGGTCTTCTCGTCAAACTCGATGAACTTTGCCTGAATCTCTTCAAGCACAGCCTCGAGGCTGGCTTCTGCACTTCCATAGCTATGGCGATGCGTGAGAAGGTTTTTCTTATTCTCTCGATAATTCTCTTTAAGACCATCGATTTCCTCACGGTTCTTTTCTTCGCTTCCTACAAGTTCATTCAACTCGCCTAGAATCTTCTTGATCTTATCTTCTGTTTCAGTCAGCTTTCGGTCAATGACTGCCAGAGATTCCTTCGCCTTCTTGAACCTGTACTTATCGATATACTCCTCCGCGTCAAACAGGTAATCCTCGATGCCCGGAAGCTTTGAAGTAACAAGCTCGTCCCACTCCTGGCGCCAGCGCTCAAAAAGCTCTTCTGTTTGCCCGGTCATGTTCAGCTGTTTTACCTTTGACATTTCATCCAGTACAGGCCGGTTCATGATATCGATTTTCCAGGACTCATAGCGATCGACCTCACTGTAATATTTTCGTTTCATAAAATAGCCGATTAAAAAAAGAATGATTAGTATCGCGATACCGCCAATTATGTACTCCATTATTATCCCCCTGGCCTCACAAATTCCAAGTTCTGAATCCTTCTATATAAAATCTCTTGATAAATGCGTGTATAATGTAATTATATTACCATGTTAACGACAATTTTTGACTATTAAATTCATATTTTTTGTTGAAATTGTCCGAATTAGGCCGATTTAACTTGAATTCTTACAAAAGAAATCACTTCTGGAGGTGCATTTCCCTGAAAGACGGACATGTCCACACGGCTTTTTGCCCTCACGGGACAAATGACAAAATCGATGATTATATACAAAAGGCCCTTCAGCTCGGCTACAGTGAAATCACGTTTGCCGAGCACGCTCCATTGCCGGAAGGGTTTATCGACCCGACGCCATTACAGGACAGCGCAATGGCGCCCGAAGACCTGGATTCCTATTTTCAAACCATCGCAGAAGCAAAGAAGAAATATGCGGGAAAAATAAAAATCAATACCGGATTTGAGATTGATTTTATCGAAGGGTTTGAAGGACAAACGGCCGATTTTCTGAACAAATACGGGCCGCTTCTAGATGACGGCGTACTGTCGGTCCATTTTTTAAAGAACGAGTCTGGTACATATGATTGCCTGGATTATAGTCCAGACCATTTCGGGAAAATGGTGGAAGCTTATGGTTCAGTGGAAAAGGTTCACCGGCATTATTATCAAACAGTACTGAAATCAATCCTCGCTGATTTGGGGCCGTATAAGCCAAAAAGAATCGGCCATGTGACCCTGGCTAATAAATTCCAGCTGAAATACCAGCTCAGAAATGATTGTACAGATGAAATCATTGAAATAATGGAGAAGGTGTCAGAACTTGGCTATGAACTGGATTACAACGGAGCCGGTACGGCAAAGCCATTATGCCGTGAACCCTATCCGCCCGAATGGGTAATCAGTGAAGCCAAAAAACGCGGAATCCAGCTCGTGTACGGATCTGATGCCCATCAGGCAAAGGAACTGGGACAGGGACTGGAATTCATGGGGATAAAAAAATAAGGAAACCGGCAGATTTTCCGGTTTCCTATATATTTATTAACATTTTCTGATGAGCCTGCTATTCCGTGCAAAGGGTTCCTTTGATCCAATGTGAAATCTCATCGCTGTATTTGTCCGCAAAATATTTTTCATGCGGCTGTACATGAAGAACTTCTGTAACATAATGGGTATTCAAAAACGGCATCTGGAGAAGACCTTTTAACTGCAAAATACTGTACTGGACTGAATGCTTTTTGAATTCTCCGTTCTCAATCCCGGCTTCAAGGACCTTTTTGAACATATAACGTTCTTTTACATGGTAGGTCGACATGATTTCCCTGACAACTTGCGAGTCGATCGTCATCTCTCTTAAAATGAACCTTGTTAATTGAATGTTTTCGCATTGGTATCTCAATACATTTTCAACCATCGCATTCAGGCAGTACTCTGGACCGTATTCAAGGAAAGAAAAACCTTTCTCCAGCTCTTTAAGATAGCTTTCAAAAAAAACCGTAAAACAATTTTCGAGGAGTCCATTCTTGTTCTGGAAGTAATATGAGATATTCGCTGCATTCACGTCTGCCCTTGCTGCAATGTCCCTCACTGATGTTCCATTGAACCCCTTCGTATTGAATAAGTAGATGGCCGCATCAATAATCGCAGCTTTTGAATTTTTTCTCATTGCTCCGCCCCTCGCTTTCCGCAATTAACCTTACTGTTTATCTTTCTGGAAATCATTAAAATTTCCTTTATAAAAAGCTCGACAAAGTCTCCATTGTTTCGCCGATTTTTGATACAATGTAGAGTAAAACTTCATGAATTAGGGGGAATAACGATGTTTAACGTCGAAACATACAGCGGAAGCCGCGAAAAAAATTACGACTTGGTGATTAAACAACTGAAAGCACTAATTGAGGATGAAAAGAATTCTATTGCCAACTTGAGCAATGCTTCTGCACTTTTGAACCAGTTTCTTGACCGCATCAACTGGGTCGGCTTTTATCTGATGGAGGATGGCGAGCTTGTCCTCGGACCGTTCCAGGGACTTCCTGCCTGTGTAAGAATTAAACTTGGAAAAGGTGTTTGCGGTACGGCTGCATCCAAAAGAGAAACAGTAAGGGTTGAAGATGTCCATGCCTTCCCTGGCCATATCGCCTGTGATGCTGCCTCCCAATCTGAAATCGTCGTACCAATCCTGAAAAATGGAAACGTTATTGGTGTCCTTGATATCGACTCGCCTGAAAAAAATCGTTTTGATGAATTGGACCAGCAAAAGCTGGAGGAATTCGTTGAAGTGCTTGCACAGTCTATCTAAATGAACGAACATACTGAACCCCTCCTGGATTTCCGGGAGGGGTTTGATTTGTTTTATTAAATAGAGCCTGTTTCCATTGTGCTTTCTTTCCTTACTGATTCAAATGCCATCTCAAGGTCATCCCTTAAATCTTCCCACGCTTCCAGTCCAACCGAAAGCCTTAGCATATTCTCTCTGATCCCCATTTTTTCTCTCGCTTCCTTCGGCACGACCGCATGTGTCATTGTCGCCGGATGCTGGATCAATGTTTCTGCATCACCGAGGCTGACGGCGATTTTAATGAGTTTTAATTTGTTGATGAATGCCTGTGCCTCTTTCTGGCCACCTTTTATGTTGAAGGAAATCAGTCCGCCCGGTTTGCGCATTTGCTTTTTCGCGATCGCGTAATCAGGATGCTTTGGATCGCCAGGGAAAATGACTTCTTCCACTGCCGGATGCCCGGACAAATAGGATGCCAGTTTTTCAGCATTTTCACAGTGACGGTCCATCCTTACAGGAAGTGTTTTCAAGCCGCGAAGCAGCAGCCATGCATCGAAAGGTGAAATCACCCCGCCGATATCCTTTTGGGTAGTCATCGCGATTTTAGACATGATCTCCTTAGGACCTACAGCTACACCAGCAATCACATCTCCATGCCCGCAAATATATTTTGTTGCGCTATGGATGACGAAATCGCATCCAAGCTCAAGCGGATTCTGCAGATATGGTGAACTGAAGGTGTTATCGACGACGACCGGAATACCCTTTTCTTTCGCGACGTCTGCAACCATCTCCAAGTCAACCAGTCTCATCGTTGGGTTAATTGGTGTCTCGATATAGATGACTCTTGTCTCCGGGGTAATAGCGGCCAGCACTTCTTCCCTTGTCGCCATCATCGAAAAATCATGATTGATATCATATTTTTCTTTCATAAGCTGCAATAGGCCAAATGTGCAGCCATATACACCCTGTGAGCAAAGTATATGGTCCCCAGATCTCGTCAGTGCCACTAATATCGCAGAGACAGCAGCCATCCCTGACCCAAACGCAAGTGCCTTTTCCCCTTTTTCAATCGCTGCCATCCTCTCTTCCAGCATGGCAACAGTCGGGTTTCCAAGCCGGGAATAGATGAATCCCTCTTCCTCTCCGGCGAAACGCCTTTCCCCTTGCTCCGCGCTGTCAAAAGTGAACGTGCTGGTCTGAAATAACGGGGGAGCAAGACTTCCCCTGAATTCGTCCGATTTATATCCTGCATGGATTACTTCTGTCTCGAATCTTTTCTCTCCCATTTCGATTCCTCCTATATTTGTAAGCGTTTACAAAATACCCCCATAAACAGGATATGATATTTGCCCTGATATGGAAAGTGATTTCACTCACAGCAGCTGAAAAAGTCCTGTGTTCTGCTAAACGGAAAAAGCACTCATTTCTGAGTGCTTCTTAGAAAGGCGTGAGCGCCTTGATCAGCCCTGACAAGCGTTGGAGGTCCGCCAATGAAATCGTCCTTGACTTCATTGGCGGACCGAAACGACTTGTGGGACTAGACGCTAGCTGGCCAATTCCCAATGTTAAATTTAAACCTCATCACTAAAATCAAACTGGTTTTCATTCTGGACCACTACTTTGTTCTTACCGGAGCCTTTTGCTTTATAAAGAGCCTGGTCGGCCCTTTTGAACACGGTCTTGGTCGTATCTTCCTGTCCCCTGATCCATGTGGAAACGCCGCATGAAATCGTGACATTTGGATTCGTATGTTTCTCGACTTTATCGACAAGCCTGTTGGCAATCATGACTCCGATTTCCAGTGGAGCTCCTGGCAGGTAAATCGCAAGTTCCTCCCCGCCCCATCTGGCACCAATATCCGTGCCGCGGATATTTTTGGCTATCTGCCGGGCCAGCTGGATGAGCACTTCGTCTCCAACCTGGTGGCCATACTGGTCATTCACACATTTAAAATTATCAATATCAATTAAGATGAAGGTTCCCTGCGCATCCTCAAGCATCGACAGATTCATTTTTTCATCCAGATAGCCTCGGGAATACAGCTTTGTCAAATGATCCGTCACGACCATTTTCTCCAATTCTTCACGAAGCATCGAATTGGTGAAAGCTAAAGTCGAATGGTGGATGAGGGACTGCAGCAGCTTGAATGTATCGAATGCAAAGTGATATGGCTCCTCATGCATGACAAGCGCGAACCCCTTTAAATCACCGCTCTGGATCATCGGTACACACATTACCGAGCGGAAATGCGTAGAAGCACCCCCGATATCATATGAAATATCCCCTATGAACAATGGTTCCAGATCCTGCTTGACCCGTTTGGCGACTTTCAAAATATAATTGGAAGCCTCCTTTGAAAAGAAGAAACTGGTGCTTCCCTGAAGGACGGAGTAATCAAGATTGTCTTCATCAAGCATGATAAAACCGACTTCCCTGGCATCGAAGGACTTGATGATCCTTCCGCATATAAACTTCATCGTATCTGTGAGGCGAAGGCTTGTATTCAATTGATGAGATGTTTCATTAATTAGCTGCAAATCTGCAATAAGCTTCCTTGATTGCTCGTAAAGCTTCGCATTCTCCAGTGCGCTTCCGGCGGTATTTGCAAGGAGTTTAATGAATTCTACTTCGTTTTGCGGAAACACAAGCGAGTCCGGGGCAATGACCTGCAGCACTCCGTATACGCCCTGTCTTCCTTTTAAAGGTGCATACATGATGGAGTTTTTATCAATGACTGAGTCCTCGAACTGGATCTGACCGCTCACATAAGATTGCATGGCAGTCTGATTTTCACTGTTGTACTCAAGGTCTTTTACCGGCAACTCTCCGTAGCCCTTGTGGTCATGGGACAGCAGGAGATAATAGGTGAACGAAGGATACACTTCTCTTAATGTGGTAATGATTTCATCGAGCACAGCATCCATATCCATTGTCGAGTGGAATTTTTTCGTTACCCTGAATAATTGCTTATACCGTTTTTCTTCTTCCGTTGTCTCCGCAAGGGTGTGGATTTTTTTTATGAACAAAGCACACTCGTCAACAAGCCTTTCCAGAAGGCTGTCCGAAAGGCGCTCACCTGAAGCGCCATTCATTTGAATAGCACATAAATTCTTAACATTTCCCTTTGCATCTAGGACAAACGCTAAATCATATTGCGGGAGAAATTCTGGATTTTTTTTAAATGATTGTGGGGTTTCAGTCAGTTTGCCTATGAGACATTCCGGGAAATTACCCGTAATTTCCTCATTCAGATCGCTGCGGGTCGTGGCCTCAAGAATCATGCCATGCTCCCATTCCTCGCATCTATATAAATCGACCTCAGCTGCCTGGAGAAGTTCTTTTAGCAAAGTCAACATTTGCGAGAGGATGTCCGTGACAGACAATCTGCCCGTGCTGATTAATTCAAAGAACCTGCTTTTCAATTCCAATATTGTTTCCCGTTCTACCAATTCTTCCATATGTATCACCTGTTTTAAAATCACTTCACAGCGATTTGTAAGTAGCTGTTTTACAGGCAGCAGCCTGATTAAGAGAAAATGATTCATCACGTGGCAAGGCAATATCCAAATATTTGAAAAATAAAATAATTACTATTTATTATATCATAGACCTAGTAAAATAGTATGATATATAAACCAAAGTTTTCGGAAGAATTTCATCTTAAAAAGGCAATGACTTGAAATATCCCCTTGACTTTATTGGCACAGAAATTATATAATACTCTTTGTGTAAAATATCGCAGCCTATGTGATCTGCATGATGTATGTATTTTGTTCCTCAAACCTGGTTTGATGGTGTATCTCGTAACCCGCTGCTGCTAGGGCGAAGGTACATGAAAACAAAATACCCATGATGGTTAATCACAATCTGTTTTTATTTTACAAAATAAAAACTAAGGAGGAGTCATTCATGGCTCGTTATACCGGCCCAAGCTGGAAACTATCCCGCCGTCTTGGAATTTCACTAAGCGGTACAGGTAAAGAATTAGAAAAACGCCCTTACGCACCAGGTCCTCATGGTCCTAACCAGCGTAAAAAGCTTTCCGAATACGGATTGCAACTTCAAGAGAAGCAAAAGCTTCGTCACATGTACGGAGTTACTGAGCGCCAGTTCCGTAACTTGTTCGACAAAGCAGGCAAAATGCCTGGTAAGCACGGTGAAAACTTCATGATCCTTCTTGAAGCTCGCCTTGACAACGTTGTTTACCGTCTTGGTCTTGCTCGCACTCGTCGTGCAGCTCGCCAGTTAGTAAACCACGGCCACATCATGGTTGATGGCGCACGCGTAGACATCCCATCTTACCGCGTAGCTCCTGGCCAGACAATCACACTTCGTGAAAAGTCTCGCAACCTTGATGTAGTTAAAGAAGCAATCGAAGTAAACAACTTCGTACCTGACTTCTTGACTTTCGATGCAGACAAGCTAGAAGGAACTTTCACTCGTATGCCTGAGCGTTCTGAACTTCCAGCTGAAATCAACGAAGCTCTTATCGTTGAATTCTACTCTCGTTAATAGAGTGTTTGAAAAACCCCTGCCGATTTGGCCGGGGTTTTTTGTTTCATTTATTCCACCAACATTTCACATGAGCCAGCCTATTATATTCGGGTTGGTCGATATCTACTCAATTGTGGTCGATATATTTGAAAATCCGCCGATATTTTTGAAAGTATGGTCGATATATTTAAAAATCCGCTGATATATTTGCAAAAGTGGCCGAAAAAGTGAAAAACTGATTTCATTCTTATAGAAGAAACAGCCTCCCGGTATCCCAGGAGGCTGTTTTTACGATGTTCTCCGCATAAAACATCAAAATTAGCGAAAAACTCTAGTATTTAATCATAAAGTACTTCTTCTTGCCGCGGCGGACGATCGTAAACTGCCCTTCGATCTTATCGGCATCGCTTAGGACGTATGCTGTATCGGTTACGCGCTCTCCATTAAGGGAGACTGCTCCATTTGATACATCTTCACGTGCCTGCCTCTTCGATGGCGAGATTTTGGCAGCCACCAGCAAGTCGACCAATCCTTGTTCTTCTTCCCCTTCTACTGTAAAAGAAGGAACATCTTTGAAGCCTTGTCTGATTTCGTCCGCACTCAGGTTTTTGATGTCGCCGCTGAAAAGTGCTGCGGAAATCCTGATTGCCTGTTGAAGGGCTTCTTCACCATGGATCATGCGAGTCATTTCTTCAGCAAGAGCTTTCTGTGCCTTGCGCAGATGCGGTTCTTCTTCAACTGCTTTTTCCAGAGCTTCAATTTCTTCCTTTTCGAGGAAAGTAAAGAACTTCAAGTATTTCACAACATCTGCATCGGCGGTGTTGATCCAGAACTGGTAGAACTCGTATGGAGAAGTTTTTTCAGGATCGAGCCATACTGCTCCGCTTTCTGATTTGCCGAACTTGGTTCCATCAGCTTTCGTTACAAGCGGAATCGTCATACCGTATGCCTTGGAGCCTTCTGCAGACATTTTACGGATCAGTTCAAGTCCGGTGGTAATATTGCCCCACTGGTCACTTCCGCCAATCTGCAGTTTGCAGTCATGCTTTTCGTATAAATGGAAGAAATCCATTGCCTGCAGGATGGTGTAGGTGAATTCTGTGAAGGAGATCCCTGTTTCCAGTCTTGAAGCGATCGTATCTTTTGCCAGCATGTAATTCACGCCGACATGCTTGCCGAAGTCACGCAGGAATGTCACTACATCCATGGAACCTGCCCAGTCGTAATTGTTGACCATCAGTGCACCATTATCGCCTTCTACGTCAAAAATTTTACCTAGCTGCTTCTTAATTCCATCAACGTTAATCTGTACTTGCTCCAGCGTTTGCAGTTTACGCTCCTCACTCTTGCCGCTCGGATCGCCAATCAATCCGGTTGCTCCGCCAACAAGGACGATCGGACGGTGGCCCGCATTCTGGAATCGGCGCAGTGTCAGGAATGGAAGAAGATGCCCGATATGCATGCTGTCAGCTGTTGGATCGACACCACAGTACAGTGAGATTTTCTCCTTTGAAAGCAGGTCCTTCATTCCCTCTTCATCTGTTTGCTGGTAGATAATCCCGCGCCACTCGAGGTCTTTCAATAATTCCATTTCTAATTCCTCCATTCAAAATATATTTCGTAACCGGATTTTTTGCGAAAATAAAAAACGCCCCTGCAATAAATGCAGGGGCGCTAAATGCGCGGTACCACCCGGCTTGAAAACTAAAATAAAAAGTCTTCCACTCCATAAAATAACGGTTAAACCGTCCGCGGCTACTATGAATCCAGTTCACTGCGGCGCTCGGGGAGGTAATTCATCCTTCTGTTTGTACCGGCTCACAGCGGCCGCCGGCTTTCTGGAACATGGACAGAAGCACTACTTATTCCCTTCAAAGCTTTTTGCTATAAAGTTAATAAAGCATTTTTACCATAAAGCGATATATGTTGTCAAATTCGACATAAGTTTTCAGAAAAATTAAGATTAGAGTCTATTCGACAGCTTGTTTATGCTATAATGTATGTGATTTTAGGGGGAATGATATGAATGCATGAAGGAAAACAGGCTTGGAAAGAGAAGCTTAAATCCTTTGGTGCTTTTTTTACGAATAAAAAGACCGTAAAAGGAGCCCGGATTACTTACTCGGTTGTCTGGAACATATTGCTTTTATTGATTATTGTACTGGTCCTCGGTGCGGGCTTTGCCGCAGGAACAGGGGCCGGGTATTTTGCATCCCTTGTCAAAGATGAACCAATCCGGCCATATGAAAATATGAAGAAGGATATTTACAACTATGAAGAAACATCGGATTTATATTTTGATAACGATGTTTATCTTGGCAAGCTCAGAACCGACCTTTACCGCGAGGAAGTAAAGCTTGACGATATGTCAAAGTATTTGGTCAATGCGGTCGTGGCAACAGAAGATGAGTATTTTTACGAGCATGATGGTGTCGTGCCTAAAGCGATCCTGCGTGCCCTTTTCCAGGAGGTCACAAACTCGTCGACATCCTCCGGGGGAAGCACACTGACGCAGCAGCTCATCAAGAACCAGATCCTGACGAATGAAGTTTCATTCGAGCGAAAAGCGAAAGAAATCCTTCTCGCCCTCCGCCTCGAAAAATTCTTCGATAAAAAAGAGATTCTCGAAGCTTATTTGAATGTCGCTACATTCGGCCGTAACGCGAACGGCAGCAATATTGCCGGTGTCCAGGCCGCAGCAAACGGGATTTTCGGAAAAGACGCGAAAGACTTGACTCTGCCTCAAGCTGCTTTCATCGCCGGACTTCCACAGAGTCCATTTGGCTACACGCCATTCAGCAGCGACCACGGCAAGCTTAAGGATCCTGCAGGACTTGAACCTGGCGTGTCGAGATACAAGACCGTCATCACAAGGATGCACGGTGCCGGCTTCATTTCCGATAAGGAGTTCAATGAAGCAATCAACTACGATATTACGAAAGACTTTGTGAAAGAGGTTCCAAGTGATAATACAGTTGAGGAATATCCATTCCTTACATTTGAAATCGAGAAACGCTCAATCGATATTTTGGCTAATCTTTTAGCTGAACGTGATGGCTATGAAGCCGACGATTTGAAAAAAGATGATGAATTGATGGCTGAATATGAGGCACTAGCCAACCGTGATCTTCGTCAGAACGGCTATAAGATTTACACAACCATCAATAAAGAGATTTATGAAAAAATGCAGGAAACTGCGAAAAATTATCCTTACTATGGAAGCGAAAAACCTCAGGAAGTTCCTGATCCTGATGATCCGGACAAAATGATGGTTGTCAAAGAACCTGTGGAAATCGGCGCTACTCTGATTGAAAACAAAACGGGCAAAATCATCAGCTTTGTCGGTGGCCGTAACTTTAAACGGGAACAGACGAACCATGCTACAAGGGCTCCAAGACAGAACGGATCGACGATGAAGCCGCTTCTGGTGTATGCTCCTGCAATGGAGCTCGGTAAATTGCATCCCGGTTCTGTTTTACCGGATGTTCAAGTATTTTTAAATGGAAAGGGCAAAGCGTGGCCAAATAACTATGACATGAGATACAGCGGTTTGACCTCTGCCAGACATGCTTTGATGAAGTCTTACAACGTACCTGCTGTCCTGGCCTATAAGAGCATCCTCGGCCAGAGACCCGCGAATTTCCTGGATAAGATGGGCTTTAGTAATCTGCAGCCTGATGACTATTCCAACTTATCGACTGCAATTGGTTCCCTTCGAGGCGGTGTTACTGTTGAAGAAAACACCAACGCATTCGGTACATTCGCAAACAACGGGAAATTCATTGATGCATATATGATTGAAAAAATCGTCGACAAAAATGGCGAAATCGTTTTCCAGCATAAATCTGAACCAGTCGATGTCTTCAGTCCGCAGACATCATATCTGACCATCGATATGATGCGTGACGTCATCAACCGTGGTACTGCCACCGCTGTAAAAGGAAGATTGAAATTTGGTTCTGACTGGGCTGGCAAAACAGGTACTGGACATGAGTATATTGATTCATGGTTTGTGGCAACCAATCCGAATGTCTCCTTCGGGGTATGGCTTGGTTACGATACACCTAAAGCACTCGAAAAAAGATATAAAGGACTTTCCTATGGCGTGCGTACTCAATACATCTGGGCTGACCTGATGAATGCGGCCTATGATGTCGATCCTAAGCTGGTCGATCCGGAAGAACGCTTCAAGATGCCTGGAGGTATTGTCAAACGATCTTATTGTGCCGTTTCCGGTTTGCTTCCTTCAAGTGCATGTTCGAAAGCAGGCCTTGTGGAGTCAGACTATTTCATAGCGAAATACGCACCAACGAAGGTTGATGACAGTTTGGTTGAAAATAAATTCGTTACTGTAGGAGACAAGCGCTATATTGCCCTTGATTCAACGCCAGCAGAGTTTACAGATACAGGTGTCATTTTGAACCCCGAATATATGGAAAGCTACATCGGCCATAAAATCGGGAATCCGCAGCAGTTGATCCCTAAAAAGGATGCCTGGAACAAAATACTCGTTGCGAATGATAAACTGAGTGAAAATGGCAAGACTCCAGCAGCGCTCGGAATCAAGCTTTCCGGAAAAACAATTGCCTGGGGCAAACACCCAGAAAATGATATTGTCGGCTACCGAATCTATAACAATAAGAAAAAAGTCGGCAGCATCAAAGCAGGAGAAAAACTGAGTTTCAATGCAGGAGACGGCGTATTCTATGTCACAGCTGTCGATATAGCTGGAAAAGAATCCGCGCCATCGAATATCATTGAAATTGGCAAAAAACCAGAACCTAAGGATCCTCCTAAGGACGACAAACCGAAGGATCCAAAACCGAAAGACCCGCCTCCAACCGATCCAAAACCAAAGGATCCTCCGAAGCCTCCACCACCTCCACCACCGCCTGGTGATGGTGATGGGACCGGCGGAGGAGACGGCGGCGATGGAACTGGAAACTAGCTATAAAGAAAAACACCGCGTCCAAATGGATGCGGTGTTTTCCGTATTAAGATGTAAAAAGAGCGTGAAACTTGTTCACGCTCTTTTTAACGGTTCAATTAATCTTCCATTGTAGACAGGTCGCCGGTTGGAAGGTCAAGTTCCCATGCCTTCAACACGCGGCGCATGATTTTCCCGCTTCGTGTCTTAGGAAGCTTATCGCGGAATTCGATTTCACGAGGTGCTGCATGTGCTGCAAGACCTTTTTTCACGAATTGGCGGATTTCTTCGATCAATTCGTCGGATTGCTCGTAACCGTCACGCAATGCGATGAACGCCTTGATGACTTCGCCGCGGACTGGGTCCGGCTTGCCGATGACACCTGCTTCAGCGACTGCAGGGTGTTCAACGAGCTTGCTTTCTACTTCAAATGGTCCGACACGCTCACCTGAGGTCATGATGACATCATCGATCCGTCCCTGGAACCAGAAGTATCCATCCTCATCCATGTATGCTGAGTCACCGGAAACATACCAGTCGCCAGGCATGAAATACGATTCATACTTCTGCGGGTTGTTCCAGATTGTGTGCATCATCGATGGCCAGCCTTTTTTGATTGCCAGATTGCCCATTCTGTATGGAGGCAGTTCATTTCCCTGGTCATCAACGATTGCCGCTTGAACACCTGGGATTGGCTTACCCATTGAACCAGGCTTGATTTCCATGCTTGGGTAATTACAGATCAGCTGTGCACCGGTTTCAGTCATCCACCAAGTATCATGGATGCGCAGGTTGAACACTTTCATTCCCCATCTGACTACCTCAGGGTTCAGCGGTTCACCAACACTCAGGATATGGCGCAGACAGCTCAGGTCGAATTTTTTCACGACCTCATCGCCCGCACCCATCAGCATCCTGAAGGCTGTCGGAGCACTATACCAGACAGTCACTCCGTACTCTTCAATCATCTTGTACCATGTCTCAGGATTGAAACGCCCGCCAATAATTACATTTGACGCTCCTGCAAGCCATGGTCCGAAGATTCCGTATGATGTCCCTGTTACCCATCCTGGATCCGCTGTGCACCAGTAGACATCCTCTTCTTTAAGGTCTAGAACCCATTTTGCGGTCTGGTAATGCTGGATCATCGCATTATGGACGTGCAGTACCCCTTTTGGCTTTCCAGTTGAACCGGAAGTGTAATGCAAAATCAGTCCATCCTTGCGGTCAACCCATTCGATATCCAGCTTTTTGCTTGCTTCAGAAAGCTTTTGTTTAAAATCAATATACCGATCATTAGCTTCCAGGTTGTCACCAACAAGAAGAATATGCTTCAAGTCTGGCAGCTCATCGACAGGAACACGTTCCAGCAGCTCAGGTGTCGTGACCAATACCTTTGCACCGCTGTCTTGAAGCCTGTCCCGGACAGCTCCCTCCATGAACGCTTCAAATAATGGGCCTACGATTGCACCCAGTTTTACCGCCCCGAGAACTGCAAAATACAGTTCTGGAGAACGAGGCATAAAGATAAATACGCGGTCCCCTTTTTCCACATCCGCGTATGTTTTAAATACGTTACCAGCTTTATTGGTAAGCTCCTTCATTTCTTTGAAGGTATATTTTTCCTTGCGCACCCCATCCTGATAGTATAGCGCAATCTTATTTTTCCTGAAACTTTCTGCATGGCGGTCAATTGCTTCATATGCAATGTTGACCCTTCCTGTATCAGACCAGGAAAACTCTTTTTCAGCTTCACCCCAATCAAATTGGCCATGAAGCTCTTCATAATTTTTTAAGTTATGATTCCCTTGCGTCACTGGCAGCGCTTCCACTTTCATGTATCCATCCCCCTTGGCTTATTTATTTAAAATACATTATAGTATAAAAATTCGATTTTCTCAATTTTTAAAATATTAGTAGAAAAGAAAGTCTGGTTTCCCTGCCAGCTTTTTCTGCTGATAAAGTCCTTGTCTAAAAACAGAAAATTTTGTGAAAGCGCTTTTATTTGTTAGATTTTATGTATAATAGAATTATCGTTTTAATTGTTGACGGGTGGTGACTGAATGGAACATAAAAAGACTTATAACGCAAAAGAACTGAAGACTCCTCATGGCCGTTTGATCATTGAAGGCCCGATTTCTCCTGAAAAACTGGCAAGCTATGAATTCCACGAAGATTTGGTGGCTTTCCGGCCTCCAGCCCAGCAGCACAAGGCGCTGGTTGAGATTTCCGGTCTGCCTGAAGGACGGATCATTGTGGCTCGTTCAGGGCATATGATCGTCGGCTATGTAACTTATCTGTATCCAGACCCGCTTGAGAGATGGTCTGAGGGAAAAATGGAAGATTTGATCGAACTTGGTGCAATCGAGGTCATACCTGAATTTCGCGGGTGCTCAGTCGGCAAGAATTTGCTGATGGTTTCCATGATGGATGACGCGATGGAAGATTATATCATTATAACTACTGAATATTACTGGCATTGGGACCTGAAAGGAACAGGGCTCAATGTATGGGAATATCGAAAAGTCATGGAAAAAATGATGAATGCAGGCGGTCTTGTCTGGTACGCGACAGATGATCCTGAAATCAGTTCGCACCCGGCAAACTGTCTTATGGCACGGATTGGCAAGAGAATTCCCCCTGAATCTGTGCAAAAGTTTGACCAACTGCGGTTCATGAACCGTTTTATGTATTAAAGCTTAAAAGATACCTCATCAGTCAAGGAGGAAGGAATTATGATCGTCGAGGAAATTATGAAAAAGAACGTCACGACGCTTTTTCCTGAAGATACCATTGCAGCCGCGATCAAACTGATGGCGGAAAATAAAATTCGGCATATTCCCATCGTGAATAAGGACCACGCAGTGATCGGACTCGTTTCGGATCGCGATATCAAGGATGCTGCCCCGTCGGTTTTCCACTGGGATGAACATAAGGGGGAGCTTGATAATCCGGTAAAATCAATTATGACCACAAATGTGATCACCGGGCACCCTTTGGATTTCGTCGAAGAAATATCAGCTGTGTTCTATGAACATAATATCAGCTGCCTTCCAATCATCAATGACAGGAAGCTGGTAGGTATTGTAACAGAAACAGATCTGCTGCATACGCTTGTAGAGCTTACAGGCGCCCACCAGCCCGGCTCCCAGATTGAAGTAAAGGTTCCCAACAAAGCAGGCATGCTTTGCGAGATAGCATCCTTGATCAGTATGCGGAAGGCAAATATCCAAAGTGTACTTGTCTACCCTGACCAAAAAGATGAGCGGTACAAAATCCTCGTTGTAAGGATTCAGACGATGAATCCAATCGCAGTGATCGAGGATCTGAAAAAAGCGGGACACCAAGTACTCTGGCCTAATCTCCCAGGTGTTTCATCATGACCGACCGCTCTGTGTTTGTCTTTTCAGACGAGCTGCTGAACTACCGGTTCAGCAGCAACCATCCTTTTAACCAGATGCGGTTGAAGCTTACGCTGGATTTATTGCGTAAAATCGGCGCAATTGAGGACAGTCAGATTGTTGCGCCACGGATGGCCACGGATGAGGAACTTCACCTCGTCCATGATCCCAATTTTGTAAACGCTGTTAAGCTTGCCGGCCAGGGAAAGCTTAAAGCTGAAACCGCGGAAGGATATGGACTGGGAACGGAAGACACGCCGATTTTTGACAATATGCATGAAGCAAGTGCTTTGCTTGTTGGCGGCACGCTGACGGCAGTGGATTATGTGATGAACGGAAAGGCTGATCATGCTTTGCACCTAGGCGGAGGCCTTCATCATGGGTTCCGCGGCAAAGCTTCGGGCTTCTGCATTTACAATGACAGTTCTGTTGCGATTAAATACCTGCAGAAAAAATACAATGCACGGGTTTTATATATCGATACCGATGCCCATCACGGCGATGGCGTTCAATGGTCATTCTATGATGACCCGAATGTATGCACATTATCGATCCATGAAACCGGCCGCTATCTTTTTCCCGGTACAGGCAATGTGAATGAACGCGGGCAGGGCAAAGGCTACGGGTATTCTTTCAATATCCCGGTCGATGCTTTCACAGAGGATGACTCATGGCTTGATGCCTATCGAACATCACTGATTGAAATAGTCGAATTCTTCAAGCCTGATGTCATTCTGACGCAAAATGGGGCGGATGCCCACTATCTTGATCCATTGACCCATCTGTCGGCAACGATGAAAATCTATCGGGAAATTCCCAAGCTTGCCCATGAGGTTGCCCATAAATATTGCAGTGGCAAGTGGATTGCGGTTGGCGGCGGAGGCTACGACATTTGGCGCGTGGTACCAAGAGCCTGGTCACTGATCTGGCTTGAGATGATTGAAAACTCAAACTGTTATGGCAGTTTGCCGCAGGAATGGATCGATGAATGGAAGGATCAGGCACCTGTTGAATTGCCGCTTGAATGGGATGATCCAGAAAACTTATACCCGCCAATCCCGCGAAAACCGGAAATTACAGAAAAGAATGCCCAGACAGTCGAAAAAGCATTGTATCCAATCCGCTCTAATAAAAAATCAGAAACTGTCTAAGTGCGAAACCGGGTGTTTGTATCCCGGTTTTTTGTTTTACAGAAGGGAGATATGCTGCAGGCAAGGTCGACATTTCGAGTTGGTCGAAAAAACTTGAAATGTGGTCGAAAAAACCGAAAATGTGGTCGAATTAATTTGAAATGTGGTCGAAAAAACTGAAAAAGTGGTCGAATTAATTTGAAAAGTGATCGAATTAATTCAAAAAGTGGTCGGCTTACTTTAAATTGTAGGCGTTAAGGTTAAATAAAAGCAGCCGAGACTTTCATTGGTTAGTGCTGTATCAGAAGATTTGGCAGTATTTTTTTATATCACGTTGGATTTCATCTTTTATAAGAGGATTTCACGTAATTTTGCTAAAAAAGCCCCTTGCATTTGCTGCAAGAGGCTGCTCAGATTATTTCGTTGAATCCCTGTTTTCGATCCGGTGTGGCAGGACGACGATATTCTCATCCACTTTTTCTTTGTTCATGTATTTCGTCAATAAGCGCATGGCAACTGCTCCGATATCGTATAAAGGCTGGACAACCGTTGTAAGCTGAGGGCGTACCATTAATGTCAATCTTGTATTGTCCGAAGCGATTACTTCGAAATCTTTTGGAACGCTGTATCCTCGGTCAAAAGCACCGTGGATGACTCCAAGTGCCATTTCATCCGACCCGACCAGGATTGCTGTTGGCTTCTTGTCGAGCTCGAGGATTCTTTCAATTGCCTCGAGACCTGAATCATACGTATAATCTCCCTCGACCACAAGCTCTTCGTTATACTGAATTCCTGCGTCTTTTAATGCACGCTTGTATCCTTCAAGCTTTTTATCCTTGTTGATTGGCTCCAGCTGCGGCCCAATCACGAATGCAATTTCCTTATGGCCTTTTTCTACAAAAGTAGAAACTGCATCGAATGTCGCCTGCTCATAGTCGATATTTACAGATGGTATTTCACCTGTTTCCTCGATTGAGCCTGCGAGGACGATTGGCACTGGTGACTTTTTGAATTCCTCAACATGTTCTTCCTTAATATTGCCGCCCATGAAAACAATTCCATCAACTTGTTTGCCAAGCATAGTGTTCAGCAAATGCAGCTCTTTTTCAATGTTTTGGTCAGAGTTGCTCAAGATAATGTTGTATTTGTACATTGTAGCAATATCTTCGATTCCCCTTGCCAGCTCCGCAAAAAACGGGCTTGCAATATCGGGAATGATCACGCCGACAGTTGTTGTCTTCTTGCTTGCCAGTCCGCGTGCAACTGCATTTGGACGGTAGCCAAGACGGTCAATGACCTCCATGACTTTCTTTCTTGTTGCTGGCTTAACATTCGGGTTTCCATTGACAACACGTGAAACCGTTGCCATTGAAACGTTCGCTTCCCGTGCAACATCATATATTGTAATATTCATCTATTTCACTCCTTAAGGTAATAAACGGCATTTTTCGCTTAGTTTACAGCAAAAATTGAAACTATAATCATTTTTTGAGTTTGTGATTATATGTACAAGTTTAATTATGTTATTAATCATACGATATCCACAACAATCCCGCAATCTGAACATCTTATTTTTATATATTTTTATTGCGATCTGGATATTGTCTTCTTTTTAAGTTACCCCTAATTGCTCATGAAAAAAACCTTCCTTTTTAAAGGAAGGTTTCTTAAACTTTACACTCTTACAAATGGAGTGGATTTTAATCCCTCTAAAAATTCATCAAACTGTTTAAGATCCATTTGCTGTGCGTTGTCGGACAAAGCGACTGCTGGATCTGGATGCACCTCTGCCATGACGCCATCTGCTCCGATTGCCAGTGCGGCTCTAGCTGCCGGCAGCAATAAATCCCTTCTGCCAGTTGAGTGGGTAACGTCCACCATGACCGGCAGATGTGTTTCCTTTTTCAGGATAGGCACTGCGGAAATATCAAGCGTATTCCGGGTAGCTTTTTCATATGTCCGGATTCCGCGCTCGCATAGAATGATTTGGCCATTTCCCTGTGCCATGATGTATTCAGCGGCATTAATGAATTCTTCAATCGTAGCGGCAAGCCCGCGTTTTAATAAAATCGGCTTGTTCACTGCCCCTGCTGCTTTAAGAAGCTCGAAGTTTTGCATATTGCGGGCACCGATCTGTATGACATCCAGATAATCCACGGCAATTTCAATGTCAGCAGGTGTGACGATTTCACTGATGACAGCTAGATCATACTCATCCGCAACTCTTTTTAAAATCTTCAGTCCTTCGACACCTAATCCCTGGAAGTCATAAGGTGAAGTCCTTGGTTTAAAAGCACCGCCGCGAAGCAACTTGAAGCCTTTCGCTTTAACCGCTTCCGCCACTGTGGCTACTTGTTCATATGACTCTACTGAACATGGACCGAAAACAAAGTCCGGAGTTCCATTGCCAATTTTCAATCCTTTAATATCTATTATCGTATCTTCAGGCTTTTTCTTCCTGGAAACAAGAAGAGCTTTGCGGTGGTCATCTGATTGAAGTTCAAGTCCGGCTTTGAAAATTTCCTTGAAGATATGCTCAATCGTGGAATTTTCAAAAGGCCCATTATTGCTTTCCTTGATCAAATCGAGCATTTCTCGTTCACGAACAGGGTCATAACGATAGACGCCCTGTGTTTCTTTTGCACGGCCAATTTCCTGGACGAGCAGGGCTCTTTCATTAATTAATGAGAGAAGCTCTAAATTCAATTCATCCACACGATTCCTAAGCTGGTCAAGATTTTTTGTCATTTTCCTTCCCGTCCTTTCGAAATTCATTTTAGCCCTACCTTTAAGAATCATCAAGAAAAGAACACCAGGTTCTTTTAATGCCAGGATGAGAAACAGTGATCACCTGAATCTTCTTTATAGCGATAGAGTTGTATGGTGCTTTTTTAATATCGTCGGCTTTCTGGAGCCCTGGCCTAAAGCAAAGGCATCAGAGACCGATAATATTAAGAGGGCCTTATGTAAAGAGCCTCATCTACTGTGGTTAAGCTATACAATATAATAAAAGTAATTATATCTGAAAAAAATATCGTTGTCACGCATTTTTCTTTAATAATTAAACGCTTTTAAGCGATAAAGCATCATATGATACTTTAAGTTAGAGGGTGCACGAATTTGCAAGTTAATAATAAACTGTTTGCGTTAGATATCGGGACGCGTTCCGTAGTGGGAATCATCCTGGAAGAAACTGATGGACATTATGAAGCAATCGAAATCATAATCCGTGAACACAAGGATCGAGCGATGCTGGACGGCCAGATCCATGACGTCCTCTCCGTATCAGACATCATTTCTGAAATCAAAGAAGAATTGGAAGTTACACATGGCCCGTTAACCAAGGTTTGTGTGGCTGCAGCCGGCCGCGCCTTGAAAACAGAACGTTCAAAAGCAATTATCGATATTTCTGGCAATCCGATGTTTTCGAAGCAAGATATCCTCCATCTTGAACTAAGTGCTGTCCAGCTTGCACAAGCTGCCGTAGCTGGAGAAAAAAGCAATGATCTGGGGCATCACTATTATTGTGTCGGATATTCTGTGCTTTATTACCAGCTTGATGGAGAAGTAATCGGGAGCCTGATCGATCAGCGCGGATCAGAGGCTTCTGTTGAAATCATTGCAACCTTCCTTCCTAAAGTGGTCGTGGAGTCACTGCTTGCCGCTTTGGATCGGGCTGGTCTGGAGATGGACGCCCTGACACTCGAACCGATTGCCGCAATCAATGTATTGATACCTGCTTCAATGAGAAGATTGAACGTTGCCCTCGTTGATATCGGTGCGGGGACATCAGATATCGCGCTCACGGATTCAGGGACTGTAATCGCGTATGGAATGGTGCCAGTTGCCGGAGACGAAATAACTGAAGCTGTCAGCGATGAATTCCTGCTCGACTTCCCTCTTGCTGAAAAAGCAAAGCGGGAGCTGCTCGAAAATGAATCCATTACCATTACCGACATACTTGGGTTCGAGACTGTCATCAGCAAAGAGGAAGCGATCGAAAGGATCACCCCTGCGATTGACCGCCTGGCAGAAACGATCGGTGATGAAATCCTGAGATTGAATAACGATAAATCACCAAAAGCAGTCATGCTTGTCGGTGGGGGCAGCCTGACACCTGATTTGACCAGAAGGCTTGCAAACAAGCTGAACCTGCCGGACAACAGAGTTGCCATCCGAGGTCTTGATGCCATCTCATCTGTTTCATTTGCGAGCCATATCACGAAAGGACCCGAGCTTGTCACGCCAATCGGAATCGCGATTGCGGCAAGACAATCCCCTGTCCAGTATCATACGGTATACGTGAATGGACAGCCGGTGAGGCTTTTCGAAGTCAATAAATTGACCGTAGGAGACTGTCTGCTGGCCGCAGGCATCAAAATGAATAAGCTGTACGGCAAACCGGGACTTGCGATGATTGTCAGCCTGAATGGCAAGAATGTGACCATACCCGGCAAACATGGGCAGCCACCTGTTTTACTGAAAAATGATATACCTTGTACTTTTGATGATCAGGTGGATGGAGGCGATCAGCTGACTGTCGAGAAGGGTCAGGATGGTGTCAGAACAGCGCTGACACTCGAAGATTTGATTGGAGAGCTTCCTGCCAAAACTATCATCCTCAATGGAGAAAGGTATGAAATAAGGTCAAAATTGACCTGCAATGGCCTGCGTGTCCCGATTTCACAGCAAGTTGCCGACAGGGACGAAATCAGCTTTGAGATGGCAGACACAATTGAAGACGCACTGAAGGAACTCAATCAGGCAGAAATCCTTAGGGATACACGCCCTTTCTATGTCAAGATTGACGGGAAGGAACAAAAGATTGCGGAGTTCATGGGAAAAATTCATGTGAATAATGTGCCAGCCAGCCTGAATAATAAATTTGACCACCTTGATACGATACGCTTTGAAAAGGGAACAGAACCCACACTCCGAAGACTTACAGAGTTACTTGGCATACGTGCGATGGACACTATGCCTATCTTCTTTAATGGACAGCAGATCCAGCTGGAGCACGAAATAACAGCGTTCGTCAGGGAAGGTACCAGGATTGGGATGGACGAGCAAATCTTTAACGGAGACCAGATTACTACAAAACAAAAAGAGGTGCAGCCATTCATATTCCAGGATGTTTTCAATTTTGCCCAAATCGATATTCCCAAGGAGACACGCGGATTCACTTTGTTGAAAAACGGTGATAAAGCAGCGTTTGACGATTGTCTTGCACCAGGGGACGAGTTAAATATCACTTTTGAAAATCCGGTCAGTATAAAGTAAAAAACATCCTTTCGGATGTTTTTTTACTTTAGATTCTCTTCTTTTGCCGCAGACAGCGATTTTGCCGTGATTTTAAAGTGAGAAGCATGCCAAGCGACATCAGAATTGACAAATAGAATAGCCTGTGGCGATTCATGCTTAACATGGAATTTCTCGGCAATATGGTTTGATAGATCGCGGGAATCCTGGACAGTTAAATAATATAATTGGCCGTTGCTTTTTTGCTCGAACTTGGCAAACTCATCATACCCAGTTGCGCTGATTGGACAGGTTGTGCTGTGCTTCAGCATGAAGAACGTTTCACCGGAATCGACAAGCTTATCGAATTCTTCAATGGAATTAATTTTTTGCATCCTACTCTCTCCTTTTTCATGGCTCTGATCGCTTTGCCTATTTATCATTCCTGATGATTCGCGAATACTTTGCAGAACGTTGAAGTGATTATCTATGCGAAAAAAGCTCTTTAAATAAAAATAAACGGTGAAGTAATCTTACCACTTCACCGTTTACAAGACAAACTTACTGATTCAGTTTGCTTTCTGTTTCATCAAAAGCCTTTTGTGTTTCTTCAAGCTTTTTCTGAATTTCTTCTCCAGTGGCCGTATGCGTATTATCCATGGAGCTTGTCTCTGCCATGGAAGTTGGCACTTCCTGCAGCGGGTCTTCCTCGGAAACAGAAGAAGATGTTCCGTCCTGGTTTTTCATGTCCTTCACTTTGTTAACAAGATTAGAAGACTGCTGTGTCACAGTTTCTTTTAGCCCGCCTGCCTTCTCCTTCGCTACAGAAGCTAGATCCACGCCCTTGGTTTTAAGTGTTGAAGTTTGCTCATTGAGCGATCCACGCAACTCTTTCCCTGACTTCGGAGCCAGCAATAATGCCGCGATTGCCCCGGCAAGGCCGCCAACAATCGCACCAGTAACAAAATCTCTGGAATTGCTGTTATTACTGTTACTGTCCCTCATTGATCCATTAACATCATATTGACTTTGTTCCCTGTTCATTTTATCTCCACCTTTCATTAATACCTAACTCGTTCTCTTTGCCTCGCTACCATCTCTTCGCCTTCCATTTGATGGTCAATTCGTGCTGTTTTTTTTGACTGCCATTTGTCCTTCAACTCAAGGAATACATTGCTCCACTGAACAACCTGTGAAATCTTGTCCTTATTCCTGTCAATCTGAAGGTCAACCATTGTTTGAACATTATGGATCGATTGGTTGAATCTCTGAACAGAATTTCCTACATCCTTCACAGCATTAATGACACCGTTCAAGCTCTCAGATTTTCTGGAAATATCGTCAGCCAAATTGTTTGTTTTATGCAGAAGCTCCGTTGTTTCACGAGTCACACCATCCAACTGCTTCTCCAGGCCATCAAGCGTGCCTGACACACTGTCTAAAGTTGTTTGCAAAGATTTTAGAGTTTTGGATAATGAAACTACCAAAACTAAGAATGCGATTGCTATTACCGCAACACTTAAATACAAAATAATTTCCACTGTTGAACACCTCCGTTAGCATATGTACATTTTACCCAGCATAAGGCGACGTAAACCACCTTGTCCATTAACTATTTCAATAGACACATCCCCTTTTCCTTCCTCTCTTAGCATATCTTTCTACAACATAAAATTCCAGTTAAGTGATTATATATATTTAAGTTTTGCAGGAAGATAATATGGTTAAAAAGTGAGATTTCTTGCATTGCTGATAGCTTTCTGGGCATCCCTGTTTGAGGTGCGAAGCTGAATTTAACAGGTTTTCTCATATATCTGCTCAACCTGTCAAGATTCCATGCCTTTTTTGACAGCTTTTCCACTTTCCCTGCTCAACCTGTCAAAATCCCATGCTTTTCTTGACAGCTTTTCCCACTCAACCGCCCAACTTGTCAAGATTCCATGCTTTTTTTGACAGCTTTTCCTCTTCACCAGCCAAACCTGTCAAGATTCTCTGCTTTTTTTGACAGCTTTTCCCCTTCACCCGCTCAACCTGTCAAGATTCTCTGCTTTTTTTGACAGCTTTTCCTCTTCACCCGCTCAACCTGTCAAGATTCCATGGTTTTTTTGACAGCTTTTCTCCTTCACCAGCTCAACCTGTCAAGATTCCATGCTTTTTTTGACAGCTTTTCCTCTTCACCCGCTCAACCTGTCAAGATTCCACGCTTTTCTTGGCAGCTTTTCCACTTTTCCTGCCCAACCTGTCAAGATTCCACGCTTTTCTTGGTAGCTTTTCCACTTTTCCTGCCCAACCTGTCAAGATTCCATGCTTTTCTTGACAGCTTTTCCGCCTATCCAACTCAACCTGTCAAAATAAACTGCTGATTCTGACAGCTTCCCTCCTTCTCGAGTCCAACCTGTCAAAATCCCATGCTTCTTTTAACAGATGTTTCCCTTTACCAATCCAAACTGTCAGAACTCTTGAAAGGAATTGAGCACAAATTTCGGCGTTTCGGTTACAATATGATTATGTGTTAAATTTTACATACTTAGGAGTGATTCATTTGAAAGACCCACGTATACAGAAGCTGGCGAAAAACCTGATCAATTACTCTGTCAAGCTTCAAAAAGGAGAAAAAGTCCTGATTGAGAATTTCGGCCTTCAGCGCGAGCTTGTTACGGCCCTTGTAAAAGAAGCCTACGAGGCTGGCGGTTATCCATTCGTATCCTTGAAGGACCACCAGGTGGACCGGGCGCTGCTTATGGGTGCTCAGCAGGAGCAGTTTGATATGATTGCTGACTTTGAAGCCAATGTAATGAGTAAAATGGATGCGTACATCGGGCTGCGTTCTGGAGATAACATCAACGAGCATGCTGATGTCCCGGCAGACAAAATGAAAATCCATGGCAGTACAGTCGGCAAAAAAGTCCATCGGGATATTCGCGTTCCAAAAACGAAATGGGTTGTCCTACGCTACCCGAACTCAGCAATGGCACAGCTTGCTAAAATGAGCACGGAAGCTTTCGAGGACTTCTATTTCGATGTCTGCAACCTCGATTATGGCAATATGGACAAGGCAATGGACAGCCTTGCAGAGCTGATGAATCGCACAGACAAGGTAAGAATCACTGGACCAGGGACAGACCTGACTTTCTCCATCAAGGATATCCCGGCAGTTAAATGTGCCGGCGAGCTGAACATTCCAGATGGCGAAGTTTATACAGCACCTGTACGCGATTCGGTCAATGGTGTGATTACATACAATACTCCTTCCCCTTACCAGGGTTTCACCTTTGAAAATGTGAAGCTGACCTTCAAGGATGGAAAAATCGTGGAAGCGACTGCGAATGATACAGATCGCATCAACAAGATTTTCGATACCGACGAAGGAGCAAGGTATGTTGGAGAATTTGCGATTGGCGTGAATCCATACATCCTCCACCCGATGCAGGACATCCTGTTCGATGAAAAAATCGATGGAAGTTTCCACTTCACACCAGGACAATGCTATGATGATGCATTCAATGGCAATCATTCCAACATCCATTGGGATATGGTCAATATTCAGCGTCCAGATTACGGCGGCGGAGAGATCTATTTCGATGATGTCCTGATCCGAAAAGACGGCCGATTTGTCATTCCGGAATTGGAAGGCTTGAATCCCGAAAACCTAAAATAACAACAAAAAAGGATGCGGCTCACTTGGCCGCATCCTTTTTTAGTATCAGTAAGTATTAATTTTTTTCTTTGAGAATTGTCCAGCTCCAGCGTCTAGCCCCTCGAGACGCTTGTCTGGTGTCGCCTCCTAGAAACTCCGAAACTTCAACTCCGCCCGCAGAAGCAAAAAGCGCTTCTTTGTCGGAGTCTCCAGTTTCTGCGTTTCTGTACAGTCGGCTATACTTTTCGATTTCGGTCCTGCCAATGAAGTCAAAGAACGACTTCACTGTCAGGCCCTCCAGCGTTTGTCGGGGCTGACCAAGGCGCTTACGCTTTTCGCGTTACACTTGCAATTGTTTTTCATATGCTTCCTGGAACTTCTGGATATCGCCTGCACCCATAAACAGGATGACTCCATTGTCATGCTCCTTCAGCAATGTTGTATCATCTTCTGTGATGATTTCAGCGTCATCGATTTTATCTTTAAGATCCGTAATCGATAGTTTTCCATGAATCTCACGGGCTGAGCCGAAGATTTCGCAAAGATAAACCTTATCTGCCTTGTTTAGGCTTTCGGCAAACTCATTCAGGAATGCCTGTGTCCTTGTAAAGGTATGCGGCTGGAATACAGCAACAATTTCACGATCCGGATACTTTTGCTTTGCCGCATCGATTGTTGCTTTGATTTCTGTCGGATGGTGTGCGTAATCATCAATGATGATCTGGTCGGCAACCTTCTTTTCAGAGAATCTTCTTTTAACCCCTTCGAAGGTTTCAAGCTGTTCCTGGATGACCTTTGAGTCGATGTTCTCATAATGGCATAATGCAATGACACCAAGTGAGTTCAGCACATTATGGTCTCCAAATGCCGGAATCGAGAACGTGTCATAGAACGTATTCCGGACAAAGACATCAAAGGTAGTCCCACTTGTTGATTTAATGATATTCCGGGCCTGGAAATCATTTTCCTCCCCAAAGCCATAAAATACGACTGGCACCTTCGCCTGGATTTTTTGAAGCTGTTCATCGTCACCACATGCGAAAATACCCTTTTTGACCTGCCATGACATCTCCTGGAAAGCCGAGAAGACATCCTCGATATTGGCGAAGTAATCCGGGTGGTCGAAATCGATATTCGTCATGATCGCGTAATCAGGGAAATAGGATAGGAAATGGCGGCGATACTCACAGGCCTCAAATACAAAGTATTGAGCATCCTTATCACCTTTCCCGGTTCCATCACCAATCAGGAAGGATGTTGGTTTGGCACCCCTCATTACATGCGCAAGCAAGCCTGTAGTCGACGTTTTGCCATGTGCCCCTGTAACCGCCACACTCGTGAAGTTCTGCATAAAATCACCAAGGAAACGGTGGTATCTGATGATCGGAAGGCCGAGTTTCATTCCTTCCTGAATTTCTTCGTGGGTATCCGGATAGGCATTGCCGGCAATGATTGTCATCCCAGGCTGTATATTTTCCTTATTAAACGGAAGGATCTTTATTCCAGAATTCTCAAGGGCAACCTGGGTAAAAAAGTGCTTGTCATAATCGGAGCCCTGTACCTGATAATCCATATCATGGAGAACTTGAGCCAAAGCACTCATTCCAGACCCCTTTATACCTACAAAATGGTAAATAGTCATATAAAGAACCTCCAACAACGTCTGTATGTAACACAGTATATGACAGATATCCTGTTTTGCTCATTTAGCCTGTCTCCCTTAAGAAACTGCCGCACGAGCCAACTTAATCTTATCTATCTTATCTCTCATGTATTGAATCATTATAACATCATTACTGTAAATTACACAGTTTCATTCTTATTTCAAAATTATTATAGAAAATGGCAACATGGATAAATGCACTTTTTCCCTAAGTGAGTTTCTTTTAAACTTCTGTGCCGCGATTAGAATTCAACTTTTTCAAGACGAGGGTTTGGCCTGAACCTTCTCCCAGATTTCGCCTGATGTTTTCCATTCAGCATCACATTGTCACCGGTAAAACCAATCTTCAATTTTAAAAGGCTGCCGCCTACTCCATACATGTCGACTGGAACATTATGCTTTTCGAACTCAAGGATCCTTTTTTCACTGAAGCCGCCGCTGACGACAATTTTCACATGTTGAAAACCTTCATCATCAAGTGCTTTCCTTAAGGCGAAAATCAATTCAGCATTCACACCGCGAGGATCAAACGTTCCAAGCAGATGCTGGTTCCTGAGGAAATACTGGTCGATCATTGTACGAGAAGTGTCAACCCTTACTCCTTTTAACTTTTCCCCAAATTCCCTCGCGACTTTCAATGAATCTGTAACCGCGTCATTATTATAATCCACCAGAGCAATCAGATCATCTTGAGGAAATGTTTCATGATAAGCCTTGGTTGCTGCCAGGATATCACCGTCGAACATCTGGATTAAAGCATGAGGCATGGTTCCCATCCCCTGCTTGCCCCACCATTCGTTCATCGCGTGTGTGGCCTGTGCTGTGGCTCCTCCAATGTAGGCAGCATACCCATCTCCGGCTTGTGTCGTATAATGATCATCACGGTCCCCCATGAAAATCACCGGCTTTTGCTTGCCTGAATGGCTTGCAGCCTTGACGACATTATAAACATTCGTTGCTACAGATGTCCTTCTGGCCAGGATGCCGTCAATGATTCCTTCAAGATAACCGAAACTCTGGTAAGGACCTGTAATGGTCAGGACCGTTTCGAATGGAGAAATTTTATCTCCATCCTTAAGTGAGTAAATCTCAAGTTCCTCAGGATGGTCGGCAAATGTTTTTACCAGGGCGATGACTTCATCTGTCCCGCACAGGACTGCCTCATCTTTTTGAAAAAATTGCATGGTGATGATATTGTCTTCCTGGTATTTCTTCACTAGCTCTTGAGTCTTGAGAAAATACACGGCTGAAAACCAGCCATCCCGGATCCTTTCATCAAACTTGAATGTATGATTGGTCAGGCGGCTGATTTTCCCCTGCATTTTCAATTCAATTTCTTTCATCCAAAAAGCTCCTTCAATAACAACCCAACTTCTATATCAGTTATTCCTTATTATAAGTACATGCTAATAAAGAATACCATTTATTAATTGAATGTACTAGTTTCCTGGAGGGACTCAAGGTCCGAAGCCGTAATAAGGACGTCCCTTGGCTTGCTTCCCTTGCCTTCAGAAATGAACCCTTGCTGCTCCATCATCTCAATCAGTCTTGCCGCACGGTTATATCCGATTTTGAAACGGCGCTGGACACTTGAAGTAGAAGCGCCTCCCTGATCGATGACAAATTCGCATGCTTCATAAAAGAGTTCATCTTCGTCTTCAGTCACCTGGGCTTTTTTCAGCAGTTCATCCTGTTCAAACAAGTATTGCGGGTCCCGCTGCTCCCTGACAAAAGCAACAATGTCATCAATCTCATTGTCCGTAACGAATGTACCCTGCAGACGGAATGGCTTGGATGAACCATTTTCTAGGAACAGCATATCCCCGCGGCCGAGAAGCTTTTCGGCTCCGCTGATATCAATGATCGTTCTTGAGTCCACCTGTGAGGAAACAGAGAACGCTATTCTTGTTGGGACATTCGCTTTAATCAATCCTGTAATGACGTCAACAGATGGACGCTGTGTCGCAATGATTAAGTGAATACCGCAGGCACGCGCTTTTTGGGCAATCCGGCAAATCGCCTCTTCGACATCACCAGGAGCCATCATCATCAAATCTGCCAGCTCATCGATGACAATGACGATATACGGAAGCTTATCAGAAAACCTGCGATGCTTCTCGGCAAGTTCATTGAACCTGCTGATATCACGGACACCTGTATGTGCGAACAATTCGTAACGGCGTTCCATTTCCTCAACTGCCCACTTGAGCGAGGCTGTCGCTGCTTTTACATCAGTGATGACCGGGCTTACTAGATGAGGAATTCGGTTGTAAGGTGCCAATTCAACCATTTTCGGGTCAATCAGCAGCAGCTTCACCTCATCTGGATGGGCCTTATAAAGCAGGCTGACCAGCATCGTGTTGATGCAGACACTCTTTCCTGACCCGGTCGCACCGGCAATCAATCCGTGCGGCATCTTTTTCAGGTCAGTGACGATTGGATTTCCGGCTATATCAAGTCCCAGAGCAACCGACAACGGAGATTCAAGATCCATAAACCCTGCTGACTGCAAAATCTCACTCAATAATACCGGTCTGCTCGTATGGTTCGGCACCTCGATCCCAATCGTGTGCTTCCCAGGTATCGGCGCTTCAATCCGGATATCCTTTGCCGCAAGGCTTAGCTTGATATCATCTGATAGATTGGTAATTTTATTGACTTTTACTCCAGGTTCGGGCTGTACCTCAAATCTGGTAACAGATGGTCCCTGCGTCACGTTGACCACTCTTGCGCCAACATTGAAATTCCTCAGAGTTTCATTGAGCATATGTTCCTGTTCTGCAAGCCATTCCGGGTCTGGAGCCTTGAACACAGGCGGATTCAACAAATCAAGCGGAGGGAAGTCATATACCGCTGCCGGACGGACTTCAGAAGGACCATCCGAAATTCGGCCTGCTTTTTCTTCAGCCATAACCGAAGGTTGTGCCAACTCTTCCGCCGGCTGGCTTGTATGCATTTTTACCCCTTGTGCTTCTTGTACTAGTACTGTGACCACTTTCTCCTGTGCTGCTGGTTCTGCATTACGTTCGAACGACTGTGCATCCGTCCTTGTCTCGACTGGATGTGCCTCACGTTCGAACGACTGAGCATCAGCACTTCCCTCGACTGGCTGTGCCTCACGCTCGAATGACTGAGCAACAACGCTTCCCTCGACTGGATGTGTCTCACGCTCGAACGACTGAGCAACAGCGCTTCCCTCGACTGGATGATTTCCCTGCGTGACACTGTTCGCAGAAGAGGTCACAACTAATGAAGATTCCTCAGTTTCTGCCTCTGGATGGACTTCGTTCATTTCTTCAGTTGGCTGCTTTTGTGCATCAGCTTTTCGGCCATCTGTCATGAAAGAAGGATATTTAGACATATTGCGTGCTTCCCATTTCCTTTTATCCTGCTTAAGCATGAGGACATTGAAAGGAAGCTGCCTTTTCGGTTCTGCCGTTTTTTCCTCCTCCTGCTGGAGGTCTTGATCCGTTACAGGCTCTTCGGATGAGTTCTCAGATAGAAGAGTTTCCTCTTCTTCATAAGGCTGAACTGTCTCAGTGTAAGAAATCGCCTCTTCTGCTGTGTTTACCTGAGGGACATTTTCTTGTTTTGCCTCTGCGAAGGTTTGATGATCCTTCTCTTTAGGATTTTCAGATGATGGAGCAGTCAGCTCTATCGCTCCCTGTACTTTCTCAGCATCATCCTCATGATGTACGAATACTTCTGACTCTTCACGAACCACTGCCGACACATGTTCGTTTTGACGAGGAGTCAGTACATCTGTAAGTTCATTGACCGCTACGGATTCAGCCGGGAGTTTAACGTCTTCTTCAAGTTCATTCCCTTTTGCGAAAACTTGATGATCGTTCACTTCACCACGAAGGATTACATCAAGTGCTTCTGTTTCGAGATTGAATTGAGCAATTTCATCCTCTATTTCAGGTGTCTTGATGTCCTGGGTTTCTGCAAGATCATCTTCTATGTAGTGATCTTGCTCCAGAAGTTTTCCCTGCATTTCAATCTGGGCTGGCTGTTCTAGCAGGACGCCTTCCTGCTTTTCAATTTGGTCTGCCTGCTCCAGCAGAACTACTTCCTGCTTTTCTATCTGGGCTGGCTGCTCTAGCAGAACTTCCTCCTGCTTTTCAATCTGGGCTGGCTGCTCTAGCAGAATACCTTCCTGCTTTTCCGTTATCATTGGCTGTTCTGGCTGAATCGTCTCTTTTTGGATAAAATCGATATCACTTCGTATGGGTTGTGATGCTTTGTTTTCCTGTGCCTTTTCAAACCCCGTCAATTCATACTCTACATCTTCCAGGCTCTTTTGATTCTGCTCTTTCCTTGGCGGCCTGTTGAATGCATAAATCGGAGATGGAATTTCTGTTGGCTTGAATGGCTGCGTGAATTTCGGTTTGCTGTCTTTTCGCGGTTCATATCGAAATTTCGAAGCAGCTTCCTCTGTTCTTCCAGTCTTCAATGGTTCCTTCACTTTTTCCGCTCGTTTTGTTCTGTGTGTGTCCTTAGTGTCCTCTACAGATTTTCGGCGCGGTCTTTGGTTGGAATCCTGCCGGGGGATACTGTCATTTTTAAAGCTGAACG
Source organism: Cytobacillus oceanisediminis 2691 (assembly GCF_007678455.1). GTDB lineage: Bacteria > Bacillota > Bacilli > Bacillales > Cytobacillaceae > Mesobacillus > Mesobacillus oceanisediminis_A. The sequence continues at coordinate 102,152 of NZ_VEEP01000005.1, read as the reverse complement.
AGCCTTTTTCATTGATAAAAGGCTTTATTTCTTCAACCGGGCCAACCCTTTCTTTCCGTTCTTTTCGCGGAGTCTCATTCCCTGGGTTACCATCGGGAATCAAAGGGAACCGGAACTGCCCCTTTGGATACTGGTACAATACCTTTGCCTCAAGATCCTTCTTTTGGCTGCGATCTTGTTTGACTGGTTTTTGAACTGATTGTTCTCTCTCAATATCATCAAATTCATCATCATCATTTTGGAACATCGTAAAAATTCTTTTAATCCAACTCAATTTAAATCACTCTTTCTTTCGCATTTCATTCTTTATTTTAACAGTAAATCAATATTTTTCGAGATAAATTGAAAGAATGAGCATTTTTTACGAGAAGAATTCTCCTGAGAGAATCAACTTTAGGCTCAGATATTTACAAAAGCTTACATCAGAAGTACATAAAGGAAAAAAAGCCCGTATTATCGGGCTTCATCTCCTGTCTATCCTATTCCTTTTTTGTTTTGCCCAAAATAAAGATTGGTTCCAATTCACCGTCTTCATATAAAAAGCTTAAGGCTGTGATCGGTACCCTTCCACTCGCAAAAAAGCTCATGGTCATCTGGGCCAGGATATCATAGCCAGTGTTGTTCTCCACATCAGCGATGATCAGGACATCCTGGTGGGGAACGGCCACCGCCATGTTCCCCTTCATTTTTTTCTTCATTTCATTCAAAAAGCTTGTATTCAGGATACGGCTCGCATCATAGCCGTCATTGGTATTGAGGAAATAAAAGGTATTATCAGCCACACGGTCCTCTTTCAGTTTGACGGAAAGCGAACGTACATTGAACAAAGCTGTCTCACGGACCTGGCCTGCTGACCATCCCTCTTTTTTAAGAAGCTTTGAATCAATCAGCCTGTATGTAGTGCCTAAATCCAAAGCATAATAGATCCTTGTTTCAGCGGTATGATCATCATAAAGGAAAGGTGTCCCTTCCTCAGCTTCCGATGGAAATGACGTCGAGCGGATGACAGGGAAGATGTTCTTTTCCTTGCCTGACAGTTCAAGCTGGCTTTCCATCGCATTTAAACCTTCCGAAACATAGTAGACAACTTCATCAATTGCCTTTTCTTTCTGATCCTGCCACTTAGCAATAATCCCGGGCAGGGCAATCGTAATGCCGCGTCCAGTGTTTTTATGTTCAATCCTTAACTGATCCTTTTCCCGGTCATAAGAAAAAGTCCGGTCAGGATGCTGCAGGCGGTTTTCAAGCTCTTTACGCATTTTTCTGCTGTCCATTGTTGTATCCCTCCACTTCTCCAGGAGTTTCTGCAAACTCATTTTACATGAAATTTCCCTCCACCTCAAAAGATGGAGGGAAAGAATTAAGCAAGACCTTCAATGAAATTTTCAATCTCAGTCTGTGTTTTTCTGTTCTTGCTGACAAAACGGCCAAGCTCTTTGCCATTTTCAAATGCGATGAAGCTTGGGATTCCGAATACATCAAGCTGGATGCACAAATCGATGAAGTCATCCCGGTCTACAGAGACGAATTCATAGTCACTGTACTTGCTTTCGATTTCAGGCAAGACTGGCTCGATCACACGGCAGTCCGGGCACCAGCCCGCCGTAAATAAAAATATATGTTTTCCATCGTTTTTCAACGTTTCGAATTGTTCCATTGACTCCAAGTTTTTCATATTGGTACCTCCCGGTTAAATCTCATTTTACTTATCTTATTGTACCCATGCAGGGTGAAAAAAGAAACTAATCTGATTACGAGAAGGGATTCTTACCCACACCTGCAATTGGCGGCAATTGTGTAAGTATAAGAAGATAGAGGGGAGACAACTTAGGTAAAAAAATACTATAAGGAGTTTGAACACGACTCTACTTTGGACAGCTTTCACGTGAAATTGCAAAAACCTGTCCGAACCCTGCTCTACTTTGTATAGCTTTCACATGAAAAAACAAAAAGCTGTCTGAACTTATATTAGCTTCAGACAGCATAGGGCCGAGGTTTATTTTACTTTCACAGAATTCGCGATTTCCATCATGGCTTCTGCATCTTCTTTTACGTTTTCGGTTTCTGTGGTCAGCTTGACACCGCCGATACCGACAATTAACTGATACTGATTTTCCTTCAGCTGCTTGACCAGCATATAGCCAAATTTGCCATTTTTACTGAATGTCTCATTGGCGTCCCATTCTTTCTGCTGCTTGACAGTAGATTCATAGACCACTTTACTGTCTTCTTTCTCGTGTTGATTATAGAAAAGAATATATGTTTTTGAGCCATTATTGAACAGGACATTATTTGGCGTTTCCTCTTCCACTTTAAACTCGGATGGCAAGTAATACTCTATGTCTTTAGTACTATTATTCGTTTTCTCAGGCTGAGTTTCAAATGTATTTGAAACTTCTTTTTTTATTTCAGCCTTTTGCTCTGAAAACTGGGCAGAACAACCGCTCAGCAGAATTACTCCTACTATAACGAGCCCAAATGCCCTACTGAACTTCATCATACTTTTTTCCCCCTTGCTAAGGACTTAACCACTCCTTTTCTATCATACCTTGCTTGTTTGATGGGTGACAAGACTTCTCAAGCATTTTTTGTTGGAAATTAAGATATTTTTCAGAAATTTGTCGATAAATCTTTATATTCGCCATTTTTTATATCAAAACTATAAAAGACAGCCTCTTTAGACTGTCTTATCCGTATTATATTCATATTGTCCAGCGAGCAGTTTCATGACATGAGTGAACATTTCGCTTCGGTCGATTTGTCCATTTGTAAAGATCCCGATAGCTCCTTCATTTTTACGGACATTTTGTTTTTTTGCGTAATCGTCCATCACTGGCCCGAGTTCGGAACCTGCCAACAATTGCTGTGCTACTTCATCCGGAAGCGGAATCCTGGCTCCTCCCGCAATGATCGGCTCCATCCCTTTCACTGCCAAAGCTCCCCAATTGCATAGCATTAGTCCGTATGGAGTTTGCTGGACTCCTCCTTCGAGGCCAATGCCAATTCCTGCTTCTCCTTTTTCGGCAGCCTCGATGGCTCTGTTGACAGCACCTCTGATGGTTTCCTCATCTGACATTGGCTGGTCGCTTACCCCAGATTCAGCATCTATTGAGACAATCTCATAATCTGTTTCTTGAAACGCTGCCTTAACTGCATTGATTTTTGCCGGATTCTTTGAACCTACTGCCACTTTCATATCCATTTCCACCTTTCATCCATGAAAAAGGAGCAGTGATCAGCTGCCCCTCATTTTGAGTAGATTAACTATTGTTTTTGATGGTTTCTACCGTTGTTTTATCAGCTGCTTTGACAAGTTTGACGAGCAATTCCTTCGCTGCCGCATAGTCATCGAAATGGATCATGGACGCTGCTGTATGGATATAGCGTGAACAGATGCCAATGACCGCACTCGGGATTCCCTGATTGGAAGTATGGACTCTTCCTGCATCAGTTCCACCCTGGGAAACGAAGTACTGGTAAGGAATATCATTGGTTTCAGCCATGTCGAGGATGAATTCCCTCATACCTCGGTGCGTGACCATCGAACGGTCGAGAATTCTCAGCAATGTTCCCTTTCCAAGTTGGCCAAATTCATTTTTATCACCTGACATATCATTGGCCGGGCTCGCATCTAACGCAAAGAAGATGTCCGGGTCGATCATATTGGCAGCCGTCTGAGCGCCTCTTAAGCCGACCTCTTCCTGGACAGTCGCACCAGAGTAAAGCATATTTGGCAATTGGATGTCCTTTGTTTCTTTTAGCAATTCGATTGCCAGACCGCAGCCATAGCGGTTATCCCAGGCTTTTGCGAGAATCTTCTTTTCGTTTGCCATCGGCGTGAACGGACAGATTGGCACGATTTGCTGCCCTGGTTTAATCCCGATCCTGATCGCATCTTCCTTATCATCTGCACCGATATCTATCAGCATATTCTTGATTTCCATTGGTTTGTTGCGCTTCGACTCATCCAATAGATGAGGAGGGATCGATCCAATTACACCAGTAACTGGCCCATTTTTCGTAATGATCTGGACGCGCTGTGCAAGAAGCACCTGGCTCCACCAGCCACCAAGTGTCTGGAATCGGATCATTCCGTTTTTCGTGATCGAAGTTACCATGAAACCAACTTCATCCATATGTCCGGCGACCATGATTTTCGGGCCATCCGGATTTCCCTTTTTCACGCCAAATACACTTCCCAATTTATCCTGGATCAATTCATCAGAATATTGTCCAAGCTGCTCGCGCATAAATTTACGAACAGGATGCTCATTGCCCGGAGCTCCAGGCAATTCTGTCAAAGTTTTAAACAGGCTTAATGTTTGCTCGTTCATATGACTGCTCCTTTTAAAAAAGTTTAGGTTTGCTAAACATTATGTATACCATCCATTTTACAGAACATTTCCTCTGCTTGCCAGTCATATTCCTGCCAATCACATGAATAGTACGGTCATTAATCCTTTGCTCCAGCATAGGGATTTGTTATGATGAAGTTAACTTGAAATTCCATATATAACCTTGGAGGTACTTGACTATGAACTGGAAAGCCTTTGTCCTCGGCGTTGGCGCCGGCCTTGCTGGTGCATATGCAGTAAAGGAACTTGCCTCACAAAAAGAAACAGTCTCAGCTGAAAAAGTACTGAATGATGCAAAGGCCGCTTTTAAAAAATCCGGACCCATCAGCGGTTCATGGATCAATATGACGGTTGAAGCCTTCTCCAAACCGCCAATTGAATACCAGGTATACAAAGGCGGTGTCTCACGCAATGTTGACGGCAGGGTTGAGCAATATGAGTTTATCGCAGATGCAGCAACCGGTGCCATATTGGACGCCTACCCATTAAATTAGACGAAAAGAAACCCAGACCTGCCGCGGCAGGTCTATTTTTTTCTTTCAATGCTTTCAGTTATCTTCCCATCTTGGTCGAATTTGACGGCCCTGTACACAGAATCATGGTAAAAAGTAAACCAGGCGTTCCTGCTTATTCCATATTCCAGCCACTTCTGCTTGGCAAAAATCGAATCCATCGGATAATCATCGTACGCCATCACCCAGAGAGGGTTTTGATGAGCATGGGTCGGCATGATATCAGCCATGTGGACGACGGTTGAATCTCCATCCTCAATGATCAGTATTGAATGGCCATCACTGTGTCCTCCAGTGTGAATCATCTTGAGCGGCCCAAACGACCATTCTTTTTCAAAAGCCTCTACCTGCTGCTCGATTCCCTGCCAGTTTTCTCTCCAGTATGTACTCTTGGAACGGATATTCGGATTGCGCATTTCATCCCACTCGACCTGAGAAGTGATGATTTTTGCATTCGGAAAAACGGATGCCAGTTCACCATCGATCACTTTCGTCAATCCGCAGGCATGATCAAAATGCATATGCGTCATCAAAACAAAGTCAATGTCAGCGGCAGTCAGCCCCAATCGCTCCAGTTCCGCATCAAGGCTTGATTCTTCAAGGACACCAAAATTCCGTTTTTGCTTCTCATTCAGTTTCCCATTTCCAATCCCGCTTTCAACCAGGAAATTCTTTCCCTCTGCCTGAATAAGAATCGGGTCTGTCCTCAGTTCGATTTGATTTTTGTCATTCACTTCATATTTTCTGGTCCAAAGCGGTTTCGGTACAACGCCGAACATCGCTCCGCCATCCAGGTGGGTCACCCCGCCCTTCAGCCACTTTAGCTTAACATTTCCTAGCTCCAGATTTTCCATTGCCAATCCCCCTTTTTTCTTATGATTGTATCACTGGAATTTTAAATCTTTAAATAATTCAACTTCTATTTTGATTTTGATATAGAATCGCTGCTCATTTTTGGGGCTTCATTCCACGGAATTCTTTTAATTGGCGGAGTTCACAATATTATTGGCGATAATCTATTTTTATTCGGTGATTTTCAGATTTTATTGGCGAAAATAAATTTTTATTGCGCGGCTTTCCAATTTTATTGGCGAAAATAAAATTAATTTGGCGAACTGAAATTTAATACGCCTTTTTTTCAATTTAAAAAACCGGTCGATGTAAAATCGCCGGTTCGGTCGTCTTCATTATTTAGAAATAAATTGCACTTCACAGCGGTAAATCCGGCTGCCTCGTGACGAGAATTTTTCTTCGTATTCCGTCATGATGTTGCCTTCGAAGTCGCTGTTGTGAAGGTCGAGGCTGACGTAATTCAGCTTCATGCCATAATGTGAAAAGCTTACGAGCGAATACTCGAACAAGCCCTGATTATCTGTCTTGAAGTGGATTTCTCCATTCTTCACAAGGATGGATTCGTATACTTCAAGGAAGGATTTGAAAGTCAGTCTGCGTTTTTCATGGCGTGTTTTTGGCCATGGATCAGAGAAATTCAAATAGACCCGGTCGACGTCTCCGCTTTCAAAATACTTTGCAAGTTCAGCCCCGTTCACATTCATTAGTTTGCAGTTTGGCAAATCTTCTTCAATCAGCCTGTCCAGTGCACTGACAATGACGCTCTCCTGCAGTTCAATGCCGATATAGTTAACGTCCGGATTGGCTTTGGCCATTCCTGTGATGAATTGGCCTTTACCGGTACCGATCTCGATGTGAAGCGGCTGGTCTTTTTCAAAAACTTCTCCCCATTTTCCGCGGTGCTGCTCCGGCTCCTGGATCACAAAATTAGAGTATTCCTTCAATTTATCTTTAGCCCAAGGCTTGTTTCTTAGTCTCATCCTGACACCTCTGTACTATTTTCATTCGTTTCAAACAATATCATGCAACCCAACTGTTTTCAAGGTGAAATTTCTCCCGGCTGTATAAACGCAAAAAGGAATCCACAATCTATATGTGAATTCCTTTTAAAAGAAAGGGTGATCATTGTGCCTTTAAGCCACCATGACCAGGTAAATTTATTAAAGGATATATTAAGCAACCAGCACACTGACTGCTGCGGATCGGTTGCAGAGTATCAACAGCTGGAACGTCTGATTAAATCGCTGATGGTCAACACGAATGTGGATGGCAACATCAAAACGATCCTCCAGGATGTTTACCAGTATAGCCAGAACGGAGTAAATGCTTCCGACCTGGAACAGCATATCGAGACGAATCGGAATCAGTTATCCCAATGGGTCGATGATATCGGTCAATTCTCCTAAGAAAAATTAAAAAAGTGCCTTTAAGAAATCAATCCATTTTTCCATCTCTGGAATGCGATTCTGGTTCTTGTGCCATTGAATCGATGAAAGCGACTGGGCGAGCGCGTACCATTTCATTCGCAGCCTGAGGTTCTCTGTCAGGCTGATGCCGTACTTGTCCAGCCACGCTTCCCATTCCTCCAATGGTATATAGGAATAGAGGAGAAGCCCCAGATCGATGGCGGGATCAGCGATCATCGCGCCGTCCCAATCGATTAAATACAACTGGTTGTCTTCGGTAAGCAGCCAGTTGTTATGATTCACATCGCAATGGCAAACCACTTTTTCAGCGTGGTCGACATCGCCGACATATTCAGTCAGGAACTTCATCGCATCGATTACTGCAGGCTTCGTACGCAGTTCCACATCCAAATCTTCATTTAAGGCTTGAAGGAACATCTCGGGCTTCAGCGGACTCTTTCCCAGCCTTGTGAGCATCCCAAGAAGCGGATCTGACGCATGGATTTTCTTCAACAGCCTGGCCACACGGTCATTGTTCATATCCCCTGGCTTCAGCTCTCTTCCATTCATCCACTGCTGCGCCGTTATAACATCTCCGTTTTCTAACCTTTTAGTCCAAACAAGCTTGGGTACGATTCCTTCTGCGGAGAGTACAGCAAGAAAAGGGGATGAATTTCGTTTTAAAAACAGCCTTTGTTCTTCATGCTGTGCAAAATAGGCAGCACCGGTTGCGCCGCCAGCAGGAACGATCTCCCAATCCTGTCCAAATAAATGTTCCAAAGTTAGTCACCTTCATTTATCACTATTTCCCTTGTGCTGAAAACCGGAAATGGATTCTATAAAATCAAAAATCACCGTTGTTCTTATTATCGGAAATAAAAAGACAGCTATTGATAGGAAAATGCACACAATAGCTATCTTATAAATTTTATCCCCAGAGGCTCGGTACGTCAACCCCAACAGCACTAAATTAATATTGTTAAAAAGTTATCAAATCAAGGATCCTGCTATTTTGCCGCCACGAACAGTGAGCATGGCTCCAGCAAGACCTTATTCCCTTCCATATGGCGAAATGGCTCTGCAGACGCATTTTCATGGTCAACCAGGACATTCCATTTCGCCTCTTCCGGAAGTTCGGCCAGCTGCTGGTCCATTGAAGGATTGATCAGCACGATGATTTTTTCCCATCCTGCGCCTGCTTGCAGTTCATATCCGATCAACGGTGCCTGCAATGGCAAAAACGCCATTCGCCTGCGGATTTCTTCGCTGTCTCCAAGCCTGAAAGCTTCGTTCGCTTTTCGTATCGCAATGATCCCTTTGATGTAGCTGATATTATCCAGGTTTTCATCACGAAGGTCCCAATCTAGCCAGTTTATGTCGTCAGGAGATCGATAGCTGTTGCCGACTCCCTTCTTCGTCCTGAAAAATTCCTGGCCGCTGTGTAAAAACGGGATGCCCTGTGCCAGCAAGACCATCGATGTTGCCAGTCTGTGCTGCTTTTTCAAAATAGCATCCTCCACATCGGGAGTGCATATTTTCAGCTTATCCCACAAGGTATGGTTATCATGTGACTCAATGTAATTCACCGACTGGCCAGGCTGGAGGAACAGGCCGCTTTTCCGCTTGCCGATTCCAACGCTTCCTGCCATAACCTGTTTAGCTGCTTCCAGATACCGCTCATTTCCCAGTGCATATCCTTTGTCATAAATATTAAAGGTACTGCCCTTAATAGAATCTCGGAACCAGTCATTGAACTGGCCAATCCCCGGAAGCTTCCCCTGGTTGGCAATATTGGCTTTCCGGTCACCCGGCAGCGGGGTATTGAGATCCCAGCCTTCCCCAATAATCAGCATATGGGGTTTTACACCATCCACGGCCTTCCTGACGGCCGTCATCGTCTCAACGTCAAGGATTCCCATCAAGTCGAAACGGAAGCCGTCAACCTGGTACTCATTCAGCCAGAACAGGACTGAATCAACGATGTATTTCCTCACCATCAGTCTTTCAGAGGCGATATCGTTCCCCACTCCCGTTCCATTCGAGGGAAGACCATGTTCATCATGACGGAAAAAATAACCCGGGACTATTTTTTCAAAAGGGGAACCTTCCCGGATGTAGACATGATTATAAACCACGTCCATGATGACACCCAGATCCATTTTGTGTATCGCAGAAATCAGCTGCTTAAGTTCGGTTATCCGGCTGTAGGGATCTTCCGGATCCGTCGCATAGCTGCCATCTGGTACATTATAATGGACTGGATTATACCCCCAGTTATAGGAACCGAAAGTGTCCAGTTCATCTACCCCTTCGAAATCATGGAATGGAAGAAGCTCGATATGGGTGACACCGAGCTGGCGTATATATGCAAGGCCGGTACTCTCCCCCAACGGAGTCATGGTGTCCATTTCTGCAGCGCCCAGGTACGTCCCCTTCCTGGAAGCCCCACTGTTCGGATGCATGGTTAGATCCCTGATATGGGCTTCATAGATAATCGCATCCACCGGATTTCTCAATGGAGTAAAACCGTCCTGTACCTGGCTTGCTTTGGTTGGGTCGACCACAACTCCATATTCACCATTAACTGTTAAAGCGATTGCATACGGATCAACCGCCTCTCTCCATTCAAGATTGATACACACCAGGAACGAATAGCGATAAAGCTGCAGATTCCTTTCAACCGTAATGCTCCATACACCTTTCCCGGATCTTTTCATATTAATGAATTCAGAGTTTTGCCAATCATCCCGGAACAGCTTTAGCCTGATTTTCCCGGCGGTCGGAGCCCATAGCTTGAAAGTGCTTTTTTCAGGTGTATAGCTGACCCCAAGATCATTTCCCTCGTAAAAAAATAACCTGTCAAATTCCTCCGTACGGATGACTGCACCGATTTGCAGATCGGTTTCGCCGCCATGATCATCTGATACTTTATATGGTTTACCGATTTCCGGCCTGACACTGGCCAAACAAATATATTTCACTGTCTCCTCAAGGTATACCTTTTCCTGGATTGCCAAAGGCAAATCAACGCCCTCTCCTTTGAGCCGGAACTCTTTGGAGTCACCATCAAAATAAGAATAAGGCAGCAAAACTGTAATGAGATCTACTTGATCAAGATAGGCGTAAAACTCCCTTTCAATGGCAATCATTTATTTTCAACTCCTCGGTATGCCCTGGATGGTTTTTTTCTGTCAAAATCCTTGCTGCTTTTGGACATACATGGATTTTCAAAGGTGTATGCCCAATTGCTTCACCATCGGCATGGGCCAACACTGCCTCTGGTGATTCGATGGTAATGGACTTGCCGGTATATTGCTCAACTTCCTTGAACTTTGTGTGCTTTCCCCAGAAGACACTGGCGAAAACCAGCAGCAGCTTCCATCTGGAGATCCTGTGAACAACGGTAACATCGAGAATCGCATCATCCGGCAGAGCCTCCGGAGCGATCTTCATGCCCCCTCCGTAGTATGGCTGGTTCGAAACGGTCACAAACCACGCATTATCAAAATGAAACCCTCTCCCGTCAATCGTTATATAAAGAGGGAGGGTTCGGAAAGTGAGCAGTTTTTTTGCAAGAATATAAACATAGACAAGCCTGCCCAGCGAAACACGGTTCAGCAGCAGTTTCATCCTTGATTCATTGGATTCTTTTGCGACCGCGGCATCAAAGCCTACCCCCATATTATTCATGAAATAGGTTTCATGTAATTCCTTGTGCTGGATTTTTCCGAGGTCGATTTCAAAAGTCCGGGAATTGCTCTGGTCAATCACCAAACGCAATGCTTCGGATGCTTTTCGCGGAATGGAAAATCCCCTTGAAAAATCATTACCGGACCCGCCGGGAATGAAACCAATATTAATATTAGGATACGTTGCCGTGCCATTCACCACTTCATGCAGCGTACCGTCTCCCCCAACTGCCGTGATTGTTGCCTGCCTGCCGCTTAACTTGCGCGCAATTGACCCGGCGAGCTCTTCCGCATGTCCCGCTCGTTCGGTAAAAAAGGCAAGGTACGGGATATCCATGGTTTCGAGCTCTGCCTCTAGCCTTCTCCAAATCTCCCTGCAGCTCCCATTTTTCGCATTCGGATTGACGATGAAATAGATTTTCTCCATATGACCAAACCTTTATCTATTTATTAGGTTCTTAACTTGTCAAATCTCTTACTTTTCTTCCCCAGGGCGGTTTTCCCATTCAAGTCTCCTGACCGATGTTGTCTGGCAAAATTGGAGCAGTACCTGTGCCGCTTTTAATTGCATATGCTTTAATGGAGATTTCATTCCTCTCTGGGCCAAGAACCATTCCTCGAAATTTCGTTTATCGATGAACTGCACCCCATATGGCGGCAAAGGATAGTCAAAGTAACCATTTCGGCTCAACAGCAATTTTTGCACAGGCAGATCCACCCCGTACATATCAAAAAGAGATTTGACGATTTTCTCTGTTCTGTTCAAGGCAATGAGCGGATTGAGGATTTTCGTTTCCTTATTTTTTGTCTTTTTGATCCAGAATCGGTCCTTCGAGCCGACAAAAGCAGCATCCTCTTCTGCTTCAACAAATGAAATACAAATAGCTGCAGAAGGAGTGACCAATACCAATTCTGCTTCAACCGGCGCTTTTTTCAGTAAAAAGATAGGTTTATATAAAATGAGGAAGGTATCCGGAAAACGCTGAAGCAAAAACTTCAGGGTACGGTCATGGGTGAATTCTTTTGCGATAAAGGATCTTTCCATCAATGTGGAACTTGCCCACTTCAGCTGGAATGGCAGCAAATTATCGAGGAAATGCTGCTTCAATTCATCTTCCGTTTTAATGCTGCTGATAGAAGTTAATGCATCGGCATCCATCAGAATGTCCTGATCATCACTCTGTCCCGGGCTTTCAGGAACAATTTCCTCATCCTTTACTGTTCCGGGCTGGCGGATCCTGCTCTTGATTTTATCAAGGATAGAATCAGGCAGTTCTGGTGATGATTCGTTCTTTAAATCTTTATATGGCTGCCCATGTCCGTTCTCCCATTTCTCCTTCAATCCCTCCCATTGCTTTTTCTTCAGCCGGACATATCTCGAAGGATAAAGATAAATATCCTGAGCATAGCGTGATACATAGTCTTGTAGTTTGATTAATTGTGCCATAGATTGACCTGCCTTTATACCTGTATCCCAGTGGCTTTATTTACCGGGAGCAAGCGGGAATTGTTTGATTGGTTCATATTTAGGACTTTTCCCCAGATGGGTCTTGTACAAAACGACCCTTCCGGCCTGAAAAGAAATTTGTTCGTTTTTAAATGGGTTCACTGCCTCAAGTGTTTCAGTAGAAAAAGGGGTTTCCCCCATCCACTTCCTGGCGATGGTAATATGAGGACTGAAGGGACGCTTTTCAAGGGTGAATCCTGAATCGAGGCAAGCTGAGAACACATCCTGCCTTACTCCCCTCAACTCCTGTGATTCTTCGAGCCCCGCCCAGAAAATCCGTGGTGCGTCCCTGCGGCCAAAAAAGCCAAGATGATCGATTTTCATCTCAAGTGGGGTCTTCAACTTTATAGCTGCTTCAATTCGTTCACTGGCTGCTTTCATTTTGTCATCGGGAGCATTCCCAAGAAACGCCAGTGTGATATGTAGATCCTGAGGATGGACCCAGGTTTTGAATGGTAATTCTTCCTGCAGGTGTTCGATTTTGCTCTTGAATAATTCTTTGACTTCCCCAGGAAGTTCAAGAGCATAGAAAAAATGAGCATGCTGTCCCATCAACGAAATACACCCTTTCTCGTCCACTTGAATTTATTGTAGCAAATGGCATGTAATATTGGCAGAAATTCCTTATGAACATTTATAATCCCTACAAGTTGATAGGAATAGTCTTTTTTTATATGATAAAGAGAAGTTAACATTATTTTTCAGTTGCTGATAATCAATTATTCACTTAGATGGAATACTAAAGCAATCGAGTACATTCAAGGAGGCTATCTTATGAGAGTCGTTAATAATATTGCAGCATTAATCGGTGAAACACCGCTGTTAAAATTAAACCGCCTGGCACCTGAGAGCGGAGCATCAGTTTATCTGAAGCTTGAATACTTCAATCCGAGCAAAAGTGTAAAAGACAGAGCTGCCTTTAACATGATCGTTACAGCAGAAAACGAAGGGAAGCTTAAGCCGGGCTCAACCATCATCGAGCCAACAAGCGGCAACACCGGAATCGGACTGGCGATGAATGCTGCGGCAAGAGGCTACAAAGCAATCCTCGTCATGCCCGATACAATGACAATGGAGAGAATCAACCTGTTAAAAGCTTACGGCGCAGAAGTCGTACTCACACCTGGAGATGAAAAAATGCCAGGTGCAATCAAAAAAGCAGAAGAGTTATTGAAGGAAATACCAGACAGCTATATGCCAATGCAGTTCGAAAATGAAGCTAATCCTGATGCCCACCGGATGTCAACGGCAAAGGAAATCATCGAAGCGATGAAGGAACTAAAAAAACCGCTCAGCGCGTTCGTGGCTACAGCTGGAACAGGAGGCACAATCACCGGAACGGGTGAGGCATTAAAAGAAGAATACCCAGACGTGGCAGTGCACGTTGTCGAACCAGCAGGGTCCCCTGTCCTGTCAGGCGGCAAGCCAGGGAAGCATAAACTGGTTGGCACAAGCCCCGGATTCATTCCCGAGATCCTTAATCAGGATGTTTACGAAAAGATCCATAAAATCGAAGATGAGGACGCCTACGAAACCGCAAGAAGGCTCGCCAGGGAGGAAGGAATCCTAGTCGGCCCATCATCAGGCGCCGCATGCTTCGCAGCCATCAATGTCGCAAAACAGCTTAAGCCAGATGAAGTCGTCATCTGCATTGCATGCGATACCGGGGAAAGATATCTTTCAAGCGATTTATTCCGGTTCGATGAGTAATCTATAGAGGACTCGCCATGAGATGGCGAGTTTTTTTATAGGAGATTCATACCTTCTTGGTGTTTTAGTACCCTTATGTGTTCGGTTTCTCCTGCATAAGGGTATCTTTCGGGCTTAATTGTACCCTTATCCATCGGTTTTTTCTGCCATAAGGGTACCTTTCCGGCTTTATCTTGCCCTTATGCATCCGGTTCCTCTGGCATAAGGGTATCTCCCGGGCTTTTTCTTACCCTTATGCATCCGGTTCCTCTGGCATAAGGGTATCTCCCGGGCTTTATCTTGCCCTTATGCATCCGGTTCCTCTGGCATAAGGGTATCTCTCGGGCTTTATCTTGCCCTTATGCATCCGGTTTCTCTGGCATAAGGGTATCTCCCGGGCTTTTTCTTACCCTTATGCATCGGGTTCCTCTGGCATAAGGGTATCTCCCGGGCTTTATCTTACCCTTATGCATCCGGTTTCTCTGGCATAAGGGTATCTCTCGGGCTTTTTCTTACCCTTATGCATCCCGTTTCTCTGGCATAAGGGTATCTCCCGGGCTTTTTCTTACCCTTATGCATCGGGTTCCTCTGGCATAAGGGTATCTCCCGGGCTTTATCTTACCCTTATGCATCCCGTTTCTCTGGCATAAGGGTATCTCTCGGGCTTTATCTTGCCCTTATGCTTCCGGTTCCTCTAGCATAAGGGTATCTCCCGGGCTTTATCTTACCCTTATGCATCCGGTTTCTCTGGCATAAGGGTATCTCCCGGGCTTTATCTTGCCCTTATGCATCCGGTTCCTCTGGCATAAGGGTATCTCCCGGGCTTTATCTTACCCTTATGCTTCCGGTTCCTCTGGCATAATGGTATCTCCCGAACTTTATCTTACCCTTATGCATCCGGTTTCTCTGGCATAAGGGTATCTCCCGGGCTTTATCTTGCCCTTATGCATCCGGTTTCTCTGGCATAAGGGTTCCTTTCCGGCTTTATCTTACCCTTATGCATCCGGTTTCTCTACCATAAGGGTTCCTTTCCGGCTTTGGGGTCTCTCTTGTACCGACAAAATGAAAAACTGCAGACAAACAATAGTTCGTCTGCAGTCTTAATGATTTATCAGCACATGCCTTCTTAGTGCTATTTGTCCATCTCTTCGTCTTCTTCTTCAAAAATCGTCCCAGAATGGAGTGTCACTCCGGACACGATTTCTTCCATTTCAGCCTGGATCCTTTCGGTGATTTCTTCCCGTTCCTCGGGGGACAAAGATTCTTTCGTATAGCCGAAAAGATAATTATCTAAATCAAATTCTCTTAGCTTGCATTTGGTATGGAAAATGTTTTCCTGGTAGACATTGATATCAACCATATCAAATTGGTCTTTCACATTTTCCGGAATGTAGTTTTGAATCGAGCTTATGTCGTGGTCGATGAACAGCTTGTTCCCTTCTTTATCCCTCGTAAAGCCTCTTACCCTATAATCAATCGTCATCACATCGGTTTCGAAGGAATGGATAAGATAATTCAGGGCTTTCAGCGGTGTGATTTCTCCGCAGGTGGAGACATCGATATCGGCGCGGAATGTACTGATTCCTTCATCCGGGTGGAACTCCGGGTACGTATGGACCGTGATATGGCTTTTATCAAGCTGTAAAACTACATTGTCCGGAAGCGGCCCGGGCGATTCATCATACGCTTCATCCGGCACCTCGACGACCGGCCCTTCGGATACGAGGATGGTCACGCTGGCTCCCTGGGGCACGTAGTCCTGCTTGGCCACATTAAGGACATGTGCTCCAATGATATCCGCAACATGAGTAAGGATTTTGGTAAGCCGTTCTGCACTATACTGTTCATCAATATATTCAATATAAGCTTCACGTTCTTCCTTCGTCCTCGTATAACAGATGTCATACATATTAAAACTTAATGATTTTGTGAGATTATTAAATCCATGCAGTTCGATATGCTGTTCAGGTGTGAATTTCATATCTGTTCCCCCTGTTCGGTTTTCCTGCTGTACATTGTCTGAATGAACAAAAGCAGTCCTGGTGTTTTAAATATTTTTATGATACCCATTCCTGCCAAGAAAAAACAAAGCAAGCGATAATGGCAAAAGGGGTTCTGAACTGAAATGAATCTTACCGCATTAAAAAAACCTGCAGCTTTTAAGCCGCAGGTTCATGATCAGATATTTCCGCATTGGCGTTCGATTTCTGCTTTAAAAAGGGTTTGAAGCTTCCTCGTGACTGAACCAGGCTGCCCGTTTCCGACAGGTTTACCGGCCACCTCGACAACTGGCATAACTTCGACGGTTGTACCAGATGAGAAGACTTCATCGGCTGAAGATAATTCCTCAAGCGTATATGCTCGCTCCTCAAAAGGAATGCCTTCATTCCTGCAGATTTCCAACACCTTTTGCCGTGAAATGCCATTCAGAATATGGTTGTCAGCCTGGTGGGTGATGACCACACCATCTTTAACAATCGAGATATTGGAATGGCTGCCCTCCGTAACAGTTTCTCCGCGATGGAGAATAGCCTCGAAACAGCCTGCTTCTGCCGCTTTTTGTTTCGAAAGCAAATTACCTAGCAAGTTCAGGCTTTTGATGTCACAGCGAAGCCAGCGGATATCTTCGTCAAGGATAGCACGTACACCTTTCTCCATCGGATCCACAGGGCGCGGTACCTTGCGCGTATATGCAACAAAGGTTGTCGCCACTTCTTCGCCTGGAAAAACATGATTTCGGGGTGAAGTTCCCCTTGTGAATTGCATGTACACGGTTCCGGTTTCCACTTCGTTTTTCGAAATTAGCTCTTCCATTCTTGCTAAAAGTTCTTCAGGGCTGTACGGGAGCTTCATCCTGATTTTTTCGGCACTCTCTGCAAGCCGGTTCAAATGCTCAATCCCGGTGAACATCTTCCCGTTGTATACACGAATGACCTCG
Organism: Cytobacillus oceanisediminis 2691; assembly: GCF_007678455.1. GTDB lineage: Bacteria > Bacillota > Bacilli > Bacillales > Cytobacillaceae > Mesobacillus > Mesobacillus oceanisediminis_A. The sequence goes on along the minus strand of NZ_VEEP01000005.1, from coordinate 85,204 downwards.
TATACGCCATCACCAAACTGATAGCCTCTATCCTCAATATCCACCTTGGCTTCGGTCCTGTCCAGCACCTTATCGTCTACAATTACATATTCCATTCGATTTCCCTCCTTGATTTTTAAAAAAACTATTATTTTGCCAATTCATAAATAGCCTGCGCGTAGATCGCCGTTGCTCGCAAAAGGTCCTCAATGATCATATACTCATCCTTCTGGTGTGCGATATCAGGTCTGCCAGGGAACAGCGGGCCAAATGCAACGCCGGATTTCAGTGACCTTGCATAAGTTCCCCCGCCAATCGAGATCAGCTTAGCCTTTTCACCAACCTGCTCTTCGTAAACCTTTTTTAACGTCTGGATCAGGAAATCATTTTCATCGACATGATGCGGATTGGAATTCGAGAAATTCTCGATGGCCAATCCTTCAGCCTCCAAAAGCTGATGCAGGATTTCTTTCGTTTTTTCTAGATTCGTCGTAACCGGATAACGCATATTCAATCCGGCACGGCCCCCGGTCTCGCGGGTATATGAAAGTTTGCCGACATTGATCGTCAAGTCTCCGGTGATATCATCGGAAAATGCCACACCCAATTCCCTGCCTCGTGAATCCTTGCCCAGGTATTTAGCGGCAAACTGAAAGAATTTTTCACTGTCTCCATCAAGACTCAATTCCGAAAGGAAGGCAGACATGAAAAGTCCTGCATTTTTTCCGTTGTCAGGCTCCATGCCATGGGCTGAAACTCCTTCCAGCTCAAGGACTAGCCTGCCGCTCTCGACGGTCACCTTGCCATCCAGTTCATTTTTTCGCTTAAATTCGTCAAAGCGCTGGACAATATCTGTCTGGCCCTGCTGAACAGCCAGCACAGCTTTTGCAAAATCAGGCACCATATTATATCGGCGTCCGGATGAAAATTCGATTACTTCGGCATCAAAGCCTTCTTTTTCTATACCAGCGGCCTTGCACACTAAATCATAATCAGCGATTCCTTTTTCAGCATAGATGATCGGAAAATCAGCATCCGGAGCGAATCCCATCGAAGGCATTTCTTCATGCTCAAAATAGTGGTCGACACAACGCCAGTCGCTTTCCTCATCTGTGCCAATGATCATTCTTACACGCTTATTAAGGGGCAAGCCCAATTCTTTGACGATTTTCATAGCATAATATGCTGCCATGGTTGGACCTTTGTCATCGATTGCGCCGCGGGCATAGATTTTCCCATCACGAATTTCAGCGCCATAAGGGTCGCTGGACCATCCATCCCCTTCTGGCACGACATCGACATGACAGAGAACACCCACAATATCATCTCCCTGCCCGAATTCGAGATGGCCGGCAAGATTGCCAACATTTTTGGCGGTAAAGCCATCCTTTTCACCCAATTGAAGCATGAAATCCAATGCTTCTTTTACACCTTCACCAAGCGGCGCGTCTGGAGTGCTGTTCTCTTCATCAAGAACACTCTTGATTTTCAACAGGTCCTGAGCATCTTTGATCAAATCCGCTTCTCTTTTCTCTACTTCCTTCGTCCAGTTGATCGAAGTCATGGTCAAAAACCTCCAAATGAGAGTTATATGTATATCTTTCTTTCCCCTGAAAGGATTCACCTAAGCGGGAAGATGTTCTTATTGTACCGCAAATCCCCACTTGAAAACTTGAATTTTATTTTACTCCTTCCATTCGCTATTCGTAAACTTTCAACCTCAATAAACTTTTCAAATTTTCTAACAACTGTCATATTTAGCCTGTTTAAAACCATATCGTTAAGTATATAAACCATATAGAGGGAGGCAGATAAATAACTAATTGTTAAATTTTCATAAAAAACAGTGAATAATCTGGAATTTTGTATTATTTAAGTGTAAAATAGTCCAAAAGGTAGGACATCTTATGACTTCCTTTTTAAAATGGACGCAAAAGGAGCTGTCTGGAAAGAAGAAAACTACATACTTGAGGATTCGTCTTCAATCAAAGTCGGTTGCAGGAAAATGACAAAGGGGTTTAAAAAAGGATAGGGAGTGGTTGTTTGAAACCTTCGACTAACCGGATGATAAACCGCATCAAATCCATCTACATGTATATATGTCAGAATGGAACTGTCACAACTCAAGATCTTGTAGAGGAATTCGGAATTACTCCTCGAACCATCCAGAGGGATTTGAATGTCCTGGCTTATAACGACTTAGTGAAAAGTCCGAGCCGAGGTAAATGGACAACGACCCGGAAAAAAGTAAAGATGTCGTCATAGCAGAAAAATAGAAACGTATGGCACTAAACAATTAAAAATAAGAAAAAAATCGCCGGGGGAGCACCCTCGGCGATTTTTTATACTTCATAGTTTTGCAGCATTTCGACTTCTTCGTCGGTAAGCTCCCTGTACTCTCCAAGTTCGAGTGTTTCATCAAGCTCAAGCGGGCCCATCGACAATCTCTTCAGGTATACAACCCTTTTCCCCACTGCCTGGAACATCCTCTTCACCTGATGGAACTTCCCTTCTGTAATAGTCAGTTCGATATCGGAAGTCAAACCGGATTTTAAGATGACAAGCTCCCCAGGTTTTGTCTCATAGCCGTCATCAAGGGTGACACCCTGTTTAAATGCTTCAATGTCCGCTTCTGTTACTTCCCCCTCGATCACTGCAAAATACGTTTTCGGAACATGCTTTTTAGGCGATAGCAGCCTGTGGGACAACTGTCCGTCATTCGTGATCAATAGCAGGCCTTCCGTATCCTTATCAAGCCTTCCGACCGGAAAAGGCTCAAAGACCAAATCCTCCATCTCAAGCAGGTCGATGACCGTCTCATCATGGTTGTCTTCAGTTGCAGAGATGACACCAGGCGGCTTGTTCATCATCAAATAAATAAACTCTCGATAATGAATTTCCTCTCCATTCAAAGTGATGAAGTCTTTTTCAGGGTCAACATGCTGTTTAGCATCCTTGATGGCTTCGCCATTCACTTTAACAGCACCATCTTTTAAAAGTTTTTTCACATCTTTCCTGCTCCCATATCCAAGGTTGGAAAGCACTTTATCTATTCTCATGGTATACCCCCTCTAATTCACATGGGCATAAGCCCATTCCATTTCCTTTTGCCATACATAGACTAATATCATAATTTACATCAGATTACGAGGAGATGACCTTAATGAATTACCGACAGCAAGGGCAAGGCTTGTACATTCCCCTTCCCGGAGTGCCAGGCGGAGGCTATCCAGGAGGTGGATATCCTGGTGGCGGATATCCTGGCGGCGGAGGCCAATTTAATCAGAGGCTCAACCAGCTCGAAAGGCAAATCCAAAGATTGAACAATCAGATCGACCGGCTGGACCGCAGGGTCGACAGGATTGAGCGCCGTCTTAACATCCGCGACAATGACCAGCAGTTTTACTATTAGGATGCATTAAAAATGGCCTTCATAAACGAAGGCCATTCTTTATTAAACCGGCAGCCTTAATTTGCGCTTGATTTTTGTGACCCGATCCCCAAAGAGCCTGTCCACCAGTTTGGTCCGGAAACCAAGATAAAAATACACACCCGCACCTACAACAGCAGAAATAACAATGATCATAATGGATTCGAACTTTCCTGCCGGTGACAGGAACTGGACAAGCACTCCATAGAAGGCAGCCGTTACGCCTGCCATTAACCCTGAGAACACAAGGATCAGGATAATCCTTCTCGTTACAAATCCCATTGGATACCTTGCGAACTTTTTGATCACCACCATATTGATGATGATTGCAACAATGTAACCTATCGCAGTAGAGATCACTGCCCCCTGTGTTTCATACAGCTTGATCAACGGCATGTTAAGGCTCAATTTTACCAGCAAACCCGTCAACAGGCTTAAAATCGTAAAACGCTGTTCATTGATTCCCTGCAGGATTGCCGCTGTTACGGAAAATAGCGCAAACAGGATGGCAACTGGGGCGTATGTGGCCAGTACTTCTGTTCCAAGATCATTATGTGCATAGAAGACGGTATACATTGGTTCCGCCAGAAGGGCAATTCCAACTGCAGCAGGCACAGTCAGATACATCAGGACCTGGAACGTTTGGTCAAGCTGCCTCCTCATTCCCTTACGGTCGTTCTCCGTAAAAGCTTTCGTGATGCTTGGCACCAGCGTCAATGAAAAAGCCGTAGCCAGAGAAACTGGAATGATCACTAGCTTATGGGATTGGAAATTCAGCACTGAAAACGCCGTATTCGCTTCATTCTGGCTATTCCCAATTGCCATCATCGCTCTGTTGAAGGTCATCATATCAATAAACTGGAACAAAGGATTGGCAATCCCGACAAATACAAATGGCGCTGCATAAAGAAGGATTTCCTTATAAATGTCCTTCAAGGAAATATCCATCGTCTTTTTATCTTCTTCCAGCAATTTATCCAAATGCGGTTTTCTTTTGACCCAATACCAGCCAAGCACCCCAAGACTGCCGAGTGCACCTATGAACGCAGCAAACGTAGCTACGCTGACCGCGGTAACCATATCACCTTCAATTACGTTCAGAACAAAAAATGCACCTGCAAGGACGAAAACAATCCTTACAATTTGCTCTACCACTTGCGATACGGCTGATGGTCCCATCGATTGATGTCCCTGGAAGAAACCGCGGATCAAGCTCATGAATGGAACAACGATCAGCGCGAAACTGACTGCCCGTATCACCGTTGTCACATCTTCAGCCGTTATTTTCGCATTTTCTTCCCCACTAGTGTTCATGACTATATCAGCCAGACCCGGAGCCGTTACATACATGATCAGGAACGACAAAATGCCTGTCGCAAGCATGACAGCGACTCCTGATTTGAATAACTTCCTGCCGACGGCATACTCCTCAAGAGCATTATATTTTGCTATGAACTTTGAAACAGCCAGCGGCACACCGGCTGTGGCGATGCTTATGAAAATTGTATATGGAATGTAAGAGAACGAATATAGGGCGGTCCCATAATCTCCTACGATCGCAAAAAAGGGAATAACATAAAACAATCCCAGTACTTTGGATAAAATCGTGCCAATTGTCAGTATGAACGTCCCTCGTAATAGCTTAGATGACATATAATCCCTACTTTTCAATCTATAAAATAAAATCAGTTTACAAACTTGTATTTTACCATAAACACTATCCGGCACTATGATATTTATCAACGGATGCAGAAATTTCCTGCATTCCCTAGTTTACTCCTTCTTCAGCCTGACTGCCAGTTTTCAGGCTGAAGAGATTTGAATTTCTCAGTCAGGGAAATGTTTTTAAAGAAGAGATGCATTATAATAAGAAAAGTGCGCAATTGCATTTATAAATAGTGAAACGAAAAGTTGGTGAAGCAATGAAATACGATGTAATCGTCCTTGGCGGCGGGCCTTCTGGCTTGATGGCTGCGATTGCTGCTGGCGAGAAAGGTGCAAAGGTGCTGCTGATCGATAAAGGGGACAAGCTCGGCCGAAAGCTGGCCATCTCCGGCGGCGGACGCTGCAATGTGACAAATCGCCTCCCTGTCGATGAAATCATTAAACATATACCCGGAAACGGGCGATTCCTATACAGTGCCCTTTCGATTTTCAGCAATGAGGATATCATTTCATTTTTTGAAGGGCTCGGAATCAAGCTGAAAGAAGAGGACCATGGCCGGATGTTCCCAGTCACAGATAAAGCCCAATCGGTTGTCGATGCTCTTTTATCAAAGCTAAGAGAGTTAAAAGTAGAAATTAAGACAAATACTCCTGTGGCCGATGTGCATTACAGGGACGGAAAAGTTGATTCAGTGGAATTAAAAAATGGAGACAGGATTTTAGCAGACAGCGTGATCATCGCAGTAGGCGGGAAATCCGTTCCCCATACCGGTTCGACTGGTGATGGATACGCCTGGGCGGAAAAAGCAGGCCACACCATCACCACCCTGTTCCCTACAGAAGTGCCCGTAACCTCTTCTGAACCCTTTATTAAGGAGAAGATTTTGCAGGGGCTTTCCTTGAGAGGGATTGCGCTCAGTGTCCTGAACCCTAAAGGAAAGGCGCTTATCACACACAAGATGGACATGATTTTCACCCATTTCGGAATCAGCGGCCCTGCCGTGCTTCGCTGCAGCCAGTTCGTCGTCAAAGCGATGCAAAAGTGGAATCTGAAAGAGATCGTCATGTCCCTGGACGCTCTTCCTGACATGAAGGAAGAAGAATTGTTCCAGGAAATCAATAAGTTGATAAAAGCTGAGCCAAAAAAAGCGCTGAAAAATCTGCTTAAGGGACTTTTGCCTGAACGCTATTTATTGTTCCTGTTTGAGCGGAATGAAATTGACCCAGCAATGCAGGGCGGACAGCTGGGACATGAAAAGATCAGGAACTTTGCGAGTTCGGTGAAACAATTCGAGTTCAAAGTCAACGGCACTCTGCCGCTTGATAAAGCATTCGTCACCGGCGGCGGCGTATCCGTCAAAGAAGTCGAGCCGCAAACAATGGCATCCAAGAAAGCAGAAGGACTATATTTCTGCGGGGAAATCCTCGATATCCACGGATATACAGGAGGATACAATATCACATCCGCGCTAGTTACCGGAAGGCTCGCCGGAACCAATGCAGCTGGATTTGCGCTGAGGAAATAGAGATTTGTATTTAGTGTCCACACGCACTTTGCGTGGTGGACACTTTTTTTGTTTTTTTCTGTTTTTCTGTCCGTCATGGGATTGATGAAGGACACTTTTTCTCGGTTTCCATCCGTTTTTGTCCGTCATGGACCTGATGACGGACACTTTTGCTAGGTCTCCATCCGTTTTTGTCCGTCATGGACCTGATGACGGACACTTTTTCTCGGTTTCCACCAGCTTTTGGCCATCATAGACTGGATGACGGACATTTTTGCTAGCTCTCCATCTATTTTTGTCCGTCATGGACCTGATGACGGACACTTTTTCTCGGTTTCCACCAGCTTTTGGCCGTCATAGACTGGATGACGGACATTTTTGCTAGCTCTCCATCTATTTTTGTCCGTCATGGAGCTGATGACGGACACTTTTGTTCGGTCTCCATCAGCTTTTGTCCATCATGGCTTGGATGACGTACACTATTCCCCGTTAGTACCTTGTCACGAATCTTTTTCACATAAAAACAGAGCCTGATTCAAGGCTCAGGCTCTGTATACAATCATGGCTGAAAAACAGTAAATCTGCTCTTCATCCTCTTCTTCAGGTATGACCGCGACATTGTATTTAATGTCGAGCAGTTTTTTTTCATCTAGTTTTTCAAGAAACACGTTCATATCCTGTTCGAGATCTTTTTCATGCTCATGATCAAACACTCTGACCTGGATCAAGGTAATCTTCCTTCCTTTTTACCATCCATTCTGGCCAGATTTTCAGAATTTTATAATTATGGGCGCTTTGTTTCTCCGCCCCAGCTCATCATGCCGCCAACCATGTTACGGACTTTGTAGCCTTGCTCGTTCATGTAGTGGCAGACATTGCCGCTGCGTGCGCTTGAACGGCAGATGAAGATGTATTCCTTGTCCTTGTCGAATTCGTTCATTCTTTCAGGGATTTCGCCCATTGGGATGTGCTTGGCTCCAGGGATCATGCCGGATTCAACTTCGTCATGTTCACGTACGTCAACCATTTCAAGCTTTTCGCCTGCTTCCAGTTTCTTTTGAAGCTCTTCAGTTGAGATTGTTTCAATTTTATTCATAAGTCATTTCCTCCAATTTTCAATAAAATTTATCCTTATTATTCAAGGATCCAATACCATATTGTATTTTCCCCTATTTATTATATAAAAACTCTTTTTATAATACAAAGGAAAAACCTCATGGGGTATTTCAATTTTATAAAACAAAGGACCGCAAAAGCGATCCTTTGCAAAACGTATTAGTTAGCGACAATGTTGACAAGCTTTCCTGGTACTGCGATCACTTTGCGGACTGTCTTACCGTCGATTTGTTCTTTAACGGTATTATCGCCCATAGCAATCTGCTCAAGAGTCTCTCTGTTGGCATCGGCAGGTACCATCATTTTTGCTTTGATTTTGCCGTTCACCTGGACAACGATTTCGACTTCGTCATCAACAAGCTTGGCTTCATCATATGCTGGCCATGCTGCATAGGTGATAGACTCGCTGTGCCCAAGCTTTTCCCAAAGCTCTTCTGTGATATGCGGTGCAATCGGAGCAAGCATTTTCACAAATCCTTCTACATATCCCTTAGGAAGTTCCTCAGCTTTGTATGCTTCGTTGATGAAGACCATCATCTGTGAGATCGCTGTGTTGAAACGAAGTCCTTCATAGTCTTCTGTTACTTTTTTAACCGTCTGGTGGTAGACTTTTTCAAGGTTTTGGTTTTCCACATCCTTGATCTTCGAGCTCAGGCTTCCGTTTTCATCGACGAACAGGCGCCAGATACGGTCAAGGAATCGGCGTGATCCATCAAGTCCATTTGTTGACCATGCAATCGATGCCTCCAGCGGTCCCATGAACATTTCGTAAAGGCGAAGTGTATCCGCACCGTGGCTTCCGACGATTTCATCCGGGTTGACGACATTGCCTTTTGATTTACTCATTTTTTCATTATTTTCACCAAGGATCATCCCCTGGTTGAAAAGCTTCTGGAATGGCTCTTTCGTATGGACAACACCCACATCGTAAAGAACCTTGTGCCAGAAACGAGCGTAAAGCAAGTGAAGTACTGCGTGCTCCGCGCCTCCAATGTAAATATCGACAGGCAGCCATTGCTTTAATTTTTCTTCATCGGCAAGCGCCTGATCATTCTTCGGATCGATGTAGCGAAGGTAATACCAGCAGCTGCCAGCCCATTGCGGCATGGTGTTCGTTTCCCTGCGGCCCTTTTTGCCTGTTTCAGGGTCAACCACATTCACCCAGTCAGCGATATTGGCAAGCGGGGACTCGCCTGTGCCTGATGGCTTGATTTCAGTTGTTTTAGGAAGGACAAGTGGCAGCTGATCATCTGGAACTGCTGTCATTGTGCCATCTTCCCAGTGGATGATTGGAATCGGCTCACCCCAGTAACGCTGGCGGCTGAACAGCCAGTCGCGAAGGCGATATGTGACCTTCTTTGTACCAATGCCTTTTTCTTCAAGCCAGGCAATCATCTTGCTGATGGCATCTTCCTTATTCATGCCGTCAAGGAATTCAGAGTTTACATGATCACCGTCGCCAGTATAGGCTTCTTCCTGGACGTTTCCGCCGGCTACAACTTCCTTGATTTCCAACTCGAATTTTTTAGCAAACTCGTAGTCGCGCTCGTCATGCGCAGGAACTGCCATGATTGCGCCAGTTCCGTATGACGCAAGAACATAGTCTGCGATCCAGATTGGCATTTTTTCGCCGTTTGCTGGATTGATCGCATAAGCCCCGGTGAAGACTCCAGTTTTGTCTTTTGCTAAATCGGTACGCTCAAGATCGCTCTTGCTCTTGATTTCATCAATATATTTTTCTACTGCAGCTTTTTGTTCAGAAGTAGTGATTTTATCAACCAATTGATGCTCTGGTGCAAGCACCGCGTAAGTTGCGCCGAACAGTGTATCCGGACGGGTTGTGAAAACCGTGAATGTTCCCTCATGTCCTTCGATGTTGAAAGTGATTTCCGCACCTTCTGAACGGCCAATCCAGTTGCGCTGCATATCCTTCAGGCTCTCCGGCCAATCAAGTAAATCAAGATCCTCAAGAAGACGGTCTGCATACGCAGTAATCTTTAACATCCATTGTCTCATCGGACGGCGTTCCACCGGATGTCCGCCGCGCTCGCTTTTACCATCGATTACTTCTTCGTTCGCTAAAACTGTTCCAAGTGCCGGGCACCAGTTAACAGCGACTTCGTCAATGTACGCTAGCCCTTTTTCATAAAGCTTAAGGAAAATCCACTGAGTCCACTTGTAGTATTCAGGGTCAGTCGTGTTGACTTCGCGGTCCCAGTCGTATGAAAAGCCTAATGCCTTGATCTGGCGGCGGAACGTGTTAATGTTCTTCTCCGTAAATTCTGCCGGGTCATTCCCTGTATCAAGTGCATACTGCTCTGCCGGCAGTCCGAATGCGTCCCAGCCCATTGGATGAAGGACGTTGAATCCCTGCATCCTTTTCATGCGGGAAAGGATGTCTGTTGCCGTATATCCTTCCGGGTGTCCAACGTGAAGGCCGGCACCTGATGGATACGGGAACATATCAAGCGCGTAAAACTTCTCTTTCCCTTTATCTTCAGTTGTTTTGAACGTTTTGTTCTGTTCCCAATAAGCTTGCCATTTTTTCTCGATTTCCTGATGGTTGAAACTCATCGTCATGTCCTCCTGTTTGGTTTCGATTTATTTTAGCGGATGAATTTTTGCAAATAAAAAACTCCCGCCCCTGTAAAAGGGACGAGAGGTTATGTATGATCTCCCGCGGTACCACCCAAATTAGTGTGTAACACTCGCTTCATTCATCCTTAACGCGGAAAACGGCAAACGCTACTTGTGTGTTCACGTCTGCGACTCAAAGGCGAGTTCATGATGGTCCCGTCTGGCTTGCACCAACCGCCAGCTCTCTTCCTCAGGTTTATCACCACTACTACTCCTTGTCGAAGTCTTTCATTATGATATAGGGATATTGTAATAAAATTCCCCTGCAGATGCAAGCAGGGAGGAAAATAAATGATTATAGAGAGTATTATACGAATAAGCCGGCTTGGCGGTGCGGGTCTTTATACCTGTTCATCATGCAAAATTAAATCCCCTTATGGATAAGTGCCCATCTCTGCAAATAGAGATGGGCCTTCAAAGATCACTTCTCGGTTTGTGTAGCTTCCAATAGCAGGTCCACAATATGCACGCCTCTCATTCTTTCAGAGAGTCCTTCGCGCTCAATTCCAAGCTTCATCTGCAGCAGACATCCCGGGTTTGCGGTTACAATCGTCGTTGCATGGGTGGCCTTTGCCTGAACCATTTTGGAGTCTAGTAACTGCATGGACATTTCACTTTCGACAATATTATAGATTCCTGCCGAGCCACAGCAACGGTCGGCATTCTGCATCTCGCTGAATTCTGCCCCTTGGATTGATTGCAGCAGCGTCCTGGGCGCTGAAGCTGTTTTCATCACATTGCGCAAGTGGCATGAATCCTGGTACGTAATAGTTTGCGGCGACAGTTCCAGCTTCACTTTTTCATGAAAACCGACCTCCATCAAAATCTGCGATATATCCTTGATTTTATCAGTAAAGGCCTGTGCCCTTTCCTTCCATTCCGGATCATCTTTAAGCAAGTGGTCATAGTCGATCAGGAAGGCGCCACAGCCTCCTGCATTCGTGATGATAAAATCAACTCCGGTATCCTCGAAGGCTTTAATGTTCCGCCTCGCAAGTGCTTTCGCATCTTCCTTTTCTCCGCTGTGTCCATGAAGCGCTCCGCAGCATGCCTGATCCTTAGGGATGACAATTTCACATCCTGCGAGCTGCAAAAGCTTCATCGTCGCATTGTTAGTTTCGAGGAACATTGTATCCATCAGGCAGCCGCTGAAGAATGCGACCTTATGAGTCTTCGGGCCGATTGGCTCAAGAAGTTCAGGCCGATTTTTCATTTCCTTCATTGTAGGCACCTGAGGGAGTACTTTCTCCATCGTGGCGAGCGATTCAGGGAAAAGCTTCATCACTCCTATGCCGCGTGCAACCTTCTGCAGGCCGGAGCGCTGATAGAAGCCTATAAGGCCAGTCAGCCCCCTCATCCGCTCCTGGTGAGGAAAAAGTCCTTTAAAAACAGCTTTCCTTACCATTTTAACTGGCATTGAGAATTTCTTGTTTTGATTGACAATATCCCGGGCATCTTCAAGAAGATGTCCATAATTCACCCCGGACGGGCAGACCGGTTCACATGCCCGGCAGCCAAGGCAAAGATCAAGTGACCGCTCAAAATCTTCATCAGGTTCGATAAGGCCATCGACTACTGCCTTCATTAAAGCGATGCGGCCCCTGGGCGAATGGGATTCTTGATAGCCAGATTCGATATAGGTGGGACAAGTCGGCAGGCAGAACCCGCAGCGCATGCAGTTCAATAGCTCATCCTGGTTCATCTTTTCCTGGAATTGTGTCTGGATTCTTTGCTGTTCCTGTACCGTTGTCATTTTGTTACCACCACTCGTTTCCTGCTGTCTTTCGCAAAAATCTTTCCGGGATTCATGATATTGTTTGGATCGAGTGCCATTTTTACAGCCTTCATGGCTGTGATCCCTTCTTTTCCCAGCTTAAGCTCGAGATACGGTGCTTTCATGACCCCGACTCCGTGCTCGCCCGTAATTGTACCGCCAAACTCGATTGCCTTCTCAAAAATTTCCGCAAATGCCTTCTCGACCCTTTCCATTTCCTTATGATTGCGTGAATCAGTCGGACAAGTAGGATGAAGATTTCCATCTCCTGCGTGACCAAACGTGCAGATATCCAAATCATACTTTTTCGCGATTTCATTGATTGCATTGACCATTCTGGCGATCTCTGATCTTGGCACAGTGGCATCCTCCAAAATGGTCGTCGGCTTTAACCTGGCCAATGCAGATAGGGCACTCCTGCGCGCAGTCCTTAGTGCTTCCGCCTCAGCTTCAGATTGCGCCAGCTGCACAGACACAGCCTTTTCTTCTTTGCACACCTCGGCAATCCTGGCCATGTCACGCTCGACAACTTCAATCGGGCCATCCTGCTCGATCAATAGAACCGCTTCAACATCTGTTGGCAGCCCGATTTTGGCAAAATCCTCGACAACCCTTAAAGTCGGCTGATCAAGGAATTCCAGCGTAGCAGGGATGATTTTGCTCGCAATGATCTTTGATACCGATTTAGCTGCCGCTTCAAGATCTTGATATAGAGCAAGCATCGTTTGTTTTGTCTCAGGCATCGGAATCAATTTAAGGATAGCTTCAGTAATGATGCCAAGCGTACCCTCGGAACCGACGAGCAACCTGGTAAAATCATATCCCGCGACATCCTTTGCCAGTTTCCCTCCTGTACGGATGATATCCCCATTTGGCAGCACTGCTTCAAGACCGATTACGTAATCTCTCGTCACCCCATACTTCAATCCGCGCAGGCCGCCGGAATTTTCGTTGATATTGCCGCCGATGGTTGATATTTTCATAGAGCCAGGATCTGGAGGGAAAAACAGCCCTTTTGGTTCCACCGCATTGATTAAATCAAGCGTTACCACCCCGGGCTGGACGGTGGCAGTCAGATTCTCTTCATCCACCTCAAGGATTTTGTTCATGTGTTTAAAAAGAAGCACGATTCCGCCTTCTGTCGGGCAAGTGCCTGCGCAAAGATTCGTCCCGGATCCGCGAGGCACAATCGGAATTTTATATTCATTGCAAAGTTTAACAACCTCAGATATCTCCTGTTTGTTCCGCGGACTTACAACGGCATCCGGCATTGATTGAAAGTTAGGTGTTGCATCATATGAATAGACCAGCCGACCCGTTTTGGAATCATCAAAATTAGCAGCAGTTACGATTGTGATTATTTTTTCTTTCACTGTGTTTGGAAGCATGAAAGTTCCCCCTAAAATAGATAAATAAAGCCAGGCTTCTTTTCAAACTGAAAGAAGCCTGGAATTTTTCCTGTAAATTTTTCACTTATCTTTATGGAATCATCCAGGACAGGACGCTATTTTGCAGGAATGTAAGAATTCCGACCAGCGTCACAAGGAACAAACTGTGTTTGATCGTGAAGCGGAACAGTTCGGATTCTTTTCCAGCAAGACCTACTGCTGCACAGGCGACGGCAATCGACTGCGGCGAAATCATTTTTCCGGTTACACCTCCCGAAGAGTTCGCTGCCACAGCAAGGATCGGATCCATGCCAACGGAAGTCGCGGTGATTTTCTGCAGGTTTCCGAATAAAAGGTTAGCAGATGTATCAGAACCAGTGATGAAAACGCCAAGCCATCCAAGGAATGGAGAGAAGAATGGGAACAGGACAGCACCAGTTTTTGCAAGCGTCATGCCAAGTGTCGTGCTCATCCCGGAAGCATTTGTCACATAAGCGAATCCCACGACCGAACCGATGGTGATGACAGGATACTTTAATTCATTCAGCGTCTCTCCAAAGGTAGCAGCCCAGTTTTTCCAGGAGATGCCGACAACGAATTTAGTAAGTATAGCGGCGATCAAAATCGCTGTCCCTGCGGCTCCGAGTACCTCCAGTTTAAATACGGCAGCAATCGGGGCGCCTTCAGAATTGATGATTCTGTTATTCAAGAAAGGTACTTCCGGTGCATATGTCAGTGAATGTCCTAAAGAGTTGATTGCCTTTAAAATCGAATTTGTTCCTTCATAATGGCCTATCAGGGCAAGCTTGATGGAAGGGATGCCCCATACAGAAATGATTGCAGTCAAAATAAGGAATGGGGACCAGGCTTTGAAAACTTGTGCCCCCGTATTCTGCTGTTTTGTTTTTACTGGCAGATTAACAGCTGATGTGGCTGCCATTTCCTCTTCTGCATCAAATCTGAAAATAGTCTTTGGCTTCCAGAACTTGAGGAAGATTGCCAGCGCGAACAATGAAACAAGCGCTGATAAAATGTCAGGCAGCTCCGGTCCAAGGAAGTTTGATGCCACGTATTGAGTAAGTGCAAATGAAACTCCGGAAACGAGGACAGCTGGCATTACTTCCATTGCCCTTTTGAACCCTGCCATGATCACGACCAGGTAGAATGGGATAAAGACAGATAAGAATGGCAGCTGTCTGCCGACCATTTTTGAGATTTCCATCGCCGGAATGCCGGTAGGGCCTTCAACAGCAATAATCGGAATACCAATCGCACCAAATGCAACTGGTGCTGTGTTGGCGATCAGGCAAAGTCCTGCAGCGTAAAGCGGCCTAAAACCCAATCCCACCAAAAGAGCAGCCGAAATCGCTACCGGTGCTCCAAAGCCAGCGGCACCTTCAAGAAATGCCCCGAATGAGAACGCTACCAAAAGTGCCTGCAAGCGGCGGTCTTCTGTTATAGACAGTACTGAATTGCGGATAATGTCAAACTGGCCAGTTTTAACTGTCAGCTTGTACAAAAATACGGATGTAATGATGATCCAGCCAATCGGGAGGATACCATACACTGCCCCCTGTGAAGCTGACATCAAAGCCATTCCCGCAGGCATTTTAAAAGCAACAATTGCAATAAGCAAGGCAACAGCAAGTGTTGTCAGGCCCGCTATGTACCCCTTCATCTGTTTGATAGCAAGTGCCCAGAAGAAATATAAAATCGGAATCAGTGCGACGATTGCGGACAAGGCCAGGTTATCCCCTACCGCTGTGAAATTTTGTGTGAACGACATACTTTACCCCCTGCTTTGATGATTTTTCTTTTAAAAACATTTTCCAGCTTAAAGTCATCAAGTAATCGCTTACATAAAATGATAAGGTCATCTGATGACTAGGTCATTAACTAATTTGAATTATAGAATGGACTTTACAAAATTATCAATATATTTTTTGAAATTTAGTAAAATATAATCAGAAGCGAGTACGGTTCTTTAAATTGAAATTTCCCGCTTATAGTGATAAACAATATTACAGAGCTGAGGAAAAATTGTATAATGGGAGTCAAGAGAACGAACTTTGGAGGCTTTACTTTGCAATATAAAAGAATCAAACCTAAAAAGATATATGAAGAAGTTGCCGAAACAATCCATGGCATGATCAGGTCTGGACAACTGAAACCAGGCGATAAACTGGATTCGGTCCAGCAGCTGGCTGAGAATTTCCATGTAGGGCGCTCTGCCATCAGGGAAGCATTGAGTGCCTTAAGAGCTATGGGACTCATTGAAATAAAGCAAGGAGAAGGGACATATGTCAGGGAATTTGAAACTGAACAAATCAGCTTCCCCCTTTCCACTGCTATACTGATGAATGTCCATGATACGGCGCATCTTCTGGAAGTGAGGAAGATCCTGGAAGCCGGCACTGTTTTTTCAGCAGCAAAAAAACGGACTGAAAAGCAGCTGCAGACAATGAGAGAGGCGCTGGAGGAAATGAAACATGCTAACGGCGATGAGGAGCTTGGAGAAAAAGCGGATCTGCAATTCCATTTGGCGATTGCCGAAAGTTCGCATAATCCGCTGCTGATCAGCTTGATGAACCATGTTTCCGGCTTGATGGGCGAGACGATGAAAGAAACACGCCGGCTCTGGCTTTACTCGAAACAAACAACGACCGCCCGGCTTCATGATGAGCATTATGCCATCTACGAGGCAATACATGCGCAGGATTCCGAAGAGGCAAGGAATTTGATGCTAAACCATATCGAGAGTGTGGAAGACATTCTCCATAAATACATTAACCAGGCAAAAACAAAACCAACACTCTAACCACATTTCTCACCTGGAAGTGTGGTTTTTATTTTATGATTAAAATTCAATCCTTCACGCAAAATTTTCTGAAACCCCTTTCATAGAGGGATATTTTTGTAGTACTATTAATTTCAAATACAGTATTCAGGTCATCAGATGACCTGTTAATTATCATTCAGGAAAGAGGTTGGACAATGAAGGTAACCCTTTTTGCTACTTGTTTGGTCGATATGTTCCAAAGCAGTGCGGGCAAAGCAACAGTCGAACTGCTGGAGCGGCTTGGCTGTGAAATCGATTTTCCGGAATCACAGGTTTGCTGCGGTCAGCCAGCTTATAACAGTGGATATGTGAAAGAAGCAAAAGAAGCAATGAAATCTATGATCGATACATTTATTGATGCTGAATACGTCGTATCCCCTTCCGGTTCATGCATTACCATGTTCCGTGAATATCCTCATGTCTTCAAGGGAGATCCCGTTTGGGAACCAAAAGCGAAGAAACTTGCGGCCAAATCCTATGAATTGACGCAATTCATTGTAAATGTCTTAAAGATTGAAGATGTCGGGGCCAGCTTTCAAGGCAAGGTTACCTATCATACATCCTGCCACATGACGAGATTGTTAGGTGTCAAAAAAGCCCCTATGATTCTATTAAGCAATGTCAAGGGCCTCGAGTTCACAGAACTTCCGGGCAAGGAGCAATGCTGCGGCTTCGGCGGGACCTTCTCCGTCAAAATGGCCCAGATTTCCGAGCAAATGGTTGATGAAAAGGTTCGGCATGTAGAAGAAACGGGTGCCGAATATTTGATCGGAGCTGATGCTGGCTGCCTGATGAACATTGGAGGCCGCATCGAAAGGCAAGGAAAACCAATCAAGGTGCTTCATATAGCAGAAATATTGAACAGCCGATAAATCTTGGAAAAGGGGGAATTTCCTATGCCAATGAAAATTGGATCAGATAATTTTAAAGAGCGTGTGGACCAGGGTATAAATGATTCATTCATGAGGGGCGCAGTTGCCGGAGCCCAGGAGCGGATGGGCACCCGGAGACAGGATGTTACTGAAGAAATGGGAAACTGGGAAGATTGGCGCAGCCATGGCGAAGAAATCCGCCAGCATGTCCTCGAAAATCTTGACTTTTACCTTGAACAGCTCAGTGAGAACGTTGCAAAGCGCGGCGGCCATGTTTTCTTTGCACAGACTGCCGAAGACGCTAATGAATATATAAAAGGCGTTGTCGAAAAAAAGAATGCAACAAAAATCGTAAAATCCAAATCAATGGTCACGGAAGAAATCAGTTTGAACACAACGCTTGAACAGGCTGGTTGCACCGTTGTAGAAACGGACCTTGGCGAATACATCCTCCAGGTTGATGACCATGATCCGCCATCACATATTGTCGTTCCTGCCCTGCATAAAAACAAGGAGCAAATCAGGGACGTTTTTACAAAGAAGCTTGGCTATCAAAAAACGGAAAAACCGGAAGAACTGGCCTGGCATGCACGCGAAATGCTCCGGCAGGAATATTTGACAGCAGATATCGGGATTACCGGCTGCAATTTTGCCGTTGCCGAGACAGGCTCCTTCAGCCTTGTGACCAATGAAGGAAATGCCGACCTCGTTACCTCCCTCCCAAAAACCCAAATCACGGTTATGGGGATGGAGCGGCTTGTTCCCACATTCGAGGAAATGGAAGTGCTCGTAAGCCTGTTGACAAGAAGCGCTGTCGGCCAGAAGCTGACAAGCTATATCACTGTACTGACTGGTCCACGGGAAGATCATAATGTCGATGGTCCTGAGGAATTCCACCTCGTCATCGTCGATAATGGACGCTCAAAAATCCTTGGAGGCGAATTCCAGTCTGTCCTCCAATGTATCCGTTGCGCTGCTTGTATCAATACTTGCCCGGTTTACCGACATGTCGGCGGACACTCTTACGGTTCGATTTATTCAGGGCCGATCGGAGCTGTTCTATCGCCGTTGCTCGGAGGATACGATCAGTATAAGGAGCTTCCCTATGCTTCCACCCTTTGCGGAGCCTGTACCGATGTTTGTCCTGTAAAAATACCCCTTCACCAGCTATTGCATAAACATCGGCAGGTAATTGTCGAGGAGGAAGGAAAAGCGCCTATTTCCGAGAAACTCGCCATGAAGGCTTTCGGTCTTGGAGCCGCTTCCCCGATGCTGTACAAACTGGGGTCAAAGGTTGCTCCTGCAGCGATGAATCCATTCACAACCGGCGATAAAATTTCAAACGGCCCCGGCCCATTGAAAGCCTGGACTGAGATCAGGGAATTCCCTGCCCCGAATAAAGAAAGATTCAGAGACTGGTTCAAAAACAGGGAAAAAGGAGGCAATGAATCATGACAGGAACAATCCAAAACCGTGAAGCGTTTTTAAATAATATCGCAAGTTCGCTCGGAAGAAACCGTATAACCGGCAACATCAAGCCGCCAGTCTGGAAGCACGGTCCGCAGGATGAAGTTTTAAAGGATGCGACACCAGATGAATTGATTGATGTCCTGAAAACTCAATGTCTTAAAATCCACACAAGCCTGGTCATGACAGATGCCAAGAATCTGCCTGAAACCTTGAATGAAGTTGTAACCAACTATGGAGGCGGACCGGTCGTTTCCTGGAAGGATGACCGATTCGCAAAATGGGGTCTTGACTCCCTGATGAAGCAAGAATGGCCTTCGAAAAACATCGAAGTCTATGATTGGGACCATACAAAAGGCAAGGAAAACATCCGCCAGGCTGAAAGAGCGAATGTCGGACTCACCATCAGTGAAATGACCCTCGCTGAGTCAGGGACAGTCGTATTATTAAGCGATAAAGATAAAGGCCGGACCGTCAGTTTCCTGCCTGCCACTTATATTGCACTCATTCCAAAGAGCACAATTGTGCCAAGGATCACCCAGGCTGCCCGCAAACTTCGGGAGATGCACCTTTCCGGCAAGCAAGTTGCATCTTGCGTCAATTTCATCACCGGACCGAGCAACTCAGCCGATATCGAATTGAACCTTGTCGTCGGAGTTCATGGACCTGTTAAAGCGACATATATTGTGATCGAGGATTTATAGTTTTTAAGTTTTAAAGCCGGTCTCCCAAAAAGGAAGCCGGCTCATTTTTTCGTTAATTGCACATTAACCCAGTTATATTACAAGCTCCAACTGCTAATTGCATGGTTATCCCCGAATTGCACCGGCATCCTTATATTGGAAATGAAAACCGATCCTCAATTAGAACCCTGAGTATTATTGAACCGTATACCCTCCATCTATGACGGCGGCCTGGCCGGTGATTCCTTTTGCAGCATCACTGGCCAGGTATTGAACATAACTGGCGATTTCCTCGACAGTCAGCAGGCGTTTCTGCGGCACGAGCGGAAAAATGACTTCTTCGAGCACTTTTTCAAGTGGGACATTCCTTGTCTCCGCCAGGCTTGATAGCTGATTGCGGACCAATGGAGTATCGACATATCCCGGGCAGACGGCGTTGACGGTGATCCCGTGCTCTGCGGTTTCAAGTGCAGCTACCTTCGTCAAACCAATGACCCCATGCTTGGCACTGTTATAAGCTGCCTTACCAGCAAACCCCACTAGCCCATTGATTGATGCCATGTTGATTACCCGGCCAAAACCTTGCTTTTTCATGACCGGCAATACATGTTTCAAGGCTACAAACGGGGCTGTGAGCATTACTTTTATCAGCAATTCAAATTTTTCCGTTGGGAAGTCTTCAATCATGGATACATATTGCAGACCTGCATTGTTGATAAGAACATCGACACGGCCAAAGTGGTCGACGCATTTCACAACTGCCTGCTCAATGTCTTTTTCGCTGGTAACATCACATTTCCAGCCAGCAGCTTCGAATCCTGATTCACGCAAACTAGCTGCTGCTTCTTCCACCGTTCCTTCCTGTAAATCCGTTAAAAATACCTTCCCGCCCTGTTCAGCAAAACTTTTGGCGATCTCATACCCGATTCCCTGGGCGGCACCGGTTATCAGGACTACTTTATCTTTTACCATCGGGAAGCTCCTTTCTCTAAATACCTAATCCTAGTGTGAATAGTACAATCGCGATTGCCACACCAATCAGCGGTACAATGACGGTCACTGCTGCCACTGGATTGTAGGCATCCTGATGGGACTCGCCGCAAATCGCCCTGACAGTCGTGACCACATAACCATTATGCGGCAGAGAATCTAGCGCTCCCGAGGAAATGGCCGCTACCCTGTGCAATGCTTCCGGATTGACGCCCATATCCATGTAGTGTGGTGCGAGTAGTGGAAGTGCAATTGCCTGACCTCCGGAAGCTGAACCAGTCATCCCTGCAATGACACTGACGGCAATCGCCGCCCCAATCAACGGGCTTCCAGGTATATTCGTCATCGCATCTACCGCTGTCTGGAAAGCCGGAACTGCCTTCGCCACGCCGCCAAACCCAACGACTGCAGCCGTGTTGCCGATCGCAATCAAAGCACCCATCGTTCCTTCTGATAGTGCTTCCCAGAAATTTTTGAAGTACTTGCGATTTAGCAAATAGGCGGATATAACACCTCCTAGCAAAGCGATGATGAGTGCTGATTGTTTTAATGAGTCATGGAAAACGAAGGAAATAACCAATACCACTACCAAAGGAATGAGACCCATTAAAGGATGAGGAAGTTCTCGTTTTTCCAGCATTGGATCGGTCTTCCTCGCTTCAAACTTCTCCCCTTTTGCGATGGCTTTTGTGATCATTCGTTTCAGCCACCAGTATCCAAAGATCATCATAAAGACTGCAACGATGGCGCTGACCTCCCAGCCTGCAAGCGGAGAAGTATTGAGGAACTCAATCGGAATCCAGTTCTGGATTTCCGGAGAACCTGCAGAAGTCATTGTGAACGTAACCGAACCGAAGGCCAATGCAGCCGGAATGAAACGCCTTGGCAAATTGGCCTGCCTGAACAAGCTCAATGCCATTGGATAAACAGAAAATGCTACGACAAACAAGCTCACTCCGCCATATGTCAACACAGCGCAGGCAACGACAATCGCTAGCACGGCATATTTCATCCCCAGCTTCTCGACGATAAACTCAGATACGCTGTCTGCTGCTCCGCTATCTTCCATCACCTTTCCAAAAATCGCCCCAAGCAGGAACATCATGTACCATGCGGTAACGAAACCCGAAAAACCAGACATATAGTTCCCGACAAAGTTAGCAGCCCCTTCTTCAGCCAGCTGCGGAAACAGCGGCATCCCGCTGAAAACAGCTACAAACAACGCGGAAATCGGCCCGACAATAAGCAGGTTCATCCCTCTCATCGTCAGGTAAATCAATAAAGCCAGACCGCCAATCAATCCAATCATACTCAGCATTCTTTTTTCCCCCTTGTTATGTTAAAGTGAACAACTAAAAAAACTGCCCTCCTTGCCGAAAGTGATGGTAACGCTTACAAAAATCTAGAATAAAATTGCTGTATTATCTTATTGCAACTATCGTGCCAACTTTTCGAATCAGGCGGATCGGTATGTATTCATAATTTTCAGTTACCTTTTTCCGGATTTCCGGACTCTAGCATTCTTCTATTCCTTTTACTTAATAGGAATCTGTTTTTTTGATCTGTCCTTTTCCCGCTGATAAACACCATTCATACAGTGAGAACCCTTTTAAATATTGCTAGAAAACAGAGAAGTCCGGAAACTCGGACAGCATTCCGAGTTTCCGGACTACAAGAGACCGTATTTATTCAATTTTTCATAAAGTGTTGATTTGCTGATCCCCAGCTCCCTGCCCACCAGCATTTTGTCGTCATTATTCCTTTCAAGACTTTGCTTCAATACCCATTTTTCTGTTTCTTCAACAATATCTTTTAGCTTCTTGTTCTTGAATCGATAAATCGCTGTCTGTGATTGCAGGTAATCCGGCAAAGAATCCAGCGTAATTTGTTCTCCTTTAGTCAAATGAACGGCAGCTTCGATGACATTTTGCAGTTCGCGGATATTCCCCGGCCAACTGTATGATTTCAGGATTTCCATCACATTTCTTTCCATTCCTGCAATCCGCTTGCCTAACCGGTTTGTGACCTTTTCGATAAAATAGGCGATCAGAAGGTTCAAGTCCTCCGCACGTTCTCTTAATGGAGGGACGCTGAAAGGGACGACATTGATCCGGTAAAATAAATCCTCTCTGAATCGTTTCTCCTCGATCATGTTCTCAAGCGGCCTGTTTGTGGCAGCAATGATCCTTACATCAACTGAAACTGGTTTAGTAGAGCCAATCGGTTCAATCTCTCCATCCTGCAAGGCACGCAACAGTTTTACCTGCATGCTCAGCGGCATGTCGCCAATCTCGTCAAGGAAGAGGGTGCCGCCATTTGCCAGCTGGAATTTCCCCTTTTTCCCGCCTTTTTTCGCGCCTGTAAAAGCTCCTTCCTCATAGCCAAACAACTCTGATTCTAGCAGGTTTTCGGGGATTGCTCCGCAGTTTACCTTGATGAAAGGCTTCTGGCTCCGGCTGCTTAACTGGTGGATGCTGTGGGCAAACAATTCCTTCCCTGTGCCGCTCTCTCCCCTGATCAAAATTGAAATATCGCTGTTTGACACCATTTTCACTTTCTCTTTTAAACTGACAATCTGCTGCGACTCGCCAAGGATGTCATCGAGCGTATATTTCACGCCAGAATCAATTTTTTGAATGTAGGGCTGCATTCTCGTGAGCAGACTTTTTACATGGCTGTCCATTTTCATCCATTCCTGTGTGTCCCTGAAGAAGACAGTGCCGAACGCTGCAACTACCTCGCCATTTTTGATGATGGGCACCCTGTTGGCAATCATGTAATTGCCTTTGATATATTGCAGGTCGGCCAGTTCTTCCTGGCCGGTCTTGGCCACAATATGCATCCTGGTATTCTCGATCACTTGTGTCACATGCCGGCCAATCGTTTCTTCCCGATTGACTTCAAGAAATTCACAATAATTATGGTTGATATAAATGATCCTTCCTTCTTGATCCACGACCACAAGCCATTCAAATGCATTCTCGACGATAGTTTCAATAATGTCTGCAGGGATATGTAAAAGCTTTGTATTCATAATCCGCCACCTGGTTTTTCTTTTGATTTTATCACAATTTTCTGAAAATAATAACTGATACAAAAAAAGCACCTGAAAAGGCGCTTTCGTCTACATTAACTGCATGGTCGTGATGCAGGTCGCATCGTTTTCAAAAGTGGATATTTCTGATTCAACACTTTTACCGTCATATCCAATCTTTGTTTTGTACTTTTTATCACGCGGAAGCCATAAATCGATGAAGCCATTCGGCTGGGACATCATCTTCTCGTCAACAACTACGTTTCCTTCCTCATCCTCAATATATACATCAAACTCTTTTTCAACCAATTCACCTTGACAACCTGTCAAGCTATGATTCGTTCAAGGATGGGTTTGATTTTCATAAGGTGCGATTGAGACGAAGAAGTCTTCTTCTGAGATGTCATAGACTTGCTTGTCCCCTTCACTGTCAGCAATCGTCAGCTCATGTGAGGTGATGGATGCCTTGTGGTCCTTGTTTTTGCCCGCGCTGTAATCACTCACCAATTCCTTGATGTTTTGTTGTTGTTTTTCAGGTTCAGCAGATTTTTCTCCGCCATTGCAGGCAGTTAACAGTCCTGCAGCCAAAAACGCCATTCCTAGAATTTTAAATTTCAACCCATTCACCCCCTTATCTTTCAAAGTATGATTATATCATAATCCCACATTCCTATATTAGATGCAAAATATGCATTTTTTATCGAGAAAAAATGCATATTTTGTGACTGATTAGAAAGGGAGCTGGACCCCCTTCGGCCCAGCTCCCTGTTGTTTTTTAGGCTTGTGCTGCACGTTTTGAGATTCTTTTAACTTTGCGTTTGTGCAGCAACATTATGAGATACCTTCATTTTCCGGTCGTAAACAAGTGTAGTGAAAATCCCGATAAACATGATCGCAATCAGGATTGCGAATAACATGGGCATACCGTACAGGTCGACAAGGATTCCGCCCATAAGCGGGCCAATCATCCTTCCGCCCGTAGCGGTACTGTTGACGATTCCCTGGTAAAAGCCTTCCCGTCCTTTTGGCGCCAGGTCATTTGCAATGGTCGGAACGGCCGGCCAAATCAGCATTTCCCCAATCGTCAGGATCACCATGCCAGCAACGAAGCCTGAAAATGCTTGAGCTCCCGCCGCCACTGCATAGGAAACCATGAAGATGACCATTCCGATGATGATCTGCAGCTTCAGCTTATTCTGGAACGGCTTGATCAGCCTGTTCACAATTGGCTGGCCAAGGACGATCAATGCGCCGTTAATTGTCCAGAGAATGCTGTATTGGTTCAAGGAAATATTCAATTCCTGAGTATAAGCTGCAATCGTTGTTTGCCATTGTACGTACCCCACCCAGCAAAGCAAATAGCCAACAGACAGAATCAAAAGAGCATACAGCTTAGTATGGCTTTTTACCGCGCCGTTTTCCTGGAGGACGTTCGTTTGCATCGCAGCCCTGGTGTCGATGCTGCGATAGCCCAAAATAGCAATCACCATGAAAATCAGGTACATAGCTACGTTCGCTATGAAAATCAGCTGGAATGAATAGGATGCGACAAGCCCGCCAAGCGCTGCCCCAACCGCGACCCCAAGATTCTGAGCCACATAAATAGCGTTGAATGCTTTGCGGCCACCCTCTTTCCAGACCGACCCAGCCATTGCATACATAGCCGGAAAGACGATTCCAGAACCAAAGCCAACCAATGTCAAAAAGAAAATATACTGCGGCCAGCCAGGCCAAAAAGTCAAGCCAAGCAGTGCCAAAATGGTGATGCTGATTCCAAGAATGATAGATTTGTAGCCGCCGATTTTATCAAAAAGACTCCCGCCAAAAAGATTGCCGATGACGCTGGCAGCTGAATTCAGCATCAATACGATTCCAGCAACAGACAATGATTTGCCGAGGTGCTCATGTATATAGATTGTGTTCAAAGGCCATAAAAAAGAGGAACCAGTAACATTGACTGCCATCCCGATAATCAAAAGCCACAAGGCTCTAGGCATCATATAACGCCTTCTTTCACTAAATTAATTTCGAAAAAACAAAAAGCGAAAGCGCCTCGTTCAGCCCCGACAAGCACTGGAGGGCCGACCGGTGAAGTCGTTCTTTGACTTCATTGGGCGGACCGAAATCGAAAAGAATAGCCGACTGCCCAGAAACGCAGAAACTGGAGACTCCGACAAAGAAGCGCTTTTTGCTTCTGCAGGCGGAGTTGAAGTTTCGGAGTTTCTAGGAGGCGACACTAGACAAGTGACTCGAGGGGCTAGGCGCTGGAGCTGGATTAAGAAAAACATATATAGTTATCCAAACAGTATATAAATTAAATTTCCAATGCAATACCAAAGTAATTTTAGTGGTTTTTATCGTGGGTTGCAATAGGAATTTATACAGGGATTTGAAGTTGAAATTTTCTATTTTTTTGGTAGTGAAATTGGAAAAAATATTTGATTATTTCCACTTCGCGGAATTAGGGGGATTTTCGCGGAATTGGATTGTTCTTTCGCGGAATCTAGTAGTGTTTTCGCGGAATTGAAGCTTAATAACATAGGATTTTTCATAAATTGTAGACTTTATTCGTGGAACCAAGCAAAACTTACCCCAAATCAATGCAGAATCCAGACGTGTTTTTATCAAATCAAACGGTGTTTTCGCCCGATTCCATTTAATCAATAAAAAAACTAATCAAGGATGATTGACACTTCTCATGTTTTCTGCAAAACTAAAGAAAACACCGTACAAACTAGCATTTGCACAGTGTTTTCCTATTTATCTATTCTCTAAATTTACTATTCTCTATTTTTTTGGAGCTGGCTGTTGGGCCGGGAAGTAACTGTTGATTGCTTTGTCTTTCTTCTTGAAGTTATCTTTTTCGTCGTAAACAGCCTTCTTCACCTTTTCAATCTCTGTCTTGACCTCTTCTAAATTGACGCCTTTTTTGGTCAATTCTTCGATGGCAATATTGATGGCTGCGTTTGATTCTTCAGTCGAAATCCTCAATGAATCCATTGATCCCTGCGGATTATGGAAACCAGCCGAACTTTCAGCCGCTACGATATCCCAGAACCATTGTCCTTTTCTGATATGCTCCTGAGCCTGCTTTATTTTTTCTTCGCTTACTCCTGATGTGATCATCTTATTCACGTAATAGTGTGAGGTAATCGAAATATCCTCTGCCTTATGAAGGGCTTCCATATGAGTATCCTGAATACCGATTACGCGTTCTTTCAGCTCATCCATATCCCTGTTGGTATGGCAGGTTGCGCAGGATTGATCCATTGTCTTCAGAGGCGATGTCCACCAGTGTGAACTGATTTTCTTTTTGCCGTCTACTCTGTCATATGGCATGTGACAGTCTGCACATGTGACTCCAGCCTCGCCATGCGGACCTTCGATATGTGTCTCAAAGTCAGGGTGCTGGGATTTCAGCATTGGCGTTCCGGAAATATTGTGAACCCAGTCTTTCTCAAAACCTTGTTCCTTGGCAGTTGTCTCATAGTATTCATACATATCTTCAGGCTTGAATCCATTCGCCCAAGGATAGGTAACTTCACTATTGTCAGCTGCAAAGTAGTACTCTACGTGGCACTGTCCGCAAACATAGTTCCTCATGTCATTCTTTGTTGGGTTGGACATGTCGATGCCCTGTGATTCCATTGCCTTGATGAAGCTTGGGCGTGTGACGCGCAAATCCATCGTCTGCGGATCATGGCAGTCTGAACAGCCGATTGGCGAATGGCCCATTGCTTCTGCTTTCGGCCAGATGTCTTTGTTAAAATTGCCGCTCCAGTAATCGTCACCCATTTCCTCGATCATGTGCGGTACGGCAGTCGATTTACATGTCAAGCAGGAACCGACCGACTTGTCAGTGATCCTCGCGATCGCCCGGACGTCCTCATTCGCGTAAATATGGCCGCGATCTTCATTGTATTCAGTCGCAAAGCCATAGCCGTTAAAAAGGACTGGCAAATACGGTTCCTTGTCATGGTCGAATTTGCTTCGTTTCACGGAACCGCTGTATTTTGTGTCTTCCATCTTTTCGTTTTGTTTGTAGCTGTCATATTGAAGCGGGAAAAGATCCTTGAAGGCTTCATTGCTGATTTCATCTTTGCTAAGCCCCGTTTTTAGCTCACTGGCTGAAGTGGCTTCTTCATCCGAGCTGGAGCAGCCTGTAATGATGAGCATGACAGCCGCAAGGAGCAAATATGCCCAGCGGAAATTTCTAGCCATTGTTCATCGTACCTCCTTTTTTCTCTAAAAGCTCGCCTGGTTTAGGCGGTTTAAAATAATCCTCTGTCTTGAAGCCTTTTCCATGCGGCACTGCCTGGTGGCAGCTTGAACAGCTGTCTTTGGCATCATGCGATATATTTTCCAGTGTATTTTCATGGCAGCTGATACAGTTTTCATTTATGACTTCGTCAGAGCTTTCTGTTGCGTGGAGCACCTTCGGTATTTTTGCTTCCCCTAGTGTATTGAAATACACATGTGTCATGCCCGCCTTTGCCTTATAGGTATATTTTTTGACCATATTCTCGTGTGGCAAATGGCAGTCCCCGCAGGCCAGACCGGCGTGGTTGGAATCGGAAAACGAGTCATGGACCTCTGTCATGATATGGCAGCTTGAACAGAATTCAGGTGAATCCGTATAAGCGAGTGTCTTGACAGTGACGACCGAAACAATGATTCCAGCGAACACACCAATGAATAACAGCATCTTTTTGTCTATTCCCAGCAGCTTTTTCAGCATTCTCTTTCACCTCCCTTATAGCCAACTACTAAAAACTGTTTCCGCATTCATACGAAAACAGCCTTATTAAAACACGATTGTGCTTTAACCAAGGTCATGGTGAAACTTTTTCCTGGATCAGACTGATTAAATCATCCTTCGTTGTCGGCCCGGAAAAGCGTTCGACTATCTTGCCGTCCCCGTCAATGATGATGGTCTCAGGCTGTCCGATCACATTGTAATCTTTAGAGATGTCTTCTTTTGTGTCTAAAAGATACGTAAGCTTAGAGCCACTTTCTCCGATATATTTTTCCATCCGTTTTTTCGATTCGCCTTTTGCGAGGATCAAAAGTTTTGCATCCTTGTATTCTTTGCCGAAAGCTTCCAATTCAGGCGCTTCATCAATGCATGGCGCACACCATGTCGCGAAAAAATTCAGGACGACCGGCTGGCCCTTAAAATCAGAAAGTTTATAAGTATTGCCGTCGATATCCTGCAGTTCAAAATCGATCGACTGGTCACCAGGCTGGGCGGATGCTTTCCCGCCCAGTCCGCTGACCAAAAAGCCAAGGACTCCGATGACAGCAGCAATCACGATGACCGGAACGATTTTTTTGCCCATTTTCATCACCCGCTTTTTAAAAATCTGAGTTCCATTCTTCCAGTAGTTCGATCTCTTTTTTCAGCTGCTTCTGGCGGCGGCCAAGGACAACGACATATCCCGCTATCAACGTCCAGATCACTGTATAACCCATGAATAAGTAAGTCATTTTCCATTCCTCCTTAATAGTTAGCCCGCAAGCTTTTCAATAGCTTTTGACTTAGCCTTTTTGACGATATGTCTCATTTTTTCAATTTCGATGCCTTTTCGCATCAGGAACGTGTACAGCAAGGTGATTGTAAAAATCGAGAACAGCAAGGTGACAAGCATTTCAGGCTCGATCCCGCCTCCTGATTGGTTTTTGCCTTCACCGAACACAATTGGATGAAGCTTCGTGTTCCACCAGCGAATCGCCATGAAGACAATTGGCACATTGATGACACCAACGATGCCAAAAACAGCTGACAGCCTTGCGATTTTTTCCATTGAACCGTCCATCTTGCGGACGAAAAGATAAGCGACGTATATGAACCAGAGGATCAGTGTTGTCGCGAGGCGGGGTTCCCATGTCCACCATGTATTCCAGCTTGATTTTCCCCAGATCATCCCGGTGATTAATGTGATTGTCGTGAAAAGGACGCCAATTTCAGCTGAGATTCCGGCATTGATATGGTACTGAAGCCTTGGTTTTATCAGCACTCTCACACTGTAATAACCAACTACACCGAAAGCGAGGAAAGCGACCCAGGCACTGCCAACATGGAAGTAGAATATTTTTTGCGTGGCACCCATCATTTTTTCAACAGGCGACCAGATGAAAATCAGGTAAAGCGCGATAAAAAATGATGGTATCAGCGTAAACAGCAAGATTCGGTCAATCA
Organism: Cytobacillus oceanisediminis 2691; assembly: GCF_007678455.1. Taxonomy (GTDB): domain Bacteria; phylum Bacillota; class Bacilli; order Bacillales; family Cytobacillaceae; genus Mesobacillus; species Mesobacillus oceanisediminis_A. The sequence goes on along the minus strand of NZ_VEEP01000005.1, from coordinate 55,626 downwards.
AACCAGCATTTTTTTTCATCAAGATCCCTCCATAATAAATTCAAATAAGAAAAAGCATGCGGCTAAAAATAACAAGTCATAAGCTCCCATTAATCTGATCCATGACGCTGCATCAGCAATCACTTCATTTTCCAGAACGATTCTTGTCGCCTGGACTCCGGCAATCAGCAATGGGCTTAAAAGCGGAAGCAGCAACACCGGCAATAACATTTCACTGTTTTTGGCATTCGCTGACAGGGCAGCCAGGAATGTGCCGACAATGATAAAGCCCAGTGTCCCGATGACGACAACGAGAATGAACCAGCCTATTTTCCCAAAGAAGCGGTAGTCGAACAGCAGGAACAGCACCGGAATGCTCACAAGCTGAACAGCTGTGACGAGGATGAAATTCGCCAGCGCCTTCCCCAGATAAATACTCGAAGGATCGATGGGTGCCGAGCGCAGTCCAGTCAGGGCATCATTTTCATGCTCCGAAAGAAACGAGCGGTTCAGGCCAAGAATCCCGGAAAAGACAGTGATCAGCCAGACCAGACCTGGAATGACAGCCTTCACCATATTGTTGGTTGGATCGAAGGCAAAGCTGAAAATGAGGACAACCAGACTGGAGAAAATGACCATCATCCCAATCGTCTGCTTTGTCTTAATTTCATTGCGAAGGTCTTTGCTGGCAATCGTCCAGGCATCTAGAAGAATCGACATCATGAGCTCTTCACCTCTGATTCATACCATTGCTTCATCTCTGCCAGGCTGATCCCATCACCAAGTGGCCTGGTCGCGATGATTCTCCCCTTTTTCAGCAGGGCAGCCCTGTCAGCAAGGGCATGCACCTGTTCAAAATCATGTGAGATGATGAGGATGGACGTTCCGCTGTTCTGTTTGTTTTTAATGATTTGATTCAGGAGCGCAACGGCTTCCTGGTCAAGTCCGGTGTGCGGCTCATCGAGCATCAGGATTTCGGGATCAGGCAGCAGCACCCTGGCAATCGCCAGCCTCTGCAGCATCCCTCTTGAGAATGAGCGGATTGGCATATCGCGGAACAGGTACAACCCAACCTCCTTTAAAAGCTCATTCGCTTTCCTGTCAAGGTCCTTCACCTTGTAAAGCTTTCCGTAAAATCTAAGATTCTCGAGCGGGGACAGGTTATTGTACAGGAAGGATTCATGACCTAAGAACCCAATCCGCTGCTTGATCTGTGCAGAGTTTTTCCTGACGAGCTTTCCATCAAGGAGAATCTCTCCGCTTGTAGGCTGCAGCAATCCGACCGTACATTTGAAAAACGTACTTTTCCCGGCACCGTTTGGCCCTATTACCGCGAGGATCTCCCCTTTTTGGAGTGTAAGGGTGATGTTTCGCAGTATCAGTTTATCTCCCAGCATTTTGGTCATTTTTCGCAGTTCAAGCATGGTCCCCAACTCTTTCATCCAGTGTATTGTTCCAATTCCTTGTTCACCTGGTCCAGTCGGCCCTGGTAATCAAGCATTTTTTTATTTATTTCTTCGGTCATTCCTGCTGAGCCGAGCCTGCCTTCCAATCCGGCAAGCTCCTCCTCAATCACTTTTTTCCTTAGTAAAAGGTGCCTGAACAGTTTCTCATTATCGTCAATCACCTCATGTACAGCAGTCCGTTTTCGTTGAAAAAACCACAATAGAGCAATTACAACTACCAGAAACATCAGCACATAATGAGGATTCAACAAGTTCAATCCAGGCGACGTCAGCCAAAAGTTCACGAGCCATTCAGGGTGATAGGCAGGAGCCATTCAACTCACCCCTTCTGCTGGCGGAGTTTTTTCAGTTCCCTGAGAATTTCTTCTTCCGCATCGTCAGCCTGCATTTTCGCTTTGCCTTTTGGCAGTTTGGTTTTGCCTTGCTTAAGCGTTTCTGTTTCTTCCTTTAATAGGTCAGCTGCCAGCAATTGATAATTTTCTTTCATTTTTTCAAAATCATCACTATTGATTTTTTTCATCAGAAAGTCCATTTCCAGCTCATTCACTGCGCTGTACACCTGCTCCAGAGTCAGCTTTTCACCTTCTGCTTCCCTTCCTACGGGCTGGAATTCACCTGAGGAAAAGAAGGGAGAAATGATAAAGTAAAAACAAGTAATGATCACGAGTGATCCAATTATTAAAAATACATAATCCATTTTCATCAACTCCTAGAAAAGCTTTCGGCGCTCATCGTCAAAAGTTTTGGATGCAATTTCCTTCTCGATTTCGGAATCCCATCCTGCTTTGGCTTCAACGTTTACTTCCGCCTTTTTGAGTGTCAATTTCCTGATCCAGACCCCGACGATCACAGTTCCGATGCCAAATCCTGCAGCCGGCATTCCCCAGGCAATCCAGCCGCTAGTGCCGCCGCCAGGTGTTCTCAAGGCTGCCTGCCCGTATTCATCAACATAAGATTGGATGATTTCCGGCTCTGATTTGCCGCCATTCAGCATTTCTACCACTTCGTCATAATAAATTTTCTTGATTGAACAGGTGGATAGATCATGATCTGCATGACCCTGCATATCAAGCTGGGTGATGACGTGCTTGAATTCTTTTGAGTTATAAGTGAAAGCAGATGTCAGACCAGGAATCAAGATGAAGCAAAGGAATGTCGCAACGAAAATTTTCTTTTTCATCTTCATCACCTTCCCGCAAATTTATTGGTCTGGTAGCGGATCGATGCCGGTCTGCCTCCAATTAACGCGAATGCAGTGCCAATCACCATGATGATACCGCCCATCCAAATCCAGCTGACGAATGGATTCACTTTTACCATGAAGGTAACTTTGTCTTTGTTTTCCCAGGAACTGAGCACCACGTACAAGTCCTGGCTCCAGTTCGTCTTGATTGCTACCTCTGTTGATGGCTCAGGCCATGTTTCGTAAAAGATTTTTTCCGGCTTGATTTTGCCGATATCCTTGCCTTTATAAGTTACATCCACATCCGCGGCGACTACGCCATTTCCATTTTTCATATGCTCGGTCAGTTCATTGAATTTCAGGGTGTATTCGCCAATCTTGATGCTGTTCCCGGCGTCGACGGTTTTCAATATTTCTGTTGAGTAAGAGTGAGAAGATATGACTCCCACCGCAATCAGCGCAATCCCGATATGGACGATATAACCGCCATAGCGGCGCTGGTTTTTCACCGTCAGCTTGAAAGCGGCTTTCAGGATGTTTTCCTTTGTCGCTTTCCGTCTTGCGCCAATGCCCCTAGCGAATTCAAGCAAATGTGTACCAAACATGAAGCTTGTTGCCGATAACCCGATGATTGCGTATATTCCTTTAACACCGAAAACGAACAGGAAGATGGCAGTCGCAATGCCCATCGCAAGCGGCCAGAGAATATTTTTCATGAACTTTTCAAATACGGCTTTTTGCCAGGCAATCAGCGGACAGATTCCCATCAGCACAATCAGCACCAGCAAAATCGGGGCCATGACTTTATTAAAGTAAGGCGCTCCAACATTGACCTTAGTCCCGGTGAATGTTTCTGAAATCAATGGATACATCGTGCCCCAGAAGACAGCGAACGCTGCGGCCACAAGAATCAGGTTGTTCAGCAGGAAGCTGCTTTCCTTTGAAAAATAGGCTTCGATCGGACTGCTCTCTTTCTTGATCAATCCATATCTAGTCATGACGACATATAGCGAAAACAGCATCATGAATGCCATGAACACAAGGAAGTAGGTTCCGAGGTTACTGTCCCCAAATGCGTGGACACTGGTCAGGACTCCGCTTCGGACAAGGAATGTTCCAAACAATGTCAGGATGTAAGACAGGATGATCAAGCTTACATTCCACGTTTTCAGCATATTTTTCCGTTCCTGTATCATCACTGAATGCAGGAATGCTGAAACGGTCAGCCATGGAAGGAAGGAAGCATTCTCAACCGGGTCCCAGGCCCAGTAGCCGCCCCAGCCAAGCTCAAGATAAGCCCACCAGCCTCCGATCACGTTTCCAAGTGTCAGGAACAGCCATGCCAGCAAAGTCCATCTTCTCGTCAGCTTGATCCACTCCGAATCCATTTTCTTGAGGATCAGTGCCGCAATCCCGAACGCGAATGGAACCGCCAGTCCGACATAGCCCATATAGAGCGTTACAGGATGGAGGATCATCCCCGGATTTTGAAGCATCGGATTCAACCCTTTTCCGTCTGCCGGGATTTTATCAGTCATTTCAAATGGATTGACATTGAGGGCCATCACCGTAAAAAAGAATAGGATATTCACCAGCAGGATGCTTGAAACATATGGCATCATAGGGTTCTTCTTTTCTTTTGAAAACACGACCATTGCCGCATAAATCGATAATAGGAAAGCCCAAAGCAGCAGGGATCCGGCATTTCCAGCCCAGAAGGCTGTCAGTTTGTAAGCCATCGGCAGGCTTTCGTTTGTATAGGAAGCCACATATTTATATTGGAACTGGCTTGTTCCGAGAAGATACAGCAGCAGGAACGAGGCGATGCTCGAAACGAAAGCCAGTGAGAGGACCGCTCCTCTTGCACTTTCAAGCCATTTGCTGCTTTTCTTCTTTAACCCGGTAAGGTTGGCGATAATTCCATACAGGGAAATCGCGATTCCTAGGTAGATTGAGATATTCCCGATCAGATACATACAGATAACCACCCATCTGTTTTATTCCTTCTTGTCATTTTTGTACATTTCCTTATGCATTTCGCTGTCATAGTTCTCCATGTCTTCGCCTTCATATTTTGTCGGGCATTTCGTCTGGACTTTTTCCGCTTCGAACACTCCGTCTTTCTGAATAAAACCTTCGACTAAAACAATGACATCTTCGGAGAAGTTATCTGGCTTGATTCCTTTATGGAAAACCTGCAGTGTCCCTACGCCTTCTTCGTAAAGTTCGAAACGAAGCTCCAGCTTATCCGCATCCCATTTCACCGATTCCTTATTGAGCAAGCCCTGAGTCATAATATAGTCGCCTTCATAGTTCGATCCGTTTTTGCTCAGGTCTTCAATCGTAATTTCCTTGCTTCCCGCACTTGGCATCGTTGAAAACATCATGATGACGAACGCAATTGCTGCAAGTCCCAGCCCGATCACGATTTTTTTGTTTTTGGACATCACTTTTTACCTCCCAGCTTTTTAAGCAGTTCATTGTATTCAGTTTCCGTTATGCTTCCTTCAACGAGCATCGCCCGGAGTTTTGCCTTTTTAGCTTCCAATTCAGATGAAGCTTTGTCCTGCACTGGCTTTGTTTTCTGCCTCTTCATGAAGAAAACTAAGAACAAAGCTGCGATGATTGTGATACTCCCGACTACCGTGATAACCAGCCATAAAGGCATTTTTTCGTCGTTCTGTTTAACAGTCCCAGCCTTTTTTGCATCCCCGGCCATGTCCTCCATGATCTCAGCGGTCGTCCTGTCGTCAGTTCGTTTGTATTCGAGCTTGATATTCTTTGCTTCACCGGCTTTAATTCCCTGGCTCTGATAAAGGAACATATTCATGTTGTAGGAATTTTTCTGCTGCTGCTCTGAAGCCGGTTCAAGCTTGAAGCTTTCCGAATTGAGCGGTTCAACGAAAATCAGGTTCAGCAAACCGATTTCCGTAAAGCTTGTAAAATCGTAAGCAAGCTTCTTTGTGCCGTCTTTCTCACTGATGCTGTCGGTGTAGTACTCAATCACAAATTTGTAAATCTCACCCGGCTGGATTTCCTCACTCGTTTCCCAGGAAATTGTTCCTTTTTCCTGATCCAGCTCGTATTCGATTTCATTCATTTCGGTGAGGTCCCGCGAATAATCACCGGCAAAACCAATCCTGAAATTCTTCTCATCCATTGGGAGCGGAACGACCACCTGGCCTTTTTGCGGCTGTTCAGCATTGTTTTTAAGAGCGCCATGGTATCCCACCAGCAGTGGCGGATTCTTCTTTTTATCTTTCGGATGGTAGGAATACTCAGGCATCACCTGGATTGTGAGCTCCTCCATATTTAAAACATCTGGATTAGCCTCTGCTTCAGCCAAACCAGGAAGCTGAAAAATGAATAATAAGATGAAGGACATTATTAGCTTCGGAACTTTCATTTTCTTGACTCCTTTCTATATGTGACGAATTCGTGAATAGTTTCACAAGACAACTTTCATTTAAAAACAATTATTTCATCTACTGGCGTTTTTAATTTCTTGCTCGTGCTTTGCTACCTTATTTAAACCATTTCTCAGAGCCCTCAATCTGTGATTTAAATCACGAAATTTCCGTCAGTTTTATCCGAATTGTGAACGGGGGGTATTTGTTAAATGAACAATACTGCCGCCCTTCTACTATTGACACAATAAAAAAACCCCACTTCCTTTCTGGAAGTGAGGGTGTTACAAATTTATGAAGATTGCCCTGGTTCGGGATGGAATTTTGACTTTACAGGCTGCCCGCCACTTTGTTCATACATCTTCTTGGATTCTTTGATTGGATCATGCTCCATTCCAAGTTCAATATCCTGGTTGTTCATTCCATTCCGTGTCTTTTGTTCAGGATTATTCTGCTTTGAGCGCTTTTTCAAAGTTTATCCCTCCCGTTTTAATGATCAAGCAATATCATATTGTTTTGAACCTGCTGCAGCTGCAGTCTCATTCTGTGAAGCTGGTCACGCTGCTGTGCATTCGCACTGAAGGCGAGCTTGGCAAGATCATTATAGGCAGCTTCAATGGCCTGAAGAGCGTTTGTGAAATCGCCGTCATTATAATGCTGTTGGGAAGCAGCGCTTTTGTATTGTTCCTGGGCAAGATTGATGGCATCCTCACATTGCTGAAGTAGCTGGTCAACCGATTGACGTGTTGCCAATTTTAGCCCCTCCTTTTCTTGATGCTGAAGCAAGTCTGCTTCTTCTTTATTTTGTTCACAATTGATTTTCCTATCACGTTTTTGTCAATATTTAATGCTGGCAATAGCTTTGACAGAGAATTAAACTGCAGAATTCGAAAAGCAGCTATTAATTCGAAACAGCCTTTTGTAATCTTTTTGCAATTGGATTCACCCATCCTAAGTGGTACAATTTTTATTATTACTGACTGACAGGTTATAAGGAGGTTTCTGGCATGAAACAGGCCAACCCTTTTCCATACGCAACAGATGATAAACGATACCACACATGGAATTACCATTTGCGGAACCATTTTGGCCACAAGGTTTTCAAGGTGGCGCTTGATGGCGGCTTCGATTGTCCGAACCGGGACGGCACGGTAGCCCACGGCGGCTGCACATTCTGCAGCGCAGCTGGTTCAGGCGATTTCGCCGGTGACCGGGTAGAAGATCTCGGCACACAATTCAAGAAGATAAAAGAAAAAATGCATACAAAATGGAAAGACGGCAAATACATGGCCTATTTCCAGGCTTTCACCAATACCCACGCACCGGTCGAGGTCCTGAGGGAAAAATACGAAACCGTTCTGAATGAGGAAGGTGTCGTTGGCCTTTCGATTGCAACCAGGCCTGACTGCCTGCCGGACGATGTGGTTGAATACCTTGCTGAACTGAATGAACGCACGTATTTATGGGTTGAGCTTGGTCTTCAGACTGTCCATGAAAAAACAGCCAATCTAATCAATCGGGCCCATGATTACCAGACATACAAAGAAGGAGTGGACAAGCTCCGCAAGCACGGCATCAGGGTTTGTTCGCACATCATTAACGGATTGCCTCTGGAAACACCGGAAATGATGATGGAAACGGCTCAAGAAGTTGCCAAACTTGATGTCCAGGGCATCAAGATCCATCTTCTCCATTTGCTGAAAGGTACACCGATGGTCAAGCAGTATGAAAAGGGGATGCTTGAATTCCTTAGCCTTGAGGATTATGTAAAATTGGTCTGTGACCAGCTCGAAATCCTGCCTCCTGAAATGATCATCCACAGGATTACAGGAGATGGCCCGATTGAGCTGATGGTCGGCCCGATGTGGAGCGTCAACAAATGGGAAGTGCTGAATGCGATCGACAAAGAAATGAAACGCCGCGACAGCTGGCAAGGTAAATTCTATACTGGAAACAAAGTGGTGATTGAAAATGAAGCTTGAGAGGATTCTTCCATTTGCACGGAATCTCCTTGAACTTGCGGTTAAACCAGGGGATATTGCGGTGGATGCTACTGTTGGAAATGGCCATGATACGTTATTTTTGGCTAATCTCGTAGGCCCGGCCGGCCGTATTTATGGCTTTGACATTCAGGATGAAGCGCTTATGTCATGCAAAACAAAGCTTCGCGAGCACGAATTGCAGGATCAGGTCACCCTGTTCCATACCGGACATGAAAACATCACAGAATGCATTCCCCCACTACATTTCGGTAAAATAACCGGTGCCGTTTTCAACCTTGGCTATCTGCCAGGCGGGGATAAAAACATTGTCACCGTGCCCGAAACCACCATCCATGCCATCGACCAGCTGCTCGAAATCATGGCGCCAGAAGGAATCATCGTGATTGTGATTTACCACGGACACCCGGAAGGCAAAGTAGAGAGGGAATATTTATTGCGTTATGTAAAATCACTGGATCAAAACATCGCACACGTTTTAGAGTATAAATTCCTGAACCAAAAGAACAATCCGCCGTTTATTATTGCGATTGAGAAGAGATAAGAGAGGTTCCCTGAAATGGGGGGCTTTTTTTCTTTAGGACAGCTTTTCTTCTGTAAGCACTGAAGTTGTCCTAAATTGGCTCTATTTCGGACAGCTTTTCGCCTGTAACCACAAATGTTGTCCGAAGTCGCACTCAGTTCAAGCTGAAAGGTACCCTTATGCAATCGAAGCTATCCTCATAAGGGTACCATTCAAGCTGAAAGATACCCTTATGCACGCGAAATTGTCCACATAAGGGTACCATTCATGTCGAAAGATACCCTTATGCAGGCAAAGCTATCCTCATAAGGGTACCATTCAAGCCGATAGATACCCTTATGCAGTTGACATTGTCCACATAAGGGTACCATTCATGTCGATAGATACCCTTATGCACGCGAAATTGTTCACATAAGGGCACCATTCAAGACGATAGATACCCTTATGCAGGCGAAATTGTTCACATAAAGGGTACCATTCATGTCGATAGATACCCTTATGCAGGCGAAATTGTTCACATAAGGGTACCATTCATGTCGATAGATACCCTTATGCAGGCGAAATTGTTCACATAAAGGGTACCATTCATGTCGATAGATACCCTTATGCAGGCGAAATTGTTCACATAAGGGTACCATTCATGTCGATAGATACCCTTATGCAGGCGAAATTGTTCACATAAGGGTACC
>NZ_VEEP01000005.1:0-46282 GCF_007678455.1 Cytobacillus oceanisediminis 2691 | reverse complement strand
AATTGTTCACATAAGGGTACCATTCATGTCGATAGATACCCTTATGCAGGCGAAATTGTTCACATAAGGGTACCATTCAAGACGATAGATACCCTTATGCAGGCGAAATTGTCCACATAAGGGCACCATTCAAGTCGATAGATACCCTTATGCAGGCGAAATTGTCCACATAAGGGCACCATTCATGTCGATAGATACCCTTATGCAGGCGAAATTGTCCATATAAGGGCACCATACAAGGGTATGTATAACGTTTTTTCAGTTAAGACACATATTTACATGGCACCTCTCTCTAGTTCTACGACCGTACTCCGAGTGGTTTCCTCTTTTCGGGCGCAGCTGCTCCTTTTCTGCGACCGTATCCGAGTGATTTCCTCTTTTTGGCGCAGCCCGTCTCAGTCTGTGACCGCAATCAAATATCACCTTTATTTGGTTGATTCGGGTGACTTAATTCTCCTGATTCAAAAACAGCCAAGGCTCAATCCCTGGCTGCAATCCTATTTTATAAACGCCTTCACGACTCCTGATGGCACCCACTTCTGCAATGACCGATAAGCTCGTCCATTAATATAAAAGAAGTAGCTGACGGGGCCTGCTGTTTTGATCATTTCCCTGGCGAGCTTCCTGATTCTTTCCTGACGCCTTACTTTTTCATCGGATAGATAAACGCCGAGCAGTCCGCGGTTGATCAGTTTGTGGAATTTCCGATGCGGCAATCGAGCTGTGTGCCGGTCGGCATTTTCCACAAAATACCGCAACCTCCCAAACAAAGCTTCTTCATTTTCATAATAGAAACAGAAGTTCAAATCGCCGCCTTCGCGATCCTCTTCCTGGTCGATGAAATAATCCAGGAGGATGTGCAGCCCTTGTATGTATGGAAAATAACCGTTGCGGATGCTATCTGCGTATTCCGGTTTGAAATCATCGCGAAGCGCGTAGGATACGAGACAAAAGATGCCGAGCGTCGATCCGGTGCAGGCTGAGAATTCGTACCATTCCATGTCGGGAATATTTTCACGATGGCCATCGAACCATGTTTGCAATCTCGGCACACGCTCTTTCACCTCGACATGCTTATGTATCTGCAAATCGCAATAGTAATCACACAGTTCAACCAGATGCTCCTTTATATCCTGATAATGATCAAGCCCGGCAAGGACTTCGCGGCAAACGGTAACCAGCTCGATCAGATACCCGCCATCATTCTGGTCTTCCCGCTCGCGATAATAATTTTTCAACTGGTTGTCCAGGCTGAGAGCATCTGCCATCGACTCATGCAGTGCGGCAAAATCCACCGGATCCAGCGAGGTGCTGCGGTCACATAGATTATCGAGATAATCGCTGATTGTCTGGTAAGCCACAATGAACCGGATGGCCTCTTTATATTGTTTTTTCGCGGTCAGACTCATAATAGAGCCGCCCTCACAATGGAAAGTCTTGTGCTCGATGCTAGCCAGGGCCTGCCTCCTGAGTTCAGGATTCGGGATTTCCTCTGCCCTGCTTTTCCAGTATGCCAGCTCCCGATGTACCTGTGGCAGGACTTTTCTGTACACCCGGTACATCAAACTGATGGGCATTGATGGGATCATCATGCTGCAGCTTCACCCTTTCTCTTTCTAATAAACATATCCAATCGCCTTCAGCTGGCTCATGACAAAATCATGCGCATAGTCAAAAACCTCTTCGCGTTCAGGTTCATTGAAGACTTCATGGTAGCATTTCGGCCATTCTTTATATCGTTTCTCTGAAAGCGGGGCATTGTTGAACCAATCTTTAACCGCTCGCTTATCGACTATCTTATCATCTCCGCCCTGCAGAAGCAGTGTTGGTACGTCCTGGACTTTATCCATATTATCAAACGCAAGCCCCATTGCCGCTGCCAGCTCGCGGTACCAGCGCACCGATACCTTGGTAATATATAATGAATCATTGGCGTCGACTGCCCTGACATCCTCATTCCTGGTTGCCATATCGACAGACAGGCCCGATGAGATCCTGAATGTCGGTAAAATGACATTCAGGCCGTGCGAGAGCATATCCAGCATTTTTGATGGATACTTTACCAATCCGAGGCATGGTGATGATAGTATCAATCCGGCAAGTTCGACACGTTCCTCCTGCAGCAAGCGGATGGCAATAAGTCCCCCCATGCTGTGGCCTAGCAAAAACACTGGGAGGTCAAAGTCATAAGCTGCCTCTATCCACTCTTTCACTTCCAAAATATATTCATCAAAGGAATCAATATGGCCACGGTTTGCTCTTGTGGTCATGCCCTGTCCTGGCAGGTCACCCATTATGACATGAAAACCGGATGAACGCCAGGCTTCAATCAGCCAGCCATACCGGCGATGATGCTCCTGCGCACCATGAATCATCACAATCACAGCCTTAGCATCCCCATCAGCTTCCCATTTCCACATGACCATTCCCCCACTCAAATACTTTTTCTTTCTTTAAAAGAACTATAATATATAATTAATGAAAAATAAAAACGAAAGCATTATAAAATTACAGGAGTGTGCACAAATGATTTATCCTTACAATGGCAAAACACCTAAAATAGCAGATTCCGCTTTTATCGCGGATTATGTAACAATTACCGGAGATGTTGAAATCGGTGAGGAATCGAGTGTCTGGTTCAATACCTCGATCCGCGGCGATGTCGCCCCGACGATCATTGGCAATAAAGTGAACATCCAGGACAATTCGGTCCTGCATCAAAGTCCGAATAACCCTTTAATCCTCGAAGACGAGGTGACCGTCGGACATCAGGTCGTCCTCCACAGCTGCATCATCAGGAAAAAGGCCCTGATTGGGATGGGGTCAATCATTCTTGATGAAGCTGAAATCGGCGAAGGCGCTTTTATTGGTGCCGGCAGCCTCGTTCCTCAGGGTAAGAAGATCCCGCCCAATACACTGGCTTTCGGACGACCGGCAAAAGTCATCCGTGAATTGAACGAAGACGATATAAGGGATATGGAACGCATTTCCAGAGAATACGCCGAAAAAGGGCAATACTATAAAAGTTTGCAGAACAAAGATGAATGATCTGCTAAAAAAACTCCCTCACCAGTCCGATACTAAATAATATAATATACCCTATTATTTTTGAAATATGCGGACGGGGTGATGGATGTGGACAAACTGTATTTACCTATTGCAGCAATTATCCCTTTGCTGCTCATGTTTTATTTATTGATTCGAAAACAAAATAGCATGATGAAATCCATCTTGATGTTCCTGTTTGTTTTCACCTCAATCGTTGGTGCTTTCCTCCTCGAGAACCTTCAGGCTTCACATGTAGCCCTGGCCGTACAATCGGTGAAAGACTGGCTGGATGAGCCTGAACCCAGAACAGAAAGGGCACCTGCTGTCCAGGAAGAGAGCGAACCTAAAATCATACCGACTAAAAAGCAGGTACTCCTGGAGGCACCAATCATATGGCAAATGCCTGAGCTCCCTCGAGGATGTGAGGTAACAAGCCTGGCCATGCTCCTCATGCATCAGGGTGTAAAAGTGGACAAGCTGACACTCGCCAGCGAAGTCAGGAAAAACCCGGCTGAGTACCGCCTCGATAATGGAAAAGTCTTTTTTGGAGACCCGAATGAGGGCTTTGTCGGCAATATGTACACATACACAGAACCAGGGCTCGGAGTCTATCATAAACCAATTGCTGAACTGGCAGAAAAGTATCTTCCCGGCAAAATAAAAGATCTTACGGGCGCAGGATTCCAGGATATTAAATCGCACCTGTCAGATGGCAGGCCAGTTTGGGTGATCATTAACACCGAATACAAAAAGCTGGACGACAGCTTTTTCCAGACATGGTACACGCCTGGCGGGCCTGTTAAAATTACAACGAAGGAACATTCTGTCCTGATTACCGGGTATGATGAAAACTTCGTCTATTTCAATGATCCTTTATCAAATGAAAAAAATAAAAAAGCACCCATTAAGGATTTCGCAGAATCCTGGGTGCAGATGGGAAGGCAGGCCATCACCTACCTTCCCTAATTTTTAAGATTGTAATACTTTTTGAGCCTCATACTCCTTCTGGAAGGAGTATTTTTTTTCGACATACACATCATGCCACATCATGAACATCAGAACTGTCCAGATTTTACGGCTGTTATCCGCCTTGTTCTGGCAGTGTTCATCCAATAGTCTTAAAACGTAAGACTTATTGATAAGATGTTCTGTGTTGCTTTCCTTGATAATGTTCTTTGCCCACTCGTTCATTTCATTCTTAAGCCAGTGTCTGATTGGCACCGGGAAGCCGAGTTTCTTGCGGGTAAGCACGTGGTCAGGGACCACTCCTTCTGCCGCTTTTCGCAAAATATACTTCGTTGTATTATTCGCTGTCTTCAGGCTTGTCGGAATCTTTGAAGCTGTTTCAAAAACAACCTTATCCAGGAATGGTACGCGAAGCTCCAAAGAATGAGCCATCGTCATCTTATCTGCTTTCAATAAAATATCGCCGCGCATCCATGTGTGGATGTCGATGTATTGCATTGTATCAACCGGATCATAGCCTCTGCTTTCACGATATAAAGGCTTCGTGACATCCCTGTAATCGTACTGGCCGTTATAAACATGCAGCAGTTCGCTCTTCTCTTTTTCCGTGAACATCTTCGCGTTTCCGATATAACGCTCCTCCATTGGAGTCACGCCGCGCTCGATGAAGCTCTTGCCTCTCATACCCTCTGGCATCATTTTGGAAATGCCCTTAAGCATCGCCTTCCCTACTCCGGGAATTTTATTGAATACCTCGAGGTCTTGCGGTTCGCGGTAAATATTATAGCCCCCGAACAATTCATCGGCACCTTCACCGGAAAGGACTACCGTTACATGCTTCCTTGCCTCACGGGCAACGAAATACAAAGGTATGGCTGCCGGATCAGCAAGCGGGTCATCCATATGCCACATGATTTTAGGAAGTTCATCCATGTATTCCTGCGGGCTGATCACATAGCTGATATTTTCAACACCGAGTCGATCAGCCGTTTCCTTGGCGACGTCAATCTCGCTGAAGCCATTCTGTTCAAATCCGACAGAGAATGTTTTGATTCCAGGATGGTATTGCTTCGCAATCGACGCAATGATAGAAGAATCAATCCCGCCGGAAAGGAAAGAACCAACCGGCACATCACTGCGCATGTGGATTTTCACCGATTCGAACAGGACATCCCTGATCTCCTTCGTGAATTCATCCTCAGATTTTTGGATTGGCGAGAAGCTCGCTTTCCAATAACGCTTGATTTCCATAGGTGAACCGATTTTCTTTGTAAAATAATGCCCTGGCTCAAGCTTGTAGATGCCTTCAGACATTGTATTAGGTTCTGGGACAAATTGATAAGTTAAATAGTGCTGCAGTGCCTTATAATCAATCACATCATTCTGCAGCGCAAGCAAAATGCTTTTCTTTTCAGAACCGAAGAATGTGCGATTTTCATCTTCAAAATAGAAGAATGGCTTGATGCCGAAATGGTCACGTGCACCGTAAAGGACTTGTTCCTGCTTATCCCAGATGACAAATGCGAACATTCCGCGCAGCTTGTCTACAGCCTGCTCCTTAAGGTGGCTGTATAGGGCAATGATGACTTCAGTATCAGAGTGCGTTTCGAAAGTCAGTCCTTCTTCAATCAACTCTTCACGAAGTTCGAGATAGTTGTAGATTTCCCCGTTAAAAATGATCCAATAGCGTTCATTTTCATAAGTCAATGGCTGATGGCCAGCCTCAAGGTCGATGATGCTCAGACGGCGGAAGCCGAACTGGATATGCTCATCATAGAAATACCCATCATCATCAGGCCCGCGGTGGGTGATGATGTCATTCATATTTTTGAACAGCTGCTTATCATCGCTGCTGAATTCCTGTGCATTTTCATGTACACAACCGATAAAGCCACACATTATGTACTTCACCTTCTCCATTTCAGAAAAAATTTATTGTGATTTTCCAGTGATTTTACTTCCAAAAAACATACCATCTAATACTACCATTAAACGCAAAATTTTTGCAGTAAAATCTGAGGGAAATTTAAGGTAATACTTTATTTTACACCTTTTGGACCAGGTGCAAACCTTGAAAATATCTGGCGCTCCCTAATTAGACGGCAAATAATAAAGGGAGTTACATATTTCTATGCAACTCCCGTTGTTCCTTTTTATTTACCTTGAGCCTGAGTGCGGAGTGCCTCTGCCTTGTCTGTACGCTCCCATGGAAGGTCAACGTCAGAACGGCCGAAGTGTCCGTATGCAGCTGTCTGCTTGTAGATTGGCTTGCGCAGGTCAAGCATGTTGATGATTCCAGCTGGACGAAGGTCGAAGTTGTTTTCAACAACATCGATCAATACATCTTCGCTTACCTTGCCTGTTCCGAACGTATCGATTGAGATAGATACCGGACGGGCAACACCGATTGCGTAAGCAAGCTGAACTTCAACTTTTTCAGCAAGGCCTGCAGCGACGATGTTTTTCGCAACATAACGCGCAGCGTATGCAGCTGAACGGTCAACTTTTGTAGGATCCTTACCAGAGAATGCGCCTCCGCCGTGGCGAGCGTATCCGCCGTAAGTATCAACGATGATTTTGCGGCCAGTAAGACCTGCGTCACCCTGTGGTCCGCCGATTACGAAACGGCCAGTTGGGTTGATGAAGTATTTTGTGTTTTCATCGATCAGCTCTGCCGGTACGACAGGGTTGATGACATGTTCTTTAAGATTGCGCTGGATTTGCTCAAGCGAAACTTCAGGATGGTGCTGTGTTGAGATAACGATTGTGTCGATGCGGACTGGCTTGTCATTCTCATCGTATTCTACCGTTACCTGAGTTTTTCCGTCCGGACGAAGATATGGAAGGATTTCTTCCTTGCGCACTTCAGTCAGGCGGCGGGAAATTTTGTGCGCCAATGAAATCGGAAGCGGCATAAGCTCTTTCGTTTCATTACATGCAAAACCGAACATCAAGCCTTGGTCGCCAGCTCCGATTGCTTCGATTTCTGCATCGGACATTTGTCCTTCACGTGCTTCAAGAGCCTGGTCAACACCCATCGCGATGTCTGCAGACTGCTCGTCAATGGAAGTTAACACTGCGCAAGTTTCAGCGTCAAAGCCGTACTTCGCGCGAGTATAGCCAATTTCCTTGACAGTTTCACGTACGATTTTAGGAATATCTACGTATGTAGATGTTGTGATTTCGCCTGCAACTAGTACAAGGCCAGTTGTAACTGATGTTTCAGCAGCAACACGTGCGTTAGCATCTTTAGCAAGGATCGCATCCAAAATCGCGTCAGAAATCTGGTCGCAAATTTTATCCGGATGGCCTTCTGTTACTGATTCAGAAGTGAACAAACGGCGTTTGTTTGACATCTGAGTTCCTCCCTCATGTATAAAAATTGATCGAGGCTGTCCCAATACAAACCTCGGTTTGATACGGTACTCATTCCCTATGTAGTATGAAATAAACGCTGAGTTTTTATTAGAAAAATTTGTTTAAGATTCATGGTGAATTTCTTTTTTTCCTAATTTTCACCCACGGGAGCAATGACACCAAAGAAGGCAGTCCAGTTGCATTTCTATGCATCGGACAGAAAAAAGCAATATAAAAAACCTCTCCAATTGTGAGGAAAGGTTTTAGCTTTAACCGCGCCTTTCGCTCTTATCGTTCAAGGGCAATTCCCTTGCGTCAGGTTAGCACCTTTGCCCGGAAAAGATCAGCTGATTCTTAGGCTGTTTTTCTCGTTTGCAGGTTGCTGGGTTTCATTGGGCCTGTCCCTCCACCAGCTCGGGATAAGAGAGTATCCGTTCAAATCAAAATCATAACGAACCTGTCTGGCCATGTCAATCATTTTCTCGACAAAAATGTCGATTGTTGTTGAAACCATTTCTTTAAAATAGGCTCTGTTAAAGCCCAATGTTGTTTTTACACCTGTTGATTGTAGTGGAAGGCGCGTAGGCTCCTGCGGGCGCAGCTGGTTAGGTGAGACCCCGCAGGAGCAAAGCGACGAGGAGGCTCAGCGCCAGCCAAGAAGAATTTGGTCTTTGAAAAAGCTGGCACTTGAGCTTTTTCATAATTCTTCCCCCGCGGAAAGCGAAGCGCCTGGAACAAAAATCAACAGTCTTGTTTAACAGAGCCTTAAAATAAAAAGTTGTCAAACCAACCCATATTACTTGACTATATAAAGAAAGAATTATATAACGCAAGTTAGGTACAAGGTAATTTTTTCATCATTAGTATAGATTAATTGAAGCAATGTGTTATACTATTACCGAGATGTAAACACTTACAAATTATCATTCTTTCAAGAAAAGTGGAAGCGCCTTGACCTGCCGCGGCAAGCGTTGGAGGCCGACCAGCGAAGTCGTTTTTTGTCTTCATTGGGCAGACCAAAATCGAAAAGTATAGCCGTCTGACCAGAAACGCAGAAACTGGAGACTCCGGCAATGAAGCGTTTTTTGCTTCTGTGGGCGGAGTTGAAGTTTCGAAATTTCTAGGAGGCGACACTAGCCAAGCGACTCGAGCGGTCAGGCGCTGGAACTGGATTCTCGAAAGTTGATATACGTATTTTGAATCTATAAAAAAGGAAGGTATCCTCCGATGAACGTTGTAGGAATATCAAATGAACTTTCAGCATTATTAAAAGGAAGCAATGTACAGGTACAGCTATCTGTGCCCCAGCTTGTCGAAAAGGTCCTGAACCGCAACGAAGGGCTTTTGACATCAACTGGAGCAGTAAGAGCGACTACTGGTAAATATACTGGCCGTTCACCTAAAGATAAATTCATTGTCGAAGAAGAATCCGTGAAAGACAAAATTGACTGGGGCTCGGTCAATCAGCCGATCTCCGAGGAATCCTTCACGAAGCTATATAATAAGGTATTGAAGTTCCTTAAAGATAAAGAGGAAGTTTTCGTATTCAAGGGATTCGCCGGCGCGGATAAGAAATACCGCCTGCCAATCCAGGTCATCAATGAATACGCATGGCACAACCTGTTTGCCCATCAATTGTTCATCCGTCCGACTGAGGAAGAGCTTCCTGAGCATGAATCCGAGTTTACGGTCATTTCGGCTCCTACTTTCAAAGCAGATCCAGAGGTTGATGGAACAAACTCAGAAACATTCATCATTGTTTCCTTCGAACAGCGCGTCGTCTTGATCGGCGGAACGGAATATGCGGGCGAAATGAAGAAATCGATTTTCTCCGTGATGAACTATATACTTCCGGAAAATGGAATCCTTTCGATGCACTGCTCAGCGAATGTAGGCCGCGAAGGGGATGTAGCATTGTTCTTCGGACTATCTGGCACAGGCAAAACAACTTTATCTGCTGATAATAATCGCCGTTTGATCGGTGACGATGAGCATGGCTGGTCACCTAATGGTGTGTTCAACATCGAAGGCGGCTGCTATGCGAAATGCATCAACTTGTCCAAGGAAAAAGAACCGCAAATCTTTGATGCAATCCGCTTTGGATCTGTTCTTGAGAACGTCGTAGTCGATGACGAAACACGCGTGGCCGATTATGATGACGGCAGCCTGACCGAAAACACTCGTGCAGCCTATCCGATCCAGGCTATCGAAAACATCGTGGACCCAAGCATAGCGGGGCATCCAAACGCGATCGTATTCCTGACAGCTGACGCTTTCGGAGTCTTGCCTCCAATCGCCAGGCTGACAAAGGAACAAGCAATGTATCACTTCCTGAGCGGATACACTTCGAAGCTTGCTGGAACAGAACGCGGCATCACTTCACCACAGGCAACATTCTCAACATGCTTCGGTTCTCCATTCCTTCCGCTTGCAGCCACAAGGTACGCGGAAATGCTTGGTGAAAAAATCGATGAGCACAACGCAAAGGTATTCCTCGTGAATACAGGATGGACAGGCGGAGAGTATGGAACCGGCAGCCGTATGAAGCTGGCGTACACTCGCGCGATGGTCCAGGCAGCACTTGAAGGCGAACTGAACAACGTCGAAACCGCCAAAGACGAAATCTTTGGCCTCGATATCCCGCTGCACGTACCAGGTGTACCTGACGATGTCCTCCAGCCAGTCAAAACATGGAGTGACAAGGAAGCCTACTACGCAAAAGCAAACGACCTCGCAGACCAGTTCCGTGACAACTTCAAAAAGTTCACAAACGTCCCGTCTGAAATCGAAGAAAAAGGCGGACCAACCGTTAAATAAGAATTTGATCGAGGCCATCTCTGGAAAAGAGATGGCCTTTGATTTTATTATTTTGTTATTCATAAATGGATTCTTATATTGAGCAAAGCCACAATCCCGTTCCCTTGTAGGACAGGGCACCAATAAAGCCCTTTGCTGACCTAAATTCCCGTTCCATCCGAAAACAGGGCACCAATAAAGATGCACTTTGCACACTTGATTGTTTTTCTAACAGTTAGCACCAGCCCTATTCAAAAAAAAAACAGAGCACAGTATGTGCCCTGCTCAGTTTGTAGAGTTCAAGGAAACTAATTGATACGTAATGGTTGTTTCATTTTCTGTCCACTCGACCTTTGAGATGACGCCTGTTCCCGTCAGGTCTCCTTCGATCGTCTTTTTGACTTCTACTGGAATGTCAATTGGATAAAGCCTGTAGCCTTCCTTTTTCAAAGAGAAGAAGTTGTCTTCGAGCCTTTTTTCGCGGCCTTTTGTCACGATCATTGTATTCAACTCTAATGGCATCCCCATCATTTTTCGCTCCTATTCGCAAGTAACTTCAAATTCATTTTATCATTGTTGCGGCTGTGATTTCATCCAATTCGTTAAATCGCTGACCACTTTCCGGTTCATCACCGGTGGAAAATAGTGCGTATATTCATCAAAGTACCAGCTTTCGACCGGCATGTCCAACTCTTTTAACCGTTTCTCGATCCGATAGGAGTGTTCAACCGAGACATTGCGGTCATTTCGGCCGTGGATCAGCAGCACAGGTGCTTCAAGGTTTTCGATTTCGTATAAGGGCGTCCTGAATTTATATCGGTTCGGCACTTTTTTCGGCGATCCGCCAATTACCCTTTTCATCATTCTTCGCAAGTCTTTTCTTTCCACATAGGTTAAAAACATATCGGTTACACCGCCCCAGGTGACAACTGAGGCTGTCTCCGGAAATTGAATGGCAGTCAGCAAAGCCATCAAACCGCCTCGGGAAAACCCAAAGACATGAACCCTTTCAACCCCTTGCAGTGATTGAAGCAGCCTAAAGCCGGCATAGGCATCGTCACGGTCATTACCGCCAAAATCTTCATCCCCTTCACCACCCTGGTTGCCACGGTAAAAAGGAGCAAAAACCGTAAAGCCTTCGGAAGCGAATTGGGCAATCCGGGCTGGCCTCACCTTCCCGACATTTTTGATTCCGCCACGAAGGTAAAGGAACCCTTCTGCCCCGCTTCCTTCAGCCGGTCTTGCCAGCAGCCCTTTGACACGCAGCCCGCCTGCAAAATAAGTAACCATTTCAAGTTCGACTTTTGGGTTGGGAGAAGGAAACTTATATGCTGATATGATTTGACCGTCATTGTCCACCGTCATCACTCCTCTTATATGAATTTTTTTCTATTTTGCTACTGGGCATTCACACATTTTTTCTCTCCTCATACATTATCGTAAGCCCAATTTAAGACAGATTTTAGGAGGCATCTATATGAAAAAATGGTTCAAAGCCGGTTTTGCTTTATTTTTGGTTGCCATACTTATTATACCTCTTGCAGCCTGCAGTCAAGACAAGGTACAGACTGTTAAAGTGGCAGAGGTAACTCGTTCAATTTTCTATGCTCCTCAATATGTTGCCCTTGCCAATGGATTTTTTGAGGAAGAAGGACTGAAAATCGAGCTCACTACAGCTTGGGGCGGCGACAAGACAATGACCGCCGTGCTTTCGAATGCGGCAGATGTTGCACTAGTTGGCTCGGAAACTTCCATTTACGTTTATGCCCAGGATTCAAACGACCCGGTCATCAACTTTGCCCAGCTGACCCAGACGGATGGCACCTTCCTTGTTTCCAGAGAGAAGATCGACAATTTTTCATGGGATCAGCTGAAGGGATCTACCTATCTCGGACAGCGTACAGGCGGAATGCCGCAAATGGTCGGTGAATTCGTGCTCAAAAAACACGATATTGATCCGAAACAAGATTTAAAGATGATCCAAAATATTGATTACGCCAATATTCCAAATGCCTTTGCTTCCGGAACCGGCGACTTTGTGCAGCTATTCGAGCCGCAGGCAAGCATGTTTGAAAAAGAAGGCAAAGGTCATATCGTCGCATCATTCGGTACTGAATCCGGTCATGTACCTTATACCACATTCATGGCAAAACAAAGCTACATGAAGGAAAACCCGGAAACGATTGAAAAGTTCACCCGTGCCGTTTACAAAGCACAGAAATGGGTCGATTCCCACAGTGCCAAAGAAACCGCTGAAGCCATACAGGAATACTTTAAAGATACAGATTTAGCGCTGATCGAAACAGTGGTTGACCGTTATAAGAGCCAGGGTTCATACGCAACTGACCCAATCCTTGATGAGGAAGAGTGGAACAATCTCCAGGCCATCATGGATGAAGCCGGGGAACTTCCTAAGCAAGTCAGCCATGACACTTTAGTCAATACAGAAGTGGCAGGAAAAGTCATGAAATAACAGGAGGTTGCAGCCTAATGGACTTTTTGACATTAAGAGGGATTCATCACACTTATTTTACAAAAACATCCGCTGTCACTGCGCTGAATGACATTTCACTCGATGTCCAGGAAGGGGAATTCGTCTCCTTTCTGGGTCCGAGCGGCTGCGGCAAGACGACACTGCTTTCGATTATCGCAGGGCTGATCGAACCTTCTGACGGCAAGGTAAAACTCGAAGGGAAATCTGTCAAAGAGGCTTCGAACCAGACCGGATACATGCTGCAGCAGGATTACTTATTCCCCTGGAAAACGATTGAGGAAAATATATTGCTAGGATTAAAGATCAGCGGAACATTGGAAGAGTCAAAAAAAGAGGAAGTTTTAGCGCTGCTGGGACAGATGGGGCTGGAGAATGTAGAAAAACTTTATCCTAAACAGCTGTCCGGCGGGATGCGCCAGCGTGTGGCCCTGGTGCGGACACTGGCAACAGAACCCAAGCTGCTCATGCTCGATGAACCGTTTTCCGCCCTGGATTATCAAACGAAATTGAAGCTTGAGGACCTGGTTTCAAATACATTCAAGTCGTTTGGAAAAACAGCGATTTTGGTCACGCATGATATCGGGGAAGCCATCGCGATGAGTGATCGCATATTCCTGTTCTCACCAAGGCCTGGCCGCTTGCATAAAACCTTCTCAATGCCGGAAGAGCTTAGAAACCTGAGCCCGTTTGAGGCGAGAAATCACCCTTTATACAATGATCTGTTCCAGACGATATGGAAGGAGTTGGAATCCATTGAACCAGAAGAAAACTGAACTCCTCCATCAACAGTATCTGAAAAAGCTGAGCAGAGAGCAGAAAAAAGTCCGCCTCTATCAATTGTTGATTTTCATCGTTTTTTTTGCAAGCTGGGAAATATCAAGCCAGCAAAAATGGATTGATCCTCTACTCTTCAGTTCACCCTCAAAAGTCTGGAATCTGCTGATTGAGAAGACGCTCGACGGTTCGCTCGCTGTCAACCTTGGCATAACACTGGCAGAGACTGTACTCGGATTCATCCTGGGTACCCTCGCCGGAACCATACTCGCCGCAATACTATGGTGGTCGCCGCTGCTATCAAGAATACTGGACCCTTACCTCGTCATTTTGAATTCAATGCCAAAAGTGGCATTAGGGCCGATCCTGATTGTCGCGCTGGGGACCAATATGACTTCCATTATTGCAATGGGAGCCATCATCTCCGTAATCATCACGACAATCGTGGTCTACACCTCTTTTAAAGAAGTGGATCCCAACTATTTAAGAGTGCTGCAAACATTCGGTGCCACAAGGACTCAGTGCTTCAGGGAAGCCATCCTGCCAGCCTCATTCCCGACCATCATTTCAACCTTGAAAGTGAATGTCGGCCTTAGCTGGGTAGGGGTCATGGTTGGAGAATTCCTCGTTTCGGCACGTGGACTTGGATACATGATTATCTATGGATTCCAGGTATTCAACTTCACGCTCGTGTTCCTGTCGCTGCTGGTCATCGCTGTGTTCGCAACCGTGATGTATCAGCTGGTCGAGCTGCTCGAAAAGAAACTGATTAAAAGTAACCAGTGATGAAGCCAGGTTTAATCCTTCTGGCTTCTTTTAGATTTAGGCGTAAAATGATTCTCTCTTTAGAATAAGTAGTGCCATCGCCAATAAAATCAGATTTTCGCCAATAAAATGGAGAAAACCGCCAATAAAATTTATTTTTCGCCAATAAGTTAGTGAACTGCATTTGTAACGACCTTTCGTAATGCGCATTTGCCATGAAAGATCATATTCCCGTACAGATCAACCTAAAAAATTGGCGGTCTCAACTGCAAACCGCCAATTTTTCATCTCTTTTTCTGCAAAAATTCAAGCGCATGTTTAATCACATCGTCCTTCATGATAAAGCTATACTCATCCTTCATTCTATCCGCGAGCAGATCTCCACTTATAAGTACGGGGCCCCCTGTTTCCAGGTAATCATCCTGGGGTACGATTTTCTCCACTTCACCGTAAAAGATTCTTTTTACAAATGAACCTTCTCTATCCATAACCTGATATTCCCCAATAAACTCTAGGCTACTTAAAACTGCACCCGTTTCTTCCATTACCTCCCGGTGAGCGGCATCCTCCAGGGTTTCATCTTTCTCCATTTTGCCGCCGGGAAACTCGAGACCTCTTACTTTATGGTTGGTCAAAAGCCACTGGTCTCGATATTTACAGATGACCAGCACGTGGCATGCCTTTTTTTCAAAGGCGTTTTCCTGAAAGGACAAGATTACGTCCTCGCCGTTCATCGCTTTAAACTTTTCCATGCTCCCTCTCCCCGTTCTATTTCATGACCTAATTATATAGAAAAACAGAAAATGAATAAACCGCAGACGATTTGTCTGCGGCTGCTCTATCTTTCAGGTAGTATTCCCATGCTTTCAATATGGTTCCTTGCTTCTTCATCTCCAAGTTTATAGATCATTTCGTATGTCTGGATCAGTTGTCTGTCGAGAGCATCATTTTCCCGGTCATAATGGTACTGGACATATGGAACGTGCGCCCTCATGAAGTTCTGCCAGCCTGTGGAATGTCCCTGGTCGAATATTTCCCTTAATGCGGTGATTTCCTCGTCAGTTGCCTCAATTTTAAAATTCCATGGAGATGCAGTTGATACGCTTTGAATCTCGCCATCACTGATGTTGATATAGTATGTTTTTTTGCTTTCTGTCATGTTTCTCACCTCATGGATATCGTTCCCTGCGTCTATATTTCTTTATACTGAATATCATTAAAATAAATAATTTTTAAGCACTCCAAATTTACTTTTAAAGTAAGGAGTATGTTAAAATTAGACACAAATAAAAATAAAGTGAATCAATAACCCAACAGGGAAATACTTCAAGTTCAAGGCATATTTTTTCCTATGGAGGGTATTAAATAAGTATAGGATTATGGAGGATAAAAGAAGGAGAGGTGAAATGCCATGAAACTGATTGATGAGCTATACGAACTATACCGCAACAAATTGACCGGCGACGAAGAGGATATCGATATGCTCGCTTTTGCCTTCCTTGAAGAAATGAGCCGTGAAGACCTGTTGAAGATTATCCAGGACCTTGATAAGCAGGAGCTTTATGATTTGATGGGTCTCTATTTAATCGAGAGTCTTAAGGGGAAATTTGCCCAGGATGACTTTGGCGCGCGCTCTGTCACATATCCTTCCCGCAACATCCATTAACGAATAGTCCATACATACAAACCGGCTGTTGAAGCCGGTTTTTTCTTTATTTAACAAAAAAAAACTGGCTACGGCCAGTTTTTTCTTTCTAGATAAGAAAGTGTAAAATTCACTTATATAATTGTCCAGCTCCAGCGCCTAGCCCCTCGAGTCGTTTCGGTCCGCCCAATGAAGTCAAAGAACGACTTCACCGGTCGGCCCTCCAACGCTTGTCGGCGCTGACCGAGGCGCTTCCGCTTTTCTTTATCCAAGATAAGCCTTGAACATCCACATATGTTTGCGAAGGCTCATTTTCACTTCCGTCATCATATCAGCGGTAGCGGTATCGTCTGCCTTCTCTGCAAGTTCGATTGCTTGCTGAAGCTCTTCAACGATTGTTGCAAAGTCATCATGCAATTGTTTTACCATTTCTTCTTCTTTTTCAGAACCTGTTGCCTCTTTTACTGAAGACAGTTCCAAATATTCTTTAAGCGTTGCTACAGGCTTTCCGTCCAACGCGAGAATTCTTTCTGCAAATTCATCGATGATTGTCGCTGCTTCATTGTAAAGTTCTTCAAATTTCACATGAAGTGTGAAAAAATGCCGGCCTTTTACATACCAGTGATAATTGTGGAGCTTGGTATAAAGAACCGTCCAGTTCGCTACTTGTTTGTTTACTGCTTGAATTAGTTCATTTTGTGCCATGTAAATTCATCCTCCTCTTAGTCATAAATTATATTCCCCTCCCTGGGTGAGAAAAAACATGCTGGCAGCAACTTTTTTCCTATCCCGGAATGGAACATGCTACAATAATTTTGAACAAAGGAGGACGTATTATGTATACCGTTTTGATTATCTCAGTCATTATCGTCATCGTTGTCCTGGTTTTAAGCGTGTTGACGACTTCGAAGGCATATCAATTCAAACACACGATCGACCCGATTGAAAGCAGCAGCGAAGAAACCAGGGAATCTGAAAACGAAGAACCTGGTAAAAATAAATAAAAAAGGAGCTGAAAGCCAGCTCCTTTTTCCTGATTCTATTTACAAGAAGGGATTTACCTATGCTAAAAAAAGCTTTCATCGGCATTATCCGATTTTATCAAACGGTCATTTCGCCATTAAAGCCGCCAACTTGCCGTTTTTACCCGACCTGCTCCCATTACGGGCTTGAAGCAATCCAAAAATTCGGACCCTTCAAAGGCGGCTGGCTGACAATCGTCCGGATCCTGAAATGCCAGCCATTGCATCCTGGCGGCTTCGATCCTGTACCGGAAGAGTGGCCTTCCAAGAAAAAAGCCAAGGCACATGATCATTAAGGGTGATTCATTCTACCTAGATCATTGAATTATTTTTCATATCCATCAATCACGCGATCCAGCCTTCCTGTTGCCGGATCGATCACGAGACCATGAACAGGAACATCCTTAGGCATCAAGGGATGGTTTTTTACGATTTCGACACTGTGGGCAACGCTGTCCTTTACATTGTCAAAACCGTGAAGCCATTCCTTCACATCGATACCCGAATAGTTTAATGTATTCAGCATATCATCGCTGACCCCGCGCTTTTTCATCTCTTCAATCACGATGTCGGGCTTCATCCCGCTCATACCGCAGTCATAATGGCCTATGATCGCAACTTCCTCAGCCTGAAGCTGATAAACAGCGACAAGCAGGCTTCTCATGATACTTCCAAACGGATGCATGATGAGTGCGCCCGCGTTCTTGACGATTTTCACATCTCCATTACGGATGTTCAATGCTCTTGGCAAAAGCTCGACAAGCCTTGTATCCATGCATGTTAATATGACCATTTTTTTGTTTGGAAATTTGGTAGTCGTAAACTCTTCATACTTCTTTTCAGCTACAAATTGTTCATTAAAATGAAGGATTTCCTCAAGCATTTTCATCTTCTCTACTCCTTTTTAACATGTTCTCTTAAATAGAATACCGCAAATAACGGCTGAGCCAAAATGTTTTACTTGATTTTGAATCAATCCTTTTGTATGATACAGAAGGTAAATCGTAACGATTACGAATTAATATTTTTTACCGCTGACTTGAAAACTAAAATGAATTTTACCAGTATACTTTATAAATCGTAATGAATACGTTTTAAACCAGGGAGGCCAATATGAAAAAATACGCTTTAATACTTTCTTTATTTCTTACAATTTCAGCTTTACTGAGCGGATGCGGGCAAGGGGAAACTTCTAATAAGGAAAAGGATGAAAACCTTTTGCAGGTATACACAACCGTCTATCCGCTTCAGTATTTCACACAGCAAATCGGCGGTGAGTTTGTTGATGTAAAAACAATCTACCCGCCGGGAGCAGATGAACATACATTTGAACCTTCTCAAAAAGATATGATGGCACTGGCTGACGCAGATTTATTTTTCTATATCGGCCTCGGTCTTGAAGGATTCGTTGATAAAGCCAGGAAAACTTTGAAGAATGAGGATGTTAAAATGGTCCCCGTCGGAGATTCGCTGCACATTGGTGAAGAAGGCTCTGGAGAACAGGAAGATCACGGCGAAGATGAACATGCAGATGGTGACGGCCATGCACACGGAGACATTGACCCGCACGTCTGGCTGGATCCAATCTATGCAAACGAACTTGCTCTTACTATCAAAGACCAGTTAGTTGAACAAATGCCTGAACAGAAAGATGCTTTTGAGAAAAATTATTCTGAGCTTGCTGCCCAATTAAAGGGTCTGGACAAGGAATTTACAGAGGTAATCGGGACTGCAAAGCGCAAAGAAATCATCGTAGCCCATGCTGCCTACAGCTATTGGGAAAAGCGATACGGTCTTGAGCAAATCAGTATTTCCGGCCTGTCGACTACTAATGAGCCGACCCAAAAAGAACTTCAAAAACTCATATCACATGCGAGGGACGAAAAAATAAAATATGTTTTGAACGAACAGAATTTCAACTCCAAATTGGCAAAAATGGTCCAGGAAGAAATTAACGGTAAACCACTTACACTCCACAACCTTTCTGTTTTGACAGATGAAGACATAAAAAACAAAGAAACATACTTCACGTTGATGGAAAAGAATCTATCCACTCTAGGAAAAGCACTGAATGAATAAATGTGTATGCCTCCCTATTTGGAGGTTTTTTTTATAGGATTCCACCTACATATTTTCCCTAAAGTGACTCCTTCTGTTTCCCGGCTTCATCTATTTTTTGAGCCTGTTCATGCAGGATAAAAGATATTTGCGTTAAAAAAAGACCAGGGAACAAACCTGATCCTTTTTACCTAATATTAGCTTGAATGTGTTATACCCTCGCGCAGCAAGCTAAAGGTGTATCAATCAAAAAGGAGTGGTACACCGATGGCAAAAGACGTATTGTGCGAAGTCAATAACTGTCAATATTGGGAGCATGGCAACCTTTGCAATGCCGATAAAATCTATGTAGTCAGCCATTCCGGCGAGACAGCCGACAATAGCCGGGAAACCGACTGCAAGACGTTTGAAGCGTTAAGTTAATCAATCCAGGATCGGGTTGCTCCCGGTCCTATTCAAGCCTTTAGTAAGAACATTGAATCAAACTCATAATCCGGTTTATCTAATTTATATAATGCAAGCGTGGAATCCTTACCGCAAGCGGAATCCAACACTATTTTTATTTAGACACCTCCCTCTAACTTCACAACCCCCTGCTGCCGTTTTAAAAAAACAATCAAACCCTTTGTCCTCTGCCCAGACTTTCTAATTCTATATGAATCCTTTCTGGATCGATCCGTTCAAATAAAGGCTCTACAGCAGTTACACTACGAGCTGTGATTTTCTGCGGTTTCCAGTATTCTTCTGTAAAAGACAGCATGTGTTTTACCTTTTTACTAGAAAAAGGCAAGAAAGGTGTCAGGATATTGGCCAGATTCCCTATGATGTAGACACAGTCTGCCAGAGTCTGTTTGCATTCTTCTACATTTTCATGGACCTGTCTCCAGGGCTGCTGCTGGTCAAAGTATTTATTCGAATATCTGACCAAATCAAATACTGTTTCCAATGCCTGTTTAAACCTTGTCTCCTCAATACTTCGGCCTGTGTCTTCATATAGTCTGGCAACCCGATCCACTATTTCTTTGCTAATTCTTTTTTCCGGAATGATGCCATCAAATGATTTCTGGATGAACTTCAAGGTCCGGTTCACAAGGTTTCCATATGCACCAAGCAATTCACTATTATGACTATAGATAAATTCCTTCCACGAGAAATCCGCATCCCGATTTTCGGGGGCGTTAATCGTCAGAAAATATCTGATAGAATCAGGATCATACCTCTCTAAAATATCAGGGACCCAGACAGCCCAATTTCTGCTGGTCGACAATTTTCTTTTTTCCAATGTGAGATATTCATTCGAAACAATGTGAGTTGGCAATGGATCTTTTCCTAACCCGGCTAGGATCGCAGGCCAAATGATGGAATGGAAAGGGATATTGTCTTTGCCGTGTACATAATAAGATTCAGTCCCATAACTCCAAAAAATCTGGTCATCCCCATTTGTTTCTTTTGCCCATAATTTACTGGCGGTATAGTAACCAGAAACAGCCTCGATCCACACATAGATTTTCTTTTGCTCATACCCCTTTATCGGCACACTTACCCCATGGTCTAAATCACGTGATACGGCCCGATCCTGAAGACCCTCCTTCAGATATCTCCTGGTCAGAGAGATGGCATTATCACGCCAGTCCCCATTGCTTTCTGCTTCAGCAACATAGTGTTCCAGAGTCTTTTGAAAGGCTCTTAAGGCAAAATAAAAGTGTTCCGTTTTTCTCACCGTTGGCGGCTGACCGCAGATTTTGCATCGTCTATCCAGCAAATCCAGAGGTTCCAATACACTTGAACAGGCGTCGCATTGATCACCCCGTGCATTCGCTCCGCAGATTGGGCATAGACCCTCTACATATCGGTCAGGCAAAAACTGTTTATCATGCTCGCAATACAATTGATCAATTTCTTTCTTGTAAATGAATCCTTTCTCCAACAACTCCAAAAAGATGGCTTGAACAATTTGATGATGATGTTCTGTATCAGTCCTCGTATACAGGTCATAAGAGAACCCCAGACGAGAAAAACAATCAACGAATTCGTTATGATAGTAATCCGCTATCTCTTTTGCCGTAACTTCCTCCTGTTTCGCTCTGATCGTAATAGGTGTACCATTGCAGTCGCTGCCAGAAACATATAGAACTTTTTCTCCTTTTAACCGGTAATACCTTGCTAAAATATCCCCCGGCAACAGACTGGAAATATGCCCGAGATGCAAGGATCCATTAACATAAGCCCATGCTCCTCCAATAAAAATGCTCATTTAATATGACCTCCTTAGAAGAATAAAAAAACCCCGCCCTTAACCGTAAAAGTTAAGGACGAGGTTTGGATTCCCCGTGATACCACCTTATTTCGCAAATAGCTTACACTATTTGCCTCACCAAGTACGGAGCATGGAATGCCTGCTCTTATACTGTGACATTGATAACGAGTGCCAACTCTCGCCGTTACCTACTTATGCCTGCAGCATGTTCAGGACGGAGCTCAGAGACCATTTTTCAAGTGTCTGTCTTTGCTTCTTTTCAGCTTCCGAAGCTCTCTGGTAAAAAACAGGGGCACCCTACTTTTTCTCTTCATTGCTTTTAAAAATTTATTAATCTGATTTTATTCAGAAATTTCCAGGAAGTCAATAAAATTCTGCCATTTTATTCCGATGTAAAAAAGATTTTAAATATACCAAAACCTTTTATAATCTCACACGTCTAAGTATTGAGTTCATTAGCAGGGAGAGAATTTATATGGCTGACTACAGGGATGAAGATATAAATGAATGGTACGATCTTTATCATCAAACAATTTTCAAATTTATTTTCATGCTCACCAAAGACTATCAGCAGGCTGAGGATTTAACCCAGGAAACTTTTTTCAAGGCATATAAGTATTATCATAATTTCAATCGTGATTCTAGTGAAAAGACTTGGTTATTCAGTATTGCTCATAACACAACTGTTGATTACTTAAGAAAGCAAAAACCAATTCGTTTTATAAAAGAGTTGTTTCAACCTCAAGTTGACATAAAACTATTGCCAGAGAATGTAGTACAGCTTAAAGAAAGTTCTAAGGAAATATACGAAGCATTAAGTGCACTTAAACAATCACACCGAGAAGTAATCATCCTTAGAAAAATAAAGGGTTTTTCAATTACTGAAACAGCGGAAATATTGAATTGTTCGGAAAGTAAAGTAAAATCCACCTTGCATCGTGGGATGTTAGCTTTGGAAAAAAGATTGATAAAGGAGTCGTGGTTAAATGAACATACAAAGTGAATTGAACACTTTTAATCGTGCTCTTCAGAAAGTAGAATATGATTTGGAATGGAGTCAGGATCAAGCCAATTCAGTCAGGAGAAAACTGGAGAGGCAAATTTATAAAGAAAAGGTCAAATCTCGAATTTTTAAAATTTCTGGTTACGCATCAACCATAAGTATAACTTTTTCTCTACTGTTTTTGCTCATTATTCAATTGGGGAATGAAGATTCATTTGTCTCTGGAATGCTATCAAATAAAGAAAAGCTGTATACAATGGAAGTGATCAACGGAAAAGAGACACCGGTTTTAACCGAAAAAGGAATGGAATATGTCGTTTATCCAATGGATGCCTACAAGGAGATCAATACAATCTCAGGAGAACCACTTCTTGCAGTATCTGTTGAAAAAATAGGCAGTAAAGAACAAATATTTACACAGGCTTTTTACCCGACTTCAGAAGGAAGGTTTATTTCAGTACATTATACAAAGAATGAAACGGGATCAGTTGAAGAAATGAGTAGGCATTTCTTTCCCGAACATCCCCTATACGGAACAAAAGTCACTGAAATAAACGTTTCAGGTCAACGCGCATTTCTACATGAACCGACAACAGAGTATGGCTCAACTGCGTTATATATCGTAACCAAAAATTATGTATACTATATGACTAATGATGGGTTGTTGGATAAAAAGCAGGGTGATTCAGAGGAGTTAATACGACTTGCCAATTTATTTAACTTTGAAGCTGAGAGATAAAGCTTATAAAAAAACAACGCTTGGTACGTTAACATCCCCAAGCGTTGTTTTTTTATTTTGAATATATTTATATAGCCAGTTAAGCCTCTAAGCTTGCCATTGGCCCGAAGAATTCGAAGTGAATTCTGTCTTCTGTAACGCCAAGATCTTTTAATGCAGAGTTGACTGCTTTCATGAATGGTACTGGGCCGCAGAAATAGAAGTCTGATTGTTCAAGGTTCACATTTTCTTTTAGCCATTCTTTTGTAATATACCCTTCAACATCAAAGCTGTTGTTCTGGCGGTCTTCTTCTGTTGGCTGGTCGTAGAATACTACTGAATTGACCTTTGCTTTGGCTGCGGTTGCTGCGACTTCCTCTTTAAGGGCATGCACTTTTCCATTCTGGGCTGCATGGATGAAAGTCACTTCTTTTTCCGGCTGCAGTTCTGCTACGGTGTTCAGCATGCTGACCATCGGAGTCAGGCCAACACCGCCGCTTAGCAGTACGACTGGAGTATCTTTTTCTGTATCAAGGAAGAAGTCGCCTGCTGGTGCACTAATTTGCAGAACTTCGCCTTCTTCTACGCTGTTGTGCAGGTAGTTCGATACTTTGCCATCCGGAGTTTCCATGCCAGCTTCTTTTTTCACGCTGATACGGTAATAATCTTTTCCAGGAGCATCTGATAGGCTGTACTGGCGGATATGTGTGAACTCTTCGCCTTCGATTTCTAGCTTGATGCTGATATACTGCCCTGGCTTAAATGCAGCGATTGCCTTCCCATCGACCGGCTTCAAGTAGAAAGAAGTGATGACATCACTTTCCTCGACTCTTTTCGCAACAATAAATGGACGGAAGTCCTTCCAGCCGCCTCTTTGGTTCGCAGCTTCATCATACATTTCCGCCTCCACAGAGATGAATGCGTCCGCGATTACGCCATATGCTGCGGCCCACGCATTGATGATTTCATCTGTAGCCGCATCTCCAAGAACTTCCTTGATCGCAATCAGCAAGTGCTTTCCGACGATTGGATAATGCTCAGGCAGGATGCCAAGGCTGCGGTGCTTATGCGCAATCTGGTTTACAACCGGAAGGATCGCTTCAAGATTATCGATGTATTTTGCAGCAGCATAGACTGTTCCAGCCAGCGCTCTTTGCTGTCTGCCCTGCTTCTGGTTTGCATGGTTAAAAATGTTCAATAATTCTGGATGGTTTTCGAACATAGTTTTATAGAATACTGTCGTGATTTGTTCTCCGTGCACTTCAAGTACTGGTACTGTTGATTTGATGATCTCAATCGTTTTCTGATCTAGCATTTCAAACACTCCCCTATGTCAATATCTTCTCGTTGAGGCGTTTTACCTCATTCCCATAGTGATTATAATAAATTATTTCAGCAGACTAAGTGATTCAAATCACACTATCGTAAAATAGTTCTTTTGAATCAGCTTTTTTCATTGGGATTTGCTTCATTCCTAACGTAATTCATGAGTAAAATGAATCAATCACCAAATATGGATGATTAAGACCATTAAACTATACGAAAAAAGGACTTACGATAATTTTTATAGCGAGATTTTAATTTATATAGCGAAAATTTCATTTATATAGCGATTTTTTTATTATTATAGCGAGTTTTTCGTTTTTATAGCGACTTTTTCCTTTTTATAGCGAATTGGAAAAAAACACTCACTTTTTCCAATTTGACCTGACAAAAAAATAAAGCACTGCCAAAGCAGTGCTCTCCACATTTTCTAAAACTCAAACCGTTCTTCAAAAACAGTTACTTCCTTCATTCGTTTCCTGTTCAGTTCAAAACCGATACCAGGGTTCTCAGGCACCTGGATCATCCCGTTTTCCACTTTGATCTCCGGCTCTATGATATCTTCTTCCCAATAGCGGTCCGAACCGGAAATATCCCCTGGTATTGTGAATCCTGGCAGTGAAGCGAGCGCAATATTATGGGCTCTTGAAATGCCGAATTCTATCATGCCGCCTGCCCAGACAGGAATGCCTTTTGAGCGGCAGTAGTCATGAATTCTTTTTGCTTCGCCAATGCCGCCGACACGGCCGACTTTTATATTAATGACCCCGCAGCTGCCGAGTTCGACTGCTTTCCTAGCGTCATCGAAAGTGACGATGCTTTCATCCAGGCAGATGGGTGTCTTGATCTGGTTCTGAAGTTTGGCATGATCAATAATGTCATCAAAACCCAATGGCTGTTCGATCATCAGCAGGCTAAAATCATCAAGTGCTTTTAACCGGTTCGCATCCCTGAGAGAGTATGCCGAGTTTGCATCGGCCATCAGTGGCAGATCAGGAAACTGCTGACGAATTCCCGAAATTAACTGGTAGTCAGTTTCGGGGCTTATTTTAATTTTCACGCGCTTGAAGCCTTGATCCAGATAGCTTTCGATTTGTTTCAGGACTTCAGACAAATTTGGGTTCCCGACAACCACACCTGCAGGTATCTCTGACATCGTTCCGCCAATAAGTCTCGATAGCGGAATTTCCTCTTTCTTTGCCTGCAGATCCCAGAGTGCTGTTTCAAGGGCGGCCTTTGCCATATGATTCCTGCGCACGGAACTGAACAACCCGAAAGCTTCTTCAGGATGGCTGATCCCCTTTTTTTTCAAAAGAGGGATCAAAAAATCTTTAAGCACATGATATGAGGTTTGCACCGTTTCCTCCGTATACCAGGGTGATGAAAATGCTACCCCTTCGCCATATCCAGTGATGCCATTACGATCTTCCACTTCTACTATGATCGCTTCCCTGTCGGTCACGGAACCTAAATGAGTCATGAAAGGCTGCTTCAATGGCATTTTAATGACCGATAAATGTACCGACTTAATCGCCATTTTCATCACGCTCCACATCCAGCCACTCGCGCAGTTTGCGCCTTAATAATTTCTTTGCGGCATTACGCGGCAGGCTGTCAACAAAGTAGAACTTTTTAGGAAGCTTGTATTTTGCAAGTTTTTGTTCACATAGCTTGAGCAACTCTTCTTCTGACACGCCCAAATCATTTTTCACAATAAAAGCGACAGGCACCTGTCCCCATTGCTCATCAGGCATTCCAATCACTCCGGCATCAGCCACACCTGGATGCGAAAGCAGGACGCCTTCAATTTCAGCAGGATAGACATTTTCCCCGCCGGAAATAATTAAATCGGAACGGCGGTCAAGAACATATAGGAATCCATCTCCGTCCACATAGCCAATATCACCGGTATGAAGCCATCTCTCACGGATTTTATCTGCCGTTTCATCAGGGCGGTTCAAGTACCCGACTGTCACGTTCGGCCCTTTTACAACAATTTCACCCTCTGCACCAGGCGGAACATCCAGGCCATCTGCATCCACAATCCGTATCTGGTTGGAAAATAGCGCTTTACCGGCAGAACCAAGGCGCTCAATGCTGTATTCCGGTGATAATGTCGCAAACTGTGAAGAAGTTTCTGTCATCCCATAGGTTTGGAATACCGGGATATCTTTTTCCAGACAGGATTGAAGTAATGGTAAAGGAGCAGGCCCGCCCCCCAACAGCATGCATCGGAATGATCCCGGCAGTCTGTCAGAGCCCAATTCGTCAATGATCCGCCTTAGCATCGTGCTGACGACCGACATAATGGTGATCTGATATCGACTGATATCTTCGATTGCCTTTTTCTCCTCGAAAGAAGAATGTAAGACAATCGGCATTCCATATATTTGGCCCCTCATTAAAATAGAGTAGCCGCTAATATGGAAAATAGGCACAGTGCAAAGCCATTTATCCTGAACATGCAAACCAAGATTGAGCGCTGAAGCATTCGCGCTCCACCAGTGGTTTCCATATGTTTGCATGACCCCTTTCGGATTGCCGGTTGTGCCTGATGTATACATGATCGAAGTGACTTCATCCATATCGTATTCTTCAAGAATAAATGGATTTATTCCTTCGAGTTCTTTTAAATCATTGATGCTGACCTTCTTTGTATCAGAATGAATTCCTGATACTTTATCAATGAAGCGAGTTTCATATAGAAGTACGACCGCTTGACTATCATCCAGCTGCCATGACAGTTCTTCTGATGTCAGGCGATTGTTCAAAATAACCGCTCTGACTCCCGCCATTTGCAAAGCGTATAAAATAAAGGCAGATTCAGCCTGATTGGAAAACAGCACGGCAGCCGCCACACCTTTTTGAATCCCCAGTGCGCCAAGTTTTCCCGCATACGTTTTTGCTTTTTCAAAAACTTGCTTAAACGTATAGGTATGTTCTTCAAATATCAGCGCTTCCCGGTCTGGAGAGAGATCGGCCCGCTTTTTCAGCCAATTCGGTATCGTTTCTGACATTGATGTCACCCTTTCTCTACATACTAAAACAGCTTGATGGAGGTCCATCAAGCTGTGTCATAATTATAAAATCAAGGGAATCTTGGGAACTGGCCGAAGTCTGGCTTGCGCTTTTCCTTGAATGCATCGCGGCCTTCTTTCGCTTCATCTGTTGTGTAGTAAAGCAATGTTGCATCTCCTGCCATCTGCTGTAGTCCAGCAAGACCATCAGTATCAGCGTTCATTGCAGCTTTCAGGAAGCGAAGAGCAGTTGGGCTCTTCTCAAGCATTTCTTCACACCACTTGAGTGTTTCCTCTTCAACCTGGTCAAGAGGTACAACTGTGTTGACAAGACCCATGTCCAGCGCTTCCTGGGCATTGTACTGACGGCACAGGTACCAGATTTCACGTGCCTTTTTGTGGCCGACGATTCTTGCAAGGTAGCCTGAACCGTAACCGGCATCAAAGCTTCCTACTTTAGGGCCTGTCTGACCGAATATAGCGTTATCAGCCGCGATTGTCAGGTCACATACGACATGAAGCACATGGCCGCCGCCGATTGCATAACCCTTTACCTGAGCGATAACTGGCTTAGGAATTACACGGATCAAGCGCTGAAGGTCAAGGACGTTCAAACGTGGAATCTCGTCTTCACCAACATATCCGCCGTGTCCGCGTACTTTCTGGTCACCGCCGGAGCAGAATGCATCGTCTCCAGCTCCAGTAAGGACGATAACACCAACGCTTGAATCATCACGAGCATAAGAAAATGCATCGATCATTTCCATAACCGTTTTCGGACGGAATGCGTTGCGCACTTCCGGGCGGTTAATGGTGATTCTCGCAATGCCATTATATGTTTCATACAGAATATCTTCGTAATTGCGTTCTGAAACCCATTCAACTGTCATTAAGATAACCTCCTATTATGTATTCGACAAAAACTCACTTACTATTGTACCAAATTTTTCTCGTTCTTCCACATGAATTGCATGCCCGCATCCATTTATCGTCAATTTTGTCGGATTTGGCAGCTTCAAGGCCATGTCGTCGGCTATTTTGCAAAACTTTTCATCAAGCTCTCCTGTAATCAGCAGGGTCTCGAAATCAAAGTTCACAAGCTCATCCCACCATGAAGGCTGAGCGCCGGTTCCCATTCCCCGCAGGCTGTTTGCCAGGCCAACGGGGTCGTTCTTCAGTCTTTGACTTCTTATTTGTTCCCTTACTTCTGCGGGGAGATTCAACTGCGAATGAAAAAGCGGGATCGTTTCCCAAAAATCGATGAATTTCTCCACGCCTTCCCTTTCAATCCTGTCAGCCAGTTTATGGTCCTGCTGAATTCGTGCTTCGCGCTCTTCAGATGTTTTTAGTCCTGGCGTCGTGCTCTCAAGAATGAGCTTCCTTACTCTTTCAGGATACAGACTTGCAAAGGTAATGGCTGTCCGTCCGCCCATTGAGTATCCAAGCAAATCCGTTTTTTCAATACCGAGCTGGTCTAAAAGAACTTTGATGTCATTGGCTGCTTCCTTTATATCATATCGCTCCATATCGCCTGGCGATTTAGTCTCGCCGTGCCCAATGAGGTCTACCATAACAAGGTCTGAGTGCTGTCCCCATATAGGACAAAACGGCTTCCATGTAGAAGCCGCTCCGGTAAAACCATGGAGCAATACGAGTGGAAAGCCGCTGCCGTATTGCTCGACATGATATTGGATTCCATTAATCATGGTTTTCATGATTCGTCACCTTTTAACAATGCAGTTATTTCCCGGGAAACAGATTTCCACAAATTTCGATGTTCCATCATGTTAGAATCCCTTGCCGTCCGGATTTCCATGACCTTCAAGCCTTCGGCGCGCTGGTTTTCAGTAAAGGTCTCAGAAAAATGCTCCCAGTCTTTAATCAGGTCATATTTCCCCTTGTACATCGCGACAACATGGCTGAAGTCAAGATCGAGCGGAGTGCCGAAAAGCATCTCGAAATGCTTCGGCTCGTTTGCCTGGGGCAGGAAGGAGAATATTCCTCCGCCATTATTATTGATCAGTAAAATATTAATATCGATATTATACAATTTTGATGCCAATAGCCCATTCAAGTCATGATATAAAGTTAAATCCCCCAGCACCAGGTAACATGGCTGCGATACACTCGCTACCCCAAGTGCTGTAGAGACAATCCCGTCTATGCCATTCGCTCCCCTGTTGGCCATGACCTTGATATTCTTATCATTAAGCAGGAAAAATGAATCGAGGTCGCGGATCGGCATACTGTTGCCAACGAATAGAGTCGCTCCTTCAGGAAGCATTTCAGCAAGCAGATGGAACAGCTTGCCTTCACTCATTTCTTCTACCTTTGAAATGCCCATCAGCTGCTGTTTGGCTGTATCGTTCAACGCAAGCCACTTATCCAAGTAGGAAGACTCATCAACATGATCAACTGCACTGCTTATCTTCTCGCAAAAAAGTGCTTCATCACAATAAAACATATCACTTGCCGACATCGTCGGCTCGCGCCAGCCGGCACCGCTATCGATCACAAACTGGCGGGCGTTGCGATTCTCTTTTATAAAGATAGTCAGCGCTTTTGAAACAGGCATCGCACCAAAACGGATGATCACATCGGGCTTTAAAGCTTCCTTCGCGTCTTCGTTACGCAAAAACGCATCATATGTATCGACAACATGACGTCCGTCGTGTTCACCGCTTCGCAGCTGTGACAGCGGATCAGCGATAATCGGGAACTTCAGGCTGTCAGCGAGCGCAATCACGCGTTCAGCAAAATCACTGCTGTCGATCTGCCCGCAGACGATGATTCCGTTTTTAAATGACGCAAGGTCTTCAGCAATTCTCTCGAACATTTCATCTGATAAGCTTATACGTCCGGTCTGGATTTCGACATATCCACCAACACGCTCAGGCAGTTCGAACAAATTTCCATCCAGCTTCGGAATCAATGGCTCCTTGAACGGGAAGTTCAAATGGACAGGTCCCTGCGGATAGCTTGATGCTGTTGCAGCCGCTCTGCCGCAAACAGTACGTGCATAGCGAATCATATCCTCTGTTTTTTGCGGCGGCGCCATCTCAACAAACCATTTGACGTTTTTTCCATACAAATGGATTTGGTCTATCGCCTGTGGTGCACCGACATCTCGGAGTTCATGCGGACGATCCGCTGTGAGGACGATCAGCGGAACCCTTGAAATGCTAGCTTCTATGACCGCAGGATAATAATTCGCCGCTGCCGTCCCAGATGTACAAAGCAGTGCGACGGGTTTTCGGGTTGCTTTGGCAATCCCGAGGGCGAA
This sequence comes from Cytobacillus oceanisediminis 2691, assembly GCF_007678455.1. GTDB lineage: Bacteria > Bacillota > Bacilli > Bacillales > Cytobacillaceae > Mesobacillus > Mesobacillus oceanisediminis_A. The sequence goes on along the minus strand of NZ_VEEP01000005.1, from coordinate 15,756 downwards.
AAATGAAGCAGAACGCTCATCGACAAGAATATGGGTCCTCAGTTCAGGGTGTTCTGCCATCACCAGTGCCATTGGCGTTGATCTCGAACCAGGGCTGATGACAACATCCCTCACCCCTGTTTTGGATAACTCTGCAACAAATGCAGCGATATACGCTGTTAAACCTTCCTGGTGACTCATGTTATCTTTCCTCCAAGTGCTGTAAGCATCGGTCGGAACTTGATGCTAGTCTCTTTATATTCGCTTTCGGCATTTGAATCTGCCACGACTCCACATCCCGCAAATAAGGAAGCCTCTTTTCCCTGAATCAGTCCTGAACGGATGGCTACGGCAAATTCACCGTTCCCCTGATAATCCATCCAGCCAACAGGTGCAGCATAAAGCCCTCTGTCCAGCTGTTCGATTTCCCTGATTTTCTCGATGGCTGCCTGTTTCGGCAATCCTCCAAGTGCTGGAGTCGGATGGAGTCTGTCCACCAGGTGAAGAATCGATGTTCCTTCCCGGTTTTTACCGATGACCGGGGTATACAGATGCTGGATGTATTTCATCTTCATTAAAGCAGGCTGCTCTGGAAGGATTACCTCATCACAGGTTTCCTCCATCGCCTCTTTGATCATATCGACCACATATTGGTGTTCAATCAAATTTTTCTGGTCAGTTAAAAGTTCACAGCCAAGCTTTTCATCTTCTTCAGGAGTGTTCCCTCTTGCGATCGAACCTGCGAGACATGCGGAAAACAGGCTGTCGCCATCCTTCTTGACCAGCCTTTCGGGTGATGCACCAATAAAACAATCCCCATTGGATTCAAAAGCGAATGTAAAGCTTGCCTTCTGGTGATCCAAGAGATTCGCAAGGACTCTTTCTGCCTGGACCTTTTCTTCGAAATGAAGGCGCAGCTCCCTTGCGAGGACAACTTTTTTCAGTTCGCTATTCTCAAAACTGTTTACGGCATCTGTTACAGTCTGCTTCCATGCTTCCGGTTCGATTTCAACAATTTCCTTGAGATGAAGCTGAGCAAGTGCTGGTTTCACAACTGCCCTCGAGAGCACTTCTTCCCGCTCCCTGGACAATTTTTCAAATAAGGTTAGATCATCATGCTGGGTGCAAATTACGTTGGTAGTGAAATACGCCTCACCCTTGATTATAGTCAGCATGTATTTCGGAATATGGAACAGTGCTTCTGAAAACTTGGACCATAAAGCAGTTCCTTTTTTCAGCGGATCGAACGAAAATCCGCCGAACAAGGCTGGACCTATTCCATTGAGATTGTATTTATTAAATACCAGCGCGGAATCCATGAAGCGCTTCCACTCTTTTTCTACATGAAAAAAGCGGTCAGCTGGCTGATCCGACTGTATTTGCCCGCAAACCCCCAACCCCGCAAGGATTTGTTCTCCCTCAGAATCCTTCCAGAAAAAACGTTCTCCTAAGTACTTTTCCCGGCCTGAAGCAAAAAAATGAAAAGGATCGATACGATCTATTTTATGGACTTCGCTTACCAAAATCGACTGAGATAGTCCTTTGGCCCGCTCAATCCCATCAAGGATTCCCTGTCTAAGTTCCGTTTCCTGAATGGCAACCAAAAATATCCCCCCAATAACAGCCTCTCATCTGTTATCAAACGTTTAAAAGCTTATTTTAAGATACACCTCATACATCACGATGTCAATCATGGCGGGCTTTCCAAAGCGATTATCATCCTTATTATATATTTCACGCCAAAAGCTTGCATAATCTGGTAAAACCATCCTGCTTAGACGTGAAAATACTAATTGACAGTGGATATGTGAATATCTACACTTATAATTGTAAGGTAATTTAACCTGGATTTTAAAGGTCTTTTTGACAATTTTCGTTCTTTTAGATAAAATATTTAGGTTTGATAGATTGATATTAAGGGAGAGAATTAGATATGCAATCACAGTTACAGCCTAGTTCTTCACCAGCAGTTGATAAAGAAAGCTGGAAAGTCTGGTGGCAATTAACCCGTCCTCATACATTGACTGCCGCATTTGCCCCTGTCCTTCTCGGTACTGCTTTAGCCATAGAAAACAGTGGCGGCATCCATTGGGGCATGTTTATAGCCATGCTCGTCGCAAGCCTGTTAATCCAGGCAGCAACAAATATGTTCAATGAATATTATGATTTTAAACGCGGACTGGATAATGAGAATTCCGTTGGGATCGGCGGCGCGATTGTCCGTCATGGCATCAAGCCTAAAACGGTCTTGAACCTTGCTTTCAGTCTATATGGAATATCCGTTTTACTCGGTGTTTATATCTGTATGAGCACAAGCTGGTGGGTCGCAGCTGTCGGGGTTGTTTCCCTGGCTGCCGGTTACCTTTACACAGGCGGTCCGCTGCCAATTGCCTACACTCCTTTCGGTGAGCTTGTCGCTGGATTTTTCATGGGTGTACTGATCATTCTGATCTCGTTTTATATCCAGACTGGCACGGTCACACCTACAAGTGTACTCGTATCATTCCCAAGCTTTTTGCTGGTAGGTGCCATCCTGCTTGCTAATAATATCCGTGACCTTGACGGCGACAAAGATTTTGGGCGAAAAACACTCGCTATCCTGCTTGGAAGAAAAGGGGCAATCCGCCTGCTTGCTGGCATGTTCATCGTGTCATATACATGGGTAATCGGCCTGATCATTGCGGGTGTCGTTTCTCCTTGGCTGGCGATTGTCGCACTAAGCATTCCAAAAGCAGTCAAAGCAACAAAAGGTTTTATCGGAAAGTCCAATCCCATGCAAATGATGCCGGCAATGGCTGCAACAGCAAAGACGAACACGATCTTTGGCCTGCTTTTATCCGTCGGTATTTTCATCAGCTTAATTTAATGTTAGGCTGTTTTCGTAAAGATTGTTGTTAAAATCCTAAAGCCGATTTTAACGTGATAATATGCCATTTTGTCGTTCGGAATTAAGTGTGCAGGCTCTTTTCTCTTAAATTTTGTGAAGAAAAATAGGTCATTTAATCCCATTTTGCAGCCAAAAGCAACAAAGTTTGAGAAAAAAGCCTAATTAAACGAGAAGCTTCTGCCTTAGGCGGAAGCTTTTTCTATGTTTCCTGAAATGATGAGCGGGTATTTAGAACGTATGACACGATACAATATGAAGGATGTGTAATCATGCTGACAAAGGACCAGCTCAATAACTTGAAGGACACACTTATTAATGAAAAAGAAACACTTCAATCACAAATAGATCAAAATGAAGAGGAAGGTTACCTCGAAGGCAGCCAGCGGGAGGCAACCGGAGAACTTTCTTCATACGATAACCATCCCGCCGACAGTGGAACAGAACTATTCGAGCGGAGCAAGACCCTTGCGATGGACGAGCATCATGAGGACCAGATGGGCAAAGTCGAAAACGCCCTGAAGGCGATCGAGGATGGCACATACGGAAAATGTGTCGAGTGCGGGAAAGAGATTCCATACGAGCGACTCGAAGCAATTCCATACACTTTATACTGCGTCGATCACTCCCAGGAACAGGGCGTATCAAATGACCGTCCAGCAGAGGAAGATGTATTGGAATACACCCACGATGCAGATTTCGACCGCAGACAGAACGAGGAGATGGCGGACAACAGGAACAGCTTCGATGATGTAGCTGAGTTCGGGACCTCCGAAACACCTTCCGATTTTACCAGGGATCACGAAGACTACAATAAGCTTTATATTGATAATGAAACCGAGCGCGGGTTCACTGAAGACTATGAATCCTTCAGCGCCACAGATATCGAAGGCGATGACAGGCAAGTATTTCAGAGCGACAGCGAAGAGGAATACGAGGAAAGGCTTGACGAAACCGGCATGGAATCGGAGCTTGGCGATATCCCTTATAAAGAAGGAGATAGTTATGTAGAAGACGAAAAAAAGGATGACGATAAATAAGAAGAAGCCTCAGTTCATTAAGTGAACTGAGGTTTTTTTTCACCATTCTGAAACATAAGGCACAAATCAAGTCGTTCAGCTTAGGCACAAGAATATTCTCCGAGCAGAGTCTCAAACTAAGACTAAATAATATAGAAACGGAGATAGAAAATGAGTATTATTCTTGCTCTGCTTGCTGCACTTTTTGCTTCTTTTACAGCGATTCTCGCCAAGATTGGCATTGAGGATGTCGATTCCAACCTGGCCACTGCTGTCAGGACTGTGGTGGTCGTTATCATGGCTTATTTAATGGTGGTGATTACAGGGCAGACGGACAATATAATGACAGTATCTGCGAGATCACTGATTTTCCTTATTCTCTCAGGATTGACAACTGGCCTTTCCTGGCTGGCATTTTTCAAAGCAATCCAGATTGGTGATGTTTCCAAGGTTGTCCCGATTGATAAATCAAGCGTATTGCTGACGATCCTGCTTTCTTTCATCATCCTCAGGGAACCTGCTACAATGCCTGTTGTGGCAGGGGGCATCATCATTTCGATAGGTACCTTCGTATTGATTGGAAAAAAGGAAAAGAAAAATACCGAGAGAAAAAAGGTATTCAACATGAAATCGTATCTTTTCCTCGCCATCATGTCTGCTGTTTTCGCAGCGTTGACCAATATTCTCGCAAAAATCGGGATTGAAGACGTCGATTCCAATGTGGCCACCTTCATCCGTACTGTCGTAATCATCATTTTTGCATGGGGAATTGTCTTTTTTCAGGGGACTGTAAAGGAATTGAAGAACATCTCAAGGAAATCATACATCTTTCTAATTCTATCTGGTGCAGCTACAGGCTTCTCCTGGCTTTGTTACTTCGCTGCACTCGCAATCGGAAAGGTAAGTATCGTCAATCCGATCGATAAGTTCAGTGTCGTCCTGACGATGATCCTGAGCTTCATCATACTAAAAGAAAAACCGACACGCTCGACCGTGGCAGGTGCGGTATTGATTACGATTGGCACTGGCTTATTGATCTTGTAAAAGGATTTTGAGAAAACAAGAAATGGCCAAACCGTCATCGGTTTGGCCTTATTCTATAGTTTCAAAGCAGACTGGACTTTCCAGATTTCATCCGCATATTCCCTTATGGTCCTGTCGCTGGAGAAATATCCGGATTTGGCGATATTGACCAGGCTCATCTGCAGCCAATCGCCACGGTTTAAATATTTCCGGCTGACTTCCCCGTGTGCCTTAGCATAGGAAGCAAAGTCCCTAAGCAAAAAATACTGGTCATTATGCCCCAGCAGGGAATCATAGATTTCATTAAAATGGTTTTCTGTATCAGGGAAGAATCCATTAACCAGCTGGTCAACGACTTCCCGGATCCGTTCATCATGGTGGTAGTACTCCAGCGAATGATAGCCTCCGTTATGCTGGTAATCCAGCACTTCCTCTGCACTCAATCCGAACAGGAAAATGTTCTCCCTGCCAACCATTTCCGTGATCTCGACATTGGCTCCATCAAGTGTGCCCAGTGTCAAAGCCCCGTTCATCATGAATTTCATATTTCCTGTCCCTGAAGCTTCCTTACTCGCTGTTGATATCTGCTCACTGATATCCGCTGCCGGAAAAATTTCCTCGGCCAGGGACACACGATAATTTTCGAGGAAAATGACCTTCAGCTTATCATTCGTCACAGGGTCATTGTTCACCTTATCAGCAACACTGTTAATGAGTTTTATGACCTTCTTGGCAAAATAATACCCAGGTGAAGCCTTGGCGCCAAAAATGAATGTCCGTGGATACAACAGCGCTTCCGGATCTTTTTTCAACGCATTATACAGATGCATGATGTGCAGCACATTCAACAACTGCCGCTTATAGGCGTGGAGCCTTTTTACCTGGACATCAAAAATTGATTCTGTGTCGACCTCAATCCCTGTTTTATCCAAAATCCGCCTTGCAAGCCGTTCCTTATTCTCTTGCTTGATGTCATGCAGTTTTTCCAGGAAGGCTGCATCCTCCTTGTAACGCATCAATTCCTCCAGTTTATTCGGTGCCCCTACCCACTCAGGCCCAATTGCATCGGTAATCAACCCGGACAATCCAGGGTTTGCCTTCAGCAGCCAGCGCCTATGAGTGATGCCATTTGTCTTGTTATTGAATCGCTCTGGATAGAATTGATAAAACAAGTTCATTTCCCGATTTTTTAAGATATCCGTATGGAGCTTCGCCACTCCATTAATGCTGTGACTGCCGACAATCGCAAGCGGGGCCATCCTGACCTCGCCATGGGCAATGATTGCCATGGATTCAACCCTGCCCCAATCGTCAGGATATTGCTCCCATACCACTTTACAGAAACGCTCGTTTATCTCTTCGACGATCATGTATATACGCGGCAGCAGCGGCTGGAATATCCTGATCGGCCAGCGTTCAAGCGCCTCTGCCAGGGTCGTATGGTTTGTATAGGAAAGTGTCTGGACAGTAATATGCCACGCATCTTCCCAGCCTAGTCCCTCTTCATCCATCAGGATCCTCATCAATTCGGGGACCGCTATCGCAGGGTGTGTATCATTGATATGGATGCTCACATAGTCATGGAATTCTAGCAAGCTCTTATTCTTCTTTTTAAAAGACTTCACAATCGCCTTCAGGCTCGCTGCGACAAGGAAATATTGCTGCTTTAGCCGAAGGATTTTCCCTTCATCATGGGTATCGTCCGGGTATAAAAACTCAGAAACCGACTCGGTATCCTTCTTATATTTGAAAATATCTGCATTTGCCGGAAATCTCGATGGCTCAGCATTCCAAAGACGAAGGGTATTTACCGTCTGGGTCTGGTACCCGATGACAGGAAGATCGTAAGGAACAGCCATGATGGTCTCCGCGTTCAGATGTCTGAAAACGAGCCGGCCATTTTCCATTCTGCTCTCAATCTCTCCCCAAAAAGGTACTTCCACTGCATCATCCGTCTTGCGTACCTCCCAGACATGGCCGTGCCTCAGCCATTGCTCCGGAAGTTCAACCTGGTAGCCATCAACGATCTTCTGCTCAAACAAGCCATGCTTGTAGCGGATTCCGCAGCCATGTCCAGGAAAATCAAGCGAAGCAAGTGAATCGAGGAAACAGGCGGCAAGACGGCCAAGTCCTCCATTGCCAAGACCGGCATCCGCCTCGATTTCCTCCAACTGATCAAGCTCGATCCCCAGTTCCCAGAGCCCCTTGCACACAACCTCTTCAACACCCAAATTGATCAGATTGTGCCTGAGCAGCCGCCCAAGCAAGAATTCGATCGACAGGTAATACACCTGCTTTTTCGCGCCAGCACGATATAATTCATTCGTTTTGATCCAATCAGAACTCACATGCTCCCTGATCATATGCCCGAGAGTCTGGAATTGCTCCCGGCTCGAGCTTTCTTCAAAGCTGGTTCCAAACATCATCTCGAGTTTTTTCAAGAAAGCGGTTTTGAATTTGGGAACACTAGAAAACATGCGATTCACTCCTTGAGATGAGATCGGAATACAAGTCTTTGTACTGTCTTGCCGACTGCGCCCAGCTATAATCTGTTTCCATTGCCTGTGCCATCAGCTTCAGCCATTTTTCACGCTTACGGTAAAATGAGAGTGACCGTTCAATCGTAAAGAGCATGTCATGGGCATTGAAATTGGCAAAAGTAAAACCATTGCCCTCTCCGGTGAATTCATTATATGGCTGTACCGTATCGTTCAGCCCGCCCGTCTCCCTGACAATCGGGATCGATCCATAGCGCATCGCAATCATCTGGCTCAATCCGCATGGCTCGAACTTTGATGGCATCAAAAATAAATCGGATCCTGCATAAACCTGATGTGCCAGATTCTCATCAAAGCCGATATATACGCCACATTGGTCAGGATATTCCGCAGCCATTTCCCTGAAGAACTGCTCAAACTCAGGGTCACCGGTGCCAAGAACAACAAGCTGCACTCCCGTTGCCATGATTTCATGGAAGACTTCCCTGACCAAATCAAGGCCTTTTTGTTTCGTCAGCCTTGTGATCATCGCAACAACCGGAACATCATCATTAACCGGAAGGCCAAAGCTTCGCTGTACCTGCAGTTTGTTGATCACTCTTCTTTCTAGTCCCCATACACCAAAACTGGCGGCCAGGCCAGGATCGCTTTCAGGGTCATAAGCATCATGGTCGATCCCGTTTAAGATCCCTGAAAGATCCTCACGCCTTTTTCTCAGGATTCCATCCAGTTTTTCACCAAAATACTCAGTCTGGATTTCGTCCTTGTAAGTAGGGCTGACGGTCGTGATATGATCTGCTGAAATCAATGCGGCTTTCATGAAATTGGCCATCCCGTAAAATTCCAGCTGTTCCTCATTGAAATAAGAACTGTCAATCTGCAGCAGGTCACCCAGCACTTCCTGAGGAAAGATTCCCTGGAACTGGAGGTTATGGATCGTGAATACCGACCGGATCAATCCATAACCCGGACGCTTATAATACTCTGTCCGCAGCAAGAAAGGAATCATCCCTGTATGCCAGTCATGGCAATGGATCACGTCAGGATAAAACTCGCTTTCGGCGATGAACTCGAGCACCGCCCTGCTAAAAAAGGAAAAACGCTCCCCATCATCATAATGCCCATAAAGACTATCCCGCTTGAAGTAATATTCATTGTCCACAAAATAGAAGGTAACACCATCATGTTCAAGAGCTTCAATGCCGCAATATTGCGAGCGCCAACCCAATTGCACAGTAAACTCTTTCAATTTCTTCATTTCAGAGCGGAATTTCTCAGGAATCAATCCGTATTTCGGTAAAATCACCCTGACATCCGTTCCTAATTTTTCCAGTTCCTTCGGAAGTGATCCTGCTACATCTGCCAGGCCTCCTGACTTGATGAAAGGAACACATTCCGATACTGCGAATAATACCTTCACGAGCTGCTCCCCACTCCCTGTACTGCTCCTTTACGGATGACAGCAGGCGAGTCTGCTGGCGCTGTAATCACGGTTCCTGCCTCGATTCTTGCATCCTTATCTACTATTACAGAGTCCAATATACAATTCTCCTTAATCTGCGTCTTTTGCATGATGATACAATTGCGGATCACTGTACCCTTCCCAATTTTCACACCTCTTCCGATGATGCTGTTTTCAACCGTCCCCTCAATCAGCCCGCCATTGGCGACCATTGAATTCCGGACCGATGCATCCACATCATAGCGGGTTGGAGGCTCATCTTTCACCTTTGTTAAAATAGGGCGTTCTTTAGGGAATAACTCCTTCCAAACCTCAGGCTTCAGCAAATCCATGCTCACACTGAAATATTTAGCGATGGTATCCACCATCACTGCATAGCCTTCATAGTCGTAATAACAAAGCTGGAACTGACTGCTGGTATCCCTGGCAGCATCCCTCATATTCGAATATCCTGTTTCATTCCTTGTCATGATCAAATCCATCAGCAGAGTTTTTTTCACAAGATAAATTCCTAGAGACCTTCCATTCTTCTGTACTTCCGTAATGTCACAACCGGATTCGATATGCCAGTCAAGCAACGGCTGGAAATCCATATTGAAAACCGTATAGGAATTCGCTATCAGCGCATAATCCTGCGTACTGCGTTCAAAATAATCAATGTTATCGGCAAAGTGATCCAATGTTCCGATTCCCGTATAATTTTTATTCAGATTTGATGCAGGGAAGAAAAACAATCCATCCCTTTTTCGGTTGAGGTCCCAATTTCGACCCGACCCCAAATGGTCCATTAATGACCGATACTGGTATTTTGGAAAAATTGCCACGCTCTCGATTCCCGAATTAACCATGTTTGAAAGGATAAAATCAATCAGCCTGTATCGCCCGCCAAAGGGAATCGCCGCCACCGACCGATGCAGGGACAGTTCCTGAAGATCTTCGTGAACGGTTGTCGCATCTATTACTCCCAATAATCGTTTGTTCATTTCTATTTCCTCCCGAAGTCGGCTCAATTGGATTGCAATTCACCAATTGTTTCTTCCGATACTAATGTAATTTCAGTGCAGCTATCATCTGGCCTGATGATTGTTCCATCAGGGACATACACTCCTGGCGACACAATCGCCTTCTCAATCACGCAATTATGGCCGATGACCGCATCTGGCATAATGACCGTTTCCTTTACAACCGCTCCTTTTTTAACCGTTACACCCTGGAATACGACCGTTTTGGAAACTTCTCCTTCAATCTTGCAGCCCTCATTGACAAGGGATTCCGAAACTTCCCCCTCTGGGCAAATATATTGCGGCGGCTGATTCGGGTTCACGGAATAAATCCGCCAAGACTGGTCGAACAGGTTCAGTTCACAATCCTTATCCAATAAATCCATATTCGCTTCCCACAGGCTCTGAACAGTACCAACATCCTTCCAGTAACCTTTAAAAGGATAGGCAAATAACTTCATATTTTCTTCGATCAGCAGCGGAATGATATCCTTGCCAAAATCATGGCTGGATTCCGGGTTCTGGTCATCTCTTATCAGATATTCCCTTAAAACACTCCATTTAAAAATATAAATTCCCATCGAAGCCAGATTATTTTTAGCGACATCCGGTTTTTCTTCAAATTCAGTAATTCTCAGCTCAAAATCCGTATTCATGATCCCGAAACGATTAGTTTCTTCCCAAGGCACCTCTATGACCGAAATGGTCACATCAGCCCCTTTTTCAACATGATAGTTGAGCATCAATTCATAATTCATTTTATAAATATGGTCACCTGAAAGAATTAAAACATATTCAGGATCATACTGATCAAGATAATTCAGGTTCTGAAAAATCGCACTTGCCGTGCCTGAATACCATTTAACCTCGGAACTCTCAGCATAAGGCGGCAGCACTGTCACCCCGCCATCCTTTCTGTCGAGGTCCCATGCACTGCCTATGCCGATATAGGAGTTAAGCAATAACGGCTGATACTGCGTCAATACACCGACTGTATGGATGCCCGAGTTTGTGCAGTTACTTAATGGAAAATCGATGATTCGATACTTGCCGCCAAAAGGGACAGCAGGTTTAGCGAGATTCTTTGTCAGTGAGTGCAGACGGCTTCCTTTTCCTCCTGCCAATAGCATTGCCACGCATTTCTTCTTTTGCATGATTGTTTCTCCCCTTTCTTTTAATAACAGGACGTAAAACTGAGATTCCGAATGGAGAAATACTCATCTCTATAGAATATGGCCTTCCATGGAAAGCTATTTCCTTTGCTTTTCGCACTTTTTTATTCAACACGCCTGAGCCCCCGAAAACCTCAGCATCGCTATTTAAAATTTCCCGATATTCCCCGGACTTCGGGACACCAATCCGATATTCATGGTATACTTTCTCGGTAAAATTGCAGACGATGACAAGCAGATCTTCCGGATTCTGCCCTTTACGGATAAAAGAGAAAATCGACTGGTCACGATTATCCGCGTCAATCCACTCAAAACCTTCATAGCTCTGGTCAATCTCATACAGTGGCTTTGAACGCTTATAGAGTTTGATCAGCTCTTTTGTGTAATGGTTCATTTTTTCATGCATTTCATACCCGAACAGATTCCAGTCAAGCTGTTCTTTGTCCTTCCACTCCGAAAACTGGCCGAATTCGGTTCCCATGAAGGTCAGCTTCTTTCCAGGATGCGCGACCATGAATCCAAGCAATAGCCGCAGCTGCGCAAATTTTTGCCAATAATCGCCCGGCATCTTGTCGAGAAGAGATTTCTTTCCATGCACCACCTCATCATGTGAAAAAGGCAGCACAAAATTCTCTGAAAAAGCATAAAGCAGGGAGAACGTAACCTTATCATGTATATGCTTCCTGTTATGGCTTTCTTCCTCCATATACTTCAATGTGTCGTTCATCCACCCCATGTTCCACTTGTATGTAAAACCTAGTCCGCCATACTCCACGGGAGCCGTCACCTGCGGCCAGTCGGTCGAATCCTCCGCGACCATCAAAGCTCCAGGTTCAAACTCTTTCACTGCTTTATTCAATTTCTTTAAAAACTCCACCCCGTACGGATTGGCTGCATTGACTGAATTAGGCCAATAAATGATGTTCGCAACCGCATCGACCCTGAAGCCATCAATATGATATTTCTCCAGCCAGAAAATCGCACTCGAGATCAGGAAGCTCTGGACCTCTGTTTTTCCCAAGTCAAAATTGGCTGTTCCCCAAACCAGGTTCTCCCGGTCACTCTCACGCTGGTATTCAAAAACATAACTGCCATCAAACTGGTACAGCCCATGGGCATCCTTGCAAAAATGGCCAGGAATCCAGTCAAGGATAACCCCAATGCCGTTTTGATGGCACATATCCACGAAATACATAAATTCATGTGGTGTTCCATAACGGCTTGTAACAGAAAAATAACCTGTGGATTGATAGCCCCAGGACATGTCGAGCGGATGCTCAGTTAAAGGCAATAGCTCAATATGTGTGTATCCATGTGAAAGAATATAAGGAATCAGCTCATCTGCAAGCTCACGATATGTAAGGAACGATCCATCATCATGCTTTTTCCAGGAACCCACATGCAGTTCATAGATGAACACAGGCTCATCGAGCGTGCTCCGCCCCTCCCTCTTCTGCAGCCACTTCTGATCACCCCATTTGTACCCATCAAGGGAATAAACAACCGAAGCGGTATTTGGCCTCTCTTCCGAGAAGAAAGCAAACGGATCAGCTTTAAGCTTCTTACCCCCGCCAGCTGTAAAAATCTCATATTTATAAATAGCTCCAGTCAGATCACCCTCTAAGGCAAGCTGCCAGACACCTTCCTTATTCACTTTATGAAACTTATGATTCTCTCCATACCAATGATTAAAATCACCAACAAGCTTTACTTCAAGCGCATTTGGAGCCCACACACAAAATCGAGTATATGTTTCGGTTCCTCGATTCATGACATGCGCACCAAATAAATTATGACTCTGATACAAATTCCCTTCATGGAACAGATGCAATTCAAACTCTGTTGGATTTATCACCAATACCCTCCACCTGCCTTTGTAAAAACGAATAAAACTTCCTATTTGAGTAGTATTCTAGTTACCATAAAGAATTCCTTGTAAACATTTTCTTAATTTTTCGACAATAATACTTAGTTAAGCGGGTAATTCGACAAAAGCCCGCAAATGGTAGCGCTTTAATGTACTAAATCTTCCAATTACGCGAAATTTGGAGAACGAAAGTTGAAAGTGAATAATGATTTTTTGAGAGGGTTGGTTGAATTTATTAGGTTTGGCAAAGAGATGGTGATTAAAAATATTTTTCGGTTGATAGCGTTTTCATATGGAAATGATGGAATAGTGATTAGGACTGAGGGGGGTTACGTAGACTTCCTACTGAATACAGCAATACTATTAAGTGGTCGTGTAAAGCCATTGAGGTTGATTGTATGATCTGTTTTTTACGAAGTTTATGCGGTTGAATTCTCATTGGCTCGGATATTGGAGGAACACATCACTCGTCACTAGTTTATGGACCGTTTTTCTCTTTCTTCCTAAAACCGGGAATATATCTCTCGATATGTGCCTCGTTTTTTATTACTGCCTATAACCGGGAACATATCTCTTCTTTATGTGCTCCGTTTTTCTCTTTCACCCTATAACCGGGAACATATCTCTTCTTTATCTGCTCCGTTTTTCTCCTTCACCCTATAACCGGGAACATATCTCTTCTTTATGTGCTCCGTTTTTCTCTTTCACCCAGAAACCGGGAACATATCTCTTCCTTTTGTGCTCCGTTTTTCTCTTTCACCCAGAAACCGGGAACATACCTCTTCCTTTTGTGACCCGTTTTTCTCTTTCACCAAGCAACCGAGCACATATCTCCCCTAAAGTGATCAGTTTTTCCTTTTCAATCCTTTACCCTGGCATAAATCCATAATCGTCGCTTCTATGTACTCTGTTTTGATAGTGCGTGCAGCCTGCTGTATTGCTTAAACAACATCTTGGAAAAAAGCAGACAAGTTGGAAGAGAACACCTGGTTCCTCTGGAGGAAAAAATTTTAAGTACAAAAAAAAGCTGTTAGCACAATTGCTAACAGCTTTCCTTATGACCCCTACGGGATTCGAACCCGTGTTACCGCCGTGAAAGGGCGGTGTCTTAACCGCTTGACCAAGGGGCCTTATGGCGGAGAAGGAGGGATTTGAACCCTCGCGCCGGTTACCCGACCTACACCCTTAGCAGGGGCGCCTCTTCAGCCTCTTGAGTACTTCCCCATAATGGCTCCGCAGGTAGGATTCGAACCTACGACCGCTCGGTTAACAGCCGAGTGCTCTACCACTGAGCTACTGCGGAATAATATAAAAAATGGGCCTAAGTGGACTCGAACCACCGACCTCACGCTTATCAGGCGTGCGCTCTAACCAGCTGAGCTATAGGCCCATATATGGAGCGGGTGATGGGAATCGAACCCACTACATCAGCTTGGAAGGCTGAGGTTTTACCAGTAAACTACACCCGCATATTAAGAAAAGGGGCGACTGATGGGAATCGAACCCACGAATGTCGGAACCACAATCCGATGCGTTAACCACTTCGCCACAATCGCCATATCTCAATCATATAATTAATTAAATTAAATAAGGTGGCTCAGGACGGAATCGAACCGCCGACACAAGGATTTTCAGTCCTTTGCTCTACCGACTGAGCTACTGAGCCACTATAATAGTGTATCTAAAAAATAAAAATGGCGGTCCCGACCGGGATCGAACCGGCGATCTCCTGCGTGACAGGCAGGCATGTTAACCGCTACACCACGGGACCAGATTGCGGGGGCAGGATTTGAACCTGCGACCTTCGGGTTATGAGCCCGACGAGCTACCGGACTGCTCCACCCCGCGACAATATTAATAAAAAACTATGGAGGAGGTAGAGGGATTCGAACCCCCGCGCGGTGTTACCCGCCTGTCGGTTTTCAAGACCGATCCCTTCAGCCAGACTTGGGTATACCTCCGTATTCAAAACAAGTAAAATGGTGGACCTTGTAGGACTCGAACCTACGACCGGACGGTTATGAGCCGTCTGCTCTAACCAGCTGAGCTAAAGGTCCAGGATATCCTAGATTGAATAGGTTCAACCAGATTAAATTTGGTAGCGGCGGAGGGGATCGAACCCCCGACCTTACGGGTATGAACCGTACGCTCTAGCCAGCTGAGCTACACCGCCAAATTATTTTATTAAGATATAATGGTGGAGCCTAGCGGGATCGAACCGCTGACCTCCTGCGTGCAAGGCAGGCGCTCTCCCAGCTGAGCTAAGGCCCCATATAATATAAAGCATGGTCGGGAAGACAGGATTCGAACCTGCGACCCCTTGGTCCCAAACCAAGTGCTCTACCAAGCTGAGCTACTCCCCGATAAAGAGAAAATATAATGGCGCGCCCGAAAGGAGTCGAACCCATAACCTTCTGATCCGTAGTCAGACGCTCTATCCAATTGAGCTACGGGCGCATATTTAGTATATTAGCTAACTTGGTGGTGCCGAGGACCGGAATCGAACCGGTACGGTAGTCACCTACCGCAGGATTTTAAGTCCTGTGCGTCTGCCAGTTCCGCCACCCCGGCTAAAGAACTATGGAGCGGAAGACGGGATTCGAACCCGCGACCCCAACCTTGGCAAGGTTGTATTCTACCACTGAACTACTTCCGCATATATAGCTTTTGAAAAAATGGTGCGGGTGAAGGGAGTCGAACCCCCACGCCTTGCGGCGCCAGATCCTAAGTCTGGTGCGTCTGCCAATTCCGCCACACCCGCATATTTTTTTAAAAATGGTGAGCCATGAAGGACTCGAACCTTCGACCCTCTGATTAAAAGTCAGATGCTCTACCGACTGAGCTAATGGCT
>NZ_VEEP01000059.1 GCF_007678455.1 Cytobacillus oceanisediminis 2691 | reverse complement strand
CCGAACACGGAAGTTAAGCTTCTCAGCGCCGATGGTAGTTGGGGGTTTCCCCCTGTGAGAGTAGGACGCCGCCGGGCGAAAAGACAGAGATTTTGATCCCTGTCTTTTTTAATCCCCATATCATTCTTTTCCAGTTACTGCTGGTTGTTAGGTAACACCTGAGGTGTTATTATAGTAACTCAGCTCCGCTTGATTGATTGTTTAAAAGACTTTCAAAAAAAGTGTTGACGAGCTGGTTCAAAGGTGGTAAGATTTAAAAGTTGTCATTTGAACGACAACAATATTGTTCTTTGAAAACTAAACAAACAAGCGTCAACAAACAATAAATTATCATGCTTCTATTAATAGAAGACATG
>NZ_VEEP01000058.1 GCF_007678455.1 Cytobacillus oceanisediminis 2691 | reverse complement strand
TGTTTTTCCAGAACTTCCACACGTATTCAAACATCTTAAACGCAAACGACCTATCCCCACTCTTCCCCTATTCCCCACACCACTTCAACTTCCCTCCATCAAACCACTCGATATCCTTCAACCCTCCAAATCCCAAATCAAAACACAACCTCCCATAAAAAAACCACAACCCTTAATTCAATTACCTCTCCATTCACTCCCCACTCCACAACCACTCCAACCTTATAAACTACACTTCCAACACTTAATTCAACACTTTCATTTACCCACTCTCCAACTTCAACCACTTCAACAACAACTCACTTCCCTACTTAAACAAATTCCTTTCCCAAAAAATTTCCTTCCCATCAAACCAAT
>NZ_VEEP01000057.1 GCF_007678455.1 Cytobacillus oceanisediminis 2691 | reverse complement strand
CCACCCCACCAAGGCGTCGGCTTCAAGCTGCCACACATCGCAACATCCCTTCAAGCTCCAAAACTATTAATCTACCCACCCCCTCAATTCCCCTCTCAACCACAAAAGTCCCCAATCCAACCCTCTATAGCAAACTTGTTCACATCAACAACACCACTCCAACTCACAACCCAACCCATCCAGCTATTCCCCCCCTACCCCTATACAAAACACTATCCACTCCAACCCTACTTCCCTCACCCCAAACTCACCCACATTTACCACGCTACCACCCACATCCACAACATTCTCATAACTAACCACTTCTAACACCCCATCTTATAACACCTGCGCCTACTCAACACACACAACCTCTCAAC
>NZ_VEEP01000056.1 GCF_007678455.1 Cytobacillus oceanisediminis 2691 | reverse complement strand
ACTCCAACTCAATATATCAACCAATATCCCACACTATTATTTATCTCTCCACCTCTTTTACCCACCACTACGTCACTCCCTGCTCCACCTTTTATTAATTACCCGGAACCACCATCACCCCTTATTCTTAGCAATTCCCTTTATCAAACTACTCCTAATTTAAACATCACCACACCCCCCCCAACAAACTACAAAATCATCATCACCATTCCAAAACCCAACCACATTACTCCTCTATCCCCCTCTCCCCATTCCTACAACCTAACCTATTCTTATCCTCAAAAACCAAAAAACCTTTCACGCACTCGCTCGGTACCAGCTTCTTATATTATCACCGTTTATGCTGAACCAGCTAAACCA
>NZ_VEEP01000055.1 GCF_007678455.1 Cytobacillus oceanisediminis 2691 | reverse complement strand
GAGGTGGTGGATGGTTGTGGTGAGGTGGTGTGGTGAGATGTTGGGTTAAGTGGGGGAAGGAGGGGAAGGGTTGATGTTAGTTGGGAGGATTGAGTTGGGGAGTGTAAGGTGAGTGGGGGTGAGAAAGGGGAGGAAGGTGGGGATGAGGTGAAATGATGATGGGGGTTATGAGGTGGGGTAGAGAGGTGGTAGAATGGATGGAAGAAAGGGTGGGGAAGGGGGGAGGTGAAGGGAATGGGATAAATGGATTGTGAGTTGGGATTGGAGGGTGGAAGTGGGGTGGATGAAGGGGGAATGGGTAGTAATGGGGGATGAGGATGGCGGGGTGAATAGGTTGGGGGGGGTTGTAGAGAGCGGGGGT
>NZ_VEEP01000054.1 GCF_007678455.1 Cytobacillus oceanisediminis 2691 | reverse complement strand
CCATCACCTATTTTAGCTTCAGTCTCATTTTATCTACACCCATTCCCCCCCTCATTCCCCTCCCCATCATCAATCAGTTTCCTTATATAACCATCTTCATATTCTCCCTCCTCGTCCGTGCTCCGTCTTTACCCATTCCACTCACAATCAAACAACCCCTCCTCCACTACCACCCCCATCCAACCAAAACCACAACCTTCACCCTCCCTAATTATTTTCAACCAAATCCCCTTCCCCTATCCATTGTCATCTTCATCATCCCCCTTTCATATTCACCAACCCTCTCTTTTATCCCCTCATATGCCAAACACCCAGCCCTTGTTCACCTGCGCACCATGTACTTCTTCCTTTATCCCATCCCCGTTTTATTCTCAC
>NZ_VEEP01000053.1 GCF_007678455.1 Cytobacillus oceanisediminis 2691 | reverse complement strand
CAGCCTTTCCTTCCGTTCTTCCACGCTCCGCCGGATCCACTCATAATCCCCCTCCTTTTCCTCCACGAATTTATTCACTTCCTCATCCTTATCCTCTCATACCTCTCCCTAATACCCATCCTTAAAACACACTTTCCCAATCAAACCATCATATACCCTTACCCAAACGTCATCACCTTCACCTTTCACCACTACATCCCCAACAATATACCCTCCCTTTCCACCCTCCAAACCTCCCCCTCCTTTCGCATTAACCTTTTCCATCTCCTCATCCACCTTCTCCATATCCTTCAATTCTATATTCACCATTTTCCACACTCCTTTCCACTTTTTTTCACCAAACACAACCAAATCCTCACGCATGATCGTCATCGCCACTTC
>NZ_VEEP01000052.1 GCF_007678455.1 Cytobacillus oceanisediminis 2691 | reverse complement strand
AAAAAAACACCCTCTCCCTCCAAAACACAACTATCAATTCCACAAACACACTTTTCCCCACCCAAACACCTTTTCCAACACACATACCCATCCCACTTTCATCCCAATCAAACACCACAACATCATCAACCCTCACCTCAACCCTCCATACAATCCCCACATTCCCACCCAAAATCACTTCATCACCAACTTCACCCTCCATCAACCTCCTCCACATCCTCCTTCTCTCATTCCACACCTCAACCTTTTACAAAAATACAATCCCCCCACACCAAACCCCATTATTCCCCACTCTCCTTATCCAACCCAACAAAACTATCCACATTCTGAACAACAAAAAATACAACCCTACATTAACTACAATACTTTTCATAAACAACACACA
>NZ_VEEP01000051.1 GCF_007678455.1 Cytobacillus oceanisediminis 2691 | reverse complement strand
ATCATTTTATAAATCCCCACAACCTCCTCATTCATCCACCAATCACTCCTAAAATCATTTATCAACACTAAGCATTCACCCACCTCCTAAAAATCATCCCTCCTCCCTTTTAACTTCACATGATTTCTAATAAAATACAAATACAAAATCATTTCCCACACAACCAATCAACTACACCAAAAACAAACCTAAAAACAAAACACTTACTTAAACGTCAAAAAATTCCATAACTAACCATTTTATATTTTCATCTTTTATAATTCCCTAACTTTTTAACATTACTACCGATCCCTTTCACAACAACCATTACATACCTCACTCTCTTCCAACCATCATAAAAATCACCAACCTAAAACCAAAACTTGCCATACTCACTCCCCCAACCCCTTCAAA
>NZ_VEEP01000050.1 GCF_007678455.1 Cytobacillus oceanisediminis 2691 | reverse complement strand
AAGTAATTTTTGCCTGTCGGGGGGAAAGAGGTGATAAAAGGGATTCGGTCGATTGTGAATAGTAAAGGTATTTTTTAATGATTTTTGAAGGATTATTGATCTTGTATCCTACCCAAACGTCAACAAGCATCCACTCCTCTTCCACCTCCTTTCCTTTCGGAACCCTCTTCTTCACCATCTTCCCGTTGAATTCAAGCTCCTCTCCGCGCTCCACTTCGACTTTTTTCACTGTTTTGCTCTCTCACCCCCATCCAACGCCAACCTCCATTACTTCTTCCTCCTCCATTCCCACGTCTTCCAACACAATGACTTCATCATTCTCCTCATTCAACTCATTCCACCTCAACCCCAACTCCTTCACTTTCCCCCTAAAATCCACTTTATCTTCTCCCACC
>NZ_VEEP01000004.1 GCF_007678455.1 Cytobacillus oceanisediminis 2691 | reverse complement strand
GGATAAAGAGAGAGAAAGATTTTTGGGTTCATCTGGTCGACGGCAAGATCAATCAATCGGGCAAGGTGCTCTTGAGGGATTAAAACTTGAATGTCCATTGGAAGGGTCAACTGGTTTGTGTTATAATTTTTGTACAAGAAAATCTCTCCTTCTGTTTGTTTTGTTGTGGTGACTTAATTATAACAAAAGAGGGATTTTCTTGTATTTTTTTGCGCGGAAAAATGAATTTAGAAAACCTGAGTTGATTGGAGTGGAAGGCGCGTAGACTCCTGCGGGCGCAGCTGGTCAGGTGAGACCCCGCAAGAGCGAAGCGATGAGGAGGCTCAGCGCCAGCCCCGCGGAAAGCGAAGCACCTGGAACGGAAATCAACGGACTATTTTTACAAGCAGTCTAAAAAATAAAGAGGATGCCCAAAAGTTTATACTTTTGGGACACCCTCTTTATTTTTTGCATGATTTAAAGCTGTCTTTCTGGCATACTGCTTTTCCTGTTCGGCGAATAGTTCCGCCAGTTGCTTATAGGATTGGAAAAGGCCAGGCCTTGATGTAACAAACTCTAATCTTTCAAGGACGTTTACGGGCTTGAGTTTACACTCTTCAATCGAATGCAGCTCTTGATTCATTCCATTCGTAGCGAAAAGAAATTGCTTGAATAATTCAATTGCCTTATTCATTATTGGTAGTGCCTGGTCACGATCCCTGTTTGTAAAGTGATGGCGGAGTTCTGAATTGTAATGATTCCAATCACTAAGGATTTTCTCCATAACAGCGTTCCTCTCCCCGGAGTTAATAGTCCTTTTCCTTACAATTTATCCTTCATCCGCTTCTTGCCCTCTCTGCAAACATCAAGCAAAGGACAAGTCTCACATCTTGGATTCTGTGCTTTACAATGGTACCGGCCAAAGAAAATCATCCTGTGGTGAGTAATTGACCATTCTTCTTCAGGAATTTTCTTCATTAAAGTCTTCTCGACCTCCAGCACTGAATCCTTCCACCGGCAAAAAGCAAGCCGTTTGCTGACGCGCTCCACATGTGTATCCACTGCAATCGCAGGAACTCCAAATGCAACGGAAACAACGACGTTAGCAGTTTTCCGTCCTACTCCGGGAAGCTTTGTCAATTCATCTCTGTCTGCAGGCACAACCCCTCCATATTCATCGATAAGCATCCTGCATAGCTTTTGAATATTCTTTGCTTTATTACGATACAGTCCAATAGAGCGGATATCCTGCTGCAATTCTTCCAATGTCACGGCCAAAAAATCCTCAGGAGTTTTATATTTTTGAAACAAGTTCTTCGTCACTTTATTGACAAGTGCATCAGTGCACTGAGCCGACAATGCAACTGCTATCACAAGTTCAAAAGGATTTGAGTGGACCAGCTCACAGTGTGCATTAGGGAACATCCTGCCCATTTCATCAAGGCAGAACCTGATTTGCTGCTTATTTAACATGATTTCTTCACCACATTTCCGATTTTGTTAATTTTGGGGCTCAGTTTCATACTTTCACAAAACAAAATGAAATGAAAAAAGAGAGAATGAATGAATTCTCTCATAACAATTACTGTTCTAGCCAGTTATAAAAAGGTACAGGATTGGCGGAAACTTTAGGCTCTTCCTTCGCTGCCCGCTGCGTGCTCTGATGCTGCCTGAATTTCCTTCCGTAACTTTTAGCCTGTTCGATTGTTTTGATTCCATTCTTTTTCCATTCAAAAAGAATCCGGTCTATGTACCGAAAATTCAATTTCCCCGATATCACAGCTTCTCTCAAAGCAGCTTTAATGATGATCGGGTCATGGTGATCATCATCCATCCACATTGCGAGAGATTCACATTCAAACGGCGACAATGGCCTGCCGAACTCTCTTTCGAACGCGGTATATAAATCTGTTTCTTCCTTCTGCTCCATAAGCTCTTTTTCCTGCTTACGTTTCAGCATGAACTGGTCAAACAGCTTATCCCAAAGGGGTTCAAGTGAGTATTTTTCATATCTGATTCCTTCAGTGGAATTTCCGTCAATGATTGATATAAACCCTCTCTGGATCAGTGCACGGAGCAAATCAGTACATTCGAAAGCGGATATCGTCATGCGGGCTGCAAGTTCAGTGGGAGTAGGAAATTCATTTCCTTTTTCAGAAAAATAGAAAACATGGAGTAATAATGCCAATTCTTGTTCGTTCAATCTCATTTCTTTGTACTGCGTCAGCAATACTGAAGGAATAGTAACATTCCCTTCTTTCAGCCAATCTAACATATCTGCTTTTTTCATTCCGGACACCTCTTTTCATAGTATAGCATGAACAAGCCCGGCTGGTAATAAAATAGAAAAAGATTAAAAAGGGAAATTAGTCGAAAAATATCGAAAAGGCGATTCAGATTCAAACCATAAAATCTGTGTAACAAAGCTGCTGATTATCGTTTCAGGCACTGAAATTACAGAGCCTTTTCAAAAAGAGACGGAGAACCGGTTCACAGTTCTCCGTCTGCTGTTTTTATGCACGGCTGTTAACAAAGTCATGAATTCGGCTGATTGCTTCCTCTAACTGTCTGAGTGATGTCGCATAAGAAAGGCGCATAAAGTCCGGAGCCCCAAAACCAGAGCCAGGAACAACTGCAACATTTGCTTCAGTCAGCAGTATTTCCGCAAACTCATCTACATCCTTGCAGCCTGTCATCAAGGCAGCTTCTTTTGCATTCGGGAACAGATAAAATGCTCCCTGAGGCTTAATGCAGCTGATTCCCGGAATCCCATTCAACTTAAGATGAATGATTTCAAGCCTTTCTTCAAAAGCGGAACGCATCATCTCGACCTCTTCCTGCGATCCAGCGTATGCTGCGATTGTCGCATATTGTGCCGGAGTAGTCGGATTCGAGGTACTGTGGCTTGCCAGGTCAGTCATAGCCTTGATGATGATGCTGTCACCGGCAGCATACCCGATTCTCCACCCCGTCATGGAGTGGGACTTTGAAACACCATTGATGATGATGGTCTGCTTTTTCAATTCGTCTGATAGTTGTGCGATCGAAATATGTTCAGCTTCACCATAAATCAATTTTTCATAGATTTCATCAGATATGATCAGGATGCCCTTTTCAAGACAAACATCTCCAATTGCCTGCAATTCTTCTTTTGAATAAACCATCCCCGTAGGATTGCTTGGCGAATTGATGATGACTGCTTTGGTCTTATCCGTCACCTTTTCCTTCAGCTGTGCTGGAGTGATCTTGAAATTATTTTGTTCCAGCCCTTCAACATAGACTGGGGTTCCTCCTGCCAGCTTCACTTGCTCTGGATAGCTGACCCAATAAGGAATCGGAATGATGACTTCATCGCCCTCATTAAGCAGAACCTGGAATAATGTGTACAATGCATGTTTTGCACCACTGGTGACAATGAGTTCACTCAGCTGATAATCAAGACCCTGATCTGCTTTTAATTTCGCTGCGATTTCCTTTTTCAATTCAGGAAGCCCGCCTGAAGGAGTATATTTTGTGAATCCCTCATTCATCGATTTAACAGCAGCATCGATTATATGCTGCGGTGTATTGAAATCAGGCTCACCCGCTCCAAGTCCAATCACGTCTTTTCCCTGTGCTTTTAATTCTTTTGCCTTGGCGGTGATGGCCAAAGTTGATGAAGGTGTGAGTGCTCCCACTCTGCCGGCTAACTGGATCTCCATCCTTTTTCCTCCTATATTTTAATTGCGTTCAATAGAACACGTTTATAAATTATTAATAGCCCTCAATTTTTCGCCCGTCTCGAAATCGACATAATAATAATTGATGGTGTCGCTGTTTTTACGGTAATAAATTTCCCAGGCCGGCCTGTCCGTTTTTTGGATTCTGGCCATGCCCAGCCTTACAGCGATTATTTCATCAGGATTCTTTTCCTGATATAGTTTATTTAACGCTTCTTTTTTCGTGATTCCATTTTTGGCAATTCTCGTAATCAATTCACCATTTTTTTCATTGATCCAGACATATACGTCTTCCTGCCTGGCATTTTTCCCTGTCATGACATAATAAGTTTCTTCACCACTGTAAAGATTGAAGTCAGTAAAATCAGACAGGTTCGTTTCTTTCGCTGCAATCTTCACAGCCTTATTTTCTGCGGCACTAACTGGTTCCATCGCATTCAAGTAAACATTCACCAGGATTCCCGTGATGATGGCCACAAAAAGCACACTCAATAAAATCCACTTCTTCACATGTATCCCTTCTTTATGTAAGCTCACTTCACCGCTCCCCTCAACCTGGTTGAACAAGCGGTAAAATAAAAGATGTTTTCATTAGGTACGGTAAATCGTAAAGACGGCCTTATCTTTATCCTCCTGGTCCAAAGCCAGGCCAAACATGAGGTCATCATGTTTCAAGGACCTGTTAAGGGCATCAACTATTTTATATAGATCCGGACTATTCTGGACCTTAACCGTAGAAATTATTTCGATTTTGCTTTCCATCCTGCAACTCTCTCCTTGCACATTTTTTGACATTTATAGAACAGCATCCCGCTGCAAACAATACAATTAACACCACTCATTATATCAGGAGATGGTCTTTACTGTAAGGATAAGAACAAAATCAAACAAAAAAATTCTAGCCCACACATCAAAAATGACTGCGCAGTATATGCGCAGTTTTTTATTCTTCACCCATAATGGTAATCACATCATAAGTAGACTGTGTAAACTTTATTGTAACAGTACCATGCTGTTTTGTGAAATAAACATCAATCCAGGCTTCATGAAGCATTTCCACTAAATCGGGATCAGGCTTTATTGAATTTGATTTAAATATGATGGCCAACTGCGGATCCATATGCTCGATCAAGAGATCGGAAAACGAGCCCTTAGCACCATAAGCGGGAAGTTTAATGATATTGACATTTCTTAATGGCTCAGCAAGAAAAGCCTGCTCCGAGTGGCGGCTTGCTGAACTGATATAAAAAATTTGATGATGGAAAAATTGAAAAGAGATATCCGTCCCCTCGGTTTCTTTATCTCCATCGAAGACAACTTCTGCGGTCAACCCAGGCAACAGTTTTCGAAGATCGCCCTGCTTCCATTGTTCCACCTTAACTCCAGCGGGGATTTTTTTCGCCATTAGTGCAGTCTCTCCGGCTTTTCCGCTCACTACTTTGCCAACATCGTATTTCCGTATGAGTTCCTCAAGGTTTTCCATTTCCGAACTTGATGTCAAAATGACTGTAGATATATTTTTTACATGAAAGAGAGCGAGCAGCCTTTCAAGTTCCTTCATTGTTCCTTTGCCACCCGTATTCACCAGGATATTTTCGCCGGTGGCGTATTGGATCAGCGAAGCTTCCCCATCGCTCAAAGCAAGAAAAGTGAAGGCCAGTTCATCTCTTTTAAGGTTGACATCGACTCCTTCCACCTCAACAGGAGCTGAAGGAGATTCATACGGGAAATAGTACCAATTAACGATGGCGAAGATTGCCATTATCAGCTTCATATACACTCCTCCAATTACTTCTAGCTATAGAGTGCGTCATTTGGCTGAAAATATAAAAAGACTTTTGGAAAAGTTGACTCTTTTCAATTTAGTTGTTGATGTTCGTTCCTGGGACTGAGCAATCAGCATGGCACAAGAATCTGGAATCTAAACCATTCTGATGCACGCCTACAGCCAATGATGAATCAAATCAACAATATCAGTTATTGATTTTTCTTCGACCGGCACGTCAGCCACTGACCTTAAAAAGGCATTTCCGTATTTTGTCGTTACAAGCCTCCGGTCAAAAACAAAAATCAGGCCACGATCATCGGATGTCCGAATCAGCCTTCCAAAACCTTGCTTAAAGCGGAGAATTGCTTCCGGCAATGATAACTCAGAAAAAGGGTTTCCCCCATTCTCTTTTATCAATGCACATTTTGCTGCTGTAAATGGTTCGTCAGGGGGCGAAAAAGGAAGCCGGACGATGATTAAACATGAAAGGTCTTCACCTGGTATATCCACACCCTCCCAAAAACTGCTCGTCCCAAACAGGATCGCTTTATCGAACCTTTTAAAATTCCTCGTCAATCTCGTTCTGCTGCCTGCAGTAATCCCCTGGGCAATCAATACAAAATCCTCCAGAAGGCCGCTTTCCTTGATCAGATTGTATGTCTTTTTCAGCATTTCATTCGAGGTGAACAAAATCAGCATCCTGCCCTTTGTGGCTTCGGCAATCGAAATGATATGTTCCGAAATGGCTGCGACATAGTCATCATCAGAAACAGATTTAATATCTGGCAAGTCATCTGGGACGACGAGTTTCACTTGTGACTTATAGGAGAATGGAGACCGGATGTGCTTCTCAAACAGCACTTGCTGCAACCCTAATTCTCTTTTGATGAAGCTGAAAGAATGATTAACCGATAAAGTCGCTGATGTTACGACCACACTCTTCTTCCTGGAGAAAAATTGCTCCTCCAGATATTCGGAAACATTAACTGGACGTGAAAAGATAGCCGTTGAATTTTGCATTGACCTTGTATCAGCTTCAATCCACCTCACATACCTGTTCTCATCTGTAAATAGTCTTTTGGCCGTGATGCAAATTTGTTCCAAATCTTCCTTGGCCTGAACAACCTCTTCCAGTATCGCCATTTGCCTTGCTGAAAAGCTGTCCGGGGTTCTCCATGCATCTTCCAGCCTTTTTTCAAGGGCTTCAATCAAATCTCTAAGATGAAAATAAACCCTTTCAGCAGTTGTCCTCAATGCTGTCCATATCCGATTTTCCCTTTCAGGAACCATGCTTGCATGGATTTTGCTCCCAGCAACTTTATTCTTCATCGCCTTCCTTGCATAGGTACCTGCAAGCTTGAATAGGTCCTCTGTTTCATAGACTAAATCAGATATCAAATGATTGATTTCAAAGGTATGACGATGTTCACCATTAAGAACTCCAACCTCGTTCAGCAAGGATTCAAGCTTATAGAATAGCTGATTTTGTTCGTAAAGACCGATTTGATTCAGCACCAGCCTGACTGACATATAATCGAGCGACTCTCCAAAATATTTGCCCGCTGCCTTTTCGAATTGATGACCTTCATCAAGGACAACATGCTCATACTCCGGTAAAGGCCCATTTTCTGACACCAGGTCGGCAAGAAGCATCGCATGGTTGGTGATGAGGAGATCCGCATTTTGCGCTTTTTCAATGGCCTTTTTATAAAAGTCATATGCCTCCCAGTGCTTTGTCTTGATGAAGATGGAACGCTCATTCTTCACTTTATTCCAGTAAAGCATCCCTCCACTGGACAAATTGAGTTCATCATAGTCACCAGTTTCGGTTTGGGTCAGCCAGACAAGGATTTGCATCTTTGTTAGGGCAGTATCATAATTCTCTTCTATTTCCCTGAGAGACTGCTCAAAGCGAGCCATATTAATATAGTGGCTCCTCCCTTTTATCAGCGAAACCTTCACTTTTCTACCCAATGCCTGGTTTAATTTCGGGACATCATTCGTCAGAAGCTGCTCCTGCAGCTGGGTGGTATATGTACTGATCACTACACGTTTATTGCTTTCCAGCGAAAACACAGCTGAGGGAATCAAATAACCCAGGGACTTCCCTACGCCAGTTCCGGCTTCAATCAATGCATGGCCGTTTTTATGGAACGCATCATAAATAAGGTCCATCATCTCGAATTGTCCTTGCCTTATTTCATATCCGGTAAAAGCTTTTTGCAGTAAGGTTTTTTTGTCTTCCATTGACTTTGGATAATCAATTGCCTGATGTTCATCATTTTCAATCACGGGTTTCCTTCTTAAAGCTATCCCGCGGAAAACTTCTATATGCTCCGGTAAAATCTCGATTCGGCTTTCCTTTACATTCACTATCTCATCAAAAATCAAATGAAGATCGCTTTTCAGTCCTTCTGAAAGCTTAGCCAGCTCTTTGATTGTGACAAAAGGGAGCGAACCAACTGCATTGAGCATGATCAATAAAAGCTCTGCTGTCACCCGGGCATCACTATCTGCTTGATGAGGACGGTCGTGTTGGAGATCCTCCCTCGCAGCAAGGTCAGTCAATTTAAAACTATCGGCAGTCGGATACAAGATCCTCGCCATTTCCACAGTATCTATAACCGGACCATAAAAACCTTCCTGGCCTGCATTTAATAATTCTTCCTGTAAAAAGGAAAGGTCGAATAATACATTATGAGCCACAAAATAAGCATCTTCAAGCATATCAGAAACCTGCGGAGCGATTTCCTCAAATAATGGAGCTTCCTTAACCATGGAATCCGAAATGCCTGTCAGTTCTTCAATAAAAACGGGTATTTTCTGTAATGGATTGACGAGAGAGGAGAACTGGCCGGTAATTCGGCCATCCTCAACTACAACTGCACCAAACTGTATAATTCGGTCACCTTTTTTTGGAGAATTACCCGTAGTCTCTAAATCGACCACAACAAATTTTTGGCTCATTTTTCAATACACCTCTAACATTCAGTCAAACAAAAACGTATCACAAAAAATATGAAAGTGAAAGCAGGAGCTTTACAGTATTTTTCTGGCTCATTTTTATACCACGTTGCTTTCACTAATTTACGTAAAAACAAGCTTTTGTGTTTTATCGAATTTATTCCATCTATTAATCCTAGTATCACCAATATAATTTCTTTATGTCATAATTTCGTGTATAGCGGCCATGTGAGATATGTATGAAAAAACTCCCGATGGTCGGGAGTTCTCTGGCTCTATAGAAATACCGTTTTCTCAGGTTCAGCATGGATCATTTCAACGATATGGTTGTTTTCATCCATCAATGCAACTTTCGGCTGATGGGTCGCTACCTTCTCTTCAGGAATGAGGGCATATGAAATGATGATGACAACATCACCCTCATGGACTAGACGGGCTGCTGCTCCATTCAGACACACTACCCCGCTGCCTCTTTCCCCAGGGATAATATATGTTTCAAAACGGGCGCCATTATTATTATTGACGATTTGTACCTTTTCGTTCGGAACCATACCAACAGCATCAAGTATATCACTGTCGATTGTGATGCTGCCTACATAATTCAAATTTGCCTCGGTTACTCTTGCACGATGTATTTTACCGTTCATCATGGTGCGGAACATGGAATGTACTCCCCCTAAAAAGTTATTCTACATTTAAAATGATATTGTCGATCAATCTGGCTTTCGAAAACTTGACTGCCATTGCGATGATGATCCTGCCTGTCAATTCCTTTAGGGATTGCAGCTCTGGATAAGAGTAGATTTCAATATAATCGACTATTCCGGTCGTATTTTCGTTAATATGGTTCTTCATCATTTCGGAAAGCTTTGCTGGATTCCGCTCACCGCTCTCCACGGCGGCTTTTGCCAACAGAAGGCTTCTGTTCAGCTCTGGTGCCTGTTCTCTCTCCTGTTCATTCAGATAGACATTTCGAGAACTTTTGGCAAGACCATCCTCTTCCCTGACAGTATCAACCGGAATCAATTCAATCGGGAAATTAAAATCCTGGACCAAACCTTCAACAACAGCAACCTGCTGGGCATCCTTCAGCCCAAAATAAGCCCTTGTAGGCTGAACGATATTGAAAAGCTTGATCAACACCGTGGCAACGCCATCAAAATGCCCCGGTCTTGATTTGCCGCAAAGTACATTCGTCCTATCAACAACGGTCACTTTAACAGAAGGATTATTTGGATACATTTCTTCTGCTGAAGGATAGAAGATATAATCTACTCCCTCAGATTCGGCAATCCTATGATCACGTTCAAAATCACGCGGATAGGCATCCAGATCCTCATTAGGGCCGAATTGGAGAGGATTCACGAATATGCTCAGGACGACAACTTCATTTTCCTTCCGCGCCATTTTCATCAAGGACATATGCCCTTCATGCAGGAATCCCATCGTTGGCACGTAGCCAATGCTGTTGCCTTCAGATTTTAATTTTTGCATTTGTTGCTGCATTTCTGTGATCGTACTGATGATTTTCATTCTCTTCCTCCGTACAATGCCTGCAATTCTTCTTCTTTCATCGTAAATGTATGTTTATCTTCCGGGAATGCTTTATGCCTCACTTCGGAAACATAGGCACCAAGCCCGGCGGTAATTTGTTCATTCACATTCGTATATTGTTTCACGAATTTTGGGACACGGTCCACTCCATACGTGATAATGTCATGATAGACAAGTACCTGGCCGTCGACTTCCGCGCCAGCGCCAATACCAATTGTCGGGATTGATAGACCTTTGCTGATTTGTTCAGCAAGTTGCTTAGGCACACACTCGAGCACTACGGCAAACGCACCTGCTTCTTCACATTTTTTTGCATCTTCGATCAGCTTTTTGGCAGCATCTGCACTTTTTCCCTGGACTTTGTATCCTCCAAGAACACCAACAGATTGTGGTGTCAGGCCAAGATGTGAAACAACCGGTACACCTGATTTCGTAAGTGCGCTGATATGATCTATAACCTCGTCAGCACCCTCAAGTTTTACGGCATTCGCCCCAGTCTCCTGCATGATTCTGGCACCATTTAATAATGTGTCTTTGATTGACAGATGATAGCTCATAAATGGCAAATCGACAACAATGAAGGTATTGCCTGCTCCGCGCCGGACGGCTTTTGAATGGTGGACCATATCCTCCATTGTCACTGGAATCGTGGAATCATACCCCAGCACGACCATGCCCAATGAATCTCCAACGAGAATCATGTCAGCTTCTGCCTGTTCAGCATGTTTTGCCGATGGATAGTCATAGGCTGTCACCATGACAATCTTGCTGCCACTTTGCTTCATTTTCAAGAAATCCGTTGTTTGTTTCATTTCCATTCCTCCTTTTCTGAAGAGGAGATAAAACAATCCATCATTGCAAGACACTAAAAAAGGACCCATCTATGCCAGAAGGACCCTTTGAAGCCGCATTTGTTTCATCCCTCTGTCCCAGTCCGCAATCGGATCCAGGCAGAACTATTTTTATTTAATCATCACTTCAGGTGCAGTTCTCTCGATACCGCCCAGATTGATTATAGCAAAAGACTGCTTTTTTGGCTATATAATGAAATTATCCGTCTATTTTGATATCTGCAGAATAAATATTGTGGACAGCACCTGCAGAATCTTCAATCAAGAGAACACCATCTTCTGTTATTCCAGTAGCTTTTCCCCTGATTTCCCCCGTAATCGTACGGGCAATGATCTGTTTGCCAATACTGACTGCGTAACTTTCCCACATCAATTTTATCGGTAAAAAACCTTTTTCCAGATAAAGAAAATATAGCTTTTCCAATTTTTCAAGTATTGTCCTGATCAATTCTTCCCTGTCAATTGTCCTGCCTGACTCGATCGCCAGAGATGAAGCGATTGGCCGTATTTCTTCAGGAAAGTCCTCTGCCAAAGAATTGACATTGATGCCAATACCAATAATGACAGAATTGATGCGGTCTGACTCCGCCTGAAGTTCTGTAAGGATTCCTGTTATTTTTTTTCCGTTTATCATGATATCATTGGGCCATTTTATTTCGGGTAATAAACCGGTTACTTCTTCTATGGCCTGTACCACACCTACCGCGGTGATCAGTGTCAGCTGCGGGGCTTTTGGGATGGGGATTTTTGGGCGGAGCAGAACGCTCATCCAGATACCCGTGTATTTGGGTGAATGCCATTTACGGTCCATTCTTCCTCTTCCTGCTGTTTGCTCTTCTGCTATGACGACTGTTCCTTCTTCGGCATTTTCATAAGCCAGTTTATAGGCAATTTTCTGAGTCGATTCTACGCTGTCATGGTAGTGCAGATTCCTTCCCAGGATTTCTGTCTTCAATCCCAGAGTAATCTTATCTGCTGTCATATCTGCAGGTATTGAAACAATCTTATAGCCTTTTCTCCTTACCGCCTCGAACTGGAATCCTTCCTTGCGAAGTTCTTCGATTTGTTTCCATACTGCTGTCCTTGAACAGCCAGCGATGTCTGCCAACTTTTGTCCAGATAAATATTCCGATTCATTATTGGTAAAAGCATCGATCAATTTTTTCCTGATTTCTGATTGGGCGCGTTCAGCCATTGCTTTATTTTCTCCTTCTCATTTGGCACTTTGCCATAGATTACAGATCGTTCAATTTCATCAAGGGCCTGCCGCAGCCACGGGCCTGGCTGTTTTTCCATCCATGTCATTACGTCGTTCCCAGAAACTGCTAATTGCTCGCGATTCTGGATAGGCAGCATGTCATACAATTGAGTTACACCTTCAGGATTACTTCCATATTCACGAAGGGTCCCAAATACTTTTTCCGCGCTGATGGCATCGGCCTGTCCGGCCTTATAGACGGATTCCAGACTCCATTGGTTTTCAAGACGATATAATAGCAATGAATGGATCTTCTTATACTTCTTGATCTTCTGGACAGGCAGCTTCCATTCCCTCAGGAAACCGTCAACTTCTTGTTCTGACAGCTCTAATTCAAAAAGGAGCAGTACCCATAATTCCTCAAGTTCAAGGTCCGAGGTCAAATGTGATGAGAAATTCATCAGCTGTCCATTCTTCCCTTTCATACCAGGCAAATACTGAGAGATACCGCTTTTAGCCAGCAGCATGATTGCCTCTTGCCTTCCCGGTCCCAGCAGCAATTTCTCAAATTCCACTAATTTTCGTTCGACAGCTATGTTCTGTAGCAGATGGCAATGAGACGCCAGCGATTCAAAAGTCTCCTTCTCGATTGAAAAGGATAATTGGGACTGGAACCTGACTGCCCTAAGCATTCTCAATGCATCTTCGCCAAACCGCTCATCCGGATTACCCACAGTGACTATGATCTTTCGGTCGATTGCATCTCTTCCTGCGAAAGGGTCAATGATATGGCCATCTTTATCCATGGCTATGGCATTCATTGTAAAATCGCGGCGCTGAAGGTCCTCCTTCAGAGAGCGGATAAAAGAAACGCTATCAGGTCTTCGAAAGTCAGTATAGCCTGCTTCAGATCGAAAAGTGGTAACTTCATAATGGCTCTGGCCGTGATGGACCAGAATGGTTCCATGCTCAATCCCCACGTCAACGGTCTTGCTGAAAATCCGCTTCAATTCCTCCGGCAAAGCGGACGTAGCAATGTCAACATCAGCTATTGAACGGCCAAGAAGGTGGTCCCTGACAGATCCACCTACAAAATAAGCCTCAAAACCAGCATTTTCAATCCTTTCAATTACGGGTGCTGCCTCTTTAAATAGATTTGGGATCATCTTCATCATTCTCCAGCAGGCTGTAATAAATGTTTTCGTATTCTGACACGATTTGTTCGGCGCTGAAATCTCTTTCAGCCCGTTTCAGGGAGTTTGCGGCAAATCGTTTATGAGCTTCGGGATTTGCAAGGATTTCTACCGCCTTTTCAGTAATCTCAGCAATATTTCCCAGCTCACAAATATAGCCTGTCTCACCATCGACAATTACCTCCGGAATGCCACCGACGTTTGTTCCGATGCAGGGTACGCCGCAAGCCATTGCTTCAAGGGCTACAAGTCCAAAACTCTCTTTTTCGGACAAAAGAAGCATTAAATCACTCAATGAATAAAGTTCCTCCACCCTTTCCTGTTTTCCAAGCAGCAATACTTGATCCCGAACCCCCAACTCGCTGGCCAGGCTGCATACCTTCTTCATTTCAGGACCGTCCCCGACAAGCAACAGCTTTGCCGGAAGCTTTTCGGCAATCCCTGCAAATGCTCTGATCACATCAGGAACTCTTTTGACAGGACGGAAGTTGGAAACATGGATGATTACTTTTTCGTCAGGGAGAATCCCGAATTGATCCCTGAGGTCGGACGTGTCCACCCTTTTGTTGACGCGAGTATCAATAAAATTGTATACACAGTCAATTTCTTTCTTTGGTTTGATTAAATCGTAAGTTTGTTTAATCAATGATTCAGAAACAGCCGTTACATAGTCAGACTTTTCGATTCCGAATCGGATGGCATCTGTCAGTGATGGGTCATATCCAAGCACGGTAATATCGGTTCCATGGAGGGTTGTAACGATTTTCAAATCCCTTCCGCTCATCTGTCGTGCCAGGATCGCACAGACAGCATGGGGTATAGCGTAATGAACATGCAGGACATCCAAATTCTCCAGGACGGCTACCTCTGCTATTTTACTTGCCAGTGCGATATCATATGGAGGATATTGAAACACTGAGTATTGATTGACTTCGACCTCATGCGAGTAAATATTTCGATACATCTTTTTCAGCCGGAAAGGGAGACTCGAGGAGATGAAGTGAATTTCATGACCTTTTTCAGCCAGCAGCTTCCCAAGCTCTGTCGCGACAACACCTGAACCTCCTACTGTCGGATAACAGGTGATGCCAATTTTAAGTTTCTTCATTTTTCTTCCCCTAACAAATCGTTATGGATCAGCAGCGGTTTTTTGGACATGAAGCCTTCAGCGAAACTCACGCCTGCTTCCTTGCCGAATAACCTTTCCCGGGCCTCAACTGTTTCGATATAGCCGTTCACAAGCGGTGTCTCAAAAGTAGAGTCGCTTTTCTTGAACTGGCTTTCATAAGCATTAAGGGCATCAATTTTTTTATCCATAAAATTAGATACATCCACAACAAAATCAGGCTTATGAAAACCATTGATCATATAGAAATATAAGGCTTTCGGCCTGTGGGCATCCAGCCCCGATTGTTCATCATATTTTCTGACGGCTGCCGAAAAGACCGCCTCCTCGACAAGGCGCGCACAGCTGCCATGGTCAGGATGACGGTCATCAAAATAGGGTGCAAAGACCAATTCCGGGCGATCCCGCCTAATCACTCTAACGATTTCCTTTATGTATTCATCCTTAAGGAACAGGCCTCTATCCGGCAGGTCAAGTGTTTCCCTCTTCCGAACTCCAAGGATATCCGCCGCCTCTTTCGCTTCCTGTTTCCTTATCTCTACACTCCCATTTGAAGACATTTCTGCGTTTGTTAAATCACAAATCCCCATTATTTTTCCTTTTTCAGCATATTTGGCGATCGTTCCGCCCATGCCGATTTCAACATCATCTGCATGGGCGCCAAAAGCCAATATATCAAGCTTGATTGCTTCCATTTTTATCACCAGATTTCTCTTTCACTATGTTTCTCCAATCAAGGTCGCCTCGCTCGATTCCTTTTACGAGTATTTCGGCCGTTCCCATATTGGTTGCCAAGGGTACTGCGTATACATCACAAAGACGGACAAGGGCAGTGACATCAGGTTCATGCGGCTGGGCCGTCAGCGGATCCCTGAAAAAAAATACAGCGTCCATTTGATCGTTTGCGATCCGTGCGCCGATTTCCTGGTCTCCGCCCAGCGGACCTGACTGGAATCTTTGGACCTCTAACCCGGTTGCTTCAATGATCCTCAAACCAGTAGTGCCCGTCGCAAATAATGTATGTTTTTCAAAGATTTCTTTATATGCGACTGTAAACCCCACTAAATCATCCTTTTTCTTATCATGGGCGATTAAGGCAATATTCATAAGCTCTCCCCTATTCGATGATATTCTCTAATCCATAAACAAAAGCATCCATTTTCATCACAGAATCAACAGCCAGCTTTACTCCTGACATAAAAGAGCTGCGATTATAGGAATCATGGCGGATTGTGAGCGTTTGTCCATCAGCGCCAAACAGAACCTGCTGGTGGGCAATCAGACCAGGCAGCCGTACTGAATGGATATGCATCCCTTCATAATCAGCACCGCGGGCTCCCTTTAGTGTTTCTTTTTCGTCCTGATGTCCCTGTTTTTTTGCTTCCCTGACATCAGAAATCATCTGTGCTGTTTTCACTGCGGTCCCTGAAGGGGCATCAAGCTTCTGGTCATGATGAAGCTCAATGATTTCCACATCATTGAAATACTTTGCGGCCATTTGTGAAAATTTCATCATCAATACAGCCCCGACAGCAAAGTTTGGCGCAATGATACAGCCTGTTTCCTGTACAGCACAAAGCTTCTCAAGTTCAGCAAGGTCTTCATCCGAAAAACCAGTTGTACCGACTACAGGACGGACTTTGTATTTCAAAGCCGTTCTTGTATGGAACATACCCACTTCTGGAGTGGTCAGATCAATCAGGACATCTGGTTCCGTCTCCTGGAGACATTTCTCGAAATCAGTGTAAATCAATGCTTCACTTTCCGGAAAACCATCAAGTTCACCAATTCTGAGTCCTTCATGTTTTCGGTCGACCGCTCCCACCAATTCATACCCTTCCGTTCCAAGGACGAGATTGACGGCTTCTTTACCCATCCTTCCCCGTGGACCTGCAATGACAATTTTAACTTTTTCCAATATAATCCCGCTCCTTTTAGCTGTCTTTCCTTGTCCAGCGATCTTTATCCCTTGTATTGAATTTTTCCATGACCCTGTTGTGTGCTTCTTCAAGGGCTATATTCAGCGAGTTGGCGAAGCAAATCATCACGAACAACATGTCTCCCAACTCTTCTTCAATTGTTTTTTCCTCTTCCTCTTTTTTCTTAGGTTTTTCTCCATAGTAATGGTTGACTTCTCGGGCCAGTTCACCTAGTTCCTCGGTCATCCGTGCCGTCAAAGCAAGTGGACTGAAATATCCTTCTTTAAACTGGCTTATATAAGCGTCGACTTCCTGCTGGAGTTCTTTCATCGTCTTGTTACTCAAAAGATTCACCCAACCTTTTTATGTATGCTTTTCTATATCGATGTTAGCTTAACGGAGTAGCTTTGACAAATATTTTTATTTCGAGTTAATTTTTCTGCTGCATGTATATTGCTGGACAATTTGCTTTTCATTTCGCAGCTATTACTTTCTCTATCAATCAAAGATCTCGGGTTACTCTCTGAAAATAAGGGAGGAAACAAAGAAAATTCCGACTCTTATTGCCCCTCCTGTAAAAGATTGCCCTTGCTTGCTATATTTTATATAATATAAGCGCTTCAATCAGGAGATTTTATTCCTGGCACTAGGAGGGAATTCATTTGCTTAATGGCCTGAAAATTAAAAACATCTTGTTCATTTTACTTGGTTCCGCTATTTTCTCGTTCGGACTTGTTCATTTTAATATGCAGAACAATTTGGCAGAAGGCGGTTTTACAGGGATTACACTCTTGCTTTATTTCGTGTTTGGCTGGTCCCCTTCCATCACCAACCTGCTGCTGAACCTGCCCTTGTTCTTCCTCGGCTGGAAGCTTCTTGGACGGAGTGTTTTTATATACACAATCATCGGAACTGTTGGTGTTTCGATATTTTTAGGGATATTCCAAAAGTATCAAATCGACATGCCTTTATATGAAGATTTGTTTTTAGCAGCACTGTTTGCTGGGGTTTTTATTGGAATCGGGCTCGGAATCATTTTCCGCTACGGTGGAACGACTGGCGGAGTTGACATCATCGCAAGGCTTGCGCAGAAATATTTCGGCTGGACAATGGGCCGGACGATGTTCATGTTCGACTTCGGGGTTATCACCCTATCACTCATTACATATTTAGACTATCGGGAGGCGATGTATACTCTTGTCGTCGTATTTGTCGGAGCCAGGGTAATTGATTTCATGCAGGAAGGTGCTTATGCCGCAAGGGGCGCCATGATCATTTCCGATAAAAACGAAGAGATTGCTGCGAAAATCATGAAGGAAATGGACCGGGGAGTCACCAGTTTAAAAGCAGTAGGTTCCTATACGAAGGCTGAAAGAGATGTCCTTTACTGTGTTGTCGCAAAAAACGAAATCGTCCGCCTAAAGACAGTGATTAACTCAGTGGATCCACACGCTTTCGTATCTGTTACGGTCGTCCATGATGTCCTTGGCGAAGGATTCACACTTGATGAGAACAAACTTCCTATAGAAAGATAAAAAGCGCAAGCGCCTTGGTCAGCCCCGACAAGCGTTGGAGGGCCGACCAGTGAAGTCGTTCTTTTGACTTCATTGGGCGGACCGAAACGTCTCGAGGGGCTAGGCGCTGGAGCTGGACTATTCTCAAAGTCTATATTATACTTTCTTATCTCACTAAAAAAAATCCGGACAAGTCCGGATTTTTTTAGTCTTCACTAGTCATCCCAGTGTAGATCATTACTAGTCGCAACAATTCCAGCACCGCTACAGCTGCGGCTGCTACATAAGTCAAAGCTGCTGCATTCAATACTTTCTTCGTTTCTCTTTCTTCATCATTGCGGATGATTCCAGCTGACACCACTTGATCCATCGCGCGGTTGGAAGCATTGAATTCAACCGGTAATGTAATGACCTGGAATACAACGGCAGCTGCCATGAAAAGAATTCCCAGCAGAAGCATTCCGCTTAAGTTTGCAAAAATTCCGATCAGGATCAATATCCATGAGAAGTTTGAACCAAGACTTGCCACTGGCACAAGCGCATGGCGGAATCGGAGGAATGCATAATCCTCGGCATCCTGGATGGCATGGCCAACTTCATGGGCAGCGATTGCGGCCGCTGCAACGGAATGACCAAAAAAGTTGCCTGATGATAAGCGGACTACTTTGGCACGAGGGTCATAGTGATCACTTAAATAACCCCTGGTTTCCTCAACACCCACATTATACAAACCGTTATCGTCCAAAATTTTACGTGCGACTTCCGCTCCTGTCATCTGGGATGAAGAAGCCACTTGTGAGTACTTTTTGTATGCCCCTTTTACCTTGAATTGAGCCCAAATCGGGATCAAGATAATAATCGCGAAATAAATGAGATACATCTGTTACCTCCTCTTACAACTCTAGCTGTTATTACTATTTTATTAATACTTAAATAGGCTGTCAATTTTTTCGTTCTTTTTGGACATTCTTTGTTTTCTCACTGTTGCCTTTATATTTTCTCCAGCCGACATAAGACAATGTAAGGATGATGATGCTGCCAGTCGAAATCATGACCCACCATAGAGAAGGGTCTGCTTCATCTTCCGTCATATCATCAAAGATATTTTGCAAATCCGATTCTAGAGCCTCCAGTTCTTCCCTGCTTGAAGCTTCCTGGAGGACCTGCGGCCGGTACTGGTCAATAAAGCTGACTTTTGCATCGACCTTTTGGATTCTTTCCGGATTGATATCTATTTTCATGCTTGGATGGATGACATTAT
Source organism: Cytobacillus oceanisediminis 2691 (assembly GCF_007678455.1). Lineage (GTDB taxonomy): Bacteria > Bacillota > Bacilli > Bacillales > Cytobacillaceae > Mesobacillus > Mesobacillus oceanisediminis_A. The sequence continues at coordinate 342,443 of NZ_VEEP01000004.1, read as the reverse complement.
ACAAAGCAAGGAAGGAATTAAGATTACTGTCGAATTGATCGTTGTCACCTTCATAGGCAGCCGTTTTCATATTGTTAAAAACAGTCATGATCGGGTCTTCCATCTCAGCCCATAACGGTTGGTGGGTAGAAGCGATCGCATCAATCACCAGCCGGAATTTTGTCACCCTGTTCATTCTTTCAGCATGTCCAAGATCACCATTGGCTACTGCCTCCAATGCCTCATCATGTGCGACTGTAATGATGCGCAGTTCATCCATGCTAAACGGACGGCCAGTTCCTGTCACCAGCAAAAACTCTTCTGAAAAATGGGCCAGCAGCCTGTTTGCATCTTCATAACGGTGAAGCTTGACCATCTGCAAGGCCTGGTCTGATATATTGTCCAGTTCTTCTACAGGCGACTGTGGTTCTGCATATGCTGCGAACGGCACGATCAACATCAGCACCGAAAATAATATAATAAATTTTGCTTTCATTCCTGTCCCCCCTCTAAATACTATTAAAATGTATGAAGGGGTGGACAAGGTTAGACCAAAATTCAAGGTGTTATCTTGATCTTTTTAGCGAAAGAAAGAAGCGGCCCGGCCTTAGTCCGAAGTAATATCCCACCGCAATCGAGAAAATACTCAGCCAGAATGTAAAGTATCCTATCTGGTCCATGTATAAATCTAGCGTATGGTACCTTGGCATCATTCCAAAAACATAATCGATGATTTCATTATGCAGGACGACCACAGCAGCAACAATCAGATGCCACGGTTTCATCCGATAGAAAGGAGCATAAAGGACTCCTTCCACTGCCATGGCAAAATGTGAAGCCATCAGCATTAGTCCGATCCAATCCAGCTGCCCAGAGACGAAGTACACCATCAGATTCATGACAACCGCCCATAGGCCATATTTGACGAGGCTGACGATTGCCAACGCTTCCATTAGCGGCCAGTTCCTCCCCAACAAAAAAGCACCAAGCACGAATACAAAAAACAAGCTGGCTGTTGGACTATCAGGCACAAAAAGCAAGAAGCGCGGCGGCGTATCTACCAGCTGCCATTTATACCAATAGTATCCGTAAGCGGTACCCAGAACATTTACCCAGAATAAAAGCCAGAGTATGGACCTGTTTCCTAGCAAAGGATATATTTTCTTTATCATACGACTACTCCATTCCCTTTTTTTCTATCACTATTATTACAGTTTATTGAAAATAAACCAAGTTCTTCATGTCTCTTGTGCAATAAAAAAGAACCTGCAAGTTTGATTACAGGTTCCTTTCGTTATTATTCGCTTAGACCGTCGATGAACTCAGACAATGTCTTTAGTTCCTCGTCCGTTCCTTTGAAAACTGCAGGCATGTTACCTTTACCATTCTTTGCAACATCTGCGATTTCTTCAGCGTTCAATTTTGTTTCAAGCAGGCTCGGTGCTGCAGCACCGCCGGCAAGTTCCCCGCCATGGCAGGAAGTACATGTCTGTGCCTGGGCAATTTTGTATCCATCAGAATTCTTATCGATTTCCACATCCACAATCTGCCCCTGTTTCTCTGCAGCTTCCCAGTCATGGGTCGCAACTGATTCCCAAGTAAGGTAGAAAACAGAAGCGATTGCCAGCAGCATGAATCCTGTAGCAAGTGGACGCTTTGATGGACGGCGCTCAGGGCCGCGGTCAATAAATGGCGCCAGCAGTAATGCACCGAATGCAAGACCCGGGATTACCATAGCTCCAATTACAGTATATGGACCTGAAGCATAAGAATATTTCAGCAATTGATATAAGAATAAGAAATACCAGTCTGGCAATGGAATATAAGCCGTATCTGTAGGATCGGCAATCCTTTCAAGCGGAGACGGGTGAGCAATGGTCAAGCTCAAGTATCCGATTAAGAAAACAGCACCAACCATCCATTCTTTCAATAGGAAGTTAGGCCAAAACGCTTCCGTTTTGCCAGGGTATTCCGAGTAATCTTTCGGAATATTAGGCTTGCGTTCTGCAGGGACACGTGAGTCTCCTACGAACTTCATACCTTTACCACGATGCATCGAGCGATCCCCTCCTTTTTCCGTATAGTTGAACGAATCTCAATTCGCGCAACGTTTTCATTCAAATTTTACAATGGACCAGAAATACCTTGCTTACGAATCATCAGGAAGTGTGCTCCCATTAAGCCTAATAGTGCTGCAGGCAGGAAGAATACGTGAATCGCAAAGAATCGTGTCAAGGTTTGGGCACCAACGATTGTTGAATGTCCGGATAGCAGAATTTTAATGTATGGCCCAATCAATGGGACAGCTTCTGCAATCTGCAATGTAACCTTGGTTGCGAATAATGCTTTCATATCCCACGGAAGCAAGTATCCTGTCAAGCCAAGAGCCAACATTACGAAGAAAATCAGTACTCCGACAACCCAGTTCAATTCACGAGGTTTCTTATAAGCGCCCTGGAAGAACACACGAAGTGTATGTAAGAACATCATGACGATGACAAGGCTCGCACCCCAGTGATGCATTCCGCGGACAATTTGTCCAAACGCTACTTGATTTTGAAGGTAGTACACAGATTCCCAGGCATTCTTGATGTCCGGAACATAATACATTGTCAGGAACATACCGGAAAGAATCTGGATGACTGTGATGAAAAACGTCAGACCGCCAAAGCAGTACACGAACGCAGAAAAGTGATGCGCCGGGTTAACGTGCTCAGGTACCTCATGGTCTGCGATATCGCGCCACAAAGGCGTAATATCCAAACGCTCATCTACCCAATCGTAAATTTTGTTTAACAATGATTACGCCCCCTTTCGTGGTTGAGCTTTTCCTACATAAAGGAATCCATCTTTTTCTTTTGTCGGATACACATCCAAAGGTGCTAATGGCGGTGTACCAGGAACATTGGTTCCATCTTTTTCATAACGGCCATAGTGGCAAGGACAGAAGAACTGTTCAGGATGCTCCTTGTCTGTACCCCAGTCTACAACACATCCAAGGTGTTTACACACTGGCGACAAGGCAACGATTTCCCCGGCTTCATTTTTGAAAACCCAGGCTGTTCCTGTTTCTTCAGATTCATACCATGCATCTTTTTGTTTGAATTTAAAGTTGACTTTTTGCGGTTCAGTCTTGATTTCTGCGATCTTCAATGGAGTCGCGATGAAATCTCCCGTGTCTTCACCCTTCAGCACAGGATCGACGGCAAAGCGAACCATTGGCATCAGCATCCCCGCAGCCATGAAACCGCCTACACCTGTTAGAGTATAGTTTAAGAATTGACGTCTTGAAACACGATGCTTACTCACGTTATTCCCCCCTCTATTCCCAAGTTAAGTCCCCAACGGACATAATTTAAACACATTTTAAAACTAGGACATAACCATGATATATCAATCTCATTACAAAATCAATATAATACTATGTTGAAAACATTTTTCGCAGTGATAAAAATAACAGAGGGCTATTTTTCATCCCATTTCTCAGTGAACAAAGATAATAATTGCTTAACTTGATCATCCACGATCGCTACCTTTTGCTGGTCCTCCATCTGATCCATGGACAAGGACGGCATCCAAAGCACATTACCTTTAAGGTCTTTTTCTCGCTGCCTCCAGCGGCTGTCAGACGTAACATAAAAGATATGATTGAACTGCTTGTCCAATAGACTATTTTCCCAATTCTTCAAAGCGTCCAGGCTACCCTCATCTTCCTTTATGTACACAAAATCAGGCAAAAGGAAAATTCGCCCCCGAAACTGCTTTTCCAGCTGAGATGTAAGGATGCCTGTGAACTCAGCCATTGAAGCATTTTGTTTCATGTCCTCACCAAAAGAAACTGGCAAAAGCGGGACGATTGCCGTGTCAACGTACTCAGCAGCTTTTTGATACATTTCAACATCTGCTGCCACCCATTTCATAATACCAACTCCATCTTTCAATTAGGCTAGAATCGTAAACATAGATTTCCATCTTCTGCAATCATAACCCATTGTTTACATCCATTCTATAATATCATGATTAAATACTGTTTTCGAATCGTATGGGGCGTAAATTATTTTTACGGTCTAACCTTATAATCCAGGGAAAACCCATTCGTACTCAGACTGCCAACCACTTTGAAAACGGGCAAAATAAAAAGCCTGCTATTTTTTAGCAAGCTATAAAGAGTTGACTGCACCTAATTTTTTTAATTGCTCTGTAAGATGTTCGAAGGCTTCCTGGTCCTGGCTGTCCAGTGCCTGGTCAATCAGGGATAACAATTTGTCTTTCTGGAAATTGTGGATGCTTTCCTCCAGAAATCTTTCTGCCACCATTTTGTCGCTTTCGCTGATTTGGAGCTGTCCTGGCATATAAGGGTTTTCTTCCAGCACGGCCGCAAATTGATGGGCTTTGTTTGAAGCATGGAAATTCAGTTGGATGTAGATTTCTTCTTCCCTGTTCAAACGAATATCATGAAAAGACTTCTCAGCATCGGTCGTCATCACATTTTCCTTGAAGAACCGGAATGGAACTTCATCCACGCAATGTGTCGACATCACTAATCCCCTTGGGCAATGCTGGGCATTATCCACAAAGTGTACCTTTTCCATCAGCTGATCATGGCTCATCAAGTAGTTAAGGATCCAAACACATTCCCGCCTTTTCAGCTGATAATGGTTCAAAAACCAGCGGATAAAATCCTTTTTCTCGTTGACAGATACAGGGGTTGTCATTTTTGAATCCCTCCTCTGCATAACTTAAATTTTTTTCGGTTACTGATTTTCCGTCAAACGCTCCAGCATTTCACGGAATTCTTCATTGCCAGGTTCCTTTTCAACTAACATACTTAGAATTTCGGCGGCCTCGCCCATTTTTCCTTCTTCAATTAAAAAATATCCGTAGTCTGACAAAAATTCTTTGTTGTCTTTAAAGAAAGTATATGCTAGTTGGTATTTGTTTAATGCCTGTGAATAATCTTCAATATGCTGATATGCAATAGCTGCATCCCATAGGATTTGCGGTTCTTCTTCTTCATTATAGTCCGCCGCACCGATCAGCTCCAGAACATCCTCATATCGCTCCTGCTTCAACAGAAGTTTGTTCAGGACAAGAACTCCTTCCATGAATCCCGGGTCCAGCGCAATGGCCTCCCGTATCAATTTCTCGGCAGTATCCTCATCCGGAAGCTTAAGGGCAAGCTTCCCGCCGTAAAAGTATAGATCCTTGTTGTATTCATCCTGCTCAATGCCCTGTTTGACAGCTTCAAACGCTTCCTCCGCCATTTCTTCCCGTTCATAGGCTTTGGCAAGATAGAGATATAGTGAGTGATATTCAGGGTCGAGAGTCTTCAATTCCTCGAATTTTTCGATTGCTGTTTTATTATAGCCAGCCTGCAGTGCTGTAAAAGCATAACCGAATAAAGTATTGATTTCCAGCTTTTGTTCGAGGGCTATATCGTAAAAATGAAGCGCTTCTTCAAATGATCCACCAGCACTTAATGTTTCAGCCAGCCTCTGGTTGATGTTTACCCCGCCGATTTCTTCATGCACCTTAAGGACTGTTTCGTAATATTGAATCGCTTCCGCAAGTTTTCCCTGATGAGCGTAAAGTTCCCCAAGAGCAAAATCTATCACCGATTCATCCGGTAAAATTCTTTTAGCCTCGAGGAGTTTGTTTTCACTCACTTCATAGAGACCTTCCATTTGATATAAATCAGCCAACAGAAGAAGTGCCTGGGGGAAAGCAGGGTCGTCTTTGTCTACCTTTTCGAGAGTGAGCATAGCCTCTTCTTCTTTACCGAGTTCAATTCTTGTTTCTGCTAGCAGGACATGGAGTTCACCCTCTTCTGGGTAGTTTTTCAATAAACTTTCAATCAGAGTTTCCGTTTCTTCCATAAACCCAAAACGGAAAAGCTCCTCTGAAAGCAGGAATTTCTCTTCGTCATTGCCTTGTTCAAGAATTTCCCTATATGCAGACATAGCTTTCTCAAGCTGTCCATTTTCTATAAGACTGGTTATTTCATTTACTGCGACCATTGCTATCATCCTATCCTTAAAATTAGGCACTGTCCGTTTTTTTAGTCAGGCAGTACCTTAACGTCTAATTAGTAGTTATCAGTAAAAAATCCTGGTGTCTTGATTATAACATTCTCTCCCTTTCCTGGACGATAATAAACCTCATCTCCTGCACGAATGACTTTTCCTTTGTCCACAGTCACCACTAAATGCTTGGACTGAAAAAATAACCCCTGCTCATCACGATGTTTTGTTTCTGCACTAATATTATAAAGGTTATAGCTGACTTCCCCGCCACTGTGCAGATTCGATTTCCCCGGAAAAATACCGGTTTTTTTTAAAACCGATCTTGAAACAGGGCAGCCATCCTTCAATTCTTCGTATAAGGCTGGAACCTTCTCCTTTTTCATCAAATTGCTCCAGGCATGCAGCTGTTGCTGCTTCTCTTTTTTGTGGTGGCTTTCTGAAAATAACGGGATGATCGGACAGTTGTAGGGAAACAAGGCTTCCTTGATCCATCCCCATGGCATGGTCTCCAAGCTGCACATCTCATCGATTTCAAGAAAGATAGCCGGTATCTTCAACTTTTTGCACTTGCGGATGAATTGGGGTTTCAGCAACCTTACTGGAATGGAGATTCCAAGAACAAAGTCAATCGGACTGTCCAGCAAATCACTTTTTGCCTGCTTCAGCTTTTCTTCAAGCTGCCGTTCATATTCGACTCGGACAGGTGTGAAGATGACAGTGCTTCCCTTCATGATAAAGTTCTTCAAGTAATATTCTTTCCTGTCTTTAAAGGAACCTGCCAGAGGCAAATTGGAATCATAGAGGACATGTGTAGGGGTCATGATATATTTGTCCGCATCCATCTTCATATGCTGATGCCGATTGAGTCTCGAAGTCGTCGTTATAATCCGGTCACCTTCTACAAGCATGCTAGTATTAATCAGGGCCTGTCCCTTCATGAGGTGGATATTTTCTATAATGTATGCCATAAAACCACTCCTTTATCGGTCTTATGACAAACTATGCAAAAAATCCGGGAATATAACGGCTTGTATTCCTTTTACCTCTAATAAAAGTTGTTTTCGGAAAGATTGTTGTTAAAATCCTAAAGCCGATTTTAACGTGCTATAAAGCCATTTTGCTGTTCGTTTTTAAGTGTTCAAGCTCTTTTCTCATAACAAGCCTTAATTTTATGAATAAAACTAGATCATTCAATCCCATTTAGTAGTCAATAGCAACAAAGTTTGAGAAAAGAGCCTTAATAAATGAATGAGGGCCATCTTATTACTTGATGGCCCTCATTCCTGCTATTTTATTCTTGTACTAAGCTATACAAGTCATCGAAAAAACCAGGATAAGAAACGGCGACTGCCTCACTTTGTTCGAGGACGACGTCTTTTTGGCAAAGCAGAGCAGCGATTGACAGCATCATTCCGATTCGATGGTCCCCATAAGCAGAAACGGTTCCGCCGGCAAGGTTTTGCTGCCCGTAAATAATCATCCCATCCTCTGTTGCCTCGATATTCGCACCAAGCTTCTTTAATTCATTTACCACAGTATCAATTCGGTTTGTTTCCTTGACTTTCAATTCCCCTGCATCCTTGATTATCGTCTTGCCCTCGGCCTGTGTGGCAAGTAAAGCAATGACGGGTATTTCATCGATCAGACGGGGAATCAAGTCTCCTTCAACCGTTGCAGCATTTAGTTTTGAATATTTGATCCTAATATCTCCTGCAGGCTCAGCTGCCTCTTGATCATATGGTTCAATCTTGACATCTGCTCCCATTGCTTCAAGGACATCAATGATGCCCGTCCTTGTCGGATTAAGCCCAACATTCTTAAGTAGGATGTCACTCCCTGGCACTATAGCACCTGCCACCAGGAAAAAGGCAGCGGATGAGATGTCACCAGGAATATTTATATTAGCTGCTTTTAGTGTTTGGCCTCCGACTACCTTTACCGAATCTCCTGCACGTTCGACTTTGCCGCCAAACTGCGTAATCATTCGTTCTGTGTGATCCCTTGTCTTTACTGGTTCGACGATGACTGTGTCACCTTCGGCCTGCAGACCGGCAAGGAGAACAGCCGATTTCACCTGTGCGCTCGCAACAGGCAATTGATATGTAATGCCCGATAACTTCCCGCCTTTTACAATCAGCGGAGTGAACTCACCATTATTCTTTCCATCGATTCTTGCGCCCATTTTTGACAATGGAACAGTTACTCTGGTCATTGGCCTCCGTGCGATTGATTCGTCCCCTTCCAAACGGGACTCGAAAGGCAGTCCAGAAAGGATTCCCATCATCAGCCGGATGGTCGTTCCGGAATTGCCGACATCCAGCGTTTCTTCCGGTGGCTTTAAGCCCTTGATTCCGTTGCCTGAAACAGTAACCTCATTTCCATTCCTGTTAATCTCGACTCCGAGTTTTTGAAAGCAGGAAATCGTACTCAAACAATCTTCTCCGGGAAGGAAATTCTCGATTTGGGTGGTCCCTTCAGCAATGGAGCCAAACATGACTGCCCTATGTGAAATGGATTTATCTCCCGGTACTTTAATTTCACCCTCCAGGGAGGTTTTGTTTGTTTTAAGTGTTTTTGTAGACATAATTTTGCTCCTTCAATTTACTCTGCAACAGACATCTCGAATTCCGTGTGTTTCCCAATGCATTTCATTGCTTTTTCCCGATCTTCAGGTGTCTGAAAACTGATCACCAGCACTCCATATATATCCTCACGGGTTTCAATGATTCTGATATTCGTTATGCTGATTCTCTCAATTGCCAGGTACCCGGTTACTTCCGAAATCACACCTGGATAATCGGGAACATCCACAAACAAGTCATAAAAGCTTGGAATCGCTCCCTTATCCTTTACAGGAAGACCGTCACGATATTTTTTCGCAGATTCAAAGAAATCATAAATTTTGTCTTCATCCTTTGCGGACAATAACTCCTTTACCCGTTCCATCTCAGCCTGCCAGTCATTCAACAAAGAAACCAGGACATCGCGGTTTTGAAGCAAAATATCTCTCCACATCCTGGGGTTGCTGGAAGCTATTCGCGTGATATCCCTGAAGCCACCTGCTGCAAGGCGGTTTACAAGTGGTTTCTCTTTGTCCGCCCGCGCTGCCTGATGCACTAGCGAAGCAGCAATTATATGAGGAAAATGGCTGACAACACCAGTAAGATAATCGTGCTCTTCAGGAGAAACATCCAGAAACCTGGCTTTCGTACCTGAAAGCCAGGCTTTTAAACGATCGACTGTCTCATTCATGACGTTGCTGGCAGGAGTCAAAAGATAAAAAGCATTTTCAAATAATATTTTCTTGGCAGCTGCTACCCCGCTTTTATGGGAACCTGCCATTGGATGGCCACCAATGAACGAAACCCCTTTGTCGGAAAGGATGGATGCCTTTTGGGAGATATACCCCTTGGTGCTTCCTGTGTCTGTAATAATGACTTCCTTTTTCAGCGGCAAGGATGCCAAAGTCTCGATGATCCTCCCTGCAATCGTGACTGGAGTCGCTATGATGATCAAATCTGCCCCAGAAGCTTCTTCTTCAATGCCTCCTGCCGGTCTGTCAATTACACCAAGCATCTTGGCAAGGTTCATCTGGTTTTGGTCCAAATCGTAACCTACCAGTTCTGAATCCGGATGTTTTTCTTTAATACACATTCCCAGAGAGCCGCCAATCAACCCTAGCCCAATGATCAATACGCGGCCTTCCATAAAATCCACATCCTTATTTAGATATTGCGGTGTCCACATTCAGAAATTCTTTAATAATCCCAATTACACCTTCATTTTGTTCCTTTGAACCAACTGTGACCCTTATACTTGTAGGAAATCCAAGCGCTGTGCCTGAACGGACGATATATCCTCTTTCAAGCAGGAACTGAAACACTTCCTGGCCATCCCTGTTAAAATCAATCAAAATGAAATTTCCTTGTGATGGATAAAATTTTAATCCGGCATGATCACAAAAATCGTAAAACTGCTGTAACCCTTCTCTGTTTTCTCGCCTGCATTCTTCTATGAATTTCTGGTCTCCCAATGCAGCGATCGCGGCTGCCTGGGCCAATGTGTTGACATTAAATGGTTCCCTGGCCGGCTCCAGTGCCCTGATGGTATCCTCATGGGCAATGCCATATCCTACGCGGAAACTTGCCAAGCCATAGATTTTGGAGAATGTCCTTAGAATGATCAAGTTTTTATATTGCTGCAATAGGCGCATTGAATCATGGAAATCCTCAGCATCCACATATTCAAAATAAGCTTCATCAAGCACTACCAGCACATCTTCAGGAACCCGTGCCATAAATGCAGTAAGTTCTTCTTCTGTTATATGGATCCCTGTCGGATTGTTCGGCGAACATAACCAAACAACTGAAGTTTTCTCATCGATTGCAGCCGCCATACCATCCAGGTCATGTGCACCGTCCACTAAAGGGATCTCTGTAATTTCGCAGCCTTCTATTATTCCATTGTGTTTATACTGAGGAAAAGTCGGAGCAGCCATCACTGTTCTGGTTTGTGGTGAAAGCAGTGCTCTTGCAATCATCTGGATTATTTCATCAGAACCGTTGCCTAATATAATCTGCTCCTCTTTTACTTCTAAATACTCTGCAAGAGCTGTACGGAGTTCTGTAGCATAACCATCAGGATACACCGAAAATTTACCTGCATAGCCTGCAATTTCATTCCTCACTTTTTCTGAAGAACCAAATGGATTCTCGTTTGATGCCAGTTTCACGATTTCTGATAAACCATACTGTCTCTTAACTTCCCCGATTGATTTTCCTGGCTGGTACGGTTTAAGCTTTAAAAGCTGCTCTTTCCATCTCATCTTATCCACCTCAACTATCTGATTCTTTAATCCTCTATCTAATTAAAGCAATAAAGAGTATGTTTTTATCATACACTGTTTGACGGTGCAGAAAAAGTAAAAAAGGACAATTTTACAAATCCGGTCTCAGCCCAGCTGCTCCCTCAAGATATATGTGCCTGATTTCTTCCTGCTTCTTTTCAGTATTGAAATGGATCATCACCCTGATGCACATTGGAAGCGAGCCCGTGACGGATAACTCTTTCATGCACATGACCGGTACATAGGTCCAGCCTTCAAGGTTCCTTAATGCCTTTGCCGGGAAGACCGCATCGACATCATCAGTAGCAGAGATGAATATTGAGGCCACTTCACCCGGAGCAATCTTGTTGGAAGCGATCATTTCTTTTAAAAGCCTTTCAGCACCAAGAATAACTTCCCTTTCTTCATTGCTGCTTACCGTGATGGCTCCCCTTACTCCCCTAATCATCAAGCCCAACCTCCTCTTCGAATTTCTTCAGATATGTCATCAATGTTCTTTCATCTACTTCAATAAGCGCAGGTTTGCCGACCTCTTCCAAAAGAACATAACGAATGGTACCGCTCACTGATTTTTTATCCTGTTTCATTCTTTGGATCAACTGCCCTCTTTCCAGTCCTTTCGGAATGGACGTTTGATATCCAAGCTTTTTAAGCCAAAGCTTTAATTCATCCAAATTAAAATCAAGCCCAAGCAAATCCTTGCTTAATTCGAGGGCAAATAGCATACCAATCGCAACAGCCTCACCATGCGTGACATTTCCATAACCGGCCTCAGCTTCGATTGCATGGCCTAGCGTATGCCCGAAATTTAAAAATGCGCGAATCCCTTTCTCCCTTTCATCCTCTGCAACAAAGGAACCTTTGATAGAAATACCCTTTGTCAGGAATTCAAGCATTTGGGAATTGCTTATTGCATCCAGTGAATGGATTTGTTCCTTTAGCCATCTATAAAAAGTCTCATCACTAATCAGAGAATGCTTGATCACTTCAGCAAATCCTGAACGCACTTCATGTGCAGGGAGCGTCTTCAAGTAATCAAGGTCATAAATCACAGCGTCTGGCTGATGAAATGCACCGATCATATTCTTCCCTAACGGGTGGTTAACAGCCACTTTCCCTCCTACTGCACTGTCATGGGCTAGAATCGTGGTCGGTACTTGAATGAAACGAATCCCGCGCATATATGATGCAGCGACAAATCCCGCAAGGTCTCCTACTGCTCCTCCACCAAAGGAAATAATCAGCGACTTCCTGTCGAGTTTGTTTTCCAGTGCGTAAGAAAGACAATCATAATAAACATCAAATGTTTTAGCTTTCTCACCTGAAGGTACGATTTTTACGATGAGCTCGCTTAAACCGGCCGACTCCCGAAAAGAATCCAGATGGTGCTTTGCAACTGTTTCATCCGTTATGACCATGATTGATGTATAGCAATCTGCTGCCTTCTGGATGAAATCGTTCAAGAGATGGATCGCACCGCTCCCAATATAGACGGGATATAAGTTAGTACTTGTAACGATTTTCACCTGCTGCATTTAAAAATCCCTCGCAGTCCTTCTTTGTTCCTCGATGGTCGCTTTCAGCGTGTCAAAACGGTCTGCGTAAAATTGCTCAACCAGGGCAGAAGCAAGCTCCCACGCAATCACATTTTCAGCAACGACGGCAGCAGCCGGAACTGCGCAGGCATCGGATCGTTCTATACTAGCCGAAAAAGGTTCTTTAGTATCGATATCAACACTCATCAATGGCTTGTAAAGCGTCGGGATTGGTTTCATGACACCACGTACAACGACTGGCATTCCTGTCGTCATCCCGCCTTCAAGCCCACCAAGCCGGTTGGTTTTTCGGTAATAACCACGCTCTTCTTCCCAGGCAATTTCATCATGCACCTGGCTGCCAGGCTTCCTGGCTGCTTCAAAACCAATACCGATTTCGACCCCTTTAAATGCATTGATGCTCATAATCGCCGCGGCTAGCTTACCATCTAGCTTGCGGTCGTAATGGACATAACTGCCCACCCCGGCTGGCATTCCTTCAGCAATGACTTCAACGACACCGCCGATGGAGTCACCATTTTTCTTTGCCTCATCAATCGCTGCCATCATGTCTTTTCCGGCTTCGGTGTCGAAGCATCGAACTGGAGATTCCTCTGTTACCTCTCTAAGTTCATCCAGTGAGGAAAAGTCCTGCTTCATTGCTTTTACTCCGCCAATTTCTACAACATGTGCAACTAGCTCAATCCCTAACAGCGATAGCAGTTTTTTAGCCGCTGCACCCGCTGCGACTCTTACCGTCGTTTCCCTTGCAGATGAACGCTCAAGGACATTCCTCATATCGCGATGTCCATACTTGATTGCTCCATTTAAATCAGCATGACCGGGACGCGGTCTGGAAATCTTTCTTTTCACTTCTTCGGATGAATGATCATCCAGCGGTTCCTGGCCCATAATGCCGGTCCAATGCTTCCAGTCATTATTTTCAACCACCAGTGCGATTGGTGAGCCAAGAGTTTGACCATGCCTGATTCCTGCAGTAATCTGGACCTGGTCCTTTTCAATCTGCATCCTTCTGCCGCGGCCGTAACCCTTTTGCCTGCGCGCAAGCTCATTGTTTATATCTTCTGCTACCAGCGGCATTCCTGCTGGCATTCCTTCAATTATGGTTGTTAGCTGCGGTCCATGTGATTCACCCGCTGTTAAATATCTCATATACTTTCCCCCTTCAACTCGCTAAAGGATTTGTTTTACTATATCACACAGTTTCCAATAAATAAATTAAAAATTTCGAAATATGTATGATTCCTTTTAAAGAATGAAGCCATTTTATCATGAACCCTTCAGTCTCGCAAAAAAACCATCATGTATTATTGTCTGCAGACATCAGGTGATTTTATTTTACAAATAACAAAAGGAGCACGGTCACCCGGCTCCTCCTGTTATTTCTTCCTGTAAAAGAAAGTCTCCGCTGTCTCAAAATCGTATGTACTAGGATTAAAGATCTGTTCTGTGCTGCCCACAAATAAAATGCCGCCCTGCCTTAACGCCGAGCTGAATTTATGGTAGATGCTTTCCTTTGCATCTTCGGTAAAATAAATCAGGACATTCCGGCAGACAATCAGATCGAACGGACCCTCATAGCGGTCGGCGAGCAGGTTCTGTTTTTTAAAGGTAACAGTCCTCTTGATTTCATCAGCTACCGTATAATATGGCCCTTCCTTCTTGAAGAACTTGTTAACCATATCCTTTGGCGCTTCATTCAGCGCCCTTTCTGAATAAACACCAAGCCTTGCCTTTGCCAATACGTTTTCGTCGATATCCGTCGCATGAATCTGAATCCGGGATAGTGGTATATGCTTTGAAAGCACCATTGATAGAGTATATGGCTCTTCTCCGGTCGAGCAGGCGGCACTCCAAATTTTCGGATTAGGATTTTTGCTCAATAATTCAGGAAGGATTGTCTGATCCAGGACCTCCCACCTTTTTGCGTTTCTGTAAAACTCGGAAACATTGATGGTCATGCGATCGAGAAATTCATTCAATAGCTGCCGATCTTTGTCGAGCCCTTGATAAAAATCCTGGAAAGATGAAAAGCCTTTCTTTTGATAGAGTGAAGTCAGCCTTCTCTTCATCTGGGCTTCTTTATAGAGAGAAAGGTTGATACCTGTCTTCTCGTAGATTTTCGATATAAAGATTTCATAGTCTTGCTGCATCAGTTTGCTCCTTATCGGTACTAGAAAAATCTGGACAATCTCATTATAGCGGAAATCTTTGAGATAGGTGCACTATTTTTTGCTATCCCTATTTAGCACAAATTCCCTTTCTTAATTCAGTTAGATACAAGGAGCTTTGTGCATGAAACCCAATTATGGCTATTGTTGAGCCGAACTAATAGTTTTTTTGGAGATACAGTGATCCAATAAGGGTTATTGTTGACCTGGTGTTACAATTTATGGATAATCAATGCTCCAATCAAGGCTGTTGGAGATAGCATATTACAGTTTCTGGATAATCAGGGCTCCAATAAGGGCTATTGGTGACTCGATATTACAGTTTTTGGATAATTAAAGCTCCAATAAGGGGTATTGGAGACACGGTATTACAATTTCTGGATAATCAATGCTCCAATCAAGGCTATTAGAGACATGATATTACAATTTCTGGATAATCAATGCTCCAATCAAGGCTATTAGAGACACGATATTACAATTTATGGATAATCAGGGCTCCAATCAAGGCTATTGGTGACATGTTATTACAGTTTCTGGTAAACAATTGCTCCAATCAAGGCTATTGGGACATGATATTACAGTTTCTGGATAACCAGTGCTCCAATAAGGGCTATTGGTACCCCGATATTACAGTTTTTGCAAAACAAGTGCCCCAATAAGGGCGGTAGGTTACTTTATATTACATTTTTTAGAAAATAACTGCTCCAATGAAGTCTATCGGTGCCTCGAACCCCGTTGGGTCCACAATGATGCCAATCGATAATCCGAAAGCAGTACACCGATGCAGTAGAATGACGCAAATAAAAAAGACACTTGCTATAAGCAAGTGTCCAGGGGTTATATTAGTAAACCCACTCGTTGATTAATTTGCTGTATTCAGCCAACTCTTCCTGTTTGAAGAATAGTCCGATTTCACGCTCTGCGCTTTCTGGTGAGTCTGAACCGTGAATGACGTTCTTTCCTACAGTAACGCCGAAATCTCCGCGGATCGTTCCAGGAGCTGCATCTTTAGGGTTTGTAGCACCCATCATCTGGCGTGCAGTTGTGATTACATTTTCACCTTGCCAAACCATTGCGAATACTGGACCAGAAGTAATGAAATCTACCAATTCGCCGAAGAATGGACGCTCTTTGTGTTCGCCATAATGCTCTTCAGCAAGTTCTCTTGGGATGTTCATAAGCTTTGCGCCAACTAGCTGGAAGCCTTTCTTTTCAAAACGTGCTACAACTTCGCCGATCAGGTTGCGCTGCACGCCATCAGGCTTGACCATCAAATAAGTCTTTTCCATGAGTTCCACTCCTATTTCACTATGTATGTGAACCGCTTACAAAAGCAATCCTTAGAAATAGTATCATTTTTTTGAAAAATTCGCAACTTGCTAATACTTGCGTTTCCCAATAAATTTGGCGATGTCGCGCAATGACTTCTTTGCTCTGTTTGGCGGAAGTTCCTCAAGGATGGCGAGTGCTTTATCCAGATACCGGTCACTGATTTCAAGAGACTTTTCAATCGCGCCAGATTCCTGGACCAGCTTCAGGACTTCCTCCAGGTCTGCCCTTTCCATTCCTTCATGGACTGTCCGGACCCTGCTGTTGATGTACTCATCCTGCATAGCATACAGGACTGGCAAGGTGATGTTACCCTGGAGCAGGTCCCCGCCAGCGGGCTTTCCAAGCTCCTTTTCTGTTCCTGTGAAATCAAGCACATCATCCGTAATCTGGAAGGACATCCCGACATAGTAGCCGAATTTATACAATTTGTGATGCTCCTCTTTCGGGACTCCTGCCACAACAGCACCAAGCTGGCAGCTGGCAGCAATCAAAAGAGCTGTCTTCCGCTTAATCCTGAGCAGATAATTGCGCAGGTTTTGGTCGAAATTATATTTATCTTTTATTTGTTCAATTTCACCAATACTTAATTCGACAATGGTATCTGAGAGAATCTGGTGCGCTGCCGGATTTTTAATTTCGGTCATAAGCTCCAGCGCCCTCGCAAATATGTAATCCCCTGTATACATGGCAATCCTGTTATCCCATTTTGCCTTGATCGTCGGCTGCCCTCTTCGCAATTCGGCATCATCAATCACATCATCGTGTACCAGTGATGCCATGTGGATGAGTTCAAGAGAGACCGCGACATCCTTGATGACATTGATATCATAATCACCGAATTTCGCACCGAGAAGCACAAAAACAGGCCTTATCCGTTTCCCTCCTGCTTTAAGCAAGTGCAGGCTTGCCTGTCTAAGCAGATGGGAATCTGCCTGGATTGATTCTTCCAGTTCTCTTTCTATTAACGTCAAATCAGAATTCAAATATGTATATAACAGCTTCATCTTCATTATTATCCACCCAGCTTTTGCATTCTCGATCTCCATTGTTGCGACTTTCTCATCCTCATGGCTTCATTGCACAATTAGGAGGTTTCTTTTATGCGGGCAATTAATGCCCAGGCAAATAGTTTCATTTTTAATCTCAACAGAATTACATCCGGCCCTGTTCTATTCTGGATAAATAGAGTGACCTTAAATGAAAACAGGCTGACCTTCCTTGCCGAGCGATGAGAAAAGGGCAGCCAGAATCTATTGGATTATTTACGGCCTATATGCACAGCAGCAACTCCGCCGCTGTATGGTTTGTATTCGACGTTTACGAAACCGGCTTCCGTGAACATCTTGGCCAGCTCTTTCATTCCTGGGAAATCCTTAGCAGATTCCTGCAGCCATGAATATTCATCGTAACTTTTCGCAAACAATTTTCCGAACATTGGCATGATAAACCTGAAGTATAATCGGTATGCTTGTTTAAATCCCGGCATGGTAGGCTGGGAAGTTTCCAGGCATACTGCCATACCGCCAGGCTTAAGAACTCTGTGCATTTCCCGCAGTACCTGATTGTAATCAGGGACATTCCTCAATCCGAACCCAATCGTGACATAGTCAAAGCTATTGTCATCGAATGGGAGCTCCATGGCGTTCCCATGGATCAGGTTTGCCTGGTCCATGTGGCGCGATTGTATTTTTTCTTCACCTATTTTCAGCATGTTTTTGCTGAAATCAAGACCTGTCACTTTGCCATCCTTGCCAACAGCTTCCGCAAGGGCAATCGTCCAGTCAGCCGTACCACAGCACACATCAAGGGCAGCAGCCCCTTTTTGGACATTCATCTTCTTCATTGTGTCATTGCGCCATTTAATATGCTGCTGAAAGCTGATGACAGAGTTCATTTGATCGTAATTTTCATAGATTTTTTCAAAGACTCCATGAACACGTTCTTCTTTCGATTGCTGCATTGCATTACCCTTCTTCCGCGAATTTTTTAGACATGGTCTGATACTGCCCGGCGGTCAGGTCTAACCGTTCCAGCAGCAAGCTGTTCATCCCAGAAAGCTTTTTCGAAGCTGTTTTTATCTTTGTCATTGAAAATTCCATGTATCTTGTACAGATCGACAAAAGGTATTTTTGCTGCTCAGCAGAAAGTTCAGCAGCCTTTTGATCCATTTTTGGGAGTGCGATCTTCTTCAGCGCATTGAATAGCAGAGAATGCCCTGTATTCATGTAAATTGCTTCTTCAGAAAGCAGCCTTTTGACGAAAAGCCAGTTTGAAGCGAATTCATACCATTCTGCCGCATGATAATGGTCAGCAACCTTGCCCAGGAGAGAAGATTCGATCAGTTTTAAGCTTTCCATCAATTGATCGATTGCTACAGGATCTTTCTGATACAAGGATATTTTATGCTCATTCACTTCTTTTACACCAGATGCCAATTGTTTGATCATATCAGTATCTTCAAGGTCCGCAAGCAGCTTGTAATACAGACCGCTGTAATATATCCCGGCAAGAACCGTCAATTGGCGCTGCTTATGGCTTTCATCCCCTTCACCTGGCAGGGAGTTGCGAACATGCTCATGGGTATCAAGGGCGATTTGCAGGAGCATGGTGGTCAGGGTGTAACTGGTTGCTCTCTCCTGGTTGCCTTCTTGCTGTTCAAGCAATGAAGTAAGCAGCAAGAGTCGATCATCATCAATAAAAGGAGATTCTACATGCTTCTGCAAGTAAGGATGTGAAAGTTTTTCTATAAGAAGCTCCCTGATGCCGTCTAATTTGTTTTGTAAATCTAGCAAATGAATCACCCTTGTTCCCCTTATTTATTGGATTGCCGGCAGCGGGCATAACTTGGTTTTAGTCAAGAATAGATACTTGTCATTCAGGCCTGGAGAGCCCATTTTTAAAAATAGAATATTTTAAGACAGGCATAAAAAAAACGCCTGATCAATCTATACCGAACATTCCAAAGCAGTGACAATTATATCACAAAAGATAAAAACATGGGCGTGATAATATAAATTAAACACTATTTGCTACAAATTGAGCATGATTTTGTAACAAAATAGTTGTTTTTTGAACCGCTTTACTTTTTCTCGCTCTCTATTTCGCCAAAAGGTGTGACAATCTTGGCGTGACCTCTGATTTTAATAGCTGAAGTGTGTTCTGTGAACTGGGCGATCATGACTTCACCCTGATCGAGCTTTTCTGAATGGTGGAAACGAGTGTCTGTCCCTCTTGTAAGCCCAATCACATTCACGCCATCCTCAATCGCTTTGATTATGACATAATCGGTGTTTAAGGTTTGTTTCTTATCCATTATTATCCCCCTTCCCCAAAAAGAATATGACGAGACTTGCATTTCAAAATCAAGTATCAAATTTCAGTTCATATAAAACAAAAGGCTAAAAGAGTTTCTTTCAGCCTTCGAAATCTTTTCATGAGTTCTTGCCATCATCGATACGGAGATAGATTATGATTAAGACTAATATATCAGTCTTTGATTAAAGAGAGAATTTCAGCACGAGCATTTACATCCTCAGCCAGTGTACCTCTCACAGCAGAGGTAACTGTTTTAGAGCCAGGTTTTTTGACTCCTCTCATCGTCATGCACATATGTTCAGCTTCAACCACAACCATGACACCATGCGGATCAAGCTTTTCCATAATCGCATTCGCAATTGTCGACGTGATTCTCTCCTGCAGCTGCGGCCGTTTAGCTACCGCTTCAACTGCCCTTGCAAGCTTGCTGAGACCGGTAACTTTTCCGCCTCTTGGAATATATGCGACATGAGCCTTGCCGAAGAAAGGAACAAGATGGTGCTCACACATAGAATAGAATGGGATATCCTTGACCAGGACTAACTCCTCATGGTCTTCACCAAAAATGGTTTCGAAATATTCTTTTGGATCCTGGTTAAGGCCTGAAAAAACTTCCTCATACATCCTCGCAACCCGCTTTGGAGTATCGAGCAACCCTTCCCTGTTAGGATCTTCACCGACTGCTTCTAATATTAAACGTACCGCTTCTTCGATTTGGGCACGATTGACGTTTGACATCTGCGTTTCCTCCTATGGTCCATCAATCTCATTATAATCTTGTATAGTCTTCCAACTATTTGATTATAATATTTTCATCTTAGCATAACCAAATCAAAGCAGGCAAAGCTAAATGTTTCACCCCATAGAAAAAGGCCGCGAACGGGTCGCGGCCTTGGGGTTTAGCATACGCTCAGTGCGCCGTATGTAATTATTTCACTGCATCCTTAAGCGCTTTGCCTGGTTTGAAAGCAGGCACCTTGCTTGCAGAGATTTCGATTTCATCACCAGTTTGTGGGTTGCGTCCTTTACGGGCAGCGCGCTCACGAACTTCGAAGTTACCAAAACCGATTAACTGTACTTTGTCCCCATCTTTTAATGCATTTAAGATTGAATCAAAAACAGCGTCAACTGCTTTTGTTGCGTCTTTCTTTGAAAGCTCACCAGCTTCTGCAACTGCATTGATAAGTTCTGTTTTGTTCATGCCATTCACCTCCTCCCAAAGAGATCCCATTGCTCAGAAATTAAGCATCTTACTACATTTCTAAACAAAACATATGAATTCTATACGTTGCTGGAAGATTTTATTTATCATTTGTTGATAAATTCATCCAAAATCGCTTGAACCCCTATTACATAAGGGTTTTTAAGCAACAACGCTAATTCTGTTAAAAGATTATCATAATGTTTTCCTCTTATCAAGATAATTTCAAGAAATAATGGGAATCTTTTCTTCTTTGAAACATATTTGTAATAAGTTAACCCTCTTTCCTTACCCTTGTCAGAGGGGTTTAAACATAAAATAATATATTTATCCCTTACTTGCCAGTTTTTTTGCTTGTTCCAGGAAATTTTTATTATATTAGAAGATTAATTTACCTTACCTGAAAAATCGCCTGATTTCTTTAAAAAACAAGAATCTGTTAAACAGGCTTTTGATTTTCGTTCCAGGCGCTTCGCTTTCCGTTGGAAGAATATGAAAATTACCAACTGCCGTCTTTTTCATGAGCAATTCTTCCTTGGGGCTGGCGCTTAGCCTTCCTCGCCGATTCGTTCCTGCGGGGTGCAAATGATTCCTCACGTGAATCATTTCACCTAGGTCTCACCTGACCAGCTGCGCCCGCAGGACATTGATTTAACTACCTTGAACCTGCCCACACACGAAGGAAATTCGTTAGCATTTTCGAGGAATCTACGCGCCTTACACTACATCACCAGGGTTTAAAAATCAACATTTAGCTTCCCAGAGCAAAAAACAAAAAGACTCCCAAAAAGGAGTCAAATTAAAGTATGATTGCGATCAGTCCACCAGAACCTTCATTGATGATTCTTTCCAGTGTCTCTTTTAATTTATATCGGGCATTTTCCGGCATCAAGCTTAATTTAGCCGAAATGCCTTCTCTCACAATCGAGCTCAGGCTTCTGCCAAAGATGTCGGAGTTCCAGATCGACAGCGGATCATCCTCGAAATCCTGCATCAAGTAGCGGACAAGCTCTTCGCTTTGCTTCTCAGTGCCAATGATTGGCGAGAATTCGGACTCTACATCCACTTTAATCATATGGATGGAAGGAGCTACAGCCCTTAATCTGACTCCGAAACGAGAACCCTGGCGGATGATTTCCGGCTCTTCCAGGCTCATGTCCGTCAGTGAAGGAGATGCGATCCCGTATCCTGTCTGCTTAACCATTTTAAGTGCATCTGAAATTTGGTCGAACTCCGCTTTTGCGTATGCAAATTCCTGCATCAGCTCCAGCAAGTGGTCCTTGCCGCGAATCTCCACGCCAACGATTTCTTTGAGGATTTCATCATAAAGATCATCAGGTGCATAAAGATCGATTTCAGCTACACCCTGGCCCATTTCAATACCTGCCAGGCCGGCTCGGTCAATGTATTCAAAATCACTGAATTGATGGACAACCCTGTCAACATCACGAAGTCTTTTAATATCCTTCACTGTCTCTTTGACAGCTTCCTGGTAGCTCTCACGCAGCCAGTGATTCTCCCGGAGAACCATCACCCAGCTTGGCAGGTTGACGTTTACTTCCAGTACCGGGAATTCGTATAAAGCTTCCCTCATGACGCTTAAAACATCTGATTCACGCATGCTTTCCACGCTCATAGCCAGCACTGGGATATCGTATTTATCTGCCAATTGTGCACGCAACGTTTCTGTATTCGGATGATACGGCTGCGCACTGTTCACCACCATGATGAATGGTTTGCCGACTTCCTTCAGTTCTTCGATTACTCTTTCTTCTGCTTCAATGTAATCTTGCCTTGGGATCTCCCCAATTGTCCCATCCGTCGTAATGACGACGCCAAGTGTTGAATGCTCCTGAATAACCTT
Organism: Cytobacillus oceanisediminis 2691; assembly: GCF_007678455.1. Taxonomy (GTDB): domain Bacteria; phylum Bacillota; class Bacilli; order Bacillales; family Cytobacillaceae; genus Mesobacillus; species Mesobacillus oceanisediminis_A. Next base: position 320,156 of record NZ_VEEP01000004.1, on the reverse strand, counting down.
CCTGGTTCCAATTTCAGCTGCTTCATGGAAAGGGATCGGCTCTTCATACCAAGGTGTATTGATCATCCTTGGCCCATTCTCATCTTCATATCCCTTTGCTCCAGGAACTGTATAGCCGACACAATCTACCAGCCTGATATTCACATCCAGCCCTTCATCCACATGCACGGATGCTGCCTGGTTAGGCACGAATTTAGGTTCGGTCGTCATAATCGTTTTACCTGCTGCACTTTGCGGCAGCTCATCAAGCGCTCTGGCTCTGTCAGCCTCATTATTGATATTAGGTAAAACCACCAGCTCCATAAATTTTTTGATAAACGTGGATTTTCCAGTGCGGACCGCACCTACAACCCCCAGGTAAATATCGCCGCCAGTCCTCTCGGCGATATCCTTAAAAATATCTACCTTTTCCAAGTGATCCCCTCCCGATCATAGAGTTAGTGGGAATAAATTCATCCAAATTTGTAATCTGGGACAGTATATATCTATGATGTTGTCCTATATCGATATGACAATTTTTTATTTTTTTACCTCCTTAATTTTGATTTAACAAAGGAGTTTTGGTCTATTTGCTGATTATTTTATCTCCGAAATCCAAAACAACCTTATAAAAAGATTCCTCGATTCTCATTTATGAGGACAGTCGATATCTTTTTTAAGACAAAAAAACCCTGCCTCTACAATATATTTTGCAGAAACAGGGTTATGACTATTTTGCTAAAAAGACTGGTTCATTGGTCTCTTTATCAATGGTATAAGGTAAAGAATATGCCGGCACGAACATGGAATTCTCCACAAGGATGCCCCGGATATCCTCTCCTTCCTTGAGTTCTTTCCCGGAGGATTTCATAGCCTGAAAAAGGTCACTTCGGTAATCCACATAGATTTCGCCCTCTGTCGAAATGACAAAATGCAAGTTTTGGTTTGTAAAGGGGCTGACTGCAACAGGCTCCTCTTGATAACCAATCTTTTTGAAGTCGATGGTATACACATTTTCAGCAATTTGGTCCTTGAATGGAGGATAGCCATTGGCTTTGATCCGCATTTTGATTTCCCGGATCGTATCTGCCATTCTTAAGTCAAGCAGTTTCACTGTCGGATTTGTTTCTGCATCGACCAGGACATATTGAAAAAGTCCGCCGCTTTCGAATGCATTCCCCGGCGGCTCAGCAATAAATTTAGGGACGACCTTCTTAAACTCGATCGGGTACTTTTGATAAATCGGTGTTTTTGCATCTCTAGTCTTGATTGGCAGCAAACCGCCATTGGCTTCCTTATACTGATCGACTGCAGACTGGACACTGTCAAGCTGGTCCTTATAGGGCACCTGGTTCTGCATTAATTTTTCTTCTGGAAACATACAGCCAGTCAAAGTAAACAGCACAATGATGACCGGCAGGAAAAATCGGCTCTTATTCATTGATCCCAATCCTTAATTCTATGTATTTTATTCGCTCGTCGGGCCGCTGAAAACAACAAAAAAGATTATCAGGCCTGCCAGGACCATTAACATATATGCAATGACAGCCGTGGCAATCTTGAAAAATCCTTTTAACTTATAACGGCTAAGATAAATGGCAACAAGGGACAAAATCATACTGCCCATGCCTACAAAAGAAATATACATTTTTAATAATGCGGGTGACAACTGAACCCCTCCCTTTTTCGAACAGTATTATATCATAATCTGCAATCACTGTTGCAAATTTGTCTTCAGGCTTCTGATTAAGCAAAAAAAAAGCTGAAGTAAAGAAGGGGCGGTCAACTTTACTCCAGCTAAATGACTAAATACCCTATCACCCAGTTCAAACCACCAGTTTGCTTCGTTGCATCTTATGCAAACATCGTTAGAATCGCATCCTCGAATGCCTATATTGAACGCATTATTGCAAAAAAATTTTTCGCTTAATTTCTTCCTCCGAGGATATCTGCCAAATCTTCCATCTCATGAGTCTTCTCACGGGACATCAGCCCATCAACAGCATCCTTTGGATTGACGTTGTTAAATAAAACGTTATGAAGGGCATTGGTAATTGGCATTTTGACTTCAAATTTTTGTGCAAGCTGATAAGCTGCCTTGGTGGTTCGCACACCTTCAACAACCATCCCCATATTCTCGAGGACCTCCTCAAGGTTCTGCCCCTTGCCAAGCATATTGCCTGCACGCCAGTTACGGGAATGGACGCTTGTACAAGTAACAATTAAATCGCCAATCCCCGTCAATCCGGAAAAAGTCAAAGGGCTGGCGCCCATTTTGACTCCAAGACGTGCTATTTCGGCAAGTCCCCTCGTGATCAAGGCAGCCTTTGCGTTATCGCCATACCCAAGTCCATCAGATATGCCGGTAGCAAGCGCGATGATATTTTTCAGCGCTCCGCCAATCTCCACACCTATTAAATCCGGGTTTGTATATACCCTGAAATGATTATTGATGAACAAATCCTGGACTTTTTCCGCCTCATCCATATTTTTCGAAGAGACTGTCACAGTCGTAGGGTGGCGCAAGCTTACTTCTTCCGCATGGCTTGGTCCGGAGAGGACGACAACACTTTCCAGAAGGTCAGCTGGCATTTCCTCTTCAATCATTTCAGAAATGCGCAGCAGGGAATCAGGTTCTATTCCCTTGCTGACATGGACAATGACCAAAGATTCTGTGGTTATCTCTGTCATTTTCCTGATTACTTCGCGGATGGCTTTTGTAGGCACTGCCATAATCACCGTTTTGATCCCGTGCAATGCCTCCTCAAGTGAAGAGTATCCCTTGATAGTTTCAGGCAGCGTAATTTCAGGAAGATATTTCTTGTTGATATGATTTTGATTGATTTCATCAATTTGCGCTGGATTATGGCCCCATAAACGGACTTCATGTCCATTATCGGCTAGAACCATCGCTAAAGCTGTTCCCCAGCTGCCAGCACCCAGGACAGCAACTTTCTCTCTCTTCCTTTCCATTTAAACCACAACCTTTATCTTATTTTCTTTGTCTCGCAAAAATCTTGATCGGTGTGCCTGTAAAATCAAAGGCATCCCGGATCCTGTTTTCAAGGAAACGCTCATAAGAAAAATGCATTAATTCTGGCTCATTGACAAAGACAACAAAAGTAGGCGGTTTTACCGACACCTGTGTTGCGTAATAAATCTTAAGTCTCTTTCCTTTGTCCGTAGGAGTTGGATTCATCGCTACAGCATCCATGATGACCTCGTTGAGAATGTTTGTCTGCACCCTCATTGCATGATTCTCACTAGCCAAATCGATCATCGGCATCAATGTGTGGATTCGCTTCTTCGTTTTTGCCGACAGGAAGACAATTGGGGCGTAGCTCAGGAATTGGAAGTGTGCACGGATTTTCTCCTCGAATTCCTTCATTGTTTTTTCATCTTTTTCAATCGCATCCCATTTGTTTACGACGATGATGACCGCACGGCCAGCTTCCTCTGCATAGCCGGCGATATGCTTATCCTGCTCAATGATGCCTTCTTCGGCATTAATAACGACAAGAACGACATCGGAGCGTTCAATCGCCCTTAAGGCCCTTAGAACACTATACTTTTCAGTCGTTTCGTACACTTTCCCCTTTTTGCGCATTCCAGCTGTATCGATTATGACATATTTTTGCCCATCATACGTTACCTGGGAGTCAATAGCATCTCTAGTTGTCCCCGCAATATCACTGACTATGACGCGGTCTTCCCCAAGAATTGCGTTCACCAGTGAAGACTTCCCTACATTTGGCCTTCCGATTAAAGAAAACTTGATTGCATCTTTATCATACTGGTCTTCCTTGGCCTTTGGAAAATGTTTTGCAGCCTCATCCAGCAAATCACCGAGACCTAGACCGTGTGAGCCGGAAATCGGGAAAGGTTCGCCAAATCCCAGGGCATAAAAGTCGTATATCATGTCTCTCATTTCCGGATTGTCAATTTTGTTGACTGCGAGGACAACAGGCTTGTTCGAGCGATAGAGAATCTTTGCCACTTCTTCATCCGCAGAAGTCACTCCTTCTCTGCCGTTGACAAGGAAGATGATGACATCCGCCTCATCAATCGCAATTTCTGCCTGCTGGCGGATCTGATCCAAAAATGGCTCGTCCCCCAAATCAATCCCGCCAGTATCAATAATGTTAAAATCATGTGTCAGCCATTCAGCTGAACTGTATATACGATCCCTCGTTACTCCAGGAATATCTTCAACGATCGAAATACGTTCACCAACGATTCGATTAAAAATCGTAGACTTGCCGACATTCGGACGCCCAACGATAGCTACCACTGGTTTCGTCATGAACATCACCCTTTCAAAATTCTATTTGCAGGTCACAGACCAGGCCATAACAATGTCAAACTTACATATCCATAGTTTTCAATTATTAATTAAATACCATCATGGAGGACGGCATTTATAAAATAAACCCTTCTTTAGTATACAGAAGGGTCTGGCTTAATCAGTTTATCAAAAGATGCCGTAAACAGGCAATGAAAACATTTCTTGTCAATGTTTCACGATAATATACAGATCCTCGGTCAAAGAATGGGCGATACCATCAAGGATAGCTTCCAAGTTTGCCGCAACCTGATCCATTTCTTCCTTTGAATCACAATGGAATACAGCGGTACCGGAAGGCGCCTTTTTTGGATTGGTGGTAATGGCGGCCAGGACGAATTTTTCAAGCATCATTGAGAACCACTCCCTTCTCGGTCTTTTTTCTCAGAAGGCATCCTGATTGCGTTCTCCAATGTCGGCACATCACCGATCACCGTTATGGCATGCTCGATATCCCGTTCCTGCGGCAGAACGAATACCCCAACTCTTCCATCATCGAGGTCCCTCTTTGCCAGTGGTACTAGTGCAGGTGTTCCAGAATCACGATATACCCCGAGTGCTGTGGATAAATCGTGAAGAACAGCCTGCCTCTGGCCAAGATTAGCGATTGTGGACCGTGCATTCATGTTTTTCGGTTTTAAGATAAATCCCATTCCGTAGCGAAGCACTTCTTTTTGTCGTTCTGGAAGACCAATGTTCATGATGTAAATATTATCCACATACAATCCTGCACCATCAAATCTTGGTTCTACATATTCGATCTCGACGATATCTTTCAGTTTGCCGCCCGCCATTAACTTCTTTGAAATCAGGACTGCCAAAACCGCGGCAATGAGCCCTGCCCAAATATTAAAGATCAGATAGGCAAGTGTGCTGACAAGCGAAGTGAAAATTACAAGATAATTGCGGCTTTCAAATGCTATCGCAATGCCCTCGATATACGTTTTCCCGCGAGAGACAAGTTCATAGCTGTCAAGTTCCGTAAGCGTATTTCTCTCCATATTCCTAACTTCCCTGAATTGCGATGCGGCAAGGGTCAAGAAAGTCACCGCCGTAAATTCCTCTTCCATGATCGCAGGCCCTGCAACCGTTCCAAGTGCTGCGGCAATGAAACCGAGAGCTATGTGAATGATTTTCCCATGCAAATATGTAGGGTATTGGCGATAATCAGTCCGGAGCATCAGGAGCCTCGACATTGTTCCAATAGCAATTCCAAAAACAATTGGTATCGTGTATTCATTCATGAAGTCTTCTGTTCCTCCCCTTCTGCTTCACTTAATGTAGTTTTGGACATGATTGAGATGAGTGATTCGACAGCAGACCAGGCGATAAGCATTCCACTGGAAATGAACAATATGTCCAGAAAGGTCATCGAAGCGACTTCATATGGGAAATTAAATCGCCATAAAACAGCGGAATATAAAATGTCACCCTGCAAAAAACCTGTCACCAATGCCAGCATTCGATCCTGTCCACCTTTATGCAGCAAGATTGCCAAATAAAAACCTGCCGCGCCAAGCATCAATTTCCGGTCAAACAATACCCAGACAGGATCAAACAATTCGAACATCAGAAAACTTGTGTAGGCAAGCATAATGATGAAGGAAGTTAAAAATAAGTACAGGAATGAACCAGTTTTCTTCCGTTTTGTTTCCATAAAAATGAAAATGGCGATCGGAAAAGCGGACAAGTGAAACTTAAAAAACAGGAAATCAACTTTATAAGGTGAAGCTATAATGACAGCTAACAGACAAATGGCCCATTTCAGCCTGTTAGGATGATTCTTACCCATGATGAATGTAACCCAAATCCACGCTATCCAGGCCAGCCAGTAAAAGTAAAGACCTTCCATTCAACCCCTCCTATCATTTCCATTATGGTAATTTGTTATGTATTTTAATCTTTTTTGAATAAGATTTTTTGCCTGTTCCATGTTAAGAAAAGCAGTATTTTTAATACTGCAGGGAAAACGGGCAGAATCGAAGAAACCAAAGGGATGAAAGTCCTTTAAACTGGCCGCACCCTGCTATGGTTTGTAGTATGGATTCCATGACAAGGAGGTGCTTAGATGGGCCGAGATAGACAGGAAAAGAAACTGAAAAAAAGCGGACGAGTAGAATCTGACCGCGACCAGGCACTGCACTATCCTGGAGCGACAAAATTGCAAAGTCCCGAGGAAGCTCGATCTATGAATGACGGAAAGTATAGCTAAGACTTTTGGAATTTCAAATTTGGATGCAAGGCAACCAAAAAAGGCCCTCTGCCAATTGGCAGAGGGCCTTCCCTAGTAAAAATTTCTTCTTTGAGCATATGATCTTGTGTCGATTCCTCTTTGGACAAGCCAGTGATGTGTTTTTCCTGAGATAACAATAGGGACCTGATGAAGTTCATCGATTGTATGTACACCAAGGGCCGTCATGATGAAGGCAATCTCTTCTTTTATCATTGAAATTTCTTTGATCAATCCCTCTGTTCCATGCTCCATCAAAATTTTCAGAAGGGATCCTGCCATTGCAGCTGCGGCTGCACCTGAGGCAAGCCCTTTAACGATATCGAGGCTTGTCTGGATTCCTCCTGAAGCAATGACGGATAGGTCCTGAACAGCGGACTTCGCTTCAATGATGGATGCTGCAGTCGGGATTCCCCAATCCTCAAAAAATGTGAGCAGCCGGTCCCTTCGCTTATTTTCGATTTCCGCAAAATTGGTACCGCCAAAACCGCCTACATCAATATAACGAATCCCATGAGCAAAAAGTTTGGCTGCAGTCTCTGCGCTTATGCCAAACCCGACCTCTTTGACAATCACAGGGACGCCGATATTCTGTTCAATTTCAGCAATTCTATCCAATGCACCGATGAATTTTCTGTCTCCCTCGGGCATTGTCAATTCCTGTACAACATTTAAATGTATTTGCAGACCATTGGCCTTGATCATTTCGACCGCGGCTCTTGCCTGCTCGACCGTTGCTTCACTGCCCAGATTGGCAAGCAGGATGCCGTCAGGGTGCATTTCCCTGACAATCTCATAAGTCCTCCGCTCTTCCGGATTTCTTAAGGCTGACATTTGCGACCCTACAGCGATAGCCGACCCTGTCTCTCTTGCAGCTATAGCTAATTCACGGTTGATCCTGAAGGTCCGTTCCCCGCCGCCACCTGTCATTGCATTTATAAAAATTGGCGAACTTAAAGAAAGTTCGCCAATTTGTGTCTGCAATTTTACTGAATCAAGATCAGTTCCAGGCAAGCTTTGGTTTACAAACTTAATATCATCAAAACCGGTTAGCAGCTTCTGGCCCGTTTCGAGGGCATATTGAATATGGTCCCATTTCCTTTTTGATCTCGACAAATCTATCACCATTACTGTTTAAGATTCTTTAGCTTGTCTCCAATCATATCACCAAGGCTGAAACCTTTTGTTTCTTCAGGAAGTTCGTAGTCAAAAGCTTCATTGCTTTCTCTTTCCTCGAACTCCTTCATGCTGAGTGATAATCGTTGGTCTTCCTTGTTTACATCGAGGACTTTTACCTTTACAGTCTGCCCTTCCTGGAGAACTTCATGCGGTGTCCCGATGTGTTTATGCGAAATTTGTGAAATATGCACCAGACCTTCTACTCCAGGGAATACTTCGACAAACGCTCCATAAGAAACCAAACGCTTGACCGTACCTTCCAGTGTGCTGCCCTTTGGTGCCTTATCATCGATATCAGCCCATGGTCCAGGCAGTGTTTCTTTAATTGATAGAGAAATACGCTCATTGTCACGGTCCACGCTCAAGACTTTAACCTGGACCTGCTGCCCTTCCTGGACAACATCGGATGGTTTTTCTACATGCTCGTGGGATAGCTGTGAAATATGAACAAGTCCATCAACTCCGCCAATATCAACGAAGGCACCGAAGTCAGTAATCCTTTGGACTGTACCTTCGATAACCTGTCCTGATTGGATGGAAGCGAGCAGGTCCTGCTTTTTCTTCCCTTGCTCTTCCTCAACGACAGCGCGATGAGAAAGGATCAGACGGTTTTTCTCCTTCTCGAGTTCCACGATTTTAAAGCTTAGCGTTTTTCCTTTATAGTCAGAGAAATCTTCGACAAAATGGGATTCCACCAGGGATGCCGGCACAAAACCGCGGACACCCAGATCGACAACCAAGCCGCCTTTAACGACATCTTTAACTTCAGCATCGAAAACTTCTCCGCTTTCGAACTTGCCTTTAAGCTCTTCCCATGCTTTCTCGGCGTCAACTTTTCTTTTCGAAAGGATTAAAGCTTCCTCTTCAACCTTCTGTACTTCCAGTTCCAGTTCATCCCCTACCGAAACTGCATCTTCAGCTTTTTCAACATGAAGGCTTGAAAGCTCACTGATCGGAATGATTCCATCGAGCTTGCTTCCTTCGATATCTACCAATACCTGCTTTTCTTCCACTTTTGTTACCTGGCCCTTGACACGGTCGCCAGCCTCAAAATTCTTTACTTCTACTTGATTCATATCTTCTGACATATGTACTCCTCCTTAATCCATGACTGCTGCAAATATATGCATTATGGCGAAAACGCCATTTAAAAACACCTTAAATTAGCCACTAAGTGAAAATTCTAAAAATATCTCTTCTTAATAACTTCTTACAAACAGACATTTTTGTCAAGCAAGAAACCTTACTTGTACTCGTTGATCAGTTTCTGGATTTCTCCCATAATCAAATCAGTGGTCTGTTCGGCATTTAATTTTTTTTCCTTAATGGATTCCATATCAATTGGCTTACCATATACCACCTTCAATTTCTTGAATGCTTTGTATGGACCGATGACCGCGCACGGAACAACATGTGCATCGGATCGGAGAGCAAAGAAGCCTGCACCTGCTAGACCTTTGCCCATTTCACCTGTCTTGCTTCTTGTTCCCTCTGGAAACAAACCTAAAACCTTTCCATCCTTTAAAATTCCAAGACCCTTCCTTAACGCTTCCCTGTCGCTCATACCCCTCTTGACCGGAAAAGCATTCAAGTGCGGAACAATTTTCCCAAGTACGGGAACGGAGAATAATTCCTCTTTTGCCATGAAATAGACTGGACGGGGTGCGGTAATGCCAACAACCGGGGGATCAAGATTGTCGATGTGATTGGCACATAGCAGTACACCGCCATCGGCAGGTACATTCTCCCTGCCGATTACCTCAATACGATAAACTGGTTTTAATACAGCATTCACTAAAGACCTAACAAAGGAATAAACCGTCACTTTCATCCGATCCTTTCAAGCGCCAAACTCATTATTTTTTCCACTACATCAGCAATCGTGAGCGAAGTGGTATCTATTTCGACTGCATCGCCTGCCTTTTTCAAAGGAGCTACTTCCCGCTCGGAATCAATCTTGTCCCGTGCGGCGATTTCTTCTTTTAGCTTTTCAAGATCGGATGGGAAGCCTTTCTGGATGTTTTCGTCATGTCGGCGCTGTGCCCTTTCCTCAACACTTGCAAGCAAAAAGACCTTTACTTCCGCATTTGGCAGTACATGTGTGCCAATATCCCTTCCATCCATAACTACTCCGCCATCTCGGGCAAAGGCCTGCTGACGCTTGACCATTTCCTTCCTGACCAATTCATGGACGGCTACATAAGAAACCTGGTTGGTGACCTCTGAGCTTCTTATGTCATTAGTGACCTCGATTCCATCCAATAACACCTTCTGGCCCATTTCTCCTGGCTGAAGTTCAATCAACGTATTATTTAAGATATCAATCAACTGGGCTTCATGATCAAGCCGGGCTCCTTTTTGCAGAGCTTTGTATGTAAGAGCCCTGTACATTGCACCTGTATCAATATATACATATGTCAGTTTTTCAGCCACAATTTTAGCTACCGTGCTTTTACCTGCTGCAGCAGGGCCATCAATGGCAATTGAAATTCGTTTATTCATATTTCCTCCTGGTACTCCTTGTTGTTCATTTATATTCTCTTATATTTTAACACAAAAATCTGTTCATCCTCGTCCATCATGACTTTTTTTAAGTCACTTTAGAAAACTTACCCGTTTCGTTTTCTGTGCATTAAAATAAGCAGGCTTTCCACCTGCTTATTCTTTGCTTCGGATTGAATTCAGGACTTCTGAATGATTATTGTCAGTAACTCCCTCGTACTGGGTAATCTGTTTCAGTTCTGGAAAAGCATCGAGTTTATGGAAAAATATCTGGGCTATGATGAGAAAGATAAATTGAATGATCGCGATTTTGATTAAGATTCTTTCAAATGTTTTCATATCTTTTTGCTCCCGTATTAAAACTTTTATTCTATTATTGGAGCAAACTGAAACATTTATTCCAATTTAAATCGGGAGTCCTTTTTTCTTCATTTCAAGCTGTCGTTCGAAACAGAATCTTAGCAGAACCTGCCTATCGGTGCCAGAAGTATCAAAAAACTGGACAGAAGCCTTGTTCTTATGGCCTTGACCCTCAATGATCCTCACAATCCTTCCGCGGAACTTCCGGTATTCATACTCACCATTTTGCATCGGCAGGACAAACCAGCACGCAAGCTCCATACCCTGTTTCAAGCTGCTATTCTTATCGATTAGCAGCGCTGATCCTCCAGCGCTGATATCATCAGTGACAGTTGTAAAAGGAGCGAATTCTCCTTTGTCAGAATGGACAGCCACATCGATGGAAGTTTCCACCCGTACATATTGCCGTCTCTGGACCTTGATTAAATGGTCCTTGCCTGGATAGGAAAGAATCACCATTGGGATGTTGAGCTTGATCCTTCCTTTTACTTCTGTATGAAAGGTGTAGCTCGAACCCGATTCAGTGACAAAATTAGCTTTCAATGGCGTTCCTTCAAGCAGGAAAACTGTTCTATTTGTTTTCATATTCACAGGATAATCAATATACAGGTCATTTCCTTTTCTTTCTACAAGTTTACATTTATATTGTTCAAAGCTATCGGAATACTTATGCTCAAGGATTATGTTGTCACCGATTTTTATCATTGCTAATCCACTTCCCCACATTCTGTCTAGGCTGTTGTTCATTATGTCTATATCATTTTTATTATGACATGCTGCATCGAGTTGGTGCAATAGTCCTTTATTGGATTAATTTGACAAGATCAACTTTTTAAAAAAAGCTGTTGATTTTCATTCCAGTCGCTTCGCTATCCGCTGGAAGAATATGAAAAAGACCAAATGCCGTCTTTTTACATAAGCAGTTCTTCCTTGGGGCTGGCGCTGAGTCCTCGCCGCTTTGCTCCTGCGGGGTGCAAATGATTCCTCACGTGAATCATTTCACCTAGGTCTCACCTGACCAGCTGCGCCCGCAGGTTATTGATTAGCTTCCTCGAACCTGCCCACGCGCGAAGGAAATGCGTTAGCATTTTCGAGGAGTCTACGCGCCTTCCACTACAATCAACAGGATTTAGAAATCAACATTCAGATTCAACAGAGCCACAAAAAAAAAGGGAAAGCAGCTTGGCTTTCCCTATACTACATTTTCATAAACGGGTTCTGCATTATGAAGCTTTTCTACTTTTTCTTCCGTGCCATCTTCTGCATTAATGTAGATCCTGAACGTATCATTTCCGAGAGTTCCTGTGAATTCATAGCACAACACCTCTTCATTAAGATCGTTCATGATTATGGCCTTTTTCTCATCCATTATTTTCAGGTTTGGATTGACCTTCTTCTTTGCCTCTTCATTCGTAATTCCTGGTTGTGGAATTTCCCTTGCTTTATTGGATTTTAAATAGTCCTCGGCTGAGAAGCCGATGATATCACCATTATCCAGCGCTACCTTCATATTGATCGCGTCAGGATAGATTCTGACATCATCCTGTACACCGACAAAAGTAAAGACACCGATATTATCATATTGGGCACTTTCGAACAGGTCCAGGTTTTCAAAATTATGCTCTTTCAGGAAGGCGATTGCCTTGTTGGATGCATCATTCAGACTCAATTTTTGATTTTTCACATCACGGTTAAGTAAAAACCAGATTGGATATCCGCCTTTCTTGGTGATATCCATATTTGCCTCAAGCTTTGTTTTGGGATCCTGGATCGATACGCTATAAAAACCATAGTCCGATCCTTTTCCATTTTGTGTGACCTTCACATCACCCGCATTTCCGACAGGTGCATATTTCCGAGTGATCCGGACCGCTTCATCTTTTGAGATTTTTTTACCTGGCAGCTTCTTAAAGTTTTCATCTTTTTTCTGAAGATTGATCTGTGCGGGCCCAAAATCTGTTTCAGAATAGCTTTCCACTGTCCTTTCTACCGTCTTGAATCCATCGATGATAGTGTTATCCGATTGGCCTTTTTCGGTAGCAAGAGCAAGCTCTACATCCATCCAGCGAAGATTATTCTCGAGAACCATATGCTGAACTTCTCTTAAATCCTGCTGAATTTCACCTGATTGCTCGTATAGAGTTTTTAGTGTTTCATATTCTTTATCGCTCAACGGCTCTTTATCCAGGTCCCGAACAGCCGTTTTATAGCTGAAGTTCCCGATATTCGCAAGGAACTCTTCCGTTTTATTGAAGGGCAGAAGAGTCAGGGGAAGCTGCCCGACATCACTATGAGCCTCTGATGTGATTTTCCAGACTTCTGCTAACTGAGGTGACAGGGAGCTCCTGGAATTCATCGCAAGTGTTGTGCCAATTTTATCGTTCAATACATCCATTTGATAGGTCAGATCATGAAAAGCTCTTTGGTAATTATTCTCAGCATTAATCAGTACGGCTGTTTTTTCCCTGTGCTCCTGATAACCCCAAAACGCAGTTCCGGCAATCCCAATGACGAGGACTGCAATGGCTATTCCTCTTAGCATTCCAACTCACCCCTATTTGCAAAAAATATGTTTCCCAATTTTCTTGATTTGCGGCCTTCCCCATATCCAGGCGCTGGTCGCAGTATCGGGATTGAAATAGTACAAAGCATTTCCAGTCGGGTCCCAGCCATTGATTGCATCAAGGACGGCCTTTTTCGCCGTCTCATTTGGTGTCAGCCAAATCTGGCCATCCGCAACAGCAGTAAAAGCCCGAGGTTCAAAGATGACCCCTGAAATGGTATTTGGAAAAGTTGCACTGTCCAGCCTGTTCAAGATCACTGCAGCAACAGCAACCTGCCCTGTATACGGTTCACCCCTTGATTCTCCATATACTGCATTGGCCATAAGCTGAATATCATTCTGTGAAAACCCCTTCGGAGTATTCGTCGCCGCTGCTGGTTTGGGTGCTGCCTGATTTTGGCCGCCTGCTGCTTTTCCTGCGCCGGAAGTTTCGCCTCCCCAGGCAATCTTGGCATTAGGAGTCGCGTTTGCCAGCTTGATTTTGGTCTGCCATCCGGCAATCCCATCCACCTTCATGCCAAACTCATATTGGAAATTCCTCAGAGCCCAATAGGTACCCCAGCCAAAAACTCCGTCGATTTTGCCAGTATAAAAGCCAATATGCTTAAGGCGTGATTGAAGTTCAATTACATCCTCTCCTACAGCCCCCTGTTGCAGCACCTGGCTCGTAAACGCTTCAGCCCGTTGATCGACCTTGTTGAATTGCACTAAAGTCAAAACCAAAGCCAACGCGGCCATCACCTTCAAGATAGACCGATAATTCTTCATTGATTTGCCAACCTCCAAAGATGTGAACTTAAAAGATTACTCTTATTTTTTGTTAAGAGATGACTTTTATTCCACAAAACAAAAAAACCCTCCATTTTTTATAAATGAAGAGTTTTTTAGATAGGAAATTGTTTATCAATGTGTTGCAGTGTCAGCACTCTTGCTTTTTTCACTTTTCTAAGGCCCAGCCACCAGAGGAATATCATGAATGGGATCATCAGTACCATCCAGTCTTCCCTCGTCATCAGGATAAAATCATAAATCCCATGGAGCAGGACTGGAACTGACAACGAAAGCAACACCCATTTCTTTGGTGAGTCTGGGGCGAATTTTGCTTTCCCTATATAATACCCCATGATGACACCAAAGAGCGCATGGCTGGAAACCGGCAGCAACGCTCTCCCTATTGCATCCTGGAGTCCATTGGCAAGCAGGTAAAAGATATTTTCCGCAGACGCGAATCCAAGCGAAACAGAAACGCTGTAAATGATTCCATCATAATGCTCATCAAATGCAATATGCTGGAAAATAGTGTAGTAAAGTATAAACCACTTGAAAAATTCTTCTAAAAGACCAACTGTACCAAACGCCTTGGAAAAGTCCCCCTGGAACAGTCCTTCAGCAGCAAGGACGTATTGGATGAACATAAGGGGAAATACAAGCAATGCACCGAATATAAACATTTTAAACACCAGAGATAGCGGTTCTGAGTCATATTGGTCCTTCAAATAAAAATAGCTTAACAGTGCCAGACCCGGAGCTACCCCGGCAGTAACTATTCCCAGCATATGCTGTCCTCTTTTCAATTTGTTTTTTTAATCGTATCATGTAATTAGAAGAAAGAAAATGGATTATTATTCTTTCTCGATTGGTCTTTTCGGAGGTAATAGTCTTGAAGAAAAATATTTTATTGATCCACACAGGCGGAACCATTTCCATGAGCGAGGATACAAGCGGCGCAGTAAAACCTGGCAGAAACAATCCTTTGACACAAGGCACTGAACTTCTGTCAGGCATTGCCAATCTAATCATCGAAGAACCTTTTAATTTGCCCTCACCGCATATCACTCCAAAAGAGATGATGAGGTTAAAACTTATCCTTGAGGAATATGGCAGAAAAGGGGATATCGACGGAGCTGTGATCACCCACGGCACAGATACACTCGAAGAAACAGCCTATTTTTTAGACCTTACCTGCCAGGCAGGCTTCCCGATTGTTGTAACCGGCGCGATGCGTTCCAGCAATGAAATAGGTTCTGATGGTCTTTATAATCTGATATCATCAATCCGGGTCGCTTCCAGTCCCGAGGCAATTGGACAAGGTGTACTTGTTGTTCTTAATGATGAAATCCACACAGCAGTCAACGTTACAAAAACGCATACAAGCAATATCTCAACTTTCCAAAGTCCGCAATATGGACCACTTGGCATTGTGACGAAAAGAGGGGTTCTTTTCCATCACACTCCTACGAAGCATGAAAATTACCCTGTGCAGGATATCAGCAAAAACGTATTCCTGATTAAGGCGCATGCAGGGATGGACTCCTCTCTCTTGAATGCCATTCTCGGCCTGGAAGTGGATGGTGTCGTTATCGAAGCACTTGGACAGGGAAATCTCCCCCCGGCTGCTCTTGATGGAGTGAAAAAGTTCATCGAGAATAATATCCCGGTGGTGATCGTATCCCGAAGTTACGCTGGAATCGTCCAGGATGTATACGGCTATAAAGGCGGAGGAAAACACCTGAAAGAAATGGGTGTCATCTTCTCAAACGGCCTCAACGGACAGAAAGCGAGGATCAAACTGCTCGTCGCCCTTGCCAAAACGGACAAAATGGATGAAATAGCTGAGATGTTCATGTTTTAACAAAGCTCTTTTCTCAAACTTAGTTGATATTGACTACTAAATGGGATTGAATGACCTAGTTTTCTTCATAAAATTAAAGCTATTATGAGAAAAGATCTTGCACACTTAAAAACGAACAGCAAAATGGCTTTATAGCACGTTAAAATCGGCTTTAAGATTTTAAAAACACTATTTACGAAAACAGCCTTTAACAACAACATAAGTATATGAAAAAGCGGTGCCTTGCATGCAATCAGGCACCGCTTTCTTTCAGTGATTCAGCTTATATTTTTGATTGAAGTCACTTTTCACTCTTATTTGATATCGCTTCTGCAATCTGACCTCCGTGGAATCGGCCATTTTCGATAAAGATTTCATTTGCGTTGTTCCCGGCAGCTATCACACCGGCAATAAATATGCCTGGTATATTTGTTTCCATGGTTTCTGGGTCAAAGTCCGGCCGACCTGTTTCAGCATCGATTCCCACTCCCATTTTCTTAAGGAAAGCATGGTCCGGCCGGTAACCAGTCATCGCAAAAACATGATCATTTTTTAAATTCACCGTTTTCCTTTCATGTTCATAAACCACTGTACTGTCAGTGATTTTTTTTACTTCTGCGTTAAACACCATTTGGACTGACCCTGCTCTTACAAGCGCTTCAAATTCCGGCAGTACCCACGGTTTGATGCTCGAAGAATATTCTGCCCCCCTGTAAAGGACGGTCACTCGCGCTCCAGCCTTCTCCAGCTCGATGGCTGCATCCACACTCGAGTTTTTGCCCCCTATGACGGCGACATCCATATCAAAGAAAGGATGTGCTTCTTTGAAGTAATGGGAAACCTTGGTCAGCTCTTCGCCAGGTATTCCCATGAGATTTGGATGGTCATAGTACCCTGTCGCGATGACGATATTTTCTGCGGTGTACTGCTGTTTATTTGTTGTTACTTTAAAAAGGGATTCGCTTTGTTTTACAACTTCCGTCACCTTTTCGTATTTATGGATTCTGAGCTTTTCGCGCTTGACCACTTCACGGTAATATACCAGCGCCTGGTTCCGTTTCGGTTTCAGATTCTCGGTAATGAATGGGACATCTCCAATTGCCAGCTTTTCACTGCTGCTGAAGAATGTTTGATGAGTAGGATAATTATATATCGCATTCACGATATTTCCCTTTTCGATGATGAGCGGATTCATTCCCTTCTTCTTAAGGGCAATGGCTGCAGCAAGTCCGCATGGCCCCCCGCCGATAATGATGACATCTTCGTTTTTCATATATTAGAAACACTCCTTATCACTCTAACTGATCAACCGGAAAATAAAAAATCTCCCATCATTAAATGATAGGAGATTTTATCTTCAGATTCAATGAAGAACCCTTTTCTTTAGATCCAGCCCCTGAATCTGCTTGCTTCTGCCATTTTTCTGACTCCGACCATGTAAGCAGCCAGGCGCATGTCTACTCTGCGTGTCTGGGCCGTCTCATAGATGCTGTCAAAGGATTTCACCATAACCTTTTCAAGCTTCTCTTCGACTTCCTCTTCTGTCCAGTAATATCCCTGGTTGTTCTGTACCCACTCAAAATAAGAAACAGTTACCCCGCCAGCAGATGCAAGGACATCGGGTACAAGCAGGATGCCACGTTCCGTAAGGATCTGGGTTGCTTCCAATGTTGTCGGTCCGTTAGCAGCCTCTACGACGATGCTTGCCCTGATATTATGGGCGTTTTCTTCAGTAATCTGGTTTTCTATCGCAGCTGGAACAAGAATATCACAATCAAGTTCCAACAATTCTTTATTTGTAATGGTATTATTGAATAATTTAGTTACTGTTCCAAAGCTGTCCCGACGGTCAAGCAAGTAATCGATATCGAGTCCATCCGGATCATGGAGTGCACCATATGCATCTGAAATACCGATGATTTTTGCGCCGGCATCATGCATGAATTTGGCTAAGTAGCTTCCGGCATTACCAAACCCCTGTACGACTACTCTTGCACCTTCCAGTTCGATGTCTCTTTTCTTTGCAGCTTCACGGATACAAATCGTGACCCCTTTTGCAGTTGCCGATTCACGACCATGTGATCCACCGAGTACCAGCGGTTTGCCTGTAATGAATCCTGGAGAGTTAAATTCATCTATACGACTGTATTCATCCATCATCCAAGCCATAATCTGCGAGTTCGTGAAAACATCAGGTGCGGGAATATCCTTTGTTGGTCCTACGATCTGGCTGATCGCACGAACATACCCCCGGCTTAATCTTTCCAGTTCCCTGAACGACATATCGCGAGGATCACAAACAATCCCGCCTTTACCACCGCCATAAGGCAGGTCGACGATGCCGCATTTCAAACTCATCCAGATTGATAAGGCTTTGACTTCCTTCTCCGTTACGTTTGGATGGAAACGTATTCCTCCCTTTGTTGGACCCACTGCATCATTGTGCTGCGCCCGGTAGCCAGTAAAGACTTTAACAGATCCGTCATCCATTCTGACAGGGATTTTCACTGTCATCATTCTGAGCGGCTCCTTTAAAAGCTCATAAACCTCATCTGGGTATCCGAGTTTTTCCAAAGCCTTGTGAATAACAGTTTGTGTAGATCGTAAGACGTCATGTTTGTCTTCTTTATTTGGATTTTCATTACCGTTTGCGGCTACCATTGATAAACCTCCTAAATCACTTTTGCGGATGTTGTCTGCTTTCATGGATTAGTATACACCTTTGTTTTTTTTATGCAAGAAGAAAAAAACCGTTTTCAGCATTTTTTGACCATTAAATGAAAACGCTGCCATCCAAGCCCTTATCACGATTGACCTCTTTGGAATTGACTGAATTATAAGACATTGTGCAAGGGCGAAGGTAATAAAAAAGCCGAAGCTCTTTCCATCATTATCAAAAATAATGGACAAGAGTTTCGACTGCAGATTCCTCCATAATTTCCTTCCCATATTCGAGCAGTCTGTGGATGCTCAAAATGGATGGAACCCCATACTCAGCCAATAAAGACACGGTCTTCTCTGCATCTTCAGGCAAGATTCCATTCATTAGCAGATAGTACTGATCATTCATATAGTGCAGGCTGCCTCCCGTAATACCAGACTGCATCAATCTCTTGGCCAGCTGGATTACATCCTCGATGTTATCGAATTGAAATAGAATCTCTTCGCTTCCATCGACCGTTACCTGCATTTCAATGATCCCATCTTCAAATTGTTCTTCGTCTTCATCCTGTTCAATCATCGTGATAATCATGACCATTCCTTGTGTATGCAATGAGAAAATTTCCACTGCAACTGAACCGATTATGTCCAAATCGAATTCCTCGCTGGCCTCCTCGAGCATATCGTGAAAAAGCTGGTGCCACTTCAAAGAATCCTTCCAAATATCCTCTTTGGTCAAACCCCGGTCGGATAAGTCATCTATCGTAAGGAATATCTTTATTTTATTGGTGGTTAATCGTTCTAAGCGCATAAATCATGCCCCCTGCCATCGACAAAGCTCTTATTTTAGTTTATGAAAATAATGCAGGTTGGTGAGTTATTTAAGTGAATCGATGCGCTTTTTCAACCATTTCTCCCACTCCGCCCTTGTGATCCCTACAATGCGTTCCTGATGTTCTTTCTGCAGCCCTTCAGGCATGGAATCAATTGCTATGCCACCGAGCCCGATATGAAGACCAGGATAATTCTTCTTTATGGTCCCGGCAAGTTCCAAGGTTGCTTCCCTGTTTTCCTCCAATGTGCATGATAAGAATAAGAACCTGGGTTTTACCTTATCCAGCACTGCTTCAATATCATTTTCAGCAAGACTTGTGCCAAGAAAGATAACCTCGAACCCCTTTCTCCTCAGGTACATTGTGTAGATCAGCAAACCTAGCTCGTGCCTCTCCCCTGGTCCGCATACAGCAATTACCTTAGGAAGAAACGAACTATGCGGAAATGAACTAGATAATCCTTCAATCCTTGAACGAAGAAACGAAGAAGCAAAATGCTCATGTGCAGTCGTTATACTTCCCTCTTCCCATAAATCGCCTACTTTAATCAAAATTGGCCCTAATAAATCAATGACCGTTTTATCAATCGTAAAAATACTGAAGGCCTGGTTGATCAATTCATGGGCTTTTGAACTATTGAACCCCAAAAGTGCAGTTAAAATCTCTTCCCTGAATTCATCCTGCTTGTCCTTTTTCGGCCTTTCAGAAGGTCCCATTAATGGCTCAGTGTTCTCAAGCAGGGAAACAGCCTGGCTGATCGTGAAGCCTTGATTCACTTTGGAAATCAGCCAACGTAAGATTTTTAAGTGTTCCTCCGTATATAAGCGATGGCCGGACTCATTCCTGGCAGGAGCAATCATCTGGTATCTTCTCTCCCAGGCCCTCAGTGTCCCAGGCTGGATTCCAAGCATATTGGCTGCTGCTTTAATATTGTATTTCCCTGTGCTGTTCCCCATATAAAACCTCCGTATATACCTGTTGTACCGATTATATCCGGGTATATATTTCGTTGTAAAACTTCAATCTGCTTGATTAAGGTCAGGAGCCAATGTAATCAGATGGGTCTCGGCCTTTGCTCCCAGCCTGAATGGAACTCCTGTCGTGCCATATCCATTGCTTGTCAGCACCGTAGTGCCATTTTTCTTTTTTATCCCGCCCAACTCATAAGGGCCGAATCCAAAGATCCTGATTTGCCCTCCATGGGTATGTCCGCTTAATAAAAGACTGATCTCATCCTCTGACTTTAAACTGTTGGCGATGGCAGGATTATGGCTTACAAGAATGCGAAACCCTTCTTCTTCAGCATCACGCACAGCCAGATCCAGCCTGCTTTTGCCAAGGCCGAAATCGTCTATACCTAAAAGATACAGGATATCCCCAGCTTCTGATTCAAATTTAACCGCAGTATTGTCCAGGACCTTTACCCCAGAATGGTACAAAAGAGAGTCCAATTCATGGGAATTGAATTCATAATCATTGTTTCCCCAAACAAAAAATACAGGACCTACTGTTTTCAGCTTCTCAAGATTTGCGGAAATCCGTTCAAGGGAAACCCCTTTTTCCGCAAGGTCCCCTCCAATGATGACGAGGTCGGGCTTTCCTTTTACTTCATTGATGATTGAATCTGAAATAATACGCTTATGGATATCTGAAATAAAAAAGATTCTCACAGTACCAAAACTTGCCGGGAAATCCTTCAGCCTGATTTCCTGCTTTAAAACTCTGTCCTCAAATGCCTGCCTATACATATATAGTAGAAGGAAGCCGCCAAACAGCAGCATCCCCAGTAGAATATAAATGATCTCCATCTCTTCCTCCTGCAAATACTAAATCCGGCCTTTTTCTTTGTTCCCAGTTGAGCTAAGTGAAATCATACCATAAAGCAAACAGAAAACGAAAAAAATAGCTGCCTGCCACCACCCAAGGGTAAACAGCAGAAAAAAGCCACCGAAACAGATAACTGCCAGTGTGATATCCGTAACCGATCCTTCATCTCCCTTAACAATATTCTTGATTGCTAAAATGCCGGTACCAATCAAGCCGCCCAGTGAAAGCATGCCGACTGCCAGTATCATCGTACCAGCAAGGAACCCAAAAGGATTTAAGATGGACTCACTCACAAATTCATCAGAGTGGAGAGGAATGACAGTCGTCATCCAATTGATCACCAGGTAACCCGAAACCAGTCCGATTACCAGCCTTAACACTTTCCAAAGCATACAAAAACCTCCCATACTCAATGTATGAAAGGCCCTTGTCTTTATTTCCGTATCGGAAATCAAACTTCATGGATGTCGAGGATCCGGAAACCTGAATCCTCCAGCTTTTTGATAAACTTGTCTATATTGTCTTTCTTTTCAATCTTCATGACAATCCGTCGGACAAGCTTGTCTGTCTCATCGAAAGTAACCAATGAAATGATATGTTCATGGAACTGGTGGGCAATATCAGCCAGTCTAGCAATTCTTCCCTCTGTTTCAACAGAAGTGAACGCAATCCTGACACCCTCCCTTTGTACTCCAAAAGCACTTTGGAATTGGTCCAGGGCATCGGAGCGAGTTACAGCTCCCTGGAATTTCCCATGTTCATCTATAACAGCCAGAAGCGGGATATCCTTCAATTTGACCAGGGTGTTTTCAAAAATCTCGATGCCATGGAGAATTTGATCCTGAAGGCATAGTATATCCCCGGCCACCTTCTTTTGCAGGAATTCGTCCTTATCTCCGCCTGTCTTGAAGTATTCCTGGTAAATCCCATACCTTGTGACGACACCAGCATATTTGTCGCCATCCAGAACCGGAACCCCATCAATTTCATTCCCATCAAGCTTTTCAAGCACATCTTGCAGTGTATCACCAAGTTGTGCAGTTATACATTTGTACTTCGGTATCATGATACTTTTAACGAACATTCCATTCACCTCAAATTTAAAGTACTGCCATACCTTATATATTTCTGCATATCTTTAAAAATCCCTTCTTGAAGATATAAATTTAACATGAAACGAAACTTTGCTCATAAAATGAAATGAAGTTTATATAGAGGAGGGCTTAGCTTGTCAACATACAGAAGAGTTTGGTACCCATACGCCAGTCCCTTCGATCCTTGTCCGCCTATCAAGGCGAAAACGTATTCCACACCACCGAATCTATTCCTGGGCTTCCAGCCGCCCAATCTTGAACAGTTCACACCAATGCAAGCATTGAGGACAGGGACCCTGTGGAAGGTGTTCTATGATCCCTGGTATTCACCATACGAGGCTCCAACGGAGGAGGACCACTCATGAAACAATTGCCGAAGGAATTTTATGCGGCGATGGAAGAACTTCAGGCGGTTGATTTTGTTCTTGTTGAACTTACCCTGTATCTCGATACCCACCCTGAGGATTATGATGCCATCAACCAGTTCAACCAGTTCGCTAAAGAAAGGCGCAGATTGAAAAAGGTTGTTGAAAGCATGTATGGTCCTCTCCAGCAATATGGCAACAGCTATTCCGGTTATCCATGGAACTGGTCAGAAGGTCCGTGGCCTTGGCAAATTTAAATTCAACTTAGGAGGGGGTAAGGAAAATGTGGCTTTATGAAAAGAAGTTGCAATATCCCGTAAAAGTAAGCACCTGTAACCCCATGCTCGCCAAATTTCTGGTTGAACAATATGGCGGGGCCGACGGCGAATTGGCCGCGGCACTCAGATACCTGAACCAGCGTTATTCCATTCCTGATAAAGTAATAGGATTATTGACAGATATAGGCACAGAAGAATTCGCCCATTTGGAAATGATTGCGACTATGATTTACAAATTGACCAAGGATGCAACCCCTGATCAGATGAAACAGGCAGGACTTGATGCCCACTATGCGAATCATGATAGTGCTATTTTTTACCATAATGCTGCAGGAGTACCTTGGACAGCATCCTATATCGCCGCAAAGGGTGATCCTATCGCCGATTTATATGAGGATATAGCGGCAGAAGAAAAAGCGAGAGCAACCTACCAGTGGATTATCAATTTGAGCGATGACCCTGACCTTAATGATGGGTTGCGGTACCTTCGGGAACGTGAAATCATCCATTCCCAGCGTTTCCGTGAGGCAGTGGAAATCATCAAGGAGGACCAGGGCAAAAAGAAAGTTTTCTAGACAACGCCGAAGCATCCGAACTGGATGCTTCTTATTTGTTTTCATGATAAAGATTAATATCATATTTCTTTTTCATCATATCGAATACAATATGCCGGCTCTTCCATTCATCTTCTTTTTTCCATAAATCCTTGCTGCGGTCAACAATCTCACATCGTAAAGCCTGATATTCTTTCTCGGCCTTTTCACGTTTCTCCTTCAACAGAATCATTAATCCGTAGGTTCCTACCGTAAAAATGAGGAAATATAGATTTGCAGAATTCTGTACATAAACAGAAAAAATCTCGGCGAATGAATAAGAATACGGCTTCATCACCGTTATATAAAGATAGTAGAAATAAATCGAAATCAACCCTATAGTTGCCCAAACGGATAAAAGATGTCTTGATTTATACCGTTCGAACTTTTTCTTCCGGTCTATTACATTTTGCAGCATCCTTTTAGTCGCAGGATCTGTACGGTCATCCAGATTCATGATTTCCTGTTCCATGGCAAGCCCTCCCCTCATTACATTTTTATGAACTTGTCCATGAAGTTATGTTGTTCAGCAAAAAAAATCATGCCTTCGGATTACTTCAGTTTGGGAAATAAAAAATGCCGGAAGTTTTCACTCCGGCTAATTTTTAATCGGTATTTTAAGAACTTGTCCTGCCTTGATTTCATTGCCCTTCAGGTTGTTCGCTTTCTGGATGATCGGAATCCCATCCTGGGACTTATAATAGGTCATCGCCACCCTGAATAAAGTTTCACTCGGTTTTACTGTATGATAGAGGATTGTTTCTTCGCTTGCGGTTTCTCCTTCATCAGAGTTGGATGAGGTCGTCGGGGATGCCTGTTCATCCTTATGATCAGGAGTGGCTGCCGCTTGTCCCTCCACCGTTTCCTTCTCTCCACCCGCACCAGTGTCTGTTGAGTCCTTGTCGCTGTTATTGGAAGATGCAGGTGAAGGTGAAGGCGCAGCAGCTGCTGCTGCCTCGATTTCATCTGTTGGTCCGGAAACTTCTTCTAACACCGGTGCCGCATCTTCTTCTTCCTGTTTTATGTCTTTCCAGTCTTCTTTACTCTCAACATTGATCATTTCCACGCCAGCCCGTTCAAGCGTTTTATTCAAGGGTCCACCTTCACCATCCAGATAGGAAAGGATGCTGAAAAAGGTAATGGGCAGCAAAATGAAAAATAATGCCATCAGCCTGATCACCGGGTATTTAACTTTCACTTTCGTTTTTTTCTGTTTTTGTCTATGGATCTCACTTCTTGGCGGCAGTGCATCCTTTTTCTCAACTTTACTATCAGACTTGCGTTCTACCCTTTTTCTCAGCCGCTCCGCCTGGTCCCTGATCGGTTTTTCCTTATTCACTTCCTGTACCCCCATTTGCTGCATGAGTTCTGAATTTTATGATCAAACCTAAGATGAAATCAATAACAAAATGCATGATAATGGTCACTGCCAGGTTGTGCGTGACCATATATATAAAGCCAATCAAGAAACTCAATAAGATAATATTAGTAAACAAAAACCAATTGAACAAATAACGGTAATGAACGACTGCAAAAATGATGCTCGAAATGATCAGACCTGTATTTGTCTGGATGACTCCCCGAAAGAGTATTTCCTCACTGGCAGCAACCACCGCTGCAATCAGCATGATCTGGGAGACGCTTCTATTCCTGAATATTCTTTCGTTCAGCCCACCATCGTCATAATACGATTTCGGCAGATATTTCATAAGGACGACGTCCAGCGCGACAACTGCCGCCCCTGCCCCTAAACCGTACGTCAAAATATTCTGATCATCCCAAACGAATAATTCCGTGAATTCTTTTATACTATCAAACACTATCATACCCAAAATGGACGAAATCGTTAATAGTAAAATTTGAGTAGCCGCAAGATGGAAAAGCAGTTCCTTTTCAGTAAGCCCCGCCACGGTTTCCTTATACCGATCTTTCATTCTATCCGCTCACTTATCAATAAAATTGAAGCCAAATCACGCTTCCAATCCATCACAGTTTCCTCATGTTCAATGGATGATTTGGTTTCTTTATAATGCTCCATATTTATACCACAGCAGCTGCAGCAATTCTCAGGCTTTCCTGCCAGTTGTTCATTGAATGTTTCCAGGATAAATGCTCTTTTGCATTCCTTTGTCTGGATCCATTCAAGCATGCTCCGGATCTTCTGCTTTTTCACAGACAAACGGTTATCAATCAATTGAATCATATTTTCCGAATCGGCTTTATAATTTACATTCCCAAGACTGGACAGGTATTCTTCGACAATCCTCCATTGTATCTCCGTGAATCCGCATATCATTGATAGCTCTTCGGCCCGATGGTCCAAATCATGGTAAGGTATTTGATGTTCAATTAAAAATCCGAACAATCGTTCCACCTGGTACTGATCTGGAAGTTCTGCTTCGGCGAGCTGGTACGCCAGCTGTTCATCTCCTGGAGAATACAGCAAAACGGCGATGGAATCCAAACCATCTCTTGCGGCTCTGCCGATTTCCTGAAGATACGATTCGATTTGCATTGGCATGTGAAAATGGATTACATACCGTACATTATCTTTATTGATGCCCATTCCAAAAGCGCTGGTGGCACAAACCACATCAAGCTGACCATTGATGAACTGCTGCTGGATCAGGACCCGGCTTTCCGAATCAAGTCCTCCGTGATAAGCCATGACATTCTTGCTGCCCTTCTCCCTCAAATGTGCGGCTGTTTGTTCAGCCACTTTCTTGCTTGAAAAGTAGATGATCCCAGGCCCTTTTAGGTATTTCACCAGCTCGGTTGTCCTTTCCAGCTTTTCCTGGAATGACGATGCTTGTTCGAGAGTGAGCGAAATAGATGGACGGTCCACCGAATAGACTATCTCATTCCATTCCTCAAGACAAAGCTTTTCAGCAATATCTCTGCGAACTTCCTTTGTGGCAGTGGCTGTTAATGCAAGCGTCAACGGTTGTCCAAGCTTCTTGCGGTATTCCCCAAGCTTAAGATAGTCAGGCCTGAAATCATAACCCCACTGTGAGATACAGTGGGCCTCATCCACAACAAAAAGGGACACAGACAGCTTCATCAGCCGATCCAATATTGAATCAATCCCCAGCATTTCAGGAGATATGAAAATATATTTGAATTTTTCGAGTTGCTCAAGTCCCTGGGCCTTTTGCCGCGGAGATAAGAAGGAATTTAAGGCAATCACTCTCTTTTCACCCATGGCCATCATTTGCTCAACCTGGTCCTGCATCAGCGACAGAAGTGGTGATACAACCAAAACTGGACCATCAAGCAGGTAACCTGGTAACTGATAGCAAAGTGACTTTCCTGTACCTGTCGGCAGCATCGATATAGTATGATTTTTCTCTAAGACAGCTTCAATTGTTTCACGCTGTCCCGGACGGAAATCAGTAAAATGAAAATATTTAGCCAGATAATGTTTCAGTTCCATTCGGCATCACCATATTTAGCGAGAACAAGCCTGATTTCAAAATAAGAGGCATCAGCCACGCGTTCTTTAATTTGTTTCAGTTTTTTTGCGGAATTTTGCTGTGCAGCCATCAATATTCTTTCCTTTTTATCAGATGGTACAAAGTGATCTATATCAAATTCCTTTATTGTAAGCACAATTTCTACAATATGATCCTCGATCGTGCTGTGCTTAAGGTTTCTGACAGCGGCTATTTCATCAAGGCTGTAGCCCCTTTTAAGAAATTTATACGTTTTGTCGGTTGAAAGCGTCAATGGCACCTCTCGTTCTGCCTTATTCAACAATCCACTCAAAAGCGGATATACGTATGGGTCACCGGTAATCTTGTCGAACATGGCATGCATACAATTCAGAAACTCATAATGATAATGAGCCGGTTCTATGCCAGTCCGTTCAGAAGCCTGCATGATCGTCAAGCCGATCTTCTTGAAACCGGTTAACCTTAACACGACCAATTCCGGTCTGGTCCCCTCATTCTCAAGTGCTGAAATAAGTTCTTCATACAGCCTTTCAGCCAGTAAATAGCGATCTTCATTTTGCTGTCTGATATATCTCTTCACCCAGCTAAGTGTTTCCGGTTTATTCCTGATGGGGATATAGGATCGTTCTTGATTGATCAGATTCGAACTCACCTGGATGAGCAGAGTCAATCTTTCCCAGAAGGACTCAGTTACCTGATGGTACTTCCAGCCATTTAAAAATTTCGGGAGAGTACATTGAGATAAACGCTGTTCAAGTACCTCTTCCCCTCCGGACGTTAATTTAACTTTCGATTCTGCTATCTCCTCTACCAAACCGCTGTGCTTCAGCCTTCCGACCATTTTTTCCAGTCCATCCCGGGTAACAGAAGAGTATGTAGAGAAATACGGGGTGATTTTATATAGATGAGCATCCTGGATAGTCTGTGATGAGCGTTTGCCCTGTAAAAGGTGAAACACAGAATAAATCGTCCTCTCACCATTGATTCTTTTCAATATCGACAAAATAACAGACTCCAAATAGGTTATCCTCATACTATCACCCTTGAAATTAATGCTTTGATGGCTTAAAACATTTTTCCATCCATTTGCCTGCCACATTTTTTGGGTATAATAAACAAAGCTGACGGAAAAAATTCCTGTCCTGCTATAGCAGAAAAATAATATACCATTATTTTAACATGAAAATGTCGAGCAGAATGTTTTATTTTCAGCGTAAAATCCATTCAACGCCTTATCTGATAAGCATTCTCAATACTTTTTTTTATTGAAATGTTGGCGATACAGTTTTACAATAGATATGAGGAATACGTTTTCACTGATATTGGTGAAAACAGCATATTATTGTTAAACACTTGGGAGGAATTATATCATGGCTAAGTACACAATTGTTGACAAAGAAACTTGTATTGCATGTGGAGCTTGCGGTGCAGCTGCTCCAGATATCTATGATTACGACGATGAAGGCATCGCATTCGTAACACTTGATGACAACGAAGGTATCGTTGAAATTCCAGACGTATTGATCGATGACATGATGGATGCATTTGAAGGATGCCCGACTGACTCAATCAAGGTTGCTGACGAGCCATTCGACGGAGACGCAACGAAGTTCGAATAAGACCATACATAAATTCCCGCTTCCTAAGCGGGAATTTTTTTATTGTGTCTGGGAAAAAGCACCAAAAAAGCAACGGTGCAGGCCGTTGCTTTATATCGTCAATTATAAAATTAGGCACTCTTATAATTTTGCTGTCTTTCGATCCACGTTTTCATTCTCGTGAACATTAGCATGAACACAATAGACATCATCAGGCCTTTAACAAAGTTGAAAGGCAGGATACCCGCCACAATAAACTGTTTTGTTTCTGGACCAGACATTGCCGGCATATTCAGGAACAATGTATAAGCAGGCAGGAATACATAGTAATTAAGGACACTCATCAGAATGGCCATGCTGATCGTCCCTGCCACTAAGGCAAATGTCATTCCCTTTTTAGTTTTTACCCGCTGATACAGATAGTAAGTTGGCAGAATGAATAAAACTCCTGCAGCAAAGTTGGCAGCATGGCCTACTGGCACTCCAGTTTCACTGCCTGTCATGAAGTAATCAAGGATATTCTTTATAAGTTCTACTAAAATACCAGCTGCCGGACCGAAGATCAAAGCAGCGATCAATGCAGGAATATCACTGAAATCGACCATCAAGAATTTTGGAAACGGCGGCAGCGGAAAATTCAGCAGCATCAAAACATAAGATATACTGCTCAACATTCCAATTGAAACCATTGCTTTTACACTAAATTTTTTCATTTCCCTCTCTCCTTATAGAGATCCATCTCACATAAAGAAGAAAGGTTCAGCATTCACATACCCATAGACAAATAAAATCCCCCAAGTTTTATGCTTGAGGGAGAATTGACTAAGGCATGCTTAATAAACGTTCAAACCTGCATTTTTTGAACGTCTGCAGAACCTCCATCTTCTCCCATCCAGACTATACTGTCGGCTTTGGAATCGCACCAAATCCTGCCTCAAAAGGCTCGCGGGCTTAGAGAAGATACTCATTACCGCCGATCGGGAATTTCACCCTGCCCCGAAGATAGACCATATTTAATTAACATGTTTATTATACTGAAAAAAAGAATTTTTGTGAAGATGTTTGCTTGTGACGTTTTTATGTCCGCACCAAATCAATCCTATACTCCTTCCTGGCTGAATATGATTAGGAAAAGCCTGCAAAATTCGGAAAATCAACCTTAAATCCCAATAGTGACTTCTTTTTATGGGAGCGTTTACATTGAATTCAAGAACATTAAGAGGATTTGACAAAAGAATATTCGTCTTGTAAAATAATCAGAAAATTATTTTTATTTACATAAGGGAGTGGGCAAAAATGTTTCAAGTGTTAGCTGCTGATTCAATCAAAGAACAAGGCTTGCAGCCATTGCTGGAGTGGGAGCAGGCAGAAGTGTACACAGGGGGAATTGATTCCGGACTTGTCAGTTTGGAAAAAGTCGACGCGTTATTAGTAAGAAGTGCGACAAAGGTGACGGCCGAGCTGCTCGACTCCATGCCTTCACTGAAAATCATCGGACGTGCAGGTGTCGGTGTTGATAATATTGATATTGCCGCAGCGACGAAAAGAGGGATTGTCGTCGTCAACGCCCCAGACGGCAATACGATTTCCACTGCTGAACATACTTTTGCGATGATGTCTGCATTGATGAGGAATATCCCGCAGGCACACTCAACCGTAAAAAATGGGGAATGGAAAAGAAATCAGTTTATCGGGAATGAACTTCACAGCAAAACATTGGGAATCATCGGATTAGGAAGGATCGGATCCGAGCTTGCCAAAAGGGCAAGGGCTTTCGGCATGTCCGTTAAGGTGTACGATCCATTTTTAACGAAAGAACGAGCAGATGTCTTAGGAGTACAATTATCTACTTTCGACAACGTTCTTCAGGAAGCGGATATCATCTCCGTCCACACTCCTTTGACGAAAGAAACAAAAGGGCTTCTTAACGAAAGGACTTTGAGCCAGACGAAAAAAGGGGTCTATCTCCTCAATTGCGCCAGAGGCGGAATCATCGATGAGATGGCCCTCGCCCACTTTATCGAAAAAGGCCACGTAGCAGGTGCTGCCCTCGATGTTTTCGAAGTCGAACCCCCAGGGGAACACCCTTTACTTAAATTTGATTCCGTCATTGTCACCCCACACCTTGGCGCCTCAACGAAAGAAGCACAGTTGAATGTCGCTACTCAGGTTGCCAGGGAAATCAGGACTTTTTTTGAAAATAATCCTGTTGCCAACTCAATTAATCTGCCGGCCATGTCCAAAGAAATTTATGAAAAAATACAGCCTTTCCACCAGCTTGCAAAGGAAATGGGGAAAATCGTATCGGAATGCCATAACAAAGGCGTAAATGAATTGACAGCCACCTATTCAGGGACGGCTGCTGAACTTGAAACCTCCTTTTTGACAAAAGCACTACTTTCAGGTTTTTTCGAAAATCGAATTGATGTGAAGGTGAATGAAGTGAATGCGATTCATATCGCGAAAGAGCGTGGAATCATGGTCGGGGAAAAAGTGACCGGAAACTCGTTCGGCTATGCAAACACCGTGACCATCACCGCAAGCGGAGACGGAGATGATTTTACAGTGAGAGGAACTTATATAGAAAACTACGGCCCAAGGATTGTCAGTCTCGATGGATTTAACATTGATTTCCATCCATCAGGCAACCTGCTATATATCCAGCATATGGACCGTCCTGGTGTAATCGGCCATGTAGGAAGGATACTTGGCGACCATGATGTGAACATCGCAACCATGCAGGTTGGCAGAAAGGAAGCTGGCGGAGAAGCGATAATGGTCCTATCCTTTGACAAGCCGCTTTCGAATGATATGATCGCCAAGCTCGGGTCACTGCAAGATATCGTAACAATCAATAGCATTATTCTCTAAATACACGAAGCAGGCCTCGAATCTGAATTGGAGGCCTGTTTTTTATTCGTCCGCCAATCAAGCTTAACCCAGCGGAAAAGCTTTTCGTTCTCCTTTTGAAAAAGTCATGATCTCTTTGTAGCCAACCTCTTTCGCAAGCTCAAGAGCCTGATCAAAATCCGCGCCAACATGTTCAGGGACATGGGCATCCGATGATAATACGATCGGAATTTTTTTATCAAGGCACATTTGCAATAGCCTTTTATCTGGATACAATGTTTGAGTAGGTTTCCGTAATCCAGCAGTACTTATTTCGACGCAAGTCTTTGATTGCGCCAGTGCTGTTGTCGCCCTGTCATACTGTTCCAATAGAAAACTTTCATCTTCGGGGACATAGTTAAAGATTTTCACAAGATCAATATGTCCAATAATATCAAACAAGTCAGACTGCGCAAGGGTCACGACCTGGTCAAAGTAGTTTCGGTATACATCCTTTAAGTCCCTTTTATCCCATTCTTTTCGATATTCAGCCAGGTCAATCCCAAAATCGCCAATCCAATGAATCGATCCGATTACATAATCAAAATCGTAGCTTTTGATGAATCGTTCCATTTCTTCATGTTTGCCTGGGGTGTAATCCATCTCAATGGACATCTTCACGTCAATTTCATTTCTCCAGGCTTCTTCAAATAGACCGACATAATCAGCCATATCATAAAATCTTCGTTCATCCACCCAGCTATTCCGCAAAATGTCCGCTGTTTGATAAAAGTGATATGCATGTTCTGATATCCCGAAATGCTGAATTCCTTTTGAGCTCGCTGTATCCGTAAACTGCTTCAAATAATCGAGTGTCAATGTGCCTCTTTCCAGATGATTATGATAATCCGTCAGCATCGTCCCCATCCCCTTTGCGACTCTTTTCCCCATTATACTTTCAAGTGATGATAGGAACAAGAATTTGCTTATCGGGTATCCAATATTTGCTGCGGCTTGATTGTGTCCGTAGTCAAGTTGTTCAATGCTTTCAACTGGCTGACAGTTGTATTTGTCTTCCTGGCAATCGAAATCAAAGTGTCCCCGGAAACTACGACGTACTTATTGTCAGCAGGTTTCCCGATCACCAAAACAGTACCACGGGATATTTGATCCCCATAAAGCTGATTACTTTGCTTGATTGAATCTACAGATGTATGATAGATTTTTGCGATCGACCAAAGAGTCTCTCCAGCTTTGACTGTATGCTTTATTTCAGGTTGCTGCGGAATGGCTTCCGCTGACTTCTGTTGATCCTTTTCCTTAGATTCAGCTTTCAGACTGCCATGCTGATCATTAATCACAATATCATCAGCTAACCTCAGTCTGGCGACTGTTTCCATTGTCACTTCTTCCACCTTCGCCAAAGCGTCAACTGGCTCTCCTACAGCGGTGTCTCCCAGCGCCAAAACGGGGTCCACAGCATTTTCTTTTTCATATGTCCATTTTTCCTTATGGATTTCAAAGTGAAGATGGACACCTGAGGAATCTCCCGTATTGCCCATAAGGCCGATGATATCTCCCTGCTTGACAGCCTGTCCTTCCTCAACATTCCTTTTATTCAGATGTGCATAAACAGTTTCCAGGTTGTTATCGTGCTTAATGAATACAACATGACCGTATGAACCAGAATAATATGATTTTGTAACGATCCCTTGATCAACACTATGTATAGGTGTTTTGAGCTCACCTGCGATATCAATTCCTTTATGATGGCCATGGCGTGTTCCGTAAAGGTCTGTAATGACCCCTTCTGCCGGCCATACCCAGTCTGAAGTCAGTTCCGGTATATCGAGCATTTCTGCCTGAGAGTGCTTTCCGCCAAGAAACAGCAAGCTGATACAGAGTGCCATTAACCCGGCAATGAGCAATCGCTTTATATAATCCTGCATTTTCTTCCTCCTTAACTTTTTACTCCCTTTCCATCCCTATGACAGCCTGTACGAAAATAGAACTGCGGTATGGAAAAGCAGCAGCTAAAAAGCACATTCGTTATAATTGGTGGTTAGCTGCTTTTTTATGCAAAAGAAGGAAAATTAGTTACATTCACTACAACGCAAAAAAGGAAGACCTGCACGGCCTTCCTTTTTCAAAAAAATATTCAGTTGCTTTTTCAAAGACAGCAGCTCATTTATTCACTTTCGATATTCTTTTTGTTTGGAGCAAGTGGCAGCGGTAGTACTTCTTTCAAATTGAAAGGCCCAAGCTGGTCAATGTTTGCATTAGTAAACCTTACACCTTTATAATCAAACTCGCTCGCTGTCATCAGGATTGCCTCGAGATTCGGCATGAAATCTTCCTGCAGCTTCGTTTCATCCTTCAAGGTAATCTCGAGCACTTTATCATTAGATTCAGTTTTTGCAAGCTTGAAGTTTTCCGGAAGTGAAGGTGAAAGATACCCAATTTCATCTCCCTTCCACATCTGCGCAAATGCTTCTGTAATTGTCTTATGCTGTTCTTTTGTCGGTACAAGGTATGGATTTGACATCCCTTCCACCGACAAGAACAAGTATGCTCTTCTTTTTGTTGTTTTGGCATTAAGTGGAAGTTCTTCCATTTGACCATAGTTCCCTAAGTCAATCCCCGGGTTACCCTCTGTTGTCAACATCATTCTCTCGATGCCTTTTCGAGAAAAATTTTGTGTCATTGCATCAACGAAAATTACGTTTGGTGTACTTCCATTTCTAAAAGGGTGATCTTCTTTAACATCTATGCTCAATGTTTTTGTCGCTTCCTCATAGCTCCAGGAAGCATCCATTGGGTAATAATCAGTAAGCCCCCAGTCCACTTCCTTAAGCATTTGCATTGTTTCCGTATAGCTCTCGATCCAGGTTTTCCCCGTTTCCTTCGGCCTTGTTACCGTAACTGGCACAACAGCCTGCGCCTGCTGGTCGGGAATTGCATAGGTGAAGATTTCTGAAGCCTCAGTATCGAACTCATCTGGATATACAGAAATCAGCCCGTCATATGGATTGGCTTTATCCATTTTGATGAATTCCTCAGCCTCTTCTTTCTTATCTGCTGAATCCCTCAAGAGTGTGTTTTCCTTCTCAACAGCACTTTTCTTTGCTGAATCATCGCTGATTGCAGTATCCATTTCCATGGATGATTTTTCTCCCGTAGCAGATTTACTGTCCATGCTCATTTGTTCAGAAGTATTGTTTCCCAACAATCCTGGGGAAAGAATAAAGGCGAGGAAGAGTACCGCAGCGAGAGCCGCACCTGGAATGATCCATGCGGGCATTTTCTTTCTTTTTTCCACTCGATGGGCGATATTCTGATAAATGTCACGAGAGTCGCGATGGTCTTTTATCTTTGGCATCTGGCCGAGGAGATCTTCTAGCTGCTTATCGCTTAGCTGTGACTTTTTCACTAGTCATCCCTTCCTTTTCAATCATTTCTTCCATAAGCTTTTTCAGTGTCTTCAAAGCACGGTGCTGTGTAGTCTTGACCTTGCTTTCCGTCCACGATAAAGCTTCGGCCGTCTCGGATATCGTCAGTTCATGTATATAGCGCATGATGATGACCATACGCTGGTCGACTGTGCATTGATCGAGGCACTTGTACATCATTTGGATTTCTTCACTTTGAAGCGCCATTTCCTCCGGCAGCGGCTGCTCATCCCTTACCTGCCGTGCAGACATATCGAAGGTTTCAAGCAATCGCTGCTTCCAGCCCTTCTGTTTTCGGAAATGATCGATCGCGACATTCTTCGCGATAGAAAACAGCCAGGTTTTTTCACTGCTTTTCCCTTCGAACCTGTCATAAGCCTTGAGAACACGGATGTATACTTCCTGAACAAGGTCCTCTGCCAATTCCCTGCTTTTCACCATATAAAATAAAAATTGAAAAACGTCATGATGATATTTTTGATACAATTCATCAAAAACGGAGTTCATAGGTCTTTTCGCCTCCGCATTCATTAGATTAGTCGTAAAATAGATAAGAAAGTTTCATATTAACTATATTATTTTTAGATTGGAAATGAAAGGGTTTTTCCGAAGGGAAATATATTTGTCTTGTAGTGAGTGGTTGAATACATGACGGACACTTTTTCTTGCTTTTTTAGTGTTTTTGTCCGTCAGCGCGTAGACGAGGGACACTTTTCCTGGATTCTTTGCTAATTCTGGCCGTCATCACCTTCATGATGGACAGTTTTTCATGATTCTTCGCTATTTCCGTCCGTCATCACCATTATGATGGACACTTTTTTCAGGATTCTTCACTATTTCCGTCCGTCATCACCTTTATGATGGACACTTTTGCAGGATTCTCCGGTATTTCCGTCCGTCATCACCATTATGACGGACATTTTTCCAGAATTCTTCGCTATTTCTGTCCATCATAGCCTGGATGACGGACACTTTTCCTGATCCTTTCCCGGTCCTGTCCGGCAGTGGGACAATATCCCCTTCGCCAAGAGCAATACGCGAACACCAGAATAAAACGGATCGAAATAAGCTGATGAAAATACAAAAAGGCTGCCACAATCTGATGAGATTTGGGCAGCCTCTTGCGGGAACAATCATTGTTCCTTGTGAATCAAGAATAGTCGGCAAGTTATTCGATATTTCGAGGGATGAAAAAGGAAAATGTCGTACCTTGTCCTAGTTTGCTTTTTACAGAGATAATACCTCGATGTGCGTCGATGATATTTTTGGCGATAGCCAGTCCCAGACCCGTTCCGGAAACTCCTCGTGTTCTTGACTTATCACCCTTGTAAAAGCGTTCGAACAGGAACGGCAAGTCTTCTTCAGGAATGCCTGGCCCCTGGTCGCTGACTTCGAAATACAAGCCGCGTTCGTCGGTTCTCGCTTTGATATCAACTGCCGCTGAATCCGGCACATGCCTGATGGCATTATCGATTAGATTCGTCAGTACCTGCTCGATTCTGTCGGGGTCAAAGCGGAAGTGCGGTTCCTCTGCTTCAAGCTGTGCAGACAGGTCAATTCCTTTATCCTTCGCAAGACCTTGGAACTTGCGGATGACCCGGTTGATATATGGTTCCAATTCGACTGACTCCACATTGAGCAGGATATGTCCTGCTTGCATGCGGGCTAAATCAAGGAGTTCATTAACGAGACGGCCCATTCTGAGGGACTCATCGTAAATGACTTTAGCCATTTCCTTCTTCTCTTCATCTGTCTGGGCGATATCATCGACAATCGCTTCACTGTACCCCTGCATCATCGAAATCGGTGTTCGCAGTTCATGCGAAACATTTGCGATAAAATCTTCCCTCATTTTGTCGAGCTTTCTTTCCTCGGTCATGTCCCTTACTACGGCCACTGCACCACGGATGAACCGCTTATTATAAAGGGGACTGACAATGATGACCCATGTCCTTCCCTGGGCAGTGATTTCGCCAACTTGTTCTTTCTCCGTATTGAC
Organism: Cytobacillus oceanisediminis 2691; assembly: GCF_007678455.1. GTDB lineage: Bacteria > Bacillota > Bacilli > Bacillales > Cytobacillaceae > Mesobacillus > Mesobacillus oceanisediminis_A. Next base: position 283,412 of record NZ_VEEP01000004.1, on the reverse strand, counting down.
TGCCAGCTGGAATAACTCCATGACTTCGGAAGGGACTGCATCTGTATTCTCTGATGCAAGGCCTTGCTCATAATACCAATATCTAAGGAAAATCTCCGCAGGAGGATTCGTAATCAGGATCGTACCGTCGCGATTGAAGGTGATTACCCCATCCGCCATAGAGCTGAGGATGCTTGTCAGCTGTTCCTTTTCCTGGCTCAGTGCGTTCATGTTGAATTTCAGCTGCCGGCCCATCTGATTGAAGGCCGTGGCTAATTCGCCAATTTCATCATGGGTGAGGATCGGCACCTTAGTGTCAAACTTACCCCTGGCGACTTCAAAGGCCGCCTCTCTCATTTTCCTTAATGGAGAGGTAATCCTTGTCGATAGGAAGAAAGCAAAGATGGTCGTAAGGACAATCGCAACACCTGCTGCAAGCAGGATGAATTTCGTGGTCAGGCGTGTTGTTTCTTGCATGACAGCTAAGGACTGATAAATAAAAACAGCGCCATTTCCTTTTTCATACTGATGCAGCGGTACCCCAATCATTAAATATTGGGTATCATCTACCTTATTAGAAACACCGGGCAATGAAGTAATAATATCCACTGTCTTGTCTCTTTCGAAAACTTCAGAAAGATCTTTGTCTTTTGTAAAAAAGGATATCGGCACATGAGCTGCTTCCTCACTGCCAGGGGAATAAAAATAAGTATTTTGATCCCTGATGACCGTGACCCTTGCATTGTCATCGACCATTTCCCATGCGATCTCAAGGCCTAGACCTTCTTCGTTGCCAGGGTGGTCTTCAAGCACCCTGGCGATTTTTTCAGCCGTATTGGTCATATCTTTACGAGTCTCATTTATATGATAGTTTTCAAAGAATTCCATCAGCATGACTGTCAGGATGAACAATACGAATGAAACGAGCAAAAGAATGGTAATCCAAAGCTTACCTACTACGCTTCGCCAAAACATCATTCATTGACTACCTCGAACTTGTAGCCAACCCCCCAGACTGTAACAATCATTTTAGCAGCCTGTTCAGATACTTTATTCAACTTCTCACGTAATCTTTTTACATGCGTGTCTACTGTGCGCAAATCACCAAAGAATTCATAATGCCATACTTCCTTCAATAATTGCTCCCTGTCAAAAACTTTATCCGGAGCTTTTGCAAGGAAATAAAGCAATTCATATTCCTTAGGAGTCAAGCTAACCTCTTTGCCATCTGCTAAAACCCTATGGGCATCATTATCAATGGTTAAATGAGGGAAAACAATCACATCTTTTGCAGTCGTTTCAGTCTGCAGGTAGCTAGTGCTGGAAGAACGTCGGAGCATTGCCTTGACACGCAATACCACCTCACGCGGGCTAAATGGTTTAACGATGTAATCATCTGTTCCAACCTCGAACCCCTGTACCCTGTTCACTTCCTCACCTTTAGCTGTGAGCATGATGACAGGAGTCGACTTCTTTTCACGAAGGTCACGACAAACCTCGATTCCGTCTTTCCCAGGCATCATCAAATCAAGCAGGATGACGTCGTAATCGTTTGCAAGCGATTTCGCCAGCGCTTCATTTCCGTCTTCTGCTTCATCAATTATATAGTTCTCTCTTTCAAGATACATCTTCAATAATCTTCTGATTCTTTCTTCATCATCAACTACTAAAATCTTCACTTCTTTTTCCATAAGGTATATCCCTCCCTGCGATTATTTTACATAAACAAGAGTATTCTTTCCATGCTTTTTTAAAAAAGGCCTTCACTTAAAACAGTGAAGGCTGTCAATATTTTGACACAAATCAGGAACCTGCGTATGAATGCAGTCCTGCGATAACAAGGTTAACCGCTACAAGATTGAACATGATGATGATAAAACCGATGACCGCAAGCCATGCTGATTTTTCTCCATGCCACCCTTTTGAAAGGCGCAAATGAAGGAACGCTGCATAGAACAGCCAGGTGATCAGTGCCCAAACCTCTTTCGGGTCCCAACCCCAGAATCTTGTCCAGGCAATTTGTGCCCAGATCATGGCAAAAATCAGGCCTCCGAGCGTAAAGACCGGGAATCCGATCAGCACGGAACGATAGCCGATTTCATCCACAAGATCCAGGTTGATATTCTTCGTCCAAGGCTGAAGGGCAGCTGCTACGCGCTTACGCAGGATAAGTCTAATTAAAGCATATAATACTATACCCGCCGCAAGTGACCAAATAACCGTATTCAATTTCTTCGCACTGATGATGGCAGGTGTCTCGAACATTGGTTCAAAACGATTTTTGTCAGTAAGTTCATACTGATGAGGTCCAACGATGGCAGGAATCGTGTATTTCTCTGTCGCAGGCTGACCTTCTTTATTTACATAGTTGAAGTTCGCTGAATAGTCCGTTGCTGCAAAGTAGCTTGATACAAACACAAATCCGAGTGTACTGATCAACCCAAACAAGACAACTTCCAGCCAGATGTTACTTTTGGTTCTCTTCGTCTGGTCTACACTTTTAACAAGGTAAATCAGGCCGGCAGCAAAACTCACTGCCAGGATTGCCTGCCCGATCGCTGTAGTGGTTACGTGAATATGAAGCCAATAACTCTGCAATGCCGGAATCAATGGTGTGACATCCCTTGGGAACATGCTTCCATAAGCAATGATCAAAGCAGCTACCGGCAGTGTGAACAAGCCCAGCAATGGCGTTTTATACATGAAATAAATAATGATGAAGGCGCCTACCAATGACATGCCGAAGAATGTCGTAAACTCAAACAGATTGCTGACCGGCGCGTGGCCGGATGCAATCCATCTTAAGATGAAAAATGTCAACTGGGAGAGGAAACCTGCAATCGTTACAATGATCCCAATCTTTGCCCATCTATTCGGGCCACCTTTTTTATCGGCATGTCTCTTATCCTTGATCGCTCCCCCAAAAAACAAAATACCGACTAAATAGAGGATAAAAGCTGTAAACAGAAAGTTCGAACTTAACTCAACCATTATATTCCCTCCTTACTCCTTTTTATCTTCGGCGTCCTGGTCTTCTGGAGCATCGATTCCTGAATCAGCAAAGACATCATCAAGCTCCCTCTTCAAACCATGCCAGTTTTTATTTGTGTGAGCGGCTGTCCAAATCTGGCCATTGATTCTTCTTAACCATAGGCGACGATGGTTCCAGTATGCACCCTGGACGACGCCGATCATGAAGATCAATCCTCCAAGACCGATAATCCACAGTGTGAGGTCTTTTCTGACAGTCAGGGCCGTTACATTCTTCGTTTCGATTCCTGCAAATGACATCTTGTAATCATTTTCGCCTAAAGGCTCAAGATTCTGCCTGATCGCAACGAAGCTGACTTCGCCATCCGGCTTTTCAGGGGTGAACATTTTGAAGATGAAGGCAGGATTATTTGGAATACGTGATTTCGTCGCAGGCTCCCCATCTTCATTGAACTCAAAATCCGGGAAATAGCTCATGACTTCAACCTTGTATCCATTTCCTAAATCATAGTTCATTTTAGGATCATATAAATCTACTTGGACATCGCCAAATTGTTCTTTTGTCTTTTTATTCTCGAGCTTGAATGCCATCTTGCTCATTTCACCAAGCTTATAATCCACCTGGTACAGGGCGTAACCATCTACTTTCAAAGGCTTATTAACCTGAATCGCCTGGTCACGGACCTTTTCAAGCTCAGGTTTTTCTCCAGGGACAATATCCCCCTGCCTCTCGTATAGAGTGGCATTCGTCTGATAGTTTTTAACAACCGTACCAACCTTATTGATGGCATCCTTGAAGACTTTCTCATCTTTATCCTTGTCATATACTTCGAAGATAAATTGATTGTTTTTCAGATAATAACGTCCTTCAGTACCAGGAATCGATTTCGTTTCGCCTTCCCTTAACCAAAGAATTTCATCTACATACATTCCCGGTACGAAGCGGAGCATACCGCCAATCAAAAAAATGATCAGGCCGAGGTGGTTAACATAAGGCCCCCACCTGGAAAAGCGGTTTTTTTCAGCAAGGAGATCACCGTTTTCCTCACGCAGTTTATATCCCTTTTTCGCTAAATTCCCTTTGATTTTCTCCGTTCCCTCACCGGACAATTCAGCTTCATGCACACTGAACATTCTCTGGCGTTTCAAGAAACTCTCATGTCTTGATACCCTTTGTTTTTTCAGGGACCTATATAATGGAACCACCCTGTCAAGACTAGCAATTACAAGTGAAATGCCAAGAGCAGCGATCAGGATCAAATACCACCAGGAACTGTATAAGTTATGGAATCCAAGATCATAATAAAGCTTGCCAAGCCAGCCATATTTTTCTTCATAGTATTCCGAGGCAGGCATTACAGGCGGAATGTACATTTCCTGCGGGAAAATTGTCCCTAATGAAGATGCAATCAGGAGGATGACAATCAGCCATACCCCCACTTTCACCGATGAAAAGAAATTCCAGATCTTATCGATTATCGTCTTGTTATAAGTTTGTGAACGACGGGCGCTTCCCTCATAGCGCATGTCAAGAAGCTGCTTTTCTTTCTCTTTTTCCTCAAGCACTCTTCCGCAAGATTCACAAAGGATCGTTCCCTGCGGATTGACATGGCCGCACTCACATTTTACTTCTTTCATAGTAAAAACTCCCTGTTCCCCTTACTTTAAGGTTTAATCTGTTCCATGAATTCACGGACTGTTTCTTCAGTTAATTCCCCGGTATGACTTTTCACTACATTGCCTTCTTTGTCAATCAGAAAAGTGATTGGAAGCGGATTGATTCCGTATGCTGCCTGGACTGCTCCATCGTCTATCATGACAGGGAAACTCAGTCCTTTTCGGTCTATGAATCTGTTGACAACCAGCTCTGTTTCACCTGAATCAACCGCAAGCACCTGTACACCCTGATCCTTGAACTGCTGGTACTGATTTTCGATATAAGGCATTTCCCTTTCGCAAGGTTTGCACCAGGTTGCCCAGAAGTTCAGGAACACCCCTTGCCCTTTATATTCAGAAAGCCTGTGCTTATTGCCTTCCATATCAACGAGGACAAAGTCTGGAGCAGGTTTCCCAACTACGATTTTGTGATTCTTATCCTTATTCATGTTGGCATATAGGGTATAACCGACAGCCAAAGCCATTACTGCGAGAATGATTGTCCGAGTGATTAGTCGTTTTTTTTTCATTCCCTAAACCTCCCACCGTATTTCTCCCTTATTATATCATTATACCTATTTACATGTTGAAAAGTCAGGATTTTTTCATTGCCAATACACGCAGCTGTTTCACTTCGTGATGTGTAAGCTCCCTGATTTCCCCCGTTCTCAGACCATTCAAAGTGAGGAATCCGTATTTTTCGCGTTTGAGTTTCAATACAGGATGGCCAATTGCCTCGAACATTCTTCTGACCTGCCTGTTCCGACCCTCATGAATCGTGATTTCAACAATAGCAGTATCTTTCTTTTTATCCACACTCAGCATCTTGGTTCTTGCCGGTGCGGTTTTGCCATCTTCGAGCATAATGCCTCGCGCCAGGCTTGTCAGCTTTTCTCGCGACGGAATCCCTTTAACCTTTGCAACATAAACCTTGTCAATTTCATTGCTGGGATGCATGAGCAAATTCGCGAATTCCCCGTCGTTCGTCAACAAAAGCAGGCCCGATGTATCAAAATCCAGCCGCCCTACAGGATATATGCGCTGTTCGATGGTCTGGAAAAAGTCAGTCACGACTTTTCGCCCTTTGTCATCCTGGACACTTGAAATGACTCCGCGAGGTTTATAGAACAAGAAATATACCGGTTCTTCACCCTCAATTTGTACTCCATCCACTTCGACTCGGTCAGAGGAAGTCACCTTGCGGCCAAGTTCTTTGACTACACTGCCATTTACCTTGACTCTGCCTTCGAGGATCATTTCCTCGGCTTTTCTTCTCGATGCTATTCCTGCATGAGCAATCACTTTTTGCAGTCTTTCCATGAAGGTCACTCCTAATTAATATCAATTAACCGTGGGTTATGTAAATATCTAATCCATCCTTATGAATTATGACATAACTTTCGCTTATTTCAAAGTAAGCAATGGTGTAAAAAGCGAAAAATAAATCGGGAATGTTAATACTTTTTTAACATTGTTTCCCTAACTTCACCTTCCTAATGTCGATTTGGTCACAAATTGGCGAAAATCCAGCTTTAAACAAAGCTATGTCCATATTTAAAAAAGGAACATAAACATGGAGTTCCCTATGTTAAAATATTACATTACAGGCAGGCAGAAAAGGGTGGGGAATTCAAAAAGAGCGGAAACGTTCCTAATTGCTAACAAAAATAGAGAAGCTCAGAACATTATATATTCTAAGCTTCTCTATTTTCTATTTGACTATTCTTTTTGCATATTCGTATATCTTATTTTGAAAACATTAATGTCACAACAATGATTGCTGTTATAATTGCCACTGCGTCAGCAAGGAGGCCGACTTTGAGAGCATCACCCATCTTTTTGATCCCAACCGCACCGAAATATACAGTGAGGACATAAAAGGTAGTGTCCGTACTTCCCTGCAGTGTGGCAGCAAGGGTACCAATAAATGAATCCGGTCCATGGACACTAATCAGGTCGCTCGTTATTCCTAGTGCCGCTGTCCCTGAAATTGGCCTGATCAGCGCGAGCGGAACGATTTCAGCAGGTATCCCTGCCATCTCCAGTCCGGGACGAATCCAGCTCACCATCACATCAAGTGCTCCCGATGCCCTGAAGACTGCGATTGCGACCATCATCCCTACCAGGAACGGCATGATGGAGACGGCCATTTTGATCCCTTCCTTGCCCCCTTCTACAAAACTTTCATATGTGGGGACTTTTTTATACGTTCCATAAATCAGGATGAAAGCGATCAAGACAGGGATGAACCATAGTGATATTGCGGATACAATTTCCATTTTGATTTACCCCTTTTTGCTCCGTCTATAGTAAAAGAACCGGTCAATCAGTACCGCTGCAACTGCTGAAACCGCAGTTGCCACAAGGGTAGGTCCCACTATATCTGTTGGATTTGCGGAATCATAATTCATCCTGATCGCAATTACAGTGGTCGGGATGAGAGTAATACTCGCTGTATTGATCGCCAGGAAGGTGATCATCGAACGGCTGGCTTCGTTTTTCCCATCATTCAACTCTTTCAGTTCTTCCATTGCTTTGATTCCGAGTGGTGTAGCCGCATTCCCAAGACCAAACATATTCGCGATCATGTTGGAAAGGATATAGCCCATCGCAGGATGGCTTGGAGGAACTTCCGGGAACAGCCTGGAGATAAATGGCTTAAATAAGCTGGAAAGCTTGGACAATAATCCTGAATCCTCAGCGATCCGCATCATGCCCAGCCAGAAAACAAGGATGCTGATCAAGCCGATACTCAGCGTGATCGCTTCCTTCGCCCCTGTAAAGACCGCTTCGTTCACCTCTGTCATTGTGCCGTTGATCATCGCAAATCCCAGGCCAATTAAGATCATTACGACCCAGATATAGTTAACCATGATCCTTGACCCCTGCTATTGATGTGAAAATATTTTTAAAAAAATCAAAAAATGACTTTTGCTCTTTTTCTTCAAGTTTGTAATAAACAGGCAAACTGGCAATCTGTTTATCATCAAGGAAAACATTTGCCCGGCCGGCAATCTTCTGATTCTGCAGATCACGCTGGTCCTTCCCCAGTTTTTTTAATCGATATTCAACCCTCACTAGTTCTTCTTCTTCTGAAGTAAGCGGGTAAACAAAGGAATGGTCCAGATAGACTTTGGTTTTATATTGAGATTCCTTGATTCCATCCACTTTACCTTTCGAAAGAATTTCCGCGATATCATAATCGGAAAATGCCGTTTCAAACATCTGGATATGGTCATTCCAATCATCGGGTGCATTGAGAGTGACGGCGATCATTTCAAAGTCGCCTCTTTTTGCAGTAGATACCAGCGTCCTTTTTGCCCGTTTTGTATAACCTGTTTTCCCTCCTGTGCTGTACTTGTATTTTTCTGTCAGGAGCCTGTTCTTATTTTTCCACACCCTATCCCAGGTTTCTGTCGGGTTTGGAGCCCGGTGGATCTTTGTTCCCGAAATCTTCTTGTATTCCTCATTATTCATCGCATAGCGAGTCAATAACGCCATATCATATGCAGTTGATACATGATTTTCATGATCATCCAGGCCATGCGGATTGGCAAAATGAGTATCTGTCATTCCGATTTGCTGCGCTTTCTCATTCATCATGAATACAAACCCATCGACACTGCCACCCACATGTTCCGCAATGGCGACGGCTGCGTCATTCCCTGATCTCAGCATCAGTCCATACACCAGGTCCTCGAGCCTGATTTTTTCACCTGGCTTCAAATAAACCGATGATCCCTCAGCCCGGACTGCCCGATCACTTACTTTTACCATTTCATCCAACTTGCCCGATTCAATCGCGAGGATCGCTGTCATGATTTTGGTAATACTGGCAATCCTGCTCACCTTGTGCGCATCTTTTTCGAATAACACCCTTCCAGATTCCTGTTCCATTAAAATAGCACTCCGGGCACTTACGGAAACAGAGGCCTGGACTGTTCCGGGTATGCCGTATATCAACAGAGTGACGATCATTAATAGTTTCATCAAAATCCTTTTCATTGATTGACCCTCGTCTCCTTTGGCAGTTTGTACAAGTTTATGCGGGACAAGGCATGTTATGACATAAAAGGAGTGTTTTAACTCTATGTTCACGCTCTGTACTTCTGCTTTCGGCAGTTGGAATAAGAAAAGGAACAGCCTGATATTGGCTGTTCCTTAGAAAGATTATCTTGATTGAAGCATTTTTGTCCGGTAATCCGTTTCATAGTATTCAAGTTCTTCACGAATCCTCTGGAAGCCGCTTTCCAGGCTGACGAGCAAGTCGCTTAGTTCAGCTGCCACTGGCTGCCTGAACTTGATTGCATTCTTGCCGGTATAAGCGGATCGGCTGTCTTCGTACCAGGCATCATTTTTTGGAGAGAAGAATTCTTCAATGCACTGATAGTAGATTCTGTATAATGTCTTTTCCGCTGCTGGTTTTGAAAACACTTCGGCCTGCAGGATTACCTTGCAGGCATCCAGCCCTTCTTCACAATAAACCGCAAGCTTACGGAGACTTGACAGGATGGACTTATAATATTCCTCATCAGCTGGCTGGCCCTGTTTTAAGCCCTCCAGCGTTGTTCCATTCAGAAAGCCCTCAAGCTTAACGACTGTAGCGGACAGGAATTCTCTTACTTCTTCAATTTGTGTTTTTACGATTGTATTCCCCAAAATGACACCCCCAATGGATTTTGACCATGTCTGTTATAGCTAAGGTGATGTTTTTCACCTATCCCCTTCGCACTCCGTCCTTTATACCGGCTGGACAATATAATCTAAAGGAGAGCGCACCTCAAATGCGCCTTTTTGCTCGATGCCCTCATAAATTCCGGGAATCTTGCTGAAATCCAGGCCCTTGAAAATTTCCGCGAACTCTTTCTGTTCATTTATATATACCCTTTTACGATGTCTGTATCCCGGATTTTTCAAAAGTGCTGCAAGTGCTACCAGGTCCTTCATGAATACTTCCTTATTACCTGCTTTAAAGACTGGGTTTTCAGTGAATGGAGTAATGCTTCCAACCAGCTCATCAAAATACCTGACATACAATACATGCAGGGTTTTCTCTGTGCCATCTTCTGCAAAAGTGACTTCACTCCGGTTGAAAAAATCCTCTGAGGTGTTTGATTTTTCCTTTTCAAGTTCATAACCAACACATTGCTTTATAAGCATGTTATTCCTCCCGTTGGACATTCATTCTTAAATCCTTATGTAGCAAGAAATGCTTTAAAGACTGGTCTCACATTCAAAGCACTTCCTGAATGATTATTTTGATTTTATCATAAATTCCAAACTTTGTGCACAACTGCTATTGGTCCATTTCCATTGTTTCCTGGAATTTCTCGAAGAACAGATCTGCATCATCCTGCAGTTCGTCTTCTTCAATATTTTCCGGCAGTGGCGGAAGTTCGTTTATGTTTTTCAAGCCGAAGTAATCGAGGAATTCTTTTGTTGTCCCGTACAAAATGGCACGGCCTGTTCCTTCTGCCCTTCCAACTTCCTTGATCAGGGCTCGTGAAGAAAGCGTATGAAGCGGCCTCTCTGTTTTTACTCCGCGGATTTCCTCGATTTCGGCGCGCGTAATCGGCTGTTTATATGCGACAATCGCAAGGGTTTCCAGGGCTGCCTGGGATAAATGAGCGGTACCAGGCGATTCAACCAGCTTTTTAAGGTATACAGCATGTTCTTTTTTTGTAGCTAGCTGATATACTCCTGCCAGTTGGACAATGGTAATGCCGCGGTGTTCATCCCGGTCATAGTCACTCTGCAGTCCGACAATTATTTCATTGGCCTGGATTTCATCGACCTCAAGCACGGAGGTGATTTGCTTAAGGCTCAAGCCTTCATCTCCAGCTGCAAAAAGCAGGCTCTCCAATATTCCTTTCCACTTCACAATTCCCACCGCTTTACTCCTTTCTTGATGTCATATAAATTTCAGCAAAGTTTTGTTCCTGCTCGACATCGATTTCCTTCCGCTTGATCAGCTCAAGTATTGCCAGGAACGTAACGACAATATGCTCACGGTCAGATTCAGGGAACAAATCATTGAATTTTTTCCTTGTTCCGCTTTCTTTCAGGAAGGTCAGGACCTCGTCCATTCTTTTTTCAATCGATATTTCCTGCCGCGCGATCTTGGTGGACATCGGCCTTTGGAGCTTTTTCCTTCTTAAAAGCTTCTGAAAAGCACCCAGCATATCATATAAAGAGATATCAAGATCAGCGTTATCGCTCTTACTATCATTAGAGTACTCAGTAAGATCACTTGGAGGCTTCGTGTACATAAGCCCTCTTTCCTCTTCAAGTGACTTCAAATCACTGGCAGCCTCTTTGAATTTTTTATATTCAATCAATCTCTCGACAAGCTCATTACGGGGATCATCTTCCTGATCGTATTCAAATTCATCTTCCAGCTCTTCTTCATGCTTCGGAAGCAGCATCTTGCTTTTGATTGCTAAAAGTGTTGCTGCCATCACAAGGTATTCACTTGCCACGTCAAGCTGCAATTCCTTCATCGCATGAATATACATTAAGTATTGTTCTGTGATTTTCGCTACCGGTATGTCGTAAATATCTATCTCCAAAGTATTGATTAAGTGCAGAAGTAAATCCAGCGGACCCTCAAAGGCCTCGATTTTCACATTATATTGCATCATTTCCCACCAAAATTCCTATATTGAACTGCATCATTATATAAGTATAGTAGATTAACTCCATGTTATCCATCACTAATTTAGAAGCAGCTCCGTTCAGAAATCCGCAAGCGCCCAAACCATTTCCTTTCCTGCTGCATATGCTGAAAATGTATATTAGGCTATTTCACTATTAGGAGGTATGTTAAATGTCTGATGGTAAAGGCTATGGCTACGGAGCAGGTTTCGCTTTAATCATCGTGCTTTTCATTTTGCTCATCATCATTGGTGCAGCGTGGTTATAAAACCAGGCAACAGTGAAAATTGTGGAATGCCCGGCAAAAGCCGGGCATTTTCCTCTTTAAATCAGCTTTTCCATGCTACGAATAGGTGGAATATATGCTAAGCTATTGTTAGTTGATTGGGGGTTTAATTATGACTAAGTATCCAGTTTCCTATATACAATATCTCGCCCATTTCCATGGAGACAGGGATTATTTTGAATGCCATGAAATTTTAGAGGAATATTGGAAAGCTACAGATGCTGGAAATAAAAAATCGATCTGGGTCGCACTGATTCTGCTCGCTGTTTCTAATTACCACCATCGCCGGAAAAACTTTTCAGGGGCTATTAGGACTTTAGGTAAAGCAATCGAGCTATTTTCGTCAGACATGCAGGCAATACGCCGCTTGGGAATCGACGCTGATCTGCTGACCGAATTCCTCGGCAAGAGGAGAAAAAACTTGCTCAACAATGTACCATATACAAGCTTCAATCTGCCCATAATTGACGCTGAGTTGAAAAAGCTTTGCCTTGAAGAATGCAAACAGAATGGTTTTACATGGGGAAAGACTAGTGATATGGACAATCCAGACTTGATCCACAGGCACTCAACAAGGGATCGGACCGAGGTGATCTCCGAACGCAGGATGGCTCAGGAGGAAAGAAAAAGCAGGTAAAATAGAAGGTTTTCATCTCCAAAAAGTAAGAAAAGGCAGGGATTTAATATCCACTGCCTTCAACACTATTATCTTCCTGGCTGCATTTTTCAAAAAAGGATGCCGTCTCAGCATTTGCGATTGCCGTCCATTCCGGAAACATCTCCTGCAATGCATTGACCATGCGTTTCCCAATTCCCTGATGACGATGGGATGGATTCACAGATATGTGGAGAAGCTGCATCATTTTATCCTCAGCGAAGTTAACACCCAAAAGCCCGATGATATCTTCACCTTCCTTCCATAAAAACAGCTGCCATGAATCATCTGTTTCGTAATTCCTCATCGTCTGCTGAAGTTTTTTTAAATCCTTCTCATTTGGCATGAAAGATAACAAGCCCATTGCAATCTTTTCGAATGCCTTTTTATATCGAATTAACATAAATATCCCTCATCGTGGTTTGACAGTAATAAACGGAATGATACCAACACCATTTTTTCCATTTTCCTTCTAATTTAAACCTTCGCTACTCAAGACCGAGTACCGCAGTAATCAAATGCTATTCACCATTTTGATATTATATGTTTTTCTGCATTTTCTGGTTCATATATAAATTGAATTGATATAATCATACATAATCCGGGCAGATACTTCAAATTTTATCTGTGCTCTATTGTCCTGGCACAATAAAAAACCAGTAGTAGGCTCCCCATCCAACAGACATCAATAGCAATAACAGAAACAATAGCCAGTTATTCTTTTTCATACAGAATCCCTCCAATCTGTTATTCTACAATAAGACCGGGGTTTTAGCCAATTTTTAAATAACACCCTATGAACAGCTAAAAAAGCTGCGGAAATGCAGCTTTAACTGTTAACCTTTTCTTTAAGCGGAAGGTCTAATTTCACCATATCCTCGTATGTTTCACGGCGGACAACCAGCGTATCTTTTGAATTTTCAAGAAATACGACTGCAGGCCTTGGAAGGCGGTTATAGTTGTTTGCCATTGAATAGCCGTATGCTCCCGTACAAAATACTGCGAGGATGTCGTGGTTGCCAGTCTTTGGCAGCGGAAGGTCCCAGATTAGCATATCCCCTGATTCACAGCATTTCCCGGCGATCGAAACCGTCTCCTCAGGTTTATCCATTACTCTATTTGCAAGGACTGCTTCGTACTTAGCCTGATACAAAGCTGGCCGGATATTGTCACTCATCCCGCCGTCAACCGCGACATACTTGCGGACATTTGGAACATCCTTCCTGGAGCCTATGCGGTAAAGTGTAGTACCAGCATCTCCTACAAGCGAACGTCCCGGCTCGATCCAGATTTCAGGCGTTTTCATTGAATATCGGGAAGCCTGCTTTTTCACCTCAGCAATTATTTCTTCCACATATTGCGCTGCTGGAATCGGATCATCTTCATCTGTATAACGAATCCCAAAACCACCGCCAAGATTAAGGACAGTGGATTCGAAGGACAATTCATTCTTCCATTGATGCAATTTTTCAAAGATTTTTTGGGCAGCTAGGATGAATCCTGTCGTTTCAAAAATTTGTGAACCTATGTGGCAATGCAATCCCAGCACATCGATCAGTTTTTCTTCCAGGGAAATGCGCATCGCCTCGTCAGCCTGTCCATTCTGTAAATCGAAGCCAAATTTAGAGTCTTCCTGGCCTGTTAAAATATAATCATGAGTATGTGCTTCAATTCCAGGTGTAACTCTTAATAAAACCTTGGTGGGCGTGTTCTTTTCCTTGCAAATATCCTTCAGCATGTCAAGTTCATAAAAATTATCAACCACAATGCAGCCAATATTGTGCTCTATAGCCATGACCAGCTCTTCATAGCTTTTATTATTTCCATGAAAGTGGATTTTTTCTGTTGGAAATCCGGCTACAAGTGCCGTGTACAGCTCCCCGCCAGAAACAACATCAAGCGAGAGACCTTCCTCAGCGGCCAATTGAACCATCGCCACCGTTGAAAAAGCTTTGCTGGCATATGCTACTTGTGCGGTGATTCCAGCATTTTCAAAAGTTCTTTTAAAAGCTTTTGCCCGTTCCCGGATTAAAGCTACATCATAAACATATAGCGGGGTCCCATATTTTTCAGCCAATTGGACTGTATCTACACCGCCTATCTCCAAATGTCCCAGTCGGTTAGTTTTTGCCGTTCCATGAAATTCCATGTTGTCCCCTCATCCCTTGCCAAAATATTCAATTCCCTGGTACAATATTTTCACATTTTTTCAAAAGAAGCCTGCACTTTTCGGGCATCTAATAAATAAAAAGACAGTTCATTTGATGAACTGTCTATTTATTTTTCGCTTTAAGACTTTAGTAAATTAAAAACACTTTACCACAATTCCTGGCAACGCGCAATCGTAATCTCGTCAAGAGTTCGAAGGCTGTTTGAAGCGATTCCTTGCATGCACAATACTTGGACGGATTTTTGAGCCAGGAACGGTCCTTCTAATCAGAATCTGCATAAAAGCAACAGGATGGAAAGGAATAAATGGCCACAGATATGGAGTGTTCAATGATTTTATATGTGCCAGAAACAACAGCCAAATGGTTGTACCAATCATAAACCCTGGGACATGGAATATGGCAGTTACAATCAGCAAAAATACTCTTCCTATTTTGTTTGCTACACTCAATTCATAACTTGGCGTCGCATAAGTACCGATTGCAGCCACAGCGACATAAAGTATGACTTCAGGCACGAACATTCCAACATCGATGGCGATTTGTCCAATCAGGACGGCAGCGATCAAACCCATCGCTGTAGAGAGCGGTGTCGGTGTATGGATGGCCGCCATCCTCAGGAACTCGATGCCGCCATCCGCCATCATGATTTGCAGGAAGACCGGTATATTGGATTTTTCATTGGGTCCAATGAAAGATATTTTTTCAGGGAGCAAGTCAGGGTTCTGCACAAATAAATACCATAAAGGCAAAAGCAGCAGTGAGGCAAGGACCCCCAGGAATCGCACCCATCGGACCATTGTTCCGACGGCCGGTGACTGCCTGTACTCTTCAGCATGCTGAAGATGATGGAAATAGGTCGTTGGTGTGATGATGACACTTGGGGAAGTGTCAACATATATAAGGATATGTCCTTCTAGCAAGTGGGTAGCGGCGACGTCGGCACGTTCTGTGTACCTGACGAGCGGATATGGATTATATCCTTGCTTGACCAAAAATTCTTCAATTGTTTTATCGGCCATCGTGATTCCATCGATTTTTATCGAATTAAGTTCTTTTTTGATGACCTCAATCATTCCTGGATTTGCAATATCTTTAATATAGCCAAGGGCAACATCCGCCTTAGACCTTTCGCCTATCTTCATCATCTCAAAACGAAGATTCTCATCCCTGATTCTTCGTCGGGTCAACGCCGTATTGACGATGATATTTTCGACAAAGCCATCACGTGACCCGCGCACTACTTTTTCAGTATCTGGCTCCTGAGGCTGCCTTCCCGGATAGCTCCGTACGTCCACAACTAATCCGGACGCTTCCCCTTCCACTACGATGACAATAAGACCTGAAAGGACCTGGTCGACGAGCTCATCCATTGTTTTGATTTTTTCAACAGATTGATGGGTTATCCTGTTTTCTACAATAGCCTGCAAATGGGTCGAAAGTTTTTCATTATCATTGATATCCACCAACTCTTCAACGATATGTACGATGAAGCTAGTATCACACAACCCATTTACATAGTAAAAGTGAACATCCTTTTTCAGGATCTTCAGCTTCCTGACACCCAGATCAAAACTATCCCCCAGGCCAACCTTCTCTTTCATGTACTTTTCAGCTTCGTCCAACGATAGCGGGATTGGCTGTTTGTCATTCTTCTTTGGCATAGAATCCGCTCCTTTCAAGGATGATTTCCACTGCTTTCTTCGTGATGGGTGATCCTATTTTATAATGGTCACGCCTGGCCATTTTGCCGATATCACCTATCCCGATGATCAACGGGACATCAAGCGTGTCCAGACAATAAACTGTATCACCATTGATCCTTCCCATTTCCAACTCTGGAAGGCCATGTTTATCGACACCATAGGGAGTGAGTTCACCATCCCGGTCGATGCAGAAATCCACCCGGCTCCATTCTTCCATATGCGTTTTCGAGGCAACCGCGATAACGCCGAGAACCTGGATGTCCTCATGCTCAGCTACGTATTTCAGTGCCTTTTCTCCTGCTCCTTCTCCAAGAAAACCACTATCATCAAACATGACCAACACCGGATCCTTTGTGGCTTTTTTGATTAACTTAACAAGGTGGGGCCCAGAAAGGACGGAAGGGTTCCCGTGAGAAAGAGAGATGCACCGTCCGCCAATATCGGCAGCAACACGCTCAACAGCTCGCCGTGCATAGTCATCACCATCTGTAATTAGGATTACCTTCCTTTTTTCGGCCATTATTTGCCGTCCTTTCTCTTCCCTCATTTTTATTGCCCTACAAAATAAATCCAGTGAAACAATGACCCGAATACTTTTCCGAGCACAATGGCCATCAGCAATGTTTCAAGCTTGTCATCAACCCGCACCCTTTTTGCCAGGATAGGCAGTACATTCAATACTTCTGTTAACGCAGCTGCCAGCATCCCGACAAATATGCCGCCAGCGAGTCCAAGAGGAATGGTGACGTATGGAGAAAAGCTCAATACGGGATCCCTCAAACTTCCCGCAGTTCCCAGCAAAGCACCGAGGACAACAGCCCATTCATACCAGGAAATCAGCTTCATTGTCTTTGTGAGCTGGGTCAGCCTGGGAATCACGCCCAGAACCGATAAGAATGCTACAAAACCCGATCCTACTGCAAGCCCGCTAGCCAGCCCAATAAGGATAATGAACAAGATGTTAATCGTCATCGAGATGTTTCACACTTTCCTTGTTTTCATGCAGAATGACATATTGATCAAGTGATTGCTGATAATTGAACATTTCAACCTCAAGCGGGCTCGGCTCTTCATTAAGCCGCTTTTTGAATACATGGTTAAAAAATAAGATCATGCCAACACCAATGCCGATTGAATAAGGTATCTGGAATAACAGCGGCTTTGCGACTTCTTTTCCCGTCATGATAAAATAGAGCCGCTCATGCACCGTTTGCATGCTGACATCCTCGTGGAAGTTCATGATGGTTAATGCTGCACCGAAAAATAGCAAAAACCACACAAGGATAAAAAATGGTATCGACATTCCTTTTTTCTTGTAGATCACCTCAATAATCGTTTGAGCCGGTCCAACAGCCTGGACTTCATGATCCGGATATATCCCTGTAATGAAATGAATGACCTTCATGACATCGATGATATGGATATGGTCCTTTGGAGAAATTCTTTTTACTTCAAGCGATGCCAGGTCTTGGTATATTTCTTCGCTGGCAATAATTTGGGCAATATCCTTCAATAAAAGTGATTCCTCAGGCTTGACCTGTACGCGATTCCGCATGCGGATATAAATCGTTTTTTCCATCAGATTCACTTCCAACACAGTGTTTTCCTCGTATATTTAGTATGTATTGCTATGTGCTTTTCATGAAGTCCAATAATTGGTTAAGATGGAGTGCTTTATAGATCCGGGATGTTGATTTATTTGGGGAATTTAACGGACTCATCGGTGTACTTTTTCCAGTTACAGGTGTATTAGGGCTTCAACTGGCTTTATTGGTATCACGTTTTCCCAGTTACTGGTGTTTTAAGGTACCAATCAGCTTTATTGGCGCACTAATTTTCCAGTTACTGGTGTACCAGAGCGCCTATAAGCATTATTGGTGCACTGGTTTCCCAGTTACTGGTTTTTTACGGCTCCAATCGGCTTTATTGGTGTACTGGTTTCCCAGTTAATGGTGTTTCGGGGCACCGATCGGCTTTATTGGTGTACTAATTTTCCAGTTTCTGGTATTTCAGAGTCCCAATTAGCTTAATTGATGCACTGTTTTCCCAGTTTCTGGTGTTTCAGGGCTCCAATCGGCTTTATTGGTGTACCACTTTTCCAGTTTCTGGTGTTTCAGGGCTCCAATCAGCTTTATTGGTGTACCACTTTCCTAGTTTCTGGTATTTCAGGGCTCCAATCGGCTTTATTGGTGCAATACATTCCCAGTTTCTGGTGTTTCAGGGCACCAATCAGCTCTAAGGGTGACCTCTTTTTTTCGAATTCCCGTGTTTAGGGCACCAATTCGTCCCCACCTACAAGATTTTCAGAAAAACAAAAAGCCGTATGGATTCAAAGATCCATACGGCCTTTCATTTGCTGAAGTATTTTCTTTTCGAGGCGCGAGACCTGGACCTGGGAGATGCCAAGCCGGGCTGCGACTTCTGATTGGGTTTGATCTTTATAATACCTCAAATAAACGATCAGTTTTTCCCGTTCTTCCAGTTCGTTGATAGCCTCTTTCAAGGCGATTTTATCGAACCAGCGTCCTTCTTCGCCATTATCGATTTGGTCCAGCAGAGTAATTGGATCGCCATCATTCTCATAGACGGTTTCATGGATGGAGGCCGGGCTTCGGCTTGCCTCCTGGGCCATGATTACATCTTCAGGCGATAATTCAAGATATTCGGCAATTTCATTGACAGTCGGCACCCTGCCCAGGGTTTTGGAAAGTTCGTCTTTTGCCTTCCTGATTTTATTGCCAGTCTCCTTCAGCGACCTGCTGACTTTCACGGTCCCGTCATCCCTGATGAAACGCTGGATTTCACCAATGATCATTGGAACGGCATATGTTGAAAATTTTACGTCGTACGAGAGGTCAAATTTATCAACTGATTTTAAGAGGCCGATGCTGCCAATTTGAAACAGGTCGTCTGGCTCATATCCTCTGTTGAGGAAACGCTGGACGACGGACCAGACGAGACGCATGTTCTTCTGGACAATCAAATCCCTGGCAGCCTGGTCTCCCTGCTGGCTTCTCAAAATCAGTTCTTTGACTTCATGGTCCTTAAGATACGTTTGGCTATTATCCTTTTTTACCTCCACATCCATCGGCAGAACTCCCTTAATTGCACAGCGCTTTGCTCTTTGACAGGTGCTTTTTCAAACGAATCTCTGTCCCAAAGCCGGGCTCTGATCTCACTTGTACTTCGTCCATGAAATTTTCCATAATCGTAAAGCCCATACCGGACCGTTCCAGCTCTGGCTTTGAAGTATAAAGTGGCTGCATGGCTTCATCGATATCAGGAATGCCTATTCCTTCATCTTTAATGAGCATTTCGATCATCCCATCCTGGAGCAATACGGAAATGAACACTTTTCCGTCCGGATTGCTTTCATATCCATGGATAATCGCATTTGTCACCGCTTCGGATACAACGGTTTTGATTTCCGTCAATTCGTCCATCGTTGGATCCAGCTGCGCAATGAAGGCAGCAACGGTAACGCGGGCGAATGATTCGTTTTGACTTAACGCGCTAAAATGAAGATTCATTTCATTCTTCATGGATCATGCAACCCCCAATCTCTCTAATGCAAATTCTTCCGTCGGATCAAGACGGATGATCTTGAATAAGCCCGACATATCAAATAACCGTTTGATTGGCGGCGAGATTGCGCAAACAACCATTTCTCCATGAAGCTGTTTGATTTGTTTATATCTTCCCAAAACTACACCGAGTCCCGAACTATCCATAAAGGTGAGATGTTCGAGGTTCATGACAATGTGGCGGATTCCTTCGTTCTCAATGGCTTTTGTTGCCTGCTCGCGAAGCTGGTCTGCAGTGTGGTGATCCAATTCACCACTGATTCTTATCAATAAGACGTCATGCTTCACTTCCATATCAATGTTAAGACTCACTATCCAAAGCCTCCTTATCTGGTATAGTGAGTCAAATTCTCCATTGAATCAGCCAATTCCTTCTTCAGAACAAAACTAGTGCCAATTCGCTAAAACTAGATGGAATGGCAGAGTTTTCGACACAATCATGAACCTGGCTGACATTATTTTTGGCTTCCAGCCCTGGTGAACATTCCGAATGAGCGCTTATACAGGATCCACCAGCTTGCTTCTTTAACCTTTGCATCCGCAACAAGTGTGGTTTCCGCTACGGTTTTGCCGTCTTTCACAAGCTTAAGAGTTCCTACCTTGTCCCCTTTTTCGACAGGAGCCTTAAGGCTTTTGTTCAGTGTGATCTTCTGTTTGACATCCTTGATGTCAACTCCTTTTTTTGTAAGGAGGGAAACACTTTCAGAGGTGACCGCGTTGATTGACTTTTTGTCACCCTTGCTGATGACTGCTTTACCGAGCGGATGCCCTTTTTTGAACATTGGATGCGTCTGATACTGGCTGAAAGCATAGTCGAGCATCTTCGTTACCTGCGCATTCCTCGCCTTGGATGTCGGTGCTCCAAACACGACCGCGATCGCACGCATGCCATCCTTTTGAGCAGTAGCTGTCAAACAATATTTTGCTTCATTAGTAAAGCCGGTCTTTAGGCCATCCACTCCCGGGTAAAAACGAACAAGCTTATTCGTATTCACAAGCCAGAATTTCTTTTCCGAATCCTCACGGAGGTAATCTTCATACGTACCCGTGTATTTGGTTATTTTTTCGTACTTAAGCAACTCTTTTGCCATCATGGCCATATCATATGACGAGCTATAATGTCCATCTACAGGCAGGCCAGTAGTATTTTTAAAAAAGGTATCCTTCAAGCCAAGTTCCTTTACCTTCTTGTTCATCATTTTCACAAATGCCTCTTCAGATCCACCGATACGCTCAGCCATTGCCACTGCTGCATCATTACCTGACCCGATAGCGATTCCTTTTAGCAATTGCTCAACTGTCATCTCTTCTCCTGGCTCCAGGAATATCTGGGATCCTCCCATCGAAGCAGCATATTCACTTGCGCGGACTTTTTCGTCGAGCTTCAGCCTTCCTTCATCCAAAGCTTCCATGATCAATAGCATTGTCATGATTTTTGTCATGCTTGCCGGCGGAAGCTTTTCATGGCTGTTTTTATCAAACAGTACCTGCCCTGTATCACGCTCAATCAGAATAGCTGAACTGGCATCATTGGCCAGTCCTTTGTCTCCTTCATTGGCATATCCTTTAGGGGATATAAATGCTGCACCCAGCATAAAAACAAGCAGTAAACTCGTAAACTTTTTTAGATTCATGGCCATAACCCTCCTATCTTTATAGGCTCTATTTTTATCCAACCAATCCACTTTTATACAGGTAAGGCAGATAAAACCGGTATTTTTTGCATATAAAAAAGCGGAGAGTCAGCTCTCCGCTTTCGTTCAAAGATTTTATTCTGTTATTTCTCCATGTACGAGGATTGGTGCTTCAACATGTTCACTCGAGATTTTGATGTTCTCATACAGCATTTCTCTTACTTCATTCACATCTTCAAAGTTACTGTAGATGGTGAGAAGGGATTCTCCCTTTTCTACCTTGTCGCCAATTTTTTTGTGCAGCATAAGCCCTACTGCCAGATCGATTTCGGATTCCTTCGTTGCCCTTCCTGCTCCAAGAAGCATGGCGGCTGTTCCTACTTCATCAGCGACGATTTCGGATACATAGCCTGCCTCTTTCGCTTCAAGTTCAAACTTGTATTTCGCCTGTGGCAGGTTTTCGGGATGATCGACGACCGATGCATCTCCGCCCTGGGATGCAAGGAATACTTTGAAGGTTTCGAGAGCAGTGCCGTTCTTGATGACTTCTTCAAGCTTGCTTCGTGCGTCTCCAAGGGACTCTGCCTTTCCGGCCAGGAAGACCATGTGGCTTCCAAGTGTCAGGCAAAGTTCAGTTAAATCTTCAGGACCCTCTCCCTTCAGGGTATCGATTGCTTCCTTGACCTCAAGGGCATTCCCGATTGCAAAGCCCAGCGGCTGGCTCATATCAGAAATGACAGCCATCGTCCTGCGGCCGACATTGTTCCCGATTCTAACCATTGCTTTTGCCAGTTCACGAGAATCTTCAAGCGTCTTCATGAATGCGCCTGCTCCTGTTTTTACATCGAGGACGATTGCATCTGCACCAGCAGCGATTTTTTTGCTCATGATCGAGCTGGCAATCAATGGGATGCTGTCCACAGTTGCAGTTACATCACGTAATGAATAGAGCTTTTTATCAGCTGGAGTCAGATTCCCGCTCTGACCGATGACCGCAATTTTATTTTTATTCACAAGATTGATGAATTCCTCATTATCAATCTCGACATGGAAACCTTCTACTGCTTCCAGCTTGTCGATGGTTCCGCCTGTATGTCCGAGCCCGCGCCCTGACATTTTTGCTACCGGCACACCTAAAGCCGCTACTAATGGGCCCAGTACCAGTGTCGTTGTATCACCTACACCCCCTGTAGAGTGCTTATCGACTTTCACACCTTCGATCGCAGAAAGATCAATCTGGTCTCCAGACTTCACCATTGCCATCGTTAAGTCTGCGCGTTCTTTTTCAGTCATTCCCTGAAAGAAAATCGCCATTGTCAGCGCGCTTACCTGGTAGTCAGGAATGCTGCCATCTGTATAGCCGTCAATGAAAAACTGGATTTCTTCCGTTGATAACTCATGTCCGTCACGTTTTTTCTCTATCACATCGACCATTCTCATCATTATCACCACTTATCATTATTTAGCTGGAGAGCTATGGATTATTTTTCCCCTACTGTTTTTACAATTTCATTCACAAGCAAAAGAAAGCTGGACTTCACTTTTTCAGTTGTTTCAATTACTTCATCATGGCTTAATGGCTGATCAAGGATTCCTGCTGCCATGTTCGAAATGCAGGAAATGCCAAGTACCTCAAGTCCAGAATGCTTTGCCACAATGACTTCAGGCACTGTGGACATTCCGACTGCGTCTCCACCCAGCGTACGGATCATCCTTACTTCGGCAGGCGTTTCATAGACTGGTCCAGGGTTTCCAAGATATACCCCCTCTTTGATTGTAAGATTGTTCTTTTCAGCGACTTCTTTCGCAACCGCTCTTAAATTCTTAGAATAGGCTTCACTCATATCAGGGAAGCGCACGCCGAATCGCGAATCATTTGGCCCGATCAGTGGGTTAGTCCCCATATTGTTAATATGGTCAGTAATGATCATCAAATCTCCTGGTTCGAAGCTTTCATTCACTCCTCCAGCTGCGTTTGTAACAATGAGCTTTTCTATCCCTAGTTCCTTCATCACACGGACTGGGAATGTGACCTTATCCATGCTGTAGCCTTCATAATAATGGAAGCGCCCCTGCATTGCGATAACTTCAACGCCGCTAAGCTGTCCGCAAACCAACTGTCCTGCATGCCCCTCAACTGTCGAAACCGGGAATCCCGGGATTTCGTTGTAAGGAATCTTGACCGGGTTCCCAATGTCTTCAGCCAGGACTCCCAGCCCCGAGCCAAGAATCAAACCGATTTTAGGCTGCTGAGTTAATTTCTCATTGATATACGATGCTGCTGTTTGAATTTGATTATAATCCATGAATTCCACTCCTTAGTTCAATTCCTTCAGGAAGCTAGTTCCGTGCTCAGGCATTTTTACGTTAAAGTTTTCCGCAACCGTCGCTCCAATGTCAGCAAAGGTCTTACGTACCGGCAGTTCTTTTCCTTCTTTCATTCCCTTTGAATAAACAAGGAGCGGCACATATTCGCGCGTGTGGTCTGTTCCGTGGTGAACAGGATCATTACCGTGATCTGCGGTGATGATGAGCAAGTCATCCTCTTTCAATTTTTCAAAGACTTCAGGAAGTCGTGCATCATATTCTTCAAGCGCTTTACCATAACCTTCCGGGTCGCGGCGATGTCCGAACAGCGCGTCGAAATCAACAAGGTTCAGGAAGCTCAGTCCAGTGAAGTCCTGGTCCAAAGTCTGGAGCAGCTTATCCATTCCGTCCATATTTGAAACTGTACGAAGGGATTCTGTTACACCTTCACCATCATAGATATCGGAAATTTTACCAATCGCCAGCACATCAAGACCTTCATCCTTCAACTCATTCATGACCGTTCTGCCAAATGGCTTGAGCGCATAATCATGGCGATTGGAAGTACGTTTGAAATCACCTGGCTGACCAAGGAAAGGTCTTGCGATGACTCTGCCTACCATGTACTTTTCATCGAGTGTCAGTTCCCGGGCGATCTTGCAAATATCATACAGTTCTTCGATCGGGACAATCTCTTCGTGTGCCGCAATCTGCAACACTGAATCTGCGGACGTGTACACTATCAAAGCTCCTGTCTTCATATGCTCCTCACCTAGTTCAACAAGGATCTCGGTTCCGCTTGCCGGCTTGTTTCCGATGACCTTTCTGCCAGTGCGTGATTCCAGTTCGGAAATCAGTTCACCAGGAAAACCATCAGGGAAAACCTGGAAAGGAGTCTGGATGTTCAAGCCCATGATTTCCCAATGTCCTGTCATGGTATCCTTGCCGTTCGATGCCTCTTGCATCTTTGTATAGAACGCCATTGTCTTCGCAGCAGGGCTGATACCTTTAATTTCTTCGATATTGCTAAGGCCCAGCTTGCCCATATTCGGCATGTTCAGTCCGTTCATTTTCTCTCCGATATGGCCAAGTGTATGGGAACCTTTGTCTCCAAACTTCTCTGCGTCAGGAGCCTCTCCGATCCCGACTGAATCCATCACAATCAAAAATACTCTTTTATATGTATTCGACATTCTTTCTCCTCCTTAAAAAGTATGAATGCGTTACTTACAATTTTACAATTTTATGTTACCCTTTTTTGCTTATGATAATCGGATGCGTGCGTTTACATTTGTCAGAAGTCTGACATCTCCATTTTACTAGATATATCTAAAAACACAAGAAAAAAAGCCGGCTTTTCCGGCGGCTTTTTTGACAATTCTATGAAACTATCTGTCTGTTCTCTTTAAAATCACGTCCAATAACCCAAACTATGCTCGGGGATGGAACTTCGTATAAACATCCTTCAACCTTGTCTTTGTAACATGGGTATAGATTTGCGTCGTTGATATGTCTGCATGTCCCAGCATTTCCTGGACTGCGCGAAGATCTGCTCCATTTTCAAGCAGGTGGGTTGCAAATGAATGCCTCAGCGTATGCGGTGTCAATTCTTTTTCGATTCCTGCGTCTGCTGTCAGCCGCTTGAGGATTTTCCAGAACCCTTGTCGTGACAACCCTTTTCCATGATGATTTAAGAATAAAGAGTCATCCTTATGTTTTTTCGAAGCCAGTTTTGGCCTTCCTTTTTCGAGGTACTCTTCGATCGCATCTGAAGCCGTCTTCCCTATCGGAATGATCCTTTCCTTGCTCCCTTTGCCCATGCAGCGGACAAATCCCATCGTCAGGTGCACATCGGACAGCTTTAGTCCGATCAGTTCACTGACACGGATACCCGTAGCATACATCATCTCAAGCATCGCTTTGTCCCGATACCCAAAAGGGTCGGAAAGTTTCGGGCTTTCTAAAAGCGTCTCGACCTCTTCCATGCTCAGCACCTTAGGCAAAGAACGCTCATGCTGTGGACTTTCAATATGGACGGTTGGATCATGGTCGACCGCCTTTTCCCGCAGGAGAAAATGATGAAAAGCCCGGATGGAGGCAATATGCCTGGCCAGGGTCTTCGAGGATTTACCCGAGTCTTTTAAAAACTTAAGGAAGTGTACAATTTGCGGCCGCTGGACTCCATTTAATTCCCCAAGCTGTTCAACATTTTTCAGATAGTGAATATAACTATTCAAATCGCGTTTATAGGAGACAATCGTATTCTTTGATAGTCCCTTTTCAACAACCAGAAAGTGGATAAAGTCGTCAAGCCTGTCTTCCATTTCTATTACTCTCCATTCAGATAAAACAGTATCAGCCTTTCAAGCATGCTTCCTTCTTTTTCATCAAAGGTTCCTGACACCTTGATGGCTGCCCCTTCAGGTGCATCATACCGATGATAACTTTCATATTCTTCGTTAATCCACATGATACCATAATAAAATAGAATTGTGCATCCAGTGAACAAAATGAACACCTTTAATGTATGCATGACCATTCCGAACCACGATTTCATCTTCTTGCCTCCATACTCGTTGTAACAGAGAGATTCCCTGTCCACACGGCTATACTTATTTATTAATCTGTATGCCAATTTGGACAAGAATTATACCTGAGATAAGTGGATAATTGTGGCTCTTTGCGTTCAGTATCAAACAATACGGACCTTTGGCTTATCTGATTCGTAAGCCTTCTTGATACCATTAAGCAGGCGGTTAGTTAGGATCAAGCGCATAACATGCGAAACAGCTCCCATTATAAATAAAAAGCCCTTTCTCCATTCGGAAAAAGGGCCTCGAATTATTCTGTTTCTGCCGTATCTTTCTCCTGGCATCTGTGACAAATGCCGTGGAAAGTAAGGCGGTGGTCTTTAATCTTGAATTTCCAGTCTCTTTCAACGATTTCTTCAACATCCTCCAGAAGATCGTCCTGGATTTCATCTACAGCTCCGCACTCAATGCAGACAAGGTGATGATGGAAATGGGCAGCGCCTTCCTGGCGGAGATCATATCGGGACACACCATCCCCGAAATTGATTTTATCAACAATTTTCAGTTCAGTCAGCAGTTCAAGTGTCCGGTAAACTGTCGCCAGTCCGATTTCAGGAGATTTCTCTTTGACAAGCAAATAAACATCTTCAGCACTTAAGTGGTCTTCTTCATGTTCAAGCAATACGCGGACGGTAGCCTCGCGCTGCGGCGTTAATTTATAGCTGGACGAATGCAGCTGTTTCTTAATTCTCTCGATCCTGTTTTCCATTTCGATAGTACTCACTCCCCCGCCACTGTTCTTTTATTATATCAGAACGGAAATGAGATTCAAAATAAAATTATTACAAATAAGAAACAACAGTTATTTTAAACTGATAATAATTTTAATTTAGCGAGTTGATAACAGCCTTCAATAATGACGGGGATAAATATGCTTCGATTCCGGCTGCCACTGCCAGAAACACAAGTGCGGCTAAAAAAGAAAAGATATATCTAAAAAATTGAGGCATGATCGGCTGGCTGATTTTTTTCATGAACTGATTCCTGATCATTTTCAAGGAAAATGTGACTGCCATCGCTGCAGTAATGATGAAAACAGGAATGATGATGAAGTTTTGCGGCAGGATGGATACAAATGACAGCATGAAACCGTCCCACTGCATCTGGTTCACAAGAAAGCCGACTGTAAAACCGACCACCATTCCTTTCATGAATAAAAGAACCAGGATAACCGGAAGCCCGATGATGGAAACCCCCAAAATCCAGATCAGGCCTATGAACTTTCCATTATGCATAAAGCTTTGCAAAAACAAATCCTGTCCATCAGCTACTTTACTGGAAGCAGCCTGGCCAAAAAATTGTGATAGATAATAGAATAAATCTTCCTTTTGAGTGAAACTGAGGCTATTCACAATTACTGCCCCAAAGATGACGCCCATCAGAAAAAGGACAACGACAAAAAGATAGATTGAGGAATATTCTCGTAAATGGCTTACTGCGACGTCCTGGTACCTTCGTTTCTTCATCTCTTTTCCTCCTGCATATTGGTTACTACCATCATATGCTTGGACGGGAAGTCTATGACTCTGGAAGAAGAATTTTCGCTTTATTTAATAGAAACAAAAATCCGGCCTGTCTGGACCGGATTTACATATCTGCTATTTTCCCATACTTTCCTCCGCCCCCAGCCAGGAAGCCAAGTTGTCCTTTTCTTGCCTTGTCTATTGTGATTGCCGTCTTTTCAGGAATCAGCTGTTTCAAGGAGTCTAGAGGGACAGAGTGAAGGACTGCCATTTCTGTTCCGAAATGATCCATTAGCTTTTCCAGCATTTTCGGCCCAAGACCAGGAATGAACTCTAGTGGAACCTGATGGATATATGGCGGCCTCCCAGGCTTATTCCCATCTGCTGTCTTGAGTTCGCGTATCCTGTCAGCAACCCCTTTGACGATTTTGCCAGAGCCACATTGCCTGCAGACCTCATCAATGGTCGGAATAGGAGTCAGGCAGTTTGCACAGACGGTACGATGGTATTTTCCGAGTTGCGGATCCAGGCCGTAATTTGCTTTTATCCGTCTTCCTGCAGATTCCTTTAGTGCTAGTGCCAATTCGCCAAAAGAAGGCTCTTTCATTTCAATCTTCTGGTATTCTCTAGCGATTTTCGCTAGGGAATGGGCATCCGAGTTCGTGACAAAAGGATAACGATGGATTTCGGAAAGCTGATCGGCCATCATTGTATCTGAGCTTAACCCCAGCTCGATGCCATCAATCATCTCGGGATCAAATACTTCTGTTAAAGAATGTTTTACACCTTTTCCATACAAGCTTTTAAAAGGAGTAAAAACATGTGCAGGGATGAAAATCCCCCCAAGTTCCTTTACTTTCCTCTGCAATTCACGCCCGGTAACATATATTCTCTGCGAGCTTAAGGTAATGTTTTTCAAGTGATTCTCCAGCCACATCGAAAACATCCTCATGGTTTTTAGGGTTGGCAGGTAGCACAGGACATGGAGTGGCCCCTGTGTGCTCTCATCATTGATCTCAAGTTCCGACCCGAGGATGATGCTCATCCCGCCATAGTTCAAGCCGCCATCGGGATGTTCCTCAAGTTCACCTGCGATTAGCAAATTCTGCATTTCATCAAGTACCTCAGGTGAATGGCTGTCAATGATCCCGATCATGTCCATCCCTTTATAATCCCTGGCATGCCGGATAATATTGCTGAAGGTCAATGACTTTGCTCCGGTGATTTTCACTGCCCTGCCCGATTTCGTCCTGCCTATATGGATATGAAGATCGACAAAGTATTCCCGCATTTATTTACCCAATG
The DNA here is from genome assembly GCF_007678455.1 of Cytobacillus oceanisediminis 2691. Lineage (GTDB taxonomy): Bacteria > Bacillota > Bacilli > Bacillales > Cytobacillaceae > Mesobacillus > Mesobacillus oceanisediminis_A. Next base: position 254,433 of record NZ_VEEP01000004.1, on the reverse strand, counting down.
CCTCTTGCAATTGCAAATGCTGTACAGCATATGCCGTTTTTGCATCATATATTTTTTGTTCTTTTACCAGTTGGATGGCTTCTTCAAGACTTACTTCAATCAAATTGACAAATTCGTCTTCGTCTGCTGCTGCCGGGTTGGCTTTTTTCGCAAGTCCGGTTGCTTTATAGACATGGATGATTTCATCTGCGAACCCTGGAGACGTATAGAAGGAGATCATCCACTCCATGCTGGCGCATTCATAACCGGTTTCTTCTTCAAGCTCACGGGCAGCGCATATTTCCGGCTTTTCACCAGCCTCGAGCTTTCCTGCCGGTATTTCGACGATGGTCCTTTCAAGCGCCTTTCTGTATTGTTCGACCATGATGATTTTATTGTCATCAGTAACCGGAATCACCGCCACTGCACCGGGATGCTTGATGATTTCCCGTTTAGAAGTTTTCCCGTTCGGCAATTCCACCTCGTCTACCTGCAGGCTGATGACTTTTCCTGTGAAAATCTGTTCTGTCTTCAATGTTTTTTCTTCAAGAGATTTCATACATGTCCACTCCTGTTCTAATCCGAGATCAAATGCTCATACATTTTACCATACTTATCTGAAAGGGGTATGGCGATGAAAGTGTACGTGCATGGTCAAGGCTTCACGATTGCTGGCAAAGCGTGGGAAATCAAAGCGATTTTAAAAGAGTATGGCAAAAAGCATCATCTTGTGAAAGACTGGGTTGAAGCAGTCAGTCAGTCGGTGGGCCGTCCAGATTAGTTGAACCCGCTCCTTCCATTCCGATAAAATGGAGATATTATTGTGGAACGGAGTGATGGAATGAAAAAAAGGCAATTAGGGTCTTCTGGATTATTTGTTAGTGAAATTGGTCTTGGCTGCATGTCGCTTGGTACAGATTATTCCAAGGCACAGGCAGTGGTCGAAGCTGCCCTCGAGGAAGGGATCAATTATTTCGATACCGCCGATTTATATGACTTTGGAGAAAATGAAAGGATTGTCGGACAGGCACTGAGGAGTGTCAGGGACCAGGTTGTCATTGCAACGAAAGCCGGCAATCGCTGGACCGAGACGAAGGACAGCTGGACCTGGGACCCCTCAAAAAGCCATATCAAAGAGGCTGTCAAACAAAGTCTGAAAAGATTGGATACCGATTATATTGACCTTTATCAGCTTCATGGCGGGACGATTGAGGATCCTATTGACGAAACGATCGAGGCTTTTGAAGAGTTAAAAGCTGAGGGCTTTATAAAGCATTATGGCATTTCCTCGATCAGACCCAATGTCATCCGCGAATATGCACAAAAATCCAATATTGTCTCTGTCATGATGCAATACAGCATGCTCGACAGACGTCCGGAAGAAGAAGCACTTCCGCTTCTTGATGAAAAAGGGATCAGCGTTGTAACCCGAGGAACCGTCGCAAAAGGGATGCTCAGCGACAGGCTGCTTGAAAAGGCCCCTCCCAAAGGATTTCTTGATTACAGCTATGATGAATTGCAGGAAGTATTGCCGTTATTGAAGGAAAAACTGGCATCTTCCCATTCTCTTACAGAAGCAGCGATTCAGTATAACCTGGCAGACCCCGCTGTTGCTTCGATTGTCGCCGGCGCAAGCAGCCCCGGGCAAATAAGAGAAAACGCCCGGGCAGCAAGAGCTAATCCACTTTCTCCGGAAGAAATCCGTTTAATCAAATCGCTTACGAAAGCAAACCAGTATGATCAGCATAGATAAACAATAAAGTTTTGGACATATTCGTCTTTTCGGCGAGTATGTCCTTTTTAAATTCTAGCTTTTCTTTAAGCCAGCAGCAGCAAGATTGTATAAGCTGCCAGGCCTGCCGCAAAGGACCAAAAGTTGCTTTCCCTCTCTTCCGGCAGCTCTTCCTTCATGACATTCAGAATGACACCGCCGGCCAGCAATGCGAAGAGGACGGCAATGATATTTTCATGCACTTCCACCATTACGCCAATCGCCCATCCAGTTATGATTGCACCAGCCAGCAGCCATCTTCCAATCCTATCATAAATCTCCTTATGTGCCTCCCTGAGAGCATGATCACTTGTGATGAAGTGTACCGCAAGGGAGATGAAGTACAAAACCAGCCCTTTGATGGACTCTTGTTCTCCATGCAGCAATAGATATCCAATCAATCCGTTGTAAAGGAAAAAGGAGGTTATATGAATCCAGAACACACCCTTTGATGTCCGGTTCAGATTATTCTCTTCCTGCTGTTTTTTCTTTGATGTTTTAACCATGCGCTCCAGTCCATAAAAAAAAGCCAAACCAAGCATTGCGACAATATATGTATGGTTCTCAAAGAACATGAGGGCTTGTGACTGAATATTACGATCCAGTATCTCATTATGCTTATTCAGTTCAGGAAGCAAGTGGATGAAGACGTACGCCACCGAAATGCCGCCGGCTGCTGACAGCAGCCTGCTTCTCGGTACGTTATCAAGAAATGGTAAATATCTAGAAAATAGATGAACGGCAACAAAACCTGCTGCCAGGATGAAAGTTGTAAAAATCATGTTATTGCTCCTTTGCCGCTTTTTATTTAGTTGCCCTTTAGCATTGGAAGCAAAACATGTTCTTTACAAGGGTTTCCAGAGTCTCGCTTTTTCCTCTATCTCCAATACAGTTGGAGACTTTGCAGCAATATAGGATTCAATCTCATATTCATATTGACGGGCTGCTTCTTCCTTCACACTTGCGTACCTGGCTGCTTCTTCTGGATGGGACCTCAAGTAATCACGGAAAACTAAATGCCTGTATAGTTGATGGCTGCCTTTTTCAAACGCATGCAGATGCACTTTTCGAATCCCTTTTTCATCACATTTTTGAAAATATCGCCGGCCTGGAATGCCATTTTCTCCCCGGGCATCGTATCCGGCAGTCTCAAGTGCAGGGGTGGCCTTTTCTACTGATTCGAGGCTTTCTGCAGCTAGCATGATGTCAATGATTGGCTTGGCGCTCAGCCCGGGGACAGAGGTACTGCCAATATGGTGGATTTCAGCCTCTGTCTGGTTAAAAACTTCGGCAATCAGGTTTTTCTCTTTCTCAAAAAGAGTTTTCCATTCGGCACGATACGGGACAACTTCTACCCTTCGTTTTTTCATTTGAACTTTTTCCAATCCATATCACTTTCGGAAAGCAGTTCTTCAAAGGACTTGTTCTTCTCTTTTAACCGTTGTTCTTCTTTTTTCCGCTGCAAGTCGGCCTGCTTTTTCTTTTCTTCTTCTTCTTTCAGCTCTTGCTGCTGAGCTTTTAGTTTTTGCATGATATCCTGATTCAGCAGGTCACCTAATGTTGCCGGTTTCTCGTCTTTTTTTACTGGCTGCTGGCGTTTTTGTTTTTTCTTCATGATTGATCCCCCGGTTCTATGCATTTACTGAGTTCGGCTCATTTGGCAAAGCCGTTTTGTTAAAAGATTATACCACCGGAAGCTCATTTTTGAAATCAGCTGCCGCTAATAAAGAAGGAACGCCCCTTTATATTAAAGGGCGTTCCCGATAATCAGTATGCGTCCAGTTTTACCGCATCATCCACCTGCAGTTCTGGTCCAGTTGATTTAATAACATCCTCCACTGTGTATCCTGTTGCTACCTCAACGAGTTTCAGCCCGAATGGCGTCACATCGATGACCGCCATATCGGTGATGATGCGGTTCACCACGTTTTTGCCTGTTAACGGCAAGCTGCATTCCTTGAGGATTTTCGCGTCCCCATTTTTGTTGACATGTTCCATGATCACGATGATCTTCTGTGCACCGTGGACCAGATCCATGGCGCCTCCCATTCCCTTGATCATCTTCCCCGGAATCATCCAGTTCGCGAGGTCACCAGCTTCAGAAACTTCCATGCCGCCAAGGATGGCAATATTGATGTGCCCTCCGCGGATCATCGCAAAGGACTCTGCAGAATCAAAATAAGCTGATCCTGGAATGGCTGTGACCGTTTCTTTTCCAGCGTTGATCAGATCGGGATCAACGCTTTCTTCTGACGGATAAGGCCCGATTCCAAGCAGTCCGTTTTCGGACTGGAGCACAACCTGTTTATCGTCAGAAATGAAGTTTGCCACCAATGTCGGCATCCCGATCCCGAGGTTTACGTAAAAACCATTCTCGATTTCTTTTTCAGCCCGGCGCGCGATTTTTTCCCGGACATTCCCTTTATTTTTAATCATATGCCTTCTCCTTTCATGATCAGCCAGATTTAACTTCTCACTGTCAGCCTTTCAATCCTTTTCTCCTGATTGCCCTCAATCAGTGTCTGGACATAAATGCTTGGAGTATGGATACTGTTTGGGTCCAATTCGCCCACTTCATACAGGTTCTCTACCTCGGCAATCGTGACTCTGCCGGCAGCAGCGATCATCGGATTAAAGTTCCTAGCGGTTTTATGGTAGACGAGGTTGCCCATTTTATCGCCCTTCCAGGCACGTACAATGCTGAAATCCGCTGTCAGCGCTTCTTCAAGGAGGTATTCCTTGCCATTGAACATGCGGGTTTCTTTTCCTTCAGCGATTGGCGTTCCCACACCAGCCGGCGTATAAAAAGCAGGTATACCGGCACCGCCGGCCCTGATTTTCTCAGCAAGCGTACCCTGCGGAATCAATTCGACCTCGATTTCGCCAGACAGCACCTGACGCTCGAATTCTTTGTTTTCGCCAACATATGAACCTACCATTTTTTTGATCTGCTTATTTTTAAGGAGCAGTCCAAGCCCCCAATCGTCAACTCCGCAGTTATTCGAAATGACGGTCAGGTCTTTTACCCCTTTTTCAACAAGCGCGAGGATTGCGTTCTCAGGAATCCCGCAGAGACCAAAGCCGCCAACCATTAAGGTTGCACCATCATGGATATCCGCTATGGCGTCTTGAAAGGATGCACAAATTTTTTTCATCGTTCTTCCCCCTTTTGACTATGTTCGCACCTGCACTATTTTCGTGCCGGAATGACTATTAATCTTTTAAAAAGTGATAGAATCAGACGAGTTCCACTACAGTAGCGACACCCTGTCCGCCGCCAATGCATAGTGTCGCAAGGCCAGTCTTTGCCTGTCTGCGTTTCATTTCATGAATCAGCGTAACAAGGATCCTCGCGCCGCTCGCCCCAATTGGGTGGCCCAATGCGATTGCGCCTCCGTTGACATTTAAAATTTCCTTATTGAAATTCAGTTCGCGGTCAACTGCAAGTGACTGGGCAGCGAACGCTTCATTCGCTTCAATCAGCTCCATCTGGTCCATTGTCATGCCCGATTTCTTCAATGCTTTCTTTACCGCTTCAACCGGACCGATCCCCATGATGCTTGGGTCGACACCCGCGCTTGCGTTCCCTTTGATCACGACAAGCGGTTTAAGTCCAAGTTCATCCGCCTTTGCCCGGCTCATGACAACCAGAGCAGCAGCTCCATCATTGATTCCTGACGCGTTACCTGCTGTTACGCTGCCATCTTTTTTGAATGCAGGACGCAGTCCGCCAAGCTTTTCGGCCGTTGTCCCCTTTTTCGGATATTCATCTGTGTCAAATACGACTGGATCGCCTTTTCGCTGCGGAATTTCTATCGGGACAATCTCGTCCTTAAATTTGCCTTCCTCAATGGCCTTGGCTGCCTTTTCCTGGCTGGAAGCGGCAAACTCGTCCTGCTCTCCCCTGCCAATCTCATACTTGGCACAAAGGTTTTCAGCTGTAACCCCCATATGGTAGTCATTGAACGCACACCACAGACCATCGGAAATCATGCTGTCCACGAGCTTCTGGTCGCCCATCTTGAACCCATCCCGGGCATTTTTCAGTAAATAAGGCGCCTGGCTCATATTCTCCATACCGCCGGCTACGACAACATCAGCATCTCCGGCGATAATCGCCTGTGCAGCCAGATGGACAGCCTTCAAGCCTGAACCACAGACTTTATTGATGGTCATAGAGGAAGCGCTCTCAGGAACTCCCGCCTTAATGGCTGCCTGTCTCGCAGGGTTTTGTCCAAGTCCAGCCTGGAGCACGTTACCCATGATGATTTCATCTACCTGTTCCGGTTTGACTCCTGCCTGCTTCAATGCGTCTTTGATGACCGCAGCCCCTAGCTCCGGAGCGGAGATATTTTTCAAGCTTCCATTAAAGCTGCCAATTGCTGTTCTTACTGCAGCCACGATTACTGCTTCAGTCTTGCTCAAAGTGCTCACCCTTTCTCAGATCTTCACATTTTTATTACTTCGATTGATTTGAATCAAATCCCTTTTATTTTATCAAAATTTTATTTATTCTTGCATTTTTAAAAATATTCTATTTACAATTAAGATATCTTAAGAGGAGGGTATGTCTAATGCTGCAGCTTCCCAAGAAGGTAGAAATTATTGAAGTCGGCCCAAGAGACGGGCTGCAAAATGAGAAGAATTTCGTTCCGACTGAAGTTAAAAAAGTATTTATCGGTTCCTTGAAGGATGCCGGAATCAAAGAAATGGAGCTTACATCCTTTGTATCTCCCAAATGGGTACCGCAAATGGGGGATGCGGCGGAGATTGTCGCAGATTGCCTTGATGAAAACACCAGGAATATTGTGCTCGCTCCAAATAAAAAGGGAATTGAACGTGTCTATATGACGGATTGCAAAGCCGTTGCTGTATTCGTCGGTGTCAGCAACACTTTCAATCAAAAGAATATCAATAAAACAACGGCCGAAAGCCTTGCCGAAGTGCTCCCGCTGATTTCTGAGCTGAAAGCAAAGGATTATTTTGTACGCGCCTGCATCTCTACCGCCTTTTATTGTCCATATGAAGGCAAGATTGCTGAAGAAGAAGTTCTCGCACTGTGCGGCGAATTCGTTAAAGCTGGAGTGGATGAACTGAGTGTTGCCGACACGATTGGCATGGCGGCTCCCCACGAGTCTTATTCTTTATTTTCCAAATTGATTGATGTGTATCCGGATGTGCTCATGACCGCGCATTTCCATGATACAAGGAAACTCGCGCTGTCCAATATCCTGGCCGCACTTCAGGCTGGTGTCACTCGTTTTGATACGTCTGCCGGGGGACTTGGCGGCTGTCCGTTCGCCCCTGGCGCTGCCGGAAATGCTGCGACGGAAGATGTTGTCTATATGCTTCAAAGGATGGGCATCCAAACCGGTGTTGATCTTGATAAACTCACCCAGGCAATAGAAGTCATTCAGCCTCATATATCGAGGCCGATCGAAAGCAGTTATTTCAAGCTCAATTCCGTCAATGTTTAACTTTTTTGCATAAGCTCCTGTCCCTGAATCCATCTTATTAGATGAAGTCATTTTGATGAAGGGAGCCTTTAACATGAGCCAAAAACGTGACAAGGGTTACAGCCAGCAAGGCAAACCAAATGCTGACACAGTCAAGCAGCAAATTGCTGCTGAGGATCTCGAAAAAGCCATCCATCCGACAAAGGGACAAAATTCCCAGCAATAAGCGTAATTAATAAGATTTTTCTGACCGCCCTGGCCGGCGGTTTTTTCATGTTTGTATTTCACATATAATGGTAAAATAAAGAAGTGTTCCTTTTAAAGTCGAAACAACAGGAATGCCTGCCTTTATCGGCATTGGTTCATCTGGGAATATCCGTTGATCGGAGGGGTTAGCATGAAGAAGGCGTTCCGTGTGTTATTTTCATTTTTACTGTTACTTGCCTCACTTGGCGTATTCATATCAAATAAAGTCATGTTTTTAAAAAAGAAGGATGACGAGGAGATTTTCAACCGGGAAACGGAGGCCGGCCATTTGGTGCCTGACGAGTACGATGCCCTGCCAAAAAGGGAAGTTACCATCCCTTCATCCTTTGGCTATGCATTGAAGGCTGTCCTTGTTGAACCGCATGACACAAACCGTTATATTATCATTGCCCACGGTGTTACCCAGAGCAAGACGAATTCCGTAAAATATATGAATTTGTTCTTGAACAGAGGCTTCAACGCGGTTATTTACGACCATCGCCGCCACGGTGAATCCGGCGGAAAAACCACAAGCTATGGCTATTACGAGAAATTCGACTTACAATCAGTGGTAAACTGGCTAAGAAAAGAAAAAGGACCGGACCTCCTGCTTGGCATTCATGGAGAATCCATGGGTGCTGCGACCTTGCTTCTGTATGCCGGGATGCTTGAGGATGGTGCCGATTTCTATGTAGCTGATTGCCCATTTTCCGACTTCAGCGAACAGCTCGCCTACCGCATCAAGGAAGAAGTCAAGCTGCTGCCGCCAAAACTATTGCTGCCGGTTGCCAATCTGTTTGTCCGCATCCGTGATAAATACTCCTTGAGTGAGGTATCGCCGATTGCGGTTATCGAAAATATCAAGAACCCAATCCTGTTCATCCACAGCCGCATGGACGATTTCATTCTGCCATCCATGACCGAGGCTTTGTTTGAACAGAAACAAGGACCAAAGAAGCTGTTCATGGCCGAAAACGGCCTCCATGCCCAATCCTACAGCCAAAATCGGGACCAATACGAAAAGGTACTCGATGAATTCCTTGAGGAATACGTCTTTGCGGGTGATGGAATTGTTGCTGCGGACTGATAACATGATATAACTCGCCTGTCTCGGACACTTTTGTTCGTTTTCGGGTTCTGTATGTCCGATAGCTCTGTTCTATCGGACATTTTTCTCTCGTTCCGGCTTCCATTTGTCCGATAGAGCCCTTTTATCGGACTCTTTTCTCTCGTTCCGGCTTCCGTTTGGCCGTTAGAGCCCTTCTATCGGACACTTTTCTCTCGTTCTGGCTTCCGTTTGGCCGATAAAAAAAGACTGGCTCAACTGGAGCCAATCTTTTACTGCTTTTCTCCCTGGCGGTCGATTTCTTTGCCTTCAGCGTTCAATGCCCTGACTTCTTTATAGTCGCCAATGGCGTAATAGTAGCGTTCGTTTTCTTTTTCAACGATTTCTATTTTGGTGAATTTGCCGTCTGGTCCTGCAGCTTCAATTGCTTTGATATCCGGATTCAATACTTTCCCGAAAATAACCGGAATTTTTACATCCAAATTGCCATCTTCTTTAAAAACCGTGAAGGCATCGACATACAGGAGCATGAAATCATTTTTATAATAAGTCCAGTGGTTGTGCCCTGCATTTTCCCAGCCTTCTTTTTCGCTGCCCTTGATATAGGCGACGGCCAGCGCATCGAATGTTTTTGAGCCCTCTTTTTGTTCTGTTGTGTAAAAGAGGAGCCAGCCATCCTCCACTTCTTCTTTGTGGATGATTTGTTTGATGTTGAACGGAATATCGTTTTCGATTGCTTCTCCTGCAGTTTTATAAGCACACGCTGACAGTACAAACGTGCAGATCATGATCATGGCTGCTTTCCACAATCTCCTCATCTCTCTCCCCTGCCTTTGCACCAAACTTCTATGTAATTCTACAACTCTCTCTCTATTTTACCCTTTTTTTCAATTTTTTGTAAACTTATAGTTTTGTTTTATCATAAAAACTCATTCTTGGATTCAGATACTCGTTCGGGCTTTTCAACTGGAAGCATCCGTTGGTTTCTTTGAAGTCCAGCGTCATTTCCTCAGCAAAGAAGACTTCCTTCGCTTTTTCGATATAGATTGGGATACCTCCTGTTTCTATTCGGTGCTCTTCCCCTTCTTTTTCACTTTCAAACCAGAGGGCAGCCACGCCATTCACTGCACAGCCGCATCCGTCTATATCGTATTTTAATTTCACATACCCTTTTTTGTCTGCGATTTTTTCGCTCAGTTTATTTGATGCTGCTTCGGTGATTTTCAATTTCATGATTGCACTCCCTTTCCGAGATTTCATTTTACCATACAGGTGACTTTTTTACGTTTCACAGCCCTTATGTGAAAATGTCTTGCAATTTTTCTGTTTAACTTTTAGTATCAAAGATAATTCTGACAACTTGAAAGGGGTGCTTTTTTTTGTCAAAAGTGACAATTAAGGTGAATGATAATGGATCTTTAAGGATTTCCGGCGATGTAGAGCTGCTGGATGGAGCCGGAAATAAGTATGAGACAAAGCCGGCGTTCTCGCTTTGCCGCTGCGGTATGAGCAAAAATATGCCGTTCTGCGATGCTTCTCATAAAGGGAAATTCGAGTCGGCTGTGCGCGCGCCGCAAGCTGAAGAAACGGAATAATGTACTGAGGGCAATGGACATCCATTGCTCTTTTTTGTGGGGTGGGTTGCTGGCTACCATTCGTCTGCAAGCCTGACATCCGCAATTGCCGAGATTCCAATGCGATGAATCTCCTCAAAACGATCGATAATATGGAGTTTCTGCCCAAGCTCGTTCCAGTAATGGATTTTCCCGATCACCAGTTCATACTTGCGGTGGCGTAAATAAGTGATGCTGACGGGCCGGTTATATTCCATCGCTTCGAGAATCGTTTCATTCAATTGTTCAAGCTGCTGTTCATCCAGCTGCTTCTCTTTTTCATATTGATCTTCCTGGGCCCAGTCACGGAGCATTTTCACATGTTCAGGCAGCATCATCGATGTCCACTTGATTCTTCCGCGGTCACGTATCATCTTTTCTCCTCCTTCAAATTATCAGCCCTTATGTCCGCCAACGAGTGCAGCCCGGTGCCTTGCTGTTCCGGCTGCCGTATAGGAAACCGCCCTCAGGAGAGCCGTGGATCCATAACGGCTGCGGATCCGGTCCATCGCATAGCCAAGTTCTTTCTTTTTCCAGCCATTCTTCTCGAATAAATCGAGCTGGAACTCACTGTCCGTAACGAGATTCCCAATCGATATCGAGATGCTCCGCACCGTTTTTCCAACGTAGTTCTCTGCAAAAAGTTCAAGGCAGACACGATACACGTCCATCGTAATATTGGTCGGCTCCTCAATCGTCCTTGACCGGTGGAAGCCGCCGCCAAATTCATCCTGGCTGTAGCCGACCCCGAAGCTGATTGTCCGGCCTGCTTTTCCATGGCTTCTGGCCCTGCGTGCGACTTCTTCACACATTTCGAGGATGACATGCTTGATTTCTTCCTCTTCTTTGTAATCCCGAAGCAGGATTTGGCTTTTCCCGAAGCTGATCTGCCCTTCCATGATCGGAGCGCCAATATCGGAAAAATCGATTCCCCATGCATGCCAGTACATCTGGTTGCCCATGATGCCGAATTTTTTCTCCAGGATTTCAAGGTCATAACGGGCGAGCTGGCCGACTGTGAAAATCCCCATGCTGTTCAGTGTTTTTTCGACGCGGCGGCCAATTCCCCACATATCCCTCAGCGGTGAGACATTCCACAGCTTTGTCTGGACATCATCATAGGTCCATTCAGCAATCCCTTTGTGCTTGGCATCAAGGTCAAGGCATAATTTCGACATCAGCATATTCGGGCCGATCCCGACTGCGCACGGAAGCTGGAACTCGCGCTCGATATCATCTTTGATTTTTTTTGCGATGGAAGCAGCGTCACCCCAAAGCTTAGAGGCACCGTCCACTTTTATGAAGCTTTCATCGACACTGTAGGTATGGATCGCTTCCTTTGGGACATAGCGATTGAATACGCGGGAGATTTCAGTGGAGATTCGCAGGTATGTTGACATTTGCGGATCAACGACGACAATTCGCGGATCGTCGGGAATTTCAAACTTGCGTGATCCGGTCTTGATGCCAAACTCCTTTTTCAAACGAGGTGAGGCTGCGAGGACGACACTCCCGGGACGATCGAGATTCCCGACGACAGCCAGGTAACAATCAAGAGGATCAAGGCCGAGCATCACGGCAGAACAGCTCGCATAGAAGCTTTTCATATCCACACATAAAATTTTGTTTTGCGGCATTTCGCTGTAATCGAGCATGTCTTCCCTCTCCTTTCGGCAAGTTTTCAAAAAATAAGAACGTTTGTTCCGTATCGTTATACCCATTATATTAAGCGAATATGCGTTCGGTTTCAATGGAAATTTTCCGGGTGACTGACTTAATTAAGGTGAAAATGGGGAGTCGTCCCAGGATTGGAGATTTTTGCGAAGGGTGTTTCCCATGAGGATTTCCGATTATAATCAGGGAAAGAGGTGTATGACGATGGATAAAAAACTCATTCGCAAAATGGTCCAAAAGTGCTTTGTGCAGTATCGGCATGATGAATCGCTCCCATTTGGAGAAGCTGAATTCGAAGAAATATATGAAAAGATCGCTGGAATGAAAAACGAGGATCCCGAGGCGGATTTACATGACATCATCAATGATGCGGTTTATGAATTTATTGTTACCTAAAATAGGGCCAACATAGAATAGATTAATCTTTAATACCGTCCGTTCATCAATTTAAAAAACCGCCAAAAAATCTGGCGGTCTGGAAGTTTACTTTTTATTGAAGATATTTTTGCCAAATAATTCAAAAGTCCGGGGAAACAGGGCATAGAATTTGCTGCCTGCGTTCATCCATCGCGGCAGATTGATTTCCCTTGTCTTTGTCATCATCCGGTCGACTACCTGCTTCGCCACATATTCCGGCTTGAGCATGAACCTTTTGACACTTTTCACATACGTCCCCTGCTTATCCGCAATATTAAAGAAGTTGGTCTCAATCGGTCCCGGATTGACAGAAGTGACAAAGATTCGGTCATCAGCAACCTCCATGCGAAGACTGTTCGTGTAGCCGAGCACCGCATGCTTTGTTGCCGAGTAGACACTCGATTTTGGCGTAGCTATTTTGCCTGCCTGGGAAGCGATGTTGATGATATGGCCGCTCTGCCGCTGCTTCATGCCTGGAAGAACCATGGAAGTGCATGCAATCAAGCCGACCACATTGACATCGAACATCGATTTTATTTCATCCATTTTCACTTCGTGGGCAAAATCAAAAACGCCGAACCCTGCATTATTGACCAATATGTCGACATAGCGGATGTCAGAAAGCACCTCAAAAAAAACTTTCTTGACTGCTTCTGGGTCTGAAACATCCAGCTGCCGTGCATGGATATTAATGGCGTACTTCGATTGCAATTCTTTTTTTAATATTTCCAGTTTATCGATACTCCGGGCCAAAAGGACAAGATTCGCTCCACGCGCAGCGCAAAGCCTGGCAATCTCAGCCCCGATTCCGCCCGAGGCACCGGTGATAATAATATTTTTCCCTTTTAAAGATTGCATCCACTTTCACCTCATTTTGCTGTATAAACGAAGGAGGTTCCTTCTTCCCTGGCTGAAATGGCATCCAGGGATTGTAAATAATCAAGTTGTCCGACGGTTTCCGAAATCGTCAGGTTCAGTTCACGTTCATATACCGTCGGGAAAAGCAATTTGCAGATCTCAAAAACAGTAAGCTCCCTGCCCCCGAGCATTCCTCTGACCTGCATGGCACGGTCGTGCTGGCGGGCGAGCCTCTTTTCAATCAAGTTGTGCAAATCCGTTATCTCCGTTCCATGACCAGTGTATACCAGTCCTATCGGGTACTGCTGCAGTTTTTTCAAGGTTGCATTATATTGGACCAGCGGCTTCGGTCTTTCTGTTTCACCTGGCAGCGGCGGTTCGAGCAATGGATTTGGCGAAATTCCGGCAAGAATCGTATCACCAGCAATCATTGTGCCGTCTTTTTCACGCAGCAGCACAATATGGCTCTGTGCATGTCCCGGTGTCTCGATCACCCTCCATCCCGGCAGTGCCGGGGGAATGTCATTTTCTGAAATAGTCCCGGTCAACGAGCGATTGCAAGAAAATACTAATGTCTTTTTCATGATTTTCATCGATGGCACAAAAAAATGATCAGGTATTGCCGACTGCAAGAAGAAATTCTCATAGAATTCCTGATGTTTCTTCTCGAATTCCGAAGTCCTGTTAATCCACCTTTCATTCAGATGATGTCCATAGACCTCAAGATCTTGTGAAAGGTAGTCCAGCATTCCAACATGGTCCGGATGATCATGTGTCAGGATGACCTGCTCGATATCTTCCGGCTTCAGTTTCAAATCAGCCAGCTGGGATTTGAACGACTCCCAGGACTCTTCCGTTTTTGTACCCGCATCAACAAGTGTCAACCTGTCCCCTTTTACTAAATATGCGTTCACATCACCGACCGGGAAAGGAGTCGGCAAAGTCAGTTTGGCAATTCCATCTTTCCATTCAGCCATATTATCTATACACCCCAAAACATTATTTTTCTATAAGGTAAAGTGATTGTTTGTTCAAGAAATCATTCAACTTTATTGGTCCTGGTATTTTTTCAATATAAAATAAAGTTTACCTTTAAAATGAACAAAAGTCATTATTTTCAACTTTTACTTTCAGAAAAAACTAAAAACTTTTTAATTTTCTCTTGACACAGAGGTTGTCTTTCTTGCATAATCACTATTAAAATTTCGTAAACTTTTCAAAAGCACTTGAGCAAGACGAGTAGACAGGAATGGTGTTAGAGAGTGGAGTCCACCGGCTGAAAGGCTCCGCGGCCCTCTTCATGTTGAAACCTACCTTGCGAGCTGCCAGGCAAACCTGGACGTATACCGGCGTTAACGGATGTTGAGCTGCACTTATTCGGCAAACGCCGAAAAAGTGAATGAAGGTGGTACCACGGAAGCATGGCCTTTCGTCCTTTTATGGATGAAGGGCCTTTTTGTATTTCAATAACCGAAAACATAAACTTATGGAGGCGAATCTGATGAAGAAGCTTGTTTTTGTTGGAGCAGGATCGATGGCGGAAGCAATGATTTCCGGGATAGGGGCAAGCGGGCTTCTTCCGGGAGAGCAAATATGGGTTACAAACAAACAAGATAGTGACAGATTGAAAACATTGGAGCAGAAATATGGAATAAAGGCGACATATGATAGTGGAATTCTTTTTAAGGACGCGGATGCTATTGTCCTGGCAATGAAGCCAAAGGATGCAGCAGGAGCGATAGAGGAGATTAAGCCATATTTATCTGAAGGGATGCTGATCATTTCCGTCCTAGCTGGCGTTTCGATTGACGCCATTGAAACGGCTGCCGAAAAGTCCCTTGCCGTGGTCAGGGCAATGCCAAACACCTCAGCTGCGATTGGCAAATCGGCAACAGCCCTGGCCGTGAATTCCGGTGTAAGTGAAGTACAGAAGACGCTTGTTCAGGAGCTTTTTAACACAATCGGCCTGACGACAATCGTTGAGGAATATCAGCTGGACGCCGTTACAGGATTATCTGGCAGCGGGCCAGCCTATATATATTACCTTGTCGAAGCAATGGAAAAAAGCGCTGCCGAAATAGGTCTTGAAAAACAGACAGCAAAGCAGCTGATTATCCAGACGCTGCTGGGCGCAGCGGAAATGCTGACACACTCTGATAAGGAACCTGCACAGCTCCGCTTTGAGGTAACCAGCCCAGGTGGAACGACTGAGGCAGGCATCAAGGTACTTGAACAGCACGGAGTACAGTCCGCTTTTGTATCCTGCATCAAGGAAGCCACCTCCCAATCAAAAAAGCTTGGCCGTCTGCTGGGCAATGAACTGGCAGCCGCAAACCGGCCTCTTTAAAATTGCAAACCGGTCCCCTGTTTCTCTACAATGGAGAAAAAACACAGGGACGTGTGAATGGTGCTTTTAATTTTACTGTCTTTAACTTTAGTCATCTGGATATTGGCAACAATCGATGCCTTGATTGGCTTCAGGAAATTGGATTCACTCGAAAAAGCAGGGGGTGCTGACCAAGAACCGCTCCTCAGCGTAATCGTGGCTGCCAGGAATGAAGAAGAACATATTACACAAAGCGTCCTCACCCAGCTGGCGCAAACCTATAAAAATACCGAGTGGATCCTCGTCAATGACCGATCCGAGGATGGTACCGGAAATGTGATGGAAAACCTGAAAGGCTCGGATTCAAGAATTCAAGTGATTCATATCGAGAGTCTGCCAGAAGGGTGGCTCGGCAAGAACCACGCTCTCTATAAAGGGTTTCAGCTCGCGTCGGGCCGCCTGATCTTATTTACCGACGCTGATGTCATGTATCATCCCGAGGCTTTTTCAAGAGCGGTCGGTTATTTTGAGGAACATAGCCTCGATCATTTGACCGCCGCCCCGAACCTTAGTGCAAAGCCCTTCTGGCTGAAGGCCTTCGTAGCGTTTTTCTTATTTGGCTTTTCTTATTACAAGCGACCGTGGCTCGGCAATAACCCCCGGTCGAAAACGGGAGTCGGCATCGGTGCATTCAATATGATCACCCGGTCGGCTTATGAAAAAGTCGGTACCCATGAATATATAAAAATGCGGCCTGATGATGATTTGCAGCTGGGGATGATGGTAAAGCGCCAGGGTCTTAAGCAGCGGATTGTCACGGCTATGACGTTAATTGAAGTGGAATGGTACCAAACCCTCGGCGAGGCTTTAGGCGGGCTGGAGAAAAACACCTTCGCCGGCCTTCACTACAGGATCAGCATGGTGCTGTTTTCGGTGTTCGGTGTCTTTGTTTCACAGGTCTTACCGTTCTTCACTGTTTTTTCGGGTAACCAGTCTGTTGCAATCCTTAGTGCTGTTAATCTCGCATTCTTGGCTGTTCTGTATGTGATGGTAACCAAGAAAATGACCCAATTTTCACCATGGCTGTTCCTTGTCCTGCCCTTTACGGCCCTGCTGTTCATTTTCTCCATCTTAAGAGCAAGCTACCTGACTATGAAAAGAGGCGGCATCATCTGGCGCGGAACGAAATATACGCTGGCGGAATTAAGAAAAAACACATTACGGTGAGTACAATTTTTCCTTTCCTCTTAAAGCCCTGTTATACTAAAAATATATTTTGGATAGCGAAATAAAAGGAGGCTGCTGGATTGGAAAAGAAATTATTTTCCCCTTATAAAATCAAAGATTTAACCCTGAAAAACAGGATTGTCATGGCACCGATGTGCATGTATTCATGTGAAAAAGAAGACGGGACCGTCACAGACTTCCATATGACTCACTATGTAAGCCGTGCTGTCGGCCAGGTAGGCTTGGTCATTCTCGAAGCAACTGCAGTCACACCGCAGGGCCGGATTTCGCATCAGGACCTGGGTATCTGGAGCGATGAGCATGTTCCCGGGCTTACAAGACTGACTGAACAAATCAAGCAGAACGGCGCCGCAGCTGGTATCCAGCTGGCACATGCCGGCCGAAAAGCAGCATTGCGTGATGAAATCATCGCCCCTTCTGCAATCGCTTTTGATGAAAAGTATAAGGAACCAAAGGAAATGACGGCGGAAGAAATCAAGGAAACTGTCGAGGCATTCAGGAAGGCTGCTGAAAGAGCTAAGCGTGCAGGCTTCGATGTGATAGAAATTCATGCGGCACACGGGTATTTGATCAACCAGTTCCTCTCCCCTCTTACAAACAAACGGGAAGACGAATACGGCGGCACTGACGAGAACCGTTTCCGCTTCCTT
Source organism: Cytobacillus oceanisediminis 2691 (assembly GCF_007678455.1). Classification (GTDB taxonomy): domain Bacteria; phylum Bacillota; class Bacilli; order Bacillales; family Cytobacillaceae; genus Mesobacillus; species Mesobacillus oceanisediminis_A. The sequence continues at coordinate 237,129 of NZ_VEEP01000004.1, read as the reverse complement.
AGCGAAATCCTTGAAGAGGTAAAAACAGTGTGGGACGGCCCTCTGTTTGTCCGTGTTTCTGCATGCGATTATCAGGAAGATGGCCTGACTGCCGATGATTATGTAAAAATTGGTGCATCCATGAAAGAATTTGGGGTTGATTTAATTGATGTCAGCTCCGGCGCGGTTGTGCCAGCAAGAATCCACGCCTACCCAGGCTACCAGGTCAAGTTTGCTGAAAAAATCAAACATGGAGCCGATGTGGCTACCGGAGCTGTCGGGTTGATCACAACCGGTATCCAGGCTGAAGAAATCCTGCAGAATGATCGCTCCGATCTGATTTTCATAGCCCGAGAACTGCTTCGCGATCCATATTGGCCAAGAACTGCGGCCAAAGAGCTTGGAACAAGCATCGAATCGCCTAAGCAATATGAACGAGGATGGATATTTTAAGCAAAACTAAAATAATCATTGTGTCTAAAGAGGCATCCAGAATAATACTCTGGATGCCTCTTTTTGCTTAAAACGAGTTTAATATGAATGACGGACACTTTCCTGCGCTTTTCACCAATTTCTGTCCGTCATAGCCTTGATGACGGACACTTTCGTGCGCTTTTCATGAATTTCTGTCCGTCATATGTCTTAGATCAGTTTACTAATACAGTAACCCCATAGAAAAAGAGACTGTCATCAAAACAGCCCCTCTTTCCATGAAATCATTTATTTAACTGCCCTTCACCAGCAAAATCCTGCGGTACATATCCCCGAACATAACGCCTTCATCAGCAATCAATCGGATTCTGTCTTTTTCTGTTGAGCAGGCTTCCTCAAAGGATACGCCGATGTCGGTCCCAAGCAGCTTGATCACATGCCTGAAGGCTTTCTTGACGAAGGAAAGTCCTTTCCCTGGCTGAGCAAACTTATCGAAGACCAGCACCAGGCCATCCTCCCGGCATACTCTTACCATCTCGGCAAACGCCCTTCTATGGTCGGGGACGACGGATAAAATTAAACTTCCCACAACATAATCAAAGGCATCATCAGCAAAGTCCAGCTGCTGGGCATCCATTTTTAAAAAAGTAATCTTTGAGCCCTGGAATTTATCCTTTGCTTTCTGAAGCATATCCTCTGAATAATCGATTGCAGTGATATCCAGCTGTTCATAGGGCAAGCGCTCGATGTCTGCTCCTGTGCCTGCACCAACAAAAAGCACTTTGTCCCCAGGCTGCAAGTGTAAGTCTTTAAAAAGTTTCTCTCTCGCCTTGGAAAAAGGGCCGGCATTGAAAATCGCATCATAAATCGGCGCCCAGCCTTTGTAAATGATCTTATTCCAGGAATTATTAATAGCGTCCACCCCAATCTGATCCCAAATGCAAAGTTCTAATTACTTTTGACTCTAAAAGCAGCCCAGCAGCCAGCAACCACTTCTCCATCCAGAGCAATCTTTTCTCCAGGAATAACAATCTGCAGTATTTTGTTCCTTAAACTTCCCAGCTACCTCTTCAACCTTATCACTATGGACACAATTGACCTGACAGACATCCTGCTCCTTCAACTTATCATCCACCTCATTCAAATAATCATTTGAGTATATAATATTCAAACCGCCGTTTGAATGTCAATAAAAAAACCAGGATTCTCTCCTGGTTTTAAAGATTAGGCTATTTTTTCTCTCTGCCGGTCAGCAACCTTTTTAAAATAAAATCCTAATTTAACGAGACCAACCGCGATCAGGGAAAAGATCATATTGTAGAAAACCGCGAATATTGCAAGATCCATCACTTCAAAAATGACAGCATACAGTAACCCAACAATCCCGAATAAGGAAATAGTGATCAGGAAATGCATTCTCGGCAGGAGAAAAGTGATAATCCCGCTAAACAACATGACCAGTGAACCCATAATGAAAAAATGAAGACCGAATAAAAGTAAGAATTCCAAGCGTACTCCCCCAGTTTCGTATAGAAAGAATGGATGGAAATAGTTCCATCACCTTCCATTTCCCTCTGGGTCATTTTTTAAACGGTTTTAAATCCGGTCATCCCATATTCGATTCAGGAGTGTGCTTTCACTTGAAACAACCAGTTCAAAAACATCTGGATTGGTCATTTCCATCAGGCAATCGTATCCGAAACTTTCGTTGAAATATCTCATGAGCAATGTGGTCATGTTTCCATGGCTGACAAGGAGGATATGACCATCGTCCGAACATAGTAAGTCTTCAATCAGGGATTTAGCCCGTTTCATCGCGGCAGAAGTAGACTCTCCACCCTCAAAAACAAGCTCGAAGTCTTCGAAGGTTTGTTTCAGCTTTTCCCGCCAGTCTTCCAGATTCACTGTGCTCAGCACTCTTTCACCAAGTCTTTCATCCTCAAGAACCTCTATTCCTTTGGAATTGGCCAAAGGCTTTATTGTATCGATCGCTCTTTTAAATGGACTTGAATAGATGCTATCTATTTCCTTATGTTTAAAAAAGTCAACCAGCGCCAGCGCCTGCTTCCGGCCATGTTCGGTCAATGGCGAGTCTACTGGCTGTCCAGCTGCACTAGCATGACGTACTAGATAGATTGTTTTCAATCGTCACACCCCTTTTATTCAGTCGTGGTCATACGGAACCGTGATTTCCATGAAGTCCTCTGATATGACAGTATTGGCAAAAATCGTCTTGGCTTCCGCTTCTAACTGCTGCCAGTCATTGCGGTCATATCTCGAACTTATATGGGTAAGACACAGTTTTTTTGCATCCGCATTCAAGGCAGTTTCAGCTGCCTGCAGTGTAGAGGAATGGAAATACTCATGAGCAAGCGACTCTTCACCTGCTGAAAAAGTGGCCTCATGGACAAGTAAATCCGCCTTATGGGCAAGTAATTGAGCATTTTGGCAAACTCTTGTGTCTCCTAAAATGGAGATTATTCGGCCTTTCTGCGGGGGACCGACGAATTCAGCAGGGTCAATCACCGTACCGTTGTCCAATATGACCTCTTCGCCATTTTTGATTTTCCTGTAATCAGGTCCAGGCTTTACACCTGCAGCCTGAAGCTTATCTGCAAGGAGGGTGCCCGGTCGGTCCTTTTCAATGATTCTATACCCATATGAAGGAATTCCATGCTCAAGCAGCCTTGCTTCCACAATAAACTGATCATCCTCGAATATGATTCCTTCTTCCAGTTTAATAATTTCGATAGGATACTTCAAATACGATTTGCTAATCTTCAGGGATACTTCAATATACTCCTTGATCCCCGGCGGCCCGTATACAGTAACCAATGAGTCCCCTCCCTGGAAGGAACGGCTGGACAGCAAGCCCGGCAATCCATAGATATGATCACCATGCAAATGGGTGATAAAAATTTTCTCGATTCTTCTCGGCTTTATGCTTGTATGTAAAATCTGGTGCTGGGTTGCTTCCCCACAGTCAAACAGCCAGACAACTCCCCGTTCCTCGAGTAACTTCAGTGCAATTGAAGTCACATTCCTTAATTTTGCTGGAACCCCTGCACCTGTCCCCAGAAAAAAAACATCCATATCCCTTACATCCTCCTGTCAATACGCTTGCAAACGCAAATCCATTTCATTATTCCTTTCAATATATCATATGTATCAGCGTCCATCTAAACAGATCGTTGATTTGATGAGAATGGGATAGTCCGATACAATTTGCAGAAACTAATACAGGCCAAAAGAGTTGCTAATTGTTCTCGAAACCGATACAATTTTGTATTTGTAAAGTGTTTTTTATTCTCAGAGATTGTTGCTTTCCATTTTCCAGGCGAGAAAGCGGAAAAGTTAACAGAAAAAGCCTTCTACATATTTCTAAATTCACATAAAAGAGAGGTTCTATATTGTGGCACACACCGAAAAACCAACAGCTTTAATCATGATCTTCGGGGCTACAGGAGACCTGGCAAACCGAAAACTATTTCCTTCCCTTTACAATTTGTATGCAAAAGGGAAACTGGACAAGTTCGCGGTCGTTGGCGTTGCCCGTCGTTCACTGACAAATGAAGAATTTCAGCTTAGGGTAAAAGAGTCTGTAACTGAACATGGAAAATCAGAAGCAAATCTTGATGAGTTCGTCTCCAAGTTTTATTATCATTCCCATGATGTTACTGACTCAAGCTCCTATATCGCACTTGGCAAGCTGGCAGAAGAGCTCGACGGACATTACGGACTTGATGGCAATAGAATTTTCTACCTGGCAATGGCACCCGAATTCTTCGGAACGATTGCTGAACATTTAAAGAATGACAACCTGACGAATGTTCCTGGTTTCAAGAGACTCGTCATCGAGAAGCCATTCGGACATGACCTTGAATCGGCAAAAGTGCTGAACAAGCAAATCCGAACTGCTTTTTCCGAGGATGAAATCTACAGGATCGACCATTACCTCGGAAAGGAAATGGTTCAAAATATCGAAGTCATCCGTTTTGCGAACGCGATGTTCGAGCCACTCTGGAATAACCGTTACATTTCCAACATCCAGGTAACATCCAGTGAAACACTTGGAGTAGAAGAACGCGGCCGCTATTATGAAAAGAGCGGTGCACTCCGGGACATGGTCCAGAACCATATGCTTCAGATGGTCTCTTTGCTGGCGATGGAACCGCCTATCAAGCTGACAACGGATGAAATCCGTTCCGAAAAAGTAAGAGTGTTCCGTGCACTCCGACCGATCACGGGAGAGGCAGTAAACGACTATTTTGTCCGTGGCCAATATGGTAAAGGCACGATGAATGAGAAAGATGTTCCTGCTTACCGTCAGGAGGAAATGGTTGACCCTGATTCCAATACCGAGACGTTCGTAGCTGGCAAGCTGATGATTGATAACTTCCGCTGGGCTGGAGTACCTTTCTATATCCGGACAGGCAAAAGAATGAAGGCAAAATCAACAAAAATCGTGATTCAATTCAAAGATATCCCGATGGATTTGTATTACAAACCAGAAAAAACGGTCAACCCAAATCTGCTTGTGATCCATATCCAGCCTGAAGAAGGAATCACGCTTCATTTGAACGCCAAGAAATCCGGCCAGGGGACAGATGCTACACCTGTGAAACTGAATTATGCCAATAAAGGGATCGATGGACTGAATACACCGGAAGCATATGAGAAGCTTCTGTATGATTCATTGCGCGGTGACGCAACAAACTTTACTCATTGGGATGAAGTGGCACTCTCCTGGAGTTTCGTCGATAACATCTCAGAAGTATGGGAAAACACGAAAGAACCGACCTTCCCGAACTATGAATCTGGCTTAATGGGTCCTGATGCAGCAGACAAGCTGCTCGAAAAAGATGGATTCTTCTGGTGGCCAATCACCGAAATCGATGTAGAAAATTGCTGATCAAAAAGGCCCGCCTGTTACATGGCGGGCCTTTTGTTTAACCTCCAAAAAAGAAATCAAGGATATTCGAGCCTGCAGATACCTCTTTGTTATAGAACTCGGAGTATCCGCACTTCTTGCAATACACAACAGTAAACTGGTTATTCTGGATATCAAACATCTTGGATAATCCCGTACCAGTCATCGCGACATCCTTCTGTGCTGCGTCCGTGCTCCCGCATTTTATGCACCCTTTGTCGGTCATTGTCTTCCAACTCCCTTTTTTTAACTATACTTCTTTTACGTATCTGCCAAAGATTGGTTTCACCTTTTCACATAAAAAAATCCTGAAAAGGAAAACTTATATTTGTCTTATTAACTAAACAGAGGTGAAAGGTATGGGATGGTTCGGACACAGCAACAAGACATTCAGCTTTGCCATGTTTTCAGAGAGCCATCTTGCCATTTTAGCGATCTTCATATTTGTAAATACGGCAATTTTTTTAAACAGGCGGAAATTAAGTAATGAAAAGTGGCGGAAAGCTGAGCTGCTGACAGCATTCTCATTAATATTGATCGAGCTCTTCAATCATTACTGGATGTATAAACATGCTGTCTGGAAGCTAGGACGCTCCATGCCCTTGGAACTATGTAATATAGGTCTCTTCCTGGCTATTGGTTTACTGTTAACCAGAAAGAAACTCTTTTTTGAGCTATTGTTTTTCATTGCCTTATTGGGTGCGACCCAGGCGATCATCACACCTGCTTTAACCTATGGCTTCCCTCATTTTCGCTTTTTCCACTTTTTCTATGCCCATATGATGATTGTATGGGTGACCCTTTATTTCACTCTGGCAAAGGGATTTCACCCTACATTCAGTTCAGTTTTAAAGGTCATTCTATTCATCAATCTGCTTCTGCCCGTAATCCTGTTAATTAATAAAACCGCTGACGGGAACTATTGGTTTTTGCGCCATAAACCTGATAGCCCCAGTTTCATGGATTTACTCGGTCCCTATCCATGGTATATTTTTTCCCTGGAAAGTTTGCTGGTCTTATTAAGTCTCCTTGCATGGCTCTGCTTGCGGTTATGGCTAAGAGGAGAGAAAAGGAGTTCTTATTCTGAGACTTAAACATTCCTTTTTCCAAAAAAAAGAAGGCAATTGAATGCCCTCTAAAGATTCCTTTTGATAAACTGCAGTGTCTTTTCAATAATAATGTGCTGATCATTGTCAAGAGTTGCAACATGATAGCTTTCTTTTAAGGGATAGATTTCTTTTGTTTCAGAGCTGATATTTTCATAAATGGTTTGAGAATTATCCGGCGGCACCACATGGTCTTCCTCAGAAACAAAGATCAAAGCTGGGCAAGATATTTTCGCCAGGTCATCTTTAACTTCTTTCATGAAGGTTAAAATTTCTTTTACTGATTGGACCGGCGTTTTTTCATAAGCTAGTTCCGTTACTCCCGCTTTTTTAATGTCAGATCCAATTGCATCCAAAAACCTGGTGCCTTCCAATTGGCGGACAGGCTCCATTGCCGGGATATCAACAGCGGCATTGACCAGGACAATCCCCCGGAATTCAGGATATTTTTCAGCCATGTACAACGTCAGCGTTCCGCCCATTGACAGGCCTGTCACAAAAATCGTGTCACACCTATCTTTTAACCACTGAAATCCCTCTTCCACCGACGCAATCCAATCACGATAAGAGGTTTGTTCCATGTCTTCATAATGTGTACCATGTCCCTTCAAGCGGGGACCACATACGGTATATCCTGCCTCAGCATACGCCTCCCCTAGTGGCCTCATACTCTGTGTAGAGCCTGTAAAACCATGAGATACAAGGATACCAACTCTATTTCCTTCAAAATAGAATGGTTCAGCTCCCTCAAGAACAGGGTAACGATCTGCCATGCTATTCCCTCCAATCTAATTATCTACTTAAAAGATTTCGACTCATCTTGAGGCAAACCCTTCCTTTCATACGAAAAACACCTTTATTTACAATAAAAAACAGCGGATACAAAATCCGCTGTTACAGTGTCTTATTCCATCCACTCAGTGTGGAAGATTCCTTCTTTGTCAATGCGCTGATAGGTGTGGGCGCCAAAATAATCGCGCTGCGCCTGTATCAAGTTGGCCGGCAGCGTTTCTGTCCGGTAGCTGTCGAAATAGGAAAGGGCAGCAGAGAAGCTCGGAACCGGAATTCCGTTAAGAACAGCAGCGGAGATGATTTCCCGCAGTGACTGCTGATAGCCTTCAGTGATTTCCTTGAAATAAGGATCAAGCAGCAAATTTTTCAACTCAGGGTCGCGATCGTACGCTTCCTTGATTTTCTGTAGGAACTGGGCTCTGATAATGCAGCCTCCGCGGAAAATCATCGCGATTTCTCCGTAGTTCAGGTTCCAGTCATATTCTTCTGATGCCGCTCTCATCTGGGCGAAGCCCTGTGCATAAGAACAAATTTTGCTCAGATACAGTGCCTTTCGAATCGATTCAATGAATCCCTTTTTGTCACCATCAAATGGTTTCGCTTCTGGTCCGGAAAGTACCTTGCTTGCCTCAACCCGCTCTTGCTTCATGGCCGAAATAAAACGCGCGAAAACGGATTCCGTAATGATAGGCAGCGGAACCCCAAGGTCTAGCGCACTCTGGCTTGTCCATTTTCCTGTTCCTTTTTGGCCTGCAGTATCAAGGATTACGTCGACAAGCGGTTTGCCTGTTTCGTCGTCCTTTTTTGTGAAAATATCAGCTGTGATTTCAATCAAGTAGCTGTCCAGCTCACCTTTATTCCATTCAGCGAACACTTCATGCAGCTCTTCAGCACTCAAGCCAAGAACATGCTTCAGCATGAAATAAGATTCTGCGATCAGCTGCATGTCGCCATACTCGATTCCATTGTGGACCATTTTTACATAATGGCCCGCTCCATCAGGACCAATATATGTTGTGCACGCGTCCCCATTGACCTTAGCAGCAATATCCTGGAAGATCGGCGAAACCAGCTCATATGCCTCCTTTTGCCCACCAGGCATGATGGACGGTCCATGCAGTGCGCCTTCCTCCCCTCCAGATACCCCGGTGCCAATGAAGTGAAGTCCAAGCTCGCTCAATTCTTTGTTCCGCCGCTGTGTATCGGCAAAATATGTATTACCGCCATCGATGATGATATCGCCCTTTTCAAGATGAGGCTTCAATTGATCGATTGTCGCGTCGGTCGCAGCCCCGGCCTTTACCATCAGCAAGATTTTCCGCGGTTTCTCGAGGGATTCAACAAATTCTTCGATTGTAAACGTTCCGTAAATGTTCTTGCCTTCCGTTTCGGCGAGCATTTCATCCGTCTTTTCTCTAGAACGATTATAAACGGAAACAGAATACCCACGGCTTTCAATATTCATCGCAAGGTTTTTCCCCATAACAGCGAGGCCAATGACTCCGATTTGCTGTTTTGACATCATTCCAACTTCCTTCCTTTTTCATAACTGGTTTTTAAAAACTTACAAACTAATGTAACAATGAATCCAGGGTCGTGCAAACAATAGGCTTCATCCCTCTATATTTTGACTTAACCTCTGGAAGCTAAACAACTTTAATAGTCTTTTTTCTCGGTATCGCCATTTCTTTTGCGGTCCTGAAGAAAATCCTTATTAAAGCTTGTGCCAGCCTTGGGGTTTTCCCTTGAAGAGTGCTTCTTCACCTGTAAACCAGCGCTTTCGATAATACTTTTACCGTATTTTTCACGCAGCTGGCTCATCGTATTGATCAAAGGCTCTTTTTTTGCATCCTGTTCGTAAGAAAACAAGTCGAGCTGCTTAACAGCCTGATCTGCCTCTAGCAGATCTGTTCCGGTGATTCCGAGCAAGCGGACAGGATCACCGTTCCAATGCTTTAAAAATAAAGCTTTTGCCGCAGCAGCAATTTCGTCTTTCTTTGAAACCGGGTTCGGGAGCTTTTGGCTTCTTGTGATCGTTTTTCTGTCCTTAAAGCGGATCATGATGCTAATGGTGGTTGCGACAGCTTCCTTTCTCTTCATCCTGGCAGCTACCTGCTCTGATAAGCCATCAAGGACCTTCAGGAGTTCATGCTGATTCGAGAGATCTCTCGGCAGGGTTGTTGAATTGCCGATACTCTTGAAGTCATAGACGGATTCGGGATCCACCATTCTATTATCCTGACCGTTGGCTCTATTTTTCAGCTTCAGGCCATTAATCCCTAACAGGGCTTTCAATTGGATATCATTTGCTTTTGCCAGGTCGCCAATAGATTGAATACCGATGCTTTTTAGTTTGTCCGCGGTTTTCGTTCCTACTCCATGCATCTCTCCGGCTCCGAGCGGCCATAGGATCCGAGGGATATCCCGTTTTCTTAAAATCGTGATCCCCAATGGTTTTTTCATATCGGAAGCTGTTTTCGCCAGGAATTTATTAGGGGCGATTCCAATGCTGCATGGCAAATCAAGCTGCTCGAGAATCCGTTTCTGAATGCTCTCAGCTATCTCCAATGGTGCCCCGATGTCAGCGCAATCCGTAATATCCATATACCCTTCATCAATGGAAACAGGTTCCACCAGCTCGGTATATTGGCGTAAAATATCGAACATAGCACCAGACGCAGCCCGGTACCTGTCAAAATTCGGTGTTTTTATGATTAACTCAGGGCAGAGCTTTTTTGCTTCCCACAACGGCATGGTTGTCTTTACTCCGAATTTCCTTGCTTCATAACTGCAAGTTACAATGATTCCCCGCCGTTCCTCAGGGTTGCCTGCAATGGCCAGGGGTTTTCCCTTCAGTTCAGAATCATAAGCCATTTCTACGGAAGCATAGAAACTGTTCATATCAACATGTAAAATGACTCTGCCCTTTTTTGGATACATCTCTTTCATATCAGCCACTTCCCAAATATACGTTCCCTTCTAGTTTATCAAAAATAGCGATCATATACTTAATCGAAGTTTGGATGGCAAATGTGAATTTTATGTGAAGATAAAATGGAAAAGATTAAAGATTCCGCTGGGAAACCCGATAAAATCAATAAATAGATATACAAAGACGGGGGAGTTTTTATGCAGCATTGGTCCATTGGCAGAAAGTATGCAAGCGTTTTCGCATTTATCATGGTCATTTTCCTGGGCAGCTTTATTTATTTGTCCAGTGTTTTGAGCAACCTACAAGATGCGATCGACCTTGCAGAGGAGAAAAGTGATTACGCTATCATGATCAGCGAAATGGGGGCCACTTTTCGCCAGAAATACATTATTATTACTGACTACATAACCGAACCAAAACCAGAGCTTCTTACACTTTATAAAAAAGAAGCGGAACAGTTTGATGCCTCAGCTGAAAAACTGAAAGCAAATGTGAAAACGGAAAATGCACAAACGCTATTCGAGGCAATCGTCAAAACAGATAAGCATATGGACAAAATCTGGTCTGATGAAATTTTAAAGACTGTGGATGAATTTAGGCAAAACGGAGAACAGGTTGATATCTTCACCCAAATCAGTCTTGCGAACAAAGCTGAAACCATCAGGGATATGAATATCGAGAAATTAAACCAGTTACAGACGGCAATCCTGGATGACAGGACGACAATCATGAATGAAACTCATTCTTCAATTGCTTCCATGATCCGTAATACTTTCATCCTTATCATCATCGCCTTTATCATCTCTTCTGTGGCAATGTACTTTGTCTCCCGCAGCATCAGCAAAAATCTTAAGGATGTTGTTGCTTACTGCAAGAAGCTCGCAGCCGGGGAACTGAATGTAAAAGCGCTGCAGGCAAAGAACAAGGACGAAGTCGGCCAGATCATCCAGGCAATGAATCAATTATCCGGTAACCTTAAAGCTTCCATTTCCAGCATACTTTTGTCATCTGACCAGGTAAATGAAATGTCGAGAAATCTAAAGGAAAATGCGGAGGCCACCACAGAAGCAAACAATGAAATTACGACATCAATCATGCAGGTTGCCTCTGCCTCAGATGAGCAGGTTAAGATTTCGGAACGCACCAATGAAGCAGTCGAAAATGTGTCTTCACAATTAATCGAAGTTACTGGATCAATGCAGGAGACCCTGCAAACGACTTCAGATACGAAGCAAAAGATTGAACAGGGAAAACTATATGCTATCAATGTGACGGAACAAATGGATGAAATCAATGGAAAAGTAACAGAACTGGCCAAAGTGATTCACTCCCTGAAAAACAATTCTCAGGAAATTCATCGAATCATTGAAATTATCACTGATATATCAAACCAGACAAATTTATTGGCATTGAATGCAGCGATTGAAGCGGCAAGAGCCGGGGAGCATGGGAAAGGCTTCGGTGTGGTGGCCCAGGAAGTGCGCAAACTTGCAGAACAATCAGCTGGAGCGGCAGACAGCATCCGCACAATCCTTGAACAAACTGGAAAAGAAACGAACCTGGCCGTAAATGTCATGGATGAAAGCCAGGTGACCGTCCAAAAAGGCAATGAACTTGTTGAGAAAGTTGCGGCCACCTTCACAGAAATAGCTCAATCAATCGAGGAAGTCAGCTTGAAGGGAGACACTGTCAGCAGTGCTGTCACGAGTGCGAATGAAAAGATTGAATTCATGGCGCAGTCTGCGACCGAGGTCATCACTGCATCTTCAAAGTCTGCGCAATTCCTCGAGCAGGTAGCAGCTACAACAGAGGAACAAAACGCAACCATGCAAGAACTGTTGGAATCATCCAGCAAATTGTCCAGCATGGCCGAGAACCTGAGAAAGTCATTCTCCAGTTTCAAACTATAACTAAAACAAGCTGACCCGCGTGGGGTCAGCTTGTTTTTATATCACACTAGTTATGTAATTCCTGTTTTTGATTTTTCATATAGTCCTTAATCTCTTTGATTCCCTCGAGTGACTGGATCAAGGTTTCTGGATCAATGACCATGATCATCCGTTTCTCAAAATTGGCGATGCCTGTGATGAATTTAGTATTTTGATATGCGATCAGACCTGGTTGTTTTAAATTCTCCTGAGGTATCTCAAGGATTTCCTTCGCATCCCTGACCAGGACTCCCAACGAGATATCCGATGTCTCCAGTACAATCAGTCTCGTCTTGTCGTCCGCCTGAATATCCCGATTATAGAGGACCTTTTCCAAATCTATAACTGGAATTAGATCTCCCCTTACCTTCGTAATTCCGGTGACATAATCAGGCATATGGGGGATCGCAGTCATCCCTTCCATTTTTTCAATCGATATGACGAAAAGAATCGGAAAAGCATATTCTTCATTCCCTGCCTGGAACACAACCGTCTTAGTACTTTCAGCCATTGGAGTACACTTCCTTTATTTATAGTTCTATCCCTATGTAATAATAGATTATAAAAATGGGTTCATAGTGATTGATCAGGTCGATCATTTCAAGTATTATATCGGATTCTTCAGTTCGATCTTTAGAACTAATGAAAAATGAGTAAGGGGATATGGACATTTAGCCGATTACTATTTCTTGAAATGTCTAAAAAACACATTACTTGGACATTTTGACTGCAGCTTTTCCCCAAAATGTCTATTAAGACTGGTTTCTTGGACATTTTGATCATCATTTCTCTCTAAAATGTCTATTAAAACTCTGTTCTTGGACATTTTAATCATCATTTCTCTCTAAAATGTCTATTAAAACTCTGTTCTTGGACATTTTGACTGCCGCTTCTGCCTGAAATGTCTATTAAGACTGGTTTCTTGGACGTTTTGATCATCATTTCTCTCTAAAATGTCTATTAAAACTCAGTTCTTGGACATTTTGACTGCCGCTTTCCCTGAAATGTCTATTAAAGCTCAGTTCTTGGACATTTTGACTATCGCCATTCTTCAAAATGTCTATTAAACACTGTATGTTCGTATAAAAAATGGCTTCCCCCTGCAGGGAAGCCATTTGGTTTATTGTGCTGCTACTTCTTGAATCAAAGCGATGACCATTTCGGCAAGCTTCTCCAGCTCTTCGATTGGCATTCTTTCATTCGTTGTGTGGATTTCTTCATATCCTACAGCAAGGTTGACTGTCGGAATACCAAAGCCAGCAATGACGTTTGCATCGCTTCCGCCGCCGCTGTGAAGCAATTCAGAGCTTCTGCCGATTTTTGCGGCAGCTTTTTTAGCAAGTTCGACTACCAGGTCACCTTCGCCGAATTTGAAGCCTGGATACATTACCTGGACATCAACTTCTGCTTTGCCGCCCATTTCCCGTGCAGCTGACTCGAATGCTTCCTTCATTTTCGCCACTTGCGCTTCCATCTTTTCAGGGATTAGGGAACGGGCTTCAGCAAGGATTTCTGCTCGGTCGGCAACGATGTTTGTCTGTGTTCCGCCCTGGAAACGGCCAATGTTTGCAGTTGTTTCTTCATCAATGCGGCCAAGCGGCATTCTGGCAACTGCTTTGGCTGCAATTGTGATTGCGGATACACCTTTTTCAGGAGCAACACCAGCGTGTGCGGTTTTGCCATGGATGACAGCCGACACTTTCGCCTGAGTAGGAGCTGCGACAATGATGTTTCCTACCTTGCCATCACTGTCGAGTGCATATCCATATTTCGCTTTTACCAGAGAAGAATCCAATGCCTTGGCACCAACAAGTCCCGATTCTTCCCCGACAGTAATGATGAACTGGATCGTTCCATGAGGAATGGATTGTTCTTTCAGGACACGGATTGTTTCAAGCATGACCGCAAGTCCCGTTTTGTCATCCGCACCAAGAATGGTTGTTCCATCTGTTATGACATAACCATCTTTGATGGATGGCTTTACACCCTTTGCGGGTACGACTGTATCCATGTGGGAAGTGAAGTAGATGGTATCAACACCTTCTTTTGTCCCTTCCAATGTGCAGATTAGATTTCCTGCACCATGACCCGTTTGCGCTGTCGTATCATCTTCGAATACTTCAACCCCAAGATCCTCGAATTTTTGCTTGAGAACGCGGGCGATTTCTGTTTCATACTTTGTTTCAGAATCAATTTGGACAAGCTCTAAAAACTCATTCAATAAACGTTCGTTGTTAATCATCAAAGCCTACCTCCAATTATGTATATACTACTTGAGTATAACGCTAATTGAATGGCAACACCAAATCCTAAATCCTATAGCGGAATGTTGCCATGCTTTTTGCCCGGTCTATCTTCTTTCTTTGTCCGAAGCATCTCAAGGGCCTGAATCAGTTTAATCCGTGTGTCACGCGGATCAATGACGTCATCGACCATGCCCTGGCTGGCAGCGACATATGGATTCGCAAATTTTTCACGATACTCATCGATTTTTTGCTGTCTTGTCTGTTCTGGATTTTCACTGTTCTGGATTTCCTTCGCAAAAATAATATTCGCGGCGCCCTGCGGCCCCATAACTGCAATTTCGGCATTTGGCCACGCAAAAACAAGGTCCGCCCCAATGGATTTACTATTCAATGCAACATACGCGCCGCCATATGCTTTCCGTAAAATTACGGTAAGTTTAGGAACAGTCGCTTCTGAATAGGCGTAGAGGATTTTTGCGCCGTGTCGGATGATGCCGCCATGCTCCTGCTTAATTCCAGGGAAAAATCCTGTCACATCTTCAAATGTAATGATCGGGATATTGAATGAATCGCAGAATCTGATGAATCGAGACGCTTTATCGGAAGAATCGATATCAAGTCCTCCTGCCATCACCTTTGGCTGGTTGCAGACTAGGCCGACAACCTCCCCTTTGATTCTTGCAAGTCCAATCACGATGTTTTTGGCAAAGTCCTTCTGTATTTCCAGGAACGAATCCGCATCCACTACCTGCTCGATTACTTTGCGCACATCATATGGTCTGATAGCGTCAAATGGAATCACGTCTGTCAGGTCCGGACGGTAATCATCCTGCTCATCCGCTTCAAGACGCGGCGGCTTTTCTTCATAGCTTTGCGGCAGATAGCTCAGCAGCAATCTTACCTGCCCCAATGTTTCTTCTTCAGACTGGCCATGGAAATGAGCGTTGCCGCTGATTGTATTATGTACGATTGCACCGCCTAAATCTTCTGCGGAGATCTTTTCACCCGTAACTGTTTCAATTACTTTAGGGCCGGTGATGAACATCTGACTTGTTTTTTCAACCATGAACACAAAATCAGTGATAGCCGGTGAATAAACGGCTCCCCCTGCACATGGTCCCATGATGACAGAAATCTGCGGGATGACTCCAGAATAAATCGAATTCCGGTAGAAAATATGGCCGTACCCATCAAGAGAAACAACACCCTCTTGGATCCTTGCTCCGCCGGAATCATTCAGTCCGACAAAGGGAGCACCATTCTTGGCTGCCAGATCCATTACATTGGCGATTTTCTTTGCATGCATTTCACCCAAAGCTCCGCCAAACACGGTGAAATCCTGGGAAAACAGATAGATAGGCCTGCCATTCACTTTTCCATAACCGGTTACCACTCCATCTCCGGGACCCTTCTGATTCTCAAGCCCAAAGTCAGTGCTCCGATGCTGAATAAAGGGATTCAATTCCACAAAACTTCCTGGATCGACAAGAAGTTCAATTCGTTCACGGGCTGTCAGCTTGCCTTTTTCATGCTGCTTTTCAATCCGGTCGTCGCCGCCGCCCAATTCAATTTCCCTGCGTCTATCATATAGTTCATTGATTTTTTCATAGATGTCTGGCATTTTATTCAGCCTCCCTGTTTTTCTCGCAAAGTTCGTATAAAATGCTGCCGGTAGATTTCGGGTGCATGAATGCTACAAGCGCTCCACCAGCACCTTTTTTCGGAACATCCTGTATCATCTTGATTCCGTTTTCCTTCATATCTCTGATTCTTTCCTCGATTGATTCCACACCAAGTGCAACATGGTGAATTCCTTCTCCACGCTTTTCAATAAAACGTGCGATTGCGCTTTCCTCCGATAGAGGCTCAAGAAGCTCAAGCTTCGTTTCTCCGGCTTTCAGGAAAGCCACTTTCACCTTTTCGCTATCTACTTCCTCGATCCCCAGTAATGTCAGTTTCAGCACATCTGTATAAAATGGGAGGGCATGCTCAAGAGATTTGACAGCAATGCCGATATGGTCAACCTTTTTTATCATGAATTTCCCTCCAAATATTATTTAAATATATTTAACCATTTTAATATTCGACAAAAATGTCACAAATCCTCCTTATTTAAATAGTAATTTCTGCATTATGATTGACATAATACCTTTATACCGTGTCTAAATGCTTCCACTAAAAGGGTTGTTGAAATGGTTCTGGGGATGTAAAATAATAGAGATAGAATTTGAAGCTTTGGAAGGGGGATCTCTTTAATGCGAAAGCCGAATATCAGAAAGGTCGTAGTATATGTCATGCTTTTTACTATGCTAGCTTCAACCCTTCTAATGGGATTAGCTACTTTCCTATAATGTATATAAAATAAGCAAAGGGCTGCCAGCTGGCAGCCCTTTATTTTATTTACTGATGGCGCCGTGCTCCTGCCCCAGTTCTATGAAGCTTTTCTGTGATGATGTAATGAGGATCTTTGTGCCTAATGGTATGTAATCATATAGTGATTCGACTGCCTCGTTCTGCAGCCTTATACACCCTCCGGAAACTTTTTTGCCGATACTTGCCGGGTCATTCGTTCCATGAATTCCATATGTTCGGCCATCTGTGTTCTCAGCGTCAAACCCAATCCATCTGCTGCCCAGCGGATTTTTAGGGTCACCTCCCGGAATATCCTTCTTGCGATAATACGGGTCAGGAGCTTTAACTGTTACTGTGAAAAGACCTTCAGGTGTCAGGTCCTCTGATTTCCCAGTTGCCGCGCTGACAACTGTCTGCACTCTGTTCTCATTGATCAATGCGACCTCGTTCGTTTTTTTATTCACAATCACAAATGGGTCCCCCGGCAGCGGATTTGTTCCCAGCGGCCAGACAGGCGAAAAGATGAAAACTGCTAGAAGCATGGAGATAAACACCGGCATGCTAATCCCTCCGTCGTCTTTTTCCGTTAGTTTGCCGCGGCAGGCTGACTTTTATCCTTGCCAGTATTCAGGCCTTTAAATGATCGTTTCAACAAAAGGAACTGTTCCATTTCATTGACGAAATGAAGCAGGGCAGCCCTCGCCTCGAATTCCTCCCTGGTTTTCGGCAGTTCCATATTCTCAAATACGGATTTCATCCTCAACAATTTTTCCAGGTAAAATAATACCGTATTACCCGGATGGATTCCTTTAGCCAGATCCTCGATAAACCCCGCGACCATATTAGCCTGCTCCACATGCTGAGGGATCGAGGTGATCGATGGCAGCACCCGCTCGATTATTTCAAATTGCTTTTCTCTTATTTTAAAATACTGATAATACAAGTTCTCATCTCTCAAAATATTGTTTTCGACATCCTGGATCGCCAGGCCTTTTGCTTTTTCAATCAGCACGGCAGTCTCTGTCAGTTCCCTTCCATCCCAGCTGGAATCATTATTTTTAAGGTATTTGGCAATTTCGCTGAAAATTTTCTTGAACTGGGCCTCGATTTCTCTTTGATATTGCTCCAACTTGTAATCGACACTTGGCATATAAAGGTTCATGATCAACGCTACACCTATTCCAATTGTGATGATTCCCAATTCGTTGAATAAAAGAGCACCTGTTACTTTTCCAGCAGAGTAGATATGCATGATGATGACACTGCTGGATACCACTCCCTCTTTTGCTCTGAACATGACGACGGTCGGGATGAAGAACAACAGCAGCAATCCAATCACAAGCGGATGGTAGGCAATGCCCTCAAAAAACACCGCTGAGAAGGCCATCGCAATGATGCAGGCGAGGAACCGGTGCCATGATGCCTGCAGCGACCTCTTTTTTGTCACCTGGATACAGAGGATGGTCAGGATGCCTGCTGAAACGTAATTCTCGAAGCCAAAAAGCTGGGCAACGACGATGGAGAGCGCCGTACCAAGTGCTGTTTTTAAAGTCCGATAACCAATTCTGAATTTCACCGTATATTCTCCTATCAATCAAACTTTTACTGGATCAACGAAAGCGAGTCCTTTCAGTCTCATTGCTGATCATCAAACCAAATAAAAAAATGATCATACCATTCAGATATGATCATCCATAGTTTATCAGATACGTCATCGTTTATAAAAGCAAGCCGCAGGGATTTACAGCATTTTCTCAAGAAACTCTTTTGCCCTGCTGCTTTTCGGACTGCTGAAGAATTCTGCTGGAGGAGCATCTTCCACCAGTACACCGCCATCCAGGAAAAGAACGCGGTCAGCCACTTCACGTGCAAAGCCCATTTCATGTGTGACAATGGCCATCGTCATGCCAGTGTGAGCCAGAGACTTCATGACCTCAAGCACCTCTTTGACCATTTCCGGATCCAGTGCAGAAGTAGGCTCATCGAAAAGCATGACTTCAGGGTTCATCGCCAGCGCCCGGGCGATTGCTACACGCTGCTTTTGCCCTCCAGACAATCTGTTCGGATATTCATTTGCTTTTTCAGAGAGTCCCACTTTTTTAAGAAGTTCAAGACCATGCTTTTCTGCTTCTGCCTTGGACATACCTTTAACCTTTATCGGCGCATAGGTAATGTTTTGCAAAACGGTCATATGCGGGAACAGATGAAAGTGCTGGAACACCATGCCGACATTTTCACGGACTTTCATAATGTTCGTTTTCTTATCGGTAACATCATCGGCGCCAATCAGGATTTGTCCGCTAGTCGGCTGCTCAAGTAAATTCAGGCAGCGGAGGAACGTTGATTTCCCTGATCCTGAAGGCCCGACGATGGCAACGACCTCCCCGTTATCGATTGTCGTTGAGATTCCTTTTAGAACTTCAAGCTTGCCAAATGATTTATTAAGATTTTGTACTTTAATCACTTTGTCTCATTCTCCTTTCAACTAGCTTACCGATGAATGTTAAGGAGATGACCATGAGATAGTAGATGAGACCGGCAAAAATGAACGGCTCAAAAAATCTATACTGCTCACCGCCAACAATATACGCCCTTCGCATGATATCATCAACGGCAATGACTGTAACGATTGCAGATTCCTTTGTAAGAGTGATGAATTCATTCATCAATGCAGGGAGGATATTTTTCATTGCTTGAGGCAGGATGATATCCTTCATCATTCTATTCCCAGGTACACCAAGAGCCATTGCAGCTTCCTTCTGACCTTTATCAACCGCCAAAATTCCGGCACGGATGATTTCAGAAATGTATGCTGCAGAATTCAAAGAAAAAGACGCAACTGCTGCAGTGTAAGATGAAATCTCAAAGCCAATAATCTGCGGGGCTCCGTAATAAATGATCATAAGCTGCAAAATAAGCGGTGTTCCGCGGAAAATCGATGTATAAATATCTGCAAACCAGTTGAGTGCTTTAAATTTGCTGATTTTAAAAATTGCAAGAATGATACCAAACGCAAAGCCAAGAAGGCCTGCAACCAATACTATTTTTAGTGTGACGCCAATTCCCTTCAAAATATATGGCATTGAAGGAAGTATGGCGGTAAAATCGAGATTCATAATCGTAACAGCCCTCTCTTTTTATTTCATGAAGGAGAAAGGCGCCCAGAAGTCAAATGCACTCTGAACGCCCAGTTTCCATTTTACTTTTCTCCGCCAAACCATTTAATAACCAGCTTTTCTACTTCGCCATTTTCCATTTTTTCTTTAAGGACTTTGTTGAACTCTTCAGTCAGTTTGCTTCCTTTAGGGAATGCGATGGCTGAACCGGCTTCTTCTTCATTTCCGTCTTCGATTGTGAAACCTGCAAGATCAGGATTGTTCTTGAAGTATCCTTCTGCAACTGTATCCTCGATGATTGCTGCGTCAATGCGTCCAGCCTTGATTTCCTGTACCAGCTCAGGAATTCTTGTGCGTTTTTCAACTTTGATTTTCACTGTTTTCCCGATTTCTTCTGCTTTGCCTTCCTGGATAGAAGAAAGCTGAACGCCAACTGTTTTGCCTTCAAGGTCTTCAATTGACTTTATGTTGCTGTCTTTTGCTGAAACGATCATATGCTTCGCTGTGTAATACACATCGGAAAAGTCGACGCTCTCTTTACGTTCTTCTGTTGGAGTCATACCTGCCATGACAAAGTCGACACGGTCAGCCTGGATAGCACCGATCAATCCATTGAAGTCCATGTCCTTGATTTCTACTTCGTATCCTAATTCATTTGCGATCAGGTTCGCGAGATCAACATCGAAACCGATAATTTCATCGCTTTTGGCTGTTTCGACGTATTCAAATGGCGGGTAGTCAGCTGAAGTTCCCATTGTTAGAACTTTCTTTTCTTCACCATTTCCGCCTGCGTTTTCTTTTTCTTCAGTAGCGGTACCGCATGCAGCTAAAACTCCCATCATTAAAATCGTAATCATAAGAATAGATAATGACTTTTTCACTTGTTTTCCTCCTATAATTTTTTCGAAAATTTCTTATTTTTTAAAATAATAAATATATTATTATCGAAACTCATTACTTTTTCAAGCAGAAACAATTGATAATAAATATTCAACATAATGCATTTTAACACATCCTTATATTTATGCAATATGATTTTTAAATATAATTCTAATAAAATAAAAAAGAACCCCATTTAGTATGGGATTCTAACCAAAAATTAAACTTCTTCGCAATATTCTTCGAACGCATCCTGAAGTTTATTCACTACCTGCATTGGATCGTGGCCTTCGATTTCGTGGCGCTCGATCATCCTGCAAAGCTTTCCATCCTTCAAAAGCGCAAAGGAAGGAGATGAAGGCGGAAATCCTGTGAAATAACTCCGAGCCTTTTCAGTAGCTTCCTTATCCTGGCCTGCAAAAACAGTAACAAGTTGGTCAGGGCGTTTATCGTAGTGAAGAGAATGCGCTGCCGCTGGACGGGCGATGCCCCCGGCACATCCGCAAACGGAATTCACCATTACAAGTGTCGTACCCTCTTTGGCCAAAGCCTCTTCTACTTCTTCACTAGTGGTCAGTTCTGTATATCCAGCTGCCGAGATTTCCTGGCGTGCCTGGCGGACTACATCATTCATGAAAAAATTAAAATCCATGCTCATTGATCAATCTCTCCTCTGCTCGGAATTAAATAGTACATAAATAATGATACCAATTAAAATAAATTTTTCAAAGTATGTTTAACTGCCCGGAAAACCGGGAAAGGTAACAATACAGCTAGATCCATACCCCTAAACTCCCTAGATGAAGGACAACGGCATATTCCGTTGTCCGCTTTTTTTTGATGAAAATCAATAAGCCGTCCACATTGGACAGCTTATTTTTTCGCCTCGAAAAAGGTCTTGAATAACTCATCGACTCCAGAGGCGACTGGCCTGTTTCCTGAAATCACTTCATTTTCTATTTTCGGAAGCAAACTTTTGATTGCTGAGTGCTGAAAAAAATTCATCTGAAGCTGGTCGATGATCAGATCATTCAGCCACTCCTTAGTCTGCGACCTTCTTCTCATCTCAAAAATCCCGCTTTTCTTTGTAAGGCTCGAGAAGTCAGAAATCATTTTCCATATCTCGTCGTTCCCTTTATCATACAGCGCAGAACTCGTTAAAGCGGTCGTTTGCCACCCCTTCGTTGCCGGCTGCAGGAAATGAAGAATCCTATTATATTCTTCTTTTGTCTTTTTGGCAGCCTGTTCATTTTGACCATCTGCTTTATTGACAATAACGGAATCCGCAAGTTCCATGATTCCTTTTTTCATGCCCTGGAGTTCGTCACCTGCACCCGTGAGGACAAGCAGCATGAAGAAATCGACCATATCCCTGACTATGACTTCGCTCTGTCCGACACCGACCGTTTCAACCAGGATGACATCAAAGCCTGCTGCTTCACAGACAAGCATCGTTTCCCTCGTCTTACGGTGTACACCCCCAAGTTTCCCTCCGGATGGAGAGGGACGGATGAATGCCCGCGGATTTCTCGCAAGCTTTTCCATCCGAGTTTTATCTCCCAGGATACTTCCGCCCGTCAAACTTGAGGTAGGATCCACAGCGAGTACTGCAACCTTGTGTCCCAGCTCGCACAGATAGCTGCCGAAGCTTTCAATAAAGGTGCTCTTCCCAGCTCCCGGTACACCTGTGATGCCAATCCTGATGGATTTTCCTGATCGAGGAAGAAGGCTTTGCAAAAGAGATTGCGCGTATTGAAAATCACGCTCCGCATTGCTTTCAATCAAGGTGATTCCTTTTGCCAGTGCCGTCCTGTTCCCATCCATGATTTCAGCCGCCAGAGAATCAGGATCTATTTTACGTGCTGCTGTTTTTTTTATGAAACGTCCTGCTTTTGCAGGAAGTTCATTACCATGACCATTCCCTGATACTCCCGGCTTCACGGTGCTTGAAAAGGAATCAGCCTTCCCCGGGTCAAACCATTCAGGCTTTTTTTCGTCCTTCATTAGTGGGACACTTCCTCGTAGCCCAGGCGCTCATAGATGGTCCGCAACACTTTTTGGGCTGCAACCGGAATGATCGTTCCCGGCCCAAAAATCGCGCTGGCTCCATTATCATATAAAAACTGGTAGTCCTGGGCAGGGATGACTCCGCCAACGATGACGACAATGTCATCACGTCCAAGCTTTTTCAGCTCATTTACAAGCTGTGGCAATAGCGTTTTATGCCCAGCTGCCAGAGAGCTGATTCCAATGGCGTGAACATCGTTTTCCACTGCCTGGATGGCTGTTTCTTCCGGTGTCTGGAAAAGCGGCCCGATATCGACATCAAAGCCTAAGTCTGCAAAAGCGGTTGAAATGACTTTAGCCCCCCGGTCATGGCCATCCTGACCCATCTTGGCAATCATGATTCGCGGTCTGCGTCCTTCATTTTCGAGGAACTCTGCCGTCATTTGCTGTACTTCGGAAATTTCTTCTTCATTCGTGAAGGCTGCACTGTATACCCCGCTAACTGACCGAATCACTGCTTTATGCCTTCCTGCCGCTTTTTCGATGGCATCTGAAATCTCTCCCAGTGTCGCCCTTGCCCGTGCTGCCCTTACTGCATACTCGAGAAGATTGCCTTCTCCAGTTTCAGCCACAGCAGCCAGATCATTCAAAGCGGATTCTACTTTTTCATCATCACGATTTTCTTTTAACTGCTTGAGCCTTTCAATCTGTTTCGCGCGAACAGCGGAGTTATCAATATCTAGTATTTCAAGAGGATCCTCCTGTTCAAGCCTGTATTTATTCACCCCGATAATTGTTTCCTTACCAGAGTCAATTTGAGCCTGGCGTCTTGCAGCTGCTTCTTCAATGCGCATCTTAGGCAAACCCGTTTCGATTGCCTTGGCCATCCCGCCAAGACTTTCAATCTCTTCAATATGCTCCCAGGCTCTCTCAATCAGAGCATCTGTCAGGCTTTCTACATAATAGCTTCCTGCCCATGGATCAATCACTTTTGTTATCCCGGTCTCTTCCTGCAAAAACAATTGTGTGTTGCGGGCAATACGGGCAGAAAAATCCGTTGGCAGCGCGATTGCTTCATCAAGTGCGTTGGTGTGCAAGGATTGTGTATGGCCCATCGCAGCGGCATGTGCCTCCACCAATGTACGGATTACGTTATTATATGGATCCTGCTCGGTCAGGCTCCATCCAGATGTCTGTGAATGTGTCCTCAAAGCCATTGACTTTTCGTTTTTCGGATTGAACGTCTTGATCATTTTTGCCCAAATAAATCTCGCCGCCCTCATTTTGGCGACTTCCATGAAATAGTTCATGCCGATCGCCCAGAAGAAACTTAATCTCGGAGCGAATGAATCGATATCAATGCCGGCTTTCAGGCCTGTCCGCACATATTCAAGGCCATCTGCCAGGGTATATGCCAGTTCAATATCAGCCGGTGCCCCGGCTTCCTGCATATGATAGCCTGAAATACTGATTGAATTGAATTTAGGCATGTATTTGGACGTGTATTCGAAAATATCAGCGATGATCTTCATTGACATTTCCGGCGGGTAAATATAGGTGTTCCTGACCATGTATTCCTTCAGGATATCATTCTGGATCGTACCGGATAATTGATCCTGCGTCACACCCTGTTCCTCGGCTGTCACTATAAAGAATGCCATGATCGGCAGGACAGCTCCGTTCATTGTCATTGACACAGACATCTGGTCTAGCGGAATTCCACCAAACAGGATTTTCATATCCAGGACGGAGTCGATCGCGACACCGGCTTTGCCGACATCACCTTCCACCCGAGGATGGTCTGAATCGTATCCCCTGTGGGTCGCAAGGTCAAAGGCAACAGACAAACCTTTTTGTCCCATCGCAAGGTTCCGTCTGTAGAATGCGTTGCTTTCTTCAGCAGTTGAAAATCCCGCATACTGTCTTACCGTCCATGGGCGGTTTACATACATCGCTGGATACGGTCCCCTTGTGTAAGGCGGCAGACCGGGCATACCATCCAGATGCTTAACAGACTCGACATCTTCTTGTGTATATACAGCCTTCACTTTGATCTGTTCATTTGTCTCAAATAACAAGTCTTCGAGCTTTTCTTTTATATGAGTGTCAACCTGCTCCTTGCCTTCCTTTTTCTCATCAGCAAATAAAGTGACTTTTGTAAAATCAGGCTTTTGCATTGGTGCCTGCCTCCATTTCTTGAAGGATCGATGATAGCGACTGGTAAGCATTGCTTCTTACATGCAGGAAATCCTGGATTCCGGCAATGTTCCATTCGCTTTCTCTTTCCTCTGGGATACCTGCCAGATAAAGCTTTACATCATACTCTTTCTTGATTTCCAGCGCCAGCTCGGGACCGAATGTATTGTAGGAAGTCTGGTCACCGCAAATGACAAATTGTTTTGCACTCGATGCATTGATGAATTCCAGCGCTTCCTGAACTGTATGGATTTCGTCGCTCCTTAGTGCATGAATGCCGCCCGCTGATAAAAGACCCGAAATAAAATCCGCCCTTGGCTTGTGCTTTTTCAGCTGATCCAGGCAGATTAAGCCAACCACCGGACGCTGCCCCATTTTCTCAAGTCCATTTGCCCTGAATCTCAGTTTTTCAAATGGTTGTGATAAACGTTTGGATTCTAATGGCGTGAAGCTTTGTTCTATCTCTTCCAATCTTTTTAATAGAGAATCCCCTGACTCAATCATTCTCACACTGTCCGCAAGGGTGCCTCCAAAATATTGGCTTTTTCTATCCTTAACTAGAGGCTGGCTGACAGCTTCCGAAAGATTGGCATAAACATTTGTCCCGATGATGCTCTTTTTCCTCTTAAAAACATCCTGTTCCCGGGCATCAGCCGTTTTTGCAATCTGTTCCTGGAGCCATCCGGACCTCAGAGCCTCATAAATCCCTCCCATGCCATCCAGCTCAAGGAAAAGATTCCACGCCTTTTCAGCCAGTTCATTTGTCAACGATTCAATATACCACGATCCTCCTGCAGGGTCGGCTACTTTTTCGAGATGCGCCTCTGATTTAAGGACCAGCTGTGTATTGCGGGCAACCCTTTCAGAGAAGGCACTAACTGTTCCTGTTGCTTCCTCGAAGCTTCCAGTGTGAAGGTACTGTATGCCTCCCAGTACTGCAGCAAAGGCCTCATTCCCAGTCCTGAGCATGTTTACATATGGATCAAAGATCGTTTTCGTGTACCTTGAAGTCTCAGCTGATAGAACCATTTTCTGGTCTCCTGGTTCGGCACCGTATGCTTCCGCTATTTTACTCCATAGAATCCTGGCAGCCCTGAGCTTGGCTGTTTCCATGAAGAAGTTCGAGCCTATCGCAAAGTGGAACACGAATTTTGACAACGCTTTCTTCAATTCCCAGCCCTGGTCAAGCAGTTGCTGCAGCAGGTATACCCCGGTGGAAATGCCGGCAGCAAGTTCCTGAACCGCACTTGCTCCGCTGTCATGATAAGGGACGGTATTGGCGAGCACTGTTTTTAATTGTGGCAATTGCTGGTCTGCTTCCTCCAGCACCTTTGCCCATTCTGCAAAAAATTCCTTTTCCTCTTTCGGAAGTCCCCCATTTAGGCTCGCTTCGGCAACAGGATCTGCGGCGACAATACCTGAGACCTTATTTGAATCCCCTGCCACCTTGGTGGCCACTGACAATGATGCAAGCAGCTGTGTTTGCAGCAATCCAGCATTCAAACTCAAAGGGTAGTCATTTTTATAAGAAGCAAAGAATTCGGCCAATCCACGAGGATCAAGGAACAAATCAGGTTTTACCTCAAAAGAAATCGCGTTTTGTCCTTTTGCTAATGCAGAGTCCATTTTTTCTTTCAGTTCCGTCAAATCCTTGTAAAAAAGGCGATTCGAGATATGCCATGACTCAGATTGATACCCGAATGGATGGATGCCGCGCCTGTAGCCTGGTTCACCTGGAAGAGCTCCAGCCAATTGATCCGGGAAATCTTCTTTTGTGTAAAGCGGCTTAAGCATGATATCTTCATATGTATTGGTATAAAGTGATTCAATTGGCTTTCCTTTTAATGAAGCAGCAGCTTTCTTTTGCCAGTCCTCAAAAAATGCATCATTGAACGAGGCAGCCTTCATACTCTCGATTGTCATATACTTCACTGTCCGAAGTTCAGACAGCCTTCCCCCCTTCATGAAATTGTGATAAAATTCTAATTTTTATATTCCACTTTTATTTTAGTATACGAATGCTATTCTAGCAACGAAGGGACATTAACGATCTAACTCCGTATAGGAAAACGCCCAGAATGGTTCTGGGCGTCTTTAGATAGATTGAATTAATAGATTGATGTCGTCTCTTTTGATGTGTTTTCCAGGATTTCTTTTACCCTTGCAAGGAAACGTCCGCAAACAAGGCCGTCCAGTACACGATGGTCAAGTGACAGGCACAGGTTTACCATATCGCGAACCGCGATCATGCCATTGTTCATTACGACAGGACGCTTAACGATTGACTCCACCTGAAGGATGGCAGCCTGTGGGTAATTGATGATTCCCATTGATTGGACAGAACCGAAAGAACCTGTGTTGTTGACAGTGAAGGTTCCGCCTTGCATGTCCTCGGAACGAAGCTTGCCGGTACGTACCTTCTGGGCAAGTTCATTGATTTCACGGCCGATGCCTTTAATTGTCTTTTCGTCTGCATTTTTAATGACAGGTACGAACAAGGCATCATCTGTCGCTACTGCGATTGAAAGATTGATATCTTTTTTCTGGATGATCTTGTCGCCAGCCCACATAGAATTGACTTGCGGGAATTCTTTCAGTGCCTGTGCGACAGCTTTAACGAAGAAAGCAAAGAAAGTAAGGTTGAAGCCTTCTTTCTTCTTGAAATCATCCTTAAGACCATTTCTGTATTCTACAAGGTTTGTAACGTCCACTTCCACCATTGTCCAGGCATGCGGAGCTTCATGCTTGCTGCGCAGCATATTCGCAGCGATCGCCTTGCGTACTCCAGTTACTGGGATCTCGATATCACCTGCAGCAACTGGTACTGAAGGAGATTCCGGAGCTGATGCTGTTGGCTGAGATGGTGCAGCCGGCTTGTCCGGAGCCTCTGTCAGTGCCGCAGCTTGAGCCTTAGGTGCTTCGGCTGATGGCTGAGGAATATTTCCGGATTGAATGATCTGCTGAAGATCTTTACGGGTAATCCTTCCGCCTGCCCCGGTGCCATTAACTATGGTCAAGTCGATATTATGTTCTTGGGCAAGCTTCAGTACTGCCGGTGAGTACCTTGCTCTGTTTCCATCATTGCCGGATACTGCTGGTGCAGCAGTACCTGTTGAAGCTTCTGCTGCAGGTTTCTCTGCAGCTGGAGCTTCCTCGGTGCTGCCGCCTTCTATTTCAATAGTGCAAATGATTTCACCAACCGCAAAAGTATCTCCTTCATTCGCAATCAATTCCTTGATTGTTCCTGAAAAAGATGATGGTACTTCAGCATTTACCTTGTCAGTCATGACTTCGGCCAGCGGATCGTATTTATTTACTTTATCACCAACAGAAACCAGCCATTTGCTGATTGTTCCTTCTGTAACACTCTCGCCTAATTGAGGCATTTTGATTTGTTCGATCGCCACAGGTTGACCCTCCTTCTCCATTCACTCTATTTCCAATATGATTATGTTAAAATTCAGCAAGCTCTCTCATTGCTTTTTCAACTTTATCAGGGTTGATCATGAAGTATTTCTCCATAGTAGGAGCGTACGGCATAGCAGGAACATCCGGGCCAGCCAGCCTCTTGATCGGTGCATCAAGTTCGAATAAGCAGTGTTCAGCAATAATCGCAGAAACTTCGCTCATGATGCTTCCTTCTTTATTGTCTTCCGTTACAAGAAGGACTTTTCCAGTCTTGGATGCAGCTTCGATGATCGCTTCTTTGTCCAATGGATATACTGTACGAAGATCCAGAATGTGAGCAGAAATTCCATCCTTCGCAAGTCTTTCAGCTGCCTGAAGAGCAAAATGAACTGCCAGGCCATAAGTGATGACGGTGATATCTTCACCCTCGCGTTTTACGTCAGCTTTGCCGATTGGTAGCACATAATCGTCCTCAGGAACTTCGCCTTTGATCAATCGATAGGCGCGCTTGTGTTCAAAGAACAAAACTGGATCTTCATCCCTGATCGCAGCTTTCAACAAACCTTTAACATCATAAGGTGTAGAAGGCATCACGATTTTCAGTCCAGGCTGGTTCGCAAATACGGCCTCAACAGACTGGGAGTGGTAAAGTGCACCATGGACGCCTCCGCCATAAGGAGCACGGATGACCATCGGACAGCTCCAGTCATTGTTTGAGCGATAACGGATCCTTGCCGCCTCAGAGATGATCTGGTTTACAGCGGGCATGATGAAATCTGCGAACTGCATCTCTGCAATCGGGCGCATGCCGTACATTGCCGCACCGATTCCGACACCAGCAATCGCTGATTCCGCAAGCGGCGCATCGATGACCCTGTCTTCCCCGAATTTTTCATATAAGCCTTGTGTAGCCTTGAAAACCCCGCCTTTTTTACCAACGTCTTCACCGAGGACAAAAACTCTCGGGTCTCTTTCCATCTCTTCCTTGATTGCCAATGTCACTGCATCTATATAAGAAATTACCGCCATTTTCGTTCCCCCTTACTCTTCAGCATATACGTATTTCAAAGCATGTTCTGGCTCTGCATACGGTGCATTTTCAGCATAATCTGTTGCTTCATTGACCAGTTTCATGATTCGATCGTTGATTTCCTTTTCACTCTCATCGTTCATGAGGCCATTTTCCTTTAAATATGCGCCGAAGGTAATGATAGGGTCCTTCGTCTTTGCCTGTGCTACTTCGTCAGGCGCACGGTAGCTTCTATCGTCATCATCTGATGAGTGTGGAGTCAGACGGTAGGATACTGCCTCGACAAGAGTTGGTCCTTCACCAAGGCGTCCGCGGTCAGCAGCTTCCTTTACCACTTTATAAACTTCTAAAGGATCATTTCCATCCACAGTGACTCCTGGCATGCCATAACCAATTGCACGGTCCGATACTTTTTCTGCAGCGACTTGTCTCTCATAAGGTATCGAGATTGCATATTTATTGTTTTCAACCATAAAAATGACAGGAAGCTTATGGACTCCCGCAAAGTTAGCTCCTTCGTGGAAATCGCCCTGGTTGGAAGATCCTTCTCCGAAGGTAACGAATGTTACTAAGTCCTTTTTCTCCATTTTACCTGCAAGTGCGATTCCAACCGCATGAGGTACCTGTGTTGTTACCGGTGAAGAACCTGTTAC
The DNA here is from genome assembly GCF_007678455.1 of Cytobacillus oceanisediminis 2691. GTDB lineage: Bacteria > Bacillota > Bacilli > Bacillales > Cytobacillaceae > Mesobacillus > Mesobacillus oceanisediminis_A. The sequence continues at coordinate 207,143 of NZ_VEEP01000004.1, read as the reverse complement.
GATTCTATTTTTCTTCTGCCCAAAGTGTCCAGGCATCTGGCGGCCTCCAGAGTTTGGGTCTTCCGCTTTGGCAAAACCTGAAAGCATCAAATCTTTTGCCGTCATGCCAAAAGTTAAGACCACACCCATGTCACGGTAATAAGGAAGAACATAATCCTTCTCGCGATCAAGTGCAAAGGCAGCTCCTACCTGTGCTGCTTCCTGCCCCTGACAGGAAATCACAAAAGGAATTTTCCCGGCACGGTTCAATAACCACATCCGCTCATCCAGCCGGCGGGCCAAAAGCATTGTTTCATACATTTCCATAACCTTTTCATCACTTAAGCCAAGTGCAGCGTGACGATTTTCTGCCATTTTTATACCTCCCATTTGTTCGTACAGCTCTTCTCCTCGGAAAAGAGTTTCTGTCCCAAGAAAAATTAAGAATGGATTGCTTTTCCATCCACAGCCAGGGCCGCTTCACCGATTGCCTCTGACAAAGTTGGGTGAGGATGGATTGTATGGGCAACTTCCCACGGAGTTGCATCAAGAACTTTTGCCAGGCCAGCTTCTGAGATCATGTCAGTAACATGCGGCCCGATCATATGGACTCCAAGAATATCATCCGTTTCTTTATCAGCCACAATTTTTACAAAACCGTCAGATTCGCCATAAACAAGTGCCTTGCCAATTGCTTTAAAAGAGAATTTCCCAGTCTTTACTTCAAAGCCTTTTTCTTTTGCTTCATCCTCTGTCAGACCGACGCTCGCAGCTTCTGGAGAGCTGTAGATGCATTTAGAGACTAGCGTATAATCGATTGGATGAGGATTTTCCCCGGCAATATGCTCGACAGCTACAATCCCTTCATGAGATGCTACGTGCGCAAGCTGTAGTCCGCCAATGACATCACCAATCGCATAAATATGGGATTCCTTCGTCTGGAAAAATTCGTTTGTCTGGATGAAGCCTCTTTCAAGCTGGATTTCTGTATTCTCAAGTCCAATTCCTTCAACATTAGCCTGGCGTCCAACAGAGACCAGTAATTTTTCAGCGGTGAATTCTTTCGTTTCACCTTTAACCTCGGCACTGATCGTGACTCCATCACCTTTTTGAAGTGTCTCAGATAATACTTTGGCGCTTGTAATGATTTTCACGCCCTTTTTCTTCATCGCGCGCTGCATCTCTCTTGAAACTTCCTTGTCTTCTGTTGGGACAATTCGATCAGCATACTCAATGACTGTAACTTCTGTTCCGAAATCAGCAAGCATGGAAGCCCACTCAATCCCAATGACGCCTCCGCCAACGATGATGATCGACTTTGGAAGATCTTCCATGATAAGTGCTTCATCAGAGGTCATGACATATTGGCCGTCTGCTTCAAGCCCTGGCAGAGTCCTTGGACGTGACCCTGTCGCTACAATCACATTTTTAGGGATTAGCATCTCGTTTTCTTCGCCATTGTTCATTTCTACAGAAATCGTACCCGGCATAGGTGAGAAAATAGAAGGCCCCAGGATTCTTCCCAAACCTTCATAGACATCGATTTTCCCCTGTTTCATCAGGTGCTGGACTCCTTTATGGAGCTGCTCGACAATCTTCTCTTTCCTTTCCTGCACCTTGGTGAAATTCACCGCAACCTCGCCAACTGTTATCCCGAAGTTTTCACTTTTCTTTGCAGTTGCATACACTTCAGCACTTCTTAGTAAAGCCTTGCTTGGAATACAGCCTTTATGAAGGCATGTACCACCCAGCTTACCCTTTTCAACGATGGCAGTTTTCAACCCAAGCTGAGAAGCCCTGATTGCTGCTACGTATCCTCCTGTACCGCCTCCGAGAATGACTAAATCATATTCTTGAGCCATCTGAATCCCTCCTCTATATAAATCAACTAATTTTGTTCAACTTCAGCCATGCATGATTATCGGCCAGGATATTCCTTTACATCTTCCTCGTTCCGTAAAATTCGAAGAGCTCCCTCTGCAAGGGCCTGCAATTCGTTTTCACCGGGATGGACGATTACGTCTGCGATCCAGTTGATCCGTTCTGAAATTTCCTGTACGAACTCTTTGCCGTACGCAAGTCCGCCTGTAAGGACGATTGCGTCTACTTTTCCTGATAGGACCGCGCTGGCAGAACCGATTTCTTTGGCTACCTGATATGCCATCGCGTCATATACAAGCTTCGCTTTTTCATCCCCCTGCTTGATCATCTTTTCGACCTTGACCGCATCATTCGTGCCCAGGTAGCCAACAAGACCTCCCTGGCCGACAAGCTTTTTCATCACTTCATCCCGGAAGAAATCTCCTGAGAAGCATAGCTGAACCAGGTCTCCAGCAGGTACTGTGCCTGCGCGTTCGGGACTGAATGGACCATCACCATGCAGACCATTGTTCACATCAACAACCCTGCCCCTTTTATGGGCTCCTACAGTGATACCTCCGCCAAGATGGGTAATAATGAGGTTAAGCTCTTCATACTTCCGGCCAAGCTCTCTGGCAACCCTTCGCGCAACCGCCTTCTGGTTCAGAGCATGGAAAATGCTCTTCCGTTCAATCAGCGAGAACCCTGAAACTCGTGCGATCGGGTCAAGTTCATCGACCACGACCGGGTCTACAATAAATGAAGGAATGTTCAAGCCTGAAGCGATTTCATAAGCCAAGATACCGCCCAGATTTGATGCGTGCTGGCCAGAGTAACCTGCCCGCAGGTCTTCAAGCATCTTATTGTTAACTGCATATGTTCCGCCTTCAATTGGCCGTAAAAGACCGCCGCGCCCACAAACAGCACTCAATTTTGAAATGTTGATGCCTTCGGTATCAAGCGTTTCAAGTATCGTATTCTTCCTGAATTCGTATTGATCGATGATGGTTTCATAGGAGTTGATGACAGCTGAATCATGCCGGATTGTTTTTTCGAAAATCGATACTTCGTTATCAAAAACACCTATTTTCGTTGATGTAGATCCTGGATTAATGACTAGAATCCGATGTTCTGTTTGTTGCACAGTTAAACCTCCAATTTGCTTACGGGCTGGTTCCAATCCGTAATGTCAGTAGCATTTAGGAAACAGCAGAGGCGCCGAAGGGTCGATTCAGCGCACTCTGCAAATCATTTTTGATTAAGGCATGTTTTCTTTTTTTCGCATCGCAGAAATCATGCTGATATTCACACAGATGGAGAAAAGAACATTCCTTGAAAACCCCCGGATTAGCGGCGGCTTAAGATATGGTGGCCGTTTTGCAGGAACTGGCTGCGGGAATTGCGCATTCTCTCAATGCGTTCTTCTGCCATACGGTCTGCCGCTTTATACGTAGGGATACCGTCCCTCTTGGCAATTTCAATAACTTTTTCAATATTGTTATAAATCGTTTCAACCTTTTTCATTGCTCTCTCCGCATTGTAGCCATACAGCTCATCCGCTACGTTGATAACTCCGCCTGCGTTGATGACATAATCCGGAGCGTAAACAATGCCCATTTCGTGGATGATGTCGCCATGCTTGGTATCCTTCAACTGGTTATTTGCTGCACCGGCAATAACCTTTGCCTTAATTTGAGGAATCGTTTCATCATTGATGACCGCACCTAATGCACAAGGAGCATAAATATCACAGTCAACACTATAGATCTCATCTGGTTCAACTGCCTTTGCCCCGAATTCCTCAACCGCTCTCTGGACTGCTTCTTTATTGATGTCAGTCACGATCAGCTGAGCGCCTTCTTCATGAAGGTGGCGGCATAGATTATATGCGACATTCCCTACACCCTGGACGGCGATCGTCTTACCTTCAAGAGAATCAGTGCCGAATGCTTCCTTCGCAGCTGCCTTCATTCCTCTGTATACTCCGTAAGCAGTTACTGGTGATGGATTGCCTGATGAACCGAATGCTGGTGAAATACCTGTTACATAGTCTGTTTCTTCATGGATAAGGTCCATGTCAGCCACGGTTGTACCAACATCTTCAGCAGTGATGTATCTGCCATTCAATCCCTGGATATAACGGCCAAAGGCACGGAACATTTCTTCGTTCTTGTCCTTGCGAGGGTCGCCGATGATGACCGTTTTTCCACCGCCAAGGTTGAGGCCAGCTGCCGCATTCTTATAAGTCATGCCCTTTGCCAGTCTAAGAGCATCTTCGATCGCTGCTTCTTCTGAAGCGTAAGTCCACATACGGGTACCGCCCAAAGCTGGCCCTAAAGTTGTATCATGGATTGCGATAATCGCTTTCAAACCTGATTGCTTATCCTGGCAAAACACTACCTGCTCATAATCATACTGTTCAAGATACTTGAAGATTTCCATTTCTAGTTCCCCCTCTGATTTATGTAGGTTATTTTTCAGCAGAGCATAACGCCAGCGCAAGAGAATAAAGCTTGCTTTCGGCTGTATCTGCCCTGGATGTTAACACGATTGGAGCTTTCGCCCCTGATATGACTGCGCCAACTTTTGCATTGGCAAAATAAACTAATGATTTATAAAGTACATTGCCGACTTCGATCGCAGGGACTAAAAGGATATCAGCTTTCCCGGCAACATCACTCTTGATTCCCTTGTGCTCTGCAGCCAGCTGTGAAACCGCGTTATCAAGCGCGAGCGGGCCGTCCACAATACAACCGGAAATTTGCCCTCTTTGATTCATGACCGTCAATGCTGCTGCATCAAGTGTGGCCTGCATAGCGGGATTGACTACTTCCACCGCTGCAAGTGGTGCTACTTTTGGCATATCAATACCGATCGAATGGGCTACCCGGACGGCATTTTTTATGATTTGCGCTTTTTGTTCAAGATCCGGCGCTATATTCATCGCAGCATCGGTAACGATTGTGTAGCGATCATATCCCGGCACTTCAAACACTGCTACATGGGATAATACCGCACCCGTTCTGAGGCCATACTCCTTATTCAGGACAGCCTTCAGGATTGCCGCCGTCGGGATATTCCCCTTCATCACTACCTGTGCTTCATTCGAAGTGACAGCTTTCACTGCCATCTCTGCGGCCATATTATTATTAGGTGCAGAGATAATTTCAATCCCTTTATGACTTGCTAGTTCAGGATGCTGTACGGCAATGATCCTTTTGATTTCCTCTTCATCTCCATAAAGAAGGAAATCGGCCAGGTTCCTCTTAACAGCCTCGGCAACCGCTTCTAATACCTCTGTATCCTCTGCTGCTGCCACAGCAATGGTTTTCCTGCCATTTTGGGATGCCATGCTGATTAGTGAGTCAAGTTTCATGTGTTGAGTCAACCCTTTCTTTCTTTTGCGCATCACCCGTTATTTATATATGCAAGAAGCGTGCCAACAAAAAATCGTGAAAACGCTTTACTTTTCCCGAAAAGTATTATGCAATAAATTGCATGGTATGAAATTTATTGCATGCCATTCATTTCAATACCATATTTTTCGAGTTTATAATACAGATTCCTTACAGAGATGCCCAGTAATTTAGAAGCAGCTGTTTTATTGCCATTCACCGCATTAAGGGTAGATCTTATTACTTTTGCTTCGTATCTTTCCAACTGGACCGCCAGAGTCTCTGAAGGTATTGTTTGGCCATAGTCATCTTCCTTTTCCTTAGCCTGGCTATTCTGGAGTTCGGGTAAATGTTCTTCCTGGATGATTGTTTCGTTATAATTAAGGAAGATGATCGCTCTGCCCAACACATTCTCCAGTTCCCTGACATTCCCTGGCCAGTCATATTGCATTAGTTTCTTGATGGCCTCATCAGAGACACCATCAACATTTCGTCCATAGTCCTGATTAATTTTTCGGATCAGCCTTTCGCAAAGCAACGGAATATCATCTTTCCTTCTCCTGAGAGGAGGTATATGGATCGGCATTCTGTTCAGACGATAGTATAAATCTTCCCTAAAACTGCCATTCGCTATCCCTTTTTCAAGATTCATATTGGTTGCAGCGATGACCCGGACATTGATTGGCACCGGTTTCGTGCCTCCAACACGGACTATTTCCCTTTCCTGCAGGACCCGAAGCAACTTAGCCTGTGTATTTGCCGGCAACTCACCGATTTCATCAAGAAAGATGCTTCCGTTATTGGCTTCTTCAAAGAAACCGCGTTTCCCGCCTCTTTTAGCACCTGAGAAAGCCCCTTCTTCATAACCAAAAAGTTCACTTTCCAGCAGCGACTCAGAAATAGCGGCACAATTTACACGAATGAACTTGTTGAACTTGCGGTCACTGGCATTGTGGATCGCATGGGCAAAAAGCTCCTTTCCTGTACCTGACTCGCCCCGGAGGAGGACAGTGGCAGGTGTTTTCGCACCAAGCTTCGCCTGTTCAATCGGAATCGTCATTTCTTCCGATTGGCCGATTATATCCTCAAACGAATATTTCGCTTCAAGGGTCCTGATGATTTGCCTTGCGCGATTGAGTTCCCTGTTCAGACTCTGGATCTCAGACATATCATGGATGACCCCTACACTACCCTTCAGTTTCCCATCCACAATGATTGGGGCTACATTCACGACTACTTCCTTTTTATTCGGACCAACCCTCATGGCAGCTCCGCGAACAGGCCTTCTTGTCTTCAGAACCTTCATATGCATGCTTTCTCCCTCGGAGATATCTGCAGTTGCCGGCTGTCCGATTACTTCTTCTTCTTTTAGCCCGGTTATTCTAGTGTAGGCAGGATTAATCATAATGCCCCGGCCATCTTCATCTACTACGGATATCGCCTCATCACTGGAATGAATGATTGCCTGGAGCATCGTTTGGATTTCTTTCAGGTTTGTTATTTCTTCCGCAAGATTGACTACTTCTGTAATATCCTTGAAGACGGAAAACGCACCAATCAGCTGGTCATTCTCATCAATGATCGGAATTCTTGTCGTGATGATCTTCGACCCATTGGGCAGCAATAATTCCTGATTGGACTCTACCTTCCTCGTATGGAGGACTCTCGGAAGTTTGCTGGTCGGAATAATCTCAAGTACATGCCGTCCTTCAGCAAGCTCCCTTTTGTTCCCGATGATTTTTTCTGCGCTCTTATTGAACAAAGTTACCGTTCCCTCTGTATTGATGACGACCATGCCATCTCCTGAGGAATTAAAGATTAAATCGTGTTCATATGTAATTTTTCTGAGAGTCTTGATCAACTCTTCCTTTTCTTCTAACAAGGTAGCAAGGAGGAAGGCGACACTTCCTGGGATCAGCACAGTGTTTTTACTGCGTGCATCTCTTAATTCACGGAAAACTTTTTCATCCCCGGTCACTTCAATGACAATGTCCAATTCATCGGACATATTTGCTTGCCAGTCTGTCCCGGTTGGAATACCAGCTTCCTTCGCAGCCAGTATTCCAGGAGCATTCGGATTAATGTCCACCACAGCGGCTACATCGGCCGTTTGTTTAAAAATGTCCAGGATGGCCGTCCCACCCTTACCTGCACCTACAATCATTATTCTTTGCATAATTGTCCACCACATGTCGGAAAAATATTTCATGGATTGCATTTTATAGTCTGCAAATTCTTTCAAATATATTGTAATGCTTTTTGAATGGGCTGACAAATTTCTTTGTTTTTTAACTTTTATGCGGATAATATACCATGAGCAACATATATTGCGGAAAAACCGCGCGTTAAGTATACTTTCTTAAGAGGACAAATTACGAGGGGTTACCAAATGATCAGGATTGTAGCGTTAATCGTCATGCTGATACCAGGTGTCATTGCTGCTTTGGGTGTAAAACTGATGCGCGATATGGTTTTCGGGATTTTGCAGTCACCCTTTCCCTATTTATGGCTTCAGTTCCTGGCCGGACTCATCTTTTTCCTGGCCGGACTGGGATTCATCGCAGGTTTCATTCTGCATCGTGACCGTAAGAGGAATAAGGTACAGGCATTCTTCCGTATACCTGATAGCAATAAAAAGCAAAACAGGCCTTGAGTTTCTCAGGCCTGTTTTTTATTTCCCCTTATTTGGAACGCCTTTGCCGGGTCATCTGTGATGACCGCACTGCAATTTACCCTGAACAATCTATCCAGTTCGGCATCCTTATTGACCGTATATGGCCTCACTTCAATCCCGCTTTCAAGTGACGATTTGATGATTTCGTCCGGCGCCGCTCTCCAATGAGGATGGAATCCTTTTGCCCTGATTGATTGCGCGTAAACCCAGGGCATATATAAGCCTTCAGAAAGCAAAGGAGCAATTTCAATATCAGGTGCCATCATATAGCTATGGACAATGCTATAATGATTAAAGGATGAAATAATGATCCTGTCAGATAATTGATAATCCCTTATCATATTTATCACTTTTTCTTCCATGCCTTCATATGGAATAATGGTGTTTTTAAGTTCTACATTGCAGTTCAAAACCGTACCTGCCAGCCACTCAAGGACTTCATCGAGAGCAGGAATCTGCTGTTTTTCAGATAACTTAGTGAACTTAAAGCGAGCATCCAATTTCCTTAATTCCTTATAATTATAGTCCTTAACCAATCCCGTCCCACCCGTTGTCCGATCGACCTTTTCATCGTGTATGACTACCAGCTCACCGTCTTTCGTCATCTGGACATCAAGCTCAAGTCCATCGGCACCTGCCTTTTCGGCTTCTTTAAAAGCGAGCATTGTATTTTCCGGATATTCAGCAGCATAGCCACGATGTGCTAAAATTAAAGTCATAAACCATCACACCCATCTTTTTATTTGGAGGTAGTAACAATGAGACCACTTCATATTTCTGCCGAGACGGCAATCAAACTCTCAGAAAAATTAGGAGTTCCAGTTGAACAGATCATGCATATGCCACAGCATATCCTTTTGCAAAAACTTGCCGAACTTGACAAGGATAAGGAGAACTGACTTTTTTAAGGCGCCTATGGGCGTTTTTTTTATTTTTTAGTCATCTCCTGTCACAATATATATCATAATATGCAGACATGCCATTGACCAACCTTCTACCACGAAAAATAAAAACATCTTACTTGATTTCGAGTTGAATCGAAATCAAGTAAGATGTCGTTATGAAATATGAAAAAATAGCTAAATCTAGTCTAACTCTTTCAAGAAGCTTTATGCTCCAGACGCAGCTTGTCAGCAACCATCGCAATGAACTCGGAATTTGTAGGCTTCGCTTTTGACATGCTTACTGTATAGCCGAATAGTGAAGAAATCGAGTCGATGTTACCTCTGCTCCACGCAACCTCAATAGCATGTCGGATCGCACGTTCTACACGGCTGGCCGTTGTATTGAATTTTTTCGCGATATCCGGGTAGAGTACTTTTGTGATCGAGCCAAGGAGTTCAATATCGTTGTATACCATTGAAATAGCTTCACGCAGGTACATATAGCCTTTAATATGGGCAGGAACACCAATTTCATGAATGATGCTTGTAATGCTGGCATCCAGATTCTTAGGCTTCTGTTCAGCATTTGACCTTCCGTAATTGATGGAAGAAGGCTTTCTTGCTACTGATTTCGCCTTGCCGCTTACCTGGCGGATATGGCCTGCAAGATGCTCCATGTCAAATGGTTTCAGGATGAAGTAGGATGCTCCAAGCTCTACAGCTTTTTTCGTAACATCTTCCTGACCGAAGGCTGTCAGCATGATCACATTTGGGATGATTCCTTTTTTCATTTCACGGAGTTTTTCAAGCACCGCCAGACCATCAAGATGAGGCATGATAATATCTAAAAGCAAGACATCAGGGTCTGTGTCTTCCAGCATTTCCAAACATTCCTGGCCATTATGGGCAACCCCTACAATTTCCATATCCTCCTGGGAAGAAATATATTCTTCCAAAAGACCTACCAATTCTCTGTTGTCATCTACAACACATACTTTTATTTTGTTCACTGCTTGGTTCCTCCTCAAATCCAATTATGATCACAAATATTATCTTCTCTAAATTCTATTCTAAATGACTAATTCGACAATGCAACAGAAATTCCTCTTATTTTTAATTTTTTCTTAAAAAAGTAATATTTTCTTATATTTGCTTCAATTTCCTTTGTTTTTCGACTTATTTCGATAGTTGACAAAAAAGCAAGTGGGAATTTGTCGAATAATCTTTAAAATGAAACAAAGAAAAGGCGGCATACGCCGCCGCCGAATTCCTGCTTAACTTGCCTGCTCTCTTGGTTTTTCGTAGATGTCAATCCCGGCTTCATTCAGCATCCATTCAATATGGACTCCGTATCCGCTTGTTGGGTCATTTACGAACACATGCGTCACAGCACCTACCAGCTTGTTGTCCTGAATGATCGGGCTGCCGCTCATTCCCTGTACAATCCCGCCTGTTTTCTCCAGAAGCTCTGGATCCGTTACCTTTATAACCATACCCTTTGTTGCCGGGAATTTTTGCGGGATGGTGCTGACAATCTCTATATCAAAAAGATTGACTTCGTCATTATTCACAACCGTAAGGATTTTCGCCGGCCCTTCTTTCACCTGATGAGAAAGGGCAATAGGCAATGGCTTATCAAATACTCCATTCGTAATATCCTTGTTCAGTTCACCGAAGATCCCAAAAGGACTGTTCCTGCGGATATTTCCAATTACTTCTCTGTCAGATGAAAAGCGTGCAAGTTTTTCACCAGGATTGCCTTTTCCGCCTTTTTCGATGGAAGTAACTGTCGATCTAACGATTTGTCCATCTTCAACCACAATCGGCTTTTTTGTATCCATGTCGGAAATGACATGTCCAAGTGCTCCATATTTTTTTGACTGAGGATGATAAAAAGTCATCGTCCCGATTCCCGCTGCCGAATCACGTATATACAAACCAAGTTTATACGTGTTCTCGTTTACATCCTTCTTAGGCTGCAGCTGGGTTTTGATTTTTTCATTTTCCCGCTTAATAACTACATCCAATGGCTTTCCATCCGCTCCAGCTTGTTTTACAAAAGGGCCGACGTCTGCCATTTTTTCTATTTGCTGTCCATTGATTTCTGTGATGATGTCGCCTTTTTTGATACCAGCCAATTCTCCTGGTGATACCCTTCCTTCATCTGCCTGAACCTGATGATGTCCGACCACAAGGACACCAACCGTATTAAGTTTTACTCCTATTGATTGACCGCCTGGCCTGACCTTGAAATCCTTAAGGACATTCACATCGACCTTTTTCACCGGGAAACCGGCCAGCTCGAGGACCATTTCATCCTTTCCATGCCTTTTAGCCTCAATAGAAACCGTTTGATCCTTCTGGTCAACCGTGATGCCGGAATCATTTAAGGGAGCCGTTACTTGAACTGCATTCGCCTTGAAATCAAGCTTTTGCCCCTCGAATAAAGTTATATCTCCTGGAATAGATAAATATTCGTGTACTGGCTTTGCAAATCCTAAAGCAATTAATGAAACAAGGAGAATTCCACCAATAAATTTTCTGAGAAAATCTTTTTTCAATCCATTCACTCTCCTCGCTTCTAGTCCACACACATCAAAAATGGCTACACCTTTAATTTTGCCTCGACTCGCCTCATTTATAACCGGTATAAAAATAAAAAAGCTACCCTTTATGGATAGCTTTTCATGTGACAGCCTTCATATTCTGTGCCAGCTGCAGCAATTCTTCTGCATGCTGTTTTGTAAGCTCCGTGATTTCCACTCCGGAAATCATCCTCCCGATTTCCTTCACCTTATCAGATGAGGATAGCGGAGTCACGGAAGTTTTTGTCCGCCCATTTTTTATGACCTTTGCAATATATAGATGGGTATCCGCCATAGCAGCTACCTGAGGTAAGTGAGAAATACAAAGCACCTGGGAACCTGTCGACACATTGTAGATCTTTTCAGCGATCGATTGTGCGACCCTCCCGCTCACTCCTGTATCCACTTCATCAAAAATTATGGATGTAACACCCTGATGTTTGGAGAAGATACTTTTTAGAGCCAGCATGATTCTTGACAATTCTCCGCCGGAAGCAACCTTGGACAATGGCTTCAATGGCTCTCCGGGATTTGTTGAAATATAAAATTCAACTTTGTCTGCTCCATTTTTATGGAAAGCATCGAGGTCTGAATCGATCTTTAGTTCAAATACGGCTTTTTCCATATAAAGCTCTTTTAATTCTTTATGAATCAGCTTCGTCAGTTTCTTGGCCCATTTTTTGCGTGTTTCGGTTAAGTTATCGGCTTCGATGCGCAAATCTTTTTTGAGCGATGCCAATTCCTTTTCCATCTGGCCGATATGGACTTCCTTGTTTTGAAGCGTTTCGATTTCTTCTTCGATCTTTGAAGCATATTCAAGGATCTCTTCAATCGTTTTCCCATATTTTCTCTTAAGCTGGTTGATTTCATTCAATCTGTCTTCTATCTCCAGCAAACGCTGAGGGTCATACTCTAGGGAATCGAGGTCATTTCTGATCGTTCTCGCAGCATCCTCGAGCATATAGAAGCTGTTTGCAACAGATTCTGCGACAGTTTTATATTCAGGATCCAATTCAGCAGCCGTCTGCAGATTATCCATAGCCATCCCGATCCAATCCAGCCCTTTCTGATCGCCGTGCAGCGCATTGTAGCTTGTCTGGATGCTTTCGAAAATCCGTTCGAAATTGGCAAGCTTCCGCCTTTCTTCGAGCAGTTCCTCATCTTCGTTCATCATCAGGTTCGCTGACAGGATTTCATCATGCTGGAACTGAATCAGGTCCAGCCTGTGGGCCATTTGCTGCTCATTTTCACTGAGGCTCTTAAGTTTTTTGAGTGTTTGTTCAAATGATCTGTATACCTGTTGATATTCCTGGAGGGCAGGCAGGATTTCCTCTGAGCCAAACTGGTCAAGAAGATTGATATGCCTTGTTTCATCCATCAGTTCCTGATGTTCGTGCTGGCCATGGATGTCAATCAGCGTTGAGCCGACTTCCCTCAAGACAGCGATGGTGACAAGTTTGCCATTGATTCTGCAAACACTTTTGCCACTGGCTGCGATATCCCTCCTTAAAACGATCATCCCATCCTCAATTTCAATGCCGAATTCTGCTGCTTTCGACTTACAGGGATGGTTTTCGCCTTCAATAAAAAACAGGCCTTCAATCTCTGCTTTATCCTCGCCGTGCCGGACAAATTCAGCTGAACCTCTCCCGCCGACAAGCAAGTGGACTGCATCAATGATAATGGATTTACCGGCACCGGTTTCTCCAGTCAGAACAGTCAGTCCTTTATTGAAAGATATAGATAAAGATTCGATAATGGCGAAATTACGTATTGATAATTCATTTAACAAGCAAACGTCACCTCATTTACAGCATGTCAAGAAAACGATTTGTGACCTGCTCCGTATCCTCTGGAGTACGGCAAATAATCAAGATGGTATCGTCTCCACAAATCGTACCTAATATATCATCCCAATCAAGATTATCAATCAGCGCCCCAATCGCATTCGCATTGCCGGGCAATGTTTTCATGACTAACAGATGTCCAGCCTGGTCGATCCGGATAAATGCATCCATCAGCGATCTTTTTAATTTTTGCAGTGGGTTGAAACGCTGATCAGCTGGCAGGCTGTATTTATACCTTCCGTCAATCAAAGGAACCTTTACAAGATGCAGCTCTTTAATATCACGGGAAACTGTTGCCTGTGTAACATTAAAACCCGCCGCCTTCAAACGGTCGACCAGTTCATCCTGCGTCTCGATATCCCTGCTCGCAATCAACTCACGGATTTTAATATGTCTTTGTCCTTTATTCATTCATATCACCTCTGGATAAATCCGAAACATTCATATACTCATATGTTAGCCGATTTCAACAGAATGTACAATCTTTCGTGGTTTTTCATCAGAAGATCATGACAGAATTGACAAAGTGGTGAACATCTATTAGCACTTGAAATAAAAAAAGAACAGACTGTCAAAGTCTATTCTTCCTCACTGGTTTGTTTTGATTTTAGTTCATCATGCGCATTCGTCACAACTGCCTCAGGCAGGATCCTTAACATTGATTTGCCTTTCTCATCCTCTGGATTGTTCCACCTGAGATGGAGGAGGAATTCGATATTGCCGTCGCCGCCGGTGATTGGCGAGAAGCTTAAGTCCATGACATCATAGCCCTCTTCCATCGAAAAAGAAATAATCCTGTCCAAGACTTGTTCGTGGACCTTCCTGTCGCGGACGATTCCTTTTTTACCTACCTGTTCCCTTCCTGCCTCAAACTGCGGTTTAACAAGGGCAACAACATCGCTCCCGGTTACCAGCAATGTTTTAAGGACTGGCAGGATGAGACGAAGTGAAATAAATGAAACATCAATGCTTGCGAAATCCGGCATCCCTTTTACAAGATCTTCTGGTTTAACGTAACGGAAATTCGTACGCTCCATCACGACGACTCTTTCATCCTGGCGGAGCTTCCAGGCGAGCTGATTGTAGCCAACATCAAGCGCATAGGACATTTCAGCACCATTTTGAAGAGCACAATCAGTAAATCCGCCGGTAGAAGCCCCGATATCGAGTAGTTTTTTTCCATTGACATCAAGGTCAAAAACCTTCAAAGCCTTTTCAAGCTTCAGCCCGCCCCTGCTGACATACGGAAGGAGATTTCCTTTCACCATCAAGGGAATATCGATATTAACCTTTTCACCTGGCTTGTCAAGCCTGTTTTCATTTGTATAGACGAGTCCTGCCATGATTGTCCGTTTCGCTTTCTCCCTTGTTTCAGCAAGTCCGCGGTCGACTAGCAGAACATCTAAACGTTCCTTTTTTATTTTCATTGCTTACGCCCTTTTTTGTTTCTGTCTTGCAAGCTTTTGCATTCTTAGGACAACATCTTCTGTTGTCATGCCAATTTCCTGAAGCAGCTTGTCGACGCTGCCATGTTCGATGAACTTGTCCGGAATCCCCATCCTGTCGATTTCGACGTGCTGATAGCCAAGGTCGTGTGCCGTTTCAAGCACAAAACTTCCGAATCCGCCCTGGAGGACAGCTTCCTCGATGGTCAGGATTGGCATGTTTTCTCTCAGTATCCCGGTAAGCATTTCTTCATCAAGCGGCTTGATAAAGCGTGCATTGACAACTTTGATGGATACACCTTGCTTTTCGAGGATATCTGCCGCTTCCATTGCCATTGGAATCGTGGTTCCGAATGTTAGGATGGCTGCATCTTCTCCTTCGCGCAGTACTTCCCAGCTGCCAATCGGGATTTCTTTCAATTTCTCATCCATTGGTACACCGAGACCATTGCCTCTAGGATAACGCATCGCAATCGGCCCATCATCATACTTGATTGCAGTGTTTACCATATGCTGGCCTTCATTTTCATCTTTAGGCATCATCAGTACGATATTCGGCAAATGCCTCAAAAAGGCTATATCGAATACACCCTGATGCGTTTCACCATCCGCTCCTACAAGTCCGGCACGGTCGATGCCAATGAACACATTCAGGTTCTGGCGGCAGATGTCATGAACCACCTGATCATAAGCACGCTGCAGGAAGGTTGAATAAATCGCCAGGAATGGCTTCATCTTTTGTGTCGCAAGACCTGCGGCAAAAGTCGCTGCATGCTGCTCAGCAATTCCGACATCAATCATCCTGTCCGGGAACTCACTTGCGAATCCCTCCAGTTTTGAACCAACTGGCATCGCTGGTGTCACTGCCACGATCCGCTCATCCGTACGCGCGATTTTCCTCACAGTTTCACTGACAAGCTTGCTCCAGGCAGGCGGTGAAAATTCAGGTTTTACAAAATCACCCGTTTCCATTTTATAAGGGCCGGTTCCATGCCATGTACCGATTTTATCGTTTTCGGCCGGATTGTATCCCTTGCCTTTTTTCGTGATGACATGAAGCAATACAGGTCCTTCCTGCTTTTTTGCATACGCAAGATTTTCGAAAAGAGCGTCATAATCATGGCCATCGACTGGTCCAAGGTAAGTGAAACCCAGCTCTTCGAAAAAGATGCCTGAAACGAAGAGATATTTTAAGCTGTCCTTGATCCGCTCGGCTGTGGCTGCCAGCTGGCCGCCAATCGCCGGGACTTTTTTCAGCAGGTATTCGAGTTCATCTTTTACCCAGTGGTATTTACCTGCGGTCCGGAGACGTCCAAGCACATTATGCAGGGCTCCTACATTTGGCGCAATGGACATTTCATTATCGTTCAGAATTACGATCAGCTTCTTTTTCTCATGGCCGATATGGTTCAACGCCTCTAAAGCCATTCCCCCTGTAAGGGCACCATCGCCGATGATCGGTACGATATGGGAGTTTTCACCCTTCAAATCACGGGCGATTGCCATTCCCATCGCCGCTGATAAGGAGGTTGAACTATGGCCGGTTTCCCAGACATCATGCTCGCTTTCCACCATTTTCGGAAATCCGCAGAGGCCTTTATGCTGCCGCAATGTATCGAATTGACAGGCTCTTCCTGTCAGGATTTTATGGACATAGGACTGGTGGCCAACATCCCAGAGGAATTTATCCTTCGGGCTGTCAAAGCATTTATGGAGTGCAATCGTTAATTCGACAACCCCAAGGTTTGGTCCAATATGTCCGCCTGTGACCGATAATTTTTCTATCAAAAACTGCCGAATCTCCCTGCTTAACTCTTCCAATTCCTTTTTCGAAAGATTTTTCAAGAAGGAAGGGTCTTTTATCGATAAAAGATCCATTCGGACCACTCACTTTCATTTCTGACTTATCATTCCGCCATTTTTATTTAGGCTGTACCTTTAAAGACTATTGCTTTGCCTGCTTCGCATCACACCGCATTACAAGCAATATGGTTAAATTAACCTTATTCTAAAAAAGTTGTTAGTAATAACATATATTAAATAAAGAACGGTTTTCAAGCTATACCTTAAAATATGGCATCTATTTTTTACAATATGTATAAAAAAAGCCGCCAACACCAAGGTGCTAACAGCTTATTATAGCACACGAATGAAGAATGCTTCAACGAGGCAAAGGTTTCTAATGGTTCCTTAATCCAATCAAATCGGTAATTTGTGAAAGGACGCCCACTTGAAGTCCAGTTGATTCCAGAGCATCCTTAGCACTGTGCAGGTGATCCTGCAGGGCTTGTTTGGCTCCATCCAATCCAAGCAAAGCTGGATAAGTGCTTTTTTCGTTCGCTGTATCGCTGCCGACGGGTTTGCCAATCGTCTCTTCTGTTCCTTCAAGGTCCAGGATATCGTCACGAATCTGGAAAGCAAGGCCAATATGATAAGCGAACTTGGCCAGTATTTCCTTTTGTGCAGCGGTTGCCCCTGCAATCTCTGCTCCGGCAATGATACTGTACTCAAGCAATTTCCCTGTTTTATGGATATGGATATATTCCATCTGTTCGAGCGTCAGTTTCCTGTGCTCCCCTTCCATATCCGCTACTTGTCCGCCAACCATACCATTGGCTCCCGCGGCAGTTGATAACCTGGTGATCAATGCCAGCTTGACTTTGTCGGATGCTGAGCCCTCTGGCATTTCAGCGATCATTCTGAAGCTAAGCGTCAATAATGCATCCCCTGCAAGAATGGCAGTGGCTTCGCCGAACACTTTATGATTCGTCGGCTTTCCTCTTCTTAGATCATCATCATCCATGCTAGGAAGATCATCATGGATCAAAGAATAAGTATGGACCATTTCAATTGCCGCAGCAGCATCAAGTCCATGGATCGGGTCTTTTCCAAAAGCGTCAATCACCGCAAAGACCAGGAGTGGACGGATTCTCTTCCCGCCTGCTTCAAGAGAATAGAGCATGGCCTTTGCAAGGTTTTCCGGAGTCTCCAGGGAGCCAACCGCATCCCTTAGCCGCTCCTCAAGAAGAGCCTTATATTTCTTTGTAAAAGATTCTAGTGAAACAGGATGCAATACTATTCCTCCTCATTTATGGAGAAGCTCTCAGTCCGTCCATCTTCAGTAATGATCTGGGCCAGTTGTTCTTCCACATTCTTTAGCTTATCATGGCAAAGCTTGGATAATTCCATTCCTTCTTTATAAAACGAGATGGCTTCCTCCAATGGCACATCGCCCTCTTCCAATTTTTCAACGATGCTTTCCAGTTGGTCCATCGCCTGTTCAAAGCTCAGTTTTTTTTCTTCAGCCATTGTTTTCACTCTCCTCAATATCTGTGACGACGCATTCAATGCTTCCATCAGAAAGCTTTACGAATATTTTTCGTTCAGGCTTTACCTGATTGACAGTCTTGATTAAACTTCCATCCTCAGTGTAGGCCAGACTATATCCACGGTCCATGATTTTCAGCGGACTCAATGCTTCAAGTGTAGATAAGATACCGTTGAACTCTTTTCGCTTTTCTGAAACAACAGCTGTCATGGCTCTGTTTAATGCCCGCGTTGTTCTTATATGTCTATCCGCAGAGATTTTCCTCAATTCCTCTGGATGGCTGCGCTCCAATCTTCGTTTCAATTGAATCAGCGAATCGTGTTTTGAGGAATATAACTTCTTTGCTCCGCGGGTAAGTGATTCAGTCAGTTTGTCCACTTGTTCAAGCTTTTGCTCATACAATTTCCTCGGATAGCGGAAGGCGTAAGACCTGATCAGCCGCTGGTAGCGCTCCTGCTGGAAGAACACCTTTTCCCGCATAGCCCTCATCAGTCTGGTTTCCCTGTTCATTACCCTCTCGATCAATTCCTGGATATGAGGGACAGCCAGTTCAGCCGCACCTGTTGGCGTCGGTGCTCTCATATCTGCAACGAAATCCGCAATCGTGAAATCTGTTTCATGTCCAACTGCCGAAATGATCGGTATTCGAGAGGCAAAAATTGCCCTTGCGACGGTTTCCTCATTGAAATTCCACAACTCTTCAATCGATCCGCCTCCGCGTCCGATGATCAGAACATCTAGATCTCCCCGCTCATTCGCCTTCTCGATTGCCTTCACTATAGAAGGGCCGCCCTGGTCACCCTGTACGAGGGCTGGAAAGATCAGTACCTTGGTTATCGGATACCTTCTTTTGATCGTCGTCAAAATATCACGTATCGCCGCCCCTGTTGGGGATGTGACAATCCCGACAGCTTTTGGGTATTTGGGTAAAGGCTGTTTAAATTTCGGTGAAAAAAGACCTTCTTGCTCAAGCTTTTTCTTGAGCTGCTCATAAGCAACGAATAAATCGCCCACTCCATCGGTTTTCATATCCTTTATGTATATCTGATACTGGCCGCTGCCTTCATATACAGAGATATCTCCTCTGACAAGCACCTTCATCCCATTCTCGGGCCTGAACTTCATGTTTCGGACAGATCCAGCAAACATGACAGCAAGGATTCGGGCTTTCTCGTCCTTGAGTGTAAAATACATATGTCCGCTGGAATGCCTTTTGAAGTTGGAAATTTCCCCTTTAAGATAAACACCCTGCAAATGCGGATCAGCATCGAATTTTCGTTTTATGTATTTAGTTAACGCATTGACGGTAAGATAACGCTGTTGCTCCATTGGAAAACTCCTTTGGTAGAACTAATGAATATTCCGTTAAAGATTGATTCAGGCTTCATAAAAAACTGCCCATATCCATTATAAGTTTAGAATCCCGATTCGTCACTTAACATAAGTGGATTTTCAGTTTCTAACCATAACAGATATGGACAGGATCATGCCTTATAGATTTGAATTTTGAAGTCTGTTCATATGATTTTTTGCCGACTTAAGGGTATTGTACATCAGCATGGCAATGGTCATTGGCCCGACACCGCCCGGTACTGGAGTGATATAGCCGGCCGTTTCTTTTACTTCCTCAAAAGCGACATCTCCGCAAAGTTTGCCTGCATCATTCCGGTTCATGCCCACATCGATGACCACAGCTCCTGGCTTTATATGTTCCGCTGTAATCAATCCGGCTTTTCCAACAGCTGCTACAATGACATCCGCCTGCTTTGTGTGTTCTTTCAAATCCTTGGTTCTCGAATGGCAATATGTAACCGTTGCATTTTCATTTAAAAACAATTGTCCTGCCGGCTTCCCAACAATATTGCTCCTGCCAACCACTACTACATGCTTGCCGGACAGGTCGATTCCGATATCCTCCATCATCACCATCACGCCGTATGGAGTACATGGCAAAAAAGCATCCTGGCCGGTCATCATCCGGCCGATATTGATTGGATGGAAGCCATCGACATCTTTTTCAGGGGAAATGGCTTCGATCAGTTTCTTTTCACTGATATGACCTGGAAGAGGCAGCTGTACCAAAATGCCGTGGATGGCCTCATCATTATTCAATTCATCGATTTTTGCCAAAAGCTCCTGTTCAGTAATCGATACGGGATACTCTATCAGCACATTGTGCATACCCAGTTCTTTAGCTGTTTTTTGCTTACTGATGACATAGGTTCTTGAAGCCTGATTATCTCCGACAAGAATGACAGCCAGGCCTGGGGTGATACCCTGCTTTTTTAGCTCCTGAACCTGATCCGCAATTTCGAGTCTTTTCTTTTTAGCAATTTCTTTCCCATCAATAATTATAGCAGCCATACTTTCTCCCCCTATGTGATCAGGGAAAGGCCAACCTGCATGTTTCAATGGTGTCAGGAAATGCTTTGTTTTACTTTTGACAGAACACCATTGATGAACCGGCTTGATTGGTCATCCCCATATAATTTAGCAATTTCAATCGCTTCATCAAGAACGACATTCATAGGTACCTCTTCATTGCAATATTTCAATTCGTATACGGCCAGGCGAAGCAGATTACGGTCAACAGCTGCCAGACGGTCGAGGGACCATTTTTCCAAATAAACCTTGATCTCCTCATCAATTTCCGGCTGATGCTCCACTGTACCGTACACAAGCTTGTTCAGATAGTCATCTCCTGCTTCTTCCTCAAGCACATGCTCAATCGCATCCGATGCTTCCACCTTGCTTATATCAATCTGGAATAAGGCTTGCAGTGCCTTTTCTCTTGCTGTTCTTCTTTTCATGAAATTCTTTAGCTCCTTTTATCGCTTGTCTGATTCTAACAAAATAATAGCATATCACATCTGATAAAGCATGGTTTCCTATTATTTTTCACTTTTTAGAAAAAAGTTAATCAAAACAAAGGGAAATATCTGGTCGAAGCAAAGAATTGCGGATGCTTTTTACCATTTCCGTGCTTGGGTTGATTAATGGGGTTATGTGTGCTCGGTTCGGACAGCTTTTCCTGATGAAACCGGTATGGTGTCTGAACTCCGGTCCACTTCGGACAGCTTTTCCTAGAAAAACTGAAATCCTGTCCGAACACGGGTCTACTTCGGACAGCTTTACTAGAAAACCCGGAATCCTGTCCGAACACGGGTCTACTTCGGACAGCTTTTACTGGGAAACCCGGGATCCTGTCCGAACTTGGACCGACTTCGGACAGCTTTTACTAGAAAACCCGGAATCCTGTCCGAATACGGGCTTACTTCGGACAGCTTTCACTGCTAAAACCGATATCCTGTCCGAACTTCGGCCTGCTTCGGACTGCTTTTACCGGAAAATACGCAATCCTGTCCGAACTTGGACCTACTTCGTACAGCTTTAAAAAAATTCGCCCTAACCTACCAAATCTATAAAAAAAACCAAAGGCATGTATATTTATGCCTTTGGTTCGGTGATTAGACTTCCTGTTCGACTTCTGGTTCTACTTTTTGGTTTTCGAACTGAACGCCGACTACATGGATATTGACTTCTGTAGCATCAAGTGCTGTCATGTTCAATAATGCCTGGCGGATGTTATCCTGGATTTTCTGTGCTACCACAGGAATTGATACGCCAAACTTCATGACGCAATATACGTCAACCTTGATTCCGTCTTCTACAAGCTCAACTTTTACACCTTTGCCGTGGTTTTTCTTTCCAAGTCTTTCGACTACACCAGCTGCGAAGCTGCCGCGCATCTGCATGACACCTTCTACTTCTGATGCAGCGATGCTTGCAATGACTTCAATTACTTCGGGTGCAATTTCTACTTTGCCCAAGCCGTTTTCATCATGGCTCATTTCAAGTAAATGTTGCTGTTCACTCATGGCTAGACCTCCTATTATTCTTCTGACATCACGTCATACATTTCCAGGAATTTCGTATTGAACTGACCTTCCACGAATTTTTCGTGATTCAGCAGCTTGAGATGGAACGGGATGGTTGTGTGGATTCCTTCTACCACAAACTCTCCAAGTGCCCTCTTCATGCGGTCAATCGCTTCTTCCCTGCTGCTTCCATAAGTAATGACTTTCGCAATCATTGAATCATAGTAAGGCGGGATTGTATAACCAGGATATGCCGCTGAATCTATTCTAACACCAAAACCGCCTGGAGGGAGATACATTTTGATTTTGCCCGCCGATGGCATGAAATTTTTCGCCGGGTTTTCTGCATTGATCCGGCATTCAATCGCCCATCCATTGAACTGGACGTCTTCCTGCTTAAGGCTCAGCCTTTCGCCGGAGGCAATCTTGATCTGTTCCTTGATCAAATCGACGCCCGTTACCATTTCAGTTACAGGATGTTCAACCTGGATGCGGGTATTCATCTCCATGAAATAAAATTTGCGGTCACGATAGTCATATATAAATTCTACAGTGCCTGCACCGGTATAATCAACTGCTTTTGCAGCCTTTACCGCTGCCTCACCCATTTCTGCCCTGATTTCACCGTCAAGCGCCGGAGATGGTGTTTCTTCAAGCAGTTTTTGCAGGCGTCTTTGGATTGAGCAATCACGCTCTCCCAGGTGGATGGTGTGGCCGTAGCTGTCAGCAAGAACCTGGATTTCAACATGACGGAAGTCTTCAATATATTTTTCAATATACACTCCAGGATTTCCGAACGCTGTCATCGCTTCCTGCTGGGTAATATTGATCCCTTTGATCAGCTCCTGCTCGGTCCGGGCAACACGGATTCCTTTACCGCCTCCGCCTGCCGTCGCCTTGATGATGACCGGGTATCCGATATCATTCGCCAGGCTGACCGCATCCTCCGTGCTTTCAACGATTCCCTGTGAACCCGGCACGATCGGCACATTCGCGTGCTTCATCGTTTCCCTTGCAACATCCTTAGTCCCCATTTTCTGGATTGCTTCAGGAGAAGGGCCAATGAAAGTAATATTGCACTCCCTGCAAAGCTCGGCGAAATCGGCATTCTCGGAAAGGAAACCGTACCCAGGATGAATGGCATCGCAGCCTGTTAGCTTGGCCACGCTGATAATATTTGTGAAATTCAAATAGCTGTCCTTTGAAGCCTTTGGTCCGATGCAGTATGCCTCATCAGCTAGCTGTACATGGAGAGATTCTTTGTCAGCTTCTGAATAAACAGCGACGGATTCAACCCCCAATTCCCTGCACGCACGGATGACGCGGACGGCTATTTCTCCTCTGTTGGCTATAAGTACTTTTTTTATCATCAATATCGCTCCTTATTCGGGCTTAACCAGGAATAAAGGCTGGCCGTATTCTACAAGCTGTCCATCTTTAACTAAAATTTCTACGATTTCCCCATTCACTTCTGCTTCAATTTCATTGAAAAGTTTCATCGCCTCGACGATACATACAACTGAATCCTTGCTCACTTTGGATCCCGCTTTCACATATGCATCTGCTTCTGGGGATGAGGATGCATAGAAGGTCCCCACCATTGGTGAAACAATCTTATGTAAATTTGAAGTATCCTGCACTTCTTCCTGCTTCACTTCCTGGACTGCTGCCGCTTCAACTTTAGGCTCAGGGCGTGGAGCTTCCTGTACTGCCGGCACTGGCTGCTGCGCAGGCGCCGTTGCAGCTGGCTGAACATGTTCAACCACAGATTTCACTGCTCCGTGCTTCTTCATTTTGATCTTTGATCCTTCATATTCATATGAAAACTCGTCAATGCTTGATTGGTCCACTAATTTAATTAACTCTCTGATTTCCTGTACTTTTAACATCTTTAGGCACCCCTTGTCCATTTCATAATTAAGACTAGATACTAACACTATACGATAATACCATGTAAAAATTCAACATGTAACACTGTTTCTTGTCTTCCTTCTCTATTTTAATATTTTCTGAAAAAAAAGTGAATTCATACGACAGGAATCCCGAAATTTCTAGCGAATATAACATTAGTTTGTTTTTGCGAGGAGACTAGAACATATGAAAACAATCGAAGAAATTAAACATGAGGATCTACAAAGGAAAAATTCCTTAACCGTCAAAGCCACTTTTGTATCCGTTATTTTGGCCGCTGCAGTGGATATCGCCATGCAAAAAGAACTTGCCGTCATCCTCTCTATTATTGTAGGCGGCGGATTGGGTGTGGGGCTGGTCGCCTTGCTTTACTATTCTAACAAGCTGGCAAACTTCATTCCCTATCTATCTGTGTTCATTGTATCAGGCGTTTTGTACCTGATTATGGAAACCAGTGTTTCCCCCGCTGCCTTCTCACTTCTATATTTTATCCTGGCGGCTGCTGCAATCTACATGGACAGGAAATTGCTGTTTCTTGCTTCTGGGCTGGGTTTTGTGCTCATTACGATTTTCACGCTTCTACACGGGCAAGAACTGCCATTGGAGCCTAAAAATTATGTGACCATCTACCTTCTGTACATGTTAGTTACAGTCATGCTTGGGTTTCAATTTTCGATCTCAAAAAAGCTTGCAGAGACCATCGTTTCTGCCCAGCAGGAAACAGAGAGACTATTAGCGAAGGATTCAGAGACGAAAGAAGTCATTAAATCCAGTACCAGGAGTATCGCAACCCTCATAGATGAAGTGAAGTTCAAAAGCCGTGAGAACTATGAATCTTCTATTGAAATGACCCAATCGGTGACAGAAATATCTGCAGGAATCAACATTCAATCAGATTCTGTTGCGGATATCACTCAATCCCTTGAAAGGACGAACGAGGTGATTGCCAGAACATCGACACTTGTCGAAAAACTCCATCACGATTCAGTGGCAGCAGCGAGTGTCACCGAAAGAGGTGATGAGTTGATGTCCAACCTGATAAAAGAATTGACCGCATCTTATGACAATATGAGGAATGTCAACGAACATATCCTGTCTCTATCTTCATTGATCAAGGAGACAGCCAGCTTCGCATCTGACATCCAGGGTATCGCTTCACAAACTAATTTGCTGGCACTGAACGCATCGATTGAAGCTGCCAGGGCCGGAGACAGCGGCAAGGGTTTTGCCGTTGTTGCCGAAGAAGTAAGAAAACTCGCCGACATCACAAGCAACACAGCAACCCAGATTACTGAAAACCTTAAAAGTGTCATGAGTGACACATCAAATACGAAAACAGGCGTTAACCTGACAGCCGAAAAGCTCACGGAGAACCTGGAACTCGCTGCGGAAACAATGGAGGCATTCAAGAGTATCCACCAGACCTTCAAGGACCTGAAGGCGGATATTTCGGAGCAGGATGAACTGACTAGAACAATACTCGATTCATCGGTGGCAATCGAAAGTTCAATTGCTGGCTTCAGCTCCGTCATCCAGCAGGCCAGTGCAGCACTAGAGGAAATTTCCTCCTCAGCCGTCTCGCAAACCGAACATCATGAACAACTTTTCAAATCAGTCGAAGTTGCTCACCAATCTTTGGATCAATTAATAAGGCTGCAGCAAAATTAAAGGGAAGGCATTTGCCTTCCCTTATGCTTTATTGATTTATTTTGCAGGATCAAACTGAACTGCTACAGGCTGGAAAGAGCCTAACTCTGTTCTGACCATCTGGATGATTTCGTTTGCAGCAGAAGCTGAATGTTCCTTGGCTTTCACTGTGATCCTGACATTTTCACCATCCGCACGCACTAGTGCGTCTTCATAGCCCATTGATGTAATCAATGTTTCTAGAATCTGTTCCTTTTGTGAAATCGCATCAAGCTGATTCATTTTATCGATTGCTTCGCTTCTTTCTTCTGCTGGCAAGTCAGTTGTTGCGGCTACCGTCTGCAGCTCTTCTTTTTGCTTTGTGCGCTGTTCTTCAAGCTTCATTCGAAGCGCTTCGAACTTCTCATCGCTCGCGACACCGGAAACTACAGTCTTGCCATCCTTCGTTTCAGTCGCTGCTGTTTCCTTACCTTCTGCTTTCTTCTCTTCAACCCCTGCAAGATCGGACTTCTGCTGCTCTGGTGAAGTGATATAATACACCGATAATACAACCACAAGACTCAACATAGTCAGTAACCAAACTGTTTGCTTTTTCAATAACATCTATTATTCCCCCTTAGATTTTTTAGGCATGACAGCCACCCGGTGGTTCGGAACATCCAATGCCCTTGTGACCGCCTCGATAATCCATTTTTTCACTTGTATATTTTCTGCACCTTTCGCAACCACGAGCACGCCTCTGATTTCAGGCTTTTTTGTCTCGAGTACGATTGGCACCTCTTTCTCACCATTTCTGATGATGACCAGCTGCTCGTCTTGCGATGCATCCTGGACTTTTCGTTTGCCGCCTTCCCGGTCAGTTTCATCGGTCGTCTGTGATTGGATGACGGTATTTTTCTCAAGAACCTTCTTTTCAGTAGCATCCACATTCACCAAAACAGTGACATCCCCTACGCCATTGATGCCTTCCAGGATTTCGGTCAACTGGGCTTCATATGCTTCTTCATATTCGGAAATGACATCGTTTCCTGCTGATTTTTTCTGACCGAATACAGCCGTGTCCTCTTCAGTCTCCGCCTCCTTGGTGGCAGTAACAGCCAAATCGGGATTCTGGTCGCCGATGATATTGCCGATCAGCATGATGGCTGCGCCGAATAGGACGACAATTATTAAGTATTGGTATTTGCCGGATTTTTTGTCCGGCGGCCCATCCTTGCTGCCCAGTTGTTTCTTGAGCCAGCTCAACGGACCTTTCTCATTGTCCATGCTCGTCACTCCCCCCTTCTATCATTATTTGAATAGACTTTTCAGGAACATTCCATTTTTCTGACAGAAGAGAAGATATTTGATCTGTATTCTGAGAGGTTTGTTTTGATGGAAGGGGTGCATTCGTATCAATTTCTACTTCTCTTACTACTGCCACAGCCTCTCCCTCATCCTCTGCTTTTTTCAGATGGACGATGATATACTCCAGGTTCTCTGGGAAAGGCCGCCGATCCTGATCATTTACTTCAAGCTCGATATTAGCAATCTCCATTCCTTGCTGTTCCATCAACTCCTCCTCTGCGGCTGTTTGCAATTGGACAGCCATTGTTTCTAAAATATATGCATGCTGAGAGGCTTGTATTTCTTTTTTCTGAATTTCTATTGAATTTTTTATCTTTTCATCCCCCTGGCCGCTGAACTGGCCCATTTTAGCGATTGCAGTTTCAAAATCAGAACTGAAAAGTTTCATGACCGGAGACAGGATGATAGCGATCAAAATCAGCCCTGTCACAATTTTGGTGTATTTCTGGAAACTCGAATTGGGCAGCAGCATATCCAGGACGGTCGCCAGGAGAATGAAGATGATAATATTCGTGACCCACTCTTTTATAAAATCCATTTCTTCCCCTCCTTACCTCACCATCATTGTTAAGTTTCCTGCTGCAATAATGACTGTGATCGTCAGGAAAAACATCAAGGAAACAATGCCCAGCGCAGCAAAGACATAGATGATGCTCTTACTGATAATATCGAGACAGGTTATGACTGGTCCGCCGCCAAGCGGCTGGAGGATTGCTGCTGCAAATTTATAGATAAAGGCAACCATGAGGATCTTTATTGCCGGAAAGGCTGCGATGATCAGCAGAATGGCAACACCGGCTATTCCAACCGTATTTTTCAGAAGCATGGAAGCACTGATGACCGTGTCTGTCGCATCTGTAAAAACGCGGCCAATAACAGGAACAAAATTGCCTGTAATGAATTTTGCTGTTTTGACAGTCACTCCATCCGTAATCGCTGAAGATGCCCCTTGGACGGAAATGACGCCGAGGAACACTGTCAGCAGGATTCCCAGCAGGCCGACGCTCCAATTACGGAGCATGCTGGCCAGCTGCGTGACCTTGTAATGTTCGGACAGGATACTGACGATGCTCAAAAGTGTTGATAAGAATAACAATGGCAAAACAACATATTGGATGAACATCCCGCTGGTGTTCATCATAAACAGAATGACGGGATGGAAAAATGCTGCTGAAATCAAACCTCCGGAAGTGGCCATCAATGCCAGCAACAGCGGGATCAGGGCAAGGATGAACTGGATCATTGTCCCAATCGCGTCATTCGTGTAATCTACGACTACATGGAAGCTGTTGAGCGCAATAATGATGAGAACCATGAACACAATGGAGTAGGCTACCTTGCTGATAGTACTTTTTTCGAAGGAGTTTTGCAGTGCTTGAAGAAACATGCTGAAAATAGTCAGCAGGATCAAGGATCCCAGCAATTTTCCGTTTACTATGAACTCATGAAAGGCGAAATTCACGATGCCTTTGAACCACTCTTTCAACGAGAACTTCTTTTCACCGCTTATAAAATCATACAGGCTTCCTTTCTGGCTTTCTGGCAGATAACCATCATATTTATTGATGATATCTTCCCAGAATCCCTTAAGCTCATCGATATTCAAATCTTCAAGCTGGGCTCTTGCGATTTTATCCGGGGTGACCACCGGGTTTATTTCCGGTTCATTACCCTCAGCTTGTACACCCGGGATGAAAAAAAATAGCTGGATCAATAGAATGCCAAGTATGAACTGCAGACGCTGCTTCAACTTCTTTCACCTCTTTAGGGGCGGGAATTTAGTCAGCCCGGAATCAAGCGAATGATCGTTTCAATCATTACAGTAAGAATCGGAATTGCCATGGCCAGAATAAGGATTTTGCCGCCAAGTTCGATCTTTGAGGCGATTGCGCCTTGACCAGCATCCTTTGTGATTTGGGCCGCAAATTCGGCAATATAGGCGATGCCGATTATTTTTAGGATTGTTTCCACATAAACAACATTCACCCTGGCATTGGCAGCCAGCTTCTGAATCATGGAAATGATCTGATAAATTTGATCTACCAGAAAAAGGAAGATAGCTGAACCTGTGAACACAATCAGCAAAAAGGCAAAGTTGGGCTTTTGCTCTTTGACAATCAGTGCCAGAAATGTCGCGATCAGTGCTACACCTGTTATTTGAAGGATTTCAATCGCAAAGCCCTCCCTTACCCCTGAAATAGGAATACCGATTTGATTTTTTGAAAAAGATCATCAACAATCGATGCAACCATGAAAAGGATATAGATGAATCCAAACAACGTTACCCACTGTGCATATTCCTTCTTCCCCACCTGATCGAGAATCGTGTGCAAAAATGCCACAACAATGCCTACACCTGCTATTTTAAAAATGATATCCACTTCTAGACCCATCTTGTCCTCCTCCTAAACGCTACATCAGTAAGATGATTAATAATAAGCCAGATAAAAAGCCGATGCTTTTCACCATTTTTTCGTATTTCATCTGTTTCTCGCAGGCATCTGCTTCTTCTCGTTCAAGATGGGAAATCGTCAGGAGAATTTGTTTTTGCTGAGAATGCCTGTCATGCCTGCCAAGCGTTTCTCCAAATTGCTTCATGATTTCAAATTCTCCCTGTTTGAAGGCTGTCAATTTCCAGACTTCTTTCAGGCTCTCTTCCCATGCTGATTTGACTGTGGTTTCAGATTCAGTCAGCTTTTTGGAAAATGTCTCAAAAAACCATGAGAGGGGCTTCGCCATTTGTTCAGACAGCTTCCTTGAAGCTTCATGGAGAGGTGTATGCCCGTACATGATTTCCGCTTCCAGTGACTGCAAGGCCGACTTCAAAAGCCGGAGCTGTCTTGGCCGTTCACTAAGATGCCTCGAAGCCTCAAAACCTGTCCAGGTTGTCGACAGGATAATCAATATAGCACCGATTATTTTTATCATTTATGTCACTCTCACTTTTTGGCGGATCTCATTTCCGCTTACATCACGAATCGAAGTGATTGTCCCAGGGCCTGAAATTCTTCCAAGTTCCACAAACCGGTCAAAGATGCCCATTTCTAGGATTGGTTTCAAGGTTGGCCTTTTTTGGATATCCTCAAGAGATTCCCCATGCGTGGTCATGATCAGCTTGATTCCTGCGTTGACAGCTTCAAGGATCGCATCGGCATCTTCTTTCCGGCCAATTTCATCCACGACAAGAATATCCGGACTCATTGAACGAATCATCATCATCATGCCTTCTGCTTTCGGACATGAGTCCAATATATCCACCCTTGGTCCAAAGGTTAGCTGCGGGACTCCCTTAACACATCCGGCAATTTCTGATCTTTCATCGACAATCCCCGCTTTTAAAGGCGGTACTTTTTTGTCAGGAACACCACTTGAAATCATCCTGGCTATATCCCTGAGCAATGTTGTTTTGCCTGTCTGCGGGGGACCGATGATCATCGTATGCTTCCAGCCGTTTTGGTATATATATGGCATCAGCGGGTCAGCAATCCCGATTTTCTCCCTTGCAATCCTGAAATTGAAAGAAGAAATATCCCTGATTGCTTTTACAGAGCCATTTTCAAGAATGACCTTCCCGGCAAGCCCGACTCGATGGCCGCCGGCAATAGTAATATAACCGCGCTTCAATTCTTCCTCCAGGGTATACATAGAAAAATGCCCGAGCTTATTCAACAGCTGGACAGCATCCTCAGGGGGAATGATATACGGCAGGAAGTTCGGCTTTCCTCTTACCGTTATTTCAAGCGGCCGGTTGATCCGGATCCGCACTTCTTCCATCCCATCTTTGTCATTAGGAGGCACTGCGTCCAGCAATTCAGCAATCCGTTTCGGCAAAAAAGATAAGATATCATCCATCATTGATCCTCCTGATTTTCGCTTACTTAATATGTATGCCTGCTTGGCCACTTTATGACCTGCAGATTCATTCAGAACGGCTTCACAATCGTTTTTTCAATAAAGATCAAAACGAAAAAATAAATTCAGTTTTGAATGAAAAGACTAGTATTGAAAGGAGTTGATCAAAATGAATGAGGATCATCAGAAGTTCCAGAAAGTGCAAAGGGCCGACCGCGCTACTTACCTCGGAGGAGGCAGGAGTCTCAAGGAATCGCCAATGACCGACCCAAAATATAACAACAAAAATGATACGGACAAAGCACCCGGAGCCGGCGAGTAATTGATTTTTCCTCAAGATTCACCAATATGATCCCTCCTCGTTATTTGTTTTTCTTTTCTTACATAGATATGGGTAAGAGACAATAAATGTGGAGGGATGATGATGGTTAATGGAGGATATGGTGCCTATAATACGAACAATGCTGGAAACAATAGAAAAATCACAGTCAGCGGCGAAGGGAATGTTTACTCCGCACCCAACAGGGCAACAGCTACAGTAGGGGTTCGGACAGAAAATCCAAACCTCCAAGCCGCCCAGACAGAGAATGCGGAAAATTCTGCTTCAATGTTAAAATCGTTACAGAACCTCGGGATAGCAAAGGATGATATAAAAACGGCAGATTTTCGGATCGATCCCATCTATACCTATGAGGAAGGCAAGCAGCTATTTCAGGGGTATCGTGTCACACATTTGTATACTGTCACTATCAGGAATCTTGCCCAGGCGGGATTGGCCATTGATACGGCTGTGGCCAATGGAGCGAATGAGGTAATGAACATCCAATTCTCAGTCGCAGAGCCTCAGGCCTTATATAACCAGGCACTTTCAATTGCAGTAATCGATTCATACAACAAAGCACAAACCATCGCCCGGACACTGGGATTCCATACTTCCATTTCCCCTCTCTCCATTACCGAGGAAACCCAAAAGGGATCTCCCGGCCCCTTCCTGGTTGCTTCAATGGACACTAGCAGCGCAAAAGGAACGCCCATAGAACCGGGCAAGCTGGAGATCAAAGCAACCGTGACAGGAACGTATATTACTTGATAAAAAGCAAAGCCAGGCTGTCTGCCTGGCTTCTGCATTGCTTGATAACTTGACTGATAATCACTTATCGAATGAAAAAAGAGCCCTCACCAAAAATGGATGACCTTTATCTCCTGACACAATTTGTCTATATCCACTTTTTGATTTTTAAGTTAAAATACCTCTATAAGTATTTTTAGGAGGTTCATCATGAAGAAGTTATTCGCAGCATTCCTGTTCGTCTTGTTAATCACCGGCTGTTCTGGCGGCTCTTATACCGATGTTTCAGTCGACAAGGCCAAAGAATTGATTGATAGCGGAGAAGTTCAGGTCCTGGATGTCCGTACACCGGATGAGTTCGCTGCTGGCCATATTCCCGGCGCAAAATTAGTTCCGCTGCAAGTCATCGAAAGCATGCTTTCAGAGCTCGATCAAGATGAAAAGTATCTGGTTGTATGCCGAAGCGGCAACCGTTCAACCCAGGCTAGCGGAATTCTGGCAAAAAACGGATTTAAGAATATTTACAATATGACTGGCGGA
Source organism: Cytobacillus oceanisediminis 2691 (assembly GCF_007678455.1). Classification (GTDB taxonomy): domain Bacteria; phylum Bacillota; class Bacilli; order Bacillales; family Cytobacillaceae; genus Mesobacillus; species Mesobacillus oceanisediminis_A. Next base: position 174,902 of record NZ_VEEP01000004.1, on the reverse strand, counting down.
TTGAATGAGTGGAAGTTTGATCTTGAACAATAAATTAAAAGCATCTCGTGAATATTCATGAGATGCTTTTTTTATGCTTGAATAAAAAAGAACCTGCTGGCAAATGCAGCAGGTTCCTGAAAAATTATGCGCGTGATACATAAGAAGAATCTGTTGTATTGATGATAAGTCTGTCTCCCTGGTTTACAAAGAATGGAACCTGTACAGTAAGGCCAGTTTCCAATGTCGCAGGCTTAGTACCGCCGGAAGCAGTGTCACCTTTGATACCTGGTTCTGTTTCTGTTACTTCCAATTCAACAGTGTTTGGAAGCTCGACACCAAGAGTTTCATGGCCGAATTGCATGATGTAGACTTCCATGTTTTCCTTAAGGAATTTCAACTCATATTCAATAGAAGTTCCTGGCAATTCGATTTGCTCGTAAGACTCATTGTCCATGAATACGTGCTGGTCGCCGCTAGCATACAGATACTGCATTTTGCGGTTCTCGATTTGTGCTTTCGCTACCTTTTCACCTGCACGGAAAGTTTTTTCCTGGATTGCTCCTGTACGAAGATTACGAAGCTTTGAACGAACGAAAGCCGCTCCTTTTCCTGGCTTTACGTGTTGGAAATCAAGTACACGCCAAATGCCGTTATCAACTTCAATCGTTAGGCCCGTACGGAAATCGTTTACTGAAATCATTGTTTGTCCTCCTAATGTCGTCTTATAGAATGATGAGTTCTTTCGTAGAATGCGTCAGTGACTCATTATGGTCAAGTGTAATCACAGTATCATCTTCAATCCTTACCCCGCCAAGGCCGGCGATGTAAATTCCTGGCTCAACAGTCACAACCATGCCTGTTTCAAGAATGGTGTCTGAACGGAATGAAAGACCAGGTCCCTCATGTACTTCAAGACCGATTCCGTGGCCTGTAGAATGGCCAAAATACTCGCCATATCCTTTTTCGGTAATAAAGTTCCTTGTTAAAGCATCCGCTTCTTTGCCCGTCATTCCAGGTTTGATGCCTGCCATACCACGAAGCTGGGCTTCAAGCACAATATTATAGATTTCCATCAGCTTTTCGGAAGGATTTCCCATCGATACTGTACGAGTGATATCAGATACATACCCATTATAATATGCCCCATAATCCAGGGTTACAAAGTCTCCTGTTTCAATCACCTTGTCACTTGCTACTCCGTGCGGAAGGGCTGAACGATAGCCGGAAGCCACAATAATATCAAATGATGAAGAGGTTGCCCCCTGCTTTCTCATAAAAAATTCAAGTTCATTCGATACTTCAAGCTCTGTTCTTCCAGGACGGATAAACTCAAGTATATGTGTAAACGCAGCATCTGCGATGGCTGCTGCTTCCTTTAATATCTTAATCTCTGAATCAGTCTTTATCAAGCGTAACTTTTCAATTTCACCCGATACAGGCACTAATTCAGCTTCCACGGCTTTATCGAAGGTTTTGTAAGCTGAGTATGTAACATGATTTTCTTCAAAGCCGAGCTTTTTAATCCCCAGTTTTTTTGCCTGCTCGGCAACCTCATCGTGGACCAAACCTTTATGCAGGACGACTTCATAACCTTCACATTGCTTGGCTGCCTGCTCTGTATACCTGAAATCGGTGATGAATAAAGCTTTATCAGCACTGATCAGCACCATGCCCGCCGAGCCAGTGAAACCCGTCATATATCGGCGATTATAATCGCTTGTAACGAGCATTCCATCAATTCCAAGCCTTTGGAAGCTTTCACGCAATTTTTGTATTTTTCCCATAACCTCTTCCTCCTCTTATCCTTCTACTCTTTTGAACGCTTCAAGCGCCAGTTCATAGCCAAGAAGCCCCAGGCCTGCAATCTGCCCCGTGGATACAGGGGCAATCACTGATTTGTGCCTGAATTCTTCCCTCTGATATACATTCGAGATATGTACTTCGATAACCGGACAGGTAATTCCTGCTATCGCGTCCCTGATGGCATAGCTATAGTGGGTGAATGCCCCGGGATTAAAGATAATTCCGTCTATAGCAGTGTCCTCTGCCTCATGGAGTTTGTCAATCAGTTCCCCTTCATGATTGGATTGAAAACAGACAACCTCCATCTGCTTCTCAGCACCTAGCTGGATCATCCGTTTTTCCAAATCACTCAAAGTGCTGACACCATAAATTCCGGGCTCTCTTTTCCCAAGCCGGTTCAAGTTCGGACCATTGAGCATAAGTATTTTTTTCATGTTCAGGCTCCCGTAAAAAAAGAATGTTCACTAAGAACATTCTATCATAACTATTTTTGTGAAAACTACTTTCAGCCGCTCAAGAGGTGATCTCCTGACGATTTTTCTCCTTGTTGCGATTCTCATTTTCCTCATAGGATATAGAATAACCGACAAACACACCATATAGAACATAGAAACAAAGCGAAGTGACCAAGGTGTTTTTTGACAGGTCCCAGAAAGGTTTGATCCCGGGGAACAGCGGATTGAGCACATAGAATACAAGGAAAAACAGCGCAATTCCGAAGGCTGCACCAGCCCAGATGGAATTCAGCTTCCTCATTGCCACATAATAGACCATGGCGGCACCTGCTGAAAAAATGCCAATCGCTATGATCGATATGACTGTCCCAAGCCACTGCTGCTTCCACTCTCCCAATGCCCAGGGTTCCAGGATCACGTTTGGGCGGATCTCGGTAAAATTAAATATATAGGCCAAATAAGCCAGAGCACTCCAAAAGATCCCGCCGAACAATCCCGTAACTATACTCATCGCAATGAATGACATCGGTTTTTCCCTTTGATCCTGTTCTAAATTGCCATGATTTTCTGCCATATATTGCACCTCCGGTTTTAGTATGTCCCTGTTGTGCAAATGAATTGCATATCTGGAAAAAATGTTACGGAGGCCTGTTCTTCATATAGAGGTTTTTATTGATTTTTAGTAAAATGAATTTAACAGAAATCTTTCTCGTCTTTGTGTCCAAATGCCATGAAAATGGAAATCTTTCGTTTAAGTCGCTTTTAAAAAGGTAAAAGTAGCAGGAGAAGAGTATAATATCGAAGAATTTGTATAAAGTAATCGTTGGTAAGTTTAAAAACAGTTGAAATTGCTCATGATGCTAGTAGGGAGGTGGCTTTCTTCGATGAGTAGAACTTTTAAGTATATTTTTTCAGGGCTGATTGTCCTTGCAATCTTTGGTTTCGCCTTTCAGTTGTTTACCGATCCTGTAAGTATTCTTGTTACACTGGCAACAATTGCATTGATTGGTGCCGCAATCTATTTCCTTGTGACCCGCCTGTCGGGATCAAGTGCGGGCAGAGAGCAAAAGCGTGCTTTCCAAAAGGCAGCAAAGCGGTCCAAGAAACGGTACCAGGCAAAAGAAGCGAATGCATCCTCTAAACGTTCTAAGATAAAATCCCTCGCATCGGCACGGAAAAAGAAGGACGCTTCGCACTTAACAGTCATAGACGGTAAAAAAAGCAGAAAAAAAAATCGGGCTTCCTTTTAAAGCTCGATTTTTTGCTTTATAAGGAAGGCTCTTTTCTAAAACTTTGTTGCTAATTGCTGCAAAGTTGCATGGAATGACCTAGGTAACTTCGCTAAATGGACGATTTAGACGAGAAAAGAGCTTGCAAACTAGATACCGACAAGCAAAATGCCTTATCATAGGTTAAAATCGGCTTTAGGATTTTAACAACAATTCTTACGAGAAAAACCATTAAGAATCAGTAGCACCATGATTTGAAAAATTTCTCCCCATTCTTCTTTCCCAGTTCAATCAATTCTTGTTTTTTCTCATCCGAGAGTTGGAATTCGGTTGTCAAATTCCCCTCCGTCGGAATGAAGATGATATTCTTTTCATGCTTTCGCGAAATGTACCTGGAGTCATGAGCATCCTTCATTGTCTCAAATAATGCTTCAAATAATTGCAGCGCATTTTTTATTTTATTCGTTGGCTGCTGGATCAGGTTTTGACTTAGCTTGACACCAAGTACGGGACGTACTTTTTTCACATTCTCCTGGTCGAATAACCACATCGGAAAATTGCTTAGCACTCCTCCATCCACCACGATATTCGCACCGACCCGGTCACGGAGTTTTACCGGTTCGAAAAAGAACGGCAGACTGCAGCTCATCCTGATCGCCCTTGCCACAGGGAAAGTCCTTGGATCGACACCATACTTTGGAAGATCATCCGGCAGGATCAGTAATCTGCCGTTTGTGAGGTCTGAGGCAATGATCCGCAATGCATCAGGGGCAAGATCGCCAAAGGTGCGAAGCCCTCTGGCAGCCAGCACCTCCGATATCCAGCTTTCTAATTCGTCACCTTTATAGAGCCCCAGCCGCCAGTATACAAAAAGCCATTTAGTCAAGGCTGATGGGAAGATCGTTTTCCTGGAATCGAGAAATTTTTTCAGGTCAAGTTCATCCAGGATGCCCGCCATCTCCGTACTCGTGTAGCCGGCAGCAAGCAAGCCAGCGATCAGCGAACCCGCACTAGTGCCTGCGACCCGTTTAAAACGGAACCCTCGCTCCTCAATCGCTGCACAGGCACCAACCAGTGCCAACCCTTTGATTCCTCCGCCGGAAAAAACGCCGTCAATATACATATGAGCCACTCCCGTCGATGTAATCCCATCTTTACATCTTTAAGCGCTTCATTTGTAAAATAGTACGGCGTACAAGTAGAAAATTTCGGTTCAAGGACACAATCGAATTAAATCCCTAAACTCTTCTTAAGTGAAATATTGTATTTCTGCTTCCGGAAAAAATGAATGGATATAGCCGCGGATTGTTTCTTCAAGATCTTTTGCTTCATCAGTCTGATAGACATACTTGCCAATTCCGTACCTTCCCCATTTGTATTTCCTTTTCTCCTCATCCATTTCCAGTTTCGATTTAGGATAACGCTTCTGAATAACATTTTTTGCAGGTTTGGTGAAGCGGTGCTGAATCAGCTCGAAGCTTAGTCCAGTCAGGTCGATTCCTTCCAGCGAATGGCTAAGCCTTTCGAACAATTCCTGATAGCCTTCTCTCCAGCCTTCATGGATGTAGATTGGCGCAACGATGAAGCCAAGCGGGTATCCTGCCTGTGCCACTTTTCTGGCTGCCTCCAGCCTTTCATCAAAGGATGATGTTCCAGGTTCAAAGTTTTTGATCACGAAACGGGCATTGACGCTGAAACGGAATCTTGTTCTGCCATTATGTTTTGCATCGAGCAAATGGTCAACATGATGATACTTCGTGACAAAACGCAATTGCCCATATTCGGTTTGTCCGAAGAATTCAATTGTTTGTTTTAAAGCATGAGTTAAATGATCAATGCCAACGATATCTGATGTACATGCAGCTTCAAACCTGGTGATTTCAGGCTTTCTCTCATCCATGTACTTTTGTGCCTGATCGAAAATCTCCTCGAGATTCACATACGTGCGGATATATGGCTTACTGCCAAGTGTCGTCTGCAAATAGCAATAGTGGCAATGGCCCATGCAGCCGGTTGCAAGCGGTATGGCGTATTCAGCAGAAGGTTTGGAGGTGTCAAATTTCAGCGTTTTCCTGACACCAACAACCAATGTCGATTTGGCATTCCGGTACTGCTGGAGTTCATTTTCGCCAGGGATATTTCGCACCTGATTATGTGAAGTCGTCTCCCTGATTTCCAATCCCATTTTCTCGAACTTTTCTTTTAATTCCCGCCCGAGCGGATATTCCAATGCCCTCGGCTCGATATAAACAAGCTGTGGTACAAAAGCTTTCATCATCAGTCCTCATTTCATTCCATATGTCAGTAGTGTTAGTATGGGCAGAAATGAAAAAAGAGGATGGAAAAAATATTTCCATCCTTTTGGCTCATTTTGATTACAGAATAGGCAACCAGTTAGAAAATAAACAGGACAATATAATAAAGGAACATTGTAATCAGGCCGACAGGAACCCCGAATGCCGCCCATTCCTTGCTCGTTATGTTCAGTTTTCCTGCAGCGATAATATTCGGGATATTACCCGGGATCAGCATGCCTCCGCTAATGACCAGGCCAAGCAAAACCGCACGGGTTGTTCCAGAGTCCATTGCAGGACTGATTTCTGCTGCAGCAAGGGTAGCATTATCGAGGATTGCGGATATCATGTTAATCCAATATAACAGCCCCGGAGAAAGTCCTATAATATATGTTTTGATAAGTGGCTCAAACCCATGTCCAAGAAAGGTAAGGCCCATTACAAATATATAGATTTTAATTGACCGAACAGCAATTTCCTCGTACGACTCAGGACGGAAAGCCGATTTCAAACTTTTTTTTCCCCAAACGGGCCTTACAAGGATAATAGACATCACACCAAAAATAAATAATGCTGGAAGAACTTCTTTCCCAATCAACTCCAGTAAATAAAAGAAGTCCTTGTCCAATCTGCTGATTGTGATCGTGGCTAATGGCTCACCAATCGGTGTCAAGGCAGCACCAAGTCCGATCGAGAAGCACGCCAATACGGTAAAACGAACTTCAGATCTTCGGTCGAGCGGAAGGACCTTTATAATCATAACCAATATAATAGCAGCAATGATCGCAGTTATAATACTAGATGCCAGTCCAAGAAAAACAACAGTCAATCCGAAAAATAACCTGGGAGTCAGTAGTCTGCTTCCCCATAGGATCGATTTTTCCAATTCCTCCTTAAACCACTTGGCAAGCAAACCAGCAGCTAATACTGCAATCGTGATATCAATAGGTTCAGTCACCGCTTTTTCAATGAGCGGACGGTCCATCTCACCACTAATAATTGCTGCAGCAAAGCCCATAGTAAATAAAAATAGTTCCAAATTATGTTCAATCATTTTAATGGAAAAAGGCAAAAATAAAACCAGCAGCAAAATAATAATTAACCCAATCATCGCTTCCCCTGTCCTTTTTTCTGCTTCTATTACTATATAATAGGAGCAATCCTAATATTTAGAACATGGAGTTTTTTGGTTCATGGAGGTAAACCAGAATTTACCCATAGAAATAGCCACGGCCTGGGCCGTGGCTAAACTATTGATTCTATATTATAAACCACACTTTAATTGCGCGTTACAGTTTGTACAAGTATTGCAGCCGCCGATTTCTTTTACCTCACCTTTGCGGCAGACCGGGCATGTGTTGCCGACTTCAGAGCCAATCGTCACATTGGTTGATCGCAATTCATTGATCGTATCGACAAGCACAACATGCTGCTTTTGTTTTTCTTTCTTTTCAACTTCATCATCCATTGAGTTCTCTTCAGCTTTAAGCGTCAATACCTGGGAATCGCGGGAGCCGTCTACATAAACGGTTCCGCCTTTTGCTCCTCCTTTATAAAGGCGCTCATATACCTTTTCCACCTGCTCAACGCTGTAACCCTTCGGTGCGTTGACCGTTTTGCTGATCGAGCTGTCAATCCAGCGCTGGATGACACACTGCACATCAGCATGGGCTTCAGGGGCCAGTTCCATCGCAGATACGAACCAGTTCGGCAGGTTCTCAGGATCTGCCTCCGGATGACGGTCGAGGTATTCCTGGACGATATCCGCCTTCACCTCGATGAACTTGCCTAGTCGGCCGCTTCTGAAGTAAGAGAAGCTGAAGTATGGCTCAAGGCCTGTTGATACGCCAACCATTGTACCAGTAGATCCTGTCGGAGCAACAGTCAGCAAGTGCGAGTTGCGAATTCCATTTTCAAGGATTGATTCACGAATATCCTCAGGCATTTTCTTCATGAAACCAGTATTTGTGAATGCCTTACGAAGTCTGTTTGTTTCTTCTTCTGTGCCGCCCTGAAGGAATGGGAAGCTTCCTTTTTCCTTTCCAAGTTCAACAGATGCACGGTACGCTGATGTCGCGATGGTTTCAAAAACCTTATCGACAAGCTGGTTACCTTCCTCTGAACCGTATTCTGTTTCACAGTAGATCAGTAAATCATGAAGACCCATTACCCCTAGACCGACACGGCGTTCGCCCAGGGCTTGTCTCTTATTATCTTCAAGGAAATATGGAGTCGCATCGATGACATTGTCCTGCATGCGCACACCAACTTCAACAGTACGCTTCAATTTTTCAAAATTAACTGTTTTGGTTTCCTTGTCCGCCATTTCTGCAAGGTTAACAGCAGCCAGGTTGCAGACAGAGTTTGGTGCGAGAGGCTGTTCCCCACACGGGTTGGTCGCTACAACCTTCTGTCCATATGCCTGTGCGTTCGTCATGTCGTTGGCATTGTCGATGAAGAAAATGCCAGGCTCCGCAGAATACGTCGCACAGATATTGATCAGGTTCCATAGTTCTTTGGCTTTGATTTTTCTATAGGTACGGACTTTATAGCCAAGCTTTTCCCACTCGCGAACATCCCCTACTTTATGCCACTCTTCATTATAAATTTTCATCGTCTCAGCATCGTAGCTTTCTACATCTGGGAAGCGAAGTTCATAGTCTGCATCGTTGTCGACTGCATCCATGAAATCTTTTGTCAATGTGACTGAGATATTTGCACCAGTCAGGAATTCTGAGTTATGGACAGTATAAGTTCCGCCTGTTGCAAGCTTTTCTTCAGCAGATTTAATGATATCAGCGCTGAATCCACCGTAGCCTGGGATCGTTTTGTAGTTCACAATTCCCTGGTACATTGCTTCTTCCTGAAGTGTCATCGGCGTGAATTTAAGTTTTTCCTTAGCCATTTTCTTGATTGACTCATCGTTTGTGTTTTCTATCAGGAAGCGAAGGATTCTTGGGTTCTGCATTTTTGAAATGATGAATTCCACAATGTCAGGATGCCAGTCAGAAAGCATGATCATCTGCGCTCCCCTTCTTGACCCGCCCTGCTCAACTAAATGTGTAAGCTTGGCGATGTCATCAAGCCATGAAACCGATCCGGATGATTTTCCGTTTACGCCTCTGGCCAGTGTGTTGCGCGGTCTTAATGTTGATCCGTTCGTTCCGACTCCGCCGCCGCGGCTCATGATTTCCATGACCTGCTTGCGATGCTCAGAGATGCCTTCGCGGGAATCTTTTACGAAAGGCATTACATAGCAGTTGAAGTAGGTTACGTCTGTGTCTGCGCCTGCTCCGTAAAGGACACGCCCTGCAGGAATGAAGTTCATTGATACTAGTTCCTGATAGAACTTTTCAAACCACTCCTGGCGCTTCTCTTCTGTTTTTTCAACAGCTGCCAGCCCCGTCGCATTCCGTTTTGCGATTTGCTCGTAGAATACTTCCAGCGGCTTTTCAATCACGTCCAGGGAACGCTTGATAATGCCAGTGGCTGATTCTTCGGGATCATCAAGTACTCCGCGAAACTCTTCTTCTACAAGAACTTTCGCTGTCTTGTTCTCCCAATCAATATCTTGTATGAATCCAAGTCCGCGTGCCGGGAACTTTGGATCTTCCTTGATCGTGAGGACGACAAAATCCCCACTAGAGAGTGTGATTTTTTCGGTGTCTTTAAAAGTATAGCGGTCCAGCATGACAAGTCGGGAGACGCCTTTGTGGGTAAGTTTCATTTCAGGTGTGATGGGGTGAACCTGCGGGAACAACTTGATATCCTCATTCAGACTTTCAACATTCAGGCTCATTTTTTGTCCAATAGTAACAGACATTTCTACAACTCCTTCAAAGGTTTAAATCCATTCTTTAATGTGATACTAGAAATATGTAATTCTAGCTGCTTTTTTTGAATTACCCTTACGTTATCATATCGAAACATCAAAAATCAATATATAGTGTATTTTTTATTTTCGACAATACTATATATGGTGTTCAGGACAAAAGAACTTTATTTTGTCAAACATGAAAACTACTAAAAATGAGAGATAAAAAGAGAGAAAGATAGAATTTTTCCCTTAAACGATAAAAAACAACAAATTTCGAGGGTTGCACTTTTTACAATCCCCCCGACCTCTAGAAAATACTGGATAAAAGAAAAAAAGCGGTTCAACCGCTTTAAAAATTTTTTATCTTTTAAAATTCCAGTCATCAGATTCGTACTTGTTTTTGGCAAGTGCATTCACATAATCCAATTCCTCTTCACTTAAGGTATAAGGCTCCAAAATAATTCCAAGCCCGTCCTCGAAACCTTCTTTGAAGGCTTTCTTCGCTTCTTCTAGTTCAATTTTCCGGCCGCTGATCTCATTGATTGCCACTGCCTTGGTCTTGAAGGCTCGCTGCATTCTTTCTTTGATTCTGTCATTCGGGTACTTGAATAAGCTGAAAAGTTTATCTTCATCCAAATCCAGCAATATGGATCCATGCTGAAGGATGACACCTTTCTGACGTGTCTGGGCACTTCCGGCGACCTTCCTTCCCTCGACAACCAGCTCGTACCAGCTTGGTGCATCAAAACAAACCGCAGATCTCGGGTTCTTCAGTGCATCTTTTTCGGCAGATGTTTTTGGCACGGCAAAATAAGCTTCCAGTCCAAGTTTCTGGAACCCTAGTAAAATCCCCTCTGAAATGACGCGATATGCCTCAGTGACTGTTTTCGGCATTTCAGGGTGGTCTTCTGTAACGATGACACTATATGTAAGTTCGTGTTCATGCAGGACACCCCTGCCTCCAGTGGGCCTGCGCACAAATCCGAGACCATGATGCTGTACCGCATCCATATCAATCTCGCGCTCGATCCTCTGGAAATAGCCAACTGAAAGTGTCGCCGGGTTCCAGCCATAAAAGCGGACAACAGGCGGGATTTTTCCGGCACCATGCCAATCGAGCAACGCCTCATCCAGCGCCATATTGAATGACGGTGAATTGTCTCCTGAATCAATAAATCTCCATACCTCTTTTTCCATTGCATTACCCCATTTAAAATTGTTCAAAGCTACGATTTTTTTAGTCTAACAAATAAATTTTCAAAAGCAAAGCAGCTTGTTCGAAAGAATTTTGTTAAATTCCTTTGCTCTTATCCAGGAAGGCTTATATAATTAAAGGTGGCTCAGCTAAGCTTGAAAGGAGAAATATGTTTTGGATACACTTATTTTTTTAATCGTCCTGACAGTTGCGGTGATTCTTTACTCTGTGTTTATGTATTTCCGCCAAAAGAAAATCCTGAAGACTTTGTCAGAGGAAGAATTCAAAGCAGGGTACCGTAAAGCGCAGCTCATTGATGTCCGTGAACCAAATGAATTTGCCAACGGACATATTCTAGGCGCAAGAAACATCCCGCTAACCCAGCTAAAGGCACGTCTGAAGGAAGTCAGACCGGACAAGCCAGTCTATCTTTATTGCCAGAGCGGATCACGCAGCGGCCGTGCTGCACAGCTGCTTCACAAAAAAGGCTATAAAGACTTATCCCATCTTGAAGGCGGCTTCAAAAAATGGGGCGGCAAAATCAAAGCTAAATAAGCAATCTTTCCATAAAATCACCCCTCAGCAGAAATGCTGGGGGGTTAGCTTTTAAAGTCATAACACTCTTTTCGGTTTAGCTTCTTTTAGTTCTAAAATAAATGTCTTTTGCATCTTAGGTTCGGACAGCTTTTTGCTTATTTCCTCCAAACCTGTCCGAAGTTGCTCCTGGTTCGGACAGCTTTCTACTGATTTCCTCCAAACCTGTCCGAAGTTGCACCTAGTTCGGACAGCTTTCTGATGATTCCTTTCAAACCTGTCCGAAGTTGCTCCTAGTTCGGACAGCTTTTTGCTTATTTCCTTCAAACCTGTCCGAAGTTGCTCCTAGTTCGGACAGCTTTCCTCTGATTCCCTTCTAACCTGTCCGAAGTTGGACCTAGTTCGGACAGCTTTTCAATGATTTCCTCCAAACCTGTCCGAAGTTGCACCTTGTTCAGACAGCTTTTCGCTGATTCCCTCCAAATCTGTCCGAAGTCTACCGGGCTCAGCTACCAAAAATAATCATTATCAAAAAAAGTCCTGCCAATTTCAAACCGGCAGGACTTTTAAAAAACTATTCAGCTTTTTGATAGCGCAGGATTGGCTTCCTTGCAGCTGTTGTTTCATCCAGGCGGCCTACAACAGTAGAGTGAGGTGCTTCCTGAACGATTTCCGGGTTCTCCTCTGCTTCACGTGCGATCTGGATCATCGCGTCGATGAACGCATCAAGGGTTTCCTTGGATTCTGTTTCTGTCGGCTCGATCATGATCGCTTCTTCTACATTCAATGGGAAGTAGATGGTTGGCGGATGATAACCGAAGTCAAGCAGGCGTTTGGCAATATCCAATGTACGGACGCCAAGCTTTTTCTGGCGCTTGCCGCTAAGGACGAATTCGTGTTTGCAGTGCCTGTTGAATGGCAGATCATAATATTCAGCAAGCCTTCTCATCATATAGTTGGCATTTAGTACCGCGTACTCTGTTACAGCCTTCAAGCCGTCTGGTCCCATTGTCCGAATATACGTATAGGCACGGACATTGATGCCGAAGTTTCCGTAGAAAGGTTTAACCCTTCCGATTGATTGCGGGCGGTCGTAATCGAATTTGTATACGCCATCCTGCTTTGTAACGATAGGCTTTGGCAGGAATGGAATAAGGTCTGCTTTTACGCCGACTGGGCCTGATCCCGGGCCGCCGCCGCCGTGTGGGCCTGTGAATGTCTTGTGAAGGTTCAAGTGAACAACATCAAAGCCCATGTCGCCAGGGCGAGCCTTGGACATTACAGCGTTCAGGTTCGCTCCATCGTAATAAAGCTTTCCGCCTGCGCCGTGGACTATCTCGGCCATCTCTAGGATATTTTCTTCAAATAATCCCAACGTGTTCGGGTTTGTAAGCATCAACGCAGCAGTATCTTCCCCAACAACCTTTTTAAGGTCTTCAAGGTCAACAAGGCCGTTTTCATCAGATTTTACCGTAATCGTTTCAAAACCAGCGACTGTAGCAGAAGCAGGATTGGTTCCGTGAGCGGAATCAGGAACGATGACCTTCGTACGGTTTTGGTCACCATTGGCTTCATGGAAAGCGCGGATCATCATCAATCCCGTCCACTCACCGTGTGCACCAGCTGCTGGCTGCAGGGTAACTTCATCCATACCGGTGATTTCAATCAAGTGTTCCTGCAGATCGTACATCAATTCAAGCGCCCCCTGCACTGAACTCTCATCCTGCAATGGATGCAAGTGTGCAAATCCGTTGAAACGAGCGACATTTTCATTCATCTTCGGATTGTATTTCATTGTACATGATCCAAGCGGATAGAATCCGGAATCAACACCGTGGTTGCGTTTCGACAATGCTGTATAATGGCGCATGATATCAAGCTCGGAAGCCTCAGGAAGTTCTGGTTCCTCTTCACGAAGGAATCCTTCAGGCAAAAGCTCTGATAAATCCGCTTCTGGAACATCCATTTCCGGAAGGCTGTAGCCGACACGGCCTGGTGTGCTTAATTCAAAAATGAGTGGCTGATCTTCCTTATGCATTGATATCCCCCATTTCCTTTACAAATGTATCGATTTCTTCTTTTGTCCTTAACTCAGTCACTGCAACAAGCATGTGATTCTCAAGTCCGGAATAATCACGGCCAAGGTCATAGCCGCCTATGATGGCCTTTTCGAGGAGCTTCTGGTTCACTTCTTTGACCGGCTTATTCAGCTTGACAACGAATTCATTGAAGGATGGGCCTTCAAATGCAATCTCAAAGCCATTTTCCTTGAATGCCTTTTTAGCGTAATGAGCTTTCTGGATATTGGCGACAGCCATTTCACGAACGCCTTTTTTACCGATTGCAGTCATCGCCACAGAGGCAGCAAGTGCATTTAATGCCTGGTTCGAGCAGATATTGGATGTCGCTTTATCACGGCGGATATGCTGTTCCCTCGCCTGAAGTGTCAATACAAATCCTCGGCGTCCCTGATCGTCCTTAGTCTGGCCGACAAGTCTTCCTGGAACCTTCCTCATCAGCTTTCCAGTTACTGCAAAGTATCCACAGTGAGGGCCGCCGAATGCTGTCGGGATCCCGAATGGCTGTGCGTCTCCCGTCACAATGTCAGCGCCGAATTTGCCTGGAGGTGTCAACGCCCCCAGCGCTAGCGGATTGCTCGAAACTACGAAAAGAGATTTGTTCTCATGGACAATTTCTTCAATTTCCTTCATTGACTCAAGACCGCCAAAGAAGTTCGGATACTGGACGATGACAGCAGCGACATCTTCGCTTGCCATATCCTTCAATGCATCCAGGTCTGTTACACCATCTTTATGAGGCACTTCGACTACATCAATGTATTGTCCTTTTGCATAAGTTTTGACGACATCCTTATATTCCGGATGGACAGCACTTGAGATCAATACCTTCTTCCTTCTGGTATGGCCCGCACTAAGCATAGCTGCTTCTGCCAGTGCAGTACCGCCATCATACATGGAAGAGTTCGCTACCTCCATGCCAGTCAATTCGGAGATCATCGTCTGGAATTCAAAGATAGCCTGAAGTTCCCCCTGTGAGATTTCCGGCTGATATGGAGTGTAGGCAGTGTAAAATTCCGAACGTGACAGAACATGGTCGACAATGACCGGAATATAATGATCATATACGCCTGCACCAATGAATGAAGTATTCATTTTTAAATCAGCATTTTTGGAAGCCATCTGGGCAAGCTCCTTCATAAGAGCTGTTTCCGGCTTAGCTTTTTTAATATTGTATTCTCCGGCAAAACGGACCTTTTCAGGAATATCGCTGAACAGTTCATCGATCGATGATACGCCGATGCTTTCCAACATTGCGTTTTTGTCACTTTCCGTCAGCGGTAAATAGCGATGCTTCATAACTCTTTCCCCTCTCCGGCTTTTACTTTTTGTCTCTTTTATAAAAAGGTGTAGCTGAAACAGCAGCTTTCAAGCGTTTGCCGCGGATTTCAACTTCTACTTCGTTGCCTAACTCAGTTTCCTTTGTATCAATGAGTGCAAGCCCGATGTTCTTTTTGAGCGTTGGGGATTGCGTTCCAGTGGTAACCTCACCAATCCTGACATCCCCTTTATAAACAGGGTAGCCATGGCGCGGAATGCCCCGGTCGATCATTTCTATGCCGACAATCTTTCTAGGCAGGCCATTTTCTTTTTGCTGCTTTAGCGCATCTTTTCCAATGAAATCAGCTTCTTTGTTAAGCTTGACCGCAAAGCCAATCCCTGCTTCAAGCGGGCTGATTTCCGGCGACAGCTCCTGGCCGTACAATGCAAGGTTCGCTTCGAAACGAAGTGTATCCCTGGCACCAAGACCACATGGGATGACGCCATCTTCTTTGCCGGCCACAAGAATTTCTTTCCAGAGGCTGACCGCGTCATTGGAATCGCAGTAAATTTCGAATCCGTCTTCACCTGTATACCCTGTACGAGATACAAGCGCCTTCTTGCCGTTCAGATCGACTTCTTCACTGAACTTGAAAAAGCCAATAGTGCCGAGATCATGTTCCGCGGACAGCTTTTGAAGGATCCCTTCGGCCTTCGGTCCCTGTATAGCAATCTGGGCCATACCTTCGGATAAGTTTTCAATTTTCACATTACCTTCAAGGTGTTTCTGCATCCAATCGTAATCCTTTTCAATATTGGAGGCATTCACTACAAGGAGGTAATGGTCATCTTCGATTTTATAAACAAGCAAATCATCCACAGTGCCGCCGTTCTCATAACACATGGCTGTGTACTGGGCACCGCCGTTCTTAAGCTTTGAAACATCGTTTGTCATCAATTTTTGTAAGTAATCCAGACTATCGGGGCCCTTCACCTCGATTTCCCCCATATGGGAAACATCGAATAAACCTGCTTTTGTTCTTACTGCTTCGTGTTCTTCCTTGATGCTTGAAAACTGGACAGGCAATTCCCAGCCGCCAAAATCAACTGTCTTCCCGCCATATTCCTTATACACTTCAAAAAGCGGTGTCCGTTTTAATTCCGTCATTATGTATCCCCCTTCGTCTCCGCCAAAATATCAGTTTACATCCATCCCAGCACCATTCTTGACAGCGCATTCGGTCAAGAAAGCAGAAAAGGACAGAGCACCCCCTCTTAATCTGAGAAGGTCTCTGTCCTTTCACCTGAAAGTTTACCTTGTAAAGGCTTTCCCCTTTGGTGGCTTACACATATGGAAGCGCTCTCCAGAGATGCGTCAAACAAGAGTTCTTTTGCCTGAGAGATTCACAATTTTGCTTGCTCCTTCGGCGCTACCGGAGTAGTCTCTCCCCTTGTTGTCATCCGCATTTATATTATTTTCACATTTGGGCATGCTAGACGTTATTACCTATGTCTGCAAACTGATGCTTTCGGCCATAAAGTGACAAATTTCAAAACATTCAAAAGCTACCTTCATCCTACCATTAGAAAGGCGATTTGGGCAATATTTTTTATATTAAAAGAGGTGGATAAAATGACCGTGCAAATTAACTATGATTCTCTCTGGCAGGACGAAATGGCTGAAAGAATTGAGAAGGACGGACCCTGGGGAAATTGGGAGCTGTATAAACTTGCCGTCGAAATAGAAAAACATACCATTATCCCTGAATTTGAAGGTCTCCAGGCACCAGTTCATCTTCCCGAACTAACCCCATTGCCGCATCAGCTTGAAGTGGCAAAACAGGTTGTCGAAAATATGAATGGAAAAGCGATCCTTGCTGATGAAGTGGGACTGGGGAAAACGATCGAGGCCGGATTAATTTTGAAAGAATATATGATCAGGGGACTGGTGAAAAAGGTCCTGATTTTAGTCCCTGCTTCGCTGGTCTCGCAATGGGCAATGGAATTGAACACCAAATTCCATATCCCCGCAATCGCCCAGAAGAAAAGCTATGTGTGGGAGCAATGCGATGTGGTGGTTTCTTCGATTGATACAGCCAAACGTGCCCCTCACAGTGACATCATCAACAATTTAAATTATGACCTTATCATAATTGATGAAGCTCATAAATTGAAAAATAATAAAACAAAAAACTATGAATTTGTCCAAAACCTAAAAAAACGGTTCTGTCTGCTGCTGACCGCAACTCCAATCCAAAACCGGATCGAAGAAATATTTAATCTTGTATCTCTGTTGAAGCCCGGTCATCTCGGCAGTGAAACAGCGTTTTTTGACAAATACAAAAAGGATGCCCGGTCTGTCAATGATGATGAGCATCTGAGGGAACTTGTGAATAAAGTGATGATCCGCAACAGGCGTTCGGATACCGGAATCGAGTGGACAAAGCGACATGTAGAAACCATTCCTATCCATTTTTCCAATGAGGAGAGGGCTTTATATGACTCAATCATGGACTTAAGAGGTTCTGCTGGCGGTCTAGCCTCAAGCCAGTTCTCGCTGATGACTCTCCAGCGTGAGGCTTGCAGCAGCAGGGAGGCGGTTTTTTATACACTGAGAAATATGCTGCAGCGGCAGGAAAACCCCTCCGTCGGTTTCCAAAATACGATTGCCGAGCTTATCAAACGAGTGGAGGCAGTAACAAAAAACTCCAAAGCCGAAAAAGCACTTGAGTTGATCAAACAAATTGATGACAAAGTCATCATATTTACCGAATATCGGGCCACCCAGCTTTACCTTCAGTGGTTCCTTAAGCAAAATGGCATCACCTCAGTTCCCTTTCGCGGAGGGTTCAAACGCGGTAAAAAGGACTGGATGAGAGAACTCTTCCAGAAGAATGTCCAGGTGCTGATCGCGACCGAGGCTGGGGGCGAAGGAATCAACCTGCAATTCTGCAGTCATATCATCAACTTTGACCTTCCCTGGAACCCAATGAGACTGGAACAAAGGATCGGCAGGATCCACCGTCTTGGACAAGAAAAAGATGTGAAAATATACAACTTCGCAACGAAAGATACGGTTGAAGAACATGTTATGAAACTGCTTTACGAGAAGATCAACCTGTTCGAAAAAGTGATCGGGGAACTTGATGATATCCTGACAAAATTGGAGTTTGGCAATATCGAAGACCACTTGGTTGATATCTTCGGAAAGTCTTCATCAGAGGGGGAAATTCGAATCAAGATGGAAAACTTGACATCGATGATTCAGTTCGCGGAAGAAATGAAGGGGGAAAATCAGCGTGCAGCAACAGGAAATCCATAATTTTCTGGAAAGGTATTTCACAGCTAATAATTGTGAACTGATTGAAAATGACAAAGGATACATGACTGTCCAGCTCACCATAGAGCTTGATAAGGAATTAATGAACCGTCCGTTTTACTGGCATTACCTTGAGAAAACTGGTGGAGTACCGAATCCAATGAAGCTGACCTTCATTACTGACAAACAACAGGCTCCAGATGATTTGAAAGGGGAGATTGTCCATTTTGGTTCTCCCCGTCTTCATCAAATCTTTGAATCGACCAAGAACCTTGCCGGCTTCATCCGGTTATATGAAAACAATCACTACCCTGCACAAACTGCTTTGATTCCCTGGATCGGAATCAATATAAAAGTATCTTATCAATGTGACAGAAAACGGGATGTTTTCCATTCTATTGGACTTCACCTGATCAACGGCAGGATGGTAGAAAACTTTCATGAACGTTTATTGACCTTGCCTTTAACAACAAAAATACCTGATTATGCCTATACGCTTTCTCCTTTAATAAAGCCAAAGAGCGGCGTAAACAGGATCCAGGCTTATTTGACATCCGATATCGAGCAAGAGGACCATTCCTGGGCAGCGGATGCGCGAAAACGCTGGCAGAAGGACCTCGATTTACTTCATCATTTTTACGAAGATGCAGAAGAAAAATCCGATAGTTTTGAAACAGAAAAAACAGCTTTAAAAGAACAATATGAACCAAAAGTCCAACTATCCATCATCAATGGCGGACTGTTTTATTTAACTGAAAACGCGATTAAGTGAAACTCAGGAACTGCCTGCAAACAGAAAAAGCACATAGTAAAGCCCGGCTTATCATTCTAGCCGGGCTTTAAGTCATTTGTTCTTTTTCTTTTTCACTCCGGACATCAGCATAAATGGAAGTATACCGAACCATCTGAATAAAAAGGTCGCCTCTGCTTCCTTTTTTGCCTGTTTGATTTTCCGTCGTTCCTCTTTTGGCTGGTCAATATATTTCACAACGGTCTGGGTAAGGTATTTTACGTAATCATTTGTTTTCATGGTTACACCATCCTTCATACGTTATCAAGTATAACCAGGTGTTATTTTTTCATACGCTGGATGATGCCATCGACAATTTGCTGAATTGTTTTCTCAGAGGTATCGATTTCAATTCCCGCTGCTTCACGATACAACGGAAGTCGGTTCATGTACAGTGATTCAGCTGTTTTCATTTTGTCCTTTCTCAATAAAGGCCGGGAATTGTCATCCTTCAGTCTTTCCAAGATGTTTTCAAGGTCTGCATGCAGATAGACAACATTCACTTTTTCCTTTAGATACCGTCTGTTTTCTTCCGATCCTATGATCCCTCCTCCGGTTGCAATAACGGCATCGTTAGAAGGCATTGATCGCAGCACCTCAGACTCCAAAAGGCGGAACTTTTCTTCCCCATCTGCAGCGAAGATCTCATTAATCGACTTCCCTGTTCTTTTAACGATTTCCTCATCTGAATCATATACTGCCACATTCAGTCTCCGGCCCAATTCCTGAGAGACAGTCGTCTTTCCTGAACCCATGAACCCAATTAAATAAATTGCTCTCATATCTTTAATCCCCTGTCAGTTCTTTTCCCTCCATTTTATCATCATGCCCTTTTCCTTGTCATATTGGCCAAAACCGACCCCTTTTTCTCCGCTGTCGAGCTCAAGGGTGAATGTCACTTCATCGACGTTGGCAGATAAAGACTGGGTCAGGAAGCCAACTTTTCCAAATTTATAATACAGTAAACCGCTAGCGGGCAAATTACCTTCCCTTAACAAATGCTCAGCTTCTTTGATAGAGCACAGCATATAATATTCTTGGAGCCGAATGCTATTCGTTTCTTTGGCAAACTTTTTCTCTGCGATATGCTGCTCTGTCAAAATCAACAGAAAGAAGGACATCAAGAGTAAAAAGATCATCGTTAATGGATAGATAAACCCTTTTTCATTTATGGCTGAACACCCCCGGTTTGAATAAACTGGTGGACTTTAACCGAATAGTGGGTTCCATCCAGAGCCACTGCATTTATCATCACGCCATCAGCAATTTTTTCAAAAGTAAAGCTTGAAAGGTTCTGCATTAAAATCTCGTGTCCTTGGTAATCCACTCTCCTTCTCATGCTGGAACCGTACTTTTCGTAAAGGATAAATTGGCCATTGACTTTCAATAACAGCTTATCAGGCTGGACTGTCAGCTGTTCAGCAGTACGAATTTCCTTTCTTGCCTGGCTGCTGAAAACTTCCCATTCCATCCTTCTTATTCCCTTTTCAGTGACACTATCATCAAGGATGATTCTAAACCCTAAAGGAAGCATTGATGTAATCAATAAAAACACCACCAATGATAAAAGCATCTCCAGCATGGTAAATCCCAGTTCATTCAGTCGAGGAACATTTTTTTTTATGTTGCTGGTCGCTTTCATAATGAACACATACCTCCCATGCGGACTCATTTTCATCCTTTGTCACTGTCACTTCATACTGATTCCCGTTTTGAGTAATCCAGTCTCTTCCAGAAGCTGATCCCGCAACTTTCAAGTACATCAGTTCGTCAAATAAAATAGAGCCTGCGTCTCCCTCGGTCCTTACATCTGCTGTCTTTCCCATCACCACAATTGCCAATGGGAGCAAAACCGCACTGGCCATTAGAAAGGCAGCCAAGGACAATAGCATGTCTGCCAGGAAAAAACCGTGATCATTCTTCCACAACATAAAATCGACCCTTCCCGATCAGGAACATCATCCGAAACTTCTTTGATCCGGCAGTAATATAGATAGAGCCGAAGCTATCGATATTCCCATCCGGCATATAGTGAAACAGTAACTGCATTGTCCCTTTTTTGACTTTTACTTCTGGTGAATAATATCTTTTGACCAGATAAGGCGATCCATAATCGGTACCGCGGATATAGTAGTGATTATACTCTGGCATCAAGTGGACAGTAATTTGTTCCTGATGGGAAATAGCATATTGCTGGCTGTACAGGAGGTCGGATTCAAACTGGGTGAAGAAAAGGTCCTTTGCGAGGATGTCATTATGCGGAGTAAAAAGAAAGGCCGTTGTACTAGTGAGCACCAGGAAAGCTGATAGGACTATGAGCATTTCAACCATGGTGAATCCGCCGGAGTTCTTTATTTTCCAGATCATGATGCAGATTTCTGGACAGTCCCGTCGGATAAAATCTCGATTTTTGTACCATCAGGACATGCGGCATCAGGGCTTTTTAGATATTTTTCGTCATTTAGCTGCTGAAAAGTAGGAGTGACTTTCTTATCCATCTTATAAGCTTGTACCTGGGCTTCTACAAGTTTTATATACCCCTCGCAGCCTTTCTTGTTGATATTATTATTATGCGAAGCAATATTCGGCACCGTAATGATTAATAACACAGAAATGACCAATAGCACGATCATCATCTCAATCAGGGTAAAACCCTTTTGATTTTTCATTATTCATTTCTCCTTTTTATAACTAATTGACCTGATTTAAATCCCTTTCATCATCTGGAACATTGGCAGCAGGATAGCCAGATACAGGGAGATGACCAGCAGGCCAATGAAGCTGTATAACACTGGCTGCACCGTTTTCATTGATTTCTCCATTTTTTCTTCAAGTTCTTTAAGGCAATGCCGGCTGTAAAAATAAAGCTCCTGATCCAGCTTTCCATTCTTTTGACCGTGTCTGATGATTCTTGGCAATTCAGCTTCAAAGAACGGATAATCACCCACCGCCCTGTCAAAATCCTCACCAGCTGCCAATTTCAAGATAATATCCTTTCCGATTTCACTTGAAAATGGTTCATGGTGAATTTGCTCAAAGACCTTTAAGGCATCGTGAACCGGAAGCCCTCCTGAAAACAGATAGCTTAGCTGGACTGCGAAGGAATGGGAATAAAGAAGTTTGATCAACCCGCCTGCAAACGGAAGCTTCACCAATTTCGTTTTTTGTTGTAAGACTGGGAGTTTCCTGAATTTCATTTTGTAATAGAGGGTTAGCAGCACAGCGAGGCTGAGAAGAAAATAAAATAGGAAGGGAACAATGTCATCAGCAGCACCAATGGCTGCCATAAAAATATTCGGTGCCATGTTCATATCCGAAAAAAGAGAGGTGAATTTCGGCAGCAACACCTTGCTGACGAAGAAAAATAAGATGAATGTGAGTGCTGCCAGGAACAATGGATAAGCGGCCAGCTTTTTCAACCTCTGATAATCGGCTTCACGTTTCAATACCATATCTGATCCTTCAGTGACCGCATGGGCCAGCCCGCCGTGCTGCTCGGCAAAATAAACATAGCTGATCAAATCTCTTTTGAAATTTAATTCAGCAAGGATTAAATATAGAGGAAAGCCTTCACGCAGCTTATCGAGACTTCTTTTGATATCCGCTTTCCTCTTCATCTCCAGATGGAAAGTCATCGATTCAATCGCTTCTGCTAAAGAATATCCCTGCGAAAGCAGCTCCCCTGTCCTTTTCAGGAATCTGGCCTGTTCTGCGACAGGCCACTTATTCTCCTTCATTTAGAACCCACCTCTGGTATTCCGATTCCTTGATAAATCCGAGAGCGATGCCTTTCTTGATAGCATCTTTGAGCGTTTTGTAGTGGTAATTCTGATGTTCACCTTTTGCTTCCTTCAATACAGCAGATAAATCCCGTCCCGTAAGAATTTCAAACACATTTCCTCTTTTGCCGCTTCCTGAGGAATAGCAAAACGGCGAGCATGCATCTTCACAATAAGGACATGTCAGTTCAACAAGCCTTTGAGCGGTAACTGCGATCAAGGTCTGTTCGATTTCAAGCCAATTGACCCCGAATTCAATCAGCCTGTAGATCGCTCCCCTTGCATCCCGTGTATGCATCGTAGTCAGCACCAAATGCCCAGTCAAGGATGCCCTTATCGCTGTCTCTGCAGTCTCCTTATCCCTGATTTCCCCGACCATAATGATATCCGGATCATGTCTGAGGATTGCCTTTAAGCCGGCAGAATAAGATATTCCGGCCCGTTCATTGACCTGGACCTGAAGCACTGATTCACTCGGTTTTTCAATGGGATCTTCGAGTGTGATGACGTTGCGATTAACCATTTCCGATGTTTCGGACAGCATAGAATACAATGTTGTGGTTTTGCCGCTGCCTGTAGGGCCGGTAAAAATAATCAGACCATGTGCATGTTTTAAAAGGGAAATTAATTTTTTCGATGTGGATGGGAATAATGATATTTGGTATGAAGGAATATGGTTTTGTTCGGGAAGGAGACGTATGACCATGCTTTCGTTCTGGTAGGCTGGCAGTGTGGAGATTCTCAAACCAATTTTTCGATCGTGGTCCTGGTAAGTAAAGGCTCCACTTTGCGGCCTTCTCTTTTCGCCTATATCCATCGAAGCGGTGAATTTAAAATGGGAAATGAGCCGTTCGCAATCAACCTGTTCTAGGGTGTACCGGGGCAGAAGCTGATTGCCAAACCTGAATTTTACCAGGGTGTCTCTCTCTCGCGGGATAATATGAATGTCCGAAGCGCCGCTCTTTAAAGCATCTTTTAAAATATTTTCCGCCAATAGTTCAATTGATTTTACAATAGGGATGCACCACCTTTTTTGTTATACAAAGGGATTCTACATAGCACTTCCTGTTCCTGCGAAAAAAATGGAGTAAATGTGTATAATTAGTGACAGTTCGATTCATAATAACTACCGTACCATCAATATCCTCATCATTGGGCTATAGCCAAGCGGTAAGGCAACGGACTTTGACTCCGTCATGCGTTGGTTCGAATCCAGCTAGCCCAGCTATTATTGGATTTTATTCCAAAAAAAAAAAACGGAAGCATTCCTTCCGTTTTTTTATTTGGCGATTTTTTTCAGCGCATCAGGATTGAATCCAACAATTAGCTTTTTCCCATCAGTCAAAATTGGACGCCTTAGAAGCTTGGGTTCTTCAATCACAAGATTGATCACTTCTGAAAGTGATAATTCATCGACATTAAGTTTGAGATTTTTAAAGGTTTCTCCCCTGGTCGCAAGCAGTTCATCGACGCCTTCTGTCGTCAACGTCAATATCTCCATCAATTCCTTCTGGTTTGGGGTATCTTTGAACAAATGACGTTCATTGAATTTCACGCTGTTCGAAATCAGCCACTTTTTCGTTTTACGACATGAAGTACAGCTCGGATAAGAAAAAAACGTCAGCTCTTCCATTAAGGTTACCTCCTGGCGAACAAAATTATCTTCTGAATACATTGTATAACCTTTGTATAAGTTTTGTATAGTATTTTGTCATCATTTCGCCATTTAGTTGTGAACATTTTCTAAACATATAGTGTAAACAGTGTAAACCTTATTTTCCCTTGTATTATAATGAAGGCAAATTAGTGGTCTGAGGTGAAATAAGGTGGAGCAAACATTAAAAATTACAAGTGTTTTGTCTGATCCAACGCGTTATTATATTTATCAATACATCACAAAAAGGCATAAAGATGTGACTGTGCAGGAAATCGCCGACAATTTTGAAATTCATCCCAATGTAGCAAGGCTGCATTTATCAAAGCTCGAAGACGTGAACATGCTGATTTCGGAGACAAAAAAGACTGGCAAGGGGGGACGCCCTAGCAGGCTATACCGCTTGTCAGACGAAGTCATCCAGCTGCATTTCCCATTCCGTGATTATCAGCTGCTGTCAAAAATCGCCATGACGACAATGATGTCACTCGGTGAAGCCGGAAAGAAGGCTTTGTATCTGACCGGAAAGCGATTTGGCACAGAACTCATGGAACAGGAGATGTCACGTCACCCGCAATTGTCAGAAGAAATGACGTTTGAACATAAACTGAACTCAATTAAGAATGCTGCCACGCTTGCTGGTTTCTATCCAGAATTTGAACCTAATAGTGAGAAGACAAAAATTTATTTCCAGATTTTCAACTGCCCTTTCAAGGAAGTTGCCATGGAGCATACTGAAACGGTGTGCAATATGCATTATGAGTTTTTGCGGGGAATGTTTGAATCCCTGTTTGGGGAAATTGAACTGATTGAAAAAGAAAATATGTTCACAGGCTGTGATTCTTGTTCATACCAGGCTGTTATCGCACAATAATCAATCCTTGTTTACTTTTCACTCCACTTTACTTTATAATATGATAGTGATGGACATGTAGGGTAAAGGAGGGATATCTTTGGATCGTATGTACAGAGTTTTAGGATTCTGGACGGGAATCTTTGCTGTCATGTTTTTCTTGGGTGACATGTATACAACGTCCTTGATTTTCTTTGGTCAAACTGGATTTTTCTTGCTTTTAAGTTACTTGAAACTGTCTGAGCGTATGTACATCTACGTCTTCGGCGCATACTTAACGGTTTTCTTTGCAGGTTTTACTTACTGGTCAACATTTATGATGCCACTAGGTGGAGCTGGACATTGATCCATTGTGCACGCTCAATAAAAAAAGCGATGGTCATCCATCGCTTTTTTTATTTCTTAGAATAATTTTTGTACCGATTCCCCCAGGCCCTTCCCCTGGATGACGACATCAAATGACTGGCTGATTCCGCCCGGGAGGATCAGGCTGCGTATTGCACGATTTCTTTTGCTTGCCTCGGAAAATGGATTCGGGTCTTGATGCTGCCCTAGTTCATCGAGGATGCCAGCAGCAATCAGGAATTCATCCTGCCTCATTTTCTCCAGGAATTCCAAACCGAATGATTCACCGATATCTTTGAGAGCATCAAAATGCACGTGGCTGGTGAGGTCCATTTCGCCGGGATGCTCCAGGATGTCATGGTACATCTGATGATTGTAATAGCCTCTTAAGCTCCCCTGTCTCCGTGATGGATGCATCCATTCATCCTTTGTATATCCGTAATCCACCGTCACCAATAAGCCTTTATCCAGTTTTTTTGCTATCGAGTTAATGAATGGTTCCATGGCAAGTGGAATTTCGATCCTTTGTCCTTCAGCAAGCACGAATTGCTGATCATTAAGAAATCTAATAATCCGTTCATCCGAAACAGGAACTTTTATTTCTTTCAATTGATCATCCTCGCTGGCAACAAAGACCTCGTGCACGATGCCTTCAATCTTTTCAACGACATGGACAGGAAAGGCATCAAATAACTCATTGGAAAAGATCATTCCCTTATGCATTTCTGTTTCTGCATATGTATCACCATGTACGATGATGACATCTTCAAGCCCTGCCAGCTCTGCATTCTGCAGACTTCGATGATAAGGACTTTTTTCAACAATATAATATGTCAGTGTTTCTGCGTTCATTTCCTTCCAACCTTCAATGAATGCCCGTGCAAAACGGCCGTTTCCAGCTCCGATTTCACAAACAGATGGCGGAAGGCCGAAATCACTCCATTTTTTCGCATACCACTTCCCTATTAATTTGCCAAACACATCAGATACATTGCTTGATGTGTAAAAATCCCCTTTTTTTCCGATTTTTTGGCGTTCCTTGATATAATAACCTTCCTCTGGATGATAGAGTGCAAGCTGCATATAGTCCGCATATGTGATCATCCTTTTTGGCGAGACTGCAATAAACTCTTTGATTATTTCTTTCATAATGACTCCTTGAAAAAGGTTTTCACTATTGACATAGTGTATTCTTTATTATAAAGTTTTACTAGTAGCTTAACTATATCCCCTCCCATGATATGAATAGAACATCCCCCAGAAAAGCCCTTCTCAGTCGAGAAGGGTTTTTCTAGTTTTCAAGCCCAATTTTTCAAAAATTAAAACCCATTCAAAAATGGATTTGAGTCCATTTCCATACCAATCGTCGTTGCTGGTCCATGACCAGGCAGTACCTCGGTTTCCTCAGACAATACCAGCAGTTTATCGTGAATGCTTTTGATTAACTGGTTATGGTTTCCTCCCGGCAAGTCTGTTCTGCCTATGCTTCCCTGAAAGAGGGCATCACCGGCCAGTACAAAATTCGCCTTCTGGAAGTAAAAGGATACACTCCCCGGTGAATGCCCTGGTGTCTCCAAAACTTCGAACTTGAAATTCCCGATGGACATCTCACCTTCATCTTTGAACAAATGGTCCGCTGCTCTTGCTTTGATTGGCTCGTTCAGCATAAAGTGTTTCGATCCATTAAGTGCAGGATCGGTGAGCCAGTCTTTTTCTTTTTCATGGATAAAGACCTTTATGCCATACTTATCCCTTATTCTATCAACTGCACCGATATGGTCGAAATGTGCATGTGTCAATACAATCGCTTCAGGCTTGAGTTCGAGCTGTTCGATCACCGCAGTCAACTTCCTTGGGTTTTCACCAG
The DNA here is from genome assembly GCF_007678455.1 of Cytobacillus oceanisediminis 2691. GTDB lineage: Bacteria > Bacillota > Bacilli > Bacillales > Cytobacillaceae > Mesobacillus > Mesobacillus oceanisediminis_A. Next base: position 147,648 of record NZ_VEEP01000004.1, on the reverse strand, counting down.
GATCGACAATCAGGCATGAATGACTTTCATCGTAAACGACATAACAATTCGTCTGCAAAGGACCCAGAGGGATCTGTTTCCATTTCATTGTAAGCAGCCTCCGCTTCTTTTTTGTAATATGTATATTTTTATTTTACACTAATGTTAGACAAGTTTTAAGAATTTATAAGAAAGCATAAGCCGGGAAGGGTGCTCATGAAATTTTCGGATTGAGGATAAGGAGAAAACAAATGAATTTTGTCATTGCAATGGAAGCAAACTCTTTTATTGAGGAGTTGTCCGATTTTCAGGAAGTACTTTTGCAGGTTGCTCCACCGCATCTAATTTATGAAAATTACTATATATATTTCGAACAAAAGGATGCAGATGAAGCGATTGGGTTACTCAGGGAAGCTGAATTGCTTGAATCAACACATCAACTGGTTAAAACAGAGGGCCATGCAGGAGAAGACTTTTTCGACTATGGTTTCCATGTGGATGGCGCAACCTATTTATTCGCTGATGAACTGTCAGCGTTCCAAATTTTGGATGGCACCGGCATTCAAATGGAGATGGCCCTGATTCAGTTGGAGGAACATCTCGTATTTAAGGCTGCAAATGGAATTTATTTTGCGGCAAACCACTATACTGAACTAATAATGGGTATAGTAAAAGCATATGGCGTGAAAGTTGAATTTTTAGACCTCGACAAATGGTGTAAAAAAATATAAAATAAAAAACGAGTGTATGCTTGTCATTACATACAGGCTGCCGCCTAAATTACAACCAAACATTTTTTCAAAAAACAGACTTATTGTCTGCCTAATTTATGAAGGGGGCTTTATCATGGGATTGGCAATTATCTTCGCTTTAGTTACTCTGCTAGCCGGTTACGCAACTTTCTCGGCACTTAAAAACAAGAACATTCTTGGAATCGTATTCGGCGGAGGAACATTCCTCGTTATTGGCTGGTTCACGGTCATGACAGTCCTTAACCACGGATTCCCGACAGCACACTAATCGAACCACAATAAAAGACCACCTTTCACAGGTGGTCTTTTATATTTGTTACATATTTCAAGCTATTGCTTGAGCAATTCGTTAACCCTGTTGACTTTATCCTCCATCTTTCTTTTTACATCCCGTCTGTCATCAATCCGGATATTAGTGGCCACCCGCTGAATGCCCTTATTGAACGGCGCTTCATGGATTGCCTGGACCACTTCAAATAAAACAGGCAGCTCACCCTCAATCAATGTATTCATGGGAGTAAGTTGATAACGGATTTTACCCTGCTCTTCATAATTTTTTAGGATCCGCTGGATATCAGCCACATAGGAACTGACACTTGGTGTCTCAGTTCCGATTGGAATCACTGTTACATCTACAATTGCCATCTTAATCTCTCCTAGCTGAACAAATTATTGAACGAGTTCAATGATCTCCTTCGTATCGATATTCATCACTCTTTCTAACTGGAAACCATACAGGCACATTTCACCGGAAGGCGAGCAGGAAAGTGGTTCATTTGCCAGTTCAGAGAAAACCATTTCCTCTTTATCCTCCCCAAACTGATACCTCATCAAGTCAAACCCGCCATCATAAAGATCTGCCTCACCCTGCTCCTTTGCCCGCAGATACATAAAAGCCTTTCCATCATCCATTAAATCATAAAAAGGAACAACCCATCCAGAAAAAGATGTCAGCAAAGGAGCGGTTAAACTGCCAGCAGAATGGATCCCTTCCCTGGTGAAGGTGTATAATCCCAATCCTGGATTTTCGCCTTCAGCTACCTCGATGGTCAATAAATACTTTCCTAATGAATCAAATTGATACACGTCCTCAAGCAATGTTTTAGAATGATTCCCGCTGATAGAAAAAGACTTCAACGGCGCCTTTAACGATATTTCATTCTCATCCCATTGTTGATATACAAGCATATCCTCCGAAATCCACCTGACAAAAGGCTCAGGCAATTGGAGTTCTTTCAGGCTGTTCTCCTTTAAATCCAATAAATATGTGTTGAAATCCCATTCTTCTGTAAAAGCAGAAACAATAAGTAATTCGTCATTGAAAGGATTCCATTCAAAGGTCAATTCATATGATTCAATTTTCCCAGAATATAATTCCTTTCCTGATAAATCGATGACAGTAAGAACCCCTTCTTCAGATGCGGAACTGTGAATCATTACCTTATCCTTTTTGGGACTGATCTCAGCCGTGATGATTGGCTGGCCGCTTTTGTACAGCATTGTCGATTGTCCTGTTATAAGGCTGTAAGAATAAAGGATTGAACTGCTTTCGTTTTTATTTGAAATATAAAGTATCTCTGTATTACTCAGCCATCCTGAAGCCTTACTAAATTCCTCTTGCACGCCTAGCTTGATCGGAATGACCTCAGATCCTAAAAAGGATATCCCTGGAGTTTCTTTTATACGCTCAAGGCTGTGACTGGCATCTTTATGGAGGGATACATCCAGCAGCTGAGAGCACCCGGAAAGGATGTATGCAGAAGTGGCGATTATGAGCACAATCCATCTGACATAAGGTGTTTTATATGTATTTTCCTTCATTTGCTGCACTCCTACACCACCTTTTTGACAATGTATATATCTGTACGTTAAGAACAGCTAAATGTTTCAATGATTTTCGAAAAATCCAATAAAATTTACATTTGTTACCGCCATTGATGATAACATACACCTCTTTAGGTAAAAACTCAATTTTAAAAAACACAAGTCAATTTGATTTTCTTTGCATAACAAAAACCTGCGCTCCAGGGGCGCAGGTTTTTTACAGGTATTACTCTTTTGAATTCGAATCAGAAAGATCATTGCCTTGACTTTGCTCACCATAGAATCTCAGTAAATCTCCGTAAATAATTTTATCGGAGTACTCAAGTTCACTATCCGCAGATTCAAAATAAGGTGCGCACGCATCCTGATCTGTCGGTTCACCTGTGTCTTTATCATAGCAGGTCTCACGAGTGAACACATGATCCTTGGTGATGAAGCTGCCATCGCGAAGAACAGCAAAGTCACGCCGGTCCTTGGCAAACAGGTCAGATCCGAAATCGATATTATTCTTAGTGTCGATTCCCAGTAAGTGCAAGATTGTCGGTTTGATGTCTATCTGTCCTCCGACTGTTGTCATTGTCTTGCCCTCCTGCCCAGGGATATGGATGATCAACGGCACCTGCTGCAGCTGCGTGCTTTCAAATGGCGTGATTTCCTTGCCAAGATACTCACTCATCGCTTTATTATGGTTATCAGAGATTCCGTAATGGTCTCCGTAAAGAATAATGATCGAATCTTCATACAAGCCTTCATCTTTTAATTTCTGGATGAACTGCTTAATGGCTTCATCCTCATACCTGACAGTCGGGAAATAATTGTTGACTGTCTTATCATTTGACGTATATGGCTGTATATATTGATCTTCCTCACTCAACTCGAATGGGAAATGGTTCGTCAATGTGATGAACTTCGAATAGAACGGCTTTGGCATCGCCTTCAAGTGATCAACGGACTGTTGCAGGAAGTCAATATCCTTTAAGCCCCAGCCAACAGAGTTTTCTTCATTCACCTCATAATCCGGCAGTGAGTAGAACCGCTGATATCCTAATGATTGATACATAATGTCCCGGTTCCAGAAGCTCTTGTTATTCGCATGCAAGGAAGCGGTGAAATATCCGTTTTCATTCAGGATTTCCGGTGTGGCGGTATATTCATTTCCAGAGTGCGTAAAGAATACTGCTCCGCGGCTTAATGGATACAGGGAGTTTTCCACCAGGAATTCAGAATCCGAAGTCTTGCCCTGACCCGTCTGGTGATAGAAATTATTGAAGTAATAACTTTCCTTGATGAAATCATTCAGGAATGGCGTAATTTCCTGGCCATTCACGGTTTGATTAATGACAAAATCCTGTGTCGATTCAAGCGAAATCAGGATTACGTTCTTGCCTTTCGCAATTCCAAACATCTCATCATTCGGCGGCAGATAGTTGGCTCGCACATAGTTGTCGATGTCAGCCAGTTCACTTCCGTCGGCCATTGCACGCTGCGCAGAAGACTTCGACTGCAGGAAGGCATCATAAAGGTGGTAATTGTATGTCCCGATATTCTTGACCAGCATTTCTCTGTCGAAAGTTCTTGTCAAGAGTTGTGGACGCTCTGTTTCAGCCATTCCCATATTGAATAAAGCAATTGCGACAGCAACAAGGAAATAGGCCCGGCGGTCCACTTTGCTATATTCCCGCCATCCCAAAAGAGCTGGTTTAAATTTCATGAGGACGGCTAAAAGGATTATATCCGCAAAATAAAATAAATCACTGAAGTTGATCAGCTCGGTCACACTGCTTCCCAGATCGCTCATATTGCTTGTTTGGAAAAGCACAGGAATGGTCAGGAAGTCATTGAAAAAGCGGTAAAACACGACATTTGCGAACAAAACTGCTGATACTATGAAACTAGTAACCATGATATAGCGTTTCTGCGCTTTTTCTTTCATGAACATGCTGAGTCCGAAAAGTATCATTAGGAAACTCAATGGATTTATGAACAGGATAAGCTCCTGTCTCCAATTTTCAATTTTAATATCGAAGCTGGTCTTATAGGCTATATAAGTCTTCAGCCAAAGCAGGATTGTGGCGATGGCAACTAAAGAAACTTTAGGCCATTTATTGTTTTTCATCCGATTGGTACCTCCCTGTTAATAATAAACAGATCCGGGAATTTTTAGGTTTATTTTTCCATTCTCTCAAGAATCAAAGATAATCTTAATACTTTTTTTCCTAAAAAGCAAACAAAATTAGACGCTAAAAAAGCGTAGACCATTCATTGTAATTTTCCACTATTATAGACGACTTAAACATGGAAAAGTTTCAAATATGTTCAATTTCCGAAAATTGAAACTTTTAACACAAAAAAATAAGGAGTTTTCTCCTAGAAAACTCCTTCAACATTTTAGTTATGTCCAATTTTATTTTTAACAAGCCAGGCAGCACCAATCACGCCGGCATCATTCCCCAGGGTAGCGATGCTGATTTCGGTCGATTGCGCTACACGCGGAAAGGAATTACGCAAGAATTGTTCTTTTACTGGGTTGAGCAAGACATCCCCAGCTTTTGAAACTCCGCCCCCAAGAACGATTTTCTCCGGATTGAGGGTATTGGCTATATTTGCAAGGGCGATTCCCAAATGCAAGGCAACTGTATCAATGACTTTCAGGGCCAACTCATCATTCCGTTTCGCTGAATCGAATACGTCCTTGGCCGTTACAATGCCCGTTTCCTTGAACACTGCTGCAAGATCACCTTTAGAAGAATGAGCATTCAATAATTCAACAGCGATTCTTACAATGCCTGTAGCCGATGCAAGGGTTTCAAGACAGCCAGTTTTTCCGCAGTTACAAGGAGCCCCGCCTTCTGCAAGTGAAGTAATATGGCCAATCTCACCTGCAGCGCCACTCACTCCGTGGACAATATCGCCATTGGTAATGACTCCTCCGCCAACACCTGTACCAAGGGTTACACATACCAGATCCTTTGCGCCATTCCCGGCGCCTTTCCACATTTCACCAAGAGCCGCACAGTTTGCATCATTATCGATTACTGCCGGAAGCGAGGTTTCCACTTCAAGCAAGTCCTTTAGCGGATAAGGCTCTCGCCACCCAAGATTCACCGCTTCAAAAATAACGCCGGTAGCCAGGTCAACAGGGCCAGGGGCTCCCATGCCAATTCCGAGGATTTCACTTTTAGAATGCCCTAGCTCCTCCAATTTCGTGTCAATAGTTTTTGCGATATTGACAGTTATGTTTTTCCCTTCGTTAGAAACATCAGTGGGAATTTCCCATTTATGAAGAATTTCTCCATACAAACTGATGAAAGCAAGTTTCGTTGTCGTTCCTCCTAAATCTACACCAACAAGCCATTTTTCAGCCATCAAACGTCACCTTTTCTCTTTTGCTTTTTTTTCTTGTTCCATCCGAATTTCCTGCCTCAAGAGCAAAACCGCAGATTGGTATTCTTTCGTCTCAATCAATTGGGAATTATAAAGTTCCTTCAGCTCCGCGTGCATGAGTTCCAAATCCGCCACCCTGTCGCCTATGTAAATGAATGTCCCGTAATTTTTAAGGAACTGCTGGATATCATAAATTGTCTTCAACTTAATCCCCTCTATTTGTGAAAATAAGAGCATGCGTTACCATACTAAGTATAAAGGATACCTTTTGCCCTCTCAAGTAGGCTGGACAAGATTTTCTGACAAAACCTGCACAAGTTTGCAAAAGGAAAAAGCAGCAATCGGAATTGCTGCTTCTCACAGAAATAGTTTAACGGTCTGGGTCCTGCGGTTTCAATATCCTTGGTCTCCTGTTTTTCAGAGGGATCGGTGACCGGATAAGGACATCCCTGAATGCCCGTGGATTGAAGGGAATGAATGGCCAGAGATACGGTACACCAAACGATTTCATCCTGGCCAGTAAAAGGATGAAAATCACAATGCCGATCAGGAAACCATAAAGATGGAATGCCGCAGTCATGACCAATAAGAAAATCCTCACGAGCCGGTTTGCAAGACTCATTTCGTAACTTGGCGTCGCAAATGTACCAATCGCTGCGATAGCCAGATACAGAATAACTTCATTTGTCAGGAGCCCTACTTCCACGGCCACCTGCCCGATCATCAGCGCAGCCACCAGGCCAAGGGCAGTTGCCAGCGAGGTTGGTGTATGGATGGCCGCCATTCTTAGAACATCTATACCAATTTCAATCAGGAAAAACTGTAAAAACAGCGGAATCTCTCCGGTGTCATTTGGTCCGATAAATGACATCGCTTTTGGCAGCAGTTCCGGCTTGACGGCGAATAAATACCATAACGGCAGCAGAAATAAGGAAGACCATACTGCCAGGAAGCGTACCATCCTTAAATACGCGCCGACGAGAGGCTTATTGCGGTACTCCTCCGCATGCTGCAGATGGTGCCAGAATGTTGTTGGTGTAATCAGTACGCTTGGTGAACCATCGACGATAATGCAAACATGCCCTTCATATAAATGAGTAGCTGCTGTATCAGGCCGTTCCGTGTATCTTACCGTCGGAAATGGATTCCAATGTCGTCCCGAGATAAATTCCTCGATGGTTTTCTCAGCCATTGGCAGCCCGTCCGTATCAATTTTGCTGATTGAGTCTTTTACTTTCTCTACCATCTCAGGATCAACGATATCCTCAATATAACAAATAACAATATCTGTTTGAGATCTTCTGCCGACCTGCATGTATTCCATTCTCAATGTACGGTCGCGGATTCTCCTTCTCGTAAGCGACGTATTGAAGACCAAAGTCTCCACGAAGCCGTCCCTGGACCCTCGCACTACCCTTTCTGTATCGGGCTCCTGTGGACCGCGTACAGGATATGTCCTCGCATCAATCAGGATGATTTCTGTTAACCCGTCCACTGCAAGAGCGGTCGGGCCGGCCAGTACCATATCGACAACTTTATCAAGGTTGTCAGTCGTCTCCACCTCTACATATGGAATATAAGTCTTGACCAGTTTTTTTAATGTATCAGCTTCAAGGGCGCCTGGTTCCAGCTTGGCCAGTAACTGCATGATATAGAGCATGATGTCGTCCTTGACAAATCCATCTACAAGGAACAGCGCCATATCTCTTCCGGCATATTCGACATCAAGCTGGATCACGTCGAAACTTTTATCGACTCCTAATTCTTCTCTTAAGTAAGCGATATTTTCTTTCAAGTTCGTATGGACCGGATGCTTCTTTTTTTCTGCCATATAATCTACTAACACCTCTCATTACCACCGACCATTATTTTCCTGTCGATTCCTTTTTCCATCTTAGCCAAAAGAATCTAAAAAAATACTTAAAGGCATGTGATCCGGACAAGTATCATATAGTGGTTATACCGACATACCCTATTATCGGAAAAGGATGAGCAGGATGAAAAAGTTATGGTTTTTGAGTATAAGTGTATTGGCAATTATGGTCTCTGCATTTTTGATCCAATTCCAGATTGGCAACACTTCCATCGAGACAATCACATTTTTCCCCTTGAATGATGCGGTTAAGTATAAAAGTGCCAGTACCTCACTAACGCTTTTAAAAGATAAAGTAAACAATCAGCATCAGGTTGACTGGAAGGTCCATTCAAGTTTGGACCGTGAGGCTTACCTCCGGCAGGATATGGGACTTTTGTTCGTCAATGGGCTTTTAAAAGGGAAATTTGCCAAATGGGAGCAGGATACGTCAGATTTATCCCAGGAAGAACTCATCTCATATGGAGAAAGCGCCAGATATGACGCGATTTCTTTTCACTATGCTGAGCTGCATGGTGACGGGAACCGGATCACAAGTGCCCAAAAAATGTCTGATGACATGATCTATGTGGTCGACTCTCAGTTCAGCCCGCTCCAATCATTCACCATCGCCAAAAGCAAGCAGGAGAAGGAATGGAAAAGAGTGCTTGACCAAAGTGTAAGGAACAGGCTTAACCGAAGTTTGAAAATAGCTGAAAACACCTTCAGGTTCAAGGCGGCAGATTATCTATCCGTCCCCCTGGACACAATCAGGAAATATGAAGATCAGTCTATAACAGGTTTTACGAAAAAGGAAACCGCCAACATACTGGGAAAATTGTGGGAAGGATTGTATAAGAATTATTATCTGGGCATAAAAAAAAGCGATGGCACTGCCATTGACCCAAATGGAAGTACCATGCCATTGATTTTGATTGCGAAGGATAAAAGCCATCTGCTGGTTGTCACCCAGACAAGGACCGGAGAAAGCATCGTCCTCAAGCAGCTTCTTCAAGATAGAAATTAATCTGCTCAAGTGTCTTTTTATAGCTTTCTTTTCCAGGATTCAGCTCTACTGCTTTTTTAGCGTATATACGTGCCAGATCAAGATTTTTTTCATCAAAAAAGATTAAGGCAAGATTATAGTACGCTTCATGGAAATTCGGTTCCATCTCGATTACTTTAAGGAGATTCGATTTGGCCTCTTCCAGCCTTCCCAGCTTGATTTCGGTAAAAGAAAGCATGAATAAGGATTCTGATGAGAGCTGCTCCGACTTGCCATACTCTGTAAGCAGGTCATTTGCCTGCTGATATTCCTCTTCTTTAACATGCTGCTGGGCAAGCACTAAAATGGACCTTTCATCGACCAGATCTGCTTTTTCGCTAAAACCATATTGTAATGAGAAAAAGATAGCCCCAATCGTCACTGCCAGAAAGGTGGTTTGAAGCAAAATACGTCTTTTCTTTGGCAGATGGAAGATTCCTGCTGCTGCAAATCCTCCAATCAGGCCTCCTATATGGCCCGCATTATCGATTCCTGGAATGGTAAATCCGAATGCCAGGTTGATGCCAAGTACGACAAGTATATTCAGGCCCAGTGTCCGCCAAAACAACCTTGGTTTTGCTACACCGAAATAAAGCAAGGCACCAAAGCAGCCAAAAATCGCTCCGCTTGCACCAGCCGAAAGATTCGGGCTGTATATAAAACTGGCAAGCACTCCACTGAATCCTGCCAGGATGTAAATAACCAAAAATCGAAAATTACCATACAGCCTTTCAACCATTGTTCCTAAATAATATAAAGCCAGTGTATTCATGAACAAATGGAGCAGGCCTATATGGATGAATATCGGCGTGAAAAAGCGCCACCATTCACCTTCAAGAATCAAAGGGTTGAATTTTGCGCCAAACTTAATCAGGGTGGAAGTATCCGTGCTTCCCCCCGCTGCCTCAAGGACGAGAAACATTAGTACCTGGATGGCAATGAATATATAGGTGAAAAAGGGTTTTCCATAGTGAAAAACAGATTGTTCTTCCTTTGCCCTTTCTACTGCGTTTAAAAGGGCATTTTTTTTAATGGCCTCGATTACTTCTCCAGAATGTTCCTCAGCAAGATCAATTCTTAATTGGTCATTGAACCTGCTTTCAAGTTTTCCTAAAGCTTCCTCCGCCTTGGCCCTTTCTACCAAAATGGACTCAACAGTCACCTTTCCATTTACAGAAAGATAAGGCTCCGCAAGACGGAATTCATAATCATCCACAGGTGGATATGCACTAAAGTATAGGTTTAGGATCTTTAAGTCCTTTTTAGCAAACTTCCTGCGGATTCTCTCGCCATTTTCAGCAATCAAAATGATGTCACGTTGAAGCCAGTTGCTCCAGTCAAGATTATATTGAAGCAGGCGAATAACCTGCGTTTGCTTGTTTTCTGTCTTCTCCAGCCACAATTCTCCCTGATCCTGTGATGCTTGCAGGATACGGTATTCCTTTTTTACAATCAGGAATTCAGCAACTTTCCAAAACAAATACTCTTCCAAAAAAGCCAACTTCTCCCCTACTTTCCCGCCAAAATCCGGCCACTATGTATTATCTATATTTTTTCCTCTCCAAAATTATTATAAACCAAATAACTTCATACCAGATATAAAGAGGCCTTTAAAGCAGAAAAAGACCTTTTAAGGTCTTTTTACTGGAATTCCGAAGGTCCTGAAAATAATGAACCCATCATCTTGCTTCTGATTCCGGGCAGTCCCATGATCGAACCCACTGCCACCCGGCGCAGGAACCTGTTTCCCAGAAGCATATTCATGACCCGGTATCTATTACCGAATACAAGGTATCCCGCCAGGCCAAGCATAAAAATCGAAACCACTTTTCTTGCCATATATATCCCTCCCTTTTTATTTTAGGAATAAAAGCACATTTTTATCCTTTCATACCAAAAAAAGATGGGTTAGAAAATGTTCCATATATAATAGAAGAAGGCGGTTTCAATTTTTAAAAAAGTTACAAGGGCTGCTTTACGGACAGCCCATTTTTTTACGCCTTCAGGACAGGATCCATGACCTTTCTTAAAACCTCTACAGAATGGTCAAATTTTTGCTGTTCTTCTTTTTCCAGCGGCAATTCAACGATCTCCCTGATTCCATTACGATTGACGATCGCTGGTACACCAATGTAGATATCATCGTGTCCGTACTCGCCATCCAGATGGGCGGATACAGTCAGGATGGAGTTCTCATCCTGCAGGATGGCCTTTGTCAATCGAACAAGACCCATGGCGATTCCATAATAGGTTGCGCCTTTACGCTGGATGATGTGATAGGCGGCATCCCGTACATTCGTGAAGATTTCCTCCAGGTCATCATGCCTGTAATCTTCCTGATCTTTAATCATCTTGGCAATCGGCTTCCCGCCAATATCCGCATGGCTCCATACTGGCAGTTCGGTATCCCCATGTTCCCCTATGATATAAGCATGGACATTACGTGAATCCACCTTGAAGTAGTCCCCAAGCAAGAATCTGAATCTGGCTGTATCAAGGATGGTCCCTGAGCCAATGACTCGTTCCTTTGGAAGTCCCGAGTATTTCCAGACAGCATAGGTAAGGATATCAACCGGATTGGTCGCGACAAGAAAAATACCGTCAAAACCGCTGGCCATAATTTCATCTACTATGCTTTTAAAAATCCTCGTGTTTTTCTCCACAAGATCCAGTCTTGTTTCGCCAGGCTTTTGGTTTGCGCCTGCACAGAGTACCACCAGGTCTGCATCCTTGCAGTCAGAATAGGAACCGAACCATATTTTCGTCTGTGAAGGAGCGAACGCCATCCCGTGATTTAAGTCCATTGCGTCCCCTTCAGATTTTTCTTTATTCAGATCGACAAGAACTAATTCCTCTGTTACACCCTGGTTGACCATCGCAAATGCATAACTCGATCCAACGAAGCCGGTACCAACCAGAACAACACGGTTTACACGATTTTTCATATCGCATCTCCCCCTAAGATTATAATGGATGACTTAATTGTACTTTTTTTCACAATGATTATGTATTGCTGTTATACAGAGTAAACGTTATCATTATAAACACTTTGTTACAATTCAATCCAGTTTATTTAAGGAAGAAAAATCAAAGCTTTTCAGCTGTGTGTTAGAGGATGCTATATAATAACATTCCCCCCAAGGCCGCTGTAAAACATGAGAGAAAATTGACTGCATCATTATTCATCATGACCAGCCCGGAAACATGACGGGTTGGTTCCGAGCAATGTTGTATTTTCTCTGTGAGCAAATTGCATTTGACGCATGTGAATCCCGCCTGGACATAAGCCCCGAGCAGGGTATCGATCATCGTTCCCGTCACACCCAACAGAAAAACCGCCACTGTCCACCCTGCGCCCATCGCAAACAGGTAATCAGCAGTCAGGGCAATCAACAAGGCACCTCCCGCAGCTGCAGCTGTTCCAACAGTTGAAATCGCACCTGAAGTTCCTCTTGGCACCCTTTTAAAAGATTTGATCGATAATGGCTGTACTTTGCTCAATACGCCTAATTCCGAAGCCCATGTATCACCATTAGCACTGGCAAGGGAGCTCGCCAGAACAATGAACCACACAGGATCGGGTGATATGAAATTAGCCAGACCAGCAAATGCTGCAGTTCCCCCATTCGCTGCTACCTGCGCCCAATCCCTTGCCGAGCCCTTTTCATGTAATTCACCCAATTGTTCCTTGCGCTGGCTTTTATATTTGGACAGCAGGCTGGAGGTGAGGAAGAAAACCCCCAATAACATCATTCCCTTAATTCCAAATCCCGCCCATATCAATATACCCGTCAAAAAAGCCGCGAAAGCCCCAGATGGTTTAAGAAGCTGAAAATAGGCAGACATGCCAGCAACTCCTGCGATAAACCCTATGATCAAAATCTGATCAATTCCCAATATGGATTACCCCTTCGCTGTGAATGATTTTCTGTACGGGTATGTCATGGCTTTCAACGGGGACTTCATCAACCAGTTGATCTTTAAAAGCCAGGGAGACTTTCATTCCCTGGAAGTCTGCCAGGAAACGGTCATAGTAACCTCCTCCAAAACCAAGTCTATAACCGTTATGCGAAAACGCAAGTCCAGGAACCACAACCAAATCGATTTCTCCCCGGCCCACTGAAACGGTCTCGGAGACAATTGGCTCCAACAGCCCATAAAAAACGGTTTCGAGCTGTGAGAATCGCTTCAGTTCCCTGAAATCAAGGCCCCTCGTTTTAGGTTCACATTTAGGGACAACGATTCTTTTGCCCTGCTCCCAGCCCTTCCTGATGAGCTGAAAAGTATCAACTTCAGGAGCCTTCGACACAGTGAGAGCTACTGTTGTCGCTGAAATCCACTCATCAGAACGAAACAGCTGCTGTGCGATTTGATAGGACTGATCTTCATATTCTGGCAGGTTAAGTTTTGACAGTTTTTCCTTTGTCGACTGTCTGAGATTTTTTTTGGTATCCATGCTTCTTTCCCCCAACCCTTTGCTATTTTGTTTGTACCTGACATCTATGTATTAACAATACCATTCACACCATGTGGGAAAAAGGGTTTTGGATAGGCTCATGTGCAAATTGACTGCCTTTTTAGATAGTTCAGTTCAGAAGTCTTTCGGTATTTGCCTTGAAACCCTAAAATGCGATGGTGCATGGAAGACCAACACTCTATGGAAATTTGGCAAACAAAAAAGCAGCTGGGAAAAATCCCGCTGCTTATTTTGTTTCGCGATGTACTGTCGCGCGCTTATCTCTAGAGCAGTATTTCTTAAGCTCAAGACGATCTGGGTTGTTACGCTTATTTTTTTTAGAAATATAGTTGCGCTCTCCGCATTCTGTGCAAGCTAATGTAATGTTTACACGCATGTATTTTCCCTCCAAACTATTCAAGCTAGGTTCGTGCATACGACTTTTCTATAATATCACTTTTTGTCGGGGATTGCTAGTGTGTTTTTTAAAAGGAGCGCATTCAAATGAACAACGGCGTTTTTTTCCGTTCCTTCAATGATCCAACAGCTGCTTTTTTGGGTTTCCCGGGGGTTCATTTTCAGATCAAGCGAGAACAGGCTGGCTGCAGAACCTTTTGCCATTGGTTGATAGTTCAGTTTCCCTGACTCCCTGCAATTCCAAAGGCGTTCAGTGCTTACATTCCAAATCGGCTGGACAGTGCACTGCTTCATCCTGCCACTGCTGTTCAGTCCATTGACAAGGTAGATTCTTTTATCCGCAAAGTGATAAATGACATTCTCATTCGGCGATACAAAGCTGAATTGTTCATTTGCACTTTCAGCATGGCGCTGCATCAGGATCAGCTTGGCTTCCTTTTCAGTTTTGGAATGGTTCGTAACATAAAGTTCAAAAAATTCAACCTTTGAATGAACATTTGCAAGCTTGATTTTTATTGATAATTCTTCCTGCGGTAAAAGTTTTTCCGACATATTCCCTAGCCAGTACACTTTTCCATTGACCCATAAACCAGGGCTGAATATCAATGGTTTCTTGATTGGCTCGTAAGTCTCTTCATTGTCAATTTGGAGATAAGCATTCATCTTCATTAAATACCCTCCTTCTGTGATTGTTTGATAATACCTTTTTATATAGACTATCTGTTGACTTTGCATTTTGTGCCCAGCTGAACCTCTCAAGGACTTTCATCCTTCCTGTCCGGGCGATTTCCTTTGCCGCAGTTTGATTTTCAAGAATCCATTCCAGTGTTAGCGCAAGATCTTTTTCATTACCCGGCTGCATATAAAATCCTGTTTTATAATCTTCAATCAGATCCTGCATGCCTCCTGTTTTCGCCAGGACAGTCGGGACCCCTGCGGTAAGGGCCTCAGCTGCTGCAAGTCCGAATGGTTCATATTCACTTGGAAAAACAGCGATATCCGCTTTCATAAGTAACGCATCACGGATTGTTTCATTTACGAAGCCGATAAAATGAACAGAATCTTTAAGTCCCAGCTTACTTGCTTGATCCCTGTAGGTTTCCAATAAAGGTCCATTCCCCGCAATCACAAAACACACATCATGATGCTTTCTCATAAGTCCAGCCGCAGAAAGCAATGTATCGAATCCTTTTTCCGTGACGATCCTTCCCATTGAAAATATCAGTTTCTTTCTGGTTAAAAATGGGTACATCTCTGTAATCTCGACATCCTGATTGTGCTTTTCTTCTAATCTAGTCCCATTCGGAATAACATTGATTCTATCCTTTGAAACTTTAAATAATGTATTAACCTCATCTTCCATATAATCGCTGCAGACAATGACTTCATCAGCCTGATGGCAGAGTTCATTTTCTTTTTTGAATATGAATTGCTGGAGATCAGAAAAGATGCCTTTATTTCGGCCATATTCCGTACCATGGATTGTTGCGATCAGTGGAATCCCCAATTTTTTGCTGATAAATTCCGCTGCAGGACCTGTCATCCAGTCATGAGCATGGACAAGGTCGAATTGAACATGTTTAGCCAACTTCAATCCTTCTTCGATGACAGCCAGATTGAATCCGCCTATCCATGAAAGGAAATCAGGATCCTGGGCATTTAGTGGTGCTACACGGTGAATGTGGACACGGCCATCTCTTGCATAATCTGACTGGAAGGATTGTTTGCTGGTCACAACATGAATTTGCTGATGGACGGCTGCCAGTTCTGTTGCGAGAGCATGGACATGTCTCGCAAGTCCGCCTATAATCTGCGGCGGATACTCCCATGTGAGCATAAGGATCTTTTTCTTTTCATGATCTCCCCACCCCTTCACTTGTTGATGCTCCCTTCAAGGTTTTCATAATAAGTATAAGTGCTCACCTTTCCAGACCATCCAGGCAAAAGCGGTTTGTCTTCCTCTATCTGGATGTTGGGATTTTGTATAATGACATTTGATCGAAGCATTGGAAAGAATGTTTCTGTTTGGTGTCTGAGCCCCAACTCAACCTGGTAGTTGCTTGTTGCGTTGACTCCCTTGAACAGCCAGCTTGATACTCCTGGGCGAAGGATTGCTTCATGGATGACAGCTCGGGAGCCATGATCAGATAAGCGTAAAGCCAGAATCAGCTGTTCATCAGGTATCAGAAAATACTTGCCTATGAAACGTACTTTTTCCTCCTGCAGGTGCCAGTAAACAAATAACTTGCCTGGTGAGAGGATTTTCGCCTTTAAATGATCCTCAATCTTGTTTAGTTGTTGATTGCTATTTGTCACGACAGACCTCCAAAACCATCATTATATGATTGAAAATTGAATTATATTCATTAAATTTATGTTAGCACGTTCTCATGACTGCTACAATGAACGCAAATTGTCGTAATTTGCAGCGTCCTTTATCCACTTTGCAGAAACGCCCATTTATTTTTCCATAGTCATTTAGAATTACAAATATGGCGGTGATTCGACAGTGTTTACAACGAATGGAAATCATAATAAGACAAAACTATCATTTTTTTTCAGGAAAAAAATATCAATCGAATTTTCGAATTTTGAATGGTAAACTTATTCTATGTGTTCTAATAACAGCTCGGGAGGAATAATAGATGGGCTACATCATCATTAGCCTGGTTGTCCTGGCCGCGCTCCTTTTCGCTCTTTCTTTCTTTTTGAAAGATCCATACAAGGAATTGCGCGAGGAAATCGACCAGCTGACAATCCAGCAAATTCAAGATCTTTACCAGATCAAGAAAAAACTAAAAGTACTGGAAGAAGAATTGCTCGTAGGCGATGCGAACCTGGACAGGCAATCTTCATTTAATACAGGAAAAAAGCAAATTCACGAGATCATCAAAAACCAGGTATGGTCGCTTGCCCAGCAGGGGATGGATCTGAATCAGATCGCAAAGCAATCATCACTTTCAACTCAGGAAGTTCAGGAAATCATTAATGAATTCGTTGATAAAGGACAGATCGTATGAATAAACGAACAGCTCAAGCATTTGCATTAGGATTGCTTTTCGCAGCCGTGTTCCTATGGGCCGGCAGCAGCGTGATCGCTGGAAAAGAAAAAGAACCTGAAAAGAAAGTTGCCGTTTCAGACGCTAAGAAGATTCTTGAAGAAAAAGGATACAAGGTGCTGAACAACAACGAATTTGCGAAGCTTAACGAAAAGAAAACAGAAGTTGTTAAAGAAGATAAGCCAAAAGAAGAAACAACTAAAGAAGAAGCCCCTGCAGAGAAGGCGGAAGAAGTAAAAGAGGAGAAACCATTCACACTGATCATTGCAGGCGGCATGTCACCAGGTGATGTAGCCACGATGCTAGCAAGCCAGGGAATCGTCGATGATGAGAATAAATTCGAGAGATTCCTGATTGATAAGGGCTACCATACAAAGGTACAAATCGGCAAGTACGAATTAAAAAGCGGTCTTGATTACGACCAAATTGCCAAGATCATTACAAAAAACAGATAATAACAATCCACAAACGCAAAAGACCCTCAATTTAGAGGGTCTTTTTTTATGCTTAGGCACTGTTAAAGCCCAATGTTGCTTGTAGTGGAAGGCAATGGCTCCTCCGAAAATCAAAGCATTTTCATCGTGCGTGGGCAAGTTCGTGGAGGCTTAGCGCAGCCTCACGGAAAGTGAAGCCTTGAACTAAAATCAAACAGTCTTGTTTACAGAGCCATGATAAAAAGAGCAAGGATTCCCCTGCTCTTTCGCCTTATTGATTCAGATCATATCTCTTACCTTTGACTAAGTAAAAAACATTTTCTGCTATATTTGTAACATGGTCAGCTGCTCGTTCGAGATAACGGCTGATGAATGAAAGTTGTGTGATTTGGGCCAGCTGTTCAGGCTTGGTCTGGGCCAGGCTCAACAGCTCCTTGATTGTTTGTCCATACAGGTCGTCGACTTGATCGTCCATCTGCGCAACCTGTCTCGCTTTACCGAGATCCTCTTCATTATAAGCTTCCAATGAAAGTTTAAGCATTTCAACTGATAATTGATGCATCTGTTTGATGTGCTCAATCGGTTTTACAAGCGGTTCTTTTCCTATCCTGATTGTCGATTTCGCAATATTTACCGCGAAATCCGCCATTCTCTCAATATCAGTCGCGATTTTGATCGCAACAATCAGCCTTCTTAAATCAACAGCAACCGGCTGTTGCTTTGCGATTAACAGAATCGCAAAATCATTGATTTCCTCTTCCATGATATTTGCTTCGGCATCATCTTCAAGGATTTTCAGTGCAAGTTCGATATCCTTGTTTTCAAGTGCCACCAGTGACTGGTT
The DNA here is from genome assembly GCF_007678455.1 of Cytobacillus oceanisediminis 2691. Classification (GTDB taxonomy): domain Bacteria; phylum Bacillota; class Bacilli; order Bacillales; family Cytobacillaceae; genus Mesobacillus; species Mesobacillus oceanisediminis_A. Next base: position 129,602 of record NZ_VEEP01000004.1, on the reverse strand, counting down.
TAGCGCATGGACAGCAAAATTCCCGAGCTCAAGCAATTTTCCATGCAGTGTTTTCAGGTCTTCGTCAAATTTCCCTCTTACTACCATTGTCCTCATCCTTCCAATCAAATTTCAAGTTAGTTCATCAACCAAAACGGCCTGTAATATAATCTTCCGTCCTCTTATCTGACGGGTTTGAGAAAATCTTATCCGTCTCAGCAAACTCGATGACTTCTCCATTCAGGAAGAATGCAGTCTTGTCGGAAATACGCGCAGCCTGCTGCATATTATGCGTAACAATGATGATGCTGTAATCCTTCTTTAATTCCTGTACAAGTTCCTCTACTTTCAAGGTCGAAATTGGGTCAAGAGCTGATGTCGGTTCGTCCATGAGGATGACATCCGGTTCAATTGCCAGTGCCCTTGCGATACAGATACGCTGCTGCTGTCCGCCCGACAGGCCGTAAGCGTTCTGATTCAGACGATCTTTTACATCATCCCAGATTGCGGCACCTCGCAAGCTTTTCTCAACAATTTCGTCTAGTACTTTCTTATCACGGATTCCGTGGATTTTTGGTCCATATGCAATATTGTCATAGATTGATTTCGGGAATGGATTCGGTTTTTGGAAGACCATCCCTACACTCGTTCTAAGATCCTCAACTTGATAGGACTTTTCAAGGATATTCCGTCCCCTGTATAAAATCTCACCGGAAATCTTGACAGAAGGAACCAGTTCAACCATCCGGTTCAAAGTTTTGATGTAAGTTGACTTACCACATCCGGAAGGGCCGATGATTGCCGTTACTTCATTTTCGTTGATCGCTAAGTTGATATTTTTTAATGCGTGTCCTTCACCATACCAAAGGTTAAGGTCTTTTGTTTCATATACAACCTTTGAATTTTCTGGCGCATTATTCACCGCGTCGGATTGTACTGTTGCTTTTGTTTTCTCTGTCACTGCTGACATAAGTTAAAACCTCCCAGACTAATATCTCTTTTGGAATTTATTGCGTATTAAAATGGCAATTGAATTCATCACAAATAACACTAGTAACAGAATCACAATTGTCGCAGCTGCCAGGTTGGCATATTCGGCAACAAGGGCAGAGTCAATTGTCCAATAATAAATTTGCACCGGCAGAATCGTGAACTTATCAAAGATTCCGTCTGGAATAGGTATTAACAGTGCTGGAATACCAATAACAACAAGTGGCGCTGTTTCTCCGATTGCCCGTGAAAGCGCCAGTATTACACCAGTAAGAATTCCCGGAATTGCAGCTGGCAAAACAACATTTTTGATTGTCTGCCATTTTGTGGCGCCCATACCGTAAGAAGCTTCCCGCAGGAATTGTGGTACTGCGCGAATGGCTTCCTGGCTTGCCACAACTACTACTGGCAGTACCAGCAATGCCATTGTCAATCCTCCGGCAAGAACTACGGATCCCAAATCGAGAGCTCTGGCAAAGACTGTTAATCCAAGGATTCCGAACACAACGGAAGGAACACCGGCCAAGTTGGAAATATTCGTTTTAATGAAAGATGCTATACGGCCTTTTGCCGCATATTCTTCCAGATAAATCGCAGTACCGATACCAAGCAGCATTGTTACCGGGGCAACTACGAGCATAAGCCAAAACGTGCCTGTGATTGCTCCCCAAATACCTGCTCTTTCTGGATCAGTCGATAATCGATTCATAAGAAAATCCATATTGATCCAAGGTAATCCGTCTTTAAGAACTCGATAAATCAAAACGATCAGTACCATAAGTCCGAACATGGTCGCAAGGAAAAAGAGTGCCTTTGCCAGATTATTCGCTAATAGCCGTGTGCCCATTTTTTTCTGGACTTGAGTGGAATCTACATATTTCATATTAATATTCCTCCCTAAACTTTCGAGAGATAAACTGGGCGACCAGGTTCATGATCAATGTAAAAACAAACAAAGTCATGGCAACTGCATATAGGCTGTAGTATAAAGTTGAGCCTGCCGCTGCTTCTCCGCCGGTTACTTCTACAATATAGGCTGTCATTGTCTGCATCGATTGCGTGACATCAAAAGTAAAATTCTTGGAGCTGCCACTCGCGATTGTCACAATCATCGTCTCACCTATAGCTCTGGAAATTCCAAGGACGAACGATGCAATAATACCAGAAATCGCAGCAGGGATGACAACCTTCCAGGTTACCTCAAGCTTGGTTGCACCAAGGGCCAATGCTCCTTCCCTCATCGCATTTGGCACTGAACTCATTGCATCCTCCGACAGTGAAGCAACCATCGGGATGATCATGATTCCCATGACAATTCCCGGGCTAAGGATATTCGTTGGTTCCAGTCCGGGTACGAATGACCTTAATAAAGGTGTTACGAAAGTAAAGGCAAAGAAACCATATACAATCGTTGGAATACCTGCCAGAATTTCAAGAATTGGTTTTAGCAGCCTTCGAGTCTTTTCAGAAGCATACTCACTCAGGAACACGGCGGTCATTAATCCAACAGGAATCGCGACAAGCATCGCGATAGCAGTTGAAATGAGAGTTCCGGTCAGCAAAGGCAAAACACCGAATACCGCATTTTCCCCTAGCGGCTTCAATTTAGTGCCAGTAAAGAAATCTATGAATGGAACGTCTTTAAAAAAGGCGATTGTTTCCGTTAATAATGTAAGAACAATTCCGATTGTCGTCAGGACAGAGATTGCTGCAATCCCTAATAATATTTTCGGTATGAATTTTTCAGTATAATTTGTAAAGCTCTTTGTCTTTTTCTTTTCTGATATCATTTCACGAACATTCAACTTTTTGCCGTCTTCGTGAACAACGCTTTTTGCCACGCAAAAAACCCCTTTCATCCTTCTCATCCAAGAAAGAACTTTCCCTTATAGTACCCCAGGGACCATCTAATAATTAAAAAACACACGCAAGAGATGAGAAGGTCTTACCTCTCATCTCCCGTTAGTCAAAGCTTTACTTCTTAAGGCCGTTCAATGTGTCCAGTGTTGATTTGATGTCTTCATCAGATAATGGTGCGAAACCAGTTTCTTTTGCTACATCCTGTGCATTGTTCATTGTATAGATTGCATAATCAAGCACTTGTGGCTTCTCTTTAGCTTGATTCACATTCAAATACGTGAACACTGGACGAGTGAATGGTGCATAGTCGCCATCTTCTTTGATCGTATCCAGTGAAGGTTCAACAGGACCGTTGCCAAAGTCTACTTTAACCGCTGAAAGCTTGTCTTTATTGCTTTCATAGTAACCATATCCGAAGAAACCAATCGCGTTTTTATCTTTTGAAACTAGGTCTACTAAAGTAGAGTAATCTTGCTGTAAGTTAATGTTTTCCGGCAGATCCTGTTCTTCCAGGATTGTTTCAAACATGAATTCGTACGTTCCGTGGTTTTCATTAGGGCCATAAGTCTTGATTTCTTCATCCGGGAAATCAGCGCGAACATCAGACCATTTCTTCTTTCCAGCACTTGCAAGGAAAATATCTTTCACTTCTTGTTCAGTAAGATCTGTAGCCCAATCATTGTCTTTATTGATGACGATTGTGATACCATCTAGCGCAACCTTCATTTCCTGTACTTCGATGCCAAGTTCTTCTGCTTTTGCTTTTTCCTCGTCCTTAATCTGACGGGAAGCATCGTTGAAGTCAGTTCCGTTTTTAGCAAGGAATTTCTTGAAACCTGCTGAAGTTCCGGAGCGGCTAACTTCTACTGATACGTTTTCCTGTTCACCCATATAGTTCTCAGCCATACGTGCCATTAAAGGATAAACTGTGCCAGATCCGTCAATGACGACACTGCCTTCAAGTTCTTCTCCGTTTCCACCTTCGTTATCTCCACCGCCGCAGGCTGCGGTGAATACCATAACAGCTGCAAGCATTAAAAACAGGCTCATCTTTTTAAGACTCTTCATTTCTTGAATTCCCCCTACGAGATGTGGTTGTTTTGTCCTACAAGACCAAGAATACTGTTTTTCTTTTAAGGATGTTTTAACTTAATGTAAAGGTTTTGTAAATTTGCGGGATTGATGCATACTCCTGCCGAAAAACAAGCATTGTATGGTTTGCCGGTTAAGCATAGTATTCCCAAACGATAAAAAAAACTGCCTCATATGAGACAGTTTTTAAAGGCTCTTATTGCTCGGTATCTTCTGCAATTTCTTCTAAAAGTTCAGTTCCTGCTTCTTTCTTTTCAACTTCCTGTATCGGTTGTTCCGGGTTCATGTTCCCTTCCATACGTTTCTTTTTCAAATCAAAATACGTATCAAGGACTCTTCGCCCGATATCATTATTTGCATGGTGGCCCGTATTGCCCTCATACGCCCATGGGACCATTACTGCCACGGCGATTTCGGGGTTATCATAAGGGGCATATCCAACAAGGCTTAAGTTCATGACTTCTGGCGGCATGTCATAATTTTTCCTTTTTGGTCCATCATAAAATGCCTGTGCAGTCCCTGTTTTTCCCGCTGGCTTATATTCCGCAGAATGAAATGCTCCATATGCCGTACCGCCAGGTTCCTGCATGACTCTCCTGAACCCTTCTTGTACTCGGTCAAACCATTCAGGCTTGGCATCGACCTTATTCAGGATGACAGGCTCAAATTCATTCACGACAGGACCCACCTCTTCATTTTTCATGACCGGTTCCCTGATTTCCTTGACAATTCTCGGCTGGATTCTATTTCCGCCATTTGCGATCGTTGAAACATATTGTGCCAATTGCAGCGTAGTATAGGTGTCATACTGGCCGATGGCAAAGTCGAGCAAGAGACCTGGCCTTTTCTCTGTTCCTTTAAAACCGATCATTTCGTTTGGCAAGTCGATTCCCGTTCTTGCACCAAGTCCGAATTGGCTGAAATGATTCCTCATGGTATCAAAAGCCTCGGGCTCTAGATACAATGGCTGATCATACTTATAATTTCCTTTACCAATATTGATCGCAGTCCTGAACATATATACATTCGAGGATACCTTCAAGGCATTACGGTCATCAAGAGTACCCAATCCCGCTTTCCAGGACTTCTTAGGGTTCGTGCCTTTAATTTTTATAGGCGTGTCATAAAATTGCGTCCCCGGACTGATCGCACCGGTGCTAAAACCTGTCAAAATCGTGGCACCTTTTACCGCAGACCCGACATTATAAGAAGTTGTGAAATTGCCGCTCGCAAAATCCTGCATGACATCCTTGCCTGTGTCTTCATCCTTGACAATCTGTTTCCCTGCAAGTGTCAAAATTTCCCCAGTATTAGGATCCATCAACACGACAAATGCCCTGTCAAGAAGCCCTGTTCTTGATGTCTGCTTCGCCTTCAGTAATTCTTCTTCAATAATTTTATCAACAGCAAGCTGCAGATCCATGTCAATTGTCAGCACAAGGTCCTTTCCCCGCTGTCCTTCGGATATCACCTGGGTATCAAGAACATTGCCGCCTTTATCGGTGATGTTCTTTACCTTTGCTTTCTGTCCGTGCAGGACATCTTCATATTGCTGCTCGATATAACTTAAACCAACCCTGTCATTCCTGCTATAGCCTCTGGCGAGATAATACTCAAGTTTTTCTTTAGGAAGTCCCTTTTCGGAATCACTAACCTTCCCCAGGATTGTTTTGAGTGTTTTATCATAGCTATATTGACGCTCCCAGTCTGTAGTGGTGTCCACACCAGGTAGCATTTCAAGATTTTCGCTTACAATGGCAAACTCTTCAGGTGTTAAATCTTTTTTGACGATTTGCGGGGACAAAGCATATCCGCTCATCATCTCGCGTAAAATTGCAAGGATTTCCAGATCATCCTTCTTTAACTCTTTCAATTCATTTTCAGTGATGCGCTCAAGCTGAAGATTGTATATTGCTTTATCATCAAGCTTTTTTTCCTCATACTGCGCCCATTCTTTTTCTGTGATTTTTTCTCGTGCGCGCTCTTCATTCCTTAAAATCCAGTAGTCCTTTTTATCCCTTTCACGGACTTTCTTCAGGTCATTTTCTGTATCCTTGACGATTAATTTTGCTACTCGTTCTGCAACCATTAGCATTTCCTTCGTTTGGGTGCTCTGGCTCTTTGTATACGTGATTGCATTGCTCGGCGTATTGTCGACAATAGCTTTCATATTCCGATCATACATTTTCCCTCTTGGAACAGGATTATTAACGGTCACATCTTCTGTCCGTTCGATTTCCCTTTTGAAGTCCTCACCGTAAACAATCTGAACGATGCCAAGCCTTAGAATAAGCATCGAAAATAATACAAACACCGCAAAAAACACCATATTCAGCCTGAATGGCACATGCGTTTTCTTCTTTTTCTTTTTGTTCAAGCCTCTCCCACCTTTTATATGTCCATGGCTTTATTCACTATCCTTTATTTTAACTAAAATCCTCATCATTTTCTATCAATAAACAACTACAGAATATTTTTCCATTTTTCAAACAGAACGAAAAACTGGGCTTTACGCCCGGTCCATTTGCTGGTAATTTCATAAGTCCCGGCTATGCAGGTTTTAAATGAATTTTCCTTATAAAGAAGTAAATCAATGTATGCCCGCTTCCAAGGATGACCAAAAGGATCGGGATCGCCTGTTTTTCGCTGAACAGGTGAGTTGCCAGCAGAAATAATAAAATCGATGCGACACGGCCAAGATTCAGGAATAATTCCCGGACGACAATATATTCGACCCTCATTTCAGCCGCTTTCCAGCCGCGCCCAATCACGTCGTAGGTCATTGAAGCATATGGAACAAGGAGCAGCGGGTAAGCAACTGCAATCATGGCAGCATATAATAGAAGCCGGAAGTAACTGAGGTCAAATATAATCAGGAAGATCGCCAGGAACAGAATCAGTCCGCCAACCAGAATTGCCTGTTTCCGATATTCTTTTTTCAGGGTACGGGATACAAAGTAATAAGCAAGAAAGGATATCCCGGAATTAATCAATCCATAAGTACCCAAAGCCATTTCGCTGTCTGTGGCAATGAAAACAAAAACAGATACAATGAATACAAATACCCCTTCTCTGAGTCCCTGGAAGAAATGCGCATTTGTAACCATCCGCCAATTTTTGTCATGCTTCCTTTCAGTAATAATCCGCCTGAACCAATACTTGCCATGGGCTGGCCGGCGCTTCAGGAAAAAGCTCAATAAAACAGCGATTGAAAACAATCCCAATGAAAGTCCGAAAACCACTGTATAACCTGTCAGCTTTTCTAATCTTGATATGATGAAGCCTGCAGCCACCGGTCCGATCATACCTCCAACAGAACCGAGAATTCCAAGAAACCCATTAAAGAAATCACGTGTTTCCGGCTCGGTGATCTCAAAGGTGAGGACATTGTAGGCAAGCCAATAGAAACCATAGCCGATTCCCAAAAGGATACCCAGCAGTAATAAGAAGTCGGACGCTTTTGTGCCCACAAACAATACCGTGACATAAAAAAGCGCCAGAAAGATGACACCAATGCGAAGCACAATGACTCTGTCGACCTTCTTTGCCCATCTCCCAGCAAGGATAAAGGTGAGAGGCTGGGCAACGACAATCGATAGATTATACATTGCCAAATCCGATAGCTCGCCGGATTGCTTCCATAAATAGATATTAACAAAAGTATTGGAAAGGGCAATGCTTAATGAGTACAAACCCCCAATAATCAATAGGAGCGCCAAATCCTTTGTCAGTTCAATGTCTCCTAATAATTTGTTTACTTTGCTCATGATCGACTCCCCTTTTCTCTTGGGTAGTTTCTTACAAAGCAATCGGGGTTATTCAGTTTTCTGGAGGGTCTTTGAAAGGAAAACCTGACAAAACAAATAGAGAGGCTGCAATAACTGCAGCCTCTCGCATATTCACTCTATTATTTCGCAGAAGCGAAACGCTTGCTAACTTCTTCCCAGTTAACAACGTTCCAGAATGCACCGATGTATTCTGGTCTTCTGTTTTGGTAGTTCAGGTAGTAAGCATGCTCCCAAACATCCAATCCAAGGATAGGCGTCTTGCCTTCCATTAAAGGAGAGTCCTGGTTTGGAGTGCTAGTCACTTCTAGCTCGCCATTGTTAACAACTAGCCAAGCCCAGCCAGAGCCAAAGCGAGTAGTTGCTGCTTTAGAGAATTCTTCTTTGAAGCCTTCAAAGCCGCCGAACTTTGAGTTGATTGCTTCAGCCAATTCACCAGTAGGCTCGCCGCCTCCGTTTGGAGAAATGACTTGCCAGAATAGAGAGTGGTTCGCATGGCCGCCGCCATTGTTGCGAACTGCAGTACGTGCTGCTTCAGGAACAGCATCCAGGTTAGAAACGACTTCTTCAACAGATTTAGATAGAAGCTCTTCGTTTCCTTCCAAAGCGTTGTTAAGATTTGTAACGTAAGTGTTGTGGTGCTTTGTGTGGTGGATATTCATTGTTTCCTTGTCGATGTGTGGCTCAAGTGCATCATATGCGTAAGGTAATTGCGGTAATTCAAATGCCATTTTTAACATCCTCCTATGTATCGTGTTTCACTTTCGGAACAATCTTTCATACAATTCAGTAATTAGAATTGTTCTAAAAGTGCTTCATGATTAGATTACCAAAGAACGGTAATGGTTTCAAATAAAATGCTTTGGCTTAACGAGATTAAACTTCCCCGATCCCCCTACTTTTATTCATAAGGTTTTATTAAACAAGGCTGATGATTTTCTCTCCAGTCGCTTTGCGTTCCGCGGGGCTGGGGCGGATTTTCCCTGCCGCTTTCCTCCTGTAGAGTCCCACTAGAGCTGCTGCACCGAGGACATTAAGAAGCTGCCTCGAACTTGCCCACGCACGAGGAAAATAAGGAACCAGGGGCGACTTCAGACAGGTTTGGGAGAAAGGATACAAAAGCTGGCCGAAGTAGAGCTAACTTCAGACAGGTTTGAGGGAAAACAGCGAAAAGCTGTCTTAACCAGAGGCAACTTCAGACAGGTTTGGAGGAAATCAACGAAAACCTTTCCGAACTAGAGGCATCTTCAGACAGGTTTGACGGAAAAGCAGCAAAGCTGTCCGAACTAGAGCTAACTTCAGACAGGTTTGGAGGAAATCAACGAAAACCTGTCCGAACTAGAGGCACCTTCAGACAGGTTTGACGGAAAAGCAGCAAAAGCTGTCCTAACAAGAGGCATCTTCAGACAGGTTTGGGGGAAAAGCAGCAAAAGCTGTCCGAACCAGAGGCAACTTCAGACAGCTTTGGGGGAAATCAACGAAAAGCTGTCCGAACTAGAGGCATCTTCTGACAGGTTTGACGGAAAAGCAGCAAAAGCTGTCCGAACTAAAGGCATCTTCAGACAGGTTTGAGGGAACACAACGAAAAGCTGTCCGAACTAGAGGCAACTTCAGACAGGTTTGGCGGAAATCAACGAAAACCTGTCCGAACCAGAGGCAACTTTAGACAGCTTTGGGGGAAAACAACGAAAAGCTGTCCGAACCAGAGCTAACTTAGGACTGGTTTGGCGGAAAAGCAGCAAAACCTGTCCGAACTAAAGGCATCTACAGACAGGTTTGGGGGAAAAGCAGCAAAAGCTGTCCGAACCAGAGGCATCTTCAGACAGGTTTGGGGGAAACCAGCGAAAAGCTGTCCGAACTAGAGCTAACTTCAGACAGGTTTGGGGGAAACCAGCGAAAAGCTGTCCGAACTAGAGCTAGCTTCAGACAGGTTTGAGGGAAAAGTAGCAGAAGCTGTCCGAAGTAAAGGCAACTTCGGACAGGTTCATTTTTGGAGCAGTCTACGCACCTTTCTTTTCAATCCACAGGGTTTATAAATCTACATTCATCTTTACCTGAGCCAATTAAAACAAGTTTCAGAAAATCGTCAATATTCCCCGAATGCAGTCGTGTCAACGATATTTGTCGCACCTCACCAAAAATACACCCATTTATTTCCAAAACACAATTGACACAGTAGCAACAATTCTTTTAAATCAAAGTATAGAGAGGAATAATAAGGAGACGATCCTGATGGACAAAAATATATCATTATACAGTTTAATTTTACAAAACTTCATTGATAAGGAAACAATCCAAAAAATTAAAGCAGATACCCTCCTTTTTCAGGAAGACGAAAATGTTCAGAACGTTTATATTATCCTGAGCGGAAGTGTCTCAGTCGGACGCGTCCACATGAAGGGAAAGGAATTCATCCTCAAAATCCTGAATGGCGAAGAGATGATCATAGAATATGAATTGTTCAAACATACTCCACGATACCATTTTTCTGCAAAAACGCTCACAGACTGTGAGGTCCTGATGATCAAAAGGGAACAGTTCGAGGAATTCGTCCTTAATGATAACACCGCCATGAATGCACTGGTGAATTGGCTGAGCACAAGATACCTCAAGGCGCAAATGAAGTGCCAGGACCTGATCATGAACGGTAAAAAAGGCGGATTGTATTCCATTTTGATCAGGCTGTGCAACAGCTACGGTGTGATGACAGATGAAGGCATCCTGATTGATTTGCCGCTCACACACCAGGAGCTTGCCAATCTGACCTATGGCACGCGTGAAGTAATCCAAAGGATGCTGAAGGAATTGCGCGAAAAAGACATCATTGCCTATGACCAGCTAAAATTCACTGTTAAAAACCTTAGCTATTTAAAGAGGGAAGTCGATTGCCAGAATTGTTCATTTGAAATCTGCGGATTAAATTGATCTCTGCGCCAGGTCAACCTAAATGGAATAAAAAAATCGTGCTGCATCAGCACGATTTTTTTATATGATCAGGAAGAAATAAACAAGCATGATTGCCATGATGATTCCTTTCGTCACTACGCTGCTGACAAATCCGACCACTGAACCGAAACCGATTTTGATCGCGTCATTCAGGTTCTTTTTATTGACCAGCAACTCCGCAATCGCCGCTCCGATAAACGGACCGACAAGGATACCGACAATTGGGATGACAAAAGGTCCAACGATCAGTCCGATTGTACTTCCCCAGATACCAGCCTTTCTTCCCCCATACTTTTTCACACCTATGATGTTCGCAATATAGTCAGCACCGAACAACAAGGCGACGAACGCACCCTGAATCGTCCAAAAAAACCAGTTAAATGGGTCAAAGGAATAAAAAACGCCATATAAAATAAAACCGCCCAGCATGAAAAGAACACCAGGCAAAATCGGTATTACCAGGCTGGCAAATGCGCCTGCGAATAATAGCCCTATTATTGACCAGTATAATGCATCCATACAATCCATCCTTTTTTCTGCAGACTATGAAATCTAAAGATAAAAATAAGCAAGGGTTTCCCCTTGCTTATTTTACCACTATTTCTGTTCTCCCAAAACGTACTCTGCGATATTTACTGCATGGTCGCCGATCCGTTCAAGGTTGCTGATGATATCGACGAACACGATACCAGCCTGGCCCGAACACTGACCTTCATTCATACGCATAATGTGCTGCTTTCTTAATCTGCGTTCCATGCCGTCAATTTCATCTTCTTTTGTTACAACAGCCCGGGCTGCATCAAGATTCTTCTGATCTAGTGCCTGCAATGCCTCTTCGACCGTACTGACAGTCAAGTTAAACATTGTTTCCAGGTCATCCATGGCTGTGTCTGTCACTCTCACTTTATTAGCCTGCTGGTATTCAATCAGTTCGATGATATTCTCAAAATGGTCGCCGATTCTTTCAATATCCCGAACAGTGTCAATCAACATGCTGTGTTCTTCTGACTCATGCTCAGATAGAGAGCTTGTGGCAAGATCCACCAGATAATCTGTAATCTTGCGGTCAAGATTATTGATGGCTTCCTCAAGCTGATAGGCATTCCCAGAATGCTTTGTATTTTTTGTTTTCAAAAACTCATTCGTTTCTTCAAGTCCCTTTAATGCGAACTTACCCATGCGAAGAACTTCTTCTTTAGCCTGGCCAAGAGCGATAGACGGTGATTGCTCGATGAATACCGGATCAAGATGCTGTGCCTTGTAGTCGACAATTGAGTCTTCTCCCGGAATCAGCTTTGTCACAATGAAAGCCAAAACCGCAATAAATGGCAATTGAATTATCGTATTCGTTGAGTTGAAAATACCGTGAGCAAAAGCTATTGTCATTTCAGGGTTAAGAGAAAGTTGATCCCTGAGCATTTCTATTAAAAGTGTGAATGGCTTCAATAATATTAAAAACAGCGTTGTACCTATCAAATTGAATAATACATGGGTAGCAGCAGCTCTTTTTGCCGCAACCGAAGTACCGATGGCAGCAAGCACAGCTGTAATGGTTGTCCCAACATTATCACCAAATAATACAGGGAGAGCTCCCTGAAGATTGATCAGATTCTCAGCGTGCAAACCTTGAAGAATACCGATCGTCGCACTCGAACTCTGAACAATCACTGTGAATAAAGTACCAATTACAACTCCAAGGAATGGATTTGAGCTTAATTCCACAGTCAAGTCATGGAATGATTCAAGACTCCTTAAAGGCTTCATTCCTCCACTCATCAGTTCCAATCCATAGAATAACGCACCGAATCCAAAAACAATCTGTCCGATGTTATGGACTTTTTTACTTTTAAAGAAGAATAAAAGTATTGAACCAACGGCAATGATTGGAAGCGCATATTCACCTACGTCAATTCCGATGATAAATGCAGTGATTGTCGTACCAATGTTCGCACCCATGATGACTCCAATTGCCTGGCGCAATGTCATGAAACCGGCACTTACCAGTCCAACCGTAATAACTGTGGTCGCTGAACTGCTCTGTACTAAAACCGTAACAATCAGACCAGCCAGTACACCCATTACCGGGTTGGTCGTGAACTTGTCCAGGACATCCCTTAGTCGATCCCCTGCTGATTTTTGCAGCCCATCTCCCATGAATTTAATGCCGTATAAGAAAATTCCAAGACCCCCAAAGAATTCAAACAGCATTTCTTGTAAATTCAATTCCATTTTTTCAACCCCTAGATTTATTTCGACAAACATCTACAAACACAATCATTATGAAGGAATTATTAATAAAAAGTAAACTGTTTAAGAGCCGAATTTACAATACCTTAACAATCAGGAGTAATATTACAGAAATGTTACAAGAGAAGTTTGAATTGCTTGTTATAATCTCCTTTAAAAAGCTAAAATAGACAATGGAATCTATTAAAGGACGTGTAATGATGAATCTTATTACCCAAATGGCAAAAAGCCTGTATTCACCTAAAGATATTGCGATTACCCGCTTTCAGGGCATCGGAAAAACCATTCTGTTTGTTTTCTTATTAACGTTACTATCCATTCTGCCAGTTATTTTTTATATGTTTACTGCCATTTCTGGAGCAATTGACTCGGCAAAGCAAGTTGTCTCAAATGACCTGCCTCCCTTTTCCATAGAGGAAGGCGTGCTAAAATCGGATATTAAGGCGCCGATCACCTTGAAAAGAGATCTTTACACAATTATTTTCGATCCAACGGGCGCCGTAGAGGAAAAGGATATGAAAAATATGGAGACTACTATCGGAATGCTGGAGCATGAGGTTGTCCTTAGTGCGGGCGGCCAAACCCATACGGTGCCCTATTCCCTTTTCTCGACTGGGAACTTATCCAAAGAGGATGTTCAATCCCTCATTGAAACGGCGGAATCTTCTCTCCCAGTCATGCTCGGATTACTGTTTATCATCATTTTTGTCTTTTCTGCAGGAATGAAATTCATAGAGGTCTCGATACTTGCACTTTTCGGTTTACTATTAAAAAACCTTGCCGAAAGGAAACTTCAATACAGACATTTATGGAGAATGTCTGCATATAGTACAACGCTCCCTACTCTATTTTTTACATTGATGGCATTCCTTAAAACGACGGTGCCATTTAGTTTTGCGATTAACTGGTTTGTAGCATCGATGATTCTTCTATTAGCTATAAAGGAAATACCAACTGTACAGAAGAATGAAGAGATTTAAAAATGCGCCAAGGGCGCATTTTTTTAGTTTCTACCTATCTCCCCTGATTTAATAAATCTTAATCACTTTCTTCCTGACCAAATAAATTAATAGGTATTTTTTCTAGCAAATTGGTTCTTAACTCTATTTTTCCTGCATAAATAATGGTATAAGCTGTTTAGGAGGAAGGTTCCATGAAAAAATTGGCAGGATTCCTGGTTTTCCTGGTATTAGCATATGCGATTTATAATGATTTAAGCATAGGAACGCTTCCCGCAGCGAGAACGTCAGAACCAGTTTTAGTAGAAGCGGAATCGGAAGAAGCAGGAAGCCAGGCTGAGGAGAAGATTCCTTATTTCGAGCATGAAGTCAAGCCTGGCGATACAGTACTGTCTGTCCTCGACAGCAATTCCAAAAAACCTCTCGCAATCCCGGTTTCCCAAGCGGTAGAAGACTTTAAACAGCTTAATGGAGGGACAGATCCCCAAAAAATCAAATTTGGCCATACCTATAAATTCCCGGATTACAGCAGTCGAAATTAACAAAGCCTAACTAAGAAAGTCTTTCCTTGTCAATTTGAACAAAAGATTGATAAAATGGGGTTGTGCATCTTAAGGAAATTTATCATGAATTCCATTTTTTAAAGGAGCGAATCACTGTTGAGTGAAATCATACATCGTACTAAAACCCGCCCGATAAAGGTTGGGAATTTAACAATTGGCGGTAACAATGAAGTGGTCATCCAGAGTATGACAACTACCAAGACACATGATGTCGAAGCGACTGTTGCCGAGATTAAACGCCTTGAAGAAGCAGGCTGCCAGATTGTCCGGGTTGCATGTCCAGATGAAAGAGCAGCTAATGCGATTTCTGAAATAAAAAAACGAATCAATATACCTTTGGTAGTTGATATCCACTTTGATTACCGCCTGGCGCTTAAAGCAATCGAAGGGGGAGCTGATAAGATCAGGATCAATCCCGGGAATATCGGCAAGCGCGAAAAGGTAGAGGCTGTTGTAAAGGCAGCAAAAGAGAAGGGTATCCCTATTAGAATCGGTGTAAATGCCGGTTCACTAGAGAGACGAATCCTCGAAAAATACGGTTACCCTACTGCTGATGGCATGGTGGAAAGTGCTTTGCACCACATCAAAATCCTTGAGGATCTTGATTTCCACAATATCATTGTTTCCATGAAGGCTTCGGACGTGAACCTTGCAATTGAAGCATATGAGAAAGCAGCAAAGGCCTTCGATTATCCGCTGCATCTTGGAATCACCGAATCAGGAACTTTATTTGCCGGAACTGTAAAAAGTGCCGCTGGCCTTGGGGCGATCCTCAGCAAAGGAATCGGGAACACGGTTAGGGTGTCACTAAGTGCAGACCCGGTAGAGGAAGTAAAGGTAGCAAGAGAGCTGTTAAAATCTTTCGGCCTGGCTGCCAATGCCGCAACATTGATTTCGTGCCCAACGTGTGGACGAATCGAGATCGATTTGATCAGCATCGCCAATGAGGTGGAAGAATATATCTCAAAGATCAAAGCACCGATCAAAGTGGCCGTGCTCGGCTGCGCGGTAAACGGTCCTGGCGAGGCACGGGAAGCCGACATCGGTATTGCCGGCGCCAGAGGGGAAGGACTGCTTTTCCGAAAAGGAGAAATTGTCCGTAAAGTTCCTGAAGAAACAATGGTAGAAGAATTAAAGAAAGAAATCGATAAAATCGCCGAGGAGAAGCTTCAGGAAGCTGCCCTCCAAAAATAAGCATATAAAAAATGCCCGGGAATCCCGGGCATTTTTTTGGCATTTTCCGTCAAAAGAACGGAAGAATAAAGATGCCGACCAGAATGGAGATTGTCCCAATTCCAATCGCCCAGCTGCCGATTGCGGAACCTCGACGGCGGGCCATGAAGCCAAGGACAATTCCAGCTGCTCCGAAAAGAACAGGCAAAATAAACAGCGACAAGATCGATAGGGCAAGAGCCGAGTATGCAAGCCCCCGTCCTCCAGTTGTACTTTCTTCTTCTGACCTTCTTCTGATCGCAGGGGGTGCAGGAGCAGCAATTTCAACCGCTGTCTCCTCACGATAATGTTCTTCACGAACAGGCACCGCAATCGCTGTCATCTCCTGATAGTGATCATCACGATCACTTCCGGCGATTGCCGTCATTTCCTGGTAGTGCTCATCTCGCCCAGGTCCGGCGATTGCCGTCATTTCCTGATAATGCTCATCACGTGCAGGAGTATACAGCTCTGTTGCTGTTTCCTCCTGGTAGATCTCGTCACGCGCATCCCTTATAGTAATGACATCCTGCTTAGGTTCAGTAATATATTCGGTACCAATCTGTTTTCGCTCTTGGTCTGCCACTTTAATCCCTCGCTTTCTTAAGTGGAGCATTTATTATTGTTTACGAGTGGATTGATTTTCATCATGGCAATGTTTGACTGATGCACGAAAAAGTTAATCTTTTGCGTGCTATCCATATTTGGTAAAATTAATAGGAGATCAATGTTAAGGAGCAGACTGATGAAAAGACGTTTTGGCATAGATATAGATGGAACAGTCACCTGTCCCACTACATTTGTACCGTATTTGAACGAAGCATTCGATTTGGATATTACCCTTGATGATATCAAGCAGTATGATTTTATGCCGCTTGTAACAGTAAGTGAAAAAGAGTTTGCAGCCTGGTTCAAAAAAATGGAACCGGTTATCTATTCCAAATCCCCTTTAGCAGCAGGAGCAAAGGAAATCCTGAAGAGCTGGGAAAATGAACATGAATTGTATTTCATCAGCGCGAGGGGCACACATTTACTTGAACTAACTCAAGAGTGGTTTACTGCCAATGAACTTAAATATCATGATATTCACCTGATTGGTTCACATGATAAAATTCAGGCAGCACGGAAGTATGATGTAGATATTTTCTTTGAGGATAAACATGATAATGCGGTCAATCTGCATGAAGAACTGAAAATTCCAGTCATCCTTTTTGACACCCCGTATAACCAGGAGCCAATCCCTGATGGCGTCATTCGAGTTAACAACTGGCAGGAAGCCAATGAATGGGTAAGAAATTGGATAGAAAACAGTTAAACGGCCATTTGAGGATGGCCGTTTTTCCATTTCAATATTGAACTGATAATAGAGGCACTAGTGTATGCAATCAGGGCATCTTCCGTATATTTCAAACTTATGGCCCGAAATATCATAGCCCTTAAAGCTTGATTCGATATTCCTCATTGGGCAGGTCTCAATCTCTTTTGTCTTTCCGCAGTCAAGGCAGATGAAATGGTGATGATGCTCTTTATGTGAACAGGTAAAACGGAAATGTTTTTCTCCTGACAGCTCAGTCATCTCCAGAATCCCCAGCTCTACAAACACACTTAAATTACGATAGATCGTATCAAACGACAATCCAGGGTAATTCTCCTTCATTTGCTCAAGGACATCACGTGCCGTCAAATATTTATCATGTTCGGAAAATAGCTGGAGCATGTCCTCACGCTTACCTGTATGTTTATACCCCTGTTCCTTCAGCAGGTTCATTGCTTCATTCACATTCATGATAACACCTCTTTAAATGGATCTTGTTGCACTGCGTTTTTTTAGCCAGATAGCCAGCACAAGGATGAATACAGCAATCATGACAATGGTTCCGCCGGGAGCGAGATCCATGTAGTATGACAGGAATAAGCCCCCCAGCACCGAAATTTCACCGAACAGGATGGAGAAGAAAATCGTCTGCTTGAACCCTTTGGCGAACCGGATGCTTGCTGCCACCGGCAAAGTCATAAGGGACGAAACAAGCAGGATGCCAACGATCCTCATGGAAGCTGCAATCACCAGTGCCACCATGACGATGAAAATAAAGTGCAATGACTTTGCAGCAATTCCGGTTGCCCTAGCATATTCTTCATCAAATGATAACAGAAACAGTTCTTTGTACAGCAAAGCAACGAGTGCGATCACCAGGATACTAATAATCAGGATGGTCCATAAATCCGCTCTGCTTACAGCGCTGACGCTTCCAAATAAATAACTGAACAAATCTGTATTGAAGCCGTCGGCAAGTGAAATAAAAATAACGCCGAGTCCAATTCCACCCGAAAGGATAATCGGAATTGCCAGTTCCTGATAATGCTTATAAACTGTGCGGAGTTTTTCAATGAACAGCGATCCGCCAACCGAAAAAGCCATCCCCATGTAAAGCGGATTTAGGCCGCTGAAAACCATGAACTTCTTCTCAAGCAGCAGGCTTGCTGCGATTCCCGCCAAGGTAACATGGCTAAGGGCATCAGCTATAAGGGAAAGCCTTCTTACAACAATGAAAACGCCGAGAAGGGGAGCGATCACACCAATGATCATGCCGGTCAAAAAGGCATTCTGCAAAAACTCGTATTGCATCAGTCCACTAATCATGATGGTGGCCTCCCCCGTGATGATGATCATGGTCATGAGTCAAAACATGCACATCATGCCCATATATTTCTGATACATCATTCAGCTTCAATTGTTCGAATTCCTCGGCACTTCCATGGAAATGCATATTTTTATTCAAGCATGCTACATTTGTGACTTTTTCGGAAATCGTGCCGATATCATGTGTCACCAGAAGCAAAGTAATTCCCTTCTCTTTGTTAAGTGTTTCGAGCATTTCATAAAAGGAGTTTACATTCTGCACGTCGACACCGACCGTCGGCTCATCCAGAATCAGCAATTCAGGTTCGCTCACAAGTGCCCTGGCAATGAACACCCTTTGCTGCTGGCCCCCGGAAAGCTCACCGATATTCCTGTCCAGGAATTTTCCCATCCCGACAGATTCAATCGCCAGTTTAATCTTTGCATGGTCTGTCTTCTTTAAAAAATGGAACAGCCCGAGTTTTTTCGTCAACCCGCTGGCCACCACCTCAAAAACAGTAGCAGGGAAGCCCGTGTTGAAGGAATTGGCCTTTTGCGACACAAACCCGATTTTATGCTGCTCCCTAAACTTATTGATATCCTGTCCAAACAGTCGGATAGTGCCTGTTTGTGGCTTGATGAGACCAAGCATCAGCTTCAGCAGCGTCGACTTTCCAGATCCATTAGGACCAACGATTGCCAAAAAGCTCCCTCGAAGAATAGACAGATTTATATTTTCAAGTACATTTTCTTTATCGTATCGGTAATAAACATCCTGTACCTGGACGATGTAATCATTCGTATCCACTTTTATCACCTGCAAAATAAGAATCATTCCGATTTACTTTAAGTAGTATATCTCTTACTGCCCATAAAGTAAACAAAAGAACTTTCCACTCAAGAAAATTGTCACGAATTTAGAACTGGGCACATACCCTACTATGAAGGAGTGATGATCTTTGGCTATTTTTGAAAATATCATTAACCATAAAATAAGCAGCATAACGGCGGATGAGCTGCTGAGATACGCCTCTCAATTCAATATATCCATAACAGAGGCACAAGCAGATAAGATCGCCAGATACTTACGCGGTAAAAAGGTCAATATCTTTAATGATTCAGAAAGAACGGCACTCATTAAGCAAATTGCCAGAATCACCAACCCGGAAACCGCAAGGGAAGTCAATAAATTGTTTGTGAAATTCACGAAATAGGGTTTGTGTCCGTCGTAGAAATCTATGACGGACATTTTTTCGTCTTTCTTTAGGGTTTTTGTCCATCATGGGCTTGATGACGGACACTTTTTCCCTTCTCTCAAGCACTTTTGTCCATCATGACCCTGATGACGGACACTTTTTCCCTTCTCTCCGGCATTTTTGTCCATCATGAACCCGATGACGGACACTTTTCTCCTTCTCTCCACTATTTCTGTCCATCATCAACCCGAGGACGGACACTTCCACCCTCTATGTCCATCATCACTGTTATTATTTCCTCTAAAAGGTAATACTCATTATCGTTTAACCTCAACAAAAAGAAAAAAGCTGCGGAGTGTCCGCAGCTTTTGTTTAGTCATTCATGATTGTGTCTAGCAGGTTTTCTTCGAATTTCTTGTTTTTCAGCATCGCGATTTCATGTTTGTATGGCGCTTTTTTATTATTCTTGTCAGGACCGACAAATGGGGTTTCAAGGATTTTTGGTATTTGCGTCAGTTGCGGGTGATGGACGATGTAGTTTAATGCTTCAAAGCCGATATGGCCGAAACCGATATTTTCATGGCGGTCTTTCCTTGTCCCGAACTCATTTTTGCTGTCATTGATGTGCATGACTTTAAGCCTGTCGAGTCCGATGATTTTATCGAATTCGTTCAGCACGCCATCGAAATCCTCGACGATTCGATAACCTGCGTCATGGGTATGGCAGGTATCAAAGCAGACAGAAAGCTTGTCATTGTATTTGACACCGTCGATGATCATCGCAAGCTCCTCAAAAGACTTCCCGCATTCTGATCCTTTTCCGGCCATGGTTTCCAGAGCGATTTGGACTTTGTCTTCTGCGCTAAGGACCTCGTTCAGGCCTTCAATGATTTTCTCGATTCCTTTGTCTGAACCTGCACCTACGTGTGCACCTGGATGCAGCACAATTTGCTTCGCTCCAATGGCTTCAGTCCTGTCGATTTCACTCCGCAAAAACCTGACTCCCAAATCGAAGGTGTCAGGATTCTGGGTGTTCCCGATATTGATGATATATGGAGCATGGACAACAATCTCGCTGATGCCATTTTGCTCCATATGCAGGCGCCCTGCTTCAATATTCAGGTCCTCGATTTTCTTCCTTCTAGTATTCTGAGGTGCTCCAGTATAGATCATGAAAGTATTTGCACCATATGAGACAGCTTCTTCGCTCGCTGCTAGCAGCATTTTCTTGCCGCTCATTGAAACATGTGAGCCAATTAACATCTAGATCTCTCCTAAATCCCTTTATTTATTTCTCTTCTGGATACGGTTTTCGCGTTTTTTGATTTTATCCATTTCATATTTCATCTTCTTTTTATAGCCTGGTTTTACCCTTTTAGGCTTGGAGACAAGCGTCTTTGCCTTCGCCTCGCCTGCTGTTTCCTTCTTCTTGCGGTTCTGTCTTCTGTTTCGCTCTTCTATTTCGGTAAATTCACCTTTTTTCAAGTCGATGTGTTTGAAAGTGATGCCCATCTTTTCCAGGCGAACCAGTGCATCTTCATCGCTCTGCTCGTAGATTGTCAATGCAACCCCTGATGACCCGGCACGCGCAGTCCTTCCGACCCTGTGGATATAAAAATCAAGGTCCGTTGGCAGCTCGTAGTTGATGACATGGCTGATGCCCTCGATGTCGATTCCTCTTGCAGCGAGGTCTGTCGCAACCAGGTACTGGAACTCAAGGTCCTTGATTTGCTTCATGACCCGTTTACGTTCCCTCGGACTGAGATCACCATGGATCCTGCCGACCTTCATGCCCTTTTGAATCAGACCATCCGCAATTTCATCCGCTTTTTTCTTTGTATTCGCGAATACAATCCCCAAATATGGATTGAATGCCAGCAATGCAGAGTGCACAAGGCCAATTTTATCCCGGTGCCTTGAAGGAAGGAGAATGTGTTCTATCTTCGCCGCTGTAGCTTGGTTAGGATCGATCTGGACGTATTTAGGGTTTTCCATGTACTTTTTCAAAAACGGTTTAAGTTTTTCAGGAATGGTAGCCGAGAATACGAGCATCTGAAGCTTTTCCGGCATGCGGGATGCAAATTGGTCGATGTCCTCGATGAATCCCATATCGAGCATCAAATCTGCCTCATCAATAACGAGGGTATTGGCTGTATGCACAAACAAAGCGTTTTCCTTCACGAGGTCGTTGATCCTGCCTGGCGTGCCAATCACGATTTGCGGCTGGGTCTTCAGCTTCTCGATGGTTCTTTGCTTATCCGTTCCGCCAATATAGCAGCGGGCAGTGATCTGCTCTCCCTCCGGAGCATGTTCAGCTATTTTAAGGACTTCATGATAAATCTGGTTGGCAAGTTCACGAGTCGGTGCCGTGATGACTGCCTGTACTTCATTGCGCGAAGGATCAAGCTTGTCCATGATCGGCAGGACATAGGCATGCGTCTTTCCCGTCCCTGTCTGTGATTGACCGATCGCGCTGTCACCTTTCAGCACAGTCGGGATCAGACGTTCCTGAATCTCAGTCGGCTCGTAAAAGCCTAATTTATTGATTGCATCTATAATGAACGGCTTCAGTTCATAACGTGTAAATTTCGTTTCACTCATTGAAAATCTCCTTTTTTTCCCCTGTCCCGCAAGTGTTTCCGGGATTACAGCCTGTTCCGTAAGCTGTTCTTTTTCAGGTTCATCCTGTAATTATAATAAAGATTGCAGAAAATCTCCAATCAGTACTATCTTAACCTTTCCTATGAAAAAAACAAACCTGTTTCATTACATACTTTTTCCTTAAACCATTCCGGACTTCCCGCATAGTCTAATAGGAGAAGATATATTGGGAAAGGAGGGGTCTCAATGCTACAAGGACCCCATATGAATCCACGCGGAATGCCGAATCGCTTTCAAGGCCCCCGCATGATGGGAGGGCCGGGGATGGGCCAGCGTCAGATGTATTCCAATCCATTCGCCCAAGGCCCAATGATGCCGCCAGGCCAGATGCCGCGAATGGGGGGCAGGAATATGCGCTCAAGCCAGGGAGGCGGACTGCTCTCGAAGATATTGGGAAGAGGCACCGGCCAGCAAAATGGTCCAGCAGGTTTCTTAACTGGAGCCAATACAGCGACACGGGGAGCCGGCTCAGGCGGCGGAATCCTTAAATCACTCGCTGACCCATCCGCACTGAGCGGGTTTCTTACGAACACGCAAAAGGTATTAGGCACGGCACAGCAGTTCGGTCCGATGATCCAGCAATATGGTCCGCTTGTCCGCAATCTGCCATCGATGTGGAAACTTTATCGAGGATTGAAGGATCTTCCGGATGCAGATGAACAAACAACTGAAGCGGAGACAAATCAGCCAGAAAAGAACAAGAACGAAAACAAGAGTAAGAGCAAGAGTAAGAACAAGAAGAAGCCAGTGAAAGCCGAAAACACAGCTGTATCAGACAAACCAGCCCAAAAGCAGAACGGGGCATCAACACCAAAACTTTTCATTTAGTCTGAAGAATAGTTAATTCTTCCTTCCGGAAATCCTCTTTTGTAATCTTTCTATAAGTCTTATATAATAAAAGAAAGAATCAGAGGTATTCTTAGGAGGATGACTCAATGAATGTAATTAAAATTTCGCCGCGCGGCTATTGCTACGGCGTTGTCGACGCAATGGTCATTGCCCGCAATGCTGCATTGGATAAAAGCTTGCCGCGACCTATATATATACTGGGAATGATTGTCCATAACAAGCATGTTACCGATGCATTTGAAGAAGAAGGCATCATCACTCTGGACGGAAACAACCGTAAGGAGATCCTCGAAAAAGTTGAGGGCGGGACAGTTATTTTCACTGCGCATGGAATCTCCCCTGAGGTCAGGGAGCTTGCCAGGAAAAAAGGGCTGGTATCGATTGATGCTACATGTCCGGATGTCACGAACACCCATAACCTGATTCGCGATAAGGAAAAAGAAGGCTGCGAAGTCATTTACATTGGCAAAAAAGGGCATCCAGAGCCAGAGGGTGCCGTTGGCGTTGCTCCCGGAATCGTCCATCTTGTAGAAACAGAAGCTGATGTGGAAGCATTGAATTTACATGCTGAGAAATTGATTGTTACCAATCAAACAACCATGAGCCAGTGGGACGTTGCCGAGATTATGGAAAAAGTAAAAGAAAAGTATCCACACGCAGAGGTGCACAGAGAAATCTGCATGGCAACACAGGTACGGCAGGAGGCCGTGGCAGAGCAGGCGAAAGAAGCGGATGTCCTGATTGTCGTGGGTGATCCAAAGAGCAATAACTCCAACCGCCTTGCCCAGGTATCACAAGAAATCGCCAGTACTAAAGCCTATCGGATTGCCGATATTACCGAACTTGAAATTGATTGGATCAAGGATGCCGAAACAGTAGCCGTCACTTCCGGCGCATCGACTCCGACACCAATCACAAAAGAAGTCATCACTTTCCTTGAACAGTTTGACCAGGAAAACGAAGCAACCTGGGTAAAAGAGAAAAAGGTGCCACTCTCTAAAATTCTGCCGAAGGTTAAGAAAACCGAAGCAAGTGTATAAGATGAAAGCAGCCCGAAAGAATTCGGGCTGCTTTTTTGGTACGAGAGGCTACTGCTTCCGACTTCCATTCTGAATTTGGGCTAGCTCCTAGTTCTGCAAAAGATGCATTAGATAAAAGTAAAAGGGTCAGTGTCAATTTCTGAAGCCAAGAACTGGACATCATACCCTTTTTCCTTACAGAGCCTTTCCATGACGCTGGCGGTTCCTTTTTTCATGATTTTTTCAACATTATGTCCGGGATCAATCATGTTCAAGCCGTCCATCAGTGCGTCATGTGCAGTGTGATAATAGATATCGCCTGTTATGTACACATCAGCTCCCCGGAACTTTGCCTGAGTGAAGTACTTATTCCCGTCACCGCCAAGGACAGCTGCTTTTTTCACTTTAGCATTCAAGTCCCCGACTACTCGCACTTTGTTGACACCAAGCGCTTCCTTCACAAAGTTTGCATAATCTCCCAGGGTTGTCTCCTCGACTTTTCCGATTCTGCCCAGTCCAAGCTGTTCTCCGCTATTCTCCAGTCTATATACATCATAGGCGACCTCTTCATAAGGGTGCGCTTTGATCATAGCCTGGATTACCTTCTTTTCGATACTCTGCGGAAAAACCGTTTCAATCCGGACTTCATTAACTGCTTCAAGCTTTCCCTGTTCGCCGATATGAGGGTTCGTGTTTTCCCCGGGCAGGAATCGTCCCTTTCCTGAGGCTGTGAAGGAACAATGTCTATAATCACCGATCGCCCCTGCCCCTGCATTTCCTAATGCCTCACGGATTTGCTCTGCATTTTCCTCAGGTACAAAAACAACCAGTTTTTTCAGCTGGTCTTCATAAGTCGGAACCAGTACCTGGGGATCCTTAAGGCCAAGTGCCTCCGCAAGCAGGTCATTCACTCCGCCTTTTGCGACATCAAGATTTGTATGTGCAGCATAAACCGCGATGTCATGTTTGATCAGCCTGGCAATCATTCTGCCTGCCGGTGTGTCCGTCGCGATTTTTTTCAATGGCCGGAAAATCGGCGGGTGGTGGGCAATGATTAACTGAACATTCTTTGTGATCGCCTCTTCTACCACTTCCTCTGTAACATCGAGAGCGATCAGGACATTTTCAACCGGCTGGTTCAATGCCCCAATTTGCAGGCCAATCTTGTCGCCTTCCATCGCGAAGGCTTTGGGTGAAAATTGTTCGAAAAGCTGGATCACTTCATGCCCATTTACTTTTTTCACTGGAACGCCTCCTCTGCCATTTTAAGTTTCTTCTCTAATTCCCTCTTCTTGCTTTCTGTTTCTTCATTTTGTACAGCTTCATCCAGCTGCTTTAATATCCGCTGCCAATTTTTTATCTCTGCGTTCCATTTTTCCATGAATATTGCAGATTTTTCCCTCAATAAAATTGGGCCAAACAGAATGCCATTTTCGAGATTGAAGCCCTGATATGCTTTTAATGGTTCGCCTTTTTCGGCAACAAGGATTTCGTAGATCTTTCCATCTTCTTTCAGGATTTCTTCTTCTACAAGCTCCCATCCGTTGTCAATCAGCCACCTGCGCACTGCAAAGCTTCCCACATTTGGCTGTAACACCAGCCTGGTGACTCCTTCGAGCTTCGATTTCCCTTTTTCCAAAATAGATGAGATCAATGTTCCGCCCATGCCGGCAATCGTAATGCAATCCACTTCTCCTGGATCAATCACTTCGAGTCCGTCACCCTTACGGACGGTGATCCAGTCTGTTAGATTTTCCTCTCGAACCTGCTCAAGGGCAGATTGGAACGGTCCATTGGCGACCTCTCCTGCAATGGCCTTCGGAACGGCCCCCTTTTTAACTACATAACAAGGAAGATAGGCATGATCGGAGCCGATATCGGCAAGCCTGGCACCTTGCGGAATATTGTTTGCAACGGCATTCAGCCGGTCTGAGAGCTTTTCAGCATTCATAAAAGTCACCTACTAAATCATATTTTACTTTTATAAGTATATGAAAACCGCCCGCCCCTTGTCCAATCATCGAAAAAAGCTGACGGCAGAGAACTGGATTGCGGACTATTTAAAATAGTAAAGGCCCTCTGCAAAAAGCAAAGAGCCTTTAAAAAATTACTTCAATTCTTTTACGATCCATTCAGCCATTTGTTCTTCCTTGCCTGCAGCCATTCCAGGAGGCATGTTGCCTTTACCATTTGTCAGAATGTCTTTGATTTCGTCTTTGGAGTACTTGCTGCCTACACCTTTTAGCGCGGGACCAGATACACCTTCATACTGGTTGCCGTGGCAGCCTGCACAAGTTTGCTGGTAAAACTCCTCTGGGTTCACTTCAGCAGTTTCTTCGGTCTTTCCGCCGCCTTCTTTTTCCTTCGTAAGATCCTTAGCGTCACCAAGACCTTTGAAAGAAAGCAGGAACATCAAGCCGATCCCCATTACCATGATCAATACAAACGGGATAATTGGATTACGATTCATCATATACCCTCCTTTATGTACAACATCAACTAAATAATGATTTCACACAGATATTATTTTACTTGAAAAACGTTTACAGGGAAAGTAAAAAAGCAAACTTTGTCACACATGTTCACAATTTAGACAAAAAACTCCATCAATTGATGAAGTTTTGATGATTAAGGCATATTTAGGTTTCCCTTTTAGCAGCCAATTAATCTTGCAATCACCATTCTTTGGACTTCAGATGTTCCTTCGCCAATCTCCAGCAATTTCGCATCCCGCATATAGCGCTCGACCTCATACTCCCGCATATATCCGTATCCACCATGAATCTGTACAGCCTGGTCAGCAACTTCCATCGCGATTTCTGAAGCATATAGCTTACACATCGAAGCTTCCTTCGAGAACGGACGTTTCTGGTCCTTCAGCCATGCCGCCTTATAGACCATATTGCGTGCAAGTTCAATTTTCATTGCCATGTCAGCAAGCTTGAACTGGATTGCCTGGAACTGGGAAATCGATCTTCCAAATTGCTGTCTTTCCTTTGCATATTTCAAAGCCTTTTCATAAGCAGCCTGTGCTACTCCCACTGCCATAGCACCAATGCCAATCCTGCCGCCATCAAGTGTCACAAGGAATTGCTTGAAGCCTTCCCCTTTCTTTCCAAGCAGGTTTTCAACCGGGACATGGACATCCTCCATCACCAGCTGTGTTGTATTCGAGGCATTCAGGCCCATTTTTTCATAATTATCGATGACAGTGAAGCCAGGTGCATCTGTAGGCACAATAATTGCACTGATTTCTTTTTCTCCATCCTTATTGCCTGTGATGGCAGTCATTGCAAGATGTTTGGCATAACTTGCATTAGTGATAAAGTTCTTGCTTCCATTGATGATGTATTCACCATCCACTTCTTTGGCTGTAGTCTGTGTCCCGCCTGCATCCGAGCCAGCATTAGGTTCAGTAAGCCCAAATGCGCCCAAAGATTCACCTGTACAAATAGGTGTCAGGTATTTCTGCTTTTGTTCTTCTGTGCCGAATAGGTTAATAGGAGCTCCGCCAAGGGATATATGTGCTGAATAAGTAATGCCGGTGGAAGCACATGCCCTGCTCAACTCCTCGGTTACAATGGCAAAGCTGACCGTATCAGCGCCTGCTCCACTATATTCCTCAGGGAAAGGCAGCCCGAGCATACCGAGTTCACCCAGCTTCTTAAAAATTTCTGTCGGAAACTGTTTCGTTTTATCCCTCTCAATCGCTCCAGGAGCTACTTCTTCCTCGGCAAATTCTCTAATCGTCCTTTTAATCATCGCCTGTTCTGATGTTAAATCAAAATTCATTTCCATCCCCCTCAAGACATTGAATGCGTTTACATTCTACATTATAAAGGTGAACAGACAATTTTCTCAACATTTAAAAACTTTTAAATTTTGAATTATTATATGAATATAGCAACTAGCAGGACAATTAATCCTGCAATTCCCGAAACTTTGAATGACACCATCTTCCACTTCATGCCTGCAGCAAGCCATAACAGACAGTTGAGAGCAGTGATCAAATAGAGAATAGCATGTTTGTCTGGAAATAGTATTTCACCCGCCTGAATGGATGTGATCAATAAGAGGAGTCCCGAAGATAGCAAAATGACTAAATCAAGATAAGAATTCTTCAGCATATAAACAGCGATTAAAACGGATGTTATTCCAAAAAATATTGTCAAACCGATTTGCAAAAAAAGGGACAATTCAGTAAAATAAAATAAAAAAACTGAAAGCGATAACAATCCAATCAAAATTATCCTAAGAAGATTCAAAGGTCTATGGCTATTTTTGCTGATTGGCTCCCCCTCTGAACCTCCTTCAGTATATAGGTTCAGGAGAAAGTCACAATAATGATCCGGCAGCAGCCTGCTTTCTTTCCAGTATTTGATTTCATTCGTAATGATTTTCCTGCGATGGTCATCCATTTATCGGCACATCCTGTCTCAAACATTTATACAGAAAAAAAGGAATAATTTACTCTTATTTTAAAAAGTAAATTATTCCTTGGCAATCCTATTCTAAAAAGTCTTTTAATCGCTTGCTTCGGCTAGGGTGTCTTAGCTTACGCAGAGCCTTAGCCTCGATCTGACGGATCCGTTCGCGTGTAACCCCGAAAACTTTACCTACTTCTTCAAGCGTACGTGTGCGCCCGTCATCCAGGCCGAAACGCAATCTCAGGACGTTCTCTTCACGGTCTGTAAGCGTATCTAGGACATCCTCCAGCTGTTCCTTCAGCAGCTCATATGCTGCGTGTTCTGAAGGAGATGTAGCATCCTGGTCTTCAATGAAATCTCCAAGGTGTGAATCATCCTCTTCACCGATTGGTGTTTCAAGTGAGACCGGCTCCTGGGCGATTTTAAGGATTTCACGGACTTTTTCTGGTGAAAGGTCCATATCTTCACCAATTTCTTCAGGTGTTGGTTCGCGTCCTAAGTCCTGCAGGAGCTGTCTTTGCACACGGATCAATTTGTTGATTGTTTCGACCATATGGACAGGGATCCTGATTGTCCTCGCCTGGTCAGCGATCGCACGAGTGATAGCCTGGCGAATCCACCAGGTAGCATAGGTACTGAACTTGAACCCTTTTCGGTAGTCGAATTTCTCAACTGCCTTGATCAAGCCCATATTCCCTTCCTGAATCAGGTCAAGGAATAGCATGCCTCTGCCTACATAGCGTTTCGCAATACTTACGACAAGTCGAAGGTTTGCTTCAGCAAGCCGTCTTTTCGCTTCTTCATCGCCCTGCTCGATTCTTTCAGCGAGGTTGATTTCTTCCTCTGCAGAAAGAAGGTCTACTCGGCCAATTTCCTTCAGGTACATTCTTACCGGGTCATTAATTTTGACACCGGGAGGAACACTTAAATCATTCAGGTCGAATTCTTCATCGTCCTTGGCAAGCTGTTTGATGTCCGGATCTTCCTCTTCATCACTTTCGCCGACAAGTTCAATTCCCTGTTCACCGAGGAATTCGTAAAACTCATCCATTTGATCGGAATCCAGTTCGAAGCTTGAAAGCCTCTCTGCAATATCATCATAAGCAAGGACACCTGTTTTCTTGCCCAGTGCCGTTAACTGGTCTTTCACTTGTTCAACTGTCACTTCATTTTCGGTGACTTCTTTAGAACGGGCTGACTTTTCAGCCATATGTCCCCCTCCTTCCAAAAATCAAAAACAATCAGCATAAGCTTTATAATGTCTTGCGCAATTGGATAATCTCTGTTGCGATTGCCGCAGCGCGCAAAATGTCGTTTTGACGTTCTGCCTGTTTTTGTTCTGCCATTTTTTCCTTTATTTTTAACATTTTTTGATAATTCAAGACCTGCTTGATATAATCAGATAATTCCTGATCGCTGATTTCCTCGTTCAGAGGCATCATCTCAATATCAGCAACAACCCTTTTTAGCTTATTATCCTGAAGATAATTTAAGAACGCACTTGGATCAGGGTCATGTCCTTTTTCATAGTATGCAAATAAATAAGTAATAATAGCCTGGTGTTCATCAATATTCATCATGCTTCCTGCCAGCATTCCCTGGACCTTGTAGGTGACGTCTGCGTCTCTCATCATATGGAAGATCAGCCGTCTCTCAGCCGTATGGTATGCCGGCTTAAGCTCTGCTTTCCTTGTATAGGCCGCTGGTCTTGTTTCGGGACGTGGCTGGTTTTGTTTTCTGGGAGCTGAAGCCTGTTCCAACTGGTTAAGCTGTTGGATCAGAGCATCAAGCGACAGCGAGAATTCATTTGCCAGCTGACGCAGATACAAATCTTTTTCTACTGCCTTATCAAGTTTGCTGATTTCTTTAAGTACTTCTTCGATATATTGAAGGCGATCTCCTTCATTCTGAAGGTTTTTTCCTCGACGGTAATATAGTAATTTAAATGCCATCAAAGTGGAGCTGGACCCAATAATATCGTTCCTGAACTTTTCTTCGCCATGCATCTTTATGAAATCGTCCGGGTCCATCCCGTCCGGCATGGTCGCTACCCTGACAGCGAACCCTGCCTTCGACAGCATGTTAGAGGCCCTGAATGCCGCTTCAATACCGGCTTTATCCGAGTCATAACATAGCGTTACAGCCTGCACATTTCTTTTGAGCAAGGAAATATGCTCTTCGGTCAACGAAGTCCCCATCGTGGCGACTCCGTTTTCTACCCCTGCACGGTTGGCGGAGATGACATCCGCGAATCCCTCGAATAGAACAGCTTGCTGCTGTTTCCGGATCGAGCCGCGCGCAAGATGAAAATTATATAAAATTTTACTTTTATTAAAGATCTGCGTCTCGGGACTATTCAAATATTTGGGCTCTTCGTCCCCCATTGCTCTCCCTGAAAACGCAATCGTATTACCCTGATGGTCCAGGATTGGGAACATAATCCTGTTCCGGAACCTGTCAAAGTATGTCCCATCGTTTTCCCTCTGGATGACCAATCCTGCCTTAGCCATCACCCCAGGCGAAAAACCTCTTTTTTCAAGAAGTTTCACTGCAAAATCCCAGGACGGCAATGCATAGCCTATTTGGAACCTGTCTATAGATTCCTCGGTGAATCCCCTATTCAGAAGGTACTCCAGGGCATCCTGGCCCTCTTTTGTGTTTACCAGCAAATGATGGTAGAATTTACGCAAGAGTTCATGCGCGTCGATCATTTGCTTCGAACCTTCAGGCAATTGCGGATTCCTGCTGGCTGTTGTGCCTTCTAGCTTCAGTTCAATATTTGCCAATTCGGCAAGTTTTACTGCAGCTTCCTGAAAAGACAGTCCATCGATATCCATCAGGAATGAAAACACATTCCCTCCAGCTCCACAACCAAAGCAGTGGTAAATCTGCTTGTCAGGTGAAACCGAAAATGATGGGGAATTTTCTCCATGAAATGGACAAAGCCCAAAATAATTCCGGCCCTGCTTTTTCAATTGGACATAATCACCAATGACATCGACTATTTCAACCGCCTGCCGGATTTCATTTACTTTTTCCTCGGCAATCCTCTCTGCCATATGCATGACCCCATATTAGTTGTGATTCCTTGAACATATCTTAAAATTCGACAAAAGCATGTTCAATTCCTTCATGAATTTTTCTCTGTCTTTTTCGGTGAAAGGTTTTGGGCCTTTCCCGTAAAAACCCTGCCTCCTGGCCTTGGCAGAAATATGCCTAAGCTCAAGTGCAGTCTGGATTCCTTTTTCTTCGTATAAACTTCCCCTCGGGGAGATTGTGTAAACCCCTTTCGCAATGAGTGTAGATGCAAGCCCAATGTCTTGCGTCACTGCAAAATCACCTTTCTTAACGTGATTCATTAAATAAAGGTCTACAGCCTCCTTATAGGAATCGACAAAAACCCAGTTCTGCCCCTGAAGATCATTCTTCATATGAGCGTATGAAGCCACAAAAACAGCTTCGATGGAAAACTTCGAAGCAATTTCGACAATTTCCTTTATGACCGGGCAAGAGTCTGCATCCACAAAAAGGGACTGACTGTTGATTTCACTAGTATTAATTCTACATCACTCCGCATATTCCTTCTTCAGGAATGTATTTTTTACAGGGAATTTTGTCGAATTTTTTCGCGGTCTACATCTTGACAACTGATAGTAAATAGTTTATTCGTAATCTGTCAAGTCTAAACCTAAACAGATACATTTTTATCACAATTTTTTATTATAGTATAAGAACGCCTATTTTTCCATTATTTTTTCTCGAAAATCATCAGTGTTTAGAAGTGGAAGCTGAGGTGCGCGAAATTTTCGAGAACAAAATGGCTTCATAAAAAGAATGCTCTGTTAAACAAGACTGTTGATTCTTAATCCAGCCACTTAGTTGTCCTCAGGGTGGCGCTTAACCCGCAGGACAATGAGAAACTTCCACGAACTTGTCCACGAACGAAGAAAATACGTAAACCTTTTCGAGGAGTCTCCGCGCTGCACTAAATTAACAGGACATAAAATTTAACAGAGCAAAAAGAAAGCACATACAAAATATGTGCTAATTGCCTATCTGCCTGTTTCGGACGGTATGGAGGATGACATTGGCCGTTTCTTCTACGGCTTTATTTGTCACATCGATTACTGGGCATCCGATTTTTTCAACAATTCCGTCAAAATACTGTATTTCTTCTTTTATTCTCTCGATATTGGCATAAATTGCCTGGTCATTCAATCCAAGGGAAATCAGTCTTTCTCGCCTGATCTGGTTTAACTTATCAGGCGTAATTCTAAGGCCAAAGCATTTTTCCTTTGGAACAAGGAATAATTCTTCCGGAGGATCAACTTCAGGTACAAGCGGCACATTCGCCACTTTGTATCGCTTATGGGCCAGGTATTGTGATAAAGGCGTCTTGGAAGTTCTTGAAACCCCCACAAGGACGATATCTGCTTTAAGTATGCCCCTTGGGTCGCGGCCGTCATCGTACTTAACCGCAAACTCGATGGCTTCGACTTTCTTGAAGTAATCTTCGTCAAGTTTACGGACAAGACCAGGTTCATATAATGGTGTCTCGCCGCTAACTACCTGGATCTGCTGCATGAGCGGACCTATGATGTCGCATGCATAAATTCCCTCTTTACTGGCAGACTCCTGCAAATAATCGCTGATTTCAGGCTTAACCAATGTGTAAGCGATCATTCCGTCATCATGCTTGGCCATGGAGATGACTTCATCGATATGTATTTTATCCTCAACATAAGGAAATCTTTTTAGAGATACATCCAAATGTTCGAATTGGCTGATGGCAGCCTTTGTCACGAGCTCTGCTGTCTCGCCGACAGAGTCAGAAACCACATAAATAATAGGTGTTTTATTCATTCTCCAATCAACCCCTTCTCCGCCTTGATTCTTATTCTTCTCCCAAGGCAACAAAAGCCTTTGTAATGTTTGTCTTTGTCAATCTTCCAACAATCTCATATCCTTCATCTGTATCCTTGATGATCGGCAGGGCATCAATCTGTTTTTCAATTAATTCCTTTGCAGCATCAATCAGCAGATCATCCCGCCTGCAAACTGTTATATTCGGCATCCTTGTCATGATGATATTCACTGGCAGCGTGGACAGCTCCTGATTCCCGATGCTTGCCCTCAATAAATCTTTCCGGGACAGCACACCTACGAGTTTCGAAGTCTTATCTACCACGAATAATGTACCTACATCCTCAAGGAACATCGTAACAATCGCATCATAGACAGATACATTTTCAGGGACGACGACCGGAATGGACTGATAATCCCTGACAAGGATTTTTTTAAGATTCTCAGAAAGCAGCTGATTACCGGATTTTCCGGTATAGAAGTACCCGACTCGAGGTCTGGCATCCAAATATCCCGCCATCGTCAGGATGGCAAGATCAGGCCTGAGGGTAGCTCTGGTCAGATTAAGTTTTTCTGCTATATGTTCTCCGGTGATCGGTCCGTTATCCTTTACGATTTGCAGGATCTGCTCCTGTCGTTTATTCAGTTCGATTGTCCTCACCACCCATCGGGATTTTCTATTTATCCCGTATTCTTGGTTTTCAGCTTTTCCGAGATAGCCTCATTAGCTGACACTGAGGATTTATGTATTACAGGTTTCCCGAAAAAAGCTTAATAAGATTATTATATACTACATGAGGTAACCAAAAGAAAGAATTTTTATAACCTTCTTATCAATCTAATGACTTTTTCTCTTCTCACAGATCATACCTAATAAAAAAGTACTTATTAGAGTGCCTTCCCATGCAGGAAGGCACTCTTTCAGTTCACCGATCTGTTTCTGTGAATAAAGCATGCTATTTTACGACGATATCATTCACCTTGCCAAGTTTCATGATCAGAACCGCTAGTGCTGCCATTTGATTCAGGCGATTTTCCCGGACATCAGGGTTTTCTGCCATAACCATGGTATGCTCAAAATAATCATTGATTTCCGGCTTGATTTCAGCCAGCAGCTGATAATAGGAAGCTGCATCCATTCCATCTTCAGCCTTCTTGCCGAGTTGAAGATACTTTTCATATAACTTTTGCTCATACTCATTTTCGAAGCGTTCCGGTTCGATTTCACCAAGCACTTCTTTCTTGCTGGCAATATTCAAGACCCGGCTCAATGCTTCCATATTTTCCTTAAAGTCTTCCTTGCCGCTGGCATCCTGAAGTGCCGCTGCTTTATCCATAAGGGCAGAAACGATACCAATTTCCCCGCCAAGTACGGCATCGATGAGATCGTAGCGGATTCCCCGCTCCTGCAGCATGTGCTTGACTCTCAGCTTAAAGAACTGGATAAGGTCATGGTATACCTCTTCTTCAGAGCGCTTGCCGATTCCTGCTTCAGACACAAGGTTAAGCGATAAGCCGACAAGGTTTTCAAGGGTGATGTCCCACTTCTTTTCCATAAGCGTCTGGACAATACCTGCCGCCTGTCTCCTTAATGCATAAGGATCCTGTGAGCCGCTTGGAATGATGCCAAGTGAGAAAAACGCAACAATCGTGTCAAGTTTATCGGCGATTGCAACCAGTGCACCTGCAGGTGATCCTGGAATAGAGTCATCCGCATTGCGAGGCATATAATGCTCGTTGATTGCAGTTGCCACATCCCGGCTTTCGCCTTTTTGCAAAGCGTATTTTTCTCCCATTATTCCCTGAAGTTCCGGGAATTCGTAGACCATCTGTGAAACCAGGTCGAATTTGCTGATTTCCGCTGCTCTGTCTGCGGCGCTTACGATCTCAGGTGCAAAATCCATTCTTTCAGCAATCAATCTGACAAGCTTGCGGACACGATCTGATTTTTCAGCGATTGTGCCGATTTCTTCGTGATAGACAATATTCTTTAATTTTTCTAAAGCTGATTCGATCTGCATTTTTTGATCTTCTTTATAGAAAAACGCAGCATCAGCCAATCTTGCTCTTAATACTTTTTCATTTCCGCGGGCCACTTTTTCGATATGGAGGTGGTCACCGTTCCTGACAGTGATGAAATGAGGAAGAAGCTCCCCTTCTGCTGACTTGACAGGGAAATATCTCTGATGCTCCTTCATGGATGTGATCAGGACTTCACTCGGGATTTCGAGGAATTCTTCTTCAAAACGGCCATATAAGGCTGTTGGATATTCGACCAGATTATTGACCTCTTCCAGCAAGTCTTCATCTACTGGGATTACCCATCCGTTTTCTTCCTCAATTTTTTCAAGCTGGGAAGTAATCGCGTCTTTGCGCTTTTGTGCATCTGCGACCACATACTGGCCCAATAATACTTCTTCATATTCTTCAGGAGCTGATAACTGAATTTCCCCTTCTCCAAGAAAGCGATGGCCTCTTGTCGTACTGCCTGTTTGAACACCGGCTATTTCAAAAGGAATGATGTCGTTGCCGAACATAGCCACAAGCCATTTGATCGGGCGGACATAACGAAGTTCAAGATCTGCCCAACGCATGTTTTTCGGAAAGGTCAACCCTGTGATAATCGCTTTTAACTCAACAAGAAGATCAAAGGTTTCCTGCCCCTTGATAAATTTCTTTACATGGGCATACTCTACGCCGTTGATTTCCTTGAAATAAATATCTTCGACCGTCATTCCCTGTCCGCGTGTGAAGCCCATTGCTGCCTTGGACCACTTGCCATCCTCAGTTAAAGCGATCTTTTTCGCAGGTCCTTTTGCCTCTTCCTCGCTATCCTCCTGACGCTCATCGACATTCGCGACAAGCAAGGCAAGCCTGCGAGGTGTCGAGAAGATGCTGATGCCCTCAAATCCAATATTATTTGTATTCAGCCAGTTCTCTACTTTGGAAGCCAGCTGGTTAATGGAGTCGGTAATGAATCTTGCAGGCATTTCTTCAAGACCGATTTCAAGCAATAAATTCCGTTTAGTCATTTTTAACCTGCTCCTTCCTTTTAATGATTGGGAAGCCCAGTTTCTCTCTTTCTTCATAAAAAGTCTTCGCAACTTTCTTGGCAAGGTTGCGGATACGGGCAATATAACCCGTTCTTTCTGTTACGGAAATAGCACCGCGCGCATCAAGAATGTTAAAAGTATGCGAACACTTCAGGACATAATCATAGGCAGGATGGACAAGCCCTTCATCCATCTGGCGATTCGCTTCCTTTTCGTAAATATTGAAAAGGTTGAACAGCATATCTTTGTCAGAAGTTTCAAATGTATACTTGGAATGCTCATATTCAGGCTGACCGAATATGTCCCTCACTGTAAAACCGTTTGTCCACTCAAGGTCAAAAACATTTTCTTTATCCTGGATATAAGACGCAAGGCGTTCGATTCCGTAAGTAATTTCAACAGATACTGGTTTGCAGTCAAGCCCGCCTACCTGCTGGAAATAGGTGAATTGGGTGATTTCCATTCCATCCAGCCATACTTCCCAGCCAAGACCAGCGCAGCCAAGTGACGGGTTTTCCCAGTTATCTTCTACAAAACGGATATCATGTTCCAGCGGATCAATTCCGAGCGCTTTCAGGGAATCCAGGTAAAGTTCCTGGATATTGTCTGGAGAAGGCTTCATGATCACCTGGAATTGATGATGCTGATAAAGCCTGTTCGGGTTCTCTCCGTAGCGGCCGTCTGCCGGGCGGCGTGATGGCTCTACATAAGCGACATTCCATGGCTCAGGTCCAATTGCCCGCAAAAAAGTATATGGGCTCATCGTTCCTGCCCCTTTTTCGGTGTCATAAGCCTGCATAAGGACGCATCCCTGTTCAGACCAGTGTTTTTGCAGTGTTAAAATCATGTTTTGGATATTCATCTTTACACCTCCGGAAAATTTTCAGTTCAAGTTTATGGATCGATTATCTTTACAACAAAAAAACTCCCGCCCCCTATGCATCGTTTTCATGCATAGGGACGAGAGTTTACCCGCGGTTCCACCCTATTTGCTGCCAGAAAGCAGCCACTTTAAAAGTGATGTCGCTCCGGAACGCCTTCCTTACTTTCTGCCACCCGGCTCACACCATACCCGGACTCGCTAATGCAGAGGGAGTTAAGTACTCTTTTCCTTCACAGCAACATATGTAATTGTCATTAAAAATCTGAGAAAGCTATTGATTTGAATAATAGCGAAAAGATTCAGCAATGTCAATAGTTAAAGGCGGTCCCTGAATGAATCCATTTGGTCCAGAAACTTTCTTGTTTTTAGATAAAGACCTGAATATTCATCATAGTATGCGGAAATGACCTTTTTCAATTCAGCTTTTGTTTCTGGTTTGACCGAAATATTGCCCAGCCGGCTTAAGTCCAGCAGATAAAAAAGCCGCAGCAGCCTGACTGTGCCAGGAGAGATTTTAATCCTGTACGGATCCGTTTCAAAGCACCGATGGCACAGGAGCCCTCCCTCTCTGATTGAAAAGTGGAACTCTCCTTCTGTGCTGCCGCAATTTGTACACCTGTCCAGAACCGGATACAGTCCCTGGACATTGAGCATTTTCATTTCATAGATAAATGTGAGGATTTCCATATCATAGCCCTCATTCATATAGTTGAGGGTCTGAAGGAGCAATTCGAACATAAAAGGATTCGATTTTTTATCCTCAGTCACTTTATCCGTCAAATCTACAACATAACTGGCATGGGCTGTCAGAAAAATATCCTCCCGGATTGACCGCATGGATGAAATCATCTCTCCCTGCTGCAATCCGCCCAGTCCTGAGCTTGCCTGGAAAAGATAGTGGCCATACGCAAAAAGCTGGGTGACGGCAGCGAGCCTGCTGCTGGGCTTTTTCGCACCTCTTGCCATCACACCAACTTTTCCGAATTCCCTGGTATATAAAGTTACAATTTTATTGTTCTCGCCATAATCAGTTGTCCTAATGACAATGCCTTCGCATTTCTGCAGCATCTGTTGTCACCATCCATTACTACAGACAAACCTATGAGATTGGAAAATCAATTTGTGCTAGTTCATCCTCCTGATAACCGGGTATTTCTTGATTGTCTTTCTCTAATTCCTTAAAGAGAAGATACGTGTCAATGTTACCTGTTTGCGAAAACACCTTCCAGGTAAAATCCAACATCGAAAACCCCACCTTTCATTTTTTCACTAGCAATGCATCTATCCCAAATCCTTATGAATATCATAGCCTGTCAATCAGATTTTCATGTTACGCAAAAATTGTAAATCCTGTTTATGAATAATATTTGGAATCCGTTAATATGTTATTGGTGGAGCATTTGCCAAACAGGCTTAATATTCGTCTTCCCTGAAACCGAAATCACGAAGCTGAGTGGCTTTGTTTCTCCAATCCTTCTGGACCTTGACCCATAACTCCAGGAATACCTTTGATCCAAGGAGGCTTTCGATATCATGACGGGCTCGTTTGCCAATCTCCTTCAGCATGCCTCCCTGCTTGCCGATGATGATTCCCTTCTGGGAGTCCCTCTCAACAATGATCGTTGCCATGACATGCACCATTTCCTTTTCAGGCTGGCGTTCCATTTTTTCGATCACGACAGCGAGTGAATGAGGAATTTCTTCCCTTGTCAGGTGCAACGCTTTTTCCCTGATCAGTTCAGAAACGATGAAGCGTTCCGGATGATCTGTTACCTGGTCGGCTGGATAGAACTGTGGTCCTTCCGGCATTTTTTCCTTGATTTGCTGAAGCAGCCGATCTATATTATTCCCTTCAAGCGCAGAAATCGGAACAATTTCTGCAAAATTGAATTTCTGCTGGTAGGACTCGATCAGTTTCAACAGCTCATCCGGATGAATAAGATCGATTTTATTGATGACAAGGAAAACAGGCGTCTTCACATTTTGGAGTTTTTCAATGATGAATTCTTCTCCGCGGCCATATCCTTCCTGGGCATTGACCATAAATAACACCAAATCGACTTCTTTTAAAGTATTTTGTGCAACCTTCATCATGAAATCGCCAAGACGGTGCTTTGGTTTATGGATTCCTGGAGTGTCGATGAAAATCAATTGTGAATCATCGAGTGTCAATACTCCCTGCACCTTGTTCCGGGTCGTTTGGGGCTTATCGCTCATGATCGCAATTTTTTGCCCGATTACCCTGTTAAGAAAGGTCGACTTTCCTACATTTGGCCTTCCAATGATTGATATGAATCCTGATTTGTGCGATTTATTATTTGAGTCTTGATTATTAAAGTTCATCCTGTAATTCCCTTCTCCACTTTATTTTAACTTATTTCCAGTGTGATTTCATCGTTTGTAGCGAAAATGAAATATAAATTTTTAAATTTTCTAAAAACATTCAAGCACTGTTTGTACACTGTGATGATATTTTACTCAAGTTCTTTCCTATTTTCAAATCGTTCTAACATGTAACTGGCTATTGTCGCGATAGGAGCCTTTTAAAAAGGCTCTTTTCTCAAACTTTGTTGCTATTGACTACTAAATTGGATTGAATGACCTAGTTTTCTTTATAAAATTCAAGCTTATTATGAGAAAAGAGCTTGCACAATTAAAAACGAACTGCAAAATTGCTTATAGCACGTTAAAATCGGCTTTAAGATTTTAACAACAATCTTTACGAAAACAGCCTTTAAAAAAGAAAAGTTGCCCTGTTCGGACAACTAACTGAACCATGCTGGAATTTTCGGCAAAAAGATGATCATACCAATAATGACGCTGGCAATCGCAAAAATGAGCACAGCACCGGCAGCAATGTCTTTCGCCTGCTTCGCAAGCGGATGGAATTCTTCTGTATACAAATCAACCGTTCTCTCGATTGCCGTATTCATCATCTCCAACGACACCATTCCGCCAATACACAGAATAATCGCAATCCATTCGTATTTGTTAATCTCAAAAATGAAGCCAGACAGAACGACGAAAACTGAAATACCGAAATGGATTTGTACATTTCGTTCCCTGGCTGCTGCTGCAATTCCTTCAAAACCAAATTTGAAGGAGGAAGTCAACGGATGCTTCCTCCGTTTATCAGCGTCCAAGGCCATATCCTTCGAGCAGTTCCCTTTGCCTGTCAAACATCTGTTTTTCATCATTTTCATTCATATGATCATAGCCCAATAAGTGGAGGAAACCATGGACTGTGAGAAAGCCAAGCTCTCTCATGAATGAATGGTTGTATTCCTCTGCTTGTTCCCTTGCCTTAGGAATGGAGATGATGATATCCCCCAGGATGCGGGGGATATCCTCCCCGACAATCTCCAATTCACC
Organism: Cytobacillus oceanisediminis 2691; assembly: GCF_007678455.1. Lineage (GTDB taxonomy): Bacteria > Bacillota > Bacilli > Bacillales > Cytobacillaceae > Mesobacillus > Mesobacillus oceanisediminis_A. Next base: position 89,026 of record NZ_VEEP01000004.1, on the reverse strand, counting down.
TTCGCCCATTTCCTCTAATGCGAAAGAAATGACATCTGTCGGCCGGTCTTTATCCCGATATTCCCTGTTGATTTCCTGAATGCGTTCATTTGAAACGAAAGTTACAGAAAGCTCGCTTCCGTCCTGGACATTCTCATTCACCGCAGCATGATTCAAAAGTTTTTCAATTTCAATCATCTGCTCTTCTGCCAATTCATTTGTTTCATCCAAAAAATCGATTTCTAAACTCATGCCTGCTTCACCTTCTGTTTATTCATTTCTGGATATTCAATTCTGGAATGAAAAATTCCCTTTAATGTCTCACATAAAGTATCAGCAACGGTGTCCAGCTCTTTTAAGGTGATATCACATTCACTCAGCTGGTCATCCTGAAGCCGGTCCCTGATAATGTTGTCGACCAGTGTTTCGATCTGCTCATGGGTTGGATGGTTCATCGATCGTACGGCTGCTTCGACACTGTCGGCAATTCCGATGACCGCAGACTCTTTTGTCTGCGGCTTTGGCCCTGGATAGCGGAAATCTTCTTCCTTCACTTCATGGTCATTTTGTTTTGCTTTATGATAAAAGAATTTCAGCAAAGTAGTCCCATGATGCTGCTCAGCGATATCAATTATCTCTTTAGGCATACGATGTTTGCGAAGCATCTCTGCGCCATCCGTCGCATGGGCGATGATGATATTTTTGCTTGTCAGCGCTGGCAATTTATCATGAGGATTATCGATATTGATCTGGTTTTCGATAAAAAACTGCGGGCGTTTCGTCTTCCCGATATCGTGATAATAGCATCCAACCCTTGCAAGAAGGCCATTTGCACCGATTGCCTCACATGCGGCTTCCGATAGATTGGCGACCATGACACTGTGATGGTATGTTCCCGGAGCCTCAGTAAGAATCTTTCTTAAGAGCGGGTGATTAGGATTGGACAGTTCAATCAGCCTTAAGGTAGAAAGAATGCCGAATCCCGCTTCAAAAAACGGCAGCAGACCAATTGTCAGTACAGCCGAGACAATTCCGGAAACGAACGCGGCAGTAATATAAAACCCATATTCCAATCCAGAATACTGGCTATTCCTCAGGAACAAAATTGAAAGAATGACAATAAGGTTGATCACCGAGACAAATAAACCTGCCTGGAGTATTTTGGACCTCCGATTCTGTTTTTGCAAAAACAGGATCGCCGCCAAACCGCTCAATAAAATATAAATTCCCAGGGAGACATTCAATGTCCCGGTAATGCCTTCGTTGAATATGATCGTGCCGATCACCGCAAGAATGGCCACCTGCAGCAGGGCAAGCCTTTCGTTGATCAGGATCTTGATCAGCATCGCTCCCATAGCTGCAGGGAAAATATATCCAATCTCGGAGTATTCAAATTCATCGAACAGGCTGACCAGTTTCATCAATAAAATCGCGGTAATAAAAATAATACTGAAAATCAACAGGTTCTTTTGTTTTTTATCAGCGTTTTCCATTTCATTAAAAACGACATAAAGTCCAAACAAGGTTAATGCAGTAAGCATCCCTAGCCCGATGAACGGCTTATATGAATTTTCACTTTCCAGCAGGCCGACCAGTTGCAGTTTCTTATAGATATCCCTGCTGATCAGTTGTCCCTCATCCACGAGAATTTGACCTTCAAGAATCCTCACTGGTTCCACACTATCCATTGTCTGCTGGCGCAGGTCCTCGGTAGCTTCAGGATCATAAAATTCATTCTGGACGACAGCATAACGGCCAATTTCGATGACAGCCCTTTTCAAGCTGCCGTTTAGACTGGTATACTTCAATTCTTCCTCAACATTCAATTTTGCATTCTCCACTTCATCCGCGGGAACACTATGCTTCATTGTATTATTGATCGCCGTGACGGTGAGGTCCTTTGCAGCTTGCAGTTCTTCCTTTGGGGCTTGCAGTAAAGCAATGAATACGTCATCTGAAAGACTCTTCGTTTCACTGTCGGTCAATTTGGTTTTCAGCTTTTCGATTTTCTCCTCAATCGTCGGGACCTGAGGTGCGGAAACGTCTTTCCCATCCGCCTCGGCGGCTGTCTTCTGTTTATCAATTTCTTCCTGTGCTTCTGCATTGACTTCAGACACAGAACCAAATATCGAAGTGACCAGATCCACCCTGTTCTGGGCATATTCCCTCTTGACCCGATAAACGTCATTGACCTGTTCGACCGCTTCTCTGCGGTTCGCTTCTGTGCTTTCTTTATCCTCAATCGTAATAGGGGACCTGATGGTTTTCTCTGCCACAGAGAATAACTCGAGATTAAGCTTTTCAGGCTTCACATTGGTGAACATAGCAGAATACATAACAATACCAATAAGCAAGAATAATAAAACCCGGAAAATCTTTATATTCAACAAGTCTAAAATCGCTGTTAATTGGACCTGCAGCTTTTCCATATCCATACTGCCCTCCCGCTAAACAAATCGAGCCAGTTTGAGAATAACTGGGAAATCACCTGACTTTAAGTACCATCATATCAGTTTTTATCCAAAGTTTCATCACTAATTGAAATAACCGCCGTTTACAGGAGTAAAATTGTACTTTTCCATGCAAAAGCAAAAGTCCGCTCACAATTTTTTCAGGAGCGGACTGAGGTTGTTCATTCATTTTTTCCATATGCTTCAATGATCCGTCCGACAAGCGGATGACGCACCACATCAGCCTGTTCAAGGTGCACAAAAGAGATTCCGGAGACATCCTGCAATACATTCTCCGCCTCTACCAGGCCTGACTTAGCGCCTTTCGGCAAATCAATCTGGGTGGTATCACCTGTTATGATCATTTTGGATCCAAATCCCAGACGCGTCAGGAACATCTTCATCTGAGCCTGTGTCGTGTTCTGGGCTTCATCGAGAATGACGAACGCATCATCAAGAGTCCTTCCCCTCATATAAGCAAGGGGTGCAATCTCGATCGTTCCTCTTTCAATCAGACGCAATGTATGTTCAGTGCCCAGGATATCATGCAAAGCATCATACAGCGGACGGAGATAAGGGTCGACCTTTTCCTTCAAGTCCCCAGGGAGGAAACCGAGGCTTTCTCCTGCTTCTACAGCCGGTCTTGTTAAAATGATTTTGGATACCGTTCCATTTTTCAGCGCCGTGACGGCCATCACGACAGCTAGATATGTTTTCCCAGTACCAGCCGGTCCGATGCCAAAAACAAGGTCGCGGCTTTTGATGGCATTCACATAATGTCTCTGGCCAAGTGTCTTGACCCTGATGGATTTACCTTTTACATTTTTACTGATTTCTTCATCGTATAAATCCCTGAAATATTCCAAGGTCCCTTTTTCAGCCATTTGAATAGCGTAAACAGCCTCTCTCTGGCTAACACTAATGCCTTTACGGATCACCGCAAGCAGGTTTTCCAAAACGGCCTGGGCCAGTGCCACCTGCTCCTCAGGCCCGGAAATCCCTATCGTCTCACCGCGTGTCACAATCGAGACTCCAAGCTCCTGTTCAATCAATTTCAGGTTGATATCTGCATTGCCGAATAATGAAACGGCTTCAGTTGGATTCGCTAGTTGGATTTCAGTCGTCTTTAGGTCTTCTGTCATTCTCAGTCTCCTTGGATAATTGGTTGTCCTTCTGCAATATCTTCAATGATTGTAAAATGTGTGATTAGTCTTACTTTATCATTCTCAATTGACTGATGTAAAATTTTTTCCCCTTTTATGATAGCATTTTCAGGCAGCGTGTTTTTTATATCCTTCCTGGCAAGTTCTTTTGCACTTTCGATCGCTTCTTCCCTTGTATAGATGCGGGTAACCTGTTCCCGCTCCCTGATCGTCCTTTTTTCGATTTTAGCCGGAAGCTCCCATTTGAAAAATTTTATTGGCTGCTCTGAGACTTCGGTTTCATACTCCTTGAATTCATTCTTCCCAAAACCCCATACAGGTATTGCTTTTCCGGCTATTTTCAGAGAATAAATTCTTTTTTCATTTCCGTTATAGACCTGGAATGTACTATTTAAAGGCAATTCCACCTTGGTTGAATACCAGGTCTCCCCAAGGATTTCACCAGTGGCCGCTACCACTTTTTGCTCATTCTCCTTACCATACAAGCCTGATACAAGGAGCTGACCGGGCTGCACAAAATCATTCACTTCCACCACCGGATCCCCTTTCTCCACGAAAATTTTGACAATGGCCGCCTTCTTTTTCGCAACTAAATGCCTTGGACCAATTGCTTCCGCTTTTTCCGGCTCACTTTTCTCGACAGCCTGAAAATGATAGGTCGTCCCCTTCAGCTCCACACCAATCCACGTCAAAGCCCCTACCTTATCTGTCAGTTCCTTCTGGATGCTTTCGACATTGTCAATCGAAAACTGCATTTTACCGACACCTATTCCCATCTTGTCCAATTCCTTGCGAATTTGATATTCAGTCGCGGGGCTGGCACCGTTTATTTCAATTCCCCAAACCATGTTTGAGAGGAGCACGATCAACGCAAAAAACAAAATTGCTCCTGCTAAAAACCCACTGTTTGTCCATAACTTCTTTAAAAAGAAAGGGCCACCCGCCCTCTCCAGGAACCTGATCTTGCAGTGACTGTCCCTCGCCGGGATCCGCAGCTTTTTCACGTCCTGCAGATTGACATAAAAAGTAACCGCCTCAGAACCATGTTTCTTCACATTCCAAATTGACACGCCATTACGTGTCAGCTGGTTCAGGAATCTTTCTATGCCCCTGCCTGTCAATTTCACCTTCACAGTGCCAGAAAAGGTGTGTATCCATTGGTTTTTCATTTGGCTCCCCCTCAACTTCAATCATTTATATATAGAACCTGATCGATTTTTCCTTCGAGCAGTATCTCTTCAGGCAATATTGTCTTGATCACGAACGCCTTGCCCTTGACCAGAAGCTGGCCGCCTTTGATCATAAGCCTCACTTCACCATCTGAAAAAGCAAGCAGGCCCCGATGATTTTCTATATAAATATGGACTTGCCCAATCATCGTGATTCTAGGGAGATCCATCATGACATCTTGAGGAAGATCCATTTTTTGTGTCATCCATTTGCGTACATACTGGCCCCATTTTTTTGCCATAAAAAAAAGAACCCCCTTTCATCTCATATGTATGAGAAAAAGGGAGGTTCTAGCACCATTTTTAACTTTATCATAAGCATTCTTTCAAACCAGCAGGAGCGGTCAAAATCCTTTGCCTAATATCTCCTCGACGGGTTGTAAGGCTTTTTCGCACGGGGCTTTCCTAGGACTTCAGCCCAGATCAATCCCTCTAACAGAGTGTCTTTATCCGGCTGGAATACGACATCGGTTTGTACCTGTTCTCTCTTTTGGTTCAGCCGGCCAGATGTTTGACTGGACGACATCCTGCCAGTTTGCTGTTTTTTTGCAGATTCTTCAGTTTGATGCTTTCGTTCTTGATATTTCTTTTGAATATCTGTCAGGACTTCAACTCCTGAATCGGCCGGGCTCTGACTTCTCTTGTCCCTGCTTGGTTCTGCAGGTCTGCGGTTCTCGGACCGGGGATAGTAATCATCAGCTTTTTCAATCTCAGGACGGAGCGGCTCCCTTTTTGCTTCGGCCTGCTGTCTTCTCACAGGCGCCGGACGTGGCTGCTGGACTGGTCCGGGCGGCCTGACAGGACGGCGCTGCTGTTGCTGGCTGCCATCCTTCTTTTTTTGATTGAACAGACTTGAGATTACCCCGATCAGAATGAACAGGGCTATTGGATTACTGAATAATTCTAATAAAATTTGCATGTGGAGCCCCCCTTTCTTTTATCGGGTTCTCTCATCATTGATTATTCTTATCGTCTTTTTTACCGTTTGACAGCTTGCCGATGGAACCTCTCATATCTGTGTCGGCTTCGATATTCTGGATATTCATATAGTCCATCACACCAATGTTCCCTTCACGAAGCGCTTCGGCCATTGCCAATGGTACAGTAGCTTCCGCTTCGACCACTTTCGCTCTCATTTCTTCGACGCGCGCCTTCATTTCCTGTTCTTGTGCAACAGCCATCGCACGGCGCTCTTCGGCCTTCGCCTGGGCAATCTTCTTGTCTGCCTCCGCCTGCTCAGTCTGCAGCTCAGCACCGATGTTTTTGCCGATATCAACGTCCGCGATATCAATCGATAGAATTTCAAATGCTGTTCCTGCATCAAGACCTTTGGAAAGGACGGTTTGTGAAATCATATCAGGATTTTCCAACACTTTTTTATGGTTGTCGGAAGAACCGATTGTCGATACGATCCCTTCACCAACACGGGCAACAATCGTTTCTTCACCAGCACCCCCGACGAGTCGGTCGATGTTCGCTCTTACTGTGATTCTCGCCTTTGCCTTTACCTCGATTCCATCCATGGCTACACCTGCGATGAATGGAGTTTCAATGACCTTCGGATTAACACTCATTTGTACGGCTTCCAGTACGTCACGACCTGCCAGGTCAATCGCAGCCGCTCGCTCGAATGAAAGCTCAATATTCGCACGGTGTGCAGCTATCAGGGCATTAACGACCCTATCAACATTACCCCCTGCAAGGTAGTGGCTTTCCAGCTGGTTAGTCGTTACATTCAAACCTGCTTTATGTGCCTTGATCATCGGATTGATGACCCTGCTTGGGATTACCCTTCTTAATCTCATTCCGATCAGCGTGAAAATGCTGACCCTTACACCCGCTGCCAATGCTGAAATCCATAGCATTACCGGCACGAATGTCAGCAATACACCAAGGAAAATGATCCCAAGTGCAACCGCAATCAATACAAACGCTGTACCTGCATCCATTTGAACTGCCTCCTAAGAATTATATTACCCAGGCTTTTGATCTTTCAGTGTTAGAAAATCAATCGATCAAATACCTTTGGTTTTATCTCTACTTGTTATGGTTTTTCATTGTTTTGCTTTGGAACATGACAATGAAAAAAAACAAATTAGATCTCATTAATTTCTCTTACCACGATTCTTGAGCCTTCCGTTTTAACAATCCTTACTTTCTTTCCTTTTGGAACAAAGCCGCCCTCGCTCACCACATCAATGCGCTCATCTTCCACGATGATGGTGCCTGAAGGCCTGAGAGGTGTCAGCGTCACCCCTTCTACTCCAATCAGTTCCAGACGGTTCTTGTTAGACACATAGCCTTTTTCAGTGCTTGTTGAATCGGTCAGTATGATTCTTTTGAAAAATTTCATCTTTTTTCCAAACACCCTTATCATCAAAATAGATAAAACAATGGACGCTGTCAGGGCAACCAATAAAGAGATTCCCATATGGACCACATTATCCGATGCCATAAAAAAGCTCGCGACAATGGCCAGTAAACCAATGACTCCGGCAATTCCGCCTGGGATGAACAACTCGAGCAGGATTAGCCCGACTCCGAGCGCAAACAGGATCAGTGTTTCAAAACCGGCCAGTCCGGCAACCATATGTCCATAGAAGAATAATAGCAGCGCTGACAACCCAGCAATTCCCGGCAGGCCAAATCCAGGTGAGTAAAGCTCAAGGACCAAACCAAGACTGCCTATTGTCATAAGGATTGGGATCACTATAGGATGTGTAATGAACCTCGCCAGCTTTTCAGCGAAAGTTTCATTTACATTCCGGACTTCGGCATCCTCATAGCCCAGTTTATTAAGCAAGTCATTGAGGTTTTTGACTGTTCCTTCCGAATATCCCACTTCAAGTGCCTGTTCTGCCGTCAGGGTAAGCAACTTCCCTTTTCCTGCACCCAGTTCAGGAAGGTCGATGCTTTCGTCAGCCATCGCCTGGGCATAGATCGGATCTCTGCCACTTTCGACAGCCGCAGCTTTCATGGCTGCAAACCAATAAGATTCCGCCTTCTTTCCAGCAGTGTTGCCCTGCTGGTCGATGATCGCAGCCGATCCCATTGTAGCTCCGGGAACCATATAAATTTCATCTGTATTCAGGGAAATATAGGCACCCGCTGATAACGCCTTTTTATTGACGAATGACACCGTTTTTAAGTCAGTTCCCGTCAACAATTTTCCAATCCCATCAGCGGCATCGACAGCTCCGCCAGGTGTATTCACATCAAAAATGATTGCTTCCGCACCAGCCTCTTCCGCCTCTCCCACAGCTCTCTTCAAGAAGGCAAGCAGGCCTTTTTCCACTGTTTCTTCAATCGGAACGACATAGACCACTTTTTGGTCAGCATCCGCAGTGAAAGGATTGACCAGACTGGCCAGTGACAAGAGGATGATGATGCTGGCAATCACTGATTTGATTTTCAATTAGGCACCTCCATTCTGTAAAAAATAAGGCCATATTGGTAATACGCATAGGTACACCAAAAGGTTTCAATGTTTTTTACAGATTTGTTAATTATGTATTTTGGAATGGGGGCCTCTTGAATCCCAGCCAACCGAAGTGCAGAATGTCCTGGGAACCACGCAACAAACATAACACATGAATCATGCTGGCACATCTTTTAATATGCGCTAAAAAGGCCGCAAGAGTATCCTGCGGCCTTCGAGCTTTTTATGAAAGGTGTTGTTGTACAAGTTTATTAACGAGAGATCCGTCTGCTTTACCTTTTACTTTAGGCATAAGGACAGCCATTACTCTACCCATATCGGCTTTTGATGCCGCACCGGTCTCCGCGATAGCTTCTTTGACGATTTCCGTCACTTCTTCTTCGCTAAGCTGCTGTGGCATGTAAATTTCGACATGCTTTAGTTCTGTTTGTATCTTTTCAACGAGGTCTTGACGACCAGCTTTTTCAAATTCCTGGAGGGAATCTTTGCGTTGTTTCACTTCACGAGAAAGTACAGTTAACTCTTCTTCTTCGGATAATTCCTGCTTGCCGAACTTGATCGCTTCGTTCTGCAAGGAAGCTTTTACCATCCGAATCGTCGTGAGTCTGTCCTTTTCTTTGTTCTTCATCGCTTGTTTCATATCATTATTTAAACGCTCGAGCAGGCTCAAGTTAATTCCACCCTCTCTTAGAACTTGCGTTTTCTAGCAGCTTCAGACTTTTTCTTACGCTTTACACTAGGTTTTTCGTAGAATTCGCGCTTTCTAGCTTCTTGGATAGTACCTGATTTAGATACAGTACGTTTGAAGCGTCGAAGAGCATCTTCAAGCGATTCGTTTTTACGAACGACAGTTTTAGACATTCTCTTTCCCTCCCTCCGAGCACAACACACTAACACCAAAACACATGGGAAACCATGTACCTTGCAATTATAATATATCACTGGCAGGAGGTCAACTGTAATTGGCCCTTGTTTTAAATTATGTATTTTCGCCCTCAACGATCCTTAAAAAAAGAAAATCCATGCATGTCCCTTTTTCCTTTTCATACATTTAAATGAAAGGATGGTGCTTATGGTCTATCTGCTATTATTTATTGTTTTCCTCGCTGTATTTATCGGAGGCATGACGCTGCTCCGTAAAGGCTTATTCGAGCTTTCGGCAAGCAGGATGAAAAACTGGCTGGCTCTCATGACTGATACACCAATAAAGGGTATGATAGCCGGAATGACAGTGACCGCACTTTTGCACAGCAGTTCTGCTGTCATGGTCATTACTATCGGCTTGATTTCTGCTGGGCTGCTAAGATTCTCGCAATCAATCGGCATCATTCTTGGATCGAATATCGGGACAACCTTCACTCTTGAAATCATAACTTTCAATATTGATGCCTTCATTGTGCCCTTTGCGATCATCGGGGCAATTCTATTGGTTTTCCGCAACCGGACATGGCAAAATCTTGGCGCGATTTCTTTTGGTATCGCTGCTATTTTTGCAGCCATGCGCGGTTTCACCTTTCTCGCCGACCCTGTAACAAGTCTGCCGGCAGTTGAACATGCACTCGCCAACTTGAACAACAGTCATTGGATCAGCATATTTACTGGTACCATTGTGACAGGGATGATCCAGTCCAGTACTGCAATGACCGGCATCGTGATGGGATTCCTGTCTGAAGGAACATTATCGATGGACTCAGCCATAGCTGCAATGCTTGGCGCCAATATCGGGACCTGCATTACCGCCCTGCTTGCGTCGATTGGCGCAGGCAAAGAGGCAAGACTGACAGCTTTTGCCCATGTATGGCTGAACATTGCAGGAGCCGCTTTATTTTTCCCCTTCATCGGCGAGATTGCAGCATTGGCCCCTTTTACTGCCGAAAGGCCAGATGTCCAGCTGGCGCATGTCAGCGTCATTTATAACCTAATCGCTTCATTGCTGGTTCTGCCTGTCGCGGAGAAATTCGGGGTGATGATTGAAGTGATTCATGGGAAGGGTCGGTGAGATGGTCGATTCATCTGTAAAATGTACTTTAACCCCTATGTGTTTGATATATTTAAAGATCCGACGATAAAACTTGGAATGTGGTCGATATAATTAAACTTTCGCCAAAATCTTTTTAATAAGGGACAATACACCTGAATTACTCTTGTTCTTTAGTTAGCGTAAAAACAAAAAGAACTGGCATTTGGCCAGCTCTTTGCATTTCCCTTATATAACAGCTTGTTCTGCTGCGTTTTCATCTTCAAGCACGCGTACGAACTGGCCTTCATTGTAAGGATATCCCGACTTTGCGATCTTCACCTTGACAATTTTGCCGACCATATCCTCGGCAGCAGGGAAAACAACCTTTAAATAGTTGTCTGTGTACCCTACATAAAGCCCGCTTTCTGGAGCTTCTTTGTAAAGTTCTTCAGGGATTACTTCCAGTACTTCGTCCTCAAACTGTGAAGCATATTCCTTTGCAAGCTGGTCAGATAGTTCAATCAAGCGGTGAACTCGTTCGTTCTTTACCTCTTCATCGACCTGGTCTTCCATTCTTGCGGCAGGTGTGCCTGTTCGTTTTGAATATGGGAAGACGTGAAGCTCTGAGAATTGGTGCTCTTTCACAAAGTTGTAAGTCTCCATAAATTCTTCTTCTGTTTCACCAGGGAATCCTACGATGACATCAGAAGTGACCGCAAGACCTGGCAAGACTTCTTTCAGACGATCAAGGCGCTCCCCGAAAAATTCCATTGTGTACTTGCGGCGCATTCTTTTCAAAACGGTATCAGAGCCGGATTGAAGCGGAATGTGCAGGTGACGGACAATGATATTGGACAGGTCGATTACTTCAATCACTTCGTCTGTAATCTGGCTTGCCTCGATAGAAGAAATACGCAGACGCTTAATCCCTTTTACTTGTGCCTCTAAATCTCTAAGCAATGCTGCAAGATTATAATCCTTCATATCTTCACCATAGCCGCCTGTATGGATGCCTGTAAGAACAATTTCCTTATAGCCGGCATCAACAAGCTGCTGAGCCTGGCGAATGACTTCCTGCGGATCACGGGATCTCATCAGACCGCGTGCCCATGGAATGATACAGAAAGTACAGAAGTTGTTGCAGCCTTCCTGGATTTTCAATGAAGCTCTTGTACGATCCGTGAAGGCAGGTACGTCAAGCTCTTCATATACACGGTTTTTCATGATGTTGCCGACAGCATTGATTGGCTGTCGCTCTTGCTTGTACTGCTCGATATATTCAAGCATTTTCACACGGTCCTGAGTTCCGACAACAATATCAACTCCAGGAATCGCCATTATTTCAGCTGGAGATGTCTGGGCGTAGCAGCCGGTAACACAAATAACAGCGTCCGGATTTTTGCGGACAGCGCGGCGGATGACCTGGCGGCTCTTTTTATCCCCAGTATTCGTTACCGTACATGTGTTGATGACGTAAACATCAGAGGTAGATTCAAAATCCACTCTTTCGTATCCTTGTTCCTTGAATAATTGCCAGATGGCTTCTGTTTCGTAATGGTTAACCTTGCAACCTAATGTATGAAAAGCAACTGCAGGCATGATCTTCACCTCAATAGTTCAAAATGATAGGAAACAGCAGACAATGCATAAAGCGGTGCTGTTTCAGTACGTAAAATGCGTGGTCCAAGACCACAAGCCAAAAATCCATTTTCAGTTAAAAGGGTGACTTCCTCAGCGGTCAATCCCCCTTCTGGGCCAAAAACAATCAGGAGACTTTGATCTTTCTCCATTTTCGCGAGAGTCGCAGACAGGACAGATGCTTCCCCGGCCTTCGCCTCTTCCTCATAGGCAATTAGCTTATAAGTATAATCATCAGCAAGTTTGACTAATTGTTTTAGGCTGACCGGCTCCTTAACCGACGGTACAATATTGCGATGGGACTGTTCTGCCGCTTCTTTGGCTATCTTTTGCCAGCGTTCAACCTTTTTGCCAGCCTTCTTGCTGTCCCATTTCACAATCGAGCGGGATGCGGTGAAGGGGACAAATTCATAGGCACCCAGTTCAGTGCCTTTTTGAATGATCAATTCGAGCTTATCCCCTTTGGGCAGACCGCTCGCAATCACGACATGGACGGGAAGCTCCCTCGTCCCTTCCTCCCATTTTACAACGTTTGCCACAACCATTTCATCGGTAATTTCTTCAATCTGACAAACTGCGCTTTTGCCATTGGGACTGACGCAGATGATTTCATCCCCAGTCTTCATCCTCATCACTCGAACAATGTGATGAAAATCATCGCCGATAATACGGAATTGCTCCTGACTTTCTAGATCGTCAATAAAGTAACGCTGCATCACAGCACCCGCTTTCGAAAAAAGCTGTTTTAAAAAGACAGAAAAAAGGGGTTAAGCTGTTCCCCTTTTTTCTTCATTATTTCTTTTTCCCGATAATCGCAACCCAGTCTTCCATTGTCATAATCTCTTCTATTTCAAAGCCAGCATTGATCATTGCATCCTTGACGACTTCTTTCTTCTGCTGGATGATCCCTGAAGTTATGAAATGACCGCCACTCTTGACAATCTTTCCGGCATCATCCGCAAAACGCAGGATGACCTCTGCGAGAATATTCGCGACAACAATGTCGGCCCCTTCTGCAACTCCATCAAGAAGGTTGTTTTGTGAAATGGTTGCAACATCATGGACTTTGTTCAGCTTAAGGTTGAGTTTTGCCACCTGGACCGCTACATCATCGAGGTCCATCGCTTCCACTTTTTCAGCACCCAGTTTCGCTGCGGCAATACTAAGTACACCTGAACCTGTTCCAACATCAACGACCCGGTCGCCAGGACGAACTGTTCTTTCCAGCGCCTGGATACACATGACGGTTGTTGGATGGGTCCCGGTCCCAAAAGCCATGCCTGGATCAAGCTCGATGATCAGTTCATCCGTATTCACTGGAGTGTACTCCTCCCAGGTAGGGACAATCGTGAACTTTTCGGAAATCTTCACAGGATTATAGTACTTTTTCCAGGCAGTTGCCCACTCTTCCTCATTCACTTCGCTGATTGATACTTTATTCAATCCGATATCAATATTGTAGATGATCAGATTATTGATTGCTTCTTTGATTTCATCGACTGTTTCTCCCAGGAAGCTGTTTACAGGGAGATACGCCTTGACGATGACGCCTTCTTCAAGATAATCATCTGGATTGAGTTGGTATATTTCCCCGAACTGGTCCTCTCTTTCCTTCACAAGCTCAAGTGGATCTTCAATCACGACGCCGCTTGCGCCTGCTTCATGCAGGATATTTGAAATCGGCTCAACCGCTTCATTTGTTGTTAAAATGCTGATTTCGGACCATTTCATTTATACCAACTCCATTCGATTAATCACCTTTAATGGCGCGTTTCACTTTTGAAAAAAAGCTTTCCTCTTGCTCTCCAAGAGGAGATTGCCCGCTTACTTCCGCAAACTCGCGCAACAGCTGCTTTTGTTTTTCAGACAGCTTTGTCGGAGTCACGATTCGTACCAGGACATGCTGGTCTCCTGTACCATAGCCGCGGACATTGGGAACCCCTTTGCCCTTCAAGCGGAATTTGGTTCCAGTTTGTGTTCCTGCAGGTACTTTAAGCTTTACCTTGCCGTGCAGTGTCGGGACTTCCACTTCGTCACCAAGCGATGCCTGGACGAATGTGATTGGCATTTCACAATAAATGTCATCGCCGTCACGCTCGAAAAATTCATGCGACCTGATATGGAAGACAATATAAAGATCTCCTGAAGGTCCGCCATTGATTCCAGCTTCCCCTTTTCCAGCCACTCTCAACTGTTGGCCATCATCGACACCCGCCGGGATTTTAACATGAATTTTGTTTCTTCTCGTAACCTTCCCGGTACCAGAACATGTTGTGCATTTTTCTTTAATTTCCTTGCCTGTTCCATTACAGTAATGACACACTCTGCGGTTAACAATACGTCCAAATGGCGTGTTTTGTTCCACGCTGATCTGTCCGCTGCCATGACAGTGTTTACATGTATCCACTTTTGTACCCGGTTTTGCACCTGTTCCGTCACAAGTGTCACATTCTTCTTCACGAGGAATCTCGATATCTGTTTCCTTGCCGAAGACAGCTTCCTCGAATTTCAATGTCATCGTGTACTGCAGGTCAGCACCCTGTCTTGGTGCATTCGGATCACGGCGTCTTCCGCCTCCTCCGCCGAAGAAGGAATTGAAGATGTCTTCGAAACCGCCAAACCCTCCGCCGAAATCACCTCCGCCAAAACCCTGGTTAGGGTCCACATGGCCGAACTGGTCATACTGGGCGCGCTTCTGGTCGTCACTAAGGACCTCGTATGCTTCTTTAACTTCTTTGAACTTTTCATCTGCTCCCGGCTCTTTGTTGATGTCCGGATGGAATTGTTTAGAAAGCTTGCGATAGGCTTTCTTTAATTCATCCTTGGTAGCCGATTTACTGACACCGAGGACTTCATAGTAATCCCGTTTACTCATGATTACCACTCCCGAATCTTTTCACATAAAGGTAATTTTAACATTTCCATATATTCATACGCAATAATTAAAATATCTGTTATGCGGTAATTTAGTTCCCTTTTTAGCTGACGTTCTATTACATGAAAAAAGTCAAAGCCAAGTTATACCTGACTTTGACTTTTTGATTTCTATTTATTTTTTTTTACTTGTCGTCATTTACTTCTTCGAATTCAGCGTCAACGACGTTGTCGTCTTTCTTTGTTCCTTCTTGACCTTCAGCGCCTTGCTGAGCCTGCTGCTGCTTTGCAGCTTCTTCGTATAGCTTGACGCTCAGGTTTGTAACGATTTCTTGAAGAGCATCCTTCTTAGTGCGGATTTCTTCAATTTCGCCTTTTTCGATTGCAGCTTTCAGTTCGTCTTTTGCTTCGTTTGCTTTCTTGACTTCTTCTTCATCTACCTTGCCTTCAAGATCCTTCAAGGTCTTTTCGGCAGTAAAGACAAGTTGGTCAGCTTCATTGCGAAGTTCTACTTCTTCTTTGAGTTTCTTGTCAGCTTCTGCGTTCTCTTCCGCTTCTCTAACCATGCGGTCGATTTCATCATCGGACAATCCTGTAGAAGACTTGATGGTGATTTGTTGTTCCTTGTTTGTGCCAAGATCTTTTGCACGAACGTTTACAATACCGTTTTTGTCGATATCGAATGTTACTTCGATCTGAGGAACTCCGCGTGGTGCCGGCGGGATATCCGTCAACTGGAAGCGTCCCAGCGTCTTATTGGCAGATGCCATTGAACGCTCACCTTGCAGCACGTGGATGTCAACAGCAGTCTGGTTGTCAGCAGCTGTAGAGAACACCTGTGATTTAGAAGTAGGAATTGTTGTGTTACGATCGATCAGCTTTGTGAATACGCCGCCCATTGTTTCAATACCAAGTGAAAGCGGAGTAACGTCCAGAAGAACGACATCTTTAACATCACCAGAGATAACACCGCCCTGGATTGCAGCACCCATTGCAACAACTTCATCAGGGTTTACGCCTCTGTGAGGGTCTTTTCCAGTTTCCTTCTTGATTGCTTCCTGAACAGCCGGGATACGTGTAGATCCGCCGACAAGGATAACTTTATCCAGTTCAGATGGGCTTAAGCCAGCATCTTTAAGTGCCTGTCGAGTAGGTCCCATAGTACGCTCTACCAATCCTGCAGAAAGCTCTTCGAATTTAGCGCGAGTCAGGTTCAATTCAAGGTGAAGCGGTCCAGCTTCCCCTGCAGTGATGAACGGAAGGGAAATCTGTGTTGAAGTGACACCAGAAAGATCCTTCTTTGCTTTCTCTGCTGCATCCTTAAGACGCTGAAGGGCCATTTTGTCTTTAGCAAGGTCGATTCCGTTTTCCTTCTTGAATTGTTCTACTAAATAATCAATGATGACCTGGTCAAAGTCGTCACCGCCAAGACGGTTGTCACCTGCAGTAGATTTTACTTCAAATACGCCATCACCAAGTTCAAGGATGGAAACGTCGAAAGTACCGCCGCCAAGGTCATAAACCAGGATTGTCTGGTCTTCGTCCATTTTATCGAGGCCGTATGCAAGTGCTGCAGCTGTCGGCTCGTTGATGATACGCTCAACTTCAAGGCCAGCGATTCTGCCTGCATCCTTTGTTGCCTGACGCTCAGCATCATTAAAGTACGCTGGTACAGTGATGACTGCCTTTGTTACTGGCTCACCAAGATAGTCTTCAGCATAAGATTTCAAGTATTGAAGAATGACAGCAGAAAGTTCCTGTGGTGAGTATTCCTTACCTTCAACTTCCACTTTATGGTCTGTTCCCATGTGACGCTTAATGGAAATGATTGTATTTGGGTTAGTGATTGCCTGGCGCTTAGCCACCTCACCCACCTGGCGTTCGCCATTTTTGAACGCGATGACAGAAGGAGTTGTTCTGTTGCCTTCTGGATTCGGGATTACCTTTGGTTCGCCGCCTTCTAATACGGCTACACAAGAGTTTGTTGTTCCTAAGTCAATACCGATGATTTTACTCATATTCAATTACCTCCTGGATCTTTTATGTAACCACTGTTATTGGTTCACTTTTACCATCGCTGGACGAATGATGCGGTCCTTCAGTATATAGCCTTTTTGGAATTCTTCAACAACAATGTTTGGACCGTAATTTTCATCTTCAGCCTGCATCACTGCCTGGTGAAGATGCGGATCAAATTCTTTGCCAACTGCATCAATTACTTCAACGCCTTCATTCTTAAGGGCGTCAAGCAAGCTGCGGTAAACCATTTCTACTCCCTGTTTAAGGGATTTCGCCTGTTCATTATCCACGTCCATCTTCAATGCACGCTCGAAGTTATCGATGGCCGGAAGCAGATCTGTAATAATGTTTTGGGCTCTATATTTAGCGCTCGCTTCAAGTTCAATCCTTGAACGGCGGCGGAAGTTGTCAAAATCAGCCTGAAGGCGCAAGTAACGGTTATCGGCTTCTTCAAGCTTGCCTTCCAATTCAGCAATTTTCTGCTCCATCGGATCTTGTTGCCCTTCCTCTTGAGCCGGAATATCTTCAGTCTGTTCAGAAGCTTCATTTTCAGCAAAAACCTCTTCAACCGCTTCTTCTTCTGCCTGGCTGTTCAATTCTTGCTCAGTGTTGTTTCTCTCTTCTGTCACGTCAACTCACCTCCCTAAAAGTATCGCGGCAAGGATCACGGGCCGCTTTGTCCAGGTTAATCTGGATATATTTCAACGAAGCATAATCGCTTCAGTAGAAAACACATGACGATTCAGGATGGAACAGGCTGCTCCACCCTTAATCAATATTTCCATGCTTATTTATTTTGATACAGCTGTGTAAGTACCTTGGACAAATCCGTACTGATCAACTGAAGCAAGCTGATGACCCGTGAGTACTCCATCCGTGTCGGACCTAAAACTGCAATGGATCCCAGCTTTTCTTCACCCATGGAATAAGTGGCAGTGATCAGACTGCAATTTTCCATTGCTGAATTATCGTTTTCCGTACCAATCCTGACATTGATCCCGGCCGGGTTTTTCCTGATGAGGTTATATAAGCCATCCTCATGCTCGATCATATTCATCAGGTTGCGGATTTTTTCAACATCGTTGAATTCCGGCTGGCTGAGGATATTCGTCTTCCCGCCAAAGAAAACTTTTTCATGGGCTGGCATATTCAAAGTGTCCATGATTGTATTAAGGAGTGTGTCATAACTGCTGATATGCTGGCGCAGCAGCATAGCGATCTCCTTGTAGATCTTGGAGTTAAGATTGGTAAGCGGGACGCCGGCCAATCGCTCGTTCAGGATATTGACCATTTTTTCTACATCAGACGGATCAATGCTGGTAGGGAAGTGGAACATCCTGTTTTCCACATGCCCTGTATCTGTCACGATAATGGCAATCGCCGTATCCTTATTCAACGGAACGATCTGCAGCTTTCTCAGCCTGTTGTCTTTTACAGCCGGTCCTAAAACGATTGATGTATAATTGGTCATTTCAGATAAAATCTTTGCCGATTTCTGGACGATTTTCTCAAGCTCGTATATTCTTTCAGCAAAAATCGATTTGATCGCCGCCATATCAGAACGGTTCACTTTTTGCGGCAGCAGAAGGTTATCAACATAAAAACGATAGCCCTTTTCGGAAGGAATCCTCCCTGAGGATGTATGGGTCTTCTCAATAAATCCCATATCCTCCAAATCTGCCATTTCATTCCGGATTGTCGCCGAACTGAAATTAATTTCTTCTTTTTTCGACAAGCTCCTCGAACCTATCGGCTGAGCTGAACGAATAAAGTCATCAACAATCACCTGCAAAATAAGCACCTGACGATCTGTTAACAACATCATCACCTCTGTTAGCACTCTATAATAACGAGTGCTAATTCTAAAAATAATTTATCAGTAATCGATAAGGATGTCAATGATTTGATACCCCAATGAATGATTGAAAAACTTCATTGCCAAGCATACGTCCCTGCCTTGTCAGGAAGATGCGGTCATCATCGGTTTCCAGCAGCCCTTTCCTGGTCCAATCTTCAATTTGTCCAGCGAAAAATTGCATTGGATTGCGGCCGAATTTTTCTTCGAAATGTCGAATGGAAACACCTTTTGTCTTCCTTAATCCCAGGAACATTTCTTCTTCCATTTGTTCTTCAAGGGTAACCTTATGCACATCCATAAGAGGCAGCTCTCCCCTGTCGATCGGTTCCATATACTTTTTCAGGGGACCGTAATTGGACTGTCTCATGCCTTTTACATAACTATGAGCTCCTGCACCAAAACCATAGTACTCCTCGTTGTTCCAGTAGGTTAGATTATGCCTGCTTTCGTATCCCGGGACAGCAAAATTGCTGATTTCGTATTGATGGAAGCCGTTTGTTTCCATATGATCCATAAGCGTTTCATACATTTCCGCTTCGGCATCCTCGCCAGGGATTGGCAGCTTCCCTTTTTGCATTAAATTATAAAATACTGTTTTTGGTTCAATGATTAATGAATAACCAGAGTAATGGACCAGGCCCAAAGAAAGGGCCGTTTCGATGGATTCGATGAAGTCAGCCTTCGTCTGGCCGGGAAGACTGTATATCAAATCGATGCTGATATTATCGAAGCCTGCCGCTTTCGCATTTTCGATTGATTCAAATACATCCCTCGCCCGGTGGCTGCGGCCGATTTTTTTCAGAAGTTCATCATTAAATGTCTGTACTCCAAAACTCAGGCGGTTAACACCGGCATCTTTCAGGATGGCCAACTTTTCTTTTGACAAGTCGCCTGGATTCGCTTCGAATGTATATTCTGTGTTTTTATTGAAGTTCAGCTTTTCCTGGATTGACTTGACCAATTTGCCTAACTGCCTTTCATCCAATGCAGTCGGAGTACCGCCGCCCACGAAAATCGTATCAAGGACATGCTGGTCATGTTTTACTGTTAACTCCATTTCTTTTGCAAGGGCATCAAGATAGTCATCAACAGGCTGCCCTTTCATGAAGACCTTATTGAAATCACAATAGTGGCAAATATGATGGCAGAACGGAATATGGATATATGCTGATTTCATTAATTTTCACTTCCCTGGTTTATTGAAAAAAGAGGCCAGAATCGCTTGGTCATCAAGCGCATCCAGCCTCCACTCTATATTATTTCTTTGTATTGTTATCGTCCATCTTCAGGACTGCCATGAAGGCTTCCTGCGGCACTTCTACAGAACCAACCTGCTTCATGCGCTTCTTACCTTCTTTTTGTTTCTCAAGGAGCTTACGCTTACGTGAGATATCCCCGCCATAACATTTGGCCAGAACGTTTTTGCGCATCGCCTTGATGGTCGAACGCGCAACAATTTTCTGGCCGATGGCCGCCTGGATTGGCACCTCGAATTGCTGTCGTGGAATAAGGTCCTTCAGCTTATCGACGATGACTTTTCCGCGCTCATAAGCAAAGTCCCTGTGAACGATGAAGCTCAATGCATCTACTTTTTCAGCATTAAGCAGGATGTCCATCTTCACCAGCTTGGAAGGCTTGTAGCCGATTAGCTCGTAATCGAACGAAGCATAGCCTTTCGTGCTTGATTTCAGCTGGTCAAAGAAATCATAGACAATTTCAGACAGCGGGATTTCATACACGATGCTGACGCGTGTCTCATCCATATATTGCATGTCGATGAAGATACCGCGTTTCTCCTGGCAAAGCTCCATGATCGCTCCGACATAATCATTCGGCGCCATCATTGTTGCTTTTACATATGGCTCTTCAACACGGTCGATCTTTTGCGGATCAGGCATATTGGAAGGGTTATCCACCTTAATTTCAGTGCCGTCTGTCATGATGACATCGTAGATAACGCTTGGCGCAGTCGTGATCAGGTCAATCTTGAATTCACGCTCGATGCGCTCCTGGATGATTTCCATATGAAGAAGTCCCAGGAATCCGCAGCGGAAACCGAAGCCTAATGCCTGTGATGTTTCCGGTTCGAATTGAAGCGCTGAATCGTTAAGCTCAAGTTTTTCAAGTGCTTCCCTCAGGTCATTGAATTTCGCTGAGTCGATCGGATACAGACCGCAATATACCATTGGGTTCAAGCGACGGTATCCCGGAAGTGCTTCGGCAGCACCGTTTTTCGCGTTTGTGATCGTATCACCCACACGTGTGTCGCCGACGTTCTTGATTGCCGCTGTCAGGAAACCTACATCTCCGACAGTCAGCTCAGGTGAAGGAGTAGCCTTTGGCGTGAATACTCCGACTTCTGTTACTTCAAACTCTTTGCCTGTCGCCATCATTTTGATTTTGTCGCCGACTTTGACCGTTCCATCGACAACGCGGATATATGCAACTACGCCGCGGTACGCGTCATACAAAGAGTCGAAAATCAATGCTTTTAATGGAGCATCAGGATCTCCCTGCGGGGCCGGAACCTTCTCGACGATTTGCTCAAGGATATCTTCAATCCCGATTCCTGCTTTTGCGGATGCGAGGACAGCTTCAGAAGCATCCAGGCCGATCACTTCTTCAATTTCGTTTCTGACACGTTCAGGATCCGCACTCGGCAGATCGATTTTATTGATGACCGGCACGATTTCCAGGTCATTATCGATTGCAAGGTAAACATTCGCCAGCGTCTGTGCCTCGATTCCCTGTGCTGCATCGACAACAAGGACAGCACCTTCACATGCTGCAAGGCTTCGAGATACTTCATAAGTGAAGTCTACGTGTCCAGGTGTATCGATAAGGTGGAAAGTATAGATCTCTCCATCTTTCGCCTGGTACTTCAATTGTACTGAGTTCAGCTTTATCGTGATTCCACGTTCACGCTCAAGATCCATCGAATCCAGCAGCTGATCCTTCATTTCACGCGCAGTCAAGGCATTCGTCTTTTCAAGGATCCGGTCAGCCAGCGTGGACTTTCCATGGTCAATATGGGCGATAATCGAAAAATTTCGTATTTTACTTTGTCTATTAAGTCTATCTTCTCTGCTCATTGCGTTCACTCCTACTATACTCGCGCATGTACACTATTGTTGATTATATCAGCAGGAATATCAAGATTCAATAAATAATGGAGGAAGAGTCTCGTGGAGGGTGCCTTATCACGGCAGGATTGCGTCCATATATTGTTCACAGAATATTAGGAACTTATTAAGTAAAATGAATGGTAGAAGGGAGATGAATTATGTTTTTAAAAGAACGTTATGAGTCTGAAGAATTAAAAGTTTTGAAGGCATTGAACACACGGATGGTTTTATCCGAAAAAGAGAAACAGTACTATTTAAATTTACAAAAGGGATTTGAAGGCGAGGTGATGTTTGACGGGTACCTGCAACAAATAACCATGCAGTCATATATTTTAAATGACTTGCTGCTTGAGCAGAATCATTCTCATTTCCAGATTGACTCGTTGATGATCATACAGAGACTTTCCTACCTATTTGAAGTTAAAAATTTTGAAGGAGAGTATTATTTCGAAGGTGATACATTCAAAACCATTAACGGGAACGAAGTTAAAAACCCACTGCTGCAACTAGACAGGAACGTTTCACTCCTAAGACAATTTTTTAATAGTTCCGGAATTAAAATCCCCATTGAGCCGTATCTCGTATTTGTCAATCCCGAATTTACTTTGTACCATGCCCCGCTTAACAGGAAAATCATCCTCCCGACAAACCTGAACCGCTTTATCCATCAATTGAATAACCAGCAGACTACTTTGAACCATCAGCATGTAAGATTATCCGAAAAGTTATTAGCATCCCATATTACGAAATCCCCTTTTAGCAAGGTGCCTCATTTTGAGTATTCACAGCTAAGAAAGGGTGTATTTTGTCAGAAATGCGGGACAGGAATGGTAGAATATCATTCACATATACTAACATGCCCAAAATGCGGAAAACCTGTGAATACTAAAAGCGCGCTGGTGCAAAGCATTGAGGATTATCAAGTTCTATATCCGTCTGAAAAGTTATCCACCAATACAATCTATGAATGGACTGGTGATTTATTTCCCAAGAGAACCATCAGACAGACATTGAAGGAGAATTTAATAGTCTCAGGATATGGCCAATGGTCATATTATGAATGAATTTTTGGTCACCAATGGTTTTCATTGGTGACTATTATTTTGTAATAGGGCGTCCATAGCTTTAATGATGCTCCGTTCTTTTTTTGGAGTTAAAGGGGTTCCAATACGGTCTATTGGTGACACAAATTTCCATTATCTGGAGTTCAGCAGTCCCAATGCGGTTATTGGTGACACCATTTTCCATTATCTGGATTTTTGCGGTCCCAATGTGGTCTATTAGCGACACTATTTCCCATTATCTGGAATTCAGCAGTCCCAATGCGATCTATTGGTGACTCTATTTTCCATTATCTGGAGTTCCACAGTCCCAATACACCCTATTGGTGACACCTTTTCCAATTATCTCGAGTTCAGCAGTCCCAATCCGGTTATTGGTGACACCATTTTCCATTATATGGAGTTTCGCAGTCCCAATGCGATCTATTGATGACACCATTTTCCATTATCTGGAGTTTCGCAGTCCCAATGTGGTCTATTGGCGACACTATGTTCCATTATCTCGAGTTCAGCAATCCCAATGCGGTCTATTGGTGACACCATTTTCCATTATCTGGAGTTTTACAGTCCCAATACACCCTATTGGTGACACCTTTTCCCATTATTTGGAGTTCAGCAGTCCCAATGCGGTCTATTGGTGACACCATTTTCCATTATATGGAGTTTCGCAGTCCCAATGCGATCTATTGATGACACCATTTTCCATTATCTGGAGTTTCACAGTCCCAATACACCCTATTGGTGACACCTTTTCCCATTATCTGGAGTTCAGCAGTCCCAATATGGTCTATTGACGATACTATTTTCCATTATCTGGAGTTTCACAGTCCCAAACACGCCTTACAAAAGAAAAACAGCAGGCCCCAAGCCCGCTGTCCTCGCTACTTCCCGGTAATCAATTCTACTGTTTTTTCCATAACAACGGATATTCCGTCTGCCAGCTTTTTTCCGATTGATGAAAAGAGGTTGAATGCTTTCATTTCTTCTAGCTTTTTTCGCTTTTGTTCAAGGTCATGGCTGGAAATGTCGTTGCCCAGGATTGCGGTCTCGAAGCTGCCACTTTCGTTTTCTTTTACACTGAGGGCACTTTTGAATTCGGGATCATCATACCCTTTCATTTTATGGATTCCTTCGTTTGCCTGCTGCATGCCGAACAATACGGATATGAACATTAAAGAAGCGAGCATTAAGCTTTTTAGCATGAACATTTTCATCTCGATCACCTGACTGATTTTATTTCTTGTCTGGAGGCTGTTGGGCTGGCGCTCCTACTTTTTCGGCCTGCCAGTAAAATTCGCTGAATACATCTGCCAAAGCATCCGCGGACCTATTTAATTCCTCGAATGTATTATCGACACCGCCGAATTCGATCAATAATGCATTCCCTGAAAGGTCCTGATTGAATTTCCCGTTGGTTGACGCACCCTTTTTCTCTATGACGCCCCTGCTGAGTCCTTTGCCATACTTTTTATCAAGGAGATTATGCAGTTCGCGTGCGAGTGCTAGGTTTTTCTCATAATTCGCATTTTCCCCGCCAATGACAAACGCCAGTTTAGCATAGGATTTTCCGTTGATTTGTAGGGTTGTTTTATCTTTTCGGTAACCATCCCGATGGATATCTATGAAGTATTGCAGATTCCGGTCTCCTGACATGGCCGCTTCAACTACCGGGCGTGCTTCCTGATAGGCTTTTCCAAATCCAAGCCCTTTCTTGTTCAGGTTTCCCATGACATCGGTTTTATCAACCGTCGTTCCGATTCCCCGCTGTTCAAGACCTGATTTCAGATGATCACCAATCCTGGTCACGTTTACCTGTGAATGATACGCCTGATTCGGATCGGTTACACCCTTAAGGTACGGAAGATACGATTCTCTTGTATGGGTAAAATAAATATATACAGCTTTACGGTCGCCGGTTGACAGTGGCGGAGTTGCCGTACTTCCTTCCGAAGCACCTGGAAGATCCTCGGTATTTTGCAAGGCTGCCTCCTGCTCCGCTTTCAACACATCTAGCGGAGGAGCAGATTCCATCGGCATGTTTGTATAATTGGTTCCCTTACCCGCAACCAGAATTTTCCCATCAAAAAGCGAGAAACCAGGCAGTTCCCTTCCCAGCAAGCTTCTGGGATCATCCAGATTGATATTGGTAGTAAGCTTGAACATGACATTGGTCAGCTTTGGAGCTTCATATTCCTCTGGCAGCGCCTGCAGGAACTGATGATTTTCCCACCCCATCAAGCTGAACAGCAGCTGGCCGTTCAGGTTAGTTGCAGCCTGATTGACAGAATCGGAGGAAAGCCTAAGCTCCGGCCTCAGCGTCGTCATGGCCCCGCTTATCGAAAAAATCCCAATGAGAAAGAATACAAATGCTAGTGCGGCTTTTACAACTTGAGTCCCCTGGACAGCTACAATTATTCCCGAACGTTTATTAAGTCTCATTGCTCCACCTCTCTCATGCAAGTCTAGTAAATGTTATGACTTTGCTAGAGAAGATAGAACCAGGATTCCAATCGTAATCATTTTGAAATATAACCTAATGTGTATACATACCAGTGTTATCCTGGTCGATGTTCGAATGCAGCGCAGAATTGAGTCCGCTGGCAATCAAATTCGCCATATCATCGATGAAAACATCCACTTCTTTTGGAGTGACCATCAGGTTGTGGCCCAATGGTGAAAGAACCTCATAAATCAGCTTCCTTTTTTCTTCATCCTCAAGTGTGCCGATCATTCCCATGAATGTCTGACGTTGTTCTGCCTCAGGCAAGTCTTCGTCCGTCAGCTTCCTTCTCTTCCCAAAACTCATCCCCGCAGGAACAAGTGATCTCGAAGGCTTGTTTCCTTCCCTCATTTCCTTTCCGAAATGCTTCAGGATAAAATCAATTGTGTCACTTGTAATCGAAACAGCATCGACGACTGTCGGAACGCCGATCGCAATTACCGGGATCCCGAGCGTCTCTTTGCTGAGTTCCTTCCTTTTATTCCCTACTCCAGAGCCGGGATGGATTCCCGTATCGGATATCTGGATTGTTGAATTGACTCTTTCAATAGAGCGTGACGCAAGCGCATCGATTGCAATCACAAAGTCCGGCTTCGTCTTTTCGACTACGCCAAAAATAATGTCCGATGTTTCGATTCCCGTTAATCCCATCACACCAGGAGAAAGCGCACTGACAGAGCGGTACCCCTTCTCGACAGACTCAGGCTGCAGTTCGAATAGATGCTTGGTCACAAGCAAATTTTCACAAACGAGCGGTCCGAGAGCATCGGGGGTCACATTCCAGTTCCCCAACCCAACAACAAGGCAGGATGCATCCTCCTTAATCCCGGATTGTTTGATAAACTGGGCAAATTCATTGGCGAAGACTTTCTCTACTTTCCCTTGCAGCTCGGTATCCTGCTGGCGGATGCCGACAACTTCGATTGTCAAATACTGCCCCTGCTTTTTACCGAGGCTCTTCTCACCCTCGGCGGTTACCTCAACGAGAGAAATCTTTATATCATTTTCCTCTTTTTCTTTTATAATGACGCCTTCAATTTGAGAGAGATTCTCCTCGGTATGGACGGTTGATGCCTGGTCTGCAAGCACCATCTCCCTCGCTTCCACAGCCAGGTCAGTCCTGATTGAATACATGCTCAAGTCGATTGGTTCCTTCATGGTCGCATTCCTCCCAAACAGTTTGGCTGCTAAACAGCATACTATTGCCTATCTTTTCCTTTTATATCAAAAAACATTCACGCAGCTCTGGACATAAATTAAAGCAGAGTATTGCATTATTCACCCCTGTTTGATAAAATATCATTTGTTCTTAATAAATAAGAAATGTACTGGAAATGTCGAGTTCCATAAAATCTCGATGCTTTTTAGGAGGTGAACGGAATGCCAAACATTAAGTCTGCAATTAAACGTGTAAAAACAAGTGAAGAGAGCAGAGCTCACAACATTACTGTTAAATCAACTATGCGTACAGCAGTTAAAAAAGCTGAAGCAGCAATCGTGAACAACGATACTGAAGCAAAAGCTTCTTACGCTCAAGCAGCAAGCAAGCTTGATAAAGCAGCAGCTAAAGGTCTTATCCACAAAAATGCAGCTGCCCGCAAAAAAGCCCGTCTTATGAAAAAATTGAACGCTAACGGCTAATTTTTTTCATACTGCTAATAAAAAAACGACCTGTCAGGGTCGTTTTTTTATTTTGCATTCTATGTAAGTTACCTGCCTTTGATCTGGAACAGGATCATTTCAATCAGCATTTCTTTTTTCATGCCGCCTGTTTTCATTTGATAGTCTGCGTCAGCCAGAAGCTTCATGATCCTTGTCAATTCTTCATCCGAAAATGCCCCTGCTTGTCCTGCAGCAAGTTTTACCCTGAAAGGATGGATTTTCAGCGTCCCGGCTATCTGCTGTTGGCCATATCCTTTCCTTGCCAGCTCCTTTACCTGGTAAATCAGCCTGAATTGGCCAGTGATGACCGCAAGGATTTTAATTGGTTCCTCATTTTGCTTCAAAAGATCGTAATAAATCCTCAAGGCAGCCTCTACATTCCGGTGGACAACCTTGTCGACCAGAGTGAAAATATTTTGTTCCAAAGACCTTGCAGTCAGACGGTCCACAATGTCCTTGGTGATCGGCAGGTTATCGCCCGCATAAAGAGCCAGTTTATCAATTTCAGAAGTGAGCATGAATAAGTTCGTCCCTGCAAGTGCGAGCAATAGCTCAATCGCATCATTTTCTATGACGGACCCATGCATTTCAGCGCGCTCTTTTACCCAGGATTTAATTTCCTGCTCATTCAGCTTTTTGGCTTCTACTACTGTTGCTTTCCGCTTTAACTCCTTGGTTATTTTTTTGCGTTCATCCAGTTTTTCGTATGGCGCAGAAAATACGACGATGGAGTAGGGAGCAGGCTGTGAAAGGTAATCCTCCAGTTTGGCGAGATTATGTTCAATCTTTCCTTTTGACTTTTCAGATGTCAAAAACATGGGATTCTGAAGGATGACCAATCGCTTTTCTCCCATGAACGGGAAGGTTTCAGCGTCTTCCAATGCTGCCTCGATGGGAGTTTCCTCAAGATCGTATACCGAAAAATTGAAATCTTTTTCTTCTTCATCCAAAACATTGTCGACCAGCAGCTGTTTTGTTTCATTTATTAGGAATGCTTCTGTCCCATACAATAAATAAACAGAATCCACCTGTTTTTTGCTTATCTTTTTCCAAATGTCCAATACCACTTTTTTCCGCTCCGTTCAGTTCCAGTTTTCCCATATGTCTATCGTAAAGAAGCTTGGACATTTTGACAAGCATTCTAAGGGAATTGGCCTCCGACTATCTCGGCCAATTCCCCTATCTATATTGAACGCTGCTGTATAAGGCCTAGGATACTTATATGGCAGCGGTGCATCGAAGTTAAGATTATTTTAGCCCCAACCGGGAAAAGTATTTGTGTCAACTCTTGGTACATTGGGTAAATAAGCTGTAAAGAGAAGACTGGATTTTTTAAATTGAATCGCTTATACTATTATAGAATTAATAGGGGGGATTGACTGTGAATCAATTCGAAGAGAATGTCCAAAGCAATCGCAATGACGCTGTTGACTCAGGTGTTGGATTCATCGTTTCTTTTGGATTCTTTGCAACAATGTTCATTATTGCGACAGTCGTGCAGTTAATCGGGAGTTAATCACGGCTACATAGGATAAAGTTGTGGAGACTGCATTTTTAGATGCAGTCTCTTTTCGTTTTCATGTGATTATAAGGGGAGAGACGTATTTGCTCTTTGTTCTATACTATGGCAATTGCATGCCAAAGGTTCCTGAATTGCCTTTGAACTTGTAAGTGATGGCACCGCCTTCATCTGTCCTGTAAATAACCGCCCCAGCTTCCTTCAACCTTTCAAGCACTTCCTTCCCTGGATGGCCATACCTGTTCTTTTTCCCGACAGAAATGATCGCGTATTCCGGCTTTGTCCATTCCAGAAAGCTTTCCGAACTGGAATATTTGCTGCCGTGATGGCCAACCTTTAACACATCGATATCAAGTCCCTTAATGGTCTGCTCCATTAGCCTTTCCCCTTCCAAACCAAGATCTCCAGTGAAAAGCCACTTTTTCCCGCCAAGATCAGCGAGCA
Organism: Cytobacillus oceanisediminis 2691; assembly: GCF_007678455.1. Taxonomy (GTDB): domain Bacteria; phylum Bacillota; class Bacilli; order Bacillales; family Cytobacillaceae; genus Mesobacillus; species Mesobacillus oceanisediminis_A. The sequence continues at coordinate 60,106 of NZ_VEEP01000004.1, read as the reverse complement.
ATACAATTGACCCGTCATTACGGTCTGCTGGAGATCGAATTGGATTGATAATCAGGAATTCCCCTCCACCGGAACTCCACGTTGTGCCCATTTCAGCTTCTTGGATTTCTGTTCCCTCCTTGTGTGCAACATCAATTATCCTGTTTTCCAAGTCCGATCGATCAGGGACACGCGGGAGAATCAGCTGTTTGACCTTCAGCTCTTCGAACAGCGCCCTGGCCCCTCCAATATGGTCGGCATCCCCGTGTGTCAAAATCAATTTATCCAGGCTTCTGATTCCTTCGCTTTTCAAAAATGGGACGACGATTTTTTTGCCTGGATCATACTGGCTCCTTCCCTGCTGCCAATCTTCCTTTGCAAAAGGGATGACACCGCCAGTATCAATAAGATAATTCCCCTGGTTATGCGGAAGCCTGATGAAAATGCTGTCGCCCTGGCCAACATCCAGAAATACGATTTTTCCATATGGGCTCATATAGGGCCATAAAATCTGCATGAAAAGAGGAATGAGAGGAAGCGCAAAAATCCATAATGGCGGTTTGGCCTTCCTTATTAAAAATCCTTCCCACATATAAAAGAAAATCGGAATCAAAAGGATATGCAATATCAGGAGGATCGGCTCCAGCTTACCAATCACGAGGGTCGATATCCGAAGCTCAGCAAGGCTCGCTGCAAAAAGGTTAACATTGTGTATCAGCGTTTCCAGAAGGATTAAATAAAACGAAGGCGGTGAAGCCCAAAAGATGAAAATATAGGTTAACAGCAAAATTGGAAGCAATCCAAATGAGAAAAGAGGGACAAAAAGAAGATTGGCGAGCATGGATATGACAGAGACTTCATGGAAGGACGAAATGATGATCGGGAGACTGGAGGTTTGGGCGATAAAAGAAGCTGCAGCAGTTTGCCCGGCAAGTGATGTGAAGGTTTTCATGATAACCGGCGCCGAAAGGATCAATGAGAAACTGACACTATAAGAGAGCTGAAAACCTGTGTCATAAATGATGCCTGGCTGTAATAACGCCATGATCATAAATGCAGCTGAAATGGCATCTAGCGGATTCATCTTGACCGAATAGCGCTTTGAACCAATCAATAGAAGAAGCATAGCGGAAGCCCGGATGACCGGTGGTGCGAGTCCAGTCATGACTGTATACAACGGCAGGAAGGCCATCAGCAGCATCTCCGTTTTTTCCTTCGTCACCCCAAGCCGGATACTAATGAAGTAGAGCATTCCAGTAAGCAGGCCTACATGCAGTCCTGAAATCGCCAATAAATGAACAATGCCTATTTTCTGGTAGGATCGTTCTGTTTCGGGATTAAAGAAATCTCTTTCGCCAAAAATCAGTGCTGCCGCAAGCGCTGAGGTATCATCAGGGAAAATCTGATTGATTCTCAGCACTTCTTTTTGCCTGAAGCCTTTAAGCATTGTCAAGATACTTTGCGACTTTTTATGGCAGGTAGCCAAAGATAGCTGGTCGGCTTCAAGAATCCAGGATATTTTGTCTCGTTCAAGGAATTTTTTGTAGTCAAAAGCATTTGGATTTGTGGCAGGCGGCGGGCTTGAGAGGATTCCGGAGGCTGAACAGGCTGTTCCCGGATTGAGGAGATTCTGGATGATTTCTTTTTCAGCAATGGTTTTGATTCTGTATTTGATGATAAGTTTTTCATCGGCCGGCAGTGATCTGCTATAGGCATAAAGCAAATCACCATCCACCTTGATTTCATCATCAAATAAAACAAGGAAGTTCTTTTCGCTGCCCATATACACTGTTTCAAAATCATCAAAGTACCCGGCAGCCATAAATACAGCATAACAGGCACTCATAAGCACCAGGAGTGATGCATGGAGTTTCTTAAATTCTTTTAGAAAGAAGAGGGTGAGCAAAAACAACGCCCCGTACAGAAGTGGATTCTGTTTAATTGTCAGCAAGCCCAGCAGTGAGACAGCGGCAAAGTAAAGCAACTGTCCCCTAATGGGTGCAATCCGTATAAACTTCATGTCATTAATCCTTTAGATTTATTATGGCAAATGTACAACCTCTACATCCCTTAAAAAGAGATCATTGTATTTGTTAGGATACGCAGATTTATAAACAATACGGGCAATTCCTGATTGTGCCAGGGTCTTGGAGCACTTTTCGCATGGCTCATGGGTGACGAACGCCGTTGCTCCTTTTAATAGTCCTCTATCCGCATGGAGGACCGCATTTTCCTCCGCGTGCAAAGTCCTGATGCAGCGACCCTGCTCATTAATCAGGCAGCCGGCATCCTCACAATGGTCATGACCGTGGATTGATCCATTGTAACCGGTCGAAACGATATGCTTGTCCTTGACAATGACACACCCGACATGCAGCCTTGGGCAGGTAGAACGCGTGCCCACTTCTTCGGCAATATCCAAAAAATAATCATCCCAACTCTTTCGTTCCATGCTGTAATCCCCCTTAAAAACGCTCAATATAATTTATGATAACCTTTTTATATCCTCCATTTTAAGTCTTTGGCTGAAAGAGTTCAATTTCAACGGCAGCTATTTAACCGAAATCAAGTCCTTTAACTTTTCAAAAGTTTTTTCCCCAATCCCGCTGATTTCTTTTAAATCCTCGATTGCTTTAAACGGCCCGTTCGTTTCGCGGTACTCAATGATTGCTTCAGCCTTGGCCGGACCGATTCCCGGCAAGGTCTGGAGGTCGGCTGATTGGGCAGTATTTAAATCCAGCTTTCCCTTTGCCGCCTCACCCTCATTCTGTACCGGCAAAGATGAAGGAACTTCTTCTCCGATGCGCGGCACATAAATTGACATTTCATCCTGGACATACATGGCAAAATTAATCGCGGCCGCGTCAGCCTCTTTTTCAAGCCCTCCAGCCACCTCAATCAGGTCGATCACCCTCCCTCCCTCTTTTACCTCATATACACCGGGATGAACAACAGCTCCTTTTATCTCTGCCATCATGATGATTTCTTTTTCCTCGACTTCCGCCTCTTTCTCAGGTTCCAGTTCTGTAACCATCGCCACGGCATTTTCCTCGGTGAGTTCATCCCCTTCATCGAATGATGAATAAAGAAAAAATAACAAAGCCGCAATTCCTGCAATTACAAAGATTTTGTTTTCCTTGATCCATTCCAAGCAGCATCAACACCTTTCTTCATTGGCATAAAATAAAAATTAAAATCATATGGATATAGGAGAATAAATGTACGAAGGAGGGAAGGGTTATGAAAATAGGGATAATAGGCACAGGGAATATGGGGAGAATTCTCGCCGAAGCTCTCATTGATGGGAATGCCGTTTCCCCTTCTTCAATGATGATTACGAATAGGACGTTATCAAAAGCTTTAGAGATTCAAAAAATATATCCAGGCTTAGCCATTGGAAAGAATGCGATAGAAGTAGCTGAAAAAGCCGATGCCATTTTCGTATGCGTGAAGCCTCATAATGTATTGGGAGTCCTTGAAACCATCAATCCTGTGCTTACGAAGAATAAATGTGTAATCTCCATTACTAGCCCAATCAGTGTGGAACAAATTGAAAGCAAAGTGGATTGTTCAGTCATGAGGATCATTCCAAGCATTACAAGCAGAGCACTTGCCGGGGTATCGCTTTTCTCGTTTGGCACCCGATGCACAACGGAATGGCGGGAAGCTATGTTAACTCTTTTTAAAAAGGTATCTGTCCCGCTGGTAATAGAGGAGAACATTACAAGAGTAGCATCAGATATTGTCAGCTGCGGTCCAGCTTTCTTCAGTCACCTTGTCCAGAGCTTTATCAATGGTGCTGTCAAAGAAACGGAGATTGATCAGGAAACCGCCACCAAACTAGCAAGCGAAATGTTAATTGGTTTAGGGGAACTTTTGAGTCAAAATCATTATACATTACAGACTTTGCAGGAAAAGGTTTGCGTGAAAGGCGGTATAACTGGAGAAGGAATCAAGGTACTGGATCGTGAAACAGGAGATATGTTTGAAAAGCTGTTCCAGGCAACACATAAAAAATACGCAACAGAATTAGAAAGCATTAAGGAACAATTCGGTCCTTAAAAGTTTTCTCCATTTAACCCGAAAATCCTTCCTTAAAATTGTGACAGAAATGGTACAAAAAAGCTCCCGTGTGAATCGGGAGCTTTTCTAATGAATATAAATCCTATTATGACTTGATCATAGCAAAAAATAATCGCTCGGTTGTTGAGTCAGGAGCCTTGAGTGAATAATCACCGGTGATTTCAATATTCTCAAAGCCTGCCTGCTTCAGCAATTCTACATATATTGCTTCCGGATATGTACGCTGGTAATGCACTTCATCAACACGATCATATTTTCCGGTTCTTTCATCGAGTACAAAAAAAGTCAGTTCATGTTCAACGCTATGCGGGTCGTCTCCCTTGAAGCTGTTCCAGATATAGGTGATCTCTTCGTCATCCCATGTGAATGTAGCATCCGCAAAAATATCGCGCATCTTATAAACGGAATGGACATCAAAAATGAACAAGCCGCCCTTTTTCAAAAGACGGTATACGCCTTCAAAGGTCTTCTTTACTGCCTGTTCATCCTTCAAATAATTCAGGGAATCGCAAAAGATGCCGATGATATCAAATTCACCTAATTCCTCTAGTTCTGTCATGTCCTGCTGGAAGAATTGGATAGGCATAGATTGTGCCTGGGCCTTCATCTGGGCTACCGAAAGCATATCGCCAGAAAGGTCCGCGCCAGTAACATCATAGCCTTTTTGCGCAAATCTGACAGAAAGCTCCCCGGTGCCGCATGCGAGGTCGAGAAGCTTCATTCCATTCACTTGATATCTCTCTTTGTACGCTTCGACGATTTTGACCCATTCATCATAGGGAACGTCCTGCATGAGCTCATCATACAAATAAGCGAATCTTTCGTAGGACACTTAATTCAGCTCACTTTGAACATTTTCGATTGGTGCGTCTCCCCAGAGACGTTCCAAATTATAGTAGCTTCTTTCTTCTTTATGGAAGACATGGACAACCACATCGCCAATATCAATCAGGACCCATCTCGCTTCATCGAAGCCTTCCATCCTTTTCAGACCATATCCCTGTTCTTCTGCTTTTTCCCTGATTTCACGTGCAATTGCCTGCACTTGTTTGTCCGAATTACCATGGCAGATAATGAAATAGTCGGCAATCAGCGAGATGCCTTTCATATTCAATACCATAATATCTTCTGCCCTTTTATCGTCTGCTGCTTTTACAGCTGTCATCAATAGTTGTCGATCGTTCATTCAATCACCCTCCTGAGTTTTTTACAATGCTGTTATATGCGTTAAATGTATCTGGAAAAACCTGCTGGTTTTTTTTTATCAAAAATAGGATGGTATTTTTCATTGACTGGGTCAGCGCAATGTCCAAATCTTTCTCTGCCAAATCCCTTACCTCATCGACCCCGGGGAAATGGCGGCCCGGCTCAATATAATCAGCCAGATAAATGATTTTATCAAGGAGGGTCATGCCTACCCTGCCTGAAGTATGGAATCGGATGGCATCAAGGATTTCCCCGTCTTTTATGCCTGCTTCTTTTTCGGCGAGAAAGGCTCCTACAGGGGCATGCCAAAGCTCACTGTTGAACTCCAGCAGGATGGCCGGCATTTTTTGGTCAACGATAACCTGCCTCATTTCCTCTTTTGGCCTGAATTTGGCATAATCATGGAAAATGGCGGCCATTTCTGCTTTTTTCCGGTCTGCGCCGTATTTTTCTGCCAGCCTGATGGCAGTCTCCATCACTCCAATAGTATGCACATATCGATGTTCAGTCAGCTGCGGCTTCACAATCTCAAGTGCTTGTTCACGATCCATATAAACCATTCTCCTCTATATAAAGCCTGACAGATTCGGGCAGCAGATAGCGAATGCTTATACCGTCCCTTATTCTCTCTCTGATCATGCTAGAAGAGATGTCCATCTGTGGCGTTTCTGCATACAGAATATCATATTCCGTTTCCGTCGTGTACGACGGCCTGCTGACCCCCACGAACTTCACCATCTCCAGCAGCTCATCTATTTTATGCCATTTTGGCAAGTACTCAACCATGTCGCCGCCAATAATGAAATAAAAATCAATTTCTTTATTCTTAGCTTTTAATATTTTCATCGTTTCATACGTGTAAGAAGGACCACTTCTCTCGAGTTCTGCTTTTTCCACCCGGAATTTCTGGTTGTCGGCAGTAGCAAGCTCGAGCATCTCAAGCCTGTCTGAATTGCTGATAAGCATGTTGACTGTTTTATGCGGCGGAACCTGATTGGGCATGAACCAAACTTCATCCAGCCCATAAGCATGCAGTACTTCATTCGCAATGACCAAATGTCCGGTGTGCGGCGGATTGAAGGTTCCGCCCAATATGCCAACCTTCATCAAACAGGCACCTCCCAGTTGTTTATCTTGGAAGAACGATTTGCTTATTCTCGCGTGATTCTTTATACAATACAATTGTATTCCCGATGACCTGGACAAGCTCCGCTTTTGCTCCGCGTGAAAGCTGCTCTCCAACAGTATCCCTGTCCTCATCACAGTTCTGGAGGATGCTTACCTTGATTAACTCTCTTGCTTCAAGCACATCCGCGATTTGCTTGATCATATTTTCATTTACCCCGCCTTTGCCGACTTGAAAAATCGGAGTCAGATGATGGGCTTTTGACCTTAAAAAACGTTTTTGCTTACCTGTTAACATGTGTTAACCTCCTAAATTTCTTAAAACATTGGCTCTCATTCTCTCGGTGTCCGGAAAAATCCCGGTCCATTTTTCGAAAGCAAGTGCCCCCTGCAAAACGAACATCCCGACGCCATTCTGGATTTCGGCTCCTTTTTTAGACGCTTCCTCCAAAAATTTTGTTTGCAGAGGATTATATATGATATCACTGACGATTGCATCCCTGGAAATATTCTCAGGTGAAAGCGGCAAACCTTCTAGGTCAGGTGACATTCCAATGGAAGTGGTCTGGATGATCAACTGATATTCATGCAGTGACTTTTCAGCTGTTTTTCTGTCAAGGACCTTTGAACGGACCTTGAAGGGACAGGAGCTGACTAATTCCTCAGCCTTCCCGGCTGTCCGGTTATACAGGTCAATCCGCTGAATTCCTGCCTGGGCCATTGAGAAGTAAATCGCTCTTGAAGCACCACCTGCTCCAATAATCAAAGCTGACCTTGAACCAGGATCAGCATCCATTGATTCAAGTCCTTTGACGAAGCCGGGTCCATCTGTATTGTAGCCTGTTAAAATGCCATGTTCATTTTTGACCGTATTGACGGCTCCGATCGCTTCTGCCAAAGGATCGATTTGATCGAGATAGGCCATGATATCAGTTTTATGCGGGATTGTCACATTGAAGCCACTAACACCCAATGCTTTGAACCCTTTTACTGCTGCCTCAAGATTTTCCTTGGTGACATGAAAGGGAAGATAGACTGCATCGATTCCATAAAAATCAAAGAGATCATTATGCATGGCAGGAGACATGGAATGGCCAATTGGATCACCGATGACGCCGAACAATTTTTTCATGCTTCTCCCGCCTTTCCTCATAGTTTTTGGATCTCGAAGAGTTTAAATCAGAGACCTTCTCAGCATCACATGAACCCCTTTCGGAACATATGCTGCAATTTTTGCGCCCGCATCATTGACTGTCACCCAGCCAAGCCCTGAAAAAACGACATCTGTTTTGGCTTCCTTAATCGTGAACTCATGTCGGACAAGTTCAGGGAATTCATCCATTTGCTCAGGCCGAGGCGGGGTCAGCAATTCACCCGCATGGTTCTTATACAGCTCATCCGCATTTTCCAGCTTTGTACGATGGATATTGATTTCATTCGGTACATAGCAGGAAAAAGACCTTCTGCCTCCTGCCAGATAATCGAACCGTGCCAGGCCGCCGAAAAATAATGTCTGCTGTTCGTTCAGCTGGTACACCTTTGGCTTGATCTCTTTTTTAGGCGTAATGTACTTCAAATCACGCTTATCCACATAATGAGCCATCTGGTGATGGTTGATGATTCCCGGAGTATCGACGATCGCTTTGCCGTCCTCTAGCGGGATTTCGATCATATCAAGGGTTGTTCCCGGAAAATGTGAAGTGGTGATGATGTCTCCTTCGCCTGTCACTTCCTTAATGATTCGATTAATAAAAGTAGATTTCCCTACATTTGTGCAGCCAACAATATAAACATCCTTGCCATTCCGGTATTCATCTATTGCCGCCGCAGCTTCTCTGATGTTATACCCTTTTGCCGCACTTACAAGAAAGACATCGATCGGATTGAGCCCAAGTTCCCGGGATTCTTTCTTCATCCAGTCAATCAGCTTGCGCTGCTTGACCGATTTAGGCACAAGATCAGCCTTGTTGCCAATCAATAATACCGGATTCTTTCCAGCGAATCTCTGGATCCCGGGAAGCCAGCTGCCGTTAAAGTCGAAAATATCGACGATTTTTACAATGAGGGCATCCCTGCTCCCTAGTTCATTCAATATTTTCAAGAAGTCATCATCGGTGAGACTTACATCCTGGATTTCGTTATAGTTTTTAAGGCGGAAACATCTCTGGCAGACGATAGCCTCTTTTTCCAAGGAAGAAGCAGGGGCATACCCCAGTTCTTCAGGATTTTCAGTTTGGATTTTCACACCACAGCCTGTACAGATTAATTGTTCACTCAAATCTAGTCCTCCCAATTCAGCTTTCCTTTCTTCTTGAACCAATTTAAAATCCTTCTTTCCACTTTCCTGTTGAATCGGGTCACAAACCCATCTGTCTGGGCAACCGGTACAACGAGAATCGTGTGGAATCCGCTTCTATTGCCGCCAAGGACATCTGTCAGCAGCTGGTCGCCAATCACGACTGTTTCTTCTTTACGCAAGCCCATCTGCTTCAAAGCTTTATTGAACGCCCTGGTCATTGGCTTCCTCGCTTGAAATATAAAAGGGATTTGAAGCGGATCAGAGAATGCCTTGACTCTTTTCTCATTATTATTTGAAACAATCGTTATGAGTATTTCATTTCTTCTCATATTATCAAACCACTCGATCAGCTTCGGGGTCGCAGTCGGCCGATCCCATTCTACGAGGGTATTGTCCAAATCCGTTATGATTCCCTTGACGCCTTTTTCCTTCAGGCTATCCGGCTCGATTTCAAATATATTTTTCACATGCTGGTCAGGCAAAAAATGCTTTAGCAATTTTATAACACCTCATTAATTAAATTCCTATCATACCGTTAACATCATACCCAATTTTATCCTCGTATTCAAAACAAACATACAGATCTCCCCGAATTAACAGCTGTCTACTGATTAAAATTGACAAAAACAACCGATTTTCTGCTATAAGCGTTAAATTTTCGAAGTATTACAAAAAACTTTTCGACAAAATCCAGCCATTTCCAATCCTGTGGATAACCTTATGCACAATATACACATTGATTCTCTTACAAATTTCCCATTTATAAACAATTTAATCACAGGTTATCCACTGCTAATTGTGGATAATCAGAACGGTTGTTCTGCAAGTTTCAATCTGCTAGAGTAAGGGTAGAAACGAAACAACTTACAATTATATGCAGTTAAAATCTGATTTAGAAGATCCTTTTGGGGGTGAATGACTGAAATGCGCAAGCTATCGGACGAGCTGTTGATCGAATCCTATTTCAAGGCAAGAGAACTGAACCTTAGCTATGAGTTTATTCGTTTGATTGAAACGGAAATCCACCGGCGGTCATTATCTAACCGAATCAAAGTCTCTTCCTGACAGCCCCAAAAGGGCTCTTTTTTTTGCTTTGTGTGGCATAAATACAAAACAAAAACGAAAGACACAGATTAAACCTGTGCCTCGCTGGTCATCCTTGTCCATTCCTGGTACCGATTCTCTCGCCATATTTAATAGGATATGGCGCTGTGATGTTCGGCAGTAGATTCACTGTCCCCTTTTCAAATAGAAGCACAACAGTCGAGCCGAAGGTAAAATACGCCATTTGCTCGCCTTTTTCGAGGCTCGTTCCGGCGTGGGTGGTTTCAATCGAGTTGACGAACATGGCGCCAACCTTTATAACTGCCATCATGCCTGAATCATGCCAGATTTCAGTTATTTTACGGAAGTTCTTGGACAATGGATAATTTCCGTATTTCAACCCCATCTTGTTAACAGGATACGACTTCCTTCCCAATGTCCACTGATTTACTACATTGCCTGCAACAGGGCTGTGAATTTGGTGGTAATGGCTTGGGCTCAAGTAAAAAATCATATACGTGCCTTGTTCATACCTTGCCATTGCTTCATCATTACCAAGCATCTCGGAAATCGAATACACTTTCCCCTTTACGTTAATCGTTTTGTCAGCCTCAATTTCACCTATATCTTCAATCACTGAGTCTACAGGACTGACAACAGACAAAGGCTCTTCATCTACTATTCTTGATCCTTCTTTCAGGTTCCTGATGAAAAATTGATGCAGGCTCTCATACTCTTCTATCGATTTTTCCATTTCGTCCTGATTGATGTTATAAGTTTTGGCAAACGAAGGGATAATGACTTTGCTGTTTTTAGATTTTGCGAATTTATGCAAAATGGCCGAAGTCCATTTCCCATTTGTCAATTCTATAAGCAGGCGATATATAGACTGGAGCAATGAACATACCTCCGATTAAATTATTAAGTATTAGTTTTGTTTTTTTGATGAATGTAATTGATTAAAAATTCCGGGAAATACCAAAAAGAAATCTTTACGAAAGAGCATAATCAGCTTAGAATTATATATTATTATATAATAACCCAATGTGCTAGTTCCCTTTTCAATAAGGCTCTATCTTTTTGAAACGATTATGAATGAATCTGCTCAAAAGGTTCGATGCAAATTTGAAATTGTGTCCGAATACTTTCGGAAAGCAGAACAATGCAGAAACTGTCTTCCAGTAAGAGGAGTGAATTATATGTTTCTTCACGATGTACTAGACTCAACTGTCAAAAAAGTAAAATCTCAGACTGCAAACGTGCTGACACTGGCTAATCTTTCGTTAGGTGGATTCGCAATCATCGTTGGCATGGAAGGCAATTTAAACTTAAGCCTTTTATTGATTTTCATCGCTGCCCTGGCAGACCGGTTTGACGGAATGGTTGCCAGAAAGCTTAATATTGAATCTGAACTTGGAAAGCAATTAGATTCCATGAGTGATATTATATCATTCGGTGTGGCTCCTGCACTATTAATCTATCAGGGAATTTTGTCCGAGTTTGGGGCTCCCGGTGCGTTTTTCATTGTTTTTTATATAGGCTGCGGCGCATTCCGACTGGCTAGATTCAATATTACCGAGAATAACGGCTACTTCACAGGATTGCCGATCACCGCAGCAGGAGTGCTGGCAACGCTGAGTTTTCTGACCATCCCCCATATTCCTCCGCAGTCATTCTTATTCATTATGCTGATCCTCAGCCTGCTGATGATCAGTCCTTTCAAGCTAAGAAAAGTATAAAACCCAGCCTCAAAAGGGCTGGGTTTTCGTTTGTCTGTTTCGGGCAAAACCTGCTTACGCCATATTACTAAATGCTGACTCTGCGGCACCTAAAGTGATACTAAAGCCTATTCCGTCAAAGCCATGAATTCCTCTACATCATCCACGCACATGCGTACGGCTTTTTCCCAGAAATCCTTTTTCGTGAGATCGACGTTCAGGTGTTTCTGTGCCAGTTCCTCTACTGTCATCGATGCTGAATCCTTCAAAAGAGCAATATACTTTTCTTCATATCCCTTGCCTTCTTCCAGGGCCATTGCATAAATTCCAAGGGAGAATAAGTAACCGAATGTGTACGGGAAGTTATAGAATGGTACTCCAGTTATAAAGAAATGCAGCTTGGACGCCCAGAACAGCGGGTGATACTCCTCGAGTGCCCCTCCATATGCTTCTTGTTGCGCATTTTTCATCAATTCCCCTAATCTTTCCGGATTGACCACTCCCTGTTTGCGCTCTTCGTAGAACTTAGTTTCAAACAGGAATCTGGCATGAATATTCATCAAGAGTGCGACTGAACGCTGGACTTTATCCTCCAATAAACCAAGCTTCTCTTCCTTAGTCTGCGCGTTTTTCACGGAAGCATCTGAAACAATCATTTCAGCAAATGTAGAAGCTGTTTCTGCCACATTCATCGCATAATTCCGATTCAACAGATGCAGGTCCCTCATTGCATAAGTATGGAAACCGTGTCCAAGTTCATGTGCCAAGGTTGAGACATTGGATGGCGTACCAGAGTAGGTCATGAAGATCCTGGATTGGCTGCTCTCAGGAAAGAAGGTATGAAAGCCGCCAGGAGCCTTGCCAGGACGATCTTCAGCCTCTATCCAATTATCCTCAAATGCCATTTTTGCAAAATCCGCCATTTCTTTGCCAAATTGAGCAAAGTTATCGACAATAAAATCAGCTCCTTGCTGATAGGACATTTTCGATTCAGCACTGCCAATTGGCGCATCCAAATCAAACCAGCTCAGCTTTTCAAGTCCCAGGAGCCCTGCTTTTCGGTTCAAAAACCGGACAAACGGCTCCTTGTTGTCCGAAATAACCTCCCACATAGCATCAAGTGTTTCTTTTTTCATCCTGTTGATATCAAGCGGCTCCTTCAAGACATCCTCCCAGCCCCGCAGCTTATATACATTCAGACGGAAGCCCGCGAGATGATTGAGTGTCTTTGCGTAAAAATCCTCTTTCTCTCCCCAGGCTTTTTCCCATGCCGCGAAAACCTCTTTACGGACAGAACGGTCTGCGTCTGACAGCTTATTGGCAGCCTGGCCGACAGAAAGACTTTCCTCCTTATACTGGACTTTCGTATTTCCCACAAGAAGGTCATACATCTGCCCCCAGCCGTGATAGCCATCCACACTTAATGCATTTATGGCCGACTCCTCTTTTTCGGAAAGTTTTTCAGCTGCACGTTCCCGCCGCTCAGTAAGCACAAAACGGAGCTCCTTCAATAGTCCGTCCTGCAACAGTTCATCCCAAACTTCATTTGAAAAGCTGGATAGCTTCTGATCGAAAATAGTCAGTGCAGTTTGCAATGAAGCACTGAGTTCGGTAACGGTCGCCTTCAATTGCCCAGCCTTCTTATCATCCGTGTTCTGAGCATGCAAACAGCTCACAAATGCACCAGCCTGCCTTACCTTCTTCGCTGCTCCATCGAACAGCCCTACGAGATTTGCCAGCATCGCACTCTCGGTTGACTGATTTACTGGCTCCCATCCCTCTACTTCCTTTTTAAACTTTTCGATTTGCTCCCCTGCGGCCTTTAAATGGTCTGCGAATTCCGGAGAACTGCTTCCCCCTTTAAAAAACACCTCGAGGTCCCAAACATCAGAATATGTATTTGCCATTTCATTTCCCCCTTTAGGTCTATTAATTTATTATAATGTTACTTTTCTAAAATTTCTATTTTTTCATAAACCCAGTCCATCCCTATTCAAGAAAAGGCATATTAAAAGGTTTATCCCATCAGGATAAACCCTTTACCTTCTTAACAAGTGAAATACCACCATCCTCCGAAAATAAGGACGATTACAAGCAAAATGATGAATAGTGCAAACCACGCACCACCCCCGCCGTAAAAGCCGGGATAACCTCCATAAGGAACTCCGTATGGCGGATAATAACCGTAAGGCATACTTTCAACCTCCTTTTCTTTATCCTATTATCAGGTTATGGGTTTCTGTCCATTTTGGTTTGGGCTCCGGTGCAGCTTCCCGTTAAATTTGCAAATTTATCAGCGAAGCACGAGTGGCGTGCACAATTTCTTCACTTATTTAGTGTAAGATGAAGATAATCATACTTTTCAAGGGGTAATTATTAAAATGCCGACAATATTGCTAATAGATAATGAAATGAGGATGCTTGACTTACTTGCTCTTTACCTGGAGCCTGCAGGCCATAAATGCATCAAGATGACCTCCGCCAGCGAGGCTATTGATTTCCTCGAGAATCATGGAGCAGACCTTGTCATACTCGATCTCATGATGCCCGAGATGGACGGCTGGGAGGCATGCGGAGAAATACGGAAACACTGGGATATTCCGATTATCATGCTGAGCGCGAGGAGCGAGAAACCGGATATCGTCAAAGGTTTAAAGATCGGAGCTGATGACTATATCACCAAGCCTTTTGATGAAGAAGAACTTCTTGCAAGAATTGAGGCATTGCTAAGAAGACATTCATCCAAAAGCCAAATGCTTACATTCAAAGGACTGAATCTAAATATGGAATCGTATGAAGTTCAGCATGACGGTATCCTGATCCCGCTGACCCCAAAGGAATTCTCCTTATTAAGCCTTTTCTTGCAAAACAAAAACAAGGTATTCACAAGAGAACATCTGATTTCTACAATATGGGGATATGGTGTCGCAACGGAAGACCGTACGATTGATTCACATGTAAGGAATCTGAGGGACAAGCTTCGGAAAGCCGGATTTGCCGCAGATGAATACCTGGCTACCGTCTGGGGAGTAGGATATAAGTGGATTGATTAGGAAAAAAAGTTTCATTCATATTCTTATGGATAAAAAGAGATAATAAGCAAGTCATTCTCAAAAGGGAGGAATACTTGAATGGAAACTTTATATGACCGCCTTGGCGGACAGGATGCGATTACGAAAGTTGTTGATGTTTTTTACGAAAAGGTGCTTGCTGATGAAACGGTCAACCAGTTCTTCGAGGAAACAGACATGGAAAAACAGCGGCGCCACCAGTCCTTATTCATCAGCTGGGCATTAGGAGGACCAAACCAGTATTCCGGAAGAAGCATGGAGCTTGCGCATAAAGGCATGAACCTTAATGATGAACATTTTGTCGCGATCGCCAATCACCTTGCAGAAAGCCTAAGGGAATTTAATGTCTCGGAACAAGATATCGATGGAGTTCTCACAAAACTGACAGAAATGAAAAATGACATCCTTTATAAATAGAAAAAGAGAAGGGATGCCCCTTCTCTTTTTCTATTTATTTAATTGCTTTGGCAGGTTTTGCAGGAAGGAAATCATCAGAGTCATGCCTTCCCTTGTTTCTTTCTGTGTGACAGCTCTCATCAGCTGCAGGGAGGTCAGAGGCTCTTTATCTTTTGTTTCCTCTTGAGCATGATGGAACGCAGACAGCATACCGTCAACAAGGTCGATGGCACCCAGCTGGATGAAGGAATCCGCAAGTTCTACACCTTTGATTGCCTTCTCCACCATATCGGTCACCATTGGTCCTGTCATCGCTCCTTTCATGGCAGCAGCCATATCCGCAAGCTGCATCAGTGATTTCAGGACTCCTGTTTCTTCCATGCGTTTTACTTCCATCAAAGTCCGCTCGAGGTTCTCGGCTACTTCAGGCAGGGCCTTTAATAGAGAGAGCGTTTCAGGCTGAAGCAGGTCATCAGCCATCTCGACCATCTTGACACCTGTTTCGGCAATGGTCGAGACCATTTCCCCGGTTACTGCATTCATGGCTGCATCAGTGAAGCTGACGAGCTTATGTTGTTCCGTTTTCTGTATTTGAGGTGTTTCTGTAACCATCTCAACCACCCCTTCTATAAAATCCCTTTGGCATTTAACCAGTAAAGCTCATTGTATACTGCTTTGAACCAGTGCAGCAGGTCAGAAGTCTCTGCTGGCTGCGGTGGGTTATTGTAGTCAAACGTAATCATGCTGGCATCTTCAAGGCTGTTTTCAAGGAAGCAGGCCACCTTGCCGTTATAGACAGCTGTTTCCGGACGCCCCGATAATCTGCTGATGATATTGGCAACCAGGGATTCAGATTGATAGTGTGCAGTTGATCCAGCTTTGCTGATTGGCAGGTTTGTTGCATCACCAATTACATAGACATCATCCTGGCCAATCATTTTCAATGTTGTCCGGTTTGTCGGAATGAAGCCTGATTCATCGCCAATGCCGGATTCAATCACAGCTTTGGCACCTGTATGCGTCGGAATCGTAATGAGCATGTCATACTCATGTTCAGAGCCGTCCATTGTAATCGCGACTTTGCGCTTTGGATCCACTTCTTCCAGATTGAAGAATGTTTCATACTTGATATCCCGTTTTTCAAACTGCGGCAGTCCCCATTCTGCAACAGGAACCAATGAATGGATCCGGCCGATGGGATAGGCGTATTTGATTTCAATATCCTTGCGTCTGCCATTTTTGCGGTAATAGTCATCCAGCATCAATGCCAGTTCAAGCGGAGCAGCCGGACATTTGTGCGGCACATCGATAGTGATCAGGATTTTACCTTTTTCCATCGCTGCAAGGTCATCACGCAGGCGTTCTGCTCCTTCGAGTGTATAGAAGTTATGCGCACCTTCCCGTAAACCTGGAACACTGTCAAAGTCAGGATGTGATCCTGTTGCAATGACTAGGTAGTCATATTGATACTGCTTTTTGCCTTTGACCGTCTTCTTCTCTACATCGATTTTCTCAACATCATCATAAACAAGGTTCACATGTCTGTGTACAAGGGCATCCTGCTTTCTGATAAAATGCTCGGACGGTTTTTCATTAAAAGCAATGAATAGGTATCCCGGCTGGTAAATATGCTTTTCTGTATTGGAAATCAAAGTGACTTCGACTTCCCGTTTTTTAATTTCTTCGACAAGCTGACGGGCTAGCCTGTTTGCAACCATTGTACCCGCGCTGCCTGCTCCAAGAACCACGATTTTTTTTGTCATTTCGTCCACCTCTTTACTGGATTCCTTGATCAAGGCTGTTGTTTTTTTCGGACTTTTTTACGGCTTGAAACACTAGAGTTACCGTAAAGAGCCTGTGTCAAACAGCGATCAATTATTTTACTTTTTTAACCGCAATCTTGAATTCATCGCCTTCATTTTCGAGGTAGGCAATTTCGTGGCCCATTTTATTGACCCATTCAGGGATATCGACTGCTGAACCTTTATCAGTGGAAAGGACTTCTACCACATCTCCGACCTGTGCTGTTTTAATGCCTTTTACCAATTCCATTAATGGTCCAGGGCAATATGCTCCTCTTGCATCGATTGATTTTGTTACTTGTACTTCACTCATGATTTATGCCTCCTGTAAGTTCATTTTTATGTTAAAATAAGAACAGATTTTTATTTTTGCTTGAAGGGAAAGTGTGAAAGGCCTGCACGCCGAATCACTTTTCCTGCTTCTGCAGTTACATTGTAATGACTGTTGCTCCCTGGGTCATTCCCAGGAATTTCGTTACCCCGATGACTCCATCGAATACATCCAGCATATCTTCTTCTTTCCAATCCATGATGTCCATTGCCAATGCGCATCCGTAAATATTCAACTCACCCATCTCTTTGCCTTCCTGCAATAATGAATCGAATAATGGGATTTTCTTTGCAAGCATTTCCTTACCGATTGTACCTGTAATAAAGTCTGTGTTTTCGAAGCTGTCTTTACGGAAAGATTTAAGGGCATTCATTGTCACGAACACGTTAACTGTCATTCCTGACATAGATGCGACCGACCCAACAAGTGCTCCAGCATGCAATTTTTCTAGATCTTCAGATAATAAAATAACCGCTAAAGATGGTGTTTGCTGTTCCATAATTTATTGCCTCCTAATAAATTTTTTCGATTAATTTACCTTACACTTGAATTATACCCATACCCCCATATCTATGTCTGTTTCTTTTATGTGAACGTTATTGGTCTAAAAAGTGACAAAACAAAATGTTCATAGGGATATCTATTCCTTTTCAAAAACAAATTTATGGTATTAATTTCCAACAGAAAATTTTTATTGGGACAGACACAATCCCTCTTAATGAGACATAGGAATTTATTATAGGCGAAAGCCTAAAAAAGCGGGGGTGGAAACATGTCTGGCATACTGACAGCACTCGGGTATCTAGTAAAAGAAGTCATCCTTCTTGTTTCGTATGTTAAAAACAATGCATTTCCTCAACCGTTATCTGCTGCTGATGAGCGAAAGTACTTAAGGTTGATGGCGAATGGCGACCCACACGCAAGGAACATGCTGATTGAACACAACCTGAGACTTGTCGCACATATCGTGAAGAAATTCGAAAACACTGGCGAGGATTCTGAGGATTTGATTTCAATCGGAACAATCGGCCTGATCAAGGCCATTGAAAGTTATTCGGAAGGAAAGGGCACCAAGCTTGCCACCTATGCTGCAAGATGTATAGAAAATGAGATTCTTATGCATTTGAGGGCATTGAAGAAAACAAAAAAGGATGTTTCGCTGCATGACCCGATTGGCCAGGACAAAGAAGGAAACGAAATCTCGCTCATCGACGTCCTGAAGTCTGAATCGGAGGATGTAATTGACACGATCCAGCTCAATATGGAGCTTGAAAAAGTGAAAGAATATATCGATGTTCTCGATGACCGTGAAAAAGAGGTCATTGTTGGCCGTTTTGGACTTGATTTGAAAAAGGAGAAAACACAGCGGGAAATTGCCAAAGAACTCGGGATCTCAAGAAGTTATGTATCAAGGATCGAAAAACGGGCATTGATGAAAATGTTCCATGAATTTTACCGTGCGGAAAAGGAAAAGAAGAAAAATAAAGGACAATGAGGAAAAACCCGGACAGTTTCCGGGTTTTTTTATGGAATGCTACTTCGTAAATTGTAAAAACAGCTTTCCGGTTCATCAATATTCCCGCTTTTTTCTCTCCGGAATAGTCTTCAATGGTATAAGGGTGTGGGTGCAAAAAAACGCAATACGCATGCACCCCTTTATAACAACAAAGGCATCAACCACTTATGGCTGATGCCCTTAGACTTTCTACTCCACGCTCACTTCTGCAGCCACTACCAAACCGACAGCGCCGCAGATCACCAATCCCATGACGATTAAGAACATGCCCATCACCCCTTTAACAGACCCATTGTTACACCAAATTTATCATATAAGTACGGTGTTAAAAGGGCGGGGTTGTGAACATTTTGTTAACGATGGAATTTCTTTTTCCTGAAAACAAGCGTTAACAACAATATATGCAATGACATCAAATTACCTCCCAACTCCGTCGTTAGGTGGTGTCCTTCTCCACCCATAAGCTAGCCAGTCTTCTTTGAATTAAATAAATCATTTTCTTTCCACCTTTCTTCGTTAATTTTTCAAATGAATTAAAACTGGCGCAGCATTGATTGACGAGTTTTGTTTTCTTCAACCATTTTTTCAACCATTTCATTATGGCGAATTTCTTCTAAAGTCATTTGGCGTTTTTTAATTGTAATTGTGAAAAACAAGATATTTAAGGTCATAATCGGGTTCACCTCCTTTTGATTCCACCCCAAAAAGCCGCAAGGATTCCTCCCCTGCAGCTTAAATGGGCACAAAAAGGCCACAGGGCACGATTCTCCCTGCGGCTTTGGATGTATTAGTCAATAAAGCAACTTAAATAATCCAGTCCGATCCGGTCGAATGCGTATTACGATATGAAGTTTGTGCTTTTTCCCAGTATCCATTCATGATCATTTCACTCGACCTCCTTCTGAATTATTAACTCACATTGGTAAGTATATCCACTGTTCAATACTTTGTAAACCTTTTTTGGCCTTTTTTTCCAAAAAAACATTCGCCATATTTCAACAAAAAAAACTGCATTCCTGTTATCGGATCAATCCAATAACCGGAATGCAGTTCAGCAAGCCATCCTTATTTCTTCATCAATAATTCCTGGCCTTCCTCTGATTCAATCAGCTGGTTGCGGTATTTTTTCGCAGCAGCAAAGAATAGGATCGAACTAGCAAGGAAGCCCATTGAAGCACCAATAGCAATATATATATCTGTCATCACTTTCGTTTCTGACGGAAGAATCGTCCCAAGATAAAAGAAAACTCCCACAGCAAGGAGGATCGTTCCAAACTGTTTGTAATCAACCATTTTTTCATAGAGTTGTTTAGCCTTCATTTTAATCACCTGCATTTATTAGACTTAACCACATCCCTACTTTAACATGTTTTAAACATATTAACGGTATGTAAATTTTGGAAACTGCCAGGTCCAAACTTATTCCATACCTGATAACATAAAAATAGCGTGGAATTAAGCTCCACGCTATTAAAACCTTTTCCCCTGATGTATCCGGACATTAAAGCTTCCAGTTTTTCACCATTTCATTGACGATTTCAAAAGAATTCTTTGAGGCAAGCTTTGTGAATTCCAGGAAGTTCACGTCTGCTGAACCATCTGCCTGGTCGGACATCGAACGGATGATCACGAATGGGATGTTGTTCATGCTGCATACCTGTCCGACGGCTGCCCCTTCCATTTCTGTGCAATAGCCATTAAGCTCCTCATGAAGGAATCTCACTTTTTCCCGGTCTGCGATGAATTGGTCACCTGATAAAATCCTGCCGCTGACGATTTTCTTGTCTTCAACGATTTCTTTGCTTGCTGCTAACGCCAAGTCAATTAATTGCTTATCCGATTTAAAGACAGAGACTTCCGTATAAGGGATTTCCCCTAGTTTGAAGCCTAGTGCGCGGACATCCATATCATGCTGCACACAATCTGTTGAAATGACGATATCGCCAATTCTTAATTCCGGATTCACCGCTCCCGCTACTCCTGTAAAAACAATTTTAGAAGCGGCGAATTCATCAATCAGGATTTGTGTACATACACTCGCGTTCACTTTTCCTACTCCTGACTTACAAAGTACAACGTCATATCCGTTAAATGTGCCGACATAAAAAGTAATGCCCGCTTTCTTTTTCTCATCATAATCCTTCATTGCATCAAGAATATGCTTTATTTCTTCATCCATTGCACCAATAATACCAATTCTGCTCATAACTGCGTCCTCCCAAAAATTTACTACTATGTATAATTACTTTTAGGCATACGCACTACTAGAATTCGGTGTTAACCCCCGAAATATGCCTATCGTTTTAATTTATCAAAAAACGTATCATTTTTATAGAGAATTTGCTATTTTATTGTGTATAGAATTCTTGTACGCAAAAGGAGCAAAATCTATGGATTTCCAATTTGAACTAATTGAAGACAAAGTTGAATTTTTCGAAGCGGTCGATTTAAAAACCCTTGAGCAAAAAATCAACAAACAAATCGAGATCAATAAAGCAATCATGCTATCCGTCCATCATGTGTCCCATCAAATGCATCTTGATGATAAAGGCAGGCTGTTCTATTCTGCAGTGGTCCATTTCAAGGCTAAAAAGGAAAGGAGCAACTAAGAGTCTTCCTATGCATTTACACTAATAAGCACACAAAAAAACTTGGGATATCCCAAGTTTTTTCTATTGATGCCAACTACATTTATAATTTAATCGTCTTTGTGGTTTCTCCTATATTTACTTCCTTGATTTCTTTTAATCCAAACAAAAGCCGCAGATAGTTTACTATCCGAATCATAAAATGGTAAATGCACATGATGAGGGCAAATGATAAGGATACCAATACTATTATCTTCAATGGAATGGGCCAATCTATGCTATATATGAAGTATCCTATTACGATTATAATCGGTTGATGAAGAATATAAAAAGGCATCGAGGCTTCACTAGCATATTTTAATGTTCGATTAGTGAAGTCCAAATATTTATCTCCCAGGAAAAGCATAAAGAATAGCGTGTTCCATACCAATAAGACACGAACAATCATAAAAATCGCCCAACTCACTCCTGTTTTCAGCGGGAACCCATAGAAGATAACCCAATATAGATAGATCGCTGTAAAAAGGATGCTCAACCCACCTGCAAAAACGCCTGTTTTACGCACGAACTGCCTTAATGATTCTCTAGCAAAAAAATAAAATCCGGATATATAGAGCAATAAATAAAAGATAATTCCCCAACTACCTAAATTCACAATGCTGTTAACAGTCAAGGCAGCGATTGATAAAGGAATGGGTATGAGCAAATAATGGAGGATACTAAATTCCTTTCGCCCTGCGTCCTGCCTTATTTTCAGAAAAAACGGCAGCGTGATGCCGGAAAAAAGCAGCAGCATTAAAAGGTACCAAAGATGATGTCCAAAAAAAGCGAAATTTCCATTTCCCCCTATTTCCAAATAGAGTCCATCAAAGTAATGGGGATAGAACTGCATGAATGACCCATTAAATTGAAGATTCGTGATTCTCTCAATATACACTTGAGGAGGTGATAATAGAAAGATTCCTAAAAGTAAGGGGATGCCCAATCGTAAAAGTCTTTCTTTTATAAAACTTGTAGAATCCCTTCTTTTTAATGCGTAATAAGTAGACATTCCTGAAAGCACAAAAAAGATTGGCATGATCCAATTTCCTACTAAGAGTGAAAAAAACTCAACATATGTATGATTTATTATGTTGTTCTTAATGTGCCAGTCAAATGAATTAAAAAACATTGAACAATGATAAAGAAACACAATCATCATTGCCAAGACCTTTATCCAGTCAAGGTAAAAATGTCTGATGGACACCTTTTTATCTTCCATAAATTCCCTCCCTTTACGTTAACTATATATCTTTTTGAAGGAAAATGCACAAAAAAATAGCAGTCTAATACAAGTGACAACTTCCATTGCCAAATTGTGTATTAGAGTGCTAATGATTAACTCTTTCGCTATTCTTTTTTAGACGTATAACGAATCGTTGTTAGCGTTTATCATTTTGGATCAATTCTTCTACCTTGACCGGTTTCCAGCCTTCGCCGTCCACCCATTGAATCCACACCCTGAATGTCTGGTCGCTGCCTTTTTCAGAGATCGTTCCGACTGCTGTATTAGGCGCACCGCCATTTTCATTCCACCATACCGTCATGTTATTTTTATCAATCCCGGTTGCATAAGAATAGGCAAGAATCATTTCCTGCCAATCTGCTGCATTTTGGTCGAATACAGTATTATGTTCGCCGGTTTGGGTAGTGCCAACCGGCTTCCATTCAGGATTTTCAATCGTTTGTTTCACGTTGGCATCACTGCCGCCCTCTGTCACGATCGGTTCTGCCTGTTCCTCGGCAGACTCTTCATCTGCTTCTTCCGAATCGGATTTTTCCTCAGCATTTTTTTCGGAGTCTTTATCATCTTTTGAGCCAGCGCCTTTGCTATCCTCTTTTTTCTCTGGAGAATCTGAGGACTGACTCTTTTCTGTCGCTACATCGTTTTGGTCAGCTGCGCTTTCATCATTGCTGAAAAAGATATTAAATGAAACAATGCCAATTAACAAAATCACAATAACAATCAAGCTATTTAAAATAAGGTTCGTTTTTCTGCGCTTCGCCCTTTTCTGAGAGCGCATCCCCTCATTTAGGCTGTCATAATCATTCTTCAAAATCTTTCCCTCCCTTTCAAGGTTGTCAACATTCTACCATGACTCGGGGCAAACTTGAAGGATTTTATATTCGTCTAATCTGGTATCACTCATTTTCAGGACCTTCAGCGGGTGTTCCATGGTTGAAATTATAGACCTCCTTTACTATATCTGCAAAAAGAGGGTTAACACCGCCCTCATCCTCGAAGACCCCTAAATTGACAGTCACAAGTGCATACTTTGGCTTTTCAAAAGGAAAATATCCGGCGAACCACTTATTGTGCAATTGCTTTTTGCTTTCGTATCTGCCTGTTTCAGCAGTTCCGGATTTTCCCGCAACATCATATGGCAAGTCCCGGAACCACCTGCCAGTACCCTCTTCATTCACAACGACTTCCCGTAAAAGCTTTTGGAGTTTCATGGCCGTATAAGGGGAAATATGCTCCCCTGGAAGTTTATCTTTGGGAAATTCGGTCATTTTCGTCCCATTTTGATACTGGATCGACAAGACAGCCCTGACCATATCTTTTTCACCACCCCTGGCGATTGTCGCCATCATGTTGGCGACTGCAAGCGGAGACACCCTGACTTCATGCTGGCCAATTCCTGACAATGCGGCAAAATTCCTATCCTTCCTCGCTTCATCCGACAGGAAAACCCTTCCTGTTTCCTCATCCTGAAGCTGTCTGAAACCCTCTATATGAAAAATATTTCCAGTCCAGCCTGTACCGCCTGTCATTGAAAGCATTTCAGCATACCTTTCCAAAATATGTGGATCCTCTTTCTGTAATTCCTGGGCCACTTCTCCAAATGTTCGATTGCAGCTGACTGCGAAGCTTTCAGGAAAATTGAGCATCCCGTGTTGATATTTCGTATCTTTTTCACCATTGATGGTCTTGCTGCAATCAAACTTCCTGGCCGGGTCATCCAGCCCCTTATCAATCGCAGCCGCAGCGACCACCGTTTTAAACACCGACCCTGGAATATGCTGCTTGACCATCATATTTTCAACCCCTTCATCCGTATAGGGTTTGGATGGGTTTAAGACTGGCCTCGAAACCATTGCCAAAATGCTGTTTGTTTCAATATCCAGCAGGATGACTCCGCCTTTTTTGATTTTATGCTGATCCACTTTTTCCTCAAGGATCATTTGCAAATCCTTATCAATCGATGTCTGCAGATTGATTGGATAGAACGGGTTGGCTGGTTCGATATATTTCACATTGATTCCGAATAATGGAGCCCCTTCTCCATCCACATGGTAAACAAGCTTTGACTTCCCTTCCGCTACGAGGAATTCATCGAAGCTTTTTTCCAGACCTGATAGGCCAATCAGGGTCCTAGGCAGGAACTCCTTCTCACCATACCTCAATCTCAGGGCATCTTCATTTTCGCCTATGATTCCCACAAGCTGCGTGGCTGGCACTTTTTCCATAGGGTATTTTCGCTCAACAGCAAATACACCAGGGATTTCCAGTCCATTGATGACCTCCATTTGGCTTCTGGTCAGGATTACAGGATCTGGATCTCCAAAAGCAAATGGTTCCTTGGAATCTTCAACTGCAGTTTTTAATGCGTATTCAGAAACACCAATGGCTCGTGCGACCTTATCAGCCTCCCAGTCCATTTTCTTTAAAAATGGAAACAGAACCAACACTGACGAGGTCTCATAGGTTAATGGTTCACCCCGACGGTCGAGGAAATTTCCTCTGCCATTATCTACGACCATTTCCTGTGACCTTTGCTTGACGCTTGCTTCGATTAAATTGATCCTATGTTTTGAAAATGATTCTGTATCGATCAGCTGCAGCTGAGCCAGCCGGAATATTAGCAGGCCAAAGCCTGCCAGACAGATGGAAATCCAGGCTACCATTCTTTTTTTACGCATAAAAAACACCTCGTCAAAAGTGTTGACGAGGTGCCGGAATTTCAAACCTATAGATCATTACTTAATAGAAGTGATGCGAACGCTCATTTCACCGCCAGGAGTCTGAACAGCCACTTGATCGCCCACTTTTTTGCCCATCAGACTTTTCGCAATCGGAGAGTCATTTGAAATTTTGCCCTCAAATGGATCTGCTTCTGCACTTCCAACGATTGTATAAGATTCTTCATCGCCATCAGGAAGCTCGACAAATGTAACCGTGCGGCCAAGGCTGACAGCATCTGTGCTCAACTCATCTTCCTGGATGATTTTTGCGTTTCGGATCATATTTTCAAGAGTCGTGATACGGCCTTCAACAAAAGCTTGTTCCTCTTTTGCAGAATCGTACTCAGAGTTCTCTGAAAGATCACCAAAGCTGCGGGCGATCTTGATTCTCTCAACCACTTCTTTTCGTTTAACTGTCTTCAATTGTTCCAATTCTTGTTCCAGCTTTTCTTTCCCTGCCTGTGTCATAGGAAAAACTTTTTCTGTAGCCAAAATACTTCACTCCTTCTAGTCTTCACAAATCCCCAAAATAGATTGTGTAATATTATATTATGTATCCTGAAAAATATACAGGAGCGCGTCCTATATCAGGGCGCGCAGTTTAAACAGGGCCATTTCAGGCCATTTATTTACCTTTGGAGAAAAGGAAGCACTTTTTGCAAGTACTTCCATGTCCATATTATCTATGCTATTGTGTCACAAAAATGATTTTTGTTCAAGAATTGTTTGAATTTTTGTTACCATCAGGTCAATCGCAACATGGTTGTGACCGCCCTCAGGTATAATTACATCCGCATAACGCTTAGTCGGCTCAATGAACTGGTTATGCATCGGCCTGACAACGTTCACGTACTGTTCAATAACCGAATCCATTGAGCGCCCTCGCTCCTTGATGTCGCGCAGGAGCCTGCGGATGATCCGCAAATCTGCATCCGTGTCTACATAGAGTTTGATATCCATCAAATCCCGCAATCTCTGATCCTCGAGGATCAAAATCCCTTCAAGAATGATAACATCCTTCGGTTCGACATGTACGACTTCGTTTGAGCGAGTGTGGATGGCATAATCGTAAACCGGCTTCTCTACTGCCTCGTGCTGAAGCAGTTTCTGGATATGCTCTATCAAAAGATCATTGTCAAAAGCCAGTGGATGGTCATAATTTGTCTTTAAACGCTCTTCCATAGGCAGGTGGCTCTGGTCTTTGTAATAGTAGTCTTGCTCAATCATAAGAATTGATTGACTCTTAAAGCTATCATAAATAGCTTTTGTCACGCTTGTCTTTCCTGAGCCGGAGCCGCCGGCTACACCAATTACAACAGGTTTGCGGTCCATTTATTACTTCTCCTTCCGCATCATGTTATTTGGGTAGACAGGCTTGTCCATCTTGAACTTCACGATCTGAAGCGGATGGCGGGCAACATCCAGTTCATTGCCATCTTCATCCCAGACCTTGTCAATCACATGAGTGAAGTTCTCGATTTCCGGTCCAAAGAATTCAACCTCGTCGCCAGGCTTGAAGTAGTTCCTTTGCTGGAGTGTCACCATTTGTGTCTCAGCATCGTAATCAAGCACAAGACCGGCAAAATCGAAAGTGGTCTTTTTGCTATGGTTTCCAAACATTTGCTCTTTATACCCAGGAACCCCTTCAAAGAAGGCAGTTGCTGTCTCGCGGTTCGCACATTTGTCTAATTCTTCAAGCCATTCCTGCTTGATTACGAAGTTTTCAGGATCCGCACAATATTCATCAATCACTTTGCGGTATACGCTGACTACTGTTGCGATATAGTGGATCGACTTCATGCGGCCTTCAATTTTTAGGCTGTCAATGCCAATTTCAATCATACGCGGAATTGATTCAATCAGCTTAAGGTCTTTAGGGCTCATAGCGAACGGAGCATCCCCATCATTGAACAATGGGTTCTCATCGCTTCCTTCGAGTTTATATAAGTCATAGTCCCAGCGGCATGACTGGCAGCAGCCGCCGCGGTTTGAATCACGTGCAGTCATGTGATTGCTCAGAGTACAACGTCCGGAATAAGCAATACACATTGCTCCGTGGACAAAGGTTTCTATTTCAATGTCGACCTTTTCCTTCATTAACTTGATTTCTTCAGCACCAGTTTCACGCGCCAGTACGACACGCTCGAGTCCTTCTTCCTTCCAGAACTGGACTGCTTTCCAGTTTGATAGAGATTGCTGCGTGCTTAAGTGGACCTCGATCTCAGGAGCGACCCTGCGGCAAGTTTCGATGATGAGCGGATCAGCCACGATGATTCCGTGTACCCCTGCTTCCTTCAACCCCATCATATAATCTTCTAGTCCATCAATATTCTCATTATGTGCGAAGATATTTGTTGTAACATATATTTTTGCACCGTATTTCTTGGCGAACTCGACACCTTCCTTCATTTCCTCAAAGGTGAAATTATCCGCATTAGAACGCAAACCATATTCCTGTCCGCCGATGAAAACGGCATCTGCACCGTAGTGGACGGCAATCTTAAGTTTTTCAAGATTTCCAGCCGGCGCTAGCAGTTCTGGTTTTTTCACGATGACACGTTTACCATCGACAATTTGCGAAATTTTATCTGCTACTGCTGCCATTACGCAACCTCCTCATAGTTCTTCCTGTTAATAAACCGTCTCTTTGAAAAAGAATCCTGTATCCAGCGGGCGATTAGGCGGCTGCAGTTCTTCTGCCGCTTCCAGCAAGCTATCTTTTTCTTCGTCGTATTGGTCAGGATCTTCAATTGCCAAATCAATGGCTTTGCGGTAGAGCTTTGTAACTTCCAATATATATTCAGGGCTCTTCAGGATACCGTCGATTTTAAGAGAATCGACGCCTGCTTCCAAAAGCTCCGTCAGTTCGTCAATAATGCAAATATCATTAGGACTCATGATATGCGTGCCATTTTCATCTTCGAAAATAGGGTATTTATTCTCACGCTCTTTATCGTGGAGGAACATATCACGTTCTTGCTTACGATTTTCTACCTCCAGTGCCTTGCCTTGATACTCAAAATAATGGCCAAGAAGCGGGCGCTTTGACTGGAACATGTTCATCATTCCATGAACCTGTACCTCGATTTCCACCTCGGCATTTTCCTTGATTTCTACGATGGCATCCATATTGATTTCCCTTGCAAGGACAGCGCGCTTTGCACCTTTCCTGCCCCAATAGTTGCACGTATACCAGTTCGTCACTGTCATTTCGGTGCTCCAATGCAGCTTCATGTCGGGTGTATATTCCTTAGCAGCCATCAAAACAGCAGGGTCACCAAAAGTAACTGCATCCGCTTTTACATCTTGGAGGAATGTGAGGTAGTCGCCTAGCAAGTCCACTTTTTCGTTGTGGAACAACGCATTCATGGCTACATATACTTTTTTGCCTTTAGAGTGTGCCAATTCAATTGCCTGTTTTACGTCTTCACGGTTGAACTCACCAGCAAGACGAAGACCGAATTTTTGCTCTCCAATCAGGAATGCATCAGCTCCAGTCTCTGCCAATGGGATAATATCATTTATACTAGTTGGCGTTACCAATAATTCAGGTTTCTTCATTCCGTTCACCTCTTCTTACTAACCGCTACGCCATCGCCAATCGGAAGTATGATCGTGTCATACTCCTCATTGGCTGCAAGCCAGCGGTTGAATTCGTCTATTTTTTTTACCAGGCTGCGGACTCTTCTGCTTTCTGCTTCCTGGTTATATACAAGCCCCTTAAAAAGGATGTTATCCGTGATGATCATTCCCCCGGGTTTCAAGTAACTCGAGTACAGTTCGAAAAATCGTTTGTACTGTCCTTTTGCCGCATCAATGAAAATAGCGTCAAATGGAGCATGGGCCCCGACTTCCGCTTCAAGCTCAAGCGCATCCCCTTTGATCTGGGTGATTCGGTCCTGCATGCCCGCTCTTTTAATATAATCGACGGCAAGCTCGTACCGGTCTTCATCACGCTCGAGTGTGATGATATTAGCCTGCGGCAGGGCAAATGCCATCCTCATTGCGGAATAGCCGATTGCAGTCCCGACTTCCAGGATTGTTTCCGGCTGCTGGATTCTTAGAAGCTGGAGCATTGTTTCTATGCCGGCCTGCTCCATAATGGGTACACCGTTAAGCAACGCATACTCTTCCATCTCGGATAGTATGCCATCTCTGGGCTGTATGAGAGAATCTATATAATTCTGCAGCTCTTCGTTCAGCAAGCTGCCTCACCTCTATTCAAAGGCTCTAAAGAAAGCCAGAGTAGGTTTGGACATGACTGTACAGGCATGAAAAAAATAGCGTTCACAGGTTAAAAGAGAAAACCAAACAGGTCCATTAGCTAAAAAGCTTAAACTCCTTCATCTGCAATGCACGCTATCGAATAAACACTGACGCCCAAATAGAGCATCCGCCAGACAGTAACATGACTATAAAAAAACACTTGAATTATTTTACCACAATAAGAAGGGAAATGCGAACCTTTCTGCATTTCCCTTTTATTGCTGTTATTTTTTATTGGTGATATGTTCATTCACTTTGCGATTATGCTCATCCAGAGTCTTCGAGAAGAGCACCTCACCTGTGGAAGTCGCGATGAAATACATATCATCAGTGTCAGCTGGAGCCAGTGCGGCTTCAATTGACATGATCCCGGGATTGGCGATAGGTCCAGGTGGCAGCCCCTGGATTTTATAGGTATTATAAGGGTCATCGATTTCAAGATCCTTAAAATACACGCGTTCTTTATGTTCGCCGTGGGCATACAGGACAGTTGGGTCTGTCTGCAGCATCATTCCGTCTTCCAGGCGATTGTAGAAGACGCTGGCAATCTTATCGCGGTCTGCTTTCTCAGTTGCTTCCTCTTCGATTAGTGATGCCATCGTCATTAATTCATGCGTCGACATTTCCTGTTCTTCCATCTGTCCCCTGAATTCACCAAGCACTTCCTTCGTCTTTGTCAGCATGACAGTGACAATTTCCTCGATTGTTGGTTTTTCGGAGTAAAATGGGTAAGTAGCAGGGAATAGATAGCCTTCTAGCGGGTACTTCACATTCTCTTTCAGGATTTCATCAGTAAGGACATCCGGATATTTCTCCATCATTTTTTTGATGAATTCTTTATCGTTCAGCTGTTTGAAAACTTCTGCTTCATCCTGCTGTGTTTTTTCAGCAATGATCCCGGCAATTTGTTTCAGCTGTTTACCTTCAGGAATTGTGATCTTCATGACCACATCCTGCATGACTTTACCTGTTTTCAAGCTTGTGATGATTTCAGGCAGCGTCATTGACGGTTTCATTTTATAATCTCCGGCCATGAAGCCGGCTTCATTTTTGAACTTCACATAATATTTGAAGACTCGGGCATCCCTTATGACCCCTTTATCCTCAAGAATCTGCCCGATACCTGTAGTAGAAGAACCAATAGGAATCGTGACATCGATGGTTTTCTTGCTGTTTTCCTCGACAGGCTTCATGGCTTCTTTTATGTAATAATAGCCGCCGCCGCCGATCGCTCCGATGAGCAAGATGGCCACGATTGCAGTAATGAAAACAATCTTCCTCACAATTTTCGCTTCTTTCTGCTGCTCAATCAGCTTTTCAGTAATCAAATTTTTCTTATCTTTTTTCGGATCCTGTATATTCTTTTCGTCAGACATAAGTTCCCCCTCCAGATAACAAAACATACTTCCTGGATACTCTCTATTATCACATCTCGAACCATTATACTATATTTTCTATTTCTATTTGCAAATAATTACGAAAAAATACCTTGAACGACAAACAAACCAAAAATTCGACAATGATGTTAGATATGTTCTGACACCCATATGCAGTGCCTTTTATGGAAGGTGCTATTGTGGAAGGCAAATATTGATTACACATTTTAAGATTTAGCTTTGTTTGATTGTTAGAGTTCTTCGATCGGACACTTCTTCAGGATTCTTCTCTCTTTTTGTCCGATAGAGCCCTGCTATCGAACACTTCTTCAGGATTCTTCTCTCTTTTTGTCCGATAGGGCCCTTCTATCGGACACTTCTTCAGGATTTTTCTCCCTTTTTGTCCGATAGGGCCCTGCTATCGGGCACTTCTTCAGGATTCTTCTCCTTGTTTGTCCGATAGCGCCCTTCTATCGGACACTTCTTCAGGATTCTTCTCCTTGTTTGTCCGATAGCGCCCTTCTATCAGACACTTATTCGGGATACAGCATCCTGTTTGTCCGTTAGAGCCTTCTATCGGACGCATACCTAAGAATCATGCCACTGATTGTCCATTTATATTTTTCCGGCAAAAAATAAAAGGACCAGGCTTCATTCGCCTGGTCCAGATTTGACAATCTTATTCTTCGTCTTGCTCGGCAAGGAATGTTTCGAGCATTTCTTCAATCATGTCCCACTCTTCATCTGTTTCGATTGGCATGAGCTCGCCATCTTCATTATCTTCTGTTGGTGTGAAAGCAGATGCGTGGATTTCGATTTCCTCATCATCGTTATCTTCTGCTCCGACTGGATAATAAAGTACATATGATTTTCCGAACTCTTCGGAATCAAATGTGAAAAGTACTTCGCATAATTGTTCGTTGCCGTTTTCGTCTACTACTGTAATGTTGTTTTCACCGTGATCCATTGTAGTCACCTCAATTTAATTTTGGCTGTTCAAATAGCCTTGTAAGATCATTACTGCGGCCATCTTATCGATGACCTTCTTTCTTTTTTTGCGGCTTACATCTGCCTCAAGCAAAACTCTCTCGGCAGCCACTGTCGTCAGACGCTCGTCCCATAAAATGGTTTGAACCCCAAACCGTTCTTCAAGCTCACGGGCATAGAACTGGCTTGCTTCGCCGCGCGGGCCAATCGTCCCGTTCATATTCTTCGGCAAACCTACGACTACTTTGCCGACTTCGTTCTCTTTTATTATTTTACCAATTTCATCGAAACCAAACACATTTTCTTCTTCGTTGATTTTCAATGTTTCAAGTCCCTGAGCTGTCCAGCCGAGTTCATCGCTCAGGGCTATGCCGACCGTTTTCGATCCGACATCCAGTCCCATGATCCGCAATTTATTTCCCCTCTCGATGGTTCCTTAAGTAGGATTTAACCAGTTCCTCGATAATTTCATCCCGCTCCAGCTTGCGGATGATGTTGCGGGCATCCCGATGGCGGGGAATATAGGCCGGGTCGCCAGAGAGCAAATATCCGACGATTTGGTTGATCGGGTTATATCCCTTTTCCTGCAGCGCTTCGTACACCTGCAGCAGGACTTCATTGGCATCATGCTCAAAAGGCTCTTCGGGAAAATTAAATCTCATCGTTTTATCAAAAGAGCTCATCGAATGCACCTCACTTTTAAGAAATGGCAGGTAAAATTTTCTTTCAAGATACCTTCATTCTACACTACTTTACTTTTATATCAAATTGATTTTACCCATTCTTCGGCAAATTGAAGCGCATTGTCGAGTTTTGATGGGTCTTTTCCGCCAGCCTGGGCCATATCGGGACGGCCGCCGCCGCCGCCGCCGCAAATGGCTGCTGCTTCCTTGATCAATTTTCCAGCCTGATAGCCTTGCTTGATCAAATCATCTGTAACAGCTGCAATCAGGTTGACCTTGCTGCCATCTGTCATGCCAAGCAGGATGACTGCAGAACCAAGTTTTTGCTTTAAGTCATCAGCCATATTTCGCAGGCTGTTCATATCAGAAGCCTGGACGCGTGCAGCAAGCAGTTGGACACCGTTAATTTCTTTGACCTGTGATGTTAGGCTCCCTGCTTCAATATTTCCCAATTTAGCAGCAAGGGATTCATTTTCGCGCTGCAGCTGCTTCATTTCTGTGAGCAGTGAATCGATCCTGTTCGCCACTTCCTTCGGAGAAGTCTTCAGCTTACCAGCAGCTTCCTTCAGGATGCCGATCTGGTCGTTAAGCACCTTGTAAGCCGCTTCGCCGGTTACAGCCTCTATCCTTCTTGTTCCAGCACCGATGCCGCCTTCGGATACAATCTTGAACAGCCCGATGACAGATGTATTAGGAACATGGCATCCGCCGCAAAGCTCAAGGCTGTAGTCGCCAACTTTTACGACACGGACAATATCACCATATTTCTCGCCAAACAATGCCATCGCACCCATTGCCTTCGCTTCAGCAATTGGCTTGAAGCTCGTCTCCACCTGGATGCTTCTCCAGATTTTTTCGTTGACGATTGCTTCTACTTGCTCAAGTTCTTCACCGGTTACCTGGCCGAAGTGAGAAAAGTCGAATCGGAGTCTGTCTGGCTCGACAAGTGACCCTGCCTGATTGACGTGCGTGCCCAGTACATCCTTCAACGCCTGGTGCAGCAAGTGTGTTGCGGTATGGTTCTTGATGATTTTTGCACGGTTATCCTGATCGACTTTTGCAGTGACTTCAAGTCCTTTCGAAACAGTTCCTTCCACCACCACTGCATTGTGGAGGTTTTGACCATTCGGAGCTTTCTTGACGTCTTTCACTGACAGCTTGACGCCATTTGCTTGGACTGTACCTTTATCAGCTATTTGTCCGCCGCTTTCAGCGTAGAAAGGTGTGATATCAAGGATGAAATGGATTTCGTCGCCTGCATTCGCTTCCTCAACAAGCTCGCCTTCCTTAATCAATGCAACGATTTTGCTGTTCGTTTCAAAGTTATCATATCCTACGAACTCGCTGCTTTCTTTAATATCGCCCAGAACGCCTCCCTGAACCTGCATGGAACCAACATCCTGGCGTGCCGCACGAGCTCTTTCACGCTGGAGTTCCATTTCTCTTTCAAAGCCTTCGTGGTCGACCTTCAAACCTTCTTCTTCTGCATACTCTTCGGTCAGTTCAACTGGAAATCCATATGTGTCGTATAGTCTGAAGACATCCTCACCCTGGATTTTGCCGCTGCCTTTTTCCTTTTCCTTCTTAATCAATTCAGAGAGAATAGCGAGGCCTTCGTGCAGCGTTTCATGGAAGCGGTCTTCTTCATTTTTGATGACCTTCTGGATAAAGTCGGTCTTTTCTTTTACTTCCGGGTAGAAATCATGCATGATTTCGCCCACTACCGGCACCAATTCAAACATGAATGGCCGGTTGATGTTCAGCTTTTTTGCATAACGTACAGCACGGCGCAATAAACGGCGAAGTACATACCCGCGGCCTTCGTTGGAAGGAAGTGCACCGTCACCGACAGCGAAAGCTACAGTACGGATGTGGTCAGCAATAACTTTGAATGCTTCATCCTTCTCTTTGGACTGTCCGTATTTTTCACCGGAGATTTCCTCAGTTGCATTGATGATTGGCATGAACAAGTCTGTTTCAAAGTTTGTTGGAACATCCTGGACTACAGAAGCCATACGCTCCAGTCCCATACCAGTATCAATATTTTTCTTCGGAAGCGGCGTGTATGTGCCATCCGGATTATGGTTGAATTCAGAGAACACAAGGTTCCATACTTCGAGGTAACGGTCATTTTCACCGCCAGGATAAAGCTCCGGGTCTTCAGGGTCGTTGCCGTATTCAGGACCTCTGTCATAGAAGATTTCTGTGTTCGGACCGCTTGGGCCTTCACCGATGTCCCAGAAGTTACCCTCCAGACGGATGATCCGCTCTTCAGGAATGCCGATTTTATCTTTCCAGATGTTAAACGCCTCATCATCCTCAGGGTGAATCGTCACGGATAATTTTTCAGGATCAAATCCGATCCACTTTTCACTCGTTAGAAATTCCCATGCAAATTCAATTGCTTCTACCTTGAAGTAGTCACCGATCGAAAAGTTGCCGAGCATTTCAAAGAAGGTATGGTGGCGTGCTGTTTTGCCGACATTTTCGATGTCATTCGTACGAATCGATTTTTGCGCATTGGTGATACGCGGGTTTGCCGGAATAACACGGCCGTCAAAATACTTCTTCAATGTCGCTACACCGCTGTTGATCCAAAGCAAGGACGGATCATCGTGCGGAACAAGCGAAGCACTTGGCTCTATGGCATGGCCTTTTTCCTTAAAAAATTCAAGATACATTCTTCTGATTTCAGAACCTGTCAGTTTCTTCATGAAACAAACCTCCTAAATCCTTGTGAAATTTTAGCTTTCAGGGATTTTAGGCAACAAAAAAAGCCCTCATCCCTGGACAGGGACGAGAGCTTGCTCGCGGTACCACCCTGATTATGGACGCAAAAACGCACGCCCATCTCTCAATGACGCTTTAACGCAGCTGCTACGGCAGGTTTTGCCTGCACTCCGGAATAGCCTTCTGTTATCCTTCACCGGGGATTCTTTCAGCCTGGGCAATCCCTCTCTGGACGATGGTCTATAACATACTCGTTCCTTCTACATTTTTCGAATTATTAATCTATAGCCGAATTATATATAGCTGGATTGCGTTTGTCAAACGACTTGGCATAAATTTATGTCGGACGTGCTTTTTTTCTTTCAAGAATGATGTGGTCTTTTGCGTGGATCAGTGCCGCCCTCAAAACAACCAGTACGGGAACGGCCAAAATCAGCCCAAGGATGCCGCCTACTTCTTCTCCTGCCAGAAGCGCGAACATGATCATCAAAGGATGCATATGCAGGCTTTTTCCGACAATCAGCGGGGATAGGATGTTACCTTCCAGGAATTGCAGTGAAAAGACGATCACAAGTGACAGCAGTACCATTTTCATAGACATTGTTGCGGCGATGATGACAGCCGGTATTGCCCCAATGATCGGACCGAAATACGGGATCACATTCGTAATTCCGACAATGGCTCCAAGAAGGAGCGAATACTTAATACCCGCAAGCCAGAAAAACAACGAGGAGAGCACACCGATGATCAGACAGATGAGAAGCTGGCCGCGTATATAGCTGCCGAGCGACTTGTCGACTTCATGAAGAAATCTTGCGCCCGGCTGCCTCCATTGCCTGGGGGTTAAGTACCAGGCTGCCTTTTTCATTGCATCGAAGTCCTTAAGCATGTAAAAGGCAATGAACGGAATCACCGCAATCGTCAAAATGGAATTAATGATTCCCATCAAAACAGACATCGTTCCTGCAAGCACTCCATCAAGCCATTGCTCCATACTGTTGATTCCATCCTCGATCCTCTCATGTATCCCTGCTGGCCATGTCGAGGTCTGGTCAACCACATTGTTAACCATCTGTTTATATTGTTCGGCGAAATATGGGGCGTTCTCCGTCAAATCACGCAGCTGGTGGATTAAAGCAGGAATACCCTTATAAAAAGCAAAACCTGCGCCGCCAAAAAATAAAATATAAATGATCAAAATCGATACTCCCCGGTGCAAGCCCCTTTGGTGAAGGGATTCAACAATCGGGTGAAGCAGATATGTAATGAAAGCAGCTATCGAAAAAGGAATCAGCAATGATATTAATATTTGAAGCACAGGTACCCATAGAGATTGAAGCTTGATAAAAACAAAAAGTACAATAAACAAAAGGAGAAGAAATCCAAGCCGGTAGTACCATTTCATTTGGATATTCACCATGTTCGCCCTCCCTCCTGTTTATTCTTGAAAGAAAGGAAGCGGATTATACCTTTTATTGGTACCGAGGCGGGATTTTTTTAAATAAAAAGGACCGATAATTTACTTTTTATAGCGAGTTTTTAGTTTTTATAGCGACTTTTTAGTTTTTATAGCGACTTTTTACTATTTATAGCGACTTTCGCCATAATATAGCGAACTGGAAATTCCGGAGGTTTTTTTCCATTTCCCCAACTAGAAAATCCCCTGCAAAAAAAACTACAGGGGATTGGTTCCTTTTTTAAAGAAATGCTTTTGTCATTTTTCTGCCTAGCTTCTTCATTTTCCTGCCAGACATCATATTGTTGTTGGAAGCATAGTTATAGGCTGCCATACCTGCGCCAAATGCGATCACGGAGGTTAACATTTTGTTCATGTGTTTCACCTCTTCGGTTTATTTTACATGCCGTATTGACGTTGATCTTCGTCGAATAAGTCATCAAGGGAGCTGAGGGTTCCATCCTCTTCGACTTGATGGGTATGGATCAGACCTTTATTCAAAGACAGCTCTATGAAGCAATTCCAGCAATAATATTGGTTGATGCCAATTTTGCCAATATCCTTGCTTCTGCAATTGGGACAACTTAACATAAGGACACCTCATCTCGGTTTAACTGTCACGATGATGGCATCCTTTCCGATTGCAGGCGGACCGGTTGTCTTGACGACACGCTTTCCATTCATAATATCCGAAAAAAAGCCATCCGTTAGTTCGTACCCTACAATCGTGCCCAATTCTTCCATGAAATATACGTCTTCCAACAAACCTAGCTGTTCTCCATCCCTTGATAACAGGATCTTGCCAGCAAGTCCCTCATTATGCTCGAACGTATATTCAGGCTCTGCCT
This sequence comes from Cytobacillus oceanisediminis 2691, assembly GCF_007678455.1. Taxonomy (GTDB): domain Bacteria; phylum Bacillota; class Bacilli; order Bacillales; family Cytobacillaceae; genus Mesobacillus; species Mesobacillus oceanisediminis_A. Next base: position 22,597 of record NZ_VEEP01000004.1, on the reverse strand, counting down.
CCAAATGCTCCAACGCTGCTTTGTCTTTTACCATTACACCATCCCAGCCAAAGGATTCAACCTGACCTATCTTGACCTGAAACGTTTTCTTGATGAATGCACCCTTTTTTACAAGTAAGCCTACAACGCTTCCATTGCTTGAAATGCTCACATCACAAACTTCGCCCAGTTTTTGACCACTCGCCAATTCATATACAGGCAATCCCTTTAAAAGTGAAAATGTCCGCAAAAGTGTGTCCCGCCTTTCCGAACACTCTTAGTTTCCTCCGTCTCGGGCAAATCATGATGTGTAAGGTTTTCCAAAGCGTTTCACTGTCTGTAAAAATAAAAAAGAATCCACATAGCTGCGGATTCTTATGCATTATTCTCTTCCATAAAATCATAAGGAGACACGTTCTCCATTCCGATCATCGGGTCCGCGCTCTTCATCATTTCCAGATAGTCAACCTGCTTACTGTCCTCTTGTGTAGCCGGTAAAGTTACCTTCTCTGTCTGCTTACCGCTCAAATCAGGAAGCATCTCGACTAGCTTTTCAACAAGCGTTGTATTCCGCTCTGTATCTTCTCCGCGTTCGATGCCCATTTTCAAGGCATCTTCTTCGCCAACGAGAATCAGGAATTGCTTGCTTCTTGTGATGGCCGTATAGATTAAATTCCTTCGCAGCATCCTGTAATAACTTTTCACAACCGGAAGTACGACAATCGGAAATTCACTCCCCTGTGATTTATGCACCGAACAGCAGTAAGCATGGGTAATTTGTGAAAGATCTGGACGATTATAAGTTACTTCGATCCCGTCAAAGGAAACAATCAACTGATCTTGTTTTTCTGTGTTTTCCTTTGCGTAAAAAATCGCGACGACCTCACCCATATCCCCGTTGAACACATTTGCTTCCGGCTGGTTGACCAGCTGGAGGACCTTATCGCCGATCCGGTATTTCACATCGCCGAAGGCCAGCTCTTTCCTTGTGCCGTCTGCATTCGGATTGAATAAATTCTGCAAAAGCTCGTTTAGCCGGTCAATCCCTGCAGGTCCCCGGTACATAGGAGCCAGAACCTGGATATTTCTTGGCGAATAGCCTTTTTTCTTGGCATTTGCGACAACTTTTTCGACTACTTGGGGAATCTGGTTTGTCGAACATCTTATAAAAGAGCGGTCAGCCTGTTGGGCAGAAATGTCCTCAGGCAGATACCCTTTTTTGATTTGGTGGGCAAGTTCAATGATTGATGAACCTTCTGCCTGCCTGTAAATATCGGTCAGCCTCACTGTAGGAATCCTGCCGGAATCAAGCAGGTCCTTCAATACCTGCCCTGGACCAACGGAAGGAAGCTGGTCTTCATCGCCCACAATGATAACCTGAATATTATCAGGCAGTGATTTGAACAATTGATGGGCCAGCCAGATATCGACCATTGAGGTCTCATCAATAATCAGGATTTTCCCTTCAAGCGGCTGATCCTCATTATGTTCAAAGCCTTCAGCGCCATTCCAGCGAAGCAGCCTGTGGATGGTTACGGCAGGCAGACCCGTGGACTCGGTCATTCGTTTTGCGGCCCTGCCGGTAGGAGCTGCAAGCAAAAACGGATACGGCTCCTCCTTTTTATAATCTTTTGGCTCTAAGGAACAGCCATGGAGTTCTCCGTATAATTCCACGATTCCTTTTATTACGGTCGTTTTCCCTGTACCAGGACCGCCTGTCAGGATCATCATTGGCGACATCAGTGCTGTCTGGATGGCTTCTTTTTGACTCGGAGCATATTGGACATTGAGACGCTCTTCAAGATTCCCGAGCGCAAGGAGGAATTCGGATTCAGGAAATTGATTTTCATACTCCGTCTGCTCAAGGATTCTTTTGATATTCGCCACAAGTCCCTTTTCAGAATAAAAGAGCGATGGCAAATAGATTCTCTGCTCTTCGGCAATCAGCTTTCCTTCTTCACCAAGCTTGATGATTTCCCTGGAGATATCCGTAAATTCAATCTGGAAATTCTGATTGTCTTCAAGCAGCTTTTTCACATCTACAAGCAGTGCTTCCGCATCCATGAAGACATGTCCGCCCTGTATGCTTGAATTCTCCAGGGTATAAAGGCAGGCAGCCTTGATCCGGTCAGGATGGTTACCCGTCAGGCCCAGTTGGCTTCCAAGTTCATCAGCCCTGCCAAAACCGATGCCCTCAATGTCTTCAACAAGTTTATAGGGATTGTTTTGGATCACTTCAATGGCCTGTTCTTTATATACTTGATATATTTTCATCGACAGCTGCGGGCCAAAACCATAATCGTTCAAAGCGACCATCACCTGTTCAAGGCCTTGATGCTCCATCAGAGTATCATACAAGTCCTTTGCCTTTTCAGGTGCCAGTTTCGGAATCTGGTCCAGAACAGAGGGATTCTCGATGATCCTCGTGATGGCTTTTTCACCAAGAGTCTCAACGATTTTTTCAGCCGTTTTCTTTCCGATTCCTTTAAAAAGGTCACTGGACAAATAGCTGATGATTCCCTGTTTGGACTGGGGAAGGTCTTTTCTGAAATGCGTTGCATGAAATTGGGCGCCAAACTTGGGATGTTCTTTTACTTCACCAAAGAAAATATATGTCTCCTGCTCATGAATCCTGGGGAAGTACCCGGTAATGACTGCCTCTTTATCATCATACTGTTCATTTGTTTCCTCGACCCTGATTCTCAGTACGGTGTAAAGGTTTTGTTCATTATGGAAAATGGTGACTAAATGCTTTCCTTTCATGAACTTCCCCTGCTCTGAAAACAAATCTAGAGAGTCCTGCTTATCCAAAGTTCCTTCCCCCTTTCCGCTGATCCATCGTATTTACTGGTTCTCTTGTCCCTCAATCAATTTCTTTCCGTGGCCGGCCAGCAGATGGTCAGGCTGTACTTCCAATGCGCGATTGAACATTTCAAGCGCTTTTTTGCCATCTTCTTTGAAACCGTAGGCAACCCCAAGATTATAGAGTGCATCGGCATGTCCAGGGTCAAGCATAACTGACTTATCAAGTACGGTTATTGCTTCATCAATAAAGTTTTCCCTCGCAAGGCAGAGCCCGTATTGGAAATGCGCTTCAGCATCATCCTCAAGAAGTTCAGTGCTTCGCTGCAGATATGGCAATGCCAGCTTGCTGTTTTCCATATTCGCAAGGCTCATGCCAAGCATGAAAAAGTTATCCCCGGTTTCGAGACCCTTTTTCAGGGCTAGTTCAAACATACTTTTAGCCTGAGCAAAATTTTGCTGGTCAAAATAAACGCCACCCTTGCTGTAATAGGCAGCAGGGGCATTTTCATCAAGATCGATTGCTTTATCGTAAAAATTCATTGCTCTTTCGGTATCACCTACTGCTGTCAGGACATTCCCGAAATTTATGTATGCAACAGGATCCTTTGGCTGTTCTTCGATCGCTTCAGCGAAAGCCTTGGCAGCCTCTTCCCATTTTCCTTCTCTCATTAAATCAATACCTGTCTGGTTTTTATCCATTTTGAACACTCCATTCTCCATGCCAGTATACCACAATCATGTAATCAAACTCACAAAATAATCCCCGGCGAAGCTGGCCCGCCGGGGATCAATCAGAATTAACCGACATATGTCAATTTGCTTCCGTTTTTGAAAATCTCATCAATCGTTCCGCCGCCAAGACATTCTTCTCCATCATAGAAAACGACAGCTTGTCCTGGGGTAACAGCTCGGATTGGTTCTTTGAAAATCACTTTTGCGGTTCCATCGTCCTGAAGCTCAACCGTTACAGCATTATCAGGCTGACGGTAGCGGAATTTCGCCGTGCACTCAAAGGTCTTTGGCTTTGGCTTGTCGGATACGAAGCTGATATTCACAGCCGTAATGCTGTCTGAATAGAGCAGATCGTTATGGAATCCTTGTTCAACTAGCAATACATTGCGTTCAAGGTCCTTTCCAACCACGAACCATGGTTCGCCTGCACCGCCGATTCCAAGACCTTGTCTCTGGCCGATTGTATAATACATCAGACCGTCATGCTTGCCTTTTACTTCACCACTCATGGTCTCCATATTTCCCGGCTGGGCTGGAAGGTAATTCCCAAGGAACTCCTTGAAATTCCTTTCGCCGATGAAGCAAATGCCAGTGCTGTCTTTTTTCGTTGCTGTGGCTAGATTTGCTTCCTTTGCCAGTTCCCTCACGCGGGACTTTTCCATATCGCCAATGGGGAACAATACTTTTTCCAATTGGCTCTGGTTCAGCTGATTCAAGAAGTATGTCTGGTCTTTGTTCTCATCAAGTCCGCGAAGCATTTTCCGCTCGCCGTCCCGGTCTTCCACGCGGGCATAATGGCCTGTCGCAAGATAATCCGCTCCAAGATTCATCGCGTGCTCAAGGAATGCTTTGAATTTGATTTCTTTATTGCACATGACATCAGGGTTTGGCGTCCTGCCTGCTTTATATTCATCCAGGAAATAAGTAAAAACTTTATCCCAGTATTGTTTCTCAAAATTGACTGCATAATACGGAATGCCGATCTGGTTGCATACGCGGATGACATCTTCATAATCCTCCGTGGCTGTACAGACGCCGTTTTCATCGGTGTCGTCCCAGTTCTTCATGAAGATGCCAATCACATCATAGCCCTGCTCCTTGAGGACCAGCGCAGCGACGGATGAGTCGACTCCCCCGGACATTCCAACCACCACTCTAGTATCCTTCGGTGATTTTTCCATTATGCTTCACCTCACTCTCTTCCTTTAAAACTAGTCTACCCTTATGCCCGTTGGTTTTTCGCGAGCCTCTGGACAATATTAGCTGTATCTGCAGCTGCTTTGTCAATCTGTTCTGGTGTATTGTTTAATCCGAAACTGAAACGGATTGAGTTCGTCAGCTTGTCAGAATCTTTTCCGAACATTGCAACCAGCACATGTGATGGGTCAATGGAACCTGCTGTGCATGCTGAACCACTTGATGCCGCAATTCCGGCCAGGTCGAGATTGACAAGCATGGCTTCGACATTTGTACCAGGAAAGCTTAAGTTTAAAATATGAGGCAGTGAATTATCAAGCAATCCGTTCAGCTGGAAAGAGATTCCGCTCTCTTCAAGCTTGCTGATGAAACGCTTCTGCAAATCCCGATATAAGGCGCGCTTGCGCTCAAGCTCTTGTTGCGATAGCCGAACAGCTTTCCGGAATCCGGCAATTGCTGCAACATTTTCAGTGCCTGCACGCCTCTTCCTCTCCTGTTCCCCGCCGAAAAGCTGGCGAGCCAGCTTAATTCCACCTCGGATATACAGAAAACCAATTCCTTTTGGTCCATTGATTTTATGCGCCGAAACAGAAAGCATATCCACGTTCAATTCTTCTACGCTGAAGTTCTCGATTCCATAAGCCTGGACTGCATCCGTATGGAAAACGGCCTGGTGTCCGGCAAGTCGCTTCCCTATTTCTGCAATCGGCTGAATTGTCCCCACTTCATTATTTCCGTACATGATGGTCACAAGAATCGTATCATCCCGCAGCGCATCATCAAAAGCATTAATGGAAACAAGGCCATTTTCATCAACAGGGAGATAAGTGACCTCAAAGCCCCGTTTTTCCAACTCCTCACAGCTATGCAGGACAGCATGGTGTTCAACCTGCGTCGTAATGATATGCTGCCCTTTTGAGCGGTTTTGTTCGGCATAGCCAATAATAGCGAGGTTATCCGCTTCCGTTCCGCCGCTTGTGAAAATGATATTGTTCCCTTTTGTCCCGATGCTTTTTGCTAGTTCATCACGAGTATCATCCAGGATTTTTCTCGCCTCGCGCCCGAAATGGTGGATGCTTGAAGGATTCCCAAACTCAGATTCCATGACTTTAACCATTTCAGCCAGGACTTCTGGATGCATCGGTGTTGTGGCCGCATGGTCCAAATAGATTCTATCCAAAGTTTTACCCTCTCTTCAGAATATTTTAGTTTATATAGGCTCTGTTCGTCAGCTTTGCATTCAAAAGTCAATGTAAAAACAGCTTTTATATATAAAACATGTACGCATCAGACTCGCCAAAATTATCGGTGTGATTGGCAAGATCTTCAATCGTGGTGTTGTCCAGGACATCTTTTACTGCATCCCTGATACGGGTCCACAGTTCGCGTTTTGCAGGTTCTTCATCCTCAATGCCTTCGACAATACTGATTGGGCCTTCAAGGACCCTGATGATATCGCCTGCTGAGATCTGCGAAGGCTCAGAACCAAGAATATATCCTCCATACGCTCCTCTGATGCTTTTTACCAGTCCGGCATTCCTCAGGGGAGCCACCAGCTGTTCTAAATAGTGCTCTGATAAATCATTCGTTTGCGCAATCGACTTTAAAGAAATTGGCCCTTCGCCAAACTTTTTGGCAAGCTCAATCATAATTGTCAGTCCATAGCGCCCTTTCGTGGATATTTTCATATTGCACCTCTATTCCATAGTTCTTTAAAATGGGTTGATATTTATTTGATATATTCATAATGCCCCATATGGCATTCTCACACTATAAATTTTAACAAAATCCTTAGTCAATAGGTAGGCTTTTGACATTATAGCATAAATTGCATGTACAATGCGCAAGTCCCCCGTTCATGTTATTGTATATATACACGAAATTCCGTTTTATTGGAGCGATGAGCATGAACCTTAAACCTCTTGCTTTCAGGATGAGGCCGCGGACGATCGAGGAAGTGATCGGCCAGTCCCACCTGGTAGCTGAAGGAAAAATCATAAACAGAATGGTCAAGGCGAGACAATTATCGTCAATGATTCTATATGGACCGCCTGGCATCGGGAAAACTTCGATTGCCAGTGCGATTGCCGGGAGCACGAATTTTGCATTCAGGACACTGAATGCCGTCACGAACAATAAAAAAGATATGGAAGTAGTAGCTGCAGAAGCGAAGATGTCAGGGAAAGTCATCCTGCTGCTTGATGAGGTGCACCGGCTTGACAAAGCAAAACAGGATTTCCTGCTTCCATATCTGGAAAATGGGATGATCGTCCTGATTGGTGCCACAACCAGCAATCCGTACCATGCGATCAATCCTGCCATCCGCTCAAGATGCCAGATTTTTGAATTGAAGCCGCTTGAACCAGAGGATATAAAAACAGCTTTGCGAAGAGCGATTGCCGATGAAGAAAGAGGCCTCGGCAACTTGAAGATCGAGCTGACAGAAGAGGCACTTACCCATTTCGCCACAGCCTCCGGCGGAGATGTGAGAAGCTCCTTGAATGCCCTGGAGCTTGCTGTTTTATCCACTGAACCAAATGGAGAAGGTATCATCCATATCGATGAGGGCGCAGCAGAAGAATGCATGCAGAAAAAGAGTCTCTCTCACGATAAAGATGGTGATGCACACTACGATGTCCTGTCAGGTTTCCAGAAGTCCATCAGGGGCAGCGATGTGAATGCGGCTCTCCATTATCTTGGAAGATTGATTGAAGCAGGCGATCTTGTCAGCATCAACCGAAGACTTCTGGTGATTGCCTATGAAGACATCGGATTGGCAAGTCCACAGGCTGGGCAAAGGACACTTGCAGCAATTGAAGCAGCCGAAAGAGTCGGCTTACCGGAGGCAAGGATTCCACTCGCTAATGCGGTGATCGAGTTATGCCTGTCCCCTAAATCGAACTCTGCTTATGCCGCCATTGATTCAGCACTGGCTGATATCCGCTCAGGCATCAGCGGAGAAGTGCCTGATCACTTAAAGGATGCCCACTACAAAGGGGCAAAGGACCTTGGGAGAGGAGTGGACTATCTGTACCCGCATGATTACGAGGGTGGCTGGGTCAAACAGCAGTATCTCCCGGACAGAATCAAAAACAAGGTATACTATAAACCAAAGAAAACCGGGAAGTTCGAACAGGCCATTGCCTCCATCTATGAAAAAATCACCGGACACAAAAAATAAGCGGCAGGACCTTTTTAGAGGTCCTTGCCGCTTTTTCAGCTGTTTATAGGTCTGAAATCGATTTTTCCTTAGCTGTTCACTCGCTCAATTTCGATGTCTTTTAATAATTCCCTGACTACATGGCTGGCCATGATGAGTCCCGCTACTGAAGGAACGAACGCATTGGAAGACGGAGGCATTTTAGCCTTGCGGATTTCGGCATTGTCATTTCCTACCTCTTTCCGTACATCCTCCCTGATGACAATCGGGCTTTCGTCTGAAAAGACAACAGGGATTCCTTTTTTGATTCCTTCTTTTCGCAGGCGGGTACGGATGACTTTCGCCAGCGGATCGGTATGGGTCTTGAAAATATCAGCAATCTGGAAACGCGTAGGATCCATTTTATTAGCCGCACCCATGCTTGAAATCATCGGAATGCCCCTGTTGATGGATTCCTTGATCAGATGGATTTTATAAGAAATCGTATCTGAAGCATCGACAATAAAATCAAGGTCGTAGCCAAAGATCTCTTCATAGGTTTCCTCAGTATAGAACATTTTCAGCGCTACAACTTCGCATTCGGGATTAATATCCATAATCCTGTCACGCATCACTTCGACCTTTTGCTTGCCGACTGTCGAAAGCAGCGCAATTAACTGGCGGTTGACATTCGTGATATCAACATCATCCTTGTCAATCAAAATTAGTTTGCCAACTCCAGACCGTGCCAGTGCTTCTGCCGCAAATGAACCGACACCGCCAATTCCTAATACAGCTACCGTACTGTTTTTCATTATATCAAGGCCCTCTTTGCCGATGGCCAGTTCATTTCTAGAAAATTGATGAAGCATCCAGACTCACTCCAAATATTAAGATTGGTGTTACTATCTATACCCGCTTTCGAATATAACATACCTATCGTTAATTTCAAGTATTTTTATAGGAATTAATGTGTATTGGCATGGTGATGGAAGAGTTCTAGCAAAGATATAGCCTTTCCATCGGACTAACGTAGGTTCGAAACCGGATAACTGTCCGTTAGACGCTCTCTATCGGACAAACTTAGGTCTAAAACCCAGATAACTGTCCATTAGACGCTCTCTATCGGACAAACTATACGTTATCCGAGATTATCTATTTACATCTAAATCAAGATCACAAAAGCAATCCCCAAACCTAAGTTTCATAAAAACAAAAAAACCATGCGGATGCATGGCTTTGGTGTACGTATGTAGGAAGAGTCCCAATCGTGCCGTCGTGTTGGATGCCTTCGTCTTGAACCCGCTCTCAGCAGGTGGGTGCCCTGTTCCGGGTTTCTGTAAGTCCTCTAGCCAGAGGCATTTACGCGGCCCGAAAACTCGTGCTCCCGAAGGATAGATGTTAGGTCAAAACTTCAGGTTAAACAACGAACACATCAGGACTCTTCATCTGTTGTTATTATATTATCACACGCTTGAATCAACTTCAAGAAAATGGGTGCTGGATATTACTGGTCTTTTTTAACATTTAATGACAAATGCAATTCATCCAGCTGGGCTCCGCTAACTTCTCCAGGAGCGTCTGTCAAAAGGTCGCTTGCGCTTGCTGTTTTCGGGAAGGCGATTGTGTCGCGGAGGTTTGACCTGCCCGCAAGCAGCATCACCATTCTGTCTAGTCCAAGCGCTATGCCTCCATGTGGCGGTGTGCCATATTCAAAGGCTTCAAGCAGGAAGCCGAATTGTTCATATGCCTGTTCTTTAGTGAATCCCAGCACTGAGAACATTTTTTCCTGGACATCTCTTTCAAAAATCCTTAAGGATCCGCCGCCAAGTTCATAGCCGTTCAGAACAAGGTCATATGCCTGTGCTTTTACATTCGCTGGATCGCTCTCAAGCATTGGAAGGTCTTCGCGGACTGGCATCGTAAATGGATGGTGTGCAGCGAAGTAACGGTCTGCTTCTTCGTCGAATTCCAACAGTGGCCAGTCTGTCACCCAGAGGAAGTTGAATTTGCTCTGGTCGATCAGTCCGAGCTCTTTTCCAAGCTTCAGGCGCAATGCACCAAGCGCATCTGCCACGACATTTTTCTTGTCCGCTACGAACAGCAGAAGGTCACCCGCCGTGACATCAAGCTTAGCTTGAAGATCAGCCTGCTCTTCTTCGCCAAAGAATTTTGAGATTGGCCCTTTTAGGCCATCCTCTTCCGCTTTCAGCCAAGCCAGGCCTTTCGCTCCGTATACAGCCACAAATTCAGTCAGGCCATCAATATCCTTGCGTGAGTAATTGGATGCCGCACCTTTTACATTGATTGCCTTGACCTGGCCACCTCCTGCGACAGCAGATGCGAATACCTTGAACCCTGAATCCTTGACTGTTTCGGAAAGGTCAACAAGCTCCATGCTGAAGCGTGTATCCGGCTTGTCGGATCCAAAGCGGTCCATTGCTTCCTGGTAACTCATGCGAGGGAATGGCAATGTCACTTCCAATCCTTTTACATCCTTCATGACTTTTTGCATCATTTTTTCAGTTAGGCCCATGATCTCTTCCTGGCTCATGAAGCTTGTTTCGATATCAATCTGCGTGAATTCTGGCTGGCGGTCAGCACGCAGGTCCTCGTCACGGAAGCATCGGGCGATTTGGTAGTAACGCTCGAAGCCGCCAACCATCATCAGCTGCTTGAAAATCTGCGGAGATTGCGGAAGAGCGTAGAATTCACCCGGATGCACACGGCTTGGTACGAGATAGTCCCTCGCTCCTTCAGGCGTGCTCTTTGTTAAGATTGGTGTTTCAACATCCAGGAACCCTTCGCCATCCAGGTAATCGCGAATCGCTTTTGTTACCTGATGCCTCATTTTAAAAGTCTCGAACATGACCGGGCGGCGAAGATCCAGATAGCGGTATTTCAAACGCACATCTTCAGATACATCCGTTTTGTCTGCAATTACAAACGGCGTTGTTTTCGCTTCATTGATAATGGTCAGGTCGTCTACCTGGACTTCGATCTTTCCAGTTTTAAGGTTTTCGTTCACACTGCCTGCTTCGCGGGCAATGACAGTCCCTTTTACATCAAGGACGTACTCTGTACGGACCTTCTCGGCGATGGAAAGCGCCTCTGGTGATACTTCAGGATTGAAAACAATCTGGACAAGGCCGGTTCTGTCCCGGAGGTCGATGAAAATCAGTCCTCCCAGATCACGGCGCTTTTGCACCCAGCCTTTTAGCGTAACCTTTTCACCAACTGCCTTTTCTGTTACTTCACCGCAAAAATATGATCTCCCAAACATGTAAACTCCCCCACTATCTGCAGATTTCCTTGAATTTTTCAATAAAGCTCTCAAGCGGCAGTTCTTTCTGCTCCCCGTCCGCCATTGATTTTAGATTGATTTTATTTTCTTTCAGTTCATTTTCGCCCAGAACGGCCACGTACCTGGCATTGACCCTGTCTGCAGCCTTGAATTGAGCTTTGATTTTACGATCAAGATAATCGCGTTCTGCCGAGAATCCTGCCATCCTTAACTTGTGAAGCAGGCCTACCGTATAATCTTTTGCCTCATCGCCGAGTGAAACGAGATAGCAATCGATTTCCTCCTTGACCGGCAGTTCGACACCTTCTGCATCAAGGGCTGCAAGCAATCTCTCAATACTCAGTGCAAAACCGATACCCGGTGTTTCCGGACCGCCGATTTCTTCAACCAGGCCATTGTATCTGCCGCCGCCGCAAAGCGTGGTGATCGCGCCGAACCCTTCAGCATTGCTCATGATTTCAAAAGCCGTGTGGTTGTAATAATCCAGACCGCGCACGAGGTTGGCATCTACTTCGAATTCAATTCCCAGGTCTGACAGGTATTTTGTGACTTTGTTAAAATATACCCTTGAATCATCCGTCAAGTAATCAATGATGGATGGTGCTGACTTCATCAGCTCGTGGTCACGGTCCGCTTTGCAATCGAGGATCCGCATCGGATTTTTTTCAAGGCGGTTCTGGCAGTCGCTGCAGAATTCCCCGATCCGCGGTTTGAAGTGGCTCACAAGTGCCTCTCTGTGTGCAGTACGGCTCTCCTTGTCTCCGAGGCTATTAACCACCAACTTCAGCTTTTTTAGCCCCAGCTCCTGATAGATTCCCATCGCAAGCGAGATTACCTCGGCATCAATCGCAGGATCCGCACTTCCCATTGCTTCTACGCCAAACTGGACAAATTGGCGGAAGCGTCCTGCCTGGGGACGTTCATAACGGAACATAGGCCCCATATAATAAAGCTTTACTGGCTGGTTCGGATTTCCGAACATTTTATTCTCGACAAAAGAGCGGACAGCCGCTGCTGTTCCTTCCGGGCGCAGTGTCAAGCTTCGATCTCCTCTGTCAGTGAATGTATACATTTCTTTTTGAACGATATCTGTCGTATCCCCAACGCCTCGCTGGAATAATTCTGTATGCTCAAAAATCGGTGTCCTGATCTCCCGATACTGGTATCTTTCACAAAGTTCTCTTGCTTTCGCCTCAATAAGCTGCCATTTTTCAGTCTGGCCTGGCAAAATGTCCTGTGTTCCGCGTGGAATTTTGATTTGGTTAGACACAGTTCATCCTCCTCCATTCAATAGGTCTTTATGTATAGAAAAGCGCAAGCGCCTTGGTCAGCCCCGACAAGCGTTGGAGGGTCGACCGGTGAAGTCGTTCTTTGACTTCATTGGGCGGACCGAAACGTCTCGAGGGGCTAGGCGCTGGAGCTGGACAATTCTCAAAGTGAATTGTATACTTTCTTATCCCGTAAAAAAGAATGCAAAAAAGCCCCCAATCCCTTGCTATAATAACAAGGGACGAGAGCTTTGATTCCCGTGGTGCCACCCTAATTGAAGCGCCAATCGGCACTTCCTCTTTAACAGTTAACGCCTGCCTACGTCTTCTCCTACTGACGGCATTGCCGATGTTCAGAGAAAATCCTTCGGAGTGTTCATTCACCAGGTCATCATGCAGAAATGCTTCCAGCCGCGGCATTTCCTCTCTTGCCATTGTCTCCTGGCTACTATGCTCCATCAACGGTATGTTTTCCGTATGACATTTTATTTATATTATAATACGGAGTCCAATTAGCAATGTCAAGCACAATTCAATAACGTTCCAGCTGTTTTTTCAATTTTCTCACGTCACGGAGTGAAAGGCCAAATTCCGACGCCAATTCCACGACGTGTGCGTTTTGTTCTTTTTGAATGAAATCGTGGAAATCCACCCCGAATAGCTGGTTCTCACCGGTTGCTGCGGAAATTCCTTTATCACTGAAACGCATGGTATCACCTTCCATTGTTTATTGCCTATTATTCTTCCCACCATTTTTCGATTTTATATACGCTTTTTCCTATTGAATTTTCTTAATTGGTTCCGATATAAGAAAAAAGTCTTCGTGATTTTGCCGGTAAATTCCGGTAATATATTTTTATAAGACTCTATAAAGAATAAGGGAGGGAGATCATGCCCAGAAAGAAAATGGTTCCTGTCATCCTTTGCCTGATGCTTATATTTGGGAACCTGCCCGTTTTAGAGACGGCCAAAGCAGATAATGGCAGTGTATCGATTACTGCCACAAGCCTGAATGTCAGAAATGGTCCTGGACTGAGTTACCCTGTTACAGGGTCGGTTAAAAAAGGCGAAAAATTTCCAATCATAAAAGAAGAAGGCGATTGGATCCAACTCAGTCTTGGAGGCAGCAAAAAAGGCTGGGTAGCACAGTGGTTCGCTGTCAGGGAAGGTGTCAAGCCAGCAGTTACCCAAAAGCCAGCAGGCAACTCGGGAAGCGTTACGGCCGATGGACTGCGTGTAAGGAAAGGCCCGGGCACCAATTATGATGTAATTGGATCATTTAATCGTGGACAGGCTGTCGAGGTCCTCAGTTCAAAAGGCAATTGGGCAGAAGTGCGCACTGCCGCTTTACAAGGCTGGGTTGCCATGGAGTACATAAATTCGAAAAAGAATGAAACGACGGCACAACCATCCAAACCTGCTGTATCAAGCGGGACGGTCACTGCCACCTCCCTGAATGTAAGGGAGAAACCATCTTTAAACGCCAGCAGAGTCGGACAATTGAACAATGGAGCTGTAGTTCCCGTCCACTCTCAGTCCAACGGTTGGGCAGAGATTACATATGCAGGGAAAAAGGCCTGGGTAAGCGCTGATTATTTAAAAATCAGCGGAACACCTTCATCAGGCAGTGCCTCGCCCGCCCCTGCTGATCAATTCACGGGTACGGTAACGGCATCTAACCTGAATGTCCGTGACAAAAATTCACTTAATGGCTCGGTCATCGGTTCTGTTTCCAAGGGGCAGAATTTCAAGATCCTTGATGAAAAAAATAAATGGGTCAAAATTGAATATCAGTCAGGGAAAACAGGCTGGGCTGCCAGCTGGTTTTTCGATATCAAGAAAAGCGGCCCCACGGCTGCGCCAAGCCAGCCAGTAAAAAACAGCAACGTTTCCATTCTCCATGATGGGACAAACATCCGTAAAGGCCCAAGCACAGGAACACCGGTGATTTTTCGTGCAAACCAGGGAGACAGCTTTGAAATCATAAGTGTCGAAAAGGACTGGTATAAAATCGCTCTTCCAAATGGAGCAACAGGCTTTGTAGCAGGATGGATCGTTTCAGTACAGGGCAATGCACCGCAAATAGAAAAGCCAGGTGCAGAAAAGCATACAAAAAATAAAACGATTGTCATTGACCCCGGGCACGGAGGCCGTGACAATGGTACAACCGGCGTGAGAGGATCTTTGGAAAAAACGATCACCTTGAAAACAGCACAGCTTCTATACGAAAAGCTAAGAGCAGCTGGCACGAACGCCGTCCTTACCAGGAATAATGATCAATACATCTCACTGGGGTCCAGAGTCAGCAGTTCGCATTACCATAACGCCGACGCATTTATCAGCATTCATTATGATAGCATCAATGACAGGACTGTCAGGGGGATGACAACGTATTATTATAATTCAAAGCAAAAGCCCCTGGGCGACCAAATCCACTCCTCGGTTGTAAGCAAAACGATGCTTAAAGACCGCGGCTCCCGTTTTGGTGACTATCATGTCATCAGGGAAAACAGACAGGCAGCCGTACTTCTTGAATTAGGCTATTTGAGCAACCCTGCAGAGGAAATGCTCGTCAATACACAGCAGTACCAGGAAGCTGTGGCGAATGGTATTTTTGAAGGACTGGCTCGCTATTTTAAAAACAATTAAAAAGAAGGGATCCCGCTAATTCGGGATCCCTTCTTTTCGCCTGGATTCATTTGCTGTCGATGATCAAGGTTACCGGACCGTCATTGGTCAATTGAACGTCCATCATGGCGCCAAATACGCCAGTTTCAACCTTCAATCCCTTTTCGGCAACAAAACGGTTGAATGCTTCATAGATTGTTTCTGCATGGTCCGGCTTTGCTGCATCCATGAAATTCGGACGGCGCCCTTTGCGGCAATCTCCATAAAGGGTAAATTGGGAAACAGAAAGAACCTCTCCCCCCACATCAAGCAGGGAAAGATTCATCTTACCGGCTTCATCTTCAAATACTCTTAAATTCGCTGCCTTCTCAGCAAGGAAAGCAGCATCTTTTTCAGTATCCTCATGGGTAACCCCCACCAGGATGACAAATCCTTTTTCAATGGAGCCTTTTACTTCTCCATCAACAGTAACTGTTGCTTCTTTGCTTCTCTGTATTACTAAACGCATTATGATTCTCCTTACATGTCAAGTCTCCCTTAACGCATTAGCATCAGGGATTAACTCATGACCCTTCTGACAGCGTAGATATCCGGAATCTGCTTGATCCGGTCCACGACCTTTTGCAGGTGGCTGACATTATGGATGGCAATCGACATATTGATGGTCGCCATTTTATTTTTATCTGACTTGCCGGAAACGGCAGTAATGTTCGTCTTTGTTTCATTAACGGCCTGAAGTACCTCGTTCAGCAATCCTCTGCGGTCATAGCCGCTGATCTCGATGTCAACATTGTATTCTTTCCGGTCGTTAAGGGCGGTTTCCCATTCAACCGGAATCAGCCTTGCTTGCGCATCCTCTGTGTGGATATTCGTGCAATCGGAACGGTGAACGGATACACCCCTGCCTTTTGTGATGAATCCAACAATATCATCCCCAGGTACAGGGTTGCAGCAGCGGGAAAGCCTGATGAGCAGATTGTCGATGCCAGAGACCCGGACACCAGATTCACGTTTCTTCGCAGGTGTGAAAGCCTTAAGCTCGGATACGGCATTTGAGATATCCTTTTCCTGCTCAAGGTCACGCTGCTTGCGAAGCTTTTCCGTCAGCCTGTTCGCCACTTGGAGCGCAGTAATGCCGTTATAGCCGATTGAAGCGAATAAATCTTCTTCATTGGTAAAATTGAATTTCTCTGAAACCTTTTTAAGATTTTCAGAGGTCAGGATTTCTTTGACATCGAAGTCCATATTGCGGATTTCTTTTTCTAAAAGCTCCCGGCCTTTTTCAACATTCTCATCCTTCTGCTGCTTTTTGAAGAACTGGCGAATCTTGTTTTTGGCCTGGGAAGTTTGAGCCAGCTTGAGCCAGTCCTTGCTTGGACCGTAAGAATGTTTCGACGTCAGGATTTCAATGATATCCCCTGTCTTCAGCTGGTAATCAAGCGTGACCATTTTGCCATTGACTTTCGCACCAATCGTCTTGTTGCCGATTTCGGAGTGGATCCGATAGGCGAAATCGATCGGGACGGAACCAGCAGGCAATTCGATGACATCGCCTTTTGGGGTGAAAATAAATACCATATCCGAGAATAGGTCAATTTTGAGAGACTCCATGAATTCTTCGGCATTCGCGGTATCATTCTGGAATTCAAGGATTTCTCTGAACCATGATAGCTTCGTTTCAAAATTGGAACCGTCAGCAGGTTTGCCTTCTTTATACGCCCAGTGTGCAGCCACCCCGAATTCGGCGATCCGGTGCATTTCATCGGTCCTGATCTGGACTTCGAGCGGATCCCCTTTCGGACCAATGACTGTTGTATGCAGCGACTGGTACATATTAGGCTTTGGCATCGCAATATAGTCCTTGAAC
This sequence comes from Cytobacillus oceanisediminis 2691, assembly GCF_007678455.1. Classification (GTDB taxonomy): domain Bacteria; phylum Bacillota; class Bacilli; order Bacillales; family Cytobacillaceae; genus Mesobacillus; species Mesobacillus oceanisediminis_A. Next base: position 5,678 of record NZ_VEEP01000004.1, on the reverse strand, counting down.
CTTCCAGGCATCGGTTTCCAGCAGGTATGGATGATTCCAAGGATGGCATAACAGTCCTTTATGCTGTTAACGACAATCCTGACAGCCAGCAGGTCATAAATCTCATTGAACTGCTTGTTTTGCAGCACCATTTTTCGATAAATGCTGTAAATATGCTTCGGCCTTCCCGAAATTTCAGCCTTGATTGAAACCTCTTTCATCCTTTCCCTTACCTCATCAATGACCTCATCAAGGTACTGTTCGCGTTCTGCTCTTTTCTTTTTCATCAAATTGACGATCCGGTAATATTGCTGAGGGTTGAGATAGCGCAATGCCGTATCTTCAAGTTCCCATTTGATCTTGGAGATACCAAGTCTGTGAGCGAGCGGAGCAAAAATCTCCAGTGTCTCATTGGAAATCCTGCGCTGCTTTTCACTTGGCAAATGTTTCAGAGTCCTCATATTATGAAGGCGGTCAGCAAGCTTGATCAGGATGACACGGATATCCTGTGCCATCGCCACAAACATTTTCCGGTGGTTTTCAGCCTGCTGTTCTTCATGGGACTTGTACTTGATTTTACCAAGCTTCGTGACGCCATCAACAAGCATCGCCACTTCGTCATTGAAGGCCTCTCTTAAATCATCAAGAGTCACTTCCGTATCTTCGACGACATCGTGAAGAAAACCGGCAGCAACAGTTGCCGGGTCCATCTCAAGGTCGGCAAGGATGCCCGCTACCTGGATTGGATGGATGATATACGGTTCACCCGACTTCCTGAATTGATCGTGATGAGCCTGCCTGGCGAACTCATATGCCTTCCTTACCAATTCAACATGTTGATCATTTAAATATGATTTTGTACAGTCAATGACTTGTTCAGCTGTCATTACCTGGTCATTCGCCATAGGATCACCTAATTTAGATTTCTTTATATATTAACCCGCTTTATATTCACCAGCGGGCACCAAGGAAAAAATCGACACATATACATGAAAATCCTTTATATACAATAATTATTCTTATAAAGGATTGTTACTATTATCAAAGAAAAAATCGAAGATGTAAAGAGAAAGGAAGATATTTTACAGCAGAAATTAAAAAAATTGTCGAAAGATATTTAATTTCTGGCAATTTAGCCCTATAAAGCCATTCTCAAGCTTTTCTATCCGTGTCTCAATTCCCAATAAGAAAAGGGCACTTCGCGAGGAAGCGCCCGTTTGATTAAAATTCCATAAGGGTTAAGACATCATAGCCCTCAAGTTTCTCGCGGCCATCCAAATAAGTCAGCTCGATTAGGAATGCGATACCAGCCACAATCCCGCCCAGTTCTTCAACTAGCTTGATCGTCGCTTCAATCGTTCCTCCAGTTGCGAGCAGGTCGTCGGTGATCAAGACTCTTTGCCCTGGCTTGATTGCATCTTTGTGAATCGTTAAAACATCGCTGCCATACTCAAGTCCGTAAGTGACCTTGATTGTCTCGCGCGGAAGCTTTCCTTCCTTCCTTACCGGTGCAAAGCCTACCCCATGTGCATAGGCAACCGGGCAGCCGATGATGAATCCACGGGCTTCGGGTCCGACAACAAGGTCGATGTTTTTTTCACGGGCATAGGCCACGATTTGGTCTGTAGCATATCTATAAGCATCACCATTGTCCATTAAGGTAGTGATGTCCTTGAATTTAATGCCGGGCTTTGGCCAATCGGGAACGATTGTTACGAATTGTTTCAAATCCATTGAATAATTGCCTCCTCATTTTTCACCGACTCTTGAATGAACTGGTCAAACCAGTTCTTCAACTGCTCATAGGGTGAATAGAGCAATTCATTTTCAAGAGTGAATGCTTGCACCTTGTGCTGATATGTTTTGGATTCAGAAAGATCCCTTTTGGGGACATTTTCTTTTAGTGAAATAAACCCATTGTTTATTTTAACAAAATCTAGTTCAAAAAACACCTGCGACATGAATTCTACTGTTTCTTTTGTCCATCCCCTATGCTTGGCCAATTCATCGCCATACCGTTTGAGGTCGAAGGGACCTTTCTTGGAAAGAAAAGCATAAAACCATTTGAAATGTTCCCTGGTCGGCATTGTCGTGAAGAAATCGCTATTTTCTTTGTAAAAATGAGCATAGATTCTTCCTGGATTCTTTTTGGCGAATAACCTTTCGAGAATATCCTTGGAAGGCGGCAGATCCAGCAAGACAACGAATGAATCGTTCAGCACAATCTGCTCTGCTTGTTCATCGGTCGCTACAAGCTGCAATGAATCTCCGATAATCGGAGAAAACTTATTTGTCGATTCAGCATTGAAGTGGATCCAGTGAACAGGCTGATCACCTGGAATCATGTCTGGAAGCTTTTCAATTCTTTTCAGTCCGCGGAAATCGAATAGCTGCCATGACCTTACGGCTAAATCCCTAAGGAAAATCTGCGGCTTTTTGATATTGTTCCATTCATTGATCGATAATTCTCCAATTACCGATAGTTTGGAGCTCGGTGAAATATGCTCATGCAGGTGGCCAAACCCAAATCCGATTCCATCAATCACCGTACCATTTTCCTCAAGCGCCAATTTCAGATGGGATTGGTCCGCTCCTATTTTTCGGAGGGTAGAAATGTTCGCCCCGTCAACCAGCACCTTTGGCTTGGGATTGCTGACACCATATGGAGAAAGGAGGCCAAGCTCATTGATCGTTTCTATTGTAATCTCTTTAACATCTATTCTGGCATCTATATGTGACACCGGAATCAGATCTTCTTCCTTCAACTGCTCTTTTGCCAGCGCATTCAGCCTGGACCTTAATTCATCGACATTTTTAAGCTCCAGTGTCATGCCGGCAGCCATAGGATGACCGCCGAAATGTGGAAGGATATCCCTGCATGTTGATAGATTTTTAAAGAGGTCAAATCCGGCAATACTTCGGGCAGATCCCTTCGCAAGCCCCTTTTCATCATCAAAACTGAGTACAATCGTCGGCCGATAATATTTTTCTACCAGCTTGGAGGCTACGATTCCGATTACACCGGCATTCCAGCCTTCCTTGCCCACAACGAGTACTGGATTATCTTCGATAGGATAACGCTGTTCCACTTCACCAATAGCTTCTTCTGCAATCTGGGCAACAATACTTTGCCGCTCTTTATTGATTGAATCAATTTCTTCGGCCAGCATTTTTGCCTCTTCAGAATCCGATGTCATCATTAATTGTACTGCCGGGTCTGCACTTCCTAAACGGCCTGCTGCATTGACCCGCGGCCCGATCATGAAACCGATCGTTTCTTCATCAATTGATGACCGGTCTGTTTTGGCGAGCTTAAGCAGCGCATTCAAACCTGGCGTCTGGCTTAACTTCAGTTTTTCAATGCCTTTAATTGCGATCAGCCTGTTTTCCCCAAGCAACGGCACCAGATCGGCAATCGTACCTATGGCAGCAAACTCCAGCAAATGCTCAGGAAGTCGGCCAAGCAATGCATGGGCAACCTTGAACGCTACGCCGACCCCGGCCAAATCCTTAAAAGGATAAGCACTGTCCTCCAGTTTTGGATGAATGATGGCAAACGCATCAGGCAAGACAGGACCTGGTTCATGATGATCGGTTATGATAAGGTCGATGCCTAATTCCCTGGCCACATTTGCTTCATGAAGAGCTGAAATGCCGGTATCGACAGTGATGATCAGCCCGACACCTTTTTCAGAAGCAGCTCTGAAAGCTTTTTCGTTTGGGCCATATCCTTCTGTAAAACGGTTCGGTATGTAGTAGTCGGCGTTGGCACCCAATTCAACCAATGCTTTCATCATGACCGTCGTACTGCTTACACCATCAGCATCATAATCTCCAAACACCCAGATGGGCTCCTGTGTCTCAACTGCCTTATTGATTCTCTCAACTGCCTTGTCCATATCCTTCAGCAAAAAAGGGTCGTGAAACTCACCTTTTTGCGCAAATAAAAAATACCGGGCATCTTCCACGGTATCCAGTCCGCGATTGACTAGCAATGAAGCCGTCAGAGGAGTTACGTTCAGGTCTTTTGCAAGTGACTCTATTTTTATCATATCGGATTCTTTAACAATCCATCTTGATTTTGGCTTTAACATACGTTCACCTCTCAGCTTTATCATTATACAAAAGCGAAAGGACTGTTTCAATGACAATGAATGCTAACCGGCTTATTATTTCGTGTCACGGAATGCATCGGTTCCTAAAAAAAGCATATAAAATGGCAGCCTTTTTCATGCTGCCATTTGCGGATATCAATGAATATCCTGTATTTGTTGTTCTTGTACTTGTTCCTCTTGAGCTGTTTCCTTTTGGGCCAGCTGTTCTTCCAATGACCTGTTTTTCTTTTTCAATGTTTTTACCTCACGTTGAAGGACAAACATCCTGAACAGGCCCACTGAACCAACAATGAGTCCTCCCATCAATACCGAACCCAGAATGACCAGGATCAGCGGCCATTTAGCTTCCCCAAACAAATAGTTCACTGTTACCGGATCGACATTGATGACCGCAAATACGGCAACAATCAATGCAAAAGCAAACCCCAGCAGCAACGTCCATTGAAACTTCATGTTTTCCCCTCCCTTTTTGCTATTGAATCTCTACGTTATCATCGAATGTTCCACTTTCACTGTATGGATTTATATGGACCATGACATTTTGGACATTCTTGTTCTCCATCAGTTTCTTTTTCACACATTTTCCAATCCGGTGGCCCTGTTCAACGGTGATATGCGGATCGACAGATATCTTCAAATCAATAATCACATAGTGTCCGTGCTCCCTTGCATGCAACTCATCCAGTTTCTTTACTTCCGGGATCGATTGGACGATGGTTTTGAATTCCTCTGTGTCCTCATCATGCAGTACATGGTCAAGTGTGTTATGGATAGACTCCTTGCCAAGCTTCCAGGCCATCCTGATAACTAGCAAAGCAACTAGCAAGCCTGTCACTGGATCGGCATACTCAAGCCAGCCAATCCCAAACTTGCCTCCCAGGACAGCAGCACTGATTCCAATAAGAGCGGCAATAGAGGAATAAACATCTGACCTATGCTCGTATGCATTGACAATCAACGCATCACTTTTCAGCTGTTTCCCCAATCTATATTTATATCTGAACATTCCCTCTTTAACGATAATCGAAACGATAACAGCTACTATGGCAATGGATTTAGGTGCTTCGATGGGCTTGAAGAAGGCTTCAAAGGACGATCTGCCGATTTCAACACCCACAAGCATCAATAGGACGGCTACGATGATGGCCGCAATGGATTCAGCTTTACCGTGTCCGTAAGGATGATCTTCATCAGGTGGAGCCTTCGCCGCCTTCAAACCTATGTATACAGCCAGTGATCCGGCAACATCCGAGGCAGAATGGACAGCATCCGCAACAAGAGCCTTACTGTTAGCGTATATGCCAATGCTCCACTTCAGTGCAGCAAGTATAATATTACCTACCACGCCAACCATTGCAGCAAACTCTGCCTTCTTAAATCGAACATCTTTTTCCAATGTGAAAATTCCTCCCTGCGCTGACTTTTGATGCAATCGATATACTTTTCTGCCATCTTTATTCTTTCGGTATTCGTTTTATTTTATCCTGTAAACTGGGTGTTCTAACCAAATCAAAACCACCAGTGTGAACTGGTGGTTTGCTCTGCGGCTGAAAGCCTCTCTTACCGGCCTTGGCCTTAAAGGCC
>NZ_VEEP01000049.1 GCF_007678455.1 Cytobacillus oceanisediminis 2691 | reverse complement strand
GCCTTTTCAATTAACCCCCTATCCGAACAAAACCTTAAACCCTCACCAACATTACCTCCAAACCACCTCCAACCAATCTCTTTATCCTATCCCTCACCCGATCCCCCTCCACATTCTCCTTCCCCATCTATCTCCCCACCCCTACACACACCTTCCATTTCACCCATATCACTATCCCAACCACCATCCAAAACCAAACGACTATAATCACCATATCCTCACCCCATTTTTCCACACCCCGTTACATATTCCCAACCTTAACCTTTTCACAATCCTTCCCCCTCAACTTCCTCTCCATCAACATCAATATCCTCACCCCCTCCAAACCCCTAAGTATAAACACGCTCATCAACAACCACTCCATCATCCTTATAACCACCTCCACATCACTGCTCTTCCGACCTTCATCCT
>NZ_VEEP01000048.1 GCF_007678455.1 Cytobacillus oceanisediminis 2691 | reverse complement strand
TATGGTTATCAGAGATTGGGTAATGGTCTCGGTAAAGAATAATGATGGAATGTTGATAGAAGGCTTGATCTTTTAATTTGTGGATGAAGTGGTTAATGGTTTGATGGTGATACCTGAGAGTGGGGAAATAATTGTTGAGTGTCTTATGATTTGAGGTATATGGGTGTATATATTGATGTTGGTGAGTGAAGTGGAATGGGAAATGGTTGGTGAATGTGATGAACTTGGAATAGAACGGCTTTGGGATGGGGTTGAAGTGATGAACGGACTGTTGCAGGAAGTGAATATGCTTTAAGCGGCAGCCAACAGAGTTTTCTTCATGCACCTCATAATCCGCCAGTCAGTAGAACCCCTGATATCCTAATGATTGATACATAATCTCCCGTTTCCACAAGCTCTTGTTATTCCCAT
>NZ_VEEP01000047.1 GCF_007678455.1 Cytobacillus oceanisediminis 2691 | reverse complement strand
TTATACACCAACAAAATCTTATATTAATAAACTCCCTTACCCCCCACCACCTAACAAATTCCTCTTTCAAAACTAAACAAACAACCCTCAACAAACAATAAATTATCATCCTTCTATTAATACAACACATCACCCAACCTTTTAACTTATCACCTAACTCATAACTCTTTCTTCCAGACTTTCATCCTCCCTCACCACCAACCCTCCCCCCCTCCCTAATACATCCAACTCCAGCCGATCATTCTCTTCCTAACACCGCTTCGCCTCCGACTTCTCTTCATACGTTTCCTCAGTATACAACATTTTCACCCCTACAACTTCCCATTCCGGATTAATATCCATAATCCTCTCACCCATCACTTCGGCCTTTTGCTTGCCGACTCTCCAAAGCAGCCCAATTAACTGCCGGTTGACATTC
>NZ_VEEP01000478.1 GCF_007678455.1 Cytobacillus oceanisediminis 2691 | reverse complement strand
AGAAGCTTAACTTCCGTGTTCGGTATGGGAACGGGTGTGACCTTCTCGCCATCGCCACCAGACTATTTAATTTGAGGATTTGTACCCTCAAAACTAGATAATGTTGTAAGAAGAATACAAGAGAATCGAATGATCAATTTGGTTAAGTCCTCGAACGATTAGTATCAGTCAGCTCCACACGTCACCGCGCTTCCACCTCTGAC
>NZ_VEEP01000477.1 GCF_007678455.1 Cytobacillus oceanisediminis 2691 | reverse complement strand
TCAGACTGTAGACAAACTCGATGGAAATCGAGCTTGCCTACAGTTTTTTTGGTTTGTGCTGGAATGGGGCTGTTGATTTCCGTTCCAGGCGCTTCGCTTTCCGCGGGGCCGGCGCTGAGCCTCCTCGCCGCCGTTGGCGTCTGCGGGGTCTCACCTGTCCGTCTGATCCCACAGGAGTCTACGCGCCTTCCACTCCAATCAACA
>NZ_VEEP01000476.1 GCF_007678455.1 Cytobacillus oceanisediminis 2691 | reverse complement strand
CCAACTGGACCGACCGGACCAACAGGACCAACAGGACCAACAGGGCCAACGGGACCGACTGGACCAACGGGACCGACAGGACCAACAGGACCAACAGGGCCGACAGGACCGACAGGACCAACTGGACCAACAGGGCCGACAGGACCAACAGGACCAACAGGGCCAACTGGACCGACGGGACCGACAGGACCGACGGGACCAACAGGACC
>NZ_VEEP01000475.1 GCF_007678455.1 Cytobacillus oceanisediminis 2691 | reverse complement strand
CTCATGTCTTCTATTAATAGAAGCATGATAATTTATTGTTTGTTGACGCTTGTTTGTTTAGTTTTCAAAGAACAATTTCACCGACCAGTTCATCAAGTCAGCCTTAATACACTAACATGAATGACTCATATGGTCAAATGGTATTTTTGGTGGAGCCTAGCGGGATCGAACCGCTGACCTCCTGCGTGCAAGGCAGGCGCTCTCCCAGCTGAGCTAAGGCCCCA
>NZ_VEEP01000474.1 GCF_007678455.1 Cytobacillus oceanisediminis 2691 | reverse complement strand
AAGGATGTTAGCTGTTTGTTTTGGGTGAGTAGAGGATGGGAGATTTAAATGATAATGGGGGTTAGGAATATTGAATTGATGAAAGAAGATATGAGTGATATTTTTATGATAATGGTGTGGTGTATGGACATATATTTGTGTATGTAATTTCGTAAGTTGTGTAGATAGAGGAGGTGGTTTGATAAATTGTGGGGGTGCTGGAATGAGAGTGAGAAAGTCGATAAAAGA
>NZ_VEEP01000473.1 GCF_007678455.1 Cytobacillus oceanisediminis 2691 | reverse complement strand
AAATCTTCAAACAATACCAGAATCCTTCAAACGCCGATCAAACTCCACCCCTTCCCGCCACATACTTCCACTCACCCTCCACCTCTCCTCATCACTCAACACCCCCTTACCAATCTCCTTCCCATCCAATCACCCCAGTCAACAGTCTTCCTTACCCAATATTCAATCCATCATCTTGAACAAATACCTTTATTCAACATCCACTTCCTTCCCTTAACAAATCTCACT
>NZ_VEEP01000472.1 GCF_007678455.1 Cytobacillus oceanisediminis 2691 | reverse complement strand
AGTTTTATATTGGAGGCTGAATTGATGGGGAGCGGGTAGTTGATTGATGGGGAAAGGATTGAATAGATAGAGGTTGGTAGAGTGTGAGGGATTCTTGCGCGGAGTTTGATATAGAGTGAAAATAGGAATTGGAGTAGGCTTGAGGATGATGGTTTTAAAAGTAGAAGGGGAAATGGGGATGTCGGGACAGTGTTCATAAATGGGGTTAAGGAGGGTTGGGATGTTGGG
>NZ_VEEP01000471.1 GCF_007678455.1 Cytobacillus oceanisediminis 2691 | reverse complement strand
ATGGGAAAGGTGGGAAATTGGTTGGTGGATGGGTTGTGTTTGAAGTGGTTTATTGGGAAAGTTTGGTGAGTGTTGAGGGGAGTTTTGAAGTAGTGGTGTGTGATTGCAGTGAGGATTTTTTTGGGGAAAAGGTTCAGGTGATATTTGTGTGGTGGTGAAGATGATGTGAAGGTGGGGATTGTGTTCATGGTTTGTGTGGATTGGAACATGGGAGATGATGTTGTTATT
>NZ_VEEP01000470.1 GCF_007678455.1 Cytobacillus oceanisediminis 2691 | reverse complement strand
CCACCCTCCATTCTTTCTCTTAAATTCAACTCCCACACATCCTGCTCAAACCAATCCTTCATTCCCATTCCTCCCTTCACTCTCCCACTCCTTCCTTTCCATTTTCACCTCAAGTCCCCACTCATCCTCATCTATCTCCCTTTCCTCTCTCCAACTCCATTCATTTTATGCAACAATCTCATGAAGTACAATCAGCTTCCACAACTGTCCCTGTACCTCTTCCTGCTC
>NZ_VEEP01000046.1 GCF_007678455.1 Cytobacillus oceanisediminis 2691 | reverse complement strand
GCTGGAACTGCTGCTCCGAATAAATCTTCTGCCATATGCCCCGTTGGATCCCACTGGTTGACCGGGTTGTTCATGACGTAGGCGTAACGGTTGAGTGTCTGGGTCTGACTGACATCACCTGGATAGGTGTCTTCGCTCATGAATCGTGCTGTGCCCGGGTTGTACCAGCGGGCGTTCATGTCGACAAGTCCGGATTTGCCGTCGTAGCGCATGCCGGTGTAGCCATGGTAGTTATATGGCGTCGTCGTGCCGGTGAAGATGCTGCCGAACGCGTCATAGCGGTAACGCTCGATCATGTCGCCGTGGCGGTCGGTCACCTCGGATACGGCTCTTGTGCCGTCATACTGGTAATAAAGCATGCCGCCGGTTGTTTTCAGAGCCGGGTCGTGTGCCGGGTTGGACAATCCATGCATGCCGAACATCTTGCG
>NZ_VEEP01000469.1 GCF_007678455.1 Cytobacillus oceanisediminis 2691 | reverse complement strand
TCAATGGATTTCCATTTTCGCCGCAATTTAAATCAACTATCTTCTAAACAAACCAACTTATTTCACTCCACCAAAATACGATGACATCACCCCAAATAACGAATTTATCCATTCATTATATTCGTCAAACAATGTCAATTTCCCTCTTACAATATCCATTCAACTGTCTAAAACATAAGCAAATACTTTCAACTCTTCAATTCGCTATGAACTTATCAATTCAACATA
>NZ_VEEP01000468.1 GCF_007678455.1 Cytobacillus oceanisediminis 2691 | reverse complement strand
AACTTTCACCTACATAAACCCCAACATCACCTCATAATCCTTCATCAAACCCCTGAACCTTCTCACAACTAATCAAACCCACACTTTTCATCTTTCTTCCTCCCATCCTAACCAAACCCACTTTTCAAAAACACTTTTTATCCCCCACAAAACAATCCACACTATCTTTGATCACACAATAAATCCTTTTCACCAAACGCATTTTTTCCACAACTCTCTCAACCACCC
>NZ_VEEP01000467.1 GCF_007678455.1 Cytobacillus oceanisediminis 2691 | reverse complement strand
CCAATATCCACGATGTCTTCTCCCCTTTCCACGAGATGTCATCGCAGGTCAAAAACGCTATTGTCCCATGTGCTGGCCATCAACACCTTCAAAAAATCCACCCCAACGTCCCACTCCTATTTTATCCCTTTCGCCACCAAAATCATTTCCACCCCCCGAATATCATTAAATCAACAACTCCCACTACCTTTCATCTCTTTCTCCCCAATACCTTCTATCACACCTTCT
>NZ_VEEP01000466.1 GCF_007678455.1 Cytobacillus oceanisediminis 2691 | reverse complement strand
TCTTATCACACCCCCACCTCCTAACTTAATACCCCCAAAGTACCCAGTAATGACCACAACACTATTCTTTAAGTCCTTCTTTTTCAGTACTTCAACAATCGCCACCCCACCTCTCCCCCTTCCTTCTCCATCATCATTTCCTTTTTCCATTTCCTCCTTTTCACCAATCATATAACCCCAGCAATTATCCCTTCCCTTCCAATTCTCTTTTTTCATTCTCTCCATGAA
>NZ_VEEP01000465.1 GCF_007678455.1 Cytobacillus oceanisediminis 2691 | reverse complement strand
CCCACTCACCCAACATTCTCACAATTCCTCCTCTCTCCTCCTGCCACACTTTCTTCTGCCATTCACCCCCGAGCTTTCACTCTTCATAATCCTCTCATTAACATCAACCCACACCCTCATTTTTATCCACCACTATTCTCCCTCCACTTCAACGCCCAGCAATCCCTCCCCCATTCTTACCCACAACCCACACCCAAAACCTCGTGCAATCCATCGCCACGCCGCATC
>NZ_VEEP01000464.1 GCF_007678455.1 Cytobacillus oceanisediminis 2691 | reverse complement strand
TTTCTACCCCCACTCCCACCACGACCCCATCATTCCCCCCTCCTTCTCGCACAACATCCCCCAACACCCCTATCTATCCCCCCATATTCATCACCAATACCCCCCCACTCAACTACACTCCCCCTTCCCCCTTCTCATCAATCAACACCTCCACCCCCTACCCTCAGCCCTTCTTGACCTACCCCTGCATAATCACATTCTTCTTCCCTATATCACCCCATATCCAAC
>NZ_VEEP01000463.1 GCF_007678455.1 Cytobacillus oceanisediminis 2691 | reverse complement strand
CCCCATCCTCTAAATCACCTCATACCCCCCCATCCTCAACACCCTCCTTCACATATCTCCTCCTCACACACATCCCATTATCACCCCACTCCCCATTCCTTTCTCCTTCACCAACATACTCTTCCACACTCTTTTCAAACCCTCTTAACCCAAAATAAAACTCTTCCCTTTTTCTCACCCTTGCCCCCTCACCCCACATTTTCCATCCTCTATCCACCAAATCCACAC
>NZ_VEEP01000462.1 GCF_007678455.1 Cytobacillus oceanisediminis 2691 | reverse complement strand
GTAACTCGTTCAATCGTAATGCCATTTTGGTTTAAATGGTCTTTGAATTCGTTCATATTCGTTGCTTGTGATTGATCGATGGCCTCTCTGATTTCATCTTTCCATGAATATTGGGCTGTTGGTTTCGTATTAGGGTCAGCAATCGCATTTTCCGTTTGGGTGTAGCGTAAGCGTGCTGTGTCTTTGTTTGGTACGCTTAAACCGTGTCCCATGCAAACCTCATCATTG
>NZ_VEEP01000461.1 GCF_007678455.1 Cytobacillus oceanisediminis 2691 | reverse complement strand
ATGGGAGTTTTATTGAGAGGAAAGTAGGGTTGGGGGGTGTTGGTGGAAAGTTGGCGGGGGTGATTGGGGTGGTGGGAGGGGTGGGGTGTGGTGAGGGTGATGGATTTGGTAATTTGGTGTGATAGAATGGAAGTGTTGTAATAAAGTTTGTTTTGATAGTTGGGAGGGAGGAAAAGTAGATTGAGAATGAATGGAGAAAGAAGGGGGAGGATGATGGTGGAGAAAGGA
>NZ_VEEP01000460.1 GCF_007678455.1 Cytobacillus oceanisediminis 2691 | reverse complement strand
CTCCGCAGGTAGGATTCGAACCTACGACCGCTCGGTTAACAGCCGAGTGCTCTACCACTGAGCTACTGCGGAATAGTGGTAATTTAACATAACTCTTGCAGATGATTCGAATGCCTCATCTTAGGAATTTGTCCAAGATGAAAATGCATTTTTGCCCGGCGGCGTCCTACTCTCACAGGGGGAAACCCCCAACTACCATCGGCGCTGAGAAGCTTAACTTCCGTGTTC
>NZ_VEEP01000045.1 GCF_007678455.1 Cytobacillus oceanisediminis 2691 | reverse complement strand
CGACCTGACAGGCTCATCCGCCACACTCGGACTGAGACACCGCCCACACTCCTACCGGAAGCACCACTAAACAATCTTCCCCAATCGACCAAACTCTCACCCACCAACCCCCCCTCAACCATCAACCCTTTCCCCTCCTAAACTTCTCTTCTCACCCAACAACAACTACCCCACTAACTCCCCCTACCTTCACCCTACCTCACCACAAACCCACCCCTAACTACCTCCCACCACCCCCCCTAATACCTAGCTCCCAACCCTTCTCCCCAATTATTCCCCCTAAACCCCCCCCACCCCCTTCCTTAACTCTCATCTCAAACCCCCCCCCTCAACCCCCCACCCTCATTCCAAACTCCCCAACTTCACTCCACAAGACCAGAACCGAATTCCACGTCTAGCGGTCAAATCCCTACAGATGTGGACCAACACCACTGCCGAAGGC
>NZ_VEEP01000459.1 GCF_007678455.1 Cytobacillus oceanisediminis 2691 | reverse complement strand
CGAGGAGGAGGGCCTTGGTGATGGGAGAAAAATTTATGCGACAGAGATGAAGGAAAGTGTTCTGGGGAAGGGTGAATGAGGGAGAATGGTATTGTATAAAATGGAATGGTATAGGAAAAATTAGATGATGGGTGGGGGGAAGAAATGGTTGTGTGAGTATTAGGATGGGGATAGGGAATTGGGCGGGGTGAAGGATTGGTTGAAAAAGAAGATGGTATTTGCGGAGCAT
>NZ_VEEP01000458.1 GCF_007678455.1 Cytobacillus oceanisediminis 2691 | reverse complement strand
TCTTTTCTTTTTTCACCCTCTCATTCTCAACCCCATCAATCATCAACCTCAAACCTCTCACCCGACTTTTCACCTCATCCATCCACCAAACCAATTCATCCTTTTCCTCCTCTACCATCCCCTCATTCTCCCAAACTTTATTTCTCACCCCTTCCAAATCCCCAGTCATCCTTTCTCCTGCCATCCTTTCAAAACGACTCAGCAATTCCCTCTGTCAAAAATCCATCCT
>NZ_VEEP01000457.1 GCF_007678455.1 Cytobacillus oceanisediminis 2691 | reverse complement strand
TGAAAGTGAAAGATGGTTGGGTGGGGTTCAGTTGATTGAAATAGTGTAAATTGAATGGGATTTATTGGACAAAAGGAGGAAGTGGTTATGTTTTGAATGGAAATGTAGGGGGGTGTGATGGGATATGTGATATTTTTAAGAATGGGGAGGAGTATGGGTTTGAATGGTGTACGGGAATGGTGATGATTTTTTATAAAGTAGTGGTTGAATGGATCAGAGTGGCGGATTT
>NZ_VEEP01000456.1 GCF_007678455.1 Cytobacillus oceanisediminis 2691 | reverse complement strand
TGGGTGTCATGGTGGTTGGCGTGTCTTTCGTTTTTAGGGTATGGGGGGTGGGAGTGGTTGTGGGGAGGGTTGTGAAAACAGAGAAAAGCTTGAATGGGGGTGGTATGCTTGGCAGGGAGATCATGGGGGGTGTTGGGGGGAGGATGGTGGGGTTACATGTTTTTCGGGAGTGGATGAATTGAGTGGTAAAAATGGTTCGGAATGGTTTTGGAGTGGCGAGATTGGTTGG
>NZ_VEEP01000455.1 GCF_007678455.1 Cytobacillus oceanisediminis 2691 | reverse complement strand
AGTTGCATATGGTTGGTGAAGGGATGGGGGGACTCGTGGCATTGAAACTATTAGGGGACAGGGATAATAAAATGAGATGAGTGGTTGTGATGAATCGAATCGTCTGATTAAGTGGGGATGTGGAAGAGGAAAAAGAGAAGAAGTTTTTTTATAAAAAGGTTATAGGAGAAGTGGAAAGGGCGTAGGAAACCGGTATGAGGAATCTTAATGAGCGAGTTCATGATGGGGA
>NZ_VEEP01000454.1 GCF_007678455.1 Cytobacillus oceanisediminis 2691 | reverse complement strand
ATATCCCACATATATTTCTTATAAATCTCTCCTCCTTCACCAAAATCTTCCCCCCTTAATCTTTCACCATCAATCCTTTCTTCTCCATAAACCCTATTCTCCACTCCCCCCCCCAATACAAGCCATCATTTTTTCACATCCTTCACCAACTTACCATTTTTCCAACTCACCTCAACCCCTCCAACCTTCTCCACCTTATCTTCCACTTTTCCCCCAGCTTTTTTCATTC
>NZ_VEEP01000453.1 GCF_007678455.1 Cytobacillus oceanisediminis 2691 | reverse complement strand
CGTGAAAGCAATGTTTTTGTGATGGGAGAAAAGAGAAGAAAAAGTTGTGGGTTTTGAGATTGAGCTGGGTGTGGTGGGGATCTTGGAGGAAACCGTTTGGGGATATGGGAATGTGAAAATGATGGATAGTGATGTGGTGAAAGGAGATGTGGATGGAGTGATGGAAGAAGAATTTGGGGAATTTAAAGATGTGATGGTGGTTGGGAACGTGGGTTATTATGTGAGGAGA
>NZ_VEEP01000452.1 GCF_007678455.1 Cytobacillus oceanisediminis 2691 | reverse complement strand
ATTAAATATATTGAACAGTATTCAGACATCATGGTTATGCGTCATTTTCAAAATTATACTGTTGAAAAAGCATCGAAGATCACCCATATTCCTATGATTAATGCCGGAGATGGAACAAATGAGCACCCTACGCAAGCTTTATTAGATTTATATACGATGACAAAAGAATTAAATGGATTAGAAGATAAAGTTATAGGAATAGGTGGAGAAATTAATTGTAGAGTGATTC
>NZ_VEEP01000451.1 GCF_007678455.1 Cytobacillus oceanisediminis 2691 | reverse complement strand
GTTTTACCATGTCACATTCCCCATATTCAGTCTACTCTAACATCAAAACTTACATTTCAACCACCATCACTAATATCCCTAAAAACAATAATAATCATAACATCTCACCTCAACAACCACCACCCATCCCCCCCCAACCAACAACCCACAACCATCCCACCCAATTCTATCACCAAATCCGCCCTAAACCCCCCCAAGCAACTTCCAACAATCACCACAAACATTTCTAT
>NZ_VEEP01000450.1 GCF_007678455.1 Cytobacillus oceanisediminis 2691 | reverse complement strand
CCTTCCACCTTCACCAGCTCTTTTAAACCTTCCCTCCCATCTCCTACAACCCCAATCTTCCTACCCACCTTCTTCCCCATTTCCCCACGCTCTATATCAATATCCCCCACACTTCCTTTTCCCCCAAACTCCTCCACCTTCCCTCTCACCCCCTCATCAAACCCTGCCCCCATATTCATCACCAACTCACAATCATACACACCCATCTTCCCCCTATACCACCCATCCAT
>NZ_VEEP01000044.1 GCF_007678455.1 Cytobacillus oceanisediminis 2691 | reverse complement strand
ATGTTATGACTGGGAGTGTGAGTGGGAGGGATAAGTGTTTGGGATTGGGAGTTTGTGTGAATTCGGTAAGGGGATGAGGGGGGGTAGTGGAAAGAGTGGTGTAGGTGGAAGAGTGTTAGAAGGTGAGGGTAGGGGTAAAGGTATTTGGGAGAGAAGGAGGTATGTGGAAGTTGGATTGGAATTTGTGGGGTAGGGAGAGGTGATGGGGGGAGTTTTGAAGGTGGGTGGGTTGGGGGGTGGAGTTGGTGTTAGGGAAGGTTGAGGGTGGAGATGGGTAGATGAGGTGGTTTGGGGTGTAGGAGGAGATAGTGATTGGGGGTATTGAGAGTGGGTTTGGCTGGGGGTGGGTGTTGTGAAGTTAAGGTTGGATGTAATGGTAAGTGGGGGGTTGATTGTAGAAAAGGGAGGGGATGACGGATGAAGGGGGTGTGACTAGTTGTAGGCAGAG
>NZ_VEEP01000449.1 GCF_007678455.1 Cytobacillus oceanisediminis 2691 | reverse complement strand
ATAAATGAAATAACAATTGTCCTGTAGAACTTGATTTATCCATTGTTATATTTTCTTCTAAACTATGAAAACTCACGCCTCGATTATTAAGTTCATTAACTAATGTGATTAAATCTTCCATGTTACGTCCTAATCTATCTAGTCTCCAAACAACAATCGTATCTCCTGACCTCGCAAATTCAATAGCTTTATCTAAACCAGGACGTTTACTTCTTGATCCACTTATATGA
>NZ_VEEP01000448.1 GCF_007678455.1 Cytobacillus oceanisediminis 2691 | reverse complement strand
TGATTGAATCCACCAACCACAATCCACACACCCAACCTCCAACAGCACCACAAATTTCTCACATACTTCTCACATATCCACCAACAACAATACTCTTTATCCATAAAATGCCACATATAACTCTCAAACATCCTCTACACACTCAACATTTAATTTCCATCAATAAAAAACTAAACAATATCCTTCATATCAGCATTAATCAAACTGTCTTTCCCTTTCAAACCAAAGCTT
>NZ_VEEP01000447.1 GCF_007678455.1 Cytobacillus oceanisediminis 2691 | reverse complement strand
TGAGAATAAGACGCTGCCATCTGAGTATCAAGTACCACTTTTTCCGATCATTCAGGAATCTCTCCAAAATCCTTTAAACCACCCCCAACCAACCTCAATTCATCTAAACCTCGAGATAAACAGAGATCACCTAATTACACTCATAAAGCATCATCCCAAAGGCTTTCATATAAATCACAACAAACCTCACTCATTTCCTCTTCTTGCTATCAACCAAACACTCCAACTTCT
>NZ_VEEP01000446.1 GCF_007678455.1 Cytobacillus oceanisediminis 2691 | reverse complement strand
CTTATTTATTTTTTTCAACCCCAGTCTTTTTTTCCCAAATTCTTTATAATACATTCATACAAACACCCAACAACATCACCCAAACAACAACTTCACACCCAAAAACCCAAACCCACCCACTCCCTCTCACCCCTTTCCCATATCAATTCATCACCCAACAATTATTCAACCAACTCCTTCCCAAACATACTCCACAAATCCTTTACTGGCCCGCTAAACCCCTCCCCCCCA
>NZ_VEEP01000445.1 GCF_007678455.1 Cytobacillus oceanisediminis 2691 | reverse complement strand
CCTTCCCAACACCAACATCATCCACACAAACCAAGCTGCACCATCCCTCTCTCATTTAACCCTTCCAATACATATCCCTTATATAAACAATATATCCAAATCAATTTTCAATCAATTAATCATTTTCACTCACCCGCGTTTTTTCCACCAATATCCCCCACCCCCCTTAACACCCAATCACCCCCATATCCCCACACCTCCTTTAATAACACAACCACTCAAAATCCAAAC
>NZ_VEEP01000444.1 GCF_007678455.1 Cytobacillus oceanisediminis 2691 | reverse complement strand
ATGCAGTAAAGGTGGAAAATGAGGATATAAGAGGGGGTGTGGATGAAAGGATTGGTAAAAAAGATGGAAGGATTAAGAAAAGCGGGAAGGAAAAGAGGAATGAGGGAGAGGGTGATAAAAAGGTAGTGGAGATGGGTGAAGGGTATGAGAATGTTGGGGGGGTGTAGGAGGAAGGGTTGGAGATGTGGAATGTGGATTTTGGGAGGGGGGGAAAAGAGGATTGGTTGTTGT
>NZ_VEEP01000443.1 GCF_007678455.1 Cytobacillus oceanisediminis 2691 | reverse complement strand
AAATTGCGAGGTGTAGTTCGATGAGATCGGGTGGAATGAGGTGGGGTGTATGGGATAAATGGTGATGGAGAAATAGAAAGTGTGGCTGATTGATGGCGGGGGGCATTGTGGGATGTGGGTGGAATGGGAATGTTTTGCGGAGGATGGGTGGGTGAGGGAACAGGTTATGTAGATGTGAGGGGAGTGAAGGTGGGGTATATAGATTAAGCTTAAAATTTTCATGTTGATTCA
>NZ_VEEP01000442.1 GCF_007678455.1 Cytobacillus oceanisediminis 2691 | reverse complement strand
CCCTTAACCGTCCTTTTATCAACTCGTTCCAACAGCCTCCCAACCACCTAATCCCTTCACAAGGTAACCCTCAATTCAACACTGAATACCTCCACGCATCGGAGCATATGGCACAATTTCATTATTTTCCCCCTCTATTCCTTCCATTCTTTCCCTTCTTCTTTGTCTTCATTATTACCACCATTTCATTTTTACCCGACAGAACCACCCACACCATTCAAAAATTCCTCT
>NZ_VEEP01000441.1 GCF_007678455.1 Cytobacillus oceanisediminis 2691 | reverse complement strand
TTCATCCTAAAAACCTTTTTCTCCCAGCAATTCCTCATCACTCCCCTTTTCAATCATTTCTCCATTCTCTATAACCATAATCTCATCGACATTTTTAATCCTATTCAACCCCTCCCCAATCCTCAACCTTCTTCTTCCCTTCACCACATCCTGCACCGCTTCCTCTATTTTCAACTCACTCATTCTATCAATGCTCCTTCTCCCTTCATCCACTATCAAAATCCCACCATC
>NZ_VEEP01000440.1 GCF_007678455.1 Cytobacillus oceanisediminis 2691 | reverse complement strand
TAACATAAAGTTGAAAAAATTCAAGCTTTGAATGAAGATTTGGAAGGTTGATTTTTATTGATAATTGTTGGTGGGGTAAAAGTTTTTGGGAGATATTGGGTAGGGAGTAGAGTTTTGGATTGAGGCATAAAGGAGGGGTGAATATGAATGGTTTGTTGATTGGGTGGTAAGTGTGTTCATTGTGAATTTGGAGATAAGCATTGATTTTGATTAAATAGAGTGGTTCTGTGA
>NZ_VEEP01000043.1 GCF_007678455.1 Cytobacillus oceanisediminis 2691 | reverse complement strand
ACACAGGCTTCCATGCCCACCCTACAACCTGGCTCTCCATCGTAAGAAAGTAAAACTATCCCCCTCTCCCCTACTTCACCACCATTTTCCCATTATCCAAAAAGTACATCCCCAAATCCAATAATCCCCCGCAAATCCCCTTCCCATCCACCAATACATCTTTTTCCTCCACCTCCCAACCTCTTCCCCCAACCATTAAAACACCTCTTTTTTCCTTCAGTTCATACTTTTTTCCGTTCCCATTTTCAAAACACATTCTCCCCTTCACTCCATCTCTTAGATTCATCTCCCCTTCCACAATCCCTTCCCATCTCCCCCAACTTCAATCTTCACACTCTCCCATCAAAATTTTTCCTCCCCAATTAACTCCCTTCATCACCATCTTTCTCTCACTTCCCCCTCTCATTTCTACCCCCCCCTCCTCCACCTCTTTCCCCAGCCCCCCCATTCTCC
>NZ_VEEP01000439.1 GCF_007678455.1 Cytobacillus oceanisediminis 2691 | reverse complement strand
AGTGAAAGTAAGGTGCTTGTATTTAGAGGAAAGGGTGGAATTGATTGAATTGTGTGAAGAAATGAAAAGAGAAAGTGAAGGTGTTAAAAGGAATGGAAGAGGAAAAGTGGTATTGGATGATATGATGGGTGAGTGAGAATATTTTGTGGGGATTGGGGAGGGAGTTGTGTATGAGGAGAGAAGTTAATAGGATATGTAAAATGAGGGAGTGAATGGGTGATTTTTTATGTC
>NZ_VEEP01000438.1 GCF_007678455.1 Cytobacillus oceanisediminis 2691 | reverse complement strand
TGGCTGGAGTGAAGGTGTTGTGGATGATTGAGGGTTGGGGTAGTGTGTTTGTGTTGGGGGAGGGTGAATATGAAAGGAGGTGATGGAGTAGGAAGTATGGGGGAGGTGTTGGGATTGATAGGAGGAAAAAGGTGGATAAGGTTGTGTGGAGTGATGTGGGAATGAAGTGGGTGGTTTGAAAGGATGGGTATATTGCTGATGAGGTTCCAAGTGGTGTGATGATTGCCACCTG
>NZ_VEEP01000437.1 GCF_007678455.1 Cytobacillus oceanisediminis 2691 | reverse complement strand
GAATGGAAGATATTGGTACAATGTAGAAATAGAACATTATGTTGAGCAACTCTGACGAAAAGATTGAAAAAGAGGTGGATTTGGTGAAGAGTATGCTTGGGAAAGAAGTTGATGGAATTGTTTTGATGGGCGGGAATATTAAGGAAGAAGATGTTGAGGAACTGAAAAAGTGAGGAGTGGGAATAGTCGTTGGAGGTTGAATGGAGGAAAAAGGTGAAATAGGATGTGGAAA
>NZ_VEEP01000436.1 GCF_007678455.1 Cytobacillus oceanisediminis 2691 | reverse complement strand
CTCACCCAACCAGACCCAACTTCAGACACCTTTGGCCCAAATCAACCAAAACCTCTCCCAACTACTCCCCCCTTCCCACACCTTTTCCCCCCTTCCTCTCAAACTTCTCCCAACTCAACCCATCTTCCCACACCTTTTCCCCTTCACTCTACAAACTTCTCCGAACTCACACCAACTTCCCACACCTTTCCCCAATTCACTCTAAACCTTCTCCCACCTTCCCCCACCTCAA
>NZ_VEEP01000435.1 GCF_007678455.1 Cytobacillus oceanisediminis 2691 | reverse complement strand
GAGGAGTTCGGATATGTGGGTGAGGAGAGAAGTGGTGTAATGGGAAGGGAAAATGGAGAAAAGGGATAGGAAGGGATGGAGGGGGAGGGTATGGGGGATATGATGAGGAGGTTGAGTTTGATGGGAGGGAATGTGGATGATGTGTGAAGAGTTGTAAGTGATGAGGAAGTAGTAATTGTATAGCAGAGAGATTCTGGAAATGGGAAGGAAACTGGAGAGAAGGTGAAAGGGA
>NZ_VEEP01000434.1 GCF_007678455.1 Cytobacillus oceanisediminis 2691 | reverse complement strand
CCACTTTCACCCTCACTTCACCTACCCATGTCCCCCATAAATTCATGCTTCCAACCCCCTCAACCTTCGTCACTTCCAATTCCACCTCTTCCCCAACTTCTCTTAACCCCCATTCATCCTTTCCACAGCTTAGTGATAGCTCCATCATACCGAATTCAGACCCCTCAAACTTCATCAACCTTCCCTTCTTCACATCCTCCGCAATACGCCTCATATCCACCCTTTCCATCAT
>NZ_VEEP01000433.1 GCF_007678455.1 Cytobacillus oceanisediminis 2691 | reverse complement strand
TTCCAGCACGTGAACTCCTCTTCTCTTTCGCTTCTCATACACCCGCATCAATCCCGCACCCCGCATCATTCTCTCCTCTCGTCCCCATCAACCCAACATACCCACTTCTTTCCCCTTTCCGATTCATTCCCTTCCCCTCATCTTTCCACCAAATTCCCCCAATCACACCAAATCTTCAACACAATACCTTTCTCTTAAAACCCATCCCCCCCCACCACCACATGCATTCAAC
>NZ_VEEP01000432.1 GCF_007678455.1 Cytobacillus oceanisediminis 2691 | reverse complement strand
CTGCGCAGTGGGGAGGCAGAGACTGCGGTGAGATGGTGGTCAAAGTGAGAGGTGTCACAGGGGTGGATTGTACAATGTGGAGAGTTATGGGGCGGGGGTGGGAGTTGATTTATGTAAAGGTCATGATTGGGTGGTAAAAAGATGTGGAGTGGGAGGGTGGGGATTAAAGGTAAGGGGTGGGGAATGTGGTTTGGAGGTGGTATTGTTTTTGGTTGAGGGTGGAAGGTGATTG
>NZ_VEEP01000431.1 GCF_007678455.1 Cytobacillus oceanisediminis 2691 | reverse complement strand
GAATGTATTTCATGATCCTCCTCCAGTTCAATGACTACACTCAAGTACTTACTCCCATTCAACCATTCCTCCAACATCCCCAAATCCCTCTTCATAACCATGACCATTTTGTCAAAATCCTTCACTTTCCCCCAAACATCAAAGATCCCACACAAAAATATCACACTCCTCACATCCATCATCAACAACCAGAACAACAGGAACTACATCTCTTTCATTCCCAACACATAAA
>NZ_VEEP01000430.1 GCF_007678455.1 Cytobacillus oceanisediminis 2691 | reverse complement strand
TTAACTGTAAAAACAAAAACTCATCTCCCAACACAAAACGCTGATCAGATAAAACAACATGACAATTCTAAATTACTACAAACCTTACAGAAAATCACTCAACTTACAAAACGATTTCTCTTTACCATTTCTAACTTCACTCATTTTCTCTAACCTTTCTACTAACTTACAATTCCCATCTTGTTTTATCTCATCACCCCTTTCTCTTCCCACATCACGCGTTGCTTTTACA
>NZ_VEEP01000042.1 GCF_007678455.1 Cytobacillus oceanisediminis 2691 | reverse complement strand
GAAGAACGGTTAGAATGAGGGTGAGGGAGATAGAGAGAGAGAATGGTTGTGTATTAAAGTGTAGTAGTGAAAGAGTTAGGATGGGTAGGAGATAGAATGAAAAATATGATTGAAGAGTAAAAATTGGAAATGGTGGAGAAAGTGTATTGGATGATAGAGAGTATAAGAGAGGGAGAGTGGGAAGTTGTGATTTGAGTATGAAGTTGTATTATGGTTGAAAGTGGGATTTAAGGGTTAAATATGTAAAGAATTTAAAGAGTTCGGAAGAAATTAAAAGAGGTTATAAAGTGGGGTGTTATTTTATTGGGGAAAGTTAGTGTTAGAGTGGTGGTGGAGAAATAAGTTAGAAGGGGAATAGTTATAAAATTGGTGAATGAGGTAGGGTATGAGGGAGGATGGGAAGAAATAAGGTAAGAGTTAGTAAGAAGTATGATAAGTGGGAGGGGAAGCGGTGTTAGG
>NZ_VEEP01000429.1 GCF_007678455.1 Cytobacillus oceanisediminis 2691 | reverse complement strand
ATCCTCACTCCCACAAACCTCCTTTCAACCAAAATACCTCTTTTCTTTCCCAGATCCAACATTCCTCCTGCTCCAAATCCTCCAATCACCCCTCCTATATCCCCCCCATTATCCATTCCTCCAATCCTAAATCCGAATCCCACGTTCATCCCAACTACCACAACTATATTCACGCCCACTCTCCCCCAAAACAACCTTGCTTGTCCTACACCCAAATAAACCAACCCACCAA
>NZ_VEEP01000428.1 GCF_007678455.1 Cytobacillus oceanisediminis 2691 | reverse complement strand
CTCTCCATACCAAACGGCGCTGTTCCAGTTAACCTAATTCCTCAAGGACCACTCTTACCTTCAACACATCTCCCTCTACCTCAATCTCAACCCACCCTTCCTCCACATCGATCATCCATTTCCCGATTCCCACCCCCACCCCCCAACCTTCTCTATCCCCCCACTCCTCACCCCCTTTCAACCCCTCCAACACTTCATCCACCTCTTCTCCTACCTCATATTTCCTCATATT
>NZ_VEEP01000427.1 GCF_007678455.1 Cytobacillus oceanisediminis 2691 | reverse complement strand
AAATCTCACCCTCACAAAAACCCTCCCTCTCCTTCTTCTCATCGCCATTTTCCTCTTTTTTATCATACATCTCCCCCTTCCCTATCTACACTTCATCCTTCCCCATCTTTTCACACCAAACCCCAACCACTCCTCCACCACCAATCTCCCCTTCCAACCTCAACCTCCACACATTACCCACACCAATCCTCTACCCCTCCCAACCAATATCACTCCCCCCACTCTCTATCTC
>NZ_VEEP01000426.1 GCF_007678455.1 Cytobacillus oceanisediminis 2691 | reverse complement strand
TAACTCTCCTACCAAACATTCCCTTATTTCTATCCTCACCTCATCCACCACCTTCCCTATGATCAATCCCTCAAAATCCTCCAACCCTACAAACACACATATCAACTCAATCCAATCAACCTTCTCCACCTCCCATCCACCACCCCCCACCTTTCTCTCACATTTCCCCAAAAACCCTATCATCTTACTCCCCCCCACCTTTCTCCCCATATCCTTTCCGTACCCCACATCAA
>NZ_VEEP01000425.1 GCF_007678455.1 Cytobacillus oceanisediminis 2691 | reverse complement strand
CACCCCAATCAAAACCCTTTTCAATTGAAACCACTCCGAACCCCACAACCTATTCACTCACCCCCTTCCCGTAAAACTTCACCTTCTTCCTCACCACCTCTTCCTTACAAACACTAAAAACCTTCCTCAACCTATCCACCACCCCCTTCCAAACTCAATCCTCATCAAACTTAACCAAATACCTACTTTCACACAAACTTTCCATCCAATCGAAATCGCTAACCCCCCACGCT
>NZ_VEEP01000424.1 GCF_007678455.1 Cytobacillus oceanisediminis 2691 | reverse complement strand
TGGAGGGGATGTAGGAATGGGAGAGGAGAGAGTGATTTTGGGGGGAAGGAGAGTTTGCGGGAGGAGAGAGATGGGATGTGAATGGGAGATTGGAGGAAATAGTGTAATTAGCAGGTGTGAGATTGGAAAGAATAGAGTTATGGGTGAATGAGCGGTGTTTGAGAGGAAGATTGGGTGTGAAGTGAATATTGGGGGATTTGGAGATATGAGGGGTGGTTGTGATATGGATGATG
>NZ_VEEP01000423.1 GCF_007678455.1 Cytobacillus oceanisediminis 2691 | reverse complement strand
TATGGGACAACAGAGAAAGGAAAGAGGGTGGTTGAGGAAGGGGAAAAGAAAGGGTAGGAAGTGTTGAAGGAAATGAAGGATTGATGAGAGGGTGGAAGATATATGTGTAGGAGAATTGAGTGGATGAAGGGAGTGAAGGAGTTTGTTTGAAGTTGAGAACGTGAGTGTGAAGGGTATTTTAGAAATGGATGAGGTGAGGATTGGGGAAAATGAATTGACTTGGATGGTTGGAG
>NZ_VEEP01000422.1 GCF_007678455.1 Cytobacillus oceanisediminis 2691 | reverse complement strand
ACAACATCCACCACCAATTTCATCAAAACCGCAATCAATAATACAATCCCAAATTTCACCATTCCGATCATCATCCTCCCAATCATTTCCACCCTCTATCCTTTCACCAATTTTAACTATCTGCAGATCCTCCCCAATTTTTTACTTCCCCCTTATCCACCCTTCCTCCTCCACCAAACAAAAACCTCTTCAATCCAATCAACACCCTCAACCTTCTCTTCCCTGTATCCTTA
>NZ_VEEP01000421.1 GCF_007678455.1 Cytobacillus oceanisediminis 2691 | reverse complement strand
CCAAACATCCCGATATTTTTTTCATTAGCTTTAATTTTACCACTTTCCTCCGCTCCATCCTTTAATCCCCCACCCAATTCACCCCTTCCATCATAAACTTTCCCCCCTCCATCATTCAATTTTCTTACTCCATCTCTCACATCTCCCCAACCTTTTTCCACACTTACATTTCCCTCCCTAACCTCCACAACTCCACAATCAATCTTGCAAGCACCAGCTCTCACCTCACCCCA
>NZ_VEEP01000420.1 GCF_007678455.1 Cytobacillus oceanisediminis 2691 | reverse complement strand
CAACCAACATTTCCGCCTTATTGATACAAAGACTCATATCTTTAACCTTTTTTCTCTCACTCTAATCCTTCCCCACTCCTTCAATCCTCATCCATTCCTCATTCATCTCCAACACCCCTTTTCACCCTCCCCACCCAAAAAACCACCCCCAAAACCATCCACACCAACACACCAACAATAAACACCATTTTTCCCATCATCCCATCCCCCCACATCCTCAAATCATATAATCC
>NZ_VEEP01000041.1 GCF_007678455.1 Cytobacillus oceanisediminis 2691 | reverse complement strand
AATTGGATTGCTTGGTGTGATTGAGGGAAAAGAAGGGGTTGACGGGAGTGGGATCGAGCGGGAAAGGTATAGGGAGGTAAAGGAGGTGGTTGAGAGTGTGGGATTTAAAAGGTGAGATCTAGGGAGATTGGGAGTGAAGGATGTTTTAGGGGAAATGAATATGGATGAGAGAGGTGAGGAGGTTGGAATGGGTAAAGTGAGGGTTAAGGAGATGATTGAGGGTGTGGTCGGTGGAGAAAGAGAGGGGGGTGATGAAGTTGGAGGTGGGGTTGTAAAGAAAGATGTTGTAAAGGTGGAGGATGTAAAAGGAGGGATTTATGGGGGTGATTTTGGAGTGGAGGTAATGAAGTGAAAAGTTGAAGAAGAGAAAATGAAGGGAGTGAAGTTGGAGGAGATGGAGAATGATAGGGTGGTGGAGTTGGAGAATATGAAGGTTGGGTTTTTGGGGAGAAGGGATAGTATGGCGGATTGATTGGGTGTGGTCGTGAGAACTGG
>NZ_VEEP01000419.1 GCF_007678455.1 Cytobacillus oceanisediminis 2691 | reverse complement strand
ACCTTCCTTCCAATCCCCTATATCCTGATTCTAAATCCTAATCTACTCACACTCTCACACATAAACCATCTTCCCCAACCATTCACAATCCATCCTCCTCCTCTATTCCTCGCAACACCTCTTGCACCGGCCATTCGCTCCATCATTATCCGTTTCATCGCAAAATACCCAATTCCCCTCCCCCCCCCTATGCACTTCAATCCCTTCTTTCCTTACACAGTTCTTCTAACCCAC
>NZ_VEEP01000418.1 GCF_007678455.1 Cytobacillus oceanisediminis 2691 | reverse complement strand
CTCAACACCTTCACCCACTTAACCTTCAACACCTTAAACATCCCCCATCCATCTACCACTTCCTCCCTATCCCAAAACCCTCCCTTTCTTACCCCCTCCTTTCAAACCCCCAACCTCCTTTCATCCACCCAACAACAATCACACATCTATATCTTCATTTCCCTAAACACCTTGCCCTTCAAATCAAGCATGTATTCCATGCACATCTCCACCCAGACCACATGTCTGGCGGCA
>NZ_VEEP01000417.1 GCF_007678455.1 Cytobacillus oceanisediminis 2691 | reverse complement strand
GTGAACGCCCTTGGGAAAATGGGAGTAAACGGGGAATTAAGGGGGAGGAATGAGTTGTTGGGAGAAGGGAGGAAGATATGGGGAAAGGGGGAATTTTGAAGAAAAGGGGGGATGTTGAGGGATGGGAGGTTATTATTTGATTGAGAAATGGAAAGGGTGGTTTGGGGGGTTAATGTAAAAAAGGAGAAAATAGAATGGAAAGGAATGAAATGAATTGGGAGGGGAGTGGGAAAC
>NZ_VEEP01000416.1 GCF_007678455.1 Cytobacillus oceanisediminis 2691 | reverse complement strand
AACGCACACACCAAATCCAACCTCTTCCCTTCCATCCCGATCCTGGTCTCCAAACAGCAACTCCCATTTTTCCAGTTCCCCACAATCATCATCAAAAATCACCCCCATTTCAACCTCAACCTCTATCCTTCCCTCCGCTTTCCACTCCTCATTCCCTTCCTCTTCATCTTCAACACCTATTCCATCATCACTTTCCACCAATTCAGCCACACCCGCTATTATTTCACCATCTAT
>NZ_VEEP01000415.1 GCF_007678455.1 Cytobacillus oceanisediminis 2691 | reverse complement strand
AATTGCAATCGTCGGCGGGGGAATCAGCGGATTATGGAGAGGCATTGCCCTGGAGAAAAATGGAATCCATGGAGAAGTTTATGAAAAAGGAAAAAAGGTGAAGGAAGGGGATAGAGGAATTATTTTAAGGGGTAATGGAATAAGGGGGTTTTAGATGATGGGTTTGGGATGGGAATTAGGGAATAAGGGAGTTGAATGGGATGGGTGTGTGGTGAAATTGGAGTTTGGGAAGAA
>NZ_VEEP01000414.1 GCF_007678455.1 Cytobacillus oceanisediminis 2691 | reverse complement strand
CCCTCACTCGTTTTATTTCTTCTCTGCAGCCTGTTCCCCTCGCCCTCCTACTTGTTCCCCCTCCCAGTAAAATTCCCTCAATACATCTCCCAAACCATCCCCCGACCTATTTAATTCCTCCAATCTATTATCCACACCCCCCAATTCCATCAATAATCAACCCAAACAATCCACTTTTTCCCTTCACCACCCACCCCCTATCACTCATCCCATTTCTCTTGTTATTCAATCTCTC
>NZ_VEEP01000413.1 GCF_007678455.1 Cytobacillus oceanisediminis 2691 | reverse complement strand
GAAAAAACTTTTAAAAGATCGTCCTCTTAAACTCAATCCCCAACCCATCAACCATCCTAAACACCATCTTCACCCTCAAAAACAAATTAATCTTCTACCAAACCCCTATCTCCCTCAACCCATCAAAAACATCACCCCTCCTCATATCATTCCATCCATCACCTACTTCTTTAACTTCCTCCATGCTGTTCCCCACACCGATCATATCGACCATTTACCTAACACACCTCTTCCT
>NZ_VEEP01000412.1 GCF_007678455.1 Cytobacillus oceanisediminis 2691 | reverse complement strand
TTAGGGGTTATTATGATTTTTTTGGTTTTGTGGGGATAGTGTGAAGGGATTTGAGGTATTTGGTAGGGGTGTTGTATGAGAGGGTTGGGTTTGGATAGGAGTAGGATACGGATGAGGAGGATGGGTTGATGGAGTGTTTGAAGAGTGAGATTCAGTAGGAGAATTGAGCACGGGGTTGTGGATTGGGGTTGCTGCTGCTTCGTTGAGTTTTGATGCAACATGCTTAAGGTGTTCG
>NZ_VEEP01000411.1 GCF_007678455.1 Cytobacillus oceanisediminis 2691 | reverse complement strand
TCTTTAATCAAACATTTACCACACCCATATTTTTATATCAATCAACACCCACATCAAACCTTTAATCTCTCTAAAATACATACCCACCTCCACCAAAACTTACTCAACCATCACAAACATCCTATCCCACTTTCCATCCAAATGCCCTTTTTCAATCATCACCACCCAAAACACCAAACTCTCCCTTTTCTCACCTCACCACAGTCACACTTATTTAATCATCTCAAACCCCTAC
>NZ_VEEP01000410.1 GCF_007678455.1 Cytobacillus oceanisediminis 2691 | reverse complement strand
TCTCCAAACCATCATCCCCTCTACCCTCTTCTCTATTCCCCTTATCATCCCTCTCATTCGCAACATCCATTCCGACCTCCCCAAACACCTCTTTAAATTTCCTATCAACCCACCATTCAACGCACTCTCTCATATCCCACCCAATCCCCCCAACCATCCCCCCCCCTTTTTCTTCCTCTCCCACCCACCCCCCCGCTTTTCATACCAGCCCACTATACCTCCCAAATGACCACAA
>NZ_VEEP01000040.1 GCF_007678455.1 Cytobacillus oceanisediminis 2691 | reverse complement strand
CCAGCTGCAGACAGCCGGAAAAGAACGTTATGAGTATGACGACAACGGCAATGTCATCTCCAAAACAAACAGTGAAGGCAATGTCCGATACAGCTACAACAACAGGGACCAGCTGACCCTCGCCGAGTTCGAGGATGAAAGCTATGTCGGCTACTCCTATGACGGCATGGGACGCCGCATCTACCGGGAGGAAATGTCCTGGAAGGATTTCGATGGCCTGAAAAAAGGGCAGGAAAAAGGAAAAGGCAACGAGAATAGTAAGGGCAAGGCCAAAGGGAAAGCCAACTGCAACGACAACGCCAAATCCGCAAACGGCCCATTCAACAACCCGGGACAAGGCAAGAAGCTTGGCCTGTACAAGAAATACGGTGAGAATGGCAAGGATCATGTGTACCACAAGGAAACGACCTACCTGTACGAAGGACTGTCCAATGTCCTCCATAAGGAATACAGCGCGACCGGATCTCCTTATGCAGAGTACTACAACGGACCGGACAACCA
>NZ_VEEP01000409.1 GCF_007678455.1 Cytobacillus oceanisediminis 2691 | reverse complement strand
TTTTCCCAAACTTAAAAAAACGCACTCCTTGACAAAATCGAAAACAATTTCTGCCCTACAACCCAGATTACTCGCGCAACATTTTCCATTTACCCCATCTCACACACATTCCTCCAAATAATCCTCTCACCACTCAAACAAGTACACACAACAAAACTATCCATCAACACACATCATATTACCACCTCTCCACGCCCCCCGTCTCAACATCTATTTCATGTTCTTAAAGCAATCT
>NZ_VEEP01000408.1 GCF_007678455.1 Cytobacillus oceanisediminis 2691 | reverse complement strand
AGGGTATTGTATGATTGTATTTTAAGATTATATTACTTAATGAGAAGATTGAGATGATTTGGTGTGGTGTGTTGGGTGATTGTATTTTAGTGATTAAAGATATTGATGAGTTGGAGGAAGGGGTTGTTGATGGATGGTTGAGAAGGATGTGGGGATTTGAGGAGAGGTTGCTTGATCTGGTGGTTGTGCTGTGGGGTAAAAGGGGGAAGGAGCGAATGGGTGATCGGCATTCAAT
>NZ_VEEP01000407.1 GCF_007678455.1 Cytobacillus oceanisediminis 2691 | reverse complement strand
ACCATGCTGGTTAATCCTATAGTTCCCCCAGGGGCAAACAACATAAAAAAACGCTAGCTTTTAAGCTAACGTTTCAAATCTTTTAAGTAATAATTTTGTTTTTCAAAATTCCAAATTGCCGTAATTGAATGTGCTTTTTCTTCTTGGTCTGTTGTTTTATCTTCGTCACTTGTATTAATTAAATTGCCATCTTCGGCATCATCTAAATTTAAAATTTTATGTTTTTGTTTAAGTAA
>NZ_VEEP01000406.1 GCF_007678455.1 Cytobacillus oceanisediminis 2691 | reverse complement strand
TATATATTGTAAGGTTGTCTATTTTCTATTTGACTACTCTTTTTGCATATTGGTATATGTTATTTTGAAAAGATTAATGTCAGAAGAATGATTGGTGTTATAATTGGCACTGGGTGAGGAAGGAGGGGGAGTTTGTGAGGATGAGGGATGTTTTTGATGGGAACGGCAGGGAAATATAGAGTGAGGAGATAAAAGGTAGTGTGCGTAGTTGTCTGGAGTGTGGGAGGAAGGGTAGC
>NZ_VEEP01000405.1 GCF_007678455.1 Cytobacillus oceanisediminis 2691 | reverse complement strand
CATCCCACACCATACCCACCTTCATCGGTCTCCTCCCCAGAAATTTGACCACTACATCCTCAAGCCTCGCCATCCTTTCCCTCCCTTCCTTCACACAGCCTCCCCTATTCACTACTACATAAAACCCCACCCCCCCATCGCCAACGTCCATCTATTTCATTCTACCCTACCCATCCATCAACCACCTCCCCTCCGTCCTCCTAATCACCAAAATTTCCTTTACCCACACAACCATT
>NZ_VEEP01000404.1 GCF_007678455.1 Cytobacillus oceanisediminis 2691 | reverse complement strand
CTTCCATCCATCCTATCCACCATCATCCCCATTAATATTAAAATGCCCCCATTCTTAAATTGACCATTACCCCCAAATCCAATCCAAACAAAACCACAATACACATTCCCCACTCTCAACATATTCCGAATCATCTTTCTAAACCCCATCACTTCTCATCACTCTCCCAACATAATCTAATTCTGCATATCCCTATTTTTACCCTCCCAGCCTACCAAACATCTTTATTTTTTCAT
>NZ_VEEP01000403.1 GCF_007678455.1 Cytobacillus oceanisediminis 2691 | reverse complement strand
GGTTTGTGGGTGAGTGAAAATGGTGATGGAGTGTTGCTGGTGGGAGAGTGGGGGGATGATGGTAAGGATATGATGGGGAGTTGAAGGTTGATGGGTGATAGGAGTTGTAGTGGGGTGAAGGGTGTGAGGAAGGGTGTGCTTGGGGTTGAGTGGAAGTGTGAGGTGTTTGGATGGGTAAGAGGTGTGTTGGGTGATGAAGTTGGAATTGGGTAAGGTGTGATAAAGAAGTATAATTT
>NZ_VEEP01000402.1 GCF_007678455.1 Cytobacillus oceanisediminis 2691 | reverse complement strand
AACATTCTATCCTCAAAACCACAACTTTCTTCAAGACAAACGCCAACCTTTCCCAACCAATCCTCAAAACTTACTTTACAACCCACCTTTCAACATCACTAAGTCCCAACCTACTCACCCCACTCACTCCGTACTTCAAAACAACCAACATTACTCCAATCCTAAACATCTAACTCTTCACAAAATCACTCTAAACCTAGTAAAACATTCAAACTCTCCTCTAAACGCATTTCAAG
>NZ_VEEP01000401.1 GCF_007678455.1 Cytobacillus oceanisediminis 2691 | reverse complement strand
CTTAATTATCAACCACATCCTCATATTCAACCCCTTATCACTCTATCATTTCATTAATTTCCACAATAAATCAAAATACACTAATTCCTTACCATAATCACCTTCCTTCCACCCTTCCCCACCATTTAAACTTCTTCAACCCCCTAACCATCCCACATCCCATCATCATCCCAACAAAAACATTCCAATCTATACCCAACCCCCTTCCTCCCACACAAAATATTCTCATAACACCC
>NZ_VEEP01000400.1 GCF_007678455.1 Cytobacillus oceanisediminis 2691 | reverse complement strand
AATCCTCTTTCTTGGACATTTTGGCGCTGCTCCGCCTTCGAAATGTCCATTAAATCCTCTTTCTTGGACATTTTGACAGTGCTTCGCTTTCGAAATGTCCATTAGGACCTCTTTCTTGGACATTTTGACAGTGCTTCGCTTTCGAAATGTCCATTAGGACCTCTTTCTTGGACATTTTGGCGCTGCTCCGCCTTCGAAATGTCCATTAAATCCTCTTTCTTGGACATTTTGGCGCT
>NZ_VEEP01000003.1:77568-518274 GCF_007678455.1 Cytobacillus oceanisediminis 2691 | reverse complement strand
GGCCTTTAAGGCCAAGGCCGGTAAGAGAGGCTTTCAGCCGCAGAGCAAACCACCAGTTCACACTGGTGGTTTTGATTAGAATCTGATATTTATCTTACAGCTGGCTGAAGTTTATGGATATACTGCAGTGCTTTCCCTGTGCCGATTGCTACAGATTCCAGCGGGTTTGGAGCGATATGGACAGGTACAACCATTTCGCTTCCGAGCCAATCCTGCATACCGTTCAGCAGGGCGCCGCCTCCAGAAAGGATTACGCCGCGGTCAACAATATCTCCGCTCAATTCAGCGGGGCAATCTTCCAAAGTCGCGCGGATCGCTTCCATGATATGAAGAAGAGATTCCTTGATGGCATCCCTGATTTCATATGAATTAAGAGTAACAGTCTTTGGAAGTCCTGTTACGAGGTCACGGCCGCGAATGTCCATTTCCAATTTCTCATGGTCTACAAGCGCGTAACCAATTTCCATCTTGATTCTCTCAGCGGTTCTTTCCCCGATCAGTACATTGTATTCCTTGCGTACATATTGAATGATATCCTCGTCAAGTCTGTCTCCGGCGATTCGGATCGAGTGGCAGGCTACGACGCCTCCGTAAGAGATAATCGCTACTTCAGTCGTACCTCCGCCAATATCAACAACAACGTTTGCCACTGGTTCATCAACAGGAAGGCCAGCCCCAATCGCCGCAGCTACCGGCTCCTCAATCAGATGGACCTTTTTGGCGCCGGCATTTCTGACAGCATCCTGAATTGCACGGCGCTCAACGCTTGTCGAACCAGATGGTGTGCAGACGACTACATCTGGCTTACGAAGTGAAAAACCGCCTTTTTTGGAGGCTTTCTTCATAATTTGTTTCAGCATTTCGGTCGTCACATCAAAATCCGCGATCACTCCATCTTTCAAAGGGCGGATGGCAACGATTTTGCCAGGTGTCTTTCCGATCATTTCCTTCGCTTCCTTGCCGACAGCAAGAACATTTTTGGTTTCAGTATCAATCGCCACAACTGAAGGCTCGTTAAGGGCGACTCCTTTATTTTTACTATATACAAGAGTATTTGCAGTACCTAAATCAATTCCGATTTCTGTAGTAGATAAC
This sequence comes from Cytobacillus oceanisediminis 2691, assembly GCF_007678455.1. Lineage (GTDB taxonomy): Bacteria > Bacillota > Bacilli > Bacillales > Cytobacillaceae > Mesobacillus > Mesobacillus oceanisediminis_A. The sequence continues at coordinate 517,179 of NZ_VEEP01000003.1, read as the reverse complement.
ATTGTGTTCACCCAGTTCCCTATAAATTATAAAACCATCATAGACTTCTATTAAACTACCATGATTCTGGGGGTGAAAGGGCTTTTGTTACCGAATCGTTATGTAACTGTAAAGGTTTAGGAAAATTTTATCAAGAAATGATATATGAGAATAATACTTGTAAAAAAGGGGTATAATGCATAGATGTTCAACTGCTTTCTACTTAATGGTAAAATAAATGTAAGATGTCAGATTTAACGATCTGACACCCTCAATGAAAAGGCAGTGTGAAATTTTTTGGAAGAGAAACAGAATCTGATTGTATTAATTGGGCCGACTGCTGTTGGCAAAACAAAGTTAAGTATCGAACTAGCTAAAAAGTACAATGGTGAAATCATTAGCGGGGATTCCATGCAGATTTATAAAGGAATGGATATCGGAACGGCTAAGATCAGCCGGGAAGAGATGGAAGGAATCCGCCATCATTTAATTGACGTGAAAGACCCGGATGAAGGTTTTTCAACTGCGGAGTTCCAGGAAATCGTCCGCGAGAAAATACATGAGATCAGCGGACGCGGGAAGATACCGATGATTGTTGGCGGTACCGGATTATATATTCAGTCCGCTATTTATGATTATCATTTCACCGAGGCGCCTTCCGACCCGGATTTTCGCCGCCGCTTAGAGAATGAAGCGAAAGAAAAAGGCCCGGAATCTCTACATGGGAAGCTGGAAATTGTGGATCCGGAAAGTGCATCCAGAATTCATCCCAATAATATCCGCCGGGTCATCAGGGCGCTCGAAATCAACCACTGTACTGGAAAAACTGCGGGCGAATTGCAGGCAAACCAGTCACCAGAGTTGATGTATAATACTGCGATCATTGGGCTGACAATGGAAAGGGAATTGCTTTACAGCCGGATTAACCTCCGTGTCGACCTTATGATGGAGCAAGGGCTTCTCGATGAGGTAAAGTATTTTTATGATAATGGATTGAAGGATTGTCAATCGATCCAGGCAATTGGCTATAAAGAGCTTTACGAATACTTTGATGGGAAGGTTAGCCTGGAGGAAGCTATTGAAAATTTAAAACAAAATTCCCGCCGCTATGCAAAAAGGCAGCTAACTTGGTTTCGAAACAAGATGAATGTGGAATGGTTTGATATGTCAGAGTCTAATGGCGCTGAAAAAAAATTCGCTGAAATTTCCCAGTTCATTGAAGGAAAGCTCAAGATAAAAGCGAATACATAATAATAGAGATAAAAGAGGAGGATCCCGCCCATGAAACAAGTGAACATTCAGGACCAGTATTTAAACCAGTTACGCAAGGACAACATCAATGTGACCGTATTTTTATTGAACGGATTTCAGCTGAGAGGACAAATCAAAGGATTTGATAACTTTACCGTCCTTTTCGAATCAGAAGGAAAACAGCAGCTTGTGTATAAGCATGCCATTTCAACCTTTGCGCCGCAAAAAAATGTCCAGATCGATTTCGAGGGACAGGCTTAATTAATAACTCATGAAGGAAACCCGCTGACTGCGGGTTTTTTTATTTGGCAAGATGCATAAAAGTAAGAGGTAAAGATTAAATGTTTATTTTAAAAATGAATTCCATCGTCCTTGAATACATATAAATATAGAAGTTTTATTTCTTGGGAAACCGCATAATATGACAAAAAATAAAAGTCCTGCTGGAATTTTGTCGAGATACCATCCCAAAAAATCTATGAAAAAATAATCAAAAATGACCTTCATGATTCATAGGTGAATATCACATATACAGCGATAATGCGTATATTGTTTTCAGAATGAGAGGTGATATCTTTGGACCAACCGCTACGCAAGAAAAACAACGGTCAAATCAGCATTGTATTGAACGCCCAGAAAAGAAAGACGTTGACGAAGGAATTGCCTGAGCCGCAGCTGGTTCCAAAGTCCATCCCGCAGGAGCATACAGCTTTGAAGGAAATAGAGGAAGAGCTCGGCGCCCTGGTTGGCATGGAAGAAATGAAAAGGATGATCAAAGAAATCTATGCCTGGATCTATGTGAATAAAAAGCGGGAAGAGATGGGATTAAAAGCCGGAAAACAGGCTCTCCATATGATGTTCAAAGGAAATCCGGGAACCGGTAAAACTACGGTGGCGAGGATTATCGGGAAGCTTTTCCTCAAGATGAATGTCCTGTCAAAAGGACATTTGATCGAGGCAGAGAGAGCGGACCTTGTTGGGGAATACATTGGACACACAGCACAAAAAACGAGGGATTTGATAAAGAAGGCGATGGGGGGAATTCTGTTCATAGATGAGGCATATTCACTGGGCCGTGGGGGAGAGAAAGACTTCGGCAAGGAAGCAATCGATACATTGGTAAAGCATATGGAGGATAAGCAGCACGAATTCATCTTAATTCTGGCGGGTTATTCGCGGGAAATGGATTTTTTCCTGACCCTGAATCCCGGCCTTCATTCAAGATTTCCGCTGGTCATAGACTTCCCCGACTACTCCATCGACCAGCTCATGGAAATCGGCCAGCGGATGCTGAAGGAAAGAGAATATAGCTTGAGCCATGAGGCCGAACGGAAACTAAGGGAACATCTAGTAACAGTGAAATCTACCCTTGGTGCTGCAGCTTTCTCGAATGGACGATATGTCAGGAACGTCATTGAAAAATCGATCAGGGCACAGGCCATGCGCTTGCTTATGCAGAATCAATATGACCGCCATGAACTGATGACGCTGAGGAGCAATGATCTCGTTTTTTCGGATGATCAAAAGGGGAAATAATGTCAGCAATCCTGTTGACATTATTTTTCATTCTTGTTAATATACCCATATGGGTATATTAAAATTTTAACGGGGGTATTTAGAAATGAACGAAATTACCGTATACACAACGAATACATGTCCTTATTGCACAATGCTGAAGAATTTCCTGGATGATAAAGGGATTTCCTACAAAGAAGTGAATGTCCAGCAAGACCCGATTGCAGCACAAAGATTGGTAAATGCAACAGGACAAATGGGTGTGCCGCAATCAAATGTCAATGGAAACTGGGTACTGGGGTTTGATCCAAATTCAGTCATGTCATTTCTAAAATAAAGGCTCTGTTAAAGCTGAATGTTGATTTTTAAACTCTGTTGATTGTAGTGGAAGGCGCGAAGACTCCTGTGGGCTCAGCGCCAGCCCCGCGGAAAGCGAAGCGCCTGGAACGAAAATCAACAGCCGTGGTAAACAGAGCCAAAATAAAAATAACGAAAGGGATTCCGGGGAACTGGAATCCCTTTTTTTAGTGCTTCAAATATCCTGAACGATTTACAGAAGAATTGGACAAACTATTAATCGGTATGTTTAAAAAACGCTTAACTGGGTAAATAGTATGGTGTTTCTTTGAGGGAATAACAAAATTGGCAAAACCAATTAGACAGAGATAAAGGAGTTAATGAATGATGGGGTATGAGTATCATTATGATATCAAAGGTATTGATTTTGGATGGGATATAAAATCGGGAAGATTCATCTTTGAAGGTGATGATGCCGTTCTTTTCTGGATCTCTTCCGCGATGAAAACCTTTTTCGATACAATTGAAGAAATATCAGGTGAAGAAGCTTCCAATCTTGTGTTTGAATCCACAGGATTCCGCCAGGGTCTTGTAGTTGGACAATATTTTGAAAAGATGAAAGAAGTCAGTGTCGCAGAAGCAGCTGAGATGATTACCAATACATATGCTTCAGCAGGATGGGGCCTGACAATCATCAAGGACCTGGATTTTGAGACAAAAACATTTACCGCTATTATGAAGGACAGCTGGGAGCATAAAGTGAATGTCGCCCAGGGAAAGGAAAAGGGAGGCAGCTTCCTGCCTGCACATTATGCAGGTGTGTTTTCCGGCTTATTTGGAACGAATATCTGGTATGAAATCAAGCAGCATCAACTTGAAGGACATGAATACAGCGTAATTGAGTATTTTCCGTCCAGCGTGACCATTGCTGATAATATCCATCAGCTGGCCCGCAAGAAAGAGTCTGAACAAATCAAGAAGCTGGAATCCCTGGTCGAGGAAACTACAGCTGAATTAAAAGAGTTGGTCCATCAGCTTTCTTCTCCAATCATCCCTGTCCTCGAAGGAATCGTGGTTGTCCCGCTTATTGGAAAATATGATGAAGAAAGGGCAGACCAGCTGATTGTCAAGACACTGAATCGACTTCCATCCTATAAAGCAAGTTATCTTGTCCTGGATTTAACAGGATTGGACCAGGAAATCGGACCACATGCCGTAAGTCTAATCGAGAAAATCGGATCAGCTGCACGGCTCATCGGTACGAAGACAATTCTCGTAGGCATTTCATCCACGCTGGGAATTGAAATTACACAGTCCAACATCAACCTCGCGAAATTCGATTGCTTCCAGACCCTGCAGCATGGTATTCATTATGCAATTGGCCAGATGGGGCGGAAAATCATATAGATCTTTGAACAGCAAATCAAAAAGCAGAGCCATTTTTTCGGCTCTGCTTCTTTTGGTTCGTCTTTAGTTAACTCCCAATTTCCGTACGGGCAAATGCCACTTATATGTGTAGGAAAGGACACGAAGGGCAGTGATGACAATAAATAGTCTATAAAGTTCGACTGCTTTATCTGCCATTCCCAGTCCAATGACCAGGCCGGCAAGCACTGCCCATACTGCATAAATTTCAGCTTTCAGCACCAGTGGTTTTCTGCCTGCCAGGAGATCGCGGATCATTCCACCGCCGCTTCCGGTCAAAACAGCTGCTACAATAACTGCACTTAATGGGTGTCCCATATTGGAAGCATAAATCGCTCCCTGGATCGCGAAGGCTGCAAGTCCAATCGCATCGAAGAAATTGCCCCATCGCTGCCAGTGTTTTAAAAGATTGCGGGGAAACAGAAAGACTATGGTGATTGAAAGCAACGCCAAATTAAAAAATATTCCCTGATCCCATAACGCCGAAACCGGAACCCCGATGAGGAGGTTTCGTATTGCCCCGCCTCCAAATGCTGTCACGATCCCTAATATATAAACTCCGAAGATGTCGTATTCCTCTTCCATCGCAATGATCGCTCCGCTGATTGCGAATGCTATTGTTCCGATCATGCTGAGAACTTCCCATGTCATCCTTATTTCTCCTCTTGTTCAAATGGTGTCATAATACTAAAATATGAAAATGCAAACATATTGATTTTATCATGTCTGTTCCAATTTACAACGTATTTCTCCGCTGTTTTCAAAATTTTTATTTGACGATGTATTTTGGTATGATGTCTTTAGCTATATAAGGAGAGAAGGGTGCTGCGTGGAACAGGATAATGTATTCGAAAAAGTCATTCTTGTAGGCTGCCAGACGACGGAGGAAGATGATCTTCGTTTTCAGTATTCCATGGAGGAGCTTGAATCGCTAACGGAAACCGCGAAGGGAAATGTCCTGATGCAGGTTATTCAAAAGCGGCCCAAAATCCATCCTGCTACATACATAGGGAAAGGCAAGGTAGAAGAACTGCAGGCGCTCGTTGACGAACTCGAGCCGGACCTGATCATATTCAATGATGAGCTTTCGCCCAGCCAGAATCGGAATCTGTCAGCTGGCTTGAAGGCCAGGATCATTGACCGGACACAGCTGATTCTAGATATATTTGCGCAAAGGGCGAGATCGAAGGAAGGGAAGCTCCAGGTTGAGCTCGCCCAGCTCCAATACTTGCTCCCGCGGCTTGGCGGACAGGGGACTGAAATGTCACGGCTCGGTGCAGGTATCGGTACCAGAGGACCCGGGGAAACAAAACTGGAATCTGACCGCCGCCATATCCGCAGACGGATTGATGACATCAAAAATCAGCTGTCAGTCATCGTCCAGCATCGGGATCGTTACAGGGAAAGAAGGAAAAAGAACAAGGCCTTCCAGATTGCACTTGTCGGCTACACAAATGCAGGAAAATCTACATTGTTCAATCGATTGACTGAAGCAGACTCATTCGAGGAAAACCAGTTGTTCGCAACTTTGGATCCGATGACAAGGAAAGCAATTTTGCCAAGTGGCTTTACAGCGCTGCTGACGGACACTGTTGGATTCATCCAGGACCTGCCTACAACTCTGATAGCCGCATTTCGTTCCACTCTGGAAGAGGTCCGTGAAGCGGATTTACTCCTTCATGTTGTTGACATGTCAAATGAGGATTATTTTTCCCATGAGCAGACAGTCAATAAACTGTTGGAGGATCTCGAAGTCCATCAGATACCCCAGATTACCGTGTACAATAAACGGGATATCGCCCATCAGGATTTCGTGCCAAACGCCAAGAACGAGACGGCATTCATAAGTGCGTTCAGTGAGGAAGACCGGAGGAACCTGCTCCTGAAGATTGAACAGACGATCATAAGCATGATGGAGCCATTCCATGTCCTGGTGCCATCTGATGAGGGGAAACTGCTGGCTCAGCTGAAAAATGAGACCATTCTCCGTGAACTCGCCTTTGACGAAGAAAAACAAGGCTATGTATGCAGAGGGTTCTCTTTAACTGATCATCAAATAACCGGTCAGCTAAAGCGATATACAATTTAAAATGAGTTATTAGATAGGAGAGCAACATGTATACACAATTGAAGAACGGGCATATGCTGCAGCCGCTAATCAGTGAAGTGGAACAGCAAATTGCCGGAGTGCACAAGGGAATTGAAGAACGAATCGACACCAATCAATTCAGGGTGCTGCAAAGCTTCCAGAAACATCGTGTAAGTGATTCGCATTTTATTCCGACAACTGGATACGGCTATGACGATGCTGGACGAGAAACACTCGAAAAGATTTATGCAGAGGTGTTCGGTGCTGAAGCGGGACTTGTTCGCCCCCAAATCATTTCAGGAACACACGCGATCTCAATTGCGCTGTTTGGGATCCTTCGTCCTGGAGACGAGCTTTTATACATCACTGGAAAGCCTTATGACACACTTGAAGAAATTGTCGGCATTCGTGGAACAGGAAATGGTTCCTTGAAAGAATTCGGCATCTCCTATAATACTGTCAACCTTACAGAAAAAGGCGAGATCGATTGGAACGCGGTAAAAAAAGCAATCAAGCCCGAAACGAAAATGATTGGTATCCAGCGCTCGAAAGGCTATGCGACTCGTCCATCGTTCACAGTTGAACAAATCGGCGAAATGATCAGGTTTGTGAAAGAAATAAAATCAGACGTCATCGTATTTGTTGACAATTGTTATGGTGAGTTTGTGGAAGAACTGGAGCCATGCCATGTCGGTGCTGATTTGATGGCAGGTTCGTTGATCAAGAATCCTGGTGGTGGAATTGCAAAGACTGGCGGTTACATTGTGGGCAAAACACAATATGTAGAGTCCTGTTCCTACCGGATGACTTCCCCAGGAATTGGTGCTGAAGCGGGGGCTTCCCTGTATTCTTTACAGGAAATGTACCAGGGCTTTTTCATGGCACCGCATATTGTCGCCCAGGCATTGAAGGGAGCTGTTTTCACGGCTGCGATGCTTGATCGCTTAGGAATGAATTCATCTCCCAAATGGGATGCGGAGCGTACTGATTTAATTCAAGCTGTCCAATTTGATGACCGAGACAAAATGGTTGCCTTTTGCCAGGCCATTCAGTATGCATCCCCAATCAATTCTCATGTAACTGCACATCCAGCCTACATGCCGGGTTATGAAGACGATGTCATCATGGCTGCTGGTACATTCATCCAGGGTGCAAGCATTGAATTGACTGCGGATGGACCAATCAGGCCGCCATATGTAGCATATGTACAGGGGGGATTGACCTATTCACATGTGAAGATGGCAGTTCTGATCGCGATTGATTCTTTGATTGAAAAAGGTTTAATCTTATTAAAATAGGTAAATATACAACAGGGCGCTTGCTAAATTGGTCCTGTTGTTTTTTTATGATTTTTCATGTTAGATAATCTAACATATGTTTGACAAGATACCTTACATTGAATATAATGAGATTATCTTAAGAGGAAGGAGGAGAAATCATAATGGGCGGAAGTGAAATTCGCCGGAATATGCCGCTTTTCAGCATCGGGATTGTCATGCAGCTGACAGATTTGACTGCCAGGCAAATCCGTTACTATGAAGAGCATGAATTGATTTCTCCGGCTAGAACCGAAGGAAACAAACGCCTCTTTTCCTTGAATGATATAGACAAACTCTTAGAAATCAAAGATTTGATTGACCAGGGTGTCAACATGGCAGGCATCAAGAAAATATTTAATGTAAAACAAGAAGCGCACTTGAGTGCTGCTGAGAAGAAACAAGCCGAAAAAACGAGACGGGATCTTTCCGATGCAGACTTAAGAAAATTGCTTCGCAAAGAACTGCTCCAGGCAGGCCGCTTCAACCGATCAACAGATCGAGGCGACATGTCGAGATTCTTTCACTAATGTACTATTGATAAAGTTTAAATTTTAGGAGGAAATTTAGGATGGCTAAGAAGTATACGAGAGAAGATATTATTCGTTTATCAAAAGAAGAAAATGTAAAATTCATTCGTTTGCAGTTCACTGACATTTTGGGAACAATCAAGAACGTTGAAATTCCGATCAGCCAGCTTGAAAAAGCACTTGATAATAAAATGATGTTCGACGGATCTTCAATTGAAGGCTTCGTTCGAATCGAAGAGTCTGATATGTACCTGATCCCTGATCTGGACACATGGGTTATTTTCCCTTGGACAGCAGAAAAGGGGAAAGTTGCCCGTTTGATCTGTGATATCAAAAATGCTGATGGCACACCATTCGCTGGCGACCCTCGCGGAAACCTGAAGCGTATCCTGAAGGAAATGGAAGAGCTTGGCTTCACGAACTTCAACCTTGGACCAGAACCGGAATTCTTCCTGTTCAAGCTTGATGCAAATGGCGAGCCAACACTTGAATTGAACGATAATGGAGGATACTTTGACCTGGCACCGACTGACCTTGGTGAAAACTGCCGCCGTGATATCGTGCTAGAGCTAGAGGAAATGGGCTTTGAAATCGAAGCATCACACCATGAGGTAGCTCCTGGACAGCATGAAATCGACTTCAAATATGCAGATGCACTAACTGCTTGTGACCAGATCCAAACATTCAAGCTTGTTGTAAAAACAATCGCACGTAAACATGGATTGCATGCGACATTCATGCCAAAACCATTGTTCGGTGTGAACGGATCAGGAATGCACTGCAATATGTCATTGTTCAGCAACGGCGAAAATTCATTCTATGATCCATCCGATGAAAGACTTGAACTAAGTGAAACAGCTTACCAGTTCATCGCAGGTACATTGAAGCACGCTGCTGGTTTTACAGCCGTAACAAACCCGACAGTCAACTCATATAAGCGCCTGGTTCCTGGCTATGAAGCACCTTGCTATGTAGCATGGTCCGCAAAGAACCGCTCACCACTGATCCGTATCCCTGCATCACGCGGATTGAGCACACGTGTCGAGGTTCGCAGTGTTGACCCGGCTGCTAACCCATACCTTGCTATGGCAGTATTGCTGGCTGCAGGACTTGACGGCATCAAGAAGAAGATGGCTCCTCCAGCATCAGTCGACCGCAACATCTACGTGATGAACAAAGAAGAGCGTGTAGAAGAAGGAATCGACGATCTGCCGGCAACACTTGCAGCTGCCCTTGACCAGCTGAAGAAAGATGAAGTAATCAGCGCAGCACTGGGCGACCATATCCTTGAACACTTCATTGAAGCAAAAGAGATTGAATGGGATATGTTCCGCACACAGGTTCACCCTTGGGAACGCGAACAGTATATGAGCATGTATTAATAGGATCTATATGGTCTCTTGATATTGATATCAAGAGACCTTTTTTATTTTATGGTTGTTTGAAAAGCAGAAATCAGATTCATTTAAAAGTGTAAGGTAACAAAATAATGTGGCATCTCCTAAGTTATTTTGTAAACACTCCCCTTTGATCTGTGAATTCTAGTCATTTAATTATTGAACACTACGTTGTTATCAAAAAATACTAAGTTTTTATCCATGAACATTACGTTGGTATCAATGAATACTGTGTTTTTATCGACGAACATTAATTTTTTTATCTATAAACACTACGTTTTTCCGCTCAATCACTACGAAAAGCTCTTTAATCACAACGAAATCCCCGCAAATCACTACTTTTTCCATCGGTTGGATAAAACTCACAATCAAAAATTAAAATTTTCAGAAAAATAATTGACTTTTTCCTATTTACACGTTATCTTTGTTTTAAAATATATAACACATTTATTGTGTTACGGTAATATAACGTTATATAAATAAAATTTTATGTAATGCAGGGGGCGGAATCTTGATTTTACATGAAATCGAAACGAAGAGCCGAGAGTTTATTGAGGAAATTCAGTTGCAAAGGCTTAAGTCAGTAGTGGAAAAAGTAGCTCAGAGAGTACCGTTCTACCAGAGGAAATTCGAAAAAGCTAATTTTTCTCCTGAAATGCTGAACAGTCTGAAAGATTTGGAAGCGCTTCCTTTTACCGAGAAACAGGATTTGCGTGACCACTATCCATTTGGATTGTTTGCTGTTTCCCAGAGTGAACTTGTGAGGGTGCATGCTTCATCTGGTACAAGCGGAAAGCCGACAGTTGTAGGCTATACCCAGAATGATCTTGATATGTGGGGAGAAATTGTCGCGAGGGCAATCGCTCTGGCTGGCGGTGAACCAGGGAAGTTCCTCCATAATGCCTATGGATACGGCCTATTTACCGGCGGGCTCGGGCTTCATTACGGAAGTGAAAAGCTGGGAATGGTGACAGTTCCGGTATCTGGTGGGAATACCCAGAGACAAATCATGCTGATTGAAGACTTTAAACCGGAAGTCATATGCGGAACTCCTTCATACATTCTGAACATCGCTGAGACGATGGAGGAAATGGGCAAGGACCCTCGTAACACATCACTGAAATATGGAATATTCGGTGCGGAACCCTGGTCAGAAGAAATGAGAAAAACGCTAGAAGAAAAGCTGGGAATCAAAGCATGTGATATTTACGGGCTTAGTGAAGTGATTGGGCCTGGTGTCGCGAATGAGTGTCATGAAGCACAGGCAGGGCTCCATGTCGCAGAAGATCATTTTTACGTAGAAGTCATCGACCCCCAAACATTAAAACCAGTACCTGATGGGGAAGAAGGAGAACTGGTCTTCACAAGCCTGACGAAGGAAGCATTTCCGGTGATCCGTTACCGGACAGGAGATATCGCGTCGCTGACGAGGGAGAAATGCAGCTGTGGCAGGACAACGGTGAGAATGTCGCGAGTAAAGGGCAGGATCGACGACATGCTGATCATCAATGGTGTCAATGTCTTCCCTTCACAAATCGAACATTGCATGTTGACAGTCCCGGAACTGGCTCCTCATTACCAGATTCAAATTTTACAGAAGCGGACATTAAAGGTTCTGGAACTGCATGTTGAGATGAATGAGGAATACTTTACCCTGATTAGTGAGGATCCGATTTCCGATATGGTTTATCAGCTCGAGCAAAGGATTCAATCGCTGCTTAAAAGCCAGTGCCTGATTTCGATGGAGGTGCGTGTCCTCCGTCCAAAAACTATCCCTCGTTCTGAAGGGAAAGCAGTACGGATCATCGATAAAACAAAGGAAGCAATTGGAACGGAATCATAAGGAGGCAAAACAGCATGGAAAATACAATTTCCTTCGACCAGTTGACGGATGAGGAAAAATATCAGCATTTTATGAAGCGGATCGAAGCTGGAGAAAAAATCGAGGCGGATGACTGGATGCCGGAAGACTACCGGATGACGCTGATTAAGCTGATTTCAATGCATGGCATCAGTGAAATTATGGGGGCACTTCCTGAAAAGGAATGGGTACCTAAAGCTCCTTCATTAAAAAGAAAGCTTGGAATCATGGCAAAGGTCCAGGATGAAATGGGCCACGGGCAGCTGCTATTAAGAGTGGCAGAGGATTTGATGAAGCCTCTAGGAAAATCAAGGGAAAACATCATCGAAGATTTGCTGTCCGGTGACCTCAAGTTCCACAACGTGTTTCATATGGAAGCGAAGACCTGGGGGGACGCCGGATTGATCGGATGGCTTGTGGACGGAGCGGCAATCATCACCCAGACGAATATGCTTGATGCTTCTTATGGTCCATATGCAAGAGCATTGAAACGCATATGTGCAGAGGAAGTTTTCCACGCCCAGCATGGAGAGGCGATCATCATGGCGCTCGCTGAAGGAACAGATGAGCAAAAAGCGATGATCCAGGATTCGATTGACCGATGGTGGGAAGCGCTGTTAATGTTCTTTGGACCCGGGGATGCATCGACAACAGGAGCTTCAAAACAGGATACGACGATTAAATACAGGATCAGAACCAAAACAAATGAAGACCTGCGCCAGGATTTTTTCACAAAGTATATCCCGAGGGTCCTTTCGCTTGGCCTGAAGCTTCCAGATGAAACCATGCATTTTGACCAGGAGTCGGGCATGTGGCAATACAAGCAGCCGGATTGGAGCAAGTTCAAGCAAATCATCAAGAACAATGGGCCAAAATCTAAGGAGCGTCTTAGATTAAGGGAGATTTCCTACAGCAACAATAAATGGGTAATCGATGCGTTAAGCGCTCAAGCATAAAACAGATGGGGCAGATCCAACTGCCCTCTGACTTCAAGGGAAAGGGGATGAATTCATGTCTGGGAAAGGATTTTACCAGGAGTTTGAGGTATTCAGCAAGCGGACGGATACATCGCCGATGCAATATCAATTCTCATTGCTCGCTCCGAACCATGAGCTGGCGCTCGTGATGGCACAGGAAAACTTTATGCGCCGCGAACCAGTTGCCGATATTTGGGTGGTTAAACGGGATGATGTAAGGAAGATGTCGCTCGAAGAACGGCAAACATTGCAAAGGCTTGATAATAAGGACTACCGCAATACGAAAGGCTATGGCTATTTGAAAAAGAAATGGCGCCATTATGAGCAGGAGATGCTTGATGAAAAAGAAATTCTGTCGTGGGGAGGGAAACAGGGGACATGAAATATGCACTTGAAGATGCACTGGAAAATAAAGCTTACTGCGATGCTGTTCATAAACTCCTGTTCCAGCTGGCCGATGACGATTTCATCATTGCCTATCGTGGCTCGGAGTGGCTGGGCCTCGCACCACATATTGAGGAGGATGTCGCGTTTTCATCCATCAGCCAGGATACGATGGGGCACGCCGCGATGTTCTATCAGCTTCTAAGTGATTTGGGAGCGGGTGACCCTGACAGGCTTGCGCATGCAAGGCCGGCAGCTGAACGAAAGAATGCTGTCCTGTTGGAAAAGGTGAATGGTCCTGGAACCTATCTGACGGAACCTCACTATGACTGGGCATTTGCGGTCGTCAGGAACTTTTTTTACGCACAGGCCAAGAAAGTGAAGATTGAATCATTGAAGAATTCTTCGTACCAGCCACTGGCCGAGGCAGCTGTCAAAATCAATATGGAGCTGTACTATCATTTATTGCACTGGAAGACCTGGTTTTCGCAGCTTATCAGTGCAGGTGGGGAAGCAAGATTAAGAATGGAAGCTGCAATTGAAGCGGTGTTTGAAGAGCTTGATGGCTTGTTTTCGTTCGGAGCCAAAGGTGAAGAGTTTGAGGAACATAGCTTAATAGATTCTGAGGCAGCACTTAAGACTAAGTGGGTCCAAATGATGACGCCAATGTTCGATTCACTGAACCTTGGCATTCCGGAGAAATTCGGGATGAAGAGCGGAAATGGGCGAAATGGCGAACATACAGCAGATTTAGAGACAGCTCTTGATACATTGGGTGAGGTTTATAACTTTGATCCGGCAGCAAGCTGGTGATGAAAGATGCTGAGAGATAAAGTTTACGATGCACTGCAAACTGTTAGGGATCCTGAAATCGATAGTGTTTCGATTCTCGAGCTTGGTATGGTAGAAGAGCTTCAAGTCCTGCCGTACGGTGTCTTGATCAAGCTTTTGCCGACATTCATGGGGTGTCCGGCGCTTGATATCATTAAAAACAATGTTGTCAAAGCAGTTTCCGCGATTGAGGGAGTCGAAAAGGTAGAGGTGGAATTCATTTTCCATCCGCCCTGGACCTCTGATCGGGTTAGTGAAGCTGGCAGGGAAAAGCTCAAGGAATTCGGCATCGCTCCGCCGCCGAGGCATATTGCTGAGACAGGCGAGTGGCAGGCGGACTGCCCATATTGCGGGTCGACTTATACAACAATGGATAACCTTTTTGGTCCGACAGCATGCCGCAGTATACTCTACTGCAAGTCTTGTAAAAACCCATTTGAGGCAATGAAACCGGTATCAACATTGATGTGACTTAAAATGTCAGATCAATTGATTAATAGCTTCAAGTATCAGCGCATATATTCACTTTGGTATTAAAACATTTATTTTACAAAAGGAGAGATTATTAATGGTAAAACTAATTGCGATTTATAAGCATCCACAGGACAAAGAGGCATTTGACAAGCATTATTTTGAAACGCATGCACCAATGACTGCCAAAATTCCTGGCCTCCGCAAAATGGACGTAACCCGCATCGTCGGCAGCCCAATGGGTGGGGAAGGCAAATATTATTTGATGTGCGAAATGTATTATGACGATCATGAAGCATTGAAGGCTGGCATGAAATCAGCAGAAGGAAAGGCGTCCGGCAAGGATGTCATGAGCTTTGCAGGTGATCTGGTCACGATGATGATCGGTGAAGAAGTGAATGAATAAAAACTATGAACTGATTGAAACGTCTGTCAAAGGGGAAGTTGGCTTGATTGAGCTTAACCGCCCAAAAGTTCTAAATGCCCTGAACAGGCAAATGGTTTCAGAGGTTCTTTCCGCGATGGAAGCTTACGATAATGATCCGGAAATCAAGGTCATTTTCCTCGCAGGAAAAGGGAGGGCATTCGCCGCGGGTGCCGATATTGACGAAATGATGGATGCTGATGCCATCAGCATGGAAACATTGAATCAGTTCACGGACTGGGATCGATTAGCCTGGATCAAGAAGCCAGTCATCGGGGCTGTCCACGGATTCGCATTGGGCGGTGCATTTGAACTGGCACTCTGCTGCGATATGCTGTTTGCTGCAGAGAATGCAGAGTTCGGATTTCCTGAAGTCAACCTGGGTGTCATGCCGGGGGCAGGAGGAACACAACGCCTGACCAAGCTTGTCGGCAAAACGAAAGCGATGGAATGGATCCTTAGCGGCAAGCGGATTACTGCAAAAGAAGCTCTGCAATACGGGATCATCAATTCAACCTTTGCAGAGGAAGTACTGATGGAGGAAGCGCTAAAATTTGCACAAACAATCGCAAAGCAGGCACCAATCGCCGTCAGGCTGATCAAGGAATCAGTCTTAAAGGCAGTGGATTATTCTCTTTACGAAGGCATGCAATATGAGCGCAAGAATTTCTATATGCTTTTTGCCACTAAAGACCAGAAGGAAGGCATGAGGGCTTTTAAGGAAAAGCGGAAGCCGGAATTCAAGGGAAGATAAGGGGGTACATAGCTGTGTTTGAAACTGTTTTGTATGAAGTGCGGAACAAGGTTGCCTACATCACCCTGAACCGTCCTGATAAATTGAATGCCTTCACCGAGCAGCTGAATAAGGAAATCCAGACAGCAATCAAATCTGCTTCCCGCGATAAAGAGGTAAGAGCACTGGTAATCACAGGTGCCGGCCGGGCATTTTGTTCAGGTGAGGACCTGGGAGGAGTTTCCGAAGAAATGGACCATGGAGAGGTCCTTCGGAATAGATACAATCCGATGCTCCTTGAACTAGATCGCTGTGAAAAGCCGGTGATTGCAGCTGTTAATGGTGTCGCAGCAGGTGCTGGCATGAGCCTTGCGCTCGCCTGTGATTTCAGGGTGGCATCAGAAAAAGCCAGTTTTGTAGAAGCCTTTATCCATGTGGGACTTGTCCCGGATGCAGGAAACCTATATTACCTGCCGCGTCTGATCGGCCATGCAAAAGCAATGGAGCTTACTGTCTTTGGTGAAAAGGTTCCTGCTGAAAAGGCCAAGGAATTTGGTCTGGTGACAGAAGTATATCCTATGGATAACTGGGACGAAAATGTTGCTGCATTTGCAGAAAGGCTTGCCCAAATGCCAACCAAGGCAATCGGTCTGATCAAAAGAAATCTGAAAGCCAGCTGGCATTCGAACTTTGAAGACTATCTTGAAAGGGATGCCCAGAGCCAGCGGATTGCCGGACAGACAGCTGACCATAAGGAAGGCGTCCAGGCGTTCATGGAAAAAAGAAAACCCGTTTTCAAAGGTGAATAAACCATCAATCTACTAAAAGGAGATGTTACGCGTGACAACAGTAAAAGAACAAAAATTCGAACCAATGGCGGTAAAACGCGAGACATATCAGCTGATTATCAATGGAGGCCGTCAGGACAGTGCGAATGGAGAAACATATAAAGTGTATAATCCTGCTACTGGCGAAGAAATCGCCACCGTTGCCAAAGCTTCTAAAGAAGATGCAGAGCTTGCCGTCCAGGCAGCAAGAAATGCGTTCGATTTCGGAAAATGGCGCCATTTCCCTGTCAATAAGCGTTCCAGGACACTAAATAAAATCGCATCCATCATGCGCTCTCGTTTTAATGAATTAGTAGAATTAGAGATTCTAGATACTGGTAAATCTCTTGCTGCAGCACAGGGACAGGTGATGCAGGCTATTGAAGATTTCGAGTTTTACGCAGGTGCGATCGTCAGCCACCGCGGTGCCGTCAATAGCATGCCTGGTGCATTCCAGAATATCACCGAAAAAGAGCCGGTTGGCGTTTGTGCCCAAATCATTCCTTGGAATTATCCATTGATGATGGCGGCATGGAAAGTTGCTCCGGCTATTGCTGTCGGTTGCTCGGTTATTATTAAGCCAGCTTCCCTGACACCGTTGACAGCAATCGTTCTTGGTGAAATCTGCATCGAAGCCGGTGTTCCGGAAGGAGTAGTGAACGTTATTCCAGGTTCCGGCTCTGTCGTCGGAAACTATCTTGTCGAACACGATAAAGTCGACAAAGTTGCATTCACAGGCTCAACGCCAATCGGCAAGGATATCATGGCTAGAGCCTCACAGACTCTTAAGCGCGTAACACTTGAACTTGGCGGAAAATCACCAAGCATTGTTTTCAACGATGCTGACATTGATGCTGCAGTAGACGGTTCATTGTTCGGAATCTTCTATAATACTGGCCAATCATGTGAAGCCCGTTCACGTTTATATGTCCATGAAGACGTATACGATGAATTCATCGAGAAATTCGTAGCGAAAACCAAACAGCTTAAGCTTGGCAATCCTTTCGATAAAGAAACACATGTCGGAGCTGTAATCAGTGAAGACCAGTTGAATGTAATCGATGGATATGTGAAATCAGCAGTTGAAGATGGTGCTGAAGTTTTGGCTGGAGGAAAGGCTGCCAATCTGGAAGGCTATGAAAATGGCTACTGGTATGAACCTACGATCATTGTAGAAACAAACCACAGCATGAAAGCTGTTAAAGAGGAAATCTTCGGACCAGTTGTAGTCGTGATGAAGTTCAAGGATGAAAAAGAAGCTGTCAAATTGGCTAACGACAGTGAATATGGCCTTGGTTCTGCAATCTGGACGAAGGATTACGGCAGAGCGACAAGGGTTTCCAAGCAAATCCAGGCAGGTATCGTGATGATTAACTGCCCATTCTCCGCATTCCCTGGCACGCCATTCGGAGGATACAAGCAATCTGGTTTCGGCCGCGAACTCAGCATCGAAACACTGGATTTATATACAGAAACAAAGAGTATCGTCTCTTATTACGGCAGCCGACCGCTAAACCCGTTCAACGTATAAAAAATGAGGCGAGCACTCCTCGATTCGGGTGCTCGCCTTTCAGTTTTTTATAAAGGCTCTTTTTTCAAACTTTGTTGCTATTGCTTGCAAAATAAGGTTGAAATGACCAAACTTTCTTCAGAAATTAAAGCTGATTATGAGAAAAGAGCTTGCAGACTTGGTACCGACATATAAATTGGCAATGGTCGCGTTAAAATAGGCTTTAGGATTTTAACAACTTTCTAACGAAAACAGCCTTTATTAAGGAGGATATATAATGAGAAAACTCGTCATAATCGGTTCAGGTGTAATGGGCCGAGGCATAGCCTACGTCAGCTGCCTGGGCGGATTTGAAACAGTATTGATCGATGTTGATGAAAAACAACTGTACAAGGCTGAACAGGAAATCAACAGCATCTTTGAAAAGGGGATTTCCCGCGGTAAAATCAGCTCAGACGATGCAGAATCTGCAAAATCCAGATTATCTTATTCCAACTTTCTCGCTGAGAACGTGAAGGATGCAGATCTAATAATCGAAGCTGTCCCGGAAAAAATCGATATTAAAAAGACGATTTTTGAAGTAATTGACCAGCATGCACCGTCAGAGTGTCTGTTTGCATCCAACACATCGACAATGAGCCCTACGGAAATCGCCTCTTTTACGAAGCGTCCTGAGAAGGTCATTGCGATGCATTTCTTTAACCCGGTCCATAAAATGCCACTAGTTGAAATCATCCGCGGTCTGGAAACGAGCGATGAGACAGCAGAGGCAATCCAGCAGGCCGCCATCCAAATGGGCAAGGAAACGGTTATTGTCAATGAATTCCCCGGTTTCGTGACTAGCCGAATCAGCGCGCTCGTCGGGAACGAAGCATTTTATATGCTGCAGGAAGGATTGGGCACGCCAGAGGATATCGATAAGGCGATCAAGCTAGGACTGAATTATCCAATGGGACCATTTGAATTGGGCGATCTTGTAGGTCTGGATACACGCCTGAATAATTTAAAATACCTTCATGAGAAACTCGGTGAAAAATACCGTCCAGCACCACTGCTTGAGCAATATGTCAAAGCAGGCCGTCTAGGCAGGAAGACTGGGCGAGGTGTATATGACTACCGAGAATCAGTGACGACAAAATAGAGGAGGATCAGGATGAGAGAAGTTGTGATTGTAGATGCAGTCAGGACTCCGATTGGAAGATACAACGGCAGTCTCCGTCATATCCGCCCTGATGATTTAGGTGCGATTGTCATCAAGGCATTGGTTGAGCGTAATCCAGCCGTGCCTGCCGCTGGAATCGAAGAAGTTGTATTGGGCAATGCCAACCAGGCTGGTGAGGATAACCGGAATATCGCGAGGATGTCAGGTCTGTTGGCCGGTCTGCCGGTGGAGGTTGCCGGGACAACGATCAACCGTTTATGCGGTTCAGGACTGGATGCGGTCAACTATGCAGCAAGGGCGATCCTGGCCGGAGAAGGCGATATCTTCATTGCCGGGGGAACGGAAAGCATGACCAGGGCCCCGCTTGTGATGGCAAAGCCTGAAAAAGAGTTTCCGCGCGGCAATATGGAGATGTTTGATACAACGATTGGCTGGCGTTTCATCAACAGCAAGCTAAAGGAGATGTACGGAACTGACAGCATGCCGGAGACTGCAGAAAATGTTGCTAAAAAATATAGCATCTCACGTGAAGCCCAGGACGAATTTGCAGCAGAAAGCCAGCTTCGCGCCCAAAAAGCGATGGAGGCAGGGAAGTTTGAAAATGAAATTGTTCCTGTTGTGTATGAAGATAAAAAAGGCAATAAAACGGTAATTGACACAGACGAACATCCGAGACCAGGCACGACAATCGAGAAACTGTCCAAGCTGAAGCCATTGTTCAAGGATGGTACTGTTACAGCGGGGAATGCATCTGGAGTGAATGATGGCGCGTCTGCACTGCTGCTAATGAGCCGTGAGAAGGCGGAAGAGCTGGGGCTGAAGCCGCTGGCCAAATATGTTGTGTCCGCAACTGCAGGCCTTGAGCCTTCGATCATGGGAATGGGGCCGGTCTATGCTGTCCAGAAAGCATTAAAGCGTGCGAAATTGTCTGTTGACGAAATGGATCTGATCGAACTGAACGAAGCATTCGCTGCCCAATCCCTCGGCTGCATCCAAGAGCTGGGGTTGGACCAGTCTAAGGTCAATGTCAACGGCGGAGCAATTGCGTTTGGCCATCCGCTTGGGGCAAGCGGTGCCCGAATTTTAACGACCCTTTTATATGAAATGAAAAAACGGGATTCCAAGTACGGACTTGCGACGATGTGTGTTGGCGTTGGCCAGGGAATCGCGACAATTATCGAGAATATAGGAGAGAAATAAATGAACAACATCAAATTCCAGAAAGAAAAGCACATCGCATATGTCACGATCGACCGCCCGGATTCATTGAATTGCTTCAATTATGAAACGTTGGTGGAGCTTGGGGACCTGATTGACAGACTCCATACGGATTCGGATGTAAGAGTGGTCATTTTTACAGGCGCTGGAGAGAAAGCATTCAGTGCCGGGGCGGATTTAAAGGAAAGAAAGCATCTGACCGAGGAAGAAGTGCGCCGCAATGTGAAAAAAATCCGTGATGTCTTCAGCGCTGTTGCAGAGCTGCCCCAGCCAACGATTGCCGCTGTTAACGGATTTGCATTTGGCGGAGGATTCGAATTGATGCTCGCCTGTGATTTTAAAATTGCCGCAGATAGCGCCTTAATGGGAATGACAGAGGTGAGCTGGGGGATCATTCCAGGTGCAGGCGGTACACAGCGTCTGTCAAGGCTGATTGGAGAGATGAAGGCGAAGGAATTGATTTTAACAGCAAGGAAAATCTCAGCTGAGACCGCTTATGAGCTGGGAATTCTTACTGCCGTTACCTCTAAAGAGGAAGTCATGATTGCCTGCAAGGAATTAGCCGAGGAAATTCTGCAGAACGCACCAATTGCGGTAAGGCAAGCGAAGTATGCGATCCAGCATGGAAGCAGTACTGACCTGCAGACGGGTCTCGCCATCGAATCGAAGGCGTATGAGGTAACAATACCGACAAAAGACCGTGTAGAAGCATTGAACGCATTCAGTGAAAAACGAAAGCCAGTTTTCACTGCGCAATAACCCATAGGGAGAAATCCCTGTGGTTTTTTCACATTTAAGCGCATTATTTTTGCAAAATAGTGATTATACTGTAAAATGTTTTATAACGGTTTTATAACGACTATTAAAAATGAATGAGGATGACAGAAAATTTGAATACACGATCAATGATTTTCACCCTGTATGGAGACTATATTTCCCACTATGGCAGCAAGATTTGGATCGGCAGTTTGATAAGGTTGCTAAATGAATTTGGACACAATGACCAGTCGGTGAGGGCTGCAATTTCCCGCATGAATAAGCAGGGGTGGGTGCAGGCTGAGAAAATCGGGAACAAAAGTTATTACTCGCTGACACCGCGCGGCCAGAAAAGAATCGATGAAGCAGGTAAGCGTATTTTCAAATTGAAGCCAGAAGAATGGGACGGCAAATGGAGAATCCTTATGTATACGATTCCCGAGGAAATCCGCAACGTCCGGGACGAGCTGCGCAAGGAACTGATCTGGAGCGGCTTTGGTTCGATGTCGAACAGCTTCTGGATCTCGGCAAACAATCTTGAAAGACAGGTCAAGGACTTAATTGAGAAATACGAAATAGAACAATATGTTGATTTCTTCGTTGCCGAGTATAAAGGACCCCATGAAAACCAGCGACTGGTGGAAAAGAGCTGGGACCTTGTTGAAATAAACGCAAAGTACCAGGAATTCATCAGTGAATACAGCCAAAAATACATCATCGATAAAAACAAGATTCAAAAAGGCAGCATGACCGACGCTGAATGCTTCGTTGAACGGACCAAGCTGGTCCATGAATACCGGAAATTCCTCTTCTTTGATCCAGGACTACCTGAAGAACTTCTGCCGGAAAAATGGCTCGGCAGCCATGCAGCAGCTTTGTTCAGTGAATACTATAAAGAACTCGCAGAACCAGCATCCCGCTTCTTTGAATCTGTTTTTAAAGATGGCAATGAAATCAAGCATAAAGACGTTGACTACAATGTCATGGACCACCCGTATATCTTAGAGTAGTTTTTCAAGCCATCCTTGACCATTCCTGGATGGCTTTCTTTAAGTCGCTAAGTTCGGACAGGTTTCGGGAGGAAAAGCGAAAAGTTGTCCGAAGTGGCCGCGAGTTCGGACAGGTTTAATGGAAGAAGGAGAAAAGCTGTCCGAAGTAGTTTCAGATTCGGACAGGTTTAGTGGATGAAGAAGAAAAGCAGTCCGAAGTAGCTACAGGTTCGGACAGGTTTCAGGAGAAAAAGCGAAAAGCAGTCCGAAGCAGCCCCGGGTTCGGACAGGTTTAGAGGAAGAAGGAGAAAAGCTGTCCGAAGCAGCCCCGGGTTCGGACAGGTTTAGGGGAAGAAGGAGAAAAGCTGTCCGAAATAGCCTCGGGTTCGGACAGGTTTCAGGAGGAAAAGCGAAAAGCAGTCCGAAGTAGCCCCGGGTTCGGACAGGTTTCAAGAAACCCAGCAGGAGAATGTCCGAAGCAATTCTCGCTTTCCACCAGAAGAAGACGCAACTGGTTTTCAACAAATAGAATCTAGGAGAATGAACATGAAAATAAGAGACAGAGGCATTGTTATTGGCAGGATGTCCCCTGCAGCCAACAATTGTATAACCGATGTTCCTGGAGTAATGGTGGGCCATGTGACACTGGATGAACCACTGGATGATAAAGGTGAGGAGTATGCCTGTACCGGTGTGACGGCGATTCTGCCGCACGGCGGAAATTTGTTCAGAGAGAAAGTTACGGCTGCCAGCTATGTCCTTAACGGTTTTGGCAAAACGACGGGGCTTGTCCAGCTAAATGAACTTGGAACAATCGAGTCGCCCATAATGCTGACGAATACGTTTGCGGTACCGGCAGTCACTCAGGGTACTCTGGAATACATGCTTGCTGAAAATGAAGAGATTGGCGAGACGACCGGTACGATTAATATTGTGGTGGGTGAATGTAATGACAGCTATTTAAACTCGATCCGCCTTTTCCCGGTACAATCTCACCATGCAATACAAGCAATAAAGAAGGCTTCAACGACTCCTGCCGCAGAGGGTGCCGTTGGAGCAGGGAAAGGGATGGTTTGCTTCGGTCATAAAGGCGGAATAGGAACGGCTTCAAGGGTGACTGATCATACCGGTGCTTATACGGTTGGCTGCCTGGTGCTCAGTAATTTTGGTAAAAAAGAAGAGTTCATGGCAGTAAAGTATGGTATTGAGGAAATAAAAACAGGATTATCCGAAACGGCAGATGGCTCCATCATCATCATCCTGGCAACCAATGCCCCGTTAAGTGACCGCCAGCTGCTGCGGCTGGCAAAAAGATGCGGAATTGGTCTTGGCCGGACCGGGAGTCATTTTAGCCATGGAAGCGGGGATATTGTGATTGCTTTTTCAACTGCCAATAACACAACGCATCATTCAGAAGAATTTCTTTGCACAAGCAGCCAGATAAGGGATGACCATCCGTTGATGAACGAGCTTTTCACGGCTGCAGCTGAAGCAACCGAGGAAGCCATTCTGAACTCACTCTCGCAGGCTGAATCCACCAAAGGGAGAAAAGGGAGAGTAATTGAGGCGTATCCTTTTTTGTAGGAAATTTATAAAGAAATATGATAAGTTTAAAAAAACAAAACTTGGAAGGAGAGATACATATGCAAGACAAAGAGGCTTTGAAGCAGGAGATTCTCGACGCTTTCAATTTCAGGCATGCCACAAAGCAATTTGATCCAGCCAAAAAGATTCCAGAGGAAGACTTCCGGTTTATCCTCGAGACTGGACAATTATCCCCAAGTTCTTTTGGATTTGAGCCATGGCGATTTCTTGTTGTCCAGAGTGAGGAGTTGCGCGAGAAAGTTAAAAATACCGCTTGGGGAGCGTTTGGCAAGCTTCCGGAGGCAAGCCATTTTGTGATTATCCTTGCGAGGACGAAAGTTGATACAAAATATGACTCAGAATACCTGCAGGATCATTTCAGAAATAAGAAAAAGATGCCTGATGAATTCATGGCCAATTACCTGAAGCGAATCGAGGAATTCCAAAAGTCTGATTTTAAATTGCTTGATGGTGATCGTCCGCTTTTTGATTGGGCATGCAGGCAAACTTATATTGCCCTGGCCAATATGATGACAGCTTCGGCGCAAATTGGCATTGATTCCTGTCCAATTGAAGGTTTTAATTTTGAAAAAATGAACAAGCTGCTGGAACAAGAAGGGTTGCTTGAAGATGGTCACTTTGGCATTTCCGTTATGTGTGCGTTTGGTTATCGTGTGAATGAGCCAAAGCCGAAAACGAGAAGACCACTGGATGATATCGTTAAGTGGGTTTAATATGAAAACGAAAGCCTGGCCAATGCCAGGCTTTTTCCAATTACTTTGATTCTTTAAGTGTTTCACGGTACTCCTTGCCCTTTTGGACATATGTATCGATGGAAAGCTGAATCAGTTCCAAATCTTTTTCGCCGATTTCCCGAACTACTTTACCAGGTGCACCCACTACCAGAGAGCGTGGCGGAATCTTCTTCCCGGCAGGGATCAAGGTGTTGGCCCCGATGATGCATTCCTCTCCGATTTCCGCTCCATCAAGGATCGTGGATCCCATTCCGATAATACATCTTTTCCTGATGGTACAGCCATGAAGGATTGCATTATGGCCAACAGTCACCTCGTCTTCTATGACAAGTGGCGAGCCTTCATACAGATGGCAGGTTACATTGTCCTGGATACTGCAGCTTTCGCCTATTGTAATCGTATCTTCATCTCCCCGCAAAACTGCATTGAACCAGACGCTCGAATTTTTTCCAATCTTGACGTCTCCGATAATATAGCTTCCCGGTGCCTGGAATACCGTTTGATGAACTGCCGGCTTTTTCTCTAAATAAGATAAAATCACGATAGCCACTCCTTTTCTTAATTGTCTTAATTTTAAAATTAGTATAACATTAATAATACGAAGGGGGAATTTTTGTGAATGGAATCACTTCTGTTCTGGGCATAAAATATCCAATCATCCAGGGTGGAATGGGGAACATCAGCAATGCAATTTTGACAGCGGCCGTTTCAGAGGCTGGAGGATTAGGAACCATTGGAGCCGGTACAATGACTGCTGAAGAAGTGGAACATATTATTATGGAAACCAATAAAAGGACCAAAAAGCCTTTTGCGGTGAATATTGCTTTAAGTGTTTCACCCAATGTGGTGGATATCCTCAAGCTGGCAGTCAAACAAGGGGTGAAGGTCGTCACTTTATCAGCAGGCAATCCTGCGCCTTTCATTCCCAAGCTGAAAGAAGCTGGGATCAAAGTCATAACCGTTGTTGCATCCGTTAAACAGGCGAAAAAAGCAGAAGCTGCAGGAGCAGATGTTTTAGTGGCAGAAGGATTTGAGGCAGCTGGGATCAACTCGAATCTCGAAACTACAACTTTGGCGCTCATTCCGCAGATTGTCGCCCAGGTAAACATTCCTGTTGTAGCAGCTGGCGGTATTGGGGACGGAAAAGGGCTGGCGGCCATGCTTGCACTGGGAGCAAGCGGTGTCCAAATGGGGACCCGTTTTATCGCTACTGAGGAAGCTCCATTTCATGAAGTTTATAAACAAAAGCTATTGCAGGCAAACGATCATGAAACAGTTATCGTTGGCAGGTCTGTTGGAAAAATAAGAAGACTGCTGAATACCTCTTATGCAGGAAAATTGCTGGAAGCGGAAAAACAGGGAATCACACCCGATGAGTTTGCAGAACTGACGACAGAGGACATACATAAAAAAGGCGCACTGGAAGGAAACGAAGAAACCGGGTTCATGAATGGCGGCCAGGTTTCAGGGTTGATTACTGACATTCCAACCGTACAGGAATTGCTTGAGCGGATGGTAATGGAAGCAAAAGAACGATTGAAGATCGCAGAGGCTTTATTATAATTCTAAGAGGCATGCTTCTAAAAGGAGGCATGCTTTTTCTTATAATAAAGGCTCCGTAAAATCCAATGTAATTTTTACACCTGTTGATTGTAGTGGAAGGCGCGCAGACTCCTGCGGGCCCAGCTAGTCAGGTGAGACCTAGGTGAAATGATTCACGTGAGGAATCATTTGCACCCCCCAGGAGTGAAGCGACGAGGAGGCTCAGCGCCAGCCCCAAGGAAGAATTGCTTATGAAAAAGACGGCAGTTGGTCTTTTTCATATTCTTCCAGCGGAAAGCGAAGCGCCTGGAACGAAAATCAACAGTTTAATTTAAGGAGCCTAAAGAAAAATTTAAATTAATCAGAAAAAATAATAAATACGTCTTTACTTTTATGCATAAAAGCGGTAAAGTAACCGAAAGAACTTTATTATACTTGGAGAATATTTAGCTCCTAATCAAGAGGGTGGAAAAAAAGTAAAGCGAAATCTCAACATACTAAATTTTCGGAATATTATTGACACTATAATGGGCTGGTGTTAATATAACGTTATATTTACGGTGTCTATAGTAAATATCATACTTTTTGGAATCGCTTTCAAAAAGTTCCAAGTCAAATTAAAAATGGTGCGTTCCGGCTGTCTAAAAGTATTAAACATACATAAATCAAAGCCGGTTTATAAAAAAATCAAGGGGGATTAACATGAAAAAATCAGTAAAAGCTATTTCTCTTGTACTAGCCAGTGCTTTGCTATTGGCTGGCTGTGGAGGAAAAGAATCATCAAATGGTTCAGCAGAAAAAGATCAATACAAAATCGGTTTGACCCAATTCGCGGAGCATCCATCACTAGATGCGGCGACAGAAGGCTTTAAAAAGGCCCTCGAGGAAAAAGGCTTTAAGGAAGGTGAAAATGTAACATATGACTTCCAGAACGCACAAGCTGACATGAACAATACAGCAACGATTGCCAACAACTTTGTCGGCGACAAGGTTGATCTGATCTTTGCTAACGCAACTCCGAGCGCTGTAGCAGCACTTAATGCAACAAAGGATATACCAATCATTTTTACATCTGTGACAGATCCTGTGGGAGCGGGACTTGTAGAAGCATTCGACAAGCCTGGCGACAATATCACTGGTACGACTGATAACCATCCAGATGCGACGAAAAAAACCATCGACTTCATGACAAATGAAATCGGAGCCAAGAAAATCGGTGTGATCTACAATGCTGGTGAACAGAACTCCGAAGTTCAGCTGAAGGAAGTGAAGAAGCTTGCAGAAGCAAATGGAGCGAAAGTAGTGGAAGCTTCCATTTCAACATCTGCCGAAGTCAAGCAGGCAGCTGAGTCTCTCGTAGGCCGTGTTGATGCGATCTACGTGCCAACGGACAACACTGTCGTATCTGCACTTGAATCAGTAATCTCTGTAGCAAACGGAAAGAAGATCCCATTGTTTGTTGGGGAACTTGATTCAATGAAACGCGGTGCAGTAGCAGCCAGCGGTTTCAACTACTATGACATCGGCTACCAATCAGGTCTAATGGCAGCAAAAATTTTATCAGGCGACAAGAAAGCATCTGAAATCCCTGTAGAACTTCCAGAATCTCTGACACTGACAATCAATAAAAAAGCTGCAGAAGCACAAGGTGTTGAGGTCAAGGAAGAATGGGGAGACAACGCTGAGTTTTACGAAGAATAAGAGGAAGGATGATTCAACTTGTTTACTTCAATATTTGGAGCATTTGAGTCAGGCATTATTTATGCAATCATGGCTCTGGGCGTATACTTATCCTTTCGGGTTTTGGATTTTCCGGATTTGACGGTCGACGGCAGCTTCGTAACTGGAGCTGCGGTTGCCGCGATTATGATCGTGAATGGCGCAAATCCATTTGCCGCGACAATGGTGGCACTTGTTGCGGGATTCATTGCAGGGTGCCTGACCGGTGTGATTCATACTGTCGGTAAAGTGAATGCTTTATTATCAGGGATCCTGATGATGATTGCCTTATATTCTATCAATCTGAGGATTATGGGCAAGTCGAATGTGCCGCTATTGAACACCGATACTGCAATGACCTCTGTGAGGGACTTTTTTGAGAAAACAGGAATCGATGGCTTCTTTAATAGCATGCTGACAGCTGTAGGACTGGGAGATAGCCTCCCGCGTACATGGGGAATTCTGATGTTCATGATTTTTGTGACCTTTGCGATCAAGTTCCTGACAGACGCATTCCTTAAAACCGAAATCGGACTTGCAATCAGGGCAACAGGTGACAATAAAAGAATGATCCGCAGTTTTTCTTCCAATACCAATCTGATGATCATCCTCGGCCTGGGACTTTCGAATGCGATGGTAGCATTTTCTGGTGCACTCATTGCCCAGCAGGGTGGATTCGCGGACGTAGGCATGGGAATCGGGATGATCATCATCGGGCTTGCTTCCGTCATTATTGGTGAAGCGCTGTTCGGAACAAAATCAATTGCCAGGACAACATTCGCTGTTATTGGCGGTTCGATTATATACCGTATCGTGGTTACACTGGCCCTAAGGGTAGAGTTCCTTGAACCAGGTGACATGAAACTGATTACAGCAGTGATTGTCATCCTTGCTCTGACTGCTCCGAAGATGATTGAAAGCTACAAAGAGAAAAATAGGAAGGTCAAAAGACAGCTTGAGAACATGAAGATGGTAGCTGTTCCTTCTGAAGGAAAGGGTGAGGCTGGTGCTGCACTTAAATCAGATTCATAGAGTATTCAACGAAGGCACTCCAGATGAGAAGATAGCCCTGGATAATATCAATCTCACATTGAAAAAAGGTGATTTCGTTACAGTTATCGGCAGTAACGGTGCCGGGAAGTCTACCTTGATGAACATCATTTCGGGGGTGATGATTCCTGACCATGGAAAAGTGGAATTGGATGGGAAGGATGTTACCTATATGTCTGAGTACAACCGGTCCAAAATGATCGGGCGTGTCTTCCAGGATCCAATGGCCGGTACGGCTCCTAGCATGACAATCGAGGAAAACCTGGCGATTGCTTACTCAAGGAACAAGCGACGTACTCTTGGCCCTGGGGTGACAAAAAAACGCCGGGAGCTTTTCAAGGAAGTATTGGAGTCCTTGCACTTAGGGCTTGAAAACCGGTTGAATGCCAAAGTCGGATTACTGTCAGGCGGGGAGCGCCAGGCGTTATCCCTGCTGATGGCTACATTCACCGAGCCATCCATCCTCTTATTGGATGAACACACTGCAGCACTTGATCCTTCACGTGCTGAGCTTATCACAAATCTGACAAAAGAAATCGTTGATAAGTACCACCTGACAACGCTGATGGTAACCCATAATATGCAGCAGGCACTCGACCTCGGCAACAGGCTGATCATGATGGATAAAGGACAAATCATCCTCGAAGTCAATGAAGAACAAAAAGCCAAGCTGACAATTGAAGACCTGCTGAATGAATTCCAGCGAATCCGCGGAACGAAGATGGCAAGTGACAGGGCGCTGCTCAGCTAAAAAATCAACCAGCTACGGAAATAGCTGGTTGATTTTTTTTATGGTTAAAAAGAAGAATGAAAAATTATATCAGAATATTTTTAAGAAAATACCAAAATTTCTTACAATTTATTGACCATTTATTTAACGGAATGTTATGATAACGTTAAATAAACGTTATACATATTTGCAACTTGGAAAGGTGGGATATGATGCGAGATGGCTTAAAAGCAGGGCACACGGCCTCCATCGAAGTCATTGTTACACCAGATATGTTTGCCCGCTTTGAAGGAAAGCTCGTCCATCCAGTATACTCCACGGTATCGATGGTGTATCACATGGAGTGGGCTTCGAGACAAATTATACTTCCCTTTTTAGAAGATGATGAAGAGGGAATGGGTGGTGCAGTGACCGTCAAGCATATTGCTCCTTGTATTGAAGGAGCTAAAGTGGTCATTACAGCGACCGTCACAGATCTGCAGGATAATTCCATCCTTACCAATGTCCGGGCAGAAACCAATGGGCGTTTGGTTGGTGTTGGGGAAGTTAAACAAGTAGTCCTTCCCAAGGCAAGGATAACTGAATTATTGACAGGCAGCTAAAAATTTTCGCGCAAAAATGTAAGCGCTAACATGGTTTAACGGAATAAAGGGGGAAAGAAAAAATGGATATGTTTGAACAAATTCGTGAACACGAGCAGGTCGTGTTTTGTAATGATGAAGCAACGGGGTTAAAGGCGATTATCGCGATTCATAGTACACGGTTGGGACCAGCATTGGGAGGCTGCCGCATGTACCCTTATAAGTCAGTCGATGATGCACTTGAAGATGTACTCCGGCTTTCAAAAGGGATGACTTATAAATGCGCAGCTGCCGATGTAGATTTCGGAGGGGGAAAAGCAGTCATTATCGGTGATCCGACGAAGGATAAGAGCCCAGAATTGTTCAGGGCATTTGGCCAGTTCGTTGAGTCGATCCAAGGACGTTTTTATACAGGAACAGACATGGGGACCGACCCGGAGGATTTTGTCCACGCATTGAAGGAAACGAATTGTATCGTTGGCGTTGATGAAGTATATGGCGGCAGCGGTGATTCTTCTGTGCCGACTGCGCAGGGGGTCATCTTTGGATTGCAGGCAACTAGCAAAGCTCTGTGGGACACGGATGATCTCTCTGGCAAATCCTATGCCATCCAGGGTCTGGGCAAGGTTGGCTACAAGGTAGCAGAATATCTGCTGGAAAATGGTGCAGGCCTGTATGTAACAGATATTAATCAAAAAGCGATCGACCAGATAGTCCAGAAAGCGAAGGAAATGGGAGCAGGGATCAAGGTTGTGGGCAGTGATGAAATTTATTCACAGCCTGCCGATATCTTCATTCCATGTGCTATGGGGGGAATCATCAATGATGACACTATACCTCAGCTGCAGGTAAAAGCGGTGGTCGGCTCTGCCAATAATCAGCTCAAGGAAGAACGCCATGGCCATGCCCTCCAGGAAAAAGGAATTCTGTATGCACCTGATTATATTGTCAATGCCGGCGGTTTGATCCAGGTGGCGGATGAGCTTTATTCACCGAACAAAGAGCGCGTCCTTAAAAAGACAAAAGCAATCTATAATTCTCTTTTGAATGTATATAGCCATGCAGAACGAGAAGGAATCACCACAATGGAAGCAGCAAATAAATTCTGTGAAAACCGGATAGAAGCTAGGACCAGAAGGAACAGCTTCTTCTCTCATATGAAACGTCCTAAATGGGCTGTGAGAATGTAATAGAATCTTAGAAATTAAGTTTGTTTGCTATAAAAAATTCAGTGCGATTTTAAAAAAAAGGGTGAGCACATGGATAAGGATTTTCCAACTTTACAAGTGATGGACCAAAACGGAAACATTGTGTCCGAGGAATATAAAAATTTGGTGACTGAAGATCGAGCGAAGCAGTTCTATGCGGAAATGGTAAGAATCCGGACGCTGGACAGAAAATCAGTAAGCCTGCAGCGCCAGGGAAGGATCGGGACATATGCTCCATTCGAAGGCCAGGAGGCTTCCCAGGTTGGAACCGCTCTTGCGCTTGGAAGTGATGATTGGATGTTCCCGACTTACCGCGACCATGGTGCGGCAATGGTGTTCGGCCATTCACTGCGGAATATCCTGCTGTTTTGGAATGGGCGAAACGAAGGCTGTGTCCCGCCGGATGGGAAAAAGATATTCCCGCCGGCTATACCGATTGCGACCCAAATCCCTCATGCTGCTGGAGCAGCGTTCGCTGAAAAACAAAAAGGCACAAAGAATGCAGCAATTTGTTATTTCGGTGATGGAGCCACGTCTGAAGGAGATTTTCATGAAGGGCTGAATTTTGCCAGCGTTTTTAAATCTCCGGTCGTTTATTTCTGCCAGAACAACCAGTATGCGATTTCAGTGCCAATCAGCAAGCAGATGAATTCGGCCACGATTGCGCAAAAAGCGCTGGCCTATGATATGCCTGGAGTGAGGGTGGATGGCAATGATGTTTTTGCCGTATTTCTCGAAACTGAAAAGGCACTTGAACGAGCACGCAATGGCGAAGGGCCAACATTGATTGAGGCGATGACATGGCGCTATGGTTCCCATACAACAGCAGATGACGCTTCCAAATACCGTGACCAGAATGAAAGTGTAATGAAGCGGATGGAAACAGACCCGCTGCTCAGGCTGGAACGCTGGCTGAAGAATGAAGAACTTTATGATGAAGCATGGGCAAAAGAAATCGAAGAGCAGGCTGCTGCAGAAATTGATGCAGCAGTGAAGGAAATGGAGAGTTTCCCAGCTGCAGATCCGTCAGTGATCTTTGATTATGTTTTTGAAAAGCCAACATGGACAATCGAGAAACAAAAGCGGAAGTACCTTGAATTGATCGGGGGTGAGGCTTGATGGAAACTGCAGTTCAGACCAAGACCTTGACGCTGGTCCAGGCGATTACCGATGGGCTGGATACGATGCTGGCAGAAAAGAATGAGGTCATACTCCTTGGTGAAGACATTGGTAAAAACGGAGGAGTATTCCGTGCGACTGATGGCCTTCAGGAGAAATATGGCGAGGAACGTGTGATTGATACACCACTAAGTGAAGCAGGTTTTGTCGGTGCTGCCATTGGAATGGCGGCGAATGGTTTCAGGCCTGTGGTGGAAATCCAGTTCCTGGGATTCATTTATCCAGCATACGAACAAATCATGACACATGCATCTAGACTGAGAATGCGCACTATGGGCCATTATACAGTGCCGATGGTCATTCGCGCTCCTTATGGCGCAGGTGTCCGTGCTCCTGAGATTCATTGTGACAGCACGGAATCAATTTTCACCCACATGCCAGGTATCAAGGTAGTTTGCCCATCCAATCCATATGACGCAAAAGGGTTGATGATTGCCGCGATTGAAGATCCGGATCCTGTTCTTTTTTTGGAGCCGATGCGCAGCTATCGATCATCCCGCGATGAAGTACCTGACGGGAAATATACTGTCGAAATTGGCAAAGGCAAGAAGCTGACTGAAGGCGAGGACGTGACGGTTATTTCCTGGGGCGCGATGGTTCCTGTAGCCATGAAGGCTGTAGAAGAGATGAAGGATAAGGGAGTGCAATGCGAGCTCCTCGACCTCAGGACACTATATCCAATTGATAAAGACCTTGTCATCGAATCGGTCCAGAAAACGGGACGCACCGTCATTGTCCATGAAGCACATGAAACAGGCGGCACGGGAAGTGATTTGATCTCATTGATCAATGATGAAGCATTTCTTTATCAAAAAGCGCCGGCTGAAAGAGTAACAGGCTTTGATACGCCAGTTCCATACTTTGGATTCGAAAACCACTATCTGCCGACCCCGAAAAGAGTCGCAGCAGCAATCGAGAAAGTGATGAAGTTTTAGGAGGCTTGCCGATGGTTGAAGTGAAACTCCACGACATTGGAGAAGGGATGACCGAAGCGGACATTAATTGTTACCTGGTGAAGCCTGGCGACTTAGTCAAGGCCGATGATCCGTTGGTGGAAGTCCAGACCGACAAGATGACCGCTGAGATTCCGGCACCCTGTTCCGGTGTTGTAAAAGAATTATTATTGAAACAAGGACAAACGGTAAAAGTAGGGACGTCACTGTTGATTATTGAAGACCAATCCGGATTGGGAGCAAAT
Source organism: Cytobacillus oceanisediminis 2691 (assembly GCF_007678455.1). Lineage (GTDB taxonomy): Bacteria > Bacillota > Bacilli > Bacillales > Cytobacillaceae > Mesobacillus > Mesobacillus oceanisediminis_A. Next base: position 483,691 of record NZ_VEEP01000003.1, on the reverse strand, counting down.
GTTGGGCTGCAAAAAGTCAGGGAAGCTGGGGATGAGGAAACAAAGCCTGCAGAAGCAGTAGAAGTTCTTGGCAGACCTGCAGAGCCTGCTGTACCCGTTGGTGTCAGTGTTCGTCTTGGAAGGATTCTTGCTTCTCCATATACAAGGAAAATCGCCCGGGAAAATGGTGTGAATATTATGGAGGTCATAGGTACTGGACCGGCTGGGCGGATCACAGACCAGGATGTATTAGCTTTTGCCAGTTTACGAGACAGCAAGCCTGTGAATGGTTCGGAAGCTGGTTCCGAACTGCAGGTTGCGAAGGTTTCACAATCTGGTTCCGAACAGGTGGCTCCGAGTGTTTCAGAAGCAGGTTCCGAAAGACGGGCTGTGAAGTTTTCGGAAGGTAGTTCTGAAGAAACCGGCAGAGGCCATTCTGAACACCTGGCTGTGACTGAAAGAGCATATACCGAAGATGTACAGAATGATACTGCGGAAACTTCCGGAGATATCCTGCCCTTCCGGGGACGCAGAAAGCAGATTGCCAAAAAGATGGTTCAGTCTCTGTATACCATTCCGCATTGCACCCATTTCGAGGAAGTGGATGTCAGTGAACTGATTGCATTAAGGGAAGAGATCAAGGCATCAGGAAATTCCATCTCAGCGACTGCCTTCTTTATAAAAGCCCTTTCGATCGGGCTGAAAGAATTTCCGGTGTTCAATGCAAAGCTGGATGAAGAAAATGAAAGCATCCAGCTGCTTCGTGAACATCATATCGGGATTGCCGTGGACACTCCAGAAGGACTGATTGTCCCGGTCATCAGGAATGTCGAGAAGAAGAACCTGAAACAAATTCATGAAGAGATGAAGCAGCTGACAAAGCTTGCCCTGAATGACAAGCTCAAGGTCAAAGATATCTCAGACGGTACATTCACGGTGAGCAATGTTGGACCTCTCGGCGGCAGCATCGGCGCAACCCCAATCATCCAGCACCCGCAGACAGCGCTTGTTTCTTTCCATAAAACAAAGAAACGTCCCGTCGTGACGGAACAAGATGAAATTGCGATCCGATCGATCATGAATCTGTCGATGGCTTTTGACCACCGGGTAGCCGATGGTGCAACAGCAGTAGCATTTACAAACCGCTTCGCCCAGTTAATCGAGAATCCGAAGATGATGCTTCTTGAATTGAAGTAATCCAATCAGAATTCTTCACCACATAAAAGCATTATAGCTTTACATCGTGCTCTTGAGAGAGCAGATAGAATTACTATAAAATTATTTTAAATATTTTAAATATTTTTAACAGGAGGTTTTATGATGCAAGAGAAGGTAATGGTATCTGGCCAGACAACAGAAGATTTTTTTCCGGTACAGGATGTAGATTATTTGGAACTCTATGTAGGCAATGCCAAGCAGGCCTCACATTTTTTCCAGACAGCTTTTGGCTTTAAAGTAGTCGCTTATTCAGGACTTGAAACAGGTAACCGGGAAACGACGTCCTATGTGCTGCAACAGCGCAAAATCCGTCTTGTGGTAACTGGAACTTATAATGACTCATCCCGTGTAGCACAGTTTGTGAAAACGCACGGAGATGGCGTGAAGGATATCGCACTGGCAGTGGATGATGTCGAGAAGGCCTACGAGGGAGCGGTCAGCCGCGGAGCAATCGAAATCCAGCCGCCGCATGAGGTCTCGGATGAAAATGGTGTCTTGAAAAAGGCGGTCATCGGTACATACGGTGATACCATCCATACACTGGTTGAGCGGAAGAATTATAAAGGTCTTTTCATGCCAGGATTTGTTGAACATACAACAACAGTTCCGGTCAATGAAGCAGGTTTCATCGGCATCGACCATGTTGTCGGCAATGTTGAGAGAATGGAAGAATGGGTGAATTATTACGCGAACGTCATGGGCTTCAAGGAAATGAAGCACTTCACAGATAAGGACATTGTGACTGAGTATTCAGCGCTAATGTCCAAGGTTATGCATAATGGAGGCCGGATTAAATTCCCGATTAATGAGCCGGCTGAAGGAAAGCGCAAATCACAGATCCAGGAATACCTTGAATTTTACAATGGTCCTGGCGTCCAGCACCTTGCGATTTTAACAGAAGACATTGTCAGCACGGTATCACAATTGCGTGAAAACGGCGTTGAGTTCCTAAACACTCCTGATTCTTACTATGAAATGCTGTCAGAGCGTGTTGGTGAAATTGACGAAGAAATCGAGAAGCTGAAAGAGCTTAGTATTTTAGTAGACCGTGATGATGAGGGCTATCTGCTGCAAATCTTCACAAAGCCAATCGTCGACCGCCCAACTCTTTTCATCGAAATCATCCAGCGTAAAGGCGCGAGAGGGTTTGGAGAAGGCAACTTCAAGGCACTATTCGAATCGATTGAACGTGAACAGGAACGACGCGGCAACCTATAAAGACCGGGATAAAAGGGGGCGGATTGCTCCCTTTTGTCATAAACGGCGAATTGAAAAATGGGGGATGAACATGAAGGTAAATGCTAGAGCAGAACTTGAAGGGATCACACCATATGCCCTCGGCCAGACAATTGAGGAAATCAAAGAACAATACAAGCTTACAACAGTAAGGAAACTATCTGATAACGAAAATGTTTATGGGACTTCACCAAAGGTGCGAGAAGCGATCCTGCAGGCATCTGGGAATCTGGCATTTTATCCAGACGGAATGACTTCAGGCATCACCGAAAAGCTGTCAGCACATTATGGATTGGAACCGGAGCACTTTCTGGTTTCTAATGGATCAGAGGAAATCATCCGGCTGCTGACACGAGCCTATATCGATAAAAATGATGAAGCGGTTATGGCAGAAGTAACGTTTCCACGCTATAAAACGAATGTCCTTATAGAAGGCGGAAAAGCGGTCACTGTTCCGATGATTGAAGGACGGCATGACCTGAATGCAATGCTTGAAGCCATCACTGAAAAAACGAAGCTGGTATTTGTCTGCAATCCAAACAATCCGACAGGTACGATTGTTGCGAAACAGGAGCTGCTTTCTTTTATCGGCAATGTGCCATCAAAAGTACTGGTCGTAATGGATGAAGCATACTTTGAATACACCGATTCCGAGGACTTTCTGGATTCGATGCCTCTGCTTGATCAATATGAAAATCTCGCCATCTTAAGGACCTTTTCGAAAATCTATGGTCTTGCTAGCCTGAGGATAGGCTATGGAATCATGCATCCGGAAATCGCAAAAGAGCTTCATAAAGTCAGGGATGTATTCAATGTGAACCAGCTGGCGCAGGCTGCGGCCATGGCAGCAATTGGGGATCAGGACTTCGTAAAGGATTGCGCAGCAAAAAATAGTGCAGAACGGGAATTCCTCCGTAAAAAGTTCAGGGAGTTGGAGATTCAGAGTTTCCCTTCACAATCCAATTTCCTTTTTGCTTACACGAACACTCCCGTCATCCAGACACTGACAGAGAACGGTGTCCTTGTCCGCCAGATGAAGCTTCCTGGCTATAAGGAAGCGTTCAGGATCACACTTGGCACCCGTGAGGATCATGAATTCATCCTGCACGTCGTCAGCCAGCATTTTCACGAAAGGGCGGTGTAGGAGTTGGAAATCAAAACAGACAGTCTCGAATGGAAAGACGCATATAAACTTTTGCAGGGTTCGGTGCTGCCTCGCCCAATCGCATTCGTCTCAAGCCAGGATGAAAACGGAACTACCAATCTGGCGCCTTTCAGTTTTTTCACCGTCATCAGCGCCAATCCGATGATGGTCTGCTTTTCTCCGATGAGGCGAGGGACGGATGGAGCGAAGAAGGATACATTGAACAATATTGAAGCAACGAAACAGTTTGTCATCAATATTGTCAGTAAGGATTTCATCCAACAAATGAATGATTGCGCAACTGAATTCCCATCTGATGTTGATGAGTTTGAGGCCTCTGGTCTGACAAAGACAGAAAGTGCCGTTGTTAAACCCCCGAGGGTCCGGGAGTCCAGGGTACACCTTGAGTGTGAACTTGATCAGGTCCTCCATTTCGGGCAGGACGAAGCTGGTGCCGGCAGCCTTGTAATTGGAAAAGTCGTTCATGTACATGTCGACGATGATTTATATGAAAATGGCAGGATCAATTCAGAAAAGCTGAACCCGGTCGGCAGGCTGGCTGGCGCAACGTACACGCTGCCGCTTGCCAGGACCTTTGAGCTGCAAAGGAAATAGGTGATGACATGAAATTCATAACGTTTTTGAAAAAAGATGGTTCCATCCGTGCCGGCTGGATTAATTCACGCAATGAAGCCGTGGATATGCATGAAGCAACCAATGGGCATTTGCCGGAAAATATGCTGTCATTCCTTGATAATCATGAAGAACATTTGGAATATATCAAACAGGATCAAGCACTATTGGACAGCGAAACGGGAACATATCTGCTGAAAGAAGTCAGGTTGAAAGCGCCGCTGCATAACCCGAAGAGCGTCCGTGATTTCTACGCCTTTGAACAGCATGTAAAAACTGCCCGGGAGAACCGAGGACTTGAGATGATTCCGGAATGGTATGAGATCCCCGTTTTTTATTTTACCAACCATCTCGCAATCAAGGATCCTGAAGAAGAAATCAGGCGGCCGCGCACATGCGAGTGGCTGGATTACGAGCTTGAAATCGCCTGTGTCATCGGAAAAGAAGGCCGCAACATAAAAGCCGAAGATGCCGAACAGCATATTTTTGGTTTTATGGTCATGAATGACTGGAGTGCGCGAGACCTTCAGAGGAAGGAAATGAAGGTCGGACTTGGTCCGGCAAAAGGAAAGGATTTTGCCACATCCTTCGGTCCATATCTAGTTACAAAGGATGAGCTGGAATCACGTAAAGCCGGCAAAGGATATGACCTGCAAATGAAAGCAAGAGTGAATGGCAGAGAGCTCTCTTCTGGCAATATGAAGGATCTTTATTATTCCTTTGGAGAGATGATTGAACGTGCTTCGGCGGGGACGACGCTGTACCCGGGTGAAGTGATTGGCTCAGGCACTGTCGGAACAGGCTGCATACTCGAGCTTGGCAGTGACGTGCACCGCTGGCTGGAGCCTGGCGATGAAGTCGAACTTGAGATTGAGGGACTGGGTGCCCTTAAAAATAAAATTATTGAAGACTAGAAAGAAGGTGGATTCATGTACTACCGTCAGATGGGAGAAATCCCGAAGAAACGCCATACCATTTTTAAAAAAGAGGATGGTTCGCTATTCCGTGAGCAGGTAATGGGAACAAAGGGCTTTTCCGGTACTCAGTCGATCCTTTATCACCACCATATGCCGACTGAAGTAGTAAAAAGCGAATTGATCGGCAGTTATTTGCCTGAATATGAGGAGCAGGGATCGCTGAATCACAGGCATTTTCTGACTGATCAGATTACGGCAAAAGGTGACGCCCTCAGCGGAAGAGAATATATACTTGGCAATGACGATCTGCTCATTGGTTTTGCCAGTATTGATGAACCAATGAAACAATTTTACCGAAATGGCGATGGAGATGAAATGTTCTTTTTCCACCATGGATCAGGTAAGATTGAAACGATGTTTGGGACTTTGAATTATCAGCCGGGAGATTATGTAGTGATTCCGATTGGCACGATTTACAGGGTGGTGCCTGACGGTTTAGAAATGACGAAAGCGCTTATTGTGGAATCGTTCAGCCAGATTACGACACCGCGCCGATATCGCAACGAATATGGCCAGCTGCTTGAACACAGCCCATTCTGCGAGCGTGATATCCGCGGACCAGAGACATTGGAAACGGTCTCTGAAAAAGGGGAACACGAGGTTATTACAAAGACGCGCGGGCATCTTCACCGCCATGTGCTGAACCATCATCCGCTTGATGTCGTCGGCTGGGATGGATATCTGTATCCGTGGGCCTTCAATATCGAGGACTTCGAGCCGATCACTGGCCGTATCCACCAGCCGCCTCCGGTCCATCAGACATTCGAAGGACATAACTATGTAGTTTGTTCGTTTGTGCCGAGGCTTTACGATTACCATCCTGAAGCGATTCCGGCGCCTTACTACCATAGCAACGTCAACAGTGATGAACTGTTGTACTATGTAGAAGGAAATTTCATGAGCCGGAAAGGCATCAAGGAAGGTTCGATCACTTTGCACCCAAGCGGAATCCCGCATGGTCCGCATCCGGGTAAGACTGAAGCAAGCATCGGCAAGAAAGAGACACTTGAGCTTGCCGTCATGATTGATACCTTCCGCCCGCTGAAGACCGTTAAAAAAGCTAAAGATATTGAAGATGATCAGTATATGTATACATGGATTGAGAAATAGGAAAAAAGGCTAATTCGCTGGCAGGTGGATTGGCCTTTTTATATGATTATAAATTTGGAAAAAATGCGCGCTTTTTTCCAAGTCGCCAATAAATTTAATTTATCGCCAAAAAAAATTGTGAACTCCGCCAATAAAATGAGTTTTTCGCTTATAAGCATATTCACCCCATGGAAAAGGGTATAGAAAAGATAGGCTTTTCCTCTTCAAGACGAAATAATCGGAAAAACAATGGGCAATACTATCAAAATCGATTACGTTTAGGAGGATATAATGTGACTTTATCTATCTTTGCCCTGGGCGGCATCAATGAAATCGGCAAAAATATGTATGTTGTCCAGTATGAGGACGATATTTTTGTGATTGATTGCGGAGGCAAGTTTCCTGATGAGAGTTTGCTCGGAATAGATTTGATCATCCCTGAAATGACCTTTCTGGAGGAAAATCGGGAAAAAATCCGCGGGTTGATTGTGACTCATGGACATGAGGATCATATTGGCGGTGTTCCTTATTTTTTCAAAAAGCTTAAGACGCCTGTATATGCGACAGATTTCACGCTTGGATTAATCGAGTTGAAACTGAGTGAGCACAAGCTATTAAGAGGTACGGAACTGAAGAAAATCAATTCAGATTCAGAACTGGATTTCGGCAAGGTCAAGGTTTCCTTTTTCAAAGTGAGCCACAGCATACCGGATTGCCTCGGGATTGTTTTCCAAACTCCTGAAGGGAATGTCGTCCATACAGGAGACTTCAAATTCGACCTTACCCCTGCGAATGATGAACAATCGGAAATCCATAAAATGGCGAGGATCGGGACAGATGGTGTTTTGGCCTTGCTTTCTGAGAGCACAAATGCAGAACGGACAGGATTGACACCATCTGAACGGATGGTTGCCGGCCATTTGGAAGAGGCGTTCATGAAGGCGGAAGGCAAAATTTTTGTTTCTACTTTCGCCTCGAATGTGAACAGGGTACAGCAGGTTGTCGAAGCAGCAATCAAAACAGACAGGAAGCTTGTCTTGCTTGGCAGGAGCATGGTGAATGTTGTGGATGTTGCGATAGAACGAGGATACTTGAATGTCCCGGAAGGAATGCTGATACAGCCGCAAGCTGTCGACCAGTTGGACCCGGGCAAGGTGGCCATTCTTTGTACAGGCAGCCAGGGGGAACCGATGGCGGCACTATCCCGGCTCTCCACAGGAAATTACCGTGATGTCAACATATACCCAGGAGATACGGTCATCATGGCGGCATCCCCGATTCCAGGGAATGAAAAAGATGTATCGAAGATCATCGACAATTTATTCAGGCTCGGTGCGAAAGTCATTTACGGCTCAGGCAGTACAACGGGCATGCATGTTTCAGGGCATGGCTATCAGGAAGACCTCAAGCTGATGCTTACATTGATGAAACCGAAATATTTTATCCCGATTCATGGAGAATACCGGATGCTTCACCATCACCGTTTATTGGCAGAATCGGTGGGAGTGGAACAAGGGCATACGTTCATTATCAAAAATGGGGATATCGTTGACATTGAAAATGGTGAAGCACGCCAGACGCGGAATATTCCGGCTGGTGATACCTATGTGGATGGTGTCAGTGTCGGGGATGTTGGCGAAATCGTGCTCAGGGACCGCAAGCAGCTTTCCGAGGATGGCATGCTGGTGATTGTCCTGACTTTGAGCAAGGCCGAACGGAAAATAATCTCGGGGCCTGATACCATTTCGCGAGGCTTTGTGTTTGTGAAAAACTCGGAGGACCTGATGCGTGATGTGAATAATCTCGTTACGAAGACTGTAACTGAACTGCAGGAGGATAATGTTCACCGCTGGAATGTCATCAAGCAGGGAATCAAAAAGGCGGTTGGCCAGCATATTTTCCAGCAGACAAGAAGGAAGCCGATGATCCTGCCGATTATCATTGAAATCTAACCAGGTACTGATCAAGTATCTGGTTTTTTGGTTGACATAACACTATATGGTGTTATAAATTAGAAAGTGACACAAAAAGGTGTTATAAAAACATTGGAGGTCAAACCATGACTATACAACCTGAAATACGCAAAACAATCTTATTGAATGCACCAATTGAAAAAGTGTGGAAAGCAGTTGCCACTTCGGAAGGAATAGCCGCATGGTGGATGCCGAATACGTTCGAAGCAGAACTTGGCAGGGAGTTCATTCTGCACGCTGGGCCTTTTGGTGATTCGCCATGCAAGGTGACAGAATTGGATCCGCCAAATCGACTTGGTTTTGACTGGGGAAAGGATTGGCATCTTGTATTTGAGTTAAGCGATCTTGATGGCAAGACTGAATTTACATTAATACACTCCGGCTGGGATCCTGAAAAGGTTACTGAATTCGGCCAGCCACACACAATTGTCCAGGGTATCATGGATAATGGCTGGGATAAGATCGTCAAAGAAGCACTTCCTTCCTATATCGAGGGTTAACATGCCAGCTTCTCAAGCGAGACATGATGTGTTCCAGGCTGTCGCGGATCCGACTCGCCGAAAAATTTTAAAGCTTCTTGCCGATAAGGAGATGCCGATCGCCTCCATAACTGAAAGATTCCCGATAACCAGGACTGCCGTCAATAAGCATTTATTTGTGTTATCAGAAGCGGGGCTCGTCACCAGCAGGAAAATTGGACGGGAAACACGTTACCTATTGCAGCCGGAACCGCTCCGTGAATTACAGGAATGGCTATCCTTTTTCGAAATCTATTGGGATAACAAATTATCGGCACTGAAAAACTTTGTGGAATCTGATGAATAATAGGAGGCAATCACATGGAAAAAGCAACCCCGTTTTTGATGTTCGAAGGTAATGCAGAGGAAGCAATGAAGTATTATACTTCGCTTATCGAAGATTCCAAAATCACCTCCATATCAAGGTATGGATCAGATGGGCCAGGACAGGAAGGGAGCGTCATTCTGGCGACCTTTACCTTAAAAGGGCAGGAATTCATGTGCATCGACAGCAATATACATCATGAATTCACGTTTACTCCATCTTTTTCAATCTACCTTACCTGCAGTTCTGAAGATGAAATTGACCATTTGTATGAAAAACTGTCTAAAGCAGGTTCAGTATTAATGCCCTTAGGGGATTATTCCTTCAGTAAAAAATTCGCCTGGACAGTTGACAGGTTTGGCGTCTCCTGGCAATTGAATCTGCCTAATTAATCCTTGTGAGCATGGAGAATCCTCCATGCTTTTTACATTCCTGCTTAACAAATGCTGTGATAAAGTCTACACTAATAATTATTGATAAACGCATCTGCCAGGAGGGAAGCAGGCATGGAAATCAAACTGAATCAAAAACTCATCAAAGATTTATGTGGAACTGTTTCCTTTAAACGCGGGGATGCGTTTTACCGTGCGGATAAAGTGAAGTTTACTGATTATAGTGCCAATCGTGCAGAAGCAATTGTATCAGGTGCAGATGACTTCCAGGTCACTGTCATGAATACCGGGGATGGACGTTTCCAGACTGAGTGCACATGCCCGAAGCTTGCATCTGTCACACAAGAGTGCCAGCATGTGGCATCTGTCCTGATTGCGATTCTCGATCAACAGAAGCGGGGAAGTACTACCAGGATAATTCCAACGAAAAACGAACTTGCTGATGGAATGCTGGCCATTTTCACTGAAGAGCCCAGGAGGAAAAGCGGCCATCAGCTGCATTTTGAAACGAGGAAAATCTTGAATACTCAGTTTGTAATCAAGCCACTGGCAGGCAGCAACCAGGAGAATTTGTTAGGTGTCTCCATCAGCCTGGGGCCAGTCAAAGTCGATGATCTGGCAAGCTTTTTATTGAGTATAGCGAAACGCGAGCCAGCAGCGATTTCTCCTCTGTTCCAATACGATCCACAGCTCCATTGCTTTCAAAATGAAACGGATTCTGTCATTATGCTGCTGACTCAAATTGTCCAGGATGCGGATTTGGCTATTAATAAAGGAGACGATGCTTCGATAGTGATCATACCGCCATCATTTTGGCAGCAAATACTGCAGCTGCTTAGGAAGGTGCCAGATGCAAAACTGGAAAGTGGCGGCGAGATTACAGAATTCACTGTTAGCAACGAAAAGCTTCCGCTGGAATTCAATTTTGAAAAAAATACAGCGAATGACTATTCCTTGAAAATTGTCGGCATCCATGCTTTGACTGTTTTCGATAAATATAACGTGGTTTTGTCCAACAGCCAATTAGTGGAACTAAGCCCGGAGGATTTCAGCCGATTGTTTGAACTGAAAAATATGCTGGCGAAATCAAAGACAGACAGCATTCCAATTTTACAGGATCAAATGGGATTCTTCGTGGAAAAAGTCGTTCCCGGCCTGCGCCGTATTGGCGAGGTGCAAATCGATGGCGATATGGCGAAGCAATTCCTGACAGACCCCTTGGCGGCGAAGCTTTACCTTGACAGGGTCAATAACCGATTGCTGGCAGGACTGGAGTTCCAATATGGCAATATTGTATTCAACCCGCTCGAGGACAGGGAACCCCGGGTGAATTCGCTGTTGATCCGTGATGTTGAAAAAGAAGATGTGATCATTGATATACTGGACGAAAGTTCTTTCGCCAAAACGGATGGCGGTTATTTTTTGCATAATGAAGAACTCGAATATGAATTCCTGTATCATGTGCTGCCGAAACTCCAGAAATTTGTTCAGGTCTATGCAACGACTGCGGTCAGGAACAGGATATTCAGGGAGCCGGCCAGACCGCAAATCCGTGTGAAGGTAAAAAAAGAACGGACAAACTGGCTTGAGTTCAAGTTTGAAATGGATGGAATAGCCGAAAAGCAAATTCGGGAAATCCTTGAAGCACTGGAAGAGAAGCAGAAATACTTCCGTTTGCGCAATGGGATGCTAATGTCGCTTGAAACACGAGAATGGGAAGAAATCCAGCGTTTCTTAAAAGCAGGGCCGATCCAGGCAGAGGACCTGGAAAAAGGGTTGAACATGCCGATCATACGGGGAATGCAGATGCTGGATTCATTCGATGATCAATCTGTCATTCTTGCAGAAGAATCCTTCAGGAAATTTTTGGAGGAAATCACCCTTCCGTCAGAAGCTAAATACGTGATTCCTGAAAAACTAGAGCCAGTTTTGCGCGAATACCAAAAGCAGGGCTACCAGTGGCTTAAGACAATCGCAAGTTATGGCTTTGGAGGCATCCTAGCTGATGACATGGGGCTGGGGAAAACGCTTCAAAGCATCACTTATATAGCTTCAGAACTCCCAGATGCAAGGGATAGGAACCAGCCAATTCTGATTGTTTGTCCTTCATCACTGGTCTATAACTGGCTGAGTGAATTTTTGAAATTCACACCAGAAATAGATGCTGTAATCATTGACGGAAATAAAAACGAACGGGCCAGACTATTAACAGCTGTTTCGGAAATGGATGTCGTCATCACTTCTTACATGCTGTTAAGGCAAGACATCCACTTATATGAAAAAATAAAATTCCATACTGTCTTTTTCGATGAAGCACAAGCCTTCAAGAATCCGTTGACGCAAACGGCAAAGGCGGTTATGAATATCCAGGCAGAGCACCGATTTGCCTTGACTGGAACGCCGATTGAAAACTCAACAGAAGAACTGTGGTCCATTTTCAGGGTAGTATTCCCGGAGCTGTTCCAGGGATTAAAGGAATACAGCCATCTGACAAGCAAAACAATCGCACGAAGAATCCGGCCATTCTTGCTGCGGAGAGTAAAAGAGGAGGTACTTGGAGAGCTGCCTGAAAAAATAGAATCCATTGATAGAGTGGAATTGCTTCCTGAACAAAAGAAGCTTTATGCAGCATATTTGGCCAAGCTTCGTCATCAAACCTTAAAGCAGCTTGATAAGAACACAATCAGAAAAAATCGGATTAAAATCCTCGCCGGACTTACCAGACTCAGGCAAATTTGCTGCCACCCGGGCCTGTTTGTCGATGGATACAAGGGAAGTTCTGCAAAGTTTGAACAATTGAAGAAAATAATCGAGGAATCCAGATATGCTGGCAGGAGGGTATTGATCTTCTCACAGTTCACTAAAATGCTTGGCATGATTGCGAGGGAGTTAGCATATCAGGGCATTCCCTACTTTTACCTGGATGGACAGACGCCATCCGAAGACCGGGTACAAACTTGCGAAAAGTTCAATGCCGGAGAGCGGGATTTTTTCCTGATTTCATTGAAAGCAGGAGGGACGGGCTTGAATCTGACTGGAGCCGATACAGTCATCCTTTATGATTTATGGTGGAATCCAGCGGTTGAAGAGCAGGCTGCTGACCGGGCACACCGTATGGGCCAGAAAAATAAAGTTCAGGTCATTAAATTAATCTCAAAAGGAACGATTGAAGAGAAAATGAATGAGCTGCAGGAGAAAAAGCGAAATATGATCGAAGAAATCATTGAAGAAAAATCCTCAGTGACGCTGACAGAGGATGATATCCGCGAAATCCTTATGATATGACTTCTTAGAGAGTTATAGCTTTAACAAAGTTCTAGTTAGGCCGATAATAATCTGTGAGCCAAGCTTTTGCATGATATAGATAGAGGAGAGATTATATTGGCCAATAAAGGATTGAACGTAGGCAAGCAAGCACCGGATTTTACGCTGCAGGGGACAAATAATACAAAATATAGTTTATCTGATTTTTCCGGCCAGCCGGTCATTCTTGTCTTTTTAAGAGGCACATGGTGACCGAACTGCCGGAATCAGCTGGTCCAGCTGAATGAACATTATGATTTCCTAAAAGAAAAAGGGCTTCAAGTATTGGGTATTGCAGGCCAGAATTTAAAAGGAATCCAATCGTATGTAGACAAAGAAGGAATAAAAATTCCGATTTTGTCTGATGAATCCAGGCAAGTCATTAAGAGATATGAAGTATTTGTCCCTATTAAATGGGATAGTTTCAGGATTGCAATTCCAAGCACCTATATTTTGGATGAAGATCATGTCATCCGTTACAGCTATATCGGGGATTCGCAATTCGATCGCCCGGCGCTCGAAGAGATTTTCAGCAAAGTGGATGAATTCCGTCTTCCTGGCGAAGCCGGGGAGGAACCGGAGGGTACCGGGAACGCTGCTGTTTTTGTTGGAGCAATGAGGGAGACCTTCCAGGATATTGTATTATCTACCCATACAATTCAAACCAGTGTCAAACACAATCTATCGTCCATTCATGAACTGGAAAATCAGCTAACTCAGAATAAAGAGGCGTTATCACAATTCTTTTCTGTATTTGAGCAAATGGAATCACAGATCAATCGATACAGTGAGGCAATTGATAAGGTAGTTGATGGCTCTGTTGCTGTCATAGAGGATAATAGACAGGCCTCTGACCATATGAAACAAACATCTGAATTGCTGAAGGAATTAGTGGGTTTGACACAAACGATTGGAAGCATCAGCTCGACTATTTCTTCAATTTCTGCCCAAACAAAAATCCTTGCCTTGAATGCTTCCATTGAAGCGGCAAGAGCGGGGGAGCATGGGAAAGGTTTTTCAGTGGTGGCAAAAGAAGTTGGCAAACTGGCAGCTGCTTCTTCAGATGCGTCACAAAACATTTCCACACAACTGGAAGAAATCGAAAATAAAATCAGTTCAAGTTTCTCTTCATTTAATGATTTTGACGGGCTGATGCAGCAAATTGACGCAAAGGTAAAATCACAAAACAAAGAGTTGGAAACGATCTCGTCTGGCATACTGTCCATTAAGGACGAGAGTACCTCCCTGGCGGACCGTCTGCGAAACATCACTGACCGTGAAGAAGCCCAACAGCGGAAAATTGGCTCAGTTAAACAACAGGAATTGAATATCTCCTCAGAGATCGATGGCATCAACAGCGATATTGAGGAAAATAATAAGCTTCTGCTTGAGTTAGATCAGAGAGTGCATTAATCATAAAAAGCTAGCCCCTTTGTCAAAAACAAAGGGGCTTTTAGTGTCTTTATTTTGGTTCGCTATCTAGATAAGACCTAAGAGTCTGCTGTAATGTTCCCCTGGTATCTGCTTTTTGATCCAGGTTGATTCCAGTATGGATCATTTTCCTTACAAGCTCAGGGCGCATCCCGGTTATGACAGCCTTAGAGCCCATCATGGCAACACCATTCAAGACTTTTTGGAAATGGTCGATGACGTTCATTTCCATATCCGCAATTCCGGATAGGTCCATGATCAAGGTCTGGACTTTTAGCCTGGATATATCCATCAGGACCTTTTCTTCAATAATCTGCATTCTGTAATCATCAATCATCCCGATTAGCGGAAGTACGGCAACAGTAGCGCTGACAGGGATAATAGGAACGGAGAGATGTTCAACCAATTTTCGCTGTGAATTGAGCAGTTCATCCTTGTACTTTGTATAAGTTAAGAAGAAGGTATTCAAGAATTGGTCTACCTGGTCATTGATCTTTTTCTCCAGCTGGAAAAAATCCTCGCGATCGGTATCATTATTATGCAATTGGTCATACTGGTTCAGAAATTGCCATAACGTCCGGCGGATGGCCTGAATCCATTCTAGTTTGAAGGCAACAGTCAAAGAATGTTCTGCCCAGGCGATCCCTTCTTGTTCAGCAAAAGCGATCAGTTCATCTTCTTGCTCCTCAACTATGTAGACAATCAACTTTTCAGCGTTCTTTAACAGGTCAATATTTCCCTTTTGAAGGATTTCGTGAATTTTAGTAGCAACATTCACTGCTTCTGATAATAATTGTTTTTCAAACTGGTCTCTATTTGTTTTAATGAAATCGGTTATATCTTTTTCGTTAAAAGTTGATTCCATTTCTTTGTACACTCCTCAATATATACTTTACTGTAATTAACAACACAGATATAGGGAAAACTACTCCTTTTTAAAACTGTATCAAAATGGGGTGGCGAATTCAAATAATTAAAAGCTTGTTCTCTATAATTAAAGGATAAATCAAATTATAAAAGAAGTATAATAAATAGTATTTTTTAGAGGGGGAAATCAATGGGCTGGTTGGTTATTGTCATTATTGGATATTAGCCGATAATTTACCGAATCCATCGACGGCTAGATTTTTTGGAAAAAGAAGTTGAACGGTTGAGTAAAGACAACGAGAGCCGGAGAAGTGAATAGCGATTGGTTGCATCCAGATAACTTTGTTAATCATAAAGTTATTATGTAAAGTGGTTTCGAAAGGGAGAAATTAGCAGATGAAACAGGAAAAAGAAATATTGAGCCTGCTGGTTGATTGGGCACAGCGAAATGATCATATACGCACAGTTCTTATGACAAGTTCCCGAGCCAACCCGCACGCTTTCACAGACTTATTTACCGACTATGATTTCGAAATCTTTGTGGATGATTTAGATGGTTTTATGAGTGACGATGGCTGGCTCGATCAATTTGGTACGCTCATCAAGAAAGTGGTTTTGCAGGACGGGAACTGGCGTACGCGTCTAGTCCTTTACGAGGATGGCACAAAAATCGATTTTCAGATATCAACCAATGATTTCATAAAGAGCCTCACAAAGCTTAAAGAGCTGCCGGCAAAATATGATAATGGCTATAAAGTCCTATTGGACAAGGATGATTACACTAAAAGAATGCCCGCTCCTTCCTATAAGGCTTTTATCACAAAGAGGCCCTCGGAAGAAATCTACGCTGAGATCATCAACAGTTTTTGGGGAGATACGGCATACGTAGCCAACAGCCTCTGGCGTGATGAACTGTATTTTGCGAAATTCATGCTCGACAATGTGATCCGATTCGATTACCTTCAGCCAGCAATTGAATGGTATCTTGGGGTCAAACATGATTGGTCAATAAATCCCAACAAGTTCGGGCGCTGGTTCAAACGTTACCTGGACCCCGAAACATGGTCA
Organism: Cytobacillus oceanisediminis 2691; assembly: GCF_007678455.1. Lineage (GTDB taxonomy): Bacteria > Bacillota > Bacilli > Bacillales > Cytobacillaceae > Mesobacillus > Mesobacillus oceanisediminis_A. The sequence goes on along the minus strand of NZ_VEEP01000003.1, from coordinate 467,538 downwards.
GAATTGGAGGGGACTTATGCAGGAGCCGGGATTGAAGAAAACTGGGTAGCCCTTTTCAGGACTGCAGACCTGTTCAGCCGTCTGGCCCAGGAAGTCGGGGAGAGTTTGGGGTATCAGTATCCCATTGAATATGAGCGTAAAATGAGGGAGTACTTGTTGAAAGTCAGGAATCTGCCTAAAGATGCGAAACTCTTTATTTAGTATAAAAGACTGCCTGTTACCGGGCAGTCTTTTACCATTCTATTACTCCTCAAAGTATATTTTCTCCTCGAGGCCAGTTTTGGCTGAAATAAATTTCCCATCCTCGAAGTTTTCCAAAACGGGTTCCATGTAGACTAGTTCAAAATTGCCTGTTAAAGCGGAATAAATGATTACTGATTGTTTTTTAACAGTAAGGTCAAAGGTAGATGAAAAATGAACTTGATTCAGTGATTCGAATGAAGGAACATGGCGACTGTGGTCGAAGCTTTCAAGCTCACCGTTCCTGGCATTTAGATTAAGATAAGTTTCAGTTTCAAACGGTGTATATAAAGAATAACCTTGAACTTTTGGCACCGCTTTGAAGCTATAAATCTTGTATCTTGAATCATTTGCAGAAGAGTTAAAATTAAAGCCTAATGAAACGACTTCAAGATTTATATCTTTTCCATACATCTTTTCTAAATAATACCTGGCTTTTTTCTCAGCTTCTTCCTGGTCCATGACTGGCCCATCAGTTAATGGTCCAGTATCCCCAACGTAATTAGTGATTTGGCCGGTGACTGCGTCAATATCCCCACCGAAGCCATTTTTATTTTCAAAACGGTAGAGATACAATGCATTGACCGGACTTTCTTTTTCCAATTCAATTTCATCTCGATCCATATTCAGTGCGTCGGCAATTCGTTTCTTCAACTCGGACTCCTTCATAGGCTTGATTTGGTCCGGCATTTTATGAAAACGGGTATAGCTGTAGCTCAATAAATTGACATTCTCATAAAATTTATCCATCTTTTTTACATCCAACATGTGGAGATATGAACTATATCCATGGTGTGTTTTCCAATATTCCACGCTTGTTATTTCTTCCTGTTCCTTAAAGTACTTCTTAAGTGCCTGGAATGCTGCTTCATCTGTTTCAGACCATCTTCCCTGGTCGTAACGGGTTTTCATGACTTGGACCATCGAATTCAATCTCTGGGTATTTAGGCTGAGATGGAAGGTAGTCGAGTCAGTGAATTTGCTTTCAATAAAGTTCATATATTCTTCAAGCTCCATTACTCCTTCGAATAATCGGTGAAATGCTTGCTCAATGTACATAAGATCTTTCTGTTCTTTATTTTTAATGGAATCGAACATTACTGGAGAGTTTTCGATCGCGACATAATAGTCGCTAACAGCCATGAACATTTTTTCCCTTTCATTTATATAATTTGTTAAAATCATTGAAAATATGATGGCGGCAAGGACAACGGATATAAGTCTTAAGCGATTCAGCTTCATCTTCAAAATGATTTTCTCATCAAGTGATTGGGACACAGTCGGCTCTTCTATGTCATTTACATGAATCGTAGTTTCTCCCGTTTCGTAAAAATGCTTGCATGCCTCACATACCTTAAGATGATCCTCAACAGCTGTTTTCACCGAAGGTCTTAAGTCGTTTTCTATATATAACGGATAAAGATCCTGAACTACTTCATGTTCCAATCTCATTCTCCTTCCTCCAAATTTCTGTAAATTTCCTTGAATTTCTTTCTGGCCCGGTACAAGCCCACTTTTACCTGGCCGATTGTTTCGTTGGTTACAAAGGCAACTTCCTCATACGAAAGGCCGTTGGCATCACGTAAAATAATATAAGTCCGGTAATTCTCCGGCAGTTGCAGCAACGTCAGCTCAATCTGGTTTTGATCATCTGAACGTTTGTATTGATCTGGCTGTTCAGCCCATTGTTCGTCGATCAAATCTGACTGAAACTCGATTTTGTTTTGTTTCTTCTTGCTGAAATTGATATATGTGTTTCGTGCTATTTTAAAAAGCCAGGTTTTCAACGAGGATTCACCACGGTAACTGGACAGTGAATGGAATGCCTTCAAAAATGTATCCTGGGTAAGATCTTCGGCAATATGCTGATTCATAGTTGACCGGTATAGGTACAAGAATATCGCCTTCTTGTAGGTTTCATATAATTCAATCCTCGGGTCTGACATTCCATCCCCCTCTCTCTGAAAGCATAGACATCAGAAAATGGTAAAAGTTACACCTAATTATAAAAAAACCACCTAGAAGGTTGAGAATTTTTCAACTAATGGTAAAATTATCTAAAATATCAACATGATTATCATCGGATAAGTTTTATATTTTTATAGATACAAAGGAGTATTTTAGGATGTTAATTTTAAAGCCAATAATAAAGGGCAACTGGGAGGAGGCAATCCAGTTAAAAGTTAAAGAAGAGCAAAAGCCTTTTATGGCTTCAAACCTGTATTCAATTGCTGAAGTCCAGTTCCTTGACCAGTTCTAAGCTTACGGGATTTATGATGGTGATCAGATGGTGGGCTTTGCGATGTATGGCATTGACCCGGATGACAATAACTATTGGATTTATCGGCTGATGATCGATGAGGCACATCAGGGAAAAGGGCTTGGAACGGAAGCTGTAAAATTGATCGTTGACGAGATCAAAAAGAAAAACACTGCTGGAATTCCGCTCATAATGATCGGCTACAACCAGGAAAACGCAGGTGCAAAAGCAACCTACATGAAAGCGGGCTTTGTTGAGACAAAAGTCGCTCCTTGGGGAGAGCAGCTGGCAGCATATAGACCGAAGAAAGATGTTCAATGAAAGTCAAAAGTGAGAGAGACTAATGCAAAAGTTACATCACCGAGGTGACGGATATAAATGAGAGAAACGAAGTCAAAAGTGTCCATCAACAGGGCTATGACGGACAAAAATGAGAGAAACGAAGTCAAAAGTGTCCATCAACAGGGCTATGACGGACAAAAGTGAGAGAAATGAAGTTAAAAGTGTCCGTAATAATCAATAAGACCTTAAATTGAAACAAATGGGGAGTGGTTTTTTGAATCTGGAAGAGTTAGTGATTGCTTTAAATAGGGAGTTCGATGTGGAGTCATTTGGCAAGGACCCAGGCTTTAGCAGGTTCATCCCGGCTGCATATGAATCTACGGGATTTAAGTGGCAGGAAGTTTTTGAAAAGAGATATACTGAGCTTTTTAACGGGCTAATGATTAAAGGGACGCCTGAAGTGAGCAAGGTATTCCTGGCTGTGTTTCCAACCGATGAGGTACTTGAATATTTTATCCGTACCAGCACAGAAGGAGACCTGCTTTTCATGCACCACTCTCTCCTGATGGAGTGTGGTGATCCTAATGGGGAATGGGGACGCGGGTTTGTACCAATAAAAGAAGAATTCTTAAACAGAATAATAGATAAAAAGCTATCCGTTTATACAGTTCATGAACCATTGGATTTTCACCGAGAATTGGGGACTAGTGTAGCGATTCAGCAATCCCTTGGCGGGAGGAAAATCGATGGGTTTTTACCAGGGAATAATGGGGAGGACCTGGTGTTTATTTGTGAAATAAACGAAATCGGTACCGATGATCTTGTTACTAAACTAGAGAAAATTTTCGAAATCCCATATGTTGATCTAGAAGGCAAGAAACATGACCGGATTACAAAAGTAGCGATTGTTGCGGGCTGCGGTGACAAGGTTGACTGGATGAAGGAGGCCGAAAAGAGAGGAGTTCAGGCATATATCACAGGTGAAATCCATTGCCATATTGATAATGATTATGGGAAAAGGAAATATCAGCAGATGATGGATTATGTCAGCGAATCCAACATGTCGTTGATCGGCGTTTCTCATTCGGCTTCTGAATACTTGGTAAAGAAAACATTGATTAGGGACTGGTTTCACGAAAAACTCAAAATGGAGACTATCCTGGTTCCTCAGGAAAAATGGTGGCTTTAAAAAGGAGCAGAAAATAAGATGAAATACTGGCTTGCGTCAATCGTTTTAATTGTTGTTTCTGTATTGTTTTTAAAACAAGGGATGGACTTATGGAAGCTAGGGACTGATGTTGATGGAGATGGAATGGGTATTCATTTCTTGGGGTTTTTGAAATCAATGACAGCGTTCCAGAAACTAGTATTCCTTCTTATGCCACAGGCTATTTTATAGCAGCTGGGTTATCTATTGGGCTGATGTTGGTTATATTCGGTAGAAAATATGTGCGTGTTAAAACTAGGGGGGATTTGCTAATGGAAGAAAAAGTTCATCTGATTAAGCCAACAGAAGATTTGGAAAGTGAGTATCTTGAGTTTTATCATGAGTGGAAAGACAGCGGAGAAGATATGATTCCCTGGGTAATTGCAAGGGACCCAGCGGATTTTCCTAGCATGGTCCAATTCTTGCTGGATAATGAAAAAGGAGTCAACATTCCGAAAGGCTGGGTTAAAGACTCTACATACTGGCTTGTAAACGATAACAAAAAAGTATTGGGTGTAGTCAACATCAGGCATGGCCTCACTGAGAAACTATTCAACATTGGCGGCCATATAGGCTATGGGATTCGACCTAGTGAAAGGCGTCAAGGGTACGCGACAAAAATCCTTGCCTATTCACTGGAAAAAACGAAGGAATTAGGAATCGAGAAAGTCCTTGTCGTTTGTGATGCTGTCAATATTGGATCCGCAAGAACCATAATCAATAATGGCGGAGTAGAGGATGTCAGCTTTACTGAGGAAGATGGCAATGTGGTAAGAAGGTTTTGGATAGAATAAAAGTATTGAAATTTTAAAGTTGAGAAGCATTGCTAATTGGCAATAAGTCTTAAAGGATAGTGATTACATGCAAGAAAATGCATTTGAAATAGAAGTAAATGCTCCTTATGCCTTAAACTATATGGTTTTTCTCCAGAATATCTATTTGAATCAGAATAGGTATCAGGAGGATCGGCAGGTTTTTCCTTATGTTGATTCGAGCAAATGGGGATTACTGGGGAATGTTCAATTTGTTGATGCCTTTAAGGAAGTATGGGAAACTTTGCTTCAAAAAAACTTAAATAAGAGGTTCGACCATAATGGCATTCTAACTGATGAGAAGGCTCTGTTTCAAAGGTTATTTCAAGGTACGGCTGCGGGAGTGTTTGGGTTTGAGGAAAGCTCAAAGGCTTTCCTGGTATGGTGGATAAGTTTTGCTGGCAAAATAGCGGTTGAACGTGTCTTTGAGGGGGATGCCATGACCAAGTTATACAAGGAACTGGCAGGCTCAGTAAAAACAACTCGTGAAAATAACCGGTTAAATATCGCTTTGTTGTATGACCGCCTGGTTTTGTGTGGTTCTTTTCAGCAATCCTGGTACCTAACTTTGCCAATTGAAGATGTATTTTTAATAAATCGCAGACCGGAATTACTTGAACTTATGCGAAATTCGTGTAACTAGCTGGGCTCAGGTTTGTTTCCGGATTTACCGAATGAAAAGATTCTCGTCACAACGCTTATCATTGTTCCAAGAAAGGCACTTCCAACAATATCAGATGGGTAATGGTGTCCCACCCAGATTCTAGAAAAACCTGTAAGTGCCGACATCCACATCATGATTGTCCCCAGGGTCCGGTGGAACATCAGGATAGTGGTAGATGCTGCGAAAGCGAGCATTGTATGCTTGCTTGGAAAGGAAGAATCCATTTTTGAAGGAATAAGAATTCCAACGCGCCGGTTCATGAATGGGCGCGGTTTAAAGTAAAATAAGTGGATGAAGAACTGGGCAGCCAAGCTGACGGCCACTGAAAGGCTCGTTTCAATTGCGATTTTTTTGTTGAACCTGTTCTTGAACAGCATCACTACAATGATGAAAAGATAAACATAACGTATACGATTTGAAATAAGGATCATTAATTTATCCGCTGTTGAATAACGGCCGGATAGTCTGTTAATCAGCTGGAAAAGTTTAAGGTCCATCATGTTTCTCCTCAATGTTTTAATTTTACTTTTCCCTTGCTGATGCCAAAAATGTATGGAAAAAGGAGACTATATAAATGCAAGCAAAGGTAGTCAAAAAAGAAGCATTTAAAGCAGTGGGAGTTAAATGGATTGGAACTTTTGAACAGGCAGCCAGAGGGGAAATTAAGACTTTTCATCACGAATTCCTTGAAAGAAAGAATCAGATTAAAAATGCTATCGAGCCTGAAAACATTTTGGGGCTATCTTATCACAACACAGAACATGGCTTTACATATTATCTTGCCCTTGAAGTGAAAGATACTCAGTCTATACCTGAAGAAATGGAGTTCATTACGGTTCCGGCGTATACATTTGCCAGCTTAGAATATAAAGGATCAGCAGTGCATGAAGCATATACAAGGTTGTATACTTGGGTCAAAGAAAAAGGTTATACCTTAATACAAAATGATTTGGAGCATCTGGAAGAGTATCCAGGAAGCTTTGATCCTTTAAAAGATGCACCTGAACTGAAGATTCATATTCCAATTATGATTTAGCATGGCATTTAAAAGGGATTTTTGAGGAATATTTGGGGATAAATGGAGTGGCTTAAAATTTCCCAAGTTCATTTTTATCAAAAAAAAACAAGCACTCAGGAAGCTGCTTGACCAGTGGCGTTAGCAAACTTCTTTCTCTCAGGCTGAGGTATTGGTTTTTTCATTGCCAATATCCTCCCCGCCATTATTACCGCTGCTTATTCGAAATAATTCCAGTCCTCTTAGTAAGGCATCCCCCCCGAAACCAGCCATTATGGACATTAAAAATACCCGGAGCATTGAGTCAGCCTCGGATGAGACTACCAACAGTGCTGCTGCTAAGGAACCTGTAAGGATTTCTTCAAGAAAACCGAGGTAGATAAATTTCTTTGTTTTTCTTGGCATGATGATTTTGCCGCGTTTTCTTACATGTGCCGTCAGTCCAACAAATCCACCAATGACCATTGCGAAAATCATGTTTTCTAACAAATTGATCACTCTCCTAAAGTCCAGATTTTTGTTGGTCGACCTTAGGTAACTCTGGATGTATTACTATTATACAAGTATTAATGGTGGAAAAGCATGCGTAAATTTATCGAATTTTCAGTATATTTATATGGTAAATAATATGTGTAACTTTTTGGAAGATAATGTTTTATTGTCCAATTTGGAAAAGTTACAGGCCTAAAGTCATAAAGAACGCATTTGATACGGGCGTCTGAAGCATTAAGAATGATTTGTTAAAGAGGAGGACAAAAATGTTTATTTTGAATGTGGAAGGTGCGATCCAGAGAGAGGGAAAATGGCTCATTATTGAGAGGAGTACAAAGGAAGAACACGCTGGAGGGCAATTATCACTTGTTTGCGGCAAAGTAGAAAATGAAGGATTTTCTAAAGACTTGCTTGAGCGGACCTTGAAAAGGGAGCTATTTGAGGAAGTCGGAATCGAAATTAATTGCAATTTGAAATATCTGCGAAGCAGCTCGTTTGTACTGCCTGACGGGAGAGAAGTACTCGACCTGGTGTTCCATTGTGTCATTGAAACAGGAGAACCGTTTGCAAAAAGTCCAGATGAGGTGGAGGCGGTATATTGGATGTCTGCAGAAGAAATTTATGATCATCCAAACGCACCAATCTGGTTAAAGGAAAGCATAGAAGAAGCCGAGCGTTATGATCAATCTTCGACAATGAAGGCCACCAATTAAGGTGGTTGTTTTTTTGCCTAAAAAAGGAAATGTAAGGTCGGATATCGAATATGTTAAGGAATTTCTTCAGTGAATTGAGAGGTAGGCAAATTTGAATATCTTAGAAAAGTTAGTCAGTGAATTCATGTCGATGAGTAATCATAAGCATAGATTGATCATTGGCATTGACGGGCTCAGCCGGTCAGGGAAAACGACCATTGTAAAGAAGTTGGCTGCATTGCTCGAAGAATACGAAATGAAAAGCCAGATCATCCATTTGGATGACCATATTGTCGATCGGACGAAAAGATATGGAACCGGTGAAGCGGAGTGGAAGGAGTATTATTACTTGCAGTGGGAAGTTGAGAAACTGGAGGAAATATTATTTGAAAAACTCCAACAAGAAAATGAACTGGTGCTTCCATTCTATGATGAGCAACTGGATCAGCAAGTATATAAAAAGCTGGACTTAACAGGCAAGAAGGTTGTTTTGGTCGAAGGGATATTCCTGCAGCGGGAAGAATGGAAAGCGTATCTGGACTATGCCATTTTTATCGATTGCCCACGTGAAATAAGATTTCGGAGGGAAAATGCCCGAACTCGGAAGAATATCGAAAAGTTCGAGAATAGATATTGGAAAGCGGAGGATTATTATCTGGAAAAGCTCAATCCGAGGGTGAAAGCCGATAAAGTCCTAACATGTCATCAATTGGTGGACGCTCCATTTTGTATAGAAGGTGATAGTGAATGAATTGGAAAAAAATATTTAGCATTGGCGGAGGTTCAAACCAAGACAGTAATATAGCTGACCTGGGGATTCCTGATGAGGTGCTTTCCATCATAAGTAAATTCACCACTGGCAAGTTGAAGCCGTTCTATAAAACAGATCTGTATACAGATAAGAGGGGAGAAATCATAGGAGTCTGTATGGAGGTAAAACAGGATCAAGCGGAAAATCTTGTTTTAAAAATGAGAAAGGAAATGGAGGTATTAGGATTCCTCCCTTTTATATGTGATACCGAACATAATAAGGTGTGTATCAGCCAAGTTTCAGACCAGTTTGACATCATTAAAATTCAGCAAACCAATGGAGATAACTATGATATTAGCAACGAAATGGTTGTTTCCAAACTGAAGGAGTGGCATCTCAGGTATCCATTCACCATCATAGGGGCGGATTTTGACTGGGTGGAAGCCACGTTCCAGGTAATTCCTGATGGTAAAAATTTGAGGTCTTTCGCCACCGAAATGTATAAATTCTGTCCAGACATCGTTGAGCAAGGGTCAGGTTCAATCAATGGATTAATGGAAGAATTGAAAGAGTCGAAGAAATTATTCTTATGGTGGGACTGATCATCATTCGGGGGGATCGATATGGATTCAAAGATTTTCGAGAAGTTTAAACATTTTGCTGTTCATGAATGCTGGGGATCAAGTCCATTATATGAATGTCTTTCTTTAAAAATAGCTGAGGATCGGGAAATGCTTGAACTTGCAAGTAAAGTGAGGATTGGCCAGCCGGTGCCAAATTTGCTTTTGGGGGCAGTACATTATTTGCTGATGCAAGGGTATGAGCATCCACTTGCTGAATTTTACCCAAGCCTGACTGACAATCCACGGGAGAGTGATGAAGCTTTTGCTGCTTTCGTGGATTTTTGCCGGGAATATAGAGAAGAGATCACTGAGATAATTGAAAGCAAAATCGTTCAGACAAATGAGGTAAGGCGCTGTTCTTATCTATACCCGGTTTTCAGCCATATTTACCGAATGGTCCAAAAACCATTGGCCTTGATTGAAATCGGGACTAGTGCGGGCTTGCAGCTTTTCCTGGATCAATATAGCTATTCATATGGTACAGGCCAAATATATGGGGAAACTGATTCGCCTGTTCACTTAACATCAAAGATCGAAGGACAAAATAATCTATTTAGTGAAATGGACATCCCTAAGGTGAAGACGAGGATTGGAATCGACCTGCATATTAATGATGTGAAGAATATGGAGGATTATCTTTGGCTTAATGCTCTCATTTGGCCGGAACATCATGAAAGGCGGGAACTGTTTGAAAAAGCAGCGAACTTTGTGGCTAACCAGTCTTTGAGATTAATAGAAGGGGATGGAGCAGAAATGCTCAGCTCCCTTGCTGGTGAAATCCCTGATGAGCAGGTAATCTGCGTTTTTCATACCCATGTTGCCAACCAAATGCCCGGCACAACCAAGAAAAAGCTTTTGGACCAAGTAAAAGAGATTGGTGAAAGAAGGGACATCTTTCATATTTACAATAATATCTACGACTCAAGGCTCCACCTGGATTACTATCTGGATGGAAAAGAAAGCCTGAACACAATCGGGGAAACCGAGGGTCATGGCCGCTGGTTCAGCTTGAATCTTTAGCTTCAAATTTACCAGATAGGGTGTCATTAATGGAGAAGGGTCCTTTTTTATTGAGTATTTTTTATGGGTGGAATTATGTTTTTTTCATTATACCTACTTATTTTCATTAGAACAGTGAAAGGACTGGAAGAAGAAATTATCTAAAGGATGAGGAAGAGCTCGAATAATCAGATTTTTTTGAAACCTTCCTTCCCTTTTACCCGTATATTATTTATATTGGTAAAAGGAGGAAATAGTTATGGCTAAATTATCCCTCAAATCCGAGAATACCTCGAATATAATTCTTGTTTCGGCCATCATTCTGATCATCAGCAGTTTATTCATGCCTCTCGTTTTCGTTTATTTTATACAGGATTATCTGTACCTGACTAAAGATAAATGGTTTTATGCGACACCGCCCTCAGCTTACATTCTGTTCATGATCGGCATGCTTTGGCTTGCTGTTACCCTGCTCATATATTTGTTTGTTCAATGGAAATTTGAACGGAAAGGGATCAAGTGGCTCATTATTGTTCTCATGTTCGGAAGCGTACCATTCTTTATGTTTGGTATTTCGAATTATTACTATCTTAATGACGAGGGATTGCATTTTAATGAGGCAAAAAGTTTCAATGATATACATTCGTATGGCTGGAAGGATATTAAGCAAGCTGAGGAGATATTCGTCAAAACCAAAGGAGTAACTGTATCCGATCATTATATGTTTACCACCAACGATGGGAAAGTGATTGAATTGCCAAATAACAGCAAGGTATCTTATAACAAGCATAGAATTATGGAAAAGCTGCAAGAATTTAATATTCCGTTGACTAATAATATGGGAGATTTATATGAATGAGACTTTGCTAAAAAGAAGGTACGGTGACCGCGCCGATTGGATAAGGGTTAGCCAGAAGGAGTTCAAACAGGGATTTTTTGAAGAGGATGGCTTCCGAGGGTATGTAACTTCATTGAAAGTAAATAAAGTCACTGAACCATTATTTTTTCAATACGAAGATAAAAAGGTTTGTATAGTAAACGATGGATTTACCTGGCTGCAGCATTTTCCAGAAGGAAAACGCCATTCCGTCACAACCATGTTCAATTCCCAAGGGGAGGTTGTTCAGTGGTATATCGACATTTGCCTTAGAAATGGGGTTGAAAACAACCGTCCCTATTGGGATGACTTGTTTCTGGATATTATCATAATGCCAACCGGAGAAATCTACTATAAAGATCATGATGAACTAGAGGAAGCACTTTTAACAGGAGTGATTAATGAGGAATTATATAACATCGCAATAACCGAGGCCAAGCAAATTAAGAAACTGATTGAATCAAATGAATTTGAATTGTTTCAACTGACCAAGAACCATAAAGAGTATTTCGACCGGAAGGATTGAGATTTACTCAAGAAAAATATAAAGGACGATAATCTCCATTATGTTCGTAAAAACATATAGTTACAGCATTAAGCCAGAAAGGGAAAAGGACTACCTTGAGATTCAAGTTAAAGCAGAGCAAATTTATTCGCGTTTCACAAATAAACAAACTCTTTACTTACAAAGCAAGGCAGACAGTTCAAATTGGATTGAGATGCATATCTATCAGGACGAAAAAAGCTATACTGACAGTATTCATGCCGTTGATCAACAGCCTGGAATCAATGATTTTTACAAACGGTTCCTTGAAGTCATTACCTCAGTGGAAGAGTTAAAAGAAGATGATTATAACATCATAAATCTCAATGTTAAATCATCAAGTTTTGATTTAGGGGGTTAATTAAACAGCATTAAGTAATGATGTATTATCATAATAAAGGAGTGATATATAATGTGCGGGATTAGAAACTAAGCATTTTGAAAGGGATATGAATTTATCGAGAGACCGTCATGAAGTTTTACTAAAAGCAGTTGCAGACTTTACTGGCGATGAAAAAGTAAGGGCAATTTATCTTGGCGGGTCATTGGCAAAAGGAAATTATGATAACTATTCAGATATAGATTTACATATTATTGTTGAGGATATCAGTCTGGAAGATTTTATTCGCAATAAAAGGCAGCGCTCTTTGAATTGGGGAAATGTTTTATTTTTTGAAGACAGTCACCCGGATTCACCAGTTGTGGTCGCACATTTTGATTCCTTTGTTAAAGCGGACACTTGGTATAAAACTAAAGGACAAGTGAAGCCTTCAATTTGGCTGAAAGGCTTGGAGGTTTTGTATGATCCTGGTGATATATTAACAGATATTTTCGAAGAATCTTCAAGGATTGAAATTGTGTTAGATTCAGAAGCTGTTGAGTTTTGGAAAGGTAAGATATTGGCTTTTTACCATGAAACATACCGCGCTGTAATGCGAAAAGATTGGTACTATGCATTGGCAAACCTGGACCGGGTAAGATGGTTGATTGCTGGCGGCTGGTATATGGAAGCCGGCAATCATCTGGATTCTTCATATGGTGTTTGGTCTAAGGTTGAAGGAGAAAGAAGTTTATTGAATGAGCGGCAATTATCCTTGCTGGCCAAATGGCATTGTAAAAGAGAAAAGGAACAAATTTTGGGGGCATTAACATTAATGTTTCCAGAAGTAATGAGATTATATAGAGTTCTACATAAAAAGGCAGGACTGGAAACGGATGAAGAAGAGTTCAGGAGAATCATTGAAATGGTGTTATGATACTGGCTTCACTATTTTGAATGATATTCCAATTATAAGTGCTAAGAATCATGGATGCTAATCCAACATTGTAGTATCTATTAGAATAGTGCAATCGAGGGGATTAAATGAAAAAGCTTGCTATTTTAACAATGATCCTAATAATATTCATGACTGGCTGCAGTTCAGATTTCCAACCGCAATTGACCAGGGTTGATGTGCAAAAACTAACAAAGGATGGCAATAAAGACGGTGAGGAGAGAATAATTGCTTCTAAAGATGAGCTCCAAACTCTAGAGCAAGCGTTCCAAAAAATCAAATGGTCCCCAAAGACGAAGCCGGAAATGACAAGGAAAGAAGATGTACTGGCGGTTTTCTTCATCCAGGAAGAGAAAAATATGCCGGAAAGCTTGTATGAATACCGAGTATGGTTTGAGGGAGAAACTGCCACCATTATCAGCAGAATGGAAAACGAAGGGTATGGAAGGTTAACAGATAAAACTGAAGTTCATGACCTGGAATCAGCATTGCTGCCAGGTGAATAGGTCATTGCTTTTAGGGTCACAAAAAGAAAAAGTGCCAATACGAGCACTTTTTTCAGCTTACTGCACTAAAAGCTGGGGGATATTCTATTTTTCCTTCTAAACCATTCAATGAGCCCTGCTCAAGCTCGATTGCCATGAACACTTCATTTGGTACTGGAAAGGGAGCGTTGACACCGAAATTCTTCGAGGGCTGAAACCCGAATTTAGGGTAAAAATTCGGATGGCCAAGTACAAATACATGTTGATATCCTAAAGACTTGCATTTATTTAAACCTTCCTTGACGAGTGCTGAACCGATTCCGCTATTTTGATATCCGGGCTTCACAGCCATTGGAGCGAGAGCGATTGTTGGGATCACTCCTTTTTTTGCAAGAAGACTGATGATGCTGAAAAGAATATGTCCGATGATTTCTCCGTTCTCGTCAACAGCTACCATGCTTAAGTCAGGAATGAAATTTTCGGAATCCCTGATTAGTTCAACCAAACGTGCTTCATTTTCACCATTTACAAAAGCCGCTTGATTTAAAACCCTGATACCATGAATATCTTTAATAACTTCAGAACGAATAAAATAATCATCGCTCTTCATATTTCTTAAACTCCCTCCATACCAAATTAGAAGTTTTGGAGTCAGAATCAGAAAATTCCCGGTAATAACGCTTTTCATTTTCACCCGAAATTGAGTCGATATCATTTAACAACATAACTAGAAACTCCCTATCTTTGTTGATTTGCTCTTCAATTTGTGTGTAATCTCTGCCATTTCTAATATTGAACGCTAAGTGCTTATAATGGTCTGCAAGTTGATCCCAGACTTCTCCTAAATTTGAAATCTTTCCATTCATCATATAATATTGTCGGCTTAGAATAGAGAGTTCCCCTAGATGACTGGCAAACGTGAATTCGCCATCCTCTTCTTTCAAGATCTTTATCCATAGGGTCGGATCAGCATCGTTCTCCAGTAGAAATATAGAGTCTCTTACTGTCCGCTGGAATTCAGATCCTGCCTGAATTTCTAGGTCAGTGATTTTTTTATACTGATAAAGATTGAGTAAAATCAATGCAGCAAGAATGAATTTGGTCAGGTTTATAAAATATTTAGTTTTCATATGACCACTCCTTTGTATAAAGCTGAGATAATAATAACAGAAAATTCCAAAAGGGCAATCAGAATTTTTACCAGAATGAATTCTTTCACTTCCAGCACTTTTTTCTGTTATGATTAAAACTGGCTTTTTGCCAGAATCAATTTTCAAGGAGAACCTGAATGACAAAAAATCTTCCATTTACCATCACTAAAAATGATACATTCTTTGATTTATTAGGGGATTACATTGGTGATGTTTTTTATGATATTTTGCCTGAAAAGGGCTATGAGTTGCGCGACGAACAGATTTATATGGCTTTCCAGGTGGAACAGGCCTTTAAGAACAAAGGGATTGTGTTTGCGGAAGCTGGTGTAGGAACAGGCAAGACATTCGTTTACTTGATTTACGCGATCCTCTACGCTCGTTATATGGGGAAGCCTGCAATTGTATCCTGCTCAGATGAAACACTGATCGAACAGCTTGTAAAAGAGGGCGGAGACATCGAAAAACTCGAGCAGGCATTGGGACTTAAAGTGGACGTCCGGCTGGCAAAAGCGAGAGAGCAATATGTATGTATCAAGAAGCTTGATGAGCTTTCGAACACCTCTGACGACATGGAAATTCTTGATGTCCATGACCAACTGCCAGATTTTATTTTTGATGAAGGCATTTCCATGAATTCATTCAGCCGGTACGGTGACCGAAAGGAATATCCTTGGGTCACCAATGAAAAATGGTCTCAGATGGCGTGGGATCCACTTCAGCAATGCTCGACATGCAGCTGGCGCCATCGCTGCGGGCAAACATTGAATCGTGATTACTACCGGCATGCCGGAGACTTGATTATTTGTTCTCATGATTTTTACATGGAGCATGTGTGGACAAAAGAATCACGGAAAAGAGAGGGCCAGATGCCTTTGCTGCCTGAAGCGAGCACCGTCATATTTGATGAAGGTCATCTGCTTGAATTCGCAGCGCAAAAAGGGCTGACATACAGATTTAATTCGCAAACTCTGACGACTGTGTTAACAGGCTATATGCATCAGGATGTCAGGGAGGAATCTCTCTATTTAATCGAGGACATCATAGAGCTGCATGACTCATGGTTCGACCTGCTGGTTGAGAACTCTACTGCTGTTGAGGGTTCGAATCGAAAAGAAGTTGCGAAGCATCCTGCAATCAGGAAGACAGCTGAAACTTTGGAAAAGAAGGTCAGCGAATTAATGGACCAGCTGGTATTTGACGCAGAAATGTTCCTGATTGATGAATACCACTTAAAAATCATGGAAGAATATCTCGAGTTTTTTGCATATGGTCTATCGATCTTCCTGA
This sequence comes from Cytobacillus oceanisediminis 2691, assembly GCF_007678455.1. Classification (GTDB taxonomy): domain Bacteria; phylum Bacillota; class Bacilli; order Bacillales; family Cytobacillaceae; genus Mesobacillus; species Mesobacillus oceanisediminis_A. The sequence goes on along the minus strand of NZ_VEEP01000003.1, from coordinate 451,880 downwards.
AGAACGATGAAGGGATTTTCTGGCTTGAAGAGAATGAAGTTCAGTCTTCACTCGTCATCATGCCTCGTCTGGTAGAGGACATTCTGAAAAAAGAAGTTTTTGCACAAAATATCCCGTTTGTTTTTTCTTCAGCAACTTTATCCCAGGTAGGGGACTTCAACTATATAGCGAAGAGTCTCGGAATTGAAAAATATACTTCCTTCACGGTTGCATCACCGTTTGATTATCAAGAGCAAATGGAAATTAAAGTGCATGTTCAGGATGCTGAAAATCAAAAATGGGAGAAAATAGGTACGGATCTGCGTACTGCAAGCGGGAGCTCACTGGTTTTGTTTTCTTCCATGCAGGAAATGGAAAGGTTCAGAGTATGGTCCGATCAACAGGAGTGGGATTTTGACATCCTGTTTGAAGGCGACCGTGAGATTAGTGAAACCGTAAAAGACTTCCAGAATGTCAAAAGCACTGTACTTTGCTCATACAGTTTATGGGAAGGTCTTGATGTCCCCGGTGAATCATTGACCCAGGTCATCATTGCTTCATTGCCATTCCCGCCTCATGACCCGGTCTTCCAGGCAAAAAGGAAGCATGCGGCCAACCCTTCTGCAGAAGTAGACGTTCCATACATGCTGCTTCGGTTAAGACAGGGAATAGGCAGGTTGATCAGGAGCAGCCAGGACGAAGGTGCCGTCCATTTATGGCTTACTGGTAAGCAAAAAGCAGAATTTATGGAAGAAATAACAGCAGTGCTTCCTGTTAGTGACATTCATTAGTATAGGGGCAATCCCGAAAGGTCCAAGCCTTTCGGGATTTTTTTGCGGAAATTAGTCTCTGCATCCGCACTTTCTATCATCGCGGTCACGATCATTCTCATCCTGAGCACCAGCAACCAAGTCATTGATAATGCAACGACGGTCAGCACGGCAAAGATCTTCAAAATCAATTGTCGCCCTTACCTGTTTGTTGTTGCGGTTAGAGTAAAAAACTCCTGCTGAATCGTTATTATTAGATTGGATCCCATTCGAGCTAAAACTTCTTCCATAGCTAAAATACACGATATCTTATTCGGAAAGGGACAAGTTGTCAGGGCTTGTACCTACTTTGGAAAGGAATATGCTTTTTTCATAGAACCTTTAAAAAAATAAAAGTTTGATAGAACGAAAAAAAGCAAGCGGAGTCCGCTTGCTTTTTAGTGCATATGACGGTATACACCAATGACTTTACCAAGAATCGATACATTCCTAAGGATAATCGGTTCCATTGATGAATTTTCCGGCTGGAGCCTGAAATAGTCCTTCTCCTTGAAGAAACGTTTAACAGTTGCTTCGTCATCCTCAGTCATTGCTACTACAATGTCTCCGTTATTGGCTGTCTTTTGCTGCTTGACGATTACATAATCTCCATCCAGGATACCAGCCTCTATCATACTGTCACCCATGATTTCGAGCATGAAAACCTGCTCATCATGAGGAACAAGGCGGTCTGGAAGCGGGAAGTATTCTTCAACATTCTCAATAGCCGTAATTGGCATACCGGCTGTTACTTTACCGACAACAGGCACGTTGACAACATTATATTTAGGGATACGGTTTTCCTCTTCGATTTCCAGTATTTCAATTGCACGCGGTTTTGTTGGATCACGTCTGATCAGCCCTTTGCTTTCGAGCCTTGCAAGGTGGCCGTGTACCGTGGAACTTGATGCCAGTCCAACTGCTTCGCCGATTTCACGTACGGATGGCGGATATCCTTTTTTCTTGACTTCACCTTTTATGAATTCAAAAATATCTTGTTGCCGCTTTGATAACTTTGTCATATTCACGCACCTCGTATTTTTTCTTGTCCTAATTATACCATGTCTATTTGATAGATACAAACATAAGTTCGAATTTTGAGTTGACACAAAACAAATGTTCGTATTATAATAAAAATCAAATAGGCGAACATATATTCGTTAGGGAGTGTCGATTATGAAAAGACTATGGGAAAACTATTCTTACGCTTTAATCCTTCTTGCTGTCAGCCTGATTTTTTCGCTGGTGGCAAAAGCAAATTTACATAACGATGATGCATACATAACTGTTACTATAGAAGAAGGGCAGTCACTATGGGAGATTGCAGAGACGTACGCCAGTGAGCATCGTTTATCGAAAAATGATTTCGTGAGCTGGGTAGAAAAGGAAAATGGGATTGTTGGAGAAAGGGTTTTTCCGGGAGATGAACTTGTCATCCCGGTGACGGCTGAATATCTGGAGCCAACACAGATTGCCGGGGCTGAAAGATAATTTGTACATAGAATCAGGTGACAGCATGAAAGCGATTATTTATTGCCGGGTAAGTACCACGAAAGAAACGCAGGAAACTTCGCTTGCCAGGCAGGAGGAAGAATTGCTCCGCCTTGCAGAACAGTATGGATTTGAAGTGATGAACATCATCAAGGAACAAGCCAGCGGGTATGACCTTGAAAGGGACGGGATCCTTGAACTGCTGGAGCTGATAAAGGACAAGTCAGTCGGTGCCGTATTGATTCAGGATGAGACCAGACTTGGCAGGGGTAATGCAAAGGTAGCTATTCTCCATTGCATATTAAAGGAGAACGTTAAGTTATACAGCATCTCTCACAGCGGGGAACTTCAGCTTTCTGAATCGGATTCCATGGTGCTCCAGATTGTCAGTATGGTAGAAGAATATCAGAGGAAAATCCATAACATAAAGATTAAACGCGGAATGAAACGTGCGGTTGAACATGGATACAAGCCTCAGCGCAATCTCAAAAATCAGGGCGAGCATTCCGGCAGGGAACGTAAAGATATGCCGATAGCAGAGATTGTCAGGCTGCGGAATAATGGCCTTACTTTTGCTGAAATTGCCGCTACTCTGAAAGGATTTGGCTACAATGTATCCAAGGCAACAGTGAATCGACGATACCTTGAACATATAGAATCAAATGAGGAATGAGGCTCCTTTCTTGTAAAACTAGAAAAAATTTAGTAAGATGTCATTTGACGTAATTTTTTACACAAAGGAGCTTTACAATGCTATCAAGTGATAAAATTGCTAGAATCAATGAACTGGCAAGGAAAGCAAAAACATCAACGCTGACAGAAGAGGAAGCAAAGGAACAGACAAAGCTTCGAGCCGAGTATCTCCAGTCATTCCGTTCTTCTATGCTGAATACACTAAAGGGAGTTACCATTGTTGATCCAGAAGGCAATGATGTTACACCTGAAAAACTAAAAGAAGAAAAAATGAAGAATAAACTTCATTAATATATTCAATTTGGAATACATGAGAGAATGTATTCCATTTTTATTTTGGAAGCATGACAGATGAAAAAACTGAATGTTATATTCGACTACTGAAGTGAAAAATCAGCAATGGAACAATTTTAAAGGCCTCTTAGCTTCTATGTCAAAATCTATATTCCGTCTTCATCTGAAGCGTTTGCTTACATAAGTACAGCGAGTATGTGTCAAAATAAATAACAATACGGCGTTTTCTGTCTCCTTCAGGCATAATTTGTTGTATAATAATTTCTCTCGCTATAATATTAATGATGTAGCCAGTACCTATAGAAAGGATGTATTAAATGTTTAAAGAAATTGATATGCTTTCAATTGATTCCATTCGTACTTTATCAATTGATGCGATTGAAAAAGCAAATTCCGGCCATCCAGGCATGCCGATGGGGGCAGCACCGATGGCTTACACATTATGGACTCGTTATATGAATATCAACCCTAAGAATCCAGAATGGTTCAACCGCGATCGGTTTGTCTTGTCTGCCGGACACGGATCTATGCTGCTATACAGCTTACTGCACCTTGCAGGTTATGATCTATCAATGGAAGATATTAAGCAATTCCGTCAGTGGGGAAGCAAGACACCAGGACATCCTGAGTTTGGACACACTGCCGGTGTAGACGCAACAACCGGACCGCTTGGCCAGGGAATTGCCATGGCGGTTGGTATGGCGATGGCTGAACGTCACCTGGCTGCTGTTTATAATAAGGATAACTACAATATCGTTGATCACTATACATATAGTATCTGCGGTGATGGCGATCTTATGGAAGGCGTTTCTGCTGAGGCAGCTTCACTTGCAGCTCACCTTAAATTGGGTAAAATGATTGTTCTATATGATTCAAACGATATCTCACTGGATGGCGATCTTAATAAGTCATTCTCTGAAAGTGTTGAGGGCCGTTTTAAAGCATACGGATGGCAATATATCCGCGTTGAAGATGGCAATAATCTCGATGAAATCGCAAAGGCGATCGAGGAAGCAAAAACAGATGCAGATCGTCCGACCATGATAGAAGTTAAGACCATCATCGGATATGGTTCACCTAACCTCTCTGGTAAATCAGATGTTCACGGTGCCCCACTTGGCGCCGATGAATTGAAACTTACAAAGGAAGCTTACAAATGGACATTTGAAGAAGACTTCCATGTACCAAGTGAAGTTTATGATCACTTCAAACAGCAAATCGCTGATAAAGGTGAACAAACAGAACAAGCTTGGAATGAACAATTCTCTCAATATAAGAGGGAGTATCCAGAACTGGGTGCCCAGCTTGAAAAAGCTATAAAGGGTGAGTTAGTAGATGGATGGGATAAGGACATTCCAGTATACGAAGAAGGCAAGAGCCTTGCGAGCCGTGCATCTTCTGGTGAAGCACTTAACGGCATTGCGAAAAACCTTCCTTACTTGATTGGCGGATCAGCTGACCTTGCTGGTTCAAACAAAACAATGATCAAGGGAACAGGCGATTTCTTCCCAGGTTCATTCGAAGGCCGCAATATCTGGTTCGGGGTGCGTGAATTCGCCATGGGAGCAGCTATGAACGGTATGGCACTTCACGGAGGCCTTAAGGTGTTTGGCGGAACATTCTTCGTATTCTCTGATTACCTGAAACCAGCAATCAGACTTGCTGCGTTAATGGGATTGCCTGTAACCTTTGTGTTCACACATGACAGCATCGCGGTTGGGGAAGATGGTCCAACCCACGAACCTGTAGAACAGCTTGCCGGACTTCGCGCAATGCCAAACCTGTCAGTGATTCGTCCTGCGGATGGCAACGAAACAGCAGCTGCATGGAAGCTGGCAGTTGAATCAACTAAGAATCCTACAGCTCTGGTGCTGACTCGCCAAAACCTGCCGACAATCAAGAATACGGACAAGAATGCGTACGAAGGCGTTTCAAAAGGTGCTTATGTCATCTCTCCAGCTGGAAAAGAAACAGCAGATGCATTGATCCTTGCAGCAGGTTCAGAAGTAGGACTTGCAGTTAAGGCACAAGAGGCTTTAGCTTCTGAAGGCATCGACATTGCGGTTGTCAGCATGCCTGCATGGGATCGCTTCGAGCAGCAATCAAAGGAATACAAAGAAAGTGTCATTCCAAAGTCTGTCAAGAAGCGTCTAGGAATCGAAATGGGCTCTTCACTTGGCTGGCACCGTTATGTTGGTGACGAGGGAGAAGTACTTGCGATCGATACATTTGGTGCATCAGCGCCTGGTGAAAAGATCATGGAAGAGTATGGATTCTCTGTCAACAATGTTGTCGCTCGCGTAAAAGCATTGATCGAGCAAGACTAAAATTAACTTTATAAAAGAGCACGTAACCATTAATGGTTGCGTGCTTTTGTGATTAAAAGAACCTCCGCTTTTTTTTAGACTATTTTAGCAAAACTATATTCCTTGGGGAAATAACCTTCTTTTATATAGAATTTGAAAAAAGAGACAGTAAATGTTAAAATGTTAACGAACTGATGTTCTGAAAAATGGAAGGAGTGCTGTTATGGTAACAGGAATTGTCCCCTACATAGTAACAAACGGGAATGGCCAGGAAGCAGTGAAATTTTATCAGGAAGCATTGGGAGCAGAAGTGATCAGTCTGCAAACATTCGGTGATATGCCTGCAAACCCTGATCATCCTCTTCCTGAAGAAGCGAAGAACCGGGTGTTGAATGCCCAGTTGAAAATTGGCGGTGCTGGCCTCATGCTATCAGATACATTCCCTGGCCACCCATACCAGCTTGGTTCCCAGGTAACAATCGCGCTTCTGGTGGATGATGCTGCTGAAGCAAAAGAAATCTTTAATAAATTGCAGGTGGATGGAAAGGTAACAATGCCCCTTCAGGAAACCTTCTGGAGTCCCGCTTACGGCCAGGTGACCGATAAGTTTGGCATCGAGTGGCAAGTATCAACAGAAAGTAAATAATCCCCGGCTGGACTGCATATGCAGTCTGGCTTATTTTATTTACATAAAGAGATTGAATGGTTACGCAAAGTGGAATCACTATATATATCAACTTTGGTAAATTAGGAGGGGGAATTGTTTATGTCGAGTGGGTTTAAAGGAAAGACTGTAATTATAACGGGCGGTGCTAATGGAATCGGCAAAGGGATTGCAAGAGCATTTGCGCAAGAACATGCAAATGTATGTATCGCAGACATAGATGAATCCAGGGGAAAAGAATTAATATCCGATCTTAAAGAAATCGGCGGAAAAGCAAGATTTTATCAAACAGATGTCAGAAAAGAAAAGGACATTGTCAATCTTGTGGACAGTGTGTTGAGTGACTTCGGGCAGATAGATGTATTGATAAATAATGCCGGAGTGTCGCGGTTCAAGCCGTTGTTCGAGCTTACTACTGAAGAATGGGAGGATGTTGTATTTACCAATCTCAGGAGTGTGTTTATCGGCTCACGTGAAGCGGCCAGAAGGATGAATGAAGGTGCACGAATCATAAATATCGCATCAACGAGGGCAACTATGTCTGAACCAAATTCAGAAGCATATGCTTCCTCTAAAGGCGGAATCGTTGCCTTGACACATGCACTTGCCGCTTCGCTTCAAGAGAAAGGGATTACAGTCAACTCAATAAGCCCCGGGTGGATCCAGACAGTAGATTATGAAGATTTGCGTGAGAAGGACCATCTTCAGCATTGGTCCAATCGTGTCGGGAAACCGGAAGATATTGCAAGAGCGTGCTTATATTTGGCTGACAAGGATAATGATTTTATAAATGGGCAGGACCTCGTCATTGATGGAGGAATGACTCGTAAAATGATTTATGAAGAATAAGGATTCAGGGAGCTGCTAAAAATGATGGCTGCTCCCTTTTAACTTCAGATGATTTCTAATAAAATAGAAATAGAAAATCATTTGGGAGAGAACGAATGAAGTACACCAAAAAGAAACCTAAAAAGAAAAATCAAGTCCAAAGGAACTTCAATCTGGCAATTTTATTGTTTCTTGCCTTTATAGGTTTCTTCCTATTTGATAGGTTCCTTGATTTAGATATTTATAACCTAAAGAAGATGAATGTCGGGGTGACCAGTTCTATTGGTGAGGTTGCTAAATATACTCCGTTGATTGCGGAGGAATTGCAAAAGGTCGGCCTCGAGGAACATACTGTTACTGTTGCCGCACTAATGATGCAGGAAAGCAAAGGAAAGGGTGGTGATCCCATGCAAGCTTCTGAATCCATGGGATTAGCGCCAAATTCGATCAAGGATCCCCAACAAAGCATACAGCAGGGTGTTAAGTATTTTCACCGGGTTATGGATTATGGCAAAAAGATGCAAGTCGATTTTCCAACGGTTATCCAGGCATATAATATGGGAATCGGCTACATCGATTTTGTTGCTCAAAATGGCAACAAGCACAGCGAGGAACTCGCAAAGAAGTTTTCGATGATCCAGGTTGAGAAAAATCCGCAAACCTATAATTGTGGAGGGGACAAGAATAATTTCCGCTATCCATATTGCTATGGAGATTTCACCTATAGCACAAAAGTTGCCAGGCATATGGAAACCATTTCGGTCAACAGTCCTGGGAGTTTAAATGAAGATTCAACTAAACGAGCATTTTAATTTTTCTGGTTGAGTGTTCCAATTGACTGTTCCAATTGACTGTTCCAATATTGAAAAGACCGGAATGTTTGCTTTTCGTTCATACGAATGAAAGTAGAGAAACTCCCTTTGTGACAGCTTTCATCTCCGGTTATCATATGACTATCAACAGGTACATGAACTTCCAATGTTTATTCGCATAACTTAATCACCTTTGTAAGATTATTGCAAATAGCAAAAGTACCAGATGGATTTGAAACTAGATTTAGATTTATATTCAGATTTATCGAGACACATTTAAAACTTAACACCCATCTAATGGGTGTTTTTTTTTGCTAGATGGAGAAAATTTGCGGGAAAAAGAAACAAAAAGGTAAATATATTAGTAATAAATACCCATAATATGATACAGGAGGTGTATCGTATGTTTGAGTATGGGAAAGATATTCCGTTGGAGGGTGCTTTAGTGGATCAGGCTGCCCAGCAGGAAAAGGCAGTAGAACAGCAAATTAGCGAAGGAACCATTTACAGCTTTGACCACCGTAAGGACATTCCATTGGACGGAGTTAAATAATTCAGTAAAAAAAGCCTGAAAACAGGCTTTTTTGTTTGTCTAAAATTGTTTTGCCAGTTCGTTTGCACGCTGGATGGCTTGTTGCTTGATTTCCTCTGCTTTCTCAGGCATAGCTGCCATTCCTTCAATCGCAAGTGTTTCTGCATCTTCTATACCCATGAATGCCAGGACGGTACGCAGGTAACGGTCACCAAACTCCATTTCTTTAGCCGGGCCCTCAGAATAGACTCCGCCGCGCGCCTGGATATGGAGAGCTTTCTTTCCGCCAAGCAAGCCCACCGGTCCCTCTGCTGTATATTTAAAAGTTTTTCCGGCAATCGCAATATTATCAATGTAAGCCTTCATTTTCGGAGGGAAGCTGAAGTTCCAGAACGGAGTTACAAAGATATATTTGTCTCCTGCAACGAATTGGTCAGTAAGGGTATTGATTGCACTAACTTTTTGCTTCTCATCGTCACTGAGCTGTTCGAAAGCAGAACCTTTCTGTAACTTGCCCCAGCCGCTGAAAACATCTGTATCGATAAACGGAACGTCCATTTTATAAAGATCGAGTCTAACGACTTCATCTGCAGGATTGTTCTCGCGGTAAGCCTTGATGAATTCCTCACCAACCGTTAAACTGAATGATTCTTCAACGGCTTTCGGATTAGCAGTAATATAAAGTACAGTAGCCATGTATAGTCATCCTTTCTATTTCAAAGTAACATTGATATATTCCCCTAAATAGGACCCACTATTCCTCTTTTTCGATAAAAGATACCCTTAAGCAAGGGTACTTGCGCCAATAAGGGTACCATTCAAGGCAAGAGATACCCTTAAGCTAGGGTACTTGCGCCAATAAGGGTACCATTCAAGGCAAGAGATACCCTTATGCAAGAGTTCTCGTGCCAATAAGGGTACCATTCAAGGCAAGAGATACCCTTATGCAAGGGTTCTTGTGCCAATAAGGGTACCATTCAAGGCAAGAGATATCCTTATGCAAGAGTTCTTGCGCCAATAAGGGTACCATTCAAGGCAAGAGATACCCTTATGGAAGGGTTCTTGCGCCAATAAGGGTACCATTTAAGTCGAAAAACACCCTTATGCAAGGGTTCTCGCTCCAAAAAAAGGTATCATTCACTCCAAAATTGGCATTGCTGTGAAAGTGGTGACAATAGAAGAGAAAAAATTTATAATAAAATGTAAGAAAGTTTTGAATTCGACAAGATTAGTGGATATTTTCGGCATATTTAGACAAACGCAGACCGATGGTTTTTCTATAATAAAGACAAAAGCTTGTCTGCAGAGGAGGGGATCAGGTGAGATCCTACCAGCTATATCTAATAGAAGATGAATTTGCCTCCCATTATTTCGGAAGAGAACGGATGTTTTATCAATTATTTCTAGAATATAGTCAAGCAAAAGGTTATTTGAAATCCATCATATCAAAACAAGTAGACTTCGTGACCAGGTCCATTCCTGCCCTTCGAATCCATCAGCTTCTGCATCAGCAGCTTTCCAAAACACAAGGGTTTTATGTCGAGAACGGAACATATGTATATGAAAACAAAACAAACAATAGTTTAGCCATACTTAGGGTCCATGAAAGGTGGCTCGAGTTGGATTCCGATGGTCAAGTCGATACTGAAACAGTCTTCTTTGAAATCCTCCGCAAATGTGAATCATCATTCCTTGCGATCGACCTTGAATCAAACAAATATGGATGGCTGAAGCCGATCAAAGAGCGGAAATACGTGTGATATTTTCACCTGTACATTTTAGAGGTAGCTTTTTTATAGAAAATGACGAAAAAGTTCATTAAAGAGTGTTTTTGATAGAGAAAAAAATACACAGATATTGTATAATAGCTGTTGGTTTAGTACACTGTATGTTAGACAACATGAAGGAGGAAGTTTTATGTGGACAATAATTCTAGTTGGTATACTGGCATTAGTTGTCGGTGTAGCGCTAGGATTTTTCATTGCTCGTAAATACATGGAGAGCTACTTAAAGAAAAATCCGCCAATCAACGAACAAATGCTTAAAATGATGATGATGCAAATGGGTATGAAACCATCCCAGAAGAAAATCAATCAAATGATGTCAGCAATGAACAAGCAGACAGGAAAATAATAAAGAAGGACAAGCACTCATCATATGGATGGGTGCTTTTCTTATTAGTGGAGTTTTATTGGACATTTTGAAGTGGGTAAGGAGCTGAAATGTCTAAGAAACCGAATTTAATGGACATTTTGAAGTGGTTAAGAAGCTGAAATGTCTAAGAAACCGAATTTAATGGACATTTTGGAGTAGCTTAGGAACTGAAATGTCTAAGAAACTGGATTTAATGGACATTTCGGAGTGGATTAGGAGTGGAAATGTCTAAGAAACCGGATTTAATGGACAATTTGAAGTGGCACAGAAGGTGAAATGTCTAAGAAACTCTCTTAATGGCCTTTTAAAAGGATAGAGGGGATCTTGAATTGGCTGATTCAACTAATCAATAAAAATAACGCCAAAATCGGCGTTATTTTTGTTTGTCTCCGGCCTTCTTTTTTGCTCCTTGCTGAAAAATCGAGTCAAAAAACTCATCTGCCGTTTCTAATGTTCCGCCATGTAATTGTCCGTCTGTGCCTCGCTTGTTTTTATCAGCATTAATAGGATTATGGATTCTGACCATATATAAAGCACCTCCTTTAATTAGATTTTGTCATTGCAGATGAATTTAACCGGCAAAAGTAAATGTGAAACTATGGCAGGACATCTTGTGGCTGATAAAGAATATAGTTCCCTGACAAACATAAAAAAGGGGAAAAAGTATGTATCAGTATTTTAACGGATTGGTGATCCGCGAAGGTACAAATGGGGTTCCTGCAGGTCAGGTAGAGAAGTTATTCCAAGACGCTGGATGGTCAAGGAATACTCCTGAATGGCAAAAGGAGAAGTTTACATTGATATTTAGAAATTCTACCTGGGCTTTCACGGTATGGGACCATAATGAAATGGTTGGTATGGTCAGAGTCATTTCAGATCAAATTATGGCTGCAAATATTATGGATCTGGCTGTACTATCGGAGTACAGAGGAAAGGGTATCGGAAAGAAGCTAGTGCAGTTATGTCTTCAAAAATTGCCTCACGGAGACTGGTTTGCCCATACTTCAGCGAACAACTTCACTTTTTATGAAAAATGCGGTTTCGAGGTGAAGGATCTTAGTCAGAACGGGACTTGCGCCTATTATGGATATATTCAGGCGAGAAAAGACGGGCATAGATAGGAGAAACGAACGGTTATGAACCAAAAAGAATTTGAGGCTGTAATACGGCAGCCTGCTAAGATTAGATACGAGTACTTTATCAAAAAAGCCGCAGATTATGAAGAGGTTTGGGGCCTATACCATGATGGATGGGCAACCGCTAAGGATGAGATGGAAAGGTTATTGCTGCCATTATTCCCTAATGAAAAATTCGCTGAAGCCTTTGTAAAGGACGAATGGGAAGCTTGCACCCCAAAAAGGATTGAGCTGGAGGATTTGCTTGAAAAATGGATACCAGGGATGAAGGCTGATGGAATCAAGCCCTCGAATTTTCCTGCGGACATAGACTCTGCAGTGGTGGATGTCGACGTCTTACAACAGTCTTTGTTGGCTGAGCTTGAAAATTATTGATTCATTTGCACTCCGAAATATACCCTTTGTGGTATAATTGATTTATCTATGAAGAGAAAGAGAGAGCTGAAAAAATGTCAAAACAATATGATGAAGCAGCGGCGGCGGAGAGTCAGCCGGAGTGGCTGCAAGCTTACGTGGAATCTCCCGAAAAGCAGAAAGCTTTATATAAGAGGACATTAATCATCGTTGTCCTTTCACAGATTTTTGGGGGTGCAGGTCTCGCTGCTGGAATCACGGTAGGAGCGTTGCTGGCAAAGGATATGCTTGGCACTGATACTGTGGCCGGGCTTCCGACCGCTCTTTTTACCTTAGGATCGGCTGGGGCAGCCCTCGTAGTCGGAAGGCTTTCCCAGCGGTATGGACGGCGCGCCGGCCTGGCTTCCGGATTTTTGACGGGTGGAATCGGTGCAATTGGAGTCATTATTGCTGCTGTTACCAATAATATATATCTGCTGTTTGCAGCTCTGTTGGTTTATGGTGCAGGTAGTGCGACCAATTTGCAGGCTCGTTATGCAGGTACCGATTTAGCCAGTGCTAAACAGCGTGCGACAGCTGTCAGTATTGCAATGGTCTCAACAACGTTTGGTGCTGTGGCCGGTCCGAACCTTGTAGATGTTATGGGGAACTTCGCACTATCGGTAGGAGTTCCGGCTTTATCCGGACCTTTTATTTTGGCTGCTGCAGCTTATATTGTTGCAGGTCTGATCCTGTTATTTTTCCTTCGTCCTGACCCGTTTGTCGTTGCAAGGGCAATAGCGTTGGCAGAACGGAATGCAAGAGTCGCCAGACGGGAGTTTATCGAGGAAGAAGAAGCAACGGATAAACGGGGTATTGCCGTGGCTGCTCTGATCATGGTGTTGACCCAAATGGTGATGGTTGCGATCATGACCATGACACCAGTTCATATGGGGAGTCATGGCCATGGTTTGAGTGCAGTGGGGATGGTCATCGGTTTCCATATTGGAGCCATGTATCTTCCATCTTTACTGACAGGTGTGCTTGTGGATAAAATCGGACGCGCGGCAATGGCGGTTGCTTCAGGAGTTACATTGCTCGCTTCAGGCGTTATGGCTGCAGTTGCCCCGGGTGAGTCCATGCTCTGGATTACTTTGGCTCTCATCTTACTTGGGCTGGGCTGGAACTTCGGTTTGATCAGCGGTACAGCATTGCTAGTCGATGCAACAAATCCAACAAACCGGGCAAAAATGCAAGGAACGATTGATGTTATGGTCGCGTTGTCAGGAGCGTCTGGCGGGATGCTATCGGGCATGGTCGTGGCTAATTCGAGCTTTGCGTTCTTATCTCTGGCAGGCGGGGTACTATCGCTTGTGTTGATACCATTTGTGATTTGGTCGAATAAAAAATGAGGAGTCTGGATTTCCAGGCTCTTTTTTCAGCTTTTTAAAGGACTTAATGAGATGAATGTTGAACATAACTGGTAAAAATTCTTGAAAGTTTGATTTGATGAAAAAATTAGTACTGCTGAGTGAGGTCAGTAATAATAATCCAGCTCTGGTGAGCAGAATCGGGGAATTAATGTCTCAAAGTCCTTTTAAGCTTGCCTATGTCCCGTCGGGAACCGATAAGGAAAGAATGTATTTTGAAAAAGGGAAGCGGGAGCTGGAGAAGCTGGGTGTTTCGGACTTCTTATATTTCGATGTCGATCAGGAGTTCGATGAAAGTAAGCTGGAGGAATTCAAAGGTTGTGACGGGATTTTTTTGTCTGGCGGAAATACATTCTCCTTTTTGAAAAACCTTCAGGAACGGAATATGCTTAAACTGATAAGTAAGATGGCACTCGAGGGTAAGCTGTTAATCGGTGTCAGTGCAGGAAGCATGATCATGTCACATTCCATTAAAATAGCGGCATTTCTGGATGAAAATGAAGTGGAGTTAGATTGTCTGAATGGTTTGGGACTGGTAGGATTTGAATTCATGCCACATGGGGGCCGGCTGGAAGCTCGTCACGAAAAGCTATTGGATTATTCCGCCCTCAATGATGAAGGAATATACCTTTGTAACGATGGTGATGGTATCGTCATCGATAACGACAAAATAGAATTTTATGGAGAATTGCAGGAGATTCGGAACTGTCAGTTTTTATAAGCTAAAAAGGCATTGTAACTGCACAATGCCTTTTGTTTATACTAAATCCTTTATTTTTGACACTACATCCTTTGGGCTGAAGGGCTTTAAAATATAATCGCTGGCCCCTAATTCTTCCCCTCGTTTAAGGTCATTTGCTTCCCCTTTAGCAGAAAGCATGATCACGGGCGTGGCTTTGGTTTTTCTGATTTCTTCCAAGACTGTGAAACCATCTTTTCCAGGCATTAAAATGTCAAGAATGATGATATCAAAGGACCCTTGGATTGCTTTCTCCAGTGCTGTTACACCATTGTTTGCAACCTCAACCTCAAAAGACTCCCTCTCTAGGTACATCTTTAGCAGTTGGCAAATCCTCTGCTCATCCTCTGCAACCAATACTCTCTTCCCCATATTTTCCCCCTGAAAGTTCTTAATATGAATTAAGTATACACTATTGCCGGGTTGTTTTCTTGTTTGCTGAGCGTAAAATGACGAGAAAAAATTGATTTCAAATTTTTTCTGTGCTAGTATGTGTCTTATAATATTTTAATTCATACTATACTGATAGGAATTATAATAATTAAAAGCGGGTGAGGTAAAATGGGGAGAGAATTTATCCCGTTGTTCGATGATTGGGCTGAATTTTATGACGAAACCGTATCAGGACATGATGCTGAGTATAAAGAAGTATTCGAAGATTATGATAGAATATTACATGCAGTAGCATCTAAGTCAACAGGGACAGTACTGGAGTTTGGAGTCGGAACAGGTAACCTGACAGAAAAGCTGATTTCTCTGGGAAGAGTGGTCTACGGTGTAGAACCTTCCAAAGTGATGAGGGAGAAAACGAAAGCAAGATTTTTGGATATGGACTTGTATGATGGAGATTTTATTCATTTCCCTGAATTACCCCAAAAAGTTGATTCCATCGTCAGCACCTATGCTTTTCATCATTTAACAGATGAAGAAAAGGATTCCGCAATCAAATTATATAGTGGATTGTTAGAGGCTGAAGGAAAGATTGTATTTGCTGATACCGCCTTTTTGGATGAAAAGGATCGCGAGGAAAGGCATCGCATCGTAAAAGAGCAGGGTTTCAATAATCTCCTTGAAGACCTTCAGCGTGAGTACTATACAACTCTTGAAGTACTGAAACATCTTTTTCAAAAAAACGGTTTTGAGGTTCGTTTTGAAAAGATGAATCCCTATGTTTGGCTGATGGAGGCTGTTAAGGTAAACAAAAATTAAAGACAGTATTGGAGAGTTGCAGCAATGAGAATTGGAATTATCGGTGCAATGGATGAAGAAGTGGATTTGCTTCGCAGTAAAATGGAAGACATCGAAGAGATTAATCTTGCCGGAAGTGAATTTTACAATGGCAAGATTGATAACCAGGAAGTTGTACTGCTAAAGTCGGGAATTGGGAAAGTAAATGCGGCAATGGGAACAGCCTTGTTGATTGAAAAGTTCCATCCTGATGTCATCATCAACACAGGGTCGGCCGGCGGTTTCCATAAGGAGCTGAATGTCGGTGATGTCGTCATCTCAACTGAGGTAAGACACCATGACGTAGATGTGACAATCTTTGGGTATGAATATGGCCAGGTACCAAGGATGCCGGCTTATTTTTCACCGGATGACAACCTGGTAAGTGTCGCTGAAAAGAGCGCTGAAAAAATCAATGACATTCAGGTTGTGAAGGGCTTGATTGCATCTGGTGATTCATTTATGAACGATCCTGAAAGGGTTGAGTTCATCAGAAGCAAGATGCCTGAGTTGTATGCTGCGGAAATGGAGGCAGCAGCAATCGCTCAGGTTGCCCATCAATTTCAAGTGCCATTTGTCATCATCAGGTCTTTATCAGACATTGCAGGGAAAGACTCGAATGTCTCATTCGATCAATTCCTTGAAACGGCCGCTAAAAATTCCGCAGAACTAATCTTACTAATGTTAGAGGAGTTGAAGAATAATGGTTAAGAAAATGAATGTGGAAAGTTTTAATCTTGATCACACAAAAGTTGCTGCCCCATATGTCAGGCTAGCTGGGACAACTCAGGGTGCGAATGGGGATGTCATTCATAAGTATGACATCCGCTTCTGCCAGCCGAACAAGGAACATATGGAAATGCCAGGTCTTCACTCGCTGGAACATTTAATGGCTGAAAATATCCGCAACCATCATGATACAGTTGTAGACATCAGTCCTATGGGTTGCCAGACTGGATTCTACCTTTCTGTGATCAATCATGATGATTACGACAATATCCTCAATGTACTGGAAAAAACACTGAATGATGTACTTGAGGCAGATGAGGTGCCAGCATGCAACGAAATCCAGTGCGGCTGGGCTGCAAGCCACAGCTTAGAGGGTGCTAAAGAAATTGCTGCGAAAATGCTGGAAAAGAAAGATGAATGGCGCCAGGTTTTTGCTGAATAGGGAGTGTTAAATACAATGACGGTTTACCGCAGTATCCATGAATTGGTTGGGCATACACCTATGATCGAACTTACCCAGTTCCATCTGCCTGCCGAAGTACGTCTTTTTGCAAAGCTGGAATATCTGAACCCGGGCGGCAGTATTAAAGACCGCCTGGGAATCGATTTACTCGACGAGGCATTCCGTACCGGGAAATTGGCATCCGGTGGCACATTGATTGAGCCGACTGCAGGAAATACCGGGATTGGGCTCGCATTAGCGGCGATCAACAAAGGCATTAATGTAATCTTTGTCGTCCCGGAAAAATTCAGCCTTGAAAAGCAGGCAATCATGAAGGCACTCGGTGCGAAAATCATCCATACGCCGACTTCGGAGGGAATGGAGGGAGCCATCCGAAAAGCAGACCAATTGCTTTCAGAAATCCCAAATTCCTATTCGCCGTCACAATTCTCCAATCCAGCCAACCCGGAAACCTACTATAAAACGTTAGGACCGGAAATTTGGGATGACTTGGAAGGGGAGATTGATATTTTCGTAGCTGGTGCTGGCACGGGAGGTACTTTCATGGGTACTGCAAGGTTTTTAAAAGAGAAGGACCCAAGAGTAAAGACGGTCATTGTTGAACCAGAAGGCTCGATTCTAAACGGGGGCGCAGCTGGCTCCCATAAAACAGAAGGCATAGGGATGGAATTTCTTCCGTCTTATATGGACACTTCTTATTTTGATGAGATTCATACTGTCTCAGATCAGGATGCATTTGATCGTGTGAAAGAACTTGCGGCTAATGAAGGAATACTTGCTGCGAGTTCATCTGGCGCAGCTCTTCATGCAGCATTACTGGAAGCACTGAAAGCCCCTCCAGGCACAAAAATCGTAACGATCTTTCCTGATGGAAGTGAGCGTTATTTGAGCAAAAAAATATACGAGGGGGGAATATAAATGAAACGCAAAACAAAATTGATTCACGGTGGTATTCCAGGTGACAAAACAACTGGTGCTGTCTCCTTTCCAATATACCAGGTAAGTACTTACAAACAGGAAGATGTCGGGGTCCATAGCGGTTATGAATATTCAAGGACAGGGAACCCGACGAGGTTTGCCCTGGAAGAACTGATCAAGGACCTGGAAGACGGGAAGCGAGGATTTGCTTTTGGGTCAGGAATGGCTGCGATTACAGCCGTTATGATGCTATTTAATTCAGGAGACCATATTGTCCTGACAGATGACGTGTATGGCGGAACCTATCGGGTCATGAATAAAGTGCTTAACCGGATTGGCATAGAGTCAACATTTGTAGATACAACAGATCTCGATGCAATAAAGTCGGCGATCCAGCCAAACACAAAAGCCTTATATATCGAGACGCCAACAAATCCGCTTTTGAAGGTTACAGACATAAAGGCAAGTGCCGGATTGGCAAAAGAACATGGACTGTTGACAATAGTTGACAACACCTTTAGCACTCCATACTGGCAAACGCCGTTAAATACTGGTGCAGATATCGTCCTTCATTCGGCCACTAAATATCTTGGCGGCCATAGTGATGTGGTAGCTGGTCTGGTTGTCGTTAATGATGAACAGCTTGCTGAAGATCTTCATTTTGTCCAAAACTCGACCGGAGGGATATTAGGCCCTCAAGATTCCTGGCTATTAGTCAGGGGAATAAAGACCTTGGGCTTGCGAATGGAAGCGCATGAAGCGAACACGAAGAAAATCGTCGAGTTTCTATCTGATCATAAGAATGTGGAAAAAGTCTATTATCCAGGCCTCGAATCGCATCCCCAGCATACAATCGCCAAAGAACAGGCAGGCGGATTCGGCGGGATGGTCAGCTTTGATGTAGGGAGCGCTGAAAAAGCAGCAGAGGTACTTAGAAAACTAAAATATTTCACACTTGCTGAAAGTCTTGGGGCAGTCGAAAGCTTGATTTCTGTTCCGGCAAAAATGACCCACGCTTCTATTCCAGCAGAGAGAAGAGCAGAACTGGGAATTACCGACGGTCTGATCCGCATATCAGTCGGGATTGAAGATGTAGAGGACTTACTGGAGGATTTGAGTCAGGCGTTACAATAGAAGGAAGCGGGTCTGTTAGAATCTGAAAAAGGTGATTAATTAGCTTGATTGGTGCCCTTGCAATCCAGTATAAGGAAAAAGAGGTCGCCAATGAAGTCGATTGGACACCTGAAACTCCGGTATTAGGGAAATGATGTGACCAATAGAGCTTATTGGGGCCCTGAAAATCCATTATTTGGATAAAGATGTAACCAATAGAGCTTATTGGGAACCTGGAAATCCAGTATTTAGATAATGTTATAACTAATAGAGCTAATTAGGGCTTTGAATATCCATATTCAGGAAAATGGTGTAACCAATAGAGCTTATTGGGGCACTGGAAATCCAGTATTTGGATAATTATGTAACCAATAGAGCTTATTGAGGCCGCTAAAATCCAAAATAAGGGAAATGGTGTAACCAATAGAGCTTATTGGGATCTTGAAAAACCAGTATTTGGATAATGGTGTAACCAATAGAGCTTGTTGAGACCCTCGAAATCCATTATTTAGAAATTGTTGTAACCAATAAAGTTTATTGGTACCCTTAAACTCCAGTTTTTAGAAAATGGTGTAATCAATAGAGCTTAATGGTCCCCAATAACTCTAGTATTAGGAAAAAGAAGTCACCAATAAAGCCGATTACGCCCGAAAAGTCCAATGTAGGGAAAATCATGTCACCTATATTTTTCACAATGAAAAGAGGCGCTAACAAGCTGGCACCTCTTTTCTACATTTCTATAAACCTATGAAGCTTTTTGTCCGGCAAATGTGGTTTGCTGAACTTTTTTGTTTTCTTTAAACACATTAAAAACTAGATTCATAGCAATCGCTGTCAGGCTTCCTGCAACGATTCCGTTGTCTGTCAAGATACGGATGCTGGACGGCATCTGTGAAAATAACTCTGGTACTGCTGTGACTCCGAGGCCCATTCCAACAGAACAGGCAATGATTAATAGGTTTTCCTGTGATGAGAACTCGACCTTGCTTAGCATTTTAATTCCATAGGCAACGACCATGCCAAACATCGCGACCATTGCTCCGCCAAGTACTGGAGTTGGGATGATTGTGGTTAATGCGCCGATTTTAGGCATCAATCCGAGGAGGACCAGGAAGAACCCTGCTGTGTAAATGACATTTTTTGACTTAACCCCGGACATTTGTAGAAGGCCGACATTTTGCGAATAAGTTGTATAGGGAAACGCGTTAAAGAAAGCACCAAGTATGATTGCGAGCCCTTCTGCACGATAACCATTCTCCAGATCTTTTTCCTCAAGCTTTTCATCACAGATATCTCCGAGTGCAAAGTAGACTCCTGTGGATTCCACTAAACTTACCACTGCAACCAGGATCATCGTCAGAATGGCTGATACCTCGAAAGTCGGTAGGCCGAAGTAAAACGGTGCTGGCATGTGGAACCAGGAAGCTTCCTTAACAGCTGATAAATCAACAAGTCCCATAAAATAAGCAACAATCGTTCCTGCCACAAGTCCGAGCAGAATGGCGATAGCACGGATAAAACCTTTGGAAAAACGGAATAGAAGGATAATGAAAAGCAATGTTCCAAAGGCAAGGCCGATATTCGACAGGGACCCAAAGTCAGGACTTCCCTGGCCGCCAGCCATATTATTCATTGCAACTGGAATCAGAGTTATTCCGATGATGGTCACAACAGATCCGGTAACCACGGGTGGGAAAAATCGGACTAGCTTCCCAAAGAACTTTGAAATAGCAACGACAAAAATACCTGAAATTAGTATTGAGCCATAGATGGCAGAGATACCGTACTGTCCGCCAATGGCGATCATCGGTCCTACAGCTGTAAAAGTACAGCCCAGCATGACAGGAAGGCCGATTCCAAAAAACTTGTTCCGCCAAACCTGCAGAAGCGTAGCGATACCGCACATAAAGATATCAATTGAAACCAAATAAGTTAGTTGTTCTCCCGAAAGTCCGAGGGCGCCCCCGACAATCAACGGTACAATTACAGCACCTGCGTACATGGCCAATACATGCTGGATTCCTAATGATGCTATTTTAAATGGATTCTGTCTCATCGTGTTAGTTCCGCCTTTCTTTCTTCAGTATTTTCAATTTCTACGATGCCGTTTTCAAGAGATTGAATGACTGCCAGTGATTCTACCCGGTAGCCTTTTTCCTGCAACAAACGTCCGCCATCCTGAAATCCTTTTTCAATCACGATACCAATACCTGCAATCGAGGCTTTGGCTTTGTTCACTATTTCTGATAGTCCCAATGCGGCTTGTCCATTTGCGAGAAAATCATCAATAATTAATACCTTATCTTGTTCAGAAAGAAATTTGCTGGACACTGCAATGTCATTGCTCTCCTTTTTGGTAAAGGAGTAAACAGAAGCTGTAATCAGGTCATTTACAAGAGTAAGAGATTTTCTTTTCCTTGCAAAAATCACTGGTACTTTTAAGTGAAGCCCTGCCATGACAGCTGGTGCTATACCAGATGATTCGATGGTTACAATTTTCGTAACCCCTGATCCAGCAAATCTTTTTGCAAATTCTGATCCAATTTCATTCATAAGCTGTGGGTCAATCTGATGATTCAGGAAAGAGTCAACTTTAAGAATGGATGAAGAAAGGACACTACCATCGTTTTTGATTTTTTCAATAAGCTGTTCCATGTTAATCCTCCTCTTTTTATCCGAGCCGATAAAAAAAAGCCCGAAGTCCATGCATTCACGTCATAACTGAGTGAAGCAATGGTCTTTGGGCTTTTGAAAGCAACTTAAGACAAAAAGAGGGCAGAAATCCGCCTCTGCATTGCTCACTCATAGTCAGATCATTTACGGTAATCCGGTAGAAACTTGCAGGCCATATCCCCGCGATTATATGAGTGAATAAATTAATTTATAGTCATTATAACATCATTTTTGTATTCTTCAACTATTAAAACCGTATTTTCTTAATCTAATAAATAGATAATGTTCGCTTTTTAGGATAAGAATACCAAAAAGCTGATTTTCGTAAAAGAAAAAATCTTCCCCATTTTACAAATATTTGTTAAACTATTTAAGCATTTGAGGCGTATGGGGGATATACATATGAGCGTATTCAAGGATTTGTTGTGGTACTTTAAGTCAGAGAAAAAAGCTTATCTAACAGGGATTTTCCTTTTGCTGTTCGTAGCGATGCTGCAGCTGGTGCCTCCACGGGTAATCGGGATTATCGTAGATGAAATTACGAATGGGACTCTTACGGCTGGAAAGCTGGGTAAATGGATTGTCGTGCTGGCTGGTTCCGGTCTGGCGATGTATTCGCTTCGTTATTACTGGAGGATCATGATTTTCGGTTCTGCGGTAAAACTGTCCCGATTGTTGAGAAACCGTTTGTATGCGCATTTTACCAGCATGTCGCAATCCTTTTACCAAAAAAGAAGGACAGGGGACTTGATGGCACATGCAACGAACGACTTGTCGGCAATCCAGCAGACAGCAGGTGCAGGGGTTCTAACCTTCGTGGACTCGGTTTCGACAGGCGGGTTTGTCATTATTGCCATGGCAGCGACCATCAGCTGGAAGCTGACCTTGATCGCTTTGATTCCAATGCCGTTCATGGCCATGCTGACAAGCTGGTACGGAACTATGCTTCATAAAAGATTCCATAAGGCACAGGAAGCATTTTCGGATTTAAATGACAAGACCCAGGAAAGCATTACTGGTATAAAAGTAATTAAAACGTTTGGCCAGGAAAGCGAAGATATCGAGGATTTTAGAAAGCAGTCCGAGGATGTCGTGAACAAGAACATCTCCGTTGCAAAAGTAGATGCTCTTTTTGACCCAACGATCTCTATCATAGTAGGAATCTCCTTTTTCCTGTCAATTGCGTTTGGATCAAGATATGTCCTAAACGGGGAGTTGACGATCGGTCAGTTGGTTTCCTTCACATCCTATCTCGGATTGTTGGTTTGGCCGATGCTGGCATTCGGCTGGTTTTTTAATATTGTCGAGCGTGGGAGGGCGTCGTATGACCGCGTCTCTGCATTACTTGATGAACAGATTGATATTCAGGACAAAGCCGAGGCACTGGACATAGTACCAGAGGGAGATATTCAATATAATATTGAAACATTTGTTTATCCAGGCGACACGGACCCGATTTTGAAAAAGGTCAAATTTGGGCTTGGAAAAGGACAGACGCTCGGAATTGTTGGGAAAACGGGAGCAGGCAAAACTACCCTATTGAAGCTGCTGATCAGGGAATTCGATCTTTCGGATGTAAGCATCTCCATTGGCGGCAGGAACATCGAGGATTATAAGATTGACAGGCTGAGGCAGGCAATCGGTTATGTTCCGCAGGATCACTTCCTCTTTTCAGCCACAGTCGAAGAAAACATCGCTTTTGCGAATCCATCTGTCGAGAGGGCTGTCATCCATAATTCGGCCAGAGTGGCGAACATCCATGAGGACATTCTTGAATTTACTGATGGCTACCAGACAGTTGTCGGGGAGCGCGGCGTTTCTCTGTCAGGAGGCCAGAAGCAAAGGATCTCGATAGCGCGTGCTCTTGTGATGAATCCTGAAATCCTGGTACTCGATGATTCACTATCGGCCGTCGATGCTAAGACCGAGGAACAGATTCTCTCAGCACTAAAAGAAAATCGGAAAGATAAAACCACGATTATCACTGCTCATCGTTTAAGTGCGATCCATCATGCGGACTTGATCATTGTCCTTGAAGATGGCCGAATAGCTGAACGTGGTACGCATGACCAGTTAATGGAGGAAGATGGCTGGTACAAAGACATGTATTTGAGACAGCAGCTTGAAGAACTTGTCGAGAAGGGAGGGTGACCATGGACAGAACGCCTGTATTAAACGCAAAAGAACAGCGGTCGGTGCTGTTCAGGCTTCTTGCTTATGCTAAGCCGCATATAAAAATGATTTCTGTCGCATTTGGATTCCTGCTGTTCGCGACGATTGGGGATGTACTTGGACCGATTTTAGTGAAGATTTTTATCGATGATTACTTGAGGGAAGGGTATTTGCCGTTCCAACCTTTATTACTGCTTGGTTCAGCGTATATCGGCATCCAGGTCCTCAATGTGCTTGTTTCCTATTTTCAGCTTTTAAAATTCCAGGAAATCGCGCTTAAAATCATTCAGCAGATGAGGATTGATGTCTTTACGAAGGTTCAGCAATTGGGTTTGAAGTATTTTGATAAAACTCCTGCAGGTTCGCTTGTTTCCAGGGTCACGAATGATACTGAGGCGATCAAGGATATGTTTGTCAGTGTCATAGCGACCTTTATCCAGAGCGGGATTTTGTTGTTCGGAATCTTTGTCGCGATGTTCATCCTGAACGTTAAACTGGCCTTGTTTACGATGCTTATTCTACCGTTCATTGTATTCATTATGAGCTTATACAGGAAGTTGAGTTCAAAGTTTTACCAGGATATGCGTGAGCGGCTCAGTCAATTGAATGCAAAGCTTAGCGAATCCCTCCAGGGGATGTCCATTATCCAGATATTCCGTCAGGAAGAGAGACTGAAAAGGGAATTTGGTGACATAAATGACAAGCATTTTGAGGCGGGGATGAGAAACATCAAGGCGGATGGACTGCTATTGCGACCGGCGGTTGACCTGGTGTATATTCTTGCGTTGATCATTGTGCTTAGCTTTTTCGGGATCACTTCCTTTGACAGCCCGATTGAAATCGGAGTGCTTTACGCATTTATCAATTATCTTGATCGTTTTTTTGAACCGGTGAACAACATGATGATGCGGCTTTCCATGTATCAGCAGGCGATTGTTGCTGCTTCACGTGTGTTCAAGCTGCTGGATGAAGAGGAATTGGCTCCGGCACAGTATGGAACGGAAAAGGACAAAATTAATGATGGCAAAATTGAATTTAAGGATGTCAGCTTTTCATATGATGGCAAGCGGGATGTATTAAAAAATATCAGTTTTGCCGTAAAACCTGGTGAGACCATTGCATTTGTCGGCCATACCGGCAGCGGAAAAAGTTCGATCATCAATCTGCTGATGCGTTTCTATGAATTTGAGCGCGGTGAGATTTTGATCGATGGTCATTCCATCAAGAATTACCCGGTGAATGAGCTTCGGAATAAAATGGGACTTGTACTGCAGGATCCATTCTTGTTCTACGGCACAATCGGGGATAACATCAGATTGCATAATCAGGATTTGAGTGATGAGGATATCAAGCAAGCGGCTGAATTCGTCCAGGCTGACACTTTTATCAACAAACTTGAAAATGGTTATGCACACAAGGTGACGGAGAGGGGATCCACTTTTTCCAGCGGACAAAGGCAGCTGATCGCATTTGCAAGGACAATCGCTGCCAATCCAAAAGTCCTTGTTCTCGACGAAGCGACGGCAAACATTGATACCGAAACGGAAGAAGCTATCCAAACAGCGTTGTCCAACATGCGAAAAGGCAGGACAACGATTGCCATCGCACACAGACTTTCAACGATCCAGGATGCAGACCAGATCATTGTCCTTCATCACGGGGAAATCGTAGAGCGAGGGACACATCAGGAATTGATATCCCAACAGGGACTTTACCATAAGATGTATCTGCTTCAGAATGGTTCAGTTGAGCGGTTAGAGGATGTTGTGGGATAATAAAAATAAAACAGCTACAACGCTTGCTGCGTTTAGCTGTTTTTTAATGGGCTGCAATTTTTTTAATATAGACGCGATTATATTCGTTCAACAGTTCATCGAGTTCCTGGCTGTAATGAATGGCAATAGTGGAACTCAAGCCGTTCTTCGATGCGATTTCAATCAGTTCTTCCCGTTTTTTCTCTATAAGGGTGATCAGTTGCTCTTTAGACAATTTGAAAATCCTCTCTGTTATATGTTTCAACAGTATATTATGTAAAATCGTTATAAATATAGAAATTATTACAAGTGCTATATTAGTATATAGCATATACTGGCAAATTTCAAAAGAAACATTTGTAAAATATTTTCCTGTAAAAATAAGACACTAAAGTTAATTACCCAGTTTTTTTAAAGTTAAACATCATTTTTATAGAATTAATAAATTGTTCACAGTTGAACTATGATAATAGTGAAAATAATTTGTTAGAATGGGACTATCGAATATGGACTGGAGATGGAATGATGTCAGATATTAATATTTTTATCGCTATGGGAGCTGGCTTCCTAAGCTTTATTTCTCCATGCTGTTTACCGCTGTACCCCGCTTTCTTATCCTATATTACAGGTATGTCGGTAGGGGAATTGAAAAGTGAAAACGCAATGCTGCAAAAAAGGAGTTTGCTCCACACCTTGTTTTTCCTGCTTGGCTTCTCGGTCATTTTCATTGCAATCGGCTTCGGGACCTCTTACGTAGGCCAATTTTTTATCCAGTACCAGGACCTTATCCGTCAGCTTGGGGCAATTTTCATTGTCGCTTTCGGATTGATGGTGATTGGATTCTTTAAGCCAGAGTTCTTGATGAAGGATCGTAAATTTGAATTCAAGAACCGCCCATCCGGTTATTTTGGATCATCTTTGATTGGAATGGCATTTGCTGCTGGCTGGACACCGTGTACTGGCCCCATTCTTGCATCTGTCATCCTGCTTGCAAGCTCGAATCCCGGCTCGGGCATGCTTTATATGATCGCTTACACTCTCGGATTCGCGATTCCATTCTTCATTCTTTCTTTCTTTATCGGAAGAATGCAGTGGATCCGCAAGCATAATATAAAAATAGTGAAAATCGGCGGTTATATCATGATTCTGGTGGGAGTCATGCTATTCTTTGACTGGATGACAAAATTGATTTCAGTTCTATCCATGTTATTTGGCGATTTCACAGGATTTTAAAGATGAGATAATCCTCCGTTTCTGTATATGAGAATTTTGTCGGTGTCTTTACATTGAAAATAATGACTATTTATAGTTATATAGTAATTAAGGGGAATTTTTACAGATAAAATATACTTGTTGTGATTGTCGGGGAGGATATAATGGCCAGAATTTTGATAGTTGACGACGCAAAATTTATGAGGATCACCTTAACCAATATTCTGAGGAAAGCGAATCACGAAATAGTAGGAGAAGCTGAAAACGGACGTGAGGCAGTCATGCTATATCGCGAGCTTAAGCCCGATCTAGTGACAATGGATATAACAATGCCTGAAATGAGCGGCCTGGATGCAGTAAAAGAAATCAAAAAGGATTTCAAGGATGCAAAAATCATCATGTGCTCAGCGATGGGCCAGCAGAAGATGGTGGTGGATGCAATCGAAGCGGGAGCTAAGGATTTTATTGTTAAGCCGTTTGATGATTCCCAGGTAGTCGACTCAGTATCAAGAGTTCTAAGATAAATAATAGCCATTTAAGTGTATCTTAAATGGCTATTTTTCATTATAATAATAGGGTAATCTAAAAATAAGGGATGAAATATAGATGAATTATGTTCTGGCATCTACAGTTGGCGCAGTTGGCATGGCAATCTTCGTGACAGTCATGAGGATGAAGGCAGCAAAAAAACCAGCATCAGCCAAGAAAATCATTTTGCCGCCAATTTTCATGAGTACCGGTGCCCTCATGTTTATCTTCCCGATGTTCCGGGTGCATTTTTTACAGATTCTTGAGGCACTTACAGTAGGAATGTTATTCTCGATCCTGCTGATCAAAACATCGCAATTTGAAGTGCGCGGCCGGGAAATTTTTCTTAAAAGGTCCAAAGCTTTTGTTTTCATATTAATCGGTCTATTGATAGTCCGCGTAATAGCCAAGCTCGTTCTCAGCAGTACCATAGATGTTGGCGAACTTAGCGGTATGTTCTGGATCCTGGCATTCGGAATGATTGTACCATGGCGGGTTGCTATGTATATGCAGTACAAAAAGCTGCATAATGAACTGCATGGATGACCGGCAATAATCTATAGAAATCCTCTCGCATGTTGCGATGGGATTTTTTTATATTCATGAAAAAGTGGACAGCGGCGAATTTTTTTATAATAAATGGATATTCATCTAAAATCTGGAATGTTATGATGATAGTAAGTATTCATAGGGAGAGATTGTTGGTGAAAATGAAACGTCTCCAGGCAGTTTTTATCCACCGGGATGGTACTGTGGGATGAAGTGATTCGGTCAGAGTTACAGCCTGACTATATTGCCTACGCTCTCAACGATGTGATCAGCTGGCTATTGTGAAGGAGTGGGGAAATGACAATTTTTTTAGCTATTATATTACTAGTTTTCATGTTTGATTTTACAAAGCTAAGGCAGCAGAATGAGAAAATGATCGAGCAGAATGACAGGATTATCTCTTTGCTTGAAGAGCAAGTGAATAGAGGCAACGAGTGAAGGGTGCTAAAAGAAGGGTATGGCTGATCATCCCTGCAATCATCTTTGGTTTTTATTTAAGCAGATGGGTCGGAATGGCGAAATCCTTTCAAGATGAATTCAATGAGCGAACAGGTGAACATTCAAGCTTTTTGGTGATTGCGAAATCTTTTTTCAATCAGAACTTTGACAGTGAATTGGAAAAAGAGTATAAAGCTGCAGGCAAGAACAAGCAGTATAAACAAGTTTCCATTTACTATCAGGAAAAGGACAAAGAACTGATTCCCTTGACAATCGAAACGCTGAAATGGGCTGAGGAGAAAACAGCCGAACTTTTTGGCGGCACTAAAAACGTTCCCATCGATTTGATTTTTATGAGTAAAGAGGATATTGTACAGGATTCTAAGATTGAGGAAGCTTCAGGATATTATTCTGATTTTGAGAAGGTCATTGCTGTAAGTGTTGACCCTGAGTACTTGGAAGGGATCTTACAGGAGCTAGAAACACCGCTGTATTTCTTTCAAAAATCAATTTTGCATGAGTACGCCCATTACACCACTTTCATGAAAATAGCTGAAGCGGAAACCTTTGGTGATCTTTTTCCGACCTGGTTCCTTGAGGGAATAGCTGAGTATGTAGGAAATGACAAAACAGAAGTTAGCTTCGATTCCAATCCATACGAAGCACTGCCTCTTAAAGAGATCAGTTGGGACAATGATTTCCATGAAGCGCGTCATGCTGGTATCTCGGAACCCTATTTGCAAAGTTATTTTACTGTGAATTATCTGATCAAGGAATATGGGATAAATGTTGTTGATGAATTGATTGATAGAACAAAAGAAACAGAGGATTTCTATGTGGCGTTGGAACAGCTGACAGGGAAGCCGATAGCTGTTTTCGAAAAAGATGTTTTAGATTATTATCAAAGGTTGGATAGCGTCAGATGAGAACAGAGGAGGGGAGTCCATGTTAAGCAAACAGGGCTTTGATTTATGGGCAGATGGATATGACAAGACCGTGCAGGTAAGCGAGGAAAACGGTGTATACCCATTCGCCGGGTATAGAGTTATCTTGAATACCATTTTTAATGAAGTGATGGGACAAGAAAATGCAAGGGTTATAGATATTGGTTTTGGTACGGGAGTTTTGACATCCAAGCTGTATGACCATGGACATCAGATAGATGGAATTGATTTTTCATCACAGATGATTGCACTAGCGCAACCCAAAATGCCGGATGCCAACCTGGCAGAATGGGATATTACAAACGGACTTCCTGAGTATATCCAGGCGAAGAAGTATGACTACATTGTCAGTACATATGCATTGCATCATTTAACCGACAACGAAAAAGGACGGTTTATCCAAATGTTATTGCCGATGCTGAAAGAGGAAGGCAAAATTCTGATTGGGGATATCGCTTTTGGAACCAGGCAGCAGCTTGAATCCTGCAAACATGACAGCATTGAATTCTGGGACGATGATGAATTTTACTTTGTTTTTGACGAATTGCAATCTATGTTGAAAGAGGAATGTAAGTTGGAATTTCAGCCGATGTCCCACTGTGGCGGTGTCATTATAATTACTAGAACAAATTAAAATGTACTTAGCACTGCCCGATTGGGTAGTGCTATTTATCTTGATCTGGCAAGAACAGGAGGAAGTTTCCTTTATAGCGTTGAAGATGGATAAAAAGAGCGAGATTGAGAGAAAAAGTGTCCATCATAACCTTGATGATGGACAAAAAGAGTGGGCATAAGAGGAAAAGTGTCCGTCATAGCCTTGATGACGGACAGAAAAAGTGAGAATAAGAGAAAAAGTGTCCATCATAACCTTGATGATGTACAAAAAGAGCGAAAATTAGAGGAGAAGTGTCCATCATAGCCTTGATAACGGACAGAAAGAGCGAGAATAAGAGAAAAAGTGTCCATCATAACCTTGATGATGGACAAAAAGAGCGGGCATAAGAGGAAAAGTGTCCGTCATAGCCTTGATGACGGACAGAAAAAGTGAGAATCAGAGGAAAAGTGTCCGTCACTGCCATGATGACGGACAGAAAGGGTGAGAACCAGAGGAAAAGTGTCCAACATAGCCTTTATGACTGACAAAAAGAGCGAGAACAAGAGGAAAAGTTTCTCTTATAGAAGAGATTAACGGACACAATTTAGAATTACTAGCAGTTAAATTCTATATTAAATTTGGGAAAAAGAAGGAAATGGCAAGGCGCTGTCGAATCTTGTTTAACTAGTTAATTTTTACCTATTGGAGGTTGTCATGGGATATATCGAGGATTTGCGGAAGGTGATTGGCCACCAGCCGCTTATTTTAGTGGGAACAGCAGTGGCAGTGATCAACGAAAATGGAGAGTTTTTATTGCAGAAACGTCACGACGGACAGTGGGGTGTTCCAGGAGGTTTTCTTGAATTAGGGGAGTCGACAGAGGATGCAGGCAGACGTGAAGTGTTCGAAGAAACTGGGCTCGAAATAGGGAGACTAGAACTGGTTGGAGTTTTCTCGGGTAAGGAGCACTATGTAAAGCTGCCAAACGGGGATGAGTTTTATTCGGTAACAGTTGCGTATATGACTAGGGATATTAAAGGTGGAGAATTGAAAGCAGATGGAGTGGAAACGGAAGGGACCCGCTTTTTTCATGTGAATGATTTGCCAGAGAAGCTGAATCCGATGATTAAGAATCTTATGAAGCAATTTACATTAGCAGTCTAGGGTTATGCAGCAAAAAGTAAAAAGAAAATTAGTCAGTTTATATACTGGTGAACTCTTTGCGGTTTTTACCTTTGCAATCATTTGGAGCATATATATCCAGCTTTTTGAATGGTCGATTCCATACTTAGGAGCATTCTCTTCCATTTATGCCTTTGGATTGCTGGAGTTTATCTTGATGCAGGGAATTTATTACTGGTATTTGAAGCTGCAACAGTTGAAACAGGGCAATTTGTCCAGGCTGCCGGCTAAAAAGCTTAAGTTATTTTCCTTATTTAAAAAGATGAATGCATTTTTCATATTTATAGGTTTGTTTATATTGGCCTATTTGATGATTCGCAATCAGTTGGAGCGGTATTGGTTTCTTTTTCTATATCTGTTTGCTGCCATTGAATATATTAATTACTATTGCATCCGCCTTTCCTATCAGACGTTAGAGGAACTGAAGGAATTGAAGCGGCAAAAAGCGTTTCGCAGATCCAGTCTGGCAAGAGAATTGGACAGCTTTTACAAGGGGGAGGAACAGTGATGGACGCTACATTTTACATGGAAAAGACGGTTTTTAATTATCGTGTCGCAGCTGTGATGATAGTTAACAACCATATACTCATACATAGGCAGGCAGACGATGAACACTGGGCATTGCCAGGTGGCAGGGTCACTGTAATGGAAGATTCACAAACCAGTATTGTAAGAGAAGTAAAGGAAGAATTGGGAATAGACGTCAAAGTGGATCGGCTGTTATGGTTTACCGAAAACTTCTTTGACTACAAACATAGAGATTTTCATGAAATTGGCTTGTATTATCATGTATCACCATTGGAAGGCAGCTTCGATTTTCAAGCAGATGCGTTCTTTGGGGAAGAAGGAGAACGATTAGTTTACCAATGGGTGCCAATCAGCCAACTTGCAAAGATAAAGCTGTACCCCGAGTTTATCAGAACCTCTCTTCATGCAGTGCCTGAAACTCCTCAGCATTTGATTGTAAAGCAGTATAGTATCAGGGCTGGAAAGTGAACGCGGTCCGGGGTTGTTGAAAAGGAATGGAGGTGGCAAAATGGAATTCTATAATTTTAAAAAGGACATTGGAGCGGCCATCACAAAATTTGATTCGGACTTTGTGATGTCAAGGATTGTAAGGACAGTGAACGCAACCCATATTGGGTTTATGTATCTAGATGAGAATGGGATCATCGGTTTTCATCAGGCAACCATGCCGCAGCTATTGCTGGTGGTAAGCGGCTCCGGCATTGTTCGCGGAGAATCGGAAGAATACTTTAAAGTAGAGCCTGGCACTGCAGTATTCTGGCAAAAAGGCGAGTGGCATGAAACAAAGACAGACAAGGGTTTAACTGCAGTGGTCATAGAAAGCGAAGAGTTGAATCCGGCCTCTTATATGGCAAAGGTGGAAAGCTGATTTCTGGCATGAATGTAGAGAGAAGTTTTTACGGGAAAATGGACTGTGTCTTTTTATCTATTATAAAAATAAGCGGTAGGAAGGTTTGAAATAATTCAAACCTTCCAGCCGTTTTATATTAGAACAAATATGTGAATGCGGATGGATTTAAACTACTATTTTCAAAGCTTCTAAAACTTTTGAAACATGCAGGTCATCTTTCATGGATTCCAGTGAGTGCCACCGTACTTCACTTAATGTTTGGCTCTCGCCATACTCTGGGTCACAACCGAGGATAGGTTCTTGATGGTTCATTTGGCGGACAAGGAAACACTGCTCTTCACCACCGCTGTATTGACCGGTGAAAAGATAATCCACTACTTCTACATCCAAATTCACTTCTTCTTTCACTTCTCGAACGACCGCATCTTCGAACGTTTCATCGGCCTCTAAACCACCGCCTGGAAGTGTCCAGAACTCTCCATCAGGGTAGACATGTTTGGTCATAAGGATATTATTTTCATTAATGATAGCAGCAAAAGCTCTTGGTCTAGACAATAGGTAGCACCTCGTTAGATTATTTTTACATAATTTTACCATATTCGAGGGTGGATGTTATCTATAAAAGATCATTTTAGAAACTAGTTTTAAAAAAAAAACGACTCTTTCGGACAAACTGAAGCGTCCAAGAGTGAGAAGTGTTCGGTAGAAGGGCTCTAAAGGACAAATCAAACTGTGCAGCGTAGAAAAGTGTCCGATAAACAGACTCTATCAGACTAACGGGAACGTGCATGAGCGAAAAAATGTCCGATAGAATCTAACAACGCTGTCATACCAAACAAAACCAGTGAAGAAAGAATATTCAATACGGGATTGGATAGAAAGGAGCGAGGCAGATGTCTTTAGCAATGAACAAACCTGAGATAACGATTATCGGTGCTGGTATTGGAGGTTTATCTGCCGCGATTGCCTTGCAGCAAAAGGGATTGATGGTAAAAGTCTTTGAGAAAGGTACAGAGCTGAAAGAAACTGGTGCAGGCATTGTGCTGGCAGCCAATGCGATTAAGGTATTGGAAAAGTTAGGGGTTGCCAATCAAGTGCGTCAAGCGGGTTCACCAGTGAAGAAGGCAGAAATTAGAACCTCTGATGGCAGACTCATTGTGAACATGCCGGTCCATAAACAGGCCGAGCGGTATGACACTTATAGTTATTTGATTTACCGGCCGGATTTGCAAAGGATTTTATATGAAAAATTAACACCTGATAGCGTTGTGTTTGGGAAAAAGTTTTCAGGGCTGAAACAGGAGGGGAAGAAAGTCACCAGTTTTTTTGAGAATGGCGAGATGGATATTGCAGATCTTTTTATCGGAGCGGACGGTGTTCACTCAAGGGTGAGAAAGGAAATTGTTGAGGATTCTCCTTTGCGTTATTCAGGCTTCACCGCTTTCAGGGGGATATCTTATTTTGAGGATGATCGTTTCCCAGTGGAGCTCGGTGGAGGCTTTGAAGCTTGGGGAAGGGGTAAAAGGTTTGGTTTTTCTCATTTAGGAAAAGGTCGCGTGTTTTGGTTCGCAGCGGTGAACATGCCAGAAGGGACTCTAATAACGACAGAAAAGATTAAAAGCGTTGTTCTACAGCATTTTAAGGGTTGGTGGGGTCCTATAGAAGCAGTCATTGAATCAACTGAAGAATCGAAAATCCTTGTACATAAGATTTTTGACAGAAAGCCAGTTGATGATTGGCATAAGGGAAGAGCTGTACTTTTGGGAGATGCAGCACATCCGATGCTTCCGAATCTCGGTCAGGGTGGAGCCCAGGCGATGGAGGATGCGCTAGTCCTTACAAATTGTCTAGAACAATATCCAAGGGAAATTGAAAAAGCACTGAACCAATATGAACAATTGAGGAGTTCCCGTACTAAAAAAATTGTTCAAAGCTCCAGGATGATGGCCAGAATGATGCAACTTGAAAATTCGGCCGCGATTAGATTACGAAATCTCCTGCTAAGAAGTACACCAGACGAAATGAAAATCAAAAGGCTGGACTGGGTTCTTGGATATGAGGTTCAAAATTGGAATTGAATCATAAAAGACAAAGGAGGAAATAAAAGTGATTTTTGAAATGACGTATCAGGTGCGAGTAACAGATTTTGAAGAAGGTTTGCGCTGGTATAAAAATGTACTTAATAAAGAGCCGGATTTTACCCCTCATAGTGGGTTTGCTGAATGGGAGTTGATTCCCGGAGCGTGGCTTCAGGTAGCGGAAGGGAAACCTGCGGAAGGGTGCGGCCCATTGCGTTTGGGAGTAAGGTCGCTTGAGGGTGAACGATCTCGATTAGTCAGGGAACTAGATGTTGAGCTATTTGAGATTTACGAGAGAGAAGAAGTTCCTGTCAAGTGGGCGACTTTTTCCGATCCTTGGGGAAATGAGATTGGTTTCTTTGAATATATTGATGAGAGGGAAATGCATAAAAGAATAACGGCCATTTTAGGGAGTAAGAAATAAGGAGATATCATCAGTTGAAATATATCGAGGCAGGCATCGGAAACAGATGGGTGGTAAGGACTGAAATTGAAATGGAGAACGGAAATGAATATGAAGTGAGGGGAATAAAGGGACCCATTCATTTTCAATCGGCATATATAAGATTTTGGGTATGGAAAACAGTATACATATTGGATTGCAGGGAAGGTTTTAAAAGAGTACATAAGAAAGATAAGAATTTTAAACTGCTTATAGGTATCGTATCCAGGTATTAGGGTTGTTTTTAAAAGAAACGTAATGAGATGAAATTAAAGAAGTATAAGGAGATTATATGAGCGATCAAGTAAACTATAAGATTTGGACGATGTGCATGATCCAAAATGGAGATAAAGTATTACTCCTCGACCGTCAGCTTGATCATTTCAAGGGTTATCTCCCTCCTGGAGGAAAAGTGGATTTTCCGGAAAGCATTGTTGAAGGTGCTATTAGAGAAGTGAAAGAGGAAACAGGGCTCGACGTAAGCAATTTAAAATATAAGGGTCTTTATGAATATGTGAATCCTGCCGTGAGGGACAGGTATATGATTTTCCATTATATTACTACTGATTTCAAAGGGGAACTCCTAAAGGATGGTCCTGAAGGAAAAGCAGTTTGGGTAAGCATTGAAGAAGCCTGCCATTTGCCCATGCAGGAATCAGTTAGAAGAAGGTTTCCGTTGTTTTTTCAGGAAGGGATTTTCGAAATACAGGTAGTATGGAATCATGCTGAGAACAAAGAGGGCAGGGTTTCTATTAATATATCATAAAATACTAGGGGAGTTCTGGATGTCAATGGCTAAAAAAGAAATGGTTTCTCTGCAGCTTTATAATAATGAATTCAAAAGTCGCTTATTGAATTACGCTTTGCTAGATGAACAGAGGAGATTCACTGCTCTTCCTGCAGAAGCTCTGGAAAAATGTGATGTAGAGCCAGACCGGCATCCAGTTGTCATTCTTTATGATAGGCATCCGGCGGGATTTTTTGTGCTTCATGGCTGGGAGGGAGCGAAGGTGTACAGTGAAAACAAGAATGCAATGCTGCTAAGAGCCTATTCCATCAATCTTCCTTATCAAGGAAAGGGTATTGGTTCAGAATCAATCCGGTTATTGAAACAATTTACAAACGACCACTTTCCTTTAGTGAATGAAATAATACTGGCTGTAAATCACTCAAATGTTATAGCGCAAAATGTTTACAAAAAAGGCGGCTTCGTTGACCAAGGTAAAAGGGCTATGGGAAGAGAAGGAGAAATGTTTATTTACCATTTGCATTTAGAGGAATTTTAATCTTTAAAATTCACGCATAGTAATGTTATATCAAGCAGCTATGAGGGGAGGAATAGGCTATGACTGAAATCAAGCAGTGTTCAGAAATTAAACTAGTAGGCATCCGGGTATTCTGTCCTGGTAATGAATATATCGAGGAAATTCCGAAAGCATCAAAGCAATTGAGTGAGCGAGTACATGAAATAAAGAATGTATTAAATCCATCTTTGCAGCATGGGGCTTTTGTTGTTGACAGTTGTTCAGACGAGGAGGATGGTTATTGGGTTTGTGTTGAAGTATCTGACTACGAGGACATTCCTGAAAACATGGTGACCCTGAGGATTCCAGCACAAAGATATGCGGTCATACGGCACAAAGGATCTAATGAAAAAATAAGAGAAACATATAGCAAGCTTCATCAATGGATTGAAGGAAACGGATATCGAAGATTGATGGATCAATGGCATTTGGAAGTATTTCATGACTGGTCGAATCCGAAGGAAATCGAAGTTGAACTGATGGATACGATAATGTAATTGGAAATGATTTGAATCTTTTTTCTTATATTTTCGTAAAGAT
Organism: Cytobacillus oceanisediminis 2691; assembly: GCF_007678455.1. Classification (GTDB taxonomy): domain Bacteria; phylum Bacillota; class Bacilli; order Bacillales; family Cytobacillaceae; genus Mesobacillus; species Mesobacillus oceanisediminis_A. Next base: position 415,441 of record NZ_VEEP01000003.1, on the reverse strand, counting down.
ATATAAGCGTTGAGTGACAAGGGGGAGGATGGCTCATGATAGAAGAACCAATGGGAATGGATTTTATGTTTACGTTTGGCCCTATTTTTATAGGAGCGGTCTTTATATTGGTATTCGGCATAGTAATTTTTACGATTATCAAAAGTCTAGGTACCTGGAGTAAAAATAACCAATCACCACGCGTAAACTCATTCGCTAAAGTTGTAACCAAAAGAACGAGCGTGCGCGGAGGTGGAGAAACTGCAGCACGTAATGTTTATTATGTGACATTTGAGTTTGATAGTGGAGACAGATTGGAGCTTCATGTAAACGGACAGGAGTACGGCCAGTTGGTTGAAGGTGATGATGGAGAACTGACTTTTCAAGGAACACGTTATTTAGGTTTTACAAGGCATCGATAATTGAAAATCGCTAAAGACCAAATCATCCTTTGATTTGGTCTTTTTCAGGATATTAATCTACTGAGAGATCATCTTTATTGATGATTCGGATGGTTGAAATGATTCCTCGGCATAACAATAATTTAATCGCTAAACTAATGAATGAGTGATACCTTGTCCAACCCTTCCTCCATGTGATTAAATCTGTTTTTTTGGCAGCGAACGTCTCAATCAATACCTGGGGAATGGTGAAAGGAAATAGCTTTAGGACTATTCCAGCGGGCTTGCTGTTATGAGTCCATTGATTATAATAAAGCAGCATTAAGGATAATGTACATAGCAAATGTACCACCTCATCATTAAAAATGTAACATGGGGGGGGAATTATCTGTTCAATAAAAATCCAATCTTTAGGGAATAATGCATACTAAAAGGTAAAAAAGAAGGTGAGACCTTGCCACGGAAAGCAGCAGAGAATCCTGATGTACAAGAAGCTGAGGGTCTGGAAAAAGAAATCCATCAAGACAAAGAAAATAATGAAATTGAAAAATTAAATAAAATGTTGGCAGCCGTACTTAATTATATTTCCGATGATGAAGTCGAGGTTATTGACATCGAATATTTGCTTAACAACACGGAGGGTCTCCGGGACTGGTGGGATCAATATCGTGAAAGAAACAGAAAAGAGATCGAATCAGAAATATCACAAGCTCTTGGCGGCCTTTCAATCGAGGAGTTAGAGGAACTAAGGGAGAAAATCAAGGGGAAAGAGTGAAGTTTTTTTCATATAGTCGGATGGTTCTTGTCTTTAATTTTTTATAGGCCCCGCAGTATATGGCAGGTGGAAAGTTTTAGATTGTTTGTATTTTATAAATTCATACAACGACTGGATAAAAGATAGAGCTTAAAGCACACTCGTTTCGGGTGTGCTTTTTTAAATATGGAATTTTTAAACAAATAAGAAGGGGATATCAGTGAAATAGAGAATCTTTATAACAGAGGTGGAGGGAATTGAAAAATCAATTAATCAGAGTTGGGACAATTTACATACCGGTAATAGAACCATCGAAATCATCGGATTGGTATAAGGATATGCTTGGTGCAAGTTTAAATTATCTGGATGAAGATAAGGCAATTATGAACTTGGCTGATATTAGTCTGTTTTTGGTGAAGTCTCCGGGTGAAAGTTCAAATTTTAGGGATGTAAATGGAACAGAAAGGTTCATTCTTACTTATGAAGTTGATGGTGAGGACACTCTTGAAGCGATGCATGCTGATTTTATTGAACTAGGAATGAATGTCGGTGAGATTGAAAACCGGGGACATGCTGGCCGCAATTTTGTTTTTTATGATCTCGATGGAAATAAATTCGATGTATGGAGTGAGCTAAGCAAAGAGTATAAAAAGAAGATGGAAGAGGAGTCAATATGAAGTTTGTCTTGATATTTGGCCCGCAGGCGGTAGGGAAAATGACAGTGGGGCATGAACTGGAAAAAATAACTGATTTAAAACTTTTTCATAATCATATGACGATTGAGTTGGTAAATCCCTTTTTTGACTATGGGACAAGGGAAGGGAAAAGGCTAGTTGGCCTGTTTCGAGAAGAGCTCTTTAAAGCTATGGCAAAAAGTGATCAAAGCGGAATGATTTTCACGTATGTCTGGGCGTTTGATATAAAGGAAGACTGGGAGTATGTCGAGAAAGTTTGCCAATTATTCGAGTCAGAAGGCGGCTCGGTTTATTTTGTTGAGCTTGAGGCAGACCTGGAAGAGAGGCTCGTAAGAAACAGAAGTACATATCGGCTGGAGCAAAAAGCTTCCAAGCGAAACATAGAACGGTCCGAAAACGATTTGCTGAAATCAATGGATCAGTATCGCTTAAATTCATATGAAGGTGAAATTGAACGAGCGAACTATATTCGGATTAATAACACCAATTTAACTGCAGCCGAGGTTGCCAGTCGGGTAAGAGAACATTTTGAATTGTGATAAAAGGGGGAATATTGATGGAGCCTATTAAACGATTAGAAATGGAAATACAAGAAAAAGAGGAAGAATTGATCCTTGTAAAACAGGAGCTGGCCGTTTTGCGCAAGCAGCATCCTTCTTTCGCAGTAACCAATTATGAACTGACTGACACCGAAGGCAGTAAGGTACATTTAAGTGAGCTTTTTGGCGATAAAAATGAATTGATCGTTATACATAATATGGGGAAATCCTGTTCCTATTGCACTTTATGGGCAGATGGATTCAGTGGGTTTACACCACACCTTGAGAACAGGGCGGCATTTGTTTTAACAAGTCCGGATGATTACCAAACATTATCGGTTTTTTCCAAGGAACGAGACTGGAAATTCAAAAGCGTTTCGACAAAGGGGACAACTTTTAAAGACGACCTCGGGTTTAAAAATGCCGAGGGTTTTTGGCCAGGAGTTTCCATATTATTGAAAGAAGAGGATGGAACAATTAAGCATTACTCAAAAGCAACTTTCGGCCCTGGTGATGATTACTGCAGCATATGGTCACTCTTTGAATTGTTACCGGATGGAAGCAGAAACTGGGGGCCGAAACATGCTTATGAACGGTAAAAAGGTATTATTTGCAGGTATTCTTGGGGAGATAACGGAGATCAATAAACTCCCTGAACAAGGCTGCACATCGGAAGTCTGCAAGATTGTTACACCAGACGGCATTTACATCATGAAAAGTGCGACTAAGAAAAAATATCGAGAGTGGCTACACTCAGAGGCAGAAGTGCTTCAAATTTTATCCCATCAAAATTCCATTCCTGTTCCGAAGTATTATGGTTTCGTCGAGGAAGAGGATGCCAGCCATTTGCTGATGTCATTTGAGGATGGAATTACATTGACTGCTGCATTAAAAAAGGCCGGGACTATGAAGGAAAAACAAAGGCTGGTCAGGAATTTTGGTCAGTTTATCAATCAGCTTCACGAGCAGGAAGCCGTTTTAGAATCAGAAACCGACTGGCTTGAAACCCAGTTGGCCAGGGCTCGATTATACGCTGAGTCAGGACAGGCTGATGGCAATTTAACATTATTGGAACAGTTGGAAGGAGGGAAACCGGAAAAGGTAAAACAAACGACCATCCACGGAGACTGTACCTCAGATAATGTATTGGTAGTGGATGGAGAAGTCCGTTTGTTTATCGATGTTGCTGGTATGACGCTTGGGGACCCTCGTTATGATGAATCTCTGGCGATTCGAAAATTCAGGGATAAGCCGGAATTGCTGGCTCCTTTTTACGAAGGATATACCAGATACCGAGTATCAGATGAAGAATACCTTTACTTTAAAGAAGGTTTATACGAATTTTTTTAGGAGGGTCAAACATGTGCCAGGTTGTGAACAGGGAATTTAAAGTGATTGGGTCGAAACATAGTGGGCCATTTGAAAATTATGCACAGCTGGTACCTCAGGCGGCACAGCAGTTTTTACAGCGTATGCCGAATAATGAGGGAACCGAAGTGACAGTTTATGAGCCAAAAGCAAGTAACAGTCATGTTGAAGGGATATTTTACGTAGGAATCCTTGTGGAGGAAAAGCCTGTATCCTTGCCGGAGGAAATTGAATTCTTAGAAATTCAGCATAGTTACGGAATGATCTCTGGGAAAGGGAATGAAATCGGTAAATTGTATTCAACACTTGATGAGTGGATCGATGGACAGGGATATCAAAAGGAACTCGATGGAAGCTACATAATTGAAACCTATCATCCTGTTGAGAATGATATAGAAATGATAGAAATATATATTCCTATTCACCCTTAATCTGATAAAATATTGAAGATTTAACTTATTAAGGGAACGGAGGGGTTTTATGGAGTATAAAGGGTCATCGGCTTATGAGGAAGAGGATTTTTTCAAGAATTACATGAAGAGAAGAACACGGCCTGAAAGTCCAAATAATAGTATAGAAAAACCAATCTTGCTCGAGTTAATGGGGAATGTGAAAGGTAAAAAGATACTCGATCTGGGTTGCGGCGATGCCGAGATAGGGGTTGAACTCCTGAGAGAAGGTGCTGGTGCATATATCGGGTTGGAAGGTTCCGAAAATATGATGCATGTTGCAGTGGGAAATTTGAAAGGCACTGCTGGCCAGATTTTGCACGCTTCAATGGAAGAATGGCAACCGCTGGCAGAGGAATATGATTTAGTCCTTTCTCGTTTTGCACTGCATTATTTAGAGGACTTAGGCAGTATTTTTACAAAGGTTCACGACTCGCTGATCCCCGGCGGAAGGTTTGTTTTCAGCGTTCAGCACCCGGTACTCACCTCCTCCTCGAAAAGTGCTGAAGGCAGCGGCAGAAGAACTGACTGGATTGTGGATGATTATTTCAACCAGGGAGAACGCTCTGAACCTTGGATTGGGAAAAAGGTAATCAAATACCATCGAACAGTCGAAGAGTATTTCACCCTCTTATTGGAAGCTGGTTTTATGATAGAAGACCTGAGAGAAGGGACTCCGAAAGCCGAAAACTTCTCCACCAGGGAAGAATACGAGCGGAGGATAAGGATTCCGCTGGTATTGATGTTCGCTTGCAGGAAGCATGGCTAATTGGTATGGAAATCCGATCAGCAGAGATAGAGGATGTTAGTGAAATCCTGTCTGTGTTAAATGCAGCTTCGCTTTCTCTACACCAAAAAGGTGTGAATCAGTGGAATTACCCATGGAATGAAAAACAGCTGCTGGAACAGGTTGGATTTTTGTATGTTGCATCAGTTGATGGAAAAATTATCGGGACATTTGGCATTAAAGATGTGGGGCAATGGCATATTGAGGGAGCCGTAAAATACTTATACCAGCTAGCTCTACACCCCGATTACTAGGGAAAAGGATACGGTGCTGATATTGTGTCCTGGGCATGTCAAAAAGTACGAGGTTTCGGGCAGGAACTGTATCTGGATTGCTGGGCAGGAAATGAAAAGTTAAAAAGCTTTTACAGCGAGAATGGCTTTGAATATATCGGAGATTTTCCTGTGGAGGACTATTACATAAGCATTTTTAGATGCAGGGAGGGATAGTATGGATGCCATTTTTAAAGATATCGTCCATATTATGCATCATGATTATGCAGGTTGGAAACAGAGTGGAGATCCTGAGTAAATGAATGATACCCTTAGTAAACTTATCAAAGGTAAACCTGGCTGTGGAGTTAGATGGAAGACGCTAACAAAGCTACATTAAAATAGGAAAAACGGTAAAATGTTTACAAAATAGCCGAATTTGCTTCATTCCATCTTTACAATACTGTGCTAAAGTATAGATGTAAGGGATCTCATAATTTAAGGAGTGTTGGCGATGGTTTACAAAGTCATCATTAATTTCCTATTGGTATGTGCCCACTTCTATCTTCTTTAACAGATGTTAAAAAAGTCTTAACAAATTCAGGCAACGGATTTTATATTTCTCCATTAATATAAATACTAGGCAGGATAGCAAGTGTGGCTATCGAGGCAATCAGCGAAGGTGGGGCTGGTTGTTTTTTTGTTGAGGAAAGAAGTGAAATTCACTGATGATGTATAGTTGATGATGGTTTAATGGACATTTCAGAGAGGGATGCCAATCAAAAAGTCTAAGAAGGTGGTTTTAATGGACATTTCAGAGAGGCATCTCAGTTAAAATGTCTAAGAAAATGGTTTTAATGGACATTTCAGAGAGGGATGCCAATCAAAATGTCTAAGAAAGTGGTTTTAATAGACATTTCAGAGAGGCATCTAAGTTAAAATGTCTAAGAAAGTGGGTTTAATGGACATTTCAGAGAGGCATCTCTGTCAAAATGTCTAAGAAAGTGGGTTTAATGGACATTTCAGAGTGGAATACCAGTCAAAATGTCTAAGTAAACGTTCTCCACTAAATAATTTTCGAGATTTTTACTAATACCGATCATGAATAGGTTCTCCCTTTCTTTATTTCTGTAAAATGGTAATGTTTTGCCAGTATCCTGCTAATCCTTTTGTTATCAGGGATAATATTACACCACTCTTTTATTGCAGGTGTAGTTATTGGACGGGACGGAAATAGCAACTTAATTTCGGTTATACTTCTTAAGACTGCAAGTTCAGCTTTTTCTATATGGCCGCAATCATTGCAATATATTTTATGTCCAACTGCTATCACCGCAAAAGACTCACATTCCAAACAAGTAATCCCTTTCTTGAGTTCATCATAATGAAAGGAAGGTAGTTTATTGGATAAGCTGTCAGTTTGATGAAGGGAGACTAGTTTGCTTGCAAGTTTATTATGGTTGGTGGATACTTTTCCGGGTTGGTTATTGAGATGATTGAGGAGTCGTTTGATTTGGGTGGGAAAAATGAATGGGAGTTCGGGTTGTGCGTGATACAGTGTGAACTCGGGGTTAACGAAAACGACGGAGCCTTGAAGCTTAAAGTTGTAGCCGAGTTGATTCAACAGCTTTTTAAAAAGCAGCTTAGTGCGATTAAGTTGATCAAGGGGATTCTTCATTGATGCTCCGGTTGTAGTCGAGGTAAGTCCTTCTTGTTTGTACAGGTAATCTCCGTGGTTGTTTTTTATTTCAAAAACGTATAACGTGTCAGCGAATATAATTAGAGTATCTATCTGAAAGGTTGCTTTCTCTACTTCGAGCAGCAATTCATTCAAAATTAAGCAGTTGCTTGTCAGTGTCTCTGTCATGGCATCGAATTGTAATTCGCCTTGATATCCTTTTTCGAGGTTCGATAGGTACCTTTTTTCCTCATCTGATAACGCAAGTCTTTTATTTAAAATTCGCAGTTTTGATAAAATGATGGGTTCATTCCGCTCCTTAAAAGCCACAATCATCTTCCTTCCTTTAATTAGTCACCACCATCATACTATTTTACCAATCTAAAAATATTGAATTTTTTGTGAACTGTTCAACCCTCACTGAATACAATGATAAGACCACTTGATTCAGTCAGGAGGAGCCGAGATGTCTTTGAAGTTTTATGCATTTTTTCTGAAAGCCCTTGGTCTTGCTGTTTTCCTTGTACCGATGTTCATGAAGGGAATGGGATATATTGCGACCATTTCACCTTCAGTTATGTTTAGTTTAATTGCTATTGGAGTTGTTCTCCTGATCGCAGGGAATGTGTGTGAGGTAAAGGCTATGCGGTCCGGTGCCTATAGCAGGCGGAGAAGAAGAATAAGGTGAGAAACGAGTTTCAGATTCTGAAACTCGTTATTTTTTTAAAAGAAAACAAGAACCAAACGATCAGGTAGATGTATCCTGCAACGGTGAAAATGGCCCATAGTGCTCCGTGTTTGAATTCCCTCGCTAAAAATTCAAATTCATTCATATCTAGGGGCCTGCCAATGCTATTCATCAGGCTGACCATAGGCACAGAAATGATCAGCAATATCGCAACCATTGCAAGGGCAACCTGTTTTTTCTTGATGACCATATAAATGGCCCTGACGAAAATCGTCATTAACAGCAAATAGTAAAAGATCCAGAACCCGATCTCTATCATGAAAATCCCTCCCTCATGAATTCTATCATTTTTTCATGTTAGATTGTGGTAAAATTGGTTTAGAGGTGAGCGATTTGGTTGTTATCAATATATGGTTGATAATCATTTTAGTGGTTGCGTTTCTCGCTGCAGTTGGAGCCTGGCTGAATACAAGGCTGATTTTAAAAGAATTGGCTATCATTAAAGCACATATAGGCATAAAAGAGGAAAGAACACCGTCAGTTTTTGACAATGATCTCGACAAAGACTAATCGACAGGGTGAAAGATAGTGACGAAAATACATATGATTGGCGGCCCGGGAAGCGGGAAAACATACATAGCGGCAAAACTTTCAAAAATGCTTGGGGTTCCTAAGTATGAATTGGACAGCATTTTTTGGGATCAAGATTCGCAATATTTCGGTTCCCAAACTCCTCCGGTAAAAAGGGACGAAATGCTGAAAAAGGTTCTATCGGGCGATAAGTGGATTATCGAGGGAGTATATTATAGCTGGCTTGAAGAAAGCTTCAGGCATGCTGACTATATTTTTGTGTTCAAGACGAATGTGTTCGTTCGCGACTGGAGAATTGTGAAAAGGTTTATGTTAAGAAAAGCAAAGTTGGCACCTTCTCCACGAAAAGAGAATCTTAAGACGCTGATCGATTTCCTGAAGTGGAACCACCAATATGATGGCAACAACCTGGTAGAGGCAATCAAGATGATGAAGCCGTACAAGGACAAAGTCATCATACTGACGAAGAGTGATGATGTATTCAAGCTTTTCGTCAAGCGTAAAAAGAAACCGTCCGGAGGAGCAGCTTAACTCAAATGAAAAAAACTGCCTTAACACTAAGGCAGTTTTAAAACAGGCTTTCAAATGGAGCCGTGCTGATTTGTTTTTCAGCAAGACGCTTTCGCAAAAATTTATGGTCCCGCTTGGGTGTAGCCAGTATATAGCCGCGGATGACAAGCTCCTGCGTAATCTTATCCGCATTTTCCTCAATCGCAAGCTCACCGATTTTACCGGCAATCTTGTGCCTAGCCACATCTCTGAACAATTCAGGAACCGGACTTACCAAATCTTCGAGCAATTCCTTCTGATCATCAGGCCACATGTGCCTCGTCTGATTCACATAATACTCTTCCCAGTCCATATCCGATTTGCCGTCGTCCTTAGGCAGCTTTTTCAAAAACTTGCGGAACATGAAATATCCGCCAATCGCGAATAAGCCAACCAATACTACGACCCAGAATAAAATAAACCATAAAAACCAACCTTCAAGCTGATACATAACCATTCACCCACGCATTTCTAATATCTTTACTTATTATAGTATCAGCGGTCAAGGGAAGACAAGTCTTGTGACAATTTGAGTAACTCTCTTGTAAAATCAACAGCTTGTAAGTATAATAGACCTTGTTCTTCAAATGGGGCTGAATGGGGTACTGGTGTCCTCCACGGTCTTCAAAACCGCTTGTGACCTGCGTGCCAGGTTAGCTGGGTTCGATTCCCAGGCGGTCCCGCCAAAATACATAAATCAGATGTTTATACCGTACGGTGAATTTTTCACTCGTGCGGTTTTTTTGTTTATTTCATGTAGACCGAGGGAGACCGATGTCATAGACCGTTGGTGACCCTCGCTTTAGACCGCACGAATCCACGTCGGTTTCACCCAATTTAGACCGATAAAAGAAGTGCATTGATTACCATGGAAGTAAAGCACCAATAACCCTCTACTTTAACTATATAAAAGACAATCAAAAAAGGATTGATTTACTGTGTCCCCCTATGTTTTTCGTATACAGTTTCCATATGGTCTAAAAATGACTTTCTATCTGTGAAGAAATAATCTTCTAACTGCACATTCTCTAAAGTGTTATCCCCTAAGTAATCATTAACTAAAGATATATGTGAATTAATAATTTCAAACATATGAGGTATCGCATTTATATACCTAGAAGATGATGGGTCTATCGTAAGATGACTTAGGTGTTCTGGATTAGTACATTCAACCATTAATCCAGATAAAACCGCTGTTAAGGATGCATGAATAAATTCACTATTGTATTCATAATATTTGTCATATTCTTCTTTCAAATTTAATTGAATCGCATATTCTCTTGCGGATTTTTTAAAGTAATCCCCATGGATTGGAATAGGGTCTAACAAATTATTTTTTGAAGCTAGCATTATAATTCCAATATCCTCAACATCTTCCTTTCCTGTTCTTTTAAGAATATGTAGTCGCATTCTATCTAAAGCAAATTCCTTATAATCTTGAACTTCATTATTTTCAATTAAGTATTTTGTTTGCCAATAATTATCAAATAATATTCGGATTGAAGTTGACGCTAATATTCCATTTACAGCAAAGAGAGAGTAAGTTAACTCTTTAATTATTCTAAAGCTATAAAGTAATTTTGAAATGATGACTGATTCTTCATCACCGAACAAGTCCCAATTTCGTGAGAATAATATCGGTAAGTCTTCAAAATAGTTATTCTCTATTCCTGTTTTAGGATAATATTTCATTTCTCGTTCTTTTACCATGCATGGTGAAAACTCTGATAAAATGTCCATCACTTCTTCAGTTGGAAAAGTTTCTTCTTCATCTAAACCTCCTGCCGCATTTAGACCCAAATAGATAGCGTTTATAACTGGACTCTTCTCTCTAAGTTCTTCTTCTATATTTCCACTAAAATCCAGAAAGTTTTCAGGTAATAAATCGGATTTCAACATATGGAAAACTCTAACTAACGCATGATATGGATGATTTTTCTCCTTCAACAAGTTAAGTTCATTTTCATAATCTAGGACGTTAATCCCTCTAACAATTTTACGATCAAATTTCAGACTATACTTTGATAATAATTTATTAATTTCTTCTTCCTCTATTTCAGTAATTGTCCACTCAATCAAATTTGTACCATTTGTTTTCGCAAACCAAATTAAATCTTTAATAAACTCTCCATAACCATGAATTTTAATTAATTCTATTATCCATAGGTGTCCAATAGTTAAACTGTACACATACAATTCCCCGTAAGATTTATTCGTATGTGGGATAGATGGGTTAATAAACAAGGACTTTTTCTTATCCATTTTAAAGTCCTTGATATCGGGATTAATTCTCATCTTTAGCATTTCTTCGAATTTTTTATCCATTATATCCTCCTCCTCTTTTTACTTATACTATACACTTTATAATTCATTGGTAAGTGAGAAAAAGACTTTGTTAAACGATTTAAAATGGGGTAATGTTCTTAAACACGTCATTAGCTAGTACATTAATTGCAGAGTGCCTACGTAGGAAAAGACGATCTTAAAATTAATTAAATAGCGTACAATGTCAAATACTTTTTTTAGTTTTTTGGGTAACTCAAACACAATTACCGTAAATTCTATTTTTTACCAGTAACAATCAACCAAGTTGTTATTAAAACAGATGCCATCTTCTTGATTCAGAAATGTGCTTTCACTCGCTTCTTGGTCTGCATTGATGCAATCTGGCAATGAGTACAAATTTAAATATTAACGTACTGATCCGCATTTACAGGACGAGTGGGATTAAGCTAAACATCGAGGTCTGGGCCTCAGGAAATTAGATCCGATCTCCACTCGAACCAAAAGGATGGCACCTATTATTTTGTTTTTAAGCAGCTATTGGTAGTGACAGTTTTTTAAAGACTTCTTCTTTGTAATTAAAAGTGGAGTTATTCCACTTAAATGGTTTTCTGTTTTTAAGCATCGAAAAAGCAATCTTAAGAAACTTATTTCCCATCGCAATGTATATTGATCCTGATTTTTTTCCTTTTTCTTTTAAACGTGTATAGAAAGGTTTTAGTGCTTCATTATGGACAGAAAGGCTTTTACCGGCAGTATAAACAGCCCTTCGCAAGTTCGCATTCCCTTGCTTGGAAATACGGCCACGATAGCCTTCTTCTTTACCGGATTGTTTGATAACAGGATTTGTACCTGCCTTTTTTATGAGCTGGTTAGCACTTGTATAATGAGTAAGGTCGCCCATTTCACAGTATATTTCGGCAGCTGTGACTACCCCAATTCCTGGCACGGTAAGGAGAAGTAGACCGTTTGTATTAACGAGAATGCGCTCAATTTCCTTCTCGTAGGTTTGAATGGATTGGGTATGCCATTCATAATCTTTTAATTTCTGCTTCAAGAGAAAAAACTCACTGGAGAGATCGTCTACCGGCTTAGACACACTTTCATGGGCAGCGAAAAGGAGCTTTTTTATCGATGTGTTGCGTATCTTTAAATTGTGTTCTTTAGAGATTCTCTTTAAGCCCATTTCTCCAAGTTCGAGAATTTGGGAAGCGTGAGGGGAGTGAGCGAGTATATATAAACTTGATTTCCCCCAAAAATCACTGAATATCTTAGTTGTCTTGATTTTACCTTCCTCCAAAATGCTATATCCTTGATATTCACGCCAGATGTGGTCATGATGGGTCCGGATCTCTGTTTTGATTCGTGATCGCTTATTGATTTCACTTCTCCTGGCTCGGGTAAGATTTTGGAGCTGTCTATATTCTCCGGCAGAAATCTTGGCATTCGTCGCTTTATTGCCCACCAATGCTTCGGCAATCAGGTATAGATCGATGTCGTCCGTTTTGGTATAAGTGAGGTGTTGTTTGCGCTCCTCATGGGTGGAAGCAGGATTTATGATGTGAACAGAGAATCCTTCGGTTGTTAGAATACGGACAATATCTTCGTAATAATGACCAGTGGCTTCTATGCCCACAAATATCCGCTCAGCCTGGCATGCCTGTTTCGCTTCCTCCACCTTTTGAATCAGTGACTTCATTCCAGTCTGACTGACCATGAAGGCAAATGGAGTATGGACTACATCTCCAAAATAATTCAGAATCATTGCTTTCTGTACAACCTTTGAAGCATCGATAGGGATAATCAGTACTCTTTCTAAATCAGCACCTTTAAGTTCTTTTGCGAATTGACTTCTTCTTAGACCTTGTTTACCATTAAGTAGTCTCATTGACTATGACCTCCTTTGGTTGTGTGGGTGATTGAGTAAACTTGGTTAAGTATCTCAATCGTAGCATAGTCAATGGGACTTTTTGTGTGTGAAATCAGTATTTCATACACCAGAGTAATATAATAAATACTAAAACAACAAAAGGGGCTTTAAAGCGTTCTAAAATAACACCCTAATTAAATAAAACAATCATGATTTCTCCGACTCCCAACCCATACATGAAAATAAATCCCTACTGACCATAATGTTGATGACACAAACAGTATGCAAGACGTAGCTTTTTATGGTGGCTTAAGACCCTGTAAATAAAACTGTTTGAGTGGATTTGGTGATCAACCCTTTGTTGGCACCTTCCATTGGGAAGGATGACCACGTACAGAAAAATGCCTAGTTTCAAATCCATTCACTGTTTGTGATCTTATTATGGAGGATGGAAACATGGAAGTATTTATTGAACGGTGTGCTGGTCTCGATGTGCATTCAGAAACCATTGTGGCTTGTGTCATCACCGGAAATCATGAAGAAGAATTGGTCAAGGTGACCGAAAGTTTTCCCACCTTGACTAAGGATCTCTTTCGACTATTAAAGTGGCTTGAGGACTATGAGGTTACTCACATCGCGATGGAGAGTACAGGGATTTACTGGAAACCAGTTTTCAACGTCCTGGAAGGTTTTTTTGATATCACGCTAGCCAATGCACAAAGGATCAAAAATGTTCCTGGCAGGAAAACCGATGTATCCGATGCCGAATGGATTGCTAAGCTACTTCGACATGGACTGATAGAAAGGAGTTTTGTTCCCCCGGTAGAAATCCGGGAATTAAGGGATCTTACAAGGCTCCGGAAAAAGTGGATCGGCCATTTGACTTCGGAGAAAAACCGAATACAGAAAGTACTGGAAAGCTCAAATGTTAAATTGAGTACAGTGATCTCAGACGTTTTCGGCGTCTCAGGAAAGAAACTCCTAGAGAAGCTGGTGGAACAGGGATACGTGGACCCAAACGATGTAGAAAGCTGCATTCATCGAAGTATGTCTGCGAAAAAACAACTGATCACGGATTCCCTTTTTGGAACAATTAATGAACATCAACGTTTCCTCATCAAACAGTCTTGGGTGCACATCCAGCAGTTGGAGGAGCTGATCTCGGAAATAGAAAAACGCATTGATGGTCTGTTAGAAAACTATAAGGAAGAATTAACAATCCTCCTAACCATACCCGGAATCAAGAAGGATTCCGCAGCCAACATCATTGCCGAGATTGGAGTCGACATGACACAATTCCCGACTTCCCAACACCTCGCTTCATGGGCAGGGGTCTCCCCAGGGAACCATGAGAGTGCAGGAAAACGGAGAAGCTCCAGGACGACCAAGGGGAATCCCCATATCAAGTCCACCATGTGCGAAGTTGCCTGGGCTGTATCACGTTGCAGGAATCGATGGCTGGCTGCAAAATATTGGCCACTCGCCTCGAGACGAGGAAAGAAAAAAGCACTCGTTGCCATATCGCATCGAATGCTTCGAATCATTTACTCCATGCTCATCAACAAGGAGTGTTATAAGGAACCACAACTTAGTTAGTCTAGCCAGAACCAAATAAGAATATACATGGTTACCCTCCCACAGGTAGCCCTGCTTTCTTATTGGCTTTTTTCGGTTAGCTATAGGTTAACCTTTGGGCGTTTGAAGTATACCGTGATCCTAGGAATTAATTCTTTTCACAGAAAAAGGTTGAAGAGTAAAATTCCCTCAACCTTTTAGAACCCCCTATAAAACATCTCATATGTTATAAACAAATGGGGGTATTACCAATGTTTTACGCTCTTTTTGTGAGATTAGAGAGTAATTAATAAACTCACATACCATTGGTGAATTGCTTTGAATATTTGTTCTTGTAAAGACTTTGTTCCTATTTTTTGGAAATTTCTAAGCTTTTAAATAAATGTTTCTTCCGTCTATAATAAATATCATAGTATAATAGTCAGGTATATATAAGAAAAAATAAAAAGTACAAGGAGAAAATTTATGTATATTGATATTTTTGTTAGTAGACCCAATAGTGTGGATGAAAACCAAGACCAAACTATGCAGAGAATTGATGAACTGTTAAATACTAGGGGACTGAGAGCCAGGACAATTGGTAAAACAGACTTTCCAAATGTCTCTCCGATGAAAGCAGTGGAACAGTTAATGAGACAGTGTTCTGGTGCTGTTATATTAGGATTTCCTCAAGCAGTAATACACGAAGGTATTTCCAAGCCTGGAACAAGTAATGAAAAAATTTTAAAGAACACCCTATTACCTACTCCTTGGAATCACATTGAGGCTTCTATGGCATTTATGTTGAATTTACCTCTGTTAGTTATTCGTGACCAAGGTATTGAAGGTGGCGTATTTGATGTTGGTACGACAGGAAACTTTATACATACATTTCAATTGAATACTCAAGAATGGTTGGGAAAACAAAGCTTTATACAGCCATTTAATGAATGGCATAGGGAAGTAGTAGAAAATTCAAAAGTAAGACGATAAGTTCGTAGAGGGTATAGACGAAGGGAAGGCCCTTGTAAAACAACGTATTGATTGCAGAGAAGTTAGAGTAAGAAAACATTCCAAGCAACAAGTGTTAACGCATTAGAATTGCTTAAGACTCATACATACAAAGAAGTGGAGCAATGACGGGAATAAAGAAGCGAACACTGATTAACAGAAAAAATGAACTAGAAGCAAAGCAATTATAAGAGATACCGCAACTAAAGAGTCTCTTTTCATTTTCATACAGGGAATAGGGGCATATTTTCCCCATTTTCACGGGATTTAAAGAAGGGATTCACCCTATGTAACCAAATTCACACGTCACAGATAATCCGAAACGAATAAGAAAATAATCCTTGAATCAGCGGAAGAGCCATTGCAAAATTAGAGAGGGGAGACCAATAAACCAATATCAAGCTACAAGTGGAAAATGCTTACAATCGCTTGAGACACATACTTACATGCAAGTCGAAGAAATGAAAGGTGTAATTAAGAGAACTCTTATCCGTAGGAAGAATGAACGGAAATGGAAAAAGTAATATTTGATTAAGAAAACTTGTACTCCTATTTAAATAGGAGTGGGCGAACCCACTCCTTCTCTCAACTTCTCTAATAGGGTGATATCATATAGTCATTTAGGTACATAGAGTCTGGACTAGTATTTTGAATGTGTATAGATGTGGGATGTAGGGCTTTGTAATTTTTCTTCTTATGTGTATTTAATGCTGGCTTAAGAGAATGAATTAATTGGGATTCAATACTGTCTAACAACTCTAAGCTAAATTTTTTAGGGTGAATCCATTCTAGAGGTAGGCTGTTTTCTTCATCTAATAATGTTACACAACCAAAATAAACCCTCTTTTCAAAGCCATCATATTTAGGCTGGTGCAATTTAATAGCGGCAGTATGTCCTCCAGAGAATCTGGAGAACTTTGAAGAAGTTTTTCCAATATACAAAACTTCTTCAAACTCATCTCGTTTAACAGTAAACATGTAAATTGGGTAACATGATTCTGGAGGAGGTCCAAGTTCATCGTGAATCATTTGAACTTCCTCTCTATCCAACCAACCACCCTCATCTGAATTTATTATATCTAAAGCAAGTTCAACATAGTTCCTTTGCTCCTCCCAAGAGATTGAGAGGCTTTGCGCTTCTTGTCGATGTAATTTGTATAGAGGGACATAATCATCAAATATCACTGAAGCCCCAAGTTCAAAAATTGGAGATGCCTCTTGAAGATATTTAAAGCTAGGTAGCGGATGAATCCTGGTTAGCCAAGGTTTTAATGGTGAAAATGTTTTCAAGAAACTTCCTCCACATCTAATTAAGTAGTAGGTTGTATACTTATGTTAGTAAGGTAAGAAAAAGAAATCAGACAATCTGATATGATTACTTAGCATAGTGTTTATAAGATACTATATGTGTAAAAAGCTGTAGAGCCGTCTCTTGCTAAAAGCGGAAACGACTCTACTAACAACCAACTTATACTGTTTGAAGTAAGTTGTCTAGCTGGAGATCATTAAAGTTTCCCTCGCCAATAACAAATTTAAAGAAGCGCAGAAGTTTGTCTTGGTATGTACTAAAGTCATCCTCAATAAGTCGAGTAGCCTTCCAAGGCTTATCGTTATTCCATGTCTGCTCAAAAATATCGCCTTCAAAGTTTGGTTGATGCGTGAGGCGAAAAGCTTCGTGTCCAATGGTATTTAGGATATTTAAGTTACTTCCAGTATCCAAGTTTTCATCATCTAGGTCGTGTATTAAATATGGCTGTATACCGAAGTAGCACAATACTTCATAGTAGGCTTTCTGAGTTAACTTACCGTTGCAAGGGATTATTGAAATTTCCTTTATCACTCTTTCCAAATTATCCGCTATCTCAGGACGAAGTTCTTGTAGTTTATTCTTAATGGCTATAATACTAGCAACTTCACAATCTCCCTCAACAAGGATTACCCTTTTGGCAAAAAATGCTTCCAGTGTAGTGGTATTAAAGTTCAATAGCATTCTCATCCTGTTTCGTTTCTCTCTCGCAGTCTGTCCAATATAGATGTCGTGTGTAACCTGTTTAACTCTAGTGAATAGTTCTTCATCTCTTTGCATTACTACTATGCCTTGATGTCTTCCTGCCAAGTCGATAAAATTTTCTGAATGAGATGTGCAAATGACTTGCGCTAATGGGTGTTTAGATATTTGAACTAGAGAGTCACGCATTTTACGTTGGAGATGTGGATGAAGGTATATCTCAGGTTCTTCCACTAAAAATAGGAAACTTCTTTTCCAGACCTCAGTGTTTGCAGCTTCGTCTTCTTCTAAGTTATTTTGTGTTAGTTGTTCTGCCATAAGTTCCAACAAGGAAAGTATAAGCATCCTTTGAACGCCATTACCTTGCTGACTAGGGAGAGTAATTAGGTTGTTATGTTTAAGATAGATGTTTGAATTCAAATGTAATTTTTCCATTACCTCTGGTACATCAAAGTCAACATTTGCCTCGATATCCATTAAACGCTTCAGTTTTCTACTGAGTTTACTCTCAAGATTTTGAACTTCGTTATGGCGTGTACCTTCGTTAAAAATGTTCTTAAGGGATGCTAGAGACGCCCTAAACACTTGGATTTCCTCAGTCTGATTCAAATGATGTTCAAATAAGGCAGCTGTTATCTGATTAGCGGCAGATTTGTTCTTGTTTGCGTCAGCTTCTTCATCTATTAACTTTACAGCTGGAACATATATAACTTTGGGCATTACAGACCGTATATTTGATGCAAAACCATTAGGATTTTTCATCCAGTCAACTTCACCCTCATATATAAGATCCGGGTTGTTTAGGTAGACATACTGGACAAAGTCATCTTTTTTAGCTCTAGGAATAGTCCCAGTTGTAATGTTTTGTCCACTACAGTAGTTTTCGTATTGCTCAATTAAAGCATTTGATACACTGCTGAACATCCTAGTATTCCATGTTCCCTCCATGTCAATTTCTGATATGTACCGCTTAGGAATGTATACCTCAAAGGGAACATCACTATCCTTTAAGTTAGGTGCAGTCCAGATACGGCGTATCCGCATTTCTTCATTAAAAATGTACGGTTTGATAAATCTGTTATTCCTATCTGCATGATTAAAATCATCAAATACTACTAATATCTCCATATTCATAGATGGAGTGGTAGGTTCTCTCTTAAAAGGAAACATATCAATATTAGGTGTATTAGGTGAATCCGTCTCTGGAAGAAATAACTTTAATGCCTCAAGAAGAGATGACTTTCCAATGTTATTTTCTCCTATAATGGTGATGAAGTCTGATGCTCCTTCTCCATCTACTCTTGGGAAGGTAATTGTACATGGTTCAGCATTACCAAAATTTTTGAAATTTCTAATGGTAAACTCTTTTATTCTCATACTTTTGTCCTCCTTGATTTCCTAAAGAAGATATTTCGACAAAAAATACCAGAAACCTGCTATATTCAATTCATTTCTTGTCTACTTTTGAAATATTTAGTAATTGTTAAAGGGGTAATTAGAAGGATGATATACTTAGGTATTAGTAATTATTGGTATAATACTAATATTCTACTTTAGTGAAGATGAGCAATGCTGTTCAGTACCATTAAACAAGGAGAGTGTATTATGTCTGGACCTTTAGCAATTAATGAAATTAATTTGAAAAATTTAGACGAAGTGAAACTTAAAATTTATCAAGAGTATCTTAAGGAAAAATTGAAAATATTGTTTCCGAATACGGATGTTAGAACAGAGTGGGATGCAATGAGAGATGAAAGAGCCTTAAATATTTACTCTCCAAGGGTGGACGTTGCAGTTGGACCTTTTGCAACTCACCAAAGGCACGAGTTAGACTACAACGAAATGTTTAGATTAAGTAGTATCCGTGATTTTGTTGAACGATTAATTACTTACAACCGAGATAATTTGTATCGCTATGGAGATTTTGTAGAAGCAGGTGCTTATGAAAACGTAATATATCAAAACTTAAATGCCAGATGTTTTATGGCAATAGAAATTGAGAATAAAGTAAGTCGGAAACACTTAATGGGTGGGGCAATTAATGCATCTGCTCTCGGAAGATTAGGGGTAGTAATTCCCTGGACCGACGATAAGTTGAAAGCATTTGTTAGACTAGTTCGTTACTTGCATTATCTAAAAGAAGCAGATAAAAACACCTTTAATACCACAAATATGTTAATCGTAACAAAGGAACAATTTCACACTGCACTCTCCGATGTAATAATGGGCTAATATGTACTCAGTTGAATGAATTTTTAATTAAGATGTAAGAGGAAATGAGGATAGGTAGATCGGAGGGAATAATTAAGATTTTCATAATTTCATTTGAAATCTTGTATACCTGCAGTACACTAGACCGTGTGAACTGACGTAGAGACCGTGCGAATGGTCTTGAAAAACCGTCGGGGTTGTACGGATAAACATTGATATACCAACATTTAGTAGAGGCTGAATGGGGTACTGGTGTCCTCCACGGTCTTCAAAACCGCTTGTGACCTGCGTGCCAGGTTAGCTGGGTTCGATTCCCAGGCGGTCCCGCCAATTTTTCGGTATACTTATCGGTTTTAACTGTTTTTTTAAAGTGATACTACTTGGATTTGCACAGTGTGTTCGTTTAATACATACACAATTATTCCTTCTATTAAATACATAACAGTATAAACGTTTTAGAACGTGCCAAAAATCCACCCATCAGATATGTTGGGTGGATTTTTTTCTGTTTTAATCTTAAGCCGCACTCTAAGAAGTAGTATTCAAAATAAACGGGCAGATGAACATATAGTCAACTAAAACTGAGTATCATGCATCTATTACAGCTTTATAGATATCAGCAATACTATCCACAAACCTAATCCTGCCTTAAAATCCATCTCATTTCCCTAGATCAACCACCATCGACTCTAACAGTTCTTCTCTAATCCTTGTAATATGCTCTTCCATCAGATCCTTGGCTTTATTCGCATTCCCGGAAGCTATCGCTAGATAGATTTCTTTATGTTCGTCGAGTGTATCTCCGTACCGAGAGGGATCTTTAAAGCGATGCTTTTGGGTAGCCATGATGGTATCTTTCATATGTCCGCTAATGGTATGTATCAGTTGTATAAATATGGAGTTATGGGTGGCCTCGACTATTCCGATATGAAAGTCAAGATCCGCCTTAAGCCTCAACTCTGGATCCTGTTGGGACTCTGCCATATTGTTGAGAGCCGTCCGCAGCTTTTCAAGGTCTGCTGAAGCAGCTCTTTTTGCGGCGAGGAAGGCTGATTCAACTTCTAGGGCGCGCCTAAGTTCCAGCGTTTCATAAACAAGTGGTGTCTCAGCTTTGACAGCTGCAATAATTTCTTCTTTCCTCGATTGGAAGTCAGAAATTTTAACGTAGCTTCCGCCTCCTTGGCGGATTTCTATTACCCCGTTTTGTTCCATGGTCCTCAGGGCTTCTCTTATGGTTGTCCGGCTAACGTTTAGTTGGCTTGCCAATTCTCTTTCTGAAGGCAGCCTTTCACCTTGTTTAAGATTTCCTGTCAAATAGCGTTCAGTAATTTTATCCACTAAAACTAGATAGGTCTTTTTCTTCTCCGCCATTAACCGTAGCCTCTTTTCAAAATAGTTCTCAAATACTGTCCTAAATTTAACAGACGTAAAATCTAATAATCAAGACAAAAAGTTTTGAAAGAATTATTGAATTTTTCTGATAAGTTAGTATAATTGACTTTAACTTGTTGGACCAATTTTATCTTTGGTCTGACCAAATTCATTGTGGTAGAAAGAAGGAGTATTGGATGGAAACAGCTAGTATGAACATCGTACATGCTTTAAAGGAGATCCTTTCTGAACAGCAGGTATCGGAAAATCAGTCAGTAAGGGAGTTGCATGGCCGGGATGAATCATACCATAGGGAAAGTCTTCCCGATCTTGTTGTTTTTCCGGAAACAGCACAGCAAGTCAGTGAAATTGTACACCTTGCAGACAAATATAAAGTCCCAGTGGTGCCTTTTGGGCTTGGAACCAGTCTAGAGGGTCATGTCATACCATACGAACATGGCATCACAATCGATTTTTCGCTTATGAATAAAATCGTGGAAGTACGTGAAAAGGACTTCCTTGTCAGGGTACAGCCTGGTGTGACAAGGTCGCAGCTGAACAAAGAATTGAAAAAATATGGCCTGTTTTTCTCTGTGGATCCTGGAGCAGATGCGACGCTGGGTGGAATGGCAGCGACAAATGCAAGTGGAACGTCTTCGGTCAAATATGGAGTCATGCGTGACCAAGTACGTGATCTTGAAGTGGTGCTTGCGGATGGTTCGATTATACATACTGGAAATTTGGCCGCCAAGTCTTCATCAGGATACCATTTGAATGGTTTATTTGTTGGTTCGGAGGGTACTCTTGGACTCTTTACGGAACTGACTTTAAGAGTATATGGGATTCCTGAGCATGTGATGGCGGCAAGAGCTTCTTTTCCTTCATTGAACGATGCGGTAGAAGCAGTTGTTTCGATTTTACAGTCAGGTGTGCCGATTGCCAGGGTAGAGCTTGTCGATGAACCTTCCATGAGGCAGGTGAACCTGTTTAGTGAAACTAGCTATAGTGAAACTCCAACACTATTTTTGGAGTTTCACGGGAATGAAGCGGGCTTGAAGCAGGATATAGCGTTCACAACTGAAATCGTTGAAGATCATCATTGTCTGGATATTCAGTTTGAAACAGATAATGCAGCGAGGAATCGGTTATGGGAGGCGCGGCATAATCTTGCTTATGCTTATATCCATGGGCACCCTGGTAAGAAAATGATGGTGACGGATGTATGCCTTCCGATTTCAAAGCTGTCAGGCGCAATAAGCCATGCAAGGGTAGCAGTCGATTCACTCGGTCTTACCGGCGGAATTCTCGGTCATGTGGGGGATGGAAACTATCATGTTCTCCTGATGATTGATATGAGTAATCCTGAGGAGATTAAAAAGGCTGAGGACCTCAATGAACAAATTGTCCTCTATGCCCTTAAGCAGGGTGGAACCTGCACGGGTGAGCATGGAGTGGGTGTCGGCAAGCAAAAATATCAGCAAATTGAACATGGACCAGCATTGGCGGTTATGGAGAAAATCAAAAAGGCCCTTGATCCGGATAACCTTTTGAATCCAAATAAAATCTTGAATAAAAAAGAAAGAGTGTGATGATATGAAATTATTAGAGGCGGTAAGTAATGTTGCAGGAAAATATTTTGCTGTTTGGGTAATTTTAATATCGGTGATTGCGTTTATGGTTCCAGACCCATTTTTAGGCCTGGGAAGCTATATCACCATCCTGCTTGGCGTAGTCATGTTTGGAATGGGGCTCACATTGAAGGCAGTCGATTTTAAAATCATCTTTACGAAACCGCTGCCTGTGTTCATCGGAGTTTGTGCACAGTTCGTCATCATGCCGTCCGTTGCTTTCGCCATTGCAAAACTAATGAATTTGCCGGCAGAATTGGCAGCCGGCCTGGTACTGCTCGGATCTGTACCAGGGGGAACTGCTTCTAACGTTATGGTGTATCTGGCAAAGGGAAATGTACCATTATCTATTGCCATGACCTCCGTTTCAACATTATTGGCTCCAATCATTACACCGTTGCTTTTGCTTTTGCTGGCAGGTCAATGGATGCCGGTTGATGCTGTAGCCATGTTCACGTCCATTGTCCAAGTAATTATTGTTCCGATTGTATTAGGATTGGCAGTTAAGAAATTTTTCCCTGTTGCAGTAAAAAAAAGCTTAGCAGTTTTACCGCTTATTTCAGTTGCGGCGATTATCACGATTGTGGCTGCTGTCGTTTCCGGCAATGCGGCAACTATTGCCGGATCAGGGTTGTTGATCTTTACCGCTGTCATGCTTCACAATGGATTCGGACTTCTGCTTGGCTATTTTGCAGGAAAAGTGCTTGGTCAGGATGAAGTAAATCGAAGAGCGATTGCGATTGAAGTTGGAATGCAAAACTCAGGACTTGGCGTTGCACTTGCGACCGCACACTTCGGGCCGCTGGCTGCACTTCCAAGTGTTCTGGGAGCTGCCTGGCACAATATTTCTGGACCAATACTTGCCACTTACTGGTCTAAAAAACCTGCTGTCAGCAGAGAAGAGAAGAGCCCAGTCCGTCCAGTCGAAGTCAAGCTATAGAAATGAAAATAGGTGCCTAATCCCGGTAAAGATATATAAGGCAGGGGGCAGGCACCTATTCTATGTTGAGAACGTTGGATTTGATAGGGAATTTGAAGGTAGTCGACAAAAGACTGAAAAACAAGAAGAAATATAGTTAGAGAAAACTTATAAGTTTTTAATTTAGACATGCTTGGGCTTGAAAAAATTAAAATATAGAAAGAAAAATCTCACCTATAAAACCGTACCGGAAATTGAAAATAAGTATCGATTTGTTTTGACAAAGGCAAGGGGAAGGGATGACCGTATTAAAAAGTGGAGGATTGAAGATATAAACCTTTAAAAAAAGTAGAATTACATGACTTCTAACGTGCTTTGAAGATAAACATCTATGCTTTAGGAAATATAAAAAAAAGACAAACAGTACAAATCCTGTTCGCCTTAAAAGAAATGTAACATCACCCAGGAATTTTTGAATTCTGAGTTTTGCCTGTCTTTGCAACTTTCATCGCTGCTTTGATATACTCCGCTGATTCATGCAGCCATTTAAGTTCTTGTGAGTCGAGAGTAATTTCTAATTGTTTTTCTACGCCATTTCTGCCGATGATACATGGCATACTTAATGCAACATCTCTATCGTATCCATATTGCCCGTGTAATGTTGTGGACACCGGGTAAACGCTGCGTTCATCCAGCATTACTGCCTTTGCCAGTGTAACAGCAGCTTGGGCAACACCTGCATTTGTCCACCCTTTTCCATTTAACACATCAAAGGCTGCCTTTACAACTTGTTTTTTCAAACCTTCCCGACTTAATGGTTCTTTTCCCTGAAAAACTTGGTCGAGTTCATTTTCACCAAACCCTTGCACACTTAAGCGGCTTAAAACTGGGAAAGCTGTGTGTCCGTGTTCGCCCATCATATAACCTGTTACACTTTTTGGATCGATGTCATAATTAGTAGCGATTATTTTACGGAGACGTGCAGAATCAAGCATTGTTCCGGTTCCAAATATTCGTCCCTTCGGATATCCGAATTCATTTTCTGCTATGTACACCATGGTATCTAACGGATTTGTTATAAGAATTACGATTGCTTCTTTCGTATATTTAGTTATTCCAGTCATAACTTCACGAATTACCTCTGAATTGACAACAGCTAATTTGGCCCTGTCCGGCATTGTATCTTGATCACTTTTTATCATACTTGGACCAGCAGCACAGATAATTACATCTGCATCAGCACATTCGGAATAATCCCCGGTATAAACTGTTGTATTTGACATATAGGTAAGAGCGGTTGCATGCGCCTGGTCAAGGGCTTCACCATAAGCAATATCCTTATCTTTATCAATGACAACTATTTCCCTAAAAAGCCCCAATTTCATGGCATCAGCTAGAACATACGAGCCAACATGGCCAACTCCTACAATTACTAACTTATTCTTTTTCATGATTTACCTCCTGATCAATTATTGTCAATATTTTAACACAATTAGGAAAACACTGAATACTTTTTAAGTACCTGACTGAATTTTACTGTTTAAAAGAATGAGTTAGTCGAAATCGTAAAACAAGGTACCTGCCAGGTCAGCTGGGTTCGATTCCCAGGCGGTCCCGACAAATACATAAATAGTAACCGCTCAGAATGCTGGGCGGTTTTTTTGTTTGAAGTATAGTTTATCCAAGGTTAATTGGAAAGCTTAAGCACCTTGTCCTATTTCAGAGCAAAAAGTTCGTCCCTCTACTTCTTTACAGTATAATAGAGAAAATTAATTAAATATTGCCAATGTTTATTTTATTATTAGAAAGGGGTACAATAATGCAATTTTTCTTTGATCACCTTGTTTGGTTCTTAAAGCAACCAGAGAAAGCAATTTCTCCCTTAAACGAAAGAGGACTTCATGTTGTGGCCGGAGGCCGACATGAGTTTTGGGGAACATATAATACCCTAACTTATTTTGGCTTAAGTTATATTGAATTTTTAGGAATTGAAAATCTATCAATAGCTGAAAAGCATGATGAAAATCGATTGATAACGCAAATCGTTGAACAGTTAGCAAAAGAAAATCGGGAAGGTCCTGCGACAGTAGCTATCCGAACAAATGAAATAGAAGAACTAGCAATAAAACTTAAGGCAGAAGGACTAACAGTATATGGGCCGCTAACTGGGGAGAGAGTTCGTGCTGATGGTCAAGTAATCATGTGGTCATTGTTATTCCCTGAATACCCGGGGAAAAAGGTTTCTTTACCTTTTTTTATTCAATGGGAAAAATCGGATGAAGAAAGATATTCAGAATTAGAAGAACAAGGAGTCATAGGGTCGCACATGGTTGGTCAACCAAAATTGGAGAGTGTCGGATTTGTCGTGCATGATTTGGATAAAACACCAGAAATTTGGAGGGAATTATTTGGTCTTAAGCAAGGTGAGGAATTTATCGATACGGAAATAAATGCGCGTTGTAGAATTTTAAAATTGGACGGAACTAATTTATTATTTTTTACACCAATTGGAGATGGTCCGGCTGCTAAGGTATTAAAAGAAAAAGGGGAAACGCTTTTTTTAGTGAACCTAACTGACACGAACCAAAGTCACGTTTTTGAAATGTTGGATGGTTACTGGAGGTTCCGGTAAATATTAAAAACATTATATAGTAAATCACAGATTAAGATTGACTAGGAACATTTTAAATTGGCTTGCAAAATATCCATTACGGTACACCGTAATGGATATATGAGTTTTTTATTGGGACCCTGCAGATAAAAAATATAAAGCATCTTTTTTCTACGGTATGGAAGAATCAGCTTTTGTTTGTTTAATGAACGGATACCCTTTTTTATGATCTGGTTGAAATTTATTTAAGGTATTTTAACAGCAGCCGGGAGAGATAAAACCGATCCACCTGAGAATGTGATTTAATCCCTTAAAAATTCCAATCCATATCGTGTGTTTTTGTTAGTTTGAAAAAGGGCTCTTAATGAGTTCTTTTTTTCTTTTGCAATCGTTTTTTTTCAGGGTGCGGGGAAAAAATAAATTAGACTCAAGCCTATTATTGTAAGTTATTGAGCGATTACTGAGATGAAAATTTCATGCAAGTAAAATAACAAAGAAAAAAGAAGAGGAGACCATTAAATGGACTCCCCAACTATCATGAAACATCGTTTCCGATACTTCAGTTATTCTTTTCCATCCTCTAAAAACTTCTCCAAGGCTCTCTTGTTTTGCTCAAAATCAACCTCGAGCACTTCTCCAATCCCTTCATAACGTTCATTCTCGAAACTGCCGTCTTCAGGAAGGCGGATGGTTTGAATTTCTCCGGTTTCATTAGTCAGAATGTCTTTTCCGATGGTCAGGAGTGTGGATGTTTCAATATCCGTTTCGACATATGAACCTAGGAGATCTAACAGTTCGGGAAGCTTGGCCACGCTGTTAAGGCTTATGGCTTCATCTTTTAATTTAGAGACTACTTCCTGCTGCCTTTGGACTCGTCCGAAGTCGCTTAACCGGTCCTGGCGGAAACGGACATATCCTAATAGCTCTTCTCCGTGGAGCTGTTGTGTTCCTTGTTCGAGGGTCATACCGATGCCATCGGACATTTCATATGGAATGTCCACTTGAATTCCGTTTGGGACGAGGAGGTCGACGGCTTTTACGAAGCCTTTAAAATCGACGATAGCATAATGATGTATGTCGAGACCCAAATTCATTTTAATCGTTTCCCTTAGTAATTCCGGGCCTCCGAAAGAGTAGGCAGCATTTAATTTTTGCTGACCGTGTCCAGGAATGTTCACATACATATCCCTCATAAGTGAAATCAGTTTTACCTTATGCGTTTTTGGGTTGTAATGGGCAACCATGATGGAATCAGTTCGCGCTGCTTTTTCTCCGCGAGAGTCACTGCCTAATAATAGAACATTTACTTCTTCTTGAGTATTCTTCTCTCCTTGAAACGATTCTGCTTCGGCCTTTTTAAATGGTTGATTGAATGCTTGGTAAGTTCCTTCTATGTACTGATATATGGTAAAAAGCCCAACAGTAAAGATCGCAAGGATAAGCAGGGCGCCAATCACTCGTCCCCACCGGATTTTTCTGCCTCTTTTTTTCGTCACTTTAACACCACCCGGGTTGAACTATCTCTTTTTACCAGAAGGGCTATTATCCCATAAAAAGATTTCAGTTAGTGAAAGATTAGGTTACAGTTGTTTGAAATTCTGTTAACAATTTTGATAATAAAAAGGGTTAATACTGCAACGCATTAAAGATTTTTTGAAAAATCTATTGAATTTAGAAAATTCTTTTACTATAATACATATTAATTCCTTATTACGATACTAATGAAGCTAAAACATACTTAAATTAATATCTATATAATACAAAAGTACTAAAAAGGATAAAATATAAACAAACTATTACCGGAAGGAGGATAAGTTTTGAAATACGAAATAGATGAAATGGACAGGGGAATTATCAAACACTTAGCCAATGATGGAAGGATGTCTTTTTCTGAAATAGCCGCCAATCTTAATGTGACGGAAAAGACAGTCAGGCTGCGATATAAGAACCTAAAGGACAACGGAATCCTTGATGTAGTAGGAGTAGTTAACCCTGTAGCGATTGGGGTCAAAGCAGGAGCAATTATTCTTTTGAAGGTTCAGCCGCAAAAGATCAAGGAAGCCATCGATTCTTTGAAAGAGTTCAGAGAAATACGCTATATCACCTTGACGTCAGGCCCATATCCTCTATTGGTCCAGATTGCTGTACCAACACAGGATGATATAAACGAAACCATGCTTAAGATAAACGAACTTCCTTCTATCATCGAAATGAACAGTATTATCCAGCTGGATGTTTACAAAAATTCATATGAGTATTATTAGGAGGGGGCAAGATGATGCTTGATTTATTGAAAACACTGACAGGTCTCTCGGGACCTTGCGGTTATGAACATTCCGTATCCTATTTCTTGAAAGAGTACCTTGAGGAACGGACTGATCAGGTCAGCATTGACCCAATCGGAAATGTCATCGCCAGGAAGAAAGGGGACAAGCCTGGGCCAAAAGTTATTTTAACCGCGCATATTGATGAAGTGGGCTTTATGGTTAAAAAGATCGAGGAGAACGGACTGCTGAGATTTGAAAAACTAGGCGGAAATGATGACCGAACCCTTCTGGCGCAGCCGTTAACGGTAATGGGGTGTCAAGGATTGTTACCTGGACTGATTGGTACAATGTCCGCTCATTATGTGAAATTTGATGACCCTTCAAAACTTAGAAAACATCAGCAGCTTTATATTGATATTGGTGCTTCTTCACGCCATGAGGTCCTCGAAATGGGAGTGGAGATCGGAACGCCGATCACATGGGGAAGCGAATTCGTTGTCTTTGGACCTGAGTATGCACCCAGAGTAAGAGCGAAATCGTTGGACGACAGGGCAGGGGTTGCCGTCCTGCTGCAGGCACTGGAAGAAATCCAGGCAGAAAACTTTGCAGGAGAGCTGATATTCCTTTTTGCAGTACAGGAAGAAGTAGGGCTGAGAGGAGCGAAGACAGCTTCCGAACATATTAAAGCAGATGCAGCGATTGCTGTCGATACTACGGCTGTCAGTGATACACCAGAGGAGACAATGGACCAGAGTCTTGGTCTTGGACGGGGTACAGGAATCAAGGTAATGGACTTCAGCCTGATTGTACATAAAACCATGAAAGAGACGCTCGTGAATCTTGCAAAAGAACAGAACATTCCTTACCAGCTTGAAGTTTTCCCCGGTATCGGGACAGACGGCGGAGCAGTCAACTATGCCAACAAAGGGATTCCAACAGGTGTCCTATCCGTTCCTTCCCGTTACGCCCATTCACCTGTTGAAGTGGTGGATTTGGGAGATCTTGAGGCAACAAAAGACTTGTTAAAGGCGTTTATTTTGAATCTATCAGAAGAGCAGAGTTTTGAATTTTAATAGAATTATAGCTTTCATTTAACTTTAGTTATCGAAAAATTGAAAAAAGGGGAGAGGTTAAGAAAATGAAAATATTTATTTCCGCAGATATGGAAGGCATTTCAGGTGTTGCTACAAACCAGCAGTTAAAAACTCCGTCCGAATATCAGCGTTTCCGCAAACTGATGACAGCAGATGTGAATGCAGCAATCGAAGGCGCATTTAACGGAGGAGCTATGGAAATTGTTGTAGCAGATGGACACGGAAATATGTCAAATATCATCATTGAAGAGCTGGATCTACGCGCACGTCTGGTTTCCGGAAGCAATCGGGTCATGTGCCAGCTTGAAGGATTGGATGAGACCTTCGATGGCATCATGTTTGTCGGCCACCATGGACGCGAAGGCGGTTCCGATGTAACAGTCATCAGCCACACTTTGGCCGGAATCTGTGTCGAGGAAATGAAGGTTAACGGGAAAGTGGTAGGAGAAACGGAATTGAATTCCTATGTTGCCGGTTCCTTTGGCGTTCCTCCGCTATTCATCAGCGGCGACGACGCTTATGTAAAAGAAGTGCAGGAAACCCTTCCTGAAGTTGAAGGTGCGGTAACCAAAAGAGCGGTTGACCGTTTTGCTGCCGAATTGCTTCATCCAGAAGCTGCACGTGCAGAAATCCGTACAAAGGCAGAAGCGGCTGTGAAAAAAGCAAAGCAGGCGAAGCCTTTCACCGTGTCTGATGGTCCAGTTAAGTTTGATCTTAAATTTAAAGGCCCGCAGCAGGCAAAAATGACAACGACTTTGCCAACTGTAGAACTGACTGGCCCTAAAAGCATCCGCTTCACCTGCGATGACATGGTTACGGCCTACAAGCATATGTGGGGCTGCGTCATTATTGCCATGACTGCCACAAATGGAGTTCTCGGTTCAGTAAATGCTTAAATCTTAAAATAACGAGGTGAATGGAATGTACATAGTCAAAAGGCTCTTAACGATGCTTTTGACCATCTGGGTCATCATTACGTTAACATTTGTCATCATGAAATTTATCCCTGGGGATCCATTCGCGTCGGATGCAGATGTTCTGCCGGAGGAAGTTCTGCAAAATATCCGGGCAAAGTACAACCTTGATGAGCCGCTTCCTGTGCAATATGCCCTTTATATGAAAAATCTCATGATGTTTGATCTGGGACCATCAATTAAATCCCAGACACGATCCGTAAATGACATCATTCTTGATGGCATGCCGGCATCGGCCACTCTTGGGATTCAGGCACTCACTGTCGCAATGTTCTTTGGACTCATCCTGGGAATCATAGCTGCACTGAACCACAACAAACCGCTGGACTTTTTTGCGATGATGATTGCCATTATTGGAATTTCAGTGCCAAGCTTCATATTGGCGCCGCTTTTAATCAAATATTTTGCCGTGGAATGGCGAATGCTGCCAGTAGCGTCATGGGGAAGCTTCCAGCATAGTATTCTGCCGTCTCTTGCCCTGGCTGCTTCGCCGATGGCAGTCATCGCTCGCTTCATGCGTTCGAGCATGATCGATGTCATGAACCAAAATTACATTAAGACCGCAAATGCAAAAGGATTATCTACCGTACAGTTAGTCATCAAACATGGCATCCGCAATGCTATCCTGCCGGTCATCACGTTCATCGGGCCGCTGGCAGTCGTCTTGATTACAGGAACATTCGTTATAGAAAAAATATTTGCGATCCCTGGCCTGGGAAAATACTTCGTAGACAGCATCTTTAACCGGGATTACCCAGTAATCATGGGAACAACGATCTTCTTCAGTACCATACTTGTTGTGATCCTGTTCTTGATTGATATTTCATACCGACTGATTGATCCAAGAATTAAATTGACAAGCGGGGGGAAATAGCATGCAGCCTAAACAACTTGACAGAAAATTATTCGTACCCGTTTCTCCAGAAAAGAAAGTTCTCGACCCCATCCAGCGCCCATCACTGAGCGTATGGAAGGAAACACTTATCAATATCATGAAAAACAAACTGGCCATCCTGGGCTTGTCTCTTCTATTAGTGATTGTTTTCTTCGCGCTCTTTGGCCCGAAGATGGTGCCCTACAGCCCATCCGACCAGGATTTAATGAAGGGGAATATTGCACCATCCAGCTCTCACTGGTTTGGAACAGATGACCTTGGCCGCGATATGTGGTCTCGAACCTGGTATGGTGCAAGGGTCTCCCTGACAATCGGGTTTGTTGCCGCCTTGATCGACCTAATCCTTGGTGTTACCATTGGAGGAATTGCCGGCTACATGGCTGGACGCAGCAAAAAAGGCGACCGAGTCGATAACGCCATCATGAGAGTAATCGAAATTCTTTATGGAATTCCTTATCTTTTAATCGTCATTTTGCTGATGGTCATCATGGATCCTGGTGTGACATCAATCATTATCGCCCTGTCCGTTACAGGGTGGGTGAGCATGGCCCGCATTACCAGGGGACAGATTTTGCAGCTGAAATCGCAGGAATATGTCATGGCTGCCGAGAAGCTGGGAACTTCCCATGCGAAAATCATCCTGCGTCACCTGCTGCCAAACGCACTTGGAATCATCATCGTTAATCTGACTTTCACGATTCCACAGGCGATCTTCGCAGAATCGTTCCTGAGCTTCCTTGGGTTAGGTGTCCAGGCTCCATTTGCAAGCTGGGGAACGATGGCGAACGATGCTCTTGGAGTCATTTTAAGCGGCCAATGGTGGAGGCTATTCTTCCCTGGATTCATGATTTCCCTGACGATGTTTGCCTTTAATGCCTTTGGGGACGGACTTCAGGATGCATTGGATCCTAGGAATCGGAAATAGGAGGGAACAACTGTGAGTCACTTACTAGAAGTAAACAACCTCGAAGTGAATTTTAAAACATACGGCGGTGAAGTTAAGGCAGTCAGAAATGTTTCCTTCCATGTGGACAAAGGTGAAATTGTCGCCATTGTTGGTGAAAGTGGAAGCGGTAAAAGCGTGACTGTACAAACCTTAATGGGGCTGATCCCGACACCCCCAGGAATTATCAAAAATGGAGAAGTGCTTTTTGAAGGCAACGATCTCTTAAAACTATCAAAACGGGCAATGCAAAAAGTGAAAGGTTCAAAGATTAGCATGATCTTTCAGGACCCGATGACATCTCTCAATCCAACCATGAAAATTGGAAAACAAATTGAAGAGGGATTGCTTGTCCATCAAAATATGAAAAAAACGGAGGCGAAAAAGCGGGCAATCGAAATGATCCGCCTCGTGGGAATTCCAAACCCTGAAGAACGCTATAACCAGTATCCACATGAATTCAGCGGCGGCATGAGGCAGCGGGCAATGATTGCGATTGCCCTGGCATGCAATCCGGAGCTGTTAATTGCTGATGAGCCAACGACAGCATTGGATGTGACAATCCAGGCACAGGTTCTTGATCTGATGAGGGACCTGAAGGAAAAAACTGACACGGCGATTATCCTCATTACACATGATTTGGGCGTTGTGGCAGAAACAGCTGAACGAGTGATAGTCATGTATGCAGGAATGATGGTCGAGAGCGGTACGGTCCAAGAACTTTTTGAAAACCCGCGCCATCCTTACACATGGGGATTGATGGAATCAATTCCCGATCATACAAGCTCTGCAAAAGAGCGGCTCATCCCGATTGAAGGAACGCCTCCGGATTTGTTCTCGCCGCCGCCGGGATGTCCTTTTGCTCCTAGATGCAAATATGCAATGGAAGTTTGCCTTCAGGACATGCCTCCAGCATTCGAGACAGAGTCAGGGCATTATGCAAGATGCTGGCTGAACGATCCGAGGTCACCGAAAGTCGAAGATCTTGTCGCTGCAGGGAGGGAAACAACATGACCGAAGCAACCATTAAAGAGCCAAAAGCTACAGCTGCTGATACGCTTCTTAAAATCGAAAATCTAAAAAAGTATTTCACAATCCAAAAGGACAAGACAGTTAAATCTGTTGATGATATCTCAATTGAAATCAAAAGGGGAGAAACATTCGGACTTGTGGGTGAATCCGGAAGCGGCAAATCGACTCTGGGAAAAACCATTGTCGGTCTTCAAGACCCTACAGAAGGAACCATGTTTTATAACGGTGTCGATCTATCCACTATGGATAGAAAGGATAAAGCACTTGCGAATCGCGAAATGCAAATCATTTTCCAAGATCCGCACGCATCCCTTAACCCAAGGATGAGGGTAGGCGATATCATTGCGGAAGGAATCGATGCACATCGTCTTGCCCGCGGGCAGGAAAGGCAAAATCGTGTATATGATTTGCTGGAACGAGTCGGCCTTCGCCCAGAACATGCAAGAAGATACCCGCATGAATTCAGCGGAGGGCAGCGTCAGCGGATTGGGATTGCGAGGGCACTTGCGGTCAATCCAAAGTTCATAGTTGCGGATGAACCAATTTCAGCACTCGATGTTTCCATCCAGGCCCAGGTCATCAACCTTATGGAGGATCTGAAGGAGCAGGAGGGACTCACTTATTTGTTCATTGCCCATGACCTGGGAATGGTCAAGCATATCAGTGACCGGATCGGTGTCATGTATTTAGGGAAAATGATGGAGCTTGCCAGCAGCAATGACTTGTTCGCTGAACCGCTTCACCCCTATACACAGGCACTAATGTCTGCAATTCCAGTTGCAAAACCAGGTGCCGCGAAAAGGGAGCGGATCGTGCTTCAGGGGGATCCCCCGAGCCCGGTCAACCCTCCAAGCGGCTGCCGCTTCCGTACAAGATGCCCGCATGCGATGTCTATTTGTGCCGAGATAATTCCTGATTTCCGGGAAGTCAAAAAGGACCATTTCGTTGCATGCCATCTATATAACTAACATCTAGACAATTTCGAGGAGGAAAAACAATGAAAAAGCTGCTATCCATGATAGCTGCCCTTATGTTTGTCAGTTCGGTTTTAGCCGGCTGTTACGGCGGGGGCAACAAGAACACTTCATCAGATTCGGGTTCTAAAGGAAGCACAAAAGACATCAAGCAGGAACTTGTATTGAATGCAATGAGTGAACCGCCAGCGCTTGATCCGGCAATGGCAACAGATACAACATCCGGATGGGTGTTGGATCATACGTTTGAAGGCTTGTTCACAAAGGACAAGGATGGCAAGCCAGTACTTGGTACAGCAAAAGATGTGAAAGTATCTGAAGACGGAAAGACATACACGTTTACCATCCGTGATGATGCAAAATGGTCTGATGGTTCACCGGTAACCGCTGAAGATTTTGAGTACAGCTGGAAGCGTACACTTGATCCCGCGACTGGAAGCCAATTCGCTTTCTACCTTTATTACGTAAAGGGTGCTGAAGACTTCAACAAAGGAAAAGGTTCTGCTGAAGATGTTGGAGTAAAGGCAACTGATGAAAAGACTTTAGTGGTCGAACTGAATGATCCGCTTGGCTATTTCAAAGAACTTTTAACAATGTGGACTTTCTACCCTGTTAAAAAAGACCTGGTTGAAAACAACAAAGACTGGGCTGCAGGAGCTGAAGGGTATGTCAGCAACGGGCCTTTCAAAATGACTGCATGGAAGCATGACAGCTCAGTAGTGGTCGAAAAGAACGAACATTACTATAACAACAAAAATATCAATCTTACAAAAGTTACCTGGAAAATGGTTAATGATGCAACTACTTATTATCAGATGTATAAAACAGGGGAACTGGATCTTGTAACCACTCTTCCATCCGATGTAGTAGAACAGGAAAAGGAAAACAAAGACTTCAAGAACGTCCCTTACTTTGGAACATATATGTACATGTTTAATATCACAAAAGAGCCATTCACAAATGAAAAAGTACGGCGTGCATTCGCAATGGCTATCGACAGGGACGCCCTGACGAAGAATATCACAAAAGCTGGTGAAACACCTGCATACGCATTCGTGCCACCTGGTGTTGAAACGCCTGATGGAGATTTCCGTGATCAAGGCGGCAAGTACTTTAAAGAAGATATCGAAGAAGCGAAAAAGCTTTTAGAAGAAGGAATGGCAGAAGAAGGCTGGTCCACTCTTCCGGAAGTAACGCTTTTGTATAACACTGCTGAAAACCACAAGAAAATTGCAGAAGCTGTCCAGGAAATGTACAAGAAGAATCTTGGAGTGGATATCAAATTGGCTAACCAGGAATGGAAGACTTACCTTGATACTACGGACCAGGGTAACTTCCAGATGGCGCGCATGGGCTGGATCGGCGTTCTGCTTGACCCGGCAGTCATCCTTGATTACTTCCTTGGAGACAGCCCGAATAACCGTACAGAATGGAGAAATGAAAAATACGATAGCCTTATGGACCAGGCAAAAGCTGAACAGGATCCAGCGAAGCACTTTGACTTACTGCGCCAGGCAGAAGATGTGCTGATGGATGAACTTCCATTTGTTCCTGTGTATCATTATACGAACACATACCTGACATCCCCTAATTTTGAGGGCCTTGTCTACCCATATAACCGTTATCCTAACGTTAAGTGGGCAAAGAAGGTATCTGAGTAAAACACTGACTATGTATATTCCGTAACTATTTTGTGATATGGCAGGAAAAAACAGCCCCCTGTTTTTTCCTGCCATACAATTTTATCGAATAAGGAGGATGACAATGGGAAAGAAAATAACCGCCTTTCTATTCATCATGCTGGCATGGCTGTTAGCAAAACCAGTTCTTTCACTCTCGTGGCGGGAAGTCATCGATCGGTCATTCATGGTTGGTATTATATCCTTGTTAGTGGCAGCGGCCTTCCTGATTTTGAAAACTGGATTTCTGTCTTTGTTCATGAATGGTTTCAATAAACTCGGATCATTTATATCCCCAAAATCAAGAGCAATGGAACGTGAAGACGAAAGGGCAGCAGACAATGAAAAGTTAAAAGAGTTCAAAGGCAATCTTTACGGGAGAATTCTTATTGGTGCATTCTTTTTCGGGTTAAGTTCAGTCACTGTCTCTCTTTTAACATTAATTGTATATTATTAACCCTGACTAGCTTTAGTAAAAAGCGGTCTTTTTCGTTTTAAACAAAGTTAACTTCCCTTTGTAAAAGGGCGCTTTTATTGTAGGCAGCAGACAGACCGGATGTTATGATTTGCTCTTTGGCAACAGACTTATAGGGAAGCTTAACCTTAAGTGGTCTTTTAAATGGCGAAATTGAAAGGGTGACAGTTCCCTTGTCTAACCAATTGGCGTGGATTGGTTTTTCCCCAGCAAATGAGAATCGCTGCGGAAACCCATCCCGGTAAAAATAATGCTCAAGTTCTTTTGGCGTTCCAGGTTCATTGAGGCAAATGTACAATGAGAGATTATCGCAGAATTTTAATAGATTTAAATGGAAAGTGAGGACCGGGTCATGTGTAATCCTTAAGTCTTTCAGCAAGAACTCCTGTCTTTGTTTTTCCTCGTTCCAAAAATTCTTTCCTATCGTGCTTGTCGCATCTTCAAGGAAGGAGGCATAGTGGAGGCTGCATAGTAAGCCGGCGTATGGATCCATTTGCACGACTTCATCGATCCCTCTTTTGTAAAAGTCAAGCTTTGGGCTGCCCGGGTAATCCATGAATGAATAGGGCTGCTCTGTTTGTTCGTTCCATAATGGGTCTTTGTCAGGTTCAATCCAACATCGATCATGCTCTCGAACAGCGAGAACCACAGAGTCCTTTCTGTCTAACCCCTCAAAATAATCATCTCTCCAATTTATAGCCGTTTCCATAGAAATCCTGGCATGGTCATGCTGGGCAACCATGATAAAATCCTTTTCCCGTTCGTGAATGATCATATCATTCTCCCCTTAATTTATTTGGAAAACTACTAAAATTTAAGTGTTTATGGTATATCAAAAATAATGATATACTTTTTATGGATAAGATGCTCGTGTTAGTGTTATTGAAGTATATTCCCTGTCTATTTTGATCCTATAATAAGGCATATGTTACTGTGCTTGTTTATACTACTAATAAAGAAGCCTATTTTAATAATCAATCACTGTATACTCCTTTTGGCAACTAGACTTTTTTAGAAAAGGAAGTTTCTCATATGAATGTAATTCAAAAGCTTTTTTCAAAACAAAAGAAAGTGAAGATTGAATTTTGCCAGCGAAATTTAGAGCAGTTTTTAAAAGAAGAAAATTACGCTGAATATAATGAGTTTTTGAGTCGCAAAAATGTGAATTATAAGGAGTTCGAATGCCAAAGCAGATGTAAGGAATGCCGGTTGTCTCCGTATGCGATGGTGGATGGGGAGTTTGTGACTGCAAATAATTCCGGTGAATTGCTTAAGAAAATGGCTCAATATTTAGATTGAAAACTGCTTAGGGACATTGATAAACCGTTCCAAGATTAAATGAATATAGCGAAAATGGCACAACAAATGGCGTGGAAATTGTCCACGCCATTTTTCCTTTTATGCCCGCCAGTAATGTTGAAGAAGGAAAATAATTACACAATGTAGAACATGTAATGTATTGGAAAAGGATGTGATTGTTATTAAAGCAGTGATTTTTGACTTTGATGGTACACTTGCTGATACATTACCGGTATGTTTCGTGGCATTTGAATCTGTGTTTAGGCAATTTGATAATCGTGAGGTTAACTCGGAGGAAATTAAGGCAATGTTCGGACCCTCAGAGACTGGAATTATCCGTGAAAACCTTAATAATAATAATTATGATGAAGCTATTGAATTATATTATGAAATATATCGAGATCGACATGAAAATCTCGTTCAGAATAATGAGGATATAAACACTTTACTTAGAAGATTAAAAGCAAACGGGTATAAACTTGGGATAGTGACCGGGAAAGCAAGAAGAAGTCTCGACATATCTTTAGATTATCTAGGGTTAAATGAATTTTTTGATGTAATCATTACAGGCGATGATGTCGAGTTTCCTAAACCTCACCCAGAGGGAATTTATAAGGCATTGGAATTTCTAGACGTGTTACCAAACGAGGCTGTTTTCCTGGGAGATAGCGACGCTGATATTCTTGCCGGTAAAAAAGCGAATGTACTTACGGTTGGAGTTCAATGGCTGCCAAATTATCAGACTGCCGAATTTAATGTCCAGCCAGATGAAGTTTATAGGAGTATAAATGATTTCATTTCTTCTTTTTCAAAAAGGTTAAGTGGAGTTAAGGTTGACTAGCTGCCGAATCAGGTGGCTTTTTCTTATTGAAATTAAGGGCTTGTTAGTTTAATAATTAGTAACTATATTAGGAGACGGGGCAGGATAGCATAAAAAGAAATTGAATAAATAGGTAGTATTGTTCCAAATAAGAATTGTTCAATAAAGAGTGATTAATAGGGAGCTAAAAAATGAAAAATAAAAAAAGAAATAGAGGCGGCTTTTTTAAAGATACCCTAATTGAACTAATTGGTGAGGTCGTTTGGAACATCTTAATGTTTATACCAAGATTGATAATTCGCTTAATAAATAATATTTTGTGAAGCAGTTAGTCAAACTTGGAATATGGTGCTGACTATGAAAAGAACAATAATTTTTATAAAAGCAGGTGCGTTGGTCTTGAATCTAAATGGTGTTAGTGGTTTAATTTTAAGCCCTGCAGCTACTGATATTGATATTGAAATAGTAGAAAAAAGGTTAAATACTACACTTCCCATTCCATATAAAGAATTATTACGAGCTTCTAATGGTTTAGTAACTAATGAGGGAATAATCATTTATGGTACTGATGACATTCTTGAACGTAATGAAGCATGGGAAACAGAGGAGTATGCGCCTGGTTTTATCTCTATCGGAGATGATAGTGGTGGAAGAGTTTTTCTGTTGTCACTGAGTGATAAAGAGGAAATATTAATTGTAGATTCTGGAGACATGATTCCTGATCATGCAGAATTAATTTCAACAAATCTAAATGAATGGGTTAATATTGGTTTGAGAATTGATTTAAAAGAAACATCTTCAAATATTGATTGGTCAGAAAATTGTAAAATAGTTGTAGTAAACATTCAAGACGGAGGATTAAGAGACTTAATTAAAATTAAAGCGATATTGGGATTAAATATGTCTACATCTGAATTACTT
This sequence comes from Cytobacillus oceanisediminis 2691, assembly GCF_007678455.1. Lineage (GTDB taxonomy): Bacteria > Bacillota > Bacilli > Bacillales > Cytobacillaceae > Mesobacillus > Mesobacillus oceanisediminis_A. Next base: position 375,912 of record NZ_VEEP01000003.1, on the reverse strand, counting down.
AAGATGTCTAAAAGTTTACCATTTGTACTTACACAGGAAATTCCTTATGGTAAGGCAAAGAAATTAATTGAGGAATTGGGAGATTTAAAATTAAAACTAGAATTCCTTTGACTTTTCAACTAAGGATAGAGCATGTACCAGATTAGAGATGCTTAAAATGTCTTTTTTTCAAAAGAGTTTTTTAATTAAATTACAAAGGAGGCGAAAAGATGATTATTTTGCATTGTTTGACCAAAAGTAATTGGGATAAAATTAAGGAAAACTCCTATTACGGCAAAGAATCAATTGAGGCTTTTGGTTTTATTCACTGTTCTTCTATTGGAAATTTTTGGAGAGTTGCTCCTAACTTTAAAGATATTGATGAACCTCTGTTGCTTCTTTGCATTGACTCTAGAAAAGTTGAAGCAGATATTAAATGGGAAGATGATGAAAATAGTGGTAGAAAATATCCACATATTTATGGTGAATTAAATGTTGATTCAGTTGATTCAGTGTTGCCGTTTCTAAAAAACGATCAAGGGGATTTTATTCTAAACAAAGAATTGGAACAACATATTTCTGTTTAAGCTAAGCGGTAGTTTGATCATGAGAGGATTAAAGGCCATTTTATCCGATCTGTTATTAAATAAACGGGGCAAGAATGTTAAAGAATGAAATAAAAATGTGCTTATGTCTAAAAAGATCAATTATATTTCAGGACTGAAAATATATTAAATTAGAAAAATGGCGTGTCAAAACTGATGTCAGTTTGCACGCCATTTTCATTGTCATTTAGTAGATATGCACCTTAAAACGGAACGGTTTTGAATCTTACCCGAGCAGTTTTCTTATCCTATTTAGATGTGCTGGTTTTATCAAAATGTTTAAGTAGCTCTGACAGGACCTGGCTGTAGCTGTAAAGGCGTTCCTGGATTCTGCCTGGGTAGGCGGTTTCGATGAAAGTGAGCGTGTCGTTTTCTGTGTGCCAGACACCGCCATATTCCATCGTCTGTTCATAGCCATCTAATTCGCCAATCTCCCAATTAGTAGATTCAAAGTAAGCGAATGGGATACCAAGCTTATTAAACGGAGCGTGGTCGCTCCAGTCACCTGTTGTTCCTGCCGGATAGTGTTCATTCAGACCTGGATTTATGCCGATATCAAGCTTTCTTTTTTCTGCAATGTTCAAAGCTTGTTCCCTGATAAAACCTGCATCATCTGCGCCGCCATGGACATACATTTTGTCGCCAACAGCAAGACTGTCGAGATTGATCATTCCAATCGTATTGTCAATTTCGGCTGCTGTCATCTGGCTTGCATAATAATTTGAACCATTCAAACCGCCTTCCTCAGCTCCGAAAGCGATGAAGACGATGGTATATGGAGTTGATACCTTTTGCAGGACCTGTGCTGCTTCGAGCATCACTCCAACTCCCGATGCGTTATCATCTGCCCCTTTGCCAGTCTTAACTGAATCATAGTGAGCGCCAACGATAATTTGTTTAGGTGATTGACCTTGTTTGATTGCAATCACATTTGAGGATGAGAGCGATGTACCCCTCTTTGTAAAAGAAAACTCCTGTACATCAGGGTTGTAACCCGTATCTTCAAATTGTTTCTTAATATATTCTTTTGCCAAACTTTCTCCCTCGGTACCTGTCACTCGGCTGCCTATTTCTTCAGATAAGTACTTGGTATGTTCGTAGGCGAGTGTTCCAGACTTATGTACGAAAGACGGGGCATACGCCCAGGCGCTTCCTGTGGCAGAGAATAACAGTACGAAAGCAGCTAGAATGGACCAAATGGACTTCTTCATAGAATTTCCTCCTTTTATATAAAAATACAACAATACGCATAATTATAAATTAACTACATTCATATCAAAACGGACTATTTTCCTAGATTTGTATAAATTTGCGGCAAAAAGCATATTTTGTTTTGAGGGAGGGGAAAACTTGAAATTTAAAATGCAAAAAGCCAATCTATTGGCTAATCAAATAAGGGGTTTTTCCGACTTTGTTCAAAAATGCTATCAGGAGAAATCCGGATTGATTTTAAATCACGATAAATTGTATCAGGTCAGGTCATGGGTAGAAGAGTATAAATTTCAATTGCTGGCTGCTGAACTGAAAAGGATCAATACGTTTGATTGGGATGAAAAATACACTTTATTGCTGGTGGGCAGGTTCAGTAAAGGATTCAGTATTATCGAACGCTATGTTGAAAATAACTCTGATGATCTATTTATTTTGACCGCTCGAATGCATATCTTGAAACATTGTCTGAAGTGGTTTAGTCATGAACATCAACCAAAATAGGAACACCGCACGGAGGGACTCTCGTGCGGTGTTTCTGTGCTTAATGGTCGTGCCCGCCGCCAGGACTTACCGGAAGAGCATATTCTGGTATAGCATCATAGACAGCAGGATCCGCTTTTTCAACTGATCCATCTGCTATGCTGTTCAACACGGCCATCGCTGGAACTTTTGCCGTTTCCTTTAACATCCCGTTTTGTTTTTGGCCAAGGGTTTGGGTTTGCCCTTTTATTTCAATTAGCATTGTTGCTGTACCGTTCAGCTGGATGGCGCCAAGACCCGATCCCGGATAGTTGACCGTAGGGTATTTTTGAATGGCTCCGTAAGATGAATTGCCTCGTTGCAAGGATTCATATGCCACTGCATTTACTTTCTTGCTTAATTCCAATACTTCAGGGTCCAGGTCATAAGTTTTCTCGCTGAAAGGATCTGTGTATGGCTTGGTCGTGAATTGCGCGAGTAGCTGTATGGATACGGAACGGCTGTCATCTTCAGACAAGCGATTGAATCCGCGGTGATGCAAGTCGATGGCCACGTCTGGATTTAGTTCCTTGACAAGTTTTGTCAATGCACGTGTTTCAGGAGAGAAGACAAGTGATGCCTGGGAACCATTGTTTGTGCCTCTTTCATTTAAAATACTTGCTACTTTGGCCGGATCCTTGCTGATCTCTTCAGTTACGTCAAAATCATAGTTTGGATGAAAATCTCGATTTAGGTCAAAACCAGGGATTCCATAGACAATTTTTCCTTCGTTGTTTTGTCCTCGTTCGCTTCCTTCCGCATTATAATACCAAGGGGCTTTCGTTCCGGAAGGGAGGCCAAGTTCCTCTGGGTTCCATGTTTGATGGGAGTATCGAGTTGGGAACGGCTTGCCTTCATACAGATTGGCAGTACCGTCCGGATTGATCCGCGGAACAAACCAGACACTGACTTTTTCCAGAATTTTATCCGCTTCTTGTCCGCCAGCTGCCAGCTTTTGCATTAATTCAACAGCTGCCTCGGTGCCAAGTGTTTCATTGCCATGGATCTGAGTATAAATTAATACCCGCTTTTTGCTCGTATCATTGTCACCGAATTTGCTGACGTATAACGGATAGCCGTCATTAGACGTACCGAACTGCTCCAGGACCATCCTGCCCTGGGAGGTTTTTTCTATCTGTATTAGTTTTTTTTCCAGTTGCTCATTTGACATAAGGCTTTCAAAAGACAGATTCTGTTCATCCTGAACCCATGGACCATTTGGAGTTGTCGTTGAGTCTGCGAAACTTGTGACTGTTGTGCCCAGCAGAGAAGCAGAGATTAAACCGCTTGTAAGTATGTAACCTAGTGCTTTTTTCTTTTTCATTCTATCATCCTCCACTTTGTTAATAGTTTCCAACATCTTAACATGAAGTGTGATAGTAAAAAATATTTATTCTGAATTTTTAGAAAAACAGTTATTTAGACTTACGAAATAGATAGGAAATTAGATATAAGCATTAAAAAATTGTAACAAAGTTTACGAGGAAGCATAATCCCGTAATAATAGATACAGTTTTTACCCTTCTTGGTATAAGTTAAGGCTTAACCCATTGATTCACTAGTGTGATATGATTGTAAGCCTGTTAGCCTATTAAAGGGCCTGTGGAGTCTAATAAACCAAACAGGAGGTTTACAATGAAAAAAATACTTATGCTGGTTTCAATCCTTACATTAGTAATTGGTTCATATACAGTTTATGCTGCAGAATCAACAAAAACCATTCAGGCGGATACATTGAAAACGAAAAAGGTGGATGTTGTCGTCAAGGAGTCTTCGGTCACGGATAAACGCTTCATTAAGGAAGAGGAAGTCAAGCTTCTTGCACGCCTTGTCCATGCAGAGGCAAAAGGTGAGCCATATGAAGGCAAGGTGGCTGTGGCGGAAGTTGTCCTGAATCGAGTGGAGAACGAACAATTTCCTGATACCGTAAAAGAAGTCATATACCAACGAAACGCATTCCAACCGGTCCAAAATGGTGCAATCAATAAACCTGCAAACGAAGAAGCAATCAAAGCAGTTGAAGATGCACTGGAAAATGAGAATGGAATTGATTGCCTGTATTTTTATAATCCAGAAACTGCAACAAGCAAATGGATTTTCACTCGTGATGTCGTGAAAACAATAGGGAAACATGCATTTGCCATCTAAAAGCGCGTACAGCATAAAATGCTGCGCGCTTTTTTGCTTTTTAAAAGAGAGGAAGCCACTGCCAGCACATCTGCCACAGTATTATCATTTTTAATAACGGGAAAATTATTATAAAATAAACCTTACCAATTAGTGGAACGAGGGATGTTTAGGTGAAAAAATATTCTGTTGGTATAACACTGTTTTTTTCAGTGCTTTCATTGATCATAATGCTGTTTGGTCTCGGCTGGACAATTCAAAATCAATTTTTCAGCAAAGGTTCAACTGGTGCCATTGAGCAGGCAAAGCCGGTTGAGGATAAACCATCAGATCAAGACGCCAAGGTCATTGTTGCCCTCGGAGATTCACTGACACGGGGAACCGGGGATGACACAGGCAAGGGTTATATTGGTTATCTTGTCGAAGAGTTAGAAGAAAAATCAAATGAGAAAATTTCAATACATAACTATGGAGTCAAAGGTTATCGTTCAAATCAACTGCTTGAACAGCTGAAGCAGGGCGAAATCCGGCGGAAAGTCCAGGATGCAGATTATATACTGATTACGATTGGCGGCAATGATCTGTTCCAGAGCGGACAAACGATTTTACAGATGGATGAACAGAAAATAACCCTGGCGAAGGAAGAATATTTAAAAAATCTTGATTCCATCCTGACAGAATTGCGGAGCTTGAATGATTCATCAGTCATTTTCCATATTGGCTTGTATAATCCATTCATCGATTTAAATGATTCAGCGGTAACGACGAAAATTGTCCGTGACTGGAATTACGATACAAATAAACTTCTTGATGAGAAGAAGAAGGCTCTTTATGTGCCTACCTTCGACTTATTCCAGTTGAGTGTCAACGACTATTTGTACACAGATAAATTCCATCCGAATGCAGAGGGGTACAGGCTGATTGCGGAACGGATCGCGTCTTTGATTACATGGTAAGGGGGGAGAAGGATGAGTGAGATTACGCTGTCTGTAAAAGGGCTGAGAAAAACAATCGGCAAAAAAGAGATCATCAAAGGAATCGACTTTGATTTGAAAAGAGGGGAAGTCTTTGGGTTCCTTGGGCCCAACGGAGCGGGCAAAACGACGACCATCCGCATGCTTGTCGGTTTGATCAAACCAAGTGCCGGAACAATTGAAATTGGCGGTTATAATGTCAGGAAGAATTTCACAAAAGCAATGGCGCAGATGGGCTGTATCGTGGAAAATCCCGAACTCTATTCCTATTTGACAGGCTGGGAGAATCTTGAGCATTTTGCGAGGATGCTGCCAGATGTTGATCGTGCCTATATGGATTATGTTGTCGAACTAGTTCGTCTTGAAGAGAGGATTCATGACCCTGTTAAAACATATTCCCTCGGGATGCGGCAGCGCCTTGGAATTGCCCAGGCCTTGCTTGGCAAGCCGAAGGTGTTAATCCTTGATGAGCCGACAAATGGCCTTGATCCGATGGGCATAAGGGAAATGCGGAATTTTATCCGTTATCTCGCTGAGGAAGAAGGGTTGACTGTTCTTGTATCAAGCCATCTGTTAAGTGAAATCCAGCTGATGTGTGACCGTGTCGCCATTATTTCGAGGGGTTCGGTGATTAAAGTCGATTATGTAGAAAACCTTTTGGCTTTGCAGGAAAAAATTATCTGGCAGGCAGAACCCCGGGAGACTGCTAAAGAGATTTTAAGTGGTGTTACAGATGTACTGGACGGCCCGGATGGGGCTATTATCACCCCTTATCTTGAAACTCAATCGGCAAAATGGAATCAGATGTTAGTGGAAAGAGGGGTTCAAGTAAACGAAATGAACAGGAAATTGCCTGCGCTTGAAGACCTTTTCCTTGAGTTGACTGGAGGTGAATCGATTGATTAGCCTCGTCAGGAATGAAATGCTTAAAATCGTCCGCAAAAAGAGAATCCTGATAGTCGCTGGAATCATCGCGGTTCTTGTGGCGCTTTTCACCTATTCCCAATACAGGGAAATTGAAAGGCGGCTTGAGCGTTTCGGGGATGTGGATTGGCGGACGACCTTGCAGCAGCAAATCATTGATACGCAAAACAGGATCACGAGCAGCGGGATTTCAGACGAGTGGAAAAGCGAGCTGCTGCTGCGGATCCAGCAGCAACAATATTATCTCGATAAAAATGTGAACCCGATGGAGCCTGGTGCACCAAGCTTCGCGAGGATGTTCGCCGAGCATTCGATCAACCTGTTCCTTCCATTGATGATCATGGTTGTCGCGGCAGATATCGTATCATCTGAGCGGACAGCAGGCACGGTAAAGCTGTTGCTGACACGGCCGGTGAAGCGCTGGAAGATCCTGATGAGCAAATACATCGCATTGATTCTATCCGTCTCAATCATCGTTGTCCTGTTTGGAGTGCTCTCATATTTGATATCCGGGCTAATATTTGGTTATCAAGGATGGTCAGCCCCTGTGATCACCGGGTTCAGTGTTGAAGGGAATGAACTGAACACGAACGCAGTCCAGATGATTCCCCAGTGGCAGTATCTACTGATGGAATTCAGCCTTGTGTGGTTTGTGGCGCTGATTGTCGGCACGATCACCTTCATGCTGTCCGTTTTGATCAGGAATACACCAGCCGGAATGGGTGTCATGCTCGCAGCACTTATATCCGGAGCAATCCTTAGTAATATGGTCTCATCCTGGGAATCGGCAAAATACCTGTTCATGATCAATCTGAATCTGACAGGCTACCTGTCCGGCCAGGCACCGCCAATCGAAGGAATGTCGCTGGGCTTTTCACTTGTGGTGCTGGCTGTGTGGGGATTAGCGGCCTTGATTGTTTCATTTGGGGTCTTTATCAGGCAGGATATATATTAAAATTCTAAAACCCTGGCCGGAATTGGTCAGGGTTTTAACAATTGGAGATTGTTTTGGCTTTGATTGAGAGATATTTAACGGTTAGAGACAAAATATGAACGGTTGTCGCAGTTTTTTTAACGGTTGGACAGCATTTTTCGACGGTTGCAGTTATTTTATCGACGGTTGAAAGGATTTTTAGGAGTGGAAAGAGATCAATATGGATTTTGGCAGCGTTAATACCAGTTGGAGTAAATATAATACCAGTTGCATCAGATTTAATACCAGTTGAAACAGTTATAATACTAGTTGGGTTTCTTCAGCTTGATTTTAATAATAGGCTGAAACTTTCTCGCTTAAAAATCGTATAAAATTTGAATGAAAACACAACATGCTAGGTATGTAAGAAAGAAATCCAAGCCAATGAAGAGTTATGCGTTAAAATTAGGTACCCGAAATCGAAGTGTATGACGGAAATCAAAGCATTTATTCAGTATCCCGGAAAAATAATTTCTAATGTGTGCTATGTTAAGTGAAATGACAGGGGGACCTGGTATGTTTGTAGAAAAACGGACGGAAAAGAGAAGAAAGAAGAAGCAGAACGGCAGTTATACTTTTGTGGATTTTGTTTTTGATGTACTTTTTTATATTCCGGAGTTGATTCTCCTTCCATTCCGGCTGGTATTCTATTTGTTCAGGTTCCTTGCGAGATCCATATTTGATGGCATTTAAAAAATCCTGCGATTCCAAAATCGCAGGATTCTGCTGTATTTTTTATAGCTTCCTCACCCTAAAGTTGTTCTGCAGCACAGGCCAATTCTGCGGAAAAGAAGGCCCTAGTACCCAGTAGCTCACACCTCGCAGTCCGTATTCTTTTACCGTATCGTATCTCGCCTGTACGCTTCTTGCGTCTTCGTACCATACTTCATGCTGCTGTCCGTTTGTGTCTGTATAGCGGAAGAAGGGGGATTGATACTGTTCGTTGAACTGTATGTTCACTCCCTGCTGTGCGGCAAGTTCAACTGCTCCTTTTGGACTCAGTGTCTTCGCGTAAGTTCCCTGCTCCCACGGAATGTTCCAGTCCCTGCCATACAAAGGCACACCCATCAGGATTTTTTTACGCGGAATGGCTGTGACTGCATAATCCAAGACTTTCTTCACTTCGTTTATCGGCGCAATTGCCCATGGCCTGCCTCCAGACCAGCCCCATTCATACGTCATGATGATGACAAAATCAACAATTTGTCCATGTGCATTATAATCGTGGGCTTCATACAGCAACCCTTGCTGGTCGGCTCTTTGTTTCGGAGCCAGGGCAGTGGAGACGGTAAAACCGGCGGGATGCATGCGGGCAACAGCCTTTCGCAGAAAATCATTGTAGTTTTGCCGGTCCTCGGGATACACGTACTCGAAATCAATATTCAGTCCTGAATAGCCCTTTTCTCTCATTTCTGCAAGGACATTGGTCAAAATAGTATCCTGAACAGCTGGGTTGCGCAGGATGGCAGCCGCCCGGTCTGAATTGAAAGCCCCATCCGCTTCATTTGTGATTGTCAGCAGAGAGGAAGTGTTGGTCCTTTTTGCAGCCTGAAGAACTCTTGCATCCTGCAGTTCAATCAATTCACCGCTTTCACTCACCTTATAGGAAAAAGGCGATAGATAGGTAAAAAGGGAGCCATATTTTAAGATAGTTAGACTTCCTGCTTCACTCATCCTGGTTATATAGGCATTAACCTCGATTACTGGTTTTGCAGGTGCGGGAATTCTCAGAACATACCCTGTATAAATAAGAGAGGGATTCGAAATATTATTAGCCTCTGAAATCTGGTTGACCGTCACTCCATATCTCTGTGCAATTGCCCAGAGGGTCTCCCCAGCCTGAATCCTGTGTGAAAAATAAGGCATTTTAAGCAACTGGCCAACAAACACCAATGATGGATCCGTTATATTATTGTAGCTTGCGAGTTCCTGGAGAGTAACCCCGTAACGGGAGGCGATGGACCATAAGCTGTCACCCTGCTGGACGACATATTCCCGGTTATTCTCGGGTATCACAAGCGATTGCCCGACTACTAATACATTAGGATTATCAAGTTCATTTGCTGAAACGATTTGGTTGATTGTTGTTTGGTATCCCTGTGCAATTCTCCATAGACTGTCCCCAGGTTTAATGACATGTATATTCACAGTAAATCACCTCCCAATTATTTGTACCTTTTATCAAGATATGCCGAGAAAAGATGTCCTATTTTTAAAAAGGTGATTTCTGAAAATTAAGAAAAAGGGTATGCGATTATAGAAATTAGTATATAATAGTTAGAAAACTAGAAAGAAAAAAGGGGAAAATGGTATGGTAACGTATGGTACTTTTTTACGTTTAGTAGAAGAGGCGGAGAAGTTGAACTGCAGGGTGATTTATGATTCTAAGAAAAAAATCAATTTTAATCCTAACATGTCCATAACAATTCCATTGTCGACCACGCTTGAAAATATTTATGCTTTTGCCCATGAAGTCGGCCATTTAATTGACTTTGTAAATGGAGAGTTGGATTATGAAAAATGGCTGAATGACTGGTCCTACCGGATAACGGCAGAGATGAGTGCCTGGGTTCATGCCTATAAAATACTAAAGAATTTGAACGTACCGCTTGATGGGTGGAAGGATCATGTCGATTCAAAGCTCTCGACTTATTTTAAATTTCATGAAGTGACTGCGTAGACTGGCTGAGGCTGGTCTTTTTTCATGGAATAATAAAATTGGTATGGTTTACGAACGTTTGTTCGGGATATAATGAAGATAAGTTATCCCGAAAGGATGGTCAGCATGAGAATACGAGACAGAGGAAAGCTGAAATTTATGCCGGCACATTTTATGCCGGAACATCGGGCCTTGTTGAGAGAACTCGCCCGGGATGAATTGCGGCAGCCTCGTCCGCTGCTCGACGAATACGAAATCCAGGAACTGGAGAACCAGATTTGCTTCGCGATGGAATATACATACCCAGTCATCATCACAAAATGGTGGGACGGATTTACATATGAAGAAACAGGGCATATCCATTACCTCGATCCCATCCGGAAGCGGGTTCGAATGGTCACTGAAGATGGCAGTGCTATTTCCATCGATTTTGCTGATATTGTCAAGGTAATAATCAAGGAGTAAAGACGTTATACAACACCTTACACAACATAAAGGAAAAATGGTCTTTTTATCGATCTTGCGAGGAGAAAAGGATGCACATTGGAATCTGGCCAATTACTCTCAAGAAATATCCGTGAATGCCCGAGGTGTTAGAGTATCTAGGGGTCATTAAATTCTACAAAAAGTTGGATTTTTTAAATCATATGAAATGCTAAAAGCTGCAGTTTAATGGATCATTTCTTGAAAATGCTTAGACGCTAAAAAGAAATTCCATAATCATCGCCATTTAAAATTAAGCTCGCAATAAAGCGAGTATTTCTTAATAAAGGGTAAAATGAACGAGAGGTGATAACAAATGAATGAAAAGCAGATGGTTGGCGAGAAGGCGGTTGAGTATATCAAAGATGGAATGGTGGTTGGACTGGGGACTGGCTCCACCGTTTATTATACAATCAGAAAACTGGGTGAATTAGTAAGAGGCGGGCTGAAAATCAAAGGAGTCCCGACATCCGAACAGACAGCAGCGCTTGCGAAGGAAGAAGGAATTCCCCTGGTCGATTTGAAAGAGGTCGATGCACTTGATATTGCCATTGACGGGGCAGACCAGGTGGATTCCAATTTGAACTTGATAAAAGGCGGAGGAGGGGCATTACTGAGGGAAAAAATCATCGCAAATGCTGCTTCCAGCTTTATTGTGATTGCCGATTCGACCAAATTGGCGCACAAGCTGGGGACTTTTCCGCTGCCAGTGGGGGTTGTCCAATTTGGAGTTTACATGACTGCCAGGAATATCAAAAGCCTGGGCTGTGTGCCGAAATTAAGAGAAAAAGAAGGTCAACCGTTTATAACGGATAATGGCAATTACATACTGGACTGTGACTTTAAGCGGATCGAATCCCCCGCTGAACTTGAGGTGCAGTTGAACATGATTCCAGGGGTGGTTGAAAATGGACTGATTGTCAATTCTGCCTCCAGGTTGATTACGATTGAGAATGGTGAACTGAGTGAAAAAGAACCAGCAGAAAGATAGATGAAGTAGCAAGAAAGTACCAACAGCTAGAGTCAATGCAAGGGAGTATTTGATTCCTATTTTATCACTCTGGCTGGAACTGAAGCGCTCAATAAGTTAGAGAAGATGCTTTTATAAGGGGAGAAAATGAGGCCATGAAAAGGAAAGCCCTGTTAGTAATAGATGTCCAAAATGAAATGTTTCAGGAAGGGAACGTAGTATTTAATGGGGAAGGGTTGCTAAAAGGAATGAAAACACTGATAGAACGGACACGTGCGCAGGAGATGCCAATTATCTACATCCAACATAACGACCTTTCCTTGGTGCATGGTACTTATTTGTGGGAAGTCCATTCTGAAATAGCACCTCATGAGGGTGACATCATTGTCCAAAAAAACACTCCAGATTCATTTGTCAACACTACTCTAGAACAGGAATTAAAAGCAAAGAACATTCAACATTTGGTGTTAGCAGGAATCCAAACAGAAGTTAGCGTCGATACGACCTGCCGGAGTGCATTCAGCAAGGGATATAAAGTAACCTTAGTGTCTGATTTGCATAGCACCTGGCCGACCACAGAATTATCAGCACAGCAGATTATAAACCATCACAATGGAGTGCTGCGCTGGTTTGCCGATGTAAAGAAAAGCGAGGAAATTTTATGAGATGAAAGCCCTCAAAAAACGCTAAAAACAATCTATGTAATAAGAATGAATAGACTGGAAAAGATATTCATTAAAAAGAAGGTTGGTACATTACATGGAGGCTTTTCCAATCATTCACACGAACTTTTGGGATGCAGTTATCGCAGTCCCAGTTGTCATTTTTGCGACACAGATACTAAAAATATTGCTGCATCCCCGTAAGGCCTGCGTTCTTGGAATTGCAAATTTGATTGGTTTAATTATTTCTATTTTCATTGCCCACCCACATAACCTCTGGGCAGGTGTTTTCATGGGCTTTTTCTATGGAAATGCAGCGGTGGGAGTTTATTCTTCTTTGAAAGTGCAAATTTTAGCATATAGGGATGTTCAAGAAAATAGCTAAAATGTTTCTCGGACTGTAGGCAACCTCGAAGTGTTTTGGGGTTGATTACAGTCCTTTTTTTATGATTAAGTGAGCCAGGCTCCATGAAAGCCGATTAACTTTCGGTTTCGCAATGGAAGGAATTCGATCCCCGGAGAAAGAATATAGTAGGAATTGTTAGGAGGGATTGATTTGCCTGAAACCAGGATACATCCATATTTATTTGTTGTGCTAGTGGTTGCGACTACCTTTCTGATGGGTTCTTCTTTTACAGTCGGGAAAATCGGTTTGACATATGTTTCCCCATTATTATTGGTTGGATTGAGGTTCACGATTGCCGGATTATTGATGGCTGTGATCGTCAGGAAAAATCCGTTGCCTTCAAAACTTGCTGACTGGGGAAGGATATTTGTCATTGGCTTGATGCAAACAGCAGGGGTCATGGGCTGTATCTTCCTTAGCTTACGGACAATTACGGCAGGAGAATCCTCCATCTTAACCTTTACCAATCCATTGATGGTTGTGATCATGGGGACCATTTTCCTGGGAATCAGATACAGGCTTATTCAGTGGCTGGGGGCCATTGTCGGCTTTCTAGGAGTATTTATTACTTTGGGATTCCATTTGCAACTCACCACCGGAACACTTCTAGGTCTAGGCGCGGCGGTATCATGGTCGATTGGCACCATCCTGATCAAACAATGGGGAAGCCGTTTCAATGTTTGGGTGTTGACCGCATACCAGATGTTATTTGGTGGAAGTATCCTTTTGTTGATGGGGCTTACAATGGAAACACCAAGGCTGGCGCTCAACCCCATTTCCATTACGATTATCTTATGGTTGGCCATCATGGCGTCAATCGTTCAGTTTGCAATCTGGTTTTACCTAATAAATCAGGGTGATCCTGGAAAAACAAGTGCCTTCCTGTTCCTTGCCCCTTTCTTCGGAGTGCTTTCAGGCTGGGTGCTGCTGGATGAAGTCGTGCAATGGTATGTCTATGCCGGAGGGGCCCTGATTTTCACTGGAATTTTCCTGGTTAATTGGACATTTGCACCGAAAACGAGTTTAACTGCTAAAAAAGCTGGGTAAAAAGACCTTGATTATAAATTGGTTAAATAATCCTTTTAACCTATATTTAGGTAATAATATTTAATTAAAAAACATTCTCATCTATAATGAAAAGTATGGAAAACTTCACCAACTCAATGGTGTTGTTTGTAAATTTTCTAACAGGAAGTGAAGGTCCTTGTCTTCAAAAATTGTATTTAACATTAATACTGTAAATAATTCCGTTTCAGGCTTGAGTCATACAATCGGCCGACTTGAAAGCATTCAGCATAAGGTTGCCGGCGTAAGAAGCAGTGTTGATCCACGAATACTCGGACGCAATGGAATCAGCGGTCAATTTCGGCGTGCTTCGGCTTCCTCTGACCGAATCGAAATGCATATGAAACAGTTGAAATCCTTTACCATTCAATCCGCCGATCGTTACGGGAATTCGGAAAACCGCGTGAATCGTCAGGCAGACGCTGTCAATAAGGCGATTGAAGCGGCAAGAAGACAGATTGATGGGCACTTGGCCAGTAATTTATATGAAACTTACAATAATACCTATGGCAGATGGGTAGATTTTTTGCATGGCGCACAATATGCTGCTGGGGCAGGACTTATGCACCTGCTGGGATTCAGGTTCTCAGATATTGATGGAGTACTGCGCAAGTTCCAGGTAGTCGATGACGTTTTGCTGGGTAAGATTCGGTTGCCTATGGCTAGCATGATTCACAGAATTGAAAGCTCTAAAATGAATATGCTTGCACGGTTGATGGTCAGCCCTACAAGAGCTTTTGGCAAAAAAACACTGTCTGAATTAATCTACAAGCGAACAGCTAATTATTTCCCAAAGGACATTGTTGGCCTCAGTAACAGCGTTTCGAAACTTATTGCTGAAGGTAAAACCGGTACGATGCTCAATGCAGTTAAAAATAATGCAGGAAGTGTATTGAAAAACGGGCTGAGGTTAGGAAAGTCAAATGCCGCACTGGCCGTACTGATAACAGCCGGAGCCGAAACAATTGGCGCAGGGATAAAAATTACCGAGAACTATAACCTTTATAGCGGAGAGAAGTTGAAAGAAGAAAACGCGAAGGTGGTAGGCAGTGCCGTTTATAAAACTACGGTTGTATCTGCGACCTCTGTTGCCGGGGCTGTTATAGGCGGAACTCTCCTAAGTGTAGCTGGACCTATAGGAACAGTTGCTGGTGCTGCAATCGGCGGTTTTGTTGGTAGCTGGGTTGGCGACAAGATTGCAAATAAAACACCTGCATGGGTCGATAAAACTGCCCTGCACTTTAAAGATGGGATTCATAAAGGAACAGAGGCTATTGCTTCCGGTGTAAGTAAGGTGAAGGATGGATTTAATGATGTAAAAGAACATGCTTCAAGCCTATTGAGCGGGGCAAAGTCAATCCTTGGGTTTGGAGGCTAGGAGGGAAACATGAATAAAATTTCACTTTCTATCGAAGAATTAATTTACTGTTTTTACAATGAAGGATATTTTGAACATGGGAATGCATTGAAGCAGGTTTATTTCGGAGATCTGGACGATGAAAAAATGGATCTTCTGCTTCAAATTACAACACGTTCACTTTTGTCTAAAAGTCTTTTGGTATATGAAAATCACAAATTCATGTTAGTGGAAGAGCTTTCTGAGGTCATCTCTATGTTAAATTACTCAGACCAATCAATCAAAGCTTCCCGTCATGGGGAAGACGGCGGGGAGGAGTCTGTATCATTCCATTTTAACGGGAAGACGGTCCTTCAGCATTCCCTGCTTTTCGATGAGCAGGTACATGTTTTTGAAAAAGTAACTGCAGGAAAAGCAGCAGATGTAATTTCTGCATTTTACCGCATAAGCGAAGATGGTAGTGGCAGCGGATTTGAATTAAGCCAGACAGAATTTGAACAGTTGCTTGACTCACTGGAGGGTAACCAAAAACATTTTGAACTTCCTGTGCTCCATGGGGAAAAACAGGAATTCTATGAAACTCTTAAATCAACTAATGGATTGTTAAATACTCTGTTATTCATGGAGTTTACGGAACAAAAGGAGCCAGTAGCAAAGAATGTCGTGTTATTTACAAATGACAGCAAGAATAACTGGATCATTGAAAAAAATGAGGATGTTTTTTATATGAATCAGTGCGAGCGCAGTAAAGTTGACCAATTAATTAAAGAAAATGTCATAGAGTCATTGAAAAAGGTGCAATATGGAAAATAAAATTGAAGAGAATAACATAAAAATTTACGACGATCGTGTCGAAGTAGTTTATACAAGCGGGGGAGTTGGCTGCATGCTAACTGGAGGAGGGATCATGTTTTTGGCGTCCCTCTTTATCTTATTTTACATAGTCCCTACTTCAGGGTTCGTCAGAGCATTTATTGGAGTTATCATTGGTGGATTTGGAGCGTTGTTTATCGGTATGGTGCTGTTTAAGGTTGTGGGAGCATTACTCACCGGGAAGGCAGTATACACAGTTCAGGATGGGTATTTTAAAGGGAAGAACAAAGCAGTTAAGATTGATGAAATCACAGATATGAAGTGGGCTGGCAGTTCATTGAAATATCTGGCAATCAAAACGACAAACAGAAAGACTGTAAAGTTATCTTCTTATAACCTCGTTCCAGAAGAAAAAGTGAACCAGGTGATTAATGATTATGTAATTCCAAATGCGACTCCAGAATTTAAAGAGAACTGGAATAAGCGTATGAGCAATAAAGGCGCATAAATTTTTAGAAGCTTGCAGGCTAAAGAGATTAGCTCTGTAAGCTTTTATTATATATGGTTGTGAAAGGTGAACTTAAAATGGAAGAACATAATATAAAAGTAACAGAAAATAAGGTGGAAGTCGTTTATACAGCTCCTGGAGCCGGCTGTATGATTACCTCTGCACTATTTGGGACATTATTATCAGCATTTGTTCTTTTCGTAGTCGCTCCTGATTCAGGAATCGTAAGGGGCTTTTTAGTCGGCATCATCGGAATCATTGGGTTAATCTTTTCTGGTTCCATTTTGTTAAAACTCATTAGTGTGATTCTATCTGGGAGGACTATATTCACTATTGAATCGGGAATCTTAAAAGGAAGAAGAAAAAGTATTCCCATTAATGAGATCGGTGATATTAAGTGGGGAGGAAGTTCATTGAAATATCTTGTTATAAAGACAATAAACAATCAAACAATAAAGTTATCGACCTACAATCTTGTATCGGAGGAAAAAGTGAATCAAGTGATAGAGGATTTTGTTATACCTGATGCCTCACCTGAATTTAAGGTGAACTGGGAAAAGCGAATGAACAATAATTGAACCATATGAGAGTAGTTAAGTTTAGTTAACGAACTATAGACATTTAGTATTAGTCAGTATTTTGACAGGTTTAGTGCAAGACGAGGGAAAGCTGTCAAGAAAAGCCCGTAATCTTGACAGGTAAGAAGCAAAATGAAGGAAAGCTGTCAAAAAAAGCCTGTAATCTTGACAGGTAAGAAGCAAAATGAAGGAAAGCTGTCAAAAAAAGCCTGTAATCTTGACAGGTTAGGAGCAAAATGAAGGAAAGCTGTCAAAAAAAGCCCGTAATCTTGACAGGTTTGGACCAAAATGAAGGAAAGCTGTCAAGAAAAGCCCGTAATCTTGACAGGTAAGAAGCAAAATGAAGGAAAGCTGTCAAAAAAAGCCTGTAATCTTGACAGGTAAGAAGCAAAACGAAGGAAAGCTGTCAAAAAAAGCCTGTAATCTTGACAGGTTAGGAGCAAAATGAAGGAAAGCTGTCAAAAAAAGCCCGTAATCTTGACAGGTTGGGACCAAAACGAAGGAAAGCTGTCAAGAAAAGCCCGTAATCTTGACAGGTTTGAAGCAAAATGAATGAAAGCTGTCAAAAAAGGCTCGTAATCTTGACAGGTTTGGAAAAAAAACCAAAGAAAGCTGTCAAAAAAGGCTCGTAATCTTGACAGGTTTGGAAAAAAAACCAAAGAAAGCTGTCAAGAATAAGTCCGACGTTTATTTTTACAATGGTTCCACCGCAGCACGCTGAGTAGTATATAAAAGGTACCATTTACAAAATTTTTTAAAAGGCCGTATCTTTTCTCTCCCTCAATCCGTTTAAGGTGCAGAGAGGTTCAAAGGAGTGAACAGAATGTCGAGTGACAAGCTTAGGAATGTGAATACTGAAGAGGAATCCGGGGTCATGAGCCATTATCAAAGCCTGCAGCGATATTGCCGGTTTTTAACCCAGAGCAGCTGGGATGGTGATGATCTTTTGCAGGAAGTGACGATGAAGGCAATCCGCCATTATGAGCCATCCCAGGTCAGCAGAGCCTTACTAAAAAAAATGGCTTATCACCAGTGGGTGGATACAATCAGGAAGCACAGCCGTGAAGTGACGGGGATACCGGAAAATCTGGGATCGAGCACTCAAGGGAATGTGATCGATACTGTTGAGACGCTTTTGTCCAAATTGACGCCGAAGCAGGCGGTGATTTTGGTGTTAAAGGAAGCATTTCGATTTCAGTCACATGAAATTGCCGAGCTGATGGGATCAACGGAAAAGGCCGTAAAAGCTGCGCTTCATCGGGCAAGAAAGAGGCTTGATAAGGATAGCAGACTGCGAGAGCTGGGGCAGGATTTGAGCGATGATGAAGAAAACCTGCTGTCAGACTTACTTTGCGAATCGCAGCAATCCGAGGACCCAACCGTTCTGTTGGAAAACATCCAGGAGATTCCGGCGCTTGCTGCATCTGTTCCGGAGATGTCATTGCATTCACGTTCTCGTTCACCTCTCTCTACTTTCAGAATGGCTGCTTAAGCAGGAAAGGGAGGAACAAAATGAGTACAATTCCTTATGTCATAGAGCAATCTAATCGTGGCGAACGTTCATACGATATTTATTCCCGATTGTTAAAAGACCGCATCATCATGATTGGTGATGAAATCAACGACCATGTGGCCAACAGTGTCATAGCACAGCTATTATTTCTTGAAGCGGATAATCCGGACAAAGATATTTCAATCTACATCAACAGTCCTGGTGGCTCTACAACTGCAGGGTTCGCGATTTTTGATACGATGGAGTATATCAAACCAGATATCAGCACCATCTGTATCGGGATGGCAGCATCGTTTGGCGCAATGCTTTTGCTTGCCGGCACAAAAGGAAAAAGATTTGCACTGCCAAATAGCGAAATTATGATTCATCAGCCGCTAGGCGGGGCAAGAGGCCAGGCAACGGAGATTGAAATTTCCGCTAAAAGAATCCTCAAACTTCGTGACCATTTGAATGAACTCATATCTGAACGTACTGGTCAGCCAATGGAAAAAATCGAAAAGGACACTGACCGCGACTATTTCATGAGCGCACAGGAAGCTTTGGAGTACGGGATTATTGATAAGATTATTACACGGACATAGTGATCTAATGGCTGCTCTGGCAGTCCTTTTTTGTGCGAACACAATGAAAATAAGAGATTGTCGACTGAAATTAAAACAAAAAATAGAGACCTTACACTATAATTTCATTCAAGCTTGAATAAATATTAAAAAGGACACTTTTCCTTAGGTAACTAGAAGAGCAAAATCAAGCTCCTCTCTTACAAATAATCTGAATAATCAAATAAAGGAGGAAGTCATGTGCAGAATACACCTGAAGTAAAGGCTGGCAAACAGCCGGAACTACCGTTATCAAACTTGAGTATGATTAAGTTTTTTCTGTTTAGTGCGATTGGCATATTCATGTTTTTTGTTCCAATTGCTGTGGGCGGGAAATCGTCAATCCCGCTTGACCACTTAGTGACCTGGATTAATACCACTTTTTCTGCTGCAGTTCCGTATTACGCATTTATTGTAATTTTATTTGGTGCCATCTATCCTTTTTACAGTAAAACTTGGAATAAGAATTCGACGACTATGATTTTTTCGTTTCTGAAAGTAATTGGAGTTATAGTAGCATTAATGATGTTGACAGATGTTGGGCCAGCATGGCTATTTGAACCTGGAATGGGACCTTTCCTATATGAAAAGCTGGTTATTCCGGTTGGAGTCCTGGTTCCGATTGGTTCCGTTTTTTTGGCATTGCTTGTCGGGTATGGCCTGCTTGAATTTTTTGGTGTCCTTCTGCAGCCAATCATGCGGCCAGTCTGGAAGACTCCTGGAAGAGCTGCGATTGATGCAGTTGCATCCTTTGTTGGAAGCTATTCAATCGGACTGCTCATTACTAACCGGGTGTTCAAGGAAGGCAAGTATACGATCAAAGAAGCAACCATTATTGCGACCGGCTTTTCTACCGTATCTGCCACGTTCATGATTGTAGTCGCAAAAACGCTGGGATTAATGGAAGTATGGAATACGTATTTCTGGACGACACTTTTCGTTACATTTATTGTAACCGCCATCACAGTCAGGTTGCGTCCATTAAGGACGATGAGTGACGAATACTATGAGGGAAAAGGTGTTCCAGAGGAACCAGTGACGGAGAACCGTCTCAAAACAGCATGGGGAGAAGCTATGCTCGCAGCGAACAAAGCACCCTCCCTGGGGAAAAATATTCTGGATAACTTGCGCGATGGAATGATCATGACAATGGGGATTTTGCCGTCCATTCTATCTGTAGGTCTGTTGGGTCTTGTTTTAGCAGAGTTTACTCCTGTATTCGATTTGATTGGCTATATTTTCTACCCATTCACATTGATACTCCAGATTCCTGAACCCATGCTGGCAGCCAAGGCATCTGCTATTGAAATCGCCGAAATGTTCCTGCCTGCCATGCTTGTAACAGAGGCGCCAATGGTAACAAAGTTTGTCATCGGCGTAGTTTCAGTTTCAGCCATAGTCTTTTTCTCAGCACTGATTCCAAGCATAATGTCTACAGAAATTCCAATCAGCCTGAGAAAATTGGTGGTCATTTGGATTCAGAGAACAATCCTTACACTTATCATTGTAGCGCCGATCGCACACCTTTTATTCTAATAAGGAACTTATTCTATGAGCTGCAAAGCAGCTCATTTTTTATTTTTTTATAGAACTGATAAAGTGAAACTGCTATAATCGATTTTATATTTAAAAAATTCAGGGGAATCAACTTCCATGAGAACAACATGAATCATTGAACAGTAAAGGGGAATGTCCATGAATATTTACGGATCAGAAAAGATCAGAAAAATGACTTCGAGCATTTTTCAGGAAGTAGTAGACAGGAAGCAGATGGCATTGTTGAATGGCAAGGATGTCATTGACTTAAGCATTGGCAGCCCGGATTTCCAGCCGCCGGCATTTGTGATGGAAACACTGGCGAAATATTCAATGGATCCCGGTAAATATGGATACACATTAAAGGGCATCGCCGAGTTTAATGAAGCAGTAAAATATTTTTACAGCCAGCGGTATTCTGTCGAGCTTGATGAAAAAACAGAAGTATTGCAGTTGATGGGTTCACAGGATGGACTTGCGCATTTGGCGACTGCCATAGTTGACCCGGGTGATTATGTACTGGTCCCAGATCCAGGGTATCCAATCTACGAAGCTAGCGTTACGATTGCTGGAGGGGAAATTTATCCTATGCCGCTGTTGGAGGAAAATAAATTCCTTCCTCAGTTAAATGAGATTCCAGAGGAAGTATTACAGAAAACAAAAATGATGATATTGAGCTATCCGGGAAATCCTGTCACTGCACTTGCTGACAGAGTCTTCTTTGAAGAGGTAGTTGAATTTGCAGGGGTACATAATATTCTAGTTGTCCATGATTTTGCATATTCTGAATTGATTTATGACGGAAATCCTCAGATTAGTTTCCTTTCGGTACCAGGGGCTAAGGAAGTTGGCATTGAGTTCAATTCGCTTTCAAAGACCTTCAATATGGCTGGCTGCCGTATTGGATACGTCGCAGGCAATTCGCAGGTCATCAATCTTCTGGCATCCTTCAAGTCACATATTGATTATGGAGTATTCTATCCTATCCAAAAGGCAGCAATCGCTGCTTTGACCTCTGACTATTCGTTTCTTGGCGATCAGCTAAAACTGTATGAGGCACGACGGGATGCTTTAGTATCCGGTTTCAGGAACAGCGGATGGCAGGTAGCCAATTCTCCGGCAACGATGTTTGTCTGGGCTAAAATCCCTGATGGATGGAAGTCTCGCGAGTTTGCCTTCAAGTTGATTGAAGAGGAAGGGATTGTTGTGGTTCCGGGTGACGCCTTTGGGCAGGAGGGGGAAGGCTATGTCAGAATTGCCATGGTACAGCCTCCCGAAAGACTGGAAGAAGCTGCACAGCGTGTGAATAAGTTTTTGCTGGGGTTTCCGGTAGGAAGTTAAAACTTATTTCGAGAAACGAATTGACATTTAAACAAATTTAGAATATTATCACTTTAATGAATTAAAACTTAATAAGAATGTCTTCTTATCAAGAGAGGTGGAGGGATAGGCCCTGCGAAACCTCGGCAACAGGTTCTCAATGAATACTGTGCCAATTCCTGCAGACAATTTGTCTGAAAGATGAGAAGGGAGTATAAAATGGCTCTCTTCTTTTTGAAGGGAGCTTTTTGTTTTAGGGGGCTATTAATTGGTCTCCAAGTTTTTGGTTTAAATACCGACTTAACAGGTTGGTTAAGTAGAGATTGTGATTGGGCAGAGGAGAGAGAAGTATGAAGTATGGATTTTGGCTGCCGATTTTTGGCGGATGGTTAAGAAATGTTGAGAATGAACAAATGCCAGCAACTTTTGATTATGCAAAGAAAGTGATCCAGTCAGCAGAAAAATGGGGATATTCCACTACATTAATTGCCGAACTTTATTTGAATGATATAAAAGGTCCTGAGCATGACTCACTTGAAGCGTGGACAACCGCTGCTGCTCTGGCATCAGTAACCGAAAAAATCGAAATCATGTCGGCGGTGAGGCCGGGATTCCATAACCCGGCAGTTACGGCAAAAATGGCAGCGAACATTGACCAGATCAGCAATGGCCGCTTTACTCTGAATGTCGTTTCAGCGTGGTGGGAGGAAGAAGCACGCCAGTACGGCGGTATTTTTACCGAGCATGATGAGCGGTATGACCGGACGCACGAATTCATTGATGTACTGAAAGGGCTTTGGAGTGAACAGAACTTTTCATATGAAGGCAAGTACTATCAACTAAAGGATACGAAGCTGTTTCCTAAACCAGTTCAGCGTCCAAATCCGATCTTATATGCCGGCGGAGAAAGTCTGAAGGGAAAGCAAACCATTGTCGAGAAATGCGATGCATATGTCATGCATGGCGGAACGGTTGAAGAGATTGAACAGAAAATTGCAGAGATGAAAAATCTAAGGGCCGCTACATCAAATCCTGAACTGTCAGAGTTCGGCATGGCCGCTTACGTTATTTGCCGGGACACCGAGGCTGAAGCATTCGCGGAGTTGGAACGAATTACTTCTGTAAAAGAATCCAGTGCCTATGCCGGGTTCAAGGACTTCACCAGCAAATCACAGCTGGAGCAGCAAATCCAGCTTCAGGATTATTCGGTGTCAAACCGAGGATTGCGCCCTAATTTGGTAGGTACACCTGACCAAATTGCCGACCGGATTTTACAGTATGAAGAAGCAGGTTTGGGATTGCTCCTGCTGCAATTCTCGCCACAACTGGAAGAGATGGAGAGATTCGCGAAACAGGTCATGCCGCTTGTGGAGGTAAAAAGAAAGCAGCTGACAGTTTGATAGATAAATAAACTTAAGGAGATGAAGATCATGAGCGAAGTTTATATCATCCATGAAAACAGTGAATGGACTGTCCATTTAACAAAACGCCTGGAGGAGCTGGGAATACCTTTTGAAGAGTGGCATCTGGATGAAGGGCTGCTTGATTTGTCAAAGGAGCCTCCAGAGGGGATCTTTTACAGCAGAATGAGTGCTTCTTCCCATACAAGAGGACATCGGTTCGCACCTGAATATTCCGCTCAGGTTTTAGCCTGGCTGGAGGCACATGGCCGGAAGGTGTACAACGGATCAAGGGCACTTGAACTGGAAGTCAGCAAAGTGAAGCAATACCTTGAGCTGAACAAGCATGGGGTAACGACTCCGCGTACTATCGCCACCGTTGGAAAGCAGCAGCTGCTGGAAGCGGCAAAACCATTTGAGGGAAGAGCCTTTATCACGAAGCACAATCGAGCTGGAAAAGGGCTTGGCGTGCAGTTGTTTCAATCTATTGAAGCACTTAAGGCATATGTGGAGGGCCCGTCGTTTAAGGAACCTGTTGATGGAATAACACTGATTCAGGAATATATCCAGTCTCCTGAAAGTTATATCACTCGCTGTGAGTTTGTCGGCGGAGAATTTGTTTACGCAGTAAAAGTTGATACATCAGAAGGATTTGAATTATGCCCGGCAGATGCCTGCCAGATCGGCGACCTGTTCTGCCCTGTAGGGGAAGAAGTAGAGGAAAAGCCGAAATTCCAAGTGATTGAAGGCTTTAAAGATCGCGTTATTGAAAAATATAAGAGAGTATTAGAATCAAATAATATTCAAGTAGCCGGAATTGAATTTATCAGAAATGAGACTGGTGAAATTTTTACTTACGATATTAATACAAATACGAATTACAATTCAGACGCAGAAGCAAGAGCAGGTAAATACGGAATGTTAGAGCTTGCAAAGTTTCTAGAATCACAACTGGTTGCGGAATATGGAGCAGTCGCAAAGACCCGTTAAACCTCTAAGCAGGGAAAATCCCTGCTCTTTTTTTATTTAAGGGATGATGAATTTATGTTAATCTAAATTTAACAACTTCTGGTAATGGAGACAATGAGAGAAATGACTAGCCAATTGATTAAAAATAATCTTAGAGCTGATTGTGAAAGCTGCTTTGGGTTATGCTGTGTGGCTCTGCCATATGCGAAATCCGCGGATTTTCCTGTTGATAAAGAAAGCGGGTCTCCTTGCAGGAATTTGCAGGCGGATTTCCGCTGTGGAATTCATGAAAAACTTAGGGATAAAGGTTACAAAGGATGTACCGTATACGAATGCTTTGGGGCTGGCCAGAAAGTTTCCCAGGTAACCTATAAAGGACTTGATTGGCGAAAACAGCCAGAGAAAGCGACGGAAATGTATGATGTTTTTCCAATCATGCAACAGCTACATGAAATGCTTTGTTACCTGAATGAAGCACAGGCATTGAAAGAGGCAAAATCACTTCGAATTAAGCTTAAGGATATTTATGACAAAATAGAGCAGATCACGAACTTGGATGCAGTTGAAATCCTCGCTTTGGAAATCCCCGTTTATCGAGCAGTTGTCAACGAACTGCTGTTACGTACAAGTGAATTGGTCCGAAGTAAAGTGAAAAACGGCAAAAAAATAAAACGCAAGAATCTGTTGGGAGCAAAGCTGAAGCGATCTGACCTCAAAGGCTCTGATTTTCGAGGGGCTTTGCTGATTGCTGCCGATCTCCAAGAAGCGGACCTAAGGGTGTGTGATTTTATCGGTGCAGACATGAGGGATGCAGATTTAAGCGGGGCCAATCTGGAAGGCAGTTTTTTCCTTACTCAGGCACAAATTAACTCGGCAAATGGAAATGATCGGACCAGGCTGCCTTCGTCTTTAAAAAGACCAAATCATTGGAGGTAATCGGATGTCAGCCATCATCATATTGATTGGCAGTATTTTTAGCGTGCTCGCCGTTGGGTATGGAGCAAAATTTTGGAATGACAAGAAATAGAATTACTAGCGAAAGGGCAGTTGCCGGGTTCTATAACAGCTCAGATAAATTTGAACCAGTAAAAGATCAGTAAATTAAAAAATCTTGCCCTGCAAGAGTTTTCGTTTATTTATATTTAGTATTCTGCTTTTTCCTTCGAGGTGAGCAAAAAGAGGATTGTCCACTCTATGCAAAAAAGGGTGAAGCCTAATAGTAGATCCATCATTTTCTCTCGCATTTCCACCAGCTCCTTGATGAGATTACAGGTAAATTATAAGCCAGTCAAAAGGCGGGAAGCAGACATGAAAATGAGAAACAGATGAAC
Source organism: Cytobacillus oceanisediminis 2691 (assembly GCF_007678455.1). Lineage (GTDB taxonomy): Bacteria > Bacillota > Bacilli > Bacillales > Cytobacillaceae > Mesobacillus > Mesobacillus oceanisediminis_A. Next base: position 350,430 of record NZ_VEEP01000003.1, on the reverse strand, counting down.
AAAAGAAGGCTATTCTGTGAACAAGAAAAGTGGCCCTCAAATTGAGGGCCACTTGTAGTTAAGTCGGAAAAGGGTATATTCCAGCTTGTTGGTTACCAGGTATCGCCGCGCTCTTTCTTGAGTTCTTTCATTTTTGCCACCCATTCGTCGACTCTTTGCCTGATTTCTTTGCTTTTTGCATCTGCTTTTTCTCGATTGGCTTTGGACATGGAGTAATGAAGTTCCTTCATGGCTTCGCTTCGTTCAAATCCCCAATCCCGGAGTTCAGAATACTGTTCATCGGTGATCCAGTCATTTTCGGCCATGATGGCTGCTGCATCGATGATTCGGTGGGCTTCTTTTCTTCCAATGGTCCATAATTCTAGCGGATATTTTTCTGCAACTTTGTATTCCTCGACCATATCCCAGCCGTCAGGCGCCATCGTAAAGGCGAAGGCGAGGTCGAGCGTGGAAGGCAGCCATTCGTACTGGATTGTGTTTTTTAATTCTTCAGGATCTTCTGCTTTGAAATATTTACCGTTTCCGGCTTCAGCAACAGCTTTGAGTTGGTCTTCAGCTTTGCTGTCTACATCGAATCCAATGATGTTAACTGAATGATTTGCGTTATTCACCACAAGTTCCTTACTTGCTTGGATTGGGTCTCCATCGCATGTTTCCGCACCATCGCTGACGATATAGATGGTTACATACCCTTCATCGCTAGTGGTCATCTCGGCAGCTTTTTCGATGGCTGCTGCGAGCGGAGTCCAGCCTTTGCTTTCAAATGAGTCGACGGCTCCATTGAAGTTTTCCTTCGAGTATTTCCCCATTGGAAAAACCTCTTCGATTCCAGAACAGGATAATTCTTTATCAGAATCTGAATCCGATCCCTGGTGACCATAGACAACAAGGGAGACTTCTGCAGACTGGCCGATGGTTTTGGCAAAGCTTTTAACGGCATCCTTGGCGATATCCATCTTCACTCTGCCTCCGGACTGCTGCATCATGCTGGAGCTTGCATCAAGCAGGATTATGGCTTTCTCTGCACCTATAGTTTTCTCTGTGCTTTCCGTCTTATCAGGATCTGGTAAATAAGGCTCTTCAAAATAAGGCTCATACGCATTAGCTTTTTCGATTACCTGCTTATAGTGAGGACTCGCAAGTAACGAAATAAGGCCTTTTTTTATGGTTTCCAGGTCATCTGTTCCCTGAGCTAATCGATCGAGCTCTTCCGGAAGCTTGTTTTTAAGTTCAGGCTCCAGCTCTGGAGTGTTGAATCCGATATCCTCGATATCCTTTTCATATGTATGGTCATCCATCATTGTACCAGGCTTTAATTCCTTCAGGTTTTCCTCTGAAACTTCCAGACTGATATCCTTTAGCTTTCCTGGCAGGTCCTGCTTTGCAGCTTCCTTTTTAACCTCCTCTTTCGGAGGAGTTTCTGCCACAACCTCTTCATCAGGTGCATCATTATTGCACGCAGTAAGAAAAAGCGAAATGATTAGTAAAAAAAAGAGCGAATGTCGTTTCAAGATGATCCTCCTTTTCGCCTTTCAATTGTGTATAAAAACACCTTCATAGAGTTTAACATGTTTTGCGGATAGATTTGAAGTAATTTCCATGGGGGACGAACATCATGAGTAAAAAATACCGAAATGACAAAAAATGTGGAATGGCTAAGGAGGGATGAGTATGAATTTGCTTGAATTGCCTGCATTGTTGATTTTGGATGTGCAGAAGGGCTTTGACGATCCTTATTGGGGAAAGCGGAACAACCAGGAAGCAGAGGGGAATATCGCAAGGCTATTAACTGAGTGGCGGAATAAAAATGGCCATATCATCTATACGAAGCATCTGTCACTAGACCCGGCGTCTCCTTTGCATTACCGAAACTCATTAGGTACGGAATTTAAAGAAATCACCAAGCCAGGGGACGGGGAGGTCATTTTTTCGAAAAATGTGAACAGCGGTTTTATCGGAACGGAGCTTGAGTCCTATCTGAAGAAAAATCAGATAAAATCCGTTGTAATCACCGGATTATCTACTCAGCACTGTGTTTCTACAACGACCAGAATGAGTGGTAACCTGGGCTTCAATACATTTCTTGTGTCTGACGCAATTGCAGCTTTTGAAATCACGGACAATAAAGGAGTGAAGCATACAGCTGATTCAATCCAGGAACTCGAACTCGCGATGCTTCAAAAGGAGTTTGCCACAATCGTAACGACCGATGACTTACTAAAACAACTAAGCCAACAGTAAAGCGCAGGAGCTGTCCTGCGCTTTCATTTATGTTTGCCAAGAAACTTCAGGACTTGATGATAAGGACATTTGGATAAAGAAGTATCATCATCCCTCAGGAAGTATTGCCGCCATTCAAAATTATCTTCTGCTCCGTAAGTGTTAAGGTCAGGGTGAATAGAAATGCTGTCATATTTCGCCAGCCGTTTTCTCACCTGGGCCTTGATCCTTTTTGCATAGCTTTTTGATTTATTGAATTCCTGGAGTACCCATCTCGGGGTAATCGCGAGCATCATTACGTCAAAATGTCTGCTTTTCCGGTTTTTGTGTGCAGGGGTAGCACAATACATAAAGTATTTTTCGCCATTGAAGCAAAATTCCCAGATTGGATTATGGGGATCTTGGGGTAGATCCTCTGGCCAGTCGAATTTATCCAACCCATTTAAACCAGAAAGATGCTCCCAGAATAGTTGTTCAAATTCTTCGACAGGAACTTCCTTCATTTCTTCTGGCGTTTCAAAGAAAATAATCAAAGAAGTATAATCGCCAAATCCTCTCGATTGCTCTGTATAGCTAGATAACAAACTAGCAATTTCTTTTATTGTAGTGTCCCTCCTTGGACTGCCAACAAATCCGTATTTCAACTGATTCATTGAAAATCCAATCGTTGCCGGTATGCAGGGAAAAGGTTTTTCCTTATCCCCCATTTTAGCGAAGAATTTTTCCAGTGCTTCTTTCTCCCATGCTAGCAACTGATCCTGGGAGGAGGAACCATGTGCATACAAGCCGTTCATCATAGTCACCTCCAATAGCTTCTACACTATATTCAAAGTGTGGAGCATAGGGTAGATGTCCCGGGACAAATAGGCAGGTACCCAATTGTTATGAAAATGAGGAGAGAAATAAATTGAAATATTCTGATTAATTTATTATAATTTTCATAGTGGTTATAGTAATACCTATAGTGGTATATGATGATTTTCAAATCTTTGCAGGGATGGTGGATGAGGTGAATTATAAGGTAGTAATTGTGGGTGGTGGATCAGCTGGTATTTCGGTCGCTGCCAGGCTCGCTAAAGGGGCACCGGATTTGAAGGGGAAAATTCTTATTGTTGACCCAGCCAAAAAGCATTATTATCAACCATTGTGGACACTTGCTGGTGCTGGTGCGGTTAAAAAGGAAGTTACAGTGCGGGACCAGCAATCACTTATACCAGTTGGAGTGGAACTGCTTCAGGAAGCTGTTACTTCAATTGATGCTGATTCTAACAGTCTCACGACAGGAAACGGAACCGAAATTCACTACGACTTTCTGGTAATGGCTGCTGGCATCCAGATCGACTGGGATAAAATTAAAGGGTTAAAAGAAGCCATCGGCAAGGATGGTGTCTGCAGCAATTATTCGTACGATTATGTTGATTCAACCTGGGAAAGTATTCAGAACTTCAAAGGCGGCAATGCCATTTTCACACACCCTAACACTCCGATCAAATGTGGCGGAGCACCTCAGAAAATTATGTACCTTGCTGACGATGCCTTCAGAAAGGCTGGTGTCAGAGATAAGAGCCAGATTATTTTCGCATCAGCATCTGACAGTGTTTTTGCAGTAAAGAAATACGCAAATACCCTCGAACAGGTCATTGCCAGAAAAGGGATAACTACTAAATATAAAATGAACTTAATCGAAGTAGATTCAGCTGACAAACTTGCAGTTTTTGAAAATTCGGGGACAGGAGAAACGGAAAAAATTCCTTATAGTATGCTTCATGTTGTCCCGCCAATGTCAGCACCCGATTTTATTGCTCAAAGTAAATTGGCCGATGCCGGTGGATGGGTAGATGTTGATTCGAAAACACTGCAGTCAAAAAAATATTCAAATGTCTTTTGTGTAGGGGATTGCGCGAACCTTCCAACCTCAAAAACAGGGGCAGCAATCAGGAAACAGGCTCCAGTCGCAGCAGGTAACTTGCTTAGCTACATGAAAAATCAATCGTTGAAACTCTCTTATGATGGGTACACTTCCTGTCCACTGATTACTGGCTATAATAAATTGGTACTGGCTGAGTTCCTGTATGAGAATAAACCAGCCGAAACCTTCCCATTCGATCAATCTAAGGAACGTTACAGCATGTATATACTAAAGAAAAATATCCTTCCTTTCATGTATTGGAAAGGAATGTTGAAGGGAATCATGTGAAAAAAAAGACCCTTTTCATCTGGTGTATATCCGCAAATTCAGTTCGGACAGATGTAAATGTATAGAATTCATAATTTAAAGAGCCTGCAGTCATGAGATGCTGCCGGCTTTTTCTGTGCCCTCATTAGTTTCATTTTGACATAATAGGATAAATGTTAATATAGTTAGGTGAAGTAAGGAGGGATATTCCATGCATCCTGTTATTCTATTTGATGGGGTTTGCAATTTCTGTGATGCCAGTGTCCAATTTATTCTGGAACGAGATGACAAAGAGATGTTCCGCTTTGCTTCACTTCAGAGTGATGCAGGCCAGGAACTGTTGAGGGAATATAATGTTGCAGATGATGTGGACAGCATGATTTTGATTGAGGATGGAAATGTTTATTATAAGTCAGCCGCCGCTCTCAGAATCAGCCGCCATCTAAAAGGTCCCTGGAAGCTGCTCTATGTTCTGATCCTTGTACCTGCTCCAGTTAGGAATATTGTTTACGATCTAATTGCTAAAAATCGGTTCAAATGGTTCGGCCAAAAGGATAGCTGTATGCTGCCGCCGCCGAATGTGAGAAGAAGATTTCTATAATATAAAGGAACGGAAAAGCAGCCAAACAGCTTTTCCGTTCTTTTTTAGTTGGTGAAGGAGGAGTAGCGCCAGTTGTGGTTTGCCATGGGGTCAGCCATCATTTCCAGGCCTTTGCTGTGAGCCTGATGGATGACCTGCCAATTGTCTTTGCCTGGTTCTTTAAGATAAATTTCATGTTCCGGTGCCTGATCATGGTTTCCGATCAAATCGAATTCATTGTCTTTATAAAAGACTCCGCACACAACATAATCAATGGCAGGGGACACAACAAGCGGATTGCTGACCGAGTGCTTTAGAATAAACTTAATTCGGTCATCATCTGCCAGGACCTTTTCTAATTGAATTCCATCATCAGTCGCTTGAGCGGATTCGACAGGCTCTTGATTTCCGCTGAACGCTTCTGTAATTCCAGTGCTTTTGCTAAGCAATGCGGATTGGCTGTCAGTATCGATAAAGATTTCACCTCTGGTCCGATATTGAGACGAGTCAGGTTCAAAGGAACGGTGATCACCCTTAAAATATTGATCCCCGGAAGCGGCATTCGGGTTTTTCAACCACTCCTCTTTTAAAAAGGTTGTGTATCTCAGCTGCCAGTTTCCGTTGCTAATGCTGTGTGGACGATCTGGTTTCAGAAGCACACGAATCGGGCCAATCCGTTTTGTGATGGAAAACTCTTCATCAGCTGCCATCCTCGTAGAAGAATCCTTCTTGATTGCTCCCACTGCATTGGCAATTAACGATTTCAGCTCCCATTTTACTTGTTCCGAACGCTGCAAAGGTCGTCTTGCCTTAATTGTGTAAGTATAAAATTGATCATCCTGGATCCCTCTGTCGGTAAATGTACAGGAAGTCACTTTCTCTAGCTGCATACCGTTTCGATGGATGGTATACTCCGTTACACCCTCGATCGGCTCCCATTCAAAACTGATTTGACCCTCTGCGACGATCGTGGTAATGAGTAGATCCTCGAGAACATTGTCTTTCTCTTTGTGATTCACGGAGGTAGTCGTTTGTATTCGCATTCTCTTTTGCACTTCGCCTTGTGCGAGAGATTCGATACTATAAGAATACAGTGTGCCAGGAGTCAGCTCATTGTCAGCAAAACTCGGTTCAAATCCTTCATAGATAAGCTCGCTGTCCCGGTATACACGGTAGGAATCAGCTTGAGCTTCCCATTCAAGAGTGATGACATTGGTTCCATGGTCAATCTTCTTAAGCACTTTCGCGTGGGAAGAACCCGCAGTCTTTCGCCGGCGGTTTACGCTCAAGGCGTAAAGCGTCCCGGCAGTACCTAGGATTGCAAAAGGCAGGTATTTGCCAGCCAATTTTTGTCTGGTTATCGGTAGTTGTCTATTAAGTTCCATCTATTCACCACTTTTCGTTTTATTTTTCCGGCATGTCCATTATTTACCCCATGATCAGGTGTTTTAGTAGATTAGCGTTAGAAAACGGTCTGGTAAAATAAGGGTTGGCTAAATGCAGGAAGGACCTCTCGCCATGAACACTATCTTTTGTTATGTGGCAGCAATCGTTCTATTAACTTTTCCTCTAGTTTAAAAGACTTCTTCAATTTATATGGTAGTATAATAGTTAGTATGACATTTTGTAGCTTTATAATGGTTAGAATCTTTTGTTAATAGGAGCGTTCATGATGTTGCGATTAAAAGGTATCCTTATGATTGTTATTGGTGCAATGCTTTGGGGAATGACAGGTTCGATCACGGAATGGGTGCTGGCTAATACGGAATTGTCGGTTCCTTTTATCCTGACAATCCGGATGATCATTGCCGGAAGCAGCATCCTGGCGTATCTTGCGATGAAAAAACAAGATATTTTCACGGTAGTAAAAACACCATACTGGCGGAATCAGCTGATCTTATTCAGTATCCTGGGAATGGTCGGATTGCAGTTCACATTTACAATGGCGATTCAGACAAGCAATGCTGTCGTGGCAACTTTGCTTCAATTTTCTGCTCCGATATTTGTGGTCCTTTATGTTTCTTTTCACCATAAAAAATGGCCGCCTCGCTATCAGATATTAGGCATCCTCGGAACGTTGGCCGGTTTGTTCCTTTTATTGACGAATGGTTCCATGAGCAGTTTGCTGGTCAGCACAGAAGCCCTGCTCTGGGGAATTGCGGTAGGGCTGACATTTGCGTTCTACACACTTTATCCATCACGGCTCATGAAAGAATGGAGCGTCCTGGCCATCGTCGGTTGGAGCATGTTGTTCGGCGGCATGATGCTTGGCCTGATTAATAGAGTCTGGCTTTCAGAGGAATGGTCGATTATTACTCAGCCTAAAATGATGTTCATTATGGCTATTTTGATTGTTTTCGGTACATTGGCATTCCTGCTATTCCTCGGAAGCATGAACTATATCAGCGCTGTCGAAACGAGCATTCTATCGAGTGTAGAGCCTTTGACTGTCATGGTCATCTCGGTTATCTGGTTCGATACCATGCTGCAGAATGTCCAGCTGATGGGCGCGATGATCATGCTTATATTTGTAACATGGCTGTCGATTGGCGATAAAAATGCATCAGTGGAAGCCAACGTAGTAAAACAAAACAATACCTGATAAAGTCGCCGTTTCGGCGGCTTTATTTTTTTATGTTACCTCAAAATTACTCCTTAGCAGGATTTAGAACTGTCTTCATGGAAATTATAGGGAAAAAGGGGAGTGGTAACATGATTTTTTTAAGAAAAACAGAAAGAATACAATCCGGTAAACTGGAGGACTTCAATCGAATCTTTCACACTCACGAGTACCGCGAATACGTTAAAAATGGTGCTAAATTAATAGGCAGATGGGTGAATGACAAGGAAGATGAGATTCTGACTATCTGGGAATTCAAGAACAAATCCCACTTTGAAAACCTAGAAATAGTCAGGGATGCTAGTGAGGAAATACAAGAGACAGAAGGACTGGCCTGCAAAAACAGTTATGAACTGTTATCTTCGGCAGAACCTTATCCATCTGCCTATCACCCACCTAAACACATAATGTCTGTCAGTGGATACATTACAAATAAAAAAGATGAAGTTTTACTAGTAAGAAATTTTCACCGTTCCGATACAATGGAAATGCCCGGTGGCCAGGTGGAAGAAGGGGAAACATTAGAAGAGGCCATTCACCGAGAGATTTTAGAAGAAACAGGAATCAAAGTTAGCTTGATTGGAATAACAGGAATCTATCAAAATGTCACAAGCGGTGTGACTTGCATCGTTTTTCGGGGTGAGCATCAGTCTGGAGAAGGAAGGACAGCAGAAAATGAAACATCGGAAGTGATTTTTACTGAGTTAACCCGGGATAATATTGATCACTATATTACTAGAAAACAATTTAAAAGCAGGGCACTTGATGCCATGGAAGCGAACTATTTACCGTATGAAGCATTTAGAGCAAGACCGTATGAATTGATGAGCAGATTTGACGTTAAGAAGGAATATTCTTAATTAAGTTGATTATAATTGTTGTGGGCATTTCTTTACATAGAGAAATGCCCATTTTTTTGCAAACACAATAAATATTTAATGATATACACAAATAATATATTGATTTACGATAAATAATTTGTTAAATTCAATATGACATTAAGTGAATGAGGTGCTTTTATGAAACGTGAAACATTGTTCTTAAAGGTGGTTGTTTTCCTTCTGGCAGTCCCAGTACTGGCGGCGTGCTTTATTTTTCTGCCCTGGCTGATCAGAGATGCATCGCAAGGCAACTGGGTGCTTGCTAATTTTTTGTATCCCATCATAGGGGTGATGTATGCTTCGGCGATTCCCTATTTTATCGCTCTGTATCAGGCTTTCCTGCTGTTAGGCTATATTGATGAGGACATAGCATTTTCGGATTGGTCTGTAAAAGCGTTGAAAAACATCAAGTTTTGTGCCGTTGCAATCAGTATTTTATATCTTGCAAGCATGCCATTATTCTATTTGATCGGTGAGAAGGACGATGCTCCCGGTGTCATCCTTATCGGAATGGTGTTTACTTTTGCTCCAATCGTGATCGCTGCTTTTGCCGCAGTCCTCGAAAAGCTTTTGAAGCATGCCATAGAAATAAAGTCGGAAAACGACTTAACAGTCTGAGGTGATAACAATGGCAATTGTAATTAATATTGATGTAATGCTGGCTAAGAGAAAGATGAGCGTAACGGAGCTATCCGAAAAGGTTGGAATCACCATGGCGAACCTCTCTATTTTAAAAAATGGAAAGGCAAAAGCTATCAGGGTTTCTACTTTGGACGCCATTTGCAGGGCTCTGGAGTGCCAGCCAGGGGATATATTGGAATATCAGAGTGGTGGAGATATTCAAGAATAAGAGTGGAGGCATTAACAATGAGAACAATCATTCAGCTTGTGCGTTTTGGCTGGGAACAGGCACTGTCATGCTTGTTTCCTGTAGTGATCTTTGCTTCATTGGCGATCACAAAAATCATAGAACTCCCACTCTTACCTCGTTATGACTGGCTGCTGCTAATATTCCTATTGATGCAATGGTGGATGGTACGTTCCCGTCTTGAAACCAGGGACGAACTCAAGGTAATAACCTTATTCCATCTCATTGGGCTGGCACTTGAAATCTTCAAGGTAAATATGGGCTCATGGACATATCCAGAGGAGGGGTACTCGAAAGTATTTGGTGTACCTTTATACAGCGGATTCATGTATGCCAGTGTGGCGAGTTATCTGTGCCAGGCATGGAGGAGGCTGAAGGTTGAACTCGTTGATTGGCCGCCGTTTTTGCTAGTTGTTCCATTAGGTGCTGCAATCTATTTGAACTTTTTCACCCATCATTTCTGGCTGGATATTCGCTGGTGGTTATCGGCTATGGTAATGATCGTCTTTTGGAAATCCTGGGTTACATATGAAGTTGGCGGAATCAAGTATCGTATGCCAATTGCTTTATCTTTTGTCCTAATCGGATTCTTCATCTGGGTAGCAGAAAATATCGCCACGTTTTTCGGTGCCTGGCAATACCCAAATCAAATGGAAGCATGGAGCCTTGTTCATCTTGGAAAAGTGAGTTCTTGGCTCTTGTTGGTCATCGTAAGTTTTCTGATCGTAGCAACATTAAAGCAGGTAAAAGCAGAGCCAGCCTCAAATGTCGGCGGTTCTCAACTAATAAAGTCTTAATGATTCTTTTTAACCCTCCGAGAAGAGAAAAAGGGTTATAATTATAGGAGAATATATTTGGAATCAGAGGTGTAATCATGACTCTTGGACTTGTTTTGGTTGTTATCATTGTTATAGGCGCTTTGCTTTTAACAATAATGCTGTTCGGCAAAGGGGATGCAGACTACAGGAATGCTGCAAAAAAGAATACAACGAACCTTTCCGTCATTTACATAGTTGTCATTCTACTTTCTTTTATTGCGGTGGGAGTTTATATTAAATGGTTTGCATAATGAGTTTTCGTAGAATAAGTTTGTTATAAATTTATTATGTAAACTAAGTGCGAGTATTGAATTTCATTCACTAGTTTCACATAGTCACGTTAGAAAAGAAGCTAGTTAGAGGGTAGAATATGAAAAAAATCCTAATAATAATGTTGTTTTTGTTCCTTATGATTTCTGTTATGGGACCTTATAACCTTTATTATGAGTTTAATGAAAAAAGAGCTTTGAAACACTTTATTTCAGAAGACGGAACGTTCCAGGGACTTGAAGTAATAGAAGTTGATTATCGGGGTTCGGACACTTTTTTTATTCAGACAAAGGACGAGGAAGCAACAAGAAATTTTATCGTCATGAATTCTCACTCATCTGTCATGAATGGACATTGGAAGGTTTTTGAACAGACATCGAAAGGACATTACTATTGATAGAAGGACCGCCCATTGGTGGTCCTTCTCTACTAGGTGCTATGCGTCCATTCCTGTTTGAACGGCGAAATCATGTTAAACAACAAACTTTAAGGGTATTCTTTTACTAAGCCAATACCCCAAAAAGGAGTAGAAACATGAGACCATATTCGATTACAAATATGATTATTGATGATGAAACCTATGACCAGGAGCATATAACAGCTGAAATCACCTATGAAGAGAAACAGTATATGTTAACCTTTCAAAAGTCGGACCTTGAGTTAATGAACGCCTGGGTGTTTGAAAATGGGTCGTCTCTTCCTGCAGACTTATCAGAAAAACTCATACAAGAAATAAAGGCTGATATAAATGATAAAATCCAGTGATCATCACTGGGTTTCTTCATTTGTAAAATACGCTGCGCAAATTAATCCAAAATAAGTTGGGTTTTCATATGACAGGAACTCTACATGACGTTCTTCAGGAGGGATGGCTCCAGCCAGGATTAGTGTCTGCCAGATGCCATCTGGTTTTGCAGCATCAATAAAGCTTGAGTTGAATTCTGCCATTTTTTCTAATTCATTTGCCTTAATTAAGTGGACTGTCTGTTCATCTAATTCTTTCGCTGCAGGGTGAAAACCATATGGTCCCTTTTCATCATGAGTATGGGACCAATCACAGCTGGCAATCAACCCGACCCGTCCATTATATTGTGCAACTGCGTTTCGAAGTGATTGACCGAATTTAAAATGATCATCGAAGCTTAACTCTCTTGGAGAAGTGATTACTACAATAGGGACATCGGGCATGAAACGGAGCGGCACGATTGCTCCCCAATCCAATTGCAGACAGGAAATCGGGCCACTCGAAGTCCCATAATTAATAGTGGAAGACAGGATATCATTTTTATTTGCCTCTTCATCAATTTTCCTCGCCAGGTCCCGTTCGACGAATTTTTCCATCTCATAATATACAGCATTCTCTTCCCAGCCGCCCATCATCTTTTCAGAATCAGAAATCGAGAATCTGCCATTGATTCTTGTTCCATGCGGGGTGAGGACAACAATACAATCAGGACGAGCCAAAGACATATAGTTACCCAGCTTTTCCATGCTTTCTCTGGTGACAGCCATACGGTCAGGATTTAATCCCTTCAGTTCAGGAATAATCTCGCCTCCGTGGGGAGCAATACAAGCAAATACAAATGGATTCATGGATCTATTCCTCCTTTTTAAGAAGTTAATTAGATGCGAACTCTTAGAATCCTCTATTTATTAGTATATTTTTCAGATAGAAATACAAAAAAGAGATGGGAGCCAGCTCCAATCTCCTTTCAATCCTGTTTATTTTTACAAAGAGTATAAGCCTTCTTAATTCCGCTCTGCGCCTGCTTGAAACGCTCTCAAATGGTTTTTAGAAGCATTCCCTAACTGGGTGAATACCGTTTTAGCGTCTTCAGGGAGGCCAGGTATCGTTTTAAGCTTATCATACATTGCGATGTTGTCGATTTCACCTTGAACCCCTTGGTTGAACGCATCTTTTAATGTTTCAGGCACTGTTACAAATTGTTTCGCATTATTTTCTGGAATTTGTTTATTATACTTCTGGAATAAAGCCAAAAGGGCATTAATATGCTGCTGCTCAGCTGCTTTGATATTGGTGAATGGCCTGATGCTGCCAAATTTCCCGATGACGGCATCATAACGGGCCTGGGCGAGGTATTCATCCTGGATTGCGTAAACAAGGGCTTCATCCAGTGTAATCGATGAATCCTGAAGTGCCCCCTTTGCTCCAAAGTCAGCTGGCAGCTGGGTTTGTGCCTGTGCAGTTCCGGCCATTCCCGCCATTAAAAATAAGCAAAAAAATATCGATCTCCATTTCATTTATATCTCTCCTTTTGAAAAAAATATCAACGTTATTCTTTGCCAAACAACGGATTTCATTCGTAGAAAAGAGTTTGGGTTCAAAACGCAAACGTTTTTCGTTATAATAGAAGTAACCTTTTTTAATAGGAGAGATAGAATGCTTTCAAATATAGGGTTTCCAGGGTTAATTCTCATCCTTGTGATTGCACTGATCATCTTTGGGCCAAACAAACTCCCTGAAATCGGACGAGCAGTCGGCAAGTCAATGAGGGAATTTAAGAATGCGACAGATGGAATAACAGATGAGATCAAAAAGGAATTCAGGGAAGACGATAAAGACCAAAAGAAAGATTAAAAAGCTGCCATTGGCAGCTTTTTTTGGTGTGTAAGAGTGTGAATATGGTTTGGTAATGATGCTTTCAAGTTACTTTCTGAAATAAAGATGAATCGAGGACAATAACACGACCAATCCATTCAATATATAAAGCCCGGTAAATATAACAGCCAGAGTCCCTGCACCCCAACCGGTGTCATCCCATGTAAAACCGAGATAGAGTGTGCTGAAAAAGATGATGGGTGTGCAAAGAAGAAAAAGTACACCGGCCAAAAGACGTTTTTTAATATTCCCTTGAGAAAGCTTCACCGCAATATAATTCCCCGTTCCGAATAGGGCAATGTTCAGCAAAATGGTCAAAATGGTACCTACAGAATCAGACATGATTACTTCGCTCCTTTACGATACAACTTCAGAATCAAGGCAAAGATGAACAAAACCGCACTGCATACCAATAGTGAGGCAGCAAGCATTCCGACGCCAATTCCCGCCCATGGATCCATCATAAATGCGAATACAAAGCTTGCGGCAACCGTCAGCATTCCGATTCCAAGACTAATGAATGCCGGTGTAAATACTTTTTTCGGCTTGATGTAGAGTGTGATCAACATGAATAGGACCGTATACAAGATACCTAGTGTCCAGCCGTTTGCGGAATTATCAACTGCCTTCATCATCACAAAATTGTCCCTCTTAAGTTCAGGCAGTTTCAGCGCAATCTCTCTCAACTTCTTTGTTTCCAAGTCTACTGTCATCAATTTATATTCCTCTGGCTCCTTTGGCCAGTTGACATATTTCAGGAAGAGGATTTCTTTTTTATCGTTTAAAAAAACAGGTGAGACAACAGATGAATTTAAGTCTGTTAATCTTTGAGTGTCACCGTTCTTCAAATTCTTAAGATATAAATCATATTCAAACAGTGAAGAGTCCTTCGATTCCTCAGAAACCGTCGTGTAAGCGACCAATCCATTATCAGGTGAAATTTCCATATTGAAGTAATCCTTTGGCAATTCACTGCTGAAATCAGCCATATACACTCGACGATCTTCGAGATCAAAGGCGTTCGTATCATTGTAGTCCTTAAAAATCACTTGTTTGTCTTTTCCTGAGTAATAAAGACTCTCCATCGTATAAAAGTCCCTGTCAGTCAGCTGCTCCATTTCTGTGCCGTCAATTTTAACGGAGAAAAGGTCCAAACCATCCTGAGTTTCCCCTTCAGACTTGTTTACATTCTCAGCTGCTGTGCTGGCAAAGAAAACCGTCTGATTATCATCTGAAAAAATGGCCTCTGTTACATGCTGAGTGTTCCTGGAAAGCTTTTCAGGATTTGTGCCATCACTATTGGCAATGTAGAGAGACTGAATTCGGTTACGATTCTGTGATAAATACAAAATCTTCTTGCCATCAGGCGAAAATGTTGGCTGACGATGATACGCCTTAACCGGATTACTTACTCTATGGACATCCGATCCATCCATTTTGGCTGTATAAATTGCCTCACTGCCGTTGTTAAAAATAGAAAAGGCTATTTGCTGATCATCATTCGAGATAGCAATTTTGCTTCCAAGCCCAGTATGATATGTATAAACATCACGATCAGCAAATAAAAGATAACCAATACAGGCCACAAGTAACAAGGCGACAATTCCAATGCCACTCAAAAGCACTTCATTTTTATTCATTCATATCCCCCTTTTTAGAAATGTTTACCTTACATACAATATAGTGTAAAATTACACTCATGAAAAGGTTTTTTTAGGAAGATATTATTTTTTAATTTGAAACGGCAGGTAAGCTTTCATTTCTTATGGAAATACCGGATATTTAAGCAATCATTATTCATTTAATATTTATTAATGGGACAACTATGGCCATGGTAAAATAATGGGTGAGGGGATAATAAGCAGGGGGTGTACTGAAATGAATCCAAAGTTTCACCGAAGTGGTCATTCAAGTAAACGACGCCCAAGCAAGCGTGTTGTGACAGCTAAAAACGAAATACGAGCAGCCTGTTTGATAAATGAATTTGATGAAGATGATCATGACTGGCAAAGAGAAAGAAAACTGAGAGTTGTTCATCATTTTCATCCGAAAACTACAATAGAGCGCAACAATAAAGTGAGTCAATTAAAGCAAAAAAGAAGGCAAATGAATAAGTCACACCAGGAGGATTTTTAACTGTCTCACCTGAAATATAGCAAGGTGTTGCTAACTGCTAGCATTTGATAACATTTTGTTAGCGAAAGATGTCGGATATAGTCGATATATAGTAGGGGCTTGTAAAACCAGTCGATAAGACGGAGGGTTTGATAATAGAGATATGATGGATAACCTTAGATCATAGCCCTTATAAAGGCACCTTCTATGCAAAAGATGCCCTTATGCAGGGGTTCTTTTAGCATGGAAGGTGCCATTGAAGCCAAAAGATGCCCTTATGCACGGATTTTGATACACATAAGGGCACCATTCAAGCCAAGAGATACCCTTATGCAGGGGTTTACACACACATAAGGGTGCCTCCTAAGCCGAAAGATGCCCTTATGCAGGGGTTCCCACACACATAAGGGCACCATTCAAGCCAAAAGATACCCTTATGAAAGGGTTCTCACACACATAAGGGTACCATTCAAGCGAAAAGATACCCTTATGCAGGGATTCACACAGACATAAGGGCACCATTCAAGCCAAGAGATACCCTTATGCAGGGATTCACACAGACATAAGGGCACCATTCAAGCCAAAAGATACCCTTATGCAGGATTCTTACAGACATAAGGGTACCATTCAAGCCAAGAGATGCCCTTATGCACGGGTTCACACACACATAAGGGTACCTCCCAAGCCGAAAGATGTCCTTATGCAGTAGTTCTCACGCATATAAGGGTACCATTCAAGTCAAAAGATACCTTTATGCAGGGGTTCTCTCACGCGCAACTTTAATTTATACAACACATTCTGAAAAAAATGATATAATTGGGAAGTCTGATAAAATTTTAAAAAGAGGTGTCATTTGTGGAGCTTGTTTTTTTCGCTATAACCTTTGTGTTCATCATCTCGACGGCGGGTTTTATCTGGAAAAACAGATCCAAAAGGCAGGGCAATGGGGCAATTGTGGGAATGATACTTTTATCCAGTTCATCGGTGCTCGTCGGTCTGGCATTAAAATCAAACTTTTCCTTTATATTTTACTGCTTGCAGCTCGTCCTTCTGGTGATGGCACTTGGTATGGCATTAAAGAAAAAATCCAAGATACACAACTAAAAAAAGTTTGTGCAATATTTAGGACGAGCTTCTTTTTTGCTGAAAAAAAGAGATAATTGTTGAATATTTTTTCGGAAAAATATAGAGTATTATAGTCGATAATGGTAAGTTTATCTATACCTTCTAAAAGGTATATTGAAATAGATAAATGTAGGTTACATAGAGTGGGACTCTGTAAATTGTGCGGATTGCCCGAGGTTTTATGGGTCATTCTATTGATAACGACAAAAGAGGTTTCTGGGTTAGTTTTTCGATAAATTCTTCTTATTGCTTTAAAATGCTCTAGGCCTTGCAGCCCCAAAATGCGTATGTAAAGTGGATGAATTACGGAAAAAGCCTGGGTCCAATGAGGAAGGAGAGAGGTTTATGGAATCAATTTGGCTTGAATATGCCTGGGCATTATTAATTTTGATCGGTCTGGAAGGTTTGTTATCGGCTGACAATGCTCTAGTATTGGCAATCATCGCTAAACATTTACCTGATGATCAAAAGAAAAAGGCGATCGGCTATGGAATACTCATGGCGTTTGTCTTCCGCTTCGGTGCACTATTTGCGATTTCTTATATTGCAAATGTCTGGCAGGTACAGGCAATTGGAGCAGCGTATCTATTATACCTTGGATTAAAGCATGTCATCCAAGCTAAATTTGGTGCGAAAAATGAGGACATACATAAAGAGGATGAGAAAGAAGCAAGAGGATTGGGATTCTGGCCGACTGTGGGCAAAATCGGATTGGCAGACCTTGCCTTTGCAATTGACTCAATTCTTGCTGCAGTCGCGCTTGCACTAGGACTTCCGGACTCACCGCTAGGAAACTTTGGCGGTATGGATGGTGGTAAATTCCTCGTAGTACTTCTTGGGGGAGTCGCCGGCCTGATCCTGATCAAATATGCAGCAACCTGGTTTGTTAAGCTGCTGGATGAGCGCCCTGCATTGGAAACAACTGCTTATGCAATCGTTGCTTGGGTCGGTGTGAAGTTGGCCGTTATTACCCTTGCTCATGAGAAGATTGGTATTTTGGATCATGATTTCCCTCACAGTACATTATGGACAACTATCTTCTACAGTGTATTGGTAGCAATCGCCCTGATCGGCTGGTTTGCCCCAGGACAAAAATCCAAGGGTGAAGGACAAGCCTAAATCTAAATAAAACAAAAAAGTGCGTACATCCACCATGGGTGTACGCACTTTTTTTATTCGGGAGGCGTAACGTTTAATCGGGAACCTGCGTGGAATAGACAATTAGAGGATCATGGTAAATTCCATTTAAGGAGTGTTGATATGAAAGCCGCAGAATTACTGATCAAGTGTTTGGAACGTGAAGGTGTAGAATACATTTTCGGAGTTCCTGGAGAAGAAAATCTAGATATTATGGATGCGCTTCTTGATTCCAGTATTGAGTTCATCGTGACGAGGCATGAAACCAATGCCGCTTTCATGGCGGGGACATATGGAAGACTTACCGGTAAACCGGGAGTCTGCCTTGCGACGCTTGGACCAGGAGCAACGAACCTTTTGACAGGGGTGGCAAATTCAAATATGGACCACAGTCCGATTGTTGCCATTACTGGCCAAGCAGGTTTGGACCGACAGCACAAAATATCACATCAATATTATGATTTGGTCTCAATCTATGAACCTGTGACGAAATGGAATACACAGGTGAAAAAAGCAGAAATCATTCCAGAGGTGGTCAGAAAGGCATTTGATGTTGCTACAGGTGAAAAGCCTGGTGCCACACATATTGACCTGCCTGAGGATATTGCCGCGATGGATGTGGAGGGCAGTCCTCTTCAGATCATGGAACCGACAATAATGGAAGCGGGGGAACGGGTCATTAAGGACGCAGCACGGCTTATCGAACAGGCTAAGCACCCTTTGATCCTGGCAGGAATGGGAGTGGAAAGAGGACAGGCTGAGGATAGTCTCAGACGTCTAGCGGAAAAAGCAAATCTTCCCGTTGTTCATACGTTTATGGGTAAAGGAGCAATTTCCTGGAAAAACGACTTAAGCCTTTTGACAGCAGGTATCAGCGGCAAGGACTATATTACCTGTGGTTTTGAACAATCCGATTTAATCATTGCCGTTGGCTTTGACATGGCAGAATATCCGCCGAAAAACTGGAATCCAGATGGAGAAAGCCCTATTTTACACATCGACACAACTGAAGCTGAAACAGACGCGAATTATCCAGTGAAACACAGTGTCATAGGGGATATTAACGAAAACCTTAAACAATTGGAGAAAGTCACCACAGCCGGGGACAGAGAAAACAAATGGGTATCCCATGTAAGGGAAAAAACATTGGATGAATTCCAATCCTACTCAGATGATTCAAGCTTCCCGGTAAAACCGCAAAAAATCATCAGTGACTTGAGATCAGTTATGAACGAAAAGGACATCGTCATCTCGGACGTTGGGGCACACAAAATGTGGATGGCGAGAATGTATCATACCTTTGAACCGAATACATGCCTGATTTCCAATGGCCTTGCTTCGATGGGAATTGCTGTTCCAGCTGCCATATCGGCCAAAATGGTGCACACAGAAAGGAATGTTGTTGCTGTGGTCGGTGACGGTGCCTTCCAAATGTCGAGTGCTGAGCTTGAAACAGCTGTCCGTCTAAATTTGCCGATCATTATTTTGTTATGGCGAGATGGCGGATACGGGCTCATTGAATGGAAACAAATGAAAGAGTTTAACAGATCCTCCAACATTAAGTTTGGTAATCCCGATTTTATTCAGCTTGCAAAATCGTATGGTTTTGAAGCGATTGGAATCGAAGAAGGCGGACAATTAAAGGATGCCATCAAGAAAGCAGTCGAAATGAATAAGCCGGTCTTGATCGATTGTCCAGTGGATTACAGTGAAAATATGAAGCTAACAGAGAAACTAGGTGAAATCTTATGCTAGGAAAAGGCGGTGATGTCATGAAAATTACTTCTATTATTAATGGAGTAGAACAGGCAGAAAGCAACGGAGAGACGATGGAGGTTAGAAACCCCTTCACTGGTGAACTTGTAGCAGAAATGCAATTGGCAGATGAGGCACAAATGGAGGAAGCGATCGAAAACAGTGTCAAGGCTTTCAATAACACGATGAAAATGATGCCTG
This sequence comes from Cytobacillus oceanisediminis 2691, assembly GCF_007678455.1. Taxonomy (GTDB): domain Bacteria; phylum Bacillota; class Bacilli; order Bacillales; family Cytobacillaceae; genus Mesobacillus; species Mesobacillus oceanisediminis_A. The sequence goes on along the minus strand of NZ_VEEP01000003.1, from coordinate 331,044 downwards.
CCCATGAGAGGGCAGATATCCTGCTTAGGGCTGCACAGCTATTGGAGGATAAAAAGGAAGACTTTGCCCAGGTCGTTGCAATAGAAGCAGGAAAGCCGATAAAGCACAGCAGAGCCGAAATTCAGCGATCCATTCAGGTAATCCGGTTTTCAAGTGAACTTTCAAAGCATATGACAGGAGAAGTGCTGCCAATGGATGCTGCACTTCGCGGCGACCAGCGTATGGGAATGGTGAAGCGGATGCCGATGGGCGTAATTGGTGCAATTACCCCTTTCAATTTCCCGTTGAATTTATCGCTGCATAAAATTGCTCCGGCAATTGCAGCCGGGAATACGGTGATTTTTAAACCGGCAGAAAAAACCCCAGTTTCAGCATATATGCTGACGAAGCTCTTCCATGAAGCGGGGTTGCCGGATGGAGTACTGAACCTGGTGCTCAGTACTGGAAAAGTGGCAGGTTCAACCCTTGTCCCTCATAAAAAGGTCCCGAAAATCACTTTTACCGGAAGTCTGACGGTCGGAAAAATTATCCGAGATACGGCTGGTTTCAAGAAGGTCACAATGGAGCTTGGTTCGAATTCGCCGAATATTGTTTTTGAGGACGCGGAAATTGATGATGCCGTTGAAAGATTGGTGAATGCTGCATTTGGCTACTCAGGGCAAGTTTGTGTTTCAGCACAGAGGATTTATGTACAGGAAGAAGTTTATGATGAGTTCCTTATGAAGTATAAAGAGGCAACGGAACAGCTGAAGATTGGTGATCCGCTGGATGAGGAAACGGACTTCGGCCCAATGATTGACGAGGATGCTGCTGAGAGAATCCAAGAATGGGTAGAAGAAGCAAGAGAACAGGGAGCAACAATTGAAACTGGAGGTGAGAGAAAAGGGACAATCGTGTATCCAACGATTATCACGAATGTCAAAAAGGAGATGAAGGTCGTAACAGAAGAAGCGTTCGCTCCGATTGTCACCGTAATGCCGTTTAGGACCGAGGATGAAGCGATTGAAAATACAAATGACTCCATTTACGGTCTGCAGGCAGGGGTGTTCACAAAGGACATAAGCCGTGCTTACAGGGTAGCTGATAAACTGGAAATGGGCGGCGTCTGGATCAATGAGGCCTCTGTCTATCGTCAGGACAATTATCCATATGGAGGTGTAAAACTCAGCGGGCTCGGCAGGGAAGGCGTAAAATATGCAATCGAGGAAATGACTGAATTGAAATTTATCGGAGTAAGACTTTAAGGTTAAGGATCACTCTCCAACGATGGAGAGTGGTCGTTTTTAGGTGCAAAGATGTGGAGCGGGGACCAATTGATCCTGCTGGTAAGCAATTGAAGCCAGCAGGATCAATGGTCAACATACCACCATTAGCTTCCACAGCGGGTAGATTTTATCAGGATTGCCGACTTCACTAAGAATCCAGTCAGTTTCTTTTTTCAATAGGTCACGGAGAAGTACACATGCATTCTGATGTTTTTGCGGAGTGAGGTTTTCCTGTATTTGACGGACGTTCTCAATAATCGCATCTGGGAGTGAGGACTCTAAAGCCTTCAGACCCAACTGTGCTCGTTCCGGTCGATACCTGTGAAGCAGCACTTTCGCAAGGTGAGTCATCACATGATTGAGCATATTCACCGACCATAAATCATTGCCGCGGACAGATGACTTTTTGTACTGAAATAGAAACCAGGCTATATCATCGACCGCGACCTGAAATTCTTCTGGAGATAAACGAAGAGTTTGGGATGCTTTAAATCTTTCCAGCCGATTATACGGGTCATAGATTACTTTGAAATAGTCCTTTTCAACAAAAATCTCCTCGGTAACCGTAAATAAATCAACGTGCAGCATATTTTCATACACTGCTATAATCTGCGGGGCGATGATATAAATATCATCATAAAAAAGCAACTTTCCGTAGGTTTCTAGATGATCGATTCGGCTCAAAAGGAAATCTGAGAGGTCATCTTGGTCAACAAGGCAGTATAGATCAAGATCAGAATGTTCATCCTGCTCTCCTCGTCCTACAGAACCCTTCACAAAGATGGCTTGAATTCTTTTATCCTTAACAAGGCTGTTTGTCAAAATTTCCAGAGCTTCAGTAACCTTCATCGAATCACGCACCTAACCAGTCATTTACCTGGGCGAATTTTTCCTTCGCGTCTTCATAGCCCACTTCATACAACTGTGTCAGTTTATCTGGATTTCGTTCTACACGGCCAACCTTGAGATTCATTGATGGCCTGATGACGATCACTTCATTTTTCGCTTCAAGAGCTTCGATGTAATCGAGCGTTTCATTGTACATTTTATAGCGTGTTTCAAGCGCTTGGTGCAGGCCTTTGAAGTCTTTATACACATAACGCGGCAGCCAAGAAAAGGAGGACTTTTTCTTCCGGTATCCTTTTGGCTTCGTCAGTACGATCACGCTTTTTTGGACTCCATCTGTCATTGCTTTCCTGATAGGAATCGGATCGGATATTCCGCCATCCATAAGGGTTTTTCCCCTAAACTCAATCGCAGGTGCCATGAATGGAAGCGTGCTGGAAGCTCTGATGATTTTAAGAATATCCTCTGGCACATCATTTTTATTAAAATAAACAGGTTCGCCAGTGAAGCAATCTGTCGTACCAATCAGAAAGGTTTCCGCGGCACTGTTGAATGTCTCGAAATCAAAGGGTACCAGCTCGTTTGGAAGCTTATCAAATATAAAATCCATCCCAAACAGTTCTTTTTTTAACAACAAATTTCTATAAGAAATATAATCTTGATGTGTCACATAATCAATCGTCACTTGCTTATTTCTCCCTGGCTGTCTGGCAATATATGAAGAGCCCTGGCACGCACCGGCAGAAACGCCGATGATATATGGGAAAAATAAATCATTTTCTAAAAAATATTCAAGTACCCCAGCCGTGTAGACACCTCTCATGCCTCCACCTTCAAGGATCAAACCACTGCTATACACTCCAATTCCCCCCTGGAATTTTATTTCTTTTTTACATTTTAACACAGGCTATTCAGGATTAATTCCAGGATGATTACTCACTCAGAAGGTGATGGATCATCCTTGATTTGTCTTCGAAAAATTGCTTCATGATCCGGTAATGATTCGTCTCTTCCAAATCTCTTTTAAAAATACCTTCATCACTGAATTCATATATCGTGGCATCAGGATAAGCCATGATTATCGGGGAGTGAGTAGCAATAATCAACTGGGAGTTTTCCTTAACAAGATCATGTATTCGGGTCAGCATCGACATTTGCCTTAACGGGGAAAGAGCCGCTTCTGGCTCGTCCAATATGTATAGACCATTTCCGCGAAAGCGGTGAAGGAAGGTTGAGAAAAAAGCCTCACCATGTGACTGCTCGTGGAGAGACTGCCCGCCAAACGAATGAATGACCCTTGGACCTCCCATAACTTCACGATCCATTTCTTCAATATTAGAAGCAACATTATAAAAACTCTCCGCACGGAGGAAAAATCCATCCTGTGGCCGTTCCACTCCTTTTACGATCCGCAGGTAATTCCCCAGCTCTGAGTGGGAGTCATAGGTGGAAAAATTGAAATTATACGAACCACCCTCAGCATTAAAGCCAAGACCCACTGCAATCGCTTCAAGCAAAGTCGATTTACCCATCCCATTTTCACCAATCAAAAATGTCACCTTTGGATGTAAATCTATCTCATCCAAATTTTTAAAGCTGGGGAGATTAAATGGGTATGAATGAAATGAAGGTACTTCATCCACTTTCAAACTGACACTTCGAACATACTGCCAATTCAGCATAAGTACCCCGCCTTAACAGTTTTCCTTATTTTATCATGAATAGAATTGAAACTGGAAAAAACGCATGAAATTTCCAATTTGCTATAAAAATGAAAAAGTTGCTATAAAAAGCCTAAACTCGCTATAAAAATGAAAAACTCGCTATATAATCAATTTTTCCGCTATATAACATTATGCAGCGATGTCGTCGAAGCATATTTTTTAGTTATAATACAGTTACAAACACAATTAGGAAGTGATAATCATCTTTAGTGCCATTATATTGTTCATTTTAGCGGGAATTGCTGAGATTGGCGGCGGATATTTGATCTGGCTGTGGCTGAGGGAAGGAAAACCACTTTATTGGGGAATCGGTGGCGGATTCGCGCTCGCTATATATGGAGTCATCGCCACATTCCAGGCCTTCCCGTCGTTCGGAAGAGTATACGCTGCATACGGAGGGGTATTCATTATTCTGTCCGTATTATGGGGATGGGGAATCGATAAGAAAACTCCAGATTTATACGATTGGGTTGGCGCGGCGATTTGCCTGGTAGGAGTATCTGTGATGCTGATGGCACCAAGACAATAACCATTCGATGCTTTTACATATGTAAGTTTTTAACTGCTACATGCCAGCATATATAGGGCAATTAAGTACTTCTCTTTATTTTTGGGGAAAATCGGGGGATGGAAGGTGAAAAAGAAACTCACGATATTGGATAAGCTGCAAATCGTATTGGGAATTAGTGCTGCGGTGGTAATGATCCAGCATTGATAAACGAATCTTATCCCTGGCATTTTAAGATCAGGCCTATCTGATGGCTCTTAATATAATACAATTAGGGATGCAGGGGAAAATCAGGTTTTTCTCACAATATTATTGTTTTTGCCTCGCTCAGCATCGTTCTTGCCGTGATGTAAACGATACCTCCCATCCTGTTTTTTTTCGTGGAAATAGGGAAAAACAATGGTATCCCGGTGCATCTTTTTTGCAAAAATTTAGCATAACCGGGATAATACATTATAGGGTATAACAAACTTTAAGGAGGCATTTGAAATGAATGATATTACAGTTTACACAACAAACACTTGACCTTACTGCACAATGATGAAACAATTCCTTGAGGGTCAAGGATTAAACTACAAAGAAGTTAATGTACAATACGATCAACAAGCTGCACAGAAGCTGGTTGAAGAAACTGGGCAGATGGGTGTGCCGCAAACGAAAGTGAATGGCTACTGGGTTCTTGGTTTTGACCCGGATACGCTCATGCAGTATGTGAATAAATAAGTTTTAAACAACAAAAAGGGGCTTCGGCCTCTTTTTTTTTGTAAAAATTGATATAATGGAAAGAAGGAATTCCATGCTAGTATGTGGAAGCTCTTAAAGATTAAAATTTAGAGAGGATGCAGTTCTATGGTAAAACAGCGAAATGAACTTTGGGAATGGATAAAGGCTTTCCTGATTGCAATATTATTGGCATTTGTTATACGTGCCTTTCTCTTTACTCCAATTGAAGTAAAAGGTGCTTCCATGGAACCAACTCTGCATAACGAAGAGAGGATGTTCGTCACAAAGGTCGGTGAACCTAAACGGTTTGATATTGTCGTTTTCCATGCAACCGAGGAGAAGGATTACATTAAAAGGGTGATCGGGTTGCCAGGTGACCGTGTAGAATATAAAAACGACGTCCTTTATATAAATGGAAAGCCATATGATGAGCCGTATTTGGATGACATCAAAAAGCAATTGATTGATGGGCCGCTGACAGGATCGTTTACCTTGGAAGAGACCGCTGTTGGAGCTGAAGTTGTACCTGAAGGCCATGTTTTTGTAATGGGCGACAACAGAAGGAACAGTAAAGACAGCCGCCACATCGGAGCCGTCCCAATTGAAAATATCGTAGGAACAACAAAGGTCGTTTTTTACCCGTTTAAAGAAATGAAGATTATTGGTGATTAATATATTTTAAAGCCCAGCGCATTGATCAATGGATCGATGCGTTTTTTCATGGTTTAGGGTGTTGCTCAAAGGTCATTGGACGAGTGTTGATTTAACTAGAACGTTTCATGGTATAGAGTGGTTGGAAAGAGAAAAACATCCCCCTTAATACATACTGATAAATGTTTTTCATAGTAACCGAAATGGGTTATTATTGACGGCTTTCTTACACTGCATAAATTTTCCCAAACTGCATGTAGTAAAAAGATTCAGGATGCCATGATCGAGCACTTCACTCAAGCTGATGAAGATTACGGCCGCCGTGTAAAAGAGGGGATTGAAAAAAGAACGAAAGAAGTGGAAGCTATGTCGAATGAAGATAATGTGCCTGGCCGTGAATCAGGCAAATCAAAATATGCCCAAGGCTCACTGTCAGCCAATGAAGCAGCAAAAGAAGCTGTTCAGAAAAGCCACGAATCTGATCCATATTAATAATAGAAGGCTGCATAGGGGAATCCTGTGCAGCCTTCTCATCTTATTTAAAAAAGAATTGTTGAGACCACTGACCCTTTTGTTCAACAATAAATTTGAGTATATTTGATTACAGAAAAAATTACAAATTTGCAGGAAATTAGGATGTTTAAGCCGAAATATAATTGATAATAAATCTCAATGTACATTTTACATAATCTATGACTAGTGAGGGATTTAAATGGAGATGCAAAAGGATCTTATTGTCGGCGGCGTAGAACTTAAATGGGACTTAAACTCAGGTCAAGTATTGTTCGAGGGTGGGGACGTCGTTTTTTTCTGGGTGTCTGCAATGAAAACGTTCTTTGACACAATCAATGAAATTACAGGTGAAGAAGCAACAAACCTTGTACTAGAGGCCACTGGTTTCCGACAGGGCATCATCGTTGGTGAAGGATTCAAGGAAATGAAGGAAATCAATACATCCAATGTTGTGGAATGGCTGTCAAATACATATGTACCAGCAGGATGGGGATACGTAAGTGTTGAGGAAATGAATGTAAATACAAAAAACTTCACCTTATATATTCAAGATGACTGGGAATACAAAATGAACAAATTGGGTTCCGAGGAAAAGCAGGGTATTTTCGTTCCTGCGCATTATGCTGGGGTTTTTACAGGATTATTCGGAAGTAACTTCTGGTATAAGATCATTAAATACCAAAATGAATCCAATCCATATACAGTTGTGGAATACTTCCCATCTGTCATGAGTATTCAACAAAACATACGTAGGTTGGCAAGTAGACAAGAAGATAAACATATCCAGGAATTAGAGAGCCTGGTAGCCGAAAAAACGAAGCTGCTCCAGGATCTGGTAAAGGAGTTATCCTCTCCGATGATTCCAGTGCTTGAGGGTATAGTCGTCGTTCCATTGATTGGCAGATATGATGAGAACCGTGCAGAGGATTTGATTAACAACACATTGAATAATCTGCCAAAGTATCATACAAGATACGTTTTACTTGATCTCACAGGTTTGAACAAGGACATATCCCCATACACTGCAGAGTTGATAGATAAGCTTGGTTCAGCTGCCAGATTGTTAGGTGTGGAAGTCATTCTTGTAGGGATTTCCGCCGAACTGGCAATGGTGATCACCGAAACACTCACAGGCCTGAAAAAATACGAATGTCTCCAGACCCTACAGCACGGAATCTATTATGCACTAGGGAAAAGCGGGAAGAGCATAGTTTAGAGCCGAAGCACTTGAAAAATCAAGTGCTTTTTTTAATGAGGGATTAAACCTCAATAGGACTGAATACAGCAAAATCTTAATTTGTTATTATAAATAATCAAAAACTTTTTCTAAACAGCGTCGTCTATAACTTTGAAGGGGGAAAGGTTGTGGGTGAATTAACAGCAGAAATGGTAGAAATCGATAACGCAGGAGAATTAATCGATGAAATCATGGATAAATACGGTCAGGAGATTCTGCAGCTTGCATTTTCGTATGTGAAAAATAAGCAAGTAGCCGAGGATTTGACTCAGGAGATTTTTGTGAAATGCTATAAATCGCTACATACTTTTAGCGGAAAATCTCAGTTCCGTACATGGCTTTGGAGGATTGCGTCCAACCATTGCAAAGATTATTTGAAAAGCTGGTATAACAAAAATGTCTTCGCGACGGATTATCAGCCTATTTATGATTCTATTCAATGCGATAGTGTCGAGGAGAGAGTGATCCAGGATGAAGTGGATGGTGAATTGGCCACAGCTGTCATGGAACTGCCAGTTGATTATCGCGAAGTCATTTATTTATTTTATTTTGAAGAGTTGACAATCAAGGAAATATCCTCGATCACTGAAATAAAAGAAAACACGGTGAAGACCCGGCTTAAACGAGCAAAGGAACTCTTAAAGGAAAGATTGGAGGCAATATAAATGGAGAATCGTCTGAATCGCCTCCGGAAATCAATGGAGGAATCCGCTTTTAAAGAGTTGAGTTTTTCAGAAAAGATGAGAAGAGAGGTCCATAAGCAAATCAATAGGCCTGATGAGAGTGAAGAAATGATCACATTCGCCATCCTGCAACTTCTTAATACTGAAAAAACAGGCTATGAGTTGACTGGACTTCTGAGATCAAGAGGATTTCAGAAATTCGAGGGCAAGGAAGGTTTTCTATATACAATCCTGCACCGTCTCGAACAAAAAGGATGGATTGTTTCTACATGGAAAGAGGAAGGGACAAAAGTATACCTGGTCGGAGATAAGGGCAAAAGGTACCTCCGAAGGCAGGAAAAGTCTATAGCGGCAAGACGAAAGTCAATTAGGGGGCTGCTGGAGGAGTGATGGGTGTGAGTAAGAGATGGGAGCATTTTTTAATCGAGATCATGAACCATATCCGTTCAAAGGAGGCGAAGAAATTCGTAGCCTCAGAACTGGAATACCATTTAAATGAGGTAAAAAAGGAATGGATCGGCAAGGGAATGAGTGAATCCGAAGCGGAAGAGAAAGCTGTCAGCCAGATGGGCAGTCCCTCGAAGCTCGGACATGAAATGAACAAACTGCATAGACCAAAGGTGGATTGGCTGCTTATTGGTTTGCTGGCCATCACAATGGGGTTAAGTTTCCTGCCATTGATTACAGTAGGTGATGGGTTAGAAAATGCTTATATAGCGAGGAAAAGTATTCATGTTCTTCTGGGCATCCTGCTTGCTGTTGCCATGATGTTCATTGATTATCGGAAGTTTGAAAATAAAGGTTACTTGTTTTATTCATCAGGCGTCTTGCTTCTCATCGCGTTAATAATCATTCCAAATTTATTTATTAATGGTGTTCCATATATAACGGTGGGGCCCATTCAGATTTCTAGTTTTATGGCCCTTCCATTTTTGTTCCTGGCCTGGGCTTCGTTTTTCAGCAACGAGAAGATCAAACTGTGGCAGCATTTCTTATTGTTCGGTGTGCCCCTTTTATTATTTTTAGCCATACCGAATTTGACTGTTACATTTCTTTATGTAACCGTGGTGTTTGCCATGATGTGGTGGAGTACGATTAAAAGGAAAACAGCGATTACTATCACCATCATTGCTGGTCTTGGTTTCATCTCCTTCAGCATTTTCGCATGGTTCACAGTAAAAGAATACCAGCTCGCCAGATTGTTAGGATTCCTGCATCCAGAAAAATATCCAGATAACTGGGGGTATATGTACCTGCAATTACAAGAAAGATTGACCTCAGCTGGATGGTTTGGTTCAACCGTTAAAAGTAAGGCTTTGCCACTTGAACATACTGATTATGCCTTCTTGAACCTTACGTATCATTACGGTTATTGGTTTGCCATTATGCTGTTCATCATTCTATCTTTATTCGCTGTAAGGATCTTGATGATTTCAAAGTCGATTAACAGTAAATACGGAAACCTGTTGCTTCTCGGTGGCATGACATTGTTCCTTGTCCAATTCGTTTATAATGTTGGAATGATTCTTGGCGTTTTCCCACTGATCTCCATGTCCCTTCCGTTCATCAGTTATGGGTTATTGCACATGCTTTTCAATGCTTTTATTATGGGAATGGTGCTTAGTGTTTTCCGGAGGAAGGATATCACTTTAAAGAGGACATAATGGAATGTATTAAATGAAATAGAGTTTGAAAAAGTAAGCTCAGAGACAAAATCTCTGAGCTTTTTACATTTTGTCGTATCATAATTTGAGCAGCAGTTGCTTGTCTGATAGCTGGTTTTTCAAGGTTAATAGATTTGGGAATGGGTCTTCCTCGGAAACCCCAAGTTCGAATATAGCATCAGTGATTTCAGTTAGAAGAGAAGTGTCATTCACACCTTCCAGGAAAAGCTTGAACTCCTGGTAGATTGACTGTTTTTGAAGTTCTAAGAGGTTCGAATTAAAATAAAGCTCGTCCAGTTCCAGGTAAATAAAAGATCTTTGTGATTCAGCGATTTTACTCATTTATTACCACCCCTGATCTTTTGATTATAGTGAATCTATTACTATTATATGGAACAGTTGTTCTGTTTGTAAACTGATAATTTAAATTATTCTAAATCTATTTTAATGAATAATCTATTAGAATGTGGTTTCGGACAAAACCCATGCTCGCCAACAGGGATTTTGTCCGAACCATAAAAACTTTCCATGCTTTGTTAATCAATCGCCATCCAGCATACGGAAGACTCCGCCGAGTACACTGCCTTCACCTTTGTTTTGCCCTCCGCCTTGAGGTGCTGCGGCAAAAACTCTGCTTGCAAGTCGGCTGAAGGGAAGGGATTGGATCCATACAGTGCCTGGTCCTCTCAGTGTAGCGAAGAATAATCCTTCTCCGCCAAATAGGGCCGTTTTGACTCCTTTTACCATTTCGATGTTATAATCCACATTACTTGTCATCGCTACTAGACAGCCGGTGTCTACGCGGATGACATCTCCCGCCTGGAGTTCTTTCTTATGTATTGTTCCGCCAGCATGGACAAATGCCATTCCGTCTCCTTCAAGCTTTTGCATGATAAAACCTTCGCCGCCGAAGAAACCGGCTCCAAGCTTCCTCTGGAACTCAACTCCGACAGATACTCCTTTTGCAGCAGCCAGGAAAGCGTCTTTTTGGCAAATGATTTTTCCGCCTAGCTCGCTCAAATCCATCGGAATGATTTTTCCTGGGTAAGGAGAAGCAAAGGAAACATGCTTTTTGTCGTGTCCAGTATTGGTGAAGGTTGTCATAAAAAGGCTCTCGCCAGTCAGCAGGCGTTTACCGGCGCCGAACAGCTTGCCAACTAGACCGCCGCCATTTCCGGAGCCATCCCCAAAAATCGTTTCCATTTCAATTTGCTGATCCATCATCATCAGACTTCCAGCTTCGGCGACAACCGTTTCACTCGGATCTAGCTCAACCTCAACAAACTGCATGTCGTCCCCGTAAATTTTGTAATCAATTTCATGATCCCTCATTTGTTTACCTCCAAAATGAATAAATTTTATAGCTCTATTGTACATCTTTGCTACGTCGTTTGCAGAATATTTTGTAGTGAAAAACTCAACTACTACAGGTGTTTGCTTTGGTTTTGCGTACCTAACTTATTGCCCACAACTTCCTCTTTTTCCCTTCACCACACAATATAGGCTTTTGTATATGTGACAAAGGCCCTTTTGTCTACATAAATTGTTGAAGAGTATTAATTATTGTTTGCATCTTATCTACAGGAATATTTCTTGTTATGCTTTTTGTTTTTTGTTGTGTAGAACGGCCCTTTATTATTTCGAGGAGGTAAAGAAAAATGATGAATGATTTTCATAATGAGCTGCAAATGTTGAATGTTGGTGATTTCCAGGCAACTCAACCTGTCAGCTGGGATCAGAACATGTATCATGCAGGGGATGAGCGTTTTCTAGGTTTGGGCTTAGGCGGCTTTGGCGGATGTTTCGGTTTCTCTTGCTTCTTCAGCTGCTTTGGCTGCGGAGGTTTCCGTTGTGGCGGCTGTTTCCGCTGTGGCGGATGTGGCGGTTGCTTCCGTTGCGGAGGCTGCGGTCGATGCGGCGGTTGTGGCCGGTGCCATCGGGGTTAAAATAATATAGCTGGTAAAAAAAGCTCCTGCAAAATGAATTGCAGGAGCTTTTGTTATTCCCAGATGAGACATAAGGGACAAATTGAGATACATACGATGATAATGCGAGGTAATTAGGCAGAGCGGGGGCTGGAAAAGCCTAAGGAGGAGTGAAATGGAAAAATTGGATCCTAGCATGCGTTTAAAAGTGAAGAGGGATACGTTTTATCTCTCTGAACCTAACAGGGGAGTGTATTTACGTAATAACTCTTGTTCCTTCCGTCTTGAGGGAATCGGGATTGATCAGTGGGTTGAGAAGCTTTTGCCGATGTTCAATGGGGAGTATTCACTTGAAAAATTGACTGACGGGCTGCCCGGGCCTTATAGGGAGCGTGTCTTTCAAATTGCGGAGGTTCTTTTAGAGAATGGCTTTGTACGGGATGCTGCAAAGGATGGTTCCCATACGCTATCTGAGGAAGTTATGAAAAAATTCGCCTCGCAAATCGAGTTTGTTGACAATTTGGCCGGCTCCGGGGCTGCAAGGTTCCAGAAATTCCGCGATTCAAATGTCCTTGCGGTTGGCTCAGGGCCGATGTTAAATTCGCTGGTATCTTCTTTACTGGAATCTGGCCTGAAAGAACTGAATGTCATGATTACAAGTGAAGTTCATACAAACAGAAAAAGACTTGCGGAGCTGGTGGCACATGCCCATAAAACAGATTCCGAGGTGGCGTACCAGGAACTGCAGGTAAAAGAAGAGAACTGGCGTGAGCTGAGGAGTTCGTTTGACCATATCCTTTATGTATCACAAGGAGGCAATCAGGAAGAATTAAAGATGTGGCAAAACATTTGCAGGGAGGAGAAAAAAACATTCCTTCCAGCTATAATTCTTAAAAATAAAGGCTTGGCTGGCCCAATATTTAATCCAGGTTCAGAGGTATGCTGGGAGTCAGCCTGGAGACGGTTACATTCCGCTGTTTTTGAACAAGAACAGGGAGTCCCTTCAGCTTCATTGACAACAGGAGCATTGCTGGCGAACGTGGTCACTTTTGAATTATTTAAAGATCTTGCTGGCGTCACAAAGGCTGAACAAAAAAACCGGATTTTTCTGCTAGATTTAGAGACACTTGAAGGAAGTTGGCATTCATTTTTTCCTCATCCATTGGAAACGAGAGTCTCCACCCTGGAAAAGATAGAAACCCTGGAGTTCCGGCTAGGAGAGAACCAAAGTACTGCAGAAACGGAAAGGCTTTTCCAATACTTTAGCTTATTGACTTCCAAGGGGACCGGCATCTTGCATGTCTGGGAGGAAGCGGACCTGAAGCAACTTCCACTGGCACAATGTCGTGTTCAAGCAGCCAATCCGCTGTCTGAAGGTCCGGCCGAATTGTTGGAATCGCGAGTATGCAGTGGTTTTACCCATGAAGAGGCACGAATAGAAGCGGCTTTATCGGGAATTGAAGATTATGCAGCAAGAATGGCGGGTTTGCTTCATAATGAGGAGTTTATGGGTGTCGGCGCAGGAGAAACCTTTGCGGAAGCAGTTGGCCGCGGTTTGCAAAAATGTCTGTCCGAGAAGTTGAATAATCGAAGAGATGGCCAAAAAGAATTGATAAGTCTTGTGGACGTTGAGCAACTTGAAGATAATCGTTGTCGTTTCTATATTACTGCTCTTTCGACAATGCAGGGTGCACCGAGAGTAGGAATAGGAAAGGACATTAACGGTTTTCCTGTTTTCTGGGTTGGAACGAGCAAAGGCTGGTATGGCAGTACTGATTTGAATGGAACAATGGCATTTAGAAACGCTTTGCAGAATGCATTATACGATTTTCAAAACGATGTTAACGGTGATTGCCTTCAAGATTCTGAAGTGCAGCTTGAAGAGTGGCAAAAACAAACCATCACGATTCATGATTGTCCAGAAAGAATCCAGACGGAGACCATGTATGCAGCTTTGGATGTCCTGAAAGAGAACGGAACGGGGCTGTCAGTCTTTGACTTGCGGATTGACCCGATATTTAATCAGCAACTCAATGGGCTGGTTGGTGTATTGCTGCGAGAGGAGGGAGTGAATTGAGTTCCTTCGTAGTAATAATTGGAGAAGGCAGGCTTGCTGAACGTGTGGGGGAAGAATTATCAACCCGTTACCAGGTATTTAGACGGACTGATTTTGAAAATAGCCTTCCCGCAAATTCGGAGTTGATCCTTGTATTGCACGATGCATGGAATCCCACTGCCCATCAGGAGGCTGAAGAAACAATGAAAATGACAGGGAGCGCATGGCTCCGGGGTTTTGTTTCATTTGGAGAAGGAATTGCAGGCCCTCTCGTTCGCCCAGATACTCCAGGATGTTCACAATGTGCCGATCTGAGAAGGCTGCTTGGGGGCCAGGAACGAAGTGAAATGCAGGCAGTGAAGGAAAAGCTGGCTGTTGAAGAAGGGATGACAAGGGATCCATGGGCCTCACAAAACGGAGTCTTACAGCTCGCGCATGTAATCGTGCAGGAGACAGATAAGATCCTTGCAGGGAAAAAGTCTAAGCTCGAGGGAAGGATGTATTTTACCGACCTAAAGACATTAAATGGATCGTGGCATTCTTTCCTTGCTGATTCTCTGTGCCCGGTATGCAGCCCAATTCCTGAGGATTCGGCTGAACTCGCAAAAATTTCGTTAAAAGCAAGTCCAAAAATCAGCCCCGGCAGCTACCGCACTACTCCGCTGGATGAATTAAAGGAAGTTCTCTATGCGGACTACTTTGACAACCGGACAGGACTGTTAAACAGCAAAATGTACGATCTTGTTACTCCATTCGCTGATTCGAGTGTCAATCTGCCGATGATCTCAGGGGGCAACGAAGGCACAGCTGGAAGGACACAATGCTATGCAGATAGTGAACTGACTGCGATATTGGAGGGCCTTGAACGCCATTGCGGACTTGAACCTCGCGGGAAACGCCCAGTTATTCATGACAGTTACCGAAACTTAGAGGCACAGGCATTGAACCCTTTAGAAGTTGGCGTCCACGCGGATGAGCAATATGAAAAGCCCGGGTTTCCATTTCAGAAGTTTGATCCTGATCGGCCGATGGATTGGGTTTGGGGTTATTCTTTGACAGAAGAGCGGCCAATCCTTGTGCCTGAACTGCTCTCCTATTATAGCCTGGGATGCGGGTCAGCGGGATTTGTCTATGAAACTTCCAATGGCTGTGCCCTTGGAGGGAGCATGGAAGAGGCAATTTTTTTTGGCATCATGGAGGTTGTCGAGCGAGATTCCTTCCTTCTATCCTGGTACGCAAAGCTGAACTTGCCCCGCCTTGATCCTTTTTCAGCAGAAGACGAAGAATTGCAATTAATGGCAGAGCGAATGCGTGCGGTAGCTGGTTATGATTTGCTTTTGTATAACGCTACGATGGAGCATGGCATACCAAGCGTCTGGGCAATGGCGAAGAACCTGAAGGGGAAGGGATTGAACATCATCTGTGCTGCAGGGGCCCATCTTGATCCAGTGAAGGCTGCCAAAAGTGCGATCCAGGAGCTTGCGGGGATGATGCTCAATCTTGATGGGAAACTCGAAGAGAACAAGGAAAAGTATTTACAAATGCTTGAGGATGATTATCTTGTGCGGCAAATGGATGACCATGGAATGCTATACGGACTGCCACAGTCCGAAGAGCGTTTGGCCTTCCTGCTTGATGACAACTATTCGATGGAAAGTTTTCGTGATGCATTTACCTGGGAATCCCGTTCAGATGACCTGACCGAAGATTTAAAGGATGTTCTCGGGAAATTTCGTCAAATAGGACTCAAAGTCATCGTTGTCGACCAGACTCCGCCAGAACTTAGGAAAAATGGGCTTTATTGTGTGAAAGTGATGATACCTGGAATGTTGCCAATGACTTTCGGGCACCATCTGACCCGACTCAAAGGGCTTGATCGGGTGCACTATGTCCCTATGCAGCTTGGTTTTAAGAAAGAACCATTGACATATGAAGAACTAAACCACTTGCCGCATCCATTCCCATAGGAGGTGCGAAAATGACACTTGATGAATTTCTGAAGGATTTACAATTTAATATCGATCGTGCCAACCAGGATAACTGGGAACCCAATTGGGAGGATTCGCCTTTAGCCTATAAGCTGTACAAAGGGCTCCCGGTGGTGCCTCTTTCTGCGGAGGTTCCGTTGTCACTCACGGAATACAGAATGCCAGCCAGTCCAGATATAGAAGGAATCGGCCATTTTCTCTGGTATGCTTATGGAATCTCTCAAGTGAGCGAGTCCGTTTTTCCTGAGGAAGCAAACCCGATCCATTCCTATAGAAGGTTTGCTCCCTCTGGCGGAGCGCTCTATCCAAATGAACTGTATATATATTTGAAGATAAAAGGGCTTCCTGATGGAGTCTACCATTATGACCCGTCGCACCACCGACTTGTCCTGTTGCGGGCTGGAAATTTTGATTCCTACATTTCCGCTGCCTTAGGAGAACGTTGTGAGCTTTCGTCCTGCTTCGGCACAGTATTCGTCTCCACTATGTTCTGGAAAAACTTCTTTAAGTACAATAATTTCTCCTATCGGCTGCAAGGCCTGGATGCCGGCGTGCTGATGGGGCAGCTGTTGGAGAGTGCAAAACGTTTTGGTTTTGCCGTGGGAGTTTACTATCAATATCTTGATTCAGCAATCAATCACTTTCTTGGTTTATCAGAAAACGAGGAGAGCATCTATTCGGTGATCCCGCTGTCGGTGGAAACGACAAACTGGAGTTCTAACGGCAACGGAACGTTTAATTCTCAAACAGAGGATAGGTTAAAAAGAGAATTAAGGCCAATTTTTTTTGAGCGGGTAGAAAGGACGAAGAACGTTCTAGAATTTCCTAAATTAATAACCATGAATGAAGCCGCAAAATTCGAATCAACCGACTCATTCACGCGGCTTCGGAACCGCTCTTATGATGTTCGCAGTAACCAAGAGGTTAATCTTCCACAAACAGAATCATTAGCATATGATCTGGCAGAAGTAAGCCAAAAACGCTTTTCGCCTGAAATGGATTTTGTTTTAACACGGATCAGTCAGGAGCAGTTGGCGGTCCTGCTTAAGAAATCAATGACTTCGTTCCATTATCGCAATGATTTGGACGATATTTTTTCCGGGCAGGAACCCAGGGTTTCGATCTATAGTTCTCTCTATAACGTTGAGGGGATTCCCAATGGGGCCTATTATTATGACAGTAAGGAACATAGATTACTAGAAATCCAACAAGGAGACCACCGTATGCTCTTGCAGTCAGGTTTGTCCTTTGATAACGTCAATCTGCAGCAGGTGCCTCTTTGTCTGCATGTTGCATGCAATAGGGATTTTTACCAGGAAGATCTAGGATACAGAGGCTACCGAATTTTACAAATGGAAGCAGGCATGCTCGTGCAAAGATTGCTTTTAACATCCTCCGCCCTTGGACTGGGAGGGCATCCACTGCTTGGTTTCAATGCAAGCATGGCGGATGAGCTTTACAAAATGAGTGAACAAACGAGCCTGATCCAGATTCCAATCGGTTCATATCGCCCGAAACCGTGGTTAAGAGGAAGTTTGCATAGTTAGGAGAAGCCCTTTTTTAAAAATAAATAATAATTATGGATTATTTTATGGTAAAATTTTCTGCAAAAAATGAAATGAGTGTACTGTTTATGATAGAAAGTTTTGAAGTTTCATTGTTTGGCAAGGAAAGAAGAATCCGGATATATGTCCCCTCTGGAGACGCGGGTAAACGGTATCCAGTGGTGTATATGCATGATGGCCAGAATGTATTTGGCAATGAAGAGTCAATTGGCGGTGTTGGTCTTGAGCTGGATAAGTTCCTGGAAAAGAATAAGATTGACCTGATGGTGGTGGCAATTGACCAGAATTCTGCAGATCGGGTCAATGAGTATTGTCCCTGGAAAAATGGTGAGTATACAACAAAGCTGCTTGGCAAACCGAGTACCCAAGGCGGGAAAGGGAAGGAGTATATGGAGTTTATTGTAAATGAATTAAAGCCTTTAATTGATTCTGAGTATCCTGCCAGCCCAAATCAAACCTATATGGCAGGCATTTCATTGGGGAGTTTGATTTCAGTCTACGCTGCATGCACATATCCTCATATTTTTAAGAGAGTTGCTGGACTTTCTTCCGGCTTTTATCGGAATCAGGAAGAAATCGAGCAGCTGCTTAAGGATACAGATTTAACTTCACTTGAAAAAATATATTTAGATTGCGGTACCAATGAAGGCGGCAAAAAACTCGCAGCACCGTTTCTTGATACAAACAAATCGGTTTTTTCAATAATTGAACAGAAAGAAGTACAGGCAGAATTGAAAGTGATTGAAGGGGCCGAGCATCATTACACAGCTTTTAAACAGCGAATTTCAGATGTCATTTCTTATCTGGTGTCATAATCCAATTTTCTCTATGATGTCTTAGGTTCAATCCTGACGAACATCCATACCCTTGTCTTCTCCAATGAATAACATGGTAACATGGAGGTGAGAAGATGAAGAGGAAAAATCATTTAGGGGATATTTCTGATTTGTTTTGTGATCGCAATGTGAGCAGGGTACCTTTTCCTAGATTAGAAATCATTCCAGTGAGAGAAGTACCTGACGATTGTGTTTTGGTATGTATGGGACCTATTTGTTATTTAGCCTGCTATGGAACAGGCGATGAGCCGTTTGATGACTGCGAGATTGTTTGTACGGAGAGCGGGTATTGCTATATAGTCTGCCCAATCGTACCAGAAGACGAATAAGTGATTCAGCTAACCTTGTTCTTGGGGTGGGTCCTGAACCCTGAAATCAGTAAAATAACAGTTGAATATGCAAATACCAAAAGGGATGCAGAAATTATGCTTTCATTTGATAAGAAGGCTGTTAAGGAAGAGTGGGGAACTTTTTCTGCCTATCTTCTGACTGACAACTGATGTATTAAAATAATTAATCATTTAAACCCTTCGATTGTCGAAGGGTTTAAGGTGTTATTGTTAGAATATTATGACATAATATATGTATATTTTATCTGAGGGAGTGATGAGGTTGGCTGATAAGTTTCCGATTGAGCAGGTGAGGGAACGGTTTCCGTCTTTAAGCCGTAGAGATGATGGCCGGCAAGTCATTTATTTTGACGGGCCAGGCGGGACGCAGATGGTTGATTTTGCGCTCGAATCGATGTATCGGTACATAAGGAATGGGATGGCGAATCTCCACGGAACCTTCAATACCAGTGCCGACACAGATGCGATGCTGGAAAAAGGCAGGGAAGCAGTAGCGGATTTGCTTGGATGCAAGGCGAATGAAGTGGCATTTGGCGCAAACATGACCACTCATGCCTTTGCGATTGCACGTAGTCTGGCTGGTTTCATCAATGAAGGCGACGAAATAGTTGTCACTGAGCTAGACCATCGTGCAAATGTAGATCCATGGATCACCTTGGCAAGGGACCAAGGTGCAGAAATAAAGTTCCTGAAGCTTGACTCTGATAAGTACAGTCTTAAGCTTGATGAGTTAGACCAGATTGTTACGCCAAAAACAAAACTGGTCGCGGTTGGAATGTCATCGAATGTTACCGGGACCGTGACTGATCTGAATCCCGTAATAAAACGGGCGAAGGAGGTCGGGGCACTGACGGTTGTCGATGCAGTCCATGGTGTACCACATTTACCGATCAATGTTCAGGAGTTGGACTGTGACATCCTTCTGTGCTCGGCGTACAAGTTTTTTGGTCCGCATGTTGGGATTGCTGTTGTCAGGGAGAGTCTTTTTGAAAAACTTCCGGTTTATAAGCTGAAGCCTGCTCCTGCAGAGATTCCTTATAAACTAGAGACAGGAACTCAAAATCATGAAGGCATTGCTGGGGTGATGGGTGCCATCCAATTCATTGAAGAACTGGGCTATGGCGAGACGAGAAGAGAAAGATTGCTGTCTGGTATGCATGCGATTGATGAATATGAGCAGGAGCTTGCTGCCGAAGTGGAGCACTTTCTGAGAACCCTGCCAGAAGTGACTCTGTATAGAGCAGCATCAGGCCGCAAAACGCCGACATTTGCTTTTACCATAGAAGGACATCATTCACGTGAAGTCACTGCATGGCTCGCCAAAAATTACAATATTTGTGTTGCAGATGGAGACTTCTATGCTTCCACAATGGCTGAGGTGTTGGATGTCTATCCATCAGGCGGTTGGGTTCGAATCGGGCTTGCTCCATATAATACAAAGGAAGAAATCCAGCAGTTCAAAACTGGCCTAAAAGCTTATATTGAACAGCATCAAAAAAATGCCGTCAGGTTTTAATGAATTAATCATTTCAAAGTGTTATTAATGACTGCCATACGAAGGCTGCAACCTAAAATAGAAGAGCCTGGACATTGTGCCAGGCTCTATTTATGCTAGAAAAAGGATGTGAAAGTTAAAAGGGAGGACATCAATGAGTAACGCTATGGAACAATTCAAAGTTCGGATGAAAAAAATCAAAGAAGACATCTTTGTTATTGCAGAAGCTTACAAACACCCGGATACACCATTTTATATTAAGCTGTTCGCATTGATTGTAGTTGCCTATGCTTTCAGCCCTATCGATTTAATTCCAGATTTTATACCGATCCTCGGTTACCTGGATGACCTCATCCTCGTACCGCTGGGAATTGCGCTTCTGTTAAAACTGCTACCTGATCATGTCATTCAGGAATCACGTGAGAAAGTGGCAGCAACCGGAAGGGTGAAAAAGAAGAATTGGCTGGCAGGAGCAATGATTTTATTGTTGTGGGCAGCCGTTATCTATTGGCTGATTGGTCTATTTGTTCAATCCCATTAGGTAATCTTGGTGACAAAATCCATAAAAAGAGGTGCTACTTTGCTTTTTCATTATCATTTTTGGACTCCAAATGTCGAAGAGACAGAAAAATTTTATGAAGATCACGGCTTCCGTATCGTTCAGCGAATCGGAAAATATCAGGGAGAATTTCAGAACTTTAATCCACCGCTAAAATGGGAAGATTTCCGTGAAAAAAAAGTGATGTTCCGGATTATAGAAGCCAGGAAGGGCAGCATCAATATCACTTTTGGGTATGGAAAAAAGCCCATGTTTGACCATATTGGCTTTCTCATATCAGAAAAGGAACAAGAGGCTATTTGCAAAAATGCAGAAAAAATGAACTGGAAAGTGGATCATGGCGAACGGAGGACCTTTTTATCCACGCCATATGAGTTTCGGATAGAGCTGCAGACACACAATGATTTAATAGATTCAATGGAAGATAGAATTGAAGGCTTAACAGTGGAAACAAAAAAAGAAGGATTGGAAGACGATATTCTTAATTTGTTGGGAAACCCTGTAAAGGAAATACATACGATAATCGGCAATACCGTAACCATCCGGGATGCTGTTATGGAGAATTTCCCGGTTAAACAGGCAGTGGATCCGAATGGAGTAAGAATCCTCAGCGGTGGTGCTCAATGAGAGAGTAACTCCTCGGTAAATTATTCTCTCCAATGAAAATAGGCAAAGAAGAGCCTTTGCCCAGAATTAGTAGCTCCTATATCTTATATACTCATAGTTTGATGTTGGGATTTGTTTTATGATGTTTCCAGCCTGGTCACGGTGAATTTCATATTCTCTGTAGGTCTCAACAATATATCCGTCTACTTCCTTGTCTAGCGCTTCTTCGTGCAGGTATTCAAACTCAGGTATGATGGTTTCTAGTATGTTATTACTCGTTTCCGGGTCTTCCTGGACAGTAGCGTTTGTCTCAACATCAGAATTTTTTTGTGCAATTTGCGGATAAGCATAAACCAGATAAATACAAAATAGCATGAGAGAGGATAACCCTAATATACGTATCAATTCAATAGCTCCTTTTGGTCAAAGTACAGTAATTAATATGCCTGTCCAGGAATGAATATAACCAGGAGATCTGGATTAGCAGCAGGGAAGAAAGGGGGGGAATGGTGGAAAAAGAATTCAAGGTATTCAAAGTACCGGTGACGTTTTTCTTCCTGGGTGTTTTGTTTATAATCATCGGAGCAAACGGGCCCGATCTGGCAGGGACTTTTTCTCGTCCGCCTAATGCGTCATCGTGGTCAACCTCAGAAAGTTTAATCAATGCATTTACCTATGTTCCAATGATGATTGGAATCAACTTCTTATCTGTATTTGCTACGACGTTTTCAATTGCCTTTTATCTCTGGCAAAAAAAATCGATAAAAAAATCTTGGAGCCACAACAGCCTCCAAGATTTTTTGTTATTTCTTGAACTTCTCAGGGAACTGTTTTACAACAGCTGATGAAATGGCATCTGCCATCATAACGATATGAGACATTCCATCATCAATCGAAACAATTCTAGCTCCCCAGTCTTTTTTCAAGCTTGCTGACAGGTCATCAGCCACCAATCCAAGATGCTTATAGAGCAATTCTTTTAACTGATCATTTTTTAAACTAGGATTGGCTTTGCTCAGGAACGCAGCGATATCGTCAGCATTCTTATACCATGCTTTATTCAATTGATCGAGCTTTACATTATTCCCGTCTTTTGCAGCTTGAACAATATCCCCGGCTATGACAATATGCTCCTTAAGCAGATCTGTAAGTTTATTTCCGGCTTCCTCTCCATATACAGGCTTAATCGCGTTTCCGATATCCTCCTGGTTTTTCAGGAGCCTCTCAAGCACCTCTTTTTGATCCTCGGCACCAGCAGTTGTGGCACTTGTTATGTAATTGCTTGTCCACAAAACATGGTCAACCCACAGTTTCCTGAATTGATTTTCAAACTTGACCTCTGACTGGCTGAGACATTCGTGCTGAGGCTTTGCGAATGCAGGAGATACTCCAACCGCCATTTCCAGTGACAAGAATAATGTTAAACCAATAACTAATAATTTTTTCATTGTCCATGCTCCTTTTAGAGTAGATAGTATCCTGCTTATTATTTATATTTGGTATTTTTTTATTCAATTTTGAATAATAGGCAAAAAAACCGCCATATGGCGGTTTTAAGGCATTTTCCTTAAGTCAAAATATTGAACGGTCTTGCCATCCCGGTCGAACTGGATGATTAGTTCATTTTTATTGAATTGGTAAATGTATTGTCCGCAGGTGGCACTTTCGTAGCAAGAGGTTTTTTGTACTTTATTCGGATATCCATACTCATTGATAACTTGCTTTTTCTGAGTTGGAAGGGTTTTGAGCTCCAAATATTCTGGATAGGCTTGCAAGCCGAATACTGAACCATCTTTCATGTTGAAGTTCACTCTTACTCCTGCACCTTCACCACGGTAGTAAAGGGACCGGACATTCAACTGGTCCTCGGTTTTTATAGGCTTTCCAAATTGCAGGAGGACCTTGCTGTAAGTGGAGCCCAGATGGACTTCATTAATTTGGAGATTCTTGTACGCTGCAATGTAGGCATCTTTGACGCCGTTTTTTTGCACCATCTTTTTTTGTTTTTCAGCATTTGCCTTTTTGGTAAAAACACCAGCCTGGATGCGGTAAAAGGTTTTATCATTTATGACCTTCGTGGTGACTGTTGCATCGATTCCTTCTTTTTTCAGTCTATCGACTTGCTTTATTGCATTGTCTTTCTTGGTAAAAGAACCTCCAATCACCGAATACATTGGTTCTGGTTCGTTCAAAACAGGCAGCACCAATTTTTGACCAATATAAATGATATTGTTCTTAAGTCCATTGAACTCCTTTAACTCCTTAACAGTCAGGTTGTATTTTTTTGAAATGCTGTACAAAGTATCTCCTTTTTTTACTGTGACAGAAGCATCGTCAGCATACCCTGACCCATTGGCAAAAAAGAGTAATGACCCCATCAATAAAATACTCAGCCCAAGCTGCATGAATCGCTTTATCTTCCTCATTTTCCTCACCTCATATAGTTTGACGTGAAGTTTCTGGCCGAGTTTCGAAGGGAAAAGCCCATTTTGAAATTTGGGTGGAGAAAATGGCATGTGAAATAGGTGTAGTGCCTTATAAAAATATTATGTCTACTTAAGTTTGTGGGTGAAATAGGTAAAAAAATATAAAACTAGTTGGAGGATGGCCATTCGGCATATTTCACTTCTTTCACTCGTTATTGTCCGAGATAAACCCGATGATGGACACTTTTGTCTTCTATCGCCTCATTTTTGTCCGTCATAGCCATGATGATGGACACTTTTATCTTCTTTCGGCTTATTTTTGACCGTCATACCCCTAATGAAGGACACTTTTATGTTCTTTCGGTTTATTTTTGTCCGTCATGCCCTTTATGACGGACATTTTTGTCTTCTATCGCCTCATTTTTGTTCGTCATACCCCAAATGACGGACACTTTTGTCATCTTCGGCTTGTTATTGTCCGTCATAGTCATGATGATGGACACAGTAAGCTTTAATTTATTATGGTTTATGGATTCATATCCATACAGAATCCCCCTTCAATGAATATTTTGTTATGAAGGGGGTGAGATGAATATGTCGTTCGACAATAACGATCACAAGCAAAATGGGGATAATCCATTGTGCAATCCTGGTAATAGAAATTTCCCGCTATCAAAGCTGAAAATTATTCCGGTAAGCCAGATACCCGATGATTCCTTTTTAGTATGTATCGGGCGGATTTGTACACTGGTATCTTTAGGGGAAGAAGATCAACCATTCGCCGGCTGCTATATTGGTTGTGACGAGTTTGGAAACTGCTTTTTCACCTGTTCGACAGAATAAGTGCTAAACATCATGATTGTTAGGCCCTATTTGAAACAAGTAAAAATCTGCTAAGCTCTGGGGGAGTGATTACAGAGCTTGGTAGCAACCTTATTTTTAAAACGATATACAAATGAAGTGACAAAACCTCTGCCTGTTTAAGATGATTTTTTTTACCAAGATAGTGTTGACTTTTTGAACTGTAAAGATTAATATTACAGTATATTAAATACCTTTAAATCAAAGTATTTTTTTGCTAAACTGTAATTTTTATTTTTACAGTAAAAAGAAGGAGTTGTCGTTCATGGTAACTTTATATATAACATCCAGCTGTGCTTCGTGCCGTAAAGCAAAAGCCTGGTTTCAGGAGCATCAAATCGATTTTATCGAAAGAAATATCGTTTCCCAACCGCTGACTGTGGATGAAATCAAATCGATTCTGCGATTGACGGAAGACGGAACGGAAGATATTCTTTCTAAGAACTCAAAAGCGTATCAAAAGCTGGACATGGATATTGATTCTCTTCCGCTGAATCAGCTATATGACCTGATCATTAAAAATCCGCAAATGCTGCGCCGGCCGATTATCCTGGACCACAAAAGATTGCAGGTTGGCTACAATGAAGAAGAAATCCGCAGCTTCTTGCCGCGAAAACTTCGCACATTTACCAGCTACGAAATGGAAAACATGGCTAATTAAAAGCTGATTAATTGTCATTTGGCTATTTTAACTGTAATATATAGTATTACAGATTGTAGATAGGAGGCAGGCTATGAACAGTGATTTTACCCTTGCCATTCACAGTTTAACATTGCTTGCACTGCAGCCTGACAGAATGTCGACGAGCGATGCAATCGCAGAAAGTGCCGGAGTACATCCGGTCCGAATTCGCAAAGTACTTGGTATGTTAAAAAAACATGGCTTTATCAAATCAAAAGAAGGTACCGGCGGCGGTTTTATTTTTGCCAATGATTTAAATGAAGTCAATCTCTGGGATATCTATAAACTTACATCAGAGGGCGCACTGCAGCCAAAATGCCCTGATTCCAATGAAAAATGTATGGTCGGTGCAAATATGCACAAGGTCCTTTTTGCCATTTTCCTGGGGGCGGAGGAACACTTGGGAGAATTCCTGAAGCATTATTCCATAAAAGAAGTGGTCGATCTGATCAGGCAAGAGAAAGAATGCTGTGAATAGGGAGGTTTGACTCCCAGTCGTTTAAGGGAAATGTAATAAAAAATATTACAGAACAATTGAGGTGACATATATGAATAACTCATTCTTAAAAGTAGGGGATTGGATTAAAGGGAAATCCCGAGATGGAGAATTGATCATCGGATATGTAGAATCACTTGATGTTTTGGATGAAAAGATCAATGCGACAATCACTTCCAGTGATGATGAAGCACTCGTTGGCAAAACCATACCAATGCCAACGAACGGAGTGAAAAAACTGCCGGAACCCCAGGTGAAAAATAAAGAACAGATTCAATACCTCATCGATCTGGCATTAGCTACCGGAGACCAGGAATGGTTCATGGAGCTTTCTGAACAGCTTAAAGCGATGAGGGAACTGGTGAAGGGTGTAAAATAAAGCTATAGGTTCTTCCTTGTTAAAAGGGAGGGCCTTTTTTGTGTTTAATGCATAGAAGGAGGGAATCATGCCAGCAATTCTTGGAATGGAAGGAATGAAACAAGTGCAGACCCATGTTATAATTTTCTAAAAGTAAAATATTAAGGAGAGTGTATGTTAGAAATTTATATTACTCGTCACGGAGCAACTGAATGGAACATGGAAAATCGTCTGCAAGGATCGCTGAACTCAGAATTGACAGAAAGTGGTATCTGTAATGCTGTTCTTTTAGGTAAGCGGTTATCAGATATCAAATTTAATGTTATATACTCTAGTCCAAGCAAGAGAGCATTGGAGACAGCAGGTCTTATTAAAGCAGACAAGGCAATTCAGCTTAAGATTGTCGATGACCTAAACGAAATATCTTTTGGAGACTGGGAAGGAAAAACCCAAGAAGAAATTGAGGAAGACTTTCAAGCCGAATATGCTAACTTTTGGAACAAGCCACATCAATATAATCATCTTGGACATAATGCCGAGGATTTAAAGACATTTAAACAACGAGTAGATCAAGCAATGAATCAAATAATAGAAGAAAATAAAAATGGCAGGATATTAATTGTTACCCATGGCGTAGTAATCAGAGCAATAATGTCTTTGTTTTGGGATATACCGACAGAGAAAATGTGGGATCCGCCAATGATTCTAGGTACAAGTTTAACGATCGTCAATTATGACGGGAAACAATTTAAGAAGGTAATGCTAGGGGATACATCGCATATGGAATCGTTAGGTGATTAATAGGTAGGGATGCTGCTAAATCAAAGTGAAAATCGCTTAACAGCTGATGCGTTAAGCGATTTTGATTACTGTTATTTTTTTTAAAATGCCGGTTTACTAGCATCCTTTTAATTCGACACCCAAACGTTTGCTGGTGTTCTTAAATTCTGCCTCATCTCATCCCCAAAGCCTTCTTTGTGGCTGGTCCGACGATTCCGTCTGCCTTAAGCTTCTTCGATTTTTGGAATTTCTTTACGGCTGCTTCTGTTGCTGGGCCGAAAACACCATCGATTCCATTTGTACTATATCCCTTTTTCGTCAGGGTTTGCTGTAGGCTTTTCACTTCTGCACCCCTCATGCCTTTTTTCAGGACAGTGCTTGATGGTACTGCGGTTACAGGAACAGATGCCTGCCCGGTGACTTTATAACCGTTTGCAGCAGCAATCGCGTTAAAGGAATTCTTCGAAGTCGTGATGACAACTGGAGTATTGACTTTTACCTGGTCATAAAGCCATTCCACTTCCTGGTCATACATCCGAATGCAGCCGGCACTCACATATCCGCCGATCGATTTAGGGTTGTTGTTACCATGGATCGCATAAGTCGTGCCCCAGGTTCCTCTGGCATTGATCCCCAGCCACCTGTTGCCAAGCGGGTTCCTCGGATCCCCTCCAGGAATTTTCCCGCTGTAATAAGGACGATTCTTGATTTTGTTGACGATTTTGAACTTGCCTTCAGGAGTATATGATGCCTTACGACCAGTACCCACCTTAAAGGTTTTTATCAGTTTATTATCTTTATAATAAGCGAGTTGATTATTTGACTTGTTAATAATAATCATTTCCCCGCCCGCTGCCAGCGCAGGTGCCTCGAAAAACACCATAGAAACCAACAGCATCATGCAAACAAATACCTTTTTCATTTCCCTTCCCCCCTTGAAAAATAAGTACACAACCTCTCATATTTATAAAAGTGTTTACAACCTTATAAACGATTTTTATTTCATAAAAGTTACATATTTTACCTTTATGTGGAAGGAAAATCTTTCTCGTTGTTTTGATAAGGATGTCGAAAGGTGTAGATAAAGATAATTTTTAATTATATGGTTCAATTTCTGTGCTTTTTCCCATAATGGGGAGGAAGGAGTGGGAATGGTGAATCATTATCTATCTATTGCACTCGAGCTGACGAGTGGATTTGTCTTTTTATTTATCATGACGAAAATGCAGGGAAAGACGCAGTTCTCTCAAATAACACCATTTGACTTTATTTCAGCCATCATTCTCGGTGAGTTGGTGGGGAATGCCATCTATGATCATGAAGTGAAGGTAGGTGAAATCGCCTTTGCAGTTGCTTTGTGGGGAATTCTTGTCTATGTGACAGAGACGATCACCCAGAAGTACCTCGGTTCGCGAAAATTGCTCGAGGGCGAGCCAAATATCGTTGTCCGCAGAGGGAAGATTAAATACGACGCGTTGAAAAAAGCGAAGCTGGACATCAATCAACTTCAAAGTTTGATCAGGCAGCAGGGGTATTTTTCATTGAGGGAAGTCGAATACGCAATCATTGAAACAAACGGAATGATCAGCGTCCTTCCAAAAGCGGATTTCGATACACCCAAGAATAGCGACATGAAAATCAAAGCAGACGACCCAAGCCTGCCTATCAATATGATTATTGATGGGGAAGTGGTTCAGGCAAATTTGAAGGAAGCCGGGTTGGACGAGCAGTGGCTGAAACGAGAACTGGAAAAGCAAAAAATCCATCATTTCGAAGACGTACTTTTTGCTGAATGGAAGGAAAATGAACCGCTGTTTGTGCTGGAGTATGACAAGAAGGCGAATTGACAGAAAGGGCTGAACCGGGTATAGGTTCAGCCTTTTTAGGTTAGCAATTGTAGAAATTTATCCTATCAGATATGTACACAAGAAGCCGGTAATGGCTAAGATGGCCATTAGCAGGAGGTAAGAAATATTCGGAAAAATAGATATTGTGGCAAGGAAAACAACAACGATAATGAGTGTGACAAAGAAAGAATAAAGGAAACCTTTCCAGACTGGGACTATATTGATATAGGAAGATACATAAGCAATTAAAAAAATAATCACTATAAGGGCGATGTCACCGAAAATATGATTTTCAGGCAAGGTGAAGATCAGGGCGAACAACATGAAGAGGATAAGGTTTTGCAAATTCTTGCGCATTCTGATTTCCTTTATTAAATTCATCAAGTTTTCCTTCTTCCAGTAAAAATGTTCATAAACATATTCTAAAATCTGGCTATGGGAAATGGGAAGCCATTTTGAAGAAAAAATGCCCACATTTCTGTGAGCATTTACAATTATTCTACATCTACGGATTTTTCTGTATGATTAT
Source organism: Cytobacillus oceanisediminis 2691 (assembly GCF_007678455.1). Classification (GTDB taxonomy): domain Bacteria; phylum Bacillota; class Bacilli; order Bacillales; family Cytobacillaceae; genus Mesobacillus; species Mesobacillus oceanisediminis_A. The sequence continues at coordinate 301,871 of NZ_VEEP01000003.1, read as the reverse complement.
GAATATTCCCTTTTTCCACATGAATTTTCACATTGAAGTGCCCGTGTGAAGGGAATGTATATTCAGTGTTGTATGTGCCGGGAGAGATTTCTTTGGCCTCCACGAACTGATGAGCTGTTTCCTTCTCTTGCCAGATTTCAAAACGAACCCTTGCTTCCGAAATAATCTCATCTTCCTGAGTAATTTTAGTACTTAACTCAGTTGGCTGGTTACTATTAATCGTGGAAGGCTCAAGGAACTCGAATGCAACTTCACTATTATGATGATCGGTATGTTCGTGTTCAGCGTGACTTTCATGATTTTCCTTTTCCCCGTCAGCTGAAGAAGATGGCTCTTTCTCACTGCCGGCCACAATTATTTCTTTCTTAGGCATGCTATGCATCCGGTTTGCCGTCGTATGGGCTACGATGAAATAATTCCCGCCTTCGTTAAAAGTTTTCTTGATGGCATATATGCCATTTTTTTTATTTTGAGCCGGTAACATCTCATGCTCATCCTGGCGGGACTGCCAAATTTCAAACTTCACCTCATCTGCGTCAGTCACTTTCTTCCCGCCCTGAGTCACTTTTGCTTCAATCGTAACCTCCTGATTGATTTCGATTTTTTCAGGTATGCTAATCGACACCTCCAAAAGTTCTGGTGGATCTTCAAGCGAATCTTCTTTGTTATCCTGACTAGCGGAACAGGCAGTCAATAGTAACATAATAGCGATAAAAATGGACAATATCTTTTTCATAATACGACTCCAATCCTCAATTCGATTTCTCAATAATAATAAGGTGTAAATGTGATGAATGTATGAAAAATTTGAAGGTATTAAAGTTCAGATAAGGATGGTTATTATTAAACCGGGAAAAATAGCTTAAATTAGGATAGGGATGATGCGAATTGCGTATGAAGATATGCCAGTTGTTTTGTTTCATTATTTTAATGGGCGGTGTTAATAATGCACCAGTGATTGCTGCTAAAAACCAGCCACGGCCTTTTAGAAGAAATTTATTTCAAGATTGGATATACGACAGTCGAGGAGGCAGTTTCGGAGTTTGAGCAGCATTTTAAGAAGGATGTAAAACTTCCTGTAAGGGTTCCACCTATAACTTTCACACATCACTTTGGAAGATTCAATAACTTGGAAGGCGATGTGAACGACTCTTTGGAGGTGGTGTTTTTAAATAAAGATTTCCCTGGCCTTCATTTTAAAATAGACATTCGGCCTGTTAGTCACAAGATTCCAATGAGTGTCAATGACACTTTCAAACTGCACAATGGGAGTAATGCGAAATATACCAATGTGGCAAACTTTAACCTTCTTGTTTTTGAAAGAGATGACTGGCAGTATATTTTAAGCGTTGATAAAAAAGCTTCTGGTCAAGTGACTGCAGAAGTCTTAGTTGAGATTGCAAATTCGATTGGCGGTGTGAATTAGGCGAGATGCATCCGTAAATAAAATGAGTGCAGCATTTAAAATGGGGCCCACCGTAAATAAAATGGATCTAACCGTAAATAAATTGGTTGCAACCGTAAATAAATATGTCCAACCGTTAATAAATCATCTTCAACCGTTGATAAAATGGCTGTAACCGTTGTTAAAAATGCTGTAACCGTCGATAAATCGAGTACAACAATCGATAAAGTTCATTTCAACGGTAGATATCCAATTTTGACCGGAGATAAATTACCCCAACCAGCAATTGCCTGAAAAAAGTATATGAAAAAAAGCAGAAGGTATTATCCCTCTGCTTCTACAGCCATGTTTGCGACCATGTTTCGATTTCTTTCATCAGCGGCTCTAATGCCTGGCCTTTTTCGGTTAAGGAATATTCTATTCGTACGGGTGTTTCCGGATATACTTCCCGCTTGACGATTCCTTCGCTTTCCAGGTCTTTCAGTCTTTCTGACAGGACTCTGCCACTTACTCCTACGGCTGATTCTATTGTGCAAAACCGCTGGGGGCCAGATAAGAGCTGATACATAATCAACCCTGTCCATCTTTGGCCTAAGATCCCCATGGCTTTTTCAAATCTAGGGCATATTGACTTATCCAATGAAACCAACTCCTTAATCCTATTATATACCTTTTGTTAATCAATGAAATAAAAAAGTTACTTGCTTAAAGTTATTTTAAATTTTATACTAACTTACATAAAGTAACTAACTTAAACGGAGGTCCAAATATGATTTTTCATCAAAAGCCTATTACATTTGTGGGGCAAGTACACTTGAAGGTGAAGGAGTTACAGCGTTCGATCGCTTTCTATGAAAAAGTCATGGGGTTTCAAGTATTGGAACAGACGGATTCTTCCGCAAGCTTTACTGCGGATGGAAAAACTGTATTATTAACGATTGAACAGCCGGAAAATGTTATTCCTAAGCAAGGCAGAACAACTGGCTTATACCACTTTGCTATTCTATTACCGGAACGATCGGATTTAGCGAAGATTGTGCAGCATTTTTTGAAAATTGGATTGCATTTCGGTTCTTCGGATCATCTTGTGAGTGAAGCACTCTATCTTTCTGATCCAGATGGCAACGGAATCGAAGTCTATAGGGACCGCCAGCCTTCTGAATGGGAATGGAAAAACGGCGAGGTAAAAATGACGGTGGACCCGTTGAATCTCGAGGACCTGCTCTCAGGATTGGAGCAGGAAACATGGAATGGCCTTCCTGCTGGTACGGTAATGGGACATATTCATTTGCATGTCGCCGATTTGAAAAAGGCGGAAGATTTCTATCTAAATGGCCTTGGGTTTGAAGTAGTATGCCGGTATGGACATCAGGCTACCTTTATTTCAGATGGGAAATACCATCACCATATAGCTTTGAATACCTGGAATGGAGTGGGTGCACCAACACCGCCAGAAAATAGTGTGGGGTTAGATTCCTATACACTGATTCTGTCAGACAAAGAAAAGGTAGATAAAATAGTCACTCAGCTGGAAAAGCAGGGTGCATTAGTTACAAAAGAACATGATTCTTATGTGACAACCGATCCTTCAGGCAATAAAATAATCCTGAAAGTGTAACAACCTGATTTTATACCAATTAGAATCCTCATTTCAGAACAGGACACTCTATAAAGAGGAGGGATGTTCTTGAAACTGAGGATTCTATTTTTTATTTGTGTTAGTTATCTTTTTTCAATAAAAGTAAGCGCAGAAGTTTCGTTCACTGCTACTTTTGTACGTGACCATCAGTTATGGATCAAAACAGGGGAGCAAGAGGTTCAGGTGACGAAGGGGAGATATGTGCAATCGCCTAAGTGGTCCTATGATGGGAGGTTTATCGCTTATATTGACGGCGATGAGCAAGGGAATAAATCAGAACTGTTTATTTATGACACGAAGGAAAAAGACAGCTATCAGCCATATCAAATTGAAACTTCAGATTTTAAATGGTCGCCCACCAGTAATCAGCTAGCCTATAATTCACAGGGGATATTGAATGTTACCAAGATGAAGAACGGCAGGCCCAGGGGATTTGAGAATGTGGCACTGGGTGTCAGCGGTTTTGAATGGTTCCCGAATGGAAAGGAATTCATAGTGTCCTCACAATCCAGTTTGCGGCCAACAGGGTGGGGCCCGATTCCGATGTATAGAATACCAGTGACCGCGAATCTGGATAAAAATAAGATGAAATCCTTTTATACCATTAAGACGGATGAAACCGAACTGTTTGGGATTGATGCCGATTATTTCAAGTGGAGTCACGATGGAAAATGGCTTGCCTTCATTGTTATTCCAACAGCCTCATGGTCAATGGATAGCAATTCATTATGCGTTCTATCCAATGAAGGAGATCGGTTTCAGGAGGTAGGAAAGATGCTGGGATTCAAAGACTGGATGAAGTGGGCGCCATCAGCGAATCAACTTGCCTATATTTCTGGAGAAGGAAGGTTTTTTGTGGAAAATAAAAAAGCCACCATCGCGGAAATGCCTGCAGTACTTCAGCAAAAGCAGTACACACCTGAAGGATTTGTTGACCTTGACCTGGAGTGGTACTCTCCGGATAAAGTGATTGTTGCCCGGGCGAAAGAGAACAAAGACTGGAATGAAGGTCCTGTTCCAACAATGTTTACGACCCTGTATGCCATTGATATAAAAACGGATAGACAGCAACAAATTTCCCATCCAAATACGAATGAACTCGACTATCAGCCACAAGTGGCAGAAAACTATATTACCTGGTTGCGTAAAAAAGGCAATAGGAATGATTTATGGGTGAAAAAGGGGTTGGACGGCCAAGAGTCTATATGGATTGAAAACATTGAGTCAGCCCCGGCCATTTTAAAGCCTTTATAAAACAAAATACCAGACACTTGCGTTAGTCCTTGAAGGATTAACGCTATATTTATGAATTAACAATCATTTTCAAACGTCTTATATTGATTTTATTATATTTTTACTAACTTTATTAAGAAAGTCTAGAAATTAAATACCATTCAAAAAGTGCAATGCATTGTAATAGCAAGCAATGCACTTTTTGTTAAACAATATTTCTAATGTGTTTAGCAGATGAGTCCCTATTAAAGATTGTTTTTATAAGAAAATATAAACCAGGAAGTACAATGAATGTTCCTATTAACAAATAGGTTAATCGTGTGCTAATTCCCAGGAATGAAGCAGATGCAAATAAAATCCCCAATGGCATAGTAAGCCTTAAAAAGAGCAAACGAATTGAACTTAACTGTGAAAGTCGCTCTCTAGGTGCTTCTCTCTGAAAGTATGCAGCACTTTGTGAATTAAACAGTGGAAATAATATTCCTCCTAATAACTCACAAGCCCAAGCTAATGGGATAGTTGGAACGAAATTAAGCAAAACAAAGGAAAGTCCACCACCGGTTAAACCAGCATACATTAGTAGATTGTTTTTTGGTAACTTTGTGAGCAGTAACATTCCTATAGCATATCCAACGGGAAAAGTGCCAGAGAATACAGCATACTCCCAAGCTTGTCCATTGAGTTCCCCACGAATAAAAGGAACATTTATTACCATGGTTGCTCCTACGGCAAACTGCACAATTGAAGATAAGATCGTTAGTTTTAATAAATGCGGGTATTGAAAAAATGTGAAGTACCCGGCTTTTAATTCTTCCCACCAGAACTTTTTGGACCACGTTGGAATTTTTTCAACACTCTTCTGTGGTATTTGTAATAAGGATATATAGCTTAGTAAAAACATTAGACTAGAAATAACGTATATAACATAAATAGGACTGACTAAAAGAAGTAATGATGTAATACCAGGCGCAATAAAACTCATTAATCTAAGGGTTCCGTCTAATAAACTATTTGCTTGTACTAGCTCTTTTTCAGTACATAAATCAGGCAATAGTGAGAAAGAAAGACTTGCATATATTGGCTGAACTAGACCTAATAAACATTGTAAAATAATCAAACCTATTATTGTTATGTAATCCTCTCCACTCAAATAGCCTAAGAGAGGCAGAAGGTATGCTCCTGAACGAATTAGTTGTATATTTTTTAGCATTTTTTCTTTAATAACATGGTTAAGAAAAGGTGAGCTTATTCCCTGAAGTGCTAAGGAAGGAAGAAAGTAAATCAACCAGAGAGCTCCCATCCATTCCTTCGACCCCGTAATTTCATACAATAAAAGCCCATTTACAATCCCGCCAGCAGCTCCCCCGAACTCAGAAACAATTTCTCCAATCCAAAGAGATTTGAACGATCTTGAATACCCCTTTTTATTCATAAATTTCTCCAAGATATTGATTAAGACGTTTGGCAAAAGATTGGATTTTCAAAGCGTTTGCTGAGTAAATCCCTTTATCAACCTTAATGAACTTAGCTGCTTTTAACAGGGAAAGTTGGTGATGAAGGGTTGTTTTTGAAACATTAAAATGAATGCTCAAATCTTGTAGAGAAATGGGTCCTTTTGTGATTTGAAACAACAACTTTAAGCGAAGTTCATCTCCCAATGATTTATGACCTTGTATGAGTTCTTGAGGGGGAACACCAGGTTCTAAAAGTGCATCTTCGTTTAATGGATAAAAGAACAGCTTTGTGTCAGGAGAGCGTAGTTCCAAAATCCATGGACGATAGGATACATGCGGTACAAGCTTTACCTGCCATACAGATGGTTCTGGCAGATACTTCGCTCCTCCTGTAATACGTTCGATTTCCTCCAATGGTCTAGAATTATCAATTATTCTGTGTTTTTGATTTTCGAAGGACAGGGCTTGCAACCACTTCGCCCAATCCTTTTGTTCACTGATCCACTGAGACCATACAAGAATTGTTTCAGTTAACAATCCAATTATGTCCTTATATTCTTTTTGACGAAAGGAAAGGACATAATCATTAAGATATTCATGATCCTTAAAATAAGAAGCATATTGAAAAAAGGAATCTCCATTCATATAATTCATTGCGGTGTTTTTCCTTATAGCCTCATATTTACGGTCCTTATAGGGTAAGACTGTTTCATAAAACGATTCTGGTTCCAACTCATTTAATGAATTCAAAAAGTCTTGAACATTGGAAGAGCAAAGTTTATTTTGCAACATAAGTAACGCATACCATAAATTTGAATCCTCGATTTCTTTTAGGTTACTCACTAATGTTGATGGCATAGAGGATTGGTGTTGCAACCAATTTTCATTTTGCTCAAAGGTATGACGCAACTTACTATGAGTAAAGGCTGCAATACCCAGGGCAATCTCCCATACAGGTGAGGCCTCAATGGATATTAATAACCTTTCTTGTGGTAGTGGCGAATAAATCTGTGTCATAGTAAATCCTCCCTTGTTATATATTCTAAATATATTGAATAGAAAGTTCAATAAAATTCGAAATGTATTTTATATTAGGAGATAGAATCAAAATGAATCCAAACGTTGTGACGTAAGTCCTTAACAAACGGGTGTGTAGATCTAAGGAGAATTAACAGGTTATTTGTTGGATTACTTTTTATTACACTACCGGGACAGTTATGTTGAATAAAGATTAGTTTCTCTTGAATATAAAACGAACAAATATAAGCCTCAAATAATAAATCCCACTCTAATTTAATTAGATTCTAAAAGGGATTATTGCCTGTTTTATAGAAATTAAGCCTTAATGGAGAAAATATTAATAGCGAATACGAAAGACCTTCAATGTTAAGGCAGCTACCACAGAATTTAAATAACATGAATATTCTCGATGCTGGCTGTGCAGCAGGTTGGTATACTCAACAATTAGTCAACAGAGGAGCGAATGTGGTTGCAACTGACATAAGTCCTGAGATGGTTAGTTCCACTGTAAGGCGTGTTGGAAATAAAGCTAATGTTCTTTGTTTGGATTTAGAAGCAAACTTACCCTTTAAAGATAACTCCTTTGATTACATTATAAGTTCATTAACTCTTCATTATATAAAGGAATGGAGTCTTACTTTTAGTGAGTTTCAAAGGATTTTAAAACCAAAGGGTGTTTTTGCGTTTTCAGTTCACCATCCGTTTTCAGATATTAAACTTCTCCAGGATGCACACTATTTCTCCACACAATTGATTATTGATAAATGGGATAAAGATGGAAAGTCATTTGAAGTTCCATTTTATCGAAGACCTCTTAACTTAATTTTAAACGAAACTCTGAAATATTTTTCTATTGAGGAAGTCATTGAACCTCAACCTACAATTAAGTTTAAAGAAAAAGCACCAGAAAAATATGAAATGCTTTTAAAAAGTCCCCAATTCCTTATTATTAAAGCTATTATGGATTGATGTACTCAGATGCCGTTGCAAATGGAACACCCAACTAACCAGGAAGCTTTGTAATTGAGCGATGAAGGATAGTAGAAGAAGGATTCTCTGTTCGGAGGTCGAATATCAGAAAGGTATTTACATTTCGGATCGATATTAAGGGAGATCTTTATGGGTTACAAAATTGTTTTTTTCGATGTTGATGGTACTATTACAAATCACAAAGATGGCAGTATTCCTATATCTACAATTGAAGCTATAAAAACTTTGAAATGTAGAGGACTAAAAGTTGTTGCTGCAACAGGAAGGCCTCTTTCAATGTGTAATGAGCTACAAGAATTAGGTATAGAAACATTTATCACAGCAAATGGTGGATACGTGAAGCACATTCAGGAAGTTATACATAAAGTACCAATGGATAAAAGAATTATAGAAGAAGTTATAGAATTTGCAAAAATAGAGAATAACGGTTTGTCATTCTACACGGAAGGATTCAGTATGAATGGAGTAACAGAAGAGGAAATCTTAATAGCTTTAAAGGAAACTTTGTCTCTAGAGGAGTATCCTGAGACTAATCCCCTAATTCATAAAGAAGATATATTTTTATTGTGTTTGTTTGCAAATGATACATCAGTTGAGAAGTATATACGAAAATTTCCGCATCTAACGTTCAAAAGATGGCATTCGTACGTGTTAAATGTTTTGCACGAGGATGTTTCAAAGTCTTTAGCTATAATGAAAACACTAGATTTCTTTTGTCTCGATAAATCGGAGGCTATTGCATTTGGTGACGGCGAAAATGATATTGATATGTTGGAGTTAGTAGGGCTAGGTATAGCAATGGGGAATGGCAACGAAAAATTGAAAACTGTTGCAGATTTTGTTACTAAACCATCAAGTGAAGATGGAATTGATTACGCATTAAAAAAGTATGGAATCATTTAAATATTAATACCTGGTTCAGACATCGATCTTTCAATTAAGATTATCGCTGTATTCTTATTGAACAAAACGAGGGCAGGTTAGTTGAACAAAAATAATACTGTAAAAGGAGAAAAATGCGGACTAAAAAGGTGCGGGGTATAAAAAGAAAAATGAAAAAAATGCTGGAAAGAATAAAATACAGCACCATTGAGGTGGAATTATATGCCTAAGATTGACAATATGTTAGCAATTCTATGGATGCTTCGTTCAGGTGAAAAAATTACTGCAAAACAAATTTCAGAAAAGTTAGAGATGAATATAAGGACTGTGTATCGTTATATTGATACAATTTCAACAAGTGGTGTTCCTATAATTTCAGAACCAGGACATAACGGTGGATACACTTTAATGAACAATTTTATTGAGGCTCCTCTTTTTTTTGATTTTGAGGAGCAAACTTCACTATTTCACGCTGCTGTTTTTGCAGAAGAAGCTGGATATTATGGAGGTGAAGCATTAAATAGGGCCATTTCAAAACTAAGTAAATACTCAAATCAAGAGCAGGAAACAAAGATAAACCAACATTTAACTAGTCTTGAAGTAATAAGTCGATTAAGTTCACTCTCTATGGAACCTTTTTTGAAGGAGTTGGAGCAGGCCGTTGCTGACGGGTACTCAGTAAAAATTCTCTACCATAAAAGTGGCGAAAAGCAATTAAATTATAGATTGGTCGATCCGTACAGAATTATCTATTGGAATAATAAGTGGTATGTGATTGGATTTTGTCATCTTAGGAATGATATCCGAAGTTTTAGAGTAGATCGGATTGAAAGTCTAATGCTAACCGAAAATAAGTTTATCCGGCCAGAAAATTTTTCAGCACGTGACTTTTTTATAAAAAGTCTTCTTCCAACTATGGAAGATAAGGAAGGGATTATTTCTTTGGTTATTAATGGGGATAAAAGTGTATTGGCTGATATTTGCCAACATTGGTTTTTAGGACATTATTTACAAGAACGGACTTCAAATCAAGCAGTTTTTCTTCTTGAAAAAGATATGATACATACATATGTACCTTATTTACTTTTACCGTACAATAAATCTATTAAAGTTATTGAGCCAATAAGTCTTAAGAAAAGACTTATTGAAGTTCTGTCGGATTTAATAAAATTTCATCAAGTATAATAACTTCCCTGACGTTAACTGTCAGGGAAGTTTTATTATACTAGCTATATCAATTGTGATTGGAGTGTTCTTGGATGCAAACAAAAAAAGCTTTTCTATACGTATTTAATACAATGTCGGACTGGGAATATGGATATTTAATTGCTGAATTAAACTCAGGAAGATATTTCAAAAGAGATTTAGGACCTTTAAAAGTAATTACAGTAGGAGCTAATAAGGAAATGGTTACTACTTTGGGAGGACTGAGCATAAAACCAGATATTTCCCTTGATGAATGTACTCTTGAGAGTAAAGATCTTTTAATCTTACCAGGAGGGACTTCTTGGAGTGAAGAAATTCATCAACCTATCTTGGAAAGAATAGGCCAAGCTTTAAAGATTGGCACTGTTGTTGCTGCAATTTGTGGTGCAACTGAGGCCCTTGCGAATAAGGGATACTTAGATACTAGAAAGCATACAAGTAATAATTTAGAATACACTAAAATGGTATGTCCTAACTATAAAGGAGAAAAGTTCTATGAGGTGGGATCTGCGGTATCTGATGCGAATTTAGTTACTGCATCAGGAATAGCTCCTCTGGAATTTGCGATGGAAGTACTGAAAAAATTAGATGTATTTGGCCCAGATACATTACATTCCTGGTATAACCTGAATAAGACTCATAAATCTGAATACTACTTCCAGTTAATGAATTCAATATATAGCTGAACTAAAAAATCTACTTAGCAGTTTTATATTAGTTCAAATAAAAATAATGAAGTAACTGAAAAGCTCACTTTCTCTATTTTGTTTTGCAGAGAAGTTGGGCTTTTTAATTTGTAATTTCCTTATTGATGTAAATCCGCATTTTCCTGACGCTACCCCTAATTGAAGATACGTGCAACATTCCTGTATTAGATGAAAAATGTATAAGCTTCTGAATTAATGTACCTAAACATAAGGGAGCTTATGTGGAATAAGATGATAAATTCTAATTAAGAAGGATTAACACTATATTTGTGGAATTCCTTATTGAGCTAGGGTTTCGGGTCCTTCTATTTATTTCAAAGGAATAGCTTGATCCATAAAAAACTGAATGGAGGAAAACCAATTGATAATGCAACGAGTTAGCTTGATTACGATTGGAGCATTCAACCTGCCTTCTCTTCGTGCTTTTTATAAAAAACTTGGGTGGGAGGAAACAGTCATCAGCTCTGATCAATATGCAGCTTTTAAAACAGCTGGTGTGATGCTTTCGCTTTTTCCAATTGAAGAACTGGAAAAGGATGCAGGTGTCAAATTCTATCATAATGAAAAAAGTTATCGTGGTGTTACCTTTGCTATAAATGTCAATAATCCTCAAGAGGTAGATGAGACCATCGAAGAAATAAGAAAAGCAGGCGGAACGATACTAAGAGAGCCAAGTGATGCTTTTTGGGGAGGAAGAACAGCGTATTTTTCCGACCCTGAAAACAACCTTTGGGAAGTTGCCTGGAATCCAACAGCAGTTTTTGATGAAAAAGGAGCAATGATTTCCTTTTGACCATTAAAGAATGAAAGATTTTAAAATAAGGGGTTTAGTAAATAGATGCACAGTATCATATTAATAGAATATTAACATTATAAAAGGGAGGATGAATCATTGAATAGAGAATTTTTGCAGGTATCTTCATTAAGAGGATATGAACCCGAAATCGGCAGGTGGTTATGGTGCTTGGAGGATGTGCGCCATACAATTACAACAAAATTAACAGGAATAGACCAAAAGTTATTAGACAGAAAAATGCACGGAAGGCATTCAATTGGCTCACTCTTGTATCACATTGCACTGGTAGAGGCTGACTGGTTATATGTCGAGGTACTCGGAACCGACTGGGATCCCGAAGTTAGCTCGTTATTCCCATTAGAAAGCCGCACTGCCAGTAACCTGACCCACATTGAGGGAGAAAGCTTAGAGCAACATCTTTATCGCCTGAAAAAAGTCCGTGAAGTGTTCCTATCCTACTTTCGTTCTATAGACTTGAACGATTGGCGAAAACCGCGTGTACTTGAACAATATGAAGTCACCCCTGAATGGGTTGTTTACCATTTAATTGAACATGAATCCCACCATAGGGGACAAATTTTTCAATTACTAAGGGAATTACAGGAACAGTAAGTAATAGATTGAAAAATTTCAGTTAAAGTGCCTCTTGTCGGTACTGAATTGCACCATCGTTTATGGACATGCAGCTACCAGCTCTTAAGTATTTTTTTCTATAGTAAGAAAAGGAATGGTGCCCCTCTTTTCTTGATCTAAGGAGGAATGATATTGACTATAAAATATTTGATATATAATTCGCTGCCGAATGAAGAGGTCTTAACTGAATTGATTTCACTACACAGTAGAGTATTCAATACATCGGAGGATTTAGCCGCGAAAATGGCAATTAAACCACAACTGCTAATAATCACCGCGATCACTGGCACAAAAGTGGTAGGATATAAGATTGGATATGAACTAAAAAAAGATAAATTTTATAGTTGGCTGGGCGGGGTGGATCCAGACTTTAGAGCACATGGAATTGCATCGGAGTTAATGCACAGGCAGCATAAACATCTAATGGAAAAAGGATACCGAATAATCCAAACAAAAACGATGAACAAGTGGCGAGGGATGCTAATCTTAAATATTAAGAGTGGTTTTGATGTCATCGATACCTATATTGACGAAAAAGGCTTGCATAAAATAATCCTTGAAAAGCAATTAACCACCATATAGGTTCATGTGAAGAGTGGATCCTACTTCGTAAAAAAATGGAAAGGCCTGCCTAAACGGCAAGCCTTTATATCGGTTATTTTTCTCCATCTACATATTTACCGTAGTCAGGAATGGCGATATCATCAAATTCATCAACGAGCTTTCGTAAGTTTTCTCTTAGTGTCTCTGCTGCCATTGGGATTCCGTGTCCAGTAATGGCATAGGCAGGCTGCAGTGCCTCGAGTTTTTGAACGGAGGAGCGGGCTGCTTCCCAGTCGGTTGTCAGGTAGCGGGGAGGGCCGCTTATCTCCTGTTCTTGAGTCAGCACACTATACAGGTATTCTTGTTTGACCGTGACAAACGCGTCACCGGCAATGAGGACACGATCAGATTCCCTAAACAATGAAACATGGCCAGGAGTATGTCCTGGAGTATGAAGCCACTTCCAGCCATCCATATGCGGCACTGTGCCATCTTCGTTTAAGGCTTGTATATTTCCTCCAAGATCAATCCCCTCATGCGGGAAGGCAGGGGATATCTTTGCGACCAGACCGCCTTCCACACTAGCATCCGGTTTTGGATAATCTTGTTTGCCTGTCAAAAAAGGAAGCTCGAGCTGGTGAGCATAAACAGGAACCTGCCAGTGCTCAATCAAGTCGATGATCGCGCCAACATGGTCGAAATGTCCATGCGTCAGAATGATTGCTTTTGGTCTTGCGCCTTCACCAAAAAGCTCCTCTGCGGCGTCGATGATTTTATCAGCGGACTTAGGCATTCCTGCATCAATCAGCACCCAGTCCCCCGGAGTTTCTGAAATGCGCACAAAACAAACATTTACGATCTGGACAGTAAGGCTGTAAACACCATTTTCACCATTCTGAATCATCCCGCTCATTGATGAAGTCATAGGCATATAACGTTCCGTTGAAGAACTTTCTTTCACTAGTAAAACCTCCCATATATGAGCATCTGTTTGAGTATACCCCTGGGAGCGGTTTAGTATGCCGAATGTGATCGGGAAACGGAGCATTTAGTCACGAAAAAGAAATTGAGCGGAAGGGAGGGAGCAATCATAAAAAAATATTTAATTTGGCTTTTAATTTTCATTGTTTTACTTACTGGCTGCAATGCAGACGGCGGAAGGGTGACTGCCAGAGATGTTCTAAAACAGAATGAAAATGCTGATATTCTTAAATATGATGGATTTATTTATAGTAATGTTACGGAACATGAATGGTTTGAGGAAAATAAAGATAGACAACAAAAAGGAAAAAAGATTGGGGAAATAAAAAAAGTCACGACCTCCAGTTTGTTCTTTACCAATCTTTCAGCTACAAAATTACCTAAGGGAACTGTTTTATTCGATACAAATGATGGTGAGACGGGGATCATTTTTGTAGAAACAGATAATGGGGATGGATTGTATTATATGCAATTACTTGAAGGATAGAATTTGAGAAAAGAAAAGGCCGAGACCTGCATTTTACAGAATAACAATACTTTTTATGGAGCGAGAAAATAATGACTAATAATCGTAAAAGTATCCCATTTAGATTGATTGAACAAAAAAATGAGACAAATAATTTAGTTATTGTCTTACCTGGGGCTGGTTACACGACTCAAGCTCCTTTGTTATATTACACAACGGCTTTATTTTTCAATAAAGGCTTCGATGTATTACACATTAACTATTCACTTAACAGGGATGAGATAACTGTCCTCAATGAAAGGAACTTCGCAAGAGATGTACAACTTGCGATAGACACAGCAATCAATGGGAAAACATACAGCCAATACTGTATCGTGGCTAAATCAATCGGAACAAAAGCTTTAGGCTATATGCTTGGTGATAAGAGGTTAAATGGTGCAAAACTAATCTGGCTGACTCCATTACTGCAAAATGATGCTGTATTTAATGCAATGGTTAATAGTGATCAAAAAGGACTATGTATTATTGGAGATAATGATCATTATTGTTTTATTGAAGAGCGGTTTGAAAAATTGAGAAAGAATCAAAATCTTACATTAAAATTGATTGGTGGGGGAAACCACAGTTTAGAGCTTGAAAATGATCCGATTAATTCTATTGAAATATTAAAAACCGTTATTTCTAATATTAATGAGTTCTCTGACAATCAAATCGGACGAAACAGGTTTTAAATCTAACTCCCGCGACCAAATTGAGAGCTGGCCGATATGATGAATTTCATGTGTAATGATATGCCGGATGATTTTGCCATATGTAAATGAAAAAGCTTTACCTCTATTATTTTTTATAGTAATGACTTTATTCTCGTAATCATCTGGTAAGTGATAAATGAAATCTTCTGCAATCTTTTTTGTGAAATCTGAGTACTTAATTACTTCATCCAAACTGGAGATAGAATCTTTTTCTGGATAATGCTGAGGTTCCGGAAGCATATAATTTATCCATAATAATTCACAATCAATCACATGTACTAGGTTTTTCAGAATGCTTCCCATCCCGCCAATTCGTTCAGTTATTAACTCCCCTTGCGGTATAGATTTACACAAGTTAAACCACTCATCTCTAACTTGCCAATTATATAAAAATAAATCTAACAAAACGGACCCTCCAGAATATATTTATAAATTATTTTACCAATAAAATCCTTCAAGTTGGTATAATATGTTAAGAACTTCTGAACAAAATGAAAGTGAGTTGCCTATGTCAACTAAAAGTATGTTTTTTCGAATGCTAATCAGTGAATTTTACTTCCTGGTAATCTGTATTGTTCTATTTATAGCAAACTTGGCATTTTGGTTAGATGAAAGGGGAATTGCTGAAAACATATTCAACATCCAATTAACTCCTTCATTGATTCCTCTGTACATAATGGTGATGATCTTCTTTCTGGCTTTTATAATTTTTGCACTGCATCTGTATAAGAAAATAAAAACCTTACGTGAGTCGCACTACAAACATTCACGAGGATTGGTTCTCCTAATGGCAGTGGGAAATTTACTGGCCATCAGCGGCTTATCAGTTTTTGTGTTTACGCAAGATGCGAACGTTATGAAAACAGTGATTCCAAGTTTATTCAGTCTCTTTTTTGCAATCATGTTTATCATTTACATGATTTTATTTTTCGCACTTTTTGGGAGAAGCGTAAAATTAACAACTAAAAAGTTGAGACATTAAGTAATGGGTAACTCATAAATCCTAGATGGGTGGTTGTTTGAATATGAAGAATTGGCAATATACGCTGTATTTATTCATTCTTGGTGTTATTTCCTTCATCACAAAGGAAATCGTAACCTTTGCTATGTTAGGAATAATTTTGGTTTCCCTCAATAATATTCATTTCACCCTGTTAGAAATAAGAGATAATCAAAAGAAAGCTGACTAAAAAGCAGTATTCATTTTAGTTTCGATAAGAGGATGATTTAAATGAATAAAAAGTTAAGAAAGTCTTCAAAAGATAAGTCGATAAGTGGCGTCTGTGGGGGCATTGCTGAGTATTTTGGAGTTTCTTCTTTTTCAGTAAGACTAATTTTCATTTTATTGCCTGGCGCTAATGTACTGCTTTATTTAATTCTGGCTAATACGATGGCTGATAGTCCGCCTTCATTATATTAATCAAGGTGTGTGATGGAGGCATCTTTTATAGAATTAAAGGTGAGTACTTCTATGAATTTTCTGGGTGGAGGTCGTATATGAATGGCTAAAATTCAACCAATGGAAACAAACAGGCTTATCCTGAGGGAACTTAGTGAAGAGGATTATGAAGATATTCATGAATTTAAGTCAGATCAAAAAGTGGTTAAATATTTAACTTGGAGTCCTAATAGCAGAGAACAAACATTACATAGCCTTAAAAAGCAGATTGCTTTTCAAAACGAAGAAAACCGACAAATCTATGTTTTAGCGGTTGTAATAAAAAATACTAAAAAAGTCATCGGTAATGCTTTGTTTATGGTAAGAGATCAAGACTTTATAACAGCGGAAATCGGATATTTTATTAACTCAAACTACTGGAAACAAGGATACGGAATTGAAATTGTTAACGGATTATTATATTTAGGGTTTAATACTATGGATATCCATAGGATATATGCAGTATGTGATGCAGAAAATGCTGGTTCAGTCAATCTTTTAAGGAGAATAGGTTTCCGGCAGGAAGGTCATTTTATTAAAAACTTGAAGGTAAAAGGACAATGGAGAGATCATTTTCTATTTGCTATGTTAAAAGAGGAGTTTAAATAAGTTTCCTCGTTGGGATTGTTTTTAGGTTAAGGTAAGCCTCCAGTGTCTCACAAGACTCCGTAAGGTAGACTTTGTTCAAAGCAGTAAACGTAAACTATGACCAAGAAATGTTTGACAAAGGAAAAAGAAAGGCGTAGCTTATTATATTATTCCCATATAGACCTTTTTGCCGAATCTTTGAGCGGGGGAACCAATTTCTGATAAACATTGTTTATCTTGGGGTGAATCTTAGCATATTAAAGCTAGGAAGGGATACTCTCAGTCCCTAATCCGACAGCTAACTCCGCAGGTGCTATAGAGAGAAGGGTTGATGAACGCCATTGGCCATTCTTTAGTAAAGAATGGTCTTTTTTATTTTTAAATAGAAGGGATGTGTAGGAGCAGTGAAAAAGCAATATGCTGTTTTGGGCTTGGGCCGTTTTGGAGGGAGCCTTGTAAAAGAGTTCTATGAATTAGGTGCAGAGGTTTTAGCAATTGACATTGATCAGGATAAAGTCGATCAGTATTCTCAATATGTTACCCATGCCGTACAATTCAACGGTATTGATGAAGAAGGGCTTAAACAAGTCGGGATAAAAAATATTGATCATGTTTTTGTTTCTTTTGGAGGGAATATTGAATCAAGTGTTTTGACATGCCTGATTTTAAAGGAAATGGGTGTACCCAAGGTCTGGGCCAAAGCACATAATGATAATCATGCAAAAGTTCTTGAAAAAGTCGGTGCAGACCGGGTGATCCATCCGGAGCGTGATATGGCTAAAAGGATTGCGAACCATATATTCTCTGATAAGATCATTGATTACATTGAGTTGTCAGAAAAGTATAGTATGGTTGAGATTGTTGCTACGAAAAAAATACATAATAAGTCATTAACGGACCTGGATATAAGGGCGAGATATGGATGCAATATTGTAGGCATTCTAAGAGGGCAAGAAATCATTGTTTCCCCTCCTGCAGAAGAGGTCATTTCTATGGGAGATGTACTGATCGTGATGGGCCGCAACTCTGATATTAACCGTTTCGAGAAAGAGGGGGTATAGGTGAAACACCGCGTCATTAACCTGAATCCTTCTCAGCTACTTGTTTTGGTCTTTGCTGTGTTTATCTTCATAGGCACGATTTTGTTGAAATTGCCTTTTGCAACGGAGGACTCAATTACCTGGCTGAATGCTTTGTTCACAGCTACATCAGCTATGACAGTTACAGGTCTGGCTGTCGTTGATACAGAATCAGCCTTTACTCTATTTGGTGAAATAGTGATTGTCTCCCTGATTCAATTGGGAGGACTGGGAATCATGTCTTTTGCAATCCTTATCTATATGGTGTTAGGGAAGAAAATTGGAATCAAACAGCGGATCGTCGTGCAGCAGGCATTAAATCAAACATCTATCGGCGGGGTTATCTTGTTAGTCAGGAATTTGTTCATCTTTTCCTTAACGATTGAAGCAATTGCCATGCTCCTGCTGGCTATCCGCTGGGTGCCCCAATTTGGTTGGGGTAAAGGGCTTTATTATAGTTTTTTTCATTCCATTTCAGCGTTTAACAATGCCGGTTTTGCATTATGGTCCGACAGTTTGATGGGATTCGTGGGGGATCCAATCATCAATATTGTGATTACATTCCTATTTATCATTGGGGGAATCGGATTTACGGTTTTAGCTGACATGTGGAGGAAAAAGCGCTTCCGTAAATTGAGCCTCCACTCCAAGATGATGATCATCGGTACATTCATTATTAACCTCGTGGCAATGTTCATTATTTTTATCCTGGAATACCATAACCCCAATACACTCGGAGGATTGAATTCACTAGGTGATAAATTGTGGGCTTCTTATTTCCAGGCAGTAACACCGCGAACTGCGGGATTTAACTCCCTGGATATATCGGCCTTACAGGAAGATACGATCTTCTTATTTTTAATCCTTATGTTCATAGGTGCAGGAAGTGCATCTACTGGGGGAGGCATAAAACTAACAACGTTTTTGGTCATATTATTTTCGGTCATTACGTTCCTTAAAGGAAAAGAAGAAACCGTGCTCGGAAAAAGGGCAATCAGCCTTACGATTGTTTTGCGTTCATTGGCGATCTCGACAATTGCACTTTTTTTAATTTGTTTGGGGATTTTTATTATGAATATTACGGAAGAAGCTCCATTCATTCAAGTTGTTTTTGAAGTTATATCGGCATTTGGTACTGTAGGATTATCAATGGGAATAACAGGGTCACTTACCGCAATTGGGAAAGCAGTGATTATATTTGTTATGTTTGCAGGGAAGCTAGGCCCATTGACAATGGCTTTTTCTCTTGCAAATGCAACTGAATCACGAATTAAGTATCCAAGGGAAGATGTACTCACAGGGTGAGGCATTTCCGCTATTACCTTTAATGAAAATAAATGAAAATCGCTTAACAATGACGTTAAGCGATTTTTTAATTTCTATTATCATCAGTGGTTTTTAGTCATAGCTACTGGTCTTCCAAGACTTAAGGATTGGTTGACCATAATCCAGCTGTTTTCACAAGAACTCTTGGATGCAGTTTCAATCCTGCAACAAGAAGGTCTGCTAAATCCTCTGGCTGCATGACATTTTCAGGGTTCCCGCTGATCAGATTGCTTTCGACAGCGAGGTCGGTTGCCACAGTACTTGGTGTCAAAGCCGTTACGCGCACATTATGTTTCCTGACTTCAAGCATCAGTGATTCTGTCAGTCCGAGGACTGCGAATTTAGAAGCAGAGTAAGCACTAGTGACTGGCGCTCCTTTTTGGCCAGCAGTGGAGGAGATATTCACAATGTCTCCGGATTTTCTTTCGATCATTTCTGGCAGAACCGCTCTTGTAACGTTATAAACTCCCATCAGGTTTACGCGGACAATCTTTTCCCATTCTTCAGGGGATAAATCCATAAAGCCGCCAAACTTTGCGATTCCTGCATTGTTGACTAGAATATCAATCGCACCCAGGTCTGATTTGATATGCTCCACGGCATGCTGTACCGCTTCAAGATCAGATACATCTGCTGAGGCAGCGGAAATATTAACATCATACTGCTCGAGTTCTTCAGTCAGTTTTTCAAGATTGGACATCGTTAAGCCAATTAATCCTAGATTAACTCCTTCTTTAGCCAAAGCAATCGAAACTGCTCGTCCAATCCCTCTGCCTGCCCCGGTTACAATAGCTGTTTTTCCTTTTAGTGAAATCATGCTATCATTCCTCCTCAAATTTTTCTCGAAACGCTGCTAATAAACAAGCAGTATTCATTATGATTCAATATTGCATACAAGCCAAACATTTTGTTTGGGCCTGGCTCTATTTCTCTATGATAAAGTCTGCTAAAACACTAAATTCAATGTATCAAAAATGAAAAAATCAAATTGAGAGCCAAAAACAACTAACTCCTGAAATTAGCCTGTCTTAGTAGGGAAATGTACTCTGAAAAAAGGAGCAAAGGGATTAACTCTTTGCTCATGCTCTCCTCCTTATTTAAACCGTTTCTGTCCGTCAATGAATTCTTTCTTATCCTTTGTCCTTACTACGATTCTATATGGATCTTCTTTGACTTCTGGCCATATTTTATCAGACTTGATGAATTCTTCTGCCATAGTGTACAGGTCGGTGGCATGTTCGACTGCGCCTTCGTCAGTGCTCTTAATAGTCATTGTGATGAAAATGGTCATTAAGCCATCTTCGCTTTTATGTCCGACGCCTGATACCTTATATTTTTTAAAGGTCATGAATTCATGGCTAATACCCGAGACCGCGTTACTCCAGCGTGAATATTGTTCCCGTTTGGCTACATTGTATTTCCTCATTTTGACCTCAATATATTCCTTTTCCTTTGCAGCGAGGGCATCTTCAACAGCCTTTTTAATTTCATCGACTTTTTCCTGCTTCTCCGTGCTTGGGATTTCAAGTTCAACTCGATCAATACCGAACATAATATTATTATTAAAATTATATGGTTTTAGAGCAGCCTGAACGATTTCGAATACTTCCTCACTTTCTTTTTCGATTTCTGCTTGTTCTTGTTTCCACTTTTTAGATGGTTCATGGTACTGCCTTACTTTTATAAAGTAGTCTTCGATTCTTGTCCCTTTGAATTCTTCGGCCTGGACAATCGAAAGTCCGATTTTTTTCACTCCTGGTTCCATTACTTTGACCTGCTTTTCAGAGGTATCCAAATGCACCATGATGCCTTCGTTTTTGCCGCCAACATACTGGTTCACTAGCTTTACAGGATATCCTTCTTTTTTCAAAGCTTGTGTCAGCTGTTCTGTCAGGTCTTGCTGAGGATTATTATCAAACATGGCACTTAACGGCGGAATCTTAGAGATCATCTTCGCCATTGTCGGGGAAACAAATCCCGAACCGACAAAAAGCAGAAAACTAGCTGCGATTGCGGCTATAGTGACTCCAGCCTTTTTCCCAAAAGTCCATTGATTTTTTAAAGCTTGATTAAAACCTTCAAGTTCGTGACCAACTCGATCTGCCCGAGCATCTTCGAATTCTCCAGCAGCGAATCGGCCTGGTAAGTCTTTTGAGAATTTTTCAAGCGAAACAGGGGTCTTCAATTCATTCTTATCAAAGCCCATATGACTTCTCCTCCATTTGAAAAAGTTGATCATTTTTTATCAGTTCTGCTAGCTTTTTTCTGCCGCGTGCTAGCCTAGTCTTCACGGTATTGGTGTTTTCGTCTAGAATCAGGCTGATTTCCTTAACTGAAAAGTTTTCAAAATAAAACAGCAGCAGAGGGATCCGCTGTTCATCTTTCAAGGTAGTGATCAGCTGGAGCAGTTCCTGTTTTGTTTCCTTTTCAACGGCCTTTTCCTGAGCTGACTCCGTTCTTAATCTGGTGATTGCCTCTGGATTCTCATCGATATCTGTAAACTGAATTCTTTTTTGTTTTCGGTAAACATCAATCGAACGAGTATAAACAAGCCGGTAAAACCATGCTTTAAAATGGCGGATCTCCACATCCCGCATTATGCTTAGATAACAATCCTCCAGGGCAATCTGGACAGCATCCTCAGCCAGCTCCCGCGAACCAAGGATAAGATAAGCCGTCCTATAGGCAGAGGAAAGAAGACTTTCCACAAGGTGGCTGAACGCTTCCCCATTTCCCGCCCGGATTTGATTTAGTAATTTCTGTTCCTCACTCAACTGGGCAACCTCCATATTTTATTTTCACTAGTAAGTCGTTTGAAGGTGGCATTCTGGTTTCACTTTTCGTAAAATTCTTTGAATTACTTGATTGTGTCATGATTAATCAGTATCTAATATGTATTAACTTTACCAAAAATTAACTTAGGCGGGTGGACAAAACGATAAAGGGTTCACAGGGAGAAGATGCGGGGAACATGTGCCCGAACAGGAGCTAAGAAGGGATTTACGGGAAGAAGATGGAGAAACATGTGCCCGAAAAAGAGCGGAGAGAGGATTTACGGGAAGAAGATGGAGCAACATATGCCCGAAAAAGAGCAGAAAGAGGATTCACGGGAAGATGATTGAACAACATGTGCCCGAAAAAGAGGGGACAGGGGAATCACGGGAAGAAGATGGAGCAACATGTGCACGAAAAAAAGGGGACAGGGGATTCACGGGAAGAAGATGGAGCAACATATGCCTCTAAATGGTTTTCATCCATAACAAGTTATCGGGAATGATGTATAAGGTAACCTTATATTTGTTATTTTTTGTTAAAATAATATGAAAAAGTAGGGGAGCATCAATGTGGAAGCAAATCGTTTTTTTTTTGTGATATTAGTGATCTTCTTTTTTATCTATTTAAAAGTGTTTAATTATATATTCAGGTTTGTCGAAGCCCCTCGCTTCCTTATGGGTTGCTGGTTTTTATCTTTCAGATATTTTTTGCTATCGTCATTCTCTTTTTGGCTACAATTGTGACTACGAGGAAGATCTTTGAGGTGATCAAAGATTGATTTTCGTTTAAGAACTACACACAAAGTAAGGCTGAACCAAAATCATATTGGTTCAGCCTTTTATCATCACATTGGAAAATCGATTTTCTTTGACAGATCAGGAAAGTCGATGAACGGATTGCGGTTACCTTGTATATAAAATATGGCCTGGTTTCGGTGCTTTTCATAGAGAGTTGGAGGGAATTCCTCATTCCAGCGGACTAGAAGCGGGATGTTCACCTTTTTCTTGAATTCGTTCTTTACTCTTTTTGGATACCTGAGGAAAAAATAAAGCATTGCCCGTGCGGATGTTCCTTTTCCGTGTTCCGGCTCGAACTCGTACCCTGTGCTTATTCCACAATTATTCTGGATCGTTTCATCATCTGATTCGGGATTGTAAAAATCAAAGTCGGCAAAAGGGAAGTTTGACCTGGTGATATTGCAATCTGGCTCACAGACAAACAAGTGATGAAGGTCGCCCTTCATCGGCTCAGCACCTGCAAACCAGGACTGGGGGACGATATGCTCGGTGTTCATTTTAAAATGTTCCTCAAACAGTTTCAGTTCCCTGATTGAATCAAAGCCATTCACCTGGATTTGCCGAGAACGTCTTCTGAATTCATCGTATTTCTTCCGCAATGTTTCGTTATCCTCGATCAGCAGCGACTCGGGGTCTTTCATCTGGCTGGAGTAGATGCTTTTTGCGGTTCCATCCGGATATAGGTCAACCCATGTGTATAAATACAAATCCTTTGCCAGGAAGTAGGGGAGTTCATTCTTGTGGGACTGGAAAATAATCGTATGGAACTTATAAAAAAGAGCAAGACCGGACAAATCCAAATCCTGCGCTCCCCGGTAATACTTTTCAATATCATGAAGGTCTTGAACAGGATCATAATAAAGCTGCTGATTGCTTTGAATATCGCGTCGATTATCTTTCAAGATCGTCAGCAGCTTTTTCAAATCGAGTGAATCATACTTGTTTTCCCAGCGGTCTTTTTGACGTAGTTGTTTTTTAAATTTAGACATGGAAATCTCCTCATTATTGGTATCTTTATTTCCATTTTAACAATTCAAGGTTTGTCCTTCAAAGTCTTGAACTGGAATGAATTGACCAGAACGAAGAAGATACTATTAGCTTTGTTTAATTTCACTTGACCAGCTGAAGGATCATTTCCTTGTTTCGCTTTGAAAATACCTTATTATGTGATGACACCATTGCTGATTGAGGAGCTGCCGGCTCAATGAATTGTTTTGCTTTATTCACGGCATTGGCTGCATCCTGGAAGGTCCCGGCTATTAAATTCAACTTGCCTTCGTGTTTTAAAATATCACCGGCTGCAAATAAGCCTGGTACAGATGTTTCGCTTGTCGGTGTGCCATCAATATAAAAGCCATCGATCATGGCTGGTTCCAACTCGCTATTCTGAAGCAGGGAAGCGTCCTGATCAAATCCGTGATTAACCAAAACATCATCAATACGAAGACGCTGAACCTCACCAGTTTCCAGATTGGTGATCTCAACCATTTCAATGGATGAATGATCCTGGTCAGCAATTAAATTGGTGATGCTTGATTGGAACAAACATTCCACAGAACTGTTCATCAGCTGGGTAACTAGTGATTCATGCCCGGAAAAACACTCTCTCCTGTGAACCAGGTAGATTTTCTTTGCGACTGGTTCGAGGGCGTTCGCCCAATCGATCGCAGAATTGCCCCCGCCTGAAATCACGATGGTCCGATCTTTGAAATATTTAAGGGAATTGACCATATAGTGAAGGTTGGACACCTCAAACTTTTCCGCTCCTTCAATCTTGAGCTTTTGAGGTTTTAAGATTCCGCTGCCAATGGCAACAACGACCGATTTTGAAAAATGGAGATTTCCAGATACAGCTTTTAGCAAAAACAAGTCCCCATCTTTGCTGATTGATTCAATTTTTTCATTCAGGGCTACTTCAGGGCTGAAAGTCAAAGCCTGTTCCTTTAATTGTTGAATTAACTTTGCACCTGTAATAGGGCCAATTCCGCCGACATCCCAGATTACTTTTTCAGGATAGACTTGAATCTTACCGCCTAAATCTGACTGGGCTTCTATAATCTTTGTTTTCATTTCCCGCAGGCCAGCATAAAAGGTGGAATATAGTCCTGCGGGTCCGCCTCCGATAATCGTAATGTCGTAGATTTCATTGTTTTCCAATGTGAACCCTCCTTGAAATGATCTAAATGTATACGGTAATAAAACTGACGGGATTTAAATTTTCACAAATCTGTCATTGACTGATAAAAGTAATAGCTTTATAGTATTCATTGTAAACGATATTGATAATCATTATCAATAAGAAATGAAAAACTTTGGAGGAATGATACATGGTCCGCTTATACACAGACCTATTGTCCGTCGGTTACGGGGAACGAACAATTGTAAATGACCTGACATTAGACATTCCTGACCAGCAAATCACGATTATCATTGGCCCAAATGGCTGCGGTAAATCGACCCTGCTAAAATCGATGTCAAGAATCATTCCTCATCAGTCAGGCTCGATTTACCTGGATGGTTCGAGTATCTCAAAAGAAGATACGAAAAGCCTGGCACGTAAGATGGCGATTCTTCCGCAGACTCCTGAAAGTGCCGCAGGCCTGACAGTAGGGGAATTGGTGTCATATGGCCGATTTCCTTATCAAAAAGGATTCGGGAGGCTGATGAAGAAGGACATCGAAGTCATTGACTGGGCCCTTGAGGTGACCGGAACGGCTAGTTATAAATATGAGCATGTCGATTCATTATCCGGAGGACAGAGACAGCGTGTCTGGATTGCACTCGCACTCGCACAGGAAACAGAAATGATTTTCCTTGATGAACCGACCACCTATTTGGACATGGCACATCAGCTTGAAATACTCGAGCTGCTGCAAAAGCTGAACAAAGAGCAGTCAAGGACAATTGTGATGGTGCTGCATGATTTGAATCATGCGGCAAGATTTGCTGATCACCTGGTTGCCCTGAAAGCCGGGAGTATTGTTAAAACAGGAACAAGTGAAGAAGTCATCACTAAGGAAGTGCTCAGGCAAGTCTTCAACATTGACGCTGCAATCGGGAAAGATCCTCGTACAAATAAGCCGATTTGCATCACGTACAACTTACTAAAAGGAGAAGAAGAAAATGAAGAAATTACTTATGCCATTCCTGCTAATGCTGGTGCTCGTTATTAGCGCGTGCGGAGCAGAAGAAAAGAAAGAAAGTTCAAGCGAGAAAAAAGAAGAAGATAAGCCCCAGACCATTACATATGATTCTGAAAATGGCCCTGTAGAAGTGCCTGCAAACCCGGAAAGAGTCATCGTCCTTTCTTCATTTGCCGGAAATGTCATGGCTCTTGATGTTCCAATCGTGGGCGTTGACTCGTGGTCAAAAATGAATCCCCGTTTTGAAAAATTACAGGGAGTCGAAGAAGTGACAGATGAAAACCTTGAAAAGATCATTGAATTAAATCCTGACCTCATCATCGGTCTATCTAATATTAAAAATGTCGATAAGCTGAAGGAAATTGCACCTACGGTAACATTCACTTACGGAAAGCTTGGTTACCTGGAGCAGCACCTGGAAATCGGCAAGGTCTTAAACAAAGAAAAAGAGGCTCAGGGGTGGATTGATAATTTCAAAGCAGAATCCAAAGCTGCAGGAGAAGAAATCAAAGCTAAAATTGGTGCTGATGCAACTGTTTCTGTAATCGAAAACTTCGACAAGGAACTTTATGTGTTTGGTGACAACTGGGCAAGAGGAACAGAAATCCTTTATCAGGAAATGGGAATGAATATGCCTGAAAAAGTAAAGGAAGCAGCACTGGAGCCTGGGTACTATGCGATTTCCCCGGAGGTGTTATCTGAATACGCTGGAGATTATGTTGTATTCAGCAAGAATGCAGAGGGTGATACATCTTTCCAGCAAACCGAGACTTATAAAAATATTCCTGCCGTAAAGAATAACCGTGTATTCGAAGTTAATGCGAAGGAGTTCTATTTCAACGACCCTCTAACGCTTGAATATCAGCTGGAATTCTTTAAAAAATCGTTCTTGGAACAATAATAACTAGCAGGAGGAATTCTTTGAGAATTCCTCTTCTTGCTATCAGAAAGATGAGATGCATATGATCAACCAAAACAGCTCTCTCCCCATGCTAATAAAGTGCGTTGCCGGAATCCTCGTCCTGGCCGCAAGTTTCATGACTGCCATGGTTTTTGGTGCAGCTGATACGAACATCAAGGAGATCTGGCTGGCGCTTACTTCAACTATTAAAACAGATACAATTACCATGATCCGGGAGATTCGTCTGCCGAGAGAGGTTGCGGCGATTTTTGTCGGCTCTGCCCTATCTGTAGCTGGTGCGATCATGCAGGGATTGACGAGAAACCCATTGGCTGATCCGGGATTGCTGGGACTTACAGCAGGTGCGAATGCAGCATTGGCACTGGTTATGGCGCTTAGTCCTGGAGCTGGCTACCTGGCTATTACGATTGCTTGTTTTATTGGTGCAGCTGTCGGTGTAGTGCTTGTTTTTGGGATTGGCGCATTGAAGAAGGGCGGATTTTCTCCTTTTCGGATTGTCCTGGCTGGTGCCGCTGTCTCGGCCTTTTTGTTCGCGGTCGCCGAGGGAATCGGTCTATATTTCAAAATCTCAAAAGATGTCTCGATGTGGACAGCCGGCGGCCTGATGGGCACTTCATGGACTCAGCTGAAAATCATTATTCCGTTCATAGTGATTGGGATGCTCGTTTCTTTATATTTATCGAGGCAATTGACAATTTTAAGCTTGAGTGAAGAAGTGGCAGTAGGACTTGGACAGAAGACAAATTTGATTAAACTGGTATTATTCATCGTGATTGTTTTACTCGCAGGATCCTCTGTTGCGCTAGTAGGGAATATGGCGTTTATCGGTCTGATGGTCCCGCATATCGTCAGGATGATTGTCGGAACAGATTATCGATTTGTCCTGCCGGTGTCAGCCTTATTCGGCGCCTCGTTCATGCTCATCGCAGATACGGTGGGGCGAACAATCAACGCTCCTTATGAGACACCGATCTACGCGATTATTGCCATGCTCGGACTGCCGTTCTTCCTGTTCATTGTCCGTAAAGGAGGGAACAGCTTCACATGATCCATCCGTCTATTATAAAAAAACAAAGAATCATAGTTGCGACTTTAATTGTTTTAATAATATTAACTATAATTACCAGTCTGGGTCTCGGCTATTCCTCCGTCTCGTATGACCGGATTTTGCCGACAATATTCGGGAATGGCACCTTTAAAGAAGAGTTTGTTTTGTTTGAGATTAGACTGCCAAGAATTATCGTGACGCTCCTTGCCGGTATGGCACTGGCAATTTCGGGATCGATTTTACAGGGATTGACCCGGAATGATCTAGCTGATCCAGGAATCATCGGAATCAACTCCGGAGCAGGACTGGGAATTGCCGTTTTCTTTCTCTTTTTCCCAATCGACGCTGCTTCATTTGCCTATATGCTGCCCATAGTTGCTTATACTGGCGCGTTGCTGACGGCTGTACTGATCTATTTATTCTCGTATAAAAAGGGAATCGGCCTTCAGCCGGTAAGATTGATTCTCGTAGGAATAGGATTTTCGATGGCATTGTCAGGTGCAATGATTGTGGTTATTTCA
This sequence comes from Cytobacillus oceanisediminis 2691, assembly GCF_007678455.1. Lineage (GTDB taxonomy): Bacteria > Bacillota > Bacilli > Bacillales > Cytobacillaceae > Mesobacillus > Mesobacillus oceanisediminis_A. The sequence continues at coordinate 273,527 of NZ_VEEP01000003.1, read as the reverse complement.
GCAGCTGAAAGACAAAAGGTAGATTTCATCGCCCGCTGGCTTGCCGGAAACATTTGGGGAACAGACTGGCCGTTCATCGTGGCCCTTTTGCCATGGCTGCTGATCCTGATTCCGTTCACAATCTATAAGGCCAATCGCTTGAACCTTCTGAGCTTAAGCGATCCTGTTGCCGTTGGAGTGGGAGTATCGATTGAAAAAGAAAGAATCGTTCTGCTGCTAACAGCTGTTGCCCTGGCCGCTTCGGCTGTTTCAGTCACAGGTGGGATCGCGTTCATAGGATTGATGGCACCGCACCTTGCGAAAGCATTGATTGGTCCGCGAAACCAATTGTTCCTGCCAATAGCAGTACTGATTGGCGGATGGCTGTTACTGTTCGCAGACACGATCGGCAGAAACCTCTTGGAACCAGAAGGTATCCCTGCAGGAATCATGACTGCGTTGATAGGTGCACCGTACTTTGTGAATTTACTTCTAAAAAAATAGTTGGCTGAGACTTTTGCTAAACTCAGGTAGAAGGGCGTCGAAACTAGACTTTCAACGTCCTTTTGCATATAGATAAAAGGGCTAGAACCCTGCAATAGGCACAAAATTTGCTATTCTGGCCGCTTAAGAACCTGAAAAATATGTGTGTGGATTATGTATTAGAACAGATGCACAAAAGATACGATACCGAAGGCAGAATTGAATTAGCTAAAGTTATAGTGGAAGTAAGACAAGAATTGCAAAATTTCAATTTGAGGGAGATATTTTTTCTTTTTTGAGTATTTCTCTAGAAACCGTTTAATTCGGTCATTTATGCATAAATTAATGAAAAGTAATCAAAGATGGTGACTAAATGCATACGGTTGTGCTTTTTTTGATATTGGCAATCTTGTCATTAACCTCCCTGTACTTCTTGACCAAGAGAATGAACGTCACGAACTTCTGGGGCTGTTATTTTTTATCCAATATTCTTATCACAAATACAGGTTTAATCATTAATTTAAATTTAAAATTAACCAAGCAAGACCCATCAAGTCATTTAATTTTTTGGACTCAAAAAATTCCCGAGTTAACTCTCAAGCCTGCCTTACTTATATGGTTAATCTATATTTTGTTCTCTAATAGAACTATTTTTAGAAAATCAATTTATTCTTTAATCTTTTTAACAGCACTTGTTTCAATTGAAATATATTTTGTCCATATAAAATATTTACAATGGGTTGAGTGGAATGGGTTTTATTCCTATTTGAGATATAGTCTGATTATTATTTTATTGGCGCTCTTTTCCTTTTACTTAGAAAAATTCATTAATAAAGAAGAGGAGGAAACGATATGATTTTACCTCTTCCTGAGAAATTTGATGCTAATGAGATTTTTATCCTCTGTTCTACCGTTCTTACTTTGGCTCTAATGTATAAATTACCTAGATACTTGTCTATAGTAACCATCATTATCATTTGGCTGTTTAATGTCTTTCTTGCTTTGACTGCTGATATAACCCTAAGTGTAAAACCTTATGAATTATACTATACGATCGACCATAACACACATGAACTATTTGATGAATTATTGCACTTTGTAACGTATCCTACTCTGCCTTATTTTGTAGTGAACTTTTATCATTTTTTCAAACCCAAAGGAGTAAAACTTATATCTTATATCGTTTTTTGGTCCGGAATCGCTATAATGCTTGAATGGATTTCTGTTAAATTTCATGTTTTTACATACACCGGCTGGAACTTGTTGTTATCCTTTGTGGTTTATTTGGTTGTTTTTACCGCTAACATTTGGCTTGCAGACTTTATTGAAAAGAAACATCCTTCCAAATGGACAACAACTCATTGACACTGTTTTGCAGAATCCCTTTTTAACAAATACAGGGGAGGTCTGTTGAATTAGCGATGATGAAAGAAAACAAGAAACACGCTAAAGATTAGCGTGTTTTACACTTCGTCAGGCATAGGGGCAGGTGTAGAATCCATCTCTGTGCCTTCGTATTTTTTATCGATCATATGACGAAATGTCTTGTTATTTGTCCCTTTTTCAAATTCTGATTTAGCCTCAAGGGCTATGTCCACACAGGCCCGCCAGCTAGCTTGTTCTTGATGGTCAGCATTTGAATGGCAGCACTGATCGGGGTTATACTTTGTCGAAGAACAGCCAGTAATTGACGTAATTTCTTCACTGAACCTTCTTTTTTTAAAAAGTTGCTATTTTACTATAAGAATACCAAGGTTCAATGCTTCTATTCTGAATAGTTGGATGAGTTGAGGTTTCAGCATACCTAAATCACCTTCTTGAAATAATTAGGAATAGAGAAGGATATGCCTCTTTAACCACGAATAGTGTTAAAGAGGACTTGAATCATAAAGGAGTGGGTGACATGCAGAATAAAAAGCCAATTAATGACGCTCTGGACCACATGAGTAAAATCGAAGGATACCCTGCGGATGTAGATCTAAAAAAGTTACCGAAGCCTTTTAGGTATTTTGGGTATGCCATGATTAGTTTCTTTTCGCTTTCCATTTTGTTTATCATCATTGCTAAGCTGTTCACATAGCTACATCCAATGCAAGCTGCTTTTATGCGCTTTTTTGGTGGAATTTAAGTATGAATTAATCGGTCCATTTAGAGGTCATTATATTTAAGAACTTTCCAGGAGCATCTTGGTCCACTGGATTCTTCCAAATCGTTCATATAGAATGGTACTAAGCCGAATATTAAGGGAGTCGAAATATGGGGAATCCTAATTATCAGTTAAAAGTTAATAAAAATGAGTTCGTTTGGAATAGCCTGGGAGGAGAGCTTACATTTGATGGAGCACCTGCTTTGTTGTTCTGGGATTCGGCGATTGAGCTGTTTCTGAAAACGATTGAAGAAATATCCGGAAATGATGTCTCGAAGACTGTCTATGAAGTGACCGGGTATCGAATGGGACATCTTGTAAGCTCGTATTATGAAGGCAGAACTGATGTCGTCGAGCTTTTAAATGAATATAGTGATATATATAAGAGTGCTGGTTGGGGAGTTTTTGAGATTCATGATTACTCTTATGAAGAAAAAAGGGCTGTTGTGAGAATCCGGAACAGCTGGGAGCACCGGATTTTTAAACTCGCTGATAAAAATAAAGTGGGCGTTCTGCTTCCAAGTCATTGGGCTGGCATTTTCAGCGGACTATTTCAGCAGGATATGTGGTACAAAATGACGAAGAGCCAGCTGCACGGTCATGAATATGATGAAGTGGAAATTTTCCCATCGGACATTACGATTTCGCAAAATATTCATTTATTAGCTAGAAAGAAAGACCAGGAGAGCATAATCGACCTGGAGAACAAGGTAAAGGAGCGGACCGAAGAGCTGTCCTCATTGGTTCAAGAGCTTTCTTCCCCAATTATTCCTGTACTAAAGGATATTCTTGTTATCCCGTTAATTGGCAAGTATAACGAAGAACGGGTCAGCAACATGTTAGAGAAATCACTTACTGAAGTCACCAGACTGAAGGCTAAATATTTGCTGATCGATTTAACTGGAATCAAGCAGGTCGATAGTTATTCCATTCATGGAATACAAAAATTGATCCAGGCAATCCGCCTGATTGGCGCCAAATGTTTCATCGTTGGTGTTTCATCAGAGCTGAGCATTCAAATCTTAAGATCAAACATTAATCTTGATGGAATCCAATCCTTTTCCAGCCTGCAGCAAGGCGTAGAATACGCCATCCAGCAAAATGGGTATGAATTGGTGAAAAAGAAATGAAAAATGGCTGGACTGGAGAATTTGGCTCCTGGTTCAGCCTTTTTTACTTTAAAGTTTGGGACATATGTCCTTCCTGTAAACTCTAATCTGTCTTTTAATGAACATATACATTAGGATTAAGGAGAAAAGTAAATGAAGGGTATTGTTTTTGCGGTTTTAGGAGGAGCTTTCATCACTTTGCAAGGGGTAGCCAATTCAAGAATCAGCCAGGATATTGGCACATGGCAAACGGCGACGATTACCCAATTTGCAGGGTTCTTATTGGCCTTAGTTATTTTATTGTTTTCTGGGAAAGGGAAGTTCCACGGATTTTCGAAGGTACGACCACTTTATTTAATTGGTGGTACATTTGGAGCGATTGTCGTATTCGGGAATGTAACAGCCATCCATTATATAGGTGTCACCCTGACCGTCTCTGCTATGTTGATTTCCCAGCTTGGAATGACGGTCTTAATTGACAAGAATGGTTGGTTCGATGTTAAAAAGCAAAAAATGAAGATGTCGCAAATCATCGGTATTACCCTGATGGTTGCCGGGGTGATGATTCTCGGTATGTAACAAAAGGGAAGGATTGAGGATGTGAAAATGGTAAATATTGACCAACTTAATGACTTTTTACGATTGGATGAGATTGCTCCTTTGTTTAATGAAGAAATCCTTCCTTACTTATCACTTTACCATTTTAATAAAGGGGAATTGATTTGCTCTCAGGGAGAGGCTGCTGAGTTCTTATATATCCTGGTTAAAGGAAAGGTGAAGATTTATACCACTTCAGAAGAGGGAAAGACACTGATTCTGTCGTTTAAAACGCCACTCGAAGTGATAGGGGATATTGAGTATGTCCAGGAAATCGACACTATCAATACCGTGGAAGCTGTGACTCCAGTCATCATGATCGGAGTAAAGCAAAGTGCTGCCAGACAATTCTTGAAGAATCATCCGCCATTCATACAATTTTTGCTTGAAATCATTACACGGAAATTCTATATCAAATCACAATTCATGCGCCATAATATTATGTACCCGGTAGAGACACGGTTAGCAAGTTATCTTGTATCAGTCGCTTATGATGAAAATGACGCACTAGTAAATGGAAATGTCAGCACATCCAACCTCACTGATATCGCCAATCTGATTGGAACGAGTTACAGACACCTGAATCGGGTCATCAAGCAATTCAGTGCTGCCGGACTGGTAGAACGAAACAAGGGGACGATCCTGATCAAAAATTTGGAAGGACTGAAGTTGGCAGCAAAGGAAAATCTTTATGAGTGATAAATGGGAGGCTATAAAATGTTAATAGGTTTATTATCCGCCATAATTGCAGGTGCGCTTGTCGGCATGCAAAATATCTTCAACAGCAAGGTCAATGAAAAAGCAGGATCCTGGGCGACCACAACCTTGGTGTTAGGGCTCGGTTCTCTGGCCTCCTTCTTCATCGGCCTGTTTTTTGAAGGCAGGGAGATTTTTAATTTGGCAAATATGCAAGGGTGGTATTGGTTCAGCGGTTTTCTGGGAATTGGAGTTATAACTGGAATTGTGCAGGCAATCCGGTTTCTGGGACCGACATTCGCCATCTCCATCGTGCTGACATCTCAACTCGGATTTGCAGTATTATGGGATTCACTTGGCTGGATGGGACTCGAAAAAGTTCCTTTTACCGAAAAGCAATTGCTAGGAGTTCTAATCATATTAGCAGGCGTCATCGTTTTTAAATGGAGTGAAGGAAGAGGAGAAAAAGAAGCTGCTGTTCCCGTAAACCAGCGAAAAAAAGCGGAAATATTATAATCATTTTTTTATAAGAGAATTTATCTACGACAGTTTTTGCACTGTCGTATTATTTTTGTCTTTTTCTTTTATTTTTAATTTGCTTAGTTAAAATTATTATCTAACGATACAAACATGGTATAATTTTTAAAAGAAAAAACGGACCAAATATTAGGAGCTGAAAAAGTGAACCCATTCGAAAGATTCTCCCGATACCTTATTAAAAATGCTGAAAAGATCAGTAAGGAAATTACTGACTATAATTTGAAAAAACTTGACATAGAACTGCCTGACGAATTAGTTTCCGAGTCCATAAAGACGAACACGGAATTCCTTGGGTTTCTCGGGGAGACACTTAATCTTTCGAATGAGATGGTCGCAGAGAGGTTCAATCAATGGTATGAACAAAAACAGATCAAAGAAAAACAAGCTCAGTACGCAACCCAAGAGCTTGAGAGCATCATTAAACCGTATGCGGAAACGCGTCTGCAGCTGATTGAAATGTTGACGAAAGTGTCGATTGGCGAAGGACTTTCGACTGAAGAGATTGTTTTTGTCAATAACCGTCTCAGTTATCTGCTGGATTTAAGCATCACTGAAACGATTATCGAACGAGAAAGACAAACAAAAACGATGAACAAAAAGAATGAGCAAACCATTACTGAGCTTTCATCGCCAATTGTCCCGATTGAAAAGGGCATGGCAATTCTGCCGCTCATTGGCGAATTCGATTTTGAACGAAGCGACTATATCATGACTCATGTGATCCCCAAAATCAGTGAGCTGAGAATCAAAACGCTGATCATCGACTTTTCCGGGATTGCTACAATTGATGGAGAAATTGCAGCACGGATTTTCAATATCCATAAAGTCCTGAAACTGATTGGAATCGAGACGATGCTTACAGGAATTCGGGCAGACCTCGCAATTGACGTTATTAATACCGGCATCGATTTTTCCAAACTGGACACTTACGGAACCGTCCAACAGGCAATTTTATCCTATGGAAAATAACAAGAAGAACGAACGGCAGTTGGCTAAGCTGCTGTTTTTTGTTTGTCTTCATTTTAAAAAGGGAATTTCATTTGTGTAGATTGGAGGGAACAATTAAATGAATGAACACAAGAAAACAAAAGCGAAAAATACACTTCTCCCCGTTTTTTTGATCGCTGCAGGTCTGGGTACATCCATCGCTTTTCTCTACTTATTCGCAAATCTAGCGGAGGAAATGCTCGAATCCGAAGTAGAAAGTTTCGATAGCAGTATCATTGGATTTTTCAATCGGTTTGCCACTGACTTGCTGGATGGAATCATGTTTTGGATCACCGAATCAGGTTCGATTTGGTTTCTGACTCTTTTCTCAATACTATTTCTCTCATTCTTATGGTTAAAAAAGAGAGACAAATGGAGCATTGTATTTTTTATCACTGCCATTGGAGGAGGAGGCCTGCTGACGAAGCTGCTGAAACTTTACTTTGGAAGGGAAAGGCCTGCCATCGATGAAACAATAGACGCAATCGGGTACAGTTTTCCGAGCGGACACTCCATGGGTTCCTTGCTTTTTTACGGATTCCTGGGTTACTATCTGCTTCGTTCCGATTTGAAAAAAAGAATCAAATGGACCGCTTTTTACCTATGCGGACTGATTACTATCCTAATCGGGATCAGCAGGATTTATCTTGGGGCGCATTATCCGAGCGACGTCATTGCCGGCTATCTCGCTGGTGGCATCTGGCTGATTTTATGTATTCTGGCATTGGAGTACGTAAAGTGGAGAAGTGCTTCACAAAGGAAACCAATAAGGGCATTTAAAGAGTTTATTGGCCGACAGTTGAATCAAAAATTATAATAGGATTTTACTGTGAATGGTCCCTATTTTGCGCGGTATAGACCGAGTTTTTTTAGCTGGTTACTAGAATAGTGGCCAGTTCTTTGGGTAGTGTGATAAATATCACAACTTCCAAGAGGTGTTGTTGCTATAAATTCATGCAAATAGGGAGAAAGCGTGGGAAGATAGAATGCTGACATCGTTAAAGCGGTTAAAGGTAGCGCAAGGGGAAAAACAAGCACTTCAAAATAAAGTAGACGAATTGTATGTCCAGTTTGGAGAAAAGGAAGCTTTTTTTCAGGCTTTTATGGAAAAATTCGCGCGGGAATTGGGGAACACGATTTCTCAGCATGAACTGGTTAATGATCAACATTATGTAATGGGGAGTATGGTCGGTCAGATAAAAACCCACTTTGATAAAGTGAATGAGATTAGTCAGGATTCTGTCCATCATGCAGCAGGGCTTGCTAGTAAAGGCCACGGATTAATCAGTTCATCAAAAGAGATGGTTCTGAAGTCTGCTGAGGGCGGCGAAATGGTCAGGCAGGTCGAACAACTGATTAATCGCGTCGGGGAAATTTCAGATCAGGCATTCCAGAATATGAAGAAATTGAATGAACGCTCTAGGGAAATCGAAATGATTGTCAAGGTCATAAAGGAAATTGCCGATCAGACCAATCTCCTTGCTTTGAATGCATCGATTGAGGCAGCGAGGGCAGGAGAGCATGGCAAAGGTTTTGCGGTGGTAGCCGAAGAGGTTCGCAAGCTTGCCGAGAATACAGCTAAAAGCACGGATGATATCGGTTTGCTAACAGCCAACATCCAGAATGAAATAGAGGAAAACATGAATTCAGCAACGTCCAGCGCAAATTTAATTCACCAAAGCATTCATTTAAGCAAGAAAGCATCAGCTGGCATGGAATACATATCCTCGGTCATCCAGGAAGTAGAGTCAGAAGTTGGAGAAGTTATCGTGGAGATCGAGCATCAGAAGGACAGCTCACACCAGGTAATGGATGAACTTACTCAAACAAAAATCCTGTTTGACCAGGTAAACGAATTGATTCAGCAACATATAGAAGAAGCAAGTAAAGTGGACATAAAACTGGAAGAAACGAATAAGCAGATTGAGAGTTTTAATTTATAAAAATAGAAGATTCAACACATGCGACAGGAAAGTACTGTCGCCTTTTTCTGTTGGTAGCAACAAAGCTTTGTCTGAAGTAAGATTTTCTGCGGACAAAATCCCGGTGTACTAGCAAGGAAATGTCCGATGTAAAATCATCTTCGGTCAAAATAACAGGAGAGAAAACTATTAAAACATCCAACACCAATGGTGTGTCCCCTATTATGATTTCCTATTCAATTATTAAAAACAAAGATGTATAATTACATTATTGTTATGTATATTTATAAATTAGTAGAAATAGATACATAGGGGGACAAAAGGGATGTCATTTTTATCGGATCACCTAATAAAGCAGGCGGTGCAGGACCGTCGTTATCTACATCAGAATCCGGAGTTATCTGGTGAGGAATATGAAACTAGTAAGTATATTCGAAACAGGCTTGAGGCTCTGGGAATTAAGATATTGGACTTCGAGCCTCCGAGTGTTGTTGGGTATATAAAAGGAATAACCGGAGAAAAGACACTTGCATTAAGGGCGGACATTGATGCTTTACCGATGCAGGAGGGGGGAGATAAACCTTATCTGTCAAAGAATCCGGGCGTCGCACATACATGCGGGCATGATGGCCATACAGCCGTGCTGCTTGCAGTGGCGGAATGGATAGTCAACAACAGGCAAGCCGTAGACCACAATATTCTGCTTATTTTCCAGTCATCAGAGGAAATCACGCCAAGTGGAGCGGAATATCTGGTCAATCAGGGAGTTCTGGAAGGTGTGGATGCGATTTTTGGCCTCCATTTATGGCAAGGAATGAAAATGGGAAAGCTTGGTCTAGCACATGGACCGCAAATGGCTTCTTGCGATGATTTTGAAATTACGATTGAGGGCTATGGCGGGCACGGGGCATCACCGCACGAAACGGTGGATCCGATTTATGTGGCGTCCCATGTCATGCAGGCTCTGCACGGAATCGTCAGCAGAAAGCTTAATCCCATTACACCGGGTGTTATTACCATCGGAAAAATTGAAGCCGGTTCTACCTATAATATAATCCCCGGTTCCGCCTCGCTTCATGGAACGGTTCGAGGCTTAACTCTTGAAGCAGTCCAGACGATGCGCTCACAGATTGAAAAGCTTACCGAAGGGATCTGTTCGGCATTTGGGGCAAAGGGAAAAGTCGAATTCATTTTGGGGACACCTCCACTGGTTAACGATGTAAAACAAAGCAGTTTTGTCGAACATGTCATCCAATCTTCTTATGGCGATGACCAATTCGAGCTTGTCCTGCCAGGTATGGGAGCAGAAGATTTCTCACATTATCTTCTTCATAAACCAGGAGCTTTCGTATTTGTCGGCATAGGAAGTGAAAAAAGCGCCTACCCGCATCATCATCCGAAGTTTGATATAGATGAAGACGCATTGCCGATCGCAATCAAATTGTTTGTTGAGATCGTTAAGGCTTATAACTAGTGCGTTGAAACAAAACGGGCAAAATCAATTTAAAATTGATTTTGCCTTTAATTTTCCATTTTCAAAATTTCTAACCATTTTCTTATTTACCAAATTATTTATTTAGTGTAAAATTACACTAAATAAATAATCGTTAGGGATGTGGGGACATGAAAAAAGATGTAAGTTCTTTAATTGTCTATATTGTGGTTGTGCCGATTTTTCTGTCGTTCTTGGGGATAGGTGTTTTACCGATTGAGAAAATTGGACCGGCAGCTTTGCTTTTGATTGTCTCAATCACTGGACTAGCCACAGGTATTTATCATGCAAAAAGATCCAGTGCCGAAAGCTTTTATGCACGATATCTTCCCGTTTATGTGCCGCTCTTTATAACAGTTTTACTTGCCACTATAGGGATGATTGGATCGAAAGGTTTCTTCGGACATGATATTTGGTCTCTTTTCGTATTCGCTCTATTCCCATTCCTGCCGAACACTTTTATTTCTGCTATGATGGGTAAATTCCTATTTGCGTTTGCGGTCCCGTTTGCTTATTATCTCTTCTTTTTAGTTGGCTTTTTCATAGCAGAGCGGCGAAAAAATACGAAGGTACCTATCAACAAGATTTACATGGGGGGAAGCATTTCACTCCTCCTCGTCTTCTTTGCCATTAGCGGCGCAATCTACATGGAAAGGGCAAAGCACGTTTTGCCACCGTCGTATGGCTTCGAGTATGGGAACGGTTTTTCCAGTGTAGACCTGGAGCCGTATACTGTCAGCAATCCGAATAACAAGCTCCCAAAGCTAAAAGAACCAGAAAGCTTCACGGTGGAAAACCTTAATGAGATGCCGGTGCTCGATGGGGCAGAGGCTGCTTTTCCCGTTTATTCAGCCTTCGCGAATGCTACATATAAAAACATTTCTGTCAAGTCCACACTTCCTACTGGTGAGGAGATTGTGAGTTTCACCAATACGATTTATGCATATGAAAGACTACTGTCTGGTGAGGTGGACATCTTTTTCGGTGCCCAGCCATCAGCGGCGCAGCAAAGTCTGGCTGAAAATAAAGGGAAGGAACTCGTACTAACACCGATTGGAAAGGAAGCGTTTGTATTTTTCGTAAATGAAAAAAATCCGATTAATGATTTATCATCGGAAAATATCCGATCGATCTATTCTGGCAGGATCACCAACTGGAGTGAAATTGGCGGAATTGATGAGAAAATCCTTGCGTTCCAGCGGCCAGCGGATTCCGGCAGCCAGACGATCATGATAAAATTCATGAGGGATGCGCCGTTAATGCCAGCTTTGAAAGAAGAGGTAGCAGGGATGGGAGATCTGATGGAGGAAGTGGCAAACTATCGGAACTATAAACGTTCATTAGGTTATTCATTCCGTTTTTTTGCTACAGGCATGAATCCGAATGAAAAAATCAAGCTACTCTCTATTGACGGGGTCGAGCCATCAAAAGATAATATTGCAAACGGTACCTATCCATATGTCGTCAATCTATACGCGATTACAGTAAAAGATAATCCGAAAAAGACAATCAAACCGATGCTTGAATGGATGCAGGGCCCCCAGGGACAATATTTAGTTGAAGAAGTAGGATATATTCCTTATGGAGAATAAACAATTAAAGGCTGAACCAAGTAGCGAGGTTACAGCCTTTCTTTATGGTCGTAAATAGACTCTTTTCGAGATACTGTCTGTAAGTGTTTTATTATAGGCTTTGCGTTGTCAATGAACATTCTGCTTAATTAGACACCATTTACCTTATCTAGTAAAATCAATAGTATTCAGATATTCCTAAATTCGTGTAATTTACAGAGAAGCTTTACATAATCGAATATCCGCCACACATATCCTTTTTGAAAGAAATGAATTAACAAACAAAAGGATCAATTACATTTACATACGAATTTTATGGAGAAAATAGGGGTACCCAATGACAAAAAATTGGAATGAAGAATTGTATAAAGCACTTATGGAAAATAAAACGGCACTAGCTGATCAATGGTTACAGATGAGAGAGAAAAGGGCAGATTCCATCTATTCTGCTGATGCTGATCAAAAGTACGAAATGCTTTTGAGGGAGCAGAACGCTTTGACTACAAAGACAATCGCCAGCTCATTACTGGATGATAAGAAAGAATATCATGAAAATCACGAACAATGGGCAGCGATGGTGGCGCAGAGTCGGGCAGATTTAGGAACTCCCATTTATGAAGTGCTTGAAGCTGTCCACCGCTTTCGAATAGTCATAATGGATTTTTTTGGCTCCTATGTCACTGAACAGGGAGATGTCATTACCAAGCAGCATATACTAAACTGGAATCAATCGATTCATTCGGCATTTGATTTGTTGATCCAGGAATTTTCGAAAAAATACTATCTCATCACAAGGGATCGGATGAAAGCCCAGCATGATTTAATCACTGAATTAGGTGCCCCGATTATTCCGTTAGGAGATACGAGTGCTGTCTTGCCGCTGATAGGGGATATAGATACCGAAAGGGCAAAAAAGATATTGGAGACTGTTCCAGCCAAATGCATCGAGAAGGAAGTGGACAGGTTATATATTGATTTATCAGGCGTTCCCGTTGTTGATACAATGGTAGCACAGCAAATTTACTCCATCATTCAGGTGTCATCCCTTCTTGGCATTGAAACGGTTCTTTCAGGTATTAAACCGGAGGTAGCCATGACATCTGTCCAGCTTGGCATCGATTTAAAAGGGGTAAGGACCTTTAACTCATTGCAGCAAGCATTGCAGAAGGTTGGTCGGTAGATTAAATTATAGCTAGTACTAATAGAAGATCGATAAAAGGTACCGGCTTCTGAAAGCAATTAGATCCATTCAGGAAATGGTGGACTATAAACAGGGTGCTTATTTCAGTCATGTTTGTTGAGCAAGCCTAAAACCCAGGTCGAAACAGGATTAAAGGTATACCTTTTGAAGACCAAAGATCTCTTTGAACCATAAAAAATAAACCAAAGGATTCACGAGTGAAAACGAAGCCTTTGGTTTTTTGTATTCTATTACCCGTTAAGGATTTCATTGATTCTATCTAGAACATCATTTGACAATTTCACGCCTGAGGCTTTTACGTTTTCCTCTAGCTGTTGTGGGCGGCTTGCACCTACAATTGCACTTGACACGTTTGGCTGTCTTAAAATCCATGCAATAGAGAGCTGTGCTAAACTTAAATTTTCTTCAGCTGCCACGGATTTTAACTGTTCCACTTTTTCAAGGTTTTGTTGTGTAAGGATGTGGGACATATTTGTATTCTGCTGTGCTGCTCGGCTGCCTTCAGGTGCCATCTGGTCTTTTGAGTACTTTCCTGTGAGCACACCTTGTGCTAGTGGAGAGAAAACAACCTGGCCAATCCCATGCTTTTCGCTGACAGGGATGATCTCATTTTCTATGTTACGGTGCAGCATGCTGTAATTCGGCTGGTTGACGACAATTCTATCTAGAAGCTTTTTATCAGCAAGATGGACCGCTTCGGTAATTTGTTCAGCTGTCCATTCGCTGACACCAAGATAAAATACCTTTCCCTGTCTTACCAAATCATCAAGAGCACGCAATGTTTCTTCCAGCGGGGTTTCCTGATGGTATCGGTGGCAATAATAGATATCAATGTAATCCATTCCTAGCCTCTTCAGGCTTGCATCGCATTGCTCAATGATATGCTTGCGTGAAAGCCCCTGATCGTTCGGGCCATCACCCATTTTTCCAAATACCTTTGTTGCTAGTACATACGAACTTCTAGGGTATTTGGACAATGCTTTGCCGACCACTCTTTCAGCCTCGCCCCGGATATAGACATTTGCAGTATCAAAGAAATTGATTCCAGATTCATACGCTAAATCAATCGAATCAACCGCATTTTGCTCTTCCACATACCCGCCATATGTAAGCCAGCTGCCAAGACTAATTTCACTTACTTTCAACCCCGTGTTCCCTAAGCGGCGATATTCCATGTAAAAACCTCCTGTTTTTAGAATTTACTTAATACTTACACTATAAAACAGGAAGGATGACAGGTCTATTTTTTTCTTCGGAAATCGAAAGAAAGGAGACCTATCGTATTTTGAAATGGTTATTATTTAGTAGACATAAGACAATGTTTGCATTATGTGCGAACGTACATTCCTATGGTATAATTATCTAGGTACAGTAAATGCGGGGTGGGCAGCGGCCATTCCTCACTTTCTTAGGAAAGGGGGTGCCGCTGATGGTTACGTACGAAGCAATGAAAATGATGATTAGTTTTGCAACTATAGTCATTGCCGTAGTCGCATTAGGTATTTCTGCAAACAAAAAGAAATGACCTACCCCTGCAACGCCAATTGTTTGAGTAGATCATTTCTTATTCAAGTAGTGGCCGCTGCACTTCAAGCAGCTAGCTGTACACCTGAGTTTCCGGTTGCACCCGGAAGCTCTTTTTTAATATATGGACTATTCATGTATATTATAAACAGTTTTAAATCGAAAAGTAAATATTATGGCATTAAGTTGCCATGAGATTGTGATTATTTTACGTACTCGCATTAGGTATTTCTGCAAACAAAAAGAAATGACCTACCCTGCAACGCCAATAGTTTGCGTTGGTCACTTCTCATTCAACATGATGGCCTCTGCACTTCAAGCAGATGCTGTATATTAAGTTTCCGGTTGCATCCGGAAGCTTTTTTAATATATGACCTTTTAGTAACTATAGTTATTTTGAAGGAGTAAAGTAAATATCTTGGCGAACGACATGCTTCATCATTGAATCAGATTATAAAGAAGCAGAAATGCTGATATCCACCTCTATCGTAGCATATAAATGAGTACGACTATTCTCCGAATTGCAGGTGAATGAAATGAAACTTCAACAAGGTTTTCAGAATTTGTCAAAACGGAATATGGATTTTGAAGAGGTCTTCCAGCATATATTGTCGTTCATCAAAGTGCAGCCAAATGGCAACCACAGATTAATCATTGGCACCGACTCTCAAGTGCATGGTTCCTACACCCGTTTCATCACAGGAGTTGTCATACAACGTGAAGGAAAAGGTGTATGGGCTTGCTACCGTTCAGTTGATATAGGAAGAAAAATTGAAGCCTTGCAGGAGAAGATTTCGTTGGAAACAAACTTCACGCAAGAAGTTGCCTGCATGTTCACTCCGCAAAAACAAAAACAAATAATCGACCTATTGCTTCCATATGTTAAAAAAGGTGCCAGTTTCAAGATGGTGGGACATTTGGATCTGGGCCTGGGGGCAAAAAATAAAACGAGAATATATGTGCATGAAATGATTAAGCGTATCGAATCGGTCGGGCTCGAAGCACAAATAAAGCCTGATTCATTTGTGGCCTCCAGTTATGCGAACAGATATACGAAATAAGGGGTGTTCACTTTATTATTCAATGATAGAAAAAAATTATGGGGGTTATTTAATTGAAAAAGTATTTAGTAGGTTTGTTGGTTTTATTTTTAATTTTTAGTTTAGGTGCTTGTTCATCTGAAAGTTCGAAGGCCTCCAAAGCAGAGGATAAGAGTGAGGAGAAAAGTTCTGATGATAAAGCAAAGTCAGAAACCAAAGCAATGGCAGAAGCAGAAGCCAAAATGAAGGCAGAAGCGGAGGCCAAAATGAAGGCAGAAGCGGAGGCCAAAGCGAAGGCAGAAGCGGAGGCCAAAGCGAAGGCAGAAGCAGAAGCTAAAGCAAAGGCAGAAGCAGAAGCCAAAGCGAAGGCAGAAGCAGAAGCTAAAGCAAAGGCAGAAGCAGAGGCCAAAGCAAAGGCAGAAGCAGCCTCAAGTGGGGGATCAGAGGTCTTTGCCAATTGCACTGAACTAAGAAAAAAATATCCAAATGGTGTGCCTGCTGATCATCCAGCCTATCAACCTAAAATGGATAGAGATAAAGATAATTTTGCTTGTGAAAGATAATTAACTATCACTTTAAAATATCCATGAATAATTCGTTCTCAAATAAAGAGATTAGATATTTATTTCCTTGATGTGATTCTTCATACTGAACACTACTGTAATTAAGTTAATCTTGGATTATAATATAATCAATAGGTTTATGAAGTTAAGTATGTTTACATTCCAAGAGTTATAGAATGATTATAGGAAACAATTACAGGAGAGTCCTAAATGAAAAAGAAATTGAACTATTTAATCTTACTTATAACGATTATCTCTATGGTTGGTTGTACCAATGTAGAAGATGCATCGGATACGGATCGAGAAACAGATCCACAAGAAGTAACCACAGTTAATACAAATAGTGAAAAAGAAGAAACTAACACTACGGATGTTGATGTGGAGGAAACGCCATCCCAACAAAATAATGAGCTGTTCTCAGGCTACAAACTTATTGAAGTTGATGGCGGTGTTTTGTCTGGATATCGTGAACCTAATGTCGTCGTTGATATTGGTTATGGGGAACGTGAATATTGGGCATTTACTAATGAATACGGTCAACTAGTGCGTGTCATTGCTGATGAAATCATTCTACAAGATGACCGTAACGAACCTGTATTATCTTCTGGACGATACTATTCTGACGAAGCAAAGGTTCCAGGTGTTGAAAGTGACGTTTTAGATGAAGGACACATCATTGCTGATTCTCTCGGAGGGGTATCGAATGCTTATAATATTACACCGCAAGATATTACTCTCAACCGACATGGTGATCAAGCTTATATGGAAGAGGTGATCCGTAGCGCTGGTGGAGCCACTGATTTTGAAGCAATTATCACATATCCGAATACGGAAACCCAGATTCCTTCCAGCTATCAGTATACCTATACTTTAATGGGTAACAAGATCATTGATAAATTTGATAATGTGAACCCAGATGAAGTAAACGCATCACTTGGTTTAACAGGCAGTGATCCTTCTGATTCAAATAGTTCCAACACAAACGATGATGTTTCTAGTGTTGATACTGACGGTAATGGACAGGTGACGATTAAAGAAGCCAAAGCAGCAGGTTTCAGTATGCCAATAACGAGTGATCATTGGTTATACCCATATATGCACGATGCTGATAAGGACGGGATGGTAGGAGAGTAAGCCCCTGGAATTCCGAGCCTGAACATAGGGATATTTTTTAAGTGTTATGTAAATAGTGGCTAAAATAAGAACAAGCGGATAGCAAAGTAAACAAGGAAATCAACTCGTCAGTCTTGACGAGTTTTTTTATTAACTTCCCACTTAAGATGAATATGAATACATATAAATGCTTCTGAAATCATAAATGGATATATATGTTAATATTAAGTTGGTAATAGATGTATAGTTGTAGTGAAGTGTAAAAGTGGATGTAAATTAAGAAGTGGAACTTTCTTTTAATGGCTGATGGATTGGAGGGAAATTTATGAGAAGATATTTGTTTTTTATAGCTATTAGTATGATCTTTTTGTTGATTGTGGGGTGTGGGGATATAGAGAAAAACTATGTTCCTACAGAATCTGACATTGTGAATAGAAACAGTGATGGACTAGTTAATGAAACTAGATTAAAAGACTTTATTAATAACACAGAAACTGGGCAAAAGGATCATATTCGTGTAGTTAATTACACGAAGGAAGGAGACCCAATTCTAACTGATTTAAAATATAACGGAGAGCAACTAGAAGTTACAAACGATTCGACCAGAGATGAGTTTGGCAGTGGTGAGATAAGCACTTTTACTTGCAAGAACATTTCATTTGCAGGAAACAAATATACCATCATGGGATGCGAAGGGTATAAAATACCATATCACTTGGCAGAGGGTAATTGAACAAAGTTAGGTTTTCTATAAGGAATCACAGTTTAAAATTCGAAAACCTCAATTACGCCTAAAACTTATGAAATGAGGTAATAATAGTTGAGGATTAATAACCAGATATTTATTGAATGGGCAATTAAGAGGGTTTACGAAGACTTTTCTTTTACAAAGGCAATAGAATCTGCCATAAATTTAGTAAGCTTAAAAGAAGGTGAAAAGGTCGAAGTACATCAGGTGATAAATATAGGGGAATTTAATGACGAAAAAATATTTCTGATTATTTTAAATGTTATAAAAGGTTAACGGAAAAAGTTTGGCTATACCCATATTAAGTTTACTTATAAAAAAGTATTAAAGGAAGCAGAAAATTGCGCTTCCTTTTTCGAAATTATTTCCAATGATAAGTAGTATTAGAATTACTAATATGCGATTCCTACTCGCGATTTTTTATAGTCGTTTGTACTTATTTGCTTATAAGTAAATTCTGCTGTATCCTGTACAGATATTTCGGTTCCACCCTCTGGCAAAAAGTCTCTGCTTATTCGATATTTGCCTAGCCGTTCTCCAATTGGCAAGTAAGTAGGACAGACAATAGTCCATTCGAGCTTAGATTGTTTGAGCAGATCGTAAACTTTATGATGTTCTTCGGCAGCACGAGTTGACTTCCGCTTTGATTCAGTTGATTGATAACGGAGAATTGCTGGGGTAATTCTGCTTTGCAGAATACCTGCAGTTCCAACCGTTATTATTCGATTAATACCTTCGTTTTCCATTGCTTCAATAATTAATGGCATACTTTCTGATAAAGTGGATATGCCATCAGTATTTAACGCACTGATTACCACATCAATCCCATGCATTGCCTGTACTATATCTTCTTTATTTAAAACATTCCCTTGAATAATAGTTAAATTTTCATTATTTATTTCGATTTTCTCTGGAGTGCGGACTAAAACAGTAACATGATGTCTGTCGAGAAGAGCAAAAGAAACTATCTGACTTCCAACTCGACCAGTTGCACCTAAAACTAATATATTCATACGTTGAGCTCCTTTTTTAAAGTACTAATATTTTACTATAAAGGCCATTTTATTGTTTGCTTAAAACGGGTGAGTAAATTTAATTAAAGTTGTAAATAAGGGGGAGTACGCCGATGTTTAAGAAATTATATTTAGATGGCCTGATAAATCTTGAACGAGACGGTAATACCTCTTTAGTAATAATGATGTGTGGGGTAGCAGGTTCCGGTAAAACTACATTAGCCCAGCAAATAGAAAAACAAGGATTTGTACGTCTTTCAATCGATGAAGAAATTTGGGCTACTAATGGTCGGTATGGCATTGATTACCCAGTTGAAAATTATGAGGAATACAAGGAAAATGCAGAAAGAAAATTAAGGAATCAACTAGTAGAGTTAGTTCAGGATAAACGACAGGTGGTAATTGACTTTAGTTTCTGGCAACGTTCAAGAAGGAACCAATATAAACAGATAATTGAAGAGGCTGGCGGTGAATGGAAACTAATCTATTTGAAAGTCCATCCAAACGATTTGCGTGAACGACTTAAGTTACGAAGCCAACGTTTTGATGCAAATGCTGCCTTTACTATCACAGAACAGATATTAACTGACTACCTTAGTGGTTTTGAAATACCAGTAGGTGAAGGAGAAATTGTAATTGAAAATTGAAGCATTCTAATAAAACTTCTTTACACGTAACTCCCGCTAAAAAGGGAAGATGCGATTATTCTTATTGAATAATCGCATCATTATAAAACACTTACTTTTACAGGTTTTATTGCTTCAAAAACTTACGAGGATGGTTGGACTGACCTCTTTTCTATGGAGGTTCTTATTTAAGTTCAGGCGCCTTTCGATGGTTGGTTGCTTCTTGATAAGCGTAGGCTAGTTTAATCAACGTTGGTTCGTCGAATTCTTTTCCCAGCAGCTCGAGCCCGACTGGAAGGCCGTTGTCACTGAAGCCAGCAGGAACCGAGATTGCGGGGAATCCTGAATAAGGACTTAAGCGATTTGCATTCCCTGCACCCTGGCTTTTGCCTACCTGTGCCGGTAAAGCACTCGAAGTTGGATAGAGCAGTGCATCAAGCCCATGTTCATTAAACGTTGCCATTAAGCTTTCCCTGGCCAGTTTAGGACGATTTGTAATAATGTCTTGATATTCCTGATCATCTTCTAATGATTCTCTTTCATTACGGGATTTTAAGCCACTTTCCAGACTTGGATGGAACTTCCCGCTTTCAATAATATCTGATAACGTTCTTACAGGTGCATCCGGTCCAAGGGCAGCCAAATAGTCATTTAACTGAAATTTAAATTCGTATCCACTTAAGCTTGGATAAGAAAGAATTGAACTAAGATTGGGAACTGTTACCTCGAACACTTCTGCTCCGAGCTCTTCCATGTCCGCAATCGCTTGATCCATTACTTTATTGACTTGAGGATCCTTCCCATACAGGTCGCGAATAACGCCTATCCGAGCTTTCTTTAATCCATTTTTCTTAAGGTAATGAGTGTAGGTTTTTGGAACATTTCCGATACTGGCCTCAGTAACAGGATCTGCTGGGTCATATCCAGCAATTGCATCAAGGACGACAGCCACATCTTCAACGGTACGACCCATCGGTCCGCCGACATCTTGGGATAGTGCAAGCGGAATGATTCCATCCCGGCTGGCAAGTCCCATAGTAGGACGCAATCCGACAAGGTTATTAAAGGACGAAGGTATTCGGATGGACCCGCCAGTGTCTGTCCCTAATCCGACAGTGGCAAAGTTGGAAGCAACCGCGGCTGCGGTACCACCGCTTGATCCTCCTGGGTATCTTGTTAAATCATAGGGATTATAGGTTTGTCCGCCAAGGGAACTGATGGTTTGGAATCCAAAAGCAAATTCATGCAGATTAGCTTTGCCTAAGATGATCGCTCCATCATCTCGTAATACTTTTGTTTGATAGGCATCATTTAGAGGGGTGGAGCCTTCAAGTGACAGGGATCCTGCGGTAGTTTGCATATTGTATGTATCATAGTTGTCTTTTAATATGACCGGAATTCCATGCAATGGACCGCGAACTTTTCCCGCTTTTCTCTCTTTATCTAGTTGTTTCGCTTCTTCTAAAACGTTTTCGTCAAGCGTAATGATAGAGTTAATGCTGTCATCATACTCCTCTATCCGATTGAGATAGAATTGAACCAATTCCTCAGAGGTTAACCTGCCACTCTGCATAGCGTGCTGCAATTCAAATATTGTTGCTTCCTCAATCTCAATGGATAAAACTCTTTCAGCGGCAGGGCTTCCTGAATTAGCAACAGCACCTATTGGAGCTGCGTACGCCCCTAAAGCCATTACTAGAGCAATAAAGAAAACTATAAATTTGTTATACCAATTTTTCATACGGGACCCCTTTCATTTTCGGAATAATTAGAATATATCAAGCTATATTTATACTGTATATAAGAGGAAGGTAATGAAATAACTGGTTATATAGGGAATATTGGCCATTAGAAAGGATTCATTTTATTCTACTTGAACAGGCAAGTTACGATGCCAAGTGCCGCAATAAAAAGTTTGAGAATTATCTTAAGTCTACCTTCAAGGGGAATGTATAAAATGATAAAGTGACGTATAGGAAGTTAACTAAAGCATGAAAAAATAAAATGTACCCTTTAGAGTAGATACATAAAAAGTACTCCCATATAGGGTACTTTAATTTGTCGTGAAGAAGGAATGAAAGCTGGATTAGCCGAATAAATCATAGTAATCATGGTGTATTTTCAAAATAAAAAAAGGAGACAAGATTTTTTAGTTAAATTGCCGACAATCGGAAAAATGAAAGTTATTTTATGTGAATGACTTTTTGGATTGAAGTTATGGCCACCTGAAGTTTCGGATTATCTGCCATTTTGGAGAGAAGTAGAACTCGGTGAGTAAGTAGTGTGCAATAGTGAAGGAAAATTTTTAGGACCATTAATTTGTAACATAATTATATTTTTTTCCTGTTTTATAAGTTTTGAAGATCACATTAAACAGTAAGGAGATTGATTGTATGAAAGGTGTAACTAACATATTTTTAGAACAACTCGACATGCATTTCCATGAGAACGAATGGTTTGCATCAATGGACCAGGCTCTTCATGGAGTCGGCGCAGCTGAAGCAGCATGGACAAGTTCGGGAATCAGCAATTCGATTTGGCAGATTGTCAACCACTTGATATTTTGGAATGAAGACGTAATCCATCGAATTAAAGGGACAGAGAATCCACATAAGGCAGAAGACAATGAAGCAACCTTTGGAAATCCAGGGGATCCAGAAGACGAAATTGAATGGGCCCAGACAGTACAACGCCTTAATGAAGTTATGAATAAATTACAAACGGTCATTGCGGAACTGGATGATGAAAAGTTAAAAGCTCCTTATGCAGCTGACAGATACTCTATTGAGCGTTTACTCAGCAATATCATGATGCACGATACGTATCATCTCGGCCAAATTGTTCTGTTGCGAAAGTTGCAATCCTCTTGGGGTGGCGTTGATTGGTCCTAATGCACTTCTTTTAATGAGGGAGTTATGTTGTAAAAGAAAACGTGGGATTTAATTAATAAAGGAAGAAAAAAGCTAGTGAAGAATATGTACAAAGTATCTAAGGGCTTTTTCAAATTAAAAAGAGTAGTGGCGGAAAACCACTACTCTCTGACTCAATCTTTATGATCTCCACAATTATGAATCCTTAATGCAACCTTTGCTAATAAAAAAGCCAAAATCAATTCAGGAATCACAACTAAAAAGAACAGAACATTCGCGATCCTATCTGTTGCCTCAGGCTGCCTCGCTATTCCTTCTAAAGCTGCAGCGCCTGCAACCCCAAGACCATAGCCTATTCCTATAAAACCCAATAAAGCCAGCCCAGCTCCTATACAGCATTGGATGAAAGTTTTCATGATATCACCTTCTCTCAATATAGTCATTTAACAATATATTCAAGAGCTCATGAGCCCGCGCCGACTAGTGTCCATCTTTAGCGCTTAAGGTAAAGCTTAATCAGTTCTTGCTCGCTGAGTTTCACCTACGCATCTCCTTAGGAGAGCAAAAAACTCAATAGGTGACTGATCTGGTAAAATAAAAAAACTCAGGGCTATTAAGCCTCTGAGTTTCTTTGGAAATATAGTTATTTGCAAGCTATATGAGAAGAATACTGTTTAAACGTATTTAAAACCGAACCTGTTTCTCTAATTTAGTGGGTCATTTCTTATTCAATGCAGTCCCAGATTAGCGAATTTGCCAGCTTACATTATCCTAGTTCTTCTCAATAAAAAACGTAACGACGACAAACAGGATAAAGGCCAGCAACAGCAATGATCCGCCGACGATGAAAAGGACCATTACGAATGTTTCGCCCAGATTGAATGGGTTGAGGTTGTACATCCACATTCCGACAGTGAGTCCTAGTGCACCGACCATACCGGTAATGCTGTGGATGGATACGAGTTTTTTATATTTGATTTGATAGTTTTTGTAAAAAATACCCCAGGCGAATACGGATAGCCAGCCGACAAGCAGGATGTGGGCGTGGATTGGGCGCATGGCATAGTCGCCGGCACCCGCCATATGTGAGCCCATGAATGTTCCAATCAATCCAAAAATCGCTGCAAATCGTATTAGTCGAATACTCCAAGTTTGTTCCATTTTTTATTCCTCCGTCTGTTTTTCTATAGGGAGCTTTATGGTAAAAGTCGTACCTTTTTGAATCTCGCTCTCCACTTCAATTTTTCCGTTGTGCAATTCAATAATATGTTTGACAATCGACAGGCCCAAACCGGTTCCATCCTTTTTGCGTGCGGCATCGACACGGTAAAAGCGTTCGAAAATCTTCGAGGCCTGATCCAGGCTCATTCCGATTCCGCTATCCTTGAATGTGATGTTGATGGCTTCATCGGTTTGCGCAAGCTGGATAAAAATGCTGCCTTCAGGTTGATTGTATTTAATCGCATTTGTTAAAAGGTTGTCCCATACCGTCATCAATAGTTCGGGATCAGCAAGAATCGTGGCAGGGGGGAGGTGGTAAGAGATTTCGATCTCCTTTTCCTCCAATCGCCATTGATGCCTTCTGACCGTTTCCTTAATTTGCGTGTCAATTCTAGTCATTCCACGCTTCATCGGATAAGACTTTTGATCAAGCGAGGTAAGAAGCAGCAATTGTTTCGTCAAGTTGGACAGCCGCTTGGATTCCTGGTCGATGATTTCGACATATTCACGGTGCTCATCGTCGAGCGCCTGCGTTTTTAACAGCTCCGCGTATCCCTGGATATTCATCAAAGGTGATTGGAAATCATGGGACACGTTATTAATGAAAGATTTTCGTGCCTCATCATTATGCTGCAATTGAACCTGCATCGTGCTGAAGCTTTCGGCAAGCTGGCCAATTTCATCCTTGCGACGGATGTTCAATGGGAAGTTGAAGTTTTCCCTGGTAATCTCCCTGGTGGCTTCTGTCAGCTTGGTGATTGGCTGGATCAAGTGTTTGGCAAACCAGATTACCCCGGTAATACTCACGATGGAAACTGCGACAAAAAACCAGGCGAAAATGACATGCACATCGGAGAATAACAGTTTGTTATTGGGCCTCAGGTATAACCCGTAGTCCTCCTCTCCAATTGTAAAGGGGACTCCGACCGTATTGCCAAGCTGGTTGGAAAAATGACTCATCATCCATGGCGAGCCCGAACTGTCCATGCCATGGTAGATTTTCTTATGCTCTACTACCTTCATTGCTTCAGCTGGCAGGTTTTTTTTCGAAAAAGGTTCGCCAAACTCAAACTCCTCGCCAGATTCACTTAAAACATAGATTTGATAGCCCAGTTTACTGATGGAATCCAAATAACCCGTGAAGCTAAAATGGGTGGTCGAATGCATTTGCTCAAGTCTTGAGGCGACCTCTTCAGCAACCTTTACATTTTGTGAGTCAATCCGTTCTTTTGTCGAGGTCATATACACCCAGTTGGCTAGAACGAAGGCAATCAAGATACTGATCCCGAGAATGAGCAGGGTGGCGATGATGAACTTCCTGTACAATGTCTTCACTTCAATTCCTCAAGTCTATAGCCAATTCCACGGACTGTTTGGATTTCTACAGTAGCCTCATGCTTTTTCAAGCGATCCCGTATCCTGTTGATATGAGTGTTGAGCGTTTGTTCGCTGCCTTCATAATCCGCTCCCCACGCCTGTTCAATCAAGGACGCACGAGGGGTTGTTTTATTCAAACGCGATGCCAGGATGCTGAGCAGTTCAAACTCTTTCAATGGAAACAGAATCGTCTCCTGATTGATTTCGACTTCGAAGCTGTTCCGATCAATCTCCATATTTCCCGCCTGTATCAAGGAGTCGACAGCACGCTGCATGCGCCGAAGGACGACAGCCACTCTGAATAAAAGTTCCTTCACTTCAAAAGGTTTTACTATAT
Source organism: Cytobacillus oceanisediminis 2691 (assembly GCF_007678455.1). Classification (GTDB taxonomy): domain Bacteria; phylum Bacillota; class Bacilli; order Bacillales; family Cytobacillaceae; genus Mesobacillus; species Mesobacillus oceanisediminis_A. The sequence continues at coordinate 248,372 of NZ_VEEP01000003.1, read as the reverse complement.
AATCCTCGCTGCCTGACAGGAACCCTTCTTCTTTATCGCTTAATTGCCCCTTAGCGGTAAGGAGGATGACAGGGATTTGCCAATCATCGGTCAGGATTTTTGTCAGCTCGAAGCCATTCATGCCGGGCATCATCACATCAACAATCGCCAAATCAACATTTTGCTTTTCCAATAAGGATAATGCCTCCTCGGCATCATTGACCCTGAAAACCTGGTATCCTTCCTGGGTCAAATGGATCGTCACGAGTCTTTGGATATTTATATCATCATCAACGACCAGGATTCTCATTGGTCATGCCTCCTTAAAAGGAAGGGGAGAGGAGGCCTCTCCGTTCCTTATTGAATCTCAGGACTTGTTTTTTTATCTTTTTCAAAGAAAAGGATCAGTGCCGGTAAAAGCATGCCGCGGACAAGGAAAGTATCGATCAGGATGCCGACAGCGACCATGAATCCAAAGATGAACAGGTCAGCGATTGGCATTGTTGTCAGAGCAGCGAATGTAGCCGCCAAAATGACCCCTGCTGATGAAATGACACCGCCCGTGTTGCGAATGGAAATTTCCAAAGCATCTTTTACTTTGTGATTCTTCCGTTCTTCGATAAAACGGGAAGCCAGAATAATATTATAATCGATTCCCAGGGCCACAAGGAAGATAAAAGCATATACAGGCACACGTGTACTGATCGCATCATATCCGAACAGGGCATCAATCAGGAATACACCCAGGCCAAGCGCCGATACATACGAAAGCAGGATGGTGGCCATCATGTAAATGGACATTTTCACACTTCGTGTCAGGACAACGAGCAAACCAAGAATCAGAGCTGTTTCCAGCAGGACGATTTTAAGGATGTCACCGTTGTTGACTTCTCGCTCATCGACAAGCTTCGGCGTGATCCCGCTGAAATAAGCGTCAGCCTTCAGCCCTAAATCATCGAGTATTTGAGGGGCATCGTCCCTTAGTTTTTCGATGTAGTCCATTGCTTCTATTGAGTATGGATTCATATCGAGTGCAATGCTGAATTTTGCCGCTTCGCCATTTTCTGTTAATCCTGCCGGACGAACCGAAGCAATTTCTTTTTCATCATTCAATGTACCTGAGAGTTCCTTAACATTTTCTTCAGTTAACTTATTGTCGCTTTCAATCAACAGCGTGGTAGGGGCAAGTTCTCCCTTATCATATCTCTGTTCCACTATTTCATAACCGACACGGGAAGGCAAATCTTCAGGGAAGCTTTTCACCATGTCGAATTCATAGTCAAGATTGAAGACATTCAACGCGGAAAGGACGAGCAAAATTCCGACAATCCCTCCTGAAAGGCCAGGCTTGTTGACAACAAACTTGGCAATTGGTCCCCAGACCCCATGCTTAACTTCTGTTTCCTTCCCATACTTAGGAACCTTAGGCCAGAAAGCCTTGCGTCCGAATAGGGTGAACAATGCAGGCACCAGGGTAACGGAAGCGAGCATGATGAAGAACATCGCTGTTCCGAAAATAGGAGCAAAGTTCTGATAATCGCGGAAATCGGCGAACAGAAGCACAAGCATCGCAGCCAGCACGGTTCCGCCGGCAAAAAAGACAGGCTCGCCTGTTGCACGCATTGCATGCTTCATTGCATCGAATTTATTTTCGTAATGGTTTAGCTCCTCGCGGAAACGTGAGAAGACAAATAAAGAATAGTCAATGACTGCTGCGAAAAGCAGGATGCTCATGATTGAGGTCGTTTGGTTATTGATCTCCAATCCTCCTGCTCCCAACAGGGCAACACTCTGGTTCACAACCTGATAGACGATGACTGTCGCCAATAACGGAATGATCGCCAGCAACGGTGAACGATAGATGACAATCAGAAGGATCAGGATGATTCCGACCGTTGCCAGTAACAGAACAAAATCCGCCCGTTCGAATAGCTTGATGGTATCACCTGAAATCCCTGCAGGACCAGTAATATAGAAAGAAGTGCTTTCAAGCTTGTCAGCGATACCTGTGCCGATTTCGGTTGCACGGTCATTGATCTCAGCATACTCATCATTGCCCAGCCCCTGTTCCAGTTCCATCGGGATAATCATCGTCGACTTATCCTCGGAAATAAAACCGCTTAGCGTCTGAGGCGGAAGAGAGCGGGTATCAACGATGTTTCTGATTCCTTCGATATTCTTAGAAATAATGCCATCGAGAATCTGATTCACTTCATCAAGATTGATGTCCCCTTTCTCATTATGGAATACAAGAATACCCGGAGTACCCTGTTCATTCGGGAAAAAATCCTCGGTTTTATTTTGAGCGATGATCGATTTTGCATCATCCGGGAGAGATTGAAAGTTGTTGACTTTGTAATTGCTAAGCTGAGGGCCTGCACTTAAGCCAACCATCAACACTAGCCAGGCGATGATCGTAATCCACATCCCGCGTTTCGTTGAAACCCAGTCAGTGATGGAATAAAGCAATTTCTTCATGAATATAGCCTCCTATGTCCGTTACTGTAATCGAATTTACCTTCAGCACTCGTTCTGGGAATTTTAGGGGTTAGGGGAGATTAGAACGAGTACTGAACAATGAACATCATAAACTATGAAAATAAACACAACCTCAACTTTCAGTTACAGTTTTGGAGATCTGTATGCAATTTAAGGAGCCGAACACAATAATTCAGACAGTACAAAAAGTATAAAGACTCGCACAAGATTTTTTTCGAGCAATCCGAAGATTATTCATTATAGAGAGAGGAACTGATTTAGAGCAAAAGAGGTATTGTTTGTTATTATTAAAGATTAGGAAAAAACCTTAAAATTATTTTGACTATTTACAATTTTGTGAATAGATGATAAATTTCCTATGTACCATAAAAATATAATCTCTTTTAGATTTCGCAGTTATTTAATTTTTGCTTTATGAAACTGGGCCAGTTTACTTATCAAAGAAAAAAAGAAGTGAAATCAAACTTACTTTTTTATATGAATGAATGCTGAGTGCCTCAGAACTTGAAAGTGATTATGATGGAGGGAATTTGATGCTTCAGGAAAAATATGAGCATTTGAAGAGGATATTAAGAGATTTAGAAAGTGTTATAGTGGCTTTTTCAGGTGGTATCGATAGTACTTTATTGTTAAAGGTGTCTCTGGACACATTAGGACCAGAAAATGTTTTAGCCATAACGGCTAATTCAGAGACTTATCCTCAAAGTGAACTAAAGGCTGCGGTTGAAGTTGCCAATGATCTAGGAGCACCTCATAAAATAATAGACACATCAGAGTTGAATATACCTGGGTATTCTAACAATGATAAAGATCGTTGTTACTATTGCAAAAATGGATTATTCGAAGAAATCAATCCAATCCTGGATCAAATCGGATTTAAAAACATTGTATATGGCCTGATTGCTGATGATATTAATGAATACAGGCCGGGAGCTCGTGCAGCTGTGGAGCAAGGAGTCAGGGGGCCGCTTCAGGAAGCTGGATTATATAAGGATGAAATTCGTGAATTAGCCAAAATTTTAAACCTATCTAATTGGGATAAACCGTCTTTAGCTTGTCTATCATCCAGGATTGCCTATGGAGAAAAAATATCAATACAAAAGCTAACTAAAATTGAATTATCAGAAAGGTACTTACTGGATCTTGGAGTAAAGCAAGTGCGGGTTAGAACTCATGGTGATATTGCAAGAATAGAAGTGGAACCTGAGGATATGAACTTTATCATCCAGCATAATAAAGCAATCTCAGAGAAATTACAAATCTTTGGTTATAAATTTGTATCCCTTGATTTACTTGGATACAAAAGCGGCAGTATGAATAAGGCCCTATCTAAAACACTTCAACCTAATCACCCTTAAAAATACAAGTCGAACACAGAGGAGAAATCTATGGGAAGGATTAAGATAGAACACATACTAAAAAATGTACAAAATGGTACGCTGAGTATTGAAGAAGCAAAGAATAGACTCACTTTATTCGATGATATTGGATTTGCAAAGCTTGATATATCCCGGCATGAACGAACGGGGTTCCCAGAGGTTGTCTATGCAGAAGGAAAGACAGTGGAGCAATTAGTTGATATTTTAAAACAACTTAAAAAGAAAACGAATAGAGTTTTAGCAACAAGAGTATCGGAGAAACAAGCAATTATTGTACATGAAGTACTTCCTGAGTTGCATTATAATCCAGCAGCAAGAACACTTTCATGGATACATCCAGATGAACCGCAATCTAGGTACCAAGGTTATATTGCTGTTGTGTGTGGGGGGACATCTGATATTCCAGTAGCAGAGGAGGCAGTTGTAACTGCAGAAACATTCGGCTGTAAGGTAGAAAGATTTTATGATGTCGGAGTGGCAGGAATCCATCGCTTATTTAATTGCATAGAAGAGATTCGGAATGCCTCTGCCTCAATAGTGGTTGCAGGTATGGAAGGAGCGTTGCCCAGTGTTCTTGGAGGGTTAGTTGATCATCCGTTAATTGCTGTTCCAACTAGTATAGGATATGGTGCAAATTTAAACGGGGTATCAGCTTTATTATCTATGCTGAATGCATGTGCACCAGGAATAAATGTAGTAAATATAGATAATGGATTTGGTGCAGGGTATAACGCCGCTCAAATCCTTCGTATTTCAGGGAGGCAGGAAAAATAGGTGAAAATCTTATATTTAGATTGTATTTCTGGAATTAGTGGTGATATGACATTGGGGGCACTTTGTGATTTAGGTGTAAATCCAGAATTAATTGAACAAGAATTAAAGAAATTAAGTTTGAAAGATGAATACATATTAAAATGGAATAAAGTTGTGAAAAAAGGAATTTCCGCAACTAAATTTGATGTTGAAATAGTGAATAACAATCCAAATGAAGAGCGCCATCATCACCACCATCATCGTCATTACAGTGATATCAAACACATGATTGAAGGTTCATCATTAAACGACCATGTAAAACAAATATCATTAGGAATCTTTGAGAACATCGGAAAAGCTGAGGCCAAGATTCATAATATCGAACTTGAAAAAGTCCATTTTCATGAAGTAGGTGCGGTTGACTCAATAGTAGATATCGTGGGAATCGCCATTGGAATTGATTCCCTTCAGGTAAATAAGATCTTTTCTTCGAGTGTACCTGTTGGAAATGGAAGAATTAAAATTGATCATGGGATTTATCCAGTTCCAGCGCCAGCAACACTTGAATTACTTAAAAATGTGCCTATAAAATCGACCGATATAAAAGGAGAATTAACAACTCCCACAGGTGCAGGCATTTTAGCAACAATTGTTGATGAATTTTCCTGTTTTCCTTCAATGGAAGTTACAAGTATTGGATACGGTGCTGGATCTAAAGATTTTGAACACCACCCCAATGTCCTAAGAGCTATTGTTGGTAATTGTCATAATAAATAGCAAAGGGGATTTTTAAATTGGGCTATCCATTTCAACATTCTGAAGAGCATATTGATGATCAAATGGTAAAGATGGAAGTGAACCTTGATGATATGCCTGCTGAGTGGCTTGGCTATATTATGGATCTGTTATTGGAAGCAGGCGCAAATGATATATTTTATTCCCCAATTTATATGAAGAAAAATCGTCCAGGAGTTCTTTTAAATTTGATGTGCGAATTTGATAGAGTTGATGACATGAAGAGGATATTATTTAGTGAAACGACAACATTTGGAATCCGCTATTATCCTATATCAGTCCATCGTTTAGAGCGAAGATTTACTACTGTCCTGACAAAATGGGGAGATATTACAGTTAAAGAAGGTTTATATCAGGGAATGGTAATTCAGCAATCACCAGAATATGAAGAATGCAAAAGAATCGCTAAAAATAACCAGGTTCCTTTAAAACAAGTTTACAGTGAGGTTTGGGAAAAGATAAAGAATATCTAGGCTCTACTTTTATATTAAAAAAGATGAACGGCACAGCTATGTGCTTACTTTACTCCCATTGCAAAGTGGGTGTTTTTTTTTGAGATTGTAAATTTGCAAGGTGTGTTGCAGTTTTGCAACAGTTTAAAAAACCTATAGTGAAGCTGTTTGCTCTTGAAAGGAGTCAGAATATTTATAAAATATTGTAAATTTGCAATTCTCTTGTATCCAAAATCCAGTTTTCATACGTCTCCCAAGTTGGCACGATAATTGCATTGTAAATGAATAGCTTCAAAATTTATTTAATAAGGAAAGGGGATTGTTTTAATGAAAGGTAAAGTTTCGGTAATGGTGGAGCCAATGAAGATGGAATTTCGTGAATTTGAATTGCCTGAGCCTGAAAAAGGTGCTGTATTATTGCGGGTAACACGTACAAATGTTTGCGGATCAGAATTACATATTTGGCGGGGAGAGCACCCTACCAAGAGAAAAGGTGTATTGGGCCACGAAATGGTTGGAGTAGTAGAAAAGCTTGGCGAAGGTGTCACAACGGACTATGCCGGACGCCCGATTAAAGAAGGTGATAGGGTGGCAACTGTCTATTATCTAACGTGCCGAAAGTGCAATATGTGTATGAAAGGACATTTCCATCTTTGTGAAAACGCTTATAACTTCTGGAACAAAGACCCTGAGGAAGCTCCTCATTTCCATGGAACCTTTGCTTCCCACTATTATATCCACCCTGATATGTTCTTCTATAAGGTGCCTGATAATGTACCTGATATTGCTGCAGCAAGTGCAAACTGTGCTTTGTCACAGGTGTATTTCGGCCTTGATAAGGCTGCCATTACTTACGGTGACACGCTAGTCATCCAGGGTGCAGGCGGCCTAGGGTTAAACGCCACTGCTGTGGCAAAAGAAAAAGGGGCAAAAGTAATTATTATTGATGGGGTAGAATCAAGGTTAGAATTGGCTAAAAATTTTGGAGCAGACCATACAATTAGCATGGCCGAATATGATACGACAGAAAAAAGGGCAGCAGCCATCCGCGAGCTAACGAATGGACTCGGAGCTGACGTTGGAATTGAATTAAGCGGTGTTCCCGCTGCCTTTCATGAAGGGATTCATCTGGTGCGAAGCGGCGGAAAGTATGTAACGATTGGAAATGTATCTCCAGGAAAGTATACAGAATTTGATCCAGGTTTGCTTACAAGAAAATCAATTGAGATTAAGGCGATTGTCCGATACGATCCTTGGTATTTGGATAAGGCTCTGCAATTCCTTTCAAATAATATCGACAAATATCCATTTGTCAATATGATGGATGGAGAGTTTGAATTTGACAATCTTCAGGAGGCACTTGATAAATCTGCATCCAGAGAAGTAACGAGGGCTTCTATTGTGCTTCCGGTTAAAGTGGTTGTTGGCGAAAAATAAAAAAGTTATAGAAAAAATGAGGGAGGAATCAATATGCCTATAGAACAAACAACTGCGGAAAGAAAAGGTCTTATTATTGGAGGCCAGGAAATTTTTACAGATTCTGAATTTGCAGTTTTAGATAAATATACGGGAGAAGTAATAGCTAATGTAGCCAAGGCGAACAAAGAGCATATCAATCAGGCAGTATCCATTGCCCAGAAGACATTTGACCAGGACCAGCTTACACCTTATCAACGGTACGAAATATTAAAACGTGCGGCAGAAATCTTAAAGGATCGAAAAGAAGATGTTGCGATTACTCTGTCAAGAGAAGTCGGAAAAACGATAACCGATGCCCGGGGAGAAGTGGATCGTGCCATCCAAACGCTCACTTTATCATCGGAAGAAGCAAAGCGGATTGACGGAGAAGTAATTCCTATTTCAGCAAGCCCAGGGGCTGAGAACCGCATGGGATATGCAATCCGAACTCCGCTTGGCGTTATTGGGGCGATTACTCCATTTAACTTTCCTTTTAACCTTGCATGTCATAAAGTCGGTCCTGCAATTGCTTCCGGAAACACGGTTGTATGGAAGCCGGCTTCAGATACTGCCACTTCCGCGTACCATTTAATAGATATTTTAAAAGAAGCCGGATTGCCTTCAGGTTATGTAAACCTTGTATGCGGCTCAGGAGCGCAAGTCGGCGAGTGGCTGCTTAAGGACGAAAGAATTGCTAAATATACATTTACCGGCAGTGCAGAAGTAGGCCGCTACATTAAGGAAAATAGCGGACTCCGCCCTGTTTCGCTCGAACTTGGGAATAATTCTCCAAACATTGTACACCATGATGCAGACCTGGATCTGGCTGCAAAAATGTGTGTGCTTAAGGGATTTAATACGGCTGGCCAAGCGTGTATTTCCGTCCAAAGGATCCTTGTTCATTCGCAAGTATATGACCAGTTCCTGGATAAGCTAAAAGCGGAGACAGAGCAGTTAAAGGTAGGTAATCCGCTTGATGCCAAAACGAATATCGGACCTCTGATCAGCAGAAAGGAAGCGGACCGCGTTATGGCATGGATTAAGGAAGCTGTTTCGCAGGGGGCTAAAGTGATCGCAGGTGGAAAACAGGACGGGTCTATTGTGGCACCCACCATTTTAAGTGATGTGAACCACGAAATGAAAGTGGTTTGCCAGGAGATTTTCGGTCCTGTATTAACAGTGATGCCTTTCGATGATATTGACGATGCCATTGAACAGGCCAACAATTCAAATTACGGTCTTCAGTCCGGAATTTTCACAACCAACATCAACACAGCAATGAAGGCAGTCAAAAAATTCAGAACGGGAGGAGTAATCATAAATGATGCTTCAACGTTCCGTGCAGACGCCATGCCATACGGCGGAATTAAAGACAGTGGAATCGGAAAAGAAGGCCCGCGTTACGCAATAGAGGAAATGACTTATCTTAAGACAGTGATTATTAACTTGTAGGTCATTTATACCTTTTTGTTTTTTTCTGCTGATAGGGGCGGAAGGCAGGAGAACTTTGAAAATGCATGGCGTTTTCTTCTTGGAATGCTTGCCTTCTGCGGTATTACATGCAGGTCGGAGTATGAAGAAACTCAATAGTCGAGCAGGGGAATAAAAAGCCGTTTACTTATCCTGGTATTCGTTTCAAATTTAACATGTACACTGAGTCAATCACTTCACAGGTGCATTATACACTGAGAGTTTCTATACGGCATTCAGAATTTGAGTGAAAAAATATGAAAATTGAAGGAATCGAGCTAGTTATTTCGAAAAAAGAATAAAAAGGAGGCCAAGAAATGACTCAGACTATTATAACCAAGCCTACCGTTGCTATTCAGGCAGCAAAGAGTGAACTGACTCACGAAGAGATTATAAATAGATCGGGAAAGAAAAAGCGGTTTGGTTTTGCTTCTGCAAGTCAGCGTGCTGCTATGGTTACTTTTTATTACCCGTATGTCTTCTATGAATGGAAGGTGACTGTACCAAGGTTTCTTTTCAAAGACGGAAAAGCACTAATACGAATTGGTGTGAATGGCTTAACGAATGTTGCAGCTCAAACAGAAATTTGGCCTGATTACGAAACTGTTCAGGCAGAAACAGAGAACTGTTTGCCATTCCGATTTACGGCAGAGTCAGTTGATAATGAATGCAGGCGGGCTCTAGAGAATTATGTTTATAAATTAATGCGCCCATTAAAGCCGCCTATTTATGATTTGAACCGAATGGAAAGAATCTATCTTCCTTACCACGTATTCCTTGAGCAGTCATTTGGCAAGAAAACTCTGATGGTCACAGAAGCTTTAACCGGTGTAACAGCCGAAGCCAGAAAAATGAAAGAATTGCATTCCTGGCTGGAAAGTATGGCATATCGCAATAATTAATTATTTTGAAAACGCTGTCACTCAAAATGCCTATGGTGGAGGTGAAAATATGACTGTCTTGCATTATGGTGCCATTTACGTTTTTGGATCCTGGGTAGTGCTTGGGTATTTAATTTTTAAAACCGATTTATTTAAAATGGACTAAAAAGGAGGGGCTGTTTATGTCAGTAATCGCCTGGTCATGGATCTTAATGGTGATTTTTATTGGACTAATGCTTTATCTTGGCTATGCAGGAATGAAGATGACAAAAAATGCGGATGATTTTGCCACGGCTCGTTCAAGCTATGGCCCGATTGCACTAGGGCTTGCAGTATGTGCCACCACGGCTTCCGGATCTACCTTCATGGGAATTCCGGGTACTGCCTATACTTCGGGTTTCCCAAGCTTATGGTATCCCCTGATCTATCCGATTGGCATTTATGGCGGAATGCTGTTAACAGCAAAAATGGTCAAGCAAATGGGCGACAAATTCAGCAACCGAACCATTCCAGAAATTGTTGGAGAACGTTTTAACAGTGAATTTTTACGTGTTGGGCTGGCATTGCTATCTTTACTTCTTATTTTCTATATTGTTTCCCAGCTGGTTGCAGCCGCATTAATGTTCCAAACGATGATGGGCTTAAGCTATGAAGCGGGACTTTGGCTAACCGCCATAGTTCTTGGCATTTATCTGGTACTTGGCGGATCGCATTCAGATATTTTAACGGACGCTGTTCAAGGTTTCCTAATGTTTATTATAGCAGTCATTGTAACAGTGATGTTCTTTACTGGATTTGGGGTAGACGGGGGAGTCTCTGCTATCAATGATGCAATTACAGCGAAGAATCCGCAGGGCGGATGGGACACACTCTTTATTAAAGGGGATCCTACTTATGGCAGCGCTTGGCTTATCTTCCTGCTTTTGATTGCCCATATTCCATTTGGCGTATTGCCACATATCGGAAATAAATTTTTTGCTTTAAAAAACGGGAAGCAAATGAAGATCTTCTTGAGTTTTTGTATAGTTGGCGGTGCCCTGATGCCAATGATGGCACTTGGAGGATTACTGGGGGCTGCGGTGATTCCGGGTACGCTTGAGAGTGCTGATGCTGTAATCCCGGCATTGTTTATTGAAGTATTCCCCCCATTTGCAGCTGCCCTGATGGCGGTAGTCGTATTATCGGCAATTCTTTCAACTGGTGACGGGCTTGTCGTTTCATTTTCGCAAATCTTTGCGAATGATCTTTACCGGAAAACATTTGCGAAAAACAATCCAGATCAAGAAAAGGTAGAAAGAAACTCTTTAATCATCGGAAGAGTTGCAGTGGTAGCATGTCTTCTTCTTGGTATTCTTCTTGCGTATAACCCACCTAAATCACTGGCGATGTTCTTGTGGATTGGTGTAGGAGGCATGGTATCAGGACTTGCCGGTCCCCTGGCGATAGGTGCTCTTTGGAAGCGAGCGAACAAACAGGGTGCAATCGCTTCGTTTTGTGTAGGTGTTATCAGTTACGCGGTCTTGTATATGGGGTGGCTTCCAGGAATTGAAGCGATTACAAATCCTTTTGCAGCTTCCGGCTATTCCATTTTAGTAGCTTCTGCAGTAATGGTTGTGGTAACTCTGTTAACCAAACCAATGTCTCAGGAGTTTATTGATCATATTTACGGTGCGGAAGTAATCGTACCAGAGAGCAAGACCGTCTCCCAGTAATACACAGCCGATAGGATCAAGGAGTGGCCTTTTTGAAGAAAATTCTACCTATTACCATAGTGCTAATGACTCTAACGAGTTGCAGTTCGATATCTTCACCAGAAAGGGAAGCAGGGGATGCTCAGCAAACAAGTACCTTTGTGCAACACCAAACAGTCGACTCGAGTGGAATTAAGGATTACAGCAATTATGAAACAGTAAAAGAAGAGGCATTACATGATGCTAAGTTTGTTGATGACTTGACAGAGGAGGAGCTGGAATTTGCTAAGAAAATTAGGCCGCTTCATTTTGATTTAAAAACCATGATCTTGCGTATGACAGGAACCGGCATACTATTTTTAAGCGGAGGTACAGATGAAGAAGACCTTATCCAGGTAAGGGAAGAGACCTCTAAAAAGATTGCATTTATAGAGGATGAATTAATCAAACTGGACCCTCCACCCTCCATGGAGCATATTCTTGCTGTCTACTTGGAATCTGTTAAGTCTTATAAAGAGTCCATCACATATTTCGAGCAGTATTTTGAAACTGATGATAAAAGGTTTTTGGATGAATTTCTTAGACGTTCGAATCAAGCAAATGACAATATTAAAAGTGTCCTTTTCGAAATGTGGTCAGATGAATTAAATCCTAACTAAAAGGAGGAGGAAGTCATGAAGAAGATTATCTTCATTTTCACTCTAATTTTTTCTTTTATCCTATCGGGGAGCGCTTTTGCGGCTCAAAAAGGCGACTATAGCGTAAAACTGCTGGAGTATGGAGGGATTGAAGGCTATCCGAAATCTGGATTGGTATATGGAGCCCATAATCAAGGAACCACTTATCTGCCGTTTTTTTATAATTTGATCCAAAATAAGGACCACAATATCCTTTTTGACATCGGTTATCGAAATGATTCAGCAGATGGCCAAAAGGATTGGTCAAAATTATTTGGAGGGTCCGATATCGAAGCTCCAGCCGAGGTGTTGAAAAAAGTAAACTTAACTCCAAATGAGATAGATACAATCATTTTAAGCCATCTTCACTTTGACCATGCCGGGAATATTGATCAGTTTCCCAAAGCCCACTTTTATGTCCAAAAAGAGGAGCTTGATGGCTGGGTGTCTTCCTTATCACTCCCAGATAAGGTCCGAGAGTGGGTTTGGTTAGCTACCGATATTGACCATATCAATGATTTGATGGAAGTGGCTGCTGAAAACAGGCTTACGCTGATCGAAGAGGACAATTTTGAAGTAGCAGAAGGTGTAAAGGTTCATAAAGCAAAGGGCCATACATTTGGCACGCAGGCTGTTTCGGTTGAAACAAAGAAAGGAACTTATGCTCTTGCCCAGGATGTCGTGTACACATATGAAAATGCGACTGACTATAAACCTTTAGGACTTGGTCTTGATAATCTTGAACAAGTCATGTCCATTCATAAAGTAAATGAATTGGTCGGAGGAAATGTAGACAGCATTATTCCCGGGCATGACATTGCCGTTTTTGACCAATACCCGACAGAGCAGGTTGGTAAGAACCGCGTTGTTACGATAGTTAAGTAATTGGTAGACCAGATTGCCGGATACAGCCGTATTCGGCAATTTCCGGCTATAAGGGAGCGAAACCTATGTCACAGATTGGCACCTATTTTATTCTCATATTCGTCATGATGATGTGGGGATTAAATGTAGTTGCTATAAAAATATTAATTGAATACTTTCCGCCTATTCTCATGCAAAGCACACGCATATTTCTTGGCGGATTGCTTCTAATCCTGTTCTTTTGGTGGAGTAAAAACCTGCAGAAGATGACAAAAAAAGAGTGGATCATAACCATATCTGCAGGCGTCCTGGGAGTTACAGGGCACCACTTGTTTCTTGCAATCGGCCTTTTACACTCAACAGCCTCCAATGCAGGCATTATTCTGGCACTTAGTCCATTAACCACTTCTATTCTTGGAATATTCTTTTTAAAGGACCGGCTTACCAAAATGAGGATGATAGGAATTTTCTTAGGATTTGGTGGTGTCGTTTTTGTTATTCTCAACGGCAATGGGACGCTCGGCGGTATTTCGCCTGGAGATTTCTTAATTTTCATGGCGATGATCACACAGGCCTTTAGCTTTATTCTTATTAAACAAAACTCTCAGTCTGTTAACCCAAAATTCATGACGGCCATCATGCTTACAGCAGGGGCCATCGTCATGTTTTTGTGCAGTTTTTTTATAGACAGCAAGGGGGTCACAAGCGTGGCTGTTCCGGGAACAAAAGTGTGGATTATATTTTTCCTGTCTGGTATCGTGGCGACAGGATTCGGCCAGCTCCTTTACAATATGGCAATTCAAGAAATCGGTCCTGGCCAAACCTCTGTATTTAATAACCTAATGCCTTTCTTTACTCTGGTTGGCTCTGTATTATTCTTGAAAGAAAAGATCCTGTTTGAACAACTTATCGGTTTTTTATTTATAGTCGTCGGTGTTGTTCTGGGAACGGGATATGTAGACGATTATATGGTTAGGAGAAAGGGGAGAAAGACATATCACAATATGAGCGGGTAACAGTTAATTATCTTAAGTATTCTTATATGCAGCTTAGCTTTGCAACTAAGCTGCTTTTCTAAAAGGTTTTGCGACTATGAGGACTAAAAGATCCAAATTTCTATAAGCCAAGGCGCCTTACCCTGCATATTTGTCAATTTTACTGGAAGGTAATTTTGTCTCTTTATGGATGATAAATGTGGAAATAACCAAACATACAGAAACGAGTATCCATGAGATGCTAAAGCTTGAAAAAGTATCTTTAGTCCATCCGAAAAAGAGAGGAAATAAAAATATACCTAAATAGGTGAAGGTTAAGCTGACACCGCTGGATACTGCAGCAGATTGCTCTCCACCATATTCTATAATGGCAGCTTGATAAATTCCATTCCAACCGCTTACCGTAAATCCCAGAAGGATCGTCAGCAGCACCATTACTACAAATGGGACAGACATAAAAGGACTCAACGATAAAAAGAGGAGCGAGCAGGAAGAAAGGATCCCTATCACTGTCAGTATTTTTCGTTTATCGCCTGCACGATCGCTTGCCGCTCCCCAGATGACTCTACCGATCGCTCCGGATGCCTGGGACAGGGCAAGCAAAACACTCGAAACGGCCACTGAATACTTTAAATCCAAATTCAAAAACAAAACCAGATACATAAAATAAGAAAATTGTGCACCTACAAAGAAAAAAGAAAGAATGCTTAAGCGGAACAGCCTGGAATTCTTAAAGAAAATTTTTATGCTGTTAAAATGGTTTACGCCCGCATTATTAGAAGAGTTAGCAGGATAGTCTTTAAGAATATGCAAGAAGTATAGTGAAAAACACATTACAAGTGCTCCGCCAATAAATAGTGAGATCCTCCAGCTAAAAAGAAAAGCAAGCTTTGGGAGCAATAGGGCTGTCAATACCCCTCCTAATGTTACTCCCATTTGCTTAACGCTCATGACAAAACCCCTGACTTCCATCGGGAAATCCTGTGTGATTAATAGATTAATTGCAGGATTGATAAGGCTATAGCCCATTCCAGCGATGGCCAGTAAAAAAAGCATAATCCAAGTAGAATGGGTCAAGCTGCCTAGCATAATAAAAAATCCAATAATGATAAGTGATAAAACAATTGATTTTTGGATCCCTAAGAAATTTATAATATTGCCTGTGAAAAATGAAAAGATAATGCAGCCCAAATAAAATGAAGCCATTATAAAGCCCATTAAAAAAGTGGAAAGCTTTAAATCTTGAACTATGAAACTTGAAAGAGGTGGAAGAGTAAGAACCCCAAAAGCTGAAATGGTCTGAGCCAAAAGCGGATTAAATAATTTCAACTTTGGATTGGCCGCCAGTTTCCCATTTAACACATATAACAATCCCTTCACATTATATTTAATCCTCACATTATAAGAAAATATCTATAAAATATTGAATTTTATTTATATATATAATAATATAAAAACATAATTAATTTCAAACATTCAAAAAATTCTAATTAGGCTGTCACTTTGCTGAAAAGGAGGCTAAAATGACTGGATTTTCTATTGACCACATAGTCTTTGCTGTAAAAGACCTGGAACACAGCAAACAGTTCCTTACGAAGGGATTAAAGGCCAGGTTTATAAAAGAATTAGATTTACCTGAACAAAATGCAAAAGCAGCTTATTTTTTACTGGGAGAGTTAATCATAGGCCTTGAAACTCCCTTGAGTGATGAAGGGGAGATTTACAGATTTTTAAACCGTAAGGGGGAAGGGTTGCATCATCTTGCCTTAAAAGTTGAAAGTGCCAGCGATGTACATAGTCAATTAGAGGGAAATGGAGTTAGAATTATAGGGGACAGAGAAGAACACGGAGTAAGGAAAGAATTCTTCACCCATCCTAAAAGTTCACTAGGCCTGCTGCTGCAGTTGATTGAATGGGAACAGCCGTATAAAGACTCACTAGAAAAAAGGATAGAGATTCTGGGGAAATAAAATTTTAAGAAAGGAATGAATGATTATATGAACTTTGATTTAAGCGATGATAATCTCCAGGTTAAAAGCATGGCAAGGACTTTTGCAGAAAAAGAGATTTTACCCCATGTAAAATATTATGAAAAAGAAAGAAGGTTTCCAAAGGAGATTTTGCAAAAAATGGGGGAAGCAGGATTGTTTGGAGCTTGTTTCCCCGAAAAGTATGGCGGTTCCGAAATGGGTTTTCTGAATTTGGCTATCATTGCTGAAGAGATTTCAAGAGCCCACCCTGCTTTTGGATACGCTTTCAATATGCAGTCAATGACCTGTCCTTTTACAATATTGAATTGGGGTACGGAGGAACAAATTCAAAAATATGTTCCCGATTTAATAAAGGCTAACCTGATCGGTATGTTTGGACTTACAGAGTCAGGCGGCGGTTCAGATCCTGCTGGTTCCATGAAAACGACAGCACGTCTGGAAGGAAATGAATACGTAATTAATGGGTCAAAGACCTGGATTACCTTCGCAAATGAAGCAGATGTTGGTGTATTGTTTGCTAAAACTGATTTAGAGGCAGGCCATAAAGGAATCTCTGCGTTTATCATCGAAACCAAACGGCCTGGGTATAATGCAAAGCCGATAGAAATCAACTCATTAGGCTATATGATGAGGAGCTGTGAAGTATTTTTTGATGATTACCGCATCCCGAAAGAAAACCTTCTTGGAAAAGAAGGGGAGGGATTTAAAATTGCCATGAATGCGCTTGACTATGGGAGGCTTACTGTATCTTCCAGGCTGGTTGGAATTGCACAGGGATGCGTAGAGGAAGCCATTAAATATTGCAATGAAAGAATAGTTGGCGGGAACCCAATTGGCGATTATCAGATGGTTAAGCACCTGATTGCAGACATGGTGGTGGAAACAGATGCCGCAAGACTTCAAACCTATCGAAGTGCTTTTTTGAAGGATAAAGGCGAAACGGCGACAAGAGAAAGCTCATATGCTAAATACTTTGCCTCAGAAGTAGCCGCCAAGGTTTCCAGAAATGCACTAGAGATTTTTGGCGGCAATGGAATATCTGATGAATATCCCATCATGAAATATGTGAATTATGCAAACATGCTCCATTTTGGTGAAGGTTCTGCAAATATTCAGCGGATCTTAATTGCAAACGATGCTTTAGGATTAAAAAATGCAAACAGACATCATATTCAAAGAAGATTTCCTTTGAGCAGCGATATTGGGGAAAGCAGGAAAGTAGAATCTGCACATGGATGAAATGCCTATCTTCTATAAGGCCGAGCAAAGGTTTTCTAATAAGACTTGCAAAAATATAAGAGACTCTGTATTTGAAAATGTTGAAAGGCTTTTAAAAACAGACTCAGTTCCAAAAGGCTCCTCGATCGCAATTTCAGCTGGAAGCCGGGGAATTGACCGTATTGCTGATATCTTTAAATATATCGTTGAAAAGCTGCAAAAAGAAGGGTATGCACCTTTTCTGTTTTCTGCCAAAGGGAGCCATGGTGGAGGAGAAGCCAAGGGACAAAAAGAACTGCTTGAAAGCCTGGGGATTACAGAAGGCTATATTGGTGCAAGAATTTCCTGTTCTTCTGAAACAGTGTGTATTGGCTATAGCGATGTGTATCTGGAGGGCTTGCCCATATTTACGGCAAAAGAAGCAGTTGAAGCAGATTTTGTCCTGGCAGTAAATCGAATTAAGCCGCATACAAACTTCAGGGGGGAATTTGAGAGCGGAATTTTGAAAATGCTTTCAGTTGGCATGGGGAGGGAAAAGGGAGCAGCCACAGTCCACAAATTGGGCAATGAACATATGCCTAATGCGATTAAAGCGATTGGAACTGGTGCCTTAAAAAAACTAAATTTGCTAGGATGTATTGCTATTGTGGAAAACGCTTATGATTCGACAGCCATTATTGAAGCGATTCCAGCAAGCAAGATCCTAGATAGGGAACCGGAATTGCTGAAAGAGGCAAAGAATATGATGCCCTCCATTCCATTTAAAGATCTTGACCTCCTGATCGTTCAGGAGATAGGGAAAAACTTCAGCGGCACTGGAATGGATACAAATATTATTGGCCGAATCCGCATTAACGGGATACCTGAACCAACTGAACCGCGCATTAAATTTATCGGGGTATTGGATATTTCTCCCGAATCTCACGGAAATGCGACTGGAGTTGGCCTTGCTGATTTTACCACAAGACGGCTTACTGAGAAAATTGATTACCAAAAGACCTATACAAATGTCCTGACAAGCGGAAATGTCATGCGGGTGGCCATTCCAATGATAACGGAAAACGACCTGGATCTATTTCAAACTGCGTTCAAAGCATTAAAGCCAGACAAAGTTTCAGAGCTAAAAATTATGATTATTAAAGATACGCTGCATTTAAATGAATTTTGGATATCGGAAGGTCTGCTGAATAATGCACAGGCGCATAATCGTGTTAATATTCTCAGCAGCCCATTTCCTATATCATTTAACGAGGAACACAATATATTAATGAACTGAATAGCTCTCGGTCATTTTTATTGTTGATTTTGGCATTTCAGGTTTAAGGAAATGACAAGAAATTCCTGAGGTGGGATAACTGCAATCTTAATAAGAGTAAAGAATAAGAAAGGGAATTTTTGATGACGATGACAGCGATCCAAAAAATAATTGACAGTGTAAAGAAAGAAAATAGGATAGCGCTAACCGAGATAGAATCGAAACAAATTTTGCAGCATTTAGGAATACCTGTTCCGGACTTTCGTCTGGCCAGTTCTGAATATGAAGCGGTGGTACAGGCAAAATCCCTTTGCTTTCCACTGGCACTAAAAATCGTTTCGCCGGAGATTGTCCATAAGTCTGATGCAAGAGGGGTACTGCTTAATATTAAAAGCGTGCCGGAGTTAAGAGCTGCTTATCAAGAAATTATCCAGAATGCCAAGGAGTATAATCCCAAAGCGGATATTATCGGTGTTTCTGTTCAGCAAATGATTGGAGGGAATAAAGAAGTGATCATCGGCATGAACAGGGACAGAGTTTTTGGCCCAGTGCTTCTCTTTGGAGTGGGTGGGATATTTGTGGAGGTTTTAAAGGATATAACCTTAAAAGTACTGCCTATAGCCGACAAAGATATTGAGAATATGTTCAATGAGATTCAAGCTAGCAAGTTATTGACTGGTTTCCGTGGTACAAAACCTGCAGATCTTGCAAGTCTGAAGAAAATGATTCAAAAAGTGGCCAGAGTTTCGCGAGAGTTTCCTGAAATTTCAGAACTTGAGCTAAATCCTGTGGTGGTTCATGAACAGGGCATGGGAGCAGTAGCACTTGATGCACGGATCATACTTGGTCATGGAAATGAGGAGGTGGCAGCCAGTTGAGTGAATATGATGCCATAGAAAAATTACTGAGTCCGTCTTCGATAGCTGTTGTAGGAGCCTCGCATAATGTTCAAAAGCATGGCGGAAGATTAATTCAGCATTTGCTAAAGCATCAATACCAGGGTGAGATATTCCCGGTGAATCCAAAAGGAGGGGAAATTCAGGGATTAACCTGCTATAAAACTATTGAAGACATTCCTGTCACACCGGATCTTGCCTGCCTTTTAATAGGACCCAGCCTTCTCATGGAAGCTTTAAAGTCCTGTTCAGCAAAAAAAATTAAGATGGTTATGATCCATGCTTCCGGTTTTGCGGAAACAGGCAATTGCGGAGAAATTCTGCAGAAACAAATCGTAGAGTTTGCCAGGGAACACGATATCCGGATTTGCGGCCCAAATACGATTGGAATAGCCAATGTAAATAAACGAGTATTTGCAAGCTTCAGTATGGCAATGACCACCAATTATATACCGATGAATGGCAAGATCTCCTATATTACACAAAGCGGAGCTATTGGCGGAGCGATGCTGAGCCAGGGATGGGAAAAACAAATAGGCATAAGCAAATGGATTAGCTCAGGCAATGAAGCTGATTTGAACGCATCAGACTATCTTCATTATGCCGTTGATGATTCTTCTACCGGAACGATTTGCCTGTTCCTTGAAGGGCTGGATCAAGGAGAAAGCTTTAAAGCAGCGCTTACTAAAGCTGCCAATGTGAAAAAGCCGGTCATTATCTATAAAAATGGAAGAAGTCAAATTGGCCAAAAATCGGTCAAATCACATACCGGCGTACTTGCAGGAAACCATGAGGTTTACAAGGCTGTTTTTAAACAATTGGGAGCCATCAATGCGGAGGATTTAGATGACTTGTTTGATTATGCCATAGCCTTTGATTATCCTAATAAGCCGAAAAGCAGCCGGATTGGCATCATTTCAACCTCTGGCGGTGCATGTACCATCGTAACAGATCAATGCAGTAAATATGGTTTAAGCGTACCTGATCTTTCTTCAAAAAGTATACAAACATTAACAGAAATATCACCCGAATTTTCTACTCCTCAGAATCCCTTTGACACAACTGCCCAAATTTTGAATGATCCGGAATCACTTAAAAAGAGTGTGGAAGTTTTTATTGAAGATGGAAATATTGATGCACTCGTATTGATGCTGACTACAGTTGGAGGCTCCCTTGCTTCAAAGGCAGCAGAAGATATCATTGAAATTTCAAAAAAAACAGATAAGCCCATTTACGTGGCATGGACTATTGCAGAGTCACTGGCGAGAGAAGGGATGAATCAGCTCCGCAGGGCTAAAATCCCTTTATATCCGAGTGCTGAAAGAGCAGTAAAATCGTTGGCTGCTGTACAGCAGCATACTGTTTTCCTGGAAGAATGGGAAGAAAAGAAAGAGGTTTATAACCATTTCTTTTTCGCTAACCCACAAAAGGAAATTTTAAATAGGTAAGGTCGTGAAGTTATGCAGCACTTAATGCCGGTTTTAACATTAACAAGAGGGTTAATCTTATTAACCTTGGCATGGTCCTATATGCTCTACTCTTTTTTCTCGCTGCCTCTCGATCTCTTTCTTGTAACTTTGGTGGTTCTTGCCTTTTTCATATCCTTGCCCTGGATGGCACCCTTTCCAAAAGTAATGAGCAGTGTTCTTCTTATTTTCGGAAACTTGATTTTTTTTCTCAATAATGGCAATGGTGCTTACTGGGTAGAAGCCATCCTTGATAATGTTGCACTTGTTTCCTTATTTATAACAGTTCCTTTGCTGTCCTATCCTCTGAAGAATGGCGGATATATTGAGTATATGGATTATTTTGTTGTTAACTTCTTAAACAAGGATATAAAGAGGGTCGCCTTTGTCACCGCGCTAACCTGTATTGTAAGCTCCTTCTTAAATATGGGTTCTATAAGAGTCATGTACGATTTGTTCGCTG
Organism: Cytobacillus oceanisediminis 2691; assembly: GCF_007678455.1. Lineage (GTDB taxonomy): Bacteria > Bacillota > Bacilli > Bacillales > Cytobacillaceae > Mesobacillus > Mesobacillus oceanisediminis_A. The sequence continues at coordinate 227,190 of NZ_VEEP01000003.1, read as the reverse complement.
TACGCTTTAGATACCTGAATAGAATATTTGTAAGAAGCCTTGTACAGGGATTTTCACTGGCAGCTTTCTGGTCTCCTTATTTTGCAGGAGTAGCAATCATTTTGCATCTTGTAGGTGTAAGTTTTGTCTCTTTTTTCCCCTATGGCCTGGTATCAGTTCTATTATGTTACGTATTATCAACGGCTATAAATTTTCATTATCTTTCCAGGGAAAAGACAACAAATACAGATCCGCTGGTTGCAGTGAGTATTGATGATGAGCATCAAGAAATGCAAGTGAAAAAGGTTGAGCATAAAAGAGGAATAGAATTAATTATTGCTTTTTTGGGATTATTCCTTGCACTATTCCTAATGGAGAAATGGTTTCACTATAATGTGCTGCTGCTTATTTCCATTCTGGCAATCTCATATTCCATTGTTTGGTCACTTGCGATTAATAAAATAAAGGAATTCGCTTTCTCTTTAAAAGATTATTTCACAGAAGTGGCACCTAATGTCCATACAGAATCCATCATGATTATATCTGCCACATTCTTTTCTCAAATGGTCTTGCTTACAAGTTTCCCAGAATATTTATCAGCACTTTTTTTCAGCATAAGCAAGCTCTCACTTATTTTAACGGTGATGACAATTATTCTGACATGTGTCCTTTCATCCTTTTTCATTCACCAGGTGCTCCCAATATCAATCTTTGCCACAACTTTATCCCCGGATGTCATTGGATTAAAGCCTGAACTATATGTCTTAACTTTAGTAATAAGCTGGGGGATCACTCCTCTATTATCACCTGTTTCAGCAGCCAACCTGCTTGCATCAAGTTTGTTTAAGACCAGAGCACTGGAAATTGGCAGATGGAATTCAGTTTATACAGTCTCAATCATCCTGGTTTCATCACTTTCAATCTATCTTATGAATATATTTTTCTAGCCCAAGCCAGGAATAAAAACATCAATTTGAAAGCGTTGTCAACAATCTTTTACTTTAGGGAGGTGATGATTTAGAGTAACTGTCTTTCTTTATCTGAATTAGTGAACTTTATGCCAATCTAAAAATTGAGGGGAGATCTAGAGATGAAAAAATTTTTAGCCACTTTAATGATCGCATTGCTAGCATTTGCATTAATCGGCTGCAGTTCCAGCAGTACTGGCGGCGGAGCTGACTCAGGTTCAGCTTCAGGGAAGGATTCCGGTTCTTCAGGCAAATCTGGAAAATATTCCATTATGTTTGCAACTGGTACCACAACAGGAACTTATTACCCGCTGGGAGCCATCTTCTCAGACTTTTGGAACAAAAAGCTCGATAATGTTCAAGCTTCTTCACAGGCAACAAACGGAAGCGTTCAGAACTTGATTTTCATTAAAAATGGAGAGGCACAAGTCGCTTTAACCCCAACAGGAACTCTTTATGAGGGATATAACGGAGAGGCTTCATTTGATGGAAATAAGGTTGAGAATGTTCGCATTCTTGCCGGTTTATATCCAAATGTCAATCACTTGGTTGCTCGTAAAGATGCAGGTATCAAAACAATTGCTGACATTGCAGGGAAAAAAATCGTTCCGGGTGCGACAGGAAGTGCTACTGAGATTGAAACCCAGCGGGCATTGGAAGCTTATGATGTTGATTATGAAGGCACGAAAAAAGATTTTGTAGGATTTACAGAAGCAACTGATTTAATGAGGAATAAACAAACTGATGTCGCAATGGTGATGGCGGGAGTTCCAACATCTGCTGTTACTGAAATGCTTGCAACAGCAAATGGCCAATTGCTTCCCTATTCTGAGGAGGCTGTTGCCTATCTTAAAGAGAAATACCCTTGGACGATGGAATATACAATTAAAGCAAACAGCTATGAAAACCAGCCGGAGGATGTGTTATCAGTTGCTCAAAATAACTTCCTGGTAGCTACTGCTGATATGCCGGATGAAGTTGCTTATGAGCTTGTAAAATCATTATGGGAAGGTCTTGAAGAATTAAAGGGTTCCCACGCTGTTATTGCACAATTTGATATTGAAAAAGCTCTTGAGGGAACCTCTGGCATACCGATCCATCCAGGTGCTGAGAAGTTCTATAAGGAAAAGGGCATAATAAAAAAGTAATTTCAGATGAACACCAATATAACTCTATCGATCTTCCTTTCTGTATCGATAGAGTTATATTGTTACAGAGCAAAAGGAGGCAAAGAAATGAAGACAGAAGAATTGGTCAATTATCAAAATAAGCTAATGGGATTAATCCCGCCAGAAAGGATTGTAAAAGTGGAATTTGCGCGGCCTCCAAGGGAAGTTATTGAAGCCTTCCTTGAAATGGATGGTTTAACACCTACAGTATCAGATGTCCTGGACTCCATGGGGATTAAAGGAACAATTTCAGCCAGCAGGCTGCGGCCAATTATTACTGGCAAAAAGATTGTTGGTCCTGCCGTAACCATTCGCTATATTCCAGAAAGCAATACACCTGATAATGGATATTACAAAATGGAACGTGCAAAACTTGCTGACCGGGATGTGTATGCTATTGCTGAAAAGGGTGATGTAGCTGTTTTTGACGCTGCAAGTTTGGGTGAGATTTCCGTCATGGGCGGACTTTCCACTCTAGTTGCCAAACAATGGGGAATGGCCGGCAATATTGTTGACGGCGGTGTAAGAGATATTGATACGGTAAGAAAGCTCGATTATCCAGTATGGAGCACTGGTCAAACACCTTTAACTGGTAAGTACAGAGTAGAAGCAATGGAGATTAATGGCTCTGTCTCTATTGCAGGTATCCGGGTAAATCCAGGGGATTTAATCATTGCCGATGATAGTGGTGTTTGTGTAGTGCCCGGCTCAAAAGCAGTAGAGGTTCTGGAGAAAACAATCTCTGCAGCGAGGAGAGAAGAGGAAGTAGTTAAATTATTTGAAAGCGGCGCATCGATTGAGGAATTAAGCAAAATCCTGCCGCCGAGCAAATGGTAGGAGGGATAAAGATGGCGACATTTCAGGATTTAGCATGCAGAGAAATTATTAAAGGGATTGAAGAGACAGAGGCTGATTATCTGTTAACATTGCCATGCAGTACGATTGGCCAGGTTATTGAACATTTTGAAGGATCCGAAAAGATTACTTCCTTTCCTATCAGCAGAGAAGAAGATGGCGTAGGGATTGCTTCCGGCATTAGCCTGGGCGGGGAATTTCCCATCATGCTCATTCAGGATACAGGGATTGGCAACTCGATCCTGGCAATCACCACATTTGTCAAGGCATACCATGTTCCAATGCTTATTCTTGTTACCCGCAGGGGAGGCTTCGGCGAAATCAATTCAGCTGTGAATCATTTTTCAGAGCCATTGCCGCAGATCTTGGATGCTGCAGGAATAAAAACGTTTAAGCTAGATTACCGTTTGCCATTAAAGGAATGGAGTACAGCGATAAAGCAGGGGGCCCAATATGCGAAGGACACTCATCGCCCTATTATAGTGATGTTCAATATCAAAGGGGGTGCTGAACAATGATGTCAAGACTGGACGCTTTAAAAATACTGTATAAATACACAGAAAATATTCCTGTCATATCTTCATGCGGAAATACTTCAAGAGAGTGGGCGAGCCTTGGAAGGCGGGATAACCATTTATACATGGTGGATACGATGGGGTTAACCCCCTCAGTTGCAATCGGTGTGAGCTTAACCCTGAGGAAAAAAGGCTTTAAAAAGTGCATCGGGATTGAAGGAGATGGGGGCATTTTAATGAATCCGAACTCCCTGGCATCAGCAAGTTATTTAAACCCGGGCAAATGGCTGCTGATTGTTTTTGATAATGAATGCTTTGCTTCGACAGGCGGACAATGCTCCCTGGCCAGCCGTATTGATATCTCCAGAGTTGCAGAAGGATTCAATTTAAAAGCCATTCAGACAGATAATGTGGAAGACTTTGAAAGGGCAGTGCTGGAGTCAATTGAAGAGGAAGGACCAATCGTCATCCATGCGAAAATTAGCCCAGAAAACCACAAAACTTCTTTTATAAACGACGACCCAGCTGTTCTCGCATACAAGTTCACTAGCTTTATAAGGGATGAGCAATAAAAAATGTATAGGGAAGATATCTTCTCTATACAGCCTTACCGGATTGTACATTAACTTTTAAAATGTCATTCTCTAAAGGTAAAACAGAAATTCGAAAGGGTTTTTCTAGAATATTCAAAAATACAAATAAAAAAGGAGGAGAAATATGAAAGCATTAGTGATTGACCATATTCATGAGGAAGGAATTAAACTTTTGAATCAATTTTGTGAAGTGGATATAAATCATAATCTTCCCCCTGAGGAACTGGCAGCCATCGTAGGACAATATGATATTTTGCTGGGACGTGCAACCCATTTAACAGGAAGAATTGAAAAGCCTTTATTGGATAACTTCGGCAAGTTAAAGGTGATCGGCATTGCTTCAGTTGGCCTTGATCAATTTGATCAGGATTACATAGCCTCCAAAGGGATTAAATTAATTAATCTTCCTGGTGTAAATTCGGTATCAGTGGCCGAACATACGGTTTCACTTCTTTTATGCGGGATGAGGCATATTCTCCTTGCATATCAGCAAATGAAGGATTCAATTTGGAATAAGCATGGTTTCACTTCAGCGCTCGAGCTTCATAGGAAAACGGTGGGCATCATTGGATTTGGAAATATTGGAAAGAATGTCGGATACATTTTGCGAAATGGCTTTAAAATGAATGTCCTTGCATTTGATCCATACATCACAGAAGGGGAAGCAAAAGACAGCGGAGCAAAATTAGTATCACTTGATGAACTTTTAGCCAAGTCTGATGTAGTAACCATTCATGCACCTCTTACAGAAGAAACCTTTCATATGATTGCCGAAGAAGAAATGAAAAAGATGAAAAAGGATGCCATTTTATTAAATGCAGGCCGCGGCGGGATTATTGATGAGGATGCACTCTTTAAATATTTGAAAAATAATCATCTTCGTTTTGCCGGCCTTGATGTCCAGGAAACAGAACCTTGCAACCATTCCCCTCTATTTTCTCTCGATAACTTTATTGCTACCCCGCATATTGCAGGGCTGACTTACGATGCATTAAGCAGGGCAGGCAAAAGGGTGGTAATCGAGTGCCTTGAATATTTGGAAATAGATGTTAATGCCATTACTCCCGGTGCCTAAATACGAATCAGGAGGCAGTGAAAATTGAATTTTAACACATTGCTCTTAGATGCCAGGAAGAAGAACGGCCAAAACACCTTTTTAAAATTTGAGGATGAAATATACACCTATTCGGCCATGTGGGAGATCACAAACCGGCTTGCAAATGGTTTTGCAAAGCAGGGCATTAAAAAAGGGGACCATGTTTCACTCATACTTTCCAACCGGCCGGAATTCATTTGGAGCTGGTTCGCTCTGGCGAAAATTGGAGCCATTGCTGTTACAATCGATACACGATTAAAAGGATCGCTTTTAAATCATCAATTAAAAAATAGTGAGAGCATGGCTATTGTTTCTGAAGAAAAATATTTATCCGCTTTACTTGACCAGGAGGTTTATAAATTAGGCAAGTGTCATTTAATCATAGTTTCAGATGACAAAAGGAAAGAATATGCTAAATCTCAGCACATAATTAATTTCTGCCTGCTTTTGAAGGAAAACGAAATAGAAGACCATTTAATTGAATATAACCTGGAGCCTGGATGGCCTCTTACCATCGTTTATACATCTGGGACCACAGGGCCAGCGAAAGGTGTCGTGAATCCCCACGAAACCTTTATTCTTTCAGGAAGGGATATTGGCAATGCAGTGGGAATGACCAACAAAGATACATTGTATTTATTTTTACCTCTGTTTCATGCGAACCCGCAATTAATGGGAATACCGGCTCTTCTGCGGAATGGTGCAGTACTGGTTTTAGGGAGGAAATTTTCTGCATCCTCCTTCTGGGAAACAGTAAATCGTTACGAAGTTACACTTTTCACTTACGTAGGGACTGTTCTCAGTATTTTAGACAAAGTGACTCCTCAGCAGATCCGTACCAGCCTCCGGGCAGCATATGGAGGTGGTGCACCGGCAGAGATATGGAAAAGCCTTGAAGTGAAAACGAATGCCAAAATTATAGAGGGCTATGGGATGGCTGAAATAGGCGGATTCGCGGTAATGAATTCGCTGGATGAATGTAAGATTGGCAGTGTAGGAAGACCGCGGGAACTCTATGACATTCGTATTTTTGATGAAAATGACCATGAATTGCCTGATGGGGAAACAGGGGAAATGGCAGTAAGACCGCGGGTGCCTTTTTCAATGTTTACATCCTATTTCAATATGGAAAAAACCACATTGTCCGCAATGAAAAACCTTTGGTTCCATACAGGGGATTTAGCTGAAAAGGACTCAGATGGCTTCTATTATTTTAAAGGCCGTAAGAAAAATTTGATCCGCAGAAAAGGTGAAAACATTTCCGCTTATGATATTGAAAATCTTGTCCAGCAGCATCCGAAAATTCTTGAAAACGCGGTTGTTCCGATCCGGGACCCCATTGCCGGGCAGGAAATTAAGTTAAGTATTGTTTGCAGGCAAGGACAGAAATTATCAATTTCAGAGCTTGATAGCTGGTTAAAAGAAACACTGCCTTCTCATATGGTTCCAAGGTATCTGGAAATTCGGAATGCCTTTGAAAAAACCTCTTCCGAGAAAATAAAATTGCAGGTACTTATAGACGAAGGCACTGAAGATGTTTGGGATCGAGAAAAACATAAAATACATCGTTAAAAAGGAGCTTGAGAGATGGAAAATAATCATATTGTATTGGAAAATATCACGCAAGAGATCGCTGTACTAAAATTGAACAGGCCAGATTATCTTAATTCATTCAGCCATGAAATGATATCTGACTGGTATAAAGCTCTGGTTGAATTTAAAGAAAGTAAAGAATTGAAGGTTCTGATCTTGACTGGGACGGGAAAAGCCTTCTCAGCAGGCGGAGATATTAAAGCTTTGTCAAAGGGCGATGGTTTTATCGGGGACCCAAAAGAGGATCTTTGGAGTGATGCTGTTAAGAGAAAAGCATCCCTATGGGAAAACATTCAGAAAATCCCGCTGCTGATGGAAGAAATCGATAAGCCGGTTCTGGCCTGCATGAATGGTGATGCCATCGGCGCAGGGCTTGATATGGCTCTGATGTGCGACTTGCGTTTTTGTGCGGACCAGGCCAGGCTCGGGGAAGGTTATATCCATCTGGGACTAGTTCCAGGAGATGGCGGTGGATACTTCCTTCCAAAAATTGTAGGGGAAGCGAAAGCGCTTGAATTATTATGGACTGGTAAAAAGCTGAGTGCGGAAAGTGCTTTGGAAATTGGGATGGTTGATTACGTCTATCCTGAAAATGAAGTATTTGAAAAAACGCTGGAATTTGCAAAAATCCTTTGCTCTAAACCTCAAAATGCTATAAGGATGATCAAAAGGCTTGTTAAGAATCATAACAAGGTAAGTCTCAGAAATCATCTTGACATGGTTTCCTCCCATATGGCAGTTGTCACAGATATTCAAGAATACATGACTCTGCTTGAAGAAATGAAAAAAAACAGAAAGTAAGGTGTCTAGCATGAACTTGCAGATGACCCAGGAACAATTATTATTTCAGAATGAAATTCGAGAATTTACATGCAAGAGTATTGCACCTACCGCTGATGAAAGAGATCAAAAAGATGTTTACCCAAAAGAAATTATTAAAGAAATGGCTAAATTGGGATACACAGCTTTAACTGTTCCCAAAAAATATAATGGATTGAACCGCACGAAAATGGATGCTTGTATATTAATGGAGGAAGTCGCTTATGGCTGTGCAGCCACAGCGATTTCCCTTATTACCATTTTTCAGGCAGAAACGATGCTGGTTCTTTACGGAAATGAGAAAGTCAAATCACATTACCTTCCATTATTTCGGGAAGGGTTAATTGCTTCTTATTCTTTAACCGAATCCAAAAAAGGATCAGATATCAGAAGTGTTGATACAAAGGCAGTAAAAAAGGGAGAAAGCTGGATTATTAATGGAAAAAAAACGTTTATTACTTCGGGCTCTGCAGCCGAGTTTTTTATTTTGCTTGCAGAAACAGATAAAGGTGTTTCCATCTTTGCAGTTGACCGGAATCTCCCTGGAATAACGATTGATATTGGAGAAAACTCCCAAACCTTTGGCCTGAGGAATGGCCCTCATGTAGATGCTTGTTTTAATAATGTTATTATTCCTGACTACTGTCTTTTAGGAGAAGAAGGCAAAGGGGTAAAACAGGCGGTGGTCACTTTAAATAGCAGCCGGACAGCCGCGGCAGCAATCAGCGTGGGAATTGCGAAGGCTGCATATGAAAAAAGTTTGCAGTGGGTAGCATCAAGAAAAGCATTTGACCAAAATGTCATAGACTTTCAGGGCATTCAATGGATGTTTGCAGATATGCTCATGAATATAAGTGCAGCCAGATTGCTGACTTACCAGGCTGCAAATCTTCATGATATTGGAAAAGCATCTATTTCAGAATCAAGCCAGGCCAAGCTTTTTGCGGGACAAATGGCCACTAAGGTCTGCTCTGATGCCATTCAGGTTTGCGGGGCGTACGGGACGACCATTAATGCTCCGTTTGGACGCTATTTAAGAGATGCGAAATCCTATGAGATAGCAGGAGGCAGCAACGAAATATTGCGTAATACAATTGCGAAGGAGATCAAAAAATCTTTCTAAATGTTATATTTGTAAAATTTAAAATAAATAAAATATATTAAATTATTGTAATTTTTAAATAATTGTAGATTTATTGCGTTGTTTTATTATAAAATTAAATAAAACATCTAGAATTATAGGAAATGAGAATAACGAGGGTGGTTTTCTTATGTTAACAGAAAAATTGAAAACGCTGTCATCTTCCCCTGTCTGGATTCATTTGGGACTCGAACTGCTAGATGCTGACCAAGGGAAGTCAAAAGTCGGTATGCCTGTAAAAAACGAGTTTCTGCAGATTTTTGGGAAGGTTCATGGGGGGATTTTGGCAACACTCTTAGATGCTACTATGGCATCAGCAATTAATTCTGTTCTGGAAGATCATGTTTTTTCAGTGACAGCAGAAATGAAAATTCATTACTTAAGGTCAGCATCTGGCCCCTATTTAATTGGAAAAGGAGAGGTAATTCAGCATGGCAGATCCATTACGGTCTGCAAAAGTGAAATTTATGATGCGCAGGAAAAGTTGGTTGCGTTTGCCACTGGAACATTTGTCAATAAAGAAAAAACCTAGAATTTAGAATTAAAAAGGAGGAATGAAAATGAGTCAATTAATCAACCAGTCACATAATGAAGAAGAGTTACTAAAAAAATATGACAGTGAATTCCGAACAAGGGATTATATTGGTGTTACCGCCAAAGTAGTTACAGGCATATTGATTATTTGGTCTATTTTTCAGCTTTATACTAGCAGCTTTGGAATATTGGAAGCTATAAAAATGCGTGCGTGGCATCTTGGTTTCCTCCTTATTCTATCCTTCTTAATTTATCCAGCATCCAAAAAGTCATCTGCAAGCAGAAGAATGCCTACCATATGGGATATGGTGTGTATTCTGTTAACCATCATTTCCATCGGCTATTTGCTGCTGACCTATGATACCTTTGCAAGAGAAAGGTTTGGTATTCATGTAGAAATGGATTACTATATGGCAGCTATTGGCATCCTGGTAGCCTTCGAAGCTTCCCGTCGTGTCGTAGGGAATGCTCTTACAATAATCTGTGCCGGATTTTTGACTTATAACTTCGTAGGGCCTTATATTCCTGGAGCAATGGGGCATGTAGGATTTAGCTTTGAACGTGTAACAGATATTATGTTCTGGGGAAGCCAGGGTATATTCGGCATCGCATTAGGAGTATCTGCAACTTATATCTTTTTATTTGTCCTATTTGGAGCATTTTTGAAAAACAGTGGTTTTACTGACTTTATTAACGATGTCGCTTTGTCGATTGCTGGATGGACAGCTGGGGGGCCGGCTAAAGTAGCAGTCATTGGCAGTGGATTTATGGGAATGGTAAACGGCAGTGCAGTAGCCAATGTTGTAACAACGGGGGCTGTTACGATCCCGCTAATGAAAAAAACAGGCTACAAGCCAACATTCGCTGCTGCGGTTGAAGCAGTTGCTTCTACGGGAGGACAATTTGCTCCGCCAATTATGGGAGCAGCCGGATTTATTATGGCTGAATTTTTGGGTGTTCCTTACAGAACCATTATGCTGGCAGCGATTATTCCGGCACTTCTTTATTATGTAACTATTTTTATGGTTGTCCACTTTGAAGCAAAAAGAATCGGACTGACAGGGATTTCAAAGGAAAACATTCCACAAATGATGAAAGTCCTTAAAGAAGGTGGACATCTTTTAATTCCTCTTGTCGTTTTAATTGCTTTGTTAAGTACTGGGGTAACGCCACTATATGCAGCTGTTTTCGCTCTGGTTTCAACTGTTATGGCGAGCTGGCTGCGTAAATCGACTCGAATGGGCTTGAAATCCATTGTCGATTCTTTAGTTGAAGGAAGTAAAGGCGCCATCGCGGTGGGAATCGCCTGTGCCATTGTAGGGATTGTAGTAGGAACAATATCTCTTACCAGCCTGGGTTTAACATTAGGGAATAATATACTAGCAATTGCAGGGGACAACTTATTTCTGGCCGCATTCCTGACCATGCTGATCAGTATAGTTTTAGGTATGGGAATACCGGCTACGGCTGCATACATCATTGTCGCCACCATTTCAGCTCCTTTATTGGTTAAGCTTGGAGTACCGCCTTTGGCTGCCCATATGTTTGCATTCTTCTATGCCGGATTATCAAACATTACTCCGCCTGTTGCGCTGGCTGCTTATGCTGCGGCAGGCCTTGCGAATGCATCACCTAACAAAGTGGGGCTTGAAGCTGTGCGGATAGGATTAACTGGTTTCATTTTGCCTTTCTTTTTCCTTTACAATCCTGTCCTCTTATTTAATGGTGATTCCGTTGGAAGCAGTTTAATCGCTTTGGTTACTGCTACTATAGGTGTTGTATGCATTGCGGCAGGATTACAAGGCTGGCTCATAACCAAAACCACCCTCGTACAAAGGATTATCTTACTGGCAACTGGCTTCTTAATGGTTGATCCAGGTCTTATAACCGATACGATCGGTTTGATTTCATTGGCCCTAGTTGTTATTTGGCAAAAAGTGTCGGCAGCAGCGGCTTTAAAAGAAAATGCTTCTCCTGATGTAAGTGAAACAACAAGTAATATTTAATAGATGAATTTACGGGCTGCAATTTCATTGCAGCCTTAAAAGTCAGAATAGTAAAAAAGGGAGCGGTGTGAATGGCTGATTATACTAAAAAGGTTGCCCTTATAACTGGAGCAAGTTCAGGTATCGGGCAAGCTTCCTCGAAAGTATTAGCTGAAAATGGATTTTCGATTATCGCCACTTACCATTCCAATCGAGCTGGTGCAGAGGAGACAAAGAGATTGGTGGAAGCTGTAGGAAGTGAGTGTTTCCTTATCAAAGCGGATGTTTCTGTAAAGGAACAGGTCGAGGAGCTGGTTGAAAGATCTATAAATGCATTCGGTCAAATTGATATTTTAGTCAATAATGCAGGAGCAGCTATAAAGCGGAGTTCTTTTTTAGAGATTGATGAAGCGCTTTGGGAAAAGACCTACGATGTAAATGTTAAAAGTGTATTTTTGGTATCCCAGGCAGTTCTAAAGCATATGGTTCCTCGAAAATCAGGAAGAATTATTAATATTTCATCAGTTGCAGCAAGGCTCGGAGGTCCAGGCGAAAGTGTTCATTATGCATCAGCAAAAGGAGCAGTAAACACTTTGACGGTTGGAATCGCAAGGGAGTTTGCCTCTCATGGAATTCTGGTAAATGCAATTGCACCAGGCTTTATCCTTACTCCTTTCCAGGATAAATACTCTACACAGGAGCGTATAGACCGAATTGTTCCTACCATTCCGATCGGCCGTGCTGGAACTTCTGAGGACATCGCCAAAGTGGTAGCCTTTTTAGCTTCAGATTCAGCGGAGTATATGATGGGCGAAATTATTACTGTGAGTGGCGGAAGGTAATAAGGAAGTAAAAATATGTCCAACCAGAAACTTGGATATAAAAGAGGGGGATGCTGTGGCTTATCGGAAAATAGATCAATATATTCTAGAGGAGCTATATGGAATCATCCATGACAGAAGGAGAGTTTTGACAGAAGAAGTTGATCTTTTAAGCTATTCGTTTGACGCCTCTTTGGGAAGCTATCAACCAGAAGCAGTCATTCAGCCGTTGAAAGCTTTTGAAATTTCAATGATTGTCAAACTCGCCAATAAGCACAAAATTCCTATATATCCTCGTGGACAATCCACAAGCTTATCAGGGGGGCCGCTGCCTGTCAGGGGAGGAATCGTCTTAGATTTATCCCAAATGAAGGGGAAACTTGAAATTCACCCAAATGATTTACTTGCCATTGTATCCCCTGGTGTAATAACCGCTGAAATTCATAAAGCAGCAGAAAAGCATGGCCTAATGTATCCTCCAGATCCCAGCTCTTCATCCATTTGTACAATTGGCGGGAATTTAGCAGAAAACTCCGGAGGGCCGAGATGCTTGAAGTATGGTGTAACAAAAGATTATGTTCTCGGTCTTGAAATGGTAACTCCTAAAGGGGATATTGTCCGAACGGGAGGAAAAACGATGAAGAATGTCACCGGATATGATCTGACTAAACTTATTGTTGGATCGGAAGGGACGCTTGGGATCATTACTGAAGCGATTCTGCAGCTCATCCCAAAGCCAAAATCCTCCGAAACCCTATTGGCAGCTTTTTCAGAAATTGAAAAAGCAGGCGAAGCTGTCTCTGAAATTCTTACTTCAGGACTTCTGCCATCAAAACTGGAGATAATGGACCAGGGATGTATTCAATCAGTTGAAGCCTATTCACCCAGTGGCCTTCCTCTTGATGCAGAAGCGGTTCTTTTAATAGAAGTTGACGGTCATCCCTATGCTACTAAGGAAGAGATTAAAGAAACAGCTGAAAAGTGCCGGGAAATGGGAGCAGAATTGGTCAAAATAGCTTCTACTATAGAAGAAAGCAATCAATTATGGAACGCAAGAAAGTTAATATCACCGGCAATCACTCGTATAAAACCTACTAAAATATCGGAAGACGCAACAGTACCATTAAGCCAAATTCCCGAGATGTTTAAGAGATTAAAAGAAATCAGGGAAAAGCATAATGTAAGCCTGGTAGTTTGCGGACATGCGGGCGATGGGAATCTTCACCCTAATATTATCACTGATATACGAGATCGGGAGGAAATGAAAAGGGCAGAAGAAGCTGTTGCGGAAATTTTCAGCTGTGCAGTGGAATTAGGAGGAACGCTTTCAGGTGAACATGGAATTGGCACGATGAAAGCTCCCTTCATGGAAATGGAATTAGGTAAAGCGGGCATTGAATTGATGGTATCAATTAAGAAGGCATGGGATCCAAACAATATCCTGAACCCTGGGAAGATTTTCCCTGAACCAAATCTTAAATTTAAACTGATATAAGGTTTTGGCCCCTTTTTGAGAGATTTTTATATTAGTAAACAAGATTGGTTAAGTAAATCACCGGGTTAAGTTAATAAATACATAGGAGGAAAAACAGATGAAGCAGCCACTTGAGGACATTAAAGTGCTAGACTTGTCACGGGTTTATGCAGGTCCTGGGGGATCAATGATTTTGGGAGACCTTGGGGCCGATGTAATTCGAATTGAATCTCCTAACGGTACGGACAGCATGAGAGACTGGGTGCCTTTTGTGGACGGAGAAAGCACTTATTATATGTGTGCTAACCGAAACAAAAGGTCTATCACGCTAAACTTGAAAAATCAAACAGGCAGGAAATTATTATTACAAATGGTCAAAGATGCGGATGTTGTCCTGGAAAATTTCAAGACAGGGACTTTGCACCGGATGGGACTTGGATATGAAGAACTTAAAAAAGCTAATCCAGGGATCATCTTATGCTCTGTAACAGGTTATGGCCAAACCGGTCCATATAGCCATGAGCCTGGGTTTGATCCCGTTATTCAGGCGATTGGAGGTATTATGGATGTTACTGGTTTCTCTGAAGGTGAGCCAACAAGAGTAGGTGTACCAGTGATTGACATTATGACCTCTCAATATGTTGCCATCAGCATCATTTCAGCCGTTAGACTAAGAGACCATACCGGAGAAGGCCAGCATATCGATATTTCTCTATTAGATGTTCAATTAAGTTCTCTTGCTAATGTCTCAAGCAGCTATCTAAATACAGGATCGATTTCAAAGAGAATCGGAAATAGCCATAGTTACATTGTTCCTTATCAGGTTTTCCAGTGCAAAGACAGACCATTGATGGTATGTGCAGGAAATGACCGATTGTATAAGAAGCTTTGCGAAGTACTTGGGCATGCCGAATGGGCCGAAGAAGAAAAATATAAAACCAATAATAAAAGGATTGAAAACCGACAGGAGTTAACCAGCCTCATCCAGGATGTCTTCGATCAGAAAACAGCGGACGAATGGTTCCAATTACTTTCCGATGCTGGCGTGCCTGCCGGTCCTGTAAACAATATAGAACAGGTTTTCCAACATCCTCAGGTAATAGCCAGGGAAACTGTAGAAGAGGTTTCACACCCTACTCTAGGTATGGTCAAAATGGTAAAGAGCCCAATAAGGTTTTCCGGCCTGCAAATACAAACCAAAAGTCATCCACCATTGTTAGGAGAGCATACGGATGAATTTTTAGAAAAAGAGTTGGGAATCAATAAAACGGAAATTAATAGATTAAGAGAAGAAGGGATTATTTAACATCTGATTCCTGCTGAAAGAAGGAGGTGCACCTTATGGATTTAGGCTTCAAGGGCAAGGTGGCGATCATTACTGGAGGAAGCAAGGGGATCGGCTATGAAACAGCCTGCCAGTTAGTCAAAGAAGGAGCAAAAGTAGCTATTTGCGGACGGGGAGAGGAAGCTTTAAATAAAGCAGTTCAATCCATCTATGCCAGCACGGGCGAAAAGGTTTTGGGGATTCAGGCAGATGTGTCCAAAAAGGATGATTGTATCAAATTAATAGATGAGACCGTCGCCCACTTTGGCTCGCTCCACATCTTAATTAATAATGCAGGGACCTCTTCAGCATATTCATTTGAGGATGCTACGGAGGAAATATGGGAAGATGATATAAGTTTAAAGCTGTTTGGAGCGATTCATTGTTCAAGGGAAGCGGTAAAGCATATGAAAACGAATAGTGGCGGCTCCATTGTTAATATTACGGCAGTTATCGGCAAATCACCTCCGGTTTCATCCCTTCCCACATCTGCGACAAGAGCTGCTGGAATTGCATTGACTAAGGCAATGAGCAGGGATCTAGGAAAATACTCGATTCGGATAAATACAGTATGTATTGGATTAATCAGAAGCAGCCAGATTGAAGAAAAAAAATGGAAGAAAACGGCGAGCCATTTAACCTGGGAAGAGTTTTCAAGAGATCCAAACCATGATATTCCTCTGGGAAGAATAGGGGAAACCTCGGAGGCAGCAAAAGTCATAGTCTTTCTTGCTTCAGATGCGGCTTCCTATGTTTCGGGAACATCTGTAAATGTGGATGGCGGAAAAGGTGCTGTCGATTAATTTTTGTTTTTTATTTGTAGGCAGTCTAGGTGAGTTGATTGTAGCAGAGGGTACTTTAATCCTGCGAAAACGGAGACCAAACCGGCGAAGCTAGGGGTCTATCACTCCCATCAGAAAGCTAATGCCAGCGGATATCAACAAGGAAAATTTATAAGCAAAACGGCAATAGAACTTATCAAAATAAAAAGGGATACAAAATCCATTATCCGTTAGGAGGCAAACCGTGGAAGAACTTACGATTGTAATTGGCGGTGAGCAAGGTGAAGGAATTGAAAGTGTCGGTGAGGTACTTACAAAGGTATTAAGTCAAATTGGCTTTTCTCTGTATGGCTTCCGAAATTTTTCTTCAAGGATCAAAGGAGGACACTCAGACTTTAACTTAAGGATCAGCTCCGAGAAGGAAATCTATGTTAATGCCGAAAAAGTCAATATTCTTATCGCGTTTGATAAGGCTTCAATAGATATATATATAGACCAAATGGATAAAAACAGCATTATTCTTTATGATTCTAAGAGCGTGAAACCAGACAGCCTGCCCATCTGCGAAAATGGAGTGTTAATGCTTGAGGCCCCTTTCCAGGAATTGGCCACTGAGCTTGGATCAGCGATTATGAAAAACATGGTGGCGCTTGGGATGATTTGTGCCTTGATTAACCATCCAGCCGGAAGCTTCCATCAGGTCATTCAGGACCGTTTCTTAAAAAAAGGAGTTAAAATTTCACAATTAAATATCGAAGCTTTTGAAAAAGGCTATGCTTTTATCAAAGAAAAAAATCTGTTTTCTATCCCGCTGACGACGACAATAAATTCGAAAAAAATGTTCTTATCAGGAAACGAGGCAATCGTTATTGGAGCTCTTGCTTCTGGCTGCCGTTTTATGGCCGGCTATCCAATTACGCCTGCTTCGGAAATATTGGAAAATTTGATAAAAATGATGCCCGATTTCGGAGGAGTTGTTGTTCAGGCAGAGGATGAATTAAGCTCTGTAGCAATGGCAATTGGCGCAAGCTATGCTGGAACCCGTTCAATGACAGCAACTTCTGGCCCCGGGATTTCGCTAATGCAGGAGGCAATTGGGTTGTCAGGCGCTGTAGAGATCCCGTTAGTTATCATTGATACCCAGCGGGGAGGCCCAAGCAGCGGACTTGCTACTAAAATGGAGCAAAGCGATTTAAACGCTATGCTTGGAGGGACTCATGGCGAAATACCAAGAATCGTCATTTCACCAAGTACTGTACAGGAAGCTATGTATGATATTGGTACAGCCTTTAACCTCGCGGAAAAATATCAATGCCCGGTATTTATTGCTGCCGATCTGGTTTTGGCTACATCAAAACAAAGTGCAGAGATACTTGATCCAATCAGGATTGAAATCGACCGTGGTAAAAGAGTGGCCGATGAAGAATTACCTTATCTGAACAAATCTGTATTTGACCGATTTGCGTTTACGGATGATCATATCTCACCAAGAACCATACCGGGACAAAAATATGGAACACACCATGCAACAGGGATAGAGCATGGGCAGACCGGGCATCCAACAGAGGATTATGAAAATCGGAAAAAAATGATGATCAAAAGGATGAAAAAGATCGAAACCGTCTCTCTTGGAGAGGATATTAAGGCAGAAGGCAATGGAGAAGACCTATTAATCATTGGTTTTGGATCGACCTTTGGTGCAATCCAGGAAGCTTGTGAGGAATTTAATAAAGAAGGGATAAAGACAGGACTTGCCCATATTCGTTTATTGCATCCATTCCCTGCGGACCAGTTAGAGGGCATGATTAATAAGGCGAGGCAGGTAATTGTAGTTGAAAATAATTTTACTGGCCAGCTGGCTAATGTGATTAAACAGCACATACCTGAGCATTCGAAAATCCAAAAGCTTTCAAAATTTGACGGTCGTCCATTTGCGCCGTCAGATATCCTGAAATTTTGCAAGGAGTTGGTCTAATGTCTACTTTAAAAGAATACCGCATGGATATTAAACCCAATTGGTGTCCTGGCTGCGGCGACTTTTCAGTGCTCGCAGCTATTCAAAAAAGTGCTGTAAATCTCAATATCGAACCAGAGGATATGGCTCTGATCTCTGGCATTGGCTGCTCGGGAAGGATTTCAGGCTATGTAAATGTGTATAGCATGCATACCATGCATGGAAGAGCGTTGGCTGTAGCCCAGGGTGTCAAGCTCGCTAACCCTGATTTGCATGTGATTTGCGCAGGCGGCGACGGGGATGGCTTTGGAATAGGCCTAAACCATTTTGCCCATGCCGCAAGGAGGAATGTGGATCTCACCTATATTGTGATGGATAACCAGATCTATGGATTAACAAAAGGGCAAATGTCACCGACAAGTCCACAGGGAATGGAGACAAAGTCAAGCCCTAGCGGGAATCCTGAACAGCCCATCAATCCTTTGCAAATTGCTTTAGCGTCAGGTTCAAGCTTTATTGCACAGGCTTTCTCTGGAGATGTAAAGCAGCTGACTTCTCTTATAGAACAGGGTATAAAGCATAAAGGATTTGCTTTTATCAATGTATTTAGCCCCTGTGTGACTTTCAACAAAATATTAACATATGAGTTTTTAAAAAAGAATCTGGTTAATTTAGATGAAAAGGAAGGATACGATCCATCCAATCGGAGCATGGCATTTAATGTAGTTGAAGAAACCTCTAGCATGTTTACTGGAGTCCTTTACAGGAATAAAAGAAAGTTATTAACGGAATCACTGCCAAAAGGATCAGGCACTAATATGTTAAGGCAGGGGAATTTTATACTGAACGAAAGCATGAAGGAAAAGTTGATTAGTAGATTTATTTAAATTTTTCCAAAATGTTAGGCACTTTGTTGTTTGCTACAGAAGGCACTCAGTCCAAGAAAAAAAATTCGCATTTCCCTTCGAGCGGTAGCGAAGGGTGGTCAATGATGCGCATTAACCTTTTGTGTAAACGTCAAACAACAGTAAGTTTAAGAGAGCCATTTGAAAAGGAAACGCCATGCATAGCCAGGAAATATCAGCTTGTGACGGCAGGTTCCTTTATCATGGAGGAGATATCCGATGAAAAGTCCGGAAGCTGTTTATCAGCAATTAAAAAAGGTAGTTTCTGATCAAAGTCGAATTTTAAGGGATATTGAGGATCTCTGTAGTTATTCATTTGACGCGTCTTTTGGAAGTTATATGCCTGAATTTGTGGTTCAGGTTATTTCGGCGGAAGAGGTATCACAGGTCTTAAAAATTGCAAATAAAGAAAAGATTCCGGTTACTCCTAGAGGAAGTGCATCCAGTCTGAGCGGCGGTCCCCTGCCAGTAAAAGGCGGAATTGTTTTGGATGTTTCACTTTGGAATGATCTTATTCTAATCGATCCAGAGGATTTGATTGCTGTGGTTTCCCCAGGAGTGATAACGGCAAGGATTGATGAAGCTGCTAATCGATATGGACTTATATACCCGCCCGATCCGAGCAGCTCCAGCATTTCTACGATAGCGGGGAATCTTGCGGAAAACTCAGGCGGCCCTAGAGGTTTAAAATATGGAGTGACAAAGGACTACGTACTTGGTCTTGAAGTTGTCACACCAGAAGGAAACATTATCAGGACTGGCGGCAGAACCGTAAAGAATGTGACCGGATATGACTTGACTAAATTAATTGTCGGGTCTGAAGGGACTCTTGGCGTGATTACAGAAGCAACTTTGAGATTAATTCCAAAACCACCTGCATCCAAGACTTTAATGACCATATTTGATGACCTTATCAATTCAGGGAAGGCCATCTCAAAGGTTCTCAGCTCTGGTATTATTCCCTCGAAAATAGAGTTAATGGACCAGGCTTCCATAAGGGCTGTGGAAGAATATCAGCCGCTGGGGCTGCCTCTGGATGCAGAGGCCATTTTACTAGTTGAATTGGACGGACATCCGGCTGCGATAAATGATGAAATCATCAAAGTAAAAGAAATAATGGACTGCAATGGTGCAGTCAAGAGTATTATTGCAAAGACTGATGAGGAAGCAAAAGAACTATGGAAAGCCCGCAAACTCGTTTCACCAGCAATCGTAAAAACGAAACCAACTAAAATATCAGAAGATGCTACTGTGCCAAGAAGCCAAATCCCCGAATTTTTTAGAAGGTTAAAGGAGATCAAGGAAAAGCATAATGTAGAATTGGTTGTTTTTGGTCATGCAGGAGATGGGAATTTACATCCCAATATCATTTGTGATAAACGGGATAAGGAAGAAATGAGCAGAGTTGAAAAAGCGGTAAGCGAGATTTTTAAGACTGCAATCGAGCTTGGAGGCACACTCTCTGGAGAACATGGCATTGGCACCATGAAGTCTTCATTTATGGAGCTCGAATTGGGGGAGCATGGAGTCGATATGATGAAAAGAATCAAGCAGGCATGGGATCCGAATAATATTCTCAACCCAGGAAAAATTTTTCCCGAAAAGGGCCAAAAGCTGGTGTTATTCGAATGAATGATGTTGAAAACCTGGCCTATAACGAAACATTTAGTTGTGTTCAATGCGGTTATTGCCTTCCAGCTTGCCCTACATATAAAACGATGAAAAAAGAAACTCACTCACCTAGAGGAAGAATCAATTTAGTGAAGATGGCTGCTGAAGGGAAAATCCCGCTGGAAAAATTAATGGAACCAATTGATCTATGCCTGGGCTGCAGGGCCTGTGAGAGAGTCTGCCCTACAAATGTTCAATATGGGACAATATTGGAATCAGCTAAAGAGGTACTCCAAAGGAATAGGACAAAGAATATGCCTTTTATCGGGAAGGCAGTCAAAAACCTATTATATAAACAGCTTTTCCCGAAAAAACAAAATTTAACGATGGCTAGCCACTTGCTCTGGTTTTACCAAAAAACCGGGATGAAGAGTGCAGCACATTCAACAAAGCTGATCAATATACTTCCTGAGAATTTAGCTGCATTTGATAAAGTGATCCCTGAATTGCCCAGTCCAGCCTTAAGAAATACACGTTTGCAGACTCTCAAACCTGATGGTGATGTAAAGTATAGGGTTGCCTTTTTTACTGGCTGTGTTATGGATGCAGTATTTCATAAAATTAATGAATTAAGCATTAAGCTCCTTCGGGCAGGGGGATGTGAAGTAACCATTATACCGGAACAAACCTGCTGCGGAGCTCTGCATAGCCATAGCGGTGAAACAGAAATGGCAAAAGAGCTTGCAAAGAAGAACATTGCAGTATTTGAGAATGAAACCTTTGATTTTTTAGTTAACAATGCAGGCGGCTGCGGAGCCATGCTGAATGAATATGGCCATTTGCTTAAGGATGAGCCGGAATGGAGGGAGCGGGCTCAAAAATTTGCGAAAAAAAGTATTGATATCAGCGTTATTTTGAGCAAACTGGAACTTCCATTGAAAAAAGAAATAAACAAAACAGTGACGTATCAGCCCTCATGCCATATGAAAAATGTTCAGAAAGTTGAAAAAGAGCCTCTCGCACTTATCGCTTCCATAAAAGGATTATCTCTAAAAAGAATGGAAAATGAACATATGTGCTGCGGTTCTGCAGGAATTTATAATATTGTTAACTATAAAGAATCCATGATTATACTGGACGATAAAATGATAGACGTAAAAAAAACAGAGCCTGACTTAATTGTAACAACCAATCCTGGCTGCCTGCTTCAAATGAAGCTGGGAATCAACAGGGAGAAATTAACTGAGCAAACCAAAGCGATCCATTTGGTTGAACTACTTGCTGAATCATGCGGATTAAGCTATCCCTGAAATCTCAAAAGTTAATTTAAGGAGCAAATATGAAACCAAAAGTAGTTATTTATAAGAAAATTCCTCAGGAAGTTCTTTCTTATATAAAACAATATTGCCGTGTAAGCTATTACGAACATCTCGAAAGCTGGTCAAATCCTGAGTTCTTAAATGATTTAAAGGACGCCCATGGAATGCTCGGCAGCGGTATGAGCATCAATAAAAAGCTGCTTGATCGAGCCCCTCAATTAAAAATTGTCTGCAATGCATCAGTCGGCTATAACAATTTTGATATGGATGAGCTCACTCTTAGAGGAATAATGGCAACAAATACACCTGATGTTTTAACCGACACTACCGCAGATACCATATTCGGATTACTGCTTTCTGCTGCCAGAAGGATTTGTGAAATGGACAGATATGTGAAGGATGGCAAGTGGAATAGGCTTATAGGAGAAGATCTATTTGGGATAGATGTTCACCATAAAGTCCTGGGCATCATCGGAATGGGGAGAATTGGAACAGCGATCGCGAAACGGGCCAATCTTGGGTTTGATATGGAAATTTTATATCACAACAGAAGCAGAAATGAAAATGCTGAGAAACTTTATGGCGCAAAGAAAACAGAACTTGACGACCTTCTGTCAAAGTCTGATTTTGTCTGCTTAATGACTCCGCTTACGGAGGAAACGAAGAATCTAATCAGTTATCGAGAGTTTGAAATAATGAAAAAAAATGCAATTTTTATTAATGGTTCAAGGGGTGAGACCGTGAATGAAAAAGCTCTGGTTAAAGCCCTCACGACCAGACAAATAGCAGGTGCAGGACTTGACGTCTATAAAGAAGAGCCTATAAATCCCAATCATCCGCTGCTGAAGTTGAATAATACAGTAACACTTCCGCATATGGGTTCGGCAACAGCAGAAACAAGAACTAAGATGGCTTTCCTTGCGGCTGAAAATATGGTAAGGGGATTATCTGGAGAAACACCACCGTCCCTTATCAATACAACTCTATTATCAGCGAGGTAGTATTGGCTTAAGCTAAAGCTGAAACCCAACAATACAGAATCATGGGGGTATGGCAATTGGCAAGTACAGGGTATCGTGTAATAGTTGATTTTGACCGGCTGGACCGGAGTTTAGTAGATGGATTTAAAAATATTGCCACTTCTGTTTTTGGAGACGTAATGGGAAGAATGATGGTAATGAATTATGCGATTAAGCCAATCAATCAGCCTGGCGTCCATATGGCTGGCAGTGCTTTAACAGTGCGTACCCATGCTTCTGACAATTTACTTGTACATAAAGCGATGGACATTGCCAGGCCTGGGGATATTATTGTTGTGGATGCAAGCGGTGATACAGAACATGCAATAATTGGAGAAATCATGTCTTTTTATGCAAAAACAAAGAGAATCGGAGGGTTTGTCATAGATGGGGCTATCAGAGACCGTATAGGCATAGCGAAACTGGGACTGCCTGTATTTGCAAAGGGAACTACTCCGAGAGGACCTTATAAAGAAGGCCCAGGTGAGGTTAACACAACCATTAGCTGCGGGAATGTTCCCGTTTCCCCTGGTGATATTATTGTTGGGGATGACGATGGAGTAGTTGTGATTCCCATGGATGAAGCCCATGTTATTTTAGAAAAAGCTCTTGAACTGACGTCAAAAGAAGAAGAAACGATGCGTTCTATTGGCCAGGGAAAATGGGACCGGTCATGGGTGGATGAAATCTTAAGGAAAAAAGGGATTGAACTAGAAACAAATAATAACATGACATTGTAATAGCTAAGTAAATTACCAGGCGATCAAACATTTTTATAGGGGGATGAAGGTATGAGATTAGCAACTGTCGATAGATTTGGAGAAGAGAAGGCTGCAATAATAACTGGCCAGGGTGCGGTTCTAGTAGAATCCATCAATAAAAACCTGAATGCAAATTGGGCCACAAAGGTTTTGGATCTATTAGAGTCAGGCCAGCTTAAACATTTAACAGAATGGTATAATAAAGAGGGGAAAAGCGTGATTGAAGATTTTCATGAGATGATCCCTGCCAGCAATATTGAATACGGTCCTTTATACAGATTCCCTAAAAAGATTTGGGGTATAGGGCTAAACTATGTCGAACATGCAGCGGATTTAAGTGAATCTGCGCCGAATACAGAACCGGCAAGTTTTATGAAGCCTTCAACATCCATAATTGGCCCAAGTGATATAATCAAAATACCGCATCAGTCACAGCGGACAACAGCTGAGGCCGAACTGGGCGTTATCATCGGAAAAGAATGCAAGGATGTTTCCATTGAGGATGCACCAAATGTAATTGCAGGTTTTACTACTATTATAGATATGACGGCTGAAGATATCCTGCAGCTAAATCCCCGGTATTTAACCAGGTCAAAAAGTTTTGATACTTTCTTTAGTTTTGGCCCTCAATTGGTAACACCTGATGAAGTGACCAATATTCTTGATTTAAATGTTGCTACTGTCATTAATGGAAAATTGCACCGGAAAAACATTGTGTCAAATATGACCTTTAATCCCTGGCACTTAGTATCCTTCCATTCAAAAGTTATGACACTTCTTCCGGGTGACATTATTTCTACGGGTACACCAGGCGCAGTTGTGATACGTGATGGTGATGTAGTAGAGTGCCAGATTGATGGCTTTGAAACATTAAAAAATACAGTGAAAGATCTGAAAGTAAATTAAATAATGGGCTGTTCTCCACGTTGAGAACAGCCCATTTTTCGATTATAAAAGTTTATCTGGCTTGTATACCAAAAAGTCAAAGTCACACCCCTTATCAGCTTGAAAAACGTGTTTTTGGTAAAGGGAAGTGTAGCCTCTTTCAAAATGCGCCGGCGCCTTCCATTCCATCCGGCGCTTTTCCAGTTCCTCCTGTGAAACATGAAGCTGAAGGATCCTTTCCTCAACATTGAGCTCAATTATATCTCCAGTCTTAACAAGGCCAATAGGACCGCCCACAGCAGCTTCCGGGGCTGCATGGAGTATGACCGTACCAAAGGCAGTGCCGCTCATTCTTGCATCTGAAATGCGAATCATATCCCGTATCCCCTGTTTCAAAAGCTTATGGGGAATCGGGAGCATTCCTGCTTCAGGCATGCCTGGTCCGCCCACAGGTCCTGCATTTTGAAGAACCATAATGTCTTCAGGTGTGATATCTAACTCTGGGTCATCGATTCTTTCTTCAAGATCTTTCAAAGATGTAAAAACAATAGCCCGGCCTCTATGGCTTAATAGGTTCTTCGATGCTGCCTTTGGTTTTATGACAGCTCCAAGCGGTGCAAGATTCCCTTTCAATACAGCGATGCCTCCTTCCTTATGCAATGGTTTTTCAAATCTTGTTATAATTTCCCTGTATGTATCAGAGCATTTGACTTCCTTTAGGTTTTCGAAGACCGTTTTACCTGTGACCGTTATTTCTTCAGTATGGAGCAAAGATTCTAGTTCCTTCATTACAACAGGGGCACCGCCGGCTTTAAAGAAATCCTCCATTTGAAATCTACCTGCCGGACGCAGGTTGGCGATAAATGGCGTGGTTCTGCTCAGTTCATCAAAAAGCTCGAGTGGAAGTTCGATATCTAATCGCCCTGCAATGGCGATTAAATGAATGACGGCATTTGTTGAACCGCCAACTGCCATTAACATTCGTATCGCATTTTCGAGGGACTTCCTTGTGATGATTTGTGAAGGGGTAATTTCCTTGTTAACTAATTCGACAATCTTTTTACCAGTCTGAACAGCATGTTCAAGCCTGCGATTGTGTGTTGCAGGGATAGCAGCGCCTCCGGGAAGCATCATCCCCATTGCTTCAGCACATACGGCCATTGTACTTGCGCTCCCCATAACCATACAATGTCCGGCAGTAGGAGCCAGCGCTTTATTTATTTCATTAATTTCCTCGTCATTCACTTTTTCACCGCGATATTCTTGCCAGAAAAACCTGCAGTCAGAACAGGCTCCCAATGTCCGGCCCTCATACTCTCCATTATTCATAGGCCCGCCTGTTATAAGGATGGAAGGAATATTGGCACTGGCGGCCCCCATTAGCTGAGCAGGCGTTACTTTGTCACACCCGCCAATTAATACAACCCCATCAATCGGCTGGGCACGAATCATTTCTTCTGTATCCATTGCTGCGAGATTTCTAAAAAGCATTGTGGTTGGACTTGTGTTAATTTCACCTAACGAAATAGTTGGAAATTCTAAGGGAATTCCGCCAGCCATTAGGACACCGTTTTTTATCGCTGTCACTAATGGTTCGATATGAGAGTGGCAGCGGTTAATTTCACTCTTCGTATTGCAAATTCCGATCACGGGTTTTGTAAAATCCTCCGGGTCATACCCCAGATGCCGATTAAAAGCTTGTCTAATAAACTGACTAAACCCTTTATCTCCATATGAGGTCAGTTTTTTTTCTTTATTTTCAGATGTCATAGTTTGTTTCTCCTTTTACCTTTTATTTTTTTCCATCATGAAGAAAACTTAATTGAAAATTATGAATATAATTATATTTCATTCTATTGGTATTTTCTATAAAATATATTAAATCATTAAAATAAATCAATAATTTATTGACTTAATTTTCAGAAACATTTTATACTCAAAGTAGATATATACCAATTTCGTAAAGATAAATGCGTTGGAAAATAAGAAAGGGAGTGAGGGGTTGTTCGAGCTTTATGAAATTGAACAGCAGTTTCCGGATGATAAACTTTCTAATCTTAAAGAGAAGGTTCACAGCGAGCTAAAAAGACATCTTGAAAATAAAAGTTTGCCCAAAAATGCCGAGATTGCAATTACAGCTGGAAGCAGAGGAATATCCAATATTGTTCCTATCCTTAAAGAAACAGCAGATTTCCTAAAGAACAGAGGATTCAAGCCTTTTCTTGTCCCAGCTATGGGCAGCCATGGACGAGCAACAGCTGAAGGACAGATAGAGGTACTGAGACATTTAGGCATTACAGAGGACACGGTTGGAGCAGAAATACGATCTTCCATGGAGGTAGAACTGTTAGGGCATACACCAAAAGGTCAGCCGGTTTATATGGACAAAAACGCCTATCATTCAGATGGCATCCTGGTAATTAACCGTATAAAAGCACATACAGCTTTTAGAGGAAGAGTCGAAAGCGGCTTGAGCAAAATGGTTACCATTGGACTCGGCAAAATAAAAGGAGCTACTTTTGTCCATAGTGATGGTGCTTTAAAAATGGCCGGAAATATTGAAGAGGTTTCTTTATTTGCCCTTAAGAATAGTCCAGTATTGATGGGATTGGCCATCATTGAAAATGGTTATGATGAAACGGCTGATATAGCTGGTGTATCTGTGGAAAATTGGCATTCCAGGGAAGAGGAATTACTCCATTATTCCAAAGCAATGATGCCAAGCCTGCCGGTGAATGAAATCGATCTGCTTTTAGTAGAAGAAATGGGCAAATGCTTTAGCGGTACTGGCATGGATCCCAACATAATTGGAAGATGGAGGATTGATGGAGTACAGGAACCGGAATATCCTGCTGTCAGTAAGCTGGCTGTACTTGATTTGGCAGAAAAATCTTTTGGCAATGCCCAGGGAATAGGACTGGCTGACTTTACGACACAAAAACTGGTGGACAAAATGGACCGTAAATCAACATATACGAATGCTCTTACGGCAACGTATTTGAGGAGGGCAATGCTCCCGATGATTTATGATACAGAAAAGGAAGCAGTGGAAACAGCCGTCTACAGTCTTGGCCCAAAAATCGCCATGGAAAAAATTAAAATTGTCCAAATCCCCAATACACTTCATTTAAATCGTATATTTGCAACATTACCCGTGATAAAGGAAATGGAAAAATCAAACCGCAAGTTTAATATTAAAGACACCCATAAGCTGTCATTTGACCAGAACGGAGATTTACAGAGGAAATTGACTGTGCACCAGTTTAGTTAATTAAGGAGGTTAGCGATGGAAAATGCTATTAATCTTCAAAAAGCTGCTCTCGTGATAGATTGCTCTGATAATGTTGCTGTTGCGCTTGCAGATCTAAAAAAAGGAGAAGAGTGCACTCTTCGGTTTAATGACCGTGATGAAATGGCAGTACTTCTTGAAGACATACCGTTTGGCCATAAATTGGCAATCTGTGATTTGTACAAGGGTGAAAGCGTTTTAAAATATGGTGAAGAAATTGGAAAAATGATGGTCGCAGTCCAAAAAGGAGCATACATTCATTTTCATAATATGTACTGCGAAAGGGGACTGAAATAATGACCGATACATTTATGGGATTCCAGAGACAAAATGGTTCTGTAGGTGTCAGGAATCAAATAGCGATCATTCCATCTGTATTTTGTTCAGCTAAAGTGGCCGAGCGAATAGCCAATCAAGTCCCGGGCAGTGTGTATTTCAGGCATCCAGTGGGCTGCAGCCAGGTTGGAGAAGATTTGGAGGTTACCGCCAAAACTCTTATCGCCATAGGGAAAAACCCGAACTTTGCAGGAGTAGTAGTTGTCGGTTTGGGTTGTGAAAGATTCTCTCCATATGAACTGGCAGATGGAATTGCACCCGCAAACAAAATGCTGGAGACCGTCGTCATTCAGACGGAAGGAGATTCTCTGGCTGCGATCCAAAAAGGAAGCAGAATTGCGAGGGAAATGCAGCAAATTGCTTCAAGACAGGTACGTGAAGAAGTATCAGTTAGGGAATTAATGATTGGATTAAATTGCGGAGGTTCTGATATGACTTCCGGCTTAATTGCCAATCCCGCTTTAGGAATAGCATCTGATAAGCTTGTAACCCAGGGAGGCTCCTCGATCTTAAGTGAAATTACCGAGTTAATTGGCACTGAAGATATATTGGCTAGAAGAGCCATCAATGAAGAGGTCGCGAAAAAAATTAGAGAAACCATTTTTAAGACCGAAGAAAAGTTAAAAAGACAGACTCAAGATTCTACGAATAAGGAAAGAACACATTTAATATCTACAGGCAATTATGCAGGGGGATTATCCAGTGTAGTCGAAAAATCTCTCGGGAGCATGAAGAAATCTGGAAATGCTCCTTTTTCTGGTGTTCTTAAATATGGACACCAGCCTGAGAGCAAAGGGCTATTCTTACTGGATTCTCCTGGCCATGACGGAGAGGTATCGACAGGGGAAGTGGCAGCGGGCGCCCAAATCATTCTTTTCCCAACAGGAAGGGGAACTCCAACTGGCTTTCCTGGTGTCCCGGTAATAAAAATCACAGGCAATCCAAAAACTTACTCGAAAATGAGGGAGAACATCGATATTAATGCCGGCCAGGTATTAACTGGAGAAAAAACATTAGAGCAGATGGGATATGAAATTTATCAGGAGATTCTAGAAGTGGCCTCAGGTAAATATGTAAAATCAGAAGTTCTGGGTCATGATGAACAATTCTGTGTAACCCGGCTGCCGTAGATTGAAGGCAGAATGATTAAAATTAAATCGAAAAAGGAAGGCGGTCTTTAAATGGAGCTTAATCTAGCAGGAAAAGTAGCATTAGTAGTGGCATCGAGCCAGGGATTAGGAAAAGCAATCGCAGCAGAATTAGCCAAAGAAGGCACACATGTTATGCTTACGAGCCGGAATAAAGATAAACTGCAGCAGGTAAAAGAAGAACTGAATACTCTTGGTGAAGGCAAAGTCTCCTATTTTCAGTGCGATATTACAAAGCCTGCTGAGATCCAGGCTCTGGTTCAAAAAACAAAGGAAGAGTTGGGTAAGATAGATATTCTGGTGAATAATGCTGGCGGTCCTCCAGGAGGGGGATTCGAAAAATTTAAGGATGAAGATTGGCAAAATGCCTTCGAATTGAATCTATTAAGCTATATTAGACTCATTCGGGCTGCCATGCCGGATCTAAAGAAGGAAGGCGGCCGTATCATCAATATTGCTTCTTCTTCTATTAAAACGCCAATTCCTGGCCTTATTTTATCTAATACTTTCCGATTGGGAGTTGTCGGGCTGGCTAAAAGCCTGGCAGAAGAACTGGCCCCTTATAATATTCTCGTTAACACGGTTGCACCAGGCAGAATTGCGACTGATCGTGTCGCTTTTCTTGATCAAATGAAAGCAGACAGCCAGGGGAAAACTCATGAAGAAATAGAAGAAGCCTCTAAGAAGACGATTCCTTTAGGCCGATATGGCAACCCGGAAGAATTTGCAAAAGTAGTTGCCTTCCTTGCATCGGATGCAAGCTCATTTGTTACCGGAACTTCCTTATTGGTTGATGGGGGCATGGTAAAAGCAATCTAACAATATGCTAAAACGATTATTAAAAAAGGCTATCAAGGAAGTGGAGTATATTGAGTATCATTTTTCAGGAAAATGGCGAGACGGCAATCCTGCAGCTATATAGGGAAAATGGCTATAACGCCCTAGACTATGAAACTTTCTTGCAGCTGTACGATTCGCTTGGGAAGATTAAGGAATCCAATTATTATAAAACAGTTATTATTACAGGCTCAGGGGCAAAAGCCTTTACAGCTGGTGCGGATTTAAAAGAGAGGATAAACATGAATTCACAGGAAGTACAAGATTACCTGAAAAAAGCGAGGGAAACCTACCGTGAAATAGAGAATCTTCCTCAGCCTGTAATTGCTGCTGTAAATGGTTTATGCATAGGCGGGGGGGTAGAGATGTCACTGACCTGTGATTTACGGATAGCGTCCACACATAGTTTATTTAGCCTGCCGGAGGTCAAAATTGGAATCATTCCTGGCGTTGGAGGCACTCAAAGGCTACTAAGAGCTGTCGGTGATTTATATGCAAAAGAGCTAATCCTGACCGGCAAAAAGATAACGGCGGAAAGGGCATTAAACATTGGGTTGATCAATGAGACAGTATCAGAGAAGCAAGTTCTGGAAAGAGCCCTTGAAATAGCAGGAGAAATTAACGAGAATGCACCTCTTTCAGTAAGAGAATCAAAAGCAGCAATTAATTATGGCCGGTCAGTAAGCTTGGATGAAGGTCTAATTTATGAAGCTGAAGCATATGAAAGAGTTTTGGAAACAGAAGACCGCAATGAAGCGCTTGCTGCTTTTAAGGAAAAACGTAAACCTGTATTTGAAGGCAGGTAAACAAGAATAGGAGGTAAGATTGTGAAGGAGTTAACTCTGCCCAATACCGAATTACCGGATAAAGCTGAATTATTACGTAGGGAAATACGGGAGTTTTTAAACAAGGAAAAAGAGATTGGGAGTTTTGAACCGAAATGTGACACCTGGCTGGGCGGCTACTCAGCAGAATTTAGCCGTAAAATAGGTAAACAAGGCTGGCTGGGAATGACCTGGCCAAAAAAATATGGGGGTCATGAACGATCTGCATTGGAACGTTTTGTGGTGACTGAAGAGCTTCTTGCAGCAGGGGCGCCTGTGGCGGCACATTGGTTTGGAGACCGGCAAACAGGACCTTTGTTGCTGCGTTACGGAACAGAAGAACAAAAACAGCGGTTTTTGCCTTTACTCGCCAGGGGAGAAATTTTCTTTGCGATAGGCTTAAGCGAACCGAATTCCGGCTCCGATCTTGCTTCCGTTTCCACAAAGGCTAAAAAGTCAGGCAATAAATGGATTGTTAATGGCAGCAAAATATGGACAAGCGGGGCACACCATGCTCATTATATGATCACATTAGTTCGGACAACTTCTATAGGAGATAAAAAACATGAGGGATTAAGCCAAATCCTCCTGGACCTGTCAGCACCAGGCATAACGATTCGACCGATTTATCTGATGACAGGAGAGCATCATTTCAACGAAGTAATTATGGAAGACGTTGAAGTGTCAGAGGATATGATCATTGGAGAAGAAGGGGAAGGCTGGAAGCAAAGCATGGCTGAGCTTGCTTATGAACGCAGTGGCCCTGAGAGGTTTATGAGTACTTATCCGCTGCTTGAAGAGTTGATCAGAAGACTTTCAGGTTCTGACAGCGACTATGCCAGCGTGGCAATTGGAAGACTTGTTGCCAGGTTATGGACACTCCGAAAAATGTCTTTAGGTGTAGCCGGTTTACTTGAACAGGGAAAGTCACCGGAAATTGCAGCAGCACTTGTAAAGGATCTAGGAACTGAATATGAAAATGAGATCATCAAGGTTGCAAGACTGCTGATTCCAAGCCATCCTTCTGTAAAAGCAGATTCAAGGTTTGATGAATTATTGGCCCAGGCCATTCTTCATGCCCCTGGCTTTACTCTTCGGGGTGGAACAACTGAAATATTGAGGGGAATAATCGCAAGGGGGTTAGGGGTTCGATGAGTGAAATAAGAGCTATGCTTGAGGATACCGTTAGCAAGGTATTAAAAGATCTTTGTACAAAAGAGTTAATTGCTTCTGCAGAAAAAGGTGCATTCCCTACAATGCTCTGGAACACACTTGAAGAGCTTGGTGTGGTTTCGGTGGGAATTAGTGAAGAGAAAGGCGGCTCTGGTGGAGATTTAGGCGACTATTTCTCTATGGTTAAGATTGCCGGTTATTATGCTTTGCCTGTCCCTTTGGCTGAACATATTCTTGCTAATTTAGCCCTTGCAGAAGCTGGCCTGCCAATAAATAATCATATAAGTACATTCACTCTTGAAAATGAAATTGAGTTTGACGAAACTGACTCAGGCTGGTTGCTAGCTGGCACTGCTAAATATGTTCCATGGGCCAGAAACGCTGAATCAATTATAATTTTGGGAAGGACCTTTGAGAATCAATATATGATTGGAAGTGTTCCGATAGAAATTTGTGAAGTACGCCATCATGAAAATTTGGCAGGAGACCCACGTGATGAAGTAATTCTGAAGCAAATACGGTTGAACAATAATGAGGTTAAGGCCATCGAACCATCCATGTTCAATGATTTTATTGATTTGGCTTCTTTGACAAGAGTCATGCTTATGGCCGGTGCACTGGAGAGAACATTGGAGCTGTCCGTTAATTACACCAAAGAAAGAACACAGTTCGGCAGACCAATCGGCAAATTCCAGGCTGTACAACAGCAGCTTGCTGTTTTAGCTGGTGAAACAACAGCTTCGCTGGCTGTTGCCGATTTTATTGTCTCAAATATAGACTCAAATATAAGTTCAGAAGAAGCTGCCATAGCAAAAATCCAGCTTGGTGATGCCGCAGAGGCAGGCTTCCGTATTGGCCATCAGGTACATGGAGCAATGGGGTTTACAGATGAGCATCCTCTGCATCAAAGCACGAGACGGTTATGGTCGTGGCGTGATGAATATGGATCGGAGACCATTCTGGCCAGAAACCTTGGAGAAAAAATTATTCAGTCACAGGAATTATGGGGATTCATTACAGGTTCGCGGTGAATGGAAGAGTAAATTGGTTTTAAGGCTGTTGTCTTGAAAAAAGGGTGCCAAGCTATACTTTTAGACACCCTTTTTTATGCCCTTTTCTTTATTGCATTATCAAAGAAAAGTAAAAATCAGCAGCTGAATTTTTCTGACTTTAGGCTTTATAGTGGCAGGAGCAGAAAGAAAAGTACCCCGAAGCGTAGTGTAATAAATAGGTTTTATACGAAAAACACCAATCAATGCGAAAACAGCTTCTTTACAGAATTCTATCCATTCAAAGAGTAAGGCTTGGTATCATGAATAAATTTGACGAAATTTTGGATAGCGCCTGTCATAATTAAATCCTTTTGGTATATTAAGTTGGAGTACCGCATCATTTGGGGAACACCTTCTACTTTCACCATCTTGATTGTTCCCATCTCAAGCTCATTCTGGACAGATATTTGCGGTAAAATGGATATACCCATGTTGATTTCAATCATTTTCTTTACAGCATTGATATCATTTAACTCCATGCCAGTTTTAAGCGTATACCCCATATTGACAAACATACTTTGAATCTGTGGCCAATAGCTCGATTTTTTTCCATACACGATAAATTGTTCCTGAAGAATATCATCAATTGATACATCCGTTGCATCGGCCAGTCGATGATGTGGTGAAACAACAAATACAGAGGGATCCTGTCCAATGAGTTCACTATGAAGAAACTCGTCGCTAAAGTCTGGAGTACTGGTTCGTGCAATTGCAAAATGAACCTCCCGGTTATAGACCATTTCAATCATTTTTGGTGTGAATTCTGTATGCAGGATAATGTCCACTGAAGGATAGAGATGATTGAAATTTTCTAATATTTTAGGTAAGACCCAATAACAAAAGGAGTGGGAGGTTACCAATGACAAGGAGCCAGTATGTCCTTGTTTATAATTGGCCAAAGAATTTTCAGCTTCTTTAACAAGAGAAAGGATTTGGGTAGAATATTGATAAAGAATTTTTCCCGCATCTGTTAAATTGCCCATTGCTTTATTTTTCCGGTTAAATAACTGCATACCTAAATCTTCCTCTAAGCTTTTAATGTGAGCACTTACGGTCGGCTGGGAAATGAAAAGCTCCTTAGCTGCGTTTGAAAAATTCTTGTGTTTATAAATCGTATTAAAAACCTCTAATTGTTTAATATCCATTTAACGTCATCCTCAACTATAATTATAGATTTTTACTATCTTAGTAAATATTATATCAGAATTATTAATAATTTTATAGAGGAAATTTTAGTGTTGAGAATTGCTTTATTCACCATTATTAAAAAATTCAGAAAAGTGTAGACGTTTTTAATTGGATCCAGTATCCTATTATTACAAGGGTAAGAAAGCTTTAAAGGGAGGAGGGTTAAGAATCACGACAGCTGCCAGCGATATTCTTAAAGAAATTGAAAATCTTTCAAGCGAAGAAAGAAATCAAGTTTTCCATGTGATCAAGGCGCTTAAAGGGTCAAAAAAACAGCTCCATTATACAGGAAGGCTTTTAGGGATTGGATTTGAGGTAAATGGAGAAATGAGTATGGAATTGGGTATGCAAAATGCCAATACATATGATGTTGCACAAGGTGGCGCTCTCTATACATTGGCAGACGTGGCCATTGGTTTTCACATAATGACCAGGATACCAAAAGAATCTCAAGTCTTCACGTTAGAATTGAAAATGAATTATATCAGGCCAGGTAAAGGAAAAAAACTGTATGCAAAGCCTTCAATCATTCATCTCGGCAAAAGTACAGTTGTTTCCGAATGCAAAATCATAGATGAAAAAGGCCAGACAGTGGCAATTGCCTTAGGCACCTTTTTTTTAAAGCACAAAGAGTTAATGAAGGAGGAAGTAAAATGAGTGTAAAATTTGATGAAGGTTTGAAAGTAAGACGTGAAGTGTTAGGGGCAGAATATGTAGACAACTCAATAAAAAACGCAACAAGCTTTACAAAACCTCTTCAGGAATTAGTTACCGAATATTGCTGGGGAGAAATTTGGACTAGAGAAGGTTTGCCTAAAAAGACGAGAAGCATGATTAATTTAGCGATGCTGACAGCTTTAAATCGTCCGCATGAATTGAAGCTGCATTTACGTGGAGCCATTAATAATGGAGTCACCAAAGAAGAAATCCAGGAAATCTTTTTACAAACTGCTATTTATTGCGGAGTACCAGCATCACTGGATAGTTTTAAAGCAGCCCGTGAAATATTTGAGGAAATGGGAATAGAAGAGTAAAAAGATAGCTGAACTTCATTCTGCAAAACACCATTCTAAGATAAATGTTGAATGGTGTTTTCTTTAACTAAAAACATTGAATTTTTTGATAATTAATACTATTATAAAATTAGAGCTGTCGACAGCCGACAGATAATTAAAAGAGGAAGGGAGGGAAAATGTGAACCAGATACCACTTGAGAAAGCGCTTCCGTTTTACCTGCAAATTCAGCAAACTATAAAAGAGCGAATTTGGCAAGGTGAATATAAACCAGGTGATCGTTTATTTGAAGCTCAGCTTGCAAAACAATTCTCCACTAGCCGCAGCCCTGTGCGAGAAGCGATTCGGACTTTAATTAATGAAGGTCTTTTGATTATGGATGAGAAATCTCAAATAACTGTATATAAACCAACTTTGAAAGATGTAAGAGATATTTACGGCTGCAGGGTTGCACTTGAATCAGCTGCTGTGGCTCTGGCAGCAGAGAGGGCTTCTGAGCGGCAAATAGAAGAACTGGGAAGAATAATAGAAAAAACAGAAGCCGCTGTTGAAAGCAATAAAAAGGAAGAAATCGTAAAGTGGAACACAAAGTTCCATGAACACATTATTTTAATAAGCGAAAACATTAGGTTGAAAAAACTGGTGGATGAGCTTCATTCATTAACCTATTATTATAGGCTACTGAATATTGAAGGTAATGAACGAGGGTTAGTCATTTTAAAAGGGCATAAAGAAATATTCAACGCGATTAGAGAAAAGGATCCTGAAAAAGCAGTACTCAGTTTAAAGAAACATACGGAAGAGGATTTGAAAAACTTGATAATTTTAATTGAAGGAAAAGAGGGGGAAAAATGAGGATTGTTGATGCTGAGGTCTTAACTGAAAGTGTTGCTAAATTGTGCTGGGAAGCTTGTTACTACTTGCCGGATGATGTTCTAGCAGGTTTTCGACGTGCCGAAAAAACAGAAGCTTCGCCCATTGGCAAATCTATTCTCCAACAGCTGCTGGAAAATGCGGATGAAGCAAAAACAAATCACATGCCATATTGTCATGATACAGGAATGGCAGTTGTTTTTGTTGAAATAGGGCAGGATGTTCACATTACAGGTGGGGATTATCTTGCTAGCATTCAGGAAGGAGTGCGGACTGGTTACAGAGAAGGCTATTTAAGAAAATCTGTAGTAGGAGATCCTTTGCTGCGCGTTAACACGGGGGACAATACACCAGCTGTCGTACATACGGAAATTGTGCCAGGTGACACAATCAAAATTACTGTCCTGCCAAAAGGCGGAGGCAGTGAGAATATGAGTGCAATGAAATTTCTTCTTCCAGGAGAAGGTATTGAGGGTGTAAAGAAATTTGTCCTTCAGACAATAAAAGATGCTGGAGGAAAGGCATGCCCACCCGTAGTTGTCGGAGTGGGGATTGGCGGTAGTTTTGATAAAGTGACTTCTCTTGCGAAACATGCTGTATTAAGAGAAATCGGTGTTCACCATCCAGACCAGCATATTGCCGAACTTGAACAGGAATTGCTGGAAGCCATTAATGAAACAGGGATTGGGCCACAGGGACTTGGGGGAACGAGTACTGCCCTTTGGGTACCTATTGAAACATACGCATGTCATATTACAGCTTTGCCTGTTGCAGTTAATATTCAATGTCATGCTGCAAGAAAGAAAACAATCGTAATTTAAACAACGGCTAATAATGATGATTTTTGGCCGAGCAAATGATTAATGAAACTGAAAGAAAATCTAAATGGAATCGAAAGGAGAGGAATCAATGTGGCAGAATATAGGCTGCAAACTCCTATAACAAAAGAAGATATAAAAAAAATTAAAATCGGCGATTCGGTTCTCCTTACAGGAACGATTTATATGGCAAGGGATGCTGCACATAAGAGAATGGTTGAACTGCTTGAGAAAAATGAGCCATTGCCTGTCGACCTGAAGGGAGAGATCATATTCTATGCAGGGCCCTGTCCCCCAAAACCAGGACAGATCATTGGTCCTGTCGCACCGACAACCGCATTCAGAATGGATCCTTACGCCACTGCAATGTATGAATATGGGGTTGTGGGGACAATTGGTAAAGGACCGAGAAGAGACATTGTAAAAGAAGCATGCAAGAAATATGGTGCAGTCTCATTTGCCGCAATTGGCGGTTTATCAACCATTTTAAGCAGAAGGGTTAAAGCAGTACAGGTGGTTGCTTATGAGGATCTTGGTCCAGAGGCAATAAGGCGGCTTGAAGTAGAAGATTTCCCATTGCTCGTTGCGTATGATTCATTCGGGGATGACCTCTATATGCAAGAGATAGCTAAATATGAAAACTATAATGAAAAAGCAAACAAAGGAGCTGTTTAAGGATGAAAAATTACGAGATTGCGGTCATACCTGGCGATGGCATTGGAAAAGAAGTGGTCCCTGTAGCGTTAAAAGTATTGGATACGGTTGCAGAGATACATGGGGGACTTAAATTTAGTTATCAATCTTTTCCCTGGAGCAGTGATTATTATATAGAACATGGAAAGATGATGCCAGAAGATGGATTAAATACACTTAAAAACTTTGATTCTATCTTTCTTGGAGCAATAGGAAACCCTGCTCTTGTACCTGACCATATTTCTCTTTGGGGTCTTTTAATCAAAATTAGAAGAGAGTTTGAACAATCTATTAATATTAGGCCAGCTAAATATTTTAAAGGATTAAGATCCCCTCTAGTCAATCCGAAAGACTTTGACTTAATTGTAGTGAGGGAGAATAGTGAAGGGGAATATAGTGAAGTTGGCGGCAGAATTCACAAAGGTGAAGATGAGCTTGCAGTCCAAAATGCTATATTTACAAGAAAAGGGACAGAACGTGCTATGCACTATGCCTTTGAACTTGCAAAGAAAAGAAGAGGTCATGTAACCTCTGCTACAAAGTCAAATGGAATTTTCCATTCTATGCCTTTCTGGGATGAAGTATTTAATGATGTTAAGAAAGACTACAATGATGTACAAACGACTGCCTACCATATTGATGCCCTTGCAGCATTTTTTGTAACGCGTCCGCAAATATTCGATGTGATTGTAGCAAGCAATCTGTTTGGTGATATTTTAACTGACCTAGGGGGAGCTATTATGGGGAGCATTGGCATAGCCCCTGCAGCAAATATCAACATTAACGGAAAATACCCATCTATGTTTGAGCCGGTTCATGGTTCTGCTCCTGATATCGTTGGCAAAGGAATTGCAAATCCAATTGGGCAAATTTGGACCGCTAAAATGATGCTTGATCATTTCGGAGAAGAAGAGTTAGGCAAAAAGCTTCTTGATGTCATTGAGGATATAACGGAGGACGGAATCAAGACATCTGATATTGGCGGAACATCATCTACAGAAGAGGTGGGAGATGAGATTTGCAGAAGATTGAAGAAGGCAGTTTCAGTATAAATTAAAGAATAATTGAAAAAAATTCCAGCCCATCAGCTGGAATTTTTTTGTCCTTTTAAAATGTTAAAAAGGGTACCCGTCTCCCGGTGTGTAACTTAATTAAGTTTTTAGCTAAAAAACAACCGCTGCAGCATTGGCAGCGGTTGTAGCAAGCCGTGTAATATAATTATTTGCTTTCAGCATCCTCAATAATATCTTTGCCGATTTTTTCTGCCCATTCACTGTAGACTGGCTCTAAAGCCTTCTTGAATTCTTCAATTTCTGCTTCTGAGAGCTCGTTGATTTCTACTTGACCATTTTCTTTAAGCTTAGCTAATGCGTCATCGTTAAGCTGTTTCGCTGATTCTCTGGCAAGCTTTGTTCCTTCGTCAATACCTTTTTGAACAATAGCTTTTGTTTCCTCATTTAAGCCATCCCAGAACTTAGTGTTAGTGAGCAATGCGTAGTCAACACGAGTATGCCCCATGATAGTCATGTACTTTTGAACTTCATCAAACTTTTTGGACTCAATATTGCTAAATGTATTTTCCTGTCCATCGACAGTTCCTTGTTGAAGGGCTGTGTACAGTTCTCCAAATGGGATAGAAGCTGATCCTGCACCTACCTCATCATAAATGGCTTCCAGCAATTGACCGCCCTGAGTCCGGATTTTCATACCTTTTAGATCCTCTGGCTTTGTGATAGGTTTTTTATCATTTGTCATGTGCTTGGCACCATTTGGCCACATTGCCTGACCAAGAACACCATCTTTTTCTAAACGCTTGAAGATCTCTTGACCTTTTTCTCCATCCCAGAACGCATTAGCTGCTTCATCTGTTTCAAAAAGGAAAGGCATTGCTGGAATATTAAATCCAGGATCGTTACCAACAAGCTTAGACATATCAGGCAAAATAAACTGGACATTGTTTGCTACCAGATTCTGATATTCGTCTTTATCGCCAAATAAAGAGCTGTTTGGGTACACCTGAACCTTGATCTTACCACCTGATTCTTTTTCAATAACTTCTTTCATTTTGAGTGCACCCTGGTGCTTTGGAGTATTTTCAGCAACTAC
The DNA here is from genome assembly GCF_007678455.1 of Cytobacillus oceanisediminis 2691. Taxonomy (GTDB): domain Bacteria; phylum Bacillota; class Bacilli; order Bacillales; family Cytobacillaceae; genus Mesobacillus; species Mesobacillus oceanisediminis_A. Next base: position 187,737 of record NZ_VEEP01000003.1, on the reverse strand, counting down.
GTGGGAAATTTTAATCGTAAGTTCCTGAACCCCATCACTTTTTGTGCCGCCACTTTTTCCTTCAGTTTTCTCGGAATTACCGCAAGCTGCCAGGGCGAAGGTCAGTACCAGTGTCATTGCCGCCAGCAATAATTTTTTCATTTTCTTCATTTAAAATCCCCCTTTTAATAAATATGATGAGACAAATTTGTTTATTTCTGTATGATCTGCTTCTTTATCCAGTGCATTGCTTGCCTCACTGTATTTTTGAAATACAATCTCAGGCAGCGACGTTGCAGCACCTGAATCTTTAAAAAGCTGATTGGCCATGCCTATGTCCTTTTTAATTAGGTCAAGGGAAAAACCGGAGTCATATGATTCAGTCAAAATAAAGTTAGGAAACTTATATTCAGTCGAACCGCTTCTGCCCGTACTTTGATTAATAACATTAATAGCCTGATCAGGTTCTACTCCAAAACTCTCCAGTAATTGGACAGCCTCACAGGATGCTAAAAGGTGAGAGGCAGATAAGTAATTATTGATTGCTTTAATTAAGTGGCCGCTTCCTATAGGTCCCACATGAAATATATTAGTCCCCATGGCACTTAGTAAACGCTTACACTTTTGGAAGTGGTCAGCCGTTCCTCCAGCCATAATTGTTAATGTCCCTTCAACCGCTTTTTTGACTCCTCCACTGACAGGTGCATCGACAAAGCTTATTTGACTTTGTTCGAGCTTTTTGCTGTTCTCTTTTGTATCACGAGGATAGGAACTGCTCATATCAATAACCATTAGTTCCTTTTGGTTTGCCTTGGGCCGGGAAGATTCGGAAGAAATAATTTCATCTAATACTTTATTAACGATCGCTGAAGAGGGAAGCATTAAAATAATGGAATGAACATCGCTAATCCATTCGTCAAATTTTCCGGTATTACCGCCAGCCGCCTTGAATTCCATCAAGGCGTCCACATTAACATCTGTTCCAAAGACATTATAATGATTTTTCAAAAGGTTTTTTGCCATCGGCAAGCCCATTTTCCCGAGTCCAATAAAGCCGATATTCCCGTTCATAAAGAAATATCTCCTTTAAACTCCTTATGTAATGAGCAATTGAAACTTTTACTAACTGCAAAGAAAGCCGCAATTTTCTCTGACATTTGAGCCTCATTGAAACATCCACTGAAGTTTCTGCTTTTTGTTGCCAAATTAAAAAGTTTTCCTTTCACTTTTCGACCTCCCATTTTGGATTTTGGATACAAAATAAATGCGACATGGTGAAAAGACATGTTGTTGGAAATAGTATAACAAATCAACGGAATATTGTGAATACGCAAAAAATAATAAAAAAATAAAAATTTTCTGTTTATTTTTATTTTAACATCTAGTATATTAAAAAATGATACTAGCATGGATTGGATACAATCCGGAAAAAGGAGTTGAAGGGGTATGAAGCTCTTTAAATGGCTCGATCGCATCGAAGAAGGTGCAGCTGGTTTGCTGTTTATGGGAGGCGTGGCAGTAAGTTTATATGGTGTATTTACAAGATATGTCTTAAATGCACCTAAAGCATGGGTAACGGAAATTTTTGAATTTTTGTTGGTGTGGGCTATATTTATTGGTTTTGGAATGGCATTAAAAGACAATCGGCATATTCAAGTTGAACTTCTCTTTGACAAGCTGCCAACAGGTCTGAAAAAAATCGTTGCTGGTATTAGCAATATAATTGGTGCAGGATTCTCCTTCTACCTTGCTTATTCTTCTATAGAATTGATAACGCTTTCAAAGGTACAGGGGATTACTACAATTGATGTTGGCATACCGATCTGGATTACTTATCTTGTTCTTCCTATCGGTATGAGTTTACTGGGGATCTATTTCGTTGTAAAAGCATATCGGGCATTCAAGGGAGACAAACGGGAGATTACCGGGGAGCTTGAAAATCTTTATGAAGAGATGAAGGAATTAACTACAGAAGAGCAAAAGGAAGTGGGAGCATGAGTCCGGTCTTAGTGTTATTTTTGGTTTTCGCCGTTCTTTGCCTTATTAGAGTTCCAATTGCAGTTAGCCTGGGGCTTTCAAGTATAGTAGCTCTGTCTATGGTCGATTTTACGCTATACACAGTCATCCAAAAAATGTTTAACTCCTTAAACTCTGCAACATTAATGGCGATTCCTGGATTTGTATTTGCGGGAATTATCATGTCAAAAGGCGGGATTTCATACCATCTTATTGAGGCGTTAAAATCCTGGGTAGGTCATATCCGCGGTGGGCTGGCTGTTGTTACCATCCTTGCTTGTATGATATTTGCAGCGATTTCCGGATCTAGTCCTGCTACAGCTGCAGCGATTGGAAGTATTATGATTCCGGGCATGGTTAAAGCTGGATACAGCAAGCGATATGCTATGGGGCTGGTTGCAGCTTCGGGGACACTAGGGATTCTTATTCCACCATCAATCCCGTTAATTATTTATGCATCTGTTGCCGAAGAGTCTGTGGGCAAGCTATTTGCTGCTGGGATCATTCCAGGTCTGCTGCTGGGCGGAATTTTGTTGGTTTCGGCGATTATTAATGCAAGAATCAATAATTATGGCAAATTGCCAAAAGAATCCATGGATGTTCGCTTGAAAAAGACCTATAAAGCGGTCTGGGGTTTCCTTCTTCCCGTCATTATTCTGGGAGGAATTTATTCAGGTATTGTAACACCAACTGAAGCTGCTTTCGTTTCTTGTTTCTATGGAATTATTGTTTCAGTATTTATTTATAAGGAAATGTCATTCCCTAAATTTAGAGAAGTACTTAAGGAATCGATCAATATTACTTCTATGATTTTCCTGGTAATTGCTTCAGCCATGATTTTCGGGATGTTTTTAACAACTGAACAAGTTCCTCAAAGTTTTGCAACATGGATTGAAGCCAGTACTACAAATAAATGGATCTTTATGATCGGCGTCAATTTAATGTTCTTCGTACTCGGAATGTTTCTTGAAGCTGTAGCGATTATTCTGATCACTCTTCCAATTTTGCTTCCGGTGTTAGTAATGTTTGATATTAATATAATTCACTTTGCGATCATTATGACAATCAATATGGAATTGGCTATGATTACACCTCCAGTAGGATTGAATCTGTTTGTTGTAAGTGGGATCACAAGGGAAAAGGTCGGGGAAGTGGTAAGAGGGGTTCTTCCTTTCTTTGCTCTAATGATTTTAGCGCTTGTATTGGTAGTAATCTTCCCACAAATTTCGCTGTTTTTAGCTAAATAATTCTTGCTAGTTTGTATATTGTCTGAGGAGTTTTACTATGAATCAAGTGAAAAATTTTCATACATTACAAGAAAAAGTTACAGATATGATAAGAGAATCAATTTTCACACAGGTGTATAAACCTGGTGAAAGACTGATTCAGGATGAACTGGCATCAAGGTTCGGAGTGAGCAGGATGCCGGTAAGGGAAGCATTGCGCTGCCTGGAAAGAGAAGGACTGGTAATATTTCTTCCGCATAAAGGAGCTCAGGTAATCGGGTTCAGAAGGGAAGATATAGAAGAACTATACTATTTGAGAGCTCTGCTGGAAGGCATAACTGTTCAAAAATCGATGAATTTTCTTACTAAAAAAGACAGAACAGAACTGAGTCTTTTGGTTGAAAAGATGGATCATGATATTGACAACAATGACCAGGATTCTTTTATCAGTCATAACCACCAGTTTCATCTGTTGCTTCAAAAGGGGTGCAATTGGAAAAAGATAAAACTGCTGACAAAAGAGTTTATCGAAGGTTACCCTGCGCATGTTCCAAGTCTAATTCCAAAAACAATGATTATTTCAAATGAAGAGCATAAAAGAATGCTTCAAGCATTAGAATTAAAGGATCCGATCATGTTGAGGCAGCTTGTAGAAAATCATATTATGAGGGCAGGAAATGCGCTTACTCAAGTAATTGAGTGAGCAATTCCTTTAATATAATCGGATCCAATATCCATGGAGGAGAAAAAATGCCGCCAAAACGATCGTACTTATTTGTTCCAGCTACATCTGAAAGAATGTTGGAGAAAGCTGTATCAAGCAATGCAGACAGTATCATATTTGATTTGGAAGATGCTGTGGCAATTAATGAAAAAGAGATTGCAAGAGAGAGGGCAAAAAACTATTTATTAAACCATCCAGCAGACAAAGATGTCTATATTCGAATCAATGATTTTACAACAGAGTATTGGAGAAAAGATGCAGAGTGCTCCGTTGAATCGGGTGCCAAAGGGATTATTGTTCCTAAGGCAGAAAGCGCAGGTAATATGAAAGTGATATGCCAGATAGTCTTGGAAGGGTTAGAAAAAGCGGGTAAGTCAGATACGCAATTTGAAATATTGCCTTTAATTGAAACAGCACGAGGTGTTCATTTTGCATATGAAATTGCTAACTCTCACCACTTAATCAAAAGACTTGTATTTGGATCTATTGATTATTCGCTGGATGTTGATTGTGAATTGACAGATGGAGGAGAAGAGCTCTACTATGCAAGGTCCCAGATTGTAAATGCTTCGAGGGCAGCGGGAATTGGAAGCCCCGTGGATGCAGTCTACCCGGATCTGGCAAATGAAGAGGGACTGAACAGGGAAGCAGTTCGAGCGAGAATTTCGGGGTTTAAAGCGAAGCTGGCCATCCACCCCAAACAGTTGAATGTGATCCACAATGTATTTACTCCAGGGAAAAAAGAACTTGAAGTAGCCAGGGAAATTGTCCTGGCATTTGAGGCGGCAGAGCTAAACGGAAGTGCCTCCATTTCAGTTCAGAATAAACTGGTTGATTACCCTGTATATAAAAAGGCAAAAAGTCTTTTACAATATTACACACTATAAAAAGGAGGGATTTTAGATGACAACAGTTCAATTGGCTGAAAAAATCAAACATACAAATTACGAACAAATAGGTAAAAATGCTGTCTACGAAGCAAAAAGGAGTCTATTAAACTGGCTTGGGGTAGCTATTGGCGCAGCTAACCACGAATCTATGGACAAAGTATTGAATGTTTCAAAATTAATGGGAAGCAGCCCGCAGGCAACAATTCTTGGCCGAAAAGAAAAAACAGATATGCTATTCGCAGCATTGCTGAACGGGATGTCATCCCACATCTATGATTTTGATGATACATTGCTTGAAACAGTCCTTCATCCATCTTCGCCTGTATTCCCTGCAATATTGGCATATAGTGAGCATCAGAAAAAAACCGGTAAAGATGTTTTAGAAGCATTTATCGTCGGCTGTGAAGTTCAGGCAAGGCTAGCGCTGGCTGTATATCCCTCCCATTACTGGAGGGGATGGCATATAACTGGAAGTGTTGGCGGAGTTGGGGCGGCATCTGCTTTAAGCAAGCTATTAGACCTTGATGAGGAAAGGATTTCATATGCTATTGGTATTGCTGCAACAGATCCTACTGGGTTAAGGGAAATGTTTGGAACGATGACGAAGCCTTATCATCCGGGAAAAGCGGCAATGAACGGAATGCTTGCTGCACTTATTGCAGGAGAAGGATTTACAAGCTCTAAAAAAGCGCTGGAAGCAGAACGAGGATTTATCAGCGTGTTGTCCGAAGAAAACAAAATGGAGCTATTGACTGATAATTGGGGCGATAAATGGGAAATTGAAAAAAATAGCTATAAGCCATTTGCCAGCGGGATTGTGACACATCCTGCCATTGATGCTATTATCACTATCCAAAAAGCCCATAGCTTGAAGGCCGAAGAAATCGAAGAAATACATATTACCGGCCATCCGCTTGTTAAAGAACTTACAGGAAAAACTGACTTTACTACAGGGCTTGAAGGCAAATTCAGTGTATACCATTGTGTAGCGGCTGGATTCCTTCATTTAAAAGCAGGAGTAAATGAGTTTACAGATGAGTTCGTTAATAAACTTGAAGTAAAAGCTTTAAGGTCTAAAATTCATTTAACAGTCGATGAAAGTATTAAAGAAGATCAAGTACGTTTAACCGTAAAACTGAAAGATGGCAGAGAGCTAAGCCATTTCATTGAACATTCAATCGGCAGCAAGGATCAGCCGATGACAGACGAGCAATTAATTGAAAAGTTCAAGGATGTAACTGGAAAAGTCATTAGCGAAGAAGCGAAGGATTTACTAATTGATCTGGTATACAGATTTGACGAACTTGAAGATTTGGAGACTTTCTTTCAGTTATGCAGCCCGGTTGAATCTGCTGCCCATATTTAGGTTTCGGAAAGAAGGAGGTTATATTGAGTTCTCCAAACACTAAGGCAAAGGTAAAGCTTTTGCCGAATTCCGTTAAAGTATTTTCAATAGATTCTACAAAAGCTGTAACACTATTATTGGGCGTAATCCTTGCTGTATCTGTTTATGCACTACTTCCAGGCAGCAGCGGCTCAGCCAAAGTTATGCTTGCCCTATTAGTTTTAAGTGTTTTTTACTGGACGTTTGAGCCCCTGCCTCTAGGGGTTACAGCCATGCTGCTCCTTGTGTTAATGATTTTATTTAAAACCGTTAACATGGACATTGTTTTTAGCGGCTTTTCATCTCCTGCGATCTTTCTGATCATAGGAGGAATGATGCTGGCAAGGGGAGTCAATGATACTCCTCTTGCAAAAAGGCTCGCCTATTTAATTTTGGCAAAATGGGCCGGTAATGCTAAGGGTTTATTAGCAAGTATCTTGATCATTCCGCAACTCCAGGCGTTTTTTATTCCTGCTGTTGCTGTAAGAGCAACGTTGATCTTGCCTGTTGCATTAATGGCATTAGAGCATATCGGGGTAAAAAAAGATGGAAATCTCCGTAAAATGATTTTGCTTGCAGTCGCTTTTGGAGGAACAATAAGCGGAACAGTGGTCATGACCGCAGCTATTGGAAATATTTTAACCGTTGAATTAATAAAACAATTTCTCGGGATCCAAATTACTTACTTACAATGGTTTATGTATACATTTCCTATTTGGATTCTTTTAATTCCTGTATCATGGTTTGTATTAATTAAAGCGTTTCCCTTGCCAAAAGAAAATGAAGAATTCTCTCATTTAAAAGAGGAAATGGACAAGAAGCTAAAAGACTTGGGACAAATCAATGCAGAAGAAAAAAAGTGTATTGGGATTTTAATTTTGATCGTTTGCCTATGGTTCATTGAACCATTCCATGGACTTCATCCTAGCATTCCTACAATTATTGGTGTTATTTTAATGGCGTTTCCAGGAGTGGGCTGTTCAAAGTGGGAGAACATGGTGAAAATTAATTTTGATACTATTTTGCTTATGGGGGCAACGTTATCGCTAGGTTATGCATTCAATCAATCAGGTGCGGCTGAACTGGTTGGAGCCAGTTTAAGCACTGAATGGATCATTGACTTGCTGCGCTCACCAATTATTGCTGTTATTTCCATCTTAATAATCACCCAAGTTCTGCATTTGGCTGTTGCAAATGTATCAACAGCAGTAGTTACACTCATTCCGATATTTATTGGCCTTTCAGCGAAAGCTGGAGCTGATCCGATATTGATTTGCATTACTGCATCTCTTGCATGTTTGCACGGGTATATTTTGGTTGTCGAAGCGACCCCTAACATAATCGTTCATAGCACAGGTCAAATCCAGCAAAAAGAATTTATCATTCCCGGTATCTATATGACGTTTGCTATGATGATCGTGACAATTTTAACGGCGGTCACTTGGTGGAACTGGATGGGTTTTTTATAACAAAAGCGAACTGTCAGAAAAGTGTAGACAATAATATTTGGATCCGGTATCCTAAAATTAAAATAGGATAAGGAATGGTATTAAATATGTCTATGAACCCAGATTTAAGAATCGAAAACAGAGATACACTTCATTTAAAAGTATGTAATGTAATAAGGGAAGCCATAATCAGAGGGGACTTTAAGCCGGGCGAAAGGTTAAAACAATCAGATCTTGCAGAAAAAATGGGCGTCAGCCGAATGCCGATCAGAGAAGCATTCAGAAAGTTGGAATCAGAGGGGCTTATTTTACTGGAACCTCACAAGGGCGCAGTTGTAAAATCAATCAATATAAATGATATTGAAGAAATTTATGCCTTAAGATCTGAACTGGAAAAAATGGCTGTATACCAAAGTGTTGAACTTTTAACTCAAGAAGATATCGCACAACTTTCATCACTTGTGGATCAAATGGAAAATGCTGAAGATGCAGACACTTTCGTACAGTATAACATTGATTTTCACCGGTTACTGGTAAAAAGGTGCAGGTGGGAACGGCTCAATTCATTTATAGGAACCTTGTGGAACGGTCTTCCACAACAAACACCGCACCTTTTGTCCGGTCAAATAGAAACTTCAAATACTGAACATAGAAAAATTTTGGAAGCAGTCCTAAAGAAAGATAAGGAAACAGCAGCAAAATTAGTTTCTGAACATATTTTCCGAACAGGGGAATCGTTAATAGAGAGCATAAAGAAAGAAGGGAAGTAAGTTCCCTTTCTTTATATATTGGATCCAATATCCCGAGGAGGTCTGTTAATGGGCAGAATGTTGGAAGACGCAAGCAAATCAATACTAAAAGAAAGTGGAATTCCTGTACCAGGGCATTCAGTAGTGTCCAACAGTAAAGAAATTACTGAACAGCATTTAAAAAAGCCTTGTGTTTTAAAAGCCCTTGTTCCAGTAGGGAAGAGAGGCAAGGCCGGAGCGATAAAGTTTGCAGAGACGGTAGAAGAGGCACAGAGAAAAGTGAATGAAATTCTCCAGATGACAGTAAGAAATTTCCCCGTAGAAAAAGTGCTGATAGAAGAAAAGGTGGATATTGATGAAGAATGGTATGTATCCATTACAATTGATCCCCAAAAACAAATGCCGATAATAATTGCGACCACTGAAGGCGGAGTTGAAGTAGAAGATTTAGTGAAAAATGCGCCTGAAAAGGTAGTCATTTATCACGTTGAACCATTTGCTGAGCTTCAACCTTTTCAGTCTAAAGAAATTTGGAGCAAGCTTGGAGTAACTGGAAAGCCGTTACTTAAAGCAACATCCATTCTTTGCAAATTATATCAAGTATTCCTTAAGTATGATTGCTATATTTTGGAGATTAATCCTCTAGTACTCACAAAGGATGAAAATGTCGTGGCAGCTGCTTCTGTGATGGGTATTGATGATTCGGCACTGTACCGACAGCCAGAGCTTAATGGAAAGGTAGAATCGGGAAGCGAACGTTCATGGAGGCCTTTAACCGAGCTGGAGAAAGAAATGGTCAAAGTGAATGATGCTGATTACCGGGGTACAGCGCGCTATACAGAAATGGATGGCGGTGAAATTGGTTTTATGTGCGGAGGGGGAGGAGGCAGTCTGTTAAGCTTTGATGCTCTCGTTCAACTAGGTGCTGCACCGGCGAACTATACGGAAACAGGAGGAAATCCGCCGGAAGACAAGGTAGCGGGATTAACAAAAGGAATCCTGTCCAAAAAAGGAGTTAAGGGATTGTTTGTAGCCCACAACATTACCAATAACACTCAAATTGATATCATGGCAAGGGGTATTGTAAAAGCCCTGCATGAAATGGGAATTGACCCTCAAACATTTCCGATCGTTGTTAGGGAAGCAGGTGTGAATGATGAGGAAGGAAAGAGAATTTTCCAGGAAGCAGGTATTACTTATTTTGGTGAGGATCTGACCATTGAAGAAGCGGCAGCCGAGATGATTAAAAAGATGAAAGGGGTTTCCTAAATGTCAATTCTAATCAATCAAAATACAAGAATGGCTGTCCAGGGAATTACAGGCAGGGAGGCTTCCATGATTGTCAGCCATACACTTGCCTATGGAACAAAAATCTTTGCTGGTATTACCCCGGGTAAAGGCGGACAGTATGTGCAAGGAGTTCCGGTATACGATACTGTCAGGGAAGCTGTAAAAAAACATGGTATCAATGCATCCCTCATTGTTGTACCTCCTGCTTTTGCATTAGATGCTGTTTTGGAAGCGATTTCTAATGGCATAAAGCTGATCGTCGTGACAACAGAAAACATTCCGCAGCATGATGCAATAAAACTCCTTTACGCCGCACGCAAAGAAAATGTAACGATCATAGGGCCAAATACAGTTGGAATGATAAACCCAAAAGACAGGATTAAAATGGGCTCGATTGGCGGGGATCGACCTGAACGATGTTTTATCCCAGGGAATGTTGGTGTCATCTCCAGGAGCGGTGGTATGACAGCAGAAACATCCTGGATGGTGAAAAGGGCAGGTTTTGGAGTTACAACCAGTATTGGGATCGGCGGAGATAGTTTAATAGGAACAACCATTAAAGATCTTCTTGTCCTTTTTGAAAAAGACGAGGAAACAGAAGCAGTGGTTACATTTTCTGAACCGGGCACGTCATTCGAAGAAGATGCTGCTCAATTAATAAGTGAGGGAGACTTCTCAAAACCGTTAATATCTTTTGTTGCCGGCAAATTTACAGAATCCATGCCAGAAGGAACAGTTTTCGGCCATGCTGGAGCCGTGATTTCAGGAAATACGGGCCGACCTTCCTTAAAAATGCAAAGGCTTAAAGAGTCGGGCGCACATGTCGTTGAAAAGTATGATGACATTATCAGTGTTTTACAATCTGTATTAAGTTCAAAAGTAGGTGAGCCGAAATGACTTTAACAAGAAAGTTGGCCGAATATACAACAAAAGTAAAATATGAGGATTTGCCTCATGAAGTAATAGAATTTACCAAGCTATGCATTTTGGATTGGTACGGCTCCGCACTTGCTGGAAAAGATGAAAAGCCTGTTCAAACTATATCAGAACTGGTTCAGGAGTGGGGAGGCAATGAACAAGCTACCCTTATTACTGGAGGGAAATCTTCGATTGGCAATGCATGTTTAGTCAATGCAGCTGCAAGCCATATTGTTGAGTTGGATGATATTCATAAATCATCCATTATACATGCAGGTACCGTCGTAATCCCTGCAGCAGCCGCAGTGGCTGAAGCTTATAAATTAAGCGGGAAAGACTTAATTACAGCAATTGCCGTTGGATATGAGATTTGCTACAGAATCGGCGAAGCGGTCTCTCCTTCCCACTATTATTATTGGCATAATACAGCAACTTGCGGCACTTTCGGATCTGCGGCCGCAGTGGCAAAGCTTCTGAACTTAAATGTGGAGCAAACCATGTATGCACTTGGAAACGCAGGCACACAAGCAGCGGGTTTATGGGAGTTTATTGAGGACGGGGCTAACACAAAACAGCTTCATACAGCTAAAGCAGCTTATAATGGGGCACTTGCCGCCTTGCTAGCGAAAAAAGATTTTACCGCTGCCTCCAGAATTTTGGAAGGGAGAAGAGGATTTTTCAATGCTATGTCTGAAAACTATGATATAGAAAAAATCACCCGGAATCTTGGCAAGGAATTTAAAATTGTGGAAAATAGCTTTAAGATCCATGCTTCCTGCCGCCACACCCATCCAGCTATGGATTGTGTCCAAAGCATCATGAGGGTAAACAGCATCAGCCCTGAACAAATACAAACTATTTCAATACAAACCTATCAAACTGTCCTGAATATTACCGATAATCCTTCCCCTGAGACAGTTTACGCCTCTAAATTCAGCAGCCAATTTTGTGCGGCTTTGATCGCTATTAAAGGCTCCGCATCAATGGACGATTTTAATGAAGACATTTTACACGAACCAGAAATCAGGAGCCTAATGAAAAAAGTCAGTGTTGCCTCCGATTCATATTATGAAACGTCTTATCCAGAGAAATGGGGAGCCAAAGTAGTCATAACCATGAATGATGGAAGAATATTCAGTGAAGCTACAGATTATCCAAAGGGTGATCCCGAAAAGCCTGCAGATAAAGAAGAGCTGATTCAAAAATTCAAGACTATGACCATAGGAAAGGTATTGGATTCAGACAAACTCGTCCAGTCCATTTTAGGATTAGAGGAAATTGGGGCAACCAACTGGATTTCATCAGGAATGGGGGAAGAGACTTGCAAACAAATACAATAATGCCTCTTTCATCTTCAAGAAGGAAATTTGTTCTTACCAGACTTCATTCTCTAGCGGGGTTAATCCCGCTAGGCCTTTTTATACTCCAGCATTTATTAGGTAATGCCTTAGCTATTATGGGCAGGGAAAAATATGATGAACATGTCCAATTTATGCTTAGCCTTCCATTCTTACCTTTGCTAGAAATTGGATTTATTGCTATTCCACTACTATTCCATGCCATCTACGGTATCTATCTATCTTTTATTTCCAGCCCCAACGCCCATGTTTATAGATATAAACGAAATATCAGCTTTTTGCTTCAAAGAATTACAGGAATGATTACCTTCGTTTTCGTGATCTATCACGTTTGGGCACTCAGAATTGGTCCGGTAATCAACGGAATTGACGTCAATCACCAGCTAGTTGGTGAACATCTGGCAAATCCACTTATGCTGGTCTTTTATATCACTGGCGTATTAAGCACCACCTATCATTTTACCAATGGAATATCAACGGCACTGATCACGTGGGGAATCACGATAGGTCCGGCTTCCCAAAAAACAGCAAGGAATGTATGCTTCGGAGTTTTTATCATACTCAGTGTACTTGGGATTGGGAGTTTAATTTCATTTGTCAGTTGATTAATACTTTAGCATATGTAATTCCGACGGAGGTGGATCTTATGAAAAACAATGAAATTATTGTCATTGGCGGTGGCCTGGCAGGGTTAATGGCGACTATTAAAATAGCAGAAGCCAAAAGGAAAGTGAAATTATTTTCCCTTGTCCCGGTGCGACGTTCTCACTCAGTATGTGCCCAGGGAGGCATTAATGGAGCAGTGAATACAAAAGGGGAAGGGGACTCTGTATGGGAGCACTTCGACGATACGATTTATGGCGGCGATTTCTTAGCCAACCAGCCCCCTGTAAAAGCAATGTGTGAAGCAGCACCTGACATTATTTATTTACTGGCAAGAATGGGCGTTCAATTCAATCGGACCGAGGAAGGCCATATTGATTTCAGAAGGCTTGGAGGAGCTAAATATTCCCGCACTGCTTTTGCAGGTTCTACAACAGGCCAGCAAATTTTATACGCATTGGATGAACAGGTTCGAAGATATGAAGCAGATGGTCTTGTTGAAAAATTTGAGTACTGGGAATTCGTATCACTTATTAAGGATGATGAAGGAAGATGCAGGGGCGTTACTGCACAAAATCTGAAATCAATGGAAATCCAGGCCTTTAAAGCCGACGCCGTTATATTAGCTTCAGGGGGAATAGGCAACATTTTCCGCAAAAGTACAAATTCAATCATTAATACAGGAAGTGCCCATAGTATTGCCTACCAGCAAGGTGCAAGGTATGCCAACGGAGAATTTATCCAGATTCATCCGACAGCCATACCAGGCGATGACAAGCTTCGTCTCATGTCTGAATCAGCCAGGGGAGAGGGCGGAAGAGTCTGGGTGTATAAAGATGGGAAACCGTGGTATTTCCTTGAGGAAAAGTATCCTGCTTATGGAAATCTGGTGCCAAGGGATATTGCCACCCGTGAAATCTTCCATGTGTGTGTAGACCTCAAGCTTGGCATTAATGGTGAGAATATGGTGTATCTTGATCTCTCACACCTGCCTGCAGAACTGCTGCAGCGAAAGCTGGGAGGAATTTTGGATATATACGAGAAGTTTGTGGGCGACGACCCAAGAAAGCTGCCAATGAAAATATTTCCTGCCATGCATTACTCAATGGGTGGACTCTGGGTGGATTACGATCAAATGACAAATATTCCTGGCCTTTTTGCCTGCGGGGAGTGTGACTATCAATTTCATGGAGGAAACCGCCTTGGAGCAAACTCGCTTGTTTCCGCTATTTATGGCGGGATGGTAGCTGGCCCAAATGCTGTCAGCTATATAAATGGCCTAGAAAAGTCATGTGAAGACCTCAGAGAATCCATTTTTGACAATGAAAGAATAAAGCAGGAAGAAGAAGTTGAAGAAATTTTTAAAATGAATGGCCATGAAAATCCATATCAGCTGCATGTTGAGATGAGTGATTGGATGGTGGATAATGTCACGGTTGTCAGATATAATGACCGGCTTCAAAAAACAGATGAGAAGCTTCAGGAACTTCAGGAACGTTATAAGAACATAGGAATAGATGATACATCCAGATGGCATAACAGAACTGTTCCGTTTGTACGCCAGCTTAAGAACATGCTTGAACTTGCAAGGGTCATTACGGTTGGTGCCCTTAACCGGAATGAAAGCCGCGGAGCACATTATAAACCTGAATATCCAGAGAGAGATGATGAAAATTGGCTGAAAACTACCATAGCCACGTACACTCCGTATGGTCCAAGTCTATCTTATGAACCAGTCGATTTAAAATATATTGGCCCCAGACCAAGAAGATATGACATCGTCACTTCAGGGAAAAAAGAAACAGTATCTAAAGTTTAAAGTAAAGAGGGTGTGAAAATGGTTGCTTCTAATGAGATTGTTCTGAAGATTAAGCGGAAAGATTCATCAGATTCTGAATTTTACTGGGAAGAATTTAGTATCCCTTTTCGAAAAAATATGAATGTCATATCAGCATTGATGGAAATTCAAAAAAATCCTGTTAACTCAAAGGGGAAAAAAGTAAGGTCGGTTGCCTGGGAGTACAACTGCCTTGAAGAAGTATGCGGGGCATGCAGCATGAGAATTAATGGAAAGGTACGCCAGGCATGTTCTACTTTAGTTGATAGACTCGAGCAGCCGATCCAGTTAGAACCCATGGAAACATTCCCTGTTGAGAAGGATTTAGTCGTTAACAGAGATCGAATGTTTACAGCTCTTAAGAAAATAAAAGGATGGATACCGATTGACGGAACCTATTCAATGGGTCCGGGACCGTTGATTTCCTCCCAGGATCAGCAGGAGGCATATAAATTTTCTACTTGCATGACCTGTGGCTGCTGTCTTGATGCATGCCCGAATGTCAATAGCGGTTCACCGTTTATTGGGCCGCAGGCATTGGGACAGACAAAGTATTTTAATATGCATCCAACTGGAATACAGCAGAAGAATGCTAGATTGGAAGTTATCATTGGCGAGGAAGGCATTGCCAATTGTGGCAGTTCTCAGAACTGTATAGCGGTCTGCCCTAAGGAAATCCCATTAACTACTGCAATTGCTGAGCTAAATAGCGACGCAAATCGATTTGCACTATGGAGCTGGTTAAAAAAATGATAAAAAACATTTATAAATATGATGTAATTGTAGCAGGCGGGGGGCAGGCTGCCTTAGCAGCTGCCATTTCTGCAAAAGAACAGGGAGTATCCGTTGCTCTGGTTACAAAAGGGAAAGCCGGCTTCGGGGGATCATCGGTTATTTCGGATAGTGTACATTCGGCCATTTTTTCTCCTGGGGATTCACCGGATCAGTTCTTAAAGGACATAGTAGAAGGCGGCAGGCATTTGTCAGATAAAAAGTTAGCGAGAATATTAGCTGAAGAATGTACAGTAAGAGTTAATGAATTAGAAAGTAAATTCGGAATCCCCCTCGAGAGTGAAAGAGTGATCATTACTCCTGGCCATTCCTATCCAAGACGAATTTATGCAGGAACAGGGATTGGAAAAAATATAACAAAGCCAATGCGTGATTATGCGATTGAAATAGGAATTCATTTTCATGAACAATCTGCAGTTGTGGACCTGCTAAAAGATCATGATGAAGTAAAAGGTGTACTTATTCAAACAGGCAAAGAGTTACAGATAATGTATTCACCGGCTGTTATATTGGCGACCGGCGGTTTTGGAGGACTCTATCAATCTTCAGATAATCCAAGAGATGTTTCGGGAGAAGGAATCGGCATGGCATGGAGGCATGGTGCTGTTCTTGTTGATATGGAGTTTGTGCAATTTTATCCTTACCGTTTACAGCAGCCGGCAAATATTGATGTAATGACAAAGATTTTCGGGAAAGGCGCTTTTTTAATCAACGATCAAAATGAACGTTTTATGGAGAAGTTTCCGAAAAAAGAACTCGAGACAAGAGATACGCTCAGTTATGCCATGTTCAAAGAAAATAAAGTTCTGCTTGATTTTTCCCATGTGGAGGAGAATGTTCTTAAGCTTGATAGTCCATATCTATATCGTCTGCTTCAAAAAGGGCATATAGGAGATTGGGTTATGAGTCCTGTACAGCATTATTGTATGGGTGGTATCCAGACAGACGAATGGGGAAGGACAAATGTTCCCGGTCTGTATGCATGCGGAGAAATAACTGGAGGACTCCATGGTGCGAACCGTTTAGGCGGAGGGTCATTAACTGAATCTCTTGTTTTTGGATACCGTACGGGTAAGATGGCTGCTCAGGACAATTCGATGGAGAAACCTTTGGATATTGGTATAGAAGATTCATTAAATCACACATCAAACTTTGATGAAACTGGAACAATCAAAAAGGTAAAGGAAGTAATGTGGCATCAAGTGGGGATTGAAAGAACCTCCCGTTCGTTGGAGGAAGCTGCTGATGAATTAAATCGCATCTCGATAGATTTGGAGAATGAAGACAGCATTCAGGCTCTTCAATTACGTGACAAAGTAAGGACTGCGTGGGCTTCTGCTTTTGCTGCATCATCCAGAAAAGAGAGCCGTGGAGCCCATAAGCTGCAGGATATTAAGGAAGAAAAGAAGGAATGGGAAGGCAAAAACCGAATTTACAAAACAAGCATCCAATTTACTCCTGCTGCTTCCAAAGCTGAAATGCCTTAAAGATAGAAAGGGGAAAGATCACATGAAAACAATTCATTACCAGGAAATTGTTGAACGGGTCGCACAAATGTGCCAGGAAGCCAATTTTGACTTGGGCCAGGATGTAGTTGAGGCTTTTCAAGCAGCCCTGAAAAATGAAACTTCAGCAACAGGAAAAGATATCCTCGAACAATTGATTCTTAATGCCGATATCGCAAAAAGTGAAAGAGTTCCAATGTGCCAGGACACAGGTGTATCTGTGTTTATCGTGGAGGTTGGCCAGGACTGCCATATTACTGGAGGAAGCCTATACGATGCCATAAATGAGGGAGTAAAAAAAGGATATGAAGAGGGTTATTTAAGGCACTCCATCGTTGATCATCCTATCACTCGTGAAAAAAGCAAAGGCTATAACACACCTTCCATCATCCATATTGAACTCGTTCCTGGAGACCAGATCATCATTCATATGTCTGCGAAAGGCGGAGGCAGTGAAAATATGAGCAGTCTAAAGATGTTGAAGCCCGCAGACGGTCTCGAAGGTGTTAAAAAGTATATTCTTGATACCGTTGCAAAAGCAGGGCCAAACGCTTGTCCTCCTCTAGTAGTAGGTGTTGGAATAGGGGGCAATTTTGAAAGATGTGCCTACCTTGCAAAAAAATCATTATTCAGGCCAATTGGACATCGCAGTGAACGCCCAGAACTCGCTCAATTAGAAAATGAATTAATGGAAGAAATCAATAAACTCGGAATTGGTCCTCAGGGTATGGGTGGAAATACAACTGCGCTTGATGTGAAAATTGAAATTGAGCCCTGCCATATTGCTGCATTGCCAGTCGCTGTAAATTTGAACTGCCATGCAAGCAGACATAAAGAAATCAGATTGTAGGAGGAAGGAATTTGTCAGCAATAAAGATTACTAGTCCGATAGATGAAAGTATTTTGTTGAATTTAAAAGCAGGCGAGCGTGTATTGATCAGCGGAACCATTTATACAGCCAGGGATGCAGCACATAAAAGAATGTCAGAAGCCCTGGAAAACGGTGAGAAACTTCCCTTTGATATGAAAGGACAAACGATTTATTATGTTGGCCCAACCCCTCCGAAGCCCGGACAGGTTATTGGATCAGCAGGACCTACTACAAGCGGAAGAATGGATAAATATACTCCATCATTGCTTGAACGCGGCCTAAAAGGGATGATTGGAAAAGGTTATCGCAGCGAGGCTGTTATTGAAAGTATGAAGAAAAATAAAGCGGTATATTTCGCTGCAATTGGCGGATCTGGTGCTTTGATCGCCCGCTCCATCAAGACGATGGAAGTCGTCGCATATGGGGATTTAGGACCAGAAGCAATCTATAAATTATCTGTAGAAGAGTTCCCTGCGGTTGTCATTATTGATAGTAATGGAAACGACTGGTATCAATTGGGCAAACAGCAATTCAACGAACAAAATGCAGACCACTAGGTGATATATTCCAGAATTAAGAAACAAAACCTTTTGTTATTTCCAGGGTTTTGTTTTTGTTTTAAAAATTGTAGAGTGGCGCTGTTCACTGAATTCCTTGATGGAAAATGAACAGGCAGGCTTATTGGTTTTTTGAGCGGATGGTTATTCTAACAAGCTGGAAGGTAATTAATCGGTCCACAGCTGTCATTAAGCTGCATTATATGCAGTGTAGCAACAGAAAGGAGACTTACTTAGTGATGATTGAGACGGAACAGATAAAACACTTTTATCATTATGAAGACTGCCTGGAACTTGAAGCAGCAATCAATGCCTGTCACGAAGGAATATATATATGTGACGCTGACTTAAGGTGTGTAAGAATCAACGCAGCTTATACTAGGATTACCGGATTGACTGAAGATGAGCTTATAGGAAAAACAAGCATTGAATTGGAGCAAAATGGAATAATATCCAAGGCTGTTGCAGTGATTGTCAAAAATGAAAAAACAGTCATTTCATTGATCCAGAAGTTCAGGAGCGGCAAAGATGTTTTAGTAACCGGGACACCTGTCTATAAGGATAAGACGCTTTTCAGAATCGTTATCACAGCAAGAGATTTATCGGAATTAAACCAGCTTGAAAATCAGTTAAGTGTTGCTAAGGAAAAATCAGAGCGGTATTTACGAGAGTTAAGTCTATATAAAGAACGTCTTAAGGGCGGCAAAATTGTTGCCAATAGCCATCAAATGAAGCAAATAATCAACCTAATACCAAAAATCTCTAAAGCAGATTCACCTGTGCTGTTACTTGGAGAATCAGGTACAGGAAAAGAAGTTCTCGCGAGGATTATACATGAGACAAGCCATAGTGCAGACAGTCCCTTCATTAAGGTTAATTGCGGAGCGATTCCCGGGGATTTACTTGAGTCCGAGCTTTTTGGCTATGTAAAAGGGGCTTTTACGGGTGCAAATGAAAAAGGCAAGCCGGGGCTGATTGAAATTTCCGAAAATGGAACCCTGTTTTTAGACGAAGTCGGTGAACTCCCATTAAAACTCCAGGTTAAGTTGCTGCGTGTTCTCCAGGATTTTGAGGTAACCAGACTAGGGAGTACAACAGCAAAAAAAATAAAGTTCCGTCTCATTTGTGCAACGAATCGCCCATTGAAAGAAATGATGGAAAAAGGAGATTTCAGGGAAGATTTATTTTACCGGATCAATGTTCTTCCCATCACGATTCCACCATTGCGAGAAAGAAAAGATGATATCATTCCCTTAGTATTAAATACAACGGAAAGACTATCAATAAAGTATGGAATGCGCAAAAAAATCTCTCCTGACGTTCTGCAAATTCTTGAAAACTGTCATTGGCCAGGGAATATCCGCGAACTTGAAAATGTAATCGAGCGTATTTTTATCATGACGGATGATAATATGATTAAAGTGAAAGATCTCCCGTCCAATATTGCTGCCAATAAAGTGAGAAAGGAAGTATACACACTTAAGGACAAGCTGCAAATAATTGAAAAAGACATTATAGAAGATATGGTAAAGCAGAGCGCAAGTCTGCGAGAGGCATCCAAAAAACTTGGTGTCGATGCATCCACTTTAACAAGGAAGTGCCAGAAGTATGGAATATATATATAATTCTCATACTTCATAGAAATGGACAATGGGGATCAAATATCTGCAATTTTTTTCGCTATATAAGGAGGGGATATGTTGAATTCAAATACATTGAATAAAATTATTGATGCTGATGTTCATCCCTGGATTAATGGAGATATAAAAGGCCTGCTGCCTTATTTGAGTAAATCAATGCAAAAAGTTTTTGATGGGCGTTTAACTTTACCAGATCATCCTCTGCGTCCTCCGCTGGAAAAATCAACTTCCATCAGACTGGATGCAAAGCCGCCAGGTGGAGGTGCGGGTGGCTCGGATCCCTTCTATATGAGCGAGGTATTACTGAACCGGTATCATATTGAACATGCAGTTCTGACTTCAGTACAGGCAGGGAAATTGGTTGTTTATCCTAATCCCATTGAAGCTGCTGCTTTAGCCAGGGCCTTTAATGATTATTTTATTAATGAATGGCTTACAACAGATTCCCGTTATAAACTGGCGATGTGTGTAGCCGTCCATGATCCATTAAAAGCTGCAGAAGAAATTAGGCGTATTGGGCATGAAAAGGGGATTGTTGCTGTTTTTATGCCTCTGATGAACATATTAATGGGCAATAGTTACTATTTTCCGATTTATGAAGCTGCTGAAGAGCTTGGCCTGCCGATTCTTATTCACCCTACGGGAACTGAGGGAGGTTTTTCAACAAGTGTTGCTTTGGCTGGAGGTGTTCCGTCCAGTTATATTGAAAGACATACTGATTTCCCGCAAATTGCATATGGAAATTTGGTTAGCATGGTATTTGAGGGAGTTTTTGTCCGTTTCCCAAAGTTGAAGGTGCTTGCGGCAGAGTTCGGTTATAGCTGGGTTCCATCGGTCATGTGGAGAATGGATCAAAACTGGAGGAACTTTAGAAAGGAAGTCCCCTGGCTTGAAAAAGAACCAAGCAAATACCTGCTTGACCATGTTCGGTTTACTTCCCAGCCTGTTGAAGAACCGGAGAAAGGCAAATATCTGATGCAGATCCTTGAAATGATGCATGCAGAGAAAACATTAATTTTTAGTACTGATTATCCGCATTGGGATAATGATTTTCCGGATAACACCCTTACGGTCCTGCCTGACGAGTTAAAGCAAAAAATATTTTATGATAATGCAGCGGAACTATTCAACTTGAACAAAGCAGAAATCATGAAAGAATAAGGGAGGCGGAACATGATGGTGTATTGTATTGGTGGGCTGCACCAAATTCCAAAAGGGAAAGCTTTGATAACTGAAATCAACGGAACCTCTATAGGTGTATTTTATGAAGATGGGGAAGTATACGCGGTAAGAAATGTCTGCCCGCATAAGCTGGCACCGATCTGTAAAGGGGCGGTGTGTGGAACGATGCTCCCAAGTAAACCTTCTGAGTTTGAATTCGGACTCGAAGGAAAAGTACTGCGATGTCCGTGGCATGGATGGGAATTTAATATAAAAACTGGCGAAGCGCTTTTTGGAATTAGCAGCAGAAAAGTGAAAACCTTTCCGGCTGAAGTTAAAGATGGCATGATTTATGTTGAAATGGGATAGTTAAACAATGAGATTTGAAAAATTTAACTATATCACAGCGAGTTTCTGAGGAATTTGAAGATTCAAATTTTTGTCGGAGGAACTGCAAAAAGAATTTTTAGTTTTTTCAGATAATAATGTTAGAAGACCTGTAAATGAGAATTAATAACAAGCTACTATCCATAAGGAATATCTCTCTTTCATATCCTACCATGATAGAACATTCCACGAAGAATATAGCAAATTACTAATTAGATTAAAAGAAGAAACGAAAAAAATAATCGAAAGTTAAAAGGCGAACTCTTGCTATTCAGAAGAAATCCGTGGAGAGATCAGTAACAGCAATAATCTTAATACATTCCATGCTTTGCCAGCTGCTTAGGTTCTCACCATTGTAATTCCGATTTAAAAAGGAGAGTGGCAGTGAAATGAAGGTTGGATTGATCGGCTTAGGTAATTTGGGCAGCCGAATTGGCCGTAATTTACTAAACAAGGGATACAAGCTATCTGTCTATGATCTAGATCCCGCATTATTAGAGTCATTTGCAAAACTCGGTGCTTATACATGTGGATCACCTGCAGACCTGGCAAAACACAATAATTTTGTTATTACGGTTCTGCCCAGTGCAGAAATCGTAAGAAGCGTGGCTCTTGGGCAAAATGGGCTATTGTCCGGCTTCTCGGAAGGAAGCACGCTGATCGATATGACTAGTTCCGTCCCGGCAGTTACCAAAGAAATCGGTACAGAGCTCTTAAAGTATGGGATTCAAATGATGGATGCTCCAGTAAGCGGCGGAGTAAAGAAAGCTGAAGAGGGAACTCTGGCTATCATGGCTGGGGGAGACAAGGCGGTTTTTTTAGATTGTTATCCTTTATTATCAGATATAGGAGCAATTATAACCCATGTTGGAGATTTAGGGTCAGGACATACCATAAAAGCCCTAAACAATATGCTTTGTGCAACAACTCTGGCTGCTACAGCTGAAGTCTTGGCCATTGGGACGAAATTAGGCCTCAATCCTGAAATAATGTTGGATGTCATCAATACAAGCAGCGGGAGAAGCCACTCAAGTGAAATCAAATTTCCTCAGCAAGTGCTAACGAGGAAATTCGAAGTAGGATTTACAATTGATTTAATGTGCAAGGATTTATCCATTGCAGCTGGAATTGCTGAAAATGCAGGATTCGCAGCAGTCATCTCAAATACTGTCAATCAATTATGGCAAGATGCAAAAGAGAAAGGGGGAGGATGTTTGGATCATACGGCTATTTCTTTATATATTGAAGAAATGGCCGGAGTAGAAATAAAGGTTTAACAAACCAACTCTTCAAAGACACATATGATCCTATATGTGTTTTCTTTATTTACACATCCTATTTAAAAATACAAGCATATGTGTAATATATTAACTCTAAATCAAAAATTTGAAATGTTGTAAAATATGAGAAAATTCATAATAATTGTTGAAATTGGAGATTGTATACAGTATCCTATTTATAAAGCTAGGGAATATTCCAAGAAATCACTGGGGGAATAAACGCTATGAATCTGGTTGAAAATGTAACAATTTATGAAGTGGGTCTTAGAGATGGCCTTCAATTAGAGGGAAAGGTTTTAACAGTTGCTGAGAAAAGGGAGATCTTCTCTTTATTAAGGGAAGCAAATGTAACTGAAGTAGAATTTGGTTCCTTCGTTCATCCAAGGCTTGTGCCACAGATGGCAAACACTGCTGAGTTTTATTCACATATTAAGGAATATGATGATATGGAACTAGTTGCACTTATCCCCAATTTAAAGGGTCTTGAGATTGCTGAAGTTAATGGGGTGAAATCTGTAAATTATGTTATTTCTGCAAGTGATACTCACAATCTACAGAATGTTCGCCAGACAACTGAACAATCACTTAATAATTTTAAGATTTTATCGCAATATGCCTCGGATCATAATATTACTTTAAATGTTACCGTTGGTACTTCGTTTGGTTGTCCCTTTGAGGGCATTGTTTCTGAAAAGGGCATCATGAATATCCTTGATTCTCTCCTATTACATAACATCAAAAGAATTACACTCGCAGATACAACCGGTATGGCCAATCCAAAGCAAGTTTACAATTTAACAAAAGCAGTGGTGGATGAGTGGCGAAATTTTGAATTTGGCTGTCATTTTCACAATACAAGAGGTATGGGACTTTCAAACATCATTGCTGGATTGGAAGCAGGAATAAAGATATATGATTCATCGTTAGGCGGAATTGGCGGCTGTCCATTCGCTCCGGGAGCAACGGGTAATGTTTGTACGGAAGATGTCGTTCACATGCTAGAGGAAATGGGAGTAAAAACATCGATCGGCCTTGATAAGCTGATTGATGCATCAAATAAATTGAAAGAAATACTTGGGCATGATTTGCCGGGACAGGTAGCAAAAGCAGGAAAAAGTTCGAGATTATACCCGGTACCAAGTTAACTTTTCCACTATTTATAATGAAAATGAAGGGATGAGCTTAATGTTATTGAAAACCTATGAAACTATAAAAGTTGAAAAGGCAGAACAGCATAAGGGCATTACAATTTTAACCTTGAATCGCCTGGAATCGATGAACGCGTTGAACACTAAAATGGCTTTGGAATTAATCGAGGCACTTGAAGAATTAAAATATGATGAAAATGTAAGGGTTCTCATTTTAACCGGCATAGGAACGAAGAGTTTTTGCGTGGGAGCGGATTTAAAAGAGCGAAATGGAATGTCGCAAAAGGATTGGAAAAAGCAGCATGATTATTTCGAACAAGTAACCGAAAAAATTCGTGAATTCCCTTATCCGGTAATAGGAGCTGTAAATGGCTATGCTTTGGGAGGAGGCTTGGAAATTGCCTTAAGCTGTGATATTAGAACGGCAGCTCCACATGCAGCATTAGGGCTTCCTGAAGCGAAATTGGGATTGATTCCTGGGATTGGAGGTACACAGCTTCTATCCCGCATTTTGCCTATAGGGCTGGCAAAAGAAATGCTTTTCACAGGGAAACGGATTACGGCTGAAGAAGGCAAACAATTCGCATTGATCAACCATGTGCTCCCATCAGAAACCCTTTTAGAAGAAACTGTGAAACTGGCTGCAACCATCGCAGCAAATGCACCGCTATCCTTAAAATCTTTAAAGAGAGCTGTAAATAAAGGAACGGAGACAGACCTGGCAACGGGGCTTGTCCTTGAACTGGAAGCCTACTATAATTGTGCCAATTCTGAAGACAGGCTGGAAGGCATTTATGCGTTCAATGAAAAGCGCTCTCCTGAATGGAAAGGGAAGTAAAATTAGAACTCGCCTATTATTATTTTAATTATGGAGGTAGTGGGAATGGCTAATACAAAAACTATGGAAAATACAGAACATGAAATGATAAGAAAAAGCGTCCGAGCACTATGTGAGCGCTTTCCTGAAGAATATTGGAGAGACACTGATGAAAGAGATGCCTACCCAACTGCGTTTGTTAAGGCTTTAACAGAAGAGGGCTGGCTTTCGGTTTTAATCCCGGAAGAGTATGGCGGAGCGGGACTAGGAATGGTTGAAGCCGGTATTATTTTAGAAGAGATTAACCGGTCTGGTGGAAATGCCGGAGCCTGCCATGCCCAAATGTATACGATGGGCGCATTGCTCCGTCATGGTAATGAAGAGCAAAAGCAAAGGTTCTTGCCAAAGATTGCAAGCGGTGAGCTTCGATTGCAGGCCTTTGGCATTACTGAACCAACAGCTGGAAGCGACACAACGAGCATCCAGACATTTGCGGAGCGTAAAGGCGATAAGTATATAGTCCATGGCCAGAAAATCTGGACATCACGAGCAGAACATTCCGATCTGATGATGCTTCTTGCAAGAACGACTCCAAAAGATCAAGTGCAAAAGAAAACAGATGGTTTAAGTTTATTTATTCTTGATATGAAAGAACAGGCAGACAAGATTGATATTCGTCCAATCGATACAATGATTAATCATGCAACAACAGAAGTTTTCTTTGAAGGAGCAGAAATCCCGGCAGAGAACTTGATTGGTAAAGAAGGCAAAGGATTTAGATATGTATTGGGTGGTATGAATGCTGAGCGTATCTTGATTTCCTCTGAATCAATTGGCGATGGTATGTATTTTATTGATAAGTCTGTTCAATATGCCAATGAACGAGAAGTTTTTAACAGGCCTATTGGACAAAATCAAGGGGTTCAATTTCCTATTGCTAAAGCCTATATGGATATTCAAGCAGCAAAATTAATGAGGGACAAAGCAGCAGAAATGTTTGACACTGGTGAAAATTGCGGAGCAGAAGCGAATATGGCTAAATATCTTGCATCTGAAGCCACCTGGCGTGCAGCGAACGCAGCCATGGATACTTATGGAGGATATGGCTTTGCGAAAGAATATAATATTGAACGCAAATTTAGGGAAGCCCGGTTGTTTATAGTAGCGCCTATAACCAACAACCTGGTTGTAAGCTACGTCGGCCAGCATGTTCTCGGTTTACCGCGTTCATTCTAAAAATAAAACACAGAGGACCATGTAATATTGGTCCTCTTTTAAATAAGGAGGAGGCAACCAAAGATGGCAGGACCATTAAGCGGAATTACTGTGGTGGATATAACAACAAATATTTCTGGACCAAGCCTGACTATGATTCTTGCAGATTTAGGCGCAAATATTATTAAGGTTGAAAGGCCAGATATTGGGGACGATTCAAGAGGAATGGGTCCATTCTGGAAAGGGGAAGGAGTATATTTCCTTCATATTAACCGTAATAAAAATTCAATCGTTATTGATTTAAAGCAAGAAGAAGGACGCAAAATTATATATGATTTGGTAAAACAAGCAGATGTGTTTGTGGAGAACTTCCGTTATAAAAAGGCGGAAAAAATGGGTCTGGGTTATGAAAAGTTAAAACAAATTAATCCTGCCATTGTCTATTGTTCCTTATCGGCCTATGGGCAGGAGGGACCATTGCGTGAAAGGTCCGGCTATGATGCAATTGCTCAAGCTGATGCAGGAATTATAGGGATAAATGGAGCTGAGGGCTCAGAAATTGCCAGGGTGCCGATATCCGTTCTTGATCAGGGCAGCGCCATGTGGGGTGCGATAGGAATCATTTCTGCACTTTACCATAAAGAAAAAACGGGAGAGGGGCAACTAGTCACCACTTCTCTCTATGAAACTGGCGTTTTTTGGGTCGGCTATCATATGCTCTCCTGGCTTGCAACAGGACAGGAACCAAAGAAGAACGGTGCTGGTCATACTGCTTTTGCCCCTTATGGTGCATTTTTTGCCAGTGATGCCCCGGTAATGATTGGTATATCAAATAATTCCTTATTTAAACGCTTATGCCAGGTTCTTGGAAAAGAAGAATGGTTAACAGACGTCCGCTTTGAGACTAACCCGAAAAGAGTAGAACACCGGGAAAATTTAAGAGTTGCGATCGAAAATATTCTACAAGCAAAAACGGCAGATGAATGGGTATCGTTATTGGCTGAGGCAGGAGTTCCAAGTTCAAAAGTAAAGAAAATCTCAGAAGTGGTACAGGATGAGCAAGCAGAAGCCATTAATATGTGGAAAAGTGTGTCTCATTCAGAAATTGAAAACTTTAAGCTCCCACGGCTTCCTTTTGAATTAAGTGTATCACCTGCAGAGATAAAACAAGCCCCTCCAAAACTAGGAGAGAATACGAAAAATATTTTATCTAAACTCGGATATGACAACTCAAAAATTGAAGAGCTTTTAGCCAAGGGTACCGTTCAAAACGGTTGGCAGAAAGCAGAAAATCGTTAATTCAAAAAAATCTCCTGAATCCAGGAGATTTTTCATTTACGGATTTTTAATATACTTTTGGATCTTTCTAAAGGCAGTAGATTGATTAATTCCAAGTGCCTCTCCAACTTTATAGGAACTTTGGTACTTTTTATATGCTTTTATTATTAACTGTTCTTCCAGTTCTTCCTGGGCTTGCTTTAAAGGGTAAATATCTTTTATCTGTACTCGGTATTCATGACAGTCATTTCCGAAATTAGTGATTTTTTGGGGCAAATCTGTTAAGTGGATTTCATTTTTATCAGCTGTCACTACTAGCCGCTCCATCAAGTTTTCCAATTCCCTTACATTTCCCGGCCAACTGTAGTTTATTAATTGATTTTCCGCTTGTAACGACAGATATGTAGAAGAGCTATATTTTTTATTGAACTTGTCCAGAAAATAATCCATTAGATAGGAAATATCTTCTTGTCTCGTGTTTAACGGGGGAATATGAATCGGTATAACATTCAGACGATAATATAAATCTTCTCTGAAGGTGCCTTCCTCCACCATACTTTCTAGGTCTTTATTAGTCGCTGCTATGATTCTCGCGTCAAATGGAATGGATTTCGCACTGCCTATTCGCTGAATTACATTCTCTTGAAGAACTTTAAGTAGCTTAACTTGAAGATTGAAGGGCATTTCTCCGATCTCATCCAAAAATAGTGTCCCGCCATGTGCTTCTTCAAATAATCCCTTTTTTCCTTCTCTTTTGGCACCTGTAAATGCCCCTGGTTCATAACCAAATAGCTCGGATTCTATTAGGGATTCTGGTATTGCCCCACAATTCACTTGAATAAATGGATGTCTATTTCTGATGCTTTTTTTATGTATAAGGGAAACGATAACTCCTTTTCCTACACCTGATTTTCCTGTTACTAGTACAGAAGAATCGACCTTAGCAATCTTATCTACCATTTTTACAATTTTACGCATGTTTGGCGAATACGAGATAAATTCTTCTTCCCCTTTATTTCTCCGCAGCTCTTCAAGCTCCTCCTGATAGCTTTCCAAGAGATGTTCCGTTCGCTGGATTTTATCTCGAAGCTGCTTAATTTCGGTGAAATCTCTGGAAGTGAAAATGATAAACTCTATATTGCCTTCGTGATCAAGTGATGGGTTGCCAATACAGTGAATAATATGGCCAGCTCTTGTCCTCTGGATCATTGAAACTCGTTCTTTCCGTTCTTTTACAATCGGAAACAGGGAGGGAGAAAATAATCCCTTCCTCGCTAATTCTTCAGTATTTTTTCCTACTATTTCATTTGCTTTCATTCCGTAGAAGGCTTCTCCAGCAGGATTCACCCTGAGAACGGTTCCGTGTCCATCAGTTACAAAAATCTCATCAAAACAAGTATTTATAATCGTTTCCAGTTCCTGATTCAATACCTTGTAATGAGTAAGCTCGTTTGTTTCCATTTATCCACCTGCACCCACTAAAATAAAAGTTTTTGTAATGAAATAATAGCATAAGAGAGTAAGTTGAACAATTCATAAAATTTAGAATTATAAATAAAATAATGCCAAACCGCATTATTTTTAATGCAGAAGAAAATTATTAATTCATTGAATGACTTAATTAATCAGTAGTTTACTAAATTAAAATCTTGGCATAAAAATTGCATTTTACTTATTAACATCTTTGACAAGTATTTAAGGAGGGAACAGAATTGAGTAAATATAATGAAGAAACTATTAATAAGCTGCGGGAGTTAGATAGGAGGCATTATCTGCATCCAACCACTTCACTCAAAGAACATCAGGAGAACGGTCCCAAGCGAATATTTACAGAAGGCAAGGGGATTTATTTGACAGATGTGAATGGAGACCAATACATTGATGCACTATCATCCCTCTGGAATGTTAATATTGGACATGGCAGAAAGGAGTTGGGGGAGGTAGCCAGCAAGCAGATGGGGAAGCTAGCATATAGTTCCTCTTTCAATAATCTTTCACATGAGACGGTTATTCAGTTATCAGAGAAGCTTGCAACTATCACTCCAGGAGACTTGAATGTTTTCTTTTATACATCTGGCGGCTCCGAATCTAATGATACAGCTTTTAAGCTGGTAAGACATTATTGGAAAATGAAAGGAAAGCCTGAGAAAAAGAAAATTATCGGTCTGGAACGTGCTTATCACGGGATAACTATGGGAGCAACAAGTGCTACTGGCATTAAACAATTCCATAATATGACGAATTCATTGGCTCCAGATTTCCTTCATGCAGCTGCTCACAAAACC
This sequence comes from Cytobacillus oceanisediminis 2691, assembly GCF_007678455.1. Classification (GTDB taxonomy): domain Bacteria; phylum Bacillota; class Bacilli; order Bacillales; family Cytobacillaceae; genus Mesobacillus; species Mesobacillus oceanisediminis_A. Next base: position 158,379 of record NZ_VEEP01000003.1, on the reverse strand, counting down.
AATTGTGAATATGGAGATAAGAGCGATTCTGATTTTTCGAGAAGCATACGCGGAATCATTGAAAATGAGGGACCTGAATCCATTGCTGCAGTTATTGTTGAACCCATTCAAGGTGCCGGGGGTGTAATTATTCCGCCAGAAGATTATCTGGAAGCAGTCCGTGAGCTTTGCGATCAATATGGAATCTTAATGATAGCGGATGAAGTGATCTGTGGTTTCGGACGAACAGGCAAAATGTTTGGAGTGGATAATTGGAATGTCGTACCTGACCTGATGTGTATAGCCAAGGGGATTACAAGCGGATATATTCCATTAGGGGCCGTAGCTATTTCCGAACGTTTAAGAGACAGTCTATCCGAGGTGTCAAATGATGTATTCTTCCATGGTTTTACCTACAGTGGCCACCCAACTGCATGTGCAGTTGCATTAAAAAATATTGAGATTCTTCAAAAGGAAAAGCTGACTGAAAATGCTAGGAATTTGGAATCAGTGCTTCAAAAAGGGTTTAAATACCTGGAAGAAAAGCATTCCATTTTTACAAAACCACGGGCGAAAGGTTTGTTGGGTGCATTTGAACTTTTCGAAGATAGAGAAGAGAATATTCCATTTGCCCCGGAAAAAATGGCAGCTCAGAAATTGGTTGAAGAATGTCTCACCCGAAAATTAATTGTAAGGGCCGTCACTTTTGGCGGAACAAACATAATTGCCTTATCTCCTCCATTAGTTATAACCCGGGTGGAAATTGAAAATTTAATTGACATTCTGTCAAATTCAATACAAGCTTTAGAAAAAAGTGTTAAATTTCAAAGTGTTTAAATTAACAAACTGTTCATTCTTAAGGAATGGGCAGTCGAATAATATAAATTATCCGAATATTAAAAATATTAATGAAGGTGTTGCCATAAAAAAGTTCTACTTGACAGGAGGTAAATGAATGAGTGAAAAAAGGTTTATTAAGACACTTGGAAACCGGGACGTTCTTGCATTAGCTTTTGGAGCAATGATTGGCTGGGGCTGGGTTGTAACGGCTGGTCTCTGGATAACAGAGGCTGGGTCATTGGGTGCAATTCTAGCTTTTCTCATCGGAGGCCTGCTTGTTACCTTTGTAGGTTTGACATATGCAGAACTGGCATCAGCTCTGCCTTTAGCTGGAGGAGAGCATGTCTATAGCTTTAAGGCTATGGGAAGGGTTGCGAGTTTTATTACAACCTGGGCGATTATTTTAGGTTATGTGTCTGTAGTAGCATTTGAAGCTGTAGCTCTTCCAACTGTATTCGAATATCTGATCCCTAACTATAGCCAGGGCTATTTATATACAATAGCGGAATGGGATGTTACAGCCACCTGGGCTGGCGTTGGGATTCTGGGCTCTCTGGTTATTGCCTGGATTAACTACAGAGGAATTAAATTTTCTACTGCTGCCATGTTTATACTTACATTACTAATTCTAATTGCTGGGGTTTTATTAATTACCGGAAGTTCAATTGCAGGAAATGGCCAGAATATGCAGCCACTTGTGGAAAAAGGGATGGCAGGAATTTTAACGGTTATCATAATGACTCCATTTATGTTTGTTGGGTTTGATGTGATCCCGCAGGCTGCAGAGGAAATTAATCTTCCACAAAAACAGATTGGCAAATTATTAATTGTCTCTGTCGTTATGGCGATCGTTTGGTACATTGCAGTCATCTTTGGGGTTTCCAGGGTATTGAATCCAGCAGAAATTGCTGAATCAAATCTTGTAACAGCAGATGCCATGGCTAAAGCCTTCGGGGGAAACAAAATGATGGGGAATGTACTTGTTCTCGGCGGCATTGGAGGAATCTTAACAAGCTGGATCGGATTTTACGTTGGCGGCAGCCGTGCCATTTATGCACTTGCAAGAGCAGGAATGCTTCCAAAATCATTAGGAGATTTGCATCCAAAGTATAATACTCCTTACAAAGCCGTTTTGTTAATCGCTGTATTATCAACTTTAGCTCCATTGCTTGGCCGGCCTGCATTAGTTTGGCTAGTGGATGCGGGGGGCCTGGGTTTGGTAGTTGCATGGTTTATGGTTGCACTATCTTTCGTTATTTTGCGAAAAAAAGCTCCGGATATGCACAGGCCGTTTCGTCTTCGAGGCGGGACTTCCATAGGATGGATTGCAGTTTTTATGTCTCTTGGAATAAGTCTTCTTTACATGCCAGGAATGCCATCGGCACTTGTCTGGCCATATGAGTGGGCAATTGTATTTTCCTGGATTGTGCTAGGGTTCGTTTTTTATAAAATCTCAATGTCCAAATACGGAATAGAATCATCGGATAAACATATGAATGATGAAATTGCCCGAGTAATTAAATATGATAATCAAAGCGACTTAGAAGAAAAAAGCAGCTAAATTGAATTCTTTGATTGTATAACAGAGGGAGCCGTCATGCCGGCTCCCTTTACATTGGGTTCTAAGCAGGATATTAATGACTTTTATATAGCCCGCCAGATTTTTATAAAACTATTTTAGTAACTGTCGTTGTTAAGGATCCTCCAATACAAATTGATTTATTGCAACCAAAACATTAAGATTTAGTTAAGATGTCTGAATTATTAATATTTTTAGTTTGGAGGAAAAAAATTGACAGAAGATCAAAATAAATCTTTACCACTTTCAGATATACGGGTAATCGAGCTGGGAACACTTTTAGCTGGTCCTTTTTCAGGAAGGCTTCTTGGGGATTTTGGAGCGGAAGTCATAAAGGTTGAACCGCCAGGGAAATCCGACCCAATGAGGAACTGGGGAAAGTCTAAAGATGGGATCGGTCTTTGGTGGCCCATTCAATCAAGGAACAAGAAATCCATCACACTTAATCTTAGAGTCGAAGAAGGCCAGGAAATTTTAAAGAAATTAGTTAAAAAGACGGATATTATAATTGAAAACTTCAGACCTGGTACTATGGAGAAATGGAATCTATCATATGAAATTTTATCAGAAATAAATCCTAAATTAATCATGGTTCGCACCTCTGGTTTTGGACAAACTGGTCCGTATAAGAACCGGGCAGGTTTTGGCAGTGTCGGAGAAGCTATAGGAGGACTGCGCTACGTTACTGGGTTTGATGATAGGCCGCCCTCAAGAGTTGGAGTTTCCATTGGTGACACCTTGACTGCTTTATTTGCGACAATTGGCTGTCTCGTTGCACTCCATGAAAGAGACAGATCAGGAAAAGGGCAGATAGTAGATACAGCTTTATATGAATCCGTATTTTCTGTCATGGAAAGTTTAATTCCAGATTACATGTTAGCTGGTTACATAAGAGAACGAATGGGAAATATCCTTCCTGGAATTGCACCTTCCAACATTTATTTTACTGGAGATAAAACTTATATTGTTATCGGTGCAAATGCGGACGGTGTTTTCCAAAGGTTATGTGAAGCTATGGAACAGCCAGACCTTGCTTTAGATCCGAGATTTGTGACACACCATGCGCGAGGGGAAAATATGAAAGTTCTCGATTTGCTGATTGAGGAGTGGACGAAAAGCCTAACTGCAAAAGAGGCATTAAAAAGATTGGATGAGAAAGGTGTCCCTTCAGCACTTATTTATTCCGCAAAGGAAATCATTGAGGATCCACATTATCAAGAACGTGAAATGATTATTAAAATGGATCACCCCCAGCTGGGTGAATTCCCGATGCCCGGGATTGTCCCTAAGTTAAGCAGGACACCAGGAAAGGTAAAGGCAGTAGGCGCTGAAACCATGGGTAAACACAATGAAGAGATTTATAGCGGCCTGCTTAACTTTGATCGAGTAAAGATAAATGATCTTCGTGAGCGTAATATAATCTAATCGGTATATTATTTGAAAGAGCATTTAAATCAAAAGTACTCTGGTATTCCGAATAAATGCACAACGTAGTCAATATGTGTAGCTTTTGTGCTTGTCGAGGAAAAACATTAACGGTCATAGAATGATAAAAAAAGTGATGATTTGATTGAATCAGTTATGAAAACATAAGGAAGTTGGTTACTATTGTTCATCTTTCGTCAAAGGTATGTTCTGAGTTTGCCGCATATGTAGATGTACAACCACCATTTATTATGCCATAGACCCAACAATGGTTTTGTGCGATTTTTTTACTCATACGAATAGCTGATGCACCTGAATTTCTAGTTAATGCTGGAAGCTCTTTTCTATATATCAACTCAGGAAAGATTTATGGTATAGATCCAGGGAGACCTAACGGAAAGGCATTCATAAAGCGAGTGTAGGATACTTTCCTTGTTTTCTTAAGAGAAGCTTTTAATTGCGATTATTTGGGTCTTATGCCGCATTTTGATGGTGTGAGGAAATTTTTTTTGAGTAATCATCGTATGTTTTAGAAATGAGGTTTTAATGCTAGCGGCAGTTATAATACTGCCGCTATTTGTATGTTTTTATATGTTTAGCAGAAAAATAAAGGATATTCTGCAGACGATTCACTTAAACCTTTTTACCTACTGATTGTTTAAATGAAAAAGTATAAGGGAATTGGGGTAAATAGGTCTTTTTGATTATAAAGATACTTTTTAGAAAGAAGGGGTAGTTTTGAACGACCAGCCAAGCAAGGCAAAAATCATCACTTTTTTTTCAGTACTCTTCGCGGTGGTGGTCATCTTTTTTATTTATCTGACCACATTGAATGATGCGGATCAAGCATCGAAGAGTGATCATGAAAAGAAAAATCCGCCAGCAGAGGAGTCAGTTGAGAAACAAGAAAAATCGGATGTTAAGAACATCGCAGCGCCAGCTTTCGATAGCAAGGAGCTTGCAGCAGCACCGAAAGAGAATTGGGTCACAAATGGTGGGAATCTCTCTAATCAGCGTTTCTCCACACTTGAAGAAATTAATACATCGAACATTAAGAACTTAAAAGGAAAGTGGGTTACTCACCTAGGCTCAGGCAAGGAGTTCAAATATTCCGGTGAGGCGACACCAGTCGTATTTAACGGTATCATGTATGTCATTACCGGAGCAGATGAAGTTTCTGCAATTGATGTTAAAAACGGGGATATATTATGGACTTATAAACCAGATATAGAAGATTTAGACACAGTATGCTGCGGCTGGACAAGCAGGGGTGTCGCAGTAGGAGATGGACTGGTTTACGTAGCCCTTCTTGACGCTCGGCTTGTCGCATTGGATCAGAAAACCGGCGAGGTAGTCTGGGAAACAGCGGTTGCTGATTGGGAAAAAGGTTACACGATCACAAGTGCGCCTTTATACTATAATGGAAAAATCTACACCGGCCTTGCTGGCGGAGAGTATGGTATACGCGGCAGGGTGACAGCGTTTGATGCGAAGACAGGAAAGGAAGCCTGGCGTTTCTATACAATTCCTGGACCAGGCGAAAAAGGCCATGAAACCTGGCCAAGCGACAATGATTCCTGGAAACATGGTGGTGCACCAGTTTGGCAGACACCTGCTGTTGATCCGGAATCAGGAATGCTTTATTTTTCAACAGGAAACGCAGCACCGGACCTTGACGGAAGTGTAAGAGAAGGAGATAACTTATTCTCAGCCTCCATCGTAGCGATCGATGCGGAAACGGGTGATTATAAATGGCATTTCCAGGAGGTCCATCATGATATTTGGGATTTAGATTCACCAAATCCAGTTATCCTTTTTGACGTAGAGATTGACGGTAAAAAGAGGAAGGCACTTGGACAGGCAGGTAAAACTGGATGGGTTTATCTGCTTGACCGAACAAACGGAGAGCCTCTAATTGGAATTGAGGAAAAACCCGTACCTCAGGAAGAGCGGCAGAAAACTTCACCGACACAACCGTATCCTAAGGGAGACGCTTTTGTAAAACAGGAAGTGACAGAAGAGGATGTAAAGAAAGATATAAAGGACTATAAAGGCAATCTATTTGGACGGATCTTCACTCCTTATTGGGAGGAACCTATACTCGTCAAGCCTTCTACTTTCGGTGGAGCAAACTGGCCGCCATCTGCCTATAATCCAGATACAGAGTATTTCTATGTACTGGGAACAGACCAATATTCCACTTTTACAAGAAGTGAAGAAGAATATGAAGAAGGCGGTATGTATCTTGGCAGCATCATCCAGCCGGTACAGGACGCACCGTTAAGAGGAACCGTAACAGCTATTGATGTAAAGACAAACAAAATTGCGTGGCAGCAGAACTGGGATACATCAGCATATAGCGGAATTCTGACGACAAAAGGCGGTTTAGTATTTGTGGGCCATAATGATGGAAGACTCATCGCTTTCGATGCTAAAACCGGTGATCAAGTTTGGGAATTTAAAACGGATGCAGGTGTAAACGCACCACCAGTTGCGTATGAAGTCGATGGCAAAGAGTACATCACTGTTTTTGCCGCAGGAAATTCCCTTGCAGGGTCAAAGCATGGCGATTCCGTCTGGACTTTCTCTCTTGAAGGGGACATTAAATCTGGGACAGTTCCAGAAGATAATAGCAAGAAAAAAGAAGACAGTAAAAAAGATGACAACGGCAAAAAGGCAGCAGTAAATGCAGAGGAAGGCAAGAAAGTATATGAAGGAAACTGTCTGGCTTGTCACGGCAGGGAAGGAACCGGTGGACACAACGGCCCGGATCTTCAGAAGAGTAACGTAACGGGAAATCCTGAGCAGGTTAAGGAACGAGTGAAAAAAGGCGGGTCCATTATGCCATCCTTTGAGGGTGTCCTGACAGAAGAAGAAATAAATGCTGTTACCAAATACTTGAATGAAGTCATTGCTAAAAAATCTAAATAGGAACAGAACTGGCCAGCGAGTATTCGCTGGCCTATTTATTTACTTGGGTTAAATTAGACTCCTGACCATGCCCGTGATTCAAAAAGCTTTAAGCTTGAAGGGAAATGGAGGAAGAGAAGCAGTGCATACGCAAAGTTAATATCCTTGCATTAACTCTTGAAATTTTTTAATTCAAGACATTTTAAAATGTGTCAAAGCGAGTTGCATTTTTCAAATTTAACAGGATTATACAACATAAAGCTTGAATGAATAGTAAGTCAATCAAACAGTAGAAAAGTTATGGACTTCTTATAAATTAAAAGCAAAAAAGTACTAGTCAGTAAAACAGATGACTTCGGGAATGAATTAAGAAATACGTGGGAGGAAGTATTTGCCTCGCACTTAAGTCTTCTGGAAAAAAAAAGCAGATTCATCTCCATACAGAGAGCTTTTCCTATTTTAATGATGTCAATGTCTCTTGATATCATTTCCTTAAAATCTTTTCCATCGCTTTTCCCTTTGCCAATTCATCGATCAGCTTGTCCAAATAGCGAATTTCCCTCATGGTCGGTTCTTCGATTTCTTCCACTCGAACACCGCAAATGACACCTTTGATTAAAGTCCTTGAAGGATTAAGTTGGGGAGCGTCGGCGAAGAAGGTCTCAAAGTCTGTCTGTTTTTCCAGCTGTGATTCCAACTCTTCCTGGGTATAACCGGTCATCCAACGCATGATTTCATCCACTTCAGTTTTTGTACGTCCTTTTCTTTCCGCCTTCTTCACATAATGAGGATATACACTTGCGACACTCATTGTAAAGATCTTATGTTTGCTCATGGCATATTCTCCCTGATTTGTTTTACTTCATTATAGTATGAAAAATAGAGCGGTTCAAACGTGCTTTTTTTTCTGAACTCAAAGGAAATTGACTTAACGGGAAGAATAGTAAAAGCATATGGCTTTGTAAAACGGAAAAGAGGGGTGTGGTTGTTGGCTGAGACAGGGCTTGCCAGGAAGGGGAAAAAATACCCTAAATCTTTCTTCAGTGAAATCACTTTCTTACGATTACTTCGCTTTGTATTCTTTTTGACACTTTCAATGTTTGTAGTGTACATCTATTTTCTCTATCTTATGGGAGATCTTCTGAAAACGATTCTTGGGATCTGGAGCAGCCATAAACAGGGCATTATCTCCGTTTCTATTCTCCTGTTCTATTCAGTTAGTATCTATCAGCTCGGTGTTTGGAGAGGGAGAAGAGGTTAGCAGCTTATGCTTTTGTAGCAGGCGAGTTCATGCTATTTATTGTGGATCCAAAATGCTAACTTGGTCAGCAATCAGAAACCATCGTCCTTTTGTCCTAACCATCTCTAGCCCTTAATTACCCCTTTGGCAAAAACAACTAGTATAATAGATTTAAAATTAAGAAAATTCGGTTAAATATTTGCTATTATTCCTTTCGTTCCCCTAACATTATATTGTAAACAAATTGGAACAGGAGGGAATCATATGAAAAAATTCGTACGTACCGGGCTGTTTGCTTTGCTCAGTGTGTTATTGCTGGCCGGTACAATGCCTGCAACTGGATTAGCTAAAAAACCTGAGTTCAGTTATGAACAGTACAGCCAGGTTGATGTAGGAAAGGATGGCATGGTTGCGACTGCCCATCCGCTTGCATCCGAGATAGGTGCTGAGGTACTTCGCAAAGGCGGGAACGCGATTGATGCTTCGGTTGCGATTCAGTTTGCCTTGAACGTAGTAGAACCGATGATGTCCGGAATCGGCGGCGGCGGTTTCATGATGGTTTATGACGGTAAAACAAAGGAAACCACCATCGTCAACAGTCGGGAGCGTGCTCCTGAAGGGGCGACTCCAGATATGTTCCTGGATGAAAATGGGAATCCGATTCCTTTTGGAGAACGCTCGACCGGTGGAACTGCAGTCGGAGTGCCAGGAACACTGAAGGGCCTTGAAACAGCACTTGATATGTGGGGAACGCGTCCTCTCCAGCAGTTGATCGGTCCTGCCGTCAAGCTGGCTGACAAGGGATTCCCGATTGATTCAGTCCTGGCAGAAGCGATTGCCGATAATCAGGACAAGTTGTCAAGATCAGCAGCCGGTGAGGTTTTCTTGCCAGACGGGAAACCGCTAAAAGAGGGGGATGTCCTTGTTCAGGATGACCTGGCTAAAACGTTTAAGCTGATTCGTTCAAAAGGAACAGATGCACTTTATAAAGGAAAGATTGGAGAGGCACTAGCCGATGTGGTCCAGGATTTCGGAGGCTCAATGACTCCTGGGGATTTGGCAAAGTATGATGTGACGGTTGATGAGCCGGTTTGGGGAGATTATCAGGGATACAAAATTGCCAGCATGCCTCCCCCAAGTTCAGGCGGTGTCTTCCTGTTGCAAATGCTGAAAATATTGGATGGTTACAATCTGTCCCAATATGATGTCAATTCAACAGAAAAATATCATCTTCTAGCCGAAGCCATGCATCTTGCATATGCTGACCGCGCGGCATACGCAGGAGATCCTGAATTCGTCAATGTTCCAGTAAATGGACTTCTTCACCCTGATTACATCAAGGAACGCCAGGAGTTGATCAGCCTTGATTCTGTCAACCAGAATCCAACAGCCGGAGACCCTTGGAAGTATGAGAATTCAGAAGCCAATTACTCACAGACAAGCCAGCCAAATGACAGACAGTATGGAGAAACAACCCATTTTACTGTAGCTGACAAATGGGGAAATGTCGTCTCCTACACAACAACGATTGAACAGGTGTTTGGAACGGGCATCATGGTCCCTGGTTATGGATTCATGCTGAACAATGAATTGACCGACTTTGACGCAGTCCCTGGCGGTGCCAATGAAGTTCAGCCCAATAAACGTCCATTGAGCAGCATGACACCGACGATCGTTTTTGAAAACGACGAACCAGTCCTGACGGTTGGCTCCCCGGGAGGACCGACGATCATCACCTCCGTGCTGCAAACCATCCTCCATGCAATCGAGTATGATATGGAGCTGAAGGAAGCAGTCGAACAGCCTAGAATATACACCAACAATCTTAATTCGTACCGATTTGAAGAAGGTATCAGCACTGATACCATAAACGAACTGAATGCGATGGGCCATAAATTTGGTTCTAGCCCGACGACAATTGGCAATGTCCAAAGCATCTTGATCGACCGTGAAAACGGTACGTTTAAAGGTGTGGCAGACTCAAGCAGAAATGGCGCAGCAATTGGAGTCAATCTTAAAGGCAACCGAAAATAAGCATGAAAGGAAGGAGCGGGGTTTTCCGCTCCTTTTTTTTGCCTTTATAGGCTATGCCAATTTGAGTCTAACTAGAAAAATCAATTTAGTCCTTTTTTATTTTTAGTTATGGTTTATTTTTATGTAAGAAGGGAATACATATCAGGGGAATTTTCGTCTATATGTATAGGAGACGTTTTTGAAGTTTACTGATCACCATTTAATTTTAACAGAGCCAAATTCCTAAACTTTTGCCGCCGCAGTCAGCTACTCCGATATACATATAATAGGAAAGAAATAAGCGAATACATAATATCACTTCTAAACTACTTGTTCGATTAGTATATAATAGAAAGATAAATTTACAGTCTTTTTATAGAATATTAAATAACTTTACATTAGCTTAAAAATCTTATAGAATGTTTGAATGGCTTGCATAATCTAAAAAGCTATTAAAACAGTAGACGATAGAAAGCGGGGAGAAAAAGGTGTTTAAAAAATTTAATAAAAACCACATGAGCCTTTTCCTACTAGCTGTTGTTTTATTATGGGTAAAAACATATCTAGTACAACATTTAGAATTCAAACTAGGCTTGGATAATAACTTACAAAAATTTTTATTGTTTCTGAATCCATTAGGTTCCGTTATGTTATTCTTAGGTTTTTCTTTATTGTCAAGGAAAAGGAAATTCTTATGGCTCATTGTTTTTGACTTTATTTTGAGCTTCTTATTGTTTGCGAATGTTGTGTATTACCGATTCTTTAGTGATTTCATTACGATACCGACGATTTCGCAGACACAAAACTTCGGAGATGTAAGCACTAGTGTATCATCTCTTTTAAAACCGTATGATTTTTTGTTTTTCCTAGACACGCTAATTGTGTTGGCTGTTGGATTGTTTTTCAAAAAAGAGCGTACGAGCGGAATGGTGAACCGCAGAAGTGTTGCAACTGTATTTATCGCGGCCATCCTAATCATGTCAGTAAATCTTGGACTAGCAGAAAAAGATCGACCACAATTGTTAACAAGAACATTCGATCGCAACTATATTGTCAAGTATTTGGGGATGTACAACTATACCGTTTATGATGCTGTACAGAGTGTCAATGGCTCGATGAAAAGGGCAATGGCTAGTACGGATGATTTAACTGAAATCCTTAATTACCAGAGGACAAATTACGCAAAACCGAATCCGGAATATTTCGGTGCGGCAAAAGGAATGAATGTTGTATACTTCCACCTTGAATCAATGCAAAATTTCTTGATTGATTACAAACTTCACGGTGAAGAAGTAACACCTTTCTTGAACTCTTTAACAAGAGATGCAAATACCCTGTATTTTGATAACTTTTTCCATCAGACAGCTCAGGGGAAAACATCTGATGCCGAATTCATTCTCGAAAATTCCCTATACGGACTCCCACAAGGGTCCGCATTCTCTACTAAAGGAATGAATACGTATCAAGCTGCACCGGCTATCTTAGGCCAAAACGGATACAGTTCAGCTGTTTTCCACGGAAACAACGGATCGTTCTGGAACCGTGATGAAATTTATAAATCTTTTGGCTATGAAAACTTCTTTGATTCAAGCTATTACACATTGAATGAAGAAGATCTTGCAGAGTATGGGTTAATGGATAAGCCTTTCCTGAAGCAATCACAGCCTATGCTCGAATCATTGCCACAGCCATTTTATACAAAGTTAATTACTGTATCCAACCATTTTCCTTATCATATGGATCAGGAAAAAACTACGATTGAACCTCATACTACTGGAGATGCATCCGTTGATTCATACTTCCAGACAGCACGATATGCTGATGAGGCATTAAAAGAGTTCTTTGACTATCTAAAGGAAACCGGACTATATGATAACACCGTTGTTATCATGTACGGTGACCATTATGGCATTTCCGATAATCATAATAAGGCGATGGAGCAAGTATTAGGCAAAGAAATTACACCATTCGAAAGTGCCGGCCTTCAGCGCGTACCGTTATTAATGCATGTACCTGGAGTCAAAGGTGGCACAATGCATGAATATGGCGGACAAATCGATCTGATGCCGACTCTTATGCATTTATTGGGAATTGATACTAAGCCTTACCTGCAAATGGGTACAGACTTACTATCAGAAGAACACGATGAGCTAGTGCCATTCCGAAATGGTGATTTCGTAAGTCCAACTACCTCTTACATCAACGGTAAGTATTATGACTCAACAACCGGCACTGTGATAGAGGAAACAGAAGAAGCAAAACATCAGAAGGAAATCACTGAAACCATCCTGAATTACTCTGATAAGGTTGTAGAAGGTGACCTTTTACGTTTCTACACTCCTAAAGATTTTGTCCCTGTAGATCGTTCACAGTACAATTATAATAAGAAGACTGAACAGAATAGCGACAAAACAGAGTAATCTTTGAAAAGCTGCCGAGCCTAAGCCTGGCAGCTTTTTTGTATACATAAAAGGATGGATTTCACCTGCTTTGTTCTTTCTGTCTTTATTTTTTGAATGAATGTTTTTATATTCCCAACAAAATAGTTGGTCACGAATAATAGGACCATTTTAAATGCTGGGAACCCTCATGATTCTTGGAGGGATTTGTTTCATCAATATAGAATTATTCAAAAAGCAACAGGATATTAAAGCCTTGGATGTATGTTGAAAAACTAAAGAGAAGGGTTTTTAATCTTTGGGTAGAAAGTTATAAAAAAGGAGTGGGTTTTAAATGGAGATCCAATTAATAAGACAAGCTACTTTGAAAATGAAATACAAAGACCATATCATTCTGGTCGACCCGATGTTTAGCTCAAGAGGCAGCCTGGATCCAGTTGCTAATGCAGCAAATGACAGACGCAACCCTTTGGTTGATCTTCCATTACCTGTGGAGGAGATTCTTGAGGGCGTGGAAGCTGTGATCATTACTCATTTGCACAGGGACCATTTGGATGACGCGGCCATCCAATCGCTCCCTAAGGATGTTGTTGTCTTCTGTCAGCCAGAAGATGAGGGGAAGCTTATAGAACACGGATTTTCCAATGTGGTAAAAGTGAATGATGACTTGCAATGGAACGGGATCAAGCTTTTAAGAACAGGAGGAAGCCACGGAACTGGTGAGCTGGCAAAAGCAATGGGCCCGGTTTCAGGATTCGTACTTGAAGCTGATTCTGAAGAAACTCTTTATATTGCGGGGGACACGGTATGGTGTGATGAGACTGAAGAGGCCATCACCAATTACAAACCAGATGTAATCATCGTAAATGGCGGGGAAGCGCAATTCCAGACAGGTGATCCTATCACTATGGGTCTTAAAGACATCGTAAAAGTCAGAAACCATGCAGCCGATTCTTTGATTGTCGTTGTCCATATGGAGGCATGGAATCATTGTTTATTGAAGAGAGAGACGATAATGGAGTTCATTAAAAGCAACGAAATAAAAAATGTCATTGTCCCATATGATGGTGAAAAGATTACTAGATAAATCGCTCTGCCCTATTAAGGATCGAAAAAAGGAGGGACCATGAATGATTGCGAGCCAGTACAAGATCACCTTGCCAAGTAATTATAGTATGGACATAATCAGAGAAAGAGTAAGAGAAAACGGTTATAAAACGGATGGATTTGAAGAACTGAAATTCAAACTCTATTTAATCACTGAAAAAGGGGTACATAATAATGTGCAGAATAGTTATTGCCCACTTTATTTATGGAAAGGGAGCAACGGACTGAACAAGTTTTTATTCAGCGGATATTATGACAATATCCTCAACTCATTTGGGTGGCAAAAGGTAAACATCGGCATTCCTCTCATTGATACAACAACCGATAAAATCAAGGATCATAGATACCTCTTTCAGGTAAAAGGAGAAATTCAGCCACAGGAACGCCTAAATGATTTTGGGGATAGGATAGGAGAGAGTTTACCATCAATTCCGAATACAGAATATATATTGATATACAACCCAGACAAATGGAAGTACGAAGCATTCTACTTTTTAAACGATTTAAACAAAGCGAACGGGATCGCTGGGGTAATTTATCAGATTTTGCATGTATCTCAGGAGTAATTTTCTCGCATTTTCCTAACAGGTGAAGGGGACAATTCGCAAAGTTCATTTATCATCTTTTGGGCGGACAAATTATGTCAGTTCCGGTCGTGATAACTTCTACTGTCGTTTTAATCATTAATGTTAAAGTATACCCGCCGCCAATAACTCAATCCCTTTCGCCTATTAAAGCCATAAATGGTATACTATTGTTCTAATATAATAAAAGAACGGAACTCAAAACACCGTTTGTCATGTAGAGCAAAGGAGATAAAGGTATGGCAAATGTACATATTTTTACGAAGAGAGAGGAAGTCGCGAACGCAATCATCCACGGGATAGGCGGACTATTAAGCATTGCTGCACTGGTGATCCTGATTGTATTTGCTTCACTATACGGCACAGCCTGGCATGTCGTCAGTTTCACCTTATTCGGAGCGACCATGGTCCTGCTTTATACATCCTCAACACTCGTCCATAGCTTTCCACCTGGCAGGGCAAAGGACTTTTTTGAAATCATGGACCACTCATCCATATATTTCTTCATTGCCGGAACATACACACCATTCTTGTTCATTGCGGTAAAAGGGACATTAGGTTGGACTCTGTTCGGAATTGTGTGGGGACTTTCCATTGCAGGAACGGTGTTCAAATCGCTGTTCGTTAAGCGCTTCCTGCATACATCAACAGTGTTATATGTCATTATGGGCTGGCTGATTGTATTTGCCTGGGGACCATTAACACAGAATGTCTCCTCACACGGACTTCTATTCCTCGTAATCGGAGGATTACTTTATACAGTAGGAGCCATTTTTTACGTCTGGCGCGGCTTCCATTACCACCATGCAATTTGGCATGTGTTTGTATTAGCCGGATCGATTATGCACTTTTTTGCGGTTCTGAGTTTGTTGCCATGAAATCACAAAAATCCGTGGGTACACAAAATGCGTAGTCCGCTAAAATGCTTTGGGAAAATTAAATACAAATATATTCAAGTCTTATCCTTGAGGGATAAGGCTTATTTTATTATGAGCCATAGCTATACTATTTCTTTTTGGCTATTTTAAAGTTAATATTCATGTGGGAATTTTGGGTCTTTTGATTCGTTTTTCCTCCAATGGGATAAATTTGAAGGATTGTGAATTTTTATGCAGAAATATAGAAAGTATCAATATTTCGGAATGCGTAATAGATAAAGATCGTTTTAGTAAATGTTTGCTGGGAAGATAAATAAATTACGCCAAAAAATATTTGAATATTCAAATATTTACACAGGAAATATCAACAATCTATCAATCTACTAAGTCCACTATGGGAACAATCCCGCACCTTGCAAAAAATTCTTCTAATAGCAAATTCAAAACAGAGGCCAACTTTTTAGGATTTAGCCTATTTATGTCTATAGTTTATAAACTTAAGGGAGGTGATGAACCCAAGTGTGCCTCAAGCTGTAAAAGGAGAAATAAAGGATGGCGTAAGTTCGGCATCAAGGAATTAAAACATCGAACCTACATAAAAAGGTAGGGACTTTTTCTAATTGGGAGGAGAATTGATTTGAAGATTAAAGCTAAAATTGCAGCAGCAACCACCACTCTATTGCTTGCATTTTCTTCAACAGCCGCTTTTGCTGCGGAACCAGGTTTAGAAAAAATGCCCGACCCAGTAGATTCACAATCATGGGTGAATCCAGATGATATGACTTGGAATGATTATAATGTGGTACCTGGTATCGATTGGAATTCAACAAATATTAAACCCGAAACAGAACTTAAAGGTGCCTTGATTCTGGTCGACTTTCCGGATCAGGATTTTATCTTGACCCAGCCAAAGGGTTCAGAGATTGCCGGCAACCCTCAGGTGGACGCTGTTCCTCGTGAAGAACTCGGGAAATGGTGGGAGGATTTTCTGAACCTGCCTAGCAAACTCAACAACTATCAGACGATTGATGGCTTTTGGAAAGAGAATTCCCAGGGGAAATGGGGCGTCTCCCTGGATTCTTATGGTCCCTATCGTCTGGATAAAAACGAGTTTCAATATGGGCTTAACTATATGAATGCGGGTTCGCTTCCACCTCAATATAGTAGTGGCAACCTTTTTCAGGATGGGGTAAATGCAGCAGCAGCTGACATTGCCGCAGCTGGAAAAGAATATGACTTTGCCTTCATTGTACATGCTGGCTATGACGAATCAACCGTATGGCAAGAATTTGGCGAAATGATGTTTCTAAACCAAGACTCGGTTTCTGATGCGTTTGGGCCGCCGGATTTACCTGGATTTGAAAACATGCCGAACTGGGCAAAAACTCGTTATGTTCCCTGGACTTCCTGGTATGCAGCAAAAACAATCTGGTCGGCAGCATCTAGTGCAGACATAAATGGCAAAAGGATACGTGTCTCGATCCAGGGCGAAAGCGATGGAATGGGAACCTTTGCTCACGAATTTGGCCATCTTCGTGGTCTTGGTGATAATTACAATAATGCATCACTTGACCCTAGAACCTATTCAGGTTATTGGGAGACGATGAGCCGTGGCTCTTTCAATGGCCCTGGCGGAACGCACACTCGCTGGATGATTCCATCTACTCTTGGTGCTTCTATACCGGCTCCTCATATGCTTCGTAATAAAATGAAACAAGGATTTGTATCCGATGATGAAGTATTGAAGCTAAACCGTGATGAATTAAAGGTATCTGGACCGGCGTTTGCGGATATTACTGCACGTCAAGCACCAATTGGCAGTAACTTCGGCAGAACCGGATTGCATGGTATCAATATTAGCATGGACGATTCTACACCATCGGATTACCTGGCTGGTGACTGGCGGAACGATATTCTTTCCGGTCGATTGTATAATAACTACACCCTTGAAGTGGTAGACCGTGTCGGTTCCGATTCCTTCGCCGCTGATTCTGGCGTCTTAATTGCAAAGACGAAAAATGCAGAGTCTGCACCGAATATCTGGGTAGTGGATTCACATCCTGAGGATATCAATCTGAAGGACTTTACTAGACCTGACGGCACCACAGCGATGGTAGCCAAAGGTGATCCACGGCAAACTCTCGATGCTTTATTCAAAGCTGGTAATGGGGAAAGCTTGGTTGCCGGACAATTTGATGGTTCTATTGAAAAAGACACGGTTGTCAGTGAGTACATCGATCCTTACAATAAACTTCACTTCTACATTTTAGGGAAACAAAAAGACAATGAAGGGGTACTCCGCTATCAGGTTGCCGTCCGAAACACAGAAGGTGCAGGTGCATTTAATCGAGGAGTAAATGTTAGCGCAGGCACTGTAGAGCCCGCTGTACAGGACAAAGTGGCAGTCTATCATTTTAATGTCACAAATACTGGCGAAGCAAAGGACCTAATTCGTGTCAATGCTTCAGCGGGTGATTGGAAAGTTCAACTTGATCACAATGTAATTGCGGTGGAACCAGGAGAAACCGTTGCTGTTCCGGTTTATGTGAAAATCCCGAAAGGCAAGACTGCGCCTGCCAAACTCATCTTCACGGCCACTTCGGAGACAGATGCTAATCAAAGTTTTACAGATTACAATTTCTTACCTGGCAGCCTAACTGCAGCAGGTATAAGCTTTGTTATTGATAGCTTTGCAAATGAAGGATCTATTAAAGCAGGTACAGCAGAAGCATTGCAGGCACATATGAAAACTGTGGGGCAATTTGAAAAGAAAGGATCTGGGGATAAGGTTATCAAACACATCAATGATTTTAAAAAATTCCTGGAACTCAAAAAAGATGCGGATCAGATTTCTGCCAAAGCGTATACCAGTTTAAAAGCATATGCTGATGCAATGATTGAGACCTGGCAATAGAGGATTCCTAAGAAGGACCTAGTATAGGGGTGCAAAAGCAATTAAATTCATGGTTGGGACAGTTCTCAAACTGTCCCGCCTCCTTTAAGAAATTTTAGAAACAAGATAGATAAACAATTTGCAACTATACTCGTTATTGCCTCATAAATAATGTTTATAAATCCAAGGCATTTAAAGCAATCGGCTTTTTAGCCCAAGGCGGCCTGTTAGCAGCAACGAATTTAGGAAATTGTCAAAAGAAGGAGTGAAGATAATTGAGGAATTTGGCCACTGTTACAGTCATTTTATCATTGTTATTTTTGCTTGGTGCTTGTTCGGCTAAAACTTCTGGTAAAGAGAGAGAGCTGCTTATTAAAACGGATTACGGAGATATATCAAAAGATGATTTATTAAAAGAAGTGGCAAGTACCGAGCGTGGACAAGAGTTGATTCAAAAGTTGGTTTATATGCAGATTTTGAAAGGCAAATATGAGGTATCTGACAAAGAGGTGAACCAACGCCTTGGGGAAATAAAGGAACAATTCGGGGATAAAGATCAGTATTCAATGTTCCTGCAAAAACAGGGCTTTAAAAACGAAGAAGAGTTAAAGGACCATATCGAACAATCCCTATACTTCTTTAAAGCAACAACAGAAGGGGTGAAAGTGTCAGATAAACAAATAAAAGATTACTATGAACAACACAAAAGTGAATACACTGAGGCAAGAACCAGCCATATTCTCGTGGATCATGAGTCAACTGCTAAAGAAATAGAAAAGGAATTAAAGAAAGGAACCGATTTTGCAGAAATAGCCAAGAAACAATCGACGGATACAGCTACTGCAGCAGAAGGCGGAGATTTGGGATATCTTTCAGGGCGTACCCAGGAGATGGATCCGACATTTCTTGCAGCAGCTCTGAAATTGAAAAAAGGTGAAGTGAGTGAGCCAGTCAAGACAGTATTTGGTTATCACATCATTAAAGTAACAGATATAAAGGAGACTCCATTAAGTCAGGTGAAAGATCAAATTAAGCAAACTCTTATGAGTAAGAAGGCAAAACCGGTTCAGGAGATATTAAACAGCTTGAAAAAAGAAATTGAGATAGAAGAGGATGCTTTTAAAGACGCATTTAAGGAGATAGAATCAAAATAACCATCCGCCTAAAGGTTAAATGTTCAGGTCTAGCAGTTGGGTTTATCATCGTTGTACTTTACTCCAAATACATAATTTTGACTTTGTGGCATATTTTTTTGATGAAAAGTAAAAAAGAGTTAGAGAACAATGTGTTTTCTAACTCTTTTTGAGGCTCAATAATAAGTCTTTTAACCATTTGAGATAAAGTTTGTTTGTATCTGTATAGTGCCTGTTAATCAGTTGAGGCAAACCCGAAGGATATTCAGTCTCAACTGAAACTTCTTCCTGCAGTTCAATAATCCATTGATGAATCATTTTCTTTATTTTATCTACATTTGATAAATGAATGAAAAGTGTGGCGGGATAAAGTGAGCGGGGCTCCTTCAGCCGTTGTTCAAATACGAGCTGAATTTCTTTCGATAGTTGAGCAATGCCTTCATCTGTAATCCGATAGACAGTCCGGTTAGGACGATTATTGACTTGCTCTTCTTTTTCAGCTTCTACCCATTCATTCTTTTCAAGCTTTCTGATCGCATGATAAATGTTTCCATCCGTAACAGGAAAGAGGTGGTCCCATTTATTTTCAATAATCGTTTTCTTCATTTCATATGGATGATAAGATTTCTCTTTTAATAATCCTAAAAGGACAATCTGGATGGACATGGTTTCACTTCTTTCGAGTGGACTAGAAATACAATATACCATTAATGCCGAAAAAAGTGTCGCAAAAATAGCTTCCCAAAAAGAAAGGCATTATAGTTTCAGCTTTAAACCTTCATGGGTTGCAGAAAAGCCCAATTTTTCATAAAACCTCAATGCATCTGGTCTTTGTTTATCCGTTGTCAGCTGCACTAAATGACAGCCCCGATCTTTCGCTCGTGTTATGGCCCATTTAATTAGTTCAGTTCCCACACCCATTCCTCTGACTCGTGATGAAGTCCTGACTCCTTCAATAGTCGCTCTCCATCCTCCTTGATGGGTGATGTAGGGGGTGAAGGTAATTTGTTGTACTCCAATCACTTCATTTCCTTCACAAGCAACGATTAATTCATTATTAGGATCCGAGGCAATTGCTTTAAAAGCATCCAGATAACTTTGTGGAAGTGGCTGCTCATAACGTTCACGCTGACTTCCTAAAAGATCGTCAGCAAGCATTGCAACGATCGAGTCTAAATCTTTTTCTTCAGCCATTCTAAACTCCAATTTAGCATCCATTCTTATTCGCCTCATCTCATTCATCTATTTGTTTCTATGCTAACTGATTTATACACATAAGTGAATGATGTAATTTTAATGAGATGTTATAAGGTCTCCTTATATTAGCGAGGAAGTGGGGGAGAAGAACTGAAAAATGAAAACAGACTAAACCATATGGCTTAGTCTGGTATATAAGGCACATATTATTGTGCAGAAAAACCGCCATCAATGACTAGTTCGGCACCAGTAATGTAAGCTGCATCATCAGAAGCCAGGAACAATACGGCACGTGCCACATCATCTGCTTGTCCAAGGCGCTGCAATGGTGTAGCCATAATCAATCGCTGCAAGACCTCACTTGATTCTGACAAGTTTGCCGTCATAGGTGTTTGGATGACACCTGGGAACACAGTATTTACACGGATACCAAACCTGCCATACGCTGTGCTTGCTGCACGTGAAATGGATCGCACAGCTCCTTTTGAAGCGGTATACGTATTAACGCCCATACCAACCATAGCAGTATAACTTGAAATATTCACAACAGCACCGCTGTTTTCCTTCACCATATGAGGCAGTACGTGCTTCATACCGGCAAATGGACCAAAACCATTAATACGCATCATCAAATCCCAGTCTTCAATCGTTGTTTCGTTTATATCCTTTTCAGTCGCAATACCCGCGTTATTAATCAGGATATCAATTCTTCCATGTTCAGCAATGATTTCATCGACAGCCTTTTTCCAATCTTCCTCAGACATTACATTCAACAACTTGCCCTCGATTGATTCATGCTGACTGACTACGTTAAGCAATTCTTTGTTGATATCAGCCGCGATTACATAAGCCCCTTCTTCAACGAAAAGCTCAGACATTCTCTTCCCCATACCTGAAGCTCCACCAGTAATCAAAACGATTTTATTATCAAATTTCCCCATCTTACATCCTCCCTTTTTTTTGTTCCCCCTTATTATATTCGAATAATTACTTTGTGCAAAGTAATATGTTTTTCATATTTAACTTTAAAATGGTGAAGATGGAACAAAAATGTATTAAGTTAGATTACAACCACCCAATGCTTTTTACAGTGGGGGATTAAGCAATATTTTTATTATGTACAGTTTTGCAAAGGGTTAGACCGAAACGTTTCCAACATGAAAAATTACGAATCAAGTTCTATAACTTAATTAGGAGAAAAATTTGGCGAATTGAGAAAAGGAATTGATCACGTGTTACTAGAATATGTATTAAGAATTCGTGAACAAGGAGCTGTTAGGAAAGTGAAACTATACTTACACGCCATCGGTGTTTCTTTCATAATTCATTTGCTTTATTTGACTGGTGGAATGTTAGTTGGCTATATCAAAACGAAAATTTATGAACCAGATGTTGAAGGCTCCTGGGGTCAGGTCGACATGCTGCAAACACAAGTAGCATTCGGATACACTGGTTCACCTCTTATGTTTTTATTCACCTTTTTAGCTATCGCGCTGATTTCTGGAATAATCTTATTTGCGTATAAAAAATTCACACGCTAGTGTTTCCAAAGAAATCCTTATCTAACTTGGAGGCTTGTTATGCATAATGACGTCATTGTGGATGTAAAAGGAATTAAAAAACGATATGGTTCTTTCACCGCTGTTAAAGGAGTATCCTTTCAGGTGAAAAGAGGAGAAATTTTCGGCCTGCTTGGTCCGAATGGTGCTGGCAAGACGACCACCATTGAAATGTTGGTCGGCCTCAGAAAGCCAGACGAAGGCACCGCAATACTATCAGGATTCGATGTAATAAAAGAAGCGAACAAAGTCAAAGAGGTGATTGGAGTACAGCTTCAATCCACCTCTTTGTTCGAATTGTTAAAAGTAGAAGAAATCCTGCATTTGTACGGAAGCTTTTATCCGACTCACGTGGACATCAATGGACTAATCGAAGATATGCTGTTGACAGAGAAGCGGAATGACAGGATCAAAGGACTATCAGGCGGGCAAAAGCAGCGTCTTGCCATTGCACTTGCGCTAATCCATGACCCAGATATTGTGTTCCTCGATGAGCCAACCACAGGACTTGATCCGCAGGCAAGAAGGACTCTTTGGGATATCGTCCTCCGATTGAAAGAGCGGGGGAAAACGATCATTCTCTCAACGCATTATATGGACGAAGCCCATGTGCTCTGTGACCGCATCGGCATCATGGACCAAGGAGAACTGATTGCCCTCGATACGCCAATGAACCTCGTGAAAAAACTGCAGTCCACAAGTTCAGTCGAATTCCATTTGAGCAATCCGCCAGAACAAGACTGGTTTTTGAAAATGGCGGGAGTAGAGGAAGTGTCAATCAAAGACAACTTTGTCCAGTTATATACGGATGATGTTCAAGTCACCCTGACCTCCTTGATCCATGCATCAGCAGAACATCAATTCAAAATTGAGGATTTACAGACTCGATCAGCGACATTAGAGGATGTATTCATCCATATGACTGGAAGGAGCATCAGGGAATCATGAGGGCTTATTGGCAATTAACGCTGGCGCAATTACGGATTTTTGCACGAAATAAACAGGTTTTGTTTTTCACCTTACTCTTTCCGATCATTCTGATGCTGGCACTTGGAACTTTTGCCGGAAATGGCAACAATCTATCCCTATCAGTAGGGCTGATCGATCTCGATCAAACAGCTGCTTCAAAAAACCTAACAGAACGCTTTTACAAAAATGAGGGGCTTGAGGCGAAAAAGTTCAAAAGTATCAAAGGTGGGAAAGAAGCCCTGAAAAATGGAGACATCCAGCTGTTCATGGAGATTCCAAAAGGATACGAAGCGAAACTGGAGAAGCAGAAGGAGGCCATGACACTTCCTGTCTATTATAATGAAAAAAACCTCACAACCTCAGAGCTTGGACTCACTGTTGTGAACGGAATCATTGATCAATACAGCAAGGAACTTACATACTACAAGCCAGTCGTAACGATTGAAAAAGTGGGAATTAAAGCACTGACCATCCGTTATGTGGACTTCCTGGTTCCAGGAATCGTCGCAATGATGATCATGAGCAATAACATGAACGGAGTCGCAGGCCAAATTTCCGCCTGGCGTGAACGAGGAATTTTGCGAAGAATGCAAGGGACGAGACTGAAAGCCTCCACCTTCATCGCCGCACAAATCACCGCCCGCCTGCTGCTTAACGGAACCCAGGCACTGCTCGTCGTACTTATCGCTCATTTCATCTTTAGCATTCACGTCGCAGGTTCCTGGCTTGCCTTGATCTTCTTCATCATCCTTGGCACACTTGCCTTCATGGCCCTCGGCTTCATCATCGCCGGAATCGCTAAAAACCCGGAAAGCGCAGGACCGATAGCCGGATTCATCACTTTCCCGATGCTGTTCCTTGGAGGAGTGTTCTTTCCGATTAACAATATGCCAGACATCATCCAGCCAATCGTGAAAATCCTGCCAATCGCTCATTTGAGTTCCGCATTGAGGGAGACGATGAACCTCGGTACACCATTCCTCCAGTTAGGAACAGAAACACTTGTCCTCGGCGGTTGGTTAATTGGCGGATTCATTGTCGCAAGTTATGTGTTTAAGTGGGAATAGAGGAGGGAGGGAAGAATGCGTCCAACATCTTTAAACAACCAGGCATCTGCCTGTCTCACTGAACTTGGATAATCATCATTTGCTTTCTTGGGAAAAAGTTTTGCGGCAGTTAAGAAACTACAGATTTTCTTTGTGAGTTTTAAAATTTCAATAATTGAAATGACTTGATTCGCGAATGAAATACATGATTCGTCCCTGTGTCTCTTCCTGTAGTGAAAAATTATTTGATAATATCCGCCAATTGTCAATCCAGTGTGTTATACTGAAAACAACCTTTTTATCTTTAAACCGTTTTACATTACCAGTTCCATCTCCCTGCTCAAATCTTGAGCAGGGTTTTTTATTGAGAATTATTTTAGGGAATATAAAAAAACAGGCTCTATATAAAGAGCCTGTTCGTATAGATGATTTTAAATTATGCTTTTTGAACGTTAGCAGCTTGAGCTCCACGAGCACCTTGCTCAACGTCAAATGTAACTTTTTGACCTTCGTCTAAAGATTTGAAACCTTCACTTTGGATAGCAGAGAAGTGTACGAATACGTCGTCTCCACCTTCGCGCTCGATGAATCCGAAGCCTTTTTCTGCATTAAACCATTTAACTGTACCTGTTTCCATTTTTGTTGCCTCCTAGTGCGTTATCGCACAACGTATTACTATCCTTGCCCAAAGTGATCATCAAGACGAAAAGTTGATACTTATACTATCCTTTACACCGAACAAAAATAATTCTTATTCATCATAACAAGAAACGGAGGATATAGCAAATCATTTCTGCTTCAGCTTGAATCGCACACTATTATCGCTGACCATGCTAGGCTGCTTTAATGGTTGGTTGGGACGGTTTCAGTTCCCTTTATTAGACCCTGGTACTGAACTCTCCATCTGAAAAACTGGTTAATCCATATGCTTCACGATTCCACATGGTCATAGGCATCGTTTCAATAAGCTTACTAACAGACTTTTCATCGTATTCCCATAAATTTACATAGGGTTTATCTGAAAAGTCGATTCTTTTCTGTATTCTGTTTCAGTCAAATATTGATGGGAAAATGGAGCAACTTCTTTTGAAGTAATAGGGATAAAATATGGTGTTCTAGAAGAGGATCAGGAAAGTCTTTATTATTGGACACGAGAAATTGCAGAATATCGTCTACATGCACATTTTGAAAGAAGAGCTAAGAACAGCATTCATTAATTAGGGTGTTGTTTTATCATTAATATATTCTGTTTAATATAGAACGAACGTTCTATATGTGTTATAGTTAATAAAGAAAAATATTCAAGTATAAAAACAAATTAGCTTTTAAACATATATAGTCAACGAGTAATATGGTAAAATAGTAAAACTGAAATAATTGTTAATATAACTTTATTATACATGCGAAAAATCTCTGTTAAGAGACTTTGATAAATCTTGGGTACACGTAATACCGAGAGGATGTTCTAAATGTTAAATGTTGTAGAATTGTTTGCTGGAGTTGGTGGTTTCCGGCTTGGACTAGAAGCAACAAATGGATTTGAAGTAGTATGGGGGAACCAATGGGAACCATCCAGAAGAGCACAGGATGCATTTGATTGTTATGCGAGGCGATTTGAGGGGAGAGGAATCCACTCAAATGAGGATATTTCAAAAGTTGAAGCCAGTAGCTTGTTGGATTTAAATATAGATATAATAGTTGGTGGATTCCCATGTCAGGATTACTCAGTTGCGCGCTCCTTATCTGGTGAAAAAGGAATTCAAGGGAAAAAAGGGGTTCTTTTTTGGGAGATTGTAAGATTAGCAACTGACTTACGACCAAAGTATCTACTTTTAGAAAATGTAGATCGATTACTGAAATCTCCGTCTAAGCAACGTGGAAGGGATTTTTCTGTAATGTTGGCTAGCTTCCGTGATCTTGGTTATTCCGTAGAATGGCGTGTCATTAATGCTGCTGAATACGGACAAGCGCAGAGAAGGAGAAGGGTGTTCATTTTCGCTATTCGTAATGATTCTTCATATGTAAAGGCAAGAGAAAAAATCGAAGATCAACAAATGATTAAGAAAGAGGGTTTCTTTGCTAGTGCATTTCCTGTTACGGATGAACCTTCAAAGCATAAAGCGGATTCTTTCATTTTACCTGAGGATTTGGTTGATATTTCAGAGCATTTCTATAGTAATTATAAGAATGCAGGTATTATGAGAGATGGTGTGGTATTTACAGAGGAAGTCTCGCCAAAACTTGAAGATCCAATAACCTTAGTTGATATAATTGAGTCCAATGTAGATGAGAAGTATTATTTATCGGAAACTCAAATTGAAAAGTTCGAGTACCTTAAAGGTCCTAAGAAAATTGAGAGGACCTCTGCAAGTGGACATAGTTATATATTTTCAGAGGGAGGAATGGCTTTTCCAGAACCTTTGAATAAACCAGGTCGAACAATGTTGACAAGCGAGGGTACAATTAACAGAAGTAGTCATGTCATTGAGGATCCGGAGACTAAAAGAATCCGTGTATTGACTCCAGTGGAATGTGAACGGTTGAATGGCTTTCCTGATAATTGGACAGAGGGAATGTCTGATCGAATGAGATATTTCTGTATGGGTAACGCACTTGTTGTGGGCTTGATTCAGCGTATGGGCGAACGGATACTAGAAATAGAAAAGGAAGAGCAAGAGGCAATTAAGAACCATCCACAGCAATTAAGCCTATTTTAATAAGTTATAAGAAAAGACCATGACTTGAGTCATGGTCTTTTTTATGATGCTTCAATTGCTTTGGCATCCCTAATGAAAGAGGAGATTTTTTCAATTGTAATATCAAAGTCATTCCTTATTTCATGTTCCCATATACGTAATATATGCCATCCTCTTTGAAGATAATACTGAGTGTGTTCCTTATCTCGTTCCTGGTTTCGTTCAAGTTTTTTCTTCCAAAAGTCGACGTTGCTCTTGGGCATCTTTCCATGGATTGGACAAAAATGCCAGAAACATGAATCGATGAATATCACTACTTTATATTTTTTTATTGCGATATCTGGAGTACCTACCATTCCTCGTACATTTCTCCTAAACCTGAATCCTTTTCTCCAGAGCTCTTGTGTGACTATTGATTCTAACTTGGAGATTGCTTTAATTGACGACATGATTTTACTTCTTTGTTCATCTACTATCATCGCCATCTCCCTTCATTAGTTCTCTATTGATTTTTTCCTGATTCCATACCAAATAAACCAAAAAAATTCTGTGGAAAAGAATTGGGAAAATTAAAAGGAAGAATTTAATTAGTATTATTATCATGTTAAAATAGTAACTAGAGTTGATATTAAACATTAAAGGTGATTATTTTGACACTTGAGAAAAACAAATATTATTCAATAATAAAAGACATGTTTGAAGAGTTCATCGGCCTTTCATTCGAGCAGATTGCTCATAAAATTAATTTGAATCCTGATTTAGTGTCTAATAAAGCTTCAATTGTTACTATCGTAAACAAAATGTTCGAATTCAAGAATTTGGATAGGAAGACGATTGCAAATGAGTTTCTTCCTCAGCAATTGTCTGTTAAAACGATTCGATTACAGACAAATGGCACTCCTAGGGAGTCAATGTCTTTTGAAAATGTTAATTTTGGTAAATTACTAGAAGAAACATGGCTTGATAGTAGGTTAAGAAATAAGTTTGCCAATTCTGTTTTTTTATTCGTTGTATTTCAATACAAAGAAGTTGAAGCAGGGCAAGTGTTGATTTTTAAGGGAATCAAACTTTGGCAAATGCCACAGGAAACTTTAGATACTGAAGTTAAAAAACTGTGGCAAGCAACAAGGATGGTAATTAAGGAAGGGGTAACTCTTAGGTCAAGGACAATGGGGAAAAAAACTGTCATTGAAAATAACCTTCCAGGGAAACGTGATAATGGTGTTGCTCATATACGGCCAAAAGCTAATGACAGCAATGATAAAGTAGAATTACCTGATAGCCAAATGATTACTAAACAGGCTTACTGGCTTAACAATGATTATATTGGATCAATATTACAGGGTATGCCGGAAGTATACTTGAAAAACTTACTCTGCTATGTAAAGAAAATAAAATTATCATCTGATGATATTGGTAATTTAAAATCAAAATTGACCAAGCATGCTTACACTGTTGATGAGTTTATAAATAAATCTAAACAAGTAATCCCGAACTTTACGGAACTTGATGTTACTCCTGAGTTAGTAGCAGAAATTGGTTTTAAAATCGATAATCCCTTTTTGATCACTGATTCTATAACAAATTTTAATCAATATCTTGATGACATCATATTTGCTGCTCCTTATTTCCAAGTGCCAAATGATCCAGTATTTTTAACGACATATGTTAAGCGGAAAATTGAAAACTATGAAAATGATTTTAAACTTTTGAAGATTGAGGAAAATCTATACATTACAAATGAAAGCCTGTTAAATGGAGGACTAACAAAACAAGACTTAGCTGATTTTAAAAATTCAGTAGAACAATTTTTCGAATATGGAGAATTCTTCACATTCAAAAGCTTAGAGGATAGACAATTCGGAAATGAGCTTTTAGAGTACGGATTCGAAAATATATTCTACCAAAGTATTCTTATGAGGCCAGGGAGATTGAAATACTTGAAATTGACAAGTGAAATCGTTTTTGTCAAATCAAAAAGAAATATAACAATTGATGACTTAATAAGCTATTTAATGGCTGGCGATAGAACCCTAACAGTGGACCATTTTGTCGAAAGAGCTAATGAAAAATGCAATCTAATCATTGATTATGATTATGCTCCAAGGTTAATGCAGAAAGCATCATATTATTACTCTGAGGATCTTATGAAGATTTATGAAAATAAAGAAATCTACTATAACGAAATTTATAATTAGTAAGTTAGGTGAATTCATATGTATAGTCTTTATGCCCTTTGTCTGGTTGGAGTTTCTTTGAACCAAGTAAAAAACTTGGTTAAAGAAGGGTATACCCTCTCAGACTTTGAATACCAAACAGAAAAATACAATGCATTAGTGGCACGTAAGCCTGCTTTAGCACAAAAAATTCTACAGACAATCCCTTCTATTAGTCCTGAAGAAAAAGAAAATAATTTGTATCAAATGGCTCACGAAGGTCTCTCTGGTTTCATGGTTAATACACTTCAAGAACTAGACATTAAGTATAAGGATTTACACCATCTATCTTTAGAGCAATTTAATGAGATGATGAGTGGAAATCGTAAAAATGTCTATAACAAAATAATGACAGCATTTGAAAAGATAGAAGCGGCAAAAGGCAATAGCCCTGTAAGTAAAGTGAAAGGATCTGTCTTAAACTTATTATCTCACTTGAATTTAGACGAAACCATCACAACTGAAGAGTTAATGAAGGTTTTATCGGATAATGCGGGTCTAAAAATTAACGAAGAGATCGTTATCTCGCTTCTTAAGGATTTAAATTCAAGTAAAGATATAGTATATGAATTCGGGGTAATTAAAAGGTACTATCCAAGGCTTATGGGTTACTTGAGGGAGGACTTTAAAGACAAAGAAATATTCGTCGAGCGCTTAAAAGGACAAACACTGGCACAACTTGCACATAAGTTTCAGTATTCTAGACAAGGTATAAGAAATATTGAGACTAGGGTCATTAAAAGAATGCCAGTTTTCGAAGAAGAAGTTCGGTATCTATCTATATTTGAAAAATATGATTTAACAATGGAATTATTTTGCGAATTATTCCAAGAGCCTAAAGAGGTTTTTAACTTCTTGAATATAAAGTGTAAAAAAGGGACTCAATCAGTAATTGATGACGTACTACATGATGGTTTCAACGAGCAGCAACGTAGACTTATATTACGACACCATAATTGTTTCATTAATAAAAATGGAGAAATCAAGGAAATATCCAAGATGAGCATATTTGAAGAAGTAGTGGAGAAATATGCTCTCAATGCTGTGACGGATGCTGAGATTGTGGATAAGTTCAACGAGTATATCCTAAAGAATAATCTTCCAAAAACTTATCTTTCTGAAGAAGATTCGCTAAGAGGAATTAGTGATCGTTGTCCAAACATCATTAAGGGCAAGGGAAATACATATCGATACTATGATTACGATGTCATTACCGAAGAATTCTTGGATTCTTTAAAAGATTACTTGAAGCTTGAGCAGGGTGTCTATAGTATGAAGAAGATTTTTAGGGATAATCCAGATTTTATGGAGGAAATTGATATACGTACTGAATATGAATTACATAATTTGTATCGAAGGTTAATCGATTTTCCGGATGTTACATACACTAGAATGCCAGAATTCAAGGTCGGTGATATAAATAAAAAGGATTTCTTTATTACTTTGTTTCATGAATTTTCTCCAATTCCTTTAAAGAACTTCGTTGAGCAGATTGAAGATATATATGGACTGCGCAAAGATTCTTTGGCTAGCTATATTTTGGGTTATATACCTGAATATGTCCATGAAGATATTATTAAAACTGACTACATTGAAATGTCTGATGAAGAATATAATCAGCTCAATTCATTATTGATCAATCCGATTTATACTTTGGAAGAAGTGAAGAGGATAGGCAAGGCTATCAGGAATGATTTTGATGAAAAATTCATTAATAATATGACTTTATCAAGGGTGAACTACCAAATCAAAAGTAACTTTGTCTTAAGTGACGAATATAACAGTCTAGATGATTTTTATCGATCTCATATATTATCGGATGATTATTTTAGATATGAACGCCTACCTATATATCGAACTCAATCCTTTGGATCCGTGCTTTACAATCTCGAAAAAAACTTCGAGATTTTCAAGATTGAGAAAGACATTTACATCAATTATCGCAAGCTCTCAGATGCTGGTGTATCAATAAATGATATTATGGATTACAAGTATATACTAATGAACTTTATTAATAACGATGAAAATAGATACTTTACACTTTATTCAATCAGGCAAGAAGGATTCGAGCATCGGTTGGACAATTTAGGCTTCTCTGATATTTTTTATGAACGATTGATATGGGCTTTCGAGGAATTTAGGGCTATACCTCTGTCCACAGGTTATATCCTGAAAAAGACAAATGACATAATATCGTTGCGTGGGTTCTTATATGACTATGTGTCTGAAAGACGCGTCGTTAAAATGGAAGATTTGGTTGAGGACATTCAAAAAGAATTCGATGTTACTTTAGAACCATCTAAAGTGATATACTTGCTGAAGCAAACTGATATTTTTTATTCTGATGAATTATATAAAATTTATATTGATAAAGAGGATTACTTTGAGGAGGTTTATGAATGATGGAAGAGATAAACTTGTTGGAATTGATTGATAAGGACATTACTAAAACGACAGGTACTAGAAAGTTATCCATCAAAGGGGAAACAAAGGACTATAGTGTGTATAAAATTCCTTTGGAGTATCTTTTTTATAATGACCAAAATGGACGTATTGCGACTTATATTAGTAAACATGAGGATGACCAAGGCCCAATAAACAGAGACGATAATGAAAGTTACAACCAAATAATTCATGAATTCATTGTTGATTCCAATAGGAATGCTTTCAATAAGACCAAAAATAACATTAAATTGTTTGGTCAACGTCTTCCAGGCGTAGTGTTACAAAATGGGAGAATTATTGATGGAAACCGTCGGTTTACATGTCTCCGGGAACTTAAAAAAGAGGTAGGGAAGGATTACTATTTCGAAGCTGTCATTCTTGATACCGAAAAGGGAATCTCTCCAAAAGATATTAAGCGATTGGAATTGAATCTACAACACGGAGAGGAAAGACCTGTCGACTATAATCCTATTGATAATCTTGTTGATGTTTATAGAGACTTGGTTGAGAATGAAACATTTACTATCAAAGAATACGCAGTTAGTACCAACAAAAAAGATAAAGAAGTTGAAAAGCTAAGGGATAA
Organism: Cytobacillus oceanisediminis 2691; assembly: GCF_007678455.1. GTDB lineage: Bacteria > Bacillota > Bacilli > Bacillales > Cytobacillaceae > Mesobacillus > Mesobacillus oceanisediminis_A. The sequence goes on along the minus strand of NZ_VEEP01000003.1, from coordinate 126,685 downwards.
AGCTATCTTAATGGTAGAATTCCTAGAGTTTATAAACGCTAAGGGCAAGTACTATATTGCTCGTGATTTGAATTTGGACGGTCCGTTGCAGGAAATAATGGTAATCCTAAAACGAACAAATGAAGATCAGGAGGAAGACGTTAAGAATGCATTATTCGCCTCATTATTAACTGCAGATAAGGGCGATTTAACTAGACATATCCGTGAAATAGGCAAAGAAATCATCAATACTAAGAATGCAAAAGACTTTCTTGAAGAATATGAGGATGTCGTCGAAGAGGTTTATGAAACTTTACAGGAAGAGGATGTTGTTGACATCTCGACGATTAATCAAAAAATTGGCTCTAAAAAAGAATTAAAACAAGAAAGTAAAAAAATCATTGAAAAGAAGATTGAAGTTAACCGGATTGATGCTGCGCGGAACAAACCAATAGATTTATTAGAACGCTCATTCCATTCATTAGATTCTATTGATACAACTGCAGTTTCCAGGATGGGTACTGATAACAAAGAGGATTTCAAAGAACTTCTTGAGAAAATTCAAGCTACAATCGATTTATTAGGGGAAAAGGTCAATGTTTAAACAATTGGCATTAAGACCAAGTTATTACACAACAGATGGTGATACGGTCAGTGCCTTTTACAATCCAGTTCTTTCTTATTCAGTAAAATATGACCGAGTAAGTGGATATTTTAGTTCCAAAGCCTTGGCATCATATGCTAAAGGTCTTACAGGGTTAGCGAAAAATGGTGGTCATTTTCGATTGGTCATATCTCAAGATATCAGTGAAGAGGACTTTAATTTGATTAGAGAAGGCTATCAAATTAGATCAGAGATAAAAGGGGATCTTTTAGGAAAGTTGGAGGAGCCTTTGACAATTGAAGAAGAGGTTAATTTCTACAATCTCGCCCATCTCATTGCTAAAGGCATCGTCGATGTAAAGATTGGATTCAAAAGACATGGGATATTCCATTCGAAATTTGGTCTTTGCACAGACAGAGAAGGAAATGTAATCTATTTTACAGGATCAAATAACGAGACTTATGCTGCTATCAACCATAATTATGAAGGATTCGATATAACTGCCTCTTGGTTGGCTTCGGAATTTGATATGCCTAAAATTGATAAAGCCCAAAAAGAATTTGATATATTATGGAATGACAAAGCAAGGGATAAAAATATTTTCATCAAAGAAATTGATGAAATCATAAAGGATAGAATAATGACATTTGATAAGGGGCGAATCATTGTGGATACAGAGATGCTAACTCAGAATGCATTGATTTTGACTTTAGAGGATAATCGCTTGGTTCTACAAGATAACTTAGACTCTGATTTAGTCAATCCAGATGACTTTGCTTTAGCTCGCAAACTAAAAGCATACTACGATGGTTCCTATCCGGATTTTCGTTCGGATTTAACTTATATCGACATGCAAAAGGTCATTAAGATACTAGAGAAGTATTCCATAAAAAAAAGTTTTGATTTTATTGTCAGTCAAAAGCTTTTAGATTTTATTGAACGCAACTCTTATTGGATAGAAGAAAGATCCCAATATGGTCTACTGATAAAAAATCGGGATTCGAGGGTTATAACTGACTATAAAAAATTTAAATCTATTGTTTCAAAAGAGTTGGAACGTGAATTAAGAGAACAGCAAATGTGGAGTGCATTTTATATGACCCAAATGCAAAAAGCAGCCAATTTCTCTGTTCCTGGAGCAGGTAAAACCTCCATGGTTTATGGTGCTTTCGCTTATCTTAATTCACCAGAAGTCAACAAAGCGGATAAGATTGTCATGATTGGCCCAAAAAACTCCTTTCTTTCTTGGAAATTGGAGTTTAAGGAGAACTTCGGGAATAAGAAGGAATTAAGTGTCCTGGATATCCATGAAGAGGAGGTAGCTGATGTAAACTTACGACTAAATGGAGCAAATAAGAACTTGATTCTTATCAACTATGAGTCACTAGGTAAGTATGAATCTGCTCTATCGGATATCATCGATGGGAAAACAATCCTTGTCTTTGATGAGGTCCATAAAATCAAAGGTGTACAAAGTATTAGAGCTCAAGTGGCTAAACGCATAGCTGAAAAGCCGATATATAAATTTGTTTTGACAGGTACTCCAATTCCCAATTCCTATCAGGATATTTATAATTTCTTGAATATCCTATATATGCAGGAATATAAGATGTTTTTTAATTTTGAGTTGAATCAATTAAAGGACCCAGGAGTCACGGAAGTTAATGAAATAAATGCGAAATTGTATCCTTTCTTCTGGCGTACCAATAAGAAACAGCTAGAAGTTCCCAAAGCCAATGAAGATATGATAATTAAGTGTCCGATGACTCATGATGAACAGGAAGTTATCAACTTGCTTTATCGGAAATATGGAAACTCGCCTTTCCATTTGTATATCCGTTTAATACAAGCGTCTACTAACCCAGAGTTATTATTGAAGTCCATTGATTTCATTGAAATGTATGGTGATGATTATATGGAGGACTGGGATGATGAATTGCAGTCTGAGAAAGTCTCATTTAGTGAGAATGACGTTAATATTATCCGCAAAGTGAGAGAAACTTCTAAGTTCGAAAAAGCAATGAAATTAGTTGATAAATTACATGAGGAAAACAAACAATCAATTGTTTGGTGTATGTTTGTTAATACAATTGATAAGGTTTACCGAGAACTAAGTGCAAAAGGGATCAAAGCAGCAGTAATATATGGTAGCACTCCACAAAAAGAGAGGGACAATATCATTGGTCGATTCAAGTCTAATGAGATTGATGTGCTGATTACTAATCCACATACATTGGCAGAATCAGTTTCGCTTCATAAGACATGTCACGATGCCATCTATCTCGAGTACTCCTTCAATTTAACACATATGCTACAATCAAGGGACCGTATACATCGTTTAGGGTTGTCAGAAGGACAATACACTCAATATTACTACTTCATGCTAGAAACAGAAAGTGAGAATCAACGTAACACTATTGATGAAAAGATATATGTCCGACTTAAAGAAAAAGAACAACGAATGATTGAAGCTATAGAAGGGGATGTATTGACTCCAGAACCTTCGGATGACATTGATGAGATTTTGAGGTTGTTCGAATTATAAAGTGATTAGCAACTATTTATGGCCAAATCCTGTAGAACAGCCCTCTCGTTATGGAGAGGGCTGTTTGCTTACTTTCAAATACAATAATATGAAATATATGGTAATATATAATCAAATTAAAAATTATTTATTCCTAAAAAAGATAGGGTGATAATGTTAAATGCGAATAGAAAACTTTTTATTTGAAGTTTTTGAAAGGAATAATTTTGTTTATAGAATAGAAGCGGAAGATGCCCCTAGAGTAAAAAATGAATATGTATTAGCATGGAACAGATGGAAAGAAATTGTTAGTCAAGTGGTTGAATCCTCTCGGAAAAACAACTTAGTTGTCGAAAATACTGAACATTGGCAAAACAGTGGGAATCTACGAAGAAGATTTTGGTCACGAATTAAAGATAAAAACCACCTAAATAATCCATCGTGTATTGCTGCCATGATTAGTAAAGATAATTTGAGAATTTATCTTGAATGGCATGGATATAAAAATGAACCATTGATACAAGAACGAAAAAAACATAATGGTTGGATAGCTTTTGTTTCTAATTGGGTGCAAGAAAATGATATTAACCCATCTGAATATAGAGTTTGGATGAATCATGAAAAAGATGAAGACTTCCGTTCTTACCGGACTTTAAAAGATCTTTTAGACAACAAAGAAATAAGGTTAAGTATACAAGAGGCTTTAAATCAAGATGATAAATCTTGGGTAAGAATCGGAAAGATATTTGATAAAAATTCAGTTCTAAGTAACGATTCAGTAATTTATGAAATGGGGGACATTGCTTCAAAGTTAAATTGGCTATATAAACAAGTTTTAACAAGTTCTTTTAATGACCTTAAATATACAGAGGATGATGAAAGTCAGGATTCTAGATTCTGGTTATTCAATGTTTACTATTCAAAAGAACCAAATGTCTGGAAACAATCAACAATTCTAGGTGTTGCTGCTATGCAATACGAATATGGAAGAGAATCCAGGGCTTCTGTCACAAAAAACTTAAACATCATAAAAGAAATCTCTGAGGGAGATAAAATCGTAGCTTATACAGGTAACAAAGGTTTACTTGGTTACGGAATAGTAGACAGACCTTTCTTCGAGGAAGGCGATGATGAAAAGTTTATACAAGCTATGGGTGCGAATTGGAGACAAAGAATAGGTGTAAAGTGGTTAAAAACATTAGATACTCCCATCACTTATCAGGGAGTGAACTTTATAAAAGATATTGGTGTACTAGGAAGCCCAGTAATGGGTTCATCAACTATTTTTGAATTATCATTTAATGGTTATGATTTTTGTAAAGGATTAATTAACGAAGAACTTCCTAAAAAAATAAGAGAAGATAAGCTTCCTAATATATCAACAAGAGAGATTATTGATCATATAGATAATTACATTAAATCGAAGGGATTTTATTTTGAACATGAGGAAATAGTTAATTTATTTTTGTCATTGAAAACTAAGCCATTTGTTATTCTTTCTGGAATCTCAGGAACAGGCAAGACGATGATTATTAAATGGTTCGCTGAAAGCGTAGGAGCGACAGATAGTAATGGACAATTTAAATTAATACCAATCCGCCCAGACTGGAATGATGGATCTGATTTACTAGGATATGTTGACATACAGGGTGAGTTTAAAGAGGGGCCGTTAACTAAGGTAATCAAGAACGCTCACCAAAATCCTGAGTTGCCTTATTTTGTTCTTCTCGATGAGATGAATCTGGCACGTGTTGAGTATTATTTTAGTGATATTTTAAGTGTGATGGAAAGTCGCAAGTGGGAGAATGGTGAGGTTGTTTCTTCTACTCTTCTCTCAAGTGATGTTTATGGAGAGGACGTTACTCTTCCAAACAATCTTTATATTATCGGAACGGTTAATATGGATGAAACGACACATCCATTCAGCAAAAAGGTATTGGATCGGGCAAATACGATTGAGTTCAATCGTGTTAATCTTGGTAACCTGGCCTTTTTAACTGAGCTTGAAGAAGTGGAGCCGAAAGTCATCGGTCAAGATCGTTTTGCTTCTAAGTATCTTCATTTGAAAGATGTATATAAAGAAAAGAAAGAAATAGTGGCCAAGGCTACGGATGAACTGGTTAGGATCAATGAATCGCTTCAGTTGATTAATGCCCATGTTGGGTACCGTGTCCGGGATGAGATCTGTTTTTATCTGGTTTACAATGAAGAATCAAATCTAATGAAGTTTGAAAATGCATTTGACCACTGCATTTTGCAGAAGATCCTCCCTCGAATTGCAGGCAGCGACACAAGAGTGGAACAAATGTTGAGGGGACTCTTTAGTCATTTTACGAATCGAGATTATGAAGAGGATCAGAATGGCCAAATAGACATTCAAAATGCCAGGTATCCGCGAAGCGCAGCTAAGGTTGCTGAAATGCTTGGGAGGTTAAGAAACGATGGCTTTACTTCCTTCTGGATCTCGTGATGATGTTGAATTAGTAAAAATAGAAACTGAGAATCTTTCATTAGTGATAAAGGGAAAACCTTATCATGAGCGGTATGAGGGGTTACGGCAGTATAAGGCTATGGACCGTCATGATGTGATGGATTTCACTGTGAGTGGAGATGGCATTCAGGTAATCAAAGTTTATGATATAGCCAATCAGGAGTTAGTAACCCCCTCCGAGCAAAGGCCAATCTTTTTTGAAAATGGGGTCTATCAGCTGATCGTCGTTCCGAAGGATGATCGTGAGTTCACTTTTTATCACGAATATCCTCTTATCAGACAAGCAGTCACACCGGTACCCATTGGCCACCAATCTATTTTAATGGGGAATCTGCAGTTTCAAAATGATGTTGGATTTACAACGTTTGAGATTAGGGCAGATGGTAAGACAATCCTTGAAGTCACGCTGGAGATATTTCCTGTAAAACTTGATTATAAAAAGGATTATCAAAAGCTTTTAGAGGAAGTGAATGATGAAATCTATAACTTGGCTTTTCATTTTATCCGAAAAACCTATTGGGGTGCCAGGTTAAGGCTGGAGGGAAATCCGTCGAAAGCGGAATTCTACCGGCTGATTAGTGAGCATTTTCATCAATTTCTTCAAGCAGTTGCTAGAATCGAATTTCAACCCCATCATAAATTGGAGAAAACATATGAAAAAGCACGCGGGGACCAGCTCAGGAAGCAAGACTCTGTCAGCAGGAATTTTTTGCGGAAGCGTGCAAACGTTTTTGTCGATGTATCAAAAGGGATTAGTGTTCATGGCAGGACAGTCATGCCATCAGAAGGGTTGAAAATCAAAAAAGAGCTTACATATGATACTTTGGAGAACCGCTATGTTAAGTGGATGATTGAGCGGATCAAACAAAAGCTGGATGATTTGTTGGACTCTATAGTGAGCAAGAACAGATGGACCAGAGAGAAGCCAGATTATGACTTAGTTAAGAAAATTGAATCGAAGTCCAAACAGTTAAAGTCGAAGCTGAGCAGTCCTTTTTGGAAGTCTATTGGCAAGCTGGACCGATCAGTAATGAGTCTTGTTCTGCAAATGGCACCTGGTTACCGAGATGCTTTTCAAATCTATTTAACCGTATCAAAAGGATTGATGCTGCAGGGGAAGCTGTACCGAATGTCGGTGAAGGACGTCGCCACTCTCTATGAATATTGGACTTTCTTGAAGCTTGGACAGATTCTTAACCGAAAGTATAAGCTTATCAGCCAGGATATAGTTCAGGTTAACAGGGAAGGTTTGTTTGTAAATCTGGAAGCAAATAAAACAGCCAGGAGAATATTCAGACATCCTGTCACAAATGAAGAAATCATTTTAGCGTATCAAAAACGGGAGACTAGCTTGCCAACTGTTTCGCAAATACCAGATACGATGCTGAGCATTGAGAAAAAGGGAAAGGGTTACAAATACCATTATATTTTTGATGCTAAGTACCGAATTGATTATGCTCAGGAAGAAAGCTATTATCAGAAACGATATAAGACACCCGGCCCGATGGAAGATGATATTAATACAATGCACCGCTATAGGGATTCAATTGTTGCGACAAGTGGGGGGCCATTTGAGAGAACCGCTTTTGGAGCTTATGTCTTATTTCCGTGGTTTGACGAAACCGTCTATGAAGAGCATCATTTTTACAAGAGTATCGATAAAGTGAATATTGGCGGGCTGCCTTTCCTTCCGAATGCCACGAATATGGTTGAACGGTTTGTAGAAAGATTGATTGATAAAAGTCCTGAGGAAATTCAAAGAGAGGGCATCCTGCCAAGGGGAGCACATGAAGAATGGAAATCAAGCCTGGATCAAATGGTGATGGTGGGACTTGTTTCCAATCAAGAGAGTTATGATCAATTCATCAAGGAAGACTATTATCAAATACCTGTAAAGCAATTGAGGAAAGGCTGGCAAGAAGCTGAGTATATAGCTTTATATGTAAAAAATAGCTTGAACACTGATAATGGCGTACAGCTTTATGCAAAGATTAAAGATGTCAGGCCTTATCATGTTGGTACAGATGAATATATGCGTTTTCATGTCGCTGCGTGGTCCAAGTTGAAGCAGAAAGTAAGGCCCGTTAATTATGGTATATCAAGCTATGTGATGACGACCTTAAATGCTCTAAAGGAAGCGGAGGAACTTCCTGAATTATTTATGAAGTCTAAGCAAGAGATGACCATCTGGCGAATGCTTAGAAGGGTCTCTGATCAAATTAGGGTTGATCTGGACCACGAGAATCTTGATCGTGCTTCTGGAATATCAGAGTATAAGATTAAAGATATAAAAGTGATCATGGATAAGCAGGAGAGAAAAATCCGATTTATTCAAAAAAGCTCAGAAGAAGAAGTTTCGATTGACCAATTAGAGAAAAATCCTACAGGGGTTTTTAAGAAATTGATGGAGATGCTTCAAAAATAGATTGATCAACGGCAGACTAATGGGTCTGCCTTTTTGTGTTACTTGAAACTTATAGTGCGTTTTATTCATGGATTGGTTTGCACACTTTACAAGGTTTAACGGATGTATCGTTCAGCTCTTCAAGATGTTCCAGAGGATGATAGTAACCGTTCTTCTCCTTATTAATAATCACTTTCATATCAAAATTCTTTTTTGTGATATAGGAGCAGCTTGTCTTATGAAGCTTGTTTCCGGTAGCACTGTCATAAACGATCACATATGGATATTTCAGGATTTCAGCAAACATCTTTATAGCCATAAATAACACTCCCTTTTTCTATGAATATATCACTTAGAATAGCTAAATGGTATAATTTAACTAAAGTATATTCTAAATAGAGGAAAAAAGACATGGCATCTTTTACTGAGGAAAAAATTGATTTGCCGGGAAACTTAAGAGGTAGAAGTATTCATTTAAATGTTATGAGGGGGTTAATGGTCTAAGTATGGGTAAATCAAAGGAGTATAACAAGTTAGTCCGAGACCGAATACCTGAAATCATTCATCGGGCGGGAAAATCATTTAACACAAGAAAACTACAACATGAGGAATATATCAAAGAGCTGAAGAATAAAGCATTTGAAGAACTAAATGAATACGCTCAGAGTAACTGCAGTCTTGAAGCAGCTGAAGAACTGGCGGATTTATTAGAAGTAATGCATTCATTAGCAGAAGTACATGGGTATACATTTGATCAGATTGAGGAGATTCGTCAACGTAAAGCTGAGCTTAGGGGCAGGTTTAGGGATAGAATCTATTTGATTGATGTTGAGGGTTAGTAAAGATAAGTGATAATCAACAATTTAGAGTACTTTCTACGGAACGATTGGTATAAGAAAAACAATACCAATTCATTGAGTGGGTTGAAGGTAGGAATGAATATATTCGGTATTTTTTTCACGATTAAGCTGTTTATTAGGAAAGCGTCAATCTAAATTACTGTTGTTATCCTTATATATCAATATATTAATGTGTCTTGGGGAGAAGTGGAATGGCTTTTCTAAAAAATGTTTTTAAAGGTGTAGGCTACATATTTGTATTTGGCTGGTTAATGGGATTCTTATTCAATTTCGTTTCAGCGATATCAGGATTCATCATTCAACCTGGAATGCCTGAAAATGTAAATAACTTAATATGGTCGCTGGTGAGCATTCTGATCGTGGTTGTTTCATTTTTAATCAACAGAGAAATCGTCCTTGATGTAATTGGCTTTTGTTTGACTTTTGGCTTTATGGGATATCCTGTTTTGCATGCCATGCTGGCTATGATCCCGACTTTTCTTTTGCTGTTTAAATTCGAGAATAACGGATGGATTCATGAAGTAATTATTGGAGCTGTTCTAATCCTCGTCTTTATCTTTGTTGTAAGTCCTGCCTATCAAAGATTTATCAAGTGGTATTTTAAAAAGAAAGAGACTTTACTGGTAAAGGAGGACACATTAATACCTGTAATTCCTCCACCCAGTGACAAAAACCAAAAGAAACGTAAAAAGAAAAGGCTTAGTTAAAGGTGAAGAAATTCGATAACTAAGCATTTTATATTTTCATGTTTTATAATTCGCTAAGTTTTTAAGATTACTAGCAATGGGTTTGAGAACAAGCATTAGATACGTCACTCTGTTCGAAGGATGATAAAAATGACCAACCTAAAAGGAAAACTTGCCATAGTCACTGGCGCAAGCCGTTCAAAGGGAATAGGGGCAGCGATTTGTCGCTCACTTGCGAATGCTGGGTCAGATGTATTTTTTACACATTGGTCTGCATTTGATGAGGTTAGCGGTAATGGAACAGATAAAGATTTTCCAAATATGTTATGTGAAGAGTTGAAGAATGTAGGAGTTAATGTTACTCATATGGAGGTTGACTTGAGTAGCATTGAATCACCTGGTCTTATCATGGACCGGGTTGAAGAAACGTTGGGGACACCGAATATATTAGTGAACAATGCTACGTTTGAATCGCCTGCGAATTTTCGTACTTTGAATAGAGAGAATCTGGACATGCATTACAAAGTGAATAACAGTGGGACTATAATGCTGTCTATGGAATTTGCCAAAAGGTATGAAAAGGCATTTCCTGCGGGGAAAGATGGCCGAATCATTAATATGGTATCTAAAGGGCCGGATCCAAACAATCTTGCCTACATAGCAACTAAAGGCATGATGATCGCCATAACCGAACCTTTATCAGTTGGATTAGCGCCCATCGGAATCACTGTGAATTGTGTCGATCCTGGTCCCACTGATTCTGGTTGGATAAATGATGAATTGAGAGAACAGCTGTTGCCACTGTTTCCAACAGGTCGAATAGGTGTACCTGAAGATGCTGCTCGGTTAATAACGTTCCTAGCCAGTGATGATTCTGGCTGGATTACTGGCCAAACGATAAAATCTGAGGGTGGATTTTTGGGGAAATAATTTAATTCTAGAATGCTATTATGGAAAATAATAAACCTGATTTCTTTCTGAACACGAAGGAATCAGGTTACTTTATGTTTTTATTGAATGCATGGTGTGCTCATCGGCTTCCATCAATCTGGCCTAGTTGGCCGCTCAAGTGACTTTTAAAAAAAGTCCAAAACCAGTCATCGAATAAAATACCGCCCTAAAAGATTCCCAACCAGGAAAACCATAATCATGACTAAACTAACCGGAAGACTGGTGAAGATCAATTGCCATTCCAACAGTCCGGATTCGGCTGAAAAATAGTAGGTAACGAGGCAGTAAGGGATAAGAAGAAAAAGGGCCGTTATGATCCCAGGTGTATAGGCCCTGAACTTAATGCTTTGAACAATATGCATGGATGCCTGCAAAACAAATAAATTAAGAATGGCTGTAAACATAAGAAAACCTTCTCCGCTAGATGCAAACTTAGCGGTCATCACTGCAGTGAAGGAGATAATCAGTAAGATCCATGTCGCTGAAACAGCAAGCTGGGCAGCGGAGGAACCTAGTTTTTGCCTCATTCTTAATGTCATCTCTACGAAGTTGGTTTTCGGATATTTGTTAGTATCCATGGAAGATTCAATGGTTATGATTTCTTCTAGATCATGAAAAATGAAAATGATGGGAAACAACCAGATTAGTGTTTTCAAATCTAAAAATTGGTGGAGCTCCGCTAGCATCTTAAGTCTACCTCCTTGTGGTTCCAGAACTGTCGTTTATTGTGCATTTTATGGGACAGGATTTAATATTATGCCAAAGGCCAAACAAGAGAGGTCTAGAAAGCACAACCATTGTTGTATTAATCACCATATAGGAGCTGTCCGCCAGCTAATTTTTGATAATGGGCCAGGGCAAGCAATGGAAAAACATATTCATAACAATGGTAATTGATATAAAAAGAGCCTGCCATACCTCTTCCTTTTGGGTAGGTCGTCGTCCATTCTTTTTCCTTCCTACCCACTAAAAAAGCTGCACCGTTTTCAATTTCAGGCGTAACTTCAGTGGCCGCCGAAATCAGTGTGTCAAGAGCCCAGGCGGTATGAGGGCGGGTACTTTCGCCAAGAGGCACATAACGATTTTTGATATCACTTTTACACGATTCTCCCCACCCGCCATCGGGATTCTGGTTTGACCGAAGCCAGGTTAATGCCTTATGAATGGCTGGATGCTTTGGAGAAACCCCAACTGCAATCATTCCCGTTACAGCCGCCCACGTACCATAAATATACACACCCCAACGCCCCACCCAGGAGCCATCTGAATTTTGCTGCCGCAACAGCCAGCGAATGCCATCTTTAATCATAGGATGGTGAAAATCCAGATTGGTATAGTTGCCGAAAAACTCCAACGTCCTTCCCGTTAAATCAACCGTGGACGGTTCGATCAATAAATCTTTTCCACCCTCGATTGGTAACAAGGTCAATATTTTTTTATCCACATCTTTTTCAAACGCCGCCCAGCCTCCATCATTGTTTTGCATGGAAGTCAGCCAGTTTACTCCACGATCCCATGCATGCCTGTAATCCACTTTTTCTGTGGCCAAAGTACGAATTGCCCTCAGTGCAGCGGTTGTATCGTCAATATCCGGGTGGAACGTGTTCAAGTCCGCAAATCCCCAGCCTCCTGGTAACAGGTCTGGTGCATGAATGGCCCAATCCCCGTATTTGAGATGCTGACGGGAGAGGATGTATTCAATTGCCTTTTGAACAGTGTTCGATGAATAGGTAATACCGGATTCTTGCAGAGCATAATTAATCAAGGTTGTATTCCAGACCGTAGCCGTTGTGTACTGGCAGTGGAGTTTTCCGTCAATCCGTGTGGCCATTGCTTTCAACCCTTGAACAGCACGACTAATAACTGGATGTGTACTATGATAGCCTCTAGCCATTAAGGCAAAAATCATTAGTGTAGTACAGCTGAAATAATTCAAGAAGGTGCCGTCGGGTTCGATTCGGTCCAGCATATACTTTTCGGCACGATATAATGCCAACTCGCGAAGGTTTCCATGGGATTTCAATCCCTTAATCCCTTGTTTAATCCAATTGATGAGCGAGCGCGCATCTTCTTCTTGATCTTCTGTTAAAAAACGAACTTCTTTGTTTTGAAATAAATCGGAGAGATCGGGCGATCGTGGTGTTCGCTTACGGAAATTCGTATTGGCGAGTATCAAAAAAGGGATAAGGTTGGCTCTTCCGTATACGGAGAGGTCAAAAAGATTGATTGGGAAGGTGTCTGGTATAAGCATCACTTCAATATTAATGGGGAGGTGGGGCCACTCACAATGTCCTGTCAGGGCAAGCATGATTTTTAAAAATAAATGGACTTCCGAGGCACCTCCGTTGGCCAAAATAAACTTCCTGGCGGCCTGTATATCCTTGTCTTTTTTAACCCTGTAACCAGAATAAAGGAGGGCATAATAAGCTTCCACAGTGGATGTCATATCACCTTTTTCCTGGTCGTGAAACAGCTTCCATGACCCATCTGCCTGCTGTTCTCCTGCGATCCGATCCACCAATTCTTTTATGAAATCTTCATCATTTATCTCCAATGTCCGTAATAAGATAATCATACTGCAGTCCGTTTGGATTCCAGTCTCGAAAGGATAATGCCAGGCACCGTTGTCTGATTGGTCCTGGATCAATTGATCAGCAATTCTGTTCATTTCCTTATATACCCGATGCCTCATTTAACCCATCCTCTCCCGAATATTCATCTTTGTATTCATATTCCTTGTGAAAAATGAATATGCATTCTTGACTGAACCACTAAAAATGAACTCCCATGAAGGATGATGCCGTTCTTGCTGAACTCTTTCTCAGATGTAAAAAAAGAATTAAAGAAAAAGGCGAAAAAGAAAGCTTTCGGTCATCTGCCTGATTTTTCAGAAAAAGATAAACGATGGATTTATTTTATAAAAGAGCAGACCAGACAACTCAATCAAAACAATGTAACACGGACGCAAGCGTATTTTGATTTTTATCTTCAGCACCCTGAAATACATTGGGCATTTCTCGGACATATGGTATCGCGAAACGTCGGATGGAACATGACGGATTTAAAAGGGGAGTTGCTGACAAAGCTTTTATCTGATAAGAATCAGAAAGACTTTTTTTCCTTTTTGGAGCGCGGCAGCTGGTTGATATTTCAAGATGTGTATCCTCAATTTTTGATCTATGACCTGAGTGTGAGAGGCAGAAAGGAAATGTTCCATCTTTTACGTTATTTTCATGTTTCCACCTACATGGAAACGATGTGGCGTTATTTTTGGAACAGTGGTGATCAAGCAGCATTGGCGTTTGCGATGGTGATCAATGAACAAAGCTATCTGGAAAAAAGATTGATTCAAAATCAGCATTATAAAAAAATCGTTACAGGTACGGTCAGCTTTAAAATGTACGATTTTTTGAATTTCAACAATATCATTTTTCCCTGTTCTGCCGGGGAGAAAAAGGAGAAAGCTTCCCTTACTGGTGGCACCTTACGCTACTTCACTTCGCTCCACGAGAGAATTTTATTCGGAAAAAAGTTGTATTCGCTTCTTTTTCAGCAAGAAAGAATTCTGGCTGGGGTCTTGAAATGGGCCCAAGAACATCCTCACACAGGCTCAAGGAAAGATTATTGGCCTCATTTGTTTAATGATATAAATGAATTTTTCCCCCGGTCCCTTTATAAGCGTCGGGTCAAGAATTGCGAGTTGAGAAAGGGTGCCGAGCGGTTATACAGCCCGCCCTTGAAATACGCATGGCCGGATATCCCTCATGAAGAGGCAGAGAGCGGGGATTGGTTTAAGGATTGGCATGTCCTCGATTATTTTCATAAGGAAGTCAGTTTGGATGGAGAAATTTTAACTAATTATTGCAAAACCATCGAAAAAATTGAACTTGCCGTTATGGCGAAGGAAGCTATTCTATTGAGAGAAGAATAATTAAACATGAGCAGATTCTAAACAATATTAGCATATTCATAACTTTAAAATCAAAAGGCTATATTGATGTCTTTTGATTTTTTATTTGTTGAAACGATCAGTTCATTATAGCTGTTATTAATGGTATCTTTTTAATGTTTCTACTGCTTTTGACCCTCATTAAAAATTAAATTTTAGATAATTTATCCAAATTCACACTTTTTTCGACACGAATTGTGTATAATTGAAAACAGCGGAAAATTTAATACATAAAGAATCTGGTGTCTGCTAGACGAATTTGAGTAGTTTAGAGACTTAATAGGGAAGTTGGTGAAATTCCAACGCGGTCCCGCCACTGTAACTGGGAGCTTCAAGCTTTATGCCACTGTACTGTTTGTATGGGAAGGCGCTTGATAGCAATGACCAGAAGCCAGGAGACCTGCCTGATTCTTCGCTTCACAACCTACGAGGATAGGAGGTGTTTGGGAACGATTCTGGCTTTTTATTAGAGGAACCGATACAAACATCTCCATGAGTAAAATGGAGGTGTTTTTTTAGTTTTATAGACCGATTTTTTTTGTTGTGCAAAAAGTTTGTTTTGAAAAAAATTGAGAAGATAATTCGGAGGAATGACAGATGAAGAAATTGAATGCATTTTTATTCGCACTATTATTAACAATTGGCGCATTGGCAGGGTGTGGCAATGCTGAGCAGTCGAACGCGGAAAAGCCAAATAAAACTGAAACGGTCCAACAGGAAGAAGCAAAGTTCCCAGTGAGCATAAAGGATGGAACTGGACAAGAAGTCACAATCGAATCGAAGCCTGAAAAAATTGTTTCCCTGATTCCAAGCAATACAGAAATTGCATACGGGTTAGGTCTTGATGATCAAATTATTGGAGTTTCTGATTTTGATAATTTCCCTGAAGAAGTGGCCGAGAAAGAGAAAATTGGCGGAATGGAATTTAATGTTGAGAAAATCATTTCTTTAAAGCCAGATCTGGTCCTTGCACATGCTTCAGGTGCACATACGTCTGGTGCTGGCCTCCAGCAGCTTAAGGATGCCGGAATCACTGTCCTGGTAGTCAACGACGCAACGACATTCGATGCAGTCTATGAATCGATCAGCATGATTGGTACTGCCTCAGGTGAACAGGAAAAGGCCGATACTTTGATTGCAGACATGAAGAAAAAGATTGAAGAAATCAAAACACAAGCAAAGGAAATCAAAGAAGAAGACAGAAAGTCGGTATTTGTTGAAGTATCACCAACGCCAGAAATATATGCAGCTGGCAAAAATACCTTCATTGACGAAATGCTGCAAATCATCAATGCGGAAAACACTGTAAAAGAAGAAGGTTGGCCAAAGCTAGACCCAGAGGCCATCATTAAAAGCAATCCGGAAGTGATCATCACGACTCATGGATACTATACGAATGAGCCGGTGAAAAATGTGATAAGCCGGAAAGGCTGGGACAAGATTACCGCTGTAAAGGAAAACCGTGTGGTTGATGTTCATTCCGATAAGGTGACAAGAACTGGGCCGAGACTGACAGAAGGAGTAGAGGAGCTTGCCAAAGCTATTTACCCGGATGTTTTCAAATAATTTACAGACGAGCACAAAAAAACAGGCGCAGTCAATGGCTGCTGCACAGGAAATAGGCTTGAGTCCAGTATGTGGCTCAGATGAACCAACACAAGTAAATATAAGAGAAAATCATCTTAAGTTGAACCGAGATTTCATTGTCTTGAATTCTCCAATCCCATTAAGAACGATTTCTTCCGGAGTTGTCGGAGCGGGAACCGGCTATTACAACACCTTTATGAACCGGCATGTGGACAAAGGGTATGACTGCAGCGACCATAGGGAGGAAATGATCCAATATTTGAAGGAGCAGGGATTACAGCCTGAAGATACAGTCGGGATGATGACGGCAGTGATGCTAGATGATGTATCCTATAAGAACTATCAGGAAGAAGGATTTTCAGTCTTTATCGTTGTTACGGCAGGTGTTGGAAATGCGGTGGACGCGTCGAAAAGCAGTCAGTATTACTCCTTTGATATGTCGCCTGGAACGATAAATATTTGGATATTCGTCAGTGGGGAACTGACTGAGGAAGCTTTCATCCAGAGTATCATGACAGCTACTGAAGGGAAGACAAAGGCGCTTCACGATCTGAAAATAAGGGATAAGCTGTCAGGGTCAGTGGCAACAGGGACATCCACTGACAGCATCCTGGTTGCCTCAACACAGCAGGGGCAAAAGCTTGATTACGCCGGCACGATTACTCCCCTTGGACAAATCATTGGCAGGGGAGTGTATGAATGTACAGTTGAAGCAATCAGGAACAGCAAGAAAAGGGTGAGAATATGATCATGAACCACCTTATAGCCGTCACGCTGGCTGTCATTCTTGATTGGTTTATTGGTGATCCGCCAAAGTGGCCGCATCCGGTGAAATGGATGGGAACGCTTATTTACAAATTAGATAGAAGGATGAATAAAGGCAGCGGCAGAAAAGCCAAAGGAACAGCAATGGTCGCTGCCGTCCTGCTGATTGTCGGAAGCATCAGTGTTCTGCTTACATCATTCTTTTACTTCCTGCATCCTTTAGCAGGAATCCTTATGGAAGCTGTGATGATTTCGAGTGCAATTGCCCAAAAGAGCCTGAAGGAAGCTGGATTATCGGTCTATTATCCACTCGCAGACAATGCTTTGGAAGAGTCGAGGCATAAGCTATCCTGGATTGTTGGCCGTGATACAGAGCAGCTTGAAGAACCAGAAATTGTCCGGGCTGCTGTCGAGACGGTTGCCGAAAACACGAGCGATGGCATTACAGCCCCGCTTTTCTGGGCGATGCTCGGCGGTGCTCCGCTTGCGCTATTGTATCGGGCAATTAATACCTGTGATTCGATGGTGGGCTATAAAAACGAAAGGTATCTAGATTTTGGCTGGGCATCAGCGAAACTTGATGATTTGGCGAACTGGGTGCCTAGCAGGATTACCTCACTTTGTATGGTCACGATGAACCGCCCGCTTTACAACACAAGAATTGCTGCCTGGAAAATGGTCAGGCGCGATGCCAAGAAGCACCCGAGCCCAAACAGCGGCTGGGGAGAGGCAGCGGTGGCAGCCATATTGGGAGTACAGCTCGGAGGCACCAATTATTATAAAGGGATTATTTCAGAACGCGCTAAGATGGGTGAAGCACTTGTTATATTAGAGAAAAATCATATTTTAGCAGTAAATAAAATCGTAACAGCTACTGTTCCGCTTTTTCTAGCAGTGCTGTGGCTCGGGGGGATTCTTGTTGAAGTGGCCATCTCATGGTGCCAATCCACACTATTTATTTGAAGCGATGAATCTGCCGGTTCCGAACGAAAAGCTGGATTTCAGCGCCAACATTAATCCGCTGGGTCCGCCTCCTGTGTTAAAAGAGAATTGGTTGCGGCTTCTTGAGTCTGTTATGGAATATCCGGATCCACAAGGAACGATTTTGAAAAGTAAGATTGCAAAAAGGGAAGGATTGCAGGAAAGCCATGTCCTGCTTGGGAATGGTGGTGCTGAAATCATTTCACTGATTGGCAGGATGCTTGCTGGTAAGCGTGCGGTAATTGTCCAGCCTGCTTTTTCGGAATATGAAGAAGCTTGCAGGGTAAGTGGCTGCCATGTAGAATACCACCAGCTAGCAGTTGGATGGGAATGGACGGATGATGGTTTAAATGAAAAGCTAAAGAGCGCTGATGCTTTATTTCTTTGCAATCCCAATAATCCAACTGGAGTGTATTATTCAAGGTCCATTATCCTTTATTTGCTGGAGGAATGCAGGAGGCATCAATGCATGTTGATTGTAGATGAGGCGTTTTACGACTTCCTCGCAGAATACGAATCTATCACACTTGACATAAAGGAATATCCTAATCTGCTCATCATCCGTTCGATGACAAAAATGTTTGCAATACCTGGCCTGAGGCTTGGCTACTTGCTTGCAGATCCAGCTGTCATTAAGAAGATAGCAGCATTCCAGCCGCACTGGAGCACAAATGCGATTGCCTTGATGGCGGGTGAATGGTGCCTCGATAGTGAAGCATACATAAAAGAAACGATAGCCTTAGTCGAAAAGGAAAGAACACGGCTTTTCCATTTTTATCAAAAACAGGGCCTACTTGTTTCTTCATCCAGAGTGAATTTTTATCTCCTAAAGGATACATCCCTTGATGACCAGCATTCCTTCCTGCAATACCTGCTTCAGAAAGGAATGATCCCAAGACATACTGTGAACTTTCCCGGACTTGAAGGAAAATGGCTGCGTTTTGCTATCAAGGGCCCTGAAGCCAACGACAAATTGATGGGGGAGGTGGAAAAATGGCTGGACAGTCGTCTTTGATTTTTATCAGCGGTGGTGTTCGCAGCGGCAAAAGCCGTTTTGCCGAAATCCTTGCAGGAAGAATGAAAGCAGAATATTCTGGACAGCTGCACTACATCGCTGCAGGGCAGCCAGTTGATGTGGAAATGAGAGAGAGAATCATGCGGCATCAACAGGACCGTGAACTCAGCGGGCTGAAATGGAGAACATGGGAAATCCCCAAAAATCTATCTCCGCTTTCAACACTTCTGACTAAAAATGATATTGTCCTGCTGGATTGTCTAACCACACTTTTGAATAATGAATTTTTTTATGAAGATGGGCAGTGGGAAAAAGCTGACTTCCCGAAAATGATTGTTACAAAGGTCATGAATGAACTGAGGCAAGTAGCTCAACAGGCAAGGGCATTTATCGTTGTCAGTAATGAGGTCTTAGGGGAAGCAATAGGCGATGGTCGGCTTGTCTTCACTTATGCTCAGGTCCTTGGCCAAATCCACCAAGCTCTTATAAAAGAGGCGGATTATGCATATTTAGTTGAAGCAGGGCTGCCGATTTTAATGAAGGGAGAGGGTTCTCCGTGAAAGGGATTATCGTTCTCGGCACAGCATCTGATGTGGGGAAGAGCCTGATTGCTACCGCAATCTGCCGGGCCTATGCAAATGAGAGTATTCGTGTGGCACCGTTCAAGTCGCAAAATATGTCCAACAACTCGTATGTCACCATTGATGGAAAAGAGATCGGCAGAGCCCAGGGAATCCAGGCAGAGGCAGCAAGGACAGAGGCGACGGTATGGATGAACCCTATTCTGCTAAAGCCGAGGTCCGACCAGGATGCTGAAGTAATCTTATTTGGTGAAGTGGCTAATACCTTATCCGGAAAGGCATACAGAGAGACTTTTTACGAACGGGGACTTGAAGCCATTTCTTTCGCTTTTGGAAAGCTTGGCGAAGAGTATGAAATGATTGTGATGGAGGGTGCAGGCAGCCCGGTGGAAATTAATTTGAAGGACCGTGAGCTTGTTAACATGAAAGTCGCGGAAATCGCCGATGTTCCCGCTGTACTGGTAGCGGATATTGACAGGGGCGGGGTTTTTGCCAGCATTATCGGCACTTTGGAGCTTATGTCCCCCGAAGAAAAAGCGCGGGTAAAAGGCTTGATTATCAATAAATTCCGAGGAGACCGATCCTTGTTTGAAGACGGAATAAAATGGCTGGAATCCAGGACAGGGATTCCTGTTCTCGGTGTCCTTCCATTTCTAGAAAACCATATGATTGATGGTGAGGATTCCTTGTCAATCCCATCTCGTAAACACAGCTCAGGTCTTGATATTGCAGTGATTAAGCCTCCCTATATTTCAAATTACACTGATATAGAGCCTTTTTATCTGGAAGAAGATGTTTCGGTCCGCTGGGTCAGTTCTCTGGAAGATATAGGTGTACCTGACGCGGTCATCCTGCCTGGCACAAAAAGCACCATCAAGGACCTTCAATACTTTAAAAGTGCAGGGATTGACAGCTGGCTCCGCGATTATGCCGATAAGGGCGGTTTTATTGCTGGGCTTTGCGGAGGTTATCAAATGCTGGGCGAGAAGCTCATCGACCCGTTCGGCAGTGATACCGGGGCTGTTTCTTCCGTGGAAGAAGGATTAGGTATTATACCAGCTGAGACTACTTTTGCCAGGGTAAAAACAACCTCCAGGGCAGAAGGAGTGATTCATCCCTTGTTAGGAACCGCACTTTCTGTGGCAGGTTACGAAATCCATCTTGGAGAAACTGAAATGACTTCAGTACACCAGCCGCTATTATTATTAGACGGCGGAAGAGCGGAAGGATTCTATGGGAGTGATGGCCGAGTCATCGGCACATACCTTCACCATCTTTTCCACAATGATGAATGGAGAAATCACTGGCTAAATTCAATCAGAAGTGCCAAGGGACTGCCAGTGCAAGACCCGGTCTATATCAGCAGGCAAAAGGACCAAAAGTATGATGAACTGGCTAGCCATCTTGTGAAACATCTCGACTGGAAGAAGCTAAAGGAAATATCTGAACAATGGAGAAGCAGACATGAAATGGTTTAAAGGGCTTCTGATCAACCTGCAGTTCTTCTCAACGGTTCCAATTCCTGTTGAATTGCCGATGGACAAAAAGCATCTTGAGAGAGCAATACAGACATTTCCTCTGCTTGGGCTTTTGCAAGGTGCCGTTTATTCAGCTATTCTCTTTGCGATTGTAGAGTGGAGTCCGTTTTCGGATTTAGCGGGAGCCTTTGCAGTGTGGCTGGCTTACATTATTTTAACTGGAGGAATCCATCTTGATGGGTGGATCGATTCCAGTGATGCCTATTTTTCTTACCGCGATCAGGAAAAACGTTTAGAAATCATGAAAGATCCAAGGACAGGGGCGTTTGGTGTCTTGTCCGTAATTATGCTTTTGAGTGCAAAGTTTTTCTTTATTTACGAAATTACAGTCATGCTGCACAGTGCTACCTATCTGCTAGCAATTGCTATTCCCTTCCTCGCCCGGATTGTGATGGGGACCCTGCTCGTTACTGTCAGACCCGCCAAAAATGAGGGGCTTGGCGCATTATTTTATCATGCTTCTTCAAAAACAACGTTATGGATTTACCCTTTATATCTTCTTGGATTTGTGGGAATCCTGCTATTTTACGGCTTATATATTGGCGCGGCCAGCTATTTAACTGCAGTCATTTTCATTGTTCTGTTCCTTAAGAAAAAAATTATCGAATGGTTTGGCGGAATGACTGGAGATACGCTTGGAGCCAGTGTCGAATTGACGGAGGTTTTGCTGTGGATGACATTGTGGCTATTGCATTATTTCGCCATGGGATGACTTTGGAAAATAAACGTCAGGCGTACCTGGGGTGGACGGATTCAACTTTGGTTCCGGGACAGGTTTTAACTGAGATTCCCGTGAGCTTTGAGAGGATTTTTACCAGTGATCTTGGAAGGTGCAGGGAAACAGCTAAGATTCTCTTTCCCAATTATGTACCAGAGATTGTACCTGAGCTCAGGGAAATGAATTTCGGTGACTGGGAAGGAAAAACATATGAACAGCTGAAATACGATATCATGTATCAAAATTGGCTGGATGAACCTTTCAAGGTATCTCCTCCAAATGGTGAATCTTATTCTGCTTTTACTCTGCGTGTAGAAAAAGGCTGGAATGAAATTACTAAAAGGATACTTGAAAATCGAATCCCAACTACTGCACTGGTCACTCATGGAGGAGTGGTCCGTTATTTACTGACGCGGTATGCTACTGAAGAAAAAGAGTTTTGGGATTGGAGCATTCCTTATGGCCAGGGCTATCAATTAACCTGGAGCAGAGAGGGTTTAAGGAGGGGAGAAAAGTGCATTTCGTTACAGGAGGTGCCTTCAATGGAAAATTAAAATGGGTCAGGGAACAATATCAGTTAGATGACCTGGAACATACTTGGATTTCTGCTTACAAAGGCGAGGAAATCCCAGAACTTCATGGTAAGAAAATCATCGTTCTGGAAGGCATCGAAGTATGGATTAGAGAAGTGACTCGAAGCATTCCGGCAGCTGCATGCCGGGAAAAATGGCAGTCACTTGTCCGAGAGTGGATTAAGTGGGAAAGTAAGGACCAAGAACGAAAACTGGTGCTGATTGGAAATGACATTTCTAAGGGCATCGTTCCTATTGCACCGGAAGATCGATTGTGGCGCGACGTAACAGGATGGGTTTACCAGGATCTTGTATCAGCTGCTGAACGGGTTGATGTGATCTGGTATGGACTCAATCAGAAACTAAAATAAAGGGGAATGGATATGAGACTATATACGAGAACAGGCGATAAAGGAAAAACAAGCATTATCGGAGGCAGGGTTGAAAAAGATGATATTCGTGTAGAGGCATACGGAACAGTCGATGAAGTAAACTGTTTTGTTGGCCAGGCTATTACCCAGCTGAATCCTGAGATTTTTGCTGATGTGCTTGAAGACCTTGAAAAGATCCAGCATGAGTTATTCGATTGCGGCGGGGATCTGGCAAATATAACAAAAAGCCGTGAGCTCAAGTTGACAAAGGAATCAATAGAATACCTGGAAAAGAAAATAGATGAGCTGATTTTGGAAGCTCCAGAGCTTGAGAGATTCATATTGCCTGGAGGAGCTCCTGCTGCAGCTTCGGTCCACCTTGCCCGTACCGTCACAAGAAGGGCTGAAAGATTAGTTGTTTCATTGTTGAAAGCTGACCCGGACGTTTCAGATACAGCTTTACAATTCTTGAATCGATTGTCCGATTATTTCTTCGCTCTCGCCAGGGTGATTAATTTCAGGCTCAATCTCCAGGATGTCGAATATGTAAGAAGTGCGAAAGTGTTCAGGGAAGGAAAGCGCAGGGAGGAAAAGCAGGGTGAAAAATAGGGAACGATCCTGGTTAGCCATGTTCATCGCTCTTTCAGCAGTTGGAGCTTTCATCAAGATTCCCGCAGTGATAGGGAGTGTCGCTTTAGATACCTTGCCTGCCCTTGTGGCTGCTGGAGTTCTGGGAGGAATTGCAGGAGCAGCAGTCGGCGGTATTGGCCATTTGCTTTCTGCACTGGCTTCTGGAATGCCGCTGGGTCCATTTCATTTCCTTATTGCATGTGAAATGGCCCTGCTGGTTTATTTTTTCGGCATGTTAAAAAGAAACGGGAAACAATGGTCAGCAGGCGTACTATTTATTCTGGGCAACAGCTTCGCCGCACCGCTGCCGTTTATTCTGCTAATGGGAAAGTCTTTTTACCTGGCAATCGTTCCATCGCTGTTTTTTGGTTCCATTTTAAACACAATCCTTGCTTTTATCGTTTTGCCGAGAATTGCCAGAGTGTTTGGTCGCAGCCTTGCACAGGCGTAAACCAACTTAAAACGGTACAGGGAGGACAAAGCTAGTGAGAGATATTTTAATCATTCCT
Organism: Cytobacillus oceanisediminis 2691; assembly: GCF_007678455.1. GTDB lineage: Bacteria > Bacillota > Bacilli > Bacillales > Cytobacillaceae > Mesobacillus > Mesobacillus oceanisediminis_A. The sequence continues at coordinate 102,970 of NZ_VEEP01000003.1, read as the reverse complement.
TTATCAGAAGAGGAAAATCTGGTGATAGCCAGTGATAACAGCGGCAGTATTGGAATCAAGAACGATGATGCGGTGCAGGTACCATATAAAATGGTTGCTTACTATTTATTCCGGGTGGCTGTCATGGAGTGCATAAGTGCGGCTGGAAAACCTTTTTCGGTCGTTATCCAGAACTTCTGTGGTGATAAAGCCTGGCATGAACTTTCAGAAGGTATTGAACAAGGAATAAGTGAGCTTGGAAAGCTAGACATCCAAATCACTGGGAGCACGGAAACCAATTTTGTGATGAACCAATCGGCAGTTGGTCTAACTGTACTGGGAAAAAGAAGGGCAAACGTACATAGTGATAAGCTGAAATACCATTCAGGAACAAGCATAGCTATCATTGGCTCCCCGCTGGTCGGGCAAGAGCTTTTGGAAATGGAAGAACAGGTTGTGCCATTGTCGGTTTTTATGGAGGTTTGCGCCATCGAAGACGTGGTAACGATTCCAGTCGGTTCGAGGGGAATCCTTCATGAGCTGAATGCTCTGTTTGACGGTACGCCATTCACTGAACAAAATGTGGATTCAACAATCCAACTAACGAAATCATCCGGTCCATCTACCTGCTTTGTTGCAGTTTGTCCGACAGAAAAACTAGATGAATTGAAATCGATTTCCGGCCGCTATTATCATGAATTAATCTATTCGGGGTGAAAAATGCTTAATTTATATGTGATCAGACATGGAGAAACAGATTGGAATAAAGAAAAAAGAAGCCAGGGCCGTCTCGACTCTTCACTTACTGAAAAAGGAAAAGGAGATGCCCGCTTACTGGGAGCCAGGCTTCAGGATACAGAGTTCAACCAGATTATTTCGTCTCCAAGCGGAAGAACATTGGAAACAGCCAGGCTGGTAAGAGGAGAAAGGGGAATTCCCTTGGTAACCGACGAAAGGTTAATGGAAATCGATTTAGGGGAGTGGCAGGGAAAAACAGAGGAAGAAATCGAAACGATGTATCCCGATGAATTCCATTCTTACTGGAACGAGCCTGATAGCTATACTAGTGTTGGAGGGGAGACATTTTTTCAGGTCCAGCAAAGGCTAGCGGGTTTTTTAGATGATCTGGAAAAGACAGTGACGAATGGCAATGTCCTGATTGTTACACATGGCGTAGTAATTAAAACTCTATACTTGCTATGCCGTAATTCTACTTTAACCCATCTATGGGACCCGCCATTCATTCATGGAACCAGCTTAACGATTTTAACCCTGGATGCTGGAAGAAAAGAACTTCTGCTTGAAGCCTGTGTTTCCCATTGTTCCTAATGAGGGAATAAAAGATGCCCAACAATGAGAAAGGTTAGCAGGATTTTTTGTTCCAACAAAGAATATTAATTAAATAGATTAAATTCAAATAAGGAAGGGATGGGAAATATGATAAGCAAAGTCGGTCAAATAATGTTGTATGTCAACAACCAGGATGAGGCAGTTAAATTCTGGACAGAAATAGTAGGTTTTTCTGTTGTAGCTGAAGAGAACAATAATCAGGGATTTAGATGGATTGAAATAGCCCCTACTAAAGGTGCAGAAACAAGCCTAATTCTGCACAATAAGGATTTCGTTTCTAAGATGTCTCCTGGTTTAAATCTCGGTACCCCTTCTTTAATGTTTTTCACAGAGAATCTCGAACAATTACACAGGGACCTATCGGGTAAAGGAATTACAGTCGGAGAAATTGTTAATATGCCATCTGGCAGAGTTTTTAACTTTGCAGATTATGAAGAGAATTACTTTGCAGTAATGGAAAAAGGGTAATTTTCTAATCAATGAGTTGAGCGCTACTGATAGAGCTGCCTAATCCAGGTGGCTTTTTTCTTTTTCCTAATGTAATTTTCAATAAAGTAAGGTTATCAGATCGAGCATATGTGTGCTGGCCCGCACTATAACTAATCAAGGCTGAGGGAAAATAAAAACAAATAAAGGGGAGAATATGTTATGTACATACCCAAACATTTTAAGATTGAGGATGAAGTAAAGATTTGTGAGTTCATTGAGAAGTATAGTTTTGCAACATTATACTCAACTCATCTGGGAGAACATTATGCTACACATCTGCCATTGATCCTAAAAAAAGATGAAAATGCGTTATATGGACATTTTGCTCGCCCAAATGGTCAGTGGAAGGATATAGAGAATCAATCTGTTCTCGTGGTTTTCCAGGGTCCTCATTGTTATATTTCACCTTCCTGGTATGAAATAAAGGATGCCGTACCAACCTGGAATTATGTGTCCATCCATATATACGGAAATGTAGAATTAATTGAAGATGAAAAAGTAATTTATGATTGTTTGGATGAGATGGTCAATAAATATGAAAAGCCAGATAGTCCTTACAATTTGATAAATGTTGACTCCAAATATATTGAAGGTATGAGTAAAGGTATTGTTGCGTTTAAGATAAACATTACTAAAATAGAGGGAAAGGCAAAACTGAGTCAAAACCATCCAGCGGAAAGGCAAGGGTTGATTATTGAGAATTTAGATAAATCTTCGAATCAAAATGATTTAGAAGTAGCTTCACTTATGAAGAAGTACTTGTGAGGATACTTATCTATCATCGAACTGAAACAGACAGGAACTCATCCTGTCTGTTTTTTATTATTTTTCCATAAAGGTCTTTAACAGTTTGTGTAAAAACAAATAATAAGTAACTATACCCTTAAGAGTTGTTCAAAAATGCAAAAGGTCGATATCACTTGGAAAATCGCTGTTAATGGTGCGAACCATTTCGGGACACCATAAGAATGGAATTAATTTGTTGATAAACACCTTAAAACGTCCAATAAGGCGAACAATAACATAAAAATTGTCCTCTATGAAATGAATACATATATTTAAATCTAATTAAAAGGAGGGGAATGAATAGCATGAAAAAGGTGATTTTTATTCTGACTTTGATTCTTTCCTTTCTTCTAGCAGGGAGCGCTTATGCTGCTAAAAAAAGCGACTATACTGTAAAGCTTCTGGAGTATGGTGGTATCCAGGACTATCCGAAATCCGGATTGGTGTATGGTGCTCATAATCAAGGAACCACGTATTTGCCATTCTTTTATATTTTGATTCAGAATAAGGAACACAATATTCTTTATGACATCGGGTACCGAAATGATGCTGCTAAACCCCAAAAGGATTGGTCAAAATTATTTGGTGGGACCAATATCGAAGCTCCAGCCCAGGTTTTGAAAAAAGTGAACTTAACTCCCAATGACATAGATATCGTCATTTTAAGCCATCTACACTTTGACCATGCCGGGAATATTGATCAATTTCCAAAAGCCCAGTTTTATGTCCAAAAAGAGGAGCTTGACGGCTGGGTTTCTTCACTGTCACTGCCTGAAAAGGTGCGTGAATGGGTTTGGCAGGCAACCGATCTTGACCATATAAATGATCTGTTGGAAGTGGCTGCTGAAAAAAGGCTGACGCTGATCGAAGAAGACAATTTTGAAGTAGCAGAAGGAGTTAAGGCCCATAATGCCAAAGGACACACATTCGGCACACAAGCCGTTACGGTCGAGACAAGGAATGGAACATATGCGCTTACCCAGGACGTCGCGTACACATACGAAAATGTTATCGACTATAAACCTTTGGGACTTGGACTTGATAATGTTGAACAGCTCATGTCCATTCAAAAAGTAAATAAATTGGTCGGAGGAAATGTAGACTTTATCATCCCCGGACATGACATGGCTGTTTTTGACAAATATCCAACAGAGCAAGTAGGCAAGAACCGCATTGTTACGGTTGTTAAGTAAAAGGAATACAAGATTGCCGGATACAATTGTATTCGGCATTTTTTTATATGGCTGCTTTCTATTCAGCTAATATTTTTGTTTTTTCTTATTTCTAATCATTTTTAAGTTTGAGAGAAACGAGCTCCAAAGGGGTCAATAACTAATGATCTTTTTGTAATTAGCATTTAGAAAGCACAATGTGTTTTTTGAAGAAGGTCCTTGAGGACAATAGCTATGTATCCCGCAATGTAAATTTTTTCTGGAAGTCCATACCTTTAAAATTTGTTATGAATAAAATATTACGATTAATAAAATGTAAATTTTGAAGGGAGGTTAGTGTATGGCTCATTTTCTTCTTAACGAAAAACCTCCAAGTAAGGTAGCTCCTGCGCAAGATAGTGATTTTGAAATTATCTGTGAAGACAATTGCGGAATGACTACGTTTGAAGGCCCTCCAACCTTTACCCTTGTCCCACCTCTGGATCTGTGTGTTTCCACCGTTACTTTTAATAATTGGCGGACAATCACTGGTGGTAATGTTGCGAATTGGCCATCTCCACGTACCGTGATTTATTGGCTCGAAGGCAATGAGCGGGATATGACCTTTAGTCCTGAAGTGTCTTCAATCAGCTTTTATTATTCGTCTTCAGTACAGGTAACAATAGAGGCTTTTGATACTGCAGGCAACCTGATTGCAAGATTAATAAAACCGGCAAACTTCAGGGAGCCAGTATATGATGAATGGGATTTAGTCACAGTGGATGTAGGTGCGAATGCTATCGCCAGACTTAGAATTATCGGCGACTCTAATCAAACCGGAATAGATAATTTTCAGGTGTGCAGGATCGTTTGTCCTGTTGCCAATCCGCAGACATGCTGCAAACAAATGATTGAACATAAGACTCAGCTTGTTCCGCCTGCTTTGATTGGTGATGAATTTAGCCCTGTTATCTATACAAATGTGATTGAAGCAGCAGTGGAAGCAGTTTGTCCAGAGGAGGTTATGATTTGCGGGGTCCTTCGTAAAACAATTACCTATGATACGATATTATTCAACCCGGAAACAGGAAGGGATGGAATCTTCACAGGCTATCAGGTTCAGGATGAGGTCCCATTCCAATGCATGATTAACCGTGAAGATGCAAATGCTGGTGATACCTTTTACATTTCAGGTGCTGCTATCCTTTGCAATGTATTTGCACGCACAGATAATATTGGGAAGGTTCAGGACCCCAGAGACCCTGAAAATGATTTAGAAGTTGCCTGGTCATTTAAGGAGAAAGATATCGTGAAGGTTTGTGTGCGCAAGGGAACCGCACCTGTTCCACCACAATAAAAGGGCAGGGGTGATTTCAAAGATACAGACTGGCAGGTTACCAACGAAGTGTTTTCTTTAAAAAAGCTTATCTAGTCAGGGGCAGTATTTTAACTCCTGACATTAAACTTTTACCGTCATCATTCTCAAACAGTCTGACTTGGAAAAACAAAGAGAAGACATTAAAGTGATCTTCTCTTTGAGTATTTATTCTTTGAAAGATGTTTGAATAAAAAACTATTTTTCCAATAGGTCACTATAGTGGTCTTTTACCAAATGAGTCAATCCCAATTGATCAATGTAACTAGTTGGGGCAAGGAAAGTCACCGTAACAACTCCTGGATGGCGGCCGATTTCAATCGAGCCAGTAATGGTTGCTCTGTTCATAACTTCTGGAACTGTGATTCCGAATGCCTCAGCTGCACGCTGCAAGCCGTTTTCGGTTGCTTCGTTCAAGTTGGCTCCGGTGCCGATGAAGGAGATTGGCAGGGATTCTTCCAGCTTGCGGACGCCCCATTGTCCGGCTAATTTCTGTGCGGTTGCTTTTTCTTTTTTCGTGATTGGTTTTGCCAGGTAAGGGAGGTCTTCACCAACAGGCAGCAGGATCGGGCCGTCGATGGTCAATCCTTTTATGACGATGGTTTGAAGGGTGACAATGCCTGATACATCTGTTGTATGGCCAGCAATTTCACCGTCTCCCTGCATCGCATGCATGTCCCCGATATACACTCCGCCGCCTTCTACTTTTACAGGGCAAATCAGGATGGCTCCTTCACGGACTCGGTTAATGTCCATGTGGCCATCAGTCCGATCTGCAAGCTGTTCCCTTGTGATTCCGTATTCGTGAGGGGCATCCACCAGGAATTGGCCAAAGTCACCCGCATTATGTGAATCAGGCAAGGCTCTGCCAGGTGTTGTGCCGAGCTGGCCAAGGAAAGGACGAAGCCTTGCGACCGTTCCGACCAAATCATGTGGGGCAAATGCGACGATTGGATTTTGTACTGAATTTTCCGGAGTGTTCATAAATGCTCGCCCTTGTTTTGCAGCTTCTTCTGCGGCTTTTTTATTTAAAGTGACACCCACCTGTCTATTGGAGTCGAACGCGATTGTATAGCCATTTGTAAAAACAAAAGGGGTTACATCTGTATCGCAGTTGCTGCAGCGAACTGACTCAGGGCCAGTGCCTACAACTTTGGTATCCGGGTAAAGCTGTCCGCAGCCTGGACATTTCACCGCGACAAAGGGATCGCCAACAAACCTGCCTTCAACAGGGGCATCGTTCCCAGATGAAGTTCCCATGGATGTGACCTGAATGGACTTTATGCGGATAGCAATCGCATCTCCAACTTCAGCACCTTCCACAAAAACCGGTTTTGTTACTTCATGTCCTCCACGGATGCAAGGTGTAATCATCGGTCCCCAGCACCCCGGCGTCGTGTTGGCAATGATATGTCCGCCATTTTTAACAGGGCCAAGCATTTCCTGTTCAGGGTCCAGGATTCCATTGGTAAACTCGTTTACATACACTGTTTGCTGCGCTTCTCTCACTGTAAATCACCCTTTCAAATTTTTTCGTTATAAAAGTTGTCTCTAGTTCGGACAGCTTTTCACGCTTAAGCACAAAAGTAGTCCGAAGTTGCCTCGAGTTAAGACAGCTTTACGTTGCTAAACACAAAAGTAGTCCGAAGCTGGCTCAAGTTCGGACAGCTTTACGATGCTAAGCACAAAAGCAGTCCGAAGTTCCCTTTAGTTCAGACAGCTTTTCACCTGTGAGTACTAATTTAATTATAGTTGTATTTGAAGAGGGAGGCGAAGGAAATGAATTAAGTTAGGGCGTATATTTTTACTCGTATAATTAATTGTTTTAAAAACCTATTATTTCCATTTTTAATCTAGTAAAATCTAAATATCAAATTTGATCTCTAAAGGAGTCGTTTTAAATGCGGCAATTAACTGGCGCAATATTTTTATCGTTCGGCTTTTTGTTCCACTTACTTAATCGTTTTGAAGGATATTATCCACCTGATCAAGTTAATTGGATTGCTGGTCTATTCATTTTTGTTGGGTTCGCTTATTTGTTTATTGATTTTAGGAGTTACGTTAAGAAGCATTTTAATAATTAGACTGTTAAGGGGGAGACAAATTGGATAAAATCGAAATACTGAATTTAGTGCCTAAGTTTTTAGCTTTTTATCATAAGGCAAATAAACTTGAAATTGATAGTAAGGCAAGATGGGCACTTTGGGAGGAGTACTATAATTTTGCAGCGGTCCCTCCTGGAGTGGAAGGAAGAAGGATGGCTAGAAATTTGCTGGACAAAGCTTGGGCTAGGTATGAAGAGCTTTTATCGTTTATTGAAAATTGGAAACCAAATGAGGAAAGAGTTCGGGAATACCTAACAAAAGTTAAAAATTTACTAAGCTATGATCAGCCAATTGATTTTGTCTTAGTTTATTTTGTTGGAGGGTTCGAAAATAATCCTTTTGTTGCCCCTTTTGACGATGGACGACTGGCTTTATGTCTTCCAATTGAACTAGGAGAGTCAGCTATTACTCTCGTACATGAACTGACACATGTCGTACATAATTATACTGCCAACCTGACTGCTGATTGGGAAAGAACAATTGCCTCCACTATTTTACAAGAGGGATTAGCAACTCGTGTAAGCCAATTTTTAATACCAGGACATCCAGATGAGCTTTATATTGAGCATAAAAAAGGCTGGCTTCAATCTTGTAAGGAAAACAGAGGAGAAATCATAAAGGGGATCTATCCATATTTAGAAGAATCCTCCTCAGAAGATGTGACAAGGTTTACGTTTGGGAATGGCACCACGAATCACGAGAGAGAAGCATATTACGTGGGGTGGGAAATGGTCAATTTCCTTTTAACTCAAGGAGTCACTTTTGGGGCAATTGCTAGTATTCAAGAAACGGATATTCCTGATTATTTACAGGAGTCCCATTTATTTTTCCAACCGGAAAATAGTCGTTTTTGAAAAATGTAAGTCAATAAATAAAGGATTGAAAGCACGGTTTATGCTGTGCTTTTTTATTTTTAGGGAAGACAAAAAGACTGTAACAAAAAGGAAATTACGCAAATTTCCCCATTAATTTTCATTCCGTTAAATTGAATTTTCTAAATATTCATGTATAATAGCATTTAAGGATATTAAACGGAAATTTTCCGTAATAACATTTTTATATACGGCAACTTTCCGTTTGTAGTCTATAATTACCTGCTCATACATAAATTTTTTACAGAGAGGAGAGACATCTATGACAAGTAGTTTCGTAAAAGATTTAACTCCAGGATTAATTGAATGGCGACGTTCCTTACATGCCTTACCAGAATTGGGATTTATGGAGTACATCACGACGTACAGGATCGGGAAGGAGCTTGAAGCCCTAGGTTTTAAGCTGTTTGTTGGAAAGGAAGCGCTTGATGAGGAATCTCGTATGGGGATTCCACCGGAGAGTGATTTGTTGGCCCATGAGTTGAAGGCTCTTAACTGGGGAGTTGAGGAGGCGTGGCTGGATAAAATGCGAGGCGGGAACACTGGGCTGGTGGCTATATGGGATACAGGGAAAGAAGGGGACCATGTTGGCTTCCGCTTTGATATTGATGCTTTGCCGATTAATGAATCTCTGAATTCGAACCATTTTCCGGCAAAACACCAATTTGTATCCAAGGAGCTGAATGTCATGCATGCCTGCGGACATGACGGACACACAACGATTGGTCTTGGTGCCGCTCAATATATTGCAGCTCATAATGATCAACTGAAGGGTAGTTTCACCCTGCTGTTTCAGCCAGCTGAAGAAGGCGGACGCGGGGCGAGGGCGATGGTGGCTAAAGGCTGGCTTGATGATGTTGACTATTTCTATTCCGGGCATATCGGCATTCAAACTCTTCCGATTGGAACGATTGCTGCTACGACACCAGGTTTCCTTGCTTCGACGAAATACAATGCATATTTTAAAGGTGTTGCTTCCCACGCTGGGATGAATCCTGAGCTTGGCAAAAATGCGCTGCTCGCAGCAACGACAGCGGCCAATAATTTATATGCAATCCCCCGTCACCATGATGGTGTAACCCGAGTGAATGTTGGAAGATTAGTTGCTGGAAGCGGCCGAAATATCATTCCTGAAGATAGTTACATGGAAATCGAAGTCCGTGGGGAAACAGTGGAGATTGCCGAATATATGGCTGAAAAAGCGACGAGGATTCTTCAAGCTGCAGCTGATATGCACGACGTAATCTGCACGATTGAACCGGTTGGCTTGACCGAAGTGGTTGTCTGCAATGAGGAGCTGATCCCGAAAATTACTGAATGGTGTGCCGAAAGCGAGTATGTAAAAGAAGTATTGCCATCAGTGACTGTTTCAGGGTCTGAAGATGTCAGCCTGATGATGAATCGGGTTCAACAGCACGGCGGGCAGGCGACTTATATGTTATTCGGGACAAAGCTTGACCATCCGCACCATCATCCTGAGTTTGATTTTCAGGAAGAGGTTCTGTTGGTTGCGGTGGATACATTCATCTCTATCATTAATGGCGGTTCTAGATTTAATTGATTAATAGTTTTATTCAAGGAGGAGACATGAAAAACAACAATGTGAAAACGTATCTCGCCGAAAACAAAGAGACTTTTGAGAGAATCAGCAAGTACATTTATGATCATCCAGAAACTAGATTCGAAGAATACGAGTCAGCGGAGTATTTAGCATCTGAGTGTGAAAAAGCCGGTTTCTCTGTGGAAAGGAATGCAGGAGGTATAGAAACTGCATTCGTTGCAACTATTGGAAGCGGTTACCCGGTCATAGGGTTCCTTGGTGAGTTTGATGCACTTTCCGGGTTGGGGCAGAAGCCAGACAAAACAGTCTATGAGCCAACAGAAGTAAACGTCGGTCATGGCTGCGGCCATAACCTGCTCGGAACTGGTGCTTTTGCCGCTGCAAGCGCAGCCAAAAAATATCTGGAAGATCATAGCCTTTCAGGTACCGTGAAATTTTTCGGGTGTCCGGGGGAAGAAGGCGGTTCTGGAAAGACGTTCATGGTTAGGGAAGGCGTGTTTGACGGAGTAGATGCTGCGTTATCCTGGCATCCTTCTCCAGCAAACGCCATCATGAGTCTTTCCAGTCTGGCAAACTATCAGGTGTATTTCAGGTTTAAAGGGGTCTCCTCCCATGCTGCAAACTCACCGCATTTGGGCAGAAGCGCGCTGGATGCAGTAGAACTGATGAATGTGGGGGTCAATTATTTAAGAGAACACATCGTGCCTGAAGCAAGAATCCATTATGCCGTGACAAACACTGGTGGCATTTCGCCAAATGTCGTACAGGCAGATGCGGAAGTGCTGTATCTGATTCGAGCTCCTGAAGTGCAGCAGGTAGATGGCATCTACAAACGTGTCTGCAAGATTGCAGAAGGTGCAGCATTGATGACAGAAACAGAGCTTTCCATCGAATTTGACAAGGCTTGTTCGAACTATATACCAAACAGAAGTCTTGAAAAGCTTCTCCATGAAAATCTTGTGGAAGCTGGAACTGAAGAGCCGACCGAGGAAGAAAATGCTTTTGCTAAAGAACTTTGGTCCACACTGTCAGACGGGGAAAAAGAGAGTTATTTGGATCTTTTAAAAGGGTTTGGATATGTGGGGAATGGAACTGAATTCGAGGGGAAGTATCTCTCGGACAGCATCTCGCCTTATGAAGCATCTAATGAAGTTCTTGCCGGCTCCACGGATGTATCAGATGTAAGCTGGGTTGTTCCGACCGCACAGCTGACTGCCGCGACTTCAGCACTGGGTACTCCGCTGCACACCTGGCAAATGACGACACAGGGCATAAGCAGTTTTGCCCATAAAGGAATGCTTCGGGCAGCAGAGTCAATGGCATTGACAGCGGTTCAATTGTTTGAGGATGATGCGAAATTGAAGACTGTTAAACAGGAATTCGAGGAGTTCCTCCAAGCCAACCCTTACACATGTCCAATACCAAAAGACGTTAAGCCATCAACATTAAAATAAATTAAAAAGCGAGGCGAAAATATGGTTACAGAGAAGAAGAAAGCAAGCTTAGCCCAGCGATTTCTGAATGGAATTGAAAGAGTAGGGAACAAGCTTCCAGACCCATTTATTTTGTTTGCAATCCTTGCAGTGCTGGTCATCATTGCTTCAGCTATTTTCAGTGCCTTTGGTGCATCTGTCACCCATCCGGGGACAGGAGAAGAACTTCCAGTAAAAAACCTTGCTTCTGGTGAAGGCCTAAAGTATATTTTGACATCTATGCTGGATAATTTCACTGGTTTTGCGCCTCTTGGATTGGTTTTATCAATGATGCTTGGTATTGGCCTTGCGGAAAAGGTCGGTATGCTTGATTATGCGATCAAGAGAACCATCCTGAAAGCACCTCCCGCACTGATCACGTACACGGTTGTTTTTGTAGGCATTATGGGAAATATCGCTTCCGATGCTGCGATGGTTTTGATTCCCCCTCTGGCTGCAATGGTTTTCTACAAAGTTGGCCGGAATCCAATTGCCGGTTTGGCGGCAGGATACGCTTCAGCGGGTGCTGGTTTTACAGCGAACCTATTGATTGCAGGAACGGACGCACTGCTAGCGGGTATAACCACTGAAGCTGCACAGATTATTGATGAGAATATTGTCGTAACACCAGTTGACAACTGGTATTTCAATATTGTATCCGTTTTTGTCCTTACAATCGTTGGCGGGCTTATCACAACTAAATTCATTGAACCGCGCCTTGGTAAGTATACAGGGGATGCGGTAGAGGAAGCACTTACAGAAGATCCTCCTAAAGCAGGTAAAGCTTTACGTAATGCCGCTATTGCTGGCGGGCTATATATTGCGGTTATTCTAGGTGCGATCCTGTTGCCGAACAGTCCATTGACTAATGAGGACGGCGGCCTGGTTCCTTCACCATTCCTGGATGGCATCATCCCGATTATTCTGTTCTTCTTTATCATTATCGGTACTGTCTATGGAATAACTGTTGGTAATATTAAGAGCAGTAAAGATGTTGCCAGCTTTATGGCTGAAGCGATGAGGGATCTTTCGTCCTATATTGTCCTAATATTCGCAATTTCACAGTTTATCGCCTATTTTAGCTGGTCCAATATTGCTACATGGGTTGCGGTCAACGGAGCGGAATTCCTGAAAGATATCGAGTTTACTGGAATAGGATTGATCATAGGCTATATATTCTTTACCGCGGCATTGAACTTCCTGATTACTTCAGGTTCTGCAAAATGGGCTCTCGAAGCTCCCGTATTCGTACCGATGTTCATGCAGCTTGGATACCATCCAGCATTTACACAGGTAGCCTACCGTATTGCGGATTCATCAACAAACATCGTGACGCCATTAATGCCATATATGGTCATCGTGCTGTCATTCATGCAGAAGTATGATAAAAAGGCCGGTATTGGAACGTTCATTGCCTTGATGCTTCCATATTCGGTGATGTTCTTATTGACATGGATCATCATGATTTTAATCTTCTTCTTCTTTGAACTACCGTTTGGCCCTGGTATTACACCATTTCTTTAATGAAAATAGGATGTGAAAGATACAATGAACAATCTAGAAGAAAAATTAATAGAATGGCGCCGGGATTTCCATCGCTATCCTGAAACTGGATTTTTGGAAATTCGTACAGCTTCCATTGTTGCTTCCATTCTCGACAATCTTGGTTTTGACCTTCGAGTGGGAAAAGAAGTCATGTCACCAGACCATTGCATGGGAAAACCGAGTAAAGAGGAAACAGAGGCTCATTTACAATGGGCACTCGAAAATGGTGCGAATAAAGAGTATATCGAGCCTTTTTCTGAGGGCTATACAGGGATTGTCGCCACATGGGATACAAAAAAGGAAGGTCCAACCATTGCTTTCCGGATTGATATGGACGCTTTGGACATAAACGAATCGCAGGAGGACAGCCACTTCCCAGAAATTGAGGGGTTCCGGTCTACTCTTCCGTATAAGATGCATGCTTGCGGCCATGACGCTCATACAACGATTGGATTGGGACTGGCAACCTTGATAGCTGAGAATAAGGACAGTCTCAAAGGGAAAATCAGATTGATTTTCCAGCCAGCTGAGGAGGGAACCCGAGGGGCCCGCTCGATGGTCGAAGCGAATGTAGTCGATGATGTCGATTATTTTATCGCCTCCCATGTAGGTACTGGTGTTCCAGATGGCCATTTTGTCGCTTCAAAAAATGGATTCCTGGCTACTTCGAAGCTTGACATCACTTTTAAAGGCGTAGCCTCACATGCAGGCGGAAATCCTGAACAGGGGAAAAACGCTCTACTGGCAGCTGCGTCTGCTGCACTGAATATTTATGCCATTCCTCGTCATTCGGAAGGTGCGACAAGAATCAATGTCGGTGAACTTCAAGCAGGTTCTGGCAGAAACATCATCGCTGACCGGGCCTTTTTAAAAGTAGAAACCCGCGGGGAAAACACCGCGATCAATGAGTTTGTCAAATCTCAGGCCGAAGCCGTAATTGCAGGGTCCGCGCAAATGTATGGTGTAGAATATGAAATTCAGACGGTTGGAGAAGCAATCAGTGCGGAGGGGTCGAGAGAACTTGCGAGTGTGCTGCACGCTTGTGCCGAAGAATCGCCATATATTCTGAAAAGTGTGTTAGAGGATAACTCACCTGCAGGTTCTGAAGATGCCACCTTCTTTATCGAAAGGGTACAGAAAAACGGCGGGCAGGCAACATACTGTGTTTTCGGAACAGAGCTTGCGGCCGGCCATCATAATGAGAAGTTTGATATCAATGAAAAGACTTTAATGTCCGCTGTTCATGTACTATTTGAATCAATCAAGAAACTAAATTAAGTATTGGAGTGAGGCAGAGACATCTGCCTCAATTTCAATCTAACCATTTGAAGGGAGGAATGGCAATGAAGGATTGGTTTGAGAAGCATCTGTGCGAGTTGAATTTAACAGAAACAATGGAGCGTCCGGAGGGTTTTTGTCGTCTAGGCTATACGGATGAAGAGTGGAAAGCGATTGATGTTTTTGTTTCACTAGCTGAAACTCTAGGCTTGTACGTACATAGGGATGAGGCGGGGAATGCCATTGCCAGGTGGAAAATAGACGAGGCTGAATCTTTACCTGCAGTTGCTATCGGTTCCCATTTGGATACGGTAAAAGGCGGAGGCGGGTATGATGGTGTGGCAGGTGTCCTATGCGGCCTTGCTGCGATTAAGAAATTAAAAGAAGAAGGTTTCCAGCCTGCTTTCCCTATTGAAGTAATTTGCTTTGCGTCCGAGGAATCATCGCGATTCGGCGTTTCAACAATCGGCAGTAAAGCGATGAGCGGCTTATTGAATAAGAAAGAACTTGAAGGCATGAAAGACGAGCATGGCACCACAATCCGCCAGGCGGTTGAAAGTATGGGACTTAATTGGGAGAAAATAGACCAGGCACATCGGACTGAGTCCGAGCTGAAAAGTTTTATTGAGCTGCATATTGAACAGGGTACCAGGATTGAGGACAATGGTGCAGAATTTGGTGTTGTTACCGCGATTGCTTGCCCAATCCGCTTAAAAGTAACGATTACAGGGCAAATGGGGCATACGGGAACGACGCCAATGGGGAAAAGAAAGGATGCCCTTGTTGCTGCTGCACCTTTGATCAGTTTAATTTCTGAAACAGCTGAGTCCCTCTCGGATGCGAGTGAAGTGCCGATTGTTGCTACGGCCAGCACAATTGTATTGAAACCTAATGCCATGAATGTCATTCCGGGAATCATTGAACTTGGTGTGGATATACGCAGTGTGGATGATCAATTAAAGGAGAAGATGAAAGATCTAATTTGCGATAAATGTATACAGCTTGAAAAGTCATTTGGTGTTAAAATGGAAATGACCACTCTGGTAAATAATTCATCTGTTCAGTTAGATGGAAAAGTGAGAAGTAAACTGCAGGCTTCGGGGGAATCTCTAGGCTATAAAGCCATGGTTCTCGAAAGCGGCGCTGGCCATGATGTGATGAACATGGCCGCTCAATGGCCATCAGGCTTGATTTTTATCAAGTGTAGAAACGGTTTAAGTCACCACCCTGATGAATTTGCCTCACTTGAAGATTTACAAATAGGTACAGACATTCTCACACAATATGTAAAAAATGAAGCAGGTTAATAGCTGAAGCGAAAGAAGTAGGTGTAAAAGATGAAAATCCGTGTCGGGATAGTTGGACCAGGAGACTCTGTTGGCCACATCCTTGCTTTAGGTCGGGAACATAACGATCTTGAAATGGTTCCTTATATATATAAAGAAACAAAGGAGACGGAAAATATCATCCGTGACTATCAAGATGAAGTGGATTTTTGGTTTTTCTCTGGCCAGGCTCCATACTATTATGCACGTTCTAAAGGATTGATCAGGGAAGATACTTCTTATTTTCCCCCATTATATGGTTCAAGTTTGCTAGGGACCCTCCTTGGAGCTCTTTTGAAGGAAGGGGCCATTCAGAATGCCAGCCTTGATACCATCAAACAATCAGAATTGGACACATTGACCAGTACCTATTATTTGGGAGAGATCAATATCCATTCTTTTTCCTATAACGAATATAAACCAGCCGAGGAAATTATCTCATTCCATAAAAAACTGTATGATGAAGGTAAAATTGAGGTGGCTTTTACCTGTGTACAGGAAGTTCATGACCGCCTAAAGGAAATTGGGATTCCTTGTTACAGAGTCATTCCTTCTCCAGTCGCTATCAAACTGGTGCTGCAAAACCTGAAGGAAAGAGGACAATCCAACTGGTATAAACAGTCGCAGATCGCTATCATCGGGCTTGAGGTGATCCATTCAGCAAGTTCGCTGGATCAGCAGTATTTTTCTTATGAAATGAAGCGCCGTGAACTTGAAATCAAGCAGGTCATGCTGGACCATGCCGAAAAACTACAAGGCTCCTTCGTACAAATCGGTGACGGTTTGTTCTTTATCTATACGACCAGGGGCGAGATGGACATGCAATTCCAGGAATCCTCTATGTATTCCCTGATAGAAGAAGCAAAAGTTCACAGCAAGCTAAAGCTCAGAATTGGAATAGGCTACGGTTTGACCGCTTATGACGCGGAACAAAATGTCCGGCTTGCATTACATTATGCAAGGGAAAAACAGACCCCATCTGTTGTCAGTGTCGATGAAAAGAAACAGATTAATGAGCACCAGTCAGAAACGGGAGAACTGAACATAACCTACCAGCAACGTAAATGGGGTGAAGAATGGGAAGAGCGCTTTAAAGAAGCCAAAATCAGCCCCGGGATCGTAAGCAAAATCGAGTATCTATCAAGACATTACAAAAAAAATATCGTGACAGCACAGGAAGTTTCTAGATGGCTGAAAAGGACCGAACGCAATTCTAGAAGAATCATGGTCGAACTTGAGCGCCTTGGTCTTGCAAAAGTCACGGGTGAAGAACAGCCAGGACAAAGAGGCAGGCCAAGGAAGGTTTATGAATTGTTGTTTTAACTAAAATGGCCTGAAGGTAAAAATTAATTACTTGTTGATATTCAGACTGCAGACAAACTTATCTGCAGTTTTTTTTTGCTGAACTGTTTTTAGTGTAGCTATTTTAGAAACTTAAATGAAAGAGGTTATATTTAATTCATTGGCTGTAAATTGCATGTGAGGGATAAAAGCAAAAAATGGTCTGGCAAGATTCGAAATTGAACCGTAAAGCAAATAGCGAAAGGCTGTCAAAATAATCATTTTTGACAGCCTCTTATAGATCTTAACGCTTGTTTCTTTTCTTCAAAAGGAAATAGATGATTCCAGCTATTAATGCAATGATGGCGACTGGAATGATATAAGGTTTTGCTGCATCCTTAATTCCGGCCCAGTTTTCGCCAAGGACCATTCCTAAATACAGAAAGAACATTGTCCATGGAATGACTGCAGCCACAGTATAAAGCGTGAATTTTACGAAAGACATTCTCGCAATTCCGGCTGGAATGGAGATGGCATGTCTGACAACAGGGATGAATCTTGCGGAAAAAATAACACCTGGCCCGTATTTTTTAAACCATTGTTCAGATACGTCAATATGGTGTTTATTAATCAGAAGATATTTACCGTACTTCTCCAATACCGGCCTGCCGCCATAGAAGCCAAGCCAATACAGAAACAGCTGTGCAATTGTTCCTCCGATGGTACCCGCAATGACAGCGCCTGCAAATCCGATTGTCCCTTCTGAAATCATATATCCGCCATACCCAAGGACGATTTCGCTCGGAATTACTTCAAGCATCAAGCCGATAGCTATTCCGAGATAACCCAGCCCTGATAACCAGTCTAAAACATTCATAATAAAATCTTGCACGAAAAACTCCACTCCTAACTATATAACCGACTTTTTAATTATAGTAGTTTTATGAAAATGATGTAAATAAGATTATTTAATGCTGATTTATAGGACACTGATTCTTTCGTCCGCTTTGATAGGATAAATAGAGCAGCGAGAATTGCTAGTTATATTTAGAGTTTTGACTGATAACGAGCTATCACAATGAATTTTAAAGTCTAAAAGCATGCATTTCTTTTATGTGTTTTAAAACAAATGTCTCCCGTTTCAACCAGCTATTTTTCTCGAGATTATTAATTAGGGATTCATTTTGGATTATAGCTTCCTCCAGGGTTACCCATTTTGCTGTAAAATCCATTTTGGCTTCATAATCATCTAGTTGCTGGGTTACCTTTTCGTCTGTTGCCAATTCGCATAGATAATAATGTGAAGTCATTTGAAATAATGTGTGATCTTCATACTCATCCATTTTTCGCTCTATGACAATCCCAACCTTGTCTTTAACTAGGCTATTTACATAACCGGTTTCTTCTCTCACTTCTCGTTTTAGACAATCTTCATGGGTTTCATTTTCCTCTAGGCCGCCTCCAGGAAACTTATAATCTCCCCAGTTGGACTCAACTAGTAGAATACGATTATTTTTCATAATGATGGCTCTTATGGCGACACGATCGATGGTTTTCAAAAAGCTTTTTAAATTTTGTTCGTCCAGTTCTAGATTGAAATTCATCTTTTTCACCTTTTCGGATAATTGATTAGTTATTAGTGAAATATTTCCATTAATAGATTATCATATTTATAACCAGAATCATCCATTTTTTGTTGGGCTAGGGGGAAGGGTATGTTCAGCTTTCAAGTAAACGAATCTATAAGTCTTGAGTTATTGCAGCAGCATCTAGCAGAGGAAATTTTTCAGCTGATTGATGACAATAGGGAGCATTTAAGAGAATGGTTATTATGGGTCGATAAGAGAAAATCGGCAGAGGATATGGTTCCGGTAATTAAGTATTTTCTCGAGAATCTGGCGAATAATCAAGGGTTTGATGTGGCAATCAGGTATGATGCCCGACTAGTTGGAATGATTGGCGTTCAATTTGATTGGGGAAATCGAACCGCGAGTATTGGTTATTTTCTTTCAAAGGACTGTGAAGGAAAAGGGGTCATTACAACCAGTTTAGAGAGGTTAATTCGTGAATTATTCGACAGGTATTCTGTGAATAGAATTGAAATTCAATGTGCTGCAAATAACGTCAATAGCCAGAGAGTTCCTGAGAGATTGGGTTTTAAAATGGAAGGAATCAAGAGGGCCGGGCAATATCTTCATGATCATTATGAAGACTTGATCATTTATAGCCTTTTGAAAAGTGAAATCTAACTCAATAGCAAACACAAACGCCTGGATATATTCCCGGGCGTTTCTAATTTCCTTTATTGCCATCTGCCCATCTAGTAGGTACTATTGGAAGAGGAATAGATGGATGAAAAGATGTAAAGTTTACTTTACAAAATGTAAAATAGACTATACAATAAGGATAATAAAGGAAAGAAAGGGTTAATTTTTTTTACCCATAATGTATAGTTGGCTTTACAAAATGTAAAGTCAAGTTTGCATCAAGCTTTGTAGGGAGGGGTGGTGCCGATGGGGTTAGCAAATCGTGTCAAAGAATTAAGAGCAAAACATCATTATACGCAAAATGATCTGGCCGAAGCGGTTGACGTGACAAGGCAGACGATTGTTGCACTTGAAAAGGGAAGCTATATACCGTCCTTATTGCTGGCCATGAAGATTGCACGCACGTTCAAGCTGCCAATTGAAGAGATCTTTTTTATGGAGGGGGAAGAAGTAGGATGAATCAAAAATTTTTAATGTCAATCGGGATCTTCGTTTTGTTTGGTTGGGGTATGATCGCTCTTTATTATGCACAGATGGATTTTGCGGAAGTGATAAATAATCCTGAACCGCCATGGACTGTGACTATCAATGCAACTCCTGTTTTTGCAGCCCTGGTATTCGGTGGGATCCTCTCAGCCATCTTGTTTAGGAAAAGCAAAAAGAAGAACAAATCCTTTGCCAAGGCATTTTTCCTGCCGCCAGAGTTTGAGGAAACTGATGAGCGAGAACAAGAAATCACGGCGAAAGCATGCAGGGCATCCTATGTCACCATGTGGTATGCCTTTCCAGTTCTGACAGCTCTTATGCTGTTTTATCCGTTTATTTCTGAAACCGTTCCGTATTATCCAGTCATTATTATCATGCTGTTTCCATTTGTACAATCGATTGCTTATTTTCTTACGTGGAGAAAGCATTATTGAGTTGTGTGTTGGTAAAGAATTAACCCATAAAGCAAACGTTATCTAAAGGGATTTCGTTTGCTTTTTCATGTTATGGATGTAGATTATCATCATTTAGCGAATAAACTGCTGGTTTTCACAAATGAAAATCTATAAATGATTAAATACTGGTCATCGAATCCTTAATTTACGCAAAAATGGGCAATTATTTTATTGTAGCAGATTAATACATATTTTCAGCCTATTTTGAGGGAATCTCGCACTTGTTTATTACGAACCAGGTATACCCAGTGTTAATTTCGAATCTAAATCTCTCCAAAGCTACGATTGTATTTTTCTAGAAAATAATACCATTCCCACTATGTTTATATTATACTTTTAGAAATATCAAAAAATCGGGGTGATTTCTTTGGATGGTTGTTTTATCTGCAATAAACACAGCGGCAATATACAAACTTCGGGAATAGCAATTTATGAGGATGATTTTGTGTATGTTGGTCATATCGATCGTAATGGGAATCCGAACTATTTGGGTCATATTATGATTGACTTGAAAAGGCATGTCCCTACACTTGGAGAGATGAATATGGAGGAAGCAAAAGTGTTTGGGATGATGATGGCTAAAGTAAGCAAAGCACTCATGGAAAGTGAGGCTGCTGAACACATTTATTCTTTTGTGGCGGGGGATTCAGTGCCGCACCTTCATATGCACCTTGTTGCTCGATATCCGAACACACCTAAGGAATTTTGGGGACCTAATGCTGTTTACGATTGGGAAGAGGCACCGATGGGAAACAATGAAGAAGTTATTTCGCTTTGCAGCCGCCTTAAAAAGTATATAGAGAATCATCCTTATGAGTAAAAATTAACGGATTTTATTTGGGAAGGCAGCCTGGAAAATTTCATCAATCACTTTTCAGCTAGGTAAAGTCTTGAACATGCTGAGTACCAATAATATTTCAAATAAGCGCAGGAATCATCATCCTGTGTTTTTTAATGAGCTGCTTTTTGATTTTCCTCAATATATTTGATACGATTAAATCGTAGACGATTTAATTTATAACGAGGAGGAACTGTTAATGGAAACGGTATATGATTTTACCGTTAAAAAGGCAAATGGAGATACTCAATCCTTAAGAGATTTTGAAGGGAAGCCGATGCTCATTGTCAATACTGCTAGTAAATGCGGTTTGACTCCTCAATTTAAAGGCCTTCAGGAACTTTATGACCAATACCAGGAAAAAGGATTGGAAATTCTGGGTTTTCCTTGTGGACAGTTCAATAATCAGGAGTATGACAATATTGCCGAGACGACTCAGTTTTGCCAGCTGAATTATGGTGTCACTTTTCCTATGTATGCGAAAATCGATGTGAATGGTGCGAATACAGATCCCCTTTTTGCTTTTCTAAAAGAACAAAAAGGCGGGGTACTGACGAAGGATATAAAATGGAATTTCACTAAATTCCTCGTCGACCGTGATGGACACGTTGTGAAACGTTATGCTCCAACGACTGAGCCTGAAAAAATCGAGAATGATCTTTGTGAATTACTTTAATCATAATAAAGGGTGAGTCAATTGAAGGATTTACTAACATTAGAAAATCAGCTGTGTTTTGCTGTCTATGATGCAGGGAGCCAGTTTACAAAGCTTTACACGAAAGCACTGGATTCCTTCGGGCTCACCTATCCTCAATATCTGGTTTTATTATCCCTTTGGGAGAAGGATGGGGTTACTGTTAAGGAACTGGGTGAAAAGTTGAACCTAGGCACAGGCACATTGACTCCAATGATCAAAAGGATGGAAGCCAATGGCTGGCTGAAGAGAGAGCGTTCGACTGAGGATGAAAGGAAGGTTTCCATAAGTCTTCTCCCAAAAGCCAAAGAACAAAAGGAAGAAATCGTGCAAAAAATCGCCACAGAGTTGAAGCTTTGCAATATTGAGTATGCAGAGTATGAGCAGTTAATGAAGATGTTAGGCGTTTTGCGGGGGAAATTGGGCGCATATAATCGGTCATGAAATTATCAGATTTAAAATTCTCTTTTATTCATATATGGTTCTTCGTGGAGGCATCCCTATCAGTAAGCCAAGTAATGTTTGAATTCTGTTGAACTGATATGCCAATCTAATTGACGAATTACAAGCAAGAAATTTCAGCATTGGAATTAAATAAATTTCTGCCTAATGAGATTTAGATAAGTAATTAATTAGAAAAGGAGCAAATTTTGAACTCATTTAAAATGTGCTCCTTTTGCTTAAGCAGGACAAAAAGTATGTAATGCATTGCAAAT
Organism: Cytobacillus oceanisediminis 2691; assembly: GCF_007678455.1. Lineage (GTDB taxonomy): Bacteria > Bacillota > Bacilli > Bacillales > Cytobacillaceae > Mesobacillus > Mesobacillus oceanisediminis_A. Next base: position 80,945 of record NZ_VEEP01000003.1, on the reverse strand, counting down.
TTACAGAGTGACTTGCTACCTGAATTCATGAACTATAAATATAGCAAGGGACGTTCCATGCCTATCAAGAAAAAAAATTTTTCTTTATTTTAGAAGACAGCAACCTGTTTGAAGCCTAGATCTAATAACGCTTTTTCTAGAGAACTGCTAATCTTTGTTATATTAAAATCCAATCCTATACGTGTAATCGTTTGTGCAATTGCAGGGCGAATCCCTGTAATAATAATTTCCACCCCAACTAGTTGTAACGTTTTTACGATTTGAAAAAGGGAGTTCGCAACAACACTGTCAATGATTGTAACTCCTGAAAGGTCTACAATAAAATATTTCAGTTTTAGCCTCATCGCTTCATTCAATGAAACCTGCATAATCATTTTTGCCCGATCGTTATCAATGGATCCAATCACTGGCAAGACAGCAATTCCAGAAGCAATGGGAACAACCGGGACAGAAAGTTCCTTTAGTTCTGTGAAGGCTGATTTCATCCGTTCGTTGTTATGCTTTTCGTGAACATCTCCCGTGATTTTAAAGATTGAATCAATCAGTTTGTCGAATCGGTCAGCTATCTGGACCATCGTGGTACAGGAAATTCGATTTTGCTCTAATTCCTCGGTGAATATTTCCCAAATGACCAGACGGAAAAGGGAGATGATTCTTAGTGCCTGGGTTAAAGAAACGCCATATCGAATGGTTTGGTTCGCTACTTCCCTCGCCCATTTACCTACAGATTTATAAACCTCTTCTTGATTTTTATAAAGTGCTTCTCCAAAATATCCTATTAGTTGAGATCGATACTTCAAGTATTCCGACTCTGGCATTTTAAACTTTTCAAAATGCTCAGTGGTAAATTTAAGGATATTTTCACTAAAAATTATTGCTAGCTTGTCACGGTTTTCAAATATTTTCCTGCCTATGAATTCGAACTCTTCTTTTGACATTTCTTGTCTCCTCACGTTTGAATTCTTAAAGCTTATGGTTTAGCATTAAGAGAAAGCAAGTTGATAAATAATAAAGAAATGATTTTGATTAAGTACTTAAATAAGCGTGTGGTGGAGAGATGGAGAATTAGGGCTCCTGGAGGTTTTTGAAGATTCCGAATGTTCTCTAAATATTAACATATTTCCCTTGATAAAGCGAAGGGAAAATAAGTAAAGTTTAGTCTTCATTATTTATGGTTTCATGATTGGTTTATCTCGAAAACTAATAATGAATAATTAAAAATGTCAGGAACTCATTTTATACTTCAGGTGAATACTGACTGTTATTATTGTGATATTCAGGGGAGGGAGATATTTCCGTGTCATTGAATGTTGGGGATTGTATTGTTTTTGAACGCACTTTTACCAAAAGAGAGGTGGAACTTTTCACAGAGATTTCTGGTGACGAAGGGATCCACCATCTGACACCAGATGAACAGGGTAGGGTTGTTGTACAAGGTCTCTTGACGGCCACCCTGCCAACCAAAGTGGGCGGGGATCACAATGTCCTCGCAAGGAATATGGACTTTGAATTCATCCGTCCCGTTTTTACCGGCGATACGATTGTCTGTGAGGTGAAAATCGAGCAATATGAAAAGCAGGCAAATCAGCGTACAGCCATTCTCGCGACTTTTGCTTGTGTGAACCAGAATGGAAAGGAAGTATTGAAAGGCAGTTTTTCTGGGGTTATTTTACATCATACCTGACCACTTAGAAGCATAGGGAGATTTCCTGTGCTTATTTTTTATATGTTGCTGGAAAATTTTGCTGTACTATTATGTTATAGGATATCGTCTTACTTAGTATGGTGTAAGCAATGGCATACCCCGGAGGGCCGATGACGATGTATTATGTAGCTTTAATGCGTCCCAATCACGGCTACAGCTTATGCATGGTATTACATAGAAGTCTTAAGGCCGAGTGAATATGGGACCAGGGACACTTTACGGAGTACTTTCGAGAATGCAGAAGGACGGTCTAATTGCTTTGGCTGAAAATGATGGTCGAAGAAATACTTATGAAATCACATGGGAAGGAAAACAAGCATTTAGAATCGAGTATGATCGGTTATAAGAACTGATCCAGGATAGTTGGATCCTAGAGGAGAGTGAGGAGAATGAATAAACCGGTCTATAAGCTCCGCCCAAGTGATTATTGGAGAATTGGAGAGCATGAAAGCTGGTTTCCAGATATGGCTGCGCAGGGGCTATTCTTGAAAAAGATGGGCATTCATTTTGCCAGGTTTGAAAAAAGTGAACCGAGGAAGATGAGATATAGAATTGATGTAACTGCGAAAAAGACAATCTCCACTGAACAAATTGAGACTTATGCCGATAGAGGCTGGGATATTGTCACCAGTTACGGGAATTTTCACGTCTTTTCATCACCTGAAGAGCTAGAAGCTCCAGAACTTCATACCGATCCTGCTGAACAGTCTTATAAATTAAAGAAACTGGATAAAAAATTGGCGTTTAATGCCGGAGCCGTGATTGTTGTATTAATGTTGATGATTGGCATGATGACTTCCATTTGGTTTCTCGATGGTATTCCTACTTATGCAATGGTGGATGGAGCAGCCATCCAGCTGACTATTTTTACGCTTCTTATTGCTTATATGGCCTATCATTCACTTGTTGCAGCTCTATCAATCCGTGCTTTGCGTAAAAGACTAGTTGAAGGTAAACCGATTGACCATCGAGCACCTTGGAAGAAACATCACCTCATTCACACAGCTGCAGCTTTTCTGTTTACAGTGTTAGCTGGTGCGAGTGCGGTTATTCCCTTCATGCAGCTGGTGAAAATGGATACAAAAACCTTGCCCGAAACAAGTGAGGATTTGCCGATTGTCAGATTGGCAGAAGTAGAGCAGAATCCCGAATTGGTTCGTTCTGAAATTGTTTATATGAGTGACAATGTTGATTGGGGAAACCGTTACTCCTATAAATGGAGTCTGCTTGCACCAGTGCAATATGAGACAGATGAATCCGGCCAGGTGCCGGGTAAGCAATGGAATGATGGGAGTGGTGACTATTCTCCGGGAATCCATACACAGTTCTACAAGCTGACATTTCCAGGCATGGCGGATAATCTGGTTTCTGACTTGATCAAACGATACAAATATGGAAACAGCCAGGACGAGTATCGGAAGAAGAACCATCCCGACTTGGATCTACTGATTGTCCATGTCGAGAAAGATATGAAAGAGGTATTTGCTTCACGAGGAGACTCCGTCATGTATGTCAGATATCATGGGAATGCGAAGGTAGGAACGGTAATAGATAATGTGGCTAAAAAGATTCACTAACTTACAGTTTAAGTTGTGCGTGAGATGTATTTAAGCATTCAACTGGAATTGGTCAGATAAGTGGTGATAGGCATTCGTAATTTTGACAGGTTTGC
>NZ_VEEP01000003.1:0-77469 GCF_007678455.1 Cytobacillus oceanisediminis 2691 | reverse complement strand
CAGGTGAAGAGTGAAATGTTGTCAAAAATCCGAGGTTATTTTGACAGGTTTGCAGGTGAAGAGTGAAATGTTGTCAAAAATCCGAGGTTATTTTGACAGGTTTGCAGGTGAAGAGTGAAATGTTGTCAAGAATCCGAGGTAATCTTGACAGGTTTGCAGGTGTGGAGTGAAAAGTTGTCAAGAATCCGAGGTTTTTTTGACAGAAGTGCAGGTGAAGAGTGTAAAGCAGTCAAGAAACCATCGTTATTTTGACAGGTTTGTAGGTGAAGAGTGAAATGTTGTCAAGAAACCATCGTTATTTTGACAGGTTTGTAGTTGAAGAGTGTAAAGTTGTCAAGAATCCGAGGTTATCTTGACAGGTTTGCAGGTGTGGAGTGAAAAGTTGTCAAGAATCCGAGGTTTTTTTGACAGGTTTCCAGGTGTAGAGTGTAAAGTTGTCAAGAATCCGAGGTTATCTTGACAGGTTTGCAGGTGTAGAGTGAAAAGCTGTCAAGAATCCGAGGTTATCTTGACAGGTTTGCAGGTGTAAAGTGTAAAGTTGTCAAGAATCCGAGGTTATTTTGACAGGTTTGCAGTTGTAGAGCGAAAGGTTGTCAAGAAACCATCGTTATTTTGACAGGTTTGAAGTTGTAGGAGCCTAAGCTGTCAAATATGTGTTGGTTATTTTGTTAGAAGGGGAACAGCTACAAAAAAAGAGCAGCCATTTACGTACTCAAACGTAAATGACTGCTCTTTTCAAGTATCAGAATCACAGAATTTCATTGAAAAAAGATGGATCCTGTGATAAATTTATATAGATATGCACCGTTTTAATTGAAATGGATATAATTATCCCTATTTTAATTATACAATGCATTCGATTAGTTAGTCAACTCTTTTATTAAAAAAATTTAGGGGTGTTGCTATGAGTATGGAACTTCAGCGGGAGCAAAAGCGATTGAACGGGGTAATGGATGAGATTCGAAATGAGATCGGCAAAATGGAAAAAGAAACGTCCAGGCTGAAAAACGAGGTTGTTCACATCCGTAAACACTTTTGGGATGAGGTCAAAGTAAACACGGACACTTTTGATGATTTCCTGGAGACTATCATCGGTTTGAGGCAGGAGGCACAAGCACTTTCTGTCAGCCAAAGTACCCATCGTCATTCATCCAAGCGCCTGGCTACGCTACGACGTATGCAGGAAATTCCATATTTCGGCCGGATTGATTTTACCGAAGAAGGTACTTCTGTTCCGGAACAAATCTATATTGGGATTTCCTCACTCGTTGATGCTGAAGGTGAAGAGTTCCTGATTTATGACTGGAGGGCTCCAATCTCCAGTGTTTACTACGATTACCAGCCTGGCGCGGCAATGTATCGAACACCCGGTGGTCCAATCCATGGCAGTTTGGAGAAAAAGTGGCAGTACTTGATCCGCGGAGGCATACTGCAATCTATGTTCGATACGAGCCTGACGATTGGTGACGAGATTCTCCAGCAGGTGCTTGGAAAAGGCACTGATAACCATATGCATAATATAGTTGCGACGATTCAACAAGAGCAAAATAAAATCATCCGGCATGACCGAGGCAGACTGCTCATCGTCCATGGTGCTGCTGGAAGCGGAAAAACTTCAGCTGCGATGCAGCGTATTGCTTATTTGCTGTACAAATACCGCGACCATCTAAATGCTGATCAAATTATCCTGTTCTCTCCGAACAAAATGTTCAGCAGTTATGTATCCAATGTTCTTCCTGAACTTGGAGAAGAGAATATGCAGCAGGCAACATTCCAGGAATACCTGGATCATCGCTTGAGTAAGGAATTTGAAGTTGAAAACCCATATGAGCAATTAGAGTATGTTTTAACTGCAACGAATACCCATTATTACAATACTAGAATTGCTGGAATTCGATTTAAGGCTTCTGCCGATTTTTTTGAAGCGATTCAATCCTACAGGAAATCGCTTGAGGTATCTGGAATGGTTTTCAATAACATCAATTTTAGAGGTGAGCCACTTGTTACATCCCAGCAAATAGCGGACAGATTTTATCATGGTGAGGATTCTTCGAAGTTCCATAGCCGTCTGGAAAAAGTGAAGGATTGGCTGCTGAAGCAAATTGCTAAGGCCGAGAAGCTTGAAGTGACTGAGCCTTGGGTCCAAGAGGAAATAGAGCTGCTTAGTGATGAAGAGTATCATAAGGCCTATACCTATTTAGCTGAAAAGAAGGGATATAAAGGGGAATCCATTCACGATTATGAGATCGAGGACGAAACCTTGGCGCGTTTGATTGTTCGACGGAAGTTTCAACCATTACGAAAGCGGATTAAGGCTTACCGCTTTGTTAACATCAAGGGAATATACAGGCAGCTATTTACCGATCACACAAAGATCAACCAGTTGTATGCAGGGAGGGTACCCATGGAGTGGCCGGACCTTTGCGTATTAACTGTAAACATGCTTAACGAAGGAAAACTCTATTATGAGGACGCCACACCATTTTTATTTTTAAAAGAGATAATATTTGGCTTTCAGACGAACAGTTCGATAAGACACATTGTGGTGGATGAAGCTCAGGATTATTCAGCTTTTCAATTCGAATTTTTAAAGCGGCTGTTCCCAGCTGCAAGGATGACTGTGTTAGGTGACTTTAATCAGGCGATCTTCGCACATGCCAGTGAAACGGTTGATTTCCATAGACTGACTGGTCTGTACGGATCTGAAGATACAGAAGTGATCAATATGGCGCGAAGCTACCGATCGACAAAACCGATTATTGAGTTTACTCGAAGGCTTGTGCCAAATGGGGAAAGAATCATTCCTTTTGAACGTGACGGTGAACGTCCAGTCCTGACTCAATTGGCTGAGCACACAGAACTGCACAGGTGCATTGTCTCCAAGGTCAATGATTTGCGAAGTAATGGATATCGCAGTATTGCTATCATCTGCATATCTGCTGAGGAAAGTTTAAAGGCCTTTAAGTCGCTTTCCGTAATTGAAGGAATTAAACACATCAAGAGTGGGGCGATAGAATATGAGCAAGGAGTAGTCGTCATCCCTTCTTATCTATCCAAGGGAATTGAATTCGACGCTGTCATTATTTATGATGCATCGGCGGAAGTCTATAGTGAAGAGAGTTTGCGCAGGATATTTTATACTGCCTGCACCAGGGCGATGCATAATTTACAGCTTTTCAGTGTAGGTGAACCGAGTCCTTTTTTGAGGAAAGGCATTCAGGAAGGCTTCATTCATTCAGAATTTATGTAATGGTAAAGAGAAGGTTACCTTTGCAAGGGGAAAAATGCTGAAGAGGTGTTTCAGCCTCTTCAGCTATATTCATTTATTTATTTGCGTGTAATCATTTGTGGCGGTTCTTCCATCCAGCCATTTTTAATCATGATTTTCGCGCCTTTATGGGCGTACTCAAAAACATCCTTTGTGAAAATAGTCATCTTTGCAGGCAAATCATTCCTTAAACTAAAAGCTGTTCCGAGAGAGTTACTTCCCAACGAGAAGCTGCAAAACAGACTTGTACAATACATCATTAATTTATCTGAAAAAGGAGCTTCTGTAGATTTTGTCGCATTTCCACCAGCAGTTTGAGGGACCGCGAGATTCTCCTGGATCATTAGCTCACTCAATTCTTTCACGATTCCTTTAGCCAGCTCAGCTCCCTCAAAAAAGTATTTTTTGACCTCCTTGTCTTTAGCGGACTGGGCAAAACCTAATATCATTTGCAGTCCTGTTAGGTTTGATTCAATCCCTTTATGAATATGCGCTACCTCGACAGTATTGAAGGTCCTTTTCTGAGTGAATGGATTGATGCTGCTTGCGCTTAAATAATCGTTATCTTTAACAAATTCCACTGATTTTGGCATTGTTACGAATGGGCTCCTGACAAGAAGCCCGTTCTCAAGCAGATACTGAGAGCATAGCATGAAATACTTCTGGGTAAGTGCTGTCAAATCCGCAAACAGGATATTGATATCTTCCCTGAAGGTCATTGATATGTTCAAAGCATGGAGTCCCATGCTGATTTCCTTTAACAACCGGACGAACATGATGTCAAAGCCGTTATCATATAACTTTGGGACATCCTTATACACGTCCTGTGATGTAAAGCCAGTGGGAGTGACAGCGCCTTCCTCTTCATAAATGGCAACGATTTTACTTATAAACCCCTCTAATTCACTATACATGCTAGTCATGATTTTCTTTGCTTTTTCATCATCGGCTTTCTCTATAAAGTATTCCAACATCCTTAAAATCATTGTTTTTTCTTGATAGGTAAGCCATAACGATCCTAGTTCGGAAGATGTTATAGGTACTTTATCCGGCATGGTGAATCCTCCCTGAACATGTTTTTTTTAGAATGTGCTGAATAGCCGTTTTTGATTCCAATATGTAAATAGATGAAGTGGTCGGTAAAGAAAAAACAATACGCATTATTACTCATTCATTTGTAAAAAATAAAATCCAATTCTCCTGAACTGGATAGTGGACGTCCAGTAAAGCAATTATTAAAATAAATGTATTAGATACAGGAGGTGTTACATGAAAACAGTAGTGAATGAGCCATCACTTTTTGAGCATATGTTTAAAAATCTAACATTCCCCGTGCTTATATTCGAAATAGCTGATGAAAACTTAAGGAAATATCGAATTTATGAAGTGAATGACGCCGCATGTGCTTTATTGAATTATTCCAAAGAAGAGTTACTGTCAAAAGAGGTTTTGTCTCTATATAATCATTTAGCCCCTGAAGTGCTAAAGACTGTAAAAGAGCTTCTCGTTAAAGATGGCAAAATATCAACTGTATTAGACCTTCCTGATCGAAATGAAAATATGATTACAGTAGAAGTCAATGCATCAATATTGAATATTGGCAATCAACAATTCATTTATTGTATGTTAAAAGAATTTTCAACCCGTCACTGTCATCACGATGCACTCGAAGTAGAAAACAACTACTTACGTACCGTGATGAATACAATTCAGTCTTTTATATTGATTTTAGATCAAGATGGACGAATTAATAAGTGGAACCAATACACAGAACAAGTTTCAGGATATAGCCTGGAGGAAGTACAATACAAAAAGTTTTGGGACGTTTTTATCGAAAATCCAGAAAAACAGTTTGTTGTGAATAATTATTTATCAGGAAAAATTCCAACCGTGTACGAAAATTTCTGGAGAATGAAAAATGGCGAAAAAAGATTTATCAAATGGAAAAGTAAAACTGTCGAAGATAATGAAGGGAACTTACAATTTGTTTTAGCGACTGGTGTTGATATTACTGATAAAGTTCTCTCTTTTAAAGAGTTGGAGAAAAGCAAAGAGAAGTACAAGGCACTGGTATCTTCGATGCAAGATATTGTCTTTACAATCGATCAATCCTTAAGAGTCACAAGTGTACATGGGAATTGGATCACATCAAATGATTTTAGTAAGGATGTTTTTGAAGGGAAATGCATTAATGACTTTTTTAACGATTCCAGGAATCAACAAAAGGAAGTCCAAAAGGCATTTTCAGGAATAAATACAGAATTCGAATGGGATTTCGAGATAAATGGTAAAACTCATTATTTTCACAGTGTATTGTCACCGATCTTATTACATAATAACGTGATAAAAGAGGTTGTCGGAGTAACTCGTGACATAACAGAAAAGAAAAACCTTGAGGAGCACCATAAGAGGATTTATGAAGCCTTGACGAGCGGCATGATTCTCCAGGACACAAACGGGAAGATAGTCTATGCTAATAAAAATGCTTGCTCAATATTGGGATATGACGAACAATCGCTAGCCAATATGACTTCTCTGAATGCTGAATGGGATGCTGAAGATGCTTCAGGAGAGCCATTCAACGGCGAGGAACATCCTGCAATGAGAACGTTAGCGACTGGTGAAGAATTCAGTAATGTTGAGATGTTTGTATTCAATCCTATGAAGAACGAAAAAAGGTGGATTCTTGTTGACACCAGAGCAATATTTGAAGCGGGCAGCAGCAACAAAATAGAATACGTCCTATCTACTTTCCATGATATTACAGAAAAAAAGGAAATGGATCAAATTATGCAGCAATCGCAAAAGCTTGCACTGATTGGCAGGCTGGCTTCTGGAGTGGTTCATGAAATACGTAACCCTCTAACGAGCATTATGGGACTTCTGAAATTCGCGGAAGAGGGCCAAGATCAGAATAAGATTTTTGATTACCTTCCTGTCATGAAAATGGAATTGGAGCAAATCAATAGGTTCACGAACGAATTTATCGAACTTTCCTATTCAAAAGAATCCAACTGGACGGTTTCAGATCTTGGCGGAATCATTCGATATTCACTGAATTTGCTAAAGCCGGAAATTGCTGATCACAATATTGAGACTCGTATAGAAAACAATTGTAATAAGGATATTCTGGTGAAATGCATTGAGCCACACTTAAAGCTTCTGTTTATCAATCTGATTAAAAACTCGATTGAGGCCATGCCTTATGGCGGAAGCCTAACGGTCAAACTAGAATGCATGGGTGAAAAAGTCCTCGTAAGTGTCATCGATACAGGAAAGGGAATCAGTCCTGAACGGTTAAAACATCTTTGCGAGCCTTACTATTCCACCAAAGAAAAAGGGACAGGCCTGGGATTAATGCGCAGTATGAAAATCGTTCATGATCATAATGGGAAAATCGATTTTTTCAGTGAAGAAGGGGAAGGAACGATTGTCGCAATCGAACTTTTTTTGAACTAATATCGTTTGCGGTGATAATAACATTGCTATAGTGGTTGTCTTGATTGAAGCTCTTCTAAGCTGGAGGGCTTTATTTTTTTTGTTTTAAATGAAGTTAGATTTCTCGGCTATCATGTTGACCTGGTTAGATAAATAAAAGATGTGGGGTGACAGGAAAGGGGAATATGAATAGTACTTCTGAAATATGCTGCCATGATTTCAGCTTTTTTCCATCTGACATAAGTAATCTTAAACCAACCTTAAAAACCCAGGGCAGCCCATTGCCCAGAACTGCCCTTTGTCCATTATTTGGAGTAAATCGATTTTTGATCCCAGATGTTTGACCGGGTTTTTAATTTATAATTATAGCTGGAATGCAAATTTATTGTGACTTTAATATTCCTAAGAGAGTTCTCGTCAAGATAAAGCGTATTTGGATTGCTCTTTTTTATATAATCCAGGTAGGAGCCTTTGTGAAGTCTGAACCATTCGATGCCCAGGCGGAGCACGTCCGAATTAATAGTCAAGCCTTCCTGAAAGCTCTGATTTATTTCCTCATGAATGAGTTCTTCTATGTCCTCTTTTATTTTCGCTTCTGACACATTTTGAATGCTTTCAAGTATATCTGCTTCGCCTTTAACTGAAACATCAAAAATTGGTTTATCTTTTTGCTGGACTAATTGAATATCCATTCTAGAAGTTTTCACTTTCACGACAGTATGCGGGTTTTCTTTTTCACCGAGGATGTAGGTATTCTTCATAGGTGCATGTTCTCTCCATCTGATCCCTTTGATTTTATCAACAGATTTATAACCCTGATAAGTCTGGTTTTCATAAAAATAAGCACCATTAAAGGTTAAATCTTTATAGGGAGACTTATTTTCACTCCATTTATCGTCAAGTCCAATGGACGGTACATATGATGCTCCCACTGGTTCATAGAACTGAGAAATAAATTCCCTGTATGTAAAGTGCTTGAGAAGGCTTTCGGTATCCTCTTTTCTGGGTTTTAGGAGAATCGTGTAAAGTGGAGGATAAAAGAATAACCCATGGGTCGTGAATATATCTGGAATAGATTCCTTTGTACCAAGGATGAAATTGGTTTGACGAAAAAAATCCAGCCTGCCAAGTTCTTGAGTGACTTTTAAAAATCTTGATTGAAGTACCTCTTCAGATAACAAAATAGTCCTTACATGTCGCAAATATAATTGCGGCTGGGAACTTCTCTGTAATTTTGCACGGGCTTCACTCAAGGTTTTGCCGGAGCTTTTCCCGATCCAAACGGGAGAGGGCCCTGTTGGTTTTGCGCTTTCTGGTTTGGCCACACCTGAAAAATCCAGGGCCATTGTATAAATAACGTAGTCCTTTTTCTCTTTATCGTAGTCAATCCCGATGGCAACTACATAGGTGAAATCCTGGATATTTTGGCCAGCGCCACAGCTGGTTAAAATGGGGATCAACAGCAATAGTGCAATTTTCTTTAAATGCCTCATTCTAATCCTCCTGTCGGGTTGGATCATTTGACCTTAAGGAAGCATCTCTTCTGGCCAGCATATTCCATGGCATTTTGAAAAAAGATACTCCCATTTTTGATAATGAAAAAGGGTATGAGAAGGACAAATAAGGTACACCATGGGATGTTAAAGTGGAAAAATAAGAAATAATCAAGAGTGTTCCAACGACAATCCCGAAAATACCGAAAAAAGTGCCTAATAATAGAATGACAATCCTTAGTAACGTTGCTGCGCCTCCGAGAGTGGGATTCACAAGAGTATATCCGCTCACGAAAACGATACCACCGACAACCAGCATAGAAGGAGAAGTAAGACCGGAACGAATGGCTGCATCGCCGACAATCAAGCCGCCAAGAACCGATACGGTTTGTCCGACTGAACGTGGCAGTCTCATTCCGGCCTCATGGAAAAGTTCGAATAGAAAGAGCATAATCACCATTTCCATGGAAGTAGAAAGTGGGATGCCTAAGCGCGAAACACTGATAGTGGCAACCAATTGAAATGGGATTTGATCGATATTATGGGTGGTCAGAGCAACCCAAAAACCGGGCAAAAGGATAGAAATGAACAGCGAACTGAGACGGAGCATCCTCTCAAATGAAACATATAAATAATTTTGGTTTAAATCCTCTGGTGATTTTATTAAGTTTGTAAGATTCACGGGTGCGATTGATACTAAAGGCTGTCCATCAATCATCAGCGCATACCTTCCCTGATTTAAAGCTTCAATGACATAATCAGGTCTGCCACTATTATCAGATGTTGTCATTATTGACCTTGGTTGATCTGCTAGTAATTTCTCTATTTGTTGCAGACTTGTCACTATATCCAAATCAAGATTTTGGATCTTGTTTTTCATATCATTCAATAACTGCTTATTTATAATGTCATCAATATAAATTAGCGCCATGTTCACATTGCTTCTTTTGCCTATTACAAATTTTTCCACTTTTAATTGATTTGATTTAAATCGCTTTCTGATCAATGCCAGGTTTGTATTCAAATCTTCTATAAAGCCGTCTCTAGGGCCCTGAACGGATGGTTCGATAGAAGATTCTTCCGGGGTCCTTGCAGGAATTTTTGTGACACTGATAGCCAGTATGGTTTTTTCCAAAAAAATAAGAAGGCTTCCAGAGAGAAGTTGCAATTGTATTTCAGCAAGGGGTGAATCAGACAGATCGTTGACGAGAAAATCGTCCTTTATAAAATTTGTAAAATCCTTAACTTTGCCTTCAGCGTTTTTCAACTTTGGTAATATTACCTGGTCAATAAAATTTACATCGACAAGACTTGCGAAATAAGAGAATTCAAGGGAGAAATGTGTGAACCTCTTTTGAGTGAAAACTAAGTCGTCACAATTTAAGAATTCATCCTTTAGTTGGTTAATCAGATTATGACTTTTCATGAGGCTTATTCTCCTTTCTCTTTGATAAAAAGACAAAAATGGTTAATACAGACGTAAAAGAAACAACTAAAATTAAGCAAAAAGGAAGGAAGTAAATGTACAAGAATCTATTGATGTCATACGTGTCCAGCTTCAGAAAGGTAGTACCATAGATCATCAAATATAAAACAGGCAGGAAAAATTTATTTTTCCGTTTATTTAGATATTGGCTGATGATATACATGAACAACCCAATACGGAAGAAAGCTCCGCTTACCCACTGAAACATGGCAAGGAAATCCAAGCGGGAGATGAACTCGCCTATTTTCAAAAGCTTCCATTCTTCATAAGCCGGAAAGGCAAAATTTCTGGCTTCAACAGGACCGAATTCCATAATAGCTGCCGACAAGGGGCCAACGGTTAAACCAATTAACACAAAGCCTAACAAAAATATGTCTTTGAATTTAATTTTTTGCGTAAGATGATGCTGAATCAAAATGATCACAAAGATTTCGGTAAGACCAGATAATGAATAGAAGATCCCTTTTAAAAAAGGAACATATCCATTCAGAAATAATGGAAACAAGTATTCAATGTCTTTTTGCGTAGTATTTACACTCATAATAAAGAACCCCAGCATTACAACCAATGGCAAAACAATGGTTGCCATGATGGCAAGTACCTTTAAAGTCCTGGTAGAAAGCCAGTAACATGATGTAAGCACTACCGCAGAAATAAGAAAACTGGGAGTAGTGGGAAGAAAATAAATCTCTGCCCAATAAGACGTATCCAAGAATGTAATTGAAGCATGTATAAAAAGAATTAACAATAATGGCAGCACAAACAGGGCGGCTAAAAACTTTCCATAACGGTTTTTAAGCCAGTTGGTTATCTTCTCCTGCTCAGTATTTTTAGTAATGTAATAAACCATCCAAATAAAAAGTAAAAAGGGAAAGAAAGAAGCCAATACACTTAACCACGCATCCCTAGCTGCAGCTTCCAACAGCATCGGAATCAGAATCACATGGTTAAATAGCCCCGTCGACAGGACCATGATAAAGAACACTTCTTTCGCCCTTAGAAGATTATAATTCAATCGAAATTCACCATCCAATTCATTCCCAACATAGATATCGTTAGCCAATTGGAAAATTTTTATGCAGAGTTTCCAGGATGATAGCAGATTCTATTAGACTTGAGTCGGTGTGAGGGAAGGTTTTAGAGGCAAGGGTGAGTTTGGACAAGTTTAGGGGGAGATGGTGAAAAGCTGTCTGAAGTATGATCAACTTCGGACAGCTTTTTTGGAATTATTGAAATGCGAGCGGAAACGAAACTGTGCTTTAATGCTTTTAATGATTCATTTCTGGATTCCAACCTATTGCAGCTCCGAATTAGCTTTTCCGTTCCTTTTCTAGCTTTTCGATAAGAGATTCAACGGTTTTCATAATTGTTTCATGACTCACATCTCGTCCTAATACAGCACTGGCCCTTTTGATTAATTCTTCTTTATTAATACTCATATAAATTCATTCCTCTGCTTTCGTATAAGTCACACAATTTTTATTATCGGTATATTTCACCCGAAGATTAACGTGAATTTTTGGAAAGTAGGGTTTAGTTGCCATGATTTTTTGTAAAATCCAAGTTCAGTAAGGGTAGAAAGGTTGATCTCTTTTACCGTACTTAATAGATGAGTAATTACTTCTTTTTCCATAAATTATGATAATATAAGAATGGATGTTCGATGTTTGGAGGGGGATATATGTTAAAGAGTAAAGAAGATGTAATAAGCTTAATCCAGTCCGATGATAAAATGATGGAGATTATACATACTGCAAGCACTCTTGGTTTGCCTGACTGGTGGATATGTGCTGGATTTGTCCGGTCGAAAATTTGGGACACCTTACACGGATTCAAGAAGCGAACCAACACACCGGATGTGGACGTGATTTTTTTTGACCCAACAATTCTTGATGAGGAATATGAAAAAGCATTGGAAAAAAAGCTGACAGCCCTATTGCCCGGCATACCCTGGTCAGTAAAAAATCAAGCAAGGATGCATTTTGTGAACCGGATTACGCCGTATACATCCTCTGAAGATGCGATTTCCAAATTTCCTGAAACGGCAACAGCTCTCGGAGTGAAACTGGATAGGGAAAATCAATTGGTACTTACAGTTCCTTGTGGTATTGAGGATGTACTAAATCTAGAGGTGAAGCCGACTCCTTTTTTTACAGAATCAAGTGAACGGCTTGCCATTTATGAGCAACGGCTGGTTAAGAAAAATTGGAAAGCTATTTGGCCTATGGTCAAAGTTCATCATTGAAAGCAGTGCCCTTTAAGAAATGTTTAGGATTATACACAGACAAATTTGTGAGCATATTGATGATAAGATTGAAGCTTTAAACAAAAGAGATTACAAAGTATAGACAGAGATTGAACGGTTGAGTAGACAGGAAGGAATTCTTTCTGTTTTTTTGTTTGTTTATAAAGTGAAACAAAAAAATCTCAACGATTAATACGAAGGTTGAGATGTAAGGTATTGCTAAACTTTATTATTCTTTTCAAGTAAGTCAATAATTTTATCAATTTTCTTTTCAATTTCATTGGTTTGGGTGCTTTTTGAAGAAGTATTTATTATTATTCTGCGAATAAAAAGCGTGAATGAAACCACGAACAAGATTATTAGTACAATAACAATTCCATTGAAAAATAGTGAAGCTATATTAAATCCTTCCATAATGTGATACCCACTTTCTGTTGTATGATCTAGACGAGATTTATTAAAGCTGTTAAGAAAAAGTCCATAATCTTGACAGGTTTTCGCTAAAACACCGCAAAGCTGTCAAAATAAGCTCAGAATCTTGACAGGTTGTCATTGAAAATCCGCAAAGCTGTCAAGAAAAGCCCGTAATCTTGACAGGTTTCCATTGAAACTCCGTAAATCTGTCAGGATTAACTCAGAATCTTGACAGGTTGTCACTGAAAATCCGCAAAGCTGTCAAGAAAAGCTCGTAATCTTGACAGGTTAAGGTCAAAACTCCGCAAAGTTGTCAAAATAAGCTCAAAATCTTGACAGGTTTTCGTTGAAACTCCGCAAAGCTGTCAAGAAAAGCCCGTAATCTTGACAGGTTTCCATTGAAACTCCGTAAATCTGTCAGGAATAACTCAGAATCTTGACAGGTTAACGAGAAAACTCCGAAAATTTGTCAAAAAAAGCCCAAAACCAATGCATAATCGGAATAAATTGCCCAATACATATTTTTGAATTGATGGGCGTACAGTTACTTCAGCAACTTCTCAGGGTTTTTCACTTTTATCGAAATCACTTCTCCGCACTCCAGGCAAACTGTGTAGATTCTCTCTGACCCATTTGACATTTTTTTATCCACTGGCCTAAGGTTGATATAAACCATCGCTTGACAAATGAATTTCCGCCCCAGCTATGGCATTTCACCCTTGATTTGTTCATAATGTTCATCTCCCTTCAATATATTTCCTAATACGTTTCTAATATTGAAAAGGTTTCAACGTTCTTCCCAAGGAGGAAATCCACTCCTTTATGTTGAATTAAAATTCTATTCGTATTAAAGGAGATATCATCTATGAACTTAAAAAATCACTTAAAACAGTTAGAGGAAAAATTGCTGACCCCAGAAGTCCGTTCATCAAAAACTGAACTTAAAAAATTATTAGCTGATGAATTCTTTGAGTTTGGCAGTTCTGGAAGAGTACTGTATAAGGATGAGGACTTTGAAGGTGGAATTGGTATTATTAAAGTTAAATTCAGCGATTTCGAGATTCATCCTTTATCGGAAGAGATTGTGTTGGCGACATACCGAACTTTTAATGAGGAGACGAAGCAGCATGCCTTACGGAGTTCTATTTGGAAACTAAATGAGGGAATATGGAAAATGGTTTTTCACCAGGGAACTAAAACGGATCCATCATTGTAAGTTTAAAATGGAAGTCTCTTTTTCTAGTAACTTAAGTTAATCTTCTTGTTGAGTAAAAAGATAATTTGTGTGATAATGAAATGGAAAAAATTTACTTAAGTTTCTAAGAGGGGAACCGTGAGAATGGATGAATTTACAAAGGAACTGAAAAGAATAACAAAAAAGTACCCAGTCCTGACAACTTTGCTCCTAACCCTATGGATTTGGTATGGCTCCTATCGTCTTGGAGTTAATATGGGAGAGTTCTTTGCTAATATTAAAAACTGAGCCTTGTTTGAATAACTTAACGCTTAAAAACTGATTAATTGACATCTGAAAGGTGAGCGCATGGAGAATACATCATATGTAAAAACAATCTTTGCGTCAGTGCAATGGTTGTTTTTTATTTTTGCGAATACGGTTGTTGTTCCGGTTTCGATTGGAGCTGCCTTTGGCCTGGATAGCGGGGAAATTGCCGCTATGCTGCGAAGCTCATTGATTTTTACAGGGGTGGCTTGCGTCCTGCAGGGAGCGTTTGGTCATCGTTTCCCCTTAATGGAAGGGCATTCGGGATTGATGTGGGGATTGGTCCTGAACTTGAGTCTGGCATCATCGTCTCTCGGGATGAGTCTTCCGGAGATTGGCGGGGGAATTGCCTCAGGAATTTTGCTTGCCGGGACTGTTACCCTTGTGTTTGGCGTATTTCGGATCGTTTCTTATATACAAAAAATCTTCACCCCAATGGTGATGACTGTTTACTTGTTTCTCCTTACATTCCAGCTAATCCTCATATTTTTTAAA
Organism: Cytobacillus oceanisediminis 2691; assembly: GCF_007678455.1. GTDB lineage: Bacteria > Bacillota > Bacilli > Bacillales > Cytobacillaceae > Mesobacillus > Mesobacillus oceanisediminis_A. Next base: position 63,129 of record NZ_VEEP01000003.1, on the reverse strand, counting down.
GGGATGCTAAAAGTCTCGGAGGATGGGACGCTTGAGCTGCCGGTTACCATGTTTTCTTTTGCGGTGGTGATTCTGGTCAGTTTAATGAAAATAAAAGGGAACGAGACTGTCGGTAATTTTTCGATTTTGATTGGAATGATTCTGGGCTGGGTAATTTATGTCATACTGTTTCCTTCCGATCAAGGAATGAACAGCCAATCTTCAATGGAGTTTTCTTTCTTTCCGCTTGGAACACCAAACCTGAATTATGGTATCATCGCAATCACTTTTATTGCCGGTGTCATTAATTTAAGCAATACGATTGCATCTGTCCAGGCAGCTTCCAAGCTTACTGGCGAAGGGGCCACGCAGTCCAGATTGGATAGGTCGTATCTTTTGACCGGAACGTATTCGATTGGGGCCGCTTTTTTGGGCCTTGTCCCTTATGCTCCATTTACCTCGTCAGTCGGATTTCTGGAGAGCACACGGATTTTTGACCGGAAACCATTCCTGATCGGCGGAGGGTTGATGGCCATACTGGGGATCATTCCTGTCCTTGGTGCATTGCTGGCTACTTTGCCGATCACAGTGGGTAATGCTGTACTGTTTGTTGCTTATCTTCAGCTCTTTGGAACCTCTTTGAAAAGTTTAAACGGCTATACATTTGATTCCAAATCTATTTTCCGTCTCGCGGCCCCAGTGTTGCTGGGACTGAGTATCATGAATTTGGATCCTGTGCTCTTTACCGTTTTCCCAGTGATTTTACAGCCGCTGCTATCGAATGGGTTTATTATGGGTGTTTTACTATCCATAGTGCTTGAAACATTCATACGGTGGGATGAGAGGTCATATGAACAGGTTAGTGGCAAAAAACAAAATTAGACACCGGATGAATGACACTTAGGTCAGCAAAGCTGAGTGAAGTCTTATGATAAACGAAGGAGAGCTGGCTTTTCAACAGAAGGTAAGATTATATAAATTTCAAATGTGTGGTTAAGGAATAACTGCCGAGTCATATAGATGAAAGGATGATAGCCAAATGCCTAGTAAACTCTCTTTAATTTCTTCTGGTATATTACTCTTAATAGCCTTATTTTCTACTTTTTTATTTTTCAGAACAATATTTTCCCATTTACTTCCTGAGTTCATGTTAGCTAAAACACTTCCTTTAGCAATATTTTCAGGCTTTACATGGGTTGCACTTTCTGTAATGTTAAGGAAGATCGAAAGCTAGATAGGGCTAAGTTATCAACGATAAAATTGGTATACTCGGACAGCCAAATTAGATGGAAATAATATGATTCATTTAGTAAATTTCTATTGTTTGGTGCTTTACTAGCTGCTCTTCTATCTTTTATCCTGGGGACTAAACTTGTTTTGCTGTCTGCGGGGTTATTGTTAGCCAATGCAGTCTTGATTCAATCAGTAAAGCAAGAGAAGGTGCAGGATGGAGACAATGACTGAATGGGTTTTTGTAAAAATCCATTCAAAAAACAACTGAATCTACTTAATAAAGGCATTGCAATGTTTGCAATGCCCTTAGAGATTGATCAACTAACTTTGAGAGGTTCATCGTTTATGCTAGGTTGATTATCATTAGAAGTAGACTCTTTATTAAATGCCAATAAAAGTATCATTCCAATGATGCAAACAGTGCCAAGCCATTGGAAGAGGCCAAAGGGTTCTTTTAACCAAAAGACAGTGGTGAGTACGGCGGCTAGTGGCTCCAGGCTGCCTAGGAGACTTGATTCTTTAGGCTGAAGGCTTTGCAGGCTTTCGATATAGAACCAAAATGCAATCATTGTTCCAAATATGATTACGAATATTAAATAAAAATAGGCTTCCAGATTTAGTGTTTCAAAGTCCATTTGCCAGGGTGGATGGATGAGGCTTAATGCAAAACCACCGATGATCATGGCCCATCCCACAATGACAAGCGAATCGTATTGTTTCAGTAATGGAATGGCATAAAGTGTATAAAAAGCTAAAGCTATGCCAGATAAAACACCCCAAACAATAGCAGGCGCCGGCACCGATAACTGAGAAAATGAGCCGTTCGTCAATAAGAAAAAACTCCCCACTAACGCCAGGGAGACAGTCAACACGTCTTTTCGTGTAAGCACTGTCTGTTTGCGGACAAGTAAGTATACAATAATCATTACGGGAGCTAAATATTGTAAGAGTGTTGCTACAGCAGCATTTCCATGTTCAATGGATGCCATATAGGTGTATTGCACTCCCAGCATACCGAGCAACCCGAAGGTTGTTAAATGGGCTGCTGTCTTACGGTTTTTCCAAACATCAATTATATGGGAACGGTCAGCTCTGAAAAATTGAACTCCAAGAAGTAAAAAACCTGCTATAAGCAATCTGGTTGTTACCAACCAATTTACATCGATCTGATATTCGTGAAAAAGCTTTTTTGCCACTGTTCCTCCGATTCCCCAAAATACTGCTCCTGTTATAACAAGGAAGATTCCCTTTCGTCTATTCATGTTTGATCTACCACCTTTAATTATAAGAATAGTATATGATATTTTATATGATAAGTAGATAATGTATGGAATAATACCTGAATCGAATGAAAAAATATAAGAATATTGAGGTGGTATTATGCAGATGAAGAATTTTATGGTCGATCAAAGTTTAAGAGAATTAACAGAACATCGTACAGTTGAGCTGCCTATTGCCTGTTACGAAACAATCATTCATCAGAATATCAATGGGTATATACCACTTCATTGGCATGACGAATTTCAATTCGTGCATGTTGTTAAAGGACATTCCGTTTTTCAAGTAAATGAAATGAATATAAACGTAAGTGAGGGCGAGGGTCTGTTTATAAATAGTGGCCGGCTGCACATGGCAAAAGATAACGAAGAGTCAGGCTGTGTCTATATTTGTTTATATGTTTCGCCATCTTTCATGATATCACAAGAACTTTACATTACCTATGTGCACCCTTATATTCAAGCAACTAATTTATCATACTTTCATCTGGCCCCAAAAGAGGTTTGGGCGAAAAATATATTGGAGGCTATTGTAATTATCAATCAATTGATACGGGAAAAATCACTGTACTATGAAATCGACATCAGCAGCCAGCTAATGTTTATTTGGAAAAACTTGATTAAAAACGGATTTTCTTTAAAGTACGAACTTACGGAAATCATAAAGGGTCAGCGAATGAAGCAAATGCTAAATTGGATCCACCAGCATTACCATGAAAAAATCCTATTAGAGGACATCGCAAGAGCTGGTCAATTAAGCCGGTCAGAATGCTGTCGATACTTTCAGCGGATTTTAAAAAAGTCACCTTTAAATTACGTGAACGATTATCGGATTCAAAAAAGCTTAATTTTATTGAAACAACCAGAATCCAACGTTACAGATGTTGCCTACCAAGTAAGATTTAACAGCACAAGTTATTTCATTGATAAATTCAGGAAATCGATAAATATGACACCTTTGGCCTACAAAAAGCAGAAAATTCCCAAATCATTTTTACAATAGTACCAATTCGAAAAAATTTTAAAGAAGGGCTTTTTTGAAAATAAAAGAATTAAGTCTACTAGAGGCTCCTTTTGTATTCAAACGATACTATACCACCACGGAGAAATCGTGAAAAAAGCATAGCTGGATAGTCAAAAAATTTATAAGCAAAAAAGGGGAAGTTTCATGTTAAATCGAGTCATTCAGCAATTTGGATTGCAGATACAAGAAATGAATGAGGTTGAAGATTCGCATAGTTCTACAGTCTGTAGAAGTAAATTGTCAAACGGTCTAAATGTGTTCTTGAAAATCCCTTATACAAAACTGAAATTTCAGCGCGAGTTAGAAGCCTATGAAATTTTAAAAGGACGTGTCTCCATTCCTGAAATGTTGGATTATTGGCATGGGGATGAAGAGTGCCCCGGAGCTTTTTTATTATCTGAATTAAAAGGGAAACCATTGAAGCTGGATGCTTCACCTGAAGTGGCGTTCCAAGTCGGAGTTCTTCAGGCGGAGATGCATGCCATTCGTCCACCTGCTGGAAAAAAGCTAATTGGCATACAAAATGAATTTGCTAACTGGTCTGATTTTGTTGAGCAGCAATTTTATAGTTTTGCTGAGGACGTCAAAGTTTTGTTGGATTCACGATTATATACTCAAGCGATTGAGAGATTTGAGAAAATGAAGCATCAGCTGCCATCCCCAGATGGACCAAGTTTTGTACATATGGATTTCCGTCCTGCCAATATTATCGTTAACGATCATTCAGTTTCAGGAATTATTGATTTTGAAAGCGTCCGTTTTGGGTCGGCTGAAGTTGATTTTACAAAACTGTATAGGGATTTTTTGCGCTTTGATTCTACTTTATATATTGCTTTTCGAGAAGGTTATAACAGCATAAGATCATTAATCGAACTAGAAAGAGTCCTGCCTTTTTACCAATTTACCGATGCGTTCAACAGTATTGGCTGGTGTAAACGCAGGGGACTTGAGAAAAATGCAGTGTTTCTTGAAGAAAATTTAGAAAGGTTAAAGAGCTTTTTACAGTAAAGGGGAGAGGGCTCTTACCTTCGTGCATTTTTTGTGAATTGGGAAGGATGAGAGCATAAAATAGGTTTTGTACAAAGTGGTGCACATGTAGTGCAAATAGACTTGATCATGGTCAAGTCGCTGGATTGACTTTTATCAGGGAGCAGAATGACATGAAAGATAAATTGATTGAAAGCATTAAAAAGGTGTACCCCGATATTTACATTAAAGATTATCAGTTAAATGAAATTGGCCAGAATAATGACGTCTTAATTGTTAACAATTCGCTTGTATTCAGATTTCCGAAATATAAAAGCGGGATTATACAATTAAAAAGAGAAGCGGAAATTTTAGAGTATATTAGTAAGACCATTTCGGTATCAATTCCTAACCCTATTTACGCTTCCTTTCATGAGTCAGAACCAGGGAAGGTCTTTACTGGATATAAAAAAATTGAAGGTGAGCCTTTATGGAGGAAAAGTTTATTAGAAATCAAGGATGATGAGAAAATTAGAAACCTGGCCACACAACTTGTTGCTTTTCTAGCAGTAATTCATTCGATTCCCGAAGAAAAAGCAAGACAGGAACTGAATCTTGAGATTCGTCGTCCACGGGAAGAAATATACGACCTCTACGAGAAGATCCAACAAAAACTATTCCCTTTTATGACGAATGTTGCACGAGAGAAAGTGTCAGAGTCGTTTAAGGTTTTTCTAGAAGGAGAGGCACTTTTGAATGTAAAGGTAACACTCATACACGGTGATTTTGGAGCTTCCAACATCTTATGGAATCCAAAGAGTCGTGAAATATCAGGAATCATCGATTTTGGCGGCTCTGGTTTGGGAGATCCGGCGTATGACTTTGCAGGCATACTTGCAAGCTATGGAGAAGAGTTTTTTAATATGTGCATTGGCCAATACCCAGGCGGTAAAGAAATTGCAGACCGAGTAAAATTCTATAAAAGTACATTCGCATTGCAAGAAGCGTTGCATGGAGTCGAAAATGATGACTCCCAGGCTTTTGAAAATGGGACGAAGGATTATAGATAGGTGGCTTAAGATACGATTTGTATGAAGTAACCTTTGGTTCGGACAGCTTTTCTACGCTAAGCACAAAAGTTGTCCGAAGTAGCCCTAAGTTCGGACAGCTTTTAAACGGTAGGCACAAAAGTTGTCCGAAGCAGCCCCAAGTTCGGACAGCTTTTTACTGGTAAGCACAAAAGTTGTCCAAAGTAGCCACAAGTTCGGACACTTTTAAACGGTAAGCACAAAAGTTGTCCAAAATAGCCCCAGGTTCGGACAGCTTTTTACTGGTAAGCACAAAAGTTGTCCAAAGTAGCCCCAGGTTCGGACAGCTTTTTTACTGGTAAGCACGAAAGTTGTCCAAAGTAGCCCCAAGTTCGGACAGCTTTTCTACGCTAAGCACGAAAGTTGTCCAAAGTAGCCTCAAATTCGGACAGCTTTTCAATGGTAAGCATAAAAGTTGTCCGAAGTCGTCTTAAGTTCGGACAGATTTTCAATAATAAGCACAAAAGTTGTCCGAATCAGGACCAAGTTCGGACAAAAACCAAGCCAGCGCAGCTAATTTTGTCTGAACCATAGTCATCATAAAACAATATCGTAACTGTATTACTAAAATTTTCCACACTAAAGTAATGTGCGCACAAAACTAAGACTGGAGCCACCAACTTTATCCAGACTACAAGGATGATTAGCCTTAATTTAAAGGTTGGTTAATAATCCTTTTTATCTCCAATTAAAAACAATTTACATATTCTATATAATCCGTTATAATTACTTTTTGTAATTCCGACTAAACTTATAAGAAAAGGGAGTGTTTAGTTTGGCTCAATTTAATGTAAACAACAATGAAGCTAAACAATCTATAAATTTAAAGCTGTCACCAACGACAGTAGTAACTAAGCTGAATCCAGTTCAGAAGCCGTTTGTTATGCTAGGGGTTTTGGCTTCGGTGATTATGCTCATCGCAATTTTAGCGGTAGCAAATGGGACACAAGGTGTGTTGTTCATTATTGGCCTTGCCCTTGGAGCAACGCTTCTTCATGCCCGCTTTGGTTTCACATCTGCTTTCAGGAGGTTTGCATCTGTAGGGAATGGCCAGGGACTTCAGGCACACATGCTCATGCTTGCGGTGGCTTCTACTCTGTTTGCCATTATTTTAAGCACTGGTTTTAGCTTTACTGGCATTGAACCTAAGGGTTATGTCTCACCTGTTGGAGTTAGTGTTCTGTTTGGTGCTTTCATATTCGGTATAGGAATGCAGCTCGGTAATGGCTGTGCTTCAGGAACGCTTTATTCACTTGGAGGAGGATCTTCTTCCATGATTCTTACTCTGTTGTCATTTGTAGCAGGTTCAACTCTTGGGGCGTACCATTTTTCATTCTGGATGGAAGATACGCCTGCACTGCCTCCAATTTCGCTAGCGACCTCTACGGGCCTGGGATATGGCGGTGCACTGGCAGTCCAGCTTGTTCTATTTGCCTTGATATACTGGATTACACTGCAAATTGCTAAAAAAAGAAAAGCGCCTGCGATGAAGGCTCTTCCAACCACAACTGGCTGGAAAAAGGTATTGCGCGGGTCATGGCCGCTATTTGCTGCAGCTATTGTCCTGGCCGTATTGAATGCTCTTACCCTTACAGTCCGGGGAACACCATGGGGAATTACTTCAGCCTTTGCACTATGGGGAGGAAAAGCACTGATGGCGATGGGAATCGATGTCACGTCATGGGGATACTTCTCAACAGACGCCAATATTGCTGCCCTGAACAATACCGTTCTTGCTGATTCCACCAGTGTCATGAATTTTGGAATCATCCTTGGAGCATTAATTTCAGCAGCTTCACAGGGTAATTTTAAGCCTGGCAAAATAAAGCCTGGCGTTGCAGGAGCTTCCATTATTGGCGGTCTTTTGATGGGCTATGGAGCGAGATTGGCCTTTGGATGCAACATCGGTGCTTATTTTGGAGGAATTGCAAGCTTCAGTCTGCATGGCTGGGTGTGGGCAATTATGGCTATGCTTGGAACGATGGTAGCATTATTCATTCGTCCGCTGTTCGGTTTGAAAAATCCAAAACCAAACGATTCTGTTTGTTAGTGGATGATAAATAAGTGATTTAAAGGCTCGGAGTATGATTTTAAACTCCGAGTCTTTTTTGCATCCAAGCAACATTTGAAGGTTAATACATAAAAACGGATTGTTTGGAAACTCTATATTTGAATTTAAAATTAGGAGGAAAGAACATGAAGTTTTTTCAAGGGTTAACAATCGTATTAGTCATTGCTTTAAGTACTGGATGTGCAATGAACAATGGAGCCAGGGAAGATGTCAGGGATGACAATAATACAAGGATCCAAAATTACGACCAAACAGACAGAGGCGCGAGGATTCTTAATGATAATCTCGATGGCGATAATAATGATGTGCAAATGCGAGTTCACGATGATGTAAAAAACAACATCGAGGATTTAAAGGAAGTTAGAAGGGCACATGTTATTGTTACAGATCATACTGCATATGTAGCTGTTGTTTTAAATAATGATGAAACAGGCAATATCAGAAAAGATCTCGAAAATAAAATTTCTGATAAAGTTAAATCAACTGATAAAAGTATAGACAATGTTTATGTTTCAAGTAACCCGGATTTTGTTGACCGTATGAGTGATTATGGCAACCAAATTCAGAATGGAAAGCCTGTAAGAGGCCTGTATGATCAATTTAAGGAAATGGTCCAACGAGTTTTCCCATCGGCTAGATAATATTTGTTATAAAGCGGGTAATCCCTGTCTCTCGGGGGCGTTAATCTAAAAATAGATTAACGCCTCTTTTTTTTGATAGCAATGCTCTTTAAAATAGTTCCTAGTTTACCATTCCTGTTTTCCTATCCAAGTAAGAAGGTAATCTTAGGGTTTTGCAGAATAAATATAAACTATGGTAAGCCAATTGCAGAAAAAGAGGAGGGGAGAGAATTGCTGCAAAGAATGGTGAATGCACCTTACTTTTTATTAGTCATCGCTGCTTTGTTCTGGGGAGGCAATGCGGTGGCTGGCAAGTTTCTTGCTGGTTCGCTTCCGCCGGTGACAATATCGTTCACTCGTTTGGCGATTGGGGTTTTAATTATGTCTCCGGTCATCATTAAGCTATTCATGCATGAAAGAGCTGCCTTCCGCGAGCATTTCAGGCTGCTTTTGTTCCTGGCGGTGACGGGCGTGATTGGCTTTAATTTACTTATCTATTGGGCTGTCAATTATACAACGGCCATAAATGCGACTTTATTGAACAGTACGAGCCCTCTGTTTATTTTCCTTCTATCAGCACTGTTGATCGGGGAGAAGATGGAGCTGAGGTACTGGGTTTCGATGGTTATTTCGATGCTTGGGGTGCTTGTTGTCATTACTCATGGTTCTTTTGAACGGATGCTGTCACTGCATTTTAATATTGGTGATCTGATTATGGTACTGGCTGTCATTTCGTGGGCATTGTATTCTATTTTTATTAAGAAGATTTCCGGTAAAATACCTTCTTTAGCAATTTTCGGATTTACGCTGACGATTGGTTTTTTGCTGATGATTCCTGCGGTGGGGATCGAACTGTTCATGGTCCCGGTGGGAAATGTAGGACTAGAGGAATGGAGTGCGCTATTTTACATAGGGATTTTCCCATCCATTTGTTCTTTTTTATTATGGAATCGTGGGGTTGAGCTAATTGGGCCTTCAAAGGCGTCGATATCGTTGAATCTAATTCCGGTGTTTGGTACCGTGTTCGCGTTCTTTGTTCTCGGTGAGGTGATATCTTTGCCGCAAATCCTTGGCGGATGCCTTGTTTTTGCAGGAGTGGCCATCACTTCTTTTACCAAAAAGAAAACTGTACAATTAGCAGAGGAAGCATAGAAGGGGGATTAGATGATGTACCAAGAAGGGTTTGTAGAGGTTACCGGGGGAAGAGTCTGGTATGAGATTTACAACAAGGATGCAAAGGGGACACCGGTTGTGATATTACATGGAGGTCCAGGATCCTCGACTTATTCATTAAAAGGATTAAAAGCGCTTGGCGAGGATCGCCCTGTTGTGATGTACGATCAGCTGGGCTGTGGTAAGTCAGACCGGCCGGATGATCTTTCTCTATGGAAAATTGATCGATTCGTTGAGGAGCTTGGACAGGTTCGCGAAGCATTGAAGCTTACCGAAGTTCATATACTTGGACATTCCTGGGGAACTACATTGGCTGCTGCATATGTCTTGACCAAGCCAATTGGCGTGAAGAGTGTCATTTTTTCGAGCCCCTGCTTGAGTGCACCTATGTGGGAAGAGGATCAGAAGCGGAATATCGCCAAGCTGCCGACTGAGGTTCAGGAGACGATTTTGCGCTGTGAGGAAAGCGGGGAGACGGATTCCGCGGAATTCCATGATGCGATAAAGGCGTTCAATAAGGAATTTGTTTTCCGGGGTGAACCAGATCTGGAATGGATAAAGGCTGGAGCTGGGATGAGGAACCCAGTGGTTTATGAAATGATGTGGGGACCTTCCGAATTCACGGTAAAAGGGAATCTTAAAACCTTCGATTGTACCCAGCAATTGAGCAGGATTGAGTGTTCGACACTTTATACATGTGGCCGTTTTGATGAGGCGACCCCAGAATCGACTCAGTATTATGCCCAAATGACCCCTGCATCAGAGGTACATGTCTTTGAAAGCAGTGCCCATATGGCGTACATTGAGGAACCTGAAGAGTATCTGAGAGTGATTGGTGAGTTTCTAGAAAAAGTCGATTGTAAGGTGTGACTTTTGCTATACCCCCGCATGAATCCTTTGTGCTATGGTAATAGTGTTAATCAAGCATAAAGGAGTTTTTTTCATGAGCTGTGGATGTTCTCGATTGGAAGATGGCAAAGCTATTGTCGACCATGTGAAAAGCAAAGGAAAAGAAAAAATCAAACCGCGTGTCGCACACCGAATTGCTTGTGAATGTGGTGAAATGTTCACGATGGAAACGGTAATCACTAATTGCCCGAACTGTGGCATGACATACGGCGTTACCCCATGCAGTTCCGGCGATATCAATAAAGTAAAAGCTGCAGGAGTTCAATATGCTTAATAGTGAAATCTCTCGAGATATCGAGGGATTTTTTTATTTTCATCTTAGAACAGAATAGTACCTTATTTAGGTAGGACATCTTGGTTTTCAATTTTTGAGGGATTGTTGAATTTTTGATCCAATAAAAGAATTCCCTTTATGGACCCTTTAACCAACAAAAAAGTAAAGGAAAGAACCATAAAGGTAATATAGCTATTCCACCCTTTATGATATTTAACTAAACCAGTGTTCTTTTCAAGCCAATGCTCCAAAATGGTCATCGGTCCACTAAATAGTGGAACACATAATATAGACTTTAAGGTATCCATTTTGTTAGTGAATTGATTATACATCACACATGTTAAAGGAAACAGGACATACAAAAAAACAATGTTGGAATCGAAAAATTTCGGGAAATAGCGATGTGGGTATTTAACATATTTTCTTTTTATAACTGGACCGTCAAAAATCGTAGAGACCAGAGTCTTTATAAAATAAATAAGAACCCAGTCTTTAAATTTATATTTTTTTCTCGACAAAAAAAAGATGCTTCCGAAAAGACCAATTAAAGTCAAGATATTCAATATGGATCTATCTTTCATGTGTATCCCGCCTCCTGACCTTTAAATTGCCCTGTTCATAAAAAATTATGTAGATGAAAACCATACTAAACACGAGAATTGATAACCTTTTGTAAATAAGTTTCTGGACCTTGTTAATCAATTTATTTACTGATTTTTAACGTCATCTTACTGTTCCCAATTTCCGGGTGAGCCTATCAAAGAAGAATTAATATGATAAAATCAGAGGAGACTAAAATCGAGGGAGCAAAAAATGAATTCTTATACATATTTCTATCAATTTTTAGAGCCGCTTTCAAAGGAACTGGCATTGCTGGCCAGGGAACTTGAAAATAGTATTTTCTCTAGTCCAAGAACGATGCTGACTCATTCAAGGGTATTTATTGAAAATATTTTGCAGCAGGTGACCAAACTAGAGGGAATTTCAGAGGATGCCCGGACTGGTTTGAAAGAAAGGCTGGATTTGCTCAATGATCAGGGATATTTGATTCCTGAGATTCGAGATGCGCTGCACTTGGTTCGGAGATTGGGAAACCAGGCAGCACATGATGCGCGAATGTTTCGCTATTCTGAGGCGCTTTTGTCATGGGAAGCTTTGTATAGCATCGTTAAATGGTATGTCGAGGTATACGGTCCAATTGAATCAGCAGTGCCGGAATATCAGGATCCTTCTCCACAGACAGAAAAAGTGTTCGATATGACAGAGCTAGAGATCAGGTTGAAGGGTTTGGAAGAACTATTGAAGAACCCGCCAGTACAACAAGCTGAGACGCAGGCAATGGAGGAAGTGGCCGCGGCAGTTGCTGCGCCGATAGCAATCGAAGTTCAGGAGACACCGGGTTTTACGCCAATCAGGACGATCACTTATAAAGGAAGATCTCTTGAAATTCCTTATTTTCTGCGTGATGCATTTCTGTTGCCCCAGCGTTTCGATAAGTCCGAAACTTTTTTGATTCGACTTGGTGCAGAGCAGGAGGCTCGAATCATTAGTGAACTGCCAGGTAACCTGGAAGGCCTGCATAAGAATGTGAAGCGTTACAGTGAAAAAAATGATGAGCAGTTTTTCGACGAGCTTGGTGTTTTTATCGAAGAAGAGAAAGTGCGGAGGAACCTGACACTGAAGCGCCAGGGCGAATTGTTTTTCTTTTACAAAGCGAATCATCTTGTCGTGACAGATGAGTTGAAGAAAGTTCCACTGACTGCTGAGGAATTCACGGGGATTCCAAGTTTGTTGAGACAGTTGAATGAAGACCAGATTTATACTGTCAGCCAGCTTCCAATGGAGCTTGTGATTTTAGCGAAGTATGACAATGTTGGAGTCGGGACTGTTGAGAAGTTATTCGATCAGCTGAAGGCCAGGGTTACAAACCACACAGTCCAAGCAGATGACAATAGTTCAACAGAGCGAAAGAGCTTCAAGAAGTGGGAATCATTATACGTAAAAGTAAAGCTGGATGGTAATCAATCTGTTATTGAAGGTTCTAGCGTTCCGGCAATTTGGAAGGAAGCGATGAAGTGGATGGAAGACAATCGTCTTCCTCTGCACAACCTGGTAAAAGCAGGCATTATCCTTGGATCTACCGATATTGGCAAGCGTTATGCCATTGCGCTCCAGCCCTTCCATCCAGATCAAAGACCATTTACTCAGCTTCATACTTATCAATCACAAATTTCTAGGGATGTATATTATCTAGAGATGAAAATCAATCCGAAGTCCGGGCTTGAGACACTTGGTAAGGTTCTCACCCGTTTAGATGTTGAGGTGGATATCCCATTATTGAAGGGTGAATAAAAATATCAAAATGCCGTGGTGATGCCACGGCATTTTTTCACCACTTCTAAAAAAGAAAGTGCTCCTTACTTCCTCTTTTGTGCTTTTAACTTGTTCATTTCTAGCTCAGCTGCGTATTCCTCTTGCGATTTCCCTTGCTTGAAACTTTCAGATTGGATTTTCCTGAACTTGTTATCATTTTGATTTGGCATGTAAATACCTCCTTTTTAATCATATGTATTTTGTTCGAATTTTGGAGGATTATTCTTGTAGTTGTAATAGTGACAGATAAATTGAGTGTCTTATGTTTGATAAGTTTCTCATAATTCTATATTATTTTGCTATTCCGGATATAATGAAAGCGCTTTACATGTGAAACTATTCACAAGTATAATGAGAGTGTAAAAAAATAAGAACCATTTCCGGGAGGAATTACGATGTTAGCAGACATTATCTATGAATTCAGAAACTGGTTGTTAGGTGACACTTTGCCAAAGGTCGGAAATGAGGAATTTGAAAGAATCGAATCAAAGCATACAAGAGTTCATCACGATGAAGATATCTATGAAATCATTCGAGTACATTAAAAAGTATATAACTCAGAATTTTAAATATCAAAACGATCAGCAGTCCAATTCCAGGTGAATTGAACTGCTTTATTTTTTATTATAGAAAATAGGAGCCGACTGGTATATGATAATACTTCGATCAGTTTGGTTTTTACTAATGAAAAACGGATAAAACTAAACAAGGAACGTACAAGAATATGGAGTTGATTTTTTGAGTAAAGATAAGGGTAAGAGCGGAACAGGCAGAGGTACAGGCAAAAAAGGCTGGAATCGCTGGCAAGCAAGTGCAAATAAAAAAAAAGAGTGCAAAACCCTATAAAAGTAAAGGTGTAAAACATCAAGATGCTTCAAAAGATGAACTATCCGAAAATTAGTAAACACTAGCGAAAATTGTGCGTTGATCCAGAAAGTGGATTGACGCTTTTTTGTTTTTAAACGGAAGGCAAATTGAATAAATTTCTGATCCGTTTTGGATTTCCTTTATTACTTGGAATCAGTGGGGTTATCCCCATGTAATTGTAGGTCGCTAAATAGGGAAAGTGAAAAAATTAAATCACTGCATACTCGTGTTACTCAAAATGAGATTAATGAACTAGGAGGATGTGTTCTTAAAAAATAAACTGATAAGGAGTCTTCTTATTTAAGGAGGTTCCTTTTTTTACTTCTTTTTTTCTGGTTACCTTACCTAATCTAGATGGTTAGTTTAAATAAATTACTTAATAGAAAATTCTTTTTATTAGCCTTTACTTTGTAAAAGATTTGTATTTTAATTGTTATATAGTTTAGAATATTATAATTTTTCAAAAAAAGAGAGGGGAAATATGTGAATGAGAAAGCAATTTAGAAGATTTGCCCAGTTTACGACCTTATCAAGTCTGCTATTGTTGTCGGCTTGTGGGGGTGCCCAGTCATCTGTAGAAAAGGAGGCAAACGGGGCAGGAGGAAAAGTAACAGCTGATATCGGAGTTATATCCTATATCAGCGGACCGGGAGCGGCCTATGGTGAAGCAATTACAAACGGGCTGAACCTTGCAAGTGAAGAAATTAATAAAAAGGGAGAAGTAGAGATCAACCTCGTCATTGAGGATTCCTCAGGTAAGCAGGATCAGGCATTAACCGCTGCGCAGAAATTGATGAATTCCGAAAATGTGACGGCTATTATTGGGCCAACCCTAAGTACCGAGATGAATGTAGTTGGTCCTGAAGCGGACCTGAATGGGGTGCCGATTATGGGAACATCTACTACTGCAGAAGGAATTCCGCAAATTGGTGAATATGTATTCCGTAATTCTCTTCCTGAAGCACTGGCTATTCCAGCAGCGATCGATAAAGCGATTGAAAAGTATGACGCTAAAAAAGTAGCAATCTTATATGGAAATGATGATGTGTTTACAAAGTCAGGATTCGATACGATGAAAAAGGCAGCTGAAGAGAAGGGGCTTGAAATCTTGACCATTGAGACCTTCCAAAAAGGTCAATCTGACTATAATGCACAATTGACGAAGATTAAAAGTTTGAAACCGGATCTAATCCTGGCTTCCGCTCTTTATAACGAAGGTGCGGTCATTATGGACCAGGCACGTAAAATGGGAATTGATGTTCCGTTTGTCGGCGGGAATGGTTTCAACTCTCCTGAAGTGATCAAAATTGCTGGTGATGCTGCCAACGGCTTGATTGTGGCAACTCCCTGGTATGGTGAAAAAGACGATAAGAAAGTACAGGACTTCGTAAAAACGTATGAAGATAAATACGGCAAAAAGCCCGACCAGTTTGCTGCACAGGCGTATGACGCTCTTTATATTATGGCTGGAGCGTTAAAGAAGGCTGGAGAGGCAGACCGGGATGCAGTTCGAGATGCATTAGCGGAAACCAAAGATTTTCAGGGGATCCTTGGAAACTTTTCGTTTGATAAGGACGGAGATGTTGTAATGGAGCCTACTGTACTTGTAATTGACGAAGGCAAGTTCAAGGTTTTTGAATAGTCATCCCTAAGATCCATCAGCGGAATAATCCGCTGATGGAAATTTCTTTTAATTCAGAAGGTGAGATGCCATGTTAATCGAACAGTTAATCAACGGTATTACCCTGGGCAGCATTTATGCCATTGTGGCACTCGGCTTTACACTCGTATTTGGGGTGCTTGGCATCATCAATATGGCCCATGGTGAAATATTCATGTTTGGAGCTTTTATAGGAGTTATTGTAACCTCCACTTTCAAAGGGCCACTATGGCTTGCTTTCGCAGCCGCTGTTTTGGTGACTGGGATAATGGGCTACTTACTGGAGCGCTTTGCATTGAGACCACTGCGAAATAAACAGGGAGTTTCACATCTTGCCCCTTTAATCAGTACCATTGGTGTTTCCATCTTGCTTGAAAACTTATCCCACCATTTATTTGGGGCAGGAAACCATCCCTTCAATAATTCTTTTGCGGAAATCAGCTTCCAGATTGGATCTATAACAGTGTATCTGGTCCAAATTGTCATTTTTATGATTTCTGTTATTTTAATGTACACACTATCGTATTGGCTTGGGAAGACAAAAGCAGGCAAAGCTCTTAGGGCGACGGCAGAGAACCTTGAAACGGCCAGTCTTCTTGGAGTCAATACGAAAAAGACAATCACCATGACTGTCATTATCGCTTCGGCTATGGGGGGAATTGCAGGAATCCTGGTCGGAATGGCGTTTAACTCAGTCACCCCTCAAATGGGCTTATCTATTGGCTTAAAAGGATTGGCCATTATCATTCTCGGTGGAATGGGAAATGTCAAGGGTGCGATGGCAGGCGGCCTGATCCTTGGATTGGCGGAAACCTTCATTGTGGTGTACGGAGACTCGGGCTATCGGGATGCAATTGCCTTTGTGGCAATCATTGTCATTCTCCTGATTAGGCCGCAGGGATTATTCGGCCAAAAAATTTCGGCGTAAGAAGGTGAACCAATGCTTGGAGAACTTATCAATCCATACTATTTACAGGTGGCTTCATTTATTTTGATCAATGTCATACTTGGCATAAGCATTTATATCACACTTGCTACCGGCCAACTTTCACTCGCAAATGCAGGGTTCATGGGAATAGGTGCCTATACATCGGCGCTTTTGACATTGAACTTCGATATTTCGATCCTGGTTGGCATTTTAGCCGGGACACTTATGGCAGGGTTGTTCGGTATTATTATTGGAATTCCGACACTTAGGCTTCAAGGAGTTTATTTGGCCATCGTTACTCTCGGATTTGGAGAAGTCCTCCGTGTTGTTTTAGTAAACTGGGAGTCTTTGACGAAAGGATCTATTGGGTTATCTGGTATTCCACATCTTGGGAGGGAAATCCTCAGAAATTTTAAGGAAGTGGGCTTTGACCCGGGGATGATAGGTTTGCAAAACAATCAATTCATTTTTTTGATGGTTTTTCTGCTCTTATTATTCATTGTGACGGGGATTGTCTGGTTTTTCAGAAGACAAAACCGCTCTCGGATCGGGCGGGCGTTTGCTGCCATCAAATTGGATGAAAAGGCAGCTGAATCAATGGGGATCAATATCACTTACTTTAAAGTTCTTGCTTTTACACAGGGGGCTTTGCTTTCCGGATTTGCTGGAGCCTTGTATGCTCACGTGCTTGCCTATATCAGTCCGGCTGACTTTGCTTACCATAGGGCAGTAGAGATTTTGATTTTTGCAGTGTTTGGTGGCAGCGAGGTCATTTGGGGGCCGGTTTTTGGAGCATTCTTTTTAACTGTCATGCCTGAAGTTCTTCGCTTTATCAGTGAGTACCGTTATATGATTTATGGTTTGATTATCCTCATCATGATGGCTGTCCGTCCTCAGGGACTCATTGACGTTCATCTTCTTAAATGGCTGAAGATGAAAACGAAGAAAAGGGGGAAAGAGCATGGTACTGCAAATCAAAAAAGTGCGTAAAAATTTTGGCGGAATAAGTGCAGTGTCCGATGTCACCTTTTCCATCAATAAAGGTGAAATCTTCGGGCTAATCGGACCGAATGGAGCAGGAAAAACGACGATGTTCAATTTAGTTACATCGATGTTTCCCCTAACATCAGGAGAAATTGTTTTTAACGGGGAAAATATTAGCGGAATCAAGCCACACCTGATTACAAGAAAAGGGATTTGCCGTACATTTCAAAATATCCGCCTGTTCCCTGAAATGACAGCGGCAGAAAACGTAATGGTAGGGGAGCATTGCCGGAGCAAGTCGGGTGTATTAAGCAGTGTCTTCAGAACAAAAGCACAGCGACGAGAAGAGGAGCATATACGAAGCAGAGCGAAACAATTGCTAGAGTTTGTCGGGCTGGCGGGATATGGGGAGATAGTAGCAGACAGCCTGTCTTACGGTCAGCAAAGAAGGCTGGAAATTGCCAGAGCTCTGGCAAGTGATCCACAATTGCTGCTGCTTGATGAACCGGCAGCCGGGATGAACGAAACCGAAACAAGCAGTTTGTTTGAGTTGATAAAAAAGATACAGGCAAATGGCGTTACTGTCCTGCTGATCGAGCATGATATGCCGCTAGTGATGAATTTGTGTGACCGGATTGCGGTGCTTAACTTTGGCAGGAAAATTGCCGAGGGCACACCTGCTGAAATACAGAATAATCCTGATGTCATCGAGGCATATCTCGGGAGTGAGGAGGATGAAATATATGCTTAAGGTTCAGGGTATTTCTACTTCCTATGGAAAAATCAGTGTGCTGAAAAATATAAGTCTTGAGGTTGAGGAAGGCAGCATTGTTACCATCCTTGGTGCAAATGGTGCTGGTAAATCCACTACAATGAAAACGATCTGCGGCCTTTTAAAACCGCAGGAGGGAAAGGTAGAATTTCTTGGAGAGGATGTAACAGGAAGGCGGCCGGATCAGCTGGTGCGAACAGGAATTGCCCTTGTTCCTGAAGGAAGGCAAATTCTTTCAGGTATGACGGTGCTCGAAAATCTAGAAATGGGTGCCTATCACCGCAAGGATCATGAGATTAAACATGATATTGAAAAAGTGATGGATAGATTCCCGATACTAGAGGAAAGGCAGCAGCAACTGGGTGGGACCCTCTCTGGAGGACAACAGCAAATGCTTGCAATCGCGAGGGCAATCTTGAGCCGACCAAAACTTTTATTGCTAGATGAACCTTCAATGGGACTGGCTCCACTTGTTGTTGCCGACATTTTCAAGATCATCAAGGAGATTAACAAAACAGGGACAACCGTTCTCCTTGTGGAACAGAATGCAAGGCAGGCTCTCCGTATTTCTGATTATGGATATGTGCTTGAAACAGGAAAAATTGTCGCAGAAGGAAAATCCAGTGACCTTTTGACCGACCCGCGGATCATGGAGGCCTATCTTGGACGGAAATCAAGTTAATGGATATGTATTCTAATTACAGGTCTTGGCAAGAGCAGGATAGCTTTCCTTTGGTGAATAACAAACAAAAATGTCGTGGAAACCCACGACATTTTTGTTTGTTGATAATTGTATCTTTGTCCCTTTCACTTCTTTCTTTCCTGCATACTTATATATAAGGACATTTTTTAGGAAGGGACTGATTTTGTGGGAGCGGAAGAAGGTGCTGTTCATTTTAACCATAAGGGTGAAATAGTGGAAGAGCCTGTTGCAACACAACAGTTAGAATGTGAAAATACGGTGGACTTCTGTGCCACTGCAGTTGTTCCAGACGGCTTTACATTTAATTCTGCAGGGTTTTCAAATTTTAGTGTAGACGTTTCGCAATTGAAATGCTTACTTGAAACAGTGGCAGAACCAGTGGAAATACCAAATCCATGCCGAGGCAACCCACTGCAATGTTCTGTATTTCTTGAGTCTGTACATTTAGTTGGCTGCTTAAAAGTTAATATAAGTGCACTTAACGTGATCGCCAATCAACCACTCTTTCCAAATCAGGGATCACCATTAAATTTTTATACGACTGTCTGTGTTGATCAAATAATTGGATATACGTGTGGGCAAGAATCCTGTGTCGATGACTGTTATTCTTTTGGGGGAGCAACATTTTTTACTCCAACAGTTATAACTGATGTTTGTGGCAGACAAATTGTTTCAGTTAGAGGTTTTTTAGTTATAAATTTTACAGGTTGTTCGGGCGCAGACTGTGAGAGCCAAAAATCTAATGATTGACCGGATAGAAGATATTTATTGTCTTAACTTAATATAACAGATAAAATATTTAAAATTCCAAATTATATAAGCGTTGATGAGAAGAGTAGTTAATTATTGGTTATTCACAAAGAGCTCCTGGCTGCTGGAAGGGAGAAATATCTACCTTAATGAATAAAGTCTCGGAGCTTCTTGCTAATCTAATGAAGAAATAGGGATCATAAGACGGGTTCTTCCGAAATAAAGATAGGGTATGTAACTACCCGAAGAGGTTGGTTTGGCGACAAATCAACAAACTGAGGTAGTACCACGAAGTTATAACTCTCGTCCTCAAGATATAATTCTTGGGTGGTGAGAGTTTTTTTATTGCATTTTTTATAGATAATCCACAGACCAGAGGGGGAAATTTGTAGAAATAACAATATATTGTGAAAGACTCTGGAGATATCAGATACTAAGAACTTTTAATAATCCCAGACTGCATCTCATAATTCCTTAAAAGCATCCCATTTGCCTTTATCATACCCAGCTTTTCATAATAGGGGACAAGGTCATCATCACAACACAAGTCAATCATATATATATCATGAAGTTCTGTCATCATTCGATTGACTAATTCCTTGCCGATTCCTCTATTTTTAAATTCTGGCAGCACTTCTAAGAAGGGAATATAGGCTGATAGGACCCCATCACTGATTGCTGTGATGAAACCAACAACTCGTTCAGACTCTTTATCGAATGCTAAGATGACTTTGCTGCTGTTTTTTAATAATTTGAAATGAGTCTCTGGACTTGGTGGCGTTGGCCAACCGACAAAGAAGCCTTCCAACATTTCAGGTTGTATACCTGCAAGCGAATTTTTAAATAACACCCGCTATCAACTCCTCATTAGTTTTTACTAGCTTTGAAATGCATAAGAAGTAAAATAACAAATCATTTCCCCCAAGACATTCTTCTATGTTTTTTAAATTCAATTTTAGACTAGGAAATCCTCCTGAATTCCGTAAATTATTTCTCGGGAAAGCGCAGGATATGACTTTATTTTTAAGGTTTGTCGCTTTTTTGTACTTTGTGGCAGTTTGTGTTTATGGCCCAGTCCGGATAAGAAACATGTCGAAAGTGTGTTTTGTTTTTGGCTGGACATTTGACCTTAGTTCTGTTTAAGTTTTCAGTATAGATAGAAATTTCTAAAATAATAGGGGTTGGGGAAATGATGCAGTTTAAGAAGCCGGATGTTGAGAATTTTTATCGTACGTTTAATGTTCAAGCTTTTACGGTAAGCCCTGATGAAAAACAATTAGTGTTCAGTACGAATTTAACAGGCAAGTATAATTTATGGGCAATGGATTTGCCGAACCAGTATCCGTATCCGCTGACGTTTATTGATCAGACGTGCCAGGCATTGCGGTATTCAAATGCAGGAAAGTTTTTGGTTGTAGGTTTTGACCAGGATGGAGATGAAAACGGTCAGCTGTATGCTCTTCCACCTGCAGGCGGCGAAATGGTGCCACTCCGTACGGCTGAGGGCCACCGCCACATGCTTCCGTTTTTGTCAAAGGATGACCAGCGTCTTTATTATACTTCTACAAAAGGCAATCAGACATTCTTGAATATTTACCGTTACGACATCAAAAACGATGTGGAAGACATTGTCGTTGAGGGCGAAGGTGCTGCGTGTTTCTTAGTGGCTGTTGACGAAGACGAGAGTAATTTTGCCTATATCAAGCAATATGCAAATACATATTCGCCGGGTTTTATTCTTCAGAATGGGCGTTCGTATTCCCTGACTCCGGAAACGGATGAGCAATTTACTGTTGGTGAGGGAGTATTCGTTGGGAATGAGTACTATTTTGTCACAACCTTTGGTGAGGATTTTGGTTATCTGGCAAAGTTCAATCTAGAGACACATGAATTTTCAAAAGTCCTTTCGATTGAAAAGGAAGACTTAGGTGCGATTCGACATAGTGAGAGTTCCCATAGCCTTTATTTTGTAACGTCAAAGGGTGTCGAAGATTATTTGTATCGATACAATCTGGCTGATGGATCGTATGAAAATATGAATCTTCCTGCTTCGATTATCCATGGCGGCATGGTTGCCAAGAGTGGAAATGTGTATATTTTGGCTGGTTCAGCGACAAAGCCTAATAATATTTTTAAAATGGAAGCAGGTAGTGATGAATGGGTTCAACTGACCAACCTGACTGTTCCGGGTGTGAAGGAAGAAGACCTTATAACGCCAGAAGTGATCACGTATCCATCCTATGATGGACTAGCAATGGAAGCATTATTTTTCAAAGCGAATGAAGACGTAAGCAATGGCCATGTCGTCCTTTGGCCGCATGGGGGGCCGCAGGCAGCAGAAAGGAAATTTTTCCGGTCGATGTTCCAGTTCCTTGTGAACAGAGGGTATAGTATTTTCGCACCGAATTTCCGCGGTTCAACCGGTTATGGACTGGCGTTCACTAAGATGGTCGAGAGAAATTGGGGCGAAGGACCGCGCCTCGATAATATCGCAGGCCTTGAATATCTTTATGAGAACGGTTTAGCTGACAGGGACAAGACACTATTGATGGGTGGAAGCTTCGGTGGATATATGGCGCTTCTGTTGCACGGCCGCCATCCGGAATATTTCAAAGCCGTAGTTGATATCTTCGGGCCGTCGAACCTATTCTCATTCATTGAATCAGTCCCAGAGCACTGGAAGCCGATCATGAACCAATGGGTAGGCGATCCAGTCAAGGATTTCGATAAATTGACAGAGTTCTCGCCAATCACTTATCTGGACACCATGACAAAGCCAATGCTGATCATCCAGGGAGCAAACGACCCTCGAGTTGTGAAGCAGGAATCCGACCAGATTGTCAAGGCACTTCAGGAAAAGGGCCGTGAAGTCAAATACCTTGTTCTAGATGATGAAGGTCATGGATTTTCGAAAAAAGAAAACGAAATCCTTGTGAACCGGACGATCCTGGAATTTTTTGATCAATTTGTCGGGGAAAAGGTTTTAGCAGAATAAGCTAATAGAGAAGCTAAGTATTCTTTCTGATAAAAAGATGTTTAAGTAAATGGCGTGGAAATTTACCACGCCGTTTTTTAATTGTGAAATGTTATATGATTCAAAATGGGATTTTATGTTAAAATATTAGTGCAAATTCTTTTAAAGGGAGTTTATTGATGGGAATACCAAAAGATGTTGATACAATATTAACTGAGTATATAAATCTATTTAATGAACATTTTCCTGGAATGATGGAAGGGTTATATATACACGGTTCAATTGCCCTAAATGCATACGTCGAAGATTCTAGCGACATTGACTTTATCACAGTGACAAAAAGGCGTTTAGCAGAAGAGGATTCGAAAGCTTTAACCTTTATACATACAACCATTGCAGATAAATATAAAAAGCCAGAAATGGATGGAGTCTATGCACTTCGCGAGGATTTAGGAGTATTTCACAAAAACAGAGGAAATGATGTTTGCTGCCCGTATTATAATAATGGTGAACTGCACTTTGGTGATTTTTTTAATTTTAACCCAATTACTTGGTGGGTTTTAAAAAGAAAGGGAATTACCATTTTGGGGGAAAAGCTAGAGAACTTTCAATTTGACCTCCACCCTGAAGAATTATCTTCCTATGTACTTGGCAATATGAATACATACTGGACAAATAGGATTCTAATGGCCGAAGCTTCAATGGAACAACTGGTAAATCTCCCAAGAGAAAAAATAGATTTAGAAATAGAATGGACGGTGTTAGGATTACTTCGCCAGTTTTATACGATAAAGGAATATGATATCGTATCCAAATTGGACGCTGGTGAGTATGGATTAACCCAATTGCCATTGGAATGGCATAAAATCATTAATGAAGCTATGAATATACGTAAAGGTATAAAGACAAAGATTTTTAGCACAGAGTTAGAGAAATTGGATCAAACAGTAAGATTCTCAAAATTTCTCATTAAATACTGTAATAATAACTTGGTCAATAGTTAATGAATTTTTATAACAAGGTATCGAGAAAATTTTTTTGGGTATGCGTATAATTTCCCTTGTCCCATTCGTTATACATAGTGAGTGAACTAAAGGAGGTTACTATGGGAAAATCAGAAGAAAATCAAATGTTAACGTTTACTGAGAAAACTCGTGAATTAAAGGTTGAGTTCAATCAAATAATTGAGGAATTTAGAGAAGGGCTATGGAGGTATTGTCGCTATTTAACAGGATCACCGTGGGATGGCGAGGATCTATTCCAGGAAACGATGGTTAAAGCATATGGAAGTATCTATCAACGCTGGCACCCTACTAATCCAAAGTCTTATCTTTATAGAATAGCTACAACCACTTGGATTGATCATTGCCGTAAGCAAAAGCGTATGATAGGTCATCTAGAAGAAGAGGATGTAGAGGCAGAATATAATTCTGAAAGCTTTGATGCAGAAGAGGCTATAGAGTACCTATTAGGATTGTTTACTCCACGTCAAATCGCGGTATTTCTCCTGAAAGAAGTTTTTACATTTACCGCAAAGGAAGTGGCTGGTATGGTTAAAACAACACCAGGTGCAGTATATGCGACCGTAAGGAGAATGCAAAAGCAACTTTCTGAAAATCCTATTCAGGAAAAAACGAATTCTCTTGTTTCTATAGATAAACCAGCTAGTAACACGGTAATTCAATCTTATTTAAAGGCATTAAATGATGGAGATGTTGATAAAGTTTTAGAACTCATGACTGAACAAGCCCAAAATGAGGCTCCAATGGGCTTTCAAGAATTTTCAAAAGAAGAAATGCGCTCTGGTTCTATGCGTTTTGGACTTCCTGGCTTCCGAGCAGAGGAGCTTCTGCTTTGGGGTAAAAATGTTATCGTTGTTTTCTTTGATGCAGCAGATGGGACCAGGATGATTCATGACATACAATATCAAGAGATCGAGAACGGTAAGATAGTACTCCATAGAAGCTTCTATTTCTGTAAAGAATTTATTTTTGCTGCCGCGGAAGAATTAAATTTCCCTCCGCAATTGGATAAACCTGTAGTTGATTGGAGACCCAATACCATAGTTGATAAATGAACATATTTATAAGCTTCTCTCTATTTAGGATGCGTCAATTCTAGAATGATTGACGCAAGTTTCATTTAGAAAAGGATCAATGATCATTTTGTACCATCTATGTAAATATATATCATTATTAAAATGGCGGTACCTGGTTTGGAGGGTTTATATTGGAGTTCAGAACGGAAAGATTATTACTGAGGCCTTTTAAGAGTGATGATTTACAAGATGTTTTTAACATTTATAAGGATGAGGAGACATGTAGATATCTCTTGCATGATAAATGGACCGAGGAAAATATAAAAGAGAACTTTGATAAAAAATTAAAAAATAATTCATTCACAAAAGAAACAATGTTAAGTTTAGCAGTAGTCATTGATACTAAAGTAATTGGTGACTTATCTGTTTGGTATACAAATATGAAAGATACGGTTGAGATTGGATATTGTTTTGCTAGTGAAGTTTCAGGAAAAGGCTATGCAACAGAAGCGGTGAGCAGTCTAGTCAGGTGGCTATTCAATGAGTTTCAGGTTCACCGTATACAAGCAACCCTTGACGCAAGAAATAAATCATCCCAAAAGTTATGCGAACGAATAGGGATGAGAAAAGAAGCTCATTTCAAAAAAGATTTTTGGAATAAGGGTGAATGGACCGATAGCATGGTGTATGGGATGTTGTTTTCGGATTTGGAAGTAAACAACTAGAATTTATTAGAGCAGCATTCTAGTAAATTTTATCACCATTATACGGAATCATAAGGGAGTATTCAAAAAGGTTAATAGTTTTGAAATAAGCAGGTAAATAAGACGGGATATCTTTAAGGAGAGGCTGCTTTTACAATGGATATTGATACGTTTCCTGTACTTGAGACCGCAAGATTAGTATTAAGAAAAGTGATAAAAGACGATGCTAGCAGCATATTTAAGTATCTGTCTAATGAAGAGGTCATGAAGTACTATGGATTAGAACCGTTTAAATCGATTAACGATGCATTGGATGAGATTTCCTGGTATCAATCAATACATAACGACAGAACAGGTATAAGATGGGGAATTACTTTAAAGGAACAAGGAGTAGTGATTGGCAGTTGTGGTTTTCATAACATTGTTTCTAAGCACTTCCGTTCTGAAATTGGCTTTGAATTAAGTCAAGAGCTGTGGGGAAAAGGTATAGCTGCTGAAGCAGTTGAAGCTATTATTAACTACGGATTCCAGCATATGAATTTCCACCGGATAGAAGCATTAATAGAGCCACAGAATCGTTCATCACAAAAATTAGTAGAAAAAT
Source organism: Cytobacillus oceanisediminis 2691 (assembly GCF_007678455.1). Classification (GTDB taxonomy): domain Bacteria; phylum Bacillota; class Bacilli; order Bacillales; family Cytobacillaceae; genus Mesobacillus; species Mesobacillus oceanisediminis_A. Next base: position 37,158 of record NZ_VEEP01000003.1, on the reverse strand, counting down.
TCGGATTTATAAAAGAAGGATTATTAAGGGATTATGAGTTTACACAGGGTAAATTTGATGATTTATATATGTATTCTTTGTTGAAACGAGACTTTGACAAGAATCATAAATGTTAGGGAAAAGAGTTTCAATGCAAGTGTGCAAGTTAACGTTTCTTAAAATGGAAGATCTCGCATTAGATGGCCTTTTACAAATGGAATTAACTTAGACGCTCGGATGTCCGGGCGTTTTTATTTTAAATGGAAATTTTTAAAAGAGTAATGGGCACTATAATAGGGAAAACAAACTCTGGAATCAATAGAGGAGGTTTTTTCAAATGTCAAAAGTACTGGCAGTTCTATCAAGTGGATATAAGGATGACAAAAATAATTATGAAACTGGCTGGTGGGGTGAGGAATTATTCGCTCCAATGCAGATTCTGGAGGATGCAGGACATCAGGTTGACCTGGCATCACCGCTTGGAGGAAAGCCTCAAATTGATATGGTGAGTCTAAGTGAGGATTATGATCCAAAAGGCATTTATAAGGAACTTTACGAATCAGGCAAAGCCGATAATACGATGAAGCTTTCAGATGTGAATCCAAATGAGTATGATGTCGTGCTTGTTGTAGGCGGGCATGGTGCCATGTATGACCTGGCAAAGAATGAGGATTTGCATAATATCATGAACAAGATCCATGATGCGGGCGGAATTGTTGCGGCAGAATGTCATGGTCCAGCTCCGCTTGTGTTCGCAAAGCGTCCTAATGGTGAAAGTTTCATCGCTGGCAAAAAAGTAACCGGTTATCCAGACGAAATGGAGCCAGAGGGTCTGTTGGACATCCTGCCTTTTAGTTTGGAGCAGGAAATGAGAAAAATCAGCGAATACGATCAGGGTGATCTAGAAAAAACGGGTCATGCTGTATGGGCAGATGAACAGCTTGTCACAAGCCGTGACCCATTTTCTTCAGAGTTGATGGGAGAAGAGTTAGTCAAGGCACTTGAAAAGAAAAAGCAATAGCTGAAGTATGTGAAAACCGATTAATTAAAGGAGTAGATTGGAAAAATGGCAAACGGAAATAAAGTAGCGATCATTACCGGTGGAGGCAGTGGCTTGGGACAGGCCACTGCCCTAAGGTTAGCAGAAGAAAAAGTAAACATTGCAGTCGTTGATATCAGCGAAAAAGGCGGTAATGAAACAGTCGAGATGCTAAAAGAACGCGGTGTGGAAGCGATGTTCATCAAGGCAGATGTCTCGAAGCAAGAAGACGTGAAAAGATATGTTGATCAAACGGTTGAAATTTTCGGCAAAATTGATTACTTCTTCAACAATGCCGGAATTTCCGGAAGCGGATCATACTTTTTGGACTCTTCTATCGAAGAAATCCAGCAAATTGTCGGAATTAATCTTTTAGGTGCGCTATATGGTGTCCGTTATGTTGGTGAGGTGATGCTGAAGAATGGCGGAGGTTCAATCGTCAATACCTCTTCAAGTGCAGGTGTGATTGGTCAGGACTCTGTTGTCACCTATTCTGCTACAAAGCATGGCATCGTTGGATTAACAAAGAGCATGGTGGCAGAATACGGAAAAGATGGCCTTCGGGTTAATGCGATTGCTCCGGGACCAACCGAGACACCGATGGTCAAAGAGTTTTATGAAGCAAATCCGGCTATGAAGGAAAATGCAACAAAAGGAATACCACAAAGACGTCTTGGCAAGCCGGAAGAAGTTGCAGAGTTGGTCACTTTTCTGCTGACATCCAACGCGGAGTACATTAATGGCGAAGTAATCAGCATCGATGGCGGGTTTACGAACACAAAATAATGAGGAAGCCGGGAAAAGAAATACCTTTTCCCGGCTTATTTTAGTTGCAATTTGCAAAACTCAACCCCCACACTATGTGGGGGCTTTGCTATCCGATATATACGCCTTCGCAAGTATTTGCCTTTGGTTCATAATAACAGTGCTGTTTATATTGTCCAGAAAAAGGCTGGTCATACCATGTTGGCGGACATGGCGCATATGGGTTGAAATACCAGAGAGCAAACTTGGAAGGGTGTTGCCTCCAATAATCAAGAGTTTGCTTCGCCAACCTCTTCTCCACACTTCTTGCTCTGTTATAAAAAACATTACCTTTCTGCACGGCTTCAAACGAGTAATTCCCACCCTGGATCTGGAAAATCACCGACCGAATAGACCGTAAATCCTTAAAGTCAAGACAATTGGATACCAATCGATTAACAACGACATTGCCCACCATCAGCATTCCCAGCTGACCTTCACCCTCGGCTTCCGCCCTCATCATTCTTGCCACCAATGCAACATCACTGTCCGTATACTTTGCCCTTGGCATATTGATCACCTCTACAGAAATTATATTAGTAACAGCCTGTCATAATGTTAATGCGTTCTTGATAGGAGGATAGAATGGAATTTAAAGTCCGCTTCGGGTGAATTTACAGACGGTAAATTATATTAAATTTAATCTTGGATCCTGGCCATGGTAATAACATTGGCCTTGAATGAAATAAAAGAAAATGGTCACATCCTAAGCAAAGCTGTGCCCGAAAATGGAGTAGTGAAGGAGAGACGGTCGCAGCTTAAGTAATGCTGTGCCCGAAAATGGAGAGGTGAAGGAGATACGGTCGCAGCTTAAGTAAAGTTCTGCCCGAAATTGAAGAAGTGAAGGAAATATGGTCGCAGCTTAAGTAAAGCTGTGCCCGAAAATGGAGAGGTGAAGGAGATACGGTCGCAGCTTAAGCAAAGCTGTGCCCGAAAATGGAGTAGTGGAGGAAATACGGTCGCAGCTTAAGTAAAGCTGTGCCCGAAAATGGAGAAGTGAAGGAAATACGGTCGCAGCTTAAATAAAGCTCTGCCCGAAATTGAAGAAGTGAAGGAAATATGGTCGCAGCTTAAGTAAAGCTCTGCCCGAAAATGGAGAAGTGAAGGAAATACGGTCGCAGCTTAAGCAAAGCTGTGACCCAAAATGGAGAAGTGAAGGAGATACGGTCGCAGCTTAAGTAAAGCTCTGCCCGAAAAAAATAGGTGAAGGAAATACGGTCACAGAAGAAGCAAAGCTGCGACCGTAGTTGGAGTTGCTATGGAAATACAGTCGGAGCCTAAGCTAAGTAAGATCCGAACGAAATTAATGTGGCAAAGAAATTACCGTCACCATAAAACCAAGCTATCATGGGTATCTTTTTCCAGCTGTGCACCTATTATCATCGTATTGCCACGGAACCAGACTAATTAGATCTTAGTCACTCTACCCCTTCATCTCTAAAGAGAGCAGGGTTTGCTGCATTATTCAAGCTTTGTGTCGATGACCAGAGGTTTCCCAGGAATCTCGGCATCATTTGCTGAGATGGCAGCTTGCCGTACCGTGCGAAATAAATGAATAGTTTCAAATAAGTCCTTGCATTACCTTGAAGGTGGATTTCTTTTGCGTAGAATTCGTTTTCTGTCACTGTTGCGAATGAGCGAGTTTCAAAGCCGGAGATGAAGCGAGTTTTTTCTCCTTTATATTCATTCTCAATGAAATGGATTTTCTTGATGATCGTTGGGTCATCGGTGCCATCGTAATTAGCAAGCCGGGCCTGTTTAAAGGCAGACACGGTATCAAGATTATCCACAAGCGAAAGCACATGGCCGTATGCTTTATCGTGTCCCTCATAATATGGTCTAATCTCCAATTTTTCCATTATATCTACAAGTTCAAGATGCTCGTCTTTTAAATAGGGTGGACGAAAAATCTGCCTTGAGAGCTTCAGTTCGTCGAGCGTATCGCATTCCATTGAAATGAAAAAATACCATTGTCCCTGATCATCAAGACTAACATCGTAAGTTTGTCCACCTTTTTTTAGAAGGAAATCCCTAAAGCAATCCTCTTTATCAAAAGTAAAATCCCGCTCAGATTCTTTTCCGGGCATGAAGCCAAATGGAACCTCTATTGGGACAGCAATTTCTGAGTATAACTTATTCTTCACTCTCTAACACACCTTTGCTAAGTAATCATACAATCAGATTACCCAATCACCTTAGGGGGAACACATACAAATTTAATATTAGATATTCATAAAGGGAATGAAATGGTAATATTTAACTAAGTATTTTTAGTTTTAAAGAAAGGGGATTAGGGTGAAAAAAGTAATCGCGATAATTTTTATACTTTTTGTAGGTTCCGGCTGCCAGAAGGAGGAACAAACACTGCCTGAAGTAAAAGAGATATTGCCTGATTATATTCATTCTAAGGATGATGTAGTCGACATACAAGGCGAGATAACACACCTTGAAGTATTTTACTCTTTTTTAGAACGTGTCAAGCAAGGGGAAAAAAGCGATATCAGGCTCGTCACTAATACCTCAGAGGGAGCCCCGATGCTTCATAATTTGGTTTTTGACGGTAAAAGCATTCAATCAACCTATGATTCTACAAGGGATGGATACGGACAGGGAAGTATTGAACAATCCACATGCGAAAGGATTGTTGAAAAAGAGGTAGAGGATAAAACTGAGTATGTGCTAGAAGGCTGTAATAATGGTGTTGGAGAAAAAACGGTTCTCCTTGTCGAAAAAAAATAAAAAGCCTGGAAACCTAATTTTTCTGAAAGAAGGGCAGCTTGATGAAAAGATTAGTTGTCATAACAGTTGGCAAAACTCACAGCGGAAAAACAACCTTTGCAAGGAATCTTGAAAAAGAGCTTGATCACTCCATTGTAATGGACCAAGACATTCATGCTGCATTTATTAATACATATTATAGAAAACTTCAGTCACAAAATGGCCCCAATACACTCAAACATGCGATTTCCAAACTAATTGTCCAATATACAATTGAGCAAACGAATCATCATCTTATCATATGCAATTCCAATCGCAGTCGTAAAGGTCGAGCTTACCTGCTTGAAGAATTGTTTCCGCAAAGAAATTTCACTCGTATTCTGGTCCACTTTGATATCCCTGATGATATTCTCGAAGACCGTATAGCAGTAAGTCAACGCAGTAAGGATATTTTCCGCGGGAACTATTCCAGCTTTATGGAAGTATTACAAAAACAGCGCGAAGATTCTTTAAAAGAAGATATCGTCAATCCGACGAAAAATGAAGCAGGCTTTTTATATGTAATAAAAGATAGCAAAGACACTCAAACTGTTATCCAGGAAATTTTATATCTTGCCAAAAGTGAGAGGGAGTAACTATGAAAAGAATACTCGTTTTGGTGTTTCTCTTTTTACTGGCAGGTTGCGGCCCAAAATTGGACGGAAATGCTGAATTAGCTAGACAATATCTTGAAGATAAAGGATACTCCATTAAGTCCTATGAGGGGAAGCAATCATTTACCTTCAAAAAGCATGATTTATTGAATAAGCCTTACGATATGGTGTGGGCGGTCCAGCCTGTAAAACCAGATCCTTATATCGGAAAGGAAATAACACAGGAAGTATTCATAGTTAAGAATCATCCACTTGGCAAAATTTACGGACCGCAAACCGGTTTTTCAAGCAAAGTTGAATTAAGCGTTTTTATTTTTAACGATGGGAAATTATCGGTGGAACATCTTTTCCCATTGGAAAAGGGATAGCGGGGTCGCCGCATTCTCTTGATGGACTTACAGTTGAAGAGTTTCTGGAAGATGAGGATTATAGAGATTGGCGGGCAAAGTGGGAGGAGAATTATAGAGACCAGTGAAATTAAGAGCTATAACATATGATATATTAAAATTAACTGAATATTGAAATAGAGTGGGGGAAGAAGCGTGAATTTCGATGTAATTGTTGTGGGAGCAGGGCTAGCCGGTCTTGTAGCAACAGCTGAAATGGCTGATGCAGGTAAAAAGGTCTTGCTTTTGGATCAGGAGCCTGACGCGTCAATGGGTGGGCAGGCATTCTGGTCGTTCGGGGGATTGTTTCTGGTTGATTCACCTGAACAGCGGCGGATGGGTATTAAAGATTCTAAGGAACTAGCATGGCAGGACTGGCTGGGAACTGCCGGATTTGACCGGGAGGAAACTGAGGATTACTGGGGCAGGAAATGGGCGGAAGCCTACGTTGATTTTGCTGCAGGAGAGAAACGTGCCTGGTTAACTAAAATGGGTGTCCGCTTCTTTCCGGTTGTTGGCTGGGCGGAACGAGGCGGTTATCTTGCCGATGGGCACGGTAACTCCGTGCCTCGATTTCATATTGTCTGGGGAACTGGTCCCGGCATTGTTGCCCCATTTGAACGAAGAGTTCGTGAACATATTAAAACCGGACTAGTTAAGTTTCTTCCACGCCACAGAGTAGATAAACTTATTACAAAAAATGGTGCGGTTGTTGTGGTGAGTGGCTCAGTTCTTTTGCCAAGTACATCAGCTCGCGGAGAAGATAGCAGCAGGGAGGTAGTCGGCAGCTTTGAATATGGAGCCCAAGCAGTATTGGTATCAAGCGGAGGCATTGGGGGCAACCTTGACCTGGTTCGGAAAAATTGGCCAAGCCGGCTTGGCGAACCTCCCAAAGAAATGGTTACAGGTGTACCTGCCCATGTTGACGGCAGGATGCTGGCAATAACAGAAGAGGCAGGCGGCCGCATCGTGAATCCAGACCGCATGTGGCACTACACCGAGGGACTTAAGAATTGGAATCCTATATGGAACAACCATGGGATCCGAATCCTTCCAGGACCGTCCTCCATCTGGCTGGATGCAACGGGAAGGCGATTCCAGGCACCAAATTTTCCGGGATTTGATACATTGGGAACCCTTGATGCAATCAAAAAGACTGGCTATGATTACTCCTGGTTTATTCTGACACACAAGATTATTGAAAAGGAATTTGCCCTTTCCGGTTCAGAACAAAACCCTGATATAACGGGAAAAAGCATTCGAAAAGTTATTGGAAGAGCATTACAAAGTGTTCCGGATCCTGTAAAAGCATTTATGGATAAAGGAGAAGATTTTATTATTGCGGATAATTTAGCCGACCTGGTTTCCCGCATGAATAAACTAACAGGTGAAAACCTATTAAATTTGGAAACTATCAAAAGACAAATAGAAGCAAGAGACCGTGAAATCGATAATAAATTTACTAAGGACCTGCAAATAACCGCTATGCGCGGCGCACGCAATTACCTTGGCGATAAATTAATCCGGGTGACAGCACCGCACAAAATCCTTGATCCAAAAAACGGCCCTTTAATCGCAGTTCGTTTGAATATCCTCAGCCGGAAAACCTTAGGAGGGTTACAAACTGATTTATCAGGAAAAGTTTTGAACTCTTCTGGACAGCCTATTCCAGGATTATATGCTGCTGGTGAAGTTTCCGGGTTTGGGGGCGGGGGAATACATGGCTATCGTTCACTTGAGGGAACTTTTTTGGGTGGCTGCCTTTTTACAGGACGCATAGCAGGGAGAGCTATTGCGGCAGAATTATAGTAACTTCCACTTTAGAAAACAATAATCATATTTTGTTAAAGAAATAAAACCTTTGTATGTGTAAAGAAGCAAAAGAGTACGCCAGGATATAAGTCCTGGCGTTCTTTGCTTGCTATTTGTACTGCAAAAGTCTGTTATTCATTTATATTTTTTATCATTTTTCAATATTATCGTCATTCATTTTATCACCCAAAATTCATATGCTGATAACGCCCGCGAATGATTTGGTAGATTCCATATAATATCAGCCCTACGGCGACGATTGCGAGCATCACTTGGCCCAATGGCTGGTTTGCAAGTTCGGTTAAAGCACCGCCGAGTCCTTTAGATTCGTTTGGATTATTGGTGTATGCTGTGCGTATGAAGAAAAATCCTACCATGCTTAAAACAATTCCCCTTGATATTAACCCGATTTTGCCTGCTACAACCGCCAATTTGCGTTCTTTATCATCCATTTCATAGGTCTTGAATTTAGACATGAATTTTTCTTTTGCCCCGCTATACAGTTCATAAACCCCATATCCAATAATAATGGCTCCTACTATGCCAACCAGCCATTCGCCAAACGGCTGTTCCATTAACTTTGCGGAAATCGTTTTTTCTGAGTTATCTCCGCCAGCGGAACCGGTATGGCTGGCTAATTTGATGGCACCGTAAGCTAGGTTCGCATAGATTAACCCACTAATAAAGTAGCCTGTCCTTTTGACAAGGCCTTTAGGATCTGTTCCTTCATTTTCTGGATCCTTTATCGCTATAATAAACTTCCACAAGATATAACCAATCAGCCCAATACCAATAAACCAGAGTGCAATTTCACCAAATGGCATCTCAGCGATGGATTGCAGGGCGCCCGATGTCCCGGTTGTATTTCCTTTTGGTCCGAAAGCGGCTAAGGCAGCAAGAACCCCAACCATTCCGTAAACCAGCCCTTTGGCAACAAAGCCAAAACGCCCAAAACGGCGAACCCACGGTTTCATTTCTCTCATTTTATTTCTAACTTCTACAGTAGATGGTGAATTCATATAAACCAACACTTCCTCTATTATTCTCTTGGTATTTAGATGTTCCCGGTTTCGGCAAAAAGGAAACCAACAGCTGAGTGGTATCGTTTACCTGATTTATGTACTTGCTGGGTATGTAAGCGAATTGTTTCATTTTTCCCAGGGAGGGAAATAGAAAATTATATCTAGTTAATTTAAGGAGGTATCGTTATGCCTTACAAATCTCTAAAAGACCTGCCAGATTCAGTGAAAGATAACCTGCCGCACCACGCACAGGAAATCTTCAAAGAAGCCTTCAACTCAGCATCTGAGCAATATGATGAAGAAGAAACAGCGTTTAAAGTCGCCTGGAGCGCGGTTAAAAATGATTATGAGAAGAATGATGATGGTGATTGGGTGAAAAAAGAGGAAGACTAGGATTGAACAAGTTTAATCGAATAGATTAATCTATAAGCTAAAATACAAAAGCAAGATGACGTATGTACAGGCATACGTCATTTTTTTTTAGGAAAACCAGCTAGTTTATTTATCTGAGGTAGTGAGGAGTTAAAATCATGCTTTTAAAGGATAATCCTCAGTTGTGTAGATATGGACATGAAGTGAATCTGTCTCAGCATCTTTCCCATCTAGAAGAGTTTTATTAGATATAAACTCCATACTATAAGCTGCGGGAGATCAGGTATCGCCAAAATTCAAATATCCGGGCATCGAAAAGAAAATGGAGCACTAATAGAATCTATTGAACTCTGATTTGTAAAAATGCAGGATAATGAGGTCACCAATAAAGTGTATAGGAACACTTATTTGTAAAAATATAGGAGAACGAGGTCACCAATAGACCGTATTGGAGCCCTGATTTGTAAGAATATAGGAGAACGAGGTCACCAATAGACCGTATTGGAGCCCTGATTTGTAATAATATAGGATAATGAGGTCACCAATAGACCGTATTGGAGCCCTGATTTGTAAGAATACAGGAGAATAGGGTCACCAATAGACCGTATTGGAACCACGATTTGTAAGAATACAGGAGAATGAGATCACCAATGGAGCGTTTTGTTGATTTCGTTTGTAAAAAAGTTAGGATTTTCGAGTGGGTTCCAAAAGGTTTTTTAAGTAAATAAGCGAATAAATTATAAGATTACAATTTTTGGATAGGGATTATGGTTTAATTATGGGCCAGCTAGTAATCCAGTGCCCAGTGATAATTTTTAAGAAAAGGAGTGATGTTTATGTTGAACAAAGTATGTGTCTTAACAATTAAGGTAGATGATATGGAGGCAGCTGTTGAATTCTATACAAAGAAGCTGGATTTTGAAGTGTCTAAGCATTATGGAGAGAATATCGTATCACTTGTACATAATGAGATTCCAATTGTGTTAGAAAAGAATGAAGGGGAACATGTTTCAGGTAACCCGAAGGTTTTGCTGGGAATTCTGTCTGAAAATATCGATGAGGATGTCAGCCAGCTTCGCCAAAAGGGTGTCAAAATCCTGTTTGATGAAGCAAGACCATGCCCGCCGGGAAGATACAATATCATCGAAGATCCATCTGGTAATCAAATAGAGGTTGTTGAGTTTTCAAATTTCAACTAACAGGAACTTATTTCGGTTTTTAACAAAAAGAACCACCCGCAAATCAACGGGTGGTTCTGTCTGCTTATTCTGATGGTTTCTTGCCTTTCGCTATGTCCGCAGCATAAGGAATGATTCCTTCAGCTTCGATACCGAAGGGATCAATTTGCTGGGAATGGAGGACAGTGCCGTCTTTATCTAGAACAGCGAACCCTCGAACAGCAATCGGAGACTCTGGATCTAGTAAATTAACCTTTTTGATCAATTTCAGGTCTTTATCCGAAATAACCGGATATTCAAGTCCCAATTCTTCCTTCATTGCTTTATGTTCCTTAACGGAAGATGCACTTACCGCGTAAATATTGCCAGGGAACTGGCTGAATAAGTCTTTTCGGTTCTGCAGCTCGACCAGCTGCGATTTACAGAAGTCTCAACCAACTCCTGTAAAAAAGAAAACAAGTGCAGGCTCTTCCATATTCTCAAAAGAAACATCCTTCCCGTTTTCATCTGGAAGGGTTAGCGTGGCAGACTCGGATTTTTCGTTTGAACAACCATTTATGATAGCTCCCACGGTGAAAAGGATGAGGATGAAGATTGACTTTCGCATGATGCACCTCCTTATGTATCTTCTCTAGTATATCGTTTTAAGATGAAATCTTATTATATCATTTATGGATAATTTGTATCGACTTTGATTTGTTTCATTTGAATGAAAAATCAGGAAGGTTGGTTTACCCTCTATCTACTTGGGAATGTGTCTAAATGTACAAAAATATATTGATGGAGGCTGAATCATGTATATCCACAAAAAAGAACTATTGTTCCCAGTCCAAGTCAAGAGCCCAAATCCTGCCCATGCTGCTGCAGTACTTGAACAGTTTGGCGGTGCCAATGGTGAATTGAAAGCCTGTCTCCAATATTTTGCCCAGAGTTTTAGTACCCCCGACCCTGCGATTCGCGATTTGCTGATGGACATTTCAACTGAGGAAATCTCGCATCTTGAAATGGTGGGGGAGTGTATCACTCAATTGATGGGTGGTACTGATAAAGAGCAGAAGATGGAAGAGATGGGTGAAGATGAAAGGAAAATGTCTGGTGAAGGAAACCTCTTATCTGATGCTAAAAACCAGATCAATAATATGATGCAGTTCAACTTTAATTCTACGGTTCAGAAAAGCATGATTCTCGATGGACATGGACTTGATTTTGTGGATTCTTCAGGAACACCTTTCACAGGGAATTTCATTAATAATGTTGGCGATCTCGTTGCGAACCTTCAATCAGATCTCGCTGCTGAACTTCGAGCCAAAAAGGTATACGAAGAATTATACCGCCATGTAGACGACCCGGGCGCAAGGGAGATGTTCCAATTCCTGATCGACCGCGAAGCTGCCCACGCCACACTATTTGAAGAGGCCATCATGCGTGCAAAAGAAATCGAAAATAAAAAAGCACATAAAACAGGCGACCATGTAAATATGTATTTTGACCTCTCACTCGGCGGCCTTGCCAAAAATGAATTCAGCTTTGCCAAACAAGCAAAGGTGTATGAAGGCCCAGTCGAGCCGAAAGAATAAGTGTCCTTTTTCCCCTCTGAATCTGCATGATTTGGAGGGGGTTTTTGTCTTGCGCTTTTTTAGATTTTAATTCGAATATCCGCAGTTATGACTTACTTTTCCCCCAACTAGATTGTAAAAAAGGAATTCCACATGTCCATATAGAAGTGGTTATGTAAAACAATGGGTTAAAGGAGTAAATATGAAAAAAGGTAAATTTTTGTTCTTATTCGGCTTGTTGTTATACATGTCAGGAATCTACTTATCGACCATTTGGGTTGTGCCAGGAGCAGCAATTGGTGTAACCGGTGGACTATTAATGGGTGCCAGTACTTATTATTTAGCAATGAAAAATTGATCTCCCGCTGCAAAATAGCCTCATTTCAACTTCTCATATTGCTCTCTGAACACTTTAAAAAGCCTCTCATCTCCACCGCGGTCAGGATGAAGGGCTTTTAGGAGCTTTTTGAATTCCTTTTTCAGGACCGGACTGCTTGTGTCCCGTTTTAAACCTAGCAATTCTTCCAGTTGGAATGTATCGGTGGCCGCAGCTTCAATCTGTGCATTCAGCATTTTTTTCAATGTCCGCACTTTGGATTGCTCAATATGCAGACGGGTATTTAATAGTTCAAGTTCTTCGTTAAGTTTTTGATTCTTGCGCTTGGACTTTTCTAGTTCATTCGTTAATTCATTTTTCTGTTCCTGAACAATAAATTCAATCAGGTCACTCAGATGAATTTTATATAATACATTTCTCCTCTGGGATCTTTCAGCTTTTAATTGTCCTTCTTGTATCCACAACAAAATCTCTTCATTGGTTACATCGATTCCGAAAGAAGATAATTGTTCAGCTGCTTCTTTGATTGTCAGCATCTATTTCACTCTCTTATCTTAAAAAATTATCAGACAAATCTATCTTACCATTGATTTTTTTCAGAAAAAGAACAGCAGTATGACATTGTGTTACATATAGCTATTTATGAAAAATAAAGGGGCTGGACTAAAAATGGCGTTTATCATGTCGGAAGTAATTGAAGTATTAGAACGGACTCCCAAAATATTAGAGCAATATTTAGTTGGCTTATCCGATGGCTGGCTTCAAACCAATGAAGGAGACGGGACCTGGAACCCATCCCAGGTTATCGGCCATCTTATTGACGGGGAGAAATATAATTGGATTCCTAGATTGGAGTTAATCTTAAGTGAATCAAAGGAAAAAAGATTCCCGGTATTTGACCGATTTTCACATTTGCAACAATATCATGATTGGTCAATTGAGGAAAAAATGAAGGAATTCGCTTCATTACGCAGGGAAAATATTGAAACACTAAAACTGTTGATCACTGATAAAGCACAGCCTGAAATGACGGGAATCCACCCGGAATATGGAGAAGTAACAGCACGTGAATTGATTTCTACCTGGGTGGTTCATGATTTAACCCATATTTCACAGATAACCAGAGTGATGGCAAAAAAATATGAAGAATCGGTGGGGCCGTGGAAGAGTTATTTAGGTATCTTGAAAAATTAAATATATTTATGCAGCCCATTTCATAATTGATTGGGTTGCTTTTTTATGATTACACATCATTTCTGAATACTCCAGGAAGGAAATGTAAACAGATGAACAGAATATAGAGGTAAGTTTAATAGATTGGCAGGTATGGATATGCTGAAGGCGTATGTGAAATACATTCTATACATTCTTGACCATAAAATAAATGTCCTGGTTGAATGCTGGTCAGAGGGACTATACATCCAGGGTATCACCCACGATCTATCTAAATTCTATCCAAGAGAGTTTTTTCCTTATGCCAGGAAGTTTTACTCAGAAAAAAAATTAAGTGTAGAAGATGAATTAAGATGGCGTTATGCATGGCTGACTCACCAGCATAAAAATAAACATCACTGGGAGTATTGGGTGATTGACCCGAATAAAAAACAGGCCTTGCCTATGCCACGAAAATACTTACTAGAAATGGTTTGTGATTGGCGGTCGTTTTCAAGAAAGTGGGGAAGGAAGGTAAATCTATCGACTTTGGACCTTACTGATAAGATTATTCTTCATCCAGATACAAGGAAAGAACTTGAGGTAATCATGCGAAATAATAGTAAAATGGAATTGCTTTACTAAAAGATAACCTGAATAAAACTTGCATTCTTTATTTCCTTTTCGGAGTAATGGATTGCTGACTAATTGATTTAAGTCAAAATGCAAAGTCAATTATCGCAGTGTATTTAAGAGCAATTTATCCATGCTCTCAAGTCAACAAACCTGAATTTTTGTTGCAAAATCACTAAGCAAAGAAGGTAGCTAAATGGAGTTTTTCACTCAAGGATTATTATTCATAGCATTGTTTATTTTTATCATTCATTCGATCGAGACATTGGCTTATGCTGTGAGGTTATCGGGTGCACGCGTTAAAATGATTGCTTCTGCTCTTTCACTTTTTAATATAATGGTGATTGTCTCACGATTAGCGAATATGATGCAGCAGCCTTTCACAGGAAGCCTGATTGATAACGCCCCAAAGGAGAATACATTAGAGTTTGTGGAAGCGCAATTTCGAATACTAATTGGCGCATCAACTCTTGGTACATTATTTGGGATTATTCTGCTTCCCACTTTTGTAGCATTATTTTCGAGGGCAATCATTCATTTATCTGAAGAAAAAGGATCTGTGCCTTCCTTGATGAAAAGGCTTTTTTCATTGCAATACATAAAACGCGGCATCACTCATTTTAGTCTTCCCAAGTTTTCATATTTACAGGGAACGAAAATGAATGAGATTCCGGTAAGGCTCTTTTTTGTAAATATGATCATAACGGCGATTTATACCATTGGGGTTTTAGCTGCACTGTATGCAGCATTATTAGTACCTGAAAGAGCTGCTACAGCTATTATGGCATCTGGTTTAATAAATGGGATTGCAACGATCCTTCTGGTCATTTTTGTTGATCCCAAATTATCTGTCATAGCAGACGATGTTGTCAATCAAAGAGGGAGTTACAATACCCTTAAAAGTATGTCAATCATGATGGTAACCTCAAGATTGTTAGGAACAATTCTTGCTCAGGGACTGTTCTTATGGGGAGCAAGATATATTGCCTGGTTTACAAAGTTTATCGTGCTGTTTAGATAAAAAAGCGGGAATAGATATTTCTTGAAGTCCAGAGACTGGTTTTATGAATTCATTTCACTAAACAAATGTTAAAAAAGCCTTGGAGCATGTATAGGATCTGCTCCAAGACAACACCACTAAACAAATTAAAATTTTACCTGATTGCTCCGTGCGGCAAAACAGCATGAACTCCTTTTACGCCGTTCACGACCTGGGTGACTCGTAAGTCAACGGTCACACTTGCTAATGCAAGGGCTTCTGTGCGCTCTATTTCGTGAAGTTCACATAACAAGTCGACCACCTCATCAAGTGCCTGTGCGGCTGCGAGGTTGAGGTCCTCATTGAAGCCGAAAGTCAGCCAGCCATCCGGGGTGTTAGCACGCGGCAGCTTCAGTGAAAGATCATCCCTCAGTGTCAGGGTGATATCGACCAAATCCATTGGACACTCGATTGCCGTGCCAGATAATTCACCATCTCCCTGTGCAGCGTGGCCGTCACCGATTGAGAATAATCCTCCTTCAACAGAGATCGGAAGGTAAAGGGTACTGCCCCTTTTTAACTCCTTGCAGTCGATGTTGCCGCCACAGTAACGGGGAGGGGAGGTGCGATGTACGCCTGGTTCAGCAGGAGCGACGCCCATCAGGCCGATGAATGGATTTAAGGCAACATTGACCGGTCGGCCACTTACCTCGGTCCTTGCAGTCATTGTGCTATGATTCAACTCCCAGTCGAGTCTGATTCTCTCGGATCCCGTTAGACCAACTGCGTCATTTTGCCAGCTTTTTTTGCCCCCTGCCCAGTTCGTCCCATACCATCCGGGCACAACATCATTCAATTTCACTTCTAGCACCATCCCTGGCTTTGCCCCTTTGACTTCAATCGGACCAACCATCGGATGGAGGGGAGTTTCTTCTTTTACAGCAGACTGAAAGAACTCTCTTTCAATTTCTTTGGATGCTGAATATCCCCATTCAATGTCTGGAGTCTGCATGCGGATTGAGTCTCCAGAGTTAACTGTAATGATTGGTTTATATTCATTAGAGAAAGACCCGTGCAAATTTTCTGATTTCAAATCAATTTTATGTATCATGGATTCATCTCCTTATGCAATTTCATTTTTAACTATTTCGTCTTTTGGCTTTCTTTTAAAAAGCCTTGGATTGGTTCCAATATAGACGCCTGATAATACCAGTGCTGCTCCGGCTGCATGAGCAGCTGTGAAATTTTCGCCTAAAAATAAAGTAGCCATAATGACCGCAGAAACCGGCATGACATTGATGAAAATTGATGCTTTGGCGGCGCCAATTTCTTTGATTCCGTTATAATACATGACGAATGAAACGACCGTGACCAACACGCTCATATGGATAATGGCGAACCAGGTTGTACCTGATGCCTTTTGGACGTCCTGCCAGGATGTTTCAGCCAGGGCGAACGGAAGTAAAAAGAAGGTACCGAAAACAACTGCGTAGGTAGTGGACTCGACAGAGCTGAACTTCTTCAGAACCACTTTTCCAACTACACTGTAGAGCGCCCAGCTTACTACAGCACCCATCAAAACGAAATCAATTGGATCGAAACCGAGTTGAATCAAGTTCATGAGATGCCCATCAGTTATGATAAAAAAAGCACCAGAAAGGGCAATCGCCAATCCAATAACATTGTTGCGGGTGATGGTTTCTTTTAAAAATAAAGCTGATAAAAGCACAATCAACACAGGGTTGGACGCAATGAAGAGGGAGCTTTTAATGACAGGTGCATGCTTACTCGCCAGGAAAAAGAAGATGTTATATAATGCGATTCCAGTGAGGCCAAGAACGGCAAATAAAATATAATCCTTCAAGTTCGGTTTCTGGCGATTTTTCTCCATCAAGAACATGAGAGGAATGAGGAGGATAGCAGCCCCAAAAAAACGAAAAAAGGCGACAGTCGCCGGTTCGAAGCTTTGTACTGCGTATTTTCCGGCAATGAAAGCACTGCCCCATGTTGAGGTGGCAAAAGTCAACATGCCATATGTAAGCCATAATTTTTTGTTCATAGTTGTCCCTTCTTTATGTACGATTTAAATAGTATTGTAGCATCTTTTTCGAAAAGCGAAATAATAATTTAGTAATTTCTGAAACTTTTTTAGTTAAGGAGTCACAAGCAGGAATTTGATATTCCTTGTTTTTCTGCAAAAAAAGGCAGAATTCTCTTTTTATAGATTACCTTTACGCCATGTACATTTGAAAAGGAAATAGGACAGGAAGTGAAGCAAGTAATTGAATAAAAGCAATACCCAGGCAGAGGCACTATCCCTTTGTTTTTTTTATTCCTACCTGTATTTCTAATAATGCTAAATCCGTCAATTGACATACCCTGCAGAGTTAAAATAGGGCTATACGAGTCAATGAAAAAGGTCGTTTAAAGCTAGTTATTAAACATATTACCTAGGAATTAATATCAAATTCAGGACCAAGGAATCATTTTTATGCTTCTCCTACATCCAACCGGCGCCTTCTATACTGGAAATAATTAGAAAGTATTAGACTTGGTATGTAACTAATTGATTTTACACTGATTAGGAATTATTTTAAAAATTTCCCAACTAAAACTTACTATTCATTTTTTGAATATTCAGATTTATTCTCCTAAATTTCGACAAACCTGTATCACACAAAAGGCTATGGTTTATTTAGCACCTATTTTGACATAGAGTGTGCGACGAGAGGAGGGCAGGAAATTAGACTAAAGGAAAATACTTAGGAGGTAGAGGGATGAAACGTAAAAAACGCCGATTATTATCCGTACTTCTATCCACAGCACTTGTTGTACCATTGCTGCTTCAGCCACAGATGCAGACAAATGCAGCAACAAAGGGAGTCAGTGTTTCTGCAAAGGAAGCAGTCCAGACTGCAAAACAAAAGGTAAACAAAAAGCTTTATACGCAATTTGAAGATCAGGATAAAGTAACGTTCCTGGTAAAAATGAAAGAGCAGGTGGATACGAAAGCTGTTGCTAAGGAGGCAGAGAAAAAAGCCAGCCTGGCTAAAGCAACACCGGCAAAAACCAAATCAATGAAGCGCTCGACGATTGTATCAGAATTAAAAACAACGGCACAAGAAACACAGATCAATGTAATGGAATTCCTCAGGGAGCAAGAAAAGAAGGGTACAGCTAAGGAGGTCCATTCCTACCATGTGGTGAATGCCATTGCGGTAACAGCCACAAAAGAAGTAATGGATAAAGTTGCTGCTTTTGCTGAGGTTGATAAAATCCTTCCAAATGAAACAAGGCAGCTGTTTGTTCCGGAAAAATCAGCTGTTGCTGTTCAGGACCCTGTTGCCAAAACCAATTCAATCGAATGGAATATCGACCGTGTAGGAGCACCAGCGGTCTGGGATATGGGAATCGATGGGAGCGGAATAACCGTAGCAACAATCGACACAGGGGTACAGTGGAATCACCCGGCATTGCAGGAGAAATACCGTGGCTATGACTCAGCCACCGGACAAGTATCCCATGCTGATCATTGGTTTGATGCCGTTCGTGGACAATCTGCACCATATGATGACCATGGGCATGGGACGCATGTTACCGGTACTATGGTAGGGTCCGAGCCTGATGGTGGAAACGTCGTTGGAGTTGCTCCAGGCGCCAAATGGATCGCTGTTAAAGCATTTACAGCTTCTGGCGGTACAGATGCTGACTTACTGGAAGCTGGTGAGTGGATCCTCGCTCCAAATGGAAATCCTGATTTAGCTCCTGACGTTGTCAATAATTCATGGGGCGGTGGACCGGGATTGGATGAATGGTATCGCCCAATGGTTCAAGCATGGAGAGCGGCTGAAATATTCCCTGAGTTCTCTGCCGGGAATACGACTTTCAGCAATCCTGGGGGACCTGGTTCTGTTGCGAACCCGGCCAATTATCCGGAATCAGTCGCAACAGGTGCGACAGACATCAATAATAATTTGGGAAGCTTTTCTCTCTTGGGCCCGTCTCCATATGGAGAAATCAAGCCTGAGCTGTCAGCACCTGGAGTGAATATCCGCTCATCAGTACCTGGAAGCGGTTATGAGGGCGGCTGGAATGGAACATCTATGGCCGGACCTCATGTCTCAGCTGCAATCGCATTATTGCTGCAGGCAAATTCAAGTTTGACTGTTGATGATCTGGAAGAGATTATTATGACGACAGCGCTGCCTTTAACAGACAATGCTTATCCAGAATCACCGAATAATGGCTATGGTTCTGGATTGTTGAATGTTTTTGATGCGGTTTCCTCGGTTGTTTCTGGTTTGGGGAAATTTAAAGGACAGGTTACAAAGGATGGAGACGACAGTGAAGCACCGGTGTTGGAGCATTCCCAACCTGCCACGGTTTTCGCAGGAATGCCACTGACTTTAGAGGCTTCAGCTGCCGACAACATCAGTGTAACAAATGTTGAAGTTGAATATCAATTGGAGGATGGAACCTGGTCATCTATTCCCGCTGCACGAACTGGCGGTGACTATAAAAATGGTACGTATCAGGCTGCTATTCCAGGTGAAGCGATATCCGGGAACGAATTTTCATACAAATGGAAGGCAGTGGACTTTGGCGGTAATGAAACGGTAAGTGAATTTACCGTGACCGTGCTGCCAGGAATCACTGTAGGCTATGAACAAAACTTTGAAAATGATGCTTCTGGCTGGACCTCTTATGGAGCCGCAAACAGCTGGGAGTGGGGCACTCCGACCAGTGGTCCTGGTTCAGCATTTTCAGGAGAGAAAGTCTATGGAACGGCTCTTGGCGGAACCTACCAAAACCGAGCGAACATGTCATTGCAAATGCCGCCGATCGATTTGCCGGAAGGCAGCAGTTACCTGCAATTCAAGCAATGGTATAACCTGGAGAGAAATTATGACTACGGCCATGTGTTTGTCTCCACTGATGCTGTTAACTGGGTGCAAAAACTGCGTGTAAACAATCTATCGAATGGCTGGATTGATGGTGAAGTAGACTTGAGTGAATATGCTGGCCAAAGAATTTATATCGCCTTTAACGTCACAACCGATGGCAGCGTAGTCAGGGATGGATGGTATTTGGATGATGTTTCTTTAACAAATACTCCGCTTGCCGCGCCAGCTAAGGCTGACACGACAGGAAACAAGGACGACGAGAAGGATAGCCTGAAAGAAAAGGTTGATCCAAACAAGATCCAAATGTCACTGCCTAAGCATCAAAAAGCTGAAAATTCAGCAAATCCAATGGCATTGCCTATGCAGGCTCAAGTGACGGTTATTGAATCAGGGCGTTCCGTAAAAACAAATCCTGCTAATGGAAGTTTCGAACTGACACATGCTGCCGGTACATTCACGGTGGTAGCAGAAGCTTATGGTTTCCGTCCACAGACTCAAACTGTAAACATTGCACAGGATGGAGAGACAACAGCCAACTTCAATTTAGAAGAGTTGCCAAAAGGAACAATAACCGGTTCCATCACGAATAAGGCAACTGGTGAGCCTGTAGCGGGTGCGACCGTTTACCTATTGGAGGATGCGAAGATAGCACCTGTTGAAACAGACGAGAATGGACAATATTCGCTGACTGCATATGAAGGTGAATACACGCTAAAAGTAATTGCTCCTCATTTTTACAGTCAGGAAGCGACTGTCACCCTTGATGGGGATGTTGAGCAAAACTTTGAAATTAAACCATTCATCGGTTACCCGGGTGAAATCGGTTATGATGACGGCAGTGCGGAAAATGCTCGGGCATTCTATGACGCGGGCAATGGCTGGGCCGTGAAGATGTCGTTGGCTGAGGGCAACAACAAAGCGCTGGTTACAGGCGGTCTATTCCGTTTCTGGGATACTGAGTGGCCGGTTCCGGGCGGCACAGCCTTCAAAGTGGAAGTATACGATGCCACAGGAACTGATGGATCTCCAGGCAAGAAGCTGGCAGGACCAATTGATGCCACTGCATTGAGAAACGGCGAGTGGACACATGTTGATTTGAGCAGCCATGGAATCGTAGTAGAAGGAGATTTCTACCTGGTATATATCCAGGCTGGCATCAACACAGCTTCACCTGGCCTGGCTACCGATGAAAACGGAAAGAATGCATTAAGAAGCTGGCAGTTAGTAGGTGGTGGCTGGTCACCTTCTCCAGAGGATGAAGGAAACTATATGATCCGTGCGGTAGTCGATTATGAGGTTACGACACCAAGTATCTCTTCACCTGTAGATGGATCTTTTACAAAGGAAAGTTCTGTAAAAGTAGAAGGATCGGCAGCGCCAACAACGACTGTCCATATCTATAATGATGGCGAAGAGATTGCAACCACAGCTGCAAGCGATAATGGTAAGTATGCAGTTGATATAGATCTAAATGAAGGCACGAATGTATTGACAGCCAAAGCATCGACAGAGCAGGGAATTACTGATGCATCAGAGCCAGCAACAGTGGTTTTTGACCCTAATGCACCTGAATTGTCGATTGCCTCCCCTGCAGATGGAAGCAAAATCAACAAAGAAACCGTTACGGTTACCGGCGCAATTACTGATGCCAATCTGGACACTGTTACAGTTAACGGAACTGCAGCGAAGGTGGAGAACGGAACCTATTCAGCCAGGGTAATGCTGGATGAAGGGAAAAACGAAATCAAAGTGGTTGCAGTGGATAAGGCAGGAAACGCAACTGAAAAATCTATAAAAGTAGATGTGAAATACACTGCACCTGTGATTTCAAATGTTAAACCGGAAGAAGATCAGACCTTGAAAAAAGGAGAAAGCGTAAAGGTCGAATTCACTAGTGAAGAAGACCTGGATGCGACGTTTGTCATTCATATGCCATTAACGAGCAATTCACTGACAATGAATGCAACAGAGCTTCCAATGCGTGAAGTATCTCCAGGAAATTACGCAGGCTACTATACAGCGACTAAAGATGTTGTGGCAGATGGCGCCATCATCGAAGTCAAAGCCGTTGACGCCTATGGCAATGAAACAAGAAAAACCGCAGAGGGAAAATTGTTCATCAATGTGAAGAAAAAGAGTAATAAATAGTAATTGTTTTAACAAGGAAGGGCCTTTCGCTTAATTGCGGTAAGGCTCTTTTTTTGAGGGGAAAACAACAGGAATTAAGAAGAGTTCATCTTAACTCAAAAGAGTCATATTAAAGAGGTAAGAAACGGTAAGACCCCTATATCATTCAATGGAAGGAGATGGTAATATACTAAATAAGGAGGGGTATTATGAAGTATATTCTCTTTGTTGTTCTCATTATAACAATAGTCTGGTTAATGAAGTTCTTATTAAGAAAAGCCTTCAATATCCAAAGATTAAAAGGAAGGTATTTTCCTATAATCATATAAATAAAACGCATCGAAATGCTGAATGAATTCTGCGAATTACGACTGTAATCACTTATCTGATTTTATTTTTTAAATTAATGTATCGAGATGTTTCGGTAAATCTTTTCCTTCTGGTCCTGACATTACTGATCACTGGGCAAAACTTTCTGCGCGCTTATTTTGAATGGAAAGCTTCAGACCATCCAAAAGAGGCCATTCTTTCCATAGCGGAAGGACTTGTTCTTATTGGAATCGTTCTCCTCGTTATCCAGTTTGAAGTATTGACTAGGCTGACCCAATAAATTATTTAGCATGAAGGCGGCATCATATAATTGTGTGGAGAGGAAGGACTTAAATGATTAAGAATAATAAATATTTAGCCATGGCCATCATCTTTTTCTTTATTTCGATTGCTCTTAATTTTCCATTCCCTCACGAATATCCTGTTGGTCAGGAATTTTCATCAGCATTTAATTTTCCAATCACCACTATGGACGGAGTGAACTATATTGGGGTCACAGGCCTCATTTTATTTATAATCAGCTTATTTTATCTCGTTAAATCGCTTGATCAATATCATGTGCGAATGGTTTTGATCGCGATATTTCTTGTTGTGTTCCTGCCGATGGAAATGGTGAAGGCATACCAGAACACCTTTGCTACTGGAATTTATGCCATCGAGTACGAAAGAGGGGAGAGCAATTTCACGTTCGAGATGAAAGACGAAACAACATTATACGCAATTTGTGTTCTCCCATTTGAGAACCACAGCAAAGAAACAGTACAATTCAACATCAAATTTTATGAAAAGTATTTGTTCGAAGATGACTATCCGATGCTATCTCTTTTAAATGAAGGAGGCCCATACAAGGTTACCCTCCATGGAAAAGAGAGCAAAGTGATAACAATCGAGACTCAAATTGATTTAGCTAAATTAGGAAGAGGCGGATTAAGTGGCCAAGGCTCAGGAATCAATTTGATGATTGTGGATGGCAAGAAAGTAAGGAAGCTATAGAGATTATTTTCTTATTAAATGAAAGGAGATTAAACATTTGACTGCTATCGCAAAAGGAAGTTTTACTGGTCTATTGGCAGGAAATCTCCTTGGTCTTTTTTTGAACTTAGTAGAGTCGGTTACTGGACTAAAGGTATACATATTGCTTCTGAATGTTGATTATATCCCTTTTTTAAAAGACATTAAAGTCTCTGAAATAATTGAGTTTTTACTACATTTGATAGTTTCGATGGTACTTGGTGTCCTTTTACATATCTATTTAATAAAAAAGGACTTCCCAATTAAACAGAAAGTTAGATTTGTTGTTAAGGTTTCCTTACTAATAGGACTTTTCCTATACCCCACAACCATGCTTTCTGACCGGACACCTGAGATCTCCAGTGCATATTCCTTCTTTTTCTGGATGGTTGGGCATGGTTTGTATGGTGTAGCGCTCGGAAAGCTGCTCATTTATGGGAAAGGGGTAAGAGGGTGAGGTTTAAAAGGACTTTAATTGTAATTATTGTGGTTTTACTTATTTATGGCATTAACAGATGGTATGATTATAGGGAAAAGAATCTGGCCGAAATCCTTGATGCCAATAAAGTGACTGCAGTCTATTTTAATATCAGGCCATTTGAAGAAGATAAAGCCTTCAACAGAAAAATTGTAAATGAAACGTCGATTAAAGTACTTACTGAATTTTTTAGTCTGTACACGGTAAAAAAAACGGGATCGAGAAACTTTCTATCTAAATATCCGGAAGAACAGTTTACGTTTCAATTGGAATATAGTGACCAGCGAATTACCGTTCCTAATTTAATTGAAAGGGATGTAGCCCTTATCGGAATGGATCAATATGATATCATTAATGAACCTATCGACTACAAATGGTTGGAGGATTATTTAGCTAAGCATGGACAAAAATTTTGATCTTTTTTTCAACATTTTCTCTAACTGGTAAACAAACATAATGGATATGCTATGAAAAATGAATCGTTCAGTCATCATCATTCCATTTTTAAAAGAATGTGGTGGTATTTTCATCAAAAGAAATGCCAGGAGGTTACGCTCCTGGCATTTGGTTTATTCTGTATTCTGATGGAAGGTGAACTTATTTTTGCCTGCCTTTTTGGAAGCATAGAGTGCTTCATCCGCATAACTGATGACAGTAAACGGATCAATATCATGCTCTGGCCAAACTGCTCCACCGATGCTGCATCCAACCATAAGCTCAGCATTCTCAAGATGATAGGGGGCGTTTATGCTATTGATTAGTTTGGTTGCAATATTAGCAAGTGAAAATTCCACTGATTCTGACGGTGTTTCAAGCACGACAAGGAACTCATCGCCGCCGAGCCTGAATATCTGATCGTCTTTACGCGTGCTATCTTTCAGTCTGCTTGCTACTTCTTTAAGGAGCAAATCACCGGTATGATGTCCGTGAGTATCATTGATTAATTTAAAACCGTCCAGATCCAGATATAAAAACGACAGTGACTGATCTGCCATTTTAACTTTATTCATAAACTGGTCTAATGCGACACGATTGCCTAAACCTGTTAAGAGATCCTGGTGGGCAAGGGTTTCCATCTTTCCTAAATTGGACTCTGTCCGGATTAATGAGTCAACGAGATCTCTGAGGGAACCGGATAGGAGTTCAAGGTCTTTGATTCCTTTTATATAAGGGATTACCGCTTCATTCCCTGTTCTAAGCCCATGGGCAGCTCTTGAAATTTTTCTTAAAGGATTCGAAATGAAACCGGCAAGAAGCCAGCCTATGAACGCAAAGATAACAGCCGTTATGGTACCAAGTTTGATAATGTATGATTTCAAGTGTTCAACAGGGGAAAATGCATGATCTGTGGGGATACGGACAATGACTTTCCAGCCAAGACCTGCATAATCATAATGGCCGTCTCCGACTGCAAACCCCGTCAGATACTCTTTACCATCAGGCCATTCTTCTACTAGCCAGTTGTTCTCACCCTTGGTCGCTTTTTGAACACTTTCTACATCTAGCAGGGTTCCTGTCATTCCTTCTGGCCCTAACAGTACCGTGCCGTCCAAACCGCTCACAACAAAAACTTCCGCTTCGCTTAATTCATCCTTTAAAGGTTTGATAATCGCTGCCTTTACTTGTTTCGACCATTCCCAGCTTAAATGTGCAGCCAACACACCGCTGAAATTCCCATTTTTATCGGTCAAAGGCTTGCTGATATCGACGAATTGCATTGGTTCTCCATTTGGATTGGGCAGCAGGTTAGCAAGGAGGACAGCATTATGGACATCGCCGATAAATGTTCCTTTTTTTCCTTCCTGGTAAACAGGCCGATTAGAAATATCAGTGCCAACGAGGATTTTGTCTGACGCTGCAACCACTCTCCCGGATGAGTCAGTCAATCCAATCCACGAAAATACATGAATGCTTGATTTTAATTGGTCCAATAATGCCTGGGCCGATTGGATGTCCTCCTGGGATTTGATATCATCAATCTTGCTCAGTACTTCGACCTCTCCGATTCGTGACCACATGAACGAATCTAGCTTATCAGCCATAAGATAGGCAGTAGTAGAAAGGCTGTTCCCAATCTCTCTTTTAATCGTTTCACCTGAATGCTTGCTGATCGTAATACTCAACAACATGGTAAGTGCAATGATGATCACACCAAAAAATAGAGCCATATAGGCTCGAAGGTTGATTTTCATTTAAATTGATCCCTTTCGCGCAAAAAAACTAAAGTCTCTACTTGGTTATTTCGACATGCTTTGCAAATTCTTTAGTAGAAAAAATTTCTATTTTGATCGCCATTTCGATAGAATTGCACCAATTCCAGCAAAAACCAAAGCAGCAAAAGTAAACTTAATGATTGAAATTTGTTCAAGTAAGGGAGTATGGGTCGAACGATCTGAGGAAAAAATGGACCACCAGATTGGTTCGGAATAAAGGCTTGATGCAATCAGCCAAAGCAGAAAGAATACAAGAAGCGAAAAGATATAATATTTCACAGATACACCTTCCTTACTATTGATCGCTCTCACGAATAATTTCCATATAGAAACGGATGGCATTCAGATAGTTTTCAATACTGATATGCTCATTCGTACCATGCATCCGGTTCAAATCTTCAGATGTCAATTGGACGGGAAGGAATCTGTAGGTGTTTTCGGAAATACTGTCATAATGTTTTGCATCAGAACCGGCAAACATCAGATAAGGTGCAATGACTGCGTCTTGGTAAACGTTGCGGGCGCCTTGCTGGATGGCCTTGAAGTGCCAGCTGTCAACAGAGGAAACACCCGAAGCTTCAGAACCTTGAATCGTCACTTTTATCTGGTCATCATCTATCGTCTTTTCAATATATTCTCTAACTTCGCCCAGTGAATCTCCTGGCATAAGACGGAGATTAATTACGGCTGAAGCTTTTTCAGGAAGGGCATTATATTGTTCTCCAGCCTGAAAAATCGTTGGCGCAATCGTTGTGCGGATCAAGGCTGCCGATGCCGGCTGCTGCAGAAGGATTCTTTCGATCACAGGCTCAAAAATGAGCTTATTTGCAAATACGTATTTCATTCCAAAGCCCATTTCTGGAGCGACGAATTCAAATAAGTCCTCGCCAGGACCCTGTAAGTCCGCAGGGAATTGAGTGTCTTCCAGCTTAGAAATAGCTCTTGCAATCCTGCCTATATTAGTACTGTTTTTCGGCTGGGAAGAATGGCCGCCACTGCCTTCAATTGTAAGTTCTGCTGTTGCTGAGCCTTTCTCGGAGATACCAACAACACCCACTGGTTTATCTACACCCGGGACCATGTTTTCGACGATGGCTCCGCCTTCATCCAGAACAAAGTCAAAGTTGATTCCTCTTTCATTCAAAATGCTGACAATCTTGCTGGCACCTTCATCTCCGCCAATTTCCTCATCGAATCCAAACATAAAATAGATGTCTCGCTCAGGCTGGTATCCTTCCGACAGCAAATGCTCGGCAGCTTGGAGAATGCCAATGACACCGATTTTGTCATCAAGTGTACCGCGACCCCATATCTTACCGTCGGCTTTGGTGCCGCTGAAAGGGGGATGCTCCCAGTTTTCCTCAGTACCTTTAAGAACGGGAACAACATCATAATGGCTAGTCAAACCGACAGGGGACTTTGCTGGGTTAGAACCCTTCCATATAAAAATAAGTGCGTAGTCATTCACTTTTTCCAATTCAAGATTTTGATAGACTTTGGGGAAGCTCTTATCCAAAAAAGAAAGAAAAGCGTCAAACTCACGCATATTCATCTTGCTTCGATCCTGATAAGAGATGGTCTGGAATTGAATAGCCTCTGACAGTGTTTCAATCGCGCTGTCTTCATTCAGGGAACCAGAGAATGAATCAGGTGCTGGCTGACGAGATTTCAAGGTGAGGGCAGTGGA
Source organism: Cytobacillus oceanisediminis 2691 (assembly GCF_007678455.1). Classification (GTDB taxonomy): domain Bacteria; phylum Bacillota; class Bacilli; order Bacillales; family Cytobacillaceae; genus Mesobacillus; species Mesobacillus oceanisediminis_A. The sequence continues at coordinate 9,788 of NZ_VEEP01000003.1, read as the reverse complement.
CATGGTGATGGCCCCGAATAATAGGAGCAGGACGCCAAATATCGTCAAGGTTAACTTCAGCTTTTTCATAGATAACTTGAACACCTCCAAATTTTCAAAAAAGCCTCCGGTTTCCCAGAGGCAGTTCGTTAGGCAATTTCAGGTGCATGAGATTGTTTTTCCGGTTCTGGTACGAACGCAAGAATGATCATCCCAATGACAAAGAGGATGACAAGGCTGAAAACGCCCATGCTCGAATTTCCTGTAAGCTGTGCTGTCAGACCGACCATAAGCGGCCCCATGATCGAAGCGAATTTTCCAAAGATATTATAGAAACCGAAGAATTCATTTGCATTTGCTTTCGGGACCAATTTGGCAAAATAGGACCGGCTCAGTGCCTGGATGCCACCCTGTGAGGTCGCAACCAGCATCGCCAGAATCCAGAAATCAGTCGTTGTTTCCAGGAAGTAGGCATAAATACAGACAAAGATATAAACAATGATACCTACATAAAGCATTTTCTTGCCGGTAAAACGTTCGGACAATTTTCCAAACAAAATCGCGAAAGGCCAGGCGACAACCTGCGTTGCGAAAAGAATGATTAATAGGTTAGTAGAACTGATGCCTAGATCGGTTCCATAGGCTGTAGACATCGTGATAATGGTTCCTACACCATCAATGTAAAAGAAATATGCTAATAAGAAAAGAAATAATGCCCTGTATTTGCGAATTTCCTTGAATGTTTTCCCTAAGCGTCTAAAGCTTTGCAGAACCAATTGTGGTTCACGCTCAATATAATGCTTTTGGTGGACATTTTTAAACATGGGTATCGAGAAAAGTCCCCACCAAAGCGCAGTGATGATGAAAGCAATCTGGCTTGCCAGTGTCATGGAAATCGGCAACACCTTGGTCTGTGCCAAAATAATGATAGCGATACTGATGATGAAGGGGATCGTACTACCGATATATCCCATCCCATACCCGCGCGCTGACACCCTATCCATCCGTTCATCGGTGGTAACATCTACGATAAATGCGTCATAAAATACATTTGATCCTGTCGATCCCAGTACTGCCAAGGTGTAAATCACCAGCAGCATCAGCCAATTTCCGCTTGGCACAAAAGCCAATCCAGCTGTAAATACAATTCCCAGAGTGAAGAATATCCGGAAGAATCGTTTCTTCATCCCTTTGTAATCTGCGATCGTCCCGAGAATCGGTCCTATCAAGGCGAGAATGAAGGTGGCGATGGCAATTGTATACCCAAGATAAGCCGTCGAATTCGACAGGCTCACACCAGCTTCGGTAGCAGAAGCCTTGTAAAAGAGCGGAAAAACAGCTGTCGAAATGATTATCGAATAAGCTGAGCTGGCCCAGTCATAGCGAATCCAGCTGCTCTCTTCCTTTGTGAAACCTTTCATCATTTTGCCCCCAATAATTTATATTTTTAAATTGCAGATACATTACAATTCGCTTCTGAAACTGGAATAACCTTCATTTCCAATCTTTAAATATCCAAAATCCCCTCGATTACGCGGCCGTCTGTATCACCAAGGTCCAATCCCAGCAAGCGGGCGAAAGTAGGGCCTTCGTCTACGAGATGCATAGAACGAACAGAAATTCCGGGGAGAATCCCTTTGCCTGCTGCAAAGAAAACAGTGTGATACCCGTCTTTATAAGGGGAGTAACCATGACAGGCAAGTGTGTATTTTTTGCTTTTAGCATCCTGTTCGCTGACTTCTTCAATGTAATCAACGTCGAAGTCCTCACTAAAATAGAAACCTCTGGCAGCTTCAAGCATCCTGAAGGCAGTTCCATCTGCGCCTAACATGTTCGCTTCCTGGCCTGTAATAATTTTTTCGATTCCATTCGATTGATCTTGAAGCAGCTGAGCTAAAAGCTCTGCAACTGTGTTTTTTGTTTGAATATTGTTCTCATCATTTACATAAACGTACGCCGATCCGTCACAGCTCTTACAGTAAGCTTTCCAATCTGTCACTTTGCCAGCACCATTCACCTTGATTAATCCCCGTTCTTTAAATAATACGTTCAATTTCACGACTTTAGACTCGTCAAGAGCACTGTGATCTCCCAGGAGGACAAAGGTGGTGTTTTCAAAAATACCGGCCTCCTTGGTAGCCTCAAGGATTTTACCCAATCTTAGATCATGTCGATGAAGAGCTTCCTGGGCTTCATTCGATGAAAAACCGTGCATATGCCGCTGGGAATCCAGGTCGACAAAGTGTATCAGTATCAAATCGGGCTTCTTCGTTTTTATTGTTTCAACAGTTGTTGCTAGTACGAAGTCATCAAGTTCTGGCTGGCTAAGCCCCTTTCGGATGTGGCCGAATTTAGAATTCATCTCCAACTGGTATCGCGGACTTCCGTTGAACAGGGAAACCGGAATCTGGTGGTGCCACGGCCTGTTTGAAAAAATTTCAGGCATATTGTAGTCTATGTCGGCTTTTGCCGTCACAGGCCAGAGCAAGGCAGCTGTTTTCATGCCGGCCTTTTTTGCCTCATCATAGAGGGTTGTCCCTCTTATGTGGTGACGATGCCAGTACCAGTCCGGAGAAATCCTTCCCGGCTGTATGAATGTATTGTTCACGATTCCATGGCGTTTAGGGAAATTCCCCGTCACAATCGTCGCATGGCATGGATAGGTCACAGAAGGATATATTGTCTCAACTTTTGTGCAATATGAACTTTTTTCAATGAATGCTTTGAAATTAGGCAGTTCCCTGAGCAATGGTACATCATGCTCAGAAAGACAATCGAATGAGATGACGATTAAATGGTCTGTCAGTTTGGTCATGGCAGCCTCCAAATGATGTTTATATTTTAAATATAGCAGAAGAATCTGGAAAAAAATCAGCTTTTCTGTGTTAGAAGGAATTTACTTGTCAACAAAGAAGTAATAAGTATCTGAAATTTTGGAGGAAAACAAAATGGACCTGGTCGATAAAGCTTTGCAGATTGCATCTATTGCTCACGAAGGCCAATACCGAAAAAACACAAAAATCCCTTATATTGCACATCCTGTTGCGGTTGGCATGATTCTGCAAGAAGCAGGTTATAGGAAGGAAATGGTTGCAGCTGGCATTCTGCATGATACAGTGGAAGATACCGAATTGACATTGGAGGATATTGAAAGAGAATTCGGAAAGGAAATAGCCCAGCTGGTAGAAGGCTGTTCAGAACCAGACAAATCCCTGTCCTGGGAAGAACGAAAACAACACACGATCGATTATTTAAAAAATGCTCCTGAGGAGGTCAGGGTGGTCGCTTGTGCAGACAAGCTTCACAATCTCCGATCAATCCGGCTTGATGCCGAAATCTCCGGAGAACAAGTGTGGAACAGGTTCCGACGAGGCAAGCAGCATCAGGAATGGTATTACAGGAATGTGATAAATAGTCTGGGATTTGTCACAGAATTCCCTTTACTTGAAGAATTGCGAAACGAAGTTTACTTGTTATTTGATAATGAAGAAGGCTGATTTTTCGGCAATAGTAGAGGCTTGTCCCAAAAATCCTTGATGGAACAATTCCAACCAAAGATAGAGGAGTAATAATGATGGAAACAATCCTAATTTTAAAAGAAGGATTCTCGAATAAATTTTGGAAAATCAAAGTGGCTGGAAAAAGTCATACGGTGACTTACGGAAAGATCGGTACTGTTGGAGCGGTAAAAGTAAAGACATTCGAAACGGAAGAAGCCTGCCAGAAAAATGCAGACAGGCTGGTCCGATCGAAAATGAAAAAGGGCTATGTACCGGCAAATCCTTCTGATCAATTGATGAAGGAAAGCACGATGACAGACCACTTATTCTGGGAAATAATAAAGATCGCTAAACAAAAAGGAGAAGACGCTGATGAGCAGATAGAGTGGCTTATCAACCATTTATCGAAGAAGCCTGTCAAAGAAATTGTGATGTTCGATTACTATTTCAATCAGAATTACATGAAGTCCTATACCTCCGCCCTGTGGGCTACAGCCTATATTATCATGGGAGGAGCTTCGGATGATTCTTTTGACTATTTTAGGGCCTGGCTGCTCTACCAGGGGAAGGATACATACGAAACTGTCATCCATGATCCGGAAAAAATCATTCCTCATTTAAAAGTGCTTGAAGATGATGAAGATGTTCCCCAACTGGAGGACTTGCTGAGTGTTGCAAGTATAGCTTATGAAGAAAAAACGGGCTTAGACTATGACGATTACTATGAATTATATGAAAAAATAACCGAAGATCAAAACCGCATGCCGGACATTGAATTTGACTGGGATGAAGATGATGAAGAAGGATTGAAAAAGAAGTTTCCTGCATTATGGGCGAGGTATGGGGAAAGTCCATTGGAATATTAAAATGTTTTTTTATAGGAGAGATAATCGATGAAATCACCAATTTTCAATAAAGTAAACAATGTATTCGTCCATGTAAGCAATCTTCAGGAGTCCTCGGAGTGGTATTACAATCTGCTGGGAATTCCATTTGATCCTGAGAAGGTGGAATCACCGGTACATAATATTCCCGTTACTTCAGAAACCGGATTGACTCTGGATGATCACACTTTTGATCCTGGCTTTCAGTTAAAGCCATCTGAGCATGCTTTGTTTAACATGCTGGTGGATGACGTGGATGAAGCTTATGAATTTGTCGTTTCAAAAGGGTTTCCTGTTATAAAAGAAATAGAGCGTATCGGCGATTTCGCATATTTCAACTTCAAAGACCCGGATGGCAATGTCCTGATGATCTGTAATTCTTAAGAGGAAATGAATTATCTCTATTACCATTATTCACCTTGGTTCACCTCTTAAACTTATGGGTAAAGATAGTTAATCCATTTAAGGGGTGAGAAAAATGACGAAACTGAAACTGTCAAAAGAAGAACTATTGGACCAAATCCAGAATAGTGATGGCAACTTAAAAATTTCGTCCATCTCCTCAACGGAAGAAGGGGAAGAACTGATCGCCCTGGCCAAACATTTGGAACTTGAAGGTAAAATCGTGCTTCTGGAATATTGTTTGGATAAAAAGCCATTGTCTGTTTCCATTAAAACTAAAAACCCGGATTAAATGTATAGAATTAAAAGGCGGACTACTGAAAAGGTAGTTCGTCTTTTTTTGGTCATTGGCACGTAGGAATATGCGGTGGAAACGCTTTCTTTCGAAAATTCTCAAAATTACGATTGACTGAATATTATATCTATATTATTATCGTCCTAATAGTTTTTTCTTTCGTAAGACGAAGCGTTGAAGTGAAAAAGAAATTGGAGGGAAATTATCATGTCTCAATTATTAGCATTGGTTATTGTAGTATTCATCTTACTAGTCGGCGATTTGGTTGCTGTCAGGACAAAGGCATGGATTCCGTCCATGTTCGTATCGGCCGTCTTGTTTCTGATTGGATACTGGACATTTTTTCCGAAAGAGATTGTCGCCCTGGCTGGAGTGCCTTCCGCAGTGGCGGTGATGATGATGTATTTGTTAATCACGAATATGGGCACCTTGCTTTCGATCCGCGAGTTGAAGAATCAGTGGAAAACGATTGTGATCGCCCTGTCAGGAATTTTGGGGATCGCCGCCGTACTCTTGAGTGTGGGTACGCTGATCTTCGGATTCCAGACGATGGTTGTGGCTGTACCACCTTTAGTTGGCGGAGTGGTTTCCGCTTTGATCATGTCTGAAGGAGCCAAAGAAGCAGGCCTTGCGTCATTATCTGTATTCGCCATCGTCATTTATGTCATGCAAGGATTCGCTGGTTATCCATTGACTTCACTAGTGTTGAAAAAAGAAGGCAAGCGACTTTTGAAGCAATATCGTGAGGGAGGCCTTGCATCCACTGAAGTGGCCGCAACTGCTGAAGTGGCACCTCCAACGGAGCTGAAGCTTTTTAGAAGATTGCCAGAAAAATATAACACCGAATTTTTTAAGTTTTTCAGACTTTCACTGGTCGCATATTTGGCTTACTTAACATCCACACTTTTGGCGCCGGTCGTCTCAGTCAGCCCGTTTGTCCTGGCACTGTTATTTGGTGTAATCGCAACAAGTGTTGGTTTCTTAGAAAAGCAGGTTCTGCAAAAGGCAAATGGCTTTGGTATCGCAATCCTTGTTTTGATGCTATTCATTTTCGATGGACTGAAGCAGGCAACACCAGGAATGCTGCTTGAAATTCTGGTCCCGCTGATCGGTGCTATCGTCCTTGGGGTCGCCGGAATGTATATCTTCTCATTTGTTGCCGGCAAGATCTTAAAAGTAAGCAAAGAGATGGCTTTTGCCGTATCCCTTACTGCACTTTATGGATTCCCGGCTGATTATATCATCACGAATGAAGTCATCAAATCACTGACAGAAGATGAAAAAGAAAGAGAAGCACTCACGAGTCACATGCTGCCACCAATGCTTGTTGGCGGATTCGTGACCGTCACAATCGTATCGGTTGTGCTTGCAGGCATCTTCGTCGGATTCTTGTAAGAAATAGGAGGTAATTAGATTGCGAGAATTAAAGGAACGGATTGAAGAGCATATTGAACAAATCAGTCAGTACACTGCAACCCCTGGCAGAGGAACGACAAGACTGACATACAGCCAGGAGGATTTGAAATCCCGCAACTATTTAAAGGAGAAGATGAAAGAGTATGGTCTTCAGGTGCGTGAGGATGGATTCGGCAATATATTCGGGAAACTGGAAGGACTGATTGCTGACGGACCTAGTGTGATGATTGGTTCCCATTTTGATTCTGTGCCTCACGGCGGTTCCTATGACGGACCCGCCGGAGTCGTGGCAGCGCTGGAAGTAGCAGCTCTTTTTGCTAAAAACGGCTTGAAACCCAAGTATCCCTTGGAAGTCGTCGCATTGGTGGAAGAAGAAGGTACGAGATTTGGCGGAGGCCTGATGGGGTCCCGTGGTATGGTTGGTCTTCTTGATGAAGAAGAATTTAAGTTGTTAAAGGACCAGAATGGAATCTCAACTGTTGAAGCCATGACCGATATTGGACTAGATCCATCACTGCCAAAGAAACGGGACCCAAAAACAATGAAAGCCTTTCTGGAATTACATATCGAACAAGGACCTATTTTAGAAGAAAAAGAGATTCCTATTGGCGTAGTGGAGGCCATCGTCGGCCTGACACAATTGGAGGTAACCGTAAAAGGGCAGGCAGGCCATGCAGGAACAACGCCGATGGATCGCCGGGCTGATGCACTGGTAACGGCGAGCAAAATAATCAGCCAGCTGCCAGGGCTCGCAAATGAAGAAGGAGAAGGCACAGTCATCACGGTTGGCCGTTTGAATGTCTATCCGAACGGTGCCAATGTCATCCCGGATCAAGTTGTATTTTCTGTGGACATTCGTTCTGGAAAGGAAGAGAATGTCCTGAACGTGATCGAAAAAACAAATAATCTTATTGCTTCCTTTACTGGAAATGGAATCGAAACCTCGGTGGAGCAGCTTTTGTATACCCAGCCGAAAGAATTACATCCGGAAGTCCGCTCTCTTTTAAAAGAGAGAAGCAGTGAGCTAGGTATTCAGTATTGTTCGATCAACAGCGGCGCAGGCCACGATGCAATGGTGCTATCCGATTTTACGGATGTTGGAATGCTGTTTATTCCAAGCAGGAACGGGCTCAGCCACTGTCCGGAAGAGTGGTCTGATTCAGAAGACATCGCAACGGCCGTAAAGATTTTTTACGAAACAGCAAAGACTTTAACGGAGGCGGAATGATGATTAATCAAAAATTAAAGGAAGCTTTTCATGAATATAAAGAAGAACTAACCGATTTGCGCAGGAAGCTGCACAACGAGCCGGAGCTTTCCTGGGAAGAATACAAAACAACTGATTTTGTCTGCGCCTATCTTGATGAACTGAACATTTCCTATCGCAGGACAGAACCTACAGGTGTGATTGCTGAAATCAAGGGCGGGAAGCCTGGAAAAACAGTCGCCTTGAGAGGGGATATGGATGCCCTTTCAGTCGAAGAATTGAATAAGGACTTGTCCTACGCTTCATGTGAAGAAGGGAAAATGCACGCATGCGGCCATGATGCCCATACGGCAATGTTGATGATTGCAGCAAAAGCACTGAATGAGATCAAGGAAGACCTTCCTGGCAATGTCCGCTTATTATTCCAGCCGGCGGAAGAAGTCGCCCAGGGTGCTAAGGCTCTCGTTGAACAAGGAGCAGTGGAAGGTGTCGACAACGTCTTCGGCATCCATATATGGTCGCAAATGCCGACCCATAAGGTCAGCTGCACACCAGGTCCATCCTTCGCTTCGGCGGATTTGTTCAAAGTTACATTTAAGGGAAAAGGCGGACACGGAGCGATGCCGCAAGCTTGCATTGATACTGCCATCGTCGCCTCATCGTTTGTGATGAATGTGCAATCAGTGGTGTCCAGAACGATCGATCCCCAGCAGGGAGCTGTGTTGACTGTCGGAAAAATGGTCGTCGGCACCCGTTTTAATGTCATCGCCGAGAATGCCGTGATTGAGGGAACTGTACGCTGCTTTGACCCGGCTATACGTGACCACATTGAGGCGCAGCTCAGCCATTACGCAGAAAACGTCGCAGCGGTATATGGCGCTGACGCACATGTAGAATATACTCGAGGTACGCAGGCGGTCATCAATGACGAGAGTAGCGCGCTGCTAGTACAGCAGGTGGCTGCAGAAGCATTCGGTGATGACGTCATTTTTCATGAAAAACCAACCATGGGCGGCGAAGATTTCAGCTTTTATCTTGACGAGGTGCCAGGCAGCTTTGCCCTTGTAGGCAGCGGCAATCCCGAAAAAGATACAGAGTGGGCCCACCATCATGGCAAATTCAACATCGATGAAGATGCTTTGAGTACCGGCGCAGAACTCTACGCTCAGTATGCATGGGCTTATTTGAATAAAAACTAATAAAAGTGGAGAACCCTATGGGCTCTCCACTTTTGCTAGTTACCTCTTTTTCTTTTTACCAGGATCCGCAGCCACGGTTGGTTTCTGCTTGGATTCAAGTGCCAGGTGCACATGGTAGGTTTTCTCATTAACAGCCAGAACGCTTGTAACCTTTCCTTTGCGCCCCTTGATCCTCAGATCCTCCCCAACAGAAGGAACCTGCTGGCGGAGCTGATTCAAAAGCTCATTTCTGTTTTCGAAAAAATGGACAACAAACATAGCAAATCACCTATTTTCCATAGTATTAGTTTTCCTATCACTAACATATTGGCGGGATGCTAGGTTTAGAACTGATTGGTAGGAGGAATTTTAGTAGGATTGAATTGTTGTGCAGCAGGGAAGAATTTAGTTTGAGGTAGGAGTTCGGACTGGTTTTGAGGTTGGAAGGGAAAGTTGTCTAAAGTAGGCGGAAGTTTGGACAGGTTTTGAGGTTAGAAGGGAAAAGCTGTCAAAATAAAAGTGTAATCTTGACATGTTGAGGGCCCACAACTGAAAAGCTGTCAAAATAAAGGTGTATTCTTGACATGTTGAGGGCCTACTACTGAAAAGCTGTCAAAATAAAGGTGTATTCTTGACAGGTTAATGGCCCACAACTGAAAACTTGTCAAAATAAAGGTGTATTCTTGACAGGTTAATGGCCCACAACTGAAAAGCTGTCAAAATAAAGGCGTATTCTTGACAGGTTGAGGGCCTATATCTGAAAAGCTGTCAAAATAAATGCCTATTCTTGACAGGTTAAGGGCCCACAACTGAAAAGCTGTCAAAATAAAGGCGTATTCTTGACAGGTTAAGGGCCCACAACTGAAAACTTGTCAAAATAAAGGTGTATTCTTGACAGGTTAAGGGCCCACAACTGAAAAGCTGTCA
>NZ_VEEP01000039.1:254-503 GCF_007678455.1 Cytobacillus oceanisediminis 2691 | reverse complement strand
TGATGAGAGTTGAGGGGGGAGGTAAGGGGATGGGTGGACAGGGAGTGGGAATTGGGGAGGGTGGTGTAGATGGAGGGGTGGATTAGGGGAAAGAAGGGGAGGAATTGGGGAAGGGGATGGGGGGGAAGGAGGGAATGGGGTTTAAACTTGTGGAGATGGGAAGTTGAGTAGAAGGTTCAAGAGTATTAAGTTCCGAGGCTGGATGGGTAGAGTGTGAAGGGCTTGGATAGGGGAAGGAATGAGGAATGT
>NZ_VEEP01000039.1:0-244 GCF_007678455.1 Cytobacillus oceanisediminis 2691 | reverse complement strand
CAATTCCCCAACCCCATCCCCCCCAACCACCCAATCCCCTTTAAACTTCCCCACATCCCAACTTCACTACAACCTTCAACACTATTAACTTATCACCCTCCATCCCTACACTCTCAACCCCTTCCATACCCCAACCAATCACCAATCTCCAAACTATTTCCCCCCCACACACCAATCAACCTCACAACTCAACCACTACAGGTATTCGGCCGCTACCGCTACACCAAGGACTATCCCCTTCAAC
>NZ_VEEP01000399.1 GCF_007678455.1 Cytobacillus oceanisediminis 2691 | reverse complement strand
TTTGCACCACCTCACCCCCCACAATCCTCCCCATTCCTATCCATCCTCTTATCCTCAAAGCAAATATCATCCTACCCACCCTTGCTCCCATCACAACCCTCATTACAATCACCACCACCAAATACCCCAGTCCATAAACTACTTCAATCACCCTCATCATCTAATCCTCTCTCCTCCCCCCCTTATACCCACCAATACCCCCATACATCACCCCAATCACAAAATCAATCAAACCCC
>NZ_VEEP01000398.1 GCF_007678455.1 Cytobacillus oceanisediminis 2691 | reverse complement strand
TTTTTAATACATAAAGACTTAACCACCAACCCATATGGAACCCATTCTCCCTCTTTTTAAACCACCTCCAATCACTTCACATCATTCTCTCTTTAAACTAACAAACCTCTTAACCACCAACAACCTGCCCCATACAGCCACTCTCCACCCTCATCTAACCCCCCTACTCCCAATCTCTCTCCCCAACGCAACCAAAATACCACAATACATTACAGATCCACCAAAACCCTATCACCG
>NZ_VEEP01000397.1 GCF_007678455.1 Cytobacillus oceanisediminis 2691 | reverse complement strand
CCATCAAATACCTTCTTTGTACACCACTCCCCCCCACCCCAATCTCTTCAAGAAATTCCTTCAATCCTATCCACCTCCCCACAGACTCAAACCAACCTATTCACAGCTCCACAAACCTTTTCCACCCCTCCACCCAACATTCAACCACCTCACCCCATCCCTCTCACAAATGACCCCCCCTCTCAATCCCATACCTCCACAACTTTCTCCCTCCTTAAACCACACGCATATCACCGG
>NZ_VEEP01000396.1 GCF_007678455.1 Cytobacillus oceanisediminis 2691 | reverse complement strand
CCCTTCTAATCACACCCCTCACACCATTCCCCCCAACTCCTTAAACGAAAATGCACCCCTATATCCTCTTCACCCCTCCCACATTCACTCATTTCTCCTAACCAAAAATTTCCAAATCCCACGAACTCGGCTCCCTCCCCTTACCCTCCACCACACATTTCATCCCATTCACTCACTGTACCGACCACGTCTGATCATCGCCGTCAATAAACATCCCCAAATCCTTTCCCCAGCAGG
>NZ_VEEP01000395.1 GCF_007678455.1 Cytobacillus oceanisediminis 2691 | reverse complement strand
ACCAGTTATCCGCCGAGTATCCATCCTCTTCTTCCGCATCATTCCATCATCACGATTAACAATCCTGGTTCACACCAAAATCCATTTTCCCAACACACCTAACCTTGTCCTCTCATCACTCATCCTTCTAATCCCCATTCCCCCACCATTCATCAACCTAAATCAAAACTTCCAAATTCATCACATCCCTTTACCCCCTTTCCTACATCTCATCCTCAACCTTCTCCTCCCTCCACC
>NZ_VEEP01000394.1 GCF_007678455.1 Cytobacillus oceanisediminis 2691 | reverse complement strand
TTGGGGAGAGGGAGGGTGATGATATGGGATTGGTGAGGTATAGTTGGGGTACGAGGGGGAATGGGAAAGGTGTTGTGGATAGAGATGGATGGGGATATGGTCATTTGGGGAGAGGGGGAAGAAATTGGGTGGGGATAGAGGATGGGGAGAGTGTGTGGGGTAGTGGGGGTGGTGGCTGGCAAAAATGGATGTGGAGTCGGTTGCTGTCGGTCATGGGAAGGGGAGGTACAGGGGTCG
>NZ_VEEP01000393.1 GCF_007678455.1 Cytobacillus oceanisediminis 2691 | reverse complement strand
GAAAGCAAGATGGGGAAAAATAGATTGCGGGAGGAAGATGATGTGGAGAAAATGAAGATTGGGGTGGAATATGGGGAAGGGAAGGAGGGATTGGAAGAAGATGGGGGAAAAGGTGAAGAAGTAGCGGATCTGGTATTGTTGGTTGGATGGGATGTGTGGGAAACTGGTATTGCTGGGGGTTTGGGTGGTGGTGTTAAGTTGGAGATGATGGAGAGAATTGTTTGAAGTGGATTGATGG
>NZ_VEEP01000392.1 GCF_007678455.1 Cytobacillus oceanisediminis 2691 | reverse complement strand
CACCACCTCATCCCTTTCTTTTTCCATCACTTCAATCAACCTCGAAATCTCCCTCGCACACTCCCTTCAAACTTCACCCACCTTCCTCACTTCATCTCCCACCACACCAAACCCTTTTCCCTCCTCCCCTCCTCTTCCTCCTTCAATCCCACCCTTCACACCCACTAAATTCCTCTCCTCACCCATCCCTCTAATCACCTCCACCCCCCCTAACCCCCCCCCTCCCCTCCATTTCTTCA
>NZ_VEEP01000391.1 GCF_007678455.1 Cytobacillus oceanisediminis 2691 | reverse complement strand
CAATGACCGGGTAGTTGGTGAATGGAATGGAAGGATAGATATTGAGGATTGAGAAAGGGAGAATGTGATCCAGGCGATAGAGGCTGTGATCTGTTTGAATAATGGATTGAAGGGGTTGGGGAAGCTTGTTGTGGTGTGGGAGGATATGAAGGTGGATTGGTGTGAGGATGGGATTGTGGACCTCAGGTTTGGACAATACTCGCTGGAGATTCTGGATGGAATTGTCGATCTGGAGGTTG
>NZ_VEEP01000390.1 GCF_007678455.1 Cytobacillus oceanisediminis 2691 | reverse complement strand
TCCGCACACCCCATGAAGTTCTCGACCAACGCCACACTGTAAAGTTAAAAGTCCTCCATGTAAACAACCAACACCAACCATTATCACTCACCATCAACGACTTCCACCAAACACAAACCAATCAACCTTTTCACTACCAACTTCCTCAACAAACAAAACCTTTCACCCTTCCTCATATCATTCCACACAACCTAAACAATCTTAAACACTAATCCTCATACGTTTCTCCACATCAAAAA
>NZ_VEEP01000038.1 GCF_007678455.1 Cytobacillus oceanisediminis 2691 | reverse complement strand
CACGAAGAGTATGAAGTGGAAGTGTTGCTTGGGTGTAATGTTGTGAAGGAGGGATGTGTGGACCGGGTAGAGGGGGGGATAGGATTGTGTTGATAGGTTTAGGGGGAGGAGGGATTGGAGGTTGGATAAGTTGGTTGTGTGGGGGAGGGAAAGATAGAGGGTTTTGGAATTGGGGTGGGATGTTTTGAGGAAGGAATTTGGGATGGATATGAGGTTTTTTGATTTGAAGAATGTTTATATGAAGAGGTTTGGGTGTTAGTTGGTTTAGGGGTTTAGGAAGTGGTTGAACTTGTGTTGGACGGTTAGGGATAAGGATTGCTGGGTTGGGAGTGTGAACAGTTAGATTGAAGCGGTTTGGAGGACGGTCGATTTGTAGTTTAGAAAGAGAAGGATGGGGTAAACGGTTAGTGATGTACTGAGGAAGGTTAAGGTGTTGGTGTAAAAGATGAGCGTAGTGTTTGGGTGGGTAGGATTTTGATTCTGAATGAGGGATGATTGGGACAGGGAAAGGGAGTGGATTCACTTTTTGA
>NZ_VEEP01000389.1 GCF_007678455.1 Cytobacillus oceanisediminis 2691 | reverse complement strand
GAGTGGGTAAACATGATGGAAGCTGGTATGGTTGTCCGAAGTAAGGTTAGAGGTTGTGCAGTTGAAAACGGTGGATGAGTATGTGGAATGTTGGTGAGTAGTGAAGGAGTAGTTGTTGAGATGGGAGAAGGAGGTGGTGGTGGAATGGGTGAGATGAGGGGGATGGGGGGGATGGGGGGGATGATGTAATGTGGGGTGGAACGGGTATATATGGGGTTTGAAGTGGTTTGTTAAGAAAA
>NZ_VEEP01000388.1 GCF_007678455.1 Cytobacillus oceanisediminis 2691 | reverse complement strand
AGGGGAAGGGATTTGGGGGATGAGAATTGAAAAGGAAGGGGAGTTTTTGAGGGCTGGAGAGATGATGATAGATAAAGGTGTGGAAAAGGTTGTCATCAGGGGGGGAGATAAAGGCTTGATGTACTTCAGAAGAAAAGGTGAAGGTGGAGTGGTGATTGGGGGAGGGATGTGTGTGATGGATGTGAGTGGAGGGGGTGATTGGGTGGTGGCGGGGATCATGTATGGCGATGTTAATGGAA
>NZ_VEEP01000387.1 GCF_007678455.1 Cytobacillus oceanisediminis 2691 | reverse complement strand
ACACCTATCGTACTCCACAGTTTCGCCTTTCCTCTCCCTCATACTCCTCCATTATCCCAAACACATCTCCTCCTCCCGGTTCTCCCCATCTTTCATCCCAATCCCTGCCGTCTCCCTTTCCCCGCCGCATCCTTCCCTTCCACCCAGCTCCTTCCCCCCCCCCTCTTCACCCCCAAGCTGCTCGCACATTTGATTCAACAGGACAAGGTCACCTTCACCCCACCAGTACCCACAATCTG
>NZ_VEEP01000386.1 GCF_007678455.1 Cytobacillus oceanisediminis 2691 | reverse complement strand
ACCCCCTTTACCATCTTCATTCACCAAAACCCATCATCAACCAACCACAGCACCTCCCACCTCAACCTTTCCCCCCCCACCATACTTTCTTTTCACTACACCCCACAACCGCCCCAATCATCACCATCATCATCACTCTATCCCCACCTCCACATAAAATCATCCTTCCCCCCAACGTCCACAAATCAATCATCTCCCCCATCCTTTTTTCCCCTCCCATTCCAATTTTCATCCATCCA
>NZ_VEEP01000385.1 GCF_007678455.1 Cytobacillus oceanisediminis 2691 | reverse complement strand
CTCCAAAAAATCAAATCACTCTACTCTTTATCATACAAAGTTTTCAACTTTCATTGTTTGCCAAGGAAACAACAATCCCCATATATCTCCCCTCTCCACACCCCCCTAAACCCTATCCACTCCTCTATATCCATCATCCCCACAATCTATTTCCCAATCAACACTCAATTCCCCGTGTTCCTCTTCAACTAGATAACTTCCTCCAAAACAATAACATTCACCTCATCGTCGTCCCAATT
>NZ_VEEP01000384.1 GCF_007678455.1 Cytobacillus oceanisediminis 2691 | reverse complement strand
CTGGTGTTTTTCGTTAGGAATTGTTTGAGGTTGAGGTTTGTTTTGTTGTAGTATTTTGAAGTGTTTAGGTTGTAGATGATTGTTATAAGGTAGGAGAGGAGAGAGTGGAGTTAGAGTGAGAAATGGTATTAGGGGTAAAAGAATTAATTTGGGTTTGATAAAATGGGCTCTTTTCTTAAAAAAAAAAGAATTTTTTTCCATGTTTTTTTCATGTGGGAATGAAGGTTTGTAAAGGAAAG
>NZ_VEEP01000383.1 GCF_007678455.1 Cytobacillus oceanisediminis 2691 | reverse complement strand
GAGGGAAGATGATGAATTTATGGGGGTATCTATGGTAGATTGTTGGTGATAGGGGGGTGATGATAAGCATGAGAATGGTGAGGAGAAGGAAGAAGAGGGAGATGGTTGGCGGGAGGTTAGGGTCTTTTGGTAATTCGGGCAGGAAGGTTAGGAGTGGGGGAAGGGTAATGGAGAAGAAAGGTGTGAGGATGGGGGGGGTAAAGGGGTGTTTGTGAAAGGGATGGTGAGGGAAATTGATTT
>NZ_VEEP01000382.1 GCF_007678455.1 Cytobacillus oceanisediminis 2691 | reverse complement strand
TTTTGGAAATGAGGGAATTGATTGGCGAAGAGGAGAAGATAGAGGATGGGGAGGAGTTAAGGGTGAAGATTGAAGATTTGCTTGGGTCAGGTGTGAGGATGGAGACCAGCGTTGATATTGATAGGCAGAGAGAGGGAGTGGAGGGAGTGTGGGGTGATTTGGGGGATGGATGGGTGGAGGGTGGGGGAGGGGTTATAAAGGATGAGAAGGGGAGGATGGTTGCGCTGGGGGGAGGAAAAA
>NZ_VEEP01000381.1 GCF_007678455.1 Cytobacillus oceanisediminis 2691 | reverse complement strand
CTTTCCCCCTTAACAAAATACGATAACCGTTTTTACCACCATAACGAGCAATGCAAACTGCCTCGGCGAATACCACCCCCTTTCCCACTACTCCTTTCCCGTTCTTACGTATCTCACCAGCAACTTTTTCACCTACTTCAAATCCATCCCCCCCACAAATCCTTTTCACATCACCTACAAAACTTTCAACTTCCCTACCTACATTTATACATACACTTCCATTTCCACCCACAATATAAA
>NZ_VEEP01000380.1 GCF_007678455.1 Cytobacillus oceanisediminis 2691 | reverse complement strand
TTTTCACTACTAGCTTCATCTGGCTTCATATTATTCACATCCTTCATCAAATCATTCATCACCTCTCCCACTTCGCCCACATCCTTTTTCTCGACATCCACCAGCATCCCATCCCAAAAACTCACAACCTTTCCTTCTGCCTCTCTACCATATACAATCATCCCCTCCTCCTTTTTCCCCTCAATCTCCTCCCCCAATTCCAAACCTCTCTCCCCATTTTCCTCCCCAATCACATCTATC
>NZ_VEEP01000037.1 GCF_007678455.1 Cytobacillus oceanisediminis 2691 | reverse complement strand
CCTGGTTCGTACTTGTTCACCAACTTGTTTGTTTACTTTTCACCCACCAATTCTCTCAAACCTTTTTTCTTCCTTCAAAACTACATAATCCTAACTAACAACAACCAACAACAAAACCCACTCATCCCCATTTTACTTTTCTCTCTATTCAATTACACAAATCACCTTTTACCTTAACTTACAAACCCCCCACCCTCCATCCCTTCCCACTACCACCCCATCAACCACCCCACTAACACCCATATCCTTCCCCCACCTCTAACTAACCTTTCATCCCCACATTTCCCAATCCCCAAACCCACTCTTCCTAATCCAACACTATCTTTACCTCAATACATACCCTATTCAACCCACACCCCCCCAACTCAAACATCTAACTACCCCCACCAACACAAACCAAACCCCATTCCCTCACTACCCCCCACCCAAACCCCACATACCCCAAACCAACACCCTTCCCTCTTCGGCTTCTACCACACTCTACATCCACTTACAAACCAACCCCCTACATCAACTCCTCTCCAAACCCCCCTCACACAACCTAAAAACC
>NZ_VEEP01000379.1 GCF_007678455.1 Cytobacillus oceanisediminis 2691 | reverse complement strand
TTATTGGGAGGGGGTTATAGATTGCTTAAGGAAGTTTTTAGGAAAAGGAAAAAGAAAAAGTAGGGGAGAATTGGTTGTGAAGGAGGAAAGGAGGATGTTGGTGAAGGAATGATGAGAAAATGTGGGAAGTGGAAAAAAATGATGTATAGGAAAGAAGTAAATAAAAAGTGCAAGGTTTGTATAGAGTGTGGTTATGATGATGAAATGAATTCTGTAGAAGGAATGGAAAGTTTCGTGGGT
>NZ_VEEP01000378.1 GCF_007678455.1 Cytobacillus oceanisediminis 2691 | reverse complement strand
CGAATCATCACTTCATCGCCCTCATTAACCACAACCTGCAATAATCTCTACAATCCATGTTTTCCACCACTCCTCACAATCACTTCACTCACCTCATAATCAACACCCTCATCTCCTTTTAATTTCCCTCCCATTTCCTTTTTCAATTCTTCCTTTCCTCCATGAATGGCTTTTGCAAGTATTTCTTCTTCTTTATTTTCCTCCATATTATTCCACCCCTCCACCATCGATACTCAAAAAA
>NZ_VEEP01000377.1 GCF_007678455.1 Cytobacillus oceanisediminis 2691 | reverse complement strand
GCCTCGAATCATTTTCTCGGATACGGTGGCGAATGCCATGGGAGCAATGATCGTCTCGGGGAGATTGTGAGTAGGTTATGTCATCTTGGGCGATTGGGGATTGAGGTATTTGGGGGTGGGGATTGAGGGGGGGGATGGAAGGTGGGGGAATATGGTGGAGGACGGAGAGAACTTGAGAATGGTTTTAAAATCATGGTGGTACGTGTTTGCAGGTGGATTAATGTTTTTTTTGAGTTTGATT
>NZ_VEEP01000376.1 GCF_007678455.1 Cytobacillus oceanisediminis 2691 | reverse complement strand
GGGTTTGGGTTTTGGTTTTTGGTGGGGTTTTTTGAGGGAGTGGAAATGGTTGGTAGAGATTTGTTGGGGGTAGATGGGGGGTGGGATTGGGTGATAGGAGTAGGGGAGATAGGTTTGATGGTGGAAGTGGGGGAGGGTGAGGTGGTGGGTGTTGTTGTAGGTGTAGTGGAGTGTAGGTTGGGTTGAGTGTTTGTGTTGGAGATGAGATTGGGATTGTGGTGATATTGATAAGTGGGATGGG
>NZ_VEEP01000375.1 GCF_007678455.1 Cytobacillus oceanisediminis 2691 | reverse complement strand
CGTATTTTCAATTAAAACGACGTTTTATCATCCCACAAAAAAACACAATCATGCTTCACCACAACACCACAATAACCAACCCCACAAAAACCATATCCACCCTCAAACCCATCCACTAAAACCTCACCAAGACTCCAAAAATCATAACTACCCCTTAACTCCCATACCCCTAACAATTAATCACTCACCTCACAAATTATCAAAAAAGATCATAAAAACCCTATACCAGTAGATAATACTC
>NZ_VEEP01000374.1 GCF_007678455.1 Cytobacillus oceanisediminis 2691 | reverse complement strand
CCCTCCTCCCTTCCTTTTACTACATTAACACTCTATCCAAATACATCTTCTTCCCATTCTTTATACATTCTAATTACTTCTTCCACAGCCTCATCATCTTCATCCCCTCTCACATCAACCACACCATACTCTTCTTCCTCAACAACATAAACACCAGCTCACTCCCTTCCACCTTTCTCTCCTCCTCCTTCCTCTCCGCTCCCAACAGCCGCTAATAGTCTTTCTCGCAAACTTTCCTTTT
>NZ_VEEP01000373.1 GCF_007678455.1 Cytobacillus oceanisediminis 2691 | reverse complement strand
ACCTTTTTGTGTAAAAGTTTCGTGTTTAGCATTTTACAGCAATTCGGTTAGAGAGTGAAAAGGGTTATGTCAATTGAAGTGAAAGGTATGTAGAGAGGGATGGTTGTGTAGATGAATTATAGGTGATTGAAGGTTGGGATTGGGAGGAGGTTTTGTTGGAATTGGGTGTGGGGGGATGAGGAGGAAGAATGCTAAGGGGAGGAAGGAAATATGACAAAATAGAGGGTTTGGATCGCGTGGT
>NZ_VEEP01000372.1 GCF_007678455.1 Cytobacillus oceanisediminis 2691 | reverse complement strand
CACGGACCTTTCCTACCTCAACCCTTTTCCTCACTTCATCGCCAAAATCCATCCTTTCCATCACCAGTCTGTTATCATACACCCTTATTACACCCAATTCCTCTTTCCCCCGCATCATCATTTTCCCAATCCCCACCTTCTCTCATTCCTCAACTCCCTTTTTTAACAAGGGAAAGGCTTTTCCCCCGCTTTCATTTCCCGACGTAAAATACCTTCCCTGATACTGAATCGGATCCATTTC
>NZ_VEEP01000371.1 GCF_007678455.1 Cytobacillus oceanisediminis 2691 | reverse complement strand
TCCCATAATTTTTCCCTCAACTCACAACTCCTTTATCTCTTATCCACAGCTTCATCATCTCCTCTCCCATTAAAACCCCATCTTCCATTCCCACCTCATCCCATCCCACCACCCCCACATCTCCCCCCCCATTCATCACAAAACCATTCACACCCTTCTCTTTCAGATCTTCAATCCCTTCATTAATCATCTATCCTTTTCCAAACCCTCCCAAATCAAAGACAAAATCCCTTTTTTTCAT
>NZ_VEEP01000370.1 GCF_007678455.1 Cytobacillus oceanisediminis 2691 | reverse complement strand
CGCAACCAATCGACTGCCTTGTGCCTTTTTCTTAACGAAATTCGGCACACTCATATTTAAAGTTTCAGCTGATTGTTGTAACTTTAAATATTCGGATTCGCTCACACGAAAACTGATTTGTTTCGGCTCCTTACGGTTGGGTTTATGGTTTCGCCCAACAGTTTCGTCGCTAGCCACAAAGTTGTTTTGTTCGCTCATTATTGCCACCACGCTTTCTACGAAAGATAACGCCTTTCTTACA
>NZ_VEEP01000036.1 GCF_007678455.1 Cytobacillus oceanisediminis 2691 | reverse complement strand
GAAGTTAGGGGGTGATTTTGGGGAGTTGGTTAAGGAGAGTTGTGTGGGTGAGGTTAGGATTGTGTGGTGGGGTAGGTGTGTGGGTTTGGGGTAGGGGGAGGATTTATGTGGGTAGAGGGTTTTGTTGGGAGTGTGGAATGAGGAAGTTGGGTAGTATATTTGGGTGGGTGTGAGAGGTGAGGGTTGAGGGAAGGGGGATTTGGGTGAGTTGGAGGGTAAGTGGTTAGAGGGGGATATGGAACAGCGGGGTTAGCCTATGCTGGTGGGTGGGGGGGTGGGTGAAAGGATAAAGAGGTGGTAGAGGAATATGAAGGTGTTGTGGATGGGGTACGGGTTTGGGGGTGGGGTTAGGTGGGGAGTAACGGTGAGAGGAGGAGGGTTGGTGAGGAAAGGTTAGGGATTGGGTGGATGGGATTGTGAGCGATGTTTGGGTAGTGATAGGGGGATTGTGAGTTGTAAGGGGTGGAGGAGTGGTTAGGGTGTGAGTTGAAGGGGGTTAGAAGGGTGTGGTAGGAGTGAGATGTAAGATGTGAATGGAGAGGTTGGGTGATAGGTTTAGGGGGGGTAGATTTTGGGGGGAGAGTGAGTGGAGGAGTGAGGTATTAGGGAGTGTTTAAATGGTGGGTGGTTGTAAGGGAAGATGGTGGTTGTGTAAGGAACTGGAAATCGTTTTGGA
>NZ_VEEP01000369.1 GCF_007678455.1 Cytobacillus oceanisediminis 2691 | reverse complement strand
AAAATGGGGGTTTTGTTTGTAAGGGTCGAGAAGTGAGAAATCATTTTGGATATCTTGTTGTTGGGTCTATGATAGAGGGGAGAAGTGGTTAAAGGGGTGGTTTGGGAGGGGTTGGTTGGCGGGTGGAGGAAATGAAGAATGGTATTATATTGTTGTTTTGTGTTTTTGGCAGGGTGTTGATTTTGAGGATGTGGTTTATTGAGAATAACGGAATGGGGAAGTTGGATGATTCGTTTTTTGAT
>NZ_VEEP01000368.1 GCF_007678455.1 Cytobacillus oceanisediminis 2691 | reverse complement strand
CTCACCCCTTCCCCCAACCACCCTCTCAACCCTTTTACTCAAAAATTCCACTCACTGACGCTGCATGAATTCCCCCTAACACAAGAACAAATTTCTCAACCCTATAAAATACTCACCACTCAGTTACTCCACATCATCACCCAACCCCCACCCAATATCCCCACATACCACCACAACCAGCTGCTTCCATCATCCATCACCACACACCAAAATCCCACCATCCTCCGCCACAACCTCACACC
>NZ_VEEP01000367.1 GCF_007678455.1 Cytobacillus oceanisediminis 2691 | reverse complement strand
CTCTCAAACCATCCCCTCCCTCCTTCATCCCATCTCCCAATTTACTCACTCCTCCTCGCAATTCCCTCACCCTCCTCATCTCCATTTCAGCAGAATCTCCTGATGGGAATGTACTGATTTTTTTCACACCATCGCCAATCCAATTCCATCCACCTACTATTTGTCACCATCACCTCTTCAACTCCCTCATCCCATTTTTATATTTTCCCCAACCATCACCCAGACTCGCTCCTCCCTCACTC
>NZ_VEEP01000366.1 GCF_007678455.1 Cytobacillus oceanisediminis 2691 | reverse complement strand
ACCAGCAAAACCAGCCCCATTCTCAATCCTGTAATAACATTTCAATCCCGAACCAATTCAACGCCCTTTCCCACCTTCATTTTTTCTCAATCCTTTTCTTTCTTCCCTCCAATTTTACCCACAACTCCTCCAACAACTCCCACACATCCACATGTATCCCCCACTCCCATATTCTCATTCCCACTAATTTTACGCATGAACCACTCCGTCAACCCCGGCTCAATGGTCCAGTATAGACCCAT
>NZ_VEEP01000365.1 GCF_007678455.1 Cytobacillus oceanisediminis 2691 | reverse complement strand
AACAACCTTAATAAACCCCTCTCCCCTCAACCTCACCCCCCAACCCAACACCTTCTCACCATCTCTCACACCCTTCAACCACACCATCTCCCTCATTTCTCCACCACCCTTACCACATTCCTCTCTCCACCCCACCAACCACCTCACCCCTCACCCTCAACCCCTAAAACTCACCCCAATCCACTACAAAATCCTCCAACTCCTCATCACCAATCCCCCCACACTCTTCTCTATCAATCATA
>NZ_VEEP01000364.1 GCF_007678455.1 Cytobacillus oceanisediminis 2691 | reverse complement strand
CACTGTATCAGCCTTGTCCGCCACATACCTTTTACCATCCACACCCTCAATAACGCAGAAAAAGTACAAGAACCCCAAAAATTTCCAACCCTCTTCAAACACCAATACCCTCTCTCTTACAATCTTTCCTCCAAACTCATTGAACTCATCCACCACACCTTCAAAAAACAACTATTCGATCCCCAAGCCGTGTATCTCACCATGCATCTCCAAAGCCTTCACAAAAAACTTAAATAACCACT
>NZ_VEEP01000363.1 GCF_007678455.1 Cytobacillus oceanisediminis 2691 | reverse complement strand
ATACCCCCCTATCCAGAGATCTTTTCCCCAACACCCGCAAATAAACATAACTATACGCATGCCTCAGCAATCGCTTATTCAAAAATAAACCTCCTCCTCCACTTCCCATTCCAAACATCACTCCCACCCCCATCACTTTAATATAATCGACACCCAACATTCCCTTCACCCTCTTTATATCAAAACCCAGCACCACGAGCACGATTCCCCCCCATGTCATTAACCCGCCAACCAATCCTCCA
>NZ_VEEP01000362.1 GCF_007678455.1 Cytobacillus oceanisediminis 2691 | reverse complement strand
ATCAGAAACCCACTTCAATCGACGGTTACCTCCTCCGCTTACCGCACCTCCGCGCCCCCCGTTATCAATCACCCCATCAACACCTTCCTCAACCATACCCTTTTCCTTCTCCACCATCATCCTTCCACCACCAACCTCAACAACTCCCTTAACACCCTTATTACCCTTCATTACACCCCCATACACCTCATTCACCTCACACCTTCCCAAACCCCCCCCATCAACCTCTACCATCCCCCCAA
>NZ_VEEP01000361.1 GCF_007678455.1 Cytobacillus oceanisediminis 2691 | reverse complement strand
CAAAACATCCTCCCTACCCTTCCAACCTCCTACCATCCCTTCACCACCTTCAATTCCTTCTTACCCCGAAATACCACCCACTCAAACTAAATATCAAATTCCATGAACTGAACCTTTATCCTCAACGCTTCCCACCATATATCAATCTACTAATCCATAACACCCTGAAAATCATCAATAACCACTTGATTCATAAAACAATCCTGATCCACGATATCCGCCGATTATCAACACATATCCCT
>NZ_VEEP01000360.1 GCF_007678455.1 Cytobacillus oceanisediminis 2691 | reverse complement strand
AATACCTTCAAGATGAGCAAATAAACTCAATTATTAAACAAACTCTGCTTTTCCTTCAAACAGTTATTCCAAAGCTACAAACAATTTTTCAAAAACAAAACTTCCCAATACCAAACCCATTTTCCCATAAACATATTCACTTATCACCCCCTCCCCTTTATACACACTTATTTGCTTTAACTTTTCTATATCCTCGACCCCAACTAATTATTCCTCAGTATCCTAATACCCTTTCTAGAGTGA
>NZ_VEEP01000035.1 GCF_007678455.1 Cytobacillus oceanisediminis 2691 | reverse complement strand
AATCAAAACCACCAGTGTGAACTGGTGGTTTGCTCTGCGGCTGAAAGCCTCTCTTACCGGCCTTGGCCTTAAAGGCCCGCTGAAAGGGTTTCCCTTCTGCACCACATTCACTCACCAATTCTAAAGAATTTCTTTATTTATTCTTATTTTTTTGTCCTGTGAAAGGATCAAACTCTTCGAACAATGTTAACTGGTCAGCTTGATAGTCTTCCACGAGCTGATTTCGAATGTATTCTTGTATTTGCTTTTTGTTTCTGCCTACTGTATCAACATAGAAGCCTCGGCACCAAAATTTCCGGTTTCCATACCGGTATTTTAAATTGGCATGTCGATCGAAAATCATGAGGCTGCTCTTTCCTTTCAAGTAACCCATGAATTGAGACACACTCAATTTCGGCGGGATACTGACTAACATATGAATGTGGTCCGGACAGGCATTAGCTTCATGGATCACAACACCTTTTCGTTCACATAAATCTCTGATAATTTGGCCTATACTCTTTTTATATTTTCCATAAATGATTTGTCTTCTGTATTTTGGGGCAAATACTATGTGATACTTACAATTCCATGTTGTATGTGCTAAACTGTTCATGTCCTTCATAGGGCATACCTCCTTCTACGGTGAGATGAAGTGGTCGGGAAACCAACTTTATCCTACCATGAAGTGAGGTTTTTTTATTACTACCACGCTATAAGCTCTCTGGAACCCCCGGCATAGCCAGGGGTTTTCTAACACAGTAAAAA
>NZ_VEEP01000359.1 GCF_007678455.1 Cytobacillus oceanisediminis 2691 | reverse complement strand
AAATGAAAAATGGATTGAGGATAATGATAGTAGTTGTATTATGGAGAGTATTAAGTGGTTGGGAGGGTATGAGAAGGGAGGGATGTTTTTTGGAGAGAACATTTATGAATGGATTGGGTTGGGTGATGGAGTTTTTTGGACGCATTAGAGGAGGAAGTTATGGGGTTGGGATTATGTTGATTAGAATGTTCATTAGACTCGCGCTGATGTGTTTCAGGGTTAGACAGTATAAGTAGTAGGAGA
>NZ_VEEP01000358.1 GCF_007678455.1 Cytobacillus oceanisediminis 2691 | reverse complement strand
CAACTACCTTCCTGAACCAATTCAACTAACCACTGGAATTCATCCATTATAATCAAATTCAAACACCACCATCCTATATCAATCACAAATTAACTCACCACCCTAAAATCCCTTTCATTCTTCCCTCCCCCCTCCCACTCCTCCCTCAACACATTCCCAACCCCCTCAACATTCCTTACAACCAAATCCCCCCATTCCCCCTTTCCACACTTCACCCCCATGCACCACACTTCCTTTCCCCAC
>NZ_VEEP01000357.1 GCF_007678455.1 Cytobacillus oceanisediminis 2691 | reverse complement strand
AAGGAGGATCGAGGAAAAGTCGGTGAATGGATTCATGGTTGAAATGATGTGCCGGCTGTGGAGTGTGGATTTTTTGAGGTTGAATATTTTGAAGGGGAAGAGGGTGGGGATTGTGGGGAATGAGGTTGAGGTTATGGTGGTGAAGATGGAGTGAAATGAGTTTTGGGGTGTTGGCGCGTTTCTCTGGAATATGAGAGGATTTGCGGGGAGGGGCGGCAGATGCATCAAGGATTACCTCTTCTT
>NZ_VEEP01000356.1 GCF_007678455.1 Cytobacillus oceanisediminis 2691 | reverse complement strand
TTGTTGGGTGTGGATATCGGAGAGGGGGGATGTATGAGGGGAAATGTGATGGGCGAGGAGGATCTTGGGGTGAGTATGGTTGGGGAAGTGTAGGTTAAAATGTATTAATGTGAGAGGTATTTGAGGGAAAAATGGGGGAAGGAGTTGATTAATTTTGAAAGGCGCCGGGTTGAGTTCAGCGAGTTGTTGTGCAGGTGGGAAATTGAGGACATGAATATGTTCATCGGTAATGAGGGGGTTGCG
>NZ_VEEP01000355.1 GCF_007678455.1 Cytobacillus oceanisediminis 2691 | reverse complement strand
CGTGATGAATGATAAATATTATTGAGGGGGATTGGGATTAAGGGAATGGGGAGAATGATGATGACTGTTCGGGGTAGAAGTGGAGGGATGATGTTGGGGAGTGGTTTGGGGAAGGATTTTAATGGGTAGGGAAGAAGAGGAATGATAATGGGAGGGGGTATGAAAGTTGGGGGTATGGGGGGGAGGGGGAGGTTTGGTGGAATGGGGGGGATGGGTGGGATTGGGAGATAAGATGGGGGTTGT
>NZ_VEEP01000354.1 GCF_007678455.1 Cytobacillus oceanisediminis 2691 | reverse complement strand
GTTGGTGGTGAAGAAAAAGGGGATTTGATGGTGGTGGAGTTGATGCTTGGGAAGGTTGATGGGATGGAAGTGTGGAAGGAGGTTAGGGAGGAGAAAATGAATGTAGGGATATTAATGGTGAGGGGAAAGGATGAGGAGAGAGAAGGAGGAGAGAAGAAAAGTGAATAAAGGGGAAAGGGAGGAAGTGGGTGGATTTAATGTTGGTAAGAGAGTGAAGATAGGGAATTGTTGAAGGGGATATGGA
>NZ_VEEP01000353.1 GCF_007678455.1 Cytobacillus oceanisediminis 2691 | reverse complement strand
AAACACCCACCTTCATTCACACAACGAAAACCTTCAATCAACCTTCCCCCAACTCCATCGTCTCCTCCCAAAGTATCACCACACACTCCTTCAATTTCATAAACAAATTGAAAGCCTCACAGACCTTAAAAACTCCGATTCTACCTCCAACCATACACTTCTTTCCCAAATCACTCATTTCAACATCACCCTCCCTCCTAAGAAAGACCAGCTTTCGCATCCAAAGGAGAAACTGCATTCACCA
>NZ_VEEP01000352.1 GCF_007678455.1 Cytobacillus oceanisediminis 2691 | reverse complement strand
CTCACCCCCTCTTCTCTCCATTCCCCCAACCTCCCAACCTCCATTCCCCTCCCTCAATCCAAAACCCCCTACCTTTTCCCCTTTTCACTCACCAACTAAATACTTCTCTTTTTCCTCTTCATTTCCCCATTCCACCACACTCATACTCTTTACCCCACTCTCAACCCACACTGCCCTCCTCAACCCACTATCCCCCCGCTCAACTTCTTCACACACAATTCCCACTCAATTATAATCCATCCCC
>NZ_VEEP01000351.1 GCF_007678455.1 Cytobacillus oceanisediminis 2691 | reverse complement strand
TTCAACATACATCAATAATAGTTCCAGATGATATACCTCCATACTTCATATTGATTCATACCTCCCCATCCCCTCCAGTTTTCCCCATCCTAATTACCCCCCTCTTCCTTACAATTCCAACACTTCTCCTTCCCCTTAAATATAATCCACTCTTTCTCACTTCTTTTTTTCATCCATCATCAAATATCCCTCAAACCCTCAATTCCTCTCATTCTCCACTTTTTAACTCCATCGTTTCTGCTGTC
>NZ_VEEP01000350.1 GCF_007678455.1 Cytobacillus oceanisediminis 2691 | reverse complement strand
AATCTCCCTCCTCAACTTCCTCATTATCTTCTCCATCTATCTTTTCATTGTCACAATCCCCTCATACCCTCCCCATACATACCACCCTACCACCACTATCCCCCCCCTCCCCTCCACTATTTTCATCATTCCCCTTCTTTTTCCCCCTCCTCTTCATACCCCATAACCACCCATCCACCACAAAATCATCATCACCCCAACTCCTACCACACTAATCAGAACACACTTCAAAAATCTTTTCATAA
>NZ_VEEP01000034.1 GCF_007678455.1 Cytobacillus oceanisediminis 2691 | reverse complement strand
CGTGATATACTAAAAAAGGGTATACCAAATAACCTTCATATTCTTAGAATTGGAAGGTTTTTCGTAATTTAGTTAGATGTTGTTTCTAAGCTATATCTTGGAAAGTGGTCCGGTTTCTTAAAAGGGCAAATATCCAATGTAAGAGCTTATTTACACAAGCAATTACAGCTACCTTAAATGGCTTTCCTTCTTCACGCTTCTTGTCGTAAAACTCACGCATTCGTTTGTTTCGGGGAATGATTTCATCCGTCGTTTTCTGTTTACGACAATCGCGTATGGCACATCGAACAGCCATATATAAGGCGTGACGAAGCCTGCTGGAACCTCTTTTGGTGATTCGGTTTTTGGTGGCAGTAAACTTGCCAGATTCGAAAACACTAGGGTCTACTCCAGCGAAAGCCACGAGCTTTTTAGGGTCAGTAAATCGATCTATCTCTCCAATTTCAGAAATGATCGTTGCCGCGATCTTTTCTCCGATACCAGGGATAGATTTGATAATATTATATTCTTCAACTTCTTTAGCGAGGGCATCTATCTCTGACTCCAACGTGGATAGGTGTTCTTTGTATTGAAGAATAATATCAATATACATACCTAAGCTTAAGATATGACTCTGATAGACTGTCTTTTCAAAGGGATTGCGAGCTGCCGCCTCTTTTAGTTGTAAGGCTTTTTCATTGGCCCATCTGATTGAGCGACTTTTACATAATTCCTTAATCCTATTTGAGAGTGCTTCATCACTAGCCTTTAATATGTCTTCAGATGATGGAAACTCCTTTAACGTTAAGAGTGATACCACAGAATATAAATCACCGAACACCCCTCGATACTCAGGGAATACTTGATCCAGAATAGCCTGGAACTGCAGCTTTGTCTGAATCATGACTCCTGTAATATTCTCGTGTTGTCTTGTAAGGTTACGAAGGTTTAAAAGCTGGACCCCTCGCTTTTTATATGGCTCTAACTCTTCCTTGTAATACAACTCGCAGAGGTGGTAAGCATC
>NZ_VEEP01000349.1 GCF_007678455.1 Cytobacillus oceanisediminis 2691 | reverse complement strand
ACAAATACTTCATCTCCAATCTCCCTCAATATATTTTACCCCTAACCCTATTATAATCCTTTCTCCACTCCATTAATATTTTTTTCTCTCTTAAACAACACTCTTCATTTTCCTTCCACCCCCTTCCCTTTCCCCCGCCCAACAATTATCAAAAACCTCAACTCCCACCTTTTTCAAACACCAAATTCTTCTTCCCTCCCCCTGACCCTCCTCCTCCCTTTGCTCCTCCGAGCTGCAAATCATTC
>NZ_VEEP01000348.1 GCF_007678455.1 Cytobacillus oceanisediminis 2691 | reverse complement strand
CAAAACTATACAATGCTCTCTCCACATCCCCCTTCACCCAAACATGCTTCAGTTTCCTCTCTTCTCCCATAAATAACACCATCAATCACCTCAACATCTATTTTCACAACCCCCCCAAATTAATCCTCATATTCAGTAACCTATTTTTCTATATTTAATAAAATTTATCAGTTACAAACCAACACCTCCCTCTCATCCCATCTAAAACCAAAAACAACACTCTTCATCCAAACAACCACCTCCAA
>NZ_VEEP01000347.1 GCF_007678455.1 Cytobacillus oceanisediminis 2691 | reverse complement strand
TGGAGGGAGGAAGGATGAAAGGTTGAGGAATAGTGCAGGAAAGAAGAATAGGGAGAATGGTAAAGAGTTGAAGAATGGGAAGGGAAGGTGAGGGGGACGAATGTGGAGTGGGATTACAGGATTGATGAATGGAAATAGAAGGGGGATGGGTGGAAGGAAGATGATGGTGGTTGGGTGGATGGTGAGGATTTGGTTATAGAAGGGTGGGGTAAGAAAATGACTATTTGGGAGAGGGAGGTGGATAG
>NZ_VEEP01000346.1 GCF_007678455.1 Cytobacillus oceanisediminis 2691 | reverse complement strand
TATCATGGTCTAGTGCAGGTGGGGTTGGTTTGAAGGGTTGAGGTAAATGGACTGGATTGGGAGGAGAAATGGGAGGAGAAAGTGGAGGTAAGAGTTGTATGGAAGATGGTGTGAAAACTGTTGAGGTTAGTGTTAAAGGAGGAGGTGGTGGGGGTGAAGGAGGAATGGGTGGTGTTGAAGGAGGAGGTCTTGAAGTAAGTGGGATGAAAGAGGTTAGTGCAGTTGGACATAAGGGGTGGCGTGCG
>NZ_VEEP01000345.1 GCF_007678455.1 Cytobacillus oceanisediminis 2691 | reverse complement strand
TCTTCCCCATTCACACAATAATTCCTCCCCATACTCTCCTACATCCTCAACATCTATATCCCCAAACCCAATATCGCTAACCCCGTCTTTTCTCATCCCTCCTATCCCTTTACCCATTATTTCTTCATACTTTTCATCCCCACAATCCTCCCCAACCCACACCTCTCTTAATCCAATTCCCAATCACTCACATTCAACCTTCAACACCTCATACCCAACCCCATCAATCCATACCCCGCCGAATC
>NZ_VEEP01000344.1 GCF_007678455.1 Cytobacillus oceanisediminis 2691 | reverse complement strand
CTTTCCGATTCAAACACAATATATCCACCTTCCATTTCACCTTCACCTCCCAAAACCCATTCCAAATTCCCATCTCATTCTCCCCACTTATTCCCATCATATTCACCCCTCCATTCAAACCCCCATTCCACCTCTTCTTTATTTTCAACACCCTCATTTTCATTTCTTTCATTATCACTCAATCAACCCTACTTTCAACAATTTCATTCACACACAACTCCAAATTCCTCCTTTTATTTTCACTC
>NZ_VEEP01000343.1 GCF_007678455.1 Cytobacillus oceanisediminis 2691 | reverse complement strand
AATATGAGAGGTATAATTGGGATGGAAAAGTAGTGGATTATTTATATAGTTGGAAAGTTGAAATTAAGGTTGGTATGGAGAGTAAAAAATTGGAAGGGAATTTAGGAGGATATAGAAAGATGGAAAGAGAGAAGAGGAAAGGAAGAATAAAGAGTGGAGAGGTAGATGAATGAATTGGGGAGGAATTAAAATTAGAATGGGAAGAAGGTAAGAAAAAAACAAATGAAAGTACCATGTTAGATGTA
>NZ_VEEP01000342.1 GCF_007678455.1 Cytobacillus oceanisediminis 2691 | reverse complement strand
CTGGGTGGGGAGGATTTTTAGGAGTGGATTGAATTGGTGCCGTATAGGCCGTTGCAATGATCTGGTTTGTGGGGTATTGGGAGGAGTTGATTGATTGGTGAAGGGTGGGGGGTGGGGGGGGTAGTTTTTTAGTAGAAGAGATGTTGGTGGTGAAGTGGGAAAGTTTTTTGAAAAAGTTAAGGGGAAGGGGCATTGAGTTTTTTTTATGATCAAAAGTTGAATTTTCGTCTTGTTGTGGGCGAGCAG
>NZ_VEEP01000341.1 GCF_007678455.1 Cytobacillus oceanisediminis 2691 | reverse complement strand
CATTTTTTAGGGAAAAAAATACAAGAAAATGGGTCTTTTGTTATAATTAAGTGAGGACAAGAAAAGAAAGAGAAGGAGAGATTTTGTTGTAGAAAAATTATAACAGAAAGGAGTTGAGGGTTGGAATGGAGATTGAAGTATTGATTGGTGAAGAGGAGGTTGGGGGATTGATTGATGTTGGGGTGGAGGAGATGAACGGAAAAATGTTTGTCTCTCTTTATGGTGGTGGAGGCGGGGCGGGTTACG
>NZ_VEEP01000340.1 GCF_007678455.1 Cytobacillus oceanisediminis 2691 | reverse complement strand
CTCACTTCACTCCATAAAATACATCTCAATCAAATCCACTTTTACCCCTACCATCCTCTCTTTCCTCAACAAACAAGCCTTCCCCAGACCTTTCCCCTCCATTTCACCCTCCACCTCCACCTCTCGACACCTCCCAAAACTCATCAACTTCACCATTCCATCAACTACCCTCACTTATATCAGCTATCCAGAGATATTCTGCAACCCAAACCATACAACCTCGTCCAACCCATTCCTCACAAGATT
>NZ_VEEP01000033.1 GCF_007678455.1 Cytobacillus oceanisediminis 2691 | reverse complement strand
CCCCTACCCGGTCCTCGAACGTTAACACGAGGGCTTACCTCACCCCAACCTCTCAATCCAACCCCCACTAAACCCCCCCCCTAACTATAACCCTCCTAACCTACCCAAATTCCTTCTCCCCTAACTTCCCACCCCCACCAAACCCCTAACCATCTCCCCACTCTCTCAACCACACACTCCCTCAAATTATACTACCTCTCAACATCCACCTTACCCCCCACACCACCCAAACACCCCCTCCACCTTTACTCTACCCTCATATTCAATTTTCCTACACCTTCTACACCATACCTACCACCCTCACAAACCCCACCCCCACCTTCCGTCCACCCCTCCCTCCCATACTACCCTCCCTCTATTCAAATTCTAACCCCCCCCCCTCATCCCCCCCCCACACACTCTCACCTCCCCACTTTCACTCCCCCCCTCCCCTCCTAAACACTAACCCACCCCCCCAAACCTTCCCTCACAATCCTTCCAAATCATTCGCACACTGTAAAGCCACAACCCACCTTCACTCCCACACCTACAACTCCACCAGCCACCAAACTCCCCCTTACTCATCCCCTCCTTCCCCATCCAACCCCCATCCCTCAACCCATAAAACCTACCCCCCCCATAACACCCTTATCTCCCCCAACACTCCACATCCACCCCCACCTTTCCCACCTCCATCTCGCCTCATCCCATCCTCCGCCTGTACTCCCTCCCAACCCTTCCCCTCTTCCCCCATTAAACCCCTACCCCACCTCCGTTCACAACCTCCTCACACACTTCCCTCCCTATCCCTCCTCCCCCCACCAAATTTCACACCACCTCTCCTTACTACCACACCACCCCCATCCACCCACCCCTCCTCTACCACTTCTCTTCCCAAACCCATCCCTCCCTACCTATCTCCCCACCCCATAACTCCTCAAACCATCTAACCATCAACCCCCCCTCAACATCACATTTCCCATACCCCAACCTACTAACAACCCTCAAACATCATCACCTTCATACCTCACACCTCCAACCCCCCTCACCTCTCCACCTCACTCATACTAATCCTTCCACCACTTAACCAAATACCAAAACCCTACCCCACTCTACACCCTCCACAACCCCTCCACCCCCACCACTTTTCGGAACAACTTTCCCACCAACCACAAACCAATAAACCCATCCACAAACAATTAAACCAACACCACCCACCAATCT
>NZ_VEEP01000339.1 GCF_007678455.1 Cytobacillus oceanisediminis 2691 | reverse complement strand
TTCTATTACCTGTTCCTTACTCCCTTCCTTGCAACCATCTTCATCACATCAAACCCCGACTTCATCACTTTCTTCCTCCCCCTTCAATTCCTCTCCTTTAAAATCAACTCTCCCCCCACCCACCGGCCAACCATTTTACTGAAAGCAACCCCCACTCCAAGTCCCCTCACCTTTACTTTTTTCCTCTCACCACCGAACAACCCTTCAAATACTAGCCTCTCCTCTTCCTCTGCTATTCCTCAACCC
>NZ_VEEP01000338.1 GCF_007678455.1 Cytobacillus oceanisediminis 2691 | reverse complement strand
TTTATCACTTCATCTTTTCCATAAACCTCCCGACCGTTACCATGACCTACAAATCCTCATCACCACGATTGATCTCCCTCACCCCATTCAACTTACTTTATTACAACAACACACCATCATCATCCATTCTCATAATCCATTTCTTCCCCATCACCAACCCAACCTTCCTTACCACCCCCCCATACTCTTAAAAGACACGTTCCACCTCAAAAAACCTCTAATCATCCCCATTCAAAAAACCATCCC
>NZ_VEEP01000337.1 GCF_007678455.1 Cytobacillus oceanisediminis 2691 | reverse complement strand
GCCACATTACAATCGTTTTATGAGAAAAGAAGGAGGGATAATGAGTGGGTGAAAAAGTAAATGGAGTGGGTTTGGGTGTGGGAATCATGGGTGATTGGGAATGAAAATGGTAGGGAGGGAAAGAGTAGGGTGATGTTTTAGAGGAAGAGGTTAAGGTTGGTGAGTAGATGAGTAAGCGTTTAGGGGATGGTTGTGTTTGTAAAGTAGAAATGGAGCGTGGTGCAAAGCGGTTGAATGTAAGTGTTG
>NZ_VEEP01000336.1 GCF_007678455.1 Cytobacillus oceanisediminis 2691 | reverse complement strand
GTTGTTGGGGCTGAGGTTGCGGGGGTGATGGTGAATGTTATGGGGGGGGGGCGTGGGTTTGGGAAGATACAGCGGGGTCAATGGGATTATTTGGAGGTAAGAAAGGGGGGAGGAGATGGGGAGTATGATAGAGGAGTGGTGGGGGGATGTAGTGTGGAGGAAATGATAGAGGTGAGGGAAGTAGCATTTGATATTGGGGATGGGTATGGGAGGTGTGTTATGGTGGTTGGGGATGGGATGCTTGGA
>NZ_VEEP01000335.1 GCF_007678455.1 Cytobacillus oceanisediminis 2691 | reverse complement strand
ATACCTTTTTCAGCCCTCCCTCCTCCACACAACATCTTTGAGCACTTCCTCAATCACAAACACATTCATCCTACTCCCCTCTTTCCAAACATTTTTATCCCCAACCCCCTTTTCCACCACCACCATCACATTCCATTTCTCCTCCAACCCTTTCACAATTTTAATCCTCTTCAATTGAACGAGTATCTGATTAATCTCCCCAATCGCAAAAAGAACACCATGTTCCTGGTACCCAAATAACTTCTC
>NZ_VEEP01000334.1 GCF_007678455.1 Cytobacillus oceanisediminis 2691 | reverse complement strand
CTCACCCCAACCCCACCCTCCATACTTACTCCATCCATTATCAACCTAACCATCACTTTTTCAACCAAAATCACTTCCACCCTAATCCCCATCCCTTCTCCATCAATAAAATCACCCAAACATTCCCCACCCTTCACCATAACACCCTCATCTCACACAACCATCTGCCAGACTATCTAACAAGACCCCTCCATCTTCCTCAGCTCCCAGCAATCCCTCACATCCATTCGTCACTTCTCTCGGTCT
>NZ_VEEP01000333.1 GCF_007678455.1 Cytobacillus oceanisediminis 2691 | reverse complement strand
AAGTGATTTGAAGATTCTTGAATTAGTTTGAATTTTAGTATGGGTAATGGGGGTGGGTGTTATATTTAGGATTGTTAGGGAAATGGGGTTGTTTGGTTATTTGAGGATGGAGCGTTTGGGGGTTGGGATATTTAAGTGATTATGGAATTGGGTGGAGGTTGTGGTTATTGGTTTTGTGCTTTTCGATGTTGTATATGTTGGGTAGAATGGGTTTGGTGAAAAAGGTGAAAGGATGCTGCGATATAT
>NZ_VEEP01000332.1 GCF_007678455.1 Cytobacillus oceanisediminis 2691 | reverse complement strand
CCCCTTCCCACCCTACCCTTCACCTCATTGCTCAACCTATCCTTAAATTCATTCCCATCCCTCACACAAAACAAACGATGCTTCCTCTATATCAACATCTTCAACCCCCAGCTAAATCCCTATCAAAGATCATTGCCACCAAAATCATCCCTCCTACCCTCCAATTCCTTCATCACCCCACTTTAACATTTCTCTACCATTTTCCCAAAATCATTCTCCCAACACATCTTTAACCCCTTCTATTCAT
>NZ_VEEP01000331.1 GCF_007678455.1 Cytobacillus oceanisediminis 2691 | reverse complement strand
CGATGGCGAAAAACAGGCGATGAAAAAGGGAGACTGAGTTTCAAATCATTGGTTGAAGTATACGAATCGATGGTTGTGAAGAATGGAGAAATGCACTTGAAGACAGATAATGAGGGGTTGTTCGAGTATTGGCTGGTAAGGTTTTCAGATTATGGGATGAAGGTGAATTAGGTGAGGGTCGAGGTTGAGAAGAGGGAGTTGGAAGGGAAGATGATGAGGGAATAGGAAGAAAAATTGTGGTGAAAGG
>NZ_VEEP01000330.1 GCF_007678455.1 Cytobacillus oceanisediminis 2691 | reverse complement strand
GATTCAGCCACTTCCATTGATCCAACAGAACCAATTCGCTGACCAATAACTTCAGAAGTTGAACAACCAATCAAGCATATCTCATTTTCATTAAAAAAGGACATTGCTTTTAATTCGTCTAACAACATTGAAAAATCTTGCATTTGAAACCCACCCCCTAAAAAAATAAAAAGGAACATAGCAAAATTGCTATACTCCCTTATTATAACGTATTTAAAGCGTAACATATACTAATTATATATAATTC
>NZ_VEEP01000032.1 GCF_007678455.1 Cytobacillus oceanisediminis 2691 | reverse complement strand
CCTCAAGAGCACCTTGCCCGATTGATTGATCTTGCCGTCGACCAGATGAACCCAAAAATCTTTCTCTCTCTTTATCCTGGTGGAGGCCGGCCGCCTTACCATCCTCAAATGATGTTAAAAGTCATCCTTTATGCATATGCCACCCGGATTTATTCCTCTCGACAAATCGCCAAACAGCTAACAGAGAACATTATTTTCATGTGGCTTTCCGGCGAACAGAAGCCAGATTTCCGTACCATCAACCGTTTCCGTTCAGAACGCATGAAAGATGTCATCTATGAGACGTTCTTCTCCATAGTCGACCTCCTTCGGGAGGAAGGACTTGTGAAGCTGGAAGACTATTTCCTGGATGGGACCAAATTGGAGGCAAACGCCAACAAGTATACTTTTGTATGGAAGAAATCCACTGAAAAATACGATAGAAAACTGGACGAGAAATTCCGCCAGATTGTCTTAGGCATTGAACAAGTCACCATAGAAGACGAAGAAGCAGAAAAGGAACTGGATTTTCAGGAAAAGCTCGAAGAGTCACCCATCTCTTCTGCAAAAATCGAAGAAACCATCAAAAAGTTGGAAAAGAGACTGGAGCAGAATCCAAAAAACAAACCTTTAAAGAAGGCTAAGCGTCAACTGGAAAAAGACCTTCTGCCTCGAAAACAGAAGTATGAATTCCAGAAACAGACTTTTGGGGAGCGAAACAGCTTTTCCAAGACAGATACCGATGCGACTTTCATGCGAATGAAAGAGGACAACATGATGAACGGTCAGCTGAAGCCTGGATACAATGCCCAGATTGCCACCGAAAATCAGTTCATCACCAACTTCAGCCTGCATCAACGTGCTGGAGATCCTGGTTGTCTGATTCCACACCTGAACCTTTTAGAAAAATACAATCGGCCCAGACCAAAGGCCATTATTGCCGACTCTGGTTATGGAAGCGAAGAAAACTATGCACATTGTGAAGAACAAAAAATAGAAGCGTACATTAAGTACAATACTTTTGATAAAGAACAGACAAAGGCGTGGAAGGAACAAATTGGCCGTGTTGAAAATATGGAGTATGACGAAGAACTAGATGAATGGATTTGCGCAAACGGAAAACGCCTGGTTTTCCAGTATGAGAGTCAAAGAAAGTCCGACAACGGTTACGATTCAGTGAAGCGCACCTACCGCTGTACCGATTGTATGAACTGTCCATTCCAAACAACTTGTGCCAAAGACAAAGATACAAAGACCGTACAGGTTTCAGTGAAAAACCAACAACAACGAAAAGAAGTTCGTGAACGCTTGGCTACGGAAGAAGGAAGCCAAAGATACAGGCAGCGAAAAATAGATGTAGAGCCGGTATTCGGGCAGATTAAGCATAATCGAGCGTTTAAGAGATTCGGGTTAAGAGGCCTATCCAAAAATACGACGGATTGGGGTCTTATTTGTGCTGCACACAATCTATTGAAGTGGGCAGCCAACAAGGAAAGCGAACAAAAATTAGGGTAATTAAGGGAA
>NZ_VEEP01000329.1 GCF_007678455.1 Cytobacillus oceanisediminis 2691 | reverse complement strand
TAGGGAGTTTTTTATTTATATAGGGAGTTTGGGATTAATATAGGGAGTTTTTGATTTATATAGTGAAAAATTGATTTTTATAGGGAATTGGAAATTTGGCGGGTTTTTTGCGAGTAAAAGAAGGGGTGAATTAGGGGTGGGTGGATGAAGAAGAAGGTTTTTAAAAAATGAGAGTTAGGTGTGTTGTGGTTTGAGGATGTTGTTAGTTAAGTGATATAGTAGATTAGGGATTTGGATGAGGAAGGGAT
>NZ_VEEP01000328.1 GCF_007678455.1 Cytobacillus oceanisediminis 2691 | reverse complement strand
TTTCCTTCTTTCATGCACACCCATCATCCTCTCCCCTTTCCCCACCAGTTCCACCAAACCAAATATCCCCTCCTCTCTCTCATTCTCTCCAACCCTCTATAACTCTTCAACCCAAACATCCCCAATACCACCCACCTTCAACTCCAACCTTTTCATCTTAACCCACCTCACCCCTTTCATCAATCCACCCTCAAACTTTCTCTCAATCCCCATCCCTTCCCCCCTTCCCTTCATTTCCCTCCCCACTC
>NZ_VEEP01000327.1 GCF_007678455.1 Cytobacillus oceanisediminis 2691 | reverse complement strand
CCTGTTATACGAACTCCACCAGCTCAACCAACCACCACTTCTCATCCCCACAACCAATCTCAACAGCAGTATCCAATTTCCATTCTCCAAGTTTAATTCAACAAAACTCAAATCAACCTTTCCTTCAAACTCACAACTTAACTTATATAACAACAGCATCACAAATACCCACCCCAAAAAACTCAAAAACACATCCATCATTTTTCCCCCTTTCCACTCTTTCCTCTTCATCATCATCCCTTCTCCTT
>NZ_VEEP01000326.1 GCF_007678455.1 Cytobacillus oceanisediminis 2691 | reverse complement strand
CACCCTCAAAGTCCCCAACATCCTCCTCGTCAAATCCATTCCCCACCCTTACCATCCCAATCCTATCCTCCACCTTATTCAACATCCTTAATATTTCCCCCCCCACACCCTCTATACGCGAATCAACACTCTGCAATTCACCGAATTCCTCCTCCATTTCAATCACTTCCCCAACCACCCTCTCCTATTCCCCATCCCCAACCCATCCTTCCTCAACAACATCATATTCATAACAATATTGATTCACC
>NZ_VEEP01000325.1 GCF_007678455.1 Cytobacillus oceanisediminis 2691 | reverse complement strand
ACACCAACAACAACGCACTTCATCGCCACAAGACCAAAGCCTCAATCCTGCGCAAAGACCCTTCCCCCACCACCACACCACCTCCACCACATCACCATGATTCACACCAACTTCACACCCATCAATACCACCATCCTCCTTTCACCAATCCATCTCCATCCTCATTTACACATAAACAAAATCATTCTACATTTCCACCAAAACCCTACCCCCTTCATTCCCCAAAATCAGCTTCCATTCCTCAATCA
>NZ_VEEP01000324.1 GCF_007678455.1 Cytobacillus oceanisediminis 2691 | reverse complement strand
TCTCCACCAATCAATCAAAAAATTGTAATATACATAACCCCCCACCCCCCTTTCCACCCTCTACTTCCCCTTAACCTCCCTCTCCTTCAATCACACTCCCCCCATCCTTCTTTCCCCCAAACCCTCATTCCACACTTCACCATTATACTCCATTTCCCTGGTCAATTCACCACCCATCACATTTCCATCCACCCCTTCCAACCCTGACCCAACATCGCTTTCCGCCCCCCTTATAAAAAATCAACCCAA
>NZ_VEEP01000323.1 GCF_007678455.1 Cytobacillus oceanisediminis 2691 | reverse complement strand
AATTCTTATTCAACCCAACCCCAAACCATTACAATCCCTCTCCCTCCGACTCTCAGCAAATCCCACCGCGATTGCATCAACCATCACCATTCACAACCTTTCCTCCCCAATATCCTCTATCATCTCTTCACCCATCCCTTCAGCCCAACCCCACTCCTCCCCTCATTCAACACCAACTCTACTCAAATACATGAGCCTCTTTACCTCCAGCAAAACGATATCAACATGCACCCGACACCATTACAACAG
>NZ_VEEP01000322.1 GCF_007678455.1 Cytobacillus oceanisediminis 2691 | reverse complement strand
AAGATTTGAATATCGATGAGGTTAAGGGATTGTGGGAAGATATCATGAATAAATATGATGGTTATGTGGCAGAAAGGGAGAAAGGAAGGGTGTATGATTTTATAAGGGGTGAAAAGAAGTTGTGGTTGAAAGAGTGGTTGAAAGGCATGGTGAATTTGGGGTTTGATGAGTTGATAGTAAAGGGAAAATTGGTGGGATGGTTGATGGTGGTGAGTATTTTGAGGATGTTTGTTGAAGGAGTGGAAAAGT
>NZ_VEEP01000321.1 GCF_007678455.1 Cytobacillus oceanisediminis 2691 | reverse complement strand
AGATGAAAGTTGTTGGGGGAGAGGGTTATGTTGGGAAAGAGGTGATGGTGGGGGTAAGAGGGGAAGAGGTGGATGAGGAGGGAGTGTTGATGGATGGTTGGGAGGGAGGTAGAATGAAAGGAAGTGTTGAGGTATGTGAATTGAGTGGTGGAGAAAGTATGATGTATTGTGAATTAGAAGGGGAGGATTTGGTTGGTCGTGTTGATTCGGGGAGAGATGTAAGTGGAGGGGAGGTGATTGAATTGGGATT
>NZ_VEEP01000320.1 GCF_007678455.1 Cytobacillus oceanisediminis 2691 | reverse complement strand
ACATCCTTACACCAATTCCCATTCCAATAATCCTTCCCTATTTTTATTGCCTCACAAAAAAACACATCCACCCAAATCAACACCAATGCATTGGTCTGCACGAAATTCCACAACAACCAATCCTCAGCCCAAAAATCATTCAAATCCATCAACACAAACAACCTTTTTACTATCATCCCTTCAACCATGTAACTCTTTTCAAAATCAACACCCCATTAGGAAAATTGACCCTAAAAAAACTAACCCCTCT
>NZ_VEEP01000031.1 GCF_007678455.1 Cytobacillus oceanisediminis 2691 | reverse complement strand
CAGTTTGTAGACAAAAGGGGTTCGGAATGCACTCATTCCGAACCCCTTTTTGGATTTCATCGGTTTTTTCAAATGAAATAGGCTCTCTTTGCTATACTTTTAGGCCATTTCTGGACTTCTCCATGTCCAGTTGGCCATCTTCTTCAAGTTTAAGGCAGCGAAAGTAAGCATCGCCTGCATCGACAATTTTTTAAGTCCCCTCAGGGTTGTCCAACGCATGCCATGCTTTTCTTTTGCATCTGCGAATACACGCTCAATGGTTTCCTTGCGCTTCGCATAGATTTGTTTTACTTCGGGTGTGTGCCTTAAGTGATCTGCCTCTTCCACATATTCCTGCCAG
Organism: Cytobacillus oceanisediminis 2691; assembly: GCF_007678455.1. Taxonomy (GTDB): domain Bacteria; phylum Bacillota; class Bacilli; order Bacillales; family Cytobacillaceae; genus Mesobacillus; species Mesobacillus oceanisediminis_A. The sequence goes on along the minus strand of NZ_VEEP01000031.1, from coordinate 1,265 downwards.
ATATGGCGCGTTACCACCTTTTGGTGGTCTTTGCTTTCTGTGCATTGCGCTAAAAACGGGCAGGTTGCGCAGATCTGTTTGGGGGATTTATATTCACGATATCCCTCTTTCGTTGTGGTCGAATACTTTAGGACCTCACCGGCAGGACACAAATAACAGTCGAAAAATTCGTCATACACATATTCATATTTGCGGAAAAAGCCATCCTTCGTCCGTGGTCGGGTATAAGGCAAAGCCGGGGTCATTTCGTTTTCCATCAGAAACTTCGTAATAGCTGGAGTTTTATAGGCTGCATCGGCCGCAACGGCATTAGGCTTTCCAACTTTCTCTATCACTTGTTCTACCAGTGGCTCAAGAATCAGGCTGTCATGCGTATTCCCAGGTGTCACGATGGTTCCCAAAACAAATCCATTACGATCTGATGCCGCATGGAAAGAGTAGGCAAACTGCTTTGTTCGCTCGTCCTTGACGTAGTATCCACTCTCAGGATCGGTCGTGCTTTCCTTGATTTCCTTCGTTTCTTCCTTCTCGAACTTATCGGGAGGAAAAGGTTTCTTCCCGTGGTCTTCTCGATCCTGATTGATCTCTTCCTGAAGTTTCTCTTGGTATGCCCGTGTTTCCTTTCGCACCACTTTCTTCTCGAATTTATGCTTATTCGCACTTGCTTTTACGTGGGTTGAATCAATAAAGACATGTTCAGCACTAATCAGTTTCTTATCCGCTGCGGTCTTTAGAATTCGATAGAAAATCTGTTCAAACAAATCGGTGTCTTTAAAACGGCGTTCGTAATTCTTCCCGAAGGTGGAGAAATGGGGCACTTTATCATGGAATCCATATCCTAAAAACCAGCGGTAGGCCATGTTCGTTTCTACTTCGGCAATGGTCTGGCGCATTGAACGGATGCCAAAGGTATATTGAATGAAGCTAAGCTTAATTAGAATCACAGGGTCAATGCTTGGGCGGCCTACTTCGGAATACACATCCTTCACAAGTTCATAGATGAAAGAAAAATCAAGGGCTGCTTCCATCTTACGGACTAAATGGTCCTGTGGAACCAGTTGATCTAAAGCTACCATCTCTAATTGGTCTCGTTGGATGGGGTTATTTTTCGAAAGCATCTTCATCACCTCAAGCGTTATATGTATCTATTTTAAAAGAGACTTATGGTTAGTTCCATACTAAGTTGAAGAATCCTGTTGATTGGAGTGGAAGGCGCGTAGACTCCTGTGGGATCAGACGGACAGGTGAGACCCCGCAGACGCCAA
>NZ_VEEP01000319.1 GCF_007678455.1 Cytobacillus oceanisediminis 2691 | reverse complement strand
GACATGTTGTGTTGTGAAGGGTAAGTGGAAGGTTTGTTGATTGGTGATTGCATGGGGGATTGGAAGGTTGGTAATTTGACGGCGGGTTTGGGTTGTGTTGATTGAAAGGAGTGTGGTGGGTGTTTGATATTGGATATAGGTGGGAAATTGGTTTGGGAGTTTGAGGGGGAGGAGGTGGGGATAAAAATGGTTTGTTTTGTGGAGATGGGAAAGATATAAAATGAGACATGGGATTTTCATTTGGATGGTG
>NZ_VEEP01000318.1 GCF_007678455.1 Cytobacillus oceanisediminis 2691 | reverse complement strand
TGGGATTAAGGAAGAGAAAAGGTGTTTGGATTGGAGATTTGGAAGAAAAATTGGGGGGGAATGGAATGGAATTTTTGGGTGGAGAAATTGAAGATTGGAGGAGGAAAGGGGTGGTGGAAAGGGATGATGAGGGGATGTTGGTGAGAAGGGAGGGAGGTATGGTTGGGAATGAAGTTTTTGAATGATTGATTGGGGTATGAAATCATTGAGATGTTTATGGATTAGTGATAAATTATTTTTAGAATTAGTA
>NZ_VEEP01000317.1 GCF_007678455.1 Cytobacillus oceanisediminis 2691 | reverse complement strand
GGGAAGAGAAAATAATGAGAAAAGGAGCTGGGATTTAGCAGGTGGTTTTCAATTGAACGGTGTTATATGTAAAAAAGAAAAAGAGGTGAGTAGATGAGGTGGTAATTGAGTTTGGGAGGGTGGTGGATGTGGGATAATTTTTGGAAGAATGGGTGGGGTTTTATGATATTTTGAGAGAAGTCGTGATGCTCTTGTGATCAGTGGAATTTTGTTTGATCATATAGTGTTTGGGAAAGATCTTGAAAGCAAA
>NZ_VEEP01000316.1 GCF_007678455.1 Cytobacillus oceanisediminis 2691 | reverse complement strand
ACCCCCAACTCTTATCCCTCATAACCATTCTGACTCCATCAGAGCAACCCACCCAATCCTCCATCCTCCACTCCACGAAGAGATTAACTCTCATCCATCCCCCTCGAAAATCCCAACCATTAACCCACAGCAAATCATTTCATATCCCGATGAGAAACACCAAGAGCCCGACAGCCTGATCCATCTTCTCCCACCTCCCCACCCTCTAAACCACATTTCCCAACTCCCTCATAACGTCAATCAACACCTTT
>NZ_VEEP01000315.1 GCF_007678455.1 Cytobacillus oceanisediminis 2691 | reverse complement strand
AAATTGTTGTTGATGTCTATGATCGTCGTAAGGTGAATGTGATATAATGATATGTAGATTGATGGATATATTGGTGGGGTGTTAAGGGAGATTTTAAGGAGGGTGGGGAGATGGTGGATGAGAGGATAATGGAAGAAGTGGAGGAGTATATTGAGGGGAATATGATTTATGTTGTATGTGAAAAGTGAATGGGGGGAATGGAGGATTATGTGGTGGAAAGGATTTGCTTGATGGAAATTGAAAGTTTCATG
>NZ_VEEP01000314.1 GCF_007678455.1 Cytobacillus oceanisediminis 2691 | reverse complement strand
AAACACTCAACCATCACAATTCCCCCCCTTTATTCACAAAGCACAAAATCAAAACACCTCAATCACTCTACATCAACCCACTTCCCTTCTATCCTCAAGCAGCCCCAATTCAAATCGATACCTCTCACAAAACAATTCACCAAATTCTCCATCGCATCATCCACCGTATCAAAAAATAACACCTCGTTATACTTCATAACGTATCAACCATCCTGTAACCATCAAAACAAATCATTACCTAAAGTACCTTA
>NZ_VEEP01000313.1 GCF_007678455.1 Cytobacillus oceanisediminis 2691 | reverse complement strand
CACCATCCACTCCTGTACACCCCGCACACATAAACTCCATCCCCCCCTCTCCCGCACTCCCCCTCCCTATATCCCAGGTTTTCATTCCACCACTAACCTACCTCCCCCCAACCTCTTTCCAATTCCAACCCCTCCCACTCATCCCCATTCCATGCTTCACCCTTACAAGCATCACTATACCCCTTTTAGAAAATACCCCCAAACGCATAACCACTGCGTATTCCTTGTTGATACGTATGATACTCTAAGGT
>NZ_VEEP01000312.1 GCF_007678455.1 Cytobacillus oceanisediminis 2691 | reverse complement strand
AAGTCACCACCACATAACTTCACACTACAATACACAAAAACGCAACACCACTTACTCTCCCAAACCCTCCAAATACCATCTACATACAAACAATCAAAAAAACAAACCTCTACCACAACCCCCTCATTTCACCAAACATCCATACCTCCATCACTTCAATATACCTCCCTAATACCCCCATTACAAAAATCACAAGATACATAGTGCAAATCACGCTTATCATGTTCCCCATTTTTTTGCCAAACACATAAC
>NZ_VEEP01000311.1 GCF_007678455.1 Cytobacillus oceanisediminis 2691 | reverse complement strand
GTTGAGGATGTTCTGGGTCGTTTAGAAACACTGCCTGAAAAATGGAATGATGGCTGTATTGAGGGTTATGGGTTTGGAGAGAGGGGTTGTGGTTGGGGGGGGGATGGTTAGCGAAAGGATGTTGAGTTGGGGGGGGATTGGGGGATATATTTAGGAAGGAATGAATTACGGGGATTATGGGGTAATGGAATGCGGGATCGCGATCATTGGGGTCATGTTTGTAGTGATCAATGGAGTAGTGGACTTATTGTA
>NZ_VEEP01000310.1 GCF_007678455.1 Cytobacillus oceanisediminis 2691 | reverse complement strand
CCCCATTATTCCCCACCATAACTTTTTCTTTCACTCCCTCTCCATTCACCACCATTTCAACTTCATCATTCTCTTCACTCTTCAAATCCCACATCACCATTTTTCCTTCACCACCCCAATCTCCTACCCTCACTTCAAAATCCTTACCACTCATCCCTCCCTTCGTTTCCTCTCTCATAAGCCTTTCTCCTCCAATCCTACACTTCCTCATCCGATTCACGACCACTTCTTCCCAGCTTCCTTCTCATCTAT
>NZ_VEEP01000030.1 GCF_007678455.1 Cytobacillus oceanisediminis 2691 | reverse complement strand
CGATACAGCGACGAAGGAAGCTCCACTTTTAAGAATGGATTTGCAGACCTTTGCGAAGAATCCAAGTGATGATTTAGCTGCTAAGGGTACGGTTAATAATGGTGCAAAAAATGTTGCGCAATTTGAGAAACTAAGGGCATCACTTGCTGCAGATGAAATTATGAATGCAGAGCGTATTGGTACTGCATTAACAAAAAATGATAAGGCTCATCGTGCTGCTAGTTTTTTAACTAAGGAGCAATTAGCTGCAGGAAGAGTTTTTAATATTAAGGGTGGAGATGGTGCCCAATATACACTTCTTCAGACGAAGGGTGGATTTAATGGTAAATCTGGTATTTTCGAGTATATGTTAACACCAAGTGGTAAAGTTTCTCATCAACGGTTTATATCAGGTGGGAAAATTACCGGATTTCCAAATCAGGGAGGATATTAATGGATTCAATACTAATGGAACTTACTTATGAATATGTATCGAAGAAAACTAAGTTTACCTGGCAGGAATTAAAATATGCTATTGATAGAAACTTTCTTCCACCAGGCACGGCAATTGAACACGCTTTAACATTACTTTCTGAAGATACTAATGAGTCCAGCTTAATATTTGAATTAGCATCTTTATACCATGACGAGCCAGTTCATCCATATCTAGATGAATTAGCACAGTTAGAACCACATCAAGATGTCGATACCATTAAAGAGAAATGGTTGTATTTAATTCTAGACTGGTTATTTACTAAAAAAGATCAATATAAAGACCCTCTTGGTTTAATAGAGCAAATATATGCTGATTTCGACTATCCAGAAAACATCGCTACTTTTGTAAGATACATGCCTATGGATGGACCTGATTTTGGAAGCATAGAGTTAAATCAAGCACGTTTATATAAAAATTGGGAAAAATATTTAGATGAGCAATGTAAGAGATTTTCATATGCTAAATAAATTAATTAGCTAGTTTTCTTGGGCTCTAGGTTAAGAACAAAACCTTGATTGGCTACTTGCCTTTCAAGGTTTTTTCTTTTATAGGTTTTATGGTTAAACAAATACTCATGATGGTTAGCAAACTTACTAGATTGGTTGCAGTGACATTTAAATAAAACAACCACCTTACTACTCGATTTATATTTGCACACGAGAATGACAAAGCTAGTTAAACTAAGGTACAAAAGGCAATTGAACAAAAAGAAAATATGGACGATTTTTGAGTGGGACAAAACGAAATACGTTGCGTGAAAATAGAGACTCCTTGAAGGTTGTACCGTCATGGAGTTTTGTTTAATAGTTGGATTACGTGATGGTAATGAGAATTAGGCGAGATGACATTTTACATAGCAGGGGTAGTTATGACATGGATTAGCTAACAAACTAACGAGAATGACAAAGCTCGTGGCGATATCAATGGGTAACGTGTAAGACTGTTTCTTACACTGCTTTGTCATATAAATTTTGGGTTGTTTTTTCACTAGAAACGGTCGTATAATACTCGCTATTCGTTAAAAAAGCGTTACATAAATTTTAATTTTCGTAACGTTAGCCAGCTGCAGACAGCCGGAAAAGAACGTTATGAGTATGACGACAACGGCAATGTCATCTCCAAAACAAACAGTGAAG
>NZ_VEEP01000309.1 GCF_007678455.1 Cytobacillus oceanisediminis 2691 | reverse complement strand
GATAGAAGAGATAGGGGTAATAAAAAGTAAGCATAGGAGGAGGCTGAGTTGGAGAAGGAAAAGGAAACGGGTTTTTGTTTGCGGATGTATTTATAATGTGTTGGTGAGTGAGTTGAGTGTTTGGTGGGTGAATAGGAAGGGTAGGGTTGGTTATAATAGTGTGAGTGATTTGTTGGGGTGGTTTTGATTGTTTTTTGGAAATAAGTAGTTGGATTTGTTGAATTTTGATATTTTTTGATTAAAATTGTGAATG
>NZ_VEEP01000308.1 GCF_007678455.1 Cytobacillus oceanisediminis 2691 | reverse complement strand
CTTCCTTTGGCAATGCTCCATTCCCTCCCAGCTACTTCTTCAATTCCTCCAACTCTCCCCCTCTACCAACCTTGCCCTCCCATAATACCTAAATCACTTCTTCCAAACTACCATTTTCAGCTAAATCCTCAATCTCATACCCAACATAAGTCAGCCTATCATCCATCATACAACTCATACAACATCTTCTTCCCACTACCCCTTCAACACCACCTCTTACTCTCATACTCAATCTCTCCTTTCTACTTTAATT
>NZ_VEEP01000307.1 GCF_007678455.1 Cytobacillus oceanisediminis 2691 | reverse complement strand
CCCCATTCATCTTTCTTTTCCACCATTTTCCCACCAATTTCTTTACCACCCTCTAAGCTCTGACTTGCACCCCAGCCGCACTGCATTTCGTTGCATGCTCGCACCTCATCTCCCTCAACTACATCATTCATTCTTTTTTCCATTACATTCAACATATTCTCCTAATCATCATCATTCATCACACAAACCTACAATCCAGTCTCCCAACCCATACGACTCATCTCTACAACTCTATCATCATCGTTCCCCATAT
>NZ_VEEP01000306.1 GCF_007678455.1 Cytobacillus oceanisediminis 2691 | reverse complement strand
TGAGGGGGGTGGAGGTTTTGAAAGGCGGAGTAGATGAGTTCGGGGTGGGTATGGAAGGGGAGAAGGGTTGAGAAATGGGGGTTGCGTGTAAGTTGTGGGATGGGGATTGGTTGGGGGTGGGATAAGGGGTTTTGGGGAAGATAATGGGTTGGAGGAGGGTGGGTTGGATTGGTGGGTTTTTGTTTTTGGGATTGTGCTGGGAATTGATGATTGAGGTGGAGTGGTGTTATATTGGGCTTCGAGGGGGTGAAGT
>NZ_VEEP01000305.1 GCF_007678455.1 Cytobacillus oceanisediminis 2691 | reverse complement strand
TTTCTCCTTACATTCCAACCAACGTTATCTCAATCACACACCCACACATCTTCTTACACTCCCACCTATTCTTCTCTCCCCTACCCCCACCGATCAACCCAGCTCTTTCTCTATCCCCTCTACCTCCATCCCCTCAAATCAAACCGATCAACAACCTATCTCGTACATTCCCTCTTCACCTTCCTTCATACCCTCAATTGCAACCATTCCCATCATTCCCTTCTCACCTTCACAAACCAACTCACCCAAAACT
>NZ_VEEP01000304.1 GCF_007678455.1 Cytobacillus oceanisediminis 2691 | reverse complement strand
TGGTGACGGATTAATGGAATATTATCGGGGCGAGTTTCGGTAAACCCCACATGTGGGCCAGATAAATAAGTTTGAATAGGGGAGTGGTGGAGAGATGTGTTTGGAAATGCGGGGGTGTGATATATGTAGGGGTGTTTATGGTTATGGAAAAATAAGAAGGAGTGGGGAGTTAATATTGGAGTTTCGAGTTGGTTGGATGTGGGAGGGTGTTTGACATGAGGAAGAGAGAGGTTTATATCTGACTAGTTGTTCT
>NZ_VEEP01000303.1 GCF_007678455.1 Cytobacillus oceanisediminis 2691 | reverse complement strand
GGATTAAAATCGGAGTGCTGAACAGGAATAGAGGGAATCGGGCTGTTCCTCGGTTAAAATCAATGAACAGCGGAATTAAAATAAGGGGGAGAGGAATGAGTGGTATAAGATGTGAGATTAGGGTTTTGTTGGGATGGAACTTTAGATGTCGATGGTGTGAAGGTAAATAAGGAAGAAGGGGGAAGAAGATGGGGGTGAAGATAATAGTGAAATAGGACAAAGGTGAGAGAATGGTTTTGGTATTGATGGTGTT
>NZ_VEEP01000302.1 GCF_007678455.1 Cytobacillus oceanisediminis 2691 | reverse complement strand
AAGGGAGTGGGTGATTTGGATGGAGGTGGGTGTGGTGCGTGGAAAAAGTATGGGTCGTTGTGAAGGGAAAGGAGTAGGGATGATGGATAAAAGAAAGGAAGGAATTGGAAGGGAATGATAAGGAGGGAAAAGAGGATGGAAAATAGAATTTGGTTGGAGGAGTTGAGGGATGAGGAAAAATATGAGGATTTTATGAAGGGGATGGAAGCTGGAGAAAAAATGGAGGGGGATGAGTGGATGGGGGAAGAGTAGG
>NZ_VEEP01000301.1 GCF_007678455.1 Cytobacillus oceanisediminis 2691 | reverse complement strand
CTAAATCCAACCCCATACAATCCACCTTCACTATCTTCTCCCTTTTTACCATCAAACTTCGCATCACCCAAAATCACCCCTTTCTCATCCAATTCCTTCTACTTAACATCCATCCTTTCCTAATCCAACCCTACAACAATATCTAAATCCTCACAAATACATCCAACCTCTGTAGTCCTTACCCCAATCTTCTTATTTCTCTCTCCCCCCTTCATACCTCATCAAAACTCACCCTACCCATACAACTACTACCC
>NZ_VEEP01000300.1 GCF_007678455.1 Cytobacillus oceanisediminis 2691 | reverse complement strand
CAAATCACAGCAACTTTTCACTATTATTCTCCCACACAATCCTAAACCCATTCCTCACCAACATATCCATAACATTCCCAAACCTTTTTTTACCACCAACCAAAACCCTAATCCTCTTCCCCTCATCATATCCCATAAAATTATTCAACACCATAATCCCAAGATCAATGTCCAATCGAGTTCACAGGGCACAACTTTCACAATAACTCTGCCCATTCAGTGAATTCTTCCGCAGCATTAATCAACATTCTTCC
>NZ_VEEP01000002.1:407196-621830 GCF_007678455.1 Cytobacillus oceanisediminis 2691 | reverse complement strand
TTTAAAAGCTGGACCCCTCGCTTTTTATATGGCTCTAACTCTTCCTTGTAATACAACTCGCAGAGGTGGTAAGCATCGACGGCATCTGTCTTTACTTTCCTTAAACTTGAACTTTTCGCCTTGTAGGAAATCAATGGGTTAATAATGATTAATAAATAACCACGTTCCTCTAAATATTGGACTACTGATGTTTGATAGTGTCCAGTAGCTTCAAGAATAACTGGAGGTTTTAGACCCGATTCTTTTTGTACTACCTCTAAAAACTCTACAAGTGACTCAAGCCCCTGAAGTGTATGAGCTACTTTAAAGCTCTTACGGAATGGTTTGCCTTTATCGACAAAAGCTTGAACCTGACTTTCCCCCTTAGAAATATCCAGACCAACGACTGGATTCATCCATAACCATCTCCTAATCTTTTATTTTGCCGGTACCCCTTATTTTCCTTGCAGTGTCACAGCTTCGCTTGTTATACGAGATCTATGTCCCAACCAGCCTCAATCATGTTTCTACAAGTAGGGGGCAAACTGTTTTGTTGACGGGATCCAGGTCCCACGTGCAGTTACGTTTTACCCCGGCTACCGTTATAATAAGACCATATAGAAAAAGGTCAACCAGAAATATTTTCTTATCTGGATGACCTTATAATACGATGACCTTATAATACGAACGGTGCAGGATAGTTAAAAAAGTAAACCAGCCAGGTTTTACACACATAAATGAAACTTTCCCCAAAATTTTACGTAATAATTAAGAAAAGGGGGGAGTATTTGTGGGGAAGATTCTTAATATTGTTATAACTTTGGTTTTGATATTGGGAATAAACTATGTAGTATCCCATTTTTTAAATGCAGCCTTTATAGATTACTCTTTTTTTGTGGGACTTATAACTTCAATAATAATTGGATTTTTCACTTCCAGAGGTGGCCTTACTACTCAAAATAGCAATATGTTGATCCAAGCTCAAACTATGTATAAAATGGCACCTGAAAAATTTAAAATCAGACCAAACTTTGCGTTATATACTGCAATTGCCTATACCATTCTTTCTTTAATAACAATGATTTTTGTTTACAGAGATTATTTTTAATTTTGATTCTAATATCCTTACAATTTGAACAAAAGGAGCAGTAATCTTGAAGAGGAATTGTGGCTACATCAATAAAAAGGTGAAAACATTTATGATAGAAGCTCTAAGTAATTTCTTCGGTGCAATAGCTTCGGCTTTATGGGGCAAAAAATCTAAAAAAGAGAAAGTTAATAAATCATTCTAGATGGACAAATGGGTGTGTTTGAATGCGATGATCGATAAAGGATTAACGCATTTTTTGTTGAATTTCTTATTTAAGTAAAGATACAGGTGTCTTGAATAAATAGGAGGGTAATAAATGGAGCTAGTTATAGCAATATTAGCTGTTTTATCTTCTATAGGGATACTTTATTATATGGGGAAGTCTGGATTTAAATGGGGCGAGAACATCGACCAACAAGATGAAAAGGATAGGAAGTAACATTGAAAAAGGTAAGTATTAATAGCAAGGATGCATTGTTCTTGAAGAATAATGCAATTCCTTATTTAACATAAGGAGCAGGTTAGTTAAAGAACATTTAGGGCACATTACTTTCAAAAAGGAGTAACCTAAATGAAAAATTCATTATTAATTAGCTTGTACATTGTATGTAGCATTTTTATGTTATTAGGAAATCCTGTTTATTCACGAGCTTCTTATCCAAATAAAGTTGACTACCTGTATCCTGCAAATACGGAAAAAATAATTGATGAAACTGTAGATGGATTTTACCAGGCTCTAAGAGATAGAAGGTATCCAGTACATCAGGAATTTTACGTAAGACATAAGTATAGCCAAGAAGATTTGGATGCTGGTCTCTTTAAAGAAATGACTGATGCATCAGTTAATATTAGGAAAAAGGTATTGTTTAATGAGCTTAAAGGATTCAATTATATGACTTGGGATGGAAATGTTTTTCATACCTATCCTGATATAGATTTAAAATACCATCAGACAGTCAGCCCCAATAGGCAAGTTTTTTTCTTCTATTCCTTTAAAGACACAGAGAAAGAATTTAGAGGTAAATATGCAATTTATGATGTTGAAACAAAAGAATTCCTATCAGGTGGAGGTATGTATTTCCCGAAATATCCGACTTATAAGGATCATTTGAAGTAACAAATGAGTATTTTTAAAGAAACGGGTGCGTTGATCCAGAAGGATTAGCCACCTTTTTTGTTGAATTCCTTATTGAACAAAAGAAGCAGTAATCTTTAAGAACTTTATCGACACATCACTGTAAATCGTGTAAAATTTTGGTATCACTTTTTGGGGGAAATCATTTTGATTGGAATAGAACCATTAGCGTTTTTAAGCAGTATTATATTCCTTATAATTTACTTCATTAGGTTGAAAAATAAGAGAATTACAGTCGGTCGTTCAATTATTGACGCAGTTTTTTTAATTTATTTGATATGTCTATTAAATATAACTATTTTTCCAATTCCATTTCAAAAGAACTTTATTAATGATTACTTAATATCCCTTGGTGTTGATGTTCCTTATAAGTATAATTTAATTCCTTTTATGACTGTCTGGAATTCACTTCAGAACGCAGTTACTTATCATACCTATTTTTTAGAACTTAGAAATATAGGAGGGAATCTTGTTCTATTGGCTCCCTTAGGATTATATTTCCACTTTATTAAGAGGAATTTAAGCCTAAGGAAATTAATAGTTAGCGGATTTCTAATTTCATTTTTGATTGAGATTATTCAGTTATCAATTTCCTTATCTATTGGTTATTCTTATCGTAGTTTTGATATTGATGATTTACTTCTAAATACATTAGGTTTTATATTTGGTTATAAGGCATTTTTATTAATAAAAAATGAAATTTTAAAACAGGGAACAGTATCTTCTAAAATCAAAGTTTAAGCGATGCTTTTAAAGCATCGCTTTCCTACTTAATACAGGCTTTGTGAAAAAATGTACTTAAACATAAGGGTGCTTTACTTTAATAAAGAAGTAAAAGAAAAGAACTAGAATTTTTCATATCTAGTTCCTTCTTTATTGCTAAATAGGATGCGCTTTGGTTTGCTAATTCATATATGAAACTTGTTGTTATTTGCTATGCTTTTTCCTATTTTGCATTTCAAAAGAGAAAACGGTACTTTGCAGGATATTGGTTCTCTTTTGGAGTGCAAAACGTGAAAAAACTAAACAAAAGGCATGCTGAATCCATATGATTTTGCATGCCTTTTAATTGATATATCAAGGTTTATGACGTTTTTTCATAAGAATTAACACTGTATTTAGCACACTGATTAGCAGCATGAGAATGGTCATCATCACACTGTTATTTTATATGCTATAATACCAACCATTTTATTCAAAGTGAGCTTAATTTCGTAAACAGGACATATTCAGAAAAAATAAATCTGTAATAATATGTTTATCCTGTTGCTTCACTGCTTCTCTTTTACAAGAAAGTTGTGGCAAGGTAGAAGCCCTTCCTTAAATTCCTTACTAACCCTTTTTGAATCGTAGGCACAAACAGAAAGAAGATTTGTTTCGGTCACAATTTTATCAGCTTCATTTTCAGAATCCAATAATTTTTTACTTACTTCCCGCTCATCCCGCCATTCTACATGGGCCCAGCTTCGGGCGACTAAATCAATTTCTGAATTACCTCCAGTTAAGTCAGGAAGATAATCGAAAATAGAATTAACTCTAAAGTCTCCCGTGGCATAATAGAAGTCATAATTATTGACAAACACCACTTTTTCTAATTGGTATTCATTCACTAATAACGTGAGTCTTTTTTTAATCAACAATGTATTTCGATCATTTTCTACAATGATACAATATTCATTCAGTTCCAAACCGGAAGTGATAAATTCGGCCGCATTTAAAATATACTGATCCTGATTCTCATAGAAATATAAAACATGGCCCTTAGTAAGGTTTTGAATTTCATTAACTTCCATTAAATGCGTACTTTCCACATGTGCACCCCATTGAAATAGACATATGAGCCTTTAAATAACTTTATCATAAATTTATGCTGAAAAGGGTTCCGCCAGCAAAATAAAACATTAAATAAGCTAAACAGGCAGTTTAGCATTCCTGTAGATTGTTGTTTTTGAGCTTTGATAAAAATAGGGCTCCTCAGTAAGATATGAGTTAGACACGACTCAAATTCAACCTTAAGGAGGAATTTTTTATGCTGTTTATGTTGATTGTCAAAGCCTCGAAGAATTCAGAAGGCGGAAATCTCCCGAGCCCAGAGCTCATGGAAGCCATGGATAAGTACAATGAGGAATTAGATAAGGCAGGTGTGCGGGTTATGGCTAAAGGGCTTCATCCAAGTACAAAGGGGATTCGCATTTATTTCCCGAAAACAGGTGAAAATCCGGTGGTTACGGACGGCCCATTTCCGGAAACAAAGGAATTGATTGCCGGGTTCATTTTGATTGATGTGAATACGAGGGAAGAAGCCATCGAGTGGGCCATGCGGATGCCCGACCCGCAAGGACAAGGGGAAGGTCAGATTGAATTACGACAAGTATTTTAGGCACGAGAGGTAACCAAGGATCTTTTAAGCAAGAACTCAAGCTAATTATTAGTTGAAACTTGTTTCTTCTTTTTCCACTAACGGTACTATATAAATTATTATTTTTGTGTTAAAATTTTAACGTCTGAAAATTCAGTCTAATATTTTCATTTAGGAGGTAGATATTATGGCAAAGAAAAAATATATTGGGATAATGAATACTAAGGGGAATACGTCTAAATAAATTTAATAATGCGTTTTCCTATAATTGAAAGGGGAAAATCACTTGAATCAAACATTATTAATTATTGATGCCCAACAAGAGTTAATTGATGGAAATCAGAAAGAAAGTGCTGTATTTAATAAAGAACAACTAATAAGTAATATCAATTCAGTAATTGAAAAAGCAAAAACATTCGGTGTTCCAGTTGTCTTTGTAAGAGATTTAGATGTTGCTAAAGGAAAAGATAAAGGATTTCAAGTTCATGAAGAAATTAATATTCCTGCGGATACAATGATTTTTGATAAAGCTGCAACGAATTCTTTTCATGGAACAGGACTACTGAATTACCTAAAATCTCAAAAGAGTGAGCATGTCGTTATAATGGGGTGTAAAACTGAGCACTGTATAGACAGTGCAGTCAGAACAGCCACGATTAATGGGATGGATGTTACATTAGTAGGTGATGGACATTCAACAACGGCTAGTGGTGCTTTAAGTGCAGAACAAATTATTAAGCATCATAATAAAACTCTTCATGGTCATTACAATGTGGAACACTTTTCAGTTGTTAGAAATGCAATGGAAGACTTGTTCAATCCAATTCATGATTCATATAGGTAAATAGAAAATATAGAATAGAAATTTTTCATATTAACAGTAAAAGCCCAATTTCTTACTAAGAAATTGGGCTATTTTAATTTGTTATACAATTTATTAAGTTAAGTTTTAAAAATCAATTAAATCAAAAATAATGCACCTATACTATAGGATGCTTTACTTTGAACAAAGAATACAAATGAAAGGAGCTAAGATTTTTTAGATCTAACTCCTTTTTTATTAAGCGATTTGGCCTGCTATTTCATAATGCTTTTTTCAAATTTGCACTTCAAAAGAAAACCCATTACTTTGCTGGAAGGAAATGTCCCTTTGCTTTCTATTTTGAAATCGGCTCGGCATTAAATAGCTTTACTTCTGTTGGAGCGGCCATGAATTGTGGTGCTTTGGCCATGAAGGCGGTGAAATGCTCTGCCTGGTTATGAAGCTTGACGGCCTCCATGTCTTTCCATAATTCAACCATTGTGTAGGCTCCGGCTTTTTCGGTGTCTTTTAAAAGGTCATAGGAGACATTGCCTTGCTCGGCTCTTGATGCTTCGATTAATGGCTTTATTTCTTTTAGAAACTCCTGTTCTACGTCTGCTTTTACTTGAAAACCGGCATGAATGATAATCATTGTTCATTTCTCCTTTTTCTATTATTTCCACTGTGCGATGACATCTACAGGCAAGCGGACTGATTGGTACCCCTGGTCAGCGGCTTTCCCGATGGAGATGAGCATGACAGGGTAAAAACGATCCTTGTCCAGGTCAAAGGCTTCTGCGATTTGGTCTTTTTCGTATCCGCCAATTGGGTTTGTATCATAGCCGTGTGCGCGAGCTGCGAGCATCAATTGCATGGAAACGAGTCCAGCATCGATGAGGAACATTTCTTTCTTTTGCTCGGTTGTCATGGTTTCCACAAGTCCTGCGATTGCGGGAACCTGTTGGTCTCTGACTTCAGCTGGCATTAACCCTTTTTTCACTGCAGTATTATAGATCGTTTCCAGGTATTCTTCACTGTTCATGTCTACAAACACTGCGATCATGGCCGCTGATGTTTCGACTTGTCTCTGGTTGAATTTTGCTAAAGGTGCAAGGGTTTCTTTTCCTTCCTTCGAATCAATCACGACGAAACGCCATGGCTGCAGGTTCACGGAGGATGGAGCCAGAGTTGCTTCCTCAAGGATTTGGGCCATTTCTTCTTTGCTGATTTTTACCGTTGAATCATAGTTCCTGATGGAGCGGCGGCCTGTGATGATTTCTTTGAAGTCGTTCTGTGTAAGTGTGGTCATGTTGCACTCTCCTTATGTTCGTCTTGGTGTAAGGTTAAATCTCTTCTATATTCTTTTGGAGGCGTGTAAGCATTTGGAGAAGAGCTTCAGTTTCTTCATTTGTAAAACCTTTTAGGAAGCTGGAAATGAACCGTTGTTTTTCTTCGCAGTACGCGCTCACTCTCCGTTTTCCCTCTTCAGACAGCTGGACATAGGTAAACCGCTGATCTTCAGAATTTTTCCTGCGGATTACCATCCCGTCATCTTCAAGCTGTTTCAGATGCCTGGTCACCGCCGCATGATCAATATTGACTTTTTTCTGAAGTGCCCTCTGAGTGATTTCCTCCGATTCATAAATTACCCGGAGAATCTCAAGCCGTGATGGACTGATGCCAGCACAGCGCTCAAACTTCGCCATGGCTTTTTTGTTTATCTCGGACAACCTTTGGATGATGAGTTCATTTTCCATGCTGCCGTTCTCCATCTGCAACCGCCGCCTTTGATTAATTGATAGCTCAATTATTGATACGTCAACTAATATAGTATGAAATAGCCGTGAAGTCAAATGATGAACCCTGGGAATTTAAGGATCCCAACAGAAAAGCTAATTCTCTTATATCTTAAAGCAAAGGGATGAAACTTATGCTTCTGTTTTTAGGGAGGGATAGCTGACGGTGCGTCCCGCGGGCTGAAGGGCAAAAAGAAGCAAGGGATTATCCATTGCTTCGCGAGAGTTGAGACGACCTACCTTTTTAAGTCTTTAGGTACCTCCACCAAAAACCCATTAAGGAAGGATCGGACATTGTTCTTTTGTAAAAGAAGAAGGTCTTCAGTTGCATCATCCTGCCCTTTTAAATGGGCGACTTCATTATTGATCCTCTCCATTTTCAAATCCAGTTCAGCAGCGGAAAGGGCTGCGTCCTTAAGATCCTTTTTAATCCTTTCCGGAATCTCCTTATCATACTTATAGTAAATTTTATGCTCGAGACTGGCCCAGAAATCCATGGCGATGGTACGGATCTGCAATTCGACAAAGACCATTTCGACTCGGTCAGACATGAAAACCGGAATTTTAATAATGAGATGGAGACTCTGATAACCGTTTGGTTTTGGATTTTTGATATAATCCTTTCGTTCAACCAGCTCTATGTCCTGTTGTTTTTCAATCATCTGGCTTATTTTATAAACATCCGTAATGAAGGGACAGATGATCCGGATTCCGGCTATGTCTTTGATATTCTCCCTGATCGATCCAATTGAAAACTCAAGGTTCTTCCTTTGCAGTTTTTTCATGATGCTCTCGGGTGATTTAATTCTTGAATTGCAATGTTCGATTGGATTGTAATCATGAATGTGGATGAATTCTTCTTTTAAAATATTGATTTTGGTATTCATTTCATCCAATGCGAATTTATAGAGTAACGAAAACCTTTTTAGGTCGTTCCGCAATTTTTTAGGATTGATGGTATACTGCTGAGTCAATTCCTCCATTTGTACACTGCTCCTTGAAGTTTGAAATTCAGTTTCCTGCTATCCCTCGAGAGGGTATAAATGTTCCATTTTCCATTGCAGCCACTGGAATTTACGAACCTTCCTCGGAAGGAACTGGCGGATTTCCTCCTCGTTATACCCAACTTGAAGCTTCTTGTTATCCACGATCAGCGGGCTTTTTAATAACCGTGGATGTTGATGGACAATCTCCAGTAACTCAATTAAGGAAAGTTTGTCAAAATCGATATTAAGGGTCTTGTATGGAAGGGATCTCTTAGAGATAATGTCATCCGTGCCATCCGTTGTCATCCGCAGCAGTTCCTGAAGTTCACGAACCGTTAAAGGCTCCTCCATCATATTCCTTTCGACGAAAGGGATTTTGTTATTGATCATCCACTTTCTTGCTTTCTTCGTTGATCTGCATCCTAATCCATAAATCGTTACAGTCATTTATCGTGCACCTCCGAATGGTAGATTCCGTGTTTCAGCAAACTCATGCTAAGTTTGAACGATTCGATTGCCTCTTCATCCGATAAGCCCTTTACCGTTTTTTCAATTAAGTTGTTAAAGGCCAACGCAGAGACGACTTTGAAGATATGCAGCAGCTCTTTTTCTGCATGGATATTCAAAAGTTTTCGATCAATCAGTTTCCCAATCTTCTTATATTCCTCTTTTTCCAGATAGGCATCCCAGATACTTGTAAAAGAGCTTTCGACTCTATTTGTGGTGTAGAGCAGGGCATTTTTTAAAAATTGCTTCTCTTCTTCATCTGATAAGGCAAGCAAGAAGTAATTCTGGAGTTCAATCAGTGCCTCGATTAAGTCACCCTGATGTTTTTCCAATAATGCGCTGAAATAGATTTTGGCCATTTTCAATTTATCCTCTAATAAATAGAAATATAAATCGTCTTTATCCTCGAAATATTGATAAAAGCTGCCCCTCGATATTCCCGCTTCTTTCACAATATTCGCGATGGACGCTTCGAAAAGGGGAGCCCTGGTGAACTCGGTTTCTGCTGATTCAATAAGCTTTTTCCTTTTAGGCTCTGGCAAATTAAAAAACGTTTGCTTAGGGATGGTAATCACCTCAGTTTAGGGATGTGACACTGTGTCATATTATAGTTAAATAATATATGACACAGTGTCATATGTCAATGTAACAACATGTCATATTTCTTGAAAAAGGTGGATGGAGCAGTGCATCGCATCCAGGACTGATAGGAAAGATTGTTAATCAACCTTAATAATCTTTTACATAATGTTAATGAACGATAAATGTCTGCTTTATATTTGGTTGATAGATTTATAGGTGTAAACAGACATGAAACAAACATAAAGCAAAAACATGTCTGATTACGAGAAAAGAATTTCATTTTCAACTTCTGACGTAAGGGGGCAATCAGTATTCGTTTCCACTAAGGTGCGTTATGAATGTCCGAAGATTTTCAAACATAGGGGCGCCGGAGTTGTTTGGTGTCGAAGATCGATTGAATGAAAAAAACAAAGACAGGGAGAGGTTATCATGAAATTGACAAAATTTAAGGCAGCAGTTGGAATAGGAATGATTTCTTTAGCGTTAGCAGGTTGTGGAAATAGTGATGATAAAAGTGCTGCGTCGAATGTGAATGAAAAAGATTCTGTTGATACGATCATTGAAAAAGCGAAAACAGAAGGGGAGATCGCAAGTGTCGGGATGCCTGATACTTGGGCGAACTGGATTGACACTTGGGACCAAATTGAAGCTGAATACGGAATTACTCAATCTGATACGGACATGTCAAGTGCGGAAGAGTTGGCGAAATTCGAATCAGAGGGAAAGAATGGCACAGCAGATATTGGGGATGTTGGCATTAACTTTGGGCCGCTGGCAGAAAAGAAAGGATTGACAATGCCGTACAAAACTTCCTATTGGGATGAAGTCCCTGAATGGGCGAAGGATGATAACGGCGACTGGATGTTAAGTTATACAGGGACAATTGCTTTCATTACGGATAAGCAAAATGTTGATAAAGCACCAACTTCGTGGAAAGAACTTGCGAATGGAGACTATAGCATTTCCACTGGGGACGTGACAAAAGCAACCCAGGCGCAATTCGGTGTGCTGGCTGCAGCACTTGCGAATGGCGGGGATGAAACAAACATCAAACCGGGCGTTGATTATTTTAAGGGAATTGCAAAAGAGGGCCGCTTGACCTCCGCTGATGTCAGTGTGGCAAATTTAGAAAAAGGGGAAATCGATGTTGCGATCGTATGGGACTTTAATGGATTGAACTATCGAGACCAAATCGATCCGGAGCGTTTTGAAGTGACGATTCCAACAGATGGTTCAGTAGTGAGCGGGTATACAACAGTGATTAACAAAAATGCTCCGCATCCGAATGCAGCGAAGTTAGCGAGAGAATACATTTTATCGGATGAAGGCCAAACCAACCTGGCAAAAGGGTATGCTCGTCCGATCCGTGATGTGGAGCTGCCGGAAGAAGTTCAGGCAAAGCTTCTGCCGGATAAGGCATATGAGAATGCCAAGCCAGTAAAAGACTACAGTGCATGGGATCAAACTGCCATGGAATTACCTCAGTTATGGCAACAAGAGGTGTTAGTCAATGCCAAATAATAAAGTAATCATGATTACGTTGGATGGCTGTCGTTACGACACTGCCATCCAGCAATTAGGATTTTTAAATCATTTCGTTGAAAAGAAACTGGCCAGCCGTTTTAAGGTGCAATCTGAAACGCCCAGTAATTCGAGGCCATTATATGAAGTATTGCTGACAGGTGTTCCCACACATGAAAATGGGATTTCTACCAATTATTCTGTCCAAAGGTCGAAAGAGCAAAGCATTTTTTCCCTGGCAAGAGAGGCGGGGATGAAGACTGGCGCGGCTGCTTACCACTGGGTAAGTGAGCTGTATAACCGGGCGCCTTACTCGATGCTCGAGGATCGGATCCAGCATGACGAATCAAGAAATATCCAGCATGGAATCTTTTATTCGGATGATACTTATCCGGATTCACACCTTTTTCAGGATGCTCATCATATCATTTCCACCTGCGAGCCTGATTTCATGTATGTGCATTCGATGAATATTGATGATGAAGGACACAAGCATACTGGGAATTCCATTCAATACCGTCAGGCGGTCAATCGAATCGATACGATATTAGGAGTCTATCTGCCAATCTGGATGGAAATGGGTTATCAAATCCTGGTCACTTCCGATCACGGAATGGATGACTTCGGAAATCACGGCGGCACTATGCCTGAACATCGTGAGGTTCCGTTATTCCTATTTTCGGATTGTATCAGACCGCATATTGGTTCAAAAGTGGTCGAACAGCTTCAATTAGCTCCGCTTGTCTGCAACATGCTTGGGATTGAAAAAGGGCATAAGATGCAGGAACTAGACTGGGGTGTATTGGAAAGCGAGGAGGATTCAGTTGAAAAGGAAACAATCGCGTAAAACGATACTGCTATTGGTCCCGTTCTTTCTCATGACTGTGATGTTTTTAGTGATTCCTATGGCGCTCATGATTACATCAAGTTTTACGAGCGAATCCACAGGAGGCTTTACGCTAGACAATTATATAGAAGTCTTGACCAATTCCTTTTATTCACAGTCCTTTTTGAACAGCGGATTGATTTCTCTGTTCTCTGCTGTTGCCGGGCTTGTATTGGCGATTATTGTCTCTTATGCGATGACGAATCTGCCGGAAAAGGTCCAGGATAAACTGACTGTGTATATCAATGTAGCAGCAAATTTTGCCGGTGTTCCACTGGCATTCGCCTTTATCATCCTTCTTGGAAATTCAGGGGTGTTCACTCTATTTCTTAAAGATGCGAACCTCCCGCTGATCAACGGATTCAAGCTCTATTCATGGCAGGGGTTGGCGCTCACGTACCTATATTTCCAAATTCCGCTCGGGATTCTCTTTATTTATCCTTCACTGAAAAAAATCAAAAGAGAGTGGAAGGAAGCTGCTTTCATGCTGGGAGCTTCAAGCGGGACTTACTGGCGAAAGGTTGGACTGCCTAGTATTATGCCAAGTATTGCGGGAACCTTCGTCATTATGTTTGCCAATGGGATGGGCACGTATGAAACGGCTTATGCCTTGACCGGCAGCAATATCAACCTGGTCACCATCCGGATTGCTGCACTTGTATCAGGTGATATTTATGCGCGGCCTGTGATTGGCAGTACGCTGGCTGTCCTGTTTGCCGTCATCATGATGGCGATTCTGGCCCTGTCACAAATGCTTCTGAAGAAAGTCAGGAGGGATCTGGCATGAAGACAAAGAAAACACATTACATCAGTTACCTGATCCTCGCCCTTTTTGGATTGTATATGCTTTTCCCGTTTGTCTCTACTTTCTTTTATGCAACATCGACAAAGTGGTCCAACACGATGCTGCCGAATGATTTCACCTTTAAATGGTTTATCCAGCTGATCGAGGATCCAAATTTCATTTCAGCTGTCGTACGGTCCTTTACCTTAACGTTCACGACATTGGCAGTGGTACTAGTTGTGATGGTGCCGACCGTATTCCTGGTGTATACGTACTTCCCAAAGGTGGATCAATTCATGAAAGGCCTGGTCCTGATGCCATATGCCATACCTGGGGTCATTTTAGCTACGGGGCTGCTCAGGATGTATTCCGGTTCAGTGATCCCGATGTATTTGGTTCTGGTAGGCGCTTTGTTTATTGGCTCCTTGCCCTTCATGTACCAGGGTGTCCGCAATAGTCTTGAGAGCATCCAAACGAAAAAATTAATCGAAGCCGCCGAAATTCTGGGAGCCAATCGATTTACATCCTTCATCAGAATCATCCTGCCGAACATTCGGCTGGGCTTGCTGATTACGACTTTATTGATCTTTTCGAGCTTTTTTGGAGAGTTTGTCCTTACGAATCTATTGATTGGCGGCCGTTATGAAACGATCCGGATTTATATGCTTAGAAGGATGAATGAGAATGGCCACCTGGCAAGTTCCGTGATGGTCGCTTATTTTATCCTGTTAATCCTGATCAGCCTGGTGATTACGTATTTAACCTCTCCGGATAGAAGAGGCCGGAAGAATTCAAACCGCAAACAAGTTCCTGGCAAAAGAGCCGACAGAATATCGCTTGCAGAACCATTAAAATCTGTGTCCATTTTAAAAATCGGAGTCAAAAAAGAAAAGAGGCAGAGAATATGAACTTTATCGCAATCGATCATTTATCTCTTAGCTATGGTGAAAACAAAGTCTTGAAAGATATCTCTCTTTCGATTGAAAAAGGTGAATTGATTACATTACTTGGTCCAAGTGGATGCGGAAAGTCCACCTTGCTTCGTGTTATAGCTGGTTTGGAAACGTTCCAGGAAGGAGAAGTATATCTGGACGGAGAAGAAATCAGTGATCGGGCGCCAAAGGATCGGAATGTAGGGATGGTGTTTCAATCGTATGCGCTTTTCCCTAATATGACAGTCTATGAGAATATCGCGTTTGGCCTATCGGTTAAAAAGCTGGCAAAGTCAGTCATTAAGGAAAAAGTATTGGCTGCCTTGCAATTAGTGAATTTGGAGGATAAGGCCGATTATTATCCTGAGCAGCTATCAGGCGGACAGCAGCAGCGGATTTCGTTAGCCCGTTCCCTTGTGACGGAACCAAAAGTGTTATTATTAGATGAGCCTTTAAGTGCCCTGGATGCAAAAATCAGGAAACAGCTGCAGATGGATATTCGATCGCTGCAGAAGAAGCTCGGAATCACGATGATTTTTGTGACACATGACCAGGAAGAAGCGATGATTTTATCAGACCGGATTTTCGTCATGAGTGAAGGGAAGATCGTTCAGCAGGAAAGCCCTTCGGAACTGTATGCCAAGCCGAAAACTAACTTTGTCGCAACCTTCATCGGAAATTACAATATTTTATCAGCTGGCGAGTTGAAACAATTGGATTCCACTTTTTCTCCGAAACTTGGAAACAACAAATATGCGATCCGCAGTGAAACGATCAGTCTCGAACCGATGATGGGCGAAAAGGCCATCCGTTTTCAAGGGAAGCTGGAACATGCGATTACATTGGGAAGTACCATTCGCTGCTATTACAATACTGGTTCAGTGAAGCTGACAGTTGATCTGCTGAATCGTGACCTGGATAAGAGGGAACTGGATCAGGAGACAGAATTGTATATCCATCAGGATCACATTGTCGCGATTGAGGGATAGCAGAAATATAGATTGATAGAGGGCAGTGAAATGAATAAAAATCAGCGCCATTACTTCATTTTAGAACAATTGCAAAAGCAGGAAAAAGTGTGGGTGACAGAATTAGCGAGTTGCCTTGAAGTGACGCCGGAAACGATCCGCAGGGATTTAGCTGAACTGGAAATGAATGAAAAGGTCAGCCGGGTTCACGGCGGGGCCGTAGCTTTTAGTTCAGTGGAAAAAGAGATGGTCTATGCCAAAAAGCTGTCCCTTCACCTTGAAGAAAAGAAGCAAATTGCCAGATATGCGGCAGGAATGATTCAAGATGGCGATACCATTGGTGTGGATGTAGGCACGACTACTGTGCATATAGCAGATATGCTGGAAGATGTGCATGGACTGACAATTGTGACGAACTCTTTGAGTGCAGCCAATCGATTTAATCTGGCGATTGAGGAAGGAAGGATCACTGCGGAGGTCATCATGCTTCCGGGTGTCACGAATCCTTACCAGCTATCCGTCAAAGGAACGTACACAGTTGAATTTTTAAGAAGATTTAATTTGAATAAAAGCTTCATATCCTGCGGCGGACTGACTAAGGAGGCTGTATATGACTTTGATATCGAGGAATCACTCGTATCAGAGGTAATGATGAAGTGCAGCCGCGAAGCCATCCTCCTGACAGATTCCTCAAAACTGAATAAAAAATCCCTGTTTGAAATAGGACCGATTACCAACCTGACCAAAATTATTTGCGATCAAGAAAAGCCGGATGACTGGCATCAGAATCGATATGAATGGATCAACGTGGATCCATCATGGAGAAAGGATGGGAATCATGAAAGTAGACTATCATATCCATCTTGAAGAAGGTCCGTACTCCCTTTCTTTTGTGGACAAGACTTTAAAGGCAATGGAGCATTTTGAACCAAATGGGGAAATGCGGCATTCAAAACAATGGCTGAATGAAAGTATGGCGAGAATAAGCAGACGGTTAGCTGAAGGGGAATACTCCCAATGGTGGCTGGACCTTTACCTGCAGGAAGCTTTAAATAAAGGAATAAAAGAAGTAGGGATCGTGGATCATTTGTACCGATTCAAGGAAACAGAAGCCTACTTCAGAAAGTTCATGGATGTATCATCAAGTGAAGCAGGCAGCAAACAGGCCAAATGGCTGGACCAGGTGATGGTCAGAAGCCTCGATGAGTTTGTCAGTTTCATCAATTCCCAGAAAGAAGCATGGGCAGCAAAGGGAGTACAATTGAAACTCGGAATCGAAGCAGACTATTTTGTCGGCGGAGAAGCAGAGCTGCAGTCACTTTTAAGCGGTTATGATTTCGACTATATTATTGGATCTGTTCACTTCCATCAAGGGTGGGGATTTGATAACCCCGAGCTTCAGGATACATTCCAGGAATATGATCTAGTTCAGCTATACAAGGAACATTTTGAAACGGTGAAAAAGGCAGCACAAAGCAAGATGTTCGACTTTATTGCCCATCTTGACAATATGAAAGTATTCAATCATCGTCCAGACGAAGAATCCTTATTGGGAATGTATAAAGAAGTGGCGAGGGTCTTGGTTGAAAATGATGTTGCGACTGAAATCAACCCTGGCCTGTATTATCGATACCCGGTCAGGGAAATGTGCCCAAGCCCCCGGTTTTTGGATGTATTGGTCGCAGAAGGCGTAAAGTTCACGATGTCATCCGATTCACATTTTCCGAACGATCTTGGAATTTACTCGGATCAAATCAAAAGCATGCTGATGGGAAAAGGTGTCACAGAAATCGCAACATTCGAAAAGAGACAAAGTCTGATGAGGCCGCTTTAGACATTCAATATCCGTAAAGATTGGATGGTTAAGGCTGACATAACGAAAACTTAGAGAACTTGAAAAGTCTCTTTCATAAAACATATAGAAGAAGGAGGATAGCCATTTCGCTATCCTCTAAAATTTGTCGCGGGCTCTTAACGATTTTGGTTTCCGAATGAGACCTGGGAATGATCCCAGTTTCTCTCCAGCGTCTTCACGAATCTATGCCGATATTTCGCTTTGTTGAGCAATTGTTCAATTTCTTTCAAAATGGAGTGCCGTTCATCTTGGTCAAGGGCATTCATTAATTGTAACTTTAAGTCAGTTAATTTCTCTTGTTCTTCTGCAGAAAGATTGCTTTTCATTGGTGAATCCTCCTTTAGATTAATAGGAACGATTACCAATAGAGTATAGGAAGGATATTAAGAAGATGCAGGTGAATTATTAAGAATTTTTTAAGAAGATTCAGTTATTTATTAAAAGAAAAACCCGATCTCAATGGATCAGGCTTTGCCTTCAAGGCTGAACTGATTGGTGATTTCAGATAATGACGTGGCCAGGCTATTCAGCTTCATGCCGATTTGATCAGTCGCTTCCATCTGGTCGACTTGGCCCTCACTTGCTACTAGCATTTCTTCTGCGCTTGCCAGGGTTTCCTGAGAGACGGAAAGGAAGCGGTCGGCTCCTTCAGCTAGTTGCGGAAGGGTGTTCTCAAGGTCTTTTAGTTCATTTTGCATAGAATGAATCCTGCTGCTCACGGCGGATATCCCGTTCATCAGTTCGTCGAAGGAAGTTTGTGAGCTGCTTGCCATCGATAAATTTGTATTGATTTTCGTGTGAATCTCATCAAATTCTGTGGTGGCACCTACCGTAATCTTCTCCATTTTTCCGATGGCCTGGGTAATTTCCTCAGCCGTTTTTGCGGATTGTTCGGCGAGACTGCCGACTTCATTGGCAACAACAGCAAAGCCTTTTCCAGCTTCCCCAGCCCGGGCTGCTTCAATCGAGGCATTGAGCGCGAGCAGTCTTGTCTGATCAGCAATCGCCTTTACCATGCCAACAAGTTTCGTAATCGAATGCGAGTATTCTTTTACCTGGCGGACTGTGCTGGCTAATTGTTTGAAGTCTGTTTCAAAAGAGTGAATCATTGTGATTAACTCCCTCAGGTTTTTTTCGCCGCTGGCCGCGGAAGTATTCATTGTGGCCGCACTGCTCAACACACTGTCCATATTCGTTACCATTGCTTCAATCATATCCTTCATATCAGTAAAGCTTCGAACGCTTGTCTCTGAGCTGGCTGCGGTTTGTTCTGCTCCCGTTTTGACAAGATGGATGGCTGCGACGAGCTGCTGACTGCTTGCCAGCGAGCTTTGGGAAGAATCCATCAGCGAATTGCCGGTATTGCTTAACTCTTTTGTCGTTGCAGACAGTTCCGTAACCATTTTCATCATCTGCTCAATCATGCTGTTGTAGCTTTTTTGCAAAGAGTTGATTTCCGGGATTGAGGTCCGTATGACGGGAGCGCTTTGCAGATGGCCATCGCGGACTTTTTTCATCGTATTCCGAAGCTCGTTCAAAGGCTTCGTCAGTTTTTTGACAAACAGACTGATCATGATCGTCGCTGCTAATAGACTTATTATGATGACGATGATCGTAAAATAGGCCATTTCGTTAACGGGTCCCATATATGTACTGGTAGGAATCACAATCACATAAATCCCGTTGATTTCTTTCATTTCATTAAAAGCAATCGTGTAGTCGTCTCCATTGAATTCGGAGTGGAGCACCCCGTTCCTGTATTTTTGGATGGATTGAATTTGCTTATCAGAAAAGGTAAATGCAGACTTTTTGCTTGCGTTGAAAGGAGCAGCTTTTCCTTCTCGAATATAAAAGAAATCTGAAACCATTCCATCATCCTTAAGAGTTTTCTGCTGTAAGCGGACATTGGCCTCAAGCTGTTGTTTGAAATATTCTTCGTCACTTACATACACAAACTTCAAATTCTCGGCTATGAATCCGATTAATTGCGCTTCTCTTCCAAGGCGGTGCTCGACCGTCTCAACAGCCATATCCCTTGCTTTCACATAGGAACTGACACCCACGGTGATGACCGAAACCATCAGCAGGGAGAGGAATAAGAACAGAAGGCGAGTGCCCAGGGTGAAAGATGAAAATCTTGTGGTAAACTTCAAAATCATTACCTCCAATTATGATACTATCGACCTATTAAATTTAGTATACCGACAGATTGTAAATTGAATGTTAAGGTTTTGTAAGGTTAATTTTTCTATTTTTGGAAGGGAATAATTCTTATTAAATTTATGGCATTATGAGGACAAATCCAGTGTTTTTTAGGCAATGGAAAGTAGAAATGATGAGTTTTCGTAAGTTTTTCGCAAGATTCCAATAATTATTGTGATTAAGCTTTCGTTCTATACTTAGTGTGTTATGATAGGGGCAATGGTTCGTGTAATAGACAGCCATCATAATTACATTCAGTTTCATCACCTAAACATTTACATAAAATTTTACGATGAGTCATCACAAATAATCTAACTCCCGTTGCTACGATTTGGGCAGGAGCGCGGAAAGCAGAGGGAGTGTTATACGATGAATGATGTAAAAGCAGTAATGGAACTGACGGACTATTCTCTTTTGGATGGTGTTTCGACAGGGATTTTAATTATTAATTCCCAACAGGAAATTATGTTTCTAAATAAGAGTTTAAGTGAAAAGCTTCATATAGAGCCAAGTATGCTAATCGGAAAAAACACATTAAGTCCATTTTTACAGATTCTTTCAGAAGATGAAGACGGTATGATGGATCAATTTTTATTTGATGAGGAGCTTTGTGAAACTCATTTGTTTCAATGCAGGGTCCGCAATGAAGAGACCATCAGGTTGTTTGAATTAAGCAAGAGTGTCGTTTGTGATACTCAGGGAGATTGGAAATATTCGATCATCACCATTTCAGATATGACGGCCACTTTAATGGACGAACCTCATTATAGAGAGGCTGAACACCGCTTCGATACATTGATTCAAGCCATGGATGAGCTGATTTTCACAGTCAATACAGATCATATCTATACTGGTTTGTATGGGAAGTGGATGGATCGTCATCATCCGGAAGGAAATAGAATTATCGGGAAACGAGTAGAAGATGTAGTGAGATTTACACCTGACTCCAAGCACAAAGCTGCCATGGATGCTGCTTTTAATGGTTCTTCCTATATTTATGAATGCGAGATGGAGATCAATGGCAAGTCAGTCGACTTTCACGTTTCTGTTTCTCCTATTAGAAATGATGACGGTACCATTCTCTCCATTCTTGGGGTTGCAAGGGATATCACGGCCGAGAACACCCTTAAAAAGGATCTGAAGGCAAGCCAGGATCTTTATCAGAAGCTGATTGAGCACTCTCCTGAAATGATTTTTGTCCAGCAGGATGAAAAAGTGGAATACATGAATCCCGCAGGCGTGAAATTGCTGAAAGGAGATTCAGCCTATGATTTTATTGGCAAATCTATTTATGACTTCATTCACCATGAATATCATGGAATAGTCAAACAGCGGATTGCTCAGCTTCATGTAAATAGAAATATTGGCGTTTTGGAAGAAAAGTTCATTTGCCTTGATGGTACGATCCTATTTTTGGAGGTTCATGCGACACAAATCTCTATGAATAATCAAACAGGCTCACTAGTATTTGCAAGAGATGTTTCATTAAGAAGGGAAGCAATCCAATCGTTCGTTCAAAGTGAGGAAAAGTTCAGGCAGCTCGCAGAAAATATAAGCGATATTTTCTGGATCAAAGACATTACATCAGAGTGTTTTACCTACATCAGTCCTGGTTTTGAGAAATTAATCGGGATCTCCCCACAAACTATCTCACATCATGATTTGTCACCCTTGGAGTCTTATAAAATCGAACAAGATAATATTGATAGTGCCGATGAAAACGGGAAGATGGTCTCTTATAATATTAAACTTCCAAATGGAGAGCGCCGCTGGATTAAGGAAAGAGTCTTTTATGTCAGGAATACTGACAGCCACATGACAAGGATTGCTGGCGTTGCAGAGGACATCACATATTTAAAAGAAAGAGAAGAGCTATTGCAAAAGCAAAAAAAGCTGTTGATGCTGCAAAACCTTGCAGCCGGTATCGCCCATGAGGTGCGAAACCCGCTTACAAGTATTAAAGGGTTCCTGCAATTGATGAATGATCGGATTCCTGATCATTATTATCAATTGATGGAATTAGAGATTCTTAATATTGAAAAGTTTATTGAGCAAATATTGCAGCTAGGCAAGAATGGGAATTCACAGTTGAATCCAGTCGTAATAGTCGACTTGCTGGAAGAAGCTGTCTATAAAAATCGGGATGCAGAATCCAGGTTAAGCCTGAATGCAACGGGATTGACACGAGAGACGAAGCTGCTTGGCAACGAACAGCAGATGATCGATATATTGAATAACTTAATTGAAAACGCAATGGATTCAATCGAAAATCTTCCATTTGCAAAAGTAGTAGTGGAAGCAGTCACCGAAAATGACTTAGTCCTTATAAATATCAAAGATAACGGAAAAGGAATCAGTCCCGAAAGACTGAAAACACTTGGAGAACCCCACTTTGCCAATCATGAAAAAGGAATCGGGCTTGGATGGATGATTTGCAAGAAATTAATCGAAGTCCATAAAGGACAGCTGACCATTCAAAGCAAACTCAACGAAGGTACAACCGTGACAATCACATTGCCAATTTTATAGAGGGCTGTAGAAGCACAAGGACGATTTTGTGCTTCTTTTTTATGGAATGGAGGCAAAAAAGCAATTGGTACAAATAACCAAATATTTATCCTAATCAGCTTATATGTTACCCTTAAATAGACAATACCTTTTTAGGGAGTGAGAAACCATGAGCGAACAAACACAAGTTGATTTTCTTCAAAAAATATCTGATAAGATTCTTTTAGAGAAACAACGGCTCATTAAACACAAAACTCAGCTGAATTCCCACCAAACATCAACCAGAATTGACTCCCAGCTACAAGAGTGGCGTGAGAATATCGTTGACATATATGCACTTTCTGTTGCGAGTGATTTAGAAACTACATTCGAAGTATTAAAGGAATGGGGGCGGGAAGCAGTAGATACGTTAGTGAACTACAACCTTCCGCTGGAGATTGCTCTCGATGAAGTCAGAGACTATAGAAACCTTATAGGACACATAATCAAGGATGAAGCGATTGAGCTTAATTTGCCAATAGCCGACTTTTATGAATTATTATCTGACTTTGATGCCGTAGTTGACCGCGCTGTACATTGGTTAAGCATATCCTACACACGAATGTTCTACACTCGAATTAATGTAGCAGAAGCCTCTGCGCTGGAATTGTCCATTCCAGTCATTAAAATTTCAGATAAGATTGGCGTACTCCCTATTATAGGGGATATAGATACCCAGAGAGCTCAAGAATTGATGAACAAAGCTCTGATGAAAAGCAGTGAATATTCATTGGAACATTTAATCATTGACCTCTCGGGTGTGCCGATTATTGATACCATGGTTGCTGACAGGATCTTCAAAGTAGTAAGAGCATTGTCACTGTTAGGAATAAATACAATACTCTCTGGTATTCGCCCAGAGATCGCGCAAACCATGGTTAATTTAGGCGTTAATGTTTCGGACATCCCGGTAACCTCGGACTTGCATATGGCTATGGAGAGGTTATTGAAAGTAAAGATTGCTTAAGTTTAAAAATAGGCTCTCCTTGATCATTAATGATTAGGAGGGCTTTTGTTTTGGGGATTTGAGGCCACATAAGGGTATCTTTCGGGGGTAAAGATACCCTTTGGAAGCGGTATGAGGTCACATAAGGGTATCTTTCAGGGGTAAAGGTACCCTTTGAGGTGAGTTTGAGGGCACATAAGGGTATCATTCGGGGGTAAAGATACCCTTTGGAAGCGGTATGAGATCACATAAGGGTATCTTTCAGGGGTAAAGGTACCCTTTGAGGTGAGTTTGAAGCCACATAAGGGTATCATTCGGGGGTAAAAATACCCTTTGGGAGGTGTTCGTGGTCACATAAGGGTTCCTTTCGGCAATAAAGATACCCTTTGATGAGGCTTAGAGTTTACATAAGGACATCTTTCAGTAATGGGCACGCATCCGGCTTCTCATAATTTCGCATGTACTGGTTGTTTTGTAAATTGTAATAGAGAAGACAGAGACCAACCGTAAAGTGGAGAACAGACTCTTTATAAAGCCCCCAACTTAGTGGCAGAAAGTGCACCGGCTTTATTGGCAAACTCAGTATATTCCCGTAATTCAGCTTCATTGTTAGGGATACCATTGTCATGAAAACGGGATAGAAGGGCCGCCATGAACGCGTCACCGGCACCTGTTGTGTCAATCGCCTTTACCGGAATTCCAGGGACATGTACGATCCTATTTTTATGTATGGCGTATGCGCCGTCCTTTCCTTTCGTGACAAATAGGAAAGGGATATCCAATTTTGCAATGTGTTCTAACCCAATTTTAAGAGTGTCTGTTTCTGTTAAAAATTGCAATTCTTCTTCCGTCATTTTTACGATATCGGCTTTTTGAACAAAGGAAAGAATCGTTTCTCTGCACTGGCTCTCACCTTCCCATCGCTTCAGCCGGATATTGGTATCGAATGCAATGTTCAAATTTTCTTCTCTTGCATAGTGGATAGCCTGTTCCGTTGTTTTTCTGGCAATAGGGTGAAAAAGAGTGCCAGATCCAAAGTAAAATAGCTTACTTTTTTGAAAAGGGCCGTTATCAAGTTCCCCTGCAGTGATCCACTCATCAGGCGTTTCGTTCACATACGAGTGGAAATAACGTTCTCCCAGCTCGTTTAAGTAGATATAAACCGAGCAAATTTCTTTATTCGAATCATAAGAACAAAAAGAAAGATCAACCTTTTCCTTCGTTAATTCGCTCTCAACAAATTTACTGCTCTCATCCCTTCCCAATTTGCATAAATAATACGATGGAATGCCATGTCTGCTAACCCCGACTGCCACATTAACAGTGGCTCCCCCTAATAATCGCTGAAACGTTGTATTGGAGAAATCCGTTGCGATCAAATCAACGATTACTTCGCCCAGTGATATAATCCCGTGCTTTTTCAAAGTGCTGCTCCTTCCGTTCATAAAAGATTTATGAATAGTTTACCAGCTAATTAAGCTGCTTGGAAAGCGTGTGAGACATAGGGGACTGAGAACCGTCCGGCTGCCCCGGCGCAAACCGTCTCTGTGACCTATCCACAAGTCCTATCCTCCATAGTTTCTTAGTAGTATTTTCATGACCTATAGTATGTATTTTGCCCTTGCGTGAGAGGTAAAACAGAGGAGACTCACGTATTCTTTCCTTGAAACAAGATTTTTCGAGGAGGGTTATGTATAGATGAAAAAACGGAAGCTCGTGACGGCTGTATGTTCGACGCTGCTGGCTGGCCAGGTTTTGTTAACAAGCGGTATCCATGCTGATGAGGTAAAAGGCCCTGTGACCGCAGAGGGAATCCAAGAGGATCATGAGTCCCATCTGTATGATGTCCGAAATGTGGTAAACACTGTTCTGCCGAACCAGAATCAACTTGATGCGGCTAACAAACTGATTCAATCAATCGGTTCCGGAACGAAGATTAAGTGGAACAACCTGTTTGGCACCCCATCAACCGTTATTAAAGAAAAGGGATATTTAACAGCTCCTTCTAATGAGAGCGCTGAGACGATTGCCCGCAACTGGTTAAAGGAAAATGCAGCGCTATATGGTCTTCAGCCCTCGGACATTGACTCATTTGTGGTAAGCAAAAATTTCGAAATGCCAGGAACTGGGCTGCGTCCCGTTACCCTCCAGCAGACATTTGATGGCATTGAGTCAGTGTACGGAGGACGTGTGATCATCGCCGTCAATAAAGATGGCCAAATCCTTTCCGCAGCAGGAAATCTAAGCCGCAAAACTGGCCTGATTGCAGACTTCCAGCTTTCAGAAGCGGATGCGTTAAAGAAAGCAGTGGAACTGGAATTGCCAGGCGTAAGCTTTGTTTCAAAGCTGATGCGTACGGAAAACGGCTGGGCGGTTTTTGATGGAGGAGAGGTGCTGCCGGCTGAGCAGCGTGTGAAGAAGGCAACCTTTATAACAGAGGATGGTGTCCGGCCAGCGTTTCGGGTGCTTTTCATCAAGGAGCTGAATGAAGGCTTTGAGATGGTGATCGATGCCGCGAACGGCAAGCTTTTATATCAGCGTTCCCTCGTTGATTATCTACTAGAA
Source organism: Cytobacillus oceanisediminis 2691 (assembly GCF_007678455.1). Classification (GTDB taxonomy): domain Bacteria; phylum Bacillota; class Bacilli; order Bacillales; family Cytobacillaceae; genus Mesobacillus; species Mesobacillus oceanisediminis_A. Next base: position 597,388 of record NZ_VEEP01000002.1, on the reverse strand, counting down.
ACAGAGGGGCTGATTTTTGAGAACTATCCTGGTGCAACAGCTGGCGGAAAACAGGTTGCAAAGTCATTTAAAGGAGATCCAAAGGCGTCACCAAAAGGATGGCTGATTCCGGGCACAAGCCTGGGATTGACGACATTCGGAAACAACGCCAACTCGTATGCGAATTGGAGCAACTTTTTAGTTCCGGCAGATCAAGCTGTCCGTCCACTTGCATTAGACGGCGATTTTAGCTTCATATTTAAAAACGCCTGGCAAAAGACAAACGGGCAAACGACACCTCCATCCTATGCAGAGGACTTAAACAGTGCAGCGACGAACTTGTTTTACCATCATAATCTGTTCCACGACTATTTCTACAACCTGGGATGGACAGAAGCGGCTGGCAACCTGCAGCTTTCAAACTTTGGAAAAGGCGGAGTGGACGGCGATGCAGTCTTGGGACTTGTTCAGGCAGGAGCGCTGTCAGGCGGGGAGCCAACCTATATGGGCCGAGATAATGCCTACATGCTGACACTGCCAGATGGAATACCGGCTTGGAGTGGAATGTTCCTCTGGGAACCAATCAAAGGCGCATTTGAAGGACAATATGCAGATGGCGATTTTGATGCCGGGATCATTTATCATGAATACGCCCATGCGTTGACGAATCGTTTCGTTGCCGGCGGGGAAGCACTCGGCAGCCATCAGTCAGGTTCGATGGGCGAAGGCTGGGGCGACTTCTTTGGAATGCACTATCTAGTGAAAAAAGGATTGCAGGAAAAGCCAATTGTTGGAGCATATGTGACAGGGAATGCAGAACGAGGCATCCGCAGTTATGCACTTGATGAGGCTCCATACAATTATGGGGATGTTGGCTATGATGTCGGCGGACCAGAGGTTCACTCAGACGGCGATATTTGGGCATCTATTTTATGGCATGTAAGAGATACATTGATTGATAGACTAGGGAAAACAGAAGCAGAATCAGTCATCGAGCATCTTGTCATGGATGCGATGCCAATCTCCGTTCCTGACCCATCAATGGAAGACATGAGAACCGCCATCATCGCAGCAGATTTTGAACGCTATGATGGAAAGCACTATGAAGCTCTATGGACCGCATTCGCACAACGGGGCTTAGGGGCCAATGCATTATCCAAGGGCGGTGATGATACGGATCCAGTTCCTGGCTTCAACCATCCAGATGGACAGCGAAATGGACAGTTAATTGGTAAGGTCGTTAACGCTGCTACGAATAAACCGATCAAGGATGCACGAATCATCATCGGTGAATTCGAGGCAAGAACAAGCCCAATTGCGGTATCCGGGCAAAAGGGTGACTTTGGGGCATATATAACAGAAGGAACCTACGATATTACGATTCAGGCACAAGGCTTCGGATCCAGGACCATCCGTGATGTAGCCATCAAGGCAGGGGAAAAGAACCGATTAACGTTCACAATTGGGCCAAACGTCGCCTCATCCTTTAACGGGGCATCGATTTCCAATGTATCCGGATCATCGGACAGCAACCCGGTTAAGTTTGCGATTGACGACACGGAAGCCAGTGTGTTTGCCTCAAATACGCAAGAAAATGGGTTCCTGGGCGCGGACTTCATCGTTGACCTTGCGGGAGATGAGCCAGTGGAAATTTCTCATGTTCAAGTGAGTGCCATGAAGGATATCTCAGGTTCACGATTTGCCACATTGAAAAACTTCAGCCTGCAGACGTCAATTGACGGTGAAAACTTCACAACCGTCTGGAAAGGTAAGTTTGAAGCCGGGAAGCCAAGACCAACGGTAGCGGACCTTCACTACCAGGGAATCGATCTCCCTCAGCCAGTAGAGGCAAAATACCTTAAATTTGTCGCACATGATGCGCAGGACAATGCAAAAGGCTTCGTTCAAGTGGCTGAAGTGCAAGCCTTCTCTGAGCAGAAATCAAAGATTGAACCGCTTAAACTAGAACCAGAAGCACCGTTTGCAGCCGAAGGCACGGTTCAGGCAGGGAATGCAGGAACAGGAATCGGAAGTCTGGCAGGTGTACCAGCGACTCTCGCCGTTACAGAGAATGAGTTCGTGACAACGCAAAACCCAGAGCCGGCATCCCAGGGGGCAGATGGATATGTTGTGACCCTTCCAGAGCAATATGGGGATGGCATCCATAACTTCACACTAAAAGGAAGCAATGACGGGTCATATGACTATGATGTCTATTTCTATAATAAAAACTTTGAGCTAATTGGAAGTGTGGCCACATCTGGAGCTGACGAAACAGGGGTCATCCCGGGCGGCACACGCTATGTGTATGTCGGATTATATTCGGGAGCAAATGTACCGTTTACTTTTACAGCTGCTAGTCCTTATTAGGGATTATGATAAAAGAAATAACAACCGGAATAGCATGTTAAATCGCATAGGATTTAGCATGCTGTTTTTTTGCCGGCTGTTATATTGCATAGAATCTAAAGGGTTTGGTAAACCCGCTGGCTGAGGAGAAAATCTTTTAAGCATTTATCCAATTTTCTCCGCCAACTCTAAAATAATCCCCTCTGGACCACGAACGTAGCATAGCTTATAACTTTCTTCATATTGCTGGATCTCACTAAAGATTTCAGTGCCCCTATTTTTCAATTTGGCAACAATGGCTTCAATATCTTCAACAGAGAAGCAAATATGTTGGATGCCTAGCGTATTAGCAGAAGGTTGCTGAATCCCTTTTTCATCGGATGGTGTATGAAATTTGACTAACTCTATCCATACCTGACCATCTGGCATCCCAAGTCCTACACATGTCGTTTTAACATCATTTAGCCCAACTATTCTGTCCAACTGTTCTCCAGCCATTTCCCATTCCGCCTGCACTTCAAGTCCTAAATCAATAAAAAACGCCTTAGCCTCTGTTAGATCATTTACATTTATACTTACATGATCGATTCTTTTTATCTTCATATCTCACACCTCTTCTATTCCTGATATTTTTAAACCCAGTATGCGTGTTAGGACTATTTGAAATTCTAATTCGCTTAAAACGGGAATTCTCCTTCAACAAACCAGGCCTGATAGCACAATAAGGATGTCACCTTAATGGGCAAAGTCATCTGAACTTTCAAAAAGATTTATATTCATTTAATAATACGGTTTATATATAATACAGTGTAAGAATTACATACTATCGTTAACCAAAAGGGGGGAGTTATATGGAAAACTTTTATCTGTTTGTCCTCATGTGTATTTTTCTCATTATTTTACCTGGTCCCGATACTGCCATTGCGACAAAAAATACAGTTGCCATTGGGAGAATCGGAGGATTTAAAACAGTTTTAGGCACTTGTTGCGCCCTTATGATCCACACTTCTGCTGCTGTATTAGGCCTTTCGGCAATCATTGTAAAATCAGCGTTATTATTTTCTATCTTCAAATTCGCAGGTGCAGTTTACTTAATTTATCTCGGTGTCAGAACTTTATGGTCTTTGAGAAAAAAGGAAGAGGCAGCCACCGCTGAAGTGATCACCAAAACCCACCCTGAAAACGCATCCTGTTTTAAACAAGGTTTCCTTACCAATATTCTAAATCCCAAAGTTGCTGTCTTTTTCTTAACCTTTTTGCCTCAGTTCGTGGAACCTGGAAGTAATACCTTTATTCCGTTCCTTATGATGGGCATCACTTATACTGTATTGACTGCGGTTTGGTTTGTGCTTTATGTCTCCTTAATCAATCAAATTAGCGCTTTTATGAAAAAACCTAAAACACAAAATATTATTGAAGGAATCACAGGTGCAATACTGATAGGTTTTGGGATAAAACTGGCTCTAGAAAAAGCACATAATTAAGGTGGGTAAGCCCTTTGATTTTAACGATATCAAGGGTTTTTTTTGTTGGGTAACTAAAATCCGAAAGACTGAAAATGACCTCTCGCTATTTAATGAATTTAAATTACAACTTCCTCAATAATTGAATTTCCCTCAGTTTGTTCTGCATCTAGCCATTTCCATTTCTCAAACAGCCTGATCCGACCGTTAGACAGGATTTCAGGAGTTGATACACATTCTCCTCCTCTAATTTCATTTTTTCTATTAATGTGGTTATACCTGAACGCTAAACATCCATCTTCTTTAACAATACCAATTAGTAAGCCTTTGACAATTTCTCCTCCACTGTACGTTGCTGAGATAATATTCCCTTCTTGCTTATATTTAAAGGTTGTTTTGGAAGATACTTCGCCGTTAGCAGTATTATCAATTGATACAAATGTACGATTGTGATAATTAATCATATTTTTCTCCCCTTAATGTTTCTATCCTGGTTACGACCAAGAAGAATAAAGATATTGAAATGACTTTATATGTGATGAGTTCCATATATACATCATAAATGGCAAATCCCATCTAATACAATGCAGTCGTTTAATCTCTTTTCGGTAGCGGACCTGAAACCTCCATTAGCAACAGAGGATAAAAGTCCCGAAGTTATCTTGAGGAATACAAATCTTAGTTTTCTATAGTGTTAATATGGTATAGTTAAATTAGTAACAGGTCCTATAAGTTAGTTGTAAAAAGTTTTCAGGATTGGATTTCGGTTTATTAAACAAACTTTATTCGTCATGGAGGGTGTACTTTGCTAACTAACCATTTAGATTTCAGACTTGAACCAAAGGTCAGAGAATTATATGAAGAACATAAGAAGAGGGCGGAGAAGATAGACTGGGGCTATCACGAATTCCTGCCATGGGATAAGGCACAGGATTTCAGGCGTGTTCCATGGGACGAAAGCCAGGTGACCCTGCCTGCATCCGTAATTACGGCCGTTGAAACAGCACTCTTAACGGAAGTGAATCTGCCATGGTTCACCTCTTATCTGGATCAGACCTTCAAAGGATCATTAACGGTCATCAAGGATTTCGTCCATACCTGGACAGCGGAAGAGGATCAGCATTCAAACCTGCTGGAAACCTATCTATTAATCACGCGGAATGTCAATCCGGACAGGCTTCACCAGTTGCACAAGCAAACCGTTGAAAATGGCTGGAACCCTGACTTCCATACGCCATTTGAGACGATGGTTTATACCTCTTTGCAGGAGCTGGCCACCATGGTCTTTTATAATAATGTGGCAAAGGTAGCAGGGCCGCATGATCGGGATTTGTCCAGCCTGCTGCGGCGCCTGGCAAAGGACGAGACCTTGCATTACGCCTTTTACCGTGATGTCATAAAGTATCATCTGCAATTGGAGCCTAATTACTGCTACTACCTGGGGAATGTCATCATGAACTTCAAAATGCCTGGTGCCGTCATGCCTGACTTTGAAGATCGGATGTCCATCATTGCCAAGGAAGCCAATTACGGCCCGCTCGAGTATTTTGATCAGGTACTAGATGTCATTGTAGACTACTGGGAAATTGAAAAATTGCGGCCGATTGCACCGGAGGCTGAAAAAGCCAGGCTTGATATCCTGAGGTATCATGCCCGTTTAAAAAGGGTTAGGGACAGGTTTTATAAAACAAAATGATCAGTTGAAACCAGCGGGTGCATCTGCTGGTTTTTTTGTTGATTAATTATGTGATAAGAATGCGACAAGGGGACGGTTCCGGGGATTCGAGATCTCATAAGGGAGTTCCTTTCGCGTATAAGACACCCTTATGCATAGTGTTGAGGCTTCATAAGGGCACCTTTCACCAATAAAGATACCCTTATGCACGGTGATGAGGCTTTATAAGGGCACCATTCGCCCATAAAGAGATCCTTATGCACGGTGATGAGGCTTCATAAGGGCACCATTCACCCATAAAGATACCCTTATGCACGGTGTTGAGGCTTCATAAGGGCACCATTCCCCCATAAAGAGACCCTTATGCAGGGGAATGAGGTCACATAAGGGTACTTTTCGCTCATAAAGAGACCCTTATGCACGGTGTTGAAGCTTCATAAGGGCACCTTTCATGCCTAAAGAGACCCTTATGCACGGTGTTGAGGCATCATAAGGGCACCTTTCGCCCCTAAAGAGACCCTTATGCACGGTGTTGAGGCATCATAAGGGCACCATTCCCCCATAAAGATACCCTTATGCACGGTGTTGTAGCTTCATAAGGGTACCTTTCGCTCATAAAGAGACCCTTATGCACGGTGTTGAAGCTTCATAAGGGCACCTTTCATGCATAAAGAGACCCTTATGCACGGTGTTGAGGCATCATAAGGGCACCTTTCGCCCCTAAAGAGACCCTTATGCACGGTGTTGAGGCATCATAAGGGCACCATTCCCCCATAAAGATACCCTTATGCCCGATGTTGGGGCTTCATAAGGGCACCTTTCCCCCATGAAGATACCTTTTGGCTAGTATTCGAGGCCTCGTAAGGGTATCTTTTGCGTGTAAAAAGAGACATTGTACCTCCGTCTTATCTTATGAAATCACCATTTTTCCAGGAATCAGAATTAGTTGCGCGATTTTAATTCTGACTCGTGTACCAGTTCAATACTCCTGCTTTTTAGCATCCTGATTTCTACATAGCCTGAATCATACTGATGCACTATGATATATTCTTTTCCTTGATAAATGACTATTTCTTCATTAGCCAAATAAGACTCCTCCTGAGATGAAAGTTTTAGATACTTTTACCTAAAAAATGGATTGTTGAAACTTAAATATATGTTCATTGAATAATAAAATTTACAGTGGCAATGTGAGAAGGCAAGGGGACGGTTTTGGTATCTTGTGAATTGTAAGAATCTAGGAATCTAGCCGTATAATCTCGCGTACAGACTGAAATGAGCATTGTCATGCTTCTTTCTTCCTTGGCTACATGGCTTCAAACAAAAATACTTCGGTTCCCGCGTGAGACGCGAGAGCCTCCCCCGTGTCCCATCAGTGTTTTGGGGCAAGAAATGTAGTAAAGGTATGGTGAAGAAGGATTTATTGCTAAAGGTGTTGAAGAGTGTATCTAGTATATGACTCTAAAAGCTAGTGGCAGGAGGAATGATGGTATTGCAGATGAGACCCAAATATGAAGATTTCCCACTAAAGGCATTTGATAAGATTAGATATGCAGATACGGATCGGCAGGGACATGTAAATAACGCATTGTTTTCAACCTTCCTGGAAACGGGAAGAACGGAGCTTCTCTATGTAAAGGAGCCGCTGCATGCTGAAAAGGCTTCGTTTGTGATCGCGAGCCAGAAGCTGGATTTACTTTCAGAAATACGGTGGCCTGGAACGGTGGAGATCGGCAGTGCCATTACAAGAATCGGCAATAGTTCCTTGTCTTTATTTCAAGGAATCTATCAAAATGGAGAAGTTGCTGCCGTGGCAGAAACCGTCATTGTGCAAATGGATGACGACACTAGAAAGTCGACGCCGCTTTCCTCTGAAACAAAAGGGCGATTGAAGGAATATTTAGTGGAGCTAGAAAAATAGAAACAAAAGGAGTGATTTGTTTTGGAGTTGAATGAGGTAATCCATGGGCACCGGTCGATTCGAGAATATGAAGATCTGGAAGTCAGTCAAGAGCTGCTAGAGCGGATTTTAGAGGCGGGTATCCGTGCCTCGTCAAGCGGCAATATGCAAACATACTCAATCGTCGTCACGAAAGACAAGGAACTTAAGAAAAAGCTATACCATGCACATATGGAGCAATCGATGGTGGTCGATGCGCCAATCCTTTTAACCTTTTGTGCTGATTTTAATAGAATGAGAAAATGGCTTGCACTTAACGACGCACCTGTACATTTTGATAATTACATGAGCTTTATGATTGGATCGATTGATGCAGCCCTTGCCGCACAGAACTGCGCTTTAGCAGCGGAAAATGAGGGACTGGGAATTTGCTATATGGGCTCAACGCTTGCGAATTGTGATCAAATTGGTGAATTGCTGAACTTACCGCCGAATGTCGTACCCGTTGTCGGCTATTCATTAGGGTATCCAGCAGAAAATCCTGCCCCGCGTGACAGGTTGCCATTGCAGGGACTTGTTCACCACGATCAGTATCACGATTATACGGATGATGATATTCAGGAAATTTATCAAGATCGTAATGAAAAAGGCTGGAACCGTTACATGGCCGTCCCAAAACTTAAAGAAATGACAGAGCAATTGGGATTAAAAAACCTGGCTCAGATTTATACGATCGCCAAGTATACGAAGCAATCGCATCAGGAATTTTCACAAACTGTGCTCAACTACCTGGAGAGACAAAACTTTATGAATAATGAATAAGGATGCGGTATGCCAAATCTTTTCAAAAAGGGGCAGAAAAAATGAATATCCTAATCAAGAACTTACCTGAAATGCAAATAGCCTATATCAGACGAACGGGGAGTTATTTTGAACCCCAGGAACACTGGGGAAAGCTGATCCATTGGGCAGCCAGCAATGGACTTTACCCTCCTCAGCAGTCATTCATCGGCATATCTTTAGATAATCCGGATCAAGTGGAAAGCAAGGATTGCCGTCACGATGCCTGCGTTACATTACCAGACGGTTTTAATAAGGACAACCATGAAGATATGGAATTCAGGAAGTTGGATGGCGGGCAATACGCACTTTATTCCTTTTATGAAAAACCTGAAAAACTACATTCCGCCTATCAATATATGTTTGGCGAATGGCTGCCACATAGCGAGTACGCAGCCGATTTTCAGAGAGAGAATCTGGAATTTAATATGAATAACCCATCCGAGGATCCTGAAGGGAAATGCCGAGTGGATTTATTTGTACCAGTTGAAAAAAAGACGTTTTAGAACATAGTGTCACCAAACAATGGTGACATTTTTACTGTGTACGAACGGAAAGTTTAGCGAATCGCAATTCGCCGATCCTTGAGGGCTGTATTTCCTACTTCGGGCGGCGTTAATCCAGGAAGGTTACATGAGTTTAACTTTTAAAGGGGTGTAAATATGAATTCTACGGCAGAGACAATACAGGAATTAACCAATAAAGAACAATGGTTAGAAGCCTTTCCAATTATGAATCAGTTACGTACTGATTTGACACAAAAGACATACTTAGAGTTACTAGAGGAAATGAGGGAAGATGGATATACTTTATATGCTTTATATAAAGATAATCGGATTGTATCCCTTGCTGGTTTAAGCTGGAGGGTTAACTTCTATAATAAACGTCATGTATTTATCTATGATCTGGTGACTGATAATGCTCACCGATCTTCTGGCTTTGGAGAGAAATTATTAAGTTACATACATAACTGGGCAAAAGAAAATGGAGCTGAATATGTGGCATTAGAATCAGGAATTCAGCGAGATAAAGCTCATCGTTTTTATGAAGAGAAACTAGATTACGATAAATGGTGTTATTCATTTAGAAAAACGTTATAAAAATTTCGACAAAAGAAGAATTTACCTATTATCTGGATCAAGTTGAAAAGCAAGGATTCCCGTGACGATACCTGCAGTCCCTTCCCGGCGGATTTAACTTAGGAGGAATTTAAATGAAAACGGAACAACAGTATTTTGAAGAGGGAAAATCGATTCAAACTTATATGGATGAAATGAGCATGTTAAAAGAGGAAAGCTTTGCTGTTTATGAACAATTTCAACTCCCAGCAGCTGGATTCGCTGAAGAGTTAAAAAAACATCAACTGCATTTCCTGACGATTACCGAGGATTGGTGTGGAGATGCCATGATGATCAATCCCGTTATCCGCAAATTAGCAGAAGGGGCAGATATTGAAGTACGCGTCGCATTGCGGGATGCAGATACAGATTTGATTGATCGTCACTTAACAAACGGCGGACGGGCAATTCCAATGATTTTAATCTTTGATAATCAAGGACAATTGCTTGGAAAGTGGGGACCTCGTGCACCCAAAGCTCAGCAAATCGTTGATGAAGTTCGTGCGGCACTGCCGCCAAAAGATGATTCCTCCTTTGCGGAGAAACAAAAAGGAGCCTTTGGTTCTTTAAGAAAAAGGTATACAGAGGAATCAGCTCTTTGGTCAGATGTTTATGATAGTTTTAAGGATACGATTTTAGCTATTTTGAAGTAGGGTAAAAGAACAGGATTACTATCCGAGAAGCGAGGGGACGTGCCCCTTGCTTCTTTTTTCGTCTTGCACATTATGGACACGGCCAAAATTAATTAGTTTTTTTTGAATATTTCCGTCCCAGTGTCGCATTGTTGCTACTTGTTCTTTTCTAAGGAAAAAATGAGTTCATTTGCTTGCCGCTTATTTAGAAAATAACTTTTATCTTTAATGTTCAGATCCTTTGTTAGATCTTTAATTTCTTTAATCTGATAATCTGTTGGAGGCTGTTCTTCTATTAATCTTCTATAGTTTTCTGATGCAACCATTGCCGCTGTTTCTGGAGATAACAGATCAATTAATTCATACATCGCTAGATAAGAATTTTCTAATCCAATATCGTACCCGGAATCTGAGCCCAATAAGAAGCGATCGGGGTATTTTTCAATCAAAGGTACAAAATCTTCTAGGTCTTGTTCGCTGCCTTTATGATAACGTGAAAACCCTGCGTAAAAATCAATATAAAGATTATCATATTGTTTTAAAAGTGAATCTAAATTTCCAGGAGAATTATATACATTCCCGTGTGCGAAGATAAAGATTGTTTTTGGGTGGTTCTTTAACGCTGTTTTAAGGGAATTGATGGGTACACCATTTGGAGGATCGATATGCAGTAAAATAGGTACTTTATATTCTCCAGCAAGATGATAAATTTCCGGCAATGCACCATCGTAGGGGTGTTTAGCCTTCCATTTTACATTTGCAAATGGCGAATAAGTAGAAGAGGCCATAATTTCCCCTATGTTCAAGTAACCCTGCTCTAATTTTTCCTTTACAAGTTCAACCCCGTTTTCATCTTTTTTTAGAGGGATTCCCGCAAAAGAAGGAACGATATAATCGGTGTATTTTTTATAATACTTCCAGGTTAAACGATCAGATTGGACAGCAGATGGTTCCGATATATCACCGAATAATACGGTTTGGTCAATTCCATAAGTTTCCCAAACATTCATATATGAACCGTAATCCTGTATTCTTTTCTCATTGCGATCAACTAAATGGACGTCGTGACTATGTACATCAATCAAAGGAAGCTCTTTATATACATCAATCAAATTTCGGCCAGCCTCTTTTTGTTCGCGCATTTTTGTTATTTCAAGATGGAGATTAGGGTCACTAGTAAATTCGGTAACTGGAACAATTCTCACGGAATGATCGAAGAGGAAAAATAAAGCGAAAAGAAATAGTAATAGACTTATTATTAAAGTGATTCTTTTAATCGTAACTCCCCCTTTGCACTGTTTTCAGGATACCACAAATTGGATATGAGTAGATGTTATGGAGGGAACAACAGAGCCAGACGGTCATAGAAATATGTACAAGAAGGGGACAGGGCGTCTCAAGAACTGGAGAAAACAGGGAGTTGCCATGCGCTCTGGTAAAGTGAATCTTCCTTTTCCAATTCGCCCCTGGAAAATGATGATGGTAATAAGGAAATGAAATGAATTGTGCTGAAGAAGGAGGATAGACATTATGCTATCCTCTTTAATCTGTTAGCTCAGGGGTTTTCATAACTATTTCGGTTTTGAGTGAGACGTCTACTAGTCTCTATGATCAATAAAGCCTGGTTGTATATCCTTCATTTAATTCCTTTGCAACTTGTTCAGCGGTTGTGTTTGGCAGCTTTGAGTGCGCAACTAGCATGTTTGGGACAGATGGAAGGGCATCTGTCTGTAACCATGATTCCGGCTGCCATAAGTTTGATCTTATAAATGCTTTAGCACAATGAGCGTAACATTCTTCGACTTCTACTAAAATACCAAACAAAGGAGTCTTTCCGTTGACGGCTGTTTTTTCGAGAAGGTCAGAATCACGGGAGATATAGGCTTTCCCATTGATTCTTAACGTTTCACCCAGTCCAGGTATGAGAAAGAGCAGCCCGATATGAGGATTGGTAATAATGTTATGAGCTGAATCCAGTCTGCGATTTCCAGGACGTTCGGGGATAAAAAGATGCTTTTCATCAAGAACTGCCACAAACCCGGGAAAATCTCCGCGTGGTGAAACATCACAATGGCCGTCGGCGTTAGAAGTGGACATAGATAAAAAGGGAGACTTTGAAATGAAGTTCTTACAATGATCGTCAATAATAGAAATCACTTTATTTGCTGCCCTCAGGCTTGGATTTCCGATCGAAGAACGAAACTCTTCAAATTCTTCCTGTGTTGAGATTATATCTTTATAGTTTGATATCATGTGGTCACCTTTTAAATTGGGTATTTGTAACAATACTACCATTTATTTAATTTTAATGAATCACTTCCAGGGTCAATTGGCTATTCATGGAGGTTTTAACTGTTAACTGAATCATCTCTGGGACAGGGGTACTGTCTCTGTTTAGCTTTATACTTCTTTTAATCAAACGTTTGATTAAAATCAGCGAATGCCCGCTGACTCCCCAGTCCCTGTCATCCGAAGACTTTAGTTTAAGCAATCACTTCCCCCAGCGAAGTGTGATGGCTCCCCAGCCGAGGCCTGCGCCATACCCGACTAGAACAACTAAATCTCCATCCTTGATTTTCCCTTGCTTCACTTCCTCGTAAAGGCCGATTGCTACTGTTGGTGCAGATGAATTCCCGTAATATTGGATGGTTTTGGTATGGACTTTTTCCACTGGATATCCAAGAGTCTCGATTCCTTTTTCGATAATACGCAGGTTTGATTGGTGCGGAACGATGAAATCGACATCCGCCAGATTCAGCCCCGAAACTTCCAATACTTTATGAACTGCCTCCGGGAACTTGTTGACAGCGAATTCGAAAACAGCCCTTCCGTCCATTTTGATATTCTTGTTTTCATCAAGGTGAAGGTATTTTCCTCCGCTTCCGTCCATCTGCATATTGATTCCCAGGATCCCTTTGTTTTCTCCAACTTGGCCTACAACGACAGCCGCAGCACCGTCAGAAAACAGCAGCGCAGTCTTCTTGTCCATGGGATTCAAGAGGGAAGAGCATTTATCCACGGCAATGACCAGCACGTTTTTGTATAATCCGGTCTGGACAAACTGGGCCCCTGTTGCCAAAGCCGTAATAAAACTGGAACATCCAGAGTGCAGGTCCAGGCCTGCGCATTGTACAGCTCCAATTCTGTCTTGCACCAATGCAGCCGTGATATGGGTGTCATGAGTGTTCGTTCCAATAATGACCATGTCGATGTCCATTGGATCAAGTCCGGCATCTTTGATAGCCCGTATGCCTGCAATTTCACACATGTCCGTAAGCGAAGCATCGGTAGATTCATAGCGTCTTTCCAAAATGCCTGTTTTCCTGTAAATCTCTTCTTCCGTAATACCAAAGCGTTTGGCAATTACTTCATTTGTTATGACTGTTTCCGGAATGTTTGCTCCGATTCCTAGTATGCCTGCATTGTACATTGTCCAACTCTCCCCATGAGTTAATATTTTCCAATATATTTTATCATAGAATTAGACGATATTTGTTATTTTTAGGAAGTTTAGGATTACCGAAATCCTATAGAAGAACTTATAGTATAGTGTTTTTTACCCAGTTTCTTTTCTGTCTTGTAGGGTGATTATAAGTTGGATTCTGTAAAATGCCGTCCCTCAGCTATAAAAATAGAAAACTTTTTCCATTTTGAATCGTATGTAAGGTATGACTGATCAATGGAGGTTTTTATGGAAAAAGCAAACAGGAGTATTCAGGATTATATCCAAATTTATTCCCAGCTTAGAGAAAGATACCGCTGGAAGGTTAATGATCAATCGGTTTTGATGATGGTTGCTTCATTGTATATTTCCAACAACCGGTCCTTTGATATTGATCGATTTACGGAGCTTGCAGATTATATAAAAAGAGAATCGGGGTTGTTTTCGCCTTTGCGCTCTGAGTCTCGTTTTACCTTTGCTGCCATGCTCGACACAAAGTTTGACAGTCCCAAAGATCATTACCCTGCCTTTATTGCTGCATACAATTCATTGGTTTCAGCCGGATTCAGCAAAAATAATTTCACCTACATTGCCGCCATGCTGCTGGTCACAGCAAATGCTGAAGACCTTAAGTCTCTCTCTAAACGGGCAAGAGTGGTCTACAAGAAAATGAGGGAAGAGCATTTGTTCCTGACTGGTCACAGCGATTATCCGCTTGCTGTCATGCTGGCTCTAAACGACCGCCAGACGGATGAGTTGATTTTCCATATTGAAGACTTGTACAGCAAGCTTTCGCAAAACGGTTTCCGGAAAGGAAATGACCTGCAAAGCATGAGCCATATACTATCTCTGAATGAAAATAGTCAGGCAGATGACATGGTTGCTCTGTCCACTGAAATCTATGACAGAATGAAAAAAGAAGGAATCAAACCCAAATCCATGTTCTACTCGCAGATTGCACTGCTCACCTTAATTGAAAAAGGGAACGATAATCTTTTGGAGATAAAAGCAATATGGGAGCAACTGAACGATGAGAAGCTACTTAAGTGGAAGAAAGACATCAATTTTATGATGGCCGTCAATTTCGTCATCAGCGACAAAATTGACCATTCATCCTTGCTGCAGACCAATCTTTCCACCACAATTGAAACATTGATCCAAGCTCAGCAAGCAGCATCGATTGCAGCTATTTCGGGGGCAGCAGTCGCAGCTTCTTCAAATGGAGGAGAGTAAAGGTATAGTGGAAGCACGGGGGTGGACATGAGAAATAATGTTGAACTTTATTCTCAGGTTTTAACGGAGAATAATAGAAATTTAGTGGTTTCACTTCATTGAATGGTGCAATGTCTAAATCGTAAAAAAATGATGCGGTATTAACTCTAGAAAAACTCTTTGAAAATTGAAGATTTCTATAATTGTGTGAAGCAAGGGGACGGTGACCTTTTGCTCCTTTTTTCGTAATTGTTTTTGGAAACAAAAGGTACGTCCCTATGCTGCCGCTAGGCTTTTCGTTCTGATAGAGCTGCACAATCTGTTGTGTAATTCCAGAGTAAATGTCCGGCCTTTTTGTTATAATTAGGTAAAGTAGTTTTGTGATTAAGGGGAGAGAAGCATTTATTATATTCAAGCTGAGGGTTTTCTAGATGATTAATCATAATGGAATATAGGAGGAATTGAGGGATTAACTTAAAGTATTACCGATGGAGGGGTTCTGTGAATATAAATTCAAAGAGAAAAGAGTTATGGCTTTTCTTATTTTCTGTTCTGATACTTGGATTGGAGATAGGAATATTAGGTAATATATTATTTTCTGAGTTTTATGCTAATCATAAAGTTCTTTTTATCTCAATTGTAACTTTAAATATAATAATAATAATTTGGATAGTTATACGGATTATGTTCAAGTACGATGATCAACAAATTTATTCGATTAGCATGATAATTACTTATGATATAGAAAATAAAAGATTTATAGATGTTCCGTATAGTCCGACAAGTGTTAATGTAAGAATGCATTATAATGCTCTTAGTAATAAAAATCAAGAAAAAATTATAGAAGACCACAAGGGTGAAGTCCGACCCTCAGATGAAATGAAAATATTTAGTGAAAATGCAATAGTTCAAATTATTCTTTCTCACTTTATCAAACATTCTATAGGATATGAAGAAAAGGTTAGTAGAGAGAGATTAAAAGAAATATTGGTCAAATACAAGTACATAGATACTGATGATATTCTTGGTGGGGAAATTTTTAAAAATGGTATTAAATCTGTAGAATTAACATTACCCAAAGGGTTTAAAATTGTACCTTCTACCACAAATAATATTCGAATTACTTCTAAATACGGTTATGTCAACTTTAGGATGATTTTTAAAAGAGCTCGAAAAAACGGAAAATATTCAAAATTATTATTAACATTTGAAAATATTAATCCTCAAAAAGTTTTGGAGCTTGAATATGAAGTAGAGCTTAAATATAGCTTTAATCCTTTAAAAGTATTAAGAAGGAATACAGATGAATTTAATGACTTTATTGATAGAGTTCTAGAAGGGATGGAAGTTTTCAGCGTTAACAGAACCATAGAAAGTTTTAACTTAGAATTCAGTCCTAAACTCATTGGATATTTAGACGAAAAATTTAGAGAACTTAAAGACAAAAAGTAAAATCTATCTGCAAATATAAATTCATAAAAAAATTGCATTTTAATTTTCTTAGAAGAGGAAAACCTAGAAGAAACGTTCCGGTGTTTTACAGGCTGGATAATTGGAACTGCAGTCGGTGGAACTTGGCTGTCTGCACAAGCAGCTGCAGGTTGTTTAGGATAAGAATATAGGGATGAATGACAAAATGGTTAAAGAATACAAACTCAAACAGTTTTTAGGCGGGAATACGATATGTTTTCGAGAGGTAGTTTTCAAATCTTCACCTTTCTAAACTTTTTTCACCTGCATTCACATCTATGTATCAAGAGAAGGTTCTTCTTTTCTCGATTTTTGTCTTATTAATATCTATAAATAATCTTGGCGTTTAGTATTTCTCAATATTAAAAAGGGTAATAATCCGAAAAACTATATGGGTATGTTCATGATTATCAGTTTGCCAATCAATTTGATCATGTTATGGGTCTTCTATATTCTATAAAGTGAAATTAAATAACATGGGGACGAGGAAAGGGGACGATTCAAGTGTCTCAATAATTAGGAGATTCAATAATATCATTTGGCGGAATCGTCCCTTTGTCCCAACCAACTATTAGTCAGTAGATAAAAACTAGCGAAGTCCCCAAGGGCTTCGCTGTTTCTGTTCTAGGATTCAGCCGCTCTGCTGTGTTAGGTTCTGTCATGGTATCAACCGTTATTACGACGATCCTTATTCCAATCATGGGAAGTCTATCAGGTGAAACCTAGGTTCTTCTGTTTCAATAAATGGAATATTTTAACAATTTATGAAACGCTAGAACCGTACCTGTGTTTTTTGGCTAGAACCGTACATGTGTCCCTTGTCTCGTGGACCTGTATTGAGAAATCGCCTGGAAGACACTCCAGGCGATTCTTTTTAGTATTATTACTTTAAATATTGTTCCAAGAAATCCAGTACGGCCTGGTAGCCTTTTATCCTGTTTTCTTTTTTCAGAAACCCGTGTCCCTCATCAGGGAAGACGATATAGTCCACCGGTACATTGTTCTTTTCTAATGCGGCGACGATTTCGTCGGACTCAACCTTCAAGACACGCGGGTCATTTGCTCCCTGCAAAACAATCATCGGCTTGTTGATTTTGTCAGCATGGAACAATGGAGAGATGCTCCGGATGTATTCTGTCTGCGTATACGGGTTTCCGATTTTTTTGTAAAGGGCATCCCGGAAGCTTTCCCACCAGGCAGGAATGCTCTTCAGCGTGCGTTCCCAATTCGAGACTCCAAAGATATCCACTCCGACATTGAACTCATCAGGCCTGAAAGCCAGTGCGGCCAGAACCATATAGCCGCCGTAGCTTCCGCCAATGATGCCGATCTTCTCTCCATCAATATCAGCCTGCTGCTGCAAAAACTTCTTAGCCTGGATACAATCCTCAAGGTCAATTTCCCCGTGCTTCAGGTCAGCACCGCTAAAGAAGGTTTTGCCGTACCCCGAACTGCCGCGGTTATTTACTGCCAAAACAGCATAGCCGTTATTGGCCAGGTATTGGAAAAGCGGATTGTAATCCGTTCTTGACTGCCCGCCGGGACCGCCATGGACAAAGACAAGTGCCGGAGCCTTTTCGCCTGCTTTCACGTTTGGCCGGTAATAAATGGCCGGAATCTCCAATCCATCAAAAGAAGGGTAGCGAATCACTTCCGCGTCCGCCAAGTCTGCCTGGCTGACCTCCGGGTTAAGGGTAGCGGTGAGCTGTTTTAATTGAGATGTTCCAAGCTCGTAGCTATATAAGTTAGTAGGTGAATTCGGGCCATTAAACAAGAAGGTTATCAGACTTTCATCCGCCGAGAATTTCAAGTCCGAAATTTGCCCTTCAGGAAGTTGTGGCAGGTCCAGATAATCTCCAGTGCCCATATGAAGGACCTTCACGACAGTGCTGGCATCCTGATTAACCCCATAAACCATATAGGTATTCTGTTTGGAGAAGCGCGTGAACATGATATCCCAATTTTCCTTCACAACATCCTCTGTTACACCTGTAGTAATATGATACTTTTTCAGATATAGGAATTCTTCATTTTCATCAGCAAGGAAATAAAGGTTTTCGGAATTCCTGCAGAATGCTTGAGGGATGTTCTGGATATCCCCTTCATGCGGTGTAGCATGCATAAGCTTCTCCGTTTGCCGGTCAAAAATGTAAACATTGGAATCATTGGCATTGTTCACTTTTCCTAAAGAAATAAACCGCTTATTCAGAGAGATGGACCCGAATTCATACCCTTCATCATTCATAAAAATACAAGTAGGTTCAAAGGTGGCAATATCCATTTCATAGACGTCCATGTAACTAGGATTCCGCTTATTGGACCCGTAGAAAAAGCTTTTTCCGTCCTGACTCCAGCCGTAAAATTCCGCACGCTCTTGCTCCCCTGGAGTGAGGTCAATTTCTTCTCCATTCTCATTTTTCACATAAATATGTAAGATTTCATTTCCGCCTTTATCGCTTAAAAATAAAAAGCGGTCATCATCGGGAAAGTAACCCGCGACAAGAACTGCATTATCCTCAGAATGCGTCAGCTGTGTCCTCACACCGTCTTCAACCGATACACAATACGCGTTGTAAATCCCAGTTTTGTCTCCTGAAAACAAAACCTTCCCACCATCAGATGAAATCGAATTACCCGTAATCGATTCTGATCCATAAAACTGCTGTATTGTGTAGCGCTTCACTTCAGTAGCTTTACTGTCTTTAACCATAACTTTTTCCAACTCCTTTCCATTACATTAAGAATTCGCTCAAAACCTGTAAAAACCCTTTTAATGATTGGGCCACAAGGATGGGAAGGGGGACCTAATGGGGTGCAAGGAGACATACCTTGATTAGTTGTGGGAGCAAAAGGTACGCCCCTATGCTTCTTCGATATAGAAATATAAAAATCTCAGCCAAAAGTTGTAGATAGCTTACACCATTCATCCGAAGCTTTCGCTTAACGGTTTTCTTATAATAAAGATAAGAAAAATCATAGGAAGGTGTTCAAAATGAACCATTATATATGCAATACTTGCGGTGTCCAATATCCCAGTTCTGCTCATGCTCCTGAAAGCTGTTTGATTTGCGCTGACGAAAGACAGTACATCCATCCGGATGGACAGTCATGGACAACGCTTCAACAGCTTGTCGATTCAGGGAAATATAAAAATACCATTGTCCAAGAAGAGGAAGGATTGTACAGCCTTACGACTACTCCTTCGTTTGCGATTGGGCAGACTGCTTATTTAGTTCGGAATGAAGGGTTCAACTTGTTATGGGACTGCATCACCTACCTGGACGAAAAAACAGAAAAGGAAATATATTCTCTAGGGGGAATTGATGCCATCGCATTATCCCATCCGCATTATTATTCGACACAGGTTGAATGGGCTGAACGATTTGGAGCAAGCATTTATATCCACGAAGCTGACCGCCAGTGGGTCACCAGGCCGAGTGACAGGATCATATTCTGGTCTGGTGATTCCCTGGAGCTTGATGCGGGTGTAACATTGTATCGATTGGGTGGCCATTTTCATGGGGGAAGTGTTTTACACTGGGAAAATGATGTGAACAAGCAAGGGGTTCTTCTTACTGGTGATATTATTCAAATAGTGGCCGACCGGCAATGGGTAAGTTTCATGTATAGTTATCCAAACCTTATTCCATTGCCAGCTAACAAGGTTCAGGAGATGGCAGCTAAAGTCAGCGTTCTAAAGTTTGATAGATTATATAATGCATTTCATCGTGTCATTAAGGAAGACGCCCATCAGTCTGTTCAAAATTCCGCTAAAAGGTATATTGAGGCTTTGGAGGGAAAGTTCGTTAATGTAAACAATTAAAATGATCATCTGAAAATACCGCCTGGTTGGTAAAACCAGGCGTTTAACTTTTTAAATGACTATTCTCCAAAAATAGCTCTTCTGTTTGGTAAATAGCTCAATGCAATAACCCTAAATCTATTATTTTGCTGTATTCATAGCATAGAGTTTTAACTCTTCATCACTTTGAGGCAGAGTCACGTATCCTTCAAAACGCATACCAAGCTTTTCAAGGAGTTTGGAGGAGTAAGCATTGTCTTTGGTTGTAATGGCAACGATACGATCCAATCCTAGTTTGCGTGCATATTCCAATGTTCCTTTTGCTGATTCAAAGGCAAAACCTTTTGATTGTTGTTCGGCAAGAAAGGCATATCCAATATCAACATCCTCTAATCCATCCCGTTTAATCAGGCCGCATAAACCAATCGGCAGCTTGCTCTCTTTCAGTTCAACCATAAAAAGCCCGAACCCAAATTGTTTGTACATCTTTCTTGGCCCGGTCAAAATATAATTCTTCGCATCCTCAAGCGACCGAATGCCTTTATCTCCAATATATTTTATCCATCCTGGTTCATTCAGCAATGTAAAAATAAACTCTTGATCACTGACTTCTAGCCAGCGGATGTTCAAACGTTCTGTCTCGAATACTAGCAAGGCTATACCTCATTTCATAAAAATAGTTCAGTGTAGCAATATCTTATCATTATCGTAAGGTTTCGAATAGTGAGCTTTGCGCTTCCTTTTTTCCTTCAGGGGACATGGGGTGTTCTCTTTTCCCGTAAAAACGCCCAGAAGACCTACTCATTCAAGGTATGTCCATAAAGGGTTTCTGAATAGGATATGGTCAAAGTTTGTGTTAATAGTTAAGAATATTTAGCAATGGTGAAGAATCAGTTAAGTGTTGTTAATATTCAGTTAAATAGCCATTTTTAAAAATAAAAAGCAGTATGATAGGAATGCAGGATCTAATCTATCTTTTAAGGAGGCAAATTAAAATGATGAATTTTAAAAAATGGCTTATGACCTTAATGGCGGCACTGATGGTAGCTTTAGTAGCCACAGGCTGCAGCAATGAAGATTCAGAGGATCCAGAAACTGAAGAAAACCAACAAGAAGAAACTGAAACTGAAGAAGAATCTGGCCAATAATCACAGCAAAGGGAAACTGCGAAATTCGGGAGATTCTGAAACTGCGAGAGGTCAAGATCTCTATTTATTCTAACGAACGGAATGACACATGAAAAGGCACGGGGGCAATAGTTGCTCACCATGCCTTTTTCCCTGTATGAGACATGGTGACGGTTATGGCGTCTCATTAGAACCGTTCTCATCAGGGACATGGGCAGAGTTCTCATGTCCCAATTTATGATTTTTATTGCCACTTAACGACAGTCACCCTCGTCCCATTGACTGGTGAAGATTCAATATAAAAATCATCCATCATGTTTTTTACGCCAGGCAGGCCAGCTCCGAGACCGCCTGATGAAGAATATCCGTGTTTCAGGGCATTGCTTATGTCTATGATTCCAGGTCCCTGGTCAATGGCTGTGATTTTTAAACCTGTTTTAATTGCTTCTTCAATCCGCTCAAAGCTGATTTGTCCTGTGCCGGCATATCTATATATGTTTCTTGCGAGTTCCGATACTGTGGTAATGATTCTTGCTTGATTAATAGAATTAAAGTGAAGGTGATTTGAAAAAATTCTTCCGGTTTTTCGAGCTGTGGTGATGTCGTTTTCACATTGGATCTGAACCAATGCTTTTTTATGCATATCCTGGAATTCCTCTATCATTCTTTTCCCCACCCTTCAGATATTATAAAAAGATCCCCTAAAAAAGAAAAAAGCCAAAAGAAGGTGGGTTCACCTTCTTTTGGCTTATGTCTGGTTCTATCGCCCAGATAATTACGGCCATCATTTATTCGGCTTTAAAATAAATACCATCAAGCTATTATCCAAATCAAAATTCCAGGATACAAAAGCGTTTTCCAATTTGGCGTCGAGGTAGGTCTGGAGTGAGTCTGCATGCTCATAGAGAAGTCTTTTCTCAAGGTTTCGTTTAGCAAGGGTGAGAGCCTCGGAAAAGCCTATGCTGATCATTTCTTTTTCAACAGCGACCAAGATTTTTTTTCGGACAACGACTAATGTTCGTGGATTCAGCATGCATGAGTAGACTTCACCTGGAGCCTTTTCTGCTTTTATACTCACCTTTATGACTTCATCATGGACATCTTCCTGATTTTTATAGGAGCAGCCAGTATCTTCGGGTTCATTTACTGTGACTCCCATGAACATACCTGAGTGGCTGTCAAGATTCCAATCATAATGGAACTCACTTAAATCTAAACCCAGGTCGTTCTTCATAAAGACTTTGATTTCTTCAGAAAGTGTTTCCATTACCATGTCCCGGATATTCTCGACATATTTGCTTTGCCCATTTAACATTAATTTATGTTCCATCGGAGACAAAAAGTCTTTTATATACACAGTGATATAGGGGTGGGAAATAGTAGCGAATACAGAACCAGGCCCTTTGCCAAAATGTTCTCTTAAAATTCTCCCTATGTAACTCCCCAGCGCTTTTTCTTCCTTCTTCAAATCCATTCTCGTCATCCTCTTCAAATTCAAGCCTAGTATCCTGAATTCATTTATTGTTTTGACGAAATGTAAGAATAGTATAAGACAAGAAATCCTTCATTATAATATAGCATACAGTGTCATTTATTTTTCCTTACCTATACTTTCTACATCCATATGTTGAATCCCTTTGATTTAATTCATGTTTTGATTTTTAAATTGGGGGAAAACTGGGAAAAAGCATACTGGACTATTTCATCTTATTTAGGATGATGATAAAATCAAATCAGGAAAGAGGATATGATGCTTCTTTCTTAAAAGGATGAGTTATGTAATGGATAAAAAAGCACAGCAAACAAAATTGGCGAACAATTTCGGCAAGCTGCTGCGCGATAAATTTGGCAAAGGGCCAGAAGTCATCCATGTTACCATATCCCAGCCGTATGTATTGGTGTATATAAGCGGCTTTATTTCTCCAATGGAACAGGCACTTCTGGAACAGGGACAAGAACTTACCGTCCTGACCACAAGAGAATATCTTATGAAATCACTGGACCCCGAAATACGCGGTCAAATTAAAGCATTAACGGACATGGAAGTACAGCATATCTATTATGGTTGGAACCTCCATAACCTTTCAGGAGTTTTTGTGGCCATCAGTCCGGACAGTCCGGATGAGGGTGAAGATGATCGAGCTGATTATAAAGGAAGAGATGAGATCCACAAGGAAATCATCCAGATAAGCGAGCAAGCAGAAAAAGCGCCTGATAGCGTATACTCTTACATGCTCAGCCCCCGGTCATTGATTGTCATCCGGGAGGGAATATTAGTGCCAATTGAAAAACAGTTGGTTTCTCTTGGATTCGACGAGACATTAAGCGTTGCGAAAAGACAGCTTGAAGGCGGAATGCTGACTGGCAGCACCCAGTTTTCTGAAATACTTGATTCTAAAATCCAGGATGTCTTTGTCGACTGGGATTTTGAACTTGATAAGAGTGTCATTACTTTAATTCTAAAACCAAATAAAGCATAGGCAGTGGTGTACTGGACACATTGTGCCAGACTTAAGCCGAAAAGAGCAGGTATGACCCTGTTTTTTTCGGCTTTTCTTTTTTAAAAGTTCTTTTCGTAAACTTTGCTGTTTCCACAAATAGGAGTGTAGAGAGCATCAAGAAAAGAGCCTTGAAGACATCCCAAATGCGGCATGGAAATTTTTTATACAATCAATGCGGAATCAGCCTTTTTAACACAGTAAAAGCATACCGGAGCTCCTTTGTTGCAGCACATACGACATCTACCTTACTACGAAAGGAATTTTACAGATGAACCACATCGAAATGGCATTATTGAAAAAGGAACTTCAGCGGCTGAAAGAGGATTATCAAAAATGCGGGGACGAACTGCTTAAGGAGTACATCATGGAGGACATCGTGCTGCTTGAGCAAGTGATCAATATGAGTGAGAGCGAGTCTGAGGCAACGGTATAATTGGAACTCGGGGACATGGGAGGTCGGTCCATGTCCCAAAAGTTTTTATATGCTTCCCACATAGGACAGAAGGCCAGCCCAGTTACCACAAAGTCTTACCTGGAAGACACAACTAAAAACCGAATCGTCTGATCTGTATGATTATACCAGTAATGTGTTTCACTCGCTGAAAAGAACCAGGATTCTCCTTGATGGAGTTCGATCATCTTTGTGCCTATTTGCAGGGTCAAAGTTCCTTCTATTACATAGACAAATTCATGTCCGCTGTGGGCGAAGGGTTGTCCGTCGCTTTGGTTCGCTGGGAGTGTGACGAGTATTGGGTGAAAGTCAGGGTTTGGGACTTGCTGTGTCAGATCTTGATAATGAAATGAAGGTTCACTCGCCGGCTCATTGTTACTTGGAAAAAAGGTACTTGGGTTGACGCCAAGAACTTCGGATATTTTTCGCAGTGACTCCAGTGTGACGCTGGACTTTCCGCGTTCAACTTGTGATAAAAAGCTTATAGATACATCTGCCCCTTCGGCAAGTTCTTTCAAAGTCATCTTTTTCTCTTTCCGGATTTCTTTCAGTCGTAAACCAATCATAAAATCTCACCTTCCTAATTCTTATTTTTCCCTTATATATGGATTGTGTCAATCTGAACAAAGTTGACAGAAAATTATCCATTATCTAAAATCTAATTGAAGTGTCACTTCAATTTTTTAAAAAGGGGGAAGGGAAAATGCAATTGGATAAGAAAACGACTTATCGTGTATTGATTGCCAGCCTTGTTGGCAGTTCCATTGAATGGTTTGATTATTTTCTGTATGGAACGATGGCCGCACTTGTATTTAACCAATTATTCTTTGTCAACGAGGATCCAACAGTAGGATTGCTTTTAGCGTATGCATCGTTTGCACTTTCGTTTTTCATCCGGCCATTTGGAGGAATCATTTTTAGTCATATCGGGGATCGAATCGGCCGGAAAAAGACACTCGTTTTAACATTGAGCTTGATGGGTGCTGCGACATTCGCAATGGGTATCTTGCCTACATATCAAGCAATTGGTGTAGCTGCACCAATCATTCTGATTACACTTCGTTTGATCCAGGGACTTGGAATCGGCGGGGAATGGGGAGGAGCTCTGCTGCTTGCGACTGAGTATGCTCCGGCAGAACGCAGAGGATTCTTCGGTTCGATTCCGCAAATGGGTGTGACGATCGGAATGGTGATGGGAACACTCGCTCTTTGGCTCATGAGTTTATTGCCAGAGCAGCAATTCATGTCATGGGGCTGGCGCGTGCCGTTCATCTTCAGTGCATTGCTCGTAGTCTTTGGTTTATGGATCCGAAAAGGAATCGATGAGACACCAGAATTCAAGGAAGTACAGCAAAAAGGTGAAATTCCAAAGCTGCCAATCGTCGATACACTTCGCTATTACTGGAAAGAAGTGCTGATCACAATCGGTGCGAAAGTGGTGGAGACAGCTCCATTCTATATTTTCAGTACGTTTATTGTTTCCTATGCGACAAGCACTCTAGGATTCAGCCGCTCCGCTGTGTTAGGTTCTGTCATGGTTTCAACCGTCATTACGACAATCCTTATTCCAATTATGGGAAGCCTGTCAGACCGCGTGGGCCGTAAGAAAATGTATATCGCCGGTACATTGGCGATGATGGCTTTCGCTTTCCCATACTTCTGGATGATTCATCAAGGCAGTGTACTCATGCTGGTTTTGGCGACGATTATTGGCCTCGGGATCATATGGGCTCCGATTACAGCTGTACTTGGAACCATGTTCTCCGAAATCTTTGATGCCAAGGTTCGCTATACGGGTGTTTCGCTAGGTTATCAAATCGGGGCCGCAGTCGCTGGTGGTACAGCGCCGCTCGTTGCCACAGCACTGCTCGCATCATTCGATAATTCCTACGTCCCTGTTGCACTCTACATCATGTTCACTGCAGTGGTGTCACTGATTGCCATCTGGGCAGTCAAAAGCCGCGTTGAACCAACTGTGATCACTGGTAAAATGAGCTCGGCCAAGTAATTGGCCGAGTTTTTACATAAGAAGGAGAGATTCTAAATGCTTATACTGAACGAACAACTAATCCAATCCATCTATAAAATCGAAGATGCCATTCGCGATGTCGAAGCCATGTTGGTGGCCATTCATGAAGGACGTGTTGAAAATCCACATCGGACAGTACTGAATGTCCCGGAACGCAACGGATCTGTTCTCTATATGCCAAGTTCGGATGGAACATCCATGGCAGCGACCAAGATAGTCTCGATTTTTCCTGATAACAGTTCAGCAGATCTTCCGACCACACAAGGAGCCATTCTACTCACAGAACTCGAAACAGGAAGACATATAAGCTTACTGTCCGCATCCTATCTGACGCGATTGAGAACCGGCGCATTAAGCGCCATCTCAGCCCGCCATCTCGCCAGGCCCGACAGCCAAGTGCTGACCGTCATTGGCACAGGCGGAATGGCGTTCGAGCAAGTACTGGGGATCGTGAACGTGCTGCCGATTCAAGACATCTATTTAATCAACCGTTCTGTCGAGAAGACATACACATTCGGCGAAAGGCTCAAAGAGGCAGGCATTACCGCTAAAATACATACCGGAGTCGACCGGAACGAAGCCGTCGCCCAGTCAGACGTCATTTGCTGTGCGACCCGGTCAACCGAAGAAGTATTTGAAGCCAATTATGTAAAAGCAGGGACCCATATCATCGGTGTGGGAAGTTACTTACCTGAAATGCGTGAAATCCCGTTGGGTGCGATTGAAAAAGCAGCGTTGATTTATGCAGATGATTATGAGGGATTCAAAACCGAAGCTGGAGAATTCATTGATGCAGTGAAACGAGGGAAGTGGACGTTTGAGAATCTATCTGGGACATTAGCTGAGCTTCATGTGAATCCGGTTGAACGTGGACTTGGGGATATTACTATTTTTAAATCTGTTGGGGCTGCTCATTTTGATTTAGCTGTGGCGAAGGGAGTCTTTAATAAAGCAAAGAAGATTAATGATGTCGAAGAGATATTCCTGTAGGAATATGGAAGGGGACGATTGCAGCAAGGGATGAGAAAATCCACCATTGGATTTTATTTACAATTGTCATTTTGTCGGTTATCCTGTTATTAGGGAATATACCAAGTAGTCTTTGTAGGTACTAAAAATAGATATTAAAAAATTAATTTAGGGGGATTTAAAATGTATGCTGGTTTTAATCTGGTAATGGATGAAGAGTTTACACATTACAAACAAACTGGAAATACTATCTACAATTTACAAAAGCAAAAAGTCAAAGATGAATTGAGTAAATTTATACTTGAAGACGGAACTATAAATGGAAATGATATGCAAAATAGTTGGTTTCCGCAGATTCATGCGGATGTTTTTCTTTCTCACTCTCATAACGATAAAGAAAAAGCAATTGCATTAGCAGGTTGGCTAAAACATACGTTTGATTTAGAAGTCTTTATTGATTCTTCTGTATGGGGAAGTGCTGATGAACTGCTTAAAAAGATAGATGACCGATATTGTAAGAACACTGATGGCTCTACGTATAGCTATGAAAAAAGAAACTTCTCTACAAGCCATGTTCATACAATGCTTTCAACAGCCTTAACGATGGTAATTGATCAATCAGAATGCATGTTTTTCTTAAATACACCACAATCTATTGATACTTCCTCAGTGATTAATAGTACAAAATCTCCGTGGATATATTACGAAATAGCGGTTTCCAGGTTCGTTAGAAAACGCGAACCCGATAGAAAGGGCATTATTAAGAAAGGAATGTTTGAAAATGCCCAAGACCTTTCAATTCAATATAAATTGGACTTGGACCATTTATACGATATAAGACAGTCGGATTTTCTAGATTGGCAAAGGCTATTCACACAACATCATGAGAACCATCCTTTAGATTTATTGTATGGAATGAGAAAGCTATTGTTGGAGCATTCATTGTCTTAAAACAAAGGAATTCTATAATACCATTTAATGAAAAAATAGAGTGGGAGATTAAGAGATGGGATTTAAGAAAAAGGTCAGTTTTTTTAACCGAAGCTTATTAAAAGATTGGTTAACAGTTCTGTCCCCAATTAGTGTTTTGGTAACATGTATTTCAATAGCTATTAGTATTCCTGATGAATATAAATTTTCGACGTTTATGATTATCCTTTTTGTTTTCGCCTCGATTTACGTTTACTTATGGGTTAGAGCAAACTTACTGGTTGAAAGGAAACTCACAATAAATAATTCAACCGTTACGATTAAAGTTGGGGACGTTTTTGAAGAGTCGGGATTAAAAGTAGTGGCTTTTAATGAATATTTTGATACTCAAGTCGATAATAAAATCATTTCAGAGACAACCTTAAACGGCATCTATCTAAAAACTAAAATACAGGATATCGAGGCTTTGGATCGATCAATAGAGCAGGACGAACATTTAAATTCAGATGGAATTAAAGTAGGCTTTAATGAAACTAGAAGTCAAGGGAAAAAGGAAAGATATAAGTTAGGGACAATTTTTTGTCATGATGATTATTTACTGACCGCCTTTTCTAAATTTGATAGAGAGAATAGAGCCTACTTACATATGAATGATTACATAAATTTTTTATTAAACTTTTGGAATGAAGTAGATATTGTTTATAACGGTAAATCGATTGTCATTCCACTATTGGGGTCAGGATTAACAAGGTTTAAAAATTATGAAATGATTACAGACCAAGAGTTACTTGAATTGTTAATTTGGTCCTTTAAAGTCAGTAAAATAAAATTCACTTATCCTTCAATGGTCTCAATTATCATTCACGAATCAAAAAAGGATAAGGTTAATTTCTATAAAATAAAGGAGCAAACTAATGGCCTATAGAAATGGAACTTATGTTGCATTTGATGGAAACGGAACAACCAATCCAACCAAAAGTGATATTAAATATTTTGGGCTTTTAAGGAGTTGGAATACTTCTAAGAAAACGGATTTCACCTTCAGCGATAGTCATAAAAAGACATTCCAAGTTAAGGATACAAGTTTAAAGAGAACGTTGCAGGCTCGACTTTTAGAACGAATGAGAAATTCCAAGAACATGTTATTAATCATATCGGAAGAAACAAACTGGAACCGTGGTATGTTGAATTTTGAAATTGAAAAGGCTGTTGATTACTATGAAATCCCTATCATAGTTGCTTATACAGGTTATGAGTATATTATGAACCCTCAAGCGCTAGCAGAGAAATGGCCGAAAGCGCTCCATGAAAGAATAAGTAATCAAACAGCGAAATGCATTCATATCCCTTTTAGACAAAAATGTATTACATCAGCCATTTATCAGTTTAGTTTAAATAATAAAGAGGATCAATTAACTACACCTCTTCACTATTACAACGAGGAATCTTACAAACAATGGGGATATATAAATTAAAATATTCCTCGCTTAAATACGATCAAATAGACGAATATGCTTATTGGCAGCTTGTGTATTAACCGTAATAATACTTTATTTTATATTCTAAAGAACAATGGAAAATAAATCAGTGGCAGGCATAAAAAGTGCCTGCCACTGATTTATTTACACACGCCTTGCGTTAAGGTAGGTGTTAAGAGAATACTATAAAGAAAACTACGACACATGTCGTAGCTTTTATAAAGTGGATTATTTAGAAGTTAATCCTTTTATTAATTCATTTAATGATTTAAAACCTAAATCTTTTATCTTGAGTTTCATGTTTTTAGAATATACCTCTTCATACCCATTTTTCTCAATTGATAAAATAAATGATTCAAGCCCCTTTATCTTTAATAGTTCATATTTGTTAGTATTCCCATCTTCATAGTATTTTACTGCCGTATGAAATAGGTCATTTTTTAATTCTCTCCCAACAGTTAACTTTCGATAATTTGAGGGGGACTTAATAATATTTATTCCTGTTATTTTAACATGATTGGATTTATCCAAACTTATAATTCTAGTTTTGGAAGAATTTAATCGTAAATTGTATTTTGATAATAATTTTTTTACTAGCATAATTATATCATCGATAATTTTTGTTTTCGATTCAATATCTTTAAATGAAATGACTAAATCGTCCGCATATCTTGTATAGATAATATTTTCTACTTTCATTCTTTTTAATTTACCATATAAGATATTATCAAATTCTTTTAAGTATACATTTGAAAGGGTTGGAGATGTAATAAGTCCTAGGGGCAAACCTTTCTTCGATACAGTACAGTTAGAAACAATCTTGGAACATTCTAGTTTATTGATAGTATTATTACTATGTTTGTTAAGTTCAAGAAATAAAGCATTAATTAATTTTTGATGATTAATATTTCTAAAAAAATCTTTTATATCTAAGGATATAAAAATGTCATTATACATATGAGCTAACGCATTTTGATATATTGATTTATGCCTAATATAGGCCTTTGAAAATTTAGAAGGCATAAAGTTTTCATTTATAAATTCAGCAATTTCTGTATGAATTTTTTTTATTTCTTGAGCATTATCACCATAAGTAACAATTTTTCTAATTTTATTTTTAGTTTTTATGTATTTAACTATATAGCCTTTTTTAGTTTCTTGGTAATCCATTCTTTTTCACTCCATTAAAGTGAATCATTAAATTTACTAACGGGTATTGCTTCAATAATTTTGGCGTGACTTTCATATAATTCTTTGAAGTTTGAAGAAATCGTGACTTTTTCGTTTTTTTCCCTCACAGGAAGTTGAAGCATCCCGATAGCTTGAAGTGTATATAAGAAATATCCAATTGTTTCTCTTAATTTGACATTGTTGTCTTTTATTGTGATTTCTATTTTTGACTTTTGTAGGTCAATACCTTCAATATGAGCAATTGTATTTTTTATTGTATTTAAGAATGCCTTTTGTATTACATTTACAGTTTCCACAATAGAACTGCTGCTACGAATTTCATGCCTAAATTTTTTAGAACTAAATAATGAAGTTAATAATATTCTGAAAACTTTTGGCGATAATGTAACAGAAGTATCTTGGATAGAGTAAGAGATAATGTTTTCATCCTTATATGGTTTAAACTTTTGTTTTTTAAATGATACTTGAAATGTTTCTGAGTAATCCTCCAAAATAAAGGAATCAATATTTGAGGATAAATTTTTAGGTATGATATTTCTGGGAAAGAAAGTATGATATTCGGTCTTAACATTCGAAATAATATTTTCTTTAACTTTCGGATAAAAAGTTATTTTTTTCACATTCTCCTCAGGAGAGCGGTGGTTTAGGAAGGCTAACCTTATAAAAGAAGAGACTTTATCTTCTTCAACTGAAAAAGTGTCTGGATATAACAAACATGTCTTAGATAAAAGACTGTTGTTGGAAGCAAACAGACCTAATTCCGCAGCAGTTGAAATACTTTCATGAAGAATGATAATTTTGTCAGAGAATAGCCCTGTTAACAATTCTATATCCTTTAAATTTTTCATGAAAATTTCATCATAAGATAAGTACTCTTTCGTAGTGCTTCCGAATATAAAATGTTCTTCTAAAATAATGACCTTGTAATTGAAATTTTTATTTTCTAAATGTGATTTTAGTACATTTCTTTTATCATCAGGTTGATCTTTACTGAATTTAGTTCCACATAAAAAAAACACCCTTAGCGGGTCTGTTATTTGTGTTTTTTTATTAAACTTGTATTCTTCACTTTTCATCATTATCACCTTTTTTAAAAAAGAAAAGGAATCCTACTTAAATTTTTAAATATTTATTTGGAGCAAAATATTTCTTTATTATGTTCTGGGAATGAGCTGAGTTGCGAATTCCCATGGTTATAATAAAGAAATATGTTTGCAGACCAAAAGAATTGACGGTAGTCAATAAAAATTTAACTAAATTAAATTACACTAACCTTAGCAGCTAAGGCAGCCTAAGCTTTTCTAGGATTCCCTAAGATTATTTTATCATCAATGAAATATTTTTCAAACACTTTGGTATTATTAAATTTAGAATCGATCTTTTTTTGTTTCCAATCATTATTGTAAACTAAGAAAATGTCGTTTAATTCCACATTATATTTTATTTCCTCGAGGAATTTTTTGTGAGCTTCATTAGTTTTATCTCTATAAAAATTTGATAAAGAAATATACTTAGCAAGTTGTCTTTTTGATCTGTCAAATGAGGGATTCTCAATCATCTGCATAGAAAAGCTTTCTTTAGCTAAAATCAGGTTTATTAATATAATAAATTCCTCAAATGTTATAACGAAATCTGCCTTAGTCTCTAATCCAATATTAAAATACCTATGTTTTTCTTCCTGTGCAAATTTCAGGCCTATAGTCTTATATGACTGTTCATTTATGGTGAAATTAAATTCCTCTCCAAAACCTTTATATAATTGGGAAAAAGATTCCATTAATACCTCAAATATTATGTTATCAAGTAGACTTATTTGGTGAATGATGTCAGCATCAGATAAATACAACTTGATTTTATCTACTTCTTCTATTAATAAGAATTTGGTTTTTTTTTGTTTCAAACATATAAAACTATTATTTGTATTACAGTCTTTTATATTAATATCCATGTAATGGTAATAATTTGTATGAAACAAATCACTATTTTTTACATTTTTATATATTTTATCTAAATCGTCAAGTAAGTTCATTTTTCTTACCCCAAGATTAAATTTTATTTTCACTATATAACGATAATCAAGTGATTAGTATAGTTTAATTCTGTATAACTAAGATTTTTAAATTATAACATAAAATTAACAATAATTGAGAAGAGTGTTAAGAATGAGATATAGGAAAAATCCGGAATCAGTATAGAGAATTCTTTTGAGTCTAATTCTCGGTTTGGGCTCTATTAATTTCTGTTTATTTAACGATGTTCTCGCTATTTGAATAATGTTAGAATCTAAATAACTATATTAAATTAAGTAAATGATTGGAGTGACCAACCAATGGACAAAATCCGCAATACCATACTAAACTTCAGAGACGAACGCAATTGGAAGCTATACCACAAAGAAAAAGACCTAGCAATTTCGATTTCTCTTGAAGCGAATGAGCTCCTAGAAAACTTCCAATGGAAAAGTAGCGAAGAGGCGGTAAGGGATTCTAAACAAAATATAAAAGAAGAAATGGCTGACATTTTGATTTATCTTGTGCAGTTGGCGGATAAATTGGATATTGATCTAGAAGAAGAAGTTTTGGAGAAGATGAAGAAGAATGCGCAAAAGTATCCCGTGCAGAAGGGGTAGTTGATCGTATATGAGGCTACAAGGGTGAGTTCTTTAAGAATGTTTTTGATGATGAGCTGATGATCAATTTTGTCAGCAATTATAACACAATATCGGCCGAATTAATGAGCGGGAGGTTAGGTCTTGGGACAACACTTACAGTATATGGATAGTGTTTTGAGTTATAGTGAGATTCCTATTGATGCTGGGGTGGCGATTGTATTTTTAAACTGCCTTACACCTAGAGGAGTGGGGACTTTCTATTTTCAAGCTGGTATCAGAATGTCAACAATCAATTGTCGTTGTTAAGTCGAAGCTATTAAAAAGATTGAAGGTAAAGAGGCGAATGTGGAGTTGGTCATTAAAAAGGGAGTACGTTAGACGACTCATCATATTACCAGACTTGATCATATGTTGCTTTGAAATTAAGAAGGAAGGCTCCTTTTTCTGGGAACCTTCCTTCTTTAACGTTAATCTTGATAATTAACTTTTCCCTTCCTTTTCTAACTCAAGAAGCCTTTCTCTTAGCTTTGGATCTGTAGCATAAATATATAAACCATGTATGCCGCGCTTCATAAGAATATTAATTGAATTCAGTACGATTTCTTCTTTTACTTTAAGGTTTTCCTCATCTGTTAAATCCTTTCTGGTACGAAAGGCCTCGATATCTTTATATTTTGCGGTATCAATCTTCAATCGATCGTTTTCCTCGTCATATCCAACAGATGGTCCTAAAACGACTCCTACATAGTTTAAATCAAATCCTTGAATTGTATAAATGGAGCCAACTTCTCTAATAGTATGGGCTTCTTCTGCCCAAGTTGTATTGTCTTTAGTAATATTCCAAGGCATATTTAATCCATCTTCATCAACATAATATATTTCTCCATCTTTTTTATGAAGATAATCAAATGTTGATACAATACGAGAGAGTCCGTGTTCCATATTTATATCCAGGATTGCCCGTTTAAATTCTTTATTGTTTTGAGCTATTTTAATTTTATATTTTTCGTCTTTATTAGGAATCGGTAATAACTCCTTTGAAACAAAATGATCAATCCAGTTTATGACTTCAGGGCCCGCATTTATTCTAAACTGGTTTGTCAATTTGAAGGTTTCTGCATTATACATTTGAGTGATTTCTTCTAACAAATTATTATTCCAATAACTCTTAATTTTCAACACTTGTTTAGGGTCGAAAATAACGACGGATATTTTACTCCGTTTAATAATTTCCTCCAGTTGGTTATCGTATCGGAAATTATTATATGAATCTTCTTTGCTTAGAAGAAGATGTGCCTCGTCAACCAAAACAATATCAGCACTACTGGATGTTTTATCCATGGTGTTAATGAACGGCGTTGGCTTTAAAAAGTTTTTCTTTTTTAAATTTGGTAAGCTAAACGCAATACTTTGGTATGTTTTGATCATTTCTGTATGGTTGACCAACAAGAAGTTATTAGTACCAACTAACTTGGAACTAGCATCATTAGAGTAATCTTGAATAGTGTTAAATAGTGAACTTAGCAGGACGCTTTTACCCGTTCCAGCATCTCCTTCAATTATTAAAACGTGATGGCCTGGCTGATCAATGTTCCTCTTGCAAAAATCAATAATCTTGTTCTTAATCTCAAGTTGTTGTTCGGAAAGAGCTTTGTATGGCGACAGCTTGAAAATGTCTTTATTCCTAAGGTGTTCGATTTTTTCAAATACTATTTTCTCATCTCGAAGTTTCTCCCAAACTTTTTGAAATAAGACTTCATTGTAGTATTCCTTTTGATAATAGTTATGCATTTGCGTTCTAACAGTTTGACTGACATTTTGTAATTTGTAGTGATTATCTGCAATAAAATAATTGATGAGATTAGTTTCAATATTATAAGTGGCAGATTGATTAAATTCTTCATGGCCTATTAGTATCGTGTTGTCAAACACTGAACGCTCTGGATTGCTTAAATGATCTTTCATTCGTCGGGATGCATGAACTGTTTGTCCTATATACGCGGTTGGACGCTTTTCATTATACAGAATATAAACTATTGGATAATTATTAAGATAAACAGATTTAATCTGATTAAGGTTATTATTGTTAAATTTTCTGTTTTCAAAAATGAGTTCATTCATACTTATTCTCCCAAAAAAACCATTTTTATAACATCATATCATAAAACAAAAAGGAAGCTTTATACAGATATAATTATTCAGGAGCAATATCTAAATACAAATTTTGGGTAAACCGGTATGTGAAAAAAGTGTTACTATAAGAAGGGGTTTACAAAATAAGTAAATGTTTAGGGGGCGTATTTATGTTTAAAAAGATTAAAGAACTTCTTAATCTTAAAGAAACAATAAGAGAAAAGGAATCCTATCTTGCAGAGATTGAAGAAAAGGTAAGGGACAGAGACTCCCTTTTTAACAATACAGTTTTAGAGGCTCAGCAATCCATTCAGGAAGAAGCAGCACAAATTATATCTACAGCAAAAGAAGAAGCAGATAACTATATTCAAAAAGCAGAGAAGGAAAATGCTGAACTTGCATTAAAAATAGCAAACCTTAGAAATGAAGCCGAGGAAGCAGAAAGTGTATTAGAGAAAAAACAAAAAGAGTATAAAAGAATAGAGAATGCAGCCAAAAAATTAAAGGCGGAAACTGGAGGAATTAAAAGGTTAATTGAAAATTTCCCTGATGCTGTCGATTATACAAAAATCGAAAGTGAGTTAGCAGTATTAGAAGCTTCTCTGGGCGAGGGGATATACGGTACTGTTGTTAAGCTGAACTTACACCATGATGATTCTAAAGCTTTAAAGAAGGAAATGAACGCCAACAATAAAGAAATAAAAAAATTAGTCGAGAGTTATGAATCTAGGTATAATACGAAGGCAAACAAGACTATTTATCACTTAATGGTTATTGGGTTACAAGCTGAACTTCAAAATATACTTTATACTCTAAGCTACACAAACCTGGATAAGGCAATGACCTCAGCTAAATCCCTGACACAAAAATACCTAACGATTGCCGGAAACGGAAATGCAAACATTTTGCCGACAATTACGCGCTTTATTCAAGAGTTAGAACCTTTGTTTGAAAATGCAATTCAAATAGAATACAAGTATTATATACAAAAGGAAAAAGAGAAAGAAGAACAAAGACAGATTCGTGAGCAAATGCGACAGGAAGCCGAGGAGCAGCGACTACTTGACCAGGAAAGAAAGAAGATTGAAAAAGAAGAAGAAAAGTATTTAAATGAGATTGAGAAAAACAAAGAAATGTTAAGCAAGGAAATTGACCTTGAAAAGATTGCTGCGCTGGAAGCACGTTTAAAAGAATTAAATGAAATGGTTGAAAAGCTTGAAGATGAAAAAGAAGAAATTGTAAAGAGAGCCAACGGTAAGGCTGGATATGTATATGTCATATCAAACCTTGGATCATTTGGTGAGAAAATGTTTAAAATTGGTATGACTAGAAGGTTGAATCCACTAGACCGTATTGATGAATTAGGAGATGCATCTGTTCCATTTAAGTTCGATATACACGCCATGGTCTTTAGTGAGAACGCTGTAGCATTAGAACAGAAAATGCATGAACTACTTGAAGAGAATCGAGTTAACAAAATCAATCTTCGAAAAGAGTTCTTCTATGCCGATGTGGCAAATTTGCAAGATTTGGTTCAGGAAATTGAACCAACAGCAGAATTCACTCTAACTATGAAGGCAGAAGAATATCGTCAGAGTTTGAGTCTTGAGGAAGATAAATTAGTTACATCAATATAAAAAAAGTGAATGGGATATCCATTCACTTTTTTTTATCATTTGACCGGAGTATTTAATTTATAAGTATCGTACAAAAGGGGATCTAATTTACTTGTCCAGCGTAATCCTGAGACTTCAGGAAGTAATATGTACATCTTGTATCTCAACCGGGATAGATGAAAGACTTTTGGAGTTGTAAGCAGGTTTATGTACATTGATTAGGAGCTTTTCAGCCAAATCTATTTCATAAGACCACTGTTCTTCATCTGGAGTCTTTTCACCAGCTAAACGACCAGCATATATTTTTAAATGGTTTGAATCGTTTGTGTCCCACCAATTTTCCTGAGAAATCCTATTGCCGATTGTTTGAAAATCTGCCTTTCCTATATATAGCAAAACATCTTTTCCGTAAACGATATGCTTCCCATAAATCTGATATATACCATAATCGTGTGAAATATCATTTAAGAGGTGTAGATCTTCTATTTTAAATGGTCCCTGCCAATCTATTTGTATTAAATTAACGGTTTTATTTTTCATATACGACCCTCTTTTATAAGTGATGATATTACTAAGGAAAATAAATCTCGTAGGAGTGTTACTTAAATTATATCAAATTGGAAAAAAAGAAAAAATCTTATAAAACTAAGATTAGTTCAACGACGTTAGTCGGGTAGCTTTCGAAATCAGCGCAGTTTCAGGAACGTTATTTTTAAGAGCTTTATGATATGCAGTTTTGTTGGAAAATGCTACAGGATTCTCTATTATTTCATAATTAATTCTGTAGTAAATAAAGGTATACTTAAAGATTATTCGTCAATTTTTTCCAAAATCTGATATAATATTTGACATAAAATATACGATTGGCAAGGGATTTTATTTTACTTTTAAAGAACCTTGGTATTTCAGGTTCTTTCGAAGCGTATTAATGAAACGGGATATTAGAACATGGCAATAAGAAAGAGGTTTTGAAATGAAAGAAGTATTAATCCACATGAGGGATAAGCTTAATGATATCAGCAGGCGTAACCGCTCGATTCGGCTGGTTAAGCTTTATAATAAATGGAGTTTTGACCTGACAGAGTTGGACGAATTGGACGGAGAGGCTGATAGTCAGTCGATTGTCTCGAAAATCATCAAGCAAAGCAAGGGTGAAATGGTTTTATTGCAGCCCTCGATAGATGAAGAGAAATCGATGGCTATTTCAAGAAAGCTGACGGAGCTCAGTAGAAACATTAGGGGAATGGAAGAGGAAACAGGGGTTCATGATTTTTATCTAGGTTTTCCGTTTTTGTCAGGTACTTTGGCAGATGGGACATTTTTTCAGGCTCCTTTGTTTTTATATCCCGTCAGGATTGAAAAGAACAATGTTAATTCTCAAAAATGGGTATTGAAGCGGGATGAAGGGGAACCGCAGATTAATCGTACTTTATTTTTGGCATTTAAGAAGCTGAATAACCTCATATTTACTGAAGATTTCTTTGAGGAAGCTGCAGAGGTGGCTAAGAACTATGACTATCAATCCTGGCTTACGTTCTTAAAAGAACGTGATATAAACATTCACTTTACCCAAAACGGCCTGACAAAGTTAAAGGAATATAAAAAAGTAGACGAACCTGAAGTGGCCAACCTGACGTTATTAGAAAATGCCGTGATTGGGAATTTCCCACAGGGCAGTTCTTCCCTGGTAAAAGATTATGATGCACTCATTGATATGTCGGAGAAAGGGACATTAGGATTAGCGGGCGAATTAATTTCACCTGATGACCTTGAATTCAATGAAGGAGCAGAAAATGTCGAGGATCCTTCAGAACGTGAGAATCCTGACATTCTCAACCTCCTGGAAGCGGACGGATCACAAGAGGAGATTCTCAAGGAAGCCCGCTATAAAAAAGGAATTGTTGTTCATGGGCCACCTGGTACCGGGAAGTCCCAAGTGATTGTCAACCTGATTACTGATGCCTTGAAGCAGGGGAAGAAAGTTCTCGTCGTCTGCCAAAAGCGTGCGGCTTTAGACGTGGTTTATCAGAGGCTAGATGGACTGGGGTTAAGCGGTCATATTGCCCTAGTGCATGACGAGAAGAATGATCGAAAGAAACTTTATAGTAAGATTTCCACCGTATTGGAACATAATCAGATCACATATGAGCAGGCGGTCCAGTTTTTAGCATCCGTCTCCAAAAAACTAGCTTCTCAAGAGGATTTGTTGAATAGTATTGCTAATTCGCTGTATGAGTATCAGGATTTTGGCTTCCGTTTGTACGATTTATACGGGAAAGCCAATCCAGTCGGGGAAACAACACAAATTGTTGACTTAACCGACGTATTGCCTTCGTTGAACCGGGATATTTTAGACGACGTTTCTGAGAAGGTGTTTACCTTTGCAGAATGGTATGAACGGTTTGGGGATGATTCCTACCAGTTAAAGAAGTGTAAATCCTTTGCGGAGCTAAGCATGAAAGACAAGTTGGAACTGATCGAGTTGATGGATCAATTAATCCTACGTGCGAGGAAATCGGTTGAGTATCTGGAATCGCTTGATCATGAGAAGATTACTCCTGCTTATACCTGGTTAGTGCAGAATAAGCTGGATAAAATATACCCGGATCTTGAGGAAGCCAACAAACGGACATTGCAAGGATTGAGGTTATGGTGGTGGACATCTTTTTCCGGTAAGTCAATAATCGAAGAACTGATTGAAGGCGAGAAATTTAAAGGTACTAGTTCTACGGAGTGGCTGAAAATCAAAAAGTCCCTGATGACGATGCACCAACTTGGTAAGGAAACGAAAACGATGGCGGATGAAATAGAGCGTCTAAAAAGGTACTTTGATCAGAGTTTAGTAGAAGATTTTAAGAATCGCATTTCTGAAGGAGATATTCCTTTAAACGAACTAGATAAAATGGTGGAATATATCCACAGCGACTTCGAGGATCTTCAGCAGATGGATAGTTATTGGGCACAATGCTCAGAAATTGAGAAAAAAGTGATTTTAAAGCTGCAGACAAAAAACAATAACACCGAGCTAGGGCTGCCTGACTATTGGGTGGACCTTTTCCGAAATTCAGCCTATGTGCATTGGATCGATCAAACCGAGCAAAAGTATCCTCAAGTGAAAAAGGTGTCGACAAATGAGTTTGCAAGAATCCGAGAGTCGTTTGCCAAGCTGGTAGATGAAAAGCGAAAAGCGGCTACACAGTTTTTAATCCATACTTTGACTTCCAATGTGAATATGACCCAACTGCGGAATGCAAAAAAAGTGAAGGATCTAAAACACCAAGTTGGCAAAAAGCGAATGATTTGGTCGCTGCGTAAACTGGTTAACGGATTTGCCAGTGATGGATTGGTGGATATTCTGCCTGTGTGGCTTGCATCGCCGGAGATTGTTTCCTCGATCTTCCCATTAGAAGAAGGACTATTTGATTTGGTGATTTTTGATGAAGCTTCCCAATGTACTGTGGAGAGCGGAATTCCGGCAGTTTACCGAGCCAAACAGCTCATTGTAGCAGGAGATGAAAAGCAACTTCCTCCATTTAATATGTTCCAATCCTCTATAGTGAATGATGATGACGAGGAAGAACAATATGATACAGATGAGTCTGTCAGCTTACTGAACTTGGCGAAAAGAAGGTTCCCGGAAAAGATTTTGCAATGGCATTACCGCTCAAAATATGAGGAATTAATCAATTTCTCTAATCATGCTTTCTACAATGGTCACGTCCAAATTGCTCCTAACGTAGTCCCATTCAAGAAACCGCCTGCGATGGAGTGGAAAAAAGTAGATGGTCGATGGATTAACCAGTGCAATGAGGTAGAAGCCATTGAAGTAGTTAAAACTCTGAAGGATATCTTTGAAAAGCGGCCGAACAAGACGGTCGGTATTATTACCTTCAATGCCAAACAGCAAACGAAAATCCTGGACTTAATTGAAAAAATGGCAGGAGAAGATGAAAAATTCAGTGCTGTTTATAACAAAATGATGTCCAGGGATCTGGATGAACGGGTGTTTGTGAAAAACATCGAGAATGTCCAGGGAGACGAGCGGGATATCATCTTATTTTCTATTGGTTATGCCAAAAATGAAGAAGGTAGGATTTACAACCGATTTGGAATGCTTAATCAAAAAGGTGGAGAGAACCGCTTGAATGTGGCGATCACTCGTGCCAAGGAAGAGATCATGGTTGTTTCAAGTGTCGAGCCAGAGGAGCTGAATGTAGCTGGTACTGCTGGTCTGGGACCGAAACTGTTAAAGTCCTATTTGAAATTCGTGAAAGCAGTTGCTGCTGCCCTGCCTGCACAAATCAATGCTGTCGTCCAAGAAATTAACGAAAATGTGAACACGCATGTACAGGAACAAGAATTACATTTCGACTCGCCATTCGAAGAGCAGGTGTATAAGCAGCTAAGAAACCTTGGCTACGAAGTCGTCACGCAAGTAGGGATGTCAGGATATCGAATTGATTTGGCCATCGTGGATCCGAATGATCATTCGAAATATATCCTGGGGATTGAGTGTGACGGTGCCATGTATCACAGCTCCGCCAATGCCAAAGAAAGAGACGTCTATCGCCAGCGCTTCCTTGAAAGCAGAGGCTGGACAATCGAACGGATCTGGAGCCGGAACTGGTGGAAGAATCCTACTACTGAAATTGAAAGAATTGATATGAAGGTTAAAAAGTTGTTGAAGAGTAATGAGGTTAGGGAGAAAGTAGTTAAATAAATTGAGGAGGCCTGGACCTTGGGTACGGGCCATTTTTATGACAATTTCTATAAGTTCTTATAGGAGTTGTGGGATTGGGACGGGAAGATAGATAGCAAGGGGTATGCTTTATTTATGTTAAATAATAGGAGGGGTATTGTTTCTTTTTGTCGAATAGGATTGACGAAAGGAGGAAGTAGATAACACCGAAACTACTAGGTAGTTGGCAACCTCACTGGGTGGAAGCTGGATCATCAAGGGAGGAGAGAGTAGAAGTTATATGATTTTTATAAGATGCAGACTGTATTATTATAATAATCAATAAAAAGGTTAAGGAGATTCACATGAGTGATTTAGTTGCTTTCTGTTTATACTTAATATTTATTGGAGTTTCAATTACACTATCTTATTTTATTCTGAATAAAATAATATTTCCCTTTTTAGAATGG
The DNA here is from genome assembly GCF_007678455.1 of Cytobacillus oceanisediminis 2691. GTDB lineage: Bacteria > Bacillota > Bacilli > Bacillales > Cytobacillaceae > Mesobacillus > Mesobacillus oceanisediminis_A. The sequence goes on along the minus strand of NZ_VEEP01000002.1, from coordinate 555,322 downwards.
ATGGGAAATAAACTATCTTTATTCTTAATCAAAAAAGTTTCAAATTACCAAAAAGCTTTATTAGTTATTGAAGGTTTTTTTATAGTCCTTACCTTAATATATTTAGGAGCGATGGTTTATACCTTAGTAATAAAAAATAATATTTTAATAACTATAGCCATGTTGGTGTACTCTGTGATTATCGTGATAATTTCATCTTTTGTGACTGAATTAAAAAGTAAACTAAAAGAACCAAAATATAAGAGTCTTTTAAATGACCTTATCTATAAAATTAACAAAGAAAATTATTTTATTAATCGTATTACTCTTTTATTAGGAAAAACAGCTATTGGTTTTATGGTCCTTATTCTTGTGATATACATATTATTTATTGGTCTGATAACTTTTAAGGGGATGCCATATCAAGCAGGGTATTTAATTTTAATTTTTGTTCCAGTGGGTCTTGCTGCGTGGGTATATCTAATCTCATTTGATAAGACATCCCAAAACTTAAGAAGGATTCTTGCTTATTTCATTTTGCTAATCTTATCCTTTAACAAAAGTTATCAAGATTTCCAGGTATTATTAGAAATTGAAAATAAAAATGATGTTAATGATTATTTTATTTTCCTAATACTAACTATTTTTATTGCAATTGATAGATTGGCAAAAGGGATGGCCGATGATTACAAAGAATATAAAGAATCAAGAACAAAAATAGAATCCCATTAATTTAGAAACCAAAGAGACATAGGGACAGTTCTAGTGTCTCGGTCGAAAGTTGAGATAAAGTATTAAGTGGATACACAATCCGCTAAAATTCCAAGTTAGGAATTGCATCATTTAAGAGTCTAAATAAAATTTAGAAATCCAAAAAAACGATAAGCAGTTCAAGCTGTTTATCGTTTTTTTTTCATAAACCAGCCCACTTTGCTCTGAAAATTCCTATCTAACTGTTCACAAAACCGCCACAATCCTCCATCTCCCAACCTATCCTTTCTACCCTCTCATCCATATATAAAGGGTGAAAGGGTGGTGCATTAGCATGACAATTAAATCGGCGGTTATTGAGAGTTTTGCGGAGTATTCTCAGTTTGGTTCGTTGAAGGAGTTTAACAACCATTTTGAGATGTGGATGGCGGATAAGAAGCGTTTTTTCAGTAAGGGTGAGTTGATTGGCTTGAAGCGGCTGGCTCGTTTTGCTGCGAAGGTTCCTGGGGTGGCGAATGCCAAGATCGGAACGGTCCTTAAGGCGATTTATGAGGAGTATGGGGAGATGGGGATTTCCCGTTCTACTTTTAAAAGGATGATCCTGAAGGCTAGTGGAATTGGTATTTTCACTGTATATGAAACTGCGCGCAAGAATGGCTCACAGTCTAGCAACCTGTATGTATTCAATCGTTTCCCGATGAATGAACTACCGGCTGGCGATCAATTGAGCCTCCAATATAAAACTATCATTCCTTCTGAAACTAACATTAAAAAGAAAAATAAACGTGAAGAAAAGGCTGCTGAAGAAAAATCATCAGAAATCACAGGGGTAAAACCCATTGCTGAACAAGCACGAGAGGACCATCTATTTGTCAGTGATCGGGTTCCATGCGAATTCGTCAATCTTGTAAAATACTTTTACCCAGCCGCAAAGTCGATTGAGGAATTCTGGCGGATGAGCAAGGTCGCTGCATACCGTAACAACTTTGAAAAAGACACCGACCTCCTGTTATCAGTATCACTTGACTCCTTCAGGCAGCTCGTACGGAAGCTGAAATCAAAGGTGGAAGTGAAGAATCCGATTGCTTATTTTACCGGGATTTTGAATAAGAAGTTCCAGGAGCTTTATTTTGAGGAGCTATATGAGATGCAGGTTGGTTAAGGTCGCGATTACATAAATCCAATCAGTTACATTAATGGCAATGACGGGGAATTATTTTTTCCAAAGATAAAAAGGGTGGATTTTTCTAAAGTCACCTATATATAGATATAAATGTTTAAAACTCAATCATAAATGGATACACAAGGAATGGAGGGATGAAGATGAAAATACTTATTATTGGTGGAGATGCAGCGGGTATGAGTGCTGCGATGCAAATGGTGCGAAACAGCTCTGGACATGAGATCACTGTATTGGAAAAGGGAGGCGTGTATTCATACGGACAATGCGGTCTGCCTTATGTGATCAGTGGGAAGATTGAGTCCACAGATGAGTTAATCGCTCGCACTCCGTCTGCTTTTAAAGAGAAGTATGGCATTGATGCACGGGTATATCATGAAGTCCAGAAGGTAGACGTGGAAAATAAAATGGTAAGTGGAGTAAACCATAGTAATGGTGAAACGTTTAGCCTTCCATATGACCGCCTTCTGATTGCGACAGGTGTAAGCTCGGTTGTTCCAGAGTGGGAAGGTGTGACACTTCCAGGTATTTTCTCATTAAAAACCATCCCTGATGCCAAGGCAATAATGGATTATTTGGAAAGAGATATACATAATGTGACGGTGATTGGTGGCGGATACATTGGGCTTGAGATGGCCGAAAGTTTTGCGGAGCTCGGCAAGAAGGTAACGATCATTGAAAGAAATGAGCAATTGGCCAAAATATTTGATCCAGACATGGCGGAACTGATGCATGATGAAGCAGTAAAACAAAAAATTGTTTTGAAAATGGGTGAATCCGTGGAAGCATTCGGTGGAAGTGACCATGTGGAATCTGTGAAAACCGATAAAGGAGAGTATGAAACAGATTTGGTACTGGTCGCTGTAGGTGTGAAGCCTAATACTTCATTTTTAGAAGGGACGGGTATCAAAACCATCGAAAATGCCGCGATCCAGGTAAATGCCTATATGCAAACCAGTATCGAGGATATCTACGCGGCAGGAGATTGTGCCACACAATATCACCGGGTAAAAGAAAAGGATGATCATGTCCCATTGGGCACACATGCCAATAAGCAAGGGCAAATCGCCGGATTAAACATGGTTGATGTACATAAAACCTTTAAAGGAATAGTAGGCACATCCATTATTAAGTTTTTCGATCTAACCCTGGGGAGAACAGGGCTATCAGAAAAAGAGGCAAAAATGCTGAACATCCCCTATGGCTCTGTAACCATCACAGCAACTGATATCGCTGGGTATTATCCGGATGATAAAAAAATGAAATTGAAGCTTGTCTATCATAAAGAGACACACAAGGTTCTTGGCGGGCAAATTATTGGGGGAAATGGCGTCGATAAACGAATCGATGTCCTAGCGACGGCCATATTCCATTCTATGACGACCGAAGAGCTGCTTGATTTAGATTTGGCGTATGCTCCCCCGTATAATGGGGTGTGGGATCCTATTCAGCAGGCGGCTAGGAGAGTGGAGTAGGTGGGAATAATATGAATAAGTGGGGCAAGAGGAGGAACATTTTGTGCCCTTTTCTGGAAGTAAAAGGTACGTCCCTCTGCTTCTAGTGCTCCCGTCCCCGTGCTCCGCTTATTTCCTTTTACGACAATGTCAATACTTCATATTGTGAGGCTAGCTTAATGAAGTCCGCCATTCCGCTGATTTTGCCGGCTGCGAGTTTGTCGTTTAGTTCATAATGGTCTACACATGTTTTACAGGCGAGTACGTCTAAACCCTTTTCTTCCAGTTCTTTTAAGTGGAGAGAAACGAATGAGCTTTCCGTTAGAGCGAATACACCTCTGTTCATGCAGAATACAGCGACAGGCAGTTCCCCCTGTTGCTTTAGGAGCGTGAAAAAAGTTTCTAAAAGTCCTTCACCTAAAGTTGGCTCACCTTTTCCAAGCTGGTCGGATGATAACAAGATTACTTTGTTTTTCATTTTTTAGTCCTCCAATGAAATATGATTAATAGGGTTTATCCTGATAAAAATAATTTGGCTTCATGATTTCGTTTTCATATGATTTATGGAAAATATGTGTCGTAGCAGGAGATACTGGGGGAATAAGCCATGTCCAGTCCCCTGTCAATTTCCTTCCAGCTCCCTTTTCCTTCTCTTCAAAAACTTTGAATTGCATTCCAGCAGTATGGTGATCGACAATTGCCACTCTGTCTTCATTAAAGGAATAGAGAACACTACTATTAAGTTCAATAAGGGCGCGATCTTTCCATAAGGAAGCATTCTTCTTCATATTTAATCCCATATGATCTGCGATTCTTGGCAATAGATTGTAGCGGTTTTCATCTGCCAAATTTCGTGCCCCTATTTCTGTTCCCATATACCAGCCGTTGAATGGAGCAGCTGAATATTCTATTCCGCCAATTTCCAGCTTCATATCGGATATGAACGGAACGGCATACCATTTTAATCCTAATTCCTCGAACCATTCAAATTCCTCATGGCGCAACGGGACCTCAAGCACTAGGCTTTCGGGTATGGGGTAGTATTTTGGCGGATTGCCTTCGACTTGAATAACCAGGGGCAGGATGTCAAAATCTGTTTCAGCCCCTGCCCAGCCAAGTTGTTCACACACTTTTGTAAAATCAATAGAGCTTGAATCACCGATGATGCCAGTCTCCGTTTCATAACCAGCATACCGCACGAGCTGATGGTTCCAGATCCGGACAAAATCCTTTTCGTTCTTTTTTTGCTTAAAAATGGTGATTGCCGGTCTAATCCGCCCCTGATTCGTTGCAAATTCTATATGATGGAACAGGGCATCCTTTATTTGTTCTTCTTGTTGCAGACCTCGAGCATCAAACACCGTCAAGCTGTCCCAAAAAAGACGGCCGATGCAGCGGTTGCTATTCCTCCATGCCATTTTCGCGCCATGTTCAAGTTCCTCGAAAGTATGTTCATAAGTTCCGGTTTGAAAAATCTCCTGCTTAATTAAATGAATTCTCGTTTCGGCTTCCTTTTCCGATTTTTGCAGTTCTACATAACAGTTCCGTATAAATCTTTCTGCTTCAATGACCAACTGATTACCCAAGGCTGAACCTCCTGTTACTGATCTCGTCATTATTTTAGCATGAAGGCCGCATTATTAATAAATCGAAGTGGGATATGGGGATCTCATGTCCCCTGTATGCAGGGAATAAAAAAAGAAGCAAAGGATGCAGTTTAAGCGCCCTTTGCTTCTTCTTTGTATCCTTAAGTATCAAGTCCTGGAACCTTGTACGCTTCTTCTTTGTTTGTTTCTGAGGCTTGTGTGGTTTTTTCTGCTGGTATGATCAAATTCAGCAGCACGGCTGCCAGGGCACCGACAGTAATTCCGGAAGCTAAGATATAGTTAGCCCAGTCTGGCATGCTGTATAGGACTTCTTTTGGCAAAAGGGTTGCCCCAATGGTCAACAGGATTGGAAGGCCGATGACCATCATGTTGCGGTCGTCAATATTGAGCGGCTGAATCACTTTCATGCCGTTTGTCACGATCGCCACACAGACGATGCCGAAAATTCCGTTGATAACAGGCTCAGGTATGCATGTGATAGCAGTGGAAAGCTTAGGGATAAGCCCCAAACCTATAAGGATGACACCGCTCGCCATAATGGCCAATCTGCTGGCTACACCTGTGATTGCAAGCAATCCTGCATTAGAGGAGTAGCCTGTCATAGGCGTGCTTCCGAACAGTGCACCGACGAAGCATCCAAGCCCTTCACCGACAGAAGCACGGTTCAGTCGCCTTTCATCAAGCTCTTTTCCTGTAACAGTGGAAACGACGAACCATGTTCCTGTTGTTTCAATCAGGATAATTAGGTATACGAATACAATGGTAATGATGGCACTTACATCAAAAATAGGTTTCCCGAATGGAAATAATGTTGGCAAGGAGAACCAGCTTGCACTTTTAACCGGCGAGAAGTCAACTCCGCCAAACAAGCTTGCGGCAACTGTTCCGGCAATAATCGCAATAATGACGGAAACGAGACGGAAAAATGTTCCTAGCCCATGTCTTTTGCGGCCCAGCAGCATACAAATGACCAGGACTCCTGCAGAGATTGCAGCAACAAGAATGTTTTCGCCAATATTGCCTGATGAATGATAAATATTATTGAGGCCGATTGGCATTAACGCAATCCCGACAATGATGATCACTGTTCCGCCTACAAGTGGAGGGATGATCTTCCGGACTGCTTTGGCGAACCATTTTAATGGGTAGCCAAGAAGAGCAATGATAATCGCACCCGGTATCAAACTTCCGGCTATGGCGCCGAGGCCCAGCTTTCCTCCAATGGCCGCGATGGCTCCGATTGGCACATAAGATGGCCCTTGTACGACAGGTAGTTTAATTCCCGCGCCAGTTTGGATCAGTGTAGCAATTCCAGTGGCTAAAAAGCACATCTGAATGAAAAATGACGTGTTTTCGGTGCTCAATGCTAAAAGGCCTGCAATAATGATCGGTGCTATGTATAAATCCATTGCCAGCACATGCTGTAAGCCCAATACAAATGCTTTGCTGTAGCTGATTTTATCATCGACACCAATGATAATGTTATGATCCTGTTTCTTGTCCAATCAAGTCTGCCTCCCTTTAAATGATTCGTGTTTTGTTATCTTTTTAACTGGATTATATAGAAATGAATGAAGTTTGTATATAAAAAACGAATAATTTTATTTTATTATATTTTATTGTTCGTATTTTGGTTGACCGGCAAATGAATTTCCATTACAATAAAGTCATAAAAACGGATGTGGGGGAGAAGGAAATGCAGCAAGATCATGTATTGCGGGCAGACTGGATTGTTGCCTGCAGAGCTGAAGACCTAAAGGAAAAGCCTGTACAGGTCATCATTATGGGAGAACGGTTAGCGATTTTCAGAAATAGTGAAGGTGTACATGCATTCAAGGATTTATGCATACATAGGGGAGCTGCCTTGTCTTTGGGAGAAGTGAAAAATGATTGCCTTGTTTGCCCATACCATGCCTGGGAATATAACCAGGATGGAGAATGTGTGAACATCCCGCAGCTTCCTGAAGGACGTGCGATTCCTAAGAAGGCAAAAACCATTTCCTATTCATGCATCGAGAAGTATGGATTTATTTGGGTGAATCTAGCCAATAATCAGCCAGAGCTTTTCTTATATGAGGAAATGGAAGAGGACAGCTGGCATAATGTGATCTGGGGACCGCAATCCGTTGAGGCAAAGCCACCTCGTATCATCGAAAATTTCCTGGATGTAGGCCATCTGGCGGTGGTCCATGAGGGCTTTTTAGGAACCGATAGCCATCGAATCATAGAAGATTATGCCGTGAATCGGACCGATAACCGAATTTTTTCAGACGAAATACCAATCTATCAGCCAGATCCTGATGGATCAGGAAAACCGAAATATGTTTATTACACTTATGAAATTGTTCGTCCTTTGACGGTTAAATTCACAAAAAGAGATCGTGAAAATAACACGGAAATGACCATCCTTTTAACAGTGCGTCCTGAAAGTGAAAACACATCAGTGGCCTACGGAATTCTCTCCTTTAACTATGAGACAGGCCTTTCTGATACCGAAATCGTCGAATTTCAAAATGAGATTTTCGCACAAGACAAACCGGTAGTTGAAAACCAAAAGCCTGAGGAGCTGCCGCTTGATCTGCAAGTCGAGCTTTCACTAGTCTGTGACCGGATGAGCATTGCATACAGACAGTATTTAAAAGAGCTTGGAGTCAGTCTGGGTACGGCGTAAAAGTATTATACAAATGGGAGCATGGGAACGTACCCTGTGCTCTCTTTTCATTTTAAAGTGTAGAGAAGACCAGGGAGGAGAATCTTCGGTTCATAATAAGTGTACGTTCTAAAAAGGGAGAGGATAGGAAGGTTCTTGTGTCTTGAATAATGAGGAAAAATGTTTAGAACTGTACCTGTGTCCAGTTTTTTTAGGAGCAAAGATACGTCCCGTCGCTCATCGTACTGTGAAAATGGAGATTTACACTTCTGAGATTCGTATGGCTGCCCATTGGCCTAATTAAGAAAGTCCATACTTCTTTATGAAGTATGGACTCCTCGGGTATTCAGCTTCTATATTTAGATCAACAGAACAATGAAAGTTGTTATCAAATTTTAAACTGTTTGATCAATGCGGCTAATTCGGCACTGGACTCATTAAGCTCTATGGCAGATTGGGTGACTGAACCTAACGCACGTACCTGTTCATCAGTGGATGCACTAACCTGTTCAGATGAAGCTGCTGATTGTTCCGCAACGGAGGCGATGCTTTGAATGGATGCCACTACATCGTCTTTTAGCTCATTGATATTCGCTACATCCGCCTTTATTGTATCAATGGATTGAACAATATGATGAATGGTCTCAGAGATTTCGTTAAAAGCAATTTCTGTATGGCTGACTGCTTCGTTTTGCAAATGGGAAATTTTAAGCGTTTGTTCCATTTCCTTCACGACGATATTGGTTTCGTTTTCGATGGAGGAAATGGTGATTTTAACTTGTTGTGCCGCTTTTGCCGACTGCTCCGCCAGTTTTCGGACTTCCTCTGCCACAACGGCAAAGCCTCTTCCGCTGTCGCCAGCCCTTGCTGCTTCAATACTTGCATTTAAAGCAAGCAGATTTGTTTGTTCGGAAATTTCCGTTATGGAATGGATAACCTGCTCTATTTCTTGAACTTTTGAAGCCAGCTTGTTAATGACATTGCCTACATTCTTAATGACTTCATCACTTTCTCCGGTACTATGCCTAAGGGACTTCATTTGTTCAAGTCCTTGATGATTTGTTTTCTCCGCTTGTTTTGATAGGCCTGTCATCTGATCCATGCTCTCCTGGACTTTTTCAATTTGCAGAGACAGGCTTACAGTACGATGATTTGCTTCATCAGAATCCTGGGCTTGCTGTGTAGCTCCTGCAGCCACCTCACCAATCGCTTTGGCCACTTCCTCACTTGCAGCGATGGTTTCTTCAGCCACAGCCGTTAAACTCGAAGCAGAATCATTTACGCTTTCAACTGAATGTTCTACAGATGAAATGAGTGTACGCATATTCTTGACCATCACATTGAAATGTTCGGTAAGCTGTCCGGTTTCATCCTTAGAATTTGCCACTACATTGACGGTTAGGTCGCCTTGAGCAACCTTTTGGACCCGGCTATTCAACAGCGTGATTGGATTGGCGATACTTCTTGCCAGGAAATAAGTAATGGCAAGACTGGCGAGAACGGTCAATGAAGCGATGATTAGAATTAAATTTCTTAGCTTTTGTGCACTTGCCAATAATTCGTTTGTTTCATACACCATTCCAATTTTCCAGTTTGTCTGGTCTAACGTTTGGTAAAATAGCTGGTTTTCTGTTTTACCTTCGTCAAATAATGTAAAACCAGCGTCCTTTTCTTTCAATACAGAGAAATATGGTTTCTTACTCAAATCCTTGCCCTGTGCTTTTGGATGGACGAGTGCCATTCCATTGCTATCCAAAAGCAAGGAGTAGCCTTTATATCCTACTGCGGTCTTATTAATCATTTCTGACAAACCTGATAAGCTTAAATCTAATCCTACAACACCCAGGACTTGCTTCGATGCTGGATCTAAAACGGGTTTAACAACCGTAACCACATATTCACCCGAACTGGCATCAAGGTATGGTTCTGTCCAAAGTGCTTTATCCGGTGATTTAAGAGCAGCTGTATACCATGGCCGTCCAGTCGGATCAAAGTCCGCCGGCAAATCAATCACTGGGGTCGTTTTAAATTGTTTTGTTTCAGCCCCAACGTAAATAACAGCTACGTTTTGATTAAGTCCCATAAAATTCTCAAAATCACTGCTCACAATAGGCCAATATGTTTCAATGCCTGTTTTTTCGTTCTGCTTCACTTCTTTTAAATATTCAACTATCCGGTTATCTTTGCTATAGCGGTCAACCGTACTGCCATAAAAATTAAGATAAAGATCGATATTACTTTTTAAATCGTCGATTTGAGATTTGGAGCTTGTATTTACATTAGATAGAATTTCTCTTTTCGTTTGAAAATACGTGAGTGCCGAGACTCCTATCAGCGTGACTGCAATAAGCACACTCATTGTAAGCATAATCTTCGTTTGAATTTTCTTAAACATTCTTTTGTCCCCCTAGTCCCTTTTCAAAAACAATTTCTTGTTTATTTATCGGAACAAAAGAAAGAGAATTTATAATTTTACTACTTGTAAAATAATACAGTAGTTTCCCACTTATACTCTAATTATTAATTTTCTATTTTTCTGTTCATGTTCAAATTACTATAAAGCCCGATTATCTAAAAATGCCTTCCTCATTTTGAAACTTTGATTTGTTTAACTGCTCAGCATGATTTCTTTGTAGAAAAATATTAAAATAATTCACTTTTACCCGATGCTTATATCGAAGTACACCAAATGAGAGAAAGGAACATGGGAATGAAAAAAATAATGACACCTTTATTTATCATGCTGCTGATCATCTCTGGATGCAGTCAGGCAAAGCAAGAAGAAAAGACTCTGGCGAATGAAGTTAAAGCAGTTGAAAAAACAGAGACAAATGATACTGAAACCAATGAAGTTGTTGAAAAAGAAGAGACTCCGCCAAAGGAGGAAATGACTTTTCAGCATTCTGATTATAAATATACTGTTCAGCTGGACGATCGATTAGGGGAAGATGTTATCTTTGAAGAAGATCCAGAAACGCATGGAGTGAAAACATTTATTTATTATATTGACCAATCATTGCTGAACGATAAAGTCTTAATTGGAACGATTGAGTCTCAGTCGGCAAATTCCAAAGAGGGCTTCATGAATGAAGAGTTGTATAAGCTTGTGAATTATGAGGATAGAGAGAATAATCTCGAATATGTATATACGGCAAATATGGAGGACCCCTATGTAAACCATTATCAAATAAATGAAGATGGTGATGCTTATCTTCCGCTTGGAGAAGCAACTAAGTATTTTAGAGCAATGGAATTAATCCATGCAAGCCTGATGAATTCAGATTTTTTTAATGGTTCAATTTATGTAAACCAAACCGTTCCGGCAGAACTGGATTCAAATCAGGAGGTAGGTCTTCAACTATCGAGGCAGTTCCATGATGACATAAAAGCCTGGTACGAAAGATTGAACAGTGCTGTGGCAACCGGATCACGCGAAGAACTCTATAGCACCAGGGAACAGGTAGCAACTGAAGTAATCGAGAAATATCCGGAGCTGAGGCAAATGCCATTCCCTTCTCAAGAAATAGGGAATAATATCGCAAACACTATTGAGTCTCTTTCATACTTGAGTCATGAACAATATGGGACGGATGCTGAAGTAAAGTATTTAAATGAAATTAATGGAGTAATGGCCATTGGCCAATGTGTAAATGTTATTCATGGCCAACTTGCAGAATTAGAGAACTTATAACTAGCTTTGTAACTTGCATTTTAGATGAAGATAGACAAGGGGACAGTTCTCGTGTCTCATAAAAGGAGAAAATATGTAAATATCAGAGTCTGTAGAACCGTCCCCTGTCTCATAAAATTTATGCAAGGTAAAAATAGAAAGAGAAAGAAAAGATCCAGTTGAGTTGACCAGTTAATATCAAGCTCCTTAAGTCTTCTAAACCCGATGTTATCCAAAAGGGTGGTTCTTTTGTGTAATATGCTTTTGACCTGTCAACAGCTTCATAAACTTCTCTATAAATTTGAAATGAGGAAATTCTAAGGTGATGGGTGAAAGGTATAACCTTAATGAACAAACGTTAAATTTTGTACTTGGTTTAGAAAAGAAAGTTGAAAAGAATAGAGTTTTTACAAATAAAGAGTTGGTCACGCTATTTGAATCATCCTCTTTCCATAACAAGGAGGTTCAATCTTATTATAAAACGGCAATGCAAAAATCTATCTGGTGGGCAGTTAAAAGGAGTAATACCTGGCTCATGGAGAGAGGAAGGTCTACCAAACTATAGTATTGATGCGTTACATTAAAAATGACGAGAGACAATAGTTCCCTCGTCTATATATTTCGAAAATGCTAAAATTGGAATGGGTTTTATTAGGAATAAGGAAGGTATAGTATTTCAAAGAAGGGAAGGTTATCATGATATCTATTATAGAGGGGATGTAAAAATGGATAATGAGCAAAAAATTATTAATGTACAGAGCAACCTTACTTTTAAACAATCCTCTAATGACCCTACTTTGGAATTATCTAAAAAACAACTTAGTCAACGATACAATCTTAATTTAAATCAAGTGATAAATGGGTTTAGAAAAGTCCCGGCATTTTATGAGGCGCAAAAATTAATTAAAAAGGATAGTCTCTACAAAGTGATAATCCCTAAAGATATCAGTAAGAGATTGGAAGAGGGAAGTGCGGAGTGGAACTTTGATAAAACTGGGATGAAGTTACCAACTATAAAAGATCAAAATGGTTCTTTTGTTTGCCAAGTCAGATTAGAAGAAACGAATCCTATTAATTTTAGTAATCTAAATAATATAGCCTTACAATCAACAATGGCTGCAGTTTTAGAGCAATTGGAATTACTTAATGAACAAGTATCTGATGTGTTACGTGGCCAACTCACAGACCGAATTGGTGTAATCGAAGGTGCTATAGACACATATAAGCAAGCTTTGCTAGCTAATGACAAAATCGTAAGTAGGCAATTATTGACTCAGGCTGTATCTGAGTTGAATAAAGGAAGAAGGCAACTAATTGAATCCCTTGAAGCCAATACAAAATTTATAAATAAGTTACCTCAATCATCTTTTAAACAAATCTTCTATTCTTTATTTCATAGAGTCGATACAAATAAAATTGAAGGTGAATTTCTCGACACTCAGACTATATTTGACAGTATAATCAAATCCTCAAATTATCTTGCGCTAATTTATGAAGAATTGGGAGAAGTCAACTCATTAAAAGAATCCCTAATACCTTTGAAAGCATGTATTAATGAATATGCAGGTAAAATGGAAAAAGTAGCAGAATTTCTCCCATATAATCCTAAAATTGAAAAAGAAGATATGTGGTACAAAAACCCCGACAAAATTATAGAAATGATTGATTCCCATATCGACAAATTAGACTCGGAATATATAGAAATACGATTAACAGGCGAACAACTACTGTTAAAAAAGGAGGAAGTGAATCTTGAATAAATGTAAGAAATGCGGAAGGCCGTTAACTAAGAATGACCTTTTTTGTTCTCACTGTAAAACTAAAATAGGCAATATAACTGGGAGAATTGGTAAAGTGATTGGTCCAATTATACCGGCTGTTTTTTTTATCTTTAAGAAATTCAAAAAGTGAACTAGAAACATAGGGGTGATTCGTGAGTCATAATTGTGAATAAATAGTATGGCGGTGGAATTTGTCCGGAACCACTGGGGGAATTGTCTAAATTGTTATAATCTCCTTTTACTATACTGCTTTTGTAACAAGGGTAATAAAGGAAAACGAAGAGAAAGAGGATAGCCCAATTCGATCCTCTTTCTTTTATCGCATTAATCGTTTATTTTGCTATTCTTCTTATGCTCATAACAATAAATCTTCAAATTGAATTTGTGGTTTGATAAACAATATGATTTAACTTTATCAGACACGGATTTATTGCAGATTGAACAAGTTGCTTGAGTGGTAATCTCTGTATTATCAGCCTTCAATGCCTGCTTGTGTGCTCGTCTAATGGCCGGGTCTTTTATATCTGCATTTAAAAAGACATCGTAAATCACCGAAATCTCCCTCACGCTAAAGAGAAATAATACGGACTGCCGGACCTGAGGTTGAGCAAGCCGTTGGAAATTATAAATTAGTAAAGAGCGTGCTTGATAAAACACTAAGAGATCCAAAAATACGATAAGCAGTCCACGCTGCTTATCATATTTTTTTCCACTAACCTGCAATATTCTTCTGAGGATTGTTCGCCATATTTCAAGTAATGCCAGTGCACCTTTATTTTGTCCACATCATCTCACCAATCAAATCCAGCTGTTCTTTTATCTCCACCCAGTTCCCGCTTAAGTCGAGTGTTTTGACACTAACCCGGTTTCCACCCATTTGATAATCGTTGTCAGGGGTGATGTCCTCATCCGTTTTGGCATATAGAAGCAGGCCGCTTACGTTTCCGCTGCCATGCCTGTCTTTATTTTTCACATAGGTATAGATCTGGTAAAGGTTGCTAGAGATAATGGTACTGTTATTATATAAAGAATTAGTCTGCATGCTCCTGCCGTAGTATTTGGCGTCGATAATGAGTGTTCTTGGACCGTGGGTCAGTGTTATATCCGATATCATTGCAGGCAAGAAGTCGATGATGCCGTCGTCAATAACCCAATCAATATAGGATGCTTTTGCCGAATATTGAGGGTATTCCTTTTGATAATATCCGAGCAGGAATTTTTCATAAAGCCTATGCATCTGCTGGTCGTCAAGAAACTGTTTCATTTTATACTCGCCATTTTCGGTACTTATGAGGAGACCTTTAATGACCAGTTCGCAAATATTCATGAGCATCTTGTAAGCAGCATTATGCCTATGGTAATTTAATGAGCTCCATCTTATGGATTGAGGGTCGATTGTCCCGACATTTCCGAAAAATAACATTAGTTTTCGCAATTCCCTCTGGTTGGTTACTTTCACTTTGCCATGGCGAAGCAGGAGGAGCATTGTGGTCTTTAGAATTTGATTGAATAAAGTGTTTTCGGAAAACTCATCAAAGTGGCAAACCATCCTCCGCTTTAAAAAAGTGTTCTGCTTGATGGAAGCGGTCGAGTCAATTTTGCCGCGCAAATTTCCTGTCTCTTCTGTGTGGGACCTATAATTCTTATGCAGGCCCCGCTTAATTTGATTTGAGGTTCCGCGTATTAAAATGGCTGACATTAAATCATGAATGTTTTCAAACTGCTCTGAATGCAAGGACTTGTACTCAGTTTCGTTTAATGATTGATAAGCGTATGCAAGCATATAGTAAATATTTTTTATTTTAATCACGAATGGCACCCCGAAGTTTGGAGGACCAGTACTCAATCTTTGAAGATTCATCGAACCAGTATTCATTGAGAAGGGGGACGAGTTCGTATTCCACAAGTTCTTCAAGCCAGTCCTGGTCGATTTCCTGGTCCGTTGAGAAATAGCTATGGCCGACCCGGAAGCCGCTGCCTAAAGAAGCATCTTCATCAATTGCTTTATTTAGGGCAATGATCATATCAATTAACCTGTCAAAACTGCTGTTTGCTATGTTTTCCTGATACAGCTTAAATCCTTCGCTCTCAAAGGCAGGCGCAAATTCAAAAAAGGCAAATCGGCGGCGCAGAGCATAGTCAATCATGGCAAGGCTTCTGTCCGCAGTATTCATCATACCGATGATATAGACATTTTTCGGTACGGAAAATTGCTCATCTGAATAGAGGAGCCTCAGTTCTTTTCCTCGTTTATCACTTTCTATCAACATCAGCAATTCACCAAAGATCTTACTCAGGTTTCCTCGGTTGATTTCATCAATGATAAAGAAATATGGTTGCTCATCCTCAGGCTCCGCTTCTTTGCAAAATTCATAGAAAGGCCCCTTTGTTAAGCTGAATCCTCTTTCGGTAGGGCGGTAACCCATAATGAAGTCCTCATAGCTGTAACTTTGATGGAATTGGATTGTCATGACCCGGCTTGTATCTTTAGCCCCAATGATGGAATAGGCAAGCCGCTCCGCAGCATACGTTTTCCCCACCCCCGGGGCACCCATTAAGATGAGATTTTTCTTTCTAAGCAGAAGACTTTTCAGGGTGTTGTATTGGTCTTCGTTCATATATACTTCAGATAAAAAGTCATCTACTGTATATTCCGGATACTGGGTTGGTTCAATATCACTTGTAATTTCACTTTGTTCTATATCGAACATTTCTTCGAGTTTCTTATAATAATCCCTATATGGAGTAATATCTGTTAGTGTTTTCAAGACGATTTGTCCTTCATGGTCCCACTCGCCTTTATGGGTCCAATTCACCGAACGAATATGTTTATACTCATTTCTGATACTGTCATATCTGTATTCTGAAGATACTTCCCCTCTGCCAATGATTTTCTTGAGCCCTTTTTTTACAAAAACAATATCGCCGATTTTCATTTCATTGGCAAATTGCCAGGTCAGGTGACCGGCGTTTTTATATGAAAATTCTTCGCCGTAGATTTCCTTCATTTTCTCTTTCATGGCTTCCTTCGTTGAATATTGGGTTAAATCTCCAAGGCCATCCCAACCGACTCCCATAATTTCTTTGTTGTAGAATTCTTCCCACATTCTCGAACCTTCACCGGGGGCATACATCCAGTACCTTTTCTTATCTGGCACAGTTTGGGGATGAGGTTCTGGTTGGCCGTTTATTGGAACATGATGATAAGTCCCGTCAATAATGCTTTCAATCACCACTTCCTGTTCCGGTGTCACCCGAAAGTTGGTGGCTCCAGGATATGTTAAAATCTCCATCCTTTTTGTACGGTCATCCTTAAGCAAGGTTGAACGTTCCACAACGGGATCGATAAATTTACGATCAAGTTCAATATCTACGGCGAGATAGGGTTCGCGATTCAATTGCTCGCTTCGGTTGTATGGATCTTCCTCATCCGGTTCGGCCATATAGGGGTCATTAAGGATTGTTCCAGAGGCAACAATGCCAGCATTAGAGCCGGACAACCATATATAAACTTTATCGTCTTTCTTTATTTGCTTCTTGTTCTGATTAACAGCCCATGTAATTTCATCAAGATCTTGAACCGCTCCAATGACGTCATAATATTTGGGGTTGCCTTGAAAAATCCAGCAGGATGGCTGTTCAAACTCCTTTAAGAATTTTTCGTATTGAATCAGGCTGTTTGAAAATGCCCGGTTGCCAGCCGCCAAATCTACTTCATGAAAATTAGGAGCAGATGTAATTTTTTTATAGATTTCTTCGAAAGTGTTGGAAGATGTAATCCTGAATAAATCCTTTTCATTGAGGTCCTCTATTTCCAGTTTAGCGGCTGCATTTTTTAAAGCGGTTGTGTATGCATTAATGGTCCCTTTCTTATAAGGTTCCCCATTCGATTTCTTTTGCCGGCTCATCCAGTTCTGGAAAGCTGTTTTTAAATATGTATCTGACATCTGGAAATTCCTCCATTTCCAATTTATTAAACTAGTGAATATCTATATCATAGCAAAATGGGTGTTGTGTGAAAATTTAAAAAGTGAAGGATCCGGTCATTTTGGGTATGTAGAGGGACGGTTCTCATGTCTCGGGGGGTGTAATAAACTTTAAATTAATCGAAAATTTCACAACTGGTGGCAATGTATTCGTAGGTGGAGGAACATTTGTAGAATTAATTTTAGAAGTGAAAATATGTAAATTTTTGAGACAGCAGAAACGTCATTTTTTTAGACCAGAAGAAAGAAATGAATTAGTTAAATAAAAATAAGAGCAGGGTTTACATCTCGATAACAATCAAATATAATAAGTGTAAGTTATCACTAACATTAGTTTGTGTTAGTGACTACTATAATGCACTTATAATAGAGTTCGTAATCTCTTTATCATTTCTGGTGATTAGCTACAGAGTATCTCTATTGTTAGGTGGTTAAAAAAAAATTTTCACAGATAATGTTAGTTATAGCTAACATACTTTGTGGTATTGGAGGAATAACATGAAAAATATCAAAACAGATGTATGTATTGTAGGTACAGGGCCTTCGGGTGCATTACTTGGTTTGTTATTAGCTAAACAAGGACATGAAGTATTGCTTTTAGAGAAGTTCGCTAATCTTGAGCGAGATTACCGGGGAGAAATTCTTCAGCCATCTACCCTGCAACTGCTGGATCAAATTGGTCTGCTTGAATATATTCTGGAGCAGCCTCATAAGAAAATAGCACAAGGCGGGATCCATTATAAAGGAAAAAGAATAATGGAATTTAAAATGGATGACATATCTAGAGAATACCCTTATGCCATTCAAATGGCACAATCAACATTCATTCAGGCATTAATAAAAGAGGCAGAAAAATTTCCGAACTTTAAAATGCATTTCAACTCTAATGTTAAAACACTTTTAAAAGATGAAACCGGTCAAGTGATTGGAGTGCAAGGTACCATTGAAAAGGAGCCAGCAGAAGTTTTTGCTAAAGTAACGGTAGGCAGTGATGGAAGACAATCTACAATTAGGAAAGAAGCGTCATTTAAGGAAGTTAATGAGCATCATCGCAGTAACTTAATTTGGTTCACAATAGATTGGCCATCCCATTTACCTCATGAATTGATGTATATGTTTACCGGGAAGAATAACCTATTCATGATTCCAAAGTACCCAGATAAAATGCAAATAGGATATACATTTACAAAAGAACAACAAGCCAGGGTAAAAGAAAATAACTATAAAGAAATTAAAAACCTTGTAATTGAACAAATTCCGGAATTAAAAGAACGGGTGGAGAACTCAAAACAATTCGTCAAGCTACAAGTCATTTCCCTGACATTAGACCGTTGGGCTTCAAATGGATTAGTTTTGGTTGGTGATGCTGCTCATGTGATGACTCCAATTGGTGTAATCGGAATTAATGTGGCTTTAGCTGATTCTATTGTGGCTGCTGAAGTAATTCTTGAAGCCCTTAACGAAGGTGATTATTCGGTTAATAAGTTGTCAGAGATTGAAAAAAAACGAAAGCCGGAAGCCGATGAACTTCAAAGATTACAAATCAAAGTGGAATCATTGATTTTTACTACAAATCCTATAGTATCCCAGTTGCGTCCATATCTCGTACAATTTATGTCCAAAACTCCGCTAGTCAATATTCTTATGAAAAAGTTTTTCTTCCCTGTAAATCAGAGAAAGGCAGGGTAAGTTAAAAAATGAGTTTTTTTGAGTTGTATGTTAGTTATCACTAACGAACACGTTCAAGGAAAGCAAGATTCTTCAACGAATTTCAAATGTTATATCAAAGCGGCCAGTCAAAGTTATAACTAACATTCAGTCAAAGTGTGTTAGGAATAACGAAAGTTTACACAAAACGTTAGTTTGTACTAACTTAATTTTGGGGGAAGCTATGAAAATCCTGACGTTTTTATCTGAGATGATCCGAAAGACTCCTATGAAGCTTATTATCCTATCTATTGTCGCTGTCCTGCTTTTTGCTGCTGGTGCGCCTGCAATGAAAATGGCTACAGGCAATGAAACTCTGATTGAGGAAGATACGAAAGCCTACAAGGATAACCTGGCATTGGAGGAAGAGTTTGGGGGTGAATCGATTCTTGTATTATACGAAGCTGAAAAATCTGAGGACCTTCTTACAATCGATACTGTTAACCACATGGCGGGTTTGGAAAAAAGGCTGAGTTCTTATGAAGATATTTATACGGTTATAAGTCCTAATACGATGATCAATCAGATTTCTGTCAAGCAGTCCGAAAAATACAAGGAAGGTCTTGATGAAGTCATTTCTGGATTGGACAAAATGGGCAGCAGCTTGACTGATATAAGCAAAAAGCTGAACCAGAATTCCGCTGGGCAGCCGACCGGCGGAAAAAATATCGAACAGAACCTGAATGAGTTAAATAATGGATTAAGCAAAATGATCGATGGGCAGAAAAAGCTGTCTGCTGGAACTGCACAGATGGCGAATGGCTATGCGCAAATGGGTGGACAATTGCACGTGGCTGCTCTGAACATGCAAAAAGTCAGCGAGCAACTGGGCAAATCGCTTGATTCAAATCCGCAGCAGCAAAAACAGGTCCAGCAGCTGATCCAGATGAGCAATCAGTTCGTCCAGCTGTCGCAAAAAATGAATGAAGCCTCCGTGAAGGGTACGAAAATGACGGCCATACCTGAAAATACGATTAAAGGACTAAACGGGATGCAACAGGGGCTTAATAGTCAAAAAGCGGCCTTCAGTGAATTGAATAAGAAGCAAGCAAGCCAATTGAATGATTTAAAAACATTGTCTGCCGGACTTTCGGAAATGGGGAGCAATTTGGGCAAAATCAGCGAAAACCTGGAAACAATGGTTTCCTATTCGGATAATATGTCCCCGGGCCTTCCGCAACAACAAAAAACGCTGAATAAAATGATTTATGAAGAAAATGGTGACCTTCGCGATTTATTCAGTGAGGTGATCGTAGACGAAAAGTACATGCTTTTCATCGTGAAGCTGGAAGGGAATGTGGATGACTCGGTGAAAAGTGAGATTTCAGGCGCGATTAAAGAATATCTTCAAGACAATAAACTGGAAAACGTCGAAACGATGGTATCAGGGAAGCCAGTGCTTGACGATGCGATCAGGACATCAATGAAGGACAGCATGCAAAAAATGATGGGTCTGTCGATCCTGTTCATGATCCTTGTTTTAACGCTCGTCTTCAAGGTCAGATGGAGATTGCTTCCGCTTGTGGTCATTTTGCTGGCGGTTGTCGCAACTGTAGGTTTGATGGGATGGCTGAGCATTCCGATGACAATGGTTTCAATGGCCGTATTCCCGATTTTAATTGGGCTTGGCATTGACTATGCGATCCAGTTCCAGAGCCGCTATTCAGAAGAAATGGACACAAGGGGTGAGGCATAATGGAAAAAAACAATAAACAGAAAAGCATTTTAAGTTTAAAACAAACCGTCAAACACATAGTGCCTGCTGTAATGACAGCCATTATTGCGACAGGGCTTGGCTTTATGGCGCTATTTACCTCACCTGTTCCCATGATCCAGGATTTCGGGAAAATGCTGACACTTGGAATCGTCATCAGCTTTTTTGCTGGCTTATTCATCTTGATTCCCATTCTATTTACAAGGGACCATTTTTTTGCAAAAGAAAGCAAGAAAGGCATCAAAACAGGTGAATCGTCAAAATCAGAGAGATTACTTGAGGGATTGACAAAGAAAGTAATTTCATTAAAATGGCTGGTCATCTTTCTAGCTCTATCAACAGCGGTTTTTGGCATATGGGGAGATTTGAAAGCGGGAGTAGAGACCGATGTAGAAACTTTCATGCCGCAGGATACACAGGAATTAAAGGATATTCACAAATTAAGAGATATACTTGGAACAACCGACCAGGTAACGATTATGTACAGCACCGACAATGTACTCGATAAAGAAACAATCAACTGGACAGACAGAATGACAGAATCAATCAGCAATGAATTTCCTGAAGTAGTAGTAGAAACAAAGTCGATTGCAAGTGTCCTTGAACAGACAAATGACGGGAAGATTCCAGAGGATCCAGAGGGAATTGTAAATGATATGCCAGAGGATCAGGTTAAGCTTCTGGTGAATGAAGGACGGACAAAAGGCGTTATCACAGTTGGCATTAAACATCTTGAGGCGAGCGAACTGAAAGAGTTTATCGGCAATCTGGAGTCCTATGTTGAAGACGAGGAGCAGAATGGCATTGATACAACTGTTACGGGCAAATCAGTACTGGATGTTGAAATGGTATCTTCGCTGACAACCGGTCGTCATGATATGACCTTGCTTGGAATTGGGCTTGTCTTTATTGGACTTTTGGCAATCTACAGACATCCCGTTAAGGCCTTTATCCCGCTGCTTCCTATTCTTTTCATTGTTGGGTGGTCTGGGGGCATCATGTATTTGTTTAATATAAGCTATACACCGCTTACTGCCACACTTGGCGCTTTGATTATCGGAATAGGGACAGAGTTTACCATTTTGATCATGGAGCGTTTTTATGAGGAAAGGAAAAAAGGTTTCTCTGGCATTGAAGCAATATTGATTGCCAACAAAAAAATTGGCAAGGCAGTTTTAGCTTCAGGGTTATCTGTAATAGGAGGCTTTAGTGCCCTTCTTGTTTCAGACTTCGTTATTTTAAGTAATTTTGGTATGATGACCTTAATAAACGTTTTCTTTTCACTGATCAGCACAATCATTGTTATGCCAGCCATACTGGTCCTTCTAGACCGGCTGGTAAAGACTAAAACGAAAGCTGAGAAGGAAGTGCAAACAAAAACGGGGTGAACGTGGTTTGAGAGATAAAACAGACCAAATTATAAAAGCTGCAATAAATGTCTTTATCAAAAAAGGGTTTTTGCAATCAACTACCCAGGAAATAGCCAAAGAAGCAGATGTTGCAGAGGTTACCTT
Organism: Cytobacillus oceanisediminis 2691; assembly: GCF_007678455.1. Classification (GTDB taxonomy): domain Bacteria; phylum Bacillota; class Bacilli; order Bacillales; family Cytobacillaceae; genus Mesobacillus; species Mesobacillus oceanisediminis_A. The sequence continues at coordinate 533,369 of NZ_VEEP01000002.1, read as the reverse complement.
ATACCGGAAATTTTCAACGAAGCAAAATTTATTCGAGACAGTTATTAAGAAATCACTGGAGAATCACTTCAAAACCAGGATATTTAAACTGGCGGAAGAGGAAACCGGCCGATTTTTTGAAGAAATTCTCGATGAACGTCTGGAGGTAATCTCCAAGAACCATCAATTGATTAAAATGCTTGTTTCCGAAAGCATGATGGGGAACCTGACTGGTGATCTTGATTTTCCGAGCGTAATTTATAATGGATTGAAGGCAGGAATCCAGCTGCATTTTGAAAAACAAAACATTGCCGCCGACCCAGGCATCTTTGCACACCAGATTACCGGCATCCTTGTCAGCAATGTTCTATTTGTAAAGGAGACACCCTATTACAAACTAGCAAAAGAAGAAAAACAGAAGATTTTGGACCATTACACTACTTCGTTAATGGCTAATTTATAAGTAGGATTATCGAGAATGATGAGTTTTTAAGCAAAGCGTTTTAATAGAACTTGATAAAATCACCGAAAATATAATGAATAAGCAGGCTGTATGATTGCATCGATCCACAGGGATTGATGCAATTTTTTTGCAAACATTTAGCATCAAAGAGTCTTTGTTAAGCTCACTTAATTTATAGCATTAACACTTATTTAAACTGGATGGTAACCGGGGTTTTAATTTTTTTACAGTGTTTGAAATAATTTACTTTTTATGGTAATATTTAGAATATAATGATAGAACTTTTTGCGATCTCATGGAGGTGGGTTTAATGGATTTTTTGTCTTGGTATGATTGGATAACACCAACTAATCCTTTAGCATCTATATTTTTTGGTATTCTATTTACGATTATTTTAGGGATTACAGTATGGGTGGATACTAAGCAATTAAGAACAGTATTCGTCACTGCCATAACAGGGATTGCTGTAACTGGAATTGGGGTTATAATTTTAAATGCTATTGGCTGTTATGCTTAAAATACCCTTTATGCTAAGTGATTTCCTATGAACATTTAGGAGCCGTGGGGACAAACCCTGTGCTCCTTTTTTGCATTGTAGAAAGGTTTGCAAGACAGAAAGGAGTTTGCCATGAAGACGGTAAAAGCCCGGTCGGGACATACAACTCAAGACGAGATGCAAAAGAACTTCAGATTTGTAACTATTGCGTTTTTCATAATCAGTCTGTTCATTTCATTGATGAATATACAATCAATCTCGACGCTGCCAAGTTGGTTGAATATAAGTTCCATCATTCTACTAATCTGTTCAATTGTGATCTTCGGTTATGGAGTATCACTTTTTAAAAAGAGCATATCCTGGTTTAATGGAGGACTCCAAATCTTCTTTTTCCTCCTTGTCATAAGCTTTCAGCTCCTCCTGACTTCAACTGGAATGTATACAATTGGAGTCAGGGAGGGGCAAATTATCGAGGAAGTTAACTACTCCCAGTTAACCCTAGTCGTATATTTTGCTAGTGCTGTCATTTATGTTGTTTTGTCTCTATTTATCTCTTCCCCAAAACTACGGAGAATGAATAGTTACAAAGCCTATGTAACAGGAACAATTTTAGCAGTGGTAACTATTGCGTTAATATTTTTGATGCTCAATGTCATAAGGTATAAAATCTTCACCCAGCCAGATACGGGAAAGGAATCTTATCAGTTTTTTATTGGTGCTGTCCTGGCACTTTTTCCGGCCACAGTATTAGGAATTAGTATGATTCGTGCAAAATAGCGGAAGGGAAAGAGGAACGATGATCTTGTCCCATTCAGGCGTCGAAATAAAAGCTGAATGGTGCTTAAATAACCTAAGGGAAGCTAAATAACGCTTCCCTTTAAATTTGATTAGAGACATGCGAGCGGAATTTTTTTGGTGATTTAATAACCAAGAAACAGGGATTTTCAGGATACAAGAACCGTCCCCATGTCCCTCACTGTCTGGTGCTATGTTGCCACTTGTACTAAAACTTCTGCTTTAAATGCTTTCCGTGTTGATTTAAACTAAATTCATTAAGCAAGTTAAAAGAAGTGAAGTGATAAAATTGAAGCTGAAAATACAAATTCCCTTTTTTATAATCGGACTTATCCTTTTTAGTTACGGTATAGCGGTGGCAATCAAGGTTAAGTACTTAGGGGTCCACCCTTGGGATGTATTGAATATTGCACTTTATGATAAGTTTGGTTTGACAATCGGAACATGGAACGTGATTTTTGGTATCATGTTAGTTCTTGTAACGCTTTTGATTGATCGAACTTATGTTAACATTGGTACTTTTATTAATGCACTGATGGTTGGCACGATGGTTGACTTTTTTCTCTGGCTGGATATCTTGCCCCAGGCTTCCACGCTCATGTTTGATGTTTTGGTGTTGCTGCTTGGTGTGGTGATCATGGGTATCGGAGGCGGAATGTATAATGCTGCTCGAATTGGATCAGGGCCCAGAGACGGGTTTATGCTTGCGATTTCAGTTAAGCTCGGGTATTCAATCAGCAGAGTGCGAATTATTGTCGAGAGTGTCGTGCTGGTGGTTGCCCTGTTACTGGGCGGGCCGGTCTTTATTTTCACCATTATTTATACATTTATCCAGAGTCCTATTTTCCAGGCTTCCTACAAGCTCTGTACAACATGGATTGAAAAGTTATCTAGCTTAAAAAACAAAAAGGTGATTTCTATGTAATAAAACAGAGACTTGTGGCCGTTTTGTGGGACAGCGGAACCGTCTTGTTTTCTCTTCTGAGTGTAGTACGTGCTGCATCGTATGGGTTTGTATGAAGAATACCTTTAATCGATCATTGAGGGGAAGAAGAAAGTAGAAGTTCGTTTGAACGATGAAAAGAGACGAAAAAATTCAAGTAGGCAATCTGATCGAATTTGTTAAGGTGCCTGAACAAGATGAAACATTGACTGTAAAAGTAACAGAACTGCGGAGCTATGATACCTTCAAAGAGATGTATGAAAATATTCCATTCCATGACTTTGATTGTGAAGGTTGGACAATGAAAGAGATGGTAGAGGGCACTTATGAAATTTATACTCCACAGCAGGAGAAGCAGTGGGGAGCTTTAGCGATCACAATTAAATTTCAACAGAAAAGCAATGGAGATAAGTTCCGTTGCTTTTTTTATTTATCTTTCAGAAAGTTTAGCGTGGGACATTAATTTTCATATTAAACTAATTAAAAATAATTTTTAAAATTACTGTAAAAAGTGAAATAAATGTTGTTCGGATTCGACTAATTTATGAGTATAAAAAATTGATGGGAAAATGGAGTTGACCAGCTGATGATTAGCAACAAAATTTCAGAGTGGTTTTACTTGTACAACAAAGATATATACCATTTTTTAGTTTATTATATCGGCTCAAATGATGTGGAAGATCTGGTGCAGGAAGTTTTTATGCGGGCAATTAAAGGCTTTGATACGTATCAGGAAAAATCAAGTCCCAAAACCTGGCTTTTTTCGATTGCGCGCCATGTGGGGATAGATGAAATTAGAAAAAGGAAGCGTCTTAGGGTGAAGCAAATGATCAGGTTCTGGGATGACCAAACAGATAAGGCAACGCCTGAGGAAATCCTCCAGCTTAATGAAAATAACAGATTGCTTTATCAAGCAGTCCAATCGCTTAAAGCAAATTATCGGGACGTCATCATCCTTAGAGGTATTAAAGAACTTTCTGTATCTGAAACAGCATCCATTTTAAATTGGACTGAAAATAAGGTGCGTATTAACTACCATCGTGCGTTAAAGATACTGCAAAAAAGCGAAGGAGGATTTTCACTATGAAAGACCATGAGAAATTTTATGATTTAGAGAGAAAAATCAAATCATTACCAGAACCTGATTATGATAAAAAGTTCACTAAGGATACACAAGATATTATCCATGAAAATCTGCTGAAATTTGCAAGGTCAAATGATAAGAAGAAAAAAGGGAGAGCTGCGACAATGAAAAGGATTACAGCGGGTTTAGCGAGTGTAGCTGCTATACTATTATTCGCCATCCTTATTATTCCGTTTAATGAGGAACGTCCATCAAGTCCTGATTCAAATGAACAAGGGCAACAAAGCAAGGGAAATCCTCCAATAGATGAAAACAAAGTGGACGATAATAAAGATCCTCTAGATCAGAACGAACCTGATGATAAAGTAACAGATACGATTCTTTATGAAAATACAGAATATGGATTCAACTTTGAACTTCCAAAAAGTTGGGAGGGTTACAAGATTGTCTCTGATTCCTGGGAAGGTATTTCTACTGATCAACAAATAATTGAAAGTGGCCAAATCCTTTCAATTAGACATCCTAAATGGATGGAGGAAAAACCGAAACAAGATATTCCGATCATGATTTTTACACTTAATCAATGGTCCTTACTTGAAAAGGGGGAATTTCATATCGGAGCAGCACCTGTTCGCCCATCAATCCTGGGACAAAATAATAAGTATGTTTTTGCACTTCCACCTAGATATAACTATGCATTTCCAGAGGGGTATGAAGAAGTAGAAAACATTTTAGAAAATAATCCACTTCAACCGCAAAATGCAGAATAAAAGACATTCAAAAATAATAAATGAATACCAGGACGAACTGAAGAAAAAGGCGAGGAATGTTCATTCATTCAATCTATTGAAACACACTAAACTCTGGATAGGGGCACTTTTTTATCAGGCTATCCGTGGTAGAGTGAAAAGAACCTTAATTGAGGTTCTTTTTTTATTTAGAAACACGAAAAAATAGATTGCGAATACTCTGATAGAGTTTTAAAATGAGGGAGTCAAAGTGATAGAGAGAGAAGGATCAGCATGTGGATTGCCGCGGCATTTGTAACGACGTTGAGCTTTGGGATCAATAATACACTTTTTAAGTGGAGCACTGCACGACATCTATCAAAGGTACATATTCAGTTTTTCTTTTACTTGATAGCCTTTCTGGTCACCCTTAGTTATGGAGTGGTGTCTGGTGCGCTGGAGTTTAACTTACTGGCAATGGTCCTTGGCGGCCTGATTGGAATATTGAATGCAAATGGGAATATCCAAATGTCGAGGGCATTTGAGAACGGACCGGCCAGCCTGACATCACCTCTGGTAGGAGCAAACGCGATATTTCCCATTCTTGGTGCAGCGATTATTTTTCACGAACAGATCAGCCTGCTCCAATGGCTAGGCATTGTTTTCATACTGGGCTCAGCCTTAGTGATTCAATATTCGCCAGGCTCGAACCGCGGAACCGAGTATGGTCCATGGCTTTTCAGGGTACTATTGGCCATTCTTTCGTTTGGGGTTCTGGGAATCTTGATGAAGACTACTTCTTATTTGCAAATCAGTTCGCTTAATACATTAATTTGCATGTATGGAGGCGGAAGTATTTATTTGGGGATTAACAGCATTCGGGAAAAAGAGCATTGGCAGCGGACGGAAGCCAATATCGGTTCACTCGTTGGGCTGATCAGTGTCATCGGTTACAGCTGTTATTTTTATGCGTTGCATAATGGAACAGCCAGCATCATCTTCCCGATTGTTAGCCTGAATTGCCTGGTCGTAGTACTTGCTGGCATCTGGCTTTTCAAGGAGAAAATCAAAATGTACCAGCTCGTTGGAATTTTTTCAGCGTTGCTTGGTATTATTTTTACAAAAATTTGAGTTAAAAAGGCAGCCGTCAATGAAGTAACCTTATAATATTAGACATGTGATACTGTCTCGAAGATACATTAGCTTGCTAACCTGCAAATGGATAGCAAGCTTTTTTTATCGACTTTTGAGTCTTTAGCCTCATATTTTTCCGAAAGGGGTATTTGGATATTTATGGAATTATATATTGGTTAGGCCAAATTTTCAGGAGTGGTTATGAATAATCATCTGATAAAGTCTTTTGATGATTTGCTGTCTGCGGCTATTGTGGTTCTTTCTAGTCGTTTTCAATTTTATATAGCATTGTTCGTTCCCTCTGCTTATTTGAATCGCCACATTGAGAATGGCTCCTTCCACCGGCTTAGAAAGGTGATAGCTCTACCAAATAGGTATTGTTAATTTGCATTTACTATCTTTAAACTGAATTTTTACAATAATCTGGTTATGTCTTAATAATTTCCTTTTAATCTATTACTAGATTCAAAAATACATAGATGAGGAGAGATAAGGTATGACTGATCAAATGTCTAATAATGGCTTGAACCGAAGGGATTTCTTGAAAGCGGGTGGGATGAGCGCGCTTGCTCTTACTCTTGGTTCCACTGGGGTAATGGGACTGGGTTCAACAGCACTTGCGGATGCTGCTGAAAATCCAGCGAGCGGATTTGGCGGATACGGAGATTTGGTTCCAGATCCTAATGGTATCCTCGATCTTCCAAAAGGCTTCCATTACAAAATTATCTCCAAAGAAGGCAGCTTGATGACAGACGGAACCAAGATTCCTGGTGCATTCGATGGAATGGCAGCTTTTGAAGGACCGAACAACACGACGATTCTTGTTCGCAACCATGAATTGTCATCCGGTCCGGCATTTGGCAGAAATCCTTATGATGCAAATGCCCAGGGTGGAACTACCGCACTAGTTGTAGGGGCAAATCGTGAAGTGATTAAAGAATATGTGACGTCATCAGGTACGATCCGAAATTGTGCGGGTGGCGCGACACCATGGGGTACTTGGCTAACCTGCGAGGAGAACCGATCCGAGGGCCACGGTTATGTATTCGAAGTGGATCCAACACAGCCTGAAAACGATATGTCCAAAACGCCAATCAAGGAAATGGGAAGGTTTGCACATGAGGCATGTGCCATTGATCCAGCGACAGGATATGTCTACTTAACCGAGGATGCAAGTCCAAGCTTCCTGTATCGTTTTATCCCGAATGACTTAAGCCAAAAGCCGGGTGCGCTGCAAAAAGGCGGCAAGCTGTATGCAGCTGCGATTGAGGAAGTTGTTGACCCTTCAGCCAGCACATTTAAGACAGGACAAACTTTTAAAATTGTTTGGAAGGAAGTAGATCCTCACTGGTGCCGTGAAGAAGCTGCTGCGCAAAACTGTATTGTGTTCTCCAGGCTTGAGGGAGCCTTTTTTCAAGAAGGAGTTTTCTGGTTCGATGACACATCTGCTGGTGACAAAAAGCTTGGCCGCGTGTACCGATATGTTCCGCACACGAATACATTGGAGCTTTTCTATGAGGGAAATGACAAAAAGTACATGGAATATCCGGACAATATTTGCTGTACCCCTTGGGGAGACCTCTGGTATGCAGAAGATGGTTCTGGCCAGGACCGGATTATGGGAATTACTCCAGAGGGCAAGGTATATCCTTTTGCGGCCAACCGTTTAAGCGATTCTGAATTGGCTGGTCCGACCTTCTCTCCAGATGGAAATACGCTATTCGTTAATATTCAAACCCCTGGTAAAACATTTGCCATTTGGGGACCGTTCCAGCGCCGTAATGTTGCTCGCGCAAGGGAAATGTCCTTTGCTGCACCCGCGAATCTTACACCACAGGTTTCTGGAAAAGTGGCTGAGGCGGCCAAGGCGCAAGGTATGTCCATTCTTGAAGCAGCGGCATTTGAGCGACACGGAGTTAAAATGATTTAAAACGATAGAATAGATACCATTAAAAAGATGTAAACTGAACACTTTGTATGGTTTACATCTTTTTAACATCTCAGCTGTGGCCGAACTTGAAAGAATTGAAGAATTGGAGGTTATGAAATGTTACAGAATATAGGGATACCTGGCTTAATTTTAGTTCTAGTCATTGCCTTAATTATTTTTGGTCCATCCAAGCTTCCTGAGATAGGCCGGGCGTTTGGGTCTACATTAAAAGAGTTTAAAAAATCAACACGTGAGTTGGTTTCAGATGATGAGCCGGAAAAGGATGAAAAGAAAAGCAGGCAAATTCAATAGAAATAGTAGAAGATGCAGGTAACTACCTTTCATCTTCTTTTTTAAGAGGTGATTTCATGGATGGAAAACAGATGAATCTTGTGGACCACTTGAGCGAATTGCGTAAACGTTTGATGATCATTGTTGGAAGCTTTATGCTATTTGTCATTTTGGCTCTTATTTATGTTAAGAATATTTACCAATGGTTAATCCAGGATTTATCCATTAAATTAGCCGTTCTTGGTCCGAGTGATATTTTGTGGGTTTATATGATGCTTGCAGCTGTGATTGCTATAGCAGGTACGATTCCCATCGCTGCCCATCAAATTTGGCTTTTTGTACGGCCTGCCTTATCAGAAAAGGAGAAAAAGGTAACAGTAGCCTACATACCGGCCTTATTCTTGCTTTTTATAATGGGCATTAGTTTTGGTTATTTCGTCATTTTTCCGCTTGTGTTTCAATTCCTGCTATCGCTGTCGGAAGACATGTTCATGGAATTTTTCACAACAGAGAAATACTTTCGTTTTTTACTGAACATGATCCTGCCCTTCGGATTCTTATTTGAGCTGCCTGTCATTATTATGTTTCTGACAAGCCTCGGTGTGTTAAATCCATACAGACTGCAAAAAGCCAGAAAGTATTCTTATTTTATGTTGATCGTAACGGCGGTTCTTATCACACCCCCAGACTTTCTATCAGACATACTTGTCATACTCCCGCTGTTATTTTTGTATGAATGCAGTGTTTTATTATCGAAGGTGGTATACCGTCGAAAACAGGGAACTGAACTATCCGCAGCGTAAACTTGAGTGGATAGATAGGGCCGTGACAGTCGTTAAATAAATGTCACGAGGTCTTTTCAGCGGCTATCCTAGGATTCCTGTCTAATTAGTACAGGTACAAAAAGAACCCAGGATTCAATTGCTCTCTGACTTTTGCTCTAGTCATTCCTTATAGTTGGCAAATATAGTTCTTTTTAAAAGCTGGAATGGATAGATGATTCCTAAGTAATGTGGGATATCCATATGTATTAGAAAGGTATGCTATAGCGGAAATTGTACTTGAGAAAGAAGCATTGGGACGGGAACTGCAACTCCAGTTGTTAGGTGTCTCTAACAACTGGAGCTCACTTCTTCGTACCAGTGCTTCTTTTTTATGGTTATTTATTTTTCAGATAGACGCTCATGATCAATGTATGCTGATTTCATATAGCGGAATGATGGTCAGTCTATCAGAAAGAAAATCGGGCAGGGTTATAAAAGGGATGTAACGATCAATGCAAATTAAGCGTAAAAAAAGATGCAAGCAGTACAATTACTGCTTGCATCTTCCCGTTTAAACTGTTTTCTTCTCTTTGTTGTCTTGTTCCGATTCTGCATCTTCTACTAATTCCCTCGTTGATTTCTTGAACTCTTTAATCGTTGTGCCGAATGCACGCCCGATATCAGGCAGCTTCGATGGACCGAAAATGATCAGGGCGATGACAAGAACAAGGATTAACCCTGGAATCCCGATGTTTTGCAGCATAAAAGTGTACCTCCATTCCTCATGTAAGGCTATTAGTTAGTGACCTTTTGCTTCTTTTTTTCGAGCTGTTTTTGATGCGCTTTGGCATGTGCATTATGGCGGTCTTCCTCTGTTTCACTTGATAGCTTGACACCGTTTGGAACGATCGTGGACGAAGTTTCCTTGATTCCTTGCTCATCCTTCTTAAGCACGAACGATGCTCTGGTTGAGATATCGGCCCCTGGCACGGTGACGAAAGGAACCACGCGATAATCTGCCTGCCACTTGTCCGGCGTTACATGGCATCTTACATAACCACGGTAATTATTGAAAAATTTAATATGCGGATTCCGCTCAAGCGTTGCCGCTGTATCGGCACGGACGTCAGAGCCATTGCCTCCAGAGGTGATCGAGGTGCCGACAAATTCCGCACCGAGAATCCTCGCATTCAGGTCATTGAAATCCTCCATAAGGTTTGACGCCCAGCTTGCATGAACATCACCCGTGAGTACTACAAGGTTGTTGATGCTGTTGCTTGCGGCAAAATCGATGATGCGTTCGCGGGCAGCCGGGTAACCGTCCCATGAGTCCATGCTGTATTTCGGGGCAGTGCTTGTCCCGAATTTTCGCTGGGCAAAGAAAATTTGCTGGGCCAGTACATTCCAGTGGGAAGTTGATTTACCCAGGTTACCAAGGAGCCATTTTTCCTGTTCTTCGCCAAGTGCCGTGCGATTCGGATCGAGTGATTCCTCAGAATGTGGTTTTGTTCCATCCCCATTTGCCTGGTCATCACGGTATTGACGTGTATCGAGTACATAAAAATCAGCCAGGTTGCCGTACGAAAAGTCACGATAAAGTTTCATTCCTTCATTATGCGGCATGGAAGAAACGCGCAGTGGCATATGTTCGTAATACGCTTGATAGGCAGCTGCCCGGCGCTTGATGAACTCTTCAACGGACTGCCCTTTTTCCGGGATGATATTGGCATAATTGTTTTCGACTTCATGGTCATCCCATGTGACTACCCAGGGGAAAGCAGCATGGGCAGCTTTTAAATGCTCATCCGAACGATACTGTGCATGCCTGTTGCGGTAGTCTTCAAGAGTGACGATTTCTGAACTGCTGTGTGCCCTGACATTGCCGGTTGGCGACACGTATTCATTCGGGCCATATTCGTATATGTAATCTCCCAGGTGAAAAACAAGATCTAAATTTTCTTTGGCCATATGCTGGTATGCAGTGTAGTAGCCGTGTTCGTATTGCTGGCAAGAAGCAAAGGCAAAGGTCATCGCAGCTACATTTGCTCCAGGTAGAGGAAGCGTTTTGGTTTTACCGACCGGGCTGAATTCCTCTCCGCTTTTAAAACGGTAAAAATAAACGGTGTTCGGTTTCAGGTCTGTTACTTCGACATGGACAGAGTGGGCTAAAGCAGGTGTAGCAAGTTGAGTTCCACGCTTGATGATTTGGCGGAAGTGTTCATCCGCGGCAATTTCCCATTTTACCGGTACAGAATGCTGAGGCATTCCTCCGCCTGCAAGCGGGTCTGGCGCAAGCCTTGTCCAAAGCACGACACTATCATGAAGAGGATCTCCGGAAGCAACTCCAAGCTTAAATGGGTATTCGTTAAACACTGGGGCAGCATTGACCTTGAATCCGCCTCCAAGTGATTGAGCGATCGCAAGTCCAAGCGAAAGCCCTGCAAGCTTGCCAGCCCCATTCAAAAAGCTGCGGCGGTCCATGTTCTTTTTCAAACCTTCTTGACTCCAGCTGCTGATCATTTCATCAAACGGTCTCTCATTCATTGTAAAACCTTCCCCTCTGCAAAATGATTTTGAATACAAACCAGATTATACAGGGGGTGTTTTAAGCTAATGTGAATATATGTAAACCCAGAAAGATTCTTCACTGGCTCCATAGGAGATTACTAACAGGTCTTTTTTCTGTATATTCAAGAAATTGGGTGTTAATCAATCCGAAGCATGCTCAAAACACAGTACCATCTTCCCGAATTCCTTAAAAATTCCTTTAAGAAAAAATTACAAAGAAGGTACTGACAGATGGCTGGCAAAGGGGGAGTCAAGCAGAAAGAAATAAGGTATATTGATGAAGAAGGGCGATTTTTTGAATGAGTGTTGAATTACTTCACTCGAGGTACAGCGAAGACGCCCCGCTGTCTGGAATAATACTAAATGGTACACCACAAGTCTGGAGGATAGATACATGCAAGATACTAGCTTTGCGATTCAGCCAGGAATGAAGAGTAAAACTAAAGGACCAGCTTTTCGCAGTGTGGGAGCTGTTGTTTCTAGTAAGTTTGAAAACAACAAACTGAACCTAAGTTGTGAAAATGGGTATGTAACAGTTCGTTTTTACCGGGATGACATCATGCGGGTTGTGATGAATCCTAAGGAGCAACCTTCATTGCAATCAAGCTTCGCGGTGGTAAAAGAGCCTGAAGATGTGGAGGTTTCTTTTACCGAGAGTGAGGGTGAAATGAAGCTTTCGAGTGGGAAGCTTACGGTTGTCATACATAAAAGCCCGATACAAATTACGATGCTGGATGATCAGGGACGGACCATCGTGCGCGATCATGAGCCTTCGATGGGATTCAATGAGAAGAAAGAGGTTATTTGTTTTAAAGAGATGCATCCTGATGATCATTTCTATGGGTTTGGGGAGAAGACGAGCTTCCTGGATAAGCGTGGAGAAAAGATGACGATGTGGAACACGGATGTGTATGCTCCGCATAATCCTGAGATTGATGCGCTGTATCAGTCTATTCCTTACTTTATGAGTATACGCAATGGAATGGCGTATGGGCTGTTTTTTGATAACACGTTCAAGAGCGTTTTTGACATGAAGACATGGAACGACACGTATTCTTTCTGGGCAGAAGGCGGGCAGCTGGACTATTATCTTTTTGCAGGTCCGAAGCCGAAAGATGTGGTGGAGCAGTATACGGAAGTCACCGGAAGGATGCCGCTTCCTCCTAAGTGGGCGCTGGGCTATCATCAATCGCGGTATAGCTATGAGTCGGAGCAGGAAGTGAGGGAGCTTGTGAAGGAGTTCCGGGAGAGGGACATTCCGCTGGATGCCATTTATTTGGATATTCATTATATGGATGGTTATCGTGTCTTTACCTTTGATGAAGAGAGGTTCCCGAATCCGGAGAAATTGATTGAGGATTTGAAGCAGGAAGGGATCCATGTGATTCCGATAGTCGATCCTGGCGTGAAGGAGGACCCGGAGTATCCGATTTACCAGGAGGGTGTGATCGGGGATTACTTTTGCAAATATCTTGAGGGGAATCTTTACTTCGGGGATGTCTGGCCTGGCAAAAGTGCTTTTCCTGATTTTACGAGTGAGGATGTGCGGAAATGGTGGGGGAAGAAGCATGAGCTCTATTCCAAGATGGGGATTGAAGGAATTTGGAATGATATGAACGAGCCGGCCGTTTTTAACGAAACGAAAACGATGGACTTGAAGGTCATGCATAAGAATGATGGCAACCCTAAGACGCATCGGGAACTGCATAATCTTTATGGCCTGCTGATGGGTGAGGCGACATATGAGGGAATGAAGGCGCAGCTCGATGGTAAACGGCCATTTTTACTGACGAGGGCTGGTTTTGCGGGAGTGCAGCGGTACAGCACGGTTTGGACCGGGGATAACCGCAGCTTCTGGGAGCATCTGCAGATGTCGCTTCCGATGTGCATGAATCTTGGGATGTCTGGTGTTCCGTTCTGCGGTCCGGATGTCGGCGGTTTTGCGCATGATACAACCGGGCAGCTGCTGACACGCTGGACACAGGTCGGCATGTTCACTCCGTATTTCCGGAATCATAGTGTGCTCGATTCGATCCGCCAGGAACCATGGTCATTCGGGGAACAGTATGAAAAAATCATCAGGAAGTATATTCAAGAGCGGTATGTGTGGCTGCCATATCTGTATACCTTATTCCGTGAAGCCAGTCTGACTGGAGTTCCGGTCATGCGTCCGCTGGTGTTCGAATATCCAGAGGATCAACATACCTTCAACCTTTCCGATCAATTCATGATTGGTTCACATGTGATTGTCGCGCCGATCATGAAGCCCGACACCTATCACAGGGTTGTTTATTTGCCAGAGGGCAGTTGGGTGAACTATTGGACTGACGAAAAACTGGAGGGGTGCAAGCACCACCTGGTTGAAGCCGACATAGCGGTGATGCCGATTTTCGTGAAGGAAGGGGCAACTCTTGTTCATGGCTCTGTGAAAAATACGACCGAGCAGAAAGAATCGGAAATCAAGGTTCATTTATATCCTTCAGAGAACGGATTAGACCAGTTTGTCCATTATGAAGACGACGGCAAAACCTTTGATTATAAGCAGGGCAGCTATTTTCAAATGGTGATCGACGGCAAAAGAACAGCAGACTCCCTGGAAATCACGGTCGATGTTTTACACAATCAGTATGACCCTGAATGGGAGCGGATGAGTTTGGTTGTCCATGGAGCAACCCAAGAGTTGAAGGTGCAAATGAATGGTGTGCTTCAAGACGAAGCGGAGTTTGATCCGGGGTCTGGGTTGATAGAATTTTCAGTAGAGAAGAGTGGCTTATATTAAACGATAGCGGAGCATGGGAACGTACCCTATGCTTTTTTTCGTGGGGAAAAGGAGAGGAGCCGGTGAGAAGCTAATTCTATATATTCGTGAACCGTCCCTATGACCCTCCAAGTAAATCCGCCGAAGTCTATCCACATTTTATTTTCATTCATATAATGATAAAAAAATCTGGAGGTGAAAACATTTGAGATATAGTTATTTAAAGTGGTCTGAAGTGCCATATGCTGGAGAAGAATCATCTCCACGCGATCCGGTTACACCTTTAGCGGGACGGTGGCCGCTATTTTTTTTGAAAAGAGATGAAGAAGGATATTTTTCTGATCCTTTTGGACAAAGGCTGAGGCTTCCCATAAGACATCCACGATTGATAAATTTTGAAAAAGAATTGAAGGTCGTACAAAGGACCCTCGAGAATCTAACTCCAACCCAGGAGAAAATAGCAATCTATTATGGGACAGGAGTACCGACTAAACAGTGGACTCCTGTCGCTGACCGCCTAATTGATACGTATGGTGTTACTCCTACTCAGGCGGCTCGAATCCAGGCCGTATTGCATGGAGCGATCAATGATACAATGGTTGTTGTATGGAGTTTGAAGTATGAATGGAATGTTGCAAGGCCTAATCAGTATGACCAGGAATTGGAAACCATTTTATGTACCCCCAGGTTTCCAACATATCCGTCAGGACATGCTGCAGTGTCTGGTTGTGCGGAAGTCATCTTGAGTTCTTACTTTCCTGCTGAAAAAAAGAAGCTGGGAAGAATTGCTGAGGAAGATGCATTAAGCCGTTTATTGGCCGGAGTCCATTTTCCCTCTGACAACTCAGAAGGAATTGAATTAGGAAGAGCAATCGGACATCAGATTATTAAATTTTTAAAGAGAGAACAAGACCATGGCATGCGGGCAATTGATCAGCAGTACAGGGAAAATTTTGATGCTGATATTTTCGCCATAGATTTTCAACAGTTTATTCCTTTTGATTTCTCTGCAGAATGTACCTCCCTCATAAAGTCAGAACCCGAAAAGTTTAAAAATGTGAATGTTCCAAAGCCCCTCTTAAAAAAACGGAAGGGAAGCATATAAAGAAGCACAAGATCGTACCCAGAGATGACCGATGTCTCTTGAAAAAGGGAAGCAAAATAATGCTTCCCTTTTACTTTGCTCAGACCAGGCCAAGTTGATGGGTACTTTTATCTGATAAATCACCATTTAACAGGAAGGACAGGGTCAGAATAAGCGTCTGCATATCTCATTAGTCCCGCTTTCATTACCCCCATTTACGCCTAGCATTAGCCCCCTTACTATAAATATAGAAAGTATTTTTACTTTTCTATCAATTTGAGAAATCAGGGGGATGAGCATGAAGAGACGTAAAAACCTATTAACGGGTGCCTTGGCAGCTGGTTTGATGATTTCAGCTACTGTACCTTTCAATGTTATGGCAGAGAAACCTAGAGTTACAGTTGAAGAAGCTGAGAAGATCCTTAACAGTCTATCTGCAGAACAAAGAGAGGCGCTGCAGCAGCTGGAGGTAGGTCCAGGATTCATCATTTCACCCGAAGTGAATACGAAAACTCCTGAACTAGTAGATGTGATCGTCGAGTTCAGCCAGGCGCCAGCAAAGGTTGAGGTGAAGAAAGCATCTTTGAAGGGGAAGAAGCTGGCTCTTGTTACTGCGAAGGACAAAGTAGAGCAATCCCACAAGGAATTCAAGCAGCATGTACATGCCTTGAAGAGTAAGAGAAGTGGCACCCTCTATGATCCTAGTACAATCGAAATTAAACGAGAATACAAAAATGCTTTTAACGGAGTGTCTATGAGTTTGCCTGGAACAGCCGTTGAAGAGCTTCTTCAATCAGGGGCGGTAAAAAGAATCTGGAGCAATGCCCAGGTTCAGCTGGAGTTCCCAAAAGGTGAGCAGCCGAAAATTACCCCAAAGATGGCAGACAGCATTCCGCAAATTGGTGTGGATAAACTGCATGCTGAAGGTATAACGGGAAAAGGCATCAAAGTTGGGGTGTTGGATACAGGTCTTGATTATACTCATCCTGATTTAGCAGATTCCTATAAAGGTTTCCGCGGACAGGAGGGGATTGATCCTAAAACCGTCGATCCGGCTTCGGTAAAGGGCTGGGATTTCATTAATAATGATGCGGATCCGATGGAGACAACCTATGCAGATTGGAAGGCAACAAAGAATCCGGAATTCAGCTATACAGGAGGAGCCTACTATACATCCCATGGTACACATGTGTCAGGGACGATTGCTGCGCAGAAGCATAACAATGTGGATTACTCGGTAAAAGGCGTTGCGCCTGATGTGGATTTATATGGCTATAAAGTGTTGGGCCCTTATGGATCCGGACAGACTGCTGGGGTACTGGCAGGAATTGATAAGGCGGTTGCTGATGGGATGGATGTCATCAACCTTTCACTTGGAGCAGCCGTCAACGATCCTCTATATCCAACTTCGGTAGCGATTAATAATGCCATGCTTTCCGGAGTCGTTTCGGTTGTTGCTGCAGGAAATAACGGTCCGAATGAAAAAACGCTGGGTTCTCCTGGTGCAAGTGCATTTGGAATTACAGTTGGCGCAAGTGACGCAGCAATGTCGATTCCGACCTTTAAAGCGAGTGCCGGGAATTTAAACTTTGAAAATATGAAACTGCTTGCGAAAAATTTTACCGATAACCTGAAGGAATTAGAAGGGAAATCGTATCCGCTTGTGTTCGCGGGATTGGGCAAGCCAGAGGATTTCAATGGCCAGGATCTGCCCGGAAAAATCGCCCTGATTGAACGTGGAGAGCTGACCTTTGAAGCCAAGGTCCAAAATGCGAAAAATGCTGGGGCTATTGCCGTGATCATCTACAACAACGCAGAAGGTGAAATCCCAGTATATATCGGTGAAAATACGAAATATATACCGACGTTCCAGCTGTCAAAAGCGGACGGAGAGCAGCTTAAGGGCAGGAATGATGCATCGATTACTTTCAATCAGCTATCTTCTATTAAAACAGAAGGAGATTCGCTTGCGGACTTCAGCTCAAGAGGGCCGGTTAACAGCAACTATGACATTAAGCCTGACCTGGTTGCGCCTGGAGTATCCATTTTCTCGACATATCCTGAGTTCATGAATAGCCCGGAGGACGGCCTTGATTACACAGCTGCCTATGCCCGGTTGAACGGGACATCGATGGCTACCCCTCATGTTGCTGGTGTAGCGGCCTTGATTTTACAAGAAAATCCCGGGCTTGACCCATTCGCAGTAAAGACTGCCCTTATGAACACGGCAGATGATCTGAAGAGCGATTATTCGGTCTACGAGGTAGGGACAGGCCGTTTGGATGCCTACCAGGCGGTCCATTCTGAGGTATCTTTTAAGGTGATGGATCAAACAGACAACATCGAAAATGGCGAATATGTGGAAGTCGATGAGATCACAGGCTCGATCAGCTATGGAAACCATTACATAGAGGACGGGGATGTCCAGGACAGCCGGACCATTAAAGTGACGAACGAAGGAACTGCGAGTCAATCCTTCAAGGCAGAAGTCGAGTATCATCAGGCTAGGGAAGGTGTGCAGGATGGGATTAAGAATCAAATCCAGGTTCAGCTTCCGGAAACCATCTCGGTAGGAGCGGGAGAGGTAAAAGAGGTCGAAGCCAGTATTCTAGTTCCGCATGATGCTGAACTAGGGCGCTACGAGGGGTATATTCATTTTACAAATGAAGCAAATCCGGAGGAAAGCTACCAGATTCCTTTTGCCATCAGGGTAACGGATAAAGGCATTGCTTATGCCGAACCGCTCTCGCCTTCCGTCTCGAATGATACACCGTTCCATCAATACTATTCACCTGGAACTCATTTTGTTTTCAAGTTCAAAAGCCCGATGGAGCGTTTTGACCTGATTGCAAAAGATGCCAAAACAGGGGAGGCTGTTGGCGTGATCGGCAGCTATGATGCAAGAGCTGCTGCTCCTGATAAAGAATACCTTATTTACTTCGGACATAGAGGGCTGGCTTATTCTTTTACAGGGAATAAGAAGCAGCCAATTGCCGACTATATTCACAAGCTTCCGGAAGGTGAATATGTCCTTGATCTGATCAGTACAGATAAAGACGGAAAAACTTATCATTCTGAAAGTGTTGGGCTAGTCGATAATACACCGCCAAAGGTGGAGCTTGATATTGAACCTGGCGTAACAGAAGTGAGTGACAGCATGCTGACAGAGGAAGATGGTGCCCGCGCTCTTTGGGTACATGGAAAGGTAACCGATTCAACAGTCGATTTACTGCAGCAAAGAGGCTTTGATTACACACAGAAATCAAATACTGTAGGCTATTATGAAAATGGCCTTCCATTCATCATGGGATTCCTGCGTCTTGCCGATAATGGTGACACGAAATTTGGGGTACTTCCTGAAGAATATGGGACAAAGCCATATCAGCTCGGTTTGATGCCATGGGATTTAGCAACCGCAGCAGACAGCTTAGGATCTCCTAAATACGTCTTTATAAAAGAGGGAACTGGGTATGCAACAAGCCGGTTTAATAAGGAACGCCTGGAGTTAAATGACGAGGTCACAGTAACCCTGGACTTGAATAATGTAAAGAACTTTGTTTCGGGTTCCCTGGATATCAAAACGTACGTTGATACATTGGAATTCCAGGGTGTTAAAGTAAATGAAGAATTTGAAAAGCTCGCAGCTGGCATGGGCGCAGAAGTGAAGCTGGACGAAGCGGTTGTAGGTGATAATACCGTCAAGGTTGGAGCTGCAGTAGAAAAACAAGGATTTGAGGGAATCAGTGGGGATACACCGTTCCTTGATGTTACATTCAAACTTATTGATGATACGTTCAGCAATGATAGCCTGGGAGTCCGCTTGAATGAATTGACTTATAAAGAATATGGGAAGGCAGAATTAACGAAAATTCCGGCCTATGGCCTATCAAGCTTCAAGGTCATTTCCAGGCATACACGGTTGACCGGAAACATGGGACCAGAGGCCTTCTTGACGCCTGGCGGCTGGGTCGACCGGAAATACGATTTAACAAAGCTGAATGCCAAGGTTTATGCAAAAGGAAAAGACGGCAGTATTTATCCTGCCGATATCGATGATCGCGGATTATATGAAGTGGTTGTTCCTGCAGATGTTTCTTATAGCATATATGCAGAAATTCCGGGACACTTGACACAGGTGAAGAATGTCATGGGCGGTATTGTAGCAGAGGGCGAATACCGTGGCATTTACTGGAGGGACAATCCGGAAGATAATCTTGCTGGAGATGTGACGGGAGATCAAATCATTGATATCCGTGACCTGAAAGAGGCTGTAAATCATTATGGTGAAAAGAACCCAGACAATATCAACTTGGATCTCAATCAGGATGGCGTGGTCAATGAAACCGATGTAAGATTCATTGAGAAGAACTTCATGTCCAAAGGCCAGACAGCAGGAACAGGTGCAAAGCCGATAGCGACCATTGGGAAAAAGGGATTAAAAGACTTTTTGAAGATGATTGGGCTTGAACCAAAGGAATAAATATTTTTAGCAGGAAAGCGGGAGAAATGTCTCCCGCTTTTGTTATAATGTTAAAAACTATTTTCCGTCGAGGTGCCGTATGATAGAGGGGAAAATCATTAAATTTTACAGAGAAAAAGCAAGGTTGACACAGGGAGAGCTATGCCATGGAGTATGCTCGGTTACCCATATCAGCAAGATTGAAAGAGGAATTACCGAATATTCTCCGGAAATAACGGCGCTGCTGGCAAAGAAACTGAACATTAGCCTTGAAGATGAAATCATTCGCTATCATCAATCATCACAGAAATTGCATCAGTGGTTAGAATCCATCATCATGCAGCGTGAAAATGATCCGAGGGCCTTAAAGGAGGAACTTGAAAAAGAGAGTTTAATAGATATGCCAGAGTTCCAGGTTTTATTTCAACTGCTTTCTGCAAGGCATTACTTATTTGAGCACAAACTAGAACCTGCATTTGCTATAGTACAAACCCTGCAAAAGCATGAGGCTGAAATGTCTCCTCAGGATCAAAACACACTTAAGCATATCCTTGGGATTTATTACTTTTTAAAGGGACAATATCGAGATTGTATCGACTGTTTAACTTCCATCAACCCCGAACAATACAGCAATGAAGAATATTACTATCATTTAGCGATTGCCTATCATTCCATTCACTCAAATATCACCGCTTATTATTACGGGAAAAAAGCTTTGGCCTATTTCCAAAGGACATTAAATATCCTGAGAATTATTGATACGGAAATGCTATTGATTGTTCAGCTGAATGCCAAAGAGCTCCACGATTTTGCCGAAACGAAGGCCAAGTACGAGCAATTGATCAAATTGAGCGAATCGCTTCATTCAAAAGACAGGATCGGAAAGATCTATCACAATCTCGGATTTGAATGCTACCGCCGCAAGATGTATAAACAGTCTGCCGATTACTACCAAAAAGCAATCGATTTAATGGGAGATGCCTCGCCGCATTACTTAACCAGTTTAGATGGCTATATCATGACATGTTCCAGCGGTAAGCTATATTCAGAGGCTGCCCTCATCCCACTCGCCGAAAAAGGCCTGAAACATGCCAAAACAAGCAACTCACACACCTGGATCGACTTCCAGCTCCATATATATCAGCTGACAAATCAAGAAGAGAAATACTATCAATTCCTGGAGGACAAAGTAATCCCCCATTTAAAACAAATCGGATACGTCATCCTCATCGACCATTATGAAAGAAAGCTCTTTAAGTACTATTTTGAAAAAGGGGAAAAAGAAAAAGCATTAGAACTCGCAAGCACATACATATCTTCGAAAAAGAGTTTTTATAGTTATGAATGAAACATGGAGACGGTGACAGCATCTCATGAAAAATACGGGGACAGCAAAACCGTTCCATTGGTCCTTTCACCGTAAAAGCAGGATAAAACTTTGTAATAGCGAATATAGATTTGATATTCAAGACGTTGAGAAAGGCAATGGAATGGGGATGATGGAATGATCAAGCTGCAAAAATATGAAAATCCCTTGCAGTTTAAAGAAGAGGTAACCGCGTTTTTGAAACAGGATGAAGTGGTCAATAATTTATCTCTGGGAGTGCTGAATTCTGCAGGAAAACCCCCGCTGTTAATGGCTGTCGTGAAAAGGGATGAAGAAATTGTGTGGGTTATGCTTCAAACTCAGCCGGATAAGATCATCTTATCGAAAGCTGCTTCTTTTTCACCGGACGAACTTCGCCAGATTGCACAACGGATGCATCACGAGCTGGAGAGGATACCTGGCCTTATAGGTGACAGGAAGCTGATTATTGAACTCTCTGGCTATCTTTCTAAGCTAAGAGATGTGACGGCGACTGTGGAAATGAACCAGGGATTATACAAACTGGATAAGGTGAAGAAAAATATCGTATCAAAAGGAAGGCCTCGGGTACTGCCAGGAGAGGAACATGCTTTGGTAAAAGAGTGGGTGTATCAATTTTGCGAAGACGTGAACCTGCCGATTACCATGGATGAAGCGGAAGCCAAAGCGGATGAATTAATTCGGAGAGGAAGATTACTGGGGTGGGAAGTAGAAGGGGAGATTGTTTCGATGGCAAATGCCTCAAGGCCCACGGAAAGAAACATCAACATCAATTTTGTCTACACCCCTATCAAGCATCGACAGAAAGGCTTTGCTTCTGATTGTGTTGCAGCACTCTCACAAATGATGCTGGACCAGGGCTACCAAACAACGAGCTTGTATACCGACCTCAGCAATCCTACTTCAAATAAAATCTATCAGGAAATTGGATACGAATGGGTTGCAGAATCTATTGTGATTGGGTTAGGGGAAAAATCATGCTCATAAAATCAATCCGGTGCCAGGTGGAAGAACAAAAGAAGGAATTATTTTCAGACGGACAAACACAATGGGAGCAGCTCGGCCATATGAAAGGATTTCTTGGACAGTTGGGCGGCTGGTGTGAAAAAGATTCAAACACAGCCTGGATTATCGCTTTCTGGGAAAATCCATTGGCTTATCAGCAGTTAATGAAGGAAGAGCATGATCGGATATTCATCGATTCAGGGCAAGGAAAAACATATGAATCTATCTCCGTTGGTTTTTTTGAGATGGAATATCAGCCACAACAATTGGCTTCTGTATTGGAAACGGCCAAGGTCCTTCAAATAAAAATATTGGATTCAACTCTTAAGATTTTAAGAGGAAAAAGCAATGAAGAGACCATCTTGACAGCCAGGGCCAATAGTATCAATGGGCATCCAAGAACTAGCCTGTCTGAAAGAATGCAAGTAGAAGAAGCATGGAGGGTCGTTAATGCTAACAGAAAGTAAAATCCAGTTATCTAATTCAATCGCATTGAATGTAAAGTATTCAAATTCAACTAAACCCGCAGTCTTATTTCTTCATTTTAGCGGAGGGACTTTAAATATGTGGGATGGCATCTTGCCGATTTTCAGTAAGGAATACCGGATTATTGCTCCTGATTTTAGAGGGCATGGCAAATCGGCCAAACCACCTACGGGATATCATATTGATGATTTGGCCAATGATTTATACTTGCTGCTCCAAGCCCTAGATGTCAAGACGTGTCATGTTGTAGGCAGTTCGATGGGGGCAGAAGTGGGGTTGAGTTTGGCAGCGTCCCATCCAGACATGGTGAAGTCGATTGTTTGTGAAGGTGCACTATACAATGAGTTTGGGGATTATGGAATTTTCAATGGGATAGCTGAGGGGATTACCGCTGAAAAAAACAGGCAAAGGGAGAAGTTATTGGAACGAAGAATGCCAGAACATCCTTCTCTCACCGAATTCCTGGCTGAGGCGAAGATACCTATTGAATGGATGGGGATTTTGAATGAACATTTCCTGACCTACCTGAAAAGCACAGCAGAAGAAAATGGAGATGGCTTCATAACCAGTCATTACCGGAATCATGTCAGGATGGAGTACATGGAAAAATATTAGGAGCTTCAATTCCAGGATTATTATAAGGAAATAAAATGTCCGGTCCTTTTTATGCCAAGCGAAGAAGAATGGGCTGATGAAAAAGTCAGGAGTAGCGTGGATGCTTTTTCAAAGCTTGTGGATTTCTATGAAATCATCAACATCAAAGGTTCCATGCATGCCTATGTTTGGATGCAACTCCCGGAACAGGCAGGGTTGGCTGTAAAGGAGTTTGTGGATAGGGTTGTGGAGCAAGATGTAGTGGCGGAGTCTTCTGGCCAACTTTAACCTTCTATTAATCTCAAGAATTTGGTTGCCTCTACATGAAGGCAGCCCTTTTGATGGTCCCTTTGCTCGTGCAGGAAAAGATAATGTATATGGATGAAGTGGAAATTCCGGGAATTCGTGGGACGTCACAACTGTCCCTCTGGCCCATAAGGCAGGGTCACCACCCCCTGTTTGATTAGGCGATTGCCGGGAAATGCTATAGACTAAATAGTTGTTGAGGGTGAGGGTGGCTGGAGTGAAGGTGTTGTCGATGATTCAGCCTTGGGCTAGTCTGTTTGTCTTGCGCGAGGCTCAATATGAAACGAGGTCATGGAGTACGAAGTATCGCGGACCTCTTGCGATTCATACCAGCAAAAAGGTCGATAAGGTTGTCTGCAGTCATGTGGCAATCAAGTCGCTGCTTTCAAAGCATGGGTATATTGCTGATGACCTTCCAACTGGTGTGATCATTGCCACCTGCCTGCTTGAGGATTGTTTGAGGGTGATGGAAAGCCACGAGACATGGGCGGTGCTGGAGGATGGACGGATCGTCTCAGGCAATGACTTTTTCCTCGGTGATTTTAAAGTGGGAGGGTACGTCTGGGAAGTCAGCGATATGAAGATGCTGGACAGCTTCATTCCTGCCAAAGGAAGGCTTGGGTTATGGGAGTATGATGTATAAAGTGCCTGTTCATTGAAGAACAGGCACTTTTCTAGTTTTTTTTAGGAGCAAAAGGTTCCCTCTGTCTCAAAGCAAATTATATTTTTTTCACGTCTGCCAGCCTCATTTTACTCTCAGGCAGACTTGGAATATCGTTCATGCTGTAGTTTAAATCCTGCTTCGGGATGGTATAGCTTAAGTGATTGACTAAATAATCAACCGCCACCCTGAGAAGATGCACAGTCATCCACTCTCCGGCACAGCGGTGGCCAATCTCATATTCTCCTCCGCCTTGAGGGATGAAATCAAACGGACTGCCGGACCACGAGAGGAAACGATCAGGAGCAAATAACTCCGGCTGCTCCCATACTTCCGGATGATGGTTGGTGCCGTATAAATCCAGGAGTGTAAGGGTGTCTTTTTTGAACATATAGCCCTTCCATTTGAAATCCCGCTTCACTCGGGCTGCAGCAAAAGGAAAAAACGGATAAAACCTCCGCACTTCCTGAATGAAGCGCTGCTGTTCTTCCTTGCCTCCATTTTTCACTTTCGCGGCTTCCTCTGGATATTCATAAACAGCCAGAGCAGTGAAGTCGACATAAACAGAGATGGCGACAATGGGTCGCAATAAATTTAAGAGTTCTACCGCAACAATAGAGGGAGCCAGTAATTCTCCATTTGGATTTGTATGAAAAGAAAACTGATAAAGCGCTCTTTGTTCATCCGGATGAATCTCTTGAGAGCGGACTTTTTCCACTAATGCTTCAAGCCATTCTTCTGCTTTTGAGCGGGACCGACGTGCCTGCCAATGCTTCCAGCCAATATTCGCTGCGCCTTCAAACATGTCGCTGAGCTCGTCTGTCCAATCCACTAACTCATCATTTTGAAGCGGGACGCCCGTCCACTCGAAGGCTGTTTCAGTCAACATTTTCTTTACTTCATGATAAAGGATGATTTCCTCTTCGGCTTCCCACTTCTTGCTATAACGCTCCCACTTTTCTGCAAAAATTGCCTGAACTTCATTAAGAGACTCTTTTGACATCAGGGACATGAACATGGCTTTTCTGTTGTGGTGACGTTCGCCGTCCAGCCCTTGTACGCCACCTTCACCGAATAAAGTTTTTTGCGCGAGTTTAGGGGCTGCATTTTCCCGTTTGAAACGATCATTGTCATAAAAAATCTCCGCCGCTTCTTTTCCAATCAGACAAATGCCGGTTTCCCCTAAAAGATTTGTTTCGAAAACCGGAGTGCCGAACTTATCACTCCGGTTCATTATGTATTGATAGCCTTCCCTAAGGAGGCGGAAGTTTTCAATCAATCCTGTCTCTTTCGGCATATCCTTATGTTCCGTCATGTTTCTTCCCCCTTTATTTTAAAATCTCCTTTTCTTATCTTTAAATTCCCTTTTCTATATACCACTTCTTAAAGCAGCCGAAACGGTGTCCTGAGAGTCACGGGAACGGTTCTTGTGTCCCATAAATGGACCAAAAACAGGAACCGGAGCGCTCTCTAATTGTTGAAAAAATATTCTGCCATTATAAGTTGTAAAAATGAACAAAGTATAATAAAATAACTTAAAGTTAATTCATACTAATTTTATAGGAATAATATAATTATTATAAAGTGTGTCAGGAAGGTGGGTGTAAGGAACGTGAGTCAGGGTCCGATCATTAAAGTGAATCAAGTAAGTAAAAGCTTTCCTAACAACAATAAGAGCATGAAGGTTCTGGACGATATTTCACTTGATATCAACCATGGGGAAACCGTTTCGATTTTGGGGGAGAGCGGATGTGGGAAAAGTACTTTATTGAACATCATCGGCGGCTTTGAAAACGTTGACTCTGGGCAAGTCGTATTAGAAGGAAAACCTGTGACCAAGCCGACACGCAAATGTGTCATGCTGTTCCAAAACTATGGTCTGCTCCCATGGAGATCTGCTGTAAAGAACATCGAACTTGGACTTGAGGGCTTGAACCTTAATGCAAAGGAGCGAATGGAACGGGCTTTACATTATTTGGCGCTGGTGGGCTTAGAAGATAAAGGTGAGTTGTTCCCCCATGAGGTTTCAGGCGGGATGAAGCAAAGAATTGCGATTGCAAGGGCTCTTGCACTGCAGCCTGAGATGATTCTCATGGATGAGCCGTTTGCGGCACTGGACACATTTAATCGCTACTATCTTCAAGACGAACTACTTCGTATACAATCCAAGGAAAAAACAACGATTGCCCTTGTTACACATGATATCGACGAAGCCATCTATTTGTCGGATCGCATTTTTATCATGCAAGCCAATCCAGGCAGGATTCACAAGGAAATCAACATCCACTTGTCCAAACCTCGTGATCGCAGCCACAGCGATTTTCAGCATTACCGAAAGATGATTTTTGAAGAATTCCATTTTAATCGTGCAAACTCATCGATTGAGTATCATATTTAACTATTTTAAAAGACAAAGGAGAATTTTAATGAAAAAGCCAATGCGTCAAGTCATCCTGCTTATGCTGGTTTCAATCCTCACCCTGTCATTAGCTGCATGCGGTTCCGGCAGCAAACAATCAACAGGAGATGGCGAGAAAAAAACGGTTAAGATTGGCTATCTGCCAATTACACACGCTGTCCCGCTTTATATTGAAAAAGAAATGCAAGAATACGAGAATTTCAATTTGGAACTTGTCAAATTCGGTTCCTGGCCAGAACTGATGGATGCATTGAATACAGGCCGAATAGATGGAGCTTCTGTTTTGGTTACATTAGCGATGAAGGCGAAGGAACAGGGGATTGATTTAAGTGCCGTCGCCTTGGGACACCGAGATGGAAATGTATTCGTCACAGCAAACGATATCAACAGTGCAGAAGATCTAAAAGGGAAAAATTTTGCGATTCCGCATAAATTTTCGACTCACAACATTTTGTTGTATCAGATGTTAAAGCAAAATGGGCTGAAATATGAGGATGTAAAGGCAGTTGAAATGCC
Source organism: Cytobacillus oceanisediminis 2691 (assembly GCF_007678455.1). Lineage (GTDB taxonomy): Bacteria > Bacillota > Bacilli > Bacillales > Cytobacillaceae > Mesobacillus > Mesobacillus oceanisediminis_A. Next base: position 506,540 of record NZ_VEEP01000002.1, on the reverse strand, counting down.
GCCTGCAGAAATGCCGGCAGCTTTGGCAGAAGGAAGGATAGCCGGTTATGTAGTAGCAGAACCATTTGGTGCCATTTCCGTTTCCATTGATAAGGGCAAGGTCCTTTACCAGGATCAGGACGTTTGGAAAGACTCGATCGACTGCACTTTGGTGTTGCGTAATGATTTTATCAAAAAGGAAAATAAGATTGCGCAGGAATTTGTCGACCAGTATGTCAAGGCTGGTGATGTGGCCGAGTTAAAGGATGAAAAGACCCAGGATATGTCTTCAAAGTATATGAAAGTTGAGAAGGATGTGCTTGATCTCTCATTCCAATGGATCTCTTATGATGATTTGAAAATCAAGGAAGCGGAATTTGAGCAGCTTAGGGAAAATCTCATCGAAATGGGATTGATGGAAAACCCTCCAACTTACAGTGAATTTGTCGACCATTCTTTAATAGATAAAGCGAAGTGAAAATCATGAAACTCAGAACTATTTTGAATGCGGTCATAGGATTTTCCTTATTGATTGCAGTATGGCAATTGATCATTGTGATTGGCGATTACGATCAGGTCCTGTTTCCTCCCCCGATCAAGGTGTGGGAAGGGATCCTTTCCCTGATTCAAGACGGGACCCTGTTTACACATTTTCAGGTCAGTCTATACCGGTTCCTTGCAGGGTATTTATCCGCGGTCCTAGCAGCGGTCCTGCTTGGTTTGATTCTTGGGCGAATCCCATTACTATGGAATGTTCTTGACCCGGTAGCCCAGATTTTACGTCCAGTTTCTCCGATTGCGTGGTCACCTTTTATTGTCCTTTGGTTCGGAATAGGGGATATCCCGGCAATCGTCATTATCTTTATTGCTGCGTTTTTCCCTGTATTGCTGTCAACAGTTTCGGCCGTACGGAAAGTGGATCGGAATTATTTGAAGGTGGCTCAGAACCTAGAAATTAAGGGGTTCAAGCTATTGACGAAAATCATTTTCCCGGCAGCTTTCCCCTATATTGCGAATGGCCTTCATATTGCGGTTGGAACTGCCTGGATCTTTCTAGTGGCAGGCGAGATGGTCGGGGCGCAATCAGGGTTGGGATATTTGATCATTGATGCAAGAAACTCAATGAGACTTGACTTAGTAATGGCAGGCATTGTATTTATTGGGATTTCCGGGCTGCTCCTGGATAAAGCAGTGGGTGTATTTGAAGCCTGGATTAACCGGCAATGGGGGATAGGGAAAAATTAAACAGAAAAGACAGAGGGCATGATCGCTCTCTGTCTCAATGATGTTTTATTTGAGTCCAGTTGTGTCTACTTTTTCAAGCTCGATTGCTTCAACTTCATCAACATTTCTTTTGCAGTGGGGACAATAGTAGGCTAACTCCACTTCGTGCTTGCACTCTGTATGAATTAACTTCTTGTAGCATTTTTCAAGATTGTTCCTGCCCCACATGATCATGGCATTAAAAACTCCTTCGAGTTCTTTGCCGCTTTCTGTAAGCCTGTATTCATATCTTGGGGGATGTTCTGAATAAAGGGAAGAGATCACGAGTCCCGCCTGCTCCAAATGTTTTAAGCGGTCCGACAGTATATTGGATGAAATACCATTGAGTTCTTTCTTTATTTCATTGAAAGTGGTTCTTCCTGCTAAGATTTCGTGCAATACCAGTAAGGTCCACCGATCTCCAATGATATTCAAGGTCTGGGCGATATTGCATGGCAAATCATATTTAGATTCTCTCATAGATAAAACCTCCGAAGCTTGGTTAAATAAATCATATCATAAAAATTTTCAAACAACTAAGTTGTTTTTTATTACTTAGTATAATAAAATAATCTATAAGTAATACCAAGTAAACAGATTGGATATATACACATACACTAAGGAGGAATAAGGAATGGCAACTTTATATTTAGTGGAATCAATTTTTAACAGTGCAGTGAAAGATAAAGAGGCTTTTGAAAAGAAGGCCGGTGAGATCCGTGATGAGTTAGGCAAGCAAAATGCCACTTTAATTGAGGTCCAAGTGGCAAAGGATTTATCAAGGGCTTTCTTTATTCTTGAGGCGGAAGAGCGAAATGTCATCAATGAAGGTTTAAGAGCATTAGGAGTTCCTGTCACTCTAATCAAGCCTGTCCGTCTTGTCGGAAGGGATTTAGAGGAAGTAAAGAAACAGGCAGACAAAGTGAATTACCTTGTTGAATGGAACCTTCCAGAAAACCTGACAATGGATGCTTACCTAGAAAGGAAATCCAAGAATTCCGTTCACTATTCGGAAGTTCCTGAAGTCACATTCTCAAGGACCTATGTATGTGAAGATATGACAAAATGCCTTTGCTTCTATGATTCTCCAGATGAGTCTACAGTCAAGAAGGCTCGCGAAGCTGTTAAGGCGCCGATCGATACCATTACTGAATTGTCATAAGTGCGGAACCTCCTTTTCTGGAGGTTTTCTTTTTAAAACGGCATGAAAAGGGAGAGGGAAGCTTTGAAAGATATGACGAGTTTGGCGGTCTTAATCCAGGAACAGCTTAAGCCATTCGTGCGCAGGATTGACGCTGAAGCCTATTATGCGGAGGAATTTCTTAAAAGCATTGGCAAAGCTGGATTCTTGAATTCCGATACTGGGGTAGACTTTTCAACAGAAGTCCATGTGGTAGAAGAAGTATCTAAAGTCTGCATGACAACTGGTTTTAACCTTTGGTGCCACCTTGCATCATTAACTTATATCCGAAATAGTGATAATAGGTACTTAAAGGAAGAAATTTTACCTCAGTTGGAAAATGGCCAGCTTCTGGGCGGGACCGGGCTTTCCAATCCGATGAAGTATTATGCCGGGCTGGAAACATTGCATTTAAAAGCGACGAAAACGAATGAAGGATATAGGGTGAATGGGCAATTGCCTTCTGTTTCAAATCTGGGTAAGGACCATTGGTTCGGGATCATTGCAGAGGTTAGCCCCGATCAAAGAATGATGGCAGTAGTTCCTTGCCATGCAGAGGGACTTACTTTGAAAGCAAAGCTTGAGTATTTAGGCGTGAACGGCAGTGCCACTTATTCATGTGCATTCGATGAAGTGACAATTCCTGAGAAATGGGTTGTCTCGCATGATGTGGATACATTCATTGAAAAAATCAGGCCGGCCTTTGTCCTATATCAAATCCCGCTTGGTCTGGGTGTAACAGAGGCATCGATCGCTTCCATCCGTCAGGTTTGCAATAAGCAGGGAGGCTGCAATGACTATCTTTCCATTCAGCCTGATGATCTAGAAAAAGAATTAGAGCAAATCCGTAAAGAAACATATAAGCTTGCTGGCGGAGAGACTCTCTTGCAACAATGGAAAGACCTCCTTCAATTACGATTGCGTACTGCCTATCTAACTTCAAAAGCTGCTCATGGCAGCATGCTTCATCAAGGCGGAGCGGGTTATCTGAAGTACAGTGCGCCATCAAGAAGATTAAGAGAATCCTATTTTCTTGTTAATCTGACTCCTACGGTCAAGCATCTTGAAAAAATGCTCCATCAAGTTAAATAGGGCAGGCTGCTTTTGACAGTACAGCTTGTCGCTTATGTTAATGGACAGCATGTCCATCCTAACGGGTTCCCTTCTGATGGGGTAAAAGCAGCAGTTAAAAAACAGACTATTCCGCAGGAGACGGAGTGGTCTGTTTTATTTGATTTTAAGCCTGTTTTTTGTGAGATTTCGTGTGAGAAATTAGTAGCTATTTCAAATCGAAAAAGCAGTTTCAGGGAAAATAAAGTTGTATGTTCTATAGAAATAGAGAGTGGTACAATGTAAAAGAGGGAGTGATAGAGGTGGTAATTCAATCAACTATGTCTCCAAAAGCAATTGTTGAAGTGTGGGGAAACACAGAGAATACCTTTAAAAAATACAATGTCCCAATCTCTGAAAAAACACTGGGTACGCTGGTACAAGAGTCGGTTCTATCTGCCTTGTTATCAGAGCTCAATCTTGTTGTCGGCAGCTCAAGCGCTACTTGCATTGAAGGTGGCTGACAGATGCCAGCTAAAAAGGAGTAGGTTACTTCTTACAAACCGATATAGGTGGTAAAAGAGCATCGATGCATGCTCTTTTTTTTACTTTGAAAATGAAAATACCTGGCTATGCCCGCGTTTCCATAAAGACTTCAGCTCGGTAGAAAAAAACTTCCCCAGGATACTAACATATTTTTAGGTTCGCTAACCAAAAATATAGCCCGAAGAATTTATGCTTTTTTAATTAAGTAAGAGCAAAACATGCAGGGGGAGAGTCATCTTATTCCTAATCAGGAAATCGATTTTTGGGGACACAATGTCCTTGTTAATCCAGGTCTTAAAATGTAACATCCCGTTCATCGTCCATTCATATAAGAGGTTTATTCTAAGGAAGTCAAAGAGAGAATGGAGGATGTAATGATGAACCTTGCCTGGAAAGAAATGAAGAAAAATAAAGTAAGATTTTTGATATTAGGTTCGATTGTTTTTCTGGTTAGTTTATTAACCTTTATTATTTCTGGTTTAGCGAATGGATTGTCGCAGGATAATGCTTCTTTAATCAAAGATTTACCAGACGGATATTTTTATATGAATGAAGAGGCAGATGAAACCTTTAATCTGTCTAAAATAGATAGCGAGGTCCAGGAAAAGTTACTGAACGATCAGAAAGATGCTATGGCACTTTCGATCCAAATGGGCTTTTTGAATGATGAGCAGGGAAAACAGCAAAGTGTGGCTTTTGTCACCTCAACAGAGTCAGACTTATTTAAGGATGTCAAAGCCGGAGAAGTTTGGTTGGACCGTTCAATGGAGGATAAAGGGATAAAAGTTGGGGATACGTTAACGAACAATCAATTCAGTGGCGAGTTCATTGTAAAAGGATTTGTTGAACAAACGAAGTTCAGCCATGCACCTGTTGCTTTCATTAATAGTGAGAACTACAAAGAAATGTATCGAGTAGAGGAAATGCAATTGGTATTCGCACCTGGTGAGGATCAAGCAGAAGAAGTGAATGGTTTACAGGCATTTTCCAAGAACCAATTTCTCAATAGTATTCCAAGTTATAATGCGGAACAGATGTCTCTTAACATGATTGTCTGGTTCTTAGTCGTGATTAGTGGAATGCTGTTCGCGATCTTCTTCTATATGATGAACGTTCAAAAGATTGGCTTGTACGGTATTTTAAAGGCAATCGGTCTGAAGACAAGTAAATTATTCAAAATGATGTGGGCCCAAATGATTTTTATTACAGGAACGTCACTTGCTTTGTCTATTGCATTCAGTCAAATCTTTAATATGATAGCACCAAAAGAAATGCCTTTCAGTTTGCCAATTGAGACAACAGCACAATTGTCTGTCGTATTTTTGGTCATTGGATTTATCGGAGCTACACTGTCTGGTATTCAAATCAAAAAGGTCGAGCCACTACATGCGATACAACAAGGAGAGGTGTAAAATGGCATTATTTCAAATTGATGAAGTGAGAAAGACGTTTACGAATGGGGAAGTCAAAGAAGAAATACTAAAAGGAATCAACCTCTCCCTTAAAGAAGGAGAAATCATCGCCTTAGTGGGTGCATCCGGTTCTGGTAAAAGTACGCTGCTTACAATTGCTGCTGGCCTCCAGCCTACATCGGAAGGACATGTTATTTTTGAAGGCGAAAATTTGACGGACATGAGTCCAGAGCAGGTCAGAAAAATAAGGGCAAGTAAATTCGGTTTTGTCTTTCAATTTGCACACCTTGTCCCGTTCCTGACCGTTGAAGAACAACTCATGCTGATGTTAGATGTTTCGGAAGCAAAGTTAGAGAAACGGGAACAAAAAAGAGAAATTAAACGGATTCTGGAATTGGTGGGAATGGAACATCGGAAAAATGCTTATCCATCTTCCTTATCAGGCGGGGAAAAACAGAGGGTGGCAATTGCCCGTGCCATCATTCATAAGCCTAAAGTTCTTTTTGCAGACGAACCAACTGCAAGCCTGGATTCAAAGAGATCTAAAGATATCATGACATTAATCAGAGATTTAACCAAGACATTAAATATTACTACCTTAATGGTCACTCATGATGAGGAAATGCTTCGTTACGCTGACCACATCATTAAAATGAGTGATGGCCAAATTGCAAAATGAGAAAAGCAGTATTTTATCACAAAAAACAGCCCAGGCTTATTGCGCCAGGCTATTTTTTGTTTGAATCATAGCTTATTGTGACGAAATAAAAGTGGACGGCAACTTTTTACCCAAGGAGATCTGAATATGGCGAATATCTTGATTGTTGACGACGATGTGAATGTCTTAACGTTTTTAACTATCCATTTATCTGAACAGGGTTATACAGTATACAAGGCAAAGGAAGGACTCGAAGCGCTGAACATTCTTAATAAGGAAGTATGTGATCTGGCCGTTGTTGATGTGATGATGCCTTTTATGGATGGCTATACATTGACTGAAAAAATTCGAAGCCAGTTTAATATTCCAGTGATCCTGTTAACGGCTAAAAGTCAAATTGAGGATAAAGAGCAAGGATTCCGGGCAGGTACGGATGATTACCTGGTTAAACCTTTCGAACCGAAGGAGTTAAGTTTCCGAATTAAAGCTCTGCTGCGCCGATATGATCATAAAACAGATGAATCCATCCTCCGCATCGGCAGTACAATGATCAACAAACAAAGCTATGAAGTAACAATCGGAAAACGGACAATCCTTCTTCCTTTAAAGGAGTTTGAACTTTTGTATTTTCTCATGTCCAAACCGATGCAGGTGTTTACCAGGGACCATTTGATTGAACATATCTGGGGTTTGGATTATGAAGGTGATGAGCGGACGGTTGATGTGCATATAAAAAGGTTAAGAGAGCGCTTTTCTAAACTGACAGATGACTTTCAAATAAAAACAGTCCGTGGTGTCGGCTATTCACTGGAGGCTAAGCGCCAATGAAATCTCTTTATGTGAAGTTTGTTGTCATTACGATCGGAATCATGGTTTTTAGCAGTATCCTGGCCTTTATCGTATCCAATGCTTATTACCAGCAAAATTTGAAGCCGCAGAACGATCAAAAAATCACAATGATTGCTCATTCGATTGCCAGGTACACGGACGAGCATCCTGATGCCAACCTGAACGAGTACCTGGAGAATATCTCTGCAATTGGCTATCAGATTTACTTGGTTGACCATTCGGGAGAAGAAGCTTTCTTTGGCTCTCCGTTCAGGGACAAAAGTCTTTTTGTTTCAACAAAAGAGTCCGTATTAAACGGCAATGATTATCATGGTATTCTTCATTTTCCGCAAAAAACGTTTGTAACAGGCTTTTTTGCAAATGAATTAAAGAATACAATTGGTGTTCCGTTAACACATAATGGAGTGAATTATGCTCTTTTCGTCAGGCCTGATATCAAATTTCTTTTTAATGAGATGCATCTTTTATTTGGATGGATGCTTTTAATCACGATTATGTTAAGTATCGTCATCGTGCTCGTCAGTACCAAGTATTTGGTCAAACCTATTTCGAAATTAACAACAGCCACAAAATCGCTCTCGAATGGCGACTTTAATGTCGAACTCGAGATCACTCGCCATGATGAATTAGGAGAGCTTTCACATAGTTTTTTACGGATGGCAAGAAGATTGGAGCAAATGGAAGACATGAGAAAGGAGTTCATCTCGAACATTTCTCATGATATCCAGTCCCCTCTTTCTAATATAAAAGCATATACAAATCTATTGGAAAATAAATCAGTAAGTGCAGAAGAAAGAAGCCATTACTTTTCCATTATTAATGGTGAAATCAGAAGGCTGTCTACTTTAACCAAACAATTATTAATCCTTGCGTCGTTAGATCGTAATGAGGATATATTGAAAAAAAGACGTTATAATGTGGGCCAGCAAATCAAGGAGTTGCTGCGAAGTTATCAATGGCTGGTAAATGAAAAAAATATCATGCTCAGCTACACCTTACCAGACATTGAAATCAACGGAGACCCTTCTCTCCTGAATACTGTTTGGGATAATTTATTGACGAATGCCATCAAATATAATCAATCTGGCGGCAGTATTGACATATCGATTGAAGAAAAAGGAGAAATGATCGAAGTAACCTTTGAAGATACAGGAATAGGATTGAGCAAAACAGAAATAGAGAGGATCTTTGATCGCTTTTATCGGGCAGATACATCAAGAACACGGACAACCGAGGGAACAGGACTTGGGCTTTCGATTGTCTGGACAGTTGTTAAACTTCATGATGGTCAAATTAAGGTGAATAGTAAAGATCATGAAGGAAGTACTTTTATTATAGAGTTGCCAAGTAACTAAGAAACCCAATATTTAATAATTTATTGTGGTATTGGAAGGGAGAATCACATGCCTGCATTAAAGTGATTTTTGTTGCAGGAGGATGACAATAATTTATCGGAGCAGATGCGTTAACCTCATGCCTTCTTGCCTAATTTAGGAATGCACCCGTGTTGTTTGGACTTCCCTATTGTAAAACTTATGTTTAATATGGCTTTTTCAACAGAAGAGGTACTGTATGAACTTGAAATGAGGGATTTTTTAAAAATGATTAATAACATAAATCAACCAGCCTTTACGAAGCTGTGTTAATCGTCTTCATGTTTTTTAAATATTAATTTTCAAGTAGTTATTTGTACTCTCTAGGGAAGAGGGAGAATTTGGTCGGTATTTGTCTAAGGGCTTCTTTAGCTAAACTCCTTGAAAGTGTGTTCTATTGTCCATATAGGCAATAAGCACTCTATTGCTTAAAAAACTTTTCTTTATTTTTCGTATTGTGTATACTCGAAGGGAACTGAATAGCAATAACTAGGGGTGCCCAATAGCTTGGGCTGAGAAAGGGACGCGTTAAAGTTCCTTGACTCTTTGGACCTGATCTGGATCATACCAGCGTGGGGAAGTTGACAAGTGCACAGTTTTTTTGTGCAGAGACATTCGCGGTTAAAGCCGGTCCATTTTTATATGGGCCGGCTTTTTTACATACTAGGGAACTTCCCAGGTGCCAGATCTCGTCCCTCAATTTTTAAAAAAAGGGAGAGATTATCAGTGAAAACAGCAAAATCATTAAACCAGGACAGCATTTCGATTATGGCAAGCTTCTCTGGGAGCAAAAAAGTCTATGTGGAGGGCTCGCAGCCTGATATTAGGGTTCCGATGCGAGAGATTGAATTAAGTCCGACCAGCGGATCTTTTGGAGAGGAAACCAATGAGCCGGTTCGCGTATATGATACGAGCGGTCCCTATACGGATCCTGCTTATACACCCGATCTTAGAAAGGGTCTTCCTCCACTGAGGAGCAGGTGGATTCAGAGACGAGGGGATGTTGAAGCGTATGAGGGCCGGAAAATAAAGCCCGAGGACAATGGATACTCAAGTGAGCATGACCCGAGGGCAAATGATAAGGTTTTTCCGGACCTATCCCGTAAGCCATTGAGGGCGAAGGAAGGGAAGAATGTTACCCAGCTGCATTATGCCAAAAAGGGAATCATTACGCCGGAGATGGAGTTCATAGCGATACGGGAGAATATGGACCCGGAATTTGTGAGATCTGAAGTGGCAAGGGGCAGGGCCATCATTCCTTCCAATATCAATCATCCTGAGACTGAACCCATGATTATCGGCAGCAACTTTCATGTCAAAATAAATGCGAACATTGGGAACTCGGCCGTCTCCTCGTCCATTGAGGAAGAAGTGGAAAAAATGACGTGGGCTACCCGATGGGGTGCAGATACAATCATGGATTTGTCTACAGGAAAAAACATTCATACGACACGCGAATGGATTATCCGGAATTCAGCTGTTCCGGTTGGCACCGTTCCGATTTACCAGGCGCTTGAAAAAGTGAATGGCATTGCTGAGGACCTTAGCTGGGAAGTGTTCAAAGATACCCTGATTGAACAAGCTGAGCAAGGGGTTGACTACTTTACCATCCATGCAGGCGTCTTGTTGCGGTATGTTCCGCTGACTGCCAGACGATTGACTGGAATTGTCTCAAGAGGCGGTTCGATCATGGCTCAATGGTGCCTTCATCACCATAAAGAAAACTTCCTTTATACACACTTTGAAGAAATCTGCGAAATCATGAAGGCATATGATGTGGCCTTCTCTCTGGGAGATGGTTTGCGCCCGGGATCGATTGCTGATGCCAATGACGAGGCCCAATTTGCTGAGCTCAAAACACTTGGGGAGTTGACGAAGCTTGCGTGGAAGCATGATGTACAGGTAATGGTTGAGGGACCCGGGCATGTTCCGATGCATTTAATCAAGGAGAACATGGATAAGCAGCTGGAGATTTGCCAGGAAGCTCCATTTTATACACTAGGACCGCTAACCACTGACATCGCGCCGGGATATGACCACATTACATCTGCGATCGGAGCTGCGATGATCGGCTGGTACGGTACAGCTATGCTCTGTTACGTAACGCCAAAGGAACATTTGGGACTGCCGAACAAAGACGATGTGCGTGAGGGTGTGATCACCTACAAAATTGCCGCCCATGCCGCTGATCTGGCAAAGGGCCATCCTGGAGCGCAAAAAAGGGACGATGCCCTGTCGAAAGCCCGTTTTGAATTCCGTTGGAGAGATCAGTTCAATCTTTCATTGGATCCTGAACGCGCATTGGAATACCACGACGAAACATTGCCGGCTGAAGGTGCAAAAACTGCTCACTTCTGTTCTATGTGCGGACCTAAATTCTGCAGCATGAGAATCTCCCATGATATCCGGAACTATGCAAAAGAGCATAAGCTAGAGCCGGAGGACGCAATCAAGAGGGGACTTGTTGAAAAAGCAGAGGAATTTAAAAAAGCCGGAGGAAAGCTTTATCAATAAGAACTGATTAAAAAGGCGAGCCGCTTTCTATTTTTATCTAGTAATCTCTTAAGTCCGTCTTTTTGCGCCTATTTTCACACCTTTAAGTCGATGAATACATCGTTCAGGTAACTTTTTCCCAAACTCATGGAATGGTCATTTAGCATTTTTTACAGGTTTAATTGATTAGTAATTCCGTATGCGAAGGGGATAAATTGTCTATTAAGAGCCATTTCACTTTCTCTGTTGCGTTTCAATCATAAACTGGGGCCAGCGTGAATGTCACGATTAGTGTCGGGATGTGCTCATACGAAGTGGGCCTCGGTAAGGAAAACTTCTTCAAAGCAGCAGATGACAGCTTGTATCAAGCGAAAAGGAACGGCAAGAATCAAACCATAATCGCGGAAACATCCAAAAAAGAACCTGTGTAGACGACTCGAAACGGAGTCAATTACACAGGTATTTTGGTACATCATGTTTCTTTAATGAGGGTCGGGGAATACATTACACTTAAGGGTGTGAGACTACAGAACCGTCCCTCTGTCTAAAAGAAAATTATCTTCTTTTCACGTCTGCCAGCTTCATTTTACTCTCAGGCAGACTTGGCTTATGGTTGAAGCTGTAGGTTAAGTCCTGCTACCTTAGGGAGCGGGAGTATGATGACATAACTTGTCACACTACTCTAAAGTGGCTGTGCCAGGAAAATGAAAATTGACGAATTAATGAACTGCATTGTAGGATTTCTGGCCATCAGGTAGTATTAAGTTGTTCTTTTAACTTCAGATTTAGAAAGGTGGGTTGTGAAGGTTTTTAGTAAGTGAAAGCGCCTGGACTAACCTGGAAGTGGTTAGTTGACGAGGAAGAGGTTTATCGAACTTTCGGCGGATACCTCTCGGTTGGTTCGCACAACCGAAATTTCTTCTTTAAAACAGAGGGGCAATCCTTTGGACAAAGAGAAGGATATGCGAAAAATTATTGGGGCAGAAAAGCCCTTAAAGCGTTCTGCCCCTTCATTGGAGGATACTAACATGTGCGGAATTGTAGGATATATTGGGAATAAAGATACGAAGGAAATTTTATTGAAGGGTCTCGAGAAGCTTGAATACAGGGGATATGACTCCGCCGGAATTGCTGTCATGAATGGCGAGGGTGTTCATGTTTTTAAGGAAAAGGGCCGGATTGCTGATTTAAGAGCGATCGTAGATGAGAATATTGACGCTTCCATGGGGATTGGCCATACTCGCTGGGCGACACATGGTGTGCCGAGTAAAGTGAATTCGCATCCCCATCAAAGCGCTGAAGGGCGTTTTACACTTGTTCATAACGGAGTCATTGAGAATTACGATTTGTTGAAGCGTGAGTATTTGAGTGATGTTCCTTTTGCCAGTGAAACGGACACCGAAGTGATTGTGCAGTTGATGGAACGTTTTGTTTCGGAAGGACAGGAGGTTTTAACAGCCTTCCAGAAAACGCTTGATCTGCTTCAAGGATCCTATGCGCTTGCACTGATCGATAATGAGGACGATGAAACGATTTATGTCGCAAAGAATAAAAGCCCGTTACTCGTTGGATTAGGCGATGACTTCAATGTGGTTGCCAGCGATGCTATGGCGATGATCCAGGTTACGAACAGATATGTGGAAATTATGGATAAAGAAGTGGTCATTGTAAAAGCTGATCAAGTGCTGATTCAGGATCGAAATGGAGAAAGCATTGAACGAGAACCTTATCTCGCGGAAATTGATGCGACGGATATCGAGAAAGGTACGTATCCGCATTACATGTTAAAGGAAATTGATGAACAGCCTTTGGTGATGAGGAAGATTATCCAGACTTATCAAAATGAAGAGGGAAAGTTAACGATTGAACCCAACATTGTAAATGCAGTGAATGATTCGGATCGTATTTATATTATTGCTGCGGGTACATCGTATCATGCCGGACTGGTAGGAAAGCAATTCATTGAGACGATTGCTAAAAAGCCGGTTGAAGTCCATATTGCCAGCGAATTTGTCTATAATATGCCTTTGCTGTCTGCAAAGCCGTTGTTCATCTTTATTTCCCAAAGCGGGGAAACAGCTGACAGCCGCGCTGTGCTTGTAAAAGTGAAAGAATTAGGTTACCCTGCATTAACGATAACGAACGTTGCGGGATCAACTTTATCACGCGAAGCGGATTTTACCTTGCTCCTGCATGCAGGCCCTGAAATTGCTGTCGCTTCTTCCAAAGCGTATACAGCACAGCTTGCTGTTCTGGCCATCTTAGCGGATGTTTCCGCGCAGAGCCGTCAAATTCCAGTTAAGTTTGAGCTTTTAAGAGAACTTGGGATCATCGCGAATGCTATGGAAGTCCTTTGCGATTCCAAGGAAATTTTCGAACAAATCGCGACTGAGTTCTTGTCAGTAACACCTAATTGCTTCTTCATTGGCCGGGGCGTCGACTATTTTGTCGGTATGGAAGGAGCCCTGAAGCTGAAGGAAATTTCCTATATTCAGGCTGAAGGCTTTGCCGGTGGAGAATTAAAGCATGGAACCATTGCCTTGATTGAAGAAGGCACTCCAATCATTGCCCTGGCAACCCAGGAGAGTGTGAATTTAAGTATCCGCGGGAATGTCAAAGAAGTGGCAGCGCGAGGAGCAAACCCTTGTATCATCTCCATGAAGGGGCTGAATATGGATGAAGACAGCTTTGTCATCCCGAAAGTACATGAGGTGCTTACTCCGCTTATTTCAGTCATTCCACTGCAATTGATTGCTTACTACGCAGCTCTTCACAGGGGATGCGATGTTGATAAACCGCGCAATCTAGCCAAATCGGTGACGGTTGAATAATGATCATAAAGGACCGAAAAGCCATTCTTTGAATTAGGCTTTTTGGTCCCTTTTTAATTTTGTCAACAATCCTTTTGCCAAAATGCACTTTTCATTAAATTGAAACAGATTTGTAAACGCTTTAATATAAAACTATAAAGTTAATTCTTCTAATTGGAGGGGGAATCTAGATGAATGAATCTGTTGATAATAAACAAGATGTCAAAGTAAGGATACAAAAATTTGGTAGTTATTTAAGCGGCATGGTGATGCCGAATATCGGAGCCTTTATCGCATGGGGCTTGATTACGGCATTATTCATCCCGACTGGCTGGCTTCCGAATGAGGATCTGGCAAAGCTGGTTGGCCCAATGATCACATTCCTGCTGCCACTGTTGATTGGTTATACTGGCGGTAAGATGATTTATGATGTCCGAGGCGGTGTAGTCGGTGCGACAGCAACAATGGGTGTCATCGTCGGTACGGATATTCCCATGTTCCTTGGCGCAATGATCATGGGACCTATTGGCGGATGGGTGATCAAGAAGTTTGACCAGGCCATCCATGGAAAAGTAAAATCTGGTTTTGAAATGCTTGTCAATAACTTCTCAGCTGGTATTCTTGGCGGCCTTTTAACTTTATTGGCATATAAGGGAATCGGTCCAGTTGTACAAGGAATAAGCAATGTACTTGCAAGCGGCGTGGAAGCGATTATCAATGCAAAAATGCTGCCATTGGCTAACATCTTTATCGAACCAGCAAAAGTTTTATTCTTAAACAATGCAATCAATCACGGTATCTTAAGCCCATTGGCAATTGACCAGGCAGCAGATGCTGGGAAATCAATTCTGTTCTTGCTTGAAACAAACCCAGGACCTGGTTTGGGTATCCTGCTTGCATTCTGGTTATTTGGAAAGGGAACAGCAAAACAAACAGCACCTGGTGCAGTCATTATCCACTTCCTTGGTGGTATCCATGAGATTTACTTCCCGTATATCCTGATGAAGCCAATGCTGATCCTTGCTGCAATCGCGGGTGGTGTGAGCGGAGTGTTCACATTCAATCTTCTTGATGCAGGTCTAGTGGCAGCTCCATCACCAGGAAGTATCTTCGCATTACTTGCGATGACACCAAAAGGCGGTTATTTCGCAACTCTTGCTGGTGTAATCGTAGCCGCAGCCGTTTCATTCGCAGTTGCATCGCTGATCTTGAAAACAAGCAAGGCGACAGAGGAAGATTTGACTGCAGCTGCAGCTAAAATGGAAGAAATGAAAGGCAAGAAGAGCTCTGTTTCATCTGCATTAACAAGTGAGCCTGCTGAAGTGAAAGCTGTTGATGTCAACAAAATCGTGTTTGCCTGTGATGCAGGGATGGGTTCAAGTGCGATGGGCGCTGGAATCCTAAGAAATAAAGTCCAAAAAGCAGGACTTGATCAAACAGTCATCAATACTGCGATTAATAATCTTCCAGAGGACGCAGACATTGTTATTACACATAAAGATTTGACAGACCGTGCGAAGGCAAAACTGCCAAATGCTACTCATATTTCTGTTGAAAACTTCCTGAACAGTCCTAAATATGATGAATTGATCAATTCACTGAAAAAATAAGTAAAGAGCCCAGCCAGTTGTGGTTGGGCTTTTAACTTATTAAATCTTGTCAACAACTCAATTGACTAATTTTCGTTTATCATTTGTTGTATAAGGGGATTTTGCATTTTAAAATAGAATTGTCAGTATGAAATATCAATTTTGTCAACAACCTAAGAGGAGTTGGATTTCATCAGACGGGAGTGACCTTTATGTATATTTCAGCAAGAGAGAGACAGGTTTTAGAAATCTTGCTGACTGAAAAAGAAGAAATGACAGTGAAAGATCTCGCAGACAGGATTGGTGTAAGCGGAAGGACCGTTCATCGGGATTTGAAAAATATAGAAGATATCCTGGCGGAATATGAGCTTACCTTGCTGAAAAAAGCTGGGGTCGGCGTCCAAATATCTGGTGACCCAGAGAAAATACATCAATTGGAGCTTTTCCTGTTTAATCTTTTTCACACAGAATATACTCCAGACGAACGGCAGACAATCATCCTGTGTGAACTGTTGGAAACAAAGGGTCCGGTGAAGCTGCTCGGACTGGCCAATGACCTTAACGTCACGATTGCCACTGTCAGCACAGATTTATCAAAATTAGAGGACAAGCTGGAATCCTTCGGTTTGAGCCTGATTAGAAAAAGAGGGTATGGAGTCGAACTTGAGGGAGACGAAGCTGCAAAAAGGCGGGCTATGAGATACCTGATTTCGGCTCATCTGGATGAATCAGAAATCCTTTCCCTTGCAAGGGAGACCATCCAAAAGCGATCAACCCAGCAATTGAACACAATTTCTGATAGGCTGTTGGGCCTGGTCGAAAAGCAGAAGCTGCTGATTGTTGAAAAAGTAGTGGATTCCATCATACAGGAGCTGCCTTTTGCAATGGCGGACAGTGCCTATATTGGACTGGTTGTCCATCTTGCTCTGGCAATCGAAAGAATCCAAAAAGGTGAAGGAATTGCCATTAATCCATCTTATATGGAGGATCAGCAATCCTCAAAGGAATATAAATTCGCCGAAAAAATCGTTGCCCAATTGGAGCAGGTTTTCAATATCGGAATTCCTGAAGCAGAAGTGGCATACATCACCATGCACCTTAAGGGCGCGAAGCTAAGACATGATAATGAGTATCTGATGGAAGAATCAAACATGCAGGTTGCGCTAAAGGCGAAGCACCTGATTGATTATGTTGAAAAAAAAGTAGAAACAGAACTATCGGCGAACCGTTCATTATTTGAAGGGCTGGTCATGCATTTGAAGCCAGCGATGTACCGTATCAAACAGGGGATGGGCATCAGTAACCCTTTAACAGAGAAGGTTAAAAAGGATTATCCTAAACTGTTCTCGATCGTTAAACAGGCGGTAGAGGAAGTTTTCCCGGAACATCATGTTCCTGATGAGGAAGTTGGTTACCTTGTCATGCATTTTGGTGCAGCAGTACTGGGGCGCAGGGAACTTGCTGACTTTAAAACACTGGTCATCTGCTCGAGCGGCATCGGCACATCTAAAATGCTTGTCACCAGACTGCAAAAGGAATTTCCGGAGCTGAAGAATGTCCAAAATGTATCAGTCATGGAATTCAAAAAGTTGAAGCAATCTGATTACCAGCTCGTCATTTCGACGATTCCAATTCCTGATTACAATGACTACATCATTGTCAGTCCAATGCTGAACAAGGACGAAATTGAAAAGATTCGTTCTTTCATCAATAAATATAAACTCATCAACCGTTCCGATCGAAGTCTTCCTTTTTCGAGCCAAAAAACTGGAAAGACAAAAAACGCAATAAATTTCATTGAAGAACTACAGACTGTTCAAAAATATAGTGAAACGATCTCAAAACTTCTTTTGGGTTTTGAATTGGTTAAAATAAGGGAACGGAAAACTACTGATGAAATCCTAAATCAGGCTGTTCAACAGCTATACCGGAAAAAGGCAGTAGAACATATCGATCTTGTGGTAGATGCGCTGAAAGCAAGGGAACAATTAGGGGGATTAGGTATTCCGGGTACTGCCATGGCACTTTTTCATGCCCGTTCCCCGGGCGTCATTCACTCGAGCTTCACGATTTATTCCCTGGAGCATCCCATCATCACTGCTGGCATGGATGGTTCCCCAATGGGAGTCAGATTCCTGCTCTTGATGCTTTCTCCTGAGGAACCTGATGAAAAAACGCTTGAAGTGCTTAGCCATTTAAGTTCGTTGCTGATTGAAAGTGAAGAAAGTACAGCTATTTTCGAATCTAATGATGAAAATCAAATTTCATCCTATCTTTCAACCAGATTCGAGCAATTTTTCACCGAAAAAATAGAACATCTAAGGAGTGTATGAACATGTCATCAATTTTAACGAAAGAAAACATTCTATTAAATAAGTCTCTTAACACAAAGGAAGAAGCAATCAAGCTGACAGGCAGTGTCCTGGTCGAAAGAGGATATGTCGAACCCAGTTACATTGAAAAAATGATGGAAAGGGAAGAGCTTACATCAACTTATATGGGGAATTTCGTAGCGATCCCGCACGGCACGGAGGATTCCAAGCAGTTTGTTAAAGAATCTGGCATTTCGTTTGTACAGGTGCCAGAAGGCGTCGATTTCGGAGGAGGAAATATTGTCAAGCTTCTGATCGGTATTGCTGGCAAAAACGATGAGCACCTGAGCATCTTATCTAATATTGCGATCGTTTGCTCTGAAGAGGAAAATATCGAAAAGCTTATTTCAGCAAAATCACCAGAAGAAATTATAGAGATTTTTGAAGGAGTAAACTAATATGCTGGCAGTACACTTTGGAGCTGGGAATATCGGGCGGGGCTTTATCGGGAATTTATTATATCACTCAGGCTATGAAACGGTTTTTGTAGACGTTAACGCTGAAATTGTTAATTTGCTTAATGAAAAGAATGAGTATAAAGTGGTTCTCGCAGAGCCTGGCCAACAAGAAGATGTCATTAAGAATGTCAGAGCCATCAACAGCGCAGAGAATCCGGATCAAGTGATTCAGGCAATTGCAGAGGCTGATTTGGTCACAACTGCGATTGGGCCGAATATTCTTCCTTTGATTGCGGGATTGGTAGCTGAGGGCCTGCGCAAAAGGGCTGCGCAGTCTGACAGACCGCTGAACATCATTGCATGTGAGAATATGATTGGCGGAAGTTCCCTTTTAAAAGAGAAGGTATTTGAGAAATTATCGGAAGAGGAAATCGCTCAGTTTGACGGCCAGTTCGGATTCCCGGATTCAGCTGTCGACCGGATTGTCCCGAACCAGACGAATGAAGATAAATTGATGGTGAAGGTAGAACCATTCTATGAATGGGTAGTAGAAGAAACAAAGCTTGTCGGCGGAAAGCCGGAAATTAAGGGAATCACCTATGTTCAGGACCTGGTCCCTTATATTGAACGTAAATTGTTCACAGTAAATACGGGTCATGCACTGGCAGCCTATTTTGGTTATTACTTCGGGGAAGAAACCATTAATCAGGCAATGGAAAACCCTCATATCCGTGAGCTGGTTGAAGGTGCGCTGAACGAAAGCGGCGAGTTTCTAGTCAAAAAATACGGATTCAATGCTGAAGATCACGCTAAATACATTCAGAAGATTCTTCAGCGCTTCTCTAATTCGCACATCGTCGATGAAGTGACAAGGGTCGGCCGTTCCCCAATCAGGAAACTCGGTCCGAATGACCGCCTTGTAAGTCCGGCAAGACAGTATTCCGAGGTAGTCGCCAAAGAACCTGTCAACCTGCTAAAAGGAGTAGCCGCAGCTTTCTTATACGATTTCCAGGGTGACGAAGAAGCAGTTAAAATCCAGAACACAATTGAGGAAAATGGGTTTGAAAAAGCAATCGCAACTTTTACCCAGATTTCCCCGGAATCACCACTTTTCAACATTATAGTTGAACAGTATAAACGGTTGAAGGAAAGCAAATAAAAACGAGGACGGTTCTTCTGGTTCATGAAATGGTGAAAATAGCCAAACATGAAATCGAGAACCGTCTTTTCTGTAGAAGCAGAGTGCCAGTTCATGGAGGAACGGGTGCTTTTTTTTACTTTAATATCTTCACCAGAGCATGGGACGTAACCGATGCTTCTTTTTTCATATGAAGGGATTTATTCATAATGGGTTAAAATATGTATTTCATTAGACAGCAGAACAATCCCTTTGTAGCGAAAAGCACTGTGCCTATGTTTTTTATCATAAACCTTTTATTGATAGTGTATTGAATCAAGTGATACACTAATGGGTATGTGAGTTTTGAAAAAGGCAGGTGGTATTTATTGTGAGCAAGCGAAGTGCTATTAGTAATCTTTTTATATTATGTTCTCTTATATTCATTTTTATGGTTCCGCAACAAGTCTTTGCCCATGCGACGCTAAAGATGGCTGAGCCTGCCCCTGATAGTGAATTAACAGATTCCCCGGAAAAGATTGTTCTGACCTTCGATGAAAGGCTTGAAAACGAACTCTATTCGATTAAGGTCTTTAATGAAAAAGGGGAAATGGTTGTCAACGGCAAGCCGGAGATGAGCAAGGATCAAAAATTCATCACGCAGCCGTTGCCTGACCTGCCAGACGGGAATTATGTCATTTCCTATAGTGTCATTTCAGCGGATGGCCATCCCATAAAGAGTTCTTATGTCGTCTCCATAGGGGAAGAAACGGTCTTCAAAAGGGATATTAACCAGCAGGTCCTGGAAAAGCAAGAGAGCTCGGCTGCAGTTAATGTATTGAAGTCGTCGGTGAGGATCCTGTTTTATATGTCAATGATCCTGACGACTGGCTGGATCATATGGGGAGCCATACATACTTTGGAAAAAGAAATGAAGCCATCCTTTAGACAGCGGGCGTTTCGATTGCAAATTGCCCTGTTGATCACCACTGTGGGATTGGTATTCGTCCAATTATCCGATTTGGTTGATCACTGGACACTGACTGAAATCGGGTCGGTTCTGACAGGGACAACAGTCGGGTTGTCCCTGGTCGCTTCTGTGCTTTTGTCTCTATTAGGTTTACCGCTACTGCTTCGTTTCAAATGGCTCGACTTGATTTGGGTATTGGCGGTGATGTCAGCAAAGAGTTTTAACGGACATGCTGCCGCCTTTGAAACGGAAATCCGCTCGATGTCATTGCAGCTGGATGTCGTCCATTTACTCGCAGCCGCGATATGGGCAGGAGGCATCCTGTATATTCTGGCCTACTGGAAAAAGCAGAGGGAACACGTTGGCCAATTCCTTCCATTCTTTTCGCAGGTTGCTCTGATCAGCATGCTGATCCTGATTTTAACGGGAGTGTCTTACACGTTAATCTTCTTGCCGGAGCTCAATTATCTGCTCCATGCACTATGGGGAAAACTGCTTCTAGTCAAAGTTGGCCTGGTCACACTTGTGTTCATGATTGGCGCACTTTTACGCCATAGTATGAAAAAGAAAAAAGAAGGTTCACTCAGCATCCTGGTGAAAATCGATTTCAGTGTGATGGTCATCATTTTAGGGATTGTTGGTGTCTTAACCCACTTGAATCCACTTCCGGAAAATGAACCTTTGGATTGGAAAAATGAAGATCAATATATTGATTTCACGACATCGATCTCACCGAAGGCACCTGGCTACAATCATTTTAAAGTGACCGCAAATGCGCAGAAAGAAAACCTGGAGATTAAAAGGATTGAACTATTTTTAATCTATCAAGACAACCTTGAAATCCAACCGATTCAAGTTCCTTTTTCCGAAATCGAACAATCCAGGAAAGTCCAATTCAAGATCAATGGCTCGTATCTGCCAATTGAAGGGAACTGGACAGCGGAGCTTCGAATAATAGATTCCGAGGATAATGAAAAGGTGTTCCATAAGGATTTTATTGTTTATTAAAATGAAGATATAGGAGATTCCATCATGAAAAAAATTTTAACCTTAACGATCGCAATGATTGGTGCAATCATACTTTTTGCCGGTGCGGCAAGCGCGCATGTATCCGTTCAGCCTCAGGAGACTTCACAAGGGAATTATGAAGTCTTCACTGTCCGGGTTCCTTCTGAAAAAGAGGATGCCCAAACGACGAAAGTGGAAGTGAAATTCCCTGAAGAGGTGAACATCACCCGCTTTGAAGACAAACCAGGCTGGACATATGAAGTGCAAAAAGATGACACTGGAAAAATAACAAGTGTTGTGTGGGCAGCGGAAGAAAAAGGCCTGTCAGCAACTGAATTCGTTCAATTCAACATCCAGGGAAAAGTTGGCGATGAAGCGACTGAAATCGTTTGGAAAGCCTATCAAACCTACAGCGATGGCAGTACAGTGGAATGGATCGGGGCACCTGACGCAGACAAGCCAGCTTCAGTGACAACAGTAAATCCCGCTGATGGATCTTCGGATCACGGACATGGAGCTGCAGCAGCTGAGCCATCCAAAGACCACAATGCTGCTGGAGACCTAGCAAATGACACGGAAGCAAAATCGGCAACAAACAATTTGCCGCTTTACCTTTCGATCGCTGCTTTGATTGCAGGATTGCTGGCACTGGTTATTTCTTTGAAAAAAAGAGGATAATTTGAAGAGGGAGCATGGGGGACGTACCCTGTGCTCCCTTTTGGCGTTAATGGGCCTGAAATCTATCTTGTTATTCCAAGGCCCGTATCGCCATATTGATAATAAAAATAAAACAAGAAAAAAATAGTGTTGGTGATTAACACCATATTGAAAAGAGATTTTGAAACTCTTATTTTCCACAGTAAAAATACAATGAAGAAATTGATCAGCACAGGCACAAACGTATAGGTCATTCTTTCATCTATGAGAGAAAGTGCGTTTGGACTCAGCCAGTAAATGAACCGATCAGACAGCTGAGCAATGATGGAAAAAATGATGAGGAACCAAAATATAAACAAAAGAATTGCTTTTTTCATGAATCCCCCAGCTCTCTAATTAATCTACCTTCAAATGCTTCAATGCTTCTCTCCGGCTCAAGTTTGACAGAGGATATGTATTGGTTATTTCGATCACTTTCTCCGGGTCTTGTTTAGCGTACTCCCTTAATGCCCAGCCAATCGCTTTGTTGATAAAGAATTCCTTGGTGTGGCATGTTCTTGAGATGATATCCTCTAGCATAGCCACGTCCGTTTTTTCTTTATATCCCAGTTGGAATAAGATGCAAGAACGGATCAGCCAGATGTTCTCGGAGGCAATCCACCTGTCGACGATCGGCTGCCTGGTAAGCGGGAACTTTTCAAGATAATAACCGAAATGTTTTTTCGCAATATGGTCGATCGTGTCCCACCAGGGCTTGGTCGTGATGATGTATTTTAACAGGGAAAGATCCTCTTCTGTGAACTGTTTCTTCATCAAATCCAACAAGAGAAGACCGGCCATCTGCATCTCTCTTTCTTCCAGCTCCCAGAGAGAAGTGATGACCTCGTGTAATTCTTCTTTAGCTGGCAAGCCATGATTCTTCACGTGCTGCTTGAATACTTCTTTCAGCTGCGGCGCTCTCAAACCAATAAAGCTGAACTGATTCCGCATGTAATTGGATAGCCTGATTGCTTCTTCTTCATTCTGGTGTTTTAAAGCAGCCTGGTATAAAGCTTTAACATAGTTTTCCATATAAGTTCCACCAATTTCATGTTTTATTGTCTTTTATCAAAGGGCGGCTCTATCTCTTACCGAGTCATCCCACAAATAGCATTTTACATACTTTTCCTTTCCCTGAGCAACCTATAAAAAAATGAATGGAGATCAGGGGGCTTCACAATGAATTTGGATGATGTGATTTTAGCGCGTGAAAAAATGAAGGGGATTGTGCATTCGACCCCTCTTGATTATTCTAAAACATTTAGCACCCTCTCGAATAATGAAATTTTCTTGAAGCTTGAAAATCTGCAAAAGACAGGTTCCTTCAAGGTGAGAGGCTCATATAACAAACTGATTTCTTTGTCACCTGAAGAGCTTCAAAAGGGAGTGGTGGCGGCTTCTGCGGGAAACCATGCTCAGGGTGTTGCGTATTCGAGCCAGATGCTTGGCATTCCATGTACCATTGTCATGCCGAAAGGGGCTCCACTTAGCAAAGTACTGGCAACGCGGCAATATGGTGCCGAAGTCATCCTGGAAGGTGCCGTTTTTGATGAAGCTCTGGCCTATGCACTGGAGCTGAAAGACAAGCTAGGCGCTACTTTTATCCATGCCTTTGATGATGAGGCAGTCATTGCCGGGCAGGGAACAGTGGGATTAGAGATTCTTGATCAACTTCCAGACGTTGAGGCGATCATCTGCCCTGTTGGCGGTGGCGGCCTTATAGCAGGTGTTGCGATGGCGGTAAAGGAGAAGAATCCTGAAATTAAGGTATATGGAGTCCAGACACTTGCTTGTCCGAGCATGAAACAGTCATTAAAAGAAAACCGGCCAGTTGCTGTTGAAGCTGCTCCCACAATGGCAGATGGAATTGCTGTCCAGAAACCCGGGCAGAAGACTTTTGAGATCATTAGAGAGTATGTAGATGGCATTTTTTGTGTGGATGAAATGGAAATCGCCAGGACCATGCTTCTCGTCCTGGAGAGGAACAAACTGCTGGTTGAAGGATCGGGGGCAAGCCCGCTTGCAGCATTGCTATATGACAAGGCGAATCTTAGCGGCAAGAAGATTGCTGCAATTTTAAGCGGGGGAAATGTAGATGTCAATTTCATCTCCCGAATTATTGAACGCGGGTTGGTTGAATCAGGAAGATTTGCACATTTTACGATGACCTTAAAAGATAAGCCTGGAGAATTACAAAGAGTGTTAAGTTCCGTAACCGAGATGGACGCGAACGTGCAATTTGTCAATCTGCACCGGATCGGCAAGCATATCTATCCGGGTTATGCGCTGGTGGAAATCTCAGTAGAAACAAAAGACCATGCACATATCGAGCAGCTTTATAAGACTCTAAAGAGCCAGGGGTATCAGCTGCAATTAGAGGAATAACCATGGGTGAAAATGAGACCTGCGACGATTTCAGGTCTATACAAGAATAACTATTTAGGTTTCCTGCTGAGACAGCGGAACCTTTTATTTTTTTCTCCTCCTCAGTTTCTCCAGGTAAAGAGCCATGCCTATGTATATGGAAAACAGTAGAAACAGGAATAAGGGGGTGGACAGTGAATCCATCGAATCACCTCCTATTTCAAATCATGTAACGCTGGATGAAAAAACAAAAGGAGAATCGCAATAATGGGTGCCGACACTAGGAATGCTGCCAGAGCGTTTTTGTAGTGGATCCGAATGACAGTAAACGTTATGATGTTAAACAATAAAGACCACCAGGTACTCCAGCCATTTTCATAAACAAAGAGTCCCTTTGTTTTAAACAGATATTCAATCACAGAGAAATAGGCCACCCAGACCATCAAATACAAAAATCCTCTGCCTTTTTCTTTTGGAAAATATTCAAGATAAAGCATCAAGACGACAGGGATAATGAAAAATGTGAAGGCAATCTCGATCAGAGTGTGGTTTAACCAGTCTACTGTAACAGCTTTATACTTCCATAAAGTATGTTGATAGAAGAGGAAGTTATACAGAAGGTTACAGATAATATAGAACTGAATTGTTGGGTAGTACTCTTTCCACTTTTTCCACTTAACGAATTTTATTGCAAATATGATATAAACAACAATAACCACTAATAAATACATTTCTGAAAAAACCTCTTCTAGCTTTTAGTAGAATTCTTTCCAATGAGAGCCTTCCTTAGACTTGATGAGTTATAGGGAAGTTCCCAGCTTTACTCTAAAAGAGCAAGCGGACAGCAAAAACCTTCCCGGTGTCCTTGTGAAAAAACTTAATAGTATAATGGACGAACAAGGTTTGATCCCAATTGGGCTACTAGATACTTAAGGAGTTGGATGAAACTATGGGCGGAAAAGTGATCAAGTGGGGGATTTTAGGAACAGGTGGAATCGCCAGTGCATTCGCGAGGGATTTAGAGTTTGCTAAAAATACCGAGAAGCTTGCAGTTGGTTCTCGTACAAAAGAGAGTGCGGAAAAGTTTGCGGAGGAGCATGGCATTGCCAGGGCTTATGGAAGCTACGAAGAACTGGTGCAGGATCCGGATGTCGATGCCATTTACATTGCGACGCCGCATCCTTTTCACAAAGAAAATGCAATGGCCTGTCTTCGTGCTGGCAAGGCTGTGCTTTGCGAGAAGCCTTTTACCATCAATAGCGGAGAGCTGGAAGAAGTCATTCAGTTTGCCAGAGAGCAAAAGCTTTTCTTGATGGAGGCAATGTGGACAAAGTTCCTGCCGCCGATTTTAAAAGTGAGAGAATGGATCGACAGCGGGGAGATTGGTGAAGTCCTGATGGTGAAAGCGGATTTTGGCTTCCGTGCACCGTGGGAACCCGAGCGCCGATTGCTGAATCCGGCCCTTGGTGGAGGGGCCTTGCTTGATGTAGGGATTTATCCAGTAACCTTTGCAACCATGATCTTCGGAACCAACCCAGAGAAAATCTTGAGTACGGCACATATTGGTGAAACGGGTGTCGATGAACAGTTTTCCATTCTCATGTCCTATCCTTCTGGAAAAACCGCTACCCTCAATGGGGCATTCCGGATTGATTTAACGAATGAAGCTCACATCTATGGAACAGAAGGATCTATTCGAATTCCATCTTTCCATAGTGCCAAATCTGCCTGCTTATATAAGAATGGTGAGGAAGCAGAGACATTCAAGGATGACCGGCAATCAGCAGGATATGCATTTGAAATAGAAGAAGTAGGAAGATGCCTGAATCAAGGACTGTTAGAAAGCCCAGTCGTGCCGCTTGATGAATCCTTGAAAATCATGAAGCTGATGGATGAAATCAGGGGGCAGTGGGGATTGAAGTATCCGGGTGAGTGGTGGTGAATAGGGAAATTAGGAGGACGTGAAAAACGTCTTTGTATCCTCATTGCGCGGTGACTAACAATGGGAAGCTTTGGCTATAAAAATTAATAGGATGATCATAAAAGCAATGGAGACTAAATTCCATTGCTTTTTCTATTGCTGTTGGGGAGGTCTTAATGTGTGAAGGTAAATGGAAAAAAGCTGAAAAAATTCAGTTGAATCATGTTATCCTAATATTGACAATTATACGACGGAGCAAACATAAAGGAGTGAGTTATCGTTGAGCACAAAACAGGATGAGGTTGTTACGACTAAACTTTCCTCCAAACAACGGCTGATTAAACTACAGGAAGTGTTAAGAAAATATACAGATGAAGAAAACCAATTTAAATTGGATGGGATTCTGGATTTATTTTACGAAGAGTTTATGATTCATGCCGGAAAAAAGGCAATTCGTGATGATTTGAAGGAGTTGGAGGAGTCCGATTTATTTGATGTGACGGTGAACCAGGAGAAGGACGGGGTGGAGAAGTACTACAGCCATCAGCAGCGGTTGTTTGAAATCCATGAGCTGCGCCTGCTGATCGATGCGGTTTCATCCGCGAAATTTATTTCCACCAAGGAAACCGAGGATTTGGTGGATAAAATCAAGCTGCTGACAAGCATCCATCAGGCTAAGCAACTGGGGAATCGGATTGTTTTATCCGAGAACTCCAAGAATGAAAATACGAAAATTAAATATTCAATTCATATGCTACACACGGCGATTCTTGAAAACCGTTATATTCAGTTCAAATATGGACGATATAACCTGGAAAAGAAATTCAAGCTGAGCAATAACGGTAATTTTTATCAGCTAAAGCCATATGCGCTTGTGTGGCATAATAACTTTTATTATTTGATTGGTGAATTCCTGCCGACTGAGGAAATCCGCCATTACCGTGTTGACCGGATGAGAGAGGTTGCGGCCCTGGAGGAAACCTTTGTCCCGGATCCGGGGTTTGATGTCTCGAAGTATACTGAAAAATTGTTTCATATGTATTCCGGGGAAGAAGCGCTGGTCGAGATCGAGTTTAACGCGGATTTAATCAATGTCGTGATTGACCGGTTCGGACGCGGCGTAAATATTCGCCCAGTCGGAGACGATAAATTCAGGATTTCCACCCAAGCCATCATCAGCGATGGACTCGTCAGGTGGCTGATGACCTGGGGCAGCGATGCCAAGGTCATGACCCCGCCAACACTTGTGGAAAGAATAAAAGAAGAGGTTGAAAGGTTTTATAAAGTGTATCAGTAACACCTGCAATCTCGCAGGTGTTTTTCTATTTTCTGCGCCCAAAAAGAAGGGGCGTTGTCAACTAAGGTCGCAGCTTTCAGGGTTCTGTGCCCGAAAAGAAGGATCGTTATCAAATACGGTCGCAGCTTTCGTGGTTCTGCGCCCGAAAAAAAGGATCGTTGTCAAATACGGTCACACCTTTCGAGGTTTTGCGCCCAAAGAGAAGAAGAGTCATCACTTACGGTCGCAGATTTGTGACCCTTCCCGTTTTTGGTAAGGGTGGGCTGGAAAAACGTTGTAAAATGACTTTATCAATTGATTAACCCATTTAATACAAGGAGGATGAACTGGAATGAAAAAGATGTTTTTGGTTTTAGGAACCATTTTTCTGATGGTCATGTTGGCTGCCTGTGGAGCAGATTCGGCAAAGAATGAGCTGGAAAAGAATGATACAAACAAGGCGGAAGCGAAGACAGGGGATAAGGCATCAAAAGCTGATGAGGATCAAGAAGATGAGGAAGAAGAAAAGGCGGAAGATATTTGGACATATTATGATAACGCCAAATGGTCTGATGATTATAATGGACTGAAATTGGAAGTCCAAAAGGTCGTTGTGAGTGATAAAGCCCCCACTATGGATGATGAAAATGCTAATGCCTCTGCGGTTGGAGTAAAGTTCAGGATGGAAAATACGACAGATGGAAAGTTCACTTTTTATCCAGACCAGGCTGTTTTGGTTACAAGTACTGGTGAACAGATCGACATGCCTGATATGTGGGTGTCTGATTCTATTGGAGGAGAAATTGATAAAGGTGTAATTAAAGAAGGAAATATCATCTGGTACCTGGAACGAGGTAATGCCGAAGCAATTGAATGGATCAAGATGAGTTTTACCGGGCACCAGGGTGACGAAGATGATTTTGAAGCTGAGACCAAGGAGTACGAGTTCGAAATCAAATTGAAGTAAGGATATCACAACAGGAGGAGATTGACATGAATAAACTAGTACTTGTGTTACTTTTAACACTTAGCGCCTTGCTTGCAGCATGTTCATCAGAGGGAAAAGTAAGTGGGCAAGCGACTAAAACGGAACAGACTGGAAAAGGGGATAAAGCCAAAGCAGAAGATGAAGGTTCAGTCGAGGTGGATAAAGGCCTTTTTAACGTGGAAGTGACCTTACCTGCATCGATGTTTGAAGGTGAAGACATTGACAGTGCCATTGAGGAAGTGAAAGCGGAAGGCGTCAAGGAAGTCATCAAGAATGACGATGGTTCCGTCACCTACAAGATGTCCAAATCCAAGCATAAAGAAATGATGAAGGAGCTTGAAACAGGCATCCAGGAATCACTTGAGGAAATGAAGACGAGTGGGGACTTTGCTTCAATCAAGGATGTGAATCACAATAAAACCTTCTCTGAATTTACCCTGGAAGTAGATAAAAAAACCTATGAAAATAGCATGGATGGCTTTGCGGTATTCGGCCTTGGTATTTCCGGAGCCTACTATCAGCTGTTCAATGGTGCTGACAAAGATGATTATAAAGTGACGATTAAGGTCAAGGACCAGGCGACCGGCGAAGAATTTGATCAGATTGTGTTCCCGGATGATATGGAGGAGAATGAGTAAACCTTAGCGGAAAGAAGCACTTGTCTGTTGAGAATTGGCAGGTGCTTTCTTACCAATTTTAAATTATTCATCCGCCTTAAATGGCTCTATCAATCATGTATAATGGAAAACAACTTGAGAGCTTGGGGGTAAACCGTCTTGGCAATTGCAGCTTTTTCGAAATTTAATAGTTTTAAAGAGGAAATTCAATCCTTATCACTTCCTTTAGAGGATGAGGCTCTCATCAGTGAGTCCTTTTTGCTGGATAAGGATGAAAAGAAGCAGCTGGAAATCTATTATGCACCTTTTGAACATGTGAATGAGCATGCTCAGGTGGTGATTGCGGGGATCACCCCTGGCTTGCACCAGATGAAAAAATCCTATTCAACCGTGTTGGATTTTAAAGGCCAGGAAACGGAAAACGAAACAATTCTTCATGAAGTGAAGAAAAATTCGAGCTTTGAAGGGCCGATGAGGAAAAATCTGATTACGATGCTCGATGAACTGAATTTACATAAACATCTTGGGCTGTCGTCAACCAGCGAATTGTTTGGAGAGGCAAGCAGCCTGGTACATACTACATCAGTCATTACCTATCCTGTTTTTCACAAAGGAAAGAATTACAGTGGCTCGACCCCGAACATCCTGAAGACTGAATTGCTGAGGGACTATATCCTACAAGGATTCGCAAGGGAAATTGAAAGCCTGAAAAATCCTTTGATCATACCTTTAGGAGTGAACGTCGAAAAGGTACTAGCGTTTCTGGCTGCCAACAACCGCCTTTCACCTGAAAGCATCCTAAGTGGTTTTCCGCACCCATCAGGAGGGAATGGCCACCGTCACCGCCAGTTCGCTGAAAATAAAGCCGCAATGGAAAAAACATTGAAAGCGTATTTTGAAAAATAACGGAGGTGCCTCGCATGAAGCAATATTTGAAGATTTTTGTGCATACAGAGATTAATCGTGTGAATCGGCTGATTGAAGAAGGCTGGGAGCTAATTGAAACAAGCAAGGTTCTGTATCCAGATGGAGGAGAAGGAGTGGAGTATCACCTTGGCCTTCCGGCGGAAACAAGAATCAAGCAGCTGGTGGAAATCATCAGGACTTACGAGAAACATGGCTTTAAAAGCGACCTGATCCATGATTTTGCGGAGTCAAAAAAGGAGGACCTCCTCAGCTATACAACCGAACCGGAATTGGATATGCCAGAAACCCCGGTCACTAGGTTCCTCACCCTTTACGAAGAAGCCGTCAACGGGAAAAGTGTGAAGTACTATAAAAGAAAAATGCATCCTTTTGATGATCCGGCATTGGATAGCATTGATATCGACCTGGATTATCATAAAAGGCTTTAAATCCTTATCGGTTGCCTAGAATTAATCCATGCATCGTTCAGAATACTATCTTTTGTGAGAACATAAGGATTATCAATGTATCTCATTCGTTACCTCTTAATATTATATGAAGGATTCCTTAGCTGAAAAGGGATCCTTTTTATTATTTACAGGTTCAAGATTAATGTGTCTTTTAGAAATAATGAGTTGTTTTACTCGAGTTTATACAAGAAGTGGTGATAATGATTTAAGTGGGAAATATTCCTATAAAACTATAAAAGGGTAAGCCTTTCCGTAATATGAAGTATATAAAGTAGAAAAAAGAAATTGAAATGACACAAGAGCAATAGGAAGGTTCGGATTATTTGATTAATTTACGTATGGTAGAAATGTACCATATGAAGAAAATGGAAAAGGGGGAAGTAAGTAAATGAATGTAATGAAAAAAGTATTTTTACTCACACTGACAACTATTCTGTTATTCAGCATGAATGTGGAAGGCTTAACTGTAAAAGCAACGACTGATGTGCCAAGAGAAAGCGGTGATCAGATAAAACAAGATCCGAATTCTAAGTTACTAGAAAGCTTAGAGAAAATCAGTGAAGTTACAAATGGTAAAGACAAATCCTTTTGGACAAAACGTGCTATGCAGGTCATCGGGACAAAAAAAGTAAGTGTCAAGGAAGAGCATCTTTCCTATGGAACTGCTAAAGTTTATAAAATCGACAATAGTCCTTATGTTGCTGTTGGAATACCGATTGTAAGTAGTAACCATCACGAGGTCAGCAATGTGTCCATTTATTTTAATGAAAAAACTAAAAAGCTGCAAACCTATACAGAAATGGAATTTAAGAGGTCAGAACAAGATACTTTCCATATCCTTTTGAATGTTAACGGAAAAGAACAGATTAACGAGCTTACAGAGGATCCATTCATGACTGAAAAAGAAGTTCGGGAAAATTCAACTGGACAAATAGGCGCTCTAGGTGTGGATTGGAATAAAGTCGGTGATTGTCTTGGTATTTCAGGAATGGCAGCAAGATGGTTATCGTACATTTGTGGAGCAACGTGTGTAATCACTTTGGGGACTGCATGTGTTGTCTGTGTCACAGCAGCGATTGGTGTAACGGGTGGTACAGCACTGGCTTGTCTAGGTCAATATTGGGATTAACATTATCATAATTAAGGAGTTGGAAAATAGTGTGGCTTAAGAAAAGTTTTCTAGTTTCATTAGTTGTTTTACTATTTGTTTCTATGTCAACCCCTCAAAGTCAAGTAAATGCTGAGGTAACATCAGATGATCCTCTTGCGCAGCTGGAGGATTCTGTGAAATATCAATTAGAAAAACTTGTTGAGGTTACGGATAAGAAGGAAAAGAGTAAATGGGTTAAAAGAGCAGAGAAACAAATTCAAAAAGGACAAGTTAAAATCTATTCTACTGAATTAGATTTTGAGAATGCTAAAGTATTTACTTATAAGGAAAATGACTTTCATTCTGTAACGATTCCTGTATCTAGCGAAAGCCACCATGAAATAAGCAATGTAGCTCTGCATTTCCTAAAGCCAGGAAAAGTGGAATCTTATTCAGAGATATTAATCCAGAAATCTGAGATTGATACTTTCCAAACAATTGCATATATTAATGGTGAGGAAACTTTCAACGAAGTGACTGATGAAACGTTTTATACAGCAGCAGAGTACTTTGACAGCCAGGATGGGGCTATTTCCACTATGGGCTTTAGTTTTAGCGGGTTCGTCAAATGTTTGGGTCTCCCTTCTATTGTTGGCTGGCAATTAGGTAATATTTGCGCTATTGCTTGTCTCACTGGAGTCCTCTGCCTGCCATGTCTCGCAGTAGCTCTTGGAATGAGTACTGGTGCTATTGCAACTTGTTTCTATCTTAACTGGTAAAATCAAACAAGAAAGGAGAAATCACCGTATGGAAACATTATTAATCATCATTTATGCAATTTCTATTAGTCTTATATTATTTTTGTTAATCAGGAACAGGAACAAAAAAAAAATCAGATTAAATATTGTTGTATTGGTTCTCCTTTCGAGTTCTACATTGGCAGCTGTGTCTGTTGTTGATTCGAAATACTCAGTAGTTTTATATTCCATGCATATTGCACTGTTGGCTAGTGCACTAATTATTGCTGTTAAAGCAAGAAGAACTTCATAAAAAATAAGGCTGAACCATCTTGGTTCAGCCTTATTTTATGTGGTTTTTTAATGTTCAAAAGGCAAGTCATACAATGGATCTAAAACGATGATATCAATATTAATTCCGTTTAAAGTAATAAGGCCTATAAGAGTTAGTCCTACAATAATCTTTGATAAGTTTTTCATTTTTATCCCTCCTAATTGAAATATAGCATAGTGTTAAGAAACTTAGATGGTGCAACATAGTAATATGTAATTGATGAAATTCAATAATTTGTAAAAATGCGATGATTTTTATAGTTCTTTATTCATATAAGAATATTTTATTTTAGAAGAAATTTTTCTAATAATAGAAAAGACACCTTTCTTCTGGATGAAAGGTGTTATATGATTATTGTTAAAGTAATATATTTCCAAATATTCTTGAAGAAGGAAAATGGTAAAGAAACTCTGAGATGATGGGAAGGAGTCAAGATTATGAATGAATTCAATTTCAAAAACCTTGGTGATACAATCCATACAATTAGAGTAAAGCTAAATGTAACCCAAAAAGAACTAGCAGAAGGAATTTGCAGTCAATCACAAATCAGCAAAATAGAAAAAGGCGAAATAAGCCCTTATATAGATACTTTGGTTAAAATCGCCAATAGGCTTGGGATGGATCCAAACTATTTTATTAACCAAATCTGTAAAGAACAATATGAATTTGTAGAGCATTCTAAAATGAAAATTAGAGAGTACACAAAGAAAAAAGAGTATGTTGAGGTAAAAAAATTAATTAGACGATTAGAAAAACATCCGTCTTTTAAAAAACTTGAGGAGGTTCAATTCTTATATTGGCATAAAGGAGTTTATACATATTACTTAGAAGATGATTTTTCTAAAGCTATTAACTTGTTAATGAATGCATTGAATCTTAAGTGCTCATTTCAGAAGACGAAACAGGATATTCAAATCATGAATAGTATTGGCATCATGTATGGTGAAGAGGGAGAGTGGGAGCAAGCCGTATTATATTTCCTCGAAGCATTAAATATTTCAAAGAATTTGTTATATCCGATTGGCTTTA
This sequence comes from Cytobacillus oceanisediminis 2691, assembly GCF_007678455.1. Classification (GTDB taxonomy): domain Bacteria; phylum Bacillota; class Bacilli; order Bacillales; family Cytobacillaceae; genus Mesobacillus; species Mesobacillus oceanisediminis_A. The sequence continues at coordinate 473,045 of NZ_VEEP01000002.1, read as the reverse complement.
CGATATTGATAAAAATCTATTACAACTTGAGTAAAGTGTATTATAATCTGAATGAAAACATGGAGGCTATACTGATTGCGGAAAAGGGAATAAAATTGGCGTTAGACAATGAATCTAATTACTTGCTAGGAGAATTGCTGTATCAGAAGGGGTTAATACTTTTAGAGGAAAAAGCCATTCATGAAGGCAAGGAACTAATGGATAAAGCGTGTATGCTTTTTGCTATGAATGGGAAAGAGCATTATGTCAAAACAGTTCTTGATAAACTTCATCAATATACTTAGTGGTCTTGTGAAAGAAGACACCGTGGGCTGTGATTCATTTTGGAAGGAATGGGGATGTCCTTTTATCCGAAGAAATGTGGTTATAAATAGATCGAACAAGCGGAAGCTAGGGTTTTATTTACTCTAGCTTTTTTAATGCAAATGTTTATTAAAATAAGAACTCTCGATTCTTTATTGAAACCTTAGAACTGCCGTTAAGACTTTAGGACATTAGCAAACAGATGGTTGGTATAACTGTATCTACCCTCAAACGGATGACTATAATGGTATAAATTCGATTTATGCATATTAGGAGGAGCACTAATGAAAAAACTAATATTAATAGGGGCTCTAGTAGTAGGAGGGATATGTGTACAGTAATAAAGATTTAACTAATGTAGTAGTATCTGAAGGAAAACTGCAGGATTCTTATGAATTTTTGGATGATATGGAAAAACAAACTCCTTAAATTTAATTGGGAAAAAAATAAGTGGAGAATCAATTATCGATAGAGATGAGGAAGGATTTCCGAATTATTATTTTACAGTTTCAGATTTTAAGGTTGAATCAGTCATTAAAAAATAATACAGGACGGAAAATAGAAAAAAATCAAGAAGTGTCTATATTAGAAACCAGTGCTTTTGATGAAAATCATGATCAGATATTAAGTGTAAGTGGTTATTTACCGATGGAAGATAATAAACAATACATGCTATTTCTCGAACCGAATGATTCGGAAAAAGGACCTGCTGTAGGTTCTTTCAACATTCAAGGAGTGGTTATGGGGAAGTTTGCTTTTGAAAAGGATAATAACGAAAGACATAGACTTGAGGATAGAGAAACTAAGCATTACGAAAAAGTTCATTCAAGAGCACATAAAAAAATGATTGGTGAATTAAATGAAAAGTATGGGGATTATTTGGAAGATTAGTATTGTTTCAAGGGATAGAGCCAGCTAATGATAATTAGTAAAAAAGATTTGGCCAGCGGAAGTCTCCACGGTTTGTTTAGCCAATCTGGCTTGTAATTCAAATGGTGAAACGGCGTTTGATATATGTGAAAACAGGATGCCCCTCGGTATTAGAGGAGGCATCTTGTTTTCTTTAAGGAATGTATTTTAATAAAATGACCAAATTAACCCCCGTGAACAAAATGAACAAAATGTTAACTAAGTTTTTAATGCTGTTTAAATGAATAATCTTTCCTATTTTCAAAAACTTTGTAAAATTAAGAAAACGCTTACAAGGGGGAGTTAAAATGTTTTCTATGAAAAAAATCTCTGCGGTTTTTTGTGCTGGTGCACTGGCGGTTAGCCTGGGTGCTTGCAGCAGTGATGCTCCAGCATCCTCTGCTAAAAAGGAAGGTTCAGATTATCCTACTAAAGCTATTACGGTGGTGGCGCCATCTGGAGCTGGCGGCGGATGGGATTTAACTGCCCGTTCATTGACAAAGGTACTGAGTGAAACAAAGATTGTGAAACAGCCTATGACAGTGGAGAATAAGCCGGGTGGCGGCGGTGCTGTGTTTATGGCTGAATATGCTACGGCGCAGGCAGAAAATAATGAGATGCTTTTTGTCAATTCACCTCCGATTATCATCAACAATCTGAAAAAAGAAGGGAACAGCCCATATGGGGTCAAAAATACAACGCCATTGGCCCAGCTGACAAAAGATTATGGAGCCATTGTTGTAAAAGAGGACTCGAAATTCAAAGACCTGAAATCTGTTTTGGAAGAGGTAAAAAAGGATCCTAGTAAACTTACATTTGCCGGCGGATCTGCGCCTGGTTCGATGGACCATCTGATTTCTATCCTGCCAGCTTATAAATATGGCGTTGATCCGACTAAAGTGAAATATGTTTCTTATGATGGCGGCGGAGAAGCGATTACTGCTCTGCTTGGCGGTAACGCTGATGTCATTGGTACGGACGCTTCCAGTGTTAAGGAATTCTTGAAGGCTGGCAAGGTAAGGGTATTGGCGGTCACTTCTGCGGAACGTTTAGCAGGTGATTTCAAAGATGTTCCAACAGCAAAAGAACAGGGAGTGGAAGCTGAATTTACGATTTGGCGCGGTGTGTTTGGTCCTGAAAAAATGTCTGATGATGCAAAAGCTTATTGGGAGAAATCACTTGAAAAGCTCGCAAACTCCCCAGAGTGGAAGAAAGAAGTAGAGACGCAGGGCTGGGATCTTGATTATAAGAATGGCGAAGATTTCAAAAAGTTCCTGGAAGACCAGGAAGGCCAGGTTCAGCAATTATTAGAAGTCCTGGGCATGCAGAAGTAACCAAAAAGGGGGAGGGTTTTCCTCCCTTCCCCCATTCTTGAAAGGAGTAAGCAATGAGTATTCAATTCGATCGGATTGCCTCGATACTATTTTTGGCTACAGGTGTTCTTTTTATTGTTGGGAGCAGACAGCTTGCGAGTTCATCATATGGCAGCTCCGTTGGTCCTGATATTTTTCCTTTATTACTTGGTATCATTCTTGTTCTGTTAAGCATTCGTTTGTTTTATGAAACCATGGTAGCAAAAACCCAGCAAAGTTCGAAAGAAAAATTACTGTATAAACCTTTCTTGATCATTTTTTTCGCTACATTGGTTTATATTTTGACATTGGAAACAATCGGGTACGTCATCACAACGTTTTTATTTTTATTTGTTTGTTTTCAAACGATGGAACGCACTAAGGTGATGACTTCCCTTATCATATCTGCTTGTTTTTCCGGATTTGTTTATTTTATGTATGTAGAAGTATTAAAAGGAACGCTGCCAGGATGGCCAATTTGGCTTTCATAGTTTTGGAGCAGCCTTTCCGCTGGAGGTTGTAGAATTTTGAGTACACTTGAATATTTATTTCAAGGCTTTGGAACAGCTTTTATTTGGTATAATCTCATATTTGCCTTCATTGGAGTCTTGATTGGGACAGCAGTTGGCGTTCTTCCGGGGATTGGGCCGATGAGTGGAGTAGCGCTGCTTATTCCTGTAACCGCATCAGCTACTGGCTGGCTGCCGCCGGAATCCGCTGCCACCAGTGCGATCATTTTACTTGCGGGAGTCTATTATGGAGCCATGTATGGAGGTTCAACCACCTCGATTCTATTGAACACACCAGGAGAATCCTCTTCGGTGGTCACAACGCTGGACGGTTACCAGATGGCCAAAAAGGGGAGAGCAGGCAGTGCCTTATCGATTGCGGCAATTGGTTCCTTTGTCGCCGGGATCGTTACGCTTTTCGCCCTTATTGCATTGGCCAAGCCACTATCATCGGTGGCGATAAAATTTGGTCCAGCAGAATACTTTTCATTGATGCTTTTAGGACTTGGAGCTGTCAGCGGCCTGGCCGGAAAATCAGTGACAAAGGCATTGATCATGACCGTTACTGGATTGTTGCTTGGGACAATTGGTATTGATAGTGTTTCAGGTATTGCCAGATTCACCTTTAATGTTCCGTGGCTTTATCAGGGGATAGAGTTCCTGACGATCGCCGTAGGACTGTTCGCGCTTGGTGAGGTTTTTAAGACGATTTTGGAAAAAGATGAAGAAGAGGGAGAAATCGCGAGGATTAATAACTTGCTGCCTTCAAAGGCTGAGTTAAAAGAATCTGCTGCACCGATTGCACGTGGTTCCATATTAGGCTTCTTTGTTGGGATCTTGCCGGGAGCAGGGGCGACTCTCGCATCCTTCTTTTCTTATATTTTAGAAAAAAAGATCTCGAAAACTCCTTCAAAATTCGGAACAGGGACCATTGCAGGTGTGGCAGCACCGGAATCGGCGAATAATGCCGCGTCCGGCGGTGCGCTGATCCCGTTATTGACATTAGGGATTCCAGGTTCAGGGACGACGGCTATTTTAATGGGAGCCCTGATGATGTATAACGTCCAGCCCGGTCCGTTATTATTCGAGGACCATCCGCAGGTAGCATGGGGACTGATTGCCAGTATGTTTATCGGCAATGTCATGCTGTTGGTCTTGAATCTTCCGCTCGTAAAAGTGTTTGCGAAGATTATCCAAACACCAAAACAATTCCTGATCCCAATCATTATTGCCATCTCGATTTTTGGTGTTTATGCTGTCCAGGTATCAACAAATGATCTTTTGCTGTTACTGGCATGTGGAATTTTCGGCTATTTCCTGAGTAAAAATGATTATCCCATTGCTCCGCTTGTTCTCGGGTTGGTGCTAGGGCCGATGGTTGAGAATAACCTGCGCAGAGCATTGACGATTTCCAATGGAGATTTTAGTATCTTTGTATCACGGCCAATTTCTCTCGCTTTTCTCCTAATCACTCTCCTATGGCTAGTGATTCCGTTCTTAATGAAAAGGCGAGGGAAAGAAGTCATTATCAATATAGAAGGTTAAATAGTTTAAATAGTAAAAAAACTCCTTTCTATAAGGAGTTTTTTTACTATAATGAGGATAGAGGTGTTGATGTGAGGCTGCATTCTAAATTAATGCTCTTAATTGTGATCCTTATTCTCTTAATTGGCGGTATTTTCGAAATCACTTTCAAAAATATTCTCGAGACGAACATGAAGAAGGAAATTGGCTCTAAAGCGCTGGCTGTGGCGGAATCCATTGCCAATATGCCAGAAATTGAAGAAGCTTTTTACGAGAATGATCCAGCTGCTGTTATTCAGCCGATTGCTGAAAGGATCCGGAAACAGGTAGGAGCAGAATTCATTGTGGTTGGCAACAGGGATGAGGTACGTTATTCTCACCCCAATCCAGTTCGATTAGGACAAAAAATGGTCGGTGGCGATAATGGCCGTGTCTTTAACGGAGAAGCTGTTATTTCCGAATCTGTTGGGACATTGGGCCCTTCTCTAAGGGGAAAAGCGCCAATCTTCAGCAAGGGAGAAGTTGTTGGCGTGGTGTCTGTAGGATATCTTCAGACCGATATCGAAAAGGAAATCTCAGCTATACAGAAAAAAATGTTCACTGCTACGTTTCTTATTTTAATAGGAGGCTTAATGGTGGCCTTCCTGATCACGTTGAATATAAAAAAGGCTCTGTTCGGTCTTGAACCAAAAGAAATTGCCTGGATGTATCAGGAGAAACACGCCATATTAGAATCCATTCATGAAGGCATCATTGCCATTGATACCGATGGTCGCATCACGGTCGTGAATGAAAACGCTCACAAGATATTGAGGGTGCCGAATGAAATCCTTCTTCGCGGAAAAAGAATCGATGAGGTGTTGGAGAATACGCATCTTCTTTCAGTCGTTGCAACAGGACAAGCAGAGTACGATAAGGAGATTATGATTTTAGGAGAAATATATTTAGCGAATAGAATACCTATCTTTAATAAGAAAGGGGATGTGATCGGGGCAGTCGCAAGCTTCCGGAGCAAGTCGGAGTTGGCGAATTTACTGCAGGAATTGTCGCATGTAAAAGCCTATGCGGAGGGGTTGCGTGCCCAGACCCATGAATATTCCAACCGGCTTTATACTCTCCTTGGCCTGATTCAGCTCGGCTCTTACAAGGAAGCCATCGACTTCATTTCTAAGGAAGTCGATGTAGCCCAGGGATTCATTCAATTTTTAATGAAGGAAGTGCCAGACCCTATCATTGCTGCCTTCGTCCTTGGAAAGTTCAGCCTGGCAAGCGAATTGAAGGTTGATTTTACAATTGACAGGGAGAGCAGCTTTAAAGATGTGCCAAATGAAATTGACAGAGATCACTTGGTGACGATTATTGGGAACCTGGTCAATAATGCATTTGAAGCGGTCAGGGAGAACGGGAAAGCCGAAAAAAGGGTCATGCTGTTCCTGACCGATCTTGGCAAAGAGCTGATCATTGAAGTCGAAGATAACGGGCAAGGGATAGAAAGTGAAAACAACGAACACATTTTTCAAGAAGGTTTTACAACGAAGAACAGCAACAGTAATTCAGGTATTGGTCTAAGCCTTGTGCAAAACGCGATAAATCAATTAGGTGGATACATCACCTTTTCATCTAATCCGGGGGAAGGCACAATTTTCACTGTGGCGATACCAAAAAGCAGGGGGAAATGAACGATGGGGAAAAAGGACATTGAAGTTCTAATCGTCGAGGATGATTTAAGGATAGCCGAAATCCAAAAGCGGTTCATTGAAAAGATTGAAGGGTTTCAGGCCGTCGGGATTGCAGCCGGTTATGTAGACGCTATAACCTTAATCGATATTTTGAAGCCGGATTTGCTTTTGCTCGATGTTTATTTTCCAGATATGAACGGCCTCGAATTGTTGAGGGAACTCAAGCTGCATTCAAAACAAACCGATGTCATCATGATCACGGCCACGAGGGAAATCGAAAAAGTACAAGAAGCGATCAGTATTGGAGTCTTCGATTATATTATCAAGCCTTTAGTGTTTGAACGATTCAAGCAATCCCTGCTGAGATATCAGGATTATCATGAAAAATTATCGCAATTAGGTAAAGCCAATCCTGTCGTGACACAGCAGCAAGTCGATAAACTGCTGCGGAAAGAAATGAATGAATTGAATAATGAAAAATCATACCTTCCAAAAGGAATCGACCCGCTGACACTTGAAAAAGTCATGGAGGTCATTGGCAAGGGTGGAGCGGGACTTACGGCGGAAAGCGTCGCAAAAGAAATCGGCGTCAGCCGGACAACCGCCAGACGTTACCTGGAACATCTCGTATCCATCGAAAAAATTGAAGCGGATTTAACATACGGCACTGTTGGGCGGCCGGAACGGGTCTATATGAGTATAGGGTAATGAAAACAAACAGGGACATGCGGAAGGACTGCATGTCCTTTTGTATATTTTGATGTTGATAAAAGCTGACAATTTGGTGAATATTCCTCACCTGGTCGAATTATTCGAAAATGTGGTCGAAATAAATCAAAATGTGGTCGAATAAACCCAAAATGTGGTCGAAATAATTAAAAATTCGCCAAATTAATTTAAAAAGTGATCGAAAAAACGAAAATGCCGGCTAATGTTGCTGGCATTTTCGTTTTTGGCAGGCGATTATTTACTTTTCCTTGGAAATAGCATTATAGTGTTCAAGGTTTTTGAACCGTTTTTTCTTTTTTAAGTACTTTTCGTTCAGTACCAGCACTTTTCCGTTATCGGAAGCGGAGAATTTGCGGAAGACGAATTTGTATTTTTCAAAGGCTAAATGTCCAGAGATATAAACAGGCAAAATGATGGCGATCAGGATCAGCACATCTCGGATGATATGGAATTGGTGTTCGAAAACATAGATTGTCATAACAGCCTGGGAGGCGAATGCGACCATCAAGGTGATTAGGACATTGCATATGTGAAAGGGGAAAAACTCTTTTCCTTTCAGAAACATCCGCTCGAGCTCATTTTTAAAAATAAGGGAAATGAACACGGAAATCACAATGAAAATAAGGGAAATAAAAAACGCCATTTCACCCGTCCTCCTTTATGGAACATTCCTTTCAAGCATTGTAACACAAGATTTGCAAGAATAATGAAAATTGGCATCCGATGGTTCTAGAACTTCATAGCTCAAGATTGGACTATTACTCTCCTTTCCCCCACCAGCCTTTTTTTCGGAAGTATAAGGCAATGGATAACCCCGTCACAAGCATGAGGATCAGTGCGTAAAGATAGCCGAACTTCCACTTCAATTCGGGAATGATTTCAAAGTTCATTCCATATAAACCGGCCAGGAACGTCATAGGCAAAAATATGACACTTACGAGAGTGAGCGTCTTCATGATTGTATTGGAATGGTCGGCTTTGAGCGTCATTTGTAAATTGAAAATGCTGTTTAAACTTTCCTTGAAGGTGTCGAGAGCGCTAACGATCCGAGCATAATTATTGTTCAGGCTTTTAATGAAATAGCCTGATTCCTCATTCGTGAACGGGAATTTGTCGGAACTAATCGTCTCCATTACATCCTCTTGTGCCTCGATCGTTTGTCTTAATTCATGCAGGGTTGCTTTCCACCGGTATACACTTCTGGCAATTTTGTTCTCAAAGGGATCTTTAAAAACCCTCTTCTCCAAACTTTGGATTTCATCTGATATCTGATCAATCATTTCTAAATCCTGGGCAATTGTTTCATCGAGTATGTGAAAAAGAACCATTCCCACATGGGACATCTGCTGTGGATTTTCAATAAAAGGTTTCTCCAAATTTTTTGCGAGATAAAGGTCCTTTTCAGCCTTTGATACCACATAGTTATGGCCAACCAATATCGTGATTTTCACTCGAGAGTAATCCGGCTGGATTGCAATTAACGAAATGATCGCCTCATTTTTAAAAACATCAATCTTTGGAATATCACTGAATTCGCGCAGTCCTTTCAACGCTAAAGGATGGATGTTCAATTGATTGATAAACGGTTCAAATTGATCGGCATTCGATGAATGAAAATGAATCCATGCGATCTCTTCGTTGGAGTCGGGAAGGGAAAGCTCATCTTTTTTGGTAACTGTTTTATTATTTGCTGAGTATACGAGCATCGGTTTTTGTCTCCTGAATTTGATTTAAACTTATTTTGTGTTAGTCACGGCAATTTTATTTTGGGGTGTATTCTTGCGGAATAAGATTTGCCTTTCTATCTCAGTCTAATAGTAAAAGACAGTCACGAATGAGATAGGGGTTTGCGTTTATGTCAGGAATTTTGTTAGCTTTGCTTGCGGCGGTTTCGTGGGGGAGTATTGTGTTTGTCAGCAATAAGCTGGGCGGTGATGAGGACAGCCAGACGCTTGGGACGACGGGCGGAGCTTTGATCTTTGCCTTAGCTGTCTTTTTTTACAAAAACCCGGACATGCCTACGCTTGTATGGGTGGTTGGGTTTATTTCTGGGTTGTTTTGGTCACTTGGACAGAAGAATCAGTTCGGTGCTGTCCGCTACCTGGGTGTTGCGAAAACGGCGCCGATGTCGACAGGCTTACAGCTGCTCGGGACCACTTTTTTCGGAGTGTTTATTTTTAAAGAATGGCAGACAAAAATGAATTACATCGTCGGAATCTCGGCGCTTGTCCTGATCATTGCAGGGGCTCTGCTCACTTCGCTTAAACAAGGAGGTGAAAGGGGAGAGACGAAGAGCCTGAAAAAGGGGCTGCTTGTCTTGCTCATTTCAACTGTTGGTTTTGTTGGATATGTGGTCTTGATCCGCTGGTTCAACATTGATGGTTGGGCCGCCATCCTCCCGCAGGCAATTGGGATGGTGACGGGGGCATTGATTTTGACGTTCCGCGATAAGCCATTCAACAAGTACGCGGTCCGGAACATCTTAACCGGGCTCCTCTGGAGTACGGGTAATCTGGGGTTATTGCTGGCGCTGCCGAGAATCGGGGTTGCCACCAGTTTTTCACTCTCCCAGACAGGCATTGTCATCTCAACGATTGGCGGGCTTTTCTTTTTAAATGAGCGTAAAAGCAAGAAACAAGTTTGGCGAGTGCTGCTGGGTTGTGTGCTCATAATTGCAGGCGGTGTGTTACTGGGTGTAACGAAACGATAAAGGGAGCTGACATGATGTATCCAAGTCTTGAAGGAAAAGTTGTTGTGATTACAGGTGCTGCCACTGGTCTCGGAAGGGCAATGGCGGTGAGATTCGGCGCTGAGAAAGCAAAGGTGGTCATTAACTATTTTAACGAAGAGCAGGAAGTGCAAGCCATTATAGATGAAGTTGAAAAAGCGGGCGGCAGTGCCACTGCGATTCAGGGAGATGTCACGAAAGAAGAAGATGTCAAAAGGATGATCGATCATGCGGTGAAAACATTCGGGTCATTGAATGTTATGGTCAATAACGCCGGCATTGAAAATGAAGTGCCATCGGAAGATCTCTCCCTCGAAGACTGGAATAAGGTGATTTCCACCAATTTAACAGGGCAATTCCTGGGGTGCAGGGAAGCTCTTGACTATATGCTGGAGAATGGAATCAAGGGTTCCATCATCAACATGTCATCCGTCCATCAGGAAATACCATGGCCTCATTTTGTCCATTATGCAGCCAGCAAAGGTGGAGTCAAGCTCATGACCGAAACGCTCGCACTCGAATTTGCTCCACATGGAATTCGGGTGAATTGCATAGCGCCGGGTGCGATCGACACACCTATTAATGCCGAGAAGTTCGATGACCCTGAACTGAAAAAAGGAGTCATCGAGCTGATTCCGATGGGTTATATCGGCAAGCCTGAAGAAATCGCCGCATGTGCAGTATGGCTCGCCTCGAGCGAAGCTAGCTACGTCACAGGACTCACCCTGTTTGCGGATGGCGGCATGACGCAATATCCTGGGTTTCAGGCTGGGAAAGGGTAACGGTGGGGACGGTTTAAAGATGATCACTAATCTGATCCATACTTGAAGTGTGTGCCCATAGCTAGCAAAGGGAGGGAGTTCTCAACACAAGAACTCCCTCCCTTTTATTTACTCCATCTTTTCATAAAGAAATTCATTCAACGATTCCACATCCAGCAACCTCATGTTTCCATCCTTGAAGGATTGGATTCCCATGATCATCGATTTGCGGAAGTCGGTTAGTGGTTTTCCGTCTGCATAGGCTTCATCATGAGTGAAGTACAATGCTCCTTTATCGGAATCGTATTTCCAGGTTCCTTTTGACATATGATCCTTTGAAGGGTAAGTACCGTTTGCATATCCCTCATAGCTGCCATCTGCATTCAGAACGATGGAAGGGGGTGAGCCGGCAAGGCCCCATTTTCCGACTAATTCTTTTCCGTCTTTGGAGATATTCTCCTGCACTGAATCACGGTCAATGCCAGCCAATGCATCCAGCTGTTTCAGGTCTGCTGCTGTGATCGTGCCGTCACCGACCGGAACGGAATCCGCGAGCTTGGAGTGTGCCTCAATCCATACATTAAAGCCTTCCTTGATGGGCTCATTTCCTTTCTGCCAAAGCTTCTGATCCTTCTTTTCAATGGCTTTGCGAATTGTATCAATGCCCTCGGTATAAAATTCCATGGCCGATAGATATTGATCATGAACCTCCTTGTATCTTTCAGGGGCGATAATGGCTTTATAACCGTTTACAGTCTTTTCGATGTTATCAACTTGTTCAATCAGCCGTTTTTCGCGTTCTTTGGATCCAGAGTCTTCTTCAGCCACCGCATTTAAATTTCTGAACCCTTCATCCAGGCTGGTGTTCAGTTCATCGATTTTGTCAGGATAGTCTTCTTCCGTTACTTCCACTGGTTCAACCTTAAGTGATTCTTTCTTTTCAGCGGTGGGCTCGGAGCTGCAGCCTGCCATTGTGATCATCGTCAGTAAGGAAACGGCCAACGTTTTAAGTTTCATTTTTAAAATACCTCCATAGTTTCAAAGATTGCTTTTTTACCATGATTGCTTTTTCCGAGATGGAACTTTTTACATAATAGAGGGATAGGAAAAATATGTAAAGTAAATACCACCGCATTACCACTTTTTGAGTCTTTTTACTCATGGGACAAAGGGAAAATAAACGAAACGTATGTTAAGCTTTAAATGAAAACGTTTGGGGAGGAAGTAAAATGAACTACCGCATTACCAAAGAGTTGAACGAAAGCTACAAAAACCAGATTAATCACAAACTGTATGAATATAACTTAAGCCATTTTCCTGAAGATTTAAGAGGAAGATACCAAGAAGTGAACCTCATTCTACTAGATGAGAATGAGAATATCCGTGGAGGCATTCTGGGAGAAATCTGCTGAAACTGGCTGGAGATCCATACGCTTATGATTGATGAAGACATTCGAGGGTTAGGATATGGAACGAAATTGTTAGCAGAGATTGAACAAGCCGCGTTAGAGAGTCAATGTGATTTTATTAAGGTGGACACCCTGAGCTTTCAGGCGCTGGATTTTTATCAAAATAATGGTTATGAAGTTTATGGGACATTGGACAATGTGGGAAGGGAATTTAAGCATTTCTATTTAAAAAAGGACCTATTAAAAGGGGAATCGTTATGAATATTGTTGCAGCACAAATGCCAGATTTACAGGCGATTGTCCAAATCGACAGTGAAATGATCGGTAACACCAGCAGACGGAACATGATTGAGAATGCAATTAAGCAGAAACATTGTATTCTTGTAAAAGAAAATAACGAAGCTGCCGGATTTGCTATTTATGATACGAACTTTTTTGAATGTACGTTTATATCCTTGGTGATTGTGTCACCTGGAAAAAGACGTAAGGGATATGCAAGCCAACTGTTGAATGAATTGGTTCGAACTTCGCCTACTGAAAAAGTTTTTTCATCTGCCAATCGTTCTAATCTCAGTATGCAGAAGGTATTTGAAGCGAATGGGTTTGTTGAGAGTGGTATCGTCGAGAATTTGGATGAAGGCGATCCGGAGATCATCTATTTCAAATTGAAATAAAGAGAAACAGCAGAGCTCTCCGCTGTTTCTCTAAAATTCCTTTGTTTCCGGTTCGGCAGATTGATTTTTCTCAATATGCTGTTCTCCCCAGGCGCATAGTGAATCGAGAATCCCTTTCAAGGACCAGCCATAGTCTGTCAATGAATATTCGACTTTAGGAGGGACCTGGTTATAGACCTCCCGTAAAATGACATTATCTTCTTCCAGCTCACGCAATTGCTGTGTGAGCATTTTTTGAGTGATGCCGGGCATGAGTTTTTTTAATTCACTTGTCCGTTTCTTGCCTTCGATCAAATGGCAAAGAATGACGACTTTCCATTTCCCGCCGATTACCTCGAGGGCTGCTTCGACTGGTATATTATATTTCTTCAAAAAAACACCCTCCTTGTCTTTCTGATTATTTGTAGTGTCATTATAACCTTACATTTCTATAAGTAGTATAGGGCACTTTTTGGTGCCTATATCACCTGAGGGTGCCTACGGAACTTTAAAGTGCGTACTTCTCAAGCGATCAGGTATCCTTCATAATTGCATTCATGTTGGCCAAACGTGAAAGGCGCCTTCGCGGGTCAACTTAATAATCTGCAATGGAGGAAACCTTTTTATGAGTTCACATACACGAAATAATAACAAGGGACCATTATCCCTTTTGGCTTTGGCAATCAGTGCATTTGGCATTGGTACGACTGAGTTTGTACCTGTTGGATTATTATCAACGATTTCTGAAGATCTGCATATCTCGATCACTTTAGCCGGGTTGTTAATCTCCGGATACGCAATGGGTGTAGCATTTGGAGCACCGATTTTAACAGCTTTGACCAATAAAATGAGCCGCAAAACCTTGCTTATGGCTTTAATGGTTATTTTCATCATCGGAAATTCAATTGCAGCGATTTCGACCAGCTTCGGTTTGCTGTTGGCAGCAAGGATCATCACTGCTTTTTCTCATGGAGTCTTCTTTTCGATTGGCTCGACGATTGCCGCTGACCTTGTCCCTGAGGATAAAAGAGCAAGCGCAATCGCCTTTATGTTCACAGGTTTAACCGTCGCCACTGTAACTGGCGTGCCGCTTGGGACTTTCATCGGCCAGCTGTTCGGCTGGAGGGCAACATTTGGAGGAGTGGCATTATTAGGTGTTGTAGGAATTATCGCAAGTGCAATCCTTATACCAAAAAATATTAAGCCTGCACCACCGGCAAAATTCAGTGATCAACTAAAAATATTGGGCAATGGGCCGTTGCTGCTGGCCTTCGCCATTACCGCCCTGGGATATGGCGGCACTTTTGTCGCCTTTACTTACCTGACTCCGATCCTTCAGGATATATCAGGGTTTTCTCCAAAAGTGGTAAGCATCATCCTGCTTGTCTATGGAGTGGCTGTTGCCATCGGCAATTCAATCGGAGGAAAAGCCGCCGACAAGAATCCGTTGAAGGCATTGTTATGGATGTTCATAGCCCAGGCGATCATACTCGTGATTCTATCGTTTACAGCGCCATTCAAGGTGGCTGGCGTCATCACAATCTTCTTGATGGGCATGTTTGCGTTCATGAATGTGCCGGGGCTTCAGGTTCTGGTTGTACGATTGGCAGAACGCTATGTCCCGGCAGCTGTGAATGTCGCATCCGCCTTGAATATAGCCGCATTCAATCTCGGAATCGCGATCGGAGCGTTTGTTGGCGGACTGATTGTGGACTCCATCGGATTGATCCACACGCCGTGGATTGGGGGAGTGATGGTGATGGGAGCCATCCTTTTGACCAGATGGAGTATGTCAATTGAACAAAAGAGAGCTTAAGTGTAAAACATTGAGGCAACGGTACCCCCGTTGTCTTTTTTTATTTTAAAGCACGGGGACGTATCTTTTGCTTCCAAATCAAGAATGAAAGGTACACCCCTGTACTTCTTATTTTTGGAAAAATCAATTGTAAATGTTATAAACTGGTTTAAAATGAAAGTAAATCATTCGTAAGGTGAGGTTAACTATGGGTTTCCAAAAATGGCTTCGTATTTTACTGCCTGAGCTTCAATTGGTGGATTATGTCCAGGCAAAGGGATTCAGGGGCAAAAAGCAGCGGATGGGCGCGCAGGCTCAGACGATGACTCATTCGGGTGCGCTCAGGACGGAATCGGTTGGCGGCAATCCGCAGCATGTTCCCCATTCTGCTGGTGCGGTCGGGGAAGTGGTCAAGGATGCGAAGTATGGCATCAAGCAAATGGGCTTGAATCGATCCAATGACGAACTGGATACGATTTTCGCGGAAATCAAAAAAGAACTGAACGGCAGGATCCTGCGCCAGGGTGCGTTCATTGATGAATTGCTGGTTTCCTATAAAAAGGCTTTTTTCAAAAGGGAAAAAGGCAAGGTGCAAAATGCCATCCTGCTTGCGGGTCCAGCTGGGACAGGTAAGTTTACGACTTTGCAGCTGTTGATTGATCAGCTCTATAAGAAAAAGCTTGTACCTTATAAGAAGGTTGCGACGATTGATTTGCGGAATTACACCGAGAAGGATATCCACAGCAATTTCGTCCTCGATTGTTCCGCGGCCTTTGAGTATGGGGTCGGAACGGTTTGCTTCTTGGGGATCGAGCAGGCTGATGCTGAGGTTCTGCAGTATGTTTCCAGGCTGGTGCAGCATGGCTTTTTCCGGACGTCCAACAGTGTGATGGTCGATGCTTCGAATTATTTTCTTGTCTTTTACAGCGACGTCGATTTGAAGGAAGAAGTCCATGGACAGCTTCCGAAAGAGGTAGCGAGCAAAATACCAGCTCCTATTTTAAAAGGGATTCAATCCTATGCGATTTCGGCACCGCTTATGCCCGAGGATGTAGAGGCGATCTTAAGGGGCAAGTTCCAGGCTGCAGCACGCAGGCTCGAGAGCCAGACGCAGTTGACGGTAAAATTCGACGATGGACTGTTTGCTGGTTTAGTAGAACGGATTCTGGCAACGAAGAAATATGGCGAGGCCATCGAGAGTCTGGCAGAAAAGGATTTTTATCAGGCACTTGTCGATTTAAGGGCAAGGGGGACTTTCCTTGCGGGAGATCTTATTACGATTCAGCTGCAGCAGGATGATTTGCTGGCTGTAAAGGATGAGCAAAGCTTCCTGTTAAAATCGATTCCGATGGTGGCAGAAGAAAAAATCGAAGACTTGCTGGATGAACTAAATCGCCTGACCGGTTTGCATACAGTAAAAAGAGCGGTTCATGAACTGCTGGAAACGGTGAAGGCCGAAAAGATGAGGCAGGAGGCCGGATACAAAACGGCTGGTAAAATGGCAATACATATGGTGTTCACCGGGAATCCTGGCACAGGTAAAACAACCGTTGCAAGGCTCGTCTCTCGGATTCTCAAAGCAATGGGGCTGCTTTCCCAGGGGCAATTGGTAGAGGCTGCAAGGCAGGATCTGGTCGGGGAATACCTTGGTTCGACTGCTCCAAAAACCAATGCTGCGATTGAACGTGCGCTTGGCGGCGTGTTGTTCATTGATGAAGCGTATGCTCTGTCCAGGAATAAGCAGGACCCATTCGGCATGGAAGCCATTGACACTCTGGTAAAAGGAATGGAGGACCACCGGGACAATCTGGTCATGGTCCTGGCCGGATACACGAATGAGATGGATGGGTTTCTGAAAATGAATCCTGGCCTTCAATCGAGATTCCCTTATATTATCGAATTCCCGGATTATTCTTCCGAGGAGATGTATGAGATTCTGACGGGAATGGCAAAGGCGAAGGACTTCATGGTTGATCCAGGCATCAAGGAACAGCTGCTTGAACTATTTGATTCTAAGCAGATTTCCGGACGGAATGATGCCGGGAACGGCCGTCTTGTCCGAAACATGCTGGAGGATGCAATCCGCAAGCAAGCGGTGCGTCTCAACAAGGAAACAGGTGCCCGGGATTATAAGCTTTTAACAGCCGAGGATTTCGGAATTGCCGAACGGCCAAAGTTTGAGCTCGAGCCAGCGTTTGAAAAAGTCGTTGGCCTGGAGAATGTGAAGGATTTTATCAGGAGTCTCGAAAAACAAATCCTCGCGAATGAAAAGCGGAAAAAGGCTGGCATCTTGACGGAACAGTCGCAGACACTGAATATCGTCTTTTCCGGAAATCCAGGGACAGGCAAGACGACAATGGCGAGGATGCTTGCTGAGATGCTGAAATCAATGGGCCTTTTAAAAAGAGGCCATCTGATCGAAGTGGACCGCAGCAATCTCGTCGCCGAATATATGGGGCAGACAGCGGTCAAAACTACCGAGGTCGTCCAGTCTGCATTAGGCGGAGTGTTATTTATCGATGAAGCGTACAGTCTTGTGGAAGAAGGAGTTCAAGGCGGAGGGTTTGGCAAAGAAGCGATTGATACCCTTGTTCGCTTGATTGAAAATCACCGCAATGACCTAGTCGTGGTTCTGGCTGGATATACCGATGAAATGGAACAGTTTTTACGGAGCAATCCGGGGTTGGGCTCGCGCTTCCCGCTGAAAATTGAGTTCCCGGACTATACACAGGAACAGCTTACGCAAATCACTGATATACAGGCGAAGAGCAAAGGCTTCATCCTGGATGCAGGTGTGAAACAGGGATTGGCTGAGTTTTATGGAAAGAAACAGATTCCAGGAAAAAACGACAGCGGCAACGGACGTCTTGTCAGGAATACGCTTGAGGCGGCCATCAGGAATCAGGCGGTCAGGATCGTTGAAACTGACAATGTCGGGCCGGATCAATTGAACAGATTGACCCTGGCTGATTTTGGACTGCTGGAGGATCAGCCGAAGGAAAATGCATTGCAGGAGCTGGCATCTGTTGTTGGCCTGGATGAGGTCAAAACCTTCGTGCGCTCACTATCAGCGCAGATCGAAGTGGCGAATAAAAGGAAGGCGATGGGTCTGCCAGATATGGGTGCGCAATCGCTGCACATGGTGTTCAAAGGCAACCCGGGTACTGGTAAAACCACGATTGCGCGGATTCTGGCCAGAAGGCTGAAGGAACTTGGTGTGATCAAACTGGATCATATCGTGGAAACGGACCGTTCCGGACTGGTGGCCGGGTATGTTGGCCAAACTGCCCTGAAAACACGGGAAGTTTTGGAGAAGGCACTTGGCGGCATTCTATTCGTCGATGAAGCGTATGCTTTATTTGGCGACGGACAGGATTTCGGGCAGGAAGCGATTGATACGATTGTGAAGTTCATGGATGACCACCGCGAGAATATCATTGTGATTTTAGCAGGTTATGAGGATGATATGGAACAGCTGCTGGATTCAAATGCAGGCTTGCGTTCCAGATTCCCGAATGTGATCAATTTCCCTGATTATGCAGTTGATGAACTTGTGGAAATCAGCAGACGCCTGCTGAAGCCGAAGGGATACGAGCTGAGCCCTGACGGAGCCCAGGCACTCAAAGCACTATTTGAGAGTGCAGAAGGAAACGCTTCTGCAGGGAATGGCCGTCTGGCAAGGAATATTTGCGAAGCCGCCATCCGTGCGCATGCATTGAGGCTGAGTGAAATCGACGAGCCAACATTAGAGGATTTGACGCTGCTTATGCAGGAGGATTTTTTACAGGCCGGGGGTGTTGCTAGATGAAAAAAATCATAAAATTTTTATGGTCTTTGTTTTTCTACGTTTTTCTATTTCCAATCACTGCACTCGTCATCGTTTTTGGACCGCTGATGACTTTCTTTGATCTTCTAGATGTTTATAAATTAGGAGCGCCGCGACTTGGTCTGGGCTTGGGCGGGATTGCCTTGCTTGGCTTCCTTCTCTTTTTATCGATGAAGTATCACTCGTGGCTCTACCGCAAATTCCCGGTGCTGCTTCCTTTTTTCCAGATGTGCTTTGTCAGCTTTATCGTGATGGAACTCAGCCTGACATTTGCCAACCTGTGGGCAGATCAAATGATGATCGGAAAAACGGTCGCGATCGTTTTATCGGTGCTATCAATCCTGTTAGGAAGAGCATTTCTATCGTACTGGTATTATAAATACCCGATTAGCTACAAGATGGTGCGCTGACGGAGGAGGAGGGATTAGCGATGCGGAAAAAATTCAAAAAAGATGCTGAGTATGAACTGGACAATCAATGGGCCGGCGATGAGGAAGAAGCGGAGCCGGAAATCATTTACCACGAACATAGCCATCGAAAGCCAGTATTCTTTGGCACCATTTTAGCGATTGTATTGGCGATTGGCTTAAGCATGGTTTCTGGCGGCTATTCATCAGAAGGAAGCTCGGAAGAAGTGGTCGCCAATCGGATCAGCAAGTCTACGATTGCAGGAGAAAGCCTTATGACAGACGAAACGAACGCAGGGATCACTGCTAAGGATTTTGAAGTGACCGTAGGAGATTCCGGTGGTGAAGCAAAAATGCTGATCTGGGATTTCAACAGTGAAGACAATGATGAAGTTCAAATCCTGGTCAATGGACAGCCAGTGAAAGAAAAACTTATCCTGGCGAATAATCCCGCTGCCATTTCCATCCCGGTCCCAAGCACGGTGACAATCAAGGGGCTTAAGGATTTTGGAGGCGGCATCTCATACGCCGTCAAATTCCCGAATGATAAAATCACCTACTATAACGTCGTAAGCGTGAATGCCGGGAATACTTATACGGTAAAACCGCTGTAGTGAAGCATGGGGACGTACTTATTGCATCCAATTCCGGAAGCAAAGGGTACGTCCCTTTGCTTAAAAAAGAGGTAAAATAAAAGTAAATATAGTATTCGGAATGGCGGGTAGGGCGATGAATATTTTACTGGCGGAAGATGACCTGAAGCTTGGCGAGCTGATCAGTTATATGTTAAAGAAGAAAGCTGGTTATCAGGTTGAGTGGGTGAAGGAAGGGGAGGATGCTTATTTTTACAGTACTTCTTCCCATTATGATGTGCTGATTTTGGACTGGATGATGCCGAATGGGTCTGGTGTGGAGGTTTGCCGCCGCTTGAGGAAAGAGGGATATGCAGGGGCGATATTGATGCTGACGGCGAAAGATTCGGTCGAGGACAGGATCAATGGCCTTGATGCCGGTGCGGATGATTATCTGATCAAACCGTTCGAGATTGACGAACTCCTTGCCAGGATCAGGGCACTGACAAGGAGGAACTTTGCTCCGATTGTGGAAGATGAGGTACATTATCGTGATCTTGTGTTAAGCCGGATCGGCCAGGTGTTGAGTGATGGAAACAAGGAGATCCAGCTAAGTCCCCGTGAATTCCAGCTGCTCGATTTGCTGCTGCAAAACAGGGGCCAGGTTTTGCCCCGGGAGCTTATATTGGAGCGGATTTGGGGGTTGGACGCGGATGTATCAACGAAAACGATCGATGCGACGGTAAAATTGCTACGCAAAAAGCTGGACAGCTTTGGCAAGTATGACTTGCTTCAAAGCATCAGAGGGGTAGGGTATAAAATTGAAAACTAAGTCCTTGCGCCGTGAAAGAGAGCAGAATATCTTCAAACGGACCCAGCGGCGGCTGACGAAGGGATTTTTGGGCCAGTTGATGAGCTTCCTGCTGCTGTTTTCCATCGTCATGTTCGCTGTGCTTTATTTGGTGATCATGCAGGACCACGAGCAGGAAGTGAAGACCCTGGCAAAAGGAGAAGCTGAAAGATTGGAAAGATTCCTTGAGAGGAACCCTGAAAGAGTTGGCGAGTTTCAGGAGCATGAACTGGAATTAAGAGGTCCCGGCCAGGTTTTTGTCTATCTCATCAGTCCGGAAGGTGACTTGCTTGCAGGGAATGAAGCATTTCCGAAGGCTCGGCCGGAGTTATTGTCTGCACTTGATCCTCAGGAACTTTTCCAGCGGAAAGTGAAGGTCGATTTATCCTACGAGGAGGACGAAGAAGACGAGCACGAGGATCATAGTGAGTTATTTCGGAAGGACATCCGCCTCTTGATTGCAAAGGAAGAGGTATCGGTTGACGATCGTGAAATCGGAAACCTGTATGTCGGCACGGACATTTCTTTTGTCTATCAGATGTTTACCTGGCTGTTCGGTATCCTGATTGGTTTGCTGCTTGTTTTCTTACTGGTCGCCTGGTTCCTGAGCAGCAGGATGTCGAAAAAGGCGATGGTCCCGATTAGTTCAGCGTTTGACAGACAGCGTGAATTTGTCGCGGATGCCTCACATGAACTCAGGACGCCTTTAAGTGTCATGCTTTCTTCCATCGATGCGATCGAGATGACGATCGATGATAAACAGGATCATATGGTCCGTAAAATGCTTTTTAATATGAAGGATGAAGTGAAAAGAATGACAGGACTGGTGAGCGATCTGCTGACACTTGCCCGGTCAGATTCAGGTAAAATCGAGCGGAATGATGAAGTTTTTGATTTTACAGAAGTGGCCCAAAAGGCAGTGGACGCGATGAATCCAATAGCACATGAGAAGCAAATTAAACTTCAATTCCATGCACCTGAAACACTTCCTGGCAAGGGTGACGAGCACCGATTGATGCAGCTTCTCTATATCCTGTTGGATAACGCGTTAAAATACACCCCTGATGGCGGGGAAGTTGAGCTGGCTCTATCAAGAAAACAAGATGAACTGACGATTAAAGTCCGTGATACAGGAATCGGAATCCGTCCCGAGGAGCAGCCGTTCATCTTCGACCGTTTTTATCGCGCAGACAAGGCCAGGTCAAGGCAAGAAGGAAGCTACGGACTGGGGCTCTCGATCGCCAAATGGATTGTTGACATTCATCAAGGCACAATTGTAGTGAACAGTGAATATGGGAAAGGCAGTACGTTTGTGGTGCAGCTGCCTTTCGCCAATAGAAGTTAACTTATCGTTGTATAGGCCGTTCCAGAGTGAGCAACTCATCCTCCAGCGATGAAAACTGTTGTTCCAACACAATCTTGGCGTCTGAAATCGCAGCATTGTAAAAATGAGGAGCAAGCGATGTTTTGACAAAGTCTAAAACTCTTTCAGCCGCAAATTCGGTTAACTCTTCCCCTCTTTCTTGTGAAAAGAAAACCTGGATGTCAGCAATCATCGTCTCTTGCTGTTCTTTTGATAGTTTTATGAACATTGAAACCACTCCTTTAATGTATTTACATTTGTAACTATACAAACTGAATACAGCAAATTGCAGACTTTAAAAAAAGTTTTTTTTATGTACAAGACAAATAAAAAGTATGAACCGAACCATGGTTTATACTTTTTTTGTTTTGTTAACTCTTCCTTTTCACCGTATTTTCACCATCCGTGGATATAGTGATACTCATAAAAGGATATAAGGAGGAGAGTTCCTGCATGAATAAAAAAGTAAAGTGGTCAGTGATCTCTGTCAGTACAATTACGGCTCTGACGTTTGGCGGCCTGGTGATGAATAACGAAAAGGCTGCAGGCAATGAAAATTCAGTTCCGGAAAAGGATTGGCTTCGTGAAAATTTTTCAGCATTTAATGAAGAAGGCTATGAGGAAAACGAATACAGCGATGATGAGGGCGATCGTTATTACGGAGATCATGATGACGATGATGAGTATGAAGAGCATGATGATGAAGGTTATGAAGACGATGATGACGATCACTACAGAAGTGAACAGCAGGAACAAGGGACTTCATGGGGACAAGACCAAATCGTGAATGCTCCGGAAAGAGGCTTCCGGCAGGAGCAGAGCAGCTCGAGGACATCACGATGATTGAGACGAAGTTCAGAGCGATGAATAGCAGCATCCTGCTTTCAGGAATGGATCTCGATGCTCATTTACAGATAAAGAAAATGATTGTAGATTTCGAGCAAAAGGCTAGCCGGTTCATTCCCGAAAATCAGCTTGCATTCGTCAATCACAGTCCACTAGATGTTCCAATTTATTTGGATTCTACCCTGGCAGACCTCCTTGATCGATCGCTTCAGCTCGCAAGGAGATCAGATTTTTATGTCCATCCTTTCCTTGGAAAAGAGATGATGGCGAATGGGTATTCCGAGTCGTTTCATGAACAATATCAGCCTGTTTTTACCGGGTTTGCCGAAAAGCATTTTTCCCGGGAACCGATTGAGAGGCTATCGAAAAGCTGGATAATCAAAAAAAGGGATTTTCTTTTTGACTTCGGAGGCTTTGGAAAAGGATACATCATTAATGAAGGGATTAAACATCTCAAACAGAAGGGTGTGAATCGTTTTCTGATCAATGCCGGGGGAGATCTCGCGGTGCTCGGATCCCATGAGGTCGGAATCGAACATCCCGTTTTAATGGGAGAGGACATGATCAAGCTGTCGATCACCGATAAAGCACTTGTCACTTCAGGGAAAAATTATCGGAGATGGACAAGAGGGAATCAGGAATATCACCATATCCTTAATGGCCGGACAGGTGAGCCTGCTTTTAACGGAGTGCTGCAGGCAAGCGTCATTGCCAATACCGCGATGGAAGCTGAAACCGCGGCGAAGATTTTATGCATCCTTCCATTTGATGAAGCAAAAGCACTGCTTTACAGGAATTTTCCGCGAATAGCTTATTTTGTTTACTTTGAAAAGGACAAAATTGCCATCGGCGGGGATACACGACTTTACAAACGACTGGAGGCAGCGAAATGAATTGGATTTGGATTGCGATCCGCGCCACAGGATTGACAGGATATTTTTTGCTGACATTATCACTCTTGATGGGCATATACAGCCATATTCCGCGGAAAAGAGGTTCAATCCTTGGTTTCCATCAAATTATTGGCCAGGTAGCCCTTTTATTCATCGGAATCCATGCATACCTGCTGATTTTTGATAACTATGAGCCTTTTTCTGTTTCGGAACTGCTCATCCCCTTTTCAGCATCGTATGAACCGATCCTGTCAGGATTGGGAACAATCGCGGTTTATTTATTGATCATTGTGATCTTAACATCTGATTTCATGAAAAAAGTCGGGCGATCAGCCTGGAAAAAAGCACATTATCTCGTGTTCCCGCTCTGGTTCCTATCAGTGATTCACGGCCTTTTTCTTGGAACAGATACAGAATCATTGTGGGCCGTGGCTTTATATGGAGGCTCTGTTTTGATTGTCAGCATGGCAACCATTTTTCTAGTATTGAAAAAAGTAAGCCAAAAGAGGAAAGCGCGGCCGGTTGCAACGTGAATGCTTTTGTTTTAGGGGAATGAGTGAATCTCACTCTGAAAACAGATAAGACGCCTTTTGGAGAAATGGAATTAGCACGCTAATTCGCATCTCTTTTTTTGTTGATTTTTTAGCAATTGAATAATCAGTGCACCGGGACAGTATATGTGAAAAAACTCTCTAGATTTAACTAAAGAGTTTTAAGGGGAAACGTGTTCTGAGATTATGGGTGTATTTTCTTTGGCAGCAGGTTTCTCGAAGTACTTTTGAAATGCATAATTTAGTAAACCAAATGAGTAGTAAAGCAAAAATATTTTAGTTGAAGTGAAATTTTTGAATTTAAAATGTCCGATTTTCTGGAAAATCGGCACGAATATATAAGCAAAAATTAAGTCCATAACTAGATTTGAAATGGCATATACAGAGAATTTACCGAATGTAAAATGAAACACCCATAAATTAACTGTGAAAAATGGACCTAAAATAAAAGCCAATGCGTCAAAAACCCTATATTTGTAACCACCCTTTACAACCCACCAATTAAATATTGGACTTATCATTTCTACAGTTAGTAATAGAAAAGAGCAAAATAAAGTGACAGGTAAATACCTTTTGAAGGATTGTTTAGGAAGAAAGATTGAAGTGATTGTCCATAATACTACTGCATTAAAAATTCTAAAGAAATTGGCAAGCAACTTGTTCACCCCTTTATTTTTTTTAGTGTTTGAAATTCCCTATGGATTATTCATCCTCCTCGTCAAGCAGTTCTACTGTATTCTTACAGTATTCAACGAGGCAGCAAAGCCATATGATTTAACCGCCAAAAAATGTCTGTATATTTACGTTTCCTGTCGTTAAATCTAATGACGGTAAGTTGCTTTCGG
The DNA here is from genome assembly GCF_007678455.1 of Cytobacillus oceanisediminis 2691. Classification (GTDB taxonomy): domain Bacteria; phylum Bacillota; class Bacilli; order Bacillales; family Cytobacillaceae; genus Mesobacillus; species Mesobacillus oceanisediminis_A. The sequence goes on along the minus strand of NZ_VEEP01000002.1, from coordinate 448,541 downwards.
AGGGGACGGGCTTGAAGTTTATTATTAAAACACTGACCTTTATTGCAATTCTTTTGTTATTTTCACAAGTAAGGACGTATGGAGAAAAACAGGATGACATCTACATAAAAATCGATCTTTGGACAAACAGGCTTTTGGTTTTTAAAGAAAATGAAGTAACCAGACAGTACGACATTTCTCCTGGCAATGAGCAAACTCCTACACCAATTGGAATGTTCACGGTTGTGGGCAAATCCAGTGGCTGGGGTGGGGGATTTGGCTCGAGATGGCTCGGATTAAATGTTCCCTGGGGAGATTTCGGTATCCATGGCACCAATAAACCAACATTGATCGGCAAAAATGTCAGCAGCGGCTGTATACGGATGCGCAATAAGGATGTTGAAGAGCTGTTCGATATGATTCCTCAAGGGACAAGGGTTTATATCGAAGGTCCTCTTACTGGAGTCGGAGAGGGAGAGTTTAAAAATATCGCTTATGGATCAAAAGGCAATCTTGTCCAGCTTGTTCAAAATAGGCTGAAAGTCATGGGGCTCTATTTTGGGCCGATTGACGGGATATATGATAAAGGGACGGAGAATGCTGTCAAACAGTTTCAGAAACTAAATCATTTGCCTGTTACTGGCGGGGTATCGATTCGTGAATATACATTATTGGGATTGCTGGAGTAAAAAAAGCAACCAAAAAATGGAGGATTGTCATGAGGAAAAATAAAGAGAACGCCATGTATAACGAAAACCTAACTAACCTACAAAACAAAGAGGTATTGGAAATCAGCGAAACAGGTTACGGGCTGGAATCCGTTGCAGAAGGTGCTGATTTCGCAGAGGGTGATCAAAAAAACTCTCCCAACTGTGGTGGACTATAACAAAAGTGGAGAGGTGGACGATTTTTTTTTTTGAACCGTCCCTCTTTTTGTAAATCCATTAAGTGGAAAATGAGGTCACCAATAGAGCGTATTGGAGCACGGCAAATCCAGTAAATGGATAAAGGGGTCACCAATAGAGTGTATTGGAGCACAGCAAATCCAGTAAATGGATAAAGGGGTCACCAATAGAGTGTAATGGAGCACGGCAAATCCAGTAAATGGATAAAGGGGTCACCAATAGGATGTATTGGAGCACGCTAAATCCAGTAAATGGATAAAGTGGTCACCAATAGGATGTATTGGAGCACGGTAAATCCAGTAAATGGATAAAGAGGTCACCAAAAGGGTATATTGGAGCACTGTAAATCCAGTAAATGGATAATGAGGTCATCAATAAGGTGTATTGAAGCACCGGAAATCCAGTATATGGATAATTAGATTATCAATAAAGCGTCTTGGAGCACCGGAAATCCAGTAAATGGATAATGGGGTCACCAATAAGGCGCATTGGAGCACTGGAAAGCCAGTAAATGGATAATAGCATCAACAATAAGGCGTATTGGTGCCCTAAAACGCCTGAAAATGAAAAAAGAGGTCACCAATAAAAACGAAAGGACGATTCCACCAGGATCGTCCTTTTCGCAATTATTCAAAAATATAACTGATGACATCAAGTGCCTGCTCGACCGTTTCTACCGTAACATTAGCCTTATTGGAAAGCTCTTTTAACGGGTGGATCAAGGATTCTGGCCTGATGATGATGGTTGGTTTGTTTAGGGCAATCGCGGTGCTTGCGTCCATTGCGGTGTTCCATTGTTTGTATTTTTCGCCGAACAGGGCGATGACGATATCGGATTTGGACATAAGGACCTGGGTCCTGAAGTTGTTGATATCTGATGCGGCGTCATCTTTGTAGACGTTGCCTGGCTGTGTGCCGAGGATTTCCTCGCCAATCTGGTCGGAGCGGTCATGGTTTGTCTGCGGTCCGACGAAGGTGAGGGGCAGGTTTCGCTCCTTTGCTTTCTGGGCCACCTGGTCGCGCCAATCATCATGAATTTGACCTGCTAGATATACAGTTAATTCCATCGTAACACCCTCCTAATGAAATAAATTCTAACTTCATCATAAAGAATTTTGCTGAGGAATCAAAGGGATTAGGTTGTCGTCCCGATTTTGTTCAAAGGATGGCTGTTTGGAAAAAACATGCAAAGGGTACGAAAGACCCAGGAACTTCTTTTAAAAAAGTCCGTATTACATGAAAAAGAATATGAATGTATGGAGGAAACCAAATGGGATTTGTATTGTTTGTGCTCGTGATAACGGCAATCGGGGGGATATGGTACGGCTGCAGTGTCCTTCAATATAAACTTTCAGTTCAACCAACATCTTATGTCGGGTGGAAGATATTCGGCAACATATTGTTGCTGGTACTGGGACCCATCGCGGTGGTAGCTTTATCGCTCTTCCTAATGACACAATTTGATATCGTATCAGACCAGACTGGCCAGGGAATCGGCTGGTTATATGTCATCTATTTCATGCTGCAAATCATTGTGATACCAGCGAAAGTCATCTATTTACCTGTTTTTCATTTTATCGTTAAAAAGAGAAGGGAGAAATTGATTAAGGATGATAGTTTCACCAGTAGATAATTTCGGTTTGTCAGTGGGTGTCATCCTTCTTCTGAGAGAATGTCATTAAGCAGATAAATATAGAGGTGAAATCATTGAAGAAAAAGACTTTAACAGCCATTTCCTACATATACAGCATTTTGGTTTTCGGAAGTTTTAGTATATGGGGATATCTTGTGGAAAAAGAAGAGGGAGTGATCGACCCGACAAAACATGAGATGCCTCTTATTCTATTTATTGGCCTCATGTTAATAGCCGTGGTTTTGGCGGGAGTTGGTTTTAATAGTGTAAAAGAAAAGGGCAGCAAAATAACTAGGAAAGCTGTGTTTACAGGCATTGTTATGGGTTTACTCTTTATTGCCTGGGGTGTTGTAAGGTCTTTAAACTAATTAAAATAAGCTGGTGATGGTATGTCGAAGAAGGTGTTGACTTACATAACAGCAATAGTTATTCCTGTTACTTTAATTTGGGGCATCCTATGGGCTTTCAATGCAGCAGATGAAGATGGAACTATTCATTTGGAGGGCAATGAACCCTATGCCTACTTATTCCTGGGTTTATCTATAACTGGATTGATAACAGGATCGATTGCTTTAAGGGCCATGAATGAAAAAGGCGATAAAATCAGTAAAAAGACCGTCTTTTCAGGATTGGCAGTTGCGGCGATATTTTTTCTGTGGAGATTGTCGGTTTCGTTATAGATGATTGAGAAAGGGCTGGCTTCCGGTCAGTCTGTATCTGGCATATAGAAAAATATTCCTATACAATAGTGATATTGAAGTGTAAATGTGGTGATCTAGTTGTTAAAGCTTTTATTGATTGAGGATGATGCGTCGTTATTCAATGAGATCCGGGACCGTCTGACGCAATGGTCGTATGAGGTTTATGGGGTGACGGATTTCAGCGATGTGATGAGTGATTTTAGCAATATCAAACCTGACCTGGTGATCATCGATATCCAGCTGCCGAGGTTTGACGGGTTTCATTGGTGCCGGATGATTCGGTCCCATTCGAATGTGCCGATTATTTTTCTTTCTTCACGGGACCATCCAACAGACATGGTGATGTCGATGCAGATGGGGGCGGATGATTTTGTCCAGAAGCCGTTCCATTTTGATGTGCTGATTGCGAAAATCCAGGCAATCCTTCGCCGTGCCTATAATTATAATACGACGCAGAACCAGTTGAAAACATGGTGCCGGGCGACGATTGATTATGATAAGAATATCGTTGAAAATGAGTTGGGCCGGATCGAATTGACGAAGAATGAAATATTCATATTAAAATTGCTGATTGAACAGAAGAATAAGATTGTCAGCCGTGATGAAGTCATGAACAGCTTGTGGGATGATAAGCGGTTCATTAGCGATAACACATTGACGGTCAATGTCAATCGGCTGCGGAAAAAGCTGGATGAAATCGGGCTTGGCCATAAAATCGAAACGAAGATTGGGCAGGGATATATGGCTGTTGAAGAGGATCATGGATGATGTTTACTACATACTTGAAGGAACGGGGAAGCTGGATCTTGTTATTTTTGCTGCTTCAGTTCCTCGCTGTTTTCATCGCTTATATAGATTCGGCAGTATCACTCACGTCAATTCTTTATTATGTCTTTCTATCGCTCATTATTTTTATGGTTTTTTTAGTGATGCGTTATCAAAAGGAAATGAAATTTTATCAAGAGCTTGAAGAAGCGCAAGATACCATGGATTTTTCACACAGGGAATTCCTCAGTCCTTTTGAAAGGATGGCAGCAGAAAGCATCACTCGCCATTTCGAAGGGCTGAGAAATAAAGTTTCCGAGAATGAGCGGATGCTAGACGAGGAAAAGGATGAATTGCTTTCCTGGATCCATGAGGTGAAAACTCCGCTGACAGCTTTGAGCTTGATGATTGATCGGCTTGAGAATCAGACGCTGAAAAAAGAAATGACCTATGAGTGGCTGCGGATTCACCTTTTACTGGATCAACAGCTGCATCAAAGACGGATTCCTTTCATGGAAAATGACTTATACATAGAGCAGACTGATTTGGAGAGTGTGATTTTCAGCGAGGTTAAAACCCTGCAGTCCTGGTGCATCCAAAAAGGCATCGGCTTCGACTTTGACCTGGAGTCGAAAGAGGTTATGACCGATGCCAAATGGCTTGCCTTTATCATCAGGCAGCTGCTGACAAATGCTGTTAAATATAGCGAAAGATCTGATATTCTGATCACCAGCGACCAGCGGAACGGACAGACTATCCTCGAAGTTGCCGACACTGGCAGGGGAATCGATTCCAGGGATCTCCCGCGAATTTTTGAAAAAGGATTTACTTCAACTGCTCATCATCAGGACAATGCAGCAACGGGGATGGGACTGTACCTGGCGAGAAAAGCAGCGGACTCACTGAAAATCAAGATTGATGTGGAATCAGCGCCAGGCAAAGGGAGTACGTTCAAGCTGACCTTCCCTAAAAGCAATGATTTTGTCCGGATAACAGGCATGTGACAAAAATGTCACATGCCTTTGCTGATTTGTTACCTGAATCGAAGGAAAGAATACAGGCAGGATTTTATAATGAATTTATCATAGAAAGGATGTGTGAACATGATTTTATTGGAAGCGGCCAAACTTCATAAAACATATGGAAATAAGTTTAATAAACAGGAAGTATTGAAAGGGCTCGACCTTAAAATTTTCAAAGGGGAATTCGTGAGCATCATGGGTGCCTCTGGATCGGGTAAAACGACGCTCTTGAATGTCCTCTCTTCTATCGATAAGGTCACCAATGGTTCGATCAAGATTGAAGGGAACGAGATTACCGGGATGAAGGAAAAGCAGCTGGCGGAATTCCGCAAGCAGCACCTGGGCTTTTTGTTCCAGGATTACAATCTCCTCGATACACTGACAGTGAAGGAAAATATCCTCTTGCCACTTTCGGTCAGCAAGACGCCCAAAAAGGAAGCGGATCAGCGGTTCGAAGCGATTGCCGCGGAACTCGGAATTCTGGAGTTGAAGAATAAATATCCAAATGAAATTTCCGGCGGGCAAAAGCAGCGCACATCTGCTGCACGAGCTTTCATCCATGACCCGAGCATTATTTTTGCCGATGAACCAACGGGCGCGCTGGATTCGAAATCAGCTTCAGACCTTTTGAATAAACTAAGTGACTTGAATCAAAAACGACAGGCAACGATTCTGATGGTCACTCATGATCCAGTTGCGGCAAGCTACTGTGGCAGGGTAATTTTTATAAAGGATGGTCTTATTTATACTGAACTGAATAAAGGTGACCAGACGAGACAGGAATTTTTCAAGGACATCATGAAAACCCAGAGCGTATTGGGCGGTGTGCACCATGAGCGTTAATCAGCTGATTCTTCGTAATTTGAAGAAGAACCTTAAAAATTACTATCTGTATGTTTTTGCATTGGTGTTCAGTGTCGGCCTTTATTTCGCCTTCGTCACCCTTCAATATGATCCTTCCATGCATGAAACGAAGGGTTCGATTAAAGGAGGGGCCGCTATTAAATCGGCATCTGTTCTACTCGTGGCCATCGTGACGATTTTCCTGACCTACGCCAATAACATTTTTATCAAAAGAAGAAGCAAGGAGATCGGCCTATTCCAGCTTGTCGGAATGACAAAGGGCAAGATTTTTCGGATCCTGAGTGTTGAAAACTTCCTCCTTTATTATGGCTCCTTGCTGGCGGGTGTTTTCCTTGGATTTTCAGTATCCAAGCTAATCATCATGATTCTGTTCAAAATCACTCAGGTTGAAGGGATTGCGAAGCTTCATTTTTCCGGAACAGCCCTCGTGCAGACACTGATCGTTTTTTCGGTCATCTATGTATTGATGCTGCTGTTGAACTATCTTTTCATTAAACGGCAGAGCATTCTATCCCTGTTCAGGGTCATTTCAAGTGCTGAAGGCCGGGCAAAAAAGATTTCTTTCTGGGAGATGATGATAGGCATTCTTGGCATTACACTGATTGGGATCGGGTATTATGTGTCATCCAAGCTGTTCGAAGGGGACTTTACAACCGTGAACGAACTCTTCTTCGCCATGGTGTTCATTTTAGCGTCGGTCATCATCGGGACTTATCTATTTTACAAAGGTTCTGTCAGCTTCATTGCCAATCTCATCCGGAAAAAGAAGGATGGGTATTTAAATATAAATGAAGTGCTGTCGTTATCCTCCATCATGTTCAGGATGAAGTCGAATGCGTTGGTGTTAACGATCATCACCACGGTATCAGCGCTTGCGATCGGCTTATTGTCTTTAAGCTATATCTCCTATTATTCTGCAGAACAGAGTGCCAAAAATAATGTTCCAGATAACTTTGCTTTTGTTGATGCTGACTCTGCTGCTGATTTTATGGAGAAGTTGGAGTCGCAGGATATCGGTTATGCGGAGAAAAGGATTGAGGTTCTCCAGGCGGTAATGAACGCAGAGGAAATCATCGGACTGAAAATGGATGGATACACCCAGGATCCTAAATCGATGGGGGTCTCGGTCATTAGCGAAAAGACGGAAGGTCAAAGTGAAGTGAGTAAGGATGAAACCTATCTGACAGGTTACAGTGACATTATGATGAAATTCATCTCCATGAAAGATTCAGGACCGATTGAGATCATCGGAAAAAATCATGCTATTCCATTGCAGTACATTGGAATGGAAAAGGAATATCCTGTTTCCCGGTATTTCGGTGGTTCTCCTGTGGCCGTTGTCGATGAGTCCGTATTTGAGAAATTAAAGAGTGATTTGGACTCTTCCATCCAAAGAGACTATTCATTGTATATTGGGGTTGATATTAAAAACGAGAATGATTTAGTGAAGGCGAATCAACTATTCAATGAAAATCAGGAAAATGATCTCAATGAATCTCGCCTGGATAATGAAAATACCCAAAAGAAACAAATGGGGCTTGTCATGTTCATTGTCGGTTTCCTTGGGCTGACCTTCCTCGTCACGTCGGGCTGCATCCTTTATTTTAAACAAATGGATCAGACAGAAGACGAAAAGCCGAATTATACGATTTTAAGAAAGCTTGGTTTCACACAGGGTGATCTACTAAAGGGAATCCAGGCAAAACAGGCATTCAATTTCGGTATCCCACTATCAATCGGCCTGCTGCACAGCTACTTCGCCGTCAAATCCGGCTGGTTCTTTTTCGGCACCGAGTTATGGTGGCCGATGCTGATTGTCATGGGACTTTATACAGCATTGTATTCCATTTTCGCGATACTTTCAGTGGTTCATTCTAAGAGAGTTATTCGGGAATCTCTTTAACAGAAGCGCAGGGGTTTGCCCTGTGCTTTTGATTTTTTGGTGCATACTTAAATGATAGTTGAAAAATCTGTTGAAAAGGAAGGCCAGGCCCTTGTTTATCTTCTCAAGTTTGTGGAAAGCCTCCAGTCACCTTATCCTCGCTCGTAAGGTAAACGCTTCTGCGGAGTGATTTGCAGCGTTTTTTGATGCGTGCTGCTTCCTTGCTTATTTCTTCTATTGTACTGAAGCTGAAGTCCTTGTTTTGGATTACAGCGATGGACAATCCGACGAGCGGGATGTTTTCTAGTACACCCATTCGGCTGATTCCATGGATATAGCCATGTTCAAGTTCTTCAGTCGTGTAGAATTGGTGGGCAAATTGTTCAAAATGATGAATTAAGGTTTGGCAGATATCCTTGTAATCATGATGGGGAAGGATGGCAAGGAAATCGTCTCCTCCGATATGACCGACGAAAGTATCCAGTTTGTTGTGGCTTTCTAGTACTGTTTCTTTCAGAATTGTCGCAGTGTGCTGAATGACTTCATCGCCAAGCTTGAATCCAAATGTATCATTGAATGATTTGAATAGATTGATATCTATATATAGGACCGTGTAATTTTCGGATGCAATCGCCTTCTTGAGTGCATTTTTTATCTCGAAATTGCCTGGCAGTCCTGTTAGTGGGTTAGAATAGCGGGCAATGCTGATTTGCTCTTCAGCCAGTTTCATTAGTAAATTCCGGATGCTGACAATGCCGACCAGGCGGTCTTTTCTAGTGACGATCACATAGTCATACAGATGTTCTTGTGCGCGATCCATCGCTTGTGCACTTGTTTCAGTAATCGGTACTGAATGGTCAACAATGAGCGGATCGGTGATCATCACCAAATCAACAGTCCTTTTCATGAAAAGGTCGAACCCATACTGGATCGATAACTTCTGGTAAAATTTCGTTTTCGTCACTAACCCGATTGGACGGTCTTCTGAACAAACCACGACTCCTTCGATCTCCGGTGTGTTTTTGAATATCATATAGATGTATTCACATTTGGTTGAAGGATTAACCACCATCACTTTCTCTGCAATCTCCCCAATTGTCACTTGCATAACTACACCTTCATTTCATTTATGTATGCAGAAGATAACGCTCCGGCCTGCCTAGGAAGTAGCCCTGGCCAAACTGGATGCCTGCTTGTCTGGCAATGGTCAACTCCTCTGCAGTTTCAATACCCTCAAGTGTGACTGAGACACCCTCATTAATAAAGTATGAAGAAATCCAATTCAGGAACGTTTGTTTCTTGATGGATCGTCCCAAATCCATTGAAAAATATCGATCAAGTTTTACAATGTCAGGTTCAAGCTCTAAAGCAATCCGCAGGGAGGATTGTCCCTTCCCAAGATCATCTAGTGCAAATCTAAAACCAAGGGATCTAAGGCAGTGAATCACATCTGTCAGCTTGCCCAATGACATAACTGATTCTGCTTCATTCAGCTCAAAAATAATGCTTTCCGGTGCTAAAGCTACCTTGTTCATTAATCGATTCAGTTGCCTTAGAAAATCAGGGTCTAAAAGTGTGGATGGAAAGACATTGACAGACAAACGAGGAGGATTTAAGTACCTGGACTGTTGCTCGAATGTATGTATGCTATTGGCGATGGAGTGAAAATCTAAATCAAATAGCTGATTCTGCTGCATGGCAAGTGAAAATAGAACTTCGGGATTCGGGATTTCAGGATGTCTGATCAAGCTTTCATACCCGAAAACATAGTCATCCTGCAAGTTGTAGATTGGCTGAAATGCATGTTGGAAGTTAAATAACTGGAAAGAACGGTCTCTGGAAGAATCTAATATCATCGCTGTCATTATATAATCCCATCCTAAAATATGATTTATAATCCAAATGTACTATTTTACTATTAATAAATTGTAAGATTTTCGTAAATTTTTCTTAAAAAACTAAGAAGATAGTCCTGTTTCAAATTAAAAAAGAAGCGTAAGGACTACGCTTCTTTTTGGAAGGGTGCAGGCTGAATGCTTGTTTCTATTATTTGAAGATAATGGCTTATTAAATTATCGAAAATCCTCTCCCATTTTTGGGTGAGTGCATAGTTTCTGCCTTCGTAGCCCATTTGAACTCTCTTGCTGTCTGATGTAAGGAGGCTAATGATAGCCTCAGCAAAATGATGGATATCATGTGGTGTACATAAGCGTCCTGTCACTCCATCCTCAATGATGCTTCTTACTCCCCCAGAGTTTGCTCCTATGACAGGGGTGCCGCTGGCAAGTGATTCAAGAACGACATTTCCGAATGTTTCTGTAGCAGAAGGGAAGATGAATAGGTCGGATGCTGAGTAGACTTCAGCGAGTTGACCGCCTTTTAGGTAGCCCGTGAAGATCATATTAGCAGGTGCTTCTTTTTCAAGTTGTTCCCTCATTGGCCCGTCACCCACGATTAGCCAATGAACCTTATCGGCGATCTGGGGCGGCATGTTTTTAGCAATCTCCAGCAGGAGTCCGGCACTTTTTTCCGGAGCCAGCCTGCCTGCATAGGATAAGATATATTCTTTTCTAAAAGAGTATTTCTTCCGGACAGCGAGCTTGTCATAAAATGGGTGGAACAGCTCACAGTCAACGCCCCTTGGCCAGAGCTCCAGATTCTTCAATCCGTGTTCTGTCAATTGAGCCATTGTATCATGAGACGGAACGAAGATTTTCTGCAGTGGCTGGTGAAACCAGTTCATGTATTTCCATAGCAGGCTGGATAATAAACCTAGGTCATAGAATTGCAGATACTGGTCGAAATCGGTGTGATACGAGCCAGCCAGCGGAATTTTCAGCTTCTTTGCGCAATATAAACCCATGATGCCAAGATTGAATGGTGTTGCGACATGGATGAGATCGGGATTGAATTTTTCCAGTTCTCCCTTGATTTTAAAATAGTTAGGGAAAGCGACCCGGCATTCTGGATACAGGAAGAAGGATGCGCTTTTAAATCGATGGATATGGGACGGAACATACTCTCCGCTTGGATTCTCGGGGGCGAACACCTTGACGGAATGTCCCTTTTCTGCCAGATAGTCTGTGAATCTTTTCAATGTACGGGCGACTCCATTAATCTCTGGATAAAAGGTATCAGTGAAAAATGCGATTTTCATGCCAGGCCCCTCCTTTGATAAAAACATACTCAGACTAAGCTTTTCTCACGTTTTCTTCGTACATATGCAATCCTCGGATTCTCAAAGAAGGAACGAGTAACTGAGTATACCGGCTGTTGTCCCAAGCAGGGCACCGACGAGAATATCTGTTGGGTAGTGCAGACCAAGGTATACCCTCGAAAGGGCGACCATGCAGGCCAAGGGAACCAAAGCAGCCGATAAGACTGGCATGAATAATATGAAAGGCAGGACCAATGAAAAGATTGCCGTCGTATGTCCGGAAGGGAATGAATGGTCCTGCAGCGGGTTCGACGGGAAAAAAGCATTCTCCAGGATGATATAGGGCCGTTTCCGCGGGTACCATTTTTTAATGAAATGTACCGGGAGATGGCTTAGCGCTAAAGCAGCTGCACTTGCAAAAGCTGCCTGCCTGATCGGTCCGTTTAAAAACAGGACCAGCAGCAGGATGGATGAAATCGTGAACCTTGCACCGCCTGCATGGGTGATTGTACGGAAAAAGGCATTCAGGAATTTGTTTTGATAATGGCGGTTGATTCCCCGGAAAATCCTTTGATCAGTTTGGTAGAATACTAGTAAAAGTTTCATCGAATCGTCCTTCCCTGGTCAGAATTGGGGACTTGTGATGCCATTCAGCCATTTTTGATTGGGTTGAGGATCTCCCTATTGAATAATAAGTAATGGAATGCTTGCTGACTTCCCTCAGAGAGTAACAGTTGCGGCCGTCGATAATAATAGGTTTTTTCATCAGCTGTACATACTTTTCAAGTGGCTGGTGCTTAATATGATCCCACTCCGTTGCGATTATCACTAATTCAGCACCTGAAATGGCTGTTTCGATATTAGTCGTGTAATCGATCGCATTTTCAAAAATAATTCGGGCATTTGGGACGGCAACCGGGTCATAGGCGATGACTGAAGCGCCTTCCGAAAGCAGGCCCCTCAGAATCGTGAGTGAGGCTGCTTCACGAATATCATCCGTGTCCGGCTTAAATGCAAGCCCCAATACAGCAACTCTCAAGCCCTCGAGTGAACCGAACAATTCCTTAGCCTTCTGCACAGTAATTGCTTGCTGGCGGCTATTGACCTTGATGACCGCTTCAAGCAGTTCAAACTGATGCTCGACATCGCCAGCAATTTGCACAAGTGCTTTCGTATCCTTTGGGAAGCAGGAGCCGCCGTACCCGATGCCAGCTTGCAGGAATTGAGGGCCAATCCGCCGGTCCTTGCCTATTCCAAAGGCCACTTCTTCAATATTCGCTCCGACTTTATCGCAAATAGCGGCAATTTCATTGATAAAACTGATTTTTGTGGCCAGGAATGCGTTGGATGCGTATTTAATCATTTCAGCACTTCTGATGTCTGTATTGACAATCGGGATTTTAAGAGGAAGAAAAAGCTGTTCAACTGTTCGTACGGCATACTCCGACTCGGTTCCAATGACAATACGGTCGCCATGGAAAAAATCATATATCGCATTGCCTTCACGCAGGAATTCGGGGGTAGATGCCGTGTGTACTTCAATATGGGCGGGTTTGACGCTATGGATGATTTCTTTGATTCGCTCGTTAGTGCCAACTGGCACCGTGCTCTTAGTGCAAATAATAGAATCTTTATCGAGGTTCAGACCAATCGTATAAGCTGCTTCGAAGACATGATCAAGATTTGCTGTTCCATCTGGATTTTCCGGAGTCCCTACTGCAATAAAGATGATGTCTGCATCCTTATAAGCGATTTTCGGATCCGCTGTAAAAAGAAGGCGGCCAGCATCCAGGTTCCTTTTCAGCATAGAAGTGATTCCAGGCTCATAAATTGGTGCATTCCCAGATTGAAGAAGGAGGACTTTGTCTTCACGAATGTCCGAGCAGACGACATCATAACCCATCTCAGCAAGGCATACACCAGTTATCAATCCAACATACCCAGTTCCAGCAACAGCAATCTTCATCCAATCCCTCCTAAAAGTTTCTTTCTTTAATCATAATGGAACAAACTTAAGGCATTCTTGAGTTGTTGTAAAATAAATGTAAAGAATTGAGACCGAATTACGATGTCATCTTTTTCAAGTTTGTGATGACATTTTTGTAGTGTTTTAAAGAATTCATAGTACCGATATAACTCCCATGCTGTTTTTGGTCCGCTGTGAAAAAAAGGATGGCGGAGTTGGGAAAGAACTTCTTCGATCGAAACCTCAAGTCTTTCCAAAAAACAAAATATCCTGCATTCCTTTTTTCAACAAAAGGGTAAGCGTAATGAGTACTTGAGAGGAAGTCGGAAACATGTTGATGGCTTCTGCTAGAGAGCACAAGTTCCGGGAAATTGATTTTTTTCGAAAGTGTATGATCAATTATAAGGCTGTCTAAAGTATGCTTTCCGAAGATAAAGTCAGTGTCGGTTTCAATGATGACATCCCAACTGAACCACCTGGCATGGGGAATGAGTTTTATCCTTTCTGCATTGTTAAAATGCTTCCCCAGGCGGTTGCTGGTCAGGAAGGAAGAAAGCGCTCTGATTGCCAGGTAAAACGAAATGAAGAAATAAATAAGCAGGAAGACTGGTCCTGGATTGAACCAGATTAAAAGGAAAAATCCGATAAAATGGACTAGAAGAATAAATGGGTCAATAAGAGGAATGGCGTCAAAAGCAATCCATTCTATTGAAAACGGAAGTGATACTTGTGTTCCATGCATGTTGAATAGATCGAAAACAACATGCAGGAGGACCGAGAGAAAGATCCAGAAGAATAGACTGAAAAAGTTTACGCCGGGAAAGAAGGGGAGGAGGGCTGAAGAGATGGCAAGGCCCCAAATTGGCAGTGCGGGCAAACAATGTGATGCTCCCCGGTGATTTCGATAATAACATCCTTTCCCCTTTATACGGCTGATTATATCCAAGTCTGGTGAATTAGAACCCAGTACCGTCCCGATAAGAACCGCCTGGGCCATCGATTCGCTTGAAGACACTGCAGTATCCATGTGGGCAAGCGCTCCGAGCCCCAATCCAATGACAATATGCGAAAAAGTATCCATTTCCATCACTCCTTAAAAAGATGGTCTAAGCGAATTTTGAGATATCATTTCCGACAGTGGCATCGCGGTAATGCCAGAGCATTTCTTCAAAAATAACCTCCCAGCTTTGTTCCAGCGCATATAACCTTGCTTCTGCCTGAAACTTTTTTCTGAGATGATCATTTTTTAAAAGGTGGACGATCGCTTCTGTAAAAGCTGATACATTGCCAGGTTCACAAGTGAACCCTGTTTTTCCGGATTTGATGATGTTTTTAACTCCTCCCGAATTGGCAGTGACAGCAGCCGTTCCGCTTGCGAGTGCTTCAAGGACGACCATGCCGAATGTTTCGGTAGGAGAAGGGAACACGAAAACATCAGATATCGAGTAGAGTTCAGCCAGGTCTTTTCCGGTACGGTATCCTGTGAACTTCATGTTAGAAGGAGCCTTTTCCTCAAGTTCCTCCCGCATCGGTCCATCACCGACGATGATCCAGTCTATCTGTTCATTCAGCTCGGCCGGAATGGAGGAGGCAATATTCATCAGGGTGTGGAGGTCTTTTTCAGGAGCGAGCCTGGCGACGAAGCTCAAAGTGAAGCGTTTAGATAAACCGTATTTTTTTCTGGTTGAATCTTGATCATATCCAGGTTGATAAAGGGTGCAATCGACACCGGCAGGGCATAGTACCGTATTTCTGAAGCCGCGCCGTTTGAGCTGCCGGATTGTTTCATGGGAAGGAACAAAAAGTTTTCTAAGTGGCTTATGGAACCATTGCATGTATTTCCATAGTGAAGAAGATAAAAAAGAAAGATTATAGAACTTCAGGTAATGGTCAAAATTTGTGTGATATGAGCCAACTGCCGGGATGTTCAGTTTTTTCGAGAGATAGAGACCGCAAAGTCCCATATTGAAGGGAGTGGCGATGTGAATGATGTCTGGAGCAAAAGCTTCAAGCTCTGCTTTGATGCTGCGCACATTCGGAAAGGCAAAACGGCACTCTGGATAGAGGAAAAGGGAAAAGCTCTTGAATCTTCGGATATGTTCGGAAATATATTCACCCGAGCGTGAATCAGGAGCAAAAACCTTGTACACGATCCCCTGGCTCTCCAGGTAATTGGTAAAGTGGCTCAAGGTAATCGAAACCCCGTTGATATCCGGGGAGAAGGTATCAGTGAAAATGGCAACTCTCATAGATTAAAGCCTCCTGTAGGTTAGAATTCAAATATTTAAAGCTCATTGTCCCGTTGCTTCTATTCTATATGGTGAATATTCAGATTTTTATTTTGCCAATGTAAAAGTTGTTTTAACTTTTTGTAAGGGCAGGAGGTGGAGGCAATAGTTGATTAAGAAACAGCTAGACAGAATTTCTCCTAAAAGTGCTTGCACCTCAAAATTCATTTTAATGGGAAAAAGAGGTAACCCATGAGAGCGAGTAACCCTCCTATACTCCTTGTTTATTGGCGAAAATTGTCGAAATTGTGTCTTGTATTGTGAATTTGTTGTAAAATTCACACACTCATACAGGAAGATAGTCCTTTTCCATGAGAAAATCATATTGTCATTACTATTTAGGGGAAGAGGTATCGGGAATATTGCTAAAGAGAAAAAGTCACATAAACCACATTTTTAATGTTATTGAGGACCTGGAGAACGATATTGTGCTGGATACTTCTTTTAACCAAGATCTCGCTAACCAGCTTTCTATCATCAGCTTGACCAGGAGAGACCTTGCGATTGCTAAGATAATCCAGCCTTTCATTGCAGAGCATCTTGAGACAATTACGGAAAACTATTATACAGAAATTCGCAAAGAAGCAAGCCTGTTGAAAATCATAGATGATAACAGCAGTGTCGAAAGACTGAAGCATACGCTGTCCAGGCATATTCATGAAATGTTTGATGGGAAAATCGATCGTGAATTTGTCCGGGAAAGAAACACGATAGCACATGTTCATGTAAGAATCGGATTGAAAACCAAGTGGTATATGGCTGCATTCCAGAGTCTTTTTACAACTTTTGTTTCAATCCTGAACAATTATATCGCTGATAAAGAAGAACTTTTGGAAGCGATTAATGTTGTTTCGAAAATCCTCAACCTTGAGCAACAGCTGGTGCTGGAGGCATATGAGGAAGAAGTAGAGAGAATTAAACAGGAAGAGCAGCGCAAGAAGCAAATTGGCGAGAGGGTAGCAGCTACTGCCCAGGAATTATCTGCCGTCACTGAAGAAACGAGTGCTTCTGTAACGACTCTTATGGAAAAAACGAGAATGATGGTCGAGCTGGCTGGATTTGGTGTCCAATCAGCAGAGGAAGTGCATAACCGTTCTAGTCAAGGAAAAGAGGGAATTGATCTTCAGCAGGCACAGATGCAAAACATTATGCACCATATGTCCACGATCAACACTGAGATCAAGGATTTAAAAAGTATCTCCCAGGAGATTGATGAAGTGGTTAAACTGGTGAAGGGAATTGCCGAGCAGACCAATCTTCTTGCCTTGAATGCTTCCATTGAGTCAGCACGAGCTGGAGAACATGGGAAAGGCTTTGCGGTCGTTGCCAATGAAGTGAAAAAACTGGCGGAACAAACAAAGGCCTCTGTAGTGAATGTTAGCGACCTTATCCAGAAAACGAATGCACAGATTGAGAATGTGAGCTCTAAGTCATTTGAAGTAAATGAATTAGTGAGAAGCGGATCTGCTAAAATGGATCAAATCACAGACTTCTTCAATAGAATCCTGGAGGAAGTGGACAAAAGCAAAAATCAAAGCCAACTGATTGAAGCAGAACTTGAAACTTTCTCAAAATACTTCGAGGAAATTAACCGGGCTGTAGATCACCTGGCCATCACGACAGACAATCTGACCCACATTACTCAAGATCTCTGATAATAGGCAAATTCCAGGGCAGTTCAGGTGTTCCCTGGTACATAGGGCGCCTTTTCGTACATGTGAGAGCAATGAGGGTATGGATGGGAACCACTCACCGGTTCCCATTACTTCTTGACAGATACCCTGTCCATGAATTATATTGTATGTAATTAATTGAATAGTTCTCCTAAAGGGGAGTAGCTTTTACAGCAGAGTCGTCATTTCGGAGGTTTGATATCTCCCGGCTTTGTTGGCAACTTTGACGTTGTTAGCAAGACCTTTACCGTTTTGGTAAAGGTCTTTTTTGTTGTCATAGGACCTTTGCCGTGTCTGGCGAAGGTCCTTTTTATATTTTACAGACCTGAACCAGACGAACAGGAACTTTCACAATCAAACGATTGAAAGGAGCTGGATCAGATGAAAAAGAAAAAAGTGACTTTTGAGGAATTGCTGAAGGCTAACAGGCGTGAGCTATTGGAGGATGAAAAGCAGATGGAAAAAATCGAAGAGCGGATCGAAGCGAGACGTCTGGATCAAAAAGCTGGAAACGCATCTTATTAATTTTTAAAAGGGGGATAAGCGATTGGAACTGACAATGTTATTTGAGTATGGATGGGTATTGCTGCTGTTAGTCGCTCTGGAAGGTTTGCTGGCAGCTGATAATGCATTAGTATTGGCAATCATGGTCAAGCATCTTCCGGAAGAGGAACGGAAAAAGGCATTATTCTATGGTCTGGCAGGAGCGTTTGTATTCCGCTTTGCATCTTTGTTTATCATCTCTTTCCTTGTCGATGTCTGGCAGGTGCAGGCAATCGGAGCGCTATACCTGTTATTCATCGCGATCAATCATATCGTCAGGAAGCTTTATTTTAAGAAAGTGGAAGACGATCGCGAAGCTGAGGAGAAAAAGAAATCCGGTTTCTGGGCGACTGTTTTTAAGGTCGAGCTGGCAGATATCGCATTTGCGGTTGACTCAATCCTTGCGGCTGTAGCACTGGCCATGACTCTGCCGAACACCAGCCTGCCGGAAATTGGCGGAATGGATGGCGGCAAGTTCCTGGTCGTCTTTGCCGGAGGATTGATCGGCTTGATCATCATGCGTTTCGCTGCAAACCTGTTTGTGAAACTGCTCAAATCAAGGCCAGGCCTCGAAATCGCCGCGTTTGCGATTGTTGGATGGGTAGGAGTCAAACTGACTGTATTGACGCTGGGGCATCCTGAAATCGGAGTCCTTTCCTACGATTTCGCTCATTCAGTTGAGTGGAAGCTGTTCTTCTATACTGTCCTTGTTGGCATTGCAGCAGCTGGCTGGTTCTTGACTAAGGATAAGTCGGAAAAGCAGGTTGTCTAAATATGGCAGGGGATTTTAAAATGTCAATGCAAAGGATATAGATGAGCATCTATTTATTGGTTGAAGGCAGTTTAGCTGAAATGCTCCGAATGCCCTGTTATTTCAATCTTTGTGATACAATCATGAAAAAGATAAATTTGGAGGTCGATCCCTTTTGGGAACCGAGATAGTCGTGTTATTGATCCTGATTGTCCTGAATGCATTTTTTGCGGCATCAGAGATCGCGTTAATATCTTTAAATGATAATAAAATCAAACTGATGGCAGAAAGCGGAGATAAAAAGGCAAAAATGCTGGAAAATCTAACGTCAGAACCAAGCCGATTTTTGGCGACCATCCAGATTGGCATCACGCTGGCAGGTTTCCTGGCGAGTGCTTTCGCAGCCGAAAGCTTTGCGGGAAGAATGGCTGCATTATTGAACGAATGGGGAGTACCGCTTTCTCAAAGCATGCTTGAATTGGTTTCTGTCATTACAATTACGCTGGTGTTGTCGTATTTTACCCTCGTGTTGGGAGAATTGGTTCCAAAGCGGCTTGCGCTTCAAAAAGCAGAACCGATTGCCATGTTTGCTGCTGCACCTTTGACATTCTTATCCAAGGTATCGTCACCCTTCGTAAAGTTACTGACACTCTCCACTAATGGGATTGTCAGGCTGTTTGGGGTCGATCCCAATGCAGAAGAAGAGAATGTGACAGAGGAAGAAATCCGGATGATGGTGGATGTCGGAAGGGAAAAAGGAACGATACAGGATTCAGAAAAAATAATGATCAACAATATTTTTGAATTCGATAATAAGACGGTGTCCGACATCATGACCCACCGGACCAATATTGTCGCGCTTTCAGCTGACACCAGCCTAAAAGAGACGGTCAAGATCGTCAACCTCGAAAAATACACAAGAATGCCTGTTTACGATGGAGACATCGATCATATCATCGGTATCCTTCATACGAAGGATTTGATTCCGTTCATAGAATGTGCGGACCAGGAAGAGTTCGACTTGAGAAGCATGCTCCGTGAACCAAGCTTTGTCCTGGAATCGATGCGGCTTGATCAGTTGTTCAAGGTTATGCAGAAGAGCAATATTCATATGACGATTGCCATTGATGAATATGGCGGGACCGATGGAATAGTGACAATTGAAGACCTGATTGAGGAAATCGTCGGCAATATTTTCGATGAGTATGATGAACCGGAACTTGATATCGCCGAGATCGAACAGATTGATACCAACCAATATTCAATGGATGGTACCCTCAATCTGTATGAGGTGGAGGAAGTTTTAAAGATAGAACTTCCTAGTGAAGACTATGATACATTAAGCGGATTTGTACTCGGCCAGCTTGGATATATTCCGGGACATGATGAACGGCCAGAGGTGGAATATAAGGATATTGTGTTTGCAGTTGCCGAAATGGATGACAGAAGGATTGCACGGGTTAATGTACGTATTAAAGATTCTGCCGGAATATCAGAATAGTAGCGGATCTGCTGCCTGATTTGGCCGGTGTCCAGAGCAAGTAGATATTTGAACAGCAAGCACAGGGGATTTTGTCTCCTGTGCTTTTTCTGTTTACGTTGCTTTAGTAGAATGAAAAAGGATTTCTCTTAATTCAGCCAGGCATTTACAGTTCGCGGAATTCCGGTGTGAATTCGCGGAATTCATGTAGATTTTCGCGGAATTGACAGCTAGTTTCGCGGGATTCGTAACTAAACTCGCGGAATAACCAGGAAAACCACTCCATGTGAAAAGGAGAATGACAGGTTTTTGTTGAATTCTTTCCTAATTAAGGCGGAAGATGGTTCTTTTTTACATGAATGGAGGATTTCCCGTGATTTTTGATGCAACAAACAGGACAATTACGACTAATCGACTTTTGCTAAGGTTATTTCAAGAGTCGGATGCACCCGCTGTCGCCAGGCTTTGCAATAATTATAATCTTTATAAAAGCACGCTGAACCTGCCTTATCCATACTCGATCGAGGATGCTTTGGGGTGGATGGCAACACATCAGGAGCATTTTGATGCCGATCGATTATATGAGTTTGCTGTAACAGACAGGGAAAGCGGCGAGTTATATGGAGCAGTGGCCTTGTCTAATATCCAGAAGTACAGTAATGGTGAAATCGCCTACTGGATCGGAGAAGAATACTGGGGGAAAGGATATGCGACGGAGGCAGCCAGGGCCATGGTCGATTTTGCGTTTGAGGTAAAGGGCTATCACAAGGTGTATGCTCGCTATTTTCAGTCGAACCCGGCTTCCGGAAAAGTCATGCAAAAGTTGGGCATGAAGCAAGAGGGGATTTTACTTCAACAGGTGAAGAAAGAGGATCAATTTGAAGACCTTGTCTGTTACGGAATCATCAAATGAATTTTTTGAAGGGAGTGAGACGGGGATGAAAGAAAATTTGCAAGGCTTTGTGATCATTGGTGCTTTATGCATTTTGGCAGGAGGAATTTTGACTTTTAATAGCGTTTCATTTGGCATATCGATGGCTGACTCCTGGCTGGCAGACCGTGGCGGGGCCGATACAGGGTTTTATCAAATCATTGTAAAAAGTTATATTGATTCTTTTTTGGTCGGCGGAGGGGTCATGCTCGGATTTGGGCTAGTGTTGACGGCTTTAACAACGTACAAACTGATGAAAGGTAAGGAGAGCTGAGGCATGGATTATCCTGTGTTTCTTTTTTGTGGCATCAGCCCCTGTGATTTACGGCCTTGCCCTTTAGTATGGTAAAATGTCTTGCAAAGAGTTTTAAAGGAGGTACAGAGAAATGAAAAAGCTGCCTATTAATGAAAATGGATTGAATGCTTCGCAGCTTGTTTTTGGCTGCATGGGTCTTGGCGGAGGCTGGGATCGCAGTCCGATCGAGCCAGAGCATGTGAAACAAGCACATGAAGCAGTGGAAGCTGCGTTAGAATCAGGAATCAATATGTTTGACCATGCAGATATTTATACGCTGGGTAAAGCAGAGAAGGTTTTTGGACAGGTTTTAAAAGAAAAGCCCGGTCTTCGCGAGGAAATCATCATCCAGTCGAAATGCGGCATTCGTTTTGGTGACCAGGAATCTGGTCTGCCAGGCAGGTATGATTTTTCAAAATCCTACATACTCGACAGTGTGGATGGCATCCTTTCAAGGCTTGGCATCGAATACCTGGACATCCTGTTGCTGCACCGTCCCGATGCATTGATGGAACCGGCCGAGGTGGGGGAAGCCTTTCATCAGCTAAAAGCCTCAGGCAAGGTGAGATCATTCGGTGTTTCCAATATGAGCGCTGGCCAAATCCGATTGCTGCAGCGGCATACCGATGAAAAAATCATCGTCAACCAGCTGGAAATGAGCCTGCATAAAATAGGCTGGGTTGATACCGGCGTCCATGTGAACCAAGAAGCTGCAAGCCAGAACACCTTCCCAGACGGGACCCTCGAGTTCCTGCAAATGGAGGGAATCCAGATTCAATCCTGGGGTTCACTAGCAAAAGGGCTTTATACTGGAAAGAATATCAATAATGAATGTGAAAGTGTCAAGCAGACCGCAGCGATGGTGCAAAGGCTGGCCGAAGAGAAGCAAACGACACCAGAAGCGATCGTGCTCGCCTGGCTGATGAGACACCCTGCCGCCATCCAGCCTGTCATCGGCACCGTGAATCCAGAGCGGATCAAAGCATGCGGAGACGCAGTCAACATCAACCTCAGCCGCGATGAATGGTATTCATTGTATGTGAGCTCACGCGGCGTGAAATTGCCATAATCAAAAGACTAACAGGGACGGGCATTATGCTGTCCCTGTTTTTGTTGGGGAAAGATACCCTTATGAGAGAGAAAATGGCGACATAAGGGTACCTTTAGTCAAGAGAGACACCCTTATGAGAGGGGGAAATTCAACATAAGGGTACCTTTAGTCAAGAGAGACACCCTTATAAGAGAGAAAAGTACAGCATAAGGGTATCTTTAGTCAAGAAAGACACCCTTATGAAAGAGAGAAAAGCAGCATAAGGGTATCTTTAGCCAAGAAAGACACCCTTATGAAAGAGAGAAAAGCAGCATAAGGGTACCTTTAGCCAAGAAAGACACCCTAATGGGAAAGAAAAGAGCAGCATAAGGGTACCTTTAGCCAAGAAAGACACCCTTATGAGGGAGAGAAGAGCGCATAAGGGTACCTTTAGGCAAAAAAGAGCACAGGGAAGTATAACTGTGCTCCGTTTATGTCCTAAAAACGGAAGAGGTTCTGACTGACAAGTGATTCCTTAGTCACGATGCATCATAATATGCTTTATTGATAACTATTACTTATCATCAACCATCGAAAACATCGAATATTCTTATTACGAAAACAGAAATATAATAAAGTCAGGAGGTGTAAAATTATGGATTATATCATTCTCTTTTTTATTGGCATTTTAGCGACTACGATTGGAACTTTGGCGGGTGGAGGAGGCCTGATCAGTTTGCCATCTATGCTTGTTTTGGGAATCCCGGTGCATTCGGCGATTGCTGCGAATAAGGTTTCGAATACGATCAGCTCCTTCTCAAGCTTCTTCCATCTATACAGGGAAAAGAAAATCACTTTCAAGGAGTCCTTCTGGCTCATTCCAGTCAGCCTTGGCGGCGGTGTCACCGGCGGATTCATTGCATCGAAAATCTCCAGTGAAGATATGTATGTCGTGGCAATTGGCTTGCTGATTTTTGCCTTCTTTGCCTCTTTTTTGGGAAAAGGGGACATGTCAGGGGATCAGCCACTGAAGCCTTCAGGAAAAAGCATCCCGGGGTTATATGCGATTGGGATTTATGATGGGCTTTTTGGACCGGGACAGGGAACGCTGATGCTGTATTTGTTTGGCTATTTGAACATCGCCTATATCCGGGCAGTCGGATATGTCCGGCTTGCTACGTTTTCAAGCTGCCTAGGTGCAGCCATTACCTATATTTCAACAGGAGCGGTGATCTGGCCAGTGACCATCGCCTTGATGCTAGGTTCAGTGTCAGGAGCGCAGATTGGTGTCAGGATTGCCAGCAAGCTCAACCCCCGCTATGTAAAACCAATACTGCGGGTGATGACAGTGGCGCTGGTCGTTCAAATCTTTTTGGAAAAAGTGGTGTGAGAACTCTGGATTTCTGGTAAAATTTAACTGAATATTTATAGCCTGCCTGGAGGAATTGATATGATAAAAGCACAGCTGGGGTGGGTCATTTTGGTTTTTTCCTTTATGGCGATCACCATTATTGACCAGACAATATATAAAGGCGTCTGGCCGTCCACTTCTCTCTATTTTAGAAAAGACACGAAGCAAAAAAGAAGGCTGCCATACTGGTTATTTATTCTGCTATTCTTTTCAATCCTTTATTTTTCACTCCCGAAATTCACCTACCAACAGGCAAAGGAAATCGTCCTGAAGAAATATGAAATTATAGATGAAAAGATACCGATCGTCCCCGTTAAAGGAACCGGATATCATCCATTCGCCCTCACACATTTTTATTCTTTCAAGGTTAAATCTAAGGATACGGACTTAAGAGTCAGGGTAAACCCGGACAATGGGAAAGTCACTATTTTGAATTAGAGAGTTGTGGCTAAGCATTACCTGCAACCTTTTCTGTTTAAATCAGCTCCCAGACTTTTAGAGATGTGAATGACAAAAGCATCCTCCTTCTGCATCTATGTTAAGATATAAATATGGTATTTTAAACCATTTATGGATGAGGGGGAAAGTCATGTCTTCTGAAATATTATCGATTACCGGTTTGACTAAATCATATGGAAGCAAAGAAGTGCTTAAAGGCATAGATTTGAAGGTTGATAGAGGGGAAATCATTGGATACATTGGGCCGAATGGTGCTGGAAAAAGTACGACGGTGAAGCTGATGCTTGGGCTTGAGGAAGGGTATTCGGGCAAAATCGAGATTTTTGGGGAGGATATCGCCGGGCAGGGTGCTGGCTACAAACGGAGAATCGGCTATATTCCTGAGACCTCAGAAATGTATGATTCGCTTACGGCCCAGGAATATTTGACGTTTGTTGCCGAGCTGTATGGGATAGATTATGAAGATGCGGACCGGAAAGCGGAGCAGCTGTTTGATGTGTTCGGACTGGGTGATGTCTACCATTCGAGGATCTCTTCTTTTTCGAAAGGGATGCGGCAGAAGACGCTGATTGTATCGAGTTTTTTACATAATCCTGACTTGCTGTTCCTGGATGAGCCTTTGACAGGGCTGGATGCGAACAGTGTGATGGTGTTCAAGGAGATTCTTGCCCGGTTTGCTGCTGAAGGAAAGACGATTTTCTACTCCTCCCATATCATGGATGTCGTCGAGAAGATCAGCAACCGGATTGTCCTGCTCCACGGGGGGCATATCGTCGCGAATGGCAGTTTTGAAGAGTTGAAGACTCAGAGCAAAGAGGGATCGCTTGAGAATATCTTCAACCAGATGACCGGGTTCCATGAGCATGAGGAGCGCGCCTCTGAATTTGTATCCATTGTCAGGGAGGGGTGACGATGGAGAACTTTTTCATTTTAAGGATGCTGGATTTGTTCAGGCCTTTCTTTTTAAAAATGGACGTTGACTACAAGACGATGCGGCGGATTCTCCAGGTCAAGCTGACGATGGACCAGCGCAGGAAGCCGACGGTGTTTAACCAGTCCAGGAAGAAGAAGGATAGGCCAGAGAAGAACGAATTCTTCAAATCGCTGTGGATTTATGGCTTGTTTGGGCTGATGCTGATCCCGTTTTTATTTTTACAAGATAATTATCTGTTTCAAGCGTCCATCTTGTTCAGCATTTTCATGTTCATTATCATGACAACGCTGATTTCCGATTTTTCCTCGGTCCTGCTGGATCTGCGCGATAAAAGCGTACTCGGTACGAAACCGCTGAATTCGAAGACGGTGAGCATGGCAAAATTGCTGCATGTGACGATTTACATGCTGTATATAACCATGGCAACCGCGCTGATCCCATTGGTTGTCAGCCTGTTCGTCAAGGGACCGATGTTCAGCTTGCTGCTGGTCGTTTCATTTGTGCTGGCGGACATCTTCATCATTGCGTTTACGGCTTTGCTGTACTTGTTCATTTTGCAATATTTTGACGGGGAAAAGCTTAAGGATATCATCAATTACGTCCAAATTGCCCTGTCGGTTGGCGTCATGATTGGCTATCAGGTTGTGGCGCGTTCATTTGAACTGGTGAACCTCGATTATCAGCTTAATTTTGCCTGGTGGCAGCTGCTGCTTCCGCCGATGTGGTTCGGCGGCCTATTCGAAGTATTGCTTGGGGCCAGTAGGAGTGTCGGGAACGTTGTGCTGATGATTTTTGCAGTGCTTGGCCCCGTTGTGTCCATCTCTGTGTATGTGAAAATGATTCCGGACTTCGAACGCAATTTGCAAAAACTTACGGCCCAGACTGGAAAGAAAAAGGCAGACAGCAAATGGAAGCTGTTCCGTTCCATGCCGATGCTGGTCTCCAAAGAGGAACTGCCATTTTTCCGGTTCGCCAGAATCATGATGAAAAATGAGCGCGATTTCAAGCTGAAGGTCTATCCTTCGCTCGGGTTTGCAGTGGTGATTCCGTTCGTGTTCATGTTCAACAGCTATTCGATGATGACTTTCGAGGAATTCAGGGAGAGCGGCTATTATTTGACCATCTATTCCGTCATGCTTGTCATCCCGACTTCCGTCATGATGCTCGCGCATTCTGGCTCCTATAAAGGAGGCTGGATCTATCAGGTCGCTCCTGTGGAAAATCCTGCGAATGTTAATAAAGCAGCATTAAAAGCATTTTTGTTCCAGCTGTTCCTGCCCTTGTTCCTGTTCGTGTCGGTCATATTCAGTTTCCTGTTCGGGCTGAGGATTGCAGACGACCTATTTGCGGTACTATTGGCTGCCTTGATCTATACAGTGCTATGCTTTTTCACAAGCGAAAAGGAACTAGCCTTTTCCCAGCCGTTTGACGCCGTAAAACAGAGCGGAGATATTGGGATATTTCTCCTGTTCCTCATCATCCCGGTCTTTGCAGGACTGCACTATTTTGCAATGAAGCTGGCTTTTGGGGTATTAGGGTATGCGGTTTTGCTGCTGATTGCCAATTTGGTGTTGTGGAAGAGATTGAGGTAATGCTTGTTTAAGCAAGGGAAAATTCCCGAGGGTGGGGTAACAATGGAGTATTTCATTAAATTGAATGCTGTTAGTTTGCTTTATGCTCTAATGGTATTTATTCCAATTGAACTACTGGTGAATGTATACAGGATCAGCAGGATGACGGATTGGGAAATCGGTACGGTCAATATTTTGACTGGTGTAACATTCATAGTTGAAATTATAGCTGGCACATTGCTGATTTCTCATTTAACGAAAAAATGGCTGAGCGGAAGAAAAGCAAAACTTTGGACCGTTCTCCTTTGGGTACTGTATTTTGCTCTTTTTATTTATCTATTCGCCTTTTTATTTCCGATAACTTATGGCGGAGATGCCCCCAACCCCGTTACTGGTCTTATGGTGATAACAGGCTTGACCGCTTACCCGTTCTATATATTGATTCTGAATGTGTATGATTACTGATAGTTCAAACTGGCAATAAAGCACAGGGACGTATCCTGTGCTTTATTTTTATACATATAGAGCACCTGATATACTGTGCGCAAACTTGAGATGCTGGAACCGTCCCTATGTCGCATGCTACACCCATATTTTCTACTCCTGTGCTCAAAAAATCATCCCGCGCATATATTTATAGTTAACCGACTTTTAAAATACAGCGAGGTGATGACATCATGTTTTCCGTTACGGGGATGCAGGGGTTTGAGTTGTTTTCTGCTGAGCATCTGGTTACTCTGGGACTGTTCTTTGCTGTCTGTCTTGGACTGGTGCTGTTCAGAAGGCAGATCAGGCCGCATAAAAATGTTTTGAAATGGACCATTTTCTGGACGCTGGTGGCATGCCAGTTAACACATCAATCCTGGCTGATCCTGACTGGCCAGTGGGAAATCAGTGATCTTCCTCTGCAACTGTGTTCGATGAGTTCCTTCTTGGCGATGTATATCTTTTTGAGGAAGAATGTAAAAGCATTTTATGTGCTCTATTTTATCGGCTCCCTGCCAGCGATTCTGGCGATGGTGACGCCTGAAATGGTTTATACATTTCCTCATATTGATTTTATCGAGTATTTCCTCAATCACTCGGCCATCCCGATTGCCGTATTGTATTTCATCGTATATGAAGGCTACAGAGTCCCCCGCAAAGCCATTCTATTCTCTTATCTTGTTGTGAATATCGTTGCCGTTCCCATCTTCACTTTCAACTTCCTGTTTGACACGAATTTCTTCTACCTGGCGAGTCCAACTGAATCGAAAACGATCCTTTCCTTTTTCGGAAGCGGTATTATGTACTACCTGAATCTAGAAGTGGCCGCGCTGATTGTGTTCAGCTTCTCGTATATCCCGATGTGGCAGCTGATCAAAAGGGAGAATCGCAAGCAATTGGTTGGCATGTTCCATAAGTAGAGTCAGCAGCAGTGGAGAATGCAGTTCTCGTTAACATCTGAAAAAGTTAAAGAATTGTGCCAAGTGAGACGGATCATACAAGATCTGTCTTTTTTTATGAAGACAATGTTCAAGTTATCCTTCTTAATAAAAGTTTTTAGAATGGAAGGGAAACAGCACTTTTTTATAGAAAATTACTGACATAAGTGAGCACAAATGGACCGGATTGCTGAATGGAAACTTGATAGGATGTTTTTAAGGGAGTGAGTTGTATGGCGTGGATTGAAGCTTTGCAAAGGGCGATTGACTATATGGAGGAGCATCTGCTCGAGGAAATAACGGTGGAGGAGATTGCCAGACAGGCCAATTCATCTCCATTCCATTTTCAGCGTACGTTTGCCCTTTTGACAGATATATCTGTCGGTGAGTACTTGCGGCGCAGACGACTGACGCTGGCAGCAGGTGAACTGTGCAGCAGCGATGCCAGGATTATTGACCTTGCGCTGAAATATGGCTATGACACTCCCGAAGCATTTACGAAGGCTTTTCGCAGGCAGCATGGCATTTCGCCAAGTGAAGCGAGAAAGTACACTGGGAAGCTGAAATCATATAGCCGCCTGGGAATCCAGGTGAGTCTGAAGGGAGCGGAACCGATGCAGTACAGAGTGGTGGAACAGGAAGGTTTTGAAGTGATTGGAATTAAAGAGGAATATTCTTATGCGAATGGTGAAAATCTAGCCGGTATTCCTAAACTGTGGGACAGGGTAAACCAGGATGGAACATGCGATTTCTTGTTAAGTAAAAACAATGGGCATGTAAAAGGTCTTCTTGGTGTCTGTGCAGACCAAAGCAAAATACAGGAAAAGCAGATGGATTATTGGGTCGCTGCGGCATATGATGGAGAAACACCTGATGGCTATTTGAAAATGGAGATTCCTGCTTCCAAGTGGGCGATCTTCGAAGTCCACGGTCCAATGCCGGACGCCATGCAAAATGTATGGAAGCAAATCTTTACAGAATGGTTTCCATCCAGTGGCTACCAGCATGCCGGCACCCCGGAGCTGGAGGTTTATACAGCAGGGAATTCAGCTGCTCCAGATTACTATTCAGAGGTCTGGATACCGGTAAAATAGCTTTTTTTGCTTATTAATCAATCGTTTGATTAAATGAAAAGAAACCGATAAGTCCGAGGGGGCATAGCAAATGGCGAGGGTATTACCCACGCCATTTCCCTATTTTGCCAGCGTATTTTTCAAAGGGGAATAATTAGCTTTTTAACCATCATATAAATGACAGGCAGGGAGTCATCTTTTCGGGCAATTTCGGTGAAAAATAAACCTTTTTCTAAAGCTTTGTTGAATTGGATTCCTCTGATTGGTTGGAGACATAGGAACAGTTTCAAAATAAAATAAGATTAATAATATGAAACAAATGGGAGAGCTTTTGATGTTAGAAGCATTTATTCATGGATTTATACTTGCACTTGGATTAATCTTGCCGCTTGGTGTTCAAAATGTATTTATCTTTAATCAAGGGGCATTACAGCCAAGGTATATGAATGTACTTCCAGCTGTAATAACAGCTGCTTTATGCGATACCCTGTTAATTTCGGTATCTGTTTTAGGAGTATCCTTGCTCATTCTGGGTTCATTTTGGTTTAAAGTTATTTTAGTCGGTGGAGGAATAATTTTTTTAGTCTATATGGGATGGATCACATGGAACAGTAAACCAAATAATGAAAAAGGTTCAATTGCAAAGGAATTTTCTATTAAGAAACAAATATTATTTGCAGCTTCTGTTTCTTTACTGAATCCACATGCCATTATGGACACTGTTGGGGTAATTGGAACAAGCTCCATCAGATACGAGGGGGAAGAAAAAGTAATATTTACGGTTACAGCGATTTTGGTTTCATGGATTTGGTTTTTTGCGATTTCCTATATTGGGAGGATCACTGGAAAAATTGATAAGTCCGGAAAAGTCTTGCTGATACTGAATAAGATATCAGCCTTGGTCATGTGGGCGGCGGCAGGGTATCTTTTTTTGTCTTTTAATCAATAATACAAGTGAAACTAAAAAATGAAAAAATCACAAAAATGGCGTGCCAAAACTGATGTCAGTTTGCACGCCATTCATTATTTTTTAAAGATGCAACCTAAACGGATCTTTGAAAGATGGCCGATGGGTCAGTTTATTTCGCGAATTGGATCCTGGTTGACTTTGACTGGATACATCGTCTCAGGGTCAGGCCTTTCCTGCAATCTCGCCGGCAAGCTCTGGATTGATTGGACGACGGTATCTAACTTGGCTTCAATCCGGTGAAGCAAGTAGAGTGTCACGACAATCGGGAACCCCACGTCGCTGATGAACGGAATCAGCTGCTCCATTTGCGATTCCTCCTTTCTTTAGTTGTTATAAAAAGAGCCGGTCTCAGTTAGTAGACCGGCTCAAGCTTTATTAGATCAGTTCATAGTCTGTTACATTGCGTTCGATGATACGAGCACTGTCAACGGCGACAAGGGTGCCATTCGTTAGCAGGAACGCGTTGGAAGCGATGATCTGCTCCATTGCCAGCTTGACTGCCGCTGGATCGACAGGCTCTGTAGGGTTATCAACCGTCAGCTTGGCGAATTTGCCAAGATCAGTAGCGAATTGCAACTCAAGAGTTTTAGCCATGTATTTCACCTCCTATTAGATTGATAGAATGCCAGATTAGATGATATCGAAACTGTCGTTACGCTCCACAGAGCTTAACAAGTTTGCGCTCAGGCCGCCAAGAGCCACAGCCGCTTGCTGGACCTGATCAGGAGTCGCTTCCTTTCTCACATAGCGGTACGTCTTGCCCTTGAAGATCGGTTCGCCCTTTTCATCAAGACCAGCCTCGAACACAAGCCTCATATTCGAATCCTTCAACATCGCCATTGCCATCTTACTCACCTCCTTTCACCTTCTATATACAGATGGGGAAGAGAAAAGGACAGGGTGAGAAAATTTTTTCGGGAATCTAGTAGAGAGATTGATTGCTATCGGACAAAAAGGAAGGAGAAGAAGGAAAAAGTGTACGTTAGAAGGGCTGTATCGGACAAAACGGAAGGAGAAGAAGGGAAAAGTGTCCGAAAGAAGGGCTGTATCGGACAAACCGAAAGGCGAAGAAGGAAAAAGAAGGCTCAATAGGATTTTCCTGAGGGAATAAAAAAGAAGATTTTATTATTCAGGCAAAAAAAAAGCACTCCTGTTCATAAACAAGGAATGCTTTCCCATCTCCTGTTACAGAAGCGCCTCGGCAATCAGCTTATCGAACTTCCTGATGTCGACGCCTTTTTTCAGGTTGACCTTGATATGGCCTGCCCTGGTCCATAGTTCCACTTCGGCGTTCACATCAAACAGGCTGCCGGCGTTTTCGGTGGACCACATGTTGATGGAAGAGTAAGGCAGGGAGTAGATTTCGACTTTTTTGCCGGTAAGTCCCTGAGCGTCCCGGACGATCAATCGCTTGTTGGTGAAAATTGCACTGTCGCGGATGGTTTTATAGGCGGCGACTGCTGTCTCCCCTTCCACTAAAAGTTCATCCACATCGTTTGGGATTGGGCATTCGGAGATGAATGTCCATGCTAAGATTGCTTGAGTTGCGACCATTACGATAACCTCCTGAAATAAGTATCTTCCTTTCTTTAATTCTGTATTTTAATGGGAATACCTGCTAAATCTTTTTCTTTTTCCAGGGTCTTATAAAGGAAATGATAAAGATGAAAATGGTGACGGCAACTTGAAAATAGACTGCAATTTGCCTTGTTTCGTGATTTTGCATGAAGATGGGATTGCTTAATGCTGCTTCCTTTTGTGTCTCGAGTAACTCCATATTTTCGACCATCAGCGCGTCCACTACAAAGATCCCGACAATTGTTTGAATGATATACAGTACGAATTTCACGCCAACCCATCTATGCTTGAAAAATCCCCAATTGGTGAAGAAGCCATATATGAAGCCGACCAGAAGGGTTCCGATCGCTCCCCATCTGACAATCTGGTCACTGATCGTGATGATATTTTTGTAGCCAAGGTAGGCCTCGTCATATTGAGTGAAATCAATATGGAGGTTTAACGCTACGGAGCTCAAAATCCCTCCAAAGAATAACACCACCAGAAAGACGTGCAATATTTTTAACCATCTTAAGCCTTTAGGCCCTATTTTTTTCATGTCCTATACCTCCAGGTTACTTTATGCTGCTTTTTTATTATAGAAGGAGGGGGACAATCCAATAATGTTCCACAGCCTTAAACATCAGTACGACTGTGGTCTTATTTTTACCGTAAAAAGGCAACAGTCTCTATGCTTCCTACCGTATTGATTTGAATTCTGTTTTCGGGTAGTATGGTAATACTATTTTATGGAAGGGTGACTTGGGGCGATGAATAACTAATCCTGTTTGAGAATGAATTGGAATACATCAATTTTTCTGGATAGGATTAGGCCTGCCCTTCTGAGAACTCAATGTTAAATAGGAATATGCCGTGGTATGTTCTGTGTTCTTTTTGTGGTTGAAGTGCCTCTCTATCCAGTTTAGAATAGGGGGCTTTTTTATGTCGGAAATGACACATGACCAAAAAGTGGGCATGGGTGCATTGTTTAAAAATCAGGTAATCCGGACAATTTTGCTTTCGGTGCTGTTTCTGCAAATCGGGATTTGGGTCCGGAATTATTCGATACTGTTATATGTGATTGAGAAGACGAACGAAAACCCGATTGCGGTTTCATTGATATCTGTTGCTGAATTCGCACCGATTTTCTTGTTTTCGTTTATAGGCGGGACGTTCGCGGATCGCTGGCGGCCGAAGAGGACGATGATCTGGTGTGATCTGTTAAGTGCCGTATCTGTTTTTGCGGTGCTGCTGACGCTGTTTTTTGGCAGCTGGAAAATGATTTTCTTCGCTACATTGGTTTCTTCCATCCTGTCGCAATTTTCACAGCCGTCAGGAATGAAGCTGTTCAAGCAGCATGTACCGATGGAGCTTGTGCAGATGGGGATGTCGATGTACCAGACGGTCTTTGCGCTCTTTATGATTCTTGGTCCAGTTCTTGGGACCTTTGTCTATCAGCGCTTCGGGATTCTCGCATCTGTCGCTGTCATGGGAGTTGCCTTCATTTGCTCCGCGGCGGTGTTGCTGATGCTGCCTGCAGACAAGGAACCTGACGCTGAAAAACCAAAAACGACACTGATGGAAGAGATGAAGGCAGGATTCCGCTATGTATTGAACAGCAGGGCGTTGTCATTGCTGGGAGGATGTTTCGCGGCAGCAGGTCTTGCCATCGGATTGACGCAGCCGCTTGGCGTATTCCTGATTACCGAAAGGCTGGGATTGCCTAAGGAAGAGCTGCAGTGGCTAATGGCCGCATTTGGAGTGGGAATGATTCTGGGCGGGGGCATCACAGTTGCGATTTCGAGGAAGGTTCAGCCGCAGGTGCTGCTGGCGATCGGTTTGGCTGCCAGTGCAATCGGGTTTATCGGGATGGGATTATCAACCGTATTCTGGCTGACATTGACGGCACAATTTTTCTCCGGATTGTTCATGCCATGCATTCACATCGGAATCAATACAATGATTTTACAAAACACTGAAGAATCCTTCATTGGGCGCGTGAATGGTATCCTTAACCCAGTCTTTATGGGGGCGATGGTCATCACCATGTCAGCAGCAGGATGGCTGAAAACGCATCTTTCTATTGTTTACATTTATGAAACTGCAGCAATCCTGCTCTTTATTGGGATTATCGTTTTGGTTCCTTTGATGAAAAAGACTCCGAAGGTAAGCCTGGAAGAGGGAGTATAAGGGAAAGGAGGTCCTTTTTAAGGGCCTCCTTTTCTTGTTACGACAAAATCCTCTTTTCACCTTCAATCGCCTTAATTGGGTCGATGTTCTGCGTGAACTCGAGGGTGCCGATGTACTGGTTGTCCTCGCCACGAACTGCGAAGTAACGGATGTAGACGAATTTGTCACGGACCTTAATCCAAAAGTCTTCGGTATCCTTTTTGCCTGATTTAAAATCGCGTAATAGGTCTTCGACGACATGGACGCTTCTGGGCGGGTGGCAGTTCTGGACGGTCCGGCCGATGACGGCTTTTGTACGAGCGAAAATTCGTTCTTTTCCATGTGAAAAATATCGGACGACATCATCCTGGTCAATGAAGGTGATATCGACCGGCAGATGGTTAAGCAGCAATTCGAGCTGCTTAAGGGAAAGGATTCCCGTTTCCATTTTAATATAGCCTTCAGATATGGCGTCTGCGTCGATGTGTTTTCTGGCCGGCTTCCATTCCTCAGCAGGGGCTGTCAGGCAATAGCCGATCGCATCGCTTTCACGGGCGATTTTTACCCATTCATCCTCCGTAAAGTTTTGCAAGGCCATCGGGAAAAGGATGTTTTCTTCTCTGTAAATCATCTCACTTACTTCTCTGAGGACAAACTGGACCTCTTCGATCACGCCAGTTTGATCGCCATCATAATTGGTCAATTTTTTCTTCGCTAATTTGATTCCGTCGCGGATGAAATCGTCAATTCTCCACATATTTGTCGTTGGACCGTAAATCCCGTACTTTTCAAGGTATGGGAAAATCAAGTTTTCTTTGCGGCTGTAGTGTTTGTCAATGTCATAGAGAAGGCTGCAATCCTCTAGCAGAAGATTGATATTCTCGGTGCTGTCTTCTATGGCAAATTGTTCAAGATGAACTCGAAGTCTATTTTGTAAAAGCTGTTCAATCTCACGGTTTTCCATTTCGAAGGTGTGAACGGGATGTCCTGGCTGATGCTCCGGTCCATTCATGGAGTAGGCCTGTTCGATCGCCCCTTTAAACATCTCAGAATGAGCGGAATAGATCCGCTGCATTTCCGCCACTGACAAATCTCCTTCGGCCAGCTCAACATGCTCAAGACCGGCGATTTCATCGATCGTTATTTTTCCAATAAAAGCATCAAAATGGGCTTTGACCTCATTCACATTTTTTCCATCATGAAGATCTTTAAAAAGCTGCTTTAAAGTTGCCTTACGTTTTGTAGGATCCATTGCTTTCAATTCACGATTATTTATCATTTCACTCATGTCCATGCTCCTCCCAGAGTGTATAGGATGCAGTTCATCATGTTTCATATCGTAAAAATACCACTTATCCAGACTTGAAGTAGTGATGTAAATCATTTCTTTAAAAAGAATTCATCCTTAGAAGGAGTATGGACTATAAAAAGAAGAAAGGACCCCGGGAAATCTCCCGGGGTCCTGGAAATGCTTATGCTGCCTCAGATTCTTTAGAATGGACTTGCTTCATAAATTCATTTACATCAGATGGTACCTTGCGATCAAGCTTCGAGACAATGTACACGGACAGGAATCCGATTGGGACTGTGATGATTCCCGGTACGTTGAATTGCAGGAATTCCGGCAGGGTGGTCTTGAAGAAAATCATATACATGGATGCGGCAAGGCCAATGACAAGGCCGGCAATTGCTCCTTTTTCCGTCATTCCCCTCCACCAGATGCCAAGGATAAAGATTGGTGTGAAGGTGCTTGCCGCCACCGTGAAGGCGAGGGCGACGAGGTGGCCGATGGAGGCTTCTTTTACCATCAGGCCAAGCGCTCCGTACAATACACCAAGGACAATGATTGAGACTTTTCCAGCGATGACACGCTCTTTTTCAGTAATATTTTTACGGAAGAAAGTTGCGTACAAGTCATGGGCCAGGGCACCGGAGCTTGCGATGAACAGCCCGGAAAGATTCGAGAAGACAGCTGCGAAAGCTCCGGCGATGACAAGGCCAAGCAGCCATTCTCCGCCAAGTGCCTGTGCTGTCGACGGAACGACCATGTTGTTTCCGCCGGCAATCAGGTCTTTCATGACAGCCGGATCCGCTTCACCAGTCAGGAAGATTGAGCGTCCAACTACTCCAAGGTAAACAGCGAACAGGAAGAATACGCTTGCAATCCCGATGGCCATCAGGGCAGATCTGCGAGCTGCTTTCGCGCTTGGGTTTGTATAGAAGCGCAAAAGGATGTGCGGCAGGCCGATTGTTCCAAGGGAAAGCCCGATTGTCATCGAAATGGTCTGCCAGAAGGACGGGAAGTAGTTGCCTGTTCCAGTCCAGACGGAGCCATCGAACGGGATATCTTTTCCGTCAGTCGTGAAGCCTGCTGTACCCGTGATCGTCCCTTTGAACTCATTAATAGATGCAAGGATTTCTTGGTAATGGAGCCCGCCCCAGATGGCCGCACCGACCATAAGGAGGAACGCTCCAAGGCGAATCCATAATTCAAGCGCCTGGTTAAGCGTGGTTCCCTTCATGCCTCCGATTCCTACATAGAAAATCATTACAGAGCAGGTGAAGATGATTCCGAATTCGTAGCTAGTCCCAAAGAACATGCTCAGGATCTGGGCTGCACCAAGCAGCTGAGGGGCTGCATAAAAACCGGATATCGCCAGGACAACAGCCACGGCTGCAAGACGCGCCCGGCGGCTGTGGAAGCGATAGGCCAGAAAGTCGGCGACAGTATAGGCACCAAAGCGGCGAAGCGGTCCAGCGACGAAAATCGCGAGCAATGTCAGCCCGATTGAGAAGCAGAATGCATAATACGCGCCATCGTAGCCCAACTGATAGGTGAGGCCGGCAATTCCAAGGAAGGTGGCTGCGCTCAAATAGTCGCCGCCAATAGCCGAGCCGTTCGTGAACCAGCCGAAGCTGCGCCCGCCGACGAAGTAGTCGGAAGCCGTCGCGCTTCTTTTGGTCAAGTAGGTAATGTAGACAATAGTACCCATCAAAATCATGGTTAACAGGAATTTTGGTTCAAGGAAAGTGGACATCAGCCGATCCTCCTTCCGTCAGCAGAAGATGCAGATTGCTGTGCTTGATGCTGCTTCAGACGCTTTTCATATAAATTTGTATGGATAAATGCAATGATAAACGCCATCGCCATTGCGATGATCGAGGTCAAGAACCAGCTGTAAGTCATGCCGCCCCACATGCGCGAGAACATGAAATCCCCTGCATACCAGTTCAAAATAGGAATCGAAAGGATAAAAACATAATAAAAGAGCGTAAGTTTAATGCCAGTACTGAATTCACTTTTCATGATTTTCTTTGTTTCCGGATCAAGCGGCTTTAAATCTTTAACGTCAATTGTATCAGCCGCTACATAATTATACTCCCGATAATCCCCTGCCAAATATGACTCCCCCTTGAAAAAAATTTGCCTGCCGCTGGTAATCATTTCCCTCCTTTAAGCAAGCCGTGATATGATTAAATTGATTTTACGACAGAGAATTGTCCAATGCCTTACAATAAATTATCAGAAATATACAAATATTTAAGATTATTTTTATTTTTATACATTGATATGAATGTTCGAAAGGGGGTGGGGGCTTTGTATCGTATATTGCTTTCCGTTGAAGATGAGAGGGAATATCAGAAGCTTGGCGGCTGGATCCATGAAGAATGCAAGGAGAGTTGCAAGCTTGTAGAACATGAGAATGATTTACATATCGCCATTATTGAAGTGAACAAATGGCATGATTGGGTAAAAATACACCGTTTCCGCAAACGGAATAAAGGCTGCCGGATCATTCCGCTGCTCGACCCGTCCTTGCTGCACACCTCTCCACTGGCAATCGAGTTCAAGCTGACATACCTTCTTGTAAAATCAGTTAAGCAGCGCGTCTTTCTGCGCACATTGAAGCGAGCGATCGATGAAATCGAAACAGAAATCAATAGATTCACAGAAAGCGACGAATTATTTCATTCTATCGTTGCGGATTCGGGTGTTGGAGGCAATACCCTTCCTTTTAAAGAAGCCTTTTTGCGCAGGCTTTTATCAGGTGATGTGCAGACTGAGGAGGAGCTGCTGCAATCGCGTTTCTTCCTCCCGGGGGAAGCTTTTTCTAACGTAGTCCTGTTCATACAGGGATTCGTCCGCTGTCCAGCTAAGCGGAGGGAAGAAGGCTGGCAGGCATCAATTGTCATCCAGGATTCTTTTAAAAAGCAGTTTGAAGGGCAACAGCTCACTTTCCTATCCTATCGAAAACATTTGCTCATGCTGCTCCAACTGCAGACCGAATATGGCTCAATGAAGCATTGGAAAGAGGGAGAGGCCAGTATCCTGGAGACCATTGAGTCACTCGAAACTGAATACGGTATCCAGCTTTATATTGGTGTTGGTTCCGTTTACCGCGAACCGCTGCTCCTGCACCATTCCTACAAGGAAGCATGCAAGGCCAGGCGGACGTCTCCATATGAAAGGCTTCAGCTTCGCTACTTCGAGGAAATTACGAATGACGTGCAAATTACAAAGTGCACCGAGTATATTTCCCGGTTCTGTACAGAAGACTTATCCATCAAGCAAGTTGCCGATCAAATCAATCTCAGCGTTCCCTATTTCAGCCGGATTTTCAAACAAGAAACCGGACGGAACTTCGTCGAGTATGTCACCTTCGTCCGCATGCAGCGCGCTGTCTGGCTGCTGCGCCACACCGACCACACCATAGAAGCCATCGCTGAAGAACTAGGGTACAACACCCCCAACTACTTCAGCGGCACTTTTAAAAAATATGTTGGGCTGTCACCAAGGGACTATCGTGCTACTGAGGAAGTTATTTTCGTATAGATGAGAGATTTTATTATTTAAGATATTTTTTTGATGGCTACTATAATCAGTCGTATGATGATCATTTAGAAGATCGGTTTGATTAGAATACGAGGAGTTTCATAGCAAAAAGGAAATAGTGGATCTTGAACAGGTTTGTTTTCAAAAGATTTAGCAATCTGGCAAAAGATAGATGGATTCATTCATGAGGATAGTCTATATGGTTCGGAATTCATACAAACTGCAAAAAAATGTTTGTTTTGAAGCTGATGAAAAAAGGAGTTTTCTTTCCAAAGTACTATGGAAGAAAACTCCTTTTAATATTATGCCAGCTGCTGTTCGGCAAACTCTCTATATAAATCATGCGACTGGATCAATTCCTGATGTGTGCCCATACCGGTCACTCGTCCTTTTTCGATAAAAACGATCTTGTCGGCATTGACGATCGTGGAAAGTCTGTGGGCGATGACAAATGTCGTCCTGCCTTCCATAAGCCGGGTGAGTGCCTGCTGGACGATGCCTTCTGATTGGCTGTCGAGACTGGCTGTCGCTTCGTCCATCATCAGAATTTTTGGGTCGCGAAGGAAGGCACGGGCAATCGCGATCCGCTGTCTTTGTCCACCTGACAGTTTGACGCCTCGTTCGCCGACTTCGGTATCAAGCCCTTTCGGAAAATCTGCGATGAACTGATCGGCATACGCCATTTTTGCCACTTCCCAAAGGACTTCATCCGGGATTTTATCGCCATTTTCCAGTCCGTAATAAAGGTTTTCGCG
The DNA here is from genome assembly GCF_007678455.1 of Cytobacillus oceanisediminis 2691. Lineage (GTDB taxonomy): Bacteria > Bacillota > Bacilli > Bacillales > Cytobacillaceae > Mesobacillus > Mesobacillus oceanisediminis_A. Next base: position 409,519 of record NZ_VEEP01000002.1, on the reverse strand, counting down.
GATGGTTCCGGCCATCATCGCACTTTCCTGTGAAACATAGCCGATTTGGCTTCGCCACGAATTCAGTGAAAGCTGCTGGATGTTCGTATCGCCAATTCTGATTTCTCCCCGGGTTGGTTCATAAAACCGCTCAATCAGTCCAAACATCGTCGTTTTTCCGCCGCCGCTCGGCCCTACGAAGGCAACCATCTGCCCGGGCTGTGCTTCCAGCGAAACTCTCTCAATGACTGATTCCTCTTCACTATAAGCGAAAGAAACCTGTTCAATCGTGATCTGCTTGTTGCTGATATCCATTTCAACACCCTCACCATTTTCCTCAAGTGGCTGGTCCAGGATCTCGATGATGCGTTCAGTCGCTCCCTTTGCTTTTTGCAGCTGCGTGAAGAACATCGCAAATGAGGTGATTGGCATGATTATCTGGAACAAGTAAAGCAGGAAGGCGATGAGTGCGCCTGTCGACATGGTTCCGTTCACCACGCGCATGCCGCCATAAGCGATGATGATGACGATGACGACCATGATCATCAGCTGCATGATTGGCCCAATCAAGGCAAAAATCCTCGCTTCCTTCAAGCCATAGTTGAACAGCTTGCCAATTCCGTTAAAACCGTTCTCTTCTTCAATTTTCTCGGCAGTGGAAGCCTTCATTAAACGAATTTCTCCGAGCGTCTGGGTGATATGACCGGTAAAAATAGCTGTCTCATCCTGCAGGCCACGTGCGATTTTCGCCATTTTCCTGCCCAGCGGGATCATGATGGCAAGCGTCAGCGGAACAGAAATGAGCATCAGCAAAGTCATTTTCCAATCCATCACAAACAAGATCACCACAGCGCCGATGATCGAGATGATACCCGTGGCGAAATTCGGGAAATGGCTCGTGATCAGCTCCTTGACGATACTGGTGTCATTGACAATCCGGCTGACCGTTTCCCCGCTCGACTGCTTGTCAAAATAACGCACCGGCATCCGGATCAGTTTCGACCACATCCGTTCGCGCAGCCGGGCAACGACCTTCTGCCCAACATAACTAAGCAGGTAAATCGAAATCCCGCTGATCAGTGCTTGAATGATAAAGGCAGCTCCAATGGCGAGAATCAGCGGAAGGCTGATTGCTTCAACAGAAAAACCATCGACGAGGTTCTTAGTCAGAAGCGGAACGGCCAGGCCCGCCAGAGTCGTGATGAAACTGGCAGCCATCCCCGTAAAAAGAGCCCCCTTTGGAATATTCGTGGATAGAATCAGTGATAAGAAGGGCTTTAAACTTGTTGGCTGTTTCTCTTTCTCCATTACAATTCTCCTATTCGTTCTGGATGATTCCATCATAAACCAATTTCAGCATAGATGGAAATATGGGTGCATTGCATAAAAAGGTAACAAAATCGCCCCTTTTATAAACAAGCAATGACGTACATGCATATCATAAAGGTGAACAATAGTTTGGAGGTGAAGCATATGAGTAACGGTGTTCATGCTGCATGCAGCGTGTTCGATTTGTTTCTTGGAATCCTTGTAGGTGTAGGATTGATCCTGTTGTCTACTTTTGGTTTAGTCGCTGCGGTCCTAGCCGGACTTGGCGCATTGGCTGGTACAATAAATACCATTGTAGGCATCATTGGGTTAATCGTGGTCATCCTGTTTGCCTACTGCCTCATTCGAATGTTATGGCGTTGTTGTTTCGGAGGTTAGTGCTAGGAGCGAAAATGAAAAATTCGTATGAACAATCACTGATTTAAGGTTGTTTAAAACGGCAGACAAACTCGATGCTATCGGGGTGTCTGTCGTTTTTTTGTTGTAGGACAATAACACCCACAACATGATAACCCTAATCTCCCGGTTTAGTTCTAAAGATATTGAAACTTTTTATATATCAATCTCGTAAACAAGAAGTGAAAAGCAACTTACTGACACTGATAGGCGGCGTACTTGGCATCCTGTTCGGCTGGGGTGGGCACCATTGATTTCGTATTTTGAAGGATGGCCAGTCGTGACCGGCGCCAAGCTGTACTCGATGATCATTGGCGTCGTCTTCGGACTGCTGCCGGCCAATAAAGCATCAAGCACTCGATCCGATTGAATCTATGAGATATGAATAGACATGCGGATCTGTTGAATTTGGAAAAAGTGCGGCGGACGCCTGAAAAGGTTCTCGCTGCATTTTTAACTGAAAAAAAGACCAGGGAATTTCCAATTCGCTATATTAATTAGAAAGTCGCTATAAAAATGAAAAACTCGCTATATTAATTAGAAAGTCGCTATAAAAATGAAAAACTCGCTATATTAATTAGAAAGTCGCTATAAAAATGAAAAACTCGCTATATTAATC
>NZ_VEEP01000002.1:43534-407098 GCF_007678455.1 Cytobacillus oceanisediminis 2691 | reverse complement strand
ATTAATTAGAAAGTCGCTATAAAAATGAAAAACTCGCTATATTAATTAGAAAGTCGCTATAAAAATGAAAAACTCGCTTTATTAATCAGAGAGTCGCTATAAAAATGAAAAACTTGCTATATTAATCAGAAAGTCGCTATATAAATGAAAAACTCGCTATATTAATCAGAAAGTCGCTATAAAAATGGAAAACTCGCTATATTAATCAGAAAGTCGCTATATAAATGAAAAAGTCGTTATAAAAGAGTAAAGGCAATTACTTTTACTTGTTTCCGAACCGCAAAAATGAGGATGTGTACGTTATGACGTGTCATTATTTCATCGCAACAATGAAACCGATAGAAAAATTCCACATGGAGTGCAATGATTACCCATTTTTAAGCGGGGAGGACTATAAAAAGGAACTGCCGCTCTCCCTTCCTTATGTTTATGAATATGGAGGGGAAGACATGGAGTTTCTAAATTTCCTCGATGGCTTCATGGAGTACGGTGATGTAGTGGAGCACTATATTTATGAAGAAGGAAAATGGGGAAGGGCATTGTCTTCCAACCATCCAGAAGAAGCTAGGACCATCAATCTTTATCAAAAAACCTATATGGACCAATATGGAGAATATCAGCTGAATGAGAAGTCCTGGAAGGAAGAGCTCGCCAGAAAGACGATTGCTTCAAAGCGGAGTATTACGACCTTTGTAAAATATTAGCCACCCCCGAGAAGGAACAGATTACAATTTAAGAAAGCTCCAGGAGAAGGCCTTTGATTTAAAGGCTTTTTTTGGCGGAAAAATCATTTGTAAACATATACCAGTGTAACCATAGTCAGGGAGTGTCGATATATATACAAGGACATGTATATACTTCTGATTTTTATAAGGGACGGTGATTTTCATGCAGCCAGATATAAATAACAGCTCTTTTTTTGATGTGTACCAATCATTATTCAATTTTAACCATGATGGCTGCTATGCCCTTGATAAGGATGGAAATTTTATTTTATTCAATAAAGCGGCCATAGAAATCACCGGATACCCGCTGGATGAAGCACTGGGAATGAACTTCGTTTCGATTGTCCACGAGGATTTCCTTGAGGAGACAATCGGGCATTTTAAGCGTGTAGTCAATGGTGAGCGTGAGAGGTTTGAAACGGTTATCAAAAGAAAAGAAACTGGAGAGCAAGTGAATTTGCTGCTGACAGTTGTGCCAATCAAGGTTGGCGATGAGATCCTCGGTGTGGTGGGGTGTGCCCAGGATATTTCGGTAAATAAGAGGCTTGAGGCGATGTTGAGCGGGAAGAACCGCATCCTGAAAATGATGGCGAAAGGAGCTTCTTTTCAGGAAGTGCTGGATGAGATTGTCTTTTTCGTCGAAAGTTTCACGAGCAGTGCACACTGTTCCATCTTAATTGCTGACCAGGAAGGGAAGCGGCTGATGCATGGTTCGTCCCCTAACTTGCCCCCGGCATATCATTCAGCCGTAGATGGATTGCCAATTGGCGAATATGCTGGCTCCTGCGGAAGGGCCGCCTTTATCAAGGAATCCGTGGTGGTCACCGATACAGAGGCCGATCCATTATGGGAGGACTATCGCGACATAGCGCTTTCTTATCATTTAAAAGCATGCTGGTCCTCGCCAGTTTTCGACGATGACCATAAAGTGATTGGTACGTTAAATATTTATTACTGTCGTGTGAGTTCTCCTCTGGAAAATGACAGGGAGATTATTGAGCAAGCGACGAATCTCACCAGTCTGGTCATCCAGCATTATGAGGCCAAAAAGAAAATAGATTTTATGGCCTATCATGACGCCCTTACGAGTTTGCCTAACCGCCGGCTTTTTGATGAAAGAGCCCAGAAGGCGATTGCCGAGACAAAGGTGGAAGATGGGGAAAAACTATGCCTAATGTTCCTTGACCTCGATCGTTTCAAGTTTGTGAATGATTCCCTCGGCCATTCGATAGGTGACAGGCTACTGGTTGAAGTCTCGGATAAATTTAAGCAGATTCTTGACAAGGGTACCTTGTTCTCAAGACAGGGGGGCGATGAGTTCACCATTTTGCTGGAGCAAACAACCAAAGAACAAGCTCAAGACATGGCACGTGTCATCCTTGAAACGTTAGAGGAGCCCATTGTCATAGACGGCACGGATATTTTTATCTCAACAAGTATAGGCATGAGTTTTTATCCGGAAGATGGCGAGGATGCAGAAATGCTGCTCCGAAAAGCAGATGTGGCCATGTACCAGGCTAAGAAGCAAGGGCGCAATAACTTCCAGGCTTATGACGTGATGCTGGATGCAAGAGCATATGAGGAAATGCAAATCGAAAATGAGCTCCGTAAAGCGCTTGAGCGGGATGAATTCGTCCTCCATTATCAGCCAATTGTGAATTTGTGCAAACATGAGATTAAAGGTGCGGAAGCGCTCATTCGCTGGGAAAATGAAAGGATCGGCATGGTACCGCCAGACCAGTTCATCCCGATTGCCGAGGAAACGGGCCTGATCATTCCGATTGGTGAGTGGGTGCTTAAAACGGCCTTAGTGCAGCTGAAGAAATGGCATGCGAATGGAATGAAGGATCTGACCATGTCAGTGAACTTATCCATCCGGCAATTTTACCAGCCAAACTTAATTTCGATGATCAGGGAAGCCCTTGGTCTAGCTGGAGTCGAGCCGCGTTTCCTTACGATTGAAATCACGGAAAGCATGACTATGGACGTGGAAAAAGCGAGCGTCATCCTGCGAGAACTGAAGAAGCTAGGTGTCAGTATTTCAATCGACGATTTCGGGACAGGTTACAGCTCGCTCAGCTATCTGAAAAGGTTCACGATTGACCACCTTAAAATTGACCGCAGCTTCGTCAGGGATATCGCGGAAAATAAAAGCGATGAAAACATCGCTACCACCATTATCCTGATGGCCCATAATCTTGGAATATCCGTCATCGCGGAAGGTGTTGAAACAGAGAGCCAGCTGAATCTGCTCAAACGGCATCGATGCAATGAAGCACAAGGATATCATTTCAGCAGGCCTGTGCCGGCAGAAGAGTTTTCTAGAATAAAAGTTCCTTCTTTGTAAGGTCAGAGCATGTGGGGGAATTCGAAACCGAGTAAGAAACCGTCAAGGTTTTATACTCGGTTTTTCTATGTAAAATCCCTAGTCATTATATTGAATGCAATTAGTTTTGCGAAAACATAAATGAGAATTCGTGTTTTCTCGTAAACATAGCCATTCTTTCCCACATCATCTGTCGATCTCCTCTCAATGTTCGCCAATAGTACCTTGAAAATAGCTAAGTGACAGGGCTTTTGGTATATTGATAGAAGTATAGAATTCGAGCGAAGGCGGGGGAGAAGATGGGCTTTAAAAAGAAGCAATATGTCGGCTTGGGGCTGACGGTGTTATTCTTGTTCATCTTGTTATTTACAATTTTGGCGATGATGAATTCAATCAGGGGAAACCTGCTTGAGATCGTAGAAGATCGCTATGCAAAAGTGAGCACGGTTATGGAGATCAGGAAGGAGCTTTATCAGCGGGACCGTAACCTTGTTGAGTTAATCACGGAGTACGGGGAAGAAGAAGGGTCGACAATAGAGGAAACCAATGCTTCCCTCGACCAGATGGATATTGGCAAGGCGCTGTTGGAGCTGGAAACGATCCTGAATCGGAAAACATCAAAAGTACTGGTGGTTGAAGTCCAGGACGCCTATCGGGAATATGCGGTCATGGAAAATAAAATCAACGGCCTGATCGCGAATGGAGCGAGCCAGTCTGAAGTCCGCGGCCTCTATCAGAGTGAGATGGCGACCAGGGATGTATTATTTGAAAAAATCGAGGAGTTTAAAGATTATCAGGAAGAATTGATGAACAGCGCCATGAAGGAGGCAACTGGGACTTATGATAATCTGGTCACAGGTTTGGTTGGGATGGTCATCCTGGCCATCATCCTGATAACTGGCGTGATGCTCTGGGTCATCCGGGATACGGTCGGCACGGTCCATTCCTTTACGGAGTCGATCAAGAAGGTCAATTATGATGACTTATCCTCGATTCCTCGGATGGACGATGGCATAAAGGGTGAGTTTGGCGAGATTGCCCGAGCCTATAATTCGATGGCCGTTTCCATCGAAAAGCTCACTGAGAAGGAAAAGGAATATAATGAAGAAATGCAAGAACAGAACTGGATCCAATCTAACTCCGTGGAGGTGGTGAAGCTTTATGGCAGAGAAGTGACCGTTTCTTCCCTGGCAGAAAACTTCATGAAAAAGCTGACACCTATAATGGACGGAAACCTAGGAGTTTTTTATCTTAAAGACGAATCTGCTGGAAAGCCGTATTTTAAAAAGATTGCATCCTTTGCTGATGAAGCTGGGCGTGACGGCTTTGTAGCCGGTCAAGGGATGATTGGCCAATGTGCTGAGGAAAAACGCACGGTTGTGATGGATGACATTCCTGCTGACTACAGGACAATTTCTACGGGGCTGGGTGATGCAGTGCCGAAGAGTATCGTCATGGCGCCTGTCATGTTGAAGGATGAAGTGGTTGCAGTGGTGGAAGTTGCAAGCCTGTCCAGGTTTACTCCAGCCAGCCTGAAGCTTCTTGAAAATGTACTTGAAACGCTGGGAATCGGGCTTGCCAATATTATTGGCCGAATGGAAGTAGAGCGGTTGTTGCTTGAGTCACAGGCACAGACGGAAGAGCTGCAGGCGCAATCCGAGGAATTGCAATCCCAATCCGAAGAGCTGCAGGCACAGTCAGAAGAATTGCAAATGCAGACAGAGGAGCTGCGGATGATGAATGAGCAGCTGGAGGAGCGTACACGCGATGCGGAGTTGAAATCCGAAGAACTGCAGGCGGCAAAGGAAGACCTGGAACAGAAGGCAAGAGAGCTTGAACAAAGCTCGACCTATAAATCGGAGTTTCTGGCGAATATGTCCCATGAATTGCGTACGCCATTAAACAGTATCCTTCTTCTTTCCGAGATGCTGCTTGATGATGAAGAGAACGGTCTTTCCGATGAGCAAAAAGAATTCTCAAAGGTCATCCATTCGTCCGGACAGGATTTGCTGAATTTGATCAATGACATCCTGGACTTGTCCAAGGTAGAAGCCGGTAAGCTGGAAGTGAGCTTCGAAGAGGTGTTCCTTGATGAGTTTACCGAACGAATGGAGCGCCAATTTGCCCAGGCTGCAAAGAATAAAAAGATCGATTTTACCGTTGAAAAGGCGGACGATGTAACGCCAATCATCTATACAGATGAACAAAGATTGCAGCAGATTTTGAAAAATCTTCTGTCCAATGCCTTCAAGTTTACGGAAAAAGGCTCTGTCTCCGTCAAAATCGAGAAAGCGTATGGGAAGGAAACGATTGGATGTCCTCTAAAAGGGCAGTCTGATACGTGGGTGAAATTCTCGGTGACGGATTCGGGGATTGGCATTCCGAAAGATAAGCAAAGGATGATTTTTGAAGCGTTTCAGCAGGTAGACGGCGCGACCATGAGGAAGTACGGCGGCACCGGGCTCGGCCTGTCGATTTCCAGAGAGTTCGCCATGCTTCTTGGCGGGGTCTGCAAGGTGGAAAGCAAGGAAGGCGAGGGCAGCACATTCACACTCATCATCCCTAACCTGCCGGACGGCTATCCTTCCCTTGGCGGTTTTGAAGTGAACGATCAGGTGGCAGCATCCTTGGAGAGAACGGCAGCACCTGAGCCGCTTTTACCAGATCCGCCGCAAGCGGAAGAAGAAATCATTGTTGGAGAAACAACCGTCCTGACTGGTAAAACGGTTGTGATTGCGGACGATGACCACCGCAATATTTTCACCTTGAAGAATGTCCTGCAAAAAGAGGGCATGAAGGTGGTTACGGCTGACAATGGGGAAGACTGTCTTGAAAAGATGAAGGAAATCGATGCGGATATCGTCCTGATGGATATCATGATGCCGGTCATGGATGGATATGAAGCCATCAGGCAAATCCGCAGGAACGAAAATAACAAGGAGCTTCCGATCATCGCACTGACAGCAAAGGCAATGAAGGGCGACCGTGAAAAATGCCTTGATGCAGGAGCGAATGATTACATCAGCAAACCGATGAAGCTGGACCAGCTGTTGTCAGCCATGCGCGTTTGGCTGTCATAGATGCTGGGAGCCATCAGGATGAAAGCAGAGGGTTGAAAGGTGAAAAACGAAGAATTAGAACTGGAATTGCTTTTGTTGGCGATCTATCGCCTGTCCGGCTATGACTTCAGGAATTATATGCGCTCTTCGATCATGAGGAGAACGACTGCAAGAATGAATGCTGAAAAATTGTCCAGCATCACAAGCCTGACCGAAAAAATCATCCATAATGAGCGGGTTTTGGATGAGATACTCAAGGACTTTTCAATCAATGTCACTGAAATGTTCCGGGATCCTTCTTTTTTCAAAGCATTGCGCGAAGAAGTGGTTCCGCTTTTGAGGGAGCTGCCGGAGATCCGGATCTGGCATGCTGGCTGTTCGACCGGGGAAGAAGCCTATTCAATGGCGATTTTAATCGAGGAGGAGGGCCTTGCTGATCGGACAAAAATTTATGCGACAGACATGAACGAAACTGTTCTCGCGAAGGCTGAATCAGGGACAATGCCATTGCATAAAATGCAATCCTATACGAAAAATTACATCATGGCTGGCGGGAACAAATCGTTCTCTGAGTATTACGATGCGGATAGCGAATTCGCCCGCCTGAAGCATTCCTTGAAAAAGAACATCGTATTTGCCCAGCATAATCTGGTGACCGATGGTTCCTTTAACGAGTTCCATCTCATCATTTGCCGCAATGTCCTGATTTACTTCAATCTGGAGCTGCAGAAGCAGGTATTCCAGCTTTTTGATGAAAGCCTAAGTCCAAGAGGCTTTCTCGGTCTCGGAACAAAGGAAACCGTCAGGCCGGAACTTGGCTTTTTGGAAGCCTTCAATTCGAGGGAGAAACTATACCGAAAAAAATAACTAAGCATAAAGGCAGTGGATTAAAAAAAGTCCACTGCTTTTTGTGTTTTAATGGGGCTGATTTTAGTAAAATTAAGGAAAAACCAAATCGTTCTTTTTCATGATTGGGGTGGAGGTCAAAATGGCATCAGGTGTTTATACCGTTCTCTTCGTTGTCAGTATCCTATATTTAGTGCGTAAAAAGGTTGAGGAGGAGGCTAATTTCCTGCCTAAAATTATCGGATACTTTATACTGGGTTCATTGAATCTTACTTTAAATGAGGTTTCATTGCCGCTCGGTTTTTTTGTGTATTTATTGTTCTTTCGCCCAAGAGTGAATATCCGTGCAAAACAGATGGCTGCTTATCTTGGAGTGTTCGCTTTTATCCTGACCTTTTGGATTTTGCCTTTTGCGGATAACCAATTGGTAAGCCTGCCAAAATCCATCGACAGTGAACTTGGCTCCGTGTATGAAATAGATTTCAAACATGAAAATGAGCGGATTATTCATGAGATAGGACTAGAGGAGAAGGATTGGAAACTTGAGGATTTTGAAGTAGAATATGGCAAGGATAGCAGAATAATAAATTTACGATGGCAGCTCGCAATACAAAATGACAGCCATTTTGACCTCTATAAAATTCAATATGATACTGACAAGAGCAGGTATCAAGTTAGGCATAGTGAGGCCGATTCATGGCTTCAATATGATCGGTTGGTTGTGGCCTGGCGCTTCTTTGAAATTCTGGATGGATTAAATATAAAAGAAATTACTGAGGCGAAGGGAAGCTATTCATCCTATATTATCCGAAGTTCAGGGGATCGGGAGGGTTATGCGACAGAAGACCTTGCTAACATGACTGTTTTGGAAGGGGAAATACAAGAATTAGAGGATGAAGAGCTTCCGGTCGAGGGATATTCCATATCAAGCTTTGCGTTGGAGAAAACCGGCGAAGAGAGAGATGAACAAGGGATTATCACTCATGAAAGCTTTCAAAGTGTCGACTCGGCCGTTTTTTTATTTGACATCTCGGAAATAGAAGATGATTACTAGAGAGAATTACATTGGTTTGTGCAAAATGAAATTGGAGAAAGCAGCGTGGAAAATTCACGCTGCTTTTTTATCTCTTCTATTATCTCGCCTGAATCAGCACGGTGCACATATCATCTGATCCAGCTTCCTTCTGTTCCGGTGTCAGAATCAGATCAAGAGGTTCTTTGTTCCTTGCCTCATCCATAAGCTTCATGGTGATGTTTTTCAGGAATTCAGTGCCTGCTTGCTCGTATTTGTCGATGGCTTCATGGACGCCATCTGTACAGATGAGAAGCTGCAGGGAATCAGAGTAGAAGATGGTCGTCTTGTTTGTATGTATTTCAGGGAAAAATCCGACCGCACATGTATTGCTCTTCAGTTCCTCAATATGGTTACCGTCGATCATGGCGTGCGCTGTTGGGTGGCCAGCATTGATGTACTCAATTTTACGCTGCTCGGTATCGAGCGTCAGGTAAATCGCAGTAAAATAATAAGGGATTTTTTGATTATGTAGGTTTAAGGAGTTCATCCATTTGTTCAGTTCACCAATCACATACTCGGGGTCGGGATTCGAGCGGATTGCATCGCGGAGCACAGATGAGATGAACATGCATACGAGTGAAGAGGATATTCCGTGTCCCATCATATCCAGCTGGATGACAGCATATCGATGTTCGTCGATTCTGTGCCAGTAATAAAGATCTCCGGCCAGCTTGTACGCCGGCAAATAGGAGGCTTTTATCAGAAGGTTATCCTCCTCGACAGGCTCGCTGAGCAGACTGGTCTGGACCTGCATCGAAAGTTCAAGCTCGTTGACAATTTTCTCTTCCTGCTTTTTGTGCCAATCTTTTTCATATTTCAGCCTTAGTGCGACCCTGATTCGGGCTAGCAGTTCTGTTTTCTTGATTGGCTTCATTAGATAATCCATTCCGCCGGCATCCAACGCCTCCACAACCTTGTCCGTATCTTCAAGGGCGGTGACGAAGATAACCGGAATATCCTTTAAATGGGGATTCTCCTGAAGGCGCCGGCATGCTTCGATTCCATCCACTTCAGGCATCATGATATCCATGAGGATCACATTCACCTGTTCAGCGATGATATAAGGATGATCCGATTCAAGATAGCCGAATAAATCATGAGCCGACGTGAACGAAAGATGATCTTTGTAACCGGCCCGGTTCAATAACTTTTCAATGACAAATAAATTCGCTTCATTATCATCGACGATCAGAATACTCATATGTAATCCCTCTCCAAAACAAATTCAACATACTTATATACCTATTTTACCACCTGGCTAAACCTTTTTTTAAGCAGCAAACTTCAGAAACTGATTTTTTCTTACATCTCTATCAGAATTATTTTGGAAAAAAATGAAACACCTGGAATCAATCCCCGTCTAATTTTTTACAAGGGGGCTGAAAAGAGATGAAAAAATGGTGGTTTCTGGGTGGTTTAGTACTGGTTTCACTTGCATTAGTGGCTTTTTATTCACTGTCCCAGTTCAAAGTGGTGAATGCATGGGAAGAGGAGCATGTGGTGTTGCCGAACAAGGTGTGGCAGCTGCAATTTTCTGATAAGATTTCTGAAAAAAGTCTCGACTCGAACTTGATTTATATCACAAATGATCAAGGTGAAAAGCTCGACACGAGGATCGAGCTGGGGGACGACCGGAAATCCGTTTACATCCATCCGCCGGAAAACGGATATGATCCTAAAGCAAAGGAATATACCGTTCATTTTAAAAAGGGAATTAAATCTGCACTGGGTAGGGAGCTGAATTCTGCCCAGTCGTGGAAGTTTGTTGTAAAAGAAACACTTCCGACTGTCGGCACACAGGAAAATCTGGCGGGTTATTTTGAAAAAATCCTTGATGAAGAAAAGAAGGAACGTGGCTGGTTTGGCGGAGTGAAGGATTCCTTCAAGTCTAGTGAAGATAAAGCGTCAGAGGAATCATTAGCGGCGGATAAGTCGGCAGGAGGCGGGGAGGTATCCGAAACGAATGTCCAGGTCCAGGGCGTTGATGAAGCAGATATCGTCAAAACTGATGGGAAGAGCATTTTTCAGGCTGAGTATGATAAAGTGCGAGTCATCCAGGCGGTACCTGGCGCCCAGATGAAGGTTTTATCGACAATCCGCTATGATCAGAATTTTTCACCGAACCAGTTGTTCCTGCAGGATGATCAGCTGGTGGTCATCGGGTATCAGTACAATGATATCCACAAGTCATATGAAGATGCCGCCAAAGATTCGCTGATTGCCCCGATGATGCAGACAACGGCAATCATTGTCTATGATGTGAAAAATCCTGCTGATCCGAAACAGATTCGTGAAGTCAAGGTTGAAGGTTCATATGTATCGGCAAGGAAGGTGGAGAACCTTGTCTATCTCGTCACGCAGCATTACCCGGATTATTGGCTGTTAAAGGGGAACCGGAAGATTGATATCCGGCCGAAATTCACCGATACAGTTTTAGGTTCAGAGGAAAAAACAATTACGTATGACGATATTCATTATTTTCCAGAATCCCGTCAGCCGAACTATACCATGATTGCCGCGCTTGATCTCGACCAGCCGAAAAAGGAAGTCGCCATGACGGCCTATCTTGGCAGCGGCAACCAGCTGTATATGTCGAAGGATAACCTCTATCTAGCTGTTGAAAATTACGGCGATATGGATTACAAAGAGCGCGGAGTCCTTGCGCCAGACACCGATGTCCATAAGTTTGCGATTAAAGGCATGGAGGTCAAATATCACAACTCCGCCACCGTACCGGGAACTGTGCTGAACCAGTTCTCGATGGATGAGCATAACGGTTATTTCCGTGTCGTGACAACAAAGGGCTATGCATGGGATGAGAAGCGGCCATCCTCCAACCAGCTCTATATTCTTGATAAAAACTTGAAGGAGACCGGGAAGATCGAGGAACTGGCGCGAGGCGAGAGAATCTATTCCGCAAGGTTCATGGGTGAGCGTATTTATATGGTTACGTTTAAAGAAACTGATCCGCTGTTCGTATTCGATGCAAGCGACCCTGCCAATCCGAAAGTGCTGGGTGAATTGAAAATCCCAGGCTTCAGTAATTACCTGCATCCATATGATGAAAACCATATCATCGGATTTGGCCAGGATACGAAAATCGTCTCTGAAAAAGGCTTCTCGCAGCCGCGGATCCTGACCAATGGCGTCAAGATTTCGCTATTCGATGTCAGCGATATGAGCAACCCGAAAGAGAAATTCACTGAGGTGATTGGCGGCCGGGGCACGTACTCACCGTTGAATGATGACCATAAAGCTTTGCTGTTCAGTAAAGACAAAGACATTTTTGCCTTCCCGATCTCCGTTTACCAGAACAGCGACAAGAGCGAATACGAACAAATCTTTGAGTATCAGGGAGCCTATGTTTATAGTATCAATCCAGCGACTGGGTTCAAGCTGAAGTCAAAAGTTACCCATATTAACGGCGACATGCCGTATTACGAAGACTGGGAACACCAGATCCAGCGCCTGCTTTATATCGGGGACACACTGTACGCCGTATCAGCCGAGAAGATTACGAGTCATAAAATCGGCAGCTATGAAAAGGTGGGGGAACTGGAATTTTAACTAGCAAGCCGGTTTCATTTAGCTAACATCCATAGAGAAGGCTCTTTTGCACCAAGCGCAAAAGAGCCTTTTTGGCATCCAACAAAGAAGAGCCAATCTAGCACCTTGCGCAGGAGAGCCTTTCTAGCACTCAATACAGAAGAGTCATTTTGTATCCAACGCAGAAGAGTCTTTCTTGCACCCTACGCAGGAGAGCCTTTCTAGCTTTTAATTCCCCAATCCAGCTGAATTCTGCAGGACAATCCTCCAGCCATCCGGATCGGCAATCGTCACACCGGCCTTTTTCCAATAAGGGTTTTCCGGCTCGACTTCCGGATAGCCCATCTCATGCAGCCGCTTGGCGATGGTGTCGCGGGCTTCCTTATCGGGAATGTAGAAGACGAATAGATTGTCTTCGGTTGGAGCAGGGCAAGGGCTGCCGTTTTCATGCTGAGTGAATTCCAGGTGATAGCTGAAATCTGGCAGACCAAGCATGACGCCATCATACCCATCATGTTTTTCAAATCCCCCAACGACTTCAAGTCCAAGTCCATCGCGGTAAAATTCAACTACTTTTTCTAATTGATCTGTTGGCCGGGCAATCCGGAATTGGACAGCAGGCATTTTTTTTGACCAAATTTTTTTCACTGTTAGCACCTCAATTTATTTTATAGGTTTATTTTACAATAAGGGCAGCTAAAGAGATTCAGAGAGAAGCAGGAATTTTACTCAGACTTTAGTTGTAGAAATATTAAAAGGCCAGCCCCTGGGAAAGGGCTGACCTAAATTTTTTATACAAACAGGCTAAGCAGAAGGATAAATCCTAATCCAGCAACGGAAATGATTGTTTCTAATAGTGTCCACGTTGCGAATGTTTCTTTCATGCTAAGACCGAAGTATTCTTTGAACATCCAAAAGCCAGCGTCGTTTACGTGTGACGCGATCAAGCTTCCTGCTCCTGTTGCAAGTACGACCAGGGCCAGGTTCACGTCTGTCTGGCCAAGTAGTGGAATCACAAGACCAGCTGTTGTTAAAGCAGCAACCGTTGCGGATCCAAGTGAGATACGCAGGATGGCTGCAATGATCCAGGCAAGCAGGATAGGTGAAAGTGAAGTGCCTTTGAACAGTTCTGCTACATAGTCACCAACACCGCCATTGATCAAAACTTGCTTGAAAGCGCCGCCTCCACCAATGATCAAGAGCATCATACCGATGTGAGAGATGGCTGTTGTACAAGAATCCATCACTGTTTTAATAGGGATGTTCCTGGCAATCCCCATTGTGTAAATCGCTACTAACAGGGAGAGCAGCATGGCTGTTCCTGCGTCACCGATGAACTGGATTGCAGCGAGGAAGCCATTGCTCTCGAATCCCATTGTTTTTTGCAGTAAAGAAATGATTGTTGCTATGGACATCAAAATGACTGGCAATAATGCAGTGAAAACGCTGATGCCGAAACCAGGTGTTTCTTCTAGCTTGAATGTCTTTTGTTCGCCTAGTGAAGCGATGTTTCCTGTCTTGTTAAAAGATTCTGGTACTAGTTTTTTAGCGATTTTCGTGAATACTGGACCTGCCAGAATGACAGTTGGAATCGCAATGATAAAGCCGTAAAGCAATACTTCACCAATGTTTGCGCCATATTCACCAGCAATAACTGTTGGTCCTGGGTGAGGCGGCAGGAAGCCGTGTGTAACAGATAAAGCGGCCGTCATTGGAATACCAAGATATAAAATAGAAATCTTTAATTCTCTTGAAATCGCGAACACGATTGGAATCAATAGTACTAAACCTACTTCGAAAAATAGAGCAACACCGATAATGAATGAAGCAGCAACAACTGCCCACTGAATGTTCTTTTCACCAAACTTATTCACAAGCGTCATCGCGATTCGCTGGGCACCACCGGAATCTGCGATCAATTTACCAAGCATAGCACCAAGACCAAAAATCAGTGCCAGGTGACCAAGCGTTCCGCCTAAACCAGCTTCGATTGTCTTTACGATTTCTTCAAGCGGCATTCCCAATGCAAGAGCAACACCAAATGAAACGATAATCAAAGAAATGAATGTGTTGAGCTTAAAGCCCATGATCAATAATAATAATGCTAAAATTCCAATTGCTACAATAACCAATGGCATTGTAATTTCCCCCCTAAATGTATATATATTACCCGCATGAAGCGGGGTGTTCCCTTTGTGAAAAAGCCGGTTTTGCTAAAATAAAGCGTTGCCATTTTGGGAAGGGGAGCAGGCGCCCCCTTATTTGATCAAGCTTCTTTGGTAGTTTGCAATTCTTGAATAATCTTGCTCCAATGCACGAGATAAGCTGATGAAAATTGGTACGAGCTGCCTGTATTCCTTTGCTGCCTCTTCATCTGGCGTATGCTTGTGAGTGCTGCCGATCATCTCGGAAGCCACTTCAAAGGAATCGATTTTTCCAGTGGCATAAAGTCCGACGATGCAAGCGCCAAGGCATGAGCTTTCATAGCTTTCAGGCACGACCACCTCAAGGTCGAAAATGTCAGACATCATCTGGCGCCAGACATCGGACCTTGCGAAACCGCCGGTAGCCTGGATTCTTGTAACCGGGCTCTCCATCGCTTCAGTTAGAGCTAAAAATACTGTATATAGATTGAAAATAACTCCTTCTAATGCTGCACGGATCATATGCTCTTTTTTATGGGACATCGTCAGTCCAAAGAAGGAGCCGCGGACATCAGGATTCCATAATGGAGCACGTTCGCCGGCGAGGTATGGGTGGAACAGCAATCCCTCTGATCCAGGCCTTACACGCTCAGCGATCTTCGTTAACACATTGTAAGGGTCGATTCCCAGGCGTTTTGCCGTCTCGACTTCGGATGCAGCGAACTCATCCCTGATCCAGCGAAAGACCATCCCGCCATTATTAACAGGCCCGCCAATCACCCAGTGGTTTTCGGTCAAGGCGTAACAGAAAATCCTGCCTTTTTCATCGGTTTGCGGCTGGTCGATGATTGTGCGGATCGCACCGCTTGTCCCAATCGTCACCGCGATCTCACCTTTGCCAATCGCATTCACTCCGAGGTTGGAAAGAACACCGTCACTTGCGCCGATGACAAAAGGAGTTTGCGGGTCAATACCAAGTTGCTTCGCAATTTCAGGATTAATGCCTGTGAAAACCTTTGTTGTCGATACAAGCTCGGATAATTGGTTTCTGGTGATTCCGGCAATTTGAAGGGCCTCTTCATCCCAATCAAGCTTTTTGAGATTCATCATCCCCATTGCCGATGCAAGCGAGTGGTCCACCACATACTGGTCAAAGAACTTTTTAAAAATGAATTCCTTGATGCCGATGTATTTTTTCGTTTTTGCAGCAATATCGGGACGCTCGTTCACGATCCATGTGATCTTGCTTAACGGCGACATCGGATGGATTGGCGTTCCTGTCCGCTTGTAAATTTCATGCCCGTTCAGCTCAGCTTTGATTTTGTGTGCCCATGCTTCACTGCGGTTATCCGCCCAGGTAATGCATGGCGTAAGCGGCTCATCATTTTCATCAATAGCGATGACACTGTGCATCGCGCTGCTGAATGAGATGAACGCCAGCTTTTTTTGCTTATGGTGCTTCATAATTTTTGTGACGGCCGTCAGGACTGCCATATATATTTCTTCCGGGTCTTGCTCGGCTGTTGAAATATCCGGTGTATAAAGAGGGTAGCCAACGTTCTCCTGCAGGATGACTTCACCTTTTTCACTGAATAGAACAGCCTTGGTACTTGTGGTGCCGATATCGACTCCCAGCATATACTCAGTCATTTTTTTCAACTCCCTTGGAAAGCGTCTGCTGCGATATCCAAAGGTCCTCAACTTTACCTTGAACATCATCAAAATTTTGGTGTAAGGATTTAATCATAAGTTCGCGATTCTTCGTTTTGATGGCTTCAATATAAAGCTCGTGATTTTCGAGGATGCGATCGAAATCTTCGTACTTTTCTTCGATCCTTGCGCGCATCGATAAAAGAATGAACGCTTCCATAACCGGTTTCGTGTTATCCCAGATCATTCTGATATGGGAATGATTGATGGCCCTAATGATCGTCTCATGGAAGAGCACATCCTGGAGGCTGAACTCGTCAGCGTCCTTGTACTTGATGGCGATTTTCATCATTTCGAGGATTTTGCTCAACTCAGTTACAAGATTTGAAGTATCTATTTTTATCAGTCGTTCAAAAACAAATGATTCAATCAATAAGCGGACGTCATAAATCTCCTCAACATCCTTTTCGGTCAAGCCAATGACTATAGCGCCCATTCTTTCCAGCCGAATCAAGTTTTCAGCCGCGAGGATTTTCAGCGCTTCACGAATGGGTGAGCGGCTGACCCCAAAGTCCGCAGCCAATTTGTTTTCCGAAAGGGTGGCACCGCTTTCAATCAATCCCGAAATAATCTGCATCCGCAGCTCACTCGCGACACGATCACCGGTCGACGCCTTCGAAAGCCATTTTTGAGGATAAAGAAATTCATTTTTTTCGGTCATTTCCTCACCTTCCTGGTTAATCAAGTATACTTGTATACAAGTATTATAAAACGAATTTTAGAAATTGCAAGCGTTTTCTACTGTGATTATTTTGCCAAATTAGTTTGGTTTCATTCTCGATAGAAAAGGAGGTGGAATTAAATAAAGAAGAAAAAATGTGCACGGTTAAGGGAAGTAAGAGAAAAACCGTTCAAATAAAGAAGAGATATGTGCCCGGTTAAGGGAAGTAGGAGAAAAACCGGTCAAATAAAGAAGAGTTATGTGCCCGGTTAAGGGAAGTAGGAGAAAAACCGGTCAAATAAAGAAGAGTTATGTGACCGGTTAAGGGAGGTAAGAGAAAAACCGGTCAAATAAAGAAGAGTTATGTGACCGGTTAAGGGAGGTAAGAGAAAAACCGGTCAAATAAAGAAGAGATATGTGCCCAGTTAGGGGAAGTAAGAGAAAAACCGGTCACATAAAGATGAGATATATGACCGGTTAAGGAAAGAAAAAGGGAAACGGGTCAAATAAATTGCCAAGAGGAGATAAAACTTCCCCTTGGCTAAAGTCCGTGTAGAAATTATTACTCGTAATAAGTAGATTTGCATTCGCCGTTGGCTGATAGATTGTTTTTTAAAACTCTTCTAATAGATTTCCTTGGTAGGTCTCCGTTGCTCCAATCATATATGATGGTTGTGGTTACTCTTCGATCGGGAAACAGTATTTGAAAACTTTTTAACGTTTGTAAAACAAGGGATTCAATAGAGTCACGTGCCCCACAGTGACTGCATACAAATCTTTTTTGTCCCAATGAATCCAAAAACCCCCCACACCCCTCACAAACAACCCCTTTCCTCAACCCATCAAATTCGTACCCTGGCACTCTGGTAAACGGTGATTTCTTAATATGCAAGGACAAGAGGGCCTCGGCGAGTTTGGTATGTTTGTTTGTTAGTTTTGAGGAGGTTCTGTTCATCCTATCCATAAACCGATTCAGTTGGGTTGGCAAAATAATGGGTGATTTCAGTGGTGCTTGCAGAAGGGTGAATTCCGGGTTGATGAACACGAGGTGTGGTTCGAGAGGGATGTAGAATCCTAGATTCTTCAGCAGTTGTTTTAGCAGGGATTCGGCACGGCTTAGCTGGTGGAGGGGGTTTTTGGTTTCAGCACCGGCGGCGGTTTTAAATTTGTCTCCATCTAAATAGTAGTCTCCTTCTAAATTTTTCACTTCGAAAAGGTGGAGCCGGTCCTGGGTAATCACGAGGGAATCGATTTGAAAGAGGGTGCCATTCACTTCCAGTAAAAGGTCGTTGATAATTAGACTCTCCACTCGGCAGTTCGTGAACCACTGGTCAAATTGCACTTCGCCTTCATAGCCTTTTTCCAGCGTGTACAGGTTCAATGCCGCTTTCTCCTCCAGCTCCATCCGGGGCTTCAACGCTTGTAAAATCTCTAATTCTTCTGGTTTGGTCCGTTCTTTAACGATCATTTTCCACTTCCTTTCTTCCTTCATTTTAAAAGAATCCAAAATAAAAATCAGTGAACATTCTGAGGCATTTATGATACTATTAAGCTAATTTCATATGATCTTATCAGATCGGTGAGGTAGAGGAGCGAACAACAAGAGTAGGCCATCGGAGATAGACATTCAATGATGGTGGCTGGAAGGGTTGTTTGCCGAAGCGTGGCCAGGGTCAGACTGGTTACTGCTGGGATGCTTTCTGAAAAAGGAGCAGACTGTCATGCTTGAATTGGCGCATGGAGAACTACTGATCGAAATGGGAGATAACGTGTATTGTAAAAGCAATGACCGGTTATTTCTGTCGTTGCTTTTTATAGACAAGAGCTTTTCCTCCATTCCTTCTATTAAACTCCACTCCCGGGCATGTGCCTCTCCTGGCTTTCATTTTACCAAAAAGGAGAGAATCATCTTGAGAACCATCTACAAAAATGGCACCATCTATACATTCAATTCACTTAACCCAATTGTTCAGGCTGTGGTCATTGAAAATGGCCGGTTCATCGATATGGGAACTTCTGCGGATATGGTGCTGCATTGGGGCAGCCAGGCACAAATTATCGACCTCGAAGGGAAAACAGCCACCCCTGGCCTGATCGACAGCCATCTTCACCTATCGATCATGGCAGATAGTTTTATCAACCTAGATTTTGTCGGAATCACAACCAAGCAGGGGATGCTAAAAAAAATACAGGAAAAAGCAAACCAGCTTAAGCCTGGCGAATGGATTGTCGGCTCAAGCTGGGACGAGAACCTTTTTACCGACGGAGGGATTCCGACAATTACAGAGCTGGATTATGTCGCGCCGGCAAACCCGCTATTTTTAACAAGGACGTGCCTGCATGCGACGTTAGTCAACAGCAGGGCGCTCGAGGTGATCGGCTATCATCCGGATATAAGTGTTCCAGAGGGCGGCACAATCGTACTGGATGAAATCACCAAGCAGCCGACGGGCTTGTTCCTGGAATCAGCGGCGAATCTAGTCAGACAGTACATTCCGGAACGTTCCTACGATGACTGGAAAAAAGCGATGCGCCAGACGATGCAGTTTGCGATGAGCAAGGGACTGACCAGCGTGCATACGAATGATCCGCTCTATCTCGGCGGGCTTGAGAAAACGTGGAATCTTTTCAATGAGCTGTTAAATGGAGAGCAGCTTGGCCTGCGAAGCAATCTGCTGATCAACCATGAATTTTTACCAAATCTAAAAGAAGCGGGAATGTACACAGGGTATGGCAATGAAACCCTGCAAATCGGCGCTGTGAAGATTTTTGCCGATGGAGCGTTTGGCCGGAGAACAGCGCTCCTCACAGAACCATATAGTGACGCACCGGGCCATTACGGCGATGCGATGTATGACCAGGAACAGCTATATGAAATCGTAAAAGGGGCGCGTGATCTGGACATGCCGATTGCAGTCCATACGATTGGTGACCAGGCACTGGAAAATGTCCTTGATGTGCTGGACAAGTTCCCGGCTGCAGCCTATCGCGACCGCTTGATCCACGCACAGGTTCTGAGGGAGGAATTAATTCCACGTCTCAAGGCACCTAGCAGGATTGCCGACATCCAGCCGCGTTTCCTTGCGAGTGACTTCCCATGGGTACAGGAACGACTTGGCGAAAAACGGATCAAGCTTTCCTACGCCTGGAAAACCTTGATGGATGCTGGCGTGATTTGCGCTGGAGGTTCAGATGCTCCAGTAGAACCGGTCGACCCGATTCTCGGAATCCATGCGGCAGTGACACGCAAAAAGCCGGGTGAAACACATGGTGGGTATGTGCCAGAACAGAAGCTGTCCATGGTTGAAGCGTTCCGTCTGTTCACTGAACTTGGAGCCTATCCAACAAATGAAGAGACGGTAAAAGGCACAATCGCCCGAGGGAAATTTGCGGATATGACTGTGTATTCATCCAACCCATTTGAAATGGCCGATCCAGACGAATTATTATCCATGAACATCGATATGACAATCATCGGCGGGGAAATCAAATATCGCAGTCTCTCATAAGCATAGGAACGGTTCTTCTGCTTCCATTCGAAAGTAGGAGTTCCGTTCTTTTTAGTTTTATGGCTAAAGTCCTAAAATTTTCTGAAATCGAACCGAAATAATTAATATGAAGAGAAACGGTAATTGACTATATTGCTGGACGGGAGAGCGGAAAATGAAATTCAGGAAGAGTTTTGCGAGAAAACCACAGATGAAGTTTGGTGTTCGGGCCAAATTATTGGCGGGCTTTTTTTCGGTTTTGGCTTTGTTGGCAGTCGTGGCAATCATCACGAATTTCGAATTTAACAAGATGAATAGTCAGTATTCTACGTCGATTGAAGACCGGATGGGGAAGCTGAATTTGATTGTCGAAATGAAGGATGCCGTCATGCGGGAGCAGCTTGCGCTTCAAAAATACATGGCAAATAGTGATGGTGAGAGCCTGATCGAATTTGAAGGAGCGGTAGAGGATTTTGCTAAGAGCTCAAAGAAGTACTTGAGCTCAGCAAAATCCGCTGAAGAGAAGAAAGTGGGAGAGAATCTGGTCGCGGCTGAGGCGCAATATTATGATGTCGCTTCAGAAGCCTTTACTCTCATCCGGGATGAACAAACGGTAAAAGTAAGGCTTTTAATGCAGGAAAAAGGAAATAAGCTTATCTTTAGCTTGAATTCAGCAGCCGAAGATGCGATTAAGTACCAGCAAGATGCCCTGAATACAACGAGTGAAACCCTTTCCGGAAATGTCCAGAAGGTAGCCTTGCTCATCATCGCGCTCTCTGTGGCGGCATTTGTCATTGGGACTGTGATTGCTACATATATTAGCAGAATGATTTCAAAACCTGTCCAGCTTGTCTCTCAGGCAGCAAAGCAATTAGCTGACGGAAATCTGGCCATTGAAAAAATCAATGTGAAGAATACAGATGAAATCGGGCAATTAGCAACTGATTTCAATGAGATGGCAACAAATTTAAGGAATATCATTTTTCAGGTGAGCAGCACTTCCGAGCAGGTTGCGGCATCAGCTGAGGAGATGATGGCGAGTGCTGACCAGACGAATTCTGCCACGAACCAGGTGGCGACAGCCATCCAGGAAGTCGCCGGCGGTGCAGAGCTCCAAAGCAAGAATACAGAGGAAAGCGCGAAGGCAGTAGGAGAGATGTCTAGTGCCATCCAGCGTGTCGCGGTTACGACTTCCACAGTCGCAGAGTCTGCGGTTGATACGACGAAACAGGCAACACTTGGCCATGATTCTCTGGAAAAAGTCATTGAAAAGATGAAAACTATCAACCATACAACGAGTGAAACAAATTCGGTCATCAAGGACTTGGATCGAAAATCGGCTGAAATCGGCAAAATCATCGAGGTCATTACAGGCATCGCTGACCAGACGAATTTACTGGCTCTCAACGCCGCCATTGAAGCAGCAAGAGCAGGCGAGCACGGAAAAGGGTTTGCTGTGGTCGCAGATGAAGTCAGGAAGCTGGCTGAACTTTCAAGGCAGTCTGCCAGCCAGATTTCCAGCTTGATTGAAGTCATCCAAAAAGAAACCCATCAGGTCGTCGAGATGATGAATAAAGGGGCAGCTGAAATTTCCGAAGGAACATCATTGGTTGAGGATACAGGCCGGATATTCGATGAGATTTTAAAATCGATTGAGAATGTCAGCTCGGAAATCCAGGAGGTCTCCGCGATTTCTGAAGAAATGTCGGCAAGCGTCATGCAGGTGAATGCTTCGATAGAAGAGGTAACAAAAATTGCCCGCGGCTCCGTCGCAAGCACGGCGGAAATCGCTTCGGCCACGGAAGAGCAGCTTGCCTCCATGGAAGAGGTATCCTCATCTTCCGCTTCACTCGCGAGGCTGGCAGAGAGCTTGAGGGAAATGGTAGCAAAATTTAAGGTTTAATATGTCTAGTGAGGAGCATGGGATTGGAGAATCTCATGCTCTTCTTTTTTTAGTAAAAAAGTGCATTTGTTCAGAGTGGCAACTCATGAATACAGATAAGAAACAGTCTCCCTTACAGGTATTCGCCCAAGCCAAAACCGTGATAAATGCATATAAAGGTAGTGGATACAAAATAGAGAAGAGGGAGGTAAGCCGTATGTACGCATACAGACATCCTTATCGAATGCAAGACCAGAGGTGGGGATTTGGATTACCGTTTTTAGGTGGTTTGGCTGGTGGATTATTGGGAGGCGCTTTATTTTACCCGCGGCCGTTTTATGGTGGTTATGGCTATGGTTACGGATATCCGATGTACCCATGCTGTGGGCCTGGATTTTATTACTAAAAAGCAACCAAAAGGGAGCAAGCCGCCTGGCCTGCTCCCTTTTTATATTTCGAGGACTTGAGCTTTTCTCATTAACTGATATGCGCTTTTTTAACCTGATGCTTGTCCATGAATTCGAGGGATAGCTCATTGAAATCATCGGCTTTCTCGATATTGCAGACATGTCCGCATTGTTCAAGGATGACCAGCTCCGAGCTTTTATCGCCGCGTAGGTCCTCAGTTAATTCGCGGACAAACATATGGTCCTCGGCCCCTGATATATAGAGCTTTGGGACATCCTCACTGTTTTCCTGGACCTTGCTGTAGGTGGCTTTGACATCACCGGCAAGATGGTACCAGGCGAGGAAGTTTTTCCGCTTCATCTTATATGCCTCCTGGATGAAAAAACGGCGCGAATCTTTATGGTTGTCCTTCGGCATCAAAACCAGGGCCAGAATGCGGTACAGCCACATAAAAGGGATGAAGTCCTTAATTATCCCTGCCAATTTGATCAAAGATTTTGCGAACAGGTTGAACCTGGTGATGGCGCCTCCCAGAACGGCGGACCTGACTCGATCCGGGCGTGTCTGCAGAAGATGATGGACGATGATCGAACCCAGCGAAATCCCGACAAAATGCGCTTTTCGAATCGAGAGATGATCAAGGGTGCGCAGGATTTCCCGGACAATAACGTCAAAGGAAAACCCATCTTTATACGAGTCTATGTCTGGTGATTTTCCATGGCCAGGCATATGGATCGCAACAATATGATATTTTTTCAGGAAAGGTTTCAACTGTTTGTAAAAAATGTTCGAGTTCCCGCCAATCCCGTGCAGCAGCACAATATACTCCGAGCCGCGGCCCTTATATAACTTGTAATCCAGCATCAGATTCTCCTTAGTCGTTCTAGGTGTGTTCATTAATAATACCCTTGATAGCGCTGTCAGTAAACGATTAAGGCAAAAATAACGGCAGGTACCATCTGGTAAGGATGATACCTGCCGTAAATGATTATTTCTTTTTGCCTTTTTGGTCTACTTTGATGACGACTGTTGTCAATGGATCAAGTGTTAACTTGTCTTTTGACAGCTTGAAACCGGACTTTTTGGATACCGGAGTTTTACCGGCTTCGTCATTATCGACCAGGACCTTTCCTTTTGAGAAGTCAAGATCGCCTAGTGTCAATGTGCGTGCTTGAGTGTCAGCGTTAACGAATACGTAGTAGGTTCCAGTGTTATCTGTAGATTCATTTTCGTATGCGATGACAAGGTCTGTGTTCTTGATTTCAGGCAGATCAAGCAATCTTACATTCTGGTCAACGAGATCCTTTTCGCCGAGGCGGAAAGCATTTGTTGACTTTCTTAGCTCAATCAGGCCTTTCGTGTAGGCTTGTGTTGTAGTGTTGACTGAGTATTTCTTTTTATTTGTTGCCTTTTGCCAGTCAAACATGTTGATGGCATCGGATGAATCATATGAATCGTGGATGAAGTAGCCGAATGGATTTCCTTGTTCATCAGTCAATTCGTGATACTTCTGCTCAGGGACACCTTCACCTTTCCATTGCTTGGTCCTGCCGTACTCCTGGCCTGCGTGTAAGAAAGCAGTGCCCTGTGACGTTAGAATCAAGGAGTTCCCAATTCGAATTCGTTTGTGAATTTCCAGCTCGTTTTCAGGTACAGCAGGGTCCTTCTTGATCGATTGGGCAATGACATCGTGAAGCGGAAGGTTGTCATGCGCCGCGATGTATTGGACCATATCTCCTGGATCATCATCAGATGTATTGCCTGGCTGTGCTTTGATATTGTTGAAAATCGTGTTGATATCGCGGGCACCGCCTGTGATGAAGCGAGGCTCACCTTCAGAACCGAAGCCTGATTTCAGCTCGTTACGGATTTCATCAGAGAAAACGCCGACATTATCGGTTTTATCCATCCAATCCTGATCTGCGCCCATGCCAGCTAAATCCGGCTCAGCAATGTGGCCTGCGAATGTTCTCCAGCCTTCGCCGATGAATAACGCATCAGGATTTACAGATGCCGCAGCATCGTAAGCGTTCTGGATCGAAGGATAGGTGGCGTCACCCATCATATCAAAACGCATGCCATCAATCTTATACTCTTCAAACCAGTATTTAACTGAATCTACCATCAGCTTTTCAGCCATCTTGTGGCTTGTTGCCAGGTTGTTCCCGAAGCCGCCAAGGAAGTTCCCTTGTGCGTCCTGGAACGCGTAATAGTTAGGAACGATGTCATTCAGCTGGCTGGCTTTTGCCATATGAGTGTAGACCACGTCGAGAACGACACCCATCCCAGCATCGTGGATTGCATCAATCATCTGTTTCAGTTCTTTCACGCGTAATTCAGGGTCAGTTGCATCCTCTGAATAGGCGCCATCCGGAGAGAAGTAACTGTGCGGGTCATAGCCCCAGTTGTACTCATTTCCGCCGGCAGAGTAATTAAGTTCCCTTTGGCCCATCTTCGTTTCATCGCCATAATACCATGCCATGACAGGAAGCAATTGAACATGGGTTACACCAAGCTTTTTAATATAATCCAGCTTATCTGTGAAGGCTTTATAAGAGCCCCATCTTGCATCCAGATCACCTTCAATAGAAGGGTCCGATGTGAAGTCGCGTACGTGCACTTCATAGATTACCGCGTCTTCGCGCTTTTCATACTCTTTGATTTTCGCATGATCGAAGTCTTCAGGATTTGTGCCGCTCAAGTCAACGATCGCCGCTTTACCGACAGTATCCCCATCCGGGCCAGGTTCACCTTTTGTATTCACCGTGAACGCTGCCATCGATTTCGCGTAAGGATCAAGAACCTTATTTGTGACTCCGTTATTTGTCACTTCATACTGGTAAAAATAACCCTTAAGATCGGCTACATTCAGGTCAACAGGTGCGATTTCCGCAGACCAGACACCTTTTTCACCCTTTGTTAATTCGATGCTGCCAATTTGCTCAGCTGCATTGTCTTTATTGAAGAAGTTTGCCACAACCTTGCTTGCTTTAGGAGCCCATAGCTTCAAAGTTGCTGCCCCGTCTTTATAGGCAGCACCAAGATCATCGCCTTCATAGGCAAACATCTCGTCAAGCATTCTCCAGCTGGTAGAAGCCTTCACTGTTCTGCCTGAATATGTGACTGAAAGAGGAAGCTTATCTAAATCGAATGCGGCTTTCACTGTAACGGATTTGCCTTTGATTTCAACACTTTCAATTGAAACTGCTGCACCGCTGGCATCCTTGATTTCCAGCTTTGACTTCAGTTCATCGGCCGACAATCCATCTGTCATGGTAAAACCTAATAGAATCGAATCTTCAGAGATGACTTCTGCAGATATAAGGCCTGTTGCCTGCTCCCAATATGGAGATACATAGACATTATCATCGCCTTGTTTTACCCATAAGTGATTGTATCTGTCGAGAAGGTTGAAGGTTTTGTCTCCGCCATCCTTGTCGCCAGTTGCCTTGTTCAGGGTAATCATGCCAATTTTCTTAGCATTGTCTTTCAGCTTGATATCGACATAGGCACCATAGCGGTCAGTTCCAGTGAAGGAAGCTGCGCCTGTAGGCCAGCCATCAGAAGGTGCCGCGACATCTTCCCAGTTCCATAGACCCCAGTTTTCATAGTCAGCATTGTCACGTACATAGTGAACGCGGACGGTATTTGCTGGCAGGTTGACTGGTTCATAGGTATAAACCTTGTCATCGCCTTGCTTGATGAAAATTTCGTTCATCTCAGGTGAAGTAATCGTAAAGCCTTTGTCTCCGCCGTCTTTGCCGGCATCACCTTTTGTCACGTCCATAACGAGGAAGCCGATGTTTTTCGCGCCATCTTTTAGCTTAACGTCGATATAGGCGCCATAGCTGTCTGTTTTCTCGAACATTGTAGCTCCAGTCGGCCAGTTGGCAGAAGGGGAGGCTACATCGTTCCACAGCCATGCTCCATAGTTTGCATAATTGTTGTCGTCACGCTTGTAGTGGATGCGGATGTGATTGGCTGGGATCGGTTCAACAGTGTTCCCATCGCCATTATCATCTCCATTGCCATCTTCTCCAGGAGTGATTGAACCATTTTCCACCGTTAGTAAAACAGTACCGCCATCTGCTTTAGAAGGGATTGGCAATGTTACTTTTCCAGCTGTCGCAGTATATGTCTCACCTGAATAGTGGTCTGTCACAACGGCATCTGCTGAATCCACAGTCAATGTCACTTCTTTTGCTGCATCAGCAATATTCAATCCGATATAGGCAGCATCATCACCATGCTTCCGTGCAAAAAGGAGGAACTGGTCGCTGTCTGAACCAGCGATTGTCGTACGTTCGCCTTTTGCGAATACTTCAGAATGGTCGCCCCTGAAGTTCAAAATCTTTTTGTAGTGCTCGAGGACATCGTTGCCTTCCACCTGATTCCAGGCTAGGTCATAACGGTTGTCGTATTGCGGATAGTTATTTTCACCACTTTGCCCAAGTTCTTCACCGTAGTAAATGACCGGCTGGCCCTTAGCTGTTGCCTGAAGGGAAGCGGCAACCTTAAGCTTGCCTTCATCATTTCCAGCATCAAACAGGAATCCATTTTCATCATGGCTTCCCAGGAACTGGCCGAGTGTAGCGGTGTTATCAATTTTCGCGTTACGCTTGATCAACGCATCATTGGCAGCATTCAGGTTTCCGTTTACAAAAGAATGCGCAATTTTGTTAAAGTCAAAATCAAGCAGGGAATCCATCATGCCTGATTCCAGATAGCCATAATCGTCGTTGGCGCTTGCACCCCAGGCTTCGCCAATCATCTTGTGTTTCGGCATTTTTTCTGTAATGGCGTTCTTGAATGCCATCCAGGTCGCATCTTCTACGTGCTTTACAGTATCCACACGGAAGTAGTCAATTGTATTTCCGCTGCTCGTTGTTGCTTTTTCAATCCAGTCGGTCTGCCAGTCGATGATTGTCTGGCGGACTTCAGGGTCTTCTGTTTTGAAGTCAGGAAGGCCTGATAGTTCCCCAACGACTTCATCCGATCCTACATTGGAACCCTGGCGAAGAAGATTGCTGAAAGTGCTGCGTTCTTCATCTGTTGGGTAGCCGGCAGGAGGGTTCGTCACCTGGCCATCAATATCTTTCAAACCATAACCAGAGTGGTTCAATACCACATCAACCATGATTTTAATTCCGCGTTCATGGGCAGAATCAATCAGGTTATGGAAATCTTCCATCGTACCGAAGTGAGGGTTCAATTCGCCAAAATTGCTTGCCCAATATCCGTGATAACCATAGTACGAAGGGTCCCCATCTTTGTAGCGGACATTATGCTTAACATTCTCAACAATCGGGCTGATCCAGATTGTGTTGACACCCAGTTCATCCAGGTAATCCAATTTTTCAGTAATGCCTTTAAAATCGCCGCCCTGATACGTACCGCGATCAGTAGTGTCATAGTTTAAGCCATAAGGATCATTATTGGAGGAATCCCCATCAAAGAATCTGTCTGTCAGCATGAAATAAATGATCGACTCATCCCAGTCAAAATCATTATCGCCGACAGATTGTCTTGTTTTAACCGTAACATTGGCATTGCCGGTATGCGGGTTGCCAAATGAATCGGTCACCGTTATAGGAATCGTCTTCGCACCTGCTGTTATGTTGTCATCGACTGCAATGGTAACTTCCATTAAAGAAGGATCGATTGCAAGAGTCTTTGACCCGCCAAGTTCGGACACATCAGCCGTAATCTTGCTGATTTCAACTCCATCTGTCAGGCCCTCTACATCAACTTTCAGCACAGCGTTCTGGCTATAATCAATTTCTGCTGGGTTGACAGAACCTGAAACTGTCAGGTCAGCGTTCGCGTAGGTGATTTCCGAAGCTGGATTGTAAGGATCTGTTACTTCGGTAGTGACGCCATCCTTTGTAACTAAATATGTGTACCCATGTGTTCCAGTTGGAATGTTCTCATATGAAACTGCAAATCTCTCATTCTCAGGCTCATAGGTCATTGGTAAAGTCTTGCCATCAATCTTCAAATCTACTTTTTCAATTGTGTTCATCTGATCATTTGCAAACAACTCTTTGTCCCGGTAAAAGAAAGTCGCATTTCCATCCGCGATCACAGGAGCCGACCCATCAGGCACAATGCGGATTTGCTCTACGCCGCTTGTAACGAACACTTTAGTAATCGAATCATTTTTATTAACCTTGATAAAACGGTCCCCAAATTCCTTTTGTGCAGTATTCCAATCATAAGTACTGCGAAGCACGAAGCCCATTTCGGCCGTATTTGCGCCTACAGGGATGTTCGCGACCGCCTTTCTGCCTTCCTTTGTTGTAAAATCAACCTGGCCGTCCTGTACACCAGTATTCCAGGTCCAAATATTCCACTCGCCAAAATTTTGATCTTCCCGTATATAGGTAAAGCGGACTTTGCGATCGGTTGATTCCGAAGTTGTAGCAGTTCCTTCTGCGTTAGCCTGCTGTGCAGGTACAAAAGGAATCCACAAGCTCAACAGCATGATTGCTGTCATGAAAATTGAGAAACTGCGTTTGGTGCTTCTTCTCATCTGAATCCATTCCTCCCTAGATTGATTGATGCTTCAAAATCAGTTTTTTCAAGGTCCTCCTTTCTCAAATGCGCAACTTATGAAACCGTTTGCACAAGCAGGTAAAAAAATTTAATCCCCTGAAAAATGCAAGCGTTTGCAATAATCTATCTTTTTCATTTTACAATAGAATTGCCTAACCAGCAATGGAATGTCAATGTTCATCTGGCAAACAAATAGTTCCAAAATCCTGCGTAAATCGGGAGTTTTCTAGGGATAATGATTTAGTTCTTCAATAAATGTCACGGATTCGTCAAAAAACGGCAGGAATGTTACCATTCTATAGTTAAGGAAATAAGAAAAAATAAGGAAATAGAACTATTAGTTAATTGGGATTTGAATGGTATTTTCAAGTATTCTTGAAGTATGTCTACTATTGGAAAGAGGTATAGAGAGATGAATGATATAAATGTTCTTTTCCGCAAAAGAATTGGCTTGAATTCAAAAGAACCCATTACACTCGAAAATCTTGCCGGAATTCTTGAACTGACAGCATCAGCGATTCCATTCGAGAACCTTTGCACGCTTTCTGGCGACCCAGGTGAATTGAACGAGGACAGCCTGGTGGATAAAATTCTCCACCGAAACGAAGGCGGACTTTGTTATGATCTTAACGGGGTTTTGTACCTGTTTTTAAAAGAAAATGGCCTTGATGTCCAGCTGATCCGCGGGGCAGTATACGTTCCTGAACTTAACGGCTTTAGTCCAACTGGACTGACGCATGCTGCGATCATTTTGAACGATGATGGCAAGAGGTACCTGGTTGATACAGGTTTTGGAGGCAATTTGCCGCTAAGGCCAGTTCCGCTTGATGGCTCAGAAATCATGACACCGACCGGGGAGTTCCGGGTGAGGAAAGAAGAAAGTGAATTCGGTGACTACTTTTTAGAAATGAAACTTCAGAATAAGGACACTGACTGGAGAATTGGCTACGCCTTTGAATCAAGACAGCCAGTGGAGAATATTGGCGATTTAACAGAAATGAAGAAAATTATCACTGAACATCCGCAATCTGCGTTTAACAAGAAGCCGCTGCTGACCAGGGTGACTGCTAACGGCAGTATGGTGCTGACAGAATCCAGTTTCACCCGCTGGAAGGATGGGCAGGTTACGAAAGAAGAAATAGATTCGAGCAAATTCAAGCAGCTTGCCAAGGAACACTATAATCTTGATGTAAAATGAAACCTTCTTATAGTGTAAACCGTTAATATAGTATCAAAAATGACAGGTGGATGGTTGAGGATGGATTCAAGAGAATACCTACTGAGTGAATTGAAGGAAATCGAGAAATGGGAGAAGGACCAAAAGGGCTTATGGTTTTGGGAGAAGCTGACCAGGCTTCCGTTCAAGATGCTTGACCGTTTCACGCCAAAGTTCATCCAGGAGAAGGTCGGTCTCCTGCTAGATGAACTCGGCAGCTACATTCAAACCGGCGGCCAGTATCTATCGAGCGAGAAGTCGGTATTCAACCATATCGAGAAGAAGACTGGCCGGAGTGTCAGACAGCTTTCTGATCTGGAGAACGTCCCAGTGGGGGAAATGAAGACAGCCTCATTGGCACTGGGCGAGCAGCGAAAAAAAGCAGCAACCATTCAGGGTGCGAGCACAGGAATCGGCGGGATTTTTACCCTGGCAATCGATATTCCCGCAGTCCTGGCACTCTCGCTGAAAACACTCCAGGATATTGCGATCATCCATGGCTACGACCCTAAGGATAAGAAGGAGCGTGTCTTCATCATTAAATGCCTGCAATTCTCCTCCGCAGATGTGGTCGGAAAACAGGCAATACTGAATGAACTTACTGGCTTCAACAGCGATAATAAGTCACGCGAGGTCATTTCTGAGCTTCAAGGCTGGCGTGAGGTGACGCTGACCTACACCGAATCATTCGGCTGGAAAAAGCTGCTCCAGATGGTGCCGGTAGCCGGAATTGTGTTCGGCGCATTCGCCAATCGCTCAATGGTCAGCGACCTTGCCGAGACAGGGACGATGCTTTATCAGAAGAGGCGGATTTTGGAGAGGCTTGAGAGGGTCTCAGATTCTGCTGATTTATCATAAAAGAATGAGGGAACCCACTTGATGCTATATCGAGTGGGTTTTAGTATGAAAAATCAATAGGGAAAGGGACCTTTCTTTAGCGGCTTGTCTCTCGGCATATTATCCTCATTTTCCGTAAAAAGTCTAAAACAATTTTCCTGCTAATCTTTGTGCATGTAAACCAATGGGTTCAATTATCGCGATTTTCGCGGTTTTCGGTGGACTTGATATGCCATTCCCGATAGTTTTGTAGTAGATTCATAGTTTTCGACACAGCTTGAGGAAATTCTGCAAAACTGGGGGAGAACGACGAATGAAAAAGGACAACTACTCATTGTTTAAGAAGAGGGTTGCGAAAGGCATGGTTGCCTCAACGATCCTAGTCAGCAGCAGTCTGATGATGCCGGAAATTCCTTTGTTTCCTGGCAATGAAACAGTGGCACAAGCTGCTGGGCCAACTTTTACCGTAACAGCAGATGTCCTGAATGTCAGATCGGGACCGGGTACGAACTATGCAAAAGTCGGCCGGCTGGTCCAGGGCAACAAGCTAAATGTGATTCAACGGATGAATAATGGATGGTACAAAATTTCCTTCAATGGAAAAACGGCTTATGTCAGCGGTGATTATGTGTACAGTTCTGCAGTATACAGAGTTACGGCTACAAGATTGCATTTCAGGACTGGACCTGGCACTCAGTATAAGAGCATGGGGCTTATCAATAATGGTACAGTGCTCGATGTAATCCGACAGGAAAGCAATGGCTGGTATAAAATTTCATATAAAGGAAAAATCGGTTTTGTCAGCGGGGATTATGTATCGACAAGCAATGCATCTTTCAACAAAAAAATGGACATTCCTGTGATTGCACAGCGTCCAGAATTGCCGAGCGGCTGTGAGGTTACCTCACTTGCCATGGCTCTCCGCTACTATGGAGTGAATGCTGATAAAACAACACTTGCTAAGCAAATGCCATATGATTCAACCAAACTAGTCCGGAATTCTGACGGTTCGATCAAAATTTGGGGAGACCCGAATGTTGGCTTTGTCGGGACACCATTTGGCAATGGCTATACGATCAATCCAGGGCCGCTTAAAAAAGTGCTCGACAAGTACCGGCCGGGAGGAATTGCTCTGACTGGCAAGAATTTTACTGAGATTGAAAGTTATGTGAAACAAGGTAAGCCGGTGCTGGTCTGGTTTACGATCAATTATGAAATGCCAGTTGCGAGGACATGGAAAACGACAGCAGGCAAAACGATTAATGCTGCAAGGCCATTACATAATATCGTCATTACCGGAACAGACGCAAACTATGTTTATTTCAACGACAGTGAAGCAGTAAAAAAAGACGTCCGATTGCCAAAAGCAAAGTTCATCAACATATATAATGCGATGGGCAAACGTGCCCTTGTAGTGAACTAAGAGAGAAGCAATTGCGAACTGAATATGTTCGTAATTGCTTTTTTCGTTAGTTTCGATTTAGGCGAAATGCCTTCAGTTTTTGAAGCAATTGATAAGCTGCATACGACACAACAAAAACAAGAAACGCATCCACTAAATTCTGCAGTAAGTTATGAGTGCTAGGTTCCAAGCCGATTTTTTCAAAGAAGAGATCGACCATATCAATGAAGAAAACATGAATGGCATATATTCCGAGCGAGTTTGCGCCCATTTTGGTGAGGAATAGGCCTTTTCCGAGTTTGGGATTGCTTAACGCGTACAGGAACAGAAACAAGGTTAGGAAAATCGTCGAAAAGAAGTACTCTCCATGTTTGGCTTCCAATCCCTTTTGCAGCCAGAATCCTTCTGAAACCTGCAGAAGGGTAAAGAGGCAAAACAAGTAGAAATAGATTCTGCCGTTATATTTTTGCCAGGTTTGAATGGTGGCAAGCCAGAATCCTAAAACCGTATAGAACAGGCTGACATATAGAGCGGCGCGGGTTGTACTGACCGGCAGCTCATCGAATATGGAATAAGACTGTCCAAAAAGGCCAAGGAGATTGAAGCAAAGTGCGATCACCAAAAGCAGCCTGACTTTCTTCAGCCTGTAAAAGAGGTATAGAATCGCGGTGCTCCATACCAGTGAAATCACGAACCACAGCTGATAGCCGCTTGTCCCCTGGCCATAATAGAGGAGGTTAAGGGCCGTCATATTCTCCATATACTTCGAAAGTTCAGCCGAAGGGTTTTCATTTGTCAGCATGATTCTCGCTACATCATAGACAAAATAAAAAATAAGCCAGCTAACATAGATCTTCAGTATTTTTGTGACATATTTTCTGAAGTAAGCAAAGGACTGCTGATTGCCGCTCACCTTAAGACTGAAAAGATAGCCTGAAGCAGCGAAGAAAAACGGAACAGCAAACCTTGAAAGATTATCAAGGACAAAATAGCCGGGCTGATCATTGCCCGGGAAGGTATGAATGATGACGACTGCCAGGATGGCATAAAATTTAATGTAGTCGATTGCGTAATTGCGCTGCATTGGGCTGCCTCGTTATGTAAGGATTTATACTCCTAGTATTTCCACGATCATCAGCCTTATGAATATAAGAAGAATTACCATGGGATAATAGAGTATAAAAAGGAGGCAAACCACTTGAATCCTGACAAAAAACAACAAGACGAGAATGCAATTGAACAGCAGCAGAAAGACCAAAAGAACGAAAACTCTGCTAATCAAACAGACGGCTTCCGCTATGATTACGACGACTCTTCAGACGTGAAATGAAAAGAGGGGAAACCTACACGTAAGGTTTTCCCTCTTTTTTATACAGTTTTCACATATAACTCTTTTCGTTTCTTCCCGCGAACCACAAACAAACCGCCATACAACAACGATGTTCCTGCCATCAAAATGAAGCCAATATACACACTCATCATGCTCGGCACCAAAAAGGCACCCATGATGATTGTCGACCGGGCAATCAAATCTGCTCCGCTGAAGCTGATGCCTGAAAACGCTGAATAGGATCCTCGTTTGTCTTCTGGCATCATATTGGCTTTTTCGGCATTGGCGATTGGTGAATAAATCAGTTCGCCGATGGTAGCAACCAGGTTGAACAAAAGCAATGCGTACCAGACATTTGCAGAAGTAATCACGGTGTATCCAATGCTGTAAAGGATCAGTCCGGCAAGCAGCATCTTTTTCTTATCGAACTTGTCGGTCATCTTCGTGACGATAAAAGTCAGCATCACGACGAGGAGCATGTTCTGGATGTTGAGGATACTAAGCATCCGAACACCTGAAATTTCAAAGTTCCCAACAAACAGCGGGCGAAACTCCTCAGCCAAACGAACGCCTATATAGCTGTTGAGAGAGAATTCAGCTGCGTAAATGAACATGCTACCAACAATCGCCATGACGAACGGTTTATCCTGCAATGCTACTTTGTAGTTGGCAATCAGGTCGATAAAGATATTTTTGTGTTTTTGCGCCAGCAGGGGAACGGATGTGTCCTGAAGCCAGATCGCATAGGCTATTGGCAGACAGGCAGAGGCAATTGTCAATGCCGTGAACAAAGCCAACTGGTGATGGGCATAAAACAACCCGCCGAGGGCAGCCCCGATTGCCAGAGACAAATTCGTGAACCAATAGTCGAGAGCGTAAATCGCTTTGCGGTTTTCAGCTGTCGTTGAATCGATGATAATCGCCTGCATCGAAGGACGGCCCAAACTGCTGAATAGCATGAAAAACATATATCCGCCAGCGAAGGCTGTTATCCATTTTTGATCAGGCAGCAAACTGACCGTCATCAACCCAAAAGTGACAGCACTGATTGCAGACGTAAGCAGCAGAATCGTTTTGCGGTGAAAACGGTCTGATATATATCCGCCAACAAGATTGCCTAGGAAGGCAATGAACACATTTATCCCGAGAAAAATCCCTGCCCACACTGCTCCTTTATGCTGCGCGAAAAATAAGGCCATGAACGGCATGACTGCGCTTGAAATTGCCCGGTTAAAAAAAGAAGTAATTAAGCGGACTTTCAGATTTTGAGGATATTCTTTCCATTTCATATTGCCAGCCTCCTTCTATAATCTGTATATTAAAGGAGACGGGTATAACTAAAAATTCCCTTTTAAAATAAAAATGTCCACTTTTAAGGAGAACATATGGATCGCCATTTACTATTGTTATGGAATCAGGTCAAATCAGGAGCTGTAAAAGTAGAGGAACTTGCTGAAGTCCTGGTGCTCAGTACGAAGCAGACACGCCGAAAGCTTCAGCAATGGCAGGAGGAAGGCTGGCTCACGTTCCAGTCCGGAAGGGGAAGGGGCAATACTTCCTCACTGGAGTGGAATCGTCAAGTTGAGCAGGAATATGAAGATCTATTTTTCAGGAGCCTTGAAAAAGAACCAATCGAGTCTGTAAGCAAATTACTGCTGCTGGATTGGTCGGTGGAAACGAAGCAGCGGCTGATGACTGCTTTCCAGGCAAAGCTTGGCTTCAACCAGGAAGGACAGGACAGCTTAATCATCCCAAGATTTTATCCTTTTGTCACCTTCCATCCTTTAAAATTGGCGGATGCCCATAGCGCAAATATCATCGCCAATCTCTATAACAGGCTCGTCACTCTGAATGCCGACGATTCGGTTGACCCGGAACTGGCCCACAGCTGGGAATACACAGATAACCAACTCGTATTATATTTACGGAAGGATGTTGCCTTCCATGATGGCTCGATTTTAAAAGCTGAGGATGCCGTCGGTTGTTTGCAGCAAATGAAACAGGATGAGAATTTTGCAGACTTGTGGAAACCCATCACGGCAATCACAACTCCATCTCCACTGGTGGTGAAGCTTGAGTTTCCTGGCGGCTGTTCCTATGTACTCCAGCTCTTGGGCCTCTTGACCGCAAGCATTTTTAAAGAAGTGAATGGAAAGCTGCTGGGGACAGGAGGATTTTATCTGGCAGAGGAATCTGCAGAGAAAACAGCTTTAAGCGCGTTCAAGCAATACTACGGGTATCGGCCGCTGCTTGACCGTGTGGAGTTCATCCAGGTACCTAAAGAATTCCAGGTTGTCTATCATGCCGGCCATGAATCGAAACAAGTCGATACCTTCAAGGTGGAAAGCGATTCAGGCTTTGGCATTGTGGTCATGAATCCATATAGAAGCTCGGATATGGCTCGTAAAGAAGTCCGTGACTACATCCACATGGTCATAGACCGGCATCGTCATGAACTTCCAGATGTTGATGGAAGGATCACCGGCAACAATGAAGGCTGCCTGATCGGTTTATCCCGGCCCTACACCATGCCGGAATTTACAAAGCCGTCCTTATCAGCGCCGCTCAAGATGATTTATGTGAATTACACGACGAATACGTCTTTATGGTTAAAAGAAAAGCTCGAGGAGGCTGGCCTGGATGTCGAAATGGAGGAAGTATCCTTCCGGGACGCTCTTTATGATCCTAAAGTAAAAATGGGAGCGGACTTGTTTATCCACGGAGAAATTTTCGAAATGAACCAGAATTTCTCCTACTTTTTCTTTTTGAAAAACAGCTTCTCACCGCTTCATTGCTTGATTGAAAAGAGTGAATATTTACAGCAAGTCGTTGAAGACTATACAACAACGCCATTTGTGCAATGGAACAGCCTCCATTTGCAGATCGAACAATATATGAAAGACGAATCCCTGTGTGTTCCCCTGTATTACACAAAACGGCAAATCCCGTTTTCTATCAATCTGATGAATGTGGAGATTAAGCATTTTGGGTATGTGGATTTGACGAAGCTCTGGACGAAGAACGCATGATGGTGCCTGTCATCTTACTCTTCCCGGAAGAATTACAAAAAGGGAGGATTTTAGGTCTGTTTGGCGAAGAATACTATTAATAAATTTCAATCCAAAGGAGTCCCTATGTCTAAAAAAGATTTGTTCATAGCGTCCTTGCTTGGCGGTGCGATTGGAGATGCTCTTGGTTACACGGTAGAGTTCATGAAGCTTGATGAGATTAAATCGAGATTTGGCGAGGAAGGTATAACCGATTTAGAGCTTGATCGTTACACAGGAAAGGCCTTGTTTTCCGATGATACCCAGATGACGCTGTTCACGGCTGATGGCCTGATCTGGGCATATGACCGCATGAGCGAACGGGGGATTGGGAGCTTTGCAGGAAGCGGCACCTATCAATCTTATCTCCGCTGGCTTTATACCCAGACAAGAGCCCTGCCGGATGAGCATTATGACTGGCTGCTTGATCCCCAGCCCCATGAGGCGGGCAGCAGCATTTTACAATATAAAGAATTGTATTCAGCAAGGGCCCCGGGCAACACATGCCTGTCGGCGCTTGAAAGCAATAAAATGGGAACGATCGAAAGGCCGATCAACAACAGCAAGGGATGTGGCGGGGTCATGCGTGTTGCACCAGTCGGCTTATTTTTACATAAAGACCCGGAGCAAGCATTCAGAGTGGCTGCGGAAATCGCCGCGATTACCCATGGACATCCGTCTGGATATTTGGCAGCTGGATCACTCGCTGTGTTCATTGCAGAACTGCTCAATGGCAAAAGTTTATCCGAAAGCACCGAGGATGCCATGGCCATTTTGAAAAGCTACCGTCATCATGAAGAGACATTGAAGTCCATTGAGGATGCGGTTGAACTTGCAAAAAGTGACGTGGATTCTGGAGAAGCGATATCGCAGCTTGGCGAAGGCTGGGTAGCCGAGGAAGCACTTGCGATTGCGTTGTACTGTGCTTTGAAGGAAACAGACTTCCGGAAGGCGTTGATCCTGTCAGTAAATCATGATGGCGACAGTGACTCAACGGGCTCGATCTGCGGAAATATTATCGGTGCCTGCCAGGGTCTCAAGGCTGTGCCTGAAGAATGGGCGAATCAAGTAGAGCTAAAAGAATTGATTGTCGATCTAGCTGGCAAGTTATATGAGAGATATGAAACGGTATAGGTTAAGGGAGAATCCTGAGAAATACTGGGATTCTCTTTGTTTTTTACCAGGGAAGAAAGGAGAGCTATATTGGATGGGGAAAAACATATTAACAGCCGGACGGTGAGCGGATTGTTTGCATCTTATATTAATCGTTCCACTATGGCCGGCCTTTCCCGGAGATGAGGCTGCCCTGGCTGAATTTATGGAACAGGCGATGAAGAATTTTGAAAAATAGAGGAGAAGTCTTTATGAAGCGATCAAAAAAATCAGTTGAATTATTCGAACTGGACGTGATGGATGCGAGAGGCTTGATTGAGCTGTCAGCATCTGTCGGCTGGGATTATGACGAGGCGGAAGTTGCAACACTATTATCCTCATCCTTTAAAATCTATGGCCACAAGAATAGCGAAGGCCAGGTCGTCTCCAGTGCGGCGATCATTCATTATGACCGTAGGCTCGCTTCAATTGGTATGGTGATTGTTCATAGCGATTATCGAGGGCTCGGTCTGGGAAAAGAAGTTATGCAAAAATGTATAGAAAGCGGGCGTGACCGCTCCATCCTGTTAATTGCTACTCCTGATGGCCAACCATTATACGAGAAATTGGGTTTTACAGTGGTTGACTCTGTCCATAAATACCTGTGCGACAAATATAATCCAACCAATCTGAAAAAAATAAGCGGGATTTCAATAGAAGCTTTTAAGGACGAGGAACTGGAAGATATACTTGAACTGGATGGAGCAGCTTTCGGGGAGAAAAGAAGTATCTTCCTTCGCAATAGGCTTCAACAGTCATATCAATGTATCGTCGTGAAGGATGAGAATTCAAGAATCATTGGTTTTGGTCTTTCTGTACTGGGCTCTGTTAATATGATTTTGGGCCCGGTCGTTGCGCCCGATCATAGAATTGCAGAATTAATCATCGACCGCCTTGCTTCCAAACATCAAGGGAAATTAAGGGTAGACGTACCTTCAGGCCAGGAAAAGCTGATGGCTTTTTTGGAACAAAGCGGATTTGTAAAAGTCAGCAACCCTCCAGTAATGGCAATCCATACGAAGGAAATGCCGTACAGAAACGATACACTATACACAATCGCATCACAGGCTTATGGGTGAAATGCGCCGCCGCAAACTTGCGGCGTTTTTTTTATTCATGGCTTCATTTCCAAAAAAAGATAGTAAATCACCTTCCCGCGTTGTAAAATAAATTGAAAAATTGAATAGAGTAATAGATTCGGTTTTGTCATCCATTTTGAATTACAGGAGGAAACAAGGGAACTTAAAGAATGAATGATACTTTCGTATATAGATCAATCTGATTTTTGGAAAAATTCATAATTAAGAGGTTGATGAAAGTTGAGAATGGATGCTGTTGATGTAACTGTTAAAGAACCTACGATTTTTAATCACATCGGAAACAAAATCAAAACCGACGATCGTGAAATCAACATTATTGCCAGGATGGAAGAGCCGTTAATTGTCATTTTGGGAAATGTCCTAAGTGACGAAGAATGCGATGAGCTGATCAAGCTGTCAAAGGACAAGCTGAAGCGCTCAAAAGTCGGCAACACCCGTGAAGTAGATGAGCTGAGGACGAGCAGCAGCACATTTATCGATGAAACTGAAAATGACGTGGTGGCGCGTGTTGAAAAAAGAATATCGCAAATCATGGGCATTCCCAATGAACACGGTGAAGGCCTGCAAATCCTGAACTATAAAATCGGCCAGGAGTACAAAGCACATTTTGACTTTTTTGCGTCAAATGTAAGCAACCCAAGGATCAGCACACTCGTCATGTATTTGAATGATGTCGAAGAGGGAGGAGAAACCTACTTCCCTAAACTCAACTTCGCTGTATCCCCGCAAAAAGGCATGGCCGTGTATTTTGAATATTTCTATGACAATCAAGACTTGAACGACTTGACCCTTCACGGCGGAGCCCCAGTTGTCATCGGCGACAAATGGGCAGCTACACAGTGGATGAGAAGGAAAAGCGTGAAATAGAGAATGGAGGAGCATGGTGAGTACATGCTTCTTTTTTATATAAGGAATTCTTTTTCCAGAAAAAACCTGTATAATTTAAGAACAACAGATAGGACAGGGGAGCATTAATATATGGAACTATGGAATATATACGACAAATACAGGCATATGACTGACAGGATTCACGAACGGGGGAAGGAGATGAAGCCGGGGGATCATCATCTGGTTGTCCATGTCTGGATCGTGAATGATGATGGCCAGTATTTGATTCAAAGGAGGCAGCCATGGAAAATGGGCTTTCCGAATATGTGGGACTGTTCGGCTGCTGGTTCTGCCATCATGGGTGATGATAGCGAGCAGGCTGCCATTCGCGAGGCAAAGGAAGAAATCGGAATCGACTTGGACATGGAAAGGGATGAACGCTTATTCACCGTGAAATTTCCTGCTGGTTTTGATGATATCTGGCTGGTCCGGCAAAATATCGCCATTGAGGAGCTGCAACTTCAGGAAGAGGAAGTGGCGGATGCAAGATGGGCAAGTGAAGAAGAGATAAAGGAAATGGTTAAAAACGGTGAGTTTATCCCTTTTAACTATTTCGACCTGTTATTTGAAATGGTCAATTCAAACATCTCCCTGAAAAAAGCTGCCCTTGAGGATGCTGAGGAGCTTTTAGCCCTGCAGAAGGAAGTCTTCATGCCTCTCTATAAAAAATACCAGGACCATGAGACAAGTCCTGTCACGCAAACGATGGAGAGATTCAGAGAAAGATTCGAACAAGGGGATTACTACAAAATATTCTTTGAAGGCACTCTAGCCGGAAGCGTCAATGTCCATGAAAAATCCCCGGGGTTAATGAGGCTTCGAATCATTAACATTTTAGAAAGGTTCCATAACAGGGGCATTGCCCAGCAGGTCATGAAACGTCTCGAGCTGATGCACCCCGAGGCAGATGCATGGGAGCTGGACACCATCCTTACTGAACAGCGGAATTGCTATTTATATGAAAAAATGGGGTACATGAGGACCGGTGAAAACAAAGAAATCAATAATGATATGACGATTATCCGGTACCGGAAAGAATCAAACCTGAATAAAATAAAAAGTTTATAAAAAAGACGGCTCTCCATGGATTGGAGTAAGCCGTCTTTTTTGAGATAAGAAAGTTAATTTTCACTTCGAGAAATGTCCAGCTTCAGCGCCTAGCCCCTCGAGTCGCTTCGGTCTGCCCAATGAAGTCAAAGAACGACTTCACCGGTCAGCCCT
This sequence comes from Cytobacillus oceanisediminis 2691, assembly GCF_007678455.1. GTDB lineage: Bacteria > Bacillota > Bacilli > Bacillales > Cytobacillaceae > Mesobacillus > Mesobacillus oceanisediminis_A. Next base: position 366,480 of record NZ_VEEP01000002.1, on the reverse strand, counting down.
CCAGCGCTTGTCGGGGCTGACCAAGGCACTTACGCTTTCCTTATTACTTAATTCCCTTCATGTATGCCTGAATCTTAGGTGACATGATGAACAGGATGATACCAAGAACGATGGATGCTCCACCGATTGTACCGAAGTAAGTCATTTCTGTATCTGCAGAGTAGAATTTAACAATTTGTGCGTTGATCGCCTGCGCTGCAGCACTTGCAAGGAACCAGAGGCTCATTGTTTGTGCAGAGAAAGCAGCCGGAGCCAGTTTAGTTGTTGCTGACAGACCAACTGGGGAAATCAACAATTCACCGAATACAACGATCAGGTAACTTAGCACAAGCCATAATGGGCTAACAAGTGCATCTGAACCTGTGAAATATCCAGGAATCAGGATGACAAGGAATGAAAGACCAGCAAAAATCAATGAGAAAGAGAATTTCTTTGGAATTGATGGCTGGCGATCACCAAGCTTCACCCAGAATCCAGCAAAAATCGGTGCGAAGATGATGATGAATAATGGGTTCAATGACTGGAACCATGCTGGAGAAATCGTCATTCCAGCGAATTCTAATTGTGTACGCTTGTCCGCATAGTTCGCAAGGATGGTTGAACCCTGCTCCTGGATTGCCCAGAACATAACAGCAGCCAAGAATAACGGAATGTAAGCAAGAACACGTGAACGTTCAACTTCTGTTGTTTTAGGGCTGCGGTACATAACAATGAAGTAAGCAGTCGGAATTAAGATACCAAGAATCGTTACAAGGTTAATAAAGCTTTCGAATGTTAAAAGGCCAGCAGGAATTAAAATAGCACTTAAAATACCGATTGCAACGATTGCGATAGCAAAAATTGTAAATGTTTTTTTCTTTTCAGATGGAGAAAGGGGATTTGGCACTGCTGTACCAGCAAGACCCAAATTCTTTTTCTTTGTTAAAAGGAATACAACTAGTCCAACGAACATACCGATTGCAGCAATGGCAAAGCCATAATGGAAGTTGTATGCGTCAGATACTGCGCCGACAATAAGTGGAGAAAGGAATGCACCTGCATTGATCCCCATGTAGAAGATTGTGAAACCAGCGTCACGGCGAGCGTCACTTTCACTGTACATTTCACCAACGACAGTTGAAACGTTTGGCTTCAATAAACCTGTACCGATTACGATCAGGACCATTGATAAGAAGAACATTGTTACGTTTCCAGGAATCGCAAGGGCGATGTGACCCAGCATAATCAATATTCCGCCGTAGAATACAGCTTTAGATGTACCGAACATACGGTCAGCAAGCCATCCGCCGATGATTCCTGACATATATACGAGTGAGCCGTAAATGGACATGATGGAAAGTGCTAATGTTTCATCCAGGCCCAAGCCGCCTTTTGATACTTCGTAATACATGTAGAATACAAGGATCGCTCTCATTCCGTAGTAAGAGAAACGTTCCCAGAACTCTGTGAAGAAAAGTGTGAAGAGACCTTTAGGATGTCCGAAGAATCCTGTTTGAGGCACACTATCCACAATTTTCTGCCTATTAAGGTTTGACATAATTACCCCTCCCTGTTTTTTCTATTTTAGAATACTTTTCGATGTGTGAATTGTCAAAAACAATATTAGGAAGTGATCCTTTAAAATGTTGATTTAAAAGGATTTATCCTCCTTTTCCTCTTAAAAGAAAGTTTATTAGAAATTATCTAATAAGTTAGAAAAACAACAATAATCAGGTAATTTAGTAAAAAAATACCATGCATGGCCAAAAAGTATATACCCTCTTGTGAGACTTTCCAAACAAAATATTTAATGAATATCTATTAGGTATCAGGGTATTCAAACAATAACCACATTTAATAAGGAGGAGAAAAATGAAAAATCATTACGGCAGATTTGGCCTGATGGTCCTGACATCGACGATCATCATGCTGATTCTGATGTACTTAAATGCATACAGTATTGATCATGTATTCTTTAGCGAAACAAGATTATATATGGCCTTGATCATGGGCGGGGTCATGGCCATTGTCATGCTCGCATTCATGAGCAAAATGTATACCAATAAGAAAATGAACCTTGGAATATACGCAGGCAGCGCGCTGGTGATTACAGTTTCGCTGTTCCTCGTGCGCAGCCAGTCCACCGTCGATGATGTATCATGGATGAAAGCTATGATTCCGCACCATTCCATCGCGATTCTGACAAGTGAACGTGCCAATATCGAAGATCCGCGAGTACGAAAACTAGCAGATGACATCATCAAAGCTCAGCGCAAAGAAATCGGTGAAATGAAGGCACTGATTAAGGATCTTGAAGAGAAGGAAGACTAATAGGTATTTTAAAAGAGGCTGGTCCAAATCGGATTAGTCTCTTTTTCTTATGCCTAGAAAGGAAAGCTTGCTAAAGATGGAGAATTATCGGGAGAACTGATATTTAGGAGTGTATGAAATGAAGACTAAATTAATTTTAGTAGAGGGGCTTCCAGGATCGGGAAAATCGACAACCGCGAAATTGATCCATGAACTCCTCACCGAGAATCAAGTACCGGCTGAGCTTTATATGGAAGGGAATCTCGATCATCCGGCAGATTATGAAGGGGTTGCTTATTTTACAGAAGAAGAATTTGAAGAACTTCTTAAAAAGAGCGGCAGTCTCAGCAAGGTTTTTCAGGATCGGGTAACCGTAAAGAGGGGGCGCCATCTGCTGCCATATATGAAAATCAAAAATGAATTAGGCAGTGGTTTTCCAGACGAATTGTTAGCCGCTATTTCTAAAAAAGATGTATATGAACTTCCAATGGAAGAAAATATCGCAGTCATTTCGGAAAGCTGGGAAGAGTTTGCAAAACAAGCAGCTGCAGAAGAAAAAGTCTATGTTTTTGAATGCTGTTTTATTCAAAACCCTGTGACTGTGGGCCTGGTCAAGTATGGAGCTTCCGACGAAGCAACCATTCAGTATGTAAAAAAACTTGCCGAGGCAGTTGAATCTCTGAATCCATTGCTTGTCTACGTGAAGCAGGAAGACATAGAGAGATCCTTCCGCAAGGCAGTAACCGAACGACCTGATGACTGGTTTAATGGCTTTGTCCATTATTATACGTCCCAGGGATACGGGCTGGTTAACGGATTAAGTGGACTAGAAGGCACCATTGATGTCCTTAAAGCAAGACAGGAACTCGAGTACAGTATTCTTAAAAACTTGCAGCTGACGACTTATATCCTGAATAATACCCAATTTGACTTTGAGAAGCATCGGGTTAACTTGAAAGAAATACTGGAAGAATAAACAAGATTATAAGCAGGAGCCTGATTTGATTGTGGATCAGGCTTTTTTGGGCAGGACGAAAAATGGAGGGGAATCTGTTTGATTTCTATGAACTCCTTCGATGAGAAAGCAGAGGCAAAATCAAGGGGAATCTTGTCGAAATAAAATTATTTTTCCTGGGTAAAAAGGACGAGGTGAAGGAGGTTTTACATCGAATACAATTAATTGGAAAAAGTAGAGAGCTCTATTTTTTTCTATTAAATTATTGGGGGAAGATGAATGGCCAAAAAGGTATTGTTTTTGCTGTTATCGCTGGTTTTTGTCATGTCAGCAGCTCTTGGGAATGTCAGTGCTGCGCCAAAGAAAGAGGAGATGAAGACAACAGTCAAGGGTTCGGTTAAGGAGAACGGGAAATCTTTGAAAAACAGTCTGGTCATCCTGCAGGAAAAGGGGAAATCGGACCGCATGTTCACAGCGACTGATGCGTCCGGTGCATTCAAGGCAAAATTAGCTGATGGAACATACGCAGTTAAAGCGATCAAGAGCAAGAACGAGTGGTTTAGTACAAATGAAAGTTTTGCGGTAAAAGAAGGGAAAATTAGAGGTAATAAAGATGGTGAAATTCATCTTTCAGATAAACAGAAAAAGAAAAAAACATCATCTGAAGCCAGCAATTTTAGCGGCGTACTTAAAGAAGGCGACAAAGGATTGAAGGCTGATTTGATCCTGGCCAGATACGGTGAATATGATGAAGAAATATATGTGGTTTCTTCGAAAAACAACGGTAGCTTCTCAGCATACCTGCCTGATGGCATGTACTATTTATATGGTGTGGAAGAAGCCGGCGGATTCTATCGCTATTCAAAGCAATTTACCATTGTTAATGGAGCGGTCCAACTCGATGGGGAACCACAATCGAACCTTGAAATCACCCTTCCAGTTAAGGCGTATAATGGTAAAGTCAGTGATTCAGCGAAGCCTTTAGCTGAAGCATCTATTACTCTGGAAAAAAAGGTTTTGGGTGAAGACTACGAAAGTGAATTCATCGAATATGTTGCTGCAAATAAAAAGGGAGAATTCTCTCTAAGAAAACTGGAAGATGGAATCTATTCGGTAAGTGTTGATCATGCAACCTATTCTGCCTGGAACCAGTTAACTTTTGAAGTAATGGATGGAGTTATTTACATTGAAGGAGAAGAAGTTTCTTCTCTCCAAATCACAGTACCTGACCTGAATGTTAAAGGGACAGTGACTGGTGGAAAGAAGCCGATAACCAATGCCTATCTAATTATTGAAGGAAATGAATACGGATTTGGACCTCCTGTAGACTCAAAAGGAAATTTCCAATATCGCCTGGCTGATGGGCAATACACTATTTATACGGTCGATGAACCATACCGAACCACCATGGTAAACGTTGCTTTTGAAATAAAGGGCGGGAAAATGGTTCAGAATGGACAAGTTGTACCTTCGTTGAACATCGAATTGCCGCCGGTCACTTTTTCCGGAAAGTTAGTCGAGGATGGTGTTTCTCTGCAGGGTGAGGTTGCGGTAGAAACTCTTTCTCAGGACGGCAATTACGAATCCTATTATGCTACGACAAACGAGAATGGAATTTATTCCATGCGCTTGAAGGATGGCAGCTACCGGGTAACATATGGTTACTTATTCGAGGAAGGAGAAGGAGTTCCATTTGCTGCAGAATTTGAAATCAGAAACGGCAAATTATACATCGATGGCCAGGAACAATCTCTTCTTGAGCTGGAAATTCCTCCTGTCAGTCTCCATGGATTAGTGAAAGACGGAGAGAATCCGGTTGTCGATGGTGGTATAGTTGTAGCTTCTGAGGATTACAGTGTCTATGTTTGGAAAAATATCAATTCTGATGGAACATTCACGATGCGCTTGCCTGATGGAAGTTATCATATTAGAGAAGTTTATCTGGAAGGTACAAGCGTCCCTATGAATCTTGCATTTTCAATTCAGGACGGAAAACTTTATGTCGGCGGAGAACTGCAGGAGGTACTGGAGGTCAATCTTCCATCCGTCACTGTGACAGGAACCCTTTCCGAATCAGGAACTCCGCTGATGGGCGAAATATATGTCACGCAAATGAATGAAGCAGATATGCCTGTAGAAGCCTGGAGCATGACAAATGAAGAAGGAGTTTTCAAATTCCGTCTCCCTGACGGAGAGTATTCCGTCGGCAGTGTCTATTTATTTGATGGCACAACGTTTAATTCAGGTGCCGTTTTTACCGTAGAATCCGGAGAACTATATATAAATGGAGAAAAGAGGGATCAACTGGATATTCAAGTTCCTCCGATTTCCGTATCAGGTACACTCACTGATCAAGGGACACCTGTATCTGGAAGCATGACCGTTATAGAAATTAACAATGAGGAAAATCCATTCTATACTTGGATCTGGATTGACAGTGGAAAGTTCCAGCTGCGCATGCCGGATGGCGAATACAGAGTATTAGATATCGGCGTTGAAGATGGAACCTCTTTTAATGCCGGTCTGGAATTTAGCGTGGTTTCTGGGAAGCTATCTATCAAGGGAGAACCGGCCCAAAGCCTGGATATTACTGTACCTGCAGTCAGTCTGAAGGGCACATTGTACAATGGCCAGGATCCGGTAACCGAGGGTCTTGTATCAATTACTACATTGGATGGAGATTGGGTAACAGATAGCTATGTCTATGACGGATCCTTTAATGGACGACTTCCAGATGGCGAATACAAAGTTTCACAGGTAGTCGACCATCAAATTGGCTGGTTTAACTTTGACCAACCATTTACGATACTTGAAGGGAAAATCTATGTTGATGGGAATGAAGTTGATTCTCTAAGCCTTAACCTTCATGATGGCTGGCAAGAGCCGTAAGATTATTTCGATGGGCCTATTCCCCAGGGAGTAGGTTCTTTTTTTGTTCAACTGGTGTTTGGTTGGCGGGAATAATCGTTATTCGGTTACAAATTGAAGCCTTGAAAATCCAGAAACAGGGAAAACGTGTCACCAATGGAGCGCATTGGAGCCCAGGAAACCCAGAAACAGGGAAAACAGGTCACCAATAGAGCGTATTAGAGCCGTGTAAATCCAAAAACAGAGAAAATAGGTCACCAATGTTGCGTATTGATAACCGAAAACACAAGATTAGGAGAAAACAGTTTACCCGCAGGTATAACGAAAGAGGGAATTTAATATTTTTCTAGAATGATAGATATAAAAAATAAACGGTGGTGATGGGGTTGGAGGGTTTCGATTATAAGGAGCATGATGGTCTTGGGCTGGCGGAGTTAGTCAGAAGAAAAGAAGTGCAGCCTATTGAACTGGTAGAAGAAGCAATCCGGTTAACGGATTCACTGAACCCGAAGATGAATGCGGTGATCAATAAGATGTACGGGCAGGCGCGAATCGCCGCGGGGCAGCAACTGACAGGTCCTTTTGCAGGAGTACCGATTTTTCTGAAGGATATCTCGCAGGAAATAGCAGGAGAACCAATCACAGCCGGTTCTAAGGCATTTTTAAAATACCGGGCAAAGGAAGATTCAGAGTATGCTAGACGCCTGCGCCAGGCCGGGGTGGTTTTCCTTGGCCAGACAAATGTGCCTGAGTTCGCGCTGGTTGCGGTGACGGAACCCGCCCACTACGGACCGACCCGAAATCCGTGGAATCTCGATCACACTCCTGGCGGGTCGAGTGGAGGTTCAGCAGCAGCTGTTGCTTCGGGCATGGTTCCGATTGCTGGTGCCAATGATGGCGGGGGATCGATTCGGATTCCTGCAGCCTACTGCGGATTATTCGGATTGAAACCGACCCGCGGCCGCACCCCCTTCACGGACATGAAAAAGCCGGTGCATTTTCTGCCCAACCATTTGAAGGTAGCTATCTATCAACGGCAAGCACACCTCTCGGGAAAAAGCTGCGGATAGCTTTTTCGGTGAAATCGCCAATCGGGACGAAGGTTGACGCTGATTGCCGGGAGGGTGTCCTGAAAACGGTCCGGCTGCTCGAGTCGATGGGGCACCAGATTGAAGAGGTGGAAGCGCCGGTTGACGGCCATAAAATCGCAACAAGCTATTTGACCATGTACTTCGGCGAGACGGCTGCGCTTTTAACCTCATTGGAAGAAGTGCTTGGGCGAAAAGCGACTGCTTCTGATGTGGAGCCAACAACCTGGCTGCTCGGCTTGCTTGGCAAAGCCACTTCTGCAGAGGAATTTGTTTTAAGTTTAAGAGAATGGGACAAGGCGGCTCTAATGATGGAAACCTTCCATGAAACCTATGATTTTTACATCACACCGACAACTGCACACCCGCCGGCAAAAATAGGAGAACTGGAACCGTCACCATCGGAAAAATTTCTGATCAGCACTGTTGGCAAACTGGGACTTGGAAGCATTTTGAAAAAGGCGGGAATAGTCGATCAAATTGCTCAAAAGAATCTGGCACGCACCCCATTCACTCAACTCGCCAACCTTACAGGGCAGCCAGCCATGTCACTGCCATTGCACCAAACAAAAGGGGGACTGCCAGTCGGAGTGCAGGTGATGGCAGCAAGGGGAAGAGAGGATTTGCTTTTCCAGCTGGCAGGAGAACTGGAGCAATCAGAAATTTGGCAGGATGTCAGGAAGAATCCATTATGGGGAAGTTAATCAAACGTTTGATTAAATAGGATTAAACCATTGGTGATACTGAAAAAAGAGGCAGCCACGTGGCTGTCTCTTTTAACATAAAACGATAATCCTGTATGGCGTCGTTTGCGCCGGGATACTGAAGGTGGAGGGGCCGTAAACCACGATCAGGTTCCTGTTTGCCGGACTCTTTGTAAACCTCTGGCCATTTTCCAGTAAAATCGGTGTCCCGGGAGACAGATTAAGCTTCAGCATGCTATCACTGCTGATCAGCTGCCTGTTGAAAAAATCAACTTTCACATTCTGCCCAGGGGTTTCTTTTACCATGACAAGCGCCCGGTACTGTGGCGGATAAATCATCGGAACAGGTGCATCGGCGTCATAATAGCCTGTCACCTGGTCACCGATGCCCACCATCGCCTGGTCGACGAAGTAAGTCCTCGGTTCGATCACAAAATTCACTTGTCTCCCAGTTCCATCGAGTACGGACATCAATCGATAACATCCTGCGTTTTCGCCAGATGGCGTAATGGAAAAATCATTGATCATACTTACTGTTCCGCTAAAAGGCTGATACTTAACCAATCATCTCACCCACTCATCATTCTCATGCCTATAGTTTATTCATTCAATCCATAACGGTGCTTGTTAATCAGCTGTATAAAAGGGTAAACAGCGATTAAAAAGGAATGGTAACATGCCTTTCAATTATGATCTCGATTTTGACAGCATTGATTTCCGTGAGAAGCCAGAACTGTACCGTGTGGGCAGGGGAGAGCAGGGCGTCTTGCTGGTTGAACCCTATAAAAGTGAAATCCTGCCGCACTGGCGATTCAAAACTCCGGACATCGCAACGGAATCATCAGAAAAAATCTATCAGATGTTCCTTGATTACAAAGCGAATAATGATTTTGTCGGCATGGATATGGCGAGGAAATTCCTGCAGATGGGCTATACACGTGCCCGACGGTATACAAACTATAAGGGCGGCAGGAAATATGATGAGGACGGCAAGGTGAAGGATCGGCAGAACGACCTAGTGAAGGCTGAATCCGCTGCGATTTTCATGGGAAAATGGAAACAGGTCAGAACGGATCAAGAGTATCTAGAGATGAAAAAGGAACACCAGAGAAAATATGGATGAATGGCCTTATCTGAGGAGATTATTTTATCGTGTTAGAGACCGTTATAATAAGGATATGGCTAATCAAGAACTGATTGAAGACGACTTTGCACCATCTATCTGGGGTGCTTTAGCAAGAGTTATTTTGGTGCTGGCGAAGTTTTTGACATGATTTTAATCGAGAAGCAACAACTCGCGTGATTTTTAAGTGAAAAGACGTCTGATTAATGCCTGCTGGTCTTGCTTTCCGCTATTTTCAGCATATGATCTTGCCTGTAAACAAAACTTATTGGCGAAAATATAAATATATTGGCGGAGTTCACCATTTATTTGGCGAAAATCTGATTTTATTGGCGGAGTTCACAACTTTATTGGCGATAATTGAATTTTATTGGCGAGCTGGAAAAAAACACGACTTTTTTCCAATCAAAAAGGACCCTGATCCTAATCGTGGATCAGGGTTCAATAGTTTATTTTACCGGAGTGACTGCCTCGGTCAGGGCATCTTCCAATTGCAAAGTATAAGCTTTGGTTTGCTGCTCATTCCATTTAAACTGGTCGCGCATGTAGTGGATGACATTTCCCTTGTGTTGACGCACGGCATGAATATCGAACAAAATCGCGCCTGTTCGCCTGTTGAAGAAGTCGATTGGCGTTGCGGCTGCTTCATACTGGATTGCATAAACCAATTTCGCAAACAATTCCAACGGCAGGCCAAATTGATCTGCTTCTTTCTTGTGTTCTGAGGCAAGCTGGAACACAGCCGGAACGTTGGAACCATACTGGTAGGCCAAACGGCGAGCTTCTTCAGTTGTGAAGCCGGCCTTCATGCCACCATCAAGCTGTTTTTCAACAAAGGTGTCAAGATTAGCGGAACCGCCTACATCTCCACCTGATATCGGGAGATTCTTCGTCTGGCATCCAGGGAAGCTGCGACCGTCTTCTTTTGCGAATTTTTCAGCAAGCAGGTCGACAATTGTTTCGGCCATTTTACGATAGCCAGTCAATTTTCCGCCTGCAATCGTAATCAGTTTTGAATTGGATTCCCAGATTTCATCTTTCCTGGAGATTTCAGAAGGCGCTTTGCCTTCCTCATGAATCAAAGGCCTGATGCCTGCCCAGCTGGATTCCACATCTTTTTCCGTTACATTCACTTCCGGGAACATGTAGTGAATCGCTTTAAGCAGATAGCTTCTGTCTTCTTCCGTCATGCCCGGGTTAATTGGATCCTCATTGTAAAAAGTATCGGTCGTGCCGACATAGGTTTTGCCTTCGCGCGGAATCGCGAAGACCATCCGGCCGTCTGGTGTGTCAAAATAAATCGCCTGCTTGAGCGGGAAACGTGATTGATCGATGACGATATGAACTCCTTTTGACAGCTTCAGAGTTTTGCCTTTTTTCGAATCATCCATTTCACGGATGCCATCGACCCAAGGGCCCGTTGCATTGACAACCTTTTTAGCATGCACTTCGTATTCCTCGCCTGTTAAAAGGTCCTCAACCAATACTCCAGCAACAATTCCATTTTTATATATAAGATTTTTAACCTTGGAATAGTTCAATGCTGTCGCACCTTTCGAAACAGCCTGCTTCAAAACCTCGATGGTCAGGCGGGCGTCATCGGTGCGATATTCAACATAATAACCGCCGCCTTTCAAACCGTCTTTTTTCACGAGCGGTTCCCTTGATAATGTTTCAGCCGCACCGAACATTTTCCGGCGCTCTGATTTTTTGACACCTGCCAAAAAGTCATACACCCTTAGTCCGATCGACGTACTGAAGCTGCCGAAAGTGCCCCCTTTATGGAAGGGAAGGAGCATCCATTCTGGTGTCGTGACGTGCGGGCCATTTTCATACACAATCGCTCGTTCCTTACCGACTTCGGCGACCATTTTCACTTCGAATTGCTTTAAATAACGGAGGCCGCCGTGGACCAACTTTGTGGAACGGCTTGAGGTGCCTGCCGCAAAATCCTGCATTTCCAGCAGAGCGATATTCATTCCTCTTGTTGTGGCATCCAGCGCGATTCCGGCACCAGTAATTCCTCCGCCAATGACAATCACGTCAAATGCCTCATTTTTAAGTTTCGTCACTATATTTTTACGGTCGAGATTTGAGAATCTCATACGATACGCCTCCTTGAATATGAAAAAAGGAGAGACCACAAACAACATTACCAAAAGCCGTAATGTTATCGTGGTCTCTCCATTTCTCCTACCCGATTTATTAACTTGTAATCATTGTATCACAGATAACTGGGATTTTCATGTGTCGGATTCTTGAAAGTGCGTTATTTCCCATAATTCCCTTTTGGAAGTAGTAATCGCAGCGGCGCCTGCACCCAATGCATTTTCTACCTCTTCAGGGGTTCTAATCAATCCGCCGGCAAAAATCGGAATATTAACGCGTTCCTTAACCTCCTGGATCATCCAGGGCATGGCTCCGGGTAAAACCTCAATATAATCCGGGCGTGTCTTTTCAATAAGTTTATAGCTTTTCTCAAGGGCATGGGAATCAATCAGAAATACCCTTTGCACAGCAAGCACGCCTTTTTGTTTTGCCTTTAAAATGACACTCGATTTCGTGGAAATCAGGCCATACGGTTTGTATTCCTGGCAAAGATATTCGGTGGAATAATCATCACTTTTCAGCCCCTGGATCATATCGACATGATAGATCATTTTTTTGCCATATTGTTTTGCCATTGCATTAATATTTTTTAATTGGGCGATATGCACTTCAAGCATGACGCCAATTTCAAAAGGGCTTTCCAGGAACTGCTCAAACTCTTTCATATTTGAAGACGCTGGCAAGATTTTTTGATTCAAAGGAATCCCTTCCTTAACATAGATTATCCATTATCTTAACATGAGACCTTCGGGAGTTTCTATGCGTCAGCGAAATTGTATACACAAAATAGCATACTCAGATTTGTGTAATAGCAACAGTACTAGTACGATAGTTACAAATACACAATGATAAGAGGAAAAAACATGCAGATTAGCACGCAAAAGAAGAGTACACAGGTTTTTGAGGAAGACGCTGTCCTGGCTGCGATTGAAAGGTCTTTGGCGATGATCCAGTTCGATCCAAATGGAAAAGTTCTCTGGGCTAATGAAAATTTTGCGAAGACGATGGGCTATCGAGTGGACGAAATGCCAGGACTTTTACATAAACAGTTTTGCACACCTGAATTTGCGGGCAGCCGGGGATATGCAGAATTGTGGAGAAACCTCCGGAGCGGCAAAAGCTTTCAGGAAAAGATCCAGCGAGTAACGAAAAGCGGGAAGCTGTTGTGGCTGGAAGCGACCTATACGCCAGTGTACGATTCTGCAGGCAAGGTTGCCGGCGTGGTTAAGGTTGCGACAGACATAACGCAGCGTGAACTGAATGCAAACAGACTTGCAGAACAGCTCCAGCAAATGTCGGAAGATCTGAGCGGCCGGGCAGAAATGGGTATTACGAGAAGTGAAGAAGCAGCTATTGCAGCCTCAAGGCTTGTGGAGGAATCAAAGGAAAACCAGGAGATTCTCGAGTCACTGAAATCCCAGGCAAAGTCGATTGGCAGCATCGTCCAGACCATCCGCGAGATTGCCGCCCAAACCAATCTCCTTGCCCTGAACGCAGCCATCGAAGCGGCAAGAGCGGGCGAACATGGAAGAGGCTTTAATGTCGTAGCAGGAGAAGTCAGGAAGCTCGCGACCCGGGTGCAGGATTCGATCCAGGAAGTCAATAACCATATTGAAGGCATAACAGGCGAAATCACCAAGATCAACGAAGCCACCAAGCACTCACAAAATGGGATTACCAATAACCAGAAGCTTAATGAACAGGCTGTTGCTGCATTTAAAGAAATTGGCAGTGCCGCCCGTGAGTTGGATCAGCAGGCCAAAACATTTAAAGATATATTGTAATGACGTTGAGCACCGCAGCCTATCCGGTTGCGGTGTTTTTTGTTGGAGAAGGAATAAGCGGAGGTACTGCCCGGCATTTTAGCAAAAAAAATCAGTACTCTCAGCAACTTTTCTCCTATAATACTCGTCTCAATAGGAAAAGGGATGAGCATTATTTGTTGAAACGCTTAATTTGTGATATATTTTAAGAATTCAACCCTCTATTTTCTCCAACCAATTTCTTCACTATTCTTTTTATAATATGATTCCCATGGGAATTGATAAATACATTTGCACAAAGAAACAGGAGCTGAACTATGGAAAAGAAATTGAAAAAAGATCTCAAGATTTTCGCGTTGGGCGGGCTTGGTGAGATCGGAAAAAATACGTATGTAATCGAATACAAAAATGAAATGGTATTGGTGGATTGCGGAATCAAGTTCCCGGATAACGAATTGTTCGGAATTGATTATGTGCTCGCTGATTATACCTATTTGAAGCAAAACCAGGACAAGTTGGTGGGGATTTTCGTCACACATGGCCATGAAGACCATATTGGCGGCTTGCCATTCTTGCTGCAGGATGTAAAAGCACCGATTTATGGCGGTGATTTTGCAGTCGAGCTAATCAAGTCAAAACTTCAAGAACACAAAATCAAGGGAGTCAAGTTCCACCAGATCGACAATGATACGGTCGTCGAGTTCCAGAATATCAAGGTTCGCTTTTTCCGGACAACGCATAGTATCGCCGATTCATTCGGTGTCGTCGTGACAACTCCCGAGGGGAATATTGTCCACACTGGCGACTTCAAATTTGATTTAACTCCAGTTGGAAGGGGCACTGATTTCCAGAAGATCGCTGAAATCAGCAGTGAAGGAGTGCTGTGCCTGTTATCTGACAGTACCAACAGTGAACAGCCAGGCTTTTCTGTCTCTGAAAAACGTGTTGGCGAAGCAATCGAGGATATTTTCCAGACAGTGGACGGCCGTGTGATTTTCGCTACGTTTGCATCGAATATTGACCGGGTGCAGCAAGTGGTGAAATCTTCCCTTCGATATAATCGCAAGATGGCGATTGTCGGGCGCAGTATGGAAAAAACATTCGAGATTGGCCGCAGGTTAGGCTATATCACGGCTCCGGACGAAGCATTCGTCAGTGTCAATGAAATCAACCAGATTCCAAGCCACGAGCTGACGATTATCTGTACGGGAAGCCAGGGTGAACCGATGGCGGCGCTTGCGAGAATCGCCAACGGCACGCACAGGCAAATCGCTGTCATACCTGGAGACACGATTGTCTTTTCATCATCACCGATTCCTGGCAACACGATCAGTGTAAACCGGGTAATTGATAAACTGCACCGTATCGGCGCGGATGTCATCCACCATAAAATCAGTGAGGTCCATACTTCTGGACATGGAAAGCAGGAAGAACAGAAGCTGATGATCAAGCTGCTGAATCCAAAGTTCTTCATTCCGATTCACGGTGAATACCGCATGCTGGATCAGCACGTGAGATTGGCAGAGCAGTGCGGCATCCCAAGGGAAAACAGCTTTATTTTAGATAATGGCGATGTTCTTGAGCTATCTGCTGACGGCGGACAGGTTGCAGGAAAAGTACCGGCACAGCCTGTATATGTTGATGGCAGCGGGATTGGCGATATCGGACACATCGTGTTAAAAGACAGAAGGGTGCTGTCTCAGGACGGACTGGTCATTGTCACGATGATGATCGACCGTGAGAAAAAGCAGCTTGTCAACAAACCGACCGTTGTCACAAGAGGATTCGTCTACGTCAGAGAATCAGGCGACCTAATGAAAAATGTCGAAGAACTGATTACCGATAAAATCGTAACAGAACTGGCAGGCGGCACAAGAGACTGGTCCAGCATCAAAAAGGCCGTCATCGACGTCGTAAACCCATTCCTGTACAGCAAAACTGGCAGAAGGCCAATGATCTTGCCGATAATCATGGAAGTATAATTCGAAAAACGATCCTTTATGGGTCGTTTTTTTTGTTTGTTAGGACAAAATGAGGTCAGGGATTCGTGATATTGTTTGAAGTGATCCCATGTTCGGACATAGCACGTCAATATCCACGAGAAATTGTCCGAAGTGATCCCAAGTTTGGACAAAACGCAGCCAGAAGCACGAGAAATTGTCCGAAGTGACCCCAGGTTCGGACAAAACACGGAGACGAACTCGTAGAATTGTCCGAAGTCGCTCCAGGTTCGGACAAAACGAGTGCACTAACTCGAGAAAATGTCCGAAGTGACCCCAAGTTCAGACAAAACGCGGCGACGAACTCGAGAAATTGTCCGAAGTGACCCCATGTTCGGACAAAACGGGGCCGCGAACTCGAGGAATTGTCCGAAGTGACCCCCAGTCGGACAAAATGCGGCGACGAACTCGCAGAATTGTCCGAAGTCGCTCCAGGTTCGGACAAAACGAGTGCACTAACTCGAGAAAATGTCCGAAGTTACCCCAGGTTCAGACAAAACGCGGCGACGAACTCGAGAAATTGGCCGAAGTGACCCCAAGTTCAGACAAAACGCGGCGACGAACTCGAGGAATTGTCCGAAGTCACCCCCAGTTCGGACAAAATGGGGTGACGAACTAGCAGAATTGTCCGAAGTCGCTCCAGGTTCGGACAAAACGAGTGCACTAACTCGAGAAAATGTCCGAAGTGACCCCAAGTTCGGACAAAAATGGGGTGACGAACTCGCAGAATTGTCCGAAGTCGCTCCAGGTTCGGACAAAACGCAGCCACACACGCGAATAATTGTCTGAAGCCTCTCACCATGCTAATCAATAACCACAAAAAAGCCCCACCAGAAAAATCAGTGGGGCTGCCAGTTTTAGTTATTCTTCTTCCTGCTTGCCATAAAAGCGAAGCAAATCGCCGTAAATGATCTGGTCTGAGTAGCTCAATTCATCTTTGGCGGTCTCGATATATGGTTCACAGCTTGCCATGTCTGTAGGCTCTTCTGTCGCTTTATCGTAGCAAGTACCTTTTGTGTAAACGAGGTCTTCAGTGATGAAGCTTCCGTCTCTCAGGACTACGAAGTTATCCTGCTTTTTGGAGAACAAGTCTCCGCCGAACTCGATATCCTGCTTCGTATCAATACCGGCAAGGCTCAACAATGTTGGGCGAAGGTCAATCTGGCCACTAACAGTAGAGATTGTCTTGCCTTCCTGTCCCGGAATGTGGATGATCAACGGAACACGCTGCAATTGTGTTGAAACAAATGGCGTGATTTCTTTTCCAAGATATTGTGACATTGCCTTGTTGTGGTTTTCGGAAATACCATAGTGGTCACCGTAAATCACGATGATTGAATCTTCGTAAAGTCCTTCTGCCTTCAATTTCTCGATGAATTGTTTCAATGCTTCATCCGTGTAGCGGACGGTCGGGAAGTAACGGTTCAAGGTACCGCTGTTTGAATCATATTCATCGATGAACTTATCTTCTTCATCCAATTCGAATGGGAAGTGGTTTGTCAGCGTGATGAACTTTGCGAAGAACGGTTTCGGCATTTCTTTCAAGTGTTCAACCGACTGGTCAAAGAAATCCATGTCCTTCATGCCCCAGCCTACTGAATTTTCGTCATTCACTTCATAATCTGGCAATGAGTAAAAACGGTCATAGCCGAAGTTGTTGTACATGACATCGCGGTTCCAGAAGCTCTTGTTGTTCGCGTGAAGCTTCGCTGTGTAATACGAATTCTCTTTCAGCTTTTCAGCGAGTGAGTTATATTCGTTCCCGGAGTGGGTGAAAAATACTGCACCACGGCCGAGCGGATATAACGAGTTTTCCAACAAGAACTCTGAATCGGATGTTTTACCCTGAGCTGTCTGATGGTAAAAGTTATCAAAGTAATAGCTGTCCTTGATGAAATCATTCAGGAATGGCGTGATTTCCTGGCCATTCACCTTCTGGCCGATGACAAAGTTCTGGGTAGATTCCATTGAGATCACAATAATATTCTTGCCTTTAGCGGCTCCAAATAATTCCTTGGATGGTTCTGAGTATTGAGCTCTAGTATAGTTCTCGATTTCGGTGAGCTGGTTGCCATCTGCCAGAGCTCTTTGTGCTGTCGTCTTTGTTTGTAAATAGGCATCATAAATATGGTGATTGTAAGTCCCGATATTTTTCACAAGGATTTCCCTGTCAAAAGTACGAGTCAATAATTCAGGACGCTCTGATTCAGAAAGGCCAAGATTGAAAAATGCCAGGCCGATCGCACTGAAGTAAAAAGCAGCAGCGTAGATGTTTTTATATTTTTTATACGTAATCTTTGGCGTTTTTACAAAGGCCAGTGCCAGAATCAGCAGCGCATCCGCAAAATAAACGATGTCGCCCCATCCAATCAACTCTCCGACACTGCTCTTCAAATCACCCATATTGCTTGTCTGAGTCAGGAGCGGTATCGTGATGAAATCGCTGAATTCGCGATAATAAACCACATTGGCATACAAAACGAAGGAAGTGATAAAGCTTGTCGCAATGACAAAGATCTTCTGTTTCGTTCCTGCCATGAATATCCCAAGCCCCAGTACGAACATCAGGAAGCTTAATGGATTAATGAACAGAATGAATTCCTGCATTTTATTTTCAATATCTATATCAAAATTAAATTTATAAACAGCGTAGGTTTTAAGCCATAATAAAACAATGGCAATCAAGACAAAACTTATGGACAATTTGTTCTTATTTGTCCCCATGCAATCCCTCCTAGGAATCTATTGAAGCTTACATTTTACCATAAACATAAGTAGATTTGTAGCTGTACCAAAGTCGCATTCTTTTCCGATAGTTATTGTACTGCGGAGTTGGCGCTGCCGTTCCTGGCAAAATGTGTTAGTTTGATTAAGTAAACTTTTTTGCCCGCATATTATATACGTGCATAAAGGTAAAAAGGTTTCTATAGACTCACTCGCTTTCTGATTGTTAAAATGTTCTAGCAGTTGATTGGAGGCTGGTCCATTGAATGAACAACGGTATTCAAATTTAAAACAAGGCGAACGTGGTGCGATCATAAGTATCGCTGCATACATATTGCTGTCCGCTTTAAAATTATTTGTTGGCTATATCAGCGGTTCAGAGGCATTGAAGGCGGATGGATTGAATAATACGACTGATATTTTGGCCTCGGTATCTGTCCTGATCGGACTCAGGCTGTCGCAAAAGCCGGCAGATGAGGATCATCTGTACGGCCACTGGAAGTCAGAAATGGTCGCTTCGATGGTTGCGTCCTTTATCATGATCCTTGTCGGCGTCGAGGTTTTAATCAGTGCATTCACCTCGGTTTTTGAAGGAACCAGGGAAGCGCCCGATCTGATTGCCGCCTGGACAGGTTTGTTCTCTGCATTAGTGATGTATACCGTCTATCGCTATAATCGAAACCTCGCGCGCAAAATAAAAAGCCACTCGGTCATGGCTGCTGCTAAAGATAACCTGTCCGATTCGTGGGTAAGTATCGGAACAGCAGTCGGCATCATCGGGTCCCAGTTCGGCTTGCCCTGGCTTGACCCTGTCACCGCCGTCATCGTTGGCGGGTTGATCCTGAAAACAGGCTGGGACATTTTCCGCGAAGCATCACACCAGCTGACAGACGGCTTTGATGTAGACCTAATTAAAGAATATAAACAAACCATCTGCAATATTCCTGGCGTAAAAGGAATTAATGATCTAAAGGCACGAAACTACGGCAATAATATCGTCGTCGACTGTGTGATTACAGTGAATCCGTCAATTGATATCAGCACTGCACATGATATTTCCACAAGGGTCGAACAAAAGCTGATGGAAGACTTCGACATTTATGACGTCCATGTTCATGTGGAGCCGGATTGATCAAGAATAAAGTTATGAACGACTATAGACTTGTTCATGCTATACTTAGCGGAACTATTAGATTTCGAAAGGTAAAGGTAAAAATTGATGAAGTTTGTAAAATCTCAAATGAAACAATTGATTAAGGATAACCCAGAACTTCAAACGCGCTTATCCAGTTTGATAAAAGAACATGATTTAGAGAAAAGCTTTGCCCTTAAGGCTTTGTATCATTCTGAAGTAGCTGAAGGCGGAAAGTATCAGCACGCATACCAAGCACTTGACTTGCCCAAGGGGTAAGTCATTTTTATTTCGATTTCCAGAAGGCGGGTTATATGATGTGGAATGATAAAAGCTGTTTTGTGCAGCGAAAGGATTTGAAATTGATTGGAATTCACTAACTTTGAACCTAAGTTTTTTATATATAATTATGCTTATCCTGGTGAAGAAAAAGAGTTGTGCGCACTGGAAATGCGATCATTTTTTGGAGAGGATACTGAATCCAGCATCATGGAGAGCACTTTGAAAATTGATCCAAGCCGAAGTCCGTTCATGAGGGGACGTATGGATGTCATTCTTGAAGGTGAGAAATTGGAGGACCTTATTGAGCAAGTGAAGAAGATAGAATTGAATGCCTCTACTTTTAAAGTGATGTATGTAAAAGTGTCTGGACCTGAAAAGGTGGATTTTGAAGAGAGGCGCCGAATCGAACGCAAAGTGGGACTGCAAATTCCCGGTGAGCCGGAGCTCGTGAATCCAGATGTGCTGTTTGGTATCATGAATGTAAACGAGCGTTGGGTTTTTGGTGAATACCACAGCAGTGAAGCGGTCTGGTTGAACCATCAGCAAAAACCGCATAGCTACTCAACTTCATTAAGCACCCGTATCGCAAGAGCCGTCGCCAATATTGCCGTTCCTGATCCAGCTGGTGTTAAAGCGATCGATCCATGCTGCGGAATAGGAACGGTAGTGGTGGAAGCATTGTCGATGGGGATCGACATCGTTGCCAGTGATATCAACCCGCTCATCCTGCCTGGAACAAGGGAGAATATCGCGCATTTTGGCTATGCAACGGAAGTGACTTTTAAGGACATCCGCAGGGTCAATGGGAGCTATGATGTGGCGATTATTGATATGCCGTACAATCTGTGCTCGGTCATCACACCCGAAGAGCAGCTCGAGATGCTCCAAAGCACATACGGATTCGCTGATAAAGTAGTCATCGTCACGATTGAACCAATCGACTCTATCATACTAGATGCTAGCTTTGAAATTGCTGATCGCTGTGTCGTGAGAAAAGGGACCTTCGAACGCGAGATTATTGTATGTAAAAAATAATAAAAATTAAGGACGATTATGCTTGTCATAATCGTCCTTTCTTCTTGTTTAGGAATCCAGCTCCAGCGCTTAGCCCCTCGAGACGCTTGTCTAGTGTCGCCTCCTAGAAACTCCGAAACTTCAACTCCGCCGGCAGAAGCAAAAAGCGCTTCTTTGTCGGAGTCTCCAGTTTCTGCGTTTCTGGACAGTCGGCTATACTTTTCGGTTTCGGTCCTGCCAATGAAGTCAAAGAACGACTTCACTGTCAGGCCCTCCAGCGCTTGTCGGGGCTGAACGAGGCGCTTCCGCTTTTTGTTCTATTTAATCGCCTTACTAACTCTAAGCTTCTTTCCTTTGATTGTTCCATTCTCCATCGCCTGAATGACAAGTGAGCCTTTTCCATTCAGGATATCTACATAGGACATGGTATCGTGGATGGTGATGATGCCGATATCGTCTGCAGTTACTCCAGGGATTTTTGCGATTGTACCCACGAAGTCGACGGCGCGGAGCTTCTTCTTTTTGCCGCCGCTAAAATGGAGCTTCATGATATCCTGGTTGATGCGGGCTGTTTTGTTGTTTTTCACGACGCGGCGCCCGCTTATTTTTTCATCGAAATCAGCCTGGTTTCTTGCAACGTCCTGCTTGCCCGGAGCTTCTGTGACAGGAATCTCAAAGCCAATGTATCGTTCGATTGCCCTGATGAATTTTCCTTCATAAGGTGTAGCAAGCGTAATCGCTTTTCCTTTGTTTCCTGCGCGCCCCGTTCGGCCTGTCCGGTGCACATAGCTCTCTTTTTCCATAGGAACGTCATAGTTTATGACAAGCGAAACATTATCGACGTCAATGCCGCGCGAAGCAACATCGGTAGCCACTAGATAACGGAAATTTCCCATTTTGAAGCCATCCATTACGGCGAAGCGATCTTCCTGCTCTAATCCGCCATGAAGTCTTTCACAGGAATAATTGGCACCCTCAAGCTCGGCAAACACGGTATCGACATTTTCCTTCGTCCTGCAAAAAATGATGCAGCTGTCAGGGTTTTCAACAACGGTAATGTCCTTCAGAAGCGAAATTTTCTCTTCTTCCTTTACCTCAATCAATGAATGTTTAATGGTACTCGTTGTCACACCGGTAGAAGCAATTTCAATATTAACAGGTTCCTTCATATACTTATGGCAGAGATTTTCAACATCCTTAGGTAAAGTCGCAGAAAAAACCATCGTTACCCTGTCTTGTGGAAGTTCTTCGATGATCCATTCAACAGCTTCAATGAACCCCATGTTCAGCATTTCATCTGCTTCATCGATGATCAGATATTTTACTTTGTCTAAAACGAGTGTTTCTCTTTCAATATGGTCGATCACACGGCCAGGGGTTCCGACGACGACATGAGTTTTTTGCTTCAATTCCTCTTTCTGTTTCGAGAAAGGCTCCTTGCCATAAACGGCCATAGCCTTGATCCTTTTGAACCGCCCGATATTCGTGATATCTTCACGAACCTGAACAGCCAGCTCCCTGGTTGGAGTGAGAATCAACGCTTGTGGATTTTTTTCCTCCCACTCAACCATATCGCAAATGGGAATTCCGAATGAAGCCGTCTTTCCGCTTCCTGTCGGGGATTTAACAACAAGATCTTGCTTTTCCAATGCTAACGGAATGACTTCTTCCTGAACCTCTGTTGGCGATTCATATTTCAACACTGTCAGGGCGCGTTTAATTTCGTCGCTTAAGTTGTAATCGTCAAAACTTCTTCTACTCATATAAAAACCTCTTTTTATTTTATTATCCCACTTATTTATATATAGGATTCTCGCAACGAATCGTCATATGCATAAACTGAATAGTATTCATTATACTTCAAACGCCTGACTAATCGACTTTTATTTAATAAAGGAAAGCCTGGGAACAAACCGCGTTCTCAGGCTGCTGATGAAATATGCTGAAGAAAATAAATTTGAGGCTGCGTGTAAAAGGCTGGGTCCTAATAAAAGTTTCACAAATTATCAATAAATCCATTGATACCCAAAGGGGTTATCGATATATAATAATGATAAGAAAGAAAGCGATTTCATTTCAAGGAAGGGTGTTGGACATGAACTATCAAGAAGTCAAATCTCAATTAGAAGCATTGCAAATGCAGCTGGCGAATAAGATGCAGCATCCAGACCTGTCTATTGAAGAAAAAAACGAACTTCAGAGAGCGATTGCCAACTATGATTACATTATAGAATTGACCTGCATGAATCATTTTGAGCGCGGCACAGCCATTCATTAACAGCCAGAGCCTGGAGATTCTCCAGGCTCTTTTTATGTGTTTGCCGATAATGACACACTCTTCTTATAAGACTCCGCCCAAAGGCTTCTGGCTGAAATAATCCAATGCGTAATTGACCTGGTGGATGTCATAAATATTTCTTTCAATGCAAAATTGAATGACAAGGTCGGAGGTTTCGCTGTCCGATAAAGAGTAGCCGGCAGAGCTTAACAGCTTGTCGGTTTCTTTTTTGTCCAATTCCAGTCCCAGCGCAAGGGCGATCACTGTATTCTTGCCCGGTCTGTAGTCACGGTTCGAACGGATTTTTGAAAAAAGTCTTCTGTCAATGCCCGCCTTTTTATAAACCTCAGCGTCGGTGACCCCTTTTTTATCAATCAAGCCAAACAGTACCTTGTGCAATGTCGGCTTCCGTTTTTGCTCGATGAAACTTTCAATTTCCATCGGGGAAATGCTTTCGAGCACATAATCCTCGATTGGGGCCATTGACTTTTCACATACAACATAAATCATATTGCGCTCAATATACTGCTGCAGTTCTTCCATTATCCTGTGATCCAGCATGTGGCCAGCCTCCTTAAAATGTCGCTTAACAGGCGACCAATATATGGATGAATCTAGATATGATTATATCAGATTCAGCTTAGGAGGATGATAGACATGAACAAGAATTTAACAGAAATCATTTTTTTGCTCGATCGCAGCGGTTCGATGGCAGGGCTTGAGAGCGACACGGTAGGCGGCTTCAATGCTTTTGTGAAAAAACAGTCGGAGCTTGCAGGCGAAACGGTCCTGACAACCGTACTCTTTGATGATGAATATGAGGTCCTTTGGAATGGAATCGATGCCAGGCATGCAAAGCTGACAGAAGACGAGTATTTTGTCCGCGGTACCACTGCACTGCTGGATGCCGTCGGGAAAACCATCCTGGATGTCGGCTGCCGGCTGGCAAAGACCTCGGAAGACCGCAAGCCTGGCAAAATCATCTTCGTCATCACCACGGATGGAATGGAGAATGCGAGCCGGGAGTTCACATATGGAAAAGTGAAGGAACTGATCCAGCACCAACAGGAAAAGTACAGCTGGGAGTTCATCTTCATGGGCGCCAATATCGATGTTGCCTATGAAGCTGAAAATCTCGGAATCAACCTTGATAACTCTTTTAACTTTGAAGCCTCTGAAAAAGGCATCGAAATGATGTATGAGATGGTTTCAGAATCAATCATTGAAAAAAGAATGAAATAAAATCAGGAGGCAGGATCATGATGAACAATAAATTGGGGAACTGCAAGACTTGCGGAAAGGAAATCGCCAAAGGTGTGAAAAAATGTTCTCATTGCGGCAAAGACCAGCGCAGCTTTTTTGGAAGGCATAAAATTTTGAGTTTCATAGGCATATTGATTTTGTTTGGAATCGTCGGTTCAGCACTTAGTGGAGGGGAAGAGGAAGAGGGTAAGGCAGACGGTGCTACAGCAACAACCGCGGCAGCCCCGGCAAAAGAAGAAAAAGTATATAAGTTGGGAGAAGCTGTTCAGACAGATAAAGTGGAAATCACCGTCACTAAATTTGAAGAAAAAGACCAGGTAGGCAATGAGTTCGTCAACAAGGCAGTATCCGAAGGGGGCACCTTCGTAGCGATCCAATATAAGATCAAGAACACTTCAAAAAAACCGGTTGGAATGTTCGACTACCCTGCTGTCAGCCTTGTCGATGAAGAAGGAACAGAGTATGACGCGGACATTGATGCATCTTCCAATTACGCGATTGAAACCAATGTTGATAACGCCAAGATTGCGAGCGACCTGAACCCTGGCATCACTGTGACTGATACGAAAGTATTTGAAGTATCAAAGGAAAGCTTTGCTGCAGGTAAATGGTTCATCGAGGTAGGCGGCGAGAAAGTGCAGCTGAAATAGAGTCAAAACCCGGGGTGTGCCGGGTATTTTGTCTCTGACATCTTCCGGACATGAAAAAACTCTAAATAGCAAAACAGGCAGGCTGAAACTCGCTATTCCAGATCACTGTCAACTTGCCTGAAATTTTTACTTCTTTTTTTCGCCTGACATTTTCCTGACATATTCACTCTGTAAATTATAAGTATAAGGTCCATGTCCATCACGGATCTGAAAAAAAGATTGTTTATAGGAGGATGTCAGAAATGAAAAAGAAATCAGTCATAGGATTCACCATCGCGGGTGCATTATTGCTGGGAGGCTATGCTACCACATCATTAGCGAATTTTGATAGCTCCACCAGCACAGCCGCAAGCACAGTTAAAAGCTTCTTTGGAAAAGGGTTTGGCCATAAAGGATATATGGGAGGCAACTCCGAAGCCTTGATTGAAAAGGCTAAAGAACTTGGAATCAGCACTTCAGGTAAAACAGCAGAAACATTGATGAGTGAGATCCGGGAAGCAACAATCAAAAATGAAGCCAAAGATCTGGGAATCAAGACAGACGGCAAGGATATCACAGCACTTGCCGAGGAAGTACAGTTGGCCAATCTGAAGGCAAAAGCGAAGGATCTCGGCATTTCTGCAGATGGGAAGGATGCAGATGAGCTTCGCGATGCCATCCGGTTAGCAAACCTTAAGGGTAAAGCGAAGGAACTTGGGGTGTCTACCGATAACAAGGATGTTCAAACTTTAATGGAAGATATCCGTACAGCGAACTTGAATAAAAAAGCGAAAGAGCTGGGCGTTTCTACGGAAGGAAAAGACCTGCAGACGCTTCAGCAGGAAGTCCATACTGCCTATATCAATCAACAGGCGAAAAAGTATGGAGTTACAGTAGAAGGCAAGGATATCCGCGAAATCATGCAAGAAGTCCAGACTGCAAAAGTAAAAGCAGATGCAAAGGAACTGAACATCACCATCGATGGCAAGACGATCGGGGAAATCGCCCAGGAAGTCCAGGAAAAGAAAGTCGTGAATCTGGCGAAGGAACTTGGTATTTCCACTACTGATAAGGATTCACAGGAACTGATCCAGGAGATTAGGGACAAGGATGCTGACAAGCTTGATGAGCTGTTTGAAGATGGAATGGGCCGCTTTGGTATGAAAGGCATTGGCGGCGGCTTTGGACACGGCGAGGGATTCGGCGGCGGCCATGGTGGAATGGGACAAAAAGGCGGATTCAGCGGCCATGGTGAAATGGGTCAAAATGGCGGGTTCGGCGGTAAAGGCGGCCGTGGCGGCATGCATAATAATGGTGCCGGTCAGGGCTTTTAATAACCTGCTGCCTTTAAAAGCCCCTTTTTAAAAAATATTGTCAAAGTCCCCCGGTAAAAACGGGGGATTTTCTTGTAAGATGATAATATAGATATTCAGTTCGAGTAGTTCCAGCTTCAGCGATTGCCGGGACGTTTAGGCAATGAGGCTTTTAAGGATAACAGGGGGAGCGGCAATGAAGACGATCTTAATAGTAGAAGACGAAGAAACGATTTCGAGAGTGCTGGCGGTTTACTTGAAGCATGAAGGATATGAGGTGCTACAAGCCTATGATGGCGGCGAAGGGCTGGGATTGTTTGCTCAGCGTAAGCCTGATCTTGTGCTGCTGGATGTCATGCTGCCGGGAATGGACGGCTGGTCTATTTTAAAGGAAATCCGTAAAACCAGTGCCTGTCCGGTCATCATGCTGACAGCCCTCGGAGATATTGACTATCGTCTAAAAGGTTTGAATCAGGGGGCGGACGACTATATCTCCAAGCCATTCGTCGGCGAAGAAGTGGTTGCCAGAGTCAATGCGGTGCTGCGCCGTTCCTCCAATGTCCTCGATACCGAAAATGAGAAACAATTTGGCAGCCTGAAAATCAATATGGATTCACATGTTGTCACAGTCAATGGTGAAAAAGTGGTGCTGACGCCAAAGGACCTCAGTTTGCTGTTATTCCTGGCTGAGAGGCCAAACCGGACCTTTACGAGGGAAGATTTAATTGAAAGTGTCTGGGGAATGGATTATGACGGGAGCGACCGGGCTGTGGACCTGTCCGTCAAACGCATACGCCAATCATTGGCGGCTTGGCCTGCAGAACAGGGTGAAATCAGGACATTAAGAGGATTGGGGTATCAGTTCAGTGTTTACGACAAATAACAAACCAACAACTCTTCTGAGATATTGGACAACCAGGTATCTTTTTACCCTTGTTGTCGGACTGCTGTTGCTAGGGGCCGGGTCAATGTGGTGGATCAGGCAAACCACGCTGGAGAACCGGTTGAATTTAATGGAGTATCTGGCGGTCGAAACAGCGGATCGATTCGGGCAATCCACGGCAAATAATGATTATGGACGCCTTGACCGCAGGCTGCAGGACAGAGCCAGAATCCTTCAAATGGAAAATCAGCCTCAGCTTTTCATTACTGATTTGGAAGGCAATATCCTTAATTCGGGGCCGATGAAGGGCGGAGGAGGTCCTCATCACACATCGGGAGAAGTTCCTGCCTCCGTGTTTAAAAATGAAGATACAATTAACAAGCAGAGTATAAATGGTCAGCAAATCTATGCCGTTAAATCTCCTATCTTAATGAATGAACTTCAAACCGGCTGGGTAGTTGTGATGCAGAGTGCGGACGAATTGGCCGATGTCAATCAGGAATACCGTTTGTTGATCGTTTTATTGCTTGGATTGGGTTTGCTTGGCTGGGTCGTCATTTATCTTCTTACAAAAAAAATCCTCAAGCCCATCCAGGATGTCGCACAGGCTGCGGCACAGGTACGGGAAGGAGATTATGACATCAAACTGGATTCTAATCCAAAAGAACTTGAGATACATCAACTTGTAACTTCCTTTAAAGAAATGACCAATCGTCTTACACAGCTGGAGCAAATGCGTGCCGAGCTGCTGGCTGGTGTGACGCATGATCTGAAAACGCCTGTTACTTCGATCAGCGGCCTTGTCCAGGCAGTTCGGGATGGAATCGTCACAGGGGAGGAGCGCCAGGAATTCCTGGATATCACGCTGAAAGAAATCCAAAGATTGCAGAGCATGATTTCCGATTTGCTCGACTTCAATTCCCTGGCTGCCGGCGCCATTACCATTCGGCCGGAAAATTGCGATCTGAACAAGCTGGTTGAGGACATTGGCCGACAATGGCAGCTGACACAAACTGAACCAGTTGACCTCAGGGTGATCACACCGGAATCATCGGTATACAGAATGACTGATCCGCTCCGGCTGCAGCAAATCCTCATCAACCTGTTGAATAACTCCCATCAGGCTATAGGCGATTCAGGCTCAATCTCCATCATCCTGTCTGAAGAAAGAATAGATGTAAAAGATACGGGTTCAGGCATACCAGAGGAAGAGCAGACGCTAGTATTTGAACGGTTCTTCCGTGGTGAGACGAAAAAACTAAAGGTCAGGGGACTTGGACTGGGGCTTCCTTTCAGTAAAATGCTTGCCCGGTCGCTCGGGGCAGACTTGATTTTAAAGGAGAGCAATTCAAGCGGCACGACCTTTTCATTACTGTGGCCAAAAGAAACATAAGAAAAGGTCTGCATCTATCTTTGCAGCCCACTTAAGCGTTTAGTAATTGATTAATAGATACATCCAGTTTTTCAGATTCACTGCCATCCAGCCATTCTTCTGGAATGGTAATGAATCTGGCGTTGCCCCCATTTAAATAACTATAGATGATTTGAGCTTCATCAAGTTCCTCCTTGCCGATGATGACAGATTTCCTTTTCTTACTCTGCTGGAAGAAGTAAAAGATGTTGTCCCTGATCTCCACTGCTAGCTGCCTGAACTTCTCTGAATGGTATTCCTTGCTAAAAATGACTTTATGCCCTTTGATCAGGAAAACCTTCAGTGTGCGGTCATTGATCCTTTCAACCACAACAATGTTTTTATTTCCTCCAGTGAATTGGATCATATTTTCTTTATACAAAAGGATGGAGAGTGATTTCATGTAATTCCTGAATTTTGCTGCTTCTTCAAATTGGTTTTCTTCGGAGGCCTGATTCATTTTCTGCTCTAATTCGTCCAAGATCTCTTCATTAGATCCCTGAAGGAAAGTAATGAACCTTTCCACGATCCTATTGTATTGCTCAACCTCTGTTCCTCCTAAACACAGACCATTACACTTCCCCAGGGTATAGTTCAGGCAAGGGGAACCCTTGAGTGGCTGAAGACAATTTATTTTAAAATACTCCTTCAAGTTCTCAATTGCTTTTTTCACATAAATCATGCTGGTATAGGGTCCAAAATAAATTGTGCCGCTACCTTCGGATTTTTCAGAAGCAATTGAAATTTTCCGGTAAGGCCCGTCCATCTTAATTGCAATATAAGAGTAAGGAAGGTGGCTCTTCATTTTCTTGTTAAAAAGAGGCTGTAATTCTTTGATGAGCTTGCACTCAAGCAAGAATGCCTCGAATTCCGTATCAGTATGCAGAACATGAAAATCATTTATGTTAGCAACCATCTTTTTAATTTTTTGCGGATGGGCTGCAGAGTTTTGAAAATAAGTTTGGACCCGTTTCTTGAGGCTTTTCGCTTTCCCGACATAAATCACTGTGCCCTTTTGATCTTTCATAAGGTAAACCCCAGGAGTCAAAGGAAGGTTTTTGACCTTTTCTTTTAAATTCATGTCCGCCCCCTCAATTATCTCTAATTTTTTGAATCCTTATATATCTTCATATTTTAGCATAATAGGTGATTAAGACTCTTTATAAGCAAATAAAGGTGTAATTCTTTAGAATGTTCCCGCTTTCATTCACTATCTCGGCCATATGCTCGCGAATCACCTCGTATCCCTTGAAACTTATACTCAGGATGTTACCATAAGTAACGTTGATAAAGGCTGTTTTCGTAAAGATTGTTGTTAAAATCCTAAAGCCGATTTTAACGTGATAAGAAGCCATTTTGAAGTTCGGAATGAAGTGAGCAGGCTCTTTTCTCATAATTAGCATAAATCTTGTGAAGAAACATAGGTCATTCAATCCAATTTTGTAGCCAAAAGCAACAAAGTTTGAGAAAAGAGCCTTGATAAAAAGCGAACGGAAATAAAAGTGATGAGGTGAATGCGGTTGTTAAAACATAAAAAAGTAGCGTTTTTAGGTGCAGGATCAATGGCGGAAGCGATGATTTCTGGTGTGGTCAAGTCAGGGAAAATGCGTGCAGAACAAGTTTATGTTACGAACAAAAGCAATGCAGCCAGACTGGAACGACTGGAATCCAGATATGGAATCATTGCGATGCCTCAGGCTGAATTGCCATATGAAGAAATAGATCTATTTATTTTAGCGATGAAGCCAAAAGGAGCAGCGGATGCGCTTGCGGATTTGAAAGGCAAAGTAGTGCCTGGCCAGGTGGTTGTTTCGGTTCTGGCGGGTATATCAACTGGGTTTATGGAAGAAAATCTAAACCGTGGCCAGCAGGTGATCCGCGTCATGCCGAACACATCAAGCATGATCCAGGAATCTGCCACTGCGATGTCTCCAGGCAGACATACAACGAACGAAAATATAGAGGATGCAAAAGAACTGTTAAGCAGCATGGGCAAGGTGTTCCTGATTGAAGAGGAACAGATGGATATCTTCACTGGATTGGCCGGCAGCGGCCCTGCTTATTTTTATTATTTGATGGAGCACATGGAGCGAGTCGGCAAAGAAAACGGCCTGGACGAAAAAATGGCCCGTGAAATCATTGCCCAGACCATCCTCGGTGCGGCGAAAATGATTTTCGAAAAGGATGAAACACCAGAGGTACTAAGGAAAAATGTAACCTCTCCGAATGGAACGACAGCCTCCGGACTGAACGCCTTGAGAAAATATAACGGCGGTACGGCAATTTCCCAGGCAGTCAGCCATGCGGCAAACCGGTCGAAAGAAATCAATAAAGAACTCGAAGGCGTCCTCGTTCCATCTTAATATAGAGAAAGCTCCCGGAAGTTTACTCCGGGAGCTTTCTTTCTACATATACACGCGATAACCGCGCCACTTTTCAAAAAGATACTGGAACCCATACAGTAAGTATGCTTTGTAATGCAAATAGAAAAAGAACTGTATATGGCTCAATTTGTTCAGCCTGATGATTTTAAGCCTCTTTAGCACATCAATCAAGAAGAACGCAAATGCGCCGTCGGCAATCGCATTGAGTGTGATGAATTTTTTGAAGTTCCCCTCTGAAATCTTCAGAAGCCACATCGACAGCGGCATATAAGGTCCAATGCTGAAAGGGAGTTCATCCCGCATAAATGACTTTCGTTTATTGTAAAACTTCCACCAGTTCCGCTTGTGGCCATACATATGGTTAAAAATTTCAAAAACAATGATAAAAATGCCTGCAAAAGAGTAGCGTTTGAAGCTTCTTTTGCCGATGAACAGTAACGACAACCATGGAACAATAATCAATACAAGATTAAAAACGAAATGCCTCTTCGTAATCTTCAGATGTCTTCACCTCAAATCCATTTAATCCTTCTATAAACTAGCCATAAATTAGAAACTTTAATCAGGTATAAAAATAAGAAATTCATTCGGTTTATTTTTCATTATTATTGAAAAAGTGGCACTGCTTGACATATAATCACTTGAAGATATTAAAGGAGAACAAGTTATGATACGAAGATTTTTTACCTATTACCGGCCGCATCGCAGGCTTTTCGTTATTGATTTCAGTAGTGCCGTCATCGTTGCCCTGCTGGAGCTGGCATTCCCTCTCGCGGTCCAGTGGTTCATTGATACCTTGCTCCCAGGCGGCAACTGGAACATGATCGTCAGTGTGAGCATCGGATTGCTGCTGTTATACATCATCAGCACCTTGCTCCAGTTCATCGTCAATTATTGGGGCCACAAGCTTGGCATTAATATTGAGACGGACATGAGGCAGCAGCTGTTCCAGCACGTACAAAAGCAGTCCTTCCGCTTTTTCGATAATACGAAAACCGGGCACATCATGAGCCGGATCACCAATGACCTGTTTGATCTGGGGGAACTCGCACACCACGGCCCTGAGGATTTATTCATTGCCGTGATGACATTTGTTGGCGCGTTTTGGATCATGCTGACGATCAATGTGAAGCTGGCGCTGATCACGATGATCATCGTACCATTCCTGATTTGGCTGATTACGTATTCAAATTTGAAAATGAACGCTGCCTGGAAAAACATGTACACAGATATTGCCGACGTCAATGCCAGGGTCGAAGATAGCGTTTCAGGAATTCGGGTGGTTCAGTCTTTTACAAATGAAGATTATGAGATTGAGAGATTCACAAAGAACAACCGAAAGTTCCGCCGTGCCAAGTTGACGGCCTATAAGGTGATGTCGTTCAGTTCGTCCGGTATTTATATGCTGACAAGGCTGATTGTCCTTGTTGTCCTGGTTTATGGTGCATGGCTGAGTTTTCAAGGCAGCCTGAGCTATGGAGAACTTGTCGGGTTTGTCCTGTATGTGAATGTCCTGTTTAAACCAATTGATAAAATCAGTGCGATTCTTGAATTGTATCCGAAAGGAATGGCAGGCTTTAAGCGGTTTACCGAGCTGATGGACCAGAATCCGGACGTCGTCGATTGTGAGGACGCGATTGTGGTCCCGCATTTGAAAGGGGATATCGAATTCAGGAATGTCACCTTCAGCTATGAGCAGAACAAACCCGTTTTGGAAGGAATTGATTTGGAAATCAACCATGGCGAGACAGTTGCGTTCGTTGGTCCGTCGGGGGCAGGGAAGACGACGATTTGCTCGTTGATCCCCCGTTTTTACGATGTGAACAGTGGCACCATCACAATCGATGGCATCGACCTTCGCGACATGACAAAAAAATCATTGCGCTCGCAAATCGGGATCGTCCAGCAGGATGTGTTCCTTTTTACCGGGACGCTGCGAGAGAATATTGCATATGGTTCATTGGGGGCCACACATGAGGATATTGTCAGATCCGCAAAACAGGCACATCTTGAGGACTTTATCGCTGCATTGCCAGATGGCTATGAAACACAAATTGGGGAACGGGGCTTAAAATTGTCAGGCGGGCAAAAGCAAAGAATTGCCATCGCTAGGATGTTCTTGAAAAATCCGCCAATCCTGATTCTCGATGAAGCGACATCAGCGCTTGATACCGAGACGGAAAGGATCATTCAAAAAGCACTCGCAGAACTATCAAAGAACCGGACAACGCTGGTCATTGCGCACAGACTGGCAACGATCAGAAGTGCCGATCGAATCGTCGTTGTCACCGAGGATGGAATCGCCGAACAGGGTACTCATGATGAACTGATCGAGCAAGGCGGCATTTTTGCCAAGCTTCACAAGGTCCAATTCGAAACTTCTATTTAGGGTTGGTTTATTTTACCTATTTTGCTATGATGAAAATAAAATCATGATAGTTTGGAGTGACGTTCCATGACCGGAACCATAACGATTATAATGGTGTTTTCGATTCCGCTCGTCGCAATCTTAACAAGCCATTATCAAAGAGTTGCCAAAATCAAACACAACATGATTAAAGACGAAATTGAACTTGAACGGCTCAAGCATGAAAACTACCTGCTGGAAACAGAAAAAATGAAGCTGGACCTATCAAAGCTGGAAAGCCCGCTGGATAAGACGCATGTATTATAGCAGCTGCCCTCTCGTGTAATGCGAGGGGGTTTTTTTATGGAGAGAAATCCCCTTAATTTAAACATTTTTATAAAATTGGTTAAATATCCCTTGAGTAATTGCATAATATATAATATAGTACATTACAACAGTAATGCACTATATGACCTGTTAGAGGAGGTGCGGGGTTGATACTTAATTCAGATAGCATGAAACCGATTTATGTCCAGATTGCTGAGTGGCTGGAAACGGAAATTCTCAGCGAAAGCATCAAGAAGGATGAGAAGGTTCATTCACAATATCAGCTTGCGGAAATGCTGAATATCAATCCGGCGACAGCGGCAAAAGGGTTGAATATTTTAGCGGATGAAAACATTCTTTATAAAAAACGCGGTCTCGGCATGTTTGTATCGGAGGATGCGAAAAAGATTATCACAGCGAAACGGAGGAACCAGACATTGAAGTCATTGGTGCTAGAGTTGGTGCGGGAGGCGGAGCATCTCCAGGTGACTGAGGA
Organism: Cytobacillus oceanisediminis 2691; assembly: GCF_007678455.1. Taxonomy (GTDB): domain Bacteria; phylum Bacillota; class Bacilli; order Bacillales; family Cytobacillaceae; genus Mesobacillus; species Mesobacillus oceanisediminis_A. The sequence continues at coordinate 333,098 of NZ_VEEP01000002.1, read as the reverse complement.
GGAATTGATCGCGATGATCCAGGAAGCCAAGCGGGACTTGAAGGGGGATACATGATGAGTGTGCTGGAATTCGAAAATGTAACAAAGACCTATGGAAGGAAAAAAGCACTGGATGAGCTGACGTTTTCAATCGGGGAGAATAAAATCACAGGCCTGATTGGCAGGAACGGAGCCGGCAAGACGACGATGCTGAAAATCGCCGCTGGTTTCATGCGTGAGAGTTCAGGTGTAGTAAGGGTATTTGGGGAAAACCCGTTCAATAACCTGTCTGTGTCAGCGAACATGATCATGGTCGATAACGATATGAATCTGCCAGCCGCGCTGAATCTTGATGAACTTTTGGAAACGGCAGCGAGTTTTTATGATAACTGGGACATGAAATTTGCCAGGAACCTAGTTGAATATTTCCATCTTGACCTGAAACAGCACCATACCGGGCTGTCGAAGGGAATGAAGAATACCTTCAATGCGATTTTGGGGCTGGCTTCCCGCTGTCCGCTGACAATCTTTGATGAGCCGACAAACGGGATGGATGCTGGCGTCAGAAAAGACTTTTACCGGGCGCTGCTAAAAGACTATATTGCCAACCCACGGACAATCATCATTTCAAGCCATCATCTCAATGAGGTCGAGGACATCCTTGAAGACATCCTGCTCCTAAAGGATGGAAAGCAATTTTTGCATATGACGGTTGAGGACCTGCGGGAGTATGCGGTCGTTGTCAGCGGGAAAGAAGAAATGCTGAACGACTGGCTTAGCGGACATGAGATATTCCATCGTAGCAGTGCTGGTTTTGGCAGGAGCTATGCGGTCATCCGCAACGACTTGTCTGATGACCAGGTTACAGCAGCAATGAAAAACGACCTGGAGTTCTCGACGATTTCAAACGAAGATCTCTGTCTATACTTGACGAGCCAGGAGAAAGGCGGGATTGATGATGTCTTTAACAAAGATTAACCTCTGGGATATTGTAAAAAAGCAATTCCGATTCAAACTGAAATCCTACCGGGGGATGTTCACTTCACTGATGATCCTGCAAATCATCGGAATTCTGTTTTCGCTTGCCGGAGAAGGAGGCGGCGGTGGTAGTACTGAAAATTTCAGTTATGATATGAAAAATTATTCCGGGAATATCGTCCTTGCCTTCATGATGATCTGGGCTTTCATTTCGGCGATTGTCGTTACGACCCAGGCGTATCGGTTTGATGATTATGCGTTTGTGGCCAACAGAATGAGCAGCCATATTGCGAATATCCTGTTCCTCGCCTGGGCAAGTGTCATTGGCGGAGTGACCTTCCTGCTGGCGAGCCAGTCGCTGAAGCTATCTGTCTTGTTCCTGCAGGAGCGGGAGTTCATCGAAAGCCAGCGATTATCAACGCTGCAGATGGCAGAAGGCCTTGCCGGAACCATCCTGTATCTGTTCCTTTTCACGGCACTTGGCTACCTGGTCGGGATGCTCGTCCAAAGAAACAGAATTTTCATTATCATTCTTCCTGCATTGTTTTTCGGAAGCATATTTATCAATGTGTTTGTGGGCAGCGAATCGACCCTGGTGATTGATATTGGACAAATTTTTGTGAAGGAAACCTCCCTTCTGCTGTTCCTGTTAAAGGTTCTATTTACATCGGCCATTGCATTTGGATCGGCTATATTGATTTCGGACAGTCTGGAGGTGAGGAAATGAGTTTTATTTTATTGATCTTTATTATCATATTGGCCATGATTAGTTACGGAAGTTTCTCCAATAAGTTCATAAGTCCGAGGTTCATGAACGGGAGCCGCACCACAAAGGTATTTACAGGCTACCTGGTTGTCTTGCTTTGCACTGGAATCATTTCCTTCATTCTTCCAAAGGGTGAATCCTATCAGGGAGATTATTTGACCGACGAAGAAATTCAGCAAAATGAACGAATAAACGGTGATGTTTATTCGATTGTCGAGTCTGGAAAAATTGAGGAAGCAGAAGGGCTTACAAAAATGAAATCATGGGAATTCCCGCTGGAAGGAAAATCTTTGAATATTAATGCGTTGAGCATCAATGCCACGGTATTCATCGAGAAGGTAAAATCTCTCGAGAATCAGGTCGAAGTGACTCATTACTCCACTTTTTCATATATAGATAATATCGATATCACGGATCGTTTCACTTCACCGGAAATCCAACTTAGCGAGACAACTCTGAAAGTATTCCCTCAAGAGCCTGTGAACGTCAAACTTGTAAAATACACGAATGCCTTTCCTTTTAACCAGTTCGCTGAAAATGGAGAGCAGTTCAACGGCGGTTACGGAATGATGCAGGGACTGAATTTCATCTATATCAAGGTTCCAATGAATACTGAAGTCTCCGGGAATGGATATGTGATCAACGAATAGGAGACTCCTCCTTGAGGGGGTTTCTTTTTTTATGGTGTTTTCGTATATCAGGATCCATACGTTATAATAGTGCGGTATACGTTTTTAAAAAATGAGGAATGAGAAAATGGCTTTATTGAAAAAATTCAACTTTGTTGGGGGCAGGGTCCTTAAAACGGGAATTGCTGTCTTCATTACTGCACTGATTTGTGACCTGCTTGGCTGGCCGCCAATGTTCGCAGTCATCACGGCAATTGTGACAATCGAACCAACAGCGGCTGATTCAATAAGAAAAGCATATGTCCGATTCCCGGCATCAGCGATCGGCGCAGGGTTTTCCGTCGTGTTCAATTTTGCATTTGGGCACAGTCCACTTACATATATGCTCGTTGCAGTCGCGACCATCATTGTCTGTCACCGTCTGAAGCTGCACGACGGGGCTTTGGTGGCGGTGCTGACAGGAGTGGCGATGGTTTCCACCGTCAATGACCACTATTTGTCGAGCTTTTTCATCCGCCTGGGAACAACATTGACAGGGCTGACGGTCTCGACGCTTGTGAACCTTTTGGTGATCCGCCCTGATTACTCCAGGACCATCAAGAGTAAAATTCAGCAACTGATCCATGAGACAGGGAACCTGATTGCCAGCAGAGGAACAGAAATCACGAGGCAGCAGCCTCTGCACCGGGAAACGAGATCAGACTTCCAAAGGGTCCTCAAAGACATGGAAAGTATTGAAACATTGTGCAAATACCAAAAGAAAGAATGGAAGCTGCATCAATTCGACCGGAAGAACATGCGGAATATCCATTACGAATTCAAGAAGCTGACAATTTTGAGACAAATCCATTACCATGTCGGAAATCTTTTTTCGCTGCCTTCGATTCATTTATCGGAGACTAAGGCGAGTGTAGTAGAAGCGATGGTGAAATCGATCAAGACCGCACTCCATCATCCCGACTTCTTGCTGGACGAGGAGCATGATGCCGTTGTCAATGAATTACTCGGCTTATTAAGACTTGAGGTAGATGAGCGGGAAGCAGACGCCCATCGGTTCTCCGAAGAAACGATCATCTATTATGAACTGGTATCGATCCATGACCTGCTCGAAGAATTAAATCACATCCACCAATTCGAACTCAGGCATCAAAAACTACTTGAAAAATCATTGGATATTAGCTCCTGATTAGGGGCTTTTTTTCGTATCAAGACACGGGTTATGATCAACTGGCAAAATGAACAGGACTGGAAAAATTGGGAGAAGCACCCTGACCACATCGCCGGACACAAAAAACAATATCAGCCAGCCAAAGCCAGACTATATCTTTGAATCCTCGGAGGGGGTTTATGAAATGATTTAAGTGAATCAATTTAGAGTCTCTTTTTCAATTGGAAAAAATCTGCGTTTTTTTCCAACTCGCTATAAAAATGAAAAACTCGCTATATAAATAGAAAACTCGCTATATAAAAAGAAAAGTCGCTATATAAACTAAAATTTCGCTATAAAGCGTTCGTTAGCAACGATTTTATGAAAAATTGGCTTGTCAAAGAGAGACCTTTTACATGGAACTCTGTAATTTTTAACAAAAGCCGCAATAATTTTAGTTTACAGATTCCTCCTTTAAGGAAAACGCATAGAAAAGCGTTTTCACCAGGGGGATGTTGTTTTTGTAATAAATTCGTCAATGTCTTGGTTAGGAAATGATCATTTGTCGTGCTATTCTATGTTGTGTAGATTTTCACAAACGGATTTAATTTGGAGGAATCAACTGTGGACGGCATGAAGGGTTTGCTTGAGGAACCGTTAATTTTATTATTTGTCATACTATTTCTTGGCTCGGCGCTGGGTGAAATCAAAATACGAGGATTAAGCCTGGGGACATCGGGAGTATTATTGGCGGCAATGGTGTTCGGCCATTTCGGCTACCAGGTGTCACCGGTCATCCAGCAGCTGGGACTTGGTTTATTTATTGTTGCAGTAGGTCTATCAGCCGGTCCGCGCTTTTTCCGGATGATGAAAACGAGCGGAATCGTGTTTGGCGTCATCAGCTTACTGATTGTCCTGGTTGCTTCCATTACGACGATTATCGTGTCCAAACTGTTCCATCTGTCCCCGGCATTGAGCATCGGCATCATGACGGGCGCGCTGACGAGTACGCCCGGTCTTGCTGCCGCCCTCCAGGCCACTGGAGATCCGCTTGCCTCTGTCGGATACGGGATTGCCTATCCTTTCGGCGTCCTAGCAGTTGTGCTGTTCGTGCAGCTGTTGCCGCGGGTGCTGAAGGTAGATCTGGCGGAGGATCTGAAAAAGAAATCAGGACCTGTCCGCAATGATGAGTCGCCTGAAGTAATAACCATAGAGGTCACTAGCCCTTCCATTAATAAACGGACACTAAAAGAGCTCAAATTCAACCGAAACAATTCTGTCGTCATCAGCCGGGTTATCCGCGGCGACCGAAATATCATCGCTCTCAATGATACAGTTATTCTGGTGGGGGACAGGCTTGTCGCTGTCGGATTGCCAAACGATTTGAAAAAGCTTTGCGGGGATATCGGCCGTGAAGTGGAGACGAACACCGTAAACCATGACAATGTGGAGCTTCGCAAAGTCACGGTCGATGCGCTTGAATTGATTGGAAAAACGATCAAGGAACTTGAATTGAGGCGCACATACGGTGTCACAGTCACAAGAATTGAGCGCAGCGGTTTCGAATTCAACCAAAATCCAAAGTGGCGCCTTGAACGCGGCGATGTCCTGACTCTAGTCAGCAGCAAGGACCGATTGGATGACGTCGAAAAATTATTCAGCAGAAAAAAACTGACCGTAACCAATATTCACATCCTGTCGCTCAGTCTCGTGCTGCTGCTCGGCGTCCTTGCCGGGATGGTGCCGATTCACTTCCCGAAACTCGGGACGATTACATTCGGCGTCGCCGGCGGGCCTTTGTTCATTGCCCTGATCATCGGCCACTTCGGAAGACTTGGACCGATCCACGCGCGCTATTACCAGCCGTCGAACCAGGTCATCCGTGATATCGGTCTAGTCCTTTTCCTTGCCGGTGCCGGTACGACCGCCGGAAAAGGCATCGTCCAGGTCATCCAGCAGGAAGGGTTCAATCTCGTCATCGGCGGAGCAATCATAACCATTCTGCCTGTGATCGCCGGCTTTTTCATCGCAAGAAAGCTTTTTAGGCTCAGCATCATTCACTCATTAGGCGCATTATGCGGCGGAATGACAAGCACCCCCGGACTTGGTGCAGCCAACCAGCTGATGGACTCCGAAGATCCATCCATCGCTTATGCCGCGGCCTATCCATTTGCGCTTATCTCAGTCGCGATTGCATCACAGGTTTTGGTTTTCTTTTTATAAAATATAAAAAACGACACAGACGAAATTTGCCTGTGTCGTTTTTCAATTTCTGCCTTAACTTTCGCAGCCCCCATCTACAATTTCATACCGGTACGGCTTTTGAATCTCCGAAGCAAAATATGGCTTTCGACTCTTGTGATCCCTTCCAGGCTATACAGTTCTTCGTTAATAAAATTCTCCAGCCTGATAAAGTCCTCTACTAAAACATGCATGTGCAGGGTGCTTGGCCCTGTCATCTGATAACAGCTTGCGACACTTGGATTGTTGGCGAGCGCTTCTGCTACTTTTACGAGAGAAGAGGGTTCACAATCAACCTCAAAAAAGGCAGATACAGCTTTTCCTACTTTTTCCGAATTGATTACGACGGAAAACTTTTCTATGACACCATCCTCTATTAATTGATTGACTCTCTCCCGGATTGATACCCTGGATAGATTCAACTCCTTACCGATATCTACATAGGACATTCGTCCATTTTCAGATAAAAGTTGCAAGATCATACGGTCCGTTTCATCAATATTCATCCAAACACCACTTTTCCATTAGAATTAGTAGATTTATCTTAGCTTACAAATGAGAGGATTATCAATAAAAATTGGAAAAAGATTCAAATAATTATAGTAGAAAAAAATCTTAATATTTTCTGAATATTATATAGATTTTTTAAATTCCCTGTATTATAATAATACGAAATTCGAAATGAAATTAAAAGTAGTAAAACGCTTTCATAAAGTAGGTGATTGTAACTTTTTGCCTGCTTATGTTAAGGAAGTTGTTTTGCGAAAAAAGGGGGATAAGCAAAAGTGAGTAAAAAGGTAAAAGTATTTGCAGCAGTATTTATGAGTTTTTTATTGTTTCTGACTGGATGCAGCAATAGTAATTCTTCCAGTACAGGAACAGAAAAATCAACAACTGCCAGCGCTCCGGCGAAAACGGACAAATCAGAAATGGTGGTTGGATTGGATGATGATCCGCCGCAATTGGATCCTCACTTTTCTACAGCTGCTGTTGACCGACAAGTCTTCCACAGTATCTATGACAAGCTAGTTGATGTTGATGAAGAGCTTAATTTTGTGCCAATGCTTGCTGAAAAATGGGACATCTCCGAAGACGGTAAGACATACACCTTTACCTTGCAAAAGGACGTAAAGTTCCATGATGGAACTCCGTTTAATGCAGAAGCGGTTAAATTCAACTTTGAACGCATGATGGATCCTAATACTGGTTCACCGCGTGCATCTGAATTATCTTCTATTGAAAAGATTGAAGTAGTCGACGACACAACATTGAAGGTTGTGCTTTCCGAGCCTTACAGCCCATTCCTTGCGGCGTTATCTGACCGTGCAGGGATGATGGTTTCACCAACAGCAGTAAAGGAAAAGGGCAAAGACTTCGCTAATTCACCTGTAGGTACTGGTCCATTCAAGTTTGTGTCTCGTGTTAAGCAAGACAAAATCGTAGTAGAAAAGAATGCAGACTATTGGGGTGGAGCACCAAAGTTTGAAAAGATTGTTTATCGTCCCTATGCTGATGAAAACGTCAGACTGACAAACCTTACATCAGGTGATGTTGACATCATCAGCAAGGTTCCGCCAAAGGATGTCGAGAAGCTTAAGAATGATTCAAACCTTACCTTATCTGAAACGGGAGCTCTTGGATTCCAGGGTCTGTATTTGAACCATAAGAGTGAACCATTCAATAACAAAGCACTTCGCCAGGCACTTGACTTAGTCATCGACCGTGAAGCGATTATCAAGGTTGCCCTTCGCGATACAGCAGTAGCTTCAGCGGGAGCAATCCCTCCTGGAACATGGGCATATGATGAAAGTATCAAGCCGAAGAAGAAGGATATTGAAAAAGCGAAGAAAATTATGGCTGACGCAGGTTATCCGGATGGATTCGAGTTCACGCTGCAGTTGTCTCCAAAGCCGGTCGAGGAACAAATCTCGCAAATGATCCAATCCATGGCTAAAGAAGCAGGGATAAAGGTGAATCTTGAAATGGTTGAGTTTGGAACCATGCTTGATAATATGGATAACTTCAAATTTGATGCTGTCCGTTTGGGCTGGAGCGGAAGAACCGATCCAGATGGAAATATCTACGCGCTATTCAATACTGAAGGTTCAATCAACTATGGTTATTCCAATCCAAAAATGGACGAGCTATTAGAACAGGCCCGTGTGGAGACGGATCAAAAGGAAAGAAAGAAGATTTACTCAGAAGCTACAAAGCTTGGCCAGGAAGAAGTTCCGTTCATCTTCATTTATCATGAGAAGGATTACAAAGCATATAAGAACAACCTGCAAGGCTATAAACACATAGCGGATCAAATGATGCGCTTCCATGACGTTTCATTTAAATAAGCAATTTACTTGATTCGGCTTGGAGACCCGTCTCCAGGCCGAAATACTTTTGAACCTTAAAAAAAAGGAGGGAGCAGCGTGGTAAAGTTTTTGCTTCGTCGATTAGGACTTATGGTCGTTATCTTATTTTTAGTAAGCATAATCGTTTTTTCACTCGTTCATCTCACACCAGGCGACCCTGCAAGGATGATTCTCGGGCAGGAGGCCACTGAAGAAGCGCTGCAGGCATTGAGGGAGCAGATGGGCCTGAATGATCCTCTTTATGTCCAGTATTTTAACTGGGTAACAAATGTCCTTCAGGGAGATCTTGGGAATTCATTGAAAGATAATACTCCGGTTCTTACCGTGCTGCTTCAGAAGCTGCCGGTAACAATCCAGCTATCCATCATGTCATTTATCATTGCTATGCTGATTGCCATTCCAGCCGGTATTATTTCAGCTACAAGAAAAGGGACTTTCTGGGATTACTTTGGAACAACATTTGCATTGTCAGGGGTTTCAGTTCCACCGTTTTTCCTGGGAATTTTACTGATTTTCATCTTTTCGATTTCATTGGGATGGCTGGCACCTTCAGGGTATGTGGAGCCATGGACGAATTTTAAACAAAGCATGCTTTTAATGATTATGCCAGCCCTAGCAGTAGGGGTCAGATTGAGTGCAGAAATCACAAGGATGCTGCGTTCAAGCATGCTTGAAGTACTGGAGGCTGATTACATTAGGACCGCCTATGCGAAAGGTGTTCTTGAAAGAGGAGTCGTAATTGGCCATGCTTTGAAGAATGCACTTATTCCTGTCGTGACAGTTAGCGGATTACAATTAGCCACCTTCCTTGGAGGTGCGGTGATCACCGAAACGATTTTTGCAATTCCGGGACTCGGAAGGCTTGTCATCGATGCCATCATGACAAGGGATTTTCCGGTTGTGCAGGGTGCCGTGCTGTTCATGGCTATCGCTGTTGTAGTGGTTAACTTCTTTATTGATGTTCTTTATTCGATTCTAGATCCGAGAATTAAGCTAACAGGGGGCCAGTGACCATGGAAGCACAGTTGAATCAAAAAATGACAGTTGTTGAGAGCCCGAAAAAGCGCAGAATGAAAGAGATGAGTTCCCGCTTTTTTCAAAATAAATTGGCTGTAGCTGGTGGTATTTTTACATTGCTGTTGATCCTTATGGCAGTTTTTGCTCCGGTGGCCGCCCCTTATAATCCTGGTGAGCAAGATTATGCAAAATTCCTCCAAAGCCCGAATTCAGAGAATCTTCTTGGGACAGATGAGCTTGGCCGTGATATTTTCAGCAGGATCATTTATGGGGCGAGAGTGTCAATCCAGGCCGGGATAATTTCGGTAGGCATCGCATTATTGATTGGAATCCCGATCGGTCTTTTTTCAGGATATTATCGCGGAGTTTTAGATGAATTTGTTGTCATGCGTTTTACGGATGCCCTGCTTTCATTCCCGCCGCTGGTACTGGCGCTTTCTCTTGCAGCTGTATTGGGAGCTGGATTGCAAAATGCCATGATTGCGATTGGAATCATTTTTACCCCTAACTTTATCCGTCTGGTCAGGGGAGAGGTATTGAGCCAGAGAGAGCGGGAATATGTTACGGCTGCTAAAGCATCCGGGATCAGTGATTTTAAAATCATTTTCAAGCATATCCTGCCGAACTGCATGCCGCCCATTCTGGTCCAGGCTACTCTATCGATTGCCGCGGCAATCATTTCTGAAGCTTCATTAAGCTATTTGGGGCTTGGTACTCAGCCTCCAACACCAAGCTGGGGTGCCATGCTTTCAATGGGACAAGGGTATCTTGGTGACGCGCCATGGATTTCGTTGTTTCCTGGACTGTTTATCTTTTTAACGGTTCTATCAATCAACTTATTTGGTGATGGACTGCGTGATGCATTAGATCCGAAGCTGAAGTGAGGTTATTAGAATGACATTTTCGATAACTGCTAGATGTGAGAAAACAGGAATGCTGGGCGTCGCGGTATCAACTGCAAGACCAGCAGTCGGCTCACTAGTCCCTTATGTGAAAACCGGTATAGGAGCAATAGCAACCCAAGCAACTGTTAATCCGTTTTATGGCCTTGACGGAATCAAGCTTTTAGCTGAAGGAAAATTACCAGCTGAAGTGCTGGAGCAATTACTGGCTTCAGACCCGGATCCGGAGAGAAGGCAATGTGCCATCGTTGATAAGTATGGGAATGCTACTGGTTTTACAGGTAAAGACACTGTTCCATGGCAAGGACATAAAATCGGATTTCAGTTCGTTGTCGCTGGCAATATGCTGACAGGACCCGAAACGATCGATGCCATGTTTGAAACGTATCAGGCACTGAAAAACGAAAGTTTGCCAGAAAGACTATTAGCGGCTCTTGCCAGCGGACAGGAAGCAGGAGGAGACAAACGTGGAAGGCAGTCAGCTGCTCTTTATGTTGTTGACCAAGAAGAGTATCCTCTGGTTGATGTCAGAGCGGATGAACATCATGAGCCTGTCCAAGAACTAATTAGAATCTATAAACAATGCCAAGAAGATCTATTTCCATACACTGCTAATCTAGTAAAACGAAGGGAGGAGGCAATCGAATGACACAGCCATTATTGGAAGTAAAGAATCTTAAGGTCAGCTTTGCTGGGAAAAAGAAGACGACAAATATTGTAGCCGGATTATCCTTTAATGTGGAAAAAGGGAAAACCCTTTGTATTGTTGGGGAATCAGGCTGTGGAAAAAGTATGACCTCCCTTTCGGTCATGGGCCTGCTTCCTAAGACAGGGGAAATTGAAGGAGAAATTCTTTTAAAGGGTGACAACCTTACGGAGAAGTCAATGAAGCAGATGAGTAAAATCAGGGGCAATCAGATTTCGATGATATTCCAGGAACCTATGACTTCTCTCAATCCTGTACAGACAGTGGGAAAGCAGATTGCTGAGACCATTATTCTCCACCAGAAGGTAAGCAAAAAAGAAGCGCGCCAGAAGGCGGTTGAAATGCTTCAGCTAGTAGGAATCCCTTCACCGGACAAACGAATCGATGCCTATCCTCATGAACTGAGCGGTGGAATGAGGCAAAGGGTCATGATTGCGATTGCGCTTAGCTGCAACCCGGAACTGCTAATTGCAGATGAGCCGACCACAGCGCTTGATGTGACGATTCAGGCTCAGATTCTTGATCTCATGAAGAATCTGCAAAAAGAATTGGATATGGGAATTATTATGATTACCCACGACTTGGCGGTTGTATCTGAAATGGCAGATACAGTACTGGTTATGTATGCCGGTAAAGCGGTGGAATATGGTTCGAGAACATCCATTTTCAACAATCCGCTGCATCCATATACACAAGGTCTGATGAAGTGCATCCCTGATGTAGACGCTGAGGAAGATGTGGAAGAACTTTTTGTGATAAAAGGATCTGTGCCATCTCCGGATGCAATGCCAGCAGGCTGCAGATTTGCGGACCGATGCCCGTATGTACAGGATATCTGCAGGGCACAATCCCCAGATTTTGAGCAAGTCGATTCACACCACACAGTCAGTTGCTGGAAATACACAAATTTATGGGAGGAAGGTGAGAAAAATGGGCCAGCCATTAGCGAAGTTGCCGTCGGAAAATCTTCTTGATGTACAGGACTTGAAGAAACACTTTCCTGTCGGTGATCAAGGGTTCTTTGGAGAAAAACAGGTGGTAAAGGCATTGGATGGTATCACCTTTGCTCTGAAAAGAGGGGAAACGCTGGGAATTGTAGGAGAATCTGGGTGCGGTAAATCTACGATGGGGAGAGCAATCCTCAGACTTCATGAACCAAGCTCTGGAACAATCGTTTATGACGGAGTGGATATTACCAGGGTTTCCAAGCGTCAGATGCGCGATAATCGGAAAGATATGCAGATTATTTTCCAGGATCCTTACGGTTCACTCAATCCGCGAATGACTGTTGGATCCATGTTGTCAGAAATCGTAGAAACTCACAAAATTGTACCGAAGAAAGAGCTATATGATTATGTCTGCAATCTGCTTGTCGAAGTTGGCCTTTCAGAACAGCATTATTATCGCTTCCCGCACGAATTTTCAGGAGGACAGCGGCAGCGTGTGAGCATTGCTCGTGCACTTTGCACAAACCCGAAATTAATTGTGTGCGATGAGGCGGTCTCTGCATTGGATGTATCCGTCCAGTCCCAAATCCTTAACCTGCTGCAGCGTTTGAAAAAGGAACATCAACTGACATACTTATTTATTTCTCACGATCTTAGTGTTGTGAAGCATGTGAGCGACAGAGTCGCCGTTATGTATTTAGGGAAAATGGTCGAGCTGGCTGATAAGAGAGAACTTTACGATAATCCGCTCCACCCTTATACAAAGGCATTGCTTTCTGCCATACCTTCAACCAAAGAAGATAAGAAGAGGGAAAGGGTCATCTTAAAAGGTGATGTCCCGAGTCCAATCAATGTTCCGAGCGGCTGTCGTTTCCATACAAGATGCCCGCTGGCTACGGAGCGATGCAGGGCAGAGGAGCCGGCTTTTCGAGAGGTAAGCGAGAATCATTTTGCTGCTTGCCATTATGCATAATGTGCAAGGTCCTTACCAGGGAGGTAAGGACGTTTCTTTCGATATGAAAATGAAATGCTGTTTTATAAAAAGAGAATAATTCATTTGTAAAGCTAATAAGGTAAATTAACTTACAAATGAAAGTAAGAGGGAGGAAAATCATGAACTTAGATTATTTAAATTATCCATACCATTCACAAAGAACGGTAACCTTTGCCAGGAAAGGCATGGTTGCTACTTCTCAGCCGCTGGCGGCACAGGCGGGACTGGATATTTTGAAAAAGGGGGGAAATGCCATTGATGCTGCCATTGCAACAGCAGCATGCTTAACCGTAGTTGAGCCAACTTCCAATGGCATTGGAGGGGATGCATTCGCATTAGTCTGGGTAAAAGGTGAGCTCCACGGTCTTAACGCCAGCGGTCCTGCTCCAAAAAACATCTCAATCGATGCTGTTAAGGAAAAAGGTCATGAAAAAATGCCGACCTTTGGCCTGGTTCCTGTTACCGTTCCCGGTGTACCGGCAGCATGGGCGGAGCTGTCAAGACGCTTTGGCAAGCTGCCGCTGACCGAAGTTTTGCAGCCGGCGATTGAATATGCAGAAAAGGGATATCCTTTATCGCCAGTCCTCGGCAAGTATTGGAATATTGCCTTTGAAAAATTCAAAGAAATCTTTAAAGGTGACGAATACAAAGGCTGGTTTGATACATTTGCTCCAAATGGGCAGGCGCCGAAAATAGGCGAAGTGTGGAAATCTGAAGGCCACGCAAGCACTTTGCGTGAAATTGCCGAAACCAATGCTGAAAGTTTTTATCGCGGGGGACTGGCTGAAAGAATAGATGAATTTTCAAAGCAGCATGGCGGCTTTATTTCAAAAGAGGATTTAGCCTCATATAAGCCTGAATGGGTACAGCCGATCAAAGTCAATTACAGAGGCTATGATGTATGGGAAATCCCGCCGAATGGCCAGGGAATTGTTGCTTTAATGGCGCTGAACATGCTGAAGGGCTATGAACTGAATGAAAAAGAGTCTGTGGATACATACCACAAGCAAATCGAAGCAATGAAGCTTGCATTTGCGGATGCAAAGAAATATGTTACCGACCCTGAGAAAATGACAGTATCCTCTGAACAGCTATTATCGGACGAATATGCCGAAACAAGAAGAAGCTTGATCGGTGAATCCGCAAGACTGCCGGAGCCTGGCACACCTCCAAAGGGCGGAACCGTTTATCTCGCTGCAGCGGATGAGGAAGGAAACATGATTTCATTCATCCAGAGTAATTATATGGGCTTCGGATCGGGAATCGTCGTACCAGGAACAGGAATCGCGCTGCAAAACCGAGGTGCCGATTTTTCATTAGATCCATCTCATGATAACTGCCTTGAACCTGGCAAGAAGACATACCATACCATCATTCCGGGGTTCTTGACAAAGGATAATGAAGCAGTCGGTCCGTTCGGAGTCATGGGAGGATACATGCAGCCACAGGGGCACGCCCAGGTCATCATGAACACAATCGACTTCAACCTCAATCCACAGGCTGCGCTTGATTCCCCTCGCTGGCAATGGATGAAGGGCAATAAGGTAGTTGTAGAGAATACCTTCCCTGCCCACATTGCCCAGGCACTTGCCAGGAAAGGGCACGAAATCCAATTCGCATTGGATGGAGGAGGATTTGGAAGGGGCCAAATTATCTGGAGAGACCCTGCCACTGGAGTGCTTTCGGGCGGAACAGAGTCGAGGACTGACGGTGCAATCGCAGCTTGGTAATCTCAAAAAAGGTGTTGAATGAAAATGAAGCAGCTCGATCTATTCCTGGCATTCTTCCGAGTAGGAATGCTGGGGTATGGCGGCGGACCATCATCCATCCCGCTCGTTCATAAAGAGGTTGTCGAAAAATATAAATGGATGAATGATGATGAATTCGCTGATGTATTAGCTTTAGGTAATACCCTTCCAGGCCCGATTGCTACAAAGATGGCTGGATATATCGGCTACCGTGTGGCTGGTTTTACAGGAATGGTGAACGCCACAGCAGCAACAATCGTTCCGACAATCTTGTTGATGATTATATTATTAACCTCCCTATCTTCGTTTAAAGATTTACCCTGGGTTGACGGGATGACAAAAGCTGTGGTACCGGTGGTTGGTGTAATGCTGGCAACCATGACATGGGACTTTTTCAAGAAATCAAATGAAACTCTGGGAAAAGTGAATGCAGGTTTGATGATTGTTGGAGGACTAATACTGATGGAAGTACTTAACATCCATCCTGCTATCCTTATTCTTGTATTGTTAATTCTTGCAATAGCTAAAAAGGATAAGGCTCCTGGGGTGGAGAATAAGAGTGAAAGAGGGGTAGGCTAATGATTTATTGGCATATATTCCTCGCCTTTTTCATTCCGGGAATACTGGGTTATGGAGGAGGACCGGCATCGATTCCTCTGGTAGAAAATGAGGTGGTCGACCGCTATGGCTGGATGACAGTACCGGAATTCAGCGAAGTTCTCGCAATCGGAAACGCCCTGCCAGGACCAATCGCCACTAAACTGGCAGGATATATTGGATATGAACAGGGAGGGATACTAGGAGCTGCAGTCGGCATATTCGCAACAGTCGCCCCTTCACTGATCTTAATGATTTTTCTCCTTGGAGTCTTGTACCGTTATAAAGATTCCCCAAAGGTTAAAAGAATGACGAATTATATCAGACCAATCATTGCAGTATTGCTGGGTGTCATGACTTTTAACTTTTTCTTTAGCTCTTATGTAGACAGTGGAATGATACAAACAGTCCTCTTAATTGCTGTCAGCTACTTGCTATTGGAAAAATGGAAAGTTCATCCCGCATATGTCATTACAGCATCGTTAGCCTATGGCGGTTTATTCCTATAACTGTGGCAGCCCATCCAATAAAAAGGATGGGCTTTTTAGTTGGTGAAAATTTCTTGATATGCTTGCGGCTCATCCTAGGTCGATGGAAGCAAGATCATCATCATGGGACACAGTGAAGGATGCTTGATCAGTGCTGCCCTGAACACAATCAGGCCGCAGCAGGAATGGTCCTTCTTTCCGGCGGCGGTGAAAATAAAGTCCCATTACCATAGTGGTAACGGGACTTCTTCATGTTTTATGGGAAAAGTACACTACATGCTGAATGTTTTCTTTACTCAACAAACGGCCTGATTTTCGGAAATAACTTAAGTGCCGTATTGTAAAATACATCCTCATGATGCTCCGGCGGAATCAAAGCTTTGATAAACTCGATGTACGGTCCGATTGGAATCAACGGCCAATCTGTGCCGAACAGCAGCTTATCATAGGAATCAGCGAATTCCAGTGCATGGCGCAGGTGATCAAGGAAACGTCCCTTGCTGCGTTTATCCAAGTCTTCCTTTGTGCCGACAATCAACCCTGACAAATCAGCAAAAACATTTGGATTCTTATAAATGATTTCCGCTCCGGTCAGGGTCCATGGATCTCCAAAATGGGCCATCATGAAATTAACATCACGATGATTGACCGCGACCTCGTCAATCGCCATCGGATGGGAATATTTCAGGTATCCGCGTTCGGAATAAGTATCGCCTGTATGGAACACGACCGGGAGCTGGTATTTTGCCGCAAGCTTGTAGACTGGTTCATACACATCGTCATAGGCATAAAAAGGATAGTATCCAAGATAAATCTTGATTCCGACTGTCTTTGGATGTTGAAGTTCATCCTCAAGCCGGTTGAGTGCTGCCTCATCTAGGTCGTATGGATTTACCCCGGCACACCAGAAGATATTAGCTGGCACTTCAGACTCTAAATCCAGTCCCATCGGAGTCCGGGCTTCATAGTCCGGAAACCCCCTTTTGTCGGTTTCGGTCAACCCCATGCCAATCCCGAGAACCACATTGGCATCCTTGAATTCCTGCTGGATGCCGGCAGCGGAATAGTCGACAAACGACAGCTTCTCGGCCGTTTCATAAAAGGATTTTATATTTGATAGATGGATATGGGCATCGATGATTTTCATGTTTTCTCCTTTTAAAATTGAACTCTTCTCAGTTTTTTCAACAGATCTGCGGACAATTTACGATCATCAAACAACAGGAACAGCGGGGCGCTTTTTTCAAAATTGCCCTGGTGTTTGGAAGCAAGCTGAAGCACCTCTTTATTCGTATAAGCCTCGGTAAGTCCCGCGTCGTTGTTTGGAACAAAATAAAGCTTATCCTGTGAATGAACCGACTCGATATAGGAGTCGCCTTCAAGCAGAAGCGGAATCTCCTCACTGCCAGCATGGTAGGAACACATAGTTTTACCTTCATTAACAGAAATCCTGAAATTCGTCAGATTATCGGCTCCGGCAAAGATGTCTGTCATCCACACTTCCCTGGAAATATTTTTGCCGCCATCATTCACGACCTCGGCAAAAGAAACGACTACCGGCACGCCTGGAAGCAATAAATAATATTGGACATATTGAACGCCTTTCCAGTCTTTATGCTCCTTGAACTCGGTAGTGATCGCAAGGCCCATCCACTTGTTGCCATCATTGTCCTTCCGCTCGACCACGGAAGCGGTGCTGTTTTCTTTTAACAATGAGAAGGTGTTGATTCCGTTTGGAGCTGTTTTCATGCCGCCTGCCCATGGATTCCACCAGCTTTTCGCTGTCGGTTCTGGGTAAGAATGGGCGAGCCATTCCTGGCCGTTCAACTGGAGGGAGAATACTCCTGGATAAAAATCAGGGTCTGCCTTCATCTTAATGACACCATTATCAACAGTGAAACCTCCGCCCTCAATGCCAGAAGAAACTGTGCCAGCAGGAGACAGCAGCAATTCTGAGAATCTTGCCTCAGTCCCGTTTCCTCCATAAAAAGCTTCAACGATGGAAATGGGATTCCATTGCAGTTGGGAGGTAACAGAATGAGACGTCTTCTCCAAATCAGAGTTGATAGCATGACTTTCATTTCCAACGGTAAGCGTGCCATCCAGGTAACTGTTCCTGAACGTTTTCAACCTAAAAGTTGGCTCGGCATCAGGACGGACGACCAGCCGTTCTGCCTGGAATCCAAATTCGCCCGTCGTCTCCGGCTTTTTAGAAACTGGAGACTGCTTTGCATAGGCAATGAATTCCTCGAAGTTCTGGAATGCTCCAAGTGACAGCGTGATTGTTTCAGAAAACGCCTTCGCACCAGGTTCCATTTTGCCGAATTGGTCTTCAATGACAAACTGCCAGCCCTCAGGAGCTGCGTTGCTTTTTTCAGACCAGCTCAGCCCGATTGGACCTGAAGAACCCTCGGAAAAATACCAGTTTCCTGTGATCATCTTGGAATCCAGATCCCCGAACTCGATGATGCGATTTCCAGAAAAATGGACAACCTGATTGTCGAGCGGGAAATAAGCCTGCTCGATCTCCTGATAGACAGGCTGGCTGAATGCAACGTTCTCGTGGACCACTGTTCCCCGGTTTTCTATTTCGGCCCACGTATGGATGATGCCGTCCCCAAACAAACGGTAGGTCTGAGTTAAAATAAGGCCTTCCATTTCGCCTGATTCCAGTTTTATTTTCAGATCGATGAAAGAATCATTTGCCTCCCAGGTGACTGCTTCCGGGCTTTTTTTCGTGAACTCGAGTGAATAAGGTTTCCCGAGCTTCGGTGTCAGGAATGCAAATGGCTGCTGTCTTTTGGTATTTTTAGCTGCGGTCGTCAACAGGTCCCGCTTGCGGACATTGATTTGCCCGAGACCATTGAAGATATGCCAAAAATCCTTCGATTCACCACCGAATTTTTTGCCCAGCCCTTTGAAGGCAACAGAAATATTCTGTTCAAATGTCAACTGCTCACCGTTTTCTTTTGTGGCGGTAATCTTAAGTTCAGGGTTGTAAAAACCATGTTCTTTTACCGTTAAAGGAACTGTGATGGTATTCCGACCTTTCGCGGGGACATTTACACGGTAAGTATCATTCTCTAAAACTATCTGTTCCGTATCAGGGAATTGTAAAAGGAACTCCGCGTCATCCTGGAGATTATTTTTCACTTCCACTTGAATAGTAGTTTCTTTGTTTAGAAAACTGAGATTGCCATTGTAACTGGCTTCGATTTTTGCCGGATCGATTGGGAAGATTCCCAGTTTCAGCTCGCATTCAAGCCCGTTTACCAAGACCGTAGCATTAACGCTTGGGTGGGTCCGCCAGTTGCTTGGTTCCTCACCTTTTTTAACGGTAAAAGCTGCCGAAATAGTAGATTCATCAAGTACTACTTTTTCGGAGTCGAATTGGTAAGAGACACGGCCTTCGGAGGCGCCGCTTGCTTTGAATCTGAGTGGCTCGCCGCTCTTGTTGACAATCCTGATTTCAAATTTTCGTTCTTCCTCCTGGATGACTTCATGGTCGGCCATCTTCATTTCGATAAGGAAGTCATCTGTTTCAACCAGCGACATACCACGGCTCGTTCTCTCGAATTGAACCCGGGCATTCGTGTTTCCGTTCTGCCATCTATATTCATAGAAGATAAAACCATTTTTCCTGATTCCGTCCGGCTTCACTTCTATCATTCTCGTACTATCCTCATACCAATTCAGCACTTCGAACACTGGCTGTAACAGCGGCGTGTTCAGCACTTGCGGAATGAAATTCATCAAATGGGTTGAATCATCCCTATCTTCCCAGAAAAAACCGCATTTCTTATAAAGCGGAACGGCCTTCGTGTTACCGGCCCATGTATAAAGATCAAGACGCGGCCAGCCAAGCTCAACGGTTTTTTTCAGCGCCTCTAGCACCAGCTTCTTGCCGATCTTGTGGCCTTGATAATCCGGGCGTACATTGAGCAGGGGAATATACAGCGAACCTGTATCCTCCTTGTACTCCGACAGACCGCAGTAACCGACGACTTCTTCTCCGTCCAGCGCCAGGTACAGCTCGATATTGTCCGAGTTCGCTTCCTTCTTCTTGACCTGCTCCTCCGTCATGACTCGCGTATCGCCGCCCCAGCCATCCCGGCTCAGGTTCCACATCTTCGCGACTCCTGCCGCCAATCCTTCGTGGTATTTCTCAATTTGAATCACCTTGTTCAATTGTGTCACGTCCATTCTCCTCTCTTAACTACGGGCCATCTTCCTTTTTAGATAAAATAAGCTGCTTTTTTGCATTGTCCATGTTTATAACCTCCTTTGTTTTAATGGGAGTGTACTAAGCACTCCATCTTCATCGTAAAGGGAAAATTTGCTAGTGTAAAGAAAATTCAATCTATTTAGTTTGCAAGATTTTTCGATATAATGAAGAAAAAAGAGGAGTGAGGCTACATGGAACAAATAATTCATTGGGGGATTATTGAGTTTGAGCATGGCCCAATCTATATTGCAGCAACGCCTCAAGGCTTATGCTATGTTGGTTCGCCTGAGGAAGACTTCGAACATATGGTAAAACGGTTCCCGGCCGCGGATTTCGCAGAGAATTCAGAAGCAATGGAACCATACGCAAACGAATTGAAGGAATATCTGGAGGGAGGACGCACTGATTTTTCCCTGCCAGTGGATGTAAAAGGAACCCCATTCCAGGAAGCCGTTTGGACAGCATTGAGAGAAATCCCTTATGGTGCGACATATACATACTCCGAAATTGCCGTAAAAATCGGGAAGCCTGCCGCAGTAAGAGCAGTCGGAACCGCTATCGGCGCAAACCCGGTCCTGATTACAGTTCCCTGTCACCGAGTCATCGGGAAAAATGGGGCGATCACAGGGTATCGTGGCGGAATTGAGATGAAGCAGCATTTGTTGGAGCTGGAGAAAGCACAAAGTAAGGGGTAAGGTGCAGAAGTTGGTGGGTATTAGGATATTAGTAGTAGAAAAGTAGAAGCTCCGCCCGAAAAAGAAGGAATCTCGAAGGTACGGTCGGAGAAAGAGAGAAGCTCCGCCCGAAAAAGAAGGAAGCTCAAGGTTACGGTCGGAGAAAGGGAGAAGCTCCGCCCGAAAAAGAAGGAATCTCAAGGTTACGGTCGGAGAAAGAGAGAAGCTGCGCCCGAAAAAGAAGGAAGCTCAAGGTTACGGTCGGAGAAAGAGGGAAGCTCCGCCCGAAAAAGAAGGAAGCTCAAGGTTACGGTCGGAGAAATGGAGAAGCTGCCCTGCAAAAACAGAGAGATTAAGGCTACCGTGGTGAGAAGACCAAATCTTTTTCACTAAGTGAAGTATTCCTGATGTATTGGAATGATTTTGTAAGAAATCTGTCATACATCTCTCACACTTTTTCTGCACCCAACAGCTATAATGAACCCAAATGGACGATTGCAGAATACCAGAGAGTGATGGGGGCGATCTAATGAAAAGTTTGATTGTTTACTGCTCAACACATGGTACGACAGCAAAGGCGGTGCATCTTTTACGAAAGCGGATTGAGGGGGATGTGATTGCCATCAATCTTGATAAAACGAGGCTTCATTCAGATTTGGAGCTGTTTGATTCGGTGATGATTGGCGGGTCCATCCACGGCGGCAGCATTCAGGGGAAAGTCAAGAAATTCATGAAGGAGCATGAGGATGTGCTTCAGAGGAAGAATCTTGGATTATTTCTCTGCTGCATGAGGGAAGGGAAGGAAGCGCAGGAACAGTTTGAAGCGGCGTTTCCGGCCAATCTGAGAGAAGCTGCAATAGCGAAAGGGCTTTTCGGCGGCGAGTTCATTTTTTCGAAAATGAATTTCTTTGAAAAAATCATCGCGAAAAGTGTGAATGGTGAGACGGAAGATCTATCAAGGTTCGATGTGGAAGCGATTCATGAGTTCGCCGATGCATTCAATCACAATCATAAATATATCCCTGTTTAGGATCGAAGGCTTTGATTAAAGCCTTCGTTTTTTGTTTTTCGACAGGGGAAATATTGTATAATCATATTAATTTGTCATGGGGAGTGTGTGCATCACTATATGAATATTGAACTTTTCAAAATGGTCAATGACCTAGGAAAGGAATTCACGTTTTTGAATCCGATTATGGTCCTGATTGCAAAAAATACGATTTATCTTCTGGCGTTAGCAGTGATAATCTACTTGTTCAGCCGGAAGGATGAAAACCGATTGATGATTATGAGCGGCTTGGCAGCACTGATTTTAGCGGAAATCACCGGGAAGATAGCTGGCATGTTTCATTCGAACAACCAGCCATTTGCTGAGCTGGCCGATGTAAATAAATTGATCGATATGGAAGTGAACAATTCATTTCCGAGTGACCATACGATTATCTTTTTCACAATGGCGGTTACGTTCTGGCTGTTTAAAAGAAAGCATACATACTTATGGATATTACTTGCTCTGGTCGTTGGTTTTTCACGAATATGGGTCGGTGTGCATTACCCTGCCGACATCCTTGTCGGGGCGATTCTTGGATCAGCATTTGCTTATCTGGGCTACCGCTTGATTCCAACGATTAAGTTGACGAATAAGAATAAATTGACAGGCGAAGAAATGAAGAATCTCTGATTATGAAACCTTTGTGCCGGGTAAACCGTACATAGGTGAGGCTGAGGTAGAGTTATTTGATTTATTTGTGCCAGACAAGTAAAATATATTCTGACAAATTTTTTTTCGGAGAGTGAATTTTTTTGGAAGTTCCCATAGGTTTAGTCATTTTATTAGGTGTTTTAATTCTTTTGTCTGCCTTCTTTTCATCGGCAGAAACCGCTTTTTCCAGTGTCAATAGAATCAGGCTGAGAAACTATGAGTCTGAGGGCCGCGCTGGAAGCAAGAATGCTCTGTATATTGCTGAGAATTTCGATGACGCGCTGTCTACTATTCTAGTAGGTAATAATATCGTCAATATTGCGGCGGCGAGTATTTCATCAAAGGTTGCTGTTGATATCTTTGGAGCAAGCACGGGTCTTATCATCAGTACTTTTGGTATGACAATCTTGATCCTGATTTTTGGTGAAATCCTGCCGAAGTCGATCGCAAAGGAACATGCAGAAACTTATTCGTTAAAAATATCTGGTATTCTGCTGTTGCTGATCAAAATCCTGACGCCAATTAATTTCCTGTTCAGTAAACTAAAGGCATTTGTATCGAAGGTCTTTTCGAAGGATGGGGAAGTCCAGCCATCTGTTACAGAAGAGGAAATCAAGGTGATGGTCGACATCAGTGAAGAAGAGGGCGTCATCAACAATGAGGAGAGGGAGCTTGTACACCGTTCCCTGGAATTCAACGATGTTCTTGTCGGCGAAATTTTAACACATCGAATGGATATGATTACAATCGAAGTAAGCCAGCCACTTGAGGAAATCAAGCAAATATTCCTTGAGGAACGTTTTTCAAGGGTGCCGGTTTACGAAGACAATATAGATAATATCATCGGATTCTTATCCGAACGTGAATTTTTTGCAGAACTGATCCAGAATAAAGAAGTCAATGTCCGTGAGATGCTGCGCCAGCCGATGTTTGTGGTGAAGTCGATGAAAATCGCTACACTGCTGCCTGAACTGCAGAGGACGAAGAGCCATATGGCCATCGTCGTTGATGAGTTTGGCGGCACGAGCGGCGTGATCACCCTCGAAGACATCCTTGAAGAGCTGGTCGGCGAGATTTGGGATGAGCATGATGAGAAAGTCAACATCATGACGAAGATCGATGAAAACACATATGAATTCGATGCGGCATATGATCTTGATGATTTTGCCGAATTGTTCAAGGTGCCGATGCCAGAAACGTCTTATCATAACCTCGGCGGCTGGATTTTTGAAACATTGGAAAGCATACCGGTAAACGGTGATTCATTTGATTATGAAAACCTCAGAATCATCGTCAAGGAAGTAGAAAATCACCGCATTCGTAAAATAAAAGTGGATATCCTGCCCATTTTAGAGGTGGAAGAGTAAAAAAGAAGGTGGAATCAGGCGTTTTAGATGCCTGGTTCCACCTTTTTTGTTTACTGCTCTTGATGATAATTGAGATTTGCACGGATACTGCCTGTAATTGCACTGTAAAGCAGGGAAGTGCACGCACAATGATGGGAATTGCACGGTGAAAATCGCTAATTGCACAGTCTTCCCTTTACTGTGAAAACCTAGCAGCAAGCTGTTTCCCCGCCGCAGCAAGCTTCAGCTTTATCTTCTGTTTCCTGGACTTCCTTGATTTCCACGCCGCAGCAATCAGACTTTGAGTTGCTGCCCATCAAGATTTTAATAAAGTTAGACATTGATTTTCACCTCCTTTCATCAAGAAAAATTGATTTATTAAACAAAATAGAATACAAAACCAGATATGGTGGACATTGTGATCACGGATGCAATGAAGGCAATCACAAGCTGCTTTTTAAAGATCGATTTTAGCAGGATGACTTCCGGCAAGCTAGCACCAGCTGAACTGATCATCATCGCCATCACCGGGCCAAGGGCCATTCCTTTTAAAATCAGCATTTGTGAGATAGGGATCATGCTTGATAAACGGATGTACAATGGGATGCCTGCGATAGCGGCAACCGGAATCAACCACCATGCATCGTGCCCAAACCACTTTGTGATGAACTCTGTCGGAACCAAACCGTGAATGACAGCACCAATCGCAGCACCTATCAGCAAGTATGGATACACGCTTTTCATCAGCGACCAGGTTTCATTTACAGCGAACCGCCAATTGAATTTTTGGTTGCTTTCTTCATATCCAGACATGATGACGTTTTTTACATAGCGCTGGAAGCCGAGTTTATCAAGGGTGAAACCTATGATGACAGAAAAAATACTTGTTATGACCGTATACAAAATCGTCACCTTCCAGCCCATCACGACCCCCATGATCGTTAAGATTGTTGGGTCAAGCACAGGAGAAGCGAAGAGGAAAACCATGACGATTGAAAACGGGATTTTCTTTTTCAGCATATTAACAACTACGGGTATCGTCGAGCAGGAACAAAAAGGTGTGATAAAGGCGAACAGGATGGCGGCGAAGCTTGCGAGCAACTTATTGCGTCCAGTTAATTTTTTCTCGATTTTTTCGTAAGGGATATAGCCCTGGAGGAGACTGATTAAAAAGGATATCCCTATGAACAGCAAGGTTAATTCAACAGCAATCCATAAAAAACTTTTTAGAAATTCGATCATTATCTTCTACCTTCTTCCTTTAGCAATTGGCTGGTACTTGGCAGCATTTTGGCTGCTGTTCTAGTTTTCGGGAAATTCTTGGGTATTTTTTCATTTGAGGCTGTTCAAAGAACTTCCACGCGTGTCTAGCTTTTTTTTCAACTTCCTGCTGTTTTAACTGTGCCAGTGTTTGATAATCTTGATAAAACATGTATATCCTCTCCTTAATCAAAATATGTTGATTTATTTATCAAAAAAAATTGATTAATATTTTGAAAAGTAAACCTAACAACAGTTGCTAGGTCTGAAAAGGCAGCAAAGCTCTGGAGATAGCAGGTGGTTGATCTCTGTGGTGTTTACGGTGTAGTAGCTCCAGGTTCCCTTTGTTTCTTTTTGGATCAGATTGGCATCAAGCAAAATTTTTAAATGGTATGATAATTTTGATTGCGGCATGTCAATCAGTTCACTTAGATCGCAAACGCAGCTGGAGTCTTGCTGGCATAGGAGGTTAAGAATATGCAGGCGTTTTTGGTCGGCAAGGGCTTTGAACTTCTTTTCATATTTTTCAAAGGTGCTTTGTAGCGGCAGTTCCTTAGCGGTTTGGTTGGCAGTAGTCAGGTCTGTTAAAGGAATGAATTTTTCCACTTTCAGCTCTCCTTAATCAAAATCTCTTGATGTATTGTATTATATTTCCTATAAAACCAGTTTGCAACTGTTAAATCAAAAATTTTTGATTTATTTTTGGTAAAGGATTCATAAATAAGTATTGAACATATAAGCAAATCATTATATGATGATACGGTAATTGGAGGTGGAGAGTAATTGATTAAGCAAAGTATTGAAATGGATCAGGCTGCTGCTTTGCTGAAGCTGCTTGGTGATAAGACTCGTCTGACGATGATGAGGATTCTGGCTGATCAGGATTGCTGCGTGTGTGAGTTTGTGGCAATATTCGAGGCGAGCCAGCCGGCGATCAGCCAGCATATCCGTAAGCTGAAAGACGCAGGTCTGGTAAAAGAAAGCAGGAGGGGCCAGTGGATATTTTACTCACTGAACCGGCAATTTGAGCATTTCGATTTTGTTCAATTGCTCTTGGATGCACTGCCAAGCCAGGATGAAAAATTAATAGAACTAGAAAAGCAGGGAAAACGGATTTCCTGTGAATAACGGAGGGTATGAAAATTGTCGACAGCAATCATTGCTTCACTGATCTTTCTCGTGACGCTGACATTGGTCATTTGGCAGCCAAAAGGGCTTAGCATTGGCTGGTCTGCCATCGGTGGGGCGCTAATCGCTTTATTATTTGGTGTTGTTACTTTCCAGGACGTAATCGACGTTACAGGAATCGTCTGGAATGCAACCCTTACATTTATTGCACTGATTATTATCTCACTTATACTCGATGAAATCGGATTTTTCGAATGGGCGGCTTTACATATGGCGCGTGCTGCAAAAGGAAACGGAGTCAGGATGTTTGTCTACGTTACCCTGCTGGGTGCAGGCGTAGCGGCATTGTTCGCAAACGACGGTGCAGCATTGATTTTGACGCCAATTGTACTGGCGATGGTGCGGAACCTGAAATTCGAAGAAAAAATGGTGTTTCCATTCATCATGGCGAGCGGGTTCATTGCCGATACGACATCATTGCCGCTTATCGTCAGCAACCTGGTGAACATTGTTTCTGCTGACTACTTTAATATTGGATTCGTCGAATATGCATCACGCATGATCGTGCCGAACTTCTTCTCGCTGGGTGCAAGTATTCTGGTCTTGTATTTATTTTTCCGAAAGAGCATTCCGAAAAATTACGAGATGTCAGATTTGAAAAAGCCCGCTGAGGCAATCAAGGATATGAAGATGTTCCGCTTATCATGGATTGTGTTGGCCGTCCTGCTTGCCGGCTATTTCGGCAGTGAATTCCTGAACATCCCTGTTTCCTTCATTGCCGGGGTTGTTGCGATTTTCTTCTTGATGATGGCGAGAAGAAGTCCGGCTGTCCATACCTCCACTGTCGTAAAAGGCGCGCCATGGGCGATTGTATTCTTCTCAATTGGCATGTATGTAGTCGTTTACGGACTGCGTAACGCAGGATTGACAAACATCCTTGCTGATGTCATCCAGGCAGCGGCTGACCAGGGCTTGTTTGTTGCTACAATCGGTATGGGCTTCATCGCTGCGATCCTTTCTTCAATCATGAACAATATGCCAACTGTCATGATTGATGCGCTGGCAATTGCGGATACTAACACAACAGGTGTCATCCGCGAAGCGTTGATATATGCGAATGTCATAGGCTCTGATCTAGGACCGAAAATCACGCCGATTGGATCACTGGCAACACTATTGTGGCTGCATGTCCTTTCATTGAAAGGCGTCAAAATTTCTTGGGGCACTTATTTTAAAACAGGAATTATCTTAACCATTCCTACTTTGTTCATCACATTGGTAGGTCTATATATTTGGTTGCTAATTATCTAACAAGGGAGCGAATCTGCTATGGCTAAAAAAACAATCTACTTCCTATGTACGGGAAACTCTTGCAGAAGCCAGATGGCTGAAGGCTGGGCAAAAAAATACTTGGGTGACGAGTGGGAAGTTAAGAGTGCCGGTCTTGAGGCGCACGGCTTGAATCCCAATGCCATCAATGCTATGCACGAAATCGGCATCGATATTAAAGGCCACACTTCCGATGTTATTGATTCTGAAATCCTGAACAACTCTGACCTTGTTGTTACACTTTGCGGCCATGCGGACGAGCATTGCCCAACAACACCACCGCATGTTAGACGTGAACACTGGGGCTTTGATGACCCGGCGAAGGCTGAGGGAACCGATGAAGAAAAGTGGGCCGTGTTCCAGCGAGTGCGTGATCAAATCGGTGACCGTATCAAGACATTTGCTGAGACAGGGAAATAATTATCGTAGCCAGGGGGAAACTCCTGGCTTTTAAAAAAGGAGGAATAGTGAATGAGCAAGAACTATCAGGCGTTAATTCCAGGCAGGATTTTTATCGGGGGCGAAAACGCAATCCCCGAATTACTTGAAAATGAAAAAATCGATATGGTGTATGATCTGCGTGCGGAAAATAAAGAAGGGGAGTATGAATATCCACGCACCCACCTGCCAATGTTTGATAATGACTCACAGCAGGATGAGTCGGTCAAAAAGGCTATGGATGAGGTGGCAACTGCTTACGAGTCCGGAAAAAATATTTACTTCCACTGCTCCACGGGCAGAACGAGAACAGGCACGCTGGCCGCAGGTACTTTGCTAAAGCTGAATCGAGCAGACAGCATCGAGGAAGCGAAGTCGAAGGCAAGAGAAGTCCGCGAAGTACTGAATTTGGATTCACAATTGATTACATCCCTTGAAAGAATCTTCCCTGAGAAAAAATGAAGATAACGGACAACGCACGCGAGCAACTAATGAAGGAACAGATTCCATGCATCCGACTTTACTTCGCTGGCATCAGCTGAAGGAGCTCCAGAATTGGACTGGCTCTGGATGAGCCGGACGAAGATGACGAGATCATGCTCGTCGATGGAATCAAGGTCGCAGTGGATCCTTCAATAGAATATGAAGCAAAAACGGTGACAATTGACTATGTAAAAGGTGGTTTTGTACTGACAAATAAGAATTTTTGCTGACAGCCGCTACTGAAGTGGCTGTTTTCTTTTTAAAATGGAAAATGGCTATGTATGCAAATGAAAAGGAAAAAATTAGATTCGCAGAGCTGCGGAAGACTGCCGAATCATGTAATATCCTTTGCGTTTTTGTCATGAAACCTTCATACCTCCTTTACAGTGCCATGCTACGATTATGGCAGAAAAGGAGGTATTCAATCAGTGAAAAAGATATTAATGAAATTGTTCATCGGTTCTTTTCTTGTTGCCATTTTGCCTGTATCCACTATAGCGAATGGCAGCTTACTGAATGCTGCAGGGTCTAAGGATGGCGGCATCGGAAACAGCACAAATTTCTTGGGTTCTGCACCGAACATCGCAATTGATCCAAAAGTAAACGAAATCATTTACCCTCTTTTTGCAACACCGGCAATCAAACAGAAGGGCCAAACCCTGACTGTGAAAGTAGACAGCAAAGGCGCCGTTGCAGGTGGCTGGAATGTAAAATTAAAACAAACGAATCATTCTGCTTTGACCACAGAATACAATCTTCCGGTACAAAAGGCTGTTGAAAGTAATTCTTACTGGAAAAAGAGCAGCACTATTTATGATGTGACAGTACAAATCCCTGACAATGTCCCGGAAAAATTATACGATCTGGAGGTCTCTTTTACAGGGAACGGCAAGCGTATAACGGATGAACAGCCACACTCCGTTAAGGTTGTTGACCAATTTAAAAAGGATTTCACTTTTTTACATCTGACAGATACACATGTGGGTTCTCCCCGTAATCTAGGTGATCCCGATGATCCTTCCGGAGTGGATCCAGCTATCGCTAAAGAAGCTGGCATGTGGGATCCGGATGAAAGTAAACGCTGGTTATATCTCCAGAAGGCGATTAAAGAAGTAAATCTTTCGAATCCAGATTTTGTTGTCGTGACTGGCGACATGATGTATGGACAGATGAACCCGCAGGAATATATTTATGAGTATGAAGAGACATTCCGTGTTCTGCAAAAACTGAATGTCCCTGTTTACATCGTCCCTGGCAATCATGACTATTATGCCCAGGATGCAACACTTGCAGATGGTGCAAAGTATTGGGAACAGTACTTTGGCCCGCAGTATTTCTCATTTGATTATGGCCCATATGCCCATTATATTGGCTACAACTCCTTTGATTGGCACAAATTTGACCGCAGCGGCACAGGAACTGTTTCCGTTCCGACATGGGGCGGGCAAATCAGGGAAGAACAGCTGAACTGGATTAAGGGAGACCTGGCCGCCAATGCAAGGACAGCTGGATCTGGCCAGATTAAAGGGTTGTTTTCACACCACAATCCACTATGGCGTGACCGTGATATTTGGCCGCAAAGCGACCCAGAGGTCCAGAGCTATTGGAAGCAGTATGATGCCAAGCATAATCCGCGGTCATTGACGACTTTATTGCTTGGGGAAAAGCTTGGAATCAAGTATGACCAGCAATGGCACGGTGAAAATGCCCAGGAACTGACAGATGTTATGAAACAATTCAATGTGAATCTTAGTCTGCATGGACACACCCACACTGATGATGTTACAGAGAAGGACGGAATCCTGTATACAACCACAACTGCGATTGAACTGACAGGAAAACCGTGGGTAGGATTCAGAAATTTCAAAGTGAAGAACGGCGAGGTCACATCCCATAAATATGATGACCAGGGACACTCCACGCCAGTCTACCAAAATGGAGATACAAAAAGCGGAGTCATGTCATTCGAAGCGAGCTATAGCCTGCCTAATAATGGACAAGCCTCCAGCCAGGAAGCAACCGTGACAAACAGGCTGGAAAAGGCGATTACTGTAACGGTTCCATTTTACATGGCTGCGGGAAGTTACCAGGCTTCATCAGGTACTGTAAAACAAAATTACAGTGATGGAGAAAAGCAATATCTTGAAATAGAATTGACGGTTCCCGCGAACAGCGAGGAAACGATCAAAATAGGTAAATAGTTGAACGAAGGCTGTCCTTTATGATGGAGGACAGCCTTTGTCTATGTATTATGTATGAATTATGCTGGTGAGACTGTTGAAAAAGGGAAATCATCTGCCATGTAGTTAATTATCTCATTGAAAAAAACTAAACTTTCAAACTGCCAATTTAATTTATTGGCGAATTTTTAAATATATCGACCACATTTTTGAGTTTATCGGCGGATTTTGGAATATATCGACCACATTTTGAATTAATTCGACCACATTTCCAATTATATCGACCAAGTCGGTCATTCCACTAAAAAAAAGCCCGGTTACGCAGCCCGGGCTTCCACTTATTCACCACAAATTCGGCTTCACGACCATGAACCAAAGCATCGACATCAATAAGATGATGTAGGTCCAGATGGTGCGCTTCAGCTTAGCGGCGAGCTCAATTTTGTTTGCACCTTCTTCGGCAAATTTCCGAAGTGTTGGCGAGAATGCCCGTGCCAGGAAAAACAGGGAAGCGAACAGCAGCGCCAGGGTCCCGACAATCCATGGTGTTTTCCATGTCCATGGGCCGAGGATGACGAGCAGCACTCCCGATCCAATCAGTACGTGGCCGGCGTGCTTGGACATACGCACGACTGATTTCAGCAAAGCCAAGTGGGCTTCCAGTTCTCTTCCCACAGCATCAGGCAGTTTTTTTACAATCGGCATCAATATGAAGAAAGGTCCGATTGACGCAATCACGCTTGCGACGTGAAGATAAATGATGATTCGGTACAATAAATCCATTTTTTATTCTTCGACAGGGCTGAATTCATGCACCCAAACGCGCATTTGCGGAAGCCATGGCATTCCCGGGTGATAAGCTAGGATCGACTGCTTGTACTCCTCGACTGTTTCAAAGCCTTCGCGCTGTGCATCGGCATCTGTCAATTCGCCAAGTGATTGTGAGTAGACATTGTCCACGACGAATTTCTTTCCTTTTAACTCCATGATTTCGCCTACATCGGCATAACGGCCGTTACGGCGAGTCGCTGTTTTCTTGCCTTCCAGCACTAAATTAATATCGTCTTCCATTGTAATCAGACGCTCGATCTCACATGTTTTTGGCGGCAAAGCATTGTTTTGTTCAGTCATTGAAAAAACTCCCTTCCGTATGTTCCTATCTAATGTACCATATTTTTAAAAAAGAAAGCCAAGCCAATCAACGTGAAAATAGTGTTTTTTAAAGTTTTTTCCAAAAAACCGGAAATAGAGTGTAACATTTTACATAGTTCATCGTTTTAGTAGCGGGATTTTAAATTAAGGGGCAATTGTATGGACGACAGCAGAAGGAATGAACTCGAAAATTTGTATAGGAAGTACACGAAGCCCCTGTATTATTTTTTGCTGAAGCTTTCAGGGTCGACGCAGCTGGCCGAGGATTTGACGCAGGAAACATTTGTCCGGGCAACGATTTCGCTTTCTTTTTATGAGAATGAGGATGTCAGGGCCTGGCTGTTCAAGGTGGCGCGCAATGCTTACCTGGATGAATGGCGCAAGAGGCAGCGAAGGAAATGGGTGCCATTTGCCGATTATTTGTTTGCGAAGGATGAGATGGCAAGTCCTTATGGGCTGCCAGAGGATGAGGCGATACAGGCGGAGACTTTCGATGACCTGCAGCAGCTGATGACTTTTTTGCCGGAGCAGTATCGGTCGATCCTCTATTTGCGCGAGGTCGAAATGTTCAGTTATCAGGAAATACAGGAAGCACTTGACCTGTCGGAGAACCAGGTGAAGGTGACACTGCATCGGGCACGGAAAAAGCTCGCGCAAATGGCGAAAAAACAGGGATGGAAGGACGATGAACATGGAATGGAATAAAGACAAGGAAAAGAAAATCCTGTTAAAATATCGATTCACATTGACGGTGAAGGTGATCAGAGTCATCGCAGCCGTGCTGTTCCTCTTCTGGCTGTATATGCTGGTGATTTCGATCAGCTATGATGCGCTCGGTCTTGATAAGAAACATATTTTTTACAGCAGGGTGGCGATGGACTGGACGCAGCCGAATATGCAGGAGGAGTTTGGCAGCATCGAATCAGCGGAAATCACACCTTTATTTACGCAAAAGATTTCCTATCCAGTCTTCAAGATGGTGGGAAAAGAGCCAGAACTTGTTGGTACAAAGCAGTTGGCCAAACGCATAATTCCGATGTATTCAACGAATACGATGGAATTCCTCAAACCGAAAACGGAAAGTGAATACCGTTTTTATCTTCCGGAGCATCCGAAGACCGGGAACAAGCTTAAGGCAGATGAGAATCCTTCGGTCTGGACGAAGCTAGAGAAGGTTCATGAAGGTACGGTTGCCGAGCTTTCCTTTTCTACAAAAGAGTATATGACGCCTGAAGAAATGCTAGAGTTTTTGAAGCCATATGATCTTGATGTGCTATGGATGCCTCTGTATGCTGGCGAGATGAAAGAGTTTGAACCAGGTTGGGGTGGCAGCGGAAATACATTGTCGGTGGACTCAATTGGTTTCACAGGCGGACGTGAAGCAGGGGATGACTACAATTCGCAGAGCAAATTAAGCCTGGACAAGAAATTCACTGAGGAGAATAAGAAACTGATGCTGCAACAAATGAAAAACCTGCTCGAAGACGAATCAACCAGCTACCGTGAAAATTTCCTAGGCCTTTCCCATCTAGAGGAGCGGTACAATTACTTAATGAAGGAAGGCTTCCAGGTTTACGGCGCTGTCGTGACCGGACCTGTAAAAGAACTGCTCAAGCTGAAAGAAAATGAGCAAATCCAGGGTGCCAATCTTGGGGATATGACGTACTGGAACTGGACGAAGGAATAAGATAAATTTAAGAAGAAGCAGGAGTCTTTCCTAGGACTTTTGCTTCTTCTTTTGCAGTTGGAAATATACTAAAATAGTGTTTTCTAGTACAATAGAAGCAGAGGATGGACAGCTGTTTCCCGCTGTAATCTTCGTATAAGACACCCATTTATTCTAAATTCATAATAATTATTTTCGAGGGAAAGCTTGGCAGAGCGTGCTGGATCGTTACCGTTGTCTGGCGGCTGGGGAGATGAGAAGGATGTTTAATAAATTTGATAGTATTGACGAATTGAAACGAAGCGTCTACATGTGGATGCTGCCGATCATCACGGTTGCCCTTGTCATCAATAGCTTCCTGAATAAGCAGAGCCAAGTTGATATGATCATAAACTCTACACTTATTTTTTGGTTTTCTGTTAGCTGGGTCCTGGCATTTATCAATCGGGGAATCCGGTTTGGAGAGTATTCCAATTTATTATTAGTCAGTATATATCATGTCTTTACCTTGTTTGACGTTGTCCACAACGATTTGGCGACAACCGGCGGTTCTCTCGGTGATTTCATCGTCTGGATGCCGCTGATCATCATGTTTTTCTTTCTTGTGCTGGGAACAAGAAGAGGGTTGTATTTCTCGATCTTCATCTTCCTTATTACCTTAACCATCGCGGTGATCCACAGCGGACAATTGACATCAGAACCGATCGATTCCCTGACTCAATTTCATGCAGCGAACATCGTCTATATTCTTGTACTTTTTTATGCGCAAAATATGTTCCGTGCTTTTACAGAAAGAGATTTCTTTAAAAAGCACGCTTATATCGATTCCCTGACACGCGTTGCCAATCGCCATCAGATTGACGCCTGGCTAGAGGTAAAGCTCGCAGCTGCAGAAGATGATAAGAAGCCATTTTCGATCATTTTTTTCGATATTGACCATTTTAAAAAAGTGAATGATGAGTTCGGCCATAAAATCGGTGACTGTGTGCTCAAGGAATTGTCTGCCATCATCGCTGGCAATCTAACAGACGGAGACCATTTCGGCCGCTGGGGCGGAGAGGAATTCATGCTGATCATCAATGATACCGGCGGACAAGTGTATGAAAAGGCAGAACATTTACGCAAAATCGTCGAAAACCATTGCTTTAAAGGAGCAGGCAGCCTGACTGCGAGCTTCGGAGTAACGGAATTCCAGTCCGGCGATAATATTGACTCATTGCTGAACCGTGCCGATGAAGCATTATATGCATCGAAAAACAGCGGCAGAAATAAAGTCAGCGTGAAGGAACCATCCTGATTGTTCTGGGATGGTTTTTAAATTTCCAACAATAAATGATTAAACTATATAGATAATGTGGTAAGATAACTATGGTTAGGGTTCTTACAAAATATAAGTATATGAAATCGCTTTCAATAGATTGGTAAAAGGAGCAGTGCACCATGAAATATCGTTCTGCATTTGATATTATAGGTCCGGTGATGATCGGGCCATCGAGTTCGCATACAGCCGGCGCTGCAAGGATTGGCCGCGTTGCGCGCACATTGTTCGAAAAACAGCCGACAAAGGCCGTCATCTCCCTGTACGGCTCTTTTGCTAAAACTTATAAAGGACATGGAACAGATTTGGCACTTGTTGCCGGAATCATGGACTTTGATACATTTGATGAAAGAATTCCAGATGCTTTGAAAATCGCGGAGCAATCCGGGCTCGAAGTGGAATTCATTACCGAGGATGCGGTCACAGAGCATCCCAACACGGTAAAAATAAATCTTTACGATGGACAGGGCAAGGAGCTTGAAATTGTCGGGATTTCCATCGGCGGCGGAACGATTGAGATCACTGAAATCAATTCGTTCAAGCTGAAGCTGTCCGGCGCTAACCCGGCGATCCTTGTCGTCCATCATGACAGGTTCGGGCTGATTTCAGCCGTGACATCTGTGTTATCCAAATATCAAATTAACATCGGCCATATGGAGGTTTCCCGCAAAGACAAGGGAGATATCGCCGTCATGGTCATCGAAATGGACCACAAACTCGAGGACGGAGTTTATGCGGAGTTAACTGCCCTTGATGGCGTTGACCAGGTCATCCGTCTCGTTGACTAAATATGAGGAACATCAGGAGGGCAAGCCATGTTTCGTAATGTTGCGGAGCTTGTTGAATTAGCTGAAAAAAATAACGTGAAGATCGCCGAAATCATGATTCGGCAGGAAATAGAAGTTTCAGGCCGTTCCCGCGAGGAAATCATTGCCCAGATGGACAATAACCTGCAGGTCATGGAACGCGCTGTGGAAAGAGGTTTGGCTGGCGTTAAATCCCAGACCGGCCTGACCGGCGGAGACGCAGTCTTGCTGCAAAACTATATCGCGAGTGGAAAATCTTTGGGTGGTAATCTATTATTGGATGCTGTCAGCAAGGCAGTCGCGACGAATGAAGTGAATGCGGCAATGGGCATCATCTGTGCGACACCGACTGCAGGATCAGCAGGCGTCGTTCCGGGAACACTTTTTGCCGTAAAGGAAAAATTGAACCCGACACGTATGGAAATGATCGAGTATCTATTCACGACAGCTGCATTCGGTTTTGTCGTTGCCAACAACGCTTCGATTTCCGGAGCTGCGGGTGGCTGTCAAGCAGAAGTAGGCTCAGCTGCAAGTATGGCCGCGGCGGCAATCGTTGAAATGGCCGGCGGAACACCACAGCAATCATCTGAAGCATTTGCGATCACGATGAAAAATATGCTTGGCTTGGTCTGCGACCCTGTTGCAGGGCTGGTCGAAGTTCCATGTGTAAAAAGAAACGCAATGGGTGCCTCGAATGCAATCACTGCTGCCGACATGGCACTTGCCGGCATCACAAGCAGAATCCCTTGCGACGAAGTCATCGGCGCGATGTATGCCATCGGCCAGACAATGCCATCAGCGCTTAGGGAAACAGCAGAAGGCGGACTCGCGGCAACACCAACAGGCCGTCGCCTGGAGCAAGAAATCTTTGGGAAGCCAAAGGAAAAACTCGTAGATTATTTGATTCAGAAGTAATGTAAGCCACTCTCTATCGAGGGTGGTTTTTTACTTTTCCCTGAACCTAAAAGTCGACAGATTTAGCACCTTCACTACTATATACTGGATGAAAGAATACATAGAATCAGTCAAGCAGACTTGAAAAACGGAGGAAAAGGGTGTTTAAACGAAGTGTATTTCTCGCAGTGACGATTGGACTGGCTGGCACGAGTTCAGCCTATGCTGAAGCAACGGAGGATCTGCCCGAAATCCGTCAGAAACGTTTTGACCTGAAACAGGATTTCACTGAGAAAGAAAAGCAAATTAAATCAATGGATGCGGCGGAGCAAAAATATCTTTCTGAACTGAAGGCACTGGATGACGAGGTGTCGAGGATTAATCAGGAAATCCGTGATCTGCAAAGCATAATGGATGAGGCGGAGATAATTGCAGCAGATATGAAAATTGAAATCGATAAGCTGGCTCACAACATAAAGCATCGAGAGCAATTAATCAAAAAGCGTCTGCAGACCATGCAGAATCAGGACGGATTAGGCTTGTATGTGGATCTGATTTTTGATTCGAAAAATCTATCCCAGTTGTTTGATGCGGCAACCGCTGTCAGCACCTTCATTAAAGCAGATAAAGATTTACTTGCAAAGCATCAGGCAGACCTGGAGTTGAAAAAAAAGCAGGGATCAGAGTTGGAGCGGAAAATTGTTTTGCTGGAAAAAGACCAGCTTGAATTGGATTCACTGGAGGCTGAATTGCAAAAGAGGGTCAAAGAGAAACAGCGTTTGCTTGATTCGGTTCAGAAGCAGAAACAGGAGAACGAATCCGAGCTGATGGATATGTATGAAGTCTATGTCAACCTGGCATCCCAGGAGATTGCGATTTTGAAAGAAAAACAGAGAGTGGAGTTTAGTAGCACTCAACCAGAAGAGGGATTCATCATGCCAGCCAGAGGCGATTTGACATCCGGCTACGGTCCAAGATGGGGAAGGCTGCATGCTGGAATCGACATTGCCGATGAATCTCCAGATTCATCCGTTGTCGCCGCAGCATCCGGAACCGTCATCCGATCCTATTATTCTGCGACATACGGAAACTGCGTCCTGATCACCCACAAGATTAAAGGCAAGACCTTCACCACACTATACGCCCATCTGGAAAAAAGCACAGTGATAACCGGACAGAGCATTAATAAAGGGGAAATGCTTGGCTACATGGGCAATACCGGTGACAGCCGCGGCAAGCATCTCCACTTCGAAATCCACGAAGGTCAGTGGAACTATGAAAAATCAAACAGCGTCGACCCGCTGCAATATGTGAAAAAATAAGCCAGGTTTCCTTTGGAAATCTGGCTTGCTCTTTACGTTAACGTCAATGGTATAATTAATTAACTGACTATTCTGTAAAAATAGAGGTTTTGCTTATGTATTCGATTTCTGATTTGGCTGAAGAATTTGGCGTCACAACTCGGACCATCCGGTATTATGAGGAACTTGGTCTCCTGAATCCAGAACGTTCTGAAGGGGGCCGCCGTCTTTACTCAAGCAGCGACCTGGCAAGGTTAAAGCTTGTTCTTCGAGGGAAGAGATTTGGTTTTTCACTTGAGGAAATCAGGGAAATGGTGCTGTTATTTGACGAGGACAGGACAGGTGAAAAGCAGTTGAAACGGACGATTGAGTACGGGGAAGAGAAGCTGGCAGAAGTGAATGAAAGAATATGTGAACTGGTTGAAATCAGGGAAGAAATCGAAAGGCTGATGAAGGATTTTAAAAGGAGGCTAATGGAATGAATTTTTACGAGGAAGACCCGCAGCTTCGGGCTTTATTGAAGGATTTAATGGATGAAGAATTTTTTGAGTACGCAGATCGGGAGCTCCTTGCGTTCGGCGAAAAATGCGCCAACGAAATCGACCAGCGCGCCAGGTTCACTGACCGAGAAGGCCAGCCGAAGCTAATCAAATTCGATGCCTATGGCGACGACATCTCAGAAGTTTGGGTGAACGATGGCTACCGGAAAACGGTTGAAAATTCCTATAACACCGGGATTGTCGGCTATGTCCATAAAGAAATTCCCGAGCTCGGGCGTCGCGGGAATTATATATATTCCTATGCCCAGGGCTATCTTCTGTCCCAAACGGAGCCCGGCTTTTACTGTCCAGTGACACTGACTATGGCAACAGCTTATTTATTGGACCAGTACGCATCCCCCGAGTTAAAAGAAAAGTTCTTGCCACATGTGATATCAACAGGAGAAAAAACACTATACGAAGGCGCGACATTCCTGACCGAACGCCAGGGTGGATCCGACGTTGGTGCGAATTTAGTTAAGGCAGTCCAGACTAGTGACGGCTACAAGCTCTACGGTGAAAAATACTTCGCCTCCAACGCAGGAATGTGCGGCGTCGCAATGGTGCTTGCAAGAAAAGAAGGAGCCCCAGCTGGCACAAAAGGTTTGACATTGTTCGCCGCACCGTGGCGCAAAGATGACGGAAAACTGAACAGCATCAAAATCCGAAGGCTAAAAGATAAGCTCGGCGTTAGGGCAGTCCCATCAGCAGAAGTCGAATTTGAAGGCGCAGAAGCTTATGTAGTTGGCGATCCAACAAAAGGCTTTTATTACATGATGGAAGCACTCAATCTTTCTCGAGTCTGCAATACCGTCGCCTCACTCGGAATCATGCGCCGTGCTTATAGCGAAGCAAGACAATACGCATTGAAACGTGACGCCTTCGGCAAGAAGCTCGCCGACTTCCCAATGATCAAAGACTCACTGGTTAAAATGGCCGTAAAACTCGAAATCGAAACACGAACCGTCTTCAAGTATCTGCCACTATTTGAGAAAGTTATGAGGAATGAGCCAGGAGTATCGGAAAAAGACATCGTTTTGAATAGGCTCTACATCGCACTTTTGAAAAAAGAAACCGCAGAACAAGCTGTCCACTTTGCACATGAAGCCATTGAAATGTATGGTGGGAATGGGTATATTGAAGACTTTGTTACACCAAGGTTGTTAAGAGATGCGCAAGTGTTGACCGTATGGGAAGGTACGGCGAATATTCTCGGACTTGAGGTATTGAGATTGATGGAGAAGTTTAATGCCGGAGGTTTGTTTTTGGAGGAGATGAAGGTGCGAATTGCTGGAATGAACGGAGAGCATGTCGACCAAGTACGTGGTGGAATAGAGCAGCTCGAGAAACTGCTGGTGTCTCTCCAGACCGCATCATATGACCATAAGACATTTCACTCCAAGCGTGTTGCTGAATTGATGGTGAAGATCTTTGAGAGTGTGAATGCGCTGGAGTATGGTGCAGGTGGAGATGAACGGGCAGTGAACGTAAAGGAAGTTTATATAGAAGAAACTTGGAATTCAGGATATGAATTTAGTGAACAATTAAAACCAGTGGATTATTTTCATGAGATAGTTAGCGAATCCTTACCTCAAGACAAATCCTTGGTAAAATAGCCATGCAAAAGCGTCTCCTTATTCAGGAGGCGCTTTTTCTGTACAATTATTGTTCTTTATATATAACGAATTGTCCTTTTTAAATTACAAATATTAAGAATATGGAAGATAATAAGAGATAACGAACGATTTTTGTACGTTATTAAGAAAAAATGGCTGGATTTCGGGTTTTTCAAAACTAGTTTGTTGCCATATACTCACAATATAAAGTTCGTTAAAGAGAACAACCGAACGAACGGTTACTGACTGGAGGTGGTCCCTATAAGGTACGGTAGACTAAGAAAGTTTAGAAAGAAAAATAGTTATCATTTTCTTTTCATAAAATTTTTGGCTGTATGGTACTTACTCATAGGGATATCTTCCACAATAACAGGTCAAACGGGTGCCTATTTCAGTGACTCAAATTCAGTAAGTGGCACTATAAAAGCTGGAATATGGGAGACGCAGGACAAGAGTGGGTGTTCAGATGGTAAGAAACATGGAGATTGGGATTGTAGTTCATTGAAGTTTACTAACAGTAAATTTGATGGACAATTTATAATCGCTACTATTAAGAACACGGGATCTGATATGAAGACTGGTGGGAGATACGAAGTTTATTTTAGTGAAAATATAAATCCAAAAAAAGATCAGAAACTTTCTGAAACTATTTCTTTTAAAGCTCTGAAAAAAGACGAAGAATTTACGTTAACATTTACACCTGAATTAAGTGGTAAATATATGTTTAAAGCATACCAACATAAAGACCATCCTGGTGGAGGAGAGCTATGGAGTGATGAGATTATCGTCAGTATGAATAAGGTTTCTCAACCTGCCAATGATGAAAAGAAAGACGAGAATGGAGATCAGATAGAGCAAGGAAAAACAAAGGTTGAAGAGGGTAGTAGAAGCGATGATGCGGTCAAAGATACTGACAAAGAAAAATCCAGTGTAGAGAAAATTGAGGAGCAACCTGCGCAGGAACAGAACGAGGGAGCAGACGGCAAGACCCAAGAAGATAAAAAGCAAGATGAAAATGTAAAAACATCAGATCAGCCTGCTAATCAAGAAGAAGTTATTACTGAAAATATTGATAGTACTGAAAGCCATGAACAGAGTTCTAAGGAGGGTAACTAGTTTGAAAAAAGCAATAAAAATATTTAGCAATCTTATAACTGCTGTCTTATTTATCAATCTAATACTTATGGCTTTTCTGGTTGTTTCCTCTAAAGCATCCGGTGGAGAGCCTCAGGCATTTGGTTACCAGTTAAAGACTGTCCTCTCGGGTTCCATGGAACCTACTTTTAAAACAGGATCAATTATTGCAGTCAAGCCAGTTGATTCAAAGGAAAGAGAAACCCTAAAAGAAGGTGATGTCATCACCTTCCAAGCAAGTGAAGATAAACTTGTTACCCACCGAATCATTGGCGTAAAAACAAGTGGAAAAAATGTGATGTACGAGACAAAAGGTGATAACAACAAAACTGCTGACATGGAGCCAGTACTTTCAGCAAATGTAAAAGCATTGTATTCAGGTTTTACTATTCCTTATGTAGGTTATTTCATAGGTTTTGCTCAATCAAAAGAGGGAAGCGCATTATTATTAATCGGACCTGGACTACTGCTTCTTGGTTACGCAGGTTTCTCTATATTCCAAGCACTTAGAGAGATAGACCCAAAACAGAAAAAAAATGATCCAGAAGGAAAAACTGCTTAACATGGTTGCACTCTTTGTTTCAAACAAGGGTCAATATATAAAATTATACATACCCAAATGGGGTAAGAGGAGGAAATTGTAATGAGTTTGAAAAAGAAATTAGGTATGGGTATTGCATCTGCAGCAATGGGGATTTCATTAATTGGTGGCGGAACATTTGCTTACTTCAGCGATTCAGCAGAAGCAACAGCGAAGTTTGCAGCAGGTACTTTGGATCTTAGTGTTAATCCAACAACAATCATTGATGTTAACAATATTAAGCCTGGTGATACTATGCTCCGTTCATTCCAGTTGGTAAATGGAGGTTCGCTTGATATTGCTACTATTGACTTATTTACGGATTATACTATTAACGATGCGAATGGAAATAACAATGAAGATTTAGGAAAACATATTCGAGTTAACTTCTTAATCAATGCTGATAAGTTAGACGCTCCAATCTGGTCTACAACATTGTATGATTTGAAAAATATGAGCCCAGATGTAATTGAAGGTAACTTATGGAGCGGTTGGTTTGCTGAGAATGGTGGAAACCTTGCTGCAGGAACTACAGATACTCTTTATGTTCAGTATGAATTTGTAGATAATGGTCAAGATCAAAACCGCTTCCAAGGTGATTCTTTGGAACTTAAATGGACATTTGATGGCAAGCAAGGTGCTGGCGTAGCAAGATAATTACTAGCAGAAAAAGGTGGGAAAGCAATTTCCCACCTTTTCTTAAATCATAAGAGTTGAGGTAAAATTATGAAATTACTCTTGAAGAAAGCTTCAATAATAATACTCTCTATTCTTCTAATAATATTCTTCAACTTAACTACTGTGCAGGCAGAAGAGAATATCGATATTAATACTTTACAGCATGGATATTCATTTGAGGTCAGTAATCTAAAGCCTGGTGATTGGATTCCAAGAGATATCACAGTTACAAATGATGGGCAGTTTGATTTTAAGTATACGGTCAGACTGGGGGAAACAAAGTCGAAAAAAGGATTGTTAGATGAGTTGGAATTTTTGATTTCCCAAGGATCAGTTGTTCTTTATGAGGGTAAGGTAAAAGGTTTTAAAGGTTTATCTCCCAGGGAACTGGCTGCTGGGTCTAAAGAAGATTTATTTTTCCAAGTGACTATGCCTTATGAGTTAGGCAATGAATTTCAAGGATCATCTGCAGAGTTAGAGATAATCTTTCTCGCGGAAGGAAAAGAAGATAATACTGAAATCCATCCTGATCCAGACAAAGGAAATCCCGATACAGATGCAGTTGTAACTCCTGAAATAGTAAACAAGCTGCCAAATACAGCAACAAACAACTATAACCTTTTGTTCGTTGGGGGCTTGTTGATTTGCTTGGGTGGGACAATGAGCTACCTTCTTTTCCGAAGAAAACGATACGACCTTTAAAAACAGGTCGAAGGCAATCAGTCTTTGGCCTGTTTTAATATTAAGTATGTAATGACCAGTTTTTTGTGCATACCATAAAGTGGAAACAAGGATGAAACATTCGATACCTGTGAACTAACATGGAGGTCCTACCAAATGGTATACCTATTATTTTATTTAACAACCTTAAATTTGTGTGATACCCTATTGACCTGGTTTGGTCTTAAGTATGCCTTCATATCCGAACTGAATCCGCTGATGCTTACTTTCAACGAAATTAGCCCTTTAATATTCATCATCACAAAGGTATCTCTTTCTATTCTCCTTCTATTATTCATCCTATTTGAGAAAGTCCCTCGTTCAACTTTGGTTAAAGGTCTAACAGTATTTGCATCTCTGGCCTATACAGTGGTTTTCTGCTTGCATGCCTTCTGGCTGATCCAGTTTGTTTGACTTTAAAGGCCTCCTTTTTACCCCACTTCTAAAAAGTTCACTTCTTTTTACTATTTTCATATTCAATAACCATTTTAACAGGCGTATAATTTTTCTTATAAATGTATAAGAAAGAAGGCGTATCGTAAATGTTTCAGACGCTCAAGCGTGAGCTCTTGGCCGGGATTACGGTTTCGGTTGTTGCGCTGCCGCTGGCATTGGCTTTTGGGATGCAGGCGACGGGTAATTCTGATGGTGCTATCATTGGTTTGTATGGCGCTATCATCACTGGTTTCTTTGCGGCTTTGTTTGGCGGGACGAAGAGCCAGGTTACGGGTCCGACTGGGCCGATTACGATTATTTTTACAGGGATTGTTGCGACTCAAGGTTTGGAGTATGCGTTCATTGCCGCATTCATGGGCGGGTTATTTCAAATTGTCTTTGGGGTGCTGAAGGCCGGGAATTATTTAAAATTCATTCCGTTACCGGTGGTTAGCGGCTTTATGAACGGGATTGCCATCATTATTATTATGGGGCAGCTGCAGTATGTGACAGGCAGCTTTTTGGTTGTGCTGTTAACGATTGTCTTTATGCTTGTTGCGATGAAATGGATCAAGGTTATCCCGCCAAGTCTGATGGCACTGATCTTAGGCACACTAGCAGTGATTCTTCTGGAAAAAGTGGTTCCTGCCGTACATTTTACGCTGCCATTTATCAATGATTTCATATTCTTTGATAGTGTAGATAGGATTGGGGAAATTCCAAAAGGGCTCCCTCAGTTCCATCTGCCAATTGCAGACTTAGGCACGATCATTCAATTGATCCCGGCAGCATTAAGTATTGCAGTCCTGGGTTCTATAGACTCTCTTTTAACTTCTATCGTCATGGATAACATGACCGGTACAAAGCACAAAAGCAATAAGGAACTAATCGGCCAGGGGATAGGCAACACGCTTGCCGGTTTGTTCGGCGCGATGCCTGGTGCGGGAGCTACCGTCCGTTCAGTTGTGAATTTACGCAGCGGTGGCCAGACTGCTCTGTCCGCTATGGTCCACAGTGTTGCCTTGCTACTATTCATGCTCGTGTTCGGTCCGCTAGCTGAGGAGATTCCGCTTGCCGTGCTTGCCGGGATTTTAATCATGACGGGGATTACGATGTTTGATTATGACAGCTTAAAAATCCTTAAGGATGAGCCGAAGACCGATGCTGCGGTAATGTTAGTCACTATGATTTTAACTGTTGCCATTGATCTGATGGTTGCGGTCGGAGTAGGCATTGTGATGAGCGCGCTTATTTTCATGAAGCGGATGAGTGAGGAAGGCTTTAAAATTCAAAGTAAAACGGAAAATGGTTTAAAGGTATATAGCCTGGAAGGACCACTGTACTTTGGAGCCACAGAGCTAATAACCAAGACTATAAGTTCGGATATCAATCCTGATATAGTTATAGATATAGAAAAAGTAACGATTGTGGATGCTTCCGGTGCACTGCTCCTGATCCAGCTCAGGGACCAGCTGAAAGACAGGGGACAAACACTCTATCTTGTCGGGAATGATTTGGACCTTGGCGGTATCCTTCGCAAAATGAATGTATTTCAACTTTTTGGTCCAAGCCATCATTATAATTCAATCGAAGAACTATTATTCAATCTTGAAAAAAAG
Organism: Cytobacillus oceanisediminis 2691; assembly: GCF_007678455.1. Taxonomy (GTDB): domain Bacteria; phylum Bacillota; class Bacilli; order Bacillales; family Cytobacillaceae; genus Mesobacillus; species Mesobacillus oceanisediminis_A. The sequence goes on along the minus strand of NZ_VEEP01000002.1, from coordinate 288,370 downwards.
AACATTTCGTTCTAAAATGGCCCGGATTAGATATTGGAGAATGTCTTTATAAAGGCAGCCTTTTAATATGGATCGTTTATAAAACAACATTAACGATATTCCTAAAAAGTGCGGAGTGATTCAGCATAGTGAATCACTCCGCGTTTTTTAATTCTTTAGTTTAACATCAGAATACCAGTTATTTAATATCAACTAAAAAGCCTACTTAATATTCTCTTCGAAATTCCCTGCATGCTTAATCCAATTCAATGACTCAAATACCATTTTGTTCTTTTTATGAAACGAAAAAGTGAGAAATAGTTAGTTTTAAGAAGAAAATATAAGGTTTTTGTTCTTTATTGAGTGCTTTTGGGGGAATATAAATTTTCTTTTTGTTACATCTTCCGTTATACTCACAATATGTTCTTTATAATGAACAATATGAAGGTGTGAAGATAATATGAAAAAGAAGATTTTTTTTCTGTCCTTCCTGCTAATCCTTTGTTTTCTAAGGTTTGAAGAACCAATTGCACAAAAAGTTTCACCACATAATATTGAAAAATATGAAATGAAAGATTTAAAGGTGGACTCCTTAATTAAGAACGATTTTGTTCCGGCGAATGATAAAGAGGGGAGTGGATGGGAACTTGTATTTATGGATAATTTTTCCGGATATAAAGTGGAGTTAGAGAAGTGGGGAGTGTTAAACCGAAAGAAAAATTACAACAATGAATTGCAGGAGTATACTGCAGAAAATGTTAAGGTTCGTGATGGACGTCTTCATTTAACGGGACTTAAAGAAAAAGACGGTTATACTTCTGGATTAATACAAACAAAAGGGAAATTTGATTTTCTCTATGGAAAAGTGGAAGTGAAAGCTAATTATCCATCTGGCAAAGGCTTATTCCCTGCCATATGGCTGCTTAGAAGTGATGAAAAGGACGTCTTGCCAGAGATTGATATTTTTGAGGCAGTAGGCCATGAACCAGAAAAGGCCTATTTTGTTCAACATTGGAGGGAAGACGGAAAGCTTAAGACTGTACATGGTACTAAAAGTATTAATAATCCACATGAGGATCACATATTTAGTGTTGAGTGGGAAAAGCACGAAATCAGATGGTTTGTAGATAATCAACTAGTATTCAAAGCTGAAAATTATGATGCTAATGTCCCTATGTATTTAATTGTTAATCTCGCAATTGGTGGGAACTGGCCAGGAAGCCCAGATGCCCAGACAATTTTTCCAGCAGACTTTTCAATTGATTATATAAAAATCTACGAAAAGGAGAAATAAAGGATGATTTATTTTATTAGTATTGTCATTTTGGGTATGTGCTTAATATTTCCATTATATCATATAATAAATTCCCTTATTGCCCGAAAGGAACCGTATTATTTAAAGAGGAAAGTTTTTTTGAACGAAAAATCGATTAGCATCCTAATTCCCTGCTATAATGAGCAATCAATAATACAGACAGCAATTCATGGGATAGATAGATTAAACTATAATAATTATGAAATGATATTTATTAACGACGGTTCAGATGATCTTACTTTTCAACTCATGAAGGAATTATTGGTTCTAGAACCAATATTAAAAGACCGAAACGGTGTTCTTGATTTTAGGCCGATTAAAGGGATTTACAGATCCAAAAAAAATTCGCGTGTTTTGGTTATTGATAAAGAAAATGGAGGGAAAGCGGACTCACTGAATGCAGGTATTTCATATGCAAGTAGCGAGATTGTTATTACCCTTGATGCTGATAGTATGCTTGATGAACAGGCATTGCCTATCATCAATTGTGCTTTTCAGGATACAAACCTTATAGCTGCTGGAGGCATGGTTCATGTTCTGCAAGGAAGAAGGTTTCAGAAAGGAGCACTAAAGCCAAGTTTAAAGGTGAAGTCGATTGTTAGACTCCAAATACTAGAATATTTCAGAGGGTTTTATATATATAAAGCATCACTTTCTAAAGCCGATGCGTTAACCATTATATCAGGAGCTTTTGGTGCATTTAAAAGAGATGTACTACTTAGTGTAGGAGGATATAGAAAAACAATCGGGGAAGATATTGATATTACTATTAAAATTCAAAAGTATAAGAATGAAAGAAGTAATCTAAAGGTTATTTTTATTCCTGAGGCTATATGCTACACAGAGGTGCCAGAAAAATGGGGTGATTTATTTAAACAAAGAGTAAGATGGCAGAAGGCATTCACAGACTGTATTGTTCTATATTCCAAAGAGTTTATAGTTACAATATTCAAGAGTCCAATTTCATTTTTTCTATTAATTGATGCACTGTTTGTGGGTGTTGTGTGTTCGTTCTTAACAGTCATTGGCCTGATAGCTATACTATTAACAAATGATTATTCTTATATTTATATTATATTAATTTTATTTTCGTTATGTGTCAATTTATCATATAGTCTCATGGCTATCTTAATTGCATCCTCTCATGGTCAAAAATTTAGCAGTAAAGATATTGGTTTCCTTGTAACTACATTGTTAATGGATCTTATATTCTTTAGATTAATATCCTTATACATTATTATTTATGGAACAATCCAGTATTTTATCAATAAGGAAGAATGGAACAAAGTGGAACGAACGGGAAGAGCGTATAATTTAGAACAGGCAGGATAAATTTTTTTGACCGCTTGTTCTTTATTGAGAATGTAATGTTCTGACTAAAGAATAATGCCTGTAACTTCTAATGCGTATTTACAAAACGTTGAATTAAAGGTATAATTTTCTAGAAATTATAAAGGGAGGCAGTCGAAATGATTGATTTGAATCAAGCAACTAAGACAATTTCATATGTTTTACCTTCGGCCTGCCTGTATTGTGTGTAGTAGCGCTTATTTTTGTCATGAAAAATAACTGCCTAACCATAGACTCAGATGTCTGTGGTTTTTTTGTGCCTGAAAATCGAATGTATGTTCTTGGAGAGTGATAATGTGATTACTGTTGAAAATTTAAAAAAGGAATATAAATTGGTGAAGCGTGACCCTGGTCTTAAGGGTGCGGTGAAGTCGCTTTTTAACCGGAAGTATGAAACGAAGCATGCGGTGAAGGGGATTAATTTTACGATTGAACAGGGTGAGACGGTTGGCTATATTGGCGCGAATGGCGCAGGGAAGTCGACTACGATCAAGATGCTGACGGGAATCCTGACACCGACATCTGGCAAGGTGACAGTGAATGGACTGGTGCCGTATGAAAACCGCCAGAAGAATGCGGTGAATATCGGGGCGGTCTTCGGACAGCGGACGCAGCTGTTCTGGGATATACCGGTTCGTGAATCTTATAATTTGTTAAAACATATTTATGAGATTCCGGAGCAGGAATATCAGGAAACAATCGCGATGTTTACAGGGGTGCTGAACTTGGAACCGTTGCTCAGCATTCCGGTCAGACAGCTTTCCCTTGGGCAAAAAATGCGCTGTGAATTGGCTGCGGCCTTCCTCCACAGGCCAAAAGTTGTTTATCTGGATGAGCCGACGATCGGTCTTGATATTGCGGTAAAAGTGAAAATCAGAAAGTTTATCAAAGAAATGAATCAGCGCTGGGGCACAACAGTGCTGCTGACTACACATGACATGCAGGATATTGGGGAAATCTGCGACCGAATCATCATTATTGATGGCGGTACGATTTTGTACGATGGAGGGCTGGAGCAAATCAAAAAGCAATTCGGGCAAAAGCGCGTGATCCATTTTGAACTGGCTGACAAGGAAAAATTCGTTTTGCCAGATACTCTCAATGGACACGTAGATATTTTACCCAATGAAGAAGAAACGAAGGTCAGTCTGTCTTTTGACCATGAGGCTGTTAAAAGCTCGTTCGTCATTTCAGAGATGATGGGCATGTATGAAATTGGTGATTTGAATATTGCGGATCCTAAGATCGAAACGATCGTAGAGGAGCTATACAACAAGCAGGAACAGGGGGGAGAGCATGAGAAAGTATTGGCAAATAGCTAAAGGACGGATGCAGGAGAATACGGCCTATTCAGCGTGGTACTGGGCCGGGACCGCTTCGGCGGTAATGAGGCTGTTGATTATTTACTTCTTCTGGCAGGCGGTCTACGCTAACCAGACGACGATTGAAAACATCAACCTTGAGACGATGCTGACGTATATCGTCATTGCGATGATGCTTCAGGGATTTGTCGGGGGTGTTGGCAATGAGCTTGCGGAAAATATTAAGGACGGCCAGGTCGCAATCGAATTGATGCGTCCGTACGATATGATTTTTAAACTGTTCGCGGTCGATATTGGCTCGAAAATCATGTATTTGATCCAGGGGACACTGCCGATGGTGCTGATTGCTTACTTCTTTATGGATTTAAGCTTTCCGAAATCACCTGAGACGATCATTTTATTTATCCTCAGTGCACTAGTGGGCATCTGGATCGGTACATTCTTCGATTTCCTTGTCGGTGTGCTTGCGTTCTGGACGGTCAATGTCTGGGGTGTGAGAGTGCTGAAGGAATCATTGATTACGTTTTTCTCCGGGGCGCTGGTTCCAATCACGCTTTTCCCGGATTGGCTGAGAACCATTACAGAATTCCTGCCGTTCCAGGCGATGGTCTATCTTCCGGTTTCGATTTACTCAGGCCTCATTAGCGGGACGGACGCTTATATGGCACTGGGCGTCCAGTTATTTTGGCTCGTGTCTTTATATGTTTTGGTAAGGGTAATCTGGTCGCAGGCGATTAAACAGATTACGATTTTTGGAGGTTAGGAGGCGATTATATGCGCCGTTATACGAGATTATATTGGGAGTTTGCGAAGAGCCATATGAAGGTGATGATGGAGTACCGAATTGACTTTTTGATCGGTGTCGCCTCAGTGATGCTCGAGCAGTTCGCTTCGATCTTTTTTGTAAAAGTAGTGTTTGACCACATTGAACAGATTAATGGCTGGTCGTTTTATGAGATATTGTTCATATACGGAATAGCGGCAACAGGCCGGTCGATCCATCAGATTTTCTTTGATAATTTATGGACGCTTGGCTGGCAGTATATAAGACCGGGGAAACTCGACCGTCTGCTGATCAGGCCGGTCAATCCACTATTCCATGTCGTGGCAGATCGTCTGCATCAGGATGGCTTTGGCCAGCTGATCATCGGGTTGATCATTCTCGGAACAGCGATTCCACAGCTTGACCTTGTTTGGGGAGCGACAGAAATTGCCATGCTGGTCATCATGATCATCTCTTCTGGGTTGATTTTCGTGGCGATTAATTTATTTTTCGCGACTTTCAGCTTCTGGATGATCGATAGTCTTCCTATTGTATGGGCCGTCTTCAACCTGAGCGACTTTGCGAGATATCCGCTGACGATCTATCATAAGGGTATCCGCATGTTCCTGACATGGATTATTCCATACGGGTTCACCGCATTTTTTCCGGCGGCTTATTTTATCGATAAGTCAGGCTATAAAGAATTCGCACTATGGACCCCGGTTGCTGCGGTTGTTTGCTGTGTGATTGCCTATGCTTTTTGGAATAGAGGGCTTAAAGCCTTTGCAAGTACGGGTAGTTAAGTTGAAGGCAACCCGATGAATGTAGGGGATTTTCTTTTAACACTGCCATTGTCGTATTGCCCCTTGGGAGTTCAGTCGGATATGATGAAAAAAATAGATTGATAGGGGTGGCGAGGATGTTGGAAAGCAAGTCGGTCAGAGAAGTATGGCAGGAAATCGAGAAGGTCATGAATGAAAGACCAGAGCCAATACTAAAAATGAAGGCTGTATATCAGTATGACATAACAGGAGATGACAGCGGAACATTCCAATTGCTGATCTCTTACGGAACGGCACATGTTGTAGAAGGAACAGAAGCAGCTCCAGATTGCACCCTTAAGCTGTCAGATCAAAACTTCAAGAAAATGATCATGGGCAAGCTGAATGGAACAGCCGCCTTCATGACAGGGAAACTCAAAATCCAGGGCAGCATGGGACTCGCGCTTAAACTAGAAGGAATCCTAAATGAATACAATCTGAGCGAAACAGCATAAAACAGGATGGACCAGGCAATTAATCGCCTGGTCCACATTTATTCTATAAAAGATTCCTTTCAATCTATAAAAAATATTTATTAAAAAATCTTCTGCCAAATTAGACAAAAAGTAACAAGATATGACACATCCTGCTATAATAAGGCTATCAAGTTTTAAGATTTAAGGAGATTCCGTATGGAACCATTCAAAAAAAATTCGGTTTTAGTTTATGAAGAAGTAAAAGCAGTTAAGTTCTTTTTGTGGACTTTTTATATTATATTAGTTCCTTATGATTTTATAGTTTATTATATCTATCCATATTTTAATAAGGTTGAAACAGGCTTGCCTTATGGAGGGTTAGGATTCTATTTTCATTTACTTTTATTTTTTTTGCTTCCTGCAGCTATCATCATAATTAAAAAAGGTTATCCAGAAAAAGTAAAATATATGTATTTCGCTGCTTTTATATTATTGGATACAATCAACAATGTTTTGATTTATTGGGGAAGTAACAAAGAGTTCAATAGTGGTCATATTTTAGAAGTGTACTTCATTTTGTTTTCGCCTATATTTGTCAGTAAAAGATTCTTTTGGGTTATAACCTTAGGTTTCTCTCTTAAGTACCTAACGATAGGGCTTATTTTCCAATCTGCTAAGGTATTGTTTGCACTAGGTTTAATCCTGTTTATTAGTATAATTGCCTGGATTCTACTTAGTCGTTTCCAATCATATATTACTGCAATTACCTCGATATATGAGGACATGAGACAAAAAGAGAAGCTTGCGGTCATAGGACAAATGGCAACGGCAATCGCACATGAAATAAAAAATCCTTTATCTTCTTTAAAAGGGTTTACCCAGTTGCAACAGGAAAAGGATAATGGTGACGAACAATATTATCCAATTATGCTAAATGAAATCGACAGAATCAATGCTATTGTAAATGATTTGTTGATTCTCGGAAAACCGAATACCGCGATAAAGAAGCCGCAAAAACTTGAAGAGATTATACAATATGTATTATCGGTAATTGTCCCACACGCCCAGAGAAGGGATATAGATATAATCTTGGATACTAAAACTTCTTCAGTTCTTTTATGTGATGAAAATCAACTCAAGCAAGTCTTTATAAATCTAATTAAGAATGCTATGGAAGCAATGCCCGAAGGTGGAACGGTAACGATTAGAATTGAATCTCAAAATAGTGGGATAAAAGTCTCGGTTATCGATGAAGGGTGTGGGATTAAGCCAGACCAACTTGCTAAGTTGGGGGAGCCTTTCTATACAACTAAACAAAGTGGTAACGGTTTAGGGCTAATGGTATCTAAAAAAATTATCGAAGAACATGGGGGTAATTTAATTATTAATAGTGAGCTTGGAAAAGGGACGGACGTTACCATATATTTACCAGTTCCCTAACATATTATGTTTATATAAAGAAAATATATCCAGTTAATAAACCAAAAGGACCATTTTAATTAATAGTCCTTTTGGTTTATAATGAAATAAATGTCGATAATTGACGATTAGTATATAGATCTTATTGTTCATTTATGACCGATTTAATTCTGATTATTAAACTATTAAGTTTTTTTGGCGATATGAATGAAAAAGATAGTATACCTTAGATAAAAATTGCGAGGTACATAAAATGCAGACAAAGTTAAAAGATCCCTCCCTGAATTATGAAGAAAGAAGAGCAATAAAGTGGTTTCTGGCACTGTTCTATGGACTCTTCGTTGCTTTTGATGTCTTCTACTTTTATATTTACCCAAGACATATATTGCATCAGGAAATTAATTTTTTTGGAATTTATAGATATTCCTATTATTTCTTTATTATGCTGTTACTTCCTATTGTTATGTACATGTCTAAAAGGGCTAATCTATCACGAGTTAAATACTTTTTTGTCATTATGTACTTAGTTTTAACGGTCTTAAATGACTCTGTTACATATTATGGTAGTGGTCATGAATATAAAAGTGGTAATGTTGTAGAAGTTTTTCTTATTCTTTTCGCACCAATTTTTGTGAGTTCTATTTTTTATTGGACTGTATCATTAGGAATTATCATTAAATATGTTTTTATTGGACTTTTCCTTCAAACAACAGGTGTGTTATTCCCAATTGCTCTTATTATTGCACTTTCCTTAATAGGGTTCATTATATTGAAAAGGTTTCAAGGATATATAGAGGCAATTACTACTTCGTATGACAATCAATTATCAGGCATTGTAAAGGGTGTTATTGCGACAATAGAACTTAAAGATCCATACACAAGAGGGCATAGTGAAAGAGTGGCTTATTATGCACATTCCCTGGCATCTGCTACTGGTGCCTTTTCACAAGAGGAACTTCGATCTTTTTCGCATGCGTGTTTATTGCATGATATTGGAAAAGTAAATATACCAGACTCAATACTAATTAAGCCTGGAAAATTATCAAAAGAAGAATATGAAGTCATTAAAACTCACCCTGACGTAGGAGCGAGTGCAATTGCTAAGGTCAATGGCATGGGTGATAGTATTGAAATTATTAAATCTCATCATGAAAGATGGGATGGCAAGGGCTACCCTGAACAGCTCAAAGGTGATCAAATACCGTTCCCTGCAAGAATAGTTTCTATCGCTGACGCTTTTGATGCTATGACTTCCTCACGATCATATAGATCGGCCATGCCGGTTGAAGAGGCATATAAAAGAATTATCGAAGGGCAGGGGACACAATTTGATCCTGACCTGGTGGAATTGTTCAAACAGGTTTTTCCGGAATGGATTACATTCCATGTTAAATATGAAAGGTCAAACCATCTCCCTATTCAATCAAACATTAATTTAAAGGAGGTGACACCATGAAAATACGCAAGTTGAAGAAGATAAAAACTACTTGTTGGTGGTGTGCATTAATTCCACGTTAATGTTGCGAGGGGATGTTGGTAATTCTTCATCCCTTATTTTGTCTGGAAAATAGGGTGATAAACATGAATGTGACCAACGAATCAGTGGTTTCCCTGTATCCGCTGAAGGTACGGAAAGATAAACAGTACTACATTGTTGAGGATGAGGGCACCGGTGAATTTTACGAAATGTCCGAAGTTTGTATTAGTGCCATTGAGCTAATCAAACAAAGGAAACGGCTCAGTGAAATTGAACTTTTGTTGTTCTCTGACCATCCTAATGAAGATATAAACCTGCTAGACTTTGTAAACCAGTTACTTCAACTTAACCTAGTTGCTGAACTTGATGGCGAGAAATTCAAAAGGGAATCCGTCACAATAGAACAGCCAGGCTTTAACTGGCTTCCCGAGAATCTCGGCCGTTTATTCTTCAATTCTACCAGCTCCCAAATTTATCTCAGTTTACTTATTGTAAGTATGGGGTTAATGATATACAACCCAAATTTATTCCCGCACTACTCAGATCTGTTTGCTTTCGATCTCTTGCTGCAGAATATTGTTACATGGCTGGTGATTACATTTGTTCTCGTCCTCCTCCACGAATTCGGTCATGTCCTAGCGGTCAGGTCAGAAGGTCTACCCGCAAAGATAGAAATCGGGCATCGGCTTTTTTTAGTGGTTTTGGAAACGGACATGTCACAGGTCTGGAAGCTGCCGGCTGAAAAGCGCAATAAGCTTTACCTTGCAGGGATGTATTTTGATTCTGTTGTGTTATTCTTTGCGTTGCTGGCCCAAATGTTTACAAGTGAAGGTTCGCTCATAATGGGTTTATTTAAGCTGGTGGTGCTGGATACATTCATTCGCCTGGTCTATCAGGCTGCTGTTTTTATGAAAACGGATCTTTACTATGTGATAGAAAATAAAACGGGTTGTTATAACTTGATGGAAAATGGGCGAAACTTTCTGGCGCGGTGGCTGCCATTTTTGCGGGTGCCGCAGACGGAAACCTTCGACGGTGAGGAAAGGCTTGTCCGTACATATGCGGGTTTCTACCTGGCCGGAGTCCTCTTAACCATCGCCATAACCGCCTATTATTACATCCCGCAAATGATTTTCGCGGTGAAAGAAATGATGGTTCCTGGTTTTACAGAGCCAATGACCAGCATACGTTTTTGGGATTCGGTTGTCTTTTTGCTGCAAATTGTTTTGGTTTTAGGGTTATTGTTTTATTCTTGGACAAAGAAATATCGATTTAGCAGATAAAAAGACAGCCGGGTGGCTGTCTTTTTTAGTAGGATTTTACATAATCAATTAAAATCTCTTTATACTTTTCCACCGATTCCAGCAATACAAATTCATCGTCACCGTGCCAGTTCGCACCACTTGGCCCGAACTCGATTGCCGGGATTCCATGGGCTGCGAAAAATTGGGTGTCTGCTGCTCCGTGCTGGCCAAATAGAATGGCTTCACCATCGATATGCTTTTCCACGACGGGTTTTAACTGGGTGATGAATGGATCGTCTGGTTTCGTCGCGACTGGGATACCTTTTAATCCAACAGTAACTTTACCATCGGAAATGCTCTCGATCTGCTGAATGATGGTATCAGGTTTTTGTCCCGGAAGATAACGGATATCAAGGGACATGATACACCGATCCGGCACTTTATTGAAAACTTCACCGCCTGAGATGATGGCAAGATTAATAGACGGCGATTGATAAAACTCCGAGCTTTCTTTGGTAAAAGGCAATTCCAGCAGTTTTTCGTAAACCTGATAGGTTTTGACGATTGCGTTCTCGCCTTCCCACGGACGGCTGCCATGAGCAGATTTCCCTGTTACTTCCACTTCAAGTCTTAAGACGCCTTTTGCCTGCAAGGCAATCCCGAGCTGTGTCGGTTCTGAGGCGATCACGAAATCTCCGCGATAGCCATTTTCGACAAGGTAGCCTGTACAATTTTGGCCGCCAATTTCTTCATCAGAGACAATCTGCAGCTGGATTTTCACACCAGGTTTTTGATCCCGTAATTCCTTCATGGCGAACATCATCGCGGCAACGCCGGCCTTCATATCGGCTGAGCCTCTGGCATAAATTTTGCCATCCTTCTCAACGGGGACGAACTGCTCCTTTTTCCCGCTGACAACATCTACATGGCCATTCCAAACAATCGTTTTATCGCCTTCGCCAATCTCGCATACGAGCATTTTGTACCCATTATTCTCGATTAAACTTGGCTTCAATTCTTGCTCAATCAGCCATTGTCTGCAAAACTCGACCGCCTGATTGGCCCCTTCCATGGTGGAGCTGTCAATCAGGATCAATTCTTTCAATAATTCCTTCACTTTATCAACACTCCTTGAAAAGGTTCTACCTATACATTACCACTCTATGATTGTTTCAATCTTATAAATCAATTGTAGTCCTTTTGGCGGAAAATTGGATAATTATACTATTCGCAATTACTGACATATATCGAGGGGTTTCTGCAAAAACAAGTAAAAATTACCTATTAAATAGCTCGAATTTTACAAAAAGTTTAGAAAAGTCAGGTCTATCAGTCCATTTCCTTCTACATGAATCCTACTATAATTAAACTCGTATGTTACCAAATTAATTATTAAGGAGATGGATTTTCTTGAAGAAGCCTTTGCGCCAGCTAGGAAAAACTGTCGTTGCTACGACAATGGCATTGTCAGTATTGGCAGGACCTGTTTCTTATAAGTCATTTGCGGCAGGTAAGCCTGATAAAGCAGGAAAACATGAAGTACAACTGCGAATCATGGGGACTACTGATATTCATACACATTTATATAACTATGATTATTACAAAGATGCACCAACGAACGAATTCGGCCTGGCCAAGACGGCTACCCTGATCAAGCAGGCAAGGGCGGAAAAAGAAGGAAAGAACAATCTCCTTTTTGATAACGGAGATTTGATCCAGGGAAATCCGCTTGGCGACTATAAAGCCAAGGTTGATGTACTGGAAGACGGTGAAATGCATCCGGTCTTTGAAGCTATGGAACTATTGGATTATGATGCGGCTACAGTCGGCAACCATGAATTCAACTACGGGTTGGATTACCTTGACGAAGTGCTGGACGATGCGCCAATGCCATATGTCAATGCAAACGTATTCAAGGATGATGGCGACGATAATCCAGACAATGATGAAAACTACTTTAAGCCATATACGATTTTCAACAAGAAAGTCACCGATAATAACGGCAAGACACAGGTGCTCAAGGTTGGTGTTGTCGGTGCTGTAACACCGCAAATCCTGCAATGGGATAAAGCAAATCTCGATGGCAAGGTGATTACAAAGGACATCGTAAAATCAGTTGAAGCACAAATTCCGAAAATGAAGGAAGAAGGCGCTGACATCATCATCGCGCTATCCCACTCTGGAATTGGCGATGAAAAAGTTGTGGAAATGGAAGAGAACGCTGCATACGACCTGTCACTGGTTGACGGCATTGATGCGATCATCACTGGTCACAACCACTTAACATTCCCTGGCAGCTTTACGGACTTGCCTGGAGTGGACCCTGACAATGGCACGATCAACGGTGTACCTGTTGTCATGGCAGGAAACTGGGGCAACCAGCTTGGCGTTATGGACATAACAATTGCCAAGGAAAAAGGAAAATGGAATGTTAAAAATTCTAAGTCCGAGTTAAGAGCGATTTACGATAAAGGAACAAAGACTCCATTAGTTGAGGCTGACAAAGAGATTTTAGAAGCTGTAAAAGAGGACCATGAAGGAACTGTCAATTATGTCCGCCAGCCTGTTGGGGAAACTGCTGCCGACATCAACAGTTACTTCGCGCTTGTACAAGATGACCCATCAATCCAGATCGTAACGAACGCACAAAAATGGTATGTGGAAAAGCAGGTAAAAGGAACGTCTGATGAAAATCTGCCAATCCTATCCGCGGGTGCTCCATTCAAGTCTGGAAGAGGCGGTGTGAGTGATTACACTTATATTCCAAAAGGAACGATTGCAATCAAGAACGTGGCAGATCTTTATTTGTACCCAAATACAGTTTCCACAATCAAAATCAAAGGCAGCGATGTAAAAGAATGGCTTGAAATGTCTGCTGGACAATTCAATCAGATTGATGAGAACATCACAACAGAACAGCCGTTAATCAATCCGAAGTTCCCGGTTTATAACTATGATGTCATTGATGGTGTTACTTATGAAATCGATGTGACAGAGCCGGCTAAGTACGATGATAAGGGCAATCTGGTTGATGCTGGGGCAAACCGTATCAAAAACCTTCAATATAATGGACAGCCAATCGACCTTGAGCAAGAGTTTCTTGTTGTAACAAACAACTATCGTGCTACGGGATCATTCCCTGGCGTGGTAAACCAGACAGCAGTAGAAATGTATCCAGATGAGAACCGCCAGGCGATCATCGATTATATCCGTGAAGTTGGTACAATCGATCCATCAGCTGATAACAACTGGAGCTTTGCAGGGGTAAGCAAAGATTTGAATGTTACTTTCAACTCAACTCCTGATGCGCAAAATGCATTGCCAGAGAGTGGTTTGATTAACTATGCAGGTGAGGCTGCAAATGGATTTGCTAAATACCAGCTTCATTTGCCAATCGGCCTTCAGCTTTTAGGAATCAATGATTTCCATGGACAGCTGGACACTTACAATTCTAAAATCAATGCGGGCGGTGTTGATTACCTTGCTGCATATTTGAAAGAACGTGAAGCGACAAATCCTAACACATTGATGCTTCATGCTGGCGATGCTGTAGGAGCAAGCTCCCCGGTTTCAGCGTTGCTTCAGGACGAGCCAACGATCAAGATTTTGAACAAGATTGGTTTTGACGCTGGTACTGTAGGCAACCATGAGTTTGATGAAGGCGTAGAAGAAATGCTGCGCTTAATCGATGGTGGAAGCCATCCAAAAACAGTGGATAAGTACGGTGAATTCGAAGGCGCTGACTTCCCATATCTTGCCGCTAACCTTGTTTACAAAGAGACTGGTGAAAATGTTTTAGATCCATATACTGTGATCGATGTGAACGGAATTCCAGTCGGAATAATCGGAGTAGCATTATCTGACACTCCAAGCATTGTTATCCCTAGTGCTGTCACAGATGTAAAGTTCACAGACGAAGCGGAAGCGATCAACCGCTATACTGAGGAGTTAAAAGCTCAGGGTGTAGAAACAATTGTTGTATTAGCACATAACCCATCAACCTCTAAACCAGATGGATCAAACGCTGGAGAAGAACTTGTTGAGATCGCTCAAAATGTGGATGATGAAGTAGATGTGTTAATGGGCGGGCATAATCATGCTTTCACGAACACTAAAGTAGATGGCAAGATTGTTGTCCAGTCTTATTCTTCAGGTACAGCTTTTTCTGATGTAGACTTACTGATCAACCCTGTTACAAAGGATGTCATGGTTGGCAAGTCTGAAATCGTGACGACATACCGTGACAAAATCCAGCCGGATGCTGAAATCAAAGCGATGCTGGATAGCTATGTAGCTGATGTCGCACCGATTCTGAATGAAGTAATTGGAACAACACCTTCTTATATTAGCCGTGATACAAGTGCTGCTGGTGAATCTGCTATGGGCAACCTGGTAGCTGATTCTATGCGCTGGCAGACAGGCACTGATTTTGCCTTCATGAACTCTGGCGGAGTCCGTGCTGACATCGACGCCGGCGACATCACATGGAAGGAAGCTTTTACCGTCCAGCCATTCGGAAATGATCTTGTGAAAATGAACGTGACTGGTGAAGTCATTAAAACATTGCTTGAGCAGCAATGGGGCAGCAAAGTCCGTATCATGCCTATTTCCGGTCTGAAGGTAGCTTATGATGATTCAAGAGCTGCGGGAGACCGCATTGTGTCGATCACGAAGAATGATGGCACACCTGTTGAAATGGATAAAACTTACTCGATCACCGTCAACAACTACATGGCAGGCGGCGGGGATGGTTATGCAATACTGGCAACAATCACTGATAAGACAATCGATGTAGTAGATTTGGATGCATTGGTCAACTATATTAAGGCACATGGTGAAGTAAATCCTCAAATCGAGGGCCGTGTAACAAAATTAAATTAATAGTTTAGAAGGGGAGCACACCATTGTGCTCTCCTTTTTATTAGGAACCAGTATTTACCTAATAGTCCAATAGAATCAAATTTAGAGACGCGAAGAAATTTTCCCAATAAATGAGTTTAAGGAAATAGTTCCATTTACACTTATTGTTGAGATTAAAACAGGATAAAAGAATCAATTAATTTTTAGATTGGGTTATTCCGACAAAAAATACAAAATTTTATAGGTAAATATTATTAAATTATAAAAATTTACAATTTTTCAAAACCTTGCTACAATTTCAATCAGATTCTTCAGAATATATGAATAATCGAAACTTGGAAAATAGCAGGGGGTAATCTTTTTGAAGAAAAAGAGTTCGTTGAAGGTACTTTCCAGCGTTGCGGCAAGCGCAGTATTCGCTTCGACGTTATTTGCTGGTTCATTTGCAGGTACACCTGCAGCAACTAAGGATGTGGCTGCTGCCACTGCACCGGAATCTGCACCAATCGACCTGAATATCGTCGACCAAGATCGGCTGGCAAAAGCTTTGCAGAAGCGCGGGCTGATTTCTAAAGGAGCTTCACAGGAAGAAGTAAACAAGGCAGTCACTGCTTATATCGAGAAGAAGCAAGGTGAAAAGCCTGGAAAGTCTGATAAGTCTTTGACAAAAGAAGAGCAGGCATTTGATAAAAAAGCCAAAGATTTTGTTTCAAAACAAAAGGACAAGCTTGCTAAGCAGCTTGATAAAGGTCATGAAAACTTCAAAAAAGGAAAGCCGACTGGTGCAGTAAAGGTAGACTCTGCTAAGCAGGCTAACTACAATGGAGACGTTCGTGAGGATAAGGTACTTGTTCTTTTAGTAGAATATGCGGACTTCCCGCACAATAACATCGATCAAGAAGAAGGCTATATGTGGGCTGATGACTTCAATCGCGAACACTATCAAAAAATGCTGTTCGGTGATGAAGACTTCACACTTTTCAATGGGGAAAAGGTAAAGACATTCAAGCAATATTATGAAGAGCAATCAGGCGGAAGCTACACAGTTACAGGCGAAGTTTCCAACTGGCTGAAGGTGCCTGGTACAGCTGCTGAATATGGCGGCGACAATCCTGAAGGCGGCCATGATAATGCACCTGGGGCAAAAGGTGCACGCGGACTTGTTAAGGATGCATTGGTAGCAGCAGCTGAATCCGGAATCGACTTAGCTGAATATGACCACTTTGACCAGTACGACCTCGATGGCGATGGAAACCAGAATGAGCCGGATGGCCTTGTTGACCACTTGATGGTGCTTCACTCTGGCGTTGGCCAGGAAGCAGGCGGCGGCAAGCTTGGTGACGATGCAATCTGGTCACACCGCTGGGTAGTCGGCAACGCTCCTTTCCGAGTACCTGGAACAACTGCTGCAGTTCCTTACTGGGGCGGGCAAATGGCTGCATTCGATTACACTGTAGAGCCTGAAGACGGCGCAGTAGGTGTATTCGCTCACGAATTTGGGCATGACTTAGGTCTTCCAGATGAGTATGACACTCAGTACACTGGACAAGGTGACCCTGTAGCTTCCTGGTCCATCATGTCTGGCGGAAGCTGGAACGGGAAAATTGCTGGAACAGAAGCACCAAGCTTCTCACCGCAAAACAAAGAATTCTTCCAAAAGACAATGGGCGGCAACTGGGCTAACATTACAGAAGTGAATTACGAAGACATCGACTCTAAAGGTCTGGCAACAATCATTGACCAGAGTGTTACAAAATCAAAGAATCCGGGAATTGTAAAAGTAAACCTTCCTGGTAAAGAAGTAAAGGGAATCCAAACTGACTTTGGCGAAAAGTACTACTACAGCCAAAAAGGCGATGACCTTCATACAACACTTGTTACACCTGAATTTGATCTGACAAACGCAACAAGTGCTGAATTCTCATACAAAGCGAATTATGAAGTTGAATTCGATTACGATTATGTATACGTAAATGCACTTGTGGATGGCAAAGAAGTAGAAATCGACAAAATCGGTGATACAAACGTTGCCGGTGGAATGGATACTACTGAAGGCAACTGGACTGATGTAAAGTACGATTTAAGCCAATTCGCAGGCAAGAAAGTAAAACTTGCGTTTGAATACGTAACGGACGGCGGCCTTGCTCCAGAAGGTTTCGCAATGGACGAGCTTAAGCTGACAGTTGACGGCGAAGAAGTTTTCGCTGATGGTGCTGAAGGCGACGCAGCCGTAACACTTGATGGTTTCATCCAAACAAATGGCACGTTCTTTAAAGACCACTACTATTATCTGGAGTGGAGGAACTACGCTGGTTCTGACAAAGCATTGCTTGAAGGACGCGGCGTGAAGTACAACACTGGTATGGTCGTATGGTATGCGGATGATTCATTCACAGATAACTGGGTTGGTATCCACCCGGGTGAAGGCTTCCTTGGACCAGTCGACTCACATCCAGAAGCGATTGTTGGTACTCTTAACGGCAAGCCTTCTGTTAAGCAAAGCACACGCTACCAGGTAGCAGATGCTGCATTCTCAATGGATCAGACACCTGCGTGGTATGTCGATTCTCCATCTCGCGGAATCTTTGACTACAAAGGTCTTCCAGGAGTAACAGAATTCGATTCTACAAAGTCTTACATGAATGACTTGATTCCAGACGCGGGACGTAAAGTTCCAGCTCAATTCCCGATCAAGTTCAAGGTAATCGGCGAAGCGAAAGACAACTCTGCTGGTGCAGTTTGGATCCATAAATAAAACTTCAAGACATCGGGCGACTATTCGTCCGATGTTTTTTATTATGAATTAGAAAAAATCGCGCTGAATTTCCAGTTCGCCAATAAAAGTTGGAAATCGCCAATATAATAAAATTTTCGCCAGAAAAGCTATGTGAGTCGCCAATAAAATTATATTTTCGCCAATAAAGTTGTGAACTCCGCCAATAAAATAAATCCGAGTCACAAACTAGATGAAAAATCGCGATTCAGCGTGGGAAGACTGGACTTATAAGCAGGTTTTAGCTAGTATCAATACTAGAATGTTTACGTGAAGGAGAAAATCATGTCAGAAACTCAACAAATAATCGCTCAATTGAACCCTTTCCTGCAGCAGGCCTGGGAGAAGGCTGGATTCGAGGCAATGACTTCAGTCCAGTCGACAACGATCCCATTAATAATAGAAGGAAAAGATGTTGCCGCTGAATCGCCGACTGGTACTGGCAAAACTTTAGCGTACCTGCTTCCTGTTTTAAATAAAATCGATGCGAAGCTGCAGAATACACAGGCTGTCATCCTCGCTTCGTCACAGGAGCTTGTCATGCAGATCCTCGCTGAAATCCAAAAATGGGGAGAAGGCAGCGGAATCAAATCGGCAAGCCTGATCGGCGGCGCGAACCTTAAGCGCCAGATTGACAAGCTGAAAAAGAGCCCGCACATCATCGTCGGCACTCCTGGACGGACGAATGAACTGATCAAGCAGAAAAAGCTGAAGATGCACAAGGTGCACACCATCGTGCTTGATGAAGGTGACCAGCTGTTGACCCCTGAACATAATGAGACGGTTAAGAGTATTGTAAAATCGACTCTTGCTGATCAAAGGCAACTATTACTATTTTCAGCAACACTGCCAGAGGCTGTTGAAAAATCAATCAACAGGCTGGCGAATGATCCTGAAATCATCAAGGTGAAAAAGGATGATACCATTGATGCAGCGAAGGTCGAGCATATTTACTTCCTGAGTGAGCAGCGTGACAAGATCAAAATTCTTGAGAAAATCGCGCGTCTTGACGGTACAAAGTCGCTCGTATTCATTAAGGACATCCCTAACCTGATCATCGCTGCTGAGAAGCTGAATTTCAAGGATATCCCGGTTGGACAGCTGCATAGCGAACTGACAAAGCAGGATCGACAGAAATACTTGAATAAATTCCGCGAAGGCAACAGTGAGATGCTGCTTGTCACGGACATCGCGGCTCGCGGGCTTGATATTAAAGGTGTCACCCATGTCGTCCATTTCGATTTTCCAAGAGAACAGGATAAGTATATCCACCGTTCCGGACGTACTGGCCGTTTTGGCGCAGAAGGGACTGTCATCTCGATCGTCAATGAAAGAGAAGAACGTGATTTGAAGAAATTCTGCAAGGCGCTTAATATCGAGCCAGTGCTGAAGGAATTTTACGGTGGCAAAATTGTCGATCCAGAATAAGGGAATTCAAAAGCTATAGGCCGGTCCTATAGCTTTTTTCTATAAATAAAGGGATTTTTGTGAAATTTAAAGAATATATATTCCGAAGTTTATTATTGGAAGGAACTGTTGAACATGAAAAATCCACGTTTACATACATTGATGGAAGAATGGCTCCCGGAAGTGACAATCGATGACATGCAGGGGAAAATGGAGAGCGGCGAGCTGACTTCACATGATCTTGTGCTGATGTATCAGGCAAGGATCGCTGCTTTTGATAGAACAATCAAATCGGTGCTTGAATTGAATCCAGATGCTCTGCATATCGCGGCTGCACTGGATGCTGAGCGAAAACAAAAGGGTCCGAGAAGTCCGCTGCACGGTATCCCGATCATGGTAAAAGACAATATCGATACTGGCGATAAAATGCATACAAGCGCCGGGTCGCTGGCCTTGAAGGATTCCATCGCCTTGAAGGATTCGTTTGTTGCATCCAAGCTCAGGGAAGCCGGCGCAGTCATCCTCGGAAAAACAAATATGACCGAGTGGGCCAATTTCATGGCAAATGGCATGAAAGGCGGCTACAGTTCACGCGGGGGGCAGGTACTGAATCCTTATGGCCCCGGCAAGTTCGAGGTCGGTGGCTCAAGCGCAGGATCTGGAGCGTCGATTGCAGCGAATCTGGCGGCGGCTGCGGTTGGTACGGAAACGGATGGCTCGATTTTAAACCCCTCCTCACAGAATTCCCTGGTTGGCATCAAGCCAACAGTCGGACTGGTCAGCCGCAGCGGCATCATCCCGATTGCCCACACCCAGGACACGGCAGGGCCGATGGCGAGAACCGTCAAGGATGCAGTGTATCTTTTAGAAGCGATTGCCGGGCAGGATCCGCAAGACCAGGCAACAATGGTAAGTTTAGTTGAATTCAACCATGACTCTCTTTTCGATAAAAAAGCATTAAAAGGCACAAAGATTGCAGTTGCCAGGGAAGAGTATATTGGTAAATGGACTAAGGAACAGGAACAAATTTTTCAAAAAGCGCTTGAAAAATTGGAGGAACTTGGCGCTGAGGTTATTGAAGCTGCAATCCCAGCAGCAAAAGCGAAGTGGGGACACAATGTTTTAAGCTATGAATTCAAGGCTGATCTGAATGCTTATTTAAAGGGACTGAATATCCCAATCAAGACGCTCGCGGATGTCATTGCCTTTAATTATGAGCATGGTGAGAAAACGTTGAAGTACGGCCAGGAAGTGCTGCTGGAATCAGAAGCCACAAGCGGTACTTTAACGGAGGCAGAGTACCTCGAAGAACTCGAGTACAATCTGTATATGGCCAGGGAACAGGGAATTGACTATGCCCTGAAGGAATACGGAGCAGATGTGGTGCTTTTCCCTATGGACGGCTCGACGATCGGCTCTAAGGCGGGCTATCCGTCGGTTACGGTACCAACTGATTACACGGAAGAAGGAGAACCGGTGGGAATTACTTTCACGGGCACAGCCTTCAGCGAGCCGCTGCTGATCAAGCTTGCCTATGCCTACGAACAGGCAACCAGGGTCCGCCGTGCACCCGAACTTGGAATAAACGCCAGCGAAAAAATCCATACTACACCTTGAATCCATTAAAAGGAGCGAAGAAGCATGGGTAAGCAAAAGCTAGGCAACGGAAACGCCCAGCGTAACAACAATAAGAAAAAAGGCAATAACACACCAGAAGAGCTAGTCGAGTTTACAACCGGCCAGAAAGAGAAAAAATTCAATAATCCGATTGATTAACAGTAAAATGCCCCTGCAATTTCCTCTCAGGGGCATTTTTTATATCAGGATTGAGCTCTTTTAGAAATTTTATTGGCGAAAAAATAAATAATTCGACCACTTTTGGAGTTAATTCGACCACATTTTAAAATAATTTGGCGGATTTTTAATTTATTCGACCACATTCATGGATTATTCGACCAAGTCTGCATTTTTTAATGCCCGCTGCCCTTATCAAAATTACTCCCCGATACGTCGGCTACATTCTCGATTGCGACGAGCGCGTTCGGATCGATATCATCAACCACCGAGCGCAGGGTGGACAATTCAATCCGGCTGACGATCGTATAGATGATTTTCTTTGGTTCGCTTGAAAAAACGCCCTGGCCCTGGATATAGGTCATGCCGCGTCCTAATTGCTTCAGAAGGGCTTCGGCGATTTCTTCCGGGACATCGGAAATGATTGTGACCGATTTTAACTCTTCCATACCCTCAACGACGACGTCAATCATCTTAAAGGCGATAAAATAGGTGATGATCGAGTACATGGCTGTTTCCCAACTGAACACGAGCAAGGCGGCCAAAAGGAAGATGAACAAGTTCATGATCATGACGATCTGCCCAACGGACACAGTGCGCTTCTTGCTGACAAGGATTGCGATGATTTCGGTGCCGTCAAGCGCCCCGCCAGCGCGGATGACGAGGCCGACGCCGGTTCCGAGGATGACGGCACCGATGATGGTGGCCAAAAATAAATCATCCGTCACCCGGTCGAAGTGATGGAAATACGCTGTCGTTACGGATAAAATAATGACACCGTACAGCGTCCGAAGCGTGAATTTCATACCCATCCTCTTGTATCCGATATAAAGGAAAGGCAGATTGAACAGGATCAGGAAAATACTCATCGAGACGTTGGTCAATTCCGCTGCGATAATCGAAAGGCCGATGACACCTCCGTCAAGGATGGCGTTGGGGACGAGGAACATATCAAGCCCGAATGCAGCGATAATCGCCCCGATTGTAATTGTCACAAGCTGTGTGACCTCTTTTATGACTCTTTTTTTCTTTGTTGCTGCCACTAAATATCAAACCCTTTTCTATAAAAATCTACTTTCTAATTGCATTGTATGTACTATACTTATTGTATCAAACTTAAAAGTCATCTGGAAATTCTACATTATATATCCATGATTAGTAAATGCGTGTTTTGGGGTAATGAGTAGGGAAGTGATTCGAAACAACGGAGGGACCATTTTGGCTAACGAAATTCAGGTTAAACATAGATCCAATAAGCAACAGACAACGTCGAAAAAAAGGAAAAATCAACACAATAGAAACAAGAATAAGAAAACCGGCAACAATTCATATCTTCGAACCAATCCAAGACCGGCAGTTGACGATAACCGCCTCAAGCGTGCCGAAGAGAACGTTGACGATCTGCCGAAAAAAGATTCCAGCAAAATAACAAAGCAGGATAGAAGCAAAGTAATCGATCAGAATAATGGTAAACCATCAAAAAAGAGAAACAGCAAAATAACGACTCAAGATAACACTAAAACAACAAAACAGAACAACGGCAAAGCAACTACCCAAGATAACGCTAAAACAACAAAACAGAACAACGGCAAAGCAGCAACTCAAGAAAACGGTAAAACAACGGATCAAAACAACAGCAAAAAAACAAAAAGTAACGCTAAAACAATGAATCAGAACAGCACAAATGGAACAAATCAAAGCAGTGACGAAGCAAAAAACCAAAACACAGGCAATGAAAAATCGCAAAAAGCTTCTGCTTCTCAGGCGTCTTCAGAAAATCAAGAGGTAAAGCATAAAGAACAATCCGGCAAGTTTGAAACGGCTTTTAACCGGATCCATAAAGCGCTGAAGGAAATGGTGAAGGGGACGGACAGCGATGCGTTTGTCGAGCTGCTGTACTCTGGCTATAAGAATCATTCATTGGTCCGCAAGTATAAAAGTGAGCTGCATCAGTTTGCCAAGCTGCGGAATGCGATTGTCCATGAACGGGTGAATGCGGATTATTATATTGCCGAGCCGCATATCGAGGTAGTCGAGCGGATTGAGGAAATCGCGAAGGAGTTCGAGAAGCCGCAGACGGCATTATCAATCGCGACCAGTCCTGTGTTTTATTATTATGAGGATGCTTATCTAAAAGATGTGCTTAAGGTCATCAACAAGTTTGATTTTACGAGATTCCCGGTCTATGACAAGGATGATAAATATGTTGCACTGCTGACTTCAACAGAGATCATCCAGTGGATGGCGAAGCATTTTTCCGACAGTGTCGTTCACTTTGAAGATGTGCGGGTGAAAGAATTGCTGACCAAGGGGAAAAATTATTTCGTGACGTTTGTGGATGAGGAAGCATCTTTATACCATATTGAGGAATTATTCGAGCGTTACCATACGAGGGGCAAGAAGCTCCAGGCGGTCATTATCACGGAAACAGGCGACCGCCACGGAAAGCCAATCGGTGTCATCACACCATGGGATTTGCTTGACAGTGATCCAGAAGATTGACTTCACAAATCTTTAGAAAATCGTTCATTGACGAATTTACAGCGATATTGATATACTTCTGCTAATATTAATGATTTTAAATCAATAACTCTTATCCAGAGCGGCGGAGGGACAGGCCCTGCGAAGCCCGGCAACCTTCTTTTTTCATTGAAAGGTGCTAATTCCTGAAGAACGATTTCTGAAGATAAGAGAGGCTTAGCAATTGGAACCTCTCCTTATTTGGAGAGGTTTTTATATTTTTTAAAAGCAGGTGGATGAAATGACGAACAACAGATTTGAAACGGAAGTGCTTCACTCTGTACATACTAAGCAGCAGGGTATTAAAAGCAAGGCAACACCGATTTACCAGACGTCGGCTTTTACCTTCAATGATCTTGATGAATTGGAGGGTTTTTATCAGGGTGAGGGCAATTATTTGTACTCCAGGGTCGGCAATCCGAATACGGATGAACTCGGGCAAGCGGTAGCGGCTCTTGAGCATGCAGAGGATGGTGTGGCGGCTTCATCTGGATTGGCTGCAATTTTGGCAGGTGTCCTGGCAGTTGTGAAGAGTGGGGACCATATTGTTGCGGCGGACGATGTGTATGGAGGTAGCTTCCATATGCTAAAAGCAGAGCTTGAGCGCTTCGGGATTGAAACAACGTTCGTGCCGTTCTCGGATTTGGGCAATGTCACAAACGCCATCAAGCATAATACAAAGCTTCTATACACAGAGTCGATCACGAATCCGCTGCTTCGCGTTGAAAAGCTGGATGAAGTCATCGAGCTGGCAAAGATTAAAAAACTCGTTGTATTAGTTGATAATACGTTTGCCACTCCGCTCCATGTGCGTCCATATGAAGGCGGTGCCGATCTGGTTGTCCACAGTGCGACAAAATATATTGGCGGGCATAGCGATGTCACTTCAGGCGTCATTGTTGGCAGGAAAGAACTGATTGCCGAAGCACGCGCGAGAATCGTCAACCTTGGGGCGAATCTGAGTCCATTTGAAGCGTGGCTGACCTGCAGGGGCTTGAAGACGCTTGCCTTGAGAATGAAAGCACAATCGGAGAATGCCAGATTGCTTGCCGAAAGTCTTCGTGAAAATAAGAATATCGCAAAGGTATACTATCCATTCGCAGAAGCTGAACAAGGATTTGGGGCTATCGTATCAATTGAGCTGGCGGAGCATGTGGATCCTGCCCAGTTTTTCAAATCGCTTGGCTGGGTAAAAATCGTTCCGACACTTGCGGGCGTCGAAACCACCGTCTCCCATCCGCTGAAAACCTCCCATCGCGCACTCCCTCCTGAGGCGCAGGAAGAACTTGGCATCACTTATCGTCTGGTGAGGATTTCGGTCGGAATTGAGCACGGAGAGGATATCGTTTCACAATTTGAAGCTGCGCTGGCTAAAGCTGTTGAATAGGATGGAAAATTTTCTGGAAATGCCGATATTATGATAGAAAGATCATTCATCCCCAGTGTTCGCGCTGGGGATTTTACAGGAGTGGATAGTATGCGGGACCTTTCGTTGAAAACAAAGGTGTTTGCTTTTTTTGGCTTGTTATTCTTTGTTTATGCCATTTCGACGTTATACAATTTTTACTTGCTGAATTCATTCAAAGTAGACTCTGATCCAGCCGAACTGGTATCCAGGAGTATGTATTCGACAGCCATTGCGGGTTCACTTATTTCAATAGGGTGCCTTGTTTTCATCATTATTTTATTCAAAAGGGTATTCAAGCCCATCGATCGCCTCACCCAAGCGACACAGAGAATTGTTCAGGGTGATCTGGCAGTGGAACTGGCCAGTGATTCAAAAGATGAGATTGGGAAGCTGACCTCCCATTTTGATGCGATGATCAGTCAATTAAGGCTGCTCGTAGCCCAATGTCAGGATAATACAAAGGTACTGCATGACTCAGCAAGAAAGCTGTTCGAGAATTCACAGGTCCATGAAAATGAAAGCGAGAGAATAAAAGCTTCCATTCTTCAAGTCTCTGCAGGTGCTGAACAGCAGCAGGGCCATTCGGCAGTGCTGAGTGATATTGTTGATAATATGGTGCAAAGAATCAGCGAGATTGCTGAACTATCGAATCGGATTGAAACAATGTCCACGACCAATGCTGTTAAAAGTGAACAAGGCCAGACGTTCATCAGTGAAACGAGCGCACAGGTGGGACGGATGGATCAGATTACGAGACAGGCTGCCAGGGATGCTGAATCACTGGCTGAAAAGACGAATAAAATCGAAGAGATCGTCAGTATCATTTCTGGAATTGCCAACCAAACAAATCTGCTGGCATTAAACGCGGCAATCGAAGCTGCACGCGCAGGGGAACAAGGGAAGGGGTTTGCAGTCGTAGCCGGTGAAGTGCGATTATTGGCAGAGCAATCGCTGCATGCATCCCGGCAAATCCAGGATACAATCGAGGTTGTCCGCAGCGACATTAAACAGATGGTGGATGTCATGTCTGGCGGAAGCATGGAAGTACAAAAGGGCAGCAAGTTATTCGGCAATGTTGAAATGCAATATAATGAGATGCGGGATGGGATTCTGTCCATCCAGAAGGAAATTGGCACCATCAGCCAGTACACTGCAGATTTGAATCAGCAGACAGATAAATTGTTGACGATGAATAATGAAACGAATGTCATTTTACAAACAAATGCAGCCGGGATTGCCGAAATGGCAGCAGGGTTTGAGAATCAGGGAGAGACGGTCAGGGAATTGACCTTGACGGCTGAGAACCTGACACAAGTTTCTTCGGTCTTGAACAAGACCGTATCCGTCTATACACACAGCCAATAATCCTTCGACATCAGGTTTACACATCCTGTATGCGGGTATCTTTAAAAAGGACTACTCGTCTAAAGGAGGCTTTTAATATGTTTGAACATGAAAAACATCTTGTTGGAGTATATGATAACGAGCAAGACGCAATCCAGGCCGTAGAGGACCTGAAGAGGCAAGGGTACAATACCGATGATATCTCTGTTATTAGTAAAAACGACGATGAGATTGATCACGTCAACGAAGCAACCGGTACAAAGACTGAGGAAGGTCTTGCTGCAGGTGCGGCAACAGGCGGCATATTAGGCGGCCTTACAGGATTACTGGCAGGCATCGGAGCCCTAGCGATCCCTGGAATCGGCCCAATCGTAGCTGCAGGCCCGATTGCTGCGACACTTACTGGTGCTGCAGTAGGCGCAGGTGCCGGCGGATTGGCCGGAGCATTGATCGGAATGGGTATTCCGGAAGATGAAGCAGAACGTTACGAAGGCTATGTAAAAGAAGGCAAAATCCTTGTAGTCGTCGAGCGTGAAGAGAACAGAGTCGGCCTGAATGATGGTACAACAACCACTGGTTTGGATGGAACAAGAACGACCAACCCGGTTGATGCACCTCTAACATCGGACAACCCGGCTAACACTCGTTTTGACAACACACGTGATTTTTAATCGATAGAAAAGGCTGCCACTGGCAGCTTTTTTTATCGTCTCTGAAAATAACAATTTATGATTCCGGGATGTTCAAACGATAAAAGCTGGCTGCATCAATTTAGCAGCCAGCTTTTGCTATTCTTTCTCTTTAGTATCCAGTAAATCAATCCGGCTTGCATCATCGAAATCAAAAGCAGAGGTAATGAAAAACATTAAAGTACCGCCAAGCAGGCCGAGACAAATGACATAACCGATCGTCATAACCCATAGATATCCCATAATCCTCATTCCTCCCTTGATAAAACTATATGCATTGTTAAAGTGATGTTTTCTTGTTAGTTCAATATTCAACTGTATATTTTTATCAAATCTTCTCATCCTATCAGTTGAGGAGGAGTGAAGATGGTAAAAAAAATAATATTGGCCCTTGTTTTAATGAGTATGGCTTTTCCGACCGCATCATTCGCGCAACAAGTCTATACGGTTCAGAATGGGGACTCTTTATGGAAAATTTCGGTCAGGTTCAAGGTTGGCCTTTCGGAACTTATCGGTGCTAACCAGCAATTCAAGAATCCTAGATTGATTTATCCTGGCCAGCGAGTCAATATCCCTAATTTAAGCGCCGCAAAGAGTATTGAAAGCCAGGTCATCCAGTTGACGAACCACGAGCGGGCGAAGAATGGACTTAAGCCAGTGGCAGCTGACTGGCAGCTTTCAAGGGTTGCGCGTTACAAATCTGCAGAAATGAGAGATAAAAGTTACTTTTCCCATACAAGCCCTACATACGGCAGTCCATTCACCATGATGAGGAATTTTGGAGTCAACCACAGGAGCGCGGCTGAAAATATAGCAGCGGGGCAGAGGACCCCCCACGAAGTAGTCCAATCATGGATGAACAGCCCTGGACATCGCAAAAATATCCTTAGCCCTGCATACACCCACATTGGTGTCGGGCATGCTGCAGGCGGGGATTATGGACACTATTGGACTCAGATGTTCATCACAAAATAAGGAACGGAAGAAATACCCCGGTGAAGCTGTCACCGGGGTATTTTTATGAGAGGAAAACGCAAGAGTGACGACCGGTCCGGTATGGTGCTAAGCCTCAGGACCTACCTGAAAATCAAGCTCAGGCACGTTATGGATTTTTTACGGCAAAGGTAAGATGAGTACATAAGAGATAAGGAGGAATTGAACATGAAAAAATTTGGTTTACTGTTTGCCGGCTTCATCGCTGCAATGGTACTGATGTCAAACCTTGGTCCGCTTGTGGGTCTCGGCGTGAGCTTGCTGGTGCTTTACTTTGTCGTAAAGCAATTTTTAAAGGCTCACTCGACAGCCGGAAAAATCGGCTGGGGAATAGCCGGGTTCATCATCTTGATGGCTGCAGCTTCAAATGTGCCAGCAATCCTGGGAATCGCAGCAGCTTACGTCCTTTACCTTGTATACAAGAACTGGGACAAAAAAGAAGTAGCAATGAAAGAAGCAAACGATCCATTTGTCAACTTCGAGAAGCAATGGGCAGAAATGAAAAACAACTAGGCGGCTGAAACACTACTATATGCGAAAAAAAAGGAGAGATTGTAAATGGCTAATCTATTAACAAGAATCAAAAACACTGTAATGGCAGATCTTCATGAGGCACTTGACCAGAAGGAAAGAAAGAACCCGATTGCACTGTTGAACCAGTATCTTCGTGAATGTGAAGCGGAGACTGAAAAGGTCGCGAAGCTGCTTGAACGCCAGGGCCAGCTTAAGGAACAGTTTGCCCGGGAATACCAGCAGGCAATTGAAATGGCAGACAAACGGAGACATCAGACGGAAATCGCGATGAGAGCGGGGGAAGCGGAACTTCAGGAGTTTGCCAGCAGGGAACAGGTTCAATATGAAGAACGCTCAGCCCGACTGAAGGAAGCGATGGAAAATGCAGGCAAGCAGCAGGTGGAGCTCGAACATAAATATGAAGACATGAAGCATAAATTGAAGGATATGCACATCCGACGACTCGAATTGATGGGCCGTGAGAATGTTACTCGTGCCAATTACCGGATGGACCAGGTGCTTGACCACAGCGATGGCTCCGACAAAGCCTATTCTAGGTTCACGGATATGGAAGCCTATCTTGATCAATTAGAAGAAAAGGTGAACAGCAACTATCACCGTAATACGATTGACGCAAGGATTGCCCAGCTCGAAAAAGAGTTCAAAAATAAAGAAACCCATACTATTTAATAGGCAAAACATGGTATTCTATAAAGGCGCAGGCAGCTGCGCCTTTTGGATATCACCTCTATTGAACTTCAACTTCATTCCACAGTAAACTTAATCCCAAATATTTAAAAAGGAAGGGGGAAAACACCGTGTTGAACAAGATGAAAAATGATTATGTCAGCTGGATTGTGATTACCGGAGTGATCCTCCTTTTGCTGGAAGTTTCTTTTTTCAACGAAGGGCTGATTTTCTCCCTTCTGGCAAGTGGAGCGATGATTTACTTTGGACGCTCTTTAATGCCGAAAAAATCAGGAAAGGTGCTGTTCTGGGCGGGATTATTCTTTTTCCTGAGCAGCGTTTTCAGCATGATGACCTTCAGGTTTTTCCTGTTGGCGGTACTGATCTATCTGGTATATCAGTATATCCAATCAAAAAAGAAGCCTGAATTGATTACGCCAGTTTTACAGAAGCCTGAAAAGGAAGTCAGCAAGGAAATGGTGATTGAGAAACCACCGCTTTTTAAAAATCGCTTGTTTGGACATCAGGAAACACCTTCACATGTATATGAGTGGGATGATGTCAACATCCAGACCGGAATTGGCGACAGCGTGATCGACTTGAGCATGACGGTGCTGCCAAAAGGCGAGACGGTGATTTTCATCCGGAATATCATCGGAAATGTAAAGGTATACGTGCCATATGATGTGGAAGTCACTCTCCGCCATTCATCGATTGTTGGCTCCGCCGAAGTTTTCGGACACCAGGAAGGCAGGGTGCTGAACCAAAGTCTGTACGTGCAGACCCCTGGTTACGAAGAGGCCGGGCAAAAGGTAAAAATCTTCACCTCGATGATCGTCGGGAATATCGAGGTGAAACGCATATGACAACTGCCACGCGCCAGATTTTATGGGGACTCACCCTTGGAATCATATCGTTTATCGCGCTGACACTGTCCTATTGGCTGGCTTTCCCGGCAGCTCGCTTTTCCGATCTATGGAACCGTGAGCTAATGGACATTCCGTTTGTTATCTTCACTTTCAGCATCAGCGTTGTGCTTGGAATCGCGTTCGGCCTGGCTTCAGGCATATACTGGCGTAGGCAATTCAAGACGGTGGACAGCTGGCTCTTCCAGCTTGAGGAAGGGCAGCAGCCTGAAATAGAAGCAAACCAGGCATACGCAGAAATCGCATCAATCTCGAAACGTGTCAGCAAACTGTATAAACAAATCTCAGAAAAAGCGATGCTCTCACAGAGGCTCGCAACCGAAAAAGCGGAGGAGCAGGAATCACGGATCCAGGAAATCATTTCCCAGGAGCGGAACAGGCTTGCAAGGGAACTGCATGATTCGGTGAGCCAGCAGTTGTTTGCGGCATCGATGCTGATGTCGGCGATCAATGAAACGAAGGGGCCGTCGGAGGAACGGGAAGCGAAGCAGCTGAAGATGGTGGAGGAAATGATCCACCAATCTCAGCTTGAAATGAGGGCGCTGCTTCTGCATCTCCGGCCGGTCGCGTTGAAAGGGAAGAGCCTGCAGGAAGGGATTGAGGAACTGCTGCTCGAATTAAGGCAAAAAGTTACTATGAATATCAACTGGAAGGTCGAGCCGTTTCCGCTTGATAAGGGCGTCGAAGACCATCTGTTCCGGATTTTGCAGGAGTCAATCTCGAATACGCTGCGCCATGCAAAGGCGGATCAGCTGGAAGTTCTGCTGATCCATCGTGATGGTAAAGTCATATTGAGAGTGGTTGATGACGGAATAGGCTTTAATGTTGAAGAAGCGAAAGCGGGATCATACGGGCTTCAAAACATGCACGAACGTGCGGGGGAAATCGGCGGGACATTGAAGATTGTAAGTGTTGAAAATAAAGGGACCAGGCTTGAGGTCAAAGTTCCAATATTAGTGGCGGCAGGTGAGGAAGAATGATTAAAGTAGTGTTTGTAGATGATCATGAAATGGTTCGGATCGGTGTCTCATCGTATTTATCAGCCCAGCCGGATATCGAGGTAATCGGCGAAGCGGATAACGGCAAGGCGGGAGTCGATATGGCACTCGAACTGCGGCCGGATATCATCTTGATGGACCTGGTCATGAAGGAAATGGATGGCATCGAAGCGACAAGGCAGATCATTGAGCAGTGGCCGGAAGCAAAAATCATTATCGTGACCAGTTTCCTCGATGATGAAAAAGTGTATCCTGCACTTGAAGCCGGTGCGACAAGCTATATGCTGAAAACCTCTAAGGCTAGCGAAATTGCCAATGCGGTGCGGGTTACATATTCCGGCCAGCCTGTGCTTGAACCCGAAGTGACCGGGAAGATGATGATGAAAATGCGACAGAAGAACAGCGTCGAATTGCATGAAGAGCTGACCGAGCGCGAGATGGAAGTATTGAAGCTGATCGCCGAAGGCAAAACGAATCAGGAAATCGCCGATGAGCTGTTCATTGCCCTGAAAACCGTAAAAACGCATGTCAGCAATATCTTAAGCAAGCTGCAGGTTCAAGACCGCACCCAGGCAGTGATCTACGCGTTCAGGCATTCACTTGTAAAATAATGAAGCTTTGCTGAAAAAGTTATGATTTTCAATTGGGCTCTTAATGGAAACTGATTGCGGAAATGGGTTCTGCTGAGAAGCATACGAAAACAGCCTAAGATAAGGAGGTCCCGGATATGGAACCATTGTTTGGTGTATTCCCTCTGTTGGGAGTATTAATTTCACTTGTACTTCCACTGGCCATGATCATCCTGTTCGTCATGCTGGTGACGAGCACAAAAAGACAGGAAGCATTGATGAAGGAAATTCTTGAAGAGCTGAGGAAGAATCAATCAGATAAAAGCTATTTGGATCGTTAAAGACACAACCAGAAGCCATAGAAAAACAAAAAGAGGCCAATGGCCCCTGGTGAAACTAATTAGCTTTCCCTTCGATTACATCTAATTTCATAAGCATTTCGCTTAACGCAATGGATATGACTTCCCGTTCTTCAAATTCATTTGGATAATGGGAAGCACAATTTATATAGTTATGCTTTTCAGCTAACTTTTCTTTGATTTTTTTACACATCCAGAGCTGGTAATCTGAAAGTTCCACGTGTCTAAGCATTGTCACCCACTCCTTCGTTAGTTATCCTTACCCGCGGTCCAAGCCAGTTTAAACACTTTATCCACAAGAATATCAGCATGGGAAAAATTGATAAAAAGCCTGCCCTGGTGGGTTCCTGCACAATTCAATCAAACGTTTGGTTATTGGAATTTGCGGAAAATGGGCTGCATGCAATTCAGGAAAAACTTGCTAAAATAATAATGAGATTGTAGAATGAAACTAACTATTAATGAACGGAGGTGAGGAGAGATGATCAAGACTGTTTTTGTACGCGGATTTTGGAATGAGTTCCTATATTTTTGTCGTGCAAAATTTGCTGTTGCAGCTGTCAACGGGATTCGTATGCCCTTTTTTAACAGCTCAATATCAAAAACAAACGGTACGATCATCTCTTTTCCCGCTTAGGTGAATGGGGAGGGCACATTTGTCCTCCTTTGTATTCATGGAATTCAAAAGCCAGGAGCAGAGCCATCTGCCCCTGGCTTTTTTGCGTTTACCGATAGACAGGTTCAGGTGAAGAGGGGGATCGATTAAGGAGGAAATCTTAATGATTACATGCAGTGTGAACAAAATAAGCAAAATGTACGGCGGCAATCTCATATTCGAAGATATGTCGTTTGAAATAAATGAAAAAGACCGAGTTGGCCTGGTTGGACCAAATGGATGCGGCAAGACCACATTGCTGCGTATTGTTGCCGGAATGGAAGAGCCGGACAATGGAAAGATTCACTGGAAAAAAGGCCTGAAGATCGGCTATCTGGCCCAGATACCGGAATATGATGCAAGCATGACTGCGAGAGATGTTTTGGCGACAGCTTTTGAAGACTTGCTGGATGTCCAGGGTGAGATGAAGCACATGGAAATGGAGATGGCAGCGGCTGGCGAGGACTCGCATAAGCTTGAAAGGCTGCTGGAAAAATACGGAGTTCTCCAGGAGAGGTTTGCTCTTGGCGGCGGTTATGAAATGGAAGCGAATATTGACAGAGTTGCCAACGGCTTGAGGATTGCAAGCCTGCTGGATTCCAATTTCAACAGATTGAGCGGCGGAGAGAAGACGAAGGTGGGCCTGGGACTGAGCCTGCTGCGTAATCCGGAGTTGCTGCTTCTAGATGAACCTACCAACCACCTTGATATCATGGCTGCCGAGTGGCTGGCAGAATTTCTGAAAGACTATGAAGGCACCGTGGTCATCATATCTCATGACCGTTATTTTCTAGATGAAACTGCGACCAAGATCCTCGATATGGAGGATGGAGAAATCGATCTCTATCACACAAATTACTCAGGATTCGTTAAGGAGAAGGAAGCGAAATTGCTGCGTGAATTCCAGGCGTACGAAGAGCAGCAGCGAAAAATCAAGAAAATGAAGGAAGCGATCAAGAGGCTGAGAGACTGGGCGAACCGGTCAAATCCTCCAAGCTCAGCGCTTCATAAGCGGGCGACGAATATGGAGAGGGCACTTGCCAGGATTGAAAAGCTCGACCGGCCGGTTTTGAACAGGAAAAAAATGAGCTTTGAACTCGAGACTGGAGCTCGCAGCGGAAAAGATGTGCTTGTTCTCAAGGATGTGAGTAAGTCCTTTGGCAGCAGGGAGCTTTTTGACACCATACATCTGCAGCTTAAATATCAGGACCGTGCGGCAATTGTCGGCGAGAATGGTTCCGGTAAAACGACACTGCTGAAGTTCATCAGGAATGAAATTTCACCCGACAAGGGAGAAGTCCGGCTTGGCAGCAATGTCAAGATTGGCTATCTGTCCCAGCATATGGAGCTTTCCAGCAAAGAGGGAAACGTTCTGGACGCATTCAGGAATGAAGTTGTCATGAATGAGGGGGAAGCCAGGAATGTTCTGGCAGGATTCCTCTTTTACGGGCCAGCGGTTTTCAAGAAAGTCTCCCAGCTGAGCGGAGGAGAACGGATGAGGCTGCGGCTCGCCCAATTGATGCATCAGGATCTCAATTTCCTGATCCTTGATGAACCGACCAACCATCTGGATATCGACTCCAGGGAGGTGCTGGAGGAAGCCCTTGATGGATTCGAGGGAACGCTGCTGGCTGTTTCCCATGACCGTTATTTCCTGAATAAACTCTTTGACAAGGTATACTGGCTTGAAAGCGGCGAGTTGACCGAAAT
This sequence comes from Cytobacillus oceanisediminis 2691, assembly GCF_007678455.1. Classification (GTDB taxonomy): domain Bacteria; phylum Bacillota; class Bacilli; order Bacillales; family Cytobacillaceae; genus Mesobacillus; species Mesobacillus oceanisediminis_A. The sequence continues at coordinate 254,059 of NZ_VEEP01000002.1, read as the reverse complement.
ACCCGGCAACTACGACCGGGCGAGGGCTAAGATGGAAGAAAAACGGAAGCAGCTTGAGGATGGAGATTCAGAGGTTATCCGTCCCGTTAAAGAGCCTATAGTAAGGGAAAAGGCTGATAAAAAAACTACTGCTGCTCCCAACGAAGAGGAACTGCTCGAGAACATAGAAGTACAGGAAGCGGAAATTGCTTTGATTGTAGACCAAATGTCCTTTGTCTCAGACTTAGCTGTATTGCAGGAGCTTCACACGAAAAAAGAAGAACTGGAAAGTAAATGCAATCAGCTTTATGAAAAACTGGAGGAAATCTCATAGTGATTAGATAAGAACTGCTGGCAGCCGGCAGTTCTTTTTATATTGGAAAAAAACGAGTGGGTTTCCAATTCGCTATAAAAAAGTGAAGGTCGCTATAAAAATCGAAAAGTCGCTATAAAAAATTAAAACTCGCTATATAAATTTGAAACTCGCTATATAAATTTGAAACTCGCTATAAAAATCGAAAAGTCGCTATATAAATTTGAAAGTCGCTATATAAATCGAAAACTCGCTATATAAATTGAAAAGTCGCTATATAATTTTGAAAAAGGCTTTAAAAGAGCAAGACTTGCTATAAAACTTCCGTAAAAAAACCAAAACTCGTTATGAAATCAGAATTTCCGCTATAAACCCATGCTCTTGCTGAAAAAATCCACTCCAAATCTAAGACTTTTACCGTTGAAATCGACTTTTTAGCCTCCCTCACCGCCAATTTGCACTTTCTTTAATATTGTCCGGACTTGTCTCATATGTTTATAAAAGTAAATGAGACAGGATTGGGAGAGAAGCTATGAGTACTTTTTTTAAAGGGATGTCCATCCTCGTGGTCGCTAATTTTCTAGGCGAAATAGTGGAATTCCTCGTTAATATGATTCTTGCGCGCGAGCTTGGTGAAAGCGGGATGGGGCATTACATGACGATTTTGCCGACGATTTTCCTGATCATGCTGCTGGCAAATTTTGAACTGCCTGTGTCGATATCCAAGATGATTGCTGAGCATGATGAGTCCTACCATCGGAGCATGATGCGCCATGCCATCAGGCTGGCAGTGGTGTTTACAACGGTTCTGCTGATTTTGGCTGCTATCGTGATTCCAATCATTCCGGTTTTCAATGAATACCATCCATTGCTGAAATGGGTGGTTATGTCGCTCATCCCGGTCATGACGATCACGGCAATTGCCAGGGGGTTTTTCATGGGAAAACAGGAAATGGGGAGGATCGCGGTTTCACATTTCCTGCGGCGCGCAGTCCAGCTTGTCCTGTTATCGGCTGTTTTCCAGTATTTCGAGTTTGGCAGTGAAACCGCTCTGCTTGTGGCTTTTTGCACGCTTGCCGGGAGTGAACTCGTCGTCTTCCTGTATTTATTGCACCATTTCATCATGTCCTATCAAAAAATCAAGAAGGTGCCAGGTAAGCATGTAAGCGGCCGGGAAGTCAGAAAAAATCTGGTGGAAGTGTCGGTTCCGACGACAGGATTGAGGATTTTCCATTCCCTGACCCATGCAGTGCAGCCCTTCTTGATCAAATTTGCGATCGTAAGCGCAGGACTGACCCCGGATATGGCAACGGAACAATTCGGGATGATGGCGGGGATTGCGATGACAATTGGGTTTTTCCCGGCATTCATTGCTCATTCTTTCCTGATCATACTGATTCCGACTGTTTCAAAGGCCTATGCGGAAAAAGAATTCGTGAAGCTGCAAAAATTGCTTCAGCAGGTGATGCTGCTGACCCTGTTTTATGGCTTGCCTTCTGTAACAGCCTTTTACTTTTTGGCTGAGCCATTGACGATGACGTTTTTCCATTCAAAACAAGCGGCTGTCTTTTTGCAGCTGCTGGCACCATATTTCCTGTTCCATTATTTTACCATCCCGATGCAGGCCTATTTAATCGGGCTGGGTCTGGTAAAGGATGCTTTTATCCATTCCGTCTATGCAACCATCGTTACCTTTGCGCTCATCTATCTGGTCGGATCAAGGCCAGAATGGGGGATGGAGGGTGTTATCATTGGCATGAATACTGGCAGTATGGTCATCTTGCTGATGCATTACATGACCATTTGCAAAAAGATTGGCATCACCTGGCTGTCCAGGAACACGATCAGAGATTCCCGATTGTAAAAGGTATTTGGACATTTTCGAAGAATTAATAGATAGAAGATATTTTCAGGAGTGATGGTGTGGGAAAAATATTGCGTGGGCACCATCTCCTCTGTGTGCATGGTTTCAGGGGGATGGGCTATAGTGTTGAGTTTGTTAAGAAAATGGAAGGGATCGTGAAGGATATCCGTGATCCCGGTCAGGATTTCTACATAAAAGTGGTTGCTGCTTTCGATGATGCCTGCATGTCGTGTCCGCACCGCGGGCTTGAGATTTGCGAGGCAAGCGAGGGTTCCAATGAGCATGTTTTATCGATGGACGGAAAAGTCATCCGCCATTTAGGACTTGTGCCCGGCGAGCGCTATTTAAAGTCAGAGCTGGTAGATTGGACCGCTGAAAAAGTTGAACCCGATGACCTTGATGAACTTTGCAAAAATTGCTCCTGGCTGCAATATGGGGTATGCAAGGAAGGGATCGCGCAACTTCGTGAGAAGAATACCGCAAGGGTCTCAGTGGAATAAATCTGAAAGAACAATAAAAGATGCCTGATCTGTGTTTGCAGCATACAAGCAAAGTGTCAGGCATCTTTAAATTTTTCTTCGATTTTAGGGTTATTGCCGTATAAAACCAGTTTGTCGCCAGGCTCCAATTTCGTCTCATGTGCTTTGTTGCGGATATTGATTTCGCCTCTTTTAATGAATAAAAGGATGATGTCATCTTCCATATCGACAATATCATCGAATGTCATATCAGCCAAGCTCGAATCTTCTTTAATGGCAATCTCCCTTACCTCATCGTCCTCATCCATTACAAGGACATCGCTAATCGGCAAATCAGCCAGCTCATAGTTTTCTTTTAACTCGCTTTTCAATTTCCCAGACATCAAATGCTGCACTATTGGCGCTCTCAATATTAACAAAAGGACCAAAAGTCCTCCGGCAACATAGCCGATTTCCATTGTATAGAATTCATCCTCTAAAAGTTTGCTGATGGCCGAGATAATGACAGCCAGCGAGAAAGCTCCGAACAAAATCAGAAATGCTCCAAGTCGTCTCCTGACAGGATGGTCAATAATCAGCTCGGATTCCCCTGTTGTAAATCCAGTTCCGGTTAACATCGAGATGACCTGGAATCTGGCTACTTTTCGTTCCAAACCAGTTGCCACAAAAATGGATGCATTAATTTCAATCACTGTAAAAACGATGAACAGGTATATGAAAATGAATAATATGCCCATTACCTCCATCCCCCTCGCACTATTTAGTATTGATTGCCGAGGTGTGATTTAAACAAAAATAGACCGGGGAAGTAATTCCCCGGACAATTTTATCGTTGTTCCTGAAGATTCTCGTTGTAATAATTCACTCCGTACATTGCACCTTCGCTGACCATTTTATTGTCTTCAACGTCCAGAGGATCAGGGTTGCCGGCTTTTTGGACTGGTAAGACATCTGTCTTCGATGGCATTACTTTTTCTTTCACTTGCGTAGCCATCTCGGTAAGTTTTGTTTTATTTTCCGGCTTCATCGCCATCCACAAGGCTGCAGCTCCAACACCTAACATGACAGCATTTTTAGTTTTGGTTTGCATTGTTTTTCCCTCCTGTAATGGTTTCAATTTTCTTTTGTCTATATTCGTATTTACCCTGTCGATAAAATTCAGAAACATTTTTAAAATGGAAGTCCTGCCAAGTATTAGCCTATCCGTTTCAAGCAGGCTAATAAGGGGAAGATTAATAGTTGATAATCATATGAAAGGTCTGAGACCATATGAAATATACATTTAATCAGGAAAAATGGACATGGTTTGATTTCGATGAGGGAGACGAGGAGAAAGTCAAGAAGCTGGTCTCGCAAAATTCAAACTGTGGTGAATGGTTTGAAAATATTATAGACCGGAAAGCCAACCTGCTCAACCTTAACACCGAAATAAGGGGAGAGGAATACATTTGGGGCTCACTGATTTACCAACAGGATATCGAGGATAAGGGTGAAAAAAATATCTTCCATTTTTACATCCGTAAGGACTTTTTCATAACAGTTAATTTTGATTTCTCCATTATTGATGCAAGTCCAATCGGAGTACAGAAACAGATGGATCAGGCAGAAAATGGGATAGAAGGCTTTTTTATTCTTCTCGGAGAAATTTTATCGACCTATTTACAAAAAATAGATGGCTATGAAGAACGTCTTCATAATCTACTATGGGAAATGAAGGAACAGAACAATCTGAAAATCCTCGAAAGAATCTATGAAAATCGGCATGAACTCCTCATTTGGAAAAATCTGGTTGTCCCGATCGTGGAGATAAAATTCATCGCTGAGGAAGCGTATGGACAAGGAATCCATGAAAACTCCGAATTCAACCGGGTAGAGACGAGGGTAGAACGGATAAGGATGCTGCTAAGCGAATACCAGCAGGCAATTGATACGATGATCAATCTCGAAGAAGTCGTGTCCACCCACCGCGGCAATGAAATCATGAAGACCCTGACAGTCATGACGATTCTATTCACTCCAGTGACCGCATGGGGTGCTGTGTGGGGAATGAACTTCAAAGTGATGCCGGAACTGGAGTGGAAGTTAGGATATTTATTTGCAGGAGTATTAATCATCGCCTCAACAGCAGGTCTATATTATTATTTGAAGGTAAAAGGCTGGATGGGTGATATTCTGAAGGTGAAAAAGAAGAACCGATTCTTTGGGTAAGAATTAATACGGATAAAATAAAAAATCGCCCGAGGGCGATTTTTTCTATTCAGCCAATTTCACAAGCATATGGGCAAGGGCATGCTGCTGTTCTTTATTGCCAACCTTCCAAAGCTCCTGCAAAAGCTGCTCCTCTTTATTGCGAGGTGCTACGTTCTCCGCGAGATAACCGGCTACCTTTTCGGCGGTCTTTGCCAACTGCTCCTCATTTAAACCAGCTGTTTTACCAAGATTGATCCGTTTGCTTAAATAGGTCCTGAACTCATTGAAATCACCAAGGATCTCATCCGCCTGCTGCGTATCCATGCGATCAAGAGTCTCCTCTACCTTGCTCGTATCCACTTCGCCATCTTTATGAATCATATGATCTTTTTCCATGTGTAAAAACCTCCTCGTTAAAGATAGTTATTAAATACCCTGTTGCCGGAATCTAGTAAACATTTGGGAGCACATTCAAGGTTGGAAGGTTAATGAAGCATATAGTGACCGCTCTTTTTCATGTGTTTAAACGCCGATTGGTTTAATACTTAGAAGCTCTTTTGGTATGTGATGAAGTGGTTTTTAAAACTTTAGTAGAGCTTAGAAACAAGGTGACGAAATTGCCCTGTGTGTAATACAACCCAAAAGAGTTTAATCAAAAAAGGTGCTGGCCGCTTGGCCTGCACCTTTTTTGAGTCCGACATCCGGACGATGGGAGGAGTATCTCAGCTGTTGCTATTCAATTTTGCGCTCTGGGGTGAATCGATATTAAATATATCGATTTAAGACCAGCGTGCCTTGAGACAGCAGCGCGAATCTTCCTCCGCTTGCATAGCCAATGACGTATTCCGAAGTCGCCGTGAAGTCTTTCAACTTAACCAGTCCCTTCCTTACTAGTATTGGCATTGCTCCAATCCTGCGGACTAACTTAGAGGAGTGTCCTGCTCAAGCTATTCAAAAACAATGGTGTCAATCGATGTTAAGTCCATCGATTTAAGACCAGCGTTCCTTGAGATAGCAACGCAAATCTTCCTCCATGTGCTAAGCCAATGACATATTCCGAAGTCGCCGTAAAGTTTTGCACTTTAACCAGTCCCTTCTAGTTTTTGTATTGGCCTTGCACTATATATATACCCGGATGAAATCACAGAAAACTCTTAAAACTTGATAAAAACATGGTAATTTAACCAAATATTGGTGCAAGCGAAAAGGCAGCCGCAGTGGACTGCCTTTTGAATCATATTTAGTCATTACTGGATAGGATCCCGAAGAAACGAAGGATATATAGGAAAAGATTGATGAAATCCAGATACAGGTTCAAAGCCATCAGCGGCACTTCTTCCGGACTCACTCCATAATGTTTCATCCTATTGAAATCGAATAAAACATACCCACTGAAGACAAGTATTCCGATGAAGGAATAAGCCATCATACCCGTTGAGCTAAGCGGCCAGATCCAGTTAAAAATGCTAACCGCAATCAAAGCAAGCAAGGCTGCCATCAGCATGCCGCCAAGAAAGCTGAGGTCACGCTTTGTTTTTGTCGCATAAATTGCAAGACCAGCGAAAACAACTGTTGTAGCCCCGAGCGCGTTGATCACAACATTGGCACCAGAAACCGCGATGTAATGGGCAATGGCCGGATACATCGTCATTCCGGAGATGAACGTAAACGCATAAAGGAATGCATAAGATATCGCCTTCCTTTTTCGTAAAAAGAACACCCCAATCAGCATCGCAAGCTCAATGATAACGAGCGGAAGGAACAGTGCTGGCGGAACGAACACTCCTGCCATTGTGCCAATGAAGGCGATTGCCAGGGAAAAAGCGAAAGTTCTCATTACCGATGGCATCATGGAATGATCAGAGTAAGCGTACATGAACAAGTCACCTCATAATATTATTTGATTATGTATACGGGTGACAGGCATCGCTGGTTTCATCCAGAGAGAAAAAATTTAAATGCTATTTTTTTCCCTTAGAAGATCTCGGATTTCTTTTAGAAGCTCTTCTTTTACATCTGGTGTAGGAGCTACAGGTTTAGCTTCTTCTTTTTTCCGGTAGCGGCTGATGATTTTGATGAAAATGAAGATGGCAAAGGCCGTGAGGAAAAAGTCTACAATGGACTGGACGAACGCGCCGTATTTTATCGTTTTGTAAGTAAGTGTTGAGAAATCCTCTCCAAATGAAAGCAGACCTACAATCGGCATAATAATGTCATCTACAAGTGAGGAAACGATTTTTCCAAAAGCTGCCCCGATGATGACCCCGACTGCAAGGTCAAGCACATTGCCTTTGAAGGCGAATTTCTTGAATTCATTCCACATTCAATATGTACCCCCTAAAACTAATATCTATTATATTTTGCGAGAAGGGGAGGGAAAAAGCAATAGGCCTGTTCCGCTAGTGGGAGCAGACCTAACTATTTTTATTGAATCAGTCTCATTTTCAAAGCTTTTACCGCAGCATCGGTCCGATTCTTGGCGTCCAGTTTATGGATAATGGCAGAAATATAGTCACGTACCGTATAGGCGCTGAGGTGAAGTGCGTCGGCTGCTTCATTGATGGAGGCGCCTTCTGCGATGAGCTTGAGTACTTCTCGTTCACGGATGGTCAAGACGGCATGCTGGACGCCAAAGAGCTGGACGGCATCCTCGTAATACTGGTTCAATAATTCGCCGCCATATTGTCCGAACTTGATGAGAGCCGTCAGAGTCTGATTGTTGACGGTGAATGACTTATTTTCTCCGCGGTCAAGAAGCGCGAGGCCAATCAGTTTATTCTCAGCCGGTACGTAAATCGGCAGGACGACAAGGGACTTCAAACTATACTCTCTTACATATTTTCCTGGCAAAATTTCGGCAGCGTCTTCGATGAAAATCGGCTTTGAATGGCTGAAATGCTTTAAGTATTTACGCAAAAGCGGAAATTCGGCGATACTCTCCTTAATATGCTGGACCGAGCCCGTATTGACATTATGTGCGTGGACGCCAACACCGCTGTGCTCGCCTGGTGAATAGATGAAAAGGGCGCAGCGCGAAAATGGAAGGTAATCAACCAGACCCTGGGTGATCATTTTGACTGCTTCCGAGGCGCTTTGCGAATGAATCAGCCGCTGCTGGAACAGGAGGGTGGCATCCTTCCACTCAAGCTCGCTTTCCAGATGATTGAGTTTCATCTGCTTCAAGTACATTTTTCTCAGAGTTTCTTTTTGCCCATCTGTGATTGTCTCAGCCGGGTCCTTTATACAAATCATCAAGGTTTCAGTCAAACAGGGAATTGTGATGATCTGAGGTGCTTCCTGGCCTGGAGACAGCAATCTGCTAAGGGCCGTCGACAAATCAGCCAGATGGTCTGCTTGAAGGCTCTCACACATGGTGACAAGCTGTTCGGTTGCCGGCTGAGCTTCAGCGCAGACGACTTTATTAACCTTGTATCGGTTTTTTTCATTACGGATCACCGCGAGCCAATTGCTTCGGACAGTCCGCAGCCCGACGATGGTCTTCAGCCATTTGTCATCCTGGTATTCCAGCCGCTGTGTGCGCAGGACCTTATCGATGATCCTCGTGAAAAAAACCTGAATTGCCTGGTGATCAAGGAATCCAGCATTCTTTCTTTTTAATGCTTTATGAAATAGATTTTCCACTGCGCTGATCAGGAAGATAGCATCAAAATCATCGACAAATTCGTGATGCCGCTTTTGCCATTTCAGGACCAGCAACTGGATGAAATCATTTGTAGAAACAAAAGTAGTTTTCGAAAGATTGTTGAAGCCATAAACAATCATCCGCTCAAACTCTGATACAAGGTCGTTTTGCCAGGCCCTTAAATCCTTCTTTAAAAAGGACCATTCTTTAAGAAAAGGTTTCTCGTACTCTTTTAAGAGAAATAACCCTCTTATGGCTAAATCCTCAATTTTATGTTCCATCAGGCAACCCCACTCTCAGATTCTGGTAAAATATCATTCGTTTAAAAATTCAGATTTTTGTCCGTCATCTTCTTATACCCCGACATTTAACGGGGTTAACTTGTTGTTAACGATTTTTTTCGGAGTTGTTCGCCTCATTTTTCGGGGGTATAGTATGGGGAGAATTAATTTTGAATTTTAAAAATATTTAACGGAGGTGGCTTCCTTGAATGGAGCTGTCGTAATGGAAAGCAAGACGAATAAAAAGGTGTTTTGGGGTGCGCTCGCATCAGGATTGCTAGCGCTTGGAATCCTGCTGGTGTCCTTCGGGGTATCCGGAGTAGCGTATGCTGTACCGATTGCCGGAGTAGGGGATTTTTATGTTGAATTCGATAAGCTTGAGGGAAAAGGCTATAAATTTTACCCAAAACTCGGCGAGACGAGCAGCTCAGACGCTGCACCGCAAGGAACCAATATCATCGATACCCTGACAATCGACAATTTGAAGTTATATAAGGATTTTCAGGTAGGCGGGGAGTGGATTCGCGTAAAAATCCAGGCTTCAAAGCCAGTACAGATTTCCGGTCTCCAGCATGATGCCGGGCTGATTGAAGCAAATGCCAAGTTCCAGAACCTCGCGCTTAAGGAAAACAACAGTACGGACTGGACAAAGCAATTCGAGCAGACTTCAAGCACGATCACTCTTGAGAATGCAAAATTGAAAACGCATTATTTATTCCAGGAGACCATCAATATGGCGGGTATGAAATTGACCGTGGAAAAAATCGATAAGAAATAATCGAGGTGATAGATATGGTTTTTAAAAAATGGAGGCATACAAGGCCTTTTTTCGGATCGATATTGACCGTACTAAGCGGGCTGATGATTCTATGGGTGCCGTTGAACCTTTATATGAGCACATTCCTGCCAGGGTCGGTCGCAGTCATCGGCTTGCTGTTTGGCGGATTGATCACGCTGATGGGATTGATGTCATTCTTTTTGCCAGGTGCCTCTAAAGCATTAGGCATCATCGTCATTTTTTTATCCATTCTATCAGTCATTGGCGCTTTGGGAGGCTTTCTGTTCGGAACAATATTCGGCATTATTGGCGGTGCATTGCTTACTGCATGGCGAATCGTACCAGCAGAAGAGTCATCAAAATCGCCAGGCTCGGACGTTACAGAGCAGCCAGCCAAAACGGGGTAAAGGGGAGAAAAAATGAAGATTGTCAAACATCGGTTGTTTTTAATCGGAATGTGCATTCAATTGGCTGCATTATCCTTTCTCCCTTTTATTGAAAAAGCGAATGCAGCTGGAAGTGACAGCGACGGGTTCATCATCCAGGCTGACAGAGTCGTCGGAGAGAATATGAAGGCAACGATCGTGGCTGGCGAGACGTCCGGCTCGAAGGCAAAGCCGATGCTGCGGATCACCTACGATTCCGCACAGATTTATGGCATGAGACTGACTAAACAATTCGCGACTCCAGGAGGAACTGTAAGCATCACAATGAAAGCGAGCGGACCTGTCCATATTAAAGGGATGCAGGTCGATGCCAGTGCGATTTCTTTCCAGGGAGCATGCTTGCACGCATCTAAAATCATACCTAATGCTGCGCTCGAAGGAGTGACGATGGTCGCCCATTCCATGAAAGCCGCCAACAGCAGCCTCGACCAGCTGCAGCTTCAGACAGTCAGCGGCAATGGCGGAGTCCAGAAACCAGGCACCTTGCAAATTTTACAGGAACTTGGATCGATGCCATTTGAACAGATGAAGAAGGAGATTGGAAAAATCACCAGCGGCCAGCTTCCGCTTACATGCGAGGGAGAGGAGGAAAGTGAGGATGCGGTCGGATCCATCACAAATCCAGCCGATGAGCTTCTTGACGACGTGACCGACCCAGTCGATGACGCGATTGGGAAAGTGACCGATCCTCTCGATGATACGATTGAAAAGGTGACCGACCCACTGGATGACACAATTGGAAAGGTGACCGACCCACTCAAGGAGGCGACCGATCCGCTGAAAGATACTGTTGAGAAGGTAACCACACCGGTCAAAGATACAGTAGACAAGGTAGTGTCACCTGTGGATAAGACGGTGGGCAAAGTAACAGAGCCCGTGAAAGAGGTTGTCAAAGAAACGACTGACACCGTCAAAAAAGTGACTGATCCCGTGACAGAACCAGTGAAAGGGACAGTTGACGCCACCGCAAAATCTGCCTGTGAAAAGCTTAAAGCTGCGAATGGCGAAATCACCAAAGAACTGGCCCTGGAATTGATCGACAAGGCCCTGGCGGAAAACAAGATGCTGGATGAACTTTGTCCAACAGACAAGACCTTGACAGATCAGCTTGAAAGCTTGACGGAAGGCCTGCTCGATTCATTGGGCCTGCTTAACCTGCTGGGATTGAAACCGAGCGAGGAAGAACAGCTGAAAAAGATGAGAGAAGCCATTCTAAAGGAACCAGATGAATCAATCATCGATTTTGACTAACAGAAAAGGCAGAGGATCATTCCTCTGCCTTTTAATATTTTATTGCGAAAGATTTATAGGTTTCGGTATTTTCAATTTCGTTCACTTCTATGTGGTCAACAGTGGAAAAAGGATTGCCCCTTCGCACCTCATCAATGAACTTCTCGAGATCAACTTTAGCACCTGAAGCAAGAATCTCAACGCCGCCTTCCCGAAGATTCCTTACCCAGCCTGTAATTCCAAACTGAATAGCTTTCATTTGTGTATAGTACCGATACCCAACACCCTGAACCTCTCCTGACACAATAATCTGTAATTGAATCAAGACGTCGCCCCCAGATAAACAATTAGGTTAACAATATATCTAATATTATATGTAAAGTTTCCTTGATAACTTCATTATAGCACAGTGATATAGGGTGCATAAGGGAAAAGGAAGTTTTAATTTTAGCAGGATTTTTTTGTGAAACTATATTAAGCTCGTGATTTTGACAGGTTTGTTGGGAGGAGGGGGAAAGGTGTCAAGAAAAGGCTGTGATTTAGACAGGTTTGATGGGAAGAGGGGGAAAGGTGTCAAGAAAAGCATGTAATTTTGACAGGTTTGATGAGAGGAGGATTAAAGCTGTCAAGAAAAGAGCGTGATTTAGACAGGTTTGATGGGAAGAGGGTTAAAGCTGTCAAGAAAAGCCCATGATTTTGCCAGGTTTGATGAGAAAAGAGGAAAAGCTGTCAAGAAAAGCATGTAATTTTGACAGGTTTGACTGAGTAGAGGAAAAGCTGTCAAGAAAAGCATGTAATTTTGACAGGTTTGATGGGAAGAGGGTTAAAGCTGTCAAGAAAAGCCCATGATTTTGCCAGGTTTGATGAGAAAAGAGGAAAAGCTGTCAAGAAAAGCATGTAATTTTGACAGGTTTGACTGAGTAGAGGAAAAGCTGTCAAGAAAAGCATGTAATTTTGATAGGTTTGATGCGAAGAGGATTAAAGCTATCAAGAAAAGAGCGTGATTTAGACAGGTTTGATGGGAAGAGGGTTAAAGCTGTCAAGAAAAGCCCATGATTTTGCCAGGTTTGGTGAGGAAAGAAGGAAACCTGTCCGAAACAGAGTCAAGTTCGGACAGGTTGGAGGGCAAGAGCAGGAAAGCTTTCCGAAGCAGAGCGGAAGTCCAGAAAGTCCTCACAAAAAACAGCCGAACAAAATGTCCGGCTGTTACCTTGAATATTAATCACAATCTTACAGTGCCCAGTCACCATTGCGGAATACTGGTTCAGCTGTACCATCGGCTGTGATGCCGTCGATATCCATTTTATCAGAACCGATCATGAAGTCGACGTGGGTGATGCTTTCGTTCAGGCCGTTTTCAGCCAGTTCTTCGGAAGACATCGTCTTGCCGCCTTCTACACAGAAAGCATAAGCGCTTCCTATTGCGAAGTGGTTGGATGCGTTCTCGTCAAATAATGTGTTGAAGAACAGTACATTTGATTGAGAGATTGGCGAGTTGAATGGTACAAGGGCAACTTCACCAAGATAGTGTGAACCTTCGTCGGTCGCAACTAGCTGCTTGAGGATTTCTTCGCCTTCCTCTGCTTCGACGCCGACGATTTTTCCATTTTCAAAAGTAAGCTTGAAGTTGTCGATGATGTTTCCGCCGTAGCTAAGCGGCTTTGTGCTGGAAACATAACCGTTTACGCCTGTTTTTGACGGAACAGAGAAGACTTCTTCAGTCGGCATGTTGGCCATGAATTCGTGACCTTGCTCGTTCACACTGCCAGCGCCGACCCAGATATGCTTTTCTGGAAGCTCAACTGTCAGGTCTGTGCCCGGTGCTTTGTAGTGAAGTTTCTTGTAACGCTTGCTGTTCAGGTAGTCAACTTTTTCATGAAGGGAAGAGTCGTGCTGTTTCCATGCAGCCACCGGATCCGGAGTATCAACGCGGACTGCCTTGAAAATCGCGTCCCAAAGCTTTTGGACTGCAGTTTCAGGAGAATCCTCAGGGAACACCATTTTTGCCCATCCTTCAGAAGGAGCAGCAACAACTGTCCAGCTGACTTTATCAGATTGTATGTATTTGCGGTATTTTGAAAGTGCTGTTCCAGCAGCTTTCTGGAAGTTTGCGATGCGTTCGGACTTAACACCTTTCAACAGGTCAGGACTTGAAGACACGATCGACATGAATGCTGCACCATTTTCAGCCAGGTCTTCCATTTCACGTGCGCGCCATTCAGGATATTCGTTGAATGCTTCATCAGGTGCAAGATCGTATTTCGTCCTGTTCACAACATCATCATTCCAGTTGACGACAACGTTTTTAGCACCTGCATCATATGCCTTTTTCACAACAAGACGGACAAAATCAGCAGAGTCAATCGTCGTATTGATGACAAGCGTCTGGTCTTTCTGGATGTTCACGCCAACCTTGACAGCAAGGTCCGCATATTTTTCTAAGTTCGTTTGGAAATCACTCATTTATTTCGCCCCTTTTCTGAATCTTCTTTTATATTGTAACGATTTCATAGGAAAAAAGAAACTTAAGACATTCGACTTTTGCAGACAATGGGAGAGCTCGCCTAAGATGCTTTTTAATATCCGACTATGAAAACAACCCATGCAGGCCAGGTTCCCTGCATGGGTTTTTTAGCACATTATTCTTCCTAAACATCTGCTGACTTCCTGTTCTCATACATCCGGAACATCACCCAGAACAGCACCGCGCTTAAAACAGCGAGGATGCTCAGGATGGTGAAGGTCCAGCCATAACCGATCCATACGGTGAGCGGGATGCTGATTGGTGCAATCGTCCGGCCGATGGTATAGCGCAACGAAGCCGCTGCGAAATATTGGCCTCGCATTTTCTCGGGTGCCAGATTTGAAATGAAGGTTTGCTGCAAACCGGCCGTCATCAGCTCTGCCAGTGTGAAGACCGCCATTGCTAAAATCAACCCCCAGATCCAGTGTGTCGCGCCGAACATCAGGATGGAGACGGCATAAACAAACGACGATAACACAAATACATTCCGTTCAGGGAAGCGCGTTACCCACTTTGTCACAGCGACGGTGAAGAGAGCGACAAGCAATCCGTTCTCGGAGAGAATCAAGCCAAAGGCCTGCTCGCCATTTACGGTGAACACCTTGCTGCCCAGTTCTAAAACGGTTTGATTATTCACCATTTCCTTTGTATAAACAGGGAATAACAAATCGAGCTGCATGAAAGTCTGTGCTGCTAAAATCCCAGCGATGATGAACATGAGGAAAACTTTGTCCTGAATAATGACCTTGTAGTCAGCAATTTGTTCTTTAAGGAAATCATACCATTTCCCATTTTCCGCACGTGCCTGCTTAGCGGAAGAAGGCACCGTTTCACGCGTCCATTTTGCCAGGACAAGGGAAAGCAGGATCGAGATAATCGCAACGGCAATCATCAACTCAAATCGGTATTTCACGTAAAAAATCGCCCCCAATATCGGGCCGACAACAACGGCGATATTGATTTGTGTATAAAAAATCGCGAACACACTGCTGCGGTCTTTTTCAGGGACGACGTCGGCGACCATCGCCTGGCTCGCCGGCCAGTAGATGGAACCGAATACGCCGACAAGCGCGAAACAGATAAACCCAAGCATGGGTGAGGTGTACCATGGTGAGACCGCGTAGGCAAAAATAAGGAACGCGATGCCCTGTCCGAATGCTGATATCACCATCATCCTCTTGCGGCCGAATCTGTCTGCCGTATAGCCCCCAAGCAAATTGGCGAACACTGAGAACACCTGGGAAAAAATCAGCAGGAATCCAGCCTTGTCCTTCCCAAAGCTTTCGGCAAAATAAATCGTTAAAAACGGAAAAAACATCCAAAATGTTATATTCATCAACGCTTCGCCAAACAGGCGAATCTTCAGGTTCCGGTCCCAATCTCTTATTCTCATGATGGTGCTCCTTAGTTTCCTTTTAAATATAAGCTTTTCCTAGCGCCTGGCCCTCGAGGAGCTTGCACTTTTCGATTTTAATGACAACCAACGAATATCATACTACTTCGAAGGAATTTTTTACAAGTCACACCCTTCACTTCTATAAAAACAGCACCGTCAGATGATAATCTGGGGTGCTGCTCTAAAGACTATTCCTTATCCTCAAGTGCTGCTTTCAGCAGATCTCCAAGGCTTGTGCCGAAGTTTTCCTGGGATGGAGCGTATTTTTCCTTCAGCTTGCGTTCCTCGCGCTTCGTTACGCCTTTTTTCTTATCCTCAGCTTTTTCGACGACATTGCAGCGTCGGCATTGGAAGTAGGCGCCTGCCTTGCCGTTATGGATTTCCATCCGCTTGTGGCATTGCGGGCAGCGGCGCTGGGACAGCTTAGGGTCCTTATGCTTGCGGAAGTTGCATTCAGGGCTTGAGCAGACAAGGATGCGTCCTTCTTTTGTCTTGCGTTCCTTCATGAATTCTCCGCATTCAGGGCATTTTGAGCCAGTCAGGTTATGGGCACGATAGGTTTTGTCGCTTTTCTTGATCTCGGAAACAAGGAGGGAGGTTTGTTCACGTATCCGTTTTTTGAATGCCTTTGGATCGCCTTTGCCGCGGGCAATCTCCTCCAGTTCTTTCTCCCATTTCGCGGTGAGTTCAGGGGAGGTCAGTTCCTCGTTGACAAGATCAAGAAGCTGTTTCCCTTTCCGCGTTGAGAAGAGGCGGCCGTTCTGGCGCTCGACTACCTCTGATGAAATCAGGCGTTCGATGATTTCTGCCCTTGTTGCCGGCGTACCGAGGCCGAATTTCTCCATCTTTGAAAGAATATCTGATTCAGACAAACGCAAAGGCGGCTCAGTCTTCTTTTTGTTCACAGTCACCTGGCCGACATTGTAGCTTTTACCTTTTTCCAGATGGCCAAGGGATTGAGTAGCGGCGTCATCCTCATCTTTTCCAAGTACCTTTTTAAAGCCGATCTCAAGGATGTTCGTTTCGCGGGCAGATAATGTTTCTCCCTCGACCTCGAAGCTGGCATGGACAACCTCGTATTGGTAAGCTGGATAAAATAAAGCCAGGAACCGGCGGACAATCAAGTCGTACAGCTTCCGCTCATCAGGTGACAAATCTGCCAGATGAAGCCGTTCCTCTGTCGGGATGATGGCATGGTGGTCGGTAACTTTTTCATTATTGAAGACCCGGCGTGCCTCGACTTTGCCTTTTTGAGCGACTGCCGGTTTCGCTTCATCCCGATAACCTGACATGATTCCCTGAAGGCGGTCGAGCATCGTGGCTTCCATATCGGTCGTCAAATAGCGCGAGTCTGTCCGCGGATAGGTGACGAGCTTGTGCTGCTCATACAAACCCTGAAGCACATTGGATGTTTTCTTTGCCGAGAAGCCGAAGCGTTTATTGGCGTCACGCTGCAATTCTGTCAGGTCATATGGCAGCGGCTGCGGTTCGGATTTCTGTTTGCGATCGAGTGACTTCAACGCTGCTTTCTTATTGGATAGCTTCTTTTGAATTTGGTCTGCTTTTTCCTGTGAAAAAATACGCTTTTCGCCTTTATGGTCCCACTCAGCATTTAGAGATCCAACCTTTGCCTGGATGGTCCAGTAATCCTTCGGAACGAATTTATTGATTTCATCCTCGCGTTCAAGGACCATTGCGAGTGTTGGAGTCTGGACCCGCCCTGCAGATAATGGATCCTTATATTTGGTTGTTAAAGCCCTGGAGACATTCAAGCCGATTAGCCAGTCAGCCTCGGCACGGCAGACAGCCGACTCGTACAGATCTTCATACTGCTTGCCAGGCTTCAGATTTTTAAAACCTTCCTTTATGGCGCGGTCTGTCTGGGACGAGATCCACAAACGCTTGATCGGCTTGCGCCAGTTGATGCGCTGAAGGATCCATCTTGCGACAAGCTCACCTTCACGCCCGGCATCGGTCGCGATGATGAATTCACCTACATCCTTGCGCTCAGCAAGATGTTCAATCGCCTTGAATTGGTGGCTCGTCTGCTTGATGACCTTCAGCCCCATTTTTTCAGGGATGATTGGGAGTTCTTCAAGCTTCCAGACTTTATACTTCGGATCATAGTTCTCCGGCATCTTCAATTCGATCAAGTGGCCAAGTGCCCAGGTGACGATGTATTGATTTCCTTCAAAATAACTTTTATGCGTTTTATTGCAGCCAAGCACACGCGCCAGTTCGCGGGCAACACTTGGTTTTTCTGCAAGGACTAATGATTTCATGATTGCTCCTTTCAAAACAAAACAGTTTTGCTTATGCTTTACTTATAATATCATTTTATATGATTTCAACTTTGAGAATTGTCTAGCTACAGCGCCTAGCCCCTCGAGTCGCTTCGGTCCGCCCAATGAAGTCAAAGAACGACTTCATCGGTCGGTCCTCCAGCGCTTGTCGGGGCTGAGCGAGGCGCATCCGCTTTTCTTAGTATAATAGAAAAAAGCGATTTTTTGTAATGGAGGGAACCATGAGCGATTATATTAAAGAAATCCGTACCTTGATCGGCAGCCGTCCATTCATCCTGGCTGGTTCTGCGGTACTTGTTTTTAATAGGGAGTTTGAAGTATTACTGCAGCTTCGCGCTGATACTGGCAGGTGGGGGATTCCAGGGGGTGCGATGGAACCTGGCGAGAGTTTTGAAGTGACAGCCCGCAGAGAACTATATGAGGAAACGGGATTGCGCCTGAATACATTGAAGTTTTTGGATGTTATCGCTGGTAAGGAATATTACTTTCAATATCCGAATGGCGATGAAATTTATAATGCGATTGCCTTGTATGCCTGTACTGATTGGGGCGGAGAGCTGCAGATGCTCGATGGCGAAAGCAAGGAGCTGCGCTTTTTTGCATTGGACAATCTGCCTTCACTCCAGGGGAGGCCGGAATTGATAATAAACAAAATCAAGGACTATGGAATCCTGCCAATCATTAGGGAAATAGAACTAAATGACGTCATGGCAGCTGCTGAAGTTCTTGATCTTCAGAAAAAGTCGTACAGGATTGAAGCGGATCTGATTGGCACGGACGAGATCCCTCCGTTAAAAGAAACATTCGAACAACTGCAGAATTGCGGTGAAACATTTATGGGTTATTATATTGAAGGTGTGCTGGCAGGGGCGGTTTCCTTTAAGAAGGAAGGGAAGGTACTGGATATTCATCGGATGATGGTCCACCCAGACTCTTTCCGCAGGGGAATTGCCGGGAAGCTGCTGGCCGAGATTGAGCGCCAGGACTGCCAAGAAATCCTTGTCTCCACCGGGGCCGCCAATACGCCTGCCATCAAGCTTTATGAAAAACTTGGCTTTGTGCACCAACATGACTCAGTAGTCGGAAACGGACTGGTAATCGCTAATTTTAAAAAAGAATCATAAAAAGGACCAGGCAGTGTGCCTGGTCCTTTATCTGAAGTGATGCACATAAACCTTATACCTTATTTTAAACAATGGTTCTTGAAAACGAAGCCCAACAACCTTATTCCTTAATCCTGACGGCTGTCCCTGTTGCGATGCACATCATCATGCCTTCACGCAAGGTCTCAAAATCAAGGTCTACACCGATAACGGCATTTGCTCCCAGGCGGCGTGCTTTGTCCTCCATTTCGCGAAGCGCGATTTCACGGCCTTCAGCCAGTTTGTTCTCATATGCAGAACTCCTGCCGCCAATCACATCGGTGACACTTGCCAAAAAGTCGCGCACGACATTCGCGCCCATTATCGCTTCTCCAGAAACAACCCCCATGTATTGTTCAACTTCCTTGCCTTGCAGTGTCGATGTAGTGCTTACGATCATGTTTATTCCTCCCCGAATTTTATGTGCTGACTGTGAAAAGATTGTGTATGGATAACTATACGATGTTCGGTGGAAAAAGTTTCACAAAAAGAACCCGGCTATTGGCCAGGTTCAGGAATAACTTATACTTCATCTTCCTCAATCCGATTTTTGAAAGCTTCCTGGACAACCAGGAATTCCTCGTCTTCCTGTGCTTCGGTTTCAGGACGTTTTGCTTTCAGTGCATCTGCAGGCAAGTCTCCTGGATGGCCTTTTTTCTTATGGTTGAATTCTTTTCCTCTGCCCATTCGTGAACCCTCCTTTCTTGTCTCATGTAGTTTTTCCTGAGGGAACCTGAAATATAGAGGCTGTTTTCGTAAAGATTTATGTTAAAATCCTAAAGCCGATTTTAACGTGCTATAAAGCCATTTTGCAGTTCGTTTTTAAGTGTGCAAGCTCTTTTCTCATAACAAACTTTAATTTTGTGTAGAAAACTAGCTCATTCAATCCCATTATGTAGTCAATAGCAATAAAGTTTGAGAAAAGAGCCTTATAAAAAATGAACGGCATATGATTGTATAGATACAAATTTTATGAAAGGAGGGCGCTGGAATGGATGAAAAAGTGTATGCCAAAGATTTAGTGGAATGCCCGACTGTTTTTTGTGCAAACCGTGACGACCAGGCACCATTATTTACGGCAGATGCCTTGATCAATGGTGATATCAAGAAAATCAATCTGGAGGATTATCGTGGGAATTGGGTCATTTTATTTTTCTATCCGAGCGATTTCACTTTTGTCTGACCGACAGAGCTGGCGGCGGTCGCCGCTATTTATCCATATATAAAGTCGATTGGTGCAGAACTGATGTCCATCAGCACGGACAGTGTTTACAGCCATCGCGTCTTTAAAGAAACTTCACCATCACTGAAAAATGTGACGTTCCCGATGGTCAGTGACAGGACACAGGTCATCAGCCGTGCCTACAGGGTGCTGGATGAAACGACAGGAGCCTGCTTCAGGACTTCAGTTTTTATCGATCCCGAAGGCATTATCAGAGCCAAGTTGACTTATCCAAGAAACGTGGGGAGGAATCTCCCGGAACATCTGAGAATTCTCCAGGCACTGGAATATGCGAAGCAAACAGGGAAAGGCGTACCGGCGAACTGGGTGCCCGGGCAGCCTGGAGTCAGTACAAATCCCTCGAATATCGGAAATATTTAATGAGTGCAGGTCCTTAATACAGGGCCTTTTTTTTATGTCTGTGACGCGCATCACAAAATATAGGAAAGATGTCACAAAATATCTACAAAAATCTTCGATATCACTCACAAAGTTTTTTTAAAATAGAATTACGACTATGTTAATCTTTTCACAAACTAATGAATTTTGGAGGAATCAAAATGGATGAGGTCCTGATATTAAGCCGGATTCAGTTTGCTGTCACCGTGTTTTATCATTTCTTGTTTGTACCGCTGACGCTTGGACTGGTCATTCTTGTAGCCATCATGGAGACCAAGTATGCTCGCACCCTTGACCAGACGTATAAACGGATGGCGGATTACTGGGGAAAGCTGTTTGCGATCAACTTTGTTCTTGGAGTCATCACCGGCATTACAATGGAGTTCCAATTTGGGACGAACTGGTCCGAGTATTCGAAGTATATGGGGGACATTTTCGGTTCGCCGCTCGCGATTGAAGCACTGGCCGCTTTTTTTCTTGAATCGACCTTCATGGGCATCTGGCTGTTCGGCAAGGACAAGTTTTCGCCAAAAATGCGGGCTATCTCAATCTGGATGGTTGCGCTCGGCACGAATATCTCTGCACTATGGATCATAACTGCCAATGGGTTCATGCAAAATCCTGTAGGCTATGTCCTGAAAAATGGCCGTGTAGAGCTGAACAGCTTTACGGAGCTCGTTACCAATCCTTATGCATGGTATATGTTCGTACATACAGTCGTCAGTGCCTATATCGTTGGCGCGTTTTTCATGATGGCCATCAGTGCCTATCATTTACTGAGGAAAAATGAAACAGGGTTCTATAAAAAGTCTTTCAAATACGGGCTGGCAATGGCACTGTTCTCTGCCACGCTGACTCCATTCATCGGCCACCAATCCGGGGTATTCGCGGCAAAGATGCAGCCGGCTAAAGGAGCGGCGATGGAAGCAGTCTGGGAAACCCAGAAGGACATGCCTTTCCATCTTATACAGATTCCTGACCAGGAAAATGAGCGGAATGCGTTTGAAGCAATCAGCATTCCTAAACTTGGCAGCTTTTTTTACACGAATTCCTTCGATGGCGAGGTAACGGGCCTGAATGATATAGCGAAGGATGAACGGCCGAATGTTGAATTGGTATTTTACGCCTTCAGGGTGATGGTCGCGCTCGGCGTCTTTTTCCTGGCTGTATCATGGTATGGATTGTATTTGCACCGGAAAAATAAGCTCGAGAGCTCCCCTCGATATTTGAAACTCGTCCTTTACTCCGTGCTCCTTCCATACCTTGCAATTAACGCTGGGTGGATGGTGGCAGAGGCGGGACGGCAGCCGTGGGTGGTTTATGGATTGATGAAGACAACAGAGGGTGTGTCTCCGATTGCTGTATCACAAGTGGTCTTCTCACTGGCAGCGCTCGTCATTTTTTACACGGTTCTCCTGATTGCAGATGTCTATTTGATCATAAAGTATGCGAAAAAAGGGCCGGAATCAGAGGCCCAATATGGTCTTGAAGGAGGCGTGAAGCATGTCTCATGATACACTCGCGATTATTTGGTTTGGTCTTTGGGGCTTGATCTGGACCGTTTATTTCATCCTTGATGGATACACGCTCGGAACAGGGATGCTATTGCCCTTCACAGCGAAAAACCGCCAGGAAAGAAACCAGCTACAGGAAGCAGTCGGACCGTTCTGGGGCGGGAACGAGGTCTGGCTGATTACAGCCGGAGGTGCGACCTTCGCCGCATTCCCATCCGTCTATGCCGACATGTTCAGCTTTTTATACACACCGTTATTTCTCGTCTTGATTGCCCTGTTCATAAGGGCCGTCGGGCTCGAATTCATGCATAAGGATGACAACCCAATCTGGCAGGCAGCCTGCAAATGGAGCTTTTTTGCCGGAAGCTTCCTGATCGCCTTCTTGTTTGGAGTCACTTTCGCCAATTTGTATCGCGGCCTGATGATCGGGGCAAATGGCTACGAAGGGAATTTGTTCAGCCTTCTCAATGGATATGGGATTTTGGGAGGATTCCTGTTTGTTTCGCTGTTCCTTTTATCCGGGTCATTATGGATCCAGTTAAAAACATCAGGACAAACCGCAGTGCTGGCTTATAGGATTTCGCGTGTGTTGGCCGGAGTGGCACCAGCAATGCTGTCACTATTCTTCCTGGCAACAGTGAACCGGACTCCATTGCTGGATAACTACTCAGAGCATCCAGTTCTCTGGATTGTACCAATTCTCGCTTTGGCCGCGATGCTTTCATCAGCTTACTTTATCTTTAAAAAGAAAATCGGCTATGCGTTCACTTCAGTCTGCCTAACCATATTCGCAAAAATGGCGTTCGGATTCATCGGGATGTTCCCGAACATGCTGCCATCAAGAATAAACAGCACCTACAGTGTCAGTCTATTCGACGCAGCCGGAAGCAAACTCAACCTGACGATCATGTTCATTGTCGCAATCATCTTCGTGCCAATCATCCTTGCCTACCAATCATGGAGCTACACATTGTTCAAAGACAAAATCTTAAAAGAGAATGCGAAAGGATACCAATAAGAAAAGGCGTCTGGGTTGCCAGACGCCTTCTTTTTGAAGGAGTGATTTAAGCAGGGATTCTTTGGGCATTCGGGTTAAAGAGTTTCCTGGACAGTTCAAACAAAGTTCCGTTCCAAAATGACTAAGAAAAGCAGTTTCCTGGACATTTCAGACCAAGTTCCGTTCCGAAATGTCTAATAAAAGCAGTTTCTTAGGCATTTCAAACAAAGCTCCGTTCCAAAATGTCTAATAAAAGGGGTTTCCTGAATATTTCAGAGAAAGACTCACCTCAAAATATCCAATGAAATATACATGAACAGAGCGTTCAATACAGCAAAAATAAGACCTATTAGATTCACTCTAATAGGTCACATTTCTATGTTAAGTCCGTAACCGTACTTTTTAAATTTGCATTGGTGCTGATATTTCTTTCAATAACCGTATTTTCTTTTTTCAGGTATCTGGAGTAGGATCTGTTCCATTTTTTTATGGCAGCATAGGATAGAATCGCTGTGACTATGACGATACCTGCGATGACTGGCCAAAATGCTGTCGATACATAACCGCCGTCGTAGGCTAATCCGACCGGAGAAAACACAACATAGGTGATGGCAACGAATGCAAGCAAGATTATGGATACTGGCAATGTGTATTTCCACGGAACCATGTCAACAGCTGCTTCTGATCGGAAGGTATATGGTGTCACTCTTGGCCTCCAGATTCCAATCCCGACCATGATGGCGACTTCAGTCACGAACAGGATTGCGTATATATGAATGAAGTGGATTGGCACTGCATAATCGAACAGATGCTGGGTTCCCCAGACAAGCATATAGTATGTGATGACATGGAAGATGATCACAACTTTTGCTGCCAGTGCTGGTATTCGTTTTGAGAATATGCCGACAAGCAGGATGGCGATGATCGGGATATTGAAAAAGCCTGTGAATCTCCTGATCAGGTCCCATAAGCCCTCAGGCGCGTTCATCAACAATGGTGCAATACATAATGAAATGACTGCCAGAAGCGTGCCGGAAATTTTGCTTACGGAAATCAATTTTGCATCATCAGCTTCTCGATTAAAGCGCGCTTTATAGATATCGAGCGCGAACATTGTTGCAGCACTGTTCAGTAACGAGTTGAACGAGCTCAGGACTGCTCCGAGGAGGACGGCCAGGAAAAAGCCGGACATCCATTTCGGAAGGACATCGGAAATCAATGCCGGATAGGCGAGATCCACCGATTTCAAGCCGCCTCCATACATATGGAAAGCGATAACACCGGGAATCATCATTGTAAGTGGCACAAGCAGCTTATAAAACCCGGAGATTAATACACCTTTCTGTCCCTCAGCAAGGTTCTTTGTGCCAAGGGTTCTCTGGATGACATACTGGTTTGAAGCCCAGTAGAATAGATTGGCAAAAACCATACCGGTAAAAATGGTCCCAAAAGGCACGGAATCCTGCTTTGTCCCGATGGAGTTCATTTTTTCAGTGTCGGTCGTGGCGATTTGCTTAATGCCATCGCCGATACTGCCGTCTCCCAATGCGATCAGACCAAGGATCGGAACAAGCAGCCCGATGATGATTAAGCCGATACCATTTAAAGTATCCGAAATTGCGACTGCTTTGAGTCCGCCGAAAATTGCATAGATGGCACCGATGATGCCAATGATCCAGATGACAATCCAAACCGATGCTTCATAAGAAATGCCAAATAGTTCAGGAACGTTGAAAAGCTGCAGCACAGCCATGGCACCAGAATAAAGCATGGAAGGTGCAGTCACGAGTATGTATCCGAGCATGAACAGGAGGACAGTGTATTGTCTTACGCCTTCATCAAACCGCTTGCTCAAAAACTCGGGAAGGGTAGTGAAGTTGCCCCTGAGGTATTTCGGCAGAAGGTAGGTGGCCATGATAATGATCGCGAAGGCAGCTGTAACTTCCCAGGCCATGTTTGACATATTGGTGCGGTAAGCCTGGCCATTCAAGCCGACCAGTTGTTCAGCTGACAGGTTGGTAAGCAGCAGGGAACCGGCAATGAAACCGCCTGTCAGGCCGCGCCCAGCGAGGAAGTAACCTGCGGAATCACTGACCTCCCCTTTCGTTTTTATATAAGAATACCAGGCTACCAGACCCATGAAAAAGGCAGCCGAAACCAGAGTGAATCCAATTCCCCCAACATTCATTCAATGACACCCCTTGATGTGTAATTTTTTACTATTTAATAGCCTGCTTGCTGTATCTTTAAACCTTTAACGCGATAAAATATTATTTCCGAATATTTAAATTAGAAAAAAATGGATGAAAGTTATATACTAATGGTAGTTATGATGAATTTAATGGACTGGAGTGGTTCGGATGGATTTTTCAATGGTGGTTTCTGAGGATCGTATCAAGCGTGCTTATAAAGATGGAGAGTTTGAAAATCTGCCAAGCTACGGAAAACCGCTGATTCTGGAAGATTTGTCAGCTGTGCCGGAACACCTTAGAATGGCGTACAAGATGCTGAAAAACGCTGGTTTTTCACTAGAAGAACAGAGGCTCAGGCAGGAAGTGATGTCAATCGAGGACTTGATCCGAACTTGTGAAAATCCCGAAGAGAAAAACAGGCTGAACCAGGAACTCAGCGCCAAGTTGCTTAAGTACAATAAAATCATGTCCAGCAGGGGTGCCAGGACAAATTCCTCTATTTTTAAAAATTATGAACGGAAAATTGAAAAGAAACTATTATAAAGAAATGGCCAGGTGGAGAAATCCAACCTGGCCATCTTATTATTAGAGATAATTTTTCAGCAGGATAAGATGCCCGTAAGGTATCTTACGCACCAAGCTTCTCGATTTTTTCAGCTGCAGCGGCTGTCTGGCTGACGTAAACGGCAATTGTCTGGTTATCATCGTTCAATGTTTCGATCGTGGCGTTCATCTCTTCAAGGCCGGCAGTTGCCTGCTCGATGATTGCAGCCAGCTCACGTGTTGAAGCTTCGACATCGCCTGTCTGATTCTGGACATCGCCAACCATCAATTCGAATTGGCTGAATTGATTTGTCAGCACTTGCAAGGTACAACTGACATCTGCAAAGAAACCAGAAACCTCCTCTACAGCGGTGCGGCTATCCGCCAGTTTTTCACTGCTGTCATTCATTTTTTCCAGTGCAGCTGAGTTTGTTTCATTTACAGAAGAAAGGTTTTCGGTAATCTGGATGGCGGTTTCCTTCGTCATTTCCGCGAGCTTGCGAATTTCATTGGCCACGACGGAGAAGCCTTTGCCAGCCTCACCAGCACGCGCCGCTTCAATCGAAGCATTCAGGGCAAGCAAATTTGTTTGCTCAGTGATGTTGCGGATGTTGACGATGAAGCCATTCGTTTCTTCGATTTTCTTTGTCAGCATCGAGAATGTCTGGCTCAATTCGGAAATTGAAGCAGCAAGCTCTTTCATATCACCCTGAAGCTCGCTTATTTTTCCAGAACCGCTTTCTGTCGCTTTGGCAGCCTGTAGAGTATTATCTGAGAGCAGAACAGACATTTCCGACATTTCATCCATTCTTTGCTTTGTCAGCTCTGCATTCTCAGAAATCTGATTGATTTGTTCAGTCTGAACCTGGCTTCCGGCAGAAATTTCATTGACGGCGATTTTCATTTCTGTTTGGGAAGACAGATGGGTCTGGATTTGTTCATTTATTTTACCAAGACTCTCTGTCACGACGAGCAGTTCGCTATGCAGCAAGGCACTGTGCTGCTCTTTCCGTACTTTTTCATTTTCGGATTCAGCCAGGAAGGATTCCAGGGAATGAAAGGAATTCCTGTTCAGGCGGATCAGCACAAACAATACTGCACCCATCAACACATAGCAGAGCACGATGGCGGCGAA
Organism: Cytobacillus oceanisediminis 2691; assembly: GCF_007678455.1. Taxonomy (GTDB): domain Bacteria; phylum Bacillota; class Bacilli; order Bacillales; family Cytobacillaceae; genus Mesobacillus; species Mesobacillus oceanisediminis_A. Next base: position 227,489 of record NZ_VEEP01000002.1, on the reverse strand, counting down.
GGTGCTGCTTAAAAAGTCCTGGTTTTCTTTGGCCAGCAAATTGTTCATGATGACCGCAACCAAGCCGAGGCTGTAACCGGTAATGAAGATTTTCAGGTTGAAATGGATGGCTGAGAAGACAGCAAGGAATATCAGTACCAGCAAGAATGCCCCATTGCCGCCAAACATTCCGATATAGATGAAATGGTGGGTGAAAATAGCCGCAAATGCGGCATAAGGGAAGAGAGCCTCTTTCTTAAGCCATAGCTGCAAAATCAGGAAAAACAGGATGAAAAATGATAATTCACTTACATAAACCATCGTTTTAATGAATGGTTCTTTTTCAATCAGTGTATAGGCAGAAGTCGCAATCAAGGATACCGAATAGGTACTTAGCATCAAAACGTTCTTTTTTCTTGTATCCTGCCTGCGGAGATTTTCAATAGCCTCCACGTAAAATCCTCCTCAACTAATCAATTGTCTTTGCTTATGTTATATCGGCATAGAAATCTTCAATTTTAAACGCTTGGCTAAAAATTATTTTTGATCGCTAAATCACTTAAGATTTATAAAAATGTGTCGAAATAAAAAGAGATACTATGACAGTTTAGAGCTAGAGACAGAAATAGAAGTAAAGCAGACAGGGGAGTCGTACATGGATAAGTCGTCGATCATTGGTGTCATATTAGCGATCATTGCAGTCGGAGTCGGGATGGTATTGAAGGGTGTAAGCGTCAATGCGCTCGTGAATCCGGCGGCGTTCTTAATCATAATTGTGGGTACTGTTGCGGCGGTGTCAATCGCTTTTCCGGCGAAAGAACTGAAGAAAGTGCCCAAGCTGTTTAAAATCCTCTTCAAGGAACAGGAAAGTACTGATTTACCGTCATTGATCCGCCTGTTTTCTGAATGGGCCCAGCTTGCCAGAAAGGAAGGCCTGCTTGCGCTCGAAGCAAAAACAAGTGAGATTGAAGATGAATTTTTGAAAAATGGCTTATCGCTTGCTGTGGATGGACAGAGTGCCGATTACATCAGGGACGTGTTAACGGAAGAGGTTGAAGCGATGGAAGAACGCCATTTGTCAGGTGCGGCCATTTTCACCCAGGCAGGTACTTATGCGCCGACTCTCGGGGTTCTTGGAGCAGTAGTTGGTCTGATTGCTGCACTGAGCCATATGGATAATACCGATGAGCTTGGCAGGGCAATCAGTGCTGCGTTCGTTGCGACGTTGTTGGGGATTTTCACTGGGTATGTGTTATGGCACCCATTCGCCAATAAATTGAAGCGCAAATCAAAGCAGGAAGCACAAGTGAAATACATGATGATTGAAGGCATTCTTTCAATCCTTGAAGGGGAAGCGCCGCGAGTAATCGAGCAGAAGCTTGCTTCCTACCTGCCAGCTGGTGAACGGAAGCTGATACTTGAAGAAAGCGTCGTGACTCAGGATGAGTAAGAAAAGGAAAAAGAAGCATCATGAGGAACACATGGATGAGTCCTGGCTGATCCCGTATGCGGACCTGCTTACGCTCCTGCTTGCATTGTTCATCGTCCTGTTCGCCATGAGTTCGGTCGATGCCGTCAAGTTCCAGCAGATGTCGAAAGCGTTCAATGATGTTTTCTCCGGAGGGACAGGGGTATTTGAATTCCAGAGCCCGATGCCCGAAGGCCAGATGGAATCGCCTGATGAACGCAAGGAAGACGTCGAAAAGAATGATGAAGACAAGGCTGATGCCGCCAAAGACCAGAGGGAGCTTATGGCCCTCCAAGAGAAGGTCAACGCTTATATAGCTGAGAAAAAGCTGACAGACAAGCTGAATACAAAGCTGACGGATGAAGGACTGCTGCTGACAATCCGTGACAATGTCCTGTTTGAGTCGGGCAGGGCAGAAGTTCGTTCATCAGATATCAACATCGCAAATGAAATCGCGGACCTGCTGATCATGGAGCCTCCACGGAATATCATCATCAGCGGACATACAGATAATGTGCCAATCAGGACTGCGAGATACGAATCGAACTGGGAACTGAGCGTCATGAGAGCCGTTGAATTCATGAAAATCATTTTGAAAAATGAACAGCTCGACCCTCGCTGGTTCAGCGCAAAAGGATTTGGAGAGTTCCAGCCAGTCGCAACGAATGACACAGCAGAAGGCAAGGCAAGGAACCGCCGGGTAGAGATCCTAATCCTTCCGCGTACAAGCAATAATCCAAGTTAATAGACAATACCGCTGCCAGACGAAATGGCGGCGGTTTTTTAATTTGGGTATTTTCATAATATTGGATATTTGCTATGATTTAGGAATCTAACTTTCCGAGGTAAAAAGAAATGAATAAACTAAAAAACTATTATCGCCAATTCCATCCGATTGTCTGGGTGCTGCTGAGCGGTACTGTCCTTGCGAGGGGATCCGCGTTCGCAACATTGCCGTTCCTGGCCATCTACCTTTCTAGGAATCTGGATTTGCATCCTGTATTGATTGGATTGACGATTGGAATCAGCCCATTGTCTGGTGTGATCGGCGGCTTTCTGGGCGGCCATTTGTCAGACAGATATGGCCGTAAGCCAGTCATGATCGGTTCGTTGTTCGCGATGTCGCTTGTCTATTTTGGCTTCATGATCGCTGAGACACCGGGCTGGTTCATTATTTTAAATGCATTGAATGGCTTGAGCGGATCATTCTTCGAACCGACCAGCCAGGCACTGATTGCCGATTTGACGGAAAAAAGCAAGCGGATGAGGGCCTTTTCACTCAGATATACGGCCATCAATATCGGAGCATCAGTCGGTCCATTGCTTGGTGCCTATCTGGCAGTGGTTTCTGCCAAATCAGCTTTCATGGTGACGGGGATTATGTATTTCGTCTATGTTTTGATCCTGGCACTGATGATGAAGAAATATGATCTGGGCAACCCGGCAGGTGGAGGGGCAAGCAAAGTAACGATTGCCAGTTCCTTAAAAATCATCAGCAAAGATAAGGCATTGAGATATTTGATATTGGGAACGATCATCATTAATTTTGGGTATTCACAAATGGAATCCACTGTGCCGCAATATCTTGAATCGTCGATTGCAAACGGGGTATTTGTCTATTCCGTGATGCTGTCCATCAATGCAATTCTGGTCGTCCTGCTGCAAATGCCAATCAGCCACTTTGCGGAAAGGTTCAAAACGATGCAGGTGATGATGGCAGGTGCGGTCTTCCTGTCATTGGGAATGCTGACGTTTAGCTTTGTAACTGGCTGGGTCACAGGCATTACGGCAATTGTTTTTATTACAATTGGAGAGATACTCATCTTCCCATCAAGCAGTTATCTGGTCGATCAGCTTGCAACGGATGAACTGAGGGGCACCTATTTCGGAGCGGCACAATTTCGGAGAATCGGCCATTTCCTCGGACCGATTGCGGGCGGATATTTATTGAAGGAAGCAGGCGGAACCATATTATTTATGTTCATATCCCTGGCTGTGCTTGGCAGTATCCTGTTTTTCGTCCAGGGCAACAGAATTTTTGTAAAAAAAATACCCCCTGCTATTGAAAACTAGCAAAAAGAGCAAGATTCGATCGAGAATCTTGCTCTTTTTGCGTTTTTTTAGGAAAGGGATCATCCGAACAGAATGTTATATAGCGAAAAAATAATTTATCTAGCGGAAATCCTAAATATATAGTGGGAAAATAATTTATATAGCGAACAACATTTTTATATAACGAGAATTTCATTCTTATAGAGATTTGGAAAAAACTGGCGAAAAAAAGAAGCCGGTCAATTCATTACTCGGCTTCCTTGCCCGGTGGGTCAGGCTGGCACATTTTATCAACGGCGACGCCAATCACTAGCATCATGACAATCGGAATGGAGAAGTTCAGTATATGAACAATCGTCATGCCCATTACCTCCTCGAATTAATTAGATATACATATTACTTACATTATATTGCATTTGTCACAAAATAGACACATTTGATTTTTGATTATTCTGAAACTTAAAGTCCGAATCTGTAATTGCGTTATATATCCTCTCTTAAGACTCCGTATGGACTTCAACGTTTCCCAACAAATATTTCAAGATTTCATCACATTTATTTGCTAGTTTTAAAAGAGAAACTTTCCGGGAGGGGGCGGCAGTATGCACAGGCTGCAAGGGCCATTTTGGTTTATCATACTTTTGCTTCTTTGGCTTGTGCCTGTTGATGCCAGCGCCGAAGATCTTAAGGTGGAGGAAGGCCAATCGATCCAAAGGATGCTTGACCAGGCGGAAGCAGGAGACATCCTCACAATCTTTCCAGGGACCTATAGGGAAAATATTGTGATCAATAAGCGAATGACACTGAAAGGAGAACCAGGGGCAAAAATTGATGGCGGGGGAAAAGGCAATGTCATCGAAATCACCGCACCTGATGTCACCGTTAAAGGACTGACGATACAAAACAGCGGTTCAGGGCAGGAGGACAGCGGGATTTTCATTAAGAAAGCTGATGGGAATATTATTGAAAACAATACATTGAAAGATGTCCATAATGGAATTTATATAGCGAACAGCATGGATAATCGGGTGCTGAAAAATAGCATAACAAGTTATGAATCCCATTTTTCGAAGCGGGGAAACGGGATCCACATGTTCAAGGGCGGCGGCCATTTGCTAAAGGAGAATGAAATCGCTGCTGTCCAGGATGGTATTTACTATGACTTTACGGAACATGTCAAAGTAACAGGAAATCATGTCAGTGATTCACGATATGGAATGCATTTCATGTTCAGTGAAGACATTTCTGCAGAGGGGAACCATATCGAAAAGAATGTGACCGGGTTCATGGTGATGGATTCGGCAGACATCATATTCATTGAAAACAGGGTAACCGATCACTTTCATTTCCGGGGTTTTGGCATAATCATTTATGAAACGAAGAATGTCCTGGTTGAGCGCAATGAAATGTTACGGAACAGCACAGGATTGTCCTTGGAAAACGGAATGAATCTATCAATCAACAGGAACCTGATTGCGGCAAACCAGGTTGGGCTTGAATTCGTGGGAAAAAATAAAAACAATCTTTTGGCTGAAAACAATTTTATCGGCAATGTGGTCCAGTCCAGGATTTCGGGGGAAGACATGAGGCTGGATGATGGATTGAAGGGAAACTACTGGGATGATTACAGCAGTTTTGACCTTTCGGGCGATGGCATTGGCGAAGAGGCCTATAAGGCTGGCTCTTTATATGACCGTATTCTTCGTAAACAACCGTACTGGCAATTCTTTTTCGAAAGCCCGTCTGTCAAGCTGTGGACAAAGGCGGAATCCTTATTTCCAAGCTTTGGATCGGCAGAGGTCTATGATGCGCGTCCGCTGATAGAACCGGCAGAAATCCAACTCTCTGCTGCACAGCAGAATGGGGACCAGTGGAGGTACGGAGTAATTGGAATGGTATTTATTGCGATATCGTTATTAGTCATTGTGAAAGGAAGGAAATTCAGATGATCAAGAAGCTTGGTATATTACTGCTCCTTTCAGCGACAGCTGCTGGCTGCAGCAACAATGTGATGGGGCCGGAGGAAATCAACCCGGAGATTGATGTTTGCGAAGTCTGTAATATGGGTCTTGCCCATGAGCACTATGCCACTGAGGTCGTTGCCGCTGATGGGGAAGTATATAAGTTTGATGATATTGGCTGTATGGATGAGTTCCTTGAGAGGGAAGCAGATCTTCAGGATGAAAAGGCAGCCAAAAAATATGTGCGTGATGTGGATACAGGTGAATGGGTGGAACTGCAAAACGCTTTCCATGCCTACCATCCTGATTTCTGGACACCGATGGCAAATGGAGTGGTAAGCTTCAAGGACAAGGAGAGTGCTGAACAATATGTGAAAAAACAGGGCATGGGAGAAGTGCTGAATTATAAAGAGTTAAAAAAACATGAGTGGAGCTGGGAGCAATGATGCATATTGCCAGGCAGCAGATGACCCTGTTGATGAGAAGCCACTGGCTGGCAGGCTTTGGCTTGCTGTTCTCATCTCTTGCCGTCATGGTTGCATTCCTCGGGAACACCGGGGGCTCAGGCTTCGATGGATTTAACCGGATGACAGCGAGCCTCCTGAATATCAATTTATTGCTGATCCCCCTGCTTTCACTTTTAATTGGGAGCCTGTTCCTGTCTGGTGAAAAGGAGGATCGGGGGCTGATGCTGCTTCTGACGTATCCTGTTTCGCCCTGGAGTGTGATCCTCGGAAAATATACAGGTTTGTTTGTCGCCATCTGGTCTGTGCTGACATTTGGATATGGAGCAGCGCTGCTGGTGATTTTCTTTTTAGGCGCGGGTGTTTCTATATCACTGCTGTTATTATTTTATCTCTACTCCATATTGCTTGCGGCGATTTGTCTGTCACTGGCGATGGTGATTGGGACCATTGCCAAATCGCGATTCCAGGCGCTTGGCATCAGTTTGATTGTCTGGGCATTCCTGGTCCTGTTCTATGAATTTATCATTATGGGTTTAAGCATGCTCCTAATGAAGCAATGGCTGCTGCCTATGTTGACAGTGTCGATTTTCCTGAACCCGATAGAACTGATCCGGGTCCAGTCGATCCTATCGCTTGATGGCGCATCGGTATTTGGCCCGCGATTATATGATTTGACGATCTGGGCGGATGGCATGATGGGAAAAATGCTGTTTATTCTTGCTGTCTTGCTCTGGATGGTTTTGCCGGTGGTTTTTTCGGTGCGCAGGCTGAAAAGGGGTGTTGCAGATGAATGAGGAATGGATCAGGATTGAAGCACTGGCCAAGCATTACAGTGAGACAAAAAAGGTTAAAGATATCAGTTTTTCTATCAACAAGCCGGAAATCTTCGCTCTTTGCGGCGGAAACGGTGCGGGAAAAAGTACGTTGATTAAAATGCTGACAGGCATCATGAAGCCGACCAGTGGGAAGGTTTTTCTCGAAGGGAGTGAAATCGACCCGCGAAACCATGATTTTAAAGAACTGTTTTCGTATATGCCAGATGAAATGTTATTCCCGCGCCAATTGACTGCTCTTGAAGTGTTGACATTTTTTGCGAGATTAAGAGGCATCAGTGATGAAAGAGTGAATGAAGCACTTCAGCAGGTCGGTTTATTTGAAGTGCGTCATATGCAGATCAAACAATATTCAAAAGGCATGCAGCAGCGGCTTTCCCTGGCGCAGGCACTGCTCCCTGATGTTCCATTAAGGATTCTCGACGAACCGACTAATGGGCTTGATCCACTCTGGGTGTTACGCTTCAAGGAAATTATTCAGGAAGAGAAGCGGCAGGGAAAAACGATTTTTTTCACTACCCATATTCTCAGTCTTGTAGAGGAATTGGCTGACCGGGCTGCCTTCATGGAAGAAGGGAAGATGAAGGTCTGTGATGCCGTCGATTCACTTATCCATCAGAACGGCAGCTACCTTCCATTGGAAAAAGTATTTTTCAATTAGCATTCCTCCGTTCCACTAGCGGCACTGGTGAATAAGAAAACTCCCGGTAAAATGGTACCGGGAGTTTTTTCGTTTTATCAAAGCTTTCTTTTCGAAACGTGAGCTGTTATTCCTTTTTGAAGCATCGGAAAAAACTTATCAATGACCGCTTTCTTTTTTGCTGCTGTCTTCCATATTGTTTTCGCTATCTTTATTCATGTCTTCCATATCGTTTTCATTATCTTTATTCATGCTGCCCGAATTCATCTTCATTTTCTTCATATATCTTTCATTTGCCATCTGGTCGATTTGCTCCCATGAAGCCATCATTGCGTTTTTATCGCTGTTTTCTGCGATGAATTTTTCGGCGCTTCCCTGATCTTTGAAGAAAGCATATCCGTATTTCATCGGTGTTTTAATCTCGGCTTTAACAGGTATGGCGGCATCTGCATCAATCCATTCTGATGTCAGGTAGTCACGCACCCATTTTTCCTCGAATTCAACTTCATCGCGTCTGGGTGTATTCAACAGACATCCAGAATCATCAAAGAACACATAGTCACCGTCTTTGGTTTTCGCCTGTGCCGTGAAAACGCCCATCGGATCTTTTTCAGGATATACCTTCATATTGCAGAAAGCACAGACATCGTCAGCGCCTGGCTCATGTGGGCCGTCTGCGTGATCATCTGCTTCATTCTCTTCATGTTTCATTTCTTTAGCTGCGGTATCCTGGTCATCTTTTGGCTCGTTTTTGGCAGAGTCATTACCGCAGGCTGAAACGATTGTCATCAACATTATTGCCATCATGACAGCAAGGAATTTCTTCATACAATCTCCTCCTTTGATCGAATATAATCCTATCAGGGAGTTGTGATTAAAATGCGAAAAAAACGTGGGGAAAAAGTGAGATACACCGGTTTTTTTTGACGATTTTATGACAGGAATTCAAAAAGTGCGGGAATATCACTATTCATGTCTTTGTGATAATTTAACTGAATTTTAATAGTCTTGAGTATATTTGGACAAAAGTATAAGATTTAAATGATAGCTATATTTTGGAAATAGCGAGGTGCTCGACATGAACGATGTAGAGGCTCTTATTTTAAAATTGATAATAGAGGATCCGTACATTTCACTGAATGATCTTGCCGCTAAGACGGATGTGCCGAAAGATGCAGTTGCCGGCTATATCTCCTCCTTAACAAAGCAAGGGAAAATTTTGGGGAGAGCCTATATGTTGCCAGAGAGACGCCAAGTGTTATGTGTAGGCGGTGCAAATATAGACCGAAAGATATGGGCGAAAGGTGTGCTGGAACTGGGCACTTCGAATCCGGCTGAGAGCTCAAAGTCTTGCGGCGGGGTTGCCAGGAATATTGCGGAGAATCTGGGGAGGCTCGGGAATAATGTCAGTGTGCTGACAGTTGTGGGCGATGACCATGAAGGACACTGGCTGATGGAATACACAAGGGCGTTCGTCGATGTCACTCCGTCCGAGTTCCTCAATGGTCAGTCTACTGGGACCTATACGGCAGTCCTGGACCATGATGGGGAAATGACTGTCGCTTTAGCCGAGATGTCAGTCTATGATTCTATCACTCCAGCATTCATCGATCCCAAATGGGGTTATTTTGCTTCAGCGGATTTCATCATGCTGGACACCAATTTTCCGGCAGATGTGCTGGAGCGGATTATCGAGCGATGCCGCAAGGAAAACATCGAGCTTTGTATCACACCTGTTTCATCGCCGAAAGCGAGGAAATTGCCTGACAACCTGCTGGGGGTTACCTGGCTGATTGCCAATAAGGAGGAAGCGGAAGCGATTTCGGGCATCACAATTGAAAACGAAGGCGACTTTTTCAGGGCTGCAGAGATCATCATACATAAAGGTGTCGAAAAGGTTGTCATCAGCCGCGGAGATAAAGGATTGATCTATTTTACAAGAAAAGGTGAAGCTGGAGTCCTGATTCCCCCAGCGATCTCTGTCATCGATGTGACTGGAGCGGGTGATTCGCTCGTCGCCGGGATCATCTATGCCCATCTTAATGGAATCCCGACTGAGGATGCCTGTAAGATCGGGATGGCCTGTTCGATTATTACCTTGCAGTCGATCGAAACAGTGAACCCCATCTTGAATAATAAACAGTTACTCGAAACTTTCAAACAAAACTTTAAATAAGCGAGGTACAACATGCTGGAGAAGTGGCTTGATTTTTCACAGGAAGTAATAGAAGCGAAGAACGCGGGCAGACCGATCGTTGCTCTGGAATCTACGATTATATCACATGGGATGCCTTATCCACAGAATGTCCAGACAGCAAGGGAGGTAGAGCAGATCATCCGTGATAATGGGGCGGTTCCTGCAACCATTGCCATTCTTGATGGTAAAATTAAGATCGGGCTCTCGGATGAAGAACTGAAGTACCTGGGCAAAAGCAAGAATGTAGAAAAAACCAGCAGACGGGACCTCGCGTATCTGTTATCAACCGGTAAAAATGGAGCAACAACAGTGGCAGCCACAATGATCTGCGCAGAACTGGCAAATCTAGAGGTATTTGTGACAGGAGGAATTGGCGGTGTACATCGTGAAGCGGGAACAACGATGGATATTTCTGCCGACCTGCAAGAACTGGCAAAAACAAATGTAGCAGTAGTATGTGCAGGCGCCAAGTCGATTCTGGACCTGGGATTGACTCTAGAGTATCTTGAAACCCATGGTGTACCTGTTGTAGGCTATGGTACCGATTCATTGCCAGCGTTCTATACACGGACGAGCCCGTATAATGTAAACTTCCGCCTCGATACTCCCGAGGCTGTCGCGGATATGATCAAAACTAAATGGGATCTTGGGCTCAATGGTGGAATCGTCGTTGCCAATCCGATCCCTGAAGGTGATGCAATGGAAGAAAGTTTCATAGCTGACGTGATCGAAAAAGCACTGGCAGAAGCGAAGAAAAAGCATATAGACGGCAAGCATTTGACCCCATTCCTGCTGGGTAAGGTTAAAGAACTGACCGAGGGAAAGAGCCTTGTTGCTAATATCGCGCTTGTCAAAAATAACGCCAGGGTGGGAGCGAAGATTGCCGCCAGCCTTTCCAAACAGAGAATCAGCCATTAAGGCTGTTTTTTTTTGGTATTTTGGTCTAAGATGCATTCTTAATTTGTATTTTATAATACTCGCTACTTTTCTTTATCAATACGGTTCTTGAATTTCATGAAATCAAGGTAATAAGAAAAATCTTCTTTGCTGATCCCATTTTTTATTGCTTCGTCAACAAGTCCGATCCATTCCTCATCAACGGGGATCGAATCAATCCTTTTTGTTTGCTGGCCCATCAGGTTCTCCACAGACGTATCCAGATTGTGGGCAAGTCGTGATAAAACCTGGAGCGAAGGATTTTCTTGAATGCCTCTTTCGATATAACTGAGGTATGACTTGGAAACATTCGCTTTTTGAGAAAGTTCAGTAATAGAATAGTTTCTTTCCAATCTTAATCTTTTAATCTTCTCTCCAACCTTCATCTAGTTATCTCCTTAAAATTCAACTATATTCATTATAACGAACAAATGGATTCTTTAAAAAATACGAAATAGTATGAGAATGGAAGGGATTTCTTAAAAAAGAACGATTATTGTTCTTTTTTAAGAAAATTTGCCTTATTATGGACTTTTTCAAAAATGGTTCCTCTGAACTATACTCGAATGGAGTGTAGTAGTACCGAGTTAAGGAGGCAAATGGCAATGTACAGAAAAAACTGCGATCGATGCAATCGTCCCTCGTTTAGCAGCAGTGAACAGGGTGAATGGCTATGTCCGGTGTGTGGCAATGATTTAACAAGGTACCCGTTTTTCAATGCCATCAACCTTGAAAAAGTAGTCCTAAAGCATCGCCGGAAAAGGCAAACCTATCCAAAAACTTCACAGTCCAAAGGCTTATCTTCAGATTTATGGGGGTGAATGTAAAAAAAGAGTTCAACATTTAAGGATAGGATGCGACAAAAAATACTAGTAAAAAGATTTAAATTTTCAGAAAAATAATGTTTTAATCTATAAATTTGTAATTGTTTGGAAGAAAAAGAAGGATAGTTCCAGAAATTCGCCGACAAATATTTACATGTTAAATATATAGAACAAGGTACAATGACATTGGGAGTAAACGATTAAGCAAAAAGGTACAGATAAAGGCAAACTGGTTGAAAAACCAGGACGCAAAGTCACGGATCTAAGGTGCAAAAGTACTATGATGGCCGGGCCGCCTGGGATACTAACTGTATTTTGGGGGGAAGAACTTGATTAAAGAACAGGTAATTTTCGAAGAATTGGATACAGAATGGATGCAGCTGATCATGGAAGCATTGGAGATGGGAATAAATAAAGAAGAAATCAGGAAATTTTTAATGACCAATAGGCAGGAGTAAAGGATACATAAAGATAATCGTTATATACTCGGGCAGCTCCTTACAGAGGTGCTTTTTATTTTACAAAAAAGGGACAGCGAAATGGCTGTCCCTTGTGATTATTTATTATTGAGTTTCCATTTGTTGAACTCGAGAAATTCACGGAACTGGTCTTTGCTGATTCCGGAATCCATTGCTTCTTTCACAAGATTAACCCAGTCAGAATCAATATTTTCTTTATCGACTTGTTCATGGATCAATTGATCAACCGGGACATTCAGGACTCCAGCGATCTTCTCAAGAAATTGAATGGAAGGATTCGTTTGCAGATTCCGTTCCAAAGAGCTTAAATAGGACTTTGCGACGCCAGCTTGCTCAGCCAACTCGGATAGGGACATTCTTTTCTCTTGTCGAAGTTTTTTGACGCGTTCACCAATCACAGTATCCACACACCTTGTCAATTTATAGTTATATCATAACAAATCTGATAAAATAGTTCCATATTAAGAACACCTTACAGAACAATTATAAACAATCTTCTCAATTTTTGTGGTGTTTTTTTTAATAAAAGGTTGGGAAAAAAATAGTCTCTATAGTTATCGGCGGTTAACGGTGAATTTTTATAAAAAGTAAACAGGATAGTCTATAATATTCTTTTATTCGAAAAAAAGGTAAAATGGTAGCAATCAGACAAGGTACGGGTGATGATATGCAGAAAAAGTATTTATTGATCTATGAAGAAATCGCCAAACAAATCCAGGAGGGGCATTACCACGCCAAAACAATTTTGCCATCTGAAAATGAATTTGCCGAAATGTATCAGACATCACGCGAAACAATTCGCAAAGCCCTGAATCTTCTCGCACAAAATGGCTTTATCCAAAAAATCCGCGGCAAAGGCTCACTCGTGCTCGATTTGAAAAGGCACCAGTTTCCGATTTCCGGGCTAATCAGTTTTAAAGAACTCGCGAAAAATATGGGCGGAAAAGCAAAGACGACTGTGGATGGGTTTGATCTCGAACAGGCAGGAGCGGATATCGCGAGGGAACTGAATGTTGACAATGATGAGATGGTCTGGAAGGTGAAGAGAGTCAGGCATATTGATGAAGAACGGGTCATCCTCGATAAGGATTTTATCGTCGAAAGGCATGTGCCAGGCCTGTCACGCCAAAAATGCGAGAATTCGATTTTTGAATATATTGAGCAGGAACTGGATAAAAAAATCAGTTTTGCCAAAAAGGAATTCACGGTTGAGGAACCGAGTGAAGAGGATCGGGAGCTTCTGGATATGGAAGGATTCCATGCGATTGTCATCGTGAAAAACTATATTTATTTCGATGATGCGACACTTTTCCAGTATACCGAGTCAAGGCATCGTCCCGACAAGTTCCGGTTCGTGGATTTCGCCAGACGTATGGATACACAGAATATATAAAAAAGAGCTGCCGTTGACAGGCCTGGGCGACCAGGCTGTCATTAGGCAGCTTTTATTAATGTTTCGGATATTTTCCGACTAGATGAATGGCACTGATGATCCGTTTATTGATCCAGGCCCTGTTCTCCTGAGTGTTTAGCTGTTCATAAACCATCTTTCGGCCATCTTCCGTAGTGACATAGTGGCTTGGAAGAGTGTTCAGGCTGATGGCGATGATATCATTACGGCACTTCTGGCAATTGCAGAAAGTCTGGTAATCGGGGCTCATCATCAACACATTGACAAGAGTCGAAACCACTTCCTCCATTACATTGATATAACCAAATTTCATGGTGCTCCTTCTCTCCCTAAAGATGTCCTAAATAAATTATAGACGAATTACGCAAATATAAAATCTTTTTTTTGCTTTCAACTTAAGATAGGTCTATTTACATAATTTTATTGTAAAAAGTGGAAGTGTTTATTGATGTTTTGTCCTCTCCAGACAGGGAAGATTTAATAGTGGAGAATTTATTAAAGGAGATGTTGAATCCATGGGTAAGAAAATTGCCTGTTTAATAACAGACTTATTTGAAGACGCAGAATATCTTGAGCCTTCTCGTGCATTTACAGAAGCCGGACATGAGGTTATGACGATCGAAAAAGAAAAGGGGAAGACGGTAAAAGGCAAGCAGGGAAAAGCCGAAGTCAAGATTGATGAAAGCATTGACAACGTCAAGCCGGAAGATTTTGATGCATTATTCATACCGGGCGGCTTTTCTCCAGACCAGCTGCGCGAGGATGAACGATTCGTCCAATTCGCCAAGTACTTTATGGATGAGAAAAAACCCGTATTCGCAATATGTCATGGTCCGCAGCTGTTATTGACAGCCAAGACACTTGAAGGCAGAAGTGCGACAGGCTATAAATCCATTCGTGTCGACATGGAATACGCCGGTGCGAAATACCAGGACAAGGAAGTCGTCGTCTGCTGCAACCAGCTGGTGACAAGCAGAGAACCGAAGGATATTCCAGCGTTCAATCGCGAAGCACTTAAAGTGCTGGAATAATGTTGAGAACCCTTTTGCTGAGGCAGAAGGGTTTTTTTATTGTGTGTGCAAACTGGAGAAACATAAAAGTCGCTATATAAAAGAAAAAGTCGCTATAAAAAGAGGAAACTCGCTATATAAAAGAAAAAGTCGCTATAAAAAGGTGAAACTCGCTATATAAAAGAAAAAATCGCTATATTTACGAGAAAGTCGCTATAAAATAAGATTCTCGCTATAAAAAATGATTGCAGAGATTTGTTAAAACCGTTAAAAGTGGATTTTCTGTGATAGTAATCAAGTAAACTAAGCCTATTTGCTTTTACCTTGTGAGGAACTGGTTCATTTTGCGAAATTTTACGTATAAGATAATATAGAGGGTGAAATGAATCAGGGAGATGACGGAATGATTGTTTTGAAATCGGCTCGAGAGATTGAGAACATGAAGGAAGCTGGAAAATTGCTTGCTTCTGTGCATAAAGAGCTTCGCAAGATCATCAAGCCAGGGGTGACGACCTGGGAAATTGACCAATTTGTTGAGGATTATCTGAAAAAGCATGGAGCCACACCAGAGCAAAAAGGCTACCGGAATTATCAATATGCAACATGCGCAAGCATCAATGATGAGGTTTGCCACGGTTTTCCGCGGAAAGAGGCTTTGAAAGAGGGCGACATTGTGACGATCGACATGGTCGTCAACCTGAACGGTGCCCTTGCTGATTCGGCCTGGAGCTATGCTGTAGGAGAAATCAGTGAACAGTCGCAAAAGCTGTTGGATGTGACGAAAGAGGCCTTATACCGCGGGATTGCTGCTTCCGTACAGGGTAATCGGGTTGGCGATATTGGCCATGTGATCCAATCATATGTTGAAGCAGAAGGATTTTCAGTTGTCCGCGAGTTCATCGGCCACGGGATCGGCTCGGTCATTCACGAAAAGCCGGAAATCCCTCATTATGGCTTCCCAGGCAAGGGGCCAAGACTCAAGGAAGGCATGGTGTTCACCATCGAACCGATGGTCAATGTCGGAGAATGGCCGACGAAAATGGACTCAAACGGATGGACAGCAAGAACGGTTGATGGAACCCTATCTGCCCAGTATGAACACACAATCGCAATCACAAAGGAGGGTCCGATTATCTTAACGGATCAGGATTAAAAAATGTATGGGGCTGAACCAAAATTCGGTCCTTTCTTTTTGCGAAGTGTGAAAAAAATTTTCATCCTGCTTAAATAATGATGAAAATCTTTTGGTAAAATAAAGTGGTTAAAAAAGGGGGCAAAAAAATGGCCAGTGAACTGAATGGACAAAATGTCATCGTTAAAATTAAAGCGATCTACTCATCGCTTTCATCAAAGGAGAAGGCGGTCGCAGATTATATATTGAAGAACACCCAGGATATCATCCACCTCTCGATCACGGAGTTTGCGGAGTATGCCTCTGTTGCCGAAGCAACCATTTTCCGCTTTTGCAAACGGCTTGGGTTCAGAGGATATCAAGCCTTCAAGATTGCCCTGGCTAGTGAACTCGTGGAACCGATCAAAAATATCCATGAAGAAATAAAAGAAGAGGATGAGGTCGTAACGCTTGCGGAAAAAGTGTTCGCCGGGCATATCGAGGCCATGAAGGAAACGCTAAACCTTTTGGATGCCAAAGTTCTTGAGAAGATTATCGATGTTCTTGTCCAAGCTTCGAAAATTGATTTTTACGGATCAGGCGGTTCATCAGCCATTGCGCTTGATGCCTATCATAAATTCCTGCGGACAGGCATCCATTGCAATGCCCATAGTGATGGACACCAGCAAATCATTTCTGCCGCGCTGCTTGGACCCGGGCAGGCTGCGATCGGCATTTCGCATAGCGGCAGCAATAAAGATGTCATAGAAGCGTTAAAAATAGCAAAAGCTAATGGGGCAGCGACCATCGCAATCACCGGACATTATAAGTCCCCACTGTCAAAGGAAGCGGATTATGTTCTCTATACCACATCCCGCGAGACGCTTTTCCGGTCTGAAGCACTGGCATCCAGACTCGTCCAGTTGAGCCTGATTGATGTGCTCCATGTGGCAGTATCCGTGCGCAGGCAAGACCAGACTTTAGGAAATCTGCAGAAAATCAGGGAAGCGATTTCCATTAAAAGATATTAACGCGTGAAAATTATTTTCTTCTATTTTATATACATATGAAAAAATATTTGATACTATCATATTATATTCAAGCTCTCTTCTTATGCAGAATCTGCACGAAAAGAGTTACATAAAAAGGAGTGCATCGAAGTGAAACTAGGAATGGTTGGCCTTGGTAAAATGGGCTATAACTTGGTATTGAATCTGATGGAAAACGGCCATGAGGTTGTGGCGAATGATATAAATGAAGAAGCAATGCAGAAAATCAAAGCAGAAGGCGCTGAAATCGCAGCAGACTATCAGGCAATGGCGGATATGCTGCCAAAGCCGCGCGTCATCTGGCTGATGATTCCTGCTGGTGATTTGATCGACCAGGTAATCGAGAAGTTCACACCATACCTTGAAGAAGGTGACATCCTGATTGATGGCGGAAACTCCAACTATAAAGATACGTTAAGACGTGCAGAAAAGCTTTCTGCTGCCGGCATCCACTTTATGGACGTGGGAACAAGCGGCGGAATGGAAGGCGCACGCAATGGAGCTTGCACAATGATTGGAGGCGACGCAGAGGTTTTTGCCCATGTTGAGCCAATCTTCAAGGACATTTCCATCGAAAAAGGTTATCTTTACACAGGTAAGGTTGGAAGCGGCCACTTCCTGAAGATGGTTCACAATGGTATCGAATACGGAATGATGCAGGCAATCGCAGAGGGCTTCGAAATCCTTGAGAAGAGCCAGTTCGATTACGATTACAAAGAAGTTTCACGCGTCTGGAACCACGGCTCTGTCATCCGCAGCTGGCTGATGGAACTGATGGAAAACGCATTCTCAAAAGAGCCAAAGCTTGAAAGCATAAAAGGCGTCATGCATTCATCAGGCGAAGGAAAATGGACAGTCGAAACCGCACTAGACCTGCAAACAGCAGCTCCAGTCATCGCGCTGTCACTGATGATGCGCTACCGTTCACTTGAAGATGATACCTTCACAGGCAAGGTTGTTGCTGCATTAAGGAACGAATTCGGCGGACATGCTGTCGAAAAAAAGTAAAAGCTTGAAATCAGGTTCTCCTCTAATAGAGGGGGACCTTTTTTGTTGTTCATAAAATTATCCTATTTTGCAAGATGGCTACATTGCTTTTTCCGTTATAGTGAAAGTGAATACGGAAAATGGAGGCGCGAAACGTGAAAACAAAGTGGTATTTCTTTTTCCTGACGACAGTTGCCGTTTCGGCTATTATATATGCTTTTCTTGGATTCAAGGGCGATGGTCCTGAGGAAATTGGGGTCCTGATGATCGGGGAAAATCGCCATGAAAAGTTCACTGGCCTGGAAAAAGGGCTTAAGGATCTCGGTTACAGCGGCAAGGAGATCCATTTTACAGTGAAGAATGCAGATGATGATGAAAAGCTGCTTGATAAGCAAATCGATGATCTACTAAAAAATGAGCCAGATTTAATTGTTACGCTTGGAGGGATCGAATCCCTGCGTCTAAAGGAAAAGTTGGATAAGGAGAAAATCAAAATTCCTGTTGTTTTTGCAGGTATTGCTGCACCGAAGGAATTGTGCTTGATAAAGGATTACAAGTCACCTGGCGGGATTTTTACCGGAATCAATAACTATCATGCCAGTATTTCTGGAAAACGACTTGAAATGCTGACATCACTGGTTCCGAAAACTGAAAGGGTGCATGTCATATATGACAGCAAGATTGACGTCAGCAACTTAAGCCTTAAAGAAACAAGGATTGCTGCCCAGGCACTTGGTGTGGAGATATCCCCATGTGATGCAAGTTCGAAGGAATGCCTGGATACATTGTGGAAAACGGTTAAAGATGAGGAGGCGATCCTGATCCTCCCCAGTTTCAGGATCGAGTCGCTGACAGATGACATTGTCAGGCTGACCGAAGAGAAAAAAATTCCTGCTATGGGATTATATGATTTTGAAGCGGAAAAGGGGCTCCTGGCAAGCTACGGATCCAGCTTTCATTCACAAGGCTACCAGGCGGCAAGATTTGTCAGCTTGATCCTTCAGGGAAACAAGCCGGGAGAACTTCCGGTCGAACTGCCGGATGGCATCCGTTTTGTCATCAACCAGCAGACAAAGGACGCACTTGGCGTCAAATATAATGACGATTTGCTGAAGTTGGCAGAGCTGATCCATCCCGAAGTGCAAGGAGGCCGAAGTCAATGAAAGCAATGACTGATTTTATGCAATCGCAGACAATCCGGAATAAGGTCCTTGTGTTTGGAGTGGCCATGTCGACCATTCCGCTGCTGCTCATCAGCTTATTTTATTATTCTTTTGTAAAAGCGGATTTGGAAACGCGGATCATGGAAAAACAGGATCTTGTGCTTGAGAATTTGTCCCGTGAGATTGAATTTGAATTCAGCCAGACATTTCAGCGGATTCAGGTCCTTGTATCTCTCAATCTATTAGATAAAAAGCAAAGTGCTTTATATGAGCTTTTGCAGCAAAGCGAATCTGTCGAGGAGGTTGTGATCGCGGATGATAAAGGTTTTGTGGAGCAACGGGTGTCCCGATATGATCTCAATATCGCTGGAAGCATGGAGCGCTGGTTCACGGATGATATGTGGTTCCAGCTGCAGACCCGCGATAAGGTATATGGCCAGGTAGACTTCAACCAGTATGGCCAGCCGGTCATGAAACTGGCAATCCCATTTTATGAAAATGGCACAAAGAAAGCGATTGGGGTAGTAGTCCAGCTCCAAAAAATCATCGGGAAAATATCTTCAATGCGCCAGGATCATTCTTCCTATATCTATCTGGTTGATGATGAAGACCGTGTCATCGCCCATCAGGATTACAGCAAAATCTGGCATAAACAACCTTCTGGAGGCCATGATGAAATTGGCGTGACAGCGAAAATTGAAGACTTGAACTGGATTCTCGTGATGGAGCAGCCGAAAACGACTGCGTTTGCTCCCATCAACAGGATATTGCAAAGCGGCATAGGTGCTGTCGCCCTCCTGATCTTGACGGTGAGCCTGATCAGTGTATGGGCGGGCCTTTATTTTACAAGGCCGATCGTTTCGATTGACCGGGAAATGAACAATTTGAAGCAGGGACGTAAAATCAGTCCTGTGAAAATGAGGCGCACCGATGAACTCGGGAAACTCGCAGATTCCTTCAACGACATGAGCAAGGAGCTGCTCGAAAAATCAAGATTGCTTGAGCAGGAGAAGGAAAGGCTCAATGTCGTGGTGAACGGGATTGGCGCGGGACTGGCGCTCGTGACGAAAGAGTACCGGATCACCTGGATGAACCCGATTTTAAAAGGCTGGTTAAAAGAAGACCGGCTTACGCTCCCTTGTTATGCCTTGATTGGCGGGGAGAATACGCCATGCCTGAACTGTCCGATTACTTGTCCAGACCTTGATAAAATTGCCGATGAAGTCATGAAGTTCAAGGATGGGCCTAATGGCGAGCGGATATTCAGGCACAGGGTGTTCCCGCTGAATCACGCGATTGAGGAAGAAGGCGAATTCCTCGTCGTGCTCGAGGATATCACCGAGCAAAAACAAATGGAAGAAACGATGATCCAAACTGATAAACTGAGCGCGCTTGGCATCATGGCATCGAGCTTCGCGCACGAAGTTAACAATCCGCTGGCAACAATCAATGTGTATGCGGAGGACTTGATTGACCGAATCCAGGCAGGCGACGAAGATTTGGATGAGGATGAGATGGAGCACTATCTTCGTAAAATCAAGGAGAACACTGAGCGCTGCAAAAAGATCACCGGGAATCTGCTTAATTTTTCAAGGAAAAACGATTGGACACAAGAACACATCCACATCAGGGAAATCATTGAAAGCAGCATCAGCCTTGTCGAACACCAGCTGAAAAAGCAGCGGATTCAGCTTGAGCTTCGAGTCCCTGATTCGCTGCCAATGGTTACCGGTGATGGACTAAAACTGATGCAAGTCATCGTCAACCTGATTAACAACGCAGTCGATGCGATGGAGAGCGAAGGAAGACTGCTCGTCTCCGCTTCGGCAGATGATGAGGGGCAGGTTTCCATCAAAGTGACCGACAGCGGCCATGGAATCCCGGCCGAAGCGATGGATAAATTGTTCGATCCATTCTTCACAACGAAGCCAATCGGCAAAGGAACCGGACTTGGACTGTCCGTCTGCTATGGCATCATCCAGCAATTTGGCGGGACAATCACGATTGACAGCAAACCAGAGGAAGGAACAACGGTGGAAATTCAGCTGCCGGCAGAACTGCGAGCGGGAATAAAAGGCGAAGATCAGTCAGAGGAAGGCGGACGAGGTTTTTCCAGACAGCAAATAGACGCTAACCTGTATTCTGGACTAGAAACAATGGAGGTGGGCTACGATGTCAGCAACAAGATTATTGGTCGTTGATGATGAACAGGATTTGCTGGAGCTATTGGTAAGGCGGCTGAGGCGTAAGGGGTTCGATGTGGACAGCGCGGGTACGGCTGAGGATGCACTCGAGCTTGTGAAAAAGAATGAATACGACATCGGCGTTTATGATATCAGACTTCCAGGCATGGATGGCATCGAGCTGTTAAAAGAAACGAAGAAGATTCAGCCCGATATCGAAGTGTTGATCTTGACCGGGCACGGGACGATTGATACCGCCATTGAAGCGATGAAGATGGGCGCCTTTGATTATATCACCAAGCCATATAATCTGTCAGAGTTGGAATTGACGATAGGGAAGGCTGCTGAAAATAAGGCACTCAAAGAGAAAAACGACTCAATGAAGAAAATCATCGCACAGCATAATGAATTCAGGATAATTGGTGACAGTGCCAATTTTAAAGAAGTGATCGAGATGACGAGACGGATTGCCGACAGCGACGTGCCTGTCCTGATTGAGGGCGAAAGCGGCACTGGGAAGGAGCTGTTCGCGAAGGCTCTCCATTACTGGAGCTGCCGCGCTGATGAGCCATTTGTGCCCGTGAACTCCGGTGCGCTGCCTGAGCACTTGTTGGAGAGTGAATTGTTCGGCCACGCCCGTGGCGCTTTTACCGGAGCGAGCCAGGATAAGAAAGGCCTCGTCGAAGCGGCAAAAGGCGGAACACTGTTTTTGGATGAGTTGGGTGAAATGCCGCTGGCGCTTCAGGTAAAATTGCTGCGGTTCCTCGAAACAGGTGAATTCCGGCGTGTCGGCGATGTCCGCGAGCGCCATGTGACCGTCCGCGTCGTCGCCGCCACCAACCGGGACATGGAAAAAGAAGTTGCCGAGGGGCGATTCCGTGAAGACCTATATTACCGGTTAAATGTCGTCAAGCTGACGATCCCGCCGCTGCGCGAACGGAAAGGCGATTTGCCTGCACTGATCGAGCATTTTATCGTGAGGACGAAAGACCCGTCGAAGCAGTTGTCGGCAGAAGCATTTGCTGCGATGGAGCAATATGATTTTCCGGGAAATGTCCGCGAGCTCAGCCACCTGATCGAACGCGGCGTGCTCTTGTCGAAGGGCAGCCTGATTAAAACCGACGATTTGCTTTTGCCAAAACAGGCTGCGGTTGGTGCTGCTCCCGCTGGTGGGGAATCAAGACTCTGCTCACTTGAAGAAGTCGAAAAAATACACATCGATAACGCCTTGAAGCAGATGAACTGGAACAAAACAAAAGCAGCAGATGTGCTCGGCATCAGTGTGCGGAATCTCTACCGGAAGATTGACCAATATGATTTGAAAGAGTAGTTTGTATGTGGGCGGCGAACTGGAAAAAAACGCGTGGAATTTCCAGTTCGCTATATAAAAGAAAAAGTCGCTATAAAAAATGAAAACTCGCTATAAAAGCGAAAAAGTCGCTATAAAAAATGAAAACTCGCTATAAAACATAGAAACTCGCTATATAATCCAAAAACTCGCTATAAAAATTTTATGGAACAGAGAAAAGGAATTTAAAATGTGAAAAGAGAATTATTATAGAAGAAAAATAAGAGGGAGTGATGTGCTTGATTGAAAAAAAACGGGATTTTCCAAGAGAAATTACTGTTTTGAAGGCGATTTTAAGGAGATTTACCTTAAATCCGCAGCTGCAAACGGATCTTGAGAGCAAATTATCAAGAAAATCAGCAGGCTACAAAGGTGAAAAAGAACTAGACTATCATTTATCGCAATTTGACCACACAAGATTCTATATTTTACACGATTTAAGAATTCCCCATAATAATACCCACTTCCAGATTGATTCCCTCTTGATATCAGAAACCTTCATGCTTGTCATTGACTCAAAAAATTTCGCTGGCACTTTGGACTTTCATCCGGAATTCAACTATTTGCTTCAAACTTTGAATGGAATTGAAAAGGTCTACCCTGATCCCATACTGCAAACAAGAACCCAAGCTGCGCAATTAAAATCCTTCCTAATTAAAAATCATTTTTCCCCACCTCCTATTGAATTCCTTGTTTCTATTAGCAACTCACAGGCAATTATCAGGAATCCTGGAAACCACCATGATGTAAGAGTAAGAGTTTGTAAAACTCCCGCTGTTGCCTATAAGATTCAGTCCTTTAATGACAAATATAAAAATGAGGTTTTATCAATAAAGGAAATAAGAAAAATCACCAAGCTGCTATTGAAAAGCCATGAACCATATATTCCTGATATTCCTTCAATGAATTTGCCTATGGATCAAGTAAAGAAAGGAGTCCAATGTCCGGAGTGCCAGCAGATCGGCATGAAAAAAATTTATGGCAACTGGATTTGTGAAAAATGCGGCCATTTATCAAGAGATGCTCAGATAGAAGCACTTAGAGATTTCTTCATCATATTTGGTCCTGCTATTACGAGCAGACAATTCAGCGATTTCCTCCAAATCTCATCCATCCACCAGTCAAAAAGGCTGCTTTCGGCGTTAGACCTAGATAGCAGCGGTTCCACCAAAGGAAGAATCTATACCCCGGGAAAGAACTTCCCCTTATGGGATTAATCAAACTCACCAAAGCGTATGTCATTCCTGCACACCATGCCAAAATGTCACATGCCAAAATTGCAGCATCATGACAAAATGGCACACAAACAGCGTCTGAAACAGGCGATTAAAATCGGTTTCAGATGCTTTTTCTTGTTCACAGAAGTGTCACGAATCCGCGAGCCTTACTGCCCCAAGGAATCGCAATACCCATTCATCCGAAAACACTCCATGCCAAAAAAGTTGGCACGCAGCTTGCAATATAAATAGGCAAGAAAAAATAAAAAAGGAAGTGGCAACATGCTATCCAATATTGGTATTCCTGGTTTGATTTTGATCCTTACTTTAGCGTTGATCATCTTCGGCCCGAAAAAGCTGCCTGAAATCGGCAGGGCGTTCGGCCAGACGCTGAAGGAATTCAAGAAATCGACGCGTGAGCTGACTAGTGATATTACTGACGACATTGTGGATGACATCAAGGAAATCAAGAGAGAAATCTAAACGCATAAAAAGAGGTGACGTAAAATGGGTCTTTTTTCAAATGAGAAAAAGGTAGATTACGACAAAATCGTCGACAAGATGCTGCCGGACGCACAGAAGGAAATGGATGAATCACAGTATGACACAGAGCTTGGCCTGAACATGGCGCGCGATGCCAGAAAGGTCATCAGCGGCAAACTGAAAATCGAAGACTTCCATAAAATCTACTCTTCATCGCTGACAAAGGAATTTGGCAACTATTATGCATCTGGTGATGGACCAGACATTAGGAAGGGTGACGGCCCGAAATGGGCGATGGTCATCGACCTGAAAAAATGCGTTGGCTGTGATACGTGTACCGTCAGCTGCAAGGCAGAGAACAGGACGCCGCCGGGCATCTCCTACAACGTCGTCATGGAATCGCTTGAAGGTGAGTTCCCGAATATCAAGGCAGTCAACCTGCCAAGGCCATGCATGCAATGTGACAAACCAGCTTGTGCCCAGGTTTGTCCGACAAGGGCGACTTATAAAATGGAAAACGGCATTGTCGCGATTGATAATGACCGCTGCATTGGCTGCCGTTATTGCATCGTTGCCTGCCCGTATGGCGCCCGTTCATTCGATTTTGGCGAAAGCTATGAGCAGGAAGTGCAAGGCGCAAATGATGTAACAAGCCCTGAATATGGCGTCGAGCGCGGCAACCGCGAAAAAGGCAAGACACCAATAGGCACGGTCCGTAAATGCAGCTTCTGCTTCCACCGACTGCAAAGGGGCGAAGAGCCAGCATGCGTGGAAACGTGCATTGGCGATGCCCGCTTCTTCGGAGACATCAGCGATCCGAACAGCGTGGTATCAAAGCTTGCTGCAAGTCCAAGAGCTTTCCGCCTGAAGGAAGAGCTTGGAACACATCCGAATGTCATTTATCTAAGATAGGAGGGACTGGCGATGGCCAATCTTGCTGTTGATTTAAAAGAGAAAAGCACATCAAAATCGAAAATCAATGTCACTGTGTCAAAAGCTTTTAAAATATGGATTTCTGCCCTGACTGTAGCCTTTTTGATCGGCGGGTATTTCATCATAGAACGCTTCTTCACGGGGCTTGCGGCTACGAATCTATCAAGCATTACCCCTTGGGGAGCCTGGATCGCTTTTTACATCTTCTTCGTCGGCCTCAGCGCGGGTTCATTCCTGCTGTCGACCCTGATCTACGTTTTCGGGATGGAAGAATACGAACGGGTCGGAAAGGCGGCACTTTTCACCGCGATTGTCTGTATGATCGTCGCGCTGACCTTCGTGCTGATGGACCTTGGCCGTCCGGAGCGAATGCTCAACGCGATCATCTACTGGAATGTCACATCACCGCTTGCCTGGGAAGTCCACTTTTACCTGGTGTATATTGGGCTGTTAACAGTTGAGCTTTATATCGCGATGAGGGAAGATCTCGTCCGCGCGGCAAAAACAAACTCATTGAAAGGCTTTATCGCAAGATTCATCACCTTCAAAAATGCGACTATCAATGCAGCGACGAAAAAGCGTGACCATATGTGGATGAAAATCCTTGGTACAATCGGGATCCCGCTGGCGATCCTTGGGGTGCACGGCGGAACAGGAACGATTTTCGCTGTTGTAAAAGCACGTCCGGCCTGGAATACAGCACTTTTCCCGATCATTTTCGTCGTATCGGCAATGGTTTCTGGAACGGCTCTTCTTTTAGCGATGTATATCATCAAGAAAAAAGTCCAGAAGCAGGAAATAGATAAAAACATGGTTGTATCGCTTGCAAAATTGATGGTCGGGTTTCTGATCATTGACCTTGGCCTTCAATTCTATGAATATCTGATTGGCTGGTACGGACTTGAGGCAGAACACCTTGATACGCTTGCGACAATGATGGCCAGTGAAAAAGCATGGTCGTTCTGGTTCGTGCAAATGTTCCTTGGAGCAGTCATTCCGATTACAATCGTTTTCTGGAAAAAAACAAGCCAAAACGTCAATGCACTGCTTGCAGCAGCTGTCCTTATCGTCATCGGGATCATCGGCGTCCGCTTCAACATTGTTGTTCCGCCGCTTGTCGTGCCAGTTTTCCACGAACTGCCCTGGGGCAATTACGCACCAACGATTCGGGAATGGATGGTCAGTGTCGGTGTCGTGGCAATGGGACTCTTAATCTATTCATTCGGCGAGCTGCTGCTGCCAATCGAAGAAACTTCTGACGAGGTGAGCCATAATGGAAAATAAACCAATGAAACGGCGTGGGTTTTTAAAAGCGCTCGGTACGCTGAGTGCGGTCGCGTTTGTCGGTCCGGCTTTCGTCGGGCCAATCAAGCAGGTCATGGGCGGTGTCTGGACGGATGAACCACATGGAACCGGCACCGATTATCAGGATTATACAGCAGAAAATGTCATCTTCACATCATGCCAGCAATGTAATGCGACATGTACGATTAAGACTTATATTACAGCCGGGGCGGCAGGCGGAGCTTACTCATCCATCGTCCGCAAGATTGCCGGCAACCAGTACAGCCCAATCAACATGGTTCAAATCGGCCATATCAACTACGATACTCCAGTATCCCAGGCTGTAAAAGGAACCGGCAATGTCGCTAAAATGGGACGCGGTCTCCGCGGCGGACGCACCTGTCTTAAAGGCCAGGCCGGCATCCAGAGCAACTATGATGCCTTCCGGATCCAAAAGCCGCTCAAGCGTGTCGGGGAGCGAGGCAGCGGTGTCTGGAAAACGGTCACTTGGGAACAGGCTTATAAGGAAATCCTTGAGGGCAGCAAGGATCTTCGCACTCCAGGGCTAAAAGAAATGTGGAAGTTTGCACCCGAAGAAGCGGTCATGGGAGACTGGGATAAACTGAAAGCAGGAGAAATGACCAAAGCTGAATTCGATAAAAAATACAAAGATATCCTGATTGATACAAACCATCCTGACCTTGGGCCAAAGGCCAACCAAATTGCCGTTATGGCCGGACACAGACGCGAATTCATCGAGCGTCTGGCTGTCAACAGTCTTGGTACAGCCAACTTTTACGATCACGGCGGATATTGCGGAATCACCAGTGTAATGGGCAATGCCCGCTCGCATGATGCCGAAAAGCCAAAGAAACGGATGATTCCCGATTATGACAACGCTGAGATGGTCATCGTCTGGGGAACAAATCCGATGGTCGCTAACCGGGGACCGACAACTTTCGCACCGCAGATCACTAATGCCATCGATCGCGGCATGAAGATGGTTGTCATCGATCCGCGTTTCAGCAAGACAGCTGAGAAAGCGCATGTATGGGTTCCGGTAAAACCGGGCGGTGATGGGGCGCTGGCAATGGCGATGTGCCGCTGGATCATTGAAAACAATCGCTATGACGATATTTACCTGCGAAACCCGAACCAAGAAGCAGCGAATGTAGATGGCGAAACAACCTGGAGTGATGCATCCTTCCTTGTCAATGCCGGGGATAAGAAGCGCCCGTTCGTCCGTGCCAAGGATCTGGGCATCGGGGGCGAGGAGTTTGTTGTCATCGAAAATGGCAAACCTGTGCTGCATACGAAAGCTCGCAATGGCGACCTGGATATTGATACAACGATCAACGGCATCCAGGTGAAATCCGTCTTCAGGATTTTTAAAGACAGGGTCATGGAAAAATCAATCGAAGAATACGCGAAACAGGCAGATGTACCGGTGGAGCAGATTGTCCAGATTGCACGCGAATTCACATCTCACGGTAAAAAGGTTGGAATCCATGCATACCGCGGTCCGGCAATGCACACAAATGGCTATTACAGTGTCCGTGCCATCAATATGCTGAACCACCTTGTCGGCAACCACGACTGGAAGGGCGGCGACACCGTTCTCGGCGCCAAATACAAAGCAACTGAAGGACGCTATGATCTTGCGTCTGTACCGAATGCTAACAAAGGCTGGGGTATCCCGGTAACAAGGCATAAGATTCCATATGAAAAAACATCCTTATTCGAAAAGGATGGCTATCCTGCAAAACGTCCATGGTACCCGTTTGGCAATAAACTGATCCACGACGTGCTCCCAAGCTCTGCGGAAGGCTATCCGTATAAAATCAGGGCTTTGCTGATCAACAGGACTTCCCCGGTAATGGCTGCGCCAAGATCCGAGATGCAGGCTAAATTCATCAGGGATCCTAAGGTTGTTGAACTGGTTGTAGCATCTGATGTGATTATTGGTGAGACTTCAAAGTATGCAGATTTCATCTTACCGGATCTTGCTTATCTTGAAAGTTGGAATGCGGAAGACATTTTCCCAATCCTCAAGCATAAATTTGCTGGTATCATCCAGCCGGTGACTAGAGTGGTTCCTGACGCGCGTCCAACGGAACAGGTCTATATCGATCTTTTAAAAGGAATGGGATTGCCAGGTGTCGGAGACAATGCGCTGGCTGATGGTTCAGCAATACACAACCCAGAAGACTACTACCTTAAACGGGTTGTGAACATCGCATTTGACGGCCAGAAACCTGTCAAGGATGCAAATGCGGAAGAGCTGGCGATTTTCGAAAAAGCAAGGCAGAAGGCACTCGGCAAATATTTTGACATCCAGAAGCTAAAAAATGCTGTCAAACCGGAAGAATGGAAGAAAGTCGTCTACGTACTGAACCGCGGTGGACGCTTTGAGGCAGCAGGAGATGAATATATCGGAAACAAACTTAAGTATCAATGGGCTAAACAGGTTTATTTTTACGACGAAAAGGCAGCAGGCTTCAAGAGTGCTTACACAGGCAAATTCTTTGAAGGCGTGCCGGTAGCTGAGGAAATAAAGACATACGATGGCGAAGTCTACAAGCCAAACAAACCGCTGCAATTCATTAACTGGAAATCAAGGAATATGGCAACGCACCGTACGGAAGGTAATACATGGCTGCGTGAAGTGAAGCCGGAAAACTATCTGTGGATCAATCCGATCGACGCGAAGAAAAAAGGCATCCAGACTGATGATGAAATCTACATTTCATCTAATAACTCAAAAGTTAAAGGGCGTGCACTCGTGACACCGGGAATCAAGCCAGGTGTCGTTGGAGCGAACTTCAGCTTCGGTCATGATGCATATGGCTCAAAAGCAGTCAAAGTGGACGGCAAAACAATCGAGCCAGCCGGCAAATACGGCCATACTGGCTATGAATTCAATAAGCCGCTCCATGAGGAATCAGGATATGCTAAGCCTCGTGGGCAGGGATTCTCTGTTAACGCCTTGTCTGATCGAGATGGCAGCTACTTTGAAGGCTATCTCGCAGACTTGCTGATTGGCGGCCCGGCACAGCAGGACGTATTCGTGGATGTTGAAAAGGCTTAATATCATTGGGGTGGAAGCCCTGAAATTTCTTTAAAGTAAAGGTGGAGACAATAATGGAAGAACGATATGGAAAGCTGGCGATTGCGAATATCATGACAAGCATCTGGCTTGGGGACTGGGACACCTATGAAGCATTCATGAACGAAATCCCTGAGGGAATGCGGAGGGAGCTTACATTTCATTCCTTATATAATCGGGATGAGGTGCAGCTCTGGTATGACAATCACTTTTTCATACCTGGAGAACACTTTGTCTCCCCTTACTTTTCATCCTATTCGAAGAAAAATGAAGATGAAGAAGCCCGCAGGCATGAGCTGCTGTGCTTGATCGGCCTTTATGAAAAAACTGCTTTTTACTTCCCGCTCGAGCAGGATCGGCTGCCAGATCACTTCGGCAGTATGACCGCGTTCATGAGTTCGATTTTACAGGGGGAAATCAAGGCAGAGCAAGAAGGTAATCAGGATTACCTAAAGCAGCTTGAAGAAATAGAAGCAGAGATGCTGGCCCGGTTCATCAAGCCGGTCTTGAAGCCGATGCTCGATAATGCAGAAACGAAAATTACCCTTCCATTCTTTAAGGAGTTTCTCAGCTTTTATGCAGAAGTGATGAGTGAAGACTGGATGGAGGCAGCCTAAAATGAAGAAACAGTCCTCCAAGTGGGGGACCGTTTCCTTGTTGTTTAGAAATTATAAAAGTATTTTTGTGTGGATAACTACATATGGGAGTCTTAATCCAGCTCCAGCGCCTAGCCCCTCGAGACGCTTCGGTCCTGCCAATGAAGTCAAAGAACGACTTCACTGTCAGGCCCTCCAGCGCTTGTCGGGGCTGAACAAGGCGCTTGCGCTTTTTGTTCTATCGAACATTTACTTATTCTGTTTGAAGAAATCGATGAACGCTTGATAAAACTCTACACCCTGATAAAACATAAAGCTGAACGCTGTCAGGGAAAAGAACCCAATCATTAAGAATCGAAACCACATATCCATTCCTCCTTGATTTTTTATTCTGATCATCAAGGAGACTTAATCACATAATTCGATTGAAAAAAGACTGCCGTCAAGAATGAAAATTGGCTTCCAAATTTTATTACCCTGTGATTAATTTGTGTGAAAGTGATAGTTGAAATAGTAAGAACGAATACATTCAGGATGAAAAGAATTTTCTTATCATCCAAATCAGGACCTGGCAGTTGTTCATGGACTTGTTCCATGGGAAGAATGACTTTTGATTTGGCGTCTACTGCTAGGTTTTTTTGTGCTGGAAGGGTTCCGTGAGCAAGTAAAAACAGGATAAACAGGCTGAGCGCGGACATAGTCAGCTTTTTCACGGTTCTCACTCCCCTTGAAAAGTAATAACACTATCGTATAACAATATATGCGTAGTGGAAACAAAAAAGTTTTGACATTTTTCTCAGAATAAAAAAACAGGCACCGTATCATAGCCAGTGCCTGCTCCAATTATTGCTTTCTCAAGTTTCCTAGCTCTTCAGCGATTGCCTGCATTTCATTCGGGCTGAAGGTGTTTTTTCGCATGATCATATCAAAGATTTCCTTGAGTTCTTCATACATCTCGCCGTCAAAATGTGTCGACTTGATTGCGCCGAGGTTCATGACATTCAATTTTTCCTTGATTTTTTCAATCATGTAGTCAACGTTTTCAGGGGAATTTTTAGTTAAGTCCACGCCGTTCATCCTTTCAATGGTTGTACAACCATCTTTCCATGTCCGTCAAAAAAAGTCAATTACAAATCCGGCGCCAGTTGACGCCGGATTTGTCATTATGCACTTAACGATTTTTCCTCTTTTTTCTCTTCCTTGATCGTGTTCAAAATTTTCCTTGTTTCCACTACAACAACGCCGGACAATCCGAGAAGTCCAATCAGGTTCGGGAATGCCATCAGGCCATTCATCACATCGGCGACACCCCAAACGATTTCAAGCTGGGAAATCGCACCGACGAACACAGCAGCGACAAATGCGATGCGGTAGTATAAAATCACATTTTTGCTGAAGAGATAGGAGAAGCATTTTTCCCCGTAATAAGACCAGCCGATGATCGTTGATGAAGCGAAGAACAACAGCCCAATCGCCACAATTACTGAACCTGACTGGCCAAGGAACTTGTCAAAGGTCGCTGAGGTCAGGTCAGCTGCCGTCGTATCGCCCGTATACAAACCGCCCATGACGATGGTGATTCCGGTGATTGAGCAGATGACGATTGTATCGATGAACACCTGGGTCATCGATACAAGTGCCTGGCGCCCAGGCAAATCTGTCTTGGCTGCAG
Source organism: Cytobacillus oceanisediminis 2691 (assembly GCF_007678455.1). Lineage (GTDB taxonomy): Bacteria > Bacillota > Bacilli > Bacillales > Cytobacillaceae > Mesobacillus > Mesobacillus oceanisediminis_A. Next base: position 196,100 of record NZ_VEEP01000002.1, on the reverse strand, counting down.
CAGCAGCGATCGGTGCGGAACCAAGACCGGCTTCATTCGAGAATACACCGCGGGCAACACCCATCCGAATGACAGTTCCAAGTGCACCGCCAGCCACGGCTTCCCCTGTGAATGCATCTGTAAAAATAAGTCCAATAGCGGCTGGTACAAGATCAAAGTTCATAATCATGACGACAAGACCCGCGATGAGGTAGAATCCGGCCATCACTGGTACAAACAGGGCGGTCACCTTCCCGATGCTCTTGATCCCGCCAATTAGGACAAGAGCAGTAAAAATCGTCAAGACTAGACCTGTAACCCATGCCGGCACTGAAAAGGTCGACTGTACGACACTGGCTACTGAATTCGACTGAACAAGATTGCCGATTCCAAAAGCCGCGACTGCGCCAAATAGCGCGAATAAGACCCCAAGCCATTTTTGGCCTAGCCCGCGTTCAAGATAATACATTGGGCCGCCGGACATCTCGCCATCCTTGTCTTCAACCCGGTATTTTACAGCCAGGACAGCTTCTGCATATTTCGTGGCCATTCCAAAAAAGGCTGTAATCCACATCCAGAACACCGCGCCAGGTCCCCCAGTGAAAATTGCTGTCGCCACGCCGGCGATATTACCAGTGCCAACTGTCGCAGCAAGTGCCGTCATCAAAGCCTGAAAATGAGAAATATCACCGTCAGACCGTTTATCCTGTTTTTTCGAAAAAGCCAGCTTAAGCGAGTAAGGCAGCAGCCTAATCTGCAGAAAGCCAATGCGGATGGTCAGGTAGATTCCAGTCCCGACAAGTAAAATCAAGAGAGGGGGTCCCCAAACCCAGCCGCTAATTTTTCCAATCCATTCCTCAAATGTCATAGTGTGCCCCCCTTATAAAATTATCTTCATAAAATGTTCTCTAACAAGAATATTCTGATAATTATTCTGAGTCAAGCAATATCAATCAGGTAAATCTTTGAATTTCCACTGTATTCACTGTTCCCAAGACGTTTGACGATGTTTAAAAAGTTATTCTTTTTCTGGATTATTTGAAATTTTTTTCTGCGCGCTTGCATGAAGTGATGTCTATCGTGGAAAATGTTAGGTAGGTGACAGGCAAGTCTTGTCTGCGAAATGAGAAGCAAGATATTAGGAGGAGAAAAATGGGCAGTTCAAAAAGGTTTTGGATGGGGATGTTTTTAGGTGCAATGGCCGGGGGTGCAGTAAGCCTTCTGGAAAAATCGACGCGCCAGGCGGTAAAAGAGGATTTCAGCAAGGTATCGTGCGGAGTTGCGTATGTTGTTAAAAATCCGAATGCATTCATCGATGACATTAAAGAAACAGCGAATAAAGTCCGTACTACAGTGGAACAAGTAACAGAGGATGTTGCGTTCATCACGGAAAAAGTTGAAGAGATCAAAGATGTGCCGCCCCAGATTACCGAATTGGTGAAAGGGACAAAAGAGTCATTGAGGAAATTAGCAGCATCAGGAGATACAAAGCAGCATATAGATGGACAAGAATGATGGATAGGCTGATCACTGGCAGGAGCATGGAAGCTAAAAAAGAGGTGAATCAATGATTGATATGTCATTTTTCAGGCAAATGTGGCACAGGATACAGGAAGACGATGTTCCGGCACTTGCTGCCCAGCTTGCATACTTCTTGTTGCTTTCCTTGTTTCCGCTTTTGATCTTTCTGGTCACATTGGTTCCATATTTGCCAATTTCAGAAATGGATATCCTTGGATTTTTTGATGATTATGCTCCAGGAGAATCGATGGATCTAATCAAAAACAGCCTGGAGGATATCATGAAAAAAGATGGAAAGTTGTTGTCTTTCGGATTGCTGGCGACCATTTGGTCTGCTTCGAATGGAATCAATGCGATTGTAAGGGCATTTAACCGAGCCTACCGGGTAGAGGAAACAAGATCGTTTATCGTAAGCCGGTTAATGGCCATTTTTTTAACGTTCGGGATGATATTTGTCTTCCTCGTCGCTTTGATTTTGCCGGTATTCGGCAAAGAAATAGGCAGCTGGCTGTTCGCGAACTTTGGACTGAGGGAAGAGTTCATCTATGTCTGGAACATGCTGCGCTGGCTGACCAGTATCTTGATTCTTTTTATTGTTTTTCTCGGGTTATACTGGATCGCACCAAATAAAAAGCTGACTTGCATAAGCGGGTTGCCTGGATCCGTTTTTGCGACTGGAGGATGGGTGCTGGTATCACTCGGATTCTCCTACTATGTCAGCAACTTTGCTTCCTACACCGCAACGTACGGAAGCATCGGCGCGATTATCGTACTGATGATCTGGCTCTATTTGTCAGCGTATATTATAATCATTGGCGGGGAAATCAATGCCTATTTCAGTGAAAAGAAAGCCGGCTGCTGATGTCATTGACTCCTGAAATTACCTCTGTAAGGTACGCTGTTTTAGCAAATGATAAAGGGGAGGAATGCTCCTCACTTTTTATGACAGGGGGAATTCAGGATGGCAAAGAAAACGAAAAAAGACGGAAGCACCAAGCAAAAAGGCAAAAGCAACCACAGCCAGAAAACATCAGGCTCAGCAAACGGATCCAACGGATATCACTAACAACAAGCGCCCCCACTCGGAGGGCGCTTTACTTTTGAGTGAAAGATGACAGAAGGCAGCCGGGATAATGCCCTTTAAGAGGAAAAAGGATGGACAGAAATTGAGGCAATCCAGGAGAAAGTGTCCGTCATGATGGCGATGACGGACAGAAATCGGGGAAATGCAAGGGAAAGTGTCCATCATAAGGATGATGATGGACAGAAATCGGTGAAATCCAAGAAAAAGTGTCCTTCATGAGGTGGATGACGGACAAAAATCTGTGAAATGCAAGGTAATCTGTCCATCATGATGGCGATGACGGACAGAAATTGATGAAACCAAACAAAAAGTGTCCGTCATGAAGGTGATGATGGACAGAAATCATAGAAATCCCACGAATAGTGTTCATCATAATAAAAAACTCCCGCTGGATCCGAAGTCCGGGCGGGAGACTACTTTATTTCAACAATCTTAAGCTATTCAGTATGACAAGGATGGTGCTTCCTTCGTGCCCGATGACGCCGTATGGCAGGTCGAGGAACTGCAGGAAGTTCGATGCGATCAGGACCATGATCACTAAAATCGAAAATACAATATTTTGTTTGACGATACGGTTCATCCGGCGTGACAGGTTGATGGCTTCGGCGATCTTTGGCAGGTCGTTTTTCATCAATACGACGTCTGCTGTTTCAAGGGCGACATCTGAGCCTTCTCCCATGGCGATCCCGACATTGGCGGTTGCGAGCGCCGGAGCGTCATTGATACCGTCGCCGACCATGGCGACCTGGCCGTGGTCCTCTTTGAGCTTCTTCAATTGCTGAACCTTTGTTTCTGGAAGGCATTCTGCGATATAGCTGTCAACATGGCTTTCAGCGGCAATGGCTTTTGCGGTATTTTTGCTGTCGCCTGTCAGCATGACTGTGTAGATGCCTTCTGATTTCAACAGATCGATGGCTTTTTTTGTTTCTTCGCGGACGACATCCTTTAAGGCGATCAGGCCGGCAAGCTGGCCATTCCGTTCGATGAAAACAATCGTCTTGCCTTGGGATGCAAGTGCCACTGCTGCGCCATCAGAGAATGCTTCTGCGACAGGCCTGCCGACAAAGTCCGCTTTCCCGATTTTCCAATCCTCGTTTTCGAAATGAGCTTTAACGCCCCACCCGGAAACATCCTCGATGCTTTCAGGATGCACAAGCTCCCTGCCGAGAACATCCTTTGCATAATTCACGATTGCATTTGCCAGTGGGTGGTTGGAGTGGCTCTCGATCGATGCGGCTTTAAGCAAAACTTCATCACGGTCCAACCCGTCAGCTGCGATCACATCCGTCACTTCCGGTTTACCCTTTGTGAGTGTACCCGTTTTATCGAAGGCAATGGCTTTAAGATGGCTAAGATTCTCCAGGTGGACGCCGCCTTTGAACAGTATCCCGTGTTTTGCCCCATTAGAAATCGCTGACAACGTAGCCGGCATGATTGATGCCACTAGGGCACATGGGGAGGCAACTACAAGCAGGATCATCGCCCTGTAAAACGTTTCTGTCCAGCTCCAGCCCAGCAGGTAGTGGGGAACGAACATCATCAGCACTACAACGATGAGCACGACTTTTACATATGTCCCTTCAAATCGTTCGATGAACAGCTGTGACGGGGATTTTTCGCTCTGTGCATTCTGGACAAGCTGGATGATCTTCTGGAACAATGTTTCATTGTTTGGCTTAGTTATTTCAACTGTCAGGGAACCTGTCAGGTTTACAGTGCCTGCGAAAACATCATCTCCGGTATCCTTTGATACTGGTATGGATTCCCCGGTGATCGCTGCCTGGTCTATCGTTGTCTGGCCCTTGGCTATTTTGCCGTCAGAGGGAATCCTTTCGCCCGGTTTGACCAAAATTAAATCGCCGATTTCCAGTTCGGATACATGGACTTTCCTTTCAACACCATTTGTGATTCTCAATGCTTCCTCTGGCTGCAGCTCCATCAATGAGGAAATTTCCTTATGGCTTTTATTCATGGTGTACGTTTCAAGCGCTCCGCTCATCGCAAAAATGAAAATCAAAATTGCGCCTTCTGTCCAATAGCCGATAATGGCTGAGCCGATCGCTGCAAAAATCATCAGCATTTCAACATTCAATTCTTTTTCTTCGATTGTCGCTTCAATGCCTTCCTTCGCTTTGGCGAAACCGCCGATTACATAAGCCAGGATAAAAGCGATGACCGACGCTGTTTGTGAATCTCCTTTGCTTAAGATCCAGCCTGCCGCTATCAGGATTCCACTGATGGCGGCGGCAATCAGTTCAGCGTGTGGCTTGATTTTTCCAAAAAGATTCCCTTCTGGAACCGAGTTTGGTTTTGCAATTGCATTAGCTCCCTGTGCCATCCTTTTCTCCTCCTTTGACATCTCTAATTGATACTAATAATCACCATCACTACCCTTAAAAAATACGAAAGCTGCCACCGGAACGGTGACAGCGAAAAGCCAGAGCAAAAGATACATATTGTGTTTATTATTATGTTACCATACACTATATGCTTTTGAAAGAATAATGCAATAGTCTAAGGAGAAAGATAGATGACAACTAAAGACTTTTTTACCCACCCGCTTGGCATTGTTGTGTCGGCAGCAGGGGCAACCTTCCTCTGGGGAAGTGCGTTCCCTTTTATAAAATTGAGCTACGCAAGCCTGGACATCAAGCCGGATGAAATCGGCGAGCAAATGCTGTTTGCGGGATACCGGTTTCTGCTTGCGGGGCTTCTGATCCTGATTTTGTTCCTCCTTTTAAAAAGGAATATGAAATTCAGGACGGAGACGACCAAGCCTCTTTTAAAAATAGGTCTGTTTCAGACATTCCTTCAATATGTCCTGTTTTACATCGGACTTAGCTACTCAACGGGCATCCAGGGATCCATCATCGCCGGCACGACGTCCTTCTTCCAGATCCTGCTGGCTCATTTTCTGTATCCTGACGACAGGATGAGCCGTTTGAAGGTCGCCGGTCTGATGGTTGGCTTTACTGGGGTCATTTTTGCGAACTGGCCAAATGGTGAATATGAAATCCACTTTGGCATCGGGGAAATCCTGCTCATGGGCGCGATGCTTGCTGGTGCGTACGGCAATATCCTGGCAAAACAGGGAAGTGCGAAAATGGAGGTCATTTATTTGACGGCCTACCAGATGATCCTTGGTTCTTTGGGATTGATTGCGATTGGTGCCTTCACTGTCGGACTGGTTCCTTTCGATTTTGACCTCAAGTCCGGACTGATGCTCATCTATCTGGCTTTCCTCTCTGCAACTGGATTCATTTTATGGAACAATGTCATGAAGTACAATCAGGTTGGAAAAGTGTCGCTGTACCTGTTCCTGGTGCCGGTATTCGGCGTCCTTTTATCATCGCTGCTTCTTGGTGAAGCGCTCCATTATTTTGTCATAGCCGGATTAGTCCTGGTTGTGGCCGGAATCGTTCTCGTGAACCGGCCTTCCCGTAAAAAAAACAGCCTCCCTGCCAAATAGGGGAGGCTGTTTCTCGTTATGCAGATTTTGCCTGCTGCTCAGACGCGTCATTTCGGACGGCGACCAGTGCGATGAAAATCAACAGCAGCATCGTGCTGATGACATAAAAGAAGCTGATGCCTTTCAGCCATTGGATGGCCAGTCCCCCAATGAACGGCCCGCTGATGCTGCCGAAACTGAAGAAAATACCGCACATCAGGTTGCCTGCCGGAAGAAGCGGCTTTGGCAGCAGGTCGGCCATATAGCTGATTCCAAGGGAAAAAGTCGATCCTACAAGCATGCCGGCTAAAAAGAAACAGATCAGCAGACCGATAGTCGAATTCTCCAGCAAACCGGCTGCAGTAAAAGAGATGAAGCCGGACAAGGTAACGGCAATCAATACATTCCGCCGCCCGAGCTTATCGCTTAAGATCCCGAGTGGAAGCTGTGAGAGAATGCCGCCGATGGCAAAGGCCGGAAGCAGGAGTGCGACTGCATCGACACCGATCCCTGATCTCATCGCGTACACCGGAAAGTTCCCGTTAAGGCTTGCTTCCAAAAATCCGTAGCCAAAGGGAGGCAGGAAGGCGACCCAGGCATATTTAAACACCTTCCCGAACCTTTTCATCGTACCGAAGAAAGAAGTACTGTCAGTGTCATGTTCAGGCCGCTCGTTTTTCAGCAGCCATACCGTCAGCCAGGCAGCGAGGCTGATGGCAGAGGAAAGGATGAATGGCAGAGCGGTATTTATTTTTACAAGCCCGATCATCAACGGTCCAGCTGCGAATCCCAGCCCGAAAAATAATCCATAGATTGAAATATTCCTTCCAATCCGATCTTTTGCCGAAAAGGATGTAATCCATGTCTGGGTGGCAAAATGGAGCATATGGTCGCCAATTCCGATGGCGAGCCTTAAGATAAACCAGAACCAGAACGATTTCCATAACGGAAAAAATGCCAGCGAAACCGCGACGAGAAAGCCGCCGATAAGAATGATCGGCTTGTAGCCAAATCTGCGCAACGGCGCTTCCATCAATGGCGAAGCTATCAAGATACCGATATATAATCCTGTTGCATGAAATCCATTCATCGAGGATGACACGCCATCCTGTTCAAAGATGATCGCAATCAAAGGCAGCAGCATTCCCTGGGAAAATCCCGAAATGGCAACGATACTGACGAGGATCCAGAAACGAAGTTTTATGTTTATATTCATGATTCATAATCTCCCTGAGTATTAATACTCTTTTGATGTTAACGATATAAATTTTTATGTGCAATGTTTTTTTATTTTTAAATACAGGTAAAATAGTGTAATCTTCTTTGTGTCAGGGAAATATTCCTAGTTAAAAAGGAGAGATTCTAATGGAATTTAAAATGAAGCCAGAGGTTGGCTTTTATACAGAAACAGGTTTTGGAAGATTGGACATTGCTGGGGACGATGAATATGGATTCAGGCCATACCAATTGCTCGTTTCTTCAGTTGCGATCTGCAGCGGCGGAGTCCTGCGCAAGGTCCTGGAGAAAATGAGGATGGAAATCGAGGATATCCACATCCAAGCGGATGCTGAACGAGTTGAGGAAGAAGCAAACCGTGTCAGCAAAATCATCGTCCATTTCCGCATTGCCGGAAGCAATCTCGATGAAAAGAAAATCGAGAAGGCAATGGTGCTGACAAGGAAGAACTGTTCGATGGTGCAATCTGTGGTCGGAAGCATTGAGGTCGAAGAGACATTTGAAATCGTCTAATACATGATTTCCTTTCATAACATTTTGTTTTTTTTATCTCCTTTGGAAGAACTGATAAAGTGACTAAGAATGTTGGTTAAGGGGTACAGATATTGAAAAAACAATAAGAGTTAACAGAGAGGAATCATACTATGGCAAACAAGATTTTCATGATTTTAACTTTCGTCGGTGTTCCGCTGTCTGTCATCGGAACGCTGATGCATTGGTCGAGTACAATGTTATTTATCATCTATTGTTTGACGATCGTAGCTCTGGCCAGCTATATGGGCCGGGCAACAGAAAGTCTGGCAATAGTAACAGGGCCGCGGATTGGCGGATTACTGAATGCGACCTTCGGCAATGCGGTGGAGCTGATCATTTCCATTTTTGCGTTAAAAGCGGGGTTGATTGGAGTTGTTCTTGCTTCATTGACAGGTTCCGTGTTAGGCAACCTCCTGCTTGTAGCTGGGTTATCCTTTTTTGTAGGAGGACTGAAGTTCAAACGGCAGCACTTTAATGTTCATGATGCAAGACATAATTCAGCTCTTTTAATTTTTGCGGTGATTGTGGCGTTCGTTATTCCGGAAGTATTTGCGATGGATATGAATGAAAGCAGGACGCTCAGCCTTAGTGTCGGAATCTCGATTATCCTGATTGCGCTCTATCTTGCTGCACTGTTTTTCAAGCTTGTCACCCACAGAGGTGTTTACCAGCCTAAGGTTCAAAGCGGCGCCGGGCACCATGAAGAAGAACCGGAATGGGGGAAAGCCAAAGCAATCACTATCCTCCTGGCGGCAACAGTTGCTGTCGCTTATGTTGCAGAAAACCTTGTCCATACTTTTGAGGAAGTGGGCGAATCCTTCGGCTGGTCCGAATTGTTCATAGGGATCATCATAGTAGCGATTGTCGGCAATGCAGCCGAACATGCCTCAGCCGTCATCATGGCCTATAAAAATAAAATGGACGTCGCTGTTGAAATCGCCGTAGGCTCGACCCTGCAGGTTGCCATGTTTGTTGCGCCTGTTCTCGTGTTAGTTTCTTTGCTGTTTGAAAAGAGTATGCCTCTAGTATTCTCGATGCCTGAAATGGTTTCAATGGCAGTTGCCGTGCTCCTCTCCATCAGCATTGCAAACGACGGTGAAACAAACTGGTTTGAGGGGCTTACACTTTTAGGCGCCTATGTTATAATGGGAATTGGATTTTACCTGCTTTAATATACTAGGATTAATGAACTCTGTTCCGGGAGGACAGGGTTCTTTTTTGCTGTAAAAATGAACATGCTTTACCTCGCGCATCTCGATTTATCAACATAGAGATAGTTAAAGGACATTTCAGAGCGTTATAGCCGCCAAAATGTCCAAGAAAAGCAGTTTAAAGGACATTTCCAAGCGTTGGGACAGCCAAAATGTCCAAGAAAAGCGGTTTAAAGGACATTTCCGAGCGTTGGGGCAGTCAAAATGTCCAAAAAAAGCAGTTTAAAGGACATTTCAGAGCGTTAAAGCAGTCAAAATGTCCAAAAAAAGCAGTTTAAAGGACATTTCCAAGCGTTGGGACAGCCAAAATGTCCAAGAAAAGCGGTTTAAAGGACAATTCGAAGCGTTGGAGCCGTCAAAATGTCCAAGAAAAACAATTCAATGGACATTTCAGACCAAAATGAGCAGTCAAAATGTCCAATAGAAGGTTCAACAGAAGGAGAATAGGGATCATGGCTTTTGTTTATCGCACTTTATTTTTTATCATCGGGTTAACGATTCTATCTTTTGGGGTTTCGATGACCATTAAAGCAAATTTGGGGACAGGCGCCTGGGATGCTCTCAATGTGGGCCTTTCGAAAACGGTGGGGCTGACGCCGGGCAGCTGGGTTGTCTTTGTCGGGATCATCATGATTTTCCTTAATGCCTCCCTGGTAAAAAGACGCCCGGATATTGCTGCAATCATTACGCTGCTTATCACAGGGGTGCTGATCGATTTCTGGTTATTGCGCGTGTTCGATGACATGTTGGTCGCTGGATATGGGAAGCAGTTTGGAGTATTCCTTCTCGGGATGGTGGCGTTGAGCTTCGGCCTGGCCGTCTATCTGCAGCCGAGATTCCCCTTGATTCCTATCGATAATTTCATGATGGCATTAAGGGAACGATTTAATCTGAATTTAATGGCAGCGAAGACGCTTGGTGAAGTGATTGCTCTGTCGGCGGCGTTCATCTTCAAGGGACCGATTGGGATTGGGACATTGATTGTGACGTTTGCTATCGGTCCGTTGATTCAATTGTTCTTCCCTTACTGTGAAAAATTGTATAATAAGCTGCTTACATCGGCTCGATAGTTATTTCATAATTTAATTCCTGAGGTTCTGCTCATCTGGCAGAACCTCTTTTTTTCAACAAACTTTGGATAAAGTGGCGGAACTCCGAAAACACTATGAACAAACTTAAAAGTTTCCTGTAGTGAAAGGAGTATACACCGATGAAAAAAGCAGCAGCTATCCTTGTTATGACGATGGTTTTCATGATGTCTATTTTAGCAGTTGGTTTTGCTGAGGAAGGGAAGGCGAAAAAAGCGCCCCAGCCAAAGCAGGCGGAAAATGCGAAGTATGTGATCCCGAATTCAGTAATGAATATCACGAAGGATAATACGTATCCGAACCCGACTGAAGACTTGCCTTTCCTTCAGCCAAGTGAGCTTACCAAGAATTTGATTAAAACGTCGAAGGTGAAGATCGAGAATCCTGATTTGATTCGGATGCTGAATGAAACATCCATCAACAGCACTCCATTCGCCATCGGCTACCGGGCGATTGTTTACCTTGGTGAGTGGCCATTGAATTATGAGTCGCAAGAAACCTCACCGAACTGGGAATTCCAGAAAATCAATACCAATTATTTCGACAATCGCGGCGGGAATGCTATTTATCAAATCCATTATGTTCAGGAGCAGCAAAAGGTAGTGAAGGGCGGTTTGACGGCGAAAATCAAGAATGCGGAAGATGTGCAGAAAATGATGCTGTTGCAAGCAGCAAAGAAATCAGGTCTGCCGCTTGCATTTGAAACGATTGTAGGTGCCGGTACGAAAAAAGACCATATCTACAATATCCAGCCGAAGCGTCTCGGGTATCTTTATGCCTACGCACCAGCCATCAATGAAAAAGGCAAGGTCACATATGGCGAGGTTTACCTGATGCTAAAAGGCAGCAAGAAATTCATTGTTGTCAAAAATGTTGTATCACAAGGGATTGGAGCATGGATTCCGGTTCAGGACCATGTCAGCTTTGGCTTCGTTTCCAGTGAACGGCCGAGATAAGTCTTCGATATAATAGATAAGCCTGGTATCAAAAACGAACCAGGTAATGAGTGAGCCTGGTATTTCTGAAAAGAAACCAGGCTTTTTTTAATGCCTGTTAGTAATTTTTTCCTCTTGACAAAAGGTAGATATATCCTGTTTAACGCCTGTACATGCCGGGAATTAGATAGACATAACAAATTAACTCAACAAAATTAAGGAGGAAATAGATTATGTCTGACAATATTCTTTCTAACAACCAAAATCCAATGGGCAACAATTCAAACTCTTACAATATGAACAACAACATGTACACTTCATCAACGGAGAATGCATCATATGATCCAACAACTGGAACAACAACTTACGCAAGCACCAATTCCGGTAATTCGTATTCAAACAATTCATCAATGGGCGGCTACTCCAGCAGCTATTCATATGATGACTCCAGCAGCTCTAAGTCTTCGAACAGTAAGCTGATGAAGGGTGTGCTGATTGGAGCTGCAATCGGCGGAGCAATGGCGATGCTTGACTCCAATACGCGCACAAAGGTAAAGGACAAGGCGGTCAATGCAAAAGACACATCAATGAATGTCATCAGCGAAGTGAAGAACAATCCTTCTGATGTGAAGGAGCAGATGATGAGCAGCTTCAGGGAAGCTTCCAGCATTTTAAAAGAAGCGATCAGTGATGCTCAAAACCTTTACCAGCGCCTGAATGATGATGTATTCAGCAAGATGAATGAAGCAAAGTCCAATTCCTCTGATGCTGTGCAAACCGTCATGAACGCAAAGGAAGAGCTTAAGGATGTTGGATCAAAAGTGAAGGAAGCAGGAGCAACCGCAATGGACAACCCGGTGGTCAATTCTGCTACTGAATCTGACTCTTCAAACACTGGATCAAGCCATGCTGCTGATGCGTATGCTACTGGTATGGAAAGCCAACCGTCTGATACAACAGGGCTAGGAAATACCTCAAATGCCTTCACAGTATCGCCAGAAAACCAAAAAAATGATAATAACCGCTAATTAATGCGAATACTAAAGCCAGTCCTGGACAAGGACTGGTTTTTTGCTGTCAACCATCCCATATATTTGCTTGTTTCTTTATTTAGCTACGAGGGTATTAACTAGTACAGTCAGTTAATTTAGGAGGCTATGTCAATGGAAAAGGAATTTAAACCACGCTCTAACAGGTGTGATTATGATAGAGAAACTGCAACGGGGAAAATTGCAATGGCTGCTTCAGCGCACCCAATTGCAACGAATGCAGCGGAAAAAATACTGCGTGACGGCGGCAACGCCATCGATGCAGCGATCGCCATCCAATTCGGCCTGAATGTCGGAGAACCGATGATGACAGGAATTGGCGGCAGCGGATTTTTCATGGTTTATCATGCGGAAAGCAAAACCACGAAAATTTTTGATGGTCATACAAGAGCACCGAAAGCCGCACACCCAGAACTTTTTTTAGATGAAAAAGGTGAAGTCATTCCGTTTAAAAAGAGGTCTACGCATGCTACAGGTGTCGGGGTTCCAGGTATATTGAAAGCAATGGAAGCGGCAAGGAAGGAGTATGGCACAAAACCGCTTGCCGAATTGATCGAACCAGCTGCCCAGGCTGCAGAAAAAGGAGTAGAGGTCAACTGGATTATGGAAGAAAGTCTTAATACTTTCGACTATCGGCTCGGTGATCATGCGAAGGAATTATTTATGCCGGGCGGGAAGTCGCTTAAGGAAGGGGATGTCTACCAGAAGGAACACCTGGCGAAAACATTCCGAATCCTTCAGCGTGATGGCATCGAAGCGTTCTATGAAGGGGAAATTGGAGAAGCCATTATTTCTACACTAAAAGAGCTTGGCGGAATCATGGAGATGTCAGATTTAAAGGATTATGAAATCTCCATTGATGAACCTGTTTGGGGAACTTATCGGGATTATAAAATTGCTTCTTCCAATATGCCGAGTGCAGGCGGGACAACGATGCTGCAGATTTTGAAAATCCTCGAAGGTTTTGATCTCAGCAAGTATGATGTGAAATCATGGGAAAAGTATTACTTATTTACAGAAGCCATGAGGATTGCTTTTTCCGATAAAATCGCCTTTTCAGGTGATCCGGAGTTTGGTGATATTCCGTTAAAAGGGTTGCTGAGTGAGGAATACCTTGCTGAGCGGCGAAAATTGATTAATTGGGAACGCAGGAACGATGCAATTGATTTTGGTAATCCATGGGTTTACGGGGAGGGTAAGGAAATTAATATTGTCCGCCAGCCTTTCGAGCCTGAAAGAGAAAGAAGCGAAACGACTCATTTCACGGTAACGGACAAGTGGGGCAATATCGTTGCCTGCACTTCTACCGTTGAGCACCCGTTCGGTTCTGGAATCATGGTCAAGGATCATGGCTTCGTTTTAAACAATGAAATGACTGACTTTGATGCTATTCCTGGCGGCCTGAATGAAATCCAGCCAGGAAAGAGGCCTGTGAGCTGCAAGACGCCAACCATTGTCTTCAAGGAAGATGAGCCTGTTTTGACATTGGGATCACCTGGCGGGCCAACAATCGTAGGCTCCGTATTCCAGACGATTGTCAATGTTCTTGATTTTGGCATGGACCTGAAAGAGGCCATCGAGGAGCCGAGAATCTTCAATAGTACCGGCCCGCTGATTGGCTGGGAGTCGGGCATCAGCATGGAAGCAAAAGGTGAGATGGAATCAAAGGGCTTCGAATTTGCCGATGGTCCATTCCCGCTTGGAAATGTCCAGGCCATCAAATTCGATCGTGAAAAAGGTATCCTCTATGGAGCTGCCGATTCCAGCAGGGAAGGGAAAGCAACCGGACTGGATGAATAAGAACCAAAAAGCAGGCTGGAATTTTTTCAGCCTGCTTCTCTTATTTATCCACACTGGAAAGCGTGTCCGTTTCTGAATCCGATTTTTTGATTACAGAAATGCTGCCGTCTGTTTCAAGGACGACAGCTTCCACCTGGTCCATTGAATTGATGCCGCTGGAACGTGCTGCCTGAAGGATTTCCACATCCAAAACACGTTCTTTGGTGATTTTTTTCTTTAAGTAATTCCCGCGGTAAAATAACAATTGGGGATCCGATTTAATCAGCTTTTTGAAACCGTCTGAACGTATCGACAGCCATGCCACAACATATTGCAGACCAATTAAAATAAAGAATGCTGAAACTCCCTCAATAAGGGCCACTTTTTTATTCAAAAGGATTGTCGCCAGGGTAGACCCCAGTGCGACCGTGACAATCAAATCGAAAGCATTCATCTTGGACAGCGTACGTTTACCAGAAACACGCAACAATAAAACAAGGGCCCCGTAAGCAAGGACACCGACAACAAGGGTACGCCAGACGGCATCCCAAGAATTAAATATCATTTTATCACCTCATATATGTTTTTTCCTGAAAAAGCCTGCGCAAACATATTGCGATAGGGGGGAATACTATCCAATAATAAAAGGGTTTTGCAAAAGCCCAAATGGACAGCATGCATTCTGATAAATATTGCACAATCGCCCATTTTTCGGTAGGATGTTAACGGTAGTGAAAGGAGCGAGAATAGTGGGAAGCCAGATAAATGATAAAAATACTCAGGTTGTATTCCTTAAGCAGCGTTTGGATATGTTCGCTGAATTGCTTGAAGCGATTGATCCGGAAGAAACGGATCTCGAGGATATCGACCGCATGATCCAAATCGTCGAAGAAATGGATGCCAAATGCCGCGAATTCAAAAACCGCGATTTGTAAGAGACCTTTTTATGAGGTCTCTTTTTTATGTTAGCGTCTTTTCGGAGCTGACCAACGAGCATGGCTTTTCTCTGTCCAGCTCCAGCGACCAATGCTTGTCGAGGCTGTCCAAGGCGCTTGCGCTTTTCTGTGTCCAGCTTCAGCACCTAGCCCCTCGAGCGTTTCGGTCCGCCCAATGAAGTCAAAGAGCGACTTCAGTGGTCGGCCCTCCAACGCTTGTCGGGGCTGACCAAGGCGCTTCCGCTTTTCTGTTTGTAACCGATTCCACTTTCATCTTTAAATAGATGGTTGATAGGAGTATAATGATATCGGAGAAATTGTTATAAAGCTTTCACATATAAAGAGACAGCAAACATGGGGAGAGGGGTAGACAGATGAATATCGAAAAGTTCCAGGAAAGCATGTACCAGTTAGTTGTTGAAACATCCACGAACCTTCCTAAGGATGTCCGCCGGGCCATCAAAGCGGCGGCAGAGCGTGAAAACGCGGGGACGCGCTCGGCGATGAGCCTGGATACGATCACCAACAACATCAAAATGGCGGATGATAATGTTTCGCCGATTTGCCAGGATACTGGTCTTCCAACCTTTAAAATCAAGACTCCTGTAAGTGCAAACCAGCTTGAGATGAAAAAGGCGATTTACAATGCGATTGCCCAGGCTACCAAGGATGGCAAGCTGCGCCCGAACTCTGTTGATTCATTGACAGGTGAGAACAGCGGCGACAATCTTGGCGGCGGCACTCCTGTCATCAAGTTTGAGCAATGGGAAAAAGACTATATTGACGCACGTCTGATTTTAAAGGGCGGCGGCTGTGAAAATAAAAATATCCAATACAGCCTTCCTGCTGAATTGGAAGGACTCGGCCGCGCTGGACGCGACCTTGACGGAATACGCAAATGTATCATGCATTCGGTTTATCAGGCCCAGGGACAAGGCTGCAGCGCAGGCTTCATTGGGGTCGGCATTGGCGGTGACCGTTCTTCTGGATATGACCTTGCGAAGGAGCAATTATTCCGTACTGTAGATGATGTCAATCCAAATCCAGAACTACATGACCTTGAAGAGTATGTCATGGAAAATGCCAACAAGCTTGGAATCGGGACGATGGGCTTTGGCGGTGAAACGACGCTTCTTGGCTGCAAAATCGGCGTCATGAACCGCATTCCGGCAAGCTTTTACGTATCTGTTGCGTATAACTGCTGGGCATATCGCCGCCTTGGTGTAGCCGTAAACCCTGAAACTGGTGAAATTCAGGAATGGATGTACCAGGAAGGAGAGAAGATTGATTTCGCCCAGCCTGCTGCACAGGAAATCGCAGCAGCAGTCGAAGCACCGGCAGAACAGAATGTCGTCACATTAACTGCTCCTATCACAGAAGAGCAAATCCGTGAACTCAAGGTCGGAGATGTCGTCCAGATCAATGGCATGATGTATACAGGCCGTGACGCGATCCATAAGTACCTGTCAGACCACGATTCACCTGTCGACTTGAATGGGCAGGTCATTTACCATTGCGGACCGGTCATGCTGAAGGATGAAGAAGGAAACTGGCATGTGAAGGCTGCAGGCCCGACAACAAGTATTCGTGAGGAGCCCTATCAGGGTGATATCATGAAGAAGTTCGGCATCCGTGCAGTCATCGGAAAAGGCGGAATGGGTAAGAAGACGCTTGCTGCTTTGCAAGAGCATGGCGGAGTTTACCTGAATGCCATCGGCGGCGCAGCACAGTATTATGCGGACTGCATCAAGTCTGTCGAAGGCGTTGACCTGATGAACTTCGGTATTCCTGAAGCAATGTGGCACCTCAATGTCGAAGGCTTTACCGCAGTCGTAACCATGGATTCGCACGGAAACAGCCTGCACGAAGATGTTGAAAAATCATCACTCGAAAAATTGGCGCAATTCGCCGATCGAGTTTATAAGTAAAACTTAAAAGGGGTCTCGCTGGGTTTGCTGCGAGACTTCTTTTTTATTCGATTGCTGGTAACGGCACATTACCTTATCACCACTGCAAAAGTTTCCCGTTGATGCATTTGTAGAATTTTTTTTCCCTGCTGGCAAACAATAAGGAAAAACATCAATGGAGGAACATCATGAAAACGTTTGTTAAGATACTGCTTGCTTCCGCGATGCTGCTGTTGATTGCTTTGCCGGCTGTTACAGGCGCGGAAGAAAATTCGAACTCACCACTGCACTGGGGATTCAAAAAAGGCCGGAATGGGAGGCAGGCTGATGCCGGAAGAATGTTCGAGGTCATTCTTGAAGACCATGGAGCTGTTTATAAAGGGGACAAAAACAGCAAGGATTTGTACCTGACCTTTGATAATGGATATGAAAATGGTTATACTGCAAAAATTCTTGATGTATTAAAAGAGGAACAGGTCCCTGCAGCTTTTTTCATTACGGGCCATTATCTTGAAAGTGCTCCCGAGCTTGTTGTCCGGATGGCAAATGAAGGCCATATTATCGGCAATCACTCCTGGCATCATCCTGACATGACTCAAATCAGCGATGAAAAAATCAAGAAGGAACTTGAGATGGTCCGTGCTGAAACCGAAAGGATCACAGGCAGGAAGCATATGAACTATCTGCGTCCTCCAAGGGGGATTTTCAGCGAAAGGACAATGGCGGTCGCGAAAGAAGCCGGCTATACTCATGTGTTCTGGTCGCTCGCTTTTGTTGACTGGAATACCGACCAGCAAAAAGGCGCGCAATATGCCTATGATAAAATCATGACCCAGGTCCACCCAGGTGCCGTCCTGCTTCTGCACACAGTTTCGAAAGACAATGCGGATGCACTTGGGAAGGTAATCAGGGATTTGAAAGAACAGGGTTATCACTTTAAAAATCTTGATGAGCTGATGCTCAGAAAAGGCGGCATGAAGGATCCGATGCTGTACTGATTGTTTGATCCCGGCAATTTTACAGTTGCCGGGATTTTCGATTGGAAAAAAGGCGCATTTTTACCAGTTCGCCAATAAAAATTTATTTTCGCCAATAAACCTGTGATTTTCGCCAATAAAATTAAAAAATCGCCAATAAACAGTGATTATCGCCAATAAAGTTGTGAACTCCGCCAATAAAGCAGAAATGGGCCAGCTAAAAGATGTTAGACCCAGCCGGAAAGACAGGAATCATCTTAATAAAAGGGGGATTTCAACAATAAGTTGGCAATTCCCACGCAAAATTCAGCCAGAAAGCCGACAATCGATTAATTTCAAAAAAACAATTCCGCCATTTGAACACAAGGCAATAAAAATGGCAATTCCTACATATAAAAATCAAATACCGCCCAGATAATCAGCACTATTTTCGTAAAAACAGAACGGAAATGCTATAATACGGGGAAAATACATGAGGGCGGTTTGTATATGTGGGAAGAAAAGCTGGCCATTACCGGGCCTTATAATTTTGACCTGGCCTTAAGCAGGCTTGCACTTGATCCATTGAACGCCGTTGATATCGAGCAGCGGCTCGTCAGGGTGCCGCTTGCTTTTGATGATAAAAAAATCATTGCGGATGTCATTGCGACGGGCACGCTGGAAAAGCCTGAATTCATTGTCCGCGCCAGTGATGAAAAAGAAAAAACGCTAAATCGTCTGACGGAAATTTTTCAGTGGGATGTGGAATTGCTTCGAGTCCATGAGCATTTTCAGACGACAGAGTTAAAAGATCTTTTCAATGATCATTTTGGAACCCCGCTTGTGCTGGAATTTGATCCGTTTTCCAGCTTGATCAAGAGCATTATCCACCAGCAGGTGAATCTGAAGTTTGCCTTTACTCTGACAGAACGGTTCGTGAAAGCTTTCGGTGAAGAGGACGATGGAGTCTGGTTCTATCCCTCTCCTGACAAAGTCGCCCGGCTGAGGGTTGAACAGCTTCGTGAGTTTCAATTCAGCGGACGCAAGGCGGAGTATGTGATCGGAATCGGTGAGTTGACAGCTTCTGGCCAGCTTGATTTTGAAAAAATGAAAAGCATGCCTGATGCCGAAGTGTCTAAGGAGTTAATCAAGATTCGCGGTGTCGGTCCTTGGACGGTGGAAAACTTCCTGATGTTCGCGCTTGGCAGGCCGAATTTATTCCCGATGGGGGACATCGGCATCCAGAATGCTTTGAAGAAATACTTCGAGCTGGATGACAAGCCAGACCTTGCCCAGATGGAAAAATACAAGGAGCCGTGGAATCCTTATTTAAGCTATGCTTCGCTCTATTTATGGAGAAGCATTGAATAATTGGAGTGAAGTTTTATGAAAAAAGAGCAGCAAGGGAATCAATTTAAGAAATCATCACCAAAGAATAATGGTCAACATGCCAGGAAATTTTCAAAAGGGCAATCGAACAATGACCAGCAATCACCAAAGCTGCAGCTGAAGCAGACCTTCCCGCTGACCATCAAGCGTCTGGGAATCAATGGCGAGGGTGTCGGTTATTTTAAGCGCCAGGTCGTGTTCGTGCCCGGTGCGCTCCCAGGTGAGGAAATCGTCGCAGAAGCCACAAAGGTCCACCCAAAGTTTGCTGAGGCTAAAATAAAGAAGATCCGTAAACACTCCGAGCATCGGATCAAACCGCTCTGTCCGGTATACGAGCAGTGCGGCGGCTGCCAGCTGCAGCATTTGCGCTATGATCAGCAGCTGAATGAAAAACGTGATATTGTCATCCAGGCTTTGGAGCGCCATACAAAGCTGAAAATCGAACACCTTGATATTCGTCAAACAATCGGCATGGAAAATCCGTGGGGTTACCGGAACAAGAGCCAGTTCCAGGTTGGCGAAAAGGATGGAAGGGTGCTTGCCGGCCTGTACGGTCTCAACTCTCATAATTTGATTAATATCGAGCAGTGTGCGGTCCAGCATCCCGCTACGACAAAGGCTACCGAGATTGTAAAAGGCATTCTTCAGGATCTGAAAATACCAATCTATAATGAGAAAAAACATAAAGGTCTCGTAAGGACAATCGTTGCCAGGACAGGCGTCCAGACTGGCGAACTGCAAATTGTCCTGATCACGGCAAAAAAAGAACTTCCGAAAAAAGACTTGATCATCACAGAAATCAAGAAGCGTCTTCCAGAGGTAAACTCGATTGTCCAGAACATCAATGGCGAAAAGACTTCTGTCATATTCGGCGATGAAACCGCCACTTTGGAAGGGAATGATTTTATCCAGGAAACACTTGGTGACCTGCAATTCGAACTTTCAGCAAGGACCTTCTTCCAGTTGAATCCTGAGCAGACGGTAAAGCTTTACAATGAAGCCAAAGCTGCTGCCATGTTAACAGGGAAGGAAAAACTCGTCGATGCGTATTGCGGTGTCGGCACAATCGGATTATGGATGGCAAATCAGGCAGGCGAGGTTCGCGGGATGGATGTCATTCCGGAATCGATTGAAGATGCCAGGAAAAATGCGCTGAAGCACGATGTCAGCCATGCCAAATTCTATGTTGGAAAAGCAGAAGAACTGCTTCCAAAATGGCTGGAGGAAGGCTGGCGCCCGGATGTGATTGCCGTCGATCCGCCGCGCACAGGCTGTGACGAGGAATTCCTGAGAACCGTCCTGAAAATCAAGCCGAAAACCTTTGTTTACGTTTCCTGCAATCCTTCTACGCTCGCAAAGGATATCCAGACACTAGGAGACAAGTACAGAGTAGAATATATCCAGCCAGTGGACATGTTCCCGCACACCTCACAGATTGAGAGTGTCACGAGACTGGTTTTAAAATGATAAAAGCGCCGGCCCGGTTTGGGGCTGGCGCTTTATCGTATATTTGACAATCCATGATTGATGAAGTTGTTAATGATTTCGGCCATTTCCTTTGGTGTCTTGTCCATGCCATTTTCCACCCAATTTTTTATCACATAAATACTGCCGCTGACAACAAAGATATTGATATATTCAAATGTTTCCCGGTCGAACTGGCTGTCGGTAATCCAATTTTTGAAGATGTATTCCTGGGTGATTTTCATCCCTTTTTTCTGGAAGTGTATATCGCTGTTTTCACCAAGAAGCATTTGGCATACATCGCTATTCCTGGCAATATACTCTAGAATCTTGTCGGTCATTTTTAAAGCCTCTTCTTCTTTGGAAAAATTATATTGGTTCAGTGTTGATACCATATCTTCAATGAATTCCTCTTCTATTGCGTTCAGTAGATCATATTGACTGGAAAAATGGGCATAAAAAGTGGAACGATTGAGATCAGCCAGCTCACAGATTTCCTTGATCGTAAGGCTCGAAATGGGCTTTTCTTTGAGCAATGCCATAAGACTTTCCTTTAAAACCATCCTCGTGTATTTTTTTCTTCTGTCCATTTTTAAAAATCAACGTCCTTTTTCTCTTATTTCCAACAGATAGCGATAATTTGTTGTGTAATGTACGTAATGTACGCAACTGTTTGTTGAATAGCCAACACCGTGTTTATATAATGATAAGGTGAAAATGTAAAAGACTCAAGTGAGGTTAAAAATGAACAGCATTGCAGAAAAAATCATTAAGCATAAAAAAGCTGTTGTCATCGCATTTGCTTTATTTGCGCTGTTATCAACAGTGGCGCAATTTTTTGTGTCAGTCAATTATAATATGGTAGATTATCTGCCTGAAGATGCCCAGTCAACAAAGGCGATGGAGATCATGGAGCAGGAATTTACCGCCGATGTCCCTGATACAAGGGTCATGATCAAGGATATAACCTTGCAGGAGGCCATAGCCTACAAGGAAAAAATGTCTGCCATCGATGGTGTGGGGGAAGTGATTTGGCTCGATGATGTGGTCGATTTGAAAACCCCAATTGAAATGGCAGATGAAGAAACGGTAGAGAATTATTATAAAGATGGAAATGCGCTCTTCTCAATCAGTGTCCGTTCCGGTGATGAAGTCAGGATTACTGATGAAATTTATGAGTTGATCGGTGAAAAAGGTGCAATTGCCGGCGAGGCTATCAATACGGCTTCATCCCAAAAAATGGCCGGGAAGGAATCGATGTATGCCGGGGTGCTGCTTGTCCCGATCATTATCTTCATTCTCGTTATTTCGACGAACTCATGGATTGAGCCGTTATTTTTTCTGACAGCCATCGGGGTATCGGTGGTGATCAACCTGGGAACGAACATCTTTATCGGAGAGGTTTCCTTCGTCACCCAGTCGGTCGCACCAATCCTGCAGCTGGCAGTTTCTCTCGATTATGCTGTCTTTTTGCTTCACAGCTTCTCCGATTACCGGAAGACAACGAGTAATCCGGAGGAAGCAATGCAGCTGGCGATGAAAAAGTCATTCCCGGCAATTACTGCCAGTGCAGCGACAACCTTTTTTGGATTCATTGCCCTGACTTTCATGAAGTTCGAAATCGGCTCGGATCTTGGGATCAATCTAGTAAAAGGAATCATCCTGAGCTTCATCAGTGTCATGTTGTTTTTGCCAGCGCTTACCCTGCTGTTTTATAAATGGATGGATAAAACAGAGCATAGAAGCTTTGTCCCGAGCTTTACCGGTATTGGGAAGTTTGTCATGAAATTGAAAATCCCAAGCTTGCTGCTGGTGTTGGCGATCATTGTTCCAAGCTTCCTGGCCCAGAGCAAAACGGCCTTCACCTACGGGCTTGGCGTGCAGCCGGAAACGACACGAGCGGGCAGTGATTTTACCGAGATTAAGGAAGCCTTTGGCGAAACCACGCCGATTGTCCTTCTGGTTCCAAAAGGGGATCGCGCGAAGGAATCGGAACTGGTCAAGGAACTGGAGAACCTTGATTATGTCACAAGTGTGATTGCCTATGTCAATATGGTAGGTTCGGTCATCCCTCCTGAATATTTGGATGAATCGATCACCAGGGAGTTTTACTCGAAAAATTACAGCCGGATGATCATCAATACAAATCAGGGAACAGAAGGAGATGTCCCTTTTTCAATCGTCCAGAAGGTGGAAAAGGCCGCTGAAAAGTATTATGGTGACAAAGCCCTGAGTTTGGGGGAAAGCGTGACATTGTATGATATCAAGAATGTTGTCAACAAGGATAATTTCGTCGTGAATGTGTTGACGGTCGTAACGATTGCGATTGTTCTGCTGGCGACCTTTAAGTCTATTTCGATACCACTCGTGCTGTTGATCACGATCCAGTCCTCGGTCTGGATTAATCTGTCGATTCCGTATTTCACCAGTTCTTCGCTGGTTTTTGTCGGATATCTGATCATCAGTACAGTCCAGCTGGCGGCAACCGTGGACTATGCGATCCTTTTGACGGAAGCTTACCAGCATAACCGCCGGGATATGTCGGCCAGGAAGGCAATCATAAAAACCCTGGATGAAAAGACATTTTCGATTTCGATTTCTGCGGCGATTTTATCGAGCGTCGGTTTCATTCTATGGATGACATCTTCAAACCCAATTGTCGGCTCCATCGGCTTGCTGTTGGGCAGGGGGGCATTGCTGGCATTCGTGATGGTCTTGTTCCTCCTTCCAGCGATGCTGCTGGTATTCGATAGATTCATTAAAAAGACGACCTACAAAGCAAATTTTTATGAGGAGAAATGATGATGAGGACAAAAAAGTTACTACCTGCTGCTCTCGCACTGATGCTGATCTTGCCTTCATTTCTTGATCCTGCAGCTGCGGCAGAAGCGGAAGGTAAAATTACCTCGAAGGATGAGGTAGTTTATGCCACGTTAACAGCCAATGGAAAACTTGATGATATTTATGTCGTCAATACGCTGGATGTTGCGGAAGCAGGCAAGATTGTCGATTATGGTGAATATAGCAGCGTCAAGAACCTGACCAATCTATCTAAACTGGATCGGGATGGGCAGGCCGTCCAATTCGATGCTCCCGAAGGAAAGTTTTATTATCAGGGAAACATGGCTGATAATACGGAATTGCCCTGGTCAATAGATGTTTCTTATTTACTTGATGGTCGTAAGATTGACCCATCTGAGCTGGCCGGTAAAAACGGACAGCTGGAAATCAGGATCCATACTTCAGCCAATGAAAAAGCAAATTCTCTCTACTTTGAGAATTACTTATTGCAAATTTCCCTGCAGCTTTCAAATAGTTATCAAAATTTGGAAGCAAATGGCGGGATGGTTGCAAACGCTGGGAAAAACAAGCAAATCACTTTTACGGTAATGCCCGGCCAGGAGGAAAATCTCAGCCTCAAGGCAGAAGTCGATGATCTTGAATTCACCGGCATCAGTATCGCCGCAGTTCCATCAACCTTGCCGATTGATACTTCCGAGATGGAGAACATGACTGAAGACATGTCCACATTGTCCGATGCAATCAGCGAATTGAACCAAGGCGTTGCCGAATTGAACCAAGGTGTTTCGGAATTGAGTGACGGAGCAGCGAGTCTCCGTGATGGTTCGGCAAAATATAAAAATGGCATCAGCGAGTTGAACAGCTCATCCTCACAAATAGTAGGTGCATCGAATTCGATTGGCGATGCTCTGAAAAAAATCAGTACATCCCTATCAGGAGATTCTGCTCAAATGGACATGAGGAGCCTGAGCGAATTGCCAGCAGGACTGACTAAATTGGCAGATGGGATGAACCAGGCAGCCGATGGTTTGACAGTTTTGCGGGAAAATTACGCAGCAGCTTATGGTGCCCTGGATGGAGCGATTAAGGGAATTCCGGCACAACAGGTTTCTGAGGAAGAAATAGCTGCATTATACAGCAGTGGCGCGGACGCCAATGTCGTCAAGAAATTGGTTGAATCCTATGCAGCTGCCCAGAGAGTCAAAGGAACGTATTCACAGGTGCAGAAAGCTTTTGCAGCCGTGGACCCAACATTGAAGCAGGTCAGCGGATCGGTGTCAGAAATGAGCGCGGCTCTCAATGGGATAGCTGGAGAACTTTCTGCCTCCTTAAAGGACACGGATATGAGCGGCCTGGAACAGCTGCAAAAAGGGCTCAACGAATTGTCCGCGAAATACGGTCAGTTCCATTCAGGATTAGTGGGCTATACTGGGGGATTAAGCAAGCTTGCCACCTCCTATAAAGAACTGCATTCAGGAATTGAAGGTCTGGCTGCCGGCACAGGTGAACTGAATAATGGAGTCGGCGAACTGCATGATGGAACAAGCAAGTTGAATGAGGAAACGAAGAACCTGCCCGAGCAAATGCAGCAGAAAATCAAAGAGATGATCAAGGAATACGACAAATCCGATTTTGAACCAGTTTCCTTTGTTTCTGCTAAAAATGAAAAAGTGGCCTCCGTTCAATTCGTCATCAAAACAAATGCAATCGAAAAAGAAGAGCAAGCAGAGAAAAAAGCAAAGCCTGAGAAAAAGAAAGGCTTCTGGGAGCTTTTGATGGAATTGTTTTAATGTATGAAAGACAGTCTGGCGGCATAGCTTTTGCTTCCGTACTGTCTTTTTTCTTTGCCGCCCGTTGGATAAACATGGTTTTAAGCAGCGCAAAAGGGTAAAATTCAATTGTGAAGGCAAAATAACTATGTTAGCGTAAAAAGACAGAGCTGCATGGACTGAGGAGGAATTAGTATGATCAGTGACAAGCTAGTAAATGGATTGGTTGAACAAATGAATTATGAATTTTATTCTGCGCATGCATACATGGCAATGGCAGCATATTGCTCAGCGGAGAATTTGGATGGTTTTGCGAACTTCTTTATGGTACAAGCAGAGGAAGAACGCTTCCATGCAATGAAGTTTTACAATTTCATCAATGATATGGGTGAACGTGTGACATTCGATGGTTTTAATGCTCCATCGAACGATTTCGAATCTGTCCTTGATGTGTTCGAAAAAGGACTTGCACATGAGAAGGAAGTAACCCGCCGCATCTATAATCTGGCAGATATCGCCCTCGACGAACGTGAGCACGCAACGATGACATTCCTGAAATGGTTCATCGAGGAACAAGTCGAAGAAGAGGCACTCTTCGACAGCCTCATCCAGAAGCTGCGCCGGATTGACCAGGACAGCAACGCCTTCTTCATGCTTGAAAATGAACTCGCACAGCGTTCATTCACAGCACCAGAGTCAAAATAAATACGAAAAAACAGGATTCCCAGCCGGAATCCTGTTTTTTTATATAGAAAAGACTAATTGCCCTTTAAAATCCCCCAGTTGGTTGAGCTTTATCTACAGTTGGTTGAGCCTTATCTACAGTTGGTTGAGCTTTATCTCCAGTTGGCATAGTTTTATCTCCAGTTGATAGAAATTTATCTCCAGTTAGTTGAACTTTATCTGGTTAGCTGTGCTTTATCTTCGACAGCTGTTTATAATTCCGATTATGAAGTTTTATTCCCGGTTGGCACAGATTTGTTCCAAGTTCAGCGACTGTGATAACCGTTGATACTGATTGAATCATGCTCCCTCGTCAAACGGAGTCCATCTGCCAATTATATCCAAATTTTCAAAAAAACTATTCCGCTTGTTTAATGGGGTATGAGTTATATAACAGAAACTTACGACAAGGAGGACCTTATGAAAAAACTACTTATATCTTTAACAGCTGCTGGGATCCTTGCTGGATGTAGTGCTGGTGACAGTGAGAATGGGCAGGAGGGGCCGCCGGAAACGGAGGTTAAGACTGAGGAGGATCCGGTGACCACGGATTATCTGCAAGAGAGGTTTTATGAAGGAATGGATTATGATGCTTATGCTGTTGAGGTTCAGACATGGGTTGATAAGGGCCAGGCGACCATTTCCGATACTGTAAAGATTGAGGGGCAAAAGAATGTATCAGCAGATATCATCCAGGTGGCTGACGGATTCCTTGCGGTTGCAAATGACAGCAAGGAAATCACTTTTATCAAAGCATTCGCCTCTCCTGAGGATGCAAAAGAATACTTGAAGAATAATCTATAAAAAACGCAGCCCGCTAACTAATCGTTTAGCGGGCATTTCCTTGTGGTATACGTCCATAGAGGGGCATGGACAGAAAGGACCGTGAAACGGTCTGTTCATTCATCTTGTGAACGATTACATAATATGCTCCCAGATCGTAAATGGAGGAATGAATCAGTGAAGAGAAATGAGAATCATCAATCTATGAACGAGAATTCAAAGGATCAGCAGCTGGAACAGTTCAGATCCGGTCATGACGGAGAAGCATTGACAACGAACCAGGGACTGCGTGTTTCTGAAGATGAACATTCCCTGAAGGCGGGCGAGCGTGGTCCGACTTTGATGGAGGATTTCCATTTCCGTGAGAAAATGACTCATTTTGACCATGAGCGCATTCCTGAGCGTATTGTCCATGCAAGGGGATTTGCGGCTCATGGGTACTTCCAGGTGTACGAGCCAATGGCTGAATATACGAAAGCAGGGTTCCTGCAGGATCCGTCAAAAAAGACTCCGGTCTTTGTGCGCTTCTCGACGGTTGCCGGTTCACGCGGGTCAGGCGATACTGTCCGTGATGTCCGCGGTTTTTCGACTAAATTTTATACGGAAGAGGGGAATTACGACCTTGTCGGCAACAACATCCCTGTATTTTTCATCCAGGATGCGATCAAGTTCCCTGATTTGATTCACGCAGTCAAGCCGGAACCGCATAATGAAATCCCGCAGGCTCAGTCAGCGCACGACACGTTCTGGGATTTTATCGCGAATAATACGGAGTCCGCACACATGATCATGTGGCATATTTCAGACCGTGCAATTCCGCGCAGCTTCCGGATGATGGAGGGCTTTGGTGTCCATACATTCAGGTTTGTCAATGAACAGGGCAAGGCCCGTTTTATAAAATTCCACTGGAAACCGGTGTTGGGAGTCCATTCACTGGTTTGGGATGAAGCGCAGAAGCTTGCCGGCAAAGACCCTGATTTCCATCGCCGTGATCTTTTTGATGCGATCGAGATGGGGAATTATCCAGAATACGAGCTTGGCGTCCAGATGATTGATGAGGAAGACGAATTCAAATTTGATTTCGATGTTCTGGACCCGACTAAAATCTGGCCAGAGGAACTGGTGCCAGTCAAGATCATCGGAAAAATGACGCTGAATCAGAATGTGACCAATTACTTTGCGGAAACAGAACAGGTCGCATTCCATCCGGGACATGTCGTGCCAGGGATCGATTTTTCAAATGACCCGCTTCTTCAAGGGCGTTTGTTCTCCTATACCGACACGCAGCTTTCCCGTCTCGGCGGTCCGAACTTCCATGAAATCCCGATAAACAGGCCCGTATGCCCGTTCCATAACAATCAGCGCGATGGAATGCACAGGATGACGATTGACCGCGGCCAGGTAGCCTACCATAAAAACTCGCTCCAAAGCAATCATCCAAAAACTTCATCCGCGAGCGAGGGTGGATATCAACATTATCAGGAAAAAGTGGATGGCCGAAAAGTCCAGGCACGCAGCGACAGCTTCAAGGACCACTATTCACAGGCAATCCTTTTCTGGAACAGCATGTCCGATGTTGAAAAGGAGCATATGATCCAGGCATTCAGCTTTGAGCTAGGTAAGGTAAAAAGCAAGGATGTACAGCAGCAGGTGGTCGAGATGCTCGGCAATATCGATACCTTACTGGCTGAGCAGGTAGCAGAAAGTCTGGGGGCAAAAAAGCCAGAAAGCAAACCAGCAGAAGTGACTATGTCTTCTCCAGCATTAAGCCAAATGAATACAGCGAAGCTCCCGAATACCAGAAAGGTTGCGATCCTTGCAGATCATGGATTTAACGGAGCAGAAGTTTCCGGTGTGATGGAGATTTTGAAAAAGAGCGGCATTACAGCGGAAATTGTCAGCAAACAGCTCGGCATGATCAAGGGCGATGACGGGAGTGAGATTGAAGCCCAGCATACACTTTTAACAGGAAGCTCTGTTCTTTTTGACGCTTTGTATATCGCAGGCGGCCAGCAGAGTGTCGACAGCCTGAAGCAGAAAAAGGAAGCCGTTTATTTTGTGGATGAGTCGTTCAGCCACTTAAAGGCAGTTGGTGCAGGAAAAGAAGGTGCAGAACTCCTGGCTGCTGCAGGAATCGGCCATGAAGAAGCCCCAGGTGTCGTCGTTTTTGAAAACAGCAAAGAAGTGACAGGTGAAGCCCAGAAATTCATCAAGGCAGTAGCAGAACACCGCCACTGGAATCGAATGATTTAATTTAAGAAAGAGAAACGGATCATATCTGTTTCTCTTTTTTACAAAACCGGCTTATGGAAGCAACAAAGTAAACGGAAAAGCTTACCAAAGGAGGGGACATAAATGAAGGTGATTGTCTTCGGTGCGCATAGCAGTGTTGGCGAATTGGTTGTCAGTAAGCTTATGAAAAACGGATATCCGTCATGCGCAGTGATCATCAATGAAAATCAAATCGAGACATTGAAAAAGCTTGGAGCGAATGAACTGGTGATATATGAGGAGAAGTTGCTGCCAAGCTTATTCCAGGGCTATGATGCGGCCATTTATCTAACGGGCATCAATCCAAGAGCCAAAGCGGGCAGAACAGTAATGGTGGACCATGAGTCGGTCATAGAGACGGTAAAGGAGGCCGAAAAGCAGGGAGTTCAGCGCTTTGTAATGATGAGTGCCATCACAGCCAATGAAGCGGAAGGTGATGAAAGCCGTGACATCGGGGCCAAAGAGATGCCGGATGAATTACTGCGTCAATCAAATCTGACATATACTGTAATACAGCCTGGAGCGGTTACAGATAAACCTGGGGATGGAAAAATATCGGCGGCTGTCACACTTGAGGAAAATGATGCTGAAATATCACGCGAGGACTTGGCTGAGGTGCTCGTCAAGTCGCTTGAGGCGGAGAGAACTTTTAATAAGACATTCGAGGTAGCAGACGGGGATACAATGATAACAAAAGCATTATCTTCATTATAGGAAAGGAGGATCCAAATGGGTTTGACGGATTACCTTGTGATCGGCTTGTTTATTTTCATCGCCTTGATCATACTCGTGCCGATTCTGTTATTCATTTATTTATATTTAAAAGACGACAAGCAAAAACAGCATTCGATTTTGAGGAATTTCCCTGTCATCGGGAAGGTGCGTTATTTTACCGAACACATCGGCCCTGAACTTAGGCAGTATTTATTTAATGCTGATAATGAAGGAAAGCCTTTTTCGCGCAAAGAATACCAGGATGTCGTTAAGGCAGGGAAGTATAAGGAAAGATTGATTGGTTTCGGCTCTTTAAAAGACTTTGATGCAGAAGGCTTTTATATTCGAAATACGCTTTTTCCGAAGTTGGCTGAAGAAATGAAGATCGATAACGCAGAAAAAGTCAAAACAAGAGTTTACAAGATTGATGGCGAGGGGCTGTTCACACGGAAGGAACACAACGAGGAAAAGCTGGTTGACCCTTATTACTTGCAGGATGAAGACGCTGTCGTTGTTGGTGAAAGTACTTGCCGCTATCCATTCAGGGTAAAAGGCCAGGTAGGCCAGTCAGCTATGAGCTATGGAGCACTTGGTGAGAAAGCGATCCAGGCGTTGTCAAAAGGTCTCGGAATTGCAGGCGGAACGTGGATGAATACAGGTGAAGGCGGATTGTCCGACCACCACCTCGCAGGGAATCCGGATATCATCATGCAAATCGGTCCCGATTTATTTGGTGTCCGCAAGCCAAACGGGGAGTTTTCCTGGGAAGAATTCAAGAAGAAAAGCGAGATGCCACAGATAAAAGCATTTGAGATCAAGCTGGCGCAGGGGGCTAAGACACGCGGCGGCCATGTTGAAGGTGCAAAGGTTACCGAGGAGATCGCCAAAATCCGTCTGGTTGAAGTCGGAAAGACCATTAACAGTCCGAACAGATTTTATGAATTCAGTGATGTCCCATCCATGTTCGACTGGATCGAGGAATTGCGCTCGGTTGGAGGCAAGCCTGTAGGTATGAAGATTGTCGTCGGGGACATGGACGCACTTGAAAACATGATTTCTTACATGAAAGAAAGCGGGAAAGGCCCGGATTTCATTACGGTGGACGGCGGTGAAGGCGGGACAGGCGCAACCTATCAAGAGCTGGCCGATACGGTGGGGCTCCCTATTCATTCGGCGTTGCCGGTTGTGGATGAAATGCTCCGTCAGTATGGGATAAGAGACCGTGTGAAGCTGATCGCTTCTGGTAAACTGATCACCCCTGATAAAGTCGCCATCGCTCTGGCAATGGGAGCTGATATGGTGAATATCGCCCGCGGAATGATGATCAGTGTTGGCTGCATCATGGCCCAGGTATGCCACACGAATACATGTCCTGCGGGGGTAGCGACCACAGACAAGAAGCTTCAGGATGGCCTGGTTGTCGATGAGAAGATGTACCGTGTCGCCAACTATATCATTTCGCTGCGGGAAGGCCTGTACAATCTGGCAGCGGCTGCCGGGTTGGATAGTCCCACACAATTTGAACGGAAACATATTGTCCATAAAGATAAACTTGGGCGCGTATCGCCGGTTGAAGACCTGATTATCGCGGCAAGAAGAGCACAATTGCAAAAAGAACGAAAGATAGATTAATGATAGAAAGCCAGTCCATTCGCGGGCTGGCTGTTTTGCTTTTAAAATTTTCTTATCAAACAAATTGTGGAATAATAAAGGGTATTAAGCTTTTCATTAGGGGGTTGCTTGCTTGGCGGGTAAAACAGCATTGATTGCCGGTGCGACCGGTTTGATTGGGAAGGAACTGCTGCAGTTTCTATTGAATGGGAATGAGTATGATAAAGTCATTGCGATTGTAAGAAGGCCGGTTGGGATTGATCATCCAAAACTTGATGAAAGAATCGTCGATTTCAATCAGCTCGAACAAAGAAAACAGCTATTTACAGCGGACGATGTGTTTTGCTGTCTTGGAACAACAATCAAAAAGGCTAAAACGAAGGAAGCGATGTGGAAAATAGACGTTGAATATCCAATTTCCATTGCCACGCTGGCGAGTTCGGAGGGAGCAAAGAAGTTCTTGCTTGTCAGCTCAATGAACGCGGACCCTGAATCTGCTTTTTTTTATCCAAGGATGAAAGGGAAGCTCGAAGAGGAAATCAAACAGATCCCATTTGAAACAACTGCCATCTTCCGTCCGTCTCTCCTGCTGGGGGAACGTGAAGAATTCAGGTTTGGCGAAAGGACGGCAGCGGCCATTTTTTCGAAACTGCCTTTTCTTTTTACCGGGCCGTTAAGGAAATATAAAGCGATTGAAGGAAGGACAGTGGCTTCTGCAATGTATCGTGTTGCCCAGAAAAATGATAAAGGACTGACTGTGTATCCTTCTGAACTCATACAAGAGATAGGGTGCTGAACATTAACATGATCATCGATCTTATATTGGTTATAGCAGGAATTATTGTACTTGGATATGCGGTCCTGAAGATTCATCCGGCTTTTGGGGGAAAGCAATCCAAAGAGAAGAAAGAGTTATTCGCACAATCTCCGCAATATCTAAAGGGGGAATTCGTCAACCAGACCCCAACCCACTGGGATACGAGTTTTGGTTCGATGCTTTCCATGATGAGGGACTTTTTAAAAGGCAATTCCGAAAGAAGGCCAAGGATTCCTATTCCGATGGCAGCCTACACACCTGGAATAAATCAAGGTTCCTCAGTGAAAGTCACCTGGTTCGGACACTCCGCTTTCCTGTTAGAGATAGAAGGGAAAACGATTTTATTCGACCCGATGTTCGGGAAGGCCCCAACACCTTTTCCGGTCAGGAACCAGCGATACAGTGGAAAGCTCCCTTTCGCGATTGATGAGCTGCCTGTGATTGATGCTGTTGTCCTGTCTCATGACCATTATGATCACCTTGATTATGGTTCGATCATGAAGTTGAAGGGGAAGGTAAAACAGTTCATAACTCCCCTCGGAGTCGGGAGCCATTTGGGAAGATGGGGAATTCCTGAAGGGAAGATCAGTGAACACGATTGGTGGAGTGAATTTACCTTCGAAGGTCTTAAGCTGGCGTGCACCCCGGCCCGCCATTTTTCTGGCCGCGGACTCACCGACCGTAACTCAACGCTTTGGTGTTCGTGGGTAATAATTGGTCCTGAATCAAAGGTATATTTCAGTGGTGATGGCGGCTACGGTCCGCATTTTAAAGAGATTGGCGAAAAGTATGGACCGTTTGACCTGACCTTGATGGAATGCGGCCAGTATGACGCACGCTGGGCAGCGATTCATATGCTTCCAGAAGAAACGGTCCAGGCACATCAGGATGTCAAAGGAAAGCTGCTCATCCCTGTCCATTGGGGAGCATTCACCCTGTCGCTTCATGCCTGGCATGATCCAGTTGAGAGGGCGCTTCAGGCGGCAAAAGAATCCGGGGTCGTTATTGCAACGCCAAGAATCGGAGAAACCATCTGTTTAGGCGAAGACCAGATTCCAGAGACTGCCTGGTGGAAGCTGACAGATTCATATTGATTTTAAAAGTCATGTTAGTGATAACATGGCTTTTTTTGCTGGGGATTGTTGCTTAATGTATGGCAGCTCTTAGATGACTCGCAACTATTTCAGTATTGCTTTTGTGATAGATATCTCTAACGGACACTTTTCGCGAGAATGGCTGTAAAACTGTCCGATAGAGGGGTTCTAACGGACACTTTTTCATAGAAAGGTTGTAAGAGTGTCCGATAGAGAGGTTCTAATGGACACATTTTCCGAGAATGGTAGTAAAACTGTCCGAAAGAGTCGCATTAGCCAAACCTAGAGGGATATTATTTCCGATTCTAAAGGTTTTTGAAACAAAAAGGCAGTGAAGGAAAAATAATTTGATCCCATTCCATGCTGAATGGTTTTTTTTATCGGTAAATGGCACGGGATTGGAAGCTGCCTGGGTCATTCGTTTCTGTTGTGATATTCTACACAAATTTAAACTCCTTAAAAAGACTCATTTTTTGAAAAAATTACATTTTCATCATATTTCGACAACTTTTTTACATTATGATTATCTTGGATTTATATTTGAGGAGGTAGTCAAAGTTGAAGAAGTTGATTTCTGTTTTTCCTGCAATTATTTTATTTTTTTTCACGCTTTACCCATCATTCCTGCCCGCTGTATCAAAGGTGGAAGCAGCAGGGACTGGGAATGTCGTCATCAATGAAATCGCCTGGATGGGCACGAACAACAGTTATAGCGATGAGTGGATTGAGCTTTACAACAATTCAGGTTCTGATGTGGTGCTCGATGGCTGGCAGCTCAATGCCACGGATGGTGCCCCGGCAATCAAGCTGAGCGGGACGATTCCGGCATATGGCTATTTTTTGCTGGAAAAGACAGATGACCAATCCGTAACAGGGATCCAGGCTGATCAGATTTACAGCGGCTCGCTTGGCAATACAGCTGAATATCTGAAATTATTGAATGCCGCAGGTGCTGTTATAGATGAGGTCGACTCATGGTATGCAGGTGATAATACGGCAAAAGCGACAATGGAACGGATTGATCCAGCTGTTGCCGGACTTGATTCGACAAACTGGGCGACAGCCAATGCAAGTTATGCCGATGGCCTTGGGACTCCAAAGGCCCTGAATTCAACGGCCACTGATGGCAGCGGTTCGGGTGGTGATGCCGGCGGAAATACAACTCCTCCTGAAACGCCAAGCGTTTGTGATGACAGGACGCAGCGCCTGAATAATGTTTCTGAGGCAGAAGGCGCGATGAATGTCTATTTTAATAAATGTGCTTTTCCGCAATATGCTTCTGCGGGGAACGAAGCGAACTATAATGTAAACTTTGAAGATATCTTAATCAAAAGATTAAATTCTGCAACAACGAGCATTGACTTTGCCACCTATGAAATCAACCTGCCGCGAGTGGTTGATACATTGATCCAGAAGGCGGCACAGGGTGTGGATGTGCGAGTGATTGCGGATTCCAAGGATGCAGCAGACCCGCATTACGCAGAACGATTTGAAACAATGCGGCTCTATCTTGAAAAAATGAAGCGCGGGCAGGATGCGGTCATTGGAACTGAGGATGATATTGTCATTTTTTCAGACTCACCTATGTTTGCCGTTGAAGACAGTGCCAAAAGAACAGAAAAGGGATTGCCTGCCGGCGTTACAGATATTGAGCAAGTAACTGTGACAGTTGGAAACAGTGATACTACTGGTCGGCTTTTTGTTGAAGCAGAGGAAAAATCGGCAGGAAGCTACTATGGGCCAGGAAACCAGATGCATAACAAATTCGCAATAGTGGATGATCGCTGGGTATTCACAGGAACCTGGAATTTTACCGTGACAGGCCTTTATGGTACTGATGAAAACATGCAGCAGGGCATCCTTGACGGCAACCAAAACCAGATTGTTGAAATTAACTGGCCACAGCTTGCCGGCATCTATGAAACAGAATTCAATGAGATGTGGGGAAGCAATGCATTGAATCCAGATCCAGTTGCTTCAAACTTCAGCACGCGCAAAACAGATAACACCACACATGTTTTAGATATCAATGGTAAGAAGGTTGAAATCTATTTTTCAGCTGGGGATAACGCTGTTGGCAAAATGGCTGATGTGATTCGGAATGAAGCTGACTTTAATACATACTTCTCGATTTTTGCATGGAGCGACCAGGCGTTAGCGGATGAATTGAAGAATAAGTGGGAGGGTTCCTATAATGATATGGAAGGAACCTTGACTGGATTTGATGTGAAAGGTTTGTTCGATTCGGATTTCTGGAACCAGTGGTGGTCCGCGAGTGTGGATATGACTGGGAGGACTGCTTCGCAAACCAGTGTGAACAATCCTAACACACGCTGGAACAATCCCGCACCAGTCTATGCGGATGCAGAAATACGCAAACTTCACAGTAAAACCATGCTGATTGACGCCGATACAAACAGTGACCCTACTGTCATCGTCGGATCGACGAACTGGAGCAACAATGGAAACAATGTTAATGACGAAAACATGCTGATCATTCACGATGCAGCAGTTACGAACCAATTTCTTCAGGAATTCAATGCCCGTTACGTCCAGGCTGGCGGAGTATTGCAGTAGTTTGAGTACAGCATGAGCAAGGAAGAGTTACATCATACAAGAAGGCAAAACGAGTGAAAACGTTTTGCCTTCTTTTTATTTCACTGCCTGTGGAGCAGGGGTGATGGACATTTGCTTTTCCTGACTTTTCTGCTGAACCGTTTATTTAAAATTATACCAACTTCTCAAGATTCACTCGTTTATGGATCGCAAGCATCACTGGGATGCCGACAGCCATTACGATGAATTCACCTGCGGCTGTTGTCAGCCATGTGAACCAGAACG
Source organism: Cytobacillus oceanisediminis 2691 (assembly GCF_007678455.1). Lineage (GTDB taxonomy): Bacteria > Bacillota > Bacilli > Bacillales > Cytobacillaceae > Mesobacillus > Mesobacillus oceanisediminis_A. Next base: position 160,160 of record NZ_VEEP01000002.1, on the reverse strand, counting down.
GCAGCTGGAATGCTAGATTCAATTCAAGCGCAATCAGGAACATCGTGAAGGTGAACACCAGAGTATTCACAAACATCCGGCCGATGATATTCTTGATATATTTTGCAGTGAAAATCGTAATCCATAAAGAAATCACTGACTGGCCAACCCCAAAAACAAGGTCATAAGCGATCATCGGGGAAAAGAGCAGGTTTGTTAAAAACACACCTAATACAATTCCGAAGAAAAATTTTTTGTTAAAAACAATCAGGTGGTTGAACATTTCCGATACGCGGAACTGTACATTGGTAAAGCCGAATGGCTGGATAACTGCGGAAACGGCAATATACAATGCAGCAAGAATCCCGTTTCGGACAATCATTCTCGTATTCATTTTCATCTCTCCTAGTTTTTTTACGTGGGATGGTTACGAACCACGATATTTAAAAGCCAAATTTATATTATATAGGATGAAAGACCTTCTCACAATGGCATTTTTCTAGAATAGCAGTTTGGGACTTGGACTCTGATTAAGATAGGGTTTATCTCAGCTTAAAGTATCTTTGATTTAAAATAATACCTGCGATTGGTATAATTTAATGCAACTGGGAAGGTAAAATGACCTGTAAAAATTGAAGTACCTGGAAAGGGGATATAAAAATGTTTAAAAGAGATATAAAAAAGCATTGGACCGTTCAATATGAAGAGAGGGTCATGCCGCATGTGCAGGCAGGAATGGTACTGAACCCGCAAGACTGGAGGGAACTGGACCCGTTCATTCTAATGGCGGAGGACTGGTTCAAGCGCGGAACCTTTTCCGACCATCCACATCGCGGCTTCCAAACGATTACGTTTGTCATTGACGGCAGACTGGAACATATCGATAATCATGGAGGCCACAGCATCCTGGAGGCAGGGGATATCCAGTACATGAACGCCGGCAGCGGAGCGAGGCATGCCGAGGAGGCGGTGGAAAACGACATTGCCCATACGCTGCAATTATGGCTGAATTTGCCTGGAGAGCTGAAAGGCACAACCACTTCTTATCAGAATGTATATAACGAAGAGGCGCCTGTTGTCCCATTCGATGGCGGCACACTGAAGGTCTACTCAGGAGAAACCGCGGGTGTAAAGGGACCGTTGGAACCATTGGTGCCATTTGCTTTATCTGAAATTCGCCTGTCAGAAGGTGCTGAATTCACATATGAGCTTCCAGAGACACATAATGCGTTCCTTTATGTACTTTCAGGTGAACTTGAAGCTGGTGAAAGCAAGACCAACCTAAAGAAATCTTCAGCAGCAACTTTAACTTACAATGATGTTGGCAAAGGCTTAAGCGCCCTATCTTTGAAAGCGAATAAGCGCTCAAGAGTTTTGGTTTACTCTGGCCAGCCAATCAAAGAGGAAGTCGTTGCATACGGTCCATTCGTCATGAATTCAATGGAAGAAATCCGCCAGGCATACCGGGATTACCAGGAAGGGAAATTTGGCGGGGAAGCGAAGTAGCTGTGGTGCAAACTTTAAAAATTTTTATTTATTTTTTCGTGTCGAATAAGTATGATAAAAGTAGAATTAAAATCCGATAAAGGCAAATCCAGGGAAACCTGGGGACGCAAAACTACAGGGGCTAAAGTCATGACCATGCCAGCCAGTTGCCGAAGGTTCACATAGTCGATTTATGTGTGCTGCTCTTCGGACAGCACTTTTTTGATTTTAATTCCAATATATTAGTGGGGGAAATTGGAATGAAAAAGTTTTTCGCATCAACAATTTTGATCGGGTTGCTTGCTTTTGGTACGGGAGTATCCGCAGAGGAAGTTATTGAAACTGCAGATCCCGGAACGACACCAGACGAGTTTTTATTTACGTTTGATCAATTATTTGAAGAATTGAAGCTTTTAATTACCTTTGATGATGAAAAGGAAGCCGAGCTGCTTTTAGAGTTTGCGAACGAGAGGCTGGCTGAGGCGGCAGCTATGTCAGAGGAGGAAAAGACAGAATTCGTACAAGAGGCGTTAAAAGATTATTTAGAAACGCTTGAGGAAGCGCAAGAGAAGGTCACGGAGGTCATTGTTGAAGACGGGACCGATTCCGATGGAGAAGACCGGCTGACAGAAGAGTTGGAAAATGCAGCTGATCTTGAGGAAGGGCTTACCGAAGAACTCGAAGATGAATTGAAGGAAGAAGTTGAAGAAGCAACAGAACAAGCAAAGATCGTTGCTAACGTGGTAAAGGATCTTGATCAGGATAGGGTAGCCCAGCTGCGTGAGCAGGAGTTGGGTTATGGACAAATCGCACAAATCTTCTGGCTTGCAGAGGCAGCTGGCAAGACAGTGGAAGAGATTGCCGTTTTATATACAGAGGAAAAGGTTGGTTTTGGAAAGGCAGCCAAGCAGCTGGGTGTCCATCCTTCACAGTTGAAAGGACTGGCAGCAGGTAAAAAAGAATCTTCAGTCGATGAAGAGACTGATGCAGATGATAGTGGTGAAATTTCAGAAGATGAAGGCTCCTTAGAAGCAGAACAGCCTGAAGAAGAAATGGAAACTGAGGAAGGAAATGTGGAGACTGAATCGGCTGACCAGCAAGTTAATATTGCAGCCGCTACAGTTGCCGGCACGGTATCGAAAACGACTGCTTCAAAAGTAGAAGAAAAGAAAGTAAATGCAGAAAAGAAGGCGGAAGAAGCCGCTGTGAAGGCTGCTGAGAAGAAAGCTGAAGCTAAAAAGAAAGCGGAAGAACAAAAGCGCGAAGCAGAAAAGAAGGCTGAAGAAAAGCAAAAAGAAGAATCAGCAAAAGCTGAAGAGAAGCGTAAGGAAGAAATGAAAAAAGCTGAAGAGAAGCGTAAAGAAGAAGCGAAAAAAGCTGAAGAGAAGCGTAAAGAGGCAGTAAAAGAAACAAAGAAGAATAAAGAAAAGCAAGAAGATGACGAAGTGGAAGACGACGAGCAGGAAGATGATGACAGCCACGGTAATCCAAACAATGAAAAAGAGAAGAAAAACGGAAAGTAAGTTTACAGGTACTATTCGATAGAGGAAACCGATCCGCTTAGAATATTTGACTGTATTCAAGTTTTTATGTACGATGATAGTATCAAAATGAATAGTTCTCCTAAAGGGGAGTAGCTTTTACAACAGAGTCGTCATTCCGGAGGTCACTCCCGGCTTTGTTGGCAACAATCGTTGTTAGCAAGACCTTTGCCAAATATGGTGAAGGTCTTTTATTGTTTTCTTACCTTCACCAGGGCAGGTGAAGGTTTTTTTATTATATTTTCGGTTGCGCTAAAGCCGTTCCGTAGTATATAGCCCGAAAAAGCTCCCATAGGAAGATTTGAGTCACATAAAAAGGGAATATGTGCCCGGAAAAGTGCGAACGTGAGGATTTAGGTCACATAAAAAGGAAATATGTGCCCGAAAAAGCGCCGGTAGGAAGATTTGGGTCACATAAAAAGGGAATATGTTCCCGGAAAAGCGCCCACAGGAAGATTTGGGTCACATAAAAAGGGTATATGTGCCCGAAAAAGTGCCCACAGGAAGATTTGGGTCACATAAAAAGGGAATATGTGCCCAAAAAAGCGCCGGCAGGAAGATTTGGGTCACATAAAAAGGGAATATGTTCCCGGAAAAGTGCCCACAGGAAGATTTGGGTCACATAAAGAGAGAATATGTGTCTGAAAAAGTGCCCAGGAAGAATTAGGGGAAAAATATTTGATAATGGCACCTTTTTAGAAACGACACAGAAGCATTTGCGAACTGTTAACATAAATTGAAATATCGGAGTGTAACGCTATTGAAGTGAACATCTTATACAGATGAATGGTAATAAAAGTGAATTGACCATAATAGGGTCCACGCACGATGAATCTAAAAAAGTTAACGTTATGGAGGAACAGCATGTTATTAAGAAAGTATATGTCACTGCTAGGAGTAGGCTCCGCCCAGATCGACCTTATTTTAAAGAAGGATGTTCTGACCCCAGGAGATTCTGTGCATGGGAAGTTTTTGATCAAGGGCGGGACGGTTGCACAGGAACTGCAGCAAATTGAATGTATTCTTGTCATGGTTGATTTAAAGACAGAACAGGAAGAGACACTGGATAAGGTCTTAATCGATGTAGAGACAAGGATTCAGCCTGACGGGGATGATGTGGTTCCATTTACTTTCCAGCTTCCGACTGATGTTCCCCCCTCCAACAAGCATATTTCTTATCACTTTAAAACAAAGCTTGTATTCAAGCAGGGAATAGAAAGCTGGGATGAAGACATGATTAAGGTCGTGAAAAAATGAACTGAGACGCGGAGATTAAGTGGGATTAAGTATATTAAGTATATTAAGAAAGGGGCAGGGAGCATGAACCAATACGAACATCTGGCAAAAAGTGTTGTTTATTCAGTACGGGGATCAAAAATGGTTTTGGTTCATAAAGACCCAAGACTTAAGCTGATTGGAGAGGGCAGAAGTGCTTTCGCGTTCCTGATTAAAGGCACGGATTTGGTTTTGAAAGTTTTCTTTCCACAGTTTTGCAAGATTGCCGCAGAAGAGGCAGCAGTATATCAGCAGCTTGCAGGAAGCAGGTTTTTCCCTAAGCTTCATGAATCAGGAAGTAATTATCTGGTTATCGACTTTGTCCGTGGGTTGACGCTCTATCAATGTCTGGTAAATGGAATACCGATTTCTCCGGGTCATATTGAGGAAGTCGATCATGCCCTTAATCTGGCCAGGGGAAAAGGTCTCAACCCGTCCGACATCCATCTGAGGAACATCCTCATCACACCTGAAAATGACATCAAGCTTATTGACGTGGCAAGATTTCGGCAGACGAAGGAATGCTCTCAATGGAAGGACTTAAAGACGGCCTTTTATAAATTTTATCGCCATGAGCGATTTCCTAAAAAGTTGCCTGAACCAGCAATGGATTTAATTGCATTTTTCTATAAAAAAGGATTGCTTCCAACTATTAACTAATAATGGCAGCAATCCTTTTTATAAAACTACATAAAATAACTATAGTGAGAACAGCACCAGGTTCAAAAACTTGTCCTGTATTCCTATCCTGCGTTATGATGGTTTATAACAGTGTAATTTGGAATATTTGAATTTGGATATATAGATGATTATTGTCATAGAACACATGGAGGAATCGTTATGACCAAGGAACTGCAAGCCTTAGGAGAAGCCATTATTAGCAGGAAGAATCAAATCGCAAAGTCTGTACATGAAGACAGATATTCTGACAGGGTCTTAACTGAAGCACAGAAATATGACTTTGGTAAAATTGAACAGCAAATTCTTGAAGTCAGGGCAAATTTTGTTGGACTGTTCGGGGAAGCTTTAATTGAGCATGAAGAACCGAAGATCGTGTTCGAAAAACTTACAAACTGGGGAAAAGAAACCGGTGAATATATTTATAAGCTAGGTGCCTCTCTTGATGAAGCATTAAAAGATACCACCTATTATCGTGAACATATTTGGAAAGTAATTAGGGAAGAAGCAAAGGATATGCCTGCTTCTGTCTTCTTTGATGTATTGGATGTTATTGACCCATTGATGGATCATGCGATTTACAGCTTCAGCCTGACATTTGTTGAAGCACATCAACAGAGTCTTGAAAATGCCAAAACGGCTTTGCTTGAGCTTTCAGTACCAGTTGTTCCTTTAATGCCTGGAGTCGGTGTCCTGCCTCTTGTAGGTAATGTTGATACAGAAAGAGCTCAGCTATTGATGGAAGAGACACTGGATCAGGCAGTAAAATTAAAGCTGACCCACCTAATCTTTGATGTCTCCGGCGTCATGATTGTAGACACCATGGTTGCCGATCAGCTGTTTAAAGTCATCAGTGCCCTTTCACTTGTTGGCGTAAAAACCATCATGACCGGCATTCGTCCAGAGGTTGCCCATACAATGGTGACGCTTGGACTGAACCTGGAAGGAATCATGGTGAAGTCAAATCTTCATCAGGCTTTCAAGGAAATCCAGCACTTACAGAATGCATAATGAATGAAAAGCTGCCTCAGCAGCTTTTTTTGTTTGATCAGATAAGAAGGATTATCCTCATCAAAAAGAGAAAATGAAAGTAGCCTGGAGAAAAAGTGTGACTGGGGGAACAGAATATGGCAGAGATTATTTATCGTGATGTGGAAGAAAGAGATATACCAGAGTTATTCGACCTTATGACTCAATACATAGTTGATTTTTACAAGAAGCCGTCTCCCGATGAAAAAGAACTGAAAAACCTGATCCAACACCTTTTGGAGCATCCTGAAGCTGGTTTGCAGTTTGTGGCTGAAAAAGAAGGGCAGCTGCTGGGGTTTGCCACTTTGTATTTTACCTTCAGCACTTTGCAAGTTAAACGCGCAGCCATCCTGAATGACTTGTTTATCAAAGGATCTGCCAGAGGAGAGAAAGTGGGAGAGCAGCTTTTTAAAAAATGCCTGTCCTTTATAAGGGAAAATGACTTTGCCTATATGACATGGGAAACGGCTAAAGATAACGTTGCTGCCCAGGGGCTGTACAATAAAATGGGCGGGAAGCAGTCTGACTGGCTTGTTTATGAAATAGAATAAGAAATAGCTGTTGAGCAAGACATGCTTTTCCGAGTCGTATTTCGTGTATTTTACTAGATTAACACCTATACTATAGTGTGAAATAATCAACAGGAGGGATTCAGGTTGCAAATTGAAATGTGGACTGACTTTGCTTGACCATTCTGCTATATTGGCAAAAGGCGTCTGGATGACGCTATTAAACAGATTGACCACCCGATTGAAGTAACGTACCGCTGCTTCGAGCTTGATCCGAACATGGAGCGGGATATAGATTATAACATGTATGAGGCGCTCGCAAAAAAATATGGAATGAGCATTGCCCAGGCAAAAGCGAGCACGCAGAATATGGTGCAGATGGCCAAAGAATCAGGCCTTGAATATAATATCGATACACTGATTTTGACCAATACATTCGATGCCCATCGTTTGACGATGTTCGCGAAAAAGCATGGATTAATGGCTGAGATGACGGAAAGGCTGTTGCGTGCCTACTTTACGGATTCTAAGCATATTGGTGACCATGAAACATTGGCGGACTTAGCAGTGGAGGTCGGACTGAATCGCGAAGCTGTAGAGAAAATGCTCGCAAGCAATGAAATGGCCGAAGAAGTACGTGCTGATGAAAGTACTGGCCAGCAGTATGGAATCACAGGTGTGCCATTCTTCCTGATCAACAAGAAATATGCAATCACTGGCGCTCAACCTACTGAGGTCATCGTCCAGTCATTGAAAAAAGTCATTGCTGAGAGTGAAATCACTGTCTTGAACAATGATGATGGAATGATTTGCGACGACGATGGTTGTGAAATTCCAAAGAAATAGTCAAAAAAGAACTAGTCTCAGATGGCTAGTTCTTTTTTGTTCCTAAATAAATTCGACAATTTCTTCGATTGGCAGTCTAGTCGTCTTATGTCCAGGTGCTGCTGCCTTGCCCAGGGCGATCAGCAGGGATGGCATATAACGATCTTCAATGTTGAACTTTTCGATGAATTGCTGCCTGTTGAAGCCGCCCATTGGAACAGTATCATATCCACGGGCTTTTGCAATCAGCATAAGCTGCATTGATACAAGACCGGCATCAAAGGATGCGATGTTTTCTCTCATGTCAACAGGAACAGAAGGGTATAATTTGTTAGAGTTCTCAATCATTATGCCCATTGTTGCTTCGTCCATATAACCAGCTTCGAAAGAACTGCGGTACACTTGTTCACTATTACGATACATTTCCCTGTCACCAAGAACAGCAATGACTGCCGATGCAGTTTCCACCTGTTCCTGATTATTGGCGATTGCCCTTAATTCCTTTTTGACAGCCTCGTCCTGGATTACGAGGAACTTCCATGGCTGCAGATTACTTGAAGAAGGAGCTAGAGCAGCTTCTTTTAAAATGTCTAATAACTCTTCGCGGGAAATTTTAAAATTCGGATCATATTTTCTGACTGACCGGCGTTCACGGATTACCGTGGATAGGCTTGTCTCGGTTGAGTTCATATTGATTCCTCCAAAGATGTAGTAGGTTACTATTTGTAAGCAGTATATAGATTACTCCTGGAATGAGTAGACGTCAAATATACTGTTTCAATTTGAGTATCAAAAACTGATCTTTTGGGTGAATCGAGCAGCTGAACTGACCGGATAACGAATAACTTATTTCATTCTTTCTAATACCAGGTCGTGCCATTCTTTTGTTTGCCTCGGATCCTTGCTGTTGATGAATATCTTTTCTTCATCTGCTTCAATGTATAGATATGGCGGTGAATCTTTGTGGATAAATAACAGACTGCTGCCGTAATGTTTTACTTTGAATTGGCCCTTTGCTAAAGTCGCCAGTCCGAAGCCATTTTGTTTCCATGTCACTTCAGGCATTTGATCTAAAAGTTCAACTTTCTGTACTTCAGAGAAGTTCCACTTTCCGCCGTACATCCCTGTGATTTCAAAAGAGTCGGTATGCTCCGTCAGCTCGAAATCCTGATATCCAACATAAAACAGTCCTGTCAAAAGACCGAGTGTGGCAACTGTAATAGCAGAGCTGATGATATAGCTTCGTTTTCTTTTTTCCTGGATTTCATACCTGGATAGATAAATCAGACCGCCAAGCAGAAAGATAAGCATGAAACCGAACTGAACATCGATAGAGTAGTTGAAAGATGTAAAACTCAAAGGAAGCAACATCGTCATTCCAGCGGCAGTCATTAGCATAAGCTTGCCGACTCTTTGTGGATACCCATTGCTGATTAATTGCTGCTGCTCATCCTTCTGCTTGCCATTAAAGTTTGATATCAGCCAATACCACTCTTTTTTCACGATCGCCCAGCCGAAAAAAAGGAATAAAAGAATCAAAAAAAGCTGGATCCCTATTAAAAACAAACCAATCCCTCCCCATGAAGCTCTTTGACAATTTTACGGATTACATGAATAACAAGTTTCATATATATCATTAAAAAGGAAAAAGTATCAGTTTTGTTGAATTAAAAGTGGAAAAACAAAACATAAGCTTGTGGGGAGTGTATGAAATGAAGATATTAAAGGATTGGACAGCATTTGAAAAAAGCTGGCTGTTGATCTTTACAGCGGTCAACATCTATCTGTTTTTCGCCTGGAAGGATTCGCTTCTGGGGCTGATTTCTTCGATTACGGGGATGCTGTGCGTTGTGCTTGTGGCGAAAGGGAAGATAACAAACTATTATTTCGGTATTATCCAGACTTCTACATATGCTTATATTTCCTATACATATGGCCTATATGGAGAGGCAATGCTGAACGGCCTGTTCTATTTCCCGGTACAGTTTATTGGAATCTATATGTGGAAAAAGAATCAAATCAAAGACATTGAGAGCGTCAAAGGGGAGGATATCCCTGTCCAACGCCTTACAAAGGAGGGATGGATCAAGCTTATTGCCGTCATCGCAGTTTCAATAGTCGCTTATGGCTTCTTCCTGAAATACCTTGGAGGCAAGAGCGTCTGGATCGACTCGGCCACAAATATACTGTCGGTCTCCGCACAAATTTTGATGCTGAAGCGTTTTGCTGAGCAGTGGGCCCTGTGGATTTCCGTCAATGTCCTGTCCATCATCCTCTGGATTGGGGCATTAGTATCAACAGGGGGCAATGACATTTCAATGCTCGTCATGTGGTCCGCATTCCTGGTGAACTCTATCTATGGTTATATTAACTGGACGAAAATGTCTAAGGATCAGAATTTGAGGGCTGCAGCATGATGATTGGCAAAGTAGGGATGTATGGGGGCAAATTTGTCCCAGTACATCTTGGGCACGTCTACGCAATGATTAAAGCAAGTACAATGGTTGATGAACTTCATGTCATTGTTTCCTATGATACTGAGTATGAGAAAAATGTCCTTTTTAAGGATGCCAGAATTCCTTATATTCCTTTTAGACAACGTATCAGATGGTGGAAGCAGTTGACGAAGGACCTGGCGCATGTCCATGTCCATGCCATTGAAGAAATACAGACAGGACAATTTTCTGATTGGGAAAAAGGAGCGGATGCAATCAAGCAAGCGATTGGAAAAGAAATTGATGTTGTTTTCAGTTCCGAACCTCGTTATAGCGAATACTTTGATGTTCTATATCCAAAAGCAGAGCATATTGTGATTGATGCCGCCCGCGAGAAGTATCCGGTTTCGGCGACAGCGATCAGACAGGATGGGGCCCTGAAGCACTGGGAGTTGCTTCCTCAGCCGGTCAGGACTTTCTTTGTAAAAAAGGTAGTCATTGTCGGAACAGAGAGCTGTGGAAAATCCACACTTGTCCGGAATCTTGCTGCCCTGTACAATACAGCGTTTGTTGAGGAAACAGGCCGTACGTACTACGAAAGACTTGGAGATTGCGAAACAATTACCCAGCCAGCAGATTTTCCCGAAATCGCCATTGAACATAAATACCATGAAAAGCAGCAGCTGGAAAGTGCGAATAAAGTATTATTTATTGATACAGAAGCCGTGGTCACCCAATATTTTTCCCTGCTGTATGTAAACGAGCATCAGCCTGTATTGGACACGCTTGCCAGCATCCAAAACTATGATTTATGGCTGTTCCTCGAACCTGATGTTGAGTGGGTTGATGATGGAACCAGAAGCTTCGGTGAACAAGCTGTCAGGGAAGCCAATAACGAAGCTTTGAAAAAGATGCTGGATGAGCGTGGGGTAGCTTATGAGACAATCAGAGGGAGCTATGAAAAAAGATTGCGAAAAGCGATTAAGCTCGTGGATCAGCTTTTATCAAATTCGTGAAGGCATAATAGTTCATAAACAGGCATCAACCTCGCACGGTTGATGCCTGTTTTTTTATTGTGGTCATGACGGACAGAAATACGAGATTGGAAGTGGGAATTGTCCATCATCATCCCGATGATGGACAGAAAAGCGAGGTCAGAGGTGAAAATTGTCCGTCATAGGCTCGATGACGGACAGAAACACGGTTCTGAAAGAGAAAATTGTCCGTCATACCCTCGATGACGGACAGAAATGCGATTTTGAAAGAGAAAATTGTCCGTCATAACCCCGATGACGGACAGAAATGCGGTTTTGGAAGAGAAAATTGTCCATCATAACCCCGCTGATGGACAGAAATGCGGTTTTGGAAGAGAAAATTGTCCATCATAATAAAAATGACAAATTAAAACTTCCTAATATATTAAAAGAATCCAAAATGAAAAGGAAGCTGCCTGACTTCTGCAGGCAGCTTTGGATAAAAGTTGACTAGCGTATACTCTGTTCATGATCGGCGACGGCTCTTAAATTACGTGACCTTATGAAGAAGGCTGCCGTCATGAATATGGCTAATATGCCAAAAATCACGCTCATTTTTTGAAGCCCGACTGCGTCAAGCAGGAATCCTGTTAAGAGCAGGACGACCTGGAAGAAGACCCGGTCCATCATGTTCCGGAACGAGAAGAAGCGGCCATGGAAATCTTTCGGTACCCTTGTCTGGAAGATCGTCGCTGCAGTCGGGAAGAAGCAGCCAACGGAAAAACCAAACATCAGGAAGGCGACGATCGTCAGTACTGGCTGATAAGCAAAATACAGCATCAACTGGGATAAGCCTATCAGCATCGAGCTGGAAAACAGGATTTTATAAGGTGAGAACTTGTGGCTGATCCGTTTGATCAGAAATGCTCCGGTCATGAAGGCGAGACCTTCTGCCGTATAGATCCAGCCTTTGATTGCCGAGCTCTCCTGAAGTTCACTAATATTGATGACGACCAGGTTGAAGCCTCCGAGAAATATGAGCGGAATCAAGGTAAGGATCAAGGTCATCATGACGATCGGCAATTTTAAGATAACAGGGAAGACATCCTTGAATCCCTGTTTATGGTTACCTGTAGCAGCAATGATTGTCTTCTTTTCTTCGAATTGTAAAAACCATGTGAGACCAAACAGGACAAGATAGGCAGCCATCGACAGGAGATAAACGGCATTCAATGGAATGGCCACCAGCAGGATTCCAGCCGCTGCAGTCCCGATGATGCGTGATAATGTAGAAACATTCATATGGACACCGTTCAACTGAAGTAAGTCCTTTTCATCGACAACAAGGGGAATCGCCGCCTGGAGTGCAGGAAAGTAAAATGCAGCGGATACTTGCAGCAATACAAGGAAGACGAGCATCCACCATACTGATCCAGTTTGAATGGCTATCAGCATGAAAGCGACGCTGATCACCCGAACGAACCCTGAAATCAGCATGACTGTCTTTTTGCTGTATTGATCCGTAAACCTTCCGGCCAGGGGACCTACAGCAATGCCTGCAAGCAAACCGGCTGCCAGCAGCAGCGATTTTAAAAAGTCAGAAGGAATCCTTTCCTGCATAAACTCAAGATTTCCAATAATGCCAAGCCACAGCCCTAATCCGGCAATAAACTCACCAGTCAATAAAATCCAAACATTCTTATTTCTCCACATATACTTTGTGCCTCTCGGTTTCTCAGGAATTTTTATATACCCAATTATCGGGTATTTGTAAAACTTCGTAAAGCTAAATATTTTTATATATGCTTTTAAACGATTGACTGGACCAAAAAGATACGGAAATAAGAAATTTATACCACCTCATTTAATGTTTTCCATTCTTTTGGACGAGTTTTCCATTCCGGAAATAGGGAACTTTTATAAGGAATAGAAAATGGGGAGGTGAGTGGGAAACTGCATCGGCAGGCATATTGCCTATAATACAGAACGGGAGTGGAGAATTTGAAGAAGTACATAAAGAGCTTGGCAGCGGCAGCAGTCATTTTAGCGGTCCTGGTTTTCGGACAGCCTGAAACAAAGGCTGCTGGAATCAAAATGGGATCGGCAGGATCAGAGGTTACATATGTTCAATCCGTTTTAAAGAAGCTAGGATATTTTAATGACCAAACAACCGGTTATTTTGGTCCCATTACTACTGAAGCAGTCAAGGCGTTTCAGAGGGATTTTGGGCTGGAAGCAACCGGAGGGATGGGACCGCGGACAACCCAATTGATCAATGATATTGATATGATGGCACATGTCGTGAACGGTGAGTCAAGAGGAGAGAGCTACCAGGGGCAGGTAGCAGTTGCAGCAGTCATTTTAAACAGGGTGGAATCGAAGGATTTCCCGAATACAGTTTATGACGTCATCTTCCAGAGGAATGCGTTTACCGCAGTGTATGATGGACAGTATCAGCTTCAGCCGAATTACATAGCTTACCATGCCGTAAAGGACGCATTGCTTGGCTGGGACCCTTCCTATGGCTCTGTATATTACTACAATCCAAGCTTGGCCACAGATCAATGGATTTTTACAAGAACAGTCACAAAACAGATTGGCAATCACAACTTCGCATACTGAACTGAAAGCACCGGTTTATTGAAAAACCGGTGCTTTTATGCATCTAGCGGTAAAAAAAGGCACAAACTAGCTTCTGAGAAACTATGTTAGGAATGGACAGCAAATCGTGCTGTTCTAGTATCAAACTAGGAGGTACCGCCATGACCAAAAAGGAAGTTCAGTTCAAACAAAGCTATGAATCAGACGGGAAAATGGAAAAAAAGAAAAATGAAGCAAAGAAAAATGACAAGAGTGCCAACTTCTTTAACGTAACACCAGACAGCGAATAGAAGTCAAAAGGAGCAGTGAGATGGAAGAAGAACAGATCGAAACCGCTACAGAAGAAGATTTGCATGTAATTGGCGAAATGTTTGCCGATTGCAAGGAATATCTTGAATCAAGAGGCATTTTGCAATGGGATGAGAAATACCCAAACCATGAGTATTTTGAGAATGCGATGGAGGGGGAAGAGCTGTTCGTTATGAAAAAAGGGGAGGCCACCATTGGAGTGATGGTGCTCGACGAGTGGCAGGCTCCTGAATGGGAGAACGCCGACTGGACAGATACAGATGGGAAGCCTCTTGTTATACATTCGTTTTGTATCGACCCTGCCGCACAGGGCGGAGGATTTGGAAGCAGGATGCTCCAATTTGCCGAGGATTTTGCCAGAGACCATGGATATGCTGCACTCCGGCTGGATACGTACTCCGGTAACAAGGGGGCAATCGGATTTTATGATAAAAGAAACTATAAGCAGACTGGTACCGTCAAGATGGAAGGCAAGCCGGAGGGGCATGAACTATATGTTTGTTTTGAAAAGCTGTTTTGATAATAATAGAAACCCTGCCTTGGGAAAAAAGAAGCCTGGGTTTCTTTCTTTTTTATAATTTTACCATGACCTCAGTGCCATCATGCAACCTTGCATCAACTAGCAAAGTTCCTTTATGCTTGCCCAGTTCGCGGATAAGTTCATTCATCAGCTGTCTGTTTAGTAAAGTAGTGAATAGTACGGCGGGAACTTGGTTATGTTGAAGATCCTGATTTGCCCATTTATGCATCTGGCTTTGGAATCTTTTAGATGCAAGAATCGAACTGGCAGCTTTTAAGATTGTGTACGGGACAGGGAGGGAAAATGCGATTTTATCTGTTTTGATTTTGATTTTCATCATATGTTTTACTCAATGACGACTTTAACTGTATCGCCATTTGCCGATTGGATGTCGACGATGTTCCCATCCAGTTCATTTTCAATGGCATCGATCAGCATATTGATGTCAAGGTCTTTCACGTATTGCTGGGATTGAGGGATTCCCGCAGCGATGCTGTACCCGGTTTTGAGAAGCGCCTTTACCAACTTGATCGGTACATTGACGTTCACATTGTCATTCTCCTTGGACACAATACGGATTTTTAGCGTTTTGTCTAAGTATTTACTTTGTTTCTGAGGTAAGACAGAAGTTTCCTTCTCCTTTAGTACGGCAATCAGCTGGGCACCTTTTTCTGAATCAATTTTTCCATCTTGGACCATCGTTAAAATTTTTGAAATTTCTTCACTCATCAAAAATTCCCCCTATTCACCTTTTAAAAGTTTGATTGCATCCTCAGGTGAAATTTCACCCTTCTCCAGCATTGCTACAATTTTCTTTTCATCCAGCTCATTTTTCTTTTGCGTGTCATGTCCAAGGGCAGTGATAATATCGTTAAGCTTTCCCCGGACAGTCGGATAAGAGATTCCAAGTTCTTTTTCCACTTCTTTAATATTTCCGCGGGATACAAGGAAGATCTCGATGAACTGAAGCTGTTCCTTTGTTAAAGAAGCAAGCTTCGAAAGTTCGAATTCATTTTCAATCGTCGTATCACAATGATTGCATTGCAGCTTGGTAATTTTAAGAGTTTGGCTGCAAACCGGACAATTTGTTAAGACAGGATATGCCATGACTGCCTCCTTCCATCGGTATTTAAGTATATTTTATGTATTGAAATTAAAAATGTAAATATTTATTTAAAAAATAATTAAATATTTTAAGTTAAAAATTAAAAATTTAAAGAAAAACAAAAAACCCATCCATGTAGGACAGGTTTTTTAGGTTAGTTTCGCGGATCTATATAATCTGGATAATCAGTAATAATGCCATCTACCTTCATATCAATCAGGAACTGTGCCGCTTCAGGGCTTCGTACCGTCCAGGATTGAATTTCCATCCCGAGACTATGCACCTTTTCGACAAGCTCTTTAGAAACCAGGCCATAGCTTGGATTGAAGAAATCAGCGTAAGTTGCGAATTCCTCAAGGGCAGCGTCAGTTGCATGAAGTTTTGAAGAGGTTAAGACACCAATCGGAACTTTTGGAAGCAGTGCGTCCATCTTTTTCATTGATTCAAAGTTGAAGGATTGGACAATGATTTTGTCATTCTGCGGCTTGTCCAAATTTCTTTCCTTCAATTCCTGTGCTACAGCCTCTTCGATTTCCGGATATAGCTCAGGTGACTTCAACTCTATCAAAATACCGATTTTCCCATGATAGCGGTCAAGCACTTCTTCAAAGGTAGGGATTTTTTCACCGGCGAATTGCTCGCCTTTGAAGCTTCCTGCATCAAGGCTGCGCAGCTCTTCTAAAGTTAGTTGACCAACTTTCCCAGAACCATCTGTTGTCCGATCAACAGTGGTGTCGTGGATCACGACCAATTCCCCATCCTTACTGCGCTGGACATCAAGTTCGATGTAATCTGCTTTCATTTCAAGCCCTTTGTCAAATGCAGCGATTGTATTCTCGGGGGCATAACCTGCAGCCCCGCGGTGGGCGACAGTATCAAACTGTCTGAGCTCTCCTGTGGTAGGTTCCGCAGCAAAGGCCTGTTGAAAAGGACTCAGCATGAGGGTTAAGGCAAATCCGGTTCCGATTAATGTTTTCTTCATTTCTCCATCTCCTCAGCATGTTTTATGTAACAATGTCAGATTAACGGAGAAGTATTAAGACCCTATTTCAAGACTGTTTAAAGAGAGTAATGGAATTATGAAAATTTTTAGGAACATTTTCTCAGGTTTGTTTACAATCGTTATTTGCAGAAGGATTAAACATATCTTTTATAGGAATAGGAGATGTGCAACAGCCAATATTCACTTTAAATGTGAATATTGGCTGTTCGCTTTAATTATATTTGCTTGATATTTCTATAAGCTTATCCTTATATTTTGTGATGTCAGAAACTTTATCAATATTAACAGTAGTTCTTTCATCATCATTGAATTGAATATATTTGTTAGCAGAATTAAATCCCAGCCTACATACCCATTTTCTTATACTGTTATCCAGTAAAATATTAAAATAGCTCAGATTATCTCTATATGATATCCTTTCTTCAGCTATTGTATCTTTAATTAGTATCTTTACAATAGCAAAACCTTCAATTTCTTCTTCAGTAGTGGCTACTTGGGGCTCATCCTTAATTTTTATCGTTTCAGAGGTCGCTGATGCTTCCTTTTGAGCATCCACTTCTGAATTAGTCGTTTTTAATGCTGCATTCAGCTTGTCGTTAACAAGTTCATTTATAAATTGTTTAAATGCCTTTTTAATGATTGGTTCAAATTTCTCAAGAGTATTTTTGGTTTTAACCCCCTCATAAATTTGACTGATCATAAATTTAACAAATTCTTCAGTTGGAGTTTCTACTTGGTCGTTTAAGTAACCTTTAAGTTTATTGAGATATTTTAATTCAGAAGCTGTTGTAAAAATATTTTCTAGGTCAAAGCTGTTTTTCTTAAATTTAGCTAATTCTATAAGTGCACTATCTTTTAAATCCAAAATATTGAATTCGAAAAATGGGGAAGTGTCCATTTTATTCTGTTCTTCTAAATCTGTATAGAATCTATAAATAATTCCATTTGTTAAAATAGCAAATTTTGCAGAAGTAGTACCGAAATACCTAAATAATTGAGAATCGTGTTTTTGGAGTTTTTCATTTATCGACTTGGCTTCTATTAAAATTACAGGCTTGCCTTCATTCATGATGGCATAATCCACTTTTTCCCCTTTTTTTATTCCTACGTCCGCAACGAACTCAGGCGTAAATTCTTCTGGATTAAAGATATCGTACCCTAATATTTGAAAAAAGGGCATGATAATTGAAGTTTTAGTAGCTTCTTCAGTTACTACAGTGGTTTGTAATTTTGTTACCCGATTAGATAGAGTCTTAATTTGTTCAATGAAATTATCCATACATTATCCTCCTTAATATAATAAAGAAAGCGCTTACTTAATATTTTAATGTTATCATATATTTTTGTAAAATACTGTGAATTTATTGTAGCCTACACTTATATAAATATTTAAGATTCCGTTAAAGTCTTAATATTCTGGTAGAATAATATAAAAGTGTTTGTTAAAATCGAAAATTCCTAAAGAAGGTAGTGACCATTCATGAAAATTTTAATCTCGGGCTTTGAGCCTTTTGGAAAGATGAATATCAATCCTACTGAAAAATTACTTTCGGAAGCTGAGAAGTTTTCGATAGGGAATGTGGAAATCGAAACGATTTTGCTGCCGGTCAATTATGACGAGTGTGCGGAAGAACTGATCAATAAAATTGAAGAAATCCAGCCGGATGTAGTAATTTCCTGCGGACTGGCTGCAGGCAGGACGGCAATAACTCCTGAGCGGATTGGAATCAATATTAAGGATACCGGTTCAGGAGATCCTTATCCGGATAATAGAGGCAATATCCCAACGGACGAGGCGATTGATGAGCAAGGGCCGGATGGCTTATTCTCTACATTGCCTAACCGTTTAATCGAAAAGAACCTGAAGGAGCTGCATATCCCGGCGTCAATTTCAAACAGTGCGGGTACATTCATCTGCAATAACACATTGTATGCGGTTTTGAACCATATCCGTAAAAATAACCTGGCTATCAAGGCAGGTTTTATCCATTTTCCTGCATCGACAGAAATGTCTGCCCGCAATCCTTCTTTGCCCTCCTTGCCCCAGGAAGTGATGACTCAGGCATTGAAGGTGATTATCGATACATGTGCTTCATCATAACAAATCATGAATTTTAAGGAGGAAAAGATGCGTTTTGAGATCTCGCCGCTGGGTGACTCGGCGGTCCGTATTTCTTTTGGAGATACAATAGATGAAAAGATAAACAAAGAGATAACTGTTTTTTTAAACAAGCTGGAACAGGCGAGGGTCAAGGGCATTATTGAATGCGTTCCTGCCTACACGACATTAACGATTTATTATGAACCCGATGTCATTCCCTACGAGACTCTAATCAATCAACTTAAAACCCTCAATCATATTCCGGGAACATCCCGGCAAAACAAGCAGCTGGTCTATGAAATACCGGTCTTTTACGGGGGAGAATATGGTGAGGATTTAGGATATGTCGCAGAGTATCATGGTTTAGGGGAGCAGGAAGTCATCGATCTTCATGCTAATAGAGAATATCTCATCTATATGATGGGGTTCATGCCTGGGTTCCCTTATCTTGGAGGGCTTCCGGAAAACCTGGCTGTCCCGAGACTGGAAAAGCCGAGGCAAAGTGTGAAACCGGGAGCTGTCGGAATTGGCGGGAACCAGACGGGGATTTACCCTGCAAACGTTCCTTCCGGTTGGAGGATTATCGGCACAACACCTGTTAATTTATTTTCGCCGAAAAAGAAAGAGCCGTTCTTGTTGAGTTCAGGACATTACATAAAATTTGTGCCAATTAATGTGGAGCAATTTATAAGTATAAAAAGAATGGGTGACGGCTACCGGGTCAAGACGTATGAAAAGAGGTGAGGAAAGTGGTATCGGTTGACCTTAATTGTGACTTAGGGGAAAGCTACGGTGTATTTAAAATTGGCAATGACAGCGAAGTGCTGAAGCATATCACTTCGGCGAACATCGCCTGCGGCTACCATGCAGGAGACCATAATGTCATGATGGATACGGTAAAAATGGCAAAAGCACACGGAGTGAAAATCGGTGCCCATCCTGGCTTTCCGGACCTGCATGGGTTCGGCCGAAGAGAAATCAAGATGAGCGCCAGGGAAATATACAATCTGACCATCTATCAAATTGGCGCGCTCACAGCCGCTGCAAAGGCTTGCGATACAAGCATCGTCCATGTGAAACCGCATGGAGCCCTTTACAATCTGGCTGCAAAGGATCTTGCAGCTGCCGAAGCGATTGCCCGTGCTGTGGCAGATGTTGATTCCAATTTGGTATTATTCGGTCTTGCCGGGAGCTTCCTTGTTAAGGCGGGCAAGGAGACAGGACTGCAGGTGGCCCAAGAGGTGTTTGCGGACCGTACATATCAGCCTGATGGGAAGTTGACACCGCGTTCGCAGGCTAATGCCATGATTGATGACGCTAGGCTGGTGATGGAAAGGGTCATTCGAATGGTGAAGGAAGGTAAAGTCGCGGCAGTTGATGGTTCAGACATTGACATCCAGGCCGACACCATCTGCATCCATGGAGACGAGCCGCAGGCCCTTGACTTTGCAGTGAAATTGAGAGAAACATTGTTATCCGAAGGCATCGAAGTCGGCAGGAGCTGGGATGCAAAATGACAGTACCTCTTTTTAAAATAATCAAACCAGGTTTGCAGACAACAGTCCAGGACCTGGGAAGGACAGGTTATCAACAATATGGCATCAGTCCATCAGGAGCGATGGACACTTACTCTTTAAGAATGGCCAATTTGCTTGTCGGGAACCCGCCAGGTGAGGCAGGGCTGGAGGCAACGATGCTCGGTCCCGGTCTTGAAGCTCTGGGTGATGTGTCGATCGCCATTTGTGGCGGTGACTTGCAGCCTAAGGTGGAAAACAAAGAAGTACCGATGTGGAAAAATTTCGTTCTTAAAAAAGGAGAAACGTTGACATTTGGAAATGTGAAGAGCGGTGCGAGGGCATATATTGGTGTAGCTGGAGGAATAGATGTACCGCTCGTGCTGGGCAGCAAGTCAACTTTTATCAATGGCCGGCTCGGCGGATTTCAAGGCCGCGCCCTGGAAGCAGGAGATCTATTATATGGAACTCCATTTGTCAGGCGAAATCGGTTTTTACATAAAGATTTAATTCCTTCATATCGAAAACAACTGGAAATACGAGTGATTCTTGGGCCCCATCTTGATAAATTTCCTCAAAAAACCCTGAATCAATTTTTAGACAGCGAGTATACAATTTCAAGCCAATCCAATAGGATGGGATACCGGCTTGAGGGGGCGAGGCTGGAGACAATGGCCGGCTCCGATATTATTTCCGATGCCATCCCGCTCGGAGGCATACAGGTGCCGTCTAACGGACAGCCAATTATCCTTCTATCAGAACGGCAGACGACCGGGGGCTATGCCCGGATTGCCACTGTTATTTCTGTTGATATTCCGCTTCTCGCCCAGTCATTGCCGAGGACAAAAATCCGCTTCAAAGAAATCACGATTGAAGAAGCGCAAAAAGAATACCAGAAGCAGAAAAGACTGTTTAAGTTTTTATTTACTAATTGAATATCCAATCGCATGACCTTGCTCCTTTTGGACGCAGGTCTTTTTTAGTATAAAAAAATTCTCCACCGGAAATAACTGATAAAATCAGGATTCACGGGGAGAGAAGCAATATGTATCTATTATTGGTCATAGCAGTCTGGATTTTTTTCGCTTATAAATTTATTGATTGGTCCCAATGGAAGAAGCAGTATTCGACCATTCTTTTTTTCATGATGATCAATCTGCTCTACAATACACTTTATTATAATCACACTTTATGGGCTTTCCGCGGAATCACCGCTGAGTGGCTGAACCATTCGATTATCAATATGGCTTTCACGTTTTTCATCTGTCCGGTCGGATTGATGATCTATCTTCAGAGATTTCCGTCAACAAGAAGAAACCAGTTCATCTATTTGGGAACCTGGGTGGTCTTTTACTCCATTATAGAAGCATTATTCGCCCATAAAGGGATGTTCGTGTACGACAATGGCTGGAACAGCTGGCATAATATTTGGCTCAACCTGATTTTATTTGTTTTCATATGGGTTCATTACCGAAAACCAGTAATCGCATGGATTCTTTCCATACCAATTGCCGTGATCTTCTACTTATTATTTCCGTTCCCGCTGGACAGCCTAAAGTAAAAGAGGTGGATGAGTTTGTTGATCCAGAATGTATTGTCTGTACCGGTATTTCTCCTTTTACTCTTTTTGACCTATATCTCCATGTGGATTTATATCCGCAGGCATGAGGTCAGGAATGGGGATAGGGAATAAACAGCATGAATAAAGTGATTGCCCAAAGCCCGCAAAAAGGAAATCAGGTAGACAAAAACACGGTGGAAAGGATCCACCGTGTTTTTAGATTCCAATTTCTTCTGTCGTTTCAACAAATTGTTCCTTAGGTTTCTTTTTCTTAACGAAAATCAAGGTATAGGCAAGCATGAGCCCAACGAGAAAGATAACCGAGAATCCGTATATGAAGTGGTAGCTCGTGTAGGAAGCAAGCAGGCCAAGCCCGGCCGACCCGAGAGCCATTCCCAGATCCATCGAGGAAAAGTACATCGCATTTGCGGTGCCCTGTTTCTCCTTTGTTACTGCGCTTACCGCAATTGCCTGAAGTGTAGGTGCTACCGTCCCGTATGCAGTACCGTAAAAAACGGCCGCGACTAAAAAGGTAAAAGTATTTTGAGTGACCGCTAAAAGTGTCAATCCGATGATCCCTGAAGCGACTGCAGGGAAGATGATGAATTTATGCCCGTATTTATCGTACATTCTTCCTGATACCGGCCTGATGATAACCATCACAATCGTCAGGACAAGGAAGAACAGGGAGATGGTTGCCCCGAGGTTAGCCTCTTTTCCTAATTCCCGCAGGAAGCTTACGACTCCGCCAAGCGTAATCGAGAAGAAAGCTGTCAGGATCGCCGGCGTAAAGGCGTCTTTGTCAAAGGCATGCTCACGGAAATTGATTTTCTGTGGCTTAGCTGGTACAGGTTTTCGAGGGCTTTTTACAAAGATATTCAAGAACATGATCAGCAGTGTCAATCCGACTGAAATCGCAATCAGCATATTAAAAGAAAATACCTGGAGAAGGGCAAGTGCCAACATAGGCCCAAGGCTTGTCCCTACACTTGTTGCCATCCCGTAATAGCCGATTCCTTCACCGAGCCGGTGGGCAGGGATGATATTGGTTGCCATAGTCGAAAAGATCGTCGTAATGATCCCAAAACCAACTCCATGGAAAACTCTTAAAAGAAGCAATAATGCGACTGAATCCTGGCCGAAGCTCAGGGCAACAGTAACGGCTGTCAGCCCGAGGGAAATAAGGCTCAACTTCTTATAATCCATCTTCTGCATCAAGGAAGCGACAAAAAAACGGGTGACGATGGCGGCGACCATGAATACCGTTGTCATCAAACCACCCTGCGCCGGATTGTTTTTAATGTCGGTAATGAAAGCAGGGAAGCCCGCAGTCAAAAGCTGCAGGCATATAAAAAATAAAAAAGCCATCAAAAGAATGGCCATAAACTGTGCTGTCCACAACTTGGATGTAGTGTTCATCATATTCCTTCTTTCTGATTGTTTTCCTCCAGAAGTCCCGCAATATTGTCTTCCAGTTCGGATAAAACTTCCTTGAAAATATCAAGATTGGCTGCATCAATACCATGGGTGATTTTCACGTAGATTTCCTCAATATAAGGAGTCACTTCCTCCACAAGCTTTGTGCCCTTTGGAGTGATTTCCACCAGAAACGAACGCCGGTCCTGGGGATTAGGGACCCTTTCAACATTTTCCTGTTTTACAAGGAGATCAAGGATTTTCGTCAGGGTTGCCTGGTCCTTGTCTGACCTGATCGATAATTCTTTTTGTGAAATCTTATCAGACTCATTCAGTGTGCGCAGGACACTCCACTGTTCAGTCGTAATATGGTAAGCCTTCAGATGATGATTGATGATTCGTGTCAGCTTCTTGCTTAACCGAACCGAAGCTGAGCCGATTGCTTTATCCAAAGTCATGTTCATGAGCGTGACCTCCTCAATTACCTTATATCATTTTAGCACGATAAATATTTTGTGTAAATATAATTTGTATACAAACTATATTTGTGTAAAAAAAACCTGGCAATTAAGCCAGGTGCCTTGATTCAATCAATAACTCTTGCCACATCATTGCCGCAGTTTTTGCATTTTCCTTCGAGTATAACTGTATTGTTGAAATCCTTGATCACATATTTCTCGATTTGAACAGGACCCCGGCAATTTCCGCAAAAAACATTCCTGACAAGCATCTGCCGGCTTTCCTGAGGGATAGCCAGCCATTTTTTATTGGCTGAAAAAGAGAGTGTCCCGTTTGTTGGCTGTGGACTGCTGGCATCTCCTTTAACCAGTCCCTGGATCACCTCCTGGATTCTTTCAGGTACCGGTTTATAGGTCTCCAGCTCCAGCCATTCAATCAGAATTTCGATCAATTCCTTGTCCTTTCTCTCCAAAATGAGATCGAGTAGGTCCATCTTCAGTTCTGGATCCTGATTGAGGATGACCTGAACATACTCATATTTTCCGTACTCAGCAGCGAGGGCAAGATCCGTATAAAGAACTTCCGTAAGTTCATCCTTAATAAGGCCCCAGCCTTTGTCTGTGTAAATAAGAAGGGAGAGCTTTTCATCAGCTGAAAGGTAGCCGTTTGACATCACCCATTCTACCTTTTCCATGATCTGCTTTTGTTTTATGTCTGCAAAGGCTCCGTAAAAAGTCGAGAGATGGAGGTCTGCTGTATAGATCCTTCTATCTTTTGATCCTGCGAGGATCTTGCCCAGCAGGCCTTTCCCTCCGTACATAATAATTTCGTTTGCAGCGAGCAAAATAATCTTCAGTTCGTCCTGGCTTACCGGGTTTGTCGTATTCATGACTATAAATAGCTCCTAACTTATAAAACGTTGATATAAGTTATTACAACACACATAAGGAATCCACGCCAGTACGCATCATTCTAATTATTTATTGCATTCTAAAATTTTAGAACGTAAAATAAAGTTAGAACATATGAATATTATGGAAGGTGAATCGAATGGATTATATTAAGAAAACGATGGATGTGAATTTAGAACAGCAAAAATTAATCTCGAGTCCGTTACGAGTTAAAATCATTTATTTGCTTGCGACGAAGGCAATGACGGCAAAGCAGGTTGCCGATGAACTTGGTAAAACTGCAGGCAGTATACATTACCATATCCAGCAGCTATACAATGGCGGCATTTTAGAACTGGAAGAGACGAAAGAAAACAGAGGGATCATAGAGAAATACTACCGGTCAAAAGCAACCCATTTCAACCTGAACGACGATCAAGGCCAGCCGGAAACTGAAAAGGTTGTAAGACAAGGGACATATATCTCTTTAACGGAGGAAGACATGAAGGAGCTTCAGGCTGATATCGATCAATTATTTTTAAAATACGTGAAAAAATCAGCAAAGAAAAGTGAGCAGAATAAAATTTCGTATGAAATCAATATCTCTTTAAAAAGGACGCTTGAGGAGGAGAATTAATTGGAAGGTGCAATCAAGAAAAATCTTGTGCTATTTCTGATCGGGAAGGTGACCTCTGTGCTTGGATCATCAATCTATGCTTTTGCCATTGGATTGTATATCCTTGCTGAAACAGGTTCCAGCCTCAATTTTGCTGTCACGCTCGTGCTCAGCATGCTGCCGCGAATCCTGCTCGCCCCGGTTGCGGGTACATTAAGCGACCGCATGGACCGAAAGAAAATCATCATTTTCTCGAACTTTGCGAGTTCTTTCTGGCTTGCCATCATATTGATGTCCTTCCTGTTTTTCAGTCAGGAAATTTGGATTTTATATGTGGCAACCACTGGATTGAGCATCATCAGCACCTTTTATTCCATAGCCGTTACTTCTTCGATCTACAACATGGTGGGACCTGACCACCTGCAGAAAGCAATGTCTCTGAACCAGGCAGCCATTTCCCTTTCTGCTATTTTGGGACCGGTCCTTGGCGGAGTATTCTTTGGCATCATCCAAATTCACCTCTTCATGGCATTGAATATACTTACCTATCTCATCGCAGCTTTCGCTAGCATCCTCATAGAATACAATCTATTTTCAAAGAAAACACAGGATAAAAAAACAACCCGCATGGCAGAAGACCTGAAACAGGGGATTTCTTATATTAAAGCCCAGCCGTTTCTGCTCCACCTGGTGATCCTGAGTGTTTGGCTGAATTTTTGGTTCGCCATCTTTCCGGTGGCCATGCCGTATTTGGTTTTAACAGTCAGAGGAATGTCATCGGTCCAACTTGGCTTCATTGAAGGTGCATTTTCAGTCGGGATGATGATCATGGCGCTCATCCTGTCGGGACGAAAAGAAATCAGAAAAAAGGAATTCTCCATCATAGGAGGCATGCTTATTTTATCAGCTGTATTGATACTGATTGGTCTTCCGGCAGTTCCGGGCTTCGTGGGACTGTCAAATCCATTGATCTTCGGATATCTTGTAAGCATGGTCCTTGTCCTGTCCGCGTCGATTATGTTCATCAATACGCCAGTAAGCGTCCTTCTGCAAAAGAACACACCAGACGAGTACCGCGGGAGGGTCATGGCCCTTCTGGAAACTGGTTCAAGCGCGATGACTCCTGCAGGATTTATCCTGTTTGGGTTCCTGCTAGAAAAATTGCCCGTATGGCTGCTGCTGGCCGTGTGTGGATTCAGCCTGTTTGCAGTGGTCTTTTACCTTTACCGTGAAAAAATGTTCCTCAAGCTTCTGAGGGAAGAAGACAAGGCAGGTACAGCATCTATTTAATAACAGCCGATAAAAAATAGGATGAGCGATATGAGCTCATCCTTTTACCATTGCTTTGGTTCGTAATTCAAATCGCTGAAAAGCTGCTGTTTCTCCTTTTTGGTCAAGTCGCGCCATTGCCCGATCTGCAGGCTGCCGAGATGGATATTCATGATCCGGATGCGCTGGAGTCTGAGGACTTCGTAGCCAAGAGTTTCACACATGCGGCGAATCTGCCTGTTCAATCCTTGTGTAAGGATGATATTGAATTCGTATTTCGAAAGCTGGACGACCTTTGCAGGCAATGTTTTCGTCCCAAGAATCCTGACGCCTTCAGACATCGCCTTGATAAATTCGGGAGTGATTGGCTTGTCCACGGATACGATATACTCTTTCTCATGCTTGTTCTCAGCCCTGAGAATTTCATTGACGATATCTCCGTCGTTCGTGAGCAGGATCAGGCCTTCTGAATCCTTATCAAGCCGCCCGATGTTAAAAATCCTTAGCGGATGATTGACAAGATCGATGATATTCCCCTTTACTTGTTTTTCCGTCGTACTTGTGATGCCGACTGGTTTATTCAAGGCAATATAAACATAGTTCTGCGACATCCTGATTTCTTCGCCATTGAGCTTGATGACATCGCCAGGCTCAACCTGGCTGCCGATTTTTGCAACCTTGCCGTTGATTGTCACGCGTCCTTCCTCAATGAGGCGGTCAGCGCCGCGTCTTGACGTTTTTCCTGATTCGCTGATGAATTTATTGATACGCAGGTTAATCCCACCCTTAAATATTTGAAGTATACAATTAAGAATATGCCACTGTGTGTTTAATTTCAAGCCTTGTCTAGCCCTGGCATTTTAAATATGTTACTACCTAACTGTAAAGGTAATTGATTAAACACGACTTAATTGGTCTAAATAAGTAAGGAAGAAGTCGGCAGCTAAGGAGTTGGAGAGTTTGTTGAGAAAAATGGCTTTAAGGATAAGGGAAAGTATGTGGCTGAGACCAGTCATTTATAGTGTGCTCGCATTTCTGCTCGCATTGATTGTGATCTATGTTGACCACAACGGACTGTCTCAGGAAGTTGTTCCATCATTCATGCTTACTAGTGTCGACCTTGCCCAAACGATTTTGGGTACGCTTTCCGGGGCACTTTTAACGATGACGACGATTACGTTTTCAACAATCATGGTTGTATTGACTACATACTCATCACAATTTTCTCCGCGAACGCTGAATAATTTCGTTGAGGATCCGTTGACAATGCGGGTACTTGGAATCTTCATGGGAGGATTTGTGTACTCGGTCCTATCTTTGCTCTTCATGAGTGAAAACTGGTATGAAAGTGAAGTAATTTCCGCATCGATTGGAGTGGTAATCGCATTTATCTGCCTTGGTGTTTTCGCCTATTTCATTCATAATGTGGCTACGTCCATCCAGGTAAGTACACTGATCCGTGAAATCACCGAGGGAAGTATGAAGGTCATCAAAAGGCAGGAAGAGATTTTAGAAAGCAAGTTTACGAACGTGATTGATGACAGGAAAGATGCGAATTTCACCTATGAATGCGTCAGGGATGTAAAGTGCAGGGGATATGGCTATGTACAGCTGACAGACTATAACGGGCTTTTGAAATATGCATCCCAGCATAAGATCGGGGTTGAGGCAAATTTTTTGAATGGGGATTTTCTTACCGATGACAGTATTGCGTTCCGGGTCCATCATAGTGGTGAACTGGATGAGGATATAAATGGAGTGCTGAATCAGTACTTGAAGCTTGGGAAGGAACGTTCATCGATTCAGGACCCGGAATTCGCCCTGCAGAAAATTGTCGAGGTGGCATTAAGGGCTATATCACCTGCGGTCAATGACCCTAATACAGCAAGAGTCTGTATCTCGTATCTGGGAATGGCGTTGTCCCATCTTTGCCGGATTCGTTCGAATGGCCGTTATATCGCCTATTATGACGAAGAGATGCAGCCAAGAATCATTGGCAAACAAAAAAGGACGATGGACATCTTATATTTATCCTTTTATCAAATCATCCATTATGGCAGCGAGGATTTTTCAATTCTAATAGCTCTGATCGAAGCTTATCTGTTAATCGGAAGATCAGCTGATGATTCATTGAAGAAAAGCATCTGGGAGCTTTATATTTACAATATGGAAAAATTCAATAAAGACGAACTCAAGGGATTGGACCAACTTTATTTGAATGAGAAGAAACAAGAACTTTCAACTGTATTGGGTATAGCGCTTTAGGATGGAAGCAGGCTTTTTCAAATGGAACAGCAAGAATTTCTGTTGCGGCAGTGTGTCTTTTTATAAAAGGCCAGGAATAACGAAGCTTTAAACAGGGATGCTAATGAAAAAAGGAGTGCCTGAAGTGAATAGAATGACGATGGCAGCCGTGTTGGTTTTTTCATTATTTTTACCCGCTGCAGCACAAGCCCAGGGAAGTGCAGATTGTGAAAAGCTGAAAAAAGTTTTCAATACAGACGTTGAAACAGTAGATGGCGTTTGCAAGGTGGAAATCATCCGTAAAAATATTAAAAAAGCGACGTTTATGGATAAAAAATTGTCTATGGAAATGATGGAACTTGCCTTCCATTTCAGTTTTGAAAATGTTGATGGGCAAACAGCCGTGATGGGAGAACTTGCTTTGCTCCAGGATGAAGTAAACCCGGTTCTCGATGAATTGACAAATGGCAAGCTTGAAATCTCAGCTTTGCACAACCATATGCTCTTTGAGAAACCGAGAATCATGTATCTTCATTTTCAGGGAATGGGCGATATGGACCAGCAGGCGGCGGCCATCAAGGCAGCAATCGAAAAAACAAGCAGGTAATAGATGACAGCGGAAAAGTAATTTTCCGCTGTTTTTTTTCGGGAAGATACAAATAATAACTAGGATGTTTAGCAATTAGCATATTAGGTAAAATCTTTCGTATATCGAAAAAGGAGGTACATAATACATGGATGAAAATTATAAACCGTTATTCGATTCGTTTTCATTTCCAAATGGAGTCAGCTTGAAGAATAGACTTGTCATGGCGCCGATGACAAATTTCTCATCCAATGAGGATGGAACCGTGACAGACGCAGAGGTAAAGTATTATGCCCGACGCTCAAAAGGAGTCAGCATGGTCGTGACGGCATGTACATACGTGACCAGGGATGGGAAAGGCTTCAAAGGTGAGTTTGGCGCAGATACAGATGAGATGATTCCAAGTCTGCGCAAGCTGGCTTCAGCCATAAAGGCGGAAGGCGCAAAAGCGGTTCTGCAAATTTTCCATGGTGGCCGCGAATGTCCGCCAGAACTGGTGCCGGATGGAGATATCGTCAGCGCAAGTGCCGTTCAGTCAGAGCGGAACAGCGCGAAAGCACCGCGTGAGTTGACAGGAGAAGAAGTTGAGAAGATCATTTCTGCCTTCGGAGAGACCACCCGCCGGGCAATCGAGGCAGGCTTTGATGGAGTCGAAATCCATGGAGCCAATGGGTATTTGATCCAGCAATTCTTCTCTCCCCATTCGAACAGGCGTGAAGATCAATGGGGTGGCTCACTGGAAAAAAGGATGGCCTTTCCGCTGGCGGTTATTGATGAGGTGAAAAAAGTAACAGCTGAGCATGCCAGGGAACCGTTCATCGTCGGATACAGATTCTCGCCGGAAGAGCCGGAGGAGCCTGGTATCACAATGGCAGACACCCTTGAGTTGATCGATGCACTCGCAGCAAAAAATCTCGATTACCTGCACGTATCATTGAATGATTTCTGGTCCAAACCGAGGAGAGGTGTGGATGATGACCGTTCACGGATGGAAATCATTCACGAACGAGTCGGTAATAAAGTACCTGTCATTGGTGTGGGATCACTATACAGTGCTGAGGATGTGATTAAGGCATTCGAAACAGGAGTACCGCTGCTCGCGCTTGGCCGTGAACTGATCATTGATCCGGATTGGGTAGAGAAGGTCGAAACCGGCCGTGAAAATGAAATTGAAACGAAGCTTGATACAGGTGCGCAGTCACGCCTCGTCGTACCGGATCCATTATGGCAGGCAATCGTCAATACACCAGGCTGGTTTCCAGGTGTACAATAATAAATTGCTCTTAAAAGAACCAAAGCTGCTGTGCTTTGGTTCTTTTTTTGAGTGAATTTTGTTTTATTGGCGGAGTTCACAATTTTATTGGCGAAAATTTAGGTTTATTGGCGATTTCAACAAGTATTTTGGCGAAAAAAACATTTTATTGGCGATGTTCACAACTTTATTGGCGAACTGGAAATTTCCAATGATTTTTTTCAGTTGCTTTGCCATAAAAGTGTAAGATATATCACCGTTGGCGGCAGCGAAACTCTTTATAATGTATCAGTGTAAGGGCTTACATTTTAATGATCTGGATACATCCAGCAGATAGGCAGAGCTTTGCCAGGTCCGATTACGGGAGGGGATGTTTGTGTTGCTAACGGAAGAACAGAAAATGATGCTCGATCTTTTTGAAGAAATGAAGGAACACGGCCATGAACAGGTGATTTTCAATTATGACAAAGCCACCGGTCTGAAATCGATTGTTGCGATCCACGATACAACTCTTGGTCCTGCACTGGGCGGCTGCCGGATGTGGGATTATGAGTCGACCGGTGAAGCACTGCGGGATGTATTGCGCCTTTCCAAAGGGATGACCTATAAATGCGGAGTTTCAGGAGTGACATACGGGGGCGGTAAGGCTGTCATCATCGGCGATCCCAAGTCTGAAAAATCGGATGAACTTTTCCAGGCTTTTGGCTCTTTTATCGAAACATTGAAAGGGCGCTTTTACACAGGGACAGATGTAGGAACTGTCGGCATGGATTTCGTGTCCGCAGCAAAGCAAACCTCCTATCTGGTCGGGCTGCCGGAAGAATATGGAGGCAGCGGCAACTCTGCAATCATCACGGCCTATGGCGTGTGGAAAGCGATTAAAGCGACAGCAAAAGAGATATTCGGTACGGATTCACTGGCGGGGCGCAAAATTGCTGTGCAGGGGCTTGGCAAAGTTGGTCGCTTCCTGGTGGGACATCTTCATGATGAAGGAGCAAACCTGGTCGTCACAGATATTTTTGAGGAAAATGTTAAAGAAGTTCTAGAACAATATCCGGATATTGAGACAGTTGAACCTTTGGACATATACACCTTAGAATGCGATATTTTTTCACCGAATGCTCTTGGCGCTGTAATCAATGACATCACGGTTCCAAAACTGAAATGCCTGGCGGTGGCCGGTGCTGCCAACAATGTTCTGGCAGAAGAACGCCACGGCGACATGCTGCATCAGAAAGGAATCCTTTACGCACCTGACTATGTCGCCAATGCAGGCGGGCTGATCCAGGTAGCGGATGAATTGCATGAGTACAGCAAGGAACGGGCATTCAAGAATGCAAACATGATCTATGACATCCTCGGAAAAATCTACAAAATCGCCAAAAATCACGATATACCAACGTATAAAGCTGCAAATATATTAGTAGAAGAGAAGATTGAAAAAATCAGCAGGATCCAGAGCAAGTACAGATGATAAAGCAACAGGGGGTGAGAAGATGCGCTATCGAAACTTTAGGGAGGTCATTGCAGAAGCACAGACAAGGCCGCCGGTAAAAATGAGCATCGCGGCTGCCCATGACCTCGATGTGCTCGTCGCTGTAAAGGCGGCTTTCGAGCTGGGAATCATTGAACCATGCCTCGTCGGGGATCTGCAAAGAATCTTTGAGCTGGCAAATGAACTGGGTTTTTCAATAGAGGGATTTCCTGTCTATCCTGCCTATACAGAGAAGGAGAATGCCCACATCGCTGCCAAGCTGGCAAGTGATGGACATGTTCAGGCAATCATGAAAGGATTTGTGAACAGCACGCCATTTTTAAAAGGGGTGCTGGATAAGGACCTTTATTTAAAAACAGGCCGCGTGATCAGCCACCTTTCCGTATTCGATATACCAGGAAGTGAGCAGCTTATTTGCATGACAGATGGTGGCCTCAATATAGCACCGGATTTTCAGGGGAAAAAGCAGATCATTCTGAATGCAGTCGAGTTTCTCATTGGGATTGGAGTGGACCAGCCGCGGGTTGCGATTCTGGCAGCAAATGAACGTGTCAGCGAGAAAATGCCTGTAACTGTCGAAGCAGACGAACTGGCTATCCAGGTAAAAAAGGAATCCAGCCAGCCGTTGTTGATCGAAGGTCCGCTTCCATTAGACCTGGCGATCAGCAGGGAATCGCTTTTACACAAAGGGCTTGACAGCGAACTTGGCGGGATGGCAGACTTGCTGATTGTCCCAACCATTGAGGCAGGCAATTTCCTTGGCAAAGCTATAACATATTTCGCCAGAGGAACGATGGCGGGAATCGTACTTGGAGCCAGGGTGCCATTGATTTTGAACTCACGGTCAGATTCAGCTGAGGCAAAATTAGCCTCCATTGCCCTTGCTGTCGTTTCTGCTTCAAACTCAACGGTCAGCGTATGAAGGATAGGTGAAGATCAATGAATATTTTAGCGATTAACCCCGGATCAACCTCTACGAAGCTGGCTGTTTACGAAAATGAAAAATTGCTGTTTGAAGAGACAATCCGGCATGATGATGATGAACTCATGAAGCTGGGGGATTTGACAGCCCAGCTTCCATATCGGCTTGATGCCATAATGGGGGTCATGAGGATACGGGATTTCAAGCTTTCTTCACTGGACGCTATTGTTGGCCGGGGAGGAATGCTAAAGCCGATGACCAGCGGGACCTATACTGTTGATGATTACCTGCTGGAAGACGCCCGTTCAGGCAAATATGGCAATCATGCATCCAATCTCGGTTCCATCATCGCTGTGGAAATAGCCGAAGAATATCAGCTGCCTGCCTTTATCGTCGATCCTGTCGGTATCGATGAATTGATTGATGAAGCGAGGATTTCCGGTTTAGCGGATATTGAGAGGAAGAGCCATGCCCATGCGCTCAACATCAAGGCGGTATCCCGTAAGATTGCAGCTGAGACTGGGAAGAAATTAGCTGAAACAAGTTTTGTTGTCGCGCATCTCGGCGGAGGCATTTCGGTTGCGGCGTTAAAGGGCGGCAGGATGATCGATGTGAACAATGCCGATAACGAGGGTCCATTCTCTCCAGAGAGGGCAGGCGGACTGCCGGCAAAGCAGCTTGTCCAGCTTTGTTTTTCAGGGAAATACAGTGAAAAGGAATTGCTCCAGAGGATGACAAAGAAGGGCGGGATTTATTCCTATCTGGGTACAAAAAGTGTCATTGAAGTTGAGCAACGTGTTCAGACTGGGGACCCTGAAGCATCTCTTATATTGAAGGCAATGGTTCATCAGATAGGAAAAGAAATCGGGGCAATGGCAACCGTTCTGGATGGAAAGGCAGACGGCATCATTCTTACGGGGGGCATCTCTCAATCAGAAATGATCACAGATTGGATCCGCGAGAAAGTGAGTTTCATAGGAGAAGTATTTGTCATCCCTGGTGAAGCAGAAATGGAAGCTCTGGCATTGGGTGCCTTGAGAGTGCTGACAGGGCACGAAAAAGCAAAAATATATTAGCAAAAAAGCCTGAGTCTATGAAGTTAACCTCATAGACTCAGGCTTTTTTTCAAGAGGAGAGCAAACTATCGTAAATATCAACATTCGCATAAACAGCAGACAGAGTAGGTGCGTCTATCCTAAGCTCGGCTGCCTTCTTCAGCAAATAGCCAAATAGGTGGTCTCCTTCTGTCGGGAGTGATTTTTCCATATCACGCTGGAGGGAGGACTTCATGCCGTGGCCAATTTCGTTCAGCCTGTTCCATGTCGCATCCTTAGCCCCCTCGGAAAGCGGGGCACCAATCGCCGTCATGATCTCGACCGTCTCATACAGCAGGCGTTTAATCGTTTCCGCTCCCTGCGTTTGATCCCGAATGGGACCGATAGGGGATCTGAAAAGTGAGGTGATGCCGCTTAATGATGTGATGAATAAGTATTTTTGCCACATTTCCTGTTCAATTTTCTCTGAAAGACGGAAGTTAGCCTTCGTATCGTCAAAAGCAGCTTGCAGTTTTAGGATTCTTTCTGAACGTTTATCGTTCAGTTCTCCAAATACCAAATCCTGAATCGGACTGGTTTGGATCACCTTTCCGCTTTCATCAAGGGTCGTTTCGATAAAACATAGCCCGCCAATCACCTTTTCCGCCCCGAAAGCTTCGGTTAAAGCATCAAGATGAGCAATTCCGTTCAGCAAAGGGAGAATCATCGTACTGTCGCCAACGAATGGACGAATGCTTTCAATCGCGCCATCCAAATGATAGGATTTGGTGGAAACGAGAATGACATCAAACAGCTCAGCTTGCGACTCCGCTCCAATTGTCTGCGGGTCAGGAAAATGCAGATCGCCGTGAATGCTGGAAACAGCCAGTCCGTTTTCCTTGAGCTGCTTATGCCGTTTCTCACGCACAAGAAATGTTACATCCGCTCCTTTTTCCAAAAGCCTTCCGCCGAAATAACCGCCAATCGCACCGGCACCAACGATTAATATTTTCATATTTTTAACCTCCTAAATATGTAAAAGTGCACGCTTGAATTAAGCGTGCACTTTTCTTACTTAATTTGCAAGAATGGCTGCCAGCAGACCTCCTGCAGTAATAAGGACAATAATGATTTTGGCAATAAAGGGAAGCTGCTCTTTCCCTTTTTTGTTGACTTGTTCTTCCTTCTCATTGACTGTCTTGCGGTATCCAGGACTGCAGCATCCGCTCATCGTTACGCCACCTTGTTGTAGTTGGAGATGTCTTCATCAAGCGGGATGTTTTTAGCACGTGCTTTTTTAGCAGCGTTGAAGAACATGACCGTGATGACAGCTGTGACGATTAGCGCTCCAATATTGGAAACTGTCAGAGACATACCGAAACCGATTTGTGCATTAAGGATATAAGATGTGACGGCAGCTGTCATGAACATGCCAGGAATCATTGCGATCCAGTAGTTCTTCTTGGCGATGAACAGGTACATGGCACCAACCCACAGCGCGATGACCGCAGTTGACTGGTTTGCCCAGGAGAAGTATCTCCATAAAATTGTGAAATCTACTTTTGTCAGTGCGAAAGAGATAACGAATAACGGAACAGCGATCCAAAGACGGCTAGTGAATTTCTTTTGAGAAAAGTTAAAGTAGTCAGCAATGATCATACGTGCGCTTCGGAATGCAGTATCACCAGAAGTGATTGGCAGTACAATTACACCTAGTACAGCAAGTGTTCCGCCGATTGCGCCAAGCATCAATGTGGAAGCTTCGCTTACGATTGCAGCTGGTCCGCCGTTTGCCAACATATCGTTCAGGCCATTGTAGCCATCGAACAAGCTCATTGCAGCAGCAGCCCAGATCATCGCAATCACACCTTCAGCGATCATCATGCCGTAGAAAATCTTGCGTCCTTGTTTTTCATTTTGTGTAGTACGTGAAATGATTGGTGTTTGTGTTGCATGGAAACCTGACAGCGCTCCGCAAGAGATTGTTAAGAACAACAGCGGGAAAATCGCTGCATTATCAGGATGGAAATTCGTTAATGATAATTCAGGAATCGGTGCACCTGTAATCACCAGCATTGCGCCTACTCCAACCGCACTGATCAAAAGCAATGCACCGAAGATTGGATACAAGCGGCCAATGATTTTATCTACAGGAAGCAAAGTCGCTAAAATATAGTAAACAAAAATTGCGGCAACGATGATACCCATTGTTACCTTTCCGTCCATCAAAGTATGAAGCAAACCAGCCGGAGCAGTGACGAACACGGTACCAACCAAAAGCAAAAGAAGGACCGCGAAAGCATTGACAACGTGTTTCATGACCTTACCAAGGAATTTTCCTGCAAGTTCAGGAAGGTGGGCACCTCGGTTGCGGATGGAAATCATCCCTGTGAGGTAGTCATGGACAGCACCGGCGAAAATAGCGCCAAGAACGATCCATAGGAAAGCGACCGGTCCATATAAAGCACCCATGATCGGTCCGAAAATCGGGCCGACACCAGCGATGTTAAGCAGCTGGATCAGTGAGTTCTTGCTTGTCGACATTGGCACATAGTCAACGTCATCCTTATGTGTATAAGCCGGAGTGGAACGACCCTCGTTCACGCCGAAAACCTTTTCTACAAACTTTCCATAAGTAAAATAACCAACGATTAAAAGTGCAATACCAGCTAGAAAGGTATACATAGGAAACCTCCTTGAGTTTTAATGTATGCGTTTGCAATTATTATAAAAGAAAACGATTACATGTGGCGGTTTTGTGAACAAGATGCACGAATGTGGGCTTGAAGTGCAGAATTTGTCGATTTAGATGCATTATGATTCTATTGAAATGCAAAAAAAGCACCTGATCAGATGCTTTTAGGACAGTGTGTGATTATAGTTCAAGCTGGGTCCTTAATGCCTTTACATAATTGCGGCTCACTGACAGCATTTCATCCCGGCCCTTGATTTCAAGCTGATAAGCACCGTTGAACCATGGAGTGAGCCGGGTGACATATTCCAGGTTCACAAGATAGCTTTTATGGATCCGGAAAAAGGAATAAGGAAGGAGCCGGCTTTCAAGTTCTTTTAATGGAGTTTTTGTTTCATACTCTTTTGCTTCAGTTACGATTTTTGAAAATTTCTCTTCCCGGGAAATATAAAGGATATCTTTTGGCTCGAGATAAAAGATTTCGCCATCTCCTTCAACTGCAAGCTTGCCAGATGGTTTTCCTGCCTCTTGCGCGGACGGCTGGAGGAAATGCTTTTCAATTCTGAGGATGGTTTCGCTCAGCTGATTTTCGTCATATGGCTTCAGCAAGTAATCAACCGCTTCATACCGAAATGCCTCAGCCGCAAATTGCGGATAGGCGGTGGCGAAAACGATCAATGGGGCTTTTTTTAAAGACATGAGTGATTTAGCAGCTTCCATACCGTTCATCTTTGGCATTTCGACATCGAGGAAAACCACATCTGGATGGAGCTGCAGGGCTTTGACGATTGCGGCCTCACCGGTCTCTGCTTCGCCGACGACCTGGATGGAAGAGAAAGCTTTCAATAAATGTTTCAGTTCATCCCGGCTGTACATTTCATCATCTGCTATCAATACCCGAATACTATTGTCCATCTATAGTTCCTCCGATTGTGGAATCATAAAAGAAATCTTTGTACCTTTTCCCGGTTCGCTGTCAATCTTCAGACACGATTCTTCGCCGAAGTTCATCGCAAGCCTCCTATTGACGTTGAAAAGGGCAATCCCGCTTCCCGTTTCAGATTCAATCATTTGCTTTCCAAGTTGATTCATCCGTTCTTTGCTCATTCCTTGTCCATTATCTTCAACTGAAACGATTGTGCCATTTTGCTCTTTTTGGATGGAAATACGGATGTGGCAATCCTGGTCCATATTCTTGATGCCGTGCTTCACTGCGTTTTCGACGATCGGCTGCAATGTCAGCGGCGGAATTTTGACAAGCAGGGCGTCATCCTCAATATCATAAGTAACCTTCAGTTTCTCGACAAAACGAGCCTCTTCGATTGAAAGATAGGCCTTCACATGACGCAATTCCTGTTCAAGTGTGGTAGTCGTCACTGTCGTGGCATTCAGGTTTTGCCGCAGGAAATGGGAAAGCGAAACCAGAAGCGTCCTCGCTTTATTTGGGTCAATCCTGATCAGCGAGGTTATGACATTCATTGAGTTGAAAAGGAAGTGGGGGCTGATTTGGGCCTGAAGGGCCTTTACCTCGGCTTCCTTGGCAAGCTGATAAGCTTTTTCGGCTTCGGCGGATTCGAGCTGGTTGCTGAGCAAGTTGCTCAGTCCGGAGATCAATTCAATGACGACATTGGTGATTTCTTTTTCCGATTTAAAATAGAACTTAAGGGTGCCAATTGTTTCATCACGGTGCTTTAACGGAGCAATCACCGCGGCGCCGAGCGGGCAGCTCTTGTCCCGGCAATGAATTGTCTCATCATTGGCGACGACCAGTTTGCCGGTTTTCAGCACATCCCTGGTAATCTGTGTCTGGATCGGGCTGGTTGAACGGTGATGGTCATCAGCCAGGCCGATATGTGCCAGAATTTCCTTCTTATTCGTCATCGCAACCGCGCTTGTCTGGACTTCATTATGTAATATCTGACAGACTGCCTGCGCAGAATCCGCGTTGATTCCTTTGCGCAAGTATGCAAGTGTCTGATCGGCAATCCGCAGCGTTTTCTGGGCAAGCAGCGCTCCAGTCTTTTCTTCTTCGGAAACAACATTTTTTATGACCATCAAAAATAGTGCAGAGCCAAGGCCGTTCGCGAGAATCATGGGGACACCGATGATTTCAACGAGAGTTTGCGCCTGATGATAAGGCTTCGCGATCAAGAGGATGATCATCATTTGCACCGTCTCGGCAATTGCCCCGACAAGAAAGGCTGTTCTCAGGTTGATATTATTTTTCTTTTTTTGAAAACGTCCGGAAATGACGCCGGCAACGATTGCCGCAAGTCCGCAGGCAAAAGCAGTAAAGCCGCCGAGCGTAAAACGATGCAGTCCTGCAATAAGCCCTGCGCCAATCCCAACCTTGTATCCTCCAAGCAGTCCGGCGATGACAATGCCGATGACACGCGAATTGGCAATCGCCTCATCTGAAGCAAGATCAGAAGCCCATGGGTTGAACTGCAGGTTATCAGTAGAAAAGCTCATCCCGGAATATGTACCAATGATCCCGAAAAACCCAAAGAAGATAATCGCAAAATATTGCTGTCGGCGGTTCAGCGAATCATGGTAAATCAACCCGCGGAAAAAGCGGAACCTCGTTAAAATGAAGGCAATTGTCACAATGATGCCCAGACGCTCGAGCATTGTGATGAGTAATTCAAACATATCCGCTCTCCTTGAAAAGTTAATATGATATCTGAACTCATTTTAATAGAAAGAGAAGTAAAGTAAAAGGGTATGAGCTTACGCGGAACAAAGGCATAGTAAAAATAAAAAAACTCCCATCACGTGATGGGATGGTTATTTAGAGCGTTGTTCTGCAACGACTGTTCCATCACTCTCGAGCTCAGCATAAAATACTTCCTCCAGCCGATTGAACCCTTTCTTTTTTAATTCATTTGTCAGCCAGT
Source organism: Cytobacillus oceanisediminis 2691 (assembly GCF_007678455.1). GTDB lineage: Bacteria > Bacillota > Bacilli > Bacillales > Cytobacillaceae > Mesobacillus > Mesobacillus oceanisediminis_A. Next base: position 120,944 of record NZ_VEEP01000002.1, on the reverse strand, counting down.
CTTCACTCAAGCTTAATTCCTTTAGATTCTTTTTAACGATACGGCCATCAACAACCAGTTCAGAAGGCAGGTATTTTCTTGGTGTAAGGGGGATGCCAGAATCTTTATTTATGACATTTTCATATTCCACTTTCTTTAAAACACTGATTTGTCCATTTGGTTCAAGGATTGCATAATCGACTTCTTTTATTGAAAATACATTTTTAATTCTTAGCAGCATCGTTAGATCATCCATATTTAGCTTATTGGACTTCATTGCTTTTTCATTTATTTTTCCCTGTTTGATAATGATGGTCGGTTCCCCGTCCAGCAAAATTCTTGCCTTAGGGGATTTTAGGGCGATGTATTCGATAGTAAGCGTTAATAAAGCCCAGAGCGCTAAACCGGTAACACCATCAATTAGTTTAATGTCTCTATGTACAACCATATCACCAGCTATATTTCCCAGAGCAATTCCGGTGATATAAGTAAAAAAGGTCATTTGGCTGAGCTGCTTTTTGCCAAGTACACGAGTAAGAAGGAATAATACACCAAAGCCTAAAAGGGTTCTCAATATGGTAGTTAAAATGGTTTCCATGATACTCCTTGAAAAATAGGTAGTTTTGATTATATTGCCCCTTTTATTACAAAAAATGTTCCATATGGGAGTTTTGTAAATAGTTAGGGGAAAACTTGAAAAGTCGCGGGGGAGGAACCAATATCAATCTGGATATTATCAGAGCAGGTAATTTTTATTGGCGAAAAAGCTATTTTATTGGCGGAGTTCACAATTTTATTGGCGAAAATATATTTTTATTGGCGAAATCACCTGAATTATTGGCTAAAATGAAAATTTATTGGCGAACTGGTAATTTTGAAGGTTTTTTTCCAGTTCGCCAATGGTTACTTTATTTTGAGATTCCCGCTTGAAACATCGGCGTTGATTTGGTATTTCCCGCTTCCGTATTTCCCGTAAATTCGGTTTTTGGATGCCTCTTTATTTTTTAGCGGAAAATCGCTTGATAGGTTGCCGCTGCTTATTTTTCCATTCAGAGTAAAATCTGCTTCATCAGGCAAATCCAATTCGATATAACCAGAACTGACGTTCAAGTCAACATCATCGATTAACTTGTTCATCTGGATTTCCAACTCTCCCGATGAGACATTCCCGTCAAGCTTGCCGGTAAAATTTTTGACCTGGACGCTTCCGGAACTGACATCAAATGAACTTTTACTGGCATCAATCGAATTCATGTTAACCTCACCTGATGAACTCTGATGCTCCAAATTTCCAACAACGAAATTTTCCAGGTTCATGCTGCCTGAACCAATATTGATTGCCAGGTTTCTCAGTTTCACAGGCTGGTCGGCTGATTTACCTATGAAATCGATTTTTCCGGAGCCGAGCTCAATGTCCATATCCTTGTCAAAATGATCCGGGATATAGACGGTGAGTGATGTCCTGTCCATCTCAAACCAATTGAACCAGAAGAATCCTCTTCGCTTAACACTTACCTGTATTTCATCCCCATGGCGCTTGACTTTTACCGAGCCTTTGCCTTCAAGTTCAGCGTGCACATCATCACGGTCCTCTGGCACAATCTTCGTCGCGACACTGGAAACATCAATCGAGATCTTTTCCGTACCATTGCTCACCTTCACTGAGTCTTTTGCTCTGGCAAAGTTCAGTCCATCCCCGTCAAACAGATAATTCCACCCGATATAAGCCCCGGTAATCACAAGGAAAATAACTAAAATCCGCTTCATTTATAAAATCTCCCTTCCAACTCTTTCTATATTCAGAATAAGGTAAATCATTCCTCTTCCCAATGCACCACGGATTTAAATCCAGATGGGACCTGAGACTGATTTCGGTGTAGATAGTTCATGAAAAAAGCCAGATTCCTTTTGATTTGGGAATCTGGCTTCATGATGTTAGTGATTAAGCTTTTGCTTCAAAAAGCTTTACGATTTCTACGATGGTTTCAACAGATTTAAGCATGTTATCCACAGAGACATATTCGAATCTTCCGTGGAAATTCTCTCCGCCGGTAAAAATATTCGGTGTCGGCAATCCCATATAGCTTAGCTGAGAGCCGTCAGTGCCGCCGCGGATTGGTTTGACGATTGGCTTGATGCCGAGGTTTTCCATTGCTTCATAGGCGATGTCGACAATTTCTTTTACTGGCTCGATTTTATCCTTCATGTTGTAGTACTGGTCGTTCATTTCAAGTTCAACCCGGGTTTCGCCGTATGTAAGCCTTAGTTCATTGGTGATTTTCTGCATCAATTCCTTGCGTGCCTGGAAGCTGTCACGGTCAAAATCACGGATGATGTAGCTCAGCGTCGTCTCCTCGACATCCCCATTAATCGAGCTCAGGTGGAAGAAGCCTTCATATCCTTCTGTATGCTCAGGCGCTTCTTCGGCAGGAAGCTTGCTGTTAAATTCCATCGCGATTTTGGCGGAGTTCACCATTTTGCCCTTTGCTGTTCCGGGGTGGACGTTCTTTCCTTTAAAAGTCACCTTGGCGCCGGCTGCGTTAAAGCTTTCATACTCCAGCTCGCCAAGCGGGCCGCCATCAACGGTGTAGGCGAATTTTGCATTGAATGCTTTTACATCAAACTTATGAGGGCCTCTGCCAATCTCTTCATCCGGGGTGAAAGCAACACGGATTTTACCATGCCTGATTTCAGGGTGCTTGATCAAATAAGCCATCGCCGTCATGATTTCGGCAATCCCTGCTTTGTTGTCAGCACCGAGAAGAGTCGTTCCATCGGTCGTAATCAATGTATGGCCTTTATATTGAGGCAGTTCAGGGAAATCCGCTGGCGACAGGATGATATTCTGCTCCTTATTCAGGATGATCTGATTGCCATCGAAGTCTTCGACAACCTGCGGGTTGACATTTTTGCCTGTAAAATCAGTTGCCGTATCGACGTGGGCAAGGAACCCGATCGTTGGGACTTCCTTATCGGTATTTGCAGGAAGTGTTGCCATCACATAACCGTTTTCATCAATCGTGACTTCCTCCATGCCAATCGATTTTAGTTCCTCGACAAGCATATTGGCAAGGGTGAGCTGGCCTTCGGTCGATGGAGTTTTCTCGCTGTTTTCATTGGACTGTGTGTCGATTTTGACATAAGAGGTGAATCTTTCGATTATCTCGTTTTTCATTGCTTTCATCTCCCATTCATATGTATATTTTCATATTAGCATAGATGATCAAGAAGACCATTTTAAAAAGAATGAAAATTCCATTTTTTGTATCATGTTTATTGTATAATGAAAGTAAAGGAGGCTGGACAGTATGGGGTATTTTTTCACGTTCATAGTGCTGTTTGTCGTGTTTTATCTGATTTTCAAGATAATCCGCTCCGGTAATTTGCCAAGCAATCATTACACTCCATTTGACGATTTAACCGAAGGGAAAAAGAAAGATGATTGATCTTGGCGTCATCATTGTTTTGCTGCTGTCACTCTGGTCGATAACGATTACACTGCAAAAATTAACTGCAAGTATCATCCAAAAGCAGGACCAGCAGCTTAGTCTACTGGAAGAAATCAAAGAAGAACTGAAAAATAGCAGAATATGAACTTTTTACTTTACATATATAGGAGATAAGGCTAGGATAAAGACAATTGAATATTCGATTTACTACTAGGGGTGCCCTGCTGCGGGCTGAGAGGAAGACGCTAAGTCTTTTAACCCTTCGGACCTGATCTGGGTAATACCAGCGTAGGAAAGTAGTGTGAGAGAAATTTTCTTACTTTGCTTTTAAGCCAGGTCCATTATATATGGATCTGGCTTTTTATATTTTAAGGAGGTTGACACAAATGGAGTTAAAAGATCAAGTAGTTTTAATAACTGGAGGAAGCCGTGGCCTTGGTGCAGAAACGGTCAAAGCTTTTGCAAGGGAAGGTGCAAAAGTTGTCATCAACTATTTTCAGAATGAAGAAAAGGCAAAGGCTCTGACAGAGACCATTGGCGAAAATGCCCTTGCTCTCAGGGCGGATGTGCGTGATCCTGCACAGGTCAAAAGCATGTTCAGGTTGGCAAAAGAACATTTTGGGACACCGATTACGACCATCGTCAATAATGCACTGGTCAATTTCAAGTTTGATCCTGTGGCGAATAAGGATGCTTTTGCAGTAGGCTGGGAGGATTACCAACAGCAGCTTGAAGGAGCTGTCCGCGGTTCATTGAATACCATCCAGGCGGGATTGCCAAATATGAAAGAAAAGAAGTTTGGCAGAATCATCAATATTGGCACGAACCTCTTCCAGAATCCGGTTGTCGCCTACCATGACTACACAACAAGCAAGGCTGCGCTGCTGGGATTCACAAGGAATATGGCGATTGATCTTGGAAAGTATGGCATTACCGTCAATATGGTTTCGGGAGGACTGCTAAAAATGACCGACGCAAGCTCAGCTACTTCTGAGGAAGTATTCCAGCTAATCGAATCGTCCACACCTCTTAGAAAAGTCACCGATCCCGCAGAAGTTGCAGACTCAATTTTGTTCTTCGCCTCACCATGGGCGCGTGCAGTTACCGGACAAAATATGGTCGTAGACGGCGGCCTGGTGATGGATTAAGGAGAAGGAATTGAGGTCGCAGATGGCGGTCTGAGGATGGATGAAGGAGGAATTGGAATGGAAAAACGAGAGATTGCTGGTTTGCTGGAGAAGGTCCGCAGAGAGAATCCACTTGTACATAACATCACGAATGTTGTGGTCACGAATTTTACGGCCAATGGGCTGCTGGCTCTTGGTGCATCTCCAGTGATGGCCTATGCACAAGAGGAAGTTGCCGAAATGGCAAGCATAGCGGGCAGCCTTGTGCTGAATATTGGTACGTTGAGGCCACAAGTCGTCGAATCCATGTCGATTGCCGGTAAAGCGGCAAATGAGCATGGAGTTCCAGTCATTCTTGATCCGGTTGGTGCCGGGGCGACTGCTTATCGCACGGAAACTGCAATAAGGCTGATGGACGAACTGGAGATTTCGGTCATCAGAGGAAATGCCGCGGAAATTGCCAATGTAGCAGGGGAAGTCTGGAACATACGGGGTGTTGACGCAGGGGATTCAGATGGGGATGTGATCGAGCTGGCAGAATCCGCTGCCCAAAAATTGAACACAATTGTGGCACTGACAGGGAAAGAAGACGTTATTACAGATGGGAAATCTACGTTTGTCGTCAGAAATGGACACCCAATCCTTACGAAGGTAACCGGTGCTGGATGTCTGCTGACCTCAGTAATCGGGGCATTCACAGCAGTGGAAAAGGATTTTTTGAAAGCAGCAACTGCTGCATTGAGCATTTACGGAGTGGCAGCCGAAGTTGCCGCTGACAAAAGTGCCTTGCAGGGACCAGGGAGTTTTCAAGTGGAGTTCCTGAACCAGCTCTACCATTTGGATGCTGAGGAAATCTACAATAAAAGTTCTTTCGAAAAATGGAGGTAATGAATATGAAAAAAGCACTGACAATCGCAGGATCTGACAGCGGCGGCGGAGCCGGAATCCAGGCTGACCTGAAGACATTCCAGGAACTGAAGGTATTTGGCACATCTGCCCTGACTGCTGTTACCGCGCAAAATACGCTTGGTGTCCAGGGAGTTTTTCCGATGAGCCCTGAGGCGGTAGGCGAACAGATCCAATCAGTCGGTGAGGACATTGGAGCGGATGCCCTGAAAACAGGAATGCTTTTTAACGCGGAAATCATACAAGCGGTCTCGGAAAAAATAAAGCAGTTCGGCTGGGATAAGGTTGTTGTCGATCCTGTCATGATTGCGAAGGGAGGAGCCTCATTGCTCCAGCAGGAGGCTGTATCGGCCCTGAAAAAACATTTGCTTCCGCTCTGTCACATCATCACCCCGAATATCCCCGAAGCCGAAGTGCTGACAGGCATGTCGATTCGCGGTACGGATGAAAAAAAGGAAGCGGCCAAACGAATCCATGCCCTTGGAGCGAAAAATGTAGTGATAAAAGGCGGCCATGATGAGGAAACAAACGAATCTATTGATGTCCTCTTTGACGGAAAGGAATTTGCTTACTTCTCCACTTCAAGGATTGAGACGAATAACACCCATGGAACAGGCTGTACTTTTTCTGCAGCTATCACAGCACAGCTTGCAAAAGGTTCTTCGGTCCATCAAGCGGTTTCGGTGGCTAAGGAGTTCATCCAGGCAGCCATTGCCAACCCGCTGATGATCGGAAATGGACATGGACATGGGCCGACTAATCACTGGGCCTACAATATGAAAAGAGAAAGCGGGGCCTCCTCATGTCAAGAATCAGTCCTGAAAAGATGAGAAGCTTGCTGAAGGTATATTTTATCGCCGGCAGCACGAATTGTTTACAGGATCCCGTTACTGTGCTTGAAGCAGCGATTCGCGGAGGGATCACGATTTTTCAATACCGTGAAAAAGGAGAAGGAAGTCTTTGTGATTTGGAAGAGCAGAAGCTTGGCAAAAGACTGCGAAAGATTTGCAAGGAGAACGACATCCCGTTCATTGTGAATGATGATATTGAATTGGCGTTGGAGCTTGATGCAGATGGTGTCCATATCGGCCAGGAAGATGAGGATGCCGCACAGGTCCGCAGAAAAATTGGCGATAGGATTCTTGGAGTTTCTGTACACAACCTGGAAGAAGCTGAAAAAGCAAAGCAAGCTGGGGCTGATTATTTCGGTGTCGGTCCGGTTTTTCCAACGGCGACAAAGACGGATACAAGAGCTGTCCAGGGAACAGCCATGATTGAAGAATTAAAAGATTTTGGCGTACCGATTGTTGGAATCGGCGGGATCAATGCGGATAATGCAAAGCTTGTCATGACTGCCGGGGCTGACGGTGTATCTGTGATCACAGCGATCAGCCAGGCAGAAGACGTCAAGGAAGCTGCAGCAAGGTTAAGAGATAAGATTCAAGGAGGTAAAATATGAGATACACACAAAAACTTACCCTCACCGCTATGATGATGGCGATTGGTACATTGACGAGCCAAATGCTGTTTATCCCGCTTGGAATCGTGAAAGCATTTCCGGTGCAGCATTTCATCAATGTTTTGTCAGCTGTGCTGCTGGGACCCTATTACGCCGTTGCTCAGGCATTTGGCATTTCTTTGCTCAGGAATTTAATGGGCACCGGATCGGTCTTTGCGTTTCCTGGCAGCATGATCGGAGCACTTCTGGCTGCATATCTGTATAAAAAGACGAAGAGAATGGAATTTGCTTTTGCAGGTGAAGTTGTAGGCACAGGAATCATTGGTGCGGTTGCCAGTTATCCAATTGCCACATTGTTCCTTGGAAAAGAAGCCGCGTTGTTTGGTATGGTTCCGGCATTTTTCGCGAGTTCACTTGCAGGTGCAGCTATCGGTTTCGCGATTCTGAAAATTTTCATGAAGAATGCTGCGGGAAGTCTGGAGATGAGCAATAAAACCTAGTCTGGAAATGATTTCAACCTGCTGCCTTTAGCTGGAAATGGAGGAAGTTCTGCTATATGATGTTAAATAGAATCATATACTCCAGCTGAAAAGGGTGACATTTTTGAACAAAGAGAACAAGCTTGGATTGGTAGTGGACGTAGAGACAACCGGACTGGGCCCGGATTCGGATGAAATCATAGAATTGGCTTTGAAGCTTTTTTCCTTTGATGAGGAATCAGGAGAAATAATCGATATTCTTGATGAAGATTCTTATTTAAGGGAACCCCTGTCGACAACCGCACAAAGAAATTATGACAGGGCCTATCGGATTCATGGAATTCATTATGATATGGTACGCGGCAAAACATTTTACGATGAAAAAATCATGGAATACTTCAATCGCACTGATGCAATTTTTGCCCATAATGCTTCCTTTGACAGAAGCTTCCTTTTCAGGATGTATCCTGAAGTCAATGAGATGCAGTGGTATTGCACGATGAAGAATGTGCAATGGAAAAACCACGGATTTCCGAACAGCAAACTGCTGACGCTGCTGCAGGCGCATAACATCTCGAAATTCCAGACCCACAGGGCGATGGATGATATTACATATTTGACTGAACTTTTGAAGCAGCAAAATCCAAACGGCGACTATTATTTAAAAGAAGTGCTGGATTACGGCCCGATGCGGAAGTACCAGCCTGCAGCCAAACAAAGACGCCGGATGTTTTATTAGGTTGTTTTTGAAAATAAGATAATGATCATCTGCCTTTTTGACCATGTGCTGGTTGAAAAGGCATTTTTCATTTTAAGAAAATTTACATATTTTTATAGAGGCCTTTTCATGGTAAAATGGCACAAGGAAATTTTTTAAGAATAGTAATTTTCAAATAAAAGAGGTTTGAGTTTCTTTTTATTTGTTAATAACAAGTAGGTTAAGATGCCGATTTCAACTACCGAAGGGGTTGGCGGCAACGGAGGAAATTATTATACAAAATATTACAATCGAGATTTAGAAACGAGGGAAGACACCATGAAAAAAACACAAGAGAATGAACTGCAGCGGGGGTTGGAGCAGAGGCACATAACACTGATGTCTTTAGGGGCAGCAATCGGGGTCGGACTGTTCCTGGGATCTGCATCTGCAATAAAGCTGGCAGGTCCGGGAATCCTGCTGGGTTATGCTTTCAGCGGAATGATCATGTTCTTCATTATGAGAGCTCTGGGGGAAATGGCAATCCAAAAGCCGGTTGCGGGATCATTCAGTAAATATGCCAGGGATTACCTTGGTCCGCTGGCAGGGTATATTACTGGCTGGAACTATTGGTTTTTATGGATTGTAACTGGCATGGCGGAAATCACTGCCGTCGGGATTTACATGGAATTCTGGTTTCCGGAAACTCCACGCTGGATATGGGCGCTAGCTGCCCTGGTGATTATGGCATCAGTCAATTTCCTGGCTGTAAAAGCGTATGGGGAACTTGAATTCTGGTTTGCGTTGATTAAAATTGTCACGATTTTAGCGATGATTGTCTCAGGGGCCGGCATGATCATATGGGGAATCGGCAATGGAGGCATTCCAACAGGGATCCAAAATCTATGGGAGAATGGCGGCTTATTTCCTAACGGGATTAAAGGCGTCCTGTTATCGCTGCAAATGGTCATGTTTGCCTACCTTGGAATCGAGATGATCGGTATTACTGCTGGTGAAGTCAAGAATCCTGAGAAATCACTTTCCAGAGCGATTGATTCAGTATTCTGGCGCATCCTGATTTTCTATGTCGGGGCATTGTTTGTTATTATGTCTATCTTCCCATGGAATGAGATTGGGGAAAAGGGAAGTCCGTTTGTTATCACTTTCGAACAATTAGGAATTCCTGCTGCAGCGGGCATCATCAATTTCGTAGTATTGACTGCTGCACTATCATCCTGCAATAGCGGAATCTTCAGCACAGGACGAATGCTGTTCAATCTTGCCAACCATGGAGAAGCGCCACAGAAATTCAGCAAATTGACCAAGAACGGGGTTCCGGGATTTGCCATTCTCGCCTCGGCTGGCGCATTGCTGATTGGGGTCGCCTTGAATTACATTGTCCCGGCAAAAGTATTTGCCTGGGTTACAAGTATTGCGACGTTTGGGGCAATCTGGACCTGGGCGATCATTCTCCTGTCACAGATTCGTTACCGCAAAAGCCTGCGCAAAAATGAAGTGGACAAGCTAAAATATAAGCTGCCATTGTTTCCGTTCACTTCCTATTTATCATTGGCGTTCCTGGCTTTTGTAGTCGTACTGATGGCCTTCAGCCCTGACACAAGAATCGCACTTTTCATAGGGCCTCTGTGGCTGGCGCTTCTAACAGGCTTTTACTTTGCTAAAGGTTTCCATAAAAAAGATCATCAAACGAACATTTCAAATGCAGGGTAAATTAAATGCGCCTGATCTTCTTTGTTGAAGAGCAGGCGCATTTTTAATTATAAGACGTAAAAATAAACACTGAAAAAATGGGCAAGGCTTCCGAGCATGATGAAGATATGAAATATTTCATGGAAACCGAGATACTTGGAGCGGAGGAAATCAGGTTTTAATGCGTAAATGACACCTCCGATTGTGTAAAGGATACCACCGGAAACAAGCCAGAAGATCCCTCCAGGATTCAATATGGAGGATAGGGGAGAAACCACGAAAATCACCATCCAGCCCATAATGATATAGATGGAAGTCGACAGCCATCTTGGACTCCTGAACCAAATCATTTTAAACAGAATTCCGCACACAGCTGCAAAAGTGATGATTCCAAAAAGCGTCCAGCCTGTTGCGCCATTGAGACTGATCAGGCAAAAAGGAGCATAAGTTCCAGCGATCAGTACAAAAATCATCGAATGGTCAATTTTTCGAAGGAAGGCGATGATACTGTCCCTGCTGATGACCATATGGTAAGTGGCCGATGCCGTGTAAAGCAAAATCATGCTGAGTCCAAAAATGGTCACGGATGTGATCACAATTGGTGAACCGGTTGTGATTGAAGCCTTGATGACGAGCGCGAGCAGCCCTGCAAAGGATAATAAAGCACCAGCCAGATGAGTAAGGCCATTAATGGGTTCGCGGATGTAGCTATTCATGATATAACCTCCATGTCTTTGTATGTGGTTTTAATAACTACTTATAATAATATTACTGTTACATCAGGTAGTCAATGTTTACGGCTTGCTTTTTTTACCTTATAATGAAAATAAAAAACATGAGGTATTCATATTGAAAAATTTAGCGAGCTTGCTTGCCGAGCTTAATCTTGAAAATAATATTGCACTTGAGGACATTCCTGAAATCGACTTATATATGGATCAGGTAATCCAGTTGTTTGAAAAAAATTTCGGCAGCTCGACAAGGAATGAAGATGAAAAAGTCCTGACGAAAACCATGATCAACAATTATGCAAAGGGAAAGTTATTCTTTCCTGTCAAAAATAAAAAGTATTCAAAGGAGCAGCTGATCCTGATCAGCTTGATTTACCAGCTGAAAGGCGGCTTGTCGATCCAGGATATCAAGCAGACTCTGGAAGGCATCAACGAGAGGACAGAGTCTGGTCAATTTCAATTGAATAAGTTTTATCAGAGCTATTTAAAACTCCACGAGAAGAATATTGAGATTTTTAATGAGGACGTCCTTAAAACGGAACAGGATGTCAAACTGGAAGTGAAGACGCTTGAGGCAGATGAGCCTGAAGAACTGGAAACAGTGTTATTGATTGCATCGTTGATCAATATCAGCAATTTTTACAGAAAGACAGCCGAGAAGCTTGTCGACCAGCTTGCGGCCAAAAAAGAAAAAAAGGACTGAACTATTTTGTATATGACAATAAAAGAAGCAGCAGAATATCTGTCAATCCCAGCGGCACAGGTCGAGAATCTTGTCCTTCAGCGGAAAATCAGGGCCATTCATGATGGTGAGCAATATTTGATTTATAAAGACCAATTCAATACCCATCTGAAACAGGTTGAGAAGTACAAAAAGCTGGTAGAAGAAATCATGAATGAACCAGTGCCTGAGGACATCGACATTAAAGATGAAGATTGAAAAAACGCGAGAGGACAAGTCCTTTCGCGTTTTTACTTGGTTGATTTCTCAAGGTTTTTCATTTTTTCTTCATGTTTGATTGGCAATTGGACAATGACCTCTGTCCCTATTTCAGGCTCGCTGTAGAACTTGATGGTGCCGTTATGGGATTGGACTATTTTGAAGCTGACGGTCATTCCAAGTCCGGTTCCTTTTTCCTTGGAAGAATAAAAAGGTTCCCCGATTCTTTCCAGTAATTCTTTTGAGATTCCGATGCCCTCGTCCTTGACTCTGATTGAGGCATTATTATCAAAACTCTCCAGAGTGATGAAGACGGAATCCCCACCAGAAGAAGCCTCAATCGCATTTTTGACAATGTTGATGAACAGCTGCTTGAGCTGGTTCGGTTCACATTCAATCATGACTGGATGATCTTTGACCTCGAACTCAATTTGAATATTATGGAGGCTCGCTTCTGTCTTTAACAGGGAAATCACATCATGCAGGATCATCTGCAAATCTGCTTCCGTGTATTTGATCTGTTGCGGCTTGGCCAACAAGAGCAGCTCGCTGACAATATGATTGATCCGGTTCAGTTCATCGATCATGATCTGATAGTAAAGCTGGTGCTTCTCATCCTCCATTTGAAGCAATTGGACGAGTCCTTTTAAGGAAGTGAGCGGGTTCCGGATTTCATGCGCGACGCTTGCGGATAATTCGCCGACGACAGACAGCTTATCCGTTCGGCGCAAGCGCTCCTCTGTCTCGCGGAGCTCTGTCACATCACGGGAATTACAGATGATGCCCGCAATTTTTTCGTTCACGATAATCGGTAAAGTGGTGCTTTGGAAAATGAGCGGTTTCCCGTTCTTATGCATTAACTGCAGCTCGAACATTTGCGGGCTGCAGTTTTCCACGACACTCGCTACCTTTTCCAAAACTTTCGGCCTATAGGATTCGGGAATCAAGTCAGCAAGATTTTTTCCGATATATTCATCACGCCTAAATCCAGTTATTTTTTCGAATTGTGGATTCAGGTTGGTGATTGTCCCATTCAAGTCAAGCATTGAAACAATATCCAGACTGTATTCAAACAGGGACCGGTATTGTTGGCGGCTTTCTTCAAGAAGGTTTTCGACATTTTTTCTTTCCGATATATCCCGGCCAATGATCACAAGACCCTGGCGGCTGCCATCATCATTGAAAAGGGGGACTTTGATTGTATCAAATGTCTTGACAGATCCATCAGGCTGGGGCAAAACTTCCTCGACACGAATGATCCCGCCTGCTTTCCAGGCTTCTTCATCAGAAATCTCGCAATAATTCAGCGCATCGCTGAAATAGTTGCTATACTCTGCCAGTTCGGTATCTTTTTTTCCTCTATAGTCAACGTTCTCAATGTCAAATAGTTTCAAACCAAAGTCATTGGCCTGTATCCACCGGCCTTCTCCATCCTTGAAGTTGACGAAATCCACCATCGAATTGATCAGTGTGGAGAGTCGCTTTTCTTCTTCTTTTGCAGCACTCAGTTCTTCCATTTTAGAGATGAAATAATAGAAGAACCCTCCTGCCAGCAAAACATAAAGGACTTCCTTCGAGTGTTCGATCACCGCAACAAAGTTTGAAGGTGCGTATAAACTCAGCACATAGTTTGTCCCAAAAATCCAGACAATGCTCAGAATGAAAAAGATAAGGACATATTGCTTTTTTTTCATATCTAACTCCTAAAGTAAGCGGAAAAGCTTACGTGATTTCAAAATGGGTTACTCATCTATAGTAGCACAATTTTGTCTATTTTAATGAGTATTATTTCCATATCAGTATTTCTATTAAATGGAAAAGGGTTGCAAAGGACTGATATGGATTCAGTTTCTTTGCACCCTTTATTATTGAGGCGCTATTGAACAAGCTGTTGTTTGACGTTCCAGGCGCTTCTCTTTCCGCGGGAAAAATATGTTATTAAAACTCACCATCCGTAGCCTGGAATGGGATATTTAGTCGGTTCTCAACCGCACGGAGCCTTTGGTTCAACCGGTTTAGACGGCGGGTATGGCGCTCGTCATTTTGATTCAAGCGGGCAATTTCATTGTTAATACGGCTGATTTCCTTATTGATTCTGGCAATCTCCCTGTTTTGGCGGGCAATTTCTTTATTTTGTCTGTCAAGCTCTGTCTTCTGAACCTGGAACTGCCGTTCAAGCTGGTTCACTCGGCGTTCAAGGGCAGGCTGTCGGTCAAAGTCGTGAAAATTCTGTTGCTGTGCGTGATAACCAAAATCATAGTGTGTATACGGGTCGTAATACTTTGGGTTGTAATACTGATAAGGGTTCATACGGGCACACTCCTTATTTTTATTCATAATAAATTCTCTATAAAGTATGTAGGTGAATGCCGTGGGTGAAAGGTTTTATCAGAAGAAGGAAAAATTGGAGCGGTGGCGAATGGATATTCAGGTGGTGATATAAATGGGAATGTCAGAGTATTATCAAGAGATTAGAAGGAAAGTGGGAAGCGAACTTATCTTCATGCCAAGCGTGGCGGGAATCATCAGGAACGGAGCAGGAGAGATTCTGTTCCAGAATAAAGGCAATGGAGAGAAATGGAGCCTTCCGGCAGGAGCAATTGAACCAGGCGAAGCACCTGCGGAGGCTGTAGTCCGAGAAGTGTGGGAAGAAACAGGTCTCCATGTTGTCCCTGAATTAATATTGGGTGTCTTTGGCGGCAAAGACTTTCGCTACCAATACCCTAACGGCCACAAAGTCGAGTATGTGGTGTTTGTGTTTGACTGCAAGGTAAGAGGCGGTGAACACAATCCCATCGACAGTGAGACGGACGAACTTCGTTACTTCAGCGCGGAAAATAGGCCGGAATTGGCCCTGCCTTATCCAGAGAGTATTTTTACTGGAACGGGTAGTGAGAAGACGGCGTTTCAATGGGATGAGGGATGGAGGAAAGTATAGGGAAGGAGAATATAAAAAAAGGCTGTTTTCGTAAAGATTGTTGTTAAAATCTTAAAGCCGATTTTAACGTGCTATAAGCAATTTTGCAGTTCGTTTTTAAGTGTGCAAGCTCTTTTCTCATAATAAGCCTGAATTTTATAAAGAAAACTAGGTCATTCAATCCAATTTAGTAGTCAATAGCAACAAAGTTTGAGAAAAGAGCCTAAAAAAAAAGAGAGCGCGGCAATCGCGCTCTCAGCCTTTCCGCAGTTGCTCCAATACGACCTGTGTATCATACCCTGCAGCAAAATCAATGATCGTAGCATCATCACCTTTTACAGCTTTTATAAGGTGATCAATCAATGAATCTGTCAGGGAATCATCAGCTTGCAAAGCCAGAATCTCTTCGCCAAGCTTGCCGCCCTCCAGCTGCCCCCAGTTCAGCAATGATAACGTTCCTTCACTGCCGGAAGCCGTAAAGGTAATTTCCTCCTTGCCGGCGATTTGGCTCATGCCATCAATCAGCACTGGAGTCCCGTCAGCTAATTCCAGGATAGCTAAAATTCCAATCTCACTAGCCTTTGGGTCTTCAGGAAATTGTAATTGGACATTCTTTACTGCGACTGCGCCAAAAATCTTCTGCACTTGCTGGATGAAATGGACGCCCACCTCAAGTACATAGCCGCCCTGCTCCTTGCTTGCAACCCAGGCATTCTGCTGCCACGGGCGCGGCCATTCAGGAAAGTGCATCTTCAGTTGAACTCTTCTCAGTTTTCCCACGTAGTTTTCCTTGATTAACTTTTCAAAAGTCCTGCTGCCGGCACTGTAATTCAGCGGGAAATTCATTGCATGGACGATACCCGCACCCTGTGCCTGTTTTAATAGACTCTCAGCTTCCTCTGCCGAATTGGCCAGCGGTTTCTCACACAAAATATGTATCCCTTTTTGAATTACATCTGACGCAACGGCATGGTGAAATTTCGGAGGCACCGCAACATACACCAGGTCCAAATCAGTCTTTACAAGCATTTCTTTATGGTTCGTGAATGCCGGTACATCGCCCAACTCCGCCGCAACCTCATTTGCCCTTTCTTCCAACGTGTCGCACACCACCGCAATTTCAGTTTCAGCGTGCTCCTGAAACCCTTTTATCAAACGCTGGCCAATTGCACCAAGGCCAATGATTCCAACTTTTATCATAGGGAGACCTCCAAGAATAATAGTTCTTTTTCTTCATTATACAAATTATTTTAAAAATTAAATAGTTTCGTAAGTCTAAAATTTATAATGTCGAATTATAGGACTATTATATGAGGATTTTAGTAGTTATATGGAAAGTTTGCGCGAAAAAAGTTGAATGATTTGATAATTTAAAATATTGTAAATTGAAAGTTTACTTGCTAAAATAGTATTGCACTAAATATTCTGAAATCCATTTAAGGAGAGGGGTAGGAATTTGAAGAAAAATTTAGGTCTAAAGGTCCTATCAAGCATTACGATGACTGCAATGCTTGCAAGCACTCTGTCATTCGCGTCTGCTGGACCAGCTACAGTCAAAGCGGTTGAAAAACCAGGCTACCAGGCCAACGGAGGAGCACCAATCGATTTAGGCATCGCAAACGATGAGAGATTGATAGAAATGTTGAAGAAAGAAGGAAAGATTGCGAAGGATGCAACTCCTGCTGAGGCGGAAAAGGGATTGCAGAAGTATTTGAAAGAAAAGGCAGCTAACGCTGGTAAAACCAAGGATAAATTGCCTGAATCTCTTGGACAGCTTAAAAAAGGTACGGAAAAACCAAATAGCGATAGCCTGACTAAAGGCAAAGGAAATAAACTCGGACAGGCTAAGAAGAATACTGTGGATAGTGTTGAAAAAGAGGGTTACAACGGTGAAGTTCGATCAGATAAGGTTCTTATCCTTAAAATCGACTTTCCAGACTATAAACATAATTCTATAACACCAGAAGAAACAGGTTTTTACTACAAAGATTATTCTGATGATCATTTCCAAAGTATGGTGTTTGGTAAAGATGGATACGAAGGTCCAAATGGTGAGAAATTCGTCTCTATGAAACAGTATTATGAACAACAATCAGGTGGCAGCTATACAGTTGATGGTGAAGTGGCTGGGTGGTACACAGCTGATCATCCGGCAGCATATTATGGCGGTAATTACCCGGCTCCAGATGGCAGTGATGCCCGTCCACGTACGTTAGTTTATGAAGCACTTAAAAAAGCTGGCCAAGATCCTAATGTTGACTTGAGTGAATATGACGTATGGGATCGCGACGACTATGATGGAGACGGTGTTTACAACGAACCAGATGGTATCATTGACCACTTAATGGTCATTCATTCAGGTGTCGGTGAAGAAGCAGGTGGCGGCTCACTTGGTGGGGATGCAATCTGGTCACATCGTTGGAATCTTGGTGGATTAGTTGGTGTTCCAGGCGGATCTTCCAATAGTGATCGTTTTGGGGGTGCATTAGGCGCGTATGATTACACCATCGAACCGGAAGATGGAGCAGCTGGCGTCTTCATTCACGAATTCGGCCATGATTTAGGACTGCCGGATGAATATGATACTCAGTACACTGGTGCCGGTGAGGCTGTTGCTTACTGGTCAGTTATGGCAAGCGGCAGCTGGGCAGGCAAGATTGGTGGGACAGAGCCTCCAGGATTCAGCCCATATGCAAAGGAAAAACTTCAGGAATGGCATGGTGGTAATTGGTTAAGTGGGACAACATTGAACTCTGAAGATATTACAAGTGCAGGCACAAATATTTTACTTGACGAAGGTGTTACTAAGGGAACTAATAACGATGCAGTAAGAGTAAACCTTCCTGATAAAGTGAACGTATTGAACAAACCTGCAGAAGGATCATTTGAATACTATGGTGGCAAAGGTGATGAAGTTGATCACAAGATGTTCGCTACGATCGATTTAACTGGTGCCAATGCTGCAACTCTTGATTTTGATGCTTGGTACAATATAGAGAAAGATTGGGATTATGCCATGGTTCAAGTATCGACTGATGGTGGGGAAACATGGGAGTCTTTATCGAGCGGTCGAACTACATCTACATTGGATCCAAATGGATATCCAGCAATTAAAGAAAATCTTCCTGGCTATACTGGATCAAGTGATGGCTGGGTACACGAAACAATTGATTTAAGTAAGTTTGCGGGCCAGGAAATCCAGCTTCAACTACGTTACATGACAGACTGGGGATCTAATTTAGATGGATTCTTTGCTGATAACATCAAGGTAACGGCAGATGGAAATGAAGTTTTCTCTGATGGTGCTGAAGGAGAAGCTGAATTTTCATTAAATGGGTTTGAAAAGCATGATGGAAAGTATACCACTGATCATTATTATCTTCTTGAGTGGAGATCACATAATGGCGTCGATGAAGGCTTGAAAAATATTCGTCGTGGAGCTTCAATTATGTCTTACGATCCAGGTTTAGTCGTATGGTATGTTGATGAATCTTATGACAACAACTGGACAGGTGTACACCCTGGAGACGGTTATCTGGGAGTTGTGGATGCAGACCAGCATACTAATTATTGGAGTGATGGAGCTGTAGCTTCTACTCGATATCAAGTACACGATGCTGCATTTGGACTTGAAAAGTCCGAAAAGATGTTCTTGAACTATCCAGGTCAGTTTACAATGAAGGACAACTATACGAAGCGTAATCCACTATTTGATGATAGCGCAGATTACAGCAATCCTGGAATGGTTGACGCTGGCCGCAACGTGTCTACTTACGGCTTGAAATTCCGTGTAGTAGGTCAAAGCGCTGACGGCACAGTGGGTAAAGTGTTAATCTTTAAGTAAAAATGAAGAAACGCTGCCGGATTTTCGGCAGCGTTTTTGTTTTTTCTAATCAATATCTGGCTGGAACCCAATAAGCTTGGCTTTTTTGTCAGCCTTGGGATCGGAATCAGGAAAGGTAATTATGGATGCAATGTACTCCCAGCGAAGGAACATATGCGTGGTGCAGGTTTCTTCGACCTGATCTTCGGTAGGAATCACCGTGCCATCTTCCTTCTGGACTGGCGTTCGTTTATAGCAAGGGTTTTCAACCCAAATCCCCATACTCTCGGCATGGACCAGTTTTACCAGGTACCATTCATCTGGCTGAAAGATTCCGGTAATTTCGCCAATCATATTTTCGGGGAAATTTTTCAGTTTAACCTGAACCTTCTGGTTAACATAAGCATCTAAAAACATGAGCATTCTCCTTTCAGTAAAAACCTCATCCTTTACCTACTTCCTTTTTTAGCGAAAAATAAACATGAAAAAAAGGCCAAGATTGGCCTTCTATAAAAATAACACCATTAAATCTTCATCATAATATGTCCCATCAATCCGCAGGGCGTTCTTTTCGACTCCATATGCTTTGAAACCAAGGAAAGCATAAAGTTTTTTTGCCGGTTCATTGCTTGAGGTAACTGTCAAATGGATCTGTTCAACACTGTTTAACTCTTGCGCCTGTTGAATGGCTGTTTTTACAAGTGCCTTGCCAATACCTCTGCCTCTCTGTGAGGAGGTCACATACATGGCAAAAATATTGGCCCGGTGCTTCAGCTTAACTTTTCCCTCTGGAACGAGGGTAACGACCCCAACCAGCTGACCTTCCTCAAAAGCGCCAAATGTATAAGTTAATTTATTATCAAGCCTTTGCCTGTAATGTGAAGCTTCGTTACCTTTTTCATCTTCATAACTAGAACCGAACGCCTCGGGATTCTTTAGCAAGGCCTCATGACGAAGGGCTCGATAACTCTCTGCATCCCCGCCATTTAATCGTCGAATTTCCATAATACCCACCTCTGAAAAATTGGTTGCTTAATTATATTCTAGATTAAAAGCAGATTTCCTTTAAAAAGAGAAAGGCTGTCTCGATCAACTCTGAAGGGTGAAGCAAGAACCTGGTATTAATTTTCCGTTATTTTGACAGGTTTAAAGTGTAATAGGAGAAAGCTGTCAAGAATCCGTTGTTATCTTGACAGGTTTGAAGTGTAACATATGAAAGCTGTCAAGAATCAGTCGTTATTTTGACAGGTTAGAAGAGAAGCAGGAGAAAGCTGTCAAGAATCAGTCGTTATTTTGACAGGTTAGAAGAGAAGCAGGAGAAAGCTGTCAAGAATCAGTCGTTATTTTGACAGGTCTGAGGTGAAGTAGAGAAAAGCTGTCAAGAATCGGTCGTTATTTTGACAGGTCTGAGGTGAAGTAGAGAAAAGCTGTCAAGAACCCGCCGTTATTTTGACAGGTTTGAGGGGAAGTACGGTAAAGCTGTCAAGAAACAGCCGTAATTTTGACAGGTTTGAGGGGAAGTACGGTAAAGCTGTCAAGAAACAGCCGTAATTTTGACAGGTTTGAGGTGAAGTAGAGAAAAGCTGTCAAGAATCGGTCGTTATTTTGACAGGTTCGAGGTGAAGTAGAGAAAAGCTGTCAAGAACCCGTCGTTATTTTGACAGGTTCGAGGGGAAGTACGGTAAAGCTGTCAAGAAACAGCCGTAATTTTGACAGGTTTGAGGTGAAGTAGAGAAAAGCTGTCAAGAACCCGCCGTTATTTTGACAGGTTAGAAGAGAAGCAGGAGAAAGCTGTCAAGAATCGGTCGTTATTTTGACAGGTCTGAGGTGAAGTAGAGAAAAGCTGTCAAGAACCCGTCGTTATTTTGACAGGTACGAAGGCAAACAGGTTAAAGTTGTCAAAATCCAACCGTTTTCCTAAGATCTTCGGTAGAAAATCCACCACTAGGCCGGCTTGTCGCCATCCTCCATCAATTTTAACCATAAAAAACCTCCCCGAATCAAACACGCACCCGGGGAGGCCATTATCTACATATTTTTAAAGCTTAAACGAGCTCTTAAGCGATACAATCCGGTTGAAGACTTTCTTGTCTTCTGTCGTGTGTTTCGGATCGACGTTGAAGTAGCCGTGGCGGAAGAACTGGAATTTGTCCTGCGGCTGGGCGTCCTTCATGTTTGGCTCGATAAATCCGTTCAGGATTTCCAGGGATTTTTCATTTACCTGATCCAGGAAGGATTTGTTCTCGGCTTCGTCTGCGCTTTCTTCTTCATCGTCAAGAATCAGCGGCTCATACAGGCGGAATTCTGCAGGAAGCGCATGTGTTGCGTCAACCCAGTGAAGAGTTCCTTTTACTTTGCGGCCAGTAAAGCCAGATCCGCTCTTTGTTTCTACATCATATGTGCAGTGAAGCTCAACCACTTCACCATTTTCATCTTTAACTACGTCATTGCACTTAATGAAGTAAGCGTGCTTCAAACGGACTTCATTGCCAGGGAAGAGACGGAAGTACTTCGCTGGAGGATTTTCCATGAAGTCGTCCTGCTCAACATAAATCTCGCGGGAGAATGGAATTTTGCGTGTGCCCATTTCCGGGTTTTCAGGATTGATTTCTGCATCAAGCCATTCGACTTCGCCTTCAGGATAGTTCGTGATGACAATTTTCAATGGACGAAGCACACCCATCGTACGCGGGGCCTTCAGCTTAAGGTCTTCACGGACAAAATGCTCAAGCATCTGTGCATCAACGGTTGAATATCCTTTTGAAACGCCAGCTGCTTTTACGAATTCACGGATTGCTTCTGGCGTGAAGCCGCGTCTTCTCAAACCGGAGATTGTTGGCAGGCGTGGGTCGTCCCAGCCATCGACATACTTTTCTTCAACAAGCTGCTTCAGTTTGCGCTTGCTCATGACTGTGTTTGTCAGGTTCAGGCGGCCAAACTCGATTTGCTGCGGAGTTGCTTCCATTTCGGTTTCACGTACAACCCAATCGTATAGAGGACGCTGGTCTTCGAACTCGGTTGTGCACAAGCTGTGGGTAACGCCTTCGATTGCATCCTCAATCGGATGGGCAAACGCGTACATCGGATAGATGCACCACTTATCACCAGTGTTATGGTGTGTAGCATGCGAAATTCGGTAGATGACCGGGTCACGAAGATTGATATTTGGTGAAGACATATCAATCTTTGCGCGCAATACTTTCTCCCCATTGGCAAATTCGCCATTCTTCATGCGTTCGAACAGTTCAAGGTTCTCTTCAACCGAACGATTGCGGTAGGGGCTTTCCTTGCCAGGCTCAGACAGGGTGCCGCGATATTCTCTGATTTCATCTGCCGATAAATCATCGACATATGCCAATCCTTTTTTGATCAAAAGGACAGCACGGTCGTACATTTCATCGAAATAGTTAGATGCAAAGAACAAGCCTTCCCATTCATAACCAAGCCATTCGACGTCTTCCTTGATGGCATCCACGTACTCCTGATCTTCTTTCAGCGGATTCGTGTCATCAAAACGGAGGTTTGTCTTGCCGCCGAACTCATCTGCGAGCCCGAAGTTGATGACGATCGATTTTGCATGACCGATATGTAGGTATCCGTTTGGTTCTGGAGGGAATCGGGTCACGACTGTATCACGCTTGCCGCTCTCCAAATCTTCCTTAATGATCGTTTTTATAAAATTCGAGTTTTCTTCCAATTAAATCAGCCTTTCCTTTGTTCAGTCTCTTATGTTTATTTTAATGATTACTATAATATATTTCCACTGAACTATATAGTAATAAGAAAAAAGCTGAAAAACAAGAGGTGTTCGGCTATGTTTATACAAAAAAGGTGCCGGAACAAGGCACCTGCAAATTATTTTGCCAATAGATTCTTGATGACCTCATTGGTGAGATTAGGGACGATTCTGACAGAATAGTCTATTTCCATCCGTTCATAGCGTTTATGGGCATCCAGCCCGTATGGCCCGATGTTAACGACTGGGACATTCAGTTCACGAATTTCCTGGTAGTCCACAAAAAATTTCGTTCCCCAGCTTGGGTTATTGCGGGATGCAGCATCCAATGCTTCGTCATCATCACTCAAGGCGACAAAGCTCATATCGGATATATAAGGAAAGAAATTGCGGACAACGATGGATTCGTCATATTCAGGCTGAACAATCTTAACAGCCGCATCCAGGGCTTCAATCAAATTTCGTTCATCCTCGGTCTTACCATTGACTTCAATTCTTGGCGAATAAAGCGAGGAGTAGAAGACGATGATTGCCGGACTCTGATCTGGCATCCACTTCCATGCTTCCTCAACAACTCTTGCAGCGTACATCCTCAGGTCAAGTGTCGCATCCAGTAGCAGGTTTTCCTTGAACTCCACCATATGGGCTGTGTATTCAGAACCATGCATCTTGATCAGTTCATTTTCCATCTCTTCAAATGTCATCACCCGCGGCTGCCATTGTAGTTCCCTGCAAGGCTCGCCGCTCATTTTACAGAAATGCTTGTAGCGTTCCTCGTACAGCTCTAAGCCATTTGCAAAAGCAATGCTGGCCTGTTCCTTCAATTTTTCAAGAACATCCTTTGGTGTCCAGGAATGAATGAAAAAATTGTAATATACATAAGCGGCCAGCGCCGTTTGCACGGTGTAGTTGGGCTTAAGGTCCGTCTGCTTCAATGAGACTGGCGGCATGGTTGTTTCCCCGAAAGCCTCATTGCAGAGTTCAGGATTATAGTCGATTTGCCTGGTCAATTCAGCAGCGATCAGATTTGGATCCAGGCCTTCGAACGCTGACCCAACATGGGTTTCGGCCCCCGTTATAAAAAATGAAGGCAAAAGCTTCCCGACCGTTCCCTTATAAATATAGCGATTCCTGTCACCGGGAAACCTTGGTGAAACGAAATCACTGTTAATCAGGGCAATATACTCAAAGTCATGCTCTTCCTTCCAGGCGTTCAAGTCTTTTACTGCTGAAAGGATGCCGTATGAACTGTCTTCCTCATCACATTCTGCCAAGAAGACAAGATTTCCCTCGAGTTCATCCGGATGCTCTGAATAATACTTCAACAGATAAAGATTGGAGGCAACCCCGCTTTTCATATCCAGCACCCCGCGGCCAAACATCCAATCGCCTGATTCTGCTTGCTCCTTGACATGAGTAGGCAATTTTTCTTTTTTAAGCTCTACAAGAAGTTCATCAGGATTGAACGCAAGGCCGGCAAGCTGTGTGAAATCATCAATCCCGACCGTATCCAGATGTCCCATCAGAATGACGGTCCGATTGCTGCTGCCCTTTGTTCCTTTTACAAAAGCCAGTACATTATACCGTTCAAGCACATCATTCTGAGTTTGCGGTTTGATGACGTGGGTTGGATTCACTATAAAATAAGGAAACGATGAAATCATCGTATAAAGTGCCTGGGCAATTTCGTTCTCTCCATTTGTATTGACAATGCTCCCGATGTTCACAAGCTGTTTTGTATAAAATAAAACCTCATCCTGGCAATCAAGCATCCAAAGCATCCCCTTTCTGAATATTCAGGTTTTCCTTAAACCTAACCTATCTTGGCCAGAAATACAAGAGGTGCCTGCATAACTGGAATTCGCCAGATGAAAAACTCCTCCCCGGTATCGAGGAGGAGTCGGATTTATTTTTTTCATTACTTGTTAGAGCAGTAACTTTTACTTGATGAGAGCTGCCTGGACTGCTTCATAAGCGTTCACATAGCCTGCGCCAGCTTCATGCGGCTGGTAATCAGGCATCGGGTCAGCTGTTTGGACCATCAGTTCAAGTGCCTGATCCGGGCCGAGAGCAGGGTTTGCTTCCTTCATCAAGGCAACGACACCCGATATGTGGGGTGCGGCCATGCTTGTGCCGCTTGAAGTTGTATAGAAAGGCAGGTGAGTCGCTTCAATATATGAAACATCGGTTACGGTACCTAATAGATTCATGACAAGTCCAGTGGAAGAACGGGTTGCCACGATATCTACACCTGGAGCCGTGATATCAGGATGCAGGAATTCATCTCCTGCAACACCGCGTGATGAGAAGTCGGCTAGTTGTTTATCCTTTGTTCCAGCCGCCACACTGATGACCCAGGGAGCCGCAGAGTATGGGTTTAGCGTATTATCTTCTGGACCTTCATTCCCAGCGGCAAACACAACGGTCATACCTGCGTCATGCGCTTTTTTGGAAGCGACATTGATCGGATGGTCAGGAGAGTATTCCCCGGTTGAGCCCCAGCTGTTGCTGATGATGTCGATTCCGTACTTTTCTTGATTCTTGATGGCATAATCAAAAGCCTCCAGTGACCAAAGGATGTTGATGGCTTCGCCAACACCAAGACCGACTAATTTTGCATCGGGTGCAATTCCTTTATACAGGCCGTCGCTAGAGGTCCCGCTTCCCGCAATCGTTCCAGCAACATGGGTGCCATGGCCAGAGGTGGTGTCTGTGTTCAGCTGGTTCTCAAGGTAAAGAGGCTGATTGCCAAAAAAGGTCTCCGACAACGAATTTTACATTCTGGACGACCTTTTCACCATACTGCAAATCTGGATGGGTAGCATCAATGCCACTGTCGATTACCGCTACAGTAACTCCTTTTCCAGTAAAACCAAGGTCATTCCAAACAGCTTCTGTGCCGATGAGTGCCCTGCTGTCTCGAAGGAAATATTGCAGATCATCATTCGCATAAATTGAGAGAATATTGGTTGCTGTAAGGAGCAATTCATTGACAAGACCAATCTTCCCTTTAACCGCTACAATCGGAAGTTCGCTGAAGGGATTCACTTGGAAACCTAATAATTTCAAAAGCTTGATATCCGAGAGTACTGGCATGTCTTTATAAGTAATGATGAGTTCAACTTCTTCATTGCTCAAAGGATTGGCCAGCAGGCGTTCGACCTTTGGGTCCAGTTCTGCTGTAAGCAAGGATGCCTTTGGGCTGGAGAATGAGGGGGATAAAACCAAACTGAATAACATGAGTGCGAGTGCAATGACACTAAACTTCTTCATAGGTCCTCCTTTGATTTTGAAAATTCGTACATTTAAATTTAACCAGCCCAAGTTAGCAAGAAACCTTAAACAGGTTGGGAAAACTTTTTGATTCTGATAATGTTCACCTTTTCACAATTTGTTCAAAGCTTCTCGACTCTTTTGTGTCTTTAGCTGTTTTGAGAAGGAAACCGGCTAAAGAAAGAGGAAAATGGAGATGTAAATATAAAGGAGGGAATGTCATGCCAAAAGAAATTTTTAAAGCCACAGCGTCACTGCAGGAAGGGGTAAAGGTTGATGTCCAGGCCAGGGGCTTTCACATCACGATCGATGAGCCTGAAAATTTAGGCGGGACCAACCAGGGGATGAATCCGGTTGAAATGCTACTTGGTGCATTGGGGGCATGTCAATCAATCGTAGCGCGTGTATACAGCCACAAGTTCGGGGTGGAACTCGAGGACTTCCGCGTTGAATTGGAAGGTGATCTTGATACCGATGGTTTCATGAATAAATCCGATGTACGCCGCGGCTATTCGAATATTCGTTATACCTACTTTATAAAATCACCATCTCCAGAAGAGAAAATCAGGGCACTTGCAGATTTCATTGCTAAAATCTGCCCTGTAGATGATACGATTGCCAATCCAGTGAATGTATCAAGAACAAATATTGTCATTGAAAAACCGGTGAAACAAGCATTTTAATAATGATCCTGACGGCATTCCCTTGGAGTGCCGTTTTTGCTCATAATATGGCCTTCTATGGAGAAAATTAAGGGTAGCAACTTTTTAGGAGGCGCTTATGGATTTCACTTTTATTTGGAAAACGACTTTTTTGATCCTTTCAGGCATTTTATTGTTAAGAATTGCGGGCAGGAAGTCGATCTCGCAAATGACACTGGCACAAACAGTAGTGATGATCTCGCTTGGGACCATCATCGTCCAGCCTATAGTAGAGAAAAGCATGTGGAAGGCAATCGCGGGGGCAGCTATTTTTGTTGCGGCTATTATCATTATTGAATATTTGGAGCTTAAGTTTAATTCTTTTGAAAAATTCATCACCGGAAAATCGAAGATCATTATCCAGAATGGCCAGTTAAATACGAAAATGATGAAAAAAATGCGACTCACGGTCGACCAACTGGAGATGAGATTGAGGAATAAAGGGATTGCCAAAATGAAAGATGTGAAATTCGCAACGATTGAACCGAACGGCCAACTTGGATATGAACTCACGGATGATGCGAAGCCATTGACAGTTGGTGAGTTCAGGAAAATCCTGAATGATTACCTTCCAGCAATGGTTATGAAGATGGAAGCCAACCAGGAACCTGCAAAGGCGGATATTTTTCAAGAATTGAATGAATCGCATAGCAAGGACAATCCAAAATATCTTCAGTAAAAGCTCTTTCTGATCAGGTTTGGACGAATAGACCATTTAGGGCAACAGGATTACGGATAAACTTTGTGTTAGTACAGGAACAATCAAATTTAGCTTTTGTAAAACAAATTTCCCCCTTCATTATTGTAGTGGAATGTGCTACTATTTAGAAATGCGAAATACATGAAAAATCTTCTCGTGCGGAAGATTTTTTGTTTTTTTAATGGAGAAGCATTTCAATAATTAGCCTGCCTCCGTTCACAGAAATAGGTAAAGGGGAGAAACAATTTGTCACAAACAAAAGAGCCATTATGGACCTCTTCATTCATAAAGCTGATGGTCGGAAACCTGTTTGTATTCATGTCCTTCCAGATGCTCATACCGACATTGCCGCCTTATATAAAATCGATTGGTGCGAATGGAACGGAAATCGGTCTGGTTACCGCCTTATTTTCAATTGGGGCCGTGCTGAGCAGGCCGTTCATTGGATTCATGCTTGAATATAAACACAGAAGGCCGCTCGTTTTGATCGGAGCTGTCATGCTGTTGCTCATTACATTCCTATATCCACTGTCACAGGTGGTGATCATTTTCCTGGCTGTCCGGCTGCTGCATGGATTAGCCTGGGGATGGTCTACGACTGTCAACGGCACGGCAGCGGTAGATGTGATTCCGAACTCCAGGCTTGGAGAAGGGATGGGATATTACGGCCTATCCATCACGATCGGGATGATCATTGCGCCGAGCCTTGGGATATTCTTATTTCAAGTAACGTCATTTGACAATCTGATTTACATTTCTGGTGCACTTGGTGTCATTGCCCTTGTGCTGCTCGGAACCGTTCATTATCAAACACCTGAACAGGTTCTGAACACGAACAAGGAAGATTTAAAATTCTCTTATCTTGGTTCGCTTGTTGAAAAGTCAGGATGGTTCCCAGCGATGCTGACATTGCTGATCAACCTCGGATATGGAACGATTGTTACCTTCATCGTTATATTTGGCGAGGAACGCGGGATTGATCAAATCTTCTTATTCTATCTGTGCAATGCGATTCTTGCTTCATTATCACGTCCGGTAGCCGGAAAATGGTTTGACCAAAAAGGACCTGTCGGGCTTGTTATTTTAACGATCAGTATTACGTTTGCTGGCATGTGGGTACTTTCATTTGCTCACTCCAATATGATGATTGCTTTTGCCGGCGTATTGTTTGGGATTGGATTCGGTTCATTGATTCCAACCCTGCAATCATGGACGTTATCGATGACACCGCCAAACCGTCGTGGAGTGGCCAATGGGATGTTCTTTTCATCCATTGACCTTGGGATTGGTTTAAGCGGACTGTTTTTCGGGGTTCTGGCGCAATATGTTGATCTGGGAACCTTGTTCCAGATTTCAAGTGGTTTTGTGGTATTCGCCCTGATTCTGACGATTATCAAAGGCAAACCTAAAAAGGAAGTTTGCCAGCCGAAGGAAGCTGTTTCCTGAGACATTAGTCAGCCTTTTCGTGGCTGGCTTTTTCTATGGTTGCTAATATGCACTCTTTTGATTTAAACTGATAAAGAAATTTACAACGTACGGATTGGTATGTGAGGTTCATTATGGATAATCAAGATCAAACATTTGAAGTGATGCGGGCCTGTTTGTTGGCCGGGAAAATCATGCTTCGAAGCGGCGCGGAAACGTATCGCGTCGAGGATACGATGTCGAGGATGGCTTCTGCGCTCGGCATCGACAAGACACATAGTTATGTCACCCCGACCGGGATCATTTTTTCCGTAGAAGGTGTCGGCCCCGAGAGGACGAAGCTTGTAAGGATTTCTGACAGGACAACGGACCTTAGGAAAGTGGCCATGGTCAACGCTGTTTCACGAAAAATCAGCAGCGGCGAGGTAGGGCTTGTGGAAGCATGCAGGCTCCTTGAGGAGATTGAGGAAGCGAATCTAGCCTACTCGTTTAAGGTCCAAATCATCGGGGCTGCCATTGCAAGCGGCTGTTTCACCATCATGTTCCTCGGCAACTGGCTCGATTTCCTGCCCTCTATGGCCGCAGGAGGAATCGGCTATTTCCTGGTCGTTTATTTTCACAGGATTGTTCCGGTAAAATTCTTTGCTGAATTCCTGTCGTCTTTCTTTATCGGGATGATCGCCTTTTTCTTTGTGAAATTCGGACTCGGCCAGGAGCTTGATAAGATCATCATTGGGTCAGTGATGCCTCTTGTGCCCGGCCTGCTTATCACGAACGCAGTCAGGGACCTGATGGCTGGCCACTTGGTTTCTGGATTGTCAAAAGGAGCAGAAGCGCTGTTGACGGCGTTTGCGATCGGCTCAGGTATAGCAGCAATTTTATCTTTCTTGTAGACTGGAGAAAAAGCGATGGTTTATATAGAGCAGCTAATTACGAGTTTTATTGCCTCGGCAGCGTTCGGAATCATTTTTAACGCACCGAGGGAATCCCTGGTCAAGTGCGGAATTTCCGGGATGGTCGGTTGGATTGTTTATTTTGCATTGGATACAAATGGATTCGGTACCATTTTTGCGACATTGATGGCCTCATTTTTAATTGCAGTTGTCAGCCAGATGTTCGCGAAGGCATATCGGATGCCAATTATCATATTTAGCGTCGCCGGGATTATTCCGCTTGTTCCGGGTGGGCTGGCGTATGATGCGATGAGGCATTTTGTGGAGAATGATTATGACATTGCCCTTTCTTTGGCTGCGAAGGCATCGATGATATCCGGAGCGATTGCGGTTGGCCTTGTTTTTTCTGAAGTGATCAACCAGGTGATCAGAAGGTCAAACCTGGGGCCGGTAAAATAGTGATTGATGAGACTCGCATTTGATGTGAGTCTTTTTTATTTCCCCTAAAAAGGAATTCAGCCGTTTATGAAGAATTGATAGTTGAAATGATTGGAAAAAGGGTGAGCAAATGGAAATTCTATTGATCAGGCATGGCGAATCGGAAGGAGATATTCTGCAGGTCCATGAAGGGCGGGCAGATCTGTTGCTGACGGACCATGGCCGCAGGCAGGCTAAGGAAATGGCTGTTGTCGTAAAGGAAAAATATATGCCGGAAGTAATCTGGTCGAGCACATTGAAACGTGCAAGGGAAACAGCAGAAATCCTCAGCGGGGAAACCGGTATTGCTGTGATTGAGGATGATGGATTAAGAGAATTCAATAATGGAGTTTTGGCCGGTCTTCCATTTGCTGAGGCCAAGCTTCGCTATCCAGAACCAGAGGGCGGAAGAAAGCCGCATGTTCCGATCGAGGAAGGGGAATCTGAGCTTCAATTCCTCTTTCGGGCCCAGACGGTATTTTCAAAGATTCTTGCTGAAAGCGAAGGCAGGAAGCGAATCGCAATTGTCTCGCATGGCGGTATGATCTCCAATCTCCTGAGAGCATTTTTAAACCTGCCTGTATCCAGTGATGTCTATTTCCCGACAGGAGACACAGGAATCCATTTGCTGAAGGTGAATGAAAACGGGAGAAAAGCAGTGCTGTTCCTGAATGACTGTGGTCATCTGGCAAAAGTAGATTCACAGGAGCTTGCTGCACAAAGTTGAAAAGTAGATTCAAAGAGCTTGCAGCACAGTAGAAAAATTAAATGGATTAAAGACAGCCCGAACCCTGTTATTGACCGGATTTGGGCTGTTTTTTTACATCTTCACAATCGTTCGGCCGCGGTTTTCGCCTTTTAAGATGCTGGTAAGGACGCCAGGCAATTCTTCTAATGACACTTCATTATTAATGGTTTCCAGCATTCCTGCGGGCTTCAAATCTGTTGCCATCCGCTGCCATAGAAGCTTTCTCGTTTCCATTGGGCAGTAAACGGAATCGATGCCAAGGAGATTGATTCCCCTTAGGATGAACGGGAACACCGTTGCTGGGACATCTGTTCCGCCAGTCAGCCCGCTGACTGCAACTGAACCGTTGTATTCAAGCTTGCTGAGGATGGCCGATAATGTCTTGCCTCCAACCGGATCGACGGCAGCTGCCCATAGCTGCTTATCAAGAGGCTTTATCTTTTCCCCGACTAACTCTTCACGGCTGATGATGTCTGTGGCGCCAATTTTTCGAAGGTATTCATGTTCTGATTCTTTTCCTGTGCTCGCTACAACATGATAGCCTCGCTTGGCAAGCATCGCCACAGCGACGCTTCCGACACCTCCACTTGCTCCTGTCACAAGCACCTTGCCTTTTTCCGGAGTCAGGCCGTTTTCTTCCAGTCGGTGGACAGACAAGGCTGCCGTAAATCCGGCTGTTCCGAAAACCATTGCTTCTTTTAAAGTAAGACCTTCAGGCAATGGGACAATCCAGTCCCCCGGAATCCTCGCATACTCGCTGTATCCGCCATAGTGGGAAACCCCTATCTCATAGCTGGTCGCAATCACTTCATCTCCTTCATTGAAGCGGCTGTCGTCAGAACGAACAACTGTCCCGGCAAGGTCGATTCCAGGGATGAAAGGATAGGACCTGACTATCTTGCCGTTCGGGATGCTTGCAAGCCCGTCCTTAAAGTTGACACTGGAGTAGGCCACCTTGATCAGCACATCTCCTGCAGGCAGATCCTCCAATCGGATCGTCTTCACTTCAGCAGAAAAATTTTGTTCATTTTTGTTCACCATAAAAGCTTTGAAATTGTCCATAACTCCCAACCTTTCTTGGCTTGATAGTTCTAGTATAAGGAAAACTTTGCCTGGCTACTAATAACTCAACTTAATGGGACAAACCATTTTATCAACTATTAAAAAGAAACGAATTTCTTTTGATGGGAGTTGCAAGGCCGGAACTTAACTTCGAATTTCGGTAGGACATAAAACAATAATGTGCGGATAAATCAAGGGAACCACCGATTATCGTCACATAAAAGGAGAAAATGTGCGGATAAATCAGGGTGTCCATCAATTATCGTCACATAAAAGGAGAAAATGTGCGGATAAATCAGGGTGTCCATCAATTATCGTCACATAAAAGGAGATAATGTGCGGATAAATCAATGGAACCATTAATTATCGTCAAATACAGGCTACAAAGTCTACTTAAAGAGAGGGGGGGACTGCCAGATTGTTAACTACCGCACAAATTTATTACGATTTTGTGTCCACTCATGATGGTGTGACGGACTTCACATATCTTTTAATCTTGCTCCCTTAAGATTTAGGTATAAACGGTTCACAGTGATGATTGGGGTTGTAAAAAACATTATTAAATCAATTTTTCACTATTCACAAAGTGTTTACAATTTAAGCCTTTTTTGACTGTTTTTCCATGATAAGATGATTTTTGAAATCGGAAACGATTTACAGGGAGGTAGCAAAGTTGTACAAATTCGAAAAATCCTTTTACTCCAAAACAAGCATGTATTCCTTTGTCGCTGTGATGATATTATTCTTCTCAATGTGGTATTCGACCTCGAAGTTTGTCCATATTGACATGGCGCTTCTAGGATATGCAATTTCGTCAGCAGTATTTGCCATCGGGCTTTCAATCAGGATGAGCTTCTGGATGTGGCGGAAAGCGACGAACAGAGTAGCTAAGCGAAGTGTTGAGAACCTTTTTAATAAAGAAAGAATGAAACGTAATTCAAAAGCGCTAGTCAAAACATTAATCGATAACATCATCTTGCAGAAATTCATTTTTCAGCGCGGATTTTACCGCGGCATCCAGCACTTGATGATTTCATGGGGCTGCATCATTTCATTCGGTATCACTTTCGGGTTGACGTTTGGATGGATGCGCTTCGACTTGATCGATTCGGAAACATACCAGATTATCGTCTTCGATATGCCAACCATTACAATGGCAGCCCACGGACTTTTCGCGGAAATCGTCTATAACGGATTGAATATTGGCGCAATCATGGTCTTGATTGGTGCAGCGATGGCGCTTTATCGAAGAGTCACCAACTACGATGTAAAAGTTACACAACGTTTCGAGTTCGACATTTTACCACTGATCATTCTGCTGTCAGTTACAGTAACAGGATTAATCCTGACAGTGCTTTACACATTCCTTGATGGCTGGATGCACCATTACATGTCGCTGGTCCACCAGGTTACAGTCATCATCATGCTGATGTACTTCCCATTCGGAAAACTATTCCACGTGCCGATCAGGCCGCTGGCTACAGCAGTACCAATGAGTTATCAAGAGGTGATCAAAGTGGATACGAAATCATGTAAGAGCTGCGGACAGCCATACAGCAATGACGACCAGATTGCGGATGTCCAGGCGATTTTAAAAAGCCAGAATTTCGATCTTCAGTTAGCGGACGGATCATATCTATCAGATTATTGCACAGGCTGCCGACGCAGGATGAGGGCAATGAAGCAAATGAATCTTGAAGCTCCAAAAGGCAATCCATACGGACCAGTCAGCACCAATAACGGAATTCATATATCAGGCTTCAGCAAGAAGCGCTCGGAAGAGTTTTACGGAATCGACCAGGATTTGAAGGAGGAAAAAATCGATGAGCCAGTTTCTCGTTAAAGAAGGCGTCAAGAACCAGATTCGGAAAGGCGAAAAATTAGTCACAACCCATTGCTGCTACTGCGGAATGCAGTGCGGGATGCACATCCGTGTTGATGAAAAAACGAATAAGGTCATGGGTGTGGAGCCGCGTTATGACTGGGTGCTGACCAGAGGGAAGATGTGTCCTAAAGGGGTTACTGCTTATCAGACTATTGATCACCCGGATCGCATCAAGCGTCCTTTAATCAAAAAAAATGGCAAATTTGTAGAATCCTCTTGGGAAGAAGCGCTTGATTTAATCGAAAGAAAGTATAAAGAAATCCAGGGAACATACGGCAAGGATGCGCTCGCTGTGTATGGCGGTGTGTCGATGACAAATGAAAAATGCTACCTGGTAGGAAAGTACGCACGTGTCGGACTGGGCACTCGTTATATCGATTATAATGGCCGCTACTGCATGAGTTCGGCTGCCGGGGGATTCAATAAGACACTTGGAATTGACCGTGGATCATCGCTTCCATGGACGGAACTCGAGCATAGCGACTGCTTCTTCATGGCTGGCTCTAACACTGCAGAATGTCACCCTACTAGTATCCAGTGGTTCTGGAAAGCGAAGGACAAAGGCGCAAAGCTCATTGTTGCCGATCCGCGTGAAACTGCAACTGCAAGAGTTGCTGATGTACACCTGGATCTTCTTCCTGGAACAGACTCTGCTTTAGCAAATGGAATCATGCACTTGCTGATCAAACATGATTATGTGGATCACGAATATGTCCAGGAGCGCTGCAATAATTTCGACGAATTGAAAGAAATGACGGCTAAATTCACGCCAGAATATACATCGGAAATTACTGGTGTCGCAGCAGAAAAAATCATCAAAGCTGCACACATCTTTGGAAAGTCACCTCGTTCAGTCGTGATGTTCGCTCGCGGAGCGGAACAGCAGACAGCAGGTGTTGATAACGTAAGTCTTTACACATCCATGGCATTATTGCGCGGCCAGATCGGCAAATTTGCTTCTGGTGTTGCCACTTTTACAGGACAGGGAAATGGCCAGGGTGGACGTGAACATGGCCAGAAAGCTGACTTGCTTCCTGGTTACCGCAAGCTTACTGATCCTAAAGCAGTTGAGTACATTTCAGGAGTTTGGGGCATCAAGCCGGAAGATATGCCGCAGCCAGGTGTATCCGCTTATGAAATGTTCCACCTGATGGAAGCGAAGACGATTCGCGGACTTCATGTCATTTGCTCAAATCCGGTTGTATCATCACCAAATATCAACTATGTGCAAGAACAGCTTGAAAACCTTGATTTCTTAGTGGTAAATGATTTCTTCCTTTCTGAGACTGCAGAGTTGGCAGATGTGGTCCTTCCTGCAACAACATGGGCAGAAGATGAAGGAACAACGACGAATACCGAAGGCCGGATCATCCACATCCGCAAAGTAGTGGATCCGATCGGTGAATCCAAACCAGACTGGGAGATCATGAGCCTGATTGCTGAACGTCTTGGTAAAGGCCAGCACTTCCAATATAACGAGCCAAGAGAAATCTTCGATGAACTTCGTCTTGCATCAAAGGGCGGCAAAGCCGATTACTATGGTGTCACATACGAAAAGATCGATGAACAAGACGGTGTTTTCTGGCCAGCGCCTGCACTTGATCATCAGGGAACTCCTTCGATGTTCAAAGAAAAATTCGAAACACCAGACGGCAAAGCGAATCTTGCAGTTTGTGACTACAGAGGGCCTGCAGAAGTGCAGTCAAAACAATATCCCCTTTGGCTGACTACAGGCCGTGTCGTATTCCATTACCTTTCAGGAAACCAGACAAGACGCGTCGACTTCCTGAAGGAGCAATGTCCTGAGCCATTCGTAGAGATGCATCCTGAACTGGCCAGCCAGTACCAGATCGAGAATGGCGAAAGAGTGAAGCTTACCACTCCGCGCGGCGACATGATCGCTCCGGTAAAAATAACGAAAGCAATCCGCAAAGATACGATGTTCGTCCCTTATCACTGGGGCAAAAAGCTGGCTGTCAACCAATTGACCAGCCCGGCATTGGATCCAATCTCACGGATGCCTGAATTTAAAGTCTGTGCTGTAAAACTTGAAAAACTGACTAAATAGGAGGAACGGCCATTATGAATAAAATAATGTACCTTGAATTTGAACGCTGTATCGGATGCCGTGCCTGCCAGGCAGCCTGCCGTGAGTGCGGAGACCATGATGCAAAAGAACGGAACTATGTAGAATATGTTGATTTTACCGAATCACGCCAGACCTTCCCGATGCTGTGCATGCAATGTAAAGACCCTGCATGTGCTCGCGTCTGCCCGGCAAATGCGATCCAGATCACGGATGAAGGCGTCGTGCTTTCCGCGATGGAAGAGAAGTGTATCGGCTGCCGCAATTGTACATTCGGCTGCCCATTCGGTATTCCGAAATTCGACTTCGAGAAGAACAAAATGTACAAATGCGATATGTGCTATGACAGAACCCGATACGATATCGCGCCAATGTGTGCGTCTGTTTGTCCAAGTGAAGCGATCCGCTTCATCGACTTCGATGAAATGCAGCAGCTGCGCAGAAAACGCACCCAGATGAATCTTGTAGAAGGCAAAAAGCCTCAAGAGGGCAATAAATGGGATTACGTGCCTGAATTCTTCGGTGTTTATACTGATTCACAATCTTAATTTAATGCAGCCGGCCGGAAAAGAGCGCTAAGTTCATTAGGGCCGGCTCTATTTTTGAACGGATTTTAGCGATATTGGCGATAATCCAATTTTATTGGCGCTTTTCACAGGTTTATTGGCGAGAATTTGATTTTATTGGCGAAAACCACATGGTTATTGGCGAACTGGAAATAATCAGCGATTTT
This sequence comes from Cytobacillus oceanisediminis 2691, assembly GCF_007678455.1. Taxonomy (GTDB): domain Bacteria; phylum Bacillota; class Bacilli; order Bacillales; family Cytobacillaceae; genus Mesobacillus; species Mesobacillus oceanisediminis_A. Next base: position 85,008 of record NZ_VEEP01000002.1, on the reverse strand, counting down.
TTCCATTAAAGGGTTTCAAGCAATTTTAGATAAGGTAGGGAATAATAACCCATCCAAAAAAAGAGGTGCTTTCAAATGTTAAAAGGAAATGTCTTGGCGGTGACAAGCGGAAAAGGCGGAGTCGGCAAGTCTTCATTATCAGTGAATCTTGCGCTTGCATTGCAAAAGCTTGGCAAGTCAGTGGCGATCATCGACCTTGATATATATGGATTCAGTGTACCGAAAATCCTGAATATAGATACAAAGCCAAAAACGTTCAACGGAAAGATCATCCCGGTTGAATCGAACGGAATTAAAGTGATGTCTATGGGTTTCCTGGTGAAGGACAATGAACCGATCGTTTGGCGCGGACCGATGCTTGGAAAAATGATTCAGCATTTTACCGAGGATGTGCTGTGGGGTGAAATGGATTATTTCATTCTTGATATGCCTCCTGGCACCGGAGATGTCGCGCTTGATATGCACCTGATGATTCCACAGAGCAAGGAAATCGTTGTGACGACGCCTCATAAAGCAGCATCTTTCGTAGCGGAACGCGCAGGATCGATGGCGATCAAGAGCAAGCATGAAGTTATCGGTGTAGTCGAGAATATGTCTTACTTCAAGCCTGAAGACAGCGACCAAAAATACTACATCTTCGGAAAAGGCGGCGGCGAGGAGCTGGCAGCACAGCTGGGCACGGAACTATTGGGGCAGCTGCCGATCCAGGAAGCGGATGAGAACAGTGAGACGCCTGCGATTGCTGCGGAAAACACTGCGCTATTCAAGGAATACTTGAACTTGGCAGAAAAAATCGATGCGAAGTTTCAGCTCTAGGAACAGGAGGATATGGCCATGAGTGAGGATAAAAAGCAGAACCATCATGAAGATGATAAAGATATGATCAAACTGATCGATAACCTGAACAGGAAAGACGACGTCCACTTAAACAGAAGGGCGTTTCTGAAGGCTTCCTTTGGCGCAACTGTCGCGATCGGACTGGCGACGACTCCATTTGGAATCTTCACCTTCCTGCGCGATGAAAACGGTGAAGTCAAACGTGTCGAAATCACCGATATCAATGACCTGGCAATCGGCGAATCCAGGAACTTCAACTACCCGACGAAGAATGAACCGGCGATTCTTGTCAGGACGCCGGACGACAAATTCGTCGCTTACAACAATAAATGTACACACCTGCAATGCCCTGTTTTTTACGAGCATAAGGAAAATGTCCTTCTCTGCCCATGCCACAAAGGCTATTTCAATGTAGACAGCGGCCAGCCGATGGCAGGACCTCCGCAGCGAGAGCTTCCGAAAATCCTGCTTGAAATCAAGGATGGAAAGGTGTTTGCAGTTGGGAGGGAAGTAAGGCATGGATAAAAAAAGAGCAGCATTCTTCTCGATTTTCCTGTTCCTTGCAGTCAATGTCGTCGCCCTCTCGAACGCGATTGAGGGATATTATGGCCAGGAAGATGAGCGTGTATACGGCGCGGTGATCGTCGCTTTGATTTCCACGATTTTGGCGACAACTGCTTTCTTCATGTGGAGGAAGGCAGAGTATAAAAAGTAATCTGCCGGCGAAGATAAAAGGAGAGTTTCTTTCAATCTAAAAGGGAGGATTGAGATGAAGAATCCTTTTCATCAAGACAGCCAAAAGGAAAGCATTGAGGATGTTTTGGAAAACACGGTCCAAATGGAAGAAGATTTGATGAGGACCTACCTGATCACGGCCGAGCGCGTCCATGACGATCCTGAACTGAAGGAACGTCTGGAGAATTTCGCCGAAGGCAATGCAAAACGGACGAAGCAGCTGATCGATGAGCTGCAAAAGGAAAACTAAGAAGAGCAGCGGGTGAACCGCTGCTCTTTCTGTTTAACCGAACTGGTTAGTCGGCACAATTCGGATATTGTCCCCTTCGAATTTCCTTTCACCAAACAAGGTAATCAAGGTACAGCTCCTAATCCGGAATGGGCTCGCTTCGACTTCGTACTCGGCCAGAATCCCGGCCCCGAGCTCCTCGCCTGCTTCGTTCAAAGCCTGAACGTTTTGGCCTTCTAACGTCCGGAGCTTCGCTTTCATCAGGAACGCTTTCCACTCTTCCCAATTTTTAATTAAGAAGGCCTTTTCTCCATTCTCCAGGTAGCCGAGCTGGCAGCCTCTTTCATCAATGGCATCTTCATTCCCGTAGCTTAACTCCATGACGATATCCCGCAAAAATTGGAATTCATCCAGGTCCAGATATGGATCGATGTGGAATTCCACTTCATTTCCTGTTCCCTTGATGGTGGCAAGTGTTTTATTGTTCATGATCACAGTTTGGTTTTTTATATGTTCTGATGCAATATGGTCGCTGGGAGTGCCCATTATTTTTAAAGTCAGCATAACAATCTCCTTTTCGGTCGTCTTGTACCTTTCATTATAATGATTTTGCCCTATGAGCGGTGTGACAAACTTCATTTAATCCCCAGAAAGATAAATTATAGTACGAAAGATATATAAGTCCCTTATAATCCGACAGGAACTGCCAAATTACTGGATGTTTTATTAAAAAAATTACATATTTTTCAGGTCTTGTTGCACAACTGAAAGCTTACTGAAATATGGAATGAAAAATAGTTTGATAGAATACAATGATAAGGTTTGAGTGCAAGCCGCAAAAGGGAAAAAGAATAGTTATCTAAAACAATTTTTCATGCCTGAAGGAGTCTGAGGGCTCTTTTTATGGATTGATATTATCGAGAGGTCGGAGGAAAGTCATGACATTTGAAGAGCAATTAATCAATAAGTCGTATTTTGAAACCTATATGGATTCAGGTAACAGGACACACCCAGTCCAGGTACTTGGAGAGCTCTATCTTGCCGAGCAGAAGAATGATATGCCTGACTTGGCAAACATCCGTTTTGCGCAGGGGGAGGTCTATTTTCACCATAAAGACTATGAAGCGGCGATTTTTAAATGGGAAAACATCACGAATGAGCTGGAGCCCTGGGCAAAAAAGAACATGGGGGATGCGTTCCTGGAGCTTGGCCTTCTGACATCGGCGGAAGAGCTGTTCCTTTCGATTGAGACAGAAAGCGATGTACTGAAAATCGAGAGCGGCCTGCAGCTATTATCACTTTATATAGAGCAGGGAAAGCTCGATCAAGCAGTTGCTGTCATCAAAAAAGCTGTAGCACTTGATCCGGATTATCCAGGTGTGACCGAAATCGCCCGTTCGTTTTTCGAGGAGCAAAATGACTGGGGAAATGCGGTCGAGCTTGCTGTCAATGAGGGAATCCGGACTGGTTCGGCAAAATGGTTTGATATCTTGACCCAGTATGTTGAACAGGGACGCACCGCCCAGTTCGCCCCTGACTATTTTAACGAGGCATTATCCGTGTTATTCCAGGTGGACAGAAGCCGGTTTGAACAGCTCGCTGTATCCTTATGGCAAAGCTACCGGAACGAAAGCACCTACATGGCATGGTTAAGGGAATTCAATCAATTATTCAGCGGGATGGACGGAAACAGGAGAGATGGCTGGACAGAGCTTTCAGCGGTCTATCAGGAAAGCTATTTCGAATTGATTAATGGAGACATGCTGATCAAGGAAATATCGCCGCTGATCCCGGAATTGCTGACCAACTGGCTGAAAATAACAAGCCCGGTGAACAGCCTTGTCGCAGCGTCATCCATCATTGCCTGGAATGAGGTATTTCCAGGATCGATTACGGCTTCGGCGATACATGATGCAGAGACATTAGTCCTGAACTCGAATGAGTACCATGATGGCTATAAGGATAGCATGATGTTGTTCGAGTCGATCATCAAATGGGCAGAAGAGCATGGGATTGAGGTTGGCAACAAGATTAAGTGGATGGTCGAGGAGTTACACGAGTCCAATATCCATAATATGCTGGTCGCCGGCGTGTCAGGCAATGGAAAGTCTTCCTTCGTCAACACGATCGTGGGCGAAAAATTGCTTACTGCTCCGACTGCAGCGGTCATCCGTTTCATGGATCAGGAAAACCCGGCAGCCCATGAAATAACTGATACGGAAATAAGACAGATCACGGATGTTGAGGACTTCAAGGAGGCAGCAGGTGTCAGCCGCAAGAATCATAAGAATGAAACCATCATTGATTTCAAGGCAGACTTCCCATTCCTGCGCGATCATGACCTGGCGTTGATTGATACTCCGGGGGTCAACCGAAATAACTATGATAGGCATCCGCTCTATAATTACTTGAGATTTGCCGATAGTCTGCTGTTCGTTCTTAATGCGAGTGATCCTTTTACGGAAAAAGAAAGGGATATACTCGGGAAAATATCAGAGTTTTTCCCGGATCTGAACATTCACTTCCTGTTGAATAAGATTGATGTGATATACGGACAGCAGGAAGCGACGGAAGTTTTCGACCAGACATGGGCAGAGGTCAGCCAATACTATCCGGATGCAAAAATGTTCGCCTTCTCATCCAATTACGATAATGCCCAGCAGCTGAAGGATTTCTCCAATTTTATTAAAACAACTAGAAACGCAGTCGACCTTGACCAGGAACGCACTGCGAAACTGCAGTTCTTTGTCAGACGAGCGATCACGTATTTGCTCGATAAGCGGGTTGAAATTGAAAATAACCATATGGAGTCCATCAGTTGGAATGAAGAAATGGTCAGCAAGCTGAATGGTGCCATCAATCAGTTAGGCGATATTGAAGAGGAAAAGTCACGCTCTATCCAGAAGTCATTCCGTAAAATCAAGGATGAAACGCGTGCGGAAATCATCGAGAAGGTTCCAGAATTACTGCGCAGCTGCTCTGACTTGGTGACGGAGGATAGTGATTTTGGTAAAATCCATTCGGAAATGGACCAGGAAATGAACAAGCGAATCGAAGAATATCTGGAAAAAACAGTATTGCCAAAGTTCCATTCCGATTTGAATGACTGGATCCAATTTTCGAAAGATGAGTTTGACCAGAGCCAGAATTATCTGGACGAAATGGCAGAGGGATTTAACTCGATGTACGGAGAAGAACGGATCAGCCTTGACTGTGACTTCAGGGTACTCGATGACTGGCGCCGTGACGGGGATCGAATGACGAATGGGGTACACTATGAGAAGGCTAACATCATGAATCGTTCGACCCCTCAAGCCTTTTTCCTGAAAAGCGCAGGAAAGCTGCTTGGCGTGCTGCCGCAAAACAATACGATGCTTTATAACAGGTATAAATCCTATCTGGAGACAGAGGATTATTATGAAATTGGCGTAACCATCGCCAAGAAATTCCTGCAGCAATTCGAGATCTTCGAGAAATCGATTGAACGCGATGTGAACTTGTTCTTCAAACAGCCTTTCATTGTTCTAGAAGAATCTGTAGAAGAAGCTAAGAACGAAATCGAACACGGTAAAAATGAATTGGAAAAATTGAGAGTCAACCCGGAATTGTACCGCGATCCATTGACGCTTTATGAAGTGAAACTTCGTCAGTCTGAATGGATGACCGCAGCGGGCAGAGGTTGATTTTGAAAAGAAGATTCCCGGATTTGGGGGTCTTCTTTTTTTTGAGACGCTTTTCTAGGAATATAAATTTAATTTTCATAATAGTATTGACAATATGATTACAGGAGTTTAAAGTAAAGTTTATCAATTTGCCAGATTAATTTAATAACGAAATTCTCTTATCAAGAGTGGCAGAGGGACTGGCCCTATGACGCCCGGCAACCGTTCCATCAGGAATTGGTGCTAAATCCTGCAAAACGATATGTTTTGGAAGATAAGAGAGGAATCTGACCTTTTCATCATTTTGCGTTCGAAACCTCTCTTTTCTGGAGAGGTTTTTTTATTTGGGTTAGCTGAGCAGACACATTAAGGGGGAAATGCAGATGAAAAGAGTTGGATTTAAAAAGGTGTTTTTAACGGCGGTGGCTTCAGCATTGCTGCTGACGGGCTGCGGCGGTGGAGAAACGAAGACGGCAAGCGGTCCTGTTGAGGGAGTTCCGGAGCGTTTTGCAAAAGGTGAGGAAGTCAAAATCAAAGTCATCCGCAAGATTGGCGGAGATGATCATACTGCGCAGTTTTTAGCCGGAGCGAAGGCAGAAGGGGAGGCGCTTGGCTTCAAGGTGGACGTTTTCACCGCTAACGGAGATACAGCAAAATTCCATGACGCCATCAACCAGGGGCTGCAGCAGGACTATGATGGATTCATCATTTCCCACGGAGATGATGCCGCAACGGTTAATGATGTGAAAAAATTGACGGATAAGGGCAAAAGTGTCGTGACATTCGATTCAAATCCCGATCTGGCGCAGGTTGAAGGAGTCACACTTACTTCCCAGGATGACGAAGCACTGGCAACCCAGGCACTCGACCAGCTTGTGAAGGACCAAAATGGTGAAGCGAATATCGTTTACCTTTGGGTCGATGGCTTCCCGCCGATGGTCAGAAGAAATAAAGTTTACCAGGAAACGCTGAAGGCAAACCCTGGAATCAAAGAGGTTGAGAGATTTGGAGTTGCCGCAGCCGATACAAGTGTACAAACGCAGAATGCAGTTGCAGCGATGTTAAACAAACATCCAAAAGGGGAAATTGACGCGATTTTCGCGACATGGGATGCATTTGCGATTGGCGCAGCTCGTGCCATTAAGGAAGCTGGCCGCGATGAAATCAAGATTTACGGAATTGATGTTTCCAATGCTGACCTTCAGGAAATCCAGGGAGAAGGCAGCCCATGGAAATACACAGCAGCCGTTGATCCGAAGCTGATTGGTGAAGTGAATATGAGATTGCTGGCGAAAAAGCTGGCTGGCGAAGAAACACCTGCAGCTTATGACCTTGAAGCCACACTGATATCACAGGAAGAGCTTCAGCAGTCAAAAAATCCAGTTAACATGGCCAACCTCGCAGAAATCATCGACGAATGGGGCAAATCGGATGCATTTTTAGAAGATTGGATGAAAAAATTGAAGGATCACTATAAGAAATAACCATTGAAAGGGTTGTCTGATAAGTTTTATAACGACTTTTTTAGCGACTTTTTCGATTATATAGCGAGTTTTCCAATTATATAGCGACTTTTTCGATTATATAGCGAGTTTTCCAATTATATAGCGACTTTATCGATTATATAGCGAGATTCTAATTTTTATAGCGAACTAGAAATTCTGTGCGATTTTTTCCAGTTAAGAGAAACAAGACAGACACTCTCAAACAAAAGAGAGTGTCTGCTTTGCAGAATGGAAGGGAGGGGGAACACGGATGATACTTGAAATGAAAAACATCAGTATTGAGTTTCCCGGCGTAAGGGCGCTGAACGGTGTGGATTTCAATACGGAAACTGGCAGGATCCACGCATTGATCGGCGCGAACGGCGCAGGCAAGTCTACATTGATGAAGGTGCTTTCCGGCGCGCATGATCATTACACGGGAGAAATCCAGTTTGATGGCGAGTATGCGGAAATTAGGAAGCCAGCACATGCGCAAAAGCTCGGAATCCAGACAGTCTACCAGGAGGTCGATACAGCCATCATCCCGTCGCTTACAGTGGGCGAGAATATCATGCTCAATCAAACGGTTCAGAATTTGGACAACAGGCACTGGATGAATTGGAAGCAGTTGTTTCAGCAGGCAGAAGACATTCTTAAAGGCATGAACCTTAAGCTACCTGTTAAAAAGCTTGCCGGGGAACTGACGCTCGCGGAAAAACAGCTTGTTTTGATTGCTCGCGCGATTTCAAGCAATTGCTCATTTCTGATCCTTGACGAACCAACCGCTCCGCTCAGCCATATCGAAACATCGGAACTGTTCCGGATTGTCCGCGATTTGGCTAGAAGGAATGTAGGGATCATTTTCATTTCCCACCGGATGCCGGAAATCTTTGAATTATGCGATGAGCTTACGATCATGAGGAATGGCGAGTTCATTGCAAAGAGGGAAACTGCGGAAGTAGATCCACCGCAAGTGATTGAATATATGCTCGGCCGGAGGATGGAAGATCAGTTTCCGGCAAGATCCAATATATTCGGAAATCAATTGCTTGAAGTGGCAGGCCTATCGGATGGGGATAAAGTAAGAAACACTTCGCTTCATGTAAAAGCAGGGGAGATTGTCGGGATTGCCGGCCTGGTCGGTGCCGGGAAGACGGAGCTGTGCAAAGCGCTTTTTGGCGCGTCACCAACTGTTGGCGGCACAGTGAGGCTTAATGGAAAAGAACTCAAACTGACGAGCCCGCATGCGGCAGTAAAAAGCGGACTGGCGCTGGTTCCGGAAGAGCGCCGTAAGGAAGGTGTCCTGGTAGCAGAATCGGTCAGCTCCAACCTGACAGCCGTCAGCTTAAAAAAGTTCTCCAAACTATTTGGTTTTATCGACCGGCGGTCTGAAAAGAACACAGCGCAGGAATACATAAAAGCACTCGGCATCAAGACTCCATCAGAGTCGTCCAAAGTTGAAAACTTATCTGGCGGGAACCAGCAGAAGGTGGCGATTGGCAGATGGCTGCTTGCCGATGCCGATGTGTATATTTTTGACGAGCCGACCAAGGGTGTCGATGTAGGCGCGAAAAGAGATATTTTCGAGCTGATTGCGAAACTGTCAGCTGAGGGGAAGGGAATCATCTATGCTTCCTCCGAACTGTCAGAGATCGTCGGCATCACGGATCGGGTTTACGTACTCTATGATGGTGAACCGGTCAAGGAACTCGAAACCGCCGAAACAACGGAAGAAGAACTATTATTTTATTCAACAGGAGGCAGATAGGATGGAAGCCAAACTCCCATTGCAGCAGGAAACGCCGCCGAAAAAGGCATTTGAGCTATTCCAGTTCCTTTACAAATACGGGACGATCTTGACGATCTTTGTGCTGATCGCTGTCTTCGCGGCTGCGAACCCAAGTTTTATCAACGGTGATAATGTCGTCAATATCTTAAGGTCGATCTCCATCGTGACGATCATCGCGATCGGCATCACCATTTCCCTTACGGTGGATGGCTTTGATTTATCGGTCGGTTCTGTGGCCTCGTTATCCAATGCGGTTGTCATCTCGATGTTCGTCTGGTTTTCGCAGAACACCCTGATTGCTGTTTTATCCGCGATCGCGGCAGCCTTGATTGTGGGTGCACTTAATTCGCTGATGATCGTCAAGCTAAAGATTCCGGACATGCTGATGACACTTGCGATGATGTTCATCATCCAGGGAACGGCGCTGACGTATACAAAGGGCGCGACGGTCTCAGAAAATATGATTCTGCCTGATGGCAATTTTTCAACAGGCACGATTAGCCCGTTCTTTGCAAAAATAGGGCAGGTTCCGTGGATTATTCTGATCATGGCTGTTGCCGTGATCATCGTCCATATTTTTCTGACCTATACAAAGCATGGCCGCTATATGTATGTCATCGGTGGGAACAAGGAAGCGGCAAGACTTTCAGGCATCCCGGTCAACCGCTATAAAACAGCTGCCTATCTGTTTTCTGCCCTATTTGCGGCAGTTGGCGGAATCGTTCTGGCTTCCCGCGTCATGACCGCAGAAATCAATGCGGGTTCACCGTATTTAATGGATGCCGTAGCCGCCGCCTTTATCGGCTTTTCCGTCCTCGGGGCCGGCAAGCCGAACGCATTCGGAACCTTCATCGGGGCAGTGCTGATCGGCATTTTGCAAAATGGCCTTGTGATGATGTCCGTGCCATATTATGCGATGGATATCGTGAAGGGAACCGTGCTGGCATTTGCCCTGGGAATCACGTATTATAAGCAGAAGCATTGATCAGCAAGTGAAAAAGCCGGATTTGGCAGCGACCCAAATCCGGCTTTTTCTTTTTTCAAACACTCATTCTTCAAAAAACGGCAAGTTCGCATAGTAATACATCCAGCCCATCATGATTCCGCCGCCGATCAGGTTGCCAATCGTCACCGGGATCAGATTATGGATCACACCCGCAAAGGTGACAGACTGAGGATCGTCGAGAACCATACTGATCGCAAAGGTACACATATTGGCGATGCTGTGCTCATACCCCGAAATGAAGAAGCAGTACACGAAAAACACCATAGCGAACATTTTTGCGCCGTCGCCCTTCATCGACATTGGCAGAAAGAAGGCCAGGCAGACGAGCCAGTTACAGAGAATCCCCCTGAAAAATAGCTCTGAGGTTGGCGCGAGTGTCTTTTTTTCAGCGACGCTCAATAAGAATCCATTCACTGAATGATCATCAAACAATCCCGTTGTGTAGATCAAAAAAGCAAACGCAGCGGCGCCGATGATATTGCCGATATAGCTGAAAATCCACATCCTTGTCACCTGCACCCATGCCATCTTTTTCCTCAGTGCGGCGAACGTATAATAGAAGGTATTCCCTGTGAACAGGTCTCCACCACCATATGCAATCAGGATGATCGCAGCACCGAAGGTAATGGCAGCTATAGGGTAGGCAAAGGGCGAGTGTTCCATATAAAATGGATTCCCTGTCTTGAACGCAACAATTACTCCAAAGCCAATGAACATCGACGCCAAAGCCGCCCTTGCGAGATAGCGAATTTTGCTCTGCCTGAAAATCTTATGCTTTTTCAGGGCCAGTTTCTCAACCTCTTGCAGCGCTTGTACCTCCAAATTAAAACCACCCGCCATCAGTATGTAATAAGAGTATTCTGCCTCAAACTTACTCTCCTATGTAAATACTTCCCTGATTGCCGGGTGAAAAACAGTGCACTATGAAAAAAAGACTGAATCCGTTAGATCCAGTCTTTTCCATATTAAAAAGTATCCCTTACGAACTGCGGATTCCGCTGCATCGACGCGAACAGGACAAGTCCGCTTACAAGCAGAAGACCGCTCGTAAGGACGAACACCGACGTGAAACCAAGGTAACCCGAAAGGAAGCCGCCGAGCACAGGGCCGATGATGTTCCCGAAGAAGCGGAGACTTGTGTTATAGCCAAGCACTTCGCCCTGCATTGCGACCGGAGCTTCCTGCCTGATATAGGCAACCCTTACAGGGATGATGCCTCCGATTGTGATTCCTAGCATGAACCGAATCAGGACGAGCTGCCAAATATTCGTGACAAAGCCGCCTGGCAGATAGATGATCGCAGATAAAAACAGGAGGAGGACAAGGATTTTTATATAGCCAATTCTGTCTGCAATCTGTCCCCATTTCCGGGCCATCAGCAGATTGCCGAGACCAGCTGCCGAAAAGGCAATGCCAGAATAGAATGCCAGGTTTTCATGGCCATGGAGCTCACCGACATACAGGGAGAGGATAGGCTGGATGCTGAAATGGGCAATTTGCACGAGCATGGACATGAGCAGGACGTTGACCATGATTGGATTTCTGAAGATATGCTGAACCACTTCTTTGCGGCTGTAATTTGTTTTGCTGCCCTTTTTTATATCAATTCTATATTCCATGACCAGGAAAACAAGCAATCCGGACAGGATGATAAAGGCAGATGTTGATTGGAAGGTTGTCGCATAGCCTAAAGAGTCGGCCAGGACACCGCCGATCATCGGACCAAGCAATGATCCTGTGATACTGCCTGTTTGCAGGGTTCCCAGTACTTTTCCGGCCTGTTCCTTTGGCGTCTGTGTTGAAACGAGTGCCTGTGATACCGGAATGAAGCCTGAAAACAAGCCCATGAACATTCTAAGTAAAAATAGCTGCCACACCGAGGAAGCAAAACCGAGCAGGAAGACAGATAATCCCATCCCAAAGGCCATGAAAATCAGGATTCTCTTACGTCCGAATCGGTCTCCCAGCCTTCCGATGATGGGAGAGAAGAGAAAAGCTGTAACGAATGTGATACTGAATGTAAGGCCTGACCAGTTCTGGACATATGTTTCCGAAAAATCTCCAAACGACTCAATGTATAAGGAGAGGAAAGGCATTACCATTGTCATACTGCCTGCGATGAAGAAATTGGCGAACCACATGATCATCAGGTTACGTTTCGCCTTTTGCTGCTGGGTCATACCATCAACACTTCTTTCTCAGTACGAATATTTCGCTTTTCTAAATATTATACCAAAATTTTGCTGTATTGAAAACCAATACAGCAAGCAAAGGCGGGTTTCTCGGATTAGCTTACCCACTCAAGCAATTCAATTCTATTGCCAAACGGGTCAGAAACATAAATCCTGTTTGCGCCTGGTAATTTGTCGTCTTCGAGGTAATCCACTCCGGATCCAGACAGATGTTTCTTTAACTCTTCAATATTCTCCACTTCAAACGCCGGGTGGGCTTTCTTTGCAGGAACAAAATCCGCCTCGGCCCCAACGTGGATCTGGCAGGAGCCGAATTGAAACCAGGCGCCGCCGCGCTTTTTCAATTCAGCAGGCTTTTCGATCTCTTCAAAACCTAATATCCCACTGAAAAATTTCCTTGCCTGGTCTTCAGTGCCTTTCGGGGCTGCAAGCTGTACATGGTCAATCGCTTTAAATTTATAAGTCATATGAATCCCTCCTTATCTATTCCTATTTTATTCTTGTCAGAAGCATAAGGAAATGACGGGTTATCAATAAATAAGGATAAGTTTTTCTTATCCTCTTTTAGAGTAATACAAGCCTCATCGCCCTCATATAAATTAGTAAAGTTTTGTACGTTTTTTACAAGAGGGGGCATTAGGAATGAGAAAAAGATTCTTTGCCATGATCATGATGGCAATTGCAGCGCTTGTTGTGTCAGCATGCGGCTCAAGCGAATCAAGCGAATCAAGCGAAACGAATGGTACCGGGAAAAAGGAACTCAGGGTCGTAACCGATGCAGCATACGCACCATTTGAATATATGGAGGGCGACAAGATTGTTGGTTTCGACGTTGATTTTCTGAAGGCCGCAGCGAAGGAAGCAGGTTATGAACTAAAGTTCGATAATGTCGGCTGGGATCCAATTTTCGTTGAGATTGGCAGCAACCGCGCCGACCTTGCCGTATCGTCTATCTCCATCAATGACGAGCGAAAGCAGACTTATGATTTTTCATTGCCATATTTCCTGTCCACCAATAAAATCCTTGTCCGCGAAGACAGCGACATCAAAAGCGCCGCAGATTTGAAAGGCAAGGTAGTGGCTGTTCAGAACGGGACCACCGGGCAGGAAGCAATGGATAAACTGCTGGGAAAAAACAATAAGGACATCAAGAAATTCGATAATAACAACCTGGCAATCATGGAAATGCTCTCAGGCGGAGCGGATGCAGTCGTGGCAGACAATGGAGTTGTTGAAGTCTATGCGAAGAACAATCCGGATGAAAAGTTAAAGGTCATCGAAGACAGCGGCAGTTTCGATGCTGAATACTACGGCATCCTTTTTCCAAAAGGAACCGATCTGAAAGCGGACTTTGATAAAGCCATCAAGAAAATCGTCGAGAACGGCACTTATGAGAAAGTCTATCAGGAATGGTTCGGCCAGAAGCCGAACATCGAAATGCTGAAGGCAGAACAAAATAAGGCATCAAAGTAAAACCTGAAATCAAGATAAGGTATTAAAGTAAAACCTGAAATCTATGAAACTGCAAAGATGCGTAACTCTTAACACAGCGTTACGCATTTTTTTATCAGGCGGGACAGCCTATGAAAAAATCCGCTCCGGACCAGGGGCGTTGGGGGGCAAGCTATGGATTTTCGTTTTGATATTATTATTGAATACTCTCCTTATCTGGTAAAAGGTACGCTGTTGACCATCGGGCTTTCATTGGCAGGAATTTTAATTGGGACAATCCTCGGTTTGTTCATTGGACTTGGCAAAATGCAGCGCCGGAAGCTGCTGGCCTGGCCATTTGTTTGGTATATCACTTTCTTTCGCGGGACCCCGTTATTTGTCCAGATCCTGCTAATCCATTTTGGGGTAGTCCCGATGTTTCTTGGAGAAACAAACGGGATTGCCGCTACCATCATTGCCTTGTCACTGAATGCGGCAGCCTATATCGCAGAAATTTTCCGTGCCGGCATCCAATCGATCGACCGCGGCCAGATGGAGGCTGCCCGTTCGCTTGGGATGACACACGTCCAGGCGATGAGATATGTCATTCTTCCCCAGGCATTCAAACGGATGATTCCGCCGCTTGGAAATGAATTCATCGTGCTGATCAAAGAGTCTTCACTGGCGGCTATCGTCGCGACGCCGGAAATCATGTACTGGGGCAGGGCGATGGCCGGGCAATATTATCGGGTTTGGGAGCCGTACCTCACCGCAGCAGTGATTTACCTGATCCTGACACTTTCGTTAAGCTTTTTATTAAATCTGCTAGAAAGAAGGCTGAAAACGGAATGATCACAGTGACTGATTTGGAAAAATCTTTTGGAAGCCACAAGGTGTTGAATGGAATAAACGTAGTCGTCCAGCCGCAGGAGGTTGTTGTGGTGATCGGGCCATCGGGTTCCGGAAAATCAACCTTCCTTCGCTGTATTAACCTCCTCGAAACCATCACTGCAGGCCATGTGAAAATCGAAGGAGTGGACATTACCGATAAAGGAATCAATATCAACAAAGTGCGCGAGGAAGTCGGGATGGTGTTCCAGCATTTTAACCTGTTTCCTCATAAGACAGTGCTTGAGAATATCATGCTGGCGCCACTCAAGGTGCGTGGGGTTTCGGTAGAGCAGGCACGTTCCAAAGGAATCGAGCTGCTGAAAAAAGTAGGACTTGGTGAAAAAGCGGAAGCATATCCGGACTCACTGTCAGGAGGCCAAAAACAGCGAGTGGCCATCGCCCGCGCCCTCGCAATGGAACCAAAAATCATGCTGTTCGACGAACCAACGTCCGCCCTCGATCCGGAAATGGTCGGAGAAGTGCTCGAAGTCATCAAGCAGCTGGCCAGGGAAGGAATGACCATGGTCGTTGTCACACATGAAATGGGCTTCGCCAGAGAAGTCGGTGACAGAGTCATCTTCATGGACGGCGGGCTGATCATAGAAGAGAACCAGCCGCAGGAAATTTTCGAAAACCCACAGCACGAGCGGACGAAGGCTTTCTTAAGTAAGGTTTTATAGGACGGAAGGAAGGGAAGCCCGCTTGAAGGTGGGCTTCTTTTTTGGCGATGATCGAAAAGTTTTTAACCGTATTTTTCTTTTGGAAGATATCCTTATGTAGGTTGCTCTATCCACAGAAGGGTACTATTCAAATCGGGAGATACCCTTATGCAGTCAAAACCGTCCACATAAGGGTACTATTCAGGCCGGTAGATGCCCTTATGCAGGCGAAAGCATCCCCATAAGGGTACCATTCAGGCCGGGAGATAACCTTATGCAGTCAAAACCGTCCACATAAGGGTACCATTCAGGCCGGGAGATACCCTTATGCAGGCAAACCCGTCCACATAAGGGTACCATTCTAATTGGGAGATACCCTTATGCAGTCAAAACCGTCCCCATAAGGGTACCATTCTAATTGGGAGATACCCTTATGCAGTCAAAACCGTCCCCATAAGGGTACTATTCAGGCCGGTAGATACCCTTATGCAGGCAAAAGCATCCGCATAAGGACACTATTCAGGCCGGTAGATACCCTTATGCAGTCAAAACCGTCCCCATAAGGGTACTATTCAGGCCGGTAGATACCCTTATGCAGGCAAAAGCATCCGCATAAGGGCACTATTCAGGCCGGTAGATACCCTTATGCAGTCAAAACCGTCCCCATAAGGGTACCATTCAGGCCGGTAGATACCCTTATGCAGGCAAAAACCTCCCCATAAGGGTACCATTCAGGTCGGTAGATACCCTTATGCAGGCGAAAGCATCCCCATAAGGGTATCATTCAGGCCAGGAGATACCCTTATGCTGGTGAAACCCTCCCCATAAGGGTACTATTCAGGCCGGTAGATACCCTTATGCAGGCAAAAGCATCCGCATAAGGGCACTATTCAGGCCGGTAGATACCCTTATGCAGTCAAAACCGTCCACATAAGGGTACCATTCAGGTCGGTAGATACCCTTATGCAGGCGAAAGCATCCCCATAAGGGTACCAATCAGACCGGGAGATACCCTTATGCAGGCGAAACCGTCCCCATAAGGGTACTATTCAGGCCGGGAGATCCCCTTCTGCAGGTTAATCTATCCACATAAGGTTACTAATTATATATTTTACCAAATAAAGATTGATTTAACTAACAGCATTAGTTAAAATAAAACTAATGATATTAGTTTTACGCTGGAGGGGTTTCAAATGAGGGTAATCAAAGAGGGTTTTCTATACCAGTTAACATTCATGCCAAGAATTTTCCCGGTAAATTGTTATTTTATCGAGGAAGAGGAAGGGCTGACCTTAATTGATGCAGCTCTTCCGAACAGTGCCAAACCAATTTTGCATGCTGCAGAACAAATTGGGAAACCGATCAAAAGGATTGTTTTGACCCATGCTCACAGCGATCATATTGGAGCACTTGCTGAATTGAAGGAAAAGCTTGATGTCCCAGTTTATATCTCTGTCCGTGATTCACGCCTTCTTGCCGGTGATACCTCACTTGACCCATCTGAACCTCAGACACCGATTCGAGGAGGAGTACCGAAGAACATTAACATAAAGCCTGATGTATTCCTCAGCGAAGGGGATGAAATCGGCTCATTAATCGCATTTGAAACACCAGGACACACACCTGGATCAATGTCTTTCCTGGATAAAAGAACAAACTCCCTAATTGCAGGTGACGCCTTCCAGACAAGAGGGGGAATAGCTGTATCTGGTGTGACAGTACCATGGTTTCCTTTTCCGGCGATGGCTACATGGAACAGGAAACTGGCATTGCAAAGCGCGGAAAAAGTTCTCGAGCTAAAACCAGCAATTCTGGCTGTAGGCCATGGGGAATTGCTTCGTGGACCTGTGGCTCTCATTGAAAAAGCTATCCAAAAGGCAGAAGAATTTTTACGGAACAAAGGAGTTTAGGAAATGTCACCAAGACCGAAAATCGCACTCGATAAAAAGACCATTGTAATGGCAGCAGCTCAGCTTGCGAATGAGCAGGGAAGTGATCAAGTAACGCTTGCATTGCTGGCAAAGAAACTTAATATCAAACCACCATCGTTATATAACCATTTTGATGGTCTTCCAGGAATCAAAAGGGAACTCGCTCTGTTTTCACTTGAAAAACTGTATAACGGACTTGAGGCTGAAGCATTGGAAAAGTCTCCAGGTGAGGAATCAGTTTTGGCGATAACAGATGCCTATTTATCTTTTGCCAGGGAAAATCCCGGCCTTTATGAATTTGCATTGTCGGCTCCCGATCATTCAGATGAAAAAGTCAATCATGCTGGCGAGAGAATTGTCAGGCTTGTCATATCCACAATCCAGCCCTCTAGTTTGTCAGACGAGGGAGCCATTCATGCAGTGCGCGGTTTAAGGAGCCTCATGCACGGTTTCGCTTCTCTCGAACAGAAAGGCGGCTTTGGAATGCCCCTTGACCTGGATGAAAGCTATAGGCTTGCAGTAAAGACCTTCCTCCGGGGCATGAAAATATCAGGTTAATTTTCATCTTCTGAAATAGTTTCAATGGGTACTCACATACATATGTATAGATGCAACTTTTGAAAGAACAGGAGGCGCACTATGGATATATATGTGAGAAGAGGAGATTCATTTTGGTATTTCAGCAACCTTTTCAACATCCCGCTCCAGTTGATCATAGATTCCAACCGCGATTTGGATCCGAACGCACTGACTGTGGGCCGGACTGTGAAGATTCCCGGTTATGCCGCTGTGGATTACCGAATCCGTGCAGGAGATACTCTCTGGCAAATCGCCCGGAGCCGAAATATCCAGGTGGATGCTCTGCTGCTGGCCAATCGGAATATCAATCCAAAGGGATTGTACATTGGCCAGATGATCAAAGTTCCAACAAGGATTACCTGGCGGATTGTCCAGGGTAAAAAAAATTACGATTATAGCTCTTTGATGAATGATTTAAGACGATTGGAAAGTGTATACCCATTTATGAGAGTGCCATCGATCGGAAATTCTGTATTAGGAAAAAGGATTCCTGAAGCTTTGGTCGGGGATGGCAATAAAAAGGTCCATTACAATGGGGCATTTCATGCGAATGAATGGATCACTACTCCCGTCCTAATGACGTTTCTAAATGACTACCTTCTGGCGCTGACAAACCAATCCTCGATACGAGGGCTGTCAATGCTGAACTTATACAACCAGACGGCTTTGTCGATTGTCCCTATGGTCAACCCTGATGGTGTCGACCTCGTACTCAACGGACCACCTGAAGAGGAGCCATGGAATGAAAGAGTAATAGAATGGAATAAAGGCAGCATGGACTTCAGCGGCTGGAAGGCGAATATAAGAGGAGTGGACCTGAATGATCAATTCCCAGCAGAATGGGAAAAAGAAAAAGCCAGGAATCCAAGCCAGCCTGGTCCAAGGGATTATGTTGGCGAAAAGCCGTTATCGGAGCCGGAAGCAATCGCCATGGCAGAACTTACACGCAAGCGCGATTTCTCAAGGGTTCTCGCCTTCCATACCCAGGGCGAAGTCATCTACTGGGGCTTTGAAAACCTCGAGCCGCCTGAATCGGAGGCAATGGTTAATGAATTCGCCAGGGTAAGCGGCTACCAGCCAGTAAAAACCATTGAAAGCTATGCCGGATACAAGGACTGGTTCATCCAGGACTGGCGCCGGCCTGGCTTCACAGTGGAGCTTGGGTTCGGTATCAACCCTCTGCCACTGTCTCAGTTCGATGAGATTTATGAAGAAGCCCTGGGAATCTTCCTGGCAGGTTTATACCTTTAATAAAGTGGATCACCTGAAAAGGTGGTCCCTTTCTGTATCTCTATTTGGATTTATCTGGTAAAATTGTTTTGTGCAAGGGGGGAGTCAGATGACTTATTCAGGCAGGCCACCAATATACATAATGTATTCTCTGTTAGTTGTTATGCCTTTTTCTTCAAATTTCAACAAGTTCTTTCAATTTCTGATTCCGATTACTTTAGTTATGATTAGTCTGCTGAGATTTCATTTAACATTATCATCCCATCAGATTGAATATAAAATAACCATCGCTAATATTATGATATACAAAAAAATACTTACATCTGAGAAAATCAAAAAAGTAAAGTTCGGCCGGATCGGCTGGACGACGAAAAATGCAGTGGTAAAGGTAAGGAGAGGCTTCAATATTGGTGTTGCCTACTTTTACAGCGGTCAGTTGATTGCTGAGCTTGAAGATTTCGCCCTTGCTAACCATATTGAAATTCAAAAGACGAGGGATTTTCTGCTTTTGGAAAAATACTATACAAACAGCTAAAAAGCATCGGTCGCCCGATGCTTTTTTTGCCTGCTTATTTTTCAAAAATGCTGTTGGAAAGGAGACGGAACAGGTAGTCTGTATGATCGCGGAAGCCAGCTTCAAGTCCGATCAGCGTTACATCTTTATCCTGTTCTTTAACGATTACTGCCTTTCCTTGAGCTGCGCGATTGTTTTTCCAGTGCCCGGCAACAAAGAAGTCTGAGTTATCGTCAAATGTTGCAGCAACTTCATCATTTCCTGTATTTTCATACCAGACAGGACGGTAGACGAAGCCGAGGTCATCCTCGCTATATCCGCCGGTCATACCTTCGCCGCTATAATCAACTTTCGCGATTCCGTTGCTGTTGTAACCTGCAACGACAACCGTGTTATCTGTGAGGCCTAATGTCTTTGTCGCCAGTGAGGCGCCTGCACCGACGGCGATATACTTTCCGCCATTATTTAAAAATTCTTCGACATTCGTTTTGAAGAGATCATACTGTGCTGGGTTCTGGAAGCCAAATTCTTGATTTCCTGCACGTGATTGAGTTTTGGCGATCAGACCTTCGGTACCGCTGTATACGAATACGTCGAAGCCCTTCAATCCCTGTTCCGCAACTTCAGCAGGGGTGACCTCTGTAACCTCAAAACCCAGGCGTTTCAGTGCAAGTTTTGTTCCTGAATGGGATTGGGCCTTATTCATGCCTCCGTCCTTAAGGATTGCTACTTTAAGGTTTGTAACTTCTACTGCGTCTGCAGGTACCTTTACCGATTCGATATGCAGTCCGGATTGTTTTACAGCTGAGTCAATGGTGTTCGCGGGAGCTTCTGTGTAAAAATTGCCTGCTTTATCGCGTTTTACGGAGACGCCTTGTTGCATGAGCGTATTGGCAAGTTGAACCGCTTTTACAGAACTGTTTGGAATCAGGAATGGCCCTTTGCCGGTAACTGACCCTTGTTCCTGGATCTGGTTCACTTTCGTTGCGGTCACATCGAGTTCATCTTGAACAGCTACTGCCTCAAAGCCCCATAGCTCCGGCAGGCTCCAAGCTGAAATATCGTACATGGAGTCGACATCTTCAGTGATATCCTCGCCATCCCATAACATCGTATTGGCCAGCCCCGCCTTTGCCTGGTCCATTTTGACAATGTATGTGCCTTTTGGATAAGCTTTTCCGTCTGCCGTAAAAGTCTTTGAAGCTTGGACGACTTCGATGTCGTTTTTCTGCAGATGCTTAACAGCCTTATGTGTTACAGTTGGATCTTCCGGATCAACAGGCAGAACATAGGCAGTAGGGAAGAAGCCTTCGTCATGGAACGGATGATCAAAATTGATGCCTCGCTTGAACATTTCAATCTGGTCTTTGATCATTTCCTGCTTGTTCTCTGTGGCATTTTTCAATGCTCCCATGATGGCATCATACATCCAGCGGACACCGTCAAGATCATTTGTTGGCGCTTCAAGCGTGTGGCCATATGCACCATGGTACATCGCATACATT
The DNA here is from genome assembly GCF_007678455.1 of Cytobacillus oceanisediminis 2691. Lineage (GTDB taxonomy): Bacteria > Bacillota > Bacilli > Bacillales > Cytobacillaceae > Mesobacillus > Mesobacillus oceanisediminis_A. Next base: position 64,334 of record NZ_VEEP01000002.1, on the reverse strand, counting down.
GGCGTAAAGATTGGAGGATAATCATCCCAGCCTTCTGCGTCATCACGTTGAGGGATATAGGTTCCCACCATCGATTGATACAGGCTGCCGGTGAAGCTTTCCTTGTCGGACATGATTTCATTTTCCATCGCTTCCGCCTGATCCATTGCCCATTTTTGGTAAAGGTCATATTCGTAATTTGGATTGTGCGGAACGGTACAAGGCTCAATGAGACCCTGCTTATTTGGCGCGTAACCTTTTACATAGCCATGTGTATCAAGGAAGACCATTGGGTTCCATTCTTTGATCAGTGAAACGGTTTCCTGGGTTTCGGGCTGTGACTGGGTGATGAAGTCACGGTTCAAATCGATTCCTTCTCCATTGAAGCGGGTAGCATCGACCCGGCCATCGGGATTCTGGACAACATTGAAAATCAGAATATTGTTTTCGAGGATTTCAGTCGTTGTCTCGTCATTTTCAAGTGCAAAGCGCTCAATCAGCTGCATGACCGCGTCACTGCCGACAAATTCGGTACCATGGATAGAGCCATTGATCATGACTGGCACCTTGAAGTCTGGATTGTTTTCAATCCAGTCCTGTGCTTTGCCAGGGTTTTTGAACATTTGTTTTCTTAAAGCCTGGATCTTGCCAAACTTGCCCTGGGAATCAGGTGCAGCAATCGTAACGACATAAAGAGGCTGTCCGGTTGATGATTGTCCTTTTACTTCCACCTTCACACGATTGGATTGCTTCTCGATTTGTTCAAGTTTATTTCCGATTTCCGAGAATTTCATAAAGTCATAGTTTTCGCTGTTGAATAAGCTTCCGTCCCTTTCTTCATATGCATTTACATAATTCCACTTCAAAGACTCAGCTAGTGCCGGAGTCCATGGGGAGGATGCTAGCAAACTTGCAGCTACAACACCCGAAATCATTTTTTTATACTTCATCTATGTATTCCTCCAAAATTACTTTGTATATTTATACATAATAGTTAGTAAAAATTATTTCGACAATCGTACAAAACTCCTAAATGTTTGTCCAGATGTCCTAACGCTTGAATTTACAGGAATCTAGAGTGGTTGGGAAATTATTCGAGAGGAATATCTAGGAAGATAGTCACGAAGAAGAGGCGAAATAAAAAAACAGGGCGGGTGCCCTGTTTTATTGTGGCTGCATGGTCCGATTACGTCGCTTCCGGTTCCATTGTCTTGCCTTATATTTCTGTTCAAGTTCGGCGACAGGTTTTGCAACAAGTGCGTTCTTGAATTCAACAGGTGTCTGTTTTACAGAAAAAACAACCGTATTGACAGCTTTCTTTTTCTTTTCAAAATCAGTCATCAGCTTTTGCTGTTTAAATTTAAGTGAATCGGTTTCTTCTTTGATCGCATTGGTTTTATTCTGGACACGGGTTGCTGTCTCTTGAAGACTGTCAATGGTTGGCTTAGCATCTTTAAATGTTTTATAAGCAACATATCCGAGATAAGCAAGTGCAGCCACGATGACAGCGATGCTGATGTAGACGATGATCATGGATGATGCCTCCTTTTATTCAAATCCTTTATTTTTTATTTACCCATTTATGTTCCGTTTTAACAAAGAAATGCACTACAGCTGTCGGGATATATTGGAAATGATATAATGGACTGGAAGATTTTATAAAAGGAGTACTTATTAGATGAGTAAATTTGTTGTGATCCTGAAGGATAAACGAAATGGAGAACTGGATTCAAAATTGCTGGGAAGGCATATTGACCATCTCAGGCAGTTAAACCAGGCAGGACAACTGATGATTGCCGGCCCATTCAAAAATAATGATCACGCCATGATCATCCTGAATTGCGATGATATTGATGAAGCAATCGCACTAACAGAAAAAGACCCCTTCATCACAGAAAAGTACTACCATACATATGATATCAACGAGCTGATTGTCGCCAATGAGGAAAATAACTGGCTGATGGACAACCCGCAAACGAAGGGGAATCTGATCCACTAATAGAAAAAGAGACTTCCAGCTGCCTGGAAGTCTCTTTCTATGATTATTGGTTTCAACTCAACTATGACTTATTCAGTCACAGTTTCAGCTTTCTCTTCAGTCTACTTCTCAAAAACAGCAAGTACAGCAGAAAGCATTGCAGCAAATTTCTTTGCGATTTCACTTGCATATAAGCTAGCTTTTGACTCAGCTTTTTTGTCAGCAGATGGGTTTACTTTTGCCTCTTCAGTTACTTCCTCAGTTACCTCTTCAGTAGCAGTTTCGTCAGTAACAACTTCTTCAGTCACTTCTTCAGTAGCAGTTTCGTCAGTTACAGCTTCCTCAGTCACTTCTTCAGTAGCAGTTTCATCAGTAACAACTTCCTCAGTTACCTCTTCAGTAGCAGTTTCGTCAGTTACAGCTTCCTCAGTCACTTCTTCAGTAGCAGTTTCGTCAGTAACAACTTCTTCAGCTACTTCAACGGACAAAGCAACAGCTGAATTTTCGTTAGCTTTCTCTTTAGCAACATCGCTAGCGTTGAAAGCCTTAGACTTCATTTTGTTGGCAATAGAAGGAGATACTTTTGCATATTCTTCAGTAGCATCTTCTTCAGTAGCTTCTTCATCAGTAGCTTCTTCATCAGTAGCTTCTTCATCAACAGCTTCTTCTTCAGTAACAACTTCATCAGTAACTACTTCTTCAGTAGCAACTTCTTCAGTAGCAACTTCTTCAGTAGCTTCTTCATCAGTAGCTTCTTCATCAGTAGCTTCTTCATCAACAGCTTCTTCTTCAGTAACAACTTCATCAGTAACTACTTCTTCAGTAGCAACTTCTTCAGTAACAGCTTCTTCAGTAACAACTTCTTCAGTAACAACTTCTTCAGTAGCTTCGTCTTCAGCAACCTCATCTTCAGTTACTTCAACAGACAAAGCAACAGCTGAGTTTTCGTCAGCGTTCTCTTTAGCAACATCGCTGGCATTGAAAGCCTTAGACTTCATTTTGTTGGCAATAGAAGGAGATACTTTTGCTTCTTCATCAGTAACTACTTCTTCAGTAACTACTTCTTCAGTAACTACTTCTTCAGTAACTACTTCTTCAGTAGCATCATCTTCAGTAGCATCTTCTTCAGTAGCTTCTTCATCAGTAACAACTTCATCAGTAACAACTTCATCAGTAACAACTTCATCAGTAACATCTTCTTCAGTAGCATCTTCTTCAGTAACTTCATCTTCAGTAACTTCGTCTTCAGTCACTTCGTCTTCAGTCACTTCGTCTTCAGTCACTTCGTCTTCAGTCACTTCGTCTTCAGTCACTTCATCTTCAGTCACTTCATCTTCAGTCACTTCGTCTTCAGTCACTTCATCTTCAGTCACTTCATCTTCAGTCACTTCATCTTCAGTCACTTCATCTTCAGTAACAACTTCTTCAGTAGGTACTTCTTCAGTAACCTCATCTTCAGTCACTTCAACAGATAACGCGACAGCTGAATTTTCGTTTGCTTTCTCTTTAGCGACATCGCTTGCGTTGAAAGCCTTAGACTTCATTTTGTTGGCAACAGATGGAGATACCTTATCTTCCGTATCTTTGTCTTCGTTGTCATTTTCGTCTTCATCTTCATCTTCAGTCTTTACAGTTGCATCTGTATCAAGATCGATATTTTCAGAATCGGAGTCATTATCCTCATCATCTTCTGTTTTTACAGTAGCTTTTGCCTCAAGGTCGATGTCTTTAGACTCTTCTTCAGAATTTTCATCTGAATCTTCATCTGAATCCTCATCATCTTCCTTTTTCATTTCTGTGTCAGCTTTAGGCTTTATTTCCTCTTCGTCTTCTTTAGCTGCATCAGTGTCTGAAGTTTCTTCAGATTCAGAGTCAACTTCTGTTTCATCAGTAATGATTGGCTCAAGTTCTACAACTTCTTCCACTACAGGTTCCTGAGTAACAGCTTCTTCTGTTGGAACTTCCTCAGTTTTCACATCTTCGACAGGCGCTTGTTGAGTTGTTGTGTGTACAGCTGCATTTGGAGCCGCATGCTTTTTGGCAGTTTCGCTTGCATGAATGCCAGCCTGTGACTTTGATGCTTTTTCCTTCGCTTCGCCGTTTGTAGCAGCTTTTGGCTGAGTCTTAACTGCAGGCTTAGCAGGAGTTGCTTTTACATTAGCCTTTTTATTAACAACCTGAACCTTTGCTGGTTTGTTATGAGATTGTTCAACTTTTACCTTTTCCGGTCCGGCAGCCTGAGTGAAGTGGCCTCCAGTCAGTACTCCGATTGACAATACTCCAGCTAGCATAAAAGACTTCACAACTTTAGTTCCATTAATATAATTATTCATTTTCATTATTCGCTCCCTTTTAATTAACGTTATCCGTGACAATCGCGTCGGTATACGGTAAAAAAGCAGGAGCTTTTAACGGTGGTGGGGAAGGTGGGGCATTTACCCACTGGCTCTGAAAAACAGCGACCCTTGACGTAAACGGCTGCAAGAGGCTTAAATGGAATGTTTCATCCCAAATGAACCATTTATCGCTTAAAAAGGTGTTCGAATTTCCATAACTTGTCCTGTCGCCGGATGGCCCCCCTGAAGCCTTCGTGCGTGATGGAGGGTTAGGCAGGTTGTCTCCTTTAGGATACCTCTCGTTTTGGGATGAATCCTTTTCATCCTTTTTCACATGAGGTATTTTTCTGCTTTCCGTCTTTACTGGTACTTTGACTATGGACGGTTTCTCTGCAGACTCCTTAGAAGGATCAAGCTTTTCCTCCAAACCAGGTGATTTACGCTTTGTTTCTTTCACGTACTGATCTTCATTATGTATGGATTTTAACGCACCTTTTTTGTTTTGATTATTGCTGGGCTTTTGTTTATGTTTCGCCTGATTAGTTTTTCCGGTCCTCGATGCATTGGTGTTTTTGGGCTGTGTTGCTTTCTCATTTTTCTTAAATGATGAAGCATTCCCATTCATTTTCACTGCCTCGGCCGGATTTTCTTTAGGCTTGGCCTGGAAAGGTTTCTGGACGATTTCTTTCTTAATCGGCTGGTTTTTGACCGCAGGTTGTGCAGGAGATTTTCCGGAGTTCTTGGCAATCTCTGCCTTGTCTGGCACAGAAGCCTGCTCAGCCGCCGCAGGCTGTTGTCCTTTTCCGGCATTTGGCCCTTTTTCAGCAAAAACCATGTCTGGCACCAACAAAGCAATACCAGTAATAAAGCCAGTAATGATTAAATGTCGGAAGTGCATCCTTTCACCTCCTTTCAAAGCAAAAATCTGTCTCAGGAATACCATTCCGGTATTCAAACCTGTTTTTGTCGGTTTTTGCTGCATTTTAAAAGAAACCGTTCTTTTAACCTAGCAGTCTACTCGAGGGGATGATTCAAATTTCCTTTCTTTTTGGTACTTATTATTCAGGTGGTAAATAATTGGCATTACTTTCTCTTGCCCTTTTTAAAAAAAGGAGTAGAATGGAAATTATGCTTTAATCGTTTAAATGAAAGAAGGATACATCATGAAAAATTTAAAAATATATATGATTCTTACCGGTGTCATGTTTCTGTGGGGACTCAATGTAACGGGACTTAAAGTAATCGTGGGGAATTTCCCGCCGATTACGATTACCTCACTTCGTGTATTCACTGCGGGAGTCTCGGTATTTATCATTCTCTTTTTCTTTAAAAAAGTCCGGCTGCCTTCAAGGAAAGAGTGGAGTTATATTATTGGCGGCGGCATCCTGAATGTAACTGGACACCATTTATTCCTGGGAATTGGATTAAAAGTGACTTCGGCTGTTAACGGTGGCTTAATTCTTGGACTGGGGCCATTATTAACCGCTTTAATGGCTATCTTATTCCTGGGAAAAAAGCTGACATTTGTCCGGACTCTTGGATTTATTTTCGGTGGTATTGGCGTCGCGCTGACTGTGCTGGCAGGTGAGAAAGGGCTTTCGGGCATGTCAATTGGTGATTTCTATGTGTTTATTTCCATTGTTTCGCAGGCGATAAGCTTCATCATAATTTCCAAAGCAGCGAAAACACTAGATCCTCGTCTATTGACCGGATATATGCTTGTCTTCGGCTCACTCTTATTGTTCCTAATCGGGTTATGGAAGGAGCCAGGTGGATTGGCGAGCCTTGGAAATGCTTCAGCAGGAATATGGGGAGTATTTTTTGCGTCAGCGATTTTCGCTACGGCAGTAGGGCATATGCTTTACAATTATGCCATTGGCCAAACCGGACCGGCCGAGGCGTCAATCTTCCTGAACTTGAATACATTCCTATCCATCCTGTTCGCTGCCATCTTCCTTGGGGAAAGAATCACATCATCCCATTTGCTCGGCCTAATCTTCATCGTCTCAGGCGTCATATTCGGATCAGGAGCACTGGAGGAACTGATGCTCAGGAACAGAGCGAAACGAAATGCAGCTTAATAGTGTTGAGGAGGCAGGGCTTCGGCTCTGCTTTTTTTTGCATGGGGTACTGTTATTTATAACTAGTTTTGCAGACAACATTTGTTCCAACCGGAAATAAATCTGCCCCAACCGGGAATATATTTTGTTTCAACCGGGTTTAATGCCGAATATCATAGTAAAACAAAAAAACACCTTCAAATTTCAATTTCCTTCTAACAAAAGTATAAAAGTGTCCATTCTTCAGAAAAAACTGTCCTGATTTTGGACAGCTGTTCCTCGAAGTATCTTTATTTTCAATGAACTAGCATTGGCACGATTCTTGCTTTCTATAACAATATAACTTTATAAAAGTGGAGGTCAGGCGAAAATGAAAATGATCGAGACAAAAGCGATTGTTACCGGAGGAGCATCCGGGTTAGGGGAAGCGACTGTCAGGAAAATCATCGGGCAGGGGGGAAAGGCTGCGATTCTGGATTTATCAGTGGAACGCGGTGAAACTCTTGTAAAGGAACTTGGGGAACAGGCAGTTTTCGTAAAAACAGACGTAACGAGTGAAGAAGAAGTAAGAAATGCTATCAATAAAGCAATCGAGTCATTCGGTTCGATTAACACGGTGGTAAACTGTGCCGGGATTGGGGTTGCAGGAAAGCTGCTATCAAGAAAAGGTGTCCATTCGCTGGACATGTTTTCAAAAGTCATTTCCATCAACTTGATTGGAACCTTCAATGTCATCAGGCTTGCTTCCGAGCAGATGTCCCAGAATGATCCCAATGAACTCGGCGAGAGGGGAATCATCATCAATACGGCCTCCGTTGCCGCGTTCGACGGCCAGATCGGCCAGGCGGCATACAGTGCCTCAAAAGGCGGGGTGGTCGGCATGACGCTGCCAATCGCAAGGGAACTTGCTGCATACGGCATCAGGGTGATGACGATAGCTCCCGGCCTATTCCATACGCCAATGTTCGACTCGCTTCCGGCAGAAGCAAGGGACTCGCTTGGAGAAATGGTGCCATTCCCGCAGCGGCTTGGTTACCCGGAGGAATACGCTCAGCTTGCTGAAAGTATTATTATGAATCCAATGCTTAACGGTGAAACAATCCGTCTTGATGGAGCAATCAGGATGCAGCCGAAATGATGAAAAGCCCTTTCCTGTCAAAGGAGAGGGCTTTTTCTTATGGTAAAAATTTCGCGTTGTTGAAAATGCAGAAAACAAATATGATATTTTTGTAATATAACATTTCATCAGAGAGCAGGGGACAATTAGAGTGACAACGAATTTTTTTAGAATTTTCATGCTTTTATTCTTAACAGCGGCAGTTTCTTTCCCGCAATTCGCTTCTGCAATGGCTGAGGTCATATCTTTCAGTCAATCTACCGGAACTGTTGCGTACCAGGGAAACAGTGTACCTGGATATGTTACGTTTGAGCTGAAAACGAGTGAACCGACTCGCGGGCATATTTTAGCGGTAGGCAATGGTGTCCAGACTCAAATCAACCTATCAAGTACAGATTTTAAAACAGTACATAGAATAGATTGGGTGCCATGGGATGATACGAAGAAAGCTCCATTGCCTCCGGGTGAATACCAGCTAAAGGCGTATTTATCAGACCAGGGCTATAACCAGATGCAAGGTTATCCGCTCGGAAAACTGACCGTTGTGGCGGAGATGAATCCAAAGCCATTATTCGATCAGGTTTCGATTAATCCTTCCATGTTTTCTCCGAAATACGGAGGAGCGGAAAATGTGCAAATTCCTTTCAACTTGAACCGACCGGCTGAAGTACAACTGAGCATCTGGCAAAATGGTGCCGAAGTTTACGCTGGCAGCAAAATGAAGCTTTTGCCTGGCAGCAATTCCGTAAACTGGAACGGAACGGATAAGGCAGGACGAGTTGTTGCGGACGGAACCTATGATGTCTACTTTAACTACATCGAGACTGCATTTAACTACCCTGCAACGAAACAGTCAGCACAAAAAGCAGGAACGGTCTCCATTAAGGACGGCGACTACAATATACCTCAATGGAGATTGAAAGAAGTTGTTACGGACGCTGTCTTCACCTCTGATATCATCAGCCCGGACGGTGATGGTGTGAACGGCACGGTCACAGGGAAATTCACATTGGCAGAGCCGGCAAAAGTATCCGTCTATATTGCGAACGCTGCTGGCGCGCATATGAAAAATGTTGTTGCCGGTCAGTCATTCCCGGCGGGAACACATTCTTTCACATGGGATGGAACCGACTTTAATGGCGGAAAAGCCGTAAACGGAAACTATTTTATAAAAGTCATGGTAATTGAAGGCAGTAACACCGGCTATATCTCTTTTACAGATTCAGTCAGGTTTGAAGGCGGCTATGAGTTCAAGGCCCTTCAGCCTGAAAAGCGAGTGAGGGTAACCTCTGAGACCGCGAAGCTTTCGATCTATCCAATGAGTCAGGGATATACGGCTGTAAAAGGCGATACTTTCCCGTTAATGTCCGAAACAGTTGAAAATGGCCGGTACGAGGTGCTGGTCAAAGAAGGTGTAACCGGTACGATCAATGTAAGTGATGTGGAGCTTGTGGCTGAATCCACTCCGCCGGCAGTTCCTAACACGATTGATTACACCGTGGCGAGCGGCGACACACTATGGAAGATTGCTGCTAAGTTCAACAGCAGCATTTCCGATATCGTCACACTGAATGATCTTGATCCAAATCAGTATTTATATGTTGGGCAAAAACTGAAGGTGCCAGCTCCGGCTACACCTGAACCGACACCACAGCCAGTGGTATATACGGTCCAATCAGGAGACACTCTCTGGAAGATTGCCCAAAAATATGGCACAACAATTGATGCCATCGTGAAAGCGAATAATCTGGATCCGGCCAAGTATTTGTATATCGGACAGAAACTTACTATACCATCGACAACTGCTCCGGAACCGCCGGCTGCCCAGCAAGTCATCCATACAGTTGTAAGTGGAGATACACTGTGGAAAATCAGTGTTAAATATGGCACAACCATCGATGCGGTTGTGAAAGCAAATAATCTAGATCCGGCAAAATACCTGTATATTGGCCAGAAACTCACCATTCCACGCTAAAAATCATCACCTGCTCCTCACCTGGGGGCAGGTTTTTTCATGGCTAATAAGTGTACTTTCCCCAACAGTGTTATATAATTAAAGTTATAATATTCAGAAATTTTTAACTGGAGGGGGGAAGTTAATGCTTGAATTCAGGGATATCGTCACCCCTGTTGACTGTCTGGTCACAGAGACAACAACTTTGCAGGAGGCAGTGGAAATCTTCAGGGAGAAGAAATGGAATCTCCTGCCCGTTACTGATACTGAAAAGAACCTTCTGGGAGTTTTTACCCGCAGCGGCTTGTATCAAATGATCCTTGAAGGCAGTCCCCTTGAAACGGCAATACTTCCATACATAAAGAAGGAAGCTAGATCCATTCGAATCGACACTCCTTATCGCGAGATCGAGCAGATTGTAAAAACAAGCAAGGTTGGTACCGGCGTGGTGCTGGATGAACAGGATAAAGTCATCGGTTTACTGACCAAGACCGAAATGGTGGTCGCTTTGCTAAAATCTGCGAATACCCTCAAGGACCAACTTGAAACAATCCTTCAGCACTCCAATATCGGTGTGCTCATGACTGACGGCAGGATGCAGATGATTTATGCAAATGAAGCTTTTACGAAAATCAGCGGACGGACTCTTGATTCAATTATATCCAGGAAGCTCGGCGATATTTTTCCTGGGTTGCTGAATGGAGATGACACTCCTCATCATTATGAAAAATTTAAATCGATTCTTCATATCTCTTCCTATGAAACAGTGAACCATGAAGAAGGGAAAATCCTGTTATTCCAGGATATTTCTGAATTTGAAAAAATGGCAGAAGAACTCGAGACGGTTAAAAAGCTTAAGCTGACAATCGAGACGACACTCGAGAATGCATATGATGGAATCCTGATGACGGACGAAAAAAACATCATCACCATGGTCAGCCCGCCATTGCTCGAACTGTTCAACCTGGAGAAAACAGAAGTTTTATATAAACCAGTCGAGCAAGTCCTTCCGCAACTGAAGCTTGGCAATGTGTTCCGGTCGGAAATGGCGGAAGTCAGCGACTTTAACGAGTTGAACGGTATCCGATATATTGTCCATCGAATTCCCATCAAGAAGGATGGCAAGGTGATCGGAGCGATTGGCAAAGTGATGTTCCGCCAGTTGAATGAGGTCAGCGAGTTGTTCAAGCGACTTCAAAAAGCCGAGAACAAGGCAAGCTTTTACCACCAGCAGCTGCAGAAATCCGAGTCGGCCAGGTTCACATGGGACCATATTTTCAGCAAGGATTCTTACATGGAAAAATTAAAGAAAAGTGCAGCCAAAGCAGCGAAAGGCAGATCCACTGTATTGATTAGAGGTGAAAGTGGTACAGGGAAAGAATTGTTCGCACATGCCATCCATAACAGCAGTGCCCGAAGTGAAGGGAAATTCGTTGTCGTCAATTGCGCAGCCATCCCTGAAGACCTGCTAGAATCCGAGTTCTTCGGTTATGAAGAAGGTGCCTTTACGGGGGCGAAACAGCGCGGCAAGATTGGGAAGTTCGACCTTGCCAATGGAGGCACGCTTTTCCTCGATGAAATAGGCGATATGTCTCTGTCCCTTCAGGCCAAACTGCTAAGAGTCCTGCAGGAGCGAGAGTTTTACAGGGTAGGCGGAAATGTGCGCGTGAAGGTCGATGTCCGTATTATCGCTGCGACAAACCGTAACCTGGAAGAGATGGTAAGGCAGGGGGAGTTCAGGGAAGACCTTTACTACCGACTGAATGTCATTTCCTTGAATATTCCGCCGCTGAGGGACCGCGTTCAGGATGTTGAGTATTTGATTACTGAATTAATGAAAGAATTGAACTCCATGCTGGGTACGAGCATCACCGGCATCTCATCACAGGCAAAAACAGCACTCCTTCGCTATGAATGGCCGGGCAATGTGCGTGAATTGCGGAATGTCCTGGAGCGCGCAATGACCTTTGCCGAGCATGGGAAAATACAGTCAGAGGATCTGCCGGATTACTTACTGTCGCAACTATCCAGCCCACTTATCGAACAAATCAGCCTTGCAGAAGATGCCGAGCTTGGCGCGATCAGAAAGGCCCTCTCCCAGACAAACGGAAACAAGGCAAAGGCAGCAAAACTTTTGGGGATCAGCCGTTCAGGATTATATGAAAAAATAAAGAAATACCAGCTGAGCGTATAGCATGTCATTTGCGAACTGGAAAAAACACGTGTTTTTTTCCAGTTCGCAAATAAATCTTGGAAATCGCCAATAAAGTTGTGAACTCCGCCAATAAAAATAAAAAATCGCTAATATATCCATAACGGATCAATTATAAAACTGATTTAACACCAATTATGTTGACTCCTTATAATTAAATGAGCCAAAAGGCAGGATTTTCTACTCGATAAGTTGTCAGGCTGAATTTTATAAGCGATATTCCGTCGAATTAACCTTCTCGTTATATGTCCAACCATGGTGTCCAATTTCCGGACACTATGATTTACATTCATATCGATTCCTGCCTTGAAATACCGTATTTATCATTTTTAGAAAATTGGCATAATTATTGCATATAAAAATATGAATGCGTTTTCTAATATAACCAGGGGGGAAGCTTTATATGGATATTGGGTCATATTTAGCGCAAAATGCCAGGAAAACACCAGAGAAGCTTGCGATCGTGTGTGAGGGAAGGAGCTTTACGTACCAGCAGTTTAATGAGGAAGTGAACAAGCTTGCCCATGGGCTGCTCAGTCTGGGGATTCACAAAGGCGATAGAATTGCTTTAATGATGAAGAACTCTGATCAGTTTGTGTTTGCATTTTTTGCAGGTGCTAAAATCGGGGCGGTCATTGTGCCGGTGAATTTCCGCCTGACAGCCTCAGAGGTTCATTACATACTGGAACAGTCCGGGACTGTGCTGGTAATTTGCGATGATGAGTTCGAGGAGATCATCACTTCAGCAGGTGAAGGAACAAATGCAGCCCATGTCATCACGACTGGAACCCCAAAAGCAGTTGGACATCATTCATTCGAAAATGTCCTTTCAAAAACTATCACTGATCCACAAATTGATGTTAGCGATGATGATGACCTTGAAATCCTGTATACATCAGGGACGACCGGCAGGCCAAAAGGAGCACTGTTTGACCATAAACGAGTATTCAATGTTGGCCTGACAATGATGATCAGCATGGCCATTAACCAGGAGGAACGTATCCTCCACATCGCCCCGCTGTTCCACTCGGCACAGCTTAATTTATTCCTGATTTCAGGTGTCGTACTGGGAGCAACCCATATCATCCATCGCGAATTCCACCCGGTCACAACCCTGCAGGCGATTCAACAGCATAAAATCACCCACTTCTTTGGGGTCCCTGCCATGTACAACTTTATGCTGCAGGTCCCAAATGCTGCGGATTACGATCTATCATCGATTAAAAGATGCGGCTATGGTGCTGCACCGATGGCCCCGGAACTCGTCCGGAAAAGCATGGAATTATTCAGGACTGATCAATTTTACAATTTGTGCGGCCTGACCGAAGCGGGTCCTGGCGGCATCCTGCTTGGTCCTGAGGGACATAAACACCATCTGGGAAAGGGAGGGAAAGCTGCTTTCCTCACCGAAGCCAGGGTGGTGGATGAAGAAGGAAAGGATATCAAGCCTGGTGCTGTCGGTGAGTTCATCATCAAAGGCGAATCGATTATGAAAGAATACTATAAAAAGCCCGAAGAGACGGCAAAAACAATCAAAGACGGCTGGCTTTATACCGGTGATCTGGCAACAGTCGATGAAAACGGATATATCACACTCGTTGACCGGAAAAAAGACATGATCATTTCCGGCGGGGAAAATGTCTATTCAATTGAAGTCGAAGAAGTCCTTTATGAACATCCTGCTGTACTTGAGGCAGCAATCATCGGACTCCCGGATGAAGTTTGGGGCGAAGCTGTTTGTGCGGTCATTGTGCCTAAGAAGGGTGCAATTGTTGATGAGCAAGAGCTTAAGAGCTTTTGCCGCCTAAAACTTGCAGGCTATAAAGTTCCGAGAAATATATTCATCGAAGAAGCATTGCCGAGGAATGCTTCAGGTAAAATCCTGAAATATCAGCTTCGCCAGAAACTGAATGAAGTGAAACTTTAATAGTTTGATAGAAAGAGGGAGATAAAAAAATGAAACACCCTTATTTAACGAATGACCATGAAATTTTCCGCAGGTCGCTTAGGAAGTTTTTAGAGAAGGAAGCCTATCCTTTCTACGGCCAGTGGGAGGAGGAGCGGATGATTCCGCGCTCGTTCTGGGAGAAGATGGGCGAACAGGGCTATCTATGCCCCGATATTGATGAGGAATACGGCGGCAGTGAAGTAGACTGGGGCTTCGCGGTTGTCATCAATGAAGAGCTCGAGCGGGTAGGCTCAGGCCTTGTTGGCGTAGGGCTGCATAATGACATTGTTGTTCCGTATATCACCGCATATGGAACAGATGAACAGAAAAAACGCTGGCTGCCAAAATGTACGACTGGCGAGATCATTACCGCGATTGCGATGACAGAGCCGGGTACCGGTTCGGATCTGGCGAATATCCAGACGACAGCAATCCTTGATGGTGACCACTATATTCTAAATGGGCAAAAAACCTTCATCACCAACGGCATCCAATCTGATTTGATTGTCGTTGCCTGTAAAACCGATCCTAAAGCGAACCCGAAGCATAAAGGAGTCAGCTTGCTTGTCGTTGAGCGTGACACACCAGGTTTTTCACGAGGGAGGAAACTGAATAAGGTTGGGCTTCACTGCCAGGATACGGCAGAGCTCATATTCGAGGATTGCCGGGTACCTAAGGAGAATCTGTTGGGTGAGGAAGGTAAGGGATTCCTCTATTTAATGGAAAAGCTTCAGCAGGAACGCCTTCTGGTTGCGATTGCGGCACAGACAGCGTCTGAGGTCATGCTCAAGCAGACGATAGAGTATGTCAAAAGCCGTGAAGCCTTTGGCAAACCTGTCAGCAAATTTCAAAACACGCAATTCAAGATTGTTGAGATGGCGACAGAAATCGAAATGGGCAGAGCTTTCCTTGACCAGCTGATTGCCGAGCATATCGAGGGCAAGGATGTGGTCACAAAGGTATCGATGGCGAAGTGGAAGCTGACAGACAGCGCGAGGAAAATTGCCGCGGACTGCATGCAGCTGCATGGCGGTTATGGATATATGGAAGAATACGAGATCGCGAGAAGATTCCGTGATATTCCAGTTGCCAGCATCTATGCCGGGACAAACGAAATCATGAAAACTATCATTGCTAAAAACCTTGGATTATAGACTAACAGAAAATCAGAAAGGAAGATGAAGCATGCGTGAAGTGGTAATCGTCGAAGCCGTCAGGACACCTGTCGGCAGGAGAAAAGGGTTGTTAAAGGATATCAGGCCGGATGAACTGGCTGCAGGAGTTTTGAAAGAGGTTGTGAAGCGGGCTGGGATTGATGCGGGACTGGTGGAAGATGTCATCTTTGGCTGTGTGACACAGTCAGGAGAACAGGCCGGAGATATTGCCAGGGTAGCCGCTTTGACTGCTGGTTTCCCGATTGAAGTTCCAGGAACGACCATTGACCGCCAATGCGGATCCAGTCAGCAGGCAGTCCATTTTGCTGCCCAGGCGATTCTTTCGGGGGACATGGATGTCGTCATTGCCGGCGGCGTTGAAAATATGACCCGTGTTCCAATGGGGTCGAATTACCAGGACGCCAACCCTTTCAGTCCTAAATTAAGAGAACAATACGAGATGATCCATCAAGGACTATCAGCAGAACGGATTGCGGAGAAATACGGTTTTACCCGCCGGGAGCTTGATGAATTCTCTGCGGAAAGCCACCGCCGGGCTTTGAAGGCGCAGGCTGAAGGTTATTTTGAAAAAGAAATCATGCCGATGGAGGTCACACTAGAAAATGGTGAAACGATTTCGATGACGGAGGACTCAGGGCCGCGTGAAGGAACGACACCTGAAGTGTTGGCCGGGCTGAAAACGGTGTTTAAAGAGGATGGTGTCATCCATGCAGGGAACTCGAGCCAGATCAGTGACGGAGCAGGAGCGCTGCTGTTGATGAGCCGTGAAAAAGCAGAAGAGCTTGGCTTGAAACCGCGCTTCAAGGTCCACACCAGGGTAGTGGTAGGTTCAGACCCGACACTGATGCTGACAGGCCCGATTCCTGCCACAGAAAAGGTCCTCAAAAAAGCCGGGCTAAAGCTTGAGGACATCGATGTATTCGAAGTCAATGAAGCGTTCGCACCTGTCCCGATGGCATGGCTGAAGGAAACAGGCGCAGACCCAGCGAAGCTGAATCCGAATGGAGGGGCAATTGCGCTCGGTCACCCTCTTGGAGCAAGCGGCGCCCGCCTGATGATTTCGATGATGCACGAACTGGAGCGTACCGGCGGCCGATATGGCCTGCAAACAATGTGCGAAGGACATGGCATGGCGAACGCCACCATAATTGAGCGGTTAGATTAATAGATTCCTAAATACTCATTGATGCTCGAAGTTCACAGAAAATAGAAAAACAGGTCACCAATAAGGTCTATTGGCGCCTGAAAACAGCGGAAAAAGGGAAAAGGGTCACCAATGAGGTCTATTGGCGCCCGAAAACAGCAGAAAAAGGAAAAAGAGGTCACCAATAAGGTCCATTGGTGCCCGAAAACAGCAGAAAAAGGAAAGACAGGTCACCAATGAGGTCCATTGGCGCCTGAAAACAGCAGAAAAGAGAAAGAATAGGTCACCAATGGAACTTCCATATACAGCTACTCTGAAAAGCATAAAACGACATTTTATTAGGAGGAATGCAAATGAGCACAACGATCGGCAAGATTTTTGACCTGACCGTAATGAAGTTCCCGAACAAGGAAGCCCTCTATGATGTCCGCAAGAATGTCCGCTTTACGTACAGTGAATGGAATGACGAGGTGAACAGGCTCGCCAATGCGCTTCTTGCTGAAGGAGTGAAGAAGGGGGACCGTGTATCAACATTCACTTTCAATACTGAGGAGCTGGGCACAGCGTTTTTTGCATGTGCTAAGATTGGCGCAGTCTTCAATCCTATCAATTTCAGGCTGCTGGGGGAAGAGGTTGCGTTCATCCTGGGAGACGCTGCGCCGAAGGTTGTCCTTTTTGAGAAAGCGGTGGAACCGGTCATTGCTTCGATTGAAAACAGGTTCCCGCATATCTCTTTCTGGTATATCGACGAAGATACGCCTGATTATGCCCAGAGCTACCATGAAAAAGTAAATGCGGCAGATACGAAGCAGGTTCAAGTTGAAGTGAATGAAAATGACCTATACGCAATTATGTACACAAGCGGTACGACTGGGAGGCCAAAAGGAGTCATGCACAAGCATCGCAATATGGTTGAGCAGAGTATGATTGTTGTCGGTTCAACTAAACTGGGTGCGAATGATAAAGGATTGGTGACTGCGCCAATGTTTCACTGCGCTGAACTGCATTGCGCCTTCCTGCCTAGAATCCATGTCGGCGGCAGCAATGTCATCCTCCATCAATTCGCTCCAAAGAAAGTACTCGAGCTGATTGATTCGGAGAAAATCACGAAGTTCTTTGCCGCTCCAACAATGTGGAATATGCTTCTACAGGAGAAGCTATCAGACTATAATATCGAAAGCCTGAAGCTGGGATTGTATGGAGCCGCCCCGATGGCACCGTCCCTTGTCCATGCCTGCCATGATCAGCTTGGCATCAAGCTTGTCCAGGCGTATGGGATGACGGAAATGGGACCGGCCATCACCTTTCTTTCTGAGGAAGA
Organism: Cytobacillus oceanisediminis 2691; assembly: GCF_007678455.1. Classification (GTDB taxonomy): domain Bacteria; phylum Bacillota; class Bacilli; order Bacillales; family Cytobacillaceae; genus Mesobacillus; species Mesobacillus oceanisediminis_A. Next base: position 47,110 of record NZ_VEEP01000002.1, on the reverse strand, counting down.
CCAGCTGACAAAAGCAGGTGCTGCTGGCCAGGCATGCCTGAACCACGAAATCCGGATTGTCCGCCCGAATGAGGATGGACCGTCCGATCCCGAAGACGTCCTTCCGCCTGGCGAAAGCGGTGAAATCATCGTCCATGGTCCATGCATGATGTCAGGCTATTTCAATCGTGAAGAAGCAACAGAAAAAGCGATGTACAAGGGCTGGTACCATTCAGGTGATATTGGCTACCTCGATGAAGAGGGTTATCTGTGGGTGAAGGACAGGGTGGATGACATGATCATCAGCGGCGGTGAAAATATTTATCCTCGCGAGGTCGAGGATGTTCTCCATGCCCATGAAGGTGTGCTTGATGTGGCGATTGTCGGGCAGCCGGATGACCGCTGGGGTGAATCTGTAACAGCCTTTGTCGTGAAAAAAGATCTGCAGGTAACGGAAGAAGCGTTGGATGAATGGTGCAAAAACAGTGACAGCCTGGCAAATTACAAACGCCCGCGCAAGTATCTGTTCGTTGAGGCACTGCCACGGAATGCGAGCGGGAAAATCCAGAAATTCATGCTGCGCAAGCAAATGGAGGAATTGTTTTCAAAAGGACAGCCGACTTAGTGGAAAGGATTTTCAATCATGTTGAATGGTATTAAAATCGTCGACTTCACGAATTATATCCCGGGCCCTTTTGCAACCCTGAGGCTGGCGGAACTTGGGGCGGAGATTGTCAAGGTTGAAGCACCCGGCGGAGACCCGGCAAGGAACACTGGACAAGGATATGTCTTCAACGCCCATAACCGCGGTAAAAAAAGCATCGTAATCGATTTGAAGCAGACGGAAGGAAAAATGCTTGCCCTTGATTTGCTTGCGGAGGCGGATGTCATAGTTGAAAGCTTCAGACCAGGAGTGATGGAAAAGCTGGGTCTTGGCTATGGGGACGTAAAAAAGCACAACCCGGCCATCATCTATTGCTCGGTGACCGGCTACGGTTCAGGTGGAGAAATGAGCGGACTCGGCAGCCATGACCTGAATTACATGAGCTTGAGCGGGGCTTTGGCCCAGTTGAAGGACAGTACAGGAAGGCCGGTTCATCCAACCCATACTTTTTCCGACTATATCGGGGGATTGGCTGCGAGTGAACGGATTCTCGCAGCGCTGGTAGCAAGGGGGAGAACTGGAGAGGGAAGCTATCACTGTATCGCGATTGCCGACAGTATGGCTTCCCTGATGGCGAATCATGTGCTGATCGAAAAAGAGACGGGATACCAGCATGGCGTTTCAGTCCTGAACGGTACTGTCATCGGCTATGGGATTTACGAAACCAAGGACGGGCGCTATGTCAGCCTTGGGGCTCTAGAACCAAAATTTTGGAGTAATTTTTGCCATGCTGTTGGCCATCCGGATTGGCAGCCTGCGCATTATTCCAAACCGGAAGAATCCAATCCTGTCTACCTGGAGCTTGTTCAGTTGTTTAAAAGCAAATCGTTGTCAGAGTGGGCGGGATTCGGCATGGAAGTTGACTGCTGCCTGACCCCTGTCCTTGAGGCAGGCGAGTTGTCGGACTATCCATATTGGAAGGAAAAGAGCTTCATCCTGCCAGAAGGCCAAATTAAAATGCATGGCGATTTGCCAGCGCGGGAGAGTACGTCCTCTCCTGAAAAAGGAGAACAGACAGAAGAAATTATAAAAGAGTGGCTAGGTGCAGAAATCAGGTTAAATAAGAATTCTTAGTGAGCGGAAGGGGAATGGACGGTTATGATGAATGTTCCATTGACAGTAGGATCTCTTTTGGAAAGAGCAGAAAAGTTTTTCCCGAAAAAGCAGGTAGTGTCGAGGACACTATCAGGTATTCACCAATTCACCTACAAGGAAATTGGCGAGCGGACCCGCAGACTTGCCAGCGCGCTTGAAAAGCTTGGTATCGAAAAAGGTGACCGTGTCGGCACTTTTGCCTGGAACCACCATCGTCACCTGGAAGTTTATTTTGCTGCACCTGGGATGGGAGCTGTGCTCCATACGATCAATATCCGACTATCTCCCGAGCATGTCTCATATATTATCAATCATGCTGAGGACAAGGTTTTGCTTGTCGATGAGGATCTTGTGCCGTTGATTGAGCGGAGCAAGGATCAATTTAAAACGGTGGAAGCATATATCATCATGACCGACAAAGACGAGCTGCCGGAAACAACATTGGAACCTGTCTATTCATATGAAGAATTATTGCGGGAATCAAGTCCAGAGTTTGAATTCCTAAAAGATTTAGATGAAAATGATCCGGCGGGAATGTGCTACACTTCAGCCACAACCGGCAACCCAAAGGGGGTTGTTTACTCCCATAGAGGTATCGTACTCCACAGTTTCGCGTTTGGTCTGGCTGATACTGCTGCATTATCGGAAACAGATGTCGTCCTGCCGGTTGTCCCGATGTTTCATGCCAATGCCTGGGGTCTGCCTTTCGCCGCGACATGGTTCGGTTCGACCCAGGTGCTTCCCGGCCCGCTGTTCACCCCGAAGCTGCTGGCAGATTTGATTGAACAGGAGAAGGTCACCTTCACCGCAGGAGTACCGACAATCTGGCTAGGCCTGCTGAATGAACTTGAAAAAGGAAGCTATGATACATCATCGCTCAGATCGATTGTTTGCGGAGGTTCTGCTGCACCGCGCGGCATGATCAAAGCATTCGAAACGAAGTACAAAATCCCGTTCCTGCACGCATATGGCATGACTGAAACCACTCCCCTGGCAACAGTTTCCCGTTTGAAGAGCTATCAGGTTGGGCTAGAGGAAGATGAAATCCTCGACATCCGTTCAAAGCAGGGGCTGCTCGTTCCTGGCCTGGAGATGAAAGTCATCGGAGGAAATGGTGAAGTAAAGTGGGATGGAGAAGAAATGGGAGAACTGCTGCTGCGGGGGCCATGGATTGCGGACGAATATTATAAAGATGAACGATCAGCAGATGCATTCCGTGATGGCTGGCTTTATACAGGCGATGTCGCCACAGTGGATGAAGAAGGCGTCATCAAGCTTGTTGACCGGACAAAGGACTTAATCAAGAGCGGGGGCGAATGGATCTCATCCGTTGACCTTGAAAACGCCCTTATGGCGCATGATGCCGTGTTCGAAGCAAGTGTCGTAGCCGTTCCACATGAACAATGGCAGGAACGCCCGATTGCCTGTGTCGTCCTTAATGAGCAATACAAAGGTCAGGTCGACAAGGATGAGCTGCTAGAATTCATTGCACCCCAGTTCGCCAAGTGGTGGCTGCCAGATGATGTAGTGTTTATGGAAGAAATCCCGAAAACCTCCGTCGGAAAATTCCTGAAGCGGGCATTGAGGGACCAATTGAAAGACCATCTGGTGCAGAATTCATAATGAATAATAACGGGAAAGTGCTGCTTGTGGGTGCGATTAGTTCATAAAGGTGCCCTTATGAGAAGGGAAACTCCAGTATAAGCGCACGAAAAGGAGAGAAAGGTGCCCTTATGGGAAGGGAAACACGTGTATAAGGGTACGAAAAGGAGAGAAAGGTGCCCTTATGGGAAGGGAAACACGTGTATAAGGGTACGAAAAGGAGAGAAAGGTGCCCT
>NZ_VEEP01000002.1:0-43440 GCF_007678455.1 Cytobacillus oceanisediminis 2691 | reverse complement strand
TGCCCTTATGAAAAGGGAAACTCCTGCATAAGGGTACGAAAAGGAGAGAAAGGTGCCCTTATGGGAAGCGAAACTCCCTTATAAGGGTACGAAAAGGAGAGAAAGGTGCCCTTATGGGAAGGGAAACTCCCTTATAAGGGTACGAAAAGGAGAGAAAGGTGCCCTTATGAGAAGGGAAACACTTGTATAAGGGTACGAAAAAGAGAGAAAGGTGCCCTTATGAGAAGGGACATTCCTGCCTAAGGGCACTATTAACTCTTAAATGTAACCTTATTGAATAACCTAATAAATGAGCCGGCTGTCAAAGTGCAGCCGGTTTTAATTTGAAAAAGAATTGCAAAAATCAGGAAAATGATTTAGTATTTAGTTAAATAACTAAATACTTAAATTATCTCAAACAAAGGGAGGTATTTAGCTTGAATGATGCTTTCAAAGCACTTTCAGACCCTACCAGAAGAAAGATCCTCGATCTGTTGAAGGATAGGGATATGACTGCTGGAGAAATCGCAGACCAGTTTAACATGACAAAACCGAGTATCTCACAACACTTGAAGCTGCTGAAGAATGCCGGTTTGATCCAGGATGAGAAGCAGGGACAGTTCATCATTTATTCTCTTCATACGACTGTCTTCCAGGAGCTCATCAGCTGGGCGTTCAGCTTTACAGAAAATAATAAAGACCGGGAAGGGGAAAAATAAAATGAAAAAGCATGTATTGCCTTTGACTATGATCGGCCTCCTGATCCTTGCGTGGATTATTGCGTTTCCGAAGCTGCCTGAACAAATGCCGATTCACTGGGATGTAAACGGGGAAGCAAATGGTTTTGCTTCTAAGCTCAATGCAATGTTCTCTACACTTGGTATCATGGTGATCCTGTATATATCCATGGCTTTCTTGCCAAAAGTAGATCCAAGGAAAACAAACTATAAGTACTTCTCGAAAAGTTATCGCATTATATTAAATGCCATTATAGGAGTCCTTTTTGTCATCAACATACTGATGCTGGCAAATGCGATTGGGTATGATGTCCCTTTTGGCAGTATCGGCCCGCTGGTTGTCGGAATTATCTTTATGATCCTTGGAAACTATATGCCTCAGGTCCGGTCTAACTTTTTCATTGGCATTCGAACTCCATGGACACTCAGCAGTGATGAAGTATGGAAAAAGACACATCGGGCTGCTTCAAAAATCTTTTTCTTTGGCGGTCTGGCCATGATATTGGCTACCTTCGTTCCTGGTTATTGGAAGGAAGCAGTGCTTTTCAGCGTGATTGCCGTTACCGTCATTGCGCCTTATATTTATTCTTACGTTCTTTTCAATAGAAAGTTATAGAGATACCAAAGAAAGGAACTTGATGTCGGGGAGGAACAAATGTTGACGGTCCAAAAAATGGATCGTTTTTTTATCTTTCAATTCAAAAAATTCACCAAAAAGAGTATGATAGAAGGTATAAAAATTCGGAAGACGAAATAACGTTATTGGTCAACTGGGGGTACGTTTTCTATGAGTATATTTTCATTTGTAAAACCATATCGCATTCCAATCGCAGCTGCACTAAGCTTAATGCTTATCGAATTGGCTGTTGAACTTTTCCAGCCGCTTTTGATTGCTAAGATTATCGATGAAGGGATTGTCGCAAGGGATCTTGACACGGTCATCAAATGGGGCGGAGTCATGCTTGGAATCTCCTTTCTTGCCTTTGCATCGGGTATTGCGAACTCGTTCATAGCTGCCCGTGCAGGCCAGAGTTTTGGCTTTGACCTTCGAGAAAAGCTGTTTGCGAAAGTCCAGGCTTTTTCGTTCACAAACTTCAGCCATTTCCCCTCCTCTTCTTTGATCACGAGGATCACCAATGATGTGACCCAGCTGCAGAATACGTTCTTCATGAGCCTGCGGATTGCGATGCGTGCCCCACTTCTTGTGATCGGGGGAATCATCATGGCCATGATGGTTCATGTGAAATTGGCCCTGCCGTTTGTCATCATCATCCCGCCACTGTTGATTTTCCTAATTTGGATCATGAGGAAGGCTGCAGGTTTATTTAAAAGTGTTCAGAAGCGTCTTGACAGAGTGAATGGCGTAATGAGGGAAAACCTTGTTGGCATGAGGTTGATCAAAGCTTTTGCCAGGGGGAATTATGAAGGTACTAGATTTGAAAAAGCGAATAATAAACTAAGAGAACGAACAGTGTTTGCTTTGAGGGTGACTGAAGCAACGATTCCAGTGCTGCTGCTATTCATGAATTTAAGCGTCATTGCGGTTCTATGGTTTGGAAAAATAGACGTTCAGTCTGGCAGGGTGTCTGTAGGTGAAGTGGTCGCGATCGTGAACTACGCTGCGAGGATTACTGCTGCTTTTTCAATGTTTTCATGGATCATAATGGTATTCTCACGTTCCAGGGCATCGGCTGAGCGTGTAACGGAAGTACTGAATGAGGGAGTCGATCTTGAAGATACCGCTGGAAGCCAGGATGTATACGGAATTTCTGCAGGTAAAATTGAGTTTGATAAGGTCTCATTCCAGTTCCCAGACACCAATATTCCGATTCTTGCAGATTTATCGTTTAAGATCGATCAGGGAGAAACCGTAGCGGTCCTTGGAGCGACCGGTGCGGGAAAAACGGCAATGTTCCAGCTTATCCCGCGCTTATACGATGTAACAAGCGGAGAAATCCGAATCGATGGCAAGAATATTAAGGATCTTAAGCTTAAAAGTCTCAGGGAGGGAATCGGCTACGTTCCTCAGGAGGCATTGCTGTTCACCGGATCGATCAAGGAGAACCTCGCCTGGGGCAAGCAGGATGCGACCGAAGAGGAGTTGGTCAAGGCAGCATCAGATGCCCAAATCCACGAAACAATCCAGAAACTGCCGAACAAATATGATACGCTTCTCGGGCAGAAAGGTGTCAACCTTTCGGGCGGACAGAAGCAGCGATTATCCATTGCTCGTGCATTGATTAAAAAACCCAAAATCCTTCTGCTCGATGACAGCACTAGTGCGCTGGATTTAAAAACAGAAGCAAAGCTGCTACAAGCCATAAGCAAATATGAGTGTACAACAGTCATCATTACACAAAAGATCAGCACCGCCAAGGAAGCTGATAAAATTCTCTTGCTGGAAGATGGAGCTTTAATTGGCTATGGCGACCATCAATACCTGCTCAAACATTCTTCGCTTTATCAGGCAATCTACAACTCCCAGTTCGGGGAGGTGAAGGCAGGATGCTAAAAAGGCAAAGAGAAAACAAGGCAGGCAGCAATAAAAGTACGGTTAAGGGGATTGGACCGACAATCAGGAGGATCTGGTCCTATCTTGCAGGCCAACGGAGCCTGCTGATCCTGGTCCTGTTAATGGTGGTGGCGAGTTCAGCGCTTGGATTGCTGGGCCCATTCTTGATCGGATGGGGCATCGATCAGTATTTTGCGACAGAATCAGCTGATGGTTTCACTTGGCTATTAATCGGCCTAGGTGCAGTTTACGTGATGCATTCCTTAACATTGTGGTTCCAAAGCTACTGGATGATCGGCATCGCTCAGAAGACTGTCTATATAATGAGGAGGCAGCTCTTCAGCCATTTTCACAAGCTCTCGATTGATTTCTTTAACAAACGCCAGCATGGAGAGCTGATGAGCCGGGTCACCAATGATATCGAAAATGTCAGCGCGACCCTGAATTCCTCTGTCATCCAGATTTTTTCGAGCGTGCTTACCCTTGCGGGAACATTGGCGGTCATGATTTGGCTGAGTCCTTTGCTTACCCTGGTGACGATGATTATCGTTCCATTGATGTTCATGGGGATGAAGTGGATTACGAGCCGTACCGGCAAACTATATAAGGAACAGCAGCGCAGGCTTGGAGAGATGAATGGATATATTGAGGAAACAATTTCCGGACAAAAAATCATCAAATCCTTTTCCCAGGAACCAAAAGTCATTGAAGAGTTCCGCATAAAAAATCAGCAACTGAAGGAATCAGGTTACTGGGCACAGACATTTACAGGCTTTATCCCGAAATTGATGAATATGCTCAATAACCTTAGCTTTACCATCGTGGCAGGAGTGGGCGGTTTCTTCGCCTTAAAAGGATATGTAACGATTGGGACAATTGTTATCTTTACCGAATACTCCCGACAATTCACAAGACCGTTGAATGATCTGTCGAATCAGTTCAATACCTTGCTGTCAGCTGTTGCAGGAGCCGATCGTGTCTTTGACATCATTGATACGGAGGAAGAGGCTGTAGACGAAAAAGGAGCTGCACCTCTCCTTGGCATCACCGGAAAGGTCGAGTTCAAGGATGTATCTTTTTCCTATGAAAAGGGGGGAGATACCGTTTCTGATTTGAATTTTAACGCAGAACCTGGCCAAACGATTGCATTGGTTGGCCCTACGGGTGCTGGCAAGTCGACAATCATCAACTTGATTTCGCGTTTTTATGAACCAGATCAGGGGATGATTATGATTGATGGGCACGACAGTAAGAAAATCACCCGTGACAGCCTGAGGAAACAAATGGGATTCGTCCTCCAGGATTCATTTTTGTTCCAGGGAAGCATCAGGGAGAATATTCGATATGGAAGACTGGATGCTTCCGATGAGGAGGTAGAGAAGGCTGCCAGGGCTGCAAATGCCCATTCCTTCATTCAACGATTGCCGGAAGGGTATGATACTGAGCTTAGCCAGGATGATGCCGGGATAAGCCAGGGGCAAAAGCAATTACTATCGATTGCCAGAGCCATCCTTGCTGATCCTGCGATTTTGATACTGGATGAAGCGACAAGCAGCATTGATACAATCACTGAGTTGAAAATACAGGAAGCCCTCCAGCATCTGCTGAAGGGAAGAACAAGCTTCACCATTGCCCACCGCTTGAATACGATTAAAAATGCCGATCAGATTATCGTTATAGAGAATGGACAAATCATTGAAAAGGGCAGTCATGACGAATTGCTGGCACAAAAAGGTTTTTACCATGAACTTTATACAAGCCAGCTTGAAAAGAAAATGTTAATGAATTCATAGCAGGGAGCCTCAGGGCTCCTTTTTTATGTTCACAATGCTAATATATGACAAATTTCCCGGGGAATAGAGGAATCATGAAAACTTTGTCGTATTTCTAAAAGTGGATATTGCGTTTGGGCTATACTATTTAACGCTCTTCGATTGGAGAAGATAAAATGCTCGTCGAGAAACTCCTGTTGAATGTTTTGATCATTTTGCTGCCTATCTTTATTCATGGTGTTCTTTTTGATAACAAAAGTGTTGGGAAATCACCTTATTTATGCGGAATCCTGCAAAGCCTGGCTCTGTTTCTCTCGCTTGCGTTTTCATATGAACTGGGCGGATTATACTGGGATCTTCGGTATGTCCCTTTGGTAGTAGCCTTTTTGTATGGGGGGCCGATTGCAGGGGGGATGGTCTTATTTACTTATCTTGCAACAAGGACATTCATGGGAGGGGATCTCCTTCTCGGTTATGCGAGCGGTTTTTTGGCAGCATTGTTTCCATTCTTGTTCATGAAGAGTTTTTGGACCTTTGATGCTAAGAAGAGGGTCAGGACAGCGGTTATTGTTGGTTTCTGGCCATCACTTTCTATGCTTATCATTTTAATCACTAATACTTTTCTCAGTAATGCAGCAGCATCAGAAGATTCAAATAAGGTCTTGATGAACATAACGATTTTTGGTGTGATACAGATTTTCTCTGTATGGGTAGCAGCTTTCCTCAATGAGGCATTGATAGAAAAGGATTTGATGAAGAAAGAAATCCTCAGGGCTGAAAAGCTTAATACATTGGGGGAACTTGCAGCGTCCATTGCACATGAAATCAGGAATCCACTGACAGTAGTGAAAGGTTTTCTGCAAATGATGCACAAGCAGGAAAAGGGAGATAACTTTTACTATTTGAGTCTGGTTCTGACTGAGCTTGGAAGGGCTGAGTCAATCATTAATGATTACCTGAATTTCGCAAAGCCGCAATTTGAAAAGCTGGAGGACGCAGAACTGGCTGAAATAATTACAGAAGTAACCATCCTCCTGGAAGCCTTTGCCGCAAAAGAAGGGGTACAGGTGAACGTAAAGCTTGAGTGGGGTGTGTTTGCAAAAGCCGACCGGAACCAGCTGAAGCAAGCTTTAGTGAATATAATAAAGAATGCAATCGAAGCCACGGAAGAAGGCGGGGAGGTCTTTGTCAGCCAGGCATCGGCAGGGCCAGAATCTTATGTCATCGTCTCAGACACAGGTAAAGGGATGGATCAGGAGCAGCTGGCACGTCTTGGGACACTTTTTTACACAACTAAAGATAAAGGTACCGGACTTGGTACATCCGTTTCAACGAAAATCATTGAAGCGATGGGCGGGTCTATTGCATTCAAGAGTGATTTAGGAGTAGGAACGGAAGTCACGATCATCCTGCCAACGTATAATAAGGATGCAGCAGGAGCAGATCCACTTCAGGGGAATGAAGCCATGTAATGATTTTCAAAGAAAATCGGACAAATAGAAAAAGCGAACCGTCATCGGTTCGCTTTCAAGTAACTTGCTACTCCACAAGATGTATAATAAATCATCCATTTATAAACTTTGCCGCGGTACAAAATTCCACTTGACCATTTTTAACCTAAACGACGCAAGCCCTACCTCTCTTGCATCCTTACGGCTCCGAAGCCGATCCAGTGTGAATAAGTTGTTACCTAAAAATAAAAGCAGAACGCCATTAATTGTTTACATAGTATTGGTTGTGACTCAAGTTACTTCCTTTTGGCGAAGCTTATTCATTATATTTCATTTTCCAGCAGATGTCAACTGTTTTTTTACAAATGTTTGAAGTCTTTACTGTTTCCGTAAATTTTCCTGTGCCATTTTCACGAGCTCCCGGACCATGCTTCCACCCAATTTTCCCCCAACTTTTCCAGCTTCCCGGGTTGAAAGATTACCGTTATAACCCTTATTAAGGGGAACGCCAACCTCTTTGGCTGTTTCAAATTTTGCATCCTCCGCTTTTATTGTACCGGCTACCTGTGCTTTTAGATCATCAAGTGCCTTCCTGGCTTCCGGTACAAGGATCTTATTCCTTCTTGCCATTAGTGATCCCTCCATAATGATCATTACATTCTCACGTTAGTATTGGTAATGAAGAAGAATATTATTAAATAATGAACCGTTCAGATTACGGGATATAGGTTTTATTGCATTAATAAAAGGGTAAATATTATAGCCAATTTAATTATCCTCAAACTTATCAACAAACAAAAACTATTATTTATAAGTACTCCACAGCTTTATCCACATTATCCACAGAAATATCGCTAAATTACGATAGATAAATAAACCCTAATATTAAAAGCTTTTAGAGAATTTATTAACAATATTCACATGTATGTGGGTAACTTATTTTTGTACAATTAGTGAAAATACTTGTTTAATGAAGCGGTTGGGAGTAAATTAGAAGTATCGAAAGTTAGTGAAGTAATTCACAAACTCAAGTTCCTGATTTGCTAACCGTAGATATTCCCCCTTCCCTTAAAAGGAAAAAGCAGAATCATTTTGATTCTGCTTTTTCCTATATGAGAGGGTTATTTTCTTCTGCTTTTGGCACGCTGGTCTGCAGCTTTTGAACGTGCCATTGCTTCAAGATCATCGTGGTCAGCTAAATCGCGATCGAATTCTACATCAATGCCATCAGATTTCATGTTTTTTGGTACTTGTGGAAGGGATGCTTTATTGCGATCACGTGTTTTGTGTCCATGTGCTCTTCCCATTCGAAAAACCCCTTTCAAAAGTTAAAAGTACGGAAATGCATTATTTCCGTACTTTTATGTTCCTCCAAAAGAAGCGCCTTAATGCCTAATATCTCTTTCCAGCTGCATAGCCGCCTGCTCTGTCTGCTTTTTTGAATTCTCGGCTGTATGTAACTTCCTGCATGCTTGATAATGTACTCTTTGTCTTATCCCTTTTTTTCTTATCCAATCCAATTCACCCTTTCAATGTGTGTACCTTATAAGTATTTCCTTGTTGAAAGGGATTAAACACCTTTATTTTCCTAAAATTCCTTTAAGGGCTTTTTCAAGTTCTGGATACTTGAATTTAAAACCGGCTTTTAGAAGCTTTGAGGGAACGACATTCTGGCCTTCCAGCAAAAGCATGCTCATATCTCCAAGAGCGATTTTCAGGGCAAAGGAGGGAACCGGGAGCCAATTGGGGCGTCCCAACACTTTGGATAAAATTTGGCCAAACTGATCCATTGTTACTGGTGAAGGAGAGACAAAGTTTACTGGACCGTCCAACTGGTCATTCCCAATTGCATAAATAATTCCACGAATGACATCCTCAATATGAATCCATGAGAGCCACTGAGTACCAGAGCCGACTTTTCCGCCCGCAAAAAATTTATACGGGAGCATCATCTTTGGCAAGGCTCCGCCATTTTTATCCAGGATCACACCGAATCGGCAAAGCACCACCCGGGAGCCTAATTCTTTTGCCTGGGTTGCGGCAGCCTCCCAGCGCCAGACCGTGTCAGCCAGAAAGTCATTAGCTGGATCCGATTGTTCGTTGAAAACTTCTGTCAGCGAGGTGCCGTAATAACCCACTGCACTTGCATTGATTAAGACAGGAGGCTTATTTTTAAGTGACTCGATAATCCTGTTCACTTCGCTGGTCGCCTTAATCCTGCTGTCCATGATCTTCTGTTTGTACTCATCTGTCCATCTGTCATTAATAGTTGCGCCTGCAAGATTCACGATTGCATTAATGCCTTCAAGCTCATTTTCCGGATTGTCAGCCTCATTGAGCCACTGAACAAATTTTGGATTATGGCTGCCTTGATCTTTCCTATTCCGGGTTAAAATGAATACTTCATGTCCGTTACGGATAAGTTCACTGCTTAAAGCCCTGCCGACAAGCCCTGTTCCTCCGGTTATGGCTATTTTCATGGTCAACCTCCTAAGTTTTCCTTTTATGTATATAGTACTGCTTTTAAAATGATAAACCTCCTTTGAATGTGTTAAAGTTTCTTTAGAGGTGAAAATCAAATGCCAGCCATTACGAAAATCTCCGTCCAAAAACACAATAAAGACAGATACAGCATTTTTACCGACAGCGGAAGGGGAGAAGAGTACGCGTTCAGCGTCGATGAAGATGTTTTAATAAAATATAATTTGAAAAAGGGAATGGAACTGGATGACTTTGCGGTCACGGAAATGCTTTTTCAGGACGATATCCGGAAAGCCTATAATACAGCAATCAATTATCTTTCACACCGCATGCGCTCAGAGTCTGAAGTCCGTGAACACCTTAAGAAAAAAGAAATCTCAGATTCCGTCATAAAAGAAGCAATCCATAAATTATATGAGTTTAAATTCCTGAATGATGAGGAATTTGCCAACGCTTTTGTCCGGACACAACTGAATACGACGGATAAAGGCGCGGAAGTCATTAAACTGGAACTGAAGGAGAAAGGGATTGTTCCCGATTTGATCACAAAAGTGGTCGATGAGGTCTCATTCGATGAACAGTTGGAAAAAGCAATCAAACTCAGTGAAAAATATGCTTTGAAGAATAAGAAGGACTCATCGAGGATCCTTAAGCAGAAAATTGAACAGATGCTTAGGCGCAAAGGTTATTCATTTTCGATCATACATGCTGCTTTGGATGAGACAGAGATTGAAAAAGAAGACGATGCTGAAATGGATGCATTGCGTATTCAAGGAGAAAAACTGCACAGCAAGTACAGTAAGCTTTCAGAACGTGAATACAGACAGAAGCTGAAGATGGCATTGTACCGCAAGGGATTTCCAATGGAAATGATCGATGAATTCATTTCCGAAAAAGAGAATGAGAAATAAAAAAATCATGACTGGCGTCATGATTTTTTCGATTCTATAACAATTTCGGGTTTTTCGAGATTATCGATAATGATTCCGGCCACTTCAGCAGCAGAACGAAACCTAGCCGGGTCTGCCACATGCTCGCTTTCATCCCAGAATGGAGTATTCATCCCGCCCATATAGGCAGCGACGAAACGGATGTCTGTTTCTTCGTACTCCTTCTGCAGGCTTTCGGTAAAGCCTCTGACGGCGAATTTGCTGGAACAATAGACAGCTTCATTCTTTTTCCCCCGTAGTCCGGCCGTCGAGACGATGTTCAGGACAAGGCCCTCATGATTCAGTTCAAGGTAGGGAAGGATGGCCTTAGTCATATGGATCGTTCCAAAAACATTTGTCTGGAACATTTCTTCGATTTCTGTATCGGAGCTTTCGGAGAACGGACCGAAGTATCCGAGGCCGGCATTATTTATGAGCCCGTACAATTCATGTTTTTTGCTGATCAACAACGCTTTCTCCTTGATATCCTCCAGATTGCGAAGGTCAAGCGTGATTGCGGTGGCACTTCCCCCTGATTGTTCAATCTGCTCCTTGACGGCATTTAGTTTATCTTCTGTTCTTCCTGTCAAAATCATATGGTAATCCTGTTTGGCCAGCAGCAGTGAGAGCTCTTTTCCAAGGCCGGTGCCGGCACCAGTCACAATGATTGCTTTCATGATAGCCTCCTTAAGATAACATGCTATAATTTAGTTATATCTTAAATGCTTGAATGTTAAAAGCAAGAACTATCCAGGAGTGAATCAATATGGGCAGAGAAAAACGTTACAGCGAAATGACCGAATATGAATTGAACCAGGAAATCGCCAGTCTCCGCGACAAGGCAAGGAAAGCAGAACAAATGGGAATGGCAAGTGAACTGGCCGTTTATGAGCGGAAGATTGCCATGGCCAGATCCTATATGCTCAACCCGGATGATTTTAAGCCAGGTGAAGTCTATGGCATCGAAGGAGACCCGGGAGCCTACTTTAAAATCGATTATATGAATGGTGTATTTGCCTGGGGTGCACGTCTTAACGGAGATGGTAAAGAAGAAGCACTGCCGATTTCCCTTTTAACGGAAACAGAGCAAAACCAGAATAATTAAGAATCTGGTTTTGCTCATGTGTTAAAGGATGGAACAGCTTAAGCTGTCCACAGGATGATGCTTAATGGTCCTTAATGACAGCTGAAGTGTCATCTTCACGGTGAGAGGAAGCATACATGCGCTCCTGAGGATGGGTATTGATCGTGCCATCGGCTCTTTTTGAAGCGTATTCCGCTTTTGCCCGAGGCTCGCCCTCAAGCTTATTATTGTTCTGGTTCGGGAAATTGGTTACTTTATTTCGCATAATGCCCTCCGTGACGGGTAAAATTACGTGCATTCCAGAATGGATGCACGCAATCATAGTATTCGAGTAATGACACATAATCATAACTATATTAAAAATTGGCAAAGGGTGATCAGGATGCAGGAAACACACGAAGCGCTGGCCAGCCTGCTTCAGGAAAAAAACAACGGCATCACATATGAGCAGGCTTTGAGATGGGTCGAGCTGTTATGGAGTGACTTTGAAGCGACATACGCCAAAGCAGGCCATAAATATATGGGCAGCGAAATGACAGAAAAAGTCGTCCGCCAATGGATTGAAAATTACGGCAGCCAGCTGCACGAATTCGTTGCCAGGAATCCTAAGTATAAGCATTTATTGGAAGAGGAATAAACCTGACAAAGAGAATCCCCGTTTAAGAGGGGATTTTTGTTTTTTATCGGCATGATTAGCTCAATTAAGTGTGATTAACTACTGTGGGTTTCATAATCCCATCTCTAGCGCTCAGCTATTTTGCATCTCTGAGCAAGCTTTTGAATAATTGCACGGTAAAACATCATAATGGCGCAGTGATCGACGTTAATTGCACCATCAAGCAGAATAATTGCACGTTCAGTCTTATTCATTGCACCCTTAGCAGCTGGAATTAAACCGCCAACCTAATAATAGAAAAACCTCCTCAGCCACATGGGAAAGGAAGTCATAAAGTTTTGGAGTGACTCCAGCCAAACAAAAGCTGCACCCCCATTGTTAGTTTTGTGTCTAATAGTAAAGGTACAGCTCATAAATATTGGTCTTATCCTTCTCCTGGAATGAACTCCAGTTTCTTTCTTAGTTTTTCCTCACTGTAAATCCAGCCTGTGTAAGAGCTGAGGATTTCCAAATCCTTGTTCAAGTTCACGACTGCGACAAATGGATAGTGCCCGTTGCTGCGGTAGCGCAAATCAATGAACCTGACTTCGTAAAAATCATCATATTCATCACATTCCCAGCGGTAAACAGGTGAGAACGAAAGGAATGCGGATAGATTCTTATCTGTTTTTGCTGCTTCAAGCACCGGAGTTTCGGGAACTGGGACACGGTTGAACTGGTCAAGAATCCGCACATGACGTTTGTATCCGCGGCCGACGAAGAATTGGTGCTTGTTCATGACGGCTACACGCCAATGGTTGAACCGCATTGTCGGAGCGATAATGATATCGGTCGCATCCGGAACGATTTTCTCAACAGCACACTTGATTCGATGCTTCACAACGAATCGGTATATATAGTAGAGCACAAGGATTCCATAAATCGTTAAGAAGGTGTATCCGGGGTGTGCTCCAAATGCCCAGAGGAACAAACCGATGACATGAAGCGCAAAAATAATCGGATCAAATGTATTGATTACCCCCAATGCGACCCATTTCGACGAAAATGGCCTTAGTGCCTGTGTTCCATAAGCATTGAAAATGTCGACAAAAACATGAAGGAATACAGCAATGAATGTCCAAATCCATAAGTGCAGCAAATTTGCTTCCGGATTAAAAAAGTATATTGTCCCGGAAATAAGCAGCGGCCAAAGAAGGACAGCTGGAATAGAGTGAGTGACTCCGCGATGGTTCCGTATATAAACTGCATTATTTCTCAGTTTCAGAACGGTATCTATATCAGGGATTTGTGACCCGACGAGTGTAGCGACCAGTACGCTGCTAGCTGTGATGCTGCTTTCGCTGACAGCAGGATCAAGCGTCGCCAACCCGCCCAGAGCGAACCCCATGACAACATGGGTACCAGTATCCATGGAAACCGCCTCCTTTTTTAGATAGTTGATAAAAGCTAAATAAATGAACTGGCAAGTAAAAAGTCTTGTCACAATGCAAATAATCATTTACTTTTAAAGGGTTGAACCATTAAGTCCCTTTACTAGTCATAAAGGAGCTGGCGTAATGATTCAGATGATCATCCAATACGAAGTCAAACAAAATCTGCTTGGCCAATATCAAGAGGCCATCCATCGAATTTCCGCGATGCTTCCTGATTTCGAAGCAAATATGTTTTCATGCAGCCAGTCGGGCCAGCGGAATGTATTCATTGAATCATTTTTTGTGCCGACTGAAGCCCATTATCATGCAATGAAAAAAATGCGTCTTTCCCGGGACCATTCTGTTTTTGGAATGCTGGAGGATTTCGTTCCGGGAGGACTCGAACGAATTGGCTTCATGGCGATTAAGCAGAAGCGTTAATATTATATTCCCAAATTTCCGGAAAGTTTAACACCTGGAGGAACAAAAGTGGCAACTGACATCAAGAAATGTGTAGATAAAATGGATAAAAAATCCTTTCAGGATGACTTGATAGGATGGTTTGTTAGCGAGCAGCGAGAACTGCCATGGAGAAAGGATCAGGATCCTTATAAAGTGTGGGTATCTGAGATCATGCTCCAACAAACTAGAGTAGATACTGTCATCCCTTATTTTAATCGATTTTTGGAAAGATTTCCAACCATAGAGGCGCTTGCATCCGCGGATGAAGAAAAGGTCCTGAAAGCCTGGGAAGGTCTCGGTTATTATTCCCGTGTCCGCAACTTACAATCCGCAGTGAAGGAAGTCCATGAACATTACGGAGGCAAAGTCCCTGATTCACCGGAAGAGATAGCTTCGTTAAAAGGGGTAGGCCCATACACGGCAGGGGCCATACTTAGCATAGCCTACGGGAAACCTGAACCTGCTGTTGACGGAAATGTGATGAGGGTCTTGTCGAGGATCCTCCTGATTTGGGATGACATTGCCAGACCTGCATCCCGTAAAATTTTCGAATCGGCTGTGAGGGAAATCATATCGCATGAAAACCCATCTTATTTCAATCAGGCCTTAATGGAGCTGGGAGCCCTAATTTGTACGCCTACTTCTCCTTCATGTCTTCTTTGTCCTGTCAGGGACCATTGTGAGGCGTTCCATGAAGGGGTACAAACTGAGCTTCCAGTAAAAACGAAAAAGAAGAAGCAGAAAAATATCCAGCTGGCCGCAGGGATCTTTAGTGATCAAAGTGGAAGGATCCTTATAAGGAAAAGACCGGAAACTGGCTTGCTGGCAAACCTGTGGGAGTTCCCGACTGTAGAGTTAGACCTCGGATTCCAAAGGCAGCGAGAGCAGCTGTCCGGACATTTTGAAGAACTTTATGGTTTTTCTCCTAAGATAAATGATTCCATAGGCGAAATCGGCCATGTTTTCTCCCATCTGATTTGGAATATTCATGTATTCAGCGGCAGCTTTGATAGCGCTATTCCGGAAACTCAGCAGTTAAAACTTGTTACTGAGCAGGAGATCCAGGAATATGCATTTCCGGTTCCATACCAAAAAATGCTGAAGCGGTATCTTGAAGTTAAAAAGGCTGACTAATCACTAAGGTGGTTAGCAGCCTTTTTTTTCATGGTTTATCGGGAATTATTGATCATGCGATATGGATGACTACATGTGGTATTCCTAATCCAGCTTCAGCGCCTAGCCCCTCGAGACGCTTCGGTCCTGCCAATGAAGTCAAAGAACGACTTCAGTGTCAGGCCCTCCAGCGCTTGTCGGGGCTGAACGAGGCGCTTACGCTTTTTGTTACTAATCGTAACTGATTTTTGTCCCATGGGTGTAATCAGCTTCACCGCGGCTAAGGCCGCCCCTGCGCTCGATTTCTTCAACAATTTCTCTGTGGATGGTCTGCCCTTCGGAATTTAAATATGGCACCATCTGCTGCAGGGAGTGATGGAAAAACGCAAGCTCGCTGTCTCTCCAGTCAGTCTTGGACATCATCGAAAGTTCAGTCATATCACGGCCAACATACATAAGTGATCATCCTTTCATTTAGGTTTAAACTTAATGTTAGTCTTTTCTGAGGTACTGTTTTTTATCAGGGCTCTTTTGGGAGACTTATTGTCATATATACCTGAAAAAGCTAAAATGAAACAAAATCATGATTCCGCTTTTAACAGAAAGAGGATAGGAAAGGAAATTGCACATGACACAAAAAGTAGCACTCATTACAGGAAGCAGCCGTGGAATCGGCAAAGCAGCGGCCATCAGGCTTGCTAAAGAAGGATATGACATTGTCATCAATTATGCCCGCAGCAAATCGGCAGCGTTAGAAACAGCCGAGCAAATCGAATCACTTGGAAGGAAGGCTCTCGTCGTAAAAGCGAATGTCGGTGACGTCAGTAAGATAAAGGCGATGTTTGAACAAATCGATGCAGAGTTTGGAAGGCTGGATGTGTTCGTGAACAATGCAGCATCAGGTGTGCTGCGGCCAGCAATGGAACTGGAAGAATCTCATTGGGACTGGACAATGAACATCAATAGCAAGGCATTGTTATTCTGTGCCCAGGAAGCTGCGAAGCTGATGGAGAGAAATGGAGGCGGAAAGATCGTCAGCATCAGCTCACTTGGTTCAATCCGTTATTTGGAAAACTACACGACGGTCGGAGTCTCAAAGGCAGCGCTTGAAGCCCTGACACGCTACCTGGCTGTTGAATTAGCGCGCAAAAACATCGTCGTCAATGCGGTCTCAGGGGGAGCAGTCGATACGGAAGCTTTGACCCATTTTCCAAACAGGGAAGAACTCCTTGCTGAGGCGAGAGAAAAAACTCCTGCCGGAAGAATGGTCGAAATCGATGACATGATCAATGCCGTCATGTTCCTTTTAAAGGATGAATCGAGCATGATTCGCGGCCAGACAATCATCGTTGACGGAGGAATTTCGCTTTTAGTTTAAGGAGAGCATTTTGGTAAAATTTAGTCGGATAGTAACCCCCACAGATGGTTAATCTATATTTCGTGGAGGTGATAAACGATGGCAAAACAACCTAACCAATCTCAAGCTGGAACTAACATTCAGCAGGTGAGACAACAAAATGCTCAATCTGCTCAAGGTGCACAAGGTCAATATGGCACAGAATTCGCGAGCGAAACAAACGCTCAAGAAGTACGCCAGCAAAACCAGCAGGCTGAAGCACGCAAAGGTCAAAACTCTGGCCAACAGGGTTAATATCACCTAAATGAAAGGCACTCTCACTCGCAGAGTGCCTTTTCCATGCCTGAAAACGGGAGTCCACAATTCGACAAAGGTTCCAAATCCTCTACATAACTAGTCAAAGGAATTCAACGGCTGCCAAAGAATACAATTAGGAGATAAATTTTACAGGCGGTGGATAAGCATGGATAAATTTAACGAATTGGTATCTACTCAAATGCAAACAATGGAAAAGCTTCTGTATTTGCAGTCTGAACTGGAAAGGTGCCAGGAGATTGAAAAGCAGCTGGATGCCCTGAAGCAAAATGCAGAGTTAGAGGAGCTTCGCTTGGAAATTGACCGTAAAAAGCAGGATCTGAAGGAAATCCACCGGATGTTCGAAAAGCAGACGGAGGATGTCATTCATACGTATCAGCAGTTGGCTGTTACATTACGTTAAATTTTTTATAAAGGCTCTTTTAGTATTGTTGCTTATCATCAGACCTCTTGTTGAAAATGTTTACTCCGTAACGGCCATGTGAAGCAGTTTGAAGAACCCGTGAAGCGGGAATTTACATTTGAAAGAGAAAGCGGTAAAAGTTCAGGAAAAGAGCAATCCATCCGAAAAAAATGAATTTTTATAAAAATTTAAGCAATTTTAAAGGGTCATCGATGGAAATCGATGGCTCTTTTGTTTTAAATTCTCTCGTTAACCGTTATAATAATAAAAAATAGGAATCGTTCTTTGTTGCCTTTTGTCGTTTTAAAGAAACCGAGATAAATATACATTGATAGGTTGCAAAGTTTCCGGGAAAGGAAAGTAGGGGAGAAGAACATGGGCGTACCCACAGAAGGTGAACCAATTCAAATCCATAGTTATAAGCATAATGGGCACATCCATCGAGTCTGGGAAGAAACTACCGTTTTAAAGGGCACACAAAACCTTGTAATCGGCGGAAATGACCGGACTGTCGTCACGGAGTCAGACGGCAGGACCTGGATTACGAGAGAGCCTGCAATCTGTTACTTCCACTCTCAGCTGTGGTTCAACGTTATTGGTATGATCCGGGAAGATGGCGTATATTATTATTGCAATATTAGTTCTCCATTTATTTTTGACGGAGAAGCGCTGAAATATATTGACTATGATCTCGATATTAAAGTTTTTCCAGATATGACGTTTAATCTACTCGATGAAGATGAATATGAGCGCCACCGCAAGGAAATGCAGTACCCTGATGTGATTGACAAAATCCTGAAATACAATGTTGAAAAGCTCAAACGCTGGATCAGGCAAAGGAAGGGACCTTTTGCACCAGATTTCATCGACATTTATTATGAGCGGTATTTAACCTATCGCCGCTAACCATACAGGGAAGACAAGCTTCAGCCTGTTGATTCGATTCAACAGGTTTTTGTTTCGTGCACGAGCAAGGCTCCATAAGGGGGAACTAAAAAATTGGGCAGCATCCGCAGATACTTAAAATTCGTCAAACCATACAGGCTGCAAATCATTGGCACCATCATCATCGGAATCCTGAAATTTGCGATTCCATTATTGATTCCGCTTTTGATCAAATTCGTGCTCGATGATGTCATCGGTAACGATACCTTGACCAAGAGTGAAAAAACGGACAAATTATTCTGGGTCATGGGCATCATGATCGTTGTTTTTGTCGTTCTCAGGCCGCCGATTGAATACTATCGTCAATATTTCGCGCAATGGACAGCGAGCAAAATCCTCTATGATATAAGGGATAGATTGTTTTCCCATATGCAGAGGCTCAGTTATAAATATTATTCAAATACGAGAGCCGGAGAGGTCATCTCGAGAATGATCAATGATGTCGAGCAGACAAAGACTTTCGTTGTTACGGGACTGATGAATCTGTGGCTGGATGTTGCTACGATTTTGATAGCGGCTGCTATCATGTTTACGATGGACGTGAAGTTAACATTCGTTTCCCTGATCCTGTTTCCATTTTACGCTTTTTCGGTAAGATACTTCTTTGGGAATCTTCGAAAGCTTACGAGGGAACGGTCACAGGCACTTGCAGGAGTACAAAGCTATCTGCATGAAAGAGTGGCCGGGATTTCGGTCATCAAAAGCTTTGCGATTGAGGATTATGAACAGACACAGTTTGACCGGCAGAATAAAAACTTTTTAACAAAAGCGCTTGAACATACAAGCTGGAACGCAAAAGCATTTGCTGTGGTCAATACGATTACTGATATAGCCCCGCTCCTTGTCATCGGCTTTTCTGGTTATCAGGTACTCCACGGAAGTCTCACGATCGGGGAAATGGCAGCGTTCATCGCCTATATTGACAGATTGTACAATCCGTTGCGCCGACTGGTGAATTCATCGACGACGCTGACACAGTCGATTGCTTCAATGGACCGGGTATTCGAGTTCATGGATGAGAAATATGATATTAAGGATTCTCCTGATGCAGTGGAATTGAAAAAAGTACATGGTGACATTTCTTTTAAAAATGTTAGCTTCTCGTATGAAGAAGACGGGGAGACGGTACTGAAGTGTTTGAATATAGAGGTTGAAAAGGGTGAAACGATCGTGCTTGTTGGAATGAGCGGCGGCGGGAAGTCATCGTTTGTCAGCCTGATTCCGAGATTCTTCGATGTCACAGATGGAGAAATCCTTCTTGACGGCAAGGACATCCGCTCATTCAAAGTCCGTTCATTGCGCGATAAAATCGGGATGGTTGCACAGGATAATATTTTATTCAGTGAATCGGTGAAATCCAATATACTTTTGGGCAAGCCAGGTGCAAGCGATGAAGAAGTAATCCAGGCTGCAAAAGCCGCGAATGCCCATGAATTTATTATGAATCTTCCCGAAGGCTATGATACCAAAGTAGGGGAAAGAGGAGTCAAGCTTTCCGGCGGCCAAAAACAACGTGTCGCCATAGCGCGAGTCTTCCTTAAGAATCCGCCTATTTTAATTCTTGACGAAGCCACTTCAGCACTTGATCTTGAGAGTGAACATCTTATCCAGGAAGCGATTGAAAAGCTGGCGAAGGACAGGACAACCTTCGTAGTAGCCCACCGCTTATCCACGATCACCCATGCAGACAGGATCGTCCTGATTGAGCATGGTGAAATCGTCGAAGTTGGAAGCCATGAAGAATTGATGGCAAAACAGGGCGGCTATCATAGGTTGTTCCAGGTACAGCAGCTGGAAAATTAAATGAAAAGAAGGAGAACCGGAGCCAATTTGGCTTCGGTTTTTTTATTTGAAGAATTTCTTAAGGCTTTGTAATTCTATTGATTTCAAGTTTATTAAAGAAAATCAACAATCAAGGTGAAAATAGCTTTTCTGAAAGAATCGGTTTTTCAGCATTTTACCCATAATTCTTAGCATACCGTTCGTGTCATATTTCATCAGCTTTTGACATACAAATAGTACCAATTCCCTAATACTATTCAAAATTATTACTATATTTAAATAATTAAGAAAAATCAGTGGACTATTTGTGGGCATTTAATATAAAATGTTTTACACAGAGAGAATTATTTTTATTCAGCAATAATATTTCGGTAATAGAAAGGAGTAGGCAAGTGGTACATGCTCCGGTTTTAGAAGTGAAAAATTTAAGAACATCATTTATCACCAAAGATGGTGAGGTTCCAGCGGTAGATGATGTCAGCTTTTCGGTCAATAAAGGAGAAATCCTTGGAATAGTCGGAGAATCGGGCAGTGGAAAGAGCGTGACATCCTTGTCCGTCATGAAGCTGATTCCGCAGCCGCCGGGAAAAATTGCTGGAGGCGAAATCCTTCTCAATGGCGAAGACCTGGTGCACGCTTCAGAGTCCAGGATGAGGGAAATCCGCGGAAATGAAGTGGCGATGATTTTCCAGGAGCCGATGACTTCGTTGAATCCATTATTCACAATTGGTGAACAGCTGGTGGAAGCGTTGAAAATACATAAGAAGCTCGGCAAAAAGGCGGCATATCAGCAGGCAGTGGAGATGTTGAAGCTTGTCGGCCTTCCCAGGGCAGAGCAAATTGTCAAGGAGTACCCCCACCAGCTTTCAGGCGGGATGAGACAAAGGGTCATGATTGCGATGGCACTCAGCTGCCACCCTCGGGTGCTGATTGCAGATGAGCCGACAACTGCACTTGATGTAACCATCCAGGCGCAGATCCTGGCATTGATGAAGGATTTGAATGAAAAGCTCGATACGGCGATTATCATGATCACTCATGACCTTGGTGTCGTAGCAGAAGTATGCCAGCGTGTCGCTGTCATGTATGCCGGAAAGATTGTTGAGGAAGGGCTTGTCGGGGATATCTTCAAAAACCCTAAGCACCCTTATACTCTTGGCCTGCTTAAATCGATTCCTGATATCCGGGATAAAAAGGAACGCTTATATTCGATACCTGGCAATGTGCCGAAGCCCGGTTCAATCAAGACCGGCTGCCGATTTGCGGCCAGATGCGAATTCGTCATGGACAGATGCCTGAGCGTGGACCCGGAACTCTATGAAACTGACAGGCCAGGTCATACTGTTCGCTGCCTGTTGCATGAGAAGGAGGGAGTAGCCGATGGCAGAAGTACTGTTAAAAGTTGATGGTCTTAAAAAATACTTTCCTATTACAGGCGGGATCCTGGGAAAACAGACCGGGGCAGTCAAAGCAGTTGATGATATTAGCTTCTGGGTGAACAAAGGGGAAACGCTCGGTCTGGTAGGAGAGTCTGGCTGCGGGAAATCGACAACAGGCAGGATGCTGATGCGCCTGATTGATCCGACAGAAGGGCAGGTCGTGTTTGAAGGGAAGGATTTGGTGACCCTTTCTGATAGCGATATGCGCAAGGCCAGAAAGGATATGCAGATGGTGTTCCAGGACCCCTTTGCGTCTTTGAACCCACGGCATACTGTTGAAAAGATTCTCGAGGAACCTCTCATCGTCCATGGAATCGGTACGAAAAAGGAACGAAAGCAAATGGTCAGGGAAATGCTGGAGGTAGTCGGCCTCAGCAGTTACCATGCCAAACGGTATCCCCACCAGTTCAGCGGCGGCCAGCGCCAGAGGATCGGGATCGCCCGGGCGCTGATGACAAGGCCAAAGCTGATCATCGCTGATGAACCAGTTTCAGCACTGGACGTATCCATTCAATCGCAAGTATTGAATTTGCTGGAGGACCTGCAAAAGGAATTCCAGCTGACCTATATTTTTATCGCCCACGATCTTGGTGTGGTCAAACATATCAGCGATAGAGTGGGAGTCATGTATTTAGGCAGACTAGTAGAAATCACGGATGCGGATAAGCTGTACGAAAAACCGCTGCATCCTTACACCAGGGCATTACTTTCGGCGGTGCCGATTCCAGATCCAGATATCAAAAGGGATGGGGTACTGCTGACTGGCGACCTTCCAAGTCCGTCGAATCCACCCCAGGGGTGCGCCTTCCATACAAGGTGTAAGGAGTGTATGGAAATCTGCAAGACAGACAGGCCCGCACTGCGGGAGATTGAACCAGGTCATTTTGCTGCCTGCCATCTGTATTCCTGATCAAAAGGGAATGCTGGCAGGAAAAACAGCATAGATGATATATAACATGGACCCGATAAATAAAACCGGTCCGAAAAAACAAGGGGGAAGAATATGAAAAGGCGTTTTGGATTAATGTTTTTTGCTTTTATCCTCATCCTTAGCATGGGGCTTGCCGGCTGTAATAATGATTCCGGCGGCAAGAAAACAGGCGGGGAATCTGGTTCTGAAGGCGGATCATCGACTGGCGGAACTCTAGTATTTGGCCGTGGCGGCGATTCAACATCGCTTGACCCAGCTGTAACTACAGAAGGTGAAGCATTTAAAGTAACAAAAAACATCTATGAAACTCTTATCGAATTCGGTGAGCAGGATACAGAAATTCACCCAGGTCTTGCAGAAGAATGGACAGAGTCCGAAGATGGTTTGAAGCATACACTTAAACTTCGTAAAGGTGTTAAATTCCATGACGGCACCGATTTCAACGCCGAAGCAGTCGTATTCAACTTCGAGCGCTGGAAGGCCGGAAATAAGGAACAATTCTACTACTATAATTCGCAATTTGGTGATGTAATCAAGGAAGTAAAAGCAGTGGATGAGTATACAGTTGAATTCACATTGAACCGTATCCTTGCTCCATTCTACAAAAACCTTGCGATGTCACCATTCGGGATTGCAAGCCCTGCTGCAATCGAGAAGTATGGTGATAAGTTCATTGAAAATCCAGTAGGTACTGGTCCATTCAAGTTTAAGGAATGGAAACGCAATGACAAAGTAACATTGGTGAAAAACGAAGATTACTGGGAGAAGGGACTTCCAAAGCTTGATGAAGTCATCTTCCGTGTCATCCCAGAAAACTCAGCTCGTCTGAATGCTCTTAACACAGGAGAAGTCGACATCATTGACGGCGTAAACTTCAGTGATGTTGAATCCATCGAAAACAACAAGGATCTGCAGACGTTCTACCGACCTTCTTTGAACGTGGCATACCTTGGCCTGAACAACGAACGCGGACCGCTTAAGGATAAGAAAGTACGCCAGGCATTGAATCATGCGGTTAATAAGCAAGCGCTCATCGACGCTTTCTATGCCGGTGCTGCAGAGCCTGCCAAAAACCCAATGCCAAAAACAGTTGCAGGATATAACGATGCGGTAGAAGCATATGAATATGATCCAGAGAAGGCTAAGGCGCTTTTAAAGGAAGCAGGCTTTGAAGATGGTTTTGAAATTGAACTATGGGCAATGCCAGTTCCAAGACCATATATGCCAGATGGAAAGAAAGTTGCTGAAGCGATTCAGAAAGATTTTGCTGAAGTGGGCGTAAAAGCGAAAATTGTTTCTTACGAGTGGGCGACATATCTTGAAAAGACCCGCACAGGAGAAGCAGATACTTTCTTACTTGGCTGGACAGGTGACAATGGTGACGCTGATAACTTCCTGTATGTGCTTTTAGACCAGGATAATATCGACAGCAATAACTATGCTCGCTATGCAAACCCGAAAGTGCATGATCTGTTCATCAAGGCTCAGTCTACAAATGACCAGGCTGAACGCGAAAAACTGTATAAGGAAGCTCAATTGTTAATTAAAGAAGATGCTCCATGGATTCCGCTTGTCCACTCTGAGCCTGCACTTGCGGGAAGAGCAGATGTAACTGGATTCAAGGCACATCCGACAGGATCTGATATTCTTTCAACGGTTGAATTCAAAAAATAATGCATCGGGGAAAGGGAGAACATATGCATTCTCCCTTTTCTATTGGTAAAAAAATTTGGCAGCTTTAAATTTATAAGAAAAAGTTTTTTACTATGCAACAAGAAATGAGGTGGGAAGGTGTTTGCCTATTCTGTCAGAAGGATTTTTTCACTAATTCCTGTACTGTTGGGACTATCACTTATTGTATTTTTCATGATCCGAGCAATCCCTGGCGATCCCGCCCAAGTCATTCTCGGACAGTTGGCGACTAAAGATGCCATTGCGGATTTAACGAGAGAGCTTGGACTCGACCAGCCGTGGTACATGCAATATTTTAATTATCTTGGTGGGCTGCTGACAGGGGACTTAGGACAATCACTAAGGACGAAGTCGGAAATAAGCAATGAAGTCTGGCCATATCTAGCCGCAACGATGGAACTTTCATTTGTCGCGATGATGATTGCGATTTTTATAGGTGTCAATGCGGGGATCATCAGTGCGTGGTTCCAGAATTCCTGGTTTGATTACGGTGCAATGGTATTAGCGCTTGTCGGTGTATCGATGCCGATTTTTTGGCTTGGTTTGATGGAACAATGGATGTTCGCCATCAATCTCGATATCCTGCCGACCTCCGGGCGAGAAGAAGTAAGGAACCCGGTCGATGCCATCACAAATTTTTATATTATTGATACATTGATCCAGGGGAGAACTGACCAGTTTGTCGAGGTACTTAAGCATCTTGTCCTGCCGGCCATGGCGCTGGCAACGATTCCGATGGCCATCATCGCAAGGATCACCCGCTCGACAATGCTTGAGGTCATGAGGTCTGATTTTATCAGAACTGCAAGAGCGAAAGGGTTGAGCATGTTCTGGGTCGTTTACAAACACTCCCTGAAAAATGCAATCATCCCTGTATTGACGGTTATCGGTTTGCAGACAGGCCTTCTGCTTGGCGGCGCGATCCTTACCGAAACGATCTTCAGTTGGCCGGGGATTGGCCGATATATTTACGAAGCAATCAATTACCGCGATTATCCGGTAATCCAATCCGGCATCCTGATCATTGCGCTCATCTTTGTACTGATCAATCTAGTAGTGGACTTATTGTATGCAGCAATTGATCCTCGGATCAAATACCGTTGATGGAAGGGGAGAAATAGATGGAGATTTCAACTCAAAAACAAATGCAGCCGCCGGCCGTGCAGGCAGAGGAAAAAGTGGCGTCTCCCTGGGCAGAAGCATGGTATAGTTTCAAGAAGAATAAACTGGCCGTTGTCGGAACGGTAATTGTCTTGTTCTTTATTTTGCTGGCAATCTTTGCTCCATTGATTACGCCAGAGGGCATCAATGACCAGAAAATGGAGGTCCGTCTCCAAGCTCCTTCAGCAGATCATTGGTTCGGCACAGACGACTTTGGCCGTGATATCTTTTCCAGGGTTGTTTTTGGAGCAAGGATTTCTTTATGGGTAGGAACCTTTGCGGTAATGGGTTCAATCATCGTAGGCTGCCTGCTCGGTATCCTTGCCGGTTACTATGGCCGATGGGTAGATACCATTATATCAAGAGCTTTTGATATCATGCTGGCATTCCCAAGCATTCTATTGGCAATTGCCATTGTTGCTGTTCTCGGACCTTCCCTTAGGAATGCGCTCATAGCGATAGCAATCATTAATATTCCAAACTTTGGAAGGTTGATTCGGTCTAGGGTACTCAGTGTTAAGGAAGAGGAATATATCATGGCAGCGAAGGCGGTCGGGATGAAGGACAGCCGGATCCTGTTCCAGCATATTCTGCCAAATAGTATGGCGCCAATCATCGTCCAGGGCACATTGGCCATTGCGACGGCGATTATTGAAGCGGCCGCACTCGGCTTCCTTGGGCTTGGTGCTGACGCTCCAAATCCTGAATGGGGAAAGATGCTTGCAGATGCAAAAGATTATATGATCCAGGCACCATGGACAATGATTTTTCCTGGGCTTGCCATCATGCTGACCGTACTTGGTTTCAACCTGATGGGTGATGGCCTGAGGGATGCACTGGATCCAAGAATGAAGAGCTAATCCTATATGTAAAACGAAAAGCAGCTGATAATCCAGCTGCTTTTAAATTTCAGTATTTTGTTCGATCGTGATATTGCCGTCATCTTTATGATAGGACTGGAAGCTTGTCACGAGTTTATCGAGGTGTTCAACTTGCTCGCCGTATTCCATGATGATCGAGACTAATTGCATGACGTGGTACAGCATCTGGCTGTTTGTTTGATCCAGCTCATTTCTTTGCGCCAAAAACAATTCAAAAAGCTGTTTTTTGTCCAGGCAGACCTCACCCGCGATATAGGAAGTTTCAGGGCGGACTTTTCCGACATACTTCAGCATTACTTGTTCATGATGATTGATCAGGTAATCAAGCTGCTGCTGAATGACTTCCTGGAATTCTACCGGGAGCTGGTTGAATTCATTCTCGTATCGATGAAGCCTTCTCAGTGTTTCCAATGATTTTTTAACCGTGTTGATCATCTGTCTATAGATGACGAGTTTACGTGATTTAGCGAGTGTATTTTTCTTAAAATAATCACGTTCTTCTTTGTACATCATGTATAGCTGATCGAGCTTGATAATGCCTTCGCGAAGCTTCTCGATGTCTGCCTTAAGGAGCTGGTGCTCGGAGGCGTGGCGTGTGCTCAGCCTGATCCATTTCGTAATTTCCTCTGATAGAATGGAACTCTTGTAATAAAGTTTGTTTTCATACTTCGGAGGCAGGAAAACTAGATTGACAATGAATGCAGAAACAACCCCGAGCATGATGGTCGAGAAACGAATCACAGCAAATTGGATGAAATTATCGCCAGGCGTCTCCATGATTGCAATTAGAGTTACCATCGAAAGTGAAATCGTCTTTTCCAGATTCAGCTTAAGGTTTAACGTAATAACCAGTACCGCCGCAAGGCCAATAATGAAAATGCTGTTGCCAAACGCCATGACGAACAAGACCGCGGTCGCGGCACCGATCAGATTGCCCTGGATATGTTCAATGATTGATTGATAAGAGCGATATACAGTGGGCTGCAGGGCAAAAATCGCTGCAATCCCGGCAAATACCGGTGATGGCAGATTGAAAATATTCGATAAAAATAATGCAAGAGTAATGGCAATTCCCGTTTTTAAAATGCGGGCACCAAGTTTCATTTAGAGTGAATTCCTTTCATTAGAGACAAAAAATCTCATTCGTTAAATGCAAAGACCGTGAAATTATTTATACTTTAAACCATTTTGTTTAAAACTAAACAATTATGTACTATACAATGGATATGGAAGAAGTTCAAGCGTCAATTTACCAAAAAACAAGCCTTTTTTTATGAAAGTGGTTACATTTCATTGGAGAGGATATCGGTAAAACAAACTTATTGGAGATATTCCTTAATTATTGTGAGATATTCCTGAAAAAGCGGATATATTCCTTAAAAATGGATTATATTCCTTAGAACCAAAATATATTCCTTAAAATCCAGCCTTTATTCCTGAATCAGGCTAATCTGGATTGTGTCCAAAATAAATGGCCCCGTTTTAGTAACGGGGCCACTATCACTTTCTTAAATCATTCAGTTGATACGGCCGGGTCTGCCTGCTCTTTAACAGGAACGACCTGAACAAAGTGATCTTCTGGATGCTCCATTATTAATGCAAGTTCTTTGGCTTCATTTTCCTGGCCATGGCGTGCCAGCATCTCGGTATAGGATGAAAGCATTTCTTTTACATCCTGTACGCCTTTTGCGGTTAGTGTGTCGATGGAAACCTTCGCGCCTTTGGCAATACGGCGGGTGAGGGCTTCTCTTGTCAAGCCCATCTCCGGCTGATGTCTCAGATAGACGACACCGCCTGTCATGCCTGCACAAATCCATGGTCCCGGATCACCGAGGACAAGTCCGCGGCCATTCGTCATGTATTCAAACGCAAATCCTTTGATATTGGCGTTTGTTCCAATGTTGCCGAATTCTTTTTCAGGGATAGGCTTTTTCACAAGTCCGCCGATGATCATATCAGCTCCTGATAAACGGATTCCAGCACGGGCGTCGGCATTGCCCTGTGCGACGAGCAATCCTTTCTGCGCTCCGTAGCCAAAGCCTTTGCCGACTGAACCATTGTAGAAACCGCCATCCTTGCCAGGGGATTTCGCGATTAAAATCGCACCGCCGAATGAAGTCTTACCGACTCCGTCCTGGCCGCCGCCGTCAATCTCTATGTTGATGCCATCTGTGTTATAGGCGCCAAGTCCGTTTCCGAGAATGGAACCTTTGTAGCGAAGTGAGACTGGCTGCAGATTACGATAGGATCCATCAAGACGTCCACGGACACGGTGGCAGGAAACCCTGCTGGCCAGCACACGCTGTTCGGCAGTGACAGCTCTGAATTCGCGTGACTGATGAAGCTCTTCGTCGATTGCATCAAGATACTCGGCGCCTGCAGCGACCTGGAGCTGTGCTGATGCCATCGCGGCAGCAGCTTCTTTTTGATGCATGATCTGGCCGATTTCAAGCGGCTTCAGCAGGTAGGTCAAATCAAGCAAGTCATTTCCTTTAATCTGTTCCAGCAAGTCGGAGCGGCCGACTGCTTCCTGCAGATTTTTGATTCCGGCAGAAGCAGCCAGAGCCTTCAGTTCATTCCCGAATGCAGTGAATAGATTCATGATACCCTGGACAGCAAGGTCGAACTGGCGAGGTACAAATCGGCGCAATCCGTGTTCCTTTGCCTGTGCTTCTGAGTCGATTTGGGTTGCAATCCCGACATGGCACGTATCCAGATGGCAGCCTCGGCAAGTTGTACAGCCGATGGCCAGCATTGACAGCGTACCAAAGCCGACGCGGTTTGCACCTAGGAGCATATATTTAATCACATCCTGAGCACTCTTCACACCGCCATCAGCCCAGAGCTCGACATTGTCGCGCAATCCTGCTTCAAGCAAGGCATTGTGTGCCGCCTTAATGCCAATTTCGGCAGGCAAGCCGACAAACTGGAGTGCGTGGATGCGGGCAGCACCTGTACCGCCGTCAAAACCGCTCAAGGTGATGATATCAGCCCCTGCCTTGGCGATACCAACTGCAATCGTGCCGATATTCGGAACGACAGGAACCTTAACGGCTACACGTGCCTGGTCATTGGCTGTCTTGAGCTCATGGATCATTTGCGCAAGGTCTTCGATCGAATAAATATCATGGTTGTTTGATGGTGAAATCAAATCAGAACCAATGGTGGCATTCCTTGCTTCCGCGATTTTAGCTGTAACCTTCGAACCAGGAAGGTGTCCGCCTTCACCAGGCTTTGCGCCCTGACCAATCTTGATTTCAAGAAGATTGGAAGAGTTCAGCAGCTCCGCATTCACACCGAAACGTCCTGAGGCAACCTGCTGGCCTCGCGTGCGCGGGTACTTGCCAAGCATATCCTTGATTTCGCCGCCCTCGCCGTTCATGCTTACCATGTTCAAACGGTCTGCGCCTTCAGCATATGCACGGAATGCGATTTCGTTTTGCGAACCAAATGACATTGAAGCGATGACAAACGGCAGGCTGTGTTCACCTACGCCGATTTCAACTTCTTCTGGTGAAACCTTTGAGTCAGTCTTTTTCAATCCAGTCAAATGGCGGATCGTAGTCGGGTTGCTGTCTTCCTGTTCGGAAATTTTCTCCCGGTAGACACTGTAGTCCCCGGTAGAAGCAACCTCACCAATCGCTTTCCAGATACGAGGAAAGAGGTGGAACGTCTTGCCGATCCGTTCTTTTTCGTTCTGGAAGTCTTCAGCTCTCTTCAATGCGTCTTCTTTCATTGCTTCGAAATTGTATGCAAGTTCATTAGAACCAAAGAAGTTCACGATCACTAAATAATCTGCAACTTCATCATTCAGGCCTATTGCCGAGAACAGACGCCCGTATCCGCGCAATTCATGGATACCGATTGTGGAAATAACCTTTTCAAGGCCTTTCGTAAGGGCGCTGTACAGATTCACAAGCGGTGTGATGGACTCATCGAGTACTGTCATGAACATATAATATGGGCTGACTGCGTCTGCGCCCAGTCCGAGTGCAACAATGATATCATGCAGCGATCTTAAGGAAGCGGAACGAAGCAGCAGTGAGCAGTCGCGGCGCAATCCTTCTTTTACAAGAGCCTGGTCGATCGCTGAGACGACCAGATGCGGATCGAGCCACAGAGAATTTTCCTGGTGGGCCATTGCATCGTCAAGAACAAGCAATGTTTTGCCATCCTTCACAGCAGCAATTGCCTCAGCAGCAAGTTTCTCAAGCGCATCCTTGACTGTTTCGTCACTGTGGAAAACTGTTTCCAGATAGGCAGCAAGTTTGTCATCCTGATAGCATTGGATGACCTGGTCCATGCTTGGCTGGCCATTTTTCAACGAAGCCTCATAGCCTGCTTTGCCTTCGATAAGCAGAGGGGTGAGCAATTCGATGACTTTTCCTGTTTCTGTTTTTCCGAAAAGCGAAGGGCGTTTGCCGAGAACAGTCCTTGTTGAAAAATGTTCCGCCTCGCGGTCACGGTCTATTGCAGGATTTGTTACGACAGCGACACTTTCTTTAATAAAATCAGCGATATTTTTGCGTTCTGGATTCATCGCAGCAAGCGGAGCGTCATGTCCAAGGGAGCGGATTGGCTCTGCCCCTTTTTCAGCCATCTGTTCGACGAGCTGGACGTGGTCACGCTCCCAGCCGAATGCCTTATATTGTCCGTTATGGATTTTATCCGGGTATGTCATTGTTACCGTTTTTGCAAGATTTGCACCTTGTAGGCGATGACGGGCTTCCTGGAAAGAAATACGCCCGGAAAAACGCTGGTAAACCGCACTCTGGAACTGCTCCATTTCATAAACTTCGATTTTGTCACCATTCCATTTCAGGCCGACCTTCTCGCCCGGTGCAAGTGGCTTGGGGTCATTTGTGTACTCTGTTGATGAAATGATTCCCGGTTCTGATGAGAACAGGTATGAGCTTTCTGTTTCAACCATCCAGAGAGGGCGCAGGCCAAGAGCATCCACACTGAATACTGCTTCGTCGGCAAATCGCGAAATGATTCCGGCAGGTCCCTGTGCGAAGTGTCCCCATGCTTCGCGGATATAAGTATATAAATCTTGTAAATGCTCCGGATAAGCTTTGATTTCATTGATGATTGGCGGGAACATCATGTCCATTGCCTCGAACAATGAGTAGCCATCACGGCAGATGAATGTTTCCAGCGTACGGCTTAAATCCTGTGAGTCACTGCCATCTTTGACGAGTGGGACATTGACCATTCGAGCTTCGTCGCGGAGTCTTGCAATTGTATTGATTTCTCCGTTATGTCCAAGGACGCTGAAGGGCTGAACACGGAAAAAGCTTGATAGAGTATTAGTAGAATAACGGTTGTGCCCAAGAGTCATAGTGGATGCCACAAGCGGGCTTGCCAGGTCATGGTAGTATTTCGGCAGTATGTCGCCTGCGCCCATAACCTTATAAACAGCGTGGTATTGGCTTAGGGAAGCCACATGAACCTGATCGTTTTTCTCGAAATCTATGATCATATTAAACAATTTGCCTGAAAGTTCCTGTCCGACTTCGTCTGCAAGGCATGCGAACTGCCAGAATACAGGATTTTCCTGGATGGCAATCGGGCCAAGCGCTTCAGGATTTGTTACGTCAACAGATGAAAAGATCGGCATCATGTTTTGCTCTTCAAGCTTTGCCTTAAGTTCATCCTGGATTGCTTCAGCTTGATCGGTCCTCGTGATAAAAACATGTCCGACGACGAAGCTTTCGTTGTCGACAGCGCTGGATTCCACACCAGCTTCAATAAGTTTTTCCTTCCAGAGCGCCCGTGGAATATCGATGTGCACACCCACTCCATCACCTTCGCCATTGATAAAGCCTGCTCGGTGGTTCATGGTGACGAGGCCATCAATACAGTGAAAAATATTTTCGCGCGTCGGGATCTTCTTTTTTTCAATGCTGGCTACAATTCCGCAGGCATCGTGTTCGAATCTTGAGAAATCTTTGAATTTGGAAGGGCTCCATTGTGTTGTCATAAATTTCGGCTTATAAAGTGTTCCTTTAAGCCGGTTCACCTCCTGAAAAAATAATCTATGATTTGTCGTTTGATAGCTTGGTACATGAGGGTATAACATTTTGACGGGAATTTAAAGCAAGGGATTAAAAGCGGCCACTTGAATGGCTAATTTTAAGAATATTAATAGCAACTATATCATAAGAATTTTCAGAAATCAATTATTTATACATATTTTTGGATGAAAAGAATGTGGAGAGGGATTGTCGTAAATGGAAAATAGCTAGCAATGTAAACGTTTTCATTTATAGGATGAAAAATAACAGGCATCCAATCGATGCCTGTTATGTATAGAAAGTTGTATATTTATTCATTCGCCATTGAATAAAATGCCTGGTCAACTGCATGCAGGGTGGCTTCAATATCTTCCTGTGTATGAGCAATCGTAACGAACCATGCTTCATATTTGGAAGGAGCTAGATTGATTCCCTGCTGAAGCATCAGGTTGAAGAAACGCGCAAACATTTCGCCATCTGTGTTCTCTGCCTGCTCATAGTTTTCGATCTTTTCAGTTGTAAAGTAGATGGTGAGCGCACCTTTCAGACGATTGGTCGAAATCGGGATCCCGTGCTTGCTTGCTGAAGCTGTGATTCCTTCTTCGAGCATCGCGCCAAGCTGATCTAGGTAATCATATACACCATCCTGTTTCAGGACTTCCAGGCAGGCAATGCCGGAAAGGATGGAAGCCGGGTTGCCAGCCATCGTGCCCGCTTGATAAGCAGGGCCAAGTGGAGCGACTTTTTCCATAATTTCAGCACGGCCGCCGTAAGCGCCGATTGGCAGGCCTCCGCCGATGATCTTGCCCATTGCTGTAAGGTCAGGTGTGATTCCCAGCAAGTCCTGAGCTCCGCCGTACATAAAGCGGAAGGCGGTGATGACTTCATCAAAAATGATCAGCGATCCAGCCTGATGGGTAAGCTCCTTCACTTCCTCTAGGAAACCAGGTTTAGGTTCGACAATTCCAAAATTGCCGACAATCGGCTCCACTAAAACTGCCGCGATTTGGTCGCCCCATTTTTCAAGTGCCTCCTTGAAAGGTTCAATATCATTGAATGGCACTGTAATGACTTCCTGTGCAATGCTTTTAGGCACACCAGCTGAATCAGGCGTCCCAAGAGTGGATGGACCAGAACCTGCAGCAACTAATACCAGGTCTGAGTGGCCGTGATAGCAGCCGGCAAACTTGATGATTTTATCGCGCCCGGTATATGCCCGTGCTACTCGGATTGTCGTCATGACTGCTTCGGTACCTGAATTCACAAAACGCACTTTATCCATCCCGGGCATTGCTTCCTTCAGCATTTTTGCGAATTTAACCTCATGAGGAGTTGGCGTGCCATATAATACCCCTGTTTCGGCAGCTCTTTTGATTGCCTCGGTAATATGCGGGTGGGCATGCCCCGTGATAATCGGGCCATATGCCGCCAGATAATCGATGTATTGATTGCCGTCCACATCCCAGAAGTATGCCCCCTGGGCCCGTTCCATCACAACAGGGGCACCGCCGCCGACTGCCTTGTAGGAACGGGACGGGCTATTTACGCCTCCGACGA
Source organism: Cytobacillus oceanisediminis 2691 (assembly GCF_007678455.1). Classification (GTDB taxonomy): domain Bacteria; phylum Bacillota; class Bacilli; order Bacillales; family Cytobacillaceae; genus Mesobacillus; species Mesobacillus oceanisediminis_A. Next base: position 10,412 of record NZ_VEEP01000002.1, on the reverse strand, counting down.
TATGTTCAAGTGCTTCATTATGTATTCGCTCAGAATTCGTTCTTTGCATCATTAAACCTCCTAAATATGACTGCCTAACTATTTTATCATTAATTTTATTTTTTACCGATTGTTTCACTTTTCGTTCATTTCCAACGAAAAAGAAGCTTTGTTTTAGACTCGCAATTCCTTCGTTATTCAACATGTTTTCTGATTGAACTATCCGAGACCACGAAAAGGGTAATCAGGCATAGCATTTGTTTTAGCCAGGAGGATTGGCTAAACTGTTTGAGTGACCAAAGGAGGAAATCAACATGAACGCAATTGAAGTGAATGGACTGCGGAAGGAATTCAAGGCATATTCGAGCCGTTCCGGATTATCGGGAGCCTTCCGTGATCTTTTTACACGTAATTATAAAATCGTTCCTGCAGTGAACGATATCAACTTTACCGTCAAACAGGGAGAGATGGTCGGTTACATCGGTGAAAATGGCGCCGGGAAATCGACGACAATTAAAATGCTGACCGGAATCCTCACTCCGACTTCAGGAAGTGTCATTGTAAATGGCATGAATCCTCATAAAGAAAGGGAAAGGTTCGTCCAGACGATTGGTGTTGTGTTTGGCCAGCGTTCCCAGCTCTGGTGGGATATCGCTGTCCAGGAATCGTTCCGTCTGTTGAAAAAAGTATATAAAGTTTCGGATGCTCAGTATAACGAGCATATGGACCATGTGATTAAAACGCTTGATCTGGAACCGTTGCTCGATAAGCCAGTAAGGAAGCTTTCGCTTGGGCAGAGGATGCGCTGTGAACTTGCCGCCGCGCTGATCCATAACCCGCCGCTGCTTTTCCTTGATGAGCCGACTATTGGTTTGGATGTGCTCGTTAAGCTGAAAATAAGAGAGTTTTTAAAAGAAATAAATGAGAAGTACAATACGACGATTCTGTTGACAACGCACGATTTGACTGATATCGAGGCACTGTGCGAGCGGGTCATCATGCTTGATGAAGGGAATATTATCTATGATGGCGCCCTGAAAAGTCTGAAGGAGAAATGGGGAGAAGGAAAGGAAATCAGTTTTGAGTTCCTTGAACCTGCTGACATTAACCATCTCGAGTCGTTGACAGCCAATCTGGGTATAAAGTGGGAACTGGATGAGAAGAGTCAGGTCTTTACCGCGATGACTGGGGATGATGAGGAAACTGTGTCCCAGGTGATTGCACTGACGGTCGCTGCCTATAAGGTCAGGGATGTAAAAATCAATGAGCCATCCACTGAAGAGATCATCCGCAATATCTATGATAAAGGGATGGCGATCAATGGATAAATATCTTGAAATGATCCGCATCCGTTTTTTGATGATGCTGGCGTACAGGACGAATTATTATACGGGAATCTTGATTTACAGTATCAATATCGGAGCTTACTACTTTCTTTGGAATGCGATTTATGGAGGAAAGAGTGAAATAGAAGGCTTGAGTGCTGTGCAAATGACGACTTATGTGGCGGTTGCCTGGATGGCAAGGGCGTTTTATTTCAATAATATCGATCGGGAAATGGCGACGGAAATCAAGGAAGGCAAGGTAGCCGTTGAATTGATCAGGCCATATAGCTATCTCGGCATGAAAACGATGCAGGGACTGGGAGAAGGGATATTTAGATTGTTCTTCTTTTCCGTTCCTGGGATGGTAATTGTCGCGTTGATTTTCCCATTGGAATTTTCAGCTGACGCCGCGACCTGGGGATTGTTCGCAATTTCGATTGTGCTAAGCTTTTTCATCAACACACAATTGAACCTGCTGACGGGAATCACTACTTTCTTCTTATATAATAATACTGGCCTGATTAGGGCCAAGCGTGTCCTCATCGACCTGTTTTCAGGATTGCTGCTGCCAATCAGCTTCTTTCCTGGCTGGGCCCAGGAAATTATGAGGTTTCTTCCCTTTCAGGGAATCAGCTATATTCCTAGCATGATATTCACGAATGGCTTAACAGGGAGCGAGGCAGTCGAAGGTCTTATGCTTCAGGCTGCATGGGTGTTGATATTGGTGATCCCAACCCAGATTCTTTGGGTCATAGCAAAAAAACAATTGATTATACAGGGAGGGTGACAAGTGTTTTACGTTAGCATGTTTTTTCAGTATGTCGCCCAGTATATGAAAACAAGGCTCGAATACCGGGCAGATCTGGTCGTTGAAATATTTTCGGATTTATTGTTCCAGGCGGTCAATCTGATATTTATCCTCGTGGTATTCGATCATACCGAATTCCTGAACGGCTGGAGCCGGGATGAAATCATCTTTATATACGGGTTTTTCCTTGTGCCTTACGCACTTTTTTCTTCCTTCTTCAATATTTGGGATTTCAATGAACGTTATATAGTAAAAGGGGAACTTGACCGGATCCTGACAAGGCCGATCCACAGCCTGTTCCAAATCATCCTTGAACGGATGGAACTGGAATCATTGTTCGGAGCCATCACTGGCCTAGCTGTCATGTTTTATGCCGGAAGCCGGCTTGGCCTTGAGGTAAGCTGGTCTGATCCATTCTTATTTGTTTTATTTGTCCTGGGCGGTGTTCTTGTTTATGCCGGCATTTTCGTGATGATCGCCTGCATAAGCTTCTGGGCAGATGCCCGCACATCCATCATGCCGATGATGTACAATATCGGGAACTACGGCCGCTATCCTGTTGATATCTATAACAAGGCAATCCGGTTTGTCCTGACATGGATTTTGCCATTCGCCTTCGTCGGAGTCTATCCCGCTGCCTATTTCCTCGGACGAGATGAGTGGTATGGTTATTCATTTTTGACACCAGTAATCGGGCTCGCCTTTTTCAGCCTGTCAGTGTTCATTTGGAATGAAGGCGTTAAAAGATACCGTGGTGCTGGGAACTGACTTTAATTATTTCAGCACCATGAGGGAATCGTTGCTGGGGAAAGATGCCCTTTTAGAGTCCAAAACAGCTTGATATGGGTACTGCTGATTGAGGAAGGTGCCCTTATGAGGCACAAAGCAGCTCCATAAGGGTACTATTACTGGAAAAAGATACCCTTATGGGGCACAAAGCAGCTCTATAAGGGTACTATTACAGGATAAAGATACCCTTATGAGGCCCTAAACAGCTCCATAAGGGTACAATTATAGGAGAAAGGTGCTCTTATGAAGTCCAAAGCAGCTCTATAAGGGTATCATTACGGGAGAAAGATACCCTTATAAGGCCAAAGCAGCTCCATAAGGGCACTATTACTGAAGAAAGATACCCTTATAAGGCCAAAGCAGCTCCATAAGGGCACTATTACTGAAGAAAGATACCCTTATGCAGTGAAAATCAGCTCTATAAGGGTACCATTCCAGGAGAAAGATACCCTTATGAAGTCCGAAGCAGCTCCATAAGGGTACCATTCCAGGAGAAAGGTGCCCTTATGAAGTCCAAATCAGCTCCATAAGGGTACTATTACGGGAGAAAGATCCCCTTATGAGGCACAAATCAGCTCCATAAGGGTACCATTCCAGGAGAAAGATGCCCTTATGAAGCCCTAACCAGCTCCATAAGGGTACTATTACGGGAGAAAGATACCCTTATAAGGCCAAATCAGCTCCATAAGGGCACTATTACTGAAGAAAGATACCCTTATGCAGTGAAAATCAGCTCTATAAGGGTACCATTCCAGGAGAAAGATACCCTTATGAAGTCCGAAGCAGCTCCATAAGGGTACCATTCCAGGAGAAAGGTGCCCTTATGAAGTCCAAATCAGCTCCATAAGGGTACTATTACGGGAGAAAGATCCCCTTATGAGGCACAAATCAGCTCCATAAGGGTACCATTCCAGGAGAAAGATGCCCTTATGAAGCCCTAACCAGCTCCATAAGGGTACTATTACAGGAGAAAGATACCCTTATAAAGTCCAAACCAGCTCCATAAGGGTACTATTACAGGAGAAAGATACCCTTATAAAGTCCAAACCAGCTCCATAAGGGTACTATTATAGGAGAAAGATACCCTTATGAATCCCAAAACAGCTCCATAAGGGTACTATTACAGAAGAAAGATACCCTTATGAAGCCCAAAACAGCTCCATAAGGGTACCATTCCAGGAGAAAGATACCCTTATAAAGTCCAAAGCAGCTCCATAAGGGTCTCATTCCTTAAAGACAGTACTGCAGCATTAACCTTGCTGCGGTCTTTTTTATTATTTCAGACAGGTCCTGACTTGAAATGCCGAAAATAGTCAGAAGCATGGATCTCATCAGAGTGTACTTGCTGTCATACTCCTATTTTCGCCAGCGTATAGTGAAGGGAGAGAGGCATGAAATGAGGCTTGAAAATGCAATTTTACATTTCAATTTTTTTGATTGTTTTAGCTATATTTTTGAGTTTGCGGACATTATTCATTCCTCATAAAATTAAAGGCAAGCAGGTCTCGTTCGAAAACTTTGTCACACTTGCGCTGATTTATGGGACGGTGATGGCTGGCTTTGGATTATTGTATTATTTGCTTGATTTGAAAGGAATCTGGGTACTATCCGATGAGAGCATGCGGCCAAGCACTTCGTCGTATGAGAGGATGTCAACGAGTATGTACTTCAGTGCCATTACTCTGTTTTCTGTAGGATATGGGGATATTGCTCCAGTCGGGGTCGGGAGGGCGATCGCTGTTTTGGAGGCGCTGATTGGTTATACGATTCCTGCAGCGTTTGTAACAAGGGCCATGTTTGATCAAAAACGGTCCTGAAGTGTTCCTTTGATTTGTATTCCAACCCGAAATTAGATAGGCTAATGTTAATAGATCAAATTTTGGAGGGATACATAATGGCACTGGCTATAGGTGAAAAAGCACCGGCGTTTGAGCTGCCGGCAAGCAATGGAGAAACTGTAAAACTTTCCGATTTTGAAGGGAAGAATGTGGTGCTTTATTTTTACCCGAAAGATATGACACCCGGCTGCACAACAGAAGCATGTGATTTCCGGGATCATCATGAAAGCTTCGAGGGGTTAAATGCTGTCATTCTTGGGGTGAGCCCAGATCCGATTAACCGGCATGAAAAATTCATTGAAAAGCATGGATTGCCTTTCCTTCTTCTTGCGGATGAAGACCATAAAGCAGCTGAGGATTATGGCGTCTGGCAGCTGAAGAAAAACTTTGGCAAAGAATACATGGGCATCGAAAGGTCTACATTCATCATTGATAAGGACGGCAATCTTGCCAAAGAGTGGAGAAAAGTTAAAGTAAAGGGCCATGTGGAAGAGGCGCTTGAATTCATTAAAGAAAACCTGTAAACATGGAGACAGCCAGAAACGGCTGTCTTTATTGCTGTTTTGATGCCGGTTATAAGTTATAATAGGGTGTATAATTATTACCATGACCAGTCAGTCAATCGATGTTTATATTGGGGAGGCAATAAAGATGAAGGAAAAAGAAAAAGCAATCATCGAAGCAGCGATTAAGCTTTATGCGACGAAAGGGTTCGCTTCTACCTCAATCCAGGAGATCGTCACGGAAAGCGGAATTTCCAAGGGCGCTTTTTATCTTTATTTCAAATCCAAAGAAGCTTTATTGATCGCAATTCTTGAATATTATTTTGATTATATCCAGAAGAAACTTGAAGGGTTTGAAAATGATAATCTGCCGCCCAGGGAAAAGTTTGCTTTGCAGTTGACAGCATTATTCAATACCATGCTCGAGCATAAGGAATTCATCATCATGCAATCCAGAGAACAGGCAATTCCCTTGAATGAAGAGGTAAAGGAATTGATGATCCGCAAGTATTACGAAGCACAAATGTTTTATCAAGGCAGCCTGCGGGCAATCTACGGTAAAAGTGCTGAAGCGCATTTATGGGATATGGCGCTAATGCTCGAGGGATTTTTTAATTCTTATATAAAGTTGCTTCTATTCAATCCTGAAGGATTCAAGATTGATGAATTAGTGGGATACATTCTAAGAAGAGTGGATTCATTGGTTGATGGACTGCAGGGAGAGGAGCCACTGGCAACAAAAGAAAAAATCGATGAGTTGATAACAAAGACCAAGGCATACTTCCTGACAGATAGCAAGGACATTAAAAAGGTCATCACTAAAATGAAAGAAGCAGTTGCTGATCTTCAAAATAGAGATGACTTGCTAATCACACTGGATGTCCTCGAGAGTGAGATCGAAAGAGATGCACCCCGAATCCCGGTAATCCAGGGAATGCTGTCAAACCTCAATGACGAGCCATCGCTTGATTTCTATCGTGAAGCTATCGCAAAAAAATATCATCTAAAGGGATAATTTTTCCGCCTATTTTTATCAATACAGGCTACTGTCCATTCATTTCAGCTGTAACTGAATATCATTGTATTAGGGCATACCTCCTCAAACACTTTAGCGGGCTTAAATAGCCCGCCTTTTTTATGGGGAAAACAGGTTCGAATTCCCATTCTTCGAAATGTAGCGCCGGCTTTTCATTTTTCAGGCTTGGAAGTTGTTTAATTAAGTGAAAATTAATACAATTAATAGTACGAAACTAGAACGAAGGGTTGGGTGAAAATGAATATTTACTCCTCGATTCTTCCGGCTGAACGATTGCAGGAAGAGGTGAAAAAGGAATTCCCTCAGGTGAGCTTCGAATTCCATAAAGGAATCAAGGAAGATTTATTTTTGGATGCAGAGATATTCCTTACCTATGGTGAAGATTTGACGGAAGAGCTGATTGGCAAAGCAGACAAGCTCAAATGGATTATGGTCATGTCTGCCGGTCTGGATAAAATGCCATTTGAAGCGTGTAAAAAACGCGGAATCCTTGTTACAAATGTGCGGGGGATCCATAAAATTCCGATGGCTGAGTTTACCGTCGGCATGATGCTGCAGCATGTTAAACAAATGAAGTCGTTATGGTCAAATGAACAAAGCAAAACTTGGGAACGTAAATTGCCAATGGGAGAATTGTACGGCAAGACATTGCTCATTCTAGGTATAGGGGCGATTGGGGGAGAAGTGGCCCGTTTGGCAAAAGCTTTTAATATGCAAACGATTGGTGTGAATCGGAGCGGCCGCCAAGCCGACTGGACAGACGAAAACTATACGATGGAAAACTTCAGGGAAGCTTTGCCTAAAGCGGATTTCATTGTTTCGGTATTGCCAAGTACGCAAGAAACGAAGCATTTCCTCGACTTGAACGATTTTGTCTTAATGAAAGACACAGCTGTGTTTATCAATATTGGCCGTGGTGACTTGGTCCAAGATGAGGTGTTATTGGCCGCACTTCAGGAAAATAAGATCGCGCATGCTTATCTGGATGTTTTCTATGAAGAACCTTTGAAGGAAAGTCATCCATTCTGGACAATGGACAATGTAACCGTAACTCCTCATATTTCAAGCTTGACCAAAAATTATTTGCCAAGGTCCTTTGAAATTTTCAAACAAAATCTTCATACATATCTTAATAAAGCCACAGAGTTTATCAATGTAATCGACATGGACAGGGGGTACTGATTAATGAAAATCTATACTAAGACAGGGGACAAAGGAACAACCTCTCTTATTTATGGAACAAGGGTAGCAAAAAATGATATGCGTGTTGAAGCTTACGGGACATGTGATGAGACAAATTCAATGATAGGCCTGGCACTCAGTTACCTGAATGGAGAGTTTTTTAACGATAAAGAAGAAATGCAGGCAATCTTCCATAAGATCCAGACAGTTTTGTTCCATGTCGGTGCTGAACTGGCCACTCCTCCTGGCAAAGAAGTAAAATGGGTACTTGAAGCAAAGGATATAGAAGAACTAGAGAAGAAAATCGATGATTGGGATGCAGCGCTTCCGCAGTTGACGAACTTCATTCTTCCTGGGGGACACCAGGCAGGTGCCGCGCTTCATGTAGCAAGGACGGTTGCCAGAAGAGCGGAACGCCAGGCTGTTGAGCTGGGAGATGAGGTTAACCCGCTTGTCCTGTCCTATTTAAACCGACTATCCGACTTCCTGTTTGTCGCCGCAAGATATGTGAATATGCACCTGGGAGCAAAAGAACAAACCTTGCATCAAGGTTGAGAGTTGTAAATGTTTGTGGTGTAGCAATATTGACAAAAGAGGAATAAAATTAGTACACTAATTATAAACATTATAAAATAAGAATTATAATCTGAAAAAGTGAGGTGCATGGCGGTGGTACAGAGTCATTTAAAAGAAGCCCTGGATACCTTGAAGGATACAGGAGTCCGTATTACTCCGCAACGTCATGCGATACTCGAATATTTAATAAACTCAATGTCGCACCCTACAGCAGACGAGATTTATAAAGCGCTTGAAGGTAAATTTCCAAATATGAGTGTAGCGACGGTTTATAACAATTTGAGAGTATTCCGTGAAGTTGGATTGGTCAAAGAACTGACATATGGGGATGCCTCCAGTCGTTTTGACTTTGTTACTTCCCATCATTATCACGTCATCTGTGATCAATGCGGGAAAATCGTTGACTTCCATTACCCTGGCCTTGACGAAGTAGAGCATTTAGCTTCCCATGTAACAGGTTTTAATGTTGGGCACCATAGAATGGAAATATACGGAACTTGTCCGGAATGTTCCGCAAAGGAAGTCCATTAATACTTACGGCTGATGGCATAAGCTATCAGTTTTCTTTTTTTGTCTGCGTACATGATTCTGCTGCTTCATATGTAAGCATTGTGGGATAAAAAAAGAACTCGGCAAAAAACCGAGTTCTCTTTTTATTTTTTTCGATTGTATTGTTCATCGAACTCCTTGCCTTCCAGAGAGGCATCTAGAGTTAACGGTTCGTTGCAATACATGCAAATATCCACCCTGCCAAGCATTTTCGTTTGTTTCCCGCAATTAGGGCAAACTACCTGAACTGTCTTTGTCGATAACAGTCCAATCCAAAAATAGACAACCGTGCTGGCAATAATAAACAGCAATCCAAGGATCATAAAAATTGTCATGACCACAAATGAGCTGCGGAAGAAGATACCCGCATACATAACGATGAAGCCAATGAAGATAAGACTTAACGCAAAGGTGCGGATTTTATTTATTTTACTTGAATATTTACCCATTGAAGTTTCCCTCCCTAAAATCTAACTATATCATACTATTTCCGGCAAGATAATCATAAAAAGTAAACACCGATGTCGAAAATTGTCTAGATGAAATGCAGGAGATTTTATATAATTGTCGAACATATATGCTAACAAACAAATGGAGGAGTTTATTATGGAGGATATCCTTCGTTCGATTTATCAAGAACGTGCAAGCCACCCTAACACCGTAGGAGTGGTGGCGGTGGAGAAGAGACATAAAGCGCTCGCTGCGACCGATACATTTGATGTCATTTTGCTTATTATAGTGAAAGAAAATGAAGAACCTGTGTTTGTTAAACATTATTCCTATCAGGATAAAAAAGCCGCCATGCATATTGTAACCGAAAAGCAGATCAATGATTGGCTCCTAACTGGCAGCAATAAAAAGATTTTTGATTGGCTTTACAATGGGAAGATAATTTTTGATCGAAATGAAAAAATCGCTGATTTAAAACATGAACTTAAAGAATTTCCGTTTTTCGGACGCAAAATAAAAATGGGAATTGAGTTTGCCAAGTTGATCAGAAGGTACTCAGATGGCAAGATGCTATTTGATAACTTTAACTATTTGGATGCCTACAATTATGTTGTGCATTCATTGCATCATCTTGCAAGACTTGCAGTGATAGAGAATGGCTTTCATCCCGAAGTGACCGTCTGGCATCAAGTGAAGCAGATCGAGCCAGAAATCTATAAGTTATACGAAGAGTTAATTTGCAGTGAAGAAACAATAGAAAAAAGGCTTGAGCTCTTGTTCCTGGCAAGCGAATTCCTGATCCACAAAAGGACAAAAGTAGGGAGCCATCATTTAGTGGAAGTGATGGAAGGTGAAGAGTATTGGGCATTCAGTGACCTGATGTCCCATCCAGAACTTTTACCGTATTCTGTTGACCTGGGAATCCTTGTAGAGTATTTGATTGATAAGAAAATCATTGAAGTAGTAAACGTAGAAACGAAAGGACAGGGTATTTATCACAGATATTATAAGGTTGCTGAAAAGTTATCCTGAAAAAACGAAAAAACCTATTGACCATTCAAAAAATACTTGGTATATTAATAACCGTCGCTGCGGAACACAGCAAAAACATTTTCGCGGCAGACGGTTTACAACTTAAAAGTATTTTTCACTGAAAAACATTTTTAGAAGAAAGTGTTGACAGGAAAAATGCCTGATGGTATATTAGTAAAGTCGCTTCTGGGCGGCATGCTAACTAACTTGCTCTTTGAAAACTAAACAAACAAGCGTCAACAAACAATAAATTATCATGCTTCTATTAATAGAAGACATGAGCCAACGTTTTAACTTATGAGCTAACTCATAACTCTTTCTTGGAGAGTTTGATCCTGGCTCAGG
>NZ_VEEP01000299.1 GCF_007678455.1 Cytobacillus oceanisediminis 2691 | reverse complement strand
TTGTGGATGGAGTAGAAGAAATAGTTGATGAGGTGCGAAGTGAGAAAGAAGTGGTTGTTGTGTGTGGAAAAGAGGGATGTTGTGTAATGGTGGGTGAAATGGTTGAGGAGGCTGGGCGGGAAGTTTGATATGTTGAAGGGGGAATGAAAGGATGGAGTGAAGAGGTTGAGGGAGTTAAGGTTGGAGAGGTTAAAGATGGGGGATGGATGTAGGAGTTGGTGGGTATGGGAAAAGGGTGGGTTTCTTAGGGGGTG
>NZ_VEEP01000298.1 GCF_007678455.1 Cytobacillus oceanisediminis 2691 | reverse complement strand
ATTTCTTCAGTCTGAACCTCCCTTCCGCCACAAATTTCATTCACGACCATTTTCATTTCTCTTTCCCAACACACATCCCTCTCCATTTCTTCATTTATTTTACCAACACTCTCTCTCACCACCACCAGTTCCCTATCCACCAACCCACTCTCCTCCTCTTTCCCTACTTTTTCATTTTCCCATTCACCCACCAACCATTCCACCCAATCAAACCAATTCCTCTTCACGCCCATCACCACAAACAATACTCCACCC
>NZ_VEEP01000297.1 GCF_007678455.1 Cytobacillus oceanisediminis 2691 | reverse complement strand
CCAACCACCTTCTCAATCTGATTCAAATTCTCAACTACCACCCCCACTCCCACTACATAAATCACAACTTCCATCATGCTCAGACCTCCAGCCAGATAACCTTCTCCCTTCAACCTCAGCATCATCCTCAGCACCACACTCAACTTATCCATCCCATTCACCATACTTACCTTTCCCATTCCCAGTCCACCCAACTAACAAACCCACGAGAAGCCTCTACCTCCACCAGATACAATTACAAACATCTATCATTTC
>NZ_VEEP01000296.1 GCF_007678455.1 Cytobacillus oceanisediminis 2691 | reverse complement strand
TCCCCTTCTCCTTCACTGCAACTCTCAACTCTTTCCATCCCTAACACGTCTCTTCCCTCATCAACCTCCAATCCCCTAACCTCTCATAAACAACTATAATTTTCCTCCTTCCCTACCCACTCAATCAAATTCACAACCAAACTACTCTCCTTCTCCTCTTTAAATCCATCATACCTACTTTTCCTACCGCCCCTTTCTTCACCCAGCTATTTTCCAGTTCAATCTTCTACCCCACAAGAATCCCCAATCAACGCA
>NZ_VEEP01000295.1 GCF_007678455.1 Cytobacillus oceanisediminis 2691 | reverse complement strand
TAAAATAGTCACTCCCGCTTTCATCCCACACCACCTTCTTTTAATTTCTCTCTTTCCTTTCCCCACCGCCTTTCTACCCATTTTCCTCTCCAACAAAATCGAGCTCCATTCTATTCAACTCTACCATTGCCCCTCTCCGCTTCACAATATATTCTCTTCTATCCATTACTTTCCTCTACCCCTTCCATTCCTCACAAACCTCCATCTCCCCACCCCACTCACCCTCCATCCTCACGAACTCCACTGTTTCATGAT
>NZ_VEEP01000294.1 GCF_007678455.1 Cytobacillus oceanisediminis 2691 | reverse complement strand
CGAACCTCTCAAACAAACCATCCCACCTTTTCTTCAACACTAATCAATCACCTCCTCATTCCCCTTATACCCTCTTATACATCAACTGTTAATCATCCTCCTTCCTTTTTCAACCTCACCAACCACCCACTTCCTCAAATCCAAAATCCACAATACATTCCTACCCAACCTCTTCTCCACCTCTTCTCCACACATATCAACCAACCTCTTTTCCCCATCCTCCTCACCCCCTTTATTGACAACGATCTCAATTTT
>NZ_VEEP01000293.1 GCF_007678455.1 Cytobacillus oceanisediminis 2691 | reverse complement strand
ATAAGGATGAAATTCGTGAATTAGTGAAAATTTTAAAGGTATGTAATCGGGATAAACGGTCTTCAGGTTGTCTATGATCGAGGATTGGGTATGGAGAAAAAATATGAATAGAAAAGGTAAGTAAAATTGAATTATGAGAAAGGTAGTTAGTGGATGTTGGAGTAAAGGAAGTGGGGGTTAGAAGTGATGGTGATATTGGAAGAATAGAAGTGGAAGGTGAGGATATGAACTTTATGATGGAGGATAATAAAGTAA
>NZ_VEEP01000292.1 GCF_007678455.1 Cytobacillus oceanisediminis 2691 | reverse complement strand
AAATGCCCTCTCTCCTTCTCCATCTGACACCACTCCAATTAACCCCCCACACTCTTTCCCAACGAATCCTTAAACTCATTCACCAATTAAACCAAAAAACAAACCTTCAATTTCAGGCAACCATTCATCAAATCCAAAACATTTCCCACCCTCCACAACACCATATTTTCCCCATCCTCCAGGAACCACTCTCCAACATCCTCCCACATGCACATCCCCCAAAAGTCAAAATCTTGCTTCCACAACAGAATCAAAC
>NZ_VEEP01000291.1 GCF_007678455.1 Cytobacillus oceanisediminis 2691 | reverse complement strand
AGGGAAGTGGAGGGTAGTTGTATTGTAGGGAGGAGAGTTGAGATTGGTATGGGGTAGAGAGGTTGAAGAGATGGAAAAGGAATATGGTAGATTAAAAGAAATGGGAGGAGAAGTATATTGTGTACGAAGTGATAGAGAGTTGAGTGAGAAAGGATGGGAGGAGGAGTGTGAAGGAATGAGGAAAATGGAGTAGATCATGATTGGGGATGGATGTGAAAGAGTTAGTGGGAAGTTGGATGTATTGAATGAAGAAGAT
>NZ_VEEP01000290.1 GCF_007678455.1 Cytobacillus oceanisediminis 2691 | reverse complement strand
TTCTCCCCTTTCCTGCGATGACACCCGCCACATGCCTCCCATCAACCCTCCTTTTCAATCCCATACCCTTCCTTTCCATCCCATCATCATCCCCATCAACCAGCTCATCCCCACCCCCAAAACTTCTTCTTAACTCACCATCCTCCTAATCCATTCCCCTATCCATCACCCCCATCCTAATCCCCTTCCCCCTCAAATGCTTTCCTTTTTCATCAACCACCCCATGCACCCCTTCCCTTCCTATCAATTCAAACTT
>NZ_VEEP01000028.1 GCF_007678455.1 Cytobacillus oceanisediminis 2691 | reverse complement strand
AATAGAAGCATGATAATTTATTGTTTGTTGACGCTTGTTTGTTTAGTTTTCAAAGAGCAAGTTAGTTAGCATGCCGCTCATAAGCGACTTTCATAATATATCATGCGACCGACTTAATGTCAACCACATTCTTTATTATTTTCTCACCGCTGATTGATCGTTTAGCGACTTGCTCAGCAGCGACGTTTATTAATATATCAGGATACTTTTCATACGTCAATAATAAATATCAAAAAACTTTTTCATCCTCTGGATATGTTCTTTTTCGCCGGCATATACTTTAGGCACTCTTTTGGTGATGCGATTCTTTTAAACAGTGAGAACAAAATTTGATATCTCTCTCTCATCGATCTCTTTACGATATGATCTATGCGTTCATCCTTCAGGTCAAACAGGATTTCATCCATCTCTCTTTTGATTAAGTATTCCAGCTCTTTTAATTCCTTCTCATTGATCAGAACACCAAGCATACATACACTCCTGTTCATTTTCTCATAGTGATTGTAGTGTTATCTTTTTTCCTGAATTTTATAATCATCATTTTAATTATCATATCTTTTCAAATCCTGAATAAAAATTAGACAAGGAGTGCATCGGACGAGGTGGTGAGAATATGAATTTCTTTTATGTGATGAATGCCAGGTCGATAAAAACAGCTTTTGTCATCATTGTCGCAGCCTTTTTTACAGCTTGGTTCTTTTACATGGATAATATGGTCCAGATCCCCGCCTTTTCAGCCAAGGATGGTCCGAAAGCGATCTATAAGGGTGAAAAGGATTTAGCCCTTACCTTTAATATTGGCTGGGGGGACGAAAAAGCTGAACCGATCCTGGATGTCCTGGCGAAGCAAAAAGCCGGAGCGGTTACCTTCTTTCTCTCGGGCTCCTGGGCAGAAAGGCATCCTGATCTTGTCAGCAGGATGGTGAAAGAAGGATATGAAATCGGCATGCTTGGGTACGATTATAAAGATTACACTGAGCTGGAGGAAGACAAAATCAGGAGAGACATCATGAAGGCGCAGGAGGCGTTCAAGAAGCTGAATGTGAAGAACATTGAATTGCTTCGTGCTCCAACCGGCCATTTTGATCAACGCACGCTGAAAATCGCTGAGCGGCTCGGGTACACAGTTGTCCATTGGAGTCTTGATACGAAGGACTGGACCAATCCCGGAACGACGGTCATTGCCGAAAATGCTTCAAAGGCAAAAAAAGGCGACATCCTTTTGATGCATGCCTCTGATTCTGCCAAGCAAACAGCAGAAGCTCTGCCGCTTGTATTAAAAGATATCAAGTCGAAAAATTTAAAGATGGTCACTGTTTCTGAAATGATCGCTAATGGTGACTCTAAATCAGCAGAAGTAAAATAACCGCCCAACTACGCGTTGGACGGTTTTTTTTGTGCCTTTTTATTTGATGTTTTTTTATCTGTCTTAGTTTTTGCTTCTAGGGCTTTCCGCTCCTCCATGGACTTTTGGTTAAGCTTGTGAAGGACCATCAGTTGATATGCATTACAGATCAATAACGGGAAAAGCATGAGATATACCCAGCTATGCTCATTCACTCGCAGAACAGGCACCCATTCAATCACTGTCACGACAATCATGAAAAACATTGCCGGTATGAAGGCTTCTTTATTTGTTTGTTTTACCTTAAGGAGTGCAACGATCAAGCCAGCAGCCAGGACGATTGCGGCAAGTCCTATATATGGCAGGATGCTTTCACCTTTTTCAGCAAAGGCATTGTACCGAAGATATACAAGATCGAAAAGCACAAAAGCAATAAGGAGAAGCTGCACGGAATTCCATAATGACTTAAATATGCCAAGCCCGAAACGGTGGATCGTCAAATAAGCAAAGAACCCCATTTGGCTAAGAATGCTAAATATAAGACCGACGCCCATTAGCCATACTAAAATTGAAAGTAATTCAAGAATGTTGAAATCACTTAACAGATGCTGGAATTCACTCCAGCGGACAATAAAGCCAACCACAGCGGTCGATACTGCTCCAACAACCAGCGTGGTGAGAAACAAGTGTACCCAATTACGGCTAGTCACGATTTTTTCCCCCAAGAACGAAATTAAACTTCACTATATGATTGTACCAATGCGGGTTTGAAAAATCTAGCTGTCGTTATTTGTGTATAACAATTTGTCTTATTACTCATCCTAAACTTAGGGCCGTCTATGTGAAAGGGGATTAAAATATGAAGAAATGGATAAGAATTGTACTCCCCGCATCCTTTTTATTTTTGGCTGCCGGATGTGCTCCAACCGAGTCAGGCGGGGGACAGGTTGATTATGAAGAAACAAAGAAGATGGTTGTCGACATCCTGAAGACTGATGATGGCAAAAAGGCGATTCAGGAAGTTATGGGTGACGACGGCATGAAGGAAAAGTTGATAATGGACCAGCCGGTCGTAACCGATACAATCGAGAAAACGCTGACATCTGACAAAGGCATGGATTTCTGGAAAAAGTCATTTGAAGATCCAAAGTTTGCTGAGAGTGTCGCAAAAAGCATGAAGAAGGAAAACGAGAAACTGCTGAAGGACTTAATGAAGGATCCTGAATATAAGGGCATGATGATTGAGGTCATGAAGGATCCTGAATTAGAAAAAGAGTTGACCAATGTTCTCAAAAGCAAGGAGTATCGGGAACATTTACAGAAAGTAATGAATGAAACCTTTGAAAGCCCGCTGTTTAAAGCAAAACTGCAGGCATTGATTGTTAAAGCAGCTGAAGAATTACCGACCCAGAAGCCAGAAGGCGGCAATCAGGGCGGCGGCGATTCAGGCGGCGGCGGAGGTTCCAGTGCATCCGGCGGAGGTTCTGGAGGACAATAATAAATCAATAAAAATAAAGAGGCTGACTCAAAAGGTTGAATAAATTCGACCTGAGAGTCGCCTCTTTTACTTTATATCCAGTTTAT
>NZ_VEEP01000289.1 GCF_007678455.1 Cytobacillus oceanisediminis 2691 | reverse complement strand
TGTCACCTTTTCCATCAATAAAGCTGAAATCTTCCCGCTAATCCCACCGAATCGACCACCAAAAACGACCATCTTCAATTTACTTACATCGATCTTTCCCCTAACATCACGACAAATTCTTTTTAACCCCCAAAATATTACCCCAATCAAGCCACACCTCATTACAAGAAAACGCATTTCCCCTACATTTCAAAATATCCCCCTCTTCCCTGAAATCACACCGCCAGAAAACCTAATCCTACCCCACCATTCCCCC
>NZ_VEEP01000288.1 GCF_007678455.1 Cytobacillus oceanisediminis 2691 | reverse complement strand
TTGATGAAATTGAGAAGAAATGTGGGTAGGAGGATACGAACGGTTAAGAGGGAGATATTGGATGGTTTTAAAGAGTGGGGTATCAAGGTGAATGTTGTGGGTGGGATGATAATGGGTGATGGATAAGGAAGAAGAAGTGAGTTGAGTGTGGAAGAGAGATTATTTAAGAATAAAAGTGGTATTGGTGGCAAAGGGGTTGCGATGGGGGAGATGAGGATGCGCAAAAAAGGTTGAGGGATAATTTTTTGGAATGGCT
>NZ_VEEP01000287.1 GCF_007678455.1 Cytobacillus oceanisediminis 2691 | reverse complement strand
GAAATGTTGTTGTCGGGTGTTTGATTTTGTCAGAAGGTGAAGGGAGGTGGATGATTGTTAAGGGATGGGTGGGGTTGAGGAGGTTATATTTTTGGAAAAGGTGTGGGGGGAATATTTGGTCTATTTGATGGGGGAAGTGTGAAAAAGGGTGGTTGATGAGGGTTGTGATGGTTTTTAGGGTGATTTTTGGTTTGAGTGGGTAAAGGGGTTGAAAATGGTGGGTTTGAGGATGGTGTGGGAATGAGATTTGAGTGGG
>NZ_VEEP01000286.1 GCF_007678455.1 Cytobacillus oceanisediminis 2691 | reverse complement strand
AATCATGAAGCTCAAGCCAGCTGCACCTAAACCAACATACATCAAGAACCTTACCATCTCTACTACAATCCCACCTCCCCTTAAACTTCATCCTTCAACTGTAAAATAATACTATTTCACAATCAACGAACCATTCTATATAATTCTTCTTCTTCTGAAAATACAATTACATTTGTACCCCAGACAACACGCCCTTAATCCTTAATATCCTCCCAACCTCATACCATACAACAACATACTTCCTATTGTATACTTCC
>NZ_VEEP01000285.1 GCF_007678455.1 Cytobacillus oceanisediminis 2691 | reverse complement strand
CCGCCTGACCAATCATACATTGAAGTTTGATGAAAGGATGGGGGATGGGTGGTTTTGAGGGGTGTATTTTGTGAAGAGTGAAGAGGTAGTGAAGAAATAGCAGGAAGAGAATATCATGACCATGGAATTTTTTGAAAAAGATGAGGGAGTGGTGTGCGGGAGAGATGAAGTGATGGGGGTGGTAAAAAGATTTGCCGACGATGGTGAGGAAGTTGAGATTTAGTCAGTTAAGGATGGAGATAAAATTTGTGCATTGG
>NZ_VEEP01000284.1 GCF_007678455.1 Cytobacillus oceanisediminis 2691 | reverse complement strand
AAACCAAAAACCATTCAACCACAAACACTATCAAACTCCTCCCACGCTCCATCATCAACAACCCAAACTTGACAAACCAATAAACCAAAATCCCAATGCTGAACCACCTCTTCTAACACTCAACCATATCCACCAAATCATCCAATAACACCTCCCTCTCTATCCCACCTTTTTTATTTTCAAACATCCTCTCAACATATAAAAAATATCTTGAAAAATACCTATCAACACAATTATTCAACAAAAATCACAAACTC
>NZ_VEEP01000283.1 GCF_007678455.1 Cytobacillus oceanisediminis 2691 | reverse complement strand
AATACCCAATTCCCCTCCTCAATACATCTTTCTTATTTACTTCATCCTCCTAACATTCACCCATCTCACCTCCCCCCTAAAAACCCACAGCTCCAAATCAGCATCCATACTTCACCCAATCAAAAACCAAATTCTCTCTACTTTCACAATTACTTATTCCAAATTTCCCTCCACCTTTCAAATACTTATCAAAATTTCCAAGCAAATCGCCGGATCCTTCCAAACGCTCCCAAAAACAACCAAATCACTTTTACCCT
>NZ_VEEP01000282.1 GCF_007678455.1 Cytobacillus oceanisediminis 2691 | reverse complement strand
AAAACCCTTCTCTCCCCTAAAATTCTCCATTCTCATTCTCTCTTCACCAGCTTTCCCCCTTCTTCCACCAAACCCTTCCCCAACTTCCCGCCCAACCATCATTTTCACCATTTCTTCAAAATTTCTTTCTTTAATCTGCTTTCTTCCCACTCACTCCCCATCACCCAACACCCTAATCCTCTCACACATCCCCAATATTTCTTCCATCCTCTCACAGATATACACAATCCCTACTCCCTCCTCTCTAAGCTTCTCAT
>NZ_VEEP01000281.1 GCF_007678455.1 Cytobacillus oceanisediminis 2691 | reverse complement strand
ACTTCCCGCCTTCCTACCGAAAGAACATTTTACCCCTCCCTCCACAATTTTCGAAGCCAGAAGACCATTTTTCAATCCTATCTCTCAAAACTATCATATACAAAAAATCACCCCCAATCTTCCCAACCAATTTAAAATTCTCCAAAATACCTTTAACATCCATCCTTCCTCCCCCCACACCCATCCACCTATCCATTCTGTCCAAACCATCATCAGGGTAAACACCATCACCCCTCAACAAATACAAACTATTTCAA
>NZ_VEEP01000280.1 GCF_007678455.1 Cytobacillus oceanisediminis 2691 | reverse complement strand
TGTTAACCTGGTTCCCCCAATCGTAAACCTTACATACTCCCGCACAGTTCCACCAGTAAATTTCTGTTCCCAAATTTTTCTACTTCCCTCATATAATCCAACCCTAATACTCTTACTTCTATTACAAAAATCTCAAATCCCACTACAACTTCCATACTTTATCACTTTTCACAAATACACTCCAACCCCAACCCCAGCCCTTTTCTTAGCACTATAAATTTCCATCTTATTCAATCCTCTTTTTATCATTGCCTTCT
>NZ_VEEP01000027.1 GCF_007678455.1 Cytobacillus oceanisediminis 2691 | reverse complement strand
CATGACCCAAGGGAGCAGTCCTTCTCAGAAACAGAAACTTATCAGTGGGATGTCTTCATCTCCGCAGAGGAAATCGCAAAAGGCAACCAGGAGAAGATCAGGGCGATGGTCGGGTTCCCGGCGGATGCAAAGCTTGTCTCGGTAGATGTTTCGTTGCCGCAGGCCTATGATCGATTCCTGCAGAAGGAATTGGCGAAGCTAGTCAAAGTGACGCAGCCTGAAACGCCAAAAACCCCGAAACCAGAGAAGAACTGGTGGGATATTGGATTAGGTGCTCTACAGGTAGTAGGAGGAGCAGCAGAAGCAGTCGGTGGTGCGGCATTAGCGATCTTCACAGCACCTACCGTAGCGGGTGCCTTAGCAGGATCCTATATGATCGTGGACGGCTATTACAACATGAAAGCCGGCATCAACCAGATGAGAAATGGCTTTATCGGAGAAAAACGGTACGACACCACTCATGGGTTGGAAGAAGCCTTCGCATCCCTGGGAGCGATGACAGGGCATGAAACCCTGGGAAGGGGAACGTATTACGCCGTTTCCATCCTCAACCCGTTAAGTGTTTCCGGGAAAATCAATTCAGGGGTAAACATCAGCAAAGCCGTGACAAGTACCACCAAGAGCCTGAAAGCAGTCGATACAGCGACGAAGGAAGCTCCACTTTTAAGAATGGATTTGCAGACCTTTGCGAAGAATCCAAGTGATGATTTAGTTGCTAAGGGTACGGGTAATTCTAGTAAGTGGTCTTCTGATAAAGGGATATACTCTGTTGCGTATGAAGTGAATTTACCAAAAGATATGTACCCTAATGTAAGTTCGCCAAGACACTTTCAAAATGCTAATGAGCAACTATATAATGCGTTCCAGAAGGATTCAAAATTTGCACAACAAATGGAAGGATTATACCCAGGAATTAATAAAGGTGTACAAGCAGGTAGCAGAGGGAAATTTTCACGTAATGCACCTACAAAAGAGGTAACTTGGCATCATCATGCAGACCGCGAAGGTGTGTTACAATTAGTACCAAGGAACCAACATCAAGCAAAAGGTCCAATACAACAAATTCTCCATCCAGGGGGACGTGGTGGAATGGAAAATTGGGGTGGTGGACGATAATTAATTGGAGGAATTAATTATGGAAAAATTAATAGAATTGAGAAACGTATTGTTGAATGCGATGGACTTCAATTGGGATGATTCGCTATTTTTATCTAGTAATGAAGAATGGTCTCTAAGCTCTAAGTGCTATTTATATAATTTAGATGATTTAGAGGATGATGAAGAAGTTCCTAAATTTGCTTTAGATAATGATTTTAAGTATGTGTTATCTATAGCCGATGTTCAAGATATTGTTGATAATGCACAGCAGCAACTTATAGAGTGCTCTGAATTAGACTTATTTGATGCATTTTATTATTATTATAAAAATGATGCTTTTATATCGTTTACTTAAGCAGCTGTCTCTCGTATGTTAGAAAAGCAAGAATAATACAGATTTATTAACCTTGATTGGCTAAATGCCTTTCAAGGTTTTTTTACTTTGCCTTATATCAAAAGTCAGCTGATATTTAAGTTGGAGAAAAAGAATATGATTTAATTGAAAATCGAAAGCTCATGAAGGTAGTACCATCATGGAGTATTGTTTTAATTCTTGGATAGTAAGAGAAGTACGATAGTTAGGCGAGATGACATTTTACATAGGAGAGGTAGTTATGACTTGGAATAGCTAACAAACTAACGAGAATGACAAAGCTTGTAGCGATAACAATGGGTAACGTAAAAGAGTGTTTCTGATACTACTTTGGCTTATAAATTTTGGGTTGTATTTTTCCTAGAGACGGTCGTATAATACTCGCTATTCGTTTAAAAATCGTTACGAAAATTACAATATATGTAATGGTAGCCAGCTGCAGAAAGCCGGAAAAGAGCGTTATGAGTATGACGACAACGGCAATGTCATCTCCAAAACAAACAGCGAAGGCAAGGTCCAGTACAGCTACAACAACAGGGACCAGCTGACCCTCGCCGAGTTCGAGGATGAAAGCTATGTCGGCTACTCCTATGACGGAATGGGACGCCGCATCTACCGGGAAGAAATGTCCTGGAAGGATTTTGACGGCCTGAAAAAAGGGCAGGAAAAAGGGAAAGGCAACGAGAATAGTAAGGGCAAGGCCAAAGGCAAAGCCAACTGCAATGACAACGCTAAATCCGGAAACGGCCCATTCAACAACCCGGGACAAGGCAAGAAGCTTGGCCTGTACAAGAAATACGGGGAGAATGGCCAGGATCATGTGTACCATAAGGAAACAACGTACCTGTACGAAGGCCTGTCCAATGTCCTCCATAAGGAATACAGCGCGACCGGATCTCCTTATGCAGAGTACTACAACGGACCGGACAACCAGATCGTCTCACGCAAGATGTTCGGCATGCATGGATTGTCCAACCCGGCACACGACCCGGCGCTGAAAACAACCGGCGGCATGCTTTACTACCAATATGACGGCACACGCGCAGTGTCCGAGGTGACCGACCGACACGGCGACATCATCGAGCGTTACCGCTACGACGCGTTCGGCAGCATCTTCACCGGAACAACGACGCCATACAACTACCATAGCTACACCGGCATGCGCTACGATGGGAAATCTGGCCTGGTCGACATGAACGCCCGCTGGTACAACCCGGGCAAGGCACGATTCATGAGCGAAGACACCTATCCAGGTGATGTCAGTCAGACTCAGACACTGAACCGCTATTCCTACGTCATGAACAACCCGGTCAACCAGTGGGATCCGACGGGGCATATGGCAGAAGATTTATTCGGAGGGGTAGTACCATCGTGGGTGAAAGCTGGAGAGACCAAACTGATCCAGGTGGGTACCAATACCCATGAATATTGGGAGCCAGTCTATCCGGGCACATCACCGAAACCAGTGCCATC
>NZ_VEEP01000279.1 GCF_007678455.1 Cytobacillus oceanisediminis 2691 | reverse complement strand
AGAATTCATGGAGATTGATGATTAGAATGGAATGGAAGATTGGAATTGAAGAATTAAATCAGGGGAGAGCATCATGAAAAAAGTGGAAAGGAAGAAGGTTGAGTTTTGAATTGGATGGATGAGGGAGAATATGAAAGAGATAGCGGGAATGGGGATCATGTGTGGGTTGATTAGGGATGTTTATAAAATAAGGGAGATGATTGAAAAAGAAGAGGAGATAGAGCTGGTTGAAGGAAAGGATTATATGAAAAATGCAA
>NZ_VEEP01000278.1 GCF_007678455.1 Cytobacillus oceanisediminis 2691 | reverse complement strand
TAATAAAAGTAATTATATGTGAAAAAAATATGGTTGTGAGGGATTTTTGTTTAATAATTAAAGGGTTTTAAGGGATAAAGCATGATATGATAGTTTAAGTTAGAGGGTGGAGGAATTTGGAAGTTAATAATAAAGTGTTTGGGTTAGATATGGGGAGGGGTTGGGTAGTGGGAATGATGGTGGAAGAAAGTGATGGACATTATGAAGGAATGGAAATGATAACATGTGAAGAGAAGGATCGAGGGATGCTGGAGGGC
>NZ_VEEP01000277.1 GCF_007678455.1 Cytobacillus oceanisediminis 2691 | reverse complement strand
TCACCATCTACTCTATACACCCACCACACTCCCTCCCCCAATCCATCCCCTCATTGACATCCCTCCTCCCCCCACCATCCACCTTCCACTCCTCCTTCACAGACCTCACACCGACCTCCCCACCAGCCCACACTTTCTACCAAAAAACATCCCCACCTCAACTTCCCAAAAAATTCTCCTTCAACTCCACCAACTCCATCAACAACACCGCCTAACCATTTTTCAAAAATAAATACTCCCCTTTTAATAACACTGCA
>NZ_VEEP01000276.1 GCF_007678455.1 Cytobacillus oceanisediminis 2691 | reverse complement strand
AAAATTGAAGGAGAGGTAGCTGGAGAGTGGTGAGGAAAAAGGAAAGAGGGAGGTGTTTGGTTTTTAGATGTATTTGTTTAGATGAAGTATGGTTTGAAGATGGATTGGTTTATGGAAAATGGTGGGGATGAGTAGGTGTTGGATGGTGTGGATGGGGATGTGGGTTTGTGGGAATTGGTGTTGAAGAGGGTGGGGATATGTTTGTTTAATGGTTGGAGGGTGTATTCTGAGGAATTTTTTGAGCTTAGTGAGGGAAG
>NZ_VEEP01000275.1 GCF_007678455.1 Cytobacillus oceanisediminis 2691 | reverse complement strand
AGAGAGTGGAGAATGAAGTGTTGGTGGTTGGAGTGGTTGTGAGGGTGAGGGTGGATTTGGTTGGGGAAATGGGGGATGAGTTGTGATAGAGGGAGGAATTGATGGGGAAGAAGGGGGCTGGTTTCGTGAAGGTGGTTTTTGAGGTTAGGGTTGGGGTGGTAATAGGTGAGGTGGTGGTGGATGATTTGAAGAAGTTTTTTGGATCTCGTGGAATGGTTGTGCGAATGGGGGGATAGTTTCTGGGGGAGTGGAGCGGAA
>NZ_VEEP01000274.1 GCF_007678455.1 Cytobacillus oceanisediminis 2691 | reverse complement strand
CTTACCCCCTCTCAAAACAATATCCTCCTATTTAACCCTCACCCACCAATCCCCACGCAAATTCTTCACCTAATCAACTTTTCCATTGCTTTCATCCTCCTTCTTACACTCCTTCTATTCCAGCTTTTCCCTTTCATTCTCTCCAACTACCCTCACCCAAAAAACAATATCAATTATCACCCCCCTCAACAACACGCCAGCACACTCTTCCAAATTATTTCCACTCTCATTCCAATTTTCATTATCATTCCTTTCACC
>NZ_VEEP01000273.1 GCF_007678455.1 Cytobacillus oceanisediminis 2691 | reverse complement strand
CAAGTTCTCCACTCTAACCACCGCCTCAAACTACTTCCCCTTCAACGTTCTTCATTCTCACTTCATCCTTACTCACAATCACCATTTCCTTCTCCATCACTTCAACGTACTCCTTTCTTACCTCAATCATCCCCATCCCATCACTACCCACTACATTCAACCCTTCCCCAACGCCCACAACAACCCCCCTCTTCTTTTTCCCCACCAAAATCCTATTTTTCTTTTCCTCCTCTATAACCCCAAGTCCATATCAACCAT
>NZ_VEEP01000272.1 GCF_007678455.1 Cytobacillus oceanisediminis 2691 | reverse complement strand
GTGTTGGGGGGGGGGGGATGGGTGGAAAAAGAGGGATGATCAGCATGAATGTAGATATGATTGGGTTGATGGGGTGGAATGGGTGAATGGGGGGAGGTGGAAAGGGAATGGTTGTGGGGGAAATTGAGGGTGTTGGGGGGGAAATGGGAGGGAATATTGATAAAAGGTAGATGGAGATGAGGATGTTGAATAGGGGTAAGGGACGTGCGGTAGGTGGATTGCGGGGAGAGGCGGATAAATTTGATTATGAGAATGAAA
>NZ_VEEP01000271.1 GCF_007678455.1 Cytobacillus oceanisediminis 2691 | reverse complement strand
ATACACTCTCTTTTTCCTCCACTCATCTTCTCCCCATTTTTTCAACTCTTCACACTCCAAACCCCTTTCCACACCCAGATAATACTCCCCCTTTTCATTCACCACCCCAAAACCCATCATATCTCCATACTGATACTTATCCTCAACCACCTCCACATAAAACCCCTTTTCTTTCCCAAAAATCTTTCCATCCACTCCCTCCACCTCTTTCAACTCCATCCCCCAAACCCTCGCATCTCCAAGCTAAACCCCCCCCCCC
>NZ_VEEP01000270.1 GCF_007678455.1 Cytobacillus oceanisediminis 2691 | reverse complement strand
AATTTTAACCACTTGATCCAATCAATCTCAAAAACCATTTTTTCCCCCCGAAAAACACTCTCCCCAAAATCAATCATCACCATCACCTCCCCCCCCAAAACCTCCCTTCTGAAATCCTCCACCTTCTTCCTAACTTCACTCCCACCCCCATTCTTTTTGTCTCCATTCCAACTCACCCCTCCACCCCTCATTCATTCCCTCCGCTCATCCCAACACTGCTCCAACAAAACCATATCCCTCCATATCATCTCTATCCCAC
>NZ_VEEP01000026.1 GCF_007678455.1 Cytobacillus oceanisediminis 2691 | reverse complement strand
ATTTGGTTAAGTCCTCGAACGATTAGTATCAGTCAGCTCCACACGTCACCGCGCTTCCACCTCTGACCTATCAACCTGATCATCTTTCAGGGTTCTTACTAGCTTGCGCTATGGGAAATCTCATCTTGAGGGGGGCTTCATGCTTAGATGCTTTCAGCACTTATCCCGTCCGCACATAGCTACCCAGCGATGCCTTTGGCAAGACAACTGGTACACCAGCGGTGCGTCCATCCCGGTCCTCTCGTACTAAGGACAGCTCCTCTCAAATTTCCTGCGCCCACGACGGATAGGGACCGAACTGTCTCACGACGTTCTGAACCCAGCTCGCGTACCGCTTTAATGGGCGAACAGCCCAACCCTTGGGACCGACTACAGCCCCAGGATGCGATGAGCCGACATCGAGGTGCCAAACCTCCCCGTCGATGTGGACTCTTGGGGGAGATAAGCCTGTTATCCCCGGGGTAGCTTTTATCCGTTGAGCGATGGCCCTTCCATGCGGAACCACCGGATCACTAAGCCCGACTTTCGTCCCTGCTCGACTTGTAGGTCTCGCAGTCAAGCTCCCTTGTGCCTTTACACTCTGCGAATGATTTCCAACCATTCTGAGGGAACCTTTGGGCGCCTCCGTTACTCTTTAGGAGGCGACCGCCCCAGTCAAACTGCCCACCTGACACTGTCTCCCGCCCCGATCAGGGGCGCGGGTTAGAATTTCAATACAGCCAGGGTAGTATCCCACCGACGCCTCCACCGAAGCTGGCGCTCCGGTTTCTCAGGCTCCTACCTATCCTGTACAAGCTGTACCAAAATTCAATATCAGGCTACAGTAAAGCTCCACGGGGTCTTTCCGTCCTGTCGCGGGTAACCTGCATCTTCACAGGTACTATAATTTCACCGAGTCTCTCGTTGAGACAGTGCCCAGATCGTTACGCCTTTCGTGCGGGTCGGAACTTACCCGACAAGGAATTTCGCTACCTTAGGACCGTTATAGTTACGGCCGCCGTTTACTGGGGCTTCGATTCAGAGCTTCGCGTGAGCTAACCCCTCCTCTTAACCTTCCAGCACCGGGCAGGCGTCAGCCCCTATACTTCGCCTTGCGGCTTCGCAGAGACCTGTGTTTTTGCTAAACAGTCGCCTGGGCCTATTCACTGCGGCTCATCCGGGCTATTCACCCAAATGAGCACCCCTTCTCCCGAAGTTACGGGGTCATTTTGCCGAGTTCCTTAACGAGAGTTCTCTCGCTCACCTTAGGATTCTCTCCTCGCCTACCTGTGTCGGTTTGCGGTACGGGCACCATTTATCTCGCTAGAGGCTTTTCTTGGCAGTGTGGAATCAGGAACTTCGGTACTATATTTCCCTCGCTGTCACAGCTCAGCCTTCACGCAAGCGGGATTTGCCTCACTTGCAGCCTAACTGCTTAGACGCGCATATCCAACAGCGCGCTTACCCTATCCTCCTGCGTCCCCCCGTCGCTCAAACGATAAAGAGGTGGTACAGGAATATCAACCTGTTGTCCATCGCCTACGCCTTTCGGCCTCGGCTTAGGTCCCGACTAACCCTGAGAGGACGAGCCTTCCTCAGGAAACCTTAGGCATTCGGTGGATGGGATTCTCACCCATCTTTCGCTACTCATACCGGCATTCTCACTTCTAAGCGCTCCACCAGTCCTTACGGTCTGACTTCAACGCCCTTAGAACGCTCTCCTACCACTGACATCTAAGATGTCAATCCACAGCTTCGGTGATACGTTTAGCCCCGGTACATTTTCGGCGCAGAGTCACTCGACCAGTGAGCTATTACGCACTCTTTAAATGGTGGCTGCTTCTAAGCCAACATCCTGGTTGTCTAAGCAACTCCACATCCTTTTCCACTTAACGTATACTTTGGGACCTTAGCTGGTGGTCTGGGCTGTTTCCCTTTTGACTACGGATCTTATCACTCGCAGTCTGACTCCCACGGATAAGTCTTTGGCATTCGGAGTTTGTCTGAATTCGGTAACCCGATGAGGGCCCCTAGTCCAAACAGTGCTCTACCTCCAAGACTCTTACAACGTGAGGCTAGCCCTAAAGCTATTTCGGAGAGAACCAGCTATCTCCAAGTTCGATTGGAATTTCTCCGCTACCCACACCTCATCCCCGCACTTTTCAACGTGCGTGGGTTCGGGCCTCCAGTTGGTGTTACCCAACCTTCACCCTGGACATGGGTAGATCACCTGGTTTCGGGTCTACGACCACATACTCATTCGCCCTATTCAGACTCGCTTTCGCTGCGGCTCCGTCTTCTCAACTTAACCTTGCATGTAATCGTAACTCGCCGGTTCATTCTACAAAAGGCACGCCATCACCCATGAACGGGCTCTGACTACTTGTAGGCACACGGTTTCAGGATCTCTTTCACTCCCCTTCCGGGGTGCTTTTCACCTTTCCCTCACGGTACTGGTTCACTATCGGTCACTAGGGAGTATTTAGCCTTGGGAGATGGTCCTCCCAGCTTCCGACGGGATTTCTCGTGTCCCGCCGTACTCAGGATCCACTCAGGAGGGAACGAAGTTTCAACTACAGGGTTTTTACCTTCTCTGACGGGCCTTTCCAGACCACTTCATCTACCCCGTTCCTTTGTAACTCCATGTAGAGTGTCCTACAACCCCAAGAGGCAAGCCTCTTGGTTTGGGCTATGTCCCGTTTCGCTCGCCGCTACTCAGGGAATCGCGTTTGCTTTCTCTTCCTCCGGGTACTTAGATGTTTCAGTTCCCCGGGTCTGCCTTCAATACCCTATGTATTCAGGTAAAGATACTGTTCCATTACGAACAGTGGGTTTCCCCATTCGGAAATCTCCGGATCAAAGCTTACTTACAGCTCCCCGAAGCATATCGGTGTTAGTCCCGTCCTTCATCGGCTCCTAGTGCCAAGGCATCCACCGTGCGCCCTTTCTAACTTAACCTAAAAGGTCATTTCTCTA
>NZ_VEEP01000269.1 GCF_007678455.1 Cytobacillus oceanisediminis 2691 | reverse complement strand
ATAAATTCACAATACAAAATACAACAGACTACTTCCAGAACTCATTGAAATCCACGAGCAATTCCCTAAATTCCAGACTCCTCATTCCCCTACACACCCTCTCCGCGCCAAAATATTAACCATCTTCAATAACCTCCACCATACCATTCCCATCCTAAGCCTCCCCAATCCATTTCACCACCACCATCTTCCCCATTTTCACCCTCCCCTCCCCCACCGTCTGCCCGACAATCTTTCCTATGTTTCCCACCTCAACATC
>NZ_VEEP01000268.1 GCF_007678455.1 Cytobacillus oceanisediminis 2691 | reverse complement strand
ATGATATTTTGAAAAGGGTTGATGACGGAAGGGAGGAGTGGTTGTCAGAAAGAGAAAGTTATGAGTGGGATGTGTTGATGTGCGGAGAGGAAATGGGGAAAGGGAAGGAGGAGAAGATGAGGGGGATGGTTGGGTTGGGGGTTGATGGGAAGCTTGTGTGGGTGGATGTATGGTTGGGGGAGGGGTATGATCGATTGGTGGAGAAGGAATTAGGGAAGGTAGGCAAAGTGACGGAGGGTGAAACAGCAAAAGCGCGGAAA
>NZ_VEEP01000267.1 GCF_007678455.1 Cytobacillus oceanisediminis 2691 | reverse complement strand
ACGCAATCCACAACCAACTAATGGCTAACCCTACAATCCCTCATACTCCCTGCCCTACTCACCCTCCTCCAACCAAGCTCAACCCTCACCCTCATCACACCTCAACACCCACACTCACTCTTCTTCACAATCCCCTCATCCAAAACTATCATCTATTCAACCCCCACTATTTCCACAATCTCCAATTCAAAACTCAAACACACACTCAAGGTATCCTACAATTCATCCATTTCTTCCTAAGCCAACGGCTCAACTTACAA
>NZ_VEEP01000266.1 GCF_007678455.1 Cytobacillus oceanisediminis 2691 | reverse complement strand
AGAAGTAGGGGGAGGGGGAGGTAAAAGGATTGTTGATTTAGGTGTAGTTGATGATTTAGATAATACGTTGGGGACGCATGTGCTGGCGATGGCCCGAGGTGGGGTCGTCGGATATGAGTGTGGATATTGTTTTAAGGGGAGGGGTTAGATGAAATTAAAGATGAATGGAAGAGGGGGAGATGGTTGTTGGGGGGATTTGGGGAAGGATGGTATGGTGGGTGGGGGGGATTTTGTAAGAGGGGTTGAGAGAATCATCAAGG
>NZ_VEEP01000265.1 GCF_007678455.1 Cytobacillus oceanisediminis 2691 | reverse complement strand
CTAAATAATAAAGAACAAAATATGCAATAAACCACAATACACATCCTACTAACAACCCATTAATCCTAAATCTTCCTTTCTCATCTTGTCCCTTGTAATTTCCTAACAACATATCCAAAACTCCTACCTCTCAATTCTTTCACAATGCCTCTCCTTTACAACTAAATAAAAATCCTATAATCCTAAATCCAACTCACCCTAAAAACATTCTATCTACAACATTTCTTTCAAAATGATGTCATACCCCAAAAAGCAAACCT
>NZ_VEEP01000264.1 GCF_007678455.1 Cytobacillus oceanisediminis 2691 | reverse complement strand
AAGAGAGGTGGAATGAGTGGAATAACGCGGGTAGTGGAGATGGAGGGGTTTGTGAGTTGAAGTATAGAGGTGAAAAAGGTGATGGATGGATGGATATAAGTAAGGGCATGAATGTAAATGAAGAATTTGAGGTTAGAAGAGAATTTTGGTGTTATCTTGTAAAGAGGAATTTAATTGGGAATGGGCAGGATTTGATTAGGCGGGTGCGAGATATGAGGGTGGTAGAAGGGGAGAAAAATGTTAGGTTGTTGAAAAAAGGA
>NZ_VEEP01000263.1 GCF_007678455.1 Cytobacillus oceanisediminis 2691 | reverse complement strand
TTCGCAGGAGGAGATGTGATTTTGCTTATCGGCTGAGGATTATGGCTTGAAGAGGTTAGAGAGGTATACAAATATGCCTGTGAAGAAGGATTGGAGTGCGTTGTTGAGATGGATGAGGAAAAAGAGGTGGAAAAGGGTATTAATATAAAAGGTGAAGTGATGGGAATGAAGAATGGTGATTTAAAAAGATTGGAGGTGTATGTTGAAAATAGGGAGAAGGTTGGAGTTGGTTGTGGTAGAAAAGAGAGTGCGGAAAAGTT
>NZ_VEEP01000262.1 GCF_007678455.1 Cytobacillus oceanisediminis 2691 | reverse complement strand
ATAAAATGGATAAAGAAGTTAAAAAAATAGGGAGTTTTAAACAGGGGGTAAAATAAATGTAAGGAGGAGTGGGGGGAATGAGTGTGATGAGGAAAAAGAAGATAGGGAGGATTGAAAATGAATATGTAGAGGAGGGTGAAAAAGGAGGTATAGGTGAAAGGAGGAAGGGGAAAGTGGTATTGAGGGGGGTGGGAGTGTTTGGTTTATTGGGATGGATGATGTGGTATTTGATGATGTGGACCTTGATTTGGGAGACGGGAG
>NZ_VEEP01000261.1 GCF_007678455.1 Cytobacillus oceanisediminis 2691 | reverse complement strand
GTGGGGAATGAGGGGTCGATTATTGGAAACGTGGATTTTTATATGTGTATGATTGAGGAAGTATGGCTTGATTTGAATTTTAGGGTGAGGAGGATACTGGGTGAAGACATGAATTGGATTAAAGATGATATTGATGAAGACGTGTGTGATTTGATCGGAATATGCATAGAATTCCATGTGATCTGGTAGTTGCTTGGGAATGGGTAGATTGGTGTGGAGGATGGTGGGATAAAGGAAATTTAAAAGGTGATGAATGATTGT
>NZ_VEEP01000260.1 GCF_007678455.1 Cytobacillus oceanisediminis 2691 | reverse complement strand
CTTTTTCCTTAACTCAATTTTTCTCACCCTTTTCTCCCCCCACTTACATCCAAACATCATCCTTCCCTCCCCACTCCATCACAGCCACTCAATATTCTCTACTCCCCACATCTTCCTCACAATTTTCTAATTATCCTTTCCATCAACCACTGTCAACAACCCACCACCCTTTTCCCAACTATACCACTACCCCTCTCCACCAACCTATCCAATGTTCCTACCCCCTCCACTTTTTACTCTCTTCATCAACTTTACCTTATC
>NZ_VEEP01000025.1 GCF_007678455.1 Cytobacillus oceanisediminis 2691 | reverse complement strand
ATCAACAGCCCCATTCCAGCACAAACCAAAAAAACTGTAGGCAAGCTCGATTTCCATCGAGTTTGTCTACAGTCTGAGCTCCTTCATCGAAGGAGCCATTTTTTATTCTTCAGAATCACTGTCTGTCGGATAATGCTTCAAGAAATAAATCAATGATTGCAATTCTACTGCCAGATCAATATGATGGATCCTGATTGAAGACGGTACATTCAGCCTCGCGGGCGTAAAATTCAGGATCCCCTTCACATTCGCCTGTACCAGTCTGTCCGTGATCGGCTGTGCTACCGCTGACGGCACGGTCAGGATCGCCACCTGGATGCCTTCCTCGACAACAACTTTATCGAGGTCATCCATGTGATAGACAGGCACATCGCCAATCTGCGTCCCAACCTTATCCAGGTCGACATCGAAGGCAATTTGAATTTTTGTATTATTGTTTTTGGAAAAATTATAATTCAAAAACGCCGTTCCTAAATTACCGACACCGATCAGCGCAACCTTCGTGAGTTCATCCTGGTCGAGCGTCTTTCGGAAAAAAGTCAGCAGGTAATTCACATTGTAGCCGT
Source organism: Cytobacillus oceanisediminis 2691 (assembly GCF_007678455.1). Lineage (GTDB taxonomy): Bacteria > Bacillota > Bacilli > Bacillales > Cytobacillaceae > Mesobacillus > Mesobacillus oceanisediminis_A. Next base: position 6,179 of record NZ_VEEP01000025.1, on the reverse strand, counting down.
AACCCTTTTTACCCAAAGCCCCGAAATAGGAAAAGTCCCTTCTGATCGTAGCCGAATCCACTTTTACCGCTTCACTCAGTTCCGCGGACGATACCCTCTGCTTGCCTGAAGAATGCAAGTTCAATAAAAATCGGTAATACAGCGGCAAGCGTTTTGCAGTTGCCTGCGGAATCTTCATAGCATCATTCGTCATTCTCCATCCTCCACCTGTTCGTATTCTATTTTAACTTCTCATCTCTCTTGAAATCGCCGTTTTTCCCGCCAGTTTTTTCCACAAGATAGGTTTTGCCGATCACCATGCCTTTGTCAACGGCCTTGCACATATCATAAACAGTCAGCGCGCATGCTGATGCTGCTGTTAACGCTTCCATTTCTACCCCTGTATTCCCTTTTGTTTTAACAGCTGCAGCGATATTTAAAATATAATCATTCCCATTTTGCTCCCAATCAAACGAAAGGTCAATTCCTGTTAATGGAATCGGATGGCACATAGGAATGATCTCGGACGTCTTCTTGGCTGCCATGATGCCAGCAACCTGTGCGACTGCCAGTACATCGCCTTTTTTCATCTTATTTTCAGTAATCCTTACATATATATCTTCATTAACGGTAATGCTTGAATGGGCGACTGCCGTACGGACCGTCTCAGGTTTTTCACTGACATCGACCATCTTCGCTCTTCCCTCTTCATTAAAATGCGTAAATTCTGCCATCTTCAAGCTCCTTTCAACCAAATAATACACTATTTTCACAAACTTGTGTGTGAACTTTGTTTCTATCTTCACATATAGAAGATGAAATTTTTCTGCCTTACCGCCTGTAGCAGGCCGCACATATTGCCGAGCCAATAGGATTGGGTTACACTATCCCTAAGGCATTAGAGGTGAAAAATAATGATTCTATTACAAGTCAATCAGCTATCAAAATATTTTGCGGCTGATCTTATTTTATCGAATATCAAGTTTGAAATACAGACCAATGATCGTGTTGCTCTTGTCGGCCGGAACGGGGCTGGGAAATCAACCCTCCTGAAAATCATTGCCGGCTATGAATCCCATGACGGCGGCGAGATCATCCGCCCGAAAGGAACATCAATCGGCTATCTTGCCCAGAATACCGGGCTGGAATCCGAGAAAAGTATTTGGGATGAAATGCTGGCCGTTTTTGATCATCTGCACAGCATGGAAAAAGACCTGCGCCGGCTTGAGGAAAAAATGTCTGATCCTAACATTCTGTCGAACGAGTCCGAGTATGAAAGAGTATTGAAGGATTATGACGTTTTGCAGGTCCAGTTCAAGGAAAAAGGCGGCTATCAGTACGAAGCTGACATCCGCTCGGTCCTGCACGGCCTGAACTTCCAGTCTTTTGATTATTCCACAAAAATCTCCACTTTAAGCGGAGGACAGAAAACAAGGCTTGCGCTCGCCAAGCTGTTATTGACACGTCCTGATATTTTGATTCTTGACGAACCGACCAACCATCTGGACATCGACACGCTATCCTGGCTTGAACAGTACCTACAGGGTTATGCCGGTGCGATTCTGATTGTTTCACACGACCGTTATTTCCTTGATAAGGTTGTGAACCAGGTATACGAAATCTCCCGTCACCAGCTGACGAAGTTCCCGGGCAATTACAGCTCATATTTAGAACAAAAAGCAGCAAATTACGAGCGCGACCTGAAGTTATATGAAAAGCAGCAGGATGAAATCTCCAAGCTCCAGGATTTTATCCAGAGGAATCTTGCCAGGGCCTCGACAACGAAACGGGCCCAGAGCCGCCGGAAACAACTCGAGAAAATCGATCGGATGGACAGGCCGATGGGAGATGAAAAGTCAGCTTCCTTCAGCTTCCAGATCGAACGCCAGAGCGGGAATGACGTCCTGAAGGTAAATACACTTGCTGTCGGCTATCAGAATGAAGCCGTATCCGAAAATATCTCTTTTAACCTTTCGCGTGGCGACAGTACTGCACTTGTTGGGCCAAACGGCGTCGGAAAATCGACCTTACTAAAAACAATCGTCGAAAAACTGCCTTCGATTACCGGCAATATTCAGTACGGCTCAAATGTCTCAATCGGCTATTACGATCAGGAACAGGCAGAGCTGAGCTCGAATAAAAAAGTTTTAAATGAACTGTGGGACGAGTATCCACTGAAATCGGAAAAGGAAATCCGCACCGTATTGGGCAATTTCCTTTTTTCAGGCGATGATGTGTTAAAAATCGTCTACACCCTGAGCGGCGGTGAAAAAGCACGCTTGGCACTAGCCAAGCTGATGCTGCAAAAGTCCAATTTCCTAATTTTGGATGAACCGACAAACCATCTGGACCTGGACAGCAAGGAAGTGCTTGAGAACGCCTTGATCGATTATCCAGGCACCATCCTGTTCGTCTCCCACGACCGTTACTTTATCAACAGGATCGCTACCAAGGTCCTTGAGCTCGATCGTAGTGGGGCAACAGAATATCTAGGTGATTATGATTATTATGTCGAGAAGAAGTTAGAGCAGGAAGAACTTGAGGAACTGGCCAGACAGGCGGCCATAGCAGCTGGCATAGTCACCGAATCAGTCAAACAGGACAAGACCTCCTATCAGCAGGATAAAGAGGCAAAGAAGCTCGAGCGCCAGCGCAAACGGCGTATGGAAGAGGTCGAAGCGTTGATCGATAAGCTCGAGACAGAAGTTGCAGAATATGAAGAATTGCTTTGTGACCCCGAAGTATTCCAGGATCATGAAAAAGCAGGAGAAATCAATTCCAAAATTGAAACCGCCAAGGAAAAACTCGACGAACTGATGGAAGAGTGGACAGAATTGGCGTAAGTTTGGAAAAACCGGGCATGAATGTGTCCGGTTTTTTTGTATGTGAAAACTTATTGATGATGGTTATCCACAGAAAGTTGTGGATTGTTTACTAATGATTTGGTTTGTGCGCAAAAACGGTGTATTTAATCGCAAAAATGCTGTTTTTATTCGCAAAACCAGCCTTTTTATTCGCAAACTGGAAAAAAACAAATATTATTTCCATTTTAAAAACCCAGAATTCTACTTTTTATCCAACAAAAAAGTCCCGATTGGCAACCGGGACTTTTTGTTCACATAGTTATTCACATAATGAAGATTGATTTATAGGTTATCCAGAGACTTTTCCACATTATCCACAAAACAAGCATTTCTTATCCACATTATACACAATCTAACACTGTTTTCGTTTACATATCCACAGAAGAGTCTGACAAAAATACTTTTTAACTGCGACTTTAGTTGTGGATAGTTATCTCCAGACCAGGGTTTCCGTTCAATGTCAGTGCTGCTCTTTGCCCTTTATCATACATGACACTACCTGCAGCGGCAATCATCGCTGCGTTGTCAGTGCATAAAGACAGCGGAGGAATGACAATTTCCACATCTGAACCTGCAAATTCTGTGGATAATTTTTCTCTCAGGCCTTTATTGGCTGCAACTCCTCCGGCAAGCAAAACTTGTTTCACACCATATTCCTTTACAGCCTTTTGGGTCTTCGTGACGAGTACATCAATGACACTCTCCTGGAAGCTTGCCGCAAGCTCTTCAGGAGCAATTTCTTCTCCCCGCTGCTGTGCGTTATGCACAACATTGATCACAGCCGACTTCAGCCCGCTAAAGCTAAAATCATAAGACCCTTCCTCCAGCCATGCCCTCGGCAGGTCAATGGTTGCTTGTCCTTCATGAGCCAGCCTGTCGATATGCGGACCACCAGGATACGGAAGATTGAGAGTACGCGCTACCTTATCATAAGCCTCGCCTGCGGCGTCATCCCTTGTCTCGCCAATCACTTCGAAATGGCCATGCTCCTTCATATAAATAAGTTCCGTATGTCCTCCAGACACAACGAGCGAAAGCAGCGGAAACTTCATCTCGGCAACAAGTCTGTTAGCATATATATGACCTGCGATATGATGGACTCCAACAAGAGGGATTCCATTTGCAAACGCTAAGGCTTTCGCAGCGTTGACACCAATCAATAAAGCACCAACGAGGCCAGGACCTTCAGTCACGGCTATCGCATCCAAATCCTTAACATCCACATTAGCCTGAGCTAGCGCTTCCTCCAACACAAGCGTAATCTGTTCCACATGGTGCCTAGATGCGATCTCAGGTACCACTCCGCCGAACCGCTTATGGCTCTCGATCTGAGAGGCCACGACATTCGCGAGGATTTCCTGTCCATTTTTAACGATTGCGACTGCAGTCTCATCACAGCTCGTCTCTATTCCCATGATTAATTGGTCTTTTTTCATTATAAATTCACCCACATTACTAAAGCATCTTCCATATTGTCTGTATAATATTGCTTCCTGATGGCTCCTTCTTCGAATCCAAACTTTCGATAGAGATTTTGGGCCCTATTATTGCTTACCCTCACTTCGAGCGTCATCCTCAATGCTCCCATTTCGCGTGCAAGCTCCATTACCTTTGCCATCAGTGCCTCGCCCAGCTTCATTCCCCTGTATTCCGGCAGCAAAGCGATGTTCGTGATATGTGCCTCATCCACAATGATCCACACACCACAGTACCCCACAACCTTCTGATCCACTTCCACCACTAGATACTGAGCAAACTGATTCTTCGTCAACTCATTGAAAAAAGCTTCCCTGCTCCATGGAACAGTAAACGAATTGACCTCAACCTCCATCACATCATCTAGATCATCAACCGTCATATTCCGGAACGTTATCGTTTTATTCATATTCGCTTCCCACTTATTTTTTAGTCTCTTGCGCTTTCAGCCAATTTGCCTCTGCTTCAGCCAGGCGGATATAGTTAGGGACGAAGGTATGAAGGTCAACAGCCTCTTTATCCCTTCCTAACAAAGCAAGTTCTGCAGGCCTTGGGTTCAACTCGGTGATCTCTGCAAAAACAGCCTTATCCCCAAGCTCCTGCTTAATGAGCTCCTCATGCAGACCAAAATCATTGCTCGTAAACAAAACCCTGCTATCCATATCATTCAAAGCCTTTACCCATTCAGCTGACATCACAAGCTGGTCTTCTTTCACAATTTCCAACCTTTGATTTTCGAATTTATATAAACCGGTATAAATCTGGCCTCTCCTCGCATCAAAAAAAGGAGACACATAGCCGTCAAAATAACGTCCTGCTGATGCTGCAGCCACCTGAAGGCTTGAGACACCTGATAATGGAGTCTTCAGTGTCCAGGCCATCGTCTTGGCAATCGTCACACCGATTCGGACACCCGTGTACGATCCAGGTCCTTCAGCCACAACAATCTTCGATAAATCACCCGGTTTGACATTGCACTCCTCCATCAGTGTCTGGATCGCCGGCATCACCCGAACGGAGTGATTTTTTTTAATGTTGGAGATATACTCGCCCAAAACCGTTTCGCCATCCAGCAGACCAATACCCAAAACATAATTGGACGTATCTATCGATAATACCTTCATTTAAAAAATCTCCTTACACAATTCTTGATACCGCTCGCCCTTTGGCTCGGCGACAATTCTTCTTGCACCATTATCATCAAGGTACAACTGAAGCAGCAATAGTTCCTGCGGCAGCTGTGCTTCAATTAAATGTGCCCATTCCACAACTGTTACACCATTACCTTCAAAGTATTCTTCAAAACCAAGATCTTCAAACGCATCTTCCACGCGATACACATCCATATGATATAAAGGAAGCCGTCCCTGATATTCCTTAATGATCGTAAAAGTAGGGCTATTCACATTCCTGGTAATACCAAGCCCTTCAGCAAGCCCTTTGGTAAAAGTCGTCTTTCCCGCACCTAAATCACCTTCAAGGGCAATCACGTCACCCTCTTTCAAAAGAGCAGCCAGCCTCTTCGCAAAATCCTTTGTCTCTTCGGGCTGCGTGGAAATGAATTGATAAGTCGCCATATATCTATCACCAACTAACAATCAATTTTATAATACAAAAAAACCTTAGGATGCCTCCTAAGGATGACGATTCTATATGTAGTTTACACGATTTATCCAGTCCGGGCAAAAAAACCGGCCATTTCCCCTTTTGAATAAGGCAGACCGGTAATAAAAAGCCCAAAAAAAACGAAACCCTGTTTCGCTGTGCGATTCTAGTAATCTAGAAAAATGGCGGTCCCGACCGGGATCGAACCGGCGATCTCCTGCGTGACAGGCAGGCATGTTAACCGCTACACCACGG
>NZ_VEEP01000259.1 GCF_007678455.1 Cytobacillus oceanisediminis 2691 | reverse complement strand
CGGCGCTGAGAAGCTTAACTTCCGTGTTCGGTATGGGAACGGGTGTGACCTTCTCGCCATCGCCACCAGACATTTTTAAAGAACAATATTTATTATACTGTCTTTTATGCATTTTTCAAGAGAATTTTTATGAAATCTTTATTCCCTCAAAACTAGATAATGTGTAAGAAGAATTCAAGAGAAACGAATGATCATTGTCCAGCTCCGGCTCCTAGCCTCTCGAGTCGCTTCGGTCCATCCGCCGAAGTCAAAGAACGACTT
>NZ_VEEP01000258.1 GCF_007678455.1 Cytobacillus oceanisediminis 2691 | reverse complement strand
TTCTTTCAACAAAAAGTACAACACCACCTCATCCACCCTACATTCATTTACGCCCACCCCCTTCACATTTCTCCTTTCCCCAAAAACAATCATCACCACTCTCCCTTCACCCACCCCTTCCAATTCTTCATCCTTCCCACCCAACATCCTAACCCGTTCACTCACCTCAATCATCCAATCCATCAAACCCAACCTTTTCAACCGCAACTCAAACAAAAACACCAACCTAATCATCAACCACATCAAATCCATCAAGACTTCA
>NZ_VEEP01000257.1 GCF_007678455.1 Cytobacillus oceanisediminis 2691 | reverse complement strand
CCTCCCAATCTCGAACAAACAACATTGCCAACACCGGAAAGAATGCATTCCCAACCAACTACAAACTCTCCCATATCCCACAGCGAAACCCCACCACAACCATCTCAATCAATAAAATATTATTTTTTCCCCACCTCCCTCACGAACCACCCCATCAATCACTCCAAATCCAACCACCACGCAACACACTTCCCCAACTCAACCAAATACTCCCACAAAAATATCCTCTCCAAAACCTTCATACTTCAATGACACCCATCAA
>NZ_VEEP01000256.1 GCF_007678455.1 Cytobacillus oceanisediminis 2691 | reverse complement strand
GGATGTGGAGGGTGATTGGGGGTGTCATGTGATAACAGTTTGTGAGAGTTGGATTGTTGGGGAGGGGTTCTGGTAGTTTTAGGAGAGAAGAGGGTTGAGAATGAAGGTCAAAAAAGGGAGATAGAGGTTTTGGTAGTTTTTGGGAATTGATTAGGAGGGAAAAGTTTTGTACGAGAGCATGGTGTATTAATTGCTTGAGTGTGTGGTGGATTGATAGGCTGGATAGATTCAAGTCCTTACGGATATCTACATAGGACATTCG
>NZ_VEEP01000255.1 GCF_007678455.1 Cytobacillus oceanisediminis 2691 | reverse complement strand
TTTGGATTTGGATGGTAAGGAAGAAATTGAGTGTGGAGATGGAAGGTGAAAATGGAGAGATGGATATAGTTTAGGTGTGAATTTTGGTATAATTTTAGGAAAATAATGTAAGGGAAGAGGTAGATAGATTGAATAAATGGAAAGTGGAGTTTTGGGTGATTGAAATTTTGGTTATGAGGTGGATTATTTATGTTTGAAGGAAGATATGGTTTATGTTTGAATGACTGGGAATGTTTATCTCGAGTATCTTTTTTGCAATTTT
>NZ_VEEP01000254.1 GCF_007678455.1 Cytobacillus oceanisediminis 2691 | reverse complement strand
GGTGGATGAGGTTGGAGCGGAAGATGGGGGAATCAAGGAGAACTGGTGATGGGATAAAATGGTGGGGAGGTGGTTGATGAAGGAAGGGGAGGTGGTTGAAGGGTTATAGTTGTTGAAGGAGGAGTTGAGAGAAGAAGAGAAAGGGGGGAAGTTTGGGGTAAGAGTGTTTTGATTAGTGGGGGGGGAAGGAGGGAAAAAATGGATCGAGTGGGGTTGCTGAGCAATGATTCAAGGGGAAAAATGGGTTATGGGATTGGGGGTGA
>NZ_VEEP01000253.1 GCF_007678455.1 Cytobacillus oceanisediminis 2691 | reverse complement strand
CTCCCCTTTTTCCATCGATCCCAAATCCTTCCTACACATTTCTTCCCTTTACATCCGCCCTTCCACTCCCTCATACCACTACCCCACATACCTTTCATCCTCCAACTCCCCCACCCTCACCTCCTCCCTCTTCTTCTACCTCTACTCCACTCTTCCCTTCACTCTTTCTTTTCCACATCACATTCCCATTCTCCTCATACTCATAACGTTCTGTTGCGGCTGTCTGCAGCTGGTTCGTCGCATTATACGTCTATTCCCT
>NZ_VEEP01000252.1 GCF_007678455.1 Cytobacillus oceanisediminis 2691 | reverse complement strand
AGAGGTGAATGATTAAATGTTGCAATGAATATTGAGTGGTTTTGATGAGAGGTTTGTTGATGAATTGTTGAGCTGTGTGGGTATGTATATGGTGTATAATAGGGAGTAGGGGAATGTTATGTGAAATTTTAATGAGTGGAATGGAGAATTGGAGGGGAGAGGGTTCTGCTAGATTAATTGGAGTGTAGAAGATTGGTGTGTAGGATATGGTTAAGGAATGTAGAGGGGGGTGAAGTACGGGATCAAAGTGAGATAATAATTCA
>NZ_VEEP01000251.1 GCF_007678455.1 Cytobacillus oceanisediminis 2691 | reverse complement strand
CCCACCATCTTCAACACTCCGTACCCAATCTTTTCCCTAAATAAACCTCTCATTTCCTCTCATTCCATCCTCCCAAACTCCTCCTCCATATTCGCCTGCGTCCAGTCCATCCCCACCCTGCTCTAAAAAATATCTTTCTTATCAACACCCACCCCATCATACCTCATCCAAATCACCACCATATACACCCACAACACCAACACCACCCCTCCCATCACTCTCATCACCTTCACCCTCAATCTCAATCAATATTTTAACACCATT
>NZ_VEEP01000250.1 GCF_007678455.1 Cytobacillus oceanisediminis 2691 | reverse complement strand
GTCTGGTTTTGGGAGAAGACCGTGATCGGTGTCTTATGCGGGATGGGGGCAGGGTTGATTGTGGGTGCAGTTAATTGGGTGATGATGGTGAAGGTAAAGATTGGGGAGATGGTGATGAGAGTTGGGATGATGTTCATGATGCAGGGAAGGGCGGTGAGGTATACAAAGGGCGGGACGGTGTCAGAAAATATGATTGTGGGTGATGGGAATTTTTGAAGAGGCAGGATTAGCCGGTTGTTTGGAAAAATGGGGGAGGTTGGGTGG
>NZ_VEEP01000024.1 GCF_007678455.1 Cytobacillus oceanisediminis 2691 | reverse complement strand
TCTAACTAAATTACGAAAAACCTTCCAATTCTAAGAATATGAAGGTTATTTGGTATACCCTTTTTTAGTATATCACGATGAATTTTATAATTTTAATGAAAAATATTGACAAACTATTAGCTGGTTTTGTTTAATAAGGATTTTCACAAAAAAGTTGCTTATCCCTTCCTGGATCATCGCATTGGAGAGAATAAGGTTCTTTCCTGACCTTGAATCATACTTCATTTCAAGATTGGCTCAATAGTTTCAAGTCTGCCTCTGTTAGTTTGTGAATTCCAAACAAAAGTCCCTAAGTATTCCTTATTTAAATCAACTAAATAAAATTCATTCCTTGACACCCTAATTTTTTTATCGTTTAATATCAAATAGTATTTTGTATCTTCTTGAATTTTCTGTTCAACCTTAAATACTCCACCAGTAGAAACTTCTTTAGATTGAAAATTTAATAAAGAAAATATTGTTAATAAGGAGATTATTACTAACACTGCTTTTATAACAGGGTTTATATTCGGCTTTTGGATTCCCCATTTTCGTAAGTATTTTATTACAAAATACATATATATTAAAAACGTTATTGGAACAATAAAAGAAGACAAAGTTGCAGGTATATACAACATCTCGTGTAATGAATAATTAAAATCAGTTATAGCTTGGATCCGACCAAGCTGCACTCCTAAAAAAGAAACATATATTATTCCTAGCAACCAATATAATGATGTTTTCTGGGCTCTCAATAGACTTCGTTTATCTTGTTCTGTTTCATTTTTAAATTTCCTCTCAACTTTCATAACCTTACCCCTTAGAAATTCTTAAATCGTTTACTTCCTTCTTCAACATAACTGCATGTTAGCTAAATAAGGAAATCAATAAAAAAGGCCGTTAATCCTTTTGGATCAACGCACCCCTTCGCCGACCCTTCTTTTGCTAAACTGCTCCCCCCTGTTCGAAAATAAGCAAGAATGTGCCTAAACACTTTTGTATCAATATTTTTTATAAACTAATTATTTCTAACTTATAACTCCTAAATAATAAAGAACAAAATATGCAATAAAGCACAATAGAGATCCTACTAAGAAGGGATTAATGGTAAATGTTGCTTTCTCATGTTGTGGCTTGTAATTTCCTAAGAACATATGGAAAACTGCTACCTGTGAATTCTTTGACAATGCGTCTCCTTTAGAACTAAATAAAAATGCTATAATGGTAAATCCAACTGACCCTAAAAACATTGTATCTACAAGATTTGTTTCAAAATAATGTGATACCCCAAAAAGCAAACCTAATTCTAAAACCAGGACTAGTAAAACGAAAAATATATACCATTTTAACTTCAATGTATCCCCCCTTTTATAGTATTTATTACGAATAAAGTCGTCAGAAGTTTCAAAAATATGTTTATATAGGCATCTAAATCTTAAGAAGCCACTTCCCCTATTCGGGCCTAATTTGACTAATCAAACTCAGTCCGCTGCCAACTGATAACTCCAAGCCAGTTCTTCTCACTGCTGGATCTACACCTGCTCACACCTAATCTGCAATTATTTTTGAACTTCCTACTGACTCGTAATCCTTCATTCCTAACTGTTCTCTAAATTCTTGTTGAACTAACCTGCATCGTTACTTTAATATGAAGAAAAAGGGATTATTCGTTAATGAAAAACCGCCACTTTGCTAACAACCAATTATCATTTTATGAAAAAGAAGAGTTAATCGTTCTGTGTTTCGCTTCTAGAACGATAGTAATTATTAATCATACTATTAGCGATAGATACAGCATCATCTTTAGATAATTGATTTTTTGCTTTAGTTAATGAACCCTTTTCAAACGTTAACAATCCTACACGGTATAATAGCTTACTATTCTTATCAGGATCTCTCCAAGTAATAGCTATTTCCTCTATATTGTTGAGGTAAAAAGCCTTGATATCATGATCCAACAATAACTCTTTACCTGGAATAGAAGTACCATCATGATACCAAACCGTACTTGTAACCCTTTTATTATCTCCAGTGTATAGAATCATTATTGCAGGAATCATTCCTGTTGGGTCATTATCGTAATCTAACTTTACTTCCTCAACTTTAAAAGGGATTTCTTCTAGCGATGGAGCAACAATCTTATCATGAAGTTTTGTAGGTATTCTGTTATATGTGGATTCCAATTGCGGATAATCATCTAGCAGTTTCTCAAACGACGATGCATATAGATTTATGTCTTCCTTATCCTCTGACACATTTGTTGAATTGGAACAACTGACTAAGAAAATTATCAATACAAGATTGCAAATGCAAAGTTTAAATAGTCTGCTCATTCATAATTGCCTCCAAAACTATTCCTGATTAGACAGCTAACTGGATGCTTCTTTAAACACAAATTTGGAATACCTTCTTCCATATAACTGCTTCGTTTGTTCAATAACAACGCTGCCTGTTCTTATGCTATAAAGATCACTTGCCCTCTGAGTGTATATATGATTCATCTATAAGTTAATGTCTTTTTTAGGTAATACTGCTGATTTTCTTTGTTTGGATGTCCTTCAATTACACCGACTATCTCATAACCATTTTTTTGATAGAAGTCCGGTGCTTGAAAGCTAAACGTATCAAGTTGAATTAATTGGCACCTGTTTTCTCTCGCTATTTTTTCTATATGATTTAATAACTCTTTCCCATAACCGCTACCCCTAAGTGATTCATCAACCCACAGGAAATCAATATGTAAGTTATACCAAAAAATTGTTCCTTTATGCCACCTAATATTTCTCCTCCTTCATCCCTAAGAATAAAGCTAATATTCTTAACTGGATGTTTTACATCATCAGGTAGCTTAGAAAGATTATGTTCAATTACATTCTTTCGAATGTATTCACTATCTTCTTGGTTCCATTGTTGAGTTATTTTCAAAATTTCCCCTCCCTAGAAGTCGCTGAATAAATATTCCAACACTTTTGCTTGTTCAACATTCCTGCATCGTTTGTGCAATAAGAAATGAAACATCAAAGTGCGTTAATCTTTCCTAGAGCAACGCACAATTAATAAAGTCATCATTAAATTTCTTATTCCCTCAATTTATCTGACAAACCTTCGTCATTTCCATACTTAAATTCTCCTATTTTTCCTTCTGACATCAAAACCTTACCTTCTACATCCACAGTTTTTTCTTCTTCGCCGCTCTTTTGATAACCAACTTTCGCAACAAAGATATAAAGTCTCGGGTTATGCTGATTTTGCTCGGTGGTAACTCCCTTAAAGCTTAACTTATAACCAGCGTTGTAAGCATATGTCTGGTATTGAGTACCGCCATATGCTGCTATGAAGGAATGGAGACCCGCATCTGTAAAGAAAGAACCGTACTTCTCTTCTAAATATTGATCAAATTCTTTGTTCTCTTCTTGACCATTCACAACAGTCTTATATTTAGGATTCCACATTAGACCCATTAACTTCTCATCTGGACCGGTAAACTCAAGCTCAAGTATTTTTTTAATTGCTTCTTTATTTCTTTGTATAGATGTCGCATCCTCATTTGAAGGCTTATTTAGAGACTCCTTTGGCTCCCCAGCCTGTCTCATGTTAGGTCCATTTAATAAGTTTAGCTGGATTCCAACAAAATATAGAATACCTAAAAACAAGACCGAAACCACCGAAACACTAAGTAGAGTGTTAAATTTATTTTTCAGCTGAAATACGTGTTTTTCAATTTTGGTCTTTTTTATGGAGTTCAAGACTTGCTGATGATGCCTATCATCAAAATTCACATCTTTCAAAATGGTGTTATCCATTTTTTCTTTTAAATTATCAAGTTTATTTTCCATCAATTGCTCCCGCTCCTTCCAATGATTCTTTTAATTTATGACGTCCTCGATGCAGTCTTGTTTTAACGGTATTAGAGTTAATCTCTAACAGATCTGAGATTTCCTCGATGGATAGATCTTGATAATAAAATAGAATAATGACTTCTCTCTGTTTTATAGGGAGTTTTAATACATGAAGTGATATTAATTCATCTTCATGATGATAAATTGCAGAAACAGTTTGATGATTTTGTTTAAAAAAATCAGTCAAAAATAAATTTTTATAATGCCAACTCTTCAATACATCCTTACACCTGTTCACCGTAATTCGGATCAGCCAGGTTTTATAAGATGAATCATTACGAAAGGAATCCATCTTTTCATAACATTTTATAAATACATCTTGCGCCACATCTTCTGCTAATCTTTTTGTTTCAGATATGTAAAGGCAATCCTGATAATATCATTGCCAAATGTATTCATGAGCCATTTCAGTTTTTCCTCTCGGTTTAAATTCTTTACCGGGTCAATCATATTTGCTCACAACCTTGTTTTTGATAATTAGACGATTTGAAATTTTTCAAGGTTCCATTTTTCGGAATCAGCAACAATTTTTTACATAAATAATTCTCAATAAAAAAACCGCCAAGAATGACAGCTTATTACTTATCTCCAAAAATACCATTAAACTCGTTATTAAGATAATTTCTAATAAACTTCAACAAAAAGTCCCGCAAGAACATATATTCGTGTATTATTTATTTATGACTATCAAGGGAGGGGTTCTTTTTGAATTCAATTGACCTAATTATTTTAAACTTTAATGAAGTTAGAAGAAGAAGTATTAAGGTGTGGTCATCAATACCTGAAGAAAAACTAAAATGGAAGCCTGATGATGAAGCCATGAATTGCATAGAAATGATCAGGCATGTTTTGGAAAGCGAACATTATTATCACCTAGCTATCATTAATAGAGGGAGCCTTCCAGAGTTTACTTCTCCTTTCGAAAACAGGCCTTTCACTACAGTAAGCGCGGAAATGGAGTTTGCAAAACCATATCGTAATAAGTTCTTCGACACAATCAAGTCATTTTCTGAGGAAGATTTAACAAAAATAAAGATAGACCGCTCTGATTCAGGATACATAAGAGACTTGGGGGATATGCTCCTCCGTATTGCCTACCACGAATCAATTCACACTGGTCAGCTATTGGATTATTTAAGAACTGCAGGGGTTCCACGGATACGAATTTGGGATTAAATTATAGTACAGGTGCTTTCACTATAGTGAAGTACCTTTTATTTTGTATTAGTTCTTCAGAGACTAAAAAGTGAGATACTATTCAAGAGTTCTTCTTCAACTCCCTGCATCGTTTGTATTTAAAGTAAGGTTCATCATTTTCGACTGCACCTTGGGGAGATTTTACCCCCAATTGTTTCTTTGAGTTTATCTATAATTTGAACTTGGTTTTCATTATCAGAATAAAATGTGCCTTTGAATCAGGGAACTTGTTTATACACCATTTTTTTCTCCACATATATTGATATTGCAAGTAATTCAATAAATGAAAGGAGGATAATGATAATGTGTGAATACTGTGATTCTAATGAGGGTCATCAAAAGAGGACAAGTTCAAGCCGCAGCAGATGTGATAAATGTGCTTGTAATATACTAAACAGGTTAGAGCGAGGAACAGAAGTAGATGTATTTTTATCAGGTGGTAAAGTATTAGAAGATGTAATCTTCTTGAGAATTAATAATAGAACTTGCTGTGCAACATTTAAAGACGAAGAAAAAGAGCCAGGTACCACTCTTTTTGTCGACTGCCGTGACATAGTTGCTCTTCGTATAGAGTAACTTTAGCCGAAATTAAAGCCTGTTTGGGATATCCAAATAGGCTTTAAAATTAAAATAAAATTTTTTATAGTCGGATCCTCCCTAATAATAAAGATTTTAATAATAGTATCTTCATTCTTATTGAACCTATCATGCTGCTATAGAATTCCTGTAGAAAGCTAATTCTCAACTTTGAATAAAATAAGGTCCCTCAGTAAGATATGAGTATAGACACCACTCTAACTCAGAACCCTAAGGAGGAACCCTTACTATGAAGTTTAAAATGCAGGACAAACAAAATCAACTGATAGAGAGAATTTCAGATAGCCACCTTGTAGTTGGTGTGGATATTGCACAAGAATTACATGTAGCCAGAGCTGTGAATTTCCGTGGAATAATAGTGGGAGATCCACTTACCTTCGAAAATAATGAAGAAGGTTTTGCTAAATTACTACAGTGGATAAACCAGTTAAAAACCTTAAGAGGCTTTTCTTCAACTATCATAGGGATGGAACCTACAGGACATTATTGGATTAACCTTTCAAAATGGCTATATGATCAAGACATTGAAGCAGTAACTGTTAACCCTCATCATGTAAAAAAGAATAAAGAAAACCGTGATAATAGCCGATCGAAAAGTGATAAAAAAGATGCTCTCGTTATCGCTGATATGGTCAAGAATGGTTATTATTCCTTTATTCGCCCTAATTCAGAGGTCTTTGAAAAACTAAGAGTTTTAATGTCTAACCGTGATATGACAGTTAAGAGACTTGTTAGTGCCATCAATCAAATTAACCGTTGGGTCGATATTGTTTTTCCAGAACTTCGACAGGTATTCAAAGATGTCAAAGGCAAAGGGGCTATGGCGACTCTGCGCCTATTCCCTACACCACTTGAACTACGCTCCATGAAAGCACCCGATGTCGTTGAAGGTTGGAAATCCCAAATGAAAAGACAACCTGGGATAAAAAAAGCACAAGCCTTAATTGAATTAGCTGTGCATTCAGTCGGCACTCGACAAGCACTCGATGCTTATAAACTACACCTGGAACAGCTAATTGAAGAGTTTGATTTAGCCACTGCGCAACTTGAACGAGTTGAACAGGAAGTCACTTCCCTACTTAAACAAATTCCTTTCGCAAAAAAGTTGCTTGCCATCAAAGGAATTAGTGAAATTGCACTTGCAGGCATTCTTGGAGAATCGGGTGACCTCAGTGGTTTTGCGCATGGTAATTCTCTATTGCGCCATGCTGGATTACATCTTTCAGAGGCCAGTTCAGGTAAATGGAAAGGAC
>NZ_VEEP01000249.1 GCF_007678455.1 Cytobacillus oceanisediminis 2691 | reverse complement strand
CCCTTCACCAATCCCCCCTCCTCTCCCTCTAATTCCCCCACTCGTCACCTTCCCAAAAATCCTCCTAACCCATTCAACCTTACCTCTCCAATCCACCAATTTTTCCACATCCTTTCCTTTCCCCCCAAATACAAACACCCAAAACTCATTATCCCCTCAACCCCCATTCAAACTCAAACTCAACTCCACCAACCCTTCTTTTACACTCCCCACCTTATCCTTCATCCTCCCGCTCCTATCCACAACAATCAACACATCCACCTC
>NZ_VEEP01000248.1 GCF_007678455.1 Cytobacillus oceanisediminis 2691 | reverse complement strand
GTTGTTGTTGAGGAGGGGAGTGGTGAGGAAGTGGAGTTCGATATGCGAAGTGATTGCGCTGAATGTGAAAGGGAGGTTGTGAGGATAGAGGGTGAGGTTGCGCTTGGGTGGATGAATGGGAAATGTGGTGGGGAAATGAGGGAAGGGTTGATGGATTTGGTTTGGGGTGATGCGATGAAGATGGAGGGGGTTGGTGAAAGAGTGGTGAGGGAGTTGTTTGCGGAGGAGGTGATGAAGGATGTTGTGGAGATTTACAAGCTGACAG
>NZ_VEEP01000247.1 GCF_007678455.1 Cytobacillus oceanisediminis 2691 | reverse complement strand
GTGTGATAGGAGGGGTGGTGGAGATGAGAGGAAGATTGGGTGGGATAAAAGATGGTTGAGGTGGATGGGGGGGAATGGAGGGGATTTTAATGGTGTGTTTTGGGTTTATGATTGGAAGTGTATTTGGGGGTATGATGGTTAGATTTTGTTTGCGTGGGGGGTAAAGGAGTTTTATTGGATGATGGTGGGGAAAAAGGAGGGAATTTTATTTTGAGAATGATGGTAGGAGAGGAAAGACTTGGATGTGGAAAAGGAGAATGAGTGG
>NZ_VEEP01000246.1 GCF_007678455.1 Cytobacillus oceanisediminis 2691 | reverse complement strand
ATTCGGCTAGCTGATTCAGGATTGATATGATTGATGGGATGGGATGAAGATGTTTGAGTGGGAAAAGGGAAGAAATAAAAAGAAATACTGAGTGAAGAGTAGAAGAGAAGGGTAGAGGAAAGGGGTGATTGAGGTAAGAAAGTGAAGAAATGGTTTGCGGGTGGGGGAAAAGGATGTGGTTGACGAGAATGTAAGATTGCTTGATGTGCGTGAAATCAAGAAGACAGAGCTTGTCATGGCATAGGAAAATGAATGTAGAGATAAC
>NZ_VEEP01000245.1 GCF_007678455.1 Cytobacillus oceanisediminis 2691 | reverse complement strand
GATTCTATTGGAGCAGGGGGAGTAGAAGCTTATGAGAGAGATATTGGTTGCAGGTATTAGATTGGGTGAAGATTGAAATATGAAAATATGGAGAATGAAGGAAGGGGTTTGAAGAGGTTAGTAGAATGAATGGGTAGTTATGATGGAATGGAGAAGTATTGGTTTGATAAATAGGGAAAGATGAATAACGGGATTGTTTAGGATGTTGTAGGTGGTGTAGAAGTATGGAGGTGTCGAGGGTATGTAAGTGGGGATGTTGGGTTGA
>NZ_VEEP01000244.1 GCF_007678455.1 Cytobacillus oceanisediminis 2691 | reverse complement strand
GGCGTGGAATGTATAGGGGTTGCAGGAAGAAGGAGGGGAAAGAGAGGGGAAGATATGGAGGGGGAAGTTAGACCGGTGTTTGAGGGGTTTGGAGAAATAGGGGGAAGAGTTAGACATTATAAAAGATGTTGTAGTTTTGAGTGAAGTGGGGAGGTGGGGAGGATTGGGAAAGGAGTTGAAGTGGGAAGGGAGTATTTTAGGGATGAAAAGGTGATTGGTGTTTTAGTGGGTGGAGCGCGTGTTGGCCGGTATAGGTTGTTTGGGA
>NZ_VEEP01000243.1 GCF_007678455.1 Cytobacillus oceanisediminis 2691 | reverse complement strand
GATAATGTACATCTAAGTAATAACACAATGATAGCAACTGTTAGAGAAATAGCAGAAGGAACAAATACAAGCACGAAAACCGTAAATACAACCCTTAAAATCTTAGAAGAAGGAAATATCATTAAAAGAAGAACTGGAGCATTAATGCTAAACCCAGAGCTACTCATGAGAGGCGATGACCAAAAACAAAAATACCTCTTACTCGAATTTGGGAACTTTGAGCAAGAGGACGACCAAAAGCAAGAAAATGCTTTATCAGAATATT
>NZ_VEEP01000242.1 GCF_007678455.1 Cytobacillus oceanisediminis 2691 | reverse complement strand
GAATGGATGAGAATTTGTGGGTGGAGATGTTAGTTTGTTGTTGAGGAACGAAATCGATATCGGTGTAAGGAGGTGGGGAGAATGATTTAGTGAAGGTGGGAATAGAGTGTGTTTAACGATTTGGTGGAGGTGGTTTGGGTGGAGGTGGAGGGTTTGATGGGTATTGACTTTTGGGAATGATGGGTATTGATGAAGATTGAGAGGATTTAGCTGAATGTTTATGTGATCAGGGTTTATAATAAGTTTATTATTATCGCCTGTTTGCA
>NZ_VEEP01000241.1 GCF_007678455.1 Cytobacillus oceanisediminis 2691 | reverse complement strand
ATTTATACAAGAACACTCCTGATTAGTGCGAGAATTACCTTAACCAACCGAAGCACTTTCAAATAAAACATACCACCACCACCCAACTCTACATCACCTCTTTATTCCCTTTTAAACTTCTAAATCATCAACACAACCCCCCCTTTGTTGCTCGTCCGGAACTACATCAACATTATCATTACTCTCCTCGCTATCCATATTCCTCCGCACCTCACCCTCCTTATATCCCAAATCCCGTGGACAACCCTGGTTACCATACTACACTT
>NZ_VEEP01000240.1 GCF_007678455.1 Cytobacillus oceanisediminis 2691 | reverse complement strand
CTGTCACATCTAAAAAACTCAAATCCTTTTTAAGGTCCTCAACAACCTTAACCCACTCTCGCTCTTCATCCGTTATACCCTTCCCCTTCCCTCTAAAACACACCTCCACATCCTATAATTTTTCCCCCACATTCTCAGGGATTTGTACTCTCACATCATAAATACTCCTCCTCTTTTTCCACTAACAATTACTTTCAACACCCTTTTCTACCCCAACATTCTATTCTCTGCTCAAACCACAATCATTCCTTTGTTTTAATTTTACA
>NZ_VEEP01000023.1 GCF_007678455.1 Cytobacillus oceanisediminis 2691 | reverse complement strand
TGGCTCATGTCTTCTATAATAGAAGCATGATAATTTATTGTTTGTTGACGCTTGTTTGTTTAGTTTTCAAAGAGCAATTTCAATGTCTCCCGTAGGCGACTTAAATAATATACCATGCTGCCGCTATTTCGTCAACATCTTTTTTCATAAGTTATTAACGGCTGTTCAACAGCAACTTTTATATATTAACAACATCTGCTTGCCTGGTCAATAGATTTTTTACAAAAAGTTGTTTTCCCATTGATTGGTTTCTAATGGTGATTTCCGCGAAGACTTCTTAATTACTGATCCTAACACCAATGAGAAAATTAAAACGCCGCTTCTTCTAAAAGCGGCGTTCGTTCATTATATAATCCAAGTCTGGATTGCAACCAGGGCGAATACACCTGGGATTCCCAGCAATCCGGAGACTGCTGCGGTTGCAATGTTGATTGGCACGTAGATTCCGAAGCTGGTTCCGAAAGCGTTGAGAAAAAATAGAAAGAGGGCTCCGATCAGGATTTTCACTGCGCTCTGCCCGATGAGACGAAGCGGTTTTGTCGGCGCGCCTATGATGAGCAGCAACAGGATCAATCCGCCCAGGACCGATATGACAACTATAGGATCCATACTTATCCTCCTTACTTCAATGTCTTGTACAATTTTATGTACAAGTTACTGAAATAAGACCTTATTGCATTTATTTTGTCCTGATCGTGATTTTCCTGTGCTTTGCTTCTTTAAATAGAAAAAAGTACTTCGCTTCGGCAATCTTTGCTTCTGTGATGAACTCTTCTGACGGATCGAAGCTTCTTTCAACCAATAGCTTTTGATTATTCCAGTTCGTCTTCATGCTGTTCAGCTGTCCCAATAGTTTTTGGTCGAATTCTTTTCTTAGCCATTTCTTTTTGCGAAATAACATGACCTTCCTCCAGTAGAGCGCTTCTTGTATATAGAATTAAACTTCCCGGCGGCCTTCGAGTGCTTTTGATAGCGTGACTTCATCTGCGTATTCAAGGTCCCCTCCGACAGGCAGACCATGGGCAATCCTTGTAATCTTGATTCCTGACGGTTTCAGGAGTCTTGAGATGTACATCGCCGTCGCTTCACCTTCGATATTAGGGTTCGTAGCAAGGATGACTTCCTGGACAGTTTCATCCTGAAGCCTTTTTAATAGATCTGGTATATTGATATCTTCCGGACCGATTCCATCCATTGGGGAAATCGCTCCATGAAGCACATGGTACAGACCGTTGTATTCCTTCATTTTTTCCATCGCAATGACATCCTTTGGATCCTGGACCACGCATATAACACTGCGGTCGCGGCGCTGGTCCTCGCAAATATAACATGGATCCTGGTCAGTGATATGACCGCAGACAGAGCAATATGTCAAATTGCGCTTCGCATTCACCAGGGCCTTCGCAAAATCCAATACGGTTTCTTCCTTCATACTTAAGACGAAAAAAGCCAGACGCGCGGCTGTTTTTGGGCCGATACCTGGCAATTTCATAAAGCTGTCGATCAGCTTTGATATTGGTTCAGGATAATGCATTCTTATTTATTCCTCCTAGAACATTCCCCCAGGAAGGTTCATCCCTTTTGTGAATTGTCCCATTGTTTTGTTCGATAATTCTTCTGCTTTTTTCAGTGCATCGTTTGTTGCAGCAAGCACTAGGTCCTGAAGCATTTCGACATCGTCTGGATCAACGACTTCCGGCTTGATTTGCACATCGACGATTTCTTTGTGGCCAGTTACGATGACTGTTACCATACCGCCGCCTGCAGTTCCTTCGATTTTCTCTTCACCTAATTGAACCTGTGCTTCTTCCATTTTCTTTTGCATTTTTTGCATTTGCTTCATCATGTTTTGCATATTACCCATTCCACGCATCATATTAACGTCCTCCTATATTAATCTTGTATTTGTATTAATTCATCGCCAAATAATTTCTTGGCTTCAGCAATCAGCGGGTCTTCACTGGCAGCAGCCTGCCCTTCCGTTGATCCGTCGCCTCTTTGGCTGATAAAGTTTTCCCTTATTTTAAGCCACTGTTCTTCCGGCACACCGATGACCTGCAATCTTTTACCTGTGTAATCCAGCATCGCACCGCTGACAGTTTCAGTGAACCTTGTGTTTTCCATTGCCATCTGGCAGTGAATCTCATATTTGAATTTTATCACGACCGCCTCATCAGATGCAGCAACCGGTTCGGCTTCATTCAATAACGCAGCCTGCGAACGCATTTGCTTGGCAGCCAGCATTTCTAGCAAGTCTCCCCAGCGTCCCTTGATCGCTTGAAGATTAGGTTTTGTTGCACTTTTCAGTACCTCATTGATTTTTCCGGCCGGAGCCTGGAAACCTTTTCGGTTTGGACGCGGCGCTTTCTTGGCTGCAGCTGGTTCACTTGCTGCCACACCCGGGTTTTGCTGAAAATTCGCCAGCTTTTCTTCAAGCTGTTCGATCCTCTTCAATAAAGGTTCAACCTGTACATTGCTTGTCTGCACCTGAGCATCAAGCTGGCACAGTTTTACGATCGCGACTTCAAGGAAAATACGCGGATGGTTCGTCCAGCGCATTTCTTGCTGGGCTTTGTTCAAGACTTCAATCAATTCATATATTTGTGCGGAATCGATTTGATTGGCGAGTTCCTGGAAATCATGATCCAGCATCACACGTTCCATGGCTTCTTCTAATCCTGGTGCTGCCTTGTAAAGGAGCATGTCGCGGTAAAAGAAGATCATGTCTTCTATGAATCTTGCCGGATCCTTTCCTTGTAAAAGAAGCTCATCCAATGCTTCCAGTCCAACAGCTGCATTTTTTTCATAAATTGCTTTGGCCAGCTGGTTGAGGAAGTTCTGTGATACTGTTCCTGTTACTGTGAGCGCATCTTCAATCGTCACTCGGTCCTGGCTGAACGAAATTGCCTGATCCAGCAGACTCAAGGCATCACGCATTCCGCCTTCCGCTGCCCTGGCAATGATTTGCAAGGCTGTGTCATCGCAATCCACTCCAGATTCCTCAACAATTTGCTTCATCCTGCCAACGATGGCCTGAGCCGTGATTCTCTTGAAATCAAATCGCTGGCATCGTGAAATGATTGTGAGTGGAATCTTATGGGGCTCAGTTGTAGCGAGGATAAAGATAACATGCTTTGGAGGCTCTTCAAGTGTTTTTAGCAAGGCGTTGAACGCTCCGATGGAAAGCATATGCACCTCATCGATGATATATACTTTATACTTCACGACGTTAGGGGCATATTTTACTTTGTCACGGATATCCCGGATTTCCTCGACACCGTTATTCGAAGCAGCGTCAATTTCAATCACATCAGGAATCGATCCATCGGTTATTCCCCGGCAGGCATCGCATTCATTGCAAGGCTCTGTTGTCGGAGCTTGTTCACAGTTAACCGCTTTTGCCAAAATTTTAGCAGCACTCGTTTTTCCAGTCCCCCTCGGGCCGGAAAAAAGGTAGGCATGTGATATTTTTTGTTGAAGCAGAGCGTTTTGCAGTGTCGTTGTGACATGTTCCTGTCCGACCACATCAATGAACTGCTGTGGACGCCAGACACGATATAATGCTTGGTAGGCCAATGACACCGCTCCCTTCGTTTTATTATCCTTCCTATTATAACGCAATTTTTGGGACATTTACACTTTTAGAAAGGCTCTTTTCTCAAACTTTATTGCTTTTGACTACAAAATGGGATTCAATGACCTAGTTTTCTTTATAAAAATTAAAGCTTATCATGAGAAAAGAGCTTGCACACTTAAATACGAACTGCAAAATGGCTTTATAGCACGTTAAAATCGGCTTTTGGATTTTAACAACAATCTTTTCGAAAACAGTCTTTAGAAAAGAGAAATACAAAAAACTCATCTCCGTATAAGAGATGAGTTGAATGAATCATATTTAACTGCCGCGCACCTTCCGTCGACTGAATACCATAAGCGTTACTTAAGCAGTTAGCTCGGCCCAGGCAACCCTGCGGCACATGGGAGCGTCCACTTAATGCTGCTTCCTTCCGGACCTGACATGGTTCATGGATTCCCATTGCGCAGGACCCGGGCGTCAACACCACTTACTTAAGGCAGACCCTACAGTAAAACAGCCTCAGGAAGGGATTCATCCCCGCTAGAGCGGATTGCGGGTACAGGGCACCGCTACCTCCCCGACTAGCACGGCAAAATTGAAACCATATTTAGTTGTGTCTCAAGGACACATACATAGTATACTAACTCTGCCCATAAAAATCAATGTTTATCAGCTGTCAATTCCTGTATGCTGTTCCATCGCCTGTTTTGCCTGTTTCTTTTTCTGTTTTTTCTCTTCACGGAGCTTTCTGAAAAAATCGGACAGTAATGCTCCGCACTCCTCTTTTAACACACCTGACACAACTTCACTTTGATGATTGAAACGCTCATCCTGGAGAATGTTCATGAAGGTGCCGGCACAGCCGCCTTTTGGATCTGCTGCACCATAGACCACTTTTTTTACCCGGGAGAGCATGATTGCCCCTGCACACATTGGACAAGGCTCCAGTGTAACGTACAGAACGGCATCTTCAAGCCGCCAAGTGCCGAGTTTCTTGCAGGCTTCGTCAATCGCCAGTACTTCAGCATGGGCGATTGAGCTTTGTTTTGTTTCGCGGAGATTGTGTGCCCTGGCGATGACCTCCCCGTCCAGGACAATGACTGCCCCAATCGGCACCTCGCCTATCTGCCCTGCTTTTTTTGCCTCTTCAATTGCTTCTAGCATATATCTTTCATCTGGAGTATATTCCATCTTTTCCTCCATTAAGGTGTTTTATATTTCCAACTGGTTTAATAATCCCCTGCCGGTAAAAATATAAAGGAGAAGGAGAGGATTATTCATGCCAAAGACTGCCCTGTTGATCATCGATATGATCAATGACTTTAATTTTGATGCAGGGGAAGCCCTCGCCAAAAATACAGAAAACATCATCGATCCGATTATAAATTTAAAGAAATTTTTCAATGAAAGGGACATGCCCGTCATCTATATTAATGACCATTATAATCTATGGCAGGCTGATTTTGAAAAAATCATGGATTATTGCTCGAATGAAACGAGCGAGGACATCATTAAAAAAATCGCTCCTGAAAAGAACAAGGACTATTTCCTGATCAAGCCGAAGCACTCCGCTTTTTATGGAACCGCACTGCATACTTTACTGCAGCAGCTAAAGGTTGATACCCTTGTCCTTTCGGGGATCGCCGGGAACATTTGCGTTCTTTTCACCGCGAATGATGCGTATATGCGTGAATACAATCTCATCATACCAGAGGACTTCATTGCCTCTAATGATGATAAGGACAACCAAT
This sequence comes from Cytobacillus oceanisediminis 2691, assembly GCF_007678455.1. Taxonomy (GTDB): domain Bacteria; phylum Bacillota; class Bacilli; order Bacillales; family Cytobacillaceae; genus Mesobacillus; species Mesobacillus oceanisediminis_A. Next base: position 11,765 of record NZ_VEEP01000023.1, on the reverse strand, counting down.
ACGCGCTGACCATGATGAAAAATGTCCTGTCAGCCGATACAAGACCTTCTAAGGAGCTTGATTTATAACATACTGCATTTTCTTCCTTCATACAATGGTGGTAGCGCTAAAATGCCAGGGAGGGAAGAAGATGCAAATCCATGTGGTTCAGCAAGGACAGACGTTGACACAGATTGCTCAATTATACGGGTCGTCTGTTGCGGATATAACCGAGGCAAATGAACTGCCTAACCCAAATAATCTAGTCGTTGGCCAGGCGATGGTCATTCCGATTGTCGGAAGTTTCTATTTTGTCCAGCCAGGAGACAGCTTGTGGTCCATTTCCCGAAGGTTCGGAACCACACCCCAGGAGCTTGCCCGGATCAATGCAATTTCGGTGAACCAGGCGCTCTCAGTTGGTTTCCGGCTTTATATACCGCAACAGCCAAAATCAAATGCCGAATTCAATGCGTATGTAGAACCGCGCGGAAATACAGTTGCCCCTGCTCTGGAAACGGCGGCACGGGAAGCTGCCCCTTATTTGACATATCTTGCTCCATTCAGTTTCCAGGCCCTTCGTGACGGTACTTTGAAGGAGCCTCTATTGAACAATTTCCCGGCCATCGCCAAGGCAAACAATAATATATTGATGATGGTCATAACTAACCAGGAAAATGACCAGTTCAGTGATGAGCTTGGGCGTATCTTACTGAATGATATGGCCATTCAGGATAAATTCCTGAACAATATCGTTGCTACCGCTAAAAAATATGGCTTCCGCGATATCCATTTTGATTTTGAATTCCTGCGTCCAGCAGACCGTGAAGCCTATAACACTTTCCTGCGAAAAGCCCGGGATCGGTTCAAACAGGAGGGCTGGTTCATTTCCACTGCATTAGCTCCTAAAACGAGCGCTGCCCAGACTGGTGCCTGGTATACTGCTCACGACTACAAAACACATGGGGAAATAGTCGATTTCGTCGTCATCATGACCTATGAATGGGGTTATAGCGGCGGACCTGCCCAGGCAGTATCCCCGATTGGCCCTGTCCGTGAGGTGCTGGAGTATGCCGCGAGTGAAATGCCTTCACCAAAAATCATGATGGGCCAGAACCTTTATGGATACGATTGGACTCTGCCATTTGTCCAGGGATCGATCGCCCGCGCCGTCAGTCCACAGCAGGCCATCCAGATCGCAGCAGATAATAACGTCGCGATCCAATACAACACAGAGTCTCAGGCACCGACATTCCGATATACAGCATCTGACGGAAAACAGCATGAAGTCTGGTTTGAGGATGCGCGTTCCATTCAGGCAAAATTCGACCTGATCAAGGAATTGAACCTGAGAGGCATGAGTTATTGGAAGCTCGGCCTTTCCTTTCCGCAAAACTGGCTGCTCATCCAGGAAAATTTCAACGTAGTGAAAAGATAAGACTTTATGCCCCGAATGACTGTTAAAAATTTTTTACAAATTCCGATAATATATGACAGGCGCAGTATTTATGCGGCTGTCTTCTTTTTTTGCTAAAATTGCCTCTAAATATAGCATATCCATTCCATGTAATGGTGTGATAAAATGAATTTTGCGCGATTTAACTGACAGAAATGTAAAAAAAGATACAGATACAACGGAGAGGGAGGACATGTTGTGGAAGGAACACCTTTTATAACGGTTGAAGGACCGATTGGGATCGGCAAAACGTCACTGGCTAGAGCCATTTCCGAACGATTCCAATTTGCACTTTTAAAAGAAATTGTCGATGAAAATCCATTTTTGGGGAAGTTTTACGATAACATCGAAGAATGGAGTTTCCAGACAGAAATGTTTTTCCTCTGCAATCGATATAAGCAGCTTGGAGATATTAATGAACATTACCTCAGCCAGGACAAGCCTGTCGTAGCTGATTATCATATCATGAAAAACCTCATTTTCGCCCAGCGCACATTGAATGAGCAGGAATACAAAAAATACTTAGATATTTATCAAATCCTGACAAAAGATATGCCTAAGCCTAATGTCATCATTTATCTTAATGCAAGCCTCGATACATTGCTGAAGCGCATCAAGATGCGCGGCCGCGAAGTCGAAAAAAACATCAGTCCATTATATCTAGAGCAATTATCTCTTGATTATGAACAAGCAATGCTTCAATTTGAGCAAGACCATCCAGAAATCCCAGTCCTCCGTTTCAGCGGCGATGATCTGGATTTTGTCAAGCATGAAGAAGATCTTCAGCTGATCATTGACCAGCTAACCGCATCATTAAGAAAAAGGAGCGTACAACCATGAATTTAAGAACAAAATATGACATCCCGGCTAATGCCGTCATCACGATTGCCGGTACAGTTGGAGTCGGCAAATCTACCATGACGAATGCATTGGCGGATGCCCTAAGGTTCCGTACATCCTTTGAAAAGGTAGATACAAATCCTTACCTTGATAAGTTTTATGCTGATTTTGAACGATGGAGCTTCCACCTGCAAATTTACTTCCTGGCTGAGCGTTTCAAGGAACAAAAAAGAATTTTTGAATACGGCGGCGGTTTTATCCAGGATCGTTCGATTTATGAAGATACAGGCATTTTTGCAAAAATGCATTATGAAAAAGGCACAATGTCCCCGGTGGACTACGAAACATATAAGAGCCTTTTCGACGCAATGGTCATGACTCCGTATTTCCCGCATCCTGACCTGCTGATCTATCTGGAAGGTTCAATCGACGACATTCTTGAGCGCATCAAGCTAAGAGGACGTCCCATGGAACAGCAGACACCGATCAGTTATTGGGAAGAAATGCATGCCCGCTATGAGAACTGGATCAATAACTTTAACGCTTGCCCTGTCCTGCGCTTGAATATCAATGATTACGATTTGTTTAACAATCCGGAATCCATTGAACCAATTGTGGAGAAAATCGCGGCACATATCAAACAAACTCAATTATTGAAAAAGTAAAACCGCCATTTGGCGGTTTTTATTTTGTAAGAAAAAGATACTCGTGAAAGTGTGAGAATTCATAAGTGATGATATTTTAGCTATGTATAGTTTTTAAAGCAAAAATAAGAGGAGATATTCCGGTTAACTGTTCTATATAAGACAAAATCCAATGAGTTGAATTTAATAAATGAAAAGGAAATAAGGGAAGCTCCAAATTTTAGTGAAGTTTATCCGTTTATTTCTCTACTATCAACGTCCAGTTATAATATATAAAAAAACCCGCTACATAGTAACGGGTTTCCTTACACAATCTCCAAATTGTTTTATGCGTTAATGCTTTAATTGAAAAATTAAATGGAGGAGGTAGAGGGATTCGAACCCCCGCGCGGTGTTACCCGCCTGTCGGTTTTCAAGACCGATCCCTTCAGCCGGACTTGGGTATACCTCCGAGACAAGAAATATAATATCACGTATTCAAAAACGAGTCAACAATTCTTTAAAAGTTTTTTTGGGCAGGAATGAATCCTGCCCAAAAGAAAAGCGGAAACGCCTTGGTCAGCTCCGACAAGCGCTGGAGGGCCGACCAGTGAAGTCGTTCTTTGACTTCATTGGACGGACCGAAATCGAAATGTATAGCCGACTGCCCAGAAACGCAGAAACTGGAGACTCCGACAAAGAAGCGCTTTTTGCTTCTGCCGGCGGAGTTGAAGTTTCGGAGTTTCTAGGAGGCGACACTGGACAATTCGAAAAGCGGAGGCGACTGCCCAACTCCGACAAGCGTTGGAGGGCCTGCCAGTGAAGTCGTTCTTTGACTTCATTGGCAGGACCGAAACGTCTCGAGGAGTTAGGAGCCGCAGCTAGCCAAGCGACTCGAGGAGCTGGGCGTTGGAGCTAGACACTAATCAAAGTTTAAACCGCTTATTAATGAAACTTATTCAGGAGCAATAACTTCCCTATTGCCCATGTATGGACGCAGTGCTTCTGGAATGATGACACTTCCATCAGCCTGCTGGTAGTTTTCGAGAATCGCGGCAACTGTACGTCCAATCGCAAGGCCGGATCCATTCAAGGTATGCACATGTTCAGGCTTTGCCTTAGGCTCGCGGCGGAAGCGGATATTCGCACGTCTTGCCTGGAAGCTTTCAAAGTTACTGCAAGAAGAGATTTCCCTATACGTGCCGTAGCTTGGAATCCAGACTTCGATATCATACTTCTTAGCAGCAGTAAAGCCGAGGTCAGCAGAGCACATGCTCAAAACGCGGTATGGCAGGCCTAACAGCTGAAGCACCTTTTCGGCGTGTCCAGTCAGCTTTTCCAGCTCGTCATAAGAGTCTTCAGGCTTAACAAACTTCACCAACTCCACTTTGTTGAACTGATGCTGGCGGATCAAACCGCGTGTATCTCGTCCGGCAGATCCTGCCTCAGAACGGAAACATGCACTGTATGCTGCATAATTGACTGGCAGCTCTTCACCGCTCAGGATCTCGTCACGGTGCATATTCGTGACAGGCACCTCGGCTGTCGGGATCAGGAAGTAATCTTCGCTCTCGATGCGGAATGCATCCTCTTCAAACTTAGGCAGCTGTCCTGTTCCTGTCATGCTTGCGCGGTTGACCATGTACGGAGGAAGGATTTCCTTGTAGCCATGCTCATCCACATGCAGGTCAAGCATGAAGCTCATCAATGCGCGCTCAAGGCGTGCGCCTAAGCCTTTGTAAAAGACAAAACGGCTGCCTGTTACTTTTCCGGCACGTTCAAAATCAAGGATTTTCAGATGGTCTGCGATTTCCCAGTGCGGCTTAGCTTCAAATTCAAAGTCACGGACTTCGCCCCATTTGCGAATTTCCACGTTATCGTCTTCTGTTTCGCCAACCGGAACACTTTCATGCGGGATATTCGGAATGCTAAGCATCAATGCCTCGAGCTCTTCCTCGACCTCACGCAATTGATCATCCAGCACCTTGATTTTGTCGCCTACTTCACGCATTTCCGCAATCAGGTGGTCTGCATCCTGCTTTTCACGCTTAAGCTGCGCAACCTGCTGGGATACTTCATTCCTCCTGCTCTTCAGCTGTTCAGCTTCAAGGATCAATTCCCTGCGCTTGACATCCAGGTCCTCAAACTTCCCAAAATCAGTCAAGTCCTCGCCACGGTGCTGAAGCTTCTGTTTTACTTCTTCAAAATTCGCCCTTAAATACTTTACGTCTAACACTGCGAATCCCTCCCTTTTTGATATGCAGTAAAAAGCTTTTGATAAAATAAAAAACTCCCGTCCCCAAAAAGGGACGAGAGTTAACCCGCGTTGCCACCCTAGTTGAAGGCAAAAATGCCTTCCACTCATAAAATAACGGTTTTTACCGAGAGTATTTACTGGCCATATGGCGTTCCATACTCTGCTCGAGGGCGGATTCGTTTGTTCCAGACACCGGTTTGCACCAACCACCGGTTCTCTTCGGAATGGAAACAAGCTACTATTCCCTCTCATCGCTTTTACTATCGAATTTTAATTCATAATTTACTACAATTATGTTCAGCATGCAAGCAGTTTATGCAAAATTTTTACTCTTAGACTCTTCTACCATTTTAACAAAGTAATTCATGAGCCGAAAATCATCTGTCAATTCCGGATGGAAGGAACAGCCGAGGAATTGACCATCACGGGCAGCGACAATCCTGTCATTATGCTTTGCAAGCACTTCGACATTCTCGCCCGCTTCCACGATATGAGGAGCCCGGATGAATACGGCGGAAAAATTGTCAGCAACTCCGGAAATGTCGATATCTGCTTCAAAACTCTCACGCTGGCGCCCGAACGAGTTGCGTTCCACTTTCACATCCATGACACCGATATGCGGTTCATCATAGCCAACCAGGTCGTTCGACAGCAAAATCAATCCTGCGCAGGTCCCGAACATTGGCTTGCCATCTGCAGCGAATTTTTTCAACTCGTCCATGAATCCATACTTATCAATCAGACGGCGAATGGCCGTGCTTTCTCCGCCTGGAATGATCAATCCGTCTATCTCTTCCAGCTGACCGGGACGTTTAACAACTACGCCCTCTGCCCCAGAAGCCTCGATTGCCCATATATGCTCACGGACAGCCCCTTGAAGGCCTAGTACTCCGATTTTCACCATATTGATACTCCTTACCAGCCGCGATCCTGCATGCGGGCTTCAGGTGCCAATGATGAAATCTCCATGCCCTTCATCGGGATGCCAAGGCCTTTCGAAATGTTCGCAATCAATTCATAATCCTGATAATGTGTCGTTGCTTCGACAATTGCCTTTGCAAACTTCGCTGGATTATCAGATTTGAAGATACCAGATCCAACAAATACTCCATCAGCGCCGAGCTGCATCATCAATGCTGCGTCTGCAGGCGTTGCTACGCCTCCTGCTGCAAAGTTGACGACCGGGAGACGTCCAAGCTCCTTGATTTCAAGAAGAAGCTCATATGGCGCTCCAAGAAGCTTAGCTTCTGTCATAAGCTCATCAATATCCATTGCGACTACTTTGCGAACCTGTGCGTTCACCTTGCGGATATGGCGAACAGCTTCAACGATGTTTCCAGTGCCTGGCTCACCCTTTGTACGAAGCATGGATGCTCCCTCGCCAATCCTTCTGGCTGCTTCGCCAAGATCGCGGCATCCGCAGACGAACGGAACTGTGTAATCTCTTTTATTCAGGTGGTACTCCTCATCTGCCGGAGTCAAAACTTCACTTTCATCGATATAATCAACGCCCATTGCTTCTAGCACACGTGCTTCTACAATATGTCCAATCCTTGCTTTTGCCATAACGGGAATCGTGACAGCACCCATCACTTCTTCAACGATTCTCGGGTCAGCCATTCTTGCTACACCGCCAGCTGCACGGATATCTGAAGGAACACGCTCAAGTGCCATTACGGCAACCGCACCTGCTTCTTCAGCAATCTTTGCCTGCTCGGCATTGACAACATCCATAATGACGCCGCCCTTTTGCATTTCTGCCATACCACGTTTAACACGATCAGTACCTGTCCTCATTCTTACTCCCCCTTGTCCCTTTTAAGGGATTACTATGTAAAGCAAATACAAATAACTGGATATTCGGACTTTTTTAGTCGGAATTACAGCTACCCCTATTGAAAATAAACAATAAAAAAGGTTTCCTGTCAAGACAGGAAACCTTTGAGTGTTCATTAAAACCAACCTTTTACCGTATCAGCAACGCCGCCAAACAGGTCTCCAAAGAACCCGCCGATTCCACGCATTGTAAGCACGAACCAGTTTGCTTTTTCCACACTTTCAGCAGCAACGACTGGAACCTGAATTTCTTTTTGGCCATCTTCAGTCAGGAAGCTGATCTTTTCATCTTGGGTATTCTTAACAGTCATATAGCCGACTTGTTCGCCTTTTTTGATTGGAGCAGTCAGCTCACCATCTTTGTTAAGCTTCTTTTTATCCAGAACGAGCACTGGCTTATATTGATCTTTTTCGCCATTTCTGATTACCATGGAGATCGCCTTTTTTGACTGGATCTTCACGCTGTCTTCCTTGCCCTTCGTTACCGGAAGAGTTTTCTTGCCTTTCACCTGATAATTCTTTTTCACAAGCTCTTCTTCTGTAAAATTACTGAAAGCAAAATCAAGGATTTTACGAGTCTCAGCAAAACGGCTGTCCTTGGAGTCCGCCTTCATCACAACAGAAATGACTCTCTGGCCATTCTTCATCGCAGTAGCAGTAAAACCATAGCCAGCAAAATCAGTAGAACCCGTCTTCAGGCCATCGACACCCTCGTATTGATAAATAAGGCCTGGAAGCATCCAGTTAAAGTTCTTGTACTCACGGCCATCACGGAATTTCAATGCAGGCATACTTGCTGTTTCCAAAACTTCTGGGTAATCCTTCAATAGTCGGTAGGCAAGCTTGGCCATTGAACGTGCAGACATGACATTTTCTTCATCGGGATTGCCTGCAGGATGCTGGCCTAATAGATCCTTATTGTTCAAGCCTGAGGAGTTGACGAATTTATAATCCTTCAAGCCTAACTCGGCTGCTTTTTTGTTCATTTTTTCAACATGGTTTTTCTCAGTTCCAGAAAGAACCTCAGCAAGTGCAACCGTTGCTGCGTTTCCGGAATGGATCGCCATCGCTTCATATAATTCTTTTACCGTATAATCTTCACCTTGAGTCAATCCAACATTTGAAAGGCCAGGTGCAGCTGACAGCTTGTGGACATACTCGTTGATCTTGACCTTCTGATCCCACTTCAGCTTTCCTTCTTTGACCGCTTCAAGAACCATATATTCTGTCATCATCTTGGACATGGAAGCCACACCAAGGACAACATCGGAATTTTTCTCATATAATACTCTTCCAGTTTCCGTATCTACTAGCATAGCTGCTTCGGCATCAATGCCGAGTTGACCCTCTGCTGCTTCAGCTTCCATTGAAAATCCTGAAAACATTGTTGTGATCGTTAGAATGAATGCTGCAAAAAACATTGAAAGCTGTTTCTGTTTACGATTCAAGACGAATTTCCCTCCATAATTTTGAAATAATCTATAAAACTTGCATTTTTTTCTTCCCTTTAAAAAATCACACCCGTATAGTTTACCATAAAAAAAACGAAAAAAATAGACAGAGAATAGTCACTCTGTCTATTGTAAAATCAGGAAAAAACAGACCCGAAACAGGATAAAAGTCTTAGTCCCTGTCTGTTTTTCCTTTATTTAATTTTCTTTTTCGTAAACTTGCTGCTTATACAACGTAAGTAAAACCTGATTTTCCAGGCTTTGAATTATGACATGGAATAGTTTGGAGCTTCCTTCGTGATCTGGACGTCATGCGGGTGGCTCTCTCTCAAACCTGCGCCCGTCATTCTTACGAATTGAGCATTTTCCCTTAATTCTTGAAGGCTTGCCGTTCCGCAGTATCCCATGCCCGAACGGATGCCGCCGATCAGCTGATAGATTGTGTCTGTAAGGGGTCCTTTGTAAGGAATTCTTCCTTCAATGCCCTCTGGAACAAACTTCTTGTTGTCTTCCTGGAAGTAACGATCCTTCGATCCTTTTTCCATCGCAGCAACTGAACCCATACCACGGTACACTTTGAAGCGTCTTCCCTGGTAGATTTCAGTTTCACCTGGACTCTCAGTGACACCAGCCAGCAAGCTTCCAAGCATGACTGCATGCCCTCCGGCGGCTAGTGCTTTCACGATATCTCCGGAGTATTTGATGCCTCCATCGGCAATGATAGCCTTGCCATGCTTGCGTGCTTCTGTCGCACAATCATACACAGCTGTAATTTGCGGCACACCTACACCGGCAACGACTCGCGTAGTACAGATCGAACCAGGTCCAATGCCAACCTTCACGATATCTGCCCCAGCCTCAATCAGATCTTTTGTCGCTTCTGCTGTCGCGACATTTCCGGCGATGATATTAAGTTCTGGGTAGGCTTCACGGATTTGTTTTACTGTTTCAATTACACCCTTCGAATGCCCATGCGCTGTATCAACAACAATGACATCCACATGTGATTTCACCAGCATCTCAACACGCTTCATCGTATCGGCTGTTACCCCGACTGCGGCTCCGCATAATAATCGGCCTTTGTTATCCTTCGAAGAATTCGGGAACTCAATCACTTTTTCGATATCCTTAATGGTGATGAGGCCTTTCAAAACACCTTCGTCATTTACTAGTGGGAGTTTTTCAATCTTATGGCGCTGAAGGATTTGTTCTGCTTCCTGAAGGGTTGTACCTACAGAAGCAGTCACCAGATTCGTTTTAGTCATGACTTCCTCAATTTTAATGGAGTAATCCTGGATAAAACGCATATCACGATTCGTAATGATTCCAACAAGTTTTTGCTCTTCTTTGTTATTGACAATCGGAACACCGGAAATGCGATATTTCCCCATCAGATGTTCAGCATCATATACTTGATGCTCTGGGGTTAAAAAGAAAGGATCAGTGATGACACCACTTTCAGAGCGCTTTACCTTATCAACCTGATCTGCCTGGGCTTCAATGGACATGTTTTTATGGATGATGCCCAGACCCCCCTGCCTTGCGATGGAAATCGCCAATTCAGCTTCTGTTACTGTATCCATACCGGCACTGATGATCGGAATATTCAATCCCAGAGTCTCTGTCAGGCTGACCTTGAGGCTGACATCCTTTGGTAAAACCTCCGATTTAGCTGGCACCAATAGTACATCATCAAACGTTAATCCTTCTTTTACAAACTTACTTTCCCACATAGTAAATGCCCCCCTTTAAGAAAATATTATTTGTAGGTTATCAATTGGTTAAAATACTGTCAAGGACGTTGTTATTAGTTAGATTTTTCAGTTAACTTGGAGGTTTTTTATGTGTCTTTGCCTTATAAAGATTGGAATAGCTATACACTCTTCTTTTCAGCCGAATATTCACAAGATTTTCTGAAAAAATGCTACCGGAAAATCAATCTCGAGCAGCCTGACCTGAAGAGCTTTGAAAACTGCTATCCCTTTATGTATTATCTCGAACATGGGAAGCTTTATTATGAACAGGCAGAAAAATCGCCGCTGGCCATCCAGCCCATTTTGCTTTTCTATGGACTTGTCCATCTGATCAAAGCATGCATCCTGACAGTTGAACCAGATTACCCTGAGACGACTTCCGTTCTTGCCCACGGTGTTTCGACAAGAAAGCGTAAAAAGCAACAATATCGATTCTTGGATGATGAGGTGAAATTCCAAAAGAATGGCCTATTTTCGCTTATGGCTGAAAAGATGTTCCACATGAAACAATTGGAAGGAGAAAAAGCAACAATGGGAGACGTGATGGAACGGATTCCTGAACTCTCTGGCATCTATGCATCACTAAGAGGGAAGCAAAATTTTGAAAAGCTGCAATCTGAACAGGATTCACTTTACTCCCTGCCTATGTCCATATTGGATCACTTTCATATGACTGAAAATCGTTTCAAGGAATTCTTTCAACTTAAGTCATCCATTCCCATATCTTTCAAAGAAAAAAGTAATGGCAATCTAAAGTTCGAGGCTAACCTTGATGCCTCGGCTGAGCCCATTCCGTTAAAATTCAACCTGGAGGAAAAACAATACGTCCTCCCACTCAATAAAGGAGAATTTTTAATGTTTCCGGAGCTCCTTTTGCATTATTTATTGCTATATAATCTTGGCATGATAGCCCGTTATGAAACAGAATGGTGGAGTGAGTTGATCAAAATGATGCCCAATGAAGACTATCCATTGATCCAGACATTTTTACAATCAACAATTAAAAAGGGGCCTTACTTAATTTACCAGTATCTTATGCATAAGTGATTACCAAAGGGTTTAAAGTACTTTAAAAGTTTACAATAGATGCTGAAATGTTTAGATAGGCTTGTATCGGGAATTTCATATACATGGACATTTAATATCCGAGGAGGTTGTAATTTGGATAGAAAAAAACTGATGATGACGACTGTTGCTCTAGGGACAGCATACTTGCTAAAAGACCAAAAGTCACGCGCAAAGGTGATGGATCAATTACAATCACTGGGTAAAAAGAAGAAAAGATAACGAAGAAAACCCTCTGAGGATTCAGAGGGTTTTTGTATTATGCTTTTAATTCACACCCTGGAGGTGGTTCGGCGTTACCCTGGATATTGCCTAAAAAAGAGAAGTTCCTGGAACGAAATTATTTAAAAGAGCCTAAAATTATAGCCCAACGTTAAAATTTTAAATCATATAGCGGTTACGAGCGGTTCATGAATATTCATTTTACATTTTATTGGCGATTTTTTGATTTTATCGACCACATTTATGATTTTATCGGCGGATTTACAAATATATCGGCCAAATCCA
>NZ_VEEP01000239.1 GCF_007678455.1 Cytobacillus oceanisediminis 2691 | reverse complement strand
AGTTCACCAATACTCCACCAAAGAAGAATACCCACAATCCTAAACACTTCAAGAATCCGAACCCAACCTCACCCCCACCAATCTCCACTCCCATTACACCATTCATCAATCCAAATACAGCCCCCATCCCTGCAACCAACATCATCCTCCTTCCCTCCATCCTCACCATTTCCTTATACAACCCTCCCCTAACAAAATCATTATTTCCCACACCCACCTCGATACCGATAAATACCCCTTCAACCCCTCCAACAACCAACAACAAT
>NZ_VEEP01000238.1 GCF_007678455.1 Cytobacillus oceanisediminis 2691 | reverse complement strand
GATTTAAGGAGTAAAGCTGATTGTATAGTGGTTTGAACGAGTGGAGGAGGTGAGAAGTGTGTGGTGGGTGGGGTGGGTTATTGTAGTGAAAGGTAATCATGGTGGGATGTTGAAGGGTGTTTTGAAGGAAGGAGGCGAGGTTGGGGTTATAGACAGGTGTTTGGGGTGGGTGGGATAATGTGGTGATGATATTGGGAAGGAGGGATTGAGATTGATAGTGTGGAGTTGATGGAGGTTTGGTGATTGGGAGGTTTGTTGGATGAGGA
>NZ_VEEP01000237.1 GCF_007678455.1 Cytobacillus oceanisediminis 2691 | reverse complement strand
AGTTCGGGAGCACGCTGACTTATTATGGCATTGAAGATTATTTGGTGGATTTGAAAATGTATAAAGGGTAGTGGTGGAAGGGATGGTATACGGTATTGTTTATGAATATGTAGTTTTATACGAGGGATTGGTTTTAGAAAGGTTTGAATTGGGAGAAAAAATGGGGAGTGGTGATAGGGGAATAGGTGTGAAGTGAGGTGATGTGTGTTAGATTGGTATATATATGTGGGGTTGGCAGGAAAGTGGGGTTGGGAGGGGGAAGGTAG
>NZ_VEEP01000236.1 GCF_007678455.1 Cytobacillus oceanisediminis 2691 | reverse complement strand
TTTTTCCATCCTCTCTCATCCCCTCACCTCCCCACCCACCCTCCCATCTCAATTCCACATCACCCTCCTCAATTTCCTCCATTCCCTCAACACAATACTTAATTCCCCTCCCAATGCTCTCATGCAAACGACAGCCTCCAGTCCTCAACCTCATCACAATTCTTCCACTCCGTCCTTCCCCAACCTCAATATCATAAATCACCCCCAAATCCACAACATTCATCTTTAATTCACCATCATACACGCTCTTTAAGTTTTCCCTGATTT
>NZ_VEEP01000235.1 GCF_007678455.1 Cytobacillus oceanisediminis 2691 | reverse complement strand
CTAAGTAAAAGAAACAGGACCCAGAATGAAGGGGGTGCTGTTTTTGTATGGATTATTGGTTTTAAATGTATGGCTTGTAGGTTGGTAATAGTATTGGAAGAATGTTTAAGAAAAGAGGAAATATAAAAAGGTGGGTAAAAGTTTTAGGCATGGAAGGATTGATATGGAAAGCGGTATAGTTAAGGAAATTGGGGATGACAATGCAATGGGAAAATCACGTTGGTGGTGGATGATATGACTTCGGTGGATTTTCCATTTAATATAACA
>NZ_VEEP01000234.1 GCF_007678455.1 Cytobacillus oceanisediminis 2691 | reverse complement strand
CCTCATATTTTCAGCAGTAATCCCATTCCAAAATCTTTTCCGGCAACCTTCTTTTCCCCAACTTCACTAACCTCACACACTCATCTCTATCATATTCTTCTTCCTCCTCATCATCATTCACTATACAGCATTCCAACATATTAAATGCAGCAACTTCCTTTTCATCTCCTCCTACAATCACCTCTTTCCCTCCCTAAACTCCCCCAATTCCCCTCTCCACACTACATTCCCAACCTTCATCAAAAATCACCAAATCAAATACTCCTT
>NZ_VEEP01000233.1 GCF_007678455.1 Cytobacillus oceanisediminis 2691 | reverse complement strand
CCAAATCACCCGCCCCCTTATAAAAAACACCCCAATATCCTACATATTCCACACCTACCACCCACTTTCACACCTATTCCCTATCATCACCATCAATATTATAACCACTTATTTCATTATCTTCCCTCCCATAACCTCATTTTCTTAACTCACCACTCATTACTCAACACCTCCCAACCTCCCCCTATCCTTACAATCCAAAAACCACTTTTCTCCTGCCAAAAAACAAATCCCTCAACAATTCACTTCGTCTCACTCCTCCAACAA
>NZ_VEEP01000232.1 GCF_007678455.1 Cytobacillus oceanisediminis 2691 | reverse complement strand
ATCATAATCCTCATATCTCACCACCGATTCCTTCAATCCTTCAAACACTAAACCCTTCATAATATAATCGAACACTCCAATACTCATCCCTTCTTCTACTTTTTCCATTTCCCTCCTCCCCAATCAATTCAAACAACCCCTTCACTCCCTCCCCCTCCACCCCTTCTCCCGACTCAATAACCCCCTATCCATTTTCTAACTCAAACCAATTCATTTTCATCACTCAAATTACACCAACTTACATACTCCATCACCCTAACCATAATCC
>NZ_VEEP01000231.1 GCF_007678455.1 Cytobacillus oceanisediminis 2691 | reverse complement strand
CCTAATACCTTCCCCTTCCCATGCTTTCATCCCCTGTCATCCCTCCCAGCCATGCCAACCCTTCTTCCAACCCATCAGTGGTCTCCTACCGTTTTTCTCCCATAAACCCATTCCTCATCTCCTTCATCCCACCTTTCATCTTCTAATACCCCTCCACCATCATATACCATCCTGCTAACCCACCCCCTACCCTACGTCCTGTCAACATCCCTAATCCCCCACCACCGACTCCTTCTCCTCCTCCTCCTACTACCTCTAGACCACCTAAT
>NZ_VEEP01000230.1 GCF_007678455.1 Cytobacillus oceanisediminis 2691 | reverse complement strand
AAGTTGATTGGTGAATGGGTGGAGAAGGTTTGGGTGTTTGGTGGAAAGGTGGATATGGTGGGAGAGATAGGGAATGTTGAGATTGGTGGGAAGGGGGGGTTGTGGGTTGTGGGGTGAAATTTGATTGGTGATGAAGTTGAGGAGTGTGGTTTTAGGGGAAGGATTGTGGTGGAGAATTGCGGGAGGGTGGTGATATTTAAGGTGGAGATGTATGGTGTGAAAAAGTTCCCTGTTGCGAAAGGAGTTAGTGAGATCCTTGAGAAGAAGGA
>NZ_VEEP01000022.1 GCF_007678455.1 Cytobacillus oceanisediminis 2691 | reverse complement strand
GAATAAACTTCTCTTACAAAGTAACCAGTTTCTTTATTAATGATCAAGGTTATTATTAAGATTCCTAATTCAAAATTGACTACTACGTCTAATTCTCTATCATCGAGATTGCAGACAAAACAATAATTTAAATAAGGATATCCTTTCCACTCAGCAAATGACTGTACTGTTTGTGATTCCATTAACGATGCAACAACATTTTCTAAAGTTTCTGGATGTACAGCATAACGATAATCCGAAACACCCAGGGCTTGTATCTCTTGAGTTGATAACCTCTCAATCCTCTCCAATATCCTTTCAAAAGCATGCTTCGCAAATCCAAATCCTCTGCGTTGCAATAAAACCTCTCTAGGATCTCTAGTTGGACTGAGTAACTGCATTAACTGGTCTTTTATACCGACAACTGCAATTTGTTGTTGAGTAGTTAAGGGGATTTTCACTCCCCTTCCTGCTGTTAACCACCCATGTTGCGTTTTTCTTATAGCTTCCTGTTTTATTTTGTCCACTTGACTTTGGAGCAAGTAGATACTATCTTCTTCAAGCATAATCACGCCGTTCTTTACGGGTATAGGAATTGGAACTGATACGATAGTCAAAATTATGCCCCCCTTATAAAATATTGTAATGGAAATCTATTAACATTCCTATATTTTCCTCATATTATATCAAATTGCTCCCTACTAAATGCTATCATTACCGACATATCAAAATGTAACATAATGGATATTATGTTACATTAGATTTGTTATAAAATAAGGTTTTTTTGAAAGCATGTATGCTATAATCAAAGTATGAAAATAAGTTACATTCAAAACCTTTACATACATAGCCTGAAAGGATTGGTATGGGGATGCCGAAAAAAAAGGAAGAAATCAAGGATGTGCAGCCTATCCGTGATTATGACCAGATTACGGACATGAAATGGGCCCTGAAACGCTTCTGTGGGGAACGGGATTATATCTTGTTTTTGGTGGGAATCAACACTGGTTTGAGAATAAGTGATCTATTGAAGCTGAAAGCGAAGGATCTGAAAAGAAAAAAGAAGGTAATGATAAAAGAAGGTAAGACGGAAAAACCAAGAACCATCCACCTGGAGAATATTTATGGTGAATTGAATGAGTATATAAATAGCCTGGGTGGGACTGTATGGCTGTTTCCGAGCCGGAAAGGGGATAAGCCTATCACAAGGATCCAGGCATACAGGCAGCTAAATAAGGCTGCGCAGATGGTGGATATTACAGAGGGGATCGGGACCCATACGATGAGAAAGACCTTTGGTTATTGGCATTACAAGCAGTTCAGGGATGTGGCAGAGCTTCAAATGATATTAAATCATTCACATCCTGAGATTACACTAAAGTACATCGGTATCACAGATGAGCAGATTGAAAATAACCTAAAAAATTTCTCTTTGTAACCCGTTTGTTTAAGTGAAGTATTCATATTCAATATTAGCTTTTAAAAAATAAAAGTGATACCTACCAAAAATAGGTATCACTTTTTGAGCATTATTGATAAATAATTTCGAGTTTTTCCACCGTATAGCCCTCTGCTATAGCACGATGATTAAATTGTTTTTTTTCAGAAGGAAGGTTTTCTTTTGCTAAATATAGTGTTCCTTCCTTACCATTTGCTACAATTTTATTAATAACATACCCTTTTTTGACAAAAATGTACCAACTGTCATCTAGATGTAAGATGGTAGTTTCATTTGTTTTTTTCTTAGCTTCTTCCCATTGTAATTTTAATTCCTCGGGAATTGATTGATCTACGTCTCCAGTGTTTATTCTTGCTTTGCTGTTGTCTGTTTCCATCTTTGTATATCCTGCTAAATTGGGTTCGAATTTTTTACTGTCGATAGGAACGTTAATTTCAAGTTTCGAAGTATATAAATAATCGACTACTTTTCCATCGGAATTATAGGTCTCATATTTTACCAATATTCCTGTGTCCTTATCTATCCAAAAACGGAAAGACTGGACTTCTCTTCGGTTTGCTTTTCCTTTAATAACAAGTGTATTATGTCCTACTAGTTCTTCATTTTGTTTTTCAATATCCCAAGAAGTTAAGTCCTTTATATAATCAGAAGCCACTCCATAAAAAGGATAGAGTGAAAATTGCGCTTCCCCCATATCAGGTCTCTCCAAATTCTCTGATACGGTAGTTCCCTTACTATTTACCGAAAATGCGTCTTCAATCGTTAAATATTGAGATTGTATTTCAAGTTGGTATGGATTTTCCACGTAGCTGTCTGAGTTTTCATCAATAGTCCATTTAGTTCCATCTTTATAATAAAGACTTGTAATCTTTTCAGCTCCCTTAGTTATATAAGTATTTTTACTATAACTACCAGCTTTATTATTTAAACTAAGTTCATAATCTATTGAATATTCTCCTAGAGTATCGGCATATTTGATTTTGAATTCACCTTTGGCAGTTTCAAAATAGTCAACAGTATTAAGCATTTTCGTGAGAATCTCTTTTTTTGTCATTTCTTTAAAATTTTCATCCTGCTTTGGTGGTGTATAAACGGTTTCCTGGTTTAAAATTTTGTTCGAAGATTCTGCTTGGTTACCTTCAATAACATTGAATAAATTAAGTTGTGTCCCTACAAAATACGTGATACCTAAAAAGATTAAAGAAATCACAGAAAAGCTAAGTAGAAAATTCACCTTGTTTATAAGTAGAGATGGTTGCATTGGAAATTTAGATTTTCTATCCTTGTTCAATCGTGTTAACACAGAATTAATGCTTCTAGCCCTATCATATGAGACATCTTTAAATACGGTATTATCCATACTTCTTTTTAATCGATTAAGATGTTTATCCATTAGTCACCAGTCCTTTCAAATAATTTCTTCAATAGCATTTTTCCTCTTCTTAATCGTGTTTTAATTGTATTAATATTAAGTTCAAGGAGATTCTCTATCTCTTCTAAACTCAGGCCCTCATAATAATAGAAAATGATTACTTCTCGGTATTTCACAGGTAATGTTAATACTAATTCAGATAGTATTGTTTCTTCATAATTTTTTAAGTATGCTACTTCGGCAGATACTATATTTTCTCCAACCTTTTCTTTGACCTCATCAAATATCCATAAGGTTTTAAACCATTTGCTTTTGAATTCATCTTTACATCTATTTACCGTAACCCTGTAAAGCCAAGTTTTATAACTGGATTCCCTGCGAAATTGATCAAGGTTTTTATAACACTTAATGAAAACCTCTTGAGTAATATCTTCAGCTAACACCCAATCTTTCACATATGTAAATGCTAGTTTTTTTACACTTATCCAATAAGATTCAATAAGGCTTGTTATTAGATCTTCATTAGAGAAGTCCTTTTCTGGATTTAAATTGTTCAATTCATCTCCCCCCTTTGGAAAATTATTGTTTAGACTGATATTTATAAAAAAAGTTTCGAATTTTTTAAAATTTTTAAATATGTTTCGTTTGTTCAATAAATAAGAATTGTAATAAAAGGTGCGTTAATCCTTTCTGGATTAACGCACCCCTTTTAAAATTCCTTATTAACCAGTTATAAAAATCAACATTTTATAAGCTGCATATAAAAAAACTAAACTTGCGATTGAAGATGAAATATTCTTTGGAATTCTAATTTTCAAAAGCAAATATTTAAATATAAGTGCAATGATTAACGGACCGAGCAATACCAAAAGGAGACTGTAAAACAACTCGTCCATAATTGGCTGCAAGGGACTTAAATCTATATTCAATGTATCACCCCTAATTAATATCGGTACGGTTAGGGGAAATTGTATATTATAGAATTGGTCTTCATACCCAGCTTAATCTATAGTCATTTGATAATAATTCATTAGCTTTTTTATAGTAGATCCTCGAACGCTTTTATTGTTTTCGATTTTACTAAGTGTACTTAACTTCATGTTCAGATCTTTACACACTTGTTCTTGTGTTAGGTTTCTTTTAAATCTTTCCATTCTCAAAATGGCGCCTAATCTGTCAGGGTGCATGTAATTGAAACAACTCCTTAATCAAACAAAGTGCTATTCTCGTCCAAAAAACCTCATGATCCCTTTCCGAGGCTTTTTTTGTTCTTCAGCTGTTTTTGCCTCTAAGAGTAACTGTTTCGTTTCTTGTGATGCCCTGAGTGATTCTAGAAGCATATTGTCACGTTCCTTTTGTCGCTCATCCAGTCGGTTCAGTCTTTCATCTATGTATTTCTGCTGCTGGTCTAAGCGCTTTATAAGCTTCTGGTTGAATTCATCCTGGTGCTTAATATGTTCAAGTAACTGAGAAATAACTTCTTCACTAGAACGGCTAAAATCCCGTTGCTCCTCCGTTTTTTCAGATGGAACGATACCCGTTACTGACTCGAACGCTCCCTTACCAAACCTATCTACAACAAGGATTGCTGCGTTCTCAAGCTGCATGTTATGTTGTTTAACCAAGTTTTGAAAATGCTTTAGGACTACAAGGTCACTATCGACATACACCCTGTTGTTCTGATCATTCCTGATAAAGTTATATCCGTTCTTTTCAAGTGCAATGCACCATTTCCTAAGGGTACTATCCCCGACGCCTAATGTTATACTGATTTCCTTAGGTGAATAGGCTTTTTCAAAAGTCTCCACAAGTCGTCCTCCCCGTTCTTTTTACCGTTATTGTAAAAGAGTTGTCCAGGATTGCATAGAGAACACGTTTTCGTTCTCTCCAAATTGCCCTTCCGGCTTGTTCAAAACCCTTGAGTTTTGATTCCTAACTGTATAGGCGTGAGTTTACACAGAAGAACCAAAAATCTGATGATAACCTAGCCATCTTTTAATGGGTCGGTCATCTTAAAATGTCCGATCTAAAAGGGTTATCACAAAGTTATAATAGTAACGCTCGATATCCTAATTTAGGATAAAATTGAGAGTGAAAATAAATTAGTAAGGATGTTGTTATATGGTCAAAAAAGCACCTTTAACAGATGAAATTCTGTTTGCGCTTGCGAAGTTAGTAGATGATGCTCAACAAACCACCAGAGAACCCAGTCATTCTGAAATTGAGTATCAGATAACTCGATTTAAATTAGAACAAGGGGACCCACATTTTCAAAAGCATTCAGTGGGCAAAGCGAAAAGGGTAAGATCTATATTAAATTGGGCAATGGAAAATAATCTAGATGCTGGAGAAAAGTTTGTAGGTTCATTTATAGCTTTACTCAGAGCCTTAGGTGGTTTTAGGGAGTCGTCTAAAAATTATGTAGGGAAAGAAGCCATCATGAATACTCAGGCTGCTTTTAAAAGCGAAGGTTGGGAATTAAGCAGTGATGGTGATTTAAGACCCATTGTTCTTGATAATCTTAGCGAACTAGAGCAAGAAGAAGCATTAAGAGCCTATATCACAAGAGCTAAAAAAGGTGTAGAAGATGCTGCGTTATTAGCTGGTACCGGGAAAGATTTACTTGAAGCAGTTTGTGGATTTATTCTAACAAAATTATGGGGTCACTATCCCACTACTTCTAATTTCCCTACTTTGTTAGGACAAACCTTTACGTCCTTAAATTTAGTGTACGATAAATCGAAGATCGATCCATCCAGTCGTCGATCGCAGCAAAGGTTTGAAGCAAGTTTATATGAGCTAGGTTGCTCATTAAATAATTTGAGAAATAAAGAGGGGACTGGACACGGCCGACCATTTTTAACAACGATCACTGACTCAGAAGCAAAATCAGCTATTGAAAGTATGGGGATGATTGCTGCCTTCCTGATGAATAAATGGAAAAATCATTAAAGAGAAGAGAAAGAACCCCTTATAAAAAAGTACTTATTAGTACACAAAAGGTTGATGTATCCACCTTTAATTGATATACTTAAGAAGTACTAAATAGTACCTTCTTTTGGAGGTGATTGTTGGTTTGACAAGGAAGAAGGATAAAGAGATTCAAATTAAATTCACAGTGAATGAGGAACAAAAGCGTCGTTTGGATGCTTTTGCTAAGCAAAGAGAACTATCAGTGCCTCAATTCGCTAAATTAACTGCTTTGGGCGTAAGAATGACACCTGCGCCGGTGGTGTTTTCGGAAGAAAAGGAATTATTAGAGGAAATATTACAGGAATTTGTGGTGTTAAAAGACGATGATGGAAAACCAAAAGACACGATTTTAATTACTAGTAGTATTGAGAGACAAAAAAAGTTACTTACAAAGATTAAGACTTACTTAAAAAAATAAAAAATGTTCCCTGCATACACAGAGAACACTTATGCAGATAAGTTTGGACCCCTATTTGCATATCTCCAGTATGCAAGAACAGTTTATATAAATCAAATAACATTTACTGGAGGTTTAATCATGATGTCGATCAATGAACAATTAGGAGAAGTTGAAGAGAAAGCATATATGTTGAATGTTCTATCACGTATTAGTAGTTCCTTATTAATGGACGAGGAATATTCAAAAAACGCTGCTGCTAAAGATTTAATAAAATTTATGAACTCTCAGGTTAAAACATTTCCATGTATTTCCGAAAATATAGGGGATTGATTGTGTTTTTCTATTATAATTAATAATAGATTTAAAATTTAATATTGGGTGGTTCTCGTTGAAAAGTCACTATACGAGTAAACTATACCGATTTTCTAGTTAATGGACTACGCTATAAATCCATTTGTGACTCTCTTTCCATACGTTATACATAAGTATATAAGGTTGTTGGAACAAGCCAAAAACCAACAAAACAGGACTTGGACATTCCTTTAGGAACCTTCATTCCGACATGAAGAAAACATGGATAAAAAATCGTTTATTTTTAAGAAAAGAGGCGATTTTATGAAAGCGAAATTAATTGTTTTAGGGGTAATAGCATTTCTGAGTGTAAGTGGAGTCTCTGGTGTCGTAGCTTATAACAATCATGTAGAAGCTAAAGAGTTGAAAATAGTACAACAAAAGAAAGCTGAAGCTGAAAGAATTGCTAAGGAAAAAGAGCAGCAAGAGATGATCGCAAAGGAAAAGGCCGAACAAGAACGTATTGCTGCTGAAAAAGCTGAGCAGGAACGCATTGCAAAAGAAAAGGAAGAGCAAGAGAGAATGGCAGCCGAAAAAGCTGAACAAGAGCGTTTAGCTGAAAAGGAACGAATGGCAGCATTAAAAAAAGTAGTTGATGAAAAAGTGGCCAAAGGTGAAATGGATTACTCCGATAGAGTGAACACTCCGGCTGAGAATGCTAAACAATCCAAGACTACAGTAGTAACTAAATCAAGTAATCAATCTAGTTCAAACACCAATAAAACATCTCAAACGAATAGTACCTCTTCCTCTTCTAATAAGAGTGGATCATCTACTGATTCAAGTAGCAAGTCCAGTGGTAGTACGGGTAATACTTCTAGTAAGACTACAACTTCCAATAGTTTGAGCGTAAATCCTAACAACTCAAATTGGTCTTCAGAAGGACAAAAAACTGGTGAAGGAAGTTTTGAAGTTGGTGAAGGTGGAGGTACTAATACTGGTACTTGGGAACGAGGTACATTTGCAGTCCCACCTGGAAAGTAATTAATTTAATTATATTTATGGTCTACTAAGGTAATCTTGGTAGACTTTTTTATTTGAAAAATAAATAGATCCGGAGTGATAAATGTGAGAAATAAGAAACCCAATAACATATTGATTGTATTTATAATTCTATCTTTATTATTACAAAGCTTACCTGTATTTGCAGAAGGTACTTTTGATAACAGTAAGGTAATAACAAATGGGGATACTCCAACTTTAGAAGATATTGTAGGAGATGAAGCACAGAAAAACATTAAATCCTTAACAGTTAATAAAAAAGGTGAATTGATGTATGGGGATGTCCCTCTATATGTGGGTCAAGGTGATGATTTAATACCTGCAAAACTGGATGAGTTGATGAAAAAGGGAGTACAGGAAAAACTTACTTTAGGATTTAAATTTAAGAGTTTTTTCTTTGGACAAACAGTAAAGGCAGCCAGTGCGCCGTTAATTGAATACAAGGGTCAAGTTAGTTATGGTGGATCCATTGTAGGGGATTTTAGAGTGGATGGGGAACAAGCATTTTGTATAGAACACGATGATGCGACTCCTGGAACTGGAACTCCATATGACACTCCTAACCCATACTTAAACGATAAGATTATAAGAGCTTTATACTTTGGTTGGGGTGGTCCTGAAAATATTTTTGGTGGTGATAGAAGCAGAGGGATTGTTGTTACATCGCTTTTATTATCTCGTATTTACACTGGAAAGGATGCAGGAGGAAAGAGTATATCTGGGTATTCAGAGCTTTGGGATATATCACAAAGTGGAAGTATTCCTAACCATGCTATAAGTTTTTCGGATTCAAATTTGTCAGTTAGTGTAAGTAACGGTAAACAAGTGTCCCAAACAACTACTTTCCAAGCTTACAAAGATAATTTAATTAC
Source organism: Cytobacillus oceanisediminis 2691 (assembly GCF_007678455.1). GTDB lineage: Bacteria > Bacillota > Bacilli > Bacillales > Cytobacillaceae > Mesobacillus > Mesobacillus oceanisediminis_A. Next base: position 9,611 of record NZ_VEEP01000022.1, on the reverse strand, counting down.
AATTTCTTTACCTAGTGGTGTAACACTAATTAACGAATCTACAGGTTCAAGTAAAACTGGTGGTTCTACTACTATTAAGGGAGGGCAAAAATTTCATCTAGAAGCTCCACTAACATATGGTGGTTCCTTTGATACAGGTAATATAACCGGAAGTATACCAGCTTGGAGGGCAATGATATCTATACCTAAATCGACTGGATATCAAGACTTGGCTTATGGAGAATATTTTAAAGATCCATCAGAAACAGCAAGACTGACAGCAACGTTTACTCCAAGAACGGTTACAATGACCGTCAGGCACATAGACAGAGACAATGGTTCTGTATTAAAGTCTAGTACTGAAACAGTTACGATCGGTACCACATACAATGAAAAATATGATTCAACAGTAAAAATTCCAAATGCTCCACAAACTGTATTGGATGATACACAGTATAAGACAGGGACAGTCCCAAGTTCTGATTTCACTATCAACTTCTATTATCGTTCAAAGTGGGATTTAACCGTTAAATATGTAAACAATTTAAACACTTCCCAAGAAATTAAAACAGCTTATAAAGTGGGCTCTTATTTTATTGGCCAAAGTTACTCTTACACTGCTCCTGCAGAAATAAGTTACAACGGCAATACTTATAAAATTGCTGAATCAGCTAGCGTATCAGGGACGATGCCAAGAAATAACGTAACAGTTACTAAGAAGTATGATCCTTATCAATATGTAAATGTGGATCAGAAAAATATGTACCCGAATAACGATGCTTTCAGTCAATTGAGACAATTATATAAAGTAGGTACGGTTAACACATTTACTGCGCCAGCTGTGCATACCAAGAATGGATTGTATTATGATTTATTCGGGAATTCGTCAACAAATATCACAACTGGATATAACGAAATATTTTACACTTTCAATTACAAACTTAGAAGAACGGTAACAGTAAATTATCTTGATGAAAGAACTGGCCAAAAGATTATTGATAGTAAAACCTATACAAAACACGAAAAAGATAGTTACTCTGAAAGCCCTGTAACGATCACAAAGGATGGTTATACTTACCGATATATTCGGACAACAGGGAATGCACAATCGGGAATAGTTGGAACAAGCAACATCATAATCAATTATTATTATGACAAGCCAATGATAAAAACAGGATTGAATAAGATCCAAATTTATACTGCTAAGAAAACGGCTGGGCTTCCGGTTCGAGTGTATTTGTCAAAAGTCATAAACTATCCAAGTTCTAGTGCGATTTCAGATTTTTCTAATACAACTAAGAGTATTACCGTTGGATTATATGACGGAACTACAAAAATTTCCGAACAGAAATTTACTGCTGCAACTCTGCCGGAGTATCTAACCTTTACCATTCCGGCAACCAGGTTAACAGTAAACACCAATAAGCCATATACCATTAAACTTGAAGGCTATAACAAAAGTGATTTTGATGTCATCCAAGGTCGGGAAGCATTAACGACAGACGGTTATACAAGCAGCGAAAAAACTTTAGAAGTAAATGTTAAATCTGCAACGGTGTTGGAATATAAGGGTGTCGTCATGACAGAACGTGAAGTAGGTAAAAACATGGTGCCATTTTATGAAACATTAAAATTTTCCTTTAATAAAATACAAAAAACTTGGACTGGATACGGTTTTGAAAGCCCGATAGACTTACAATATACAAATGAAATTGGTGGCAGCCTTGATACTGCATTTCAAATGGAAGTACCAAGTAATTTGGTTGATAGTTACGTAAGTTATCCAATTACAAACGGTATAGCAAAGGTTTCGATGGATAAAACAAGGTCCACTTCATCTACAGTAAGTGGAAAGTTTTCGGCTAATAACTTATTTGAATTACCACATGTAAATTTAGAAAAAGAGACCGGCTATTTATTCTCTGATCAACAAGTTCAAAACAAAGATAGTAGGATTACCAAAACCCTCAAAGACGGTAAAAGGAAATTCTATACTCCAATATGGGGGGATTTAGGTGCGCATTCCATTACCTGGAGCAGCACAAAAACAATTGGTGTAAATAGTGTAAATACCAAAATTCACGATGACTTGGTTATTGATGCTTCTTTGTACGGACACATGGATTCTCCTTCAGGAAAGATAGATGCAATATATTTTAGACCAGTAAATGGTGATGATCCAATATTCCCTGACAATTGGACGGAGGAAGAGAAACAAATCTATTTTGAATGGAATGAGGAATCTAAAAAGAATCACAAAAAAGGAACAACATTAAAGTCCAAAATAAATGCTGCGTATGAATTCATTTTTAATTAAAAAGAAGCTCCTGTCTAATTGACAGGAGCTTCAATTATTTATGATTCATTTGCTAGTTGCTTTGCTCTTTGATTAAATTCTTCTTCGGAAATTTCCCCACTTATAACGTCTAATATTAATTTTTCTTGTTCATCCGATACTTTTAAACCTTCCATTGCTTGTGATGCTTTAGCATATTTCATCGCTTTGTTGACGTCATTTTTCAATTCAGATTCCTCGTACCATTCCACATCATTGGGATTGTTTTTATCCAGGAGAAATACTCCATTGTCCGATGGTAATCTTCGGGTTTTTATCTTGCTGTTCTTTTCTAGATTGTGAAATTCAAGGAGTAATTCTTCGGCAGCCTTTTTCTGTTCAGCCATTATTTAGCCCCCTATTATCTAGTCAACTCTTGTGATTGATGGATGTTTTTCTTTTTCTTCTTCTTGCCTTTTTGATCTTCTTCTTTTCCGTTATGTTGTTCTTTAGTCAACTCTCGCCCTGCTTGTTCAATGCCTCTTATTACTGCATCAAATAAGCCAAGACCTCCTTCTTCAAACTGAATTTTCTCTTTAAATTCAGGGATTTTGACTTCTATTTTCCCTAGCTGCTCAGTTTGTTTTTCAAATTCGGCCCTACCGGAGATTCCCTCATTTTGCATGAATTCCTTAGCTGCATCACGAGCGTTTACTGCCCGTTCGTAATTTTGCTTAGTTTCTTTGGAAACAATCATTTTGCCTTTTAGGTATGGATCCTTTTCATATTTATCGATAATGGTTTGTAGTTCTTCAAATTCCTTCAGGTAAGCTTCAGCCCGTTTCAAACGTAACTTTGTTTGATCCACATTAGAAATGTCACCTTTCAGTTTTTGAACCTCTTGTTTTTTGTTGTTCAAGACCTTTTCGATGTTTTCAATCGGGATAACCTTACCATTACCATGCTTCTGGTTAATTTTCATAACGTTTATAGCTGTTCTGAAGGTCATATGAGCCATTTCTGGGCGTTTAGGGTATAAAGATGCCACTTGACGCACAAAAGCCTTTTTAAGGGCATTCTCAGCCTTTTGAAGCACATCTCGTTCTGAAATGATATATCGACGAGTATTTCTGTTTTTCTCCAGGAGTCCTGCTCTCTCTTTTTCATGCTCAGTTTTAACCTGGTTAAATTCCTCTTCGGTACTGAAGCCAAGTTTTTCCCGGTGGTAGTTCAGCTTTTCATTTTGGGAATGGATCTCGCCTTCAGCTTGAGAAATAGCTTGTTCAGTTGCTGCCTTAGTGTTTTTATTTTCCTTTAATTTCAATGGATTAAGCCAATTTAGATTCTCAATTTGCTTTTCAGCTTCCTGGATTTGTTTTTCAAAGGAGTGGATCCTTTCGAAGTGTTCGGAAGCTTTTCTGATGGCTTCGTCTTTCCAACGAATATAGCTATCATTTTTATTTAAGCGTTCATCCCATTTATCCAGTTGTTCATAGCGTTTTTTAATATTCGGCAAGGAAGCTTCAGCCTTCAGAATTTTTGTAGCAGCTTGCAATTCAACACGTTCGACATCTGTAGTGAATCTTTCGGATTTTTGCTTTTGTTCTTGCTGGCGAGCTTTCTTTTCCTCTAATGTCTTTTTCTCTTCACGGTACTTTTGTAAATCCACGACAAGAGCATTATATTCTTCACGTTCACGGTTGATATTTCCTCGATCTGTTTGGATACCACGCTCTTCCATTTCATGAGCAACGTGGCCAAGATGAACGGTCGGAAGTTGTTCAAGTCCACGAGCTTCATGGGAAAGGTGGGAAATTCGTTCCTGGATCCCTTCTCTTTCAAGTGCTTTATTGGCAAAGTTTGCCCACTCTTCACGCCACTTTTCAAGTAGTGCTCTCTGATTCCAGTCACGATTTTTTTGGCCAAAACCTTCAGCTGATATTTCTCTGGTGGTCAACATGATGTGAACGTGGGGATTCTCTTCATCGTCTCTGTGGATTGCAATATCGGCGATCATGCCCTTATTAACGAATTGCTCTTGAACATATTCACGAACTAATTCTTTTTGAAGGTCATTAGATAGTTCCCTAGGCAAAGCGATATTTAATTCTCTAGCAAGTTGAGCATCTTTTCTTTTCTCGATTTTCTCAACTTCATTCCATAATCGATTACGGTCTTGTACCCATTCAGGAGCATGAGAAGGAGCAAGAATCATAGTTTCGGGTTGGATTTCCCTTCTATAAAATTTATCTTCATTAGTTCTCTGATCATTCAACTTTTCTCCACTACGATAGGCAGCTGAAGCAACAGCTGACTGACCTTTTGAACGACTGATGATTTGCATTGATAAATGATAGATCGCCATGATTCTCACCTCACTCTCGCCACGCGATTACAAATTGATAAAAATGAAATTCGCAAGCGATTGCGACTTTCGTTTTGACTTCGCCGGATGGCGATTATGTTTTTAGTCCTTCCGTTTCGGAAGGGCAACTGTTTTCATTCCGAAGGAATCGCATACATCGGAACGATGTATAAGTGCGCTCTTATCATTTTCATTCTAAGGGAATTATACCATACCCGACCTGAAGAATCTAGCATATTAGGTAGCTCTTACCATAAACTTGAGTTAAAATAAATTAAAGGAAAAAAATATTAGGTGGTGGCTGATGATGGCACGTAAAACAGATGAGGAACGGTTACGAGAATTAGAAGAAAAGATGGAGCAAATAAAGGCAAGAAAGCAACAGGTGGCAAGCCGGATTCAACAAAAGGAAAGAAAAGAACGTACACGTCGATTGATCCAGGTGGGTGCGATCTTTGAGAAGTATTTTGATATTGTCGGAGAAGATCAAGCTGAAAAGGTAGCTTACGGAATGAAGGATGCCGTAGGAAAACATAGAGAAAAGCTGTTGGCTATCGATGTCGAGAAATCTAAGGAAGCCAACAAGACAGTTTACGAGGTTCAAGAGGAACGCTTAATCATTCCAGAAGGCGAAAAGGATGCTTATCATTCTTAATAATGCCAGTGCATGCTGTGCTAAAGAAAGGGAGAAATATATAGGGGACCACAACTCCCAGATATGTCCTGGGTGATGTCATATCGTGTCATATCTATACATTTCTGTACAAAAACGAACAAAATGATGCTATGATAATAGTAACCTATCACCCTTTAATGAAAGAAAAATCTGTGATAGGGAAAACAAGGAGGTCCGAAACCTTAGGCTGTGGGAAGCTAAGCTTTCGGAAAGACTTTACTTACATGAATCACTTCGTTTAGGGTGTCTTGAGACATCTCAACCACTTTTTTTGTGAAACTTTAGGGAAAAGAAATAACCCTGGGCGTGGGAACCCAGGGTTATTTTCGTTTATGTATAGCATTTTCAGGTTAAAGTCATAATAGGTATTAGAGGAAGGTGAGTGGGAATCGGCTCAGACGACCGTTTATAGTCCAAGTGTAATGCGTGGGACGCAACACAAGCCGGGTCACCTTCCATCATTAAGCTACCGTGTTACTTTGTGGGAAAATATCTTACTTTTGGTTTTCCATTAGCACTCTGAAAACCAACCAAAAAAGGTTTCCGATTGTACCGATCCAATCGAGGCCTTTTTTTATTTTGGCTTCATGAGTGGTAACAGAGTTTAGGAGTCTTTTGAAAACCTTCAACTCGACCACTCCTTTGCGAAATTTTAGGGAATGGCCGTCCTTGGACTGTACATTTATTATAACAGAAAGCTTGTTCGGAATTAGGCAGTTTCATTGGGTTTTTTTCTAAACACCATATATGGTGTTTAGGTCAAATAAACTCCTTTTCGTCAAGTGATTAGAACGTTGTGTTCTGGATGGCAGCGTTACTTTGAATCTAATAGCGCAAGCTAATTATCAAAAAAAATATCATATTTATCTATTATCATATTTATCTTTATGGTAATAGATAAATATGATAATAGATAAAATTAGTGATCGTAGAGAAAACTTTGATTTTAGTTACTTAAATACATTATAATAAAAGTAACCAAAATAAGAGGGAGGGATAAATATGTTAGAATTGTTGGATTTTCACAAGAAGATGTATGATGCTCGTTGGAATGGTGAAAAGGATTTGTATGTAAGCATGAAGCAATTAGAAGATGATTTTTTGGAATTAGCTTTGAAAGAGGATATTGGTCCTGAAAAAGTTAATGAAATGTTTGAACAGCTCTATATTCCACCATACAAATATGATTTACTTCCAGAACACTTAAAACACTCCAGTTCAGCCAAAAAGGAAAGTGCTGGCCGTCCTTCTCTAGGAATGACTAAAAAGGTGTCTATAACGCTTCCTGATGATATTTGGGACAAGATAAACAAGGAAATTACTGAACGGAATTTAAAATCGATGTCAGCTTTCCTTCGTGAAGTATTGCTAGATCGCTATAAAGATAGGTTCTAGGTTATTTAAAAAGTTTTTGATTTACAAGAAAGATGAAGCATTATTGATTGAGAGAGTTAATGAATTTAATCAGGTTTTCAAACGAAATTTCATAGGTGAACACGGGGTCCTCTGTAGGTTGATGTCTTATCTTCCAGGAATTGATGAGTAGGTGCTGGATCTAAGGTCACTGTTTAATTTCTTGAATAGTAAGGAATGAACAAGCGCAAGACTCTTGTTTTGATTGTTTTACAATATATTGTTTTATATTGTTTTAATTGTTTTCAGAGGCTTTTAAAGTCAATAGTACCAAGGGTTTGACTAATGTAACTATAACATTTTTGGTGTTAACTATAACATTTTTGGTGTTAACTATAACATTTTTGGTGTTATAACTATAACATTTTTGGTGTTAACTATAACATTTTTGGTGTTTATATAACATTTTCGGCGTTAACTATAACAAGAAAATGTTTGCGTTATAGTTGTTTTTTGGCATAATTAACTATATAAAGGGAGGTGTGTGGATGTCAGGGCTCACTAAGCTGGATTCAAATACTACAAATCTAGTAACAAAAGCGAATATGCTTATTGAGGCAAATTATAAGCTAGGTGTTGTAGAGCAAAAGTTGATTCTTTGTTTGGCTAGTAATATTCAACCGACCGATTCAGATTTCAAAACATACACATTATCAATTAAAGAATTTCATCAATTGTTAGGGCTCAAAGGTTCTCCGAAGTATTCGGAGCTTCGACAGATAACTAAAGAATTAATGCAAAAGGTATTTGAAATTCGTTTGGGTAGGAAAGTCGCTCAAGTTGCCTGGTTAAGTTATGTGGCATACAACGAATCGGAAGGAACAATTGATATAAGGTTTGATCCATTTTTACGACCTTACCTATTGAAACTTAAAAAGGAATTTACAAGTTACAAATTAGAGAATGTTGTAAAACTAAAGAGTTCCTATGCTATTCGAATTTATGAGCTTTTAAAACAATATGAAAGACTTCAAGAAAGAACCTTCTTATTAGCAGATCTTCGAAAAATTCTAGGAGCTGAAGAGATTTATCCAGCCTATGGAAACTTTAAGCAACGGGTATTGGTTCCAGCTCAAAAAGAATTAAAGTTAAAAACGGATATTACATTTGAAATTGAAGAGTCAAAAGAAGGTAAACGTGTCCAAAAAATTAAGTTTATCATCACTTCTAAGAAGAAGAAGAAGGACGCTAAGCAATTGGAATTGTTTGAAGAAAACTTGGAAGGGGTGCAACATTCTAGCCAGTATTATGCCAAAGCAAAAAAATTAGCATTACAAATAGGAGTTAAGTCAGAGGCACTGCTTAAATTATGGGACAAATTTGGAGAGAATCAGGTTATTGAAATTCTTGAACGTATAAAAGAGAGAAAAGATATTGAAAATCCTGTTGGATACATAACTGCGGTACTTAATACAACTAATACAACATATGAAGTTGCTGCTGGTTCAGAAGATGAGGATGTATTAAGACATTTAGTATCGATATTTAGAAAGACAAAGGAAACAATGCCGGATTGGTTTTTGAAACAAAAGGTACTTGAAGAACTGCAGCAACGTTTTAATTTGAATGAAAGATCAGCAAATGAAAAATTTCTAGAAATAAAGGGTCAGTTATTTGATTTATTAGGTGTAAATGAATTACGATTCGATGAAATATCACCTGAAGAAGAAGAAGAACTTAAACTGCTGCTAAAAAAATAGTGTTAATTCGCTCATAATTGCTAAATTTAGGCTAAGAAGATGAATTAGGGTAATTCCCTTTCGCGTTTTAAAAATAGGCCGCATGTTAGCTCAAAACGCCCGATAGCATATTATGCTATCGGGCGTTTTGAGCTAATGGACTATAAAAATTTAAACTATTTTAAACGATAAGCACCAAAAATGTTATGTTTGGTCCTATAACAAAAAATATAATCTTTTTGCTATAGAATAATCAATTTGAAATTTACCTATTTTTCCTTATTTGAGTAAGGTCTAATAAAAGTATGAGCTGGACCATTAACTTCTAATTGAAACCTCTTTATCAATCTGAATTCTACTAATTCATCAATCCATTTACTAATTGTTCTTGGAGACTTCCCAAAGAAATCAGATATTTTCTCGATACTATGATAGCACTCTCCTGTTTGATTATTGGAATGAAGCCCGATATAAATAAATAGGGAAACAGCTCCACCTGAAAGTTGAGGTAGGATTTCCTTGAACTCATAAAAAACAGGAAAAAAGCCAACCTTATTGCTAAAGTTTGTATCTCTCCACTGAGAATGCTCCCTTCTCAAATGTGTTGCCATACTTCTTTTAGTGTCTTCTTTTTTCATTCCAGCACCCCGTTAGAACTTTTTTGTAAATATAGTTGAAAAAAACTGCGAACTAACTATAATTAATATAACTATAGTGTAATAAAAAAAACAACCGAACAGGTGTGCTTAAGCACACCTGTTCGGTTGTTTTTTTTATTACATAGTTAACCCTGTTTAAAAATTACTACTGAGTTTAAAATAAGCATATAGATAATTAAAGGAGGAGAGGATACAATGGCCTTAGGTGTATTGGAGCGGTTAAAGATGGATCAAGAAAACCTAATTCCAAAGACTGTTTATAACGGTAAGCTTAAAGTCTATAATGTCCCTCACGCTTCTTTTCCAAATGGATATGGTCCTGATGGAGAAAAAGAATATTTACCTGCTGATGTAATGTACAAACTCACGCACATCTTTAGATATATGTTGGACAATAAGTTAACTGAAATGGACTTTACAAAATTCGAATAAAAACCTTCGCCTATTAATAAGGTGAAGGTTTTTTTACTGCCTCGTCATTTTCTATTGAATAAACTTCTCTTACAAAGTAACCAGTTTCTTTATTAATGATCAAGGTTATTATTAAGATTCCTAATTCAAAATT
>NZ_VEEP01000229.1 GCF_007678455.1 Cytobacillus oceanisediminis 2691 | reverse complement strand
CACAACACATCGCTCACTCTTCGAGCTTTTCCTCAAAATCCACTTCCTTTTCTCCTTCTTCCTCTTCTATCCTCACTTCTTCAATCCCTAACACAATCTCCCCCAATTTCTCCTCCACTTTTCTATCCTATTTTTCACTCCATTTCTTCCATACAAAACTATACTTCTTCCCCTTTCCCTCCAATTTCCTCCCATCCACCAAATACTCTTCCACCTTCACAACTCCTTCCTCCCCAACGACCTCGACTATCCACAAGAACCTCTCATAC
>NZ_VEEP01000228.1 GCF_007678455.1 Cytobacillus oceanisediminis 2691 | reverse complement strand
AGTTGAAGAATATAATATTATGAAATGTATCCGTGGTATGGGAGAAAAGATGGGGGGAAGGATGATTTGTGAAATTGGAGAGATAGATGGATTTAGTGAGGGTAAAAAGGTGGTGGCTTTGGGTGGAGTAGAGGGTAGTGTTTTGGAATCTGGGAAGTTTAGTGGGACGAAAAAGCGAATCAGCAAAAGAGGTTGGAGGAGGGTTGGTGAGGGCTCATATATGGGTGTTCGATGTGGCATAGGGGATTGTGGCAAAGACACAAGGCGGG
>NZ_VEEP01000227.1 GCF_007678455.1 Cytobacillus oceanisediminis 2691 | reverse complement strand
ATAGGGTGGAGTCGCATAGCAGTATGAATATTTTTGTTGGGAAGGGGGGTGTATGTGGGATGGGGATTATGGTTGAATTGAGAGAAGAGAAGGTTGGATAGTTGGAGGTAAGGGTGATTTTGAGGGGGAGGATAAAGGTGGGGGTGTTGAGGGTGGTTGGGGTATTGAGGAGGTGTGTGATAGAAGATTTCTGTGTTGGGAGTGGTTGGGGGTTGAGGGTTGTGGGAGAAGTTACTCTGTAGACGGATGATGCGGTGTTGTGGAATGGG
>NZ_VEEP01000226.1 GCF_007678455.1 Cytobacillus oceanisediminis 2691 | reverse complement strand
TCACCGGCCTCCTTGGGGGGGGTGTAGGGGAAGAAATGGTGTTTGGGGAAGTGAGGAGTGGTGGGGAGAATGAGTTGGAGGGGGGGAGAGGGATTGGGAGAAGAATGGTTAGTGAATTGGGGATGAGTGATAAAGTGGGAGGATTGGAGTTGGGGGAGGGGGAGGGGGAGGTATTGGTTGGAGGGGAGGTGAATAATGAAGAGAAGTATTGAGATAAGATTGGTTATGAAATTGATGTGGAGATGGAAAGGATTATGAAGGATTGTTATG
>NZ_VEEP01000225.1 GCF_007678455.1 Cytobacillus oceanisediminis 2691 | reverse complement strand
TCCCTTTAGATTCCATTAATTCATCATGCTTCCCTTTTTCCACAATACCCCCCCCATCCAATACAACCATTTCCTCCGCATTCCCCATCCTCCACAGCCTGTGCGCAATCATCAACCTCCTTCTTCCTTCCTTCACCACATCCATCCCATCCTCGATCATTCCCTCCCTCTCACTATCAATCCTTGACGTTCCCTCATCAACCATCACCATCCCTCCCTCAAAACCCACCCCCCTCCCAAAACACATCAACTCCCTTTCCCCACTCCAAA
>NZ_VEEP01000224.1 GCF_007678455.1 Cytobacillus oceanisediminis 2691 | reverse complement strand
GACAATGAAGTTGCACACAAACCAGTCAATCTCCCTAAATACCCCCAACACAATTCACAAACTATCTCCTTCCATCAGTTCCTTCAATCATTCACCAAACAAGCGAACAAGTAACAAAACCCGACGCCCCCTTCATCACCCCCCACAACCCCTCCACCCCCTCACACTCAACTCCTTCTTTCACTTCATTCCCCCGACCCAAACCCGCCAGACACTAGCTCCTCAAACTCCACACACAAAACCGCAACCACCTTCCACACCCTCGACAAGC
>NZ_VEEP01000223.1 GCF_007678455.1 Cytobacillus oceanisediminis 2691 | reverse complement strand
TTCTCCCCAATCAACCAAGCCTCCAGGCCCTGCTGCCCATTCATTATACACCACTTCCTCCATACAGCTTCATCCTCTTCATCCTCCTCTATATTCCTTCCCTCCCGACTACTCCGACCATTTATAACCAAACACCCTCAAAACCCTCCACCCCTTTTTCAATCCCTTATGCACTTCTCATCCCTTACCTTTTCTCACTCGCCATCTACCAGGCCGGAATGCTGATGCGATTCAGCTAAAAGAACCTCGAAGGAGCAAGGGAACATGATCC
>NZ_VEEP01000222.1 GCF_007678455.1 Cytobacillus oceanisediminis 2691 | reverse complement strand
GAGGATGGGGTGATATGGATGATAAGGGAGCAAAGGGGAGGAGAGTGGAAGGTAGGGTGAAGGGTTTGGTTTGTTATGGAGGGTTTGTGGAAGTATTGGGTGGAGTAGAAGGTGTGGTGGATATTTGAGAAATTTGGGATAAAGACATGGGGAGAGGGGATGAAGTTGTGGAGGAAGGGGAGAGTGTAAAGGTAAAAGTGGTGGATGTAAAGAAGGAAGAGGAAGGATTATGAGTGAGGATGAAGGAGTTGGAGGAAAGAGAAAGCAATGA
>NZ_VEEP01000221.1 GCF_007678455.1 Cytobacillus oceanisediminis 2691 | reverse complement strand
GAGGAGAAATGTAACTGCTTTGCGTTTGTCAGCTAAGTTGGATTGGATTTCGTTCAAAAGCATGGTGAAGGTATTATGGGGGGATGGATAGTGGGAAAAAGCGGTGTAGAGGATGATTGAGAGTGGGAGGAAAGGGATCAGGAAGAAGAATAAGAAAAGGAAAAATAAATAGGGAGGTTGATAGGATAATTGGAAGCGGAAGAAGAAAAGGTTTTGGTTGTGGATATGGATGGGGAAAGGATTGGAGAAGGGGAATGTGAAAATAATGATAA
>NZ_VEEP01000220.1 GCF_007678455.1 Cytobacillus oceanisediminis 2691 | reverse complement strand
GCATCTGTGATTGCTTTCGTGATAGGAATGGGATCGGATATTCCGCGATGGATAAGGGTTTTTGGGGTAAAGTGAATGGGAGGTGGGATGAATGGAAGGGTGGTGGAAGGTGTGATGATTTTAAGAATATGGTGTGGGAGATGATTTCTATTAAAATAAACAGGTAGGGGAGTGAAGGAATGTGTGGTAGGAATGAGAAAGGTTTGGGGGGGAGTGTTGAATGTGTGGAAATGAAAGGGTACGAGGTGGTTTGGAAGGTTATGAAATATAAA
>NZ_VEEP01000021.1 GCF_007678455.1 Cytobacillus oceanisediminis 2691 | reverse complement strand
TTATTTGTGCTGCACACAATCTATTGAAGTGGGCAGCCAACAAGGAAAGCGAACAAAAATTAGGGTAATTAAGGGAATGAATATCCCTCTTTGTCTTATAAATCCATCAAATCCAATCCTATAAACTGGATATAAAGTAAAAGAGGCGACTCTCAGGTCGAATTTATTCAACCTTTTGAGTCAGCCTCTTTATTTTTTATGATTTTTTCTTATACGGCAAGGGGGTGAAGGTTAATCGCCGTCTCCAGTGCCGGTGCCAGTGCCGGTGCCAGTGCCGGTACCGCCACTATCGTTATTGCTTCCTGCACCGCTGACATCACCAGTACCATCTCCGGTACCTTCACCATCTCCGGTGTCGTTACCGTTGCCATTCCCGTTACCGTTGCCATTTCCATTCCCGTTGCCATTTCCATTTCCATTTCCATTATCATTGCCATTTCCATTTCCATTCCCGTTTCCATTGCCGTCTTCGACTTCATCACCTTCACCATCATCAGGCAATGTGACATCTGGGACTTCAATTTTTAGAGTGGCAGGTTCGGAACGCTGATCACCACGGATAGCGGTAACTTTAAAGGAATAAATCCCGCCTGGAACTGCGTTGGCAATTTTTAAACCGGTATCCGTTGTCTTCGTTAATTCTTGTTCAGGACCTTCATCAAGGGAAGCGGTCACCTCGAATTGGACATCTTCCTTGTTTTTCTGTTTGAAATCCCAAGTCAGGATGATTTCATTTTTCGCTTCATCGTACTTGGCTTCAAGCTTTGAAGGAGCTTCAAGCTTTTCGAATTTCTTTGACTTTTCCTTCGGCAGATTTCCTTTCACTGCCCACTCGTAAAGGATCTGATCCTTTGGAGTATACTCACTGGCAAGCTTGGCAGGCATAGTGCCTTTTTCAATTTTAACTCTTTCGACACTCTTCGGTACGGTGAAATCTGGAGTGTCTACGTCTTTAGATACATAAGACATCAGATCCTTGAATAGCATCTGGGATATTTTTTGTTCTGTACCGTAAAGTGCGGTTTTGCGATCACTGTAGCCGGTCCAGACAGATGCTGTATACCTAGTTGTATACCCTACAAACCAGGAATCTGGCACTCCGCCATCTTTGATTCCGAATTTATTGATATCCTCTTCGGTGTAATTCGTTGTTCCAGTTTTACCGGCAACATGAAGGTTGGAGATATTTGCGTACGTTGCACCAGTTCCTTGCGTGATTGCCGTTTTCAACATATCAGAAATCATAAAGGCAGTATAATCCTTCATGACCACTTCAGTCTCAGGTGTCAGATCAATTTCTGTCTTGTCTCGGAGTACTATTTTCTTGACTGAGTATGGCTCCGTAAAGAATCCATTGTTTCCGAATGCCGCATATGCACCAGCCATTTCAATAGGGGCAATTTCTTTAGAACCAATTGATGCTGATTCATAGAAAGGATCATCAAGTGTCAGTCCAAGATTACTGCCGAATTCCCTTGCTTTATCAAGACCTACAGCCTGGAATGCCTGAAGGGCAGGGATGTTGATTGATTTTGCAAGGGCCATTCTCATTGTCATGATGCCGTTATACTTATTGTTCCAGTTCCGGATTGGGTCACCAGTTGAATAAGTCATCGGTTTATCTTCAAGCATGTGGTAGGTACCCCAGTGCAAATATTCAATTGCCGGTCCATAGTCAAGGATAGGCTTAATCGTTGAACCCGGCTGTCTTTTTACATCAATAGCATAATTCAACCCACGCTTGACCTGCTGTTTGCGGCCGCCGCCAATCGCACGTATTTCCCCGGTTTGCGTGTCTAGAAGGGTGATGCCTGCCTGGAATTCATCATTTGGGAATTGTACCGCAGCATCGGTGTTCAGGATATTCTCAACATGAGTCTGGGCGTTAGGGTCTAGCGTTGTATAAATCTCAAGTCCATCGGAAAAAATATCGAAATCGGTTTTTTCGGTTACTTCATCAATGACCATATCGACAAACGCATCGAAAGGCTTTTCATCCTTGTTCTTCCTGTTTTCTTCCTTGACGAGACTGGATTCCACAGGAATCTTTTGAGCTTTTTCCATCTCTTCCTTTGATATGAATCCATGCTGGTGCATCAGGGATAAAACAATATTCCTGCGCTTCTCTGCTTTTTCAGGATTTGTAAAAGGATTGTAATTATTTGGACTTTGAGGCATTCCTGCAAGCAGAGCTGCTTCATGAAGCTCAAGCTGATCCAAATCCTTGCCAAAATACGTCCTTGAGGCGGTCAGGACACCATGCATGTTTTCAGACATATAAATTTTGTTTACGTACATCTCGAAGATTTGATGTTTCGTATATTTCTGTTCAAGCTGATAGGCGAGCCATGCTTCCTGTGCTTTCCTGGAGATGGTCTTTTCAAAACCAAGGAAGTAGTTTTTCACGACCTGCTGTGTGATGGTGGAAGCACCCTCAGATCCAAATCCATTCGTGACATTGGCAATAACTGCTCCGCCAAGACGGATGACATCGATTCCATTATGTTTGTAGAATCTGACATCTTCAGTTGCCAAAAAGGCGTTTTCTACGAGTTTTGGTATATCCTCATAAGCAACATAGTCCCTGTTCTGTGATCCTACTTCTGTTACAAGTTTCTTGTCTTTATCATAGATTTTTGATGAGATCGGGTCTTTGAGCAAAGATTCATCAAGTTTTGGTGTATCCTGTATCATGAATGCAAATGTAGCGATACCAGTCAGCATGCCAATGATGCCCAGGGCGATCAGCGTCAGGAAAATTTTCTTGAACATTCCTTTTTTCGCTTTCTTGCCTTTTGGCTTGTTGTTCTTGGCTGCCTGCTGTCTGCGTCGCTCCTCTCTTGTTTGAGGTTTCTGTGCCATATATAGTTCATTCCTTTCTCGCAATAGAAAAACTAACTAAGTGTATAAAGATAATCGATAACTTTGATATAGTCAATCCTCGGATGAAGACCAAGGGGGATTTTATGGCCGCAATTGATGACTTCTTCCTTGGTAATCGACTTCCTGCCGCCTTTGACCATTCTCTCCCAAAAAATAAGCAAATGGCTCGCTTCAAGGAAATAGATTTCCTCATCAGTAGAGAACCGGAGGATGACAAAACAGATTCCTCCTTGCTCAATGACGGCTTTCATATGGACAATTTGGTGTTCATGAAAGTTTTTTAATGGGAAAGATGTTGAAAACTTCGTCTCCTTTGCCTCAAAATCAATGTATTTTCCTTTATAAACGCCATTATAGTCTGTTGTAGAAGCTTGTTTAAAGTATGCCTCTTTAATGACCGCTGCACTCCTTCGCGGATAATCCACATTGACGATTTGGACTGGTGTAGGCTTTTTATGGATTACCGCAATGTTGCGGTCAAGGTAAAAGGAGTTGGTTTCATTGAGGTCCTCCTCCAATGTCATCCCTCTGTTGCTATATGCTGCATTCTTTTGTTTTTTTGTTTTTTGTGCTGTCTCTTTATTTGCAGCAGGAATATATTTTTTTCCGTTTGGATAATTGAAAATCAAGATGACCACCTCGCAGACTACTCTATATCATACCAAATTTAAACGTTTTTTGGTTGAATAAAAAGCCTCATTTCACTTCACTCTAAGAACAACCTATAGAAAAGGAAGAGAAACGGTGTGTCAATGACCCATTATCCCCAATTTTCACAACTGCCGGATGACGAAGCAGAGATGATCCAAAAGATCAGAATTGAAACGGCTAAAAAAAACCTGGACAATATCTCAAGAACACAAGCCTATCTGGATTTCTATCTGGAATATCCCGAGATGATTTGGTCCTTCCTTGCAAGCATGGTATCCAGGAATGGTGGCTATAATATGTGCGACCTGGAAGGTGACTGGTTTCCGAGAATGCTTGCTCCTGCTATCCGCAAACGATTATTCCTCACATATGAACGGGCGAATTGGCTGATTTTTCGTGATGCATATGCACAGCTGCTCTTGTACTCTTATTCGACGAAAAAAAGCACCCCAATGTTTCACTTGCTTCAATTTCTTGATGTATCGGCCTTTATGGAGAAAGAGTGGAAGGAATTTTGGAAGTATGGAGATAAAAGAAGGCTCATGGTCGCATTGATTATCAACGAACAAAATGTGATACAGGAGCCGGTAATCAAAGAACCGGTATATAAGAGAAGAGTTTTCAATACGTCAATGTTTTCTTTTGAAGATCACCTGCATTTCAGTACAGTCCTCTTTCCTACTTGTGAAGGTGAGCTGTACGGAGCAAGCGTTAATGGTTTCAAATTCATCAGCAAAAGGATCAATCTGGGAAAGAGGCTGGCATCCATACTATTTCACCCCGGGTATTACCCCTCATTTCTTGAATTCGCATTAAATACGGAACATACGGCATCCAGACATGATTACGAGAAATACTTCCAAAATCACAAAAAGCGGGACACGCCCTTCCTTAGAAGTACCTATCCAATCATCCTCCATCATTTTCGTGATCAGGGTGACTGGTATAGACAGCGAAAGTTTCACCGGGAATGGATCAATCCAGAAACCAAACATAGGCATCCTATCCATCTGACAGATTGGTATAAGAAAAAGCAAAAACAGCTGCATGCTTTAATAACGGTTAAAGAATTGTTCACCCCAGATTAATGCGGACAAATAAAAAAGCAAGGAATCCCTTGCTTTTTCTCATCATTCAGCCGGGCGGTTAGGTCCTTCAAGCTTTTTGTCACCATAGCCAGCTTTTTTCTCTGCCGTTTTATTTGGCTGCTGTGAGGTTTTACGTTGTTTTTTATTCATGTGAACACCTCCCGACCTTAGTTTGTTCATTTGTTCGGTTTTCATACGATTTGTCCATGTCGAAGGCTGTAAAGTTCACTGCTGAAAAACACTTTGTTTGCCGAATCCCTTCTAGTTTTGTCAACCATGAAGGAGGTTAAGTCCGAGGGGAGAATTTTACAATCAAGAGACTGGGATTCTATAAGGAAAGATTCATCGTCGTGCACCGGGTTCATTCTGCCAGACCTTAAAATACCAAGTTAGGAGAGATGATCATGAAGCCAGGAATTGAAAGGGAAGAGTTTTTAGGGATGTTGACTGAAATGGCCCTCTGCCTTGAAGAAACTGACATGAATTTGCATGAATCTTTGCAGGGAGTCCGGGAAAAAATGTACAAGGCCCATTCAGTACATTTAGAAAAAACAAGCATGCTTCTGGATAAAGTGGAAGGGGAAATTCCGCAAGCCCTTAATTCCTCAATACAGCCGATAAACGAGCAAGCCTCTTTAAAACTTGAAATAAGTTTTTAAAATATAATAGAATAGATTCAACATGAAGCAGCTTTTGCCATGAAAGCTGTTTTTTTTTGTGGCTCTGTTAAAGCTGATTATTGATTGTTAAACCCTGTTGATTGTAGTGGAAGGCGCGTAGACTCCTCCGAAAATGCTATCGCATTTCCATCGTGCGTGGGCTGAATCGAGGAAGCTAATCAATGTCCTGCGGGCGCAGCTGGTCAGGTGAGACCCCGCAGGAGCAAAGCGACGAGGAGGCTCAGCGCCAGCCCCAAGGAAGAATTGCTTATGAAAAAGACGGCAGTTGGTCTTTTTCATATTCTTCCAGCGGAAAGCGAAGCGCCTGGAACGGAAATCAACAGCCAATGTTAACAGAGTCCTTTTTGTATGGATCGCCATGAAAAGCATACAGAAGACATGAAAAGAGCAGCGGAACTAGCTGCTTCATAAAATTGAACCAGAGAAAGCGTGATTAACTTGGAAACTGACCAAAATCTTATTGCATTATCTGAAAGGTTGCTTGTGAACCTGGAATTTGCTCATCAACGATTTCAACATTCAAAAGAAAAGCGAGTAAGAGGCGATTTTCATGAAGAAGTAAAGCCGTTTGCTGATGAGGTAAAGGGGACAACAGAGACATGGAGGAAAGCAGCGTCCTATTGGGTAGGTCAGAACAGGCCGAAAAACCTTCATGTCAACCAGATTGAAACGGCCGCAGACTATCTGGAAGTCATTTCTGTACAGGCATTTTTTCCGGAAACAAGCAAAAAGCGATTCCTTGATCAACTACAATCAGTGGAATTCATCCTCAAGAGTCTGATCATTGCGGTTAACCAAACAGGTAGCCAAAAATAAAGAAGCACCAGAGCATTTGAACTGCACCTCAATTGTCAGCCAAGCCGGCAATAATGGGGGCGGTCCAAATATTCTGGTGCTTCAACTTTTTTAGATGGTCATTTCTTTCTGATCTTCGGGAATGAAAGCTCCTAGCAATTCCAGCTCACGAACAAGGTTCCGGTATTCCAGAATGGTGATCTCATTCTGAATATACGACTTTTTTGTAAAATCAAGCAATTCATTTACATGTTCCGGAGTGTATTCTTTTGTCTGGGCAAATAGATTCTTCAGTTCGTGAACGTTCATTTTTCATCCTCCTCCATCATTTGAGTCCATACTATCATGAAAAAGGAAGAGTCATTTATTTTTCAAAAATTGAAACTTCCGACAACATATTTCATTCTTAGACAAAACCGGAAGCCTTTTCCAACACTTTCACCCATTGGGCGGTTTGATCATATACTATCGTAATGAATTATTGGAGGAGGATGTTCGCCATGTTTGGCCGCAGAAATAAGACGAATGCCTACCAGCCCCAGTGGTGGGTGAATCAATACAGTCAAGACCCTTACCTATATAATGGGAACAATCACAATTTGAACCGGCAGCAACCGCTCCCTCAACCATATAACACACCATATTGGAATGCCATGCCGGGGAACTGGCAAAACCAATATTCTCCGCAAGGTTACCCTGTGAATCCTTATATCCAGGGGAACCCTCAGTGGAATCAGCCATACCCAATTGCCGAGAGCAAAAATAACTACCCGAAAATGCTTTTTCAAAATCCGCTAGAACCTGAAGATGACCCTATTTATGGTTACTATAACCCGCAGGCTGATTATCAGAATTATAACCCATATCCCCAAAATGCTTTTATGCCAAAGCAGCCATCAGGCATGCAGTCGATCATGAATTCGTTTAAAAGCCAGGATGGAAACCTGGATATCAATAAGATGGTCGATACAGCTGGCCAGATGATGAATGCAGTGACCCAGGTTTCATCACTTGTCAAGGGACTCGGCGGAATGTTCAAAGTCTAAAAAACAAGCAGGCACTTATGCCTGCTTGTTTTCGTTAAACAACTATTCATCAATAAAAATATCAATTTTCTTTCCCTGTTTTTTAGCGATTTTAATTTCAAGCAATCCATTGCGATAGGAAGCACGTGTCTTTTTATCATTTATAGGATGAGCAAATGGAATTGTCCGGCTAAACTGCCTGGAGGAGGCCATATGCATTTCTGTTTTTGCGATATCGTTGATTTCTGAAGTCATTTCGGTTTTATTTACAAGGATCGTCAGCGAGTTGTTGATGACATCAATCGAGATATCCTCTTTTTTGATCCCTGGCAATTCTGCGGTCACAACATATTCGCTCACTGTTTCATTTACTCGTACACCGAGGGATGTCTGGGCTAAGGGTTGCCTGAAAAAATCATCAATGCTTTGCAGGAAACCTTTGACAGGCTTCTCCTGCATCAACTGGTTCATTGATTTGAACCACTGTTCGAGAGTTTCATGTTTTTTTGGGCGATCAGGATGGTTGGTTGCCATCTTCTCACATCCTCCTCTGCAAAAATACTTATAATAGTCTATGTAGCATGGAATGTCCCTGTTCAAGAAGAGGGTATCTTTCAAATAAATGCACTTTCAACAGTTCGCCGTACTTTTTTGAACACTTTGTGAAAAATGCATTTAGTGTGATTTAGGTCACATAACCGATTTTTCAACCTCTGTATGCTGAAACAGTAAATAAAGCAGAAAAGGGGAATACACATATGTTTTGTTACCAATGTGAACAAACGCCAACAGGAGGATGTAAAGTTGTTGGTGTATGCGGAAAAGATGAAACAATCGCAAGTCTTCAGGATACGATCATTTTTGCACTGAAAGGCATTGCAGCCTATAGAACCCATGCAAATCAGCTTGGATTCACGGATCCGTTCGTAGATGCAACGACCCACGAAGCATTATATATGACGTTGACTAATTCAAACTTTAATGTCCAGGAACATATTGATATGGCGATGAAGGTGGGCCAATCAGCTGTACGCGTGATGGAAATGCTTGATGAGGCGCACACTAGCCGCCTTGGCATCCCTCAGCCTGTAAAGGTAAGCCAGAACAAGATAGAAGGCAAAGCGATCGTTGTTACGGGGCACAATCTATTCGCGCTTGAAGAATTGCTGAAGCAAACAGAAGGCAAAGGTATCAATATTTACACGCACTCTGAGATGCTCCCTGCTCACGGTTATCCAGCCTTGAAAAAATATCCTCATCTTAAGGGTAATATCGGGAAGGCTTGGTTCGACCAGCGCCGTCTGTTTGAAAAATTCCCTGGGGCAATCCTGGCAACGACTAATTGCGTGATGCCAATCAAGGGTTCCTATGCAGATCGTATGTTTACATACGAAGTTGCCGGTCTTGAAAATGTAAGGAAAATTGAAAATGAAGATTTCTCCATACTGATCGAAAGAGCATTGGAGCTTCCAGAGGCTAACATGGAATCGGAAGAAACATTGGTGACTGGCTTCCATCACGAAACAGTGATTGGTCTGGCTCCTGAAGTCATAGAAGCAGTCAAATCAGGAAAAATCAAGCGTTTCTTCGTGATTGCCGGTTGTGATGCACCGGGAAAAGGCGGAGAATACTACCGCGAGCTTGCAACATCCCTTCCTCCAGAAGCGGTCATCCTGACAACTTCTTGCGGCAAGTTCCGTTTCAATGATGTCGATTATGGGGTAGTGCCTGGAACGAACATCCCTCGATATCTGGATCTTGGACAGTGCAATAACTCCGTATCTACAGTTAAAATTGCCAAGGCACTTGCGGATGCTTTTGAATGTGATGTAAACGAATTACCGGTGAGTATTGTCCTTTCCTGGTTCGAGCAAAAAGCGGTCGCAATCCTGCTTGGACTTTTCAGCCTTGGAATCCAGGACATCCGCATCGGGCCAAAGCCGCCTGAATTCATTTCCAATGGCGTGATGGAGGTCCTGCAGGAAACATTCAACCTGAAGCTGATCACATCTGCCCAGGAAGACTTGGAAACAATGATGGGTCTAAGCAAGACAGAATAACAGATTTAACGCCCGGGGCTAACTGCCTCGGGCGTTTTCATGCAGGTGAACTTATTAGACTAGCTCGTCCAGCAATACATCAGGATCCAAGATCATATTCCCGGCTGAATCAGTGGAAATTAGATTGTCTTTTTTCATTTTGGTCAGCGTCCTGCTGACCGTTTCCCTGGTGGTGCCAATCATATTGGCCAGGTCCTTGTTCGTGAAATCCGTCTTTAACAAAACAGTGCCATTTTCCTGCTTGTCTCCGTGAAGCTCACCCATCCTGATCAAAAGCTTAATGATTTGTTCGTAGGTGTTATTAAGGATTTGGGCTTCAAGTCTTTCCTGGAGGTCAACGATTTTCTCGCCAAGCACCTTGAATACCTTGATGCTTAAATGAGGGTTATCGACCAGCACCTTTTCGAATTGTGAAATTGGGACAACGACAAGGCTTGCTTCCTCCAATACCTCCGAATACCCTGGATAACCGCCTTTCCTGAAAAAGCCTACATGAGGGAACATTTCACCTTTTTTTAGGATAGCGACGATTTGCTCGCGGCCATTGGCATCACTTTTATAGACTTTTACCTTGCCTTCATTGATGAAATAAACATTTTCCAGCGGGTCATCCTGCATGAAGATATGGCTGTGTTTCTTCCACTGCCGCGAAATGGATATATCGACGATCTTGTCTAATTCATGGTCCTCAAGGTCCCTGAACAATGAGAATCTTGCCAGCACATTTTTTATTTCATTCTTTTCCAAAAGAAACACCTCTATATAAGCTGTAGTCCATTCTATTATTTTAGCAAAACGGGACCATAAATAACATAAGGGATTTCGCAGCCAGACAGTGAATAGAAATGTGAATGCCAAAAACTAGCAGTCTGGTCACAATAATTTTTCTTTTGTAACGAACGTTTATTCGCTAAAATAGAGTTAATGAGGTGAACGTGATGAAATTCAGGAAAAACATGCAAGAGATTTTGCAAGATTTAAAGGTTAGTGAATCGGTAAAGAAAAATATTGTCCACTGGCACACGATTGAGGAGAAAGAAGCCAGGACGGAAGACATGCCGGAAAATTTAAGCGGGATCCTGGAAAATGCACTCCAAAGGCGCGGGATATCCCGATTATATACACACCAAAAATCATCTTACGAACAAATCATGAGAGGACAAAGCATCGTTGCTGTCACACCGACAGCCTCGGGGAAAACGCTGTGCTATAATCTGCCCGTCCTGCAGTCAATCATCGATGATCCGAATGCAAGGGCTCTATACATGTTCCCGACAAAAGCTCTTGCCCAGGACCAAAAGAGTGAAATCAATGAATTGATCCAGGAGGCGGAACTTTCGATTAACAGCTATACATATGATGGCGACACACCAGCCAATATCCGTCAGAAGGTGAGAAGGGCAGGACACATCGTCATTACGAACCCGGATATGCTCCATTCAGCAATCCTGCCGCATCATACGAAATGGGTCTCGCTTTTTGAGAATCTTAAGTATGTGGTCATCGATGAACTGCATATTTACAGAGGAGTTTTTGGCAGCCATGTGGCAAATGTCATCAGGAGGCTGAAAAGGATCTGCAAATATTACGGTAGTGATCCTGTTTTTATCTGTACTTCCGCGACCATTGCCAACCCGCTGGAATTGGCTGAGGGATTGACCGAGAAAGAGATGATTTTAATTGACAATAATGGTGCGCCTTCAGGAAGGAAGCACTTCTTATTTTATAATCCGCCAGTCGTCAATATTCCGCTGAATGTCCGCAGGAGCGCGACACTTGAAACAAGAAAGCTTGCAGGAGAATTCCTGAGGAACAGGATCCAGACCATCGTCTTTGCGAGAAGCAGGGTGAGGGTGGAAATCCTGCTTACCTACCTTCAGGAGCTGGTCAAGCATAAGCTTGGCCCCAAAGCTATCAGGGGATACAGAGGCGGCTATCTGCCTACGGAAAGGCGTGAGATAGAAAAAGGTCTGCGTTCCGGCGAGATTTATGGTGTTGTCAGCACCAATGCGCTTGAATTGGGTGTCGATATCGGACAGCTTCAGGTATGTATCATGAACGGGTATCCGGGTACGATCGCAAGTGCCTGGCAGCAGGCAGGACGGGCGGGCAGGCGGCATGGGGAGTCTGTGGTCATCATGGTGGCAAGCTCAAGCCCGCTGGACCAGTATGTCATCCAAAATCCCGATTACTTCTTCAATCGCAGTCCAGAGACAGCGAGAATCAACCCAGACAACTTGATTATCCTGATCGATCACATCAAGTGTGCGTCCTATGAATTGCCATTTAAAAAGGGGGATACTTTCGGTGCGGCGGAAATTGAAGAAATCCTTGAATATTTGACGGAGGAGCGAATTCTTCATCAGAATGGCGACAAGTGGTACTGGATGAATGATGCCTTTCCCGCCCATAACATCAGTCTCCGTTCAGCGTCACAGGAAAATGTCGTGATCATCGACCAAACAGATGTTGCAAATGTAAGGGTAATCGGCGAGATGGATACATTCTCTGCCATGACATTATTGCATGAAGAAGCGATCTATCTCCATCAGGGAATACAATTTCAGGTGGAGAAGCTTGACTGGGAGGAAAAGAAGGCGTTTGTGCGTGAAGTCGATGTCGATTATTTTACAGATGCGAACCTCGCCGTCCAGCTCAGTGTTCTGGAGGAAGATAAACACAGGGGCAATGAAGAAACGGAAATCGGTTATGGAGATGTAAGTGTAAGGGCTATGGCCACAATCTTCAAGAAAATCCGATTTGAGACTCATGAAAATATAGGATCGGGACCAATTTTTCTTCCGGAAGAAGAGCTGCATACTAGCTCAGCATGGATTTCCCTTAATAAAGAGCTTTCCGAGTTTGCTGATGACCGGCTCGAGGAAGGGTTGATCGGTACATCTCAGGCTTTGAAACATATCGCACCATTATTCGTTATGTGCGACCCATCTGATGTCCATGTCGTCCCGCAGGTGAAGGCCGCCCATAATGAAAAGCCGACGATTTTCTTTTATGATCGTTATCCTGGTGGAATTGGCCTGAGTGAAAAAATCTATTCAGGTATTGAGGAGATTTTAAAGCAGACGAAGCAAATGGTCCTTAACTGCCAGTGTTCCGATGGGTGTCCATCATGTATCGGAACGGATACAACATCGATCCACTCAAAAAAAGATGTTGTGAAATTGTTGAATCTATTTCTTGAAGCCGCAGTATAGGAAGGAGGGGGAAAATGAGTTTAAAGAACAAATTGAACAGGCTGAAGCCGCATATCAAGAGCGGGGCCGATAAGCCAGGACCGTCAGCAGCCAGTAACAACATCCCTGAGCCAGAACCGGTAAATGCAGAATCGACACCTGACATACCGTTTCTCGATATCTGGGAGAAGGAACATGTTACCCCCTTCTATTTTGATGGCGAATACTGTCTGGTCAGGGAGGTTGTTTATCCGCTTGACCACAAACATGGCCACTATCAATTCAGTGATCTGCTTGAGGCTGTCTCCCTGTGGAATCAGGAACAGACCAATCACCCTCTTTCCGCCTCGGGCCATAGGGCAGGCGATTTAGTGTTTTTTGATACTGAAACAACGGGACTTGGCGGGGGAGCAGGGAATACGATATTCCTTTTAGGCCATGCGAGTGTTTCCGGTGATTGTGTAAAACTTAAACAGCATATCCTGCCAAGCCCTGGCGCAGAAGTAGCGCTATATCAGAGTTTTTTGGAAAATGCCGACTATACGACCCTGGTTACCTACAATGGGAAGGCTTTCGACTGGCCGCAAGTCAAAACCAGGCACACCCTTGTCCGTGACCATGTCCCAAAACTGCCATCGTATGGACATTTTGACTTGTATCATGCCGCCAGAAGAATGTGGAAGCATAAAATCGAACGAATGAAACTTAGCATCGTCGAACAGGAGGTATTGGGTCTTGAGCGGAAAGACGATATCCCAGGCTTCCTGGCACCGATGATTTATTTTGACTTCCTCGAGAGGAAGGACCCCGAGGGATTGCTCGGTGTCATCAGGCACAATGAAACAGATATTCTGTCACTGCTGACCCTTTATACACATCTAACCTTCCAGATACTCGGCCGTGACCAATCACAGACAGCACAGGAAACCTACGAAGTTGGACGCTGGTTTTCCTACCTTGGCGATACTGACAAAGCAAAGCAGGCTTTCACTGGACTATTGGATGAGGGCAATGATCAGGCAGTTTCTGCAAAGCACGCACTGGCTTTCGAACATAAAAAGCATAAGGAATGGCAGAATGCCGTTCCGTTATGGAAAGAAAGTGCGGAGAAGGGCAGCAATAAGCAGAGGAGAGAAGCATGCATCGAACTGGCCAAGCATTTTGAACATCGGGAGCGAAATTTCGAAATGGCTTTGAGGTATTGCCGGCTTGCTGAAGAGCATATTATCCAGGGAAAGCTGGCAACAAAAAAAGACATGATTTTTAAGGAAGAGCTCGAAAAAAGGATCCAGAGAATTTCCCGGAAAGCATTTCCCGGGCAAGCGCAAAATTCGTCAAATTGACCCTGTTTCAACAGGTTTCGCCAGGTTTTTTTCAATTGTAACAAAATTTTAACATTTAAATGCGCAAAACCTGTATTATCCTGTTGTATGTATGGTTCCGACATTGTAAAATGTAAAATTGTATGGTGTTAAAATCAATATAATTTTACGGGGCTGGTAAGATGTATAAAGCGGTTTTAGTTCTCTATTTTGTTGTCATCACTCTTATTGCTGTACTATTCAGCGGACTGAAGGACAACTTTTACACATTCCTTTAATAGATTAATAGGCGCTTGTATTGAAGAGAAACTTGAAAAAATAGGTGTTTTCATTAGTACAAGACGCATGACTCCTTCATAGGCTGTTAATGTAAAGAATAAGTCTAAACGAAAGGAGTTATGCACTATGTACTGCAAGCCAACCAATGTTTTGCCAACAGTAGTTCATCCTACTAAATGCTGTGTGAACCATAATTTTGTCAACAATGTGGTTCCGCATGTTCATCCATCACATACTACAAATGTAAATCACATCAATTATGATCATGTCCATTACTTCCCGCATACAGAATCAACAGTGAACCAGGTTACAAACCAGAACTTTTATGGCGGACCTGGTCCGGTTCCAGGCGGAGTAGCTCCAGTTGGTCCTGTTCCACGCCCAGGATTCGGCGGTCCAATGGGATATGGCCCGGGAATGGGATTCCGCAGATAATAAATGCAACAAGGGCTGAACAGCCCTTGTTTTTTTAAGATGGCTGTTTTCGTAATGATTGTTGTTAAAATCCTAAAGCCGATTTTAACGTATGATTAGGCATTTTGCTGGTCGGTATCTAGTTTGCAAGCTCTTTTCTCGTCTAAATCGTCCATTTAGCGAAGTTACCTAGGTCATTCAATGCATTTTTACAGCAAATAGCTACAAAGTTTTAGAAAAGAGCCTTTAAGATTAAAAGGTGTTATATAAATCGCCTAAAGGGAATAACTTCAATATGACAAAGATAATTCAAAGGAGTCAACCATGGTTAAAGTAGCCGCGATATCCGGGTATAAACCTTTTGAACTCGGGATATTCCAGCAAGACCATCCGGCAGCTGAATACATAAAAACAGCAATAAAGAAAACTTTAGTGCCACTGATCGAGGACGGCCTTGAATGGGTGATGATCAGCGGCCAGCTTGGTGTCGAATTATGGGCTGGCGAGGCCGTATTCGATCTTCAGGAAGACTATCCCGAACTTAAGCTGTCAGTATTCACGCCCTTTCTCAACCAGGAGGAAACCTGGAAAGACGCCAATAAGGAATGGTATGAATCTGTATTGGCTGGAGCTGATCATGTGGATTCGATTACCAAAAAGCCATATGAGAAGCCGTGGCAATTCAGGCTGAAAAATCAATTTTTTATTGAGAAAAGCGACATGCTGATATTGCTATATGATCCGGAAAAAGAAGGCAGTCCAAAATTCATTTACGAAACTGCGAAAAAGTATCAGGAAACACATCCATATGATACTCAGCTGATCACTTTATATGATCTGCAAATGGCCGTAGAAGAAGAACAATTAAGACAGCAGGGATTTTAATTAAAGAATCTGAAATGCTTGAAGCAAATTAATGATCAGTTGAATGTGATGGCTTCCGCGGAAAGCGAAGCACCTGGAACGAAAATCAACATCCTTAATTAACAAAAAACACAAGAAAATTGACAAATCCCGATGTTTTTGAAAAAATGAATGTGAAGATAGGGGTATATTGAGGTGAATGGAAT
The DNA here is from genome assembly GCF_007678455.1 of Cytobacillus oceanisediminis 2691. Taxonomy (GTDB): domain Bacteria; phylum Bacillota; class Bacilli; order Bacillales; family Cytobacillaceae; genus Mesobacillus; species Mesobacillus oceanisediminis_A. The sequence continues at coordinate 2,653 of NZ_VEEP01000021.1, read as the reverse complement.
GCTATCCGATAAAATACAATTAACTGCTAAAGATATTTTAGAAAAAGAATTCAAAACAGCAATGCGCGGCTACAAGCCAGAAGACGTAGATAAGTTTCTGGATACGATCATCAAGGATTATGAAATGATGCAACAGGAGATTGAAGAACTGCAGCAGGACAATCTCCGCCTGAAGAAACAGCTTGATGAGGCATCACGCCGCCCAAGTACACAGGCAGCTGGAACAACTAATTTTGATATCCTTAAAAGGTTATCGAACCTAGAGAAGCATGTGTTTGGAGATAAACTTTACGATTAATCCAGATTCTGCCGGTTTTTGAAATGTATTACCATTGCTTTTCATCCTGAACTTACATATAATATTTTTTGTAGCTGTTAATAACGTTCGGGTAATCGCTGCAGTTCTGCTGCAGAGGAAAGTCCATGCTCGCACAGGCTGAGATGCCTGTAGTGTTCGTGCCTGGCCAATTCATAAGCCAGGGCAGTCGGGCTCACGCCTGGCTGACGGCCGGTAAAATGCCTAAGTCGGCGACGATATGGCATGAATACCTATAAAAGTGCCACAGTGACGGAGCCTTCCAAGAAATTGGAAGGGTGGAACGAGGTAAACCCCACGAGCGAGAAACCCAAACGATGGTAGGGGCACTTTCCCAGAGGAACTGAACAAAGGGAAGGACAGATGATTATTCATCTGTAGATAGATGATTACCGCCGGAGTACGAGACTTTTGGTCGTTTGCAGTACGATGGTACAAAACATGGCTTACAGAACGTTATTAATGGGTTTGTATGAGTGTTTATTAAAGCTCTCCTTTTGCCAGGAGAGCTTTTTTTATGTATATTAAAGGTTATTGGGCAATTTAATAATTGGATTCATAAGTATATTGGATATAAAGGGTGAAACGATGAAGAATTTTGATATTATAGCAACCTCTGCTATGGGACTCGAAGCCATTGTTGCAAAGGAAGTGCGCGATCTTGGATACGAATGCCAGGTTGAAAATGGGAAAATTGCCTATAAAGGTGATGCACGCGCGATTGCAAGAAGCAATATGTGGCTCCGTACTGCCGACAGGGTCAAAATAAAAATTGGAGAATTTAAGGCATATACTTTTGACGAGCTCTTTGAAAAAACAAAGGCACTTCCATGGGAAGAATTTTTACCGGAGAATGCTGAATTCCCTGTTTCGGGCAAATCTGTTAAATCCAAGCTATTCAGCGTATCCGACTGCCAGGCAATTGTAAAAAAAGCTGTAGTTGAACGCTTGAGAACATCGTATAAAAAGACTGGCTGGTTTGAAGAAAACGGCCCTTTATTCAAAATTGAAGTGGCTCTGCTTAAAGATGTTGCTACAATAACAATCGATACAAGCGGCAGCGGTCTCCATAAGCGGGGATACAGAACAGGCCAGGGGGAAGCTCCGTTAAAGGAAACATTGGCTGCAGCCTTGGTCATGCTCACAAACTGGAATCCGGACAAGCCATTCGTCGATCCTTTTTGCGGTTCTGGAACGATCCCGATTGAAGCTGCTTTAATCGGACAGAATATCGCGCCGGGCTTCAATCGGGAATTCATATCGGAAGGCTGGGGCCTTATTCCCGATACAGTCTGGGAGGAAGTCAGGTTGGAAGCAGAAGATCTTGCGAATTATGACCAGCCGCTGGATATCAGTGGAATGGATATCGACCACAGGATGGTTAAGATTGCTGAGGAAAATGCTTTTGAAGCAGGTCTTGGTGATTTGATTTCCTTTAAGCAAATGCGAGTCCAGGATTTCACGACAAAAAAGGAGTATGGTGTTATTGTCGGAAACCCTCCATACGGCGAGCGCCTAGGTGAAAAGAAAGCTGTTGAAGAGATGTACAGTCAAATGGGACAAGCCTTTGCTCCGCTTGATACCTGGTCCATTTATATGCTGACCTCAAACGAGAACTTTGAACAAGTGTATGGAAAGCCAGCAACAAAGAAACGCAAGCTATTCAACGGCTTCATCCGTACAGACTATTACCAGTACTGGGGTAAACGCCCGCCACGGGCTAGTAAGGATGAATTATAATTTACCACAATAAAAAATGCGTTCCTCCTGTTTTGGACAGGGGGATTTTTTTCTTTGAGTTCCAAGAATAATTCAACGCTTTTTTGAATACAATAAATCCATATTTGCATAGAATGGAGGGATGGCAATGAATTATTCTTTTATCGATTTCCAGCGTATTTCAAAGGCACTTTCTTCTAGTAATGAGGCTTTGCGTAATGAATTCCCTTCTGACGATGTCCAATCGGCGGAATTGCAAGAAGCAGAAAATAACCTTCGTCAAGCATTGTCATTTGGCCTTTCAACTTCTAAATAAAAGGCTGTTTTCGTAAAGATTGTTGTTAAAATCTTAAAGCCGATTTTAACGTGCTATAAAGCCATTTTGGAGTTCGCTTTTAAGTGTGCAAGCTCTTTTCTCATACTAAGCTTGAATTTTATAAAGAAAACTAGGTCATTCAATTCCCTTTTGTAGTCAATAGCAACAAAGTTTGAGAAAAAAGAGCCAAATAAAAAGCAAAGAAACGCTTGGAATAACAAGCGTTTCAGACTGTAGACAAACTCGATGGAAATCGAGCTTGCCTACAGTTTTTTTGGTTTGTGCTGGAATGGGGCTGTTGA
>NZ_VEEP01000219.1 GCF_007678455.1 Cytobacillus oceanisediminis 2691 | reverse complement strand
GGTTGGAATGTGGAGATTAGATTTGGTGGACGATGAGGGGTTTGGGGTGTGGTATGATGTTGGAATAGTTGAACGGCAAGATGGTGGAATTTTTGGTTGAGAAGGCGGGGGATTTGTGTTTGATAGTTTGTTTGAGAATGAATTTGGAGAAGGTGTAAAAAGTGATTGAATAAAGGTTGGTTGTTAATGATGAAAGGGTAGGTGGAATTATGTATATAGTAGTTGAGTATAAGGGTAATTGAATGGGAAGAGGAAATGGTAAATGGTATAGG
>NZ_VEEP01000218.1 GCF_007678455.1 Cytobacillus oceanisediminis 2691 | reverse complement strand
TCCGACTTCTCAAAACCCCCATTCAAATTTCAATAAACCTTTTCTATCTATCCCTATTTCCTACCTTCCTCCTTCCACACTCTATTCCCTTAAATTTTTCACAAACATATTTCAAGGAACTTTCACACCAGTGTTTGAATACCAAAATTCACCCCGAAAAACACCAAAGAAAAAACCACTCCAGCCACTTCAAATCCACTCCCTCTAGTCCCTTCCTTTACCGCTAATTTCACCATACGCCTCGTTGACAACCAATGCATTTACCTTTTTCTT
>NZ_VEEP01000217.1 GCF_007678455.1 Cytobacillus oceanisediminis 2691 | reverse complement strand
CTTGGCAGGTTTTGGGGGAACGAGGGGGATGCGGAGTCGGAACAATAGGTTGTGGAATGAATTATGGTTTGTGGGTTGAATAGGGGAGAGGAGATTATTGAGGGATTTGTGGGGGATGGGTCGAAGAGCGAGGAGCTGGTGGGGTGTGAGGTTGTAAATGTGGGGAACATGGTTGATGAGGTGGTGGGGAAAGAAGTGGGTGAGCAGTGTTTGAGCAAGTGCGTGGATGTTGATGGGATTAGGGGAAAGGAAACGGATGAAGGGTTGGGTGATC
>NZ_VEEP01000216.1 GCF_007678455.1 Cytobacillus oceanisediminis 2691 | reverse complement strand
ATGAAAAAGAGCACCCAAACTACATCAAGCTTTTCCCTTTTCTTCAAAATCACCTCCACCAACCAATCATATCTTCCATTCAATTAATCAACAAACCCACACCTCCCCACCTGAATCAACACATCCATCTCCCCTTCACCCACCACTTCATCTTTCCACTAACAACGATTTCAAACCCCATCCACTTCAAAAATCCATTTTTCCTCCAAACAAACACACTATATCCAATCCAATTTCAGATTCCTAAACAAGTCGTTCACCTTATCAACCATCG
>NZ_VEEP01000215.1 GCF_007678455.1 Cytobacillus oceanisediminis 2691 | reverse complement strand
GAGGAAAACGGTGGAAAGCAGAGCTTTGAGGAGGAAAAGAAACGTAGTATTTGAATGAGTTTAAAAGATGGGGAGGAGTTGGGTGAAATGAGGAAGCAAATTGGTGATATGGCTCGTGAAAATCAAGTGATTATGTGGGTTGATTTGGAGGAAGGAAAGGATTGGTAGAAGGAAGAAAGGATGAAGGGTGATGGTAAATTGGTTTGGAATGGTAATGTAGATAAAATGGTGAATGAGAAAAATGTTGAAATTAGCGGTAATTTCACAATCGAAGA
>NZ_VEEP01000214.1 GCF_007678455.1 Cytobacillus oceanisediminis 2691 | reverse complement strand
GAGGATTGGTTGATAAATGGAGGCTGGAAGTTTTTCGTGGTATGGGTGGTGTTTGAGGTTTGGGGGTTGTGGTGGATTTGAGAGGAAGGGGATTTGTATGAGGAGTGGAGGGTTATTGGTATGGTTGAGGAGGTATATGGTGTTTGGTGAGTTTGGATGGGGGTGGGTGTTTTGAAGGTTGCGGCGCAATTGATGCTGGATGAGGTTGGGGGGTGGTTTGTTTTCTTTTTAATTGTTTTAATACAAAGTCTGTGCATGTGTTGACTTTTATGTAG
>NZ_VEEP01000213.1 GCF_007678455.1 Cytobacillus oceanisediminis 2691 | reverse complement strand
CATGACTGAGGGTGAGAGTGAGGCGGATTGGATAGATGGTGACAGCTGTGGGGAAGGGGTGTAGGATGTTTGGATGAAAGAGGGTGGGTGGAGGGGAATAAAGGATTTGCAGGGGTTCATGGGGGAGGATTGGGGGGGGGTATAGGGGATTGGATGTGAGAGGATGAAATAGATCGGCGAGTGGGAGGATTTTTGGGAATAAGTGGATTTGAGGGTGGTTTAAAGGGTGGGGATATGAGGGTGGATTGAAAGGTTGATGATGTTGATAGGGAGAA
>NZ_VEEP01000212.1 GCF_007678455.1 Cytobacillus oceanisediminis 2691 | reverse complement strand
ATTCAGCTGAAAAAAACCTCTCAAGAAAATGTCCCATCATCATCCCACCCATCACAACCGCCCCTGAACACACCCCAATAACACCAATCCATTTAACCCGGATTTTCATTTTCCCCAATCCATACCTTAACCCTACACTCAAACTCTCAAGACTGACACCCAATGCAACTAAAACCAGGGACATTATTTCTCCCATAAACTCACCTCCTTCCTCTCAATCCCTACCTTAGTATATCCAAGGAGCCTAGATATGCTCACAAAATCAACAGGCCATT
>NZ_VEEP01000211.1 GCF_007678455.1 Cytobacillus oceanisediminis 2691 | reverse complement strand
TGATCAACCGTTTAATTTTAAGATGGTTTTATTAAATTGAAGAATGTTTGGAAAAATGGTGCGATTTTAAAAAGATTAGGAAAAAGAGTGGTGGCGGAATGGAGAGGAGTGTTGGGGAAAATGAGTTTTTAAAGGATAAAGGGTTGTGGATGGATTAGGTTTTGAGGTGGTTGAGGGTTGTTGGCGATGAGGTTGATTGGAGTGTGTGTTGTGAAGTTGGGGAATGGGGAAGTGAGGATGCGAAGTGGGTGGGGTTGTTCTGTAGGTAGAAGGGT
>NZ_VEEP01000210.1 GCF_007678455.1 Cytobacillus oceanisediminis 2691 | reverse complement strand
CCACTAATTTATCATGTCAGTGTTCGCTTAACTTGCTAGCATGATGCTAATTTCGTGGCATGGCGAAAATCCGTAGATCTGAAGAGACCTGCGGTTCTTTTTATATAGAGCGTAAATACATTCAATACCTTTTAAAATATTCTTTGCTGTATTGATACTTTGATACCTTGTCTTTCTTACTTTAATATGACGGTGATCTTGCTCAATGAGGTTATTCAGATATTTCGATGTACAATGACAGTCAGGTCTAAGTTTAAAAGCTTTAATTACTTTAG
>NZ_VEEP01000020.1 GCF_007678455.1 Cytobacillus oceanisediminis 2691 | reverse complement strand
GTGTAATCTTGACATGTTGAGGGCCCACAACTGAAAAGCTGTCAAAATAAAGGTGTATTCTTGACATGTTGAGGGCCCACAACTGAAAAGCTGTCAAAATAAAGGTGTATTCTTGACATGTTGAGGGCCTACATCTGAAAAGCTGTCAAAATAAATGCCTATTCTTGACAGGTTAAGGGCCAACAAGTGGAAAGCTGTCAAAATAAAGGCGTATTCTTGACATGTTGAGGGCCCACAACTGAAAACTTGTCAAAATAAAGGTGTATTCTTGACAGGTTAAGGGCCCACAACTGAAAAGCTGTCAAAATAATTATGTAATCTTGACAGGTTAAGGGCCCACAACTGAAAAGCTGTCAAAATAATGACGTAATCTTGACAGGTTGAGGACCACCAACTAAAAACCTGTCAAAATAAAAATCAGCATAAAAAAATAAACTTAAATACGGAGGTTACCTACATGAATACATACAAATTTCCTGAAGGTTTTTTATGGGGTGGTGCAACGGCTGCAAACCAGATTGAAGGGGGCTATCATGAAGGAAATAAGGGCCTGAATGTGGCTGATGTTCTGCCAGGCGGAAAAGCAAGATACGATATTTTAACAAAGCCAGGTTTTGACTTTGAAATCAAGTCGGGCGAGTACTACCCTAATCATGAGGCAATTGACTTTTACCACCGCTATAAAGAAGATATTGCTTTGTTTGCGGAAATGGGATTCAAGGCGTTCAGGATGTCAATCGCCTGGACGAGGATATTTCCAAATGGCGATGAGCAGGAGCCCAATGAGGAGGGGCTTGCGTTTTATGATCGGGTGCTGGATGAATTACATAAGTATGGGATTGAACCGGTCGTTACGATATCCCACTATGAAATGCCGCTCTATCTGGTAAAAGAATATGGAGGCTGGCGCAGCCGGGAAGTGGTTACTTTTTTTGAAAAATATGCCCGAACAATCCTAAACCGCTACAAGGACAAAGTTAAGTACTGGATGACCTTTAATGAAATCAACAGTGCTCTAGTTATGCCGATTAATGGTTTAGGCTTTTCGATTGAAAAAGAAGAAGATCGATACCAGCCGACTTTCCAGGCGTATCATCACCAATTCGTAGCAAGTGCTCTTGCCGTAAAAGCTTGCCGGGAAATTATTCCTGGTTCGCAAATCGGATGCATGATTCTGTTTGCACCAGTTTACCCTTATGACAGCAATCCGGAAAATGTACTGCACGCTTTACAGGAAGAACAGCTTTTCAATTATTTTTGCGGAGATGTGCAGGTTCGGGGAGAGTATCCTTCTTTCATTAAACACTACTTCAAGGATCACAATATTGAACTCAAAATCGAAGATGGTGATCTTGAAATTTTAAAAGAGGGCACTGTGGATTATGTGGGCTTTAGTTATTATATGTCACGTACCGAGAAGAAAGAGAAAGCGAACGAGGATTCCTCAGAAGGAAACATCATTGGCGGTGTGCGAAATCCGTTCCTAGAGGTAAGTGACTGGGGATGGGAAATCGACCCGGTTGGGCTTCGCATAAGCTTGAACAAACTGTATGACCGTTACCAAATCCCTCTTTTTGTTGTGGAAAATGGTTTAGGAGCTTATGATCAGCTTGAAGAAGATGGAAGCATCAACGATGATTATCGAATCGACTATCTCCGGGAACACATCAAGGCGATGGGTGAAGCGATTGAAGATGGTGTTGATTTAATGGGATACACAAGCTGGGGCTGTATCGACATGGTCAGCATGTCTACTGGTGAATTTTCTAAACGATATGGGTACATCTACGTGGACAAACACGATGATGGCAGCGGTACGCTGGAACGGAAAAGGAAAAAGTCTTTCTTCTGGTATAAAGATGTGATAGAGACCAACGGGGAAAAGCTATAAAAAACCAAGGGCTACTACTAAAACGGTAGCTCTTTTAAGTTGAAGAAATTTATTAGAAATAAAAGGAAATAAGGGGATTTTGTCGAATAATACATTTTTAACAACTATAAGAAAGGTATTCGAGTGAAAATCACTTTATAGTTCTTTCATTAGCAATAATCGTCATCTTCATCGAATTATGGCTAAGGCAAATTCTTCACATACTTGAGGTCTTAGGGAATCTCATAAACTTTATTTCAATTATCCGAAACCATCTAGGAGGAAAATTAATGTTTTTATACAAAATAGATGACCAATTATCATTAAAGCAGGCAGAAGTGAATGACGCAGAACGATTGTTCGAATTAACCGAAAGTGGTCGCGAATATATGAAAGAGTGGCTGCCATGGCTAGATTTTACAGTTACTGTTGATGATACAAGGGAGTTCGTCAAGGGAACGATGTTAGGTTATGCGGAGAACAGAAGCTTGACGACAGTGATTTTATATGAAGGGGAAATAGTGGGGACAGCTGGATTTAACAGTATCAATTGGTCAAACAAAACAGCATACATTGGGTATTGGCTCGGCCATGAATACCAGGGTAAAGGGATTATGACCAGAGTGGCCAAGGGGTTGACTGACTATGCTTTTCAACATCTTAAATTGAATAAGGTTGAAATTCGGGCTGCTGAGGAAAATAAAAAGAGCAGGGGTATTCCCGAACGGTTAGGATTTGTGAAAGAAGGAAGGATCAGGCAGGCAGAATGGTTATACGATCATTTTGTGGATCACATCGTTTATGGCGTTTTAGCTGATGAGTGGGATACCATTGAATAAAATAATCCAATTTAATAAAACACACGCCCAGGACCTCCTTGACCCTGAGCATATGCAAGAATAAATAGTCATAGAAGTGACTCAGCACCGTCAATGTAAACTTCTGTCCCGGTAATGTGGGAGGACAGATCGGATGCAAGGAAGAATACGAGATCGGCTACTTGTTCAGGTTTTCCGGCATGTTCTTCCAATGGCTGGTTGCCTTCGGGATATTCGACCGGAATCTTGATTTTCTCGAGATCATCTTGCTGCGGGAATGTATTTTTGCCGATGTTGGTTTCGATAGCTCCCGGGCAGATGATGTTGACTCTGATTTTATACTGAGCCAGCTCCAGTGCTGCCATTTTGCCAAAGCCGGTCTGGCCGATTTTTGAGGTGCTGTAGGCGGACATCCCGAAATTTTTGTAAATCCTGTTCCCGTTAATGGAGCTTGTAATGATGATGCTGCCGCCATTTTTTTTCATATGGGGGATGGCATACTTTACGGTTAGAAAAGTTCCCTTGAGATTTGTGTTGATTGTTTCGTCCCAATCCTCTGGTGCCAGATCCTCAATAGGGGCGATGACACCATTGATTCCTGCGTTTGCAAAGACTATATCAACTTTTCCCCAGGCTTCTGCAACTTTATGAAAACTATTCTCAACCTCTGCAGGCTTTGAAATATTACACTCAAGGATCATGGCGGTCCCTTCGGCATCTTCAATCAAGTCCTTCACGTTTCTGGCATTTTCCTCTTTTATATCTATCAAAGCAACTTTTGCGCCAGCGGATCCTAATTTTAGTGCAGCTGCTCTGCCGATTCCGGAGCTTGCTCCCGTTATAAAAGCGACCTTCCCATCTAATTTCCCCACATTTGCTTCCTCCTTCAATATATTTTGATATTTTTAACTTTGCCCATTTTATTGGAAAATAAAACAGTGTAAACTAGTAATATGGGATTCTATGATACTTTTGCCGCACAAAAACGTATGATTAGTTAGCCTCCTCAAATCTGGAGGTTTTTTCAACACTTGAAATTGTCGAATGAAATCATAAATTGTATTCTTCCAGGAGGTTGGATAGATGGACAAGCAGGAACATATCATTTCGAAAATGGATGAACTATTGGGTGAAATGAGGGCGGGAAGGGCGGAAAGCGCATCATCGATTGCTCTGCCGCTTCGCCATAAGAGTTTGCCAAAGTACATTCCGATTATCAAATTTCTGATTCTTTTGCTCTTTTTAGCAGCTGGTTTCGCTTCAGCATTCTGGTATTTCAAAGGGAATACGGGAAAGGTAGAATCAACTGTGTTTATCGAACAAGTTCACGGACTGGCTGCATTGGCAACTGCGGAAGCACATGTGAAGACTGTCATTGAAAAGGAAGATAATGAAATATTCGGAGAGAAAATCCGCTATAATCTTCCTGGGACCAAACGTGAAATGCTGCTGATTGTTCCAGCCACTGTAATTGCTGGAGTTGATCTGGAGGCTATCGATCAAAAAGACATGAAGGTGGACGAAGAGCGAAAGGTAATAGAAATAGTTCTGCCAAAAGCAACTTTCCTCCAGGAACCTTCCATTAAAATGGATCAGGTCAGAACCTTTTCAGATGAAGGACTTTTGAGTGGGAAAATAGAGTGGGATGAAGGCTTTGATCTTGCTGCCGCTGCCCAGGAGCAAATTAAGCAGGAAGCAATGAGTTCAGGAGTCTTACAAAAAGCTGACGAAAATGCCCAAGTCGTTTTAAAGGAGTTTTTTGGGCACCTGGGATATAAAACTGTTATAAAAGGACAGTAATATTTTTATGTAAACTGCGATTCTTTGAAAAGATTTTTCAATATTAAAAAGCGCGTTCAGAAAAATTATGCTTAACAGGGTCCAGTTTACACACTCATAAAAATATATACAAAACTCAGAGTCATACAATGCTCTGAGTTTTTTTGTTGTCTTAAAGATTAAGGTAACAAAAAAATATCATGATACGGCGGGCTGTCGAGTTTAGACTGTTTCAAATATCCTTCCTCCACCAACTCATCCAACCCTTTTTGAACTTCCTCTGGTTTCACTCCGAATAGATCCGCAACTTTCACGGTTGAGATTGTCATGTATTTAGGTTTTTTTGCTGATGACTGGATCATAGTCTGGACGCGATGCAGCAATTGGTTTTTATCCATGAATCTTACCCCTTATTTTAAAATTATTGCCATGATGCTAAATAATTTTCCCAGTAATGTAAATATTATTTAGGGAAATTAAAGGAGCTGAATGATCCATGGCGTACCATCCACCTTACAAAATTGCACAATTGACAGCTGAACATGGACAGAAGAAAGCGAATCTTCCTTTTTCAAGTGTGCTTGTACTGGGTTTTCTCGGCGGGGCTTTCATTTCCCTTGGCTATTTGCTTGATATCCGTGTCATCGCCAGTCTTCCAGAGGAATGGGGGTCGCTTAGCTCATTGATCGGTGCGGCTGTTTTTCCTGTAGGACTCATCTTGATCATTATTGCTGGCGGGGAACTGCTGACAGGGAATATGATGGCTGTTTCGATGGCTTATTTGTCCAGAAGGATCTCTCTGGGATTACTGTTGAAGAATTGGTTTTGGATTACTTTATTTAATTTAATTGGTGCCTTGTTTGTCGCCTACTTCTTCGGCCAGGTTGCAGAATTGACTACCTCTGGCCCTTATCTTGACAAAACGGTGGCAATCGCCGGCGGTAAGCTGGAGCATGGTTTCTTATCATCGCTCGTATCGGCAATTGGCTGCAATTGGCTGGTCGGTCTGGCTGTCTGGCTTGCATATGGCGCGGAGGATATCGGGGGTAAAATCCTGGCGATCTGGTTTCCGATTATGGCGTTCGTCGCGATTGGTTTCCAGCACGTTGTCGCCAATATGTTCGTCATTCCAGCGGCAATCTTCTCTGGCTACTACAGCTGGAATGATTTTATTGCTAACTTTATTCCCGTATTCATTGGCAATGCGATTGGTGGTGCTGTGTTTGTCTCAGTGTTTTACTGGATCGCTTATCGCGGAACAATGGAAACCGGATCCAGGAAAGAACCGAAGCGAAGGCCAAACCAGACGGGTACTAACCGGCATGGTTTGATGAGAGCTGCAGGATTAAGGAGGCAGGGAAATGAGTGATTCGAAATTTACGATACAGATTAATGGCAAGGAATACAGTGCCGTAGTGGGACAGAAGATTTTAGAAGTCGCAAGAGCTGAAGATGTCTTCATTCCTGGTGTCTGTTACCATCCAGACCTGGGAACCATCCAGACATGTGATACATGCTACGTGATGGTGGATGGCCAATTGACGCGGTCATGTACGATGAAGGCTGAGCCAGGGATGAAAGTCGATACCATGTCCGATCAGGTAAAGACAGCACAGTATGAGGCAATGTCAAGGATCCTTAAAAATCATGAACTGTATTGTACCGTTTGCGATAACAACAATGGTAACTGCACGATCCATAACACTGTTGAAGATATGGGGCTTGCCCATCAGAAGTATCCATTTGTAGCTAAACCGTATCCCCCGGATAATTCACATCCTTTTTACCGGTACGAGCCTGACCAGTGCATCCTTTGCGGCCGCTGTGTTGAAGCTTGTCAGGATTTACAGGTGAATGAAACGCTCACGATCGACTGGAGCCGGGAAGTTCCAAGGGTCATTTGGGACAATGATGTTCCGATTGACCAATCTTCCTGCGTATCCTGCGGGCATTGTGTGAATGTATGTCCTTGTAACGCCCTGATGGAAAAATCAATGCTCGGGAATGCCGGTTTTCTGACCGGAATCGCTCCAAATATTCTTGCTCCAATGATTGATATGACAAAAGAGGTGGAACCGGGGTATCGTGAAATTTTTGCTGTATCTGAGGTTGAAGCAGCAATGAGAAAAGCGCGGATTAATCGTACCAAAACGGTCTGTACTTATTGTGGAGTGGGCTGCAGCTTCGAGGTCTGGACAAAGGACCGTGAAATTTTGAAAATCCAGACAAAGACAGAGGCACCGGTTAACGGAATCTCCACTTGTGTAAAAGGAAAATTCGGCTGGGATTTCGTCAACAGTGAAGAGCGTCTGACAAAGCCGCTCATCAGAAAAGGCGAAGAATTTGTTGAGGCGACCTGGGATGAAGCACTCACCCTGATTGCCGAAAAACTTTCTGGAATCAAAGAGGAACATGGTCCGGATGCAATCGGTTATATTGCCTCATCAAAATGCTCAAATGAAGAAAACTTCCTGTTCCAAAAGTTCGCCCGGGGAATTATGGGGACTAATAATGTCGACAATTGCTCCAGATACTGTCAGTCTCCAGCGACGACTGGATTGATGCGAACCGTAGGACTTGGCGGGGATTCAGGAACTATGGAGGATATCATGGCATCCGAGCTTGTGATGGTGGTCGGCGCGAATCCGGCTGAATCACACCCTGTTTTGGCGACAAGGATCAAACGTGCCCACAAGCTCCATGGCCAGAAGCTCGTCGTCGTGGATTTAAGGGAGAATGAACTGGCCGAGCGAGCCGATTTATTCCTGCATCCTAATCCAGGAACAGATATCATCTTGCTGAATGCCATTGCGAAATACTTCTTTGATCAGGGCTGGGAGGATACAGCTTTCCTTGCTGAGCGTGTGAATGGCTTGGAAGAATTCAAGGCGTCTCTTGATAAATTCACGATGGAATATGCGGCAGAAAAAACAGGACTTACTATGGAAGAGCTGCTTCGCCTTGCCGAAATGATCAAGGAAGCCAAATCTGTCTGTATCCTGTGGGCGATGGGTGTTACCCAGCATATGGGTGCATCGGATACAAGCACTGCCATATCGAATTTGCTGCTGGTAACTGGGAACTATGGACGGACCGGAACAGGTGCTTACCCACTGCGCGGACATAACAATGTCCAGGGTGCTTGCGATTTTGGAACATTGCCGCCTTGGATGCCTGGCTATGAGCCTGTGAACGATGAAGCTGTACGTGCTAAATATACGGCTGCCTGGGGGGTAGACCTGCCTGAAAACCCTGGTTATGACAACCACCATATGGTTGAGGCTATCAATAAAGGGAAGATGAAAGCACTCTATCTGTTTGGCGAGGACATGGCTATCGTGGATGCGAACTCCAACTATGTACATTCCACCTTTGAAAAACTCGATTTCTTCGTAGTCCAGGATATATTTTTCAGCAAGACGGCTCAGTTTGCTGATGTCATTTTACCGGCTGCGCCAAGTCTTGAAAAGGATGGGACGTTCACGAACACTGAAAGGCGGATCCAGAGATTCTACAAAGTATTTGAGCCGCTGGGAGATGCGAAGCCTGACTGGCTAATATTCCAGGAACTCGCTAATCGACTTGGTGCTGATTGGAACTACCAGCATCCTTCCGAAATCATGGACGAGGCGGCCAAGCTCGCGAATATATTCGCTGGAGTAAGCTATGAACGGCTCGAGGAATGGGAGTCGCTTGTATGGCCGGTAAACGCGGATGGAACCGACACACCTCTGCTATACACCGATAAATTTGGCTTCCCTGATGGAAAGGCAAGGCTAGTGCCTGTCGACTGGACAGTACCATTCAATCCTGGCGTGGATTTTGATTTACATCTCAATAATGGACGCATTCTTGAGCAATTCCATGAAGGCAATATGACACACAAAACCGAGGGTCTGGTGCATAAAGTGCCTGATGTATGGCTCGAGATTTCACCTGAGCTTGCTGCTGAACGAAATCTTGAGGATGGGGCACTTGTCGGGCTGACTTCGCCATATGGCCATGTTGAAGTCCGGGTGATTGTGACCGACAGGGTTAAAGGGCATGAATTGTATCTCCCGATGAATACAGCGGAGGATAACGAGGCTGTGAACAGGCTGACAAGCAGCTATCACGATATCATTACCCATACTCCTGCCTATAAGGAGATGGGAGTTAAAATGGAAGTGCTCGAAATCTCTGGCGAACCGCCGCTACCGAAACATAATCACCGTTATGGAAACAGGATTCCTCAGATTAGTGTGAAGGTGGAGGAAAAATGGAAGCGGGCTGACTATATACCGATTTCAGAAATAGATGACTTGAAGGAGGGATATTATGGCGAAAGCGATCAGGCAAATTAGCAGGCAGGCCACGAATGAAACGGAAGAACGTGCCCAGGCTTTGGAAGAAATCATGCAAGCTCTTGCTGACAATAAGGAAGCCGTCCTATCAATGATTGAAATGGCGAAAGAACTTCATGAGGTTAAGGTCTTCGAGACAGCAGGCTCATTATTGAAGCAGCGTAATGAAGTAGGAGTCATCGCTATGCAACAGGTCAATCAGCCAGCTGTGCATAATGTCATCAAAAGTGGCTTTGGTTTGTTCAAGTTTCTTGGCGGATTGCAGCCGGCCCAGCTTGAGACCCTCATGAATGGTGTCACTCTTGGGTTGAAGCGAATGTCCCAAACTGGTGAAAAAGGCAAGAAACAAAGTATCTGGAAAATGAGAGTCAGGCTGCGCAGTCCGGCAATTCGGGCTGCGATGACCACGATGGTTGATTTTATGGAGGGAATGGGAGAGGCCTTCCTGAGGAGCAGGGAAAAACGTGAGTAGGGAGGAGTCACTGTGCATGAAAAGACGTTCAAAATCAGTAATATAAATTCTGACGATGATGCAGAGAAACTCGCTAGAGCAATGCTTGAGGTTTGGGGGATTTCCCAGGCAGAAGCAAGCACTGAACACAAAACCGTTACCATCAAGTTCGATGAAAGAATGTCTTCCCAGGAAGATTTTTTACAGGCGGTACGTGAAGCCGGATTTGACCTGACTAGTGAACAACTATAATACATGAGGTGACGATGATGAGAATATGTGAAGTTTGCGGAAGAAAAGAAGGCTTTGAAGAACATCAGGAAGATCTGTTCCAAGCTGTAAAGCTTCATGTTTGCGAAAGTTGCCGAGAGGATCGGAAGGCACCGACATTAGGAGACTGGGCTTATTGAACATGAAGGAAATTATCAGGGAATATGACAAGTGAAAATCCAGGCGAAACGAGGTGGCAGAACGCTGGAACCAATTGAAGTGAAACGGGAAATCATCCGATATGGAAAAGGTTGCGCGGAACGAGTTGAAGACAGTATTGTAACAGAACACCCTGTTACAATAAAAATCAATGGCGCAGAGTTTGCCACCCTTGTTTGCTCGCCGAATTTTATTGAGGACCTTGTCATCGGCTTTTTGGCTTCGGAAGGCGTAATCCGTAAGTTTGATGATTTGGAAGATATATGGATAGAAGAAAAATCAGGTACAGCACATGTGAAAACCAAAAATGTCAATCCATATTACCTCAATTTCCAGGGGAAAAGATACATTACTTCCTGTTGTGGAGCAGGAAGGCAGGGGTTTGTTTTTATCAATGATGCCCTGACTGCGAAAAAGATGGAACAGGTAAGGATAAAGATTTCATCCCGGGACTGTTTTTCCTTGATGAAGGGAATGCAGGAATCATCACAAGTGTTTCAAAATACGGGAGGGGTCCATAACGCGGCACTATGCCAGACAGGTAAAGTTGTGATTTCAAGGATGGATATTGGCAGGCATAATGCTCTGGATAAAATTTATGGTCACTGCCTGAAAAACAGTATTCCACTTTCTGATAAGGTCCTTGCCTTCAGCGGCAGAATTTCAGCGGAAATCCTCCTGAAGGCATCAAAGATTGGCTGCGAAATTGTTTTATCGAAATCTGCTCCTACAGAACTTGCCTTAAAGCTTGCAGAGGATCTGGGCATTACTACAATCGGTTTTATTCGAGATGAATCCCTTAATGTGTACACAGGCCAGGAAAGGGTATATCTTGGATGATCCTAATAGATATAAGATAAAAAGCTCTCCAAAAATGGGGAGCCTTTTTCATCTCTCATCTAAACCGTCAATCGAAACGAGCTGTCGTTCTTCATGGGTACCTCTTGCCGAGATGACCGCCATACTTGAAGTAGCATCGATGCTTTCAATCCAGATCGGCACTCCGTGGTAGTGGACGGAAATTTCATCTTCTGCAGTGAGGATTTCTTTTACCCGTTGCAAATCCATGGTTATCACCTCATACTTAAATTATCCATAGACAAAAACATGTATGTATAGGAGATTACGTGATGAACTTTGTGAAAAGCAGTCAGGAAAAAATCTCTGTTGAGATGGAAATCATGAATTCACATCCTGACTATAATTTACTGGCGGATGGGAAACGAATACTAGATGAACAAGATTTACTGAAGGAGCATGAAGAGGGAAACGACCTCGATAAAGAGCGTTTTCTCATCGAAGAGAAAGGGGAATATATCGGTATCATTGATTTTATCATGAAAAATCCAAGGGACGGAAAGCCGTGGCTAGGATTGCTGATTATACATAAATCCTGGACCAGGCAAGCACTGGCTGAAAAAGCTCTGGCTATGTACGAAGCAATGATGAACAAAAGAGGTATAATTGAAGTTCGATTAGGATGTTTTGCAGCCAACCAGCCCGGCTTATCATTTTGGACAAAGCAAGGGTTTATAAGGGTAAAACAAATAGAATTTCGTGACAAGCCGTTGTGGGTCATGGAAAAAAACATAGAAAAAGGCGAATCAAGCGAGTCTTGATTCGCCTTATTTTATTCGGTAAGCTCCTCAATATTCTTCCCTTCAACATACGAAGGTGTTTCCAATCCAAGTAAATTGTAGATAGTTGGAGCGATATCTAAGGTTGAGACGGAACCAATTTGCTTGCCATTGCTAATGTCTGGCCCCATGGCCATGAAGACAGCTTTCAATTTCTCCCGGCCAGGATCCCCGCCATGGGTTCCCAATTCAGGTGTCGGTTTAACAATATTAGATACACCCTTTCCCATAATATAACCTGGAGCAGCCATTAAAAGAACATCTCCTGCATTCCGTTCTTTTAAATTTCCTTGTTGAGGTATTTTTTTTATTTCCTGATATGGATGTTCTTTCGCATTTGTCAGATAGCCATACAAACTCTCTGTATTCTCCTTTAATCCATTGAAAGACAGATTGATGGTGCTATTCCATATTTCTTTAAGGTGATACTTGATGACTGGTCCATTCTCATTCCTGTCCACCTCAACGCCCTTGAAGGCTTGGATGATTTCAGAACGAATTTCTTCATATTTTTCATGCGGCACGATTCCATATTTTTCGCGTGATTTCAAATTGATGTAAACATGAGCAGCAGATCCACTTGGAATCGCAATTGCTTTCGATTTTTTGTAATCAATCTTTCCAGCTGAGTCAAGTACGAGAAGGTTATTGTCCTTCAAAACTTTATTAGGCTCAATCGCTGAATGTGCAGGTTCCATTCCATGGTCAGATACGATGAACAAGTAATCATTTTCATCCAGTGCTTTGACTGTTTTGCCTACTGTCTTATCAGCCGTCTTATACGCCCACCGAATATATTCAGCGTTCTTCTTTGATTCATTCTCTGTAAAACCAGGCTGTCTTGGGTCAGTTAGCAGATACTTATGCTCCTGATGGTCAATTTGCGGCGCGTAAAACATCAGTAAATCAGGCTCATACTCGTTTTTGATAAAAAGGGACACGTCAGTTACCCAGTTTGCAAATCTTTCCGATATTTGTTCGTATTCTTTCCTTGATATCCAGCCCTTTTCAAGTGCACGGTCATCCTCCTGAGGTGGAAAGAAACCGAATTTTCCCCTGATTTGTTCAGAAAAATCTTTTGGTCCATCTATCAAACCGGATGTTACTGCTGATTGGTAAATCACAGCCCCATTGTCGAGACTTTGGTCCTCAGCTGTGATCTTGAACCAAAATCCTGCATTGCTGTTTTCTTGAACCCTCAGTTCCATAGATCCCCATCCATTGGATATGACCGGGTTGTTTCTTTCCGTTTTTTGATCGGTGACCATGAATGAATCATAATTTTTTTCCCGGTCATTGGTTGAATCAACGGCTAGTACATGAACCTTTTGATTTTTACCGTCTTTGACTTTAATGTGAAAAGATGCTTCCTTTAATGGACTGTAACTCTCAGGAGGCCTACTCCACCCCGAAGCCTCCTGGAAATGGAGTTTCTCCTGTTTGCTCGGGGACCATGTATCTCCATAATATATCGTGAAGTCTGCTTGTTTCCCGACGGCTGGATTGGCACCGGCAAAAGCAACAGTGGCAGTTGTTTTCCCCTGTTTTCTGGCTGATACCCACAACGGATCCACCTCAAGCTCACTCATAAAAGCATCCTTTTGGTTTGTCATTGCTGAGTCTTTCTGCTGCCAAACATTGCTGACGATGGATGTTTTAAGAGGAGTCGCTCCTGTAGCGATTGCTGCATGTGAAGGTGCCGTGAGAGAAGGCCTTACGGTGGTGGAATATTTCGCCATAGTTCCATTTTTGATCACATGTTCTATATTAGGCAGTTTGCCGTCCTTTACATAATTCCTTGTAAGGTCATTTCGCATGCCATCAAATGAGATCAGGACTACCTGACTCTTGTTTTCTGCATTTGCCGTTGTAGCGCAAATACCTGATAAAAAAATAATAAAGGTGATGAACTTAAAGATTCTTGTTGTCATAAACTCTCCCTCGCTGATTTTATAGAAGGAATTTACCTTTTTTCGAGGCTTGTAAAACTTTTAGAAAATTAATTCTTTAGTTTTCCGAAGAGAAATTTTGCTTCTCGATAAAATCTCCATATTTATTTGATATAAATTCCTTATATAAAGGCTCTGTTAAATAGTCTGTTGATTTTCGTTCCAGGCGCTTCGCTTTCCGCGGGGGAAGAATTATGAAAAAGCTCAAGTGCCAGCTTTTTCAAAGACCAAATTCTTCTTGGCTGGCGCTGAGCCTCTTCGTCGCTTTGCTCCTGAGGGGTCTCATCTGACCAGCTGCGCCCGCAGGACACTGAATAGCTTCCTCGAATCGGCCCACGCACGATGGAAATGCGTTAGCATTTTCGGAGGAGTCTACGCGCCTTCCACTACAATTAACAGGAGTAAAAACAACAATAGTTTTTAACAGAGCCAATATAAAGAGGAGGTATTTAAACAATGAATATAAGTATCAAAAGGTTGATGATCTTAGTTTCAATGTCTGCGGCACTATTTTTAACAGGGTGCACAGGGGAGGATGACAAATCAGGATCTGGTGGTCACAATGCTCATGAAAATATGGAGCATTCAGGTTCAGGGGATCTGCCAGATGGTTTGAAGGAAGCGGATAATCCCAAATATGAAGTGGGCAGCAAGGCCATCATAACCGATGACCACATGCCTGGAATGGACGGAGCGGAAGCCACAATTGTTGGTGCCTATGACACTACCGTGTACTCGCTGTCATATGACCCGACAAATGGAGGCGAGCGAGTGGAGAACCATAAGTGGGTGATCCATGAAGAACTGAAGGATCCAGGAGAAGAGTCTTTGAAGCCAGGAGATGAAGCCATCATCAATACCGAGCATATGGAAGGAATGGAAGGGGCAGAAGCAGTGATCGATTCGGCTAAGGACATGACTGTTTATATGGTCGATTTCACGCCGACAGACGGATCGGAGAGGGTAACGAATCACCAGTGGGTCACTGAAGACGAGCTGAAACCTGCTGAATAAGCTAAACGATTACCAAAATATACACGATTGTACCTCCAAAAGTCTGGGTATATAACCTTTAAGAATGAGGAGGGATGACTCATGAACAAACTAATCAAAACAGCGATCAAATGGGGACCTGTCCTGTATCCAATCGTCAAGAAAATGATGGACAGCAGGAAATCTTCAAAACTGAAAAGCAGTTACTCAAAATAAAGCTTAAGGGAAGCCGCACATTGTCGTTAAGTGACGATGTGCGGCCTTTCTCTGCATACAATCAAGCAATGAAAATTATTCTTTATATTTGGACCTATTGTTCATGTTATAATAGTGGAATAAAATACATATAGTTGGCTTTCACTGGTCTCTTAAAAGGAAGGTATCTATGGTTGAGGATAATATAACGAGAATTGACATGAATGGTAAGGAATACATATTAATCGGGACGGCGCATGTTTCCAGGCACAGTGCCGAACAGGTGAAAGAAGTTATTGAGGCTGAGAGGCCTGACTCCGTATGTGTTGAACTGGACGAGCAGCGATACAAAACGATTACTGAAGGCTCCAAGTGGCAGGAAATGGATATTATCCAGGTCATTAAGGAAAAAAGGGCATCGCTGTTACTGATGAATCTGGCTATTTCATCCTTCCAAAATCGAATGGCGAAGGATCTTGGAATCAAAGCGGGCCAGGAAATGATCCAGGGGATTGAATCAGCAAAGGAAGTCGGAGCAAATCTTGTACTTGCCGATCGCAATATCCAGATCACTTTTTCAAGGATATGGGGCAATCTGGGCTTGAAAGGAAAGGCACTTCTGCTTAGCCAGATTATAACAAGCATCTTCAGCAAGGACAGCATATCCGAGGAAGACCTTGAAAAGCTGAAGGAACAGGATACTATCAACGCGATGTTGAATGAGTTCACGGAGACTTTTCCTCGTTTGAAAAAGCCATTGATCGACGAACGCGATCAATATTTATCCCAAAAAATCAAGGATGCGCCAGGAGAAAAAATCGTCGCTGTCCTGGGTGCTGCCCACGTGCCTGGCATAAAAGAACAGATTAAAAAAGAACATGACCTGAAAAAACTAAGAGCGGTTCCGCCAAAATCCAACTGGCCAAAAATCATAGGCTGGAGCATTCCTGTGTTTATTCTGGCCATCATTGTTTACACATTTGTTGCAAATCCGTCTGCGGGTTTTTCCCAGACAATTAGTTGGATTCTTTGGAATGGCAGCCTTTCTGCCCTGGGAGCAGCCATTGCCATGGGACATCCACTAACCATACTGACAGCATTTATAGCAGCCCCAATCACATCGTTGAACCCTTTGCTTGCGGCAGGCTGGTTTGCAGGTCTGGCACAGGCGTATATACGGAGGCCAAACGTTAGAGACTTCGAAACCCTTTCAGAAGATGTTTTCAGTGTAAAAGGCTTCTGGAGAAACAAAGTCAGTCGTATTTTACTAATCGTTGTCCTTGCCAATCTCGGAAGTTCCATCGGGACTTTCATTGGCGGGGCCGATGTCATCAGGGTATTCATTGAAAATCTTTAGGAGCACTGAATAAGATATTAAATATGATTACACAACAGTAAATAACATGCCAATAAGCAGTTCATTTCCTTACAGAATTGAACTGTTTTTTTATACGAAGGTATTCAACTACCATGTAAAAAAGAAATTAGCCATCCAATCCTTATCAAGGAGATCATGGAAAAAGGAATGAGTGTAATATTAGCGAATTAATATTATATATATCTTATATCTAAAATAAGTTGGTGAATTATGAAGGTAATTGAAAGAATACAAGAATATATAGATAACCAGTACAAAACACCAAAAGGACTAATCGGTACCGTGATCGGTGAAAAGATGGTAAAGCAGCATAAGCCAGAAACATTATGGACCATCCAATTATTAAATATTCAACAGAGTGAGAGTGTGCTGGAACTTGGATGCGGTTCCGGTTATGCAATGAAACTTCTTCTTGAGCAAGATAAAGCAAATTCAGTAATTGGACTGGACCTTTCTCCAACTGTGATTCGGTCAGCTAAGCTGCGAAATAAAAAAGCATTTTTGGAAGAAAAAGCGGATTTTGTACAAGGAAATGTAAAGAGTTTGCCTTTTGAAGTTGAACAATTCGACAAAGTGTTCAGTATTCACACAATTTATTTTTGGGATGAATTATCTATGACAGTATCGGAAATATATAAAGTTTTAAAGCCTGGTGGCAGTCTCGTACTAACCCTTTGTGATGGCAAAAATGATGTTATATGGGATGGAGTAAGAGGGATGATAGAAGAACAATTAATCCCGATTATGAAGAACCAGGGCTTTTTAGAGGTGGAAGTAGTAAAAGGACCAAATTCAAGACAATATCATACAATCGCAGTTTTGGGTAAAAAGTAATTCAACGATTCTCAACCAGCTCCTTATGCCATTGAACTATTTTAAGGAAAAAAACGAAAAAAAAATCATCCTCGTTTGCAGGATGATAAAAGGCAGAAAGTTCAGTTCAGAAAAAACCTTATTTTGACTTATGCGTTGCATTCTTCTTGTATTCAGCCTGGCGTTTTGCATCCTTCTTAAATTCTTCCATTGCCTTGCTGTAAAGTAAGCTCATTTTCCACACCTCCTTTTTGCCTGTCATTCTTATTAGCTTTGTTCCCTGTGATATGGGAATTAAAACATGAAAATTTAGTTGGTAAAAAAGCGAAAAAGGCGCTCGAAAATGAGCGCCTTTTTGCTATCCCTGAATTAATCTTTGTAAATGTCCCTATTTTATTCTTTCAGTCTGAAACCCCTCTGATCACTTTATCGTAGAGGACCTGGAATCCGTATAAAACAAAGGTTTTGAATAAAAAGACGATGGATAACTGGAACTTTGTCAACCGGACCAGGGTAACATATCCGATCCTCTTAAAAATATCCAAAACATAATAAGTAAACAGGGAGTCAATCAGGATATTGACCAGCAAATACAAATTGAACTTCTTATAGGTGTACTTCAAGATCCAAAATGATCCTATGAAAAATGGACCCCAAATTAACGGCAGCTCCCCAAGTACGTTCGGTTTAATTTTAAAAGGAAACCACCACCATTTTCTTTTTTCCGCCAATCTTCCTTCGAACATTAAATAGATGCCCATAAACACAGTGCCAGGGAGAAATTTACGGACTGTTTTTTTATCGAGAAAGGGCAGAGAAAACCAGGGCAGTATGGCAATGATCGCGATGTAAAGTTTTAAATTTTTCATAAGCCCACCTTATATAATATAAAATAATGTCTACTGTATTACTGTTATTATCTCTATTAAGGCCTAAAAGATGAGTATCTTTAAAAATTTCTCAGCCGTTCATTCATTTCTTCCTGTTTTAAACAGTATTATTTAGAAGATAAAGGAGGAGATGAGGATGATTTCTCTCTGGGATGAACATTTGTTTTGGCTGGAAATGCTGCAGGATCATGCTTATTTTGTAAGAGATGCATTGTCGCCGGAAGAAAAAGAGTACGTATATCAAGCAGAGCAGTTTATCGAACTATATGCTGATCTTTTAAAGAGGCTTCAGGGAATACCGCGGAATGCAGATTACGCAAACAGCCAGATGATTGATTTCGCAAGAAGGGCATGGACGGTTGCAAAGAACTACTTTGATTTTGAAGGAACGCTGCAGGCATTGCGGATAGACAATCAGATCAATTTGAACCTTTCTCCGACATACTTAAATGGAACAATGAGTGAAAATCAGGAATATTTGAGGATATTACAGTACCTCGTTCATGGGCAGGAACCGGTCAGGCTTTCAATTGTTGAGCTTATGGATCTTTGGCTTGAGGATCAGCTCGGACATGCGGTGCTTTTTGAAAATCTTCTTGATCCAATAGAAGCAGGAGCCAATGCGGCAGCACAGGAGTTTAAGCGCAGGTACCAGCTGTACATCGTACAGAACCATCATTTGAGAAATTATCTTAGGGTGAAAGAACCAGGCTTTGCACGACAAAAGGCATTCGTTTATGAAGTTGGAAAAACGACATTGGAAATGAATCAATTCATTAAGAATATGGTTTTAAAATATAAAGAACATACGTTGCTGAATAAATCCACCCTTAGATTCCTTGAGCATCATTTTCCGGAAACATGCTATTTCCTGACGAATCTAAGTTACTATGAGCCTAGGCTGAAGTCTGAAATCGGAAATTGTTCGCTATCCAAGCCGTCGTTTTAGTGAGTGTAAATAACAAGAAGGACAAGATTTTAATGATCAAAAAGCAAAATAATGAAAAGAATGTGAAAATTATCGGGGGATTTGTGAACATTTTGTGACATTTTTTCGTAAATTCTGTTAATATATACAGTACATACGAAAAAGGTGGAGGAATGAGAAGTGGGTAAACTTCTTATGTACTTTTATTTAACTGTTGGTATTTATTGTATTGTAAGCGGATTCCTTGCTGTAGTTTCACATGGGTTCCAGCATGCAGTCCTGTCCCTGTTCCTGGCGGTCTTCAATTTTGCCATGTTTTCCTTGTTCAAAAAAGAAGGGAAGATGCCTCGGCTTCGTTTGATCAAAGGACATAAAAGCGAAATAGCATAAAATCGAGCGATCTTAATTCATGGGTTGACCGCTATTGGCAATTGATATTGAGATCGAATAAACCGTTCCGTTTTGAAGTGTATATGGGCTAAAAAGGTACAGCAAATGGCGTGGAAATTGTCCACGCCATTTTTCCTATTGTCCAGACTTTATAAGCAATTTCATTACAACAAGTATTACAACGAGATGGAATTTTATGTTAAAATAAACAAGAAATATTTTTTAAAGGATATAATTTCGGAGAATAAAAAGGGAGTGCAAATAATGATTTAAAAAAAGTGAGACGTTTGAATGGGTAAAATCCTTTATGGTTGCAATTATTTTAGCCTTCATTATTCGCACTTTTTTCTTTAGTCCTATTGTTGTTGACGGTCATTCAATGAATCCTACACTCCAGGACAAGGATCGTATGGTTGTAACTAAAATAGGGGAACCAAAAAGATTTGATATTGTTGTGTTTCACGCCCCAGATGGTAGGGATTACATAAAACGTGTAATCGGACTCCCTGGTGACAGCATTGAGTATAAAAATGATGTTTTATATATAAATGGTAAGGCATACAACGAACCTTACTTAGAAAAATATAAGAAAAAACTTAAGGATGGAACTTTAACATACTCTTTCACTTTAAAGGAGACCGCTGTTGGTAGTGAAACGGTCCCTAAAGATAGTTTGTTTGTATTGGGAGATAACAGAAGGAAAAGCAAAGACAGCCGCGATATTGGAGCGATACCAATGGAGAAGGTAATAGGGACAACAAATGTTGTTTATTATCCTATAAAAGAAATTAAAATCGTAAATAACTAATCACTGCTTATCTATATTGTTGGCATCGGGTGCGTTAATCCAAAAAGGATCAGCCACCTTTTTTGTTGAATTCCTTATTAAGCTAAGAAGCAGGTTGGTTAAAAAACAATACCATAAAAGAGGGGGATTATTATGGTACATAGTACACAACAAGCTTACACACCACCAAAACATTTTGTTTCAGCAGCAAGTATTGTAATCAATGATGAAAAGGAAATTTTGTTAATTAAGGGACCTAGTAGAGGATGGGAAATGCCAGGTGGAATAGTTGAAGAAGGCGAGTCTTTGAAAGATGCAGCAGTAAGAGAAACTAAAGAGGAATCTGGTATTGATATTGAAGTTCTAAAATTCTGTGGAATATTTC
The DNA here is from genome assembly GCF_007678455.1 of Cytobacillus oceanisediminis 2691. Classification (GTDB taxonomy): domain Bacteria; phylum Bacillota; class Bacilli; order Bacillales; family Cytobacillaceae; genus Mesobacillus; species Mesobacillus oceanisediminis_A. The sequence goes on along the minus strand of NZ_VEEP01000020.1, from coordinate 304 downwards.
AGAATGTGAACAAATCAATATGTAATACGTTGTTTTTGGCAAAGCCAATCGGAGGAGAATTAACGACTTCATCAGAGAGTTTAGAAGTAGGGTTCTATCCAATTCAGAAGGCATTAGAAATGGTTACCGCAGGAAACTTTAGCCAAAGAATTGAATACTGTCTTGATAATAGCAAACACCCATTTTATATAGAATTTTAGGTAAAAGTAAATGAAATAACAGTATTTCTTATTAAACTCCCTCAGTTAGATACGATTATCTCTCGAATACTCACTTATTCGCAGGATTTCAAATCACTTGAAAG
>NZ_VEEP01000209.1 GCF_007678455.1 Cytobacillus oceanisediminis 2691 | reverse complement strand
AAAAGGAGGTGGAAATTGAGAAAGGAATTGGAATTGGGAAGTGGTTGATTGTAAGGTGAGAGGGGAGTGGTTTCTTAGAGGGAGGGGAGGAGTAGGGGAGGAGGAAGGAATGGAAAGGTGAAGGTGTGGGTGAGGAGAAGTATGAGGAATTGAGTGATGAAGAAGGAAATGGATTCGGGTACTTGATGGAGGATTGATATTGGAAGGGCAGGAGGTTGGTGGGGGTGGGTTCGGGGTGGAAGTTGATGGAAAAGGAGAAGAGTGTTATAGTGGAGG
>NZ_VEEP01000208.1 GCF_007678455.1 Cytobacillus oceanisediminis 2691 | reverse complement strand
CCTAATCCCCTTCCCCCCCATCCACCCTATAAAACTCCACCTATTACCAAGTTTCTCATCCAAAACCAAATCACCCCCCCTTTCCCTTATACCCCACCACCCACCAACCATCACTTTTTCCCCAAATATCAATATCTCTATCACCAATTTTTCCACTCTTATTTCTCTCCTCCCCCTCACCTCCTAAACTATTCCACCACAACCAAACACCCATATCCTCAATATAAATCCCCCAAACACATCTCCCCAACCTCCCCCTTTTTACCGCAATCCACA
>NZ_VEEP01000207.1 GCF_007678455.1 Cytobacillus oceanisediminis 2691 | reverse complement strand
TAAATTCACCAATCCAAAATAATCTACATCCTCCACAAAACTTTCTACCTTCATTTATACCTTTACTCACACCCTTACCTCCTTTTACCCACTCCTCTAAAAATTATCTACCCAAACAACCCATCATCAATACTCACCCTCCTTTTAAAACCCAACCTTCCCAATTAACCACTCATCCTCATTTAACACCCATTCTTCTTCATAATCTTACCCAACTAGACCAAGAACAACCATTAACACCCTATATCACAACACCTAAAAAACCTCTACAACATC
>NZ_VEEP01000206.1 GCF_007678455.1 Cytobacillus oceanisediminis 2691 | reverse complement strand
TCATCCTCTAATCCCCCCATTGTTTATTCAACTATTCCCCCCATTTCCACCTCCCCTGATCCCGCTACTCCTATTATCCGCAATTCTTTCAACTCCTCACCCCCTTCTCGTTTCATTTTCCCAAATCTTTCCCAATCATCTTTACCGGAAAACATTTCCCAAAAACAATCCACATCAACAAAACCTACAAACAAACTCTTTAATCATCCCAACACTTCCACTCCTACCATCTCTTCTTCTTCCTATTCTTCTTCCCTATAACCCACCTAAATCACTC
>NZ_VEEP01000205.1 GCF_007678455.1 Cytobacillus oceanisediminis 2691 | reverse complement strand
CTTTGAAAAAGGATGCAGGGTAGTGGTGACTTTTTGATGAGGGGATTGTCGTCGGGTTGGCATAAAAAGGACGGGAGATTTTATTTGGTTATAATAATGGTGGAATTGAAGGTGGTAATATTTTTGGATGTAGTGGATGGTGAGATGATTGGGGTAATGAGTGGTTATGAAGCCATGTGGATTTTGTTGTGGTGTGGTTTTGAGGTAGGTGAGGAAATGTTCATTGAAAATGGGGATGGATTGAATAGGTATGTTGGGCTCAGGGAGGAATTGGGTG
>NZ_VEEP01000204.1 GCF_007678455.1 Cytobacillus oceanisediminis 2691 | reverse complement strand
AGGGGAAGGAGTTTTATGAAGGAAGGATTATGGATGGATGTATGGATTTTTGTTCGGGGTGGAATTGGAGGGGGTAGAAGGTGGGTGGTTGATTGTTGATGGTGAAATGAAGTGGGGAGTGAGGAGTTGGGAGGGATATTTCGGTAAGGAGAATTGGGAGTAGTTTGAGGGGTGGGAGGTTAGTGTTGTTGAGTGGGTGGGCGAGTTGTCGCGAAAGGATGAGAGGGAGAGCTTCGTGGGAGGATTCCTTGGGGGTATGGTATTGTGTGGTGAAGAA
>NZ_VEEP01000203.1 GCF_007678455.1 Cytobacillus oceanisediminis 2691 | reverse complement strand
GGAAAAGGATTGGTCAAAATTATTTGGAGGGTCGGATATCGAAGGTGGAGGCGAGGTGTTGAAAACAGTAAAGTTAACTGGAAATGAGATAGATAGAATGATTTTAAGCGATGTTGAGTTTGAGGATGGGGGGAATATTGATGAGTTTGGGAAAGGGGAGTTTTATGTGGAAAAAGAGGAGGTTGATGGGTGGGTGTTTTGGTTATGAATAGGAGATAAGGTCGGAGAGTGGGTTTGGTTAGCTATCGATAGTGAGAAGATAAATGATTTGATGGAA
>NZ_VEEP01000202.1 GCF_007678455.1 Cytobacillus oceanisediminis 2691 | reverse complement strand
AAAATCACCATTTCCTCCATCCAAAACCAAACCAATATCCTCCTCAACCAAATCCAACAAACCCTTAAAATTTCCCATTTCCAAAACCAAGCACTCACCCATACACAAATTCCTTTTAACCAAATCTCTCACACCATTCATCATATTCTTCAATCCATTCATACAATAAACCCCCATCTACCCAATATCAATCACCTAAAACACCATCTACTCCCATCCATTCAAACCATCCCCTCCCTTCCGCAACAATCACCACCTTCATCTCAACACCTTACTC
>NZ_VEEP01000201.1 GCF_007678455.1 Cytobacillus oceanisediminis 2691 | reverse complement strand
ACTCATCCTTGAATTCTACCTTGAATTCCAAAATCTCAACCCTAACCTCCTCCCCCCCCCCATCTCCTCATTTTTTCCCCTCATCATCTCATCAACATCCTCCCACTCCCCCCCCAACTAAAAGCCCAACACAAACAACTCCTCCAAATACCTTTTTTCCTTTCATTCCTCAGATACCCCCAAGTATTTTCTTTTTTCCGTGCAATACCTCCGTTCCCAAACCCTTTGCATATTTTCCATACATTCTACGAACATATTCATAATATACAACACCTTAA
>NZ_VEEP01000200.1 GCF_007678455.1 Cytobacillus oceanisediminis 2691 | reverse complement strand
AGAGTGGTTACATAAAAGATGGAGGAGGTAATTGAACATGAGTAAAATGATGGGTATTGAGTTAGGAAGAAGAAAGTGTTGTGTAGCGGTACTAGAAGGCGGCGAAGCAAAGGTAATGCCGAATGCAGAAGGGAACAGAACAACTGCTTCTGTGATCGGGTTGAAAAATGGGGAAGGCGAGGTGGGTGAGGTGGGTAAGGGGGAGGGAATGAGTAAGGGAAATAGAATGATTTGGATTAAGGGTGAGATGGGAAGAGAGGATAAAGTGGAAGTGGAAG
>NZ_VEEP01000001.1 GCF_007678455.1 Cytobacillus oceanisediminis 2691 | reverse complement strand
AGGTTTTTTTATTACTACCACGCTATAAGCTCTCTGGAACCCCCGGCATAGCCAGGGGTTTTCTAACACAGTAAAAAAAGATCGCTATTTAGTTAGCGATCTTTTTCTATTCATTCTGTTAAAACACAACTATTTTCAACTAGATCCTCATCTTACCAGATACCTTTTATGTCACATAGTGTATATGAATATTTGTAAATCCTGCTCATATCTTTGTAACACTTGCAATCTATTTGATTCCATAGCATCTATCTAAAACTGTGTTGATTTAATCTTTCAAATACTTTTCCTGAATGATTTTTATATGATGAAGTTCATGTCCTGCAATCATATAAGCGATCGTTTCCACTGTTACTTCAAATCCATTGGCATTGCCCTTGTTCTGTAAAGATTTTTGTGGCAGGCCTTTCAACAAACTGATCGTTGCTCTTCTAACATTTTGATAGTCTTCCAGCAGATCAGCTATCGGTCGTTCATTAAAGGAAGCCTCTTGTACATATTCATTTTCGTCGAATCCCATCAAAGGACTCTTGTCCCCACGGGCAATACGGAGGATTCTATAGTTCATGATCCTTTCGGTATCAGTTAGATGTCCCAATACTTCAGATAAAGTCCATTTTCCTTCTGCATACCTGTATTCAGCCTGTTTTTCTGTGACCGCAGAAAATATTTCCTGCGTCGATGCCATTTGTCCGTTGAGGATTTGGATTATGTCGCCTTCTGGTATCAATTGAACATAACTCCTCATATATACTGGAAACTCTTCTAGATCTGGTCGTTTTAACATTTGATCGCCACCTTTCTTCGTTCGATTTCTAAATTCGTTATAATGTGGTTTATTCCTCTTAAAAAATAAAAAAAGGCACCAGATGCAGTGCCTTCAGGAAATTTAAATTCACTCTGATTGCTGCTTTCTTAGCCTGTTGAAATAAAGGAAAACCGGAAGCGGAATGACAATAAAGCCGAGACTCTTGATGATTTGGTTGATTGCCCTGTCCTTTTGCCGCTTTTCTTCCTCTTTAACATAGACCTCATAGTTACTCCGCAGTTCTTGTTCGCTCATTTCGGTTTTTGAACCTTCTATTTTACCAGCTATCGTCAATTGCTTATATTCTGTAAAACTTTGATAATAGCCTGACGGGCTTGCAAGATCAGCTGCCGCCATGAAAATTGACACCCCTCCGCCTATGACCATCATCAATGTTGCAAATAAAACTAGATAAGTGTATAAATGTCTAACCACTTTTTCTCCCCCCTGCTCCTTATTTTTAACTGCAAAAGCTACAATAAAAACGAGTACCACAATCGGCATGATTGTAAATAATAACGAAAAGGCAACCAATGAATCTCCCCCCTCCTTCTATCATATTAAAATCAGCTGGTATGGATGATGATTTGTAATTATTTTTCTATTAGTGTAATTTTACACCATTTTATACATAAATTAAAGCATTTTTATCCTATTGATGAAAATCTTTCATTATTAATAAAAAAAACAGTGTCTCCTTTTGGGAAACACTGCTTTCTAGCATTACATTACTCTTTTGAACATTTTCTCCATTTCATAGGTTGAATAATGGACGATTATGGGCCTGCCATGCGGGCAAGTGAAGGGATCAGACGAGCGGCGTAGTTCATCAAGCAAAGCCTGTATTTCATCCATACGCAAGTGATGATTCGCTTTAATGGATGCTTTGCAGCTCATCATGATCGCTGCTTCCTCCCTGAGCTTTTTAATATCCACCTTTTTCATCAGCAAAAGCTGTTCGATCATGTCTTCAATCAGCTCTTTTTCCTCGCCGCGGGGAAGCCACTGTGGGTGCGAGCGGACAATGAAACTGTTGTAGCCAAATGGCTCCAGGAATACACCGACCTTCTCAAGTTCGTGTTGATATTCACTGATTTTCATGCATTCATCGGCAGAATATTCAAGTGTAATCGGAACAAGCATTTCCTGAAGCTCTGTTGCCACCTGGCCGACCTTTTCCCTGAAATATTCATATTTGATCCGTTCCTGGGCAGCATGCTGGTCAATGATATATAAGCCACGGTCATTCTGGGCAAGTATATATGTTCCGTGCATTTGCCCGATTGGATATAAAGGAGGAACCCGGGAGGATGTCACCTCTGGCTGGTTTTCTGGAACGTCAATAAAAACCTCAGGTTCACTCGCGTTTTTGCCATCATCATCTTGTTCATCCCTTGCATCGAACTTCGTCTCCATGAAGGGCTCCTGGGCTACGAAGGCATTTTGCCAGTTTGGCATCTCTGTTTTTGGGAAATCCTGCTGTCCTGCTGCTTTGTAACGCCCGCTCAGTTCTTCTGCTTTTTCCTCAACGAAAGGTTTGCTGGCCATAGAGCTTTGCCCATTATCTTGCTGGTTAGCAGGATTCTCCATGTGGTCAAGTTCCATAAAAGTTTGTTCCGATTTGGGTTTTTCCTGTTTTTGTGCAACAAACCCTGCTGGGATCAGCTCTTTCGTTTTGAAAGCATCCTTAATCACGCTTGACACAAGATTATTAAGTTCCTGCTCCTTGCTTAAACGCACTTCCATTTTCGAAGGATGGACGTTCACATCAATGAGCAGCGGGTCCATTTCGATGTTAAGCAGGACAACCGGATACCGGCCAATCGGAAGCAGGGTATGATACCCTTCCTGGATTGCCTTCACCAGCGCATAGTTTTTGATAAAACGTCCATTGATCATCGTCGATATATAGTTTCTCGATGCCCTTGTAATCTCAGGCATTGAAATATAGCCGCTGATTTTATAATCCAATGACTCACCGGAAATGGGAATCATGGATTTGACCATATTGATGCCATAAATAGCAGCGAGCACCTGGCGAACGTCTCCATTTCCGGTCGTCTTCAATAGCTGGCGCCCATTATGGACAAGCCTGAATGAAATAGTCGGATTCGCCAGTGCCAGACGATTCACGACATCTGTGATATTGCCGAGCTCTGTATGGATGGTCTTCATATATTTAAGTCGTGCCGGTGTGTTGAAAAACAGGTCAGAGATACTGATATCCGTTCCTTTTCGGCTGTCTGCCTTTTCTATCGATTCGACTTTGCCGCCTTCGATCAACACTTTATTGCCTTCCAATCCGGTAGATGTCTTCATTTCAAGTCTCGAAACAGAGGCGATACTTGGCAATGCCTCTCCCCTGAAGCCGAGTGTCCTGATCCGGAATAAGTCGTTTTCATTCTTGATTTTGCTGGTAGCATGCCTTTGGAAGGCGATAAGAACATCCTCTTCCTCGATGCCATCACCATTATCTGTTATCCGAATCCTTGCAAGCCCAGCTTCTTCCAAATCGATTTCAATTACAGTACTGTTGGCATCGATTGCGTTCTCAAGCAACTCCTTTACAACGGAAGCCGGCCGTTCAACTACCTCACCGGCTGCGATTTTATTCGATAGTGCATCATCGAGCTGCATGATCTTTCCCAATTCTTCACCTCCAGCAATCATGAATTTTTTATTTAAAGGCTCTGTTAAACCAGGCTGTTGATTTTCGTTCCAGGCGCTTCGCTTTCCGCTGGAAGAATAATGAAAACGCCCAACTGCAGGCTTTTTCAAAAGGCAATTCTTCCCGGCTGGCGCTGAGCCTCCTCGTCGCTTTGCTCCTGCGGGGTGCAAATGATTCCTCACGTGAATCATTTCACCTAGGTCTCACCTGACCAGCTGCGCCCGCAGGACATTGAAAAGCTTCCCCGAATGGACCCACGCACGATGGAAATGCGTTAGCATTTTCGGAGGAGTCTACGCGCCTTCCACTACAATCAACAGGAATAAAAACAACGTTGGGCTTTAACAGAGCCAATTTTAAATATTATCTTGTTATTCATTACTTTCTTAGCTTTTTTTGCAATTCATAAAGCATATTCATCGCCTGTAATGGGGTCATATCCAGAATCTCAAGTCCGCTCAATTGATCGAGGACCTGCTTTTCTTTCTTGCTGGCCTTATTGGTTTTTTGTTGTCCGGGCTCTTCATCAAAAAATGACAGTTGTGCTGCAGCTGCTGTTTCCCTGGCCTGAAGCGAACTTTGGTCTACCTCCGCAGATGCCATGACAGTATCCAGGCCACTTTCAAAGCCCACATCACCTGAAACCTGGCTGTCCGTCTGCTCTAGGATCTGCAGGATTTCGGCAGCACGTTCAATCAGTTCTGACGGCAATTCAGCCAGCTGGGCAACGTGGATACCGTAACTCTTATCCGCTGCGCCTTCTCTGATTTTATGAAGGAAGACGACCTTGCCGTTTTGCTCCACAGCACTGACATGGACATTTTTCAATTTATGCAGTTCCTTTTCAAGCGTAGTCAATTCATGATAATGGGTTGAAAACAAGGTTTTTGCGCCAATTTTGTCATGGATGTATTCAATCATTGCCTGGGCGAGAGCCATTCCATCATAGGTCGATGTTCCCCGGCCAATCTCATCGAATAGAATCAGGCTGTCCCTGGAAGCATTAATAATCGCGTTCCTCGCCTCAAGCATTTCAACCATGAAGGTACTTTGACCTGAGACGAGATCGTCGGCAGCCCCGATTCGGGTGAACACCTGGTCAAAAATAGGCAGCTCAGCCTTCTCAGCAGGTACAAAGCAGCCAATTTGAGCCATGATGGCGGTTAATGCAACCTGGCGCATATAAGTGCTTTTACCAGACATATTCGGACCTGTGATCAGCAGGACTTCACGTTCATTATCCATATAGCAATCGTTGGGTACATATTCCTGCGCGTCCATCACCTTTTCGACTACAGGATGGCGTCCATCCTTCAAATATATTTTCCGGTCAGCGGAGAACACAGGTCTGGCATAATGCCTTTGTTCACTAAGTTCTGCGAACCCAAGCAGGACATCCAGTTCACTGAGCGCCTTTGCAAGTCCTTGCAATCTCGGAATATATTCTTTGATTGTTTCACGTATGCCGGTAAATAGCTGGTACTCCAGCTCGACACTTTTTTCCTCGGCAGCAAGGATTAATTCTTCCTTTTCCTTCAGCTCAGGAGTGATGAAACGCTCTGCATTTGAAAGAGTCTGCTTTCTCTCATACTGTCCTTCCTGGAGCAAATGCAAATTCGCCCTAGTCACTTCGATATAGTAGCCAAACACCCGGTTATAGCCAACTTTAAGCGATCTAATGCCCGTCTTTTCACGCTCTTCACGTTCAAGCATCGCAATCCATGTCTTCCCATTGCGGCTCGCATCACGATACTGATCCAGCTGCTGGTCATATCCGTCACGAATGATGTTCCCCTCTTTTACTGAGATAGGGGGATTTTCCACGATTGCCTGTTCAAGCAAATCGGCAGCTTCCTCACAAGGATCTAGCCTTTCTGCCATCCTGGCAGCTTCCTCATGGGAGAGATTCTCCAGTATATCTTTCAGCACAGGAACCTGGAGCAATGATCTTTTCAGCTGCATTAAGTCTCTAGGATTCAAATTGCCAAAAGCAACGCGGCCTGCCAGGCGTTCCAGGTCGTATACGTCCTTCAATTTTTCCCGTAATTCCTGTCGTTCGAAAAACTGGCCAACGAATAATTGAACCAGCTCCTGGCGGCGGCCGATTTCAGTTTTATCAATCAGCGGCCTGTTGATCCATTGCTTAAGCATCCTGCCGCCCATTGCTGTCATCGTCTCATCCAGCAGCCATAAAAGCGTACCTTTTTTCGCTGTGGAACGGATTGTTTCAGTAAGCTCTAAATTCCGCTTTGAAAAATAATCGATCTTCATATATTGCTGAACATGGTAAACTGAGACCTTTTGCAAATGGTCAAGGCTTCGCTTCTGGGTTCGGTACAGATAATTGAAAAGTCTTGAGACAGTGGTGATCAGTGCCTCATTATCCAGTTCCGCAAACAAATCTGAAAAACTCTCATTCACTTCGCTATTGTCCTCTATTGAAAGGGCCAGAATGGATCGTTCCCTGAGCTTTTTCTGGATCTCTGGTGAAAGTGTGCTTTCGATGACGACTTCCTTTGCGCCAGACATCGATAATTCGTTGATCAGCTCATCAATACTTCCATTAATCAATGTTGCCCTGCTTTCTCCAGTTGAAAGGTCGCTGCAGGCAAAACCGAATCGATTATTAGAAAATACAGATACAGTGGCAATGAAATTATTCTCTTTTTCAAGAAGTCCTCGCCCTTCCATCACTGTTCCGGGCGTAATCAATTGGACCACTTCACGCTTTACGACGCCTTTAGCTGTCTTCGGGTCTTCCGTTTGTTCGCAGATGGCCACTTTGTACCCTCTGTTTATCAACTGTTCGATATAGTTAGGAGCAGAATGGTATGGAACTCCGCACATCGGGATCCGTTCCTCACCGCCGCCCTCTCTGCTGGTCAGTGTGATTTCAAGTTCCTGGGATGCCTTTAGCGCATCCTCAAAGAACATTTCATAAAAATCTCCCAGACGGAAAAATAAAAAGGCATCCTGGTAATCTGCCTTCACTTGCAGGTATTGCTTGATCATAGGGGTATATGCAGCCATATTATCCTCCAAAATTCACATTGCGTAGTTGTTGAGTTTATACTCACGTTTACGTTTCATATACTTCTTTGTTTTAAGGGCAGTGAAGCACCTCTGATTCTACCTTTTCACGGTTCTTTCCCTTTTTCAGACAAAGTAAAGAGCCGCTGTTTCGACTCTTATTCTAAATATCTATTATAACTCGACAAATTATAATTTTCGATAGAATCCACTTAAAAAGAATTACCAGCCCATAAATGGACTGGCAAAAATTCAATCAAATTTCATTTTCCTTAAGCCAATAGTAAAAAAGATCGTACTGAAAGTGAGCAGTACCAGTGTGGAGCTGACAATTGCCGGGGTATAAAGGCTGCCACTGACGATTTCCCGAAATCCTGTGATCATCCAGCTCTGAGGCACTGCTTTGGCAATCTGCTGCATGAACTCCGGTACAATCTCAATCGGCCAATAGACTCCCCCAAGCATACAGGTACTGACAATCAGTACTGCACTTAATGCCCCAGACTGTTGTCTGGTTTTCACGATGCCAGCCATCATCAGGCCAAAGCCTACAATCGTTATGATCACCAATGCCGCAAAAGGAGCGAAATAAACCAGATTTCCCCAGGAAGAACCATAGATCAGGTTCATCACCGCCATCAGTACGGATAATTGAATAGCTCCCATCAAGAAATAGGAGATTAAATACCCTGCCATGACCTGGACTTTGGTAGCAGGAGAAGTGAGCAGCCGCTGCCAGGTTCCGCCGATTCTTTCGTCAAGGATGGCTGATGCAGCTCCTGAAATACCAAACATCATAAACATGATGGTAAAACCAATCGCCAGCATTCCCACAGACTCTGATTCTGATTGCTCTTTTTTGGCTATTTCCCTGTTCACCCCAATCGGATCCTTTGCTGCCACTTCGCCAATCATATCAAAAGCTTTCTCTTTGCCTTGAGCCGCGCTGACTTCCATTGACTGTCCAACTGTCCTTCCGACTCCTTTGATATAGTTGTTCAAAGCAAGATACTCTTGGGTTTTTCTTTGGACAATCATTTGAAATAGAGGTTGTTCCTGTTCATAATTTCCAATCATTGATTCAGCCATGACCACTGCTGCGATTGCTTTCTGGTTGTCGACCGAATCTCTTGCTGCTTTTTCACTAGCCCGCTGCCATTTGTACTGGCTGTTAGAGGATAAGAGCTTCATGATCGAGCCATCCACATCCTCTTTTGATTCTACCACCATGACCACTGGCTTATTTTTTTCAGAGGATCCACCTGAGCCAATTCCGCCAAAAATCAAGCTGAACATAATGGGCATGACAAACATCAAAATGAGTGCAGAAGGGGTCTTAAACAATGTTTTCAGATGTAAAACCGCAATGGAGAACACTTTAAGCATGTGAAGCCCTCCTTTTTACAGAAAGGGATGCAAACGCAAGTACAATCGAACCGACTCCGATGGCAATTAAAATACCCGCTTCCACTAACACTTGCCCCACGTCTGCCCCGGTCATCAACTCAAGGAATGTCTGGAGTGCAAGAGCATTGGGAAGGATTTTTACGACTGAATTCATCCACTCCGGAAAAACATATAACGGGACCATGCTCCCCCCAACAGCCGCCATGATCTGCGTGCCAAGCATACCAGCCGCATTGAAGGTTTTCTCTGTTTTCACAAGCGTGCCCAGAAGGACTCCCAGCCCGCATACGCTAAAAACGAAAGACAGGCCAACCACCATGACACCCAACATCGAATTTCCCCAATCAACTCCGTACAGGTATCTTGTTCCGATAATGATGATGAAAAATTGAATTGAGGACATGAACAGCAAACCGATGAATTTGCCTATAAGGTAATCAGTATTGGTCAACTTGGTGATCAGCAGACGATTAAAAACATCCTGTTCCTTTTCTTCAATCATTGTGCATACACCCGTAATAACGGTCATAAGTAAGAACATCACTCCCATACCTGCTGCATAATACTGGAACGAGCCAACGGGCTTCTGTTCCTGCTTCACTGCAACCTCTTCGACAAGGTCAAAAGTTTCAATGGCAGGCAGAGCAAATGCAGTAACGGACTTTCCAGAGTCTGGCGGACCCGCAACCTTTATGGCTGCCATATTAACGGCAGCACCCTGCGCGAACTGCAGCACTGCGCTCTCCACGATCGACGACTGGATCGAAGCAGATGGAATGGAGATGATTCGAACTTTTGATTCTTCACCTAAAATGATATGATCAGAAAAATTTGGTGGAAGAATGACTCCCACGGAGATGGCCTGCTGCTTTAATTGATCGTTTAATTCGTCTTCACCCATTGCCTCAGCAGAGATAAGATCTGGCAGTCCTTCCATGAAGACTTCTTCCTCTAAAACCTTGCCAAGTGGACCTTCATCAAGATTGACAATTCCAATCTTGAATTCTTTGATGGGAGCTTCTTCTTCATTTCCCATCATATTGCCGAATGCTGCGCCAAGAATACCAATTAATAAAATAGGCATGAAAACAAGTGTCAGCAACGCTTTTTTGTCTCTTCCAATCAGGAGCGCATCCTTCAATGCCAGCCACCAAAATCCCATGATAATCCCCCTCAGTCTCTTAAGCTTCGTCCGGTCAAATGGAGGAAGACACTTTCAAGATTTGGTTCAACGATCTCAACAGATGTGATATCGAATCCTGCTCCAGTAACTGTCTGAATCAATTCACTCAAGACCTTTTGCGGTTCATTATGAAAGATGGCTAGTTCACTTTCTTGGATAGCCAGATCCTCTTCAGGCACTAATTGGCTCAGTGCCTTCTTTATGTTCTCAGGTTCGTGCGCTTCCGAGAAATTCATGACAATCCGAGAACGATCACCGATTGTCTCCCTTAATTCAGAAATTGTTCCTGAAGTGATGAATTTTCCGTGGTCCATAATGCCAATCTTTTCACAAAGATACTCGACTTCCTCCATATAATGACTTGTATAAATGACTGTCATTCCTTCTTGATTCAGCTTTTTTACTGTTTCAAGGATGTGGCTCCGTGATTGGGGATCGATCCCTACAGTCGGCTCATCCATGATTAATAACTCAGGATTATGTAATATGGCAGCTCCAATATTGACTCTCCGCTTCATTCCTCCAGAAAAAGTCTCAACCTTTTCCTTTGCCCGATCAGCCAGCCCGATGATTTCCAGCACATCGTTTATCCTCTTTTGCAGGTTTTGTCCCCTTAAACCGTACATCCTCCCCCAGAAAGCAAGGTTTTCCCTTGCACTCATCGTTTGGTAAAGAGCTATTTCCTGTGGAACTATTCCTAAAAGTCCCTGTCCTCTCTTGGGTTGCCTGATCATATCAATGCCAGCAATCTCGATGCTTCCCGAACTTGGAGGAAACAGTCCGGATACCATCTGGATTGTCGTTGTCTTACCAGCGCCATTAGGGCCAAGCAGACCAAATGATTCCCCCTTGTTAACAGAAAAAGAGACATTTTTTACAGCCTCAAAATCTTTGAATCTCTTGGTTACCTGATTCACTTGAAGTACTTGCAACACAAAACACCTGCTTTCGTACTATTATTCTTCCATTATCGCAAAAAAAATCCCAGCATGAAATAATCCCAAAAAAAAATGGACATTTCATCAAAAAATCACTTTGGATTACAGCCCTTATTTATATAGTAAAAAAAACAGGACATTTTTTTGCCCTGTTGTTAAGAGTAAAATACATTGTATTTCCTTGCAGTTTCAACCCATTCATAACGCTTGTGGGTACCGAGCTTCTCACCGATTTTCTGTCTGTGATTTTCAACAGTTTTGACGGAAATGTCAAGCCTTTCTGCTATATCTTTTTGCGAGTATCCTTTAACAGTCAGTACGAAAACCTCTTTTTCGCGTTTTGTTATCGGGAGGTCGACCAGATTAAAATGATCCCCTTCTGAACTATCTTCCCAAACATATGTATCGAACACCTTTTGATTTGCCAAAATCTGATCAAGGGATTGGATGAGATCATCCCGCTTCAACTGTTTGATTAAAAAGCCGTCAGCTCCTGCCTCATAAGCTTTTTTCTGGTAGACTATATCATCGTGCATTGAAAAGATGACAATCTTGGCCTCCGGCAGCAATTTCCTCAATCTTTCCAGAGTTGACATACCATCCAACCCGCCGGGCATCGAAAGGTCCAGCAGGACGAGGTCTGCCGGAAAATTCTCCGCAGCTTTTACAGCTTCATAACCATCACAGGCACAGATCCTTCCATCAATGCAAAATGATTGTTGAAGAAGCATGCTCAATCCATCCCTGACAATCTCATGGTCATCGATGATCATTAAGTTCACTTTCCCTCTCTCCCTCCGCTTTGATCAAAGATACAAATCCTTCCACCCTTGTCGGCCCGCCCTCTTTGCTAAGCCACTTGATATCTCCATCAAGCATTTTACAGCGCTCATACATATGCTTTAAGCCAAGTCCTTTCTTTTTACAGCCTTCTGATAAGAATCCGATTCCGTTATCGTATAAATTGAAAAAGACATATTGATAATAGGTTTTTAAATGAATGGAGACATAGGTTGCTTGTCCGTGGCGAACCGCATTGGCAACACTTTCCTGGATGACCCTGAATAGATGGAGCTCTTTTTCCGGGTCAAGCTCCTGTTTTTTATCCAGCTCCATTTCAAGGAAGATTTCTATCTGATATAATTTCCGCCAGTCCTTAACAGCCTGGCGAAGTGATTTTTCGAGGCCGATATCGTAGACAATTTCTGGCCGGAGACTTTTGGTCAGCTGTTTGATATTTTTAAGCGTTTTTTCCATGACATTTATCATATTGAAAAGATGGTGCTGATATTTCTCATCGCTGAATCCCTGCTTTATGACCTCCAAGCCAAGGAATATACTATATACGCTTTGGCCGATATGGTCGTGCAATTCCCTGGCAATCCTTTTCCGTTCTGCTTCCTGGGCAAGCAGCGTCTCCCGGACAAGCAGCTCATGGAACCTGGCGCGTTCGCTATTTTCATTCTGCACTGGCTGTCGGATGCGCAGGACATAATAGGTTACTTCAGCTATTATGAGTTTTTTCAAGGACATTTCAAACTCTTCAAGTCCTTCATATACAGCCAGATGGGAGTTAAAAGAAGGAATTGGCTCATCAGCCGTAAGAATACAGCGGTTCTCATCCTCATTCACTTCACGTTCCTGGCAATAAGTGCAATATGGCACCTTCTCTCCAAGTTTCCAGCCTGTCATTTCTATTGCCTTTTCATTAAGGTAATGAATCGTCCGCTCTGTATCCATTACAATCATACCCTCAGGCAAATGATTCACAATATCTGCCAAATATTCTGTCTGCATCAACATAGCAATCCCTCGCAACTGCGGTATCTTTACAACTCTATTGTAACCTCTGTTTTTGCGGGTAAAATGTTTTGTTTATTAACATTGAGTGACATCTTCCCATTGCTGTATAAAAAAAAGACCCGCATAGAGTCCTCTGATTCATCTTTATAATTTTTTTTGGTATTTGCTATGATGATCCGTTTCGCCCAAATATTCAAAACCGTTGTCTATATAAAACTTGTTCAATTTCCTGTTATCCGAAACGCAATCTAATTTGAGGAAGGATTTGTCTGTTGATATGTGTTGATGAATCCAGTCCAATAGTTCGCTTCCCACACCAGTTCCTATCAATTCTGGAGAAATGGCCAATCTGTGCAAATAAAGTGAATCCCGGGCGAAATCTACACCAAAGATATGATGATCCCATTCACTCTGGTCTTCCGAAATAGTAAAGGTAGCAATCACTTCATCTCCATTCAAAACGATATAAGTTTCCATCTTCTTTACCGCATGCAGGATTTCTTCATCATCCCCGCCACTAAGAAGGTATCGCCACTGATTGATATCATTGTCCTTCATCCACTGTGCGATTCGCTTTAAAAACTGGACCACCTTTTGACCGTCATCATTTCCGGCTATTTTTATCTGAGATTCCTTGAGCAAAATACCACCCTGCTTTCAATCTTTTGTATAGGCTCTTTTCTCAAACATTGTTGCTATTGAATACAAATTAGGATGGAACTACCTAAGTTTCTTCACAAAATTCACGCTTAATATGAGAAAAGAGCTTGCCAACTTAGTCCCGACCAACAAAATGGCTTTTATCACGTTAAAATCGGCTTTAGGATTTTAACAACAATCTTTACGAATACAGCCTTTGTATAAGATTTCGCGATGAAATGTGATTTTCCTCCAAAAAAAAACAGGCTGCTATCAGCCTGTTCATAAATTGGGCTATTTCAATGATTTAAGGACTTCCTCAATATCCTCCTGGACCATTTCAGAAGCTTTGGCCATTGTCCTGACATCCTTTGAGGCCCAGTAATCATAAAGCCGTGCCAGATCATTCCGATTATACACCTGATTCCCATAGTGGCTGTAAAAATAGGCCACCAAAAGGTTCACAACATTTGCCGGAAGCTTGTTCCGAGTCGAAATCGAACGTAGCGCAATATTCTCAAGCCCACGGATGTTATGATCAGTGATCTTTTCAACTACTTCGATCGGTTTGGCAGTTTCACAGAAAGAAAGGAATTCTGGATCAGTTATTTGTCTATTCATAGTAAATCTCCTGCTTCATTTTTTCAGATCGCTTTAAGCGCATTTTCCAAAAGTTCAATGTCATTGGCAATTGATTTCTTTATTGTCACATCTTCACAACGCTGAAAATCTTTTTTCAGCTTTCTTAATTCTTCGTGGAAGATCTGAAATTCATAGTTGATATCCATAATCACCCTCATTATTCTTTGCTGTTCTATGAAATATTTTCCCACTAAATGCTTCCATCAAACTATTTTTATGTAAGGAAAAGGTGATTAAGCTAACATTACCATTAAGCAGGTGTGAAAGAAAAGAGGTAATTTGGGTCATTTGATTTTCCCAAATGGCACGGATTCTCCTTCTTTCACCATATTCATTAAATAGAATGCAGATGGTGATTCTTAGCCAGCTTCAAAACTTTTCGGACAGCCCAGCGCTGGTGCTCATGAAATAGTTTTTCAATAGCTGCGTCCAATTCGATCCATTCCAAGTGGTGGTCTAGTTCAGCAGGCCCATCGGCTTTTCCCGCAATATGAGCTAAATAGAAATCTCCTTCGGACAAATAATGTTGTTGATCATTTTCCGAATAAAAATATTGCTTCGCTTTGCCAATCCATTCACCGACTGTAAGAATCAGGGCGGTTTCTTCTATACCTTCCCTAACGAGACATTCCTGGTGAGTTTCATAATCTTCCATGCCGCCACCTGGAAGGAAATACTTACCCTCATCAGTCCGGATCAAGGCGATTTGATTCTTTTCATTAAAAATCAATCCATAAACACCTGGTCTCCATTTGTAACTGATGTCTGCTTCCTTTTTTCCAAAGATTATCATTTTCTTATCCTCTCAGTTTATCAGGTGCATTTTATGACATTATCGCTGGAAATCCCTTTTAATGTCAACAAGTTGAACATCGATAAGGATTCAGCTTAATTATTGGTTTTTTAAGGTGATAATTCTTCTGCAATCGGGAGTTTTTTTGAACACGATTATAGTTCAGACATTTTCGGATGTTGACCGCATGGTTTTGTTGTCTGAACACGCTCCTACTTTACACATTTCGAGTTGCTGAAGCCAGGCTTTTGTCCGAACATGGTCCTACTTCAGACATTTCCAGCTGCTGATGCCTGAGTTTTGTCCGAACATACTCCTACTTCAGACATTTCATGCTGCTGATGCCTGAGTTTTGTCCGAACATACTCCTATTTCAGACATTTCGAGGTTCTGAAGCCAGGCTTTTGTCCGAACACGACCCTCCTTCAGACATTACCAGCTGCTGACGCCAGGCTTTTGTCCGAACACGACCCCACTTCAGACATTTCCAGCTGGTGATGCCTGAGTTTTGTCCGAACATGGACCTACTTCAGACATTTCCAGCTGCTGATGCCTGAGTTTTGTCCGAACATGGACCTACTTCTGACATTTCGAGTTGCTAACGCCGGACTTTTGTCCGAAGACTACCCCACTTCGGACATTTATAGCTGCTGACGCCAGGCTTTTGTCCGAACACGACCCCACTTCAGACATTTTCAGCTGGTGATGCATAAGTCTTGACCGAACATGGACCTACTTCAGACATTTCCAGCTAATTATGCCTAGGTTTTGTCCGAGAAAAAGACAAATTAAAAAGCGTGAAATCTTATATCAAGATTTCACGCTGATTCGTTTTGTTCTTATAAAAAGATGACAGGTACTGCTGCGGCTAGCAATAGATAACGAAGGATGAAGCCTCCGGTAAGAACTGCGCTTTCGGTTATGAGGGTTGCGGCAATCCCGCTTGTACCTCCGGCTGCAACTTCCAGTCCTGCGCGGCTGGTGTTCAGCTTTTTGAAGTTAAATAACTCCAGACCTTCGATGATGATTGGCACAATCAGCCCTATTGCAATCAAGCCGACCCAAAAAATTGTGCTGTATTCGCCAGTCAGCAGCATGGATACCGATTGGGCAGCCGATTCATTGGTTGAAGATGTGATCAAGAACATTGTGAATATCAGGAAGACTTCAGCAATCAGCAGCGATAGGTGAATTTTTTTGATGGACATCACATGATGGATGACTTTTTTATCCATTATCGATGCCGCAAGCATCGTCCCGGCAATCCCTGTTGAGAAGGCAGAAACAACAAACAGGATAGGCAAAATGGCCGTGTTCCAAAGTGGTACAGCACCAATGACACCAATTAGGAAGCCTGTATAAATTGCTGTTGCAACAGCAAAAACCATGCCGACGTATTCGATTATTTTGTTTGTTTCTTTTTTCAACAATTCCATCACGGCCATGTAGGCTGCAGCCATCATAAAGAAGCTGATGAAATAAGTCCCAATGGTCATGACTGAATTGAAATTCGTGAACAAATAGATGAAGCGCAATGGATCTTTCAATCCTGCCTCTGCATCGACAATGAGAAGCAATAGACCGATCCCCATCAGGATTGGACTGATCAGTCTGCCAGCAAAACGGACGGCAACAGCATCAGGATATTTTCTTGCTGCATAGGAAGAGGTTAAGAACGCCCCTGCACTCAGCCCGGCAAGGAATAAATAAGCTGCGATAATAGTTCCCCAAACCATTTATAATCACCTCACGTAATAAATTTTTGCCTTTCCTAAATCCGGTCTCAAAGGCTGGGCATTTAATTTTACAATCGCCTTTGATACTTCACTGCTCGGATCATCAAGGTCACCGAAAATCCGGGCATTGCTAATGCATGTTGTGACACAGGCCGGCTGTTTTCCTTCCGCCACAAGTTCGGAACAGAAACGGCATTTTTCCACTACTCCCGTCTCGTGATTCTGTGTTCTTGCACCGTAATGGCAAGCAACCATACAATATTTGCAGCCTATACATTTTTCTGAGTCTACAAGTACGATGCCTTCTTCTGTTGTGTAGGTAGCCTTGGTCGGGCAGACACTTACACATGGTGCATCCTCGCAATGCTGACATTGCACAGGGACGATTTCGTTCTTTACGTTCGGGAAAACGCCCGTTTCTTTTTCGTAAAATTTAATAAAGGACTCTTCCACCGGAAGTTCATTCTGCATCTGGCAGCTCACCCGGCATGCGTAACAGCCGACGCATTTTCTTGTGTCTATCACCATTCCATAGCGTGCCATCAGCCATTCACCTTCCTAACCTTCACGATTACTTCGTGGATATTTCCTGCTCCGCTCCATTTTTCAAAATCGAAGGGTACATGTTCCATGTAGCCAAAGCCCACACCGTATCCGGTCTTTAAATCCTTGGATGTGATCCCATAGTGGCTTGGAACAAAGATTGCTTCCGGATGGATCCTCTCAGTTACTTTAACACGGATTTTGCTGGTGGCTTCACTGGATTTCACTTCCACCATATCCCCATCCTTTATTCCCAGCGCTTTGGCACGAACTGGGTTGATCCAGATTCTTTCTAAATCATAATCTTTAGTAATCTGCATCAATATGGGGATATTCGCAGTTTGTGTATGGCTGTGGATTGCCTGTTTTCCTGTGATTAACCGGAAAGAATCATCTGCAGGACTAACTTTTGGCTCGATCCATTCGACAATTGGGTTAAAACCGGCTTCCTTATACGTTTCACTGTAGAATTCAATTTTTCCAGATGGTGTCTTTACTTTCGGCATTTCCCCTATCGTAATTTCCTCAGCAGGGAACATGATAGTGCCTTTTTCCCTCAGCTGCTTATAGGTTATTCCTGTCGGTGCAAGCATTGCTTCGTTCAACTCATCCAGAGTGAAATTGAAATATTGGCCTACACCGCACGCTTTTGCCAACTCTGTATAAATCTCATGGATTGGCTTTGTCTTAGGATGGACTTTATCAACCATCTGCTGTCTTAAGGCGATTCCCGGTACTTTACCGGATAACTCTTCAATGACCTCATCACGCTCGATATAGGTGACTTCCGGAAGAACATAATGGGCCAATTGAGCCGTTTCAGACATTTGGACATCAATGGCTACAACCAAATCCATTTTTGAAAATGCTTCTTTCATCACTTTTGGATTCCCATAGCCAAGGGCAGCATTGGAATGGTAGTAAATAGCCGCCTTCATTTTGCCTTCCAGTGCTTCTTTCGCAACTATTGTTGCGACACCGCTACCCTGGTAGGCAAGAGGGAATTCCTTTTTGCCTGCCTTTGGTGACTCTGGTTCTTTCGGGTTTGGATATTTCACCTCATCTAATTTGCCCAGGTGGGGTTTAGCTCCAAAGATACTTCCGCCTTTTTGCTGGTAATTACCCAGTAAAGCATTGAACATGGCGACGGCGCGGCCGGTTTCTGTGCTATTTTCATAGTTGCAGCCAAATGCGCCTCTCCAAGATTGTTCAATCAGGGCTTTTGGTTTTGCTTTCCCCATATCAATTGCAATACGGGTGATATCTGCAGCTGGAATACCCGTGATACCCTCTGCCCATTGCGGAGTGTATTTTACCAATTCTTTGGCATACGCTTCAAAACCAACTGTATACTTTTTAATAAAATCCAAATCATGAAGGTTTTCCTTGATAAGAACATGTGACATTGCCAGCACGAGGGCAAGGTCAGTACCTGGACGAATGGCCAGCCACTCAGTAGCGAGATTGCCCGTGTTATTCAATCGCGGATCCACGATGACAATCTTTGCTCCATTGTCCCGTGCAGCTGCCAAAGACTGGACCGAACTCGGACGGATTCCATCGCCGTAGCTTCTGCCAATGAACATAATATATTTTGCATTGCTGATGTCCGCACTGGTAGCAGTCACTCCGACTGTATGAAGAAAACCCGCATCTCTTGAATTTGAACAAACGACATGATGTGTATAATAATTGGCCGAGCCCAGCGCATTAATAAATCGTGGAGAATAGAACTTTCCTGTAGCTCTTGGGTCTTCTGTGAGCGCCACCGCCTCGGGACCATGCTCTTTGATGATCTTATTTAATTTTTCAGCAATTTCTTTATAAGCCTGCTCCCAGGTAATGGGCTCGAAGTTATTCTTTCCATCCCGTTTCAGCGGCTGGGTCAGCCTGTCTTGAGAATAAACAACCGTCGCATACCCATGTCCTCTGGCGCAAAGCTTTCCTTTGGAATATGGATGGTCTGGATGCCCGGTAAGCTTCCATAAACGCCCATTCTTGATGTGGCCAACCATTCCGCATTTGCTGGAGCATGCATTGCATGTACTGGGAATTTCTTTAATTTCCGCGTTAGCACTAGCTTTTACATATTCTTTAGACCATTCATTAAAGCCAACAGTCCCCGCAGATGCCAGGGCAGCTGTCGCGGCAGAAGCTTTTATGAATCGCCGCCTTGATAGTTTTGTTTCTAGCATTATACTAGCCCTCCTTTTTCTCTTGACCCTTTTCCGCCTTCAGTCAGGCAGGCTGCTTCACAAACCTTGAACAGATCAAACCCAGCCTTCCCTCTTTGCAATCGTCTCATTGCTCGCACCGAAAGCATCACCACCTTATGTTGCAGACCTTTTTAATTATCCATTTTCTGCTGCGCTTCAATAACTTTTATTAATAAACGAGTAATCCCTTCATAGAAAGAATGGATCGATTTTTCTTTAAGTTTTATTTCAAATTCACTCAGCCAGTCCAGGTGATCCTCAATGAACTCTCTGCTGAATTTTTCAGGAGCATGTTCGATGAAGTATGCTGCCAGCTCAAGCAGAATGGATATATGATCGGGAATGCCTTTGTACTGCATTGGAATTTCCATTTTCAGTTCATTTAAGAGGAAGGTAATGTGCAGGGCCGGATCACCTTGCAGGTAGCCTTTTTCCCGAGCAAATGGAAGAGTACAAGTTTCATCCTGGGTCCACGGTTTATATAGCGACTCTATCGGAAGGACGGCTTTCTCTTCTGCTGACCCGATCGCCTTTTTATGTATTTTGCATAATTGTTCAAAGTCATCAGGCAAGATCCCGTCTAATGAAGATTCAAAACCATATAAATCCCTGGCCAGTAACTCTAGCCTTTTCAGTAAATGGTTTTGCTCCATCTCTTTCCAGGTCTCCAAAACAGGCGGCTTATATAAGTCTGCAATAATGTTAAAAACCACCGCAGTTCCGGCTCTCTTTTCGATTGACTCAATCATCTGGTTACACCACCTTTCGATTACATCTTCACTATATTTCAAGCAAGTTTGTGAAACAACAAACATTCTGTGGAGAATAGCCTTTTAGTATGTGAAGGATTTCACCTAATAAGACTGGAAGATTTTCATTGACCTTCCCGCCATACACTGTGCTAAGTCCGCTCTAACCTGCTTTTTTTCTATATTTGTGCTAGAGGTTTTGTGAACATTCCTTAACATCTATATGAATTTCTGGCGAACACGACTTTTTTAAAAGACTTTAATCGTAGAATGGTAGTGTAGTAAAAATGAATGTTGAGGTGACCTTCAATGTCGCTGATTGGCAATTGGATTGAAAGCTTGAGTTATGAATTGGAGATTTCCTCCTCCTGTACAAGAAAAATCAGTCACATGAGTTCCTGTACAGCCTGCATAGACGAATGCCCCACAGAAGCCATACGTGTGGAAAATGGCGAAATAAATATTAGCAAACAATCATGCACGACTTGTGGTGTCTGTATCACGATTTGCCCGGTACAGGCGATTAAAGGACAGTCACCACCAAGGAGAATCATCCAAAATCATATTTTATTGGAGGATGGTTCTGCTTTACCTACTGTCACTGAACTTCTTTATTATCATAAGAAAGGAATACGGCGCGTCCATGATCCATTGATGTGCGAGGAGCTAAAGGAGAAAGTCAAGCGGACAAATGAACTGCTCGCGAAAATGGAATTTGAGCCACTATCCCTCGTAAATAAAGTTGAATTAGATATAGGAGATCAGCTCCTGATATCAAGACGTGCCTTTTTTGCCAAGCTTACTTCAGACAGCAAAAAGACCGTTCTTTCTTCTATGACTCCAATCAAATGGCGGTTCAATGAAAGCAGCTTCAAAACCTCGAACCTTTTTAAAGGTTGGTCATTTTATGAGGTAAAGTTGAATCAAGAGGATTGTACATTATGCGAGGCATGTTTTGCGATTTGTCCCTCTGATGTATTCCGCCTTGTTGATGATTCATTGAAACTTACGGATCATAACTGCAGCGGCTGCCGTCTTTGCAGTGACATATGCAGAGAAAAATCAGTGCAAATCTTCCCTAAAGTCCATAAAAGTGATGAAGAGAGATTCCCGGTCATCAAAACTAACTGCCAAAAATGCCATACTCCCTTCCATTCCTGGAGAGCAGCAGAATTATGTCCAATTTGCAGCTCTGTTGAAAAACCGAATTTCTTCTTATAAATACATGAACGAAAACAGGCAGCAGCGACCCCGGGTTACCTTACAGGGTAGCTGCTGCCTGTTTATTGCGTAAAAAAAAACTAGGAAGTAGAAGCTTCCTAGTTCGATGTTATTCTTCCTCACCAAGCAGGAAGTCTGGGTTCAAGTCTTCAAATTCATCGTCATCGACTCCGTGACCCCACTCGTCCTCGTCACAGTCACATCCGCCTGGGTGAGTGACGACACAAACCTTGGTTTCACCGATGACTTCGACCAGGAATTCCCTTTCGACGTGAACGATGATTTTGTTGCCATTTGGCGAAATGACCGCTTCGATGCAGTTAGGCTGCTGAAGGACTTCAACGAGCACATCATGGTCATCCATGCAATCTGGATCACGGTACTTAAGCTTGATGACATCGCAGTAAGTTACTTTCTCCGTGACTACTTCTGTTTTTGTATTATCATCAAAGGAGTACCAGATGTTGGCTTCGTAGGACCCGTTTACCTCAACCACTTTCCCTACTTTCTTTGCCTTGTACTTATGGTTTATGACCCAAGCGCCAAGAATGCTGCTTGGATGATGCGCTGGGTTGATCGTATGATTGGACTGTGTGAATTTACGTCCTTTCGCTACGACGGCTTTCGTGATAATCTCTCTGTAATCTCCCATGCGAGCGAAACCTCCTCAATCTTTTTCAATTCATCCTATGCGTGATATTAGACTAGTGTGCGATTAATTTTAGAACCGCTGTTAAAAATTTAGGCATAGTTCATTGTATGCCCACAGGCGATGAATGTTCCCGATTGATGAAAGATGATGGGTAATTCATTTGAGCATTCACTGGAGTCCATTTATAGTGAGAAACCTGAAAAAGAAAGCAAAATAATGTTTTGCACTTGTAGACGGAAAGCTCTTTTTCGCATGGCTCTGTTAAAGTTCAATATTGGTATTACACCTGTTGATTGTATGTAGTGGAAGGCGCGTAGACTCCTCCGAATTTTTCCTCATGCGTTGGCGAGTTCGAGGAAGGTTCTCATTGTCCTGCGGGCGCAGCTGGTCATGTGAGACCCTGCAGAAGCAGCTCAGCTAACCCCATCCACGCGGAAAGCGAAGCACCTGGAACGCATATTAACTGTCCTGTTTAACAGAGCCTTTTCCATAAAAAAGACACCTGCTATAAACAGGTGCCTTGTTTTAAACTAGTGATTTAATGTTCGTGGGTGTGGCAGCTTGCTCCGTTCTGGAGTGAAGCGCCGGTTTCGCCGCGGAGGATATCTCCTCCGGTTGATACAACGATTTCATCTGTAACAGTATTAGAAATAGTCGTTGCGACCATCTGCAGCAAGTCATTTACATCGATCTGGGATTGCTTGAATTCCTGTACTACCGGAATTGCGTCAAGCTGCGCTTCTAAGGAAGCGATTTTTTCCTCGGTCTTTTTCAAAGCTTCTGTTTTTCCGTAATGCTGGAAGTTTACAGCTTGTTTTTGAAGACCTTTTATAGAAGAAATAAGCGTTCTTACTTTTTCATTCTCATGAATTTGTGCTTCAGCACGCTTAAAAAAGTCCACTTCTTCTGTTTCAGCAATCATTCGTGCGATTTCTCTTGAACGTTCGATAATGTCATCTTTATTGTATTTTGCCAACTTACTTCACCTCAACTGGTTCGTTTTCTTCTACCATTTCCCCGTTTAAAGACCATGTTTTTGCATCTGTGATCTTTACTTTGACGATTTTGCCGATTGCCGACTTAGGAGCTACGAAATTGACGAGCTTCAACTTGCTTGTATATCCCGCAAGTACATCCGGATTGTTTTTGCTTTCGCCTTCGACCAGTACCTCAACAATCTGATCTTGATACTTCTTCATCGACTGGGCAGACTGTTCATTCACAAGTGCATTCAGACGCTGAAGACGCTCCTTTTTCACTTCCATAGGAACATTATCCTGCATTTTCGCTGCTGGAGTTCCCTCTCTTGGAGAGTAGATGAAGGTATACGCTGATTCATAGCCAACCTCACGGACGAGTGACAATGTCTCCTCGAATTGTTCATCCGTTTCATTCGGATATCCGACGATGATATCCGTTGTCAAAGTGGCATTCGGAATGGCTGCCTTAATCTTGCGTACAAGTTCAAGATATTGTTCACGCGTATACTTCCTGGCCATGATTTTCAATACATCGGTAGAACCTGATTGCACAGGAAGATGGATATGGTCCATCAGGTTTCCGCCTTTTGCCAGGACTTCTATCAAGTGATCATCGAAGTCACGTGGATGGCTCGTAGTGAATCGAATCCTCGGGATATCGATTTTACGGATTTCATCCATCAGGTCTCCCAGTCCGTATTTAATATCTGAGAAGTCTTTTCCATATGCGTTTACATTCTGGCCCAGCAGGGTAATTTCCTGATAGCCCTGTGCCGCAAGCTGGCGTACTTCCTGGATGATATCTTCCGGACGGCGGCTTCGCTCTTTGCCCCGTGTATAAGGAACGATGCAGTATGTGCAGAATTTATCGCAGCCATACATAATGTTAACCCATGCCTTGATATTGCCGCGGCGTACCTTAGGAAGGTTTTCAATGACATCCCCTTCCTTGGACCAAACTTCCACGACCATCTCTTTGGACATGTATGCTTCCTGGAGAATATTCGGCAGGCGATGGATATTATGCGTACCAAAAATCATATCAACCTGGTTATAGGTTTTCAGGATTTTATTGACGACAGATTCTTCCTGTGACATACAGCCGCATACACCCAAAAGCAGATCCGGTTTTTCACGTTTCAGATGCTTTAAATGACCAAGTTCACCGAACACCTTGTTTTCAGCGTTTTCCCGGATTGCGCATGTATTCAGCAGGATGACATTCGCATCCTCGACACTGTCAGTAGGCTCATAGCCTAACCCAAGGAAAATACCAGCCATGACCTCAGTGTCATGTTCGTTCATCTGGCACCCATACGTACGGATATAGAATTTGCGGCCTTTTCCCATCCCGATGAATTCTTGTGGGATGTCGAAGTCCTTATGGTACTTTACCTCTTCTTTTCCGCGCTTTTTCGCATCCTTCAAAGAAGGAGCAGTATATACTGTTTCAAAGTACTTGCTATAATCCTTGCTGGATTTTTTGTCCGAAGAATTTTCAGTTTGTACTTGCTGTCCTTCCAGGCGTTGATTTTCGTTCATGACAGATCTCCTTTCAATAGAAAGCTTGCAGGCAGCATAGATTCCCGGTAATTTTTCCTGGGAAGCATACTGAACTGCATTCTACTTGCAAAAAGGGCGATATTTTACCCTGAAATTATTAAATATACACATTATAATAGTATAAACTCTTGATTCAATGAAAACAATAGTATGCATTGGAAATACAGCATTCACGGTAAAAAAAACCGACTCAATCATATTACCTTATAACTGTCATTATAGTAGTGATACTTATCACTATAAATCATTTCGCAAGTTTTCAGTTTCATACTCTTACTGAAAAATAAAACCCCAATCCATGATGATTGGGGTTTTATTGCAATGTGCAGATTTATTACATGAATTCAGCAACAAGCTTATCAAAATGAGCCTGGTCAAGCTTAAGGTCTGCTTTTGAAAGCGGAGTTTCAGAATAACCGCTAACCAGATCCTGATAAGATTTTTGCTCTGTATTTTGATAGATTAGGCCAGTAACCAAACCTTTATGTTCCATCAAAGTCTGCATAGCCGCTTCACGATTTGACGGGTCATAACCTTCAATGTCGCTCAGCTTTGTCAAGTTTTCCTTGAACCAGTCATATGTGTTTACCTTGTTGTAAGTTACACAAGGGCTGAAGACATTGATCAGCGAGAAACCTTCATGCTTAATACCTGCTTCAATCAGGGCAGTTAAGTCTTTCAGGTCAGTTGAGAAACTTTGTGCCACAAAAGTAGCACCAGCTGTCAAAGCCAGTTCCATAGGGGAAATAGCTTGCTCGATGGAACCAGCAGGTGTTGATTTTGTCTTGAATCCAGCTGCCGAACGCGGAGAAGTTTGTCCCTTTGTCAGACCATAAATCTGGTTGTCCATGACAATGTAAGTGATATTGATGTTACGGCGGATCGCATGGACAGTATGTCCCATACCGATCGCGAAACCGTCCCCGTCACCACCGGAAGCGATAACCGTTAAATCACGGTTCGCCATCTTCACACCTTGTGCGATTGGAAGTGAGCGGCCATGGATTCCGTGGAAACCGTAAGAATTGATATATCCAGAGATACGGCCAGAACAGCCAATACCTGAAATGACGGCCAGATCTTCGGGTTCAAGACCAACGTTAGCAGCAGCACGCTGCATCGCTGCCTGTACAGAGAAGTCTCCGCAGCCTGGGCACCAGTTTGGTTTTACATTATTGCGAAATTCTTTAAAAGTCGCCATCCTAGAACAACTCCTTGCATTTTGTGTGGACTTCCTGCGGCAAGAACGGATTTCCGTCATACTTGAGGATCTTGTGGATCTTCTCGTGTCCTCCGACATTCATCTTCATGATGTTCGCAAGTTGTCCTGTCGCATTGTTTTCAATAACTGCCACTTTCTTAGCAGAATTTACAAGCTGCATCATTTCATCGGCAGGGAATGGGTGGATCAAACGTACATGAGCATGGTTTACTTTCAAACCATCCTTCTCCAGTCTTCCCATTGCCTCTTCGATTGCACCTCTAGTAGAGTTGAAACCTACGATTAAGAGATCAGCTTCCTCATGCGGAGCATTTTTATGGATTGGCGTATCGAACTTCAGATTGCTGATTTTGCGGAAACGCTTATCCATTTGGGCAATGCGGTTCGCAGCAGATTCTGAAGGCTTTCCTGTTTCGTCATGCTCAACACCAGTAACGTGGTGGATTCCGTTTTTCATGCCTGGAATGACACGAGGTGAAATACCATCTTCAGTTACTTCATAACGCTTGAAGTACCCTTTATTCTCAATTTCAGGAAGTTCTTCTGTCGCCAGCTTGCCTCGGCGGATTTCCACTTTATCAAAATTAAGCGGCTCGACTGTTTGCTTTCCAAGTGAAAGCTGAAGGTCAGTCAGGACGATAACAGGGCATTGATACTCTTCAGCAAGGTTGAATGCTTCAGCTGCATCATAGAATGCTTCCTGGACCGTACTTGGAGCCATGACAATCTTAGGGATTTCGCCGTGCGTTCCATAGATCATTGCCATAAGGTCTGATTGTTCCTGTTTAGTAGGAAGACCTGTTGATGGACCGCCACGCTGTGTATCAACGATAACGATCGGAGTTTCAGTGATTCCGGCAAGGCCGATTGCTTCCATTTTCAAAGAAAGGCCAGGACCCGCAGATGCTGTAATCGCACGAACTCCGCCATAGTTGGCACCGATTGCCATTGTAGCAGCAGCAATTTCATCTTCTGTCTGGATGACAGTTCCGCCAAGAGCCGGCAGCTTCTTGATCAGATATTCCATGATTTCTGATGCAGGCGTGATTGGATAAGCAGCCATAAAGCGGCAGCCTCCTGCTACTGCACCCATTGCGATTGCGTCATTGCCGATCATGAACAGACGTTTCTGTCCATCAGCCTTTTCAAGCTGCATCGTCTCGGCGCCCGACAATTGTTCCTTCGTATATTCGTAGCCAGCTTTAATGGCTTCCATGTTTTTATCGACAACCTGTTGTCCTTTGCGTCCGAAGATTTCCTGGACGACTTCCTCGAAAACCTGGATGTCCAAGTCAAGGATTGCACTTGTCGCACCAATCGCGACCATGTTCTTCATAAGAGATGTTCCAAGTTCAGTAGCTATTTCCGTAAATGGAACCGCATACAATGCAGCTTGAGTATCTTCTGGCTTTTTAGGATCAAACTTCGCATCAGCCAAAATGACGCCTTTCTCATGCAATTCCTTGTAGTTAACATCGATCGTTTCCTGATCGAACGCTACAAGAATATCTAAATCGTCAGAAATAGATCGAACCTCTGTAGTGCTTACCCGAATCTTGTTATTTGTGTGTCCGCCCTTGATACGTGATGAAAAGTGACGGTAGCCATACAAGTAGTAGCCTAGACGGTTCAAAGCAATAGAGAAAATTTCCCCGGTAGATTCAATTCCTTCTCCCTGCTGTCCGCCAACTTTCCATGAAAGTTGATTGATCATCTCTTACACCCCTTTAGATATGTAAAAACGCTTCGTTATTAAGTGTAGCACTTTTCCAAGTAATTCACTAGAATTTAGTGGGTATCTCTAAAACCCCTGTCAAATCTAGTAAATGGATGGTACTAAACGCTTTCAATTCTAGACCTATGTGAAAAAAAAAGCAACCCTTTCAGAATAATTCTTGACGAAAATATGAATATTTTTTTATTTGTTAAAATATTTTAAGTTTCCTGCATTCTGGCCCTCTTATTCAGGGACTGAAACCTGTTGTGTCTATTGATTTCAGCTGTTTTTCAACGGAAGTTTGGACGCCATATTGTCAAAAAGAAACTTTCGGACTTGTATATCAGTATAATATTTTTGCAATTCGTTCCAAAGGTTCTCATATTGATCATTTCCCGATAGATTCTTCACCGTAAATTCTATACCGTCAAAATCGGAACCGAAGCCTACATGATTTTCTCCTCCAAGAGTACAGACATGTTCCAGATGGCGGATTATATCATCAATCGATGCCGATTCCTTTTTACCCGATAAAAATTCCGGGACAAAGGTGAGGCCCATGACAGAATCCAAATCGATCAGCGCTTTGATTTGTTCGTCCCTCAAATTCCGCGGATGCTGGCATTTCGTATAACTGTTTGAATGGGACGCAAACACACGGTCTGATACTTCCAGCACATCCCAGAACCCCCTCTCGGATAGATGGGAGACATCACAGGCTGTTTCCGTTTCATTCAGGAGCTGGACAACCTGCCGGCCAAATCTCGTCAGCCCTGCCCCCCGTTCCTCTAACGCCCCGTCGGCGCAATAATTTCCAAAGTTCCACGTCAATCCTACGGAACGCACCCCAAGCCTTAACAGCGTTCGCAGCTTCAACAAATCCTGACCAATGGCATCACAACCTTCAAGAGTCAGGACAGCACCTATTTCTTGTTCAGTGAGGTCATTAATCTCTGCCCTGTTAGTCACAAGCTTCATTTGGGGATTCGGCGATAGAACCTTTTCATAGAACAAATCTACCATCCTAAGTGCTGCCTCGAATTTCAAATCAGGATGGACCGATTCGGGTACATAAATGGCGAACAACTGGACTTTCGTTCCTGAAGCATTCAGCTTTTCCAAATTGACCTGTAATTCCCCTGCTTTAACATAATCAAGTGTCGGATCCATTAATAGTTTATAGAGAACATCACAATGTCCATCATAGATTTTCAAAAGAATTCCCCCTTGTGCCCATTATACAAGAAAATAAAAGAAACCTGCTTGCACATGCAAACAGGCGAGTATATCAATAATTTCTTATGTGTTTGATATTTACTTTATCGGGGTTCAACAATCAACTTAATGGCTGTCCGCTCTTCGCCATCAATCAGGATATCAGTAAATGCCGGGATGCAAATTAAATCAACGCCGCTGGGTGCTACGAACCCTCTTGCGATCGCTACTGCCTTAACGGCCTGATTTAATGCACCCGCCCCAATTGCCTGAATTTCTGCGCCCCCTCTTTCGCGCAGTACTCCAGCAAGCGCACCAGCTACAGAATTAGGATTAGATTTTGCTGAAACTTTTAATATCTCCATTCCTGGCTCCTCCTTATTTTGTCCCGTACCAGATGTCCTGTTTGTGGACATCCAGGTTAGTCTGTTCCACTGCTACTATATTCAGGAGGAAGCCCACATATGACCTTCAGTTAAAAAAAGCATTGCAAGTGATGACTTTGATTCTGTTTTTTTGCATGGCAAGGCTTTTTTATAATGGTAATTCCCTTTAGAACCGGGATCACACCCCTGTTATGATGCTATTCGGGCGGAATGGTGACCTTATGCGGACTCTTTTCTCTTCATAAGGGTACCTCTCGGGGGCAATGGTACCCTTATGTTGACTCTTTCTTCTTCATAAGGGTGTCTCTCTGGCGGAATGATGCCCTTATGTGGACTCTTGCCTCTTCATAAGGGTGTCTCTCTGGCGGAATAGTGCCCTTATGTGCACTCTTGCCTCTTCTTAAGGGTGTCTCTCTGACGGAATGGTGCCCTTATGCGTTTTCTTGCCTCTTCATAAGGGTGTCTCTCTGGCGGAATGGTGGCCTTATGTGGACTCTTCACTCTTCATAAGGGTATCTCTCGGGTGGAATGGTGCCCTTATGCGCAATCTTCACTCTTCATAAGGGTATCTCTCTGGCGGAATGGTGACCTTATGCGTTCTCTTGCCTCTTCATAAGGGTGTCTCTCTGGGGGAATGATGCCCTTATGTGGACTCTTAGCTCTTCATAAGGGTGTCTCTCTGGCGGAATGATGCCCTTATGTGGACTCTTAGCTCTTCATAAGGGTGTCTCTCTGGCGGAATGGTAACCTTATGCGCAATCTTCACTCTTCATAAGGGTGTCTCTCGGAGGCAATGGTGACCTTATGTGCACTCTTCACTCTTCATAAGGGTATCTCTCAGGCAGAATGATACCCTTATCCACACTCTTTTCTCGTCATAAGGGTATCTCTCGACAGGAATGATACCCTTATGTGGACTCTTCACTCTTCATAAGGGTGTCTCTCTGGCGGAATGGTGACCTTATGCGCAATCTTCACTCTTCATAAGGGTGTCTCTCGGAGGCAATGGTGACCTTATGTGCACTCTTCACTCTTCATAAGGGTATCTCTCAGGCAGAATGATACCCTTATCCACACTCTTTTCTCGTCATAAGGGTATTTCTCGACAGGAATGATACCCTTATGCGCACTCTTTTCCCATCAAAAGGGTATTTCTCGACAGCAATGATACCCTTATCCACCCTCCTACCTCTTCACAAGGGTATCTTTCATCCAACTTAATCCTTCTCCAAATAACCAAATTCAGCTCATAAGTAAAGACTGCAGATAAACTCGAATGAGTTTTCCTGCAGTCTCACGATTGTCACTCTAATGTCTTATTCATAAAAAGGGTGGTCTTCATTGATAAGGATTTTCTGGATTTTCACTGCTTTGCCAGTTTTCTTATCCAAATCGATCAATACTGCTGATAGCTGGTTCCTTCCTTCCTTGGCTACTTCGAAACGTGTTGGCAGGCTTGTAATGAACCTTCTGAGAACTGCTTCTTTTTCTACTCCTAAAATGCCATCATATGGACCGGTCATGCCTACATCGGTCAGATATGCTGTACCAGAAGGCAAAATTCGCTCATCTGCAGTTTGGACATGAGTATGCGTACCGACCACGGCGGAAACTTTTCCATCAAGATACCATCCCATTGCCTGCTTTTCGCTAGTTGCTTCTGCATGGAAATCAACGAATATGAGGGATGTGCGCTTTCTAGCTTCTTCAATCAGTTCATCGGCTTTTTTAAATGGGCAATCAATTGGCGTCAAGAATGTTCGGCCTTGCAAATTGATTATTGCCAGTTCCTCCTGGTTGATTTTTAAATAAACAATCCCTTTGCCAGGAACTTCTTCTGGGAAATTAGCAGGCCGTACCAGATATTTAGCTCCATCGATGAACTCAAAAATATCACGGTTATCCCATGCGTGGTTTCCTAGAGTGACCGCCTGTGCGCCCTGCTCGAGAAACTGCCGGTAAATCTTTTCGGTAATCCCTTTACCGCTCGCTGCATTCTCACCATTTATGATCGTAACAGTCGGACGAAATTTCCCCTTCAGCTTTGGCAGGTATTCCGTAACCATATCCCTGCCTGGAGAACCTACAACATCCCCTACAAATAAAATTCTCATTAATCTTCATTCCTGCCTATAAGTTATTTATATAAAAATTGTATCATATCATCGTGATCAGAGGAAAACAGCAATGTGACCACAATATAAAAAGCGGCGCCGAAGCACCGCTTTATTTTGCGTATTCAACTGCACGTGTTTCACGGATGACTGTAACCTTGATATGTCCTGGATAATCGAGCTCTTCCTCGATTTTCTTACGGATATCACGAGCGAGGCGGTGTGCCTGCAAGTCATCGATTTGATCAGGTCGAACCATGATCCTGATTTCTCTTCCCGCTTGAATAGCGAAGGACTTCTCGACCCCTTCATAGGATTCCGAGATTTCTTCGAGTCTTTCAAGACGGCGGATATAGTTTTCAAGTGCTTCGCTGCGGGCACCTGGCCTTGCAGCTGATAATGCATCAGCAGCAGCAACTAGAACTGCGATGATCGATGTAGGCTCAGTATCACCATGGTGGGAAGCAATGCTGTTGATGACAACAGGATGTTCCTTGTACTTGGTAGCGAGCTCCACGCCAATTTCAACGTGGCTGCCTTCTACTTCATGGTCAATTGCCTTTCCGATGTCATGCAGGAGTCCTGCTCGGCGAGCCAATGTTTCATCTTCACCTAGCTCTGCAGCAAGCAATCCGGACAATTGGGCTACTTCCATTGAATGCTTAAGAACATTCTGTCCGTAGCTTGTACGATACTTCAAGCGGCCAAGAATCTTGATGAGGTCTGGATGCAGCCCATGTACTCCCACTTCGAAGGTCGTCTGTTCACCAACCTCGCGAATATGTTCATCCACTTCACGGCGTGCCTTCTCAACCATTTCTTCGATTCGGGCCGGATGAATACGTCCATCCTGGACAAGCTTTTCCAGAGCTAATCGGGCTGTTTCACGTCTGATTGGGTCAAATCCGGATAATATAACTGCTTCCGGAGTATCATCAATTATGAGGTCTATTCCCGTCAACGTTTCCAGGGTGCGGATATTCCGTCCCTCACGTCCGATAATGCGTCCCTTCATTTCATCATTCGGAAGATTCACGACCGACACAGTCGTTTCAGCGACATGGTCAGCTGCGCATCTTTGGATGGCAAGTGAAAGTACCTCTTTCGCTTTCTTATCGGATTCTTCTTTCGCCCTGTTTTCGTTTTCCTTAATCATTAGTGCAATGTCGTGAGCAAGTTCTTGCTCAGTACGCTCCAAAATGATGGATTTAGCCTCATCACGCGTTAAGCTCGAGATGCGTTCCAGTTCAGCCTGCTGATTTCGTACCATCTCGTCCACTTTGCTTTCCATCTCTTCAATATGCTGTTGTCTTTTGGTAAGAGCGTCATCTTTTTTCTCTAAAAGATTCTCGCGTTTGTTCAACGACTCATCTTTACGATCAAGATTCTCCTCTTTTTGCAATAAACGATTTTCTTGTTTTTGCAGTTCATTTCTTCGTTCACGAATCTCACGTTCTGCTTCAGTACGCAGTTTGTGATTTTCATCCTTAGCCTCCAGCAGGGCTTCCTTCTTCATTGCCTCTGCTCCACGCTTCGCATCTTCAATAATTTGTTCTGCGGCGTTTTTGGCACCTGCAATTTTTGCTTCCGCAACGGATTTACGATAAAAATAGCCAACAACTGCACCGACGAATAGGCCAAGCAAAATGGAGATGATTGAAATAATTAGATCCATCATTTTCACCTCCTCTTGCTATGAACTTGTGTTACGTTTTTTAAAGTGTCGGCATGTACATTGTTACAAGCATCAACATACAGCTCTAATGCTTTTAAACGTTTTTAATACCATGAAAATGTAAAATATACATTTTTAATTGTAAAGCTGCCAAATTTTATTGTCAAGGGTTTGTCCCATAAGGATGTCATCGATTTTAATTAATTATTCAATCAATTCTTATTTTTAGAGTGAATTCATACCAAAAAGGCCTCCTGTCATTCAGGAGACCTTGCTAATCCTTAGTGTAAATCTATTAATCCAGTTGAAGTTCTTCCTGGTCTTCGTCTGTTTCAGTCACAGTGAATTCGCCATCCAGACCGTAGTGGTCACGGATTTTCTTCTGAATTTCAAGACGGATGGATGGGTTTTCTTTAAGGAAAATCTTTGCGTTTTCCCTTCCCTGTCCAAGACGTTCACCATTATAGGAATACCATGAACCGCTTTTATCTACGATATCAAGGTCTGATCCCATATCGATGATTTCACCTTCTTTGGAGATTCCTTCACCGTACATGATATCCA
Source organism: Cytobacillus oceanisediminis 2691 (assembly GCF_007678455.1). Lineage (GTDB taxonomy): Bacteria > Bacillota > Bacilli > Bacillales > Cytobacillaceae > Mesobacillus > Mesobacillus oceanisediminis_A. The sequence goes on along the minus strand of NZ_VEEP01000001.1, from coordinate 704,330 downwards.
CTTCAGCTGTACGGAACGGAGGTGCAACCTTGTTCTTGACAACTTTAATCTTCGTTTTGTTACCGACCATGTCATTGCCCTGCTTCAACGTTTCAGCACGGCGCACTTCAAGACGGACACTTGAGTAGAACTTCAAAGCACGGCCGCCTGGTGTAGTCTCAGGGTTACCGAACATGACGCCAACCTTTTCACGAATCTGGTTGATGAAGATCGCGATAGTCTTTGATTTGTTGATTGCACCGGAAAGTTTGCGCAATGCCTGGGACATCAAACGAGCCTGAAGACCGACATGGGAATCACCCATCTCACCTTCGATTTCTGCCTTAGGGACTAGAGCTGCAACGGAGTCAATAACAATGATATCAATCGCGCCGCTTCGTACAAGTGCTTCAGCGATTTCAAGCGCCTGCTCTCCTGTGTCCGGCTGTGACAAAAGAAGCTCATCAATGTTTACACCGAGTTTTTGTGCATATACAGGATCCAGCGCGTGTTCAGCGTCAATGAACGCTGCCTGGCCGCCATTAGCCTGCACCTCAGCAATCGCATGGAGCGCAACAGTTGTCTTACCTGAACTTTCAGGTCCATAGATTTCGATAACACGTCCGCGAGGATAGCCGCCTATTCCCAGCGCTGTGTCCAGCGCAAGAGAACCACTTGGAGAAGTAGAAATCTTGGTATCTGTCTTCTCACCCAACTTCATTACAGAGCCTTTACCAAATTGCTTTTCGATTTGTTTTAATGCCATATCTAACGCCGCTTGACGATCACTCACACAATTTCCTCCTTTTATATAAAAAACGAACTGCATACTGCCTGTCCGCAAATCTCTTATTCAAAGCCTACTATTACTATACCTTTTTCCATGCGGTTTGTCCATTAAAAAATCGAACATTTATTCGTTTTTTTTGAAGCTGGAATAATCATTAAAACTGAATTTTAAATAGCTTTTTTACTAATTTTGAGTAGGAACATCCCCTTTAAAACACGAATTCGGCAAGTAATCTGCCTATTCGGTACTCCAGGAACCTCGCTAATGAAAAAACACGGAAGCAAATCACTTCCGTGTTTCTGATAATCTATTAATTAGCAGCTGGCAGCCAAACTTCACTGACCTGCTCCTGATTGCAGCTCGTGACCCGCTCAGGTTCAATTTTTCTACATGCACTGGCTTCCCCTTTATATGTACACCAATGAAAACAGTTCCTGCCGGATGCCCTTCAAGAGAGTCAGGGCCTGCCACTCCCGTGAAGCCTAAGCCAATTTCCGAATTGGTGATCGATGCAATATTGACCGCAAGCTCTTCCGCACATTCTTTGCTGACAGCCCCGAAGTTCTCTATTGTAGCAGGGCTGACGTTCACCAGTCCGATTTTAGCCTCATTTGAATAGCATACAATCCCGCCCTTAAAAAGGCTGCTGGCTCCGGAAACAGAGGTCAATTCCTCCTGGAACATCCCGCCTGTAAGGCTTTCCGCTGCTGATATCGTCAAGTTCTTGCTTTTTACTAGTTTGGAAAGTTCCAATATTAGTGAGGTTTCGTCGTAACCATAGAAATACTCGCCGACTCTGTCCATGATTTCCGCTTCCACTTTATCAATTAATTCCTGGGCAGTGCCATTAGCATCATCTCTTGCTGTAAGCCTCAGGGTCACTTCCCCGTCACCTGCCAGCGGGGCAATGGTCGGATTGCTTTGCTGATCGATTAAATCCTCTATTTGTGCTTCCAATGCTGCCTCGCCTATTCCAAAAAAACGCAGGACTCTTGATTCAATCCTTGCCTGGCTGCCATTTATGCCAGTGATAGCTGCCTGGCCATATTTCAGGAACATGGGCTCCATTTCAGAAGGAGGACCCGGCAACAGCATATACTTGTGGTCAGATGTTGACAGGAACATACCCGGAGCCATGCCATTTTCGTTCTTAAGAATAACGGAACCGTCAATCACGAGAGCCTGCTTCCTGTTATTCTCGGTCATTACCCTCTTCGTTTTTTCAAAATAGAGTTCGATCGACCTCATGGCTTCCTCATCAAGCACCAATTTCTTTCCGAGCTGAGCGGCAATGGTATCTTTGGTGAGGTCATCTTTAGTTGGCCCAAGGCCGCCAGTGAAAATGATCAATTCTGCACGTTCCTGGGCAATCCTGATTGCACTTTTCAGCCTATCGGAATTATCCCCGACAACCGTGTGATAGAATACATTGATTCCCAGGTCTGCAAGCTGCCTTGACAGGAACCTGGCGTTTGTATTGACAATTTGCCCGAGAAGCAATTCAGATCCAACTGCTATGATTTCTGCATTCATATGACATCCTCCTGGCAAATCCTTTATTTAGAATTGCTGAATATTTGCTTGTTCTTGGCGAAGTAGTCCCAACCAGACCAGATTGTAAAGAACATCGCCACCCATAAGGCGATATCGGCAAACGGGATTGAGAAAGCTTCAAAGATGATATTATGCAGCAACAAAGCGGAAATCGCGACTGTTTGAGCCCACATTTTGATTTTCCCTGGCATCTTGGCAGCAACAACCTCGCCGCCTCCCGCAAGCAATAAACGAAGCCCTGTCACGGCAAACTCCCTGCTGATGATCACGATGACAATCCACGCTGGGGCATACCCAAGTTCAACAAGCACAATCAGTGCCGAGGAGACCAGAAGTTTATCCGCCAGCGGATCAAGGAATTTCCCCAGATTCGTAACGAGATTATGTTTCCGTGCAAGATACCCATCAACCCAGTCTGTAACAGAAGCGAAAATATAAATCAGCGCTCCTACTAAATGAGTGACCGGCATTGTCGTTCCAAGCAGGGCAATCTCGCCCCAGGAAAATGGAACAACCATCACGATCAAGAATAACGGAATCAATAAAATGCGTGAAACCGTAATTTTATTTGGCAAGTTCATATCCTATTCCTCCAGATGTTAATTACACAGCCATTTGGCTGACTTCTTCATTATATCCAATATGTAAAAAACGACATTAAATATGCCTGAAGCGGCAAGCACCTCAACAAGCTCCGAGAAGCGCTGGAGCTTAGCACTAATAGTATAGCCCGTATAAACAAACGTCCATACGGGCATTTTTGTTGCAGCAGCCTCTAATCGGACTGCATTTTATTACGTTACATTATTTCACAAATTTGATTGTGATCAGCTGGGTCATATCCTCTTCCGGCGAAACGGCGTACTCTAGCTTTTGGTCGTTTACGTAAATTTCCGTTTCGGTAGCCCGTCCGATATTGATGACTGCCTCTGTTTCACTGGTCATATCTTCTGTATGGCTTCCAGTTTTGTCTTTATCCAGCATACCCTGGAAGATCGATTTCCCAGCCCCATTAGAAAGGCCAACCCATGTTTGCCCAAGTGAAACAATCTTGATGGCAAATTTATCGGTATTCTTCAGTTCGTATACCGTCTTGCTGCCATTGCTAGAAGAGACTGTAAGCTCCTGTGCCGGGGTTTCAGGCTCTGCTTCTTCTTCAGCAGGTTTTTCCTCAGCAGGGGTATCAGATTCGCTTGGATCATCATCAGCGGCATCTTCCGCGCTCCCTGCAGGTTCTTCAACGATTGGCTGGTCCTTTTTGGTATTCGCAGTCTGTCCAGCGTCATCGCCAGCGTTTTTGACAATTAAATACCACACGAGAGCTATCGCGCCAATAATGAATATGCCAATCAATATTTTTGGAAGTACATTCAGAACCTTAGAAGTTTCTGGTGAAAGACTCTTCCTCGATTGGACACGTGACAGCTGTTCTGGCAACTCTTCGTTATATGAAGATGGGATTTCGGATTTATGCTGTTCAAAAAGCTGGTCCGGATCAAGGCCCACTGCTTCGGCATATTGTTTGATGAATGCCCGAACATAGAACTTACCTGGCATCATAGAATAATTGCCTTCTTCAATGCCCAGGAGATAACGCTTTTGAATTTTCGTGATGGACTGCAGTTCGTCCAGGCTGAGACCTTTTGCTTCCCGTGCTTCCTTTAAAATAATTCCTAACTCAGACACGATAACACCTTCCAATACTGTTAAAAATCAAATCCTCCAAAATCGGAATCAGTAAACATGTGATTCTTCTGGACCATATCATATACGATTTCCTCATCGGGGTTATTTCTTAATTCGATAATATAATCAAAATCATCCAATGTATATTCTGTGTTCTGGACAAAAATATCAGGATGTTCCACAACCTTGACTGCAGGAAGGCGCATGATTTCCCTGACAAGCTGCCAGTGCTTTTCATTGGCTCTCCTTGTTGAAACAATACCATCGATGATGAATAGGTTATCAGCATTGTACTCATCCTCAATCAACTGATTGCGAATTGTCTGCTTCAATAATGTAGAGGAAACAAAAAGCCATCTTTTATTGGCACAAACACTTGATGCCACAACAGATTCTGTCTTTCCGACACGAGGCATTCCACGTATGCCAATCAGTTTATGCCCCTCCATCTTAAACAATTCTGCCATAAAGTCGACCAGCAGTCCAAGTTCATCCCTTACAAACCGGAATGTTTTTTTATCGTCCGCATCACGTTGTATGTACCTGCCATGTCTTACCGCCATCCGGTCACGCAGTTTAGGCTCCCTGATTTTAATTACCCTTATTGTATCCATAGTATTTAAAATTGACTCAAGTCTCTCAATTTGATCATCATCTTTCGCAAGGATCAATAGGCCACGTCTTCCTTCATCCACACCATTGATCGTTACAATATTGATGGACAGCATTCCAAGCAAAGAGGAAATATCACCTAGCAGTCCTGGACGGTTAATCATTATTTCATATTCCAAGTACCATTCTTTCTTCTCCATCATTCTCCTCCTCTGCTTTCAGCCAATAATTGCGACACATTTTGACATCGATTATCTAGCTACTATAATATATGATTTTCTAAGAAGATGAAAGGAAAAACAAGCCAGAAATGAAAACTGCCCTAATGCATCTGATATGGACTGTTATAAATAAAAAAAGAGAGGAATGTAAGTCCCCTCTTCATCAAACTCACCTATTTACTTCCGTTGTTTTGAACAAGCTTTACCATCATGGTAGCGATCGCATGCTGCTCGTCCGGGCTTGCTACTGACCAAAGGTCTGAAAGAACTCTTTCCTGTTCGTTCTTAGGGTCGACGTTCTTGGCAAGATAGTCGCCGATCTGGTATGCAAGATCACCCATTACTTCTTTATTCATCCCTTTATCCTGCGCCTGATGAAGACGGTCTCCCAGGAAGTCTTTCCACTGATTCCAATTTTCCAATACAGACATATTGACAACCTCCTTGTCTAAAATAGTACAAGGTTATTTTGCATTGGTTCGCGGAGAATTATTCATCAAGAAACGGGATTAGAAAATTTGTCACAAATTGTTCAGGTCAGCCAGCCGCCGTTGATTGCCACAACCTGTCCGGTAATATAGGAGGATTTCTCTGATAAAAGGAATTCCACGCCATTTGCTACTTCTTCAGGGGTCCCAAGACGGCCGGATGGGACCTCAGCAGCAATCGCTTCAAGTTCCTCGAGGGTAAATCCGTCTACCATTGGAGTCTGGATCGCTCCAGGCGCAACTGCGTTCACCCTAATATTAGAAGGTGCCAGTTCTTTGCTTAGCGCTTTCGCAAATGCCAACTGCGCTCCCTTTACTGTTGAATACGCCACCTCATATGACGCTCCTGTCTGGCCCCATATAGATGAGACAATCACAATATTCCCATTTTGTTTTTGCCGCAATTTTGGAAGCAGCTTTTTTGTCAGAAGAAGCGGCGTTGTAACATGGATTTGAATCAAGGCTTCTGTTTCTTCTTCTTCCAAATCCTCGAGAAGGCCATATAAAGCATTGCCAGCATTATGTACGATTGCATCAATCGAAAAAATCTGGTTGGCTAATTCAAGATAACCTGTCTTCGAGGCTAAATTGGCCTTGATCGGTATATATTCTCCGCCAAATGAGCCAATCTCGCTTAAAAGCTCTCCAATTCCCTTTTCGTTCTGATTGTAATGTAAGTAAAGCGAATAACCTTCTGATGCCAGCTTGATTGAGATTGCTTTACCGATTGCTCCGCTTGCACCTGTCACCAATGCGAATCTTTTCATGTCTTTTCCCTCTCACCATTTCTAATTAAATATGCGCCGGGAAAGGCCGGCGCACACGCTTCATATGTCAGTTACTTCCCCTTTGGAACTACCTGGCAGACTGTGAATCGGTCCTCTGATATAAGCCGTTCAGCTGCCTGATTGAGATCATCCATTGTGAGACTTTCAAGCACAGGGACTACTTCGAACAAATCCATATCATTGAAAGCGTAACGCGTGAATTGATTTGCGATATATTCTGGTGAATTCACCGCTCTTAAGAAAGCCCCAATTTTTTTCTTTTTTGTCCTTTCGAGGCTTTCAGCAGTGAGTCCCTGACCCGATTTCGCTTCCTTCAGCATCGCTTCAAGCTTACTGGCCAGGACATCCGGCTCATTTGTATCTCCGCCAACCATCGCGAACCCGAAACCTTGCTCCTGTGAATAGTCATAGGAAAACGTGTCGTCAATCAACCCCGAACTATACAATTCAGTGTAGTTATCAGAGCTTTTTCCAAATAGCATATCAAGGAGCACATTAACTGAAAGTTCATTTTTCAGCATTTCGCTTCCTGATTCAGTCGGGTTGGCAGCTTTGATTCCCACAAGGCATTTTGATGTTTGGACGTTCATTTTAAGGACTTGTTTCTTTTCAGCGACTCCAGCCTGTTCTGCATCAAATTTCCGCTGGATTTCAGGCTTGTTCTTATACTCTTTCTTGCTCTGGTTATCTTTTATCTGGCCCATGATTTCATCAGGGTTGACAGGACCAACCACAAACAGCAGCATATTGCTTGGGTGGTAGAAGGTTTCATAGCATTCATACAGCATATCTTTCGTTATATGGGAAATCGATTCGATGGTACCCGCGATATCGATGCTTACTGGGTGGTTTTTATACATATTCTGTATAAGCCCGAAATACAGCCTCCAGTCAGGGTTGTCATCATACATCGTGATTTCCTGCCCGATGATTCCCTTTTCCTTTTCAACCGTCTTCTCTGTGAAATAAGGCTCTTGAACGAAGTCAATCAGTGTTTCAAGGTTTTTCTCCACATTGGAGGTACTGGAAAATAAGTAAGCAGTCCTCGTAAACGATGTGAAAGCATTCGCAGATGCACCCTGCTTGCTGAACTGCTGAAATACATCCCCATCTTCCTTTTCAAATAATTTATGCTCAAGGAAGTGGGCAATGCCATCAGGGACCTTAACGTATTCATCCTTTCCCGGAGGAAGGAAGTGATTATCGATTGAACCGAATTTCGTTGTAAATGTGGCATATGTTTTATTGAAGCCTTTTTTCGGCAGAATGTAGACATCAAGCCCATTATTCAGCTTTTCATAGTACATTTCTTCCTGAAGTTGTTCAAAAGTGATCTTCTCCATTATTTGTCCGCCTCCAATCCAGTTAAGAAGTAAACCGTGTCAAGCTGGACCTTCTTGGCTACATCGACGATTTCTTCTTTTGTGGTTTTACTCATGCCCTGAAGCCAGTCATCGAGGCTAACATTTTGATCTGATACAACATTATGATAAAGGACCTCTACCATGCCTCTTGCAGTATCCATAGTTTCAAGCATTTGGTTTTCAATCACCGCTTTTGTCTGTTCAACTTCCTGATCGGTAAAATCGCCTGCTTGCATGGCTTCCATTTGTTCACGGATTATTTTAACAGCGAGCTCAAAATTTTCGAATTCGATACCAGACATGACCATCATCAAACCCTTGTGGCTTTCAAGACGACTGGCGACATAATAGGCAAGGCTGTTTTTTTCGCGGACATTCAAAAATAACTTGGAATGTGAGAAGCCGCCAAAGATACCATTGAACACCTGAAGTGCATAATAGTCCTGATCACCATAAAGCACATTTGTCCGATAGCCGATATTCAGCTTGCCTTGTTTTACATCTTCCTGATCTTTTACTGTTTTTTCTTCTATGCTGCCAGCATGATGTGTTTCCACCTTCACAGGGACCCTATCCTCGAATTGAAGCAGTTCGTCAGCAGTGGAATGGACTTCGTCTTCGTTCACATCGCCAATAATGTACAAATCCATTTCGTCCTCTGCAAAAGCCTGCTTGTAATACTCATACAAGTTCCCCTCATTAATCTGGGGGATATCGTCTATTTCTCCATTCACATGCAATGCATACGGCTCACCTTTACACATTTCCTGTACAAGCCTGAAATTGGAGTAGCGCATTTTATCATCATAAACTGCCTGAATCCTCTGTTTAAGGGTGCGCTTTTCCTTCTCCACCGTTTCTTTGTCAAAAGCATCATTCTCGGCCAGAGGATTGACAAGGATTTCTGCGATTAATTCCATCCCCTTTTTCAACAAAGGCTCTGGGTCACTCAGGAATTTTTCATTGGCAATTTCAAGCGAGAAGCTAATGACCTGGTACTCCCCTTTTTTGGATACATCAACATAAAGATTGGCCCCATAGAGCTCATCTAAATAGGAGCGCAGCTTTGAAGTTGTCTCGTATGCTTTTGAGCTGCTCTGCAGAACGTATGGAAGCAAAGCACGTTTTGTTACGTTTTCGCTCGTCAGAGGTGTTTTCATCTTCCAGACAATTGTGTTTGTCTTGAACTTTGCTGTTTTTACGATGTGAAGCTTGTAACCCTTCATATCCTTGATTGTTTCTGAAATGACAGCCATTTAAATCCTCCTTTAATGGGAACACGATAAGTAATCTTTTTCTATCCATTCTTCACTGTTTGTAATCCTGCAAAACATCTTTACTCTATGTATACGTTGAGATGCTCATATTTAATATTCCTATAAATACACTCTAACTATACCTTTCCATAGTTGTCTAATTCAAGCAATTGCCAATTCGATTAAATTTGAACACAAAAGCTCCCCTCAAAATGGGGAGCTTTATATTTTCATTCTCTTGCTGCGGCAATTTCCGATACAGCATCAAAACGATATGTATAGCCTGTTTCAAATTTTACCTGATTCCTGCCAGCAGCCTTCGCGCTGTACAAAAGCTGATCGGTATAGCCTAATAGCTTATCAGGCAGTGACACTGTTTGTGAGGAAGCAATTCCGAAGCTCATCGTAATGGTTTTACAATCCCCGGTAAATTCCTCAGCCGCCAGGGTTGAATAAAGATCTTCAAAAAAGGCAACTTGTCTCATTTCATCCATTAAAGGCAAAAGGAACGCAAACTCTTCTCCACCGTATCGAAATGCCTGTGCGTCATGGCGGTCGGCCAGCTCCTGAAAAATCAACCCAATTCGCTTCAATATTTCATCACCGGTCAGGTGGCCAAACTGGTCATTCACCTGCTTAAAATAATCAATATCCCCCATGACAAGCATGAAATCTTCCTTATTGAGAGTAAGCATCCTCAACTGTTCCTGAAAATGCCTATGGTTGTATAAACCCGTGAGATAATCAGTGAACATCAATTCATGGAAAATTTCCTTTTGCTTGAGGTGCTTTCTTTCCCTTATGACAATAAGTGAACCAAATACACCGACAACCCAGATGAACGCGAGATTCAGGATAAACACAAAGGAAGTATAAAATTCAAAATGTCCCTGTGTAACATAAATGATGCTGTATCCAAGAGTTAAAAAGGCAGAGGACAAAATCGCCCCCTTTGTTCTCCAATAGATCGTCGCATGCATGACAAGCAAGTATGAAATCGGAAATAGCGGAGACATGGTTCCCCTGGTTAAAACGAGCAGCCAGATGAGTGCGACATAGTCGAATACAATACCTGCTTTAGTAAGCAATGAAAAATATTCATTTCCAGGAGGCAGCTTGACCAGGGCAATTTGTGCAGAGGCCATATAAATGAATCCCACTGTCAAAAGCAGCGGGAAGGTCTCTTCTGTAAAATCCAGCCTGTCAGCGAGAGGCGGATAATAAAAAACAAGAACACCAATAACAAGAAAAATCCAGCGCAAATAAGAAAATATCTTCTCTGTTTCACGGTCATCCAAATATAATGATAGCTTCATCTTATAGACCTCTTACCGCTATTTTTTTAACCAGCATTTTCCTATATTCTACCATAACGGTTTGAAAAATTCTAAATTTAATGTGTCATTTTCTTCTATATTTTAAAGGTTATCATTTTACTCAAATGTTACTAAACGAATGAATAGAAAAGAGGCACCTCGATAAAGGCACCTCTTGGTAAAAACTTATCTTTTTCCACTGTCGAATGTTTCACCGACGGCTTTTGGAGCCTGTGAAGACTTAGAAAAGATGACCAATGCGATCAGCGTTACGACATAAGGGAAAATCTTCAGCAGAATTGGCGGGATGACAGCCAATTCTGGAATTACCTGTGATACGTTTGCAATTGTACTGGCAAAACCAAAGAAGAATGTCGCTGCCAATACGCCAAGCGGCTTCCACTGTCCAAAGATCAAGGATGCCAATGCAAGGAATCCTAGACCAGATACAGTACCTGTGAACTCACCAGCGTAAGTCACAATGATCAAAGCTCCGCCAAGACCAGCAAACGCACCGGAAATAAGGACTCCACTATAGCGTATTCTTCGCACATTAATTCCTGCTGCCTCTGCTGCCTGCGGGAATTCACCACAGGATCTTAGACGCAGACCGAATCTTGTTTTGTAAAGGATAAACGAACTAATGAAAAGAATGGCCAATACAAACCAAGTAGTCGGATATGTTTTTGTAAAGAAAAGATCTCCAATTATCGGAATATCAGACAAGAAAGGGACATTCGAAGGTGTGAATCCACTAGTGATTCGGATATTCCCGCTTCCAGTCATATTTCTTGCAAGGAAAATCGTCAAGGCAGTCGCAATCAAATTGATTGCCGTACCACTGATGATTTGATCCGCATTCAAGTTAATGCTCGCAAATGCATGCAAGATTGAAAAAAGGATGCCTGCTGCTACAGCAGCCAATAATCCCAGCCAAAGAACGAGCGTATTGTTTTCGATTACACCACTCAGATAATGGATGGATAAAGCGCCAGAGAAAGCACCGATGATCATCAAGCCTTCAAGGGCAATATTGACAATTCCGCTTCGCTCACTAAAAAGACCGCCCAGGGCTGTAATCAGAAGAGGAATTGTAAAGACAATCGCGTAAGGAAAAATTTGTTCTATAATATGCCACATCTTAGGAATCTCCCTTCTCGACTACAGGACCACTTTTGTCTTTTCGGTTTGAGCTTCTCTTCTTGAATTTGTTCAGCAAGCGCTCAATCAGTACACTTGTCGCTGCGAAGTAGATAATGATCGCAATGATTGTATTCGCCAGTTCAGGAGGAATTTCAGTCATCGCATTCATAAAGCCTGTACCAGAATAGAGGATTCCAAATAAAACAGCTGCGAAGAATACACCAATTGGATTATTGGCACCAAGCAATGCTACTGCAATTCCATCATAACCCTGGGCTGGCAGGATTCCGATCTGGATACTGGAAGCATTACCAGTGTACAGCGCTACTCCTCCGAGTCCGGCAAGAGCACCTGAAATCAGCATAGATAAAATAATATTGCGATTTACTTTCATGCCTGCATATTCAGCTGCAAATCTATTAAAACCTACAGCCTTTAACTCATAACCTAAGGTCGTTTTATCGATAATGAACGCTATAATGATTACCGCAATGACCGCAAGGAACAATCCAAGGTTGATGTATGAACCCTGGAACATATCTGTCAGCCAAGGCGTACGCAGGGTAGCGGATTCTGCCAGCTTCTTGGATTCAGTTTCGAGGAATTCCCCTTTGAAGTATCCAGGAATCACATAATAGATCGTCCAATAAGCAATCCAGTTCATCATGATTGTCGATACAACCTCATGAACATTGAATTTTGCCTTAAGCAAACCAGGAACGAATGCCCAAAGCGCTCCGCCAAGCATCCCCACCAGAATCATGACCGCAAGAAGGACTGGTCTTGAAAAATCATATGTTAGACCAACAGCTGATGCCAATAAGCCGCCAACTAACATTTGGCCGGAAGCACCAATATTGAACAAACCAGTACGGAATGCAAAAGCAACGGACAGACCGGTAAATACAAGTGGAGTTGCCGTAGCCAAGGTATTCCCGATACGTTCAAGGTTCTTCAGGGCACCTTGAAGAAGATAGGAATAGCCTTCAATCGGGTTGCTTCCGATGAAGAGCATCAGGATTCCCCCGGCCACCAGTCCTAATAAAATCGATATTATAGATACGATGGTATGTCTCATATGCTTCTCTCCTTAGCCACGCCTGCCATCATTAGACCAACTTCATTTTCGTTCGTTTCAGCAGCGATCACTGTTCCGACCAGTTCACCGTTGTTAACGATTGCTATACGGTCAGATAGCTGCAAGATTTCATCCAGCTCAAGAGAAACAAGCAATACTGCATTCCCCTTATCACGGTGTTCTACGATTCTCTTATGGATATATTCAATAGAACCTACGTCCAGCCCGCGAGTAGGCTGTACACAAATCAGCAGTTTCGGATCCAGCTCAAGTTCCCTTCCAATGATCGCTTTTTGCTGATTGCCGCCTGATAGTGTCCTGGCGATAGAGACTGCACCTTCGCCTGATCGCACATCAAAGTTGGTCAATATGTTTTGAGCATACGTTTTCATAGCGTTTTTGTTCAATATCCCATTTTTTGAAAAAGGCTTCTTGTTATAGATTTGCAGAACCATATTTTCCTGTAACGAGTAGTCCAGAACCAGTCCGCGTTTGTGCCTGTCTTCCGGAATATGGCTCATTCCCTTTTCAAGTCGCTCGCGAACAGGCAAGCTGCTGATCTCTGTGCCATCAATCTGGATAGAGCCTGATTCCGCTTTTCTTAATCCTGTGATTGCTTCAATAAGCTCTGTTTGGCCATTGCCTTCGACCCCGGCGATCCCAACAATTTCACCAGTACGGACTTCAAGTGAAAAATCTTTAAGGCCCATTACTTTTCTATTGTTTTTCACAGATAGAGAATCTATTTTAAGTACTACCTCTCCAGGAGCACTTTCTTTCTTATCCACTTTGAATGAAACATGACGGCCAACCATCATTTCTGCAAGGCTTGCCTCACTTGCTTCAGCCACATTGACAGTGCCGATTCCCTTTCCACGGCGTATTACCGTACAGCGGTCAGCTACTGCTTTAATTTCTTTCAGTTTATGAGTGATAATGATGATAGACTTTCCTTCTTTAATAAGATTGCGCATAATCTTCATCAATTCATCAATTTCTGCTGGTGTAAGAACAGCTGTTGGTTCATCCAATATCAAGACGTCTGCTTCTCGGTAAAGCATCTTTAAAATTTCTACCCTTTGCTGCATACCTACTGAAATATCTTCAATTTTCGCGTGTGGATCCACATTCAATCCGTAATGCTTTGATAATTCTTCAATTCTTTTTGCTGCTTTGTCGATATCAAGCACCATGCCTTTAAGCGGCTCGCTGCCCAGTATGATATTTTCTGTTACGGTAAAATTCTCAACCAGTTTAAAGTGCTGGTGCACCATCCCGATTCCTAAACGGTTGGCCACATTAGGATTCGTGATGCGCACTTCTTTTCCATGGACTTTAACAACGCCTATTTCAGGCTGATACATCCCGAATAAAACGCCCATCAAGGTTGATTTTCCTGCACCATTTTCCCCTAACAGTGCATGGATTTCCCCTTTTTTCAATGTAAGGGTGATATTATCGTTGGCTACGATACCCGGGAACTCTTTCCGGATATTTAACATTTCTACAACATAACTCATAGTAGCACTCACCTTTGTATTAGACTCTATACCTTTTTTAAATAGGGAGTCCCCTATACTGGAACAGAATTTCTGGTAAAACTTCAAAAGACTTTTGAAAGATTGAAAATATTCAAGTCCTTATTTCAAAAATTTACCGTTCAGACTTTAATAGACAAAAGAGACGGAAACAACCGTCTCTTTCACTCTATTTTACTTAAACAAGTCACCTTGTTCAGCAGAGACTTTAACCTCTTCAGACTTGATCTTTTCATATACTTCCTTAACCTTGCTTACAGTTTCATCGCTTAGGTTAGGGTTCTTGTCAGGAAGACCGATACCATCGTTCTTGGCATCGAAAGTCAGAGTTTGTCCGCCAGGGAATTTGCCATCAAGTTCAGCCTGAACCATGTCGTAAGAAACCTGGTCAAGCTTCTTCATTGCAGAAGTCAGGATAACTGACTTGTCGCCTTCGTACTTACCATCTTCGTACTGGTCAACGTCTACACCAACGATCCAAACTTTTTCGCCTGATTTAGCGCGGTCTTTCGCTTCTTTAATAGCACCTACTCCAACACCGCCAGCAGCTGTGAAGATTACATCAACGCCACGGTCATAGTACTGAGCAGCAATTTGTCCGCCAGCAGCAGCATTATCAAATGAACCTTGATAGATAACGTTTTCTTGTTTGATTACTACATTTGTTCCAAGGTTTTCGTTAGCATACTTTAGACCTTGCTGGAAGCCCCAGTTGAACTTCTGTACAGCAGGGATTTCCATACCGCCGATGAAGCCAGCTTCACCTTCTTTTAATTCAAGAGCAGCTGCTACACCAGCAAGGAAGCCTGATTCGTGCTCTGCGAAGAATACAGCGACTGTGTTATCTTTTACAACAGGGTTGTAGTCTCCATTATGTGGATTTCCGTCAAGAATGACGAACTTAGCATCTTTATATTTATCTTGGGCTTGGAAAACAGCAGTTTCGAACTTAAAGCCAGGCGTAACGATGAACTTATATCCTGCGTCGTAAAGGTTACCCATTTCTTTTAAATATTCAGCTTCAGTTGTTCCTGCAGGCTTAAGGTACTTTGTGTCGACTCCGAATTTATCTTCAGCCTTCAGGATACCTTCCCATGTTCCCTGGTTGAATGATTTGTCATCAATTGTACCAGCATCCGTAACCATACCAACTTTTAAATCTGACTTCTTGCTGTCGCCGCCTTTTTCATCGCTATCGCTGCCACAGCCAGCTAACATTGTGCCTGCTGCCAAAAGCAATGACATTACCAAACCAAATTTACGCTTTTTCAAGGTTTGTACCCCCTAGAGAATGTTTGTTGGATTTCGCAGGAATGTTCTGAAAAACCGAACAGATAGCGTTTTCATAACTCAGAAAAAATTAAACTCTCTTTCTCAGGACATGAAAACTGAACTTATCGGCTTTAAAGTAATTTACGGAATAAAGGATTGGTACGTCATTTTCATCGAAATGCATCTGCTTTAAAACAAGCAGGGCAGTTTCGGGTTCACATTCCAGGATCGGTGAAATTTTTTCATGATAGCCTATCGGCTCGATTTGTGCGACCGCATATGTAACCTTCCTGTTCGACATGACTTCAAGGAGATGAAGCAGTGATTCATCTTCATATGAAAAGTCACCAGACAGGATTTTTCCGGGGATTTTGTCCAGACAATAGACAACAGGTTCCCCATTTGCGGTCCTTACTCGTTCAATCAAAGTGATTTCATCATCCACAGAGCATGAAAAACGACGGATATCCTCTTCAGTTGGCCCGGTAGTCGTAGAGTTCAAAAAGATGGTTCCTGGCTTCATCCCGGCCTGTTCAATCATTGCGGTAACACTGTTAAGCTGCTCGATTCCTGAAGAAAACAATGGTTTAGCGTTCACGAAAGTACCTACACCATGCCGGCGGATAATCACATTTTCTTCTTCAAGAATCCGCAAGGCTTCCCTTAGTGTAGCTCTGCTTACGCCAAGCTGTTTGGCAAGATCGAATTCTGATGGGAGTTTTTCTCTTTCTTTATAAACACCCTTCTGAATATCCTGCTTCAGGTGATCGATTACTTGTAAATACAGGTGCCGGTTATCTGATTTGATCGACATGAGGCGTTCCTCCAACCTTTTTGCTCAAAGACATCAGACCTCTGATGTATAGCATTCCTACTAATCGAAAATACTATAACACTTTTTTAAGGATAAATAAATAGAGTTTCAACATTTTGTCGAAAAAAGCTAGAAAGACCAAAATTGTCAATTTTTTCGGGACAAATAACCTATATTTCTGATATAATTGTAGTTTGAAAGCGTTTTTAATAGTATGACACTATTAGGTTTTACAAGTGCTAAATCCCCAGAAACAATAATAAAAGCCGGATGCACGCATCCGACTTTTTGCCCATTCACAGTCAATTCTTATGCTTCTTCTGACTTAGCAACCAGAACATTACGTGGTTTGCTGCCTTCATATGGCCCGACAATTCCGCGAAGTTCCATCTCATCAATTAGTCTGGCAGCACGTGAATATCCAATCCTGAACCTTCTCTGGAGCATAGATACAGATGCTGTCTGCATCTCGACGACAAGGTCCACAGCATCACTGTACAAATCATCCTCGACTTCCGAGGTATTCTCTGGAACATCTTCAGGAATCATTTCTTCCTGGTATTGCGCCTTCTGTTGCCCGATCACATAATTCACAACTTCTTCTACCTCATCATCTGACAAAAATGCTCCCTGTACCCTGACAGGCTTCGATGCGCCAACCGGCAGGAACAGCATGTCTCCTCTTCCCAGCAGCTTCTCGGCGCCGCCCATATCCAGTATCGTCCTTGAGTCTGTCATTGAAGATACGGCAAATGCGATTCTTGAAGGAATGTTCGCTTTGATGACGCCGGTAATGACATCGACAGAAGGCCTTTGGGTAGCGATGATCAAATGGATTCCAGCCGCACGGGCCATCTGTGCCAGCCGTGTGATCGAATCTTCGACATCTGAGGATGCGACCATCATCAAGTCTGCCAGCTCGTCCACAATGACAACAATGAAAGGCAGAAGTGGCTGGTTGGCCTCTTCCTCATTATTGTACCGCTTGATATATTCATTATAGCCTTCTATGTTTCTTGTTCCGGTATGTGAGAAGAGTTCATAACGCCTTTCCATCTCATTGACCACTTTCTTGAGCGCCTGAGATGCCTTTTTCGCATCCGTTACCACTGGCGCCAGCAAATGAGGGACACCATTGTAGACATTCAGTTCGACCATTTTAGGGTCGATCATCATCAGTTTGACCTCATGAGGCTTGGCCCGCATCAGGATACTTGTGATGATTCCGTTTATACAGACACTCTTTCCGCTGCCTGTCGCTCCGGCAACAAGGAGATGGGGCATTTTATTCAATTCTGCCAGCACTGCTTCGCCTGTAATATCACGTCCAAGTCCAATCTGGAGCTTTGACCCTGGTTTATTATGCTGCTTTGATTCAATGACTTCCCGTAAAGAAACCATTGCCACCTCTGAGTTGGGAACTTCGATCCCGATTGCAGACTTACCTGGAATTGGCGCCTCAATCCTGATATCCTTTGCAGCCAAAGCAAGCGCTAAATCATCATTCAAGCTAACAATCCTGCTGACCTTCACTCCGACATCCGGATGGACTTCATATTTTGTAACGGCTGGCCCGAGATGGACCTGGGTAACCCTTGCTTTCACCCCAAAACTATGGAATGTTCGCTCAAGCTTAGCCGCATTTGCATGAATCATTTCATATTCGCCGCTTTGGTCGGTTTTATTCGGGAGTTTCAATAAATCAATTGGCGGCAGCTCATAAGAAGTATTCTCTACCTCTGTAAAAGTAATCGGCTGCTGCAGGTCCTCTCCATCGTCTTCGGATTTAGTTTCCGCTTTAGCTTTCTTTTCGGGCTGCTGTATTTGTGTTTCAGACGGAGTTGCATATGCCCGTTCTGCAAAGCTGGAGATGATTGGTTCTGGAGTCGGTTCCACAGGAATGTCAATTGTTTTTTCCACAGAACCCTCTTCCATGGCTGTCTGCTTACCTTCATTTTTAGCCTTTTTAGCTTCTTTGTTTTGGACTGATTTCTTTTGCTGCTGATTTTCTTTCCATTGCTTCAAGTCCTCAATGAATGAAAGCCATTGATCTCTGATGAACCCGCCCATAGGCGCAATAATCTTACTCGTAACTTCTGTAAAGGTTCTGCCTGTTACAAGAATTCCGCCAATGATAATTAAAAGAAACGCAATCAGCTGGGAGCCTGCTGCATCGAATAAATAGTAAAACAACGCAAACATCACTGCGCCGATCATTCCGCCGCCAAGGTCTGTGGTGCTTGTCTCGCCTTTCGCTTCCATGACAAATAATTCAAAGGTATTCTTGATGACACTGGGGTCTTTAAACTTCCCCCCATTGGATAAGAGCTCAAACAAGGTCACATGACTCAGCAACAAAATCGCACCGATAATCAGGTATGTACCAATCAATTTAGTGTGGAAAATGAAAGGGAGTCGTCTTTTCCACATTATAAAGATGCTGAATACGACAAGTCCAACGAGACTGAGCATGTACCATTCGCCGAAGAAAAAGCGGAAAAACATCACGATTGTTCTTCCGACAGCGCCCAGATCTGCCATCGCAATGATGGCCAATGCGAGCAAGGCTAACCCGGCAAGTTCATATTGAACGGTTGTTTTTACTGCATTCTTCTTTCTCGATTGCCGTCTTTTCTTTTTGGCCATTATATATCACCTGAATCTATATAGCTTCACTTACAGCATAAACAACAAAACGAACCTTCAAACTTCAGTAAGAAGAAAAGCAGCCCTATCCGGCTGCCCAATGCTGAGTGTATCCATATTATATCATATTTGCCAGTTGAAACGGCACTTCGTTTTAATAAGCGCATAAAAACAATACCATTCTAAGAAAGTGAAAGGGTCGACCCGGGTCTGCATATTGGGTCCATATAGTGATTCGGATCCGTACTCATGACCCTGACGATCCGGTATTCATTATTTTCTGTCCATTCAGCCATTAGCGGGATTCCGTTGTAGGAAATCATAACCTGGTTAATCGCTTCTTCCTCGCTATAAGGGAATATCTGTTCATGGGGCATCATTGTATACAGGATCATTGCACGATCACTTCTGTCTTTGGCTTATTTATATCGATCAGTTCATTGAGCTTCTTCATTGCTTGTCCGATGCCGCCGACTTCATGGATCAAGCCCATGTCCACTGCATCATGGCCAACGACATTTGTTCCAATGTCCCTGGTCAGGTTTCCTTTGGCAAACATAAGCTCTTTGAATTTTTCCTCAGGAATGTTCGAATGCTTCGTCACAAAATTAACAACTCTCTCTTGCATTTTATCCAGGTATTCAAAGGTTGCAGGAACCCCGATTACCAGACCAGTCAATCTGATTGGATGAATGGTCATCGTCGCTGTTTCAGCGATAAAAGAATAATCACAGGAAACTGCGATCGGCACACCGATTGAATGGCCTCCTCCTAACACGATCGAGACTGTCGGCTTCGAAAGGGAAGCAAGCATCTCTGAAATGGCTAGACCCGCTTCTACGTCACCGCCAACCGTGTTCAGGATGACAAGAAGGCCTTCGATATTCGGGTTCTGCTCAATAGCAACAAGCTGCGGAATAAGATGTTCATATTTTGTTGTCTTGTTATGAGGCGGCAGCTGCATATGGCCTTCAATTTGGCCTACAATCGTCAGGCAATGGATTTTCGAATCCTGGGACAGCTGCGGTACATTCGTCTGGCCAAGCTGCTGGATCTTTTCAAGAAGGCCTGATGGTTTATTTTCCTGTTCCCCCTCTGGTCCTTGTTGTCCTTCCTGGGTTTCTGCACTGTTTATATTCATTTCCTTATCCATCCTTAAATGCTCCCTTCAGGCATGATAATTTTAGTATGAACATCATCCTCAATTTCATTCCGGAAGCGGTTTTTATGAAGGATGTTTTCAAGCAAATCAATTTACCTAAAGGGCTTTTTCAGTTGAACCTATCGAAAAACAGCAAACAATAAAGAGGGTATCCCAAAAGGTATAAAATTTTGGGACACCCTCTTTATTTAGGTCGGCTTGTAAAATGGGTCCGTTGATTTCAATTCCAGGCACTTCGCTTTCCGCGGGGGAAGAATTATGAAAAAGCTCAAGTGCCAGCTTTTTCAAAGACCAAATTCTTCTTGGCTGGCGCTGAGCCCGCAGGAGTCTTCGCACCTTCCACTCCAATCAACTCAGGTTTCAAAATTTATTTACAAATAAAATTAAAACAAGATCATTCCTCTTTAGGGATTATTTAATTGCCACCAAAAAACATGAGGAAATGAAAAAAGGCGGACTCTCAATTGATGTTATACAACTTATTGAGACACCCTCTTTTCTCTTATTATTTTACTTCCATTAAGATTGGCATGATCATAGGACGGCGTTTTGTTTTTTCAAATAAATATTGATTTAAGGAATCGCGCATTTCCTGCTTTAAGCCAGCCCAGTCGAAGGGTTCTTTTAGAAGGTTTTTTTCAACAATATCCCTTATAAGGGAGGCTGACTCTGCCATCATTTTTTCCGATTCGCGTACATATACAAACCCACGTGAAATAATTTCTGGCCCTGCAGCAATTTTCCTGTCTGCTTTATTCAGTGTCACGACAACAATTAATACACCATCCTGTGAAAGCAGTCTCCGGTCACGGAGTACGATATTCCCTACATCTCCAACACCGATTCCATCTATCAATATGTTTCCTGCCTGCACTTTTTCTGTGGCCTTTAGTTTACCGCCTGAAATCTCAATCACATCTCCACGGTCAGGTATGAAAATATTTTCTTCAGGTATGCCACATGACTGAGCTACTTTTTTATGTGCTTTCAACATTTTATATTCACCGTGTACAGGAATGAAGAATTTCGGATTCATCAAATTGATCATGAATTTTAATTCTTCCTGGCTTCCATGACTTGAAACCTGGACACTTTTCTTGCTCGCCACTACGTTCGCTCCGGCCCGGTAAAGCATATCCATTGTTTTGTAAATGAATACTTCGCTTCCCCTTAGAGGAGAGGCAGCGAACAGGACAGTGTCCCCTTCCTTGATATTCACCTGAGGATGGGCTTGCTTAGCCATTTTCTGCAGGACTTCTATTGGCTCTCCCTGGCTGCCAGTCGTTAAAATAACTACTTCAGCATCGCCGTACTTCTTCAGGTCATCCACTGCAATGAGCAAGTCACTTTCAACTTGAAGATAGCCGAGCTCCAGAGCGATATCAAAAACCCTTTTCAGGCTTTTTCCCACCACCGCTACCTTGCGGCCATGCGAAGCTGCACTATTGAAAAGATGTTGGACCCTGTTTAAATCCGAAGCAAAACAGGCAGCAATGATGCGGCCATTTGCCTTATAAAAAACGCTCGATAGTTCCTCTATAACAGTTGTTTCAGAAGGCGTATAACCAGGTTTTTCAGCCTCTGTACTGTCCGAAAGAAGGCAGAGAACCCCTTGCTCGCCAATGGCGGCCATCCTGCCGATATCCGGCTTATACATCGGTGCTGCAGCCTGGTCGAATTTATAGTCCCCTGTATGTACAATGGCCCCTTCCGATGTATGGATACAAACTCCGACAGAGTCTGGGATACTATGGTTTGTCTTGAAAAATGAAACAGAAACCACGCCAAAGTCCAGTTTGGTATCTGCCGTAATTTCATGGAATTCGACTTTGCCGACAAATTCCTGCTCACTCATTTTTTCCTTTGCCAGCGCAAGAGTAAGCTTTGTTCCATATACCGGGACATTCATTTTCCGCAGGACGTAGGTCAGCGCTCCTATATGGTCTTCATGGCCATGAGTCAGGAAAATTCCTTTTACTCTTTCACTGTTAGCACTCAAATATGAAAAGTCGGGAATGACGATGTCGATCCCCAGCATTTCATCCTCCGGAAACATCAACCCGGCATCCACCACAAAAATATCATTGTCCACTTCGGTGACATACATATTTTTGCCGATTTCCCCTACGCCACCTAGCGCAATGATTTTAATAATTTCGTTTTTCTTTTTAATCAATTCCCTGCCCCTCCTATGAGTTTTCTCCCGAACAAAATCAGTTAAAATCATTATACTTGATGGCAGAAAATCTTTACAACTTTATTCTCCGGCTCTCTATTGGCAGTGGGCTTCCATATCCAGGTCATAAAAAGAAAAATACAAAACACTTATACACAATAAAATAAGGCCAGCCTTACCAGGCCGGCCCTTGTACTATTCGAATAATTTCGCTACCGCTGTTCTTTCTTGCTCTGTCAATGGAACCATCGGCAAGCGCACTGAGCCGACGTCGAGCCCTTTCAGCTGCAATGCAGTTTTAACTGGTCCAGGGCTCGGTGCGGCAAACAAACCTTGCATGACTGGAAGGAGACGCTGGTGCATTTTCGCTGCATCCTCGTTTCTTCCACTGAAGAATGCATCAACCATCGCTTGCATCTCGTTGCCAATCACATGGGATGCTACAGAGACGATGCCCACCCCGCCAATAGCAAGCACAGGAAGTGTCAACCCGTCGTCACCGCTGTAAAGAAGGAAATCATCAGGTGTGCTGGCAATGATTTTCGTCATCGCGTTAAGGTCGCCGCTTGCTTCCTTGACGGCCACGATATTCGGGATTTCTGCCAGCTTGATCACCGTTTCAGGAAGAATATTGACTACAGACCTGCCCGGGATGTTATACACCATCACTGGCAATGAAGTAGCTTCAGCTGCTGCTTTGAAATGCTGGTAGAGTCCTTCCTGGTTTGGCTTGTTATAATAAGGGGCAACGATCATTATCGCGTCCACACCAATTTCTTCGGCTTTTTTCGTCAATTCGATAGTAGCATAAGTGTTGTTGCTGCCTGTACCTGCTATGACGGGAACTCTTTTGTCAACGACTTTCACGACATGCTGAAATAAAGCGATTTTTTCTTCCTTTGAAAGAGTCGGAGATTCACCTGTCGTTCCCGCGACAACCAGTGAATCTGTACCGTTCGAAATCAAATGGTTGACTAGCTGGGTCGTTTTAGCGAAATCAATGTGACCTTTATGATCAAATGGGGTCACCATTGCTGTAGATACTCTTCCGAATTGAACCATTCCTGTTCACTCCTATTCTCAAAAGCTTCCGTCTGCCAAGGCTGGAAGCCATTTTATATATCGTGTCTTTCGAACTCTATTGTTTCTTCTTCGAGCTGGAAAGCATCATGAAGTGCATTCACTGCCTTCCCCAAATCATCCTGTTTGACCAGGACCCAAATGGTTGTGTGGCTGTCAGCGGATTGGAGAATCCGGATGCCCTTCTCAGACAGTGCTGTAACGATCTTCGAGGTCACACCTGGAACACCTGCCATACCTGCCCCTACGACAGAGACCTTCGCACAATTCTTCTCTATCTGCGGTGTGTGGCCTAATCCTTCGAGGACTTTCACTGCCCGGTCTGTCATTTCATCCAGCACAGTATACACTACTCCATTAGGGGAAATATTGATGAAATCCACGCTGATGTTTTCATTGGCCATAGCCTTGAACACTTCTGATTGTAGATTGTATTGGTCCTTTTTGGCAAAAACTTTGATTTGGCTGACATTCGAAACATGGGCGATGCCTGTAACAGGACGCTCCTTGATGTCAGTTCCTTTATTTTCACGATTCAGGGTTGTAACTAATGTCCCGAGGCCATCAGAATACGTGGACCTGATCCTGATCGGTACTTTTGCCTGCATGGCAATCTCGACAGCACGAGGGTGGATGACCTTCGCGCCCTGATATGCCATATTGCACACCTCTGTATAGGTCACCACAGAAAGAGGCCGTGCGTTATCCGCAATCCTCGGATCAGCTGTCATGATTCCTTCAACATCGGTAAAGATGTCAATCCATTCAGCGTTCAAAGCCGCGCCTAATGCTGCTGCGGACGTATCACTGCCGCCTCTGCCAATCGTTGTTACGTCTCCATTTTTGGCTGCTCCCTGGAATCCTGCTACAACGACTGCATCAACATGGTCCAGTTCCCGCAGCAAACGGTCACACTTCATATCCAGGATCCTTGCGTTCGTATGCTCGCTGTTGGTCCTGAACCCTGCCTGTGCACCAGTAAGGGCAGTCGCATTGATGCCATTTTCTATCAGCATATTTGTAAAAACCACACTCGAAATCGTTTCACCGCAAGAAAGCAGCAGGTCGTGCTCGCGCTTGCTGATCCTGCTCCCATTTCCACCAATCAGGCTGAGGAGAGTGTCTGTAGCGTACGGATCACCCTTCCTGCCCATCGCAGAAACAACCACAACTGCTTTATATCCGTCAGCAACCGCATTTTTAATATGGCCTATTGCGTGACTGCGGCTTTGCTCATCACGAACAGACGTACCGCCAAATTTTTGAACGATTATTTTCATCGTAACACCTCAGAAATTCTGTCATTTAACCTAATGCAATTATTTTACAAGACCGAGTTTTACAAGACTTTCAGCAATCTGGACAGAGTTCCACGCAGCACCTTTCAGCAGGTTATCTGATACTACCCACATATGGAAGCCTTTATCGTTGTCAAGGTCCTTCCTTATTCGGCCAACGAATACATCGTTTTTTCCTACACAGAATGCAGGCATAGGATATAACTGCTGGTCCGGATTATCTTGAAGGACAACTCCTGGAGCATCTGCGAGCAATTCCTTCACTTCAGATGCGGCTACTCCGCCTTCGCCAATTTCGATGTAAACTGATTCAGAATGGCCAGTACCGACAGGGAGCCGCACACAAGTAGCAGCAACCTGAAGCTCAGGCATATGCATGATTTTCTTGGTTTCATTGATCATTTTCATTTCTTCATACGTGAACCCATTTTCAACGAATGTGTCAATCTGCGGAATGGCATTGAAGGCAATCTGGTAGTGCTTTTCTCCAGATTTAACAGGAAGGATCTTTGGCTCATATTCTTTGCCATCCAGAATCGCCCTAGTTTGTTCCTTCATCTCTTCCACGGCTGCTGCACCTGCACCAGAAACTGCCTGGTAGGTTGAGACGATGATCTTATCAAGGCCGTATTTCTTGCGGAGCGGCTCCAGTGCCACGACCATCTGGATTGTCGAGCAGTTTGGATTAGCGATGATTCCATTATGATTGCGCAAATCTTCTTCATTAACTTCTGGTACTACCAGCGGAATATTTTCTTCCATCCTGAAGGCACTTGTGTTATCAACAACGATTGCTCCGCGCTTGACAGCCTCAGGAGCCAATTGTTTCGATACACTGCCGCCTGCGCTGAAAAGAGCTATATCCACTCCTTCAAAGCTTTCCGGTTTTGCTTCCTGAACTGTTATTTCGTTACCTTTATAATGAACCTTCGTACCAGCAGATCTTGCTGAAGAAAGCAGTAATAGTTCCGAAACTGGAAAATCCCTGTTTTCAAGCGTTTGGATCATTTGCTGCCCAACTGCTCCTGTTGCTCCAACTACTGCTACTCGGTAACCTTTTCTCTCTGACATATCTGTTTCCCCTTCCACTGCCATTATCGTTTTAATATCCGTTAAAAGCCGGTTGTTTGAACATAAGTATAACGGCGGCTTATAAGAAATGCGCAAGCGCCCAGGCCAGCCCAGAAACCCATCCTCACTCCGTACGAAAGCTTTTCGCATGGTACTTTGGGACGTTCTCCTGAGTTAAAACAGGCCAGGCGCAGATTCTAGACATTTTTTACTTGTCTTAAAAACCGCCTTGTATATTATCCTATATTTTATCATATTCAATCATTAAGGAAAGAAAGATTTTGCTTCACTGCCGGAGAAAAGCGTTTCCAGTTAGACTAGTCAGGTCGTTTATCTTGATTTCTGCTGATTTGACGGTATCCTTCCTTGGATTTTCCCTAGTTATCCTTATAACGTTCAACAAGAACTGGCTGCAATTGCTTTCCTTCCATTGCCTCCAAAACCGTTTCGGAGAGCATCTCCATTCTGGCAACCATTGAATTTGGTTTTTTTACCGGATCATCCTGGCCAAAAGGAATCATGAAAATATTTTTGGTTGCCATTAGTCTCATCAGGTTGACGCCATTGAGTCCCAAGGCATCGTTCGTGGAAATGCCGAGCACTACTGGTTTTTGGTTTCTTAAAGTCGCTTTCGCAGCCATCAAAACTGGTGAATCAGTCATGGCATTTGCAAACTTGCTCATCGAGTTTCCGGTGAGAGGCGCAATGACCATGCAATCCAGCGGGATTTTGGGCCCAAGAGGCTCTGCCTTCACAATTGAATCGATCACCTTATTGCCGGTAAGCTCCTCAATCCGCTGTACCCAGTCCTCCCCTTTTCCAAAACGTGTTTCAGTATTTTTTACGGTGAAGGTGACAACAGGCAGAACTTCTGCACCTGCATTCACTAATTTTTCAATTTCGGGAAAAACAGCATCATACGTACAATGAGAACCTGTCAATCCAAATCCGATCTTTTTTCCTTGTAAACTCATACTTCTTTCTCCTTTCGGTTAGAAAAGTCTTCCATAAGCAGCTGAGAAAGAACATTCGCCAGAATTTGCCCAGCAGTCTTTGGGGCTACGATGCCCGGCAAACCTGGCGCAAGCAAAGCCTTGATTCCCCGTTTTTCAGCATAGCGAAAATCCGTTCCACCTGGTTTCGATGCAAGGTCAATGATCAAGGTATGGGCGGGCATCCTCGAAATGACAGAAGCAGTAACAATCTGGTTAGGAATGGTATTGATGCAAATATCGCTATCAGAAACTGCCTTTCCTATGTCTGATAAAAGGAAAGGTTCTAATCCCATTTCAGTAATCCTTGCAATATGCTCGCTTTTCCGGGCACCTACCTTAACCTTTGCTCCAAGCGCATGGAAGGTTCTCGCAACACTCATACCGACCCTGCCAAGTCCCAGAACAGAAACATTGGAACCATGTATCGTAAAATCCGTGTGCTGGATTGCCATCATGATCGTTCCTTCCACTGTCGGAATCGAGTTATAAATGGCGACATCATCACGGGAGAATAGCTGTACGAGTTTGCGGTTGGCCTGGCTGGCGATCCCCGTCAAGTACGAGTTGCTGATACCAGAATAAACCTTACAGTGTTCCGGAGTCCGTTCAAGCATTTCTTTTATGATTACAACTCTTTCATTTGAGAAAATGGTTTCGACCTGACCCTCCAGGCTAGTTCCGGGAACAGGCAGGATCAAAGCATCCTGTACTGAAAAATCAACTTCATCTATCTTTTCTTTTGAGGCACCTGTGAAAGCATGGTCCAACTGCTCGAAGCCTATTAAAGAAAGCTTTGCATCAAGCTCTGTCAGCTTGCGAATAATCTCCAGCTGTCTAGCATCACCGCCGATAACCGCGATTTGCATACCTGTCAGCATGAGAACAATCACCTTCTTTTCCATTAATCCTGGATTAAAATTTCTATTCAACATGAACTACTTCAACATCATATGTATCAAACGCGGAATAGGTGAGTTTTCCATAAAAGAAAAGCACCCACAAGCGGCTGTGAACTCACTAATCTTTTAATAATCAGCAAAAAAAATAAGCCGGCATGAAAGCCCGCTTTTTACTCATCATCTGGTATATCGATGATGATCATATCTGAACCGATTTTCTTGATGTGCTTCCATGGCACCCTTACCTCCCCGGATTGCTTGCGGAGGCCAAACCATTTTAATGATGGAATGATCAATGCTTCGATTTGCCCTGTTCTTTCGTTGATTTCCAAATCTGTTTGACCAAGTACTCCTAACCTCTCTGCCCTTTTCACATCGACAATTTCTTTGCCGCCAAGTTCACTCAGTTTCATGATGGACCTCCCCGTCACTTTGTCCTTATTCTATATTTATCGTTTCGGAACCCTTTTTAGAATATAAAAAACAGCAGCTTCTTAAAGAAACTGCTGTCCTGGAATTCATTATTGTGTTGGGAGCTCGCCGCTAGGGCTGATCAGGGATACTGAATATTGGTCTGTGAATATCTTATTGGCCATGCCGTCAACACGGTCCTTTGTCACCTGATCGATTTGTTCGACGATTTCATCAAGAGAGCGATGCCTTCCAAGCAGAAGCTCATTTTTCCCATTCCTGCTCATCCGGCTGTTTGTGCTCTCAAGGCTTAACATCAAACTGCCTTTCAGTTGTTCTTTGCTGTTATTAAGTTCTTTTTCCGTAATGCCGTCTGCGCGAAGCTTATCGAGCGTCTCCTGAATGGTCTCATACAAAACATTCAGCTGATTTGAACCAGTTCCTCCATAAATTGTGACCATCCCGCTATCCCTGTATGCGGAATGATAGGAAAATACAGAGTAGGCTAGACCGCGCTGTTCCCTGACTTCCTGAAATAATCTGCTGCTCATGCTTCCGCCGAGCACATTATTCAGGACAATCAAGTTGTATACGTCAGAATGGCCGATCTGCAGCCCTTCGAATCCCAGGCAAAGGTGGGCTTGCTCAGTCTCTTTCTTGCGTGATATTTGTTTCGTATGGAATTCCGGCTTAATGTATTCCAACTCTTCCTTGCTCGCTTCGTAGGAGCCAAAGAATTGTTCAGCATTTTTAATGAATGATTCCGGGACATTCCCGGCAATTGAAATGACTACATTCTCAGGCCTATACATGTCATGCATGTATTGCTCTAATTTTTCTCCTGTAAAGGTTTGGAGCGTTTCCTCAGTACCTAGGATCGGATACCCCAGTGGATGATCACCGTAAATAGCCTGGCTTAGCAAATCATGGACGATATCATCAGGCGTATCCTCATACATTTTGATTTCTTCATTGACTACATTCTTCTCTTTATTCAATTCTTCAGAATCAAAAGTAGAATGAAAGAACATATCAGCCAATACTTCAAGGGCATATTGGGCATGGTTATCCAATACTTTTGCATAATAGCATGTATATTCCTTGGAGGTGAAGGCATTCACCTGACCGCCGATGCTGTCAAATGATTCGGCTATTTCTCTGGCAGACCTGGTTTTGGTGCCTTTAAAAAACATATGTTCAAGGAAATGGGAGATTCCATTATTATCAGGATTTTCATTGCGGGAGCCCGTTCCAATCCAAACTCCTATGGCTACTGACCGGACTGTCGGGATTTGTTCTAGTACAATTCTTACCCCATTTTGGCATGTATATTTCTTTATCATTATATTCCTCCTCTGGAACCTGCTGCTAAAAAACTACTGCATTTACTTAGTATAGTCCATTTAACTTACTTTTTCCAAATACAATGCTATTCTTTCATATTTTTTGCCGGGAGGATGCGATTTTCACTTAACAATTCCGATACAGTTCCTATTTGCAAGCCCTTACTCTTGATTTCCGTGATCAATTGGTCCAGCGATGAAGCAGTCGCCTCGGTGGGGTGCATCAGGATCAATGCTCCGTTATGAACCTTTCCCATCACCCTGCTAATCAGCTTTTCCCGGGTGGGCTTCTGCCAATCGATCGTATCCACGCTCCACATGACTGTGCCTAAGTTATGAGCTGCTGCAATGTCTACTACTTCGTCTTTATAAGAACCGCTTGGTGGTGCAAACCATTTAGTCTTTTCACCAGTCACAGCTTCAATGACCTCATCTGTCTTCCTGATTTCCTCATTAATTTTAGGTGCTGATAGTTGTTTCATATCAGGGTGCGTGAAGGAGTGGTTGCCAATTTCATGGCCTGCATCAGAAATCATTTTCGCCATACCCGGATTATTTTTTACCCATCTTCCCTCCAGAAAGAAACTTGCGGTCACATTATGCTTTTTTAATGTGGCAAGCATACCGGAAAGATACTCATTTCCCCATGCCACATTGATGATAAAGCTGACCATAGGTTTTTCTGGATGTCCTTTGTAGACTGCTTGAGGCGGCAAGTCACTCAAATGGATTTCAGGCGGCACTTGAACAAAAACAAGCTTGTCAGGATTGAATTTGCCTGCCTTTTTCATCCTGGCGTATGATTTTTTCACATCGACTTTTAGTCCGTTATAGCCCGGAATTACCTTCCAGACTGGATCCTTTCTTGCGTCAGAGGGTTCAACCTCATAATCTTTTGCCTTCATTTCAATTTCCGCCATCAAGGAATCTTCCTGTCCTGAAACAGCCATGCTTCCCGTTTTAAGTCCTGCTACATATGTATGGGAAAATGGATTATTAACCATGGTCCAGGCTGAAATCAGCATGATAGAAACCAGCGCAATTTTTCTCATTCTCATTCTATGTGCCTCCTCTTCTGTTAGGGCATCCAAAGCTATGTATGTTCGTCTTTGATTAAAGATGGCCTTATTTTATTTTATGAAGCAGAAGGACAAGGTAGAACGAGTGTGATTTGTTCACATACATAAAAAGGCCGGGGATTTCCCGGCCTTGTTTTTATCTTATGATTGTTTTTCAGCTTTTTCGCGCTGTTCTTTCAATACTGCTTTGCGTGAAAGATTTACTCTTCCTTGTTTGTCAATTTCGGTGACCTTGACAAGGAGTTCATCGCCAAGCTTCAGGACATCTTCGACTTTTCCTACTCGCTCTTCAGCAAGTTCGGAAATATGGACCAAACCATCTTTTCCAGGGAAAATTTCCACGAAAGCACCGAACTTTTCGATACGGCGGACTTTTCCGAGGTACATTTGGCCAACTTCGACTTCACGGACGATATCTTCGATGATTTTCTTTGCTTTTTGATTCATTTCTTCATCAACGGAAGCAATGAAAACTGTACCATCTTGTTCGATATCGATTTTTACGCCGGTTTCTTCGATGATCTTATTGATTTGCTTGCCGCTTGGTCCAATGACATCACGGATCTTATCAGGATTGATAGACATTGTGATGATTTTTGGAGCGTATTTTGATAAGTTGCCGCGCGGCTCGTTGATTGTTGCCATCATTGATTCAAGGATTTGCATGCGGCCTTTTTGAGCCTGCTGCAAAGCCTCTTCAAGAATCTCACGTGACAAGCCTTCAATCTTTATATCCATTTGAAGAGCAGTAACACCCTTGGAAGTACCTGCTACCTTGAAGTCCATATCGCCAAGGTGGTCTTCCATGCCCTGGATATCAGTAAGGATTGAATAGTGCTCACCTGACTTGATTAGACCCATTGCAATACCCGCTACAGGTGCTTTAATTGGTACACCTGCATCCATCATCGCTAATGTACTTGCACAAATACTCGCTTGTGAAGTTGAGCCATTTGACTCCAATACTTCTGAAACAAGACGGATTGTATATGGGAAATCTTTTTCGTTTGGAATGATTGGTTCTAGTGCTCTTTCACCAAGTGCACCGTGCCCGATTTCACGTCGGCCAGGTCCGCGGATCGGTCCTGTTTCACCAACAGAGAATAATGGGAAATTATAATGGTGCATGAATCGTTTTTCTTCTTCGATTCCAAGGCCGTCCAGAATCTGCACATCTCCCATTGCACCAAGAGTACAAATGCTCAATGCCTGAGTTTGGCCCCTTGTGAATAATCCGGAACCGTGGGTTCTAGGAAGCATGCCTACCTCAGAAGAAAGCGGGCGAATTTCATCGACGCCACGTCCATCTGGACGGACTTTTTCCTCTGTGATCAGGCGGCGAACTTCACCTTTTACAATTTTATCAAGGATTTGTTTGACCTGCTTCAGCTTGTCGTCATCCGCTTCCTGCTCTTCATAGCGGGCGACAACAGCATTTTTCACTTCTTTGATCGCGTCTTCACGTGCATGCTTCTCCTGGACCTGGATAGCAGCAACCATGTCTTGCTCACAGATTCCGCGGACTTCAGCTTCAAGCTCTTTATCCAATTCAAAAAGTTTTATTTCTCTTTTTTCTTTACCAACCTGTGCGACGATTTCCTGTTGGAACGCAATCAAGCGCTTGATTTCATCATGTCCGAACATGATTGCTTCAAGCATCACTTCTTCAGGTACCTCTTCAGCACCTGCTTCAACCATGTTGATTGCATCCATTGTACCAGCCACTACGAGGTGCATATCACTTTTCTCGGTTTCTTCAACTGATGGATTAATCACAAATTTACCATCGATCCTTCCCACAGTAACACCAGCGATTGGTCCTCCAAATGGAATATCAGAAACTGAAAGTGCCAAAGATGACCCAAACATAGCAGCCATTTCTGATGAACAGTCTTGGTCAACACTCATGACAATGCTGATTACCTGAACATCATTTCGGAATCCATCCGGAAATAGCGGGCGGATTGGTCGGTCGATTAAACGGCTTGCAAGGATCGCTTTCTCACTAGGGCGGCCTTCTCGCTTAATGAAACCGCCAGGGATTTTCCCGACAGCATATAGTCTCTCTTCATAGTTAACAGTCAAAGGGAAGAAGTCCAGATTCTTCGGTTCTTTTGACGCAGTAGCTGTACTTAATACAGCTGTATCTCCATAACGGACAAGGACTGCACCACTTGCCTGCTTTGCAAGCTGTCCGATTTCGACTGTCAGCTTGCGTCCTGCCCAGTCAAAGGAAAAACTTTGTTTTTCTTGTACCATGCTTTTTAGCCCCTCTCTACCACTAAATACACCCTGGCTGTGCCCGGGTATTTATTTAAACATGTTTGTCATATAACCAATATACCTTAATAAACAATGATAAAACCCATAAACCTCCCTATCCAGCTTTAGATAAAAGCTAGTCCATCAACAGGTACTTTTCAAGGGAGTTACGTTAAAATGTCTTTTATGTTATATTATCTCCAAAAAACGAGCACTTCATATCAATCAAAGGTTATGTAAAGGACAAAAAATTGCCTAATAAAAAAGCGGGATAAATCCCGCTTTTACAGACTATCTACGTAGACCAAGCTTGTTGATTAACTCGCGGTAACGAGCAACATCCTTGTTACGAAGGTAAGTCAAAAGGTTACGACGCTTACCTACCATCTTTAAAAGACCGCGACGTGAGTGATGGTCCTTTTTGTGAACGCGTAAGTGATCGTTCAATGTGTTGATTTCTGCAGTAAGGACAGCGATTTGAACTTCTGGAGATCCAGTGTCACTTTCGTGAACTTTGAATTCATTGATCAGTTCATTTTTACGTGCTTTTGAGATTGCCATCCATGTTCACCTCCAATTTTATAATCCCCTGTTACCGAGCAAGCGTCGGTGACTCGACTTGCCAAGCAAAGGTTCCTTTTTGATACGTTAATAAGAATACATCTTTTTACGACAAAAAGCAAGTCTAACCCTTGTTTTTTTCAAAGTGAAGGATTGCTTCCTGTTTATCTTTTTCGATTTGGGCAACAAGCTGCTTAATCCCCTCGAATTTACGTTCACTTCTCAGTCGGAGGTGCCACTCAATAATGGCCGATTCCCCGTAAATTTCTTTGTTGAAGTTAAAGATATGGACTTCTATCGATGGTTTTGCTTTTTTCTCCAGATGGAAGGTTGGTTTATAGCCGACATTGCAGACCCCTTCATGCCATTTGCCGTCAACCTTGATTTTCACGGCATAAACACCTGTTGGCGGGAGGATGTATTCTTCATCCATCAGCACGTTCGCAGTCGGAAACCCGATTGTGCGTCCTCGCCGCTCACCATTAATCACGATTCCCTTTGTTGTAAAGTATCTTCCTAGCAAATGTGGCATTTCATCTACTTTTCCATCTCTTAAGAATCCGCGGATCAAGGTAGAGCTTACCTTTTCATCTTCTGGAGTGGAAAGTTTGGATACTATTGTGAAATCAAATTTTGACCTTGAATGGAACTGGATTGTTTCCATATTCCCCTTGCCCATCTTGCCATAGGAGTAATCAAAGCCAGCCACGACGTGACGGACATTCAGTCCAATGATATATTGATCGACGAACTCCTGGGGCAATAGACCTGAGAATTCGGTCGAGAAGGTGATCACGAATAAATAATCTACTCCCATTGCTTCAATCAATCGGGCCTTTTCTTCCAATGGCGTGATATATTCTATGTGTTGGATGCTTTTTCCCAGCACGACTGAAGGGTGGGGATCAAATGTCATAACTGCACTCTTGATTCTCTTGGCTTCGGCCACTTTTTTCGCTTCTCTGATCACCTGTTGGTGGCCCAGGTGAACTCCGTCAAAATAGCCTAATGCGATGGCCATTGCCGGAAAATCTTCTATTTTATACCCATGAGGATGGTTTAGCTTAATCAATTCCACGATTTAACTCACCTTTTCTGACCCAGCTGCTCTTTTAATCAGGACTTTCTTATTGATTGCTGATTACGTATCCTAATGTGGCAATACTTTTTATTGCTCATTTCTCAATACTTTGTCAGGTTTCATCATCCCGTGTTTGGTTGGGTGTGCCCTGTAGATAGCGAGCGCTTTTCCGTCTTCTGTTTCTGCTACAATAGGGCCTTCAACCCCTTCAAGATCCTTTGGAATTTGAAGCAATGCCCCATTTTTCACTTTCTCTGCTACTTTATCATTAATGCGATATTTCGGCAAATAAGAAATACCAGTTTCCAAAGGGTATAGAGCTGTTTCGAGCCTGGATTCCTCCGCCATTTCTTCAAGCTGCGCGAATGTAAAGCAATCTTCCAGGGAAAAGGAGGCCGACTGAATCCTGACAAGCGAAGACATATGTGCCGGATATCCTAATTTTTCACCAATCGTAACCGCTAAGGTCCGAATATATGTACCTTTGCTGCAAGATACCCTGAACTTAAAGCTGACCAGCTCGCCAGCATAAGAATCTCGATCATCGAGCAGTTCTATGCTATAGATCGTCACCTTCCTGGTTGGGCGTTCGACTTCGATTCCTTGCCTTGCATATTCATAAAGTTTCTTTCCGTTCACTTTTACCGCCGAATACATCGGTGGAGTTTGCTCAATTTCACCCACAAGTGAATGAAGGACACTTTCTATTTCCTTTTTTGTCAGTGTCCGGTCCACTGATTTTTCATCAACCTTTTCTCCTGAAGCATCTTCGGTCGTTGTGGTGAATCCAAGGGTTACTTCACCCTCATAGGCTTTTCCTGCATCTGTAATGTATTCTGCTATTTTCGTTGCCTTGCCGACACAGATTGGCAGTACCCCGGTTACATCAGGGTCCAGAGTCCCTGTATGGCCCACCTTCTTCGTCCTTAACAGCTTTCTTAGTTTAAACACACAATCATGTGAAGTCATTCCAGCTGGTTTAAAAAGAGGCAGAATCCCTTCCATATCCCTTCCTCCTTAAGTCTTTATGTATTAAAAATAAAAAATCTCGAAAAAAATGGATAGACGTTTTGTCTATCCATTTTTATCGGTTAAGTTTCCTGACTAAATTAACCTTTTAGTCAGTATCTTTATCTTGCTCTTCTTCTCCAGGCTGTTTTTCTCTTTGCAGCTCATGGATCAGTGAATTGATGCGATTTCCGTATGCCATTGTTTCATCAAACTCAAAGATCAGTTCAGGCGTCTTTCTCAGTCGGATTCGCTGGCCAATTTCTGTCCTGATGAACCCTTTGGCTTTTGCCAACCCTTTTAGTGTATCTTCTCTCTGTTGTTCGTCGCCTAAAACAGAGATGTACACCTTCGCCTGCTGTAGGTCTCCGGTAACCTGGACATCCGTCACGGTCACGAAACCGACTCGCGGATCCTTGATTTTACGGCTGATGATGTCGCCCAATTCTTTTTTCATTTGTTCGCCAACACGATTTACTCTATGACCCATTTTCAATCACCTCTTTAATCAAAGCCATTCTATATTGGTGATGGTACGTTCGATCTCAGGAAAAGAATCAATCATTTTCAAGGCATTATGAAGCTCTCTCTCTGTAGCCACCTTTGATGCAGAGACAGCAGCAACCGCTATCGTTGTCCGCTGCCAGACATCGTGGTGGTCCACTTCAGAAACTGAGACATTGAACTTTTGCTTCAGCCTTGTGATAATCCGCTGCAGTACAGCTCTCTTTTCTTTTAGAGAATGAGCATCATAGATGATGCATTCACAGGCTGCTAAGCCTACTACCATTAACGTTCCACTTCTTCCATGATATATGCTTCAATTACATCGCCTTCCTTGACGTCATTGAAGTTTTTAATGGTAATACCGCACTCATAACCCTGCGCTACTTCCTTGGCATCATCTTTGAAACGTTTCAGCGCATCGACTTCCCCTTCAAAAATGACGACTCCGTCACGGATCAGACGAACGCCGCTGTCACGCGTGATCTTACCATCAGTGACATATGAGCCAGCAATTGTTCCGATTTTTGATACTTTGAAAGTCTGGCGGACTTCAGCCTGGCCAATGACCTTTTCAGCATAAACAGGATCAAGCATGCCCTTCATCGCTGATTCGATCTCTTCGATTACCTTATAGATAATGCGGTGAAGTCGGATATCGACACTTTCAGAATCTGCGGCACGTTTTGCGTTATTGTCCGGACGGACGTTGAAACCGATGACGATACCATTTGAAGCTGCTGCAAGGGTGATGTCAGACTCATTGATCGCACCAACACCAGTGTGAATGATTCTTACATTTACACCTTCAACCTCCAGTTTTTGCAATGCTGCAGCAAGTGCTTCAACTGAACCTTGAACGTCGGCTTTAATAATTAGATTTAGGTCTTTCATTTCCCCTTGTTTCATATGTTCAAACAATGTATCGAGACTTACGCGTGTTTTTTCGCTGCGCTGTGCCTGCAATGCCTGCTGTGAACGTGTTTCGCCAATTTGGCGTGCAGTTTTTTCATCTTCGAACACAACGAAGCGGTCACCCGCCTGTGGTACATCATTCAAACCTGTAATTTCAACAGGAGTAGACGGGCCAGCTTCTTTAACGCGACGTCCTAAGTCGTTCACCATAGCACGCACACGTCCGAATGTGTTTCCAACAACGATCGGATCCCCGATTTTCAAAGTACCATTCTGGACAAGCAATGTCGCCACAGAGCCGCGCCCTTTGTCGAGCTGAGCTTCAATTACAGTACCAATTGCATTTCTATTTGGATTTGCTTTGTATTCTTCCACTTCACCTACAAGAAGGATCATTTCAAGTAAGCTGTCGATCCCTTCACCTGTCAATGCCGAGATTGGTACAAAGATTGTATCCCCGCCCCATGCTTCAGGTACAAGGCCATACTCTGTCAATTCCTGCATTACACGATCAGGATTTGCAGCTGGTTTATCCATCTTGTTCACGGCAACGATAATTGGTACTTCAGCCGCTTTTGCATGGTTCAATGCTTCCACTGTCTGTGGCTTTACACCGTCATCAGCAGCAACAACGAGAATCGTGATATCCGTAATTTTCGCACCGCGGGCACGCATGGTTGTGAAGGCCGCGTGACCTGGTGTGTCAAGGAATGTGATTTTCTTGCCATTATCTTCGACCTGGTAAGCACCGATATGCTGAGTGATTCCGCCAGCTTCGCCAGCAGTCACCTTAGTATTACGGATAGAGTCTAGCAGCGTTGTTTTACCATGGTCAACGTGGCCCATGATCGTAACGACTGAAGGTCTCTCAACTAGTGTTGCAGACTCATCTTCAGTGAAGTATACTTCAAGGTCTGTTGAATCGATCTTGATTTCCTCTTCTACTTCAACACCATAGTCAGTTGCAATCAATTCGATCGCGTCTTTATCAAGATCCTGGTTGATTGTTGCCATGACACCCAGCATGAAGAGCTTCTTGATGATTTCTGAAGGCTCACGGTTCAGCTTCTTGGCCAGTTCAGCTACTGTGAGGGATTCACTGAAAGTAATCTTTGCTGGAAGCTCTTTTACCTTCTTCGGCTGTTGTTGCACCTGCTGCTGGTTCTGTCTGCCTTTATTTTGGTTCTGCTGGTTTCTGTTCCTGTTGTTGTTGTTGTTTTGTTTGTTCTTATTGTTTTTGTTGAACGGCTGGGAATTACCAGGCTTTTTAGCTGCTGCTGATGTTTTTACCTTTTCAGGTGTTGTCGCACGGCGCTCATCATCAGAAAACGCGCTGGCAGTCGTCTTAAGCTGCGGTTTTTGCTGTCCATTATTGTTTCTTTGTTGATTTTGGGCCTGATTGCGGTTCTGGCCTTGGTTTGGCTTTTGTTGTCCCTGGTTGCGGTTCTGGCCCTGATTGTCGCCCTGTGAAGCCTTTGGCTGGTTTTGCTGCGGCTTCTTTGCTGGCTGATTACCATCCTTCTTTTGGTAGATCGCATCAAGCTTCTTGACAGTTTCCTCTTCCATTGCAGTCATATGGTTGGAAACCTCAATGTCCATTTCTTTTAATTTTATAATCACGTCTTTACTCGATAAATTATGCTTCTTTGCATATTCATAAACGCGTGTTTTACTCATATTTTCACCCCCGCTAGAATTAATCGAGCAACGTCAACAGTTTTTTTGCAAAACCCTCGTCCAACAGGGCTACTACAACACGTGCATCCTTTCCAATCGCCTGGCCAAGCTGGAACCTGTCCGGAACCATCTTGCAGGGAACGTTATAGGATTTACACTTGTCGGTAATCTTTTTTGTAGTATTTGCGGATGCATCCGCTGAAAGCAAAATGAGTTTCGCTTTTCCGCTTCTGATTTCTTTGACGGAAAGCTCTTCCCCTGAAATAATTTTCCGCGCTCGATTGGCTAAAC
Source organism: Cytobacillus oceanisediminis 2691 (assembly GCF_007678455.1). Taxonomy (GTDB): domain Bacteria; phylum Bacillota; class Bacilli; order Bacillales; family Cytobacillaceae; genus Mesobacillus; species Mesobacillus oceanisediminis_A. The sequence goes on along the minus strand of NZ_VEEP01000001.1, from coordinate 665,972 downwards.
CAAGCAGTGACATCCATTGATTAGAGTTCATCAGGATCGTCTGCTCTCCTTTTCGATGAGTTCATTTAGCTCATCATATATTGCATCGTCCACTTGTGTCTCAAGCTGCTTGGACAATATATTTCGTTTCCTTGCTAATTCCACTGCTTCTTTTTCTTTTGAAAGATAAGCTCCACGGCCTGATTTCTTCCCCGTCAGGTCAACGGATACTTCTCCTTCTTTAGAGCGAACGATGCGAACTAGTTCTTTTTTCGGTCTCATTTCACCGGTTGCGACACATTTTCGCATAGGAACTTTTTTACGGCTGTTCACGATCATTCACCTCACATTAATCGATGTCTTCATCTTCATAATCATCATCAGCAGATAATAATGGCTCATTGTCACGTGGATAAATCCCGGACTCCCTCGCCTCAGTTTCCGCCTTGATGTCAATTTTCCATCCAGTCAGCTTAGCGGCAAGTCGCGCGTTTTGTCCGCGTTTTCCAATCGCCAGTGATAGCTGATAATCAGGAACGATTACCGTTGTTGCTTTTTCCTCTTCATTGACAATGACATCAAGTACTTTAGAAGGGCTCAATGCATTTGCAACAAATACAACTGGATCCTCAGACCATTTGACGATATCGATTTTTTCGCCCTTAAGCTCATTGACGACAGCCTGAACACGATTTCCGCGTGGACCGACACATGAACCAACTGGGTCAACCTCTGAATTATCAGAATGGACAGAGATCTTTGAACGGTCTCCTGCTTCACGTGCAACTGACTTAATTTCAACAGTGCCGTCATAGATTTCAGGTACTTCAATTTCGAAAAGTCTCTTTAACAGCCCCGGGTGGGTTCTGGAAACGAAAATTTGTGGACCTTTAGTGGTTTTTTCAACCTTGGTGATAAAAACTTTGATGCGGTCATGAGGCTTGTAATGTTCGTTTGGCATCTGCTCATTCGCTGGCAGGATCGCCTCGATCTTACCCAGGCTCACATAGATGAACTTTGGATCCTGACGCTGGACAATGCCTGTCATGATATCCTCTTCACGATCGATGAATTCTGAATAGATGATACCTCTTTCAGCTTCACGGACACGCTGTGTGACAACTTGTTTGGCAGTCTGTGCAGCAATCCTGCCGAAGTCCTTCGGTGTGACCTCGAGTTCGACAACATCTTCTACCACATAGTTAGGATTGATTTTTTGTGCCTCTTCCAGTGAAATCTCCAGGCGCGGATCGAAGACTTCATCAACGACTTCCTTTCTGGCAAAAACACGCATTGAACCATTTCCCAAATTCAAGTCGATCCGAACGTTTTGGGCTTGATTAAAGTTGCGTCGGTACGCAGAAATAAGTGCTGCTTCAATTGCGTCAATTAAAACGTCCCTGGAAATCCCTTTTTCTTTTTCAAGAATTGTAAGAGCATCCAACAATTCGCTGCTCATGAGATATAAATCCCCCTTTTTTAACTACCCATCTTTTTAAGGCTTTTTTCAGAAACTATGTAACCAGAATAATCCCAAATTGGCCTTTAAATTAATTAACTGAAGATATTTCTGGACAGATTATGAAAAAGTGACTGCAAGCCTTGCGCCGGCAATCTTATCAAAAGGTATTTGAACTGTTTTCTTTCGGGTTTTAATCTTCATTTCCACAGTTACGGTCTCACCATTATAATCGGTCAAGATCCCCTCAAATGCCTTTTCCCCATCTATTGGTTCATACGTCTTTATAAAGACATTTTTGCCGATGGCTTTTTGATAATCCTTTTCCTTTTTCAAAGGGCGTTCTGCACCTGGTGAGGAAACTTCCAAAAAGTAGTTATGCGGGATTGGATCAATGGCATCAAGCTTCTCGCTAAGGCGCTCACTGACGATGCCGCATTCCTCAATATCAATACCGTTGTCCTTATCAATGTATACGCGCAGGAACCAGTTCTTTCCCTCTTTGACGTATTCAATGTCTACTAATTCCAAGTTATTTTCATTTAAGATGGGAGTTACTAGCTCTTCCACTGTTTCTGTAACCTTGCTCATAAAATCCCTCCTTTGACATAACATGACTTCATACTTTTTTGGTTATCATCCCACGAAAAAGTGCTTAACAAACAAGAAAGAGCGGGTTGCCCCACTCTCCTCTGCCAGAGTTATCCTTAGTATTTCCAATAAAAATATAACATAACCAGATATTTATTGCAAATAAAGGGTGTCTCAACGTTGATTTCATGCAGTTAGCCATGTTTATTGTCTAACAAAAATAGACCCCGGAAACGGAGTCTATTTTATTCATTACTAGTAAGTCAGCTTTAGAATAATGACAATTGGTTCTGGTCGGGCATTCCTTCCAGGCAGCCATGATTGTCGAGATATTCCAGGATTGTTTTTGAAATTTTCCCCCGTTGCTGGAGGTCTTCTTTAGAAAGGAACTCTCCCTGTTCACGCGCATTGACGATATTGATTGCAGCGTTTGTACCAAGTCCTGGAATCGCATTGAATGGCGGAATCAATTTATCGCCTTCAATGATGAATTCTGTCGCACTCGATTTGTACAAATCTACTTTTGCGAATCCAAAACCTCGCTCGCACATTTCAAGTGCTAGTTCCATGACGGTCATCAAGTTCTTCTCTTTTGTGGAAGCATCAAGCCCCTTAACGTTGATTTCCTCGATGACGGCACGGATACTTTCAGATCCACGGACCATAGCGTCTACATCGAAATCATCTGCCCTGACCGTGAAGTATGCTGCATAGTACATGAGCGGATGGTGCACTTTGAAATACGCGATCCTTACAGCCATCAAAACGTAGGCAGCCGCGTGAGCTTTAGGGAACATGTACTTGATTTTTTTACAAGAATCAATATACCATTCAGGAACCTTATTTTTCCGCATTTCCTCTTCCATTTCATCTGTCAGGCCTTTACCTTTACGGACGGATTCCATGATTTTAAACGCGAATGCCGGCTCAAGTCCCTGATAGATCAGGTATACCATGATATCATCACGGCAGCCGATTACCTCACTAAGGTTACAAATATTGTTATGGATCAATTCCTGGGCATTGCCGAGCCAAACGTCCGTTCCATGTGAAAGTCCTGAAATCTGGACAAGCTCAGAGAATGTCGTTGGCTTCGTGTCTTCAAGCATCTGGCGTACAAATCGTGTACCGAATTCCGGTATTCCCAATGACCCAGTCTTGGACATGATTTGTTCCTCTGTCACTCCCAATGACTCTGTGCCGCTGAAAATCTTCATCACTTCAGGGTCATCAGTCGGGATTGTCTTGGGATCGATCCCGCTTAAATCCTGCAGCATCCTGATTACCGTCGGATCATCGTGACCGAGAATATCCAGCTTTAACAAGTTATCGTGAATCGAATGGAAATCAAAGTGGGTTGTTTTCCATTCGGAAGTGCTGCTGTCTGCCGGAAACTGGATCGGCGAAAAATCAAAAATATCCATGTAATCCGGCACTACGATGATGCCGCCAGGGTGCTGTCCGGTTGTACGTTTGACACCCGTACAGCCAGATGCAAGGCGGTCAATTTCTGCCCCTCTCAGATTAAGGTTATTGTCACCCTGATAGCCTTTTACATAACCATAAGCGGTTTTATCGGCAACGGTACCGATTGTTCCGGCACGATAAACATAATCTTCACCGAACAATACCTTTGTGTAGTTATGGGCGCGCGGCTGGTATTCACCTGAGAAGTTCAAGTCGATATCGGGAACCTTGTCTCCTTTAAATCCGAGGAAAGTTTCAAACGGAATATCATGGCCGTCTTTTTTATATTTAATTCCGCAATCAGGACAATCTTTGTCAGGAAGGTCAAAACCTGAACCGACGGACCCATCATTGAAGAACTCTGATTTTTTGCACTTAGGGCATACATAGTGCGGAGGAAGCGGATTGACCTCGGTGATTTCCGTCATCGTTGCAACGAAGGAAGATCCGACCGATCCACGCGAACCTACAAGATAGCCGTCATCCAGTGACTTTTTAACTAGTTTGTGAGAAATCAGATAGATAACAGCAAATCCATTATCTATGATACTCTTCAGTTCTTTTTCAAGGCGCGCCTCTACGATTTCTGGAAGGTCGTCCCCATAGATGCTTCGGGCCATCCCATAACTCATGCTGCGCATTTCTTCATCGGCGCCTTCAATTTTCGGCGTGTAAAGATCGTCTTTGATTGGTTTGATGGCATCGATCATGTCAGCAATCTTATTCGAATTTTCAACGACAATTTCTTTCGCTTTTTCCTCTCCCAGAAACTTAAAGGCGTCTAGCATTTCATTTGTGGTCCTGAAATGCACGTCAGGAAGCTCATGGCGGTTCAGCGGATTGGCACCACCCTGGGAATTGACCAGGATTTTGCGGTATATCTTATCATTCTCATTCAAATAGTGTACATTTCCTGTAGCCACCACTGGCAAGTCCAGCTTCTCTCCAAGCTTGACGATATTGTTAATGATATCCTCAAGCGCTTTCTGATCCCGGACTAATTCCAGCTCAAGCAAGTGGGCATAAACCGCTTTTGGGTGGACTTCAAGATAGTCATAGAACTGCGCTGCCTCTTCGACCTCTTCTGGTCCTTTTTGCATCATGCCTTCAAAAACTTCCCCTTTGTCGCATCCGGAACCAATCAGGATCCCTTCGCGATGCTTATTCAGCAAAGAACGCGGAATTCTTGGCACTCTGTAAAAGTAATCAATATGAGAAATCGAAACAAGCTTAAAGATGTTTTTCAAACCGACTTCATTTTTAGCCATCAAAGTAGCGTGATATGGACGCGCTCTCTGGAAAGCTTTCCCTTGCCCCATATTATCATTAAGCTGGTCATGGTATTCCAGTCCCTTTTCAGCGGCATCCTTCAGCATTTTCAACAATAGGTACCCAGTCGCTTCGGCATCATAAATGGCACGGTGATGCTGTGTCAATTCAATATCGAACTTTTTCGCAAGGGTATTCAATCTGTGGTTCTTCATATCAGGGTACAGGAAGCGGCCTAATTCCAGTGTATCGATTACCGGATTTGGAGCTTTTCCTATCCCAATCTTTTTATAGCCGACATTCAGGAAGCCCATATCGAATGATGCGTTGTGGGCAACAAGAACACTGTCTGCTGTCCAATCATGGAACTTTTGCAGGACTTCACTTATCTCTGGTGCATTTCGGACCATATCATCCGTAATGCCGGTCAGGTTAATTGTCGTGGCCGACAACCGATGGTGCGGGTTTGCGAACGATTCGAACCGGTCAATGATTTCACCGCCGCGTATTTTGACAGCGGCAAGTTCAATGATCGTATCATATACAGCTGACAGACCAGTTGTTTCGACGTCAAAAACAACATACGTATCATCAGCAAGGACTCGATGAGCGTCATTATAGGCAATCGGCACCCCATCATCCACGAGGTTGATTTCTACACCATAAAGAATTTTGATATCATTTTTCTTCCCGGCACCATATGCCTCCGGGTAAGACTGGACGACTGCATGGTCTGTAATCGCAACAGCCTTGTGTCCCCACTTTGCTGCCTGGGCGACCAGTGCGCTTACAGGAGTCACAGCATCCATCTGGCTCATTGGACTGTGAAGGTGAAGCTCGACTCTTTTTTCGCCTTCTGGCGCAGAATCGATTCTTCCTTTAGGTTTGATTTCATTCACGTCATTTCCAATCATGACTAGATCGCGAACAAAGGTGTCGTTCTGGATGCTTCCTCTTACCTTTAGCCACATTCCTTTTGATATGCGCTGGTAAATAGCAGCGTCTTCCTTATCTCGAGAGAACATTTTTACCATGATGGAGCTGGTGTAATCGGTAATCTTGAAAGTCAGAAGCGTCCTGCCGCTGCGAAGCTCTTTTGTCTCAGCAAAGAAAACATATCCCTCCACGGCTACGCGGCGCTCTTCATCAACGATGTCTTCAAGCTTGCGGAAATCAGCATCATCTTTGATTGTCAGGCCGATGGTTACTGGCCCATCCTGAGCTGGTCCATCACCCTGAGCTTTTTCTGCTTCCTTCTTCTGCATTTCAATCATCGCCATCAATCCGCGTTCCTGGTCTTCCTTCTCCTTTGCCTTGATGAACTTTTCATATTCATCAGAAGTACTCTCTTCACTGACGACAGTATCGATCGACAATGGCGGAAAACCGAAACCCTGGTAGATCTCAGCAATAATGACTCCGTATTTCCTTTTAAGAGCAAGTCCCTCTGCTTCATTCCTGGCTGTTAGAATGATTTTTGTCCCCTGTACTTTCGGTACCTGTTCATTCAGAAGTTTCAACAACGGAGGTGCTATACCATCGATTTCCTTGATGCACATCTTCCAGTAATCAAGGATTTGCTGTTCGCTGATTGCTTGCTCCAGCACTTTCACCGAGTAGGATATTTTTGCAATATGTGAAAAAGTCTGTTCGAGTTTTTCTGCGAAGCTGCTAAAAAGCTGACAAGGAATGATTCTTTCAAACTGGAAAAAGAAATGCCATTTCCTTGCCTGCTTTTCAATTATGACCCTGTCAATTTCAGCATTTTGAAAATAGGTGACAATGGCATCTTCTGTAAGCTGCAGCTGCTGCAGCAGGAGCTGAAACCTTTCTTTTTTCCCTGACGAAAGATCACTCATGTTTATTTCTCTCCCATCTGAAAAGCTTGAATTCTATCTATCGGGCAAAATGGCCCGTTGGAAACTGTTCTAGTTTTATATTAAGTGTTTAATAGCAAAGGTTATTATAACATAAAATGGTTGTGCCGTTACCTGTGTTTGATATTTCCATTTCGATTAATCAATACATTCCTGACAACTAATCTCGAGTGGTTAAAATCAAGACAAAATTAACCTTTTTCCACTTATTCGAGTTGGGAAGTGGGCTGTTGATTTCCGTTTCAGGCGCTTCGCTTTCCGGTGGAAGAATATGAAAAAGACTATCTGCTGTCTTTTTCATAAGCAATTCTTTCTTGGGGCTGGCGGTGAGCCTCCTCGCCGCCGTTGGCGTCTGCGGGGTCTCACCTGTCAAGCTGATCCCACAGGACATTGAGAAGGTTCCTGAACCTGCCCACTCACGATGAAAATGCGTTAGCATTTTCGGAGGAGTCTACCGCCTTCCACTCCAATCACAATAAAAATATAATTATCTGCGTGTAATGAAAAAAGCGGACCCTGAAAAGGATCCGCCTTCTGATTATAGTTCTTTCAAAATGTTTTTCAGCGTATCCGCCAGGTCATCTTTGTGTACTTCCTGCATTTCTCCATTTTTACGGATTTTCACTTCGACGATTCCTTCACTGGCTTTCTTGCCGACGGTGACTCTTACAGGCAAACCAATGAGGTCCGAATCAGCGAACTTCACTCCTGGGCGTTCCTGTCGGTCGTCCAGCAGGATTTCCATTCCAGCTTGCTGCAGGCTGGAATACAGTTCTTCAGCCAGGTCTGCCTGGGCACTGTCTTTCATGTTCACAGCAATGAGATGGACATCGAATGGAGAAATATTCGTTGGCCATACTAGTCCGTTCTCATCATTGAATTGTTCTGCAACTGCTGCCATTGTACGGGATACCCCGATACCATAGCAACCCATGATCATCGGCTTGGACCTTCCATTTTCATCAAGGATTTCAGCATTCATTGATTCACTATACCTTGTGCCAAGCTTGAATACATGTCCTACTTCGATTCCTTTTGCAAAAACGATCGTCCCCTGCCCATCAGGTGATGGATCTCCTTCTTTAATAAAACGAAGATCAGTGTAGGCTGTAACCTTGAAATCACGTTCAGGGTTTACATTTGTATAATGGTAATCTTCTTCATTGGCACCGCAGACACCGTTGACAATTGCTTCAACAGCATGGTCTGCAAGCACCTCTACGCCATCCACTCCGATTGGTCCCAGGGAGCCAACAGAGCAGCCAAGTACTTCTTTAGTTGTATTGGTATCTGCTAATTCAACGATAGCAGCTCCATAATAATTTTTAAGCTTGATATCGTTCACTTCATGGTCGCCACGTACTAAAACAAGTACAAAGCGATCATCTACTTTGAACAGAAGTGACTTGATGCAGTCTTTTTCTTCGACATTCAGGAAGCTTGAAACTTCTTCGATTGTCTTCTTGCTTTCTGTGTGGACTTTTTCCAGTTCCTTAGCCGGTTCGCCGCTCTTTTCGTACACTGCAGTGACTGGAGCCATTTCAATGTTTGCAGCAAAATCAGACGTATCAGAGTAGGCAATGGTATCCTCTCCAATATCTGAAAGAACCATGAACTCGTGTGTGTCCTTTCCTCCCATTGCTCCCGAATCAGCAATGACCGCACGGAAATTCAACCCACACCTCCGGAACACATTGGAATACGCCTGGAAAATGCGTTCATATACCTCATCCAGACTCTCCTGGGTGGCATGGAAAGAATACGCATCCTTCATGATGAATTCGCGGCCGCGAAGGAGTCCGAATCTTGGGCGCTTTTCATCGCGGAATTTCGTTTGGATCTGGTAAAGTGTCAGCGGCAGGCGCTTATAAGACTTTACTTCATCACGCACAATGCTGGTGATGACCTCTTCATGAGTCGCACCGAGGGCAAACTCACGATCATTCCTGTCCTTCAGTCTCATTAGCTCTGGTCCATAAGAATACCAGCGGCCGGATTCCTGCCAGAGTTCCGCTTGCTGAAGTGCAGGCATGAATAACTCTGCCGCACCGGCATGATTCATTTCTTCCCTGATGATTGCCTCTACTTTTTGCAGGACCTTTCGTCCTAAAGGCATGTATGTATAGATACCGCTAGCATTTTGACGGATGAAGCCGGCTCTTAGCAAAAGCTGATGGCTTTTTACATCTGCGTCAGCTGGTACTTCTCTTAAAGTAGGAATAAGCGACATACTTTGCTTCATTGATTAACACCTCATTATGATAATTTCATATCTTTTGAAAAAATCTTCCTGCCCGATGAATCCCAGGCAGGAAGTCCATTTCTATCCTTCTGTTTTTTACAGGAAAAACCTTTGAATATCGTTCCATGTGACAACTAGCATCAGAAGCATCAATAACGCGAATCCAATGAAGTGGACCATTCCTTCTTTTTGCTTGTCGATTGGTTTTCCTCTAAGCGCTTCAACTGCAAAAAAGGTCAGCCTGCCGCCATCCAAAGCTGGGAATGGAAGCAAGTTCATGATCCCAAGGTTAATGCTCAGGATCCCAGCCCATTTCATTAAATAGAAAATCCCTGACTTGGCCACAGTATCAGTGGACACATAGATTCCTACCGGGCCCGACAAGGCGTCAATCGAAAATTGGCCAGTCAGAAGTTTCCCCAGCATGGAGAAAATTTCCGTTGTCCAGAAATACGTTTCTTTGACTCCGTATGAGATCGATTTTAATGGTGATTTTTCAACAGGGCTATAAACACCAATCAAACCGATTTTTTCACCTTCTACGTCTTTCACTTCAGGCGTAACCGTCACATCCATGCTCTGTCCTTCCCGGTTAATCGAGAAATCAAGCTCACTTCCAGGGTTTTTGCGGATGATTTCCACAACATCCTGCCAGCTTGAAACTTCTGAGCCTTCAATGCTGTTGACTACATCCCCTTCCTGAAGACCCGCCTTAAGGGCACTGCCATCAGGAGTTAGCTTGCCCAGTACCGGTTCATTCGATGGAATCCCCTGGAACAAAGCAAGGATAATGAAAATCACCATTGCCAGGATAAAATTCATCATCGGTCCTGCGAAGATTGCCATTGTTCTTTGGCCAAGTGTTTTAGAAGCGAACTGCCTGTCAAATGGCGCAATCTGTGTTTCTACCCCGTTCTCGACAAGTACCGCTGTTTTACTGACAGGAAAGGATTTCAGCAGGCTGTCGTCCTCCCCTTCCTCATAACCGTTAATAAAAAGCTCGTGTTCAATATCCGCTTTTTCAACTTCGATGACTCTTGCATCAGGATACTTTTCCTTGTTCGTAAGGATGATTTTTTGAACTTCATCATTCTTATTAAAAAGCAAACCCACTCTGTGCCCTGGCTTGATTTCAATCATTTCAGGGTCTTCGCCAGCCATTCTCACAAAGCCGCCGATGGGGAGGAGACGGATCGTATAAACCGTTTCATTTTTCTTGTGCGAGAAGACTTTAGGACCGAATCCAATCGCAAATTCCCGGCAAAGGATGCCAGCCCGTTTGGCGAATATCAGATGCCCAAGTTCATGGAAGAATACGAGGGCGCCAAAAATAACAATGAAGGCTATAACTGTATTCAAATTATCTAACCACCTTTTTTAAGGATAAGAATCCACTTTGTTAGACTCACCTTTATACTAGCGAATTTACAAAGTTTCTTGTCTCTCTGTCAACCTCTTGGATTGTTTCGAGGTCCGGAGTTTCAATGATGCCATGGTGTTCCATTGCTTTCTCTATTAAGTCTTCAATTTGGAGGAAAGTGATTTTGTCCTCTAAAAAGGCGGCAACCGCGGCTTCATTTGCCGCATTCATCACTGCAGGCATCGTACCTCCTGCCCGCCCGGCATCATAAGCAAATTTCAGACAGCGGAATCGTTCAAAATCCATATCCTTGAAATGAAGCCTTCCGATTTCGGCCAGGTTCAGCCTCTTCCCTGACACAAGCGGCAGCCTGTCTGGGTATGTAAGAGCATACTGAATCGGCACTTTCATATCTGGCGTCCCAAGCTGGGCGATGATACTGGTATCATGGAATTCAACCATCGAATGAATGATGCTCTCCCGGTGGAGCAAAACCGAAATATCGTCATAAGGAAGAGAAAATAGCCAGTGTGCTTCGATGACCTCTAGACCTTTGTTCATCATTGTCGCGGAATCAATCGTTATTTTTGCTCCCATCGACCAGTTTGGGTGGTTCAAAGCATCTGATTTTGTCACACCATGCAGTTCTTCCCTTGTCCGGTCCCTGAAGCTTCCTCCTGAGGCCGTAAGAATTAGACGTTCAATATTCTTTTCTTTTTCTCCCTGTAAAGCCTGAAAGATGGCGGAATGTTCACTGTCGACCGGAAGGATGGCCACTTTATGGCGTTTTGCTTCTTCCATGACGATATGGCCGGCGGTGACAAGTGTTTCTTTATTCGCAATCGCGATGGTTTTGCCTGAACGAATTGCTTCGAGTGTCGGCTTTAACCCTACACTGCCAAGAACAGCGTTAACAAGTACATCAGCCTTGTTAAAGACCGCTGTTTCTTCAAGACCATCCAGCCCATGCACTATTTTGACCGATGGAAATTCTGGCTTTAACCGGTCAGCATCATCTTTCTCCTGTACCGAAACCAGTTCCGGCTGAAATTCATTGATGATTTTCCTGCAAAGCTCTATGTTCCGGCCAGCAGACATTGAAACAAGTTTGAATTCCTCAGGGTGCTCCCTGAGGACTTCAAGTGTCTGGATCCCAATCGATCCTGTCGCACCCAACAAGCTGATTCTTTTCACAATACTTTCACTCCTAATATCTTCAACGGGGTTAAGGTCCACATCCTGAACGATCATGCTTTTGAATTGAAAATCAATCACAACAGATGGATTAAGTGGATTAATGGCCAGACGAACAGCAGACTGTCAAACCTGTCTAGCATGCCGCCATGTCCAGGAAGGATGTTGCCTGAGTCCTTTACATTATAATGGCGTTTCAGTGCTGACTCGACAAGATCGCCTATTTGTCCAAAAACTGATAAGAAGGCAGTCGCAGCCAAAAGGATGATGGCCGGTACATCCATATCACCGAATATGCTGAACAGCAGAGCAACGACAAGCGCGGATCCTACACCGCCAAAAAAGCCCTCTGTCGTCTTGTTCGGGCTGATTTCTGGCCAAAGCTTATGTTTGCCAATTGCCCTTCCGATAAAATACGCTCCTGAATCGGTCGCCCAAATGATGAACAGCGAATAAAATACATAAATCAGGCTTGCTTCACGGGTTTCAATGAAGAAATAAAAACCAAGTCCGACATAAAGAGTCGACATAATCGAAAAGGCAACATCTTCAAAAGTGAAGCGATTTTTAGTGATGACAGTATAAGTCAAAAACAAAAGTACTCCAAGGAAGAAAAGCTCCAATTTTGTATAATCAATCTCATTTAGAAAGCCGCTGTACTGACTGGGAATCAGGAAAATCCATAATAGGACCAGGGATAGAATCCCCGGAACTGAGAAAAGATTTAACTGCTTCATTTTCAGCGCTTCATATAAGGCTACGGAAGCTATTAAATATACCATTGCGATGAATGGCCAGCCCCCGAAAATCACGATTGGAAGGAAAATAGCTGCTGCTATGACTGCTGTAATGATTCTTTGCTTCATTTACTTATTCACACCTTTTTTATACTCCTCCAAAACGCCGCTGACGGCCCTGGAATGCTTCTATTGCATCAATTAAATGTTCTTCGTTAAAGTCGGGCCAAAGTACGTCTGTGAACCAGAACTCTGTATAGGCAAGCTGCCAAAGCATGAAATTGCTCAAACGAATTTCTCCGCTTGTCCTAATCAGTAAATCGGGATCATTCATGTCCTTTGTCATCAAGTATGAAGAAAAAGCTTCTTCGGTTAAATCATCCTCTGAAATCTTGCCATTTTTTATATCTTCAATGACTTTTTTCACACCATCTAAAATTTCTGCCCTGCTACCGTAATTAAGGGCAAAGTTCAGAACAAGGCCCGTATTATCCTTTGTATCCTCCATCGCTTTCCCGACCGCTTTTCTTGTATGCTCCGGAAGCTTATCCATATATCCAATCATTTCGACACGGACATTTTCTTCAATCAATTCAGGAAGGAAGGTACCCAGGAACTCTTCGGGCAGCTTCATAAGGAAATCAACTTCCATTTTCGGCCTTTTCCAGTTCTCTGTAGAGAAAGCATATACAGTCAGTGTTTTGACTCCAATCTCATTGGCCAGTTTGGTTATTTTGCGGACAACCTTCATCCCTTCGTGGTGGCCAGCTACACGGGGCAATGCGCGTTTTTTGGCCCAGCGTCCGTTTCCATCCATGATAATGGCTACATGAGATGGTACTTGATGTTCTTTTATCTGAAGTATACGATCTCGGAAACCGGATGGACTTGGCTCCTTCTTCCACGGATTCATTTTATTTAACATTGTGACAGCTCCCCCAAAAGATTATCTTTAGCACCAAACATTCATTCCGGCTGACTTTTACCGGAAATGGTTTGGCACTGAAGCTGGACTGCTCACCAAAAGCCATAGAGTAATCCTTTTCTTCTCTCTTTCTTTTCCATATGCCACTATCATACCAAAAAAGAATAAAGATATCTCTATAAACGGATGGACTATGCGTGATATTATTTTGTTTTTGTCTGCTCCATTTCAATAGCAGCCTTATAAACAGACTATGTTGTTCAAAAGTAAAACAGAATAATACGGCTGATATTATTATATTCTATCATTCAGGCCGTTTACGTAAACTCATTGTTTTATGTACTTTACGAAAATTTGCAGTTTTATCAGAATGAAAGCTGATTCCACTTCCCAAAAGTCTCTCTAGCAAAACCCTGACTTAGTTGGCTGGTGCCAATTCCACTTTTCTTCATTCCCGCTAATATGTATAGAGAAAAAACCCCCTGGAAAACAGAGGGTTTTCGATGATCATTACCTGGAATTAAACTTCCATGATTTCTTTTTCTTTGTCTCTCGCAATCTGATCGATCTTGGCAATATGCTCATCAGTAAGCTTTTGAATATCGTCAGAGTATCCACGAAGGTCATCTTCAGTGATTTCTCCGTTTTTCTCTAGTTTCTTCAAATCTTCATTTCCATCACGGCGGATGTTGCGGACAGCGATTTTTGCTTCTTCAGCTTCCTTTTTCACGAGCTTCGCAAGTTCTTTCCGTCGTTCTTCTGTTAGCTGAGGAATCGCGATTCTGATGATGGATCCATCATTAGCTGGGTTTAGCCCCAAATCAGACTTTAGGATTGCCTTTTCAATTTCGCCAAGGATTGACTTATCATACGGCTGGATGACCAGAAGACGTGCTTCCGGCACAGAGATTCCCGCAAGCTGATTGACCGGAGTTGGTGCACCATAATAATCCACCTGAATCCTGTCTAAAAGAGAGGCATTTGCCCTCCCTGCACGGATGCTGGCAAGTTCGCGTGTAAAAGCTTGGATCGCTTTTGACATTCTTTCTTTTACATTAGCAATAGCTTCTTTTGGCATTAGTTTTTCCCCCTCACGATTGTTCCGATTGTTTCACCCATTACTGCGCGTTTAATATTCCCCTTTTCCATAATTGAGAATACAATTAACGGGATATCATTGTCCATACATAGGGATGACGCAGTTGAATCCATGACAGCAAGACCTTCCTTCAACACATCCAAATAAGAAAGTTCTTCGTATTTAGTCGCATTCTTATCAACGCGCGGATCAGCAGAGTATACACCATCGACGTTATTTTTCGCCATAAGGATTACATCTGCTTCGATTTCTGCAGCCCGGAGTGCAGCAGTAGTATCCGTCGAGAAGTACGGATTCCCTGTTCCGGCAGCAAATATAACAACGCGTTTCTTCTCGAGATGTCTGATTGCCCTTCTTCTGATATACGGTTCTGCAACCTGACGCATTTCGATGGAAGTTTGAACCCTTGTCTCGATTCCCGCTTGTTCCAGACTGTCCTGCAATGACAGGGAATTCATGACGGTAGCAAGCATGCCCATATAGTCTGCCGTCGCTCTGTCCATTCCCATTTCTTCGCCGATCTTGCCTCTCCAGATATTTCCTCCGCCTACTACTACAGCGACTTCCACATCCAGTTCAGCAATCTCCTTTACCTGGTCTGCAACATTTTTGATTACCGACGGATTGATGCCAAATCCTTGTTCTCCGGCTAATGCTTCTCCACTTAACTTTAAAACAACTCTTTTGTATTTAGGGCTGGTCATAGGGTACCTCCATATGTAATTTAAGGCTTTCCGAAAGCAGGCATGCTCACGGAAAAAGCCTAATTAAAGCTATGTCCAAAAACAGGGAACACTGGAGTGTTCCCTGCAATTACATAGGCTAGTGAAAGATTATTTCTTGTTTACCTGATTCATTACTTCTTCAGCAAAGTTATCTTCACGCTTTTCGATGCCTTCGCCTACTTCATAACGAGTGAACTCACGAAGTGTTCCGCCTTTTGATTCAACAAACTGGCGTACTTTTTGGTCAGGGTTTTTAACGAATGCCTGGTCAAGAACACACACATCTTCGAAATATTTGCTTAGGCGGCCTTCAACCATTTTAGCAACGATGTTTTCCGGCTTGCCTTCGTTAAGAGCTTGTTGAGTAAGGATTTGACGCTCATGCTCAACTTCTTCTTGAGATACTTCGTCACGTGATACATATTTAGGGTTCAATGCAGCGATGTGCATAGAAACGTCTTTAGCAGCTGCTTCGTCAGTAGTTCCTTCAAGAACTGAAAGTACGCCAATGCGTCCGCCCATGTGAAGGTAAGCACCGAATGCATCGTTATCAGTTTTAGTTACAACTTTAAAGCGGCGAAGTGACAGTTTCTCACCAATTTTAGCAATTGCATTGTTGATAGTAGTTTCTACTGAATCGCCATTTTCCATAGTTTGAGCATTAGCTTCTTCTACAGATGCTGGCTTATTCTTAAGAAGGTGCTCAGCGATTTCCTTAACAAGAACCTGGAAGCCTTCGTTCTTTGCTACGAAGTCTGTTTCAGAGTTTACTTCTAGGATGACTGCTTCATTTCCTTCTGTAAGGATGTAAGTTGTACCTTCCGCAGCGATACGGTCAGCTTTTTTTGCAGCTTTAGCGATACCTTTTTCACGAAGGAAATCGATAGCCTGGTCCATATCACCATTTGTTTCCTGAAGTGCCTTTTTGCAGTCCATCATACCTGCGCCAGTTTTTTCGCGCAATTCTTTTACCATTTGTGCAGTAATTGCCATAATGAAATTCCTCCTAAAATCTCGGTTATATGTAACTATACTTTATTTTAACTTGATTTTGCCAATATAAACCCTAACGAGGCTTATATGGAATAAAGTCTTAAAAAAAGGTGATAAAGGGCGCTTCCCTATATCACCTTATTTTAAATTAAGCTTCTACAGTTTCTGTAGTTTCTTCGCCTTGCTTAGCTTCGATAATAGCGTCAGCCATTTTAGATGTAAGCAATTTAACAGCGCGGATCGCGTCATCGTTCGCAGGGATAACTACGTCGATTTCGTCTGGATCACAGTTTGTATCAACAATTCCAACGATAGGAATGTTCAATTTGCGTGCTTCAGCAACAGCGATGCGCTCTTTGCGT
Source organism: Cytobacillus oceanisediminis 2691 (assembly GCF_007678455.1). Taxonomy (GTDB): domain Bacteria; phylum Bacillota; class Bacilli; order Bacillales; family Cytobacillaceae; genus Mesobacillus; species Mesobacillus oceanisediminis_A. The sequence continues at coordinate 649,693 of NZ_VEEP01000001.1, read as the reverse complement.
GGGTCAATGATGAAAAGAGCATCTGGAAGAGTCTTCATATCCTTGATTCCGCCTAAGAACTTTTCTAAGCGCTCTTGCTCTTTTTTCAATTGAACTACTTCTTTCTTTGGAAGTACTTCAAAAGTTCCATCTTCAGACATTCTTTCAATGTTCTTAAGACGAGAGATACGCTTTTGGATTGTTTCGAAGTTTGTTAAAGTACCGCCCAACCAGCGTTGGTTCACATAGTACATACCAGAACGAGCTGCTTCTTCTTTAACAGAATCTTGAGCTTGTTTCTTAGTACCTACGAAAAGAACAGTACCGCCGTTACCAGCTAGCTCTTTCACGTAGTTGTATGCTTCTTCAACCTTCTTAACAGTCTTTTGAAGGTCGATGATGTAGATGCCGTTACGCTCAGTGAAGATGTATTTCTTCATCTTAGGGTTCCAACGGCGAGTCTGGTGACCGAAGTGTACACCAGCTTCAAGCAGTTGTTTCATAGAAATTACTGACATTGTGTTTCCTCCTAATGGTTTTGATTTCCTCCGTCCAAATCACCTTCAGCCAGGAACTGCCTGGCAGCACCATCTGGCCAAATCATTGAACGTGTGTATTAACACCATGAGATAATATAGCATAAATAAAACTGACAATCAAGTTAATCTTTCGTATTTTGCCGAAATTTAAGCAAAAGTTCAATCTCTGTTTTCCCTTTATCAAGATCCCTGGCTATTTCTTCGATCGTCAGCCCCTGATGTCTCATGGCTGTAACCTGATCAAACAAGCTGAGTTCTTTTGTTTCTGGCCCTGGATCCGCAGTTTGGCCGCTATCGATTTCTGTCTCATCCGTATCTCCAGGGGTAATTGTGGTTGTTTCACTGGCTTTATGATATGCCTGTCTTGCAGCGTGATAAGATATACCTTTACCGGGACGGTGTTGTTGGATTTCGTGGTCTCTGGCTTCGGGGTCCTTCTGTGATCCCATATCTGTTACATCAGCAGGCTTTTCCGCTTTGTCCGTATTTAATTTAATATTGCTGTTTGACATCAACTCAAGAAACTTATCATTCTCTTCTTTCAATTCAAATAGATAGGACGAAAAAATCTCTTCCATTTCGCTGATGATTTTTCCCTGTTTTTTTTCTGCTTCAACAAGCCGATTCTGCCGTAAATATAATAGGATAATGGCGAAGATTGCTGCCGCGTTCAGTATGAGGCTTAAGAGTAGTAGAAAAGTGGTCATTATATCCCTCTATCCGCTGTAATCAATCACCTTCCCTTTATAAGGGTGGTGTGGCTGTACATCTTGATCATCCTTGCTTTTTTTATCGTCCCTGCCTTTTTGCTGATGGTGGCCTGGTTGGCCGCCATCCTGATTCAGGCGGGCTTCCTGCTTCTGGTTGTTTTTAATCACCGTTTTGCGTTTTAATTCATCTTCCTTCGTCACACTTTGTGCCGCATGTTCCTGAAGATGCTGTCCCCGCTGTTGAAGTTGCTCTTGAATTTTGCCGGCATCATGTGTCCTCGGAAGAGCAATCTGCATTTCGATTGCTTTGAGGCTCATCATGTCACTTCCTAACTAGTGATGGTTCGAGTTTTACAATCGGATTAATCGAAATCTCACTATTTTCGAGATGGAAATTCACCTTTTTATATATCTGGTTTGTCAGGAAAGCGTACTTCCCGAAAAAAACTTTCGTATTTGGAAATACCTTATCATTTACGGTTAAGCAGGAATTCAATCGATCTTGTTTTTCAAGCTGTAAAAACTCCAGATCGGCCAACAGTTCCTCAAGGGATTTTTCAACTTGCAGCCTGGTATTCCGCTGTTTCGCTATCATTTGCTTCTGCTCGTTCGTTAAGGTACCTGCATGCCTGCCAATTTCAGCAAGCTTCACTTCTATTTCTGTCAGTTTCCGGATATTGATTTTGGCTGTTTCGATGGAAGCAATCGTGTCCTGTTCAGTTTTCTCCAACAATGGGTCCCAGCCCACAGCTAATTCTGTTTTAGTAAAGAGCTCATTCCCCAATTCCTTGACTGAAATATTTCGGCCAGCCGAAATAGTGCCTCCGATGATGGTTCCAGTTTGGCAGTCCACATTTCCAGCAGCTGTCAGTTTGCTGTGCAGAATGGATGTCTTGACAATGATATCCTGGCCAGCTTTTACATTTGCCTGGTTAAGGTAATTGGCGAACACGTTCCCGCCTGCAGTCAGCCGGCCCTTCATGGCTCCGGCCACTCCGCCTTTAATGACAATATTCCCTCCAGCCTGGAGATTGGCTGCTTCAACAAGTCCATCTACGATGATATCCCCGCCGGCTTTCAGTTCATAGCCGCTGGGAACATTGCCTTTTATGACGATATTGCCTACAAAATCCAAATTCCCTGTTCTCAGATCAAGATCTCCTCTTACCTCATACACAGGATTAACGGAAATGGATTTCTGCGTAACACTCATTTGTCCATCGCATGCGGCATAGAATTGTCCAGCTTCGAACACAACATTATTCCCTGCTTTAACCTTTAGCGGCCGGCCAGGCTTTGCAGGAATGATTCTTCCGGTCACGTCTTTTCCAGGTGTTCCATTGACAGGAGGGACCACACTTGCGAGCAGCTGACCTTTCGTTACTGAAGGGATATGCATAATCGTGCGGAAATGAAAGACTTTCTGTTCCTCAATGCTTGTTTGTTCTAGTTCATTGCGCAGATAGGAATCTTCACCATCCACATTCTCCATTCCAACCGCTATTGCCACAGGATATTCAACAGAAGCAGGACTTTCGGCAATTTGCGCCAATACATCCATTTTAATACCGAACACGACTTGCTCTTTCTCCAAGTAACTCAATAGATTTCGAACAGATATAACAAAATCCTGATCCTGGATATTGAGTTCCAGTTCTGCAGAAAGCCTATCTTTGGATATCCTCACTAAATAATCCGTCGCCAAATCCATCTCCTGCCTTCTATCAGGCTGACTCCAGCCATTTTCTTAGCTTAAAAATTGCCTTTGAATGAATCTGCGAAATTCTGGAGGTAGATAAATTCATGACTTGACCGATTTCTGTTAACGTTAATTCTTCTTTGTAAAACAAACTTAATACAAGCTGCTCTTTATCATTCAATTTAGAGATTTTATCAGCTACTTCTTCAAGCAGTTCAGACTTTATCAGCTTGTCCTCAGGAATTTCAGCCTTATCGTCCTTGATTATGAATGACTGGTTATCACGCTCATCATTTTCATTTGGATGCTCATCTATTGAGAGGACATTCGCGAAAAAATGTTCATTTATAGTCGTGTATATCTCCGTTTCATCCATATTCAATTCTGTGGCGATTTCCTCGATGGTCGCATTGCGCATGTGGCGCTGTTCGAGCCTCTCAATTGCTGCGTCTATTTTCTTTGCTTTTTCCCGGGTACTTCTTGGGAGCCAGTCTTCCTTTCTTAATCCGTCCAAAATTGCCCCGCGAATCCGAAATGAAGAATATGTATCAAACTTCAGATCCCTGTTTGGATCGAATTTTTCCAGAGCATCATATAATCCAATCATTCCTAAACTTCTTAAATCATCCCTGGAAACACTCTTCGGAAGACTCACAGAGATTCTTTGCACATGGTAGGAAACAAGTGGCATATATTTTTTTATCAGCATATTCCCCGCATCCGGATCTCGGGATTGTACCCATTTATCCCATGTAATCTGTTCTTCCGAAGTGGATCCTCGCACCATTGTCATCCTCCTCACGCGCATTACGCTTTTTTCTAGTTGCTATCCAAACTAAATCTCACTATTCCCTTTATTCACAGTCCTGATCTGCATTAAACCGGTCTTCGGGTCGAATTCTATGGTCCTGCCGCTATTGCCGCCGACATCGTGGGCCATAAGCGGGATACGAAATTCTTTCAATTCCTGTAAAACTGCCTCTACATTCCTTGGTCCGATTCTCATCATGTCACTGCTGCCTGAAAATTGGAACATTTGTGCGCCCCCGGCAATCTTTGCTTTAATGCCTGCCTGTCTTGCACCTGATTGAATCATGAGCTCCAAAAGTTCTTTGATTGCTGTATCAGCGAATTTCGCCTTATTCAGCGGTTCGGTACGGGAGAGTAATGAATCGGGAAGCATAACATGCGCCATGCCAGCCAATTCAGCACCCTGATCATACAGCACTACGCCAACACATGATCCCAGTCCAGTGGTCCGGATCAAATCAGGAACTTTCACAATATTCATATCGGCAATGCCCACTTTAATGATTTCTGCTGTTTTATGCATCCACCTTTACTCCCAGCGCAGAAAAAATGATATGGAATGAATCGGGATCAGGCAACAAAAAGAAATGGCCTTTCACACTTTCTGGCAGCTTTGCATCTTCTTCATCCAGTGCAGTATCAATCACGATTGCGTAATCACTTACCTGTGATAACTCCAACAGCCCAAAACTGATGACTGCCCCCACCATATCAATACTAAGAGCAGGAACAGATGGATACAGGCTCAAATTTGTAAAATCGGACAATGAAGAAAGATATGAACCTGATAGAATATTCCCTAATTCTTGAAGTGCCGACAATGCCAGCTCATTGTCCTGTTCATCGGTGAATGTGAATGTCTGGTTCTTAGTCAGCTGGCGGATATATTTTTCTGCCTGAGGGAGAGGAAGGATAAAAAACATACTCCCTGGAGCCTCCCCCTCAATCCGGAGGAATACGCTCGCTACAACATTGTCCGCGCCTCCTGCCAGTTCCATCACTTCATCGAAAGACACAACTCTGACACTGGGCACCTTCATATCAATCTTTTTATTCATTAAGGTAGATAAGGCTGTTGCAGCATGTCCAGCTCCAATATTACCTACCTCTTTTAAAATATCCAGGTGAACGTCCGAAATGCTTTTTAGAAAAGTCATAGCCAGATTCCTTTCCGCCTATAAAGCTTTTTCTTCATCGGACTCAAGAATTTTATCCAAATCAATTAAAATCAATAACCTTCTGTCGAGATTGGCAACTCCTTTGATGAACCCCTCTGCAGCAAGGCCTACTACCTCCGGCGGGGGTTCAATCATGCTTGACGGTATATCAATGACGTCATTTGCTCCATCCACAATCAAACCTACTTCTTTATCCTCATCCGCAACAATGATAACTCGAGTGCTGTCTGAGTAACTTTGTTCCTCCATGCCGAACCTGACACGCAAATCCAATAGCGGAGTAACCACTCCTCTAAGGTTCATAACCCCTTTCACAAACGGGTTCACATGTGGAACTCTTGTGATATGCATGATTTTTTCAATTGACCTAACCTGACTAACAGGAACCGCATATTCTTTTTGATTCAATTGGAATACGATCACTTTCAAATCTGAAACCAAACTTTCAGCCATCTTCATCACTCCTAAAATATCATTCTTCCTTAGCCAGCCAAGGAATCTATTTAATCAATGCGTTGCAATCCACGATCAATGCTACCTGGCCATCACCAAGAATCGTTGCACCGGAAATCGCAAAAACATTGGTTAAGTAATTTCCTAGCGATTTAAGGACTACCTCTTGCTGGCCAATGAAGGAGTCGACGATCAAACCAGCCATTTTATCTCCTTTTCGAACGATAATGACAGAGTGGAATTGATCCTCATCACCTTCGTAAGGAACCTCGAAGATATCTTTTAGGAATAGCAGCGGGACGACCTTGCCCCTGAAATCAATCACCTTTTGATTATGGGCATTCATGATTTCAGAATCCTTGATTATCGCTGTCTCAATGATGGAAGACAGAGGAATAGCGAATTTCTCTTTCTGGATTTCCACTAACATGACCGAAATGATTGATAATGTAAGCGGAAGCTGTATCGAGAAGATCGTGCCCTGATTCTCCTTGGAATCAATAGAAATCGAGCCTCCCAGTGATTCGATGGTATTCTTAACAACATCCAGGCCTACTCCACGTCCTGAGATATCCGAAATAGTCTCTGCTGTAGAAAAACCTGATGAAAGAATCAATTCAAATGCTTGTTTATCCGTAAAGCCAGCAGCAGATTGTTCCGTAATGATTCCCTTGCTGATGGCTTTTTGCAATACTTTGTCTTTGTTGATTCCAGCACCATCATCTTCAATTTCAATGAACACATGGTTTCCGCTATGGAATGCACGCAGCACCACGGTTCCTTCTTCGTTCTTGCCCTTGGCCCTGCGAGCTTCGGGTGATTCAATGCCATGGTCTACAGAATTTCGCAGTAAGTGCACAAGCGGGTCGCCTATTTCATCAATGACAGTACGATCCAATTCTGTTTCCGCGCCGACGATTTCAAGATTGATTTTTTTATTCAAGTCCCTCGCTAATTGGCGAATCATTCTAGGGAAACGATTGAATACCGTCTCCACCTGCACCATCCGCATATTCAAGATGATGTTTTGCAAGTCTCCGGAAATCCTGGACATACGCTCAACCGTTTCAGTTAGTTCACCATTCTCCAATTCCTTGGATATTTGCTCTAATCGGCCGCGGTCGATGACTAATTCTTCAAATAAATTCATGAGAATATCGAGCCGTTCGATATTTACACGGATAGTTTTGCTATTAGTCTGCTGTTTAATGCTGCTCTTACCGTCTTGGACAGGCGCTGCCTCTGATATTGCATTGGCAGAGGACGATTCAGCTGCTGGGGCCTTTTCTGTATCTGCAACGGCTTTTTTTTCCGGGATTTCAATCGTTAATTCCGGGTTTGCTGTATTGAAATCGATTGGCATTACATCCGTTTTGACCACTTCAGATACCTTCATGATCTTGCCTTTGACATCTTCAGGATTCTCCCTTGTGATGATCGTTACAGAAAACTCATCATCAAACTGCTCTTCCTCTAGCTGTTCAACTGAAGGGTTCGCTTTGATTACCTCTCCGATTTTTTCCAGCACTTCAAATACCATGTACACCCGGGCAGCTTTCAGCAGGCAATCTTCACGCAATCCGATTTGTATTTCATACACACCGAACCCCTGCTCTTTAGACTGCTTTAAAACGGTCAGTTCAAATTCATCATAGTTGGAGGAGGACTTAGGAGATGCTTCAAGCGTTGCAGCAGCAGCCACTTCCAAATCTGCCGAACGGGACAAGGGCTCTCCCTTTTCAATTAACTTCAACTTCTCGACTGTATCGGAAACGTTCTTCTTCCCATCTCCTCCGGCAGCAATTGATTCAACCATTTCCTCGAGATGGTCAACAGCCATAAAGATAACATCGAGTATTTCTGGAGTCGTGAGCAAACGATTATTGCGGATAGCATCAAGAACGTTTTCCATTTGATGCGTCAGGCTAGCGAGATCCTCATATCCCATCGTTGCTGACATCCCTTTTAACGTGTGGGCAGATCTAAAAATTTCATTAATGATCGATAAATCCTGTGGATTTTTCTCCAGCTCGAGCAGCTGCTCATTACAGTTCTGCAAATGCTCTCTACTTTCTTCTAAAAACACTTCAAGATATTGGTTTAATTCCATGTGCACCGCACCTCCGGCCTTAAATATAATTCATGATTGTGTCAGCAATGTGATCGACATTTGCCACTTCATCAACCATGTTCGTTGCAATCGCTGCTTTAGGCATCCCAAATACAATCGATGTATCCTGCGATTCGGCAATCGCTTTTACCATGCCGTTCTTTTTCAATTCAACCAGCCCTTTTGAGCCATCCGCACCCATCCCGGTCATGATGACAGCGATTTTCGAGTAATTCTGGATGGTACTGACCGACTCGAACATTACGTCCACGGAAGGACGATGACCGTTTCGGGGAGGTGATTGACTCAGGCTGATTGCCAGAGCCGGGCCAACACTCTTAACCTCGAGATGAAATCCTCCAGGTGCTATATATGCTGTTCCTTTTTGCAGCAGCTCTCCATCCTCCGCTTCCTTGACGGTAATCTCGCTCAAGGAATTTAGTCGGCTGGCAAGGGACTTGGTAAAGCCAGGCGGCATGTGCTGGACAACAAGCACAGGCACGCAGATATCTTTTGGAAGTGATGTTAAAACTTGCTGCAGAGCCCTTGGCCCGCCTGTTGAAGTTCCGATACAGACGATTTTTTTTGATTCTTGACTGAATCTTCTGTTGTACAGGGCCTCAGCTGGCTTTTTCTCTGGTTCTATTGCAATGGATAACTGTTTCCTGACCGTTCTTGGTTCGTGCTGACTGTTTATTTTGGATAGATTTGCCTTGCTCGCAGACAACACTTTCTGAATTAACTCTGTTTTGACTTTATGTAGATCAATTGATATGGATCCTGAAGGCTTTGCCACAAAATCCACAGCACCTGCCTGAATTGCCTGCAGTGTCGTGTCCGCACCTTCTTTAGTCGTGCTGGAAAGCATGACGACTGGAAGCGGGCGTTCCTGCATGATTATTTTCAGGACATCGAGCCCATTCAGTTTTGGCATTTCGACATCAAGCGTAATGACATCAGGGCGCATTTCCCGGAATTTCTTTACTGCATCCTCTCCGTTTCGCGCCGAGCCAATAACCTCTATCTCTGGGTGTTCTGATAGAAAGTCGCTGATCAGCTTTCTCATGAAAGCTGAATCATCTACGATGAGAACTCTTATCTTTTCCACTCGACCACTACCTTTCGAAAAGGAATTGCTTCAATCTTGCTGTAAAACTCCTGTTATCTCTCTTTTCGGCATTGTAGCTCTGTTTATTGATATATTTTTCGATAATCTGCGACATTCCCTTTGACGCTTGTGACCGTTCATTGAACAGCACAAAAGGGATTTGCCGCTTTACCGCTTCCTGGACGGATTTATCATCCGGCAGCATACCGAGCTTGATCGGTGTCCTGCCCAGAAATTTTACGAGTACATCCTCAAGCCTGGCCATCGTTTCCCTGCCTTCCTTGACAGAGCCTGCCCTATTGACTACTAGATAAAAGGGCAGCCCGGCATCGGCAAGATGGATGTATTTCATTGTAGCGTAGGCATCCATCAAGGAGGTCGGCTCCGTCGTGGTAATCACGAAAATTTCGTTTACCGAGAGAAGGATTGAGAGAGTTTCTTCATTCAAACCTGCTCCCATATCAAAAATAAGATAATCATATTTTCTTAGTACATCACTTAAGCTTGAGGTAAAATATTCGACACTTTCCCTGTCCATCCGGACCAGATGGCTCAAGCCTGTCCCGCCTGATATATATTCAATCCCATGCGGGCCTTGAAAAATCACTTCTTCCATCGATGCTTTGCCTGAAAGAAAGTCAGCTATCGACAGCGGAGAATGCTTGCCCATTAAAATCTCGATGTTTCCCATTCCGATATCCAGATCAAAGAGCAATACTCGATTTCCCTGCTTTGCCAGGGAAATCGAGAAGTTCAGAGAAAAGTTCGATTTCCCTACCCCTCCCTTTCCGCTGACAACAGCAAGGGTCTTTGCTTCATTCATCGGAATATTTGTCATGAGCCGCTTTCTTAACTTTTCTGCCTGGTCACTCATAGTGGTTGACTCCAATAATTGTATTGGCCGTAATTTCAGGACTGGCCCCGATTAAATCATCGGGTACATTCTGTCCATTGGTTAAATAGGCAATACCGGTCGAAAACTTCTCTGCCATATTGAGCATTGAACCGTAAACGGATGTCTCATCAAGTTTGGTAAAAATGTATTTGTCGATATTGATAAGCGAAAATTGCTTCCGTATTTCCTCCATATCCTTTTGCTTTGAAGTCAGCGCCAGGACCAGGAAGGTTTCCATTTCCTCACTGAAGTCAATTACATCGTTTAAATCATTTACATATTTTTGATTCCTGAAATTACGTCCTGCTGTATCAATAAAAACCACGTCATATTGTGCGAACTTCGTGGTCGCTGCCTTGAAATCGTCCATGTTGTAGCAAACCTCAATTGGCACATTGAGGATTTTCGCATATGTTTTCAACTGATCGATTGCTGCGATCCTATATGTGTCTGTCGTAATAAAAGCTACATTTTTTTGATGCTTCAAAACACATTCAGCTGCGATTTTTGCCAGCGTAGTTGTTTTACCTACTCCTGTCGGGCCAACTACATTGACGAATTTCTTTGTAAAAGTAACTCCTCCGAAAGAAAGTCTGCTTAACCTTTGCTGAATGGCTTGAGCACTCCAATCGGCTATCTCACCTTCACTTGAGGCTGCTCCGTTCAAATACCATTTTTCCAGAATGACACCAGACAATTCATCAATAATGGACTGGTCCACATCCTGATCCCTTAAGTGCTGGAGTTGTCTGCTTATAGGCTCTGGAAGTGAAATTCCTTCTGTAGTGCCAGATGATTTCAGCAGGTCTTTCAGCTGTGAGATCTCCTTTAATAAATCTTTGTCAGCCATTGAAGATGCCGCCAGTCCCGCTCCCTTTTTATAAGAGTTCGGTTCTGCCTTAGTTTCTTCTGTTTTTATCGATAAAGGGGGATATTTCATGGATTTATCCATGTTTGCCTGTTTAGGGACTAGCTCAGTGTCCGGATCAATAGCTGCAATGACTTCAATGCTGTTTTTCTTGAAGAAACCCATGAATCCTCCTGTCTGGATCACACGGGAATTCAGGATCACGGCATCGCTGCCAAGCTCGGATCTAACCTGTTTCATTGCTTCGGGCATGGATGAAGCTGTATATTTTTTTACTTTCATTCTATATTCACCACTCCGACACTTTGGACTTCGACATTCGCTTCAAGTTCGTTATATGACAATACAGGGATCTGCGCAAAATATCTTTCCGTCAGCTGGCGCACATACATTCTTACTGCTGGCGAGCAGAGGATGATCGGTGTCTGTTCCATGATGCTCAGCTGTTCCACCTGACTTGCAACCGATTCAAGAATCCCCTGAGAAACCGAGGGATCAAGCGATAGATAATTTCCATGTTCGGTTTGTTGGACACCTTCGGCTACCATTTTTTCTACCCTGCCAGATAATGTGATAACCTTAAGTGTTTCTCCATTTCTTGAATACTGGTTGGTAATTTGCCTTGCCAGTGCCTGCCGTACATATTCAGCAAGGATATCCGTATCAGTTGTGACCTTTCCATAATCAGCAAGTGTTTCAAAGATGATTGGCAGGTTCCTGATTGAGACATTCTCCCTAAGCAGCTTGCCAAGCACTTTTTGAATTTCGCCGACTGACAATGGATTTGGCGTAGCTTCCTCGACCAGTATAGGGTAGCTTTCCCGAAGATGGTCGATCAGCTGCTTTGTTTCCTGTCGTCCTAGAAGCTCGTGGGCATTTGCTTTGATTACTTCTGTAATGTGTGTGGATACGACTGAAGGCGGATCAACGACGGTATAACCAAAAATTTCAGCCTGCTCCTTCATTTCTTCCGTAATCCACTTCGCCGGCAATCCAAAGCTAGGTTCAACCGTATCAATTCCTTCAATCGATTCATCCTCGATTCCGGGACTCATGGCGAGATAGTGGTCCAGCAGCAATTCTCCCCTGGCCATTTCGTTTCCTTTGATTTTCAGCCTGTATTCATTTGGCTGAAGCTGGATATTGTCACGGATCCTGACGACTGGGATAACGAGTCCCAGTTCAATGGCAAGCTGTCTTCTGATCATGACAATCCGGTCAAGGAGGTCCCCGCCCTGGTTGGCGTCTGCCAGTGGAATGAGTCCATAACCGAATTCGAACTCTATTGGATCCACATTCAAAAGATTGACAACACTTTCCGGACTCTTCATTTCATCCATCTGGATATCCTCTTCCATTTCCTGAAGCTGTTGTTGATCAGGTTCTGGTACACGGGAGAAAGCATATCCGCCATAAGCTAATAACCCGGCCAGCGGAATGGTCAGCAAATCTGTTATTGGTGTGAACAAACCAAGCATGAAGATCGTACCACCGGCGACATAAAGCATCTTTGGGTAAGCAGTTAGCTGTGAAGTTATGTCGAAACCCAAATTACCATCTGATGCTGCCCTGGTGACGACAATGCCGGTAGCAGTTGAAATCAACAATGCTGGGATCTGGCTGACAATGCCATCTCCCACTGTCAATAGCGAATACCGTTGAGCGGCATCGCCAATCGCCAGTCCCTGCTGCGCCATACCGATGACGATACCAAAAATCAGGTTAATCAGAACAATGATGATACCAGCAATTGCATCCCCTTTAACAAACTTGCTGGCACCGTCCATCGCTCCATAGAAATCTGACTCCCTGCTGACCTTTTCGCGTCGTTCACGGGCCTGTTGTTCAGAGATCATCCCTGCGTTCAAATCAGCATCGATGCTCATCTGTTTACCAGGCATCGCATCGAGTGTAAACCTCGCAGCAACCTCTGATACACGTTCAGATCCTTTTGTGATGACTATGAATTGGATAATGACCAAAATGAAGAAAACAACCATACCTACTACTACATTTCCACCTACAACGAAAGAACCGAATACCTCAACAACTCCCCCAGCCTCTCCATGGGACAGGATGGAACGGGTCGTGGAGACATTGAGGCCCAGACGAAACAAAGTTAAAATTAACAGCAATGAAGGAAAAACAGAAAATTGCAGCGGCTCCGTCATATTCATTGTGTTCAAAAGCACAAGCAGCGCGATTGATATATTGACCATGATCAGTATACTTAACAGCCAGGATGGGAAAGGGATGATTAGCATCGCAACTATTAAAATGACACCGAAGATGACAGATAGGTCTTTTCCGGACATATTTCTTCTCTCCTAAACACTGCATACCTTGAAAATTACAGCACTTTATTTTTTGTTTGATATACATACGCGAGAATCTCGGCCACAGCCTTGAAAAATTCCTCTGGTATGGCATCCCCGATTTCAGCCTGACTATATAAAGCCCTGGCAAGCGGACGATTCTCAACAGTCATGATTTCATTTTCTTTGGCAATCAATTTGATTTTCTGGGCGACAAAATCGACACCTTTGGCAACCACGACGGGTGCATCGGCCTTCTCTTCGTCATACTTTAAAGCAATAGCGTAGTGAGTCGGGTTCGTTATGACTACATCTGCTTTTGGCACTTCTTGCATCATCCGCCGCATTGCCATCTCTCTTTGCTTTTGCTTGATCTTTGATTTGATGAGCGGGTCACCTTCTATGTTCTTATACTCATCCTTCAAGTCTTGCTTAGACATGCGGATACCCTTTTCAAAGTCATATTTTTGGTACAAAAAGTCCAATAATGACAAAAATAGCAATGCTCCGGAAGCAAAAAGCCCCATTTGGAGCGTAAGTCCGGCAATAGTCGCAATTGCAGCACCAACGCTTTTATTGGCAAGCAGCAAAACTTCATCCATCCTCAGCCAAAGGATCGAAAAAGCGATGACTCCAATGAAGGTGATCTTAAGAATTGATTTAAGCAATTCGACAATTGCCCTCATCGAGAAAATCCTTTTAAAGCCGCTGATTGGATTGATTTTTTCTAATTTCATCTGGATTGCCTCAGTGGAAAACATAAAGCCGACCTGCATATAATTAGCGGCTACCCCTGCAATCAAGGCAACGGCCATTACTGGTCCTAAGAAAATGACCAGTTCACCAAGTATCTCAATTACAATTGATTCTATATTATTAGCAGTCAATTCCATGAACATATAATTTTGCAGCGAGTGACGCAGAACTCCTATCAATCTCTCAGTCATCGTCTTTCCAAAAAACATCAAAAACAGGAATACGGCAAGCAGCACTATCGCTGTATTGACATCCTGGCTTTTGGCAACCTGTCCTTTTTTTCGGGCATCCTGTCTTTTCTTAGGAGTCGCTTTTTCTGTTTTTTCACCAGCAAAAAATTGAAGGTCCAATGTCAAAAAATTCATTTTATGCTCCCCCGATCAGTTCCATCAATCCCCGCATCGTCGCGAGTGTTGTCGAAACAAGATCCGATGTAACCGCGATTAGCACACCCATTACTGCTATGAGGACCAAAAAGCTGACACCGATTTTAATAGGCAGGCCAACAACAAAAATGTTCAGCTGCGGCACAGTCCTAGCCACGATCCCAAGAGCAACGTCCACCAGAAACAATGTGCCCACAACCGGAAGAGACATCTGGAAGGCAATGATGAACATCTTATTAAATGAAAGAATGACGAATTCCGCGATGTTTTCATTGCCGAAAGGGATCATCATCTGGTCTATCGGTATAAAGTTATAGCTGTAAAAGATCCCGTCCAATAGCAAATGATGGCCATTGACAGTCAGTAAAAACAAAAGTGCGATGGTATATAAATATTGTCCCATCAAAGGACTCTGTGCGCCTGTTTGTGGATCGATGACATTGGCAATTGCAAATCCCATCTGGAAATCGATAAACCCGCCTGCAATTTGGATAGCAGCCATCATTAACGCAGCGATGAACCCTATGAATAAACCCACCAGGGCCTCCTTGATGACTAACAAGAAATATACGCTGTCAATCGCCACCTCAGGAGCACCTATTGCAGAAAACATGATAAGAGCCAGCATAAAGCCAAGACCTATTTTATGTGTTGCCGGGATCGTTCGATATGAAAATAACGGCATCATCAGAAAGAATGATGTCACCCTCACAAAAATCAGCAGGAAAGCTGGAAAAGATGGTATAAAATCTAGCATCTCATCAGCCTACGAACCTTGTAAGATTTGAAAAAATCTCTGTTGCATAGGAAAGCATATAGCTGAGCATCCATGGCCCGAAAAAAATTATTCCGACGAGGACAGCTACAATTTTCGGGACGAAAGCCAGTGTCTGTTCCTGTATTTGTGTGGTTGCCTGAAAAATACTGACAATCAAGCCAACTACAAGCGCCAAAATAAGCAATGGTCCTGATATCATCAAAACTGTATATATTCCACGTTCGGCTATTGAGATTACCGATTCTGCTGTCATTATCAATCACCTGCTTAAAAACTTTGTAATAATGATTTCACGACTAAATACCAGCCATCCACCATGACAAACAGGAGGATCTTGAATGGCAGAGAAATCATTACCGGCGGCAGCATCATCATACCCATTGACATCAGGACACTCGCTACTACCATATCAATCACCAGGAATGGGATGAAAATCATAAACCCAATCTGGAATGCGGTTTTGATTTCACTGATCGCAAAAGCCGGGACCAGCGCTGTCAGCGGAATATCCTGCACCGATTCAGGAGTTTCCGCCTTAGCATATTGAAGGAATAATGCCAGGTCCTTCTGCCTTGTATGCGCGCTCATGAACTCCTTAAAAGGAATCGATGCTCTATCATAGGCCTGCTCCAGATTGATTTCTTCATTAAATAACGGCGTCAGTGCCTGTTCATTCACTTCCTGGAAAGTAGGTGCCATGATGAAGAATGACAGGAACAACGCAAGACCAACCAGTACCTGGTTAGGCGGCATTTGCTGAGTGGCAAGCGCCGTTCTGACAAAGGAAAGAACGATGATGATTCTTGTAAAACTGGTCATTAGAATCAAGATGCCAGGCGCAATCGAAAGAACAGTGAGCAAGAGCATTAATTTTACGGATGTAGATACACTTTCTGGATCACTGCTGTTGAAAAACTCCATGAACTCATTCATCGTTCTTTGATCCTTTCTTTTGTATCTCCTCAAGCATCTTCTTTCGTCCGCTCGCCATGTCATTCAGCTGACTTTTAAGCAATGCGGAAAAGTTGGAACTTTGTGGATCGCTGCCATCTTTCTTCGCTCTTTTAAGCAACTTTGTCACAATATCGCTTGGCTGTATAAGCTGTTCCATTTTATTGTTATACTCCTGGATGACTTGATCGTACTCTTCTGGATCGTCTATTTCTCTCAACAGCTGAATATTTTCTCCTACTCCAACAATCAACAGACGGTTTCCCGCCTTTACGATCTGGACAGACCTGTTTGCTCCAAGGCTTGTACCTCCAAGATTCTCAACAAGCTGTGAGCTTTTATATGACATACTCTTTTTATTGATGAATTTGAGAAGGAAATAGATTAACGCTGCCACGAACACCGTAGCAAAAATCATCCTGACAAAATCCAGGAAACTTACTCCTACCTGTGCTTCTTGTGCCTGTGCTTCACCTGATTGCTTTGCTGTAGTTTTTGCCTGTCCCTCTTCACAAGAATCAGGATTTTTAATGCAATCCTGAACACTTTTATTCAGCTGCTCTGCCTTTGTCAAGCCAATAGGACTGAACAGAGCAGCTAATAAGAAAAGAATGGCCGAGGCAGTTCGGATTAGTCTTAACAATTGCCGCACCCTCTAAAATATATAAATAAGTCCATTATGCTAATGTTTTGGAAATCGCTTCAATAACACGATCTGCCTGGAAAGGTTTCACTATGAAATCCTTCGCTCCTGCCTGGATGGCATCAATGACCATTGCCTGCTGGCCCATTGCAGAACACATAATGACCTTGGCATTCGGATTGATTTTTTTGATCTCCTTCAGTGAAGTGATCCCATCCATTTCAGGCATGGTAATATCCATTGTGACGAGGTCTGGCTGAAATTCTTTATATTTCTCAAGCGCCTGGGCTCCATCCGCAGCTTCAGCAACCACCTCAAACCCATTCTTTGTCAAAATATCCTTTATCATCATTCTCATGAAAGCCGCATCATCTACGACTAAAATTTTGTTCGCCATTGGAATTCCTCCTGTAGATTATTTCAATTTTTTAATTCGATCGCTCTGGCTGATAATATCTGTAACCCGGACTCCAAAGTTCTCATCGATGACCACTACTTCCCCTTGTGCAATCAAGCGGTTGTTCACCAGGATATCAACAGGCTCTCCTGCCAGTTTATCCAGTTCAATGATCGATCCGGACCCTAGTTCAAGGATGTCCTTTACCGAACGTTTCGTCCTTCCCAATTCCACAGTTACCTGTAACGGAATATCAAGCAGCATATTAAGGTTCTTTGTTTCAGCCTGCTGCCCTTGGACATTCTCGAAACTGGAGAAGACTGCGGGCTGGACCGTCGGCTGGCTTCCGGTCATCACATTTCCTCCATAATGCTGCGGCCCAGGCTGCATCGGCTGAGGATTATATCCAAATCCTTGCGGCATATTTTGCTGCGCATGAGGCTGATAATAAGCCTGCTCCTGCTGAGGCTGATATTCCGGCTGATGGAAACCCTGATGTTGAACAGTATTTTGGTGCTGCCCTTGTTCATTTGGATTGTTTTGCGCTGCGGGAGCATGGTTGGCCTGCGGTGTTTGAGACACTGTCTCTTCCTCCTGGGCCGATCCTGATCCCCCTGGATTCAATAATTCATCAACAAGGCTTTTCGCGAAGGTTACCGGCAAAAGCTGCATGATGTTTGAATCAATTAAACTGCCAATTTTTAATGAAAAGGATACCTTAACTAAAATATCATCTTCAGGAATCGATTCTGTTCCTTCTCCTTCAACTACATTCAATAAATTGATATTTGGAGGCGAAATATCGACCCTCTTGCTAAATACAGTTGACATCGAGGTTGCCGCCGAACCCATCATCTGGTTCATCGCCTCTTGTACTGCACTAAGCTGGATTTCATCTAGCAGTTCCCTTGGATTCATGCCATCTCCGCCCAGCATTAAGTCAGCGATGATCGCTGCGTCATTTTGCTGGATTACTAGCATATTGCTGCCAATGAATCCTTCAGTATAATGTACCTGAACGGCCACATACGGATCCGGGAATTCGTCTTCCAGTTTAGACTTGTGCACAACTGTAACCGTAGGTGTATTTATTTCAACCTTTTGGCTTAGCAGAGTGGATAATGCTGTAGCCGAGCTGCCGAATGAAATATTCCCTATTTCACCAAGGGCATCTCTCTCCATAAAAGAAAAATAGTCATCTACATCAATCATGTTTTCTGTTTCTTCCGCCTCATCAGAAGTCCCTCTGAGAAGCGCATCAATTTCATCTTGAGATAACATGTCATCACTCACCATCATCGTCTCCCCCCTTAAATGTATCAAACACTTGAATGGCTAACTTCTTGTTCAATTTCCCTGGCTGTCCTACAAATTTAGGGATATCTCCGACTTTTATCAGTAACGGCTGGTCAATCTGCTGATTCAATTCAATTACATCGCCGATTTCAAGCATCAGGAAATCCTGGATCGATATTTCTGACGACCCTATTTCTGCTGTAATTGAAACATCAGCCTTCTGGATCTCACTCTGCAGTACTGCATTTTCAATTGGCAAGCTTTGTTTCTTATCCGATTGCATCCAATATTTCACTGACAATTTAGGAATGATCGGTTCCAGGACAACATGCGGTATACATATATTGATCATTCCGCTCGCTTCCCCGATCGTCGTATTCAAAGAGATGACTACGACAGTTTCATTTGGCGAAACCATCTGCAAGAATTGCGGGTTGATCTCAAATTCCGAAAGCTGCGGATCGATATCCGAAATCGAACTCCAAGCCTCCCTGAAATTCTCAAAAGCTTTCTCAAACATATTTGACATGATTTTTGTCTCAATTTCTGTCAAACTGTCAACTTTGTTGTGGTTTGTCCCCCTGCCGCCTAGCAGACGGTCCATCATGGCATAAGCAATGTTCGGATTGACTTCCATGAGAATCCTGCCTTCAAGCGGTTCTACATCGAATACATTCAATATCGTCATCTTAGGGATCGAACGGATAAATTCCTCATAAGGAATCTGGTCTGCCGATGCAACGCTGATATTGACATATGTCCTTAATTGCGCGGAGAAAAAGGTAGTCAGCAGCCTTGCAAAGTTTTCATGAATCCTGGTCAGGCTTCGGATTTGATCCTTTGAAAAGCGCAACGCTCTCCTGAAATCATATACTTTCACCCTTTTTTCTACTTGTTCCTTTTTTAATTCATCCGCATCCATTTCCCCTGTTGACAGGGCGGACAGCAAAGCATCAATTTCACTCTGTGATAATACCTCTCCCGACATTCTCTTCACCTCCATACGTTTACGGTAATAGGATTCATTCTGTTACTGGAGTAGAGAACCTGTTATATAGACCTTTTTGATTTTTCCATCCTGCATCAGGTCATTCAACTTCACTTTGAGAGTTTCTTCAAGGTTCATCTTGCCTTCCTTGCCTTGCAGTTCTTCTGCCTTTTTCTCGGATAGTTCATAGATAATCAGGTTCTTAACCTGGAAATCTCTCTTCTCGAGTTCCTCTTTTGCTTTTGTTCCATCTGTTTCAATTTTGAATGAAATCTTGATGAAGTCATTTGAAGCAAGGTTCGTGGTTACCTCAGGAATATCTACCGAAGCCTCCAGCACCTCTTCAATACTTGGTTCTTTCTCACCATCACCAGCTTTAAGCTTCATCACTGCTACCACTGCGACTGTCCCTACAAGCAGGATGGCTACCAGCATGACTGTCATAATCATGACCAGTTTATTATTCTTCATGTTCCAGTTCCTCCAACAACCGGCCTCCCAATAGGCCGATACTCTGGTAATATTCCTTGATTAAAATCGTTACTTCATTTTCGCTTTCCCTGACAACATACTTCCGGCCATTGGCTAGGGTAATCGTCGTATCCGGAAAAGCCTCAATTGTCTCAATAAATAATGAATTAAGCCTGAACGATTTACCATTTAATTTCGTTACTTTTATCACTATTATCCACAGGGGCTAAAAGGATCACCCTTTCAGCCCTGCTCCTCTCTTAATCTATCGTTTTAAGTTCACGAGCTCCTGGAGGATTTCATCAGATGTAGTAATGATTCTTGTATTTGCCTGGAAACCACGCTGAGCCGTGATCATTTCGGTGAACTCTTCTGAAAGGTCTACATTGGACATTTCAAGTGCACCTGCCGCGATGGACCCCCTGCCTTCTCCAGGAACATTGATATTCGCCGTTCCAGAGTTGACTGATTCCTGGAAAGTATTATTCCCTACCTTGGAAAGACCTGACGGGTTGCTGAATTTCGCAAGCGCAAGTTGTCCAAGTGTGAGGACTAATCCATTTGAGAATACTCCATTGATTTCACCAGTTGAGCCGATGTTGAAGCTTTCCAAAGCACCCTGGGTGTTGCCGTCAGGGTAGGCGTTTGCATCCATGCTGCCGCCGTCGACAGTTAAGCCACCAAGCGGCAATGCAACGGTAAATGGTACAGCTGTACCTGACCCGTTGTTAAGATTTAAAGTAATATTTTGAGCGGTATTTGTCGGTATCTGGATGTTTACTGTCGTGATATTGGGGTTCGGCTGAGTAGGATCAGCGACCGGAATCGATTTATCAACAAAAGAGACCGTCCAATTACCTGTTGCAGCACCATTTGCACCATCTGGCTTTATAGTCATGTCAATAACATGCTCAATTCCATTTCCATCAACGACTTTTAACTGCTGAAGCAGTTCAGATGCCCCTTTAGCATCCTCTGGAAGATTGCCTTTCATCACCAGTTCAGTCGTTTGCTTAGCTGGCAAGAGCGCATTAACGTTAACTGTAATATCTTCTAGGATTCCATTATTCAAAGACTGAACCTTCAATCCATCACCAGTAACTAGCGTACCATTATCATCCAGATAGAAGTTTCCGGCACGTGTATACATCTGTGATTGTCCTTGCTTTACGACGAAATATCCATCACCTGAAATGGCAAGGTCAAGAGCGCGACCTGTTGTTTGCAAGCTTGATTGAGTATCGATCAAATCGATGCTTGCAATTGTAGACCCAAGGCCTACCTGCATCGGGTTCTTTCCGCCTTTATTCTGTGTCGCAGCACTAGCACCAGAGATGGTTTGATTCATTGTATCTTTAAAAGTGACACGGCCTTTTTTGAAGCCGTATGTATTTACATTGGCGATGTTGTTGCCGATGACATCAAGTTTAGTCTGGAAATTTTTCATTCCGCTGATTCCTGAGTACATTGAACGAAGCATAACTTGTAAAACTCCTTTCGATTTAGGGGCTGCTTCAATCGGTCCACAGCCCAGGCCTCCGTGAAGGTCCAGCCATTTAGTATTTTTTAATTATCCATCACAATCGTTCCATTTATATTGGTGAAAATTTGTTCTGCCGCTTCCTGCCTTCCCATCGCAGTGATGACGGTGTTGTTTTTCGCACTGACAATCAGCGCTGCGTCTTTCAGCAGGACAAGCGAATCACTCACGCCCTTGGCCTTCGCCTGACTGACTTTCTCCTCTATCCTGTTCCAGCGCTCCTGGGAAATACTTATTCCCCGCTGCTCCAGCCGTTCAGTTGCATGCTTGCTAATGGTCAGTCCATTCTTCGATTGGATGGCATTTTGCAATTGCAAGGAAAAAGGTGTTTGCGTAAAGTTGTTGGCTTTCACAGGTTTTTGGTTTGTCCTGTTAACAGGCAGTGAATGAATTGGACGAAAATTTGTTTTATCCATTACCTCACTTCCTTAGGTCATTGAATTTTGGTGATTTGTGAAGAAATGATGCTTGTTTTATTCTCATCATCCAGCAAATAGGATGTCTTTCCATTTTTAAATGAGACAGACAGGACATTAGCTGATTTCTCTTGTTTATTTTCATCTACATAGGTAACAGATTTGCCAATCAGCATGCTCGCCTGCAGCATATGGTTTTCACTTGAAAGCTCATTGATTTGCGAAATATTCGCGGGTTCCAGAACAGTGCCATCTTCAAGAATAAAAGAAACTGTATCTTCCTTGAACTGGACAGAGGCAACTTTTCCATTTCCTTGTTTAATCGTTTCCTGGCCGTCAGCAGAATCAATCTTGTGCCAAGTAATCTCCTTGCCTACAAACTGGCTGTAGGAAATCATTTTGTTTTGCTGTTCAGCCTGTACAAATCGGTCGATGGATTTTCCCATATTCGTTATTTGCTCAAGTGTCGAAAATGTTGCCATTTGTGCTATAAAATCTTTATCCTGCATCGGATTCAAAGGATCCTGGTTCTGAAGCTGGGTCATCAGGATCTTCAAAAAATCATCTTTCCCAAGAATATCCGAACCTGCTTTCCTTTCCTTTTGAAGATTCGATAGCAGATAAGAAGAATTAATTGAGTTCACCATGGTATTTCTCCTATGCTTCTGTATTCAGCAGTGCTTCCTCGAAAGTAAGGTTAAAATCCCCTTGTTCTTCTTTCTTTTCCGGTTCCCTGGTGTCAGGCTGTCTTTCCTGCTGCTGGGAATCTCTATTCAGGAAACGTTCTTGTTGTGCCTGCTGCTGGGTAACTTCGATTCTGTCGACTGAAAGGTTTTGGGCAGCAAAAGCCTGTTTGAGACCGTTAATATGGGATTCCAATGTTTCTTTTGCACTGCCTGAAGTAGTAATGATTCTGGCCATCATTGTCTGGTCTTTTTGGAATAACTCTACCCGAATGCTGCCCAGGTGATCTGGAAACAATTTTATGAATA
This sequence comes from Cytobacillus oceanisediminis 2691, assembly GCF_007678455.1. Taxonomy (GTDB): domain Bacteria; phylum Bacillota; class Bacilli; order Bacillales; family Cytobacillaceae; genus Mesobacillus; species Mesobacillus oceanisediminis_A. The sequence goes on along the minus strand of NZ_VEEP01000001.1, from coordinate 627,415 downwards.
GTTTTTGTGTTCCGCCGCTACTCATGAATTGAGACCTTGAGAGAATCGATTCGAATTGTTTCATTAATTGCTCTGCGGAAACCGGCCTTTCAGGACTATTCATCATCAATGTAAGCTGCTCAGCTCTTGCCATTTGCGGAAGAAATGTGACAGCCCCTGTTTGCCCATCGGCCTTAATCGACGATCCAGTTTCTGCTAAACTATTAACCTCTAAAAAATTTGTTTTTTTCGCATCTAACAGGTTTAACTCTCTCGCTAACTGGGTAAATCGATTTTGGATATATTCTTGGCCACTTCGGTTATCAGGCTTTAAAAGACTAGTCAAACCTTCCTCGAGGTTTTGCATTGACTCCTTCAGTAATGCTGTTTTCTTAGATTCATAGCCATCAGCATACTTTGACATCAGCTCATACAGCTTTAGAACCTTGATGGTTTCAACATCATTGGTATCAAGCCTGGCGGCGAGTTCTTTTTTTGGCAAATTTGCGATTCCAGCCAGGATAGCGGCAAGAGACGCCAGCAATTCATCTTCCGGAACATTGTCTGTCTTTTCCTCATTGTTCCCAGGCCATTTCTGAAGCAGCTGCTGAACTTGGTCCATGCTGATTCCCAGATGGGAAAGAGCCTTGCCTAAAAGATTTTCTGAATCTGCCATAAGTGATTCCATCAGCTTCAGTCCATCTTCCAAATCCAACAGGTCCTCAGTGTTCAAAAAGCCAGCCAAGTCTGCCAGACTCTCCAATGCTTTTGTATCTTGTCCTGGTATTTCAGCAATCTTTGAGCCATTTGCCCCTGAAAGGACCATTGCCATCATGCCAGCAAAACCGCCTTCCAATTCACTCTTGCCGGCTGCAGGCTGTTTTACGGCTGCGACACTATTAAAGAACCCAAGACCTCCAACTTCCATGTTTTCACCCCCTTTCAAAATACAACTCTCTAATTGCTTTCGGTTTCGTTAGTCAAAAATTCCGTATACTTTGCTGCTACATCTGCCGGAAGCTTTTCCATGATTGCAGCAAGTGATTCGGGTTTGATATTTGTCAGGATCTTTACCGCTTCATCTGAGTCCATTTTAGAAACAATTGCTGCGGCATTTTTGGCTGACATCGTTTCATACGTTTTGACAATTTCCCGAAAGGCTCGTTTGTTTTCTTCCTTGATTGCAGTCAATTCCTCTATCTGCGCCTGGAGCTGGGTTTTCTCGAGCTCGATCCTTTTCAGCTGTGTATCTTTGCTTTCGATTTTGGACTGAAGCTGTTCCACTTTAGCTTCACGATCCTTTATCTCTGCTTCCAGACTGACAATATTTTTTTGGAACTCCTCAACTGAAGGCTGCTTATCCTCATTCACGATTTCTGATAGGAATGGGACCCTGCCGCCGATATCCTTTGCTGTTTCAAAAATATTGATTCCGAGAAAGGAAAGGGCAACCAAAGCCACAACAATCGCAAATAAAATCGGTATTGCTACTACGAGCAAAAAACCCTGGAACTTACTCTCACGCTGGTTTTCTTTTTCCTCCATGCTCTCTGCCATTTAATCACCTTATTTCCCGGTTCATGTATTGCTGAATCGAGACTTCGTCCATCATCCTGCTCTCGACATATTTTTCATTCGCAAGAAACTGGAGATGGTCTTTCTCTTTGATTTTTTCGTACTTTTTGACTTCCTTGTTCTTTTCCATCAGTTGCATTTGCTGAAAGTTCATTATATTTCTCGCGTTCATCACAACTTTTTGATAATGCGCAATCGATTTTTCCAGATTGCCGATAAATTGCTGATGGTGGCGTATTTCCTGTACCGGCAAACCTCCTAAAAGCCTGTCTGACTGGAAGCTCTCAAGATCCTCTTTTTTCTTTAAAAGTTCATAAAGTCTTTCAGCTGCATCTTCGAACCTTTTGACTGAATCTTGGTATACGACTTGTGCCTCGTCCATTTCTCTTGATTTGAGAGATAGGATTTTATCAAATTTGTATTGATAACGCATTGAACAATCAACCTTTCCTTACTAGCTGCAATAAAGCCTCCACACTCTCATTGATCGAGACCTTTTCATTCGTACTCTGCTTCAAAAAATTCAGTATTTGAGGATATCTCGTAATGGCTTCATCGATTTCTGCAGACGTGCCTTTCTTATATGCCCCTATATTGATCAAATCCTCAGAGTTTATATAGGTGCTTAATAATTCCCTCAATCTCTCAGCAGCCTTGACATGATCATCGCTGACAATATTGTTCATGATCCTGCTGATACTTTTCAGGACATTCACTGCAGGGTACTGGCCTTTATTGGCTAAGTCCCTGTCCAGTACAAAATGGCCATCCAGGATTCCCCGGACCGTATCCGCAATCGGCTCATTCATATCATCTCCATCGACAAGGACAGTATAGAAGCCAGTGATTGACCCATATTCATTGGTACCTGTTCTTTCGAGAAGCCTTGAAAGGATCGCGAACACCGACGGAGTGTAGCCTTTGGTGGTTGGGGGTTCGCCAACAGCAAGACCAACTTCACGCTGAGCCATCGCGACTCGTGTTACTGAATCCATCATGAGCATGACATTCAGGCCCTTATCGCGAAAATATTCTGCGATCGCGGTTGCCGTATAAGCCCCTTTGATCCGCATCAATGCCGGCTGATCTGATGTTGCAACAACGACAATCGAACGCTTTAAACCTTCAGGCCCTAAGTCGCGTTCAATGAACTCCCTTACTTCCCTTCCACGTTCTCCGATCAGCCCGATGACATTCAGGTCTGCGGTGGTGTTTCTCGCAATCATCCCCAGCAATGTACTTTTCCCAACGCCACTACCCGCGAATATCCCAACACGCTGGCCATTGCCAACTGTCAGCAGACTGTCAATCATCCTGACTCCCACTTCGATAGGTTCTGAGATTGGCGGCCTGCTCAAAGGGTTGGGTGGATCTTGCTCCGTAGGAACCGAGGCAAGTCCTTTCGGAAGACTGGATTGATCCAATGGGACTCCCAGAGAATCAACGACTTTCCCGATCAAGCCCGGTCCAGCTTTTATTTCAAGTGGTTTCATTGTAGTTTCCACTAGACTTCCAGGCGAGATATCATGAAGAGATGTATAAGGCATCAGAATGACATTTTCATCTTTAAAACCAACGACCTCTGCCTGGATTTTCCGTTTCTTCTTTGTGCCTACATGGATAAAACAAACATCTCCGATTGAACTTTCAGGACCTTGAGACTCGATCATCAAGCCGACTACCCGCTTGACCCTGCCATAGCGCTTGAAGCTATCCAACGAGTCGACATGCTGCAATAAATCCTCAGCCTTCACTATAGTTCACTCTCCAAAATCTCGAAAAGTTTATTCTTGATTTCCTCTAACTGGCTGTCCACACTCGCATCAGTCCTGCCATTTTCAGACTCGATCACGCAGGCCGATTCTTCCAGTTCATCATCTGGATAGATATAGAACACAATCTCTTTTGGGAAGATAGCGATCAATTCTTCTTTGTGTGCAAGCAATTCCTGATAATGATTCGGATGGACATGGAGCTGAATATCCTTATAATCCCTTGCGTTTTTCAACGCTCTTTTAACAAGCGGAAGGAATCCTTCTTCAGCGGCCAGTTTTTCTCCAATGATCTTCCCAGCGATTTTTACCCCAAGGTCGAGAATCACTTTTTCCGATGAATCGATATGGTTCTGATAATCCTGTTTTGCCGCTTCCACCGTTTCTTGCGCAAACATTATTGCCTGACGGTATTCTTCGTAGCCTTGATGTCTGCCATCTTGGAATCCCTGTTCAAAACCCGATTGTCTGGATTCTTCCGCCAGAAGATTTTTTTGCCTCTCCCAATCCTGCTTTTCCAATTCAACTTGCTTCCTGATAAGATCGGCTTCCTCCATCGCCTTTGAAAAGATATGATTCGCTTCCATTAACGCGTTATCTAGGATTCTCTTCCTCTCGTCCTCTGTATGGGTGAATACAGGTGAAGCCGTTTCTGCCTCTAAGGAAGTTTCCAGCATCTTGATGGAAATGACTTTCTTCTCTGTTGGCAAAGTACTGGTGAACTGTGATTTGATTAGCCTAGACAATGATATCATCCCCTCCGCCACGGGCAATGACGATTTCACCGGCTTCCTCCAGGCGGCGAATGATGGCGACAATCCTTGATTGGGCCTCTTCCACATCGCGAAGCCTTACAGGGCCCATGAATTCCATTTCATCCTGGAAGGTTTCAACCATGCGTTTAGACATGTTTTTAAAGACAATCTCCTTGACCTCATCACTTGAAACCTTAAGAGCAAGCATAAGATCTTCATTTTCACAATCGCGGATAACACGCTGGATCGCGCGGTTATCAAGTGTGACAATATCTTCAAATACGAACATCCGCTTTTTGATTTCCTCAGCAAGCTCAGGGTCCTGGATTTCCAGGGCATCGAGAATTGTGCGCTCGGTTGCACGGTCTACACCGTTCAACACATCAACAACAGCCTCGATTCCGCCTGTTTGAGTATAATCCTGCGTGACCGTAGCTGACAGCTTTCTTTCAAGGATTTGTTCAACCTCATTAATGATTTCCGGCGATGTACTGTCCATCACTGCAATACGACGGGCAATATCCGCCTGTACTTCCTGCGGCAGTTCAGATAAAATCTGGCCGGCCTGGGCGGAGTCCAAATAAGAAAGGATCAGTGCGATCGTTTGCGGATGTTCATTTTGTATGAAATTGAGAATCTGGCCAGCATCGGCTTTACGCGCAAAATCAAACGGCCTTACTTGCAGTGATGAGGTCAATCTATTGATGATCACCGCTGCCTGATCGTTTCCTAATGCTTTTTCTAAGACCGTTTTCGCATATCCGATTCCACCCTGGGTGATGTAATCCTGCGCCAGGGCAATGTTATGAAACTCTTCAAGAATTTCTTCCTTTGCGATGGAATCCACTTTTTTCACACCTGAGATTTCAAGTGTAAGCTTCTCGATTTCTTCTTCACTTAAATGCTTGTATACCGAAGCAGAAACATCTGGTCCAAGCGAGATCAGGAGGATGGCTGCCTTCTGTTTTCCGGTTAATTCTTTTTGGTCTTTCCTCACTGTTGGTCCTCCTCCTAATCCTCAGAAATCCATGTCCGCAATAGCTTCGCGAAATCCTCTGGCTTTTCTTTCGCCATTTTTTCCAGCTGTTTTTTCTTCATTGTGCCCTCTGTCTCAAATTCCTTGTTCACATCAGGAACACGAATTGGTTCATACTTTTCTTCCATGACATACTCTTCTTCTTCCAATTTGTTCTTTCTTGATCTCATGAATAACAGCAACAGAATCACGATTGCCGCCAGCAGCAACCCGCCAATGAGGTATATCCACCAAGGCAGTTTTTCAACAACCTGATTATCAAATGTAACCTTGCCGTTGAATGGCTGGACAGAAACGACGACTTTGTCCTCGATCAATTCATCAGTCAACTCTGATCCAAGAGCATCTTTGTCAATTGTTGTCCTTATAATCGTACCCAGGATTTTTGTTATATCTTCTCTTCTTTCCTGAGGCAATGAATTAGGGTCATCAGGAGTCGGAGGTTCAACCATTACCTGGATTCCCAAATCCCTCACCTTGTACGGGCTTTCTGTTATCTCTTTTCGGATCCTGCTTACTTCATTATTAATGGTCTCTTCCACTCGCTCATAATCACCGTTCCCGGTCGCTCCTTCAAGGTATTGGGAACCAGTCGTTTCACCAGGATTTCCTCCTTCAGGAATTCCTCCAGCCTGATCTGCATTGCCGGTGAATGTCTCTGTGATCCGCTGGGCACTGATTGCGATGCCTTCCATATTTTCTTTATCAACAGGCTCAACAATGTTTTCTTCCCTGTTTTCCTGGGTAAAGTCAATATCGGCAGTTACTGAAACAACGACTTTATCATGACCCATAAGCGTTCCGAGCATGTTTTGGACTTGTCTCTGGACGTCTCTTTCAATCTGTTGTTTTATTTCATGCTGTGAGGCAAATGTAGCACCACTGGAATTTTTTTCATTTTTTAAATCAAAATACTCAAAAAACTGATTCATGATGACGATATTATCTGTAGGAAGATTCGGAACACTTTTTGCTACCAGATGGTAAAGAGCAGTGATCTGTTCATCTTTGAATTGATAACCCGGACTTGTATTTAGCACGATGGATGCTGAAGCCGGCCCAGCATTATCACTGACGAATATCCCCTTTTCAGGAAGGTTAATCATTACATTAGCATCATTTACTCCGTCGATTCCTTTCATCAAGTTGGCCAATTCCGTCTGCATGGCTTCAAGCTTCAATACATTGAACTCATTATCTGTCATGCCCATACCTGCGTTCTGGCTAAAGAAGGAATAATCGATACTGCCAGATTTCGGAATCCCTTCAGCCGCCAGCTCTACTTTCAAGCTATCGACCGCCTCTTCGGGAACCATGATGGTTTTTCCGCCATCCGTTATTTCAGATGTAATGCCCCTGGCATCCAGACTTTCTTTGATCGTTCCAGTCTCTGCGGGCGATAAATTGCTATAAAGCGGAACTAGGGAAGTCCTTGTTACAAAAAAGGCGGTAAGGACGGCAACGGTCAAAACAAAGAAAATAGAAGCCCCAATACTTATTTTTTGTTTTCTGGTGCGCCCTTGCCAGAAATCCTTCATTGTATGTAGATACTTTTGAACGGTTTCTTTCATTTCAATCCCCCGGTTATTATGTCTCTTCTTTTTATACAGCTAATAACCGATCTAATCTTAGTTTTTAGCCTATAATATTAAACTTGCATTCTCATCATTTCCTGATACGCTTCGATTACTTTATTTCTGACTTCCATGGTTGCCTGCAGTGTTATGCTTGCCTTTTGGCTTGCGATCATCACCTGGTGGAGGTCAACATTTTCTCCACGCGCCAATTTTTCTGTCAGTATATCGGATTGAAGCTGGGTTTGATTTAAATTTTCAATTGATTGCTTAAGTACGGACGAAAAACTTTTCTGCGCTTCGTATGGTGTAGGTGTGGGAGTAGACCCTTTTGTTTCAAACGGCTTGACCATTTGGGTTACTGAATTGATCCCAGCTGTGTTCATTTAGTTATCTCCTTACTTTCCAATTTCAAGTGCTTTCATCATCATGCCTTTAGAGGCGTTGAAAACTGTGACGTTTGCTTCATAGGAGCGAGTAGCGCTTATCAAATCCACCATTTCTCTCAAGGGGTCCACATTGGGATATGCAACATAGCCATCTGCATCTGCATCGGGATGCTCTGGATCATATATCATTTTGAGCGGGTTTTCTCTGTCTTCTATGATTCTTGTTACTTTAACTCCATTTCCAGCTCCCGAGCTGTCTGTTTTTCCCATTGCTTTATTGAGAAATGAAGAAAAGTTTCCTTCCTTTGGCTGCATGACGACCATCTTCCTGCGGTAAGGCTCTCCATTCACCCCTCTTGTGGAATCCACATTCGCCATATTGGAGGAAATGACGTCCATTCTCAAACGCTGCGCAGTTAACGCAGAAGCTGTAGTGTTCATGCTATGAAAGATTGTCATCCTTACTTGCCTCCTCTTATGACAGATTGGAGCGAATTGAATTTACCATTGATTCTTTCAGTCAGCGCATTGTAGTAAATTTGATTCGTTGCCATATCGGCCATTTCTTTATCCAAATCAACGCTATTCCCATTCTCGTTATAATTGACGTTTGGTTTACTGATGATTCCAGGCATGCGGCTTGGCTTGCTGCTGAAATCATAATGTCGTGAGTCCGATTTATGAGCTTGAAAGGATTGTCCCATGACATCCTGGAATACCGCTTTGAAAGACACATCCTTCGCTTTATAGTTCGGCGTATCAACATTGGCAATATTTTGCGAAATAACTTTCTGCTTTGCAGAAGAGTAGTTCAGCGCATGTTCCAGCGTCGATACCGTATTTGAAAACAACTTCATTTTTACACCTCTCATTTACAAAACAGGATGATTTTGCTGAATTTTGTAATTCCTTGGTGAATTTCGTCAATCTATCACTAATTGTAAAGAATCTGAAATAATCTGTCTATGTACTTTCAGTTAATTTTTATCATGCATAATGCTCATTTTACAAAACAGTACAAAAGACCTATGCACTTACTTTTTTTTATATTTTTTAAAATACCACCCATTTTATTGTCAAGTTTTATTAGATAAATAGGGCCAAAGGAATTAAAAAAACCACCTTTAAAGTTACTTAATTAGGATAAAATACTCATAACAATTTATGTATTTTCCATTATTTTCTTTATTTTTTTAATAAAGTTAATCGCTTCTGCATCTACCTGTGTAAAAAAATAGCAATCTTTTTGTAACATTTAACGATTTAATCCAAGCATAAATTTCTATTATATGCAAAAAACTTCGCTGATCATCAGCGAAGTTTTTATGAAGACATACTTGACTGTTGATTTAGGTTCCAGACACTCGCTTTCCGCGAGACTGCGGAGAGCCTCCTAACAGTCTTTAGCGTCTCCTGGGTCTCTCACTTGTCCAAGATGTTCCTGCAGCACTTTGATAAAGCTTCTACACAGCTGGCCAGGCTTTTTTCGAAGTAGTTTACCCTTTGATTAAATTAAGCAAATGACAAAAAGGGATTCGGAATGAGACCATCCGAACCCCTTTAGTCAACAAAGTAAAATCCGCTGAGATCAGCGGATTTTCTTTTAGCTATTTTTAAGTTTTTCTAGTTCAAACAAGAACTTATCGTTCAATACTTTAATGTATGTTCCCTTCATTCCTAAAGAACGTGATTCAATGACGCCTGCGCTTTCAAGCTTACGCAATGCGTTTACGATGACAGAACGAGTGATGCCGACTCTGTCTGCGATTTTTGATGCAACAAGCAAGCCTTCCTTTCCATTAAGTTCTTCAAAGATGTGCTCGATTGCTTCAAGTTCACTGTATGATAGTGAGCTGATCGCCATCTGGACGACAGCTTTGCTGCGTGCCTCATCCTCGATTTCTTCAGCCTTTTCACGCAGGATTTCCATCCCTACAACCGTTGCGCCATATTCGCCAAGGATAAGATCATCATCATGGAACTGTTCTTCCAGACGGGCAAGGATTAATGTTCCAAGTCGCTCGCCGCCACCGATGATTGGCACGATTGTTGTTAAGCCGCTCTTGAATAACTCTCTGTTTTCAACCGGGAATGCTGTATACTCACTGTCAACATCCAAATTCGGAGATGTCTCCTGGATGTTGAATAGATTCTTTGTATACTCTTCTGGGAATTGACGGTCTTCAAGCATTTTAACCATGCGCTCATTCTCGATTTGCTGGTTGATGGCGAAGCCTAGCAGCTTACCTCTGCGGCTGACAACAAAGATATTCGCTTCGATTACTTCACTTAGTGTCTCTGACATCTCTTTGAAATTCACCGGTTTACCGGCAGCTTTTTGGAGCAGGGCATTAATTTTTCTAGTTTTTGATAGTAAGTCCATTGTTTCTTCCTCCTATTTGCTTCAAACAAAATAACATTTATTTAAATACTGGCCAGTTTCAATGCTTTAGCACAATAGGCAGCCTTTATTTGTCTACCCTATTGAGTATGCATTAAAACGGTAAAACATTATAATATGAACTGGCTTAAATCCTTATTTCTTGAAATGGCGCCCAGTTTTTCTTCAACATATTGCGGAGTGATCGCTACCTTCTCAAGATTGATGTCTGGTGCTTCGAAGCTTAGATCTTCAAGGAGCTTCTCAAGGATTGTCTGCAGCCTTCTTGCTCCTATATTATCAGTATTCTGGTTCACTTCGTATGCAACTTCTGCTATCTTACGTATAGCATCGTCAGAAAATTCAATTTGTATACCTTCAGTTTCCAATAAAGCTTCATATTGCTTTGTCAGTGCGTTGTCTGGCTCAACCAGAATTCGATAGAAATCTTCTACAGTTAACTTGGTGAGCTCGACACGGATCGGGAAACGACCTTGCAGTTCTGGTATCAGATCAGAAGGCTTCGCCATATGGAAAGCACCGGCAGCGACGAATAAGATGTGATCTGTTTTGACAGGCCCATATTTCGTATTGACCGTCGACCCTTCCACTACAGGCAGGATGTCCCTTTGAACACCCTCTCGTGAGACGTCGGCACTGGAACCGCCAGAATTCTTGCTGGCGATCTTATCAATTTCATCAATGAAAATGATACCCGCCTGCTCAGCACGGTATGTAGCTTCCTGAGTAACCTCATCCATATCGATCAGCTTTTGTGCTTCCTCATTGATCAGCAATTTCCTTGCCTCACGAACAGGAAGTTTTCTTTTCTTCCTTTTCTTTGGCATCAAACCGCTTAATGCATCCTGCATGTTCATCCCCATTTGTTCCATTCCTGAGCCCTGGAGCATATCAAACATGGAAGGTGCCTGCTCTTCGACTTCAACGGTTACCAGCTCATCTTCAAGTTCACCTTGTTCGAGTTTTTGCTTGATGTTTTTCCGTTTTTCGAATAATCCCATATCCTCTGACTGGCTTGTTTCTTGCTCGGGCTGCTGCTGGCTGCCGCCAAAGAGCATCTCCAAAGGATTTTTATAATTCACCGATTTTTTCGCTGATGGGACAAGGAGCTCGACCAGACGGCGATTTGCATTCTCTTCTGCTGGTTCCTTGACTTTCTCCATCTTTTCTTCTTTTACAAGTCTGATTGAAGTTTCGACAAGATCCCTGACCATTGACTCGACATCACGGCCCACATAGCCGACTTCGGTAAATTTGGTGGCTTCAACCTTTACGAAAGGAGCCCCAACCAATTTAGCCATCCTTCTGGCTATTTCCGTTTTACCTACGCCTGTTGGTCCAATCATCAGGATGTTCTTGGGAATGATTTCATCCCTGATATTTTCAGCGAGCAATCCACGTCGATACCTGTTCCTAAGAGCAACTGCCACCGCTTTTTTTGCATCTTTTTGTCCGATTATATACTGGTCCAGCTTTTCAACGATCTGCCTTGGAGTTAAATTTGTTGTCTGTTTCACACTCTTCACTCCTTTTATCATTACAGTTCTTCCACAATGATATTGTGGTTTGTGTAGACACAAATATCAGCTGCAATTTCCAATGAAGACTTCGCGATTTCTTTAGCTGTCAGATGATCTCCAGCATATTGCTTTAGCGCACGGCCTGCAGACAAAGCATAATTCCCGCCAGATCCGATGGCAAGAATGCCGTCATCAGGTTCGATGACTTCACCAGTTCCGGAAATTAGAAGCATACTGCTTTCATTCATAACAATCAGCATGGCTTCAAGCTGCCGGAGGACTTTGTCACTCCTCCACTGTTTGGCAAGTTCCACAGCAGCCCTTTGAAGATTGCCGTTGTATTCCTCCAGCTTGCCTTCGAACTTTTCAAACAAGGTGAACGCATCAGCTACCGAACCGGCAAATCCTGCAATTACTTTACCATTAAACAACTTCCGGACTTTCTTTGCTGTGTGTTTCATCACTACAGCATTGCCCATGGTAACCTGACCATCGCCTGACATGGCGCATTGCCCTTTATGTTGAACAGCAAATATCGTTGTGGCATGGAATTCCGCCATCTTTTTCGTCCTCCTTTTGGCTTATGCCCTCGGGTGGTGTGACAAATAAATACTGCGTAAGTGCTCCTTTGTAACATGGGTATATACTTGCGTGGAAGACAGGAAGGCATGGCCCAGAAGCTCCTGGACAGTCCTCATATCAGCTCCATTGCTCATCATATGTGTCGCAAAGGAATGGCGCAATTTATGCGGATGGATTTTCCCGGTAAGGGCAGACTTTTCGATCAGTTTATTAAGGATTTCCCTGATACCTCTGTCTGTAAGAGCCCCGCCACGGAAATTCAAGAATAAATGGCCATGGTCATCCTTGCCATTCAGCAAGTCAGGCCTACCATTCTTTATGTAGTCTTCAATCGCATCCTGAGCAAAACTTCCGAATGGCACATATCGATCCTTCTTCCTTTTCCCATGAACCAAAACAGTCGAAAGCGATAAATCCACTTCCTTCACCTGGATTTTACAGCACTCACCTACACGGATTCCAGTCGCATAAAGCAGCTCCAGGAGTGCTTTGTTCCTTTTTCCAAGTGCTGTCTCGGTTTCACATACTTTGAACAACTGTGATAGTTCCTCTTCGTAAAAAAAATCCGGCAGCCGCTTTTCCAGTTTTGGAATGGATACAAGCGAAAATGGATTGTCACCGACCATTTTCTCACGTAGCAAAAACTTATAAAAGCTGCGCATGCAGGAAATTTTCCGTGCGACTGATTTTCTGGAGAGCTGCTGGTCAAACAATTTTGTCAGGTAAATCCTTGTGTCCGCATACTCTACATCATCCAGACTTGTCAGCCCTTGTTCAGACATGAACAAAAAAAATTCCCTAATATCATGTTGATAATGTTCAATTGTATATTGTGAGTAGTTTTTCTCAATTTGTAAATATTCAATAAATAACTTTAAAGAATTGTTCACATTTGCTTCCATCTTATCACCTCACAAGGGCTACTAAATAGTATCATATTTGTATAGACCTCGCAATAGAAATTACAAATTTTTCACAAATTTCTGAATTGTTTCCAATGCTCTGGAAGCATGCTTTTCATTACGTTCCTGCTTGGCTTTGATTTTCTCCGGAAGATCAGGGAAAAGACCAAAATTGGCGTTCATCGGCTGGAAGTTCTTTGCATTAGTTGTTGTAATATATCTTGCCATGCTCCCCATCGCTGTTTCATGCGGGAATTCAAGCGGCTCTTCCCCTTTGACAAGACGTGCCGCATTGATTCCGGCGATCAAGCCGCTGGCAGCAGATTCAACATAACCCTCAACACCGGTCATTTGTCCTGCAAAGAATAAATCCTCTCTATTCCTGAATTGGTACGTCGCTTTTAACACTTTTGGAGAGTTAATGAATGTGTTGCGGTGCATCACACCATAACGGACGATCTCAGCATTTTCAAGACCCGGGATTAATCTTAGCACTTCTTTTTGCGGGCCCCATTTCAAGTGTGTCTGGAAGCCAACTATATTGTACAATGTCCCAGCAGCATCATCCTGGCGCAGCTGGACGACAGCATATGGCCTTTTCCCTGTTCTTGGATCCTCTAGACCCACAGGCTTCATAGGGCCAAACAGCATCGTCTTTCTTCCTCTTTGCGCCATCACCTCAATCGGCATGCACCCTTCGAAAAAAACTTCTTTTTCAAATTCCTTCAACGGTACCGTTTCAGCGGTAATCAACGCTTCGTAAAATCTGTCGAATTCTTCTTCTGTCATTGGACAGTTAAGGTAGGCAGCTTCACCTTTATCATACCTGGATTTCAGGTAAACTTTATCCATGTCGATGCTTTCCTTCTCAAGGATCGGTGCAGCAGCATCATAAAAGTATAGATACTCTTCTCCCGTAAGCTGCTTCAATTGCTCGGATAAAGCCGGGCTTGTCAATGGACCGGTGGCAATGACTGTAGGCCCATCCGGAATTTGAGTGATTTCTTCATTAATGACCGTTACATTCGGATGCTCTTTTACAGAATTCGTTACGTGTGCTGCAAATTCGTGCCGGTCAACCGCCAGAGCACCGCCAGCTGGTACAGCACAAGCATCTGCAGCTCCGATGATGACAGAGTTTAGCATTCTCATTTCTTCCTTTAATACTCCTACCGCATTTGTCAATGTATTCGCACGTAAAGAATTACTGCATACCAGCTCCGCAAATTTGTCGGTATGGTGGGCTGGTGTCTGCTTCACCGGCCTCATTTCATATAGGTTGACCTTGATGCCTCTTTCAGCAAGCTGCCAGGCAGCTTCACTTCCGGCAAGACCGGCACCAATGACATTTACTGTTGCTTCTGTCATATCTATTTCCTCCATTGCTATTAAAAGTCATCAATAAGTGTAATATCATGTTTAAACAGTATGTAATGCTTCAAAGTCAGGCTAAGTCGCATGAACAGCATTATCAAAAAGCTTATTATACCATCTGCCTTAACATAAAGCTTCTATTATATACTCCATCTTACTTACTTTTCCCTGACACCTGTATCATTTTGCACCTTTATTTACGAAAAAGAAAGAAAAAAGTTTCATTTTTAGAAAAGCGGAAGCCCCTTGATCAGCCCTGACAAGCACTGGAGGGCCTGTCAATGAAGTCACTCTTTGACTTCATTGACAGGACACCGAAAACGAAATGTGTAGCCACTGACCAGAAACGTAGAAACTGGAGACTCAGACAAAGAAGCGCTTTTTGCTTCTGCCGGCGGAGTTGAAGTTTCGAAGTTTCTAGGAGGCGAAAATAGACAAGTGACTCGAAGGGCTGAGCGCTGGAGCTGGACAATGAAAAGCGGAGGCGCCATGACAACTTCTTTACAAACATAAAGAGTGAGCCCCTGGCTCACTCTAGCTTTGTGGTTCTTCTTTGTAATCACACTCTGTACACTGAACCTGGACACCCTTTTTAAGCTTCTTCTCGACAAGCATATTTTCGCATTTCGGGCATTTCCTTGCAAGTGGTTTGTCCCATGATAGGAAGTCACATTCAGGATAGCGGTCACAGCCGTAGAAAATGCGGCGTTTCTTGCTCTTCCGTTCGATGATATTCCCCTCTTCACATTTCGGGCACTTGACTCCTATATCCTTCACAATTGCCTTTGTGTTCCGGCATTCAGGGAAATTGCTGCAGGCCATGAACTTTCCGTAACGGCCCATCTTAAAGACCATAGGCGAGCCGCATTGTTCACAATCCTCGCCCGCAGGTTCATCCTTGATTTCGATTTCCTGCATTTCTTTCTCCGCTACCTCTAGACTCTTTTCAAAATCGCGATAGAAATCATCAATGACCTTGACCCAATTGATCTTTCCTTCCTCGACATGGTCAAGATTCTCTTCCATTTTGGCTGTGAACTCGAGATCCAATATCTCAGGGAAGAACTCAAGCATCAATTCATGGATAACCTCGCCAAGTTCTGTCGGAACAAACCGCTTATTATCAAGGGATACATACCCTCTTTTCTGGATTGTATCAAGAGTTGGCGCATATGTTGATGGCCGGCCTATTCCCATTTCTTCAAGTGTTCTGACGAGCCTGGCTTCTGTATATCTTGGAGGCGGCTGGGTAAAGTGCTGTTTCGGTTCCATATCTTTCTTGGTAACCTCGTCGCCTTCCTTAAGGTCGGGAAGGAATTTATCTTTTTCCTCAACCTGGTCATCCGTTCCTTCTACATACACCTTCATGAAACCTGGGAATTTAACCTTTGATCCTGTTGCACGGAAAGTTATATCCCCATTCCTTAAATCCACGCTCATTGTATCCATGATTGCAGAAGCCATCTGGCTGGCCACAAAGCGTTCCCAGATCAATTTATAAAGCCTGTACTGGTCCCTTGAAAGAAATTCCTTTATCTTCTCTGGAACTTTCATGGTGCTCGTTGGCCTGATCGCTTCGTGGGCATCTTGAGCGTTTGACTGTTTCTTCTCTTTTCTCGGCTCGGTTTGGACGAATTTTTCACCATATTCCCCAGTGATATACTCTCTTGCTTCTCCCTGGGCAAGCTCGGAGATCCTTGTAGAGTCCGTTCTCATATACGTAATCAAACCGACTGTTCCTTCTTTTCCAAGATCGATACCTTCATAAAGCTGCTGGGCAAGCATCATGGTCTTCTTGGCACGGAAGTTAAGTTTCCTTGCTGCTTCCTGCTGTAAGGAAGATGTGATGAATGGCGGTGCAGGATTTCTCTTCCTTTCCTTCTTCGTCACTGTATCGACTGAGAATTTGTTCCCCTTCAGTTGCTTGAGGATGTTCTTTACATCTTCCTCAGATTTCAATTCGGTTTTTTCCTTGCCAATGCCATAGAAGGAAGCTTCAAAAGCATTTTTGCCTTTTAGGAATTCAGCGCCGATTGTCCAATATTCTTCTGGCTCAAAGGCCGCAATTTCTTTTTCGCGATCGATGATCATCCTTAGAGCGACTGATTGAACGCGGCCAGCGCTCAGCCCTTTCTTTACTTTCTTCCAAAGGAGCGGACTGATATTGTATCCTACCAGCCTGTCTAATGCACGGCGTGCCTGCTGGGCATCTACCAGGTCCATATTAATCGCCCTTGGGTGTTTGAAAGATTCCTTGATGGCATCCTTTGTAATCTCATTGAATACCACCCGGCAATCGGAATGGACATCAACATCAAGGCTTTGTGCTAAATGCCAGGCAATTGCTTCCCCTTCTCTGTCGGGGTCAGCCGCGAGATAGACTTTCTTTGCCTTTTTAGCGGCAGATTTCAATTCTTTCAGTACGGGACCCTTGCCCCTGATTGTAATGTATTTGGGATTATAGTTATTTTCCGTATCGATTCCCATCTGGCTCTTGGGCAAATCTATCAAATGGCCCATAGAAGCTTTCACTTTATATTTTTTTCCAAGATAACGCTCGATCGTCTTAGCCTTGGCCGGCGATTCGACGATTACTAAAAAATCTGACATCCATTTGTCCTCCTTAGAGGTATAAAATTATCATTAATTATTATATACATATCTTAAAATTGTCAAATTTACCCTAAAAGTAAACGGTTTCATCTGATTTGGGGATTTTAAAATACCTGATGCAAAATGTATAACAGATTGAAAATTATTTCAACCTTTTTGTTGCAATTTCTAATATAAATTCTTAATTTTCTTCCAAAATGGGGCAATTTCAAACAAGCTTAACAGTTGAAACATACCCCTAAAAGTCAATTCTTGCTGCTTTTTAAGCATTATATACAATTCTCTTGTTATCATTCCACATTAGTTTCCGAGTTCCTCCAGAATATCCTCCGGACCTTTTATCAGTTTAGCGCCCTGTTGAATCAAATAGTGGACTCCATCGGAATCTGGAGTCAGAATACTTCCAGGAACAGCAAATACATTCCGTCCATCATTCAAAGCAAAATCTGCGGTGATCAATGAACCGCTCTTCTTCCTTGCCTCAATAACCAGTGTACCCTCTGAAAGGCCGCTTATAATCCTGTTTCGCATCGGAAAATGCCATTTTGCCGGGTGAGTTGCCGGAGGATATTCCGATATCACGAGCTGCTTCTCCATCATATATTCTGCCAGCTTGCTATTTTCCCTGGGGTATAGATGTTGAAAACCTCCAGCAATGACACCGATAGTTTTCCCGCCCAGTTTTATCGCTGTCTTATGGGCATGCGCATCAATCCCTTTTGCAAGGCCACTTACAATCAGAATATTCTTTTCTATTAATGAGGGAAACAAGAAATCAATTGACTTAAACCCATAGTCTGTCGCATTCCTTGAGCCAACGACAGCCAGGGCATTATCTATATTCAGCAGGGAAAGATTACCTTTTGCGAATAGGACCCATGGAGGCTGATAGATGTTTTTGAGTCTTTCAGGGTATTCTTCATCAAAAATGGTGATCAGATGGATATTTTGTGAGGAGTAATGATAGAGAAGTCGATCAACGGAAATAAGCTTAAGGTCTTGGTGGAGTTTTTGTGTTTGAGGTTGATTTTTGAAGGCAAAATGGGTTTCTTCATTAGTATTAGTGGATGCATCGTATTTCAAGATTGAGTAGATGGTTTTCCAGCTCGCATGCCTGCTGTGGACAAGCTGGATCAGTTTCCTTTTAAATTCGTCCATTTTCTTCCCCCTGGGATTAATAAACAGTCCCTCTGTTCGGAGGGACTGCCTGATTGATTATATTAGTGTGTTTTGCACTTATCGTATAAACCTTGTTCCTTCAATACGCCGATCAGCGTTTCACCCATTACAGATGGAGTATCAGCAACCTTGATTCCGCATTCGTTCATGACACGGATCTTTTCGTCTGCTGTACCCTTTCCGCCTGAAATGATCGCACCAGCGTGGCCCATGCGCTTTCCTGGAGGCGCCGTTCTTCCGCCGATGAAGCCGACAACAGGTTTAGTCATGTTTGCCTTGACCCACTCAGCCGCTTCTTCTTCAGCCGTACCGCCGATTTCACCAATCATGATGACAGCGTATGTTTCAGGATCTTCATTGAATGCTTTTAAAACATCGATGAAGTTTGTGCCGTTTACCGGGTCTCCGCCGATACCTACAGCTGTTGACTGGCCAATTCCAGCCTGTGTCAACTGGTGTACAGCTTCGTATGTCAATGTTCCGGAACGTGATACAACACCGACATGCCCTTTAGTATGGATATAACCTGGCATGATGCCGATCTTGCACTCTTCTGGAGTAATGACACCAGGGCAGTTAGGGCCTACAAGACGAGTCTTCTTGCCTTCCATATAACGTTTTACCTTTACCATATCCAATACTGGAATATGTTCTGTGATACAGATTGCCAGATCAAGCTCTGCATCCACTGCTTCAATGATCGCATCTGCTGCGAATGGAGCAGGTACATAGATAACAGACGCGTTAGCACCCGTGGTTTCAACAGCCTCTTTTACTGTGTTGAATACTGGAACGCCTTCTACTTCTGTACCGCCCTTGCCCGGAGATGTTCCCCCAACAATTTTTGTACCATATTCAAGCATTTGTTTTGTATGGAAAAGGGCTGTAGAACCCGTAATCCCTTGAACAATGACTTTTGTATCTTTATTAATGAATACGCTCACGTCAAATTCTCTCCTTTCGATCCTACTTAACTAATGAAACGATTTTTTCAGCGCCGTCTGCCATTGATTCAGCAGCAATGATATTCAATCCAGATTCGTTCAGAATCTGTTTTCCAAGATCAACATTAGTACCTTCCAGGCGGACTACAAGCGGTACTTCAAGGCCAACCTGCTTGGCTGCTTCCACGACACCTGTAGCGATGACATCACACTTCATGATGCCGCCGAAGATATTAACAAAGATACCCTTAACATTTGGATCTGAAAGGATGATTTTGAATGCTTCCGTAACTTTCTCTGCAGTAGCACCGCCCCCAACATCAAGGAAGTTGGCAGGGTCTCCGCCGTAATGCTTGACGATATCCATTGTTGCCATCGCAAGTCCTGCACCGTTAACCATGCAGCCGATGTTGCCATCCAAAGAAATATAGCTCAAATCATACTTGGATGCTTCGATTTCTTTTGGATCCTCTTCTTCCAGGTCGCGGTACTCAAGGATGTCCTTCTGGCGATATAGAGCATTCGCATCGAAGTTTAATTTAGCATCAAGAGCCATTACCTGTCCGTCACCTGTAACAACAAGCGGGTTGATTTCAGCAATTGAGCAATCTTTTTCGATATATGCAGTATATAAGCCCATCATGAACTTAACAGCCTGATTGACAAGCTCTTTAGGGATGTTGATATTGAAAGCGATTCGGCGAGCCTGGTATGGCATCAAGCCTAGTACAGGATCGATTTCCTCTTTGAAGATTTTTTCAGGAGTCGCTTCTGCAACCTCTTCGATTTCAGTTCCGCCCTCTTCTGAAGCCATCAGGACAACACGTGAAGTCGCGCGGTCAAGTACCAGACCTACGTAGTACTCCTTCTTGATGTCACAGCCTTCTTCAATCAGCAGACGTTTTACTTCCTTGCCTTCTGGACCAGTCTGGTGAGTAACCAGGGTCTTCCCAAGGATTTCAGATGCATATGTACGCACTTCATCAAGGTTTTTCGCAACCTTGACACCGCCAGCTTTACCCCTTCCGCCGGCATGGATCTGAGCTTTCACGACTACTACTGACGAGCCAAGCTCTTTAGCAGCTTCAACAGCTTCATCGACTGTAAAAGCAACTTTCCCATTAGGTACT
The DNA here is from genome assembly GCF_007678455.1 of Cytobacillus oceanisediminis 2691. Classification (GTDB taxonomy): domain Bacteria; phylum Bacillota; class Bacilli; order Bacillales; family Cytobacillaceae; genus Mesobacillus; species Mesobacillus oceanisediminis_A. The sequence goes on along the minus strand of NZ_VEEP01000001.1, from coordinate 607,690 downwards.
TTTACCCCATATTTTCTGAGGATTTCTTTTCCTTGATACTCATGGACATTCATTTCCCATCCTCCTATCTATTAGGAAAACTCGATCGTTTCATGGCCAGATAACGGCCTGAAAAGGTTTTCCTAAGTAGAAAATATAATTCATTTAAATTTTTAAAAAATAGACTGCGCTTTCATTTTATATAATGAAATATTGATTGTCTACCTTTATGATTTAAATATTTCCCCTTTTTAAATATTGTAAAAAAGTATCATGGTGATTGTATGCCACTATAAAAAGCCGGGATGATAACCTTTCCCGGCTTTTAGCATTGATATTCATGGACAGAAAAACTATTTTTGTTAATTGAAAATATTAATTTCGTTTCCCTGCTTGCTGATCAAGATGATAGATATAGGAAAAAACCTCGGCGACTGCCTGGTACAGCTCTTCTGGTATTCTTTCATTCAATTCCAGCTGTGACAATACTTCAACCAGGGATGGGTCTTCCTGGATGGGAATATCATGATCCTTTGCTTTGTCTATGATTTGCTGAGCCACCAGGCCCTTTCCCTTCGCCATCACTTTCGGGGCATCCATGCTTCCCGCGTTATAACCCAAGGCAACAGCTGTCTTTCTTGTATGCTTAGGAGTTTTCATATTTTAATATCCACTCCATAATATTCTTTTTGCCCGTATAATTCTGACAGACTGCGCTGATTACTTCTGCCATTGGATTCTCCAGGGACATGGAAGTGAACAGATGATAATTTATATTCCAGTTCAGATAACTTCGTTTTCAATATCGGCGTCATCTGTTCGGCCATTTTTTTAAGATCGGGTTGATCATTAAAAATCTGTATGCTCATGACTCGATTCTGAACCTGCATATCGATTATGGTATCGTCGAGGTACTGCAGTTTCAGATAGAAGAGGACACGGCAGAAATCAGCGTCTATTTTGCCATCTTCAGTCCTTTTCCCACTCCACTGCATCGAGAGTTCGCTTGTCTTCCCTCCCAAAAAAATTGGGACCTGGACCACGAGCTGCTGGATGGGGCCTGCTTCCTGCGATAGCAGCTGGAAGCCTGTAAGTTTGTTTACCAGCGGCTCTGCAGCGTCTTTGACAATCTGGGGAGGATTTTCATTCAACAATCGAAGTGTCAGTGATTTAAGGGTATCAGGGACTTGCGTTTTTCCCACCTCACCATCCTTCATGATTTCACTAAGATGATGTTCGTAAGATAGACCCAGAGCAGAAAGGAATCTTTTAATCTTTACATCCGACAGAAGTGAGAGTCCGTTTTCCTGAAGTGCAGGTGCCGGCTCCGCTTTGCCAGCCGCTTCCGATAACAGCTGGGCATGCATCCCCACTGTACCGGCTTGCTGCTGTCTTCCTGCAGCCTCCAGCAGTTTTAATCCTGCTTGTTCCCAGTCTGCCTTACCTGCAAGTAAGAGGGACAGCGCACTGCTGGCATTAGAATGTGATAATAACTGTTTAAAGGCCAGAAGCCCGGTTTGTGTATTTGTGTCTTTGCCATTTGCCCTGTCAAAAATGAAATGAAGTGAGTCTGCGAGATCGTTGACAGGGAATGATTTATCATTAATGAAGCTTGCCATGATCTGCCGAGCGGAAAAACTGTCTCCCTTCTCGATAAGCGTTAGGACTGTTTTTAGAAACTTCAATCCTTCTGGCAGATTCTCTTCCGCACCATCCAGATGTTGAAGACTCGATAACAGCTGCTGTAAAACATTCTTTTCACTGCTTTTCGCGGGAATCGCTCCGTACTGTTGAAGAAGGTCCAGAGCGGCTTCGCTTTGCTTGCCATTGCTGCCGAGCCATGCTGAAGCAAGATGGTTTAAAGCGGCTGCAGAAGATATTGTCTTATTTGCTGGAAGCATTTCATTCAATAGCTTTCTCAGGCTTACAACTGTATCTGACTCATCTGCTGCCTCCAGGGACTTTCCGAGCTGTTCCAAAAGCATAACCAGAGATTGTTCCTTCGTGGCTGTATAAAGGGCCTCAAATGCAGCCTTGGTGACAGGCATCCCCCTTGTCAGCAGCATCTTTATGGCATCCTCCCCGGCAGTCCGGGATCCAACCGTTTTCAACCATTCTGAGGCGAGTTTAAGAAGCTCACCATTGACAGGGAGCTGTTCTTTGATGAAAAAACGGACAAGATCCAGGTTTTCCTTTGTCGGCTGCAATCCGAATTCAGACAGGATCCTGGTCAGGTTTCCCGGCTGGCCCTTCTCCTCACCACTTGAACTGATCAGCTTTAAGTGGACTTTTCCTTCTCCAGGCTGAACCTGAAACCAGTAGCGTTCATTTGCCGATAACGGCACTTCTAATTGGGCGACCATTTTTTGGTTCCCGATTTGGACTTCTGCTACTTGATCAGGGAATAGCTTAATGATTTTGCCATTGATGATTTGTCCTGGACGAAATTCGGTTATTTTTGTCTGCTGTGTTGTCTTTTGGTTAAATAAACTTTTAAGCGCTCCTGTTTCCATGGTTCACCCGCTTTGCCAAGTTCTACTGAATACACTCTCTTACTGGAGCGAAGGTCTTGCGGTGATGTTCTGTAACACCGTGTTCTCTCAGGGCATTCAAATGCTCAGCAGTTCCATAACCCATATTTGCCTGAAAGCCATATTGCGGGAATCTGAGACCCAGATCCTTCATCAGCCTGTCCCGTGTTACTTTTGCAATGACCGAAGCCGCGGCTATGGAAACGCTTCTGGCATCCCCCTTGATTAATGCTTCAAAGGGATAAGGTGTCTCCAGCTTGACTGCATCAATCAAAAGAAAATCAGGATTGATTTCCAATTGTGCTGCCGCATGGAGCATCGCTTTTTTACTGGCCTGAAGAATATTGATTTCATCTATTTCGGCAGCTTCGATGATTCCGATTCCGACAGCAAGGGCTTGGTCATTAATGATTTCAAAATATTCTTCCCTTTTCGCTTCTGTCAGTTTCTTAGAATCATTGAGACCCGGAAGGTAAAAATCCTCTGACAAGATGACTGCCCCTGCTACAACTGGCCCAGCAAGCGGTCCTCGGCCAGCTTCGTCAATACCGGCAATGAATCTGAAACCCTGGGACCGATACTTCCTTTCAAAGGAAGTCATCTCAACAAACTGACTGTGGGCCAGCTCTTTTTGCGCTTCTTGCTTTTCCCACTTCATGATGAGTTTTTGAACACCTTTGCGGTTGTCTTTTTTTAATTCCTCAATGTACTCCATGTCCACTTTATCTTTACTGAATAGCAGCTGATCAATTTCGCCAATTGTCCATTTTTCCATATCCTATTTCCCCTAGTTATGTTCTTTATTATGTATCGGCAAGAAGAAAGAAAAATAAAGGTCCTGGAATCAGGACCTTCAATTTTCTTCTTGTTTATCTGCATCTTCATCCCTCAACAGGTCTTGAGGCCTTTCAAAGGAGAGAGGACCTAATTTTTCTGTGCGTATTTCCCGAATTACCAATTCAGCGACTTTATCATAGTCTACATAACCGCCAGGCATTCTGCAGCCCCGGAAATCGCCAATCTCGTCGAAAAGCTCAACGATATCCACAGGGAGCGAGGAAAGCTTGTACCTCTCCTGCAGCCGCTCAGGGTAATACTTTTCTAAAAACCTTAAAGCATATACGGTTAAATCCTGAAGATTGAGGATGGTATCCTTGATAGCCCCTGTTATAGCGAGCTTGGTCCCTACCTCCTGATCCTCAAACTTTGGCCAGAGGATACCCGGAGTATCAAGGAGTTCAAGTTCCTTTCCTACCTTGATCCACTGCTGTGCTTTCGTCACACCCGGCCTGTTCCCGGTCTGGGCTATATTTTTCCCGGCAAGACGGTTGATCAATGTCGACTTCCCCGCGTTCGGAATCCCGACAATCATCGCCCGAATCGCTCTTGGCTTGACTCCTTTAGACTTTAAGCGGTCAAGTTTATCCTTAAGCAGGACCTTTGATTCCTGGACAATTTGCTTTAAGCCTGTCCCGGCCTGCGAGTTGATTGCAAGTGCAGTAATCCCTTTTTCGCGATAATAGCGCAGCCACTCATCGGTGACAGCTTTGTCGGCCATATCTGCTTTGTTCAATAAAACTATTCTTGGCTTATGCTGGATAATTTCATCAATCATCGGATTTCTGGATGAGTATGGAATCCTGGCATCCACCAGTTCAAATATGACATCGACAAGCTTTAGTTTTTCCGTGACCTCTCTGCGAGCCTTGGCCATATGGCCAGGAAACCATTGGATCGTCAAAGCAGCCACCTCCTATCTGTTTACATCTTTCAATACGGCGGCAGTTCATGGACTAGTCTATTGTGCGGATATCCTCAACCGGCCAGTAAATGACGTTTGTTTTTCCCAGTACCTTTTCGAATGGAACAGTACCTATGTGACGGCTGTCCTTGCTGAAACGGCGGTTATCGCCCATGACGAAAAGATGGCCTTCAGGGACTGTTTCACTGCCAATCTTCTCTTCCAGCGTAAATGGGTCTGTCAGCGGCCCATCAATAACCTGTTTTTTATATTCTTCCAAGTATGGTTCTTCGTATGCTTTGCCATTCACATACAGCGTGTCATTTTTGTATTCTATTTTATCGCCTGGAAGGCCGATGACCCTTTTTATGTAATCTTTATTCTCTGGGGCATGAAAGACAATGATATCGAATCTTTCAGGCTCGCCTACTTTATAGCTCAGCTTATTTACGATCATCCTGTCCTGGTCATGGAGAGTCGGCATCATCGATAATCCGTCCACTACGATTGGGGCAAATAAAAAGTATCGGATCACAGCTGCGAGCACGACAGCAATCAGCAGTGCCTTCGTCCATTCCCATAGTTCATTCTTCTTTTTTTCGGCCATTCTTTTCCCACCATTCCAAAATAAATGTAGTTTAGGTACATAACTTTATTTTACATAAGTCAGTCAAGATAAACACGATGGGCGGTGATTTTTTAAAATAAATTTTCAAACTGGCATTTTGTAATGAAAAAGGAGCTTGGCTAGGCAAGCTCCTTTTTGACATTCATTCTTATCGAATTTCTTTGATACGAGCTTTTTTACCACGCAGGTTACGCAGGTAGTAAAGTTTCGCACGGCGGACTTTACCGCGGCGGATAACTTCAAGCTTCGCAATTTTTGGTGTGTTAACAGGGAAAGTACGCTCAACGCCTACTCCGTAAGAAATCTTACGAACTGTAAAAGTTTCGCTGATTCCACCACCACGACGCTTAATCACTACACCTTCAAACAACTGGATACGTTCACGAGTTCCTTCGACAACCTTAACGTGTACACGTACTGTGTCACCAGGACGGAAAGATGGAAGATCAGTGCGAAGTTGTGCTTTTGTGATTTCTTCGATTAATTGTTGCATCGTTTTCATCTCCTCCCACGAATGCTCTTGCACACTTTCTTTGCAGCGGAACATTGTTATAAGCAGCAAAAAGCACGATTGCTTTTAGCCACAAGAAGTATCTTAACATAAACAGGGACTGACTGCAATATTATTCATTAAGTTTTATCAGTTCATCCAGCCATTTTTTTTGCTGATGTGTCAAGTCTGCTTCTTCAAGAAGATCAGGTCTCCGGCTCAGCGTCCTTCTCAGGCTTTCCTTCATCCTCCACTCTTCAATCAGCTTATGATTGCCTGAAACAAGGACATCCGGAACCTTCATCCCACGGAAGTCGGCCGGTCTGGTATAGTGTGGGTGCTCGAGCAGGCCTGTGCTGAAAGAATCCTGGATATGGGACTCTTCACTGCCCAGTACACCCGGAAGCAGGCGTACAACGCTGTCGATCACGACCATTGCCCCGAGCTCGCCGCCTGTGAGGACATAATCGCCGATCGAAATTTCATCGGTGATGACATGCTCACGGATGCGTTCGTCATAACCTTCATAATGTCCGCAGATGAATATTAAATGTTCTTCCTTCGCCAGTTCTTCAGCTTTCTTCTGTGTGTACCTTTCCCCCTGGGGACACATCAGGATCACTCTTGGCGAAGTGCTTTTTGCCTGTTCTTTCAAATCAGATACCGCATCGAAAATTGGCTGTGGCTTTAACACCATGCCAGCACCGCCGCCATATGGATAATCATCGACTGTCTGATGTTTGTTATCAGCAAAGTCCCGGAAATTGACGACATTGTACTGTGCAGCTCCTTTTTCAGAAGCCTTTTTCAAGATCGAATGGCCAAATACGCCCTCGAACATTTCTGGAAAAATAGAAAGGACATCGATATTCATCATGAGAGAAGCCCTTCCATAGGCTCAATCACAATCATCTTTTCCTTGACGTCAACTTTTTTCACAATGTCCTCAATATACGGAATCAGGATTTCCTTGCCTTTCTCTCCCTTTACCACCCATACATCATTGGCACCTGGTGTAAGGATTTCAATTACCTTGCCAAGTTCTTCACCATCGACGGTCATCATTGTGCAGCCGATAATATCCTGGAAATAGAACTCGCCTTCCTCCAATTCGCCGCGCTGTGTCTCAGGAACCTTGAGGATACCGCCCCTCATCCTTTCAACCTGATTGACATTATCGAAACCTTCAAATGTCAGCAGATTGAAATTCTTATGAGTCCTGTGGCTTTTTACGACCAATTCCTCGGGATCCTTTGAACCAGGCATGAATAAAAATAGTGTGTTGCCTATTTTATAACGCTCTTCTGGAAAGTCAGTCCTCGAGATCACCCTTACCTCGCCCCGGATTCCATGAGTGTTGACAATCTTTCCGACATTAAAAAATTTCTCCATTATTCGATCACCTCTCGCGTATTTCGGTCACGATGCCATCTTTTACAATTATCGTCTTACCTGAAAGAAACTCATCCCACTGGTCGCCTATATTCACATCAACAATCCCTTGAAGCTCTGTTTCTTTAATTTCACTCCCAAGCGGAAGAATATGTAGTTGTTCTATTTGAAAATCCAGGAGCTTGATTTTTTCTTTATGGACTTTTATTTCTTGTTCAAAATGCTTTTTCAATGTTTCAGGTGAAAACTTTTTAGACTTTTCTAGCTTCTTCAGTTCAAATCTCAGTTGATCGCATTCTTTCTGCAGCTGAAGCTTTCTGGAGTGGTATTTTTGGTGGATTTTTCCCTTGCTTTCTTCCGTAAGTACCTGTTTGACAATGATCGTTTGCAGTACCTTCAAAGCATTCCCTCCTTAAAGCCCACCTGTTAACAGCATTTCTCCAACTACTGGTCACAGATCACCTTAATCCTTGTGGTCACTATTATATCAAGTATTTATTATACCGTAATTTTTACAAATTTAGAAAAGCGTAAGCGCCTTGGTCAGCCGCGACAAGCGTTGGAGGGCCGACCGTTGAAGTCGTTCTTTGACTTCAATGGGCGGACCGAAACGTCTCGAGGGGCTAGGCGCTGGAGCTGGACAATTCTCGAAGTTAATTTTACACATTTTTAATCTACAAAAAAAAGGAGGGTTCCCCCTCCCTTTTAGAACAATCATATAGAGTTATCTACCTTCTGCTTGCGCAGCTGATTGTTATTCGACGATTTCCAAGAAAATCTTCTTTTGCTGTGATGATCCTGCTGCATAGACTACTGTTCGAATCGCCTTTGCAACGCGGCCCTGCTTTCCAATTACTTTGCCCATATCACTTTTGTTGACGGAAAGCTTATAGGTTACGCGCTGATCCTCTTCATGTTCATTCACATGAACATCTTCCGGAAAATCAACAAGGGGTTTCACGATCGTCTCAATTAATTCTTTCATGGGCGTGTCCACAATTACTTGCTAAGCTTTGCGTTGTGGAATTTTTCCATGATACCTTGCTTAGAGAACAAGTTACGCACTGTATCAGATGGTTTAGCTCCGTCGTTCAACCACTTAAGAACCAACTCTTCGTTAAGTTCAACCACTGCTGGTTGAGCAACTGGGTTGTAAGTTCCTACAGACTCGATGAAACGGCCGTCACGTGGTGAACGGGAATCAGCTACTACAATACGATAGAAAGGAGATTTTTTAGCTCCCATACGTTTTAAACGAATTTTTACTGCCATTTTAAATAAGCACCTCCGAATAGTTTCACACAAGATAGAATAATACCAAATAGAAAACAGCTTGTAAAGGGTTTTTTCTTTACAGACTGAAAATACCTGATTTTACAAGTTAAAAAGGGTTGAACGGAAGCTTGAATCCGCCTTTTTTCTTGCCTTTTTGCTGCATGTTCGTCATCTGTTTCATCATCTTTTTCATGTCTTCGAATTGCTTGAGCAGGCGGTTGACTTCCTGGATGGAGGTCCCGCTTCCTTTCGCGATCCTTTTGCGCCTGTTGGCATTGATGATTTCAGGATGAGTTTTTTCATTAGCCGTCATCGATTGGATGATTGCCTCAACATGCGAGATTTGTTTCTCGTCGATTTGAAGATTGTTCATGCCCTTGATTTTATTTGCACCAGGCATCATTTTCAGGATTTCATCCAGCGGCCCCATCTTCCTTACCTGGCCAAGCTGATCCAGGAAGTCATCAAGGGTAAATGATGCTGTACGCATTTTTTTCTCGAGCTCTTTCGCTTTTTCTTCATCGACGTTAGCCTGGGCCTTCTCGATCAGAGTAAGGACATCACCCATGCCAAGGATTCTGGATGCCATCCTTTCCGGGTGGAATGCTTCCAGTGCATCAAGTTTTTCACCAAGACCAACAAATTTGATTGGCGTATTGGTCACGGCACGGATTGAAAGTGCTGCACCACCACGAGTATCGCCGTCAAGCTTCGTCAGGACGACACCAGTCAAGCCAAGCTGCTCATTGAAACTCTGGGCAACATTGACGGCATCCTGCCCTGTCATCGCATCGACAACAAGGAAAATTTCGTCCGGCTTGGACAGCTCCTTGATCTGCTTAAGCTCATCCATCAGGTTTTCATCCACATGAAGACGGCCCGCAGTATCGATGAGGACATAATCATTGTGGTCTTCCTTCGCCTTGGCAATTGCCTGTTTTGCAATTTCAACCGGACTGACCTGGTCTCCCAGTGAGAATACCGGCATACTCAATTGTTTGCCGAGTGTCTCAAGCTGCTTGATGGCAGCCGGGCGGTAGATATCCGCCGCTACAAGCAAAGGCTTGCGGTTATATTTCTTGCGAAGGAGATTTGCCAGCTTTCCGGTTGTAGTCGTTTTACCTGCACCTTGAAGCCCGACCATCATGATGACGGTCGGCGGGCGATTGGATGCAGCAATCTTGCTTTGTTCCCCGCCCATCAACTCGGTTAGTTCTTCTTTAACAACCTTAATGACCTGCTGGCCTGGTGTCAGGCTTTTTACAACCTCCTGGCCAATGGCCCTTTCAGTGACCTTCTTAACGAAGTCTTTTACAACTTTAAAGTTAACGTCGGCTTCAAGAAGCGCCAGACGGACCTCTCGCATCATTTCTTTTACATCCGCTTCTGAAACCTTGCCTTTTCCGCGGATCTTTTGCATTGTATTTTGCAGTCGGTCGGCCAATCCTTCAAATGCCATATCATGTGCCTCCCTAGTCTAATTTCTCAAGCTCGGCTATCATTTCAGCTAGATCACCGCTGTTCTCGCCATCCCCCATTAGCTGTTTCATTTTTGAAATCAGCTCATTTCGCTTCTGGAATTTTTCGAACAACAATAACTTCTCTTCGTACTCCTCGAGCATCGCTTCAGTACGTTTGATGTTGTCGTATACTGCCTGCCGGCTAACATCATACTCTTCAGCAATTTCCCCAAGAGAGTAATCATCAAGATAATATAGAGCCATATAACTGCTTTGTTTTGGAGTCAGCAATGCCTGATAAAAATCATACAAATAATTCATTCGGTTCGTTTTCTCAAGCATTTCAATTCCCCCATGTTAAGTGAAATACCTTTACATAAAGAGTTTACACACGTTCATCTTTCCTGTCAAGATAAGTTCTTTACAGCAATTTGCCTGTAAATCAAGATTCATCCGCTATTTCCTCTTCTTCGACGAGGTCAGCAAACAGACCATATACATATCTTTCAGGATCGAATTCCTGAAGGTCATCCATCTTTTCTCCAAGACCGACAAATTTCACCGGGATATTCAGTTCATTGCGAATAGCCAGGACGATACCACCCTTGGCAGTACCGTCAAGCTTGGTAAGAACGATACCGCTGACATCTGTCGCTTCCTTGAACGTCTTGGCCTGGATCAGGGCATTCTGCCCGGTAGTGGCATCCAGCACAAGCAATACCTCATGAGGAGCGCCCGGCACTTCTCGTTCGATGACACGCTTCACCTTTTCAAGCTCTTTCATGAGATTGACCTTGTTTTGAAGACGCCCTGCAGTATCACAAATCAGGATATCTGCTTTACGGGATTTCGCAGACTGTACAGCATCATACATGACAGCCGCAGGGTCGGAACCTTCTGCCTGCTTGATGACATCCACCCCGACACGCTCTCCCCAGACCTCAAGCTGCTCGATTGCTCCTGCACGGAATGTATCCCCTGCAGCAAGCAGGACATTCTTTCCTTCATTCTTGAATTTATGGGCCAGCTTGCCGATGGTCGTGGTTTTGCCGACTCCATTGACTCCTACGAACAAGATGACAGTCAATCCATCCTCCTGGATGTTCAGGTCGAACGATTCGTCTTCAGATCCGTTTTCATAAATTTCAACAAGTTTCTCGGAAATGACAGCCTGGACTTCTTTCGTGTCCTGGATGTTGCGTCGCTTCACTTCTTTCTTCAGTTCCTCGACTAATTCCATCACCGTTTCGAATCCAACATCCGCCTGGATGAGGATTTCTTCAAGTTCCTCAAAAAAATCCTCATCGACTTTACGATAACGGGATACCAGGTCATTCACTTTATTGGAAAAATTATCTCTCGTTTTCGTCAAGCCATCTCTGAATTTCTCTGTGACACCCTCAGTCTGTGTCGTAAATTTTTCTTTTAATTTCTTGAAAAAACTCACGGTCCATCGCCTCTCTCATTACATTTTCACAAGTTCTTTTGAGTCCTCCAGCCGGACGGACACAAGCTTGGATACGCCCGATTCCTGCATCGTTACACCATATAGGACATCCGCTTCCTCCATTGTACCTTTTCGGTGGGTGATGACAATAAATTGCGTTTCTTCACGGTATTTTTTCAAGTATTGGGCGAAACGGTATACATTGGCTTCATCCAACGCCGCTTCCACTTCATCAAGAATACAGAATGGGACTGGACGTACCTTCAGGATGGAGAATAATAGTGCGATCGCCGTCAATGCACGTTCACCGCCAGACAGGAGCCCAAGATTCTGAAGCTTTTTCCCGGGTGGCTGTGCAACAATTTCGACCCCGGTGTTTAACAGGTCATCAGGCTGGGTCAGCCGCAAGTCTGCTCTTCCGCCGCCGAACAACGCCTGGAACACGGGTTCGAAGTGGGAGCGGATGCCGGTGAAAGTCTGCTCAAAACGTTTCTTCATTTCCTGATCCATTTCCTCGATGACAAGGAAAAGAGTGTCCTTTGCTTCCTGGAGGTCATTCTTTTGTTCCAGCAGGAATTCATAACGCTCAGATACTCGCTCATATTCCTCTATTGCCCCGAGATTGACGCTTCCCAGTTCTTCAATCGCCAGCTTGATAAGCTTCACTTTCCGTCTTGCTTCATCAGCCGGGATTGTCAGCGGATACTGCTCTTTAGCCGCCTCATAGGAAAGCAGGTACTCTTCGCGAAGATGGGCCAGTTTATTGTCCAGTTCCACATCCAGCCTGTTCAGTTTCACTTCCTCATCCCTGAGCACTTCATTAATACCTTTTTGCAGCCTTCTTAGTTCCTTAGACTCCAATTCCTGGTCCTCAAGTCTGTTCTGAAGCTCGAGTCTTTCATGTCTTCTGGATGCAATCAGCTTCAGTGTTTCATTTTTATCCTGAAGCTTGCGCTTTGCTGCTTCCTCCAGCTGAGTTTCTCCAGAGGAACTATCCGTCATCTCTGACGAAAGAAGAGACAGATCTTCTTTCAACACTGACAATTTCCCTGATTGTTCATCTGCCTGCAAGCTTGCTGAATCCAGTTTCTCCTTTGCATGCGAAAGCTGCTCTTTCTTAGCAGCCAGGCTGATCTTCAAATCACTGATTTCGGAAACAAGTGTATCCTTGGAGGTAGAATTCGAGTTTTTAAGCTCTGTCAGCCTTTCAATTTCTTTATCAAATTGAACGAGTGTCTGCTGATACTTTGCCAGCAGATCATCCAGTTCGGCCAACCTTGATTCAAGCTTTTCCTTGTCTGAATCAAGCTGGGTCTTTTCAGAATCATAGACCGACAAGCGTTCATTGATATTTTTCTGTTCCAGCTCGACTTCCCGGAGGTCGCCTTTCAGGGCCTGCTGCTTGAATCGAAGCTCTTCCCCAGTTTTCCTGAGTTTTTCAAGCCTCGCTTCACTTGATTGGGTGTCAGCCTTCAATGCCTTTACCCGCGATTCCAGCGTTCTGGTTTTCTCTTCCATGTCAGCGAGCTTGTTGGTCAAATCTTCCAGTTCACCTTTACGGCTTAAAAGAGACGATGACTTTTGCTTCACTGCACCGCCCGTCATCGAACCACCCGGGTTGACTACATCGCCTTCAAGGGTCACGATTCTGCTGCGGTATTGCAGCATTTTCGCTATTTCATTGGCACCCTTCAGGTCTCTGGCAATCACGACATTCCCGAGCAGGTTCTTCACGACTTCTGCATACTTCTGATCATATTGAATCAAATCAGCGGCCGTGCCGATATAGGCGCCATGGCCTGAAAGAAGCGATAGCTGCGAGCCTGCCAGATACTTGCCCTTGATGATGCTGAGAGGCAGGAAGGTTGCCCTGCCAAATGACTTTTGCTTTAGGTACTGGATCGCAGTCCGTGCATTTTCTTCCGTCTGGACGACAATATGCTGCATTGCACCGCCAAGGGCCGTTTCAATTGCCGTTTCATATTGCTTTGGCACATGAATCAGTTCGGCTATGGCGCCCTCTACCCCCTGAAGACGGGTATCCCTGGCTTTCAACACTTCTTTGACCCCCTGGAAGAAGCCTGAATAGTCTTCTTCCATTTCCTCCAGCATTTCTTTTTTCGATTTCGCCTGCTGCAGGAATTGATAGGCTTGATAAAGTGTTTTCTCCTGCTTCTCATAATTGCTTCTTAAAGATTCCAGCTTCCTCTGTTCTTCAAAATAGAGCTTTCCCTGCTCTTCCAATTCCAGCTGTGAGGAAGCAGCCCTCTTTTCGATTTCTGCTTTTTTCTCCTTGATTTCATCACGGATCGATACAAACCGATCATTGTCATGATCCAGTCTGGATCCCTTGGCTGAATGCTGCTGCAGCTGCTGCTCAATATAGATTTTTTCATTTTTGGCGCCGGCCTGTTCATTCAGCACCTCGATATAATCACTCTTAATTGAATCGATCTTGAGCTCGACATCTTCGCTATAGAGCGTCAATTGCTCCTGTTTCTCCTGAAGCTCTTTTTGCAGCGCAGCCGCCTCAGCTGCAAGCTCAGATACAGATTTCTCATATTCAGCCTTCTGTTCTTCCAATCTGGCAATGGAGAATGTCAGTTCCTCAATATTCTTTTCAAGCTGGCCTTTATTTTGTGAAGCATTCTTTTTACGTTCCTTGAGGACTTCCCTCCTGCCTTCCAGCTTTTCAAGCTCCTCGCTTGCATGCAGGAGGACATTCTGAAGGTCGCTGACCGATTCATCCAGTGCAGCTAACTGATCCCTCATTTTTTCAATTTCTGCCTCTTTTTTCTGGAGAATGGCAGACTGCTTGATTTCATCTTCTTTATGCTGTTCCAGCTGCCTTGAGAGCTGTTCCCAGCGGGCATGCAGATCCTCTATTTCATACGCTGTCAGCGCTACTTCAATCTGTTCCAGTTCTTCTTTTTGCTGAAGATAGTCCTTTGCAATCGATGCCTGGATCTTTAACGGCTCAACCTGGCCTTCAAGCTCATGGATAATGTCAGTTACACGGTTTAAGTTCTCTTGGGTTTCGAAAAGCTTGCTTTCTGCTTTTTTCTTCCGCGATTTATATTTTAGGACCCCAGCCGCTTCTTCAAAAATCGTCCTCCGTTCCTCAGGCTTGCTGTTGAGGATTTCTTCAACCCTTCCCTGGCTGATGATGGAGAAGGCTTCTCGGCCAAGTCCGGAATCCATGAATAAATCGACAATATCCTTAAGTCTGCAATTCTGTTTATTGATTAAATATTCACTGTCACCTGAACGGTAAACACGCCTTGTTACACTCACTTCGTTGTAATCAAGCGGTAATGATTGATCTTCGTTATCAAGGGTTAATGTGACTTCTGCAAAATTCAGCGGTTTTCGTGAATCACTTCCGGCAAAAATGATATCTTCCATCTTTGCGCCCCGCAGCGACCGGGCTGATTGTTCCCCAAGGACCCAGCGAATGGAGTCGGTGATATTGCTCTTTCCGCTTCCATTCGGTCCTACGACAGCCGTCACGCCGGGAACGAATTCTACAGATATTCTCTCGGCAAACGATTTAAAGCCGACCACATCTAATCGTTTTAAAAACAATATGGCTCTCCCTTTCCTGTTTAACTTTTTCTAAGGTGTCATTAGACACATGCGACTCGAGCAGCTCCAAAAAGCTTTTCGCAAGTTCATCGAGAAAAGCCAATCCAGGGATGTAACGGCTAAGCGCTGGAACTGGCTTTTTTCATAGTGGAAATCATTTATGAATCTATAATGAACCTTGTTGTGTCCTATTTTTCGTCCTGTTCCGGGGCAGCCTCTATGTGGGCCTTCAGCTTTTCAAGAGCCATCTGGGCAGCATGCTGCTCCGCTTCCTTCTTGGAGCGGCCAGTACCAGCACCCAATTCTTGGCCATTAAGGTAGACATGGGATTCGAACTCCCTGCTGTGAGCTGGACCAATCTCCTTCATGATCTTGTATTCCAGCGAGCCTGCGGCATCGCGCTGGACGAGTTCCTGAAGCTGGCTCTTAAAATCCATCACATGAGAAAAAGCACCGGCATTGATTTTTGGAAAAACTATTTCTTCCAGAAATGTTGTGACTGTATCAATTCCTTTATCAAGGTACAAAGCGCCGATGAAGGCTTCGAAAACATCAGCCAGGAGCGCAGGCCTTGTCCTGCCGCCTGTCATCTCTTCACCTTTGCCCAGTAAAACGAGGTCGCCAAAGGCCAGCTCATTTGCAAAGGCCACTAGTGATGGTTCACAAACGACAGCCGCCCGAAGCTTTGTCAATTCACCTTCGCTCATCATCGGGTATTTTTTAAACAAAAATTGGGATACAGTCAGCTCCAACACAGCGTCCCCGAGAAATTCCAATCTCTCATTATCCTCATGGGGTTTCCTGCGATGCTCATTCACATAGGATGAATGGGTAAAAGCCTGTTTCAATAGCTTGTCACTTTCAAAATGAATTCCGATCCTATCCTGGAATTCTTTGAATTTCAGGTCCTTTGCGCGGATATTCTTCTTTTCTCTTTCTCTGCCATTATTGCGCATGATTAATTCCACCTTGCTCATAAATTAAAGCTGTTTTCGTAAAGATTGTTGTTAAAATCCTAAAGCCGATTTTAACGTGATAATAGCCATTTTGTATGTCGGTACTAAGTTTGCAAGCTCTTTTCTCAGCATAAGCGTTAATTGTATGAATAATCTAAGGTAATTCAACCCTATTATTTAGGCAATAGCAACAAAGATTGAGAAAAGAGCCTAAATTAAAGCTGATCTTCTATGAATTGCGGATTACACAATTCTATACAGACTACTAACAGTTTACAAAAAATGATGTCCATAAAGCAAAAAAACTTGGTTTGATTCCAGCAGATTCCTTGTTGAAGAAAGCCAAGAGCTTTATTTACAGAAGAAAGCCCCGTTTTTTAAAAACGGAGCTTCTCAGTAAATCGAACAATTACACTTGGCTATTTATGTAGTTCACAGCGTCACCAACTGTACCGATTTTCTCAGCGTCATCATCGGAAATTTCCATGTTGAATTCGTCTTCCAATTCCATAACCAATTCAACAACATCAAGGGAATCAGCACCTAGATCATCTTTAAAAGATGCTTCTAAAGTTACTTGAGATTCATCTACTCCCAAACGGTCAACAATAATTTTTGTTACGCGTTCTAAAACGTCTGCCATGCTCGTTCACCTCCCCTCAAGCCATTATAGATGATTTTATATAATTAATAAATGGCTGCAATCACTTTTTATTTTGTTCCGGCTCTTTTTCAGGTGTGCAGGATTCTACATTACCATGCCGCCATCGACGTGGAGGGTTTGGCCTGTCATATAGGCACCGTCTTCTGAGGCAAGGAAGATAACAGTCCGGGCGATATCCTTTGGCTCTCCGAAACGCGCCAATGGGATTTGCTTCAACATTTCTGACTTGACGTCTTCATTCAGTTTATCTGTCATGTCAGTCGTGATAAAGCCTGGGGCAATGGCATTGACAGTGATTCCTCTTGACGATAATTCCTTCGCAGTTGTTTTCGTCAGTCCGATCACTCCCGATTTTGCCGCAACGTAATTCGCCTGCCCAGGATTACCGCTGACACCGACAATCGATGAAATATTGATGATCCTGCCGCCTCTCTGCTTCATCATTTGCCTTGTGACGGCTTTCGTGCAAAGGAAGACACCTTTAAGGTTAATGTTGATGACATCATCCCACTCGGATTCTTTCATTCTCATCAACAGGTTATCTTTTGTAATACCCGCATTGTTGACAAGTATGTCGAGTTTCCCGAAATGTTCGATTGTTTCTTTTACCATCTCAGTGACTGAGTCGGAACTGGAAACATCTGCCTGGATCGCGAAAGCATCTCGGCCCATCGCTTTGATTCCATCGACCACTTCTAGTGCTTTCGCTTCGCTGCCGGCATAATTGACAGCAACTGAGGCTCCTTCCCGGGCAAGTTCAAAGGCGATTTCCCGGCCAATTCCACGTGATGCGCCAGTTACAAGCGCTACTTTACCTTCAAGTCTCATTCCTTCTCCTCCTTCAATGCAGCCACGGCCGCGGCACAAGTTTCCGCATCATAAATTGCGAATGTCCTAGCAGAGCGGTCCACTTTTTTCACTAGCCCGGACAACACCTTGCCAGGTCCAATTTCTACAAAAGTATCAACTCCGAGCTCAAGCATCTTTGACACGGAATCCTCCCACAGCACAGGAGAGTAAAGCTGCTCTACCAATCTCTTTTTAATTTCAGATGCTTCTGTCATCGGTTCAGCAGTCACATTGCCAATCACCGGGGTTGAGGCATCCTTTAGTGAAATATTATCCAGTACTGCTTCAAATCGTTCGGCTGCAGGCTTCATTAGCGAAGAATGGAATGGCCCGCTCACATCGAGTGGAATGACCCGTTTTGCTCCTGCTTCCTTTGCTTTGACAGACGCTTCTTCCACTCCAGATTTGGAACCTGAAATGACAATTTGCCCCGGGCAATTTAAATTGGCCAGCTGAACAGGATTACCACCCGCCGATACTGTCTCGGTCACATCCATAAGTTTATCGCGATCCATTCCAAGGACGGCTGCCATCGTGCCCTCTCCATTTGGCACCGCTTCTTCCATGAACTCACCACGCTGGCGGACTGCGTAAACAGCATCCTCAAAGGATAACGCCTCCGATGCTACAAGTGCAGAATATTCCCCTAGGCTATGCCCAGCGGTATAGTCCGGCTTGATTCCAAATTGGCTGAAATATTTCAGGATGGCAATGCTTGTTGTCAGGAGTGCAGGCTGAGCATTTGTTGTTAGAGTCAGCTTTTCCTGAGGGCCTTCAAAAATCAATTTGCTCAAAGACTCCCCAAGGACTTCATCCGCTTTATTAAATGTTTCGGAAACTGCTTGCTCGGACTCCGCAAGTGCCTGCCCCATGCCAACAGTCTGTGACCCCTGGCCCGGAAATAAAAACGCGATTTTCCCCATGAAAGATTCCCCTTTATCGTTTATTTTATCCAGTCGCTCCTACTGAATGACGCCTTCTCTTTTTTCAACAGCTGTCCTGATCGTGCCTGAAACATCTTTTTCAACCATTTCTCTGGCCTGCCGGATTGAGTTGAAAACGGCATTCGCATCCGATGATCCATGTGCCTTAATGACCGGGGCTTTCAATCCGAATAATCCGGCGCCACCGTATTCTGTGTAATCCATCTTATTTTTCAACTGAGCGAGGTCCGGCTTCAGGACTGCGGCAGCCATCTTACTTTTGAAGCTTGATGTCAGGGCCGATTTCAGCATTTTAAATACTGACATTGCCGTTCCTTCGATTGTCTTCAGCACCATATTGCCGGTGAATCCGTCCGCCACAACCACATCTGCTACACCATCCAGCAAGTCTCTCGCTTCAACATTGCCGATGAAATTGATATCTGTGTCCTTAAGTAATTCGAAGGTGCTCCTTACTAATTCATTTCCCTTCTTCTCTTCTGTGCCGATATTCAGCAATCCAACTCGCGGGCGTTCAATCCCTCTTGCTTTCTCACTGTAGATCGAGCCCATGATCGCATATTGGACAAGGTGCTCCGGCTTGGCGTCAGCATTTGCGCCAACATCCAGAAGCAGGAAGCCTTCTCCCCCGATCGTCGGAAGTGTAGGAGCAAGTGCGGGCCGTTCTATGCCATTGATCCGTCCGACCACAAACAATCCTGCAGCCATCAGAGCTCCAGTGTTTCCGGCTGAAATGCAAGCGTCAGCTTTTCCGTCTGCTACCTGCTGCGCCGCCAAAACCATGGACGCAGTCTTTTTACGGCGAACAGCCCTTACAGGTTCATCTGTTCCCAGGATGACCTCTTCAGTATGGAGAATTTCAATCCTATCTTCGGTCGTCAAATGCTCCCTGATTTTTTTCTCGTCACCTACAAGGAGGATATGTATGTCTTTGAAGTTCTCTACTGCCTTCATTGCTCCGAGGACGATTTCTTTTGGTGCATTGTCTCCGCCCATCGCATCTATTGCAAGCCTCATCGCTTTTCATCCCTTACTTCTCATTATTTGATCTGTACATTTCAAATTCGCCTTTGAAGACAAGTTCATTATTTACGTAACTCATCACTTCCACATTCGTCCGCCCATTATCACTATCGATTTTTGTGACCCTCGCTTTAGCGATGACCCGTTCACCTTCTTTTACCGATCTGGTAAACTGGATACTCGATTTTGCAGTCAGCGCCAGCTCATCATTGATCACAGCAACCGCCAATGAATTCGCCTGGGCAAACAAATGGTGTCCTCTGGCAATTTTATTTCGTTTAAAAACATGTTCTCTTTTTATATCAAGTATGGAAATTGCACTTTGATCAAGTTCAATATCGATGATTTCTCCAATTACTTCTTCCAGCGGCAATGAACGGACTTCGTCTTCAAAACGTTTTTCAGCAACGTTCTTGATTCTCTCCCTGAGTTCAGGTATAGACAATTCGAGTCTGTCCAGTCTGATCGTCTGGATGCTGACAGCAAATTTTTCGGCCAGCTCTTCATCTGTTATGAATGGGTTATCTTTTATCGTATCAGTCAGCAGTGACTGCCGATCTTTTTTATTGCGTTTCATCTAAAAACACCGCCCGAGCTATTAAGACTAGGTACTAATAGTAGTATATATATTATAAAAAAAGATTGCAAGAAGAAATATTTTTAGTAAAAAGACCCTGTTATACAAGACTGTGGATTTCCGTTCCAGGCGCTTCGCTTTCCGCGGGGATGGCGCTAAGCCCGCGGGTGTCTACGCGTATTCCACTACAATCAACAGGGTTTAAAAATCAACTTCAGCTTTAACAGAGCCATCAAAAAAGGAAGCAGATGACTGCTTCCGCTCTATCATTCTTCTAAAAATTAATAGATTGGGTTTGAATCAATCCAGTTTTTCATTTGCCAGTGCACCTGACTCCGCCAAATATTCTCTCAATGAACGATATTTTTCGCTTTGCCAGAAAGCTCCTGACTGCACCAGCAAGGACGCATCATTCCTCGCTGTTTCCAGTGCACGGTAGTCATGGACCATGTCCGCCACTTTGAATTCTGGCAGTCCGCTTTGTTTTTTTCCGAAGAAATCTCCAGGGCCGCGCAGCTCCAGATCCTTCTCACTAAGAACAAAGCCATCATTCGTTTCAGACATGATTTTCATGCGTTCTTTCCCGACTTCGCTTTTCGGATCGGCGAGCAAAATGCAATATGATTGGTCACTTCCACGGCCAACCCTTCCTCTAAGCTGATGAAGCTGTGACAGACCAAATCTTTCGGCATCATATATGAGCATCACTGTCGCGTTCGGGACATTCACCCCTACTTCAACGACGGTAGTGGAGACGAGCACTTGCACTTCATTTTCACTGAAGGACTTCATCACCTGGTCTTTTTCGTCGGAATGGAGTCGTCCATGCATCAGGCCAACCTGAAAACGGTCCTTAAAATAGAAACTCAGGGTGCTGTGGACATCGATCGCATTCTGGACATCAAGCTTATCTGACTCCTCGATCAATGGGCATATCACATATGCCTGCCTTCCTTTTGCCAGTTCCTTTTCCATGAAGGCGAGCACCCGCTCAAGCATCTCGTGCTTGGCCCAATACGTTTCGATCGTCTTGCGTCCAGCCGGCATTTCATCGATCACCGAGACATCCATTTCACCGAAGACCGTGATTGCCAATGTCCTCGGGATTGGTGTTGCGGTCATGAACAAGACATCGGGATTTTCACCTTTCTCCCTGAGAACCCGCCTTTGTTCAACCCCAAATCGATGTTGTTCATCTGTGATGACAAGACCGAGGCGTTGGAAGTCCACTTCATCCTGGATCAAGGCGTGCGTGCCAATCAATACATCAATATCACCCTGCTTCAGCTGCTCGAGCATCTCTCTTCGCCGTTTGCCTTTTACCGAGCTTGTCAGCAGAGCCGCTTTAACACCGAATGGCTCAAGCAGCTGTGTCAGGGACTGAGAGTGTTGTTCAGCCAGTATTTCTGTTGGGACCATCAATGCTCCTTGGTAGCCAGCTGTCTTAGCAGCATAAAGGGCAATCGCCGCGACCACCGTTTTACCTGAACCAACATCACCTTGAAGGAGGCGATTCATACGGTATGGAGATTTCATGTCACCGAGGATCTCATTGACTACTCGCTTTTGTGCGCCCGTTAACGGGAAAGGCAGTCCGCCGATAAATTGTTTCAGCTTGTCCAATTCATAGGAGAACGAAATTCCGGGACTCTGTTCCCGTTCCAGTTTCCGTAATGACTGCATTTTAAGCTGGAATAAAAGAAACTCCTCGTAAACAAATCTTCTTCTCGCCTGTTTCATTTCGTCAGAACCTGAAGGCAGGTGCATGATTCTTAAGGCATCCCTGCGGTTCAGCAGCTTATATTTTTGCAAAAGCTCTGCCGGCAATATTTCGTCTATTTCATGCCCGAACTGAGAAAAAGCCTGCTTGATCAGCCTTCTGATCGTTTTTACGGTCATTTTTCCTTTCACTGCGTAAACCGGTTCAAAATCCTGGCTTTGAGCATGCTCTCCCAATGACATTTGACTGGCTGTGATCGTCTGTCTATGCTGATCCCATTTCCCCGTGACTGTAATCGTCTCTCCGACGGTTATTTTTTGTTTTAAATAAGGCTGGTTAAAGAAAGTTGCAATGATTAAGTAACGGCCCACGAGCAGCCTGACGGTAAGCCGATTCTTTTTGCGGCCGTAATAGACAAGTGCAGGCTCACTGTGCACCTTGCCCTCCACCG
This sequence comes from Cytobacillus oceanisediminis 2691, assembly GCF_007678455.1. GTDB lineage: Bacteria > Bacillota > Bacilli > Bacillales > Cytobacillaceae > Mesobacillus > Mesobacillus oceanisediminis_A. The sequence continues at coordinate 585,978 of NZ_VEEP01000001.1, read as the reverse complement.
TGACTCTTTCGTCATGCTTAACTTCTGCCAGATCCTTAAGCCGATAATCTTCGTAACGATATGGGAAGTATTCGAGCAGATCACCGACAGTCCTGATGTGCATATCCGCCAGAGTCTCCGCCATTTCATTGCCGATTCCTTTTATTGCTGTTACTGGTTGCTTTAGTTGTTCATTCACATTATTCAAGCGGTGTGCCGAAACTCTTGGCCTCCAGCTCCCGGCCAATCGGTGCTGCCGCTCCCCCTCCTTACGCTGTTTCTGGAGTATTGATGTTATTTGTTTTACGTGGAATCAGACATGACCATGCAAAATAGTCTGCTTTTCCCCCTGTTGTCCACCCACTGCGTATCCGAATCTACAGCTGTTCTTACGTTTACCTTTTCACATATGAATGCGGAAACAATCCTTTTATATACAAAACGAAATAGAAGGGGATTCCCCTTCTATTTCTTAGTATCATATTACAATTTTATTTGTCCAGCCGGAGATTCTCCGACATCGGATTAATTATTCAATCGCGAAGATGAAGGCGTATAATGGCTGTTCTCCATTATGGACTTCTATCTCAACATCTCCATACTTGCCCTCAACAAACTCAACGATGGAATCAACATCATCATCTGAAGCATCTTCCCCTTTAAGGATGGTCAGGATTTCAGTGTCTTCATCGAGCATCTGGTCCAGCAGGTCCTTTGCTGCTTTAACTTTATCACGATCTTTCAAGACAATTTTCCCATCCGCCAAGCCCATGAAATCTCCGGTTGAGATTTCAAGTCCGTCGATGCTGGTGTCACGAACTGCATAAGTCAGCTGGCCCGTTTTCACATGCTGCATCGCTTCTGACATGGCATCTTTATTTGCGGCAGGATCGGCTGATGGATTGAATGAAAGCAATGCTGTCATTCCCTGAGGCACAGTTTTCGAAGGGATGACTACCACTTCTTCCTCCGCTACCTCGGCAGCCTGTTCTGCAGCCATGATGATATTTTTATTGTTCGGCAGGATGATGACCTTGCGTGCGTTCACCTCTTTGACAGCCTTGATGATGTCCTCGGTGCTCGGATTCATCGTCTGGCCGCCTTCGATCACGGCGTTGGCACCAATGCTGCGGAAAAGTTCAGCAATTCCGGAACCCATCGAGACAGCGACGATTCCATATTCCTGCTTTTCTTTCTTTGGTTCATTAGCCTGTGTGCGCAAAGGTGTTGTCGGTTCACCGACAATATCTGTATGCTGCTGACGCATATTTTCAATTTTCATATTGATGAGGCTTCCGTATTTTTGTCCATATGACAATACATCGCCAGGCTGTTCTGAGTGGATATGTACTTTTACGACCTCTTCGTCGGAAATGACGAGAAGAGAATCTCCATATTTGCTCAAGTCCTGACGGAAATTCTCCTCAGAGAATGTCTCTTTCCCCTCAAGTTTAACCATGAATTCGGTACAATAGCCGAATTCAATATCCTCAGTATTCATGTGGCTCTGGACGCTCTTATGGTGCTCGGCGCTTACAAGCTCAGTCATATTCGGCATCGCAGATGGGGAGTCAGGAAGCTTTTCGCCCTTCAATTCTGCAAGAAAACCTTCATAAACGAAAACAAGGCCTTGTCCGCCGCTGTCTACTACTCCTACTTCCTTTAGGACCGGCAGCAAATCTGGCGTACGATTCAATGAAGCCTTTGCTTCTTTAAGAACCTCTTCCATAAGTCCGTCAATGCTGTCGTGGTTTGGCGCGACTGCAACTGCATGCCTTGCCGCATCTTTGGCCACTGTTAAGATCGTTCCCTCAACCGGCTTCATAACGGCTTTATAAGCAGTCTCCACACCCGCGTTTAATGCAGCTGCAAATTCAACAGATGTTACAGTCGGCTTTGTTTCAATTGCTTTTGCAAATCCGCGGAATAATTGGGACAGGATGACTCCTGAGTTGCCCCTCGCTCCCATAAGCAAACCTTTGGCAAGCGCGGAACCCACCTTCCCGATATGTTCCTGTGCATGGTTCTTTACTTCCTTAGCTCCGGAAGTCATGGATAAATTCATATTTGTTCCCGTATCACCATCAGGAACAGGGAAGACGTTCAACGCGTCGACATACTTGGCATTGGCCGCCAAATGGTTGGCACCCTGAATCACCATCTCCGCAAAACGTTTTCCGTCTAGAACATTAATAGACACAAATCTTTCCTCCTCTTACGGGTTCGTTACACGAACTCCCTGAACGTAAATATTGACCGAGTCAACAGCCAGCCCGACTGTTTTATCAAGGGTGTACTTAACCTTTGATTGGACATTGTGGGCAACCTCGGAAATTTTCGTCCCATAGCTCACAATAATATACATATCGATATGTACTTCGTCATTTTCCTGGCGAACGATGACTCCGCGGGTAAAATTCTCCCTGCGCAGGATATCTGTTAATCCGTCCTTGATCTGATTCTTAGAAGCCATCCCGACAATACCATAACAATCAACTGCTGCACCGCCTGCAATTGTTGCAATGACATCATTTGATATATCAATTTGTCCGTACTTCGTTTTTAGCTCGATGGACATGATTCGTTCCCCCTTTGGAAAAATAGCATTATGCTACAGTTATTTTACTATAAGCCAATCAATTTTTAAAGTTATTCTGCACTTCCCTTTATTATTCAGCAAGAATCTGAACTATATGTCAAGGTTTTTTTCTTTATAGCTTTTGCCGGAAGTATTGCAAATGGGAAATTTCTATGATAAATTATTAAAGTATGTCAGAGAAAAGGTTATCCTGTTTCATTCGCAATTCTGACGATATGCAAATAATTGCAGCAAAAAATAGTAACAGCTCTGTCAGTTAGGAGGGAAATCATATGCCACGTAAATGTGTAGTAACTGGTAAATCAACTCGTTCTGGTAACGCACGCTCCCACGCAATGAACGCTAACAAGCGTACATGGGGTGCTAACCTTCAAAAAGTACGTATTCTTGTAGACGGTAAGCCAAAGCGTGTTTGGGTATCTGCAAGAGCTCTAAGATCAGGTAAAGTTGAACGCGTATAATTAAAAACCGCAGACTTGCTGCCTGGCTCCAGCAGCCGGAAGTAAGCTGCACGGCATCCATAAAGGGTGCCTTTTTTTATTGCCTGAACATGCACCGTCCTTCTGTTCATTCTGCCCAATTCATGTAAAAATAATAGCACCCCGTAACCAGGGTGCCAAATGCTTGCATATCGGTTTTCAATCTTTGATTACTCCACGCTAAATGGTTTTTAATCCTTTTTAAATGCACCTAACATCGCCCGTACGAGGCCACCCAAAAATCTAGGCAGTTTGATTGTATAGAATCTCATACCGTCCCTCCTCACCATCTCTCGCAAACCAGTCTTCTTTCTGTATCCCTATAGTATATTCCCGGGTATACAAAATTTTCTCTTTTCAGGGGAAGAAATCATATTGCTGAAAAGAACCCTGAGCTAAATGAAGACATCTCAATCCTTGCTCCTTACTACTAATAATATGCCTTCGGAAAAAGAAAAAGTACCATGACCTCTAATAAGTTCATTACTAATACATAGTGTCGAGCCCATTGGAATATGACAATCAATTAACGGGTATTTAAAATTTTCAAGCGACAGTCCGGATACAGACGGCGTGACTGGCAGGAAGGAAATGTACTTAAAATCATCATTTGGGCTAACTGTATAGCATCCTGGTTTTTTTACATATAAGATATTCTGGGTATCAATGATCTGGATGTGTACAAAAGCATCTTCCTCAAGAGGCCTGACCAGCAGCTGAATATTGGCCATCAAATGGTCAAGGCGCCCCCCTGTCGCACCGAAAATGTTAATCGACTCCGGGTGCTGATCAAGGGCCCAATTTAGAGCCAGCTCCATATCTGTCTCATCTTTTTCCGGCTTGAATTTCTTCAGGTCAGCAACCGTCTTTTCAATGTTTTCCATTTCTCCTTCGGAAACTGAATCAAAATCGCCAAATGCTGCTGCAGGATTTAATCCTGCTTCTAATAAATAGAATACACCCCTATCGATCCCGATCCAAACCACGTTTTCCTCTTCATAGAGATGGAAATCTGGTATCATGTACCGCGGTCCACCGGCAACCAAATTAATTTTCATTAAAAGATCTCCTTTGTTTCTGGATTCCACTTATTGAAGAAAAGCCAGCCTCTGCAAGGCTGGCTTTTCTTTATGGTCTCAAGCTGGCGATAGCGGCTTCCCTGTCTTCTTTATTGAAGACTGCTGAACCCGCCACCAGAACATTGGCCCCTGCTTCAATTACAAGCTTGGCTGTTTCCTCATTCACTCCGCCGTCAACCTCTATTTCCAGGTCTGGATTTAGTGAATCAGCAAGTTCTTTAACCTGCCTGATTTTTGGAAGGACCGAAGAGATGAACTTCTGACCGCCAAATCCAGGATTAACAGACATAAGCAGTACCATATCAACATCCTCGATGATGTGCTTCAGGCTATCAACTGGTGTAGCAGGGTTCAAGACGACGCCTGCCTTGACCCCTGTCGATTTAATCAATTGTATGGTCCTGTGCAGATGCCTGCATGCTTCCACATGGACGGTGATATAATCAGCACCTGCCTTGGCAAATGCTTCGACATATTGGTCCGGGTTCTCGATCATCAGGTGAACGTCAAGCGGAAGCTTTGTCACCGGTCTGATTGCCTCGACAATCAGAGGCCCGATCGTAATATTCGGCACGAAATGCCCATCCATTACATCCACATGTATATAATCGGCCCCACCGCGCTCGACATCCTTTATTTCTTCGCCAAGTCGGGCAAAGTCAGCCGATAAGATTGAAGGTGCGATCTTAACCATGATTTAATACCTCGGCTTTCTATCTTTGATTTCTAACAAAAAGTCTTTATAGTGCTCATACCTGTATTCAGGCAGATTTCCTGACTCAACTGCTGCCTTGACCGCACATTTAGGTTCTGCCATGTGAAGACAGCCGCGGAACTTGCAATCCTCACTGAACTCAGCAATATCAGGGAAGCATGAATTCAGCTCTTCCGCTTCAATCTCTGTGAATTCCAGAGAACTGAATCCTGGGGTGTCAGCAACTAGCCCATTGTTAATCGTAATCAGCTCTACGTGCCTTGTTGTATGCTTGCCCCTTCCCAGATGGGAGGATATATCATCGGTTTTCAACTCGAGATCCGGCCTGATCGCATTGAGCAGGGATGACTTCCCGACTCCTGACTGACCGGCAAAGACAGAAATCTTACCTTCAATATGCGGCCTCAGCTTTTCCAGACCTTCTGAAGTTTCAGAGGATGTAAAAATAACCTCATAGCCTGCCTTCCGATAATCTTCTGCATATTCCTCGAGACGTGATTTTTCCTCTTCATTGGTCAAATCCATTTTCGTAATGCAGATGAGGGGCTCAATGTGGTTATACTCAACAAGAACCAAAAACCGGTCGAGCAAGGCTGTGCTGAATCCAGGTTCAACAGCAGAAAAAACAAGGATGGCCTGGTCTACATTCGCAATCGGCGGACGGACCAGCTCATTTTTCCGGTCCTTGACTTCCAGGATATAACCTTCCGTGTCATTTTCAGCCTGATAAACCACCTCGTCACCAACAAGGGGTGTAACCTTATTCTTGCGGAAAACCCCCCTGCCGCGGCATTGCACTATACCGTCCTCATTGGCAACATAATAAAAACCGCTCAGCGCCTTGATAATTTTGCCCTCAGGCATAGCAACACTCCCTGTCTGTTAGTCTTCTGGATAATCAACGCTGCCACTGTCAAAGATTTCTCCATCCCGCAGAATTCGATACTCACCCTTTTTGCCAGGCGCAATTAGGAAATCAAGGCTAATCATTGTGTCCTCTGTGATTTCAATCGTATCTACTGGAGCTTCATCTGTATGGTTTACATCATTCATATAGATTTTGAGTTCCTGTGGAACGCCTTCTTCTTTAGGCTGGTATGGTACGTTAATTTCAATCGTCTTTTCTTTCGGAACAGGTTCCGGTCCTTTTGAAATGACGACACTTACCTTACTTCCTGGCGGCAGTTGAGTTCCCGCTTCAGGTTTTTGGGATATAACCAATCCGGCCGGTATGGTATCATGAAAACCCTCCGTACTTTCAACAACAAGCCCAGTGGTGTCAGCATAAAGATCGAGATTTCTCTGGTTGTATTCTTTTAAATCACCCAGAGTTACCAATTCAGGACCCATGCTGACCTTGAATTCCAAAGTTGTGTCCTCGGGGACGACAGACTCCCCACCAGGAGGATATTGTTCCAGAATTGTCCCAGGCTCGCTATCATCATGCTCTTCGGTTTTTTTGATATCTTTGAAGCCTTTACCTTCAAGCAGTTTGACGACATCATCGTAGGCCCTGTCGGTATAATCCGATAACTCTATTTCTTCTTTGCCAGTACTGATATAAAGATCAATTTTGTTTCCCTCTTTTATCATCTTACCGGCTTTCGGATTTGTTCTGATGACATTTCCTTCTTCGATCTCTTCATCGCTAATCTCTTTTTTGTCCCCAATAATAAAACCTGCAGACATGAGTTCAGCGACTGCTTCTTCTACTTCCATGCCACTTACATCCGGCACTTCCTTATCCTTTGGCCCAAAAAGATCTGGCCCCATTGTCACCATGACAATACCCGCAGTCAGTATGAGCAAAAACAAAACAGTTAAAATCACTGGCCATTTCTTTTTCCTCTTCTTCACAGGTTTATCCTTTGATGGCTGATCCATGGAATCTAAAGCATCTTTGCGGATAATGGTTTCATCAAGATTATGATAAGGCCGGTCATTCGTTATGATAGGGATTGCTTTGGTTGCTTCATCGTCCTCAGGAATCATAAACTTGCTTTCATTCAGACGCTTGCTGTCAAGTGCTGTCCTTAGATCATCTTCCATTTCATCGACATTGTCATATCGATGGAAAGGATCTTTCGCAGTGGCCTTAAGCACGATATTCTCTACGCTCTGTGGAATTTGCGGATTCCACCTTTTTAATGAAGGTGTTTCTGATTGAAGATGCTTCAATGCGATCGAAACGGCTGATTCACCTGAAAAAGGGAGTCTGCCTGTCAATAATTCGAACATGACGATCCCGATTGAATAAATATCCGATTTTTTATTTGCCATGCCGCCTCTGGCCTGTTCTGGTGACAGGTAATGCACAGATCCAAGCACAGAATTTGTCTGGGTGATGCTCGTTGCACTCAATGCCATCGCAATGCCAAAGTCTGTGATCTTCACTGTACCGCTGCTGTCTACCAAAATATTATGCGGCTTGATATCACGGTGGACAATATGATTGTGATGGGCATGAGAGATAGCAGATGTCAGCTGCTTCATGATGTCCAGGGCTTCTTCAACAGGAACGGGTGCATGCTGCTGTATGTATTGCTTCAGTGTTTGGCCATCGACATATTCCATCACAATATAGTATAGACCATCCTCTTCACCGACATCATATATACTGACGATGTTCTGATGGGCCAGACTCGTTGCAGATTGTGCCTCTCTATGGAACCTGCGGATGAATTCATCATCATTGGCAAAATCAAGACGGAGCATTTTGACCGCAACATCCCTGTCAAGGATCATATCATGGGCAAGATAGACATTCGCCATACCTCCGCCGCCAATCATATCCTTGATTTTATAACGACCGCTGATTCTTTTTCCGATGATCATATTTTTCACCTGCCCTCGTTGAATTCCTTGTATTCGACGATTGCAAGAGTTATATTATCTTCGCCGCCATACTGATTGGCCCTTTTAATAAATTCTGCCGCTTTATCTTCCAGTGACATATTATTGTCTGTCAGGATGCTTTCCATTTCTTCCTGGCTCACTTTATTGGAAAGGCCATCCGAACAAAGCAACAGCACATCTCCCTCTTCATAGATGATGGTCTTAATGTCCATCTCCACTGATTCTTCTGTTCCAAGGGCTCTTAATAGAACATTTTTACGAGGATGATGCTCTGCATCTTCTTTGGAAATTTGTCCGGAACGTACAAGTTCATTGACGAGAGAATGATCCTCTGTCAGCTGTTTGAATCCCGTTTCATTCAGTAAATAACAGCGGCTGTCTCCTATGTTCACCACTGTTGCGAACAGATTCGTGCAAATGGAGGCAACAATTGTTGTGCCCATGCCTTCACATTCCGTATTATTCAATGAATGCTGAAAGATCTCCTGATTCACCTGTACAACAGATTCCTGCAGCCATTGTTCCGCTTCTTCTGCTGTATGTATCAATGCTGACGTTTCCCAGAGAACTTTTAGATGCTGGATTGTCATTTCACTGGCTACATCTCCTGCACGGTGGCCGCCCATGCCATCTGCTACGATGGCAAGGCGCTGTCCGTGAGGGTTCATAAAGATGCCGCCATTGTCTTCATTATGCAGGCGGACCTTTCCCCTGTCTGTCATGAAAACAGCCTTCATCTTGTCACCTCGTCTCTTCTTTTCTTTCTTTTGCCCGAAGTTGTCCGCAAGCTGCTTCAATGTCATGCCCTTGTTCTCTTCTAATCGTTACATTCACTCCGCGGTCGCGAAGAGTGCGTTCAAATTTGAAGATCTGGCTCTTAGGTGTTCTTACGTAATCACGTTCAGGTACATAGTTGACCGGAATCAAATTGATATGGCATTTCAATCCTTTTACCAGCTGGGCAAGCTCTTCTGCGTGCTCAACCTGATCATTCACTCCTCCAAAAAGACCATATTCAAAGCTGATTCTGCGGCCGGTTTTATTAACATAATAACGGACCGCATCCATTAGATCAGGAAGCTTGTATGCTCGGTTGATCGGCATCAATCTGCTTCGAAGCTCGGTATTCGGAGCATGAAGTGAAATCGCAAAGTTGATTTGCATATTTTCATCCGCAAATTGATAAATCTTAGGAATGATTCCGCTTGTAGACACGGTAATATGGCGCGCTCCAATATTCATGCCTTTGTCATGGTTCATGATTTTCAGGAATGAAAGCATGTTGTCATAGTTATCAAACGGTTCGCCGATCCCCATGATGACAATCGAGCTTACTCTCTCATCTGTCTCATCAAGTGCCTGTTGTACTTTTACGACCTGGGCAACGATTTCTCCTGCTTCCAGATTCCTTTTTAAACCGCCGAGTGTGGAAGCGCAGAATGTACATCCAATACGGCAGCCCACCTGTGTGGTGACACAAACTGAATTTCCATATTCATGCCTCATAAGCACCGTCTCGATCGATACTCCATCATGCAGTTCAAACAGGAATTTGATGGTTCCGTCAGATGATGTCTGCTGGATGATCGTGCTGAGTGTTGTCAGCACAAAATGCTGATCCAGCTTGTCCCTTAAAGGCTTTGACAGATTGGACATATCCTCAAATGATGCTGCTCTCTTTTTGTAGAGCCAGTCATAAATTTGTTCTGCCCTGAATGGCTTTTCTCCTTGTTCCTTCAGCCAGTCTTTCAGTTCGTGCAGCTGAAGTGAATAAATGGATTTCTTGACTGATTCTTGTGTTGCTGGTGTTCTAGTTGATTTTTCCTGTTCCATGTTATTCCACCTTCTTTCTCAAACAAGCAATATAAAACCCATCAGAACCAAAATCCTGTGGAAGAATCTGAACATCGAAGCCATTGATCAATGGCCTGATTGCTTCTGGCATTCTTTCTGCAAGAGTTGGATCTCCCGAGAATTCAGGATGCTCGCGTAAAAATATTTCTATTACTTCCTGGTTTTCTTCCCTGTCTACTGTGCAAGTGCTATAGACAAGCGTTCCGCCATCTTTAAGCAATGGCGCGACAGATTCTAGAAGGCTGAGCTGGATTGATTTCAGCTGACTGAGATCCTGTTCTTTTTTCGTATATTTCATGTCAGGCTTCCGTCTCATTACGCCAAGTCCTGAGCAAGGAGCATCGAGCAAAACTCGGTCAATCGATTCATGCTTGAAATGATGTGCCGCCTCTCGACTGTCCATTTTTTGAGCTTCAATATTTTCAAGCCCAAGACGCTCGGCATTCTGGGCAATCAGCTTGACCTTATGCTCGTGAAGATCCAGTGAAATCACTTTTCCGCTGTTGCCGAGTTTCTCTGCAATATGAGAGGATTTCCCCCCAGGGGCCGCACATGCATCAAGGATTACCTCTTCTTCCTCTATGCCAAGTGCGTGGGCAACTAGCATAGAACTCTCATCCTGAATTGTCAACAAGCCATATTTAAATGCCTTTGAAGATGCGAGATTGCCTCGGAGGCATTTGATGGCTTCAGGCAAGATAGGGCTCGGTTCTACTTCGAAACCTTCTTCTTCCAGCAATTCCAGGCATTCATCACGGGAAATCCGTGTCAAATTGACCCTTCCTGTCTGCAGCGGTGCAGTCAGATTCACTTCACACATTTCCCTCGTCTTTTCAATCCCGAACTGGCCGACCCACCTTCTGACTAACCATAATGGGTGGCTGGTCTCTACTGATATTCTTTCCGCAGGGTCGGTTATCGAATCCAGAGAAGGAAGTCCATTTCGCTGAATGCTGCGGAGGACACCGTTCACCAGGCTGGCAATGCCTTTATGTCCCCGCCGCTTGGAAATTTCGACTGCCTCAAAAATCGCTGCCCTGTCTGGTATTTTATCTAAATACACCATCTGGTAAACGGTCATGCGAAGCAGATTGACCACCCAGGTTTGCAATTTCTTATTTTTCTCGATAAATGGCTTAAGGTAGAAATCAAGAGTCATCTTACGCTGTAAAGTACCATATACCAATTCAGTCAGCAAGCCGACATCAATCGGACTGATTTCATTTTTTTCAATCGCATTGTTCAGGAGCAAATTGCTGTAAGCCTGGTTCTTTTCAATCGTTTCCAGGAGCTGCACTGCCGCATCCCTGACATTCTTCTTTTTACTCATTTAAGTCTCCTAACCTGACGCCGGTCTCTAAGTTCGACCCTGCCCCAAGAAGGAATTGCTTAGCGTCCATCTTTTTCTTGCCAGCTGGCTGGAGCTCTGTAATCTTAATAGCTGTTCCATCTCCGGTTGCCACTATAAAACCGTCAGCTTCAATCTTGACGATGGTCCCGGCTTGTTCGCTTCCTTTATAATCCATCTTCACAGAATTCCATATCTTCACCACTGCACCTTCCATTGTCGTATAGGCAACCGGCCAGGGATTCATGCCGCGGATATGGTTATAGATTTCGTGTCCTGTTTTTGTCCAGTCGATTTTTTCCTGTTCACGCTTGATATTCCAGGCAAAAGTAGCCTCGTCATCATTTTGCGGGACAGGAGTGATCTCCCCGTTCAATAGCTTTGGAATCGTCTCAGATAAAAGATCTGCTCCAGCAGGGCTCATTTTATCGTGCAATGAACCCACTGTATCTGTTTCCGTGATCGGTACTTCGACTTGTGTCAATATGTCCCCTGCGTCCAGCTTTTCAACCATGTACATAATCGTGATTCCCGTTTTCTTTTTTCCTTCGATGATTGCGTAATGGATTGGTGCACCGCCGCGCAGTTCGGGCAACAAGGAAGCATGGACATTGATACAGCCAAACTTTGGTGCCTCAAGCAGCTGATTTGGCAAAATCTGTCCAAAGGCCGCAGTGACGATTAAATCTGGTTCAAGCGCGAGGATTTTATCCAGTTCTTCCTTTTGGCGGATTTTTTCCGGCTGGTAAACAGGGATGCCATGTTTCAGCGCTTCCGCTTTTACAGGAGGCGGAGTCAGGACTCGTTTTCTGCCAACAGGGCGATCAGGCTGCGTGACGACACCGACCACCTCGTAACCTTCCTCTACCAGTCTTCGCAAAACCGGTACTGAAAAGTCTGGAGTTCCCATAAATACGATTCTTGTCATTCCTGGTTCAACTCCTCTAAATCAGCTTCTTCCATATATTTGGACACTTTCGTGGTAAATAACACACCGTGCAAATGGTCGATTTCATGGAGGATCGCCCTTGCTAAAAACTCCTTTGCCTCGACTTCAAAGGTCTTTCCTTTCCGGTTTTGAGCCTTCACCTTCACATAATTCGGTCTGGTTACCTCTCCGTATAATCCCGGGAAGCTCAAGCACCCTTCAGGCCCGGTCTGCTCGCCACTGGTTTCAAGAACTACCGGGTTGATCATCTCGATTGTTCCATGCTCATCATCGATGTCGACAATCGCAATCTGTTTCTTTATATCTATCTGAGGGGCGGCGAGGCCGACTCCATCAAACTCGATCATTGTATCGTACATATCATCCAGCAGTTTGGCCAGCTTTTTATCAAAAACGGTGACTTTTTCACATTCCTGCTCCAATATTTCTGCCGGGTAGGTTACTATTTTTCTTACTGCCAAAATAAATCCTCCAATAACTCCATTTGAATATAGTATTAGCTTGTTCAATCAGCTTTTACTGTAAACTTTCATGTTTCCATAAGGCACTTTTCTCAAACTTTGTTGCTAATGCCTAAAAAATAGAATTGAATTACCTAAAATTATTCACATAAATATCAACTATTATGAGAAAAGAGCTTGCAAACTTAGTACCGACCTACAAAACAGCTATTATCACGTTAAAATCGGCTTTAAGATTTTAACAACAACCATTACGAAAACAGCCTTCCATAAAATGAATCATTACATCAGGATGTAAGGGTTCAGGTCGACAGAAATCTGCAGCCCGCCTGATCCCATTTCCTGCTGGTAATGGTCCAGTATGGTTTTTAGCGTAGTGCTAAGCTCTGGTTCCTTTTTGTATTTTATCAAACATTGATAACGATATCTATCATTGATGCGAGGGATCGGTGACGCAACCGGCCCGAGGACCACTGAATCCTTCGACAATCTGGAAGTGATGAATTTGGCGATTTTCTCGGTGACCGATACGACCTTCATCAATTCTTCATGACTGACCGTAACAAGGGACAAATAATAAAACGGCGGATATTGATGCACCTTCCGCATCAGCATCTCCTGCTGGTAAAACCGGTCGTAATCCTGGCTTCCTGCCAGCTCAACACTATAGTGCTCAGGTGTATAAGTCTGGATAACCACCTCACCTGGAAGCTTGTGCCTTCCAGCACGCCCGCTGACCTGGGTCAGAAGCTGGAAAGTTTTTTCTGAAGAACGGAAATCCGGGAGGTTCAGCATCGTGTCTGCCGAAAGCACGCCTACAAGCGTGATATTGGGGAAATCAAGCCCCTTGGCAATCATTTGAGTCCCCAATAATATATCTGCCTGTCCTTCCTGGAAAGCAGTCAGCAGCTTCTCATGGGACCCCTTTCGACCAGTCGTATCGACATCCATCCTGATGACTCTCGCTTCAGGAATGAGCTTGAGCAGCTCTTCTTCCACTTTTTGGGTGCCTGTCCCGAAATAACGGATATGTTCACTATTGCATTCCGGGCAAATAGTCGGCACTCTGTCTTCATATCCGCAGTAATGGCATTTCATCTGTTCATTGTACCGGTGGTAGGTCAGCGTGATATCGCAATGAGGACAATTCATCACGTATCCGCAATCACGGCACATGACAAAAGACGAATGTCCGCGCTTATTAAGGAATAGGACCGTCTGTTCTTTTCTCTCAAGCCGGTCTTTAATTTTTTCAAAAAGCTTTACTGAAAACATCGAGCGATTGCCAGTTCGGAGCTCTTCCCGCATATCAACGATTTCAACCTCGGGCAGTGCCTGGTTGTTCATCCGTTTCGGAAGTGTCAGCAAAGTGTATCGCCCTTTTTGCGCCCTTGCAAACGATTCGAGTGATGGTGTGGCGCTGCCAAGAACGACCGGACATGCATAGGTTTTAGCACGCTGAATCGCAACATCCCTGGCATGGTAGCGTGGATTTTCTTCCTGCTTGTAGCTTGTTTCATGCTCTTCATCAATGATGATGATGCCAATGTTTTCGAATGGAGCAAAAATCGCCGATCGTGCCCCTACGACTACTTTGACTTCCTTGCGTTGGATTTTCCGCCATTCATCATATTTCTCACCTGCAGAAAGGCCGCTGTGCATGACAGCAACAAGGTCTCCGAACCGCTCCTTGAAACGAGTGACCATTTGGGGAGTCAAAGAGATTTCTGGTACAAGCACGATTGCTTCCTTTCCTTTGCGCAACACTTCCTGGATCGACTGCAAATAGATTTCCGTCTTGCCGCTGCCTGTGACTCCATATAAAAGGAAGACTTCATGATGCTCCTTTTCAATCGAAGATAGAATTGGGCTGATTGCTTTTTCTTGCTCAGCAGTCAATTCCAGGGCAACCTTCCTTTCAAATTCCCTTTCTGCGTAGGGGTCTCTGTATACCTCCATCTCTTCGGCTTTCAGGATTCCCTTCTTGACGAGTGATTGAACCGATGCCTGGGAAATTCCAAGAGTGGTGAGAAGCAGCCTCTGTTCCACAGGCTCAGGATGCTTAAGGAAGAAATCAATCACAGCCTGCTGTCCTGACGCTTGTGATGAAAGCTTGGCTCTTGCTTCTTCCAGCTGTTCCGAACCAATCGCAGGATAAATATGCTTAAGCAGTTTTTTGCGCACCCGGTCCTTCACTTGGTAGACAACCTCAACCCTGCCGGCAGCCGCTTCCTTCTGCAGCTGCTGGACAAGCCCCTGTGCGACGGCATCTTCCCATTTTAGCTCACTATTATTTAGAAAGAGTTCGGCAAGATTTTTTGGCAAGCTGTTTAATTCGGTCCCTTTTGCCAGTACAATCTTTTTCTCGTATTTTGCTTTTAATGCAGCTGGCAGCATTGCCTGGTAAGAGGAAATTTTATAGCTTAATGTATGTTCTGTCAGCCATTCCCCCAGCTTCAGAAGCTCCTCATTCAACACCGGCGTCAAATCCAGCGGTTCAACGATGGAACGCAGCTTTGAAAAACTCGACTGGTCTTTGAGCTCCATAACAAAACCTTGAATTTTCCGCGGGCCAAAAGGCACGATGACCCTTGTTCCGGGCTTAATGACCTCCAGGAACTTATCGGGAATTTTATAGTCAAATGTTTTGTCCGTCTGCTTTGCAGGTACATCGACAATAACACTGGCTATATTCATTGGCTTTCATCCTTTTTTAAAAGGAAGACGACTTCTGAGAGGATCCGGCGGGCAACCTCAGTTTTGGCCATGAGAGGCAATTCGTTCTTACTGCCGTCTTTCTTGTACATGGTGACAATATTCGTATCGGCACCGAACCCGGCACCTGCCTGTTTTACGTCGTTTGCCACAATCATGTCAGCATTTTTCCGGGTAAGCTTGCCCATAGCATGCTTTTCGATATCATTGGTTTCCGCTGCAAATCCAACAATGACCTGAGCTGCTTTTCTTTGCCCTAGTTCAAAAAGAATATCCTGCGTCCGTTCTAGCTCGAGTGCCTGGTCGCCTTCTTTTTTCTTCATTTTTTCTTCAAAAGTATATTTAGGCCGGTAATCTGCTACGGCAGCAGTTCCGATCAGGACATCCGTTTCCGCGAAATTTTCAAGTGCGGCGTTGTACATCTCTTCGGCACTTTCAACTTTAATCAGCTCTGCTCCTTTTGGCGGAATAAGGGAAACCGGGCCGGAAACAAGGATGACTTTAGCCCCCATCTTTACCGCTTCACCGGCAATCGCATAACCCATTTTTCCGGTTGAATGATTGGTCAGGAACCGGACTGGATCGATTTTTTCCCTCGTTGGCCCCGCAGTAATCAAAACAGTCTTACCGGAAAGTTCCCCGCTTTCTGTTTTGAAAAACTGACTGGCGCGCTCTACAATCGTCTCCGGTTCCTCCAGGCGGCCTTTCCCTGTGTATCCACATGCCAGATAGCCTTCACCTGGTTCAATGAATTCATATCCAAAGCTCCTGAGCGTTTCCATATTCTTTGTCACGGCCGGATGCTGGTACATATGCACATTCATGGCCGGAGCTATCCATACCGGAGCAGTCGCCGCCAGCAATGTTGTCGAAATCATATTATCGGCAATTCCGTTTGCCAGCTTGCCGATGATGTTGGCAGTAGCCGGGGCAACGATAATCAGATCTGCCCAATCCGCTAAATGGATATGCGCGATATTTTCAGGATTTTTTTCGTCGAATGTATCGGTATAAACCTCACTTCTGGACAACGCCTGGAACGTGAGCGGAGTGACAAATTTCGCTGCTGATTCACTCAGGATTACTTTTACCTCTGCGCCAGCCTGGGTCAGCTTGCTTGTCAGCGCAGCGCCTTTATATACAGCAATCCCGCCGGTTACGCACAATAGAATCTTTTTACCGTTCAGCATGTCAGAGAACCCCCATTTTATAACAATCTATCATTATGATAGAACTATAACATTTTTTCACTTAATAAGCATGAAATAGGCAAGATTAATCCACTTCAAACTTTTGAAAAACAAAAAAAATAACAACCCAATAAATAGGTTGTTATCGCGGTGTTATTCGTTGATATTGAGCTCTTCGTGGCTTCCGGCTGTTTTGAAGTGAAGCTTTTCAGCGTTGATTTCTTCAAGTGCTTTTCCAACGAATTTGTTGGAAACATACTTGTCGATTTTCGGGTCCATATGAACCTGCATGCTGCGTGCACGCTTGGCTGCAACAGATACCAAAGAATATTTCGAATCAATTTTTGTCATTAAAGAATCAATAGAAGGATAAAGCATTTAATCTACCTCCAGCATTTTTTTATAACGATGTTGAACTCGTTCCCTGCGGCAGTGCTCAGCTACGACAATCGATTTGACACGTGCGGCTGCTCTCTCGACCTGGTCGTTTTCAACAACATAATCATATAATTCCATCATTTCAAGCTCATCTCTTGCAGCTTTCATCCTGCCTTTGATGATATCCTCCGTCTCAGTGCCCCTAGTCACGATCCGGTTCTCCAGTTCTGAAAGGCTGGGCGGCGCAAGGAAAATGAACAGGCCTTCGGGGAATTTCCTCCTTACCTGGCTCGCTCCCTGAACTTCTATTTCAAGGAAAACATCTTTCCCTGCATCAAGAGTTTCACGGACGTACTCAACAGGAGTGCCATAGTAATTGCCTACAAATTCTGCAAACTCAAGCAATTGGTCCTCCCTGATCATCTCTTCAAATTCTTCCCTTGTTTTGAAGAAATAATCTACTCCATTCCGTTCTCCTTCCCGCGGAAGCCGCGTTGTCGCGGACACAGAGTATTCAAAAGCGGTATCCGGCTGGGAAAACAACTCTTTCCGGACCGTTCCTTTACCAACCCCGGAAGGTCCTGAAAGCACAATCAACAATCCTTTTTCCTGCATGAACACGTCCTACCCTTCATCAATAATATCATCTCTGTCATTCAAGCGGTGTGCCACTGTTTCCGGCTGTACCGCAGAGAGAATGACATGGTCGCTGTCCATGACGATGACAGCCCTGGTCCTTCTTCCATATGTAGCATCTATTAAAGATCCACGATCACGTGCATCCTGGATGATCCGTTTAATCGGAGCTGATTCAGGACTTACGATTGAAATGATTCTGTTTGCTGAAACAATATTGCCGAAGCCTATATTGATAAGCTTAATTGCCATGATGGTCCCCCAATCATCAGTTAATTATTTTGGCCCTGCAAGGCCCTTTCTAAACGCTACTCTATATTTTGTACTTGTTCCTTAACCTTTTCAAGGAGGCTTTTCATCTCGACAACTTCCCTGGCAATCTTTGAATCATTCGCTTTGGATCCAATCGTGTTGACCTCTCGGTTCATTTCCTGAAGCAGGAAATCCAGCTTCCTTCCCAGCGGCTCATCCACCTTCAGGATTTCGGTGAATTGGCAAACATGACTTTCCAGCCTGGCAATTTCTTCGCTTATATCTGCTTTATCTGCAAAAAAGGCTGCTTCTGTCATGATCCTGTCATCCCCTGCATTGCCTTCCATGAAATCAGCCATCTTCTTTCTTAGCCTCTCACGGTACTGGTCCACAACATCGGGAGCAAATTGCTTAACACGCAAAATATGATTTGACATCAGACTTATATATTGCAAGACATCCTTGTGAAGGGCTGCACCTTCAAGCCTGCGCATTTCTACAAGCTTAAGGCCGGCCTCTTCGACTGCAGATAGAACAAGCAGATCCAGCTCCTCATTCTCTGCTTCCCTTTCTTCAATATGGATGATGTCCTCCCTGCTGACAATATCACGGATTTCTAAGTCTCCAGCTAAACTGTACCTGTTTTTAATTTCGGATATGTTATCGACAAATTCGTCAAGGGCCTCCCAGTCAATATGTACCCTTCGGCTGACGATCCCTTCGCCTTCCAAAGTGACAAATACTTCGACTCGCCCTCTTTTAATATGTTCGCCAAGTTTCTTCTTGATTTTTTCTTCTGTTTTCAGGAGCTGCCGCGGCATTCGAATATGAAATTCACAAAAACGGTGATTGACCGTTTTCACCTCAACCGTGACACTGCAACGTTCAGATTCTGCCTTGCCCCTGCCAAACCCAGTCATACTGACGACCATTCCAGACACATCCAATCTCTCCAAAAAGTCGAGTTTCCTGTTGACCCATGGAACGGGTAATATATGTAAAAAAAAAGAAAGGCAATAGAGTCTTCTCTATTACCTAACGGATTATATCATATTTCTCTTTGTTTTTCTTGCAAAAAATGTTCCGGCAAGCAAAAATGTTGGAACGGCAGATAAGCCTATAATCAACAGCCAGTCAGTCAGCAGGATCGGGACAGTATGGAAGATTGGCTGCAAGACTGGTGAATAGATGACTCCAAGGACCATAACCAGCGAAGAGATTACTGCCCAAACCAAATATTTGTTTCCAAATGGATTACGGGCAAAGATCGATTTTTCGCTTCTGCAGTCAAACACATGGATCAGCTGCGCCATGACAAGTGTTGTGAAGGCAATCGTCTGGGCGTAGATGAGTTCATCCGGGTTCCTTTTATATACGACGATGAATGCGATCAATGTCATCAGTCCAATCAAGAAACCACGGGAAACGACCTTCCACCCTAACCCGCGCGAAAAGACACCTTCCTTAGGATGACGAGGATTCCTCTTCATCACATCGTCCTCGGGCTGGTCAAGACCTAGAGCCATTGCAGGCAGGCCATCTGTAACCAGATTCACCCAGAGGATTTGAATCGGAACGAGCGGCAGCGGCAATCCCATGATCATTGCGAATAGCATGACCAAAATCTCGCCAACATTCGAGGCAAGAAGATAGCGGATGAACTTCCTGATATTCTCATAGATATTCCGGCCTTCTTTGATAGCTGCTTTGATGGTGGCAAAGTTATCGTCCAGGAGTACCAGAGATGAAGCTTCTTTCGCTACATCGGTACCCGTGATTCCCATCGCCACACCGATATCCGCCGCTTTGATGGCCGGTGCATCATTAACTCCATCCCCAGTCATCGCGACGATATGCCCTCTGTTTTGCAGTGCCTTTACGATTTTTAATTTATGCTCCGGTGATACTCGGGCAAAGACCGAAACATCGTCTACGATATCCTCGAGCTCTGAAACTGACATCTCGGATAACGCTTTGCCTTCTATCACTTTGCTGTCTTTTGATAAAATCCCCAGCTGTTTAGCGATTGCCTTTGCTGTGATGACATGGTCACCAGTAATCATGACGGTTTTGATTCCTGCATCCCGGCATTCTTTTACAGCCGTTTTCACTTCGGGGCGAGGCGGATCGATCATTCCCTGCAGCCCGATGAAGGTCAAGTCTTTTTCAGCTTCGTTTTCATGGAGGATCACCGTCCCCTGAGGAATTGGCTTGAACGCGATTGCAATAGTCCTTAATGCGTTACCTGCCAATTCATCAATCGCTCCCTGGACTTTTGCACTCAATTCCTTCGTTAACCTTTGCTGCCTTTCATCCCAGAGAATGGATTCACTTAGTCCAATCAGGACATCCGGTGCTCCCTTTACAACAGCAAACTTTCTGCCTGTTTTATCTTTAACAATCATGCTCATCATTTTCCGTTTGGAATCGAAGGGAAACTCATTGACAATTTCAAATTGCTCGAGCAGGAGGTTTTTCCTAAACCCTGCTTTCATCGCGGCAACCAGCAGTGCCCCCTCGGTTGGATCACCATCGATGGTATACTCCCCTTCTTTCTCAATCATCTCGGCATGATTGCAAAGCATTCCGAAGGTCAGCAGCTGCTGAAGTGATTTTTCTCTCTGTGGATCAATGCTTTTGTCTTTATGGAAAAACAATCCTGTCGGGGAATAACCAACCCCATCAACTCGCCAGGTTTTGCTGCCGCTCCATAAATGGGTCACCGTCATTTTGTTTTGCGTCATCGTTCCCGTCTTATCCGAGCAAATGACAGATGCACAGCCAAGCGTCTCCACTGCAGGTAATTTCCGCACGATTGCATTCTTTCTGATCATCCTCTGGACACCCAGTGACAATGCAACGGTTACGATGGCCGGAAGACCCTCTGGAATCGCTGCCACGGCCAGGCTGACTCCTGCAAGGAACATGGTATACAGATCATGGCCTTGAAGAACACCAATCCCAACAACGAGCAATGTCAGGAAGAGCGCTGCTGTTATCAGGATTTTCCCTAACTGTTCAAGTCTGCGCTGCAGAGGTGTTTCCTGTGCTTCAGCGGTTTGCAGCAAATCAGCAATTTGCCCCATTGCCGTTTTCATTCCCGTAGCAACGACCACCCCGGTACCGCTTCCTCTTGTGACCATCGTGCCCATGAACGCCATATTTTCCATATCGCCAAGTCCCGGATTCGGAATCCTTAATGGTGTGGTGCTTTTCTGAACCGGAACTGATTCACCAGTAAGTGCTGACTCTTCAATCTCAAGACTCCAGGATTCAATCAGCCGAATATCCGCGCCAATCCTGTCCCCGCTTGAGAATTTCAGGACATCTCCTGGCACGACATCCTTTGAAGGAATCTTCACCCATTCCCTTTCCCTTAATACATGTACCTGAGGTGCAGAAAGTTCCTTTAAGGCATCGAGTGACTTCTCCGCCTTCCTTTCCTGGAAAAATCCCAGGATGCCATTAACCAGTATGATGGCAATGATCGCTATTGCATCAACCATCTCACCAAGAAGGCCTGATATTAACGTTGCCGCTAAAAGGACTAGTACCATAAAATCCTTGAACTGGCTGAAGAATAATAACAGGGCGGATTGCTTTTCGCCTTCCGCCAGAGCATTATACCCATGCTGATCACGTCTGCGTTTTACTTCCTTTTCATCCAATCCTTCTGTAAAATCTGTTCTTAAGGCACTAGCAATTTCTTGTTCATTCATTTCATGGAACTTCATGGGGCCATCACACTTCCTCCTTGTTTGTCCTACTCTAAAGAAAGCTTATTCAGCCCTGTCCAAAAAAATGATAAGATGTTTGTAGATATAAAAGCGGAGGCGCCTTGGTCAGCCCCCACAAGCGTTGGAGGGCCGACAAGTGAAGTCGCTCTTTGACTTCATTGGGCGGACCGAAACGTCTCGAGGGGCTAGGCGCTGGAGCTGGATAAAGAAAAGCGGAAGCGCCTTGGTCAGACCCGACAAGCGTTGGAGGACCGACCAGTGAAGTCGCTCTTTGACTTCATTGGGCGGACCGAAACGTCTCGAGGGGCTAGGAGCCGTAGCTGGACAATAAGAAACATGAAGTTAACTCACTTATTCCAAACGGTATTAGTGACTTCTTTTTCGAAAATCAGCCGTTTTTGGCGCCAATAGCTTTGCACAAGCTAGACAGAATACCCGCTTTTACCCCATCATGCCAGATAATAGAAAAGGATGTAATTCAAATGTCATTTGACGGATTGTTTACAAGAGCGATCACACATGAACTTTCCTCCCTGCTTAAAGGAGGAAGAATCAATAAAATACACCAGCCATATAAAAACGAAATCATTCTTGCGGTAAGGGCGAATGGTGTCAACCATAAGCTGCTGCTCTCGGCTCATCCGAGCTATGCAAGGGTCCAGATCACCAATGAGCAATATGATAATCCAAATGAGCCGCCAATGTTCTGTATGCTGTTGCGCAAGCATCTGGAGGGATTCATCATCGAAGATATCAAGCAGGCAGGACTTGACCGAATGATTATTTTTGAAGTGAAAGGACGGAATGAAATCGGCGATATTTCATACAAACAGCTGATTGTTGAGATCATGGGGCGCCACAGCAATATAATCATCGTGGATAAGAACCGGAACGTCATTCTTGACAGCATCAAGCATATTTCTTTCGCCGTGAATTCACACCGGGCGATCATGCCTGGCCAGGAATATATCATGCCTCCTCAACAGGAAAAACTGAACCCGCTTGAGGCTGGGGAAGAAGATGTCCTCAGGGTGGTTGATTTCAACGCTGGAAAAATCGATAAGCAGTTGGTTGCAAATTTTGCCGGGGTTTCGCCTGTACTGGCAAAAGAGATTACCTTTAAGGCAGGGCTCGTCAACCGGACAACTCTCCCTAAGGCTTTCGCCGCCATGATGGAAGAGATTAAAAATCATCATTACAAGCCGGCTGTAACGTATGGAAGCAATAAGGAAGCCTTTTACCTGCTCCCTTTTGAACATTTACAGGGAGAGACCAAATCTTTCGAAACGCTGAGCCAGCTTCTTGATCGCTTTTATTTTGGAAAAGCTGAGCGCGACAGGGTCAAGCAGCAGGGAAATGACCTGGAACGTCTGCTGGCGAATGAAAAAGAAAAGAACGAGAAGAAAATCAAGAAGCTCGAAGGTACCCTGGAGGATGCAAAAAAGGCAGAGCAGTTCCAGCTCTACGGAGAATTGCTGACCGCGAATATTTTTATGGCCCAAAAGGGAATGCAAGAAATCTCGGTCGTGAATTATTATGATGAAAACGGCGCTTCCATCAACATACCATTGGATCCGAGGAAGACTCCATCTGAAAATGCGCAAAAATATTTCACAAAGTATCAGAAGGCCAAGAACTCCGTCAATATTGTAAAGGAGCAAATTCAACTGGCACAGGAAGAGGTGGCCTATTTCGAGTCCCTGCTGCAGCAGGTTGAAGCAGCTTCACCAAAGGATATTGAAGAAATCAGGGAGGAATTGATTGAAGGCGGATATATCCGAGCGAGACAGAAAAAGGGCAATAAGAATAAGCAGAACCTGAAACCTGTCCTGGAAAAATATCATTCAACTGACGGAACAGAAATCCTCGTCGGGAAAAACAATAAGCAAAATGATTATTTAACGAACAAAGTTGCAGCCCGTGATGAAATCTGGCTGCACACAAAAGATATTCCTGGATCACATGTGGTGATCCGAAGTAAAGAGCCTTCGGAAGATGTCATCCTTGAGGCCGCCCAGATTGCCGCATATTTCAGTAAAGCAAGGAATTCAAGCTCCGTTCCAGTCGATTTCACCCGGGTTCGCCATGTAAAGAAGCCGGCCGGTGCCAAACCAGGATTCGTCATTTACGAACAGCAGCAGACCGTTTATATCACACCAGATGAAGATGTGATCCTGAAATTGAAGCAATGAAGAACAAAAAGCGCAAGCGCCTTGTTCAGCCCCGACAAGCGTTGGAGGGCCTGACAGTGAAGTCGTTCTTTGACTTCATTGGCAGGACTGAAACGTCTCGAGGGGCTAGGCGCTGGAGCTGGATTAAGACACCCATATGTAGTTATCCACACAAAAATACTATTATAATTTAATGTAGACCCAAAAGAACCTGCCGGCAAGCTCTGCAGGTTCTCTTCTTTTTTTAGCGAGGGTCAAGAGTTTTTAGCTGTTCCCCATTCAGCCGGATCCTGTTTCCATTCTTCCAGGCTGCTAAGGTTCTCCTTCGTTATCAATCCCTTTTGTTCTGCGATTTTTGCCAGTGTACTGAAATCTGTCAATGAGTATGCTTCGATATTAGACGATTTCAGCTGCTGTTCTCCTTTTGCCAGTTCGTATGTAAAAATAGAGACCACTCCAAGCACCTGACAGCCTGCGTTCCGCAAAGCCTGGACGGCTTCGATTACACTGCCGCCAGTTGAGATCAGATCCTCTACAACCACTACTTTCTGTCCTTCCGTCACCTTGCCTTCAATCTGATTGCCTTTTCCATGTCCCTTTGCTTTAGAACGTACATAACACATAGGAAGATCCAGCAGTTCACTTACCCAGGCGGCGTGAGGGATTCCGGCAGTAGCTGTTCCAGCAACCATCTCAGTCTCTGGGAAATGCTGCTCGATGAGATCCTTTAATCCTTTAGCCACTTTTCTGCGGACAGCAGGATAAGAGAGTGTTAATCTGTTGTCACAGTATATGGGGGATTTCAGTCCTGACGACCATGTGAATGGATTGTCTGGCTGTAAGCTTACCGCTTCGATTTCAAGCAAGGATTCTGCAATTTCTTTTCTCATATTCTAACACCCTTCCAGTCACTTTTAATTTTAAGGTAGCTCTCAAGCGGATTGGCAGCACGGGTGATCGGCCTGCCGACAACGATTGCCGAGATTCCTTGTTCTCTGGCGAACTCCGGGGTGGCGGTCCGTTTCTGGTCCTGCTTCCCGCTTTCCACTGGACGGATTCCCGGTGTCACGGTATGAAATTCCCATCCCAATCGGTGATGAATCATGCCGGCTTCATGAGGTGAACAGACAACACCATCCAAACCTGATTTTTTGGCTAATTCTGCGTAATTCAACACGGATTCCTGTAAGGAAACACCGATTTGCTGTTCTGTCTTGACCTGGTCTTCAGATGTGCTGGTCAGCTGTGTAACCGCAATGCAATCAGGACGCTTTAGACCTGATGGTGTACCTGCATCCAGACCTTCGAGCGCCGCTGTCATCATTTCCGAACCCCCAGCAGCGTGGACATTGACAAGGTCACAGCCTAAACCCGCAAGAACCTTCATTGCACTTTTTATTGTATTTGGGATGTCATGAAGCTTTAAATCGAGGAAAATTTTGTGATTCTGCTTTTTTAACTCCTCAATGATGGACGGTCCTTCAGAATAAAAGAGCTCCATTCCAACCTTGACAAAAAGCTGCTCATTTCTGAATGGTTCAAGGAAATCCAGCACCTGCCCCTTGTTTGGGAAATCAAGGGCGATAATAAGCGAGTCTTTCATTCTTCTTCCAGCTCCTTCCGGTTAATTCTGAGATATGCTCTGCCCCTAGATTTTCCAGGATTTCGGGCAATTCTTCTATGATTTTCGGGCATACAAACGGATCAACGAAATTCTGGGTTCCAACCGCCGCTGCGCTTGCTCCGGCAAGGAAAAATTCGACCACATCCTCTGCTGATTGGATGCCTCCCATGCCGATGATCGGGATGGAAACGCGCTGGCTGACCTCATAGATCATCCTGATGGCTACTGGTTTTACAGAAGGACCGGATAACCCCCCCGTTTTATTCGCAAGTATTGGCTGACCAGTTGAAAGGTCAATTCTCATTCCAAGCAATGTATTGATCATCGTAAGCCCGTCAGCGCCGCCATTCTCAACCGCCTTCGCGATGCTGACGATGTCAGTAACATTAGGGGAGAGCTTCACATATACAGGCACTTCTGACACTTCTTTTACCTTTTTTGTCAGTGCCTTTGCCATTTCAGGATCCGTACCAAAAGCGATTCCGCCAGTTTTGACATTCGGACATGAGATATTCAATTCAAGCGCTTTAACATTTGGTGCCTTTGACAGCTGTTCAGCGACAGCGACGTAATCATCCTCCGTAGAACCAGCTATGTTTGCAATAATTGGTACATCGAATTCACTGAGCCAGGGCAGTTCCTCATTGAACACCTTTTCCAAGCCGGGGTTTTGCAGACCGATGGCATTCAGCATCCCGCCTGGTGTTTCCGCGACCCTTGGTGTAGGATTTCCGAAGCGCGGTTCTGGAGTCGTTGCTTTGATCATTATTGCTCCGAGCAGACTCAGGTCGTACAATTGGCTGAACTCCCTGCCAAACCCGAAGCAGCCGGATGCAGGCATGACTGGATTTTTCAGAAGAAGCCCAGGCAGCTCGATTGATAGTGAACTCATATGACAACCTCCCCTGCTTTAAATACTGGTCCATCGCTGCAAACCTTTTTGTAGGAGAATCCTTTTGGATCGTCCTTCGTATGGCAAACACAGGCAAAGCACGCGCCTATGCCGCAGCCCATCCGTTCCTCGAGCGACAGGTAGGTTTTCGCCACATAGTTTCCATTCTCGATGGCTCTTAGCATAGGTGTCGGACCGCAAGCGTAAATGATATCCGCTTCCAGGCCCTGAAGAATATCTGTTACAAATCCTTCTCGGCCGTGAGATCCGTCAACCGTCGCGACATACACTTCGCCAAATTCGCCCAGTTCTTTTTCATAAAAAACAGCATGTGCTGTTTGGAATCCGATAATGTTGATGACTGTTACCCCTTTTTGGGCTAGCTGTTTGGCCAGCTCGTACATCGGCGGGACCCCCACTCCGCCCCCAACCAGGATTGCGGTTTGCCCAGGCTTTGCCTCCGTTACCGGGAATCCATTTCCCAGCGGGCCGAGGACATCGACTGACATCCCGGGGGTTCTTTCGGCAAGCAGGGAAGTGCCTCTTCCCTGCCTCCTGTATATGATTGTGAAGGTTCCATCATTGATTGAAGCAATGCTGATCGGCCGGCGCAAGAGCGGATCGAATCCTTCACCAGTTTTTACATGAACAAACTGTCCAGGCTGGTCCATTTCGGCAGAAAGGTCACCGCTTAGTACAAGTTCAAAGATATTGTCGGCAATCTGCCTGTTGCTGACAACTTTGCAGATTTCCTGCCTGATCATGAAAGGACACCTTCTTTGGCTTGCTCCATTGGCTTTAAGGCATCCGCTGAGAATGTCATAGATTCAATGACTCTTAAAATTGCTTTTGCTGTATCCAATGAAGTCAGGCAAGGCACGCCATTTTCAACTGATTCACGGCGGATCCTGAAGCCATCGCGTTCAGGCTGTTTTCCTTTTGTCAGCGTATTGATGACCATCTGGGCTTCGCCTTTACGGATGACATCAATCAGGTTCTGGCCTGGAGAGCCAATCTTGCCGACTGTTTTGACTTTGATTCCGTTATCTTGAAGGTATTTTGCCGTGCCCTCGGTAGCCATCAGCTGATAGCCGATACTCGAGAACCTTCTGGCTAAAACCAGTGCCTCTTCTTTATCTTTATCCGCCACTGTCAGCAGCACAGTTCCGAACTCCTTGAATTTCATTCCGGCAGCGATCATACCTTTATAGAGAGCTTTTTCAAGTGTTGTATCCTTGCCCATCACTTCCCCTGTCGATTTCATTTCTGGTCCAAGCGTAATGTCGACTCGGCGAAGTTTCTCAAAGGAGAACACCGGTACTTTGACAAACACTCCCTCTTGCTCTGGTACTAGTCCTGTCTGGTAGCCCTGGTCTTCAATGCTCTGTCCCAGGATCACTTTCATCGCGATTTTGGCCATCGGCACATTCGTGATCTTGCTCAGGAATGGAACCGTCCTGCTTGAACGCGGATTGACTTCCAGGACAAAAACCTCTTCATTCGCGATTACATACTGGATGTTCAGCAAGCCGACGATGTTAAGTCCCCTTGCAAGGTCGATCGTGTAGGATACCAGCTTTTGCTTCACTTCTTCACTCAGACTTTGCGGCGGATAGACGCCGATTGAATCGCCTGAGTGGACGCCGGCTCTTTCGATGTGCTCCATGATCCCGGGAATCAATACATTATTGCCATCGGAAATCGCGTCAACTTCAACTTCTTTACCAGTCAAGTAGCGGTCGATCAGAACCGGATACTCCGGGTTCACTTTGACAGCATTTTTCATATAATGAAGGAGCTCTTCTTCCTTATAGACTATTTCCATCGCTCTGCCGCCGAGTACATAGGATGGGCGGACGAGAACTGGATAACCGATTTCTGCAGCGATTGCGGCTGCTTCTTCGACTGATTTTGCCGTGCTTCCTTTTGGCAGTGGAATGTCCAGGTCTGAAAGTGCATGTTCAAACTTGTCTCTGTCCTCGGCACGGTCGAGGTCCTCAAGGCTTGTGCCAAGGATTTTCACGCCTCTGTCCACCAGCTTCGATGCTAGATTGATAGCTGTCTGTCCCCCGAATTGGACAACCGCGCCAATCGGCTTTTCCAGGTTCACGATGTTCATGACGTCTTCAATTGTAAGTGGTTCAAAGTACAATTTATCAGAGATGCTGAAATCGGTAGACACCGTTTCCGGGTTGTTATTGACTATGATCGCCTCATAACCTGCCTCTTTTATTGCTTTCACAGAGTGGACGGTTGCATAGTCGAATTCGATTCCCTGGCCGATCCTGATTGGACCGGAACCCAGTACGATGACGCTTGGCTTTTCCGTCACAATCGATTCATTCTCTTCTTCATATGTGCCATAGAAGTATGGAGTGCCAGATTCGAATTCAGCTGCACAAGTGTCGACCATTTTGAAGACTGGAATCAGCTTATTAGCTAAGCGCCACTGGTATACTTCTTTTTCTGTCACCTTCCACAGTTTGGCGATGACCTTATCGGCAAAGCCTTTTTGTTTCGCGGTCCTGGCTGTTTCGAGCTCGAATGGCTGTGCCGACAGCTCCTTTTCGAAAGCTATTAATCTCTCTAATTTATATAGGAAGAATAAGTCGATTTTGCTCCAGCTATGCAGGGTTTCGATTGTGATTCCTCTCCTGATCGCTTCCGCAAGATAAAATAGACGCTCATCCCCGGCCTTGCGGATCCTTTTTTCAAGCAAGGCATCATCGATTTCATCTTTATTGTTCAACGAAAGGTGAGTGACATCCGCTTCAAGCGAACGAATCGCCTTTAGCAAGGATTCTTCAAAATTCCTGCCGATTGCCATGACTTCTCCGGTAGCTTTCATTTGCGTTCCGAGTGTACGGTTTGCGGATTCGAACTTATCGAATGGCCAGCGCGGGATTTTGGTCACGACATAATCCAGTGCCGGTTCAAAGCAGGCATATGTTTTGCCTGTGACCGGATTCAGCATTTCATCGAGTGTCAACCCTATCGCGATCTTTGCAGCCAGCTTGGCAATCGGGTATCCTGTCGCCTTGGAAGCCAGTGCGGACGACCGGCTGACACGTGGGTTCACCTCGATTACATAGTAATTGAAGCTGTCTGGGTCAAGCGCCAGCTGTACATTGCAGCCGCCCTCGATTTTAAGTGCCCTGATGATTTTCAGGCTTGCGTTCCTGAGCAGCTGGTATTCACGGTCACTCAATGTCTGGCTAGGTGCGACAACGATTGAATCCCCTGTGTGGACGCCAACCGGATCGAAATTCTCCATATTGCAGACTACAATGGCATTATCATTGCTGTCGCGCATCACTTCATACTCAATTTCCTTGAATCCGGCAATGCTTTTCTCGAGCAGGCATTGTCCTACCGGGCTGTTTTTAATTCCGCTTGTCACGATTTCAATCAATTCTTTTTCATTGCTGCAGATTCCGCCGCCAGTTCCTCCCATTGTGAAAGCGGGACGGACGATCACGGGGTAGCCGATACTTTCTACGAATGCATATGCCTCTTCAAGGCTATGGATGATTTCGCTGTCCGGAACCGGCTGCCCAAGCTCGTTCATCAGATTCCTGAACAGCTCCCTGTCCTCAGCCTGGTTGATTGCTTCAAGTTTGGTTCCGAGGATTTGTACGCCGCATTCATCCAATACTCCTGAATTGGCCAGTTCGACAGCCAGGTTCAAGCCGGTCTGCCCGCCAAGGGTCGGAAGGATTGCATCCGGGCGCTCCTTGCGGATGATCCTTGATACAAACTCCTGTGTAAGGGGTTCTATGTATACAACATCGGCAATTTCCGTGTCCGTCATGATTGTCGCCGGATTGGAGTTGACAAGGATGACCTTGTAGCCTTCTTCCCTTAATGCGATGCATGCCTGTGTGCCTGCATAATCGAATTCCGCCGCCTGGCCGATGATGATTGGCCCTGAACCTATAACTAAAATTGTCTGTACATCTTTACGCTTTGGCATGTGCGACAACCTCCTTTTTTTCTGCTTCTACCATCTCCATGAATTGGTTGAACAATCCATTTGCATCCTCCGGTCCTGGCGATGCCTCCGGGTGATACTGTACAGTGAATGCCGCCACATTTTTGTGGGAAAGGCCTTCGATTGTGCCATCATTAAGGGCGATATGGGTGATCTCCAGTTCTGTTCCTGTTACTGAATCTTCTTTTACCGTATATCCATGGTTTTGGGATGTCAGCGCGACCCTCCCTGTCCGTAAATCTTTCACCGGATGGTTCGAACCTCGATGGCCGAATTTCATTTTCTCGGTATTGGCTCCGCAAGCAAGCGCGAACAGCTGATGGCCAAGGCAGATTCCAAACAGCGGCACCTTGCCGAGCAAACCCTGGATCATTTCGATTGCTTCCGGGACGTCCTTTGGGTCCCCAGGTCCGTTTGAAAGCATGATGCCATCAGGACTAAGGCTGAGAATTTCTTCGGCAGTCGTATTGTATGGAACGACAATCACATCACAGTTTCTTTTATTCAATTCTCTCAAAATCCCGTGCTTCAGCCCGAAATCAACCAGGACAACTCTATGTCCGCGGCCTGGGCTTGGATAAGGTGTTTTTGTTGATACCTGCTTCACCTGGTCATTTGGCAGGTTTTTCATTTTCAATTTTGCAACAATCTCTTCGGCATTCTCTTCAATACCGCAAATCATGCCTTTCAACGTTCCGTGCTGGCGAATGATTTTTGTCAGTTTCCTTGTATCGATCCCGGCAATTCCCGGAATGTTTTTCATTTTAAGGTAATCGTGCAATGACAGTTCAGCACGCCAGTTAGAAGGGAATTCGGCATTCTCTTTAACGATTAATCCCTGGACTGCAGGATTGATCGACTCAAAATCATCCCTATTGATTCCGTAATTTCCAATCAAGGGATAGGTCAATGTCACGATTTGGCCGCAGTAGGATGGGTCAGACAGGATTTCCTGATAGCCGGTCATACCAGTATTGAAAACAACCTCTCCTGTCGTCTGAGTTTCACTTCCAAAGCCTTCTCCCACAAAAACCGTTCCATCTTCCAATATCAGCTGCTTCTTCATGCCTTAACAACTCCCTTTTCCCAGACTATTTTTCCTTCAGCAATTGTCAGTACTGGCCAGCCCTTGCAGTTCCAGCCGCCGAATGGTGTGTTCTTTCCTTTTGATAAAAATTCATCTGGATTGATCTCTTTTTCCTGATCGAGATCAATCAGAACGATATCTGCAGGTGCACCAGGCTTCAACTCCCCATATGGCAGCCCGAATGCTTTTGCAGGCTTGATGGTCAAAAAGTCAATCAGTTCCTTTAGTGTAAGGACCTTTTTTTCAACAAGATGTGTGTATAAGAGCGGGAATGCTGTCTCCAGGCCGACAATCCCGAATGGCGCAAGTTCAATTCCTTCTGCTTTTTCCCCGCTGGTATGCGGCGCGTGGTCTGTAGCGATAAAATCGATCGTGCCATCCAGCAATCCTTCAATCAGTGCTTCCTGGTCGGCTTTGCTCCTTAGCGGAGGGTTCATTTTAAAATTGGCATCATTCCCTGGTATATCCTCTTCACTCAAAATCAAATGGTGTGGAGTTACTTCTGCAGTAACCTTGATGCCGTACCGTTTTGCATCGCGCACTGCCCTGACAGATTCCTTCGTGCTGATATGGCAGACATGGTAATGGCAGCCCGCTTCTTCAGCAAGAAGGATATCCCTGGCGATATGAACTGACTCGCATACTGATGGGATTCCGTTGATGCCAAGCTCTGCAGCTTTTTTTCCCTCATGAAG
This sequence comes from Cytobacillus oceanisediminis 2691, assembly GCF_007678455.1. Taxonomy (GTDB): domain Bacteria; phylum Bacillota; class Bacilli; order Bacillales; family Cytobacillaceae; genus Mesobacillus; species Mesobacillus oceanisediminis_A. The sequence continues at coordinate 554,291 of NZ_VEEP01000001.1, read as the reverse complement.
CGAGCCTTTGTTGATCAGTGTATTGTCCTCACAATGAGCGACGACAGCCATATCAAGCTTTGCAGCCCTTTTCATCGCTTCAAGCATCATTCCTGCTGATTGGACTCCTACTCCGTCATCAGTCAGTGCGAAGGCACCTGCTTCTTTCAGTTCAGCGAAATGGGTGAGCTCCTGGCCCAGTTCTCGGACAGTGATCGAAGCATATGGCAACACCCTAACTGAAGCAGTTTCCTGTATCCTTTCCTGCAGCCATTCCATCTGGGCTTTACTGTCCGGTACGGGTCTTGTGTTCGGCATGGCGGCAACGGTGGTAAATCCGCCTTTCGCTGCTGCAAGTGTCCCGGTTGCAATCGTTTCTTTCTTTTCACCGCCTGGCTCGCGAAGGTGTATATGGAGGTCCACCAGTCCTGGTGCCAGCAGCTTTCCGTCTGCATCAATGATTTCTTCTGCTTCTATTGAGATTTGAGGTTCAACCTTTAAGATTTTTCCGTTTTCTATTAGAATCTCAACATTTTCAAACCCGTTCTCAGTAAGCAGTTTGCCATTTTTGATTAGCATTGACATCTTCCATTCCCCCATTTCTTTTTTCAAGTGCCCTTTTCAACACTGCCATTCTTATGTAGACACCATTTTCCATCTGCTTGAAGATCCTCGATTTAGAACACTCCACTAATCCGTCTGCAATTTCTACACCGCGATTGACCGGTGCTGGATGGAGAATGATACTTTCTCTTTTCATCTGCTTTTCTCGTTCCAGCGTTAAGCCGAAGCGATTATGGTAGTCATTTTTCTCAAAAAGGAGCTTTCCGTCATGGCGTTCATGCTGGACGCGGAGCAGCATCACAACATCAGCCACACGTACTGCATCATCCACTTCCATATACTCGCAGGCTTGCGGAAGTTCATGAATGTCCACCCAGCTTTCAGGCCCTGAAAAAATAATCCTGGCTCCGAGCCTCACAAGCGCATCAGCATTGGACCGTGCCACCCGGCTGTGAAGGATATCCCCGATGATTGCTACTTTCAACCCTGAGAAGCTTCCGAATTCCTGCTGAATGGTCATCAGGTCAAGCAATGATTGTGTTGGATGATGACCTTTGCCATCGCCGGCATTAATGACCGGGATGGATATGCCCTTTTCCAGTTCTGCAAAATAATTATCAGCACTATGCCTGATCACGACGGCATCCGTTCCAATCGCCTCGAGTGTCCTGACTGTGTCATACAATGTCTCGCCTTTTAAAACGCTGGATGTCTGCACCTCAAATGGAATAACCTCGAGACCCAATTTGCGTTCGGCCATTTCAAAACTTGATTTTGTCCTGGTGCTCGGTTCAAAAAACAAATTACTGATAAAAACCCTTCCTTTTGGCTGCCAGATTTCCCCCCTGGCAAAGCCCGTTGCGCTCTTTAGAATTCCCTCTATTTCATCTATTCTCAGCTTTGATGTTGTCAGCAGATCCCATTTCATGCTTGATCCTCCCCTCTATTTGCAAAAAAAGCACCCTGTTGAATTCAACAGGGTGCTTTTACATGAACTTTCCGGCATAAAACCGCATGAATGCGTGTTTAAGTATACGCTGAAATAAGCCGGTTCGCTCATAACACCCTTTTAAGCCTCTCTGGACCTTTTTAAAAGGTGGAACTATGCTACATCGTTCTTTAACTCAGTTTTTTTTTCAGATTCAAGTTCGAACATATCTTCCTGGATCTCTGGACGTCCAGGCAGGACAAGGTTCAGGATGACACCTACCAAAGCCGCTAAAGCCATGCCATGAATTTCGAAGTTTTCATTTACCTTGATGAATGCTCCGCCAATCCCGATTACAAGGATGACTGATGAGACGACAAGGTTACGTGTGTTGCCAAAATCGATTTTGCTGTCAACCAGCATTCTTAATCCTGATGATGCAATGATCCCGAACAACAGGATGGATACTCCGCCCATAACTGGTGTTGGAATCGAGCTGATCAGCGCTGTGATTTTACCGATGAAGCCGAATACTGTCGCGATGATTGCCGCTCCAAGCAGGACATAGACACTATATACTCTTGTGATTGCCAGCACACCGATGTTTTCGCCGTAAGTCGTTTTTGGTGGGCCGCCGATCAAGCCGGAAATCATCGTTGCCATACCATCACCCATGATCGAACGGTGAAGGCCTGGTTCTTTTATATAGTCTTTGCCGACAACCTTGCTTAACACAAGCTGATGGCCAATGTGTTCAGATAGAGTTACGATTGCGACTGGTACCATCAGAAGGACAAGTTTCAAGCTGATGCTTATATCATAATCTACAAACGGGAAGATGAAATCTGGCATTTCAAATACTTTTGCTGCTTTTACACCGCTGAAGTCTACAATCCCAATCGAGAGGGAATATAGATATCCGACTACGATTCCCCCTAAGATCGGAACCATGCTCAGCATTCCTTTTCCATAAATCGAGAAGACGATTGTTGCGGCAAGCGTCACAAGTGCAGCAGAGAAGTGGATCAAGCTGTACTCATTCGTTCCAGGGTTATTCATTGCCATGCTAACTGCAGTACCAGCTAATGAAAGTCCAATTACGATGATAACCGGGCCTACAACTACAGGCGGCAACAACTTCATGATCCAGCGATAGCCTGCTTTCTTGATGATTAAAGCGACGATTCCATATACAAGGCCGGCAAGGAAGGTCCCGACCATGGCTGCTCCCGGTCCGCCGCCTGCTTTGGCTGCGATGACGGGTGCGATAAAAGCGAAGGAGGACCCCAGGTAAGCTGGAACCTGGAATTTTGTGATGATCAGGAAGGCGATCGTCCCAAGTCCGCTTGAGATCAAGGCGATTGCCGGGCTTAAGCCCACAAGATAAGGTACAAGGATTGTAGCGCCAAACATGGCGAATAAGTGCTGAAGGCTTAGTGTCACCCATTGAAAAGGTGATGGTACGTCTTTTATATCCAGGATTGGTTTTGTATTCATCTGTAATATCCCCTTTCTTTTATAAAAAGAAAAACCCTCTTTGCCAGTGAGTGGATGCAAAGAGGGTGGGTAAAAAAGCCCGCACAAAGCCATCGGCGTTGCGCTCCCCCTTTCCAGCCTCTCTGGACTGTTATTAAAAGGGCACTATTTATTTTTCAAAAATGCTTACGCGGTCTTCTTCATCCACTTCCTGCAGTTCAACCACAATTTTTTCCGAACTTGAGGTCGGGATGTTTTTTCCTACAAAGTCTGCCCTGATCGGCAGCTCCCTGTGACCTCTGTCAACCAGGACTGCAAGCTGGATGGTCGCCGGACGACCGATGTCAATCAGCGCATCCATTGCGGCACGGACTGTCCTGCCTGTATAGAGTACATCGTCAACTAGGATCACCTTTTTATTTGATACGTCCACCGGAATATCCGAGCCTTTTACTTCAGGCTCCATGTCAATGGTTTTCGTGGTCAAGTCATCGCGGTACAGAGTGATATCAAGTTCACCTACCGGCATTTCCGCCCCTTCAATCTCGCGGATTCTCTCTGCCAGCCGATTGGCTATATAAATTCCTCTCGTGCGGATGCCAACCAGGACACAATGTTCGATCCCTTTGTTTCTTTCAATGATTTCATGGGCGATCCTCGTCAACGCCCGGCGAATTCCCTGGTTGTCCAGGACAACCGCTTTTTCGGACATTTGTTTTCACTCCTTCTCTTTCTATGGTTTGAAAACGGATTTAAGTAAAAAACCCTCCTGCCAGTTCGGGCAAGAGGGTAAACGTGTAGTGTAAATTGCATCGAGGCATAGAATAATGCCTGTTGCAGATCCGTTTCCTTCTCAGCCTCACGGGACTGTCTTTAAAGGACTTATTAAACTATAGTCATCTTAAGATACTTGTTGAACTTTGTCAACGATTTTCTCTTAATTGATTTAAAAGCTCCGTGAAATAGTCAGGAATCGGCGCTTCAAATTCAAGATATTCGCCTGTTCTCGGGTGGTCAAACCCAAGGAGGCCGGCATGCAATGCCTGTCCGCCAAGCTCTAGCGTCTTTTTCGGACCATATTTCGGATCTCCAGCAAGCGGATAACCGATGTATTTCATGTGGACACGAATCTGGTGAGTCCTTCCTGTTTCAAGCTGGCACTCAACCAAGGTGAAGTCCTGGAACCGTTCGAGCACATTAAAGTGTGTGACAGCATTTTTCCCATTATCGACAACTGTCATGCTCTGGCGGTCTTTTGAATCACGTCCGAGCGGCGCGTCGATTGTGCCATGGTCATGCGGGATATTTCCATGGACGAGCGCTTTGTATTTTCGGGTTACCGATTTGGCAACAAGCTGGTTCACTAGGCTTTCATGTGCCATGTCATTTTTAGCGACCATCAGCAGGCCTGATGTATCCTTGTCAATCCGGTGGACGATACCGGGGCGCAATACACCATTGATTCCAGACAAATCTTTGCAATGTGCCATCAGACCATTTACAAGCGTGCCCGTCATATGGCCTGGTGCAGGATGAACCACCATTCCTTTTGGCTTGTTTACTACAAGGACATCATGGTCCTCATAATAAATTTCAAGATCCATCTCTTCAGGAATGACGTCAAGGATTTCTGGTTCAGGAATGACGATTTCCAGTTTGTCATCCAGGCTGCATTTATAGTTTGTTTTTACCTGAGCTCCATTTACAAGTACATTGCCTTCCTTGATCCATTGCTGGACCTGGCTTCTTGACCATTCAGAATCCAATGTGGAAACGACTTTATCTATTCTGTCACCAGCCTGTTCCTCACTGATGATGTGTTCCATTTTCTCCATAAGCTTTCCTTTTCGCCTCTCTCTCTTCCCTGATCATATCAATCATCAACAGACCCACTCCAATGACAAGAGCAGAATCCGCGATATTGAAAATAGGGAAATCGTAACCAAAAATATATGTGTTGACGAAATCAACTACTTCTTTCCGGAATACCCTGTCGATAAAATTACCTATTGCCCCGCCAAGCATGAAACCAAGCGAAACTCCCAGCAGCAGTTTGCCTTTCGCTGCCTTTTGAATATAAATGACAAGGCCAATCACCACTGCGATGGTAATGACATAAAAGAACCACATTTGCCCCTGCAGGATTCCCCATGCAGCCCCACGGTTGCGGTGAGAAGTGATGTACAAGAAATTCTCAATGACCTTTATGCTATCTCCAAGCTCCATGTTTTTAACAATTAACCATTTAGTAATCTGATCAAGCAAAATAACAAACAGCGCAATTATGTAATAAAACACAAAGGTACCCTCCACATCAAAAGCAATTCATATATCACCTTTGCATTTTAGCACATCTGCGGTCAAAACTACAGATTTTATCAGTTTTAGTATTGTTGCTCGCATTCTACACTGGTTTAACATATGCAAATTGAAATATTCAGTTGGAAACTGGAGGTTTTTATCTCGATTTTCCCAGAAATTAAATTACGGTTTGTTTATTGGCGAAAAAATATTTTTATTGGCGATTTTCAATGTTTTATTGGCGGAAAATTTATTTTATTGGCGATAATGCACAGTTTATTGGCGAAAACCGATTTTTATTGGCGACTTGGAAATTTTCACTGATTTTTTCCAATTTCCAGCTTTCAACTCGTGAATTTCATAGGGATTGCCACGAACCCATCACGAGTAAATCGGTTTCCGGCAGTATTGTTCTATTTGCGCCAATTCTCCTGCAGACCTGGCTGTTGGGATGGTCTGCAAAAACTCATATGGCAGGTATTCTCCGGATATTTCACATTTTCCATACTCGCCATTTTCCATTTTCTCCAGTGCTGCTTCAATATCACGAAGTTCATCTTTAATATAGCGTAAGATCCTTTCATCCCTTTGACCATAGTTCAGGTACGTCAACAATTCTGTTCTTGTTTCGCGGAGCTCGTTGTAAATGTAATCAAGATTACCTTCCATATATCTGCCCCCGTTCCTGTTTACAGCTATTATTTCCCGTTGCCTTTTGCTGACTCAGTTAAAGTTTTAACATGTACTGCAGGAATTCCCGGAGCAGGAAGATATTTGACATGAAAAAACTCCGGGTTCGAAAACCCGGAGTTTCAATATAACGGATTAGTAATTTTCTTTAACAACAGTTGCACAGCGTTCGCAAAGTGTTGGATGTTCTTCCACCTTGCCGACTTCCGGAGTGACAACCCAGCATCTTTCGCAGGTTTCGCCTTCTGCTTTTGTGACGACGATCGCTGCATTCTCAAGCTTGATTGCATTTTCAGGAGCCTGGTCATAGCTTCCGGCAACTTCAAAGCCTGAAACGATGAACAGCTGGCTTAAGTTTTCAGAGATGGAGTCGAGTAGTTCTTTAGTGCTGTCATTGACATATAAGGATACCTTAGCAGTCAGTGACTTTCCGATTACTTTCTCATTCCTGGCCTCTTCAAGAGCCTTAAGGACATCGTCACGAAGCTTCATGAATGCATTCCATTTCTTCTCAAGTGCTTCAGCGTTTGCGACTTCTTTGGCTTCAGGCATATCTGTAAGCTGGACGCTATCTTCCTTTGCAGAAGGGATGAAAGCCCAAACTTCATCAGCAGTGTGTGAAAGGATCGGAGCAGTAAGCTTAACCAATGCAAGCAAGCTTTCGTGCAATACTGTCTGGATTGCGCGGCGCTCTGCATTATCTGCTGCTTCGATGTAAAGAACATCTTTCGCAAAATCAAGATAGAAGGCACTCAAATCTAATGTACAGAAGTTATTCACCGCATGGTAAACACCTGCAAATTCATAGTTGTCATAAGCATTACGAACATATTTGATTAACTTGTTCAGCTTCACAAGCATGAACTGGTCAACTTCACGCAATTGGTCGAATGGAACCGCATCAGTCTCAGGATTGAAGTCTGACAGGTTTCCAAGCAAGAACCTGAACGTGTTGCGGATTTTACGATATACCTCAGCAACCTGTTTTAGGATTGCGTCAGATACACGTACATCTGATTGATAGTCAACAGATGCAACCCATAGACGAAGGATGTCTGCTCCCAGCTGGTTCATGACCTTGGCAGGAACGACGACGTTCCCGATCGATTTACTCATCTTTCGGCCTTCGCCATCAAGAGCAAAACCATGGCTTAGTACACCTTTGTATGGTGCCTTACCTGTGACAGCTACCCCAGTAGATAGAGATGAGTTGAACCAGCCGCGGTACTGGTCAGACCCTTCAAGGTAAAGGTCTGCTGGACGCTGCAGTTCATCACGCTCGACAAGCACTGCCTGGTGAGAGGATCCTGAATCGAACCAAACATCCATGATATCAGTTTCTTTCGTAAAATGGCCGTTCGGGCTGCCAGGATGGCTGAAGCCTTGAGGCAGCAATTCCTTCGCTTCTTTTTCGAACCAGATGTTTGAGCCGTGCTCGCGGAACAGGTTTGAAACATGTTCAATCGTTTCATCTGTGATGATTTCTTGCCCGTTCTCAGCATAGAATACTGGGATTGGAACACCCCACGCACGCTGGCGGGAAATACACCAGTCACCGCGGTCGCGGACCATGTTGAACAATCTTGTTTCTCCCCATGCCGGAACCCATTTCGTTTCTTCCACTGCCTTGAGCAACTCGCTGCGGAAGTCTTTGATTGAAGCGAACCATTGGGCAGTAGCGCGGAAGATAACCGGCTTCTTTGTTCTCCAGTCATGCGGATAGGAGTGTGTAATGAAGCTTAACTTCAATAACGCACCGACTTCCTCAAGTTTTTCGGTGATTGGCTTATTAGCCTGATCATAGAATAAACCTTCAAATCCTTCTGCCTCAGCAGTCATGACACCCTTATCATCAACAGGACATAAAACATCCAGACCGTATTTCTGGCCGACATGGAAGTCATCCTCACCGTGTCCCGGAGCAGTGTGTACGCAACCTGTACCAGCATCAGTCGTAACATGCTCTCCAAGCATCACCAGGGAATCGCGGCCGTAGATTGGATGTTTTGCAAGAACACCTTCAAGCTCTTTACCAGAAACTTTCTTGACAGCAGAAACCTCTTCCCAGCCGATTTCCTTCGCAACAGCTTCAAGCTGAGCTTCGGCAACTAGATATTTCTTATTGTCAGCCTCCACTACCACATAAGTGAGGTCAGGGTGAACAGAAATCCCAAGGTTGGCAGGAATTGTCCAAGGAGTTGTTGTCCAGATGACGATTTCCACATCCTGATCAAGAACACCTTTCCCGTCTTTTACCGGGAATCCAACATAGATGGAAGCTGAACGCTTATCCTGGTATTCGATTTCTGCTTCTGCCAGCGCAGATTCACTTGATGGTGACCAGTACACTGGCTTTTTGCCTTTGTAGATATAGCCTTTCTTTGCCATTTCACCAAATACCTTGATTTGCTGTGCCTCATATTCTGGCTTCAATGTGATATAAGGATTTTCCCAGTCACCGCGAACACCAAGACGCTTGAACTGTTCACGCTGGTTGTCAATCTGTTGGTAAGCATATTCTTCACAAAGCTTTCTGAACTCAGCGACTGTCATTTCCTTGCGCTTAACGCCTTTGTTCGTCAACGCCTGTTCAATCGGCAGGCCATGTGTGTCCCAACCAGGAACATAAGGTGAGCAGAAACCGCTCATTGACTTATAACGGACGATAAAATCTTTCAGGATTTTATTCAATGCGTGGCCCATATGGATGTCTCCATTGGCATATGGAGGTCCGTCATGCAAGATGAACAGCGGACGCCCTTCAGTGTGTTTTTGAACCTTTTCATAGATATTCATTTCTTCCCATTTTGCCTGGATTTCCGGTTCCCTGTTTGGAAGGTTTCCGCGCATTGGAAACTCAGTCTTCGGCATGAGCAAAGTGTCTTTGTACTCCATTTTATTGATCCTCCTATTTTTACCGTTGCATACATGTTCGAAATCAATCATGAAAAATAAAAAAACCTCCTCATCCCTGAAAAGGGACGAGAAGGTTTATTTCCCGCGGTACCACCCTAAATAGACAAGGATCATCGTGATCCTGTCCTCTTAGCATTCTTAACGCGAATGTCACGCCTGTGCTTACTGATCCTGATTGGATGTTCAGCTCGGAACTATCGGGTGATCTTCTGGCAATCCGCTTGCAATGGGCTTCCACCTTCCCCATTTCGCTGAAAAAGCAAGCAACTGGAACGCCATACTGTCCCTGTCATCGTTTCTGTCATGTATTGCACTTTGTTATGAAATTATATGCGAAACAGCGTGCCTGCGTCAAGCCAGTGAATCTTCTTCTTCTCTTGCAGTCGCCTTTAATTCTGTTGAATCAAGCTCATATTCAAGCAGGTGATCCCAATCATCGGTATTCAGCATATCAAGCTGTGCTTCAATCAGCATCTTGAATCTTGTCCTGAATACTTTGGACTGTTTCTTCAATTCTTCAATCTCCAGGGCAATTTTTCGTGCTTTGGATAAGGATTCATTGATGATTCGATCAGCGTTCTTTTCCGCTTCCTTAACGATCAGCTTTGCCTCTTTTTGCGCGTTGCGGCGGACTTCTTCCCCAGCTTCCTGGGCAATAACGATTGATTTATTCAAGGTTTCTTCTATATTTGTAAAATGGCCAAGCCTGGAATTCATTTCATTCAGCTTTTCTTCCATTTCTTTTTTTTCACGGATTATTAGTTCGTAGTCCTTGATGACTTGATCAAGGAACTCATTCACTTCATCTTCATCATACCCGCGAAATCCCTTATTGAATTCTTTGTTGTGTATATCTAACGGCGTTAAAGGCATTACGCCACCTCCCATTTCGTTATAATCCTTTATGTACTTAAAGCAATGATTCGACAAAAAGACTAAAAATCCTTCTTCTTTACTATATAATTATTTTTTTCTTCCGGCAATAACTCGATATTTATCTTTTTTCGTTTTCCCTTCAATTGTGATGATTTTCGCACGCCCATATCCGCGAGCAGAGATGACATCCCCTTCACCACATTCAAATGCTGTATTTTCGATAGCTGTCCAATTGACTTTCACATGCCCATGCTGGATCAAAAGCTGGGATTTTTGCCTGGAAAGATTGAACAGTGCAGACATGACTGTATCCAGCCTTAAAGATGAGACCGTGGTACTCATCTCATTCCATTCATCATCAATTGCTGCAGCATCTTCAAGGGGAAGCTCGGCCAGGCTGATTGTAGCCCTTCCGACAGATTCTAGCTGCAATCTGATGTAGTCGGCGATTTCAGCAGCAGCAAAAAATTGGACCGTATCCCCATCAATAAGGATGTCGCCAAACTTTCCGCGCTTCAGCCCAAGTGACATCAGGCTTCCGAGTACCTGTCGATGCTCGATGTTCACGAACTTACTGGCATAATCAATGCCGAAAAGCTTAACTTGAAAATCCTCTTGTTTCGCTTCCAAATACTCTGGAAACAGAAACGCCCGTTTTCTCTCTGTACCTGCAGCCCCACCAAACAATTCCCATTTCACTTCTGAATGCTTTCCGATGACAGTTCCTAAGATTTGCTGCTCCCGCGGGTCCAAGAAATCAGTCAGCTTTGGAGCATAATTTTGCTCAACATATTCTTTCCAGTTAATCACCTGATCGATAAATTCCCGTTCCTCAGGACGGAAATGCTGGTAAATACTCATACTTTACTCCTTTGGTACCTTAATAGAAGGCTCTGTTAAACAAGGTTGTTGATTTTCGTTCCAGGCGCTTCGCTTTCCGCGGGGGAAGAATTTAAAAAGCTCAAGTGCCAGCTTTTTCAAAGACCAAATTCTTCTTGGCTGGCGCTGAGCCTCCTCGTCGCTTTGCTCCTGCGGGGTGCAAATGATTCCTCACGTGAATCATTTCACCTAGGTCTCACCTGACCAGCTGCGCCCGCAGGACACTGAATAGCTTCCTCGAATCAGCCCACGCACGATGGAAATGCGTTAGCATTTTCGGAGGAGTCTACGCGCCTTCCACTACAATCAACAGGTTTTTAAAAACAAAATTCAGCTTAAACAGAGCATAATAGAAAATAAACAGGGCCTGAATCAGACCCTGCAAGAATAGTCATATTTTTAAAACCAATGAGCCAACTGATACAAGCCTGATACCGCGAATTTCAATACTAGAAACGCCACGATTGGCGAAATGTCAATCATGCCAATTGAAGGCACGATCCTGCGGAACGGCTCCAAAAACGGCTCGCAAATTCGAGCCAAAAATTGTCCGATTGCTGTTTCCCTTGCATTAGGAAACCATGACATGAAAATATAAATTATCAATGCCCATTGATAAATTCCAACTAATTGGGCTATTAATCCAATCACTATATCCATTAACCCTACCACCTCGACTCTTGGTAATCCCGCTCCTGCATCAGTTCAGAAATATTCCCTGTCACTTCCACATTATCCGGGGTACATAAAAAGATATTCATGCCGATCCGCTGGATATCACCACTGATGGCATAAACGGTTCCGCTTAAGAAATCCACAATCCTTCTCGCCTGGTCTTGTTCAATACGCTGCAGGTTCACGACAACAGCCCGGCGATTTTTCAAGTGGTCAGCAATTTCTTGCGCTTCGGCATACATCCTTGGTTCCATCAGGATAACCTTGGATGCTTTTTGCACGCTTTGAAGGCTTACCACATTCTGCTTTTGCTGGACAGGATGTTTGCTCGGCTTGTATGGTTCAGTTTCTTCTTCGAGCATTTCCTCATCATTATAGTCATATTCATCTTCCAGGAAAAAAAATGTCTTTATTTTTGATTTTAAACTCATATTATTGCACCTCCGATTCATTGCCTACCAGGGCTGTACCGATTCGCACCATAGTGGAACCCTCTTCAACCGCTATTTTAAAATCATTTGACATTCCCATTGACAATTCATGGCATGGAGCATATTCCAGTCTAAGCTGTTGGATCTCTGCCTGAAGATTTTTCAGTGTTCTGAAGCAACTCCGGATCACCAGTTCATCTTCAGTAAATGGAGCCATCGTCATCAATCCGCTTACTTCTATATTGGGGTACTGATTCAATTCTTGAACAAATCCAGTGACATCTTCAGGATTCAATCCGTGTTTGCTCTCTTCCCCAGAGGCATTCACCTGAATCAGGCATTTTACCTTTGAGCTGGCTCGTTTGTTAATTTCCTTTGCAAGCGACAGCCTGTCCAGTGAATGGATATATGTAACGTGGTCTATGATACTTTTGACCTTTCTTGTTTGTAAAGTACCAATAAAATGCCACACAGGCTTGTCCTGCAAATGGCTGATTTTATGGAGCAGACCCTCATCCCTGTTTTCACCGAGATGGAGCACACCAGCATCGATCGCTTGCTGTGCCCTTTCGGGGGAAACATATTTGGTCACGGCGATGATTTTCACCTCGTCCGGACTCCGGCCCGCAGCTTGGCAGGCATTTGCTATTTGACTCTGGATAACCTCCAGATTTTCTGCGACATTCATTATGGACGGCTATCCTCCTTCCAGCCGATATATGCCATCATACGGCCTGCATTCCCCTTATCCCTTCTATGGGAATAAAAGTGCTCACTATGGCAGCTTGTGCAATAATCGGTTACTTCTATATTCTCGTCTTTCACTCCGGCCTTCACCAAAATATGGCGGTTCAATTCTTTTAAATCGAGAGAATATTGGCCGTCACTAACTTGATTATATGGTAATATATCGACACCATCTAGTATATTTTTCACTAAATTGATGACTCTCTCATCAACAATATAACATTTTTTGCATATTGATGGGCCAATTATGGCAGAAATATTTTCGGTTTTCGCCCCATTTTGCCTAAATTTGCTGACCATTTCGCCTGCAATGCCATGGACGGTGCCTTTCCATCCCGCATGCGCGACGCCAATCAACCTGGATTCTGGCTCAATAAAATACAGCGGTACACAATCTGCATAGCAAAGTGTCAGCAAAATGCCCTGCTCTGAAGTCAAAAAACCATCCGTTGCCGAAAAAGAAGATTCATAATCACTTGAGCCTTTTCCATGATGGGCTTTGTCGATTTTTGCAATCTGGATGTCATGGGTCTGTTCCGCTCCAACCCAGCTGGAAAGCGGAAAATCGATCTTTTCAGCCAGAAGAAGACGATTTTCGCAAACAGATGACTGCTCATCTCCGACATGGAAGCCGAAGTTCAAACCCGAAAAGGTCTGCAGCTGGCTCACTCCGCCATTTTTTGTCGTGAACCCAGCCTCAAGTCCGGGATAGCGCTCCATCCACTCTTTTATTGAAAAATATTCCTGGCTTTTTAAGATGAATGGCTCCATAAATTTGTACCTCACACGTTTTTGTCTAGTTTATCACATACTACCCGCAATATAACAGTATTACGATGCTACTGGTCCTGATTCTCCTGCAGCAGATATTCTCCACTGTCCTTATAGCGGACCAAAATGACATCTTCACCTATTTTCAGGATGTTCCTCCATGGTATGACGACCTCTTCTTCCTTCCCGAAGAATCCTAGTACCTTGCCGGAACTCCCAATGACGACAGCCTCGATTTTACCGGTATTTAAATTGATTTCAAAATCCTCAATGCTCCCAAGTCTTTTTCCATCCGACACATTCACGACGTCTTTCACCTGGAACTCGGTAACCTTTACCATTCAGATCCCTCCGGATTTCACTGTGGCGTTTTCCGCCCCTTATAGCATTATATGAATCAGGAAAAGATGTATGATTGCGCAAAAGCATTCAAAAATTGAAAAAGCTGCCCGTTAAGGCAGCTTAGCTTTGGATATTTTTATTCATTTGTTTGATGGCTGCTTTTTCAAGCCGTGAGACCTGGGCCTGGGAAATGCCGATTTCATCAGCTACTTCCATTTGAGTCTTGCCCTGGAAGAACCTTTTCCTTAAGATCAGCTTTTCCCTTTCATTCAGGCGTCTCATCCCCTCTTTCAGGGCAATTTCCTCAATCCAGTTCGTATCCTTGTTCCGTTCATCGCTTAGCTGATCCATCACATAGATTGGATCTCCGCCGTCATTATAAATCGGTTCGAACAAAGATACTGGATCCTGTATGGCATCGAGGGCGAAGACAATCTCTTCATGCGGTACTTCAAGCACCTTCGCAATTTCTTCTGCAGTCGGCTCCCTTGAAGCCTCACTCATAAGCTTTTCGCGTACCTGCAATGCTTTGTATGCGATATCCCTGAGTGAACGAGAGACTCTGATTGGATTATTATCTCTTAAATACCGTCTGATTTCACCGATAATCATCGGGACGGCATAGGTTGAAAATTTAACATTCTGTCCCAGATCAAAATTATCAATGGACTTCATAAGGCCTATACACCCGACCTGAAACAGATCGTCGACAAACTCGCCCCGGTTGTTAAAACGCTGGATTACACTCAAAACAAGCCTTAGGTTCCCATTCACCAGTTTTTCTCTTGCTGTGATGTCACCGCTTTGCATCTCTCTAAATAGTTTTCTCATTTCCTCGTTTTTCAGAACGGGAAGCTTTGATGTATCAACACCGCAAATTTCAACTTTGTTTCGTGTCAATCTTTTCCCTCCTCACAGGAGCTGCTGTCAAAATTCAGTATCTCCGCAGGAAGGAAAAATATGCACTGATTACCGGGAGGCTGGAACGCCTTCTGGAAGAATCAGCCGGCCAAACCCCCTTGTTATTGATATTTTAAGGTTAAAATTTATTTGTGAAAATTTTTCTGCTATACCATTTTATTGAATTCTTTTCTTAAACGTTTGATGATTCGCTTTTCCAGGCGGGAAATGTACGACTGGGAAATCCCCAGCATATCCGCTACATCCTTTTGCGTCTTTTCCTCCCCGCTGCCAAGGCCAAAACGCAATTCCATGATCTGTTTTTCGCGGTCAGAAAGCTGCTGCAGCGCTTTTACCAGTAATTTTTTATCCACATTCGATTCGAGATCCTTCGTGATAATATCGTCATCCGTACCGAGGACATCGGATAGAAGAAGTTCATTTCCATCCCAATCGATATTCAGCGGTTCGTCAAATGATACTTCCGCACGAAGCTTATTATTCCTCCGCAAATACATCAGGATTTCATTTTCAATACACCTGGATGCATAGGTAGCCAGCTTGATTTTTTTCTCCGGGTTGAAAGTATTGACCGCCTTGATCAATCCGATTGTTCCGATGCTGATCAAGTCTTCAATGTTGATCCCTGTGTTTTCGAATTTGCGGGCGATGTAAACGACCAGCCTAAGGTTCCTTTCGATCAGAATCGACCTCGCAGCTTTATCCCCGTTAGGAAGTTTGTTCAAAAGCACTTCTTCCTCTTCTTTCGTTAAAGGAGGGGGCAACGCTTCGCTACCGCCGATATAATATATTTCATCTGTTTTCAAGCCTAGTTTCATTAATAATTTATACCAGTAATAGGATAACCGAAGCCGCAAATTTTTCATTGATTGTCCTCCTTCTAAATTATGTATTTCTGAGTATAGTAATATTAGCTTACCTTCACCGTCTGCTCTGACTTTGCCATCCCTGCAAGCATTTTAGGATGGATGATACACTGAAAACTTCCATCTGCCGATAATTCCTGTGCTGTGAAAGAAATCAGGCTCTTTTCTGCTCTGTATATGCCATCTTCCGTAGTAATCATGATTTGATCCGGATTAAAGGCAATAATTAACTGATGCTCTTGTCCGACGACTTTACATGGAATAATTCTCATTCTGTTTTCAAGCTGCTGTGAAAATTGTCCGTCACCAGACAATACACAATCAGGATTTTCGGCAATCTTTTTGATTTCTGTCGGTATACGATCCAAACAGTGGGTGATAGATAAAATCATGACCGGCTGTTTAGAAATGGGATCATATAACTGGTTCCCGCTGTCAATCAATCCTCTAATGTTAAAATCCATCTCCATGAATTTCACTTCCACATCAGCAAGGGAATCATATTGGATCTTCGTCATTTCGAATTGTTCAATATTCCTTCTGGAAAAATGCCAGGCCAGCGGAAAACCCAATAACACAAACAGCCAGCTGACAGGGTCGCCGAACCCTTTTATATGATTCATGGCGACATCTGAGGCCAAATCCATATCAAATTGGATGAAATAGTGGACACCTGTCAAGGTACCTCCAAGCAGGAAAGTCGTGACATAAAAAGTCATAAGTGCTTTTAAGAAAAACCGCATTCTTTTATAGCCAAAAGCTGCCAGTACCATCAAAATTGAAAAGAGTAATTTCCCAGCCGGATGTCCGGCTGCCGCATGAAATGGCGTTATCGATAATATAATGAGCACTGAACCAATAGCTCCTCCTGCCGCCAAACGCCAAAGCTTAACCTGCCTCTTCAGGATAATCGCAGCCAAATATAGAAGAAACGTATCAAATAGCAGATTCAATGCCCAGATCACATCCAGATAGACCTTCACCTCTCATCCTCCTGTACAAAATAGCAGACGCCTTATGCCCTTTCAGTCAGATATTCTCCAGTTTGTAAGGTCAATGGCGCAATGTCTGGCTAAATCCCCATAAACAGCAAATATCTGATGGCAATACGATTGGCACCGAACAAGATCATGGTAAGTGATACAAGTTTGCCTCTTGCTCTATCATTCCGTTACGAAAAAGTATATCGTCATTGGCATATGAAGTGTGTCACATTCTGGCAACAAAACAACAGAGATTTTCACTTATCCCTTCGGATTTTGTCAGTTTTCTGATTTTTATTCTGCAGGTTGAAAGAAGCCTGATTTAATAGTCTGTATGACTACTTCTTCACATTCTTTTTTTGGATGTTAAATCACCCTAGTAGATTTCCAGCAAACATAAAAAAGGCATAGCCGTTATGGCTATACCTTTTAGTCTTATAATGTATAATTATCGTCTTCTGTTACGGTTACGCAGGAATGTTGGAATATCAAGAGCATCATCCCCTTGTGAAGATGGATTGCTTCGTGGCGCTTCCTGCTGGATTTCTTCGCGTTTTGGCTGTTCACGCTTGATTGCGCCTATTCCAGGCTTTTGCTGTCCTCCAAAACCAGGTCTTGTCGGTTTTGGCTGGACAACTTCCTCATTGAAGCCTGTAGCGATGACAGTAACGATGATTTCATCTTTTAAGTTTTCATTGATTACGGAACCGAAGATCATGTTGACGTCCTGATCTGAAGCAGAAGCTACAATATCTGCAGCCTCCTGAACTTCATACAGGCTAAGGTTTGTGCCGCCTGTAATGTTCATCAGGACACCTTGCGCTCCATCAAGGGATGTTTCAAGCAATGGTGATGAAATTGCTTTCTTAGCAGCTTCAGTTGCACGGTTTTCACCTGAAGCAACACCAATGCCCATCAATGCAGAACCTTTGTTGGACATGATTGTCTTCACATCAGCAAAATCGAGGTTGATCAAGCCCGGTGTAGCAATCAAGTCGGAAATACCCTGAACACCCTGGCGAAGAACATTATCCGCTTCACGAAACGCTTCAAGCATAGGTGTACTTTTGTCGACAATCTCAAGCAAGCGGTCGTTTGGAATGACGATCAGTGTGTCTACCGCTTCCTTCATTGCACCTATTCCACCGCCAGCTTGTCCAGCGCGCTTGCGGCCTTCAAAAGTGAATGGGCGTGTAACAACCCCTACTGTTAAAGCTCCAAGATCCTTAGCGATCTGTGCAATTACCGGTGCAGCACCTGTTCCTGTTCCTCCACCCATGCCGGCAGTAACGAATACCATGTCAGCGCCTTTAAGCACTTCTTCAATTTGTTCTTTGCTTTCCTCGGCAGCTTTTTTACCTACCTCTGGATTGGCACCAGCACCAAGTCCGCGTGTTAGTTTTGCGCCGATTTGCATCCTGATTTCAGCTTTGGAAAGGTTCAGTGCCTGTGCATCCGTATTAACCGCAATGAATTCCACACCTTGAACGCCGTGTTCGATCATTCGGTTAACCGCATTATTTCCGCCGCCGCCAACACCGATAACTTTTATAGTAGCAAGTGAATCTAAATTCGTATCAAATTCCAACATGACAAATCCTCCTAATTCGTCGATTTCCTGTTAGCTCTGATTATTCAAAAAAGTAGCCAAGAAATTTTTTCATTCTTGTGGTGACTTTTTCTTCAGGCTGTTTCTCAGGCTTCGATTTTGGATGCGGCTGTTTTTGAACTCTCTTTTCTTTCGGTTCTAATTCGCTAAAAGCTGCTTCCATTTTCTTCCCTTTTAATTTTGCGTTTCTATAAGCAAATTGTATCAAACCAACTGCAGTCGTATATTGAGGTTCCCTGACGCCAATATAGTCCGGAATGGCTATCCTTACCCTGCTTTGGAAGATATCCTGCGCTAGCTCCAGGACTCCCTGCATATTGGCTGTTCCCCCTGTAAGGACAAACCCGCCAGGCAGGTCCCTGATGTTCATATGTTTCAACTCATCCTGGACAAGAGAGAAGATTTCTTCCATTCTCGCTTCAATGATATCGGCTACTTCCAGCTGGTTGAACTGCTGCTGCTGGTCACTGCCGATAATTGATACTTCAAATACCTCGTCCTCTGAAGCATGGTCGTAAAAAGCATGTCCATGCTTTAATTTCAATTGATCCGCTTCTTCGGTCGTTGTGCGCAATCCGATGGACAAGTCCTTGGTAATATGGTCTCCTCCAACCGGTATAACAGATGTACCCCTTAAGTGCCCGTTTTCAAAAACAGCGACTGTTGATGAACCGCCGCCGATGTCAATCATCGCGACACCCATATTCTTTTCATCCTTTGAAAGTGCGAATGCACCTGCAGCAAGCGGCTGAAGGCCAATATCTACAATTTCAAGTCCAGCACGCTCAACACAACGAAGAGTATTATGTAAGATTGTCTTTGATCCAGTAATGATCGTACCTTCCATTTCAAGCCTGACACCGATCATGCCTCTTGGATCATTGATCTCATCAAGACCGTCAACGATAAATTGCTTTGGAATCACGTCTATTATCTCTCGCTCAGGCGGGATCGATACCACCTGTGCAGCATCAATGACTCTAGCTACATCCTCATTTGTAATTTCGCGATTGTCGCTGGAAACCGCAACCACACCATGGCATGGCAAAAGTGAAACATGATTGCCGGTGACACCTACAATCACCTGGTTAATCTTCAAACCTATCATTCTTTCAGCCTGTTCAATTGCCCTTTTAATAGAATGAACGGTTTCATCTATATCAACAATGGAGCCCTTCCTTAAGCCTTCGGACTTCACATTGCCAACACCAATTATATTCAACGTGTCATTAACCATTTCCCCAATGATAACCTTAACACTGGATGTACCGATGTCAAGACTGACATATATATCATTGCTGTTCATTCTGTGGCACCTCCTTCAACAATTCCTAATGTTTGAACAACAATTTCCACTCTGTTATCTAATTGCGTTTCTTTTTTAATTACATTACTTTATTCGTCACAATTAAATATTTCCCTTTTAAAATATCATTTTTTTTTCTACTTTTCACTTGTCGTTGACCATTTTGTCAATATTATTCTTCTGATGACCGCTATATTCTGGAACAGCCTTACCCCAAAGGCAAAAACTGCTGCTAAATACAAGTCTACACCAAGATGAACACCTAGAAAAGCTAAACTTGCTGCCAATATTATATTAAAAAAGAAACCTGAAACAAAAACTTTTTCATCGTAGATATTTTGAAGCTGGGCACGAATCCCGCCAAACAATGTATCGAGGGCTGCAAGGATCGCGATGGATAAATAATTTGAATATTCTTCAGGGATACGGATATCGGTCAACAAGCCTATGATGGCACCGATTATCAAGCCCATTATTGGAAGCCACATTATCCGTTGCCTCCCCCTTTTTCTGTTTTAGCAGATTCCATGTATCTGATCCTGATCGTATCCTGATAAGCAGGAATGATCAGGTCTCCCACGGGCCTGTTTACCTTAACTTCCAGATTATCAATGAAGAAGTCCTCGGCAACCGTAGAAACCTTCATCCGGTTGTATAATTTTTCAGCTGTATCCCCATTCTCTGTAATGACCTTCACCTCAATGGGAAACCGGTTCAGGGAATGGTTGTTTATTTTCGTCACCCTGTTAATATCCCGGATGACGGTTGTATTGATGACCCTCTCACCATCAACTGAAACATGTTTTGCTCCGTACATATTCAATTCATTCAAGAGCCTCTTGAGCAGGTCAGGAGACACCGAAGGAGGATTGTCTCCTTCGACTATCAGATTGAACGCAGGCTCAATCGACAGGGAGAGACCAGGACCCTTAACCTCTTCCAGGCCGGCTTCATCTTTCAATTCAGCGAGTGTTTCACGGAGCACTTCTTCCTTGCTTTGCTGCCGTTCAGTTTCATACTTGGTGATTTTTTCTTCGTTCGACCTGATCTCGAGAAGCAGCCTGGATTGCAATTCCTTCTCTTTCATTAAATCTTCCCGAAGCTGCCATGTGTCACGTGTATCCCGGACTTCTGGTTCCCTGACGGTTTGAAACTGAATGGCGACCATTAATCCAATAATAGCAGCGATCAAGCTGAAGCTGAGATTTTTAGGTCGGCCCATTGTTTTTCACCTTGCTTTCTATAAGGCCTTTTCATTTTAACTTGCCGAAATCATCTCTTCATGCAATATATCGGAAAGAGAGAGGACCTGCTTTAATTTCCAAGGATTGGCTCCATCGCTATTTCCGACTTTTTTTCTAATGAAAAAACAATCTGGTCATTCACTAGCTGGTCTTTTACCCCACCGGTAATATTTAACGCGGAGGAAAGGACATCGGGGTCACCTATCGCAGTGATTTCAAAAGGGGCAGGATGCTGGTAGCCATCCACAGTGATAACCGGGCCAGTACACAAAATATAAGAATTATGCGCTATTCTCTGCCCATTCACAGCGACCGCTGCTGCTCCTGAAATGTAGAGTTCGTTAATCACCTTGAAAACATGATGTTCATGGACAAGATAATTATTGATATTCTCTTCATCTGGATCGTACTCACCATCAGCAAGAGTTACTTTCACACCTTTACCGCTGACCTTTACCTTTCCGAGAAACATCCGATATTTTTCAGCGTCTTCAGCCATGTTGAAAAATACTTGCGCTTCCTTGGACAGGCTGGTTTCAATTTCCCTTACCTTCTCCTGCTTGGAATTCAACTCTTTTTGCAGTTCCCGGTTTTTTTCTTCTTGTTCGATCAACTGATTCCTCAGGCTGATATGCTGCTCCCACTGCCTGTCCGTCAATCTCTTGCCTTTGTCGCTGTCATTCTGGGTGACACGGAATGAAAAAGCGACCATGAAGCCGAGAACCAGGAAAACGATTGAAAGAACTACTCGGTTACTGTTCATTTTCTTGTTCAATTTCAACTTCCTCAGCTTCCTCTGCTTCATATGCTTTAAAATAAGAGCCAACCTCAAGATCGATTACACCCTTTTTTTCAGGGTCAAGCTGGCTGACTATGGACGGATAATGAGCCATTTTTTCTGAGAAAGTCCTGAGTGTCGCATTCACTTCAAAGCCATCGTTCATATAGAGCTTAATTAAATATTTGTCTGTCTTCACCGGCTTCGAGTGAATTTCAGAGATTGAATTGATGACCACCTCAGGCAATTCTTCCAGGGATGCCAGCATTTCGTCCAACACTTTTCCTTCTTTAAAACCGATCAGGATTGGTGCGTTGACAGGGATTTCTTCAATTTGCTTCTTCCCGAGTATATGCCCGTTTTCAAGGACCGGGTAGAAACTCTTTCCTTTTGATATGTATGCAAGCCTGTCGTACTCCTCGACCTTGATTCCCACTGTATTCGGTAGTTTGACATTGACAGTCGCATTTTCGATTTCCTCGATTTTTTCAAGCTTCTTTTCAATCTCGCCCCTGTTGACCTTCCAGATATTAAATTCAAGTGACAGCCCGCTTTTTTCGACGATTTGTTCAGAGGTATACGAATGGTTTCCCGAAACGGTAATCTCCTTCACCTTACTAAGTGGCGACTGGAAATAAATAATACCTGCAATCAAAATGAAAAATAAAGCAAGCAGCATGATCAGCCTGCGATTGGCCTTCTTCCGCCTTTGATGTTTCAGCTTAGGAATCCGGTCTTCAATTGAGACGATTTTACCCTTATCCATTTTCAATCCCCTCTTTAATCGGCTGAACCCATTCCTTAAAAGATAACATCTATCAATACGGTCTTGCAGGTTAAAGCCATCATTTATCGTACATCATCAGGAAGGTGTCTTGTCCATCATTATGGGTAGAAAGACCAACGGCACGATGTATTACCATGCCGTCTCTGCATCCTAATCTAATGTCATATTATAGCATAAAATTTGACAGCCTGAATCAATTTCCTGCTATTTCCGTCCGATAATTTCTACCTCTGTCTCCATTTTCACACCATGTAAATCCAGGACTGTATCCTTAACATGCTGAATCAGGCCGAGTACATCCTCAGCTTTGGCGCTGCCTTTATTCACAATGAAGTTTGCATGGAGCTCGGAGATTTGTGCACCGCCGATTTGATGGCCCTTCAAGCCCGATTTTTCAATTAAATTACCAGCATGGTCAGGAAGGGGATTCCTGAAAACACTGCCGCAGCTTGGATAATTGTATGGCTGGGTCTCTTTGCGATAATCCTTATTTTTCTGAAGTTCTGCTACGATTTCCTCCTTGTTTCCTGCCTTCAGCTGGAATACTGCAGCTACGACGATTCCAGGACGCTCCTTTTGGAGGACGGAAGTCCGGTAAGAAAACTTCATTTCTTCATTCGAAAGCCACTCCAGGGAGCCATCCTCGAATAGAACATATGCTTTCTCAAGGATTTTGGAGATGTCTGAACCGTGGGCGCCTGCGTTCATATATACAGCGCCTCCGATCGAGCCAGGGATGCCGCCGGCGAATTCGAGTCCGGAAAGCCCTTTACGGCTGATGGTGATCGCAAAGTTAACAAGTGAAAGGCCACCCCCAGCGGTGACTCTTGTTCCTTCAATCTCCAGGTCATCCAGCCCAGAGCCAAGTTTGATAACTGCGCCTTCAATCCCTTTGTCCGATACAAGGAGATTTGACCCCCTGCCGATCACCGTCAATTTGACTCCAGATTCCTTGATGGCTTCCACTGCCTTTTTCAGATTTTCTATTGACGAAGGCTCAATTAGTAAGTCTGCGGGACCGCCAATTTTCATTGATGTATGGTTCGCGAGCGGCTCGTTTTCCTTTACCGATCCGATATTCATTTCTCTAAGTTTGATAGCCAGATCCTTCATAAATTACCTTCCTTTCACGATACAGCCTTTATTCAACCAGTTTATGCAGCTCCAGCCCTATAGGCTACTTTGCCGCCAGTTCCTCCATCAAACGATAGAGCCTTTGGGCAGCATCTGGTATGCCGAGTTTCTTTGCTGCTTTCTTCATATCAGCCAGTTTCTGTTCATGCCCGAGAATCTGGTCAATACTCTCTACCAGCTTTGGCCCGGTCAGGTCTTTTTCAAGCAGCAGGCGTGCTGCTCCGTTCTCACTCAAAGCCCGTGCATTCTTTTCCTGGTGGTTGTCTGTTACATATGGGCTGGGAATCAGTATGCTTGGTATTCCGAGTGATGTCAGTTCAGCAAGTGTAGTCGCTCCAGCCCTTGCTACCGTCAAATCCACACCGGACAGCACTTCAGGCATATTGTGTATGAATGGCTTGATAATCACGTTTTCTGGATTTCCAACCAGTTCCACTTCTTTCTGGACTTCTTCGAAATGAACATCACCAGTTACATATAATACTTGATATGGTTTACTGCTTAATTCTGTCAGACTTTTGACGACCGCCTCATTAATCGGCCTGGCACCTCTGCTCCCGCCAAAGATCAGCACAGTCGGCACCTTAAGTTTAAGGCCCGCAGACAGTCTCCCCTTGATTCCATCCTGTCCCAAAACTTCAGACGCGCGGGGATTGCCTGTCAATTCGACTTTTTGTTCCGGGAAAAACTGCCTTGCCTCCTCGAAGCAGATGGCAACCTTATCAACGTACCTGCTCAGGAATTTATTGGTCAAACCTGGTACGCTATTTTGTTCATGGACAATTGTTGGTATGCCCATTTTGGCCGCTGCATAGACAACCGGGCCACACACATAGCCACCTGTCCCGATGACGACATCAGGGTTGAATTCCTTAAGCATTTTTTTACTATCTCTTACGCCCTTCAGGAATCGCAGCACCGTTTTTACATTTTCAAAAGAAAGTTTCCGTTTAAAGCCTGTGATATGTATTGACTTAAAAGGGATATTCTCCCTCGGCACGAGCTTGCTTTCGAGGCCCTTTTCTGTTCCTATGTATAGAAACTCAACCTTCTCATCCTTTTTTTGAATCTCCCTGATTAGTGCAAGCGCAGGATAAATATGTCCTCCTGTACCACCGCCGCTAACTGCAATCTTCATTTTCCACACCTCAGCAACTTATCTCTTTTTTTAATTGCTGTCAATCACGCATTTTACCACCGCTTCCAGCAGCAGTTCCGAGCGAAATGACAGAAATAATCGTCAAAAGTGCCCATAAAAAAGGCACTCCCCGGTTTTACCCTATTCTACTATATTCTAAACTGCAGAACTGATTTTAAAGATATTGTTATTTAAATGTAATATAGCATGAACAAAGGCATATTCCTAACATATTCATCGTTCATGTCCGAATTTCCAGGATTCTTTTTCGGTCTTGATACACTAACCGTAAAATCAGGTATTCCTATAGGAAGATAATAACAAATAAAAGACCCTGGAATCAGGGTCTTTATCGTGTGTATAGCTCAATACCTTGAGTGGCGGCTGATATTCAACAGCACTCCAACTGCCATCAGCATCAATGTCAGGGAAGATCCTCCGTAGCTGAGGAAAGGAAGTGTTATTCCCGTTACAGGCATAAGGCCCGTAACAACCCCGATATTGATCATGACCTGGATGGCAATCATCGCGATGATTCCGGTCGCAAGAAATGTACCGAATAAATCGGGTGCTCCGAGCGCAATCCTGATGCCCCGCCAGAGGAGTAAAGAGAATAAGAGTAGAATCAATGATCCTCCAATGAATCCGAGTTCTTCAGCCAGAATCGCAAAGATAAAATCTGTCTGTGGTTCCGGGAGATAAAAGAACTTTTGCCGGCTTTGTCCCAGCCCCAGTCCGAACAATCCTCCAGGCCCAATAGCATAGAGTGATTGAATCATTTGAAAACCGCTTCCAAGGGGGTCCTGCCATGGGTCAAGAAAGGATGTAATCCGTTTGATCCTGTAAGGCGCAGAGGCAATCAGGCCGACAAAACCCGCAACACCCAGGAGACCAAGTCCCACGAAATGACTGATTCTTGCTCCGGCAATAAAAATGATGACAACTGAAGTACCGACCATAACTGTTCCAGTACCCAGATCCGGCTGCAGCATAATCAGGCCAAATGCCAAAAAGACAAGTCCCAATGATGGCACAAGACCTTTTTTAAAAGAGGTGATTGCCTTCTGGTTCTCCGACAAAAACTTTGCAAGAAAAGCAATCATCGCAAGCTTCATGAATTCGGAAGGCTGGACCGAAAAGGCGCCGACACCAATCCAGCTCCTCGACCCATTCCGTACATTCCCGACCCCAGGGATCAATACAAGGATCAACAGGACAAAACAGACAATCAGGATCACCTTAGACCATGTCCGCCACGTCCAGTAGTCAATATTCATGATAAAAAACATCGCGATGATTCCCACTCCCGCAAACAGCATTTGCCGTTTCGCAAAAAAGAAAGAGTCATTGAACTTATAGTCTGCCCAGACAGCACTTGCGCTGTATACCATGATCAGTCCCACAGTCAAAAGCGCAAAGGTCACAATCATCAGGAATATGTCTGGAGTCGATTTTTTCGTTGGCAAAGCAATACACCTCGGCTGTATGATTTAGGGCTCATATGCCGCTTCCCATCCAGCCTGCATGAGGCCAGGCAACCTGAGTCATGTTGTTCAAGACAAGCCCTTACTTAAGCTTATGCACGGCCTCGATAAACATGTCTCCCCTGACTTCAAAAGTTTTATATTGATCCCAGCTGGCACATGCCGGTGAGAGCAGGATAACATCTCCGGGTACTGAATGTTCGAACGCCACGGGAACGGCCTTTTCCACATTATCGACGCGAAGAATTGTTTTTATTCCTGCCTCCTGCCCAGCCTGTCCCACTTTTTCAGCAGTTTCCCCAAAAGTAATCAATACTTTGACGTTTTTTAAAGAGGGGATAAGTTGATCAAAGGAATTCCCTCTGTCCAGACCGCCTGCAAGCAATACGATTGGATCATCAAAAGCCACCAGGGCATTTTCAGTTGCCAGTATATTCGTTGCTTTTGAGTCATTATAAAATTTCCGGCCGGCGATATTGCCGACATATTGAAGCCTGTGCTTTACGCCTGCAAAAGATGTTAGCACTTTGATAATCGCTTCTTGGTCTCCTCCTGAGAGCAGCGTCGCAGCCACAGCCGATAAGATGTTCTCCAGATTATGCTTGCCCGGCAATACAATATCCTTTGTATCGATAATCTGCTCACCATTGAAGCAAACCCAGCCATCCTTCACATAAGCCCCGCTGTCCAGTACTTTTTTCGTTGAAAAAGGAACGATTTTTGCTTTTGAAGTACGGGCAATAGCCATCACTTCTTCCTGGTCAGCATTTACGATGAAGTAATCCTCTTCCGTCTGGTTTTTCGTAATCAACGCTTTCGCTGCAATATAATCTTTCCTTGTACCATGATAATCAAGATGCGCATCGTACAAATTGGTAATCACGGCAATCTTCGGCTTGAATGTGTCGATACCCATTAATTGAAAAGAGGAAAGCTCAATGACAATCGTATTTTCCTCTGTTGCTTCCTGGGCAACACCCGATGCAACTGTACCGATATTCCCGGCAATCAGCGGTTGTTTTTTACCGGCTTCGAGCATTTCAAAAATCAAGGTTGTTGTCGTGGTTTTCCCGTTTGTTCCAGTAATCCCCACAAGTGGTGCCTCTGATATCTGGTAGGCCAGCTCAACCTCGGTAATGATCGGTATCCCGTTTTCTTCTGCCTTTTGGATCATTGGATTGAAATACGGAATCCCTGGGTTCTTGACGACCAGTTCGAATCCTTCATCCATCAATTCAATCGGGTGGCTTCCGCAGACCACTTTGATTCCCTGTTCAAGCAGCCCCTGTGCTTCAGGATTTTCCGATAATGGCTTGCTGTCATTAACTGTAACGAAAGCGCCTAATTTATGTAGCAGAGCAGCTGCGCTGACTCCGCTCTTGGCAAGGCCAAGTACAAGAATTTTTTTATGTTGATAGGTTTTAATATGTTTCATCTAAATCCACACCTCAATATAAATTCCAAGGATTGCGAAAAGCAGGCCGACAGTCCAGAATGTCACAACAACTCGCCATTCCGACCAGCCAATCAATTCATAGTGGTGGTGAAGCGGACTCATCCGGAAAATCCTTTTTCCTGTTGTCTTGAATGAAATAACCTGAAGGATCACTGACAATGTTTCGATGACGAAGATTCCGCCAATGATGATCAGGATAATCTCAAGCTTCGCCAGGATTGCCACAGTTGCAATGGCACCACCCAGTGCAAGTGAACCAGTGTCACCCATGAACACTTTCGCAGGGTGTGCATTGAATACTAGAAAACCTAGAACAGCTCCTACAACTGCGACAGAAAAAATCGACAGCTCATATTGCGATTGATTCCAGGCCAGGACAGCAAAGGCACCAAATGCAATTGCTGCTGTACCGGAAACCAGCCCGTCAAGCCCGTCCGTCAGGTTAACTGCATTTGAAAAACCGACCATCCAAAAAATAATGAACAGCGCATATCCCCAACCGAGATCAAAAGAAAGATCGGTTAACGGGATACTGACTACTGTTGAAAATTCACTTTGGTTAAAAATAAAGAAAAAGATAACGGAAATAATAATTTGCCCAAGCAATTTTTGCTTGGACGTCAAACCAAGATTCCGCTTCATGACTACCTTGATAAAATCATCCATGAAACCTAGGAGCCCGAACCCTAGAGTGACAAATAGCAAAAGATAGGTTTCCACACTAGGCTGCGAGAATTTTCCTGTCATAACAAGTGTCGTGATTGTGATTGAAATTAGAATCATGACACCGCCCATTGTAGGAGTCCCTGTTTTTTTCTGGTGTGATTTAGGTCCTTCCTCTCTGATGCTCTGGCCGAATTTAAGCCTTCTCAGGAAAGGAATAAATACTGGCGAAAGCAAGACTGTTATTAGAAAACCCATCAATATTGTGAAAAAGATAACTTGCTCCAGCATTATTCCTCACCTGCCTTGCTTATATTGCCGCCAAATCCATTGATTTTTTCGGCCATCACAGCTATATCATATGTTTCATCCGCTTCATTAAGAAGTCCTTTGTCAGGGAAAATGAATTTCGTTCTTTCCCTGGTTTCTTCGTGTTGTGTCAAATAGTTATAGTATGAATTCATGATTTCCTCTAAGCCTTTCAAATTATCTTGTGCATAAAAAATCGGGAAGTGATTGGGAGCATATGAAGGAACCTGCACTCCCTCAGGCCATAGCGCTGCCACGGCACCGTTCGAAATCGCTTCCTGTAAAGTTCCGGATTCTTCGGATATCGGAACAAACAGCCCCTTTGGCTGTTTGGCTCCTGCCTGGCTGCTTACAGTGTGAAAGCGGATCTTTTCTTCTTTTATTCCACTCACCTTCGAAAACAGTCTCGAAACATCCTGGTATGTCAGCATATTACCTCTCCTCTATCGCCTCGCGCGCTACAATCCTGTCATCAAAGTCAAACGTTCTGTCTCCGATTTGCTGATACGTTTCATGTCCCTTTCCGGCAATCAGGATCACATCGCCAGCATCGGCATTTTTGATGGCATGCTGGATCGCTTCTTTTCTGTCGATGATCGAAGTATAAACTTCACCCAAGACTCCTTCTTCCATATCCTTGATGATTTCTGCTGGATCCTCACTGCGCGGGTTATCAGAGGTAAAGATGGCATCCGTAGAATACTGGCATGCAATCTTCGCCATGAGCGGACGTTTTGTGCGGTCGCGATCCCCGCCGCAGCCAACCACACAAAAAATTCTCTTTTGCCCAAATTGCTGCACGGTCTTAAGGACGTTCTCAAGACTGTCCGGTGTGTGGGCATAGTCTACAATGACAGAGAAATCCTGTCCTGCATCAACCACTTCAAACCTTCCTGAAACCCCTTTAACACTTTCAACAGAATCAATGATAGCCTCCAGAGAAATTCCGGATACAAGGGCAGCTCCAATGCTCGCTAGAACATTGTAGATGCTGAACTTGCCGATCAGCTGAATATTTACCTTCCTTTCACCAAACGGGCTGACTAAATCAAATGATGTTCCGCTGGCAGTCATGGAGATATTGGTTGCCTGCAAGTCGGCATGATTGTCAATCCCATAGGTCAATAAATGAGCAGTTGTCAGCATCGCGAATTCCTCGCTAGCAGGATCATCTGCATTCAATACAGCAAATTTCGGGTTCTCATGGTTAAAGGCATTTCCAAGCTGCGAAAACAACAAGCCTTTTGCCTTCTTGTATTCTTCCATGGTTTTATGGTAATCGAGATGGTCCTGGGTCAAATTCGTAAAAACTGCAACATTATAGTCTGTACCATGAACACGTCCATAGACGAGTGCATGTGAGGAGACCTCCATCACAGCCGTCTCGACCTGTTCATCGACCATTTTCCTGAACGTCTTCTGGAGTGTCAGACTCTCCGGAGTGGTATTCTTCACTTCAAAGGTTTGTTCACCGATCTTTGTGTACATCGTCCCGATCAAACCGGTTTTTTGTCCTGAATCTTTGAAAATCTTTTCAATAATATGGCTCGTCGTCGTTTTTCCGTTCGTCCCTGTAATCCCTACCATATGTAGCTTCTGGCTCGGCTGCCCGTAAAAAACATCGGCCAGGACCGCCATCGCCCGCATGGTGTCCTTCACAACAATCACCGGTACATTTACAGGAAGCTCGCGCTCAGCAAGAACAGCTGCCGCTCCATTTTTTACGGCCGCCTCTGCAAAATCATGGCCATCAACTGTATAGCCTTTAATGCATATGAATAAACTTCCTGGATTCACTCGGCGGTTATCATTTTCAATTGAAGTAATCTCGGGATTTTCTCCCTTGTAATCCACGAATGGGTGCAAATAACCGATCAATTCGTGTAATTTCATAAATATCAAATCCTCTCAAACAACATGGCGACTCTTATTTTACATGATTAGGCTGAAATTAGCCATTGTTGAGGTGAAAAGTACAAGCCCTTTTTATCGATGGCTTTTTACAATCTTTCAGCATTTCCCATTCAGCAACATCTCTGAAAGCGTCTCGGAATCGAAAAGCAACACTATGAGACAAAAGAGAGTTATAGATAAGAGTTTAATTGGGG
Organism: Cytobacillus oceanisediminis 2691; assembly: GCF_007678455.1. Classification (GTDB taxonomy): domain Bacteria; phylum Bacillota; class Bacilli; order Bacillales; family Cytobacillaceae; genus Mesobacillus; species Mesobacillus oceanisediminis_A. The sequence goes on along the minus strand of NZ_VEEP01000001.1, from coordinate 523,930 downwards.
TCAGCATGCAAAAGCAGCGGCGGATATTGATCCTGCCGCCGCCTCCTGCTATCGACTGTTTCCTAAAACACCGTATCCGGGTCAATCATTCATATATACCCTTATCGTGGATCCTTCCTTGATTTTCACACCCGGTGAAGGAAGCTGTTTGACCACTTTCTCCCCATCTCCTGCGATATCCAGTTTTAAATTGATCAATTGCTGTCTTAGTTCTGCCTTGGATAGGCCAATCAGGTCAGGAACCTCGACCATTGGAGTATCCAGCCATGTGAGCTCTTTCTCGATTTGATCCTTTCTCGGCGGGACCTCCATCGCCCTCAAGCTATCTTCCATGATATCCCCGACAATCGGAGCGGCTACAACTCCGCCGAACTGGACGGTGCCCTTTGGGTTGTCAACAGCAACATAGATTACAATTTGCGGATCGTCCGCAGGTGCAAAGCCTATGAAGGAAACGATATGGTTATTTTCTAGATAACGTCCATCTTTTGCTTTTTGTGCGGTACCTGTCTTGCCGCCAACCCTGTACGAATCCACAAATGCATTTTTACCAGAGCCCTTCGCAACGACACTTTCAAGCGCATGCCTGATTTCTTTCGAGGTTTCTTCTGAAATGACTCTTCTTTTCTCCTGAGGTGTCTTTCTCATCACAATTTCCCCAGTTATCGGATCACTCAATTCTTTGGCAATATACGGTGTATATAGTATACCGCCATTAACCGCGGCTGAAACCGCAGCAACCTGCTGAATCGGTGTAACTGATACACCCTGACCGAATGCCGTAGTTGCCTGTTCGATCGGTCCCACTCTATCCAGGTTAAAAAGAATTCCCTTTCCCTCTCCCTGAAGGTCAATTCCCGTTTTTTCGCCAAATCCAAAATCCTTTACATATTTGAACAGTTTTTCTTTTCCAAGTCTATCCCCCAGCTCGACAAATCCAGGGTTGCATGAATTCTCGACAACTTCAAGGAAGGATTGGCTTCCATGGCCGCCCTTTTTCCAGCAGCGGATCCTCGCTCCCGCCACCTCAACGGAACCTGAATCATGAAAGTGATCCTTTTCCAGATCGACCTTTCCTTCCTGAAGCGCAGCTGCGAGCGTCACAATCTTGAATGTCGATCCGGGTTCATAGGTGCTCCAAATCGGCAAGTTCCTGTTATAGACCTCAGGCGCTACATTACGGAAATTAGCAGGATCAAAATCCGGTCTGCTGGACATTGCCAGGATTTCCCCGTTTTTAGGGTTCATCGCGATCGCAATAATCCCATCCGGATTGTATTTCGCCTGAGCAATATCCAATTCCCTCTCAACAATTGTCTGGACCCGGCTGTCGATCGTCAGCTTCAGATCAAGCCCGTCCACCGGCGGCTCATAATCATCTGCCATATTATGCATCCGCTGCTGTTTCGCGTCAGCATAAAATTGCACAGATCCCTTTTTCCCTTTTAACTCCTTATCATAGTAGAGCTCGAGTCCCATCAACCCCTGGTTATCGACCCCAGCAAAACCGAGGACATGGGACAGATAGCTTCCATATGGATAATGACGTTTCGAATCTTCCCCAATATAAACACCTTTAATATCCAGCGCCCTGATTTCTTTCGCTTTTTCGTGTGAGATTTTCCTTCCCTCTGGTATTCTCTCAATCATCGCTTTTTTAGTGATATGCTGGAAGGCCTTTTCCTTCGGCATATCCAATGCCTTGGCCAATAATTCAGCAGCCGCCTCAGGATCCTTCACCTGGCGAGGAACCACATAGACAGTCGGGGCACTGATATTCGTTGCCAGCGCTACACCATTCCTGTCCGTAATCTCTCCACGTTGAGGTTCGAACGGGACATTCCTGCTCCACGAGTCCTTCGCCTTTCCTGTCAAAAGATCCCCAAGCATGAACTGTACATAGCCAAGCCGGACATCTATGATAAAAAACACCAAAATCCCGATCACAAGAACGAGAGCCAGCCTTTTTCTGACCGTCACATTTGATACACGCATATAATGAACGAACCTCCTCCTAAAATTGTTCCGCTGAAAACCATGACACTCGTTCAAATATATGCTTGTACGATTTTGAATATAACAAGAAGTCGAGACAAGCTTGGCATGGATACGTCATCTGGAGGTGATTTGGGTGGATTTTAAGGTCAGTGACGGGGATTGGCTGAACCAGGGTTACTTTGGACAAATTCTGTGATTGACTGTGAGGTTTTGTTTGAACCCTGGGCTGCTTCGGACAACTTTCGTGCTTACCGTTGAAAAGCTGTCCGAACTGGAGGCTACTTCAGACAGTTTGTGCGTTCAGGCGAAAAGCTGTCCGAACTTGTGGCTGCTTCGGACAACTTTCGTGCTTACCGTTGAAAAGCTGTCCGAACTAGAGGCTACTTCAGACAGTTTTTGTGCTTTCAGGCGAAAAGCTGTCCGAACTTGTGGCTGCTTCGGACAACTTTTGTGCTTACCGACGAAAAGCTGTCCGAACCTGAGGCTACTTCAGACAACTTTTGTGCTTACAGGCGAAAAGCTGTCGGAACCTATGACTGCTTCGGATAATTTCTGTGATTGCCGGATGGGTTTTGTCTGATTGCTTCAAATACTAAACACAAAAAAACAGAGGAAGGGCTCAGCCGCCAACTTCCTCTGTTTCCTCACTATCTTCTTCTTTTTTTAAGGAGTTCTCGAATTGCTGCAGCGGTGTTTCGAGCTGAACAATAAGGTTTTCTCCTTCATTGATCGGCAAGCCCGGTTTCAGGCTCTGTTTTGTCACATATCCGCTTCCGGCTTTATTTAGCTTAACCCCAGTTAGTTGGGTGAGCTTCATGACATCCCTTAGCGACCAGTCTGTCAGATCCGGGTATGTCATGGTGCCTGAAGCTTTTATAATGATCTTTTCTCCTTCAAGAGATACTATATCAGCTTTTGGCAATTGTTCTTCCACCTGATTCCCATCACCAATGACTACGGTCTCAAACCCTTTGGACTCAAGCAGCTTCTTTGCTTCACCAGTTTCCATCCCGGTTACATCTGGTACAGAACTTGAATCAGCCTTTTCCATGGAAGCAGGCTTTATATTCAGATACTGAAGACTGCTCTGCATCACTGATTTGAATATCATAGATGTTGGAATCGAACCTTTGTAATAGTGGTCAATTTCAGGCTGTTGAACCGCAACATAAACAATCAGCTTAGGATCATCTTTTGGAGCCATGCCGAGGAATGAGAATAGATAGTCGCTAGGCCCGTTAAGATATTTACCATTTTCAGTAAGGTTCGCAGTGCCTGTTTTCCCGGCAATCTTATAACCATCAATTGCATATGATTTACCCGTACCGTGCTCTGAGGTAATAACTGTTTCAAGTACATCGCGAACCTCTTTGGCTGTTTCAGCGGATATCGGCTTGCCAACAGCCTCGGGTTCAGTTTGTTTTACTATCTTACCAGTGTTCGGGTCAACTATTTTATCAATTACTCTAGGCTTCATCATCGTTCCGTCATTGGCAACGGCAGTAGCAGCCTGAATCAGCTGGATTGGAGTCACTGTCGAACCTTGGCCATAAGAAGTGGTTATTTTTTCAATCGGCCACTTATACTGGATTTTTCCAACAGCTTCATTTGGCAATTCTATGCCAGTAGGGTTATCAAATCCAAACTTGGTCAGGTATTCCCGGAATTTTTCAGTGCCGATTTTCTCATTTACTAATTTGGCAACTGCCACGTTAGACGAACGCTGTATACCTTCAAGATAGGTAATCGTTCCCCATCCCTGACGCCCATTGTGGTCACCAATACTCCCTGATTTTTCAGTAACTTTATAGGATCCTGATTTATAGAGCTCACCTGGATTCCATTTTTTCTCTTGAACAGCTGCAGCGAGCGTGAAAACCTTCATGGTTGAGCCGGGCTCAAGAGGTGTTTCAACAATCTCGTTATGCCAGCTTTTATCTAACCCATCCCTTGTAGTAGGGTGGAAGGTAGGACGCTGGGCCATTGCAAGTATTTCGCCAGTTTTAGGGTCAGCAACGACAGCCAGGATTTTTTTAGGCTTATACTCCTTATCAACTCGATCGACGGCATCCTCTACAAAAGTCTGGATTTTTTTATCAATCGTCAGATAAATATCATCGCCATCTTTTGCGGGAGTTACTTTTTCTTCTGCACCTGGAAGAAGGAATCCCCATAAATCACTTTTGAAGTTTACGGAACCATTTTCACCAGTCAATTCATCATTTAATGTTTTTTCTACACCTAGCTTGCCAGTAGTAATTGTTTTGTGATCCTCTGTTTCTTCATTCTCAACAAAGCCTACTAAATGTGATGAAAATACACCATTTGGATAGAATCTCTTTGAATCTCGTAAAAAAGTAATTCCCGGCAGCTTTTCCTCTTCTATTTCCCGCTTGGTCTGGTGGGTAATATCGCGGCCAGCCTTTCCAAATTCAACCTGCCATGCGCCATCTTTTGTAAGTCTCTTGTATATATCCGACTCGCTCATATCGATATACTTCGCCAGTACAGCGGCTGTTTTTGCCGGGTCTTTAACATGTTTCGGCTTCTTTTTATTCGTTGTCACCGATTCATCAAGGATGGCGACGAGCGTATAGGAAGTGGTGTCTTCCGCAACTACTTCGCCTTTGCGGTCAAAAATCGTGCCTCTGACAGCCTCGATGACTTTCTCATTGGAATATTTCTGCTGCGCTCTTGCTGCCAGTGCTTGTCCATGAACTTCACCTGTGACCTGGATGGAGACAAACCTGAAAATCAAGATAAAAAAGAGCAGGCTGAATATTACGAATAATACCGCTGCTCCTGCATTCATATTTGGCTGTTTCTTGATCATCAGTTTTCCACACCTTTAACATTGTTTTCATTCAATGTTAGGCCGAGCTTTTCTGTCACCTTTTTGATTCTTTCATAGGTACTTAATTCGCTAATCTGGACTTCAAGGTCACTATTAACCTTTTGCTGCTCCTGAATATCGCCTTCAATAATCTGGATTTCTTTGTTGACTGCATAAATGGCTGCCTGTTTTGATACCATGAATGTTGCGCCGAAGCATACGATTGCTCCGAAGACAAACATCAGGATTTTTTCACCGGGCGTTAAAATCGAATTTCTTTTCGCAGGTGCTTTTACCGGTGCTTTTGCTGGTGCCTGAACTGTACGATGCTGCTGTTCCTGCTGCAATTTTGTAGCCAGATTGCTCATCATTTTCCCTCCTGAAAATTTTATATTTTTATTTTTAGTTTTTTACTTTTTCAGCTATCCGCAGTTTTGCCGATCTTGCCCGGTTATTGAACTCGAGCTCTTCCTCGGACGGAAGGATTGGTTTTCTAGTAATCAGCTTCAATTTAGGCTGAAACTCATCCGGAATGATTGGCAGACCTGGTGGAAGCGGCGGTGTTTCGCTCGCTTTTTTCAAGGTTACCTTACAAATCCTGTCTTCGAGTGAGTGGAAGGTGATGACACTGATCCTTCCTCCTACGGATAAAAGTTCGATTGCCTGCTCCAGTGACTTTTCAAAAACACCAAGTTCATCATTTACCGCGATCCTGACTGCCTGGAAAACCCTTTTGGCGGGATGGCCGCCTTTTCTCCTTGCAGGTGCAGGAATTGCATCTTTAATCAACTCGACCAGTTCACTAGTGGTCTCAATCGGCTTGTTTTCCCTTGCGGCCTCGATTTTGCGGGCAATTTGTTTTGAGAATTTCTCTTCTCCGTACTGGAAAAAGATTTTGACCAATTTTTCATATGGCCATTCATTAATGACATCGTAAGCGGACAATGCTGCATCCTGGTCCATCCGCATATCGAGCGGAGCATCGTGGTGGTAGCTGAAGCCGCGTTCCGGAGTATCTAGCTGCGGTGAGGAAACTCCCAAATCATATAGAATCCCATCAACTTCTTTTACACCCAATTTTTCAAGCTCGTCCTGCAGATAAAGAAAATTACTTTTAATGATTGTCAGCCTGTCGCCGTAAGCTGCAAGCTTTTCTTTCGCATTTGCAATCGCGACATCGTCCTGGTCAAATGCATATAGCTTTCCTTTTTCCGAAAGCCTGGACAAAATCAATTCACTGTGGCCTGCGCCACCGAGAGTGCAATCCACGTATGTACCGTCAGGCTTGATATTGAGCCCGTCTACTGTTTCTTCCAGTAAAACTGTTGTATGTTTGAACATCATGATCCACCTTTCCAATCGAGGAGCAGGTAATATTATATCAGAATAATGTTACCCTTAAATATCAAATCCAATCATATTTTCCGCAATTTCAGCAAAAGATTCCTCAGATTCTGCGAAATATTCTTCCCAGATGGCTTTGCTCCAAATTTCAATTCGATTGGAAACACCTAAAATCACACATTCTTTCTCAAGCTTGGCGTATTGCATCAGCGGGGAAGGAATATTGACTCTCCCCTGTTTGTCAATTTCACTCTCGGTAGCACCCGAAAAGAAAAAACGGGTAAATGCACGTGCATCTTTTTTAGTCAGCGGAAGTCCTTTAAGTTTTTCTTCGATCACTGACCATTCAGAAACGGGGTAACCAAATAAACACTGGTCAAGTCCACGGGTAAGAATGAACATTTCTCCAAGATTTTCACGGACCTTGGCAGGGATGATCAATCGTCCTTTGCTATCCACATTATGATGGTATTCACCCATGAACATGCCACTACCCCCACTTTCTAAATACAATGTACCACATTCCCCCACTTTTCACCACCTTATTTTAAATATTCTCTCCACCAACCCAAATTCCTTTGTTATTTCTTACTTTTTTATATTTTTAATTGCCAGTTGATGGACAATCGAAGACTGCCAATGAACAACAGGAACCATTAATTGCACTGAAATCAATAGTAATAGTAATTGCACTGTCACCCTCGACAATTGAACCTTCACCCTAAATAATTGCACCAACACCTGTAAAAATTGCACTTTCACCCGTATTTTGAAACCACCCCCGAACGAAAAAAAAGCCCCATCCGAAAAGGATGGAACTCAATTTTATAGTTTTATGATTTTATGGGTTCCATCGAACCTAAACTGCAGCTTTAATAATTCCGGAACTAGTTCCAAACCATACTTATTCAGGTAATAGAAAGGATTCCATACTCTTTCTTGTGGCGCCCCGCCTGGTCTTAGTGCATTCTCCACTCTAGAGAACTTTCGAAGGATATGGTCATTTTTTTGGCAGATTGCCTCTACAATTTTATCCTCCATGAACTTAATTTGATTCAGCAGGATTGATTCGTTCTTTTGCAGCATTGGCAATAATACCGGATCGATTCCGTTTGATTTTTCACGGATGAGATGATATTGATCTGACAGCATCCCTTTAACCTTACCGAATAACTCTTCTACTTCCCGATCCTTCAGTGAGTCGATGAATTTTAGTTCATGTCCGCTTGTGCCTGAAATCAACACTTCTTTTAGATCCAATTTCAATTCGTTCAGGTCAGATTCAATCGATCTTTCCAATAAGGTGATATTCAGTCTTGGGACAAGCGGAGGCATCTGGACACCGAAATGCTCGAAGACAAGTTTCAGCTCTGCCCAGTAGGCAATTTCTCCAGGACCTCCTATGAAGGCAAGCGTCGGGAAAAGCCATTCCTGCATTAACGGACGGGTCACGACATTATTGCTGAGTTTTTCCGGAAACTCATTCGCAATCTCCATCAGTTCATCATATGTGAAGCTGACTTCGCGATTTTTACCTGCAAACCCTCCATTTTGTGGGTCAAATTGAAGCAAAATACGTTCATTTACATGTTCATCATAAAAGAACAGGTTCGCCGTATTTTCATTGATATCAATCATATTAGAAAAGCCTGCCGCTTTGGTCTTTTCTTGCTGGCCAAGGACCGCGGAAGTGATTTCACGATGATTTTTAATTTGATTGATAAAATATTCTTTTTCAAGCTTGCGCAGGTCTTTATTCCCTGAATCAACAATCAGCAGGCCAGAATCCTTGAAAAGCTCCATGATGATCGTCGCAAAAAAGTCCACGAGGGATTCCGCTTTCTTCAAGGATTCCAGGGCAAAGGATAATACTTCTTTCGTGTGTTTTGTTTCGCCGTAGGTTTCAATGATTTCCTCAACCCAGGAATAACAAAGATCCCGGTTGATACACACTTCGGAAATCATCTTTTTCTCGAGATTCTTTTCCGGGTAGACCCATTTCTCCTGCCTGTTGTCCTTCATGACGTAAACATGATTGACTTCCTGGTAGTCATGGTCTTCACCTGCAATCCAAAATACCGGTACCACCGGGACGCCAAGCTCCTGCTCTTTCTGTTCAGCCAGCTTGATAATTGAAATCACCTTATGGATCGTATAGAGCGGCCCCGTCAGGATACCCGCCTGCTGGCCGCCGATAACCGCAACGCTGTTTTCCTTCCTGAGTTTCCCGATATTCTCAGCAATTCGATCAGACTCCGCATATCTGGACATGAATGTCTGAATATGGTCGGCAAGTTCCTGTCTCATGAAACTTCTATTTTTCAATTCATCAAGGCGATGAATATATGAATTTTCGTCTGTAAAATTATAATGAAAGAACCTCTGAAGTTCAGGGCTCCCTGTAAGGTAATCTGTCGCAAACCGGTTCGCAGCCGGAAGTGAGAGATTCAACATCTCCATTAACTCGTACTTCCTTTCTCGTTAACAATTTTCACTGTAATGAGTATAGCATTGTTTGAAATGAAAAGAAAAAAACTTTGCCTTTCGAAATTTCTAAAATCAAGGTTTTTTTTGAATAGAAGCTGTCCTACTCTTGGTTAATTTCGGTGCAGCAGGCTTTTGCTCCGTTCGGTTTGCAGGAATCAAAAAATGCTGGACCTTCGAAGAGACGGTCCAACATCGGGTCAAGCAAACAGGAACATCAGGCGCTTATACAATCCAAATAGCACAAGGATGATATAAGCCGAACTGAAAAGCAGAAAATTAAACCGCCAAAAACCCTTAAATACCTTTGGCATGACGATTTCCTCTTTATATTGCCAATGGATCCAGACGAATATGGCCGCCAAGCCAAATAAAATGATCAGTATGAGCCAAAAAAAGGATTTTCCCCAAATGGTCAGGATCAAAAAATGGACAGACAGTACTAGCAAAAAAGTACTGAAGTCAATGGCCAGATTGACAGAACGACGATGGTTTCCCGTGATTTGTTTGGTGATGATGAACACAGCGAGATAGCCAATTATTGGCACTGTGATCAATGCGGCAACAAGTGCGGAGAAGAATCCAGGCATCATGCTCCCTCCCTTTCTTGCTCCTTCCCCTTGATGCAATGATAATAGTTATGTATTAACGGAGCTTTGATATTTTTGCTTATTGATAATTCGAGCAAGTAACCAAGGATGGCGTCAATCTCAGTCTGTCTGCCATTTTCAATATCCTTATACATGGATGAATGGTTATTTGCTGTTTTTGCGCATACCGTCATCAGGTTCTGGAGGTAGTCTTCCTTATGTTCCAGACCAAGGACAAGGGCACACTCCTCAAACAGTTGCTTGAAGATCTCAAAGTAAAAGGGATTATCGATCAGCTCGCCATTCCTGACTTTCAGGATTGCAGTCAATGGATTGATGACAGCATTGACCACCAGCTTCTTGATGAGCATCTCTTTATAATCAGATTCTAAGTGTACTGGAAAGTCATCAGGAACATTCATCGGCAATTCTCTGAGAAGATGGGCTTCTCCGCGGTATACTGCAGTTCTGGTGACTCCGATGCCATTATGCTGAACTGTATATTCATTAGCCCTTACTGCTCCATGTTCGACCGATCCCACATAAATATCAGGCGCAGTAATCTCCGAGAGCAGCTTTATATGGCCGTATCCGTTTTGCAGAAAGAGGATGCTGTTTCGGGCATTCATCTTGAGCTCATCCATTAGTCCAGGGAGCTGATATTGCTTCACTGCCACAACAGTAAACTCTTCTTTTCCTTGCCACTCCTGGATGGCCGCAGCCGAAACCTTGAGCGGAGGCTGCGCTATGCCGCCTTTTATCAGATGCACTCCATTTTTGTTGATCTGTTCTGCTTGCTCTTTTGTCCTCGTATAGATGGAAACTTCGTTTTTGATTCCGAGGTAATAGGAGAATAATAAACCTAATGAACCGCCGCCAATTATCGCTATCTTCATAAAAGCCCCTCATTGAAGGAGTCAGCACACAATCAACTTGTGCATCTCCTGAAAATCTATCACATGTGTAATCAATAGTAAGATCTTTAGTCATATTTTAGCAGAAACAAATGCCACTTAGGAAGAAAGGATTAAGGATTTTTCATTTAATTTGCTAGACGGCCAAAAATGAAACGGAGACCCTCAAGGATCTCCGTTTCATTTTTTATACAGGATAGACAGGGTGTTTCCTGACACTGAACTCCATGTCCTTTGTTTCATATAATTTGAAGCGATCGATCAGGGCATTCCTCAAATCGTTCGCTGCGACGATATCATCTACGATCAGTTCGGAAGCGAGTTTATAAATGTCAATGCTCTCTTTGTATTCCTGATGCTTTTCATGGACAAAAGCGATTTTTTCTTTCGGGTCTTCGATTTGATTGATTTTATTTGAATACACCGCATTTACAGCTGCTTCAGGACCCATGACCGCAATTTGCGCAGTAGGAAGCGCTATGCAGCAATCCGGTTCGAATGCTGGTCCTGCCATCGCATATAAGCCTGCACCGTATGCCTTTCGTACAATAACAGAGATTTTTGGTACGGTGGCTGAACTCATCGCCGCAATCAGCTTTGCACCATGGCGGATGATTCCTGCTCTTTCGACCTTAGTGCCAATCATGAAGCCTGGAACATCTGCAAGGAACAGCAATGGAATATGGAACGCATCGCAGAGTGTGATGAATTTTGCCGCCTTATCGGCAGAATCAACGAATAAAACTCCGCCTTTTACCTTCGGCTGGTTCGCGATGATTCCTACAGCACGTCCGTCGATGCGGGCAAGGCCTGTTATGATTTCAGGGGCGAACAGCTTTTTGATTTCAAAGAAACTCCCCTCATCAATCAAAGCATCGATTCCTTCATACATGTCAAAAGGTGCATTTTGATTCAATGGAACAATCTCTTCCAGGCTTCTTCCTGCCTTTGGAGCAACTCCTTCAATCAATGGTGTTTTGGACTGGAAATTTGCAGGGAAATAACTCACATACCGCTTCGCTGCTTCAATGGCTTCTTGCTCACTGTAGACAAGCATATCGCCTACACCGCTCACAGAGCAGTGCATCCGGGCGCCGCCCATTTCCTCCAATGTGACCTTTTCGCCAATGACTTTTTCCGCCATCCTTGGGGATCCAAGATACATCGATGCATTCTGGTCCACCATGATCACGATATCGCAGAACGCTGGTATATAAGCCCCTCCTGCTGCGGAAGGTCCGAATAGAAGGCAGATTTGCGGGATCACACCGGACAATTTTACCTGATTATAAAAAATCTTTCCTGCTCCCCTTCTGTTCGGGAACATATCAAGCTGGTCAGTGATACGGGCTCCTGCCGAGTCGACAAGATACAATAAAGGAACCTTCAGCTTTTCAGCTGTTTCTTGGATTCTGATGATCTTCTCAACCGTCCTGGCACCCCATGAACCTGCTTTTACTGTCGAATCATTCGCCATGACACAAACAGTTTGTCCGCCAATTTTGCCAATAGCTGTCACGACGCCATCCGCAGGCAGGTCCCCAGCCTGGAAATTGGCGAACTTGCCATCTTCCTCGTAGACTCCCTCGTCAAATAAAAGATTCAAGCGATCTCTTACGAACATTTTATTTTGCTCAGCCAGCTTGTCATGATATTTCGGGTGGCCGCCAGCTTCAATTTGCTGGACATTCTCCTGTAAAGTATCCGTTAATGTCTTTGCAGTTGTCATAGTTCCCCTCCTAAAACCTATTTGAAACTGTCAAAGGGTACATTTCAGCCTTGATCAGGCCATTATAAAGGCACTTTCCTCTTCCTAAGGATCAAGTTTGGCGTAAATTGCACCCTTATGCAGCCTTTTCACTCTATATAAGAGTCTTTCGGCATCTTAACTGCGCTATTATTCTAGTACGAGCAGGACATCGCCTTCGTTAACAAAGTCGCCGATATTCACTTTCACTTCAGCTACCGTGCCAGCACCCTGGCTTTCTACAGGGATTTCCATCTTCATCGATTCGAGCATCAACACTTCCTGGCCTTCCGTAATTGAATCCCCAGCTGCCACCATCACATTCAATACCGTTCCTGCCATACTTGCTGTAATTTCTTTCATATCCATATCCTCCTCTATTTTGATGCCAATTTTCTTTCTGTTAAATATGCAGTTGTATAGTTTCCGGATTTAAAGCCTTCTTCACTTAAGATTTCCACAAACAATGGAGCATTCGATTTGATTCCATCCAGCTTCATGTTTGCAAAAAATTCCTCAGCAATCTTGATTGCTTCTTCCCGGGTACCTCCCGCAGCGATGCACTTCGCAACCATTGGGTCATAAAAAGGTGTTACTGTCGAACCTGCTTCATAACCTGCATCGACTCGAACTCCTTCTCGATCCTCCCATGAAAACTCGGTGATTTTACCTGGTGAAGGCAAGAACCTGACTGGGTCTTCCGCATAGAGACGGAATTCAATCGCCGATCCCTCCTTCTCGATTTCATTCTGGAGCAAAGGAAGTCTTTCACCCCGCGCTGCAAGGATTTGCCACTTCACAAGGTCGAGACCGGTAATGGCTTCCGTGACCGGATGTTCAACCTGCAATCTTGTATTCATCTCTAGAAAGTAAAAATTCTCATTTTCATCCACAATGAATTCTACGGTCCCGGCATTCACATAATCCACGGCCCTGGCAGCTGTCACTGCCGTTTCATACATTTTTTGCCGCGCTTCTTCCCTTAAGAAGGGTGACGGCGCCTCTTCAATCACTTTTTGGTGGCGGCGCTGGATCGAGCAATCACGTTCAAACATATGTACATGATTGCCATGGCTGTCGCCGAAAATCTGGACCTCGACATGCCGGGCATTTTTGATGTATTTTTCAATGAATACTTCGTCTGATCCGAAATATGCCTTTGCTCTGCCCTTCGTGGATTCAAAATTCTTAGCGAGCGCTTGCTCATTTTCACAGAGCACCATGCCAATTCCGCCACCGCCGCCGCTAGCCTTCAGCATGACCGGGTAGCCGATTTCTTCTGCAAGCCTGACAGCGTCATCCAGTGTTTTCAAACCCTGTTCACTGCCCGGCACTACAGGAACACCCGCAGCCTCCATCGTCGATCTTGCGACGATTTTATCGCCCATCTTTTCAATCGTATCCGGAGCAGGACCGATGAAGGTCAACCCGGCTTCCTTCACTTTTCGGGCAAAATCCGCGTTTTCCGATAAAAAGCCATAACCAGGATGGATGCCATCCACTTTTTCTTCTTTTGCGATTCTCAAAATTTCATCTGAATTGAGATAGGATTTCTGAACAGGCGGCTCACCAATCCTTAAAGCGCTGTCAGCTTTTTTTACAAAAGGCAATTCCTGATCCGCATCAGAATAAACAGCCACAGATTCAATCCCAAGCTCACGGCAAGTGCGGATAATGCGAAGCGCTATTTCTCCTCTGTTTGCAATCAATATTTTTTGCACGCTCTTTCCCCTTTCCCGTAAAAAATACGCTCACTATTTAAAATTCTACAATATTCTGTATCTTTCCTGCAAAAATTGGAACCGCTTTCTAAAATTCAAATGCAGAATTTTTCATGTTTTTATAATATAATAAAAACAGATGTAAAAAAATAAATAATTTCAGCTGCCTTTTTCAGAATAGGAAAAGCGCATGATCAGTCATTGATTGGCGGCTTGATAGAGGGAGTGTATTATGGTGAAAAAAGTGGAAAAACTTAAAATCAATTATAAGACATTGGAAGAATTCAAGAAATTCAAGGAGTATGGCCATCAGGAGCTTTCAATGTTGGAGGATTTGGAAGCGAATATCGTGGAAAATGATAGCGATTCGCCGTTCTACGGTATTTATTTCGGTGACAAGCTTGTCGCACGCATGAGCCTTTATCAGGTAAAGAAACAGTTTGACCGCTACTTCGAACCTTCCCAGGATTATCTGGAGCTTTGGAAGCTTGAAGTACTTCCGGATTACCAGGGTAAGGGCTATGGAAAAGCACTCGTTGAATTCGCGAAGAGCTTTGGCCTGCCAATCAAGACGAATCCTCGGGTCAAATCACAGGACTTCTGGGAAAAGATGGGCTTTACTCCTGTTCATTATGATGTGGAAAGAGACCGTGGTGAAAACCCGCTTGTCTGGTATCCTGCCGGTGTAACAGAACAAGTTCAGTAGTATCATATTAATAGCGCCTGCCAGATCTGGCAGGCGCTTCTTATTGTTATTTTTCAACCTTTTCCAGGTTTCCCTTTCCCTCCACCTGAAAGTTCATTTTCTGCTGTTTTTCTTCGTCTTTAGGGCCTACTCTTTTTTTTGCCCGCTCCATGATATCAATCAGGGCACGATAATCTTCTTCCATTGACCGCAGCTTAGTCTCTAATTTTTCATTTTCAGCAGACAAGTAATAGATTTGCTTTTCAAGGCCGCGGATTTTTTCTTTCTGATCACCCTGACTGTTAAGAACTCCCGCTTTTTCATAGAGGTCATCAAGATACTGTTTTACTGCTTCAATGCTTAAATTCGATTGCTTTTCCTGTTTTTCGTGGACCGGGCTTAGCGTTTCACTTGCCGCAGCCTGAGCTTCTTCAGTAACTTCTTGTGCTTTCACCTGTTTTTTTGCTTCTTTTCGCTGTTTTTTTGCTAGTTCGATTCCTGATTTATACTGTTTCCTTACGTAGGAATTCCAGCGGAAACCGCAGGCCGCAGCTGTTCTTGACAGCTGTTTCCCGACTTCCTCAAAAGCTTTTAATTGCGTGCCGCCCTCGCGGATATTGCGCAATACAACTTCAGCAAGCAATAAGTCTTCGTCCTGTGACCAGGCATCCTGACGGGTTAGTGGCATCAGAAAATCCCTCCTATTGTTTTTTATTCATTCTTATGCATCTAATAGGAAAGATAGACTGATATCATCCAATACCGATCAATTATTTTTATTTTTTTTGTTAATGAATTCGTCCACTTTTTTATGATGTACTTCTTCTCCCCATAGTACAGCACATTTTGCGGCTTCTGCCCCCATCCTTTCTCTCATTGATAATTGCTCCCATTTTTTATTGATTAAAGATTTATAGGCTTCTAAAACCGTTGTCTCTTTTTTCAAGCTTCCTTCCATGAATGAGAGACAGGCATCAATAGGATCTCCTGTATAAATATGATTCAGGAAACCAAAGCTCATCAACTCCTCAGCATTGTGGATCCTGGCATCAAGCAGCATTTTCAATGCAGCATGGGGAAGCCTTTCGAGGAGGATCGTTCCCCCTCCCCAGCCGGTTGTGATCGCCAGGTTCGCCTGGACGAAACCTGCTTTGATCCCCTGCTTTCCAATCCTGAAATCACAGGAAGATGCTATTTCACAACCGCCTCCAACTGCAGAACCATTGAGAATCGCAATGCTTGGTTTCGGCAGGGTCAGCAGCTTATACAAAATCCCAGCCATGCGCGAAAGCATCCCATATGCCTGTTCTTCTGTCTTCAATTGATGGAAGGCAGATAAATCTCCACCCGAACAGAAAGCCTGCTCACCAGCCCCCGTAATGGCAAATGCTTTAACATCCTGGTCTGCAGCCATTTCAATTGCAGATTCCAGTCCTGCCATTACCTCAAAATCAATCGCATTTCTTCTTTCGGGCCTGTTGATTGTAAAAAGCAGCACTCCGTCTTTTTCTTTTGAAATTATGTATGAATCCATCCTGCTCCTCCTAAAATACTAGTCCTTCAAATTGTATCAATTTTCTGTATTAAGGAGCAAATATACAAAAAAAGCACAGCGATGCATATGCATCCTGTGCTTTTTCTGAAAGAAAATTAGTCGTTAACAACTTCTTTCCCTTTGTATGTTCCGCAAGCTTTGCACACACGGTGAGCAAGTTTCATTTCACCGCAGTTAGGGCATGCTACCATACCCGGAACTTGTAATTTAAAATGAGTACGGCGTTTTCTTTTCGCAGTTTTAGATGTTCTTCTAAATGGTACAGCCATTCTTCCCACCTCCTTAAAAGGAATAAGAAAGTTTATGAAGGCCAGTCCTTTTCTGGACCTCCACGCTCTTTTTTCATTCATTAGTCAGAGGAATCCTTAGAGTCCTCAAAGAATTTTGCAAGTCCGGCAAGCCGGGGATCAAGTTTTTCGGATTTCTCCTGTTCCTCGATTACTTCCCAATCCTTACCTGACTGGGGTGCGCCTTCTTGACCAGCGCTCTCATCACAGAATACTTGCATCGGCACTTCCACCAGCAAGATCTCCCTGATGATGGGTTCAAGATCAATGACATCGCCTGTTACTTGATGAACTTCCTCATCAGCCTCATAGTCGTGGCTGTTTAACATGAAAGTTTCAGTAGTTTCCACATCAATTGGATATTTTACATCAACCAGTGTCCGTGAACATGGCAGGATCAGATGGCCATCAATCCGGACATGGAATGTCACTCTCGTGGCACTGATATCCGCCCTTCCTGTTAGATGGATGGGAGATACCTCGCGGATTGTCGGATCTGTTTCCTTAATTGAGTCCATTCGAACAAACTCGTCAATAAGAAAGTCCTTGTTTCGATGTTTTTGTATCTGACTTATTGTCCATTTCATAGAATCACCCCAAGGCAACAAAGGTAATTATAGCCCTTCGTATAATCATTTGTCAATATTTTTTCTTTACACTATAATTTACATAAATACTTTAAATTAAACTTCAAAACAATGCAATATCCATCTTAACACGAAGGAGTACAAGAATGAAAGCTGTTGGTGTCGTCGTTGAATATAATCCTTTCCATAATGGCCATCTATTTCATTTGCAGCAGGCAAAGGAAGAGTCTGGGGCTGATGTTGCCATCGCCGCTATGAGCGGAAATTTTCTGCAGCGGGGGGAACCTGCGCTTGTTTCGAAATGGGCAAGAACAAAGATGGCACTGGATGCCGGTATAGACATTGTATTTGAACTTCCCTACCGATTCGCGACGCAGCATGCCGAAGTCTTTGCAGAAGGTTCTGTCTCAATCCTGTCTGCAGCCGGCTGTGAGATTCTATGTTTCGGCAGTGAATCAGGTGATCTCAATGCGTTCATGCGGACAATCAGCTTTCTCGAGGCCAATAATGATTTTTTTCAGGAAAAAATAAGGTTTTTTGCAGGAGAAGGAAACAGCTATCCTAAGTCAATAGCGCTTGCATTCCAATCCCTCGCTCCTTCAGAAAGCTTCATTGATATTTCCAAGCCAAATAACATTTTGGGGATGCATTACATCCAGGCGATCCTCAGACAGGAAAGCCCAATGAAGGCACAAACAATCACCAGAAAAAACGCCGGCTACCATGATGAGCATTTTGCTTCAGCGACTATTGCCAGTGCGACCAGCATCCGCAAAGCGCTGTTCGGCGCTTCAGGCGAAATCGAAACGATCAGGCAATACGTCCCAGATTCAACTTACAACCACTTGATCAGCTACAGGGAAGAGTATGGAGGATTCCATTCCTGGGAAGATTACTGGCCATTCTTAAAGTACAGGCTCCTGCAAAGCAGCCCTGAGGAATTGAGCGAGTTTTATGAAGTAGAAGAAGGCCTGGAAAATAGATTGCTTGCCGCTGCAGCTGCCTCAAACAGCTTTAAGCAATTCATGGAATCCATTAAAACCAAACGTTATACATGGACAAGGCTGCAAAGAGTCTGCCTCCATATTTTAACCAATACAAGAAAAGATCAAATGAAATCCGCCAAAAATACGGTGAATTATCTAAGGTTACTAGGTGCAACCGAAAAAGGACGTTCTTACTTGAACTTAAGGAAGAAAGATTTTGGCCTGCCTCTTGTTTCGAAGCTTTCGGCATTCACTGATCCTGATCTTAAGCTGGATACCAGAGCAGCAAGGATTTATGCGCTTGGCCAAAACGGCAGCGGTCAAGAAAAATTGCTGGCAGAAGAATTCGCACAGCCGCCTATCATGTTAAAAGGGTAAGAAAAAAATCACGCTGGATCAGCGTGATTTTTCTTTTAGATTTTCCAGATAGGACACGGCTTCATCAAAAGTATCAACAGGAACAATCTTCATTTTTGTTTTGATATCTTTTGCAGCTATAAGCGCTTCTTCGTAATTCGAGCCTTTTGCACCTTTTTCAAATGGTGCGAAAAAGATTTCAGCGCCAGCCTTATCCGCCGCTACTACTTTTTGCTGGATTCCGCCGATTCTTCCAACCGTCCCGTCAGGGCTCATTGTCC
Organism: Cytobacillus oceanisediminis 2691; assembly: GCF_007678455.1. Taxonomy (GTDB): domain Bacteria; phylum Bacillota; class Bacilli; order Bacillales; family Cytobacillaceae; genus Mesobacillus; species Mesobacillus oceanisediminis_A. The sequence goes on along the minus strand of NZ_VEEP01000001.1, from coordinate 505,561 downwards.
CGGTTCCAGCTATTTCGTACCCTTTAGTCAAATCTTCCTCTATCAACTGATTGTAAATTTCCAATGAGAACATAAAACCTGCCGATGGTCCGCCGATCTCATCTGATTCCACCGTGACATCCGGTTCCACGTCAATTTCTTTGTCATCAACAAGCTGGATTCCTACTACAGGGCGATTGCTTCCATCATCAAGTGCCTTCAATGGAATATTGGCCTGTTTTGACTTGCCATTTCGCTTATACTCTAGCTTTACTGTATCCCCTGGCTTCTTTGAACTAATATATTCAATGAATTCTTGTGATGATGAAAAAGGATTGCCATCTACCTTGTAAACGAGGTCGCCTGGCTTTAATTTCCCGTCAGCCGGCATTCCTTCCATAGTCCTTAGTACGTAAACACCTTTATACGTATAGTCCACTGGTTTCCCGGCTTTTTTATAGGCCACCTCGATTGCTGACGTTTTAGAATTATCCATCATGTGAAGCTGGCGGATATTGTATTCTTCATCCGTTTCATCTTCTGCCCTGATATCTTCGACTGGATAAATTTCCTGGTACTTGCTGAACTTTGCGATGATGTATGCATATATATTGGCTCTGCCCATCCTGACGGTTGTAAGCATGAAATTGCCTTCCTCGTCATAACCGCCTTCCACCTCGACAATCGGTTCAAGCTCCTTTGCCATTCCAGGCTTCGTTACATAGTATGGCAGGTAAAAAAGTGCACTAGCCATTATTAAAACAGCTGCCAATATAGAAATGCCTATGGATGTCTTTCTGCTCATTCTGTTTGCGGCTCCTTCCATTGTCCAATGCATTGTTTGATTTTATCGATATGCTTTCTCGCTTCTTCTTCGCCAATCTCAATGATTTCTTCTATATTAGTAAATGCTTTTGAATTGAACATTTCAACTGGCGGCCGGAGCATCACATCTGAAGCAACCTCCCGATTCGCAACCAGCTCCATCTGCATGATATCGATACTTTGCATGATGACATCAAATATAGAGGTGACATCCTCGTTGATTTTCACACTTGATACATCAACGGCGATAACGATATCGGCACCCATTTCCTTGGCGACAGAAACGGGGATCCGATCAACGACCCCGCCATCGACGAATAATCGGCCCCCGAGTTTTTCCGGCACAAAAATCCCCGGAATCGCGATGCTTGCCCTTACAGCTTCAGCCACAGGACCTTCTTTGAAGACTACCTTCTCGCCCGACATGAGATCTGTTGCAACAATTCCAATTGGGATATCCAGTTCCTCAATCATTTTTCCATGAGTGAAGATCCTGATGAGCTCTTTCACTCTTTTCCCGGCGATAAACCCCATTTTTGGAACCGTAAAATCAAGATAATATTTCCGTTTGAATACACGTGATAGTTTATAGAGCCGTTCAACATCCAGTCCTGCACCGTAGAAAGATGCAACAAGCGCCCCCATGCTGCTTCCGGCTATTAAATCAATGGGGATGTCTTCGTCCCTAAGGACTTTTATGACACCCAGATGGGCAAATCCTCTTGCTCCACCAGAACCCAAGGCTAAACCGATCTTTGGTCTTGCCAAAGCTTTTTCCTCCCTCAAACCCATGTTTTTGTCGATACATCCTAAACTTGGTCTAATTTGAAGTTCAGCGAGTATATTGATTTATATGAGGACAAGGCTGACAACTTATCATGTTTTCACGTAAAAATTTATTGATTAAAACCGGCCCGTCACAAAGGCTTTTAATAAATGTGACAGCATGCAAGGTATATAGAATGGGATGGAAAATTACCCCACCGGTGAGTTTCACTTTATTTTACCATTGTTTAAAAAAGTTTCACAGCAAGACCGCAGGAAGGAGAATCTTAAGTGCTAAAATCCAGATTGAAAACACTGTTCCTTGCAGCCTCCGTCACCTTTCTGGCTGTTTCACTCATTACCTTTCCCCAGGAATCCTTTGATGCTTCGATCCGGGGATTGAATATGTGGTGGGAGATTGTCTTCCCCTCGCTCCTTCCTTTTTTCATCGTATCTGAAATGCTGATCGGATTCGGAGTCGTCCGTTTTATCGGCGTACTTCTCGAACCCCTAATGAGGCCTCTGTTCAAGGTACCGGGTGTTGGCGGATTTGTCTGGGCGATGGGAATGGCTTCTGGCTTTCCAGCAGGAGCTAAGCTGACGGCAAGGATGCGCCAGGAAGGTCAGCTGACAAAAATTGAAGCAGAAAGGCTGGTTTCTTTTACAAACTCCTCGAATCCTCTTTTCATTTTCGGAGCTGTATCAGTGGGATTCTTTTACAATGTCCAGCTTGGGGTCATACTCGCGCTGGCTCATTATCTTGGCAATATCAGCGTAGGTTTGATCATGAGGTTCTACGGGAGAAGCGAAGAAAGCACTACAAAGGATAAAGAACGGAATTTATCCATAAGAGATGCTTTTGCTGCACTGCACAGAACGAGGATCAAGGACAACCGCCCGATTGGAAAACTGCTCGGTGATGCCGTAATGTCTTCCATCCAGACCCTGTTGATGATCGGTGGCTTCATCATCTTGTTTTCAGTCATAAACAAACTGTTATTTCATCTTCACATTACTGGATTCCTTGCCAAATTCCTTGAAATCATGCTCGGAATGCTGGGAATGACAGATATGCTTAGCCTTCCATTTATTTCTGGCATATTTGAGATTACACTCGGGAGCCAGATGACTAGCCAGGTACAGGATGCAACCTTGATGCATCAGGCTGTCATTACAAGCTTCATACTCGCATTCAGCGGTTTTAGCGTTCAGGCCCAGGTGGCAAGCATTCTCGCCCAGACAGATATCCGCTTCCAGCCATTCTTTTTCGCGAGGATCATTCATGGGTTCTTTGCAGCTTTTTATGCTTTCATCCTTTGGAAACCAGTATATGAACGCTTTTTCCAGGATGGCCAGCCATCAAACGCTTTGCCAGTAATGGAATATCTGACTTCGGAGGGAAGCCGCCTGGCAGAAGCATACAGCCTCCTTGCCACAGCAGGGCCGCTGATCACGATTGGCAGTTTGCTCATTTACATCTGGATCTTCGGCAGGCGGATACTGCAAGAAAAATAACGGGCATTTCTGCCCGTTATTTTTTGTCTTCATTGAATTTTTTCAGTAAGGCTTCCTCGACTTCACTCGGAACCAATTCGGAAATTTTCCCGCCATACTTGGCAACTTCTTTAACGATGCTTGAACTTAAGAATGAGTACTGGTTATTTGTCATGATGAAAAAAGTCTCAATTTTGTCATCCAAGACCCTGTTCATTGAAGTGATTTGCATCTCATACTCAAAATCCGAAACGGCGCGCAACCCCCTGATAATGGCATTGGCATTTACGCTCTCTGCATAATCAACCAGCAGGCCCTGAAATGAATCCACTTTTACATTCGGGATGCTCTTTGTGACCTGGTCTATCAAGTCGATTCTTTCTTCTACTGAAAACAGCGGTTTCTTTGAAGAATTATTCAATACGACTACATAAAGTTCATCGAATACCTTCGCAGCCCTTGTGATGATATCCAAGTGCCCGTATGTAATTGGGTCGAAACTGCCTGGACAAACAGCAACTCTTGCCACCTATTTTTCCCCCTCATCTACTGCCTCAACATTATAAAGAGTTATTCCGATAATACCATATTTTTCATTTCTAGTTTGCACCAGTTTTCCTATTTTTTCTGGCAGCCTGATATCAGAGGCATGTTCACAGACAATCAAACCTTCCTGATGGATAAGCCCCTCTTTATCCATCATTTCCAATAGCTTGACCAGCTGCTGTTTTTTGTAAGGAGGGTCCAGGAAAATAAAATCGAAGACCAGCTCTCTTTTTTGAATGGCCTTCAAGGCCCTGACAGCCTCATTCCTGTAAACTTCTGCTTTCTCTTCCAGGTCGCAGGATTTCAGGTTCTCATTTATAACATGAATCGCCTTTCCTTCACGATCAACAAAAATGACTTTGTCCAGTCCTCTGCTAAGTGCCTCAATCCCCAGGCCTCCACTTCCGGCAAATAAATCAAGTCCAAGGCCTCCTGTAAAATAAGGGCCAATCATATTGAACAAAGCTTCCTTAACTTTATCAGTAGTAGGCCTGGTAGACGTCCCGGGCACCGCTTTTAAAACCCGGCCCTTTAAATCACCTGATACAACTCTCATTTTTTTACTCCTTAAATATGTAAGCTTATTACATTATGTTCGTATAAATTACTCCCTTATCCTACCACACATTCAAAAAATTAACCAAACCAGTGTATATCCATTCCTAATATGGAAATAATAAAGATTAACAACATCAATTTGAGGATGTTGTTGCCAACCGCGGAGAAGACTTACGTTTCCCCATAAGTTTTCCTCCGGTTTCTCCTCTCCCTTTGCCTTCAGCACTATTGCGGTGCATGGAAGGAAGCCTTGAGCCTGAATGGTTCAAGGCTTTGTTTTTGTTCTAGGCTCTGTTAAACAAGACTGTTGATTTTCGTTCCAGGCGCTCCGCTACAATCAACAGGTGTAAAAACAACATTTTGCTTTAACAGAGCCTTGTTTTAAAAAAACACCTTTCACTACAATTAAAATAGCAAAAACAAATGATGAGAGTAATCCATTATAAAGTGACATAACTGCTTCAAATTTAAGATTGCAAATGGTAAAGTATGATGGAGTGATAAGCCGGAAGGGGAAATAAAAGTGATTCAGCGTTTTATCGAGCTTGGAGAAGGATATTCAGATCTATACGAATTGATTGAAACGGCCAGGGCAAACCGCCATCGGTTGATGCACTTAATGGCAATCCATACAAAAGTGAATGAAAAAGAAGTAAGTTCCCTCCTGGTGGTCCTTAAGCCAACCAACCCCGGGAACTTCCAGGCTTTATATATCTGCAGGGAGGGAATATCGAACCCTCATATTTTAAAGAACAAGCGCTTTGACATGTTCAAGGAGCTGGCTGATGAACTGGATAAGACGATCATAGAGTTTGATGCCAAACCGTCCACAATGTTTGCCGAAAAGGAATTGTATTTTCAGTATTTGATAGGCATCTTGAGGCTGAACCATTATATTCCGCCACTTCAATAGCTCAAAAAAGACGAGGATTCTCCTCGCCTTTTTTTGTATTGCTATATTCCCATCTTATAGTCATATTCCTTTGCCTTGTCAGGGGAGGAATTTTCAAACTCCATTTTTAAGAATGGTTTGTAAGAAGGTTCCACCTTTTTAACGAATGAATATGATTTAATCTTTTCCATAAGGCCCTCTGCCTCGTCGAGATTGCAATAAATAACGGCATATTTCAACTTTTTTGAGACAAAATGAACATTGCCAAATCTTCTGAGCATCTTGGCCTGTTTCAGTGAATACAGCCATACGATGATTCCCTGTCTCTGTCCTATCATATTCTTTTCCCCTTCGGTAAACGTTTGCTTTGTACTAGTCTAGCATACAAAAACCAATTTTTTCAATCATCAATCATGTTTTGCCATTATCGTGGTTGAATCAAAGCAAATAAAAAGCATGGGGGGCCCCATGCTTTTCATGTTATGCAGAGCATCCACAGCTTCCGCCGCTGCCGCATCCGCCACCGCAGGAGCTTTCGAAGAACGGGTTTCCAGTTGGTACTTTTACACTCTCGGAAACGGATCTGCCGATGATTACGCTCACCTCATCAAGAAGGCTCTGCAAATCATTTTCCGCTTTCTTGAATTCGAAAATGGTCTCGTCCATATCAAGCTCTCTTTTGACAAGGCGAATCTTGCCCATGATTTCTTTGTAGTCAGGATGGTATTTTCCGAAACGCTGAACCTCTTCATAGCGTTCCTTCATGTCCACAAATTCACGGACCTTTCTTTGTGTATCTGCATTGTTTTTTACCTTATATAAACATTCCCGATAATATTCGGCAATATCAGATTGCAAAATCATGCTGACTAATTGTTCAGCTTCTTCCAACAATAAGACTCTTTCTGATGTAACAGCAAGCAATGCTGGCTCACCTCCGAACCTCATTTTACCATGAAACTGCCAGAAAAGCTAAGGATTCTGGTCCGAAGGCTTTTACATTCTGAAAAAACTAAGCTTCCCTCATCGAGAAGGAAGCTTTATCATGACTGTGAATTCATGCTCGAGAACATATGCATCATCATTGACGCCATCTGTACATTGTTGGAGAACTTCTGGACCTTATGAGGAATGGTTTTTTCAAAATGATGCAGCGCAGCAATTTGGGCTGAATGCAAATCCCTCGGATCCCTGCTCAGCTTCCTGTACCAGTGGGGCTGGGTTCGGACGAACTCAATCAATTCCTTATTCGATCTTAATTGATCCATAACATCTTTTCGCATGCTTACGCCTCCATTCTAATCCTTCCTGAATGAAAAGGGATTTGACGGCCCTGGATTGCCTGATTCCTGGGACCCGCCTGATTTTCCCTGGAACTGGGAAAGCACACCCTGAATTGCCCCGAGTGCCTGGCTGATATTGTTAATCTGTCCTTGAACCTGTGTGGGGTCCATATTTTTCACTGCCCCCATGATGGTACCGAGCCAATCCGTTTTCTTTTCCTTCTCTTCGTTTTTATTGTCCTGTTTATTGTCCGATTTAGTATTCCATCTCGGATCGTCTTCACCAAGCAAGTACCAATCCTCGAACATTTCCTGCCAGGTCGTTTCTCCCTTCCGAACTTGCTGTGCCAGTTCCGGGCGTTCCTTAACAAATGCCTTGAACTTTTCAACAGAAGGATGGAGTTTCTTTTTGGCCATGCCTTTCACCTCACAGTGTAACAAATGCCTATAATAGCATATGAAATCCATCATGAATGGTGAAGGAAATCACCGAATAGTTCCAAATTGAAGTCAAACTTGTTAAAATAGAGAACATAAAATAAGGCTTTGCTAAAATAATGTTTCAGAATAAGAATGAAAGAAACAGAGCCATTTAGAAAGAGGTTTAAATATAGTGGAAAAAGATTTGCACCAACTTTTGGACGAATGCATCTCGCTATCAGGCGAACAGGAATTAGAAGCACTTAAAACAGTGCTGGCCGGAGTCAAAAATAAATTAAGCGGCAAAAACAGCACATATATCGATGGCCTCCTGCACATGGACAGAAGGCTTGATGACCAAACTTGTGAAATTGATATTCCGATTACAAGGGTGCTCGACAATACACTTGGAATCGTTCATGGCGGATTTACTGCAACTGTACTGGATACAGCGATGGGCACATTGGCAAACAGATTGCTGCCAGAAGGCTACGCAGCAGTGACATCACAACTTAACATCCATTTCCTTGCTCCTGGAATCGGCGACAAGCTCCATTGCAATGCCTCCCTTATCCATAAAGGCAGGAGCACCATCGTTCTTGAAGCCGATGTATTCCGTTCTGACGGAAAAAGAATCGCCCACTCTTCCGGAAGCTTTTTCGTTATCGAAAAACAGCATCAATAAGGGGATCTTACATGGTTACAGCAATTGCGATTCCAATAATCCTTGCCTATTTTTATTGGCTGACAAAAAAAGAGATGCAGCGAAATGAACAGGAATGGATTGGTCTGGAGGAAATTCCAGAAGAAGCAATCGTCAGCGGAAAAATCATTGAAATCCATGAACACAAAGAACGTTTTTACTATCATCGCTTCAACCATGTGACTGTTTTGAAAATCAACACCGGATTAAAAGAATTGACGGTAAAAAAGGTAACGCCTCTAAGAAAAGGAGCAGTCCCTCCCACCTTCAGTGAAGGGGAACTGGTGCATCTGTATGGAAACTGGAAGCATGGCTACTTTTCCATCAACAGAGTGGTCAGGAAAGACTAAAGAACATATCAGTGTGGCTTTTAAACTGTAGACAACCGAGTTTTCTGCAGTTTTTTTATTTTGTTTGGAGTTGTAAAGTCCAGCTGCTGATTTCCGTTCCAGTAGTTTCGCTTTCCGCCATGCTGGCGGAAGTAGCTTCGGGTCTGTCTACTATTGTGTCTGTTTGCACAATAGTGGACACAAGTAGTCTCTAGTTTAGACAGCTTTTCTACGGTAAACACGAAAGCTGTCCAATGTAACCTCTGGTTCGGACAGCTTTTCACCTGGAAGCACAAAAGTTGTCCGAAGGTGACTCTAGTTCAGACTGCTTTTCAACGATAACCACAAAAGCTGTCCAAAGGTGCCTCTGGTTCGGACAGCTTTTCGCCTATAAGCACAAAAGTTGTCCGAAGGTGACTCCAGTTCAGACTGCTTTTGAACGATAACCACAAAAGCTGTCCAAAGGTGCCTCTGGTTCGGACAGCTTTTCGCCTGTAAGCACAAAAGTTGTCCGAAGTAACCTCCAGTTCGGACAGCTTCTCACCTGTAAGCACAAAAGTTGTCCGAAGGTGACTCTAGTTCGGACAGCTTTTCACCTGGAAGCACAAAAGTTGTCTGAAGGTGACTCTAGTTCGGACAGCTTTTCAACGATAACCACAAAAGTTGTCCGAACTCGCCTCCAGTTCAGACTGCTTTTCAACGATAACCACAAAAGCTGTCCAAAGGTGCCTCTCGTTCGGACAGTTTTATCAGAAAGACCACTCTGAGAATGACAAAAGGGGTTCGAAATGCACCCATTCCGAATCCCTTTTGAAGGGAGCAAGCACTCAAGTATGCTCCATATTATGAATATCGTAGGAATTAATTAAAATTGCTATTACTGTTGATTCCACATTTTCAAAAAGTTCTGGGTATAATGCTTTTGATATACCCCTACCCCAAGATGTGAGAAGTCTTCATTCAATAGTGCCTCACGGTGGGATTCACTATTCAGCCAGCCTTCTACAACCGCTGGAGCATCTGTATAGTTCGCTGCGATGTTTTCCCCGGCCACTTCATATAATATTTCAGCTGCTTTTAGTCTTTCTGAAAGATCACCGTACTTTTCCGACTCATGAGAAAAATAGTCTTCGATTGCCATATCTTTGCTGTGGGCATAAGCGACCTCAGCCGTTTTTTCGTCCCACTCAAGTAATTGGAGCTCATGTCTCGATCTGATGGCATTGGTTATGTCGAGAATCTGTTTCTCCAGTCCTGCTTCAATCCTGACCCAGTCACCTTCGGATAACACTGGAGGTTCGATCAGCGTCCCTCTGTAGACCATTTCATATGGCCGTTGTTTAATAATGGTTTCCTTGTCCATATATCGGATGCTGGATACGGAACTTGTGAATTTATCGATATAAAGCTGTACGAAGTAGTCACCCATCTTAATGACTGGCCTTGTGTTCATATCTTGTTCGGATAGCTCAAACTTGTAAGAGCTGCCATTGTATTCGAATGTTACTTCTGGTTCTATTACATTCATAGAAAAAATCTCTTCGATCGGCTGCCCAATTTTAAATGGCAGTACATCCACCTTTGGACCAATCCCAAAGGCTGTCACAACCTTGTCATTCAGGACACCAGCCTGTATATATTGATCAGGGGCGTTGTTGAAGATCCACCAATGAAAACCATAAGCTGATAGGTCAACCCTGGAAGGATTGCCTAGAATTTTTTTAAGTCCATCAATGTCTTTTCCTAATAGAGAGGCTACACCCTGCTGGGGCTGTTCAATGCCTTCGCTGATATTTTGTTCTGTGATATCCTTTTTAAGAGATTCATCCACTTTAGGAGTCGATTTTTGTTCGATTACCAGATCATCATTTTCATCATTGTTGTATCCCATGTATAACCCTATAAATAGAAATATTGCAGCAAAAATCAATATCCTTACAATTGTTCGCAGATGGATCCCCCCTTATTCTAGCCTGCTGTCTCCCTGAAGCAAGCCTTTATCTCTCTATTACTATATGAGCGGTTTTAGATTTTATTATACCATTTATCTTGACCTTTTTAATAGAACTGTTCCATCAGCTCTATAAAAAATTATGGACCTATCAACAAATTGGACACTTTCCTCTTTACACTGTCAAATATACACTATCAGATTGGCTGGAATGAAATCCATTATCCATGCCATAACGTTTTGCTATAGGCAGAGAAAGACAAAAAGGCACCCTGAGAGAGTGCCTTTTCTCATTATTGCATGTGATTTTGTGATTCTGAGATTTCGGTTAAAGCATAATGGGCCTGCTCGTCTGTCATTTCATCGACAGCAAAGTCACCAAGTGCCACAATTCCTACCAATTTGTCTCCTTCGACTACAGGCAGCCTTCTGATCTGGTGTTCCGCCATCAGGCTTGTAGCTTCTTTCGTGGACATATCAGGGGTTGCTGTTACTAGATGGTCACTCATGACACTTTCAACCTTTGAGGAAGGTGGATGTTTTTCAGCAATCCCCCTAATGACAATATCACGATCGGTAATCATTCCTACCAGTTTATCATTGTCAACAATAGGAATGGCTCCAACATTCAGCTCCTTCATCTTTACTGCTACTTCGAACACATTATCCAGCAAGGTACATGTCTCTACATTACTCGTCATAATTTCCCGGATTTCACGCACGTTTTTTTCCTCCTTATTGATCAAGCTTAACCTGCTCGATATTATGGTTGCCGGGATTTTGCTAATTATGCCAAAAACACGAAATTGTTATTCTTGCCGGATGCTATAAAGAATAAAACAAGAAACACTCAAAAACGCTTTTATATTCATTGCAACTTAATCATATTTTTACTATTATTAAATTTGAGATATACTCTATTATAAAGCTTGAATTATGCAGTGTGTTTTTAGGAGGGAAAAGGATGAAATTCGAAAATACAGGTATCGAAAATCTGAAGGCGGACTTGAACCGTCTTGATGAAGTTATGCTTGATCACGGTCTTGTACGTGAAGGACAATGGGATTATGAGCGAGTAACTTATGACAAAAAGCTCGTCGTCAAGGAAGGTACATATTATCTGCGTGTCCAGGGCCATGTCCACGAGGGTGATGTTGGAGCACACAAAGCAATCATTCAATTAATGACTCCTTTGCTGGGCAAACATTATTATCCGCATGGTGTCGAATACGGTGAAGGCGAACACTTCCCGAAATCATTGGTCAGCCAGTGTGAAAAGCTTCTGAATGAAGTGAAAGCTGAAGTCGAGAAATTCGCTATTTAGTTCTAAAGGGAAAAAGACGCTTTCATTGCGTCTTTTTTGCTTTTACGCCAGTGACAATCACATCAATTTTTTTTGGCAAAATAGAAGTATACAGGATAATTTCCTCTGCTATGCGTCTCTGAAGCTCCAATGCACTATGATAGATTGAGTGCTCCCCTAGCATAGCGATGACAAATACCTTTATATTCACATTTCCCTGATCCAGTTCACACTTTACCCCATTATCACTAAATGCAGTTCTTCGAAAAACGGGGATTCTCGTTTGAAGCTCAGATTGATGAAAAAAAACGTCTTCATTGACGTTTGCATGGATGATTGCACAAATGGCACGGCATAACTCTCTATATTGCGCAGGAAAGATGCTCCCGGAACTCTTCATTGCCTCACCCCTATATGGTTAGGTTATCGAACATGATGTTCAGGCACATGGACAGGGAATGATGACAAACCATCATTTTTCAGCAATAGCTGCCTAAGGGAATTTAATGTTATATAAAATCCCAACGGCAATAGCTGATTTTTGTTGTTTCTTATATTAGATGCGTACTATAATTTAATTGTTAAGGATTTTTAGTGGTTTTTAATGATTTGAACAAAACTGAATATTTGTAGAGGTATATACTCAGCACGAGTATAGAAAGGAGTTCCAATTGTCCGGTATTTTCACGAAAAGAACGATTATTATTGCACTCATCACCATCTTGGTGGCAGCGATTCTTTATATTATCCTTCCGGTATCGATCCCGTTGATCGCTGCATTGATCACTGCCCTATTTCTCGAGCCGGCAGTTGTATACTTCCAGAAAAGGCTGAAGAGCGGAAGGCGCCTGGCTGTTCTCGTCATTTTCCTAATGTTTGTACTGCTTATCGTGGTTGCGGGGTATTTTCTCACGACAACCGCAGTGACAGAGGCAATTGACCTTATTGATAATACTCCTGTCTATATAAATGAAATCACCAATGCCTGGTATAAGGCTGAAAACAGATTTGTAGAAGCTGCAAATGACCTTCCGAGTGAGGTAGTCACTGAAATCAGCAACCGAGCCGAGGATTTCTTAAATAAACTCAAGAATGACATGATCGCTTTCATCAATATAGATAATTTAAAGGCATTGTTGACCTATATTCCGAATTTCCTGATCAGTTTTCTTGTGTATTTGATTGCCTTATTCCTTTTCTTGCTTGAACTTCCATCTCTAAGGAGAAGCGTATATAGTCACTTAACTGAAAGAACAGCTGATAAAGTCCATTTTATGACATCCCGTCTTTCATATGTTGTGTTCGGATTCTTAAAAGCTCAATTTTTAGTCAGTGTAATTATTTTCATTGTTTCCCTGATTGGCTTACTTTTCATCACTCCAAAGTACGCGATTGTAATGTCAGCGATCATCTGGGTTATAGATTTTATCCCGTTGATTGGTTCAATCGTCATACTTGCGCCATGGTCTATTTTCCATCTTGCGACCGGAAATATGGCGTTGGGTACCCAGCTTGCTGTTCTGGCAGTCATCTTATTGATCATCAGGCGTACAGTCGAGCCAAAGGTAATGGGCAGCCAAATCGGACTTTCTCCGCTATCTACACTTATTGCCATGTATCTTGGCCTGAAGCTTTTTGGATTCATGGGCTTTATCATCGGACCGCTTCTGCTGATCGCTTTCAATTCAGCGAAAGAAGCAGGGATCATTAAATTGAAATTTAAAATATAAATAATAAAACCCGGGAAGTCGATTTCCCGGGTTTTATTGTATTTAAAAGAAATCATAAAAGAATGGCTTGAATAACGGAATGATTTTCTCAAGATGTTTAACTTCTTCCAAGTCCCCTTTTATAAGTTCCAGGTCATATAGTTCTTTAGGGCGCTTGTAGCCAAACAATACCGCTGTTAAAGAATTGATGTTCAAATGAAGACCCTTTTTGGGGGCAGTAACACATGAACCGCCTTCTTTCACCGGGTAAAATTTGATCCCTTCCCGGCTTATCAAATAGGTACCAGTATTCCATGGAGCGGCACTATCTTCAAGATGAATGAAAACTTTTCTGTCCGTGTCGCTCGACAAGAACGGATAGCTGGACAGAGCTTTTTCAGCATTGACGACCCTTCCCATAAAATAGGGAGAAATTTCTGTTTTAAGCTTAGGCTCTTTTAAAAAATACGGGAACAGGTCATGGACGGATAACAACACTTCCACTTGGTCCACCATCGAATCATGCTGGCATATGAAGTTCCAAAGACCTTTTCTTGCTTCATTAGTTAAGGAAACGTATTCCTCTACTTTCATGACATTATCCTTAACCTCGTATAAGAGGTATCCTGCTGCCACATTTTCTGAATCGTAATAGACAGCGGCGAATTGGGAACCGTATACACTTGAGTTCCACCAATCAGAATCCCTTGCTAACATTCCGCTGTGCATGCCTGCATATTGCCTGTACACCGTTTCGATATCATTATTGTGAGCCTTCTCTGTATGCCGCTTGATTTTTCCAGGCTGAATATCTACTGGTTTTAAATTGATTTTTTCCACTGTCACTTTCCTGTTATCAGAAATGATTTCCCAGCCAAACCGTCTGTAAAAATCTATTTGGAACGGATGAAGGAAAGAAACTATACTTCCATCTTGATTCATATCTTCCAGCGCTTTTTTCATCAAGGCATTCACATGCCCTTTGCGCCGGTACTCAGGATATGTTGCCACACCAGCGATTCCGCCCATTTTCCACTCTGTTTCTCCCAGCAATACTTTCAGGGAAAGAATATGCAGCTTGGATGCCAGCTCATTTCCTTCCAAAATCCCTAATAAACGATGTTTTTTCAACCTCTCCAGCCTTTTAGGAATATCACTTTCCGGTACTTTATATTGAAAGGCGTACTCTGACAATTTCAGTGATTGCAGGTAATGTTCTGATGTTAAAACTTTTATTTCCATTTAACTAGACCCCCTTTGTACCACTGTATTAGTTCGTCTTCAGGAGGGGAAATACCTGCAAAAGAAAAAAACATTGCTATACACAATGCAATGTTTCATCTTACGGAAGGGTCCTGAGGAACCAGTTAGTCCAAAGCAACCATTTCTAATTGGTATCATTGGATTGGATTATTTTCCGAAAGCATATTCATCACCTCAAGCGTTATATGTATCTATTTTAAAAGAGAGACACTAAGTTGAGGAATCCTGTTGATTGGAGTGGAAGGCGCGTATACTCCTGCTGGATCAGACGGACAGGTGAATCCCCCTCAGACGCCAACGCGGCGAGGAGTCTCAGCGCCGGCCCCAAGGAAGAATTGCTTATGAAAAAGACGGCAGTTGGTCTTTTTCATATTCTTCCAGCGGAAAGCGAAGCGCCTGGAACGGAAATCAACAGCCCCATTCCAGCACAAATAAATAAACTGTAGACAAGCTCGATTTTCACCGAGTTTGTCTACAGTCTGAAACATTGCTATACGCAATGTTTTATTGCCTTATGTTCCAAGAATCGCTTTGATGACTGAAGTAGTTTCCCCGCCCTTATAAAATACATAAAGAAGAAGGTAAACAGCGACACCTGTGATTCCGGTAAAAAACCAGGTAACACTTGTTACTGGTCCAAGTTTCCGATGACGCTCAAGCTTGTTCTTGTATCCTGTGTAAAGTGAGATGATTCCAAGCACTGCACCTATTGTTGCAAGTGTGATATGGAAAATCAAAAACAATGTGTAATAGATTTTGATATCATCCGGTCCGCCAAAAGATGTGTTGCCAATAAAGATAGTCCTTGTAGCGTAAATCACAAAAAAGATGATCGCAAATATGCTGGCTAGAGTCATCGTCTTCCGATGTTGATCAATCTTCCTTTGTTTTATTTGGGCCCAGCCAATTGCCACTGTAATGGCACTGAGTACAATAAAGGTCGTGCTGATCGTAGGCAGAATCGGTAAATTCGACATTTCATTTCCCTCTCAATCATTATTTCTCCATAAGGTTAATTGTAGGTGACATGTCCTTATTTTTCAATCTTTGAGTAGCAGATTCATATTAAAAAACACAAAAAAATAAAAAGCTCCCTTTAAAAAGGAAGCTTTTACATTTCATTTCATTTTAATGGCTGTGGAGCACTGGCAAGATTGATGGCATCCTGTTCAGCCTGGCGTTCTTCTTCATTCCGGAACCACTGGAAGAATGCATATCCCAGGAAAATTCCATACACGATTTCCTGAATGACCTTCATAATTACTCCGCCAAGCTGCTGGTCATGCAAAAGCGAAATAGAACTGAAGGTTTCAGGACCGCTAAGATTCAAGCTGGAAAGGGTCGAAGGCGGAACACATAATTTCAACGCTTCTCCCCATGCATTTGGGTCTGCAAAGGTTGCATACATTGGTGTATCCGCAAATATGATCAGCGCGCAGGCAGGGGTAATCAATACTCCGTCAGCAAAGATATATCCCATCTTTTTTACGCCTGATAATGTTTGATATTCTTCCAATTTATTGACTAACGGCCACCACATGAACATGGCCAGTACAAAAAGCACTGATGTATAGCCTGCATGCAGCCACATATCCGTTTTGACAAAATCAAAAATCAGCGGAATATGGTAAATGGAGAATATTCCATTGAACATGATCAAGGCAATTAGCGGCTTGGTGAAAAAGCGAAACAACGGATCGACTGCCGGCAGGGAAAGGAAGGATCGCCATAGCCAATTAGGCAGTCCGAAAATCAATAGAGGCGGAACGACAAGATAAAGAACAGCCATTTGGATCATGTGCATATAAAAAGTAATATGGGCCATCAAATCGACAGGTGAACCTTTAACGATATACAGTACGATTATGGCTGATGTGAAATAAACAGCCTGTTGTCGTGTAGCCCGAGTCCCTTCTTTAAAACGACCATAGTATTTGTACACAATTAGATAATAAGCAACTAATAGAGCTGCCATCACTAGAAAAAATACCGGGCTCCATAGGGCTCTGAACCCAAATATATCTAGAGTAAGCATCTTTTTTCACCCCGTCCAGTTATAGAACTTTACTCTCATTATACTTCCATTGGTATGCAACATCAACGAAACGACACTTCCATTAAATGCTAATCCAGCGAATATCATAGAAAAAATCGGCTGTGACAGCCGATTTTCCCTTTAAGTCATATTTATGCTTACCACCAGATGATTGTACTGAACGCAAGGATGGTAACTGCGCCTACAAGCACTCCGGAGTATAGGAATAATGAAGGTGCTTCATGTCCTTTGTGACTCATGTGCATGAAATAGTAGAGCTGGAAAATCACTTGCACTACCGCAAGCAAAAGGATGAACGGAACTGTGAACCAGCCAGAAAATCCTTCATATCCAACTGCAACAAAGGCAACAATTGTCAAGAAAATCATCAATGCAAAGGAAACGATTTGGTATCTCATCTCTTCGGCGCTCTTCTTGCGACGATATTCGACGTCTACTCTTGGGTTCCCTGAACTTGGTTGTTGATTAGCCATCAGTTTATCCCACCATTCCCATTAGATATACAACCGTGAAGATGAATACCCATACAACGTCAATGAAGTGCCAGTAAAGGCTGGCTACGTAGAACTTAGGAGCGTTGTACAGATTCAACCCACGTTTGGAGTTACGGATCATCAGTGTAGTGATCCAAAGTAAACCAAATGCCACGTGTCCACCGTGGAAGCCAACAAGCGTGTAGAAGGCTGAGCCAAACGCACTGCTTGTAAACGTATGGTGGAACTCATGTACATAGTGATTAAACTCATAAATTTCAAGCGCAAGGAAGGCTGCACCTAAAGCTACAGTCAATCCAAGCCATAGCTGCATCTTCTTAAAGTTGAAATTCTTCATGTGATACATTGCGTATACACTTGTCAAAGAACTTGTTAAAAGCAGCATTGTCGCTGCAAAAGCAAGCGGTATTTCAAAAATATCTTTTGCCAGTGCATGGTCAGCGCTGGGAACCTTATCTTTCAATGCAAGGTAAGTCGCAAATAAAGTTGCGAACAAAACTGTTTCTCCGCCAAGGAAGAACCAGAAGCCCAAAAATTTGTTCTTTGCTTCGAGGGTTGCTTTTTCAGGCTCGGCAGGCCATGTTTCATATGTGAATTTTTCTTCAGCTTGCATTATGCCTTTACCCCCTTATCATTCTCATCATCCATTAGGTCTTCTTTATGAATATGGAAGCCATGATCATCTTTAATAGAGCGGACGAACATTGCTCCTAATGTTACTGCCATTCCCAATATCAGTACCAGCAAGCCCCAGCTCGTCTCAGCACGGTACATTGCACCAAATGCTGCGATGAAGAGACCAAGCGCGATAACGAAAGGAATGAATGAGTTGTTCGGCATGTGGATATCGCCCAGTGGTTCTGCAGGCGTCATACCCTTCTTGCCTTCCATTTTTTCAAGCCAGTAAGCATCCAAACCACGAACAAGCGGTAGCTGTTTGAAGTTGTAGAATGGCGGCGGTGAAGCGATAGCCCACTCTAGTGTACGGCCATCTCCCCAAGGGTCATTTCCAACCTTTTCGTTTTTAACAGTTGTGATTACTACATTGATCAATAGAACGATAACAGCAACTGCCATGAATGCAGCTCCAATTGAACTGATCAAGTTTCCTGTTTCAAGTCCCTGTCCAGGAAGGAATGTGAAGATACGACGCGGCATACCCATCAATCCCAGGAAGTGCTGGATGAAGAATGTTAAATGGAAACCAATCAGGAATAACCAGAAAGTGATCTTTCCAAGAGTTTCGTTTAGCATTGTACCGAACATTTTCGGCCAGTACAGGTGCGCACCTGCAAATAACGCGAATACTACCCCACCTACGATTACGTAGTGGAAGTGAGCTACTACAAAATAGCTGTCGTGGTACTGATAGTCAGCTGCAGCTGATGCAAGCATGACACCAGTTACACCACCGGCTACGAATGAAGGGATGAATGCTACAGCCCAAAGCATTGGCGTAGTGAACTTGATGCTTCCGCCCCACATCGTGAACAGCCAGTTAAAAATCTTGATTCCAGTAGGCACGGCAATGGCCATAGTCGCTACTGCGAAGATTGCGTTGGCAATTGGTCCAAGACCTGTTGTGAACATATGGTGAGCCCAAACCATGAATCCTAGGAAACCGATCAAAACAGTCGCGAATACCATGGATGAGTAACCGAAAAGACGTTTTCTAGAGAAGATTGCGAATATCTCTGAGAAAATACCGAAAGCCGGTAAAATCAAGATATAAACTTCAGGGTGACCAAAGATCCAGAAAAGGTGTTCCCAGATGATAGTGTTACCACCGTTGGCTACATCAAAGAAGTTAGAACCAAACATGCGGTCAAAAATCAGTAAGAACAAGCCTACAGTCAATGGAGGGAATGCGAACAAAATCAGTGCAGATGTCACGAATGTAGCCCAAGTGAACATCGGCATCCTCATATATGTCATTCCCGGTGCACGCATATTTACGATCGTTACGAGGAAGTTGATCCCCCCGATTAGTGTACCCGCACCTGAAATCTGCAAACCAAGTGCGTAGAAATCGATACCATGTGTTTCAGACGCCATTGATAAAGAAGCGTAAGAAGTCCAACCAGCATCAGGAGCTCCACCCAGGAACCATGAAAGGTTCAGGAATACTCCACCAAAGAAGAATAGCCAGAATCCTAAAGAGTTCAAGAATGGGAACGCAACGTCACGCGCACCAATCTGGAGTGGCATTACAGCATTCATGAATGCAAATACAAGCGGCATCGCTGCAAGGAAGATCATCGTCGTTCCGTGCATCGTCAGGATTTCGTTATAGAACCCTGCGCTAACAAAATCATTATTTGGCACAGCGAGCTGGATACGGATAAATAGCGCTTCAAGCCCTCCAAGAAGGAAGAAGAATCCGCCAGCGATTAGATAAAGGATGGCAATTTTCTTATGGTCAACTGTTGTCAGGTAGTCCCACAATGTTGCGCCGAATCCTTTTTTCTGAGCATAGGTACTCACAGTTTTACCTCCCTTTCAAACATATCCCCTTTTATTTCTGGACTTTCAAGCCCATCAGATACTCTGCCAATGCGTCTAGCTCTTCTGGAGAGAGTTCAGGATACTTTCCAGTCATCTTATTACCTGGCTTATAAGCCTCTGGGTCCTCAAGCCACTTCTTCACATTTTCAGAAGAATGATCAAGAACACCAGCAACACGGGAACGTTCACCGAAGTTAGTCAGGTTAGGACCAACGCGTGCTGCTTCTGGAGCCGTATTTGCAGGAGTTACCGCATGGCATCCAATACAGCTGTTATTGAAGATTTCCTGTCCTTGCTGTGCAGTTGCTGTTTCAGCTTTAACAGGTTCTTTAACTGTTTTCATACTTGATACCCATTGATCGAATTCAGCGCGAGGCATTGCCTTTACTTTGAAGTCCATCAATGCGTGTGAAGGGCCGCATAGCTCAGCACATTTTCCATAGAAAAGGCCGCCAGCTTCATCAGCACCTTTACTGTCGAACTCAAGCCAGAACTTATTGACGTTGTCGGTATTCGTATCCATCTTTCCTCCCGCAGAAGGAATCCAGAATGAGTGCTTAACATCAGAAGCTTTCAGATTAAAGTAAACCTTTTCATCTGTCGGCACTACCAATTCCTGGCTAGTGATGATTTCTTCATTTGGATATTCGAATTCCCACCAATAAAGGTTTGCACGGACATTAACTACTAGAGCATCCGTCTTTCCATCGGCATTTTTCTTTTCCATTGGTGACACATCAGCTAACTTGAACGTTGCAGCCACTGTTGGAACAGCTAGAATTAGAAGCAATAAGATCGGAATAACAGTCCAAAGGATTTCCAGTTTGTGGCTTCCTTCAACCTGCTTTGGAATTTCGTTGTCGTTTTTCCTGCGGAACTTCATGACAACATAAATAAAAATGATTGTGACGATTGCAATTACTCCAACCATAATCGCCGTGCTCAACAACATGAGTTCATACTGGGATTGAGCGACTTCACCTGCTGGTCTTAACGCAGACAAGTATGGCTCTCCACAGCCTGACAAGACTAATGCCATCAATGCGAACAATGATAGCAGACGCCATTTAGCAAGCATCTTCATAGCTTAATTAAACCCCTCTTTCGTAAAAAATCTTATTAATTTGGTTTTAAAATATATGGAAAAATCCTCTCTCATCAAAGAGTGAATCTCCTAACGAAGGTTAGATAAGTGTGACAATTACCATAGCGACAAACATGACCGTTAAGTATTGTAAGGAATATACAAACATCAGTTTTGCCCACTTTATATCATCTTTAAGCTTTTCTAGATAGATTCCCAATACAATCCACCCAATATTCAGGATGGTTGCCAGAACCATGAAAGAGATTCCAAGCTCCTGAAGAAAGAATGGCAGCGGCAATAAAGCCGTGATCCAAAGGTAAATTGATTTCTTTGTCGCCTTGAATCCTTTTACGACAGGAAGCATCGGGACTCCAGCTGCGCGGTATTCTTCTGCCCTTCTCATGGCAAGAGCATAGAAATGCGGCGGCTGCCATACAAAAACGATGGCAAAAAGCATCCAGGCCATGATATCAAGATTTGCGTCAACTGCAGCCCAGCCAATTAATGGCGGTACTGCTCCTGAAATACTTCCGACAATCGTGTTGGAAACATATTTTCTTTTTGACCACAAAGTATATAGAACAACATAACTAAAAACTCCAAACAGCCCGATTACAGCAGCTGTAATGGTAGTAGTAAGCAAAAATCCGGTGCCGATCCCAATCAACAGGAAGCTCATCAATGCCACTTTGCCCGGTTGGACTCTTCCTGTTACAGTTGGACGGTCTTTTGTTCGTTCCATCAAGTGGTCGATATCCCGGTCAATGTAATTATTCAGGCTGCATGAGCCGGCAACGATCAGCGATGAACCGATCAATGTCGCAAGAATCAAATCAATACTGTCCAGGAATCGCGCACCGCTAAAATGAAGCGCAAGCCATAAACCAGTAAAAGTCGTCATTGCATTGGAATTAACAATTCCTACTTTAATCAGTGCCAGAAAGTCTTTCATCATAGTCTTCTCCGCAACTGCAGGCTGTCCGTTCTCCAATACAGCTTCTGATAAAGCTTTTGAATTAGACATCCATATCCTCCTCCATCCCCTTTTCTTCCAAATTCTAGATACGAATTTTTACAAAAAAAAGAAGAGTATTTTCAACTTTATATTCCAGATAGTTTTCACTATTCTCAACGTGTTAAGGCTGTTAAATGTTTGTGTAGAAAAATAAAGCCTTCGTTGTATATTAAATCACACTTCACAACTTTTTTGTGAATTTTTTTTGAACAAAATTTGACTAATTTGTGTCTTACCGCCATTATCCATAAAGTTCATTTTTATTGCAAGGAATTTTGACTAGAATCGAATGTTTATTAAAAGGGTCGTCGGAGAGCTATTATTACATATTCTTGGATAATATTTTCATGAAAGTAAAAAAGCTGGTATGTAGTATGTCATTTTCCCAGGGATGGTACTGCCAAGAGAATTTTACCGATAAAAGGCTTCAATGTCCATCCCGGAGGTTAGTATTGAAAAAAAACCTTATTTTGTGTAGTATCTTAAGTATTGTTTTCTATCCTTTTTCGCCAAACTTCGTTATTATAGGAATAGAATTTTTTATTTTCTACAAGTTTCTTACATTATACATGTCAAGTTTATTATTTGACAACTTATCGAACTTTGAATGAGCAGGTGATGATTATGAATCGTTCCCTAAAGTGGCTTGCTGTTTTGACCACGATTGGGATGCTTTTTGTTTTATTAGGGGGAGCACTGGTTACTAAAACTGATTCCGGAATGGGCTGTGGGAAATCCTGGCCACTATGCAATGGAGAGTTTGTTCCCACCAGCATAACACCGGAATTGGTAATAGAACTGGCCCACCGATTGGTTTCAGGTAGTGTCGGCATCATGGTTCTGGTTTTATCCATTTGGACTTGGAAAACAATCGGACACATCCGTGAAACGAAGTTCCTGGCAGTTTTATCATTTTTCTTTTTGGTTCTTCAGGCTTTGATTGGCGCTGCCGCTGTCGTTTGGGGCCAATCTGATTTTGTTCTCGCGCTTCACTTTGGCATTTCACTCATTTCTTTTGCAGCTGTTCTATTATTGACCATGCTTATTTTTGAGGTAGATAAGAAGTTCGAGGCTGATAAATTAGTGATCGATAAAAGAATGAGGTTCCATATCATCGGACTGGCGGTATATAGCTATATTGTCGTCTATACGGGAGCTCTGGTAAGACATATGAACGCAAGCCTGGTCTGTAAGGACTGGCCATTATGCACGAATGACGGTTCTTTCCTGCCTACAAACCTGTATGAATGGGTTCAGATGGGCCACAGGGCAGCAGCGGGATTCATTTTTATCTGGATTGCCTACGTAACATATATCACCGTAAAACATTACAAACATGAGAGAGTATTATACTGGGGCTGGATCATCTCCATGATACTGGTTTCACTTCAGGTGACCGCGGGTGCGCTGATTATTTATACCAGACTGAATTTGTATATCGCTCTGGCGCACGCATTCTTCATTTCAGTACTGTTTGGTGTGTTCAGCTACTTCATCCTTCTAGTTTCAAGAAGCAAGAAAAATGCCGCAAGAGTAGAGAAACCTACAGCCGCAGACCTTTCTCCGGCCACTGTAAAATAAGAAGCTGCAGCAATCGCTGCAGCTTCTTTTGTTTTATATTACTGCCGGAACTTGAATGCATTCTGGTTGACCATGGCCGGAGAAGGCTTTGGCTGGGATGTCTTGTCCTTTTTATACTTTTCTTCGTAATTAACAAACATTGAAACATTGACGAGAATCCCCGTAGCTATAGCCAGCTGAAGCAATGAAGAGCCACCATAGCTTACAAATGGAAGCGGTACTCCTGTCAATGGAATGACTCCTGAGGCGCCGCCCAGATTGACAAACGACTGGATCCCAATCATGCTCGAAATTCCAATAGCCAGCAAACTTCCAAATGGATCTTTACACTTCAGCGCTATATGGATTCCTTTTAAGACAATGAATCCTAAACTCAGCAGTACAAATCCCACACCAAAGATTCCTAATTCTTCGGAGATTACAGCAATGATGAAGTCGGTATGCGGCTCTGGAAGATATCCAAGCTTTTGTACACTTTCACCTAGCCCAAGCCCTTTCAGCCCTCCTGAGCCAATTGCATAATATGAATTGGCCAAATGATACCCCGTATTTTGTTCATCAGTGAACGGATTGCTGTAGGCAGTAAACCTGCCCATCCTCGTTTCAGAAAAAATCTCACCTTGAAGGAAGATAACAAATGGGGTCAAAAATGCCAGTCCGAACAAAATCAGCTTGGTGATATTTCTCAGGTTCATACCTGAGGAAATGATGATTGTCGCTGCGATCGCGAAAATAATCGCTGCAGTACCGAAGTCTGGCTGGATGGCAACCAGCATACAAACCAGGATTAAATAAACAAGCGGCGGTACTACTCCCTTATTGAATTGGTTTATGTAGGCCTGTTTTTTGGCATATACCGCAGAAAGATAAATAATAACGCTCAATTTGGCGAATTCTGATGGCTGAAGGCTCCTTGCACCAAGTTCAAACCAACTTAACGCATTGTTCGTCACTTTCCCGAATAAAAACAATGCACCAAGCCCCCCGAGGATAAACGTGACCATGGGAAGCAGTAATTTAGTGCTTTTCATCGCTTTATAGGGGAATAATGCTGCAATGATGAACAAGACAGAAGCTACTAACAAATTAAACTTTTGCTTTTGAAAGAAAAAATCACTTGGATAGTCATACCTTTGAATGGCAGTGACCATGCTGGCACTGTAAACCATGACAAGTCCGAACAAACATAAGAGCACTACAGCAATGATCAATGAATAGTCATAGGATTTCAGTATTTTTTTAAACATTGTCTCTTCCCCATCTTCTAAGTTGTTTAATCTATTCTACTATAAGTTGCAATATCCTGCCTTTGTTTAGGAAAAGTTATAAAGAAATGTAATAAAGTCATATCGCTGTTATGTTCAAATGAAATAACTTGATGTGGGTTACACAAAAAAACCCAAACATCCATCCTAGGATTGTTTGAGTTTTTAGGGTTATTTTTTTAACGAAGCTTCATGCAAAATGGAAAGTTCCCTTTCCAATTGGTCAAGAATTACTTTCCCATCTGATTCTTCGATTAAGCCGAGCCTCACTGCAAAGTCTATCTCTCTTGATAATCCAAACATTTGCGTATCTAAAACCTCTTCATAAAGAGGGCATTGAGGCATTGTCAGGTTATCCATTTGCACTTTGATCAGCCTTAAAATTTTATCAGCGTCAGCCTTTAACAAGGCATGGGCTTTTTCCTGATGGTTAATAATCATATCAGACGCCAACTTGATCCCCCCGTTTCCGAGCGATTACCCAATCCTTCTATAAATTTTACCCTTATGCGGACAAAAATGCAAGAATATTAAGGATGCAGAATTAATTGGTTATTGCAATTGGGATAGCTTGAATGACATTACTTCCAAATATCGCTATACTTATTAAATAACATATAAAACAAAGGCGGGAGAAATTATGGAAACTATCATCCCAATTAAAGGAAAAGTTAAATATAAAATCACCTTGGACTCTGGCGTATGGATTTTTGATGACAGAAAAGTGGATTTGAATACATATTTCAATGATGAGAAGGAAAGCGAAGATCATCTTGAAGAATATACAAAGTCGGTATCCAAGCATTGGGACCGCGAAATCATGGAAGGTGCTGTTTATCCGCCGACACTCAAGACTGAAGTGAAATTCGAGAAAGAAAAAGTCCTTACAGGTACATTCGGAATTCCTTTTAAACCATTTCTTGATAATGCTGAACCCGAGCAAGATGCAAAAAAAATTGTCATTGAATACGGTGAAAACAACCAAGCAGTAATTCCTCTTGAACAGGCAGCAGAAATCATACTCGGTTTTTCAAAGGACGGAAAGCCATTAAGGGAAGACGGACCATTGCATGTATACTACAAGGATGGCTCCAATAAGGAACAGCCAATCAAAAATGTAACCGGATTTACTGTCGAATGATATGTAAGATACACGAACGGGCATCCAGCAGGGTGCCCGTTATATTTTTGCTGTAATGCTGACTTTCGCTGCAGGATTTTACAAATGCCTTTACTTTAAGATGTCTGCAGCCAGCTGGGCGAGTGGTGATCTTTCTCCTTTCACGAGCTGTACATGCCCGGAAATCTGCTGATCCTTGAATTTCTCTACAACATAAGTCAATCCGTTATTATAAGCATCCAGATACGGATGGTCGATTTGATCAGGGTCGCCCATCAGGACGATTTTGCTCCTTTCCCCTACCCTTGTGAGGATTGTTTTCACCTCATGTTTGGTCAAGTTCTGGGCTTCATCAATGATGATGAATTGATCCGGGATACTTCTTCCCCTAATATACGTCAATGCTTCGACCTCGATTGAGCCCATTCCCGCCAGGATGGCATCAAGCTCTCCCGGTTTTTTCGTATTGAACAGAAACTCGAGGTTATCATAGATTGGCTGCATCCACGGCCTGAGCTTTTCCTGTTTTTCGCCCGGCAAAAAGCCGAGATCCTTTCCGACAGGTACAATTGGCCGTGCGACAAGCAGCTTCTTAAATATATTCAAATCTTCCGTCTGGAGTAAACCGGTTGCTAAAGCAAGCAATGTTTTACCCGTTCCCGCACGGCCGATCAGTGTGATTAAAGGCATGTCTTGCCGTAAAAGCAATTCCATGGCCATGATTTGCTGAACATTTCTCGGCCGGATTCCCCAGGTATGTTTCCCCTCATGCTCGAATACAAGTTTTTTTACTTTTTTCTTCTTTGTATCGACCATTGCGATGGCCGATGCCGAACTGCCAAGAATGTCCTTCATGATTACAAATTGATTGGGATAAAAAAAGTTTTGTCCCTTTAATTCAGAGAAATCCAGTTCCCCTTTTTCATAAAAACGGTTAAGCACCTCAATTTCAAGATATATTTCAGCATAGCCGGAATAAAGATGATTCATTTCCACAACCCTATCGCTTAGGAAGTCCTCAGCGATCAGTCCTATCGCATCTGCTTTTACGCGGACCAATGCGTCTTTACTGACCAGGATTACCGGGCGCCCGTCTTCCTTTGTTTCTTCTTCAAGACTGAGGTTTTTTGCCACTGCCAGGATGCGGTTGTCATTAGTTTTTTCAACGAAGATTTCCTGAAGCTGATGGAATGAACGATGGTTTAACTCAATCCTGAGTGTCCCCCCGCCTTCCAGATTGATTTTCTCATGCAGTTTCCCTGTTTCCCTCATTCCGTCTATAAGCCTTGAAACCTGGCGTGCATTACGCCCAATTTCATCCATATACCTTTTCTTTGAATCCACTTCCTCCAGAACTACAGCAGGTATGACAACTTCATTGTCTTGAAAGGAAAAGATTGCGTGCGGATCCTGTAATAAGACGTTTGTATCCAGTACATATATTTTACTCAAATTGATGCCTCCCGCCTTCTTGATCTCGGCTCTGGCCAACTTGGCAGCCTTGGCCGGGACTTTGGTAAAATATATGACTTTCTGAATAAAGATAGAAGATATTTTGCACAATAACCTTTGAGCATTTCTTTTTTTATATAACGATTGATGGTTTTTATAGAATAAATATCCGGAGGGATTTAATGATGATAAGATTGGTTGCTGCTATCTCGTTTATTTTTCTATTGACTGCATGTACTGGACAAAACAGCGCAAATGATAATGACAAAAACCATAAGGTCAAGGTGCAGAATAGTACGATTCAAGGGGTCGACCGCCAATCCGGACAGAAAATTTCCCGTCATCTGGTGAATTTGACAACACATATTCCGAATGTTGATGATGCTGCAGCGGTAGTGATTGGCCGTTATGCTATTGTCGGAATCGACGTAAACGATAACATGGAGCGATCCGAAGTAGATACAGTTAAATATACAGTCGCCGAGGCTCTAAAAAAAGATCCGCATGGTGCCAATGCCGTAGTCGTGGCAGATCCGGATATTACTGCAAGGTTAAAGGAAATCGGAAAGGATATCCAAAATGGACAGCCTATCGTAGGAATCCTGAATGAGCTGGCGGATATAACAGGAAGGGTCATGCCCGAGGTTCCGGCAGACATGATCGAACCGCAAACGGAGAGTCCGACGGAGGATCCAAAAAAGAATCTAAATCAGGGTGAGAAAAGACAGCTGGAGAAAGATCAGGAGCAACAGTCGAACTATCATAAATAGGGCGCAAAAAAAGCTTAGTCAATTGACTAAGCTTTTCTCATGGCATCCATTACTTGCTTATCGAGACGCGCTGCGGCGTCCTTATCATATGTCTTGTCATATTGAGGTTCTGCAACAATTTTCGAACCATAAAACATGACGTCCCGGACTTCGCTGATTCTGATTTCAACTAACGCCAGCTTTAACGGTACCCCTTCAAGCTTTTCCTGCTTGACACTTGCCGTTCCGCTGATTGAATATGTAGATTCATTAGCAATCAGATTGATGACTGCCTTGTCATTGCTTTTAATGTTCTCGATGATTCGAGAGCGGTTATCTACCGCGAAATAAATGATCTCTTCGTCTTTAGCAAGCACCCATGATATTGCGCTGACATTTGGTCCGCCGGTCTCATGATCCACTGTCGCCAAGGTGACAAAACGCTCTTTTTGAAGTTCATCAACCAATGGTTTAATTAGCTTTGGTTCCACTTGATTTGCCATATTCACCCTCCTTAAACTATCATAATAGTACTACGAACCGTTATTTTGGGGCAAATCAAACGATTCCCCTTTTTCCGGCTTTAAACAATGATATACTATAATATAATCCAAACTCAAATTGTCTATGTAAGCTAATTATTGATAAGAGGTGCAAGAATGAGAGTCAAATGTGTATTATGCGACAAAATCGAAAATATAAACAGTGATACCCTTCAGGCGAAAAGGCTCCGAAACCGCCCGATCCATACATATATGTGTGAAGCATGCAATGAGCGGATTGCCGAAAAAACGAACAACCGGATTGCGACCGGGAATTTCAAATTATATCGCAGCCGTGTTGAGAAAGATGACTGGTGATTAGTTATTGATATTTAAATGGTGCCTTCAAAGATTAAGTTTTGGTCTGGTACTGACAGCTTTTTTAGCTTGTGACTTAACCTGTCTTAATTCAGACGGTATTTTGACAGGTTTTAGGCCTCATTGCTCGAACCTGTCAAAATTAAAAGCTTTTTTTGACAACTTTCAGGCTTCCTGGCTCGTACCTGTCAAAATCAAGAGGGTTTTTTGACAGCTTTTATGCTTCATGGCTCAAACCTGTCAAAATCAAGAGGGTTTCTTGACAACTTTTCCGCCTCACCCCTCAAACCTGTCAAAATCACGAGGGTTTCTTGACAACTTTTCCGTCTCACCCCTCAAACCTGTCAAAATCACGAGGGTTTCTTGACAACTTTTCCGCCTCACCCCTCAAACCTGTCAAAATCAAGAGGGTTTCTTGACAACTTTTCCGCCTCACCCCTCAAACCTGTCAAAATCAAGAGGGTTTTTTGACAGCTTTTCCGCCTCGGCCCTCGAACCTGTCAAAATCACGAGGGTTTCTTGACAACTTTTCCGCCTCACCCCTCAAACCTGTCAAAATCAAGAGGGTTTCTTGACAACTTTTCCGCCTCCCCCCCTCGAACCTGTCAAAATCAAGAGGGTTTTTTGACACCTTTCCCGCCTCGTCCCTTGAACCTGTCAAAATCACGAGGGTTTTTTGACAGCTTTTCCGCCTCACCCCTCGAACCTGTCAAAATCAAGAGGGTTTTTTGACAGCTTTCCCGCCTCACCCCTCAAACCTGTCAAAATCAAGAGGGTTTTTTGACAACTTTTCCGCCTCATACCATAAACCTGTCTGAATCCAGGGCTTTTTTTTGACAGCCTTCGGTTGCTTTCACGTCGAACCTGTCTGAATCCAATTCCCACTTAGAAATGCCAATTCCTAATATAAAAAATCCGCCCATCGCTGGGCGGATTTTTTAGTCTTCTTCTGGATAGTTCACGTATTTGTCTGGTTCCTGCCTGATTTGGTCTAGCATGATTTCGATCAGGTCTCGCGGGAATCGGTATTCTTTTGAGTTACCTTCCTGCACGACCGTGACATAATACATCAATGCGTCCCGTTTTAGTTCTTTTGATTCAACTTTATGTTCATCTGCAAGAATTTGCTCGAACAATTGAGTTGTATCTGCTGCTGCTGTATCTTCTGGCCGTGCGTCGCTGACGATTTTAATGGTCAGCCAATTATAAATTGCATCCTGGAGTGACTTCATTTCCCCAACTCCTATTTGACATTTGCTTCTGCTTTTTTATGCTGGCGCAGCCTGAGCTTGTAAATGATCAGGATGAGTGCAGCGACCACAAGCCCTTCCGCGATGGGAAGGAAAATAGCAAGGAAGGTCAGGACTGTAGAGCCCAGTAATAGAAATACATAGATGATGATACTCTTCAGCACTGGCAGCTTCTGTGCAAACCCTAGTTTGTAGACCAGGATGCTCAAAGCGGCAATTGTGAGATACAGCATCCACATACCAACCGTCGGATTCTCATCTACCCTGAATAATGCTGCAAAAAATGATAATCTCTGGCTTACATCCATACTTCTTCCCCCTACTTAATTAAGCCTCAGCAAATTTCTTCTTTTTAGCCTGTCTTTCACGCTCGTTCTTATCAAGAATCTTCTTGCGGAGTCTGATCGATTCTGGTGTTACTTCGCAATACTCATCATCGTTCAAGTATTCTAATGATTCTTCAAGAGTCATGATTCTTGGTTTCTTGATGACAGAAGTCTGGTCCTTATTTGCAGAACGAATATTCGTTGCTGCCTTTACCTTCGTGATATTTACAGTGATATCATTTTCACGAGTGTGCTCGCCGACAATCATGCCTTCATAAATTTCAGTACCTGGCTCAACGAAGATCGTTCCTCGGTCTTCTACCTGCATGATACCATAAGTTGATGACTTTCCGGATTCCATTGAAACCAGAACGCCCTGGCGGCGTCCGCCTACCTGGCCTTGAAGCATTGGCTGATAGCTGTCGAATGTATGGTTAATGATACCATACCCGCGAGTCAATGTTAAAAATTCTGTTGTATATCCGATAAGTCCGCGTGCTGGTACGTTGAAGATCAATCGAACCTGGCCGCTTCCATTGTTAATCATATCGAGCATTTCGCCTTTACGAGCACCGATAGATTCCATGATTGAACCAGTATGTTCTTCAGGAACATCGATTTGAACGCGTTCAACCGGTTCACATCTTACTCCATCAATTTCACTTACAATAACTTCAGGTTTAGAAACTTGAAGCTCATAGCCTTCGCGGCGCATGTTTTCGATCAAAATAGACAAGTGGAGTTCCCCACGGCCTGAAACGATCCAGGCATCTGGTGAATCAGTATTGTCTACTCTTAGACTTACGTCAGTTTGAAGCTGTGCACGAAGTCTTTCTTCGATTTTCCTCGCAGTCAGGTATTTACCCTCACGGCCTGCGAATGGGCTGTTGTTGACCAGGAATGTCATTTGAAGTGTCGGCTCATCAATACGTAAAACCGGCAGCGGATCCTGGTTATCGAATGGACATACAGTTTCACCGACATTGATGTCTTCCATACCAGATAAAGCAATTAGGTCACCCGCATATGCTTCCTGGATTTCCTGGCGCTTCAGTCCGAAGAATCCAAAGATCTTTGTTACCCTGAATTGTTTTACTGAACCGTCAAGCTTCATTAATGCTACCTGCTGGCCAACCTTCATTGTTCCACGGAATACACGGCCGATTCCGATTCTGCCAACATAATCATTATAGTCAAGAAGAGCAACCTGGAATTGAAGAGGCTCTTCACGGTTATCAATTGGTGCAGGAATATGGTCAATGATTGACTCGTACAATACCTGCATGTTTTCATCCTGTTTTTCTGGATCCAAGCTTGCAGTTCCGTTGATACCAGATGCGTATACAACAGGGAACTCAAGCTGATCTTCATCTGCACCAAGTTCGATGAATAAGTCAAGGACTTCATCAACAACCTCAGAAGGGCGAGCAAAGTCGCGGTCAATCTTATTAACCACAACGATTGGTGTTAAATGCTGTTCAAGAGCCTTCTTTAAAACAAAGCGTGTTTGCGGCATGCAGCCTTCATAAGCATCTACAACCAGCAATACGCCGTCAACCATTTTCATGATACGCTCAACCTCGCCGCCAAAGTCAGCATGGCCTGGAGTATCAAGAATATTAATTCGTGTATCTTTATAAGAAATAGCTGTATTTTTCGCGAGGATTGTAATTCCTCGTTCTCTTTCCAAATCGTTTGAATCCATTGCGCGCTCTTCCACATGTTCATTGATACGGAATGTGCCTGATTGCTTCAGAAGCTGGTCAACCAAAGTCGTTTTACCGTGGTCAACGTGGGCAATGATCGCTATATTTCTAATATCTTCTCTTAATTTCAAAAAAGTCACCCTGCCTTTAATATCGTAATTTATCTTTTGGCTTTTTACACAACTTACATATTATAACACAATTAGAGTAGAAACCTAAAAGCATTTTAATGTACAATTAAATATATTATTATTTTCACCAAATGTCGAATGGGAGGAATCAACTTGAAGCAGATAAAATGGCCATTATTATTTTTCGCATTTGCAGCCGCTTCATGCATGATCGGCATCGGTATCGCCATCGGTGAACGAAGTGCTGCCGGCGCTATCGCATGTATCATCGCCCTTGTGTTTGTTATGGGATTCGGTTTTAAGAAAAAAAAGAAGATGAGAGAAGCAGGAGAGCTTTAATTTGAAAAATAAAACCGGCTGGAATTTCCAGCCGGTCATCCAAGAGGGCGGACCATGATCAAAAAGGTCTCGCCCTCATTTTCTTCTGTTTTGAATTGTTCAAAACCGCAATCCGTCAAAAAGTTGGACCATTCATATTCATCAATTGGAACAGCGGCAAACAGAGCCTTGTGCCCGCTTGCCTTAAATTTAGCTGAAAGCCTGTCCATGATGGACGAAGCAATTCCTCTCCGCCGTTCATCTGCTTTTACCAGGATCGTACCCAGCCATGGCTTTTGATTGGAAGGAGCATATTCCAGATGGTAGGTAACAGAAACAGGTATGCCCCCTTTTTCCCAGACTCTCCATTCACCAGACAGCCTCTCATATTGCTTCAGGTAGCCAGGCAGATCCAGATCTTTCAATTCATTTTCCATCCATTTCCGGCTCGATTCCGCAAGTTCCTGTAAAAAGCCTGAATCTGAACTTAAAAATGGACGCCAGGCGAGGTTCACCATTTTCCATCCTTAAGATAGTTTCGTAAAATATCACCATGCAGGCCAGGTTTCGAAACAAACAAGGAGTTCTGCTTCAGCATATCAAATTCTTTTCCCCTGAGATCCGTCGCCTCTCCGCCAAGCTCCTTGATCATGATGATTCCCGCTGCAATATCCCATGGTGCCAGCCTTGGTGTCATATAAGCGTCGATCCTGCCGGTAGCGACATAGACCATTTCCATTGCCGCTGAACCATAAGACCGTGTTCCTCTTACATCTTTAACGAGAGGAATCAGCAATTGATGGTCGATCCGCTTATTTGGAGCGACCCAGGTAGCATTAAGGGCGATGATTGATTCACTGACCTTCGCTTCCGTAAGTTTAGGAATCGACTTTTCGTTTAAATATACTCCATTGCCCTTTATGCAATGGTACAGTTCATCATGTACGACATCATAAATGAGACCGATCATTCCTTCACCATCAATATAAATCCCTATGGAGATCGCGAAGTTCCGCTGCTGATGGACAAAATTCATCGTTCCATCAATTGGGTCTATAATCCATACTACTCCTGATAGTCCGGTTACTTCATCCCCATAGCCTTCTTCACCCATGATTTTATGGTCAGGGTACGTCCCTTTGATTTTTTTTATGAAATATTGCTCTGTCGCTTGGTCTATATCCGTAACAAGATCATTCGGATTGGATTTCGAGGTCACATTCAATGTGTTTGGGAACGAAGCCCTGATATTCTCTCCGGCCTCTTTCACCCATTTTTTCGCATATGTATCCATTTCTTTCAGGTTATAGTTCATTCAGTTTTCCCCCGTTCCAATATTTTTTACTATTTGAGGAATCTACCTTAGCTTATCGGATTTCCTTCATTCCCATCAAGTATTAGGATTTCCCTTGTCAAGTGGATAACATGCAAGACTCGGAACGATGTTCGGAAACATAAGAAACGAACTCCATCTGCATTACAGGAGTTCGTCATGGGTCTTGATTGCCGCAGTATTCCGTTTGTTTAAGCATTGGCCGACTTCTTCTTTCAATTTACGTTTCCTGCTTACAAAGCCTTTAAACGTAATAGTTCCTGTCGGATTCTTTCAAGCTTCTGTTTGCATTCTTTCATTTTCGGTTTATCTGAGTCAGTCATTGCATCGAAAAGGGTGGCTAATTCATAATCCATTTCCAATCGCAGTACAGCCGTTCTCTGCAGTTCGCCATTTTTCTTTCTCGTTGAATTTATAAGTTGTTTCATTTATTTACACTCCTCTATTAAATTCTATTTTTTATCCATTGTATGAAGTTCCAACTGCCTGTGGTACAAATATGTGCGTTTACCCAGGTCTCCGAAAAGGCCTGCCGCTTCTATTTTCCATAAGCTTTTGCTACAATATTTGACAAAGTACTAGGAGGTTTTTATATTGTCATTTCAAGGATTCGAAAAAGCAGATTTCGATGTTTTTAAAATTGACGGTCTCGATGAACGAATGGAGGCCTTAAAATCCCAGATCCGCCCCAAGCTGGAACAACTGGGCCATCACTTCGCCCCAACGCTTTCAAATATTGCCGGTGAGGAAATGCATTATCATGTCGCCAAACATGCAAGGAGAATGAAGAACCCACCTAAGGATACTTGGGTCGCTTTTGCCAGCAATCCAAGAGGATATAAAATGCTGCCACATTTCCAGATTGGCCTCTGGGAAACTCACGTCTTCATCTGGTTCGCCGTAATTTACGAAGCACCTGAAAAGGAATCAATCGGGAATAAACTTGAAAAGGATCTTGATTCAATTTTTGCCCGTACTCCCAAAAACTTCTTTTGGTCAGGCGATCATATGAAGCCAGAAGCCACTATGCATGGTGAGCTTTCCAAAGAAGATCTTCTGTCGATGTTCAAGCGTCTCCAAACTGTTAAAAAAGCTGAAATCCTTTGCGGATTGAACATTCCTCGCGAGGAAGCCGTCAAGATTAGCGGTGAAGAAATGCTTTCGAAAATAGAGTTTGTATTTAAAGAAACATTACCCCTATATAAAATGGCTTAAACCATGAAATGCGTAGGCGACTGCCCTATTCCGACAAGCGCTGGAGGGCCTGACAGTGAAGTCGTTCTTTGACTTCATTGGCAGCACCGAAACCGAAAAGTATAGCCGACTGTCCAGAAACGCAGAAACTGGAGACTCCGACAAAGAAGCGCTTTTTTCTTCTGCCGGCGGAGTTGAAGTTTCGGAGTTTCTAGGAGGTGCCACTAGACAAGCGTCTCGAGGAATTAGGAGCCGGAGCTGGACAATAAGAAAGAGCCCATTTTTACTTGGGCTCTTTCTTGGATTTCAACAGTTTATCTTTTAGTCTTTTTCGGAGCGACTTTAATCTTTTCGCCGGTCCCTGTTTGTTTGATTTCTTTTACTGCCTGGTAAGAAACATACCCGCTTACTTCTTCAAATTCATTGAAGAGTGTCTTTTCCTCAGCTTTTCCCGGAACAATCTCTTTAAAGCGTCTATAAGCCTGAAGCAGAGTGTCGCGATCAATCCCTTTTTCATGAGCTTTTTCAATGCACTCGTAAAAATGGATGACATCGACAATTTCATCGGTCGACCATCTGTAGTCAATTGGATATTGGTATTCCATCTGTGCTCACCTGCTTTTTTTGCTGTGCGCAGGAAAACTTCCCTTTGCACCCTTATTATGTTAATCGATTGTACCTTTATTTATCAGTGAGCGCAAGCATCGCGGAACTTCATCTTCCCCAAGATGTTCTGATTGCTTCAGCTTCTTTAATGATCCTTTCAAAAAGCTCAGCGACTGTTGGGGAATCTTTGATCAATCCCATTACCTGGCCTGCCCAGCCAAAACCGTTTTCCTGGTCTCCTTCATAAATATATTTCCGGTTTGCTGTTCCGCTGATCAGCTCCTTCAGGGCCTCATATCCTCCGCCTTGCTTCTCTATTTCCAGAATCTTTTCTGTCAATGGATTGGCAATCGCCCTTGCTGGCATGCCCAGTGTTCTTTTTATCACAGCCGTGTCATTCTCTGTTCCTTCAATCAGTTTTTGTTTGTACAGCTCGTTCGCATGGACACATTCTTTTGTTGCAATGAAGCGGGTTCCCATTTCAATCCCCTGCGCGCCCAGGCTTAATGCAGCCATCAAACCTCTTCCATCACCAATTCCCCCTGAGGCAATAACCGGGATGCTGACGGCATCGACTACAGATGGAATCAGCACCATCGTCCCAATGTCGCTCTTCCCAAGATGCCCGCCGCCTTCCTGACCGACTACCATGACTGCATCAGCACCGAGTTCCTCTGCTTTCTGTGCTTGCCTTTTGGCTGCAACCAGGACGAGCTTTTTACTGTCGGTCCCTTTTAATTGTTCAAAAATTGGTGCCGGGTTGCCCCCTGTCATTGAGATAACTGGTACACGTTCATCGATGGCTACATCCAGGAAATGTGAGAATGGCCTTCCATGCTGTCCGATGGCAAAATTGACCCCAAATGGCCTGTCAGTGAGTTCCCTGACTTTATGTATCTCATTTCTCAGTGCATCAGGGTCAGGAAGTGACATGGCAGTGATCTGCCCCAATCCTCCTGCATTCGATACCGCCGCAGCAAGCTCAGAATAAGCAAGATAAGCGAGTCCTCCCTGGATAATCGGGTATTGTATTCCTAATAGGTTCGTTACTTCAGTATTCCAGTTCATATTCCCTCTCCTTCATATGCTTGTTTCATTACTACTTCTATTATAGGAGGCAGATTTCCTGTTTTCTTTAAGCAAGATTACCGTATTCCTTGTATTTTGAAATTCTTTGCAAACACCTTGATTAGTGCTATAATGCATGTGTTTTATTTTTTTAAAAGCTGATCAATAATCATAACCTATAAAAAGGAAATCCAATACAATAAAGAGGTGTGATCATCCATTGTCACAATACGAAACACCACTATTTACTAGCCTGTTGAAGCACGCAGAAAAGAATCCGATCCAGTTTCATATACCTGGACATAAAAAAGGCAGCGGGATTGACCCTGAGTTCCGCGAATTCATCGGCGATAATGCCTTGTCGATTGACTTGATCAATATCGGCCCCCTTGACGATCTTCATTCACCAAAAGGGATCATCAAGCAGGCACAGGAGCTGGCAGCTGAAGCTTTCGGCGCGGACCATACTTTCTTTTCAGTACAGGGGACAAGCGGCGCAATCATGACCATGATCATGACTGTATGCGGACCTGGAGATAAAATCATCGTTCCGCGGAACGTGCACAAATCAATCATGTCCGCCATCGTTTTTTCCGGTGCCATTCCAATTTTCATCCATCCAGAGATCGATAAAAAATTGGGTATTTCTCACGGTATTTCAACTGACTCTGTTGAAAAGGCTCTAGAGCAGCATCCAGATGCAAAAGGCTTGCTGGTAATTAATCCAACATACTTCGGCTTTGCTGCCGATTTAAAGAAGATTGTGGAGATTGCTCATTCATATGATGTTCCCGTACTTGTGGATGAAGCGCATGGTGTCCACATTCATTTCCATGAGGATCTCCCGCTATCCGCCATGCAGGCAGGTGCCGATATGGCTGCAACCAGCGTGCACAAGCTTGGCGGTTCGATGACCCAAAGCTCTATCCTGAATGTTAAGGAAGGCCTGGTTTCAGCAAAGCGTGTCCAATCAATCATCAGCATGCTGACGACCACCTCTACTTCCTATTTGCTGCTTGCATCATTAGATACGGCGCGGAGAAGGCTTGCTACCGAAGGAATGGACATTATTGACAGGACAATCAAATTGGCTCAATGGATTCGCAGGCAGGTAAACGAAATCGAACATCTTTACTGTCCTGGTGAAGACCTGCTTGGTACAAACGCGACATATGATTTTGATCCAACGAAAGTTCTCATCAGCATCAAAGATCTGAATATCACAGGATACGAGGTCGAAAAATGGCTTCGCGAAAAATACAATATCGAAGTTGAACTCTCAGACTTGTATAATATCCTGTGCATTATCACGCCTGGTGACACCCAGAAAGAAGCTGATATTCTTGTAAAGGCATTGGGTGAGCTCTCTAAGGAATTCCATCATCTAGCTGAAAAAGTCCATGCCGAGGTTATGCTGCCTGATATTCCACTATTGGCTTTGACACCTAGAGATGCTTTTTACGCTGATACAGAGGTTGTTCCTGTCGAGGAATCAGAAGGACGAATCATTGCCGAATTCGTGATGGTATATCCTCCAGGAATACCGATTTTCATCCCAGGCGAAATCATCACCAAAGAAAACCTTGTTTATATCAAGACCAATATGGAAGCTGGCCTTCCTGTACAAGGACCTGAGGATGATGAACTTAAATCATTCCGAGTGATCAAGGAACACAAAGCGATCAGATAAAAAAGAAGGGCATGCAGTGCGCATGCCCTTTTGTCTATTCTTATCTTTCCTCTGCACCTTCATGGTCGCAGCAATTGCATTTTTTTGAATATAACACCGTTACTTTCTCATCTTCGAAATGGTCAATTGTAGAATTGCAAGTTTGACAAACGATTGTGCCCATCTTTTCAAACCCCTTTTCATTTTGAATTGTGAAAGCGCTTTAACATCTTCTGCTTATATAATAATATAACACTATTAAGATTTCAAGCCTAAATTGTATAACACTTTTATTTTTTCAAAGGCAATTTATGTAATACTCAAACAAATTATATGTATTAACTTCTATTAGTATGACACTTTTGACTACAAGCGATTACAAAGGCTTATAATTACCGAGACAGGACGTTAGCATGAAGTAAATATGAAAAGGTCAATCTAAAAAAGTTTCCCAAAAATTAAAACAGACCTGCAGCAGGCCTGTTCTCTTCATAATCTTATTCATATTGAGTCTGGAATGGGGCTGTTGGCAATTCTTCATTAAAAAAAAGCGCTAGGTCCTCAGCCTGCCGGACTTCTGTAATATGGAATGCTTTCTGTAAAAAATCTATGTCTTCTATGTCCTTTGGGTCGAGGAGTGCTGAACGTCCTGTCTGCATGCAGACTACAAGCGGTTTTCCGAAAAACATATTGGTATACACGATCCCAAAGTCATAACGGGTGTCATACGTGGTGAACCCCACAAACCTGACATGAACCTTTTCGTGCTCGTCATAAAGCTTTTCGAATAGTTCCATAAGCCTCCTCCTTAAAATTAAATATTTAGAATATTATTATAATTCTATTTTGACAAAAAGGCAAGTGCAAGTAAAGTTAAAAAGCTTTTATTCTATTGGCACACTTTTTCAGGAGTGATAAAATGGGAAGGAATAGATAGGAAAAGGGGATTGGACGATGTCTAGTAATGCTTATATAAAACTTGTTCCATCATCATCTCAGCAAGCCATTTCCACCGAAGAACTTAAAGATTTATTTAATTATTACAAAGAAATCACCTCAAAGACAGGCGACCAGGTAGCCTGGAATTATGAAAACTCGGCGTTTCCATATGAATTGAAGGAAAAAGAAGATGGTAAAGGTACATGGTTTTACCTGCAATCATCCCAGGACCGTTACAATGCAATTTTAATTGGTATCGACAAAGAAAGCGTTGTCAATGAGGACGGCTCTGAGCGCGAACAATCATACATACAAATCACCCTTCCTCCCACTGCAACTGCTGGCGATAAGGGAAAAGCAAACGAATTCAGCAAATTCATCGGGAAAAAATTGCAGGGCGAACTGCACTTATTCAATGGGAGAATCATGTACTTCTACCCTCGCAAATAATACCCTCCCTCTAAAAACGAAACGGCTGCTAATTAGCAGCCGTTTCGCTATTTGCTGGCGTTTCTATTTGTGAGGGATCTACAATATTATAACCTTTATCTTGCAGTCCCCTCACGATATCCCTCAATGCCTCGCTTGTCCATTTCCTGTCATGCATGAGCAAATTGGCACCATTCCTCAAAAATGGAGTATTGATCATAATATCAGCCAGGGCGTCCTTGGATTGATAGTCTTGCTCCCAATCGTAACCATAAGTCCAGTTCATGACCAGCATCTTTTCGTCAGCAGCTAGCTGTTTGCTGAAATCTGTATTCATCCCAAATGGCGCCCTGAAAAAATGCGGCCTTTCGCCTATCAGTTCTTCCACTCGATCGTTAAGACCTACAATTTCTTTTCTTTGTTGTTCCATCGATAAATCCTTCAATGATTTGTGGTTATATGTATGATTGCCAATCACAAAACCCATCTTGTGAATCTCCTTCAACACTTCCCCTTCTTCTGGAGTATCAAGAAAATGCCCATTCACAAAAAAGATCGCATTAACATTTAACGACTTCAAGGTTTTCGCCATCTCAAGAGCATTTTTATCCGGCGCATCATCGATCGTCAGCAAAACAATTTTTTCATCGGGATTTTCAATATTTTCAATCGAAAAATCAGTTTTCATTCGATACTGTGGTGTGCTTTGTTCCACTTCCACACTCTCTTGAACATCTTCTTCTGACGTTTCTTCTACCTGCTCTTCATTTTTATTTTCCGTTGTTTTCTCAGCTGCTTTTTCTTCCGTATCGACTTTTTCATTCTTCACTTCATCTGTCTCTTTTGGTTTTTGAGCATCCCCTGCCGCACTGCAGCCGGCTAGCAATAACGAAGCAGTGAGCATATATGATATTGTTCTATTCAACCCTTTCCCCTCCTGCTGTGTATCTTGCTGACAATGCTGATGAATTAATGGCGATTCCCTGGGATGGTTTCCCATATTATATAATGAGAGACATTGTTAAATGAAAAGACACATAAAGGGCAAGACTTAGAATGGTAATCAAAAATGTTTTCCTTGCCGATTTCATTATATAATTTCCGATTATTATTGCCAGATAAAAAAACACAATGAACATAATACCATTATAAATCGGATGATCGTGTTTGGATAGCCATTCCGTTAAGGTATATCCACTCCATATGAGTGATTGAAGCAGTAAAACAGTATACACCTTCAAACCCTCCACCACCATGTCTAGTTTATCTTTCCCGACCAGCAAACTGCTAAACATCTGATCTTTTTTACTAGTATATGTACTGGATGGAAGGATATTTTTCAATTATGTAACATTTCAATAACATTCCATTCTTTTGGAAATTGCTGTGATAGAATATGGACAACTAGTTATCCAGAGGAAACATAATCTAAAAAAGTGAGGCAAAGATAAATGAAAAGCTTATCTTTTGTTTTTGTCACTACGTTCCTTTTTCTGACGGCTTCATGCAATCCGGTCAACAATTCAGACAAACTGGTGCTGAATGAAGACATAAAACAGGTTGTCTTTTTTTCTGATGAAGAGAATTACAAGCAAGAATCATCCTACTATGATGCAATCATAGAGTTAAAGAAGGAATATCCCGCAGAATTTGATAACATTGTTGTCATTCCAGCTGCAAAGGCTAATCAATACCATGATCTTCTTAAAGAGAAAAAGTTCCCGGCCATCCTGATTGTCCACCGTGACCAGGTGCTCGCGAATGTAAATGGAAGTGCCACTAAAGAACAGATTATTGAGCCGATCTCTGCTGTTTTGAATCATGAATAAAAAAAATCCTTCCCAGAATGGAAAGGATTTTTTTATTTGATTTTATTTTATGATATGAATTGGATTTCCAAGCGCAACTTCTGCTGCTTCCATCGTAATTTCACCTAATGTTGGGTGAGCGTGGATGGTCATTGCCAGATCTTCAGCAGTCATTCCTGCTTCTATTGCCAGACCAAGTTCTGCAATCATATCAGAAGCATTAGGGCCTGCAATTTGCGCACCGATGACGATATCATCTTCCTTACGAGTGATCAGCTTCAGGAAGCCGTCAGTCTGATTAAGTGAAAGTGCACGGCCGTTTGCAGCAAATGGGAATTTCGCTGCTTTAATATCGATGCCCGCATCCTTTGCTTCTTTTTCAGAATAACCTACAGAAGCTAATTCTGGGTCAGAGAATACGACAGCAGGGATTGCCAGGTAATCGATTTCTGAAGGGTGTCCAGCGATTGCCTCAGCAGCAATCTTACCTTCGTAAGATGCCTTATGAGCCAGTGGCGGTCCTTCAACAATGTCGCCAATTGCGTAAATGTTGCTGACATTTGTGCGGCATTGCTTGTCGATTTTGATCACACCACGATCAGTCATTTCAATTCCTACTTGCTCAAGGCCAAGTTCGTCAGTGTTTGGCTTTCTGCCTACCATGACAAATACGTAGTCTGCTTCTACTTTTTGCTCTTCACCTTTTACTTCATAGGTTACAGTTACGCCAGTTTCACTTTCTTCAACACCCTTGGCAAGGGCCTTCGTAATCACTTCTGCGCCCTTTTTCTTAAGGTTCTTTTTCACAAGTGAAGACATTTGCTTTTCGAAACCATTCAAGATTTCGTCAGCACCTTCTAGGATTGTCACCTTCGTGCCGAAGCTTGCATATGCACCGCCAAGCTCTGTGCCGATATAGCCTCCGCCGATGACAACAATGCTCTCAGGAAGCTCCTGAAGATTCAATGCACCAGTAGAATCAAGCACACGCTTAGAGAATTTGAAAGCCGGGATCTCAATTGGGCGGGATCCAGTAGCAAGGATAGCGTTCTTGAAAGTATATGTCTGGGCTGAATTTTCATCCATCACACGAATTGTATTGGCATCCACGAAGTACGCTTCGCCTTTAACAATATCGATTTTATTGCCTTTTAACAATCCTTCAACGCCGCCAGTCAATTTCTTGACTACTCCTGTTTTGAACTCTTGTACTTTTGAAAAGTCAAGCGTAACGTTTTCTGCTTTAACGCCCATGTCTTCTGAGTGTTTTGCATTTTCGTATCTGTGACCAGCCGAAATCAAAGCTTTAGATGGAATACATCCGACGTTCAGGCAGACACCGCCAAGAACCGCCTTTTCTACGATTGTTACTTTTTGGCCCAGCTGGGCAGCGCGAATGGCTGCCACATATCCGCCAGGGCCGGCACCGATGACAAGAGTATCAGTTTCGATTGGAAAATCTCCTACTACCATTTATTACCCCTCCATTAACAATAGTTCTGGATCGTTCAACAGGCGCTTGATATGGTTCAATGCGTGCTGTGCAGTAGCTCCGTCAATCATACGGTGATCGAAGCTTAGAGATAGTGCAAGTACTGGAGCAGCAACGATCTCACCATCTTTTACTACAGGCTTTTCTGCGATGCGGCCAATTCCAAGGATTGCAACTTCCGGATGGTTGATAACCGGAGTGAACCATTGTCCGCCAGCAGAACCGATGTTTGTGATTGTGCAAGATGCACCTTTCATTTCATCTGGAGCCAATTTTCCGTCACGTGCTTTTCCTGCAAGTTCGTTGATCTCATTAGAGATTGAGAATACAGACTTACGGTCAGCATCTTTAACGACCGGAACTAGCAAGCCTTTGTCAGTATCAGCAGCAATACCGATATTGTAATAGTGCTTGTGAATGATTTCGCTTGTTGCATCATCTAATGATGTGTTCAATGCTGGGTATTCACGAAGTGCACTTGTTAAAGCTTTTACCACATAAGGAAGGAACGTAAGCTTAATTCCTTTTTCAGCAGCCACTTCTTTGAACTTCTTGCGGTGTGCAACAAGCTTTGTTACATCTACTTCGTCCATTAGTGTAACGTGTGGAGCTGTATGCTTAGAATTAACCATTGCCTTTGCAATCGCTTTTCTGATGCCGCTCATCTTCTCACGAGTCTCAGGATATTGTCCCTCTGGGATAGCCTGAGCTGCTGCCTTAGGAGCTGCTGCTTCAGCTTCTGGCGCCTGTGCTTGGTCAGCCTTTGGTGCAGCTGCTGCTGGTGCTCCGCCGCTTAAGAAGCTGTCAACATCGTTTTTCTGGATGCGGCCATTTTTGCCTGATCCAGCAACCTGGCGAATATCAACGCCTTTTTCACGTGCATATTTACGAACAGATGGCATTGCTACGATGCGGCGGTTAGGATCAACTTCTGCCTGTGGTGCAGCTGCTGCGCCCGCACCGGTTTCGCCTGCAGGAGCAGGGGCTTCTGTTGCTTCTTTTTCAATTTTTTGCCCAGCCTCCATAGTAGATTGAACCTGTGCTTCTGTTTTCTCAGCCGGAGCATCTTCTTCTTCTTCACCTTTGAACTTAAGGTCTTCATACCCTGGAGCATCAAATGTTACGAGAACCTGTCCAACTGTTGCAACAGTTCCTTCTTCAACTAAAACTTCTTCGACTGTACCAGCGACAGGGGAAGGAATTTCTACTACTGCTTTATCATTTTGTACTTCGCAAAGTACATCGTCTTCCTGAACTTTATCGCCAGGTTTTACGAACCATTTGACGATTTCACCTTCGTGAATACCTTCGCCGATATCTGGCAGCTTAAATTTGAATGCCAATGGAATTCACCCTCCTATGTTTTATCGATCGTGTTTGCTTTTTTAGAATTCAAGTACTTTCTTAGCTGTTTCGATTACATCCTTATAGTTAGGCAGCCATACTGTTTCTGCCTGAGAGAATGGGAATACTGTATCAGGTGCAGCCACTCTTAAGACTGGAGCTTCAAGGCTAAGGATAGCGCGGTCATTGATTTCCGCAACA
This sequence comes from Cytobacillus oceanisediminis 2691, assembly GCF_007678455.1. Lineage (GTDB taxonomy): Bacteria > Bacillota > Bacilli > Bacillales > Cytobacillaceae > Mesobacillus > Mesobacillus oceanisediminis_A. The sequence continues at coordinate 461,543 of NZ_VEEP01000001.1, read as the reverse complement.
ATTTGTCCAGCCATTCCAGCCTGTTTTTGTGCTTCCTGGACAACGATCGCTCTTCCTGTTTTTTCAACAGAAGCAATGATTGTTTCAATATCGAAAGGCATTACAGTCCTTAAGTCGATTACTTCTACAGAATGGCCTTCTTTTTCAAGTTCTTCTGCAGCTTTCAGTGATTCATGGACCATTGCACCATAAGTGATGATGGAAAGGTCTGTACCTTCACGCTTAACATCCGCTTTTCCAAGAGGGATTGTGTACTCTTCTTCAGGAACTTCCTGACGGAATGAGCGATAGAGCTTCATGTGCTCAAGGAAAATGACTGGATCATTATCGCGGATTGCTGAAATCAGCAAACCTTTTGCATCATATGGAGTTGAAGGAATAACAACCTTCAAACCAGGCTGTTGTGCAACCATTCCCTCCAGGCTGTCAGCGTGCATCTCTGGTGTATGTACGCCTCCGCCGAATGGTGAACGGATGGTAACTGGTGAGCTGTAGCGTCCGCCTGAACGGTAACGCATACGAGCCATTTGACCAGCGATTGAATCCATTACTTCGAACACGAATCCGAAGAACTGGATTTCCGGGACAGGACGGTACCCCTGCAAAGCAAGACCGATTGCCAGTCCGCCAATACCGGATTCTGCAAGCGGCGTATCAAATACGCGATCTTCCCCAAACTCTTTTTGCAGGCCTTCTGTCGCACGGAATACACCGCCGTTTACGCCAACGTCTTCCCCGAATACAAGGACGTTGGGATCATTTTTCAGTTCTACGCGAAGAGCGTCTGTAATTGCTTGAATCATTGTCATTTGAGCCATGGCTTACTTCGACTCCTTCTCTTTGTATATTTCATATTGTTCTTTTAAGTGGTCTGGCATTTCTTCATACATGATCTCCATCAAGTCTGTGACTTTCTGCTTAGGAGTATCATCCGCTTCTTTGATAGCGTTTTTGATTTCTTCTTTTGCTCTTTCGATTGTTTCGTTTTCCATCTCTTCAGTCCAAAGATTCTTCTTCTCGAGGAACTTACGGAAACGAACTAATGGATCCTTCTTTTCCCATTCATTATCCAAATCCGATGTACGGTAACGAGTTGGGTCATCACCAGCCATTGTATGAGGACCATAACGGTAAGTCATTGTTTCAATCAATGTTGGTCCTTCTCCGTTTACTGCGCGCTGACGTGCTTCAAGAGTTACAGCATAAACCGCAAGCGGGTCCATTCCATCTACCTGGATACCAGGAATACCTGCAGCTACAGCTTTTTGAGCAATTGTCTGTGCAGCAGTCTGCTTTTCTACAGGAGTAGAAATCGCGAATCGGTTATTTTGTACGAAGAAAATTGCCGGCGCTTTATATGCCCCCGCAAAGTTGATTCCTTCGTAGAAGTCACCTTGGGAAGAACCGCCATCGCCTGTGTAAGTCACAGCGACTGCTTGAGCTCCGCGTTTTTTCATTCCCAGCGCCACACCTGCAGCCTGGATATATTGAGCACCAATGATGATTTGTGGTGAAATGACATTTACACCTTCAGGGATCTGATTGCCCTTGAAGTGTCCGCGAGAGAACAAGAATGCCTGTGTAAGCGGAAGACCATGCCAAATCATTTGTGGTACATCACGGTATCCTGGAAGAATAAAGTCTTCTTTTTCAAGTGCGAATTGGGATGCAAGCTGGGAAGCTTCCTGCCCTGCTGTAGGAGCGTAGAAACCAAGACGTCCCTGGCGGTTCAATGAAATTGAACGCTGGTCCAAAATCCTTGTGTAAACCATACGCTTCATCAATTCTTGTAATTGCTCGTCCGAAAGTTCAGGCATTGCCGCTTCATTAACGACTTCACCCTCTTCATTTAAAATCTGGAACATTTCAAATTGGCTTTCGATCTTTTCGAGCTGCTTCTTTGCATCAAGAGTGTTGTTTTTCGTTTTAGATGCCATCAGAGCCACCTCTTCCTTTCTAACTCATAAATTTTATTAAATATACAAAAATAGGTTACCCAATATCAGGATTAATTTCCCCGGGTTCTCAAAATACATCTTGAGCTGATTGATCGTCTTATTTATGGCAGAACACAGGAAACTCAAGCATCTTTGGCTGAAGCCGCATGTGGACACACCATTCTATAGTTTTCCACAGATGCACAATAAAAAAACTTATATTTCCCCATTCCAGCATCCTGAATCCTGTATTAGTAAAATTCATAAACAGAGTAATACAATTCGCTCATTCGTTTTTTAGTTTACATCACGAAAATAACTCCGTCAAATACTATGTTTTATCTTTTTTAATTTTAATCATCATCGTTATGTTATTATCCTAAAAAAGCAACTGTATTACTATTCGATTAATACTGTACTATAATAAATTACTTTTAATTCAAACTGTATTAATGTTAAACACTAGACTTTTAACAAAAATGAGCACATTAGGTGTCGGCCGCGGTTTGGCGTGGCCAGTTGGGGTTGGGATGGGCTTTTATGGATAATTGTTTTTAAAAGCCACAAAAAAACCGCTTTTGAGTTAAAGCGGCTTTAGATCTATTCCTATTCTTCCTTTTCCGGGCTTACTTCTATTCCGGCTTTTTTATAAAAAGCCAGTTTTTCTTTATTATACTGGTCCGTTTTATCATTGAATTCCTGGTTATCCTTCAGTACTGTCTCATATATCTCATTTAGTTTATTGATTTGCTCTTCCAGGTTATCAAAGCTTAACTCCTTATCCTTCAGCATTTCATAAAGTTTTTTGTCATATTGGAGACCTTGTTTATAATTTTTGTACAGGTCATCATGTATTTCATATCGTTCATTCATCGTGGCCTTCAATTCATTTGCCTGCTTCTTTAGGCCGGAATCCTCGATCTCTTCAATAATTTGGTCGATGTTTTTGAATTCTTTTCGTGATTCGTCAATACTTTCTTTTTCTTTATCTATATGTTCAGCTCGTTTGTCGGCGTTAGCCAAAGCCTCATCAGCCAGCTTTACAATTTGGTCATATTCCTTCATGCCAAGCGAAATGATCTTTTCATATATTTCCTTTTCCTTCTTTTCCAGCTCTACAAGTGGATCCTGCTGATCCTCAAATGTTTTTTCAATTGAAACAACTTTTTCAAGCTCCTCGAACATCTTTTCCTCAGGTGATTGCTTGTCCAAACACCCAGCCAGACTAAAAACTCCAGCCATCATGATAATAGCTAAACTTATTTTTTTGAATATGGACAACATAATAACCTCCTCATAGATACCAATTTTACTATAGCGATTGCGGCGAGATTTGACAATAGAAATGAAATTCTGCAGTTTTTTATCCATAATCGAAGTGGAAAAGCTTGTCCTTTCCCTAAATATATTCAACCATAATGCTCTTTATGCTTTGGGCTTGAGCCTATACCATCTAATTTCTTTTGCATAGGCTATAGCAATCGACCCGAATTGCGGGCGAATCATACAAAAGAGGAGGTTTCCATATGTACGGATACGGATATGGATGTGGTGGATATCCTGTTGCGGGAGTAGGTTATCGCGGCGGCTTCGCTTTGATTGTCGTGTTGTTTATCCTTTTGATCATCGTTGGATGCGCCTGCTGGAGATTTTAATTGTGAAGAGTAAAGGGAGAAGGGATTTATGTCCCTCTCTCTTTTCATGTTTTCTAGTTAACTTTTCGTAATACATTTGTTAGACTTAACATTATTACATACTAGAGGTGAAATATATGTTGACGATGGATGATATCGTCCGTGATGGACATCCTGCGCTCCGAAAAGTTGCGGAAGAAGTTCCCATGCCTCCTTCACAGGAAGATAAAGAAATACTCCAAAACCTGATTGAATACGTGATAAACAGCCAGGACCCTGAGATCGCACAAAAACATGGACTGCGACCGGGAATTGGTCTTGCGGCTCCGCAGATAAATGTGACAAAAAGAATGATTGCTGTTCATTTGACGGATGAGAAAGATAACTTGGTCAGCTATGCCCTTTTCAATCCAAAAGTCATCAGCCATTCAGTTGAACGATCCTATCTGGCAGCTGGTGAGGGCTGTCTCTCAGTAGATGAGGCAATCCCCGGATATGTGCCAAGATATGCAAGGATTACCGTAAAAGGAATCGACCTTGAAGGAAACGAAGTGAAGATTCGTCTCAAGGGCCTTCCTGCTATTGTATTCCAGCATGAAATCGACCACCTGAACGGAATCATGTTTTACGACCATATCAATAAGCACGATCCATTTGCCGATGTCCCGGATGCTGTCCGGGTAGAACGGTAAAAGCCGAATCTGATTAGATTCGGCTTTTTTTTGTGGAGCATTTTTCGAATTGATTGCTGATTATTATTCTAGATCAAATTCAACTTTTTCAAACCATGCCATATGCCATCATCATCAACATCACGGGTCACCATATTCGCCAGTTCTTTTAGTTGTGGCACAGCATTGCCCATCGCGACACCCGTTCCCACAGCCTCCAGCATTTCAAGGTCATTTAGTCCATCGCCGAATGCATAGACGTCCTCCGGATTGAAACCTAACCGTTCGATCATCTTCTTAATGCCTTCTGCCTTGGAACCACCTGCAGGAAGGACATCAACTGAATAAGGATGCCATCTGATTAAAGTAAATTCCGGGTAATTCTCCCGGTAATACTCCTCCTTACCTTCTTCACAAAAAAGAAGTGTTTGGAACAAATCCCTGTCAACATAAAATCGGTCATCATGCTCCGGATGGGCAAATTTCAAGCCTCCCAGGCTCGTTTCGATAAATTGGTGGTGCTTAACGGATGACTTCATCGTCTGATGATTCATAAATACGACCGGGTGTCCCTGGTCTGCAGCCTCTCTATAAAGCTCCTCTATTTTTTGGTTGTTCAAAGGGTTTTTATAAATTGGTTCCCCTTCAAACACCACGTATTGTCCATTGAAACTTACAAAAGAATCGATATCGAGCTCTTTTCTAAGATTTTCAAACATGAACGGAGCCCTTCCAGTAGCGATTGCTACGAATACTCCATTTCCCTTCAGCTTTTCAATTGCTTCCTTGGCGGAGGCAGGCAGATTTTTATCATGGTCCAATAGTGTACCATCAATATCAAAAAATACGATTTTGCTCATGATATTCTCCTTCGATGCTCTTTCTTATTGAAAGTATTTTCCCAACCATTTAGTTTTATTAAGTAATTCCGACAGTCTACCAAATAGCACAGTACCTGTACAGAAAAACACAGTTTAAAAATGTGTCAAACGAATGACAATTTATGCCATTCCATCAATATCCATGAAAAAATTTGCTATTTCATCATATAATATAAACAAAAAGATAGGAATTTGAAAAATAATCTTTGCTAAACTTTTCCTTGTTTACTTTACATTGGACAAGGATAGTTTAAAATAAGAATTAAGGAGATGATCCACTATGTTAAAGAAGCTCAGAAAGAAGCTTTTGAAACAGTGGAAAGATTTGCTTCGTAAAAAAACAATCGCTTAACTTTTTGAGCCCTTCAAACTTGCGAAGGGCTCCTTCCTTATTGTAAATTGGTTAATAGCGGAAAACACGCACGGTTGATAATAACAATGGTAACATTGTCATTCTATATAGGGCTGAGATTGAATTGATTTCAAAGCCATCAAACATTCCGGCATTGCATATGCTGCAACTTGAGCTGGAATTGTCAGCGAGTGAAATCAGTTCCATGAAGGGCATCTGTAAAATAGAAAAGTTCATTTAAGGAGAGAGATTTATAATGATTTTTAAAGTTTACTTCCAGGAATCCAACAAGCAAGTACCAGTTCGTGAAAAGACACAGACTATTTATGTTGAAGCTGACTCTGAAAGAGAAGTACGGACAAAAATTGTTGACCGCCAGTATAACATCGAATATGTAGAGGCAGTTGAGGGTAATTATTTGGAGTATGAAAAGCAAAAAGAAGACTTTGAAGTATTGGAGATCGAATAATTTATGAAATTCGTAAAAAATGACCAAACAGCTGTTTTCGCGCTCGGAGGATTAGGCGAAATCGGCAAGAACACGTATGGCGTGCAGTTTCAGGATGAAATCATTTTGATTGATGCAGGCATTAAATTCCCAGAAGATGAATTGCTAGGAATTGATTATGTGATTCCTGACTATTCCTTTCTTGTAAAAAACGAGGACAAAATCAAAGGCCTGTTCATTACTCACGGACACGAAGACCACATCGGCGGCATCCCTTATTTGCTTCGTGAAATCAATGTCCCGATTTATGGAGGCAAACTGGCACTCGGCCTGATTAAAAACAAGCTTGAAGAACATGGTCTGCTGCGAAAGGCCAAGCTGATTGAAATCAAGGAAGATGATATCATCAAATTCCGCAAGACATCTGTCACGTTCTTCAGGACGACACACAGTATTCCCGATTCATATGGGATCGTTGTAAAAACACCTCCAGGACAAATTGTACACACCGGTGATTTTAAATTTGACTTTACCCCGGTTGGTGAGCCGGCCAACATTACAAAAATGGCTGAAATCGGCAAGGAAGGCGTCCTATGCTTGCTATCTGATAGTACAAATGCTGAGGTGCCAAATTTCACAATGTCTGAACGCCGTGTAGGTGAGAGCATTCAGGATATTTTCCGGAAGGTGGACGGACGGGTCATATTCGCTACTTTTGCGTCGAACATACATAGATTGCAGCAAGTTACTGAGGCTGCAGTCGCAAATGGCAGAAAAGTTGCCGTGTTCGGCCGAAGCATGGAATCAGCAATCACGATTGGACAAGAACTTGGCTATATCACAGCTCCAAAGGATACATTCATTGATGCTCAGCAAATCAACAGGCTGCCTGCCAACCAGGTCACGATTCTTTGTACCGGAAGCCAGGGCGAGCCAATGGCCGCTTTATCACGTATTGCAAACGGTACCCACCGTCAAATCCAGATTCAGCCTGGCGATACAGTCGTATTCTCGTCATCTCCAATCCCCGGGAATACCATCAGCGTCAACAGGACCATCAATATGCTGTCCCGCGCTGGTGCTGATGTCATCCATGGACCATTGAATGATATCCATACTTCTGGCCATGGCGGCCAGGAAGAACAAAAATTGATGCTGCGACTGATTAAGCCGAAATACTTTATGCCGATTCATGGTGAATTCCGCATGCAAAAGATGCATAGCAAGCTTGCTGCCGACTGCGGAGTGCCTGAAGAAAATTGTTTCATTATGGACAATGGTGAAGTTCTTGCTATTGGCGACAATGAGGTCGGTGTAGCAGGAAAGATTCCTTCTGGCAATGTTTATATTGACGGAAGCGGAGTTGGCGACATCGGCAATATCGTTCTTCGCGACCGACGTATTCTATCAGAAGAAGGTCTTGTCGTTGTGGTGGTAAGCATCAATATGAAGGAATTCAAGATTGCCGCTGGCCCTGACCTGATTTCACGCGGATTTGTCTATATGAGAGAATCCGGGGATCTGATTAATGATGCACAAAGCTTGATTAATAAGCACTTGAATAAAGTGATGGAAAGAAAAACTACTCAGTGGTCTGAAATTAAAAATGAAATCACTGATACACTTGCACCTTTCTTATACGAAAAGACAAAACGCCGCCCAATGATCCTGCCGATCATAATGGAGGTATAGTAAAAAACCGTTGCGACCACCGCAACGGTTTTTTTATATATAATTCAGCTGCATCCACGAAAAAAGCCCGGAGAAAAGTATATGTTCGTTTGTAAGGAATCACAGCATAGTCAGCTTCTGTTACCCATTAGAATCCATATTATTATTTTGGCCAGGTTTATTCTTCTTCCGTACAAAATAAATGATTGCTGCAACAATCGTTCCAACAATCAGGATAATGGGAAGATTGCCCACCAAAAATACGATGATTCCTGACCCGGCAGCAAGCAGAATATTAATGTTATCTGCAAACTGCTTCTGTATTTTCTGCCAGGTGTTAAGATTTTCATTATCGATTTTCGGGACAGCTACAAGAGTTTCCTGTAAAGAGATTGTTACCGTCGAGTATGCAGTCTGATTTTCGAGGAATTTCTTCCTTCCTGCGATCTGTTCGATTTCTTCCTGGACATCGGCCAAATCTGATGAAATCTTCAACAGGTCCTCAGTTTTCTGGGAATCTTTCATGAATTCAAGCAGCCTGGCTTCTACTGCTTTTTTCGATTTCAAGCGTGATTCCAGGTCAACATATTCCTCTGTAACATCCTGACCGCTCACGCGCCGATTATTGACCTGAACAGAAAGTCCCTGTGCATCATTCAAAAAGGCGTGGAAATGCTCCTGTGGAATCCTGAACGTCATCATGCCGCTTTGCTGTTCATCATCATAACGGTTAGAATCAGATTGAACAATATATCCATTGTAGCTTTGTGCCTTCTCTTCGAGTGAATTACGCGCATTTTCAAAGTTTTTCACAGTAATATCCATTTCAGCATTGAATATGACCATCCGCTGGGCAACAGTGTTCTTTTCTGATACACCGTCTTGATTCTCTGTTTCGGATTTATTCCCGGCAGCACGGTCCTGTTCTCCTTTTGCTGAAAAGCTGACCCTGTCCTCGCTGACATTTTCCGTTTCGGCAGACTTAGCGTCTTCCGCATTGTTCATTTCACTTTTTTCACTGGAAGATTCTCCCCCACTGCAGCCAGCTAGCAAAAATAATAACGAAATAAACATAAGCAAGTTTCTTTTCAACAATGGATAGCCCCCTAAATTTTTATCTTTATGTAATAGACGGCCTTTTTGTAAATATGTTACAAAATAAAAAAAGAAAGCCTTCACAAAGAAGACTTTCTATCCCGCATCCAGCATATTGAATTGTGCTTTTACAAGATCATGATATTCTCCCTGAAGCTCCATCAGCTGGTCATGATTTCCCCGCTCAATGATCAAACCATTTTCCAGCACGAAAATATTATCCGCTTCCCTGATGGTTGACAATCGGTGAGCAATGATGATTGCTGTCCTGCCTTTTAACAGTGTCTTGAGGGCTTTCTGGATTTTCACTTCTGTTTCCGTATCGATGCTTGCAGTCGCTTCATCCATGATCAGGATACGGGGATTTGCAAGCAATGCTCTTGCGAAGGATAGGAGCTGGCGTTCTCCCACTGAAAGGATATTTCCACGTTCTTCAACCTCTGTTTTATAGCCATTCGGCAGTTTGGCGATGAAATCCGCTGCCCCTACCGCTTCAGCAGCTGCCATGACTTCTTCTTCGGTGGCATCCGGCCTGCCAAAAAGGATATTATCATAGATCGTACCCGAAAAAATGAAGGTATCCTGCAAGACGATGCTGATATGTTCTCTAAGGCTGCCAATGGAAATTTCTTTCAGATCATATCCATCAACCAAAACCTTCCCTGATGTCGGATCATAAAACCGGCTGATCAGATTGGCTATTGTCGTCTTCCCTGATCCCGTATGCCCCACTAATGCCACTGTCTGGCCCGCCTGCATTTCAAGGCTGATACCCTTTAGCGCAGTCCGTTTTTCGTCATAAGAAAATACTACTTTATCAAATTTAATGTCACCACGTATGTCATCCAGTTCAATTGGATTATCTGTTTCAGAGACAATAGGCTTTTCATCAAGAAATTCAAAAATTCGTTCCGAGGATGCCATCCCCATCAGCAGCTGGTTATACACCTGCCCCAATCTTGATATCGGCTCCCAAAACATCCCTAGATAAAAGGCAAACGAAACAAATACACCGATGGAGATAGTATCATTTTGGATCAGGCTTGCTCCATACCAGATCAGCACTGCGGTCCCAAGGGCATTTGTCAATTCCACCATTGGACGGAACATGGCATTTTTCTGTGAAGCAGACTTCCAGCTTTGGAAGGTCTCATCATTTACACCATCAAAGAAGGCCATATTTTCATTTTCCTGCGTAAATGATTGTGTAACCCTTATCCCCTGAATGCTTTCATTCAAGTGGGAATTCAGCTTTGATTGCTTCATTCGTACATCCTGCCATGAGCGCCTGATATTCTTTCTCAGCTTCGTGGAGATCAGGAACATAATTGGCAAGATGATCATGATTGCCAATGTTAACTGTGGACTCAGCGAGAACAGGATAAAGAAGATCCCGATCAGGAGGACCATATCCATCAACAGGTTGATGACACCATTAGTGAACAATTCCTGAAGGGAAGTGATGTCATTCATGATCCTTACCAGTATTGAACCAGCCGAACGCTGGTCAAAAAATCGGTGGGAAAGATTCTGCACATGGGTGAACAAGTGTTTGCGCAAATCATAAATGACATTTTGGCCCAGTTGATTCATCCAGCGAATCCTGAAAATATTTGCGATATAAGAGGCGGTATATAGGCCTCCGATGATAGCGACAAGCCAAAACAGCATCGTTTCATCCTTGTTTTTCACTGCCCTGTCAAGTGTGTAGATCCCAATCAAGATCGGAATCACAAGCCTTACCGCTGTCGTGATCAATACCATCGCAATCGACAGCGGCACAAGTGTCCTTTTATACGGCATCATATAGCTGAAAAGCCTTAGCATCTGTTTCCAGTTAAAAGGCTTATCGATAATCTGGTCTGTAGAATAGTGAAATCTTTTTAGCACTTGAGAATTATTTTTCCTGCTCAAAAACCTTCCCCCCTGCATTCTTGGTTATTAGCGATTGACGGATTGTGACTCAGGATATCAGCCAGTTTGTATCACCTTTTGACGGTCTTTGAACTGGATATCATAAATCTTTTGATATGTTCCGCCATTCTGGATCAATTGCTCATGTGTCCCGCGCTCGGCAATAGATCCATTTTCGAGTACAAGAATTTCATCTGCATGTTTGAGAGAGGATATGCGGTGTGCGATGATGAATGTCGTCCGTCCCTTCATGACTTCCAGTAATGCTTGCTGGATCTTGAACTCGGTTTCCATATCAACCGCACTTGTCGCATCATCCAGGATTAAAATACTTGGATTGACGCAAATTGCCCTCGCGATGGCGATTCTCTGTTTCTGGCCTCCGGATAGTCCCATGCCTCTTTCACCAAGAATCGTATCATATTGATCCGGAAGTTCCATGATGAAACTATGCGCCTGGGCCCTTTTGCCAGCTGCAATGATTTCATCCATTGTCGCATCCGGGTTACCATAGGAAATATTGGCTTTAATCGATGATGAAAACAAGAAAGATTCCTGAAGGACAATGCCAATATTGCTTCGAAGTGAGCGAACTGAATATTCCTTGATATCCTGGCCATCAATAAGAACCTGACCTGAAACCGGCTCATAGAATCTTGTCATCAGCTGGGTTATGCTTGTTTTCCCTGATCCTGTCGATCCAATCAGTCCAATTGTCTGTCCAGGCTTTGCCTTGAAGGAAATATCATATAAAGCTGCATTTTCATCATCCCCGTAGCGGAGTGTGACATGATCGAATTCTACTTCTCCGGATAGCTTTTCAATCTGCAAAGCTCCCTTCTTTTCTTCAATCTCGGCGTCAGCCTCAAGAATTTCCAATAATCTTTCACCAGATGCCTTTGATTGCGAAAATAAATTCACCACGAATCCAAGGTTCATGATCGGCCACATAATATACCAGACAAGACTGTAAAATGCGACTAGTTCTCCTGGAAGGAGCGATCCGTCCATGACAAGAAAACCACCGTAACCCAATAACAGGACGACGCTTAAATTGCCGAGAAACTCCATGAGCGGAAAATACTTCGCCCAGATTTCAGATGTAAATAAATATTGATCCTTATAATTGCCGTTCGAATCATTGAATCTTCCAATCTCATAATCTTCACGCGACAGTGATTTTACCGTGTTGATTCCGCTGATATTTTCCTGGACCTTCGTATTCAATTTACCAAATGATTTACGAATTCCCCTGAAAGCTGGATGTACCGCCTTGTCAAACTTATATACGACCACTGCAAGAAAAGGAAGGGTCGCAAGTGTCACCAGAGTCAGCGGGATGGAATAATAGAACATCACGGAGAAACTTATGCCGATTAAAAGAACAAAACGAATCAATTCGGAGAACCCGAAGCTCAGAAAAAAGCGGAATCCTTCTACATCAGCCGTCAGCCTCGACATCAGATCCCCTGTCTTCGCATTGTCATAATATCGGAAGGAAAGAAATTGAAGCTTTTCATAAAGCGAATTCCTAAGTTTATATACAGAGTGGATTCCGAAAAGGTCCCCTGTATATTGATAAATATAAGTACAAACCCCTTTAACGATCATGAATCCCACGAAACCAGCTGCCAGAACCGGAATCATCTCATACCTTCCGCCAATGACGGCTTCGTCAATCGTAAGCTGAAGAATCATAGGATACACTACAGTAATTGCTGTTACGATCAACATAAATAAAATCGACCATATAAAGTAATTTTTGTAAGGCCAATAATACTCCTTCAGTTTTTTGAATGTCTCCATTCATTTCCCTCCTTTGGAAAAGCTTAACAAAAAGAAAAGGCACGTATACATTAATATATCGAGTTTCGAAATATTTTTCCAGCTTTTTTTAAGAATTTTTTTATTTTTTTGTATATGGGAATTATCTGACTTTATAGGTAGAAAAATTGGTGGATTTACTTCTTTTGTGGTTGAGTAAGTGAGAAAAACATAGCAACATAAGGGTACCATTAGACAAGAAAGATACCCTTATGAGAGGGAAAAGAGCAACATAAGGGTGCCTTTAGCCGAGAAAGATACCCTTATGAGAGGGAAAAGAGAAACATAAGGGTACCATTAGCCGAGAAAGATACCCTTATCAGAGAGAAAAGAGCAACATAAGGGTGCCTTTAGCCCAGAAAGATACCCTTATCAGAGAGAAAAGAGCAACATAAGGGTGCCTTTAGCCGAGAAAGATACCCTTATGAGAGAGAGAAGAGCAACATAAGGGTGCCTTTAGCCCAGAAAGATACCCTTGTAAGAGAGAAACGAGCAACATAAGGGTGCCTTTAGCCCAGAAAGATACCCTTGTAAGAGAGAAACGAGCAACATAAGGGTGCCTTTAGCCCAGAAAGATACCCTTATGAGAGAGAGAAGAGCAACGTAAGGGTGCCTTTAGCCCAGAAAGATACCCTTATGAGAGGGAAAAAAGCAACATAAGGGTACCATTAGCCGAGAAAGATACCCTTATCAGAGAGAGAAGAGCAGGATGACGCAGAGCGATCCTTAAGACTTGAATCCAAAATGTCCGACAGATTCCTCTGTCGGACATTTCCTTGGCGATTTACTTTGGAAGTTAGACTCGTTCTAGCGAACATTCTCATGACGATTTCCTTGAAAAAAGTCCGAGTTCTCGAACGTAAAAGAAAGATGTTGATCAACCATCATTCGTTATTTTATGTTTCTTCAATTATTCTGACCAGGCGCTTTTCCAGCATCTTCATACCGCTTCCGCCAGCCTGGAAATGCCTTAAGAGGCCATTTTTGTCAAAAAGGTAGTAAGCTGGCACGTACTTGTTTTCAAATGCATCCGTCAATTTAAGATTGTCGTCAATGAAGATGGGCTGGGTAATCTGATGCTCTGCTGCTGTCTGTTTGATTTCATCCATATTCATGTCCTGTTCTGACCGCGGCATATGGACAGACATCACATTCAGTTTGTCATTATAAGTATCTCGGAGTTCATTTACCATTGGCATTGCTACCTTGCATAGATGGCAGCTGATCGACCAAAAGTGAATCAGCGCAGGCTTTTCGCCGACCAGCTGTTCTCTCGTTATCTCACCATTCAGCCATTCAGTGGCTCCTGATATTTCAGGCATAGTCTGACGCAGTCTCATATCGAACACCTCTTTTTGGGAATGATAGATTCTCAATCTATTTACTTTTATATTCGATATACTCCCTTAATAAATCAACGGCGGTTTTGATCGCTTCTTCATCAGGATTCAGCCTGGAATGATGCAGTCCGTAGCCCGAGTTTACACCCAGCCAGAACATGATTCCGGGAATTTCTTTAAGCATATAGCCAAAATCTTCCCCAGTCATTGCTTCCTTACAAACGACCACTTCAATGTTTTCCTTTTTTTCAGCAAAGGCAATGAAGTCACGCGCTATTTCTTCATTATTATAAACCTGGTGATACATGGCACCATAGTCAATTGAGGTTTTGCATTGGTAACCAATTTCAATGCCTTTTACAAGTGCCTCGATTCTTTCCTTGACTCTTGCCATTGATTCCACAGACAGCGTTCGGATTGTACCCTCCAGCCTTGCTGTTTCAGCAATGATGTTTTGAACGGTGCCACCGGTGATTTTTCCTATTGTTACCACCGCACTATCAAGTGGATCGACATTTCTTGAGACAACCGACTGAAGCTGGTTCACAAGTGCACATGCAGCGACAACCATATCATTGGTTTGATGAGGATATGCAGCATGTCCCCCTTTCCCCTCAAGGTCAATGAACAACTCAGATGTATTGGCAAACAACAGCCCTTCCCTTGTTGCAATTGTTCCCACTGGATATTCAGGGGCAATGTGCAAGGCAATGATCAAATCTGGTTTCCATTCCTGCATGATATTTGTCTTCAGCATTGGTTCAGCGCCACCCGGACCTTCTTCCGCCGGCTGGAAAATAAACAGTAAATGATCATCAATTGGGTTCTCGACAAAGTAAGTTATCAGCCCAAGGGCGATTGTCATATGGAAGTCATGGCCGCAAGCGTGCATTTGGCCTTGATGAAGGGATTGGAATTCCAGTCCTGTTGCTTCTGAGATCGGCAGTCCATCGATATCTGCCCTGTATCCGATTGTTTTTTTGGGATTCGTCCCTTGGATTTTGACAAATATACCCGTTTTCCAAGTCTTTACTACAATCCGGTCAAGGGGAAGATTCTTCAGATAATCAAGTAGATAAGCCTGCGTCTTGAACTCCTTGAAACCAAGTTCAGGAATCTGATGCAAATCTCTTCTAATTTTAATGAATGTGTCCCAATTCATATCGTTCTCTCCTTATAAAAGAAAGCGCGGACCAATTATCCACGCTTTCTATCATGCTTGCTATTAAAGCTGGCGAAGTTCCTGCTTGATTTCAGTTTTTGATTTCGTTTTTTCGTCAATTTCCTTAATGACGCGTGCTGGTGTTCCAGCAACAACTGTGTATGGAGGCACATCGTCAATGACAATAGCGCCTGCAGCTACAACAGCTCCTTTTCCTACTGTTACCCCTTCAAGGACTACTGCGTTAGCACCGATGACGACGTCGTCCTCAACCACGACTGGCTTTGCTGAAGGTGGCTCAATGACACCCGCAAGTACGGAGCCTGCACCGATATGGCAGTTCTTTCCGACTGTTGCACGCCCGCCCAGAACGACGTTCATATCAATCATCGTGCCTTCACCAATAACAGCACCGATATTGATGGACGCTCCCATCATGATTACAGCGTTGTCACCGATTTCCACCTGGTCCCTGATGATCGCGCCTGGTTCAATGCGAGCTTTGATATTCTTCATATCCAGCAATGGAATGGCAGAATTCCTGCGGTCGTTTTCCACGACATACTCTTCGATTTTTGCCTGGTTCGCTTCAAGTGCCTGATTGATTTCAGCCCATTCGCCAAAAATGACACCCGTGTTTCCGGAAAAGAATGTCTTTGAGTTCTCTCCGAAATTAATACCCTCAAGATCACCTTTGATATAAACCTTTACCGGTGTCGCTTTTTTGCTATTTTGAATGAACGAAATAATTTCGTTCGCATCCATCATTTTCATAGACTTTACCTCCAATTATGTATGTGTTGTCACAGGCTCTTCTTGTCGACGCCTTGCTAATGTACTAAAGCAATCGAATGAAAACAGCCTTTTCTAAAAATTACTTTAACAAACAAAAGTTTTTAAAACAAGAAAAACTAATTATCGTTTTTCTTTGAATCGACTATGTGTTCCTTGACGATTTCAATAAAGGCCTGAACCTGCTTTAACTGGAAGGCTGATTCGTAGCCAAGGAGCCAGGTGTCCCTTCCTAATGGTTCATTGTTTTCGTCATGAAGCGGTACTTTGAAGATATCCTTTTCAGCCCCATTGAGTGTAATTGCCGGGAGGATGGCGTAGCCAATCCCATTGAAGGTCATTTGTTTACAAGTTTCAATCTGGTCGACAATGATTGTTCTTTTAGGCGCTGTCTGGAATTGCCGCAGCCACCAATCCTGGATTTCCTGATAGTAATTCGAATCACTTTTAAACTGGATGAACGGCCGGTCTGTATCCAGGACTTGCTCCGGACTTGTGATTTCTGTGTCAACCAGGTAAAGGCTGTCTTTGAAAAGGTGGATTTTGACACCCTTCCAGTCTGGTGTTCCCCTGATAATGCCGATGTGGACCTGGTCCTCATAAAGCGCCTTGGATATTTCACTGCTCCAGCCCGTCACGAGCGAGATTTTCGCCTGTGGATAACGGCTTACATATTTCTTCAACACCTGTGGCAGCCAATTTTGCCCGACAATTGAAGCGACAGCTATTTTAAGGGTTCCATACACTTCTGAGTTTAATGCATGGATCGTTTCTCTCGCTTTTTCTTCCCTGGCGATGGTCTCATTGACAAATTGAAGGACGACCTCTCCTGCAGGAGTTAAAGTAAGCCCCTTCTGGGAGCGAAGGAAAAGCTTGGTGCCCCAATCCTTCTCAATTGATTGAAGACGCTGGGACAAGGCTGGCTGTGAGACAAACAGTCTCTCCGCTGCCTTCCTCATATTCATCTCCTGTGCAAGCACTGACAATAAATGAAATTCCGAAATTGATGACATCGCTTACCCTCTTTAAATGTTTTTCAACTATATAGTACCATTCTCATCGATTATTTTATAAGGCTCTTTTCTAATACTTTGTTGCTATTGACCACAATATGGGATTGAATGACCTAGTTTTCATTTAAATACATGCTTATAATCAGAAAAGAGCTTGCATACTTAAAAACGAACTGCAAAATGGCTTTATAGCACGTTAAAATCGGCTTTAAGATTTTAACAACAATCTTTACGAAAACAGACTTTATAAACAAAAACTGCAGAAGCTTCAATCTGCAGTTTTTTCTTCTTTTGGCAGAAATAAGATGAACAGCAAGCTGACGACTGCGAATATGAACACGACAATATAGACAGAATGCAGTGCATTTGTCAGTGCGTCCTGAAGGATCGTTTTCATGCCAGCAGAAAGCTTTTGGCGTTGCGCCTCATTGAGCAGCACATTTGCTGCATCTATCGAAAGATCCTGGTCTTCTGCTCCATGCTTTTTCATATAGCTGAGGATGCTGCTGTTGAGAACTCCGCCGAGCAGTGCTGCACCAACGGTATTGCCAAGGTTCCTCATGAACATATTTGCGGCGGTAGCGATTCCTCTCTGCTGCCAGGCGACCGTACTTTGAATAGAAACAATGAATGCCGTGCTTGTCAGTCCCATCCCTACTCCGACGAAAAACGACCCTGCTGCAGCCCATAACGGACCTGCCTCAGGTGTCAAAGTGACAAACAGAATGCTGCCCAGGATCAGGGATGCTCCGCCAAAAAGGGAAGTTTTGCGGTATCCGATACTCAGTAACAGCCTCCCGCTGGCTGCTGAAGCAATTGGCCAGCCAATCGACATTGCCGTCAGGGTGAAGCCTGCTACGATCGGGGACCTCTCCATGACACCCTGTACGAATGCCGGTAAAAAGCTTGATATGCCAATCAGCATGACGCCTGTAGTCAATGAGGTCATATTGGCAATGAAAATGGATTGTTCCCGCCAAATATTAAACGGCATCATAGGCTCTTCTGCCCTTTTCTCTTGAAGAATGAAGAAAATGAATCCAAGGACGCTCAGGCTGATGAGACCGATTGTTTTCGGTGAAGTCCAGGCCCAGTTCGCTCCAGCTTCTACAAGGACAATCATCAAGGAACTAATAGAGATTGTCAGCAGGATAGCACCCGGATAATCAACTTTATGCTTCTTTTTCTCGATATTTTCATGAAGGTATAACCATAGACCCGCGATTGCGAGTATACCAAGCGGAACATTGATCCAAAAAACATATCTCCAGCTTGCATATTCCACAAGGAGGCCTCCGAGTGCCGGGCCTGATACAGCTGAGATTCCCCAGACACTCGAGAGATAGCCCTGTACCTTTGCCCGTTCCTCCCTGGAATAAATGTCCCCGACAATTGTTGTGGCAATCGGCATGACAGCGCCTGCGCCAAAACCCTGGATGAAACGGTATAAGATCAACATCTCCATCGTTTCTGCCGTACCGGACAGGATGGATCCAATCAGGAACACAATGATACCAAAAGTCAGTATTGGCTTCCTTCCAAATAAATCAGAAAGTTTCCCATAGATAAGGACCGTAACAGCATTCATCAGCAAATATGCTGAGAAAACCCAGCTGTATAATGCAAACCCGCCAAGATCCCCGACAATGGCCGGCATCGCGGTTGACACTATAGTCCCTTCCACGGCTCCCATGAACATGGCGAGCATGACTGTTGCCAGGACATATGGCCGTTTCGTTTCTTTTTTCACAGGCTTTTGTTCAGCTTGTCCCATACTTACACCTCGAAAAGTAAAAAATTCAGCTCCCGTATCCGGGAGCTGCCTCATGCACTATTTTTTATTCATTCTTTTTACTTCGTTCGTCAATTTCTGCAAAACGGTCCGTCTTGTCAGAATTCCTTCAAAAATCCCTGATTCATCTTCTATACATAGAAACGGATAATCTACCAGCAGATCAAGGGAAGATTGTAAATCGGAATGGATATTGATCCTGGGGATTTCTGTGTTCATCGCGGTTTCAACTTTTTTAGTATCAAGCTGCTCAAATTCAATTCTCTCGAGTCCGAGGATGGAATCCATAATGATAGGTGTACTAATCAAACCCATTAAACGATAATGTGGATCCAGTACAGGAATTGCTGTATATCCGCTCTTTGTCAAGACAAGGAGGGCGTGCTCAAGACTATTGCCGACTTGGACGTGGGCTACACGTTCAGAAGGAATCATCAGATCCTTAACCGATAATCCCAGAAATTCACCGCTGTAAAGACTAATCATGGCGAAAACTCCCTAAAATGGATTTCTTTCCATTTCATTTTATCATAAATTATATGGTGGTGCTTTTATTTAGTTTGCTCCAAAGAATAACAAAAAGCGCAAGCGCCTCTTTCAAAGCGTTGGAGCTTGCTGTTATCCACACCTAATTGTTTTTATTATTTCCTAAAGAACAAAAAAGGACCACAAAATGAGGCCCTTTTGTTATGGATCTTTGATTACTGAATAAGGTCAAAGATCTCAATCGTAATCATGTCGATGTTATCGAACTGGTATTTCTTCGGCTTTTCCTTGTCGTTGTAAACTTCCAGTTCATATGTTTCCGTTTTTGGATGGTATGTAACCTGGCATTTACGCTCCCCATTCACTTCAAAAAAGCGCTGGGATGGCTCCCCTCCATTAGACTGCTCTTGCAGATTCTTTAAACGGGTGATGATTCCTTGAAGCTGTGACATTGCTCCCTCTCCTTTCAAGACAAAAACCAATAACTTATCAATAGATTTTGCAATTGGCCTATTTATATCCATGTAAAAATGATTTCAGAATTTTCTATACATAATTCTTTACATGTCAATATTAACAGAATAAAATATTGTCAGACGATGTACAAGTAAAAGCTCTAAGAAAAGGAGGGATTTTTTGAAAAAGCCCGTACAAATATCACAAAATGTCTATCTTATTGATGATTATGATCTCAAGATGGAAGAACGTACAGGAACCTATGTATTGACAGAGGCCAAGGTTACCATTATCGAAACTTCCGCGAGTCCATCCATTCCCTATATCCTTGAAGGCTTGAACACACTCGGAATATCCCCGGCAGATATATCATACATAATCGTTACGCATATTCACCTCGACCATGCTGGCGGTGCAGGTTTGATGCTCAAACACTGTCCAAATGCAAAAGTCATCGTTCATCCTAAGGGTGCCAGACATCTCGCCGATCCTTCCAGACTGATTCAGGGAGCAAAAGCGGTTTATGGCAAAAAGTTTTCCGACCTGTTCGATCCGATTGTTGAGGTACCGGAGGATCGTTTGCTCGTCAAAGGAGAGGGCGATACACTGAAAATCAGCGAGAAGCTGACGCTTGAGTTTCTGGATACTCCCGGCCATGCCAATCACCACCTGAGCGTTTATCATCCTTTAACAAAAGGGATTTTTTCAGGTGATACTGCCGGGATCTTTTATCCGCAGCTTTACCGTGAAGGAATTGAATTCTACCTTCCCACCACATCGCCAAATCAATTCGATCCGGGAAAAATGCTTGAATCCATGAAAAAATATAAGGAATTGGGTATCGAAAGAATCTATTTTGGTCATTATGGCATGTCGGAAAGACCCGCTGAAGCTTTCAGGCAGGTTGAGCATTGGCTTGAAATATTCATTCAGGAAGCAGAATTGGCTTTTTCAGATAAAAATCAACGTGAAAAGCTAGTCGAAAATATAACAAAAAACATTTATGATAAAATACGTACCCATTTAAAACAGCAAGGTCTGGCTGACAGCCATCCGATCTACGAGCTGCTCTACCTTGACATCAATGTAAGTGCGATGGGACTGGCACATTATTTAACAAAACTGAACGGAGGAAGCCATTAATATGAATGACATCATCGTGTATACACAAAATGATTGCCCTCCCTGCAAGATCATTAAAATGTTCCTGACTGAATTCGGTTTTTCTTTTACCGAGAAGAACATCAATGAAGATGACAGCAGCAGACAGGAGCTGACACAGACTTACAACTCCTACTCAACCCCTACGATCGTCATAGGTGAAGAAGTCATCACAGGGTTCGATCTGGAGCGGTTAAAAAAAGTCCTGGATATAAAAGATTAAAGTCGGTTACCTTTGATTCATAATGCTTGCGAAAAAAACCATAAAAGAAGAGGTGCCCTCGAGTGCACCTCTTCCACCTTTATAATAGCCCAACTAAAATGGTCCTGTTTTCGCTCCGGAATACCACTCCTAATTCCATGAATGTTTTCAATGTCGAGAAATTTGGTCCAAAAACGATTTCACCAATGAACGGCTTATCTTCACTTTCTGGTTTAGCAGCCTGCTGATCTTTCATTTTTTCAGGATATGCCTGTTTGATTACTTCCTCGGGCACCTGATCATACAAATATTCAGCAACCTTCCATCCATCCTTTTCTTTAATGAGCTTCAATCCTTCATAATGATCCTCATAGTTTACAGGTCCTTCCTCAGCAGACGGAAAAAATTCGACAACGTAAATTTCATCTTCAGATTCCACCACTTTTGTTTTATCGGAAAATGCATAAAATGGGATATAATATGGTGCTAAGTCGGTCCCATATGTCTGGAAATCATTTTCCTGGCCGACAACGTTCTCATCAATGAATCCTGACTTGTACGCATCTGTAAAATAAGGGTCAAGGATGCTGTCAATTTCCTCCATCGTCCTCCCTTTTTCACTTAACGAGACCTGTGAATCAAAAGCTTTCCCGAGGAATTCGAAAACTTCTTCCCTGCCATGCAGATCTGATTGTGCATATGCATTGGCCGGGACGAACAAAACAAAAAATCCAAATAATAGAGATAATAGCTTAGAACGCTTGTCCATTTTCTCCACCTCTTTCTTGATGACTAATACATACAATATTACCAAGATTTACCCTATATGATTATGAAATTTTTTCGTAAAATAACTTCAGCATCTGACATAAAAAGCGGCTTCTTATTCTCAAATTACCCTATACTGGCTCGAACTAACGCAAATATTGAAAAAATTGTTGGTTTATCAGGGCAAAAAAATAACCCCCAAACTTGGAGGTTAATACCTGGCTGTGGTCACCGCAAAATAAACGATGAACAACAGGGCAATTGAAAGGACAATGATATAGGTTAAAAAGATTGGATTGCGGATATATGCGTGCTCCTGGACCGCGCCTGGAACCTGGGAATCGAGATTTCCCTGCGCTCTTTTCTGTCCCTTGCCTAATGCCCAGGTATAGAACAGACCGCCAGCCAGCACTCCCGCACCTGCTAGTAAAAGCATTGTTGTATAGATACTCATATAATTCCCCCCTTTATAGAAGGCTGTATATATAAATTGTGCTTAATCCGCTTTCCTATTCGCCGATCCCCTGTCAAAATAATCCTTCCCTTACATGTAAAAAAGATGCACTTAAGTCAACGAACAGAAACTCCTTTTCGTTCAATGGAAGCGAAAAAGTCCTTATGACTTCTCCGGTTTCTATGTCACTGTAACGATCTGACAGGATCCCTTTTTTTCCGCCTCTCATCCGGATGATATTCTCAAGAAAATATGGGCGCCAGCTCCAGTTCTTATTTTCGTATTCCGGCTGCAAAAGCCACTCATTCCCTGCTTTATAAAGATTAGGTGATAGCTGGAATCCGTCTTCATCACATACATACATGCGGAACGCAATTCCATCCATACGATCACCGAGAGCCATCAGTAACTCACTTGGATTCTGTTCTTTTTTATACTTGCTGATCAATTCCTGAAACCTGCTGTTCAATTCTAACCGCAAATCATAGAATGACTGAAGCCGTTTCTTCTCGGATAAAATAAACCCGTGGATTTCGCCCTTCAGCTTATCCTTGAGGATCTCTTTGTCCACTAATCCATGATCAGGTCTTTTTAAGTAAAATCCTTGATAGAACCTGCCGCCGTTCTTCCAGGCAAATTGCAGCTGGTATGGTGTTTCAATGTTTTCAAACAATATCGCGGCGCCAATTTTACGGGCGAGGATGGATAAGGAATGTAGAACATCCAGGTAAGCTGGTCCGCCGTTATTGGATCGGAGTGAGGACATATCAATTTTTAGTATTTCGGGTTCTATGCCTGCTATACGGTTTAAATAACTGCTTTCGCTGCCTACTTTATCCATCGCGATTTTTATTCCGTAAGATTTATAATAATTGATAAGATGCTCGATATGGCTTTGGACATGGCGATCAGATATTTCAAGGACAATATGATCTGGACGAACACCTTTATCCTGGTAAGACAGAATCAATTGCAAAAAACCTTCCCCATCGTCCATCATCAATAATGCCGCATCCCTGTTAACAAACCACAACAGATCCTCCTCGCATGCACTAGAAGCTATTTCAAGAGCTTTGCTAAGTACAGCATTCTCTACTTCAATCCGATATTCTTCCGGTATCGTGTCATCATCAAAAAAAGACCCAAGACTTATTTCTTCGTTTTTGCCTACATAACGGCCTAAAATTTCGTACCCCATGATTTTATGTTCTTCCGCATTAAAAATCGGCTGAAAGTATGGTACAACGTGCTCAAGGTCGGTTAATATATCAAGAGCATCCAAAAAACTCAAACCTCCCTTCAAAATTTGCGCATTTTCTATTCCATTACTTTGATATGAACGATTTTACCACAATATGATAAATCCCTCAGTTACACTGTTTCCATTTTCCACAAGTCATAAAAGCCTCCAGATGGCCAAAGATAAAAGCAGAGCTTATGGAAGGATGATGACATGAAACCGTGGCATTTCATCGGCATTATTCTTCCATTGCTTGGATGCAGTCACGGCTCGCCCGCCGAAAACCAAATCAAGACCCTCAAGACAGACCATGAACCAATCGTTATCAAGGAAGTTCCTGAACAGATTCAGGAACTGGCGGTCCCGAAACCAGAACAAAAACCAAAAGTACAGCATCAGCGTGACAAACAGATAATGATGAATGTACCCTTGATTATACAAAATCCAGAATTAAAATATGGGTGTGAAGTAACCAGCCTGGCCATGATGCTGAAGTATGCCGGGGCTGAAACGAATAAAATGAAGCTTTTCAATGAGATTAAAAAAGATAATGATCCACTGAAGCGTTCTGCAAATGGGGATATCATAAGCTGGGGCGATCCAGCTGATGGCTTTGTTGGAGATATGACAGGGAAACGCGCAGGGTATGCAGTTTTTGATAGGCCTATGGAAGAGTTGATCAACAATTATCTCCCAGGCCGGGCCGTGAATTTGACCGGCAAAAACTTTGAGACTGTTCTGAATCATGTAGCTTCCGGTTATCCAGCCGTCGTGTGGACGACAGGTGACTATCGTCTTCCGGATCGCTGGGAATCATGGACACATGGCAACGAAGTCATAAAAACGCCACTCGACTTACACGCAGTCGTCCTTGTTGGTTTCAATGACACGACTGTCTATCTGAACGACCCTCTTTCAGGCCGAAAACAAGTGCCTGTTAACAAGCAGCGTTTTATTGAAACATGGAAAGCGATGCAATCAAGAGCAGTCAGTTACCGTTAAAAAATCGATAAAGGCTGGATTCCTTCCGGCCTTTCTCTTTTATTTCCCTCCGCTCTTCCTCTCAAGCGATTTATGAAGTTTGGCAATAGAATGGACGATTGTCCTCTTCTTATTAAAACCTTTTGCTGTTGCCGACACCCCATTAAAGACAGCGATTGAGTTCCCCCAAGTTCCTAAACGGTCAAAACCGGAAACAAAAACTTTTAAATAGCCATTTTTCATGGGTATGAACATTATTTCCATTCTCATATCATAATATTTCATCAACAACACCTCTTTTACCGAAAGGACAAGTCATACTTTTCCTTTCTCTTCCCCAGAGTCATGAACAAGAAACACAAAAATGAATTCCTTCCCTAAAATGGCACTTCTTTTTTCCATGTATGTTTGCTAGTATAGTAGAGAAAATTTGGAGATAGGTTGGTATTTTTCATGTCTGAGCAAATCACCCGGAGGAAATTTATAAAAAAGGCAGTCGGCACGTTATTGACTGCAGGCGGACTCACCGCTGGCGGCTATTTCTATGCCCGGGAAGTCGAGCCTCGGATGCTTGATATCAAGCGCCATACTATCGGGAGCGCCATGCTTCCGGCAGGATTTGATGGAGTGAAGATCATCCAATTCAGCGATACTCATATTGGTTTTCAATATACTATTGAGCAGCTTGCGAAGCTAGTTGCCAAGATCAATGAACTGAATCCGGATTTGATTATTTTTACAGGAGATTTACTTGATGACCCCCGGCACTTTACAGAAAAGAAAAGGACAATCATCACACTGTTACAACAGTTAGAGGCCCCTCTTGGAAAATTTGCTGTATATGGAAATCACGATCATGGGGGATATGGTTCTGATTTATATAAACAAATGATGGAGCAATCAGGTTTCACTTTGCTGCTGAACGATTCTGCTGATGTCAGGCTTCTTGATGGCAGTTCAATTTGGATATCCGGCATTGACGATGCCATGCTTGGCAAGCCAAATCTGGCAGAAGCTATGTCCAAAATACCTAATGAATCCTATACCATCCTCTTATCCCATGCTCCAGATAAAGCAGATGAAGCAGCACAATATTCTATTCAATTGCAGCTGAGCGGCCACAGCCACGGCGGACAAATCCAGATACCATTTTACGGTCCACTGGTTACCCCGCCATTTGCCGAAAAATACGTAGAAGGCTTCTATGACGGAGGAAACAACAAGGAATTTAGACTATATGTGAATCGCGGGCTGGGAACAACCAGGCTTCCGTTCAGGTTTTTGTCACAGCCTGAACTTACATTATTTACACTCCGCCACAAAAAAACAAGCAGCTGATCAGCTGCTTGTTTTCGATTTCAGGATGAATCTCTCTTCTGC
This sequence comes from Cytobacillus oceanisediminis 2691, assembly GCF_007678455.1. GTDB lineage: Bacteria > Bacillota > Bacilli > Bacillales > Cytobacillaceae > Mesobacillus > Mesobacillus oceanisediminis_A. Next base: position 435,889 of record NZ_VEEP01000001.1, on the reverse strand, counting down.
TTCCATTACTTTTAATGGTCTGGCAAAAAAGAACCCCTGGGCTTTTTCGCAATCGGCATTTGACAGGAATTCCACCTGGCTTGGCTCTTCGACACCTTCGGCAATCACTTCCATGCCCAGGCTTTTGCCAAGGTGAATGATGGTTGTTATGATGGCGGCATCCTTGCCGTTATACTTTATATCCCCTATGAAACTCTGGTCAATTTTCAATACATCAATAGGAAACTGCTTTAAATAACTGAGTGATGAGTAGCCTGTCCCAAAATCATCAACGGAAATTTTGATTCCTAGATTTTTCAAACGTTTTAGGGTTGGGATCGTTTCTTTCGTATCCTGCATTGCTCCTTCTGTGATCTCAATTTCCAGAAGACCAGGATCTATTTCATGCTGTTCAACCGCATTTTTAATTACCCTGACTAAATCGAGCTGCAAGAATTGCTTCGGGGATATATTGACCGCAATCCTGATTGGTCTCCCTGCCTTCTCAGACCATTCCCTGATCTGACGGCATGCCCTGTCAATTACCCAGTTGCCGATTGGGATGATCAACCCGGTATCTTCTGCAAGCGGAATGAATTCAGCCGGAGAAATAAAGCCTAATTCAATGCTGTTCCATCTAAGCAAAGCTTCAAAGCTGGAGACTTCATTGGTAATTAAGTTCACTTGCGGCTGAAAATAAAGTTCCAGTTCTTCCCGTTCGATAGCTTTTCGCAAATGGGCCTCTAGGGTAATGACATTAATGCCCGTTGATTGCATGTCCGACCGATAAAATTGGTAGTGTGCTTTCCCTTTTTCCTTAACACTATATAATGCTTCATCAGCATATTTAATCAAGGATTCAGCATCCCTGCCATCATTGGGATAAAGACTGATTCCAATGCTTGGTGTTATATAATACTCCTGGGAATTGAAATAAAAGGATTCATTGAATCCGGATAATATTTTTTGCGCAAATTCACCTGCAGCCAGCCTCCCTGTTTCTTCAAGGACAATAATGAATTCGTCACCGCCTTGTCTATACACAGTACAGTTTTCTTTTTGGATTTCGACCAGTCGATCGGCAACCTGTTTCAGAATCTGGTCGCCAACAAGATGACCCAGTGTATCGTTCAGGTACTTGAACCGATCGATATCAAGAAAGAGAAGGGCGAATGGAGTTTTTTGCTTCATTCGGCTTTTCACAAGACTATCAAGATGATCTAGAAGTGCCCTTCGGTTTTGCAGCCCTGTAAGCTGATCGTGGAATGCCATGTATCTTATCAACTCGGTATTTTTAGCCTGTTCGGAAAGGTCCCGTATAATGATATACATGCCTTTTATTTCAGAATGTATCACAATTGGTATCGTCTTCAAATGGACGGTCAGAAAATTGCCCTTTCGGTGCATGAAGCGGCAATCAAGCGATTCCTTTGCATTTCCATGTTTCGTATCAGTCAAAAGTTCGTAGAATGGCGGCAGGTCACTCTCGCAAATCAAGCTGGTGATCTTCCTCGATTTAAGCTGTTTGACCGTATAACCGGTCAATATTTGTGCAGCAGGGTTGACATCAAGGATTTTTCCTTTTAGATCGATCGAAAAAACCGCATCAAGATTATGGTCGATAAGTGAACGATAGCGCTGCTCGCTGTCAATCAATCTATTCTTTTCCTTCATCGTTTCGGTAATATCCCGGGTTACCGCTACAACATATTGAACGTCCCCTGAAACATTCTTGACCGGGGTCAGCAGCGTCTCACCAAGAACCTGTTTGTCATTTTCCAGATCAACTTCATGATGGAAAACGACTTCCTCACCAGTTTTCACGGATTTTACATACTGCTGCTGCAAATGGGCCAACCGGTCAACAGGCAATACTTCCTCCATCGTCCTTCCAATATCACGCAGGTCCATTCCCGCGTGAAGCAGCCCGTTTTCATTCGCAAATAAGTAACGGAATTGAAATCCCGGTTCTACCTTCATGATAAAAACAAGATCCGTCACATGTTTAAAGATGATATCTGAAATCATCTGTTCTATTTTATTGGGAGCTGTGCTCCTCCTTTTTGTGATTCGTGATTGCTTCATCTGATCCATCTAACCATCCTCATTCCAGAAGTACATTTGTACCTGGTCCATGATCCGAAATAGTTTTATATCCCTATTTTACCTTTTTGAATAAGGAAAAACGATACTATTTTTTAAATATTTACTAATTTTCGCTAAAAATCGACATCCGGAAACCGCAGGGTGACCTTCCCCTCCAACAGGCATAAGCTGATTCAGAGGAGGAGATTTTATGTATCATATTGTTAAAAAAGGCGAGTCTTTGGCCATTATCGCAGCTAATTACCGCCGGCCCATCGGCCAAATCCTGTCTGCGAATCCTGGAATCATCAACCCGGCGATCATCTATCCAGGCCAGCGAATTTCAATCCCCGGACTTCCGGAGCCTGCTTCCATTCCTTATTCCATTTCAGTATCATTAACCAGCAAAAGGCTAAGTTTATCCAGAGCAGGCCATGAAGTAAAAACCTACCCAGTCGGCATCGGGAAAATGCTGACTCAAACTCCGGTAGGAGAATTTGTCATTGTCAACAGAGAACCCAACCCAGGCGGGCCATATGGGGTTATGTGGTTATCGCTTTCCAAACTTGGGTATGGAATCCATGGAACAAATAATCCTGCCTCCATCGGCAAGTTAGTTTCAAAAGGATGTATACGCATGCATAATAAGGATGTCCTCGAATTGGCCCGGCTAGTACCTAATGGTACAAGAGTAACCATCAGACCATAATAATGCTTGATGATAGGCTTCTATTTCTCAAAAAGCCAAATAAAGGGTATAATAGAAATATGGTTATAAAGGACTTGCATAAGTCCTAACGAAGAAAGGAGCCTATCCCATTGAAGAATGAAAGGAACAATATTCCCCAACTCCGTCCAACGATTGAGAACCTCTCGCAAGCTATCTTCACCGTGAACCGTCATGCCAAGACTGCTCCAAATCCGAAATTTCTTTATCAGTTAAAACATGATGCGATTAAAAAAATGCTCAGGGAAGGAAAAGCCAAAAAGGCTGGTCTTCATTTTTCAAACAATCCAAGGAACAGTCAGCAGCAGTCAGACGTACTCGTGGTTTGCGGAGATTATACTTTCCATATCCCGCCGACTAAACAGGACTTTGAATTGCTGCCCCATCTGGGAAAACTTGACCAGACAGTCCGGAATCCGAAAGCATCGATATCGTTGACTAATGCAAAGAAATTATTGTCATCCTACACAGGTTTAAAGGAGGCACAGGAAGCTTCCAGTACTGCCAGGACAAGAAAATATGTAAAGCCAGTATTCAAAAAGCTTGGCGAAAGATATCCTTAAAAGAAAGCTGGAAGCCCAGCTTTCTTTTTTTGATAGCCAATCTGCCTTATAAAATTAATTCATCAATCTTCAGGACCAGCTGTGCGATCTCCGGCTTGCTGATCTGGGCATCCGCACCAACAACACTTCCCTTATGGCGGAGCTCGTTCGTGATCAACGAAGAGAAGATGATTACCGGGAGCTTTGACAGAACCGGATGCTCCTTTATCCTCTTTGTCAGATGATGGCCATCCATCTGCGGCATTTCAATATCCGTGATCACAAGCTGGACTGCCCCTGGCAGCTCCTGTGGGTTTCCTGCCAGATGTTCAAGATAAGTGATTGCATCCTGCCCATTCTCGAAGAACTCCAGGTTCTCAAATCCTGCTTCACTCAATGTGTCATGAAGCATTTTTCTCAGCATCGCAGAATCCTCTGCAATCACAATTTTTTTCAAAGAACGCTCTCTCAGCCCCAGCTTTTTGACATCACTGATTTTCACCCCAGAATCAGGATTGATCTCAAGTAGAATCTTTTCAAAGTCCAGGAAAAGAACCATCTCTCCTCCCAGCTTGATCACACCGATCACCTGGCTCTCCTGTCCCTGATACAAATCAGATGGTTTCTCAATCTGAGTCCATGAGATACGATGAATTTGCGAAACTGTATGGACATGGAATACTGTCTTTTGCTGATTGAATTCCGCTACTATGAACTTATCCATTTGAGGATTGCCAGATTGAGGCAGTCCTAAAGCTGACGCAACATTAATGACAGGAAGCACCTCTCCCCTCAGTTCCATGATTCCCTCTACAAATGGATGTGACTGTGGAATCTCCACGACAGGCACAGGATTGAGAATTTCTTTTACTTTCATGACATTTATGGCAAATTTATTCTGGCCGATGCCGAACTCGACAATTTCCAGTTCATTCGTGCCCGATTCTAATAAAATACTGCTATCATTCATCATGCTCTTCCTTCTCTAAAAAAAATATAAGTACTATATACCTATTATCGGCAGGTCGGCTAATACCTTTAGGCAAAAGGCCTTGTAAAAATTTTGTGTTGATAATTGCATTAAAAAAGGGAACCCATTATTTATGGATTCCCCTTTAACATTCAATATTAGATTATTTATTACAATAGGTTTTAGTTACCGTGCCAATGATAAATTATTTGCACAACGCCTGAGGAAAATGTTCTTGTATTAACCATTTTTAAATTAATCCTCTGTTTTAAATCAATAAACAACGGTTTTCCTTCCCCCAATGCAACAGGGTGAATAGATAATCTAAATTCATCAACAAGCCCGAGATTTATAAAAGTTTTAATAAGACTTGCTCCGCCATATAGCCAAATGTCTTTACCAGGCTCTTGCTTCAATTTATTTACTTCTCCAAGGATATTATCATTTATGACTATTGCTTGATGATCAATCGCATTCAGTGTTCTGGAAAAAACATATTTCTTTTTACTATGAACCAGTTTCCATATTTCCTTTTCGGTATCAGGGTCATCATTTTTTGGAAAATATTGTCCCCATGAATCGTAGCTTTTCCTGCCATATAAAATAGTATCAATTTGATTCAAGAAATCAGTAAACTCCATATCAGGGTCCATGATACACCAATCAACTTCTCCATTTTTCCCTTCAATAAATCCATCTAAAGTAATTGCTAAATCTAAAATTATCCTTCTATGTTTTACGGTATTTGACATAACTACTCATCCTTTTTTGATTGTTTGTTTTTGTCGAAAAAATTTAAAGCACACCAAAAAAGGTCTGCATATGAAATCAATTTGCGACTGCCCTTCCTAACACAGCATCTACTTGTTTTTGATGATGGAGATCGTGCCAGATAAAGTCCGCAAAATATGCACCAGTCGTCATTTGATGGTCGGAAATTTTGAATGAGACTGCAAGAGCGTCTTGATTCATGTGTTCAAGCATTCCATGGAACTCTTGACGGACCTCAAGGAGTTCATCAAGGATTTGGTCCTTTGTCGCATTATTTTCAGCATATTCACGCGCCTTGTCATTGATTTCCTGAAAATCAGGAAATGATGGCAAAACTGCGTCTTCTTTAAAATACGGAAATCGCTCCTCCAATGAAAATTTATCCCAGAAGAGCAGATGGGATACTACCGCGGCTACCGTCCATTTCCCCTCTCCCAGCGGCATAAGCCATTCACTGGCGTCAAGATTTCTCAATGATTGGATCCAGATATCAAACTCTGTATAATGTTTTTTGATTTGTTCCAAGTCCAAGCGGAACACCCCTTTCCATTTCTACCTAAATTAATATTCTCTGCTTCTTTCATTAACCCTTTTTCCTTTTAGATGAATTTACAACTTTCCACTTTAACATGGTAAAATAGGAATGATAATGGGAGGGATGTCATACGTGGAGCATTTAATTAATAATCGGGTTAAAAACATAGAGATCTCCGGCATCAGGAAATTTTTCAACATGGTTGCCCATGTGGAGGATATGGTTTCTTTGACGATCGGACAGCCTGACTTCAAAACCCCTGAACATGTTAAAGAAGCTGGCAAGCAGGCTATAGAGTCTAATATCACTACATATACACATAATGCCGGTCTGATTCAGCTTAGAGAGGCCGCAGCGGATTTCTACAGAGATAAGTACCATGTTTCTTATTCAGCTGAACAAGAAACAATCATCACAGTGGGAGCAAGTGAAGCGATTGATATCACCTTCCGGACCATCCTTGATGAAGGCTGTGAGGTGATCCTGCCCGGTCCTGTTTATCCAGGATACGAGCCAATCATCAAGCTTTGCGGTGCCACCCCAATCTATGCGGACATCAGGAAAACCGGATTTCGGATGACAGCCGCGCTGATTGAGAGCCTGATTACCGAAAAAACAAGGTGTATTGTCCTTCCATATCCATCGAATCCTACCGGGGTCAGCCTGAATGAGACCGAACTCAAAGAAATTGCAAAACTCCTGATGGACAAGGATATTTTTGTGCTGGCTGATGAAATATACAGTGAACTGGTTTACGAGCAGGAACATATATCAATTGCGCAATTCCTGAAGGAACAGACAATTGTCATTAACGGGCTTTCCAAATCACACTCAATGACAGGCTGGCGGATAGGAATGCTTTTTGCCCCTGAATATCTGGCGAAACATATTCTGAAGGTACATCAATACAATGTGACCTGTGCAACTTCGATTTCCCAAATGGCTGCGCTGGAGGCTTTGACGGCAGGGGTTGATGACGCATTGCCAATGAAAGAGGAGTATGCCATTAGGCGCGATTATGTATTCAAAAGACTCACCTCCATGGGCCTTGATGTCATCAAGCCTGAAGGAGCGTTCTACTTTTTCATTAAAATTCCGGCAAGCAATATTTCCTCATTTGATTTTTGCATGGATTTAGTCAAAGAAGCAAAGCTGGCAGTTGTTCCGGGGAGTGCTTTCTCTGAATTTGGAGAGGGGTATTTCCGCCTTTCCTATGCATATTCTATGGATACTCTAAAAGAAGGGCTTGACCGTTTGGAAAGATATTTACGACAATAATTTGAAAGCCGTTCCTGCTATTGAGGAACGGCTTTGTATTATCCCTTGAATTTTCCGTTATTCTTAGGAGCTTTCTCTTTTTTCGCCTTATCTTTATGGATCTTATTTGTCGCCGCACTGCCAATCTCATGTGAGAACTCAGAATCAATGACAGCAGAGTCGAAACCCTTTTTGTTCTTTTGCTGCGGATCGTTCTTTTTTGTCCTTTTAGCCATAGAAATCCCCTCCTTTAGGTTTTAGTATCTTTACCTGGGGAGGGGTCTATGACTAGCAAATATTATGATTGTTTCCAGTACTTATATAACGCCTGTGTACCGCTGTTTTCTTCGCCTTTTTCAGCAAGCTGCTCATACAATGAAAGAGCCATCGAGAGTCCAGGCACTTCCATGTCCATCCGTTTCGCTTCATCGAGGGCTATTTTCATATCCTTGATGAAATGCTTGATAAAGAAACCAGGCTCGAAATTGCCTGCTATCATCCTTGGTGCCAGGTTTGACAGTGACCAGCTGCCTGCAGCACCGGTAGAAATGCTTTTCAATACGGCCTCAGGATCAAGGCCGGCCTTTTCGGCGTAGATGATTGCCTCACATACACCGATCATGTTCGATGCTATGGCAATCTGGTTGGCCATCTTTGTGTGCTGGCCTGCACCAGGCTCTCCTTGATGGACGATATTCGTGCCCAGTATATTAAGCAGCGGTTCCACTTCAAGGAAGGCCTCGTCATCACTGCCGACCATAATCGCGAGCCTTGCTTCCCGGGCACCTACATCACCACCGGAAACAGGAGCATCAATCGCATGGATTCCTTTTTCTTTTGCTGCCTCATAAATCTTCTTTGCCAGGGATGGAGTGGATGTTGTCATATCAATCAGATAACTCCCAGGCTTCCCATTGGCGATTAGTCCCTCCTCGCCCAAATAAACCTCTTCTACATCTGATGGGTAACCAACGATTGTAAAAACAACATCCGCTTTTTGGGCAACCTCACGTGGTGACTCTGACCAGACCGCACCTTTTTCCAGCAATTCAGCAGCCTTTTCCTTTGTCCTGGTAAAAACCGTCAGCTGATAGCCTGCTTCAAGCAGATGAACTGCCATGCTTTTCCCCATCACACCAGTTCCGATGAATCCAATTACAGTATCTTCTTTGGATAGCATATGTACTCCTTCTTCCCTCTTTAATTTTAAATATATTCTAACATTAGAATCAAAAAAGGCCGAGAAATTAATCCCGGCCTCCAGAGCGATCTACCATTTTTATGCGCATCATTATGTTACCCTTTCTTTGGTCTTTTTAAACAATCGACTTTATTTAATGGATCACAAGTTGACCTTGTGTGCCCGAACTTTTTATACTGTGGTTATGACGACTTTTCGAGGTGCGAACATGTTTTATAAAGAGATTTATGTTTACGAAAATAATAAACCTGTCAAGGCAACGTTTAGAAATTATACGAGAGACGATTTTGAGCAGTTAATCCGTGTCCAGCAGGAAGCCTTTCCCCCGCCATTTCCGGAAGAACTCTGGTGGAATGAAGAGCAGCTGACAAATCATATTAGCTTGTTCACCGAAGGTGCTATATGTGTCGAAGTTGGCGGCCGCATTGCAGGGTCGATCACCGGCCTGATCGTTGAAATGAAAAAAGGTGATGAAGAACATTCCTGGGCTGATATTACCGATAATGGCTATATCCGGAACCATGATCCGGACGGCAACACCCTTTATATTGTAGATATTTGCATCAGCCCTGCCTATCGTAAATTAGGACTTGGAAAATGGATGATGCAATGCATGTATGAGACAGTTGTTCATTTAGGATTGGATAGACTTTTGGGAGGCGGCAGGATGCCAGGTTATCACGCATTCTCTGCACAACTGTCGATTGACCAGTATGTAGAAAAAGTTCTGGGTGGTGAATTGAGGGATCCGGTCGTTTCCTTTTTGCTCCGCTGCGGCCGTACTCCGGTAAAACCGGTAGCCAATTATCTGGAAGATGAAGAATCACTGAATTATGGAATGCTGATGGAGTGGAAAAACCCATTTAAAGTTTAAGAAGCTGACCTGCTGTTGCGTGACAGGCACCTTTTTTATTTGTACAGTCATTAGGGGCAGCCGTTATCAGCACTTTATTCACCTGTCAGATAAGTACTGTTTTAGATAGCTTTGATGCTCTTCCTTATGAACTTGTCTGGAAGTTGGACTGACTTTTGACAGGTTTCCTGCTATATTCTCTAGAGCTGTCCGAAGTTGATCTTGCTTCAGACAGCTTTTCTGCTTTTTCCGTCATACCTGTCCGAACTTGCCACTGCTTCGGACAGCTTTTTTGCTTTTTCCTGCAAACCTGTCTGAAGGTGCTCTTGCTTCGGACAGCTTTTCTGCTTTTCCCTTCAAACCTGTCCGAAGTCGCCACTGCTTCGGACAGCTTTTCAGCTTTTTCCGACAAACCTGTCCGAAGTCACCTCTGCTTCGGACAGCTTTTCTGCTTTTTCCGTCAAACCTGTCCGAAGTCGCCCCTGCTTCGGACAGCTTTTCTACTTTTTCCTGCAAACCTGTCCGAACTTGCCCCTGCTTCGGACAGCTTTTTTGCTTTTTCCTGCAAACCTGTCCGAAGTCGCCCCTGCTTCGGACAGCTTTTCTGCTTTTTCCGTCAAACCTGTCCGAAGTCGATCCTGCTTCGGACAGCTTTTCTGCTTTTCACTTCAAACCTGTCCGAAATCGCCCCAGCTTTGGACAGCTTTTCTGCATTTTTCTTTAAACCTGTCCGAAGTCAATCCTGCTTCGGACAACATTTTGGCATTTTCCTTCAAACCTGTCCGAAGTTGCTCCTGCTTCGGACAGCTTTTCTCCATTTTCCTTCAAACCTGTCCAAAGCCGATCCTGCTTCGGACAACTTCTCTCCATTTTTCTTCAAACATGTCCGAAGTTGTTACTGCCGGGCATCCCGCCCTTATATTTCATGCGAATTGGCTTTTAGGCACAAAAAAATGCCGGCTGTTTAACAGCCGGCCAAATCTGGGGGAAAATGAGAATGATTAGCTTACTTTCAGTCTAACCAAAGTGCTTATTCATATATACCCGCCATCTATAGGGTAAAACATTTTTTGTATTACAAATATATTACAAAGCGACTGCTTTGTTTACTGCTTCGACTACTTCTTCTGTGGTGCTCATGTTTAAGACGTCAGAAGCCAGCTTTTCCATATCGGCTTTGTTCAGGTTTCTGATCAAAGAGCGTGCTTTCAGGATTGAAGAAGCACTCATTGAGAACTCATCAAGACCTAAACCAAGCAAAATCGGAATAGCAGTTTCGTCACCGGCCATTTCCCCGCACATGCCAGCCCATTTGCCTTCTTTATGCGCTGCATCAATAACCATTTTCACAAGACGAAGGATGGACGGATTATACGGCTGGTACAAGTAGGATACCTGCTGGTTCATCCTGTCTGCAGCCATCGTATATTGAATAAGGTCATTTGTTCCGATACTGAAGAAGTCAACTTCCTTTGCGAACTGGTCTGCAAGGACCGCAGTTGAAGGGATTTCGACCATGATTCCAAGTTCGATGTGGTCGGCAACCTTGATGCCTTCCTCTACAAGCTTAGCTTTCTCTTCTTCCAGCATCGCTTTTGCTTGCCTGAATTCATTAAGAGTAGCGATCATCGGGAACATGATCTTCAGGTTGCCATGAACGCTGGCACGCAATAGAGCGCGTAACTGTGTACGGAAAATATCTACTTCCTCCAGGCAAAGACGGATTGCCCTGAAACCAAGGAAAGGATTCATTTCTTTTGGCAAGTCAAGATATGGAAGTTCTTTGTCACCGCCGATATCCAATGTGCGGACTACGACTGGCTTGCCTTCCATGCCTTCAAGAACAGCCTTGTATGCTGTAAACTGTTCCTCTTCAGTAGGAAGCTGGTCCCTGTCCATATAGAGGAATTCCGTACGGTATAGTCCTACAGCCTCACCGCCATTTTCGACAACACCCTTTAAATCCTTCGGTGTCCCGATGTTCGCGGCAAGCTCTACATGATGGCCATCAGCTGTTACTGATTTTTCATTAACAAGCTTTGCCCATTCTGCTTTTTGCTTCTCAAAGTCTTCCTGAATCTGTTTATATGCATCAAGAACCTCTGGAGTCGGATTGAAATGAACTTCACCTTTCAACCCATCCACAACAACGAGATCGCCGTTATTGATTTCTTCTGTAGCTGCCTTGGTGCCGACAACCGCAGGAATTTCCATGGAACGAGCCATGATTGCAGAATGTGATGTACGGCCGCCAATATTGGTTGTAAAACCTTTTACAAACTGGCGATTTAACTGGGCTGTATCTGAAGGAGTCAAATCCTCAGCGACAATAACCACTTCTTCGGCAATCATGCTTGGATTAGGAATTTGGATTCCCAAAAGATGTGCAAGCACTCGCTTTGTTACATCGCGGATATCTGCTGCACGTTCTTTCATATATTCATTGTCCATAGATTCGAACATGCCAATGAACATATCAGCAGTTTCTTTCAATGCGTGTTCTGCATTGACATTTTCAGTTGTGATTTTATCTTCGATGGGTGAAATCAGTTCTGGATCACTTAATACTAGAAGATGTGCATCAAAAATCGCTGCTTTATCTGCACCCAAAGCTGTTCCTGCATGATCACGGATCTTTTCAAGCTCAGCTTTTGATGTCTGAAGCGCTGTCTGGAACCGTGCAACCTCTTCAGCAGGGGCATCTACCGATTTTTTTTCAAAAGAAAAATCCGGCTCGACAAGCTTATAGGCTTTTGCGATGGCAATGCCATTTGAAGCAGCAATACCCTGGAGAAAGCCCATTATTCAGCTAAGCCTTCTCTTTTAAGAGTTTCTTCCAGCGTATTAAGAGCATCTTGCTCGTCGCTTCCTTCAGCGATGATCGCGATGTCTGCACCCTGGCCGATTCCTAATGACATTACACCCATGATTGACTTAAGGTTAACCTTTTTTTCTTTATATTCTAAGTGGATTTCTGAATCGAACTTACTTGCAGCCTGAACAAGCATTGTAGCAGGGCGAGCATGGATTCCTGTTTCAGCAACAACCTTGAATTGTTTTTGTACCATACTAGATCAATCTCCTTTAAATAAATGTTTAAGATGACCATACATGATGCCTTCCGAACTAAATGGTTCAATTCAGCGAAAGGTCAAAATCTGGCCTGGCCAAAATGATATTTGTATTTTACCCATTTGTGTTGTTCTTTCACACCATATATTGTTTCCAATCATTTCCTCAGAAATATGGATTGGCATCCCACACAAAAGAATAGCATTTCACCCCACTATAGACAATGAAAAAACCTTGTTTTTTAAAGGTTTTGCGCATTTTTTTTAGTAAAACGTTTTCATTTTAACGAAATTGTGACAAAAGATTTTAATTTCGTTTTAAAATGTTTCTTAAGGTGTCTTTCAGTCCTGTTTTATTTTCTTCTTTGGAATGTTTTTCAAGTGAAATTAGTTGTTTCTTGATGGCCTTGATATCCTCTTTGAACCAGCCTTCTACAGGTTCTTCCTGATCATTACCATATCTTACTTTTTCATATGTCCGGATGGTTCTGTGATCGTATAGAATACCGAGTCTTTCAAACCATTCATTGATTGATTCAAAATTAAGTCTCCCAAGATCTCTTTTATGTGCGAATTTTTCCAGTTGAAAAATCTCTTTCCGTACTTGATTGGCGGGCATTGCCATCCGCTTCCTTGAAAGCAGGTTATTCAGTGAAGAATCATTGAAGGGAGTATTTGTGACAAACCCAGCCTGGATTTCACTCGTTCCTTGTTCTTTTTTAAACAAACTTGTTTTTTTATAAATAAAATAAAAAGCGATTACCACTAAAAACACAAAAAGGATTGGTCCCCAGAAATTCGGATCAAAACCCAGCTTGGCCGTCTCAAAAGAATGGGCATCTTCCACATTCGGCTTTCTGTTTGGGAGGACTTTACTTGCCCTTTCCTGTAGGGCAGGAGAGGCAATCCATGAGAAAAGTGGATATAGCAGCAGGGAAAGAATCCATCCAATTGCTTGCAGGACAAAAAAGAATGATTCCTTTAAAAGATTTCTTCCGAAGGTCAGTGCAGCGACCAGAAGCAGCATTCCACCCAGCAGGCTGGAATAGGTAAATGCGAACCTATTTTTCGCAGCCGTTTCAATATCCAGCCATTTTAGCAAAAATTGCCCCGATAAGATAAACATCAACTGAAAAATCAAAAGGATCGCGATCTGCATTAAATAGCTCCCGCCATAAAAATACCCAAGCGGGGAAACGAACACTCCTGCGAGAAAGGTGACGACAAGCCAAACGCTTTCCGAATGACTTGTAGAATCCTCATGAAATTTCAGGGTCCTCCAAAAGACCATTACTGCGGTGGTCCCTGTATAAAAAAGATCCAGTCCGCTTATATTTCCAAGCAGGACAATCAACGGCAGGATGACAAGTACATACACTGGCTTGGCAAAATTCGGCTTTTTCTCCAACAGGATCGCGAAAACCAATGAGGCTGCCGCAGCTATAGCCATCATTGCAGTCAATGGCATTTGCTGTGAGGATAACAAATGCATAATCACAAAAATCAGACTGGCAAAGGTCCATTCGATATAAAAGCGAAAAAAGACATGCAAGACACGAATATTCATTTGCCGGCCACATCCTTTAACACGGTTTTTAGCGGTTCAAGGTATCCACCTTCGTTATGTTGTTGCAGTTGAAAAAGCTGTACCCCTTCCCTTGACCACTCTTGCATATAGCCATCTGTCCTTGGTGTACGGACCCCAGCATATATCATGACGGGTGCGAGCGCCAAATGCCTTTTATAGAAGAAAAGCAATTGTTCATGCGGAATGGTGGGAGAGTGAAAATCGGCAATCGCCAATAAATCCAGGAGCTTTTGCAGATGATCCTTTCCAGAACCTAATGGAAGATAGGTAAAAGGCGTCAACCCGGCAGACCTTATGTTCATGCAAAGGGAGAAAGGGATATTGTTCCGATGAAAAAAGTAACCCATTTCCGCAATGCTGCTCATTAAAAATTCAAGCTTGCTGGTTACTGAATACCCATCAGAAACGTTGATCAACAAAACGGCTCCAGCCTCATTGATCCTTTCAAATTCCTTTGTCTGCAATGTCATTCTCCTTGCACTTGCTTTCCAGTTAATTCTGTTGAAGCTGTCGGTTGGCAGATAATCCCTTGTTCCAACCGGTCCCATGTTATCTTCAAAAACAGAGAAAATAGATGGGCTGTTTCCAGGCTTGACTGATTTGTGGCGATCAATATTGTTCACCGATAGCGGTTTTGGATAGACAAGTGTCTCCATATTGATCACATCGGTAAATTCAAGAATCGTGTCCCCGAAGCCAAAAAAATGCGGAATATGAAGCTCCAGCTTCCTGATTTTCGATAGTCCCCGCTTTTCAGCAAGAAAAGGAATATGAATGTTGGCTTTTTCTTTTCGTCCGATCGAAAACGGCAGGGTGACATCTACTCTTGATTGATGGATATAATATTCAGCTGAAGCAGGGACAACTGCACTGTCAAAATAAATAGAGATATTCCCTTTCATGATTGGCAGCCCCTGATTGAGGAAATGAAGGTTCCAATCCCCCCGGTCTCCAATGAAAAAGCGATTGCGATTCCGGTTGTTCTCAAAAAACAGTCCCTCTCCTATATGTTTTAAATAATAGGAATTGGCGAATGCCAGAAAAATGATCAGAATACCGACTCCGAAAATCAGCCAGGAGTTTATGTAAAAGCTTACAATCACCAATAAAATACCGAGAAATGCCAGAATGGACAAAAAGCGATCCTCAATCACGTTTTTTTTCCATTGCATGGCATCAAACCTCAGCTTCTACCGGAAGCGGGATAGATTCCAGCAAATCCTCGACTACTTTTTCCGTCGTCATCGTCAGTGAAGCCTCTGCGGAAAGATAAATTCTGTGGGCAAGGACGAATGGAGCCATTTCCTTTACATCATTCGGCACCACAAAGCTCCGTCCCTTAACAAGCGCCCTGCCTTGTGCTGCTTTTACAAGAGCAAGCGTTCCACGGGGACTGATGCCTAATTCGATGGATCCATGATTCCTTGTTTCCCTAGTGATTTTCAATAGATACTCTTCAACCACATCAGCCAGTTTAACCTTCCTTAGTTCCTGCTTAAGAAAGAGGATATCCTCCTCTTTAAAGACAGCATTGATTTCTGCAGCTTCAGTTCCAAATCTGTGCTTTTTGATCATTTCTTTTTCTTCATTGATTTCTGGATACCCAAGTGAAAGTTTAATGAAGAAGCGGTCCATCTGGGCAACAGGCAGCTGGAAGGTACCCTGCTGTGATTCAACCGGGTTTTGTGTTGCAATGACAAGAAAAGGAGTGTTCAGCGGAATCGTATGTCCATCGATTGTCACCTGATGTTCTTCCATTGCTTCCAGCAAACTAGACTGTGTTCTTGGGGTGGCACGGTTAATTTCATCTGCTAGAAGGATATTGGTTACCACAGGACCTGGTTTCAATTCAAACTCCTGAAGCTTCGGATTGAAAAACTGGATGCCAGTTATGTCACTTGGCAAAACGTCTGGTGTAAACTGGACCCTTGAAAACTTTCCCGTTATGACGTTTGCGAATGTTTTCGCAAGAAGCGTTTTTCCTGTTCCCGGCACACTTTCCATTAGAATATGGCCATCATTCAAAAGGGATATGACCATCATTTCTACTTCCTGGTCCCGTCCGACCACAACCTTCCTTATTTCCTCCTTCAGCTGTTCAAGCTTGTCTATTAACTCCATCCCTCATCATCCCCCTCATATTTCTTATAAGGCCTTAAAAAAGTTTATCATCAGCAAATAAATATGTGAATTTTCAACCAATTAGAGATATAAAAAAGACACTGCTTAAGTGTCCCTCAACATTCATTTTGATAATGGCTGAATTTCTTCCTGAAAAATATTTAACAGCCGATCAAGTTCCTGGCTTACTGATATGGTCTGGACGCTTAGAAAACCTGTTTCTTTTGCCGAATAAATCATTTCTTCTCGTTTTTGTTCGATTTCTTTTTTTATTCTATTACGGCACATAGTTTCCATCTGCGATCACCTCATCAGTCTATGTTAATATTTTACTACTATTCCACTAATAGGTATAGTACATTTTTCCCCTTTAACATAGGTAATCGGATTAGCTCCTTGGTTCATCCATATATTGATAAATGACATCTCCGCCTCTTTGGGCAATACCCCTGAAATATTTAAAGTCTTCTCTCTTAACAATCACTTCACGGAAAACCATAAAATCCTGCTTCGCAACAAAAATCTCTTCAACCTCTCTATTTTTCAAGTTTTCGAGCATTCTTTCAGCTTGTTCCTTGTCCATATTTCACACCCCTTATAACTAATAGGTTAAAACCATTTTATATCCTATTGTTCAATTTGCAAATTGCAATCTTACAGATACATGTTTTCGAACTTAATTAAATGGGAAAAATCCTAAAAAACTTTTAAAATTTTTTCTGGATAGAAATGTTATTTTTCTATATAATAAAAATATAAATTGAATTTTCTAAATTTTAAATTTGAAAATTTCGTGAACATTTAAACTTTATTACAGATTTTTCTTTACGCATTGAAATATTTAAGGCAAAATGTTAGTAATTCGAAATATAACGAAGGAGCGAGGTTATTTGAAGAAAGCTGAAGTTGGAAATGTAATCGAATTCAAAGAGGGATTACAGGGAGTTGTGGAAAAGGTAAATGAGAATTCTGTCATTGTTGATTTAACATATATGAACAATTTCAGGGATTTGGAACTGGACCAGCGTACAGTAATCAATCATAAAAATTATAAAATTGTAAAAGAAACAGCCTATTAATATATTTTATGCAAGAAGAAAAAAGCAGCCTTTGCTGCTTTTTCTTCTTTGGTAAACATTCCGGCTGCGGAGCTGCGTTCCGGCTCTTCAAATTTTTCTATTCCTTTGTTTCTTTGCCAGCTAATTCCTTGTACGATTTAACTTTCCCGTGAGGATGCTGGTCCTGTTTGCGGACAGTCCAATTACGCTCCTTTTCGCGTTTCGATTGAGACATGCTCTTTCCTCCCATCGTTTTTCGTTCTGTCTTAACATACCCCATCTTGTAGAAATCTTTTCCTTACAACTTTAATGAATTATTTGGTACAATAAATTTTGTTTCTGGAAAGGGGTTTATCGAGAATGAAGAAATGGATGGCGGATCCCAGACTGATTCTGGGCATTTTAATCGCGCATCTTCTTATGTTTTTTACCTTCGAGGATCAAAACGTTTTCTGGTATATTTTCACAGCTTCAATGCTTGTTCTTATAAGCTTTTCTATCATCCATGAAGAAATCGAGGACAATGCATCCACACTCACTTATTTAACATTAGGAATTGTTTCAGGAGCAGGCTTATTTGGTCTCTTTTGGTTCGGAAGTTTATTGATCGAATTGCTGAACCTGCCTTTTTCAGGTCAAATCACCCGCCTGTACAGCAGATTTTCTCCTGAATTATTCTGGCATTATATTGTACTTGTCTTGATTATTGCTCCTGGAGAGGAAATTTTTTGGCGCGGATTCATTCAAAAACGACTTAGTCAATACTTTGGAATGAAAATGACGATTGGTTTATCTGTACTTCTATATTCTTCTGTCCATTTCTATTCCGGTCAGTTCATTCTGATACTGGCTGCAGTGATCGCCGGCCTTGCATGGAGCATTTTATATGCGTGGAAACGGAGCATGCCGCTCGTGATTGTATCCCATATTGTTTTTGATTTATTATTATTTGTTTTTCTTCCTCTCAGGTAGCAATGAAAATAATGAATAATGAAAATGACCCACGCTGGCTCGTGGGTCATTTTCATTATTGCCGGAAGAGACATGTCCATGTTATTTTGATAAGGGATTGTAACATTCTTTCTTTTTTTTTCGTCTAAAATTGTAGAAAACACCAAATGAAATAACAGGGGGCAATTCGACATGAACAAATTAGTAAAACCAATCGCACTCATTGGCTTGTCGGCATTTATCATTGCAGGCTGCGGATCCGCAGAAGAGTCTGAAAAAGCAGTGAAAAAGACACCTGAATCACAGCAGGCATCTGCACCGGAAGCTGCGAATGAAGAGCAGCAAGCGGCGGAACAGGAAAAGACCAATGAAGAAGGCCTGATCCGAATCATGGAACAGAACCTTGATTATACATTGAATGGAGAACAGAAGCAGCAAACCGGTTTTCTAAAGTATAACGATAATCAAAATTATTCAATGTATGTCTTGCCTGATTATGAATTGACAGCAGAAGAACCAAACAAAGATGTTCTGATGTTGACCGAGGATGACAGTATCTTCATGAGGATAGAACTGCTTCCAGCAGATGCAGAATGGGAAATGGTTGAAGAAAACGCAAAGGCGCAGCTGGCCGCAGTCGGGCCTGAGGTAAATGAAACTGAAATTCCTGAGGATCCATTTTTCAGCAATGCCTGGGGTATGGAAACAAAAAACGGAGCAGACAATGTTACCACCTACCTTATTAAAAATGAAGAACAGCCTTTGAAGCTTACTCTATTCACAAAAGAAGGTTCTGATCATCGTGATGCCTTCATCCAAATGGCGAAGACAATCATGAAAGAAGAGAAATAAATAAAAAAAGAAGGGCACCCCCCTTCTTTTTTTTAGGCTCTTTTCTCAAACTTTGTTGCTATTGACTACTAAATTGGATTGAATGACCTAGTTTTCTTTATAAAATTCAAGCTTATTATGAGAAAAGAGCTTGCACACTTAAAAACGAACTGCAAAATTGCTTATAGCACGTTAAAATCGGCTTTAAGATTTTAACAACAATCTTTACGAAAACAGCCTTTTTTTATGATCGATTTGTTAAATTGACAGGCTTCATCCACAGTAAGACAATGAATACTAAACTGATATAGCCGAATACCGGATACAGGAACGAAAGAAGTGTTCCATAATCAATCAAGCTGATGAAATAACAGATCAGGAAGAGAAAAGAGACAATCAGCATGCTTGGCACTTTTATATGTTTTTGTATCTGTCTTTCCAGACCATAGATATTGCCGATTACAGATGTGAAAATTTCACCATAAACAATTAAGACAAATATCCAATAAAGGCTGGCTGCCAGCTGTTTCATGATAACCGCCATCGGAATCTCGAATGTATCGAATCCTGGGAGCATAATCAAAGTCAAGTGACTTGAGAGCAAAATCAATGTCAGTGCAATTCCCCCAAGAATCCCCCCCCACTTAACTGTTTGATCGTCCTTTATCTCTGCCGCGACAGGTACAAGCACCGCCTGGGCAAGAGACAGGTTCAGTGCCGTATAGGAAAACGGGCCGATTACGGCTTTCCAGCCATCCTCGGCATATGGAATAAACACAACCTGTTCAAAAAAACCAGGCAATTTGACTGACAGGGAAAATAGAATCAGGCTGAATAAGATCATCATCGGAACCACAAAAGTATTAACTGCAAAAACGCCCTTTAGGCCGACTACCATTACTGCAAGTGACAAAGCAATCGTAACAATGATTCCAAGTGATTTCGATAATCCAAGCTGTTCCTCAAATACTGCCCCGGCTCCGGAAAGCATAACAGCACAAACGCCAAGAAGCATGAACAGCATCAATATATTAATGATCCTTCCAAAAAACCGCCCGAATAAATGCACATTCATTTCCTCGTATGAACGGGCACCGATGGCCGCAGCAATACGCATTAATTTAGCACCCATATATGTAAGAATGTATCCAGCCATGAACACTCCAATCAGTCCAAATATGCCAAAACGGGAAAAGAATTCAACGATTTCCCTTCCGGTCGCAAAACCAGCCCCCACCACAGTTCCGACATAAACAGCTGCAATTTGAAAGGCAGCACCCCAATTTGTTTTCAAAGCGTTCCCCTCCCTCTTCTCAATATATGTATGGAAAGACAAACCATGACGAGCTTTTTATTAAGCTCATTTCATGAACTCCGTTGCTTTCACATCATCAGTAAAAACAGCCTGCTCGGTTTTCGAATATTCCTTTCCATCCATCTCGGTGCACAGTCGAAAAGAGCCTCGAAGCCATATAGGGAGTTGAAAATGGAATTAGCCCGGAAAGCAATACTTTAGGCGAAAATAGCGTTTTATCATGAGGAGAGTATGCCCGCAATGTTATATTGAATTACCAATAATTTCTACAGACAAATATCTTGAAAGTCAAAGTTGGTCAAAGTATAATAAAGTTAAATTGATCAAAGATAGTCAAAGTCAAAGACTTTTTTGATTAAATATAGGAAAAATTTGAAGGAGGAATTTAAATGCTCTGCCAAAATTGCCAGGAAAAACAGGCGAATATTCAATTGAAGGTAAGCTTAAATGGTAACCAGAAGCATTTAATGCTCTGTGAAGACTGCTACCAAAAAGAGAGAGAAAAATTAGGTGCTTCACTCGGCAGCCCAATGTCCGGGTTTAACGGATTCGGAGGTTCGCCGTTTAATGATATGTTCAAACAATTCTCTGGGAATATGAATGATGAACCCCAGAATTCAAAACCTGCTTCTGTAACTAAAACAGCCGGCGGTGGGAATGGCTTTATTGACCAATATGGAAGAAACCTGACTCAAATTGCCAAGACAGGTTTGATTGACCCTGTTATTGGCCGGGACGAAGAAGTTAAACGTGTGATTGAAATATTAAATAGAAGAAATAAAAATAACCCTGTACTGATCGGTGAACCTGGTGTAGGTAAAACAGCTATTGCAGAAGGCCTTGCCTTAAAGATTGTCGAAGGTGATGTGCCAGAGAAGCTGAAGAATAAAGAAGTCTACCTTTTAGACGTCGCTTCAATGGTATCGAACACCGGAATCCGTGGTCAATTCGAAGAAAGAATGAAGCAATTGATTTCTGAATTACAGGCACGCAAAAACATCATTCTTTTCATTGACGAAATCCACCAGCTTGTAGGTGCAGGTTCTGCTGAAGGTTCCATGGATGCAGGCAATATCCTGAAGCCAGCACTTGCCCGTGGTGAACTTCAGGTAGTAGGTGCGACAACCCTGAAGGAATACCGCAAAATTGAAAAAGATGCAGCTTTAGAAAGACGATTCCAGCCCGTCCATGTACTGGAACCAACTGTGGACGAGGCAATCGAAATCCTGGCAGGAATTCAGTCCAAGTATGAGGATTTCCATCAGGTGACTTTTGCGGATGAGGCCATCAAGGCATGTGTCCAGCTTTCTCAACGCTATATCCAGGATCGTTTCCTTCCAGACAAAGCGATTGATCTAATGGACGAAGCAGGATCCAAGCTAAACCTGGTTTCTGACTATACAAATAAAAATGATGCTGAAAGCCGCCTTGCTGAAATTGCGAAGGAAAAGGAAGAAGCATTGAAGCAGGAAGACTATGAAACTGCTGCCAGGCTCCGTGATGAAGAAGCGAAGCTTGAGAAAGCAATAAACGAAAATGGCAATGCTGAACGACCTGTTGTAACAGTCAAGCATATCCAGGAAATCATCGAGAAGAAAACTGGCATTCCCGTCGGCAAGCTTCAGGAAGATGAACAGGAAAAGATGAAAAATCTTGTTGCCAACCTGAATGGCAAAGTCATTGGACAGGAAGATGCCGTGCAGAAAGTAGCCAAAGCGATCCGCCGCAGCCGTGCGGGTCTGAAATCAAAGAACCGTCCAATCGGCTCGTTCCTGTTCGTCGGCCCTACTGGTGTCGGTAAGACAGAGCTGACCAAGACTTTGGCTGAGGAACTCTTTGGTTCAAAGGAGGCAATGGTCCGTCTCGACATGAGTGAGTATATGGAGAAGCACAGTGTTTCCAAGCTGATTGGTTCTCCTCCAGGCTATGTAGGCCATGATGAAGCTGGCCAGTTGACGGAAAAAGTCCGCCGCAACCCATACAGCATCATTTTACTGGACGAGATTGAAAAAGCTCATCCAGATGTACAGCATATGTTCTTGCAGATTCTCGAAGACGGCCGCCTGACTGACAGCCAAGGCCGTACAGTAAGCTTTAAGGACACAGTCATCATTATGACAAGCAACGCAGGTGTTGGACATAAAACCATCAAGGTAGGATTTGACCAGAATACTGCTGTCAATGAATCAAGCATTCTCGATTCACTCGGAGGATTCTTCAAGCCAGAATTCCTGAACCGTTTCGACAGTATCATAGAGTTCAAGTCTCTTGAGAAGGAACACCTTCTTCAGATTGTGGATTTGATGCTTGCAGAGTTGAAAGAAACACTTGCAGAGCAGAATATCAGCCTTGAAGTGACAGTGGAAGTGAAGGCAAAACTGGCTGAGCTTGGATACCATCCAGCATTCGGTGCACGCCCGCTGCGTCGTTCCATCCAGGAACAACTGGAGGATTCCATTGCCGATTTCATTCTTGAAGCTCCGGAAGCAAACCAGTTGGAAGCGGTCATTGAAACTGACCAGATTATCATCAAGCAGAAATAATATTTATTTGATGCCCGAAGTTTTGAAACTTCGGGTTATTTTTATTTTTTACAGTTTAAAAATGAAAACTACATAGAAGGCATATAGAATAGAGTCATAGCTTTTTTATAGAAAAGAGGTATTCTAATGGGATTTTTGACAAGATTCAGTCTTAAAAATGCATTCGCTGTATTCATCATTTCATTTTTACTGATACTTGGCGGCCTGTACTCATTCACCAGGCTAAAGGTTGATTTGCTGCCAAATATCGAATTTCCCCAGCTCTCTGTGGAAGTCATATACCCGGGGGCTTCTCCGCAGGATATCAATGAACAAGTAACCGAGAAGCTTGAAACAAAATTCAAAGGGATCGATGGCATCAAGAAAATGCAAAGTTCTTCATTTGAGAGCATCGCCATCATCAATCTGGAATTCCCGTTTGATACTAAGCTTGATGATGCTGAGCAACAGGTCAACACCTTCATCAAGGAAGCTGGACTGCCTGAGAACGTGCAGACGAATATAAACAGATTCTCTTTTGGTACATTCCCGATTTTCAATATCTCCCTGTTTGCAAAAGGTGATGAAGATCTAGAGACTCTTGTAAACGAAGAAATCCTTCCGGAACTGAATAAAATCCAGGGAATAAACAGTGTTTCTGTTGGCGGCATGACCGATGACATCCTCCAGATCACCGTGGACCAGGAAAGAGCAGCACAGTTGGGGCTCAGTTTGAATGATATTAAAGAAACAATTGATTCCAGAAAATTAAGCTTCCCGGCAGGCAACCTGAACGAAAACGAAATCCAGGTTCCGGTACGGGTGCAGGAAAAAATAGAAAAAATTGAAGAGCTTGAAAACCTGGTGATCCAATCTAAATTTGTGCCTGATGCTCCCCAGGTAAAGTTAAGCGAGCTTGCCTCAATCAAAGTAGTAACTGAAAAACCGGAAATCACGCGATTTAACGAAAAAGAATCATTATCAATGGCCATCACGAAAAAGCAGGACGCGAATACAGTCGAAGTTGCTGAAAAGGTTTTAGCTGTCATCAATAGTTATGACGACCGCCTGGAATACGCAATTGGATTCGATTCAGCTGAAGGAATTGAAAAATCGGTCAACACTCTCGTCAAGGAAGGGTTGCTCGGTGCCCTGTTTGCTTCTGTTGCGGTATTGATTTTCCTGAGGAATTTCAGGGCAACGATTATCGCGATTGTCTCCATTCCGCTGTCACTATTGATTTCGTCGATCTTTTTAAACCAGCTTGATATTTCATTGAATATCATGACCCTCGGCGGGATGGCAGTGGCAGTAGGACGTGTCGTCGATGACAGCATTGTCGTCATCGAGAATATCTTCCGGAGGGTCCGGAAAACCAATCAGGGAATGACGGATGATCTGATTCAGGATTCAACTAAGGAAATCCTGAAAGCCATCACCTCATCTACGATTACGACCGTTGTAGTCTTCTTGCCGCTTGGCCTTGTCGGTGGAATTACTGGAGAATTCTTTTTGCCTTTCGCACTGACAATCGTCTTTTCACTGCTTGCATCCTTGATTGTTGCCGTCACGATCGTACCAATCCTGGCAAAGTTCTCTTTCAAGAGAGTGCCAAAGGAAGAAAAAGAAGGTGCCACGCAAAGAGCATATGCCTCTTCCATCAGATGGTCACTGAACCATAAAGCGCTAGTGATCTTCCTGTCAATTGCCCTGCTTGCAGGTTCGGGATTCCTGGTTAAAGGACTTGGTTTCACATTTATACCAAACGAGGAGCAAAAGCTGCTTGTTGCTACATTCCAGCTGCCATCTTCTACTTCACTGGAAAAAACAAATGAAGTTTCGCTGAAAGTCGAGAATATGTTCGCAGAACAAAAAGAAATCAATGATGTAACCGTCGGAATCGGAAGCCGGGATTTTCAGACTGGTCTAAAACGCCAGAACCAGGCGAACTATTTTATCAGCCTTGGAGAAGGAGCGAGTGTTTCTGAGTTCATTCCGAAGCTCGAGAAAGAAATGGAAGATACAGTCCTTTCCCTCGAGCCGGATGCGAAAATCGGCATCCAGGAGCAGTCAACAGGTGGACCTCCTTCCAATAACAATGTCAATATCGACTTATATTCTACTGACCTAGCCGCCTTACAGGATGCAGCAGCAAAAGTCGAAGATTACATGAATAAGCAGAATGACTTAAAATATGTTTCTAACAACTTTTCTGAAAAACAAAAACAGGTACTGGTCGATATCGACCCAGAAAAAACAGCGCAGCTTGGTCTTTCGGGCTTCCAGATTCTCGGCACCATCACGGATAAAACAAAACCAGTCGATGCCGGTACCTTGCCGCTCGATGGCGAAGATCGAAAAGTTTCGATTATCTATGATGAGCAGTCCGAGACAATCGAAGATTTAAAAAATACCATGATTTTCACCCAGCAAGGACCTATTCCAATTACAGAAATCGCGAGAATAACCGAGACAGAAGCATTTACCTCCATACAGAAACTGGATGGCAAAATTTTCGCCCGGGTTTCTGCGCAGATCGATTCCAATGATATCAGGGCCGTTTCGACTGCTGTCATTGAAGGGGTCAAAAATGATATCGACCTTCCAGATGGAGTTTCACTTGAAGGCGGCGGCGGAAGCGATGAAACGGTTGAAACCTTCACTCAACTGGGAATCGCAATGGTTGTGGCCATCGGGCTGGTCTACTTGACGATGTTGATTACCTTCGGGCAGGCAAGGATTCCGTTCATTATCCTATCCTCCCTGATATTTGTCCCAATCGGTTCCCTCCTGGGATTGTGGATTGCCGATGAACCCATGTCAGTCAGTGTCATGATAGGCTTGCTGATGCTAATTGGAATCGTTACGACCAATGCCATTGTCATGGTAGACCGTATTGGCCAGAATCGAACCGAAAAAGGAATGCCTGTACGTGAAGCTTTAATTGAGGCAGGAATTACAAGGCTCCGTCCCATCCTGATGACCGCTTTTGCAACAATCGCTGCATTGATTCCATTGGCACTCACCACCTCATCAGGCACCCTGATCTCAAAAGGGCTGGCAGTAACCGTAATCGGCGGACTTACCTCCTCCACCCTGTTGACATTAATCCTGATCCCAGTGATCTATGAAGTCTTCTTCTTCAAACAAGTGAAAAAAGAACGCAGTATGTAAGACTGAAGCCCGCATTTAGGTGCGGGCTTTTCCTATTGAATCAGCAATGGGGAAAGTGTAATCACCGAATAAGAAGGAGTTGTTATCTCAATGCCTTGAAGCCTCTAAACTCAATCATTCATCAGAAGTGGCATTGGTGGCCTGTTTTCTTCAGATTCCTAAAAAACGGACACCAATAATGGCTATTGGTGAACTGATTTCTTACGATTCATAAAAAGCGGGCACCAAAAGCGGTTAAATGCCACTAATAATACCAACAAATTCAGCTATTATCCATTTCCAGGTATACACTCTGCAGTGACTATCAACGAAAATCTATTCAGTCCCAGATAACGCTTAGATGTCGGGAACCATAAATTGCATAATAGAAACAAAAAACTGCAGTCAAACTGGATTTCCATCAAGTTTGTCTGCAGTCTATAGTGTTGCCCGCAGGCTCCACTTTTCTTTTTACAATTTACTGTCTTCGACTGATTCCAGCCAGCTGTCGATTTCGCCTATCACTGACTCGACACAGCCTTCTTCAAATGGTGATATCAGGTTTGCTTCCTTCACAAGTTCGGTGAATGCCATGCTTCCGCCGAGTTTGCAGAGGTTAGCATAGTCATTCCAGGCTTCTTCCTTGTTTTCCCTTGAACGCTTCCAGAATTGGAATGCACAAATTTGTGCAAGCGTGTAATCAATATAATAGAATGGCGAGTTGTAAATATGGCCCTGACGCTGCCAGAATCCGCCTTCTTCCAGATAGGTGTTGCCATCATAATCTTTGTGCGGCAGATATTTTTTTTCGATTTCACGCCATTGCTGTTTTCTCTCTGCAGGTGTTGCCTCGGGATTCTCATATACCCAGTGCTGGAATTCATCAACAGAGACTCCATATGGCAGGAACAGCAGGCCGCTGCTCAGGTGAGAGAATTTGTACTTATCGGTATCTTCTTTGAAAAATAGATCCATCCATGGCCATGTGAAAAATTCCATGCTCATAGAGTGTATTTCACATGCCTCATATGTTGGCCAGTTATACTCTGGAATCTCAAAATGGCGGCTTGAGTATACCTGGAAGGCATGCCCTGCTTCATGTGTCAGGACATCTATATCCCCTGAAGTTCCGTTGAAATTCGAGAATATGAACGGCGATTTATAGTTTTCAATATATGTGCAGTAACCCCCACCGGCTTTCCCTTTCTTGGCAACCAAATCCATCAGGTTGTTATCGTTCATATATTTGAAGAACTCACCTGTTTCAGCCGAGAGTTCATCATACATCTTCTGGCCGTTTTCAATGATCCACTCCGGACTTCCCTTCGGTGCAGCATTACCCGTCTTGAAATCGAATGGTTCATCATAATATTTCAACTCATTGACACCAATTCGATTTTTCTGGCGTTCCTTCAACTTCGTCGCTACAGGTACGATGTATTTATGGACCTGGTCACGGAATGCCGCTACCATGCTGCTGTCATAATCCGTTCGGGACATACGGTAATAAGCCAGCTCGACAAAGTTGCTGTAGCCGAGTTTATGTGCCATTTCCGTCCTTACTTTTACCAGTTCATCATAAATGCGGTCAAACTCTTCTCCATGCTCTGAGAAAAATGCGAATTTCGCTTCACTGGCTTTTTTCCTCGTTTCACGGTCCTTTGACTCTGTAAATGGATCAAGCTGAGCAAGCGTCCTTTCTTCTCCTTCGAACATAATTTTTGCTGATGCTACAAGCTTTGTATATTGGGTAGAAAGTTTATTTTCCTTTTGCATCAAAGGAACAATTTCCGGAGAAAATTGCTTCAATTGTGCATCAGCAAGTGCGAACAGCTGCTTTCCCCATTTCGCTTCAAGCTCGGCACGGAATGGAGATGACATAAGTGCTTCATAATATTTTGTCACTAGACCTTCTACCTCTGGTGCCAGTTCATCAAGAAAATCTTGCTCTTGCTTATAAAATTCATCTTCAGTATCAATCGAATGACGGATATAGCAAAGATTGAACATGGTTCCGACATCATTTCGCAGGCCATTGATTCCATCCATAGCAACACTTTGTTCCTCAACCGTTCCGGCATTCTTGAATTGTTCAAGAAGCTGATCGAATTTAGCCGTCACTTCGTCCAAATTCGGCCGTGTATATGTATATTCCTCAAACCTCATCGTATTGCCCCCTTTATCTATATAAGGGTGAAAATTCACCCCATCTCCATCCTATTCTACGGATGGTCCCTTTTTTCCTGTTTAATGCCTTGTCTTTTCGAAAAATTTTATTGCCAGGATAACAAAAAAAACGGCAATCGCCGTTTTTAATATTTGCTTACAGATAGACCCAGCTTTTTTAACAGCTCGATCGCCGTACCTTTTTCATCATCTGACAGGCTGTCCATCAATTCGTGAATTAAGGCGCTGTGTTCTGGAAAAATTTCTTCTATTAATTTTTTTCCGTCTTCTGAAATTTTTGCGTATGTCACTCTTCGGTCTTTTGGACATGCCACCCGATTTAAGTAGCCCTTTTCTTCAAGCTTGTCCACTACATAGGTGATACTGCCGCTTGCAAGCAGGATCTTCCCGCCGATTTGCTGGAGTGGCTGCTCACCTTTATGGTAGAGAAGCTCAAGCACGGCAAACTCCGTTGGGTTTAGTCCATTCTTTTGGATAACCTTATTCACTTTTTCATTAACTGCCCGATAGGCACGGGACAATACAATAAATAATTTTAAAGATTTTTCTGTCTCATTGTTCATGCGTATTCATTCCTTTACCTTTAACGACTAATCCATAACTAGAGTATATCTGAATTTGTTGTTTTTATCAGTATTTCCCTTAATTTTATCATGAAAAACTATTTCGATTCATTATCCAGGTGAACATCGGGAAAGATTAACCCATGCAAAAAGTTTAAAAACATGTCTAATGAGGGAAAAATACGGTCATCTGCATAAACATCAAGGCTTTCGTTTAACCATTTTAGCGAAAGCCTTCAACAGAGAATTGGGAGTGTCTTGGATGAAAAAAGGTTTAGGAATTGTTATTGGTTTATTGGTGATACTGGGAATTTTCATCATGATGGGTGTTGGCAGCTACAATAAATTTGTCGCTGAAGAAGAGAATGTCGACCAGGCTTATGCCCAGATAGAGAACCAGCTGCAAAGAAGGCTGGACCTGATTCCTAATCTGGTGAATTCAGTAAAAGGATATGCCTCACATGAAAAAGAAGTGATCCAATCGATTTCAGATGCCCGCGCAAGGCTGGCTGGCGCAAATACACCAGAAGAGCAGGCAACCGCAAATGCTGAATTGTCAGGTGCATTAAGCAGATTGTTAGTGGTGGTCGAGAATTACCCAAACCTGAAAGCGGATAAGCAATTCACACAATTGATGGACGAGCTTGCCGGCACAGAAAACAGACTGGCTGTGGCCAGGAAGGATTACAATGACCAGGTGTCCATATACAACAAAATGGTTAAACAGTTTCCAGGTGCCCTTATCGCAAACATAACAGGATTTGATGAGAAGGAATATTTCAAAGCAGACCCTCGGGCACAGGAAGCTCCTGAGGTTGACTTTGGAGGCTGATGATGACTCCAAAAAGATTCCCCGGATTGGCAGCACTGCTTGGCATCCTGCTCTTGCTGCTTCCATCCGGTGCAATCGCGGCACCAAGTGAGATACCGGCACCTGTTGGAGATATCTATGTCCAGGATTTCGCGGACGTTTTAAGTGAAAATGAAGAAATCCAATTACGAACCATCGGCCGGTCGATTGATGACCAGACAACCTCACAGATTGCTGTTCTGACCGTAGATTCGATCGGGGAGAGAAGCATCGAGGAATATTCCGTTGAGGCATACCGTAAATTTGGCCTGGGAACCAAAGAAAATGATAATGGTGTATTGCTTGTTATTGCCATGCAGGAAAAGAAAATCAGGATTGAGGTCGGTTATGGACTTGAGGGCGTCATTCCTGATGGCAAGGCAGGGAGAATCCTTGACGAATACGCTATTCCCCACTTGAAAAATGGCCAGTCAGACCTGGCAGTAATGAATACGTACCAGGCACTAGCTAATGAGGTGTCAGGTACGAAAGAATATGGGAGCGCCCCGAATGATGTTCAGCAGCAGCAGGATTTCCCCATCCCTTCCTGGCTGCTTATCATTATCGTAGTCGGTGTGATCATCCTCGATTTCATGTTCTTTGGCGGTACCCTCACCTATATGCTTCTATCGATCATTTCAAGAGGCGGCGGAGGGGGTGGAGGGCCCCGGGGAGGAGGAGGCGGTTCCTCGGGTGGCGGCGGATCAAGCCGCGGCTGGTAAGTGGCGCCAATTTCTCTCTTTCAAGTGCCATCCCACATCAGGCATAGGTACCCGATCAACAACAGAAAACACCAGCAGTGGTTGCTCTGGTGTTTTTTGTGCAGTCTTCTTCATCTTCATCAGCCGATATTCACAATTGGGACTTTATATTTAATTCTTTCGGCGATCTCATCCATCATTGCCAGCAATTTATCATCTCTGTCTACAGGAGCGATTTTCTTATGCAAGACCGCATACAGGACAACATCCCTAAGCATCAGGAACAATGGAACATGTTCTTTCCATCCTTCGGGGAGTTGATTCCCTTTCTGGTACCCATTGATGAATGAGTCCAGAAACAATTGCCCAAAGCGCTGGCGTTCCTCTTTTTCACTGGCTGGAATTCGATAAAGCAAGGAATAATACAAAGGAATTGCGATATCCGATGCAAACCAGTGGTAACTGGCATCATCAAAATCAAAAACATGGACCTCTTCCCCATCATAAAAGAAATTGCCAGAATGAATATCCGTGTGGATGATTCCAAAATTATCGATTTTTTTCGGGAGAGATGAAATAGCCGATATCACTTCTTTTGCATTCTCGACCAGCTCCTGCTCTTCAGCAGGATAATACTTTTCAACCTGGAGGAGGTCATCTTCATCCCAGCTGCTGCGTTTTTTGATGCCTTCGGATGGCTGGTAGTTCTTTGTTGCTCTGTGCATCCTTCCAGTTACCTCTCCCCACTTTTCAAATAGTTTATCACTGAATTGCTCTGATCGGACAGAGACAGCCTTTCCTCTTGCTTTTGCGAATAAGCATCCGTAAAAAATGCTGCCATCCTCCGCTGCTGCTTCTTCAACCAGACTTCCGCCTAACGAAGGAAAAACTTCTGGAACAGACAGGCCTTCACAGTATAAATGTTTCATCCAGTCGAGCTCGGATAAAATCTCATCCTTACAGCGATGGGTACTATGAGTGATTCGCATGATATATGGATGGCCAGCCCTATACGTTTCAAATACATAATTCTCGAAATCCCCAAGCTTCTTTACTTCAGGCTCTAAACCAAAACGCTCCAGAAAATCATTCAACACTTCCCCTGTCATCTGTAAATTCACTGTCTGTTCCATGAATCGGTCTCTCCTTTGAATAATCTGTATTTTCTCAAATTATATTAGACCATATTTTTTAATAGAAAAGCTATTCTTATCTGGTGACTTTTTTTGTAAAATGATATGTAGGAAACCGAAATAAATTTTAAAGGAGAAAAACATGAGCCAAACAGCAGCTGCTGTCAGAGCAAAAACGCAAGATCAAAATGTGACAGCCTATAAAATACTTTTTATCATCGGATTAGTACATTTATTGAACGATTCTATCCAGTC
Source organism: Cytobacillus oceanisediminis 2691 (assembly GCF_007678455.1). Lineage (GTDB taxonomy): Bacteria > Bacillota > Bacilli > Bacillales > Cytobacillaceae > Mesobacillus > Mesobacillus oceanisediminis_A. The sequence goes on along the minus strand of NZ_VEEP01000001.1, from coordinate 404,670 downwards.
CGTCATTCCGGCGATGTTCCCTATACTCGAAAAATCGATGGGCCTTTCTTTTACCCAGCTAGGGATGATCGCCTTTTCCTTGAATATCGTTTCTTCCATTCTTCAGCCTTTGATTGGGATGGCAACCGATAAAAAGCCGATGCCGTTTGCCCTTCCGCTCGGCCTTACCTCTACAATGTTCGGTGTTCTCGGCCTGGCTTTCGCATCAAGTTTCGAGTTAGTCATTCTCTCTGTTTTATTCATCGGACTTGGTTCAGCTGTCTTCCATCCTGAAGGCTCGAGGGTTGCCTATATGGCAGCAGGACCGCGCAGGGGGCTGGCACAGTCCATTTATCAGGTTGGCGGAAATTCCGGGCAGGCACTAGCTCCGCTCATAACTGCGCTGATACTAGTTCCGCTAGGCCAGGTTGGAGCTGTTTGGTTTACGCTTGTCGCTGCCATAGCCGTAGGTTTGCTTATCTATATTGCGACATGGTACAACCGTAAATTGAACTTTGAAAAGATTGCAGCCAAAACCAGACAAGCCACAACTAAAATCAATAAAGGCATTTCTAGAAATATCAAGATGGCTCTAGTCCTGATTTTATTTTTAATCTTTGCAAGGTCCTGGTATATTTCTGGCATGACGAATTTCTATGCTTTTTATGCGATTGACAAATATGGACTTTCGATTAAGGAGGCACAACTATTCCTGTTCGCTTTTCTGGTTGCAGGTGCGTTTGGAACATTCTTTGGCGGCCCGCTCGCTGATCGTTTTGGAAAGAAGAAAATCATTTTCCTTTCCATGATCGCGACTGCTCCTATGTCGGCAATCATCCCATATATGCCACTTTCTGTTGCAGTCATCCTCTTGACCATCAGCGGCTTTATCCTGATGTCGAGCTTTTCCGTTACGGTCGTATATGCCCAGGAACTGGTTCCTGGCAAAATTGGTACGATGGCCGGACTGACAGTAGGATTGGCATTCGGTATGGGTGCTATTGGGTCTGTCGGCCTTGGATATCTCGCTGACATGATCGGGCTTCCAATGATGATTATCTGCGTCGGCTTCCTTCCCCTGCTGGGAATCCTGACGATGTTCCTTCCGACAGATCAACAATTGGCAGAATGGAACCAGTAAATCGCCACACCGGTCTGATCGGCAATTAAAATTTTCCAACTGCATTTTTTACGTTTAGGCATGCCCCTGTTAAGGAAAAAAAGGTAGTAAGGATATATTGAAGGGAGATTATCATGTCTAAATTTAAGATTAATTATTTTTTTGAAAAAGATTTTGCCGTTTCACGACCAATCGAAGTGGAAAACATTTCTGAAGCCATCCAGGATGCCAAAGACCAGGAAGGCATGATTGAATACACCGGTGAAGATGATGTTTTTTATAAATTCGATACAAAAGACATTAAGCTGGTGACAATCACAAAGGCTTAATTGTAAAGGTAAAGGGTGAAGCAATCGCAGCTTCACCCTTTTTATTTTTATTTGATTAACTTAATGCGCTGAGCCAATTCTTGCTTTTCTTCTTTGCTGAACATATTTTCTGCCATAGGGAACAGGATGCTCTCTTCCTTTGAGAAATGGCTCACCAAAGTGTAGTTCGCATTTTTGATCAGTTGCGCATTGTCGATCATCTGCTCTGCTGTTAGTCCCGTTCCATCCTTTGTGTTATGAAGGAAAGTTCCGATAAACCGTTTTGCCTGATCATGTTCATATTCCATCACCGCTATTGGTCCCATTTCCCTGCCGATATAAGCAGCCATCATCTCAAACAAAACGCCCTCTTCCCGCTCTGAATGAGGCTCCAGTTCAGCGAGGAATTCGACGACCAGCTCCTTCAGCTTTAAAAAGTTCTCCTCTATTTCCATACCTTCCTCAACTTTTCGTGAAAGATCCAAAAGGTCCGCAAGCTTTTCCAATAATGGCGGGTGTTCACTTTTTAACTGTTGAAGACCTTCACTTAATGTAAAACTAGAATCCTGGTTTAAACCGCTTATACAGCCAGTCATGTTAACCTGCCTCCTATACATTTTATACCTTCATTATAAAAACCAGTGATCTCACAAGTTGTGATAGGAATCACAATTAGCATTATACGAGTGTAAATGTGAAGGAAATATGACACTTCGTTAAAATTTCTAAAAATTTTAACAATTAACCTTCAAATATCTAGATACCTTACATATAATGAAGTTATAGCTAATGTAAAAGGAGTGAATGTAGATTGCAGAACTCTTTATATCGCGATTTTTATGGTAAATCACTTGTCCCCGCGGGGCTTAGTGACCAGAAATCCTTCCTTGGCATCCAGCCTGACCTGTTTCATACACATTTAATGATCGGATTGCAGGGTCATCAGGAAGAAGAAAAAGATTTTTTCCATTGGAGTGTTGCCATTTATAAATCAGACTCTTCCGGAATCTATGATGCCAGCAAACCCGTATATGCTTCGGAAAAGTTTGATCGGTTTGATGATGCCATGTTTGAAGCGCGGAAATTAGAAAAAGAAATCCGCAACGATGAACTTCACTTGATGCGTCATCAAGAAAAAATCAGCTGATCTCCCCTCTAAATCTTTACCTCCTTTAGCTTCACTCTTTTTTGTACCCACTTGTGAATTAACTTACATATGATGAATATAGAACATTTCTATAAGATTGATTTTGTAAACTGGTATCCCTCCCCCTATTGAATGACAATACCAATACTTTGATTACCAATATTCCTTTCTCTTCTTCAAAGTTCCCTAAGTACCCAAGCCAAATAAAAAAGCAAAAAGCTGGCGACCATGAAAGTTCAATCGCCAGCTTTTACTTATTCTATATCACGCGAGCCTGAATACGATTCCGTGGCCGCCTTTTGGATATTCCCATTTGATGTTCTGGTACGGGCAGCCGATCCGGCAGCTGCCGCATTCATGGCAGCCTTCATAGCCTACCTGCATCCTTTTTCCTTCCCATTTATAAACCTCAGCCGGGCAGAATACGGTGCAAAGTTTATCAGGGCACTGTGTCATGCAGACGTCATGGTCAAGTACGGTAAGATGCGATTTCGTGTCACACTTAAACCTTAAAAGAAATTGTTTTTCCTCGATGTTTGTTGTTGACATTATTTCACCGCCTTCCAGGCACGATAGATATCTTGCATTACCTTAAAGGTTCCTTTTTCGGCCGTTACACTTCGCATGATTTCTTTTTGCTTCTCTCTCTTTGGTGTCCCATCCACTGTAAAGAATTTGCTCATCGCTTTGTTCATCATTGGCAGATATTCCTTGAAATATTGCGGGTATGTCTCGAAGGTATGTGCCGCATCCTTATACTTTTCAAGGTCTTTAATGATGAAACTTCCAAATAATGCTTCCTTATAGCGATTCAGGCTGCGCTCACTGAAGTCGCCATCTTTCTTGGCCTCAACGATCGCTTCTGCAGCCATTTGTCCCGAAGCCATCGCCATATTGGAACCCTCACGGTGAATTGCATTGACAAGCTGGGCAGCATCCCCTACGACAAGCACCCCGTTTCCGGCAACTCTCGGAACAGAATGGAATCCACCCTCAGGAATCAAGTGGGCGAGATATTCCGCCGATTCTCCTCCCTCCAGATATGGACGGACCATTGGATGCTTTTTCAGATAATCCAGCAGCTCATATGGCTTAAGCTTTGCTTTGATCATACTTGAAAGTGTCGTTCCTACCCCGATATTCAAGCTTTCTTTGTTCGTATAAAGGAAGGCAGTGCCCAGATTGCCTTGTGTAGAATCCCCGAAAATCTCAATAGTCGTTCCATGATTTCCTTCAAGATTGAAGCGTTCATTGATTTTGTCCTTCGGAAGATTGATGACTTCCATCACCGTCAGGGCCACCTCGTCAGGCCGGAATTCCCTATGGAAGCCCAGCTGCTTGGAAAGCAGGGAATTAACCCCGTCTGCCAGCACGACAACATCTGCAAACACTTCTCCATCTGGACGATCGGTCCTTACGCCTATCACTTTACCGTTTTCAACGATACATTCCGTAACAACTGTTTCATTTATCAATAATACCCCTTGTTCGACAGCTTTCTGTGCGAACCATTGGTCAAAATGTGCCCGCAGTACTGTAAAGTTATTATATGGTTCGACCGCCCATTCGAGACCTTTGTAACCAAACTGGACAACTGATTCTTTATCCATCATCCAGAACCGCTGTTCAACGACTGGTCTTTCCAGCGGTGCTTCCTTCCAGAACTCGGGAATGATGTCTTCCATCTGTTTACGGTAAAGAACTCCTCCCATAACGTTCTTTGAGCCTGGATATTCCCCACGTTCAATCAACAATGTTTTCAATCCGTTTTTTGCACAGTTGTAGGCACATGATGTTCCAGCAGGGCCGGCTCCTACGACGATTACATCAAATTTTTCAGACATAGCTCATTTCCCCGCCCTTCTCTTTGCTGAGCTCTTTGAACTGTTTGATCAGCTTTGGAATAATTTCCAATGCATCACCCACTATGCCGTATGTGGCGACATCGAAAATCGGTGCATTCGGGTCTTTGTTGATTGCGATGATCAATTCGGAGTTTTTCATGCCCTCCACATGCTGGATCGCTCCAGATATCCCGATTGCAAAGTAAATTTTTGGTGTGACGGTCTCTCCCGTCTGCCCGACCTGCTGTTCATGCTTAAGCCAGCCTGCTTCAACAACATCCCTTGTTCCTCCGACGCTTGCGCCGATGACTTCGGCCAGTTCATGAATCAGCTGGAATCCCTGGATATCGCCCATTCCTTTTCCACCTGCCACGATGACATGAGCTTCCGCCAGGCTTGCCTTTTTTGTTACGTCCTTCACAATTTTAAGCACTTTTGTGCGCATATCCTCTTCCCTAAGCTCCAGCTCTTCCTCAATGATGACTCCCTTTCGGCCTGTATCAGCTTCCAGGGCCTTCATGACTTTCGGTCTTACGGTCGCCATTTGCGGCCGGTGTTTTTTGCAAAGGATCGTGGCCATGATATTTCCGCCAAATGCCGGACGGCTTGCCTCGAGCAGCCTTTTCTCCACATCAACGTCAAGCATTGTCGTATCTGCAGTCAACCCTGTGCTTAAATCAGTTGCAACCGCACTGGCCAGGTCCTTTCCATTTGGTGTCGCACCATAAAGGAAAATCTCGGGTTTATATTTTTCTGCGAGTATACAAACACCTTTCATAAACGACTCAGTCCGGTAATCTTTCAGGACTGGATGATCGACCACATATACCTGGTCTGCCCCAGCATAAATCACTTCGTTTGCCAAAGGCATAACACCTTCGCCGAGCATCACACCAGCAAGCGGAACCTCCAGCTTGTCTGCAAGCTTTCTGCCGGCACCCAGTAATTCCAGCGAAACACCTTCGATTTTTCCGTCATTTACTTCAATGAATACCCAGACTCCCTGGTTTTCTTGCATCCTTTTATTCCCCCTTCAAATTCGGAATCAAGAGTTGGCTGTATTTAATTTCAATAAATCTTTTCGTTCCAGCAAGACTCCCATCAGCTGTTCTACTTGAGAATCTGGGTTTCCTTCCAATCTTTTTCCGCCTTCCAGTTTGGGAGGGCTGAACATCTTGCCAACGATGGTTGGAGATCCCTTTAAGCCAAGCTGTGTTTTATCCACATTCTCTAGGTCATTCACTGACCATATTACAGGTGCATAGCGTGCAGCCTTGATCATGTTCGGCATTGGTGCATATTCGATGTCATTGATCTCTTTTTCAACTGTCAGCAAACAAGGAAGCTGCGATTGAAGTACCTCATAACCATCGAGTTGCTTCCGTTTGATATGAACATATTTTTCATCCTTATTAACCTCTGAAACTTCTATAACATTTGTGATTGGCGGTATATCAAGACGACGGGCGATACCCGGTCCTACTTGTCCTGTGTCGCCATCAATTGCGTGCTTTCCGCAAATGACAAGGTCAATCGGGTTATTCTTTGAAATTTTTTCGAGCGCTTTGGAAAGAGCATAGCTTGTAGCCAGTGTATCCGCACCAGCGAACGCTCTGTCAGAGATCAAGTAGCCCTGGTCTGCGCCAATTTCAACGCTTTTCTTGATGACTGCAACTGCCTGTGGCGGTCCCATGGACAAAACAGAAATCGTTCCACCTGTTTTATCCCTGATTTTGACCGCTTCCTGAACAGCATGGGCATCATAAGGATTCAATATCGCAGGTGCACTCCTTCTGTCCAGAGTATTCGTCTTGGGATTGATTTTAATGATCTTAGTATCGGGCACTTGCTTGACACATACGACAATGTGCATACTCTCTTTTCCCCTCCTTGGATTGAAAAACTATTAAATTGTAAGCGGTTACTTTTGGCTGTTTTCCTATATAGGCCGTTCTTCTTGAAAGAGAGGGACAATATAAGGTCCATCACTCTTCTGTATCGTCAATCGTGAATAGAAAGAACGAGTACTTCAGAAAACAACTATTTATAAACGGCCATGTTGACAGATTTCTTCTCTCTATGAGGAAACATCCTTTCAAGGCCTTATAAAAATAAAATGCTTTGTAGTACGATATATGAATCGCATTACAAGCATAGTACCAACAATTAAAAAAGTGAAAAACAAAGATGATATTGATAGTAAAATTTGAGGTTGAAAAAACTTGGATGAGCATCGATCATTGAACCAAATCGATAAAATGGTAATCCGCTGAAATCAACATGATGTTGGGGTAAATTGAATTTGATGATATAAACCTTTCTATGTTAAAAATATATAAAATAAGCTTATAAAAATATGATAAAAATCACACAAAGTCATATTATCGTGAAATTTTGAGCAAATTGTTACATATTTTTGGTTCTGTCAATGTTATTAGTGGATTTCCTTGAACGGAGATATACTTAGATGCTTATAAGGGGGGAATTGCCTAAATATAATAGCCACCGCCATGGGCCAGCGGTGGCTTTTAATCTGAACATTTAAGCATGTGACAAAATATATTGTTTCTTGGTAAGCAAGATTATCTGTCTGAAGAGGATTTTTGTTTTTTGCCGTTGCACTTCTGTCTCCTTGCACAATGCCTGATATTCATAAATCAAGGTGTCAAGTTCCTGGCTGTGTCGCACTGTTTCATTACTTGTATATCCAGTTTCCAGTGCAGCAGTGATCATCAATTCCCGGACGCGATCAATTTCTTTCAATAAAGCATTTTGCGTTTGATACACTTCTAAAATCTCCTCTACTACTTTAATTGCTTAATAAAATAAATAGATTACTTGAAGAATTATTGCAAATGCTTTGATGAATGTAAATAGAATCGCAAAATAAGACAATTTTCATTCCCGAAATTTTTTTCTTCGACAAAGTTTGCGACTTCTTATTGTGACTGGCTTACTTTATCATTTTCGTAAATCGGCACCCAGCCCTCAGTGGTAACGAAAATCCTGACTGCTACCACCTGGCGGTCTTCCTGAAGCGTAAAGTAGTGGCGGATATTTTCAGGAACAGAGATTAAATCCCCCGGATTCAGGAATACTTCAAAGAATTCACCGTCTTTTCCCTGTATAACGAATACACCATGCCCGCTGACAATGAACCTTACTTCATCATCTGTATGGTGGTGCTCCTGCTTGAAATTCGCAAGCAGCTGGTCAAGATTTGGTGTATGATCTGACAGCGAAATGACATCCTGTGCTTTATAACCGCGACGCGCTGAAATATCATCGATTTCAGCCTTGAATACATCAAGGATCTGCTGCTTTTCTTCATCAGATAACAGGAATTTTTCCTGAAGGCTGGCTGGAAGCTTATTGATCTCCCATTTTTCATAAATGACTTCCTGTGAATTCAGGAATGCTTCTACCTGTTGTTCCTCAATGATTCTTTCCTGTGTGTTCTGCTTAACAATGTATGCCATCTGAATCTCTCCTTTATTTAAGTCGCTTTGTAAATAATTTTAATAATTCATTTAAACTACTTTGAACAGCTGGAATGGTTTATGCTCGAGCAGTCTCAATTGATAACGGAACAAAAACTCCGTCGCTTCGAGGATTTTCTTGGCTTCGAAGGCACTTCTGCCCCAGACGGTAACACCATGATTGCGAATCAGAACGGCTCCAGTATCCCCTTTTACGTGTTCGGAAAATGCCTTAGCAAGCGTTGGGATATGAGCATAATTTGGAATAATGGGAATTTTGAGAACAGCATCTTCCTCCCAAAGATCAAATGCCTTAATCAATTCTTGTCCTTTGAATTGAACCTCCCCCCTGTCACCATACACCTCGGAAATCACATTATTGTCAATGGTATGGACATGCAGGCTGCAGCCTGCATTGGTCTTCTTATAGACCTCCACATGAAGGAGGGTTTCAGCAGAAGGCTTTAAGTGTGTTTCCTCTGCCGGCCGACCATATTGGTCAACAAGTAAGAAGTCCTCATCCGTCCGCTTCCGCTTATCTTTCCCGCTTGCTGTCACAAGGAATTGCACCGGGTCGCTCTCCACTTTAATCGCCAGGTTCCCGCTTGTTCCCATGAACCAATCCCGCTCTGCTAATTCGGCTTTCACATCAGCCAGCTCTTCCCATTTTGATTCTAAAATGCTCATCCTCTCACCCCTGTCTGAATTTTAAGAGCTTCAATACAATCATGGAATGTCTCAAAAGGTGTATATGGAATCTTCCATTCTTCGCATTTATCTTTTAAATAATCTCTCGCAAACACATAATCTGCCTGTTTGGCTGCTTCGAGGTCGGTCACGGAATCACCGATGACGATTTTATAGATTCCGTCCTGATCCAGATTCCTCATGATGGTTGGCTTACAACAACCGCAATCATTTGAACATTGATCATCACAGCTGTTTGGCCATTCAATTTTTATTGATTCACCTGAGAAATCTGAGCCATTGCAAAAAATGCCTTCAATCGGCCCGAATGATTTGATGATCGGTTCAATGAAAAAGTCAATCCCGCCGCTGACAATATAGACAGGAATCCCCTCCTCTCTCGCAAAATCAAGGAAATCCTGGAACCCGGGACGAATTCTCGCATTTTTCAAGGCAAACTCTATTATTTCCTCCTTCAGGCTGACTGGAAGGAGGGAGAACATTTTCCCGACTCCTTCCCTGATGGAAATCGTACGATTCAGCACTCCTTCCTTCAGTTCTTCCCACCCATCTGGAGCAAACCGGTTCATGATGGCTATAATGTTATCCTTTTCGGTCACTGTACCATCAAAGTCACAGAAAATGACTGGGTGGCTCATTTTGCCACCGCCTTAGACAAACCCCAAAGTTCGATTGCTGCCCTCAACTCATTGAATTCATGAGCACCTTCCTCGAGCGTTTTACCTTTAAGCACTGTGTCGATCGCCTGCCTGAAAGCTTTTCCGCCTCCCTTTGCTCCCCCGGGATGTCCATGAACACCGCCGCCAGCATTGATGATCGAATCCAGTCCGAAATCCTCGATAAGAAGGGGAACCATTCCCGGATGGATACCAGCGGATGGGACAGGGAATGTTCTCTTGAATTGGTCCTCGGCAGTCAATGCCTCAGCGATCGAAAGAGCCTGCTGTTTTTCAAGGGCGACACTGCCATAAGGAGATGGAAACAGCGAGAAATCTGCACCAGCATAGCGTAGAAGCTTCCCGAGCAGCAAAGAATGGGAAAAACCATATTCATCCGCTGCTGTAAACGCACCGCTTACCGCGGGATGCGCCATGATCGGAATGCCAATCTCATCATCTTCCCTTAGCTCCTGCAGTACATCAAGTCCGTAGGCAAAAACATTGAACAGCAATGCGTCCGCTCCCAACTCAGCTGCTTTTCTCGCCTTGTCTTTCAGCTGGGTCGTTCTGCCCGTCAGATTGGCAGCATAAAGCGTTCTGTGACCGGTAGTTTGATAGACTTCTTCAAGGACCTGTTTTCCTGACATGATTCGCTTTTCAAAAGGAGCAAGCTCATTGTCAAACAATATTTCGTCATCCTTGATCAGGTCGACTCCGCCAAGACTTTGTTCTTTTAATTGTTTTAACAGGAATGGAAGGTCGCGGCCGATCACTCCTTTGAAGATACTCATCAGCAATGGCCTGTCATAAACACCCAGCTTATTGCGAATTCCTTCAATCCCGAAGCGGGGACCTGGAAAAGTTTTTTTCAATTGATCTCCGAATTCGAGATCGACCAGCTTTATTTTTCCGTCGAGCGATAGCTTGCCAAAAACCGTTGTAAGAATTGCCGGCAGGTCTGGAGAAAAATTGATAGCCGGATAAGCGACCTTAATGGTCGCCACGGTATCAGAATTTGCGTCCAGGCCACTGCCTTCAACCGAAACCACTCTTCCCTTATGCTTTTTTAATTGTTTTTGGTCCAATTCCGGCAAATCTGTCCAGGATCCCACTGTCAAACCAAGTGCTATTCCCTCTGCTTTTTTCTCTGGATTATGCTTAGCGTCATGGACTATGTAAGTTGCTGTAATTTCACTCATGAAAATCAATTCCTTTCAGTTAGAAAATCGATAGCGCCTTATCCAGCCCCGACAAGCGCTGGAGGGCCAGGCAGTGAAGCCGTTCTTTGAATTCATTGCGCAGGACCGAAATCGAAAAGTATAGTTGACTGCCCAGAAACGCAGAAACTGGAGACTCCGATAAAGAAGCGCTTTTTGCTTCTGCCGGCGGAGTTGAAGTTTCGGAGTTTCCAGGAGGCGACACTAGATAACTCGAAAAGCGGAGGCGACTGCCCAACTCCGACAAGCGTTGGAGGGCCTGACAGTGAAGTCGTTCTTTGACTTCATTGACAGGACCGAAACGTCTCGAGGAGTTAGGAGCCGCAGCTAGCCAAGCGTCTCAAGGGCGGGGCACTGGAGCCAATCAAATTGTAAAAAACATTAAAAAAACCTCTTCACAAAGAAGAGGTTAGGACGTTCACTAAACTCTTCTTATCTTTCAGCTTTCGCTGCAAGAATTAGCACCGTGCCCAGCATTATGCTGGATCGGTTGCCGGGCTTCATCGGGCTCGTCCCTCCGCCTGCTCTTGATAAGAAAATAATTTAATTAAGTTATTTAATTGGTTAAAGTGAATTTATTAATTAGGATTATGTCAGGTTCACAAATCATTGTCAATATCTTTTTTGAAAATTCCTAAGCTTTCGATTCTGCTGACTGCTTCCTTCAATCTCTTTTCAGAAGTGAGCAAGCCTACCCGAACATAGCCTTCACCATAGTCGCCAAACCCAATTCCAGGTGCAACGGCAATATGGGCTTTTTCCAGAAGAAAGTCAGCAAAATCAACGGATGAGGTAAATCCTTCGGGTATCTTAAGCCAGGCAAAAAAAGACCCTTTGGGTGCAGTGACCTTCCAGCCAATACCGGTCAAACCGTCAATGAGTATGTTTCTTCTTGATTCATACAAGTCATTCAATTCTGCTACACATTCCTGTGATCCAAGCAACGCTTCGGCCGCAGCCTCCTGGATCGCACCAAACAAACTGACGTACATATGGTCCTGGAGTAAATTAATTGCAGCAATCACACTCTTGTTGCCAGCTGCAAAACCCACTCGCCATCCGGCCATATTATACGTCTTCGATAAAGTATAAATCTCGATGCCTATATCCTTGGAACCCTTTGACTGCAGAAAGCTATATGGGCGTTTTCCGTCAAAGCCAACCGCCCCATAAGCAAAATCGTGGACAACACATATATTATGTTTTTGTGCAAGATCGATTGTCTGGTCAAAGAATGCTTGATCCGCAATCGCTCCAGTGGGATTATTAGGATAATTCAAGAACATCAATTTCGCCTGGGCGAGTTCTTCGGAGCCTAACTCGGTGTAGTCAGGAAGGAAGCCATTTTCTTCTCTCAGCGGCATTTTTATCATTTCTGCCCTTGCCAGCTCGACTCCTGACCAGTAGTCAGGATAGCCAGGATCTGGAACAAGGATCGAGTCTCCAGGGTTCAACAAGCATTGAGGAATTTCGACCAGTCCAGCCTTGCCGCCAAACAAGATGGCAATTTCCTCTTCAGGATCAAGATCGACGCCATATTCCCTTTTATAAAACTCAGCTGCCGCTTCTTTTAAATACCGAAATCCACGGAATGGTGAATACTTATGGTTCAGAGGATTTTCGGCAGCTGTTTTTAATGTGTCCACAATATGTTCCGGGGTAGGCTGGTCAGGATTCCCCTGTCCGAGATTGATGACATCAGCCCCTTTTTCGGTATATGTGCCCACCTTTTGCACGAGCGAAGCAAAAAACTGTCTGGGCAGGCTTTTCAATAACTCAGATTGTTCGAACTCCATTCTCTCACCTGCTTAATTATTTATAAATTTTAAATTTTTTAATTTGAAATTCTAGTCACAAATGATATAACGTAAATAGTAACTTGTAAAGATATAATTTTCAGAAACTATGGCGGTGACTTTATATGAAATTCAAGATTGCATGCTTGCAGATGGATATAGCATTCGGAAACCCTGAAAAAAACTACGCTGCTGCATCCCTTATGATTGACCGGGCAAGTTCTCATAATCCAGATGTCATGGTCCTTCCTGAACTATGGACAACCGGATACGATCTGGCCAATTTGGATGGCACAGCCGAAGAAGAAGCACAGAAGGCCAGAGTTTTTTTCCATGAAGCAGCTGTGAAGCACCAAACCCATTTTATTGGCGGTTCCGTTGCCAACAAAACAGAAGCTGGCATTGAAAATACAATGCTCATTTATAACAAGAATGGTAATTTTGCCGGAAAATACAGTAAGCTTCACCTGTTCCAGCTTATGGATGAGCACTTATACCTCGCTGCTGGGAAAGAAAAAGGCTTGTTCTCTTTGGACGGACATAATTTCGCCGGGCTGATTTGCTATGACATCCGCTTCCCGGAATGGGTGCGTGCCCATGCCCTTCAGGATGTTGAAGCACTCTTCATTGTCGCAGAATGGCCTATCCAGCGGCTTGAACACTGGCGCGCTTTGCTTATTGCCCGTGCCATTGAAAACCAATGTTTTGTCATTGCCTGCAACCGCGCCGGAGCGGATCCTAACAATACATTTGCGGGCCATTCAATGATCATCGGTCCCTGGGGTGACGTGATCGCTGAAGGCGGGGAAGGCGAGGAGATCCTGTTCGCAGAAATCGATCTTGATCAGGTTAAAGAGGCGAGGAGCAAAATCCCTATTTTTGCAGACAGGCGGCCTGAACTGTATTAATGCATATATCCAGCAAAAAAACCGCCTGGGAAAAGCCCTGTGGCGGTTTTTTTGAATGAGATAGGACCATCACTCTGGTTGTGCCCACATCTCTTCCGGATTCAGTTCGTAAATCCCATTTTCGCGATACATATAGTGATTGATGATGAATTCACGCCTGATTGTAGCATAGTCCTCGTGAAACTTTTTAATATATTCGTTCAACTCTTTTTCCGGGTATTTTTTACCCGCTTTTAAACCACGGATCATGTATTCAAAAATCATCAGCCTTTTCTTCCGCTGGGCCGGAATATTTTTTAATTTACCGTCTTTTGTCATGAAATTCTCAATGACCTTCTGCCTTTCGATATTCTGATCGAGCAATGCTTCCACCTCCTCTTCCTTTTTCATGATTAACTTGCCAAGTGACTTGGTCTGCTGCTTGATGACCGACTCGTTCAAATGGAAATAGATTGTGTTCTTATCCCTGCGCTCAATGATGACATTGACATCACGCAGTTTTTTTATATGATGTGTGATTGTGGGCGGCGTGAGGCCTAATTTGCCAGCGATCGCCTGGCCATGAAGCGGCCCGCGGGCCAGCAGCGCAACAATTCTTATCCTTGTAGGGTCGCCCATTGCTTTATGAAAAGCGACAATTCTATCCAGCTGAATGATAATCCCTCCATTATTTCATGATCATCTAATTAGGTATACATCTAATATATAGCATCTTCCGTTATTTGAAAAGCTCTTTTCATTTTCACTTATTTCACATTGCTCATTATGGTTTAAACAGAGTGATTTCCTTCCAAAACTTGCGAAGCCCTATCTTGATAAAATTTCTAGAGACTGTCGCTCAACAAGATCAAAAAAACGCCTGATTATCATTCAATCAGGCGTTCCTTCAGTGATTGGCAAATACAGATGGAAAGTAGTTCCGTGTCCCAGTTCGCTTTCTACTTCAATCGTTCCTCCATGTTCTTCAATAATTTTGAAACTAACCATTAGTCCCAGGCCAGTTCCTCTTTCTTTTGTTGTGTAAAATGGTTCCCCAAGCTTCTCAATTTTATCAGCAGGGATTCCCTCTCCCTCATCCTTGATTGAAATATGTATCTTGTTCCCTGGTGCCTTGCTGATTTCAATATATACGAATCCGCCTTTTGGCATGACTTCAATGGCATTTTTTATGATATTGATAAATACTTTTTTCAACTGATTCGGTTCACAAAAGAGATTGGGTAAACTGTCGTCATAAATCGTCCTGAATTGAACGTCATGGAGGACTGCCTGTGCTGTCAGAAGGTCAACGGTCTCCTTCATTATTTTCGAAATATCTTCTTTGACATACTTGATGGCCTGCGGCTTTGCAAGGATGAGGAACTCATTTATGATCGAGTCTATCCTCTGGAGTTCTGATTTGATCACCTGGAAATAAAGGGAATACTTATCACCCGAGCTGTTCTCAAGAAGCTGGATGAATCCTTTGAGCGCAGTCATTGGATTCCGGATTTCATGAGCTATCCCAGCTGCCAGCTCCCCTAATATATTCAAAGTGTCGGATTTTCGGAGCTGTGCTTCCATTTCGACTTTTTCAGTGATATTCCTGAAGATAATCAAATTCAGGGTGTCGACCAGATGCCGTTTGACCGTGTATTCAAAATGCTTCAACCTGCCATCTTCATATGGGATGGTAATCCTTCCATCCAGCCTTCCTTTTCGCATCAGTTCTTCAATCTTGTCATCAATCAGGGCTTCGGATAATCCAAGGCTAAGGAAAAGTTTCCTGAAATTTTCTTCTTCCAGGTCTTCTGGCTTCAATCCAAGCTTCGCCATGCCGGAAGGGTTGATTTCATAGTGTTTGCAATTTTCATCCCAGAGAATCATGCCCTCGATTGACCCCTCAAAGATTTTCCTGAACCTCTCTTCGCTCTTGCGTATTTCCTGTTCCATTCGGAATCGATCACTTGCATCCCGCACAATCGTCATATGGTACCCGTCACCAGCATTTAGCTTGACGGTAAATTCAAGAAGCCGTTTCTCCCCGCTTGGCAGCAAGAAGAACGCTTCCTCACGCAGCGCGCCTTTTTCTTTGATGATTTTTTTCATTTCGCTATATTTCTCATCTTTTTGATAAATAAAATCCGAGATTTTATGTTTCACTAATTCATCCAGAGTAAGGCCAAAAATTTTGCAGGTCGCTTGATTTGCTGCAATGATCTGTCCAGATGTCCCCCAAAACACAATGCCGTCAAGCGCTTCGCGGAATAAGCTTTTTAATAAGCCTCCGTCATCGAGAAATCTTTCATCTAAATTTGTTTGGCTGGCATCTGGTTCCACATCGAATGAACAATCAGCGGCTGCTTGCTGGTCTTTTACCATCTCTTTTAAAAAGGAATTTTCTTTTTCTAAAGCGGCTATTTTTCCCTTCAGTGCCTTAATATCATCCCGTCCATTAGCACTACTCACCAGAAAGCCTCCTTGTCGGATTCCCATTTTTCTAGTAAATTCTACATTGATGTTGAAAATCCCTTTAATTTCGTGATTATTTCCTGCTTATTTACAAGACTTTTTGGCAGACACTGTTGAAAAAAAAAGCCGGGAATCCCCGGCTTCTTAAATTCTTATAAATATTCGTTTTCGTGCTTTGCCTTAAGGCGCTGCCATCTTTTTTCAACTTCTTCTTCGAATTCAACAAGCATGTCTTTGTTTTCTTCTTTTAACAAATGCTTTGTTTTTCCCATATATTTTAGCCAGTCTGACAGATGGATTTTCTTGTTTTTCGCTTCAGGGTCATATGTTATATTCGTGATTCCCTGCTCCACTTCATAAAGCGGGAAGAAGTTGGAATTGACTGCTGCTTCAACGATCGTCTGTCCATAGCGATCTTCTGACTTCCAGTTAAGCGGACAAGTGATCAGAAGCTTGCCATACACAGTTCCAACATTCTGGGCATACCATTGTGCCTTCGCTGCCTTTTTCAAAAGATCCTGAGGGAATGCCTCTGTACCCGTGAAGACATAAGGTATATTGGTTGAAGCCATGATTTGTGCAGTATCCTTATGGTGGAACGCCTTTCCTTTTTGGGCCTTTCCTACATTCGATGTGCTGGTCATATGGCCAAATGGAGTGGAATATGAAAGCTGCGAACCTGTATTCATATATCCCTCGTTATCATATTCAAGCATGATCAGTTTATGGCCGCGCAGCGCTGTTCCGATTGCCGATCCCATACCGATGTCCATGCCGCCATCTCCGGTTACCATAACAAATGTGGCATCTGCTGACACTTCGATTTCACCGCGGCGCTTCAATTCAAGGAATGCCTCCAGTGTCCCTGACAGTGTTGCTGCCCCGTTCTGGAACAGATTATGGATCGTCGTCTGTTTATGGGATGTGTGAGGATATGCTGTTGTAACAACATACGCACAGCCCGTCTGGAACAGGATGACAAGATCTCCTTCTATGCCTTTGAAGAACATTTCAAGTCCGCCAAAAATACCGCAGCCAGGACATGCACCATGGCCTGAGGCAATCCGTTTTGGCTTTGAAGTCAGCGCCCTTAATGGCGGAATTTTAACATTCAGTTTGTTTTTCTCTTCATCCCTAGTTACCTGGATGAGTCCTGATTTATACACATCACCATGCTGAGGTTCAATGACAGTCTTCAATGTTTTATCGGGTTCGCCAGGAATATGTCCGTAGTAGTCGAAAGGTTTTTCGGCGTAGCCTTTTTCCATAGCATCCATCGCCAGAGCAAAAAATGCTTCAGCATCATCTGCATAAAAGTCCTTGCCGCCCAAGCCGAACACCCTGCTCTGGACGATGGTTCCATTGTTCCTGTCTTCCTGAAGCGCGGACTTGATTTCGTGCGTCAGGTTCGGGCCATGTCCGCCGTAAGAATCTGCTCTTTCCCCAACAAGAAGGGATTTCACATTCTTTAAAGCTTCCCTGATTTCCTGAGCAGGGAATGGACGGATAATGTTAGGGCTAATGACGCCTGCCTTGATTCCTTGCTCCCTCAGTCTGTCTACAACATCCTTGGCAGATTCTGCAGCTGAGTTCAAAAGAAACAGCGCTACTTCCGCATCCTCCATTTTATAGAGATCGAGAATGTCATAATTGCGGCCTGACAGTTTTGCATACTCTGCAGCCACTTCCTTATAAACATCTTTCGCTCTGTATATTGCTTCTGATTGCTGGAAGTGGTTGTTGATCAAGTCGTCGCCATTCATGTGCGCACCAATCGTCAACGGCTTCTTAGGATCTCGCGCGAAATTGTATTCAGTCGGTGCCTCTCCAACAAATTTTTGGACGACTGCACGATCCTTGAAATAATTCACTTTCCGCTTTTGATGTGATGTGAAGAAGCCATCATAGGCAACCATCACCGGCAGGCGGACATCGGAATGCTCAGCTATTTTCAGCGCCATGATATTCATATCATAAACCGCCTGAGGCGTTCTCGCTGTCAGGATCACCCACCCGGTATTCAAGGCAAAATACAAATCTGAATGGTCGCCGCGAATATCAAGCGGACCGCTGATTGAGCGTGTGACCAGGTTCAGTACCATCGGATACCGTGTGCCGGATTGGACCGGAAGCTGTTCAAGCATGTACATCAATCCATTCGCGCTTGTTGCGTTGAACACGCGCGCTCCCGTTGCAGCAGCTCCATAGCAGATTCCCGCGGAACCATGCTCGCCATCAGCAGGGATCAACTTGATATCATGCTCTCCCCTTGCTTTCATCATGTCCAGATACTGGGCGACTTCTGTTGAAGGGGTGATTGGAAAATAGCCCATGATATGATAATTGATCTGAGCTGCAGCCATTGCCGCCATTTCATTTCCCGATTCAAAAGTGGCCACCTGCTCTGCTGTGCTCATTGCTTTTATGTTCTCTTCAAGAATGGACATTAAGAAACCCCTCCAGTCACATAAGGATAGTTTTGTTTTACTTGATTTTCCTCAGCATAGCCGATCATTTCCCTCAGTTCGCTTAATGCTGATGTAGGACATGCCTCGACACATTTCAGGCATCCTTTGCAATATTGGTAGTCGATTCCCTTCAGGAACATTTGCTTTCTGCCGCGCTTATCTTCGCCTTCTTCCCAGACAAAGCAATAATCAGGACATGCAGTGTCACATGCCGCGCAGTTGATACAGTCTGCCTGGTTGAATTGCGGCACGAATCCCTGTCTGGAACCGCTTAAATCTTTGAGAATGCTGTTTGCCTGGGCAGTAATGACTCCGCCAAGACCCTGTGTTTCATAGCCTAGCAGCGGTATTGGACGCTTGAAATCTTTGCCCTGTGCTCCTTCTTCAAGTTCGTATGTCTTGAATTGGACCTCATTATAGCCCCTTTCGAATGTTCGAATGTTTGGTTCTACCAAATGAGGATATTTCTTTTCGAAAGTTTTACGGATTACATGTTTCATTGCTTCAGGATCAAGAAAGTCAATAATGCGGTACAAAGCTCCAAGCATCGCAGTATTCACCTTCGTTTTTTCCTCGACGGCAATCGAAAGTGCATCGACAATCGCGAGTGTTCCATATTCGAGCTGAAGGTCTTGTTTGATATCATCAAAATCCCTTGTTGAGTTAACGAGCAGGATTCCATCCGGGCGCAAGCCGCTGACAACGTCAACCGTTTTGTAAAGCGCTTCATGGAAGACACCAACAACATGCGGCTCTTCTATCGGACTATGGACCCTGATTTCAGTATCTGGATCACAGAACCGGACAAAACTTTTTACCGGCGAGCCTTTTTTCTCGGAACCATATGAAGAAAAGTTGGAACCATTCAGCCCAAGACCAAGAACTCCTGCTTCGGCAAGCATCTTTCCGGCAAGGTTGGCGCCAAGCCCCCCAATCGATTCAAGCCTTATCTCATAAAACCCTAATTCATTCTTCTTCGGTAAGATAGACATAATCTCCCTCCCCAATTTTGTTGTTAAGGTAATTGAATGTGAACATTCCCCACTTTTAATTTTATAGATAACAAGATCATTAAGCTGTGACATATATCAAACATTTGAATTTTTTTATTAGAACACACCCAAAAATTATTCACTTAATCCGTATGCTATAATGGATTCCTTTTATATAACAGAAATGAAATTGTATTAATACAGCACTTAACCCTGATTCAGGAAACGATTCCTGAACCAGGAACCAGTTCCTTAATTTTGAGCAAATAGCCTGGTTTGTCTTTATCCTGAAAAGGGTAAATATAGGTGAGTATTTTTTGGGGGTCTCTAATTAAGGGAGGAAATATGAAGAAGCGAGATTACTACTTTGACAATGCCAAGTTCATCTTGATTTTTTTCGTCGTATTTGGCCATCTTTTGCGCTCGTTCATTGAAGACAATGAAATGATCTACAATATTTATAAAGTCATATATACATTCCATATGCCAGCCTTCATCCTGGTTTCAGGCTTTTTTGCAAGAGGCTTCAACAAAAAGGGTTATGTAATGAAAATAGCCAAGAAATTGATTCTGCCATATTTCATTTTCCAGCTCATCTATTCAATTTTTTACTATTTTCTATACAGCAAATCGACCTTTACGATCGATCCGCTGAATCCGCACTGGTCATTATGGTTCTTGATCAGCCTGTTCTGCTGGAACCTTATGTTGATTGGTTTTGCAAAGCTTAGCGCACCTACAGGTCTTTTGATTGCTTTTGGCTTGGGGCTCGGCGTAGGCTATGTTGACTGGATATCCAATTATTTGAGTCTCTCCAGGACATTCGTATACTTTCCATTGTTCCTGCTCGGATACCATTTAACGAAGGACCATATTAAAACATTGACAAGGCCATCGTTTAAAATTGGCGCGCTCATTTCATTCACAGTCGTTTTTTTAGGATTCTACTTCAATCCGGATATTGACTATAAATGGCTTCTTGGATCAAAGCCCTATTCTATGATGGAAGCTGCATCGATTTCAAGCATGTTTACTCGCTTAAGCTTTTACCTGTTAAGTCTGCTGATGGTATTTAGCTTCTTGACAATCGTGCCTAAAAAGCAATATTTCTTTACTGATCTTGGGAAAAATACACTTTATGTGTATTTACTGCATGGTTTTTTTGTCCGAGTTTTCCGCGAAAGTGAGGTCCAGGACTTTTTCCACAGTCCCGAACGTTTTATCCTGCTCGCATTCATCGCCCTGGTGCTGACTCTCTTGCTGTCAAGCAAATATGCGGCCGCATTCGCCCAGCCGCTAATCGAGTTCAAGACATCAAGAATCAACCGCCTTAAAACCAGGATTGGAGCCATCGTCCGCTTTTATCGCAGAAAAATGTTGAGCCAGTAGATATGACTAGAAAAAGAGCCATTCATCGAGAATGGCTCTTTCCTTTTCTTCAACAGGATTCAGCCTGTCTTTTTTGTCTAAACTGAGCTATAATTGGAAGTTGACTTGTTGTGGATTTTTATAAAGGAGATTTTAAAATGAATATCGTCTTAACAACGCTAAACGCGAAGTATATACACACGAACCTTGCCATCAGATATCTTAAAGCATATGCTCAGCCGGAATATGATGCGACCATTGCTGAATATACAATAAAGGATCCCGTAATCAATATAGTGTCAGATCTGATCCAAAAGAAACCTGATGTAATTGGTTTCAGCTGCTATATTTGGAACATCGAAGAAACCATTAAAGTCATTAAAATGATCAAGAAAATCAATCCGGACATCCTAATTGTCGTGGGAGGCCCGGAGGTTACCTATGATGTCCTGGAATGGATGGAAAAAGTGCCTGATTTTGACGTGATTGTCATAGGTGAGGGTGAACAGACATTAAAGCAGCTTCTGGCAGGTTTTTCAAACGGACGTGACTTTTCAGAAGTACATGGCATCGCCTACCGGAATGAAGGAGGCATCCAGCTGAACCCTCAGCGCAATAAGCTTGACTTAAAAGACCTCCCCTCTCCCTATCGCTTCGAAGAGGATGCTGACCATCTTTCAAAAAGGGTAACTTATGTTGAAACAAGCCGCGGCTGTCCATTCAGCTGCCAATTTTGCCTCTCATCCATTGAAGTCGGTGTCCGTTACTTTGATAGGGAGAAGATTAAGGATGATATCCGCTATTTAATGGCAAATGGTGCGAAGACCATTAAGTTCGTGGACAGGACTTTCAATATTAGCCGGAGTTACGCAATGGAAATGTTCCGTTTCCTCATTGACGAGCATCTCCCTGGTACGGTGTTCCAATTCGAAATCACTGCCGACATCATGCGGCCCGAGGTGATCGCTTTCCTGAACGAGGAGGCACCTGCCGGCTTGTTCCGCTTTGAGATTGGGGTCCAGTCAACGAATGATTATACAAATGAACTGGTCATGAGAAAACAAAATTTCGATAAACTGAAACGGACTGTCACCATGGTCAAGGAAGGCGGCAAGATCGACCAGCACCTTGATTTGATTGCAGGTTTACCTGAAGAGGATTATCATTCCTTCAAAAAAACCTTCAATGATGTATTTGCGATGAGACCGGAAGAATTGCAGCTTGGATTCCTGAAGATGCTCAGAGGGACTGGATTAAGGCTGAGAGCCGCAGACCATGATTATGTCTATATGGACCATTCGCCATATGAAATCCTCGGGAATAATGTACTTGATTTTAATGACATCATTAAGATCAAACAGGTTGAGGATGTGCTTGAGAAGTATTGGAATGACCACAGGATGGATAATACAGTCGAATTCCTGGTTACAAAGGTTTTTCCATCCCCATTCGATTTCTTCCAGGAATTCGGCTCATACTGGGAAACAAAAGGATGGTCGAGGATTGGCCACCAGCTTGAGGACTTATTTAAAAGACTTTACCAGTTCCTGCAGGAAAAAGGTGTGGAGCACATTGAGCAGATTGTCAGCTTGATGAAATACGACTATCTCGCCAGCATGAAATACAAGCCCCGAAAGCCATGGTGGGAGCTGTCATCTGATAAGAAGCAGCGATCTGATTTATATAGAGAAATCATTAAGAATCCTGGGGCCCTTGGCCAGGAGTTCATGAATTTGAAGCTTAATGAAAAGGATCTGTACAAACATACCCTGCTAGAAGATATCACAATCAATCTGGATTTACTGATCAAAGATGGAACAATAGAGGATTCACCGTCACATATCCTTGTCTATTTTGATTCCAAGTCAGAAAAACCTCAATTTTTTTCCATTAAAAAGGAAGATCTTAAGCCGGCTTGATTCAGCCGGCTTTCTTTATTTGCAGTCCTTTTCAGCTTTATGTTTCGCCTTTTTACCAGCAAACGGCTGTTCATAAAACTTTCCCGCATTAATATCGCCAAATTCCATGCCGAACTCAACGTTCAAAGGCTTCTGGTGACGCGCCTCATGCTTTTTCATCATGCTCTTCCTTTCCTGCCCTGCTTTGAATTCCTGTTCGCAAATTTCCCCGGATCTTCACCATGAGCAAATTCAGCAGAAAATTCACTTTCCTGAAGATTTTTCTTAGGCGTGTTTGTATATTTAGCCACTGCATTTCTTTCTGCCTTCCGTTTAGCCATTCTGAACACCTCCATCCTTTATTTTTTTCAATCGGTGATTTGCTATGTACAGTTTTGATTACCTTATTTTACAAACGGAACTGTCTTATAAAAAGCGGCATACAACAAAAGATAAACTCAAAAAGGAGGAGCAGAAATGGCGAAAAAAGATCCTGAGCTGAAACCAATGGATATTGAGGAAACATTGCCCCATCAAATCAACGCTCCAAGCTTCAAGGATACCGGGATAGAAATGAAAGCACCATTTAAGAATGAGCACGGTGTCATTATCGGAGACAGTCTTTACGCTTCTGAGGATTCACCGCTGGAAAATTGGTCGGATGAGACGGATCCGGCCGTCATGGCTGGCGACGAATGGGTCCATCCTACCAATGACATTGGCTGGAACACAGCAGAAAACAGGGAGCTTCTCGAGGAAAAGAGAAAACCACAGGGCTATCCATTCATGCATCCAACAAAAGATGTTAGCAAGGGACAAGATTAAAAAAATCCGGGAATTCTCCCGGATTTTTACATTTATCCAATAATCACACGTTCCTTAGGATAACCGATGCTTTCCTTGGTCGTTTTGCCGCCGATAATCAGCAGGAAGGAAATGACTCCTACTCTTCCGATGAACATCAGGATGATCAGAATCAATTTGCCGATATTTGAGAGATCAGGTGTGATTCCCATCGATAATCCTGTGGTCCCAAATGCTGATGCTACTTCAAAGATAATCGCCAGCAATTCATGGTCCTCTGTCACCATCATGATAATGACAGCAAGAAAACAAATCATGACTGCCATAATTGAAACAACCAGGGATTTGATAATATCATCCTGGTGCAGTTCCCTGTTGAAGATCTTGATTGCTCTTCTTCCTCGGGCAAAATGATAAAGGAACAAGAGGTTCAGTGCAAAAGTAGTCGTACGGATTCCACCGCCAACAGAGCTTGGTGAAGCACCTATAAACATCAGGGCTGCCATCAGGAATAGTGTCGGGTCTGTAAAATCATTGACATCCATAGTCGCCATACCGCCACTTCTTGTTGTCGCCGATTGAAAAAATGCATAAAAGAACGAATCAAGCCAAGACTTATCTGAGAAGAAATGGTTGAATTCCAGACCCCAAATAGCGATTGTTCCGAAAATCAAGAGAATGAGAAACGTCAGTGTAGTGATCTTCAGGAAAAGTGAAAAATGAAATGGTGTACTCTTTTTTCTCCTGAAAAGAAAACTTTTCAATTCTATCAGCACAGGGAAACCAATTGCCCCTAGTGTAATCAAGAGAATATTGATTATCACCACAAAATAATCCTGGGCGTACGGAATCAAAGAGGCTCCTGTAATATCGAAACCTGCATTGGTTGTAGCACTTACGGATGCAAACAAACCGTGGAGAAAAGCTTCCTGCCATGTTGGGAAGTATTGAAGAAAATACAACCCTAACAATAATGCACCGACTAACTCGATAATGACAATAATGACCAGAATATCCTTCAGCATTTTTACTAGTCCGGACATACTGGTCTGGTTCTGATCCATCATAATCAGCCTGCGTTCTTTCAAGCCAATTTTCTTCCTGATGATCAGCCAGAAAAAGGTGCCAAGCGCCATGACGCCTATACCGCCAAACTGCAGCACAAACATAAGGATAAAGATTCCTGTAACAGTGAAGGTGTCGTGAAGTATGACAACCGAAAGCCCTGTGACACTGACAGCACTTGCTGCAGTGAACAAAGCGTCCATAAAAGTCCATTTTGCACCGGGCTGTATGGCAACTGGCAAGCTCAATAGAATCATTGAGACAATTACCGCAATTAAATAATACGCCACAATGATTTGTGCCGGAGCTAATTTGTCTAATCTTCTTCTAATATTAGTCCACATGATTGAATCCTTTCTGGCCTAATTCATTATTATCTATGATAAAGAAAACCAATTGATTAATAAAGTGTTTTCTGCAGTTACCTTGATATTGTACATTTCCGGAAAACTTTATCCAAAATATTAAAAGTTACCATTCATGTTCTCACCAGGATTGACAAAACTATCGTTACAGAGAAATGATCTCTGTAATCGACTCAAAGGAGATGACGGCATGGCTCGAAATTCAAATAAATTGCTTGTGCCTGGTGTGGAACAATTTATGGACCAGGTTAAATATGAGATTGCACAGGAATTCGGTGTAAGCCTCGGTTCTGATACTGTTTCAAGAGCGAATGGTTCAGTTGGAGGAGAAATCACCAAGCGTTTAGTTCAGCAGGCTCAGGCCCAGCTTTCTGGACAAAGACAAGAATAAATCAATCAATTCCTCAGCAATATCATCTTGGCTAAAACTGAATATTGACATGGAAAAAGTCCGGAATCATGTTCCGGACTTTTAAAATTCTCTATTTTTTGCCTGAGTTGTCTTTTGTGGTGTTCCCTGCGTTTCCTCTTCGGCCATTATTGTGGTTTTGATTCTTGTTCGTTTTTTTTTCTTGTTTGTAAGTTTGTCCGCTTTGATCAGGCTTAGTTCTCCCATTATTAGCATGATTGTTATTTGAGTGGCTATTGCTGTTCAATACGGCATTATTTTTCTCATTCTTTATATCAGGAGCTGGATTCCTTCGCGGTTCTGAATTTGAATTGCCTTTTGGAGGCTCCGGCTTTTCTTTCTTTACCTGGCCGGGTGCTTCCTTCTTTTTTTGCTCCGGCTCCGGTTCCTGCCTTACAGGCTGTTGGACTGGCTCCTTCTTCTCTTTCTTCGGCTCGGCTTTCTTTTCTTTTTCAACCGGCTTTGCAGCAGGATTCGGTGCAGCAGATTTTTGCTTCTCTTTATACACACCAGTTGTAACACCCTGCTTAACAGCCTTCTCCCTGTCTTCATTTGTTGCTTCCATTAACTTAAGGTTCAGGTCTTCATCAGTTGTTGTCTTCTTAATTTCAGCAATTTTTTGTTCCAATTTCTGGTCCACTGATTTTCTTGCCTTTGTATTATGGACAGTAGCAATGACGACTTCATTCTTATTGTTGAAATATCCCTGGGCTTCGATTTTATCAAGGATCATCTCTGCAACAAGGGCGGCATCTTTCTTCTTCCAGCCCTCAATTTCTGTGATAATTTCTTTCCCCTCAGGATTGTACCCTTTCATTTGAAGAACCTTCAAATCATCATTGACCGCCAATTCAATGCTCGGGTTCACATCTATGGACATATATGCGTATACCTGTCCGTCCTGGTATACCGGCAGGATCGCGGCCATAACGAGCATAAGCGCTGCAGCCAGCATAATTGACCTTGCCTTAAGACTAGTTAAAACTGAAACGTCGAACTTTTTTCTCTTTACTGTTTCCGATTCTGGAAAAAAGTGAATTTCTTCTCCAACCTGATAGTCTTGCTGAAGCTTTCGGGCGCGCAAAAACTCGCCTTCGGGGGTCAACAATGTTAGGTATAGCTCATTGATTTCAAGGATTACTCCTTTTCTCATGTCTCCAACACCCCTTTAATATAATCCTTTAAAAACACATAATCCCCAATTAAAATAAGTGCAATTGCAATAATATATTTTCTGTTTCTCTCTATAGTTTTTCTGCTGACTTTGACCATTTCTTCCAGTTGCTTGATTGGCAATCGTTTTTTCTCAAGCAGCAAGCCCTTCAATTCTTCATTTTCTACCATCGCCTTCGCGACGAGCATGGCATTTTTCCGGGCATCAGCATGCTTTGGTGATTGCTCCAGTAAGTCCTGGAATGACAAATCAAATTCAGATAATATCGTTTGGAATTGGATGATTTCTTCTCTTCTCAGTTCCTGTTCTGTCTTTTTACGGAACTCATCAAGTGAAAGTTCATCTTCAAGTGTTGACCGATGCTGCTCTTCCTCATTTGGGTCATTAGCGATATTAAAGCTCAGGTTTTGATTCCTGCTCTGCTGGCGGATATAATCAATTACCCTACGCTTGATCATTACTTCTGCAAAACTTAACAAGGAATTCCCTTTTTCGGATGAATATTTCTGGATTGCCTCATTAAAGGCGATGAGGCCAATGCTAAATTCATCGTCAGACTCATGTATGTACCTCTTGCAGACAGACGAAACAGTCTTGGCAATAAAAGGTTTGTAAGAATCAATTAATTCTTCTCTAAGTGCAGCATCCCCCTGGTGGATTTTCTCAACGGTTTCTTCCAGCGGCCTGCGCTTTTTCTTTGCCATGAACAATAAACTTAGCAATAGCCTCACCTCTTTTCCTCCACACATTATATCATATCTGTCAATTTCTCTATTGTGGTTAGGCAGGGAAAAGATAGCCGTTACTGGCTATCTTTTCGAGTCTATTGTTCAAACGATATTAATTTTTGTCGTTCCCTTTTCCGTGGCCATTGCCGTGTTGTGCTTTGTTTTGTGGTTTCTTTTCTTCTTTCTTCCCTTGTTTAGCCTGGTGCTTTTCTTCTTTCTTAACTTGCTTTGCCTGACGCTTTTCTTCTTTCACCTGCTGCTTCGCTTCTTTACGCTCTTGTTTCACAGCAGCCTTTTCAGCTTTACGCTCTTGCTTGGCTTTTTCTTTTTCCGCCTTTACAGGAGCAGCGACTACTGAATCATCATCCACAGGCATTGTCTCTTCAGAATTTGCCGCATCATCTTCAATCTCAGGTGTTTCATCTGCAGGCAGGAGGTCTGGCTCAACCACTGGTTCTAATTCAACAGGTTCAGCAGTTTCTTCTTCCTCTGCTGGTTTCTCACCATACTTTTCTTCTATTTTAGCCAATTTCTTTGCCATCTTGGCGTATGTCTTATCAATATTCTTTTGAAGCTGTGCTTTTGCATTTTCATTGCCGACATGTTCCATAGCCGCTTTTAATGCAATGATATTCTGCCTTAGCATTCCTTCGATTTCCTCAAAAGGATCTACACTTACAGCTTCTTCGCCTTCATTTTCAACCGCTTCTTCTTCAGTGGCTTCGTCTGTCTCTTCTTCAGTTTGCTCAACAGCATCCGAATCGTCAGCTGGTTCCCCTTCTTCTTCTGCAGACTCAGCTTCTGTACCTTCACCATCTTCTTCAGAAACCTTACCGTCTTCAGCAGCTATTTCTTCTTCTGTTGAGGTTTCCTCGTCAACGATGTCCTGAGAGGTTTCCATATATTGAACTGCCGCTTCAATCACTTTAAGCGCTTCCTCTTCTTTTCCTTCTGCGAACAATGCACTAGCCTCAGCTAGGCGTTCAGATGCATATGTAGCGAGCAATTCTGCTTCTTCAGCCTGATCAAATGTAAAAGCAAGCCTGATTTTCTCCAAGACTATTTTGGTAAAGTAGAAGAAGTCCCCAGGAATCAACGTTGGATTGATTTCTTCTAATTCTTCTACCTGAGATTTTGCTTCTTCAATTTCTTCCGGGCTGATATTTTGCATTTCTACTGTCTCAAGCTCAGAATGGTTTTCTTCTGCCATTGCAATTGGAGAAAAAGTGAACGTTCCAGCAAGCACTAAAGCTAGAGTACTCTTTGCGATTTTCTTCATCTCTTGGTTAGATAGTTTTTTCATTCTCTGTTCACCTCATGTGTTTTTAAGAGCGGCCGCTTTAATCACTAAATGGTTACGTTTGCACTTGGGGGGTTATGGGGGTTTTATAAAAAAAATAAAAAATTCCAGCCTGTAATCGACCGGAATTATCCCTTCATTGTTTTATCATTGATTTTTTAAAAACCGGGCAGGATTAGTATGTAGATGGTTTATTCGCTATAGAACCTTAAAATCAGTTTCCTGATCATTAAACCGACCAGTACACCAGGAATGACGAACATCATCGGCAAAAACACAGGACCGGGAAAGATACCAAGAATGTTGATCTTGGGTGAGATCATCAAACCAACAGTCACAAAGTAGGCCGAAAAAACGAAAGGCAAAAACGTGATTTTTTCATCTTCCGGCATCACGCTCCTGTATGCATCCCACATGGCGAACATATATAGACAGGGGTAAAACATCAGCCACTGATAATCCATAACCTGCATGGCCATTCCCGTTTCACCAAGAAAGCTGTACATTATTCCTTTGTTAAAATTACTTTGCACGTTAACAAGGAACTCTAGTAAGACAAATAATATGCCCTTCACAAGATTGCCCGTCAGCAATTGGGCAAATCCAGGCAGTGCGATGCTCCACATTACCGCTTCTAGTTTGGTTAATTTCTTTTTTATCGCCACGACAGGTTTCATCCTTTAAACAATTTATTGGACTTTCAATATATGATTGCCCAAATTCCTTCAATTTCGAATTGGGTCTTTTTTATCCTTTTCGTTCTTCTACTTGTTTTAGATTGTCCAAATTGTGCCTTGAATTATCATTTTTCCAGATAATTGTTAAGAAATAATCTTAAATGCCCGTTAATCCATATAAAATCTCCACTATAGCAAACAAAAATAAAAACCGTCCCTGGATAAGGAACGGCTAAACATTTATTTATTGCTTCTTAATAGTGAGAGATAGTTCTTTGCAAAGTTGACCCAATCTCTTTTTTCGGAAAAATAGCTCTTGAACAAGTTTAGGAATAAAGGATACTTTCCTTTATAAGGATACCATTGAATCTCTGATTTCATGAGTCCCTGGTCTTCCATGATCGCTTTTTCATGGCAAAAGATCCTCAACCCTGCTTCAGAATGGTATCGCCCAATGCCACTTTCCTTTGCACCTCCGAACGGGAGACCATGATTGGCTACGGTGATAATGACGTCATTGATGACGACAGCGCCGGACACCAGCCGGGACGCAACACGGCGCGCTTTTTCCTTATCCTTTGTCCATACACTCGCATTTAACCCAAAAGCAGTGCCATTAGCATAGGCAATCGCCTCTCCTTCCGTATCGAACGGGACCACAGGAAGCAAGGGGCCGAATGTCTCCTCCTGAATGATCTTCATATCCTGTTCAACATCCGTCACGACAGTTGGCGGCAGGAACATGCCTTCCTTCCAATCTTCCGGTTTAAGTCCAGTAGCCAATTTAGCTCCGCGCAGAAGTGCTTCATCCAGCTGCTCCTTCACCACGTTCTTCTGGGCTGGAAAAGTCATGGAACCTACATCATCATCGATGCCATCACCCTGTCTCAGTGAATGGACTTCACCTTTCAATTTCTCAAGGAATTCCCCATAAACTGTCCGTTCAACATATAGACGCTCAGCGCTCATACAAACCTGGCCGCTATTAGTAAAAGCACCCCAGACAGCAGCCTTCGCTGCCCGATCCAGGTTGGCATCCCCGAATACAACCATCGGGTCTTTCCCCCCAAGTTCCAGGGTAGTCGGAATTAAATCCTTAGCTGCCTGCTGCTGAATGATCTTTCCGGTGCGTACAGAGCCCGTGAAAAAGATATAATCCGGCTTGCCAGCAGTGAAAGCGGCGCCCACTTCTTTTCCTCCGTGGGCAACCTGTATTGTGCCATCAGGGAATCCCGAACGCTTGAACAGGTCTTCGATACATTTTCCGACTAGCGGGGTTACCTCTGAGGGTTTCAAAATAACAGAGTTCCCTCCTGCCAGCGCGCTTATCATAGGAACCATCGCCAGCTGAAGAGGATAATTCCATGGAGAGATTACGAGAACCACCCCACGAGGCATATACTCGATGAACGATTTCTTGCCGAATAGCAATAATGGTGTCTTTGCTTTTTGCCTGCCCAGGACCTTTTCAGCATGCCTGATGATGTGGTCGATCGCATCGAGTGTTGGCATAATGTCAGCCACAATAGCTTCGGTGAGCACCTTCCCTGTGTCATCAGAAATGACCCGCGCAATTTCGTCCATCTCATCTACCATCAATTGTTTTAGCTTTCTTAAAAAACCGATCCGCTGGGCGATTGGCAAAGTACTCCAACTGGCGAAGGCCTTCCTTCCCCGTTCGTAAAAGTACGGCATTTCATGGACAGGCGTCTCTTCCATTTCAGCGATTATTTTTCCTGTAGCCGGTGCGGCAACCGGCATTCTCCGCACATCTTCAACTGAATGCATACTCATTCACCTGCCTATACTAATCAAGTATTTATATTATGTTTATCTGATAATGCGGCTTATGCTTATTCTCCCGGTAAAAGGCTGCCATTGCAGCAATCCCATCCCTGAAATCCGGACATACGATCCCTGAGTCTTTCAAGTCGTCCTGGGCCTGGGAAGAGTCAAAACGGCCTTTCCATGTAAAATAATCGAGCGCCTCCTTTTCAACACCAAGATACCTTCTCAAGCCCCTGAAATGAAGCCCTGCTTTTGCCAGGGACAAAGGCACCGAACCCACTGGCTGCTTCTTCAGCAATTCAAACATCATCATTTCATACAGCTCTGATACTTTGTAAGGTTTCGGATCAGTGAGATGATACGTTTTGCCTGACCCGATTTCTGCAAATGTTAAATAGGTGGTCGCTTCAATAATATAATCCACGGGAACTAGATTGACAACTGTTTCGCCCGTGCCAAGCTTAGGCAAGAAAGGCATGAAGCCAAGCCGGTCGATAAAATTCATGATGAAATATGGTCCATCAAATTTTATGGTTTCCCCTGTTTTTGAATGACCTTTAACGATTCCCGGCCTGATAATGGTGACCGGAATCTCTGACTTAAGCGAGTCTACCAGAACTTCAGCTTCATATTTAGTCTCCTCATAGAAGTTTTTGAATCCTGGTGGCTTTATTAATTCATCTTCATAAAGGATTCCCTCTCGTTTACCGGCAACATATGCTGTGCTGAAATACGTGTAGCGCTGGATATTTTTTAATTTTTTCACCCATTCATTCACATTCCTGGTCCCCTCAACATTCACCCGGTAAGCGATATCCTTAGGAACTGCCAGATCATATATAGCTGCAAGGTGGAAGACATGGGTGACGGTATTCTCAAGTTGATCAGCCTTTTCCGGAACTATGTCCAGACCTGAAACCGTTATGTCACCTGTTATAATCTCAAATTGACTTTCATCAAGGTTAAGATCCCCAACAATTGAAGCCCTTTCAGCCTCTGCCTTATCAGCCATAGAAGGCAATACCAGGACATAAACTGTCCCTTTCCCTTCATTTCTCCGTAATACTTCCCTAATCAATTGATTGCTGATGAATCCTGGAAAGCCAGTGAAAAAATATCCGTATTCCATGAACGTCCTCCTAAACACAGTAATTAGCTATATTTTATCGATAAGCGCTTACATCCGCAATCACTTTGCTGACTATTCAGAAAAATACGATGAATAACGGGTATGATTCTTGATTGAAGTCCCTTTTTTATCGTGAAGTTCACACGCCACTAAAAAATGCCTGGCTGATTTCTGCCAGGCATCACGTTTTATCTTCTTCTTCTAAAATCTTGAGTTGAATCTTCTTCTTTTATCTGTTGGAGAAGTTCCTCCAGCATACCTGCCATCTCTTCCTTCGAGTATTTCCCTTTTTGGAAGGATTCTGTCCGCTGCTCCACTCCTGTTTCATATTCAGGATCTGTATGCTCTTTCAGCAGATAAGCTGGTACAAGATGGCCATCCGGTGTTGCATACATTTTATTTCTTCTGCGATAATCCCTGTCAAAAAAGCTGTAGACAACCGGTATCACGAACAGTGTCAGGAACGTACTGCTGATCAAACCGCCAATAACGGTGATCCCCATTGGCTGATTGATTTCGGTACCTTCGCCAATTCCAAGTGCGAGCGGAATCAAACCAAGAATGGTAGTTAAAGCCGTCATCAGGATTGGACGTGCGCGGTCTTTTACCGACAGAACAATCGCCTCATGCGGATTCAAACCGCGCTCCTTCTTCTGATTGATGTAATCGACAATCACAATCGCGTTGTTCACTACAATCCCTGCAAGGACAATAATACCGATAATTACGGTTAAGCTGACTGGAGTTTGCGTTGCGGTCAATGCAATGGCAACTCCAATCACCATCAACGGCACAGTGAACATGATGACAAATGGATACTTCAATGATTCGAACTGCGCAGCCATGACAAGATAAATCAGGATGATTGCGAGAACGAAAGCGAGAAGCAAGTCATCAATTGAAGATTCGAGAAGCTCTCTGTCCCCACTGAAAACAATCTCGGTTTCATCAGGCAAATCAAGCTCTTCTATCTTTTTATCCACTTGTTTGGACATATCTCCAAGATTCGTTGAAGACTTGTATTTCATTGTGAATTCAACTGCACCCTGCTGATTGATCCTCTGGATTTTAACAGGTCCGCTGCCCGTTTCAATATTGGCAATCTGGCCAAGTGAAACATAGTTGCCATCAGGCTTCTTGATCAGCAGTTTCTTTAGATTATCGATATTCTGGGTTACATCGCGGTCATATTCCACAAAAACACCTAAAATTTCTTCATCCTCTCCAGGCATTTGGGTCGCCATATCCCCTCTTGTCACGTTGTTGACCACCATCGCAACTTGCGCTGGTGCAAGACCCTGTGCGAGAGCCTTTTCCCTGTCAACAGTGATCTGGACTTCTTCGACAGTGTCATTTTGGCTCGTCGTCAATTCATTGACATCGTCCAAATCCTTCAGGGAATCATATATTTTTCCAACCGATTCATCCAGCCTTTTTTCACTGGAATCACGAACATTGAATGTAAGTGTATTAGGAGCAGAACCTGATGTGGACTGGAGATTGAAACTCAGCTCGGCACTGCTGTTTGCCTCAACTGCAGCTTGCTCAAGTTCTTTTTTCACATCATCGACAAACTGGAAGGTGCTGATTTCTCTTTCCTCCAGCTCATCCATTTTTACATACAATTCCCCGATATTCGTGTTTGTTGTACCTCTGAAGGAGGACTCCTGGGTTGTTCCGACCAGACTTACGTATACATCTACATCTTCTTCATCTTTCAACTTATCTTCCAACGCTGACAAAACCTTTTCGGTCTCTGTCAAAGCTGATCCATTTTCAAGATTAACCCTGATGCTGAAGAAGCCCTCATCTGTAGGCGGGATGAACTGAGTACCGACAGTCGTCACCCCATAAGCGCCTCCGGCAAGCATCAGCAGTGTGATCAGAATGACGGCAAAACGATGACGCAGAGCCCACCTGACTGATTTCTCAAGTCCTCTCATCGAGCTGGAGCGCTGCCTTCTCGCTTCAATATTTTTCTTAGGCGCCTTCAGCAGCCTGCTTGCCAGCATCGGGACAACTGTCAAAGCGACCACCAATGAGGCAAACAAACTGAATGAAATCGTCAATGCAAACTCTGTGAACAGTTCCCCTATGATTCCGGAAATGAATACAACCGGCAAGAACACGGCAACTGTCGTCAAAGTCGAAGCAGTAATTGCAGCACCAACTTCCCTGGAACCATCCCTGGCAGCGGTTTTCGAATCCTTGCCCATTGACAGATGCCGGTAAATATTTTCAATGACAACAATGGCATTATCCACGAGCATCCCGATTCCGAGAGCCAGGCCGCCAAGCGTCATGATATTCAATGTAAAGTCAGCGAAAAACATCAATACAAACGTAAAAATAACAGAATAAGGAATAGCAATTCCGATGATGAGCGGACTCTTCACATTTCTCAGGAAGAAGAACAGCACCAGCATCGCCAATAGGCCTCCGACAATAAGCGAGTTTGAAATATTGCCGATCGCCAGTTTTATATAATCGCCCTGGTCAAAGAGTACATCAGACTTGATTCCAGCGTATTTATCTCTCTCAAGCAAAGTTTCAAGCTCATCAAGGAACGCTTTTGATACTGCTGCCGTATTCGCATCAGACTGCTGTAGGACACTCAGCAGCACTGACGGAGTCTGATTCGTCCTTGTGATCGTCCGGTCATCCTGTTTTTGCAGTTCGACGTTTCCGACATCATCCAGGGTTACCTTTTGTTTGGTCACCGGATTGGTGAACACCGTCAGATTCTTCAATGTATCCAGCGAATCCAGAGTACTGATGACCCTCGTAGTCAGTTCTTTGCCGTCGGTCAAAATCGTATCGCCTGGCATCGAGACATCATTCGCTCTGATTAGATCGACAATGTCCGACTGACTCAGCTTATAATCCCTCAACTTTTCCTGGTCCAGTTTCACCCTCACTTCACGTACGGATGTGCCCGATAAATTGATGCTTGCAACCCCCTCAACCTTGGTGAGTTCCAATTCGAGCTCTTCCGCAAGTTCTCTTAACGCCGATTCATCCTTTCCAGAGCTTAGTGATAGCTGGATGATAGGGAATTGAGACGGGTCAAACTTCATGAACCTTGGCTTGTTCGCATCGTCCGGAATAGGCGTCATATCCAGCCTTTGGATGATCTCATCCTGTATATCATCAATATTGGTGGTCCATGAAAACTGCATCAGGATCAGGTTTGCACCCTCCTGGGAAGTCGATGTCATCGTTTTGATTCCCGGCAGTGTCGCCAGATTCGCCTCCAGCGGCTTCGTCACCTTCTCCATAACCTCTTCAGGACTTGCTCCCTGATAATTCGTCACCACCACACCTACAGGCGGATTTATATCCGGAATGAGCTTCAAAGGAATCCTCATCAATGAAACCACCCCGAGAATCAAGACCAAAAACATCGTAACCAATGTAAAAACAGGTCTCCTGATCGAAAAATTGCTGACTTTCATACGCTAACTCCTTTCGGCGGTAAAACCTTATGACTGACCGGACATTTTTTTAAAAAGATACCATACTTAATATAGTGAAGCATCAAGGATAATTCAACTATCCAATATGCAATGTTTAGAACAATTTTCAACATACCCTCCATTTTAAATGAAGCAACGGATTAATCAAACTCAAATCCCCTAACTGACACCAGATTTCTCATTAGGGCGGGTGCCCCAACTTGATAGTTATTTGGATTAAGGGTACATATTCAGGGTTTATGTTACCCAAATCCTTTGTTCTTCCTGGTTTCGGGCACATATTAGGGGTTTATGTTACCCAAATCCTTTGTTCTTCCTGGTTTCGGGCACATATTAGGGGTTTATGTTACCCAAATCCTTTGTTCTTCCTGGTTTCGGGCACATACTCGGGGTTTATGTTACCCAAATCCTGTGTTCTCTTAGATTACGGGCACATACTCGGGGTTTATGTTACCCAAATCCTCTGTTCTCTTGGATTTCGGGCACATATTCAGGGTTTATGTTACCCAAATCCTCTGTTCTCACGGGTTTCGGGTACATATTCAGAGTTTATGTTACCCAAATCCTCTGTTCTCTTGGATTTCGGGCACATACTCGGCATAAAAAACGCGGGAGCCTAAGCTACCGCGTTTTTCCTAGTCTTTGATAAAGTTATACCGGTGAAACCTGCTGCAAGGGTCAATACAGGTGACAGCAGGCAAAAGAATGCAAAGGGAACATACTCCATTGTGCTGACTCCCAGGACGCTGCTGAGGAAAACACCGCAAACGCTCCAGGGAACAAGCGGATTGGTTACCGTTCCTGCATCTTCGAGGACTCGGGACAGGTTTTTCGCATGCAGCCCGGCTCTTTCAAAATGGTCTGCGAATGTATTCCCTGTCAAAAGGATCGAAAGGTATTGCTCACCGATCAGCAAATTGATTCCGAGAGCAGACAATGCGGCTGAACCAATCAGCACAGGTCCTTTTTCAAGCCTGCCGGCAAGACCTTGTAATAACGAGGGCAGTACCCCGAGTTTGAATAACAATCCGCCCATGCTCAAGGCAAGAAGAACCAGTGATATGGAGAAAAACATGCTTTCAATTCCGCCCCTTGACAACAGTGAATCCAACTGGGCATTTCCGCTTTCGGAAACATAGCCAGAATATAAAATTTCCGGCAGCGCTTTCCACTCTTGCTTTGGGACAATGAACATACTGATTGCCATCGCTGTGAGAGTCCCTGCTGCAAGGGTTATAATTGATGATACTTTTTTAATAGCCAGAACCAAGATGACCGCCAGCGGAATCAAAGAGTACCAGTGTACAAGGTTCATCTTCATAAGGGTGTTCTGCAAATTCGCTAGTTGGGTGAAATCCGCTGAATGGAGCTCTGGCGATAGAAACCCAAATAAAATAAGTGAAATGAAGAAAGCAGGGATCGTTGTCCAGGACATATTTTTAATATGTTCAAACAGGTCCACCTTAACAGTGGTTGAAGCGAGCACCGTCGTATCAGATAGCGGCGACATTTTATCCCCCAGAAAGGCACCAGAAATCACCGCTCCGGCTGTGATAGCCAGGGAGAAACCCAGTGCTTCACTGACTGCAATGAAAGCTACCCCAATCACTGCCGATGTGGTCAACGAACTTCCTATGCTCAATCCAACTATAGATGTGATGATAAAGACAATTGCATAGAACCATTTGCCAGTCACCAGATCGAATGCAAAAAATATCAGAGTCGGAATGGTACCAGCAGCAATCCAGCTGCTGACAAGCATGCCGATGAAGAAAAATATCATTACTGCGCCAAGGCCGGCCTTTGCACCTTCAACCATACTTTTTTCAAGATCGGCCATCTTAATTTTTTTCAATAATCCATAAATCATCAGCGCCATGATTCCCATGATGACAGGAATATGGGGCATTAATTCCAGCTTGATCATGCCATAGCTTATACCTGCCAAAAGCAGCACTATAACCGCTGCGGCCTCCGAAGTTTTTAATGTGATGGATTCATTTTGATGTATCATGCTGATTCCTCCAATTAGTTGTAAAATGCAAAAAACTCCTCAACGTATAGGGACGAAGGAGCTCCGCGGTACCACCCTAATTGGCAAACAATTTGTCTACCCACTTCGTTAACAGTGCCTTTTTGAGACAGGTGTATTTCGAATCTGCCACTGCCTGGATTTTCATCTGCCATCCAGTTTCTATTTGCTGCTCATGGGGATTCTACTAGTTTCTGTCAGCACTATATTTCTTTTTCACTTAAACGCTTTTATGCATAAAAGCGTTATAGAATACTAATACTATATTATGAAAGTAATAGAACGTCAAGAAAAAAACTGTCGTATGTTTGTAGTTTGGAGGCGGTGTTCTGACATGCACTTGAGCAGAAGCGATTGAAGCATCCTTCTAGCAGGATTTCGAGCATGGTGTGGAACAACCTCCGACCATATGCATGGCCACTTCTTGGTATCGGGCGGAGAACGCAGCAAGCTCCGACCGTATTCTTGGACCCTTCCTTATTTCGGGCGCAGAACGAAGCAAGCTCCGACCGTATTCTTGGACCCTTCTTTATTTCGGGCGCAGAACGAAGCAAGCTCCTACCGTATTCTTGGACCCTTCCTTATTTCGGGTGGAGAACGCAGCAAGCTCCTACCATATTCTTGGACCCTTCCTGGTTTCGGGCGCAGAACAATGCAAGCTCCTACCATATTCTTGGACCCTTCCTTATTTCGGGCGCAGAATAATGCAAGCACCGACCGTATTCTTGGACCCTTCTTTATTTCGGGCGCAGAACGAAGCAAGCTCCGACCGTATTCTTGGACCCTTCCTTATTTCGGGCGCAGAACGAAGCAAGCTCCTACCGTATTAATGGACCCTTCTTGGTTTCGGGCGCAGAACAATGCAAGCTCCTACCATATTCTTGGACCCTTCCTGGTTTCGGGCGCAGAACAATGCAAGCTCCTACCATATTCTTGGACCCTTCCTGATTTCGGGGGCAGAATAATGCAAGCTCCTACCGTATTCTTGGACCCTTCCTGATTTCGGGCGCAGAACAATGCAAGCTCCGACCGTATTCTTGGACCCTTCCTGATTTCGGGCGCAGAACAATGCAAGCTCCGACCGTATTCTTGGACCCTTACTGGTTTCGGGCGCAGAACAATGCAAGCTCCTACCGTATTCTTGCACCCTTCCTGGTTTCGGGCGCAGAACAATGCAAGCTCCGACCGTATTCTTGCACCCTTCCTGGTTTCGGGCGGAGAACGCAGCAAGCTCGGACCATATTCTATCCGCAAATCAGAGAAAAATCTGACAAAAAATTGCCGTCATAGCAGGCTTTCGGGCAGATCCTCACATCCGCTGATCCCCATCGCATGGCTTTTTATCTTTTCTGGTCCAAAACAGACCCACAAAGCAGCCGGTTGATTGCCAATCCCACAAAAAAGAGCCGGCAAATTATGCCGACTCAAATTGTTTAGGATACATCCATAGGGTTATAAAGTTTTACTTCCGGATTTTTATCCTGGAACCATCGTAGGGCAAATTCATTTTCGAACAGGAATACTTTTTTGTCAAAGCGGTCCGCCACAAGCAGGCTTCGGGAGCTGGACAGATTCTCGTTCACATCGTCGCCTTCGATCCAGCGGGCAATTTTGGAGCCTTGTCTTTCCATGATGACTTCAACAT
Organism: Cytobacillus oceanisediminis 2691; assembly: GCF_007678455.1. GTDB lineage: Bacteria > Bacillota > Bacilli > Bacillales > Cytobacillaceae > Mesobacillus > Mesobacillus oceanisediminis_A. Next base: position 365,736 of record NZ_VEEP01000001.1, on the reverse strand, counting down.
TATATTCATTCCGCATCCTGGCTTCGAATACTTCGAATTGAAGCTGTCCGACAGCACCGAGAAGGTATTCTTCCGTCTTCAATGTCTTGAACAGCTGGATGGCTCCTTCCTGGACAAGCTGCTGGATTCCTTTATGGAAATGCTTTTGCTTCATGACATTCTTGGCCGAAACCCTAACGAAAAGCTCGGGTGTGAACTGCGGAAGTTTTTCATATAGGAACCCTTCCTTGCCAGATACGATGGTATCGCCAATCTGGTATGTGCCCGGGTCGTAAAGTCCGATGATATCACCGGCAACGGCTTCCTCAACGGTACTGCGGTCATCAGCCATGAACTGGGTGGACTGCGCCAGCTTCATTGTTTTTCCTGTCCGGCTAAGCTGGACGGTCATTCCCCGTTCGAACTTTCCTGAGCAAATGCGCAGAAAAGCAATTCTGTCACGATGGGCCGGGTTCATATTGGCCTGGATTTTGAAAATAAATCCTGAGAATTCCTCAGATTTAGGATCAATTTCTCCTGCCGTAGAGTTCCTTGGCTGTGGCGCAGGTGCGAATTGTAAATATGAATCAAGGAATGTCTGGACTCCGAAAGTCGTCAAGGCACTGCCAAAGAATACCGGCGTTAATGTACCATCGACAATCTTTTCCTTGGAAAATTCATTTCCAGCCTCATCCAAAAGCATGATTTCCTCTAATGTCTGTTCATACAGTGAAGACTCTTTTATGGAATGGTCTCCATCAATTTCGCCTTCTTCATTTAACGAAATAAACCTTTTGTCTTCATCAACCCGGAATTGCTCGATCCGGTTATTGAAACGGTCATAGATTCCGAGGAATTCTTTACCCATTCCGATTGGCCAGTTCATCGGATAAGATTCGATGCCAAGCACTTCTTCAAGTTCAGCTAATAATTCAAGAGGCGCTTTCCCCTGGCGATCCAGCTTATTGATAAAAGTGAAGATTGGAATCCCTCTCATGCGGCAAACCTTGAAGAGCTTGAGCGTCTGGTCCTCAATCCCTTTTGCTGAGTCGATGATCATCACAGCGCTGTCAACAGCTGTCAATGTTCTGTAGGTGTCTTCGGAGAAATCCTGGTGTCCAGGTGTGTCGAGAATGTTCACCTTGAAACCGTCATAATCGAATTGCATGACACTGGAGGTTACGGAAATTCCGCGCTGCTTTTCGATTTCCATCCAGTCACTCGTCGCAAACTTCCCTGTTTTCTTCGCTTTTACAGTACCCGCGTCACGGATTGCGCCGCCGAATAACAACAGTTTCTCCGTAAGCGTCGTTTTCCCGGCATCCGGGTGTGATATAATCGCAAACGTTCTGCGTGATAATACTTCATCTTGTAATTTTTTCATGATTTGATGTTTCCTTTCTGTTTAAAGGCAAAATTCCTCATAAAATTAATCTTATCTTTCTGGCGGAAAGTTTGCAATCCTGCAAATGCATATCAGAACTTTTAATTATTTTCCTGGAAGCATTATAATAATATTTCAGGAGGTGCGAAAGTGGATTCAGTTACCCATACATTATTCGGCTTAGCCTTATATGGAGCCGTTGATAAAAAACATATGGAGAAAACGCAAAAGCGTGCCTATTTGCTGACCGCGGTTGGCGCAAGCCAGATTCCTGACATAGACGTCATTTCCCAATTTTGGGATACTGATGGACTTTATCAGATGTGGCACAGAGGCATCACCCATTCTGTGTTTCTGACGCCAATTTGGGCATTGTTATTTGTATTGCTGTCTTTTCTCCTTTTTAAAGTGAAGGATCTCAAATTATTTTTCCTTGGCTGGCTGGCCGTCTTTATCCATAATACGAGTGATTTGTTCAACGCCTGGGGAACAGGCTATCTAGAACCGTATTCAAACATTAGGATCACCTTCGGCACAATACCGATCATTGATTTTGTATTCTGGTTCATTCTTGGGACAGCCTTTATTGCTTCCCGGAAAAATAAAGCGAAGAGCCCCTATTATTTTAAATTTGCATGGGTTTTCATTGCGCTGCACATTGTTGTCCAGAGCGTCCAGGGCTGGTTAATCTATAATCAGTATGAAAATGATTATAAGCAGATTGCTCTTTCAGCAGGCTTTATTCCTTGGACATATTCAGTAATTGCGAAAAACGACAGCAATGTTAAAATCTTTCAGGACAATCTGTTTACTGACAGAAAGCTGCAATATGAGCTCACTTCTTCTGAGGAAACAGACCTGAATGGGCTTTTTGCGAAGAAACCTGAAGCGAAGACGCTTTACGAATGGTCGCCATTTGTGGTCATCGTCAATGATGGCGAGAAGCTCGGAATCTATGATCCGCGCTTTTACCGAAATGGACAGTCGTTCCTGTTTGAATATATCGATAAAACCCAGGCCAAATAAAAGAGCAGCCCACTGGCTGCTCTTCTGTTATTCCATTCTCGCTTCTATATCGTCCATAAGTTCATCTATTGTGACAGTGATATCATTCGTTTTCCTGGCTACTGCAATCGTGAATTCCAATAACTCTTTATATTTATCTACTGGAATCATTGAATTCGTCTTCTCGTATTCATTCACTTTAAGACCGAGATTTTGCAGGATCATGATTGCCTCTTCTACAGATCCTCTCTCAACTTCATACATTCTGATTCCCCCTATTTCTCTGGTTGAATTCCATTATGAGGGAGTCAAACCTATTTTTAAATGGTAAAACTTTCATCTATAACCAGTTGCACTGTAAAAAATAGGTTATTAGTTGGTGTTTTTGAGATTTTTTAAAAAATATCGGCTTGAAAACTATCTTTACTGCCAAAATCACTTCTTATGAACCGGGTCATTACTCCTGAATTCATGCTGGATTTTTCATTAGGCGTTCATATTATTGGATAACCCTAGTAATTTCTCTGATGAATTCCTCACCTGGCATCAACCTGCCTCCGCCCTGAACAAGCTGATCGCTGCCTCCCCCTTTGCCGTCAATTAATGAAAGAGCATGTTTTGACCAATCTTTCAAATTTCCCCGGGCGTTCTTACCCCGGGCAAAAACAAATTGAAGTTTGTCTTCGTTTTCGGCCACTAACAGGAATACCTTGTCATCTGCCTGTTCAGCAAGTAATCTTGCAAGTCTTTGAAGTTCCTGGATACCCCTATTTTGATAAACACGGCTGATAATTGCTCCCGTATTGGCTTCTGCGAGATCAGCTGCTTCATATTTAAGTAATTGGTCTCTCATTTCCTCGATTGACTTTTCAGTTGTCTTTTTCTGGCCAAGCAGTCTATTAACGGCCGATACCATATCCTGTTCAGATGCATTCAGCAGGACCGACAGCTCTTTTAGGATTTCATGCTTTTGCCCGAGCTTCTTCAAAACTCTTTGCCCACATACAAACTCAACCCGGATGATTTTCTTTTGCCTTTCCCATCCAAGGATTTTCAAGTAGCCTACTTCCGCTGTACTGTTTGGGTGTGTTCCTCCGCAGCCGTTATAATCAAATTCAGGTATGATGACGAGCCTGATGTTGTTCGATACTGACAGTGCTTTCCTGAGTTTGTATTGCTTTAATTCGTCTTCATCGACCCATTTAGTAATGACTGGACGATTTTCAAGTATTACCTGGTTAGCCAGCTCCTCAACCCTGTCAGCTTCCTCCGCTGACAGACTTTCTGTATCTAAATCAATTGTGAGCATATCTTTCCCTAAATGGAAACTGACTGTTTTATAGCCATACAATTCCTCGAAAGCAGCCGAAAGAATATGCTGTCCTGCATGTTGCTGCATGTGGTCAAACCGGCGGCCCCAATCAATTTCCCCTTCTATCGGCATTCCTTCTTCCAGCAGCTCTTTTATGTAATGGCGTATCTCTCCGTCAATTTCCTCGACATCCACAACTTCTACACCATTCAGAATGCCAGTATCGAATGGCTGTCCGCCGCCTGTCGGGTAAAAAGCTGTCTGAGTTAATACTGCATAATTCCTGCCTGACTCATCGGCTCCCTGCCTGATCAGTTGAGCAGTAAAGCTTTTTATGTAAGCATCTTGATAATATAACTTATTCTCCATGATCAAACTCACGCTCCAGATTACAACTTATGCTTTCCAGTATATCATTTTTTCCTTATATCTATAGAAAAGACAGCTCCCTAATCGGAAGCTGTCTTCTTCGTTTATAAAGTCCCCAGAGCCTGTTCAGCTTTGCTGACCAATACTTTTCCACGTTCCATAAGTTCCTCCGGAAATGGAGCGTCCTTGTCGGCAGGTGATTTGAACTGGTCAAAAGAACCAGTCAGGGCACCAATATTCCCTTCATCATCGACATCTGTTTCAAATTGGTGATCCAGGAGGAAGGGTGTCCCAATCTTGACGAATGTTCCCTCATCGTCAAGCGGACCGCCCTTTGACTTGAAAGGAATCCTGACATACTGCTGGTCACCATGATCATCATTCATTTTGTAATCGATGAAGGCATGGTCATATTCCCAGTTGCCGTTCAGCGTGAAGCCAAGCGGCTCCAGGTTTTTCTTCAGCTCACCCATTGTGATCTCTTTGCCATCTATATTTGATTGAATCGGTACCATTTTGCAAACCTCATTTCGTATTGGAATCGTATATTAACTTCTTCCACCGCAATAAGGTTATCAAACATGCAGGAGCACACTGGTAAAATATTTGGACGGGCCACTTTTGTTATATCCATAAGCGCCGTAAAAATGAGCTTTTTTAAAACCAGTCCAATCTCTACGTTTTAGCCGCTAATCTCTACAGTTTTGCAGTTTATCTCTACGGTTACGACCATATTCTCTACGAACTCCAGGTTAATCTCTACGAAAATGACCTTATTCTCTACATTTTCCAATAAACAGAAAAAGTGGAGGCCTCATTCAGGCCTCCACAAATGATTTATTTCGTTAAATGATACACTACAGATTCGTACGGACGAAGCTTGACCCGTGACACATCTTTACTCGAATCGGCATAGTTAGAGAGCAGGATTTCTACCTTAAAGCCCTCAGTTTCCACTGTATTCGGCAATTCAAACACCGTATCTACACCATAAAAATTGTTCACAACAAGCAGCTTTTCATCCTGTCCGTTCCTGACATATGCAAAAAGTTCTGGATGTTCTTCAAGAATCAGCTGGTAATCACCATATGTGATGATGTCGTATTGCTTTCGTAGTTGAATCAGCTTTTTATAATGATAGAAAACTGAATTTTCATCTGCAAGCGCATTTTCAACATTTACACTCTGATAATTTTTCGCTGCATCAATCCATGGAATCCCTTTTGTGAAGCCGGCGTGCTCCTCGGCATTCCACTGAACTGGCGTCCGAGAATTATCACGTGACTTGCTCTGCAGGATTTTTAGGATTTTCTCTTCAGGCATGCCTTCTTCTTTTTTGATTTTATACATATTCAAGGATTCCACATCTCGATAATCCTCAATTTTTTCAAAATAAGGATTGGTCATGCCTATTTCTTCACCTTGATAAATATAAGGTGTACCTTGCATCATATGGATTGCAGTCCCAAGCATTTTAGCAGATTCCCGGTGGTATTCACCGTCATTTCCATAACGGGAAACAACACGCGGCTGGTCATGGTTGCACCAGAACAGAGCATTCCATCCCCCGCCCTTATGCATTTCTTCTTGCCATAATGATAATATCCGCTTAAGTGCGAGGAAGTCGAAATCAGCCAGTGTCCATTTATCGCCGTTTTCATAATCGACCTTTAAATGATGGAAATTGAATGTCATGCTCAATTCGTTCCGCTCTGGATTCGAGTATTTGATGCAGTTCTCAATCGTGGTCGAAGACATCTCGCCGACCGTCATGCTGTCATATTTAGAGAATACTTCTCGATTCATTTCCTGCAGATACTCATGGACTCGAGGGCCATCTGTGTAAAATTTACGGCCGTCTCCCGGAGGCACCGAGCCGTCATCTTCAGGGAAGTCCTGGTCCTTTGAGATCAGATTGATGACATCAAGCCTGAAGCCATCAACGCCTTTTTTGAACCAGAAATGCATCATTTCATAAACTTCATTACGAAGCTGTTCATTTTCCCAGTTCAAATCAGCCTGGGTCACATCGAATAAATGAAGATAGTATTGTCCTGTCGCCTCATCATACTCCCAGGCATTTCCTCCAAATTTGGACTCCCAATTGGTCGGGGCACTTCCATCCTCTTTTGGATCCTTCCAAATATAATAGTTACGGTATGGACTATCCTTGGATTTCCTTGCATCCTGGAACCACTCATGCTCAGTTGATGAGTGGTTCACAACGATATCCATGATCAGCTTGATGCCGCGTTTATGTGCTTCTTCAAGAAGACGATCGAACTCTTCCATCGTCCCGTATTCCTCATAGATCTTGAAGTAATCCTTAATATCGTAACCGTTATCCCGCTGAGGTGAATCATAGATTGGCGTAAGCCAGATGACATCCACACCCAGTTCTTTTAAATAATCAAGTTTGGCGATAATCCCCGGAAGGTCGCCTGTTCCATTGCCGGTCGTATCACAAAAACTCTTTGGATAGATTTGATAGACAACCGATTTTTTCCACCATGGTTCAGTCATGATAAAACTTCCACCTCCATCAGGATTAATCTAGCTGTTTATGCTTCTTTTTTCTTTCTCGTCTTTGCCATAATGAATGTCAGTACAAACGGTACAACGAGCGCAATGCCCATTCCGATAAAGAACACACCCCAGAATTCAGTGAAGATTGAAAGGAATGCCGGCAGGCCTCCCACACCGATTGATGGTGCCATAACACCACGAAGCGTGATGACGATTCCCGCGATTGCAGAACCGATGATTGCTGCAATGAATGGATATCTGTAGCGCAGATTCACACCGAACATGGCAGGCTCGGTAATTCCAAGCCATGCAGAAATGGCCGAAGTCATGGAAAGACCTTTTAATTTCTCATTATCTTTTTCAGCGAACATCATTGCAAAAGCAGCCGAGCCCTGAGCGATGTTTGAAAGTGCAACCATCGGCCAGAGGAATGTTCCGCCAATTGATCCGATCAGCTGCAAGTCAACCGCAAGGAAGGTATGGTGCATACCAGTGATAACGAGCGGTGCATAAAGTCCGCCGTAAATTAAACCGCCAAGTGCAGGTGCTGCATCAAAAATTCCGACAACACCGTCTGTAATCAGGTTCCCAATCGCAAAAGTAATCGGCCCTATCACGATGAATGACAGGAAACCAGTTACCAATAAAGCAATCGGAGCTACCGTCAACAACTGAAAAGCATCAGGGATACGCTTTCGTAAGAAAATTTCCATTTTCGCAAGTACATAAGAAGCTAACAATACTGGTAATACTTGTCCTTGATAGCCAACTTTCTCAACAGTCAGTCCAAATAAATTCCATGTAGGGATTTCTTTTGCTGCTCCGTATCCCCATGCATTCAGCAGGTCAGGGTGGACGAGCATAAGTCCCAATACAATACCAAGAAGCGGACTTCCGCCAAATTTATTTACCGCACTCCAGCCAATCAAACCAGGCAGGAACACGAACGCAGTATTGGCAATTAAATTGATGATGCTGGCAAAATCAGCCCAGCCAGTATACACATCAATTAACGCCTTACCTTCAAAGAAGATATTCTTTCCGGTCAGGATATTATTGATACCCATCAATAAACCAGCAGTCACGATCGCTGGCAGGATTGGAATGAAGATATCGGCAAGTGTCTTGATCGCCCTTTGCAGGGGATTCAAGTTTTGCGCTGCCGCATCTTTGATTTCTTGTTTTGAAGCTTCTCCTATTCCGGTAATCGCTACCATTTCAGCGTATACCTTATCGACAAGACCCTGGCCAATGACTACCTGGTATTGACCATTCGCAGAAAATGACCCTTTTACAAGGTCATTATTCTCTAGCTGATCCTTGTCCACTTTTCCTTCATCCTTTAAAGCAAAACGAAGCCTTGTCACACAATGAGTAGCCGCGGCGATATTCTCTTTGCCGCCCACAGCCTCAACAATTTGTTCAACTGCTTTGCGATCCATAGTTTCTCTCCTCCTGTTACCGTTTTCATTTAATATAAAAAAATTGCTTTGAACCAAAACACTTGTATATACATCATGTTTACGCTCTCATTGTACTTGTATATACAAGATAAGTCAATTATTTTAATCATCTTCTACATTCCCCAAAAACAGTAATAAAAACCGCCATCACAAGATGACAGCTGCTTGTGAAAAATATTACCAGATAACAGTTTTGTTTTGATTACCGTTATCTAAGGGTAAAAATATAAAATAATGAAACTGAGACGGAAGGGTGTTTTTTCATGTTAGGTACAAAAAAATTTGAAGAAGGCTATAAAAGATTTGAATCAAAAGCTAAAGAGTATATCAAGCGGCCAGAAAAAACGGATATTCTTTTAAAGGATGCAGGCAAAAAGGCTGATGAGAACAAAGGGGTCCTTGCTGAAAGTTGGGACAACCTCCAGCTTTTGTTCGAATTAGTCGGAGCCTGGCGGCGTGGAGAATACCGAAAAATACCGACTGGATCAATAGTGACCATCATTGCCGCAATCATTTACTTTGTATCTCCCATCGATTTTATACCAGACTTCCTGATTGGGCTTGGAATAGTCGATGATGCTGCCGTGATTGGATTTGTTCTGAAACAAATCACCAACGATTTGGAAAAATTCAGTCTCTGGAAGGAAAATCAGGGTACAAATCATCTCATCATAGAAGAGACCCCACATGAAAGCAACACGCCAACTCTGAACTAGCCCGAATTTTACGGGCTTTTTTTCTTGGGAAAATTCCTGGTACAAAAGATGGTTTTTGGCGAATAAACATTTTGTCCTATTCTAATCCAATCATCTATTCCGTACCTTAAAGTAATAGTAAATTTTTTACAAAGTTTACTATCTGCTATTGAAAAATAAGGGGGAAGAATCATGCAAAAGCTATTCATGTTGACCTTTGTTTTGTTGCTTGTTTTCTCTGGTTCTGTCATTGCCTCTTCTGCTCAAAATCCAAACAGGAATACCAGTCCAACAGAGGATTATAAAAGTAAGACCGATATAAATCCTGAGGGCTATACATGCTGGCAATGCACAAAATATGCCTACTATAATGGTTACAGAACCTGTGTCTCTGGCGTATGGCTAACCACCTGCCCGGTAACAAATTAACCTCAAAAAAGGATGCTGAATTTTTTCAGCATCCTTTTTTTCATCCCTTTGTTCCGGATGAGATATTCGAGCCTTCTATGAAGTACTTTTGGAAAAAGAAGAATAACAGAATAACTGGCAGCAATACCGTGACAGACATTGCCATCAAATAATGCCACTGCGTCTGGACAGTACCTTTGAAGGTTTGCAGACCAATCTGCAAGGTGTACATGCTTTCATCATTGATGTACAGCAGTGGTCCCAACAGGTCATTCCATGCACCATTGAAAGAGAAAATTGCTACAGTAATCAAAGCGGGCTTTGTCAGTGGCAGCATGATATGCCACCAGATCTGCAAATGGCCCGCTCCATCAAGTACGGCCGCCTCGATCAGTTCATTCGGAATCCCCATCATGAACTGGCGGAGCAGGAATATGAAAAAAGCACTGCCAAGAAATGCTGGAACGAGCAAAGGCAAGTATGTGTTCACCCAGCCAAGTTTTGAAAAAAGGATATATTGCGGCACCATCGTCACAAATCCGGGGATAAGCATGGTTGAGAGAACCAGTACAAATAAAGCATTCCTGCCCCTGAATTTAATTTTCGCAAAGCCATAAGCCACCAATGAGTTAACAACTACACTTCCGATGGTTCCGACGGTCGCAAGGAAAAGAGTATTCAAAGCCCAACGAGTGAAAGGCGCAGTCTGCCAGGCCTCGATATAATTGTTGAAATTGAACTCCTCAGGAAAAAACGTCGGGGGATATTGCGCAATCTCAGCAGGTGATTTCAATGATGTCGAGATCATCCACCATAATGGCAGTAAAATCAGCGTACTGCCGGCAATCAGCAACAGCGTCACAAATGTATGTCTTACCCTATCTTTGAACTTCTTAGTCTCATGAAATTTTGGGGCTGTCGTTGAACTCATTTGCCGTCACCCCCTTCATAATGCACCCATCTTTTCCCGAGCTTCATATTCACTGCCGTCAGGATCATTACAATGATGAACAACAGCCATGCCATTGCGGACGCATAACCCATGTTAAAAATCTCAAAGGCGTTGTTCCACATATGCAGATTATAGAATAATAGGGAATTTCCAGGGCCGCCACTTCCGTTTTCGGTCATTACATATGCTTCCTGGAAGATTTGGAAAGCACCAATGGTACTTGTGATGACATCAAAAAAGATGATCGGAGAAATCATTGGCAATGTGATATGATAAAACTTTTGCCATGGCGAAGCTCCCTCAATGTCTGCCGCCTCATACATTTGAGGCGATACCCCTTGCATGATGGCCAGGTATAATAGCATTCCTCCGCCAACACTCCACATTTTCATCAATAACAATGCAGGCTTGGTCCATTCAGGATCAAACAGCCAGGCCGGCCCATCAATGCCGAACCAGCCGAGCATTGTGTTCACAAGGCCAGTCGAAGGACTCAAAAGCTGCATCCAGAGAAAGTAGACTGCTACACCGGATAAGACCGCCGGAAGATAATAGATTGTCCGGAAAAACTTCATCCCCTTGATCTTCTGATTCAGCAGGACGGCCAGAATAATCGCTCCCGCAGTGGTCAATGGTACCGAGAAAACAACATAATAAATGGTATTAAAAAGAGAAGTGCGGAATAAATCGTCCATTGTAAACATGCGTTTATAGTTTTCCAAACCGATGAAATTCATTTTCGAGGTAATATTGTAATCTGTGAAACTTGCTGCCAGACTGAACAGCAATGGGCCCAGAGTCAGCCCGAGAAATCCTATGATCCATGGGGAAATGAATAAGTAACCAGCCAGATTATCTTTCGCTTTCTTGCTGAGGCCCTTACGTTGGGTTGCTGCGGCAGCTTTACGTTCACTTATTACTTTTGACCCAGCTTTTGTGTGCACTATTGTACTTTCCGATGACTTCATACTTTCCTAAACCCCCTTGTTGCATATAAATGAAAACGATAATTCAGAAAAAATAATTCAACCATCTTTTTAGTATTTTGACAAAAGAACCTTATCAAAAAGAGAAGGGCGGAATGCGCCTTCTCTTTTTCTTACATTACTTCTTCATTTTTTCAATATCTTCTTCCGCTTGCTTCAATGCTTTTTCAGGAGCTGTTTTTCCTAATAAGGCATTGTCGATGTGCGGGTTCAATCTGCTCTGATAATCTGGATACTCAACAGGTACCGGGAACATCTTTGTTTGTTCCAGATTTTTGACTGAAGCTTCATAAACCATTTTATCCGGCCCTTCGAGTTCTTCCAGAGCTGCTTCAGCTGCTTCAATATTCGCTACATTGTCATAGTTTTTGACAGCCCAATATTTCTGGGCCTCAACATCTGTCAAATATTTAATAAAGTCCATGGCTTCTTTTGGATGCTTGGAACCTTTTGGTACTTCAACGACGAAACCGCCGCCTTCTGCCCAATTCCCCGCTCCTGCTTCTTTGGCTGGAATTGGTGCAACGCCAAATTCAACATCCTGACCATAATCACGTAATTGTGTATAGAATGTGCCTACATCAACCCACATCGCAACTTTTCCTGCGATGAAAGGATTTGACTGTTCACTGCCGAATTCTGCCTGGAAAGCCTGTACTGTACTTTCACCAAGACGCTCTTTCCAATCAAGAATCCAATTTAGTGCTTCCACTTTTTTCGGAGTGTTGATTGCCAGCTCTCCATCCTCAATGAAGCCTTTGCCATCATCTGCGTTCGTCATCCAGCTGGAAGCGCCGACACTTCCCCACAGCGGATAGAATCCAACGCGATCATATTTATCGCCATTTTTCACATCTAATTTTTGAGCATATTCTTCAAGTTCAGCCCAGGTTGCTGGTGGCTTGTTTGGATCAAGTCCAGCTTCTTTGAAAGCTTTTTTGTTATAAAAAAGAAGACGCGTATCAGTATTGAATGGTACTGCGTATGTATTTCCTTCATGTTCGACTGTATCCCAAAGATGAGGATAAAACTGCTGCTTGAATGAATCATCAACATACTTGCTTAAATCCTCAACCTGCTTGTTTTCAGCACGCTGGGCAACAGTATTGATATCATTAACGATGACATCTGCTGGATTTCCTGCAGCAACGGATGCAAGGTTCTTTGTCCAAATATCACCCCATGGCAGGAATGTGTGCTTCACAAAAACTTTGTCCTGGGACTTGTTGTAATCATCAATGATTTTTTCGATGATCGGACGACGTGTTTCTGATCCCCAGAATGTCCAGAAATCAACAATGACTTTCCCGTCTTTCGTTTTTTCTGCTTCTCCGCTCTGCTCCCCTGAGCATCCAGCCAGCAAGCCGATAAGCATGGTTGCTGCAATAAGTAATGCTAGACCTCTCTTCATCTCTGATCCTCCTGTATATTCAAGTTGATTAATAAGTACAACCTCACTTTTACCACCTTTTTCGGGTCTCTAAACTTTTTTTCGATATTTTTTTAAATATAAGACAAAAGGATCATCAAAAAATAAAAAACAGGCTCAAAACTGAACCTGTTCTTCCATGTCTCTGATCATCGCAATGACTTTTTCCGACTTATCTTTTTCAATTTTGTATATACGTTGTTCTTTAATCTTTTTGATATAAACCTTATCACCGTCAATCCATAATTTGCATTTATCCGGCTTCCGGTTTTCATAAATCACCAATATATCATACGCTTGATCCAGGGATTTGACCTCCTTTACGCTGCTTTGCCCATTGAGAGTCCTATTCAGTGTCTCCATCCAGGAAGGATCATCAATAATGGTCACTCCTTTTCTAGTCAGGTTCGAGTGCAGATTAAAAAGGTCACCCGAATCCGATTTGGTGAGATACGTTATGACAGGAGCGCTTGTCGCCAAGACTTGTGCCGGATTAGAAGCAGTTTGGCCATCATATGCTGGAGTTTGGACTTCCGTAAAAAGGAATGCTGCACAGGCTAGGACCATCACAAATGTCAGGAAACTGCCTGTCCAGTGTTTTACTATGTAGTTCAGCTGTCTTCCTGGCTTTCCATTTTGGAGGATAGTATTATAGGTTTTCCTTTTTTGAATTTCCGACCTAGGTATCTGGTTTAGATTCCTGAAGCTATCTTCTAGTTCAAATGATTTCCTCAATTAGTTCCCCTCTTCTCTTCAACTCTTTTTTTAGGGCGGCCATTGCCCTGGAAGTGGTGATTTTCACTTTACTTTCGCTCCATCCAAGAATCAAGGCAGTTTCCCTAATTGAAAATTCCTTGATCTTCCTTAAAATCAACACTTCCTGGTAACTTAGCTTCAATGCTTTGATTGCTTTGTAAAGAAGCGATGTCTTTTCTCCTTTTACGATAATCTCTACCGGAGAAGGCTGACTTGATTGGATCGCATACTTGTCCAATGAAAAAAACCGCAGCCTTCTTCCCCTTCTTAAGTGGTCAATCGCCACATTCCGTGCTATTTTCACCAGCCATGTGAAAATTTGCGAGTCTCCATTAAATTGGTTAATGTTCTTGTACACTCTTAGAAAAGTTTCCTGGGTTAAATCTTCCGCGACTTCCTTCTTTCCTGTCAATAGCAGCAGATAGCCGAATACCTTATCACTGTATTCCTCATATACCTTTTGGAAATGAATGTTGTAATAATCGCTCAAATTTCTCCCCCCTTTTACAAACAGTTAGACGAACAAGCACGAAAAAAGCAACACTATTTTCGGAATATTTTTAATTTATCTAAAAATAACAGGAATTTATATTTTTTTCATCGTGCTATATAACCAAAATTGTGTCCGATAATATGAAAAAGGTGCTTGAACCAATGGCTCAAACACCTTTTTATCACTAACATCGATCACTTATCGCTCAAGGCGCTTGTCGTAACTGACCAAGACGCTAGAGTATCATTAGTAGCGATAGCATGAGCAGCCGACGATAATCAAGAGGATAAACAGCACAACGATCAATACAAATCCGCTGCCGTATCCAACTCCTCCTACGCCATAGCCGCCATAACCACAGCATCCGCCATATCCGTACATTTTAAAACCTCCTATTGAAGTTCACTTTAGTAACCGAAACCCCAAGACGCTCCGATAATGATTAAAAGAATGAACAAAACAACAAGCAAAGCAAAACCTCCGCCGTAGCCGCATCCATCTGACATCGTAACAACCTCCTTTTTTTGTGTCCCTATATCCTATTCAACCCGGGACATTTGTGCAATTAAACACCAAAAAAAATACTAGCCCAATTCAATATTTAAAAAATGCCAATAAAAAAAAGAACCATGGAGGTTCTCTTTCTGCCTGTTGCTATCCAATTTTTTGCATTTGGACTTCCTCGTTCGCATACAAAAACTCATATGTAATCAACGGCTTCACCGGTATTTCCAGCCATCTTGATATTCCATTGTTCGTCAGTTTTTCCCTGTATACCGGCTTGCAGTCTTCAAGCAGGCAAATCCTCAATGTCTCAAACCCGCTTAATTCCAGCACTGCCCTTTCAATTTCCTGTCTCTCCTCCGGACTGGAAAGCACATTATCCTTTTTCGGCTCCAGCAGGACGACGATCAATTCTTTCCTCATCTGTTTCTCCAATTCCATCCTTGCAAACGCCAGTTTCTTTAATGTCCTGTTCAATTTCCACAAGTTGATTCCTGATATTTTTTTATAAATCATAATTAATGCCTCCATTTTTCCCCCAACTCACATTCTAAAAGACAATTCGTTTAAAAGTAAACTTATATTGGGGTATGGAAGAAATTCCAAGATAACTTTTGTAGAATGGAAACAAAAAAAGATCGCAATATAAGCTGCAATCTTCTCACTTATGTTAAAGATCCAGTAAAAATTTCGCATATCTCGTCATGCGATCCTTAGTCCATTTTGGGGCGGAAACCATTTTGATGTCGATATGCTCCAGGTTTTTTATCTGGTCTGTCAAATGTTCCCTAGCAGAGAGGGCGATATAGTCAGCAAGCATACAGTTCTCATTCCTGGTGGTCATCACGATTTCCACATCACGATCGTCCTTGACACTGACTTCATAGACAAGGCCAAGGTTCACAATATCGACTCCCAGCATTGGTTCTTTTACCTCTTCGAGCATTTTATAAATATCCACTTTATCCATATTGAGTACCTCCTCCCGCAAAGTCATGCCTTATAATACTTACTTATATGATAAAAGATGGTGGAAAAAATTTGGAGTTAATCACATCACATTTCATATTATTGTCATGATTAAAAGGCTAATTTGTGTCATTTCCTTACAAAAAGGTTTATTTTAAAAATGCTCTGTTAAACAAGACTGTTGATTTTCGTTCCAGGCGCTTCGCTTTCCGCGGGGGAAGAATTATGAAAAAGCTCAAGTGCCAGCTTTTTCAAAGACCAAATTCTTCTTGGCTGGCGCTGAGCCTCCTCGTCGCTTGCTCCTGCGGGGTCTCACCTGACCAGCTGCGCCCGCAGGACACTGAATTGCATCCTCGAATCAGCCCACGCCCGATGGAAATGCGTTAGCATTTTCGGAGGAGTCTACGCGTCTTCCACTACTATCAACAGATGTAAAAACAACATTCGGCTTTAACAGATCATTTAAAAGAATAAATCCACAGGCTGTAACTACTCAGCCTGTGGATTGTTCAACCGATTATTTTTTCTTTATCCTGCTGTTTTTGTAAGTATAACAGCGTCTCTTTATCGGAAGATGTGGGAAGTTCATATATGGTCTGATATTCCTCGGGTCCTTTGCCGGTGATGAGGACCCATTCACCCATCCCGGCACTTTCCCAAGCTTCCTGGATCGCAATCGTCCTGTCGGTGATTACCCTTCCCTTTTTCATCCCAAACCGTTCATTCAATTCCTTCAGCTCATTCTCCATTTCATCTTCTGAAACGCCGTTCAAGTCATCGAATGTCAAAATGAATTCATCACTCATGGCCGCAGACGTCTTTACCATATGCTCTCTCTTCGTCTTGTCCCGCTCTCCGCGAAACCCGAATATATGCTTTATCTTCACAGCATCATGTTCTTGTGCCGCATGCAGACAATATTCTATCGCGTCCTGCGTGTGGGCATAGTCAATAATGAATGTTGCACCTTCTGGATGTGAAATCATTTCGAACCTCCCCGGCACACCAGGGAACGTCTTTAATGCATCAGTGATCACATCAGGGTGAATGCCGATTTTTATTGCTGTCAAAAAGGCCATTGCAGCATTATAGACATTATGGAGACCAGGAGAAGGGAAACTTAAAGAATAGACAATCCCTCCCATCTTGACATCAAACCTTGTCGAACCATTCAGCCTGATATCCTCTATTTTCAAATCATCTGTTTCGTGATTCCCCATTGAATAGACAGGGATTTCCTTGGCACTTAATAGATCGGCCAGCTTTTCTCCCCACTCGGTCAACATGCTGACAACTGCTGAACCTTCTTGCTTCATGTAATTGTACATCAGTGTTTTTGCCTCGAAATAATCCTCAATCGTCGGATGATAATCCAGATGGTCATGGGAAAGGTTCGTGAACAATCCGTAATCCAGTTCCAATCCTTCAATACGATATTGCTTCAAGGCATGTGATGATATCTCAAGAACAACAAATTCATCATTGCTGGCTGCCATTAATTCCTGGATTTGCAAAGCATCCGGAGTAGTATTCGAAGGCTTGTACACTTCATTATTTATAATATAAGACACCGTTCCGAGCAAAGAACAGCTTTTGCCGGCATGCTCAAGAATATGCTTTAATATATAAGAAACCGTCGTTTTTCCATTTGTGCCTGTAATGCCAATCACTGTATGCTTCCTTGACGGATGTTGATAATAAGTACTTGCAGCTCTCCCTAGAGCCAGTCTGCTGTCAAATACCTGGATATACGGTACAGCAAGTTCAAGCTCATTTTCTCCAATAACGGCAGCAGCACCTTTTTCAATTGCTTCTTGAATAAACTGGTGACCATCAATTTGAAAACCAGAAATCGCAACAAACAAATCCCCAGGCTTCACCTTGCGTGAATCCATTTGTATACCTGTCAATTCAGGATCTGCATCGTTTATGTATTTTTTCAAACTGTTGCCGAGGGCTTCAAGTACTTTTGATAATCTCATTTCCAAAACTCCCTTTTTAACTGCCTATAAATTCCACATTCGGAACCTAGAAACGTATAGAATATGTCTCTTTTTATATTCCCCCAATTTCTAAAACTATGCCTCGTAAATTGTATAAGAAATCGCTTTAAAAAAAATGAGCAGAAAGGAGCAGCAAAAAAGACCGGCAATACAGCCAGCCTTTTACTGTTTTCTGGGATTATCTGTCGGAGAACTGGGACAAGTATTTCGAGTTCAGCCTGCTATGTTGCTGCAGCATAAAGGCAGATGTTGTCGAGCCTTCTTTCCGAAGGGTGTTAAGTGCCTCGATCATTTCCTTCGCCGTGCCAATTCCAATTCCATGCCCATAGTATAGCCCTTTTCCCAGAACAACCGCGTTTTCGCCTCGCCAGATGGGCATTTCGAAATCGGGATTCATGAAATAGACGACATCGCCGGGGATGAACTCACTCCCTTCCAAGGTGATGATGGCTAAATCAGGGTCATAATTCCAGTTCCATACAAGCAGCCCCCTGAATAAATAGTTAAAATCCGCCACTCTGATGGATTCAAGGACTGCTTTATAAAAAATGATCACCATTGCGGTAGAGCATTCAAACCCATACTCCTGCCCATTGTTAAAAATATCAGATATGGCATCAGACGGCCGTACATTTGGATTCAAAAGATAACCACTTGGTCCTTTTGTCCAATAAATCGGATTGAATTTAGAGTATTTGAATGAAGTGAAGGCCACCGAAGCATCTTTCAGTTTCAGTGCCGCTTCAATGATATTTTCCCTGAGCCTGATTTCAAATAGGAGCTGAAAGGTTGAATCAAACTCAAACAAAGTCAGGCTATGATCCAGATGGTCGTATATTTCCCTCTGTTTCCCAGACAGATTTTGCAGCTTTTGCTTGCCTGCAGCATCTGGAAACCGGATGATAATCATCACGCTCCCCCTCCATATCCAAATAATTAAACATACATTCTAACTATATGAAGTTTCCTGGCACAAAAGACATTGGACAGGGTGGTTAATTGGAATTCACGATTTAATTGTTTATGGTGAATACTGGTCAATTCCGTACCCCGCATTTATGAAAATCATTCGGTTGTACTTTGAGGTATTTAATGGGTGCTGCCTTTATCCATTTTGTATGAGGGCTTCCCTGCTCACAGTGGAGTTTGTTTTAAATTGGTATGAAAGGGTATTTTCAATTAAAAGGAGGTTTTATCATGCCAGAAAAAAACACAATGATGGTTCACCAGAACAGGAGAATAAGCAAGCGCACAAAAAGGATATCGAGCCTCAAAGGGATCCAGTAAAACCTCAGGAAGAGTCGAAAAATGATAAGTAGGCCTTAAGTGCGATACCCGTAAGAATTAATCAGTGAGGTGAGAAATTATGAAAAAAGATGATAAAAAGCCTATACCAGTAGATAATACTCAAAATATGGACAACCCGGAACAGTATGAAACCCGGACGAAAAGCCTCCATGATCGATACAAAAGTGAATTGACAGTAGACACGATTCCGATGGAAGACCTCAATCAGGAAAAGCAAGAAGAAAAGGACGGTCATCATACAAAGGATTCGTCCTCAAGTGAGAAGAAGTACAATGTTGATATTGATAATGAATTATAACAACAGCCCTGGGATTCCAGGGCTGTTTGGTTTATCCCTGCTAAAAAAGAGAATAGTAAGAAGGTGAACAAAAAGGAGGAAACTATATGAACCAACAACTTTTGAAGGAAAAAATCAAAGATGTTCTCGGTGAGTCAAAGGTAGGAACCCTTGCGACAGTAGTGGATAATAAGCCACACACACGCTATATGACTTTCTTCCATGAAGAATTGACAATTTACACCCCAACCAGCAAGGAAACATATAAAGCTGAAGAGATTGAAAAGAATGCCAATGTCCACATCCTGCTTGGCTACGAAGGCGAAGGAATGGGTGACGCCTATATCGAAGTGCAGGGCAAAGCTGCAATCCGGGAAGAACAAAGCTTAAAGGATAAATTTTGGAACGAAAGAATGAAGAAATGGATAGAAAGTCCAAATGATCCCGAGTTCATTATCTTAGAAATTAAGCCGGAAACAATCCGGCTGATGAATGACAATGGCGAGCCTGAAGTATTGAAATTATAAACTTCCGATGGAGAGTGGGAAAGTACCCTCTCTCTTTTTTATGTATATGTGCGGCAGAATCAAGAATTTTGTTCAAACTTTTGTTAAAAATAGCAGCATGAAAAGACTTGATATATAAATAGGATTATTGTATTCTATTGGTATAAACAATGTGAAATATTTCACAAAAGGGTATTAAAAACCAACTGCAAGTTTTATTTTTTTGCCCTTTCTTGTGAATTACTTCACAATAAACAGCCAGAAAGAAGGAAATACAGTGAAGACTCCCAAAATAGTCATATTAGGCGCTGGATATGGCGGACTGATTACAAGCCGCCAACTTGAGAAATCTCTAAGGAACGGCGAAGCTGAAGTAACATTGATCAATAAACATGATTACCATTATATTTCTACCCAACTTCATAAAACAGGTGCAGGTACTGCATCGGACGATAAAATTACATTGCATATCCCTGACCTCCTCAAGACAAATAAGGTCCAGTTCAAAAAAGGAACCGTACAAGATGTTGACTTTGATGAAAAGAAGGTCCGCCTGGATTCTGGAGATGAAATTGAATATGACTACTTGCTGATCTCCCTTGGTTTTGATGTTGCTACTTTTGGTATCCCTGGAGTAGAAGAAAATGCGTTTAAAATTAAAAGCTTCAGGAGCACTAAAGCCATCTACAACCATGTTCTCAGACAGATGGCTGCTTACAAAGAAGATTCTGATCCTTCAAGACTTACATTTGCGGTTGCCGGGGCAGGCTTTACCGGTATTGAAATGGTTGGCGAACTGATTGAAGCTTTGCCAAAGCTTTGTCGCACATATGATATTCCATTATCTGAAACAAGAATCATCAATATCGAAGCTTCTCCAACCGTTCTGCCAGGGTTTGATCAAGAAGCGATTGATTTTACAACGAATTATTTAAAGAAGAACAACGTTGAATTAATGACATCTACAAAAATACTAGAATGTTCTCCAACTTCCATTGAATTTGACAATGGAGAAGTACTTCCGTCCAGGACTTTGATCTGGTCTGGCGGTGTCCGTGGCAATACCCTCCTGGAAAAACTGGACCTGCCCATTTCAAGAGGACGCATTCCGGTCGATGAATATTTGCGGGTAAAAGGACTTGAAAATGTCTTTTGTATCGGGGATGCCGCCTTATTCATGAAGGATGAGAAAAACGCCCTGCCTCCGACTGCGCAGGTGGCCATACAGCAGGCAGAACTATGCGGCCCAAATATAATTGCCAGCCTGAGGGGTGAACCGCTCAAAACTTTCGTTTACCACCATAAAGGAACAGTAGCGTCCATTGGTAATAAGGCGGCCGTAGGAAAAGTCTTTGGTTTGAAAATCTCAGGTTCATTTGCTGCCTTAATGAAACAAGTCATCGAGGCGCGCTATCTCTTCGTGCTCGGTGGGCCTGGCCTCGTCATTAGGCAGTTCCTTAAGATTGGAAAGCCTTATTCAAAGGTTTCCACTGTCTCCAATCAAAAATAACAGACAAAAGCATCGGAGCAGTTCACTGTGAACGGTACCCGATGCTTTGTTTATTTTTGTGATGCTGTCAGTGATTTTTCCGGAGGGCGCTTTCCTCTTTTCAAATCATCAATCTTCAGTCCAAAGCGCATTTCCAAATGCGGATAATCTTTAAAATGTTTCCAATCTCCACCCCATTGAAATCCAAGGTCCTTGGCAATGGCAACTACCTCCATCCAATCAGATTTTCCGTTTCCATTCCCGTCGTAGGCAGTATCCCACAAGGCTTTACCTTGTTTATCCAATAAAGCAAAATCTATTGCGAGTCCAAAATTATGATAAGAATCCCCGCCTTTTGCATGGGTGACAATTTGGCCGTCTGCCGTCCTGCCCTTTTCATACAAAGAGTCCTGTTCCTGGAAACTCCTGAATCCATCTGTAACAATGACCCTGATTCCTAAATCAGACGCTCTTTGAATCAGAGCCTCCTTATTCTCCAAGATAACTGGATGGAGTTCCACTGGCAAGGGAACGTCTTCATTGATTTCCGGCCTGGTCAGGAACTGATAATATAGCAGGAGCACCACCAAAATCAGCAAGAAAGTAACGGATGCATTCCCAAACAGCTTTTTTTTCACGGCAAAAGTCCTTTCAGTAAGTCTTTCAGTCTATTATATTACGAATTCGAACGACATCAGGTTTCATTGATAGATAAATTGAAAAAACCTGGCAATTACTTTGCCAGGCAGCCAATTCTATTCGAACTGGTATTTCTCTAAAATACGATCAGAGACCAGCTTGTACCCTTTATCATTTAAATGGAGGGAATCACTGAAATATTGTTTTTTGTTTTTCCCTTTAAACAAATCATTGGTAGGAATGTAAACAATCCGTTTTTCGTCCTTTATCATTTTATTGATTCCATTATTCCAGTCATCAATCACAGTCTCTATTGCCTTGCTGTCAGGATATGGGTTATAAAGTCCAAGCAGCAGGATTGGCGCTTGCTCATTTTGTTCAGTCAGAATGCTGATGATGGCATTCAGGTTCTTCATATAGTCTTCCTTACCTATTGCAATTTCTTCGTGCTTAAGGTTTTTCAAGTTTCCGCCGTTGCTGTTGATCAAATCGTTCGTACCAATAAAAAGAATAAAATAGTCTGCTTCATCGAGTTCCCCTCTTATCCCGACATCAGACAGTTGGGTAAGGATCCCTGATGATTCCAGGCCATAAATTGCTTCGTTGTCAAAGTTGAATTCTTCTTTGTTCTGGTTATTTAATTTCACTTTTAATGTATCGATATAACCTGATCCTTTTTCATCTCCATACCCATACGTAAGTGAGTCGCCAAATGCAATTACCAGCTTTTCATCCTCGTCCTTTACTTGTGTGTTTCCATAAACGCTGACTGCTGCCAGCAGTGCAATTACAACAACTAGTGTTATTAGAATTCGATTGGTTTTCATGATGTTTCCCTTCTCTGTTTGTTTTCCCTTTTTCTTACCCCTTTGGTACTGTACCTGAAACCTAAAGTGTCTTCCCTGAAATTTCCTCTTGCTAACCTATGCTTTTAAATGATATATTAATCAAGCGATGAGCTGAATTGTGTAAGCCGACTGACACTCCATTATGGAAATGTACGATGTGGCGTACAGTCAGTCGCCTCAATACGCAGAAAAGACGCCCCTTGAGGCGTCTTTTCCTTTTTATCTTCTTATCGATTTTTGTAACCGTCACGATCCAAATCAGTATCATTTCTTAACTCATTGCGATTAAGATCAGTATCGTTTCTTAACTTATTGCGGTTCAGGTCAGCATCATCCACGATCCTGTCGTCATCAGCATCAAGATAAGCCTCCTCACGCTTGACACTTTCGACAACCTGTTCAGTATCAGTCACTTCCCGCTTGCCGATGACAAGTTCTTCAGAAACAACAGGTTTCTTCGTAACCTCTACTTTTTCTTCCATGATCGGTACACGGATTGTTTCATCATCTTCAATTGTAGCGTCAGTGCCAGAAGCGGCCTCATTCACATCCCGTCTTTCAATATATACTTCCTCACGGGAAACTGGAATGTTAACCTTTTGCTGGTCTTCAACTACTTCTTTGTGTACCTCTACTTCACCTGTCTGGACGCGATCCTTGGAAACATCCAGCTGTTCTTCCCTTAATTTCAATGTTTGTTCGTCCGCATCCTCATAATTTCCAGTGACTGATGTGCCCCTACCTTCATAATTTCCTGTTAATGATGTGTCCGTAGCATAGCCCTTGTCTTCAAGATCAAGGCCGGAAGCATTGGTTTCCGCTAATAGAATGATGCGGCCAGCTCGTACATCCGCTTCATATTCCCTTGCAAAGTCATCTGTCAATCCAAGCCCTACAAGACGGTCTGAAATAGATGGTTCATTGCCGCCGAGATTTCGGTCAGCATCAAATGCAGTCATCAGGCTCTGCCAGAATCCTCCTTCTTTATGATCATCATGATCTGTTCCGACAGTTTCTGCCGTTACACCTGTCCTGCTTTCTAGTGCAGTGGTAATGTCATTTGTGTCCCCAATGATGGAAAAATCCTGAACAGCATATCCATTGTTTTTATACTCTTCAATCGCTTCAATTAATTCTGTTTGATTATCGTAAACTCCAACTACTTTTTTAGCCATTTTAAATTCCTCCAATTCAATGTGAGTTACATCCGGCTGCACCGGTAGTGTATTCTTACCCTGCACGTCCAACCCCTCAAACAATTTAGAACATACCAAAATTAGCCACCACCGAAAAAGCAGGGGAAGAAGAATCTTCTAAGAGATGACTGTTTGCAGGAACAAAAAGTGTCAAGCTCATCATACAGCCACGACAAGCGCTGAGCCACAACTAAATAAAAAGAAAAAAACCGGATTACACCGGTTTTCATTCCTCCTCTAACTTTGTCACCTCTAAATAGGCAATATGGTATTCATCAATTTCAATGATTTTGAAAAGATATCCCTCTTCCTCGATCTCATCTCCAATTATCGCGTCAATATTCTTGGTCATGAACCAGCCGCCAATGGTATCGACATCTTCCTCGGAAATATGGATGCCTAGTAGGTCATTCACCTCATCAATCAATACTCTTGAGCTGAAAAGATAATGGTCTTCTTTCACTTTTCTAATTTCCGCAATTTCGTCTACATCAAATTCGTCACGGATGTCACCAACGATTTCTTCCAGTATGTCTTCAACGGTCACGAGTCCTGATGTGCCGCCATATTCATCAATCAAGATAGCCATGTGGATGCGCTCTTTTTGCATCTTCACGAGCAAATCATGGATAGGTATTGTCTCGATCACTCTGATGACAGGTTTAATAAATGACGATAAAATCGATTCTTTTTGAAGCTCTTTTTGTGTCAGTTTGGCTGTGAGTATCTCCTTGATGTTGATCATACCTACTACATTATCCTTTTCACCATCGATTACGGGATAACGAGTATATTTTTCTTGCTGGATCACATTGATAATTTTTTCAATATCATCAGAAATGTCAAACGTAACAATCTCAGTTCTCGGAACCATGATTTCCTTGGCAATCCGTTCATCAAATTCAAATATATTGTTTACAAAGTTCAATTCATTCTGATTGATTTCTCCACTTTCATAGCTCTCAGATAAAAGAATCCGAAGCTCTTCCTCTGAAAGGGCTATTTCATGTTCTGAGGCTGACTTTAAACCAAATAATCCAACCAGAAGCCTGGCAGATCCATTCAGCGCCCAGATGAAGGGGTACATAATTTTATAAAACAAGATGATCGGCTTTGAAAATGCCATGGTTATTGATTCTGCTTTTTGGATGGCAACCGTTTTTGGGGCAAGCTCCCCAACTACTACATGCAAAAAGGTAATCGAAGCAAAGGCGATTGCGAACGATAAAAGACCAGATAATGACGCATTTAGATGAAAGCTTTCAAAAACGGGATGGAGCAGCGCTTCAACTGTCGGTTCCCCTAACCATCCAAGCCCAAGGGCTGTAATCGTAATCCCCAGCTGGCAGGCGGACAGATATTCATCGAGATGCGTGATCACATGTTTGGCAGACTGTGCACCTTTCCTTCCTTCAGCAATCAGTTGATCAATCCTTGAACTCCTGACTTTTACAATCGCAAATTCTGTCGCAACGAAAAAGCCGGTTAATGCAATCAAAAGGATAACTAACAGCAAGTTCGTAATAATCAATGGGCAAGCCTTACATTTAGTAAGGCATTCACCTCCTAACCAACATTTCCTCCAAAATTTCATTACCCAAATGAAATCATTTTTTAAATTATACCCGTATGTTAAGCAACTAACGCATTATATAGAAAGAACATGAATCAATACAATCCTAGTATTCGATATTGCACCGCAATATATCAGCAAATCTTGAACAATTCCCTAATTGCCGATGGATGTTATATTTGATTATGATGCCTTTTTAAAGGTCTTTTCAACCCTTCTATTGGATAGGAACCATCCAGCAGCAGCTATCCCGCCTAGAACAGCATAGAAAATCACCTTCCATAATGTCGAGTGAGGGAAATCCTGATTGATTACTCCCAGTGCCGGATGAGATAAGGTCAATACTGCCAGTTTCACCCCAACCCAGCCGACGATTGCAAATGCAGCAATTTCAAGACCTGGCCTTTTTTCAAGCAGATTGACGAACATATTCGCAGCGAATCTCATGATGATCACTCCAATCATGCCGCCCGCAAATATGACAAGAAATTGACCACCGTCCATTCCGCCGATATCGGGGATTGGAGTTTCTGGCAACACCACTGCCAATGCAACTGCTGCGAGAATCGAATCGATGGCAAAGGCAATGTCGGCTACTTCCACTTTCAGTACGGTCATCCAAAAGCCGCTTTTGTTTTCCCTTTTTTGGGTCCTGACTTCCTTCTTAATTTTTTCATGAGGGAACAGTTTTTTAATAATTTGGCTTAATGACATGAACAAAAGATACAATGCCCCAATAGCCTGAACTTGCCATATATCAACCATGAAAGAAAGAACAAATAATGATGTAAATCGAAATACGAATGCTCCTGCGAGGCCATAAAACAGGGCTTTTTTACGTTTATCTTCAGGAAGGTGCTTCACCATGATCGCCAGCACCAATGCATTATCCGCCGCTAAAAGCCCCTCCATAAATATAAGCACAAGCAGTACCCAGCCATACTCAAGCAACAAAGTAAATTCCATTTTCTACTCCTCCATTCCGAATCATCCGCGGCAAACGATAAAAACCCTTGCCTCAAATGGCAAAGGGCTGAATCAAATAGAAAAAGACCTTTACCGTTTCCAGTAAAGGTCTTGCTAACAACGTCATGTTGCCAATAAAGCCGGAGATTTCCATCTCGGCATGACGACTTTATTGTGACAGCTACTCCCCTTTAAAAAGGATGATCCTCTTAACTTAAATATATTGGAGCATCTGTTATTAGTCAATTTACAAGGCTTATATTAACAAACATGAATTTTTCAGGTGGGTCGAATAGGGTCTCGGTCCCTGAGAACATTTCCATATTCAGCAATCAATAGAAAACATGTAATAAACATTTCACAGAATAGTACTTTTTGCTTAACAAATTTTGAAATTTGCCGAAAATAACAATAACGATATTTTCGTCTATGTAGAAAAGAGGGAGTGGACAAATTGCGTTTTAAGAAAAGACAGAACTCTGTCAAAAAGACAGCAGTACAGAAAAAGCCAGGCAAAAAACTGCTTAACAGAAATATGAGTTTAAAGCTGAAAATTGTATCTTTAAGTATCATTTCAATACTTGTCCTTGCAATGGCTACAACTTTCTATGCCCAGCATACGATAAAGTCCAGCAATTTCGACTCAATGGAAGCCGAACTCACTACGCTTTCAAGCTTGTTGTCGGATCAGGTTTCAGTCGGTAAAGCACAGACCATCATCAGCAATCCATCTAAAAACAATCCTGGTGTCACCTCAATGCAAAAACAAATGGATCAAATTTTGAAGGAGAATCCTTTAATACATAATCTTTATTTAATCACCATGGATGGTGACAAATTCATAATTCCGACTATGAGTTCTGCAATGATGACGGATGAGCTCACATATGGTTCACAATATTCAGGCGGAAAAGCATTTGACCGGGCCGCAGTAGAGGCTTTTAAGGAAAACAAAAGAACGACAACTGAAATATATAAGTCGGATACTGGGGAAAAAATGACCGGATTTGCCCCAATCAATGACATGGGTGGAAAAACAATCGCATTATACGGGGTCGAGTTTGATGTTTCCCAAATAAATAAAAAGATCAATGGTGAAGTTGCAGGAATTTGGATCCTGTCCATCATAATCCTGCTTCTTTCAAGCGCAGCAATGTATTTCCTGGTTTCAAGACTGATTACGCCATTGGATAAAATAAAAAACCTGACATCAAATATTGCAAATGGCGATTTGTCACAGGATGACATAAAGGTCCGTTCAAAGGATGAAATCGGCGCACTGGCTGATAGCATCAATAAGATGACTGCTTCACTCCGTACTTTGGTTTCACAGGTTCAGGACAGTACAAAGGAAGTATCCACTGAAACTATGGGGTTATCCAAGGTAGCTTCAAGTTCTGTAGAAGCCATCAGGGAATTGACTGCAGCGAACCAACAGGCAGCTGCAAGCACACAGGAGCAGAATGCCAATATAGAGGAAATGCAGGCAACTTTGGAAGAAATCAATGCAGGAATCGAGGAAATCAACGCCTCGGCACAACAGGCAAGCTACATCGCCAAAAATTCAACTGCGACCTCCAGAGAAGGCACGAAGAGAATTGATGAAATGCTCGAGGGACTGGAAGCAGTTGATGAGAATACCAATCAGCTGGCTGATATCATAACAGAACTTGAAAAACAGTCCGACAAAATCACCCAGTTTGTTAAAATCATCAACACAATTTCTGACCAGACAAACCTGCTGGCTTTAAACGCAGCTATAGAAGCTGCAAGGGCCGGTGAACATGGAAAAGGCTTTGCAGTGGTCGCAAATGAAGTCAGGAAACTTGCTGAAGAGAGTGCGAAGTCAGCTTCAACAATTATTTCCATTGTTAATGAGAATGTTCAAAATACACGTAATGCAGTAGATTACATCATCAAGACGAAAGAAGCTGTTCAATTCAATAAAAACCTTTCGATTCACGCCAAAGATACACTGAAAGAAATATATGAAACAACATTGGAGATCGAAGATAACTCGAGCAATATTGCTTCCGCGATTGAACAGCAGGTCATTGCAATCGAACAAATCACAAACTCACTCGATACTGTCTCACAGGCATCCCAGCAAATTGCCGCAGGTACAAGCCAGACAGACCAATCAACACAGGACCAGTTGAGAATAGCTGAAAATGTGAATGAAACAACTAAAGTGCTCCAACAAACAGCATTAGAGTTAGAAAAGTTGACTGGCAGATTTAAATTATAAGCTTCTGTTAATTCTTATTGGAATGATAAAAAGTAAAAAGGATGCCTGCGGGCATCCTTTTTATCTTTTCCTGAATCCTTCTTCTTCTAAATATTGTTTCGCTTCATTGTAAGAAAGAAAGGTACCGTCCAGATTCAGTCCGGCATACACATTCCACATATCATCTTCATGGACAAGAATCAGTGTGTGGTTTTCTGTATTCACCCAGCGTTCTTCCTCATTGTCCTCTATGATGGCTGATTCAATGGTACTGTTAGGTGAAAGGGACTCAATTGAAAGTTCAATGATCGATTTAAGCTCCTCCGCAGTAAATTCGCGAATATTCACCATGCCCTTAGGATCAAGGTCATATCCCTCTAAAAATTCTCCATAGACAAACCCATTCCCATTTGGATGTAAGTGGTATACAACATTTTTCTTGTCATAGATGCTATCTTCATAATGGAAGTTAACACGGCCCAAAGATACATTTTTCCGTTCCAGTTCCGGAAAAGATTCAATAATTGAAAGTTTTTGTTCAAAAGTCAGCATAATTGCCTCCAGATTAAGGACAAATTTTTGATTCTGTTCATTATACCATTTAGGAAAAGCTAAATAAAAAAAACTCTTTTTAAGCATTTTATATGTTACACAACCTGAAATAGGGTATAATTAAGTTACATAAGGAGGTGGAACAATGCATGCAGTAAGCCCCATAAAATCAAAAAATCAGATTGAACAAATGAAGAGATATCTAGAAGCACATTCAACCAGGGATTACAGTCTTTTTTTGCTGGGGATAAATACCGGCATCAAGCTTCAGGAACTTTTGAGCCTTCGTGTTCATGATGTCTGCAACGAAGAAGGAAAAATAGCAGAATTTCTTTCAATTCCTCATTACACCAATCCTCCTATCTATTTAAATGCATTAATTAGGAAGGTTCTTAAAAGATACTTAAATGAAAATTCCCTAATTAGTACGGATTATCTTTTTAAATCAAGAAAAACTTCAGAACCTATAACAAGACAGCAAGCATATCGAATCATCAATGCAGCTGCAAAAGAGGCTGGGATCATGGAACCTGTTGGAATGACCACTCTCAGAAAGACCTTTGGTTACCATGCCTATTCCCAGGGTGTTGCCATTTCTCTTATCCAGAAAAGACTTCAGCATTCATCTTCATCTGAAACGATGCATTTCATCGGATTGGACCAGCAGCCAGTTACAGTCACAATAAATATTAATTTATAAGGGGGTCTTTCATTGAATGAAAGTGTTCTAAGTACCGATTCGTTTATTTTACTTTTGGCTTTCTTATTTATTGTCGGAGTATTAACGACCAGATTTTCAACCAGATTGGGTGTTCCCTCACTTATCTTCTTTATCATGGTAGGAATGATCATGGGCAGCGATGTCCTTGGCATTGTTTATTTTGATAATGCAGCAATGACTCAAATGATCGGTGTCATTGCTCTCGTCATCATTCTATTTGAAGGCGGACTGCAAACAAATTGGAAAGACGTCAGGCCGGTGATCGTACCTTCTTTATCACTTGCAACGCTTGGAGTGTTGATCACCTCGGGTATCGTAGCTATTGCTGCAAAATGGATTTTGGGACTTGATTGGCTAGAAGCGATATTATTTGGTGCGATCGTTGGATCCACTGATGCTGCAGCTGTTTTTGCTGTCCTGAAGGGTCACAATGTCTCTCCAAAACTAGGTTCAACACTCGAAGCCGAATCAGGTTCTAATGATCCGATGGCTGTGTTCTTAACAGTAGCAATGATTGAACTAATTACCTTACCTGATGCAAGTATCCTAAAATTGATTGGGGACTTTTTCTTGCAGATGGGACTGGGCCTGATTCTTGGAATAATCTTTGGAAGAATCGCTGTTAAAGCCCTGAACTCCATCAACCTTGATTCCAGCGGTCTGTATCCAGTTTTCGCAACAGCTTTTGCTCTGCTGACTTATGGACTAACAGCGTTTTTGAATGGAAGTGGTCTGCTTGCTGTCTACGTTGCCGCCATCATAATCGGAAATGCTGAGATTGCTTACCGCCATTCCATTTTCCGTTTTTCAGAAGGGTTCGCCTGGATGATGCAAATCCTAATGTTTGTCATCCTTGGACTCCTTGTATTTCCAACAGAACTATTCAGTCTGGATATTTTAATTCAGGGTCTTCTAATTTCTGTGATTCTAATGCTTGTGGCTAGACCTGTAGCCGTTTTTATCTCAACAATAAAAATGAATTACTCCCAAAAAGAACGGATTTTCCTTTCATGGGCAGGACTTAAAGGTGCAGTTCCGATCATTCTGGCCACCTTCCCGTTACTTGCCGGGATTGAAAACAGCCATAAGATGTTCAATGTTGTTTTCTTCGTCGTACTGACAAGCGCCCTGATTCAAGGTGCCACGATTCCAAAGTTAGCGGATAAACTTGGACTAAACGGACCCAAGAAAACGACACCAATGCAGTCACTTGAACTAGTTTCCCTTGGAAAAGCCGATGCTGAAATGATAGAATATGAGATGGAAAGTGATAGTGCGATCATAGGAAAAACTTTGATGGATATCCCCTTTCCGGAAGGGACACTGGTAAATGCCATTATCCGTGATGGTAAACTGACAGCTCCTACTGGAAATACAGCCATATTGGCAGGGGATTTTCTTTACATCTTGTCTGCCAGGAAAAATAAACCCCAGTTAAAAAAACTTTTAAAGGAAAAATCAATCAGTCCAGAAAACTCTTGAGTTAATTGAAAAACCAGTGGGATTTTGCCCCACTGGTTTTTCATTATGCCCTCAGTTTTTCGACGAACATCGCTTGCATTTCTTTTAACGTGTTTTTATATCTATACCCATCAAGAATTGTGGCCTGTAATGTGACTCCATTTACCATCGCCCAAAAAATATCCGCATAAGTGGCTGGATCAAGATGAATATCAAATTCTCCCGATCCCTGCCCTTCCTCAATAATGCCTGCTAACAAAGTAACAAAGAAATTTTTATATCTCTCCGTCAATGTTTTCTTTAATTCAGGATTTCGTGTTGAATAAAGCCTGAACTCGAAATGAACAAGTGCCTCGTCCTTGTTCTCAGCATCGTTCGGGTCATTACCCAGATAGGCATCAACCAGAAAATCAAGCTTCTCCAAAGCAGTCGATCGTTCTGCTATTGCCTTCGCGAATTTTGTGCCTGACTCTCTAGTCTGGCCATCCATCAGGGCAAGGTAGATTTCATCCTTACTTTTGAAATAATTGTAGATCGCCCCTTTGCTCAGGCCAGATTGTGCGACAATGTCATCCACAGTTGATGCTTCAAACCCTTTCTTGGCAAAACAGGCATGGGCACTCTGCAAAATCTCCTGCCGCTTCCTTTCCTTGTACTCCTCTGAAACAATTGGCGCCATTTCCGTTACCTCTATTTCCAGCTAATATTATAGTTTGTATACTTTGCTGTATTTGTCTTCCAGATATTGAACCAGATAATCCGCATTCAGTTCTTCACCGGTAGCTTTTACGATTAAATCGTTTGGTGTATAAAGCATACCATATTGATGAATGTTCTCCTTCAACCATTTTTGGATCACGGCAAAGTCACCTTTTTCAATGCTTCCGTAAAAATCAGGCACATCCGTTTTAATTTTGTTTAGTATCTGGGCTGCATACAAATTCCCCAAAGAATACGATGGGAAATATCCAAATCCGCCAAACGACCAGTGAATGTCCTGAAGTACTCCCTCGCTATCACTGGAAGGTGTTACTCCCAAATATTCATTCATCTTCGAGTTCCATATTGCAGGAAGATCCTTCGCTTCTACTTCCCCGGCAATCAATGCCTTTTCAATTTCGTAACGGACCATGATATGCAGATTATATGTCAGTTCATCGGCTTCGACCCTGATGAATGATGGCTGAACTGCATTGACTGCACGGTAGAAATCATCCAGCTCGACATCCCCAAGCTGTTCAGGGAAATGTTCTTGCAGCTTCGGATAAAAGTATTTCCAGAATTCTTCGCTTCGCCCCACCATATTTTCAAGGAAGCGTGACTGGGACTCATGGATTCCGAAAGAAGCCCCTTCCTGGAGGACAGTATCTTCGAACTGCTGATCAATGTTTTGCTCATAAATACCATGACCGGCCTCATGGATCGTACCGAAAATGGCCGAACGAACATTATTTTCTAAATATCTGGTGGTAATCCGCACATCTCCAGTATTAACCGTCTGCGCGAATGGATGAACTGTCTCATCCAATCTGCCGGCATTCATATCAAAGCCAATCAGCGGCAAAATATATCGGTTGAACTCTTTTTGTTTCGCCACCGAATAAGCCTGATCAAAAATTTCTGCTCGCGGCTTATAGGGCGCATGTTGAATCCTCTTTAGCAAATCAGTGCTTGATTTTCTTAATTTATCAAATAAAGGATCCAGCCTTTCAACAGTCAAGCCAGGTTCATACTCATCAAGCAGCGCATCGTATGGATGATTTTCATAGCCATAAATCTCAACGGCCTTTCTTTTAAAATCAACGATTTTTTCAAGGTATGGCAGATATTTCTCAAAGTCGTTATTCTCCCTTGCCTCTTCCCAGGCATCATTCGCCTGTGATGTCAGCACGGAAAAATCCTTGATCATTTCTGCCGGAATACTTTTTGAACGGTTATAGAAATTCAGCCTTTCACGAACCTTCGCTTTTGCTGCGTCATCAAGATAAGCATCTGCTTCTGGAGAAGAGAGTGCGCTTAAAAGTTCTCCCATTTCCTCTGAAACGGTCAGCTTGAACGCTTCTGTTCTTAAGGTACTGCTGGCTTTCGCGAAAATAGATCGGCCCTTCTTTGGAGCGATCACTTTCTGGTCCCAGCTAAGCAATCCTGAAATACTATTAAAATGTGATATTTTTTCATCCAGCTCCGTGAATTTTTCCAGTGCTGAGATGATTGGTTGATTCATCACCTTTTGTTCCATGATATCTCCCCCTAATTTTTTAAAATAAACTATCCAGTCGGTTTATTATAATCTATATTACATTGTTTTTTCAATTATCACAAAATTATCAATAACGGAATAACAATGAATGCTATTTGGGAGCGTACTGTAGAACATCCATGGCGCTCTGCTGATTAACCAGTAGTTTTTGCTTGTTCGCCCCGAAAGCTGTCCGAACTCGGGATTACTTCGGACAGCTTTTCCTTGTTCTGCCTGAAATCTGACCGAACTCAGGACTACTTTGGACAGCGTCTGCTTGATCTGCTTGAAACCTGTCCGAACACAGAGCTACTTCGGACAGCTTCTGCTTATTCGGCTTGAAACCTGTCCGAACTCGGAACTACTTCGGACAGCTTCTGCTTATTCTGCTTGAAACCTGTCCGAACCCGGGACTACTTCGGACAGCTTTTGCTTGCTCAGTCTGAAACCTGTCTGAACTCGGCACTACTTCGGACAGCTTTTGCTCGTTCAGTCTGAAACCTGTCTGAACTCGGCACTACTTCGGACAGCTTTTGCTCGTTCAGTCTGAAACCTGTCCAAACACAGGGCTACTTCGGACAGCTTTTCCTTGTTCTGCCTGAAACCTGTCCGAACACAGGGCTACTTCGGACAGCTTTTGCTTATTCTGCCTGAAACCTGTCCGAACACAGAGCTACTTTGGACAGCTTTTGCTTGTTCTTCCTGAAACCTGTCCGAACTCAGGGCTACTTTGGACAGCTTCTGCTTGTTCTGCTTGAAACCTGTCCGAACACAGAGCTACTTCGGACAGCTTTTACTTGTTCTGCCTGAAACCTGTCCGAACCCGGGATTACTTGGGACAACTTTTCCTTGTTCACACTGAACCTGTCCGAACTCATCACTACTTCGGACAACTTTTCCTTGTTCACCCTGAAACCTGTCCGAACACACAGCTACTTCGGAAAGCTTGAAACATTCCCCAACCCTTATACAACTCTTAATGTGTTAAAAAAGCATTGAAATGATTTTATTAGAATTATTCATAATAAGTACCACAGGTCCTGCCGGTTGATACATAGTTCTTCTTTAAAATTCTGGTTATTGTCTTCTTGCTAATTTTTTCTTGGCACCATTCATAGATAATCTGCGTTGTAATTTTAATTTCAGGAAAAAGCACTTTTAATTCCTGTATATATCGCAGAATGGCTTGATCAATCCTTTCCTGTTCACTACATTTACCGCAGACTAAGTCATAGTTTTTAATCACTGTATTGAATGAACCACAAGTCCTGCAGTGCATCCCCTTTTCCATCTGATCATAATCATATTCAGGCAGAGTGGTAAATGGATTTTTATCATGGTGCAAGGAGAGCAGTTTTTGGGCTAGTATTTTATGGTTCTCGTCTAACTTAGAAGGTGTATTGGTAAGTTCTTTTAAAAAGCGATTGATCTGGGTTGGTAAGATGATTGGTTGGTCCATTGGGGCTTGGTAAAGTGTGAATTCGGGGTTGTTGAACACGACAGAAGCCTGGACGAGGTAATTTAATTTGAGGTTCTGAAGGAGTTGGCGAAAGAGTGTCTCGCTTCGCTTTAATTGTATGACTGGATTTTTGTATTCTTTGCCACTTTTCAATGAGTAAAATTTATCTGATTCCAGGTAAAAATCACCTTCATGATATTTCACATCCAATAGATGGATCAATCCCCCAGAGATTATAACCTTATCAATTTGAAAATAAGAATTATTTACCTGGAGTAGAAGGTCATCCATGATATACCTTTCCTCAGGGAGGTTTTCAGTCATCCGGTCAAATTCAACCTCTCCTTTATACCCCTTTTCCAGATTCACAAGATGGAATTTTTCATTTGCGGCCAACTCCATCCTTGTGTTCAGATACCTCAATGCAACTAATTCATTCGATTCAGTTCTTTTTTTAAGTAACATATTCCACTTCCTTTCTTTAAGCTTATTTTAATCTAAACCGCCTTCCGTATTTGTGAATATTCCGTTAACTTTTCCCACCGTAGTTTCCCTGATTAAATGAGCCTGCATACAATTTTGTTCAAGCCCTCTGATTGATTGCTTTTAGTTTTAAATAAAAACCCGCCTGGAATCATCGCTCCAGGCGGGTTTTCAAATTAATCTTCCTGCTTAATCACTGCTTCAATTCTATTTTCGGGCTTGTTTTCACGGATTTCGCCTGCCAATGCATCGATACTGTGTCTGACATTGGCTTTTCCTGAGAAGTTCTCAATCAGTTCCTTTACATCAATACCTGATGATGCTTTTAGTGATTCCTGGAGTGTCGACATTAGATTCGTTGCATAGCCTGTTACCTTGTTTGCCCCGCCATTGGCGTCACTGCCGCCAGTATCGACAACGGTGATCTTGTCAATGTTTCCAAGTGGGGCTGCCACTTGCTTCGCGTATTCAGGAAGCATTTTCACGATCATATCGAGGATGGCTGCCTGGCCAAACTGTTCGAATGCTTCGGCAATCTTTTCTTTTGCCTCTGCTTCCGCAATCCCTTTCAGGCGGATGATTTCAGCTTCAGTTTCACCCTGTGCCCGCTCGGCTTCGGCTTTTGCAAGTCCATCCATGCGGATTCGCTCTGCTTCGGCACGTGCCATTGCTTCAATGCGGTATTTATTTGCATCAGCTTCCGCGATTTGTCTGGCTTTGTCAGCGGCTGCGGATTGCTCAACAGAGTAGCGGTCTGCGTCGGCTTTTTTCTTGACCTCGGAATCATATTGGCGTTCACGGCGCAGGATTTCTTTTTCCTCGAGCTCGATTTGCTTTTGGCGCTCGATGATCTTGACCTGCATTTCCTGCTCTGTTACCTCTTGCTGGGCACGGGCATTTTCGAGGTCATATGCCTGGTCGGCACGAGCCTTGGCAATGTCCTGCTCACGGCGGAATTCAGCCATTTTTAATCCATTGATTTTTTCGGCTTCGGCGATTTCTGTCGCACGTTCGAATTCGGCTTTCTTGGCCTCTTTATCGGCTTCCGCTTTCTTGATGCGTGTCTCTTTTTCCGCATCAGCAGTTGCGATATCTGCGTCACGTTTGACCTGGGCAATTCTAGGTTTACCAAGAGAATCAAGGTATCCATTTTTATCCCGGACATCTTTAATTGTAAACGAAACGATCACTAACCCCATTTTTGCAAGGTCCTGGGATGCCACACGCTGTACTTCCTGGGAGAATTTATCACGGTTCTTATAGATTTCTTCTACTGTCATCGACCCCAAAATCGACCGAAGATGCCCTTCTAAAACTTCCTTCGCTTCATTTTCCCTGTCTTCTTTTGTCTTGCCAAGGAACTGTTCAGCTGCTGTGGCGATTTCACTGATGGATCCGCCGATTTTGATAATCGCAGTACCATCTGCCATAACCGGTACACCCTGCTCTGTGTAAACTTCAGGAGTCGTCACTTCAAGCTTGCTGGACAACAGGCTAAGCGGACGTGATTGCTGGAATACCGGGAAAATGAATGTACCTCCGCCCCTGATGATCTTTATTTTGTTACTCGATTCATCTGTGTGGACATTTCGGCTTCCAAGAAAGCTACCAGTCACAATAAGAGCTTCATCAGGTCCGGCTGTTTTATACTTCGTAATGAAAACGGCGACCAATGCGATGATTAAAAAGACAACAAAACCAATAACAATTAACATTAGATCCATACCTTCTCCTCCTAAATATAAGTCTCTAATTCTTCATATAATTTCACTTGCAGAACCCCGTTTTCGATGTCGATCACGAGTACTTTTTTTCCATAAGGAATGTTAGTGTTTGTGAAGCTGACTGCCGGTTTGGAGATGCGGCCGCTAATATTCTCAATCAAGACTTCACCATATCCATCAGTCGGAATCCCGGTGATGACGGTTCCGATTCTTCCCCGCAAGTCACTATCCTTGTAGACAAGTGACTCCTCGGCATTCGATAAGGGAATCAATACAAACACATTCAATAAAGTGACAAGAATAAGAGCAATAATCGCTGAAACCCCAGCAATCAATAAGCTGGGCAGACGTGTGAAGATTTCTCCTAAATATCCTCCTGCAGAAAAAATCGTCACGAATGAAAAAATCAAGGTCGGATTCACAAAAGGAATCGCTTCTGCCAGTCCTTCAAGGGCGTCACCGAAAAATAGATAAAGAATCGTGACAACACCCGAAATCACCAATCCATATAAATAAATCGTTTCTAATGGCATGCCAAACATCTCCATAATTATCACCCCTTGCTAAAATCGAAATTCGCACCCTCCCTTCTTCCATTTATTTCTTGATATGTAATACGATTGTACTGGAAATAAGTTTCAAAACTTTTAAAAATTTGTAGAAAAATAGCTAAAGCCTTCCATGAAAACCAAAACTAATGAAAAGCCTGTTTCCTATTAGAGGAAACAGGCCTACTGTTATAAGACTCGTTTTTCCAAATCCTTCGCTGTTTTGCTTGTTTCAACTTCCTTTTCGTTCCCGAATGTCCCAAATAAGTAATCGGCAAACGGGGTGCTAACACCGTACCAAAAATTCTCATTCTTATAATGATGAAGAAGATGAACCTTTTTCACCCAACGTCCGAATTTGGTCTTTGGCTTAATTGGCCGGTGGGCAACATAATGCTTCCACTCATAGACAAGCAGCATTGTCATCAGCCCCGTACCAAATCCAATAGTCTGAGTCACATTCTGAGAAACTAGATAAAAAAGAAACGACAGGATCAAAAAGCCTGGTAAACTGTACCACAATGGCAGGAATAACAACTTCAGGTTATTCGGTTCAGTGTGATGGTCGTAGTGGATTCTTTTCATGAATCTTAGGAATAATGGGTTCTTCGGTGCTTTAATATGGAAGAAGAAGCGGTGGGTAAAATATTCACTGAAAGCGAATGTAATCATACCTGCAATGAAAAATAAAACCATGGACCATGTCATGCCTCTCAAGATGGACATCCCGATGCCAGCAAATATTAAAAATATCAAGATACTAATATCCGGAAAAAACAAAAAGTCCTTATATAGCTTTTTCACTTCTCAGCCCCCTTTTAATCCATTAATTTATTTCCTGACTGTTCACCCAATAGCAAATTAGAAACCTTCTAATCTCCCAACGGCCATCTGGTATATTATTTTACAAGTTCTTTACTGTACATTTTCTTGATCATCCTGATCTGGCCGCGGTGGTTGATTTCATCTTCGTACACGTGGAACCATTTAAAGTAATTGTTCCCAGGCTGGTTCCACCACCAATTGGTCTGTTCAAACAACCAATCATCTGAAAGAGTCTGGAATTTTTCATAGGTTTCATTTCGGACTGTCTGGAGTTCTTCAAGATAATGATCTAGCGGCAATCCTTTAAAAGCTGCCTTCCCCTTCTCGCCTAGTTCTAGTCCGGCAGCTAAAGTATGCTCTTCTTCTTCAGTAGGGTCACGCTTTTCAAAGGTAACAATTTGATAGATGCGTTCCACGGCAGCCATATGGCCAAGCAGCATGCCGATGGAATTTGCTTCATCATGAATAAGGTAATCCAACTCCTCGATCGATAGCCCCTCCACTGCCTCCAGAGTGGTTTTCCGCGTGTAGTTCATCATCGACACCAAATGGCCGAGTGTTGGAGTGAATCCTTCTTTTTGATCCACCAGAAAAATCGTAGACATATCAAACACAAGTTTTTCCTCCATTTCTGAAACGTACTGAGATTAATACTATTCGACTTTTTCCATGATTATCCTTTATTTTATGGAATCCAGATGAACAATCCCGAATGCGGGAGGAAAGCTTCCCAGAAACTGAAGAGTGATAATAAGTTTGAATAAAAAGGCACAAGCTGCTCGGTCAGCCCGGACAAGTGCTGGATGGGCTACCGATGAAGTCGTTCCTTTGACTTCGCTGAGCCGGCCGAACAAAACAAAAAGCCCAGCTAAAATATAGCCGGGCTGAAAAATTAGATAGCCAAGTCGGATGACTCTGCATCTTCATGACCTTTGGGAGCGATTAGTTCATTATAAAAAGTAGCATTCGCGGTACTAATGTACGGAGCCAGCCACAAGAAACCAATTCCGAAAGTAAAGATTGCAATGAATGCCCATCCAATAAAGCTAAGATTCAGCAGGAAATACTTCCATTTGTACCCCTTCATCCTGATTTTACTTTCTGTAATCGCTTCAAGAGCGGAAAGCTGCGGATTATCTCTAAGCAGGAAAAATACTTGAGAATAGGAAATTCCCTTGATAATTCCCGGGATAATTAATAATAAAGACCATAGAATCGTAAAGATTCCGACTAGGATAGATGTTCCGATGAGCTTCAGCGATAGCTCCCATTTTTTATAAACAGCAAAGATATCGGAGATTTTTGGATCATTCCACCTGGTAATGACAAGAAAGAACCAGTAGCTTGCAACTGTCAGCGGGATAAACAAAAACGAGATCAATAGATTCACCATATCTGCTATTAGTGGGGTTTCATCCTGATTAGCCCACTCTGAAAAACCGCCGCTCAATAAAACTTCAATAATTCCCGGCACAATCGTCGTAATCAAAAAGATAAGGAACGTCAGGGCGACTCCAATACCCCACTTTCCTTTCAATGATGCCAGTGCCTTCTTTTTAATTTGTGAAATCGATAAGTTCATTCTTTCTCCTCCTATAGTTGTTTGTACTGACAATACGAAGATACCCCAAGTATATTTTTAAAATCATTAACAAATACATCGAATATTTTATGAAACAGCCGTAGGAAGATGTTAGATTCCATAAAATCATCCCTGGTAAACATTCTTTGTTAGGTTTTCATATTGGTTACATGGTTATTATATCGGAAATTCTTCCTTTCTTTTAAATACCTTTTTAATGGGAATTTTCCAAAAAAAAAAGACTGCAGAGAGTCTCGAGAAAAAATCGAGTCTCTCTGCAATCTGAATCTGCTTTATGGGCATGGATCATTTTTTCTCCTGTTCCTTTCCTGCTGCTTTCTCAAGTCTTTTGAATCTCCTTAAATCTGCTGGCCTGATTGGCAAAGGTTCTTTTTTCAGGAGCTTAAGGATCGCGAACATCAACAGCAAGAGCAAGACGGTGAATGGAAGTGCAGCAATCAAGGAAGCAGTCTGTAATGCTTCAAGTCCCCCAGCATAAAGGAGGACTGCAGAAATAGCTGCCATTAGTGAACCCCAGACGATTTTTGCAAATATTGGCGGGTTCAGACTTCCCGAGGTCGTCATGCTTGCAAGTATATAGGTTGCAGAGTCCGCGGATGTTACCAGGAATGTGAAAATCAAGATAATCGATAGAACCGACAGAATCGTTGACATAGGCAAAACTTCGAATGTCTTGAATAAAGCAGAGGTTAAATCTGCATCTACTGCCGCAGCAATACCTGTGTTGTTATTGAGGTCATTCCATAAAGCCGTACCGCCGAATGCCGCAATCCAGAGGCAGGCAATCACAGGGGGAATCACCATTACACCAAAGATGTATTCACGTATTGTTCTCCCCTTTGAAACCCGGGCAACGAATGCCCCGACAAACGGCGACCAGGCAATGGCCCAAGCCCAGTAGAAGATTGTCCAATCTCTTGTCCAGGTTCCTTCCTGGTAAGGCTGAAGCCTGAGGCTGTACTGGATGAAGTTCGCAAAATAATCCCCAATCGCGAGCGTGAAGCTTTCCATAATGAATACAGTTGGCCCGGCAATCAGGACGAATAATAAGAGGACAAGAGCGATTCCAAGATTAAGGTTGCTCAACATCGCAATACCTTTATCAAGACCGGTGGAAGAAGAAATCATATAGGCAATGAAAATGATTAAAATAATGACCATTTGGATTCCGATAGAGTTCCCTGTATCAAATACAGCGTTCAATCCGCCATTCATTTGCAGAACACCAAGCCCTACAGAAGTGGCAATCCCCATGACAGTTGCGACAACTGCGAGTGTATCAATAGTGTTTTTCACTGCTGGCTTTGTGCCTGTAATTGGCTCAAGAGCCGTAGAAACTAAGCCGTCTTTTTGTTTCCTGAATTGCAAGAAACCAATCACCAGCCCAACAATCGCAAAGACGGACCACTGGCTGAGTCCCCAGTGGAAAAAGGAATAGCCCATCGCAATTCTTGCCGCACTGCGGGATTCCCCTTCTATGCTCGCAAACGGAGTATTAAAGAAATGGCTCATAGGTTCTGCGATTCCCCAGAACACTAGTCCTGCCCCGAATCCTGCTGAAAAAAGCATGCCAATCCAGGTAAAAAAGGAGAATTCAGGACGCTCTCCTTCACCGCCAAGCCGGATTGCTCCATACTTACTGACAGCCAGTCCGATCAAGAATAAAACAATTATGAACACGGCCAGTAAATAGAACCAGCCGAAATTAACGGTTGTAAAACTAAACAACTCACCAGCTACCGCACCAAATTTTTCTGGCATGGCGGCCCCAACTACGACGAACAATAAGATCACCGCAGCTGATATAGAAAAAACAAAGTTAGATAAAATATTTTTGAGCATGTCAGCCTCCAATAATATGAATTTTCCAGATATTTAGTAGATGGAAGAAACAAAGGATTATGTAAGCACGTAATTATTCTGCAAATTTCCGCCCTGAAATATCCATTATGAAACCAGAAAAATCCATGTCTAATCAGTTGCTTCAGCAGATATCTCAAAGAAAAATGGACGCTTAGATAGTGCTAAGCGTCCATTTTGTTAAAATGTCTTGCTTAAGAATTCACGTGTGCGTTCTTCTGTTGGATTATCAAAAATTTCATCAGGATGTCCAACCTCTACAATTCTTCCTCCATGCATGTAAACGACCCAATCTGCAACCTCACGAGCAAATCCCATTTCATGTGTGACGACTACCATGGTCATGCCCTCTTCTGCAAGCTCCTTCATGGTTGCCAATACTTCTCCCACCAGCTCCGGATCAAGTGCTGA
The DNA here is from genome assembly GCF_007678455.1 of Cytobacillus oceanisediminis 2691. Classification (GTDB taxonomy): domain Bacteria; phylum Bacillota; class Bacilli; order Bacillales; family Cytobacillaceae; genus Mesobacillus; species Mesobacillus oceanisediminis_A. The sequence continues at coordinate 323,588 of NZ_VEEP01000001.1, read as the reverse complement.
AGTTGGCTCATCGAACAGCATGATATCAGGCTTCATGGCCAGCGCTCTCGCAATAGCCACCCTCTGCTTCTGTCCGCCGGATAGTTTGGATGGATACACTTTTTCTTTGTCTGCAAGCCCAACCTTGCCGAGGAGTTCCCTTGCCTCCTTGATCGCCTGTGCTTTGCTGACACCCTTAACATGGACTGGTGCTTCGATAATATTCTCAATTACGGTTTTGTGAGGAAACAAGTTGAAGTGCTGAAATACCATTCCGATCTTCTGGCGAACTTCGTTCAAGTCGTGGCTATCAGAATTTATTTCTTCACCTTCAATAATAATTTGGCCATTATCTTTTAGTTCCAGGAAATTCAGGCAGCGGAGCAGGGTGCTTTTGCCAGAGCCGCTGGCGCCAATCAAGCAGACAACGTCGCTTTCCTTAACGTTTATATCGACATCCTTCAATACATGAAGGTCGCCAAATGATTTATTCATTTTCTTAACATTGATCATGTCTCTTCCGTCCAAAATAGTCTCCCCCTTAATCACTTACGGATAGTTTTTTCTCAAGCAATCCAACTAGAGCAGATATCAAATAAACAAGGAATAGGTAGTATACGGCAACAATGAGCAGATACGTCATATTGTCAAAATCGTTTGCTCCTTTTGTCGTTGCCACATTGAATAATTCATACATCCCTATGAAGGCTGCTAATGATGAATCCTTGAGGCCAATGATGAATTGATTCCCAAGTGGGGGCAAGGCACGACGGAAAGCCTGTGGAAGGATAATTCGTCTCATAGTAAGGGATTTGCTCATCCCAAGTGAACGGCCTGCTTCCATCTGGCCTTTGTCTATGGACTGGATGGTTCCCCTGAAGATTTCGGCAATATAGGCACCGTTATGGAAAGCAAGTCCAAGCGCTACCGACCAAAACGCGGATATATTAAAGCTCGTCATTCCAAAATAGAAGATGAAAATCTGTACAATCAATGGAGTTCCTCTGACAAGGTAAATATAGACATCAGCAATCCATTCCAGTACTTTGATTCCTGAAATTTTTAAAAAGGCGAAAAACAATCCTATGAAAATAGCGATTAGAATCGAAATTGCTGTAACTTGCAATGTGAGCAGCATGCCTTTAAGGAAAATATCATACGTGTCAAAAAAGACTTCTATAACATGCGATAGACTTGGCAAAATTCATTCAACTCCCTGTGGGCTCATTTATCGGTGGTTCTTAATTATTGTTTGCTGATTGTGCTAAACATCATTTTTAAGCAGAAACGAATGTGCGGTTTTACCGCACATTCGCTCCTGATGGACAACTTATTCCTCCGGTTTAACTGTGATGTCTTCACCGAAATATTTTTCACTGATTTTCTTCAACGTTCCATTTTCTCTCAAAGTATCCAATGCTTCGTTGACTTTTTTCAGTAATTCGTCGTTGTCTTTGGCTACCGCAATTGCCTGCTCGCTTCGGCCAAGAAGCTCTCTGCCTTCGATTTTAAGACCGGCACCAATCGCTTCTTTTCCTGTAACAAAGTCCGTTATGACAGCGTCGTGCCTTTTATTGGCCAAAGCTTCCAAAGCTGTTACGTCACTATCATAAAGCACAATATTATCTGTTACCTCTTCTGCTGTTTTTGCATAGGTAGAACCTTTCGAAACTGCGATTTCCTTTCCTTTTAGATCTGAAAGTTTTTGAACATCGCTGTCAGGCCTGACAAAGATTTGCGGTCCAGAATAGTAGTACGGAGTGGAAAAATCAACATGCTTTAAGCGGTCTTCATTTATGGTATGGCTGGCAACAGCCGCATCGAACCGTCCTGACTTGACTCCTTCTACAATACTGGCAAACTTGAACTTCTTCTGGTTTGGCTCAAGGCCCAGTTCCTTTGCCACTGCTTCGGCTACATCAATGTCAAAGCCTGACATCTTACCGCCGCCACTTGTTACACTGAATGGCTTGAATTCACCAGAAGACGCAAAAGTGAATTTGCCCTCCTCAGCAAGATCCATCCCGCCATCGCCTGATGCCTTTTCATCACTGCCACATGCAGCGAGGAGACCTGTAAGGGTCACCATCAAAATGATTAATGATAAAAATTTCTTCACTGTTTAAAACTCCCCCTCATAATGATTAATTTCTGTACATATTTATTCTGTTAATCGGTCTTCAACAACTATGTATGAAAAACCGCAACATTCACCCTGAAAATCATTTACCCGCTTGCCCCATAAAGTAAACTATTATTTTAAAAAACAGTTCTTTCGTACTTTTGGCTGTGGAAAATCTTGAACTCCAAAAACATTTTTATGAATATAATTGTAACAATCGTGTAATATGCTTTCAAAATTCAAATTGTCTGATAATTCTTGAAATCACAGGAAAATACACCTTCTCACGCACTCAGCTTGGCGAGCCTCCCTTTTCCCTGCATATACTCTTTTATGCTCCCGATTCTTCCTTGTCCGACAAGGTGCGCGGAAATATTACATTATACTGGAAAAAGCCAGAACCCTTGAAATAGGGCCTGGCTTCATTCTAATTATTTAATAAAGTTATTAGCTGACACGACAAAAGAACTAAAGTTATTAATCTATAATTCTTTCTGGACAAGAATAGACATTGAATGATTTTCCTCTTATAAAACCAACTGCGGTGATGTTTAAATCCTTAGCCAGTTTGATTGCCAAATCAGTTGGTGCGGATTTTGATAGCACAATCCCCACGCCGATTTTCGCTGCCTTCAACAAAACTTCCGATGATATACGGCCGCTGAAAACAATGATTTTATTCCTTACTGGCACTCTATTCAAAATACTATATCCATATAACTTATCTAGCGCATTATGGCGCCCAATATCCGTCCTGACTGCAATCATTTCCTCAGGGGAACAGAGAGCTGCATTATGTACGCCGCCGGTTTCAAGGAAAACTTGTGAATTATTCTGCATCTGGTTCATAAGTTCAATGCTCTGGGCCGCAGTGATTGTCGTTTTGGACATGGAAGTCTTTGCTGTCCTAGCATCATTGTGAAAATAAAATTGCCTGCTTTTTCCGCAGCATGATCCAATAAAACGCTTTGAAAAATATTCCTGGTTTGTCGTCATATTTACTTTTAGCATGACGTAAGCATATCCCCTGCTCTCGTCAATACTGAGGGAATGGATGTCATTATAGGAGCGGATCACCCCTTCGGATGCCAGGAAGCCGACAACCATTTCTTCAAAATGAGTCGGAGTGCAGACCATTGTTGCGAACTCCATATCGTTCACATAAATCGTCAACGGGAATTCATTGACAACGACATCCTCTACGTCCTGGAATCGTCCATCATGATATTTTGTAATCGTATATTTATCGCTCATATTTTCCAACATAGGCTTCACCTGAATCTTGAGAATTTGAGAATACTTAAAATCTAAACACAGTATTTTCTTTTTCTCAAGAAAAATTTACAACACGAGTGTAGTGTAAAATTGATTTAGCAAGGCTAAAAGTTGTTGCATCTGCATTTGTAAAGTGATAAAATTTTTTCGAAGTTCACAAATCTGTAACATTTTGATTCGAGATAGCGATCCTGTCATCGGTTAAGGTGTCACAGAGATGTAAGCGATTAACTGTTGGCCATTGAGTAGCGATACCTGCTTGATTCTAACCGTCGATCTTTCTCACGACGTCCTGTGTATTTAGCATAGGGCTGGAAAGATTGGCGGTTTTCTGTTGGCAAAGAAATAAGCACACTTATGGACAACCCATGTACATAACGACCGGGAATCGTAGTTTGGAAGATTCCAAGACTTTCACTTTCAGCCATGGCGCAGAATGAAAAATTAACAAAGCAAAGGGGTAAAAACATGAAGAAAACAAAGAATCGGTGGCTGATTGCAGCATCTGCAGTAGGCATCCATATTTCCATTGGCTCAGTATATGCCTGGAGTAACTTTACTAACCCATTGATCGAGGAGTTCGGCTGGACTTCAAAGCAAGTGCAATTCACCTTCAGTCTGGCAATCCTGTTCTTAGGATTATCTGCCGCATTCCTGGGGCATTTCGTGGAGAAACATGGTCCAAGAAAAGCCGGACTGCTGGCTGCTGGATTTTTTGGAGCAGGAATTTTAGGTTCAGGATTTGCCGTTAATCTTGGATCATTGCCTTTATTGTATATTACATATGGGGTATTAGGCGGGATTGGACTTGGGGTTGGCTATATTGCTCCTGTCTCTACTTTAGTTAAATGGTTCCCGGACAGACGCGGGCTTGCTACCGGACTTGCGATCATGGGTTTTGGATTTGCGGCCGCCATCAGCAGCCCGATCATGGATTCATTGATTAAGTCTGTTGGAACTGCCAATACTTTTTACATTTTAGGTGCAGCCTATTTTATTATCATGACATTATCATCCTTGTATCTTGAAAAGCCTCCGGTTGATTGGCTTCCTGAAGGGTTCCAGGAAAAGGCTAAAGCAGGAAAAGTTAAGGTTAAAAAGGATCTTTCACAGCTGACAGCTAATGAAGCAATCAAGACTTCACGCTTTTATTATCTATGGATCATGCTATTCATCAATGTTACTTGCGGGATTGCCATCCTTTCTGCTGCAAAACCTCTGGCACAAGAAAGTATTGGCCTGACGACAGCTGAGGCTGCAGCACTCGTTGGCATAATGGGACTTTTCAATGGCTTCGGCCGTATTGCCTGGGCTTCGATTTCCGACTATATCGGACGGCCGAATACGTACACCATTTTCTTTGCGACTCAAATTGTATTGTTCATGCTGCTGCCGCATACTAAAGAAGCTTTTCTTTTCCAAGTTATGCTCGCAGTGGTCTATACGATGTACGGCGGAGGGTTTTCAGCAATCCCAGCCTTCATCGGCGACATCTTCGGAACCAAACAGCTCGGTGCGATTCATGGATATATCCTGACAGCATGGGCAGCGGCCGGCCTTGCAGGCCCAATGTTTGCAGCATGGATGAAGGACACTACTGGAAGCTATGCAACAAGCCTGACTTTCTTTAGCGGACTGTTTGTTGTTGCCCTTGCGGTATCCATCTTGATTCGCCGTGATATCCAAAAGCTTCGCAAGCAAAATGAAGCAAATGAAAGAATGGCTGGTTAATTCTTTTATTACAATCAGGAGCTTCGAGAAATGTCTGACTTGAGCCCCTGCCCTCTTCCAGTCGCTGCTGTCCGCCAAAAGAAGTCAAAGGAACGCCTTCTCTGGACGGACTTCCAGCCCCTGTCGAGACTGAGCAAGGCGCTTGCGCTTTTCCAATTGCCTCACAGTATGGTAAAATACCAATCATCTTATAACCTGTATGGATGACAGGAGGATAACATGAATAAATACGAGGCAGAGTTCAGCAATTTGGTCCGTTCCTTCCGTAAGAAGCATATGGGCAAAGGCCCCAGCAAAATAACCACTACCTTTTGCAAAAAGTGGGCGATATGCGAAATGGAAGGGAATCTATCGCCAGTTGAGAAGTTCATTGCTTCTGCCAATGAAGGCAAGCAGGCACTGCGGGCAGCCAGGACGGAAATGGTGAAGGAAATGTACCGGAAAAATCCTCCACTTGAAATGGAAGAATTCCTAGGCTGCAAGCTTGTCGAACTTTTTGTAGACATAGATATCGACCGTGATTTCGGAATGTCCATCTTTGTTTTTGACGAAGATATTCAAGCGAAATTCAATAACTGATCAGGTATGGCACTTGGCAGCGACCCTGCTAAAGACTAACCACCGTTTATATCCGAAGCATTGTTTTCGGGTAACGGTGGTTTTTTTTCGACTAGATTTAAAATGGGAGTGTTTCAAATTGGGAAAAACTAAACATCCAGGACCGCAGAAAAAAGCGGCTATGCCTGCACCAAAGCATTGGGTAAGCCCTATACCTTTTGGGCTTGGAAAGGTGAAGCCTAAACATATTAGAGATACGATGAAAACCCTTTGGGACAATAGGGATAACTTCGGATATGCCACCAACATCCTGACTAAAGGTGTATGTGATGGCTGTGCACTTGGTGTGTCCGGCCTTCATGACCAGACATTGACTGGTCCGCATATTTGTACGACAAGATTGAATGTCCTAAGGCTGAATACCTCTGGTGCCATCAAGCCAGAAATCCTCCACGCCGACATTGACGAACTCAGAAAATATGACAGCACTCAGCTGCGCAAACTGGGACGCATCCCATATCCAATGATCCGCAGAAATGGAGAGCGTAAGTTTTCACGCATCAGTTGGGATGATGCCATGGACATGATCGCAGAGAAAATGCAAAAACTTGACCCGAAACAGTATGCTTTTTACCTGACAAGCCGGGGAATCACAAATGAATCCTACTATGTTGCGGGAAAAGTTTCCCGTTTTCTTGGAACGAATAATATCGACAATGCCAGCAGGATTTGCCACTCCCCTTCAAAAACAGCATTGAAACGCTCAATAGGCGTGGGGGCTTCGACTTCAAATTACCAGGACTGGATTGGAACCGATGTTTTATTATTCTGGGGCAGTGTCGCATCGAACAGCTCCCCTGTTTCTTCGAAGTACATGCTCGAAGCAAAGAAAAAGGGAACGAAAATCATCGTCGTCAACCCATATAAAGAACCTGCCATGGACAAGTATTGGATTCCTTCTAATCCTGAATCTGCGCTATTTGGCACAAAAATTGCCGATGATTTCTACCAGGTAAATATCGGCGGAGACATCGCCTTCATGCATGGAATCATGAAGCACTGGTTTGAGATGGAATCAAATAAGTATGGCTCAGCGATCAATCATGAATTTGTGAATGCACATGTAAATGGCTATGAGGAATTAAAAGCAAAGGTTCAGAAACAAGAATGGGAAGATATTGTTGCTTCCTCCGGAATTACACAAAAACGCATTATCGAGTTGGCGGAACTGCTCGCAAGCAGCAAGAATGCCGTATATGCATGGGCACTTGGTTTGACTATGCATTCATTCGCAACCGATAATATCTCACAAGTGGCAAATCTGGCGCTGCTCCGCGGTCACCTTGGCCGTAAGCATGCAGGGCTGATGCCTTTCCGCGGACACTCCTCAGTCCAGGGAAGCGGTGAAATGGGTGCGGATCCTTTTGTACTGCCAGGCGGGGATTTCTACGGAAACAACATTAAGCGCATCGAAAAGCTATGGGGATTTGACCTTCCTGAATGGCAAGGTGACATCGTCGGTGTTACACTTGAAAACATCATGCTCCCTGAGGATCATGAACGAAAAATCAAGATGTACTACTTATCGGGCGGCAATTTCCTTGAAACGATGCCAGACCCGAATTTTGTGGAAAAAGCATTATCCGAATTGGACATCCGTGTCCACCAGGATATCATCTTAAATACTTCTACTCTTGTAGATGCTAAAGAAGCCGTCCTTATCCTCCCTGCCAAAACACGTTATGAGCAGGAAGGCGGAGGAACGTCCACTTCCACTGAAAGAATGGTTTACTTCAGTCCCGAAATTGAGGGCAACAAAAACCAGGTTGAAGAAGCTCGTGCAGAATGGAAAATCTATATTGATTTAGCGAAACGCGTTAAGCCTGAGACAGCCCACATGGTGGACTTCAAAGATGCTCAGGAGATCCGGAATGAAATAGCCGTGGCGAATCCCAATTATGACGGAATCCAACACCTGAAAAAAGCGGGAGACGTTTTCCAATGGGGCGGCGCCTGGTTATGTGAGGAGGGCATCTGCCCTACCCCGGATGGCAAAGGAAACCTGATCACAGTTGATATCCCAGAATTAGGCAAAAAGGAAGGCCAATTCATCGTTACCTCCCGCCGGGGAAAACAATTTAATTCGATGGTTTATAATGAAGTCGATCCACTTAACGGCGCAGGGCGTTATGATGTCCTGATGAATGCAGAAGATGCCCAGGATCTTAGCATCGCTGAAGGAGAAGGAATTGTTCTCTATAATGGCTTTGGTGTTTTCCAGGGAAGGGCTAAATTCGTAGACATTTCCCGTGGCAACGTCCAGGTTCACTTCCCGGAAGGAAACTTCCTGCTGCCAAGAGGACGCTATGAAAAGTATGCAGGCATACCAGATTACAATATCACGGTCACCCTTGAAAAAGCTGACCGCTTCAACGCCCGCAAAGATGTCGAACACTATGAAAAGCGGATTGAAGAAGATGAACTTGATGCACCAGCATAAAACAGCATAAAAAAGAAAACAGCCTGCAGCGATCAAAGCCTGCAGGCTGTTATATATAGAGGGGATATATTTTACATCTTTTTATCGGCTAACTCTTCGGACACACATGACAGGATTATGCTTAAAGAAAGACCAAATAAAACTTCTTAAAACCACCTAAAACCTCTGCGCCTTTCTTCATTTCCCTCATCAGAACTGCTTTCATCTTTCCGATGATGTTCTTCATCCATTTCCTGTTCTCGCCTTCTTCTAGGACCAAAAAAATCCAAGGGGTGTCTTCTTTCTTCATCGTGTTCTCTTGACCGTTCGCGGATGATCTTTACATCATTCGCATGGATAGTAAGATGATCAACGTGGATCTCCTTGCCTGCTTTTTTTCCGGACATAATTTTCGCCTCCTGTTTTTTTATTCAGTATTATCCTATTCTTTCTCGGGCGAAGGGGTATAGGCGGAATTGTTTTATATTTCCATTCACTGACAATAATAAGGTTGATATGCCATATTTTTCAGTTCCCAGGTTCGTTTATGATCATATCGCCCGGGTATAACTTGTACATTGGCGATTCAAAGCACTAAGAAGGAGGTTCTGACTTCATGTTCGGCTTTTCGGATTTTTTAGGTTTTCTACTTGCCCTTTTATTTATTTATCCTGTCGTTTCACTCGTCCATGAATTAGGCCATTCCTTCTTTGCATGGCTGTTTGGCGGCAAATTCAGTTTTTCACTTGGAAGAGGAAGACAAATTTTTAAAAAAGGCCCGTTCATCTTAAATAGCATGTATTTTTTAGATGCCTTTTGTGAATATGGACATTTGAAATGGAATAACCGGCTCACTCACTTTCTTGTTCATGCCGGAGGAGTCATTTTTAATCTCGGATCTGTCCTTGTGTTAAACCTGCTCATTTCACAAAACATAATTGAACCTCACACGATTTTTGTCCGTTATTCCTATTTCTCTGTCTGGCTTGCGACCTTTTCTTTGGTGCCAGTCGATTATGGAAACGAAAATTACAGTGATGGACTGTCCATTTATCAGGTCATTCGTCATAATAAATGGCCAAAATTAACCGGATAAACAAGAAAAAGCACCTGCTCGGGAAGCAGGTGCTTTTCAGAGGCTAATTCACTATATAATAAGAGGCATTCCAATAAAATGGAATGCCTCCTGCTCACAACCGGACTTAGTGACCGATTATTTATATTTTTCCTTATTTGTGTTTTCTTCTCTGTACTTATTTTCCGCTTTAACGGCTTTTGTAAAATCCTTTGCGTATAGGACTTCCTGAGTGTCAGATAACCCATTGTTCTGTTCAGTATTCAACCCTTTGTTAGGAGCTTTATTTTTATCCATGTACATTCCCTCCTGTAATCGAATTGTTTTTTGTCCCTATTTTGTTTCTACCCTTCATACAAGGGCATAAACTTGGGTCTCCCCCCTATTGACATTCGAAGATCATTATATCCATTCTTATCCCCCCACCAATAGATGCATGGGCTGTCCAGCCTTTTCATATGATGTTGAAGAGGAGGACTGATGATGATCATATTCACTGCTTATATATTTTTATCTCTTACTGTTCTTTTATTGGTTTCCATCCTATTGCTGCTTCACCACAGGGGCATTATGTCTGGAATGAATGGGATGATGTTTGCAATGTATTTTGGAATGAATACAGGGTTAACTTCCGGAATTCTGCTTGGTGCGATCTATCGCGGTGATCTTTTTAGTTCAACCCTCCTATCCATATTGATAGGAGGCGTCAGTAGCTGCATTTTGGGAGCGTCTTACAATACGGTCACATCAATTGAAGGGCTTATGTCCGGTATAATGGGGGGGATGATGGGGGCTATGCTTGGTGAAATGCTTCCGCCTGAAAAATCATTCGTCTTCATAAATATTTTTTTAGCGTTTTCACTATCATCGCTATTCCTTTTTAAGGTTCTCATGAACCATTCTTCAGTAATCAAATCATTAAAGGATCTTATTAAACCAGCAATCGTTTTTATTTTACTTACTCTTTACCTTTTATCTGGAAATCTCTTAGAAGAACAATGGATTCAAGATCTTCAGCATTCACCAGAGCAACAGCATGAGATGCATCTTCCTTGAGACAAATCTGAACGCTGAGTCACAATGGAGGCTGCATGCTGCCCGGTTATATAAAGTAACAACCGATCCTGTGGTCAGGGATATGCTTTCCTGCTGCTGGCAAGGGACACCATCCATCAAAATCAGAGGATTGCAGCCATTAAGGAACTGGATGGAAGCAAAGAAAACGTGGCAGTGCCGAGCACTTTCCCGAAACATCTTGAAAAATAGAAAGTATCTTATGTATTATTCAACCTTTCAGAAGGGGACGAAAGTGCTGCAGGAAGATGGGCAAGCGGACCAAGCATGGATGGATGGATTTGGAACATTCCAATACTTCCAGAATCCGGCTCCATTCTGACTAAAGCCAAAGCTGAAACTTTCTCCTCCTTATACCCATGATCCCTCCCTGCGGTAATGAACGATTGGCACTTGCAGCCTAATATGCATATTAGGCAGAGTCAAAAGCCTGTAAAATACTACTGTTACAGGCTTTTTGATTATGGTTCCCCGTGGGTTCGAACCGGAGCCTCTATCCTTTCAAAAAGTTATTAAATCATTTTCAAAAAGTTAAACAAATTAAGTAAATGTGCTATTGTCTTCAATCAGGTATACTTAATAGCTTTTGGATTAAGCCCATACTGTATTCTTAAAAAGCCTGAATGCTTCACTCACTGATTGGGACATCGATCAATACAATTCCTTCCTGTGATGAGATTTCATGTGCAAGAAGGTTGTCAAGCTCAATAAGGTTATTCACCCTAACACCCTTGATCCCAAAGCTCCCTGCAAGTTGAACAAAATCCGGATTGCTGAAATTTACACCATAACTGTGGCCAAACTGCTTTTCCATCATCTGTTTTTCAATCTTAAGCATCGAATCATTCAGACAAATGATCACAAAAGCTAGCCCTAATCTTTTTGCTGTTTCGATTTCCGCAACGTTCATCAGGAGTCCTCCGTCTCCTGTTATACATATTACATTTTTATTTGGCGCAGCCAATTTTGCCCCTATAGATCCTGGCAACGCAATTCCCATGGATGCAAGTCCATTTGAAATGATTAATTGTCCTGGCTTATCAGGTTGGAAGTGACGTGCTATTTTCATTTTGTGTTCACCCACATCAGATAATACGATGGTGTTTTCGTCAGTGTGCTTTTCGATTATATGGAGAATATTCCTGGTCGTTAGTGGCTGTTTACTTATCGTTTCTTCATTCCAGGAGACTTGACTTTCTTGCAAAATCCTCTCTTTAAGACTGTTGGCGGGGACCCATTGTTTAGAAACTATTTCCCTATTTTTTAATAGCTTAAAAATTTGATTCAAATCACCGATTAATTGACTGCGAACTGGATAATATTCATCATACTCTGCTTCTTGAGAATGAATATGCACAACTGGAACTTTGTTTTTATTCCAGTTTTTCGGTAAGCTTTCAATCAGATCGAAACCAATCACAATCAGTAAGTCTGCCTCGGCTATTCCCTCTGGTACTAAATCATGGTCTTTGAATCCAAAGGTAAAGTAGTTAAGAGGATGATTTTTTGGTAAGACCCCTTTGGACATAAAACTGTTTGCCACTGGTACCCTAAGCAGTTCAGCAAAGGTTTGGAATGCTTCGCCAGCCCCTTGCCTAATTACGCCGTTCCCAATCAGGATAAAGGGTTTTTGACACTGTTTAAAAATTACTTCTGTTTCATCAATTTCCTCCATCGAAGGGACGACACTTGGCGCAGCTCTTTTAGGCATTGCTTTTCTGGAAATCGCCTCTGAAGCCAGGTTCTCTGGTAACTCTACCAGCACTGCTCCAGGCTTTTCACTTGCTGCTCTCCAAAAAGCGTTATGGATAATTTCTGGAACCGTTTCTGACTGTTTAATTTGAACGGACCATTTCGTTGCTGGTTCAAAGATTTTCTCTACATCAATAAATTGATGAGACTGTTTATGCTGTCTTTCCATGCCGGCTTGTCCAGTTATCGCTACAACAGGTGAGCCATCCAATGTGGCACTTGCAACTCCTGTTAATAAATTTGTGGCACCAGGGCCCAGGGTAGCCAGGCAAACTCCAGGTTTCCCCGCTACCCTCCCATATACATCCGCCATAAATGCTGCCCCTTGCTCGTGGCGAACAGGAACATATTGGATCGAAGTTGATCTGGACAACGAGTCTGCTAGATCTAATACTTCCTTGCCGAATATCCCAAAAACGTACTTCACTCCTTCCGTTTCCAAACATTGAACAAGCAAATCAGAAGTTTTCATCGTTTCCCTCCAAAAAAATGTACTAATTTAATGGTTTCCTTTGATTACTGATTCATTCAGGGGAAATGATAAATTTTTAAAAACTAAAAAGCAGTATAAGTCATTCATCACAGCTTTGCGGAGAAAATCGAAAATGCTGATGAATTGTTTCTTATTTCTCGTTCATATTGTTTCACACTCAATTCACTCACAGGAAAGCTTATATAGGCCGCCTGCATTTATAAATAATGAAATGGAATGTGGAAAAGCTTTTCTCATATGTGCTAACTTACCTGGTTCTGCTGCTTTATAGCTGAGAAAAGGCTTCACCTGATCCATGACCCTAATCAGGTACTGTTAGAGGATTCCTGACCATATTCTTATAAAAGAAAACAATAAGCCGAGGTGAATATTTAATTGGAAAAAGTTAAGGTAAGTTTACGCCCTGTAGTAAGCAAGATCAATTTACCCACCATTATGAAAACAGCCATTTTACCGGGAGACTCAATTGAAAGATTATTTATTGCAACCCAAATAGGAGAAATTTTTTATATAGGTAACGGAGACATTAAAACTTTTTTAGATATTCGACCGCAAGTCCTTAAACTTGGTGATCAAGGTGGCGGATATGATGAGCGGGGATTATTAGGGCTTGCGTTTCACCCTCAGTTTTATTACAACGGTCTATTCTATCTTCATTATTCAGTAGCTGGAACACAAGGTCCAGGTGCACTTCCTGAAACTTCTATGCCTGACCCCTGTGACCCAAACACCCTAAATCGAAAATGGGATAATAGAGAAGTTCAATTTGATCATATTGATACAGTAGAAGAATGGATTCTCCAAATGAATGGACAGCCTCAAAAGAGACGAACATTGCTGAACTTAAGAAGGCCCTTTTTTAATCATAATGGTGTCAATAGCTTAAACTTTTCACCTGAAACAGGAAAACTGGTTTTAACAACAGGAGATGGCGGTTTAGGCTATGATCCATTTAATTTGAGTCAGGATGATATGGAAATCGCCGGTAAAGTAATTGAAATTGATGTAGTTAAAAATACATCTTTCAATAATCCACATGTTGCCAGTCGTTTTAATGAACTGCCTGCACAAGTTCAGCAAATACTTACGGTAATTGCCAAAGGAGTTCGCAATATACCAGGGATTTCATTTCAAAGGAATTATAATCATTATATTAAATATGTGGGGAATGTCGGACAGGATTTGACAGAATCGATTTATTCATTCATTCAGTATAGACCGATACCGGTCCCTGAACTTGTCATGAACTCCGGGACCACTCAGGAAATGTATATTAACTTTGGCTGGCGTGGCTGGGAAGGTGCTTTTCCTACTTCAATTATGAATGTCTGCTCTGCTAATTCGAATTCGGATAAGAAAACCATTGTTTATTACGATGAAGCAATTGAAACATCAGTCAGGCGGATTCAGCCATTAACTAGTTATTATCATAAAGATCCACGACCAGATAAGTTTGGCGGCACTTCCCTTACAGGAGTCCAACCATATATGGGGAAAGGGATACCGGCTTTAACGGGAAACATTTTGTTTACCGATTTAGCCCGCAAGGATGAATCGGCAACTTCAGTTAAAGGAGTATTAGCTTATTCTAAGGTAAGGCCAGACTGTAAACTAAATGATTATAGTATTATTGAAACTGACTATAATTTCGGATCTGAATCTGCTTATTATGTTAGTTTGGGAGCGAATCTGGACCAAACCAGATTATATTTGGGGGTTTATGGCTCGATGAAAGTGACTGACTTTAACAAGGGTACTATTTTTGAAATCATTCCTTGAATCTTGAGCCTATCTGATTTCTGAGGGCTTTATCTGCCAGGCAATAGTGAGTGGATTTAGGAGACACTAAATGATTAACCTTTTTAGTCTATTAAAAATGTTTAAAGCAATTTCAACCCATAACCAGCTATAAAGTAAAGCAAATAAAAGGATCCCCGCGGTTGTAAGAAATGAAAAGGAACCTGAAACGACTGGTCCTAAAACGGGAAAGTCGAAGATAAATAGCAAAATGATAATTCCCAGCATTAAAAAAATAGTCCCTGCCGCAATAATGCTTAATCTCTTCCTAAAAAACCAAAATGCTGCTCCTATGCCCAGTCCCAACAGTCCTGTTGTAAAGGCGAATACAATTAATTCACTTGGCTGCAGAATAAATAACAATATAATGGTCAGAAAGTAGGACATTACTCCAAGTGGAATGGAAAACATTGAACATAACAAAATAGGTGCAGTGGCGAGCGGACTAAAAAATAATCCTATACCTGGCAAAAAGCCTCCAGCTGCCTGTAGCATAACTGATATACAGGCAAAAAAAGACCCCAAAATGAGCTTCATCGTTTTATTGCGTTTTTTGAATATCAGTTTAGATAAACGCACTTCATTAGAAATAGGCTTAAAAAAATACAACTTTCCACCTCATCTTAAATGATATATGGCTCACCGTACCGTACATTATATTTATCATTATTAGAAGTGGAACTACTCTTATTGTTTCGAAAATAAAAAGGAGCATTGATGAGACACCCAAAAAGTTAGATTTCACTCTAACTTTTTGGGTACTCAATACATTATTTGCACTGCTTTTTAATTAACATTTACCTTCCCAACCATACCTTCCTGGAAGTGATACCGGCATATCAATTCATAAGTACCCTTCTGTTCTGGTTTCACGGAAATGTTTTTTTCTTTTCCTGGCTGGAGCTCGATGTCAATCCCAAGCTTTTCCACTGTAAATGTATGCTCTTTCTTCCCTTTGTTTCTCAATTTCAAGGTTGTAGTGATTCCGTTTGGAATGCTGATAACTTTTGGATTAAAGTAATTATCATTCAACTCTACCTCAATCATATTAACATTCTCCATTGGTTTAGTTGCAACACCAGTTTCGGCAAAACTACTATGTAAGCCTATTGTTGTCACAACCGTGAACAATGCTACAAACAAAATCAATCCTGTAACCAACTTTTTCACAGGCATTTGCTATCCCTCCTTTCCTAATCCTTATTTTTTTCTAAGTTAAATGAAATTATCACTCTAAATTAACGGGAAGCAGGAAGAAGGTATATTATCAGCAGCTAATAATAAAAAAGCTCAGTTAGGCATTGAGCTTAACTGAACATTTTGAAGGGAAAACGGCAATAAGTTTTGAAAAAGTAGTGGCTGATTGATTCCGCCTGCTTGTCTGGTAAAAGAAGTGTTGGCAAAACAAAAAAGCCTCCATCCCTTGTTATATAAGAGATGGGGGCTTTTTCAAAAGTATGATTCCTACTGGGTTCGAACCAGCGACCTCTACCCTGTCAAGGTAGCGCTCTCCCAGCTGAGCTAAGGAATCGTTCTAAGTTGTCCTATTTAATGAGGACATTAATTAATATATACTGGATTCAGTATAAAGTCAATAATTTTTCCCCATAAAAATTATCTGGATTATGAATTTCTTATACTTTGGATGACCCTTTTAATATACTCATCTTCATGAGGCACAAAATCCTTTTTGGAGGCCAGCATCTCTTTTGGTTTCTTTTCGCCTTCCTCACTTACCTTGAAACCTTTGAGCCTTATTTCACTGGATTTAGCAAACCATAGATCTTCAAAATCGGTCATGCTTGCCACCATGATCCCTGAGACCTCATCCTTTTGCAGCTGGAATTTTTCAAAAGGCTGATGTTCCTTGTACAAGAAAACATGGCATAGCTCTCGGTCAATGAATTCTGGACTGATCAGTGAATCTTTGATGGTACCTAAAGATTGTAAATCTTCAACAGTCACGTCGATTCCGAGTTCTTCCTTTACTTCCCTCAAGCCATCAAGAGGGCTTTCATTAGCCAGAATATGCCCCGCTGCAGTGATATCCAGCAAACCGGAATAATCTTTCTTAGCGGAACTGCGAACTTGAAAATAAAGAAAGTCATCTCCGTTTATCCGCTCTGCAAACCAGCAATGGAATGTCTCATGCCAGTGGCCAGCTTTATGTACACGGGACCTCGGTGCTGTTCCCAGGCAGGTCCCATGTTGATCAAAAATCCTAAGCATTTCGCTCTCCATCCATAACACCTCCATTCCAGATTATACCACTACCCATCCGCCAAAACAACGAACATTTGTTCTGAAATAATTGAATAAAGAACGAATGTTCGGGTATAATATAATTATAAAAGAAAAGGAGTGAATCACATGAATTTCCTTTTGGAAAAATCACTAAAAGAAAACCAGCCTGTTGAAATGATTTATTTTGCAGTCGATAACCAGATTACACAGCGTAGGATTATTGTAAAAGAGATCAGTGGGGATTACTTTAAAGCATTTTGTTTCCTTAGAAACGATGAACGTTTATTCAAGGTTGAAAACATCCTATCCATCATGCCAGAAAAACGGCACTTTCTTAAAACCAGTTAAAAAAGAAGCCCCCGGAATGAGGACTTCTAAAAATTAACTAACTGTATTTGGCTCAGGTGTATTGTGTCTCTTGATCAGAATTTGCAATGCAATGAGTAGAACAAAGGAACCAAGTCCGATTATATCAGTAATTTTTTCAGGATAAATCAGCATTAAGCCGCTTACAACTCCAATTATTCTCTCGTACCAGAACAATTTCCTCAGCCAGAAACCAATAATACCTGCACCAATCAGCATCATGCCGGCAAGTGCCGTAAACACCACCCAGATAAGGTAATACCATGTTGTATCAATCATTAGTAATTCTGGAGACAATACGAACATATAAGGGATGATGAACGCTGCTATTGCCAGCTTTGCTGAGTTAACCCCTGTTTTTATTGGTTCACCGCCTGATACACCAGCTGCCGCAAATGCCGCCAGCGCTACTGGAGGTGTAATATCAGCGATGATCCCGAAATAGAATACAAATAAATGTGCAGATAAATCAGGTACTCCCAGCAAAATGATGGCCGGTGCTGCAATGGTTGACGTAATGACATAGTTTGCTGTTGTCGGTGACCCCATTCCTAATACCAGGGATGCAACCATTGTAAACGCCAGGGTGAGGAGTAAATGTCCTCCGGCAAGATCCAACAATCCATTGGCTAGCTTCAGGCCAAGGCCGGTTTTGGTTACAACCCCTACGATAATACCAGCAGCAGCAGTTGCAGCCGCAACACCTAACGCCGTGCGTGCCCCATCGACAAGCGCATCAATTACATCTCTGAAACCAATCCGGGTTTCTTTCTTTATCGCACTAACCACCACAGTAATAACAATACTCCATAGAGCGGCTCTCATAACACTCATTCCGCTTACCATCAGGACAATTACAGCCAATATTGGCAATAGCAAATAGATTTTAGCCAGAACTTCTTTGCGGTCAGGCATTTCTTCATCCTTCAATCCGCGCAGGCCGACCCGTTTTGCTTCAAAATGTGTCATGATCCAAATCCCGGTAAAATAAAGCAGCGCTGGAATGGCTGCAGCCTTAGCGATATCCCAGTATGTGATGCCGCCGCCAATGAATTCCACCATCAAGAAAGCAGCTGCACCCATGATAGGCGGCATAAGCTGGCCACCGGTAGAAGCAGCTGCTTCTACTGCTCCAGCAAATTCTTTACGATATCCGAGCTTTTTCATCATAGGAATCGTAAATGAGCCTGACGTGACTACGTTAGCCACGGAACTGCCGCTGATTGTTCCTTGCAATGCACTAGAAAAAATCGCTACCTTTGCCGGACCACCAACTCTTTTTCCAGCGATAGAAACAGCAAGATCGTTAAAATATTGGCCAACGCCTGTTTTCACTAGAAACGCGCCAAATAACAAGAATAAGAAGATAAACGTAGAAGAAACCCCTAATGGTGTTCCTAAGATACCTTCAGTTGTGAAGAACATTGTCTGGATCAAGCTGTCAAGTTCAAGTCCTCTGTGTGCGAGGAAACCCGGCATATATGGACCATACAATGCATAACCCAAAAACAGAACCGCAATAACCGTAATCGGCAGTCCTACCGTTCTCCTGGTCGCTTCGAGGACGAGTAAAACAGCAGCAAGACCAATGTAAAAATCAACCGGAGTAAGACGCCCAACCCTGTTTACCAGTTCATCAATCATTAATGGCCAATAGGCACCTACAGCTATTGCGATAATCGCCAGTAAAATATCGTACCATGCGACTTTATTATGTACACGGTCTTTTTTGCGTGCAGGAAATAAAATAAAAATCAGTGCAAGCGCAAACCCCAAATGGATGGACCTCTGCAACTGTGCCGTCAAAACCCCAAAGATGGATGTGTACAACTGGAATAGTGAGAATGACAGCAGCATAATGAATGCAATCATGCCCATAATTCCATTTAATTTCCTTGAGGCAGCTTCAGGATCGTATTTTTCCAGCAGCTCCTGCTGTTCCTGTTCAGATAAAGTTTCATTCTTCATGCTCAAGGATATTCACTCCTTTCATTTGCTGAATAACATTAATTTTCATTACTTGTATCCTTACTCTCGTTCCTGGTTCAATTGCCTTGGAAAGTGGAAAGGAGACTTTACCTTGCATAAACGTGTGATTAGCCCTCACCTTGCCGACTCGCAGGTCGAAGTGCTTAAACCTTCTTTCCATATTCTTTATACGGTACTTGCCATCCTGCATTTCAAAATGTTCCCCTTCTGCAATTTCTGATGGCATACCAATGGCAAAATCTTCATACTCCAATTCGTATTGCTGAATCTCATTTTGTTCGGTAATTTTATAGCTTTCAATTACATCGGACAAATGGATGGAATGTGTATACTTTATCTTAAACTTGTCCCCTTGTGCAATAGGTACATAGCATAGTATATCTTCTTCTTCAGGTTGAAGAAAAACAAGAGCTTGTTTATATGGAATATTGATTGAGATAATTAAAATTAACATAATGAGGAGCAACAGAACGAAGATCTTTTTATTGAATTTTATTGATTTCATTATCCATTCCTCGCCTGTCTGATATCGCTCAAAGAGGTTTGATAAATATTCAGTAAAAAAAGACCGGAATAGAGTTCGGTCTGTTCTTTAGTGGAACCTCCGGAGTACAAATGCAGTCCAGAAATATTTATTGACCGGGCAAAATCCACAAAAGGATTTTGTCCGGTCGGGTTTTGAATATTACTCAGCAGCTTTGATTCCTTTTTCATCAAAATACTTCTGTGCTCCTGGGTGTACGTCAATACCTACACCATTCAAAGCATTTTCAAGCTTAATTTGCTTAGCTTTTGCATGTTGTACCTGGTCAAGGTTTTCAAAAATTGATTTAGTGATATCGTAAACAACTTCATCTGAAAGATCAGACTTTACTACCAGCATTGCCAGAACAGCAACAGTTGGCACATCGGAACCCAACTTATAAGTTCCTGAAGGTACTACTTCTTTTGCGTAGTATGGATACTTTTCAATTAGTTTATCAGCCTTATCAGCCTCAATAGGAACGATTACAACTTTTTCTGTCGCAGAAAGCTCTTCAACAGCTGCAGTCGGATGTCCCGCCGTAACGAATGCAGCATCGATATTTCCGTCTTTAATGCCATTTACTGATTCATCAAAGCTTAAATCCTGCTTCTTGATATCATCAACTGACATTCCATAAGCCTCAAGGATTTGTTCTGCATTCGCTGCAGTTCCAGACCCTGGTGCACCTATCGATACCTTTTTACCTTTCAGGTCTCCAACGGATTTGATGCCTGATTTTTCAGTTGTAACGATTTGGATTGTTTCAGGATAAAGAGTACCGATCGCTTTAATATTATCGATTTTGTTTCCATCAAACATCAGCTTTCCTTCAGTTGCATAAGAAGCGATATCTGTTTGAGTGAAGGCGATTTCACCTTTTCCATCCTTAATGCTCTGCATGTTTTCAGCAGATGCTCCTGTTGTTTCCGCATTTGTATCGATACCCGTTGCATCAGACACAATCTTGGCGAAAGCTCCGCCAAGCGGGAAGTATGTACCACCCGTACCGCCAGTAAGGATGCTCATGAATTTAGGTTTTTCTTGTGATTTTCCTTCTCCACCCTTTTCGTCAGAGCCGCCGCCACAAGCTGATAGCACCATCGAAAGCACTAGCACAAGAGCAGTGAATAAAAGAAACTTTCTTTTTTTCATCAGATTTCCCCCTTTGATATATAAATGTTCACCATAATTCTACCATAAGACTTCACACAATTGTCAAACATCTTACTTGCTTACTAATTTCATGCCGGCTTATAATACATTACCTGAAAAGCTTTTTAAAAATACATATGCTAAAATCGTTTTGACGGTAAAAAGTAAAATAGCAAATCGAAGGATTTGGAGGTAAATATATGGATTATCCTATGGGCAAAATTGAAGAAATCACACTCCAAAGCAAGGAGCTGGGTGAAGATATCACAATGCTGGTCTACCTGCCTGCCAATTATTCCCCGCTGTATAAATACTCCTTGCTGATCGCACAGGATGGCCGCGATTATTTCCAATTAGGGAGGATAGGCAGGATTGCGGATGAATTCCTTGCCAAAAAAGAAATTGAAAACGTCATCATCGTTGGAATCCCATATGATTCCGTCGAAGACCGGCGCCGAAAATACCATCCAAAAGGAGAGCAGCACCAGGCCTATATCCGCTTTCTTGCTCATGAGCTTGTCCCTTACCTGGATGAACGTTATCCAACATACCAAATGGGCATGGGACGCGCTTTGGTCGGGGATTCGCTTGCAGCAACAGTTTCGTTGCTTGCCGCTATCCAGTATCCTCATACTTTTGGAAAAGTTCTGCTTCAATCACCATATGTGAATAAGGAAGTATTTTCCGCGGTTAAGAACTTCAGTCAGCCTGAATTGCTGAATATATACCACACGGTCGGCGAACAGGAGACAACCGTTAAGACGACCTCATCCAAAAACAAAGATTTCCTGACGCCAAACAGGGATCTTTCAAAGATTTTTAAAGAAAAAGGCTTTGGCTATTTTTACGAAGAATTCAGCGGAGACCATACATGGACCTATTGGCAGCCCGACCTTAAACGGGCAATGAATAGAATGTTTTCATGATTATGCTTCTTTATATTATATATATCAAAAATTTGTTATAATGAATGGTAAATCATAATTTTCAGTTTTTTAAACTGAACGAAATGCAACAATATTATGAAACGGGGGTATTCAGATGAAATTCGGTATTGTCATTTTTCCATCAAAGAAAATCCAGGATTATGCTAATTCGTTGAGAAGGCGTTATGACCCACATTATGCGTTAATCCCGCCACATATCACTTTAAAATCTCCATTTGAAGCAACAGAAGAAGAAATCAAGGAAATCGCCAATAAGATTGATTCAATTGCCAGGAATTTCAAACCAGTCAAACTGAACATCAAGAAGATTAGTTCATTTAAACCCGTAAATAACGTGATATACCTGAAAGTCGAATCACCTGAAGAGTTAGACTCACTTCATAATGAACTCAATTCAACATTCGAAGGCAATCAGGAATATAACTTTGTACCGCATATCACCATCGGTCAAAAAATGTCCGACGATGAGCACTCGGATGTCTATGGATCATTAGGGATGACAAAGGTCCAATTTGAAGATACAGCCGATCGGATTCATTTGCTGTACCAGCTGGACAACGGTTCATGGACTGTATATGAAACATTCAGGCTTGGAAAGGAATAAATAATCGTGGAAGTAAAAATCGTAAATAGCGATCAAGAATTAGCAGACGCATTCGATGTGCGCAAGACCGTTTTCATTCATGAACAAAACGTTCCGGAAGAAGAAGAAATTGATCAATACGAGTCCGACTCTGTTCACTTCGTATTATATGATGATCACAAAAAAGCAGCAGGGGCCGGCAGGTTCCGTGTCCTGGATGGAGTAGGCAAGGTTGAGCGGATTTGTGTACTAAAAGAAAACCGCAAAACCGGAGCTGGTGTCGCCGTCATGAATAAAATCGAGGAATATGCAAAGTCTCAGGGCATTTCAACCTTGAAATTAAATGCACAGACACACGCCATCCCCTTTTACAGCAGGCTTGGGTATGAAACGGTTTCAGAGGAGTTCATGGATGCCGGTATCCCACATAAGACAATGAAAAAATCCATATGAGTCAAAACCCCCATTCAAATTTGAATGGGGGTTTTGTATGTATGGCTATTTCGTACCTTGGTGGTTCCACACTCTATTGCCTTAAATTTTTCAGAAAGATATTTGAAGGAACTTTGAGACCAGTGTTTGAATAGCAAAATTCACCGCGAAAAACAGCAAAGAAAAAAGCACTGCAGCCAGTTCAAATCGACTCGCTGTAGTGCCTTCCTTTACCGGTAATTTCAGCATACGCCTGGTTGACAACCAATGGATTTACCTTTTTCTTATAAACACGGTCCATGCGAGGGAAACTTGAATCGGATGCTGCGAGCTGCATGCGTGACACAGGCTGCTGCTCCTTCTGCTTCTGCAGAGGCGCTGTTGCCTGCTCATATTGTTCCTGTCCCTTCAACACCGGGTCTTCTTTTCGAATCCTATTAACGCTATTAATCATAAACGGGTCATAATCCAATCCAATTTCCCGCTCAGCATATTGAATATATTGATAATTTGTCACTGGAAGAATGTATCCCATTTTTGTTATCCCCCAATTTTACGATTATTAAATTTCTTACTATAATCTTCTATTCCTTTTCCCTGTTTATGACCGTAGTAAACTGCTATTTTTTAATCTTTTTTCCGTTGCCTGAAACCATTAATAAACCTGGATTTGCTGCTTCTCCTCAGCGGATAACATCTTTTGTTAGAAATTCTATTCTGGTATGATAAAGATTGTGCTATTTTTTGGCCGGAGATGAGGGAAAACATGAAAACAGCTAAGTATAACCAGCAGATAATAAGCCTTAACCAATATGATCGCAGTGACTATCAAAAGCTTTATGACGACGGAAAGAAAGGAATGCTTGCCTGTACAGTATGCGGAGGTCCTGTCCGTCTTTACCTCGGCATTCAGGAACAGCCCCATTTCTATCATCATCTTTCCAGTAAAGATGATTGTCAGGAAGAGAGTTTGCCAACACCTTCGTCTCCGCCTTTTGAAAAAACGGAATATATAGAGCGAAATGGTTTCAAAATACCAAAATCGCGTTCGATCACAGCTGAGGCAGAGAAAGAAGATAAATTCATATTTCCACGGGAAGTGAAAGTAACCTCCCCCTTTACCTCGCATCCGCCGGTTAACCCAGGAATCAAGTTGGATTACATAAAACAGCTTAAAGAGGCCGGAATTCATTTTGACGGAAACCAGGAAAAAGCGGTTGTGTCCACAGACGGCCCATTATTGATTTTGGCAGGAGCTGGAAGCGGAAAGACGAGGGTTCTTACCGCCAGGACCGCCTTCATGCTTGAAGAACAGAAAATAGATCCAGGTTCCATCATGCTTGTTACATTTACGGCAAAGGCTGCCGCTGAGATGAAAAAACGGATTTCCCAATACCCGAATATGTCACCATCTAAAGTCAATAGGCTGATTTCCGGTACGTTCCACAGCATTTTCTACCGGATTCTTTGTTTTCATGAACGTGAGAAATGGTCATCAGACAAGCTAATGAAAAAAGAATGGCAACGGGAACAAATCCTGAAGGAAGCAGGGAGAAAGCTTCAGCTGGACGAAAAAGAGTTTGCCTATGACCTCGCTCTCCAGCAGATCGGTTTATGGAAAAACACCTTGATCATGCCCAATGAAGTGAAGCCGGAATCACCATGGGAAGAGAAGGTTGCATTGCTTTATAAAGACTATGAATCAACTAAGGACAGGCAGAGGTTATTTGATTTTGATGACATGCTCATTGGATGTTATAAGCTATTTTCAGATCAGCCTTCTATACTCGAAATCTATCAGAATCGTTTTCAATATCTATTGATCGATGAGTTCCAGGATATTAATAAAGTGCAGTATGAACTCGTGAAAATGCTCTCGAGTAAACACGGAAATGTTTGCGCGGTTGGCGATGATGACCAGTCAATCTACTCTTTTCGCGGAAGCGACCCTGCCTACCTGATCAACTTCAAGGCGGATTTTAATAATACAGAAGTGATCATCCTTAACCAAAATTATCGTTCGCCACACGAGATTGTTGAAACGGCTAACACACTGATTTCAGCAAATCTGATCCGACATGAAAAAGAAATGCGCGCCCAATATTCAGATGAGTGCCCGCCAGTCATCTTCCACCCTTATGACGAAGAAGAGGAAGCGACGATGATCCTGACAGACATTAAAGAGCGGATTGAACAAGGAGAACGTCCCGGTGATTTTGCGATTTTGTTCAGGACCAATGCTGCGAGCCGTGCGGTATTCGAGAGGCTGGCGAATTCAAGCCTTCCTTTCCGGCTTGACCAGGACATTGAATCCTTCTACGAGCGATTCATGGTAAAAGGAATGCTCTCTTTTTTGCGGCTTAGTTTGAATCCCGATGATTCGGATGCGATCAAGAATATCCTTCCATCGCTGTTTTTGAAACAGTCGACCTTTAGGGATTTACAAGCGAATAGCATCCTGAATGATTGTTCTATGCTTGAAGCCCTTACCTACGTAAAAACAGGCTTCACCTTCCAGGAACAAAAATTGAAGAGGCTGATCCCGGTAGTCAGTTCACTTTCATCCCTGTCCCCTGTTGCCGCCATTGATATTGTTGAAAAGGACCTGGGGTATCAGGATTTCATTAAAAAGCGCGGCAATGAAGGCAATCAGCTGGAAAAAGGCTCTGATGACGTACGTGACCTGAAAGTAGCAGCCCGAAACTTTAAATCTATTGCAGAGTTCATTGAGCATGCTGACCATATGATTGCTATGAATGCAGAAATCAAACGGACCAGCAAAACAATATCTGACGCCATAACACTGAGTACCATCCACCGATCCAAGGGTCTGGAATATGGGAATGTCTATATAATTGGTACAGTGGACGGAAGCATTCCGCATGACTATGCTTTGGATGCCTACCGGAATGGAGACCGCCACCCACTTGAAGAAGAACGGCGCCTGCTTTATGTAGCGGTAACAAGAGCAGAAAAAAGGCTTTTCATTTCAGTCCCGCATCGGAGACGTGGCCGGAAAGCTAACCCTTCCCGTTTCCTGGGAAGAATTTGAAGCAGGACTTTATGTAATCAGGCAAATGCGTAAGGTTAACTGCTTTGTGATCATGTTCAAATAAAAATGCCAAATCAGGACCCGGGTAACAAAACTCAGGTCCTGATTTGGCATTCAAGATGTGACTATTTCTTGTTGATCATTTTGGAAATCTGGCTGAAATCAAGCTGCTTTCCATCCTTTACGATCGATTCAACAATCTTGTCTTCCATTTCTTTGTTAACTGGCTTATTGGCCAATTGGGAAACACGGCGGATTACCCCTCTTACAGTTTTCTCATCTTTAAAGTTCGCATTTTGTAATGAATTAGCCAGCTCAAATACATCTTTCATATTGACGCCAGTCTTTTTTTCTATATTCTTGAAAAAATTATTATCCATATAAATCACGCCTCCTTCTTTAACTACTCTATAGTATGAAGCTAGGCGAAAATGGTGAAAGACAATGCCTGGATGATTTATTATTCCTTCATGATGCAGCAAAAGCTGCTCCGACGCGGAACAGCTTTCGCCAGTGTTTTCAATTAGTTGTAGAAACT
The DNA here is from genome assembly GCF_007678455.1 of Cytobacillus oceanisediminis 2691. GTDB lineage: Bacteria > Bacillota > Bacilli > Bacillales > Cytobacillaceae > Mesobacillus > Mesobacillus oceanisediminis_A. The sequence goes on along the minus strand of NZ_VEEP01000001.1, from coordinate 297,424 downwards.
TGCTCCTACAATAATCAACAAAATGAACAATACGACGATTAAAACGAATGTAGAACCATAGTATCCACCGCCATAGCCATAGCCGTAGCCACCGCCGCAAAAGCCGCCAAAACCGTAGCCCATTCTTCTTCACCTCACTTTTGATTACTCAATAACACTATATGAGAGGTGATTGGGATATGTATGGGCGAGCCCCTACCCAATTTTAAAGAACTGGATTAAATTTGGTCAAAGTCCGGAAAGTGGGATCTTAAATACTCATCATAAAGATCGATATTAATATCTCCGTTTGTGTCGATTTCTGCATAAAATACATTGTCTTGTTCATAGCCTTTATCTTTAATAAGTTTTACAGCCTGTTTTTTATCCAATTTTGCCTTTTCAAGATTTTCCTTAATTATTTCCCCATCCATGATCAAGGTGACCGGAACATTGTCATCCTCTGTCATGTGACTGATGTCCTCATACTTCAAAGGCTGTTTTTCCTTTTTCAAAAGAACACTCAGTTCTCCGTTTGAATCAAGCGATGCAAATTCAACATCCGCCACCTTGAAAACACTTTTTTTGCGGAGCTGCTCAAGGAGTTCATCAAGACTGTATTTTTCGTTACGCATATTTTTTTCAATGATGTTGCCATGTTCAATAAATGTTGTTGACTTTCCCTCGACGACTCTGCGAAACGCCCTGCTTCTTAAGGAAATCAATGAAATGGCGAACGGGACGAATGACCAGATAATCAGGCTGGCAATTCCGTCCCTAAGACTCAAATCTGGATCCATTGACAATGTTCCAGCAATATCACCAACAGTAATTCCAACGATATATTCAAAAAATGACAGGCTTGATAACTGCTTTTTGCCAAGAAGCTTTGTAATTACGAATAAACCAATGATCAACAATATGGAACGTATGATTGTACCAAAGATATCCGGCATTAGATCATCCCTTATAGAATCAGCCTTTAGGTTTAAAAATCAGTGCCCCGATGAAACCGAAAATGACAGCAGCTGATATACCAGAACTTGTAATTTCGAACATCCCGGTCAAAACACCTACCAGCCCATGCTGCTCGGCCTCCTGTAACGCACCGTGGACCAGCGAGTTTCCAAAGCTGGTGATTGGAATTGTTGCACCGGCGCCTGCAAAGTCGATTAGAGGCTCATAAAGACCAAAGCCATCAAGTATCGCTCCAATCACTACAAGCAAACTCATCGTATGGCCCGGTGTCAATTTTGCTATATCGAACAGCAGCTGGCCAAATACACAAATCAAACCTCCAACAACAAAAGCCCAGAAAAACATTGGCAGCATTTACGATTCCTCCTTTCTATTTCATTTCAATCGCAACAGCGTGTGCAATACAAGGTATGGTTTCCTTCTGTTGGAATGAAAGCGGCGAAAGCAATGCACCTGTCGCTACAACAAGTATCTTCCTATAGATGCCATTTTTCATCTGATTCAATAAGTGGCCATACAAGACCGAAGCCGAACAACCAGCACCGCTGCCGCCAGACTGAACTGGCTGATCCTCTTTATAGATCAACAGTCCGCAATCCTGAAACTGCTCTCTCGTAATTTCAAGGCCGGCCTGCTGCAATAGGTCATATGTAGTAGCCTGGCCAATCCTTCCGAGATCTCCTGTTACGATTAAATCATAATAGGACGGCTGACGATTCAAATCCTTGAAATGGGCGATGATCGTATCTGCAGCTGCTGGCGCCATCGCTCCCCCCATATTAAACGGATCGGATATCCCCATATCGACCACCTTCCCAATGGTGGCTGACGTTGTGACGATTTTCCCCCGCTTATCTGAGTTATCTGTCAGCACTGCCGCTCCTGCTCCTGTGACTGTCCACTGTGCGGTAGGAGGCTTTTGCCCGCCATATTCTGTTGGGTATCTGAATTGCTTTTCCGCCGCTGAGTTGTGGCTGGACGCGCCAGTTACCACCTTTTTTGCTCCCTGATAGTTGATGATAAAGGATGCAAGCGCTAGACCCTCCATTGAGGTAGAGCATGCGCCAAAAAGTCCGAAATATGGGATTGCCATCGTCCTTGCAGCAAAGCTGGTAGGCGTGATTTGGTTAATCAAATCACCAGCCAGCATGAATTGCATATCTTCTTTTTGGAATTCCCCTTTTTGCAATGCCGAATTGATGGCCTCTTCAAGCAAAACTCGATGAGCTTTCTCATAGGATTCTTCCCCCATCCATAGATCGTCATGAAGGACATCGAAATCCGCTGCAAGCTTCCCTTCCGACTCAAAGGGACCTCCAGATGACCCCCATGATTCAATGACCGGGCTATTGTTGAATTGCCATGACTGCGTTCCAATCAACATTTAAAGCACCCCCATCATTGTCAATAAAGTCTTGATCAGTGCAACGACAAATGCTGCAAATACGCCAAACAATATGACGCTTCCTGCCAGCTTGAACATATTTCCCCCAACACCAAGGACAAAGCCCTCTGTTCGGTGTTCAATCGCTGCCGATATCACCGAGTTCCCAAATCCAGTCACCGGAACAGCACTGCCTGCCCCGGCAAATTGGCCGATATGGTCATAAACCCCAAACCCGGTCAACAGCATCGAAAGGAATATCATCGTGGCTACCGTCGGGTTCCCGGCTGTCTGTTCGGTAAAATCAAAGAAATATATATAAAAATAAGTGATCGCTTGTCCAATAGTGCAGATCAGACCGCCAACCAAAAAAGCCTTTATGCAATTCTTCAATACTGGCCGCTTGAGCTCGTGCTTTTGTTCAAGCTGCTGATATTGCTGCTGTTCTGGAGTCATCTTTTGCTTCTTTTTGTCCCCCATCTCACCCATCCTTTCTTAAGTCATTTCTTTTTTCAATGAAATTATCCGCTGCAATTCTTTTTCTGCTTTCTTATCAGGATAGGCAGGATCTTTCATTCTTTCACGAAGCTCGACCGCCTCAATAAAGATCTTGAAATCACTTGAAACAATGAAATTTTCACCAGGATAATTTTTTTCCAGCTTCTTATTGATTTCTTTTTCAATCGCTTTCATGTTGAAACGCTTCATGTGCTTTACTTTGTAAGCAACCAGTGTATCTTTTTTCCCGGCAATCACAGCGACGTCAAAAATCGCATCAAGTCCAGCTATATCTTTTTTTACCTTCTCAGCAAGCTCGAGATCCTTTTCCTCAAGATCATTAGTCGCACCCGGATCAGGATTGACCGATTGGATCATGGAAGCCCTGCTCTCTGGGGATGTCTTCCCAAAAGAACATCCAGCAATACCGACTACAAGCATCGTCAGTACTGCGATTGTTTTTATTGTCTGTTTTATATTCATCCTTAATCCCCTTCTATGATTCATCTGATTGGTTAAAATTATTTTCCACGTCCAAAACCTAATTTATGAATTTTTTATTTCGGGTTTTATTTCCATATCATTGTAAGAACAACTTTAATATCCCCCAGCTTTCACTCCCTGAATACAAAAATCGCCTGCCAGTTGTTTGGCAGACGATGAATTTATGCTTTCTTTCTCTTTTTCCCGCAGCCACAGCCGCGTTTTCTGCGTACGCGTCTGGTTGAGGCTGTTTTACTATTTTGGCTTTCTTCGCTTGGATTGCTGCTATCCTTCTTTTGTTTTTCCTCCATGATGACAACCCCTTCATTTAGAGTCCATATGGTAGCTTATGAACAAGTCTACTTAGGGGTTCTGGACGATTTCATTAAATCCAGCTGGTTAATCCTTAATGAGGACATGCTGGATTAAGGAGGCAATACCCGCAATTGCCAGTATGGTGATGGCCGGAATCGCCAGCGGAGGATACAACACATATCCAAAATACAAAAATGCCGCTGACCAAATGCCAGTGCACCAATGGCAGCTTAACAACTCACCGATCCAATATTTCAAACCAGTACCTTTAATTTCTATATAGGTTTCCGTGCTCCCATCCTCAAGGGTCTCCACCACTGTCTCATGAAATGGCTGACGGAGAAATTCAGTAATCACATCATATACAATCAGTCTCGTCAAGCGGAAGCTCGCCATCCCCAGAAGAAATAAATCCAGCCAACTTACCATAATCTCACCCACTTTTGTTTTTGTTGGATTCAATACAGCTTATGCTGGGCAATTTCCTATGGATAGGCACGAGCCTGTCCACTTTTGTCATTAATTTTTGTTGAAACATATTGAAAATTAGACAAACACCCACACCATTAGGATGGCGATTCATATTCTATTAAGGACAATAGGTCATATCAACAAAAAGGAGATGAACTTATTATGGGTTGCAAAAATAAGAACCATGGTGAGGATAACTGTGTGTGCGAAGTCCTCAGAGCGATAGCAGATGCACAGGATGAAGTGGATGTAGACAACGATTGTGATGTCAGCTGCAATAAATCCATCCAGGAATTGCTTGCAGGTGCACAAACTCCTACTACTGAGTTGGATACAATCCCGGTAATTCTATATTGCGGTGACTGCCAGCCGTTCGAAGGGTTTGGAACTCGCATCCGCACAAATGGCGGCGGACCACAAATGCTTGACTGCTTCAACTCTTTCTTCTTCCGCGTAACTTCTGTGGATGATAACTGTTGCGCTAAACTCGAGCTTCTTGCTACTCGCGGTGACCAAGGAGAAAGCTTCGACACTCCTTGCGAGCAAATCACGACTGGCGGATCAAGAAATGAATTCTTCAGGACTGGTATCTGCTTAACTGTAGACCTGGATTGCTTCTGTGCAGTCACATGCCTTGACCCAGTTGCAGCTTCACCACTTTCAAGCCTTCCTGGCAATACAAGATAACCAAGGCTGGAAAATCAGGCTTACCTAAATGGTAAGCCTTTTTTATAATCCAACCCTCTTGATGTCGATTAAATCCTCCTTCGGAATACTTACGCTTTTCTTCCTGGGAGTTACAGATTGGATGAACAATACTTCTCCCTTCATTTCGATAAAAAATCCCTTATATGATCTTCCCACCGTAATGAATTCGTATTTCACCTTAGCTACAGATGCGGGAACAAACTTTAAGTGTTTGATTTTTTCCTCCAATGTATAATCATTGAAACTTCTCTTCCCTCGGACATCGGACTGGTCAGATTGAATGTTTTCTTTCTCTTCAACTTGGTGGTTTACTTTCACTTCAGATGACTCCTTATCCTCAAAAATCATTTCTTTAGTTACAAGGACATCACCCTGTTCTTGCAGAATCTCAGATGTATCGGGTTCACTTTTAATCGTATAATTTTTTTGCATATCAGCTTGGGGCAGATCAATAACAGGCTGATTGATGTAAAACAAAGGAGATTGCTTACGACTTCGCTTTCTTCCCATTTATGGCACCTCCAAAACTTCGCTCACCCTATATGTATGCGGCCGCCCAGGATAGGTGCCGGAATCATGAATGAATTTGCTTGAAAGGAATCATAAATGCTGAAAATAAATAAGGCCCGCTCAGGCGGCGGGCCATGTGTTTCTATAAGATATGGAATCCTGAATCAACGTGGATGTTTTCGCCAGTGATCCCGCGTGACATGTCGCTGAAAAGGAATACTGCTGTATCGCCGACTTCTTCCGGAGTAGTATTTCGTTGAAGCGGAGCTTTCTCTTCAATCTCCTTCAAAATCGAGTTAAAATCACTTACCCCTTTAGCAGATAGTGTGCGGATTGGACCGGCTGAAATCGAGTTTACACGAATATTGTGCTTTCCTAAATCCGCAGCAAGATAGCGGACACTTGCATCAAGTGATGCTTTTGCCACTCCCATGACATTGTAATTCGGGATCGCACGCTCGCCGCCAAGATAAGTCAAAGTCACGATGCTTCCACCTTCCGCCATCAGCTCTTTTGCTTCCTTGGCAACAGCTGTCAGGGAGTAGGCGCTGATATTATGGGCCAGCAGGAAACCATCGCGTGTAACATTCATATAGTCTCCCTGCAGCTCTTCCTTGTTAGCGAATGCGATACAGTGGGCAACACCGGAAATCGAACCTGCTGCTTCCTTGATTTCTTTGAAGCATTTAGCGACATCTTCGTCACTTGTAACGTCGCAAGGTAAAACTAAATAATTTTGATCGAGTGATTCCGCAAGTTCCCTGACACTATTCTCCAGACGCTCACCGGCATAAGTGAAAATCAAATTCGCCCCGGAATTGTGGAGAGATTGAGCAATACCCCAGGCGATGCTCCTTTTATTGGCTACACCCATTACTACGTATGTTTTTCCGTTCAATGAAAGAGTCATTTTAAAATATCCCCCTGTTAATACAAGTTATTAGTACCTAGTGCTAATTCTACACCATATTTTTTCATTTGAAAAGAAAAACCCGTCGGGAAGACGGGTTTACGTTCCAAATCAGCACCAAAAACAGAATTCGAGTTCTCTTTTCAGCTCATCGACATATTCTTTTGATCCTGTGACAATCAAACGGTCATTCAGTCTCAGCTCGGTATCTCCATGAGGCACGATTGATTCATTTTCACGCAGGATCCTGACAAAGATGACATCTCCTGTGAATGGGAAACGTCTGAGAGTCATACCGTCAAAATGATCATTGAGCATTCTGATTTCATGCAGGGAATTTTCCTGATGTGTCAAGATGGTCATGACACCTGGTGATTCAATCATCGCACGCAGCAGCGACTCAGTTGAACGAAGAACAGAGAATACTTCAATTCCCTCTTCCTGGGCTTGCTCAGCAAGGTCTGGACTTTCAATCCTCGCGATGACCCTTTCAACTCCACGTTCCTTTGCGCTGACCGCGATGGTCGCATTTAGGTCGGGATTCCCTGTAGATATAACAATGATATTCGCATCATACACTTCAACCTTATCGAGTGTATCAATATCATAATTGTCAATTTCAATGATTTCAAAAACAGTGTCCGCCAGTTTTTCCGCCTTATCCTGTTTTGTATGAAAAATGACTGGTTCGTAAAGAGAAGATTGAAGCGCTCTTGATACCGGAAGTGTCATCTGGTTGGCGCCAATAAACGCCACCTTTACTTTAACTTCCTCTGCTTTTTCTTCAGGGAACAATTTTTTAAATAAAATTGGTGTCAAAACACTGGAGATGACTGCCACCAGAATCAGTGTTCCACTCATCTGCGGTGAAATCATTTCCATTCTTTCACCAATCGTTGCTGCAGCGATGACGAGTGACAATGTGGAGGTCAACAGGAAGCCAGCAGCGAGAACCGTCTTTGTGTCGTACCATTTTTTCAAAAGATATACCGGGACCATTTTTGACAAAAACAAAGCCAAAAGTAATAGCGGTATCAATAATAAGAGCTTTTTTTCACTGAACAGTGACCATAAATCGAGTTCGACCCCCACCATCACGAAAAAGATGGGAATCAGGAAGCCATAGCCAAATGAATCAAGTTTATGGACCATTTCCTGGTCAGGTGCCAGCAGGGAAACAAGGACACCTGCAAGGAATGCCCCCAGGATATTTTCCGCGCCGACTGTTTCTGAGATGGCAACCAATAAAATAATCAAGGCAAAAACCGCACGGGTGCCAATTTGTGTGGTACCAGTGGACAATGCATTAATGAACGTCCTATTTTTGAAGGATCTGCCGATGAAATAAAGTGCTACACCAGCAGCAAAAAGCACGAGCAGCAGCCATGTGTTGCCACCGCCAGTATCATAAAGGGATACAAAGACAGCAAGCAGGATCATGGTGGCAAGGTCTGCAATGACAGCTACCAATAAAATGATCTGCCCAATATTTGTTTTCATTAAATGTGCGTCCTTAAGAGTAGGAACTACCACTCCAAGAGAGATTGTCGAGATGATCAAGGTCATCAAAAATACATTCTCAATAAACCCTGCAAGCACGAATAAATACGACAATCCAAGAGAGGCAATGAATATCCCGACAAATATGACAGAAGCCACGACAAACGTATTTGGTTCTTTTTTGCTGTTGGGTTTTGCCCTGCCTTTATTTTTCCCGCCAGAGAATGCAGTGAAGTCAATCTCCAACCCACTCAAGAACATCAGGAATAAAAATCCCAAGGTGGACAATGTGCTGAGCCATGCATCCTCATGGACAATGTTGAAGCCACTTTTACCGATAATCAAACCCATGATGATTTCAGCAACAACTACAGGTATGAAACTCAATTTTAAGCGGTGTAATATAATAGGTGTTAAAAATGCAACAATAATGACGATCACAAGTGATGTAATCGAAGCATGCTGTTCCATCCGCTCCCTCCTTTTATATAAGAATTAACAGTAATTAATGCTGTTTTGCCTTGCAAAAGATATTATTAGATAAGATAACTCATAAAAGCAGTAGCAATCCCAAAATAAATCAAAATACTGATAATATCATTGATCGTTGTGATAAATGGACCTGATGCTACCGCAGGGTCAATTTTCAATCTGTGCATAAGCAGCGGAACAAGCGACCCGGCCAGTGTGGCGATGATTAATGTTATAAAGATCGATATACCGACTAAAATCCCAAGAAAAAATTCACCTTTCCAAAAGTAAACAACAAATGCAACCAGGATCCCGCATACCGCTCCGGTAATCAATCCTGTACCAGCTTCCCTCAGAATAATGCTCCATTTACTTTCTTTTTCAAGATCTCCAGTGGCAATTCCCCTGACAGCCACGGCAAGGGCCTGGGTACCAGTGTTGCCAGCCATTCCGGCAATCAAAGGAATGAATACAGCCAAAATTGCAACCTTATCCAATGTAGCCTCAAATCTTCCAATCAGGCTTGCTGTGAACATCCCTAAAAAGAGTAAAATGATCAGCCATGGCAGGCGTTTCTTGGCGGCTGTAAATGGATTTCGGTCGACTGTGTCGAGGTCTGCAATACCTGCCAGCTTGGAGTAGTCATCCGATGCCTCTTCTTCCATTACATCAATGATGTCATCGACCGTTATGATTCCAAGGAGATGGTTTTGGAAATCCACGACAGGAAGAGCGAGGAAGTTATAATCCCGCATCATCCGCGCTACTTCTTCCTGGTCCTCTCCTACCGAAACCGAGACCACCCGTTCATTCATCACTTCACCGATCATCGTCTCGTCATCCGCCACGATCAAGTCTCTCAAGGAAATGACTCCAGCAAGTCTCTTCTCCTCATCGACAACAAAAATATAGTAAATCGTTTCAGCCCTGGGTGCTTCTTTTTTCAGGATATACATGGCCGACCTGACCGTCTGGTTGGCAGAAATCGCAATGAATTCTGTCGTCATGATACTTCCTGCTGTGTATTCTTCGTAATGCAGCAAATCCTTGATTTCCTGCGCAGCTTCCTCATCCATGATTGTCAAATAACTGGCAACCTGATCTTTGTCAAGCTCATTCAGGACATCCACCGCGTCATCGGCATACATATTTGACAGCATGTCGGCCGCGTAGTTAGGATTCATCTGCGCCAAGACATCCTTGAAATCCTCTTCATCCGCTTCCAGGTTCTCGAACAGATCAGCCATCTCTTCAGGTGAGAGGAAATTATAAACTTTAGCTCGATCTTCGTCATCTAGTTCACTGAAAAATTCAGCCTGGTCGTACGGATGCAAATCTAAAAATTCCGCACGGAAATCATCAATTTTCTCAGAGTAAAGTGCTTCCAACAGCAGTTCAGAATTGATTTGCTGCCTGGATGCTGATTCTTGACGTTCTTCAGACATACACCTTACCCCCTTTCCTTTATGTACATTTCATTATACTAGCATTTAATGAAATCTTTGTCTTTTATCTTCTCTTTTTCCCATGAAATTAGATGGTAATATAAGTTTTGTAACCGTAAGTTTTCAAGGCTCGCCTTTTCAATAATATTCCCTTTTTTAATTTAAACTTTTCTTTTTTTCACGAGTGGGAATGATAATCGATAAAAAGGAGGATGGCTCCATGAAACTAGATATTATTGGCGATATCCACGGCTGTTTTGCCGAATTTGAAGAGATCACCAAAATTCTTGGATATGACTGGGATTCTGGCATTCCGATCCACCCGGAGCACCGGAAGCTTGCTTTTGTCGGAGATCTGACAGACCGGGGACCAGAGTCACTGAAAACTGCAGAGCTAGTTTGGGAACTTGCCGTGAAAAAAAAGGCTGCTTATTATGTTCCTGGAAACCACTGCAATAAGCTGTATCGATATCTATTGGGCAATAAAGTACAGACAGCCCATGGGCTTGAGACAACTGTTGCAGAATTTCTGTCACTGGATGCGAAACAGAAAAATTCTTTCCGTGAGAAATTCCTTAAATTATATGATTCAGCGCCTTTGTACCATGTACTCGATGAGGGGCGTCTTGTCATAGCCCATGCAGGAATCCGTGAAGAGTACATAGGAAAAAGCAATTCAAAAGTTAAAACCTTTGTTCTTTATGGTGATATCACCGGCAAAAACAATCCAGACGGGACTCCCGTGCGCCGTGATTGGGCGAAGAATTATCAAGGAAGGGCGGTCATCGTTTATGGCCATACACCGGTGAAGGAACCAAGAATCCTGAATAATACCTATAATATAGATACGGGAGCTGTTTTTGGCGGCAAACTGTCAGCTCTTCGTTATCCTGAAATGGAATTAATATCTGTTCCCTCAACCATGCCTTTTGTTCCCGAAAAGTTCAGGGAGATATAATAAATACCCATACAATGAACAAGCTAACCACTTGAATTAGTGGTTAGCTTTGTCCGTTTATTTGCCAATAAACATTTGTGTCCAATAGTGTCCTTGTGATGTATGGCCAACACCAATATGTGTGAAATTCGGACTTAAAATATTTTTTCGATGACCTTCACTGTTCATCCATGCATTGACGACTTCTTCAGGACTCGGCTGTCCCATCGCAATGTTCTCCCCAGCTGAATTATATGAAACCCCGAAGTCCCTCATCATATCGAAAGGTGAACCATAAGTAGGGCTTGTATGCGAAAAATAATTCTTCGCCTGCATATCATTTGATTTTTCCTGTGCAACATTACTTAAGGCTGTATCAGGCTGCAGGTTTGACAGGCCATTTTTACGGCGCTGTTCATTTGTCAGGTCAATGACTTTTGATTCAAAATCACTGATCTCCGTTCCACTTGGCGCTGCTTTTTGCTCTGGAGCTGGTGCAGCTTCCTGTTCCGGTGCCTGTCTTTCTTGTGGAGCTGGAGCTGGCGCTGCTCCTTGCTCAGGAACAGGTGCTTGTCTTTCTTGAGGTGCAGGTGCAGCTTCTTGTTCAGTTGCCGGTCTTTCTTGTGGAGCTGGAGCTACCTGATCAGGTGCGGGTGCTTCTTGCTGTGGAGCAGGAGCAGCCCCCTCTGTTGGTGCAGGAATCCCTCCCCTTTGGAAATCAGGAAGTTCAACGTCAATGCCTCGCTGCAAATCTTCACGCATATTATTAAGATCTGCTTGTTGGCCTTCTGTTAATGTCAATCCGCCTTCCGTCATTTCGGTATGAGGATATTTTGAACTTGGAATCTCAGTACTGTAAGAGTTAGGGTCAACTGTAATATACCCATCAGGCATTTGCATGATTTCACTTGTTGCATTCATGCCATTCTGATTAATCTTAGGGCCAGTCTTATTTCCTTTAGCAGCATTTATTTCAGCTCTTCGTCTTTGCTGCTTTATTCTGTTGGCATCATTATCCCAATAACCAGCCTGGTCTTTCCCCAGGGTGGTCACCCTGTTATCACGCAAATCCATCGCTTCATCATTGTTGGTATTGCATGCTGCAAGACCTAATAACATGACAGCAGAAACTGCTATTACTTTTCCGTTTTTATAGATGTTCAAGTGCTGCTTCCTCCTTCATATTTCATTTATTACTTCTTTATCGTTTGATTTTTTGAGTGGATTTATCTGATGAAATATTTGAGAGAAATGTTAAAAAGGCAAATCGCTTTTATAACGATTTGCCTTCTTTCAGCACTTCCTGCATATCCTTTGGGAGACTTGCGGTAAAATGCATTTCCTTATGTAAAAAAGGGTGGGTGAAAAGAAGTTCCCGGCAATGCAATGCCTGTCTTGCTATTTTATTTTTATTGCCCCCATATAAAGTATCACCAAGCAGCGGATGGCCAATAAAGCTCATGTGTACTCGGATTTGATGGGTCCTGCCGGTCTTCAGCCTGAGGTGTATATGAGTGAAGACACCATACCGTTGAGCAACCTTAAACAGAGTACATGCGTATTGTCCATTTGAATGGACTTCCCGCTCGATGATGCTGTCAGGTTTCCTCGCAATCGGAGCTTCAATGGTTCCCTCATCCTGCTCGATGATTCCTTCAGCTAATGCCTCATAGCTCCGGCTTACACCGCCAGAACGCTGCTGCTTACTGAGCAAATGATGAACATGACTATGTTTCGCAATCAGCACCAGCCCTGACGTATCCCTGTCAAGCCTGGTAACGATATGGGTAGTAGCAGATATTCCGTTTTCTTCATAATATCCGATCAGCCCGCTGGCAAGACTGCCATACGGATGCTCCCTGGAAGGTATCGTGTTCATGCCTGAAGGCTTATTCACCACCAGTAAGTAATCATCCTCATAAATAATGGAAAGAGGGAACTTTTCTCCCTTCATTCCCTCAGAAGGAATTTCAGGAGGGAATTCAATTCTGACTCGATCATCAGGCTTTAAGATGTACCTGACATTCACTTCCTGACCATTCACGGAAATAAATCCGCCCTTGAACTTAATATCAGTAAGAGCCGATTTAGAGATTTCCATCTGTTTGAGAAATTCCCTCAGCATCTTTCCCTCGTCAGAAATCCCGGCAGTAAATTCCATTGTGAAGTTTTTCGCCATATCAGCGGCTCCTGTCTTCGTTGTTTCGATTATTACGTGTCCATTGTCCATTAATTCGGTTTCTTAGACATTTGGGACTTCCATATGCATTGAAATGTCCATTAAAACCAGTTTCTTAGACATTTTGGACTTCCACGTGCTCTGAAATGTCCATAAAAGCCGGTTTCTTAGACATTTTGGACTTCCACGTGCATGGAAATGTCCATTAAAACCAGTTTCTTAGACATTTTGGACTTATACAGACATTGAAATGTCCATTAAAGCTGGTTTCTTAGACATTTTGGACTTCCACGTGCATGGAAATGTCCATTAAAACCAGTTTCTTAGACATTTTGGACTTTCACGTGCTCTGAAATGTCCATTAAAGCCGGTTTCCTAGATATTTTGGACTTCCATGATCGTTGAAGTGCCCCATTAAAAGGCTCTTCCTTTTCGGGAAGCCGAAATCACCCTTAATCACTATCAGAGATAAAGGAATCATGCACCCTTTTCCAGAATGGGAAGGGACGGAATCGCGCGAAACGGATTTTTTCATCCGCAACCCGGAATTGGATCGATTTCACATCTTTATGCAATAAGGTCAAATGGTCCACTGTCACCTGGAAATCAGGCCTGTTGACAGGTTTCAAAGTACAAGTATGGTGGTCAGGCAGGATCAGCGGGGATCCCACTGTCCTGAACACCCGGTTATTGATGGATGCCATTTCTGCTACCTGGATCGCTCTCAGGGATGGATGAAGGATTGCCCCGCCCAGTGCTTTGTTATAAGCTGTGCTTCCGGATGGCGTGGATACGCATAAACCATCTCCGCGGAAACGTTCAAAATGCTGGCCCCTGATTTCAACATCCATGACCAGTGTACCTTCAACTGATTTTACGGTGGATTCATTCAGGGCAAGATACCTGGTTTCCCTGCCGCCGTGCTGGTACCTGATAATGACTTCAAGCAGCGGATATTCAATCACCTGGTACGGTGTTTTTGCCACGGCAATGACAAGTTTTTCGATTTCTTCAGGAACCCAGTCTGCATAAAAGCCTAGGTGTCCTGTATGTACTCCAATGAATGCTGTTTTATCCAGCCTGCTGCTGTAACGATGGAAAGCATACAAAAGCGTGCCATCCCCTCCGACAGAGATACAGATGTCCGGCTGGTCTTCATCATATTCTAGATCAAAGTCCAAAAGATACGTCCTCATTTTATGCATCAATGTATTAGACCGGGAGTCTCCCTTTGAAGTAATCGCGAATTTCATGTATCAAACACCCCTGCATATCGGATTTATACTATTTCTTCCCATCCTGCTGCATTTCTTTTTTCCGTGTAAAAAATGCCTGTGCATCCTGGATTTCTCCCCTGATTGTCGACATCTCTTCATCCAAGCGGAACGCAGCCTCTGCAGCCCGCTTCAGCCTGATTTTAATATCTTCAGGGAAAAGCCCCTTGTACTTATAGTTCAATGAATGCTCCACCGTTGCCCAGAAATTCATTGCCAGCGTCCTGATTTGGATTTCAGCAAGAATCTTTCTTTCTCCCCTGATCGTCTGGACGGGATAACGGATGACCACATGGTAAGAGCGGTAACCGCTTGCTTTTTTATGCGAGATATAATCCCTTTCCTCGATAATTTCAAAATCATTCCGGCACCTTAACAGTTCAACGACTGTCTTGATGTCATCCACGAACTGGCACATGATTCTCAAGCCTGCGATATCCTGCATTTCGGAATCGAGTTTATCCAGTGAAATCCCTTTTTGATGGGCTTTGTCCAGTATGCTTGCAATTGGCTTTACCCTTCCCGTGACAAATTCAATCGGGGAATGGTCGGAATGAAGCTCATATTGGCTCCTGATTCCTTTAAGCTTTACCTTCAATTCTTCCACAGCGTGTTTATAAGGTTCTAAAAATTGATCCCAGTGTTTCACATCAGTCACCTCATCCGGTTCTTTTCACGAAAGCTTAAGCGGAGGGTGCGGCAAAAACCTGTTCCACTTTCGTGACCATTTCCTCTCCATAATTGCTGTTCCCTGTTATATTTTCAATCAAATATTCCATTTCATCACGGAAGCTTTCCAATTTAAGCTTGCCGCCGGCATTTGCAAGAAACACTTCCAGCCCGCCCTGGAGACCTTGCTGTATGGCATTCCAGGCAACTTCAGGAATGGTGACATATTGATATCCATCTTCATTATCAACAATATAAATAAAGGATAATTGATCAGAATCCACAAGCATTTGCCCAGTTGCTGCAAGGCTTGTTATTTTTGTCTCCCTGTCTGTCAAGAGCAGGAGCTCATCATTTTCTACTTTTGCATTTGTAACGATAATCTTTTTGCTCATTTTTTCAACCTCCATAATCTTTTTTATTTTATCATATCGAACCATTTTCTACTAAAGATTGAAGCAAACAGGATTTCGCGAGATAATAAGGACAGCTTATTGGAAAGGACGGACGGACTTGAGCCAAAATATCGAGATCGAATTCAAGAACATGCTGACAGAGAAAGAATTCCACTACCTGTCAAGTTACTTCAAACTGGAGCCGGAACAATTCAAAAAACAAATCAATCATTATTTCGATACACCTTCTTTTACCTTGAAGGATAAAGGATCAGCACTACGGATCAGGGAAAAAGGCAATGAGTTTGAACTGACTTTAAAACAGCCTGCAAAACAGGGATTGCTCGAAACGAATCAGATTCTGACTGAAGGACAGGCAAATGAAGCCTTAAAAACAGGCAAATTGCCTGATGGTGAAGTGAAGGACGCTGTATCCGATTTAATTTCCAATATGAATGAACTGCAATACTTCGGGTCGCTGACAACGGTGCGCGCTGAGGTTGAGTATAAAGAGGGAATACTAGTCCTAGACCATAGTTACTATTTAAATACAGAGGATTTTGAGCTAGAATATGAAGTGACAGATGAGTCGGAAGGATTTCTAAATTTTTCCAATTTACTCACTGAACTAAAAATACCTGTTCGACAAACCGATAATAAGATCAAACGCTTTTACGCTAAAAAGTATAATCTTTTAAGAGAATAGACCAGGCAGGAGAATCATTATGAATGTTGATCAGTTAAAAGCCATGCTTGAATTGCAGGCGCTTCAAAATTTCAATCGAACCCCGGGCCAATCGGGAAACGACCTTTTTCAGGACATGCTTTCCGGCATTTTGAATGACCAGAGCAATGCCCTTGGCGCCACGGCAACAAAGCTGGAAGAGCTGTTCGAAAATGCTCAAGCTGCTGTGGGCTCATATGATATATCCAAGCAAAACATTGCCCAAATGCTCCCTCCCATTCAACTGACAAAGGTAGCGGCCAAAAATAATACAGATTTTGATGGTATGATCGATCAGGCCGCTGCTATGTTCAATATACCAGCCAAGCTGATCAAATCAGTCATTCAAAAGGAATCCAATTTCAATCCTAACGCCGTAAGCCATGCCGGTGCCTCCGGATTGATGCAACTGATGCCTTCAACAGCAAGGGGCCTCGGAGTTAAAAATGTCTTTGATCCCGCAGATAATATTCTTGGAGGCGCTAAATACCTCCGGCAAATGCTTGATAGATATGACAATAATATTGAACTTGCACTTGCAGCATATAATGCAGGACCTGGAAATGTTGATAAATACGGCGGGATTCCCCCATTCAAGGAAACACAGAACTATGTACGGAAAGTGACCGATGTTTATTACAGTTAAAAGGATAATAATTCCTCTATTTTCGCCCGCCTGTCAGTGGTAACAGGCGGCTTTTTTGTGTAAATTAGTAAAGCAAGCCGAAATTAATGAAAGCAAAAGACAGTTTTCGCAGAACACAAGCCGATTTGTTTGAGATATAAATTTAGCATTGCTACAATAAATAGCATAACTATCAAAGCAGAATGAAATTTCTAAAATCTATTTTAAAGGAGTTATCAATATGGTTGAGAATAAGACCTTACCATTCGAAGCCATTGGCGAAGGGACACTTCACCGGCTGGTCGATGCTTTTTACCACCGCGTTGGAATGCATCCTGATCTTGCTCCTATATTCCCGGACGACTTAACAGAAACTGCCCGTAAACAAAAGCAGTTCCTGACTCAATATTTAGGCGGGCCGCCTTTATATACCAACGAACATGGCCATCCAATGCTTCGTGCCAGACATCTGCCTTTCGAAATTACGCCAGTCAGGGCGAAAGCCTGGCTTGCATGCATGGCAGAGGCCATGGATGAAGTGGTTCTCGATGGTTCTGTCAGGGAGGATTTTTACGCAAGGCTCTACCTTACCGCTCAGCATATGATCAATACACCAGATGATGAAACCGGTGAGAACTCATGAGACTCAGCCGCGAAAATCTTTTAAGCTATGACCCGTCAGAATACTGCCAGAGTTTGGACAAGAAGCCTATAGAAATTTATATGTTCGTTGATCCGCTTTGTCCTGAATGCTGGGCATTAGAGCCAATCATAAAAAAGCTGCAGGTCGAATATGGCAAGTATTTTTCAATCAAACATGTATTGAGCGGCCGTCTTGCCACCCTGAACATGAACAGAAAAAAACGCTACGAAACGATTGCTGAGCTATGGGAAAAGACAGCAAGCAGAACAGGTATGTCCTGTGACGGCTCGCTTTGGTTCGAAAACCCTGTTTCGTCTCCTTATTTAGCTTCGATTGCTATTAAATCGGCAGAACTTCAGGGAAAAAAGAAAGGCATCCGCTTTCTGCGAAGACTTCAGGAAGTATTGTTTCTTGAAAAACAGAATGTCTCGAATTTTGAGGTGCTAAAAAATTGCGCCAGAAGTGTGGGGCTGGACGTTGAAGAATTCGTGACAGATATTCATTCAGAAACAGCTGCAAAGGCGTTCCAGTGTGATTTGAAAATCACCAATGAAATGGACGTCCAGGAAATTCCGACACTTGTCTTTTTCAATGCCAATGTCGAAGAAGAAGGCATCAAGATTACCGGACTTTATCCATATGAGGTATACGTCCAGATTCTTGAAGAAATGCTACAGCAAAAACCAGATGCAGCCCAGCCGCCAAGCCTGGAACAATTTTTGATGCAGTACAAAATGGTTGCTTCCAAGGAAGTGGCTGTAGTTTACGACATCACAGTGCCTCAGGCTGAGAAGGAATTAAAAAAACTGATGTTAAAGCAAATGGTTGAACAAATCCCTGCAAAATACGGGATGTTCTGGCGATATCTAGAAGGATGACCGTGCAGATGCCCGGTCATTTTTTTTGCTGTTCGGTGCATGTTTTTTGGCATTGTTGTTGAAGTGGTCGAATTAATTCAAAATGTGGTCGAATAATTTTAAAATGTGGTCGAATTAGTTCAAAATGTGGTCGAATAATCTTAAAAGTGGTTGAATTAATCAAAAATGTTGGCAAATTGATTCAAAATGCGCAGAAATCAGATCAAAGTGGAGTCGCACCATTATAATAAACGCCAATACTACTTCACGCATTACTGAAATTGAAAGGATCTCGCCGGATTTAGCCTTCAATCAGCGTGAAACTGGCTATTTATATCATTGCATGCAGAAAAAGGCCTTGCAGCTCTCCAACTGCAAGGCCTTTTTTCTATTTTATACGAACAAAGGGGATGGGAGAAATTTTTCACGGTCAAACAAAGGGGTAAATGTTTGTTTGTGATCAACTTCACGTCATAAATATACCATAGGCTTTAGCAGTATAACAATACACTTGTGTGTTATTTCACAATATTGTCAAATACCAATCATTAATATATGGACAGAAGCATATATATCATGTATAAAGCGATCCGGAGTGATGTACGTGGACAAAATAGGTCTCTTTCTTATAGCACTATTCATCCTTTTTTCATTTGTTCTCCATATCGGAGGGTTGATGCATCTTCTACCTTTATACCTGACCTCCCCCATTCTGTTCTTCTCCCTTTTTATTTTACTGATATATTTAAATAACCGAAAAAAGTTCAAAGGATTCTAATTGAAAAAACCGGCTGCAATGATGCAGCCGGTTTTTTGTACTAAGAAAGCAATGCTTCCATTTCGTTCAGCTTTTCTTCGAATACCTTCAAAGCTTCCTCAATTGGCTTCGAGCTTGTCATATCCACTCCTGCCTTTTTCAGGACTTCGATTGGATAGTCAGAGCTTCCTGATTTCAGGAATTCAATATATCGTTCGACAGCAGGCTGTCCTTCCTCAAGGATCTGTTTGCTCAGTGCTGTCGCTGCACTGAAGCCTGTCGCATACTGGTATACATAGTAATTGTAATAGAAATGCGGAATCCTAGACCACTCCAGTCCGATTTCCTCATCAATAATGATGTCTTCTTCACCGAAGTATTTTTTATTGAGCTCATAATAATCCTTTGTGAGAGAATCAGCTGTCAAAGCTTCGTTATTCTGTGCTTTCTGGTGAATCATATGTTCAAATTCAGCGAACATGGTCTGTCTGAACACAGTTCCCCTGAAGCCCTCGAGATAGTGATTCAGTAAATACAAGCGCTTCTGCTCATCATCAATCGTTTTCAGCATATAGTCATTCAAAAGCGCTTCATTGCATGTGGAAGCTACCTCTGCAACAAAAATTGAGTAGTTTCCATATGGATATGGCTGAGTTTTCCTAGTGTAGTAGCTGTGGACCGAATGTCCGAACTCATGTGCAAGCGTAAATAAATTATTCACATTATCCTGCCAGTTCATCAGGATGTATGGATTTGTGCCATATGCACCCGAAGAATAGGCACCGCTGCGCTTCCCTTTGTTCTCATACACATCTACCCAGCGATTTTCAAAACCCTCCTGAAGGACCTGATTATATTCCTGTCCAAGTGGCTCTAGGCCTTTTAGGACATAATCTTTAGCCTCTCCATATGGGATTTCCATTTTCACGTTCTTCACCAATGGTGTGTAAAGGTCATACATATGAAGCTTATCGAGGCCCAGTACCTTCCTTCGAAGCTTTACGTATCTATGAAGCAGGTGCAGGTTATCATTCACTGTATTCACAAGGTTTTCATAAACACTTTCAGGGATATTATTCGCAGCAAGTGCAGCATGCCTCGCAGAATCATATTTACGGATTCTTGCATTGAAGTTATCCTTCTTGATATTGCCGCTCAATGTGCTTGAAAATGTATTTTTGAAGCTGCCATATGTTTTGTAAACCGCTTTGAAGGCATCCTCGCGTACCCTGCGATCTTCACTTTCAAGGAAACGGATGTAACGGCCATGGGTGATTTCCACATCTTCACCGTTCTCGTCCTTAATCGAAGGGAATTCCAAATCCGCATTGTTCAGCATGCCAAAAGTATTTGACGGTGAACTCATTACCTCCCCTGCCTGTGCAAGCAGCGCTTCCTCTTCGGCTGAAAGGACATGCGGTCTCTGAAGATTGATTTCCTCCAAAGCATGCTCATAAAGCTTCAGCTCTTTCTTCTCCTGCAAAAAGCCTTTAATCTTTTCTTCGTCGACAGCCAGGATTTCCGGCACAATATAAGCCAGTGCACTTCCCGCCTGGGAATACAGATTCTTGATGCGGTCATCCAGTCCTTGATAAAAAGAATTTGTTGTATCCTGGTCATAGCGCATATGTGCATATGTATATAATCTGCCAAGGCGCTCTAATAGCTTATCCTGCAATTGCAGTGCATCGTAAAGCTGATCCGCACTATCCCCAAGTTTTCCCTGATATTCCTGGACAGAAGGAACTAAGCTCTTCACTTCATTGAATTCTTTTTCCCAGGCATCATCACTCGCGAAAATATCTTCAAGTCTCCACGTATTCTCGGTGGCAGCCTCATCTCTTGATGGCAATTTTTTTACTGCTGTTTCATCAGACATATGGATCCTCCTAACAAAATTTCGGAATTCGAAAAACTTTTCTACTATCATATTATTCGATAATCGGTTCTTATTTCCTTCAAAAAAAAGAAAGAGATGAAAAGTTTTTCGTTAACTTCCTTATTTTACTCTTTAATTTCTTTTTTCATGTTATTGGAAGACCGATTGCACTATTTTATTTTCAAACTCAGCATAAAATTTGGTTTCCGCCTTCAATTGACAGTCGACTGAAGATGGAAACTCAATCTCTTTTTGTACCTTAACTGTCCCCGAATCAATCTTTTCCAGGTACCCGATCTTTGTTAAAAGGAAAACATATTCTGCTAAAGCATACCAGGCATCTCTATGCCCGGCAGCCGGCAGGGTCCTGAGTTTGATATCCCCTTTTTTGACTCTTTTAGCAAATGCAGCCCTTATTCGTGCATATCGAATGTATTCCCCTGATTTATGATGCCGAAAGATATCAAGATAGATGTATGTTTGCCACATCAATGACGGTGTTTCAATATAGGGGCTCGAGTGGACAGGCAGTCCGAGGACAGCGGGAAGAGTTAGAAGGCTGAGGCGATTATGGTATAATTCTTTTAGGAAACGACTTTGCCACGCTCCATGATTCATCAGATAACGGGATTTCAGCTTTTGATTTTCTGTTTGCCAAATTTTTAAAAAAGGATACTGTCTTGCTTTAGGACTGAGGAGATCCTCGATTGAAGATTGACTCAGACTCTTTACTTCTAGTATCGTGATTGCCTTTCTTGAGGAAATAGGAATAACACCATGAAGGTTGATGAGCTGGCCTGAGACTGGGCAAAAAGCAGGCAAATTCCAGGCATGTTTGGTTCTTCGCAGAAAGAGATAGAGGAAATGATTCATGGATACAACCATATGGGAAATGCGTTTGATCAGGTTCTCGGCTGCAATCCATAGAGGGATCACATCATGCTCCAGGTAGGTTCTTGTCCTTTTTTCGAAAATATCAGCATGAATGACTGAACATTGAAACTCAATTGCATATTTCTGACCTTTCCAATCAAATGCGATATCCGGTTTTTGTCTCATCTGCTGATCGAACTTTTCCAGCTCAGCATGAATTCCCTGTTTCTTCAGCCAATTATATAGTTTAAGCTTGCCAGAAAGGTGATACTCAGATTCTCGATCATACTCATATTGGCAGCTTCCGCTTGCAGTATGGGAGAAATGCCAGATTTTCTTATTGCCGAGCTTCATGATTACCTCTTCGCCACAATCAGGACAGTAAAACTTTTCCCGGGACCTGACCTTCTCCAATTCTTTCTTGGTATCACCGTTTGCGAGTGAAAATACTTCCCCATTAAACTTATTTGCCACTAGCATTATTGAACCTCCTTTCTCCTAGTTCTATTCGGGAGTATAGGAGTGATCACCTCTTATAATTGAAACAATTAACAAAATGTTCACAGAAAAAAAACAGCCCGTAACAAATACGGACTGCTAAAGCATGGGCGACAGAAGTCTTGATGTTGACTCGAGAAGCCTGTAACCGATATTGCGTTTATTGAAATCATTCATATCAATTTCCTTTGATTGCTGGATATCACTTTGGAACTCCTCCACCAGTTTCAATGTGCTGCTTGTTTTATAGAGGAAAGCATTGACCTCGAAGTTCAGGTGGAAGCTTCTCATGTCCATATTGGACGTGCCAATTGAAGCAAGCTGGCCATCAACAATGACTATTTTGCTGTGCATGAACCCTTTTTCGTATTCATAAATTTTTACCCCTGCTTCAAGAAGCTCTGGAAAATACGATCTTGAAGCGAAGAAGACGATTCTTTTATCTGGCCTTTTTGGGACAAGCAGCCTGACATCAAGGCCGCTTAGGGCAGCCACTTTGATCGCACTGAAAATATCTTCGTCCGGAATAAAATATGGAGACGCAATCCAGACTGACTTATCCGCTGACGAAATCATCGAGAAAAAGATGTTCTTGATCACACTCCACTCATTGTCTGGGCCTCCTGCAATCATTTGAACCCCACCGTGAGTGTTAACCTCCAGTGCAGGCGATAAGTACTCTGCCGTCAAAAAGCTATTATTCGTCATATAATACCAATCCTGCAGGAAGATCAGCTGCAGGCTCCTTACTGCTTCTCCTTTTGCCATTAAGTGAGTGTCACGCCAAAATCCAAAATCCTTATTCCTTCCGAGGTACTCATCACCGATATTCAATCCTCCGACAAAGCCAACTGTACCATCAATCACAATGATTTTCCGGTGATTACGGAAATTGAATTTGCTGTTCAGGAACGGAAGGCGGACAGGACCAAATTCAACCACTTCGACACCTGCTTCAGTCAAATCGCCGATAAATTTTTTTGAAAGCTTCCAAGATCCAACCGAATCATACAGGAACCGGACCTTTACTCCTTTTTTGGCTTTTTCAATCAGAACATCCTTGATTTCATGGCCGATTGCATCATCGCGCACAATATAATATTCCATGTGGATATGGTGGGTTGCCTTTTTCAATTCTTCGAGAATATGGCTAAAAGTTTCATCACCATTTGTCAGCACTTTTGTTGATGTTGCAAAGGAAATGGGGCTATTCCCGAGCTTCTGGGCAAGATTGAACAAGCGCCGGTGATCTTCTTCCATTTCAAGCATCCGTGCTCTGTTCGCCCTTTCGCTGTCCCCTTCAATTCGTGTAAAAGTTTGCTTATCAAGAAAGTATTTACGGCGGAACATTTTTTCCTTCCGATGGTTCCGGCCGAATAATAAATAAAATATGAAACCCACAACCGGGAAACCACCGAGAACGATAATCCAGGTTAAAGTCTGGGCTGGATGACGATTCTCAAGGAAGATTACAAAGCTGATAAAGATCACGGTTAATGTCATGAAAATACTTATGTATCCTAAATAAACAGCATCAAGTTTTTCATAAAAGAAATAATAAATGCCTGCCAAAATGAATATAAACGTTAAAATTCGAACTGTATTTTTCATGGTAACCACCTGTTTTCCCGCTTCTGATTTCCAAACCACTGTATATATACGTTTCTATTTAGTAATGGGATTCATACAAATTATATCAAAAAAACTACAAACTCTCAGTTTTGAACCAGACAAGCGCTGCAGAACCGGTTGGGGATGCCGATATTTTACTTCATTGTTAAAATCGAAGCGACGCCAAGGGGAAAGAAGGGAGCTCGATTAAAAAAGCCGATTTCATTTCTGAAATCGGCCCTGTATCAGGAAAAATGCTTCCTTATGACATTGAATACATCATTGTCGATAATCTTGTTGCCATATTCATCAAGACGATGAATCGTCATGCTTGATTCCTGCCCATATTCGAGAAGGACACTTAGAATATTATCAATTTCCTCTTCATCCTCGAAATCTTGCTCAGGAAATTCAATATATAAATAATACTTGTCAGAATAACTATACAAGCTTGTTTTGATATTATCGATTCCCGGCCGTTTTGATAGCGAGATGACATCCTCGAAATCCTTAAAAAGTAATAAGAATTCAAGATCATCCTCGAACGAACTCTCTTCATCATCAAATCCTTTTGGATTAAATTGATGGTCAAGCAGCTCTTCGATTCGCTCATCAACTGGCATATCTTTCATTTTATCATTTGGAAGCGGCAGTTCAAATTTCGGCCCATCCTTTGACAATTGAGCCTTTGTAACCAATACCTCCAGACCTTTTTCCAGGGCCTGGACCTGGATCCATAATGGACCTTCAACAGTAAACTCTTCTTCTGCATGGACTTCATCCATCATCTCCCAGAACAGTTCCTCACTGCGATCACGGTTATACCAGATTTCTTCCCGGTCAAACCCGCGTTCCTCTATGTCCATATATGAAATGTAGAACTTTACCGTATTCTCATTAATGCGCTCGATTTCCATTCGCTTTCTCTCCCTTCCAGGCAAAGATTTGAAGGGACTAAATACCCCCAAAAAGCAGTTGGTCCATATCTTTTACCCTTAATAAATGAGTCTGAATCACCAAGTTTTTATTAAAGGAAGGTAAATAGAATAATCTTGTACTTTCATTTTATGTTATCATCAGCCATTTTGGAAATAAAATATGCACCCATTTTTATAAAAGGCTTTTTTCTTATTGTTTCAAGTTTTGTGCGCAATTCACTGGTTTAATACCATTGAAATTTCACAAAACAAAGGCAACTATAAAATTAAAGTATTCTTTACATTTTAGCAGAAACTTGGCTTGATTTCAATTTGTCTGACTGTCTTTGATGAAGGAGTCGAGGTTCGATCTTCAATTGGCGTTCTTTGTTGGGTTATCGACCGTTTACTACTGTCCTGCTGTCTGAAGTGAGCCTGGGTTCGGACAGCTTTGGTGGAAAACCAAGAAAAGCTGTCTGAAGTGAGCCAGAGTTCGGACGGCTTTCGTGGCAAACCCAAAAAAGCTGTCCGAAGGGAGTCCAAGTTCCGACAGCTTTCGTGACAATCGAAGAAAAGCTGTCCGAAGTAAGCCTAGGTTCGGACAGCTTTAGTGGCAATCGTAGAAAAGCTGTCTAAAGTAAATCCAAGTTCGGACAGCTTTGGTGGAAAACCAAGAAAAGCTGTCCCAAGTAAGTCTCGGTTCAGACAACTTTACTGGCAAACAATGAAAAGCTGTCCGAAGTAAGCCAGAGTACGGACAGCTTTAGTGAACAACGAAGAAAAGTTGTCCGAAGTAGGTCCAAGTTCGGACAGCTTTAGTAGCAATCCAAGAAGAGCTGTCCGAAGTAAGCCAAAGTTCGGACAGCTTTCGTGGCAAACCAAGAAAAGCTGTCCGAAGTAAGCCAGAGTTCAGACAGCTTTAGTGGAATACAAAGAAAAGCTGTCTAAAGTAAGAGTAGAAATAGACAAAATCCCAAAACAAAAAAAGCTCCCAAAATTGGGAGCTTAATAAATTTAATTGACTAAGCGCTGTGCTTCGCGCAATTGGAAAGTGCGGACTTTCCGCGGAAGGAAGCGTCTGATTTCATCTTCATTATAACCAACCTGCAGGCGCTTTTCGTCGATTATGATCGGGCGGCGAAGTAAGCCTGGGTTTTCTTTGATTACTTCGAACAATTCCTGTAAAGGCATTGTCTCCAGGTTAACATCTAACTTTTGGAATGTCTTCGAACGAGTTGAAATGATTTCATCCGTTCCATCCTCGGTCATTCGAAGTATTTCCTTTATTTCATCAATCGATAAAGGCTCAGAAAATATGTTTCTTTCAGTGTATGGAATTTCATGTTCTTCAAGCCATGATTTTGCTTTTCTGCATGAAGTACAACTTGGTGAAGTGTATAAAGTGACCATTGGTAATTCACACTCCTTAAGATTTACTTATATATTATTTGCTTCAAATGAGCTGTCATTTATTAAATAATAATAAGTTTAATTTTATAATTCATATTGTTTATTATACACCATGAAGAGGATAAAAGGTATCCTTTTCAAAAAAATTCACGCGGGTGACTATGTAAGAATTTTTGTCCTTCTTTATATATAACGAATGAAATAGAAAAAAGTTTCATTAAAAATGAATAATTTTCATCTCCCTCTGATTTCAATCTATATAAATATTCGTAAAATTCCAGGCGGTTCTGTCCGTCAGCGCACAAATTCATAATTTAATTATATTTACCCGCTTTTGATATGCTTAAACATTTTATTATTTATTTTTTTGATTCTCAATTATGGTCTTCAAAATGAAAACGCAACCAGGGCGATTGCACCTGATTGCGTGTATGGTCAAAGGTCTTCAAGTAAGTCATCCCGTTTATCTTCAACCGTCAATACTTCCTCTACTGGCTGGTAGGACTCCCCGTAGAACGTCTTATCTTTATAAGTATGGATCATATTATAGGTTTTTTTCATTGCTTCATACACTATATCTTCTGATGATTCATTTGGCGACCAGTATAGAATTTCCATTTCATTGATTTCTTTTGTTGCCAGCGACCTGCGTCTGTATCCAACCGTTCGTGCATGTTCAAATCCTTCCCTTTTGTAAAACCGAAGTCTTTTTTCGGTATCTGTATCTTCATAATTAACCGGCTCTACTTCGAGGATGATAGGCTTCCCTTTTTCCTTGAGCTTTTCTATCAGCTTATGTCCAAGCCCCTGGCCTCGAGTATCTTTTGAGACAAAGAGATAATCGATGAATACGAAATCATCGGTTTCAACATACATAAGTACGTGACCTGGCCCTTCATCCTTATGATAAATTTCAGGCCTTTCCTTTAATAATGTTTCCATGTGTTCCTTTGATTTCATTTCCTCAATCGGGAAATACTGATTTAATTTTTCATACCAATGCATTGCTTATCTCCTTTTCAATTTTATTCCATCCCGATAAGCACCCAGCTTTTCTTATATACTCATGATCAAAATGCTCGTATTATTTTTTCTAAATAAAGTCCTTTTAATACGCTTACAATTCTTTTAAAATAAAGATGTAGGGATCATGCATTTATATTTACCACAATCATGAAATTGTGAAAAAAAGGTGGAGGTTTATCATGGGCGGTTACATAATGGATTTAACTATCGTTGCTTTGCTGATCGTGGGTATTACCGCAACAATTGGTGTCATCACTAATGGAGTTGGTACCAGATTCTTTAGTGGGAACAAAAGAAATGAATTCGTCAACCAATCAACCAGAGTGCAAGACGGCTGGAAAAATGTTGGCGGCAGCAAGAAGTAATTCACATTACATCTAATATTATAACTTTTATAATGGCGATTATCTAACAATATGAAAAGCCTGAAAGGATGAATTATCCCTTCAGGCTTTTTGTTTGTTTATGGTGTGTAATCAACATTAGGGGAATACCTGTTGCTGGCATTCCATAATAAGTATTCATTGATGCCCTGATCCTTGAGTGCCCTGATTTGGTCCTCGACTTCCTTTTTACCATACACGATGTAATTCCCGCTGCCAAGCCACGATGCTGTGAAATCCTGGAGCCATGGTCGTGATATGGGCGGAGTCTTTAATTCAGCCAGCTTCTTTTTTTCCAGCTTGGCATATTCCTCGACAAGCCTATATGGCTGGGTATCAGGCTTTGTAATACCGAAATATGAAGTCCAATGGCTAGGATAGATCATCGAAGAGATGACATCGACATTTTCAGAGATTTTCGAGAAATTCTGTCCTATACCTGGAGCTTCTGGAAGTGTTGCTGTATAACCGAATATATCAACAGATACTTTTACATCATAAGGCTTCAATTCTTCGCGTGCATATGCGACGAAATCAGTCACAGCTTTTACTCTTTTTTGGATATTATCCATCTCGATATTCTGATAATCTCCCATTGAGTATTTAAGGGTGCTGTCTCTCCGTTCAAATCCTTCAGGGAAACGGACATAGTCAAACTGGATTTCCTTGAAACCCATTTTGGCGGCTTCTTTCGCAATTTGGACATTGTATTCCCAAACATCTTTGACAAAAGGATTGACGAATGATTCTCCCCTTCCGTTCTTCCAAACTTCATTCCCATCCTTATATGACCATTCAGGCTTCTTATTTGCCAGTGCAGTATCTTTAAAAACAACTACCCTCGCTATAGGATAAATTTGCTTTTCTTCCATAGTCTTAAGCATTTTTTTGGGGTCCTTGATATATGGCTTTCCAATCTCTTTAAATGGAGAGTCATCACTGGGCTTGTATGTAAGAAATCCATGATCGTCTTTTATATCGATCACCATCGCATTTAAATCCGTTTTATCGACTAGATTCACCAGACTGGAAAACTTCTCCCCTCCTGCTGAATTTCCGGTAACATAGATTCCCCTGACTGCATCGGGGTACTCAAATTGATAGCCAGAGTCAAATTTGAACCTGGGCAGCTGTTTTGGAATTTCCCTCACCAATGACTGGTGTTCCCTGACTGGAAGTTTCTCCGTTTCATATGGTTTCGATTCAGCAAAAACTGTTCCGCTTGCTTGCGAAATAGAGGCAGCCAATAGTGCTGCTGCTGCGATTTTTTTAAATTGCACAAACACCTCTCCTTTCAAACCGTACATCAATTATTCATTATATATCTATTGTTAATTCTATTTTACCCACTTTCGACAGGTTTAGATATTATAGATTAATATTTTCATATGGAATTTATTCCCTCCGCCAAAGTCATGCAAAAAAAAGGCGATCTCAAATTAAGAGATCGCTTTGATTATTTTACATATTGTTGCTGATACTGTTTAAGTTCTTTCTCAGAGCAATAAACAAAATGCCCTGGTACTACTTCACGCATTTTCACTTCTTCTCCATCCGCATACTGATGTACATTCGGATCATATGTTTTGCGGCGGCGTGTACGCTCAGATTCAGGATCTGGAAGCGGAATCGCCGATAGCAATGATTGAGTATAAGGATGCAGTGGATTTTTGTACAATTCTTCAGCAGTCGTTAACTCAACCAGCTTACCGAAGTACATTACACCAATTCTATCACTGATATATTTTACCATTGAAAGGTCGTGTGCGATAAACAAGTATGTCAACCCTTTTTCACGCTGCAGTTTCTTCATCAGGTTAACAACCTGTGCCTGAATGGAAACGTCTAGAGCGGAAATTGGTTCGTCTGCAATAATAAATTCCGGCTGCACGGCAAGTGCACGGGCAATCCCGATACGCTGCCTTTGACCGCCTGAAAATTCATGTGGGTATCGATTGGCGTGTTCTCTGTTTAAGCCAACAGTTTCAAGTAGTTCATATACCCTTTCCATTCTTTCCTTATTGCTCTTGGCCAGGCCGTGAATATCGATGCCTTCAGCAATAACATCGGATACTTTCATCCTTGGATTCAGGGATGCATAAGGATCCTGGAAAATCATTTGCATACTTCTATTGAATTTCTTCAAATCTTTTTTACTTTTCTTGCCGTGTACATTTTCACCTTTATAAAGGACCTCTCCATCTGTTGCATCGTAAAGCCTGATGATTGTGCGCCCGGTTGTGGACTTACCACAGCCTGATTCTCCAACCAGTCCAAGAGTCTCTCCTTTAAAGATATCAAAAGTAATTCCGTCAATCGCTTTTACTTCATTTGGTTGTCCAATATTGAAGTATTGCTTCAGATTCTTTATTTCAAGAAGTTTTTCTCTATTTTCCATCAGCCAGTCCTCCTCCTACAGTTTATTTCATGTCCATGAATTTGCGCATTCTGCTCTTCACAGCTTCCGGCGGTTCTACCTTTGGAGCGTCCGGATGCAACAGCCATGTAGCAGCATAATGTGTATCGGACACTTTAAACATTGGAGGCTGTTCTTCAAGATCAATTTGCATTGCATATTCATTTCGTGGCGCAAAGGCATCTCCCTTTGGCGGATGCAATAAGTTTGGCGGTGTACCAGGAATTGCATATAGCTCTTCTTCCTTAGCATCAAGACTTGGCATCGAACTAATCAATCCCCATGTATAAGGATGCTGCGGATTGTAAAACACTTCATCAACTGTTCCAATTTCAACAATCTTACCACCGTACATTACGGCAACCCTGTCTGCTACGTTCGCAACAACACCGAGGTCATGGGTAATGAAGATAATAGATGTATCAATCTTTTTCTGCAGATCCTTCATCAATTCCAGAATCTGTGCCTGGATGGTTACATCCAAAGCCGTTGTTGGCTCATCAGCAATCAGGACCTTTGGGTTACATGCTAATGCAATCGCAATAACAACCCTTTGTCTCATACCACCGGAAAATTGGTGCGGATATTGCTTGACCCTTAATTCCGGCTTAGGAATACCTACTAGTTTCAACAGCTGGACAGCCCGTTCCATTGCCGTAGATTTACTCATATTTTGATGCTTGATCAGCGGTTCCATGATTTGCTTGCCAACAGTCATTGTTGGGTTTAAGGATGTCATCGGATCCTGGAAAATCATCGAAATGTCTTTTCCACGAATTTTTTGCATTTGTCTGTCAGTCAGCTTTGTTAAATCCTTGCCGTCAAATAGAATCTGTCCATTTTTAATTTCCGAGTTTCCAGGAGGCAATAATCTCATGATTGCTTTAGTTGTTACTGATTTTCCAGAACCCGACTCGCCTACGATCGCCAGGGTCTCTCCTTTTTTCAGATCGAAATTAACACCGCGGATTGCCTGAACCTCTCCCGCAAATGTATGGAAGGAGATATTTAAATCTTTAACCTCTAAAATATTTTCCATTATATTCACCTGCCCTTTTAATCGCGCATTTTCGGATCAAGCGCATCACGCAATCCGTCTGCCAGCATATTGAATGTAATCATGATAAGACTGATGATGATAGCTGGGATGATCATCTCATGTGGATGCAATCTTAATACTTTAAATCCTTCATCGATTAAAGTACCCAATGAAGCTAATGGGTCCTGCAGACCAAGTCCAATAAAGCTTAGGAATGCTTCAAAGAAAATCGCATTTGGAATAGTAAACATTGTGTTAATAATAATGACACCAGCAAGGTTAGGGAGTAAATGTTTGGAAATAATCTTCCCGTCAGAATTCCCTAATGTCTTAGATGCAAGAACAAACTCTTGTTCCTTAAGCTTTAAAACCTGTGCACGGACGACACGCGCCATTCCAACCCAACCCGTTATTGTCAGAGCAACAGTAATTGAGATGATACCTGGCTGAAGCACAAGAATCATTAATATTACAACAATCATTGTAGGAATACCAACAAGGACTTCTGTGATCCTTTGCATAACATTGTCCAGTCTGCCGCCATAATACCCTGATACCGCCCCATAGGCAACACCAATAATCATATCAATCAGCGCTGCAAGCAAAGCAATATACAAAGAGATTTGGGTTCCCTTCCAAGTACGTGTGAAAAGGTCACGTCCTAACGCGTCAGTACCAAACCAATAATACTCGTCTACTTTTTTAACTTCATACATATTAATTTCTTTGCCGGCTTTATTTACCTTAACTCCATCAAAAGGGAGCCAACTGATATTTTCAAGCCCCTGAATTCTTGGCGGCAAATTATTATGGCTGACTTTTTGTGTGTCAAAATCTTTTCCACTAATTAAAGGACCAATGAAGGCCATTAAAACAAGCAGAACCATAACAATTAAACTTGCCAGGGCACCTTTGTTCTTACGCACACGCATCCAAGCATCCTGCCAAAAGGTTAAGCTCGGCTTGTTAATTTCTTCGCTTTTAGCTGAATCAATGATTGCAGGCTGAAAGCGATCTTTTGAAATTTTCGTTTCAAGATTAGCCATTACTTTTTACCTCCTGACAGTCTGATTCGTGGATCAATGATTCCATATAAAATATCCACTACAAGGATGATAAACACAAATAAAGCAGCAAATAAAATAGTTGTTCCCATGATAACAGGGTAATCATTAACAGTAATAGATTTTACAAACTGCTCTCCTAATCCAGGAATAGCAAATATCTTTTCTACTACTAGTGAACCTGTCATCAAAGAGATCGCCAAAGGCCCTAGTACAGTTACCAAAGGAATAAGTGCATTCCTCAAAGCATGTTTTACTGCGATTTCATAGTAACTTGCACCTTTTGCTTTAGCTAGAAGGATGTAATCCGACCCTAAAACTTCAATCATTTCTGTTCTCATGAATCGGGCTGAAATTGCTATTGGGAAAATAGATAATGCAATGGTTGGCAGGATTGTATATTCAAATCCTTTCCAGAATAGCACTGGGAACCAGCCTAATTTTACAGCTACAAAATATTGAAGAAGACCAGCAAAAACAAAGTTTGGCACAGCCTTACCCAAAACTGCAATAAATGTTGCACTATAATCCACCCATGTATTTTGTCTAAGAGCGGCAAATATACCGAGCATGATGCCTAATATGGTTCCAACAATCATAGCCTGGGCTCCTAATTGCATAGATGGACCAAGACGCTTGATCATCAGGTCGGTTACCGGTGTGTTATTAAATTGAAATGAGATACCCAGATCTCCTTGCAGCAGGTTGCCAATATATTTAGCATATTGTACAGGCACAGGCTGGTCCAATCCATACTTAGCTTTCATTATTTGCAATTGCGCAGGCGGCAATTTAGCTGCACTCGCAAATGGCGTACCAGGTATGATTTTCATTAAGAAAAACGTTATGGACGCAATAATGAAAAGAGTCAAAATCATAAAGAGAATCCTTTTAGCCAGGTATTTTCCCATAGTGTGCACCTCCTATATTATTTTAATTTTCCCTATTATTCGACAAATGCCTCACAGGGAAAAAGAGAGTATATCTAGATATACTCTCTTTCTATCATCAGAATTATTACCTTCTGAAATAAGAAACTGCTTTAGTTATTATTCTGCTTCAGTAATCTTAACCCATTGGAAGTTATAGTCAGGACCATAGTTGTAGATCGCAAGACCTTTAACTCCTGGGTTCAATAGGATGTTAGCTGCACGCTGGTAAACCGGCGCTAGACCAAAATCTTCTCCAAGCATGATCTTTTCAGCTTCCTGCTGAGCTTCCCATTGTGCTTTTTCATCAGTTGCAAGCTTGCCTTGAGCGTCCTTGATCAACTGATCGTATTTAGGATTAGTGTATCCCATTCTGTTGCTTCCGCCATCAGTGATCCAAAGGTCAGTGAACGACAATGCGTTACCGTAGTCAGGGCCCCATCCTGCGAATTGAAGATCATAATCCATAGCGTTGTCACGCTCTAGACGTACTGCGAAAGGAACACTTTCAAGTTTGACAGTCAAACCTGGAAGGTTAGTTTCCAATTGGTTCTTGATGTAAGCGTCAGTCTTCTTAGCTGCTTCAGTGTCTCCACCAAGGTAGCGAATCTCAAGCTTATCTACGCCAAGTTCCTTAAGTCCAGTTTCCCAAGCCTTTTTAGCTTCTTCAGCATTGAAAGTAACAATGTCGCCGTACTTTTCACGGAAATCTTCACCGTCAAGAGTTACGAAATCTTTTGGTACGAAATAGTTAGCAGCTACTGAACCATTGTTCAGGATGCTTGCAGCAAGGTCTTCTTTGTTGAAGCCCATTGCGATTGCTTTACGGATGTTTACGTTTTTAAGAGCTTCGTTCTTCTGGTTCATCTTGATCCAGAATACAGTTGGCTCCATCCAGCTAAGCATACGCTCATCGCCTTCGTATGATGGAACGATATCAGAAGAAAGCAATCCAGTCATGTCTGTTTCGCCAGCTTCAAATGCGTTTACAGCAGAGTTTGAATCTTTTACTACGTTTACAGTGATTTTCTCAAGAGTTACATCTTTAGCATTCCAGTAATCTTCGTTCTTTTCAAGTACCCACTCAGTGGCGTCAGTACCTTCCCACTTAGTCATCTTGAAAGGTCCGTTGTAAAGTAAGTTTTCAGCATTGCTTGCGAAAGCTTCGCCTTTCTCTTCAACAAACTTCTGGTTTTGAGGATAGAATGTTGGGAAAGCGAAAAGGTCAGCCCAGTATACTACTGGCTTTTCAAGAGTTACTTCCAAAGTTTTTTCGTCAATTGCCTTTACACCAAGAGTGTTAAGGTCGTAGTCTTTCTTATTTGCTCCAGCTTCAGTGATTTCTGCAGCACCCTTGATTTTGCCGCCCATCATGTAAGGACCATATGGAGAAGCAGTTGCAGGGTCGATTGCGCGCTGCCAAGCAAATACGAAGTCTTGTGCAGTTACAGGCTCGCCGTTAGACCATTTAGAATCGCGAAGTTTGAAAGTGTAAACAGTCTTATCTTCGCTGATTTCTGGTTCGCCATCAGCAAGTGCAGGAACCGGCTTGTGGTCCTGGTCAAGGCGGTAAAGACCTTCACCTACGTTGTTTATGTAAGTGAAACTTGTAGAACCTTCAGCTAAGACAGTGTCCATAGTTGGGATCTCGGAAGAATCCAACATTCTTAATTCCTGTGGTACGTTAGCAGTTTCTTCGCCTTTTGTGCCTTCATCAGCAGGCTTGTCTTTTCCAGTATCCTTATCTCCGCTGCTGCAAGCAGTCAGAAATAGAGAGAATACTAGAGTCAAAACTAATAGCAATGAAAATTTAGACTTTTTCAAAAGTTTTGCCCCCTCTTTTTTGTTGTTTTCTGAAAACTTTTTACATTCCCTATTATACATAGATTAAATTAAATGTTCAATATTTTTGCGAGAAAAATTTACAACTTTGAAACAATAGTAATAAATTTCCTAGTTGATTTATGTTATAATGGTGACTTATAAGCCTTTGTTCAATGAAATCAATGTGTTACCTATTGTAATATTTAAGTTTTTTACAGAGTTTTTTTAAAATATTACTTTAATGAAATAGCAATTTAAGGGAGAATCCGTAAAATGCGCAATAAAGTTGGGAAAATTTTTTTCGGTTTTTTTTCATCGCAGTTGATAGTTCTCTTCCTCTCTTTCCTCGTTCGTAGAGGTTTTACCTTACTGAGTTATATCAATATTTCTTTTTATATTGCTAGTGCACTATTATTCATCTCCTTACTTGTCTATACTGTCAATTCAGGTTTCTTTGACACAATGTCCTATTCTTTCCGTACTGTTTTTACCAAGAAGGAAGAAGGAGAGAAGAAGAAGTCGTTTGAGGAAATGACTCCTCTGTCCGAGTTGGTCACCTTCAATGCGAACCCCCTTCTTATTATTAGTCTCCTGGATTTAGCTTTCATGCTGGCAGCCCTTTACGTTTATTATTTGTAAAAGAATCCTGTTCCACTTGCTTATGATGGTAAATTTGATTATAATCATTTTTAATAAATCTTTAAAAGCAATGAAGAAGAATAGTACATTTGTTTAAGGCTTCTCAGAGAGTTTGTGGTCGGTGGAAACAAACAGCCTGGCATTTGGAATGGACTTCCGAGCTTCTGGTTCGAAACTAAGCAGTAAGTAGATCCAGGCGTAAATCCTGCGTTAAAGGAAGCCATGCAGCACAAGCATGGGCAGAGTGACTCATTCGTGAGTAATTAGGGTGGC
Organism: Cytobacillus oceanisediminis 2691; assembly: GCF_007678455.1. Classification (GTDB taxonomy): domain Bacteria; phylum Bacillota; class Bacilli; order Bacillales; family Cytobacillaceae; genus Mesobacillus; species Mesobacillus oceanisediminis_A. The sequence continues at coordinate 261,931 of NZ_VEEP01000001.1, read as the reverse complement.
AACACGGACCATTCGTCCCTACAAGTAGGGGACGAATGGTCCTTTTTTGCGTTCTTCTTTTTGTTCTTAGGAAGAAGAACCATAATAGAAGGAGGAATTTTTTATGCAAACCATTTTTTCCGGCATCCAGCCGAGCGGAACGATTACACTTGGCAATTATATCGGGGCAATGAAGCAATTCACGGAATTGCAGGATGAGTATAATTGCTATTTCTGCATCGTTGACCAGCATGCGATAACTGTACCCCAGGAACGGATGCAGCTCCGTAAAAATATCAAAAGCCTGGCAGCCTTGTACATCGCATCCGGAATTGATCCTGAAAAGGTTACACTTTTCATTCAATCAGAGGTTCCGGCACATGCTCAGGCTGGATGGATGATGCAATGTGTTGCTTATATCGGAGAACTTGAAAGAATGACCCAGTTCAAGGATAAGTCTTCTGGTAAAGAAGCAGTTTCAGCAGGCCTATTGACATACCCGCCTCTAATGGCAGCTGACATCCTTCTATATGGAACAGACCTGGTTCCTGTCGGAGAAGACCAAAAACAGCATCTTGAACTAACAAGAGACCTGGCTGAACGATTCAACAAAAAATATAATGACATCTTCACCATTCCTGAAGTCCGGATAGCAAAAGTTGGTGCAAGGGTAATGTCGCTCCAGGATCCATTGAAAAAAATGAGTAAGTCTGATCCGAACAATAAAGCTTTTATTTCAATGCTGGATGATCCAAAACAAATTGAAAAGAAAATCAAAAGTGCTGTTACTGATTCAGAAGGAATCGTGAAAAACGACAAAGAAAACAAACCCGGCATTTCCAATCTTCTTTCTATTTACTCCATTCTGACCGGCAAATCTGTTGCTGATCTTGAGAAGGAATATGAAGGAAAAGGTTACGGAGATTTCAAAGCAGACCTGGCAAAGGTTGTCGTGGATGTAATCGAACCCATTCAGAAAAAGTACTATGAATTGATCGATTCTCCTGAACTGGATGAAATTCTTGATAATGGCGCTGATAAAGCTAACCGGGTCGCAAACAAGATGGTCAAAAAAATGGAGAACGCAATGGGGCTTGGCCGCAAGAGAAAATAATCAGAAAAGGAGCTGGCATTTACCAGCTCCTTTTCAATTCAACCGTCTTATATGTAAAAAACAAAAAGAGCTGAGTACATCAGCTCCTAATTCACTTTCGGACCGTGCTCCATCTCCCATAATTTTTCGAAGAATGCCTGGCCTTTTATGATATTTTCACAGAACTTCTCATGCTTTCCTGACCAGCCGAATTTTGTCTCATCATATAGTCTTTCCCAAACATCTTCAAAGGAAAGCTGTTGAATCACTTCATATTGTTCAGGTTTCCATTCAGTGAACCAGTAGCGCACTTCAGCTACATTTTTTGAAGAGTTCAACTGGTCCATCGCCATGAACAACAACTGCTTCAATTGTCTTTCCTTCCGGGTCAATCCCCTCATTAAATCTGGTGATGGCGATAAGATATGGAAATCCTTCAGAGCAGTTTGGTCATTGAACCCATACTGAATCGTATCCTGATTTTCAATCATTTCATAAACTAGCTGTTCCTGTCTCGGAATCAGGCGGCTTTTGCGAATCGGGATATTGTAACCGATGGTGTCCACAGCAAGAATTCCTGTTCCATCAGAAACAACGAAACAATAATCAAGCTGCGTACGTTCATGGTTCTTCCTCAAGTATGCCTTGCGGTAAATGTCATCCAGAAGCTGTTGAGGCAACTCTGATAAATCGTTCTCAATGTAATTAAATAACAGATGGTCAATTTTCAGCAGCGGCACCTGGTCAAGGAGCTCTACTCCATCGTCCTTGCGCCACTCATGAAAGTGGCAGACATTATAGCCGTTCTCTTCCCCTTCGAACCAGTTTACCCAGACATCATGAAGATACAACATGATTTATAACCCCTCACTTCAAGAAACTGTTTGTCCATCAGTATGGGCAGCACTAAGTAAAATTATTCCTTAAAAGGAAGATCAATTTTCCTCATGATTATGCGGCCAGTATATACTTAACCAAATGATGCTAATTCCTGCAGGAAGAAGGTAACACTCCACCCTCCGCGATATAAACGCTAAATATTCATCTACTCCGTGACCAGCAGTAATCATATTCAAATATGCGATTGTGCTGATCCCCCCCGAAACAGCCAAACCAAAACCAATCGTCAAAACAAACAACCTAAAAATCATCAAATTGGCTCTTTTCACAATTGACATTCAGATCATGCAACCTACTCACCCCTGCCTGTCCATTTTTATATATACATATGAAGGAAGTCGGTAAGAAAGTACTTGAACCTGCCTTCATTATAGAGACAGGTTGGCACGGTCGGAATATTCATTGTACTGGCTAAAATTGAGAATGATGTCTGTACCTGGGCTGCTTGTGAACTTACGAGCATCCATGCTCAGTGTTTTGTCCGAACACGGGAACGCTTCAGGCTTTTCATGCATCTTGGCTTATTGTTTTGTCCGAACTTGGAGCTGCTTCCGACATTTCATGCACCCAGGCTTGTTGTTTTATCCGAACTTAGGGTAGCTTCGGACATTTCATGCACCCAAGCTTGCTGTTTTGTCCGAACTTGGGGCTGCTTCGGACATTCCATGCATCCTGGCTTGTTCTTTTGTCCGAACTTGGGGTTAGGACATTTCATGCACCAAGGCTTGTTGTTTTGTCCGAACTTGGAGCTGCTTCGGACATTTCATGCACCCAGGCTTGTTGTTTTGTCCGAACTTGGGGCTGCTTCGGACATTTCATGTGCTCAAGCCTGGTCTTATGTCCGAACACGGGATTACTTCGGACATTTCACGAATCCTGGCTTGTTGTTTTGTCCGAACTTGGGGTTACTTCGGACATTTCATGCATCCTGGCTTGTTGTTTTGTCCGAATTTGGGACTGGTTCGGACATTTCATGCATCCTGGCTTGTTGTTTTGTCCGAACTTGGGGCTGCTTCGGACATTTCATGCACCAAGGCTTGTTGTTTTGTCCGAACTTAGGGCTGCTTTGGACATTTCAGCCACTCCAGCCTGATCTTTTGTCCGAACTTGGGACCACTTCGGACATTTCAAGCAACCTGGCTTGTTCTTTTGTCCGAACTTGGGGCTGTTTCGGCTATTTTAAGCGTTCTGGCTCGTCTTTTTGTCCGAACTTAGAACACGTTCCGCACCCAACTTCCTACAATAGAACAAAATAAAAAATCTACCTGTGTATGGTAGATTTTTTAACGGCGTGATCTTGGATTCAATGCGTCCTTCAGGCCTTCACCTACGAAGTTGATGGACAAAATCGTCAGTGTGATGGCAAGGGCTGGCGGGATCCAAATCCACGGCTTTCCTTGTAATACGTCTGGTTCATTTGCGAATGCAAGCATGTTGCCCCAGCTTGGGATTTCAGATGGAACACCAAATCCGAGGAAGCTTAGTCCTGTTTCTGCGACAATCATTGAAGCAAACAAGATTGTTGCTTGCACGATGATGGTAGAAAGGACGTTTGGAAGCAGATGCTTTGTTATGACTTTAAATGGTGAACATCCGATGGAAATCGCAGCAAGAATGTATTCATTCTCTTTTTCAGCCAAAATCTTGCTTCGGACAATACGTGCTACCCCGCCCCAGCTCAGCAAGCTGATAACCATGATCAGGATAACAAGACCATTGATTTTACCATAGAAAATTGTAGCCAATACGATAACGAATACCAGGAATGGGAAGTTCAGGACAAAGTCTGTAAAACGCATCAGCATGCTGTCCACGATTCCGCCGAAGTATCCAGCGATTGAACCTACAATTGTTCCAAAGATGATAACGAATAGTGTACAGCTAATTCCGACTAAAAGTGATACCCTTCCGCCATACAATAATCTCGTGAAAACGTCCCGGCCATTTTTATCCGTTCCCAGCCAGTGCTCTGCGGATGGCTTAAGGGACATTTGACTGATATTGATTTTAGTGATATCGATCGTAGTGATGTATGGAGCCAGGAAAGAGACAACGGTAACGATGATCAAAAAGATCAGACTTGTCATCGCAAGCTTGTTCTTAATGAACTTCTTGCGTGCAATGGCCCAAGGAGACAAGCCTTTTTCCGGCTTCAGGTTTATCTGTGTATTTTTTGCTGTAGAAACTTCCATAGCCATCCTCCTTAATCCAGCCTGATCCTTGGATCAACAATTCCATATAGTATGTCTGCAACCAGGTTTCCAAACAAAGTCAAGAATGAGAACATCATGGTCAAGGTCATGAGGACTGGATAGTCTCTTTGACTGACAGAGTTCAAGAATAATTGACCTATTCCAGGATAAGTGAAGATCGTCTCGGTGATGATTGCACCGCCAACGAGTGCTACGATATCAAATCCAAGGAAGGTAATCAGCGGGATGATTGAGTTACGTAAGATGTGCTGATTGTAGATTTTCTTTTCAGGTGTTCCTTTGGCTCTTGCCGTTCTTACAAAGTCCTTACGGCTGTTTTCTATAATGTCATTACGCAGGAATTGCGTATAGCTTGCAGTACTCAATAGACCTAAAACAAGTGCTGGTAAAAATACATGGTGTAGTCTGCTTAACCAATATGCAGCTGTTCCTTCTGTCGTGGATATATCAACCGATCCATTCGAAGGGAACCAGCCTAAGTTGAATGAAAAGAAATAGATTGCGAACACACCCGCAACGAATGAAGGCAGTGCCAACCCTATATAGTTTGCGGTGCCTATGACGTTGTCGCCGATTGTATACGGCTTTCTGCCGGCATAAATACCCATGATAAACGCTAGAATATAAGTGATTAGAATACTGGAGAAACCTAGAAAAATAGTGTTAGGCAAACGTTCACCAATGATTTCACTCGCCGGGATTTTATAGCGGGTCGATTTCCCGAAATCACCCTGCATGAAGTTTGAAATCCATGTGAAATACTGAATGTGGATTGGGTCATTGTAACCCAGCTTCTCGCGCATCTCTTCTATGTATGCCGGATCCGTGTTGTTCGGATCGATCTCCCCACTGAGTGAGTCCCCTGGCATAAGTTTCGCCAGGGAAAACACTACGATGGAGATAAGGAAAAGCATAGGAATCATTCCGAGTATGCGTCGTAAACTGTACTTAAGCATATGCATTCTCCTTAACTGAATAGGTGGTGCTCAATAATTATTGCTTGATCCACCATTCATGAGGTGAGTTAGAACCAGAAACGTCGAACTTAACGCCTTGAACACGCTTAGAAACAGCCATAACTTCTTCTAGTTCAAGGATTGGAAGTGCTGGTACTTCTTCGTTGAAAATCTTCTGCCAGTCAGCATATAGCTGCTTACGCTTCTCAGTGTCAGTTCCTACAACTTCTAGGTCAACAGCATCTTCAAGAAGCTTTTGAGCGTCGTCATTTACCCAGCGAGGGTAGTTCCATACAGATTCAATCCCCCAAAGTGGCAGTGGATCCGGATCAGCGCCAGTTCCCCATCCGCCGTAGAATACTTCTAGAGCTGGGTCATCTTTTTCAAGTTGATCGTAGTAAAGGTTAACATCTGTCATTTGAAGCTCAGATTTCAAGCCAACTTCTTCCCAGTACTGAGTCATAGCTTTAGCACGTGCTTCGAAAGTTGGGTTGCCAGTTGCGTAGTGAGAGAACTTAACAGTGAACTTCTCGCCCTTTGGATCTTCACGGAAGCCGTCTCCGTCCTTATCTACATAACCAGCTTTATCAAGGATTTCTTTCGCTTTTTCTGGATCATATTCGTATTGGATCGGCATATCTTCGTTAGGTGCTGCAATCCAGTGAGAAGATGGGATTGGACGGTTAAGCGGCTTGCCTAATCCGCTGAAGAATGCATCTGTCCACGCTTGGCGGTCAATTGCAAACAGCATAGCCTGACGCAATTCTTTGCTTGCGTACTTATCCTTGTCCATTACGTTTTTCTTGCCATCGTATTTACCAAGTTTGAAACCAATATAGTAGTAAGATAAGCCAGGATATTTTACTACTTCAACATTGTCAAGCGCTTCAATTTCTGGAAGAACGGTTGGGTGGAATGGAGTCATGTCAAGTGTTCCATTCTTAAGTTCACCAGTTGTAAGTGAAGTATCGATAACTTTAACAATGATTTTTTCGATATGCGGCTTGCCTTTCCAGTAGTCTTCATTACGAGTAAGCTCTACTGATTCACCAGGGATAACCTTTGTCACTTTGTAAGCACCTGTTCCGACAGGCTTAGTGCGGACCTGCTCAGAAGCAGCCATATCCTTAGGATCGATTCCTTCGAATTCCTTGCGAGAAAGCGGGTAAGCCCAAACATTTTCAAGGTTGTTTACGCGAGCTTTGTCAAAAGTGATTTTCAAAGTATAGTCATCAACTACTTCAAGACCTGAGATTTTGTCAGCCTTGCCTTCGTTGTATTCCTTAGCACCTTCGATTGTGTTAACGTTAGACCAGCGCTGGTGTTCTCCACCAAGTTTAGCGATCGTTTCAAGAGCGAATACCCAGTCATTAACTGTTAATTCTTCGCCATTGTGCCATTTTACGCCTTTTTCAAATGTGAATGTGAAAACTTTATTGTCATCAGTTTTCCAGCTGGCAATGTTTGGCTCAGCCTTAAGGTTTTCATCATAGTCGATCAATGGATCATCGAAGAATGCGATGATGTCATCGTCTCCGTCAGCATCATAGAAGTTCCAGTTCAAAAGGCCTTTGAACTCAGAGCTTAGAGCGTAAGTCAATGTACCGCCATCCTGTGGCTTTCCTTCTTCAGCAGTGCCTTTTTCTCCGTCTTTCGGATCAGCAGTCGTCTTTTCTTTTTCTCCTCCGCTGCACGCAGCAAGGAATGTTGATAAAACCAGTACTAGCATAGCTAGCCAAAGCAATGGTTTCTTCATGGTTTTCCCCCCGTTTTTCTTTTATTTTTTGTAAAAATTATGCCCTAGTAAAGGTGGCAAGCAACTCGGTGTCCTGGCTTCACCTCCTTTAAAGCTGGCTTCACTTGGGAACACTCTGCCATCGCAGCCGGGCAGCGCGGATGGAATGGGCATCCTGTCGGCGGGTTCAGTGGACTTGGCACATCCCCCTCAAGGACGATCCTTTCTTTTTTCCTGCGCGGGTCTGGCATTGGAATGGCTGAGATCAAAGCCTGTGTATATGGGTGGAGCGGCTCAGCATACATGCTGTTGCGGTCAGCAATTTCAACCATATTGCCGAGATACATTACGCCGATCCGGTCACTCATATGTTTAACGACACTAAGGTCATGAGCGATAAATAAGAAAGTAAGATCAAATTCCTTCTGAAGTTCTTTCAAAAGATTGAGAACCTGGGATTGTACAGAAACGTCCAGGGCTGATACCGGCTCATCCGCAATGATGAGTTTCGGTCTTAACGCAAGCGCTCTGGCAATGCCGATCCTTTGTCTTTGTCCGCCCGAAAATTCGTGGGCGTATTTATAATAAGCATCTTCAGGAAGACCTACTTTGTTCAATAAATCCATTACCTCATCCTTCAAGTCCTTCATGCTGACATTCTTGAAGTTCCTGATTGGTTCGGAAACGATGTCGCCCACCATTTGCATCGGATTCAGCGAAGCATATGGATCTTGGAAAACCATTTGGATGTCCTGGCGGATTGCCTGGAGAGTTTTGCCTCTCAGTTTGGTGATATCCTTTCCTTCAAAAAGGATTTCTCCTTCTGTAGCATTCAACAGGCGGATGATTGTCCTTCCTGTTGTTGATTTGCCGCAGCCTGATTCTCCAACGAGTCCAAGTGTTTCACCCTTCTTGATTTCGAATGATACATTATCGACTGCCTTGACGTTGCCGATTGTACGTCTGAAGAAACCGCCTTTTACAGGATAGTAGGTTTTAAGATTCTTAATTTCCAGCAAATTCTCTTTTTCTACTATAATTGTATTGCTCATTATGCCTTGACTCCTTCTTTTGGCATACTTGCTTCATATAGAATGCACGCCACTTCATGACCTTGTTCAACCTCTCCAAGCTGTGGAGTGATGCTTGTACACTCTGGCATTGCTTTTGGGCAGCGGTTTGCAAAACGGCAACCGGTTGCAGGCATATTCTTAAGTGATGGGACAATTCCCTTGATTGAGCTTAATTCTTCTTTATCCTCATCCATTTTTGGAATAGCGCCCATCATCAGTTCAGTGTATGGATGCTTAGGGTTATAGAACAGTGTGTCAACATCTGCACGTTCAACGATCCTGCCCGCATACATAACGATAACCTCATCACACATTTCTGCGACGACGCCAAGATCGTGTGTGATCATAATGACGGACATATCATTTACTTCCTGGATGCTTTTGAGCAAGTCAAGAATCTGCGCCTGGACAGTTACATCCAATGCCGTAGTAGGCTCGTCCGCAATCAAAAGCTTAGGCTGGTTGGCAATCGCCATGGCGATCATGACCCTTTGTCTCATACCGCCGGACAATTGATGCGGATACTCATCAACAATCTTTTCCGGGCGTGAAATGCCGACGCTCTTCAATAATGCTACACTCTTCTGCCTTGCTTCTGATTTCGAAATTTTTGTATGGTTGAACAGGACTTCCTGCAGCTGGAATCCTATCGTGAAAACTGGATTCATCGAAGTCATTGGTTCCTGGAAGATCATCGAAATATCACGGCCGCGGATTTTATTCATTTCTTTTTCTGACATCTTTTCAAGATGAACGCCTTCAAACACAATTTCGCCGCCGCGGATTTTGCCAACTCCTTTTGGAAGAAGCTGCATGACTGAAAGACTCATTACCGATTTCCCGCACCCTGATTCGCCAACAACCCCGACAATCTGTCTTGGTTTGACAGCAAAACTTACCTTATCTACAGCGTTATAATACTCACCATCAATATTAAATGCTGTTTCAAGGTTCTTGACCTCTAGCAAAGGTGCTTCGTTATGTATTGAATAGTTGCTCATTAGGACACCTTCTCACATTTAAATAATAAAATATTCTGCATATTCGATATATTTTAATAAAATGTTATTACAGTTTTATTACATTTGCAATACTTATTTTTCAATTGGGAAATTTATTACTTTTCAAAATTAATAAAAAACCCTAAAGTAACAGGGTTTTTTATAGTTAAATTAAATGTTAAAATTTTAGCAACTTTGTAAATTCATTTGCAGGAGAATAGAAGGATGCTTTTTCAGTAAAATTTCCCAGCTGCTTATATTGTTTTACAATTTCATAGCCCATGGCATAACCGAGGAGCCTTGGTTTGCTCCCCAACCCGAATAAAATTTGATCATGTTCACGGTCATTTCGGGTAAGTGACAGTTTTTTTTTAATCTCTTCGTCCCAAAATCCCGCTAATGTTTTTGTCGAATATCGCCTGCTCCAATCGCCTGTATATTCCTCACCGCAATAAGTGGCGACCGCATGCTCTGCCAGCCCTTCCAAAATGATTGAATCAAGCAGGGTATAATCAGCAGGACTTTTCTTTTGTGCCCGCATCCTGCATACGTGATGATATTCATGAACAAATAATGCTTCAAGTTCTTTTTCGTCTTCCAACGGAGTCAGGAAAATAAACATTTTATCAATAAAAGACAAGCCAGACTTCCCTTTGCCTTCTTTCATCAGCCTTGAATTGGAGACATCCATGGGAAAAATGAAAATCGGAATATCTGGACCTTTCCATTTCCGTTGGTATTTACGAAAAATCTTTTCAGTTGCTGACCAGAATTTTCCTGATTTTAGTTCCTCAAAAATCTTTTTGCTCCTTCGCTCCGGCTTGTACATGCCAAAGTTCTTTAAATAACTGTATACTTTTTTCGCATCAGCATCACCTTCAAAAAAAGCAAGCAGTTGTTCACATATAACCTGAGGCCTGTTGAAATCTGTTTCCAACCATTCATCCGTCCTGACTACCCCATCTTACTCCCTCCGAAGAAATCAACTTTACAGCTATACTATGAAGACCACAGCCAGCTGTTCTAGAATTCGTCTATTTCGGTGTGAAAATTTTCCCAACAAAAAAACCAGGGTAATCCTGGCTCTGCTAACACTTGCAAATAATTGTAGTTGTACTTATTTTCTTAAACTATTCATTAATCTTCGGATCTAACGCATCCCTCAGTCCATCCCCGACAAAGTTGAAGCAAATGACAGTGAGAAGAATCATTAATCCCGGTGCAAGCGGGTACCACCATGATTTTAAGAGGATTGTGAAGTTCTGTGCGTCCTGGAGCATATTCCCCCAGCTTGCATGCGGCGGCTGAATGCCCAGGCCCAAATAGCTCAATCCCGATTCGGCCAGGATAACATAACCTACTGACAATGTGGCCGAGACGATGATTGGTCCCATGGCATTCGGCAGGATATGGGAGAAAATGATTGAAGGCGTTTTTGTTCCAATTGTTTTGGATGCAAGTACAAACTCTCTCGACCTTAACGAAAGGAATTCACCTCTTACCAATCGGGCGGTAGTTGTCCACCCTAATAGCGCGAAGATCAGAATCAGCTTATCTACTCCCGGCTTGAAGATCGTGACCAATGTAATCAATAAGAATATGGATGGAATCGAAAGGATGATATCGACGAATCTCATGATCATCGCATCAACAATCCCGCCTACATAGCCTGCTACTGCTCCAAGGAAGGTTCCGATTGTAATCGATCCAAGCACTGAGGCGAAACCGACCAATAAAGAGATCCTGGCTCCAAATAATAGTCTTGAAAAAACATCCCTGCCAAACCTGTCTGTCCCAAGCCAGTGCTCACTGTTCGGCGCCTGCAGTTTTAGCAGCAGGTTTTGTTTGGAAGGTGAAAACGGGGCGATCACTGGCGCTAACAGTGCAGCAGTTATGATGGCGATCAGGAAAATGCCGCCGAAAATGGCTAGCTTGTTTTTCATGAACTTCCTGACAATGATCCCAAGCATTGTATCATGCGAGGTGTTGACACCGTGCATTTCCAGACTGCCAGATTTATTTCCAGCTAGATTTGTATTTGCCATGTTTACCTCCCCTTAATACTCGATCCTTGGATCAAAAATTGCGTACAGGATATCGGCGATCAAATTCCCAATGACGACAAACACTGCCGAGATGACGGTGAGCCCCATAATCACCGGGTAATCCCGCTGGAATGCAGAATCCACGAATAACAAGCCAATCCCTGGCCAGGTAAAGATTTTTTCAACAATGACAGCTCCCCCAATGAAGGAAGGAATCATCAGGCCAAAAATGGTGATGACTGGGATCAGGCCATTTCGAAGCCCGTGTTTATAGATGACTTTGTTTTCCTTGAAGCCCTTTGCTCTCGCAGTCCTCATATAATCCTGCTTGATCACTTCCATCATGCTAGACCTGGTATAACGTGTCAGCCCTGCCATATCGGCAGCGGCTAAAACAAATGCTGGCATGATTAAGTGGTGGATCCTGTCCCATAGACTGAAAGGAGCATTCAGGGTTGCGACCCCTCCTGTCGGGAACCAATTATTCTGGACGGCAAAAACCATGATCAGGATCAAGCCGAGGAAAAAGTTTGGTGTTGCGACGCCGAGGAATGATGTAATGGTCACTGAATAGTCGAGCTTTGAATACGGTCTGGTTGCCGATATGACTCCAAATGGAATTGAAATCAACAATGCCAGCAATGTCGAAACGACCATTAATAAAATGGTATTCGGCATCCTGTTCATGATCATTTCTATGACAGGAACACCTTTGCGGATCAGTGAAGTACCAAAGTCACCTTGAAGCATGGCTCCCAGCCATTTCAAATACTGGATATGAATAGGGTCATTAAGACCGTATCTTTCCATGAACCTGGCCTTGTCCTCAGGGCTGATGGTCGGATCCATCATCAAGCTGGCAGGATCCCCGGGGGCCAGCTTCATGATGGCAAAAGAGACAATCGTAATGCCCAGCAGCAAAGGAATGGCCATCAGTATTCGGCGAATGATATAAGATAGCATGGCAATTCTCCTTTAAAAATTAAGAGATTATAAGAAAAGCGCAAGCGCCTTGGTCTGCCCCGACAAGCGCTGGAGGGCCGATCAGTGAAGTCGTTCTTTGACTTCATTGGGCGGACCGAAGCGACTCGAGGGGCAAGGCGCTGGAGCTGGACAATGAAAAGTGCAAGCGCCTTGATCTGCCCCGACAAGCGCTGCCCGCCTAAAAACGCCACGTCCTGTGGCTGGCGGGTCTAGCACCTCGTGTGCCACGGAGGGCCGACCACTGAAGTCGTTCTTTGACTTCATTGGGCGGACCGAAGCGACTCGAGGGGCAAGGCGCTGGAGCTGGACAATGAAAAGCGCAAGCACCTTGGTCTGCCCCGACAAGCGCTGCCCGCCTAAAAACGCCACGTCCTGTGACTGGCGGTTCTAGCACATCGTGTGCCACGGAGGGCCGACCAGTGAAGTCGTTCTTTGACTTCATTGGGCGGAAGAAAACGCCTTGGGTAAGCTGGCGGCACTTAAAATCTGAAAGGGAAGGGACACTCCCTTCCCCCCATCCTGATCCTATTTTTTCAGCCACCACTTGGAGATTTCATAAAAATCATCCTTCGCGTGGAATACATAGCCTTCCAGATTCGCAGGCATGACCCTGTGTACATTTGGATAGTACAGGAATGTGTATGGCTGGTCTTCTGCCAGCATCTTATAAATTTCGGCATACGCTGCTTTGTACTCATCCTGGTCAAGGATTTGCTTCGCTTCTTCCATCAGCTTATCTGCCTCAGGGTTTGAGTACCAGACGAAGTTCAAGCCTTCTTTCATCTGGCTAGAGTGGAAAATATCATACTGATCCGGGAATGTTGACAGACTCCATCCAAGTACAAGTGCGTCGTAATTCCAGTTTGGCGCAGAAATTTGCTCGATGAATGCGCTCCATTCAACAATTTCCGGCTTGGCTTCGATTCCGACTTCCTTCAGCTGCTCTTGTAGAACCACGACAATATCTTCCCTTACTTTGTTACCCTGGTTTGTTTTTACCGTGAAAGAGAATTTCTTGCCGTCCTTATCGAGGATTCCATCACCATCTGTGTCCTTCCAGCCAGCTTCGGCTAGTAATGATTTTGCTTTCTCGACGTCATATCCAAATTTCGGAACATCGTCATTGTATGCAAATGAAAGTGGGCTCTCTGGAACATCAGCGACTTTACCGTCACCGTTCATGACAGAATTTACGATTGCTTCCCTGTCGATTGCGTGTGTAATTGCCTGTCGGACTTTTTTATCTTTGAACAGATCATTCTTCTGGTTGTATCCCAGATATGTGTAGGAAAGAGCAAGGCCTGACTCAACCTTCACACCAGGGAATGACTTGACTGTTTCAATATCAGTTCCAGGAACACCAGCTGCAAAATGAATATCTCCAGCCTGGATTTGCGCGATCATGGCATCCATATCAGGAACGATTTTATAGGTGAGCGTATCAAGGTATGGACGGCCTTTGAAGTAATCATCGAAGGCTTCAACCTTTACATACTCTCCGTCTTTCCATTCAACGAATTTGAATGGACCAGTACCAATTGGACTTTTCGTATTGAATTCATGCTCACCAAGTTCGGCAACCGGTACATCTTTCAGGATGTGTTCTGGCAGGATATAGTAGCTCAGTGAAACCGGATAGAAAGAAGCATCTTTCTTGCTCAGTTTGAACTCGACCGTATAATCATCAATTTTTTTGACGGATTCCATTGATTCGAAAGCTGATCCGCGCTCGCCGTTATAATCCGGGTTTTTCGGGATGCTGAACGTGAACACTACATCATCAGCAGTGAACTCTTCTCCGTCGTGCCATTTAATGCCCTTTTTCAATTTCGCTGTAAAGGTCAGGCCATCGTCAGAGATATCGATCGACTCTGCCATGCTCATAGTCGGATTGAATTCAGTATCCGATGACACCAGGCTGTCATAAATGAAACCTTCAATGTCCGAACTGGATGTATCAGTTGAATAAAGTGGGTTGAAGACGGTAGGCGCACCAGTGGAACCAATGATCAAATCCCCGCCCTGCTGCGGTCCTGAAGCTTCCTCTTCTTTCTTGCCATCATCTCCAGGAGTTTCTTTAGGATCCTCAGCTGAATTTCCTGTACACGCAGTCAGGAAAATCGACAGGATCAGGGTAAGACTGATTAATAACCATGAAGCTTTTCTTAATTTCACATCATTTCCCCCTTAAATTTTTACTGATTTTCTAGATAAGCAGAAAGGTATACCTATCTCCCCCCTTCAGTTTCTGCAGCTGCCCTATGTATATAGATGGCAGGCAACAAAATGGTTGTTCTTGACTTCTTTGAATTCAGGATCCACTTGTCTGCAAAGGTCAAATGCAGCTGGACACCTTGTATGGAATACACACCCTTTGGGCGGATTCGATGGACTCGGAAGCTCGCCTTTCAAGATGATGCGCTCACGTTTCATGACACCTTTCTTTCTAGGAACCGGAACAGCTGACAAGAGTGCCTGTGTATATGGATGCAGCGGTTCTGCATACAGGTCTTTTTTTGCAGCGAGTTCCATCATTTTTCCTAGATACATGACACCAACTCTGTCACTAATATGTCTGACAACACTTAGGTCATGGGAGATAAAAATATAAGTAAGCCCAAATTCCTCCTGAAGGTCTTCCATCAGATTAATGATTTGTGCCTGAATGGAAACATCCAGGGCAGAAACAGCTTCATCGGCTATAATCAATTCCGGGTTCAATGCCAGTGTTCGGGCTATTCCAATTCTCTGGCGCTGCCCCCCGGAAAATTCATGGGGATAACGATTGATAAACGAAGCATTTAGTCCTACCTTTTCCAATAAGCTCTCAACATGAATGTCCCTCTCTTTGCTCTTATACAATTGATGGGTATCAAGAGGCTCCCTGATGATTGATCTCAATGTTTTTCTCGGATTAAGCGAAGCGAATGGATCCTGGAAGATCATTTGTATATTTTTGCGTACATCCCTTCTCAGGTCACTCTCCGAAAGATGGGAGATATCCTTGCCGTTGAAAATGATTTTTCCATTGGTAGGTTCATAGAGCCTTATAATCGTCCTGCCGACAGTAGATTTGCCACAGCCTGATTCTCCTACAATTCCAAGAGTCTCTCCTTTATTCACCTTCAAATTTATTCCGTCAACCGCTTTAATATGACCAACTGTCTTTTGGAATAGTCCTGCTTTAATAGGAAAGTGCTTTTTTAAATCTTGTAATTCAAGCAAGGTTTCGGAGCTATCTTGTTTTGATTTGTTTTCCAGTGATTCCTTGGCTGCAATCATTTCTCCACCTCCTTGCTTTCATGTAAAAAGCACCTTACAGACCGTGTGCTATATTTCCTCACAAGACTTGGCATTTCACTGAAACAGCGGTCAAAGGCATGTGGGCATCGAGGAGCAAAACGGCAGCCTTTTGGCAGATTCTCGGGTGAAGGTACATTTCCTTCTATTGACACAAGCCGGGCATGGTCCTCGTCTACCGACGGGATGGAACCCATCAGGCCCTCAGTGTAAGGATGCAGTGGATTTTCAAACAGGTCCTCCACGATTGCTTGCTCCACAACCTGGCCCGCGTACATGACGACAACCCGGTCTGCGACTTCGGAAACCACTCCAAGGTCATGGGTAATGATCAGGATCGAGGTATTGAATTTTGTGCTCAAATCCTTCATCAGATCCAGGATCTGCGCCTGGATTGTCACGTCCAAAGCTGTAGTTGGCTCATCCGCAATCAAAAGCTTTGGGTTGCAGCTCATGGCCATCGCAATCATCACCCGCTGGCGCATTCCTCCCGAAAGCCGGTGGGGATAATCATTGATAATTTCCTTCGCTCGTGAAAAGCCAACGAGTTCCAGCATCTCGATGGCTTTTTGCTTCGCCATTGCCTGATTCAATCCCTGATGGTATGTCAGGACTTCGGTTATTTGTTCACCGATGGTAAGCACAGGATTCAGTGAAGTCATCGGTTCCTGAAAAATCATCGAAATGTCATTGCCTCGGATTTTGCACATTTCGTCCTCTGTGGCCATCACAAGGTCCCGCCCATCAAAATGGATCTGCCCGTCCACAATTTCCCCGGGCGGGCTAGGAATCAATCGCATGATTGATAGAGATGTAATGCTTTTGCCGGATCCCGATTCTCCCACCAAAGCGACAGTTTCCCCTTTATTGATGACAAGGTCCACTCCGTCCACAGCAGGAATCACTGTCTTTTTTCTTTTAAAATAGGTTTTTAGGTTCTTTAGCTCCAATAAGGCTGTCACGTTTCTTGCACACCGCCCATCCCAAGAAATTAATAGTAAAAGAAGACACTATCGGCCTGAATAAAACATTCTGATAATTATTAATTATTAGGAACATGGTACTTTTATTACACTTTCATTACTTTTTTTGAAAGGATCTTTTGATAGCAATGCTGCTTTCTTCATGAAACTAAAGAGTATTGAGGCAAATTCTAGTATGAGGGGAAGAAGTTTTATAAGAGTGTAATTAGCCCCTAAATGGAATTCTCATGGGCATAGGAGGTACGGAAAGGATTCATCGACAAAAAAAGCAGAAACCCTGCCGAAAGGGTTCCTGCTTCTATTACGAAGGACTTTTACCGATATCATTAAGCTTCGTATTTTCTGAAAGCAATTGTAGCATTATGGCCGCCAAAACCGAGCGAATTGCTGATTGCTGCGTTTACTTGCTGGCTGCGTGCTTCGTTTGGAACATAATCAAGATCACATTCAGGATCTGGATTTTCAAGATTGATTGTTGGAGGCAAAATTCCTTCTTTCAATGCAAGTACGGTGAAGATTGCCTCAATTCCTCCTGCTGCTCCAAGCAAGTGGCCTGTCATCGATTTTGTTGAACTGACTGCCAGCTTGTATGCCTGTTCGCCAAAGACTGTCTTGATCGCCATTGTTTCATATTTATCGTTATACTCGGTGCTTGTTCCATGTGCATTGATATAACCAACTTCTTCTGGTGCAAGCCCTGCATCATCAAGGGCCATTTTCATCGCTCTTGCCCCGCCTTCACCTTCTGGAGCGGGTGCGGTGATATGGTATGCGTCTCCAGTTGCGCCATAGCCGACGATTTCGGCATAGATTTTTGCTCCGCGGGCCAATGCGTGTTCTAATTCCTCAAGAACGACAATTCCAGCGCCTTCACCCATCACGAAGCCATCACGGTTTTTATCGAATGGTCTGCTTGCTTTCTCTGGGTCATGATTGGTCGATAAGGCAGTATTTGCACAGAATCCTGCAAAAGACATTTTTGTTATTGGTGCTTCTGCCCCGCCTGTTACCATAACATCAGCATCACCGCGCTGGATGACCTTAAAAGCATCACCGATTGAGTTTGTCCCCGTCGCACACGCTGTCACTGTACATGAGTTAAAGCCTCTTGCACCAAGAGTGATCGATACCTGTCCTGTTGCCATGTCAGGAATCATCATTGGCACGAAGAAGGGGCTGACCCTGCGGTACCCTCTATTCATGAATGTTTCATGCTGCTGCTCGAATGTCTCCATCCCGCCGATTCCCGATCCGATCCATACACCAACTCGCGGCGCATTCTCATCGGTAATTTCCAGCTCGGCATCTTTTACAGCCATCAGGGATGCGGCAACAGCATAATGTGTGAAGCGATCCATTTTCCTTGCATCTTTCCGGTCTATAAAGTTTTCAACATTGAATTCTTTTACTTCTGCTGCGACCTTTGCCGGAAAATCATCGGCATTTAGCCTTGTGACCGGGCCGATTCCCGATACACCTTCCACAATATTTTTCCAGGTAGTTTCTGCATCATTGCCGAGGGGCGTGACAGCCCCGATTCCAGTAACTACGACTCTGCGTTTCTCCATCATTTATTGCATCTCCTTTATCTGATCTCTTATTTTGATTGAAGTTATTTTAATTATCTACCCCATCGCATGGCAATCGCGCCCCAGGTCAATCCCCCGCCAAAGCCTACCATTACGACTACATCGCCATCCTTGATTTTTCCAGCTTCTAGTTCTTCAAAAAGCGAAATCGGGATTGAAGCGGCAGATGTATTTCCGTACTTATGGACTGTTTTTGACATTTTTTCAATAGGAAGCTCAAGACGCTGGCGTGCAGACTCCATGATCCTGATATTTGCCTGGTGGGGAATCAGGAAATCTACATCTTCTTTTGAAAGGCCGGCTTTTTCAAGTACATTGATGCTGCTCTCACCCATTTGCCTTACCGCAAACTTGAAAACTTCCCGGCCGTTCATCACAATATAGTCGTCCTGATACAGATACTTTCCGCCGGTTCCGTCAGAACCCAATTCAAACGAAAGTACTCCTTTACCGTCTGACACTGGCCCCATCACTACAGCACCGGCACCATCACCAAAAAGTACAGCTGTATTCCGATCATTCCAGTCAGTGATCTTGGATAGTTTCTCCACACCAACTATTAACACGTACTTATACGTACCTGCTTCGATAAACTGCTTTCCGGTTACCATCCCATACATGAATCCGGCGCATGCGGCACTCAAGTCCATTGCTGCAGCCTTTTTCGCACCAAGCTGTTCCTGGAGCATGCATGACACCGTTGGGAAAGGCTGATCCGGCGTAACTGTAGCTACCAGGATCAAGTCTAGTTCTTCAGCAGAAATACCAGCATTTTTGATGGCTTCTGCTGCAGCACGATAGGCTAAATGTGATGTATCCATATCATCATTTGCAATTCTTCTTTCTTCAATCCCCGTCCTTGTGCGGATCCACTCATCCGAAGTGTCCATTTTCTTTTCCAGATCAAGGTTCGTTACTATATTTTCAGGCAAGTACCGCCCAACCCCAATTATCCCTGCATTCATGGGATCCATCTCCTTTATCTTTTGGATTCTGTCTATTTAGCACAATTTATTGTTATCAATTATTATGACTTGGTACTAATTTTAGCAGATAATCCTCCCCTGCTGCAACTGAAAAATAAGAATTCCACTATTGACCCAGTCCATATGACCAGATTCTTCATAGACTGACAGTGAGGACATTACGTCTGAAAACTGACAAGTGCCAGCCGCCAGTTTGCACTATATTGATGTAAAAAGAGATAGAGAAAGGTGGGAATGAAAATGGAGGATGAAAGAGCTAGAGACCTGTTTGGTTTCAAGCTCAGGAGAAGTGAAGAAGAAGTCGGCGATGAGAAAGGACAGGAATTCGATCATTTCGACCACATCATGTTTGGAGGTCAGAGGAACATAGCCGAAAGCAATGACCAACCAGCAGAGCCTTCTTCCCCTTTAAGCAAGTACCTTGATCAAATTGATTTAGATGAAGTGATGTACCATGTTGATACATTGATCACATCAGCCAGGGAACTAAAGCCCCTTTTGGGCAAAGTAAAGCCTTTTTTTAACCAGATCATTGATAAAAATAAAAGCTGAGGCATGCCTCAGCTTTTATTTTTATCTATTCCTGTGCAGCGTCTGCTTTCCCCAGTTCATATGCTTCGTTCATTACTTTTGTGAACAGGGTGAAAAATGGCTGCAGATTGTCCATTGTCAGCTCGATGCCTGCTTCTTGCAGTTTTTGCTGGGCTTCTGGCAGGTACTTCATGGCGATTTGCATGAATTCCATTGTTTTGTCATTATTTTGCATGTTCTTTGCCTCCTATAGTGTCAAATCATTGATTAGGTAATTTGCCAGTGTTTTTATAAGTATTGATATAAGTATTTAACTTTTTGCGGTACTCTGAATCGACATCAGGGCTGAATTTGCCAAGGGTAATCACACCGTCTTGAAAGTCGAATGATAAATTGCCAGATTCAAGATTGCCGTTATTGTACTTCTCAGCCGTTAATTCATACAAGTCGTCAACATGCTGGACAGTACTCGTCAGAACCGTCGACTCGCCGAAATCGGACTGGTCAGAAATATAGCCAATCACATAAAAGCCGCTGTCCTTCACTTTTTCGATAACGGGAACATTATACCCATCTCCGGCAGGATAAATAACATCCGCTCCCTCGTCCAAAACTTCGTCAAGAACTTCCAGCGCTTTCTTTTGGTCATCCCAGTGGCCAACATAACGGATGTTGACCTTCATATTCTTATTTTCAAAAATGGCCCCATCATAAAATCCTTCGACTTCAGGCTGCCATTCATAAGCTGCAATGATACCGACCTTGCCAGTTTCAGACATATGGCTCGCGACCATACCTCCAAAGAATCCCATAGCATATCCCTCAAAGTTCAGACTTGTCGTGTTCTTCTTTCGGGCATCTCCATTAAAACTGATGAAATGGATATCTGGATATTCTTCAGATATCTTATTGAAAAAGGCAGCGTACTCATTGCCATGGCCATAGATCAGGTTCACACCTTTACGGTCGAACTCCTTGACAGCTTCCTCTACAGCTTCTTGGGAATCCATACCTTCCTTGAAAAAAACATCAACACCCAGACGGGTCTGGATTTGCAGAAGACCGCGATATCCCTTTGTCCCCCACACCTGATCATCAATAGTTTCAGGCACCAGCAGGCCGACTTTCTCTACCTTCCCGGATGCAATAGGTTGTCCGCATCCTCCAAGCAAAAGAAGGCTTAACAATATCAGCCCGAAACGTTTCAGCATCCGATGCATCTCCTTTATGCGCCACTGTTCTTATACTATATGATCCAGCAGTGTTCGCTTTATTAAAATGGAACCGAGTAAAAGAATCTTTTACCATTTTACTCTGTGGAGTATCGTTTGAAAAGTGATTTATGGAAAATCCCTTCAGACTCTGCTGTCGTGTATCCGGTAATATTGCTCCCTTTGTTTCCTCAACCCTTTGCTGACTTCTTCGTTTTTTTTCACTTTTTTGACCTTGACGGCCCCTTTTACCTTTGATTTTGCAAACCGGCTATCAGGAACTGCTGGGTCCTGTCCAAGCAGTTCCCTGGCACACTCTTCCCATCTGTCAGGTTGTCCGCTTGACAGTATAAACTGCCCTTGTTCCCCGGATTCAGCCATTTTCCTAATCAAGTTAACAGCATCATCAATATACAAACAATCCTCTGTCCACTCCCAAGGATCGATTTCGAGGATTTCTCCTCTTTGATTTGAGGCATGATTCATCGCTTTCTGGAAAAAACACTTCTCAGGCTGCCATGGCCCAAAAATAGTCGGCAGATAGATTATCAGGACTGAAGACTTTACACTGTTGATAAACAGGTCCAATCCTAAATCAGTCTTATTCAGCTTCACATTTTCATGCGCCAAATATGCAGGAAGGAGCAAAACTGTCCGCTGGTTATTATATTGCCGTGACTCAAGTTTAGGTAAAATTGTCTCCAGATAATCTGCTGTGCGCTCCTGTTGGAGGAATACTTCAAACAGAGTAACAAATAAGTAATCAAAAGCTTCATCCGTCTGCCACTCTAATGAACTGATTTCTGAGAAGTTTGCATTCCTGCCAATTTCCAAACACTTCTCTTCTGTATAATCGTTCTCTTTTTCACCGATAGGATGGATTCCCGCCACTTCAATGCCCATATCGAGCAAATGCCGACAAAGACTATAGCCTATAAAATCGTATACCCCAACAATAGTTGCCCTTTCCATGTAAATTCCTCCTTGCAATTACTCTCTTGTATCCTATGAATCTAATATTGAAAATATTTGCAAGGAGTTATAGGACCTGCTCATGTTTGGACAGAAATTGGACGATTTGGAATCCTATCTGCAGTTTTTTTTCGGGCAGCACGTAACTTATGGTAATCGGCAAACTGTCTTTTTCCCATTCAACTGATAAATGCTTAATGACATTCGATTGTTTATATGCTCTGTTCCCAGACAAAACATGAATGATTTTTACCGGTGTTTCTTTATTGAAGCTTTCGGAACCTGCATCCTCATCATGAAGTCGCTGATGAAGATTCTTGATACCGGTTTCGTACGCCGTTTCCAGTTCTCCTATAAGCTTTTTATAAAAAAACTTGTTCTCTTTTTCCTGTTCCAGATGGGCAGTTAATGAGAGGATTGGATTGATCAGAACCAGTGATCTGATTTTATTATCGCTGTCGGCTAATAGTTTCAATGCGACGAGTGCCCCCATCCCTTCAGCAACGATATGGAAGTATGGGTTCAAAATTTCATTGCGGACAATATGAGTGCACAATCTTTTCGCCAGGTCGACAGCCTTCTCACTTCCCCAATGCCTGCCGTATAAATTTGAATAAAAAACAGTATATCCTTCATTTTTCCAAATGTTCAGCATTGAACGTTTACCTTCATTCTGTGTCCAAAAACTGCTTTTTCCATTTACAAAATGTCTTTCGTCTCCAATTGCCAGGATACCGAAACCATTTGGTCTTTCAGGATAATGTATCACGTTCCATTCGGTATCCAGTTTAAAGTTCCGGCTCTCCACCATACCAACCCCTTCCCTATAGATTATTCATATTACTGTATGTTATTTATCAGGAAATGAACGGGAGTTTGCCCATTTTTCTCATTAAACCTTAGAATCTTCATAAATGACTTTTTGATTTGCCAAACATATCAAATGGCCTGAAATTTTATCTACATCTCTATAATAATTCCTACAGACGGGAAAATCGATTGATTACATGAAAACGCTTTTCATTTTATTTAAATATTATTTATAATTTAGATGGCTTGTGGTAAGATGATAAAAGATTTAATAATGTAAGAGGTGAAAATCGTGAAATATTTCTGGACTTTATTCTGGACATTCCTTCTTGTTCTAATGCTGAATTATGTAGCCGGCGCAATGATTGGCGTTGGATTGGACCTGGCTCAAAGCACGATCCTGGCTGTTTTGGCAACCATAATCATCCTCGTGATTCCTGCAGTCCTTCCTGGCGGTTCCGAAGAGAAGCACGGTCATTAATTAAAGTACATAAAAAAGTCATCCAGCTGGATGACTTTTTTCTTTGTTATTCAACTCGCAACTCAATATCCCCATTTTCAATTCCAATTTCCACCTTACTTTTCTCTTTTATCCTGCCAGCGATAATTTCTTTTGCAAGTTTGGTTTCCACGCTTCTCTGGATGAATCGCTTCAACGGTCTGGCACCATAGACAGGATCGAAACCATGTTCTGCTAAAAACTCTTTGGCTTCATCCGTGATATCAAGCTGGATTTGCTGATCTGCCAGTCTTCCCTGCAGAGTTGAAACCAACTTTCCGACGATCATTTTGATTTCTTTCAATGCAAGCGGCTTGAACAAAATGATTTCATCGACACGATTCAGGAATTCAGGACGGAAATGGCTGCGCAGCTGGGACATGACCAGGTCCCTTGTTTCAGAAGAGATTTCCTCGGCACCGTCCTGCCGCTCAAGCAGATGGTGTGAACCGATATTGGATGTCATGATGATTACCGTGTTCTTAAAGTCGACAGTTCTTCCCTGCGAATCGGTTACCCTGCCATCATCCAGCATTTGCAGGAGGATATTGAATACTTCAGGATGCGCCTTCTCCACTTCATCGAGAAGGATGACAGAATATGGATTCCTTCTGACAGCCTCTGTCAACTGTCCTCCTTCTTCATACCCGACATATCCTGGAGGGGCTCCAATCAACCTTGAAACAGCATGCTTTTCCATATACTCGGACATATCGATTCGGATGATATGCTCTTCACTGTCAAACAAGGATTGTGCCAGCGTCTTCGCCAACTCCGTTTTACCAACCCCTGTAGGGCCAAGGAAAATGAATGAACCAATCGGCCTGTTTGGATCCTTGATTCCTGCTCTTGCCCTTAGGACTGCATCGGCAACGAGAGATACCGCTTCATCCTGCCCTACAACTCGTTCATGCAGGATGCTCTCAAGCTTGAGAAGCTTCTCCCGTTCCCCCTCAACCAGTTTCATTACTGGAATGCCCGTCCAGCGTGAAACGATACCGGCAATTTCTTCTTCGGTTACTTCCTCACGAAGAAGCCTGTCATCTTCATTCTTGCTAACCTCCAATTCAAGCTCTTTCAGCTCTTTTTCCAGCGAAGGAATACGGCCATGCCTTAATTCAGCCGCCTTGTTCAAATCATAATCATTTTCTGCTTTTTCCAGTTCACGGCGCAGTTTTTCCAACATTTCACGTTTTTCCTGAACCTTTTGGATTCCCTCTTTTTCCTGCTGCCACCTTGCCTTCATCCCATTCGCTTTTTCCCTTAAATTCGCGAGTTCCTTACGAAGAATTTCAAGGCGTTCCCGGCTGGCATCATCTTTTTCCTTTGTCAATGCAGCTTCTTCGATTTCCAGCTGCATGACCCTTCTGGTTACCTCATCAAGTTCAGAGGGCATTGAATCAATTTCCGTACGGATTAGTGCACACGCCTCATCAACAAGGTCAATCGCCTTATCAGGCAGGAATCTGTCCGTTATATACCGATCAGATAATGTGGCAGCAGCAACCAGTGCACGGTCATGGATATTCACTCCATGGTGGATTTCGAACCTTTCTTTCAATCCCCTTAAAATTGAAACTGTATCTTCTACGTCCGGTTCCTGTACCAGTACCTGCTGGAATCTGCGTTCCAATGCGGGGTCTTTTTCAATGTATTTACGATGCTCATCGAGAGTTGTCGCGCCGATGCAATGAAGTTCCCCGCGGGCAAGCATAGGCTTCAGCATATTCCCTGCATCCATAGCGCCCTCTGTCTTCCCAGCCCCTACGATTGTATGGAGTTCATCGATGAACAGAAGGATTTTCCCTTCACTTTTTTTCACTTCATTCAAAACGGCTTTCAATCTCTCTTCGAATTCGCCGCGGAACTTCGCACCAGCAATCAGCGCACTCATATCAAGTGCAAATACCGTCTTATCCTTCAAGCCCTCTGGAACATCTTTACGCACGATCCTTTGTGCCAAACCTTCCACTATAGCAGTCTTGCCGACCCCAGGTTCCCCGATCAGGACTGGATTGTTTTTTGTTTTCCTTGATAGGATACGGATTACATTTCGTATTTCACTATCCCGGCCGATTACCGGGTCAACCTTACCTGAGCGGACTTCCTCAACTAGGTCACGTCCATATTTTTTTAAAACTTCGTAAGTCGCCTCTGGGTTTTGTGAAGTCACTCTCTGATTCCCCCTAACCTCTTTGATTCTTGCCAGCAGTTTTGCCCTCGTTATGCCTGAATTCCTCAAGGCAGATCCAGCCTCGGAACCTGCAGTTTCGAGTGCTGCCAGGATAACATGTTCTACCGACAGATATTCGTCCTCAAACTGTTTCATTTCCTTTTCGCCTTGTGCCAAAACCTTTTGCAGTGTCGAGGTAATATATAATTTCCCCTGTTCGACGCCGCTTCCTGAAACTTGTGGTTTTTTTGCAAGGGAATTATTTAAGACTTCTTTATAATTTTCCAGATTCATTCCTAAGCCCGTCAATAGGGTAGCGGCCAGGTTACCGTCTTGTCCAAGTATGGAGAGCAACAGATGGGTATCGTCCACTTCCTGGTGATTATGTTGAACAGCCAGGGTCTGGGCTGATACAAATGCCTGCTGTAAGCTTTCCGTCATTCTATTTAAATCCAACCCAATCACTCCTTTGACCTTTTTTGACCTTTATTTCATTATAATAAAATTTTCCATAAAGTAAAGCCATCCGCACTGGATGGCTTTACTGCTTTTATTTAAATTTTGGCATGTATGTCCAGTGGCGATTATGGTTGGAGTTTTCAGGAAAGCGATCCCCAGCTTTCAGCTTGATTTTTTGCGGGTTGTTGACATTGCTGCCTGTTTCGCCGATTTCAATGTAAATACCATTATTAGGTGCCTTTTGTCCGGCACGGAACTGATGACTCTGACCCATTTGCCTTCCTCCTTCATAAGTATTCCGGCTGTAATATTATTTACTTTCTCAACCAAAGTATTAATGCTTATTTTATCCTTTTAAAAAAAAGGGATATGCTGTACATTAGTTTGTATGGGTTAAAAAAACATGGAGGATTAGAAATCATTATGGAGAATTTCTTTGATTTGATCAAATACATACTTTTAGGTTTATTCCAGGGAATTACAGAGCCAATACCCGTGTCTTCAAGCGGCCACCTTGAAATTGCCGAGCATTTTTTCGGGCTTGAAATCAGGGGCATGAGCTTTGCCCTTTTGGTGAACACAGCTTCATTATTTGCGGTATTATTCATTTATCGGGAAGATATCTGGCGATTAATTGTCAATGGACTTGCATATCTTAAGGATAAAGATCCTGAAGCGAAGTCTGACTTTATGTTCATTATCTACCTGATTGTCGGAACGATTCCTGCAGGAGTCATCGGCATCCTTTTTGGCGACTTTATCGAGGGAAAT
Source organism: Cytobacillus oceanisediminis 2691 (assembly GCF_007678455.1). Lineage (GTDB taxonomy): Bacteria > Bacillota > Bacilli > Bacillales > Cytobacillaceae > Mesobacillus > Mesobacillus oceanisediminis_A. Next base: position 235,668 of record NZ_VEEP01000001.1, on the reverse strand, counting down.
TTAGCTTCAATAAAAACTGTCGGCATTACATTATTGGTGACTGGCTTTGCACTTTGGATGATTCGGAATTTGCGGGGGCGCAAAAGTGACGGTGATTTAAGTTTTAGGGATGCGATTATTGTTGGTCTTGCCCAGGCTGTAGCCCTCATACCAGGAATCAGCCGTTCGGGTGCTACGATTGTTGCCGCAATGGCGCTTGGCATGAAACAGGAAACAGCCTTAAGATATTCCTTCCTGTTATATATTCCTGTCAGTGTCGGCGGCATGATCCTTGGATTTTCGGACATTTTACAAGACCCATTTCTTAAGGATCTGGCATTACCGTATGTATTTGCATTTATTGCTTCACTAATCGCCTCTTACTTTTCATTAAAATGGTTCATGAATATCATGGCCCAGGGAAATCTGAAGTATTTTGCGATTTATTGCTTCATTGCTGGCACAGCAGTGATCCTTTTCTCTTAATTAAGGTAAAAAACCGGCTAACATTTAGCCGGTTTTATTTGTATCTAGTCCTTCAAAATCTCCACCAGCAAAGCTTTTTGGGCGTGAAGTCGATTTCCTGCCTGCTCAAAAATGACTGAGTGCTGACCATCAATGATATCTGCGGCTACTTCTTCTCCTCGATGTGCGGGAAGGCAGTGCATGAAAAGGTAATCATCATTTGCTGCCGTCAGCAATTCAGCATTAACCTGAAAATCTTGAAAGTCCTTCATTCTTTTTTCGTTTTCGCCTTCCTGTCCCATGCTCGTCCAGACATCTGTATAGATGACATCTGCTTCAGCAACAGCTTCTGATGGCGATTCAGTAATGACGAGTTTTGCACCACTCTTTGCTGCAAAGCTCTCACAAAGGGATATAATTTGCGAATCAGGGTAATATCCATTTGGACATGCAAGCGATATGTCGAGACCCACTTTTGTGCAGGCGATCATCAGGGAATGTGCGACATTGTTGCCATCCCCGATATATGCCAGCTTGAGTCCTTCCAGCTTACCCTTCTTTTCGTATATCGTCATCAGATCGGCCAGCGCCTGGCATGGGTGATATAAATCGGTCAATCCGTTAATGACCGGTATATCGGCATGCTGTGCCAGCTCCTCCACCGATTTATGTGAAAACGTCCTGATCATGATGCCATCCAGGTATTGTGAAAGAACCTGGGCTGTATCGCTTAGCGATTCGCCTCTCCCCAGCTGAAGATCATTGCCATTTAAATATAGAGCGCTGCCTCCAAGCTGAATCATGCCTACTTCGAATGAAACCCGGGTCCGAGTCGAGGATTTATCAAAAATCATTCCAAGGATTTTCCCTTTTAAAGGCTGGTCAAATTGTTTTTTGAGCGTTTTTTCTTTGAGGATCATTGCCTTTTCCAGCAATGCCAGAATCTCATGTTTTTCTATATGGGCAAGAGTTAATAAATCTTTGCCTTTTAGATTGGTATCAAGCTGTTGCAGTGCTGTCATCTTACAATCACTTCCTCATTTTTTTCTGTCAGCCATTCTCCTAGGGATTTTACATTCCAGGATTGCATGGATTGGCTTTCTAAAAAAGCATATAATGTTTCCTTTTGGGTCAAGACGATTTTTCTGTTCTTTACTGCCCACTCCCTTAGAGCGATATCCTCTTTCAAAGTCCCGGGGCAATACAAGGCAGCGATTAAGTTATCTTCAGTTACATGGTCAATATCCACAAGCTGTAAAGAAGGGAATTTGTTTTCCACTTCCGATAAAACCTTCTTATCAGCAATGGCAATGGTACCGTTGACACTCTTTCCATTTAAGGAATGAAAACTTTTATTTATGGCTTCTTGAAAAGAGGCTCCTACACTGATTCCTTCTCCTGTCGATATCATTTGAGGACCTGTTTTGCTGTCAAGCCCTTTTAGTGCAAAGTTCGAAAATACAGGGTGTTTGACACAGATGAAAGGTGCATCAGAATCGAGTTTGATTTCGTCTTTCGACAAAAAGTATTTCCCAAGCAATATTTTTGTCGCTTTTTCCACTAAATCCACTCCGGCTACCTTGCTAACGATCGGCATGGTCCTGCTTGAACGTGGATTGACTTCCAGTAAATACACGTCCTCACCTTTCACAATGAACTGAACATTCATTAACCCCTTATATTTCAAACTGCTCACAATCCTCTTGGCATAATCAGCCATTTTCCGTTTCATTTTTGGCGGGAAGCTCTGGGCAGGGATCATACAAAAACTGTCCCCTGAATGGACTCCTGTCTTCTCGATATGCTCGATGATCGCCGGAATCAGGATATGCTCACCATCCGCCGCAAGGTCAAGCTCTGCCTCACTTGCTTCAAGATACTGATCAACAAGAATCGGGTAATGTATATTTCCTTCTTCCAATACATTATTCAACTCCTGTTGGTTATGAATTATGACCATATTCAACCCGCCAATGACATAAGATGGCCTGATCATTACTGGGTATCCGAGACGCTCGGCTGCATTCCGCAATTCTTCTTCGTCAGCAGCTGTCTCTCCTTTTACACGCGGAATCTCCAATTTATCAAGCAGTTTGTAAAATTCATCTCTGTCCTCAAATACATCAATTGTCCCGGAGGATGTTCCCAGGAGCTGTACTCCTTCTTCTTCAAGCCCTTTGGCAAGATTTAAAGCCGTCTGTCCGCCGAGCTGAACAATGACTTCATCAATTCCTTCAAGCTCAATCACATTCAAGATATCTTCCAATGCCAATGGCTCAAAATACAGCCTGTCGGAAATCGCAAAATCTGTGCTGACTGTTTCGGGATTGTTATTGATCATGATCGTTTCGATTTCTTCTTCCTTAAGGGCAAAGACGCCGTGAACTGAGCAATAATCAAACTCAATTCCCTGACCGATGCTGATTGGGCCGCTTCCGATGACGAGGACCTTCCGCTTTCCGCTTTTAGCCATCGCCTCATTTTCTCCAAAATAGCTCGAATAAAAATAATTGGATGCTGATTCAAATTCAGCAGCACATGTATCGACCATCTTATATGCAGGCACTATACCTTGCTCTCTTCGCAGTTCCCTGACAGCTTTCTCCGCAACCTTCCAAACTGTTGCCAGATAGGCATCGCTAAAACCTTTTTCTTTTAAAATTCTTAGTTCAGATGGTGTAATGATTTCGATATTGTATCCTTCAATTTCCTTCTCCATTTCAATCAATGATTTGAATTTAGATAGGAAGAACAGATCTATTTTGGTTCTTTCATGGAGAGCCATCATCCTCTCGCCTTTGCGCAGCAGTTCCAGCAAAGCAAATATCCGCTGGTCTGTCTGATTGTCTGCAAGGGTGTATAACTCTTCAACGGAAAGATCCGCAATAGCAGGCAGCTTCAAGTCCAAGGTTTTGATGTTAAGGGACCTGACGGCTTTGATGAATGCACGCTCAAAGTTTCTGTCAATCGCCATCGCTTCCCCGGTTGCCTTCATTTGCGTCCCCAGTGTCCGGTCAATGTGAGGGAATTGTTCGAACGGCCATTTCGGGATTTTCACTACTACATAATCGAGCGCCGGCTCATAGCTGGCGAATGTATTTCCCGTTACCGGGTTCTTGATCTCTGCCAGGTTATATCCAACGGCCAGCTTTGCTGCCATACGGGCAATCGGGTAACCTGTCGCTTTGGATGCGAGCGCTGAAGACCGGCTTACACGCGGATTCACTTCAATCAAGTAGTATTTCTTGCTTTCAGGATCGAGGGCAAACTGGATATTGCAGCCTCCGACAATTCCTAAAGCCGAAATAATTTTAACCGCCGAAGTCCTGAGCATTTGATACTCACGGTCAGTCAGCGTTTGGGAAGGTGCAACGACGATCGAGTCACCTGTATGGATTCCCACTGGATCGATATTTTCCATATTACAAATGGCGATACAAGTTCCAGCTGAATCACGCATCATTTCATATTCAATTTCTTTGAAGCCGGCAATGCTTCTTTCCACCAGGCATTGGTTGATTGGGCTCTCATTCAATCCCCCGGAAACAAGCGCCAGTAATTCATCCATATCATCGGCAATTCCGCCTCCTGTGCCGCCAAGTGTATAGGCTGGACGGACAATCAGCGGAAAACCGATTCTTTCTGCAAAAGCAGCCGCTTCTTCCACCATTTGTACGATTTCGCTTTCCGGCACAGGCTCATTCAGCTTATGCATCAGGCTTCGGAATGCTTCCCTGTCCTCCCCCTGCTTGATGCTCGACACTGAAGTACCAAGTACTTTCACACGGTATTTTTCGAGGATTCCTTGTTCACTCAGCTTAAAAACCAGATTTAGTCCTGCCTGGCCGCCCAGTGTGCCGAGAATGCCATCTGGCCTTTCTTTTTTGATGATATTTTCTACACTTTCCACTGTCATCGGCTCAAAATAGACTGCGTCGGCAAACACATGATCCGTCATGACGGTGGCAGGGTTATTGTTGACAAGTATGACACGGTAGCCTTCCTCTTTCAGAGCGATGCAGGCCTGTGTTCCTGCATAATCAAATTCTGCTGCCTGGCCGATGATAATGGGGCCAGATCCAATGACCAATATTGATTTAATACTTGTATCCTTAGGCATAGCTGACTTCTCTCCGCTTTCTGTATTTGACTGTATTGATGAATTCTTCGAATATGAAGATGCTATCTTCAGGTCCCGGACTTGCTTCTGGATGAAATTGAACGGTAATCAGCGGCAGTTTTTCATGGTAAAGCCCCTCGATGGACTGGTCATTTTTATTAAGGAACCGTATTTTCAAACCTGTATGCTCGATACTATCTTGATCAACCGCATAGCTATGATTTTGTGATGACATGAATACACGGTTTCCCGTCACATCGAATACAGGCTGGTTTGCTCCCCGGTGTCCAAACAGCATTTTTCTCGTATCCCCTCCGAAAGCAAGGGCCGCCAGCTGATGGCCGAGACAGATTCCCAATACCGGATAATATTCAGCCACTTTCCTGATTTCCGGCAGCTGATCAATCAACTCTTTTGGATCTCCTGGTCCATTTGATAAAAGCACCCCATCAGGCTTCAGTGCCGAAATTTGTTCCGCACTATAATCATAGGGAACGATTGTAACAAGGCAGCTTTGTTTAACGAGATAGTCGGCAATCGATTTTTTGAATCCGTAATCGACCAATACGATGTGGGTATTGCCCCTTCCAATCGTCACCGGTGACTGGACTGAAACCTCTTTTACCTTCAGGCTGTCGATGGTGTCGCAGCATACAGTACTTTCACGGCCAGCTGCCAGAACTGCCGGCATCGTGCCATTTTGCCGGATGCTTTTTACAAGCTCACGGGTATCAATATGTTCAAGGACCGGAATATTCCATTTTTCAAGATACTCGGTAAAAGAATGCTGTGCTTCATAATGGTAGGCCTCTTTGGCAGCTTCACAGACAATTACCGCTGCAACATGCGGCTTCTTGCTTTCAAAATCCTCATTATTTATACCGTAATTGCCAATCAGCGGATAAGTGAACACAATGATTTGATTCTTATAGGAAGGATCGGTCAGTACCTCCTGATATCCTGTCATTCCTGTGAAAAACACAATTTCACCGGCGATTCCCTCTTCAGGAAGCGAACCAAGCAGGGATCCCTGATATGTCTTTCCGTCAGCCAGATGCAAATATCCTTTCATTTGTCACCTCTCCAGTTGAATATTTATTTATAATCATAAATTTTTATTCATTTATTTTTAAAAAATATACAGCTCTTAAGCTGTTACGGTTTGCTTTATTAACATTTCTCTTAATACAGATACTGCCTTTTGCAGATCTTCGACAGTTACAATCAGCGGCGGAAGAAGCCTTATCACCTTTTCTCCTGCCGGCAAAGTGATCAATCCCGCCTTCCTCAGCTGGGAGAGATAAGGCTGGGCTGCAACAGTCAATTCTATACCGGCCATCAAGCCAATGCCCCTGATTTCATTTACCACTTCCAAATCGCCAAGTTCCTGGTCAAGCAACTGAAACAAAGTCTCCCCTTTGGCAGATACTTCTTTAAGGAATTCATGTTCAAAGATAATATCCATTACAGCGGAAGCAGCAGCGGTACTGATTGGATTCCCTCCGAATGTTGATCCATGGCTACCCGGGCCAAAATGTTCTGCAAGTATCGCTTTACCGACGGCTGCACCAATTGGCAATCCATTACCAAGCCCTTTTGCAACCGTTATGATATCGGGTGAGATTCCAAAGTGCTGAAAGGCGAAGGGCTTTCCTGTACGCCCGATTCCCGTTTGGATTTCATCGACAATAAGCAGCACCCCGTTTTCTGTGCAGAGTTTGTCTGCCTCTTTAATAAACTCTTCATTAACGACATGAATTCCGCCTTCACCCTGAACAATTTCAATCATGACGGCTGCTGTATCGGAATCAATTTCATTTTTTAGAGCTTCCAGGTCATTGAATGGCAAGTGAACAAAGGTTTCGAGCATACTCCCGAATCCATGCTTGATTTTTTCCTGCCCTGTCGCTGCCATGCCAGCAAACGTACGCCCATGGAAGGATTGCAGGAACGTAATGATCTTCTTCCTGCCGGTTGCTTTTCTCGCCAGTTTTATTGCTGCTTCATTAGCCTCTGCACCACTGTTGGCAAAAAACACACAATCCAAACCAGACGCTTTCGCAAGTTTTCCGGCTGCTTCCTCCTGGATGCTTTGCGGAAAAAGATTTGATACATGCCAGAATAATTCCAGCTGATCTTTGACAGCCTGTTCTACCCCTTCAGGACGATGGCCCAGATTACATACACCTATACCTGAAGTAAAATCAAGATATTCACGTCCATCTTTCCCATGAATGACCGATCCGCTTGCTTTCTCAGGCTCAATCTCCCATCTCTGGTAAGTAGGGAATAAATGACTCATTTTAGCACTCCTTCCTTTGCGGCAATCGCGGTTCCATGCCAGCAGTCATTTTTATAGAATGGCTTTTTGCCAGAAATGATCATCGCTTTCTCTACACCGGCGGCTGTTGCAGATAATGCTGAATTTACCTTGGGTACCATTCCGCCATAAATGCTTCCATCAGAAATATAGTTTTCTATCTCATGATCCGTTATTTCGGCGATTAACTCACCGTTGATCAGGATGCCATCGACATTGGTCACAAAAGCACAGCGCTCGGCATTCAAAGCTTTCGCGATCGATGCAGCAGCGTAATCTCCATTGATATTCAGCTTGCAGCCATCCTCCGAAATTCCGATAGGAGTAATGACCGGAATATAACCCGACTCAACTGCCATCATAATAAGGTCAGTATTTACGTTGTTGACCTTCCCTACATACCCTAGCCCTTGTTTATCGATATAGTCTGCCTGCAAGCAGGATCCGTCGCTCCCATTAATACCAAGAACCTTGAATCCTTGTTTCATCAATATCCCGCACAGCTGCCTGTTCGTCTGGCCTGACAGGACCATTTCAACGATTTCCATCGTTTTATCGCACGTTACCCTAAGCCCTTCCTTGAAGTCCGCAGGGATGTTATATAAATCAAGCATTGAATTGATTGCTGGCCCGCCACCATGGACGATGACAGGATAATATCCGTTTTCCATCAATTCTCTAAGACTCATAAAGAATGGGTCATCAAGTTCCCCCAGCACACTTCCGCCGCATTTAATGACTACAGTTTCCAAAGAATCCGCCCCTTTAAGTCCGATAGCTTGCGTTAATTTTCACATAATCATATGAAAGGTCACAGCCCCATGCCATTCCTTTGCCTTCACTTAGATGGAGATCCACGAAAATTTCCACCTTGTCATTCATCAAATAGTTTCTTGCGATTTCTTCGTCGAAAGCAATCGGTGTACTATCCTTCAGCATGATGATGTCACCAAGCGAAATGTCCACGGTATTCGAATTTACGGTTGCCTGGCTCTGGCCGATCGCCCCAATAATCCTTCCCCAGTTGGCATCTGCACCGTATACCGCGGTCTTGACAAGGTTTGAACCGGCTATTTGCTTGCCAATTATCCGTGCCTCTTCATCAGACAATGCACCGGATACGGATATTTCAATCAGTTTTGTCGCTCCTTCCCCATCCCTGGCAATTTGTTTTGCAAGGCTGGCACAGCTTTCTTTTAACAGTTCAATAAAAACCGGCCATTCAGGATGCTCAGGATTCAGCAGTTTATTTCCGGCAGCTCCGTTTGCCATTACAAGGACCATGTCATTTGTCGAGGTATCGCCATCGACAGTGATCTGATTAAATGTTGTATTGGTTACTTCTTTTAGTGCGTATGTCAGGTCTGCACTTGATATATTCGCATCAGTCGTTAAAAACCCGAGCATCGTGGCCATATTCGGATGAATCATGCCTGAACCTTTTGCTGCTCCTCCCACCGAAACGGTTTTTCCATCGATCAAAGCACAATGACAAGAGTGCTTCTGTACAAGATCGGTTGTCAGAATCGCCGTCTGGAAGTCCTTAATATCTTCGGAAGCATTCCCGACTGCGAGCTTTGCGATTCCCGCTTCAATTTTTTCCATTTGCAAGAATTCACCTATGACTCCCGTGGAGGCTACAGCTACATGATGTTCAGGAATCCCTAATTTTTCCGCTGTCAGCGCCCTCATCTTCAGTGCATCCTTATATCCCTGTTCGCCTGTACAAGCATTCGCGCATGCACTGTTGACGACGACGGCCTGAAGAACTCCATCACTGGCAATGCTCTCCTGTGTAACAACCAGCGGAGCAGCCTGAAAATGGCTTGTTGTATAAACCGCAGCACAGCTTGCTGGTGCCTCACTAACAATCATTCCTAAATCAAGCTTGTTATAGCGCAATCCAGCATGAACTCCGCCGCACTTGAATCCCTTTGGAGTCAAGATCCCGCCCTCCGGGATTTCTTTGATCAACTTCTGGTCTGTCAAAGCCTGGTACATATAATCCTCCTTTATGGATACAGGGGCATCATTTCAAGACCCGCTGTTTCATCTAATCCAAACATTATATTGGCGTTCTGGACAGCCTGCCCTGCAGCGCCTTTCATTAAATTATCAATGACCGAAACAATCGTCAGCCTTCCAGTCCGGCTGTCCGCATGCAATCCGATATCGCAGTAATTAGAACCTTTAACTTCTTTCACGGCCGGAAAGATTCCTTCCTTCCTGACTCTTACAAAAGGGTGCCGAGAATAAGTTTCCTCATACAAATCCAGCAATCTCGAAGTATCCCAATCTTCCTTAAGGTTCACATACATGGTCGTCATGATCCCTCTCGTTACCGGAATGAGGTGGGTGCTAAAGGTTATTTTCACCCCATCACCATTCCAAAAACTTACCTGTTGTTCAATTTCCGGAATATGCTGATGTTCGTTCACTTTATAAATTTTGAAATTTTCATTCAACTCAGCATACAAGGTGCCCAGGGAAGGCGACCTTCCTGCCCCCGATACGCCAGACTTTGCATCAATGATTATACTATTTGGATCAATTACTTTTTCCTTCAAGACCGGCGCGAGGCCGAGAAGCGCTGCTGTTGGATAGCAGCCTGGATTGGCAAGAATGCTTGCATGCACAATTTCCTCTCTGTTCCATTCGCTTAGGCCATACACTGCTTCGGCCAGAATCGAATTGTCTACTGGTTTATGCTTATACCAGTTTCTATAAGTATTGGATTCTTTTAATCTCAGGTCTCCGGACAGGTCGATGACTTTGATGTTTTTATTAAAAAAGTTTTCGACAAGTTCTCCGGAAACTTTCGATGGTGTTGCCAGGAAGACAATGTCTGATTCATCAACGATTTTTTCTGGATCAATGCTGGTGAGGACTTTATCAAAGATGCCTGTCAAATGGGGATACTCTGCAGAAACAGGCTTTTCATCCCGTGTTGTATGTACTGAATGAATAGTGAAAGATGGATGATTGTTTAGTATACGGATCAGCTCCCCGCCCCCATAACCTGTCGTTCCGATAATAGCTGCCTTCACGTTTTTCCTCCTTTCACGATATGCATAAATAAACATATTTATTTATAATTATTAGTAAAGTTCTTTTTATTATAAAAACTAAACTATAAAAAGGCAACTAAATTATTAAAAATATGTGAACATTTCACAATTAGATTGATGATTTTGTATGCTTTACAATATAATTATATTAATATCAGATACGGACGGGTGTATAAACTCCCTTAATAAGGTGGTAATCACATGTTGACGGCTGCAACCTTGTCACCAAATATGAATAAGCTGTTTGAAAAAGTTCATAGAATTAAAAATATCGATAAAGGAAGCTTCCTTTTTGAAGAGGGAAATACTGCGAATGAGTTATACATTATCCAGAGCGGGAAATTCCAGGTCAGCAAAATGATCCCGGATGGGCGCGAGCTTACGATCAGAATGTGCTCTGCCGGTGAGTTGGTTGGAGAATTGACATTGTTCAGTCCGGAATCGCAGCATATATTGAACGCCAGGGCTTCTGAAAGCGGGAGTGTTGCGGTTATTCAAAAGGACCGGCTCGAGGACGAAATCGCAAAAGATAGCGGATTGGCACTGGAACTCGTTAAATGGCTTTCCCTGCAGCACCGCAAATCGCAAACCAGGTTCAGGGATTTGGTCCTTCACGGAAAGAAAGGTGCATTGTACTCTACCCTGATCCGTTTGGTGAACAGTTTCGGTGTAAAAACCGAAGACGGCATGAAAATTGATGTATCCTTGACAAATCAGGAACTCGCAAACTTCTGCGGCACATCGCGTGAAGTTGTAAACCGGTTATTGAGCGAGCTCAGGAAACAGGAAATCATCTCTATCGACAAAGGCTATATAACCATACATGCACTTCATCGCCTGAAACGGGAAATCGACTGCGAGAATTGCCCGATTGAAATATGCAATATTGAATAAGAAAAGCGCAAGCGCCTTGGTCAGGCCCGACAAGCGCTGGAGGGCCTGACCAAGGCGCTGGATCTGGACATTTAGCGAGTTTCAATTTATATAGCGACTAATCAATTTTTATAGCGGCTTTCAGATTTATATAGCGACTTTTCGATTTATATAGCGACTTTTCGATTTATATAGCGACTTTCCAATTTTATAGCTTGAAATGAAATTTATATATTCTCTTATCTCTTAAAGAAAAGCCGCCAGATTTCTGGCGGCTTTCTTTATTTTTTATTGAATTGCGAAAAGCATGATGATGAAAAACAATGCTGCGTTTATGATTTCATATATTCCAACCTTCATGACGCTAAGTGGCTTGCCGTAAAATGCGACGGCTCTGATCAGGCTTGGTACTGCAGCAACGGCGACAATGACTTCTCCGGCTGCCAGCCACAAAACCGGGACCAGCAAATGATAAGTCCAGGATATCCACTTGAATTGACTGTTTTTCTTTTCCCGGATCATCGTTTTCACATAGAAAGTACTTCCTGTGAAAAATAGTATACTTGAAGCAAAAACGAGAACACCGTGCTGATTGATTTCTGCAGCAGGCAGATAACTGCTTGCAAGGCCAGCGATGGAAAAAACAATGATCGCGCTTAGATCATTCATCAGTGCCCTGTCTTTATTTTTGGCCGAGAAATAGGCATTAAGGACGAAAAATGGAATCATCGCAAACCCAAAGAACACAATGGATGGTGTCGTGAATAACGGGACCATTAAGAATACTAAGGATGGGATGATATAGATTAGCGCCCATTTGCGATAAAACGGGATTTTCTTTTTTTTGAACATCAACAGAAGCGGATATGTTCCCAAATATAGTAATAGCCACCCAATAAAAAACGGGATATGCTGCCAGACGATTTCACTTGCCGCTGCTCCAAGCCAGAAAGGGATGATCAACATCGCCCAGGCTCCATGCTGTTTTGGCATAAATAATTTCATGAATGAACACTCCCTTTTGGTTCCTGCTTTAACTATAAAACAGCCGGGGGATTACATAAGTGAAACTCATCACATTTTGCCACCCCTGTTTGCAACTGACACCGAACTGTCAAAAAAGAGCCACTAAAATAAAATAAGCTGCACACAATTGGTTGTATTCGATAACCAATTGTGTGCAGTCAAGAGTTCATCCTCTTTTCTCAACCTGAAGCTTGAGATAGATTTTCTTCAAATATTGATGCGGCTTCAAAAGATAATAAATTTCCTTTGTGAATGCCAGACTTAACAGGAACAAGAACACAACGACAAAATGGATCTTTGAGAGAATGGAAATCTCCAGGATTAAGCTTATGTCTGGCTGCAGCTGTGCGAGACTGATCAGCCATCGGAACAATAGGAGCGGTTCATCAGCCATGCTGCTCGAAAGCACTATGGCAATCCCGGTCGCTGTACTCGCAGCCATCATTACTTTTACCACCATCAGCAGAAGCTTCCCTGCTGTTGAGCGTGCCTCCTCATCCCTTGATGAATCATATCGCCAGACCAGGCCCATCCCAACTATGGCAACTACCGTATAAGGGTAGACAATCCATAAAAACATCTGCAGCATTTCCACTGCTTTCACCTCACAAAAATTACACAATCATCGGACTCCATTTAACATTCTAACCGTGCAAGTGTGAAGTGACAGTGATAAAAGTCGCCCATCCAGCTAAATTCGACATAAAAATAGGTGGAAAGACGAACTTTCCACCTAAACTTGCTCGAGAATATAATCAAGAACCCAATTCACTCCCCTGTCATCTTCCATTTGAAAGACAGGGCAGGCACAATCTTTCAATAGATTGGCCAGATTCGGGTCACGATAAAAAACCACCTTGATATTTGCAAGAACTTTCAATAATTCTAAATCTGCTTCGTTCCTTAGAATGACCGCTTTTGGATAAGCCTCGCGTTTGTAGCCTTCTATCAGGATGACATCTGTCTTGAAGCAGGATAAAACCTCTATTTCTTCAGCCAGGGACCATTGCCGATTCTCCGCGTGAAGGACGAGCCTGCCTCCACCTTCGACAAGGGAGACAACTGCTCCTGCGCCCATATGGCGGCCTGAATCCTTTTCCTCCGCGATATCCGGCTTTCCACCGTGGCCATGGTGTTTGATCGTAGCAACCTCCAGGCCAGCTGCAGAAAGCTGCTGAATCAGGTTAAGGCTCAGTGTCGTCTTCCCGCTGTTCTGATATCCTGCCACCTGGAACAGTACCGGTTTTACCAAGGCCAGTCACTGCCAACATGGTCCTCTAGCATCAGGACCTCGACCTCAGTTCCTTCTTCGAAACCTCTTGTTCCTCCCGGAAGAATCATAAGTGAATTAGCACCCGCTAAGCTCATGATGATATTCGATTTATCAAGACCGCTCGGTGTAACTGCCAGCTTTCCGTTTTCGATTGTCAAGGCACTCCTGACAAATCTTGTGAATGGATTTGCCTTAGGGAAATTGGCATCCAAAATCGCCTTTTCCTTCCTTAGATGCGGCTTATCGGTAAACAGCATTGTTCTGATGATCGGCCGGGCGAATAGCTCAAATCCTACATAGCAGGCAGATGGGTTTCCAGACAGGCCAAACAGCAGCTTGCCATCCAGCTGGGCAACCGTCGTCACGCTTCCCGGACGCATCGCTACTTTATTGAACAGGACTTCCGCTCCAAGCTTTGCATAAATTTCCGGCAGGTAGTCATAGTCCCCTACGGAAACTCCCCCGGTTGTAATGAATAAATCCACTTCCTCAATCGCTTTGCTTACTGCATCAAAGCAGGTGTCAAAGTCATCAGGCAGCTGACCGAAATATTTAACTTCAGCTCCCGCCCGGAGAATCTGAGCGGAAATCATATATGAATTGCTGTTGCGGATTTTTCCCGGTTCAAGCGGCTCATGGACATCAAGCAGTTCAGTGCCGGTTGCATAAAGGCCTATCACCGGTTTTTTCGCAACAGGGACCTGAGCATAGCCAAAAGTCGCCAGCATCGCCTGGATACCAGGATTGATGAACGTGCCTTTTTTGACAAGCACTTCCCCTTCCTTTGCATCCTCGCCGCGATAGGAAACATTGTCTCCTTTATTATGCTTGCGTTTCGTTTCCATATATTTCTTTCCATCACGCTCGATTTCCTTTACTAATTCAAGCATGACCACAGCATCGGCGCCAACTGGCATTTGGGCCCCAGTCATGATCCTTACAGCCTGGAAAGGTCCCAGTTCCTTATCCGTAAGCATTCCTGCCCCAATATGGTCCACCACTTCAAATTCGACTGACTGGTTTTGGGAAGCTTCCGCTGAATCGACTGACCTTATTGCATAGCCATCGTAGGGTGCTCTGTCAAAATGCGGAACATCACTTGTGGCTTTCAGATCCTCTGATAAATAGCGCCCATAACTCTCATTGATTGAAACATATTCGATAGAGCCACTCTTTTTGTGCTCCATTACTCTCTTAACTGCCTCTCCGATTGGGATAGGATTCCTTCGCTCTAACATATAATCAGCTCCTATTGCAGGCTTCTCTTGATTGATTACCCTTTTCATTATAAGAGTAATGTAAAAATGAATACATAACAAACCTCACAGTATTCTCTCATAAAAACTTTTAAAAATATGTAGATTTTTTGTGAAGTGTGATACACATCACCAAGTAGTAATTACATTTGCTTTATGCTGAGTATGTAAACAGTATACATTTTTTATTGGAGGTTTTTTTAATGAAAATGCCTTTTGAACAACATTCACTAGTTAAAGATATTGTCAATATATTCCCTCAATCCAGTGATTTATTCAAGAGAAACAGACTCGACTTTTGCTGTGGCGGCAACCGTCCGCTATCAGAAGCCGCGTTGGAGCAGAACCTTGACGTTCCTGAATTGATGAATCAGCTGGAAGAACTTTACAAAAAACATAATGGCACAGCCGAAAACATGGAGGTATGGACCGATACAGATTCTGAAGAATTGATCGAGCATATCAAGAATAAATACCACCGTGAGCTTGAGGAAGAACTGAAAATGCTAAGCCCATATGTAACCAAAGTAGCGAAAGTCCATGGTGAACGCCACGATGAACTGTTAAAAGTAAATGAACTTTTTTATGAATTAAAAAAGGAGCTCTTAGAGCATACAGCCAAAGAGGAAGCCACAGTGTTCCCGCTGCTTCTGGAACTTGAAAGTGCTGATGTTGAAAAGCGGGCTGGAATCATTGCCGAAATCGAAGAATTAGAGAAAGAACATGATCATGCAGGCTCAATATTGAAACAATTACGCGAGATTACTGAAGATTTCAATCCGCCAATCGATGCATGCGGAACATACCGTTTAGTTTACAAGCGGCTTGAAGCCCTGGAGTCACACACATTCATGCATGTACATCTTGAGAATAATATTCTATTCCCGAGATTTATTGCATAAAAGGAAAATCGCAGGCCTCAGTAAAAAAATGACCCCTTTTTCTCAAGATGGGGTCATTTTTTGGTTGGTCTATAATGCACCTGAAAACAGTCTGGCGAAGGATTCCTTCGTTCTTTCCCAGAGTCCTCGTTTATGATATTGGACAGCACTGATTTTCTCTGAATCTTCGAGGTCCGCTTCATAATGTGCTACAAGATCTCTGATTGAACTCGTTCCAAGCAGGAAGACGTTCACTTCAAAATTAAGATGGAAACTCCTCATGTCCATATTGGCCGTCCCAATCGAAGCGATATTCCCATCGACAATGATGACCTTTTGGTGCAGGAACCCCTTTTTATAGGAGTAAATCTCTGCCCCATTCCGCAGCAGTTCAGAAAAGTATGATCGGCTGGCATATTGTGTCAGATAGCTGTCATTGATTTCCGGAACCATGATCCTTACTTCTATTCCTTTGGCTGCAGCCACTCTCAATGCTGTCCTTATCGCTTCATCAGGAACAAAATAAGGAGTGGCAATCCAAATCGACTTAGTTGCGCAGGACATCATCGTGTAGTAAAAATCACTCATGATTCCTTGCTGTGTGTCCGGCCCGCTTGGCACTACCTGAATCGCACCATCCAGCTCATCGCTCTCATGCGGCTTTTTTTCGGCTATATGGTTCCCAAGTACCCTTTCACCGCTCACATATTCCCAATCAAGCAGGAAGACATTGTGGAGGGTATAGACAGCCTCTCCTGTCAGCACCATATGGGTATCGCGCCAAAAACCGATTTTCTCATCTTCACCGAGGTATTCTACGCCTACATTCAATCCGCCGACAAATCCGATTTCCCCGTCAATGATGACAATCTTCCTGTGATTCCGAAAATTGAATTTCTGATTGAAGAACCCGTATTTGAGCGGAGAGAACGGCGCAGCTTTAACGCCTGCCTCCTGCATGTCCTTAAGGTCCGTGGCGGCAATCTTCATGCTGCCGGCAGCATCGAACATGAATAAAACCTCAACACCCTGCCTGGCTTTTTCTATCAGGATGTCAATTATTTCCCTGCCAAGCCGGTCAGACCTGAAAATATAGTATTCCATATGGATGAACTTTTCTGCTTCCTTCAATTTCTTTTTTAATTCAGAAAAAGTCTCTTCCCCATTTTTAAGGATTTTTGCCCTTGAGTCGGTCGTAATTGGAGTCAACGCTGAATTCTTTGCATATTTTGCGAAGCAAAACTGATTTTCAATCAAGAAAGAAAGATCCCTCGACTCTTCATTCCTCATCAGCTTTTCCCATTGGTCACGATCCCTGGTACGCTTGCTTTTATACAGATACCCTTTTAAATACAGCTGTCCTGAAAATAGGTAAAAGAAATACCCGGCGACAGGAAATAACAGCATTACATACATCCACATCAGCGTATGCTGTGCGGAACGGTTCTCGAGCATCAACGAAAAGATGCTGACAAACAGGATAAGGGAGTAAACGGTGATCGCTGCAATCTTAATTGCCTGGCTGTACCCAGTAAAAAAGACAATATAAAAACACACCATTAAAATAAATACAAATAAAAATTCAATTCTTCTTTTTAGCATTCGGCAGTCTCCAACAAATTTTATCGTAGATTCATGTATACCCATAAACCTTTTGGTTGGAAACATAGTATGCCCAAAATCCAGAAGCCTCTGTTTTCCTTTGGATAAAAAACTCCAGAGGAACAGAAAAAGACCCCCGAAGGAGTCTTTAGCCGCCAATATAGGACATTTCGATTTTCTTTCTGTTCGCGACGGTTTCAGCTGTACGTTCATCTGAATAACGGTCCGTTCTGTGATTCCAGATATTTGTGATTCGTTCACGAAGCTCGTCATCGGTTGCACCGGCACGCATGAAGTCACGGATATCATGACCATTGCCATTGAAAAGGCAGGTGAACACCTGGCCATTCGCTGATAAACGTGATCTTGTACAGCTGGAGCAGAAGGACTCAGAAACTGAGGAAATAAAGCCGACGTTGATATCCGTACCTTTGTATCGGTATTTTTTAGCGACCTCGCCAAAGTAATCAGGGTCTACCGCTTCCAGTTCATGGTGCTGACTCAGCATGTCATGGATTTGCTTTTTCGTGATGACGTCGTCCATCTTCCAGCCATTAGTGCTGCCCACATCCATGAATTCAATATATCGGAGCTCCAGTCCTTCCTTTTTACAGAATTCTGCCATCGGAAGAATTTCGGAATCATTCAGGCCTTTCTTGACGACCATGTTGATTTTAACGCCCAACCCGGCCTTTTTTGCCGATTCGATTCCCTTGAGTACTGGCCCTACCCCTACATTGCGGCCATTGATTTCGCCGAACAGCTCATCCTTTAAGCTATCCAGACTGATATTCACGCGCTTCAACCCTGCTGCATACAGCTCTTCGGCATATTTAGGGAGCATCACGCCATTGGTAGTCAATGCGATATCCTTAAGCCCTTCAATCTGGTTGAGCTTCTTGACAAGGATCGGCAAGTCTTTCCGCATCAATGGCTCGCCGCCTGTGAGCCTGATTTTTTCAACACCCAGATCTATGAACAATTTGGCCACACGTTCGATTTCTTCATATGACAAAAGCTCACTTTTAGGCAAGAATGCAAAGTCTGGTCCAAAAATCTCGGCAGGCATGCAATACTGACACCGGAAATTACAGCGATCTATAACAGAAATACGCAAATCGCGGAGCGGTCTATTTAATTGGTCTTTAATTATGCTTTTTACCATCTGTGTCAACTCCAATTATAGAAGTTTTGATTATTGACATTGTAACAGCTATAGTAATGGTTCACTGTTAATATTCTCACAGTAACATCAATAGTCCTCTATTTAAAATAGTAGCTTTTACCCTTATGTCTATATTACAACATAAAAACTGGCAGGATAGTGTTTTTATCAGAAAATGTCATTATGTTGTCATATTATCTAAAATAGAAGGCTGCATCAAGGATTGGATGCAGCCTTCTTAAGGTTATTTCTTTTTTATAGGTAGCTCACTGAATATGCCGACATAGTTCTTGATTTCTCCGGCTTCATTTTTTAAAGGACTTATTGTAAGCCATTCAGGATAGATGTTTCCGTTCTTCTTTTTGTTCCAGATTTCTCCCTGCCAGAATCCATTCTCCTCAATGGATTTCCACATCTCCTTGTAAAAAGCCTCCCCATGCTTTCCTGACCTCAGGACTCTTGGGTTTCTCCCAATGACTTCCTCAGCTTTATATCCCGTTACATTCGTGAAAGATTGGTTAACCTTTTCAATCATGCCTTTCACATCCGTGATCATGATTCCCTCTGCAGTATGGTCGATGATATTTTTAGCAAGGCTCAATTTATCCTGATAGTACATCCAGATGACGATGATCAGGCTCGCAAGTGCAACCTGCGACAAAGCCATGAAACCAATGGCATAATGCCCTGTCAGGTTGAACAGGAAGGCCAGCATAAGCGGCGGGAAGAAGCCTCCCAATCCACCCATCGCTGATACTATACCATTCACGATCCCCGCCTGTTTTGAAAAATAAAGCGGCACTAGTTTGAAGACGGTACCATTGCCAATCCCCGCACTGATTGCTACCGTAAGACAGCCAATCGTATAAAGGGTCAGGGAAGGTGTGAAAGACAGCAGTATTCCTGAAATGGTCATGCCTGCAAAGACAATCATCAAGATGATGAATGAGTTGAATTTATCACCAAGCCAGCCGCCAATCGGCCTGAAGAATGTAGCAAGGGCAATGAATCCTGCTGTCCTGATTCCGGCATCTACCTTATCGAGCTCAAAATGTGACACAAGGAAATTCGGCAGGTAGATCGTAAAAGCTACAAATGATCCAAATGTTAAGAAGTAAAACAGACTCAATGCCCAGAGTTTCTGGTTCTTGTATACACTTTTAATTTGATCCCCCAGTGGAGTAGGAACTTTGGGTTCATTTTTGTCACCAAGGAAAAAGTTAAGCAATGCAAATGCCAGTAAAAGCACCAGGTAAAGCTGGACTGTTGACTGCCAGCCAATCTGCGATGCAATGACCGGTGCCGAAAAAGTCGTGACCGCAGTTCCGAGATTGCCTACCCCATAAATTCCGTTCACAAATCCATGGCGTTCTTTTGGATAGTATTTCGGGAGGGATGTCACACCGACAGAAAAAATTGCACCACCTATACCGACCAGCAAGCCGCCGATCAGCAGGTCAATAAAAGAATCTGCCAGACTGATGAAATACACCGGAAACAACAGGAATGCGAAGCTGACAAAGAACAGTTTTCGTGCTCCATATTTGTTTGTCCAGTATCCAATCGGTATCCTCATAACGGAACCCAGGACAACAGGAATGGCAGTCGCCATCGCGATTTGATTTGCTGTAAGCTTTATATCCTCTTTAATGAACGGCATTAATGCGGATAAAATAACCCACACCATAAAACCTGCAACCAGACTGAGCGTTTGAAGCGGCAGCTGATTTTTTTGTGTTCGCATGATTCTTCCCCCTCCTAGTTTTCAGGCGATTTTTGCTTGATAAATAAATCGTAGAAAAATACATGGCCTTATGATGTGAAGAACTTCACTCCTATTTCTTTGTTCAATAAACTGTCACAGTTGACTTCTAACATCGGAATCAACTTACTTTTTTTATCGATATAATATACCTATAGCAACTTTGTTTCGAAAATGTGAACAAAACGAAGAGAGAATGTGACGGGATTTTGACAATTCCCCATGCGTTATTTAGTTAACACTATCCAGATGTTATTATTGTCTCAATAACGAAAAGCCACGGAAACTTATATTCTAAAAAAGGGTGATGACCATGCCAAACACAACGAAAGTGACTCATTCAATAGAAATTAAAGAATTGCTCCAGTTTGCAGACAGGACATTCAAGGTTAAGAAGGGCACATACTTGTTCCAGGAAGGCATGGAGGCAGAGGAGCTTTATTTGATTCTTGGCGGAAAGGTGCAGATTAGCAAGGTAACCCAGGATGGACGTGAACTTGCGTTAAGGATTTGCGGGGAAAATGATCTATGCGGTGAATTGACCCTGTTTACCGAGGCACCAAAATATTTGCTTAGCGCATTGATCCTGGAGGATGCAACCATTTCCGCAATCAGGAAAGATGTCATCGAAAAGGAGATTTTTCAAAATCCATCGCTCGCATTCGAATTCATGAAATGGATGAGCGACCATTTCCGCAAAACACAGACTAAATTCCGTGATTTAGTACTTAACGGAAAAAAGGGAGCGCTATTCTCTACATTGATCAGGATGACGAACAGCTATGGTATCCATAAAGATACCGGCATTCTGATTGACCTTCCATTAACAAATCAGGAACTGGCCAATTTCTGCGGCACATCACGTGAAAGTACAAACAGGATTCTGAATGACTTGAAACGCGAAGGAATCATCTCCATTAAAAAAGGGAAAATCCTGATCCATGATGTAGATTACTTACGCAAGGAAATCGGCTGTGAAAATTGTCCGGCGGTTTTCTGTTCAATCGACTAATATAAAAAGCGAGTGAAGCCCAGCTTCACTCGCTTTTTATATTATGAGGCAGCCCTTTTAGAAGCAGAGCTGCTTTTTTTCTTTCCTTTTCCCTGGTTTGTTAGCTTTCCTGCTTTTGTTTTCTCAGTGCTTTAGGAATATACACGCAGAACGGTTCGCTCTCCAGGTAATCTCCTGTCATGGCATATGCCCGAGAACGCGAACCTCCGCATACATGCCTGAACTCGCAAACACCACATTTCCCTTTGTATTCATCAGGATTCCTCAGTGACTTGAATACGGGAGATTCCCTGTAAATTTCAGCAAGAGGCTGTTCCCGGACATTCCCTGCTTTAACCGGTAGCAATCCGCTCGGGTACACATATCCAATATGGGATATGAATACAAACCCATTTCCATCGTTAACACCTTTTGGAGCCCGGCCGAGACCATCGATGGATCCCGTCAACCCCTCATTTGTCAGGGCCGTCAAGTAGTTGATTTCGTCTGTATGATCCCTGGCTTCACGCATTTTTTGCTGAATGACAACCCGGCGGTAGTGCTGGGCAGCTGTAGTTTTTATGTCGAACTTCACCCGTTTGCTTAAATTATAAAGCCATTGGAACACTTTTTCATGCTCCACAGGTGAAATCATGTCCTTTTCCTGGCCGCGTCCTGTCGGGACAAGGAAAAATACACTCCACAGGACACAATCCAGATCTTCAACCATTTTTGCCATTTCATCTAAATACTCTATATTATATCGGGAAATGACGGTATTGATCTGTATCGGAATTTCGAGCTCGTGCAGATATTTTATTCTTTCCATCGTTAAATCAAAGGAACCGGCTGTTCCCCTGAAGTGGTCGTGAACTTCTGCTGTTGGTCCGTCGATACTGAAGGCCCATCGCGATAGACCGACCGCCTTTGCCTTTTCGATCGCTTCCTTGGTTACATTCGGTGTCGCACTAGGTGTCATCGATACACGGACACCCTTTTTTACAGCGTACTCGGCGATATCAAAAACGTCCTCCCTCATTAAAGGGTCTCCGCCTGTGAACACGAGCATCGGATTATTCATTTCGTATATTTGGTCAATCAGCGCTTTTCCCTCTTCGAAAGACAGTTCACGAGGATCTCTTCTATATTGTGCCTCCGCACGGCAGTGCAGGCATTTCAACTGGCAGGCTCTTGTAAGTTCCCAAATCACAATGAATGGGTCTTTGTTAAAATCTCTATCAAACATATTGGCGCCTCCTTAAGTACTTCTCTATACAAGAAGTATATAAGTGTTTCCAACATGTTTAAGTGAACTAACTCACATAAATTATGGCCAATCATTCTTTTTCTATGACAATTGTGTGACCTTTGTCTTCAAAACAAATAAAAAACAGCAGGAGATTTCCTGCTGTCAGATGAAAGAAAAATCAAGGGCTGCTTTTATCTTGCGGACTAAATGGTCTGATGAACCAGCTGGTCTAATGCAACCATTTCTAACTTTTGATCACGAGGGATTGGATTGTTCTTGGAATGTATCTTTATCACATTTAGCGTTATATGTATCTATTTTAAAAGAGACTTACGGTTAGTTCCACACTAAGTTGAGGAATCCTGTTGATTGGAGTGGAAGGCGCGTAGACTCCTGTGGGATCAGACGGACAGGTGAGACCCCGCAGACGCCAACGGCGGTGAGGAGGCTCAGCGCCGGCCCCGCGGAAAGCGAAGCGCCTGGAACGGAAATCAACAGCCCCATTCCAGCACAAACAAAAAAACTGTAGACAAGCTCGAATTCCATCGAGTTTGTCTACAGTCTGACAGCAGGAAATTTTCCTGTTGTTTCAAAAGGCTGATTAATCCCTTACCCCAAGGGCAATTTTCGCGTAACGTGACATCATGTCTTTTGACCATGGCGGATTGAAAACAATGTTCACTTCTGTATCTTTGACTTCTGGAAGGTCGGCAAGTGCTAATTTTACCTGTTCGACGATTGTGCCGGCTAGCGGGCAGCCCATTGACGTCAGGGTCATCGTTACAGTTGCAAGCCCTTCTTCATTCAAATCAACATCATATACAAGCCCTAAATTCACGATATCTACGCCAAGTTCAGGGTCAACGACCATCTCAAGCGCACCCATAATGCTCTCTTTTAATTCTTCATCCATCGGTGAACACTCCTTTATTAATGCTGTACCTGTTTCTATCATAACAATGATTCATTCCCATTAAAAGCGGAAGGTATTAGATATGCTTTGCAAACCACTCTGCTGAAGCCTCTACACCAGCGTTTGACACATTGTGCCCAGCATGTTCATCTGTAATGAACTCCAACATTCCTTTTGTTCCCACATAGTTTTTCCTGGTTTGCTCATAAAAATGATAGGCCGATTCATATGGTACTACTGGATCCATCCTGCCATGCCAGAACAACAGAGGACGTTTGTTCAGTTTTTCCGGCTGCTGGCTGAGGTCATACTGCTTCAGCTGATTGAGCAGTTCTGAAATTTCTTCTTTCGATAAATTGATATTTACATTCCGTTTTTCCATTTCATTCAGCTGCCACAGAGCAAACTGCTCAAATGACGGATTGCCCATTAAACTCACGCCGGCCTTGATCCAGTCATACTTAGCCATCGCGCCTAGCGTGGTGATGCCGCCCATCGATGTTCCGGCTACGCCAATCCTCGAAGGATCAACTAGTCCTTCATCGACCAATTCTGTTCTGATTGATGAAAGCTCTTCGATAGAAGTTATGACGATTTCCCAGAAACGGAAGCCAAGTTCTGTCTCTGACAATCCCTCACTGCGGGTTCCATGGTATTTTGCTTCTGGCATGATCACCCTGAAACCTTTTTCGGCATAGAGATAGGCATAATGCATGTTTCGTTCCTTTGTGCTTGTAAAACCATGCAGAAAAACAATCAATGGCATTCTATCTGAAAATTGACTTTGTTTTGCGATATGAAGAACGGGAATATCTTGAATGCGTTTCTTTTCGACTAAAATCACTGTTAAACCCTCCAAATTATGCGAACAGACAATAAATTTTACCGCGCTTTAAAGTATGTTATATGATTTTTTTACAATTTAAATGTAAAATGGTTACCATAGTGGTTATAAGAAGAAATTCACTACCATCCAAATATGTATTGTAGAACTCTTATGAAGAAAGAGCCAATCATACGCATAGGATTTAAAAAACAGAGATAAGAAGGAGTATTTATGGCTGAAAAACATTTAATCGCTTTAGACCTGGACGGTACATTACTTACAGATGATAAAAAGATTTCTGAACGGAACAAACGAGTCATCAAAAAAGCACGTGAAGAAGGACATGTAGTTATGATCGCTACAGGTAGACCATTCCGTTCGAGTGAAATGTATTACCATGAACTGCAGCTGGACACACCAATCGTCAATTTCAATGGAGCTTTCATTCACCATCCGCTTGACAACAGCTGGGGTGTACATCATTCCCCTTTATCGATTGATGTTGCCAAGGACATTGTCGAAGCACTCGATGACTTTAAATTTTATAACATCATCGCCGAAGTAATCGATGATGTATATGTCCATTATCATGATGAAAAATTGATGGATATCTTCAATTTAGGCAACCCAAATATAACAACCGGTGATTTAAGACGGTACCTAAAGGCATCTCCGACAAGTATGCTGATCCATTCTGACGAGGAGGATGTCCGCAAGATCCGTGCTCACCTTTCTGAGGTCCATGCAGAAGTGATTGATCACAGAAGCTGGGCAGCACCATTCCATGTCGTGGAAATTGTCAAAAATGGCTTGAATAAAGCTGTCGGGTTAAAAAAGGCCTCTGATTATTTCCAAATTCCTGCTGAGCGGATCATTGCATTCGGCGATGAAGACAATGATTTAGAGATGCTGGAATATGCAGGACGGGGAATCGCGATGGGCAATGCCGTGGCCGATGTAAAAAATATCGCCAACGATATGACCCTGACAAATGAGGAAGACGGAATTGGTGTGTATTTGAACGATCTGCTTAATCTGAAAGCACTATAAAATAACAAGAAGTGATTTGTCCGATAGGAATGAGTTCTATCGGACTTTTTTGCATGTTTTCCTGTTGCGTATGTCCAATTGGAGGCCTCTATCGGACACTTTTCCTTTCCTCACGCTTCTGTTTGTCCGATAGAAGGGCTCTATCGGTCACTTTTTCTTTCCTTACACTCCTGTTTGTCCGATAGGAGGGCTCTATCGGTCACTTTCCCTTTCCTCACGCTTCGGTTTATCCGATAGATAGGCTGTATCGGTCACTTTTCCTTTCCTTCCGTTTCTGTTTGTCCGACAAAGTTGCTGTACAGAAAAAATTCAATCATAAATGTCTGAACCTGCCAAATCGAACCTGGTTCGTTCCCGATTGTTTTTCCCCTAAAAGAGCATACTATGACTGAAGCAGCCAGATTGACTGTTTCAAAATTCGCTCGTAGATGGAGGGGTAAAACGATGGGTAAAGGCAATAAATCCAAGCGTTTTGTACAGCAAGGGGTAGATTCTGTCTCCAAGCATTCTCAAAGAATCCCTTACCACACCACGTATGCCGAAGCTGAAGCTCAAAAGATGGCGAATGTCAGAGAGTCCTCTTTAGGGGGAATTTAGATGGGAAACAGGCTTTTTCAGGAAGCTAGGAAGGCTGTCCAATTAGCTCAGACTGCGGAGCCTGCGGAACAATCTGCAGCCATCAGCAAGGCGAAAAATGCTCTTTCTTCCGCATATGCCAATACAACGATGGCGGAAAAAGAGCAGCTAAGGTCATTCCAGGACGAGCTGAATTCAATTGAAAACCAGTAACAGCAAAGCTGGCGGGATTCCCGCCAGCTTTTGCTTTGATTTATTTATTTTGGTTGAATCTTTCGAGCAGGACTGGATAAGTGTGGATAATTTCACCTTCCTTACTGCGTTCGTAAAGATTGAGGATGAGCGATCCGTTTTGGGGCAGCTTATTTTCAGGAATTGTTACATCAAGCGAAAAAGGGTGCCATTTCGGGTATTTTGATTGTGGGACAACTTCTGTTTCAGCAATTAACTGGTTGTGTCCATCCTCGACAGTATAGAAGAATTTCCCGCCGATTGGCCTCGCTTCGCCTGATATTTTATACGAGCCCCTTCCTCCTTCAGCCTGTATACCTTTAAAGACAGGATTTTCGCCTGGAATGTACATTTGCTTTTGATCGGTCAACTGCTGTTTGTCTGGGACAGGTTTTCCGTTGACGCTTACTGCTTTCAACTGTGCATTAACTGTATATTCTCCTTCTTTGACCCTTGTTCCCGCCTTTTTATAATCCCAGCTTTCCCGCCATTTCATTGTCTCGTGCGGTTTTAGCGCCAGTTTTTCAAACGCCTGGGCAAATGCCTTGTCCTCAGAAAATTGATAGACTTTATTCCTTTGGCCATCCATTACGATGATTTCATATTTCTGGGAGGTAGGAAATTCAAATACCAAATCTCCATCTCCATGGTTTTGCAGAGTCAGTTCAAATACAGCATGTTCGGCCCCGGCGATTGGGTCAATGTAAAAACTGAACTCCGATTTTTCTGGTGTCTGCTTTTCCTGCCCGATCGCCAGAGCAGGAGCAACGGCCATCAAAAGCAAAATAATCAACAAGCTGAATTTCTTCATCTCAAACCCCCGTTCCAACTTTTATTCACGCCTGAAAAACCCAAAGATCCCGGCTGTCTCCACAATATTGGTGAAAGCATGAGGATCGACTTCCTTGATGATATGTTCAAGGTCATACAATTCATACCTTGTAACAACAATGATCAGCATTTCTTTCTGTTCGCCGGAGAAAGCCCCTTTCGCAGGAAGCAAAGTGATACCGCGGACAAGCTTGTCATGGATGGCTTTCTTTAATTCATCCGATTTCTTGGTGACGATCATCGCTGTCAATTTTTCATGGCGGGTATGGATCGCATCGATCACTCGGGTCGACACATAGAGAGCCACAAGAGTGTAGAGCGCATTTTCCCAGCCGAAGATGTAACCAGCAGTCATTATAATGATGCCATTCAATGTAAAGAAATATGTACCAACCGGGCGATCATTCATGCGGGATAGTACCATTGCAATAATGTCCATGCCGCCAGTCGAAGCGCCCCATTTTAATGTCAGCCCAACGCCCAGCGCAGCAATGACTCCTCCAAAAACTGCATTCAGCAGGATATCACCTGATACTTCTTTAACCGGAAGGATTTCAAGAAAGATTGATGAAAGCAATACTGAAATGAAGCTATAGAAGGTAAATGATTTCCCTACCTTTTTCCATCCAAGGATGGTCACCGGAATATTTAGCAGTAAAAGAAGGATTCCTGTAGAAATATTAAATGGCGCAAATTCACCAAGTATGCTTGAAACGAGCTGGGCAATACCGGTAAAGCCGCTTGCGTAGACATTTGCCGGGATTAAGAAGAAATTCAGTGACAATGCATTTAAGAATGCACCGATCACCACGATGAAGATTTTTTTCGTTTCCAACCAGACCATGTAAATCCCCCTTATTCTTTTCTATTCTTCCTCTACCCCTATTTTGCCGAAAATCACTACATTTAATTGTCTTTTTCCCATATTCCCGATAAACTATTAACATATAAAGGTTGAAAGCAGGTGAAAGTCATGTCAGTAAAAATCTTGGCTGACAGTGCATGTGATTTGCCATTGGATTTTTATGAAGAAAATGGCGCTATTTTATTCCCGTTAAAAGTCCATATTGATGGGACAGAATATGAAGATTTAAGAACAATCCAGCCAAAACAGGTATATGATGCAATACGTGCTGGCAATCTTCCTAAAACCTCACAGGCTTCCCCTGCTGGTTTTAAAGAAGTTTTTACAGAAATGGCCGAAAATAAACAAGAAGGTATATACATAGCGTTCTCCTCTGAGTTATCTGGTACATACCAAACAGCGGTAATGATTTCCGAACAGGTCAAAGAAGAATATCCTGATTTCAACTTGTCGGTGATTGATACAAAATGTGCTTCCCTTGGACAAGGCCTAGTTGTCATGGAGGCAGTCCGCATGGCAAAGGAAAACTACTCTAAGGAGGAAATTGTTAAAGCGGTGCAATTCCATAGCGAGCATATGGAACATCTATTTTCCGTTGATGACCTCGACCACCTTGCAAAGGGCGGGCGTGTGTCCAAAGCATCTGCGTTTGTCGGCGGGCTTTTGAATATTAAACCATTGCTTAATGTTGAAGACGGCAAATTAGTTCCGCTGGAAAAAATCCGCGGCAAGAAGAAGCTTTTGCGCAGGATTATCGAAGTGATGAAGGAGCGCGGAGTGGCTTTTGAGGAACAGGTAGTTGGCATCAGCCATGCCGATGACCTCGAAACAGCGACTGAGATGAAGAATATGATCATTGAGGAACTTCATGCAAAAGATGTCTATATTACTTCGATTGGTGCCGCCGTTGGCTCCCATACAGGTCCAGGCACAATCGCCATTTTCTTTTTAAATAAACAGCCATCTTAACTACATACTCCTTTCAGGTTTTAGGAAAAATAAAATGTACCTAACCTGAAAGGAGTTTTTATTATGCCGCATACATCCGATAACGATAAAAAAGCAAAGGACAATAATGCCCTTCGCCATGAAAAAAATATGATGCGTGAAAAGAACAGGAAGGCTGGCAAAAACGAATATTCCAAGAAGACAGATCACTTGTAAAAAAAAATAGAGCCAGCCGGCTCTATTTTTCTTTTTTATATGTCCAATTTTCTTCCTGGTACACCTTGTCTTCTTTCATTAGTCTGCCAAGTGCGCGTTTGAAGGAGCCTTTGCTCATGCCGAAGCGTTCCTGGATATCCTCAGCCATGCTCTTGTCATGGTAAGGCATTGCTCCATTCCGCAGATCAAGGTACGCCATTATTTTCTCGGCATCCTCATCAAGTGCCTCCTGCTTGCGTGGCAGCAGGGAGATATTGACGGAACCGTCCGGCTTCACATCGATGATCCGGCCTTCGACTTTCTCGCCAATCCGCGGCTCTGTCCGGCGCTGTGATTCATGGATAAAGCCTTTATATCCTTCAGCAGTGATCATCCAGCTGCCGACCCTTGCCGTACGGTATACATAGCCGTGTACATTTTTATTGAAAGCACTTCTGTTCGCTGCAACAGAGATTTCCTGGATGACAGGGTCTGTAGCCATCCGCGCGTAAATCATATTATTGCGATTTACACGGAGCGTAATATAAAGAAGGTCCCCTTTTTGAGGCCAAACCGATTTAACAACTGGCAAGTCCTCCTCACCCAGCAAAATATCCTTCCTGATGCCAATGTCCAGGAATACTCCGATTCCTTCCTTCACATCGACAACGGATACCCACTCATATTGTCCCACTTGCACTTTCGGAATGGTGGTCGTCGCAGCCAGCCTGCCTCTTGATTCTACAAACAGAAAAACCTCGACCTTGTCCCCTTCTTCAAAGGTCCGGTCGGTATCATTGGAGTGGAGCAAGACATCTTCTTCTCCATCTGTTAAAAAATAACCGTAATCCACGATTCTTGCTACGGTCAATTCCTGAGTCTGACCTGTATATTCATTCAAGGACATAAAAATTCCCTCCTGCCTTGTTATTAACATCTTTCCTAAAATTACGCAAAGTTGTTTGAACTGCTATATTTTACTATAATGTAAGCAAAAGCGAAAGCGCCTGGACAATCATTGTCTCCAGCGCTGCATAAATTACATAACCCGGAGGTAACCATGTCCAAAGAGAGCTCATTTGATATTGTGTCCAAAGTAGATATGTCTGAAGTCACCAATGCGATTAGCATTGCAATGAAAGAGATCCAAAACCGTTACGACTTTAAAGGAAGCAAAAGTGATATTTCACTTGATAAGGAAGAACTCGTCCTAATTTCTGATGATGAATTTAAGCTTGACCAGTTGAAGGACGTTCTATTCAGCAAAATGATCAAACGCGGGATCCCTATAAAAAATCTGGATTACGGAAAAGTAGAACGTGCTTCAGGCGGTACTGTCCGCCAAAGGGCAAAGCTCGTGCAGGGCATTGACAAAGAAAACGCCAAAAAAATCAACACAATCATTAAAAACAGCGGTGTGAAGGTCAAGAGCCAAGTCCAGGACGATCAGGTGCGCGTGACAGGGAAGAATCGCGATGACCTGCAAAAGATCATTGCTGCCGTCAAGGAAGCCGATTTGACTGTTGATGTGCAATTCGTGAATTATCGCTAATAGCAAGGCAACACTAAATATGGGAAGAAAACGGACCTTGGAAATCAGGGTCCGTTTTTGTTTTATATCGATTATTTTAGCCAGTTATATAGCGCCTAAAAAGGTCCCTAATTGTCCTTAATTTTCAATTGTTCATGAATGGTTCACAAACCACCTACGGTATTATCCTATTTACACGTTAAAATTAATGTATTATTCCTTGGTGTGATATTTATCTGTTTGGAATAGGGAATTCGAAATAACTTTCACAAATCCTTCACAAAGTTCTATTGGATTCCCTCTATTTTCGAGTTAATATACCAGTAGGGGTATAAAAAATTAATTTTTTTCGACCGAAAGGATGATCATACAATGGGTAAAAAAATCGTAATCGTAGGCGGCGTTGCAGGTGGAGCAACTACTGCAACCAAACTTAGAAGACTTGATGAAAAAGCTGAAATCGTACTTTTTGAAAGAGGAGAATTTATTTCTTTTGCAAACTGCGGATTGCCATATCATATCAGCGGGGTAATCGAAGACCGCAAAAAATTGCTTCTTCAAACTGTTGAAGGCATGAATGCACGCTACAACCTGGATATTCGCAACTTCTCAGAAGTGACTGCAATCAACCGTGAAGAAAAAACAGTTTCAATCAAACATGTCCAGACTGGTGAAGAATACAATGAAAGCTATGATGTACTTGTTTTATCACCGGGAGCAAAACCAATCGTCCCGCCAATCGAAGGATTGAAGAGCGCAAATGTATTCACACTTAGAAATATTCCTGATATGGATAGGATTAAAGCCTATCTTGAAGACAACAAGCCAAAGAATGCAGTTGTGATTGGCGGCGGCTTTATTGGCCTTGAAATGGCAGAAAACCTTGTTCACGCCGGCGTGAATGTCACTCTTGTAGAAAAGTTGCCCCAGGTAATGGGTCCAGTTGACCCAGAAATGGCGGCAATCGTTGAAGATGAGTTAAGAAAGAATGGCGTGGAGCTGATTCTTGGAGATGGCATTACAGATGTACAGGAAAATGGCACAAAGGTTGTCCTTGAAAGCGGAAAGGTCCTTGATGCTGAATTGATCATCCTGTCAATCGGTGTACGTCCGGAAAACAAACTTGCAGCAGATGCTGGCCTTGACCTTGGAGAACGCGGCGGTATCAAGGTAAATGAATATCTGCAAACCTCTGATGAATCCATCTATGGAATGGGAGATGCAATCGAAGTGACTGACTACATCAATGGTCAGCCAACGATGATTCCGCTCGCATGGCCTGCGAACCGCCAGGCACATATTGTTGGACATCATATCAATGGACGTAAAATTGCGTACCCTGGAACACTCGGTACTTCTATCGTTAAGGTATTCGAATTGACAGCAGCTACTACTGGCAACAGTGAAAAGCTATTGCGCAGACTTGGAATTCCATATGAAGTGGTCCATATTCACCCGCTGTCACATGCCGGCTATTACCCTGGTGCAGAGCAAATCTCGCTAAAAGTCATCTTTGACAGAGAAACAGGCAAGATTTTCGGTGCACAGGCAGTTGGTAAAGATGGTGTCGATAAGCGAATCGATGTCATTGCAACAGCGATCAAAGGGGGATTGAATGTCTATGACCTTCAGGAACTAGAACTTGCGTACGCACCACCATTCTCTTCTGCTAAAGACCCAGTAAACATGGCTGGTTACGTAGCATCCAATATTGTTGACGGTACAATTGAAACTGTCCAGCACTATGAAGTGGATGACCTGATTAAGGAAGGTATGTTCATGATCGACGTCCGTACCGAGAAAGAACACGCACAAGGCAAAATCGAAGGTACAAAGAACATCCCGCTTGATGAGCTTCGCAGCCGCCTTGATGAGCTTCCACAAGACGAAACAATCCTGATCACTTGCCAGGTTGGCCTAAGAGGATACCTTGCTTCCCGAATCCTTCAACAGAACGGATTCAAAGTCAAGAACCTGACTGGCGGGTACAAGACATACTTTATCTTTAAAAATAAACTACAGTAATGAATTGAAGCGGCTCCTTTTTGAGGGCCGCTTTTTTGATGGACAAAACTCTTTACCTCTTCCGTCTTTTTGTCAGTCATTGCCTTCATGATGGACAGAAATCCAACTTCGCGCTCCTTTTTTGTCCGTCATCGCCTTAATGATGGACAGAAAACTTCCTATTCCTTATTTTTCTGTCCGTCATCGGCTCAATGACGGACAGAATCCCGCCCTCGCTCTCCTTTTTTGTCCGTCATCGCCGTAATGACGGACAGAATATCACTTCCTTTACTCCTGTTTTGTCCGTCATTTTCAATCACACAATTTTTAAAGAAGTAATTTCCATGTTTTTTCTCTGGATTTTAAAGGAATTTAATAAGTGTTGAATCAAATCGAAGGAGTGACGTGTTCTATGGCTAACGAGAAGAATAAGCAGGGATTTCCGCCTCAGCATCAGGATCATCAGCCTGGTACGGAGCCGGAGATGAATCCTGAACCGAAATCGGTAGATGAAAATTATAAAGGGTCCGGGAAATTATCTGGCAAGGTTGCTTTGATCACTGGAGGAGATAGCGGCATTGGCAAATCAGTGGCAATCTATTATGCAAAAGAGGGTGCTGATGTAGCGATTGTCTATCTTGAGGAAAGTAATGATGCCAAAACGACGAAGGAGCTTGTTGAGGCTGAAGGCAGAAAATGCCTGCTCCTGGCCGGGGACGTTGGCAGCGAGCAGTTCTGTGAGGAAGCTGCCAAGAAAACACTTGATGAGTTCGGCAAAATTGACATCCTTGTCAATAACGCGGCTGAGCAGCATCCGCAAAAGAGCTTGCTTGATATCTCTGCACAACAGCTGGAGAAGACGTTCCGTACGAATGTATTCTCGATTTTCCATTTGACCAAGTCGGTGCTTCCTCACCTTGAAAAAGGAAGCACCATCATTAACACTTCATCTATAACAGCCTATAAGGGCAATGAGAAGCTGATTGATTACTCTTCAACAAAAGGTGCGATCGTTTCTTTCACACGTTCCCTTGCCATGTCTCTTGCGTCGCAGGGCATCCGTGTCAATAGCGTGGCGCCAGGCCCGATCTGGACACCTCTTATCCCATCGACATTCACAGCTGAGGAAGTTGCGAAATTTGGCACGAATGCGCCAATGGGACGAGCTGGCCAGCCGTATGAACTAGCGCCGGCATATGTTTACCTCGCTAGCGATGACTCTACTTATGTAAGTGGGCAGACGATCCATGTCAACGGCGGAACGATTGTAAATGGGTAAAAGAAAGAGGCAAAGCAGTGCTTTGCCTCTTTCCATTATACAAGCGACTCTTTAGGACGATCGCATGAATATCTTGTAACAATTTTGAATGGAACAATGATTCGCTTGATCGGCTCATCCGGGTTCTCAATTCTTTGTATCAGGCTTTTAGCTGCCTGATATCCAAGATCAAAGATGTTGATATCGACGGATGTCAGTGGCGGTCTTGCCATCTCGGCAATCAATACATTATTAAAACTCACAATGGAGATGTCTTTAGGTACTGCTAGTCCTATTTCATCAAGCTTATTTAAAACACCTAATGCCATCAGATCATCGGCAACCACCATCGCTGTAGGCGGTTTTTCCAATGACAACAGCACTTCTACGGCATCCTGGCCGCTCTCACGCAGGAATTCATCATTGATGATGTAATCGTCTACTAACTGGATTCCTGAGTTTCTCAAAGCCTTTTCATAGCCGAGCAGGCGCTCCACTGTCACAACGAGATCGAGATTCCCGCCAATGAAGGCGATTCGATCATGGCCAAGCTGAATCAAATGCTCGGTCACTTCTTTACCTGCTTTGAAATTATCATTATCAACATAACTAGTATTTTCATCATCTTTGAACGGCTTGCCGATTACCACAAATGGAAAATCCCGTTCCTTCAGGTAGGAGATTACCCTGTCTTCTACCTTTGAGTATAAAAGAACCACACCATCGACTCTGCCACCCTGGACCATCGCGACAACACCGTCGAAGATTTCATCATCTGTCTTCCCTGTTGTCATGTGGAGAGCATATTGTTTGGCATGTGCTCCCTCACTCAATCCAGTCAGGACAGTGGGAAAGAATGGGTTCTGAAAGACCACATCAGTTGAGCTTGGCATGACAAGCCCTATTGCCCTGGTCGATTGGCTTGCAAGGCTTCTGGCGATAAAGTTTGGGTGATACCCAAGCTGGTCCATAACCTCCCTGACTCTTTCCTTCGTTTTTTCGCTGATCCTGGGACTATTGGCGATAACACGAGAGACAGTTGAAGGTGCGACATTTGCTACCTTCGCAACATCTTTTATAGTAACAGCCATTAAGTTCCCCTCCCTTTTGCCAGAAAAAATCCTTATCTTTATTATAAATGAATTGTCCAGCTTTGTTCCTTATTTTTTTCAAGAGCCGGTGCTAACAATAGTGGTAAGTATTGGACCCGCCTTATTCTTTGTTTCTCTTTCTTGCTTTTCTGACAAGAAGGATAATGAAGCCGAAGAAGGCAGCATACACAGCACCCATTGCTGCAATATAAGGTATGTTCAACCCTGTTTTCTCGGCGAGTACATAGATTTCTGCTTTCTCCCGTTCGAGCGCCAGGTTATACTCACCATCCTTGCTCCTGACAAGGTCATTCGCAAGCAAACCCCGCAGTTCCTTGTCATCCTCAAGCTGATCGGCAGTCAAAGTGACTTGCTGAGTATTTGATGTATTATTAATGGCAATGACTGCTGTTTCATCCTGATAGGTCCGCTTGAAGACAGCCATTCCTTTCTTTTCATAAAGGACCTCAAGATCCCCTCTTCTTAAAGATGGAAGGTCGTTTCGAAGCTCACCGATTTTTGTTACGTAATCAATCAATTCTTTATCTGCCCTGAAGCTCATTTGCTTGCGGTTATCAGGATCTTCACCGCCATCAAGCGCTATTTCGCTTCCATAATAAACAATTGGAATTCCTGGAGCCGTATACATATAAGTCAGCGCCATTTTCCATCTCGTTCCCGGATGCTGCCTGTTCTGGACCGCTTTTCTAGTGAATCTGACCATATCATGATTATCGATGAAGTTCCCCATCAGCTCTGGATTTTCATAGATTGCCTTATTTCTTTTCGCCGTAGTCAGCAGCCAGTCCAAAGTCTGGTCTGGTTTTTCAAAAGCCGTCCGCAGCTGTTCATTCAATGGAAAATCAACAAAGCCATCGATCCCGGCTTTATCATACTTGGCAATATAATTAGGATCCTCTGACCAAACCTCGCCAATCAGGTAAAAATCATCTTTTACGCTCTTCACTTCTTTTGAAAAGTCTTCCCAGAAATCAACTGGTACATGGCGGACAGTATCAAGTCTGTACCCATCGATATCTGTTTCTTCAATCCACCATTTAGCGGCATCCAGCAGATACTTTCTTGTCTCTGGATTTTCCTGTGCTAAGTCTGGGAGCCCATACAGCCAGTTTTTCTCCAGCTCATCCTGGTTGTTCCAGTCGATGATATCCTGCTTTTCATGGAACCATTCCTGCTTGGCCGGATCGTTCACCCACTCATGATCAGGAGCGACATGATTAACGACAAAATCAAGGATGATTTTAATATCCCGTTTATGTGCCTCTTTAACGAGTTCTTTGAATTTGTCAACGCTTCCAAAGTGCTCTTCTGTATTATAAAAATCCTTGATCCAGTACCCATGGTAGCCTTTATCAACATTATCAAATACAGGCGTCAGCCAGATAGCAGTGAATCCCATGTCCTTGATATAGTCCAATTCGTCGATGACTCCCTGGAAGTCTCCGCCATGATAGGCCTTGGGATCTTTCGCATCGACCTTGAAATCGTTGCTATTGTCACCGTTATTAAAACGGTCCACCATTAAGAAATAAATTGTTTCATCCTGCCATTTGCGTCCTTCTTTTTCAACTGCGCCTACTGGTAGGGCGTAAAAAAGAAGAAACGGAATCAAGATGAAGATGAACTTTTTTTTCATCTCCGCTCCTCCTCATAATTTAAGCAAAGACCGTACACGGCCTTTGCTTAAAATTTATCTGCCCTAATAGATTATCCTTTTGTTCCGCCAGCCGTCAATCCTGATACGAAGTATTTCTGGAACGACAGGAACAGGATAGCGATTGGAACGGCAATCAGAACAGCACCAGCCGCGAAGGTGGTGAATTCTGCGCCGAACTGTTTGGCTACCAAATCATATAATCCTACAGCAAGTGTATATTTACTTTCTGTCCTAAGCAGTACAGTCGCTAAGATAAAATCTCCAAATGGTGCAATGAATGAGAACAATGCGATGACCGCAATGATCGGTGTGGCCAATGGCATGACGATCTGGAAGAAGATCCTCAGGTGGCCTGCACCGTCCATTTTGGCAGATTCATCAAGCTCTTTCGGAATTGTATCAAGATACCCCTTCATCAGCCATGTATTCATCGGGATTGCCCCCCCGACGTATACAAGGATCAAGCCAAAGTGTGTGTCAAGTAACCCAGTCAATAATGCCAGGATGAAAATCGCAATCAATGCTGCAAAGTTCGGAATCATTTGCAGGATCAGGAATGTCATCAAGCTATTTTTCCGTCCAATAAAACGGTACCTCGAGAAGGAATACGCTGTCAGGCTTACAAGGATGACTGTAAACACCATTGTCAGCACACTTACCTTCAATGAATTCCAGTACCAGTACAGATAGTTGCTGCGGTCAAGATCAAACAGTTCCTTATAGTGGGCAAGAGTGGCATTTTTAGGGATAATATTAGACCCAGATAGACTCTGTCCAGGATTGAAGGAAGAACCGACAATCCAAAGGAGTGGATAAATAATGATCGCAAACATAGCCAAAATCACAAGATACGTTAGTGTCAGTCTGATATATTTCTGTCGTTTAATACTCATATTACATCATATCCTCTTCCTGGAATGATTTCGTTCTCTTAAACTGCCATAGAGCTACACCGATAACGATCAAGGAAAGCAGCATGGTGATGGCAGCAGCTTTGGAATATTGTGCAGATGTCATTGTCAGGCTGTAAATCCACGAAATCAGGATATCTGTTCCGCCGGCATTCGCTCCTGGCACTGCAGGTCCACCGCCGTTAAAGAGATAAATGATATTAAAGTTATTAAAGTTGAAAGTATACTGTGTAATCAAAATTGGCGCTGTTGCGAAAAGCACTAACGGCAATGTGATGTTTTTGAACTTCTGGAAATTCGTTGCACCGTCCACTGTAGCTGCCTCATACAATTCTTCAGGAATGGATTGAAGTACTCCGGTTGTCATCGCAAAAATGAACGGGAATCCAAGCCAAGTCTGGATCAGAATCAACGCAATTTTTGTATACATTGCTTCAGTCATCCATGGAATCGGATCAATTCCGAAGAAACCAAGGATGTCACGGTTAATGGCACCAAAAGATTCATTGAACATACCTGCAAAAACAAGAATTGAAACGAAAGCTGGTACTGCCCAAGGAAGGATGAACACAGTACGGATGACCGCCTTCCCTTTTACATCCTTTTGATTGACGAGAATGGCCAGGAACATTCCCAAAGCCACCTGGAAAGTTGTTGCAACAAATGTCCAGATGATTGTCCATGAAAGAACGGAGAAGAATGTCTGACGCCAAGATTCTAATTGGAACAAATCAAAGAAGTTTTTCAGACCCACCCAATCAACCAGCTTTGCAGGAGGCGAATGGTATAAATCGTAGTTTGTAAATGCGAGTAAAACAACGAAAATGATAGGAAATACAACAACAAAAATCAGGAGCAGGAATCCAGGTGACATGATCAGATATGGGAAACCATTATCAATTAAGTTGTTGTATTGCTCCTTAACTGTACTTAGACGCTCACCCATGTCTCTTTTTAAACCTGTCTTATGAGCATCTTTCAAATTGAATAGATAGAAACCGATTCCAAAGATCAGGACAATAAGCGCCAAAATCCCTTCTACCAGCAAGAAGATGGAATGGTCACGAGGTGTCTGCTCTCCCAGTGTAAACAGACCCCATAATCCCATGTTAAGCAGATCTGAGAACACTCCGAAGAATGCACCAGTCAGGATCAGGAAAGTGATTCCCTTTAAGTATTGTTTGTTGTATAGCTGTCCTAGCCCAGGAATGATCGAAAGGGCTGTTGCTATTCTGCGGTGGTTGGTTTGATAGGACTTCTCTTTCATCCTATATTCCCCTTTCTCTTTCTATAATTGATAAGGCTATTTCGAAAACATTGCTGGTTCACATATAAGCTAGGTTTTATTTGACTAACCATGGCTGCAGTGACAACAAATCTTGCGATAATCCGCCTTGTTAAAAGCATCAGATGCTTTATGAGAACGAATACATTGTCTTTCATACAGAAGATCGTTTCATTCCTGTATTATACTGAAATCTCTTGTTTTCACTCTCATGAAGCACCTGATTGACTTATCTCTATTCTAGCGCAACCGTTTGCCCAATGAAAGACTTTTTTACTGCGGTTTTTCGTAAACTTTGTGACTTTTCACAATGCATTACAGAATACACAGAAACTGGAATATACCTTTGGAAAATATAACAGTACCCCCCATGGGAGGTACTGCTATATCTATTGATGCTATTATTTTGAATGGTTTTGCTTGATGTTCTGTTCGATTTGCTTCACAGCTGAATCAAGTGCTGCCTTTGGCTCTGCTTTGCCTGTTACAACTGTTTGCAATGCGCTAGCCATTGGTGCCCAAACTTCACCCATTTCAGGGATGTTAGGCATTGGAACTGCGTCTTGAGTCTGAAGTGCAACAGCTTTAGCACCTTCGTTTTCAGCGATTGCTGGATCGTCAACAAGTGCTACGTTTGTTGGAACTTCAGCAGTTTGCTCGAAACGGTACTTAGCGTTCTCGTCGTTTGTGATGAACTCAAGGAACTTAGTAGCCCATTCCTGGTTCTTAGAGTAAGAAGAAATGTGCCATCCTTTAACACCCATGAAAGTCTTCATTGGAGTGCCATCAGCGAATTTAGGGAATGGAGCAACACCGAAATCGATGCCAGCATCTTTCATGCCGCCGAATGCCCATGGTCCGTTCATGACAGAAGCAACATTACCTTCGTTGAAAAGTCCGTCCATAGCAGATCCGCCGTTTTCGCCGACGATTCCGTTAGGGAATAGCTTTTCAGCGTACCACTTCTGGATGTACTCAGTACCTTTTACAGCACCTTCATTGTTCAAGCCAAGATCTTGAGGGTTAAGAGCTCCGTCTTTTTCCCCGAATACATATCCGCCGTTTCCAGCGATTGGAGCATGTGCAAAGTAGAAGTTATCCCAAAGTGCAAGGAAACCATATTTGCCGTCTTTAGTGTTAGCTTTTGCGAATTCATATAAATCTTCCATAGTAGCAGGAACTTCAGTCATAAGAGCTTTGTTGTAGATGAAAACTGGAGTTTCAGCAGACTTTGGAAGTCCGTATAATTTACCATCGAAAGTTTGTGCAGCGATTGAAGACTCAGAGAAAGTCTTTTTTACATCGTCGCTTACATTAAGTTCAGCGATGTGCCCTTGAACTGCAAGCTCACCGATTTGGTCATGCGGCAAAGTGATGATGTCCGGGCCAGTTCCAGCAGGACCATCAAGACGTAATTGTTCTTTCATTTTTGTAGCCATTTCTACTTCTTTGAACTCAATTTTGATACCGTTTTCTTTTTCAAAGTCAGCTGCTACCTTTTCAAGCCAGCCAGACTTTTCTTTATCTTCCCAAACTACCAGCTTCTCTGGTTTTGAAGCATCTTCTGTTTTCTCGCCGTTGTCTTTTGAACCTGTGTTTTCTTCTTCTTTAGGTCCACAAGCAGCAAGAGCACCGACCATTAAGATCAGCATCATGAAAATCGACAATGCCTTTTTCATGTGTATACCCCTCCTAAAAATGTGTAATTACTTTTTTATTGTGCAGATATTCTCTCAATCTGTGCAAACGTTTGTAATGTTGTTTGCAAGTCTATGAAAACGATTGCACAACCTAACTCTTATTATAAAGACTTAAATCATTTTGACAACTAGTTTTTTTATTTTTTTTACCAAAATACTAAATTCGTTAATTTTTTGTGAATCGAACTTTTATAATTGACATTTTAAAATAGGTGGTCTAACCTTGTTTTAATCTTGAATTGATAATGAAAGGAATGGTTTCTCCTTGTTAAAAGAAGCGATCTATCACCGTCCTAAAGATAATTATGCATACGCTTGCACCAATGAAGAACTGCATATCCGCATCAGAACGAAAAAGGATGACATGAAAGAAGTTTCCCTATTAAATGGTGATCCGTATGATTGGGCGGATGGAAAATGGAATTTCTCTTCCGTTCCAATGATTAAAAGTGGGTCCGATCTGTTATTCGATTATTGGTTTGTTTCGATAAAGCCGCCATACAGAAGGATGCGTTATGGCTTTGAATTGAATGATGTAACTGAAACCGCTTATCTGACCGAAAAGGGTTTCTATCCTGAACCTCCTGAGGATACTGGCTTCTATTATGCTTTTCCATACTTGAATAATATTGATGTTTTCCGTGCTCCTGGCTGGGTGAAAGATACAGTCTGGTATCAAATTTTCCCGGAGCGATTTGGAAATGGTGACCCTTCGAATGATCCGGAAGGTGCACTGCCGTGGGGAAGCGCCCCTCCGGAAAGGGATAATTTCTTTGGCGGCGATTTGAAAGGTGTTATCCAGAACATCAGCTACCTTGCGGACCTGGGCATAAGCGGTATTTATTTTACACCGATTTTCAAGGCTTATTCCAACCATAAATACGATACGATCGATTATATGGAAATTGACCCTCAATTCGGTGACAAGGAAACTTTGAAAGAGTTGGTCCAGGTATGCCATGAACATGGAATCAAAGTCATGCTTGATGCGGTGTTCAACCATAGCGGTTTCTATTTCCCGCAATTCCAGGATGTTTTAGAAAATGGCGAAGCATCTCCATATAAGGATTGGTTCCACACAAAAGAATTCCCTCTTGTAATGGAGCCAAGGCCCAACTACGATACATTCGCCTTTGAAAAATCAATGCCAAAGCTCAATACAGAAAATCCAGAAGTGATCGAATATCTGCTCGAAGTCGGGCGCTACTGGGTACGTGAATTCGATATTGATGGCTGGAGACTCGATGTTGCGAATGAAGTCGACCACTCATTCTGGAGAAAATTCCGTACAGAAGTGAAAGCCATCAAACCTGACCTCTACATCCTTGGTGAGATCTGGCATGACTCGATGCCGTGGCTGCGAGGCGACCAGTTTGACGCGGTCATGAACTATCCTTTCACGACCAATATCCTGAACCTGTTTGCCCGGGGTTCGATTACTGTAAAAGAATTCATTGAAAACATGACAACAGTCAACCATATGTATCCGAAGAACGTCAATGAAGTCGCCTTCAATCTGATTGGGAGTCATGATACACCAAGAATCTTGACAGAATGCGGCGGCGACGAAGACAAGGTAAAACAAATCTTCACTGTATTACTATCTTATATTGGAACTCCGTGCATCTATTATGGAGATGAAATCGGCATGAGCGGGGAGCAGGATCCTGGCTGCCGTGAGTGCATGAAGTGGAATGTTGAAGATCAGAACAAGATTATGTTTGAACACGTCCAGAAGATGATTCGCCTCCGTAAAGAATATCCGCTTCTGGCGAATGAAGGCGAACTCCACTTCATTCCGTCCGATTACCATGAAAGCTGCTTTGCTTATACAAAATCCAATGGTGAGACAACAATCCTTGTCGTCGTGAATATGAGCAATGAAGAAGCAAATTATCATCTGCCTTTCAATTTAAATGGCAAAAAGATCACCAATATTTATACGGGCGAAGAATATGCTGCTGAGAGCGATGAGCTGTCAGCCAAGATTGCCGCAAACGGATTTGCATTGTTCCAGTTTTAAATAGTGGGGACCCCTTTCCTGTTTTTGGAAGGGGTTTGTTTTTTTATGGTGGGATATTATTTACACTTTTAGAATAGAATTACCCTGTTCGCGGAATCAAAGGGGTTTTTCGCGGGATTTATGCAGGTTTTCGCGAGATTAATACGGATGTTCGCGGAATAATTGCGTTTTTCCCGGGATTAACACGGATGTTCGCGGAATAATTGCGTTTTTCGCGGAATTACCAAGGTTCTGCAGAATTTCATATATCGCTTAAGCGGAATGAACGCAGAATCCCAGCTAAATATTGCCAAATTGTGATGTTCTAGCCCAACAATCTATTATCCTCGTTTTATTTTCGAAAAATGAAGGTTTTTACTTCAATTCCCTTCCAGAGTCTGTATAATAAAAGAATTACAACTTGGAGATATAAAAACATGAAGAAAAAAACTGCTAAACTATCGTTATTTGCCATTACATGGCCTCTATTTATTGAAATCATGCTATATATGCTGATGGGGAATGCGGATACGCTGATGCTGTCCCAGTATTCGGATAACTCTGTGGCAGCTGTCGGGGTATCCAATCAAATCCTTTCCATGGTCATTGTCATGTTCGGCTTTGTAGCGACTGGCACAGCTATTCTTGTGGCGCAGAACCTGGGTGCTGAACGCGATGATGAGGCGCGGGAGGTTTCTTCTGTCTCAATCGGGGCTAACCTTGTATTTGGTATTCTCCTGAGTGCTGCTGTGTTCATTTTTAGTGAACAATTGCTAAAGCTGATGGACCTTCCTCCCGAATTGTTTGATGAAGCCAATTCCTACTTGAAGATTGTCGGCGGATTTTCATTCATTCAGTCGCTGATCATGACAGTCAGCAGCATTATCCGCAGCTATGGATTTACGCGTGATATCATGTATGTCACCATCGGCATGAACGTGCTGAATGTCATCGGCAACTATTTCTTCATCTTCGGTCCCTTCGGCTTTCCAATACTTGGGGTTGAAGGTGTAGCAATATCAACAACTGTCAGCCGGATCTTCGGGTTGCTCGCGGCCATTTTTGTCATGACAAAGCGGATCCCTGGATCGCTGCCCTTGTCGATGCTATTCAGTTTTCCGAAAAGGCATCTAAAGAACCTGCTCAATATCGGGATTCCTTCTGCAGGCGAGCACCTTAGCTATAATGGATCGCAAATGGTGATCACTTATTTTATTGCTTCCCTTGGAACCCAGGCACTGACCGCAAAGGTTTACACGCAAAATGTCATGATGTTCATCTTCCTTTTCAGTATCGCAATCAGTCAG
This sequence comes from Cytobacillus oceanisediminis 2691, assembly GCF_007678455.1. Classification (GTDB taxonomy): domain Bacteria; phylum Bacillota; class Bacilli; order Bacillales; family Cytobacillaceae; genus Mesobacillus; species Mesobacillus oceanisediminis_A. Next base: position 192,436 of record NZ_VEEP01000001.1, on the reverse strand, counting down.
GGAACACAGATTTTGATTGGCCATATGGTCGGAGCAAAAGAAGTTGAGAACGCATATAAACGAGCATTAAAAAGTTTAAAACTTGCGATATTGATCTCAATCGCAGCTGCAGTGATCGTTTCTTTCTTTTCAAAAAACCTGCTGGGAATCTTCACTGACAACCTCAGCATCATCGAACTCGGCACCATCTTAATCCTGCTTACCATCATCCTTGAACCAGGCAGATCTTTCAATCTGGTGCTGATCAGTTCATTGAGAGCTGCAGGCGATGTGAAATTTCCGGTTTATATGGGAATCCTGTCCATGTGGGGAGTCAGCGTAACGCTTTCCTATTTCCTCGGAATCTACCTGGAGATGGGACTCGTCGGCATCTGGATCGCCTTCATCGCAGACGAATGGCTGCGGGGGCTGCTGATGCTGTGGCGCTGGAGATCCAGAGTTTGGGTGAAAAAGTCGTTTGTAACCGCGGAATAAATGAAAATTACCGTATTAAAGTAAAAATGCACTTATTTTGCAGAAGAAATGGTCACTCGGAAAACTAATTTATATATTTATAGCTAAAAAAATATTTATATTGCGAAAATCATGATTTTATAGCGACTTTTTTATTTATATAGCGAAAATTTCTTTTTTATAGCGACTTTATAATTTATATAGCGAAAATCGAATTTTTATAGCGAATTGGTAATTATCAATGTTTTTTTCCATTTCTATGAAAAACTGCAGGCAAATTGGAATCGCCTGCAGTCTGCTGCAAGCCCTCTCCCAGGGCTTGCTTTTTTAATCTGCAATATTAATATTATAGTCCCTGAACCAGATATGAATCTGGGCAAGCTGTGCCAGCAGCTGTGGGCCGGTCATCAATTGGCCGAACCAGGGCACTTTGAAGGAGGCTCCTTCGGTTTCAATCATTTTTTGCAGTGTAGCTCTGTCGAAGAATTCATGCAGTGCACTGTTTGAATCGGCCATGAAATCTGACAGCATCCCCTGTACTGCCTGAGTATATGCCGGATGGTGGGTCTTCGGATAAGGACTCTTTTTTCGGTATAATACTTCATCAGGTAAAGTGCCTTCCAATGCCTTGCGCAAGATTCCTTTTTCCCTGTTGCCGTGCATCTTCATCTCCCATGGGATATTCCAGACATATTCCACAAGGCGATGGTCGGCAAACGGCACCCTAACTTCAAGGCTCGCGCCCATGCTCATCCGGTCTTTCCTGTCGAGCAAGGTGGTCATGAACCAAACGATATTTAAATAGAATAATTGTCTTCGCCTTGCATCGATATGATTCTCTCCTTCAAGTACCGGCACCTCTGCTATCGTCTCATTGAATTTCGCCATCATATACTCTTCTAGACTCAATTTTTTCCGCCAGTGGTCTCTCAGCATATTTTGCCGTTCATTAATGGACCGCATCCACGGGAATCCTTGCCGGTTCAGGTCATCCTCCCTGTGGAACCAAGGATATCCTCCAAAGATTTCATCAGCACATTCACCTGAAAGGCCTACGGTAAAATCCTGTTTGATTTCACGGCAGAACCAGAGAAGTGATGAATCGATGTCAGCCATCCCCGGCAGGTCACGAACATGCACGGCTTCTGTCAGATAGTCTGCCAGATCGTTCTGTGAGATGACGCTGTTATGGTGAACGGTCCCGAATGTTTCCGTCATTTTATTGATCCAGAAGGCATCCGCATTAGGCTGGAACTCATTTTCCTTGAAAAACTGATCGTTACCTTCATAATCGATCGAGTAAGTATGCAGGCTCCCCTTGCCCTCAGTCTTATAATGATTCGCGGCAATCGCGGTGATGGCGCTTGAATCCAATCCCCCGGAAAGGAATGTGCAAAGCGGAACATCGGAAACGAGCTGCCTTGTTACAGCGTCTGTGAACAACTCACGCACCTTCTCGGAAGTTTCTTCAAGACTGTCTTTGTGTTCTACGCTTTTCACATTCCAGTATCTCCACACCTTCAGCCCATTTTTTGAAAAAATGAGTCCATGACCTGGACGGAGCTCCTTCATATTCTTAAAAATACCAGCTCCTGGCGAACGGGATGGCCCGAGCCCAAAAACTTCGCAAAGCCCTTCCCTGTCTACCTCCGGCTTCACATCAGGATGTGCCAGCAGAGCCTTTTGTTCAGAAGCAAACATAAAACCTGACGCTGTTTCAATAAAGAAGAGCGGCTTTACACCAAGGCGATCACGCCCGATGAACAGCTTTTCCTCCTGATGATCCCAAACGGCAAAGGCAAAAATCCCATTTAAATGCTCGAGGCAATTTTCCTTCCATTCCATGAAAGAATTGAGCAAAACCTCTGTATCAGAATGACCGTTAAAAGAATATCCTTTTAATAGCAGTGCTTTTCTGAGGTCTTCAGTATTATATAATTCTCCGTTATAACAAATGGTATAACGGCTGTCTCGCTGTGCTCTGGTCATTGGCTGCTTGCCTCCCTCGGGATCGACAACCACCAGCCTTTTATGGCCCAGTGCAGCGTGTTGTGAAGTCCATACATTGGTATCATCAGGACCTCTTTTACTCAAAGTTTCCGCCATTTTTGCAATCGTCTTGTGCTCATGGTCCAAATTTTTACGATAGTCTACCCAACCGGTTATTCCACACATTTACCATCATCCCTTCTAAGCGGAACTTTTTGCCTGCCAATGATTCGTCCTGAAACGCAGTAATCGCTTAAGCATTACTCATCTTATGCAGCAATATTCAAACTGGTTAATTGCCTAACTTTTAAATCATGTTATAAATTCGCCGAAATCTGTCTACAAAGAAGGTGAGCGACAATAAACGGAGGATCCAAATGAATCGACAACAACGAAGCAATTTGATTGAATTCCAGCCCCGGTCGTTCAATGCCGGGACCGTAGAATATATTAATTCGCAATGGGTTTTCTTTGATGAAGAAACGGACGAAGCCGCACTTGTTGAGGAATTTATCCACCAGGAGGTTGAAGTTCAGCGAAACAGCAAATGGTGCAGGGGGTTTTTGCTGGATAACGGAAGCATCCAGACTGGCAATGAAACCATCTCTCTGATAGACCAGGAAATGATCAGGATCAGGAAGCAGCTGATTTATTCTTTCGAGCGTCTGCTGGATGAATTGAATGATGAGGCATTTGTCCAGTTCATCAATACATTGAATTCGTTGAATTTCTCCATCTATGATTGTATCTATTGTTATAACCATCTGACATTCCTCGATCATGAAACAGGGAGATCCGGTGTAAATTTTTTGATTTTCGATAACGAAGAATACATCTGCAGCGTACAGCATCACTTTGATTATTATGAAATACAGAATGACCGGTTTGAACTGACCTTGAACAACGGGAAGCGGACCGTGATCGAACGGATTTCCTAAACTGCAAAGAAGCCTGCATTCGATGTGAATGCAGGCTTTTACGTAATCGTTTTTTCTCAGATGAAGTGGACATGCAAGAATCTTCGTAAAAACATAGAAATCGATTTTCTTATTTTACCGTGTAGGCAACGTTTTCTATTGTCTTGAAACCTTTTTCGAAAGCATCCGTTTCGAGCGGCTTCTGGATATAGTAACCTTGTGCATAATGGCAATCAAGGTCTCTCAAGATGTTCATTTGTTCATGAGTTTCAACGCCCTCAGCAACAATCTTCACTGCTAAGCCCTGACCCATGGTGATGATTGCTTTGACGATGGCAATATCGGAAGGGTCGTCATGAAGATTATTGATAAAGGACTGGTCGATTTTAAGCGTATCAATTGGCAAATTGCGTAAATAGCTTAATGACGAATAACCTGTCCCGAAATCATCGATTGATACTTTCACCCCGAGCTCCTGTAATGACTTCATGACGGAAATGCTGTAAACAATATCCTTCAGCATCGCGCTTTCTGTCAGTTCCAATGATAGATATGCCGGGGCAAGCCCGGAAACCTTCAGAGCTTCAATCACCTGGCCGATAAAAGCATGCTGCTGGAATTGATAGGCGGAGACATTAACAGAAATCCCGAGATTCGGGAAACCATTTTCCTGCCAGTACTTTGTCTGGACACATGCTGTTGTCAGAACCCAGGCGCCAATCTCCTCAATCAATCCTGTTTCTTCGGCGAGCGGGATGAACTGCGCCGGTGACACAAGCCCAAGATGCGGGTGCTGCCAGCGAATAAGGGCTTCTGTACAGGTGATTTCTCCTGATTTCAAATCCATCAGCGGCTGATAGCAGAGACGGAACTCATTTTTCTGCAATGCTTTCCTTAAGTAGCTTTCCAGCTCCAGTCGCACCATTGCCTGGTCATTCATCCCGGTTGAAAAATAAGTGATTTTATTCCCGCCCTGGTTTTTTGAACGGTTCATCGCTATATCTGCATTTTTCAGCAGGGTATGCTCATCAAGGCCATCCCCCGGAAATGAGCTGATCCCAATGCTGGCTGTGACAATAAACTCCTGATTCTGGTGATATAGAGGCTTTGATATAAGCCTTTGCAATTCTCTTGCCATCCTGGTCGTCTGATCGATCTCGACGTCCTCTGTCAAAAGCATCGTAAATTTATCGCCGCTGAATCTCCCAAAATAGGCCCCTTTTGGCATCTGATTCTGGATTCTGTCAGCCAGCTGTTTCAATACAATGTCTCCCGCATAATGCCCAAGACTGTCATTGATGATCTTGAAGCGGTCTATGTCAATAACAAGGACTGCCAGCAGTTCTTTCTTATGCTTAGCGCGGTGAATCATTTCCTCCAGCTGTTCCGTAAATCTCATCCTGTTGGGCAAACCTGTGTCCTGGTCATAATAGGCAAGCTGAATGATTCTTTCCTCTGTCTTTTTTTGGCGGGTGATATTCCTGCCGATTCCATACGTTCCCACACAGGATCCATTGACCGTGATCGGGATGTTTTTTATCTGGAAAATTTGGGACTCGCCGCTCTTAATCTGAATTTCGATGGTATAGGTCTGATCTTTTCCCTTCAGCGCTTGAATAAAATGCAATTTTGCACGATGAACGTCTTCAGGATTAATAAAATTCAGCGCAGACCTGCCAATAAGTTCACTTTCACCATAGCCGAAGGTTCTCATGAACGCCTGGTTAACGCTTGTGAAGTTCCCATTCAGATCTGTCGAATAAACAAAGTCCCCATTATTGTCAAACAAGGACCGATAATATTGTTCAGAAACCTCAAGACTCTCATTAAGATGAAGGATGTCTTGTTGTGTAGTGGCCAGCAAATGTGTCAATGTGTTGATGGTGTGCTGGTCATGGCGGCTTGCATCCAGCTCTTGTTTGTTGAAAGCAGTAAAAGAGAGGATGTAAGGATGCTCTTCATAAAAATCCCCTTCGGCTTCACAGCTTAGCACGGCAGACACAGGAAGCTGTTTCTTAAGTAATTGCTGAAGGCGCTTAAGCTTCCCTGCTTCTGTATAAAAAATTTGCACCAATAGATTGGCATGATCTTTGAATGAATTGCTCTCTATAAAGCTATTAAGTTGTTTGTCACTTTCGTAAACGCAGCTTTTTGTCGTAGCCATTGCATTCTCCATTTTCTATATTTCTCCAATATCCCTTAACTCTTAAATTACCATAATTGACCGGGTGAAGATATGACAAAAAGAGAAAAGCTGCCCATTTCTGGACAGCTTTTTTTCGACAAATCCTATTTAGAACAAGTCTGTTCCGAGCGGAAGTGAGAAACCTAAATATAGTACAAGCAAGATTGCTACGATGAATTGGACCCACAAAATAGATGCCTTTTCGTTCTTTCTTGTACGGATCAAGATCATTTCAAGCATAGAGATGACCCACAGGCCAACCGCTGCTTTCAGCACATACATAATGTTGATATTAATGCTGAAAAGTAGCCAGAAGCCAGTCAATAGGATCAGCACGTAAAATAATCTAAGGACCATCTGGACAATTTTCGCGCCCTTTTCCTTACCGCTTTTATGTAGTCCCAGTGCAACGAAGAATAAAACCAAAGCCAAAAACCAGGCTGTCATATGGGCATGTACCATGTACCCGTCCTCCTAATAGTAAAGTCTAAAATATCATAACATATTCAATAGGAATTTCATAAGTATAAGGTAATCTGCCAGACATGAAAAAAGAGACACCCTTTTCAGGATGTCCCCCAGCCATTACATGGCCAAATCGGTATGTTGAGGTTGTTCTTTTGTCTTAAATAAATAGACTGTTACAGTCATCAAAGCAAACAGGATCAGAAAACCAAGAAGAACACCCAGATTCCTCAACGCCATTGAAAAATCATTTAGTGAAATCAGAGCTTTAAATCCTGCAATTGAATAAGTAAATGGCAAGTAGGCACTTAAACTTCGCAGGTTCTCTGGCAGCATATCAATTGGAAGGTTTGATCCAGTTGTCGAAAGCTGCATGACAACTAATGCAAAAAGAATAAACCGGCCGATATTCCCAAACGAAGCAAAGAACATAACTATTGCCGCAAATACAATACTAACCAGTATAGCAAACATTATGAATCCAACTGGGTTTGTAACCTGCAATCCCAGGAATGCGAGGACCACGATGGATAGAAGGATTGCCTGAACAACGGCCAGGGAAGCAAGATTCAAAAATTTCACGGCAAACCAGCCCACCTTGGATACATTTAGTTCCTGAGGCTTGTTGAAATTGATGAACATTGACATGATTAATATCCCCACGAATAATGCAAGCGTCATTACATATGGCGCAGAAGAATCTCTGTAAAGTGAATAGCCATTGACTTTGTTACTAATTAGTTCCACCGGTGAGGCGAACATGCCGATATTTTTTTCATTAGCTTTAATTTTACCAGTTTCCTCGGCTCCATCCTTTAATCCGGCAGCCAATTCACCGCTTCCATCATAAAGTTTCCCGGCTCCATCATTCAATTTTGTTACTCCATCTGTCAGATCTCCCCAACCTTTTTCGACACTTACATTTCCGTCGCTAACCTGGACAACTCCAGAATGAATCTTGGAAGCACCAGCTGTCAGCTCACGCCATCCATTATCTACGGCAGCATTTCCATCGCTGACCTGAGCTGCACCTGAATGGATTTTTGTCGCACCAGTAGCGAGCTCCTTCCAGCCTTTATCTACCGTTTGATTCCCGGCAGAGATTAGCGCTGCTCCCCCATCAAGCTCCTTAACTCCTGCTGTGATGGTTCCCCACCCTGCATTGACCGATTTATTTCCTGCAGCTATTTGAGATGTTCCATCATGAAGCAAACCGACCTTAGTGATCATTTCATCCCAGCCTGCCGCTACACTTGCTGTTCCGGCAGAAAGGGCTGGGGCTTTTGCTGCTAAATCAGCTACTCCATTGTTTATTAATTTCTGCCCTTCTGCCAGTTGATTAATTCCTGATGCCAGTGATCCTTGTTCTGCAGGAATTTTTTCATTGAACGCTGCAGCAATCTGATCCGCTCCATCTTTCAGTTCTTGTAGTTTGGTTGCATTTTCTGGTTTTGTGGCAGCATCCCTGATTCCTCGGCTCGTCCCTAAAATAGTTAAAAATTCTTTATCTGTGGCTAAACTTGGGTTCTTAGCAAGATACGATTCTATCAGTACAGTCAGGTTTTGCAGATTGCTTCCTAGATTTTGAGAATTTGTAATTACTTCGCCAATCCCGTCCGCCACTTCTTTAGTTCCAGGTCCAATTACCTTTACAGCCTGTTGTGCCGCTTGTAAACCAGCCAAGACTTCGGAAGTAGCAGCCTTAAGCTCTGGCATTTTTTCTTCTAACTGCTTACCACCCGCAGCCAGTTGAGTAATGCCCGGCTGTCCGTCTTTAAGCTTTTGCAGAAGCAACCCAGTCCCTGCATTTACATCTGCTGATCCGTCCGCAAGCTTGGTAATGTCTGCGGACTTTTCATTAAGAGAGCTTAATAGCAGGCCAGTACCGTTTTTCAGGTCTTTAGAGCCGTTTGCAAGTTTTGTAATATCTCTTTGTTTAGATTTCAAGCTTCCTGCCAATTGAGCCGTACCGGCTGCGAGCTCCTTTGAACCGTTTGCCAGCTCAGATATACTTCCTTGTTTTTCAGCTAATGTGCCGGCCAATTGACCAGTACCCCTTTTCAGTTCCAGAGTTCCAGCCGCAAGCTTGGAAATATCCGCTGACTTCTCATTTAGAGAAGTCAATAGAAGCCCAGTTCCATCCTGGAGTTCAGCTGTTCCATCATGCAGTTGCGCAGAACCATCAGCTGCTGTCTTAAATCCATCTGATACTTCACCAAGACTCGCGAAGATATTATTTGCATACTTTTCCGTTATCTTGTTCGCCAGCTTCTCCCTTAACTTTTCTGTTGCACTTTTAGTGACCTGTGCTGCCATAAAATTAAGGCCCTCATTCTGGATATAATTGAGTTCCAGCTTTTTCGGGTCCGGTTCAAGAACTGTCGTCACTCTCTCAGAGAAGTCTTCTGGAATTTCAATGACCATGTAATATTTAAAGCTTCTCAATCCTTCTTCTGCTTCCTCTGAATCTACAAACTTCCAGCCTAAGTCATTGCTTTTCTTCAAGTCTGCCACAAGATCTTCACCGACATTAAGGGGCTCGTCCCCGGACATGGCACCTCTGTCATTATTGACAACCCCAACTGGCAGATTGGAGAGATTATCATACGGTCCCCAATCTGGAGACAGCAGGATTCCGCCATAGACGATTGGCACTAACAAAGCTGCTATTACAGAATAGAGTACCCCTTTACTCGATGCCAGCTGGGACATTTGAGCCAAAAACAAGCTAAACCAATTCATTCATACTCCCCCATGAGAATTATATATATGTCAAAGCGACTGAATGAGTATTCAATCACTGCCACAAATATATTCTCATATATGGGTAAAAACTCCTGCAAATAAATACAGAAAATATAAAATATTTTTAAAATTATAATAATATAATAAAAATTCTCCCTATAATTTATAAGGAGAATCAGGAGATTATTTCTATTAATTTGTCACTGTATTCCTTAACGTCCCAATGCCTTCAACCGTTATTTCAATGGTATCCCCGGCTTTCAAGAACCTTGGCGGCTTAAAGCCTTTCCCTACTCCTGCCGGTGTTCCGGTCGCAATGATATCACCCGGCTCCAGCGTCATACCTTGCGAAAGCACGGCAATAATCTCTTCAACAGGAAAAATGAAGTTTTCTGTATTGGAGTCCTGTCTTACTTCACCATTAACAGTTGTCTTTATGTCCAGTTCATTCGGATTGGCGATTGCTGATTTATGTACAATCCATGGTCCCATCGGGCATGTCGTATCAAGGCTTTTGCCAATGAAAAACTGTTTATGCCTTGCCTGGAGGTCGCGGGCAGTAACATCGTTTATAATTGTGTAGCCAAAAACGTAATCCAGCGCTTCTTCCCTTTTAATTCCTTTCCCTTTCTTGCCGATGACAACTGCCAGTTCACCTTCATAGTCCAATTGCTCTGTCAATTCACTATGAGTTAAAATTTCTTGTTCATTGGCGGTGACAGTCGTAGGTGCTTTGGTGAATACCATGACATGCTCGGGTATATCTTCCTTGCTCCCCATTTCGATCGCATGCTCAGCGTAATTTTTCCCTACACAGAAAATATTCTTGGCCGGACGGGGAATTGGCGCCAGCAATTCAACGGATGATAGCGGAAGGTAATGTTCACTTTCCAGCTTGTTATCCTTTACCCACTGAACTGTCTTTTCAGCTTCTTGAAGAAATTTGTCGCCTAACGATATGGCTTCAATCATGTCAGATGAAAAAATTTTTTCGTCCCCCATTTTTCCATGTACTTCTTGCAGTGGCAAAACATGACTTCCTTCATCATTTACGATGCCGATCCATTGGCCTTTTTCATTTTTTACTGTTGCGAATTTCATTTGAATTGCCCCCTTTATTCATTGTTTCGTGTAATGAAATGCTCGGTATCCCGAGGATTTGTGAAATGATGAATTTCTTTACCTGATGTTTTCATCTCATCCAGGAATGCAAGGATTCCTGGTGTTTTTTTACGCTTATATCCTGCCACCCACTTTATGAATGTCCAATCAAGTTTTTCCTCACAGCCTCCATTCATATCAGGCCGGGACTTCTTATGATACATGACACGCCTTTTAAAAATACCATAAAGGCATCTTGAAGTAGAGTAATCGAGGAAGATGATTGTATCCGCTGCCCGCGCTCTCATCTCGATTGTGCTTCCATAGTTTCCATCCATGATCCATGAATCTTTTGCCATGATTTCTGTTAAAATAGCCTTCCACTCATCACTTGCTGTCATTTCCCATCCAGGTTTCCAAAACAAGGCATCAAGATGGTACACCTCTTTGGCAAGAACCACTCCCAGCTTTCTTGCGAATGTTGATTTCCCCGAACCCCCGTTGCCTATGATCATGATTTTTTCCATCAGGCTGCACCCTTTTTAAAACGCTGTTTCTTTAAATAAGTACCGCTTCGCCACAGCCATTCGACAGGTCCATAATAAAACCTTTTGACCCACCAGCTGCTGACAGCTAATTGACTTGCATAGATGGCAAGAGCCAGCATTGTTCCAGCGAATATGGACACATCGCCATAGTAACCGAGTCCGTAACTGTAAAAAATCATCGTTGAGAAAATAGACTGGGATAAGTAGTTGCTGATTGACAGCCTGCCGGCAGCTTCTAGCGGGTAAAGGACCCTGTCCATTTTCCTGTGCTCGGATAGAAGGGCAATGATCAGCGCATAAGCCATCGCCAGCATTGCACCTCCAAAAATATCCTGGGCATAATCAGTCATCAATGTTCTTCCATAAAGGTACGGAATTGACTTGATCAACAGACCGAGAATAGAAAGTGCGGCTGCGTATGTCCTGATCTTTTTCTTATTCCTGTGTACTTTTTCGAACAGCCTCATTTTGGCCGCACCTGCTCCAAACATGAACAAAGGCAGAATTGTGATTAAATAAAAAAACAAACCCATGAGATTATTATTTTTATACCACTCTGTCATTCTTTGCTCTGTCACTTCGGCAAAGCTCCCAGTTCGATAGACATTTATTGCCTGTTCTGCAGCCTGTCCATCATACATTGAAAATTCTGCCCCTCCATCCACCGCCGAGGCTGCTCCAAGCATCAGCACGAGAAGGAGATTTGGGACAATATAGATGGCCAAACCTGCAATCATCAACCTTTTTGCGCTCCATCCCAGGAATAAAAGAAAGGCAAAACCGCAGACTGCATAGGTTATGAGGATATCCCCTTCCCAGATAAAGAAAGCATGGATACAGCCAATCAGCAGCAGCAGCGAAAGCCTTCTTACGGCAAGCGGAGTGAACTTCAGACCTTTATCGAGGATACGCTCCCTTAAGATCACCAGCCCATATCCAAACAACATCGCAAACAACGGATAAAAACTTGCCTGGATCAACACATCGATGAATCTGTATGTAAATAAATTTATATTTCCCTCCCACCATGTTTCAGGATCAATATAAAAATACGGTGAGTGGAATGAAATCATGTTGACAAGAAAAATCCCTAACAATGAAAAACCCCGCATCCGGTCGATCGAAACAATCCTTCCCGATGCCCTTCCGTTAATATCCATTTTCCCCCTCATTCCATCCAATGTTTAACATATAATCTATGTATATCACACTATCAGCGAACCTTGCAAAAGGAACGGAGGATCCAGCATAGAAACCACTACCTTATATACAGATTGGATATCATGCATACAATTTTATAGAAAAGGAGACACCACCTAACGGCATCCCCCGCAATCTATTAATTCACAAATCTTCCAGCCTTTCCCTTCGTTTCCCAATACTCATTCCTCAAATGGACTTTTTGAATTTTCCCAGAAGCAGTCTTTGGCAGTTCTTTTACAAAGGTTACCCCAGTAATCGCTTTGAAATGGGCCAGTTTCTCCCTGGAAAAAGCAATAAGGTCCTTTTCCGTGATTTGTTCATTTTCACGTAACACGACATATGCGTGCGGGGTCTCCCCCCATTTTTCATGCGGGACGGCGATGACTGCAGCTTCAAGGACAGCCGGATGGTCATACAAAGCCCCCTCGACCTCAATGGACGATATATTCTCCCCGCCACTGATGATGACATCTTTTTTACGATCGACAATGTCGATATTCCCGTATTCGTCTACGGTCGCCATATCACCTGTATGGAGCCACCCATTGCGGATCGTTTCCATGGTTGCCTCTTCATTTTTCCAGTAGCCTTTCATGACTCCATTGCTTCTCGTGATCACTTCGCCGATTTCCTTGCCATCATGTGCAACCTCTTCGCCAAAGTCGTTGACAACCTTGACCTCGCAGCCAATCATCGAGATGCCGGCCTTCGCTTTCATCCTGTACTGTACATTCAATGGCAGTCCCTTCAAGTGCGACCTGACAGTTGAAATCGTACTTAACGGGGAAGATTCCGTCATGCCGTACACCTGGATGAACTCCCAGCCAAGTTCTTTTTCAACACGTGTAACAAATGCTGGCGGCGGTGCCGATCCAGCGATGACTACACGCACCTGCTGTTCAATGTTCGGGACATTTTTTTCATAATACTGGAGCAGGGCGTTCAAAACTGTCGGTGCCATATGCATCACGCTGACTTTATGCTTTTCCAATGCGCTGAAAATCGCCTCGGGGGTTGTTTTGCGGAAGCAAACCTGAGAAGCGCCGTTTGCCGTGTAATAAAATGGAGACCCCCAACCATTTACATGGAACATCGGCAGGACATGCAACAGGACATCTTCATCGCTTACCCGCAAATGATGCATCGTGCTTAGTGCGTGCAGATAATTGTTCCTGTGGGTAAGCATGACCCCTTTGGGATTCCCAGTCGTTCCACTTGTGTAGAGGAGGCTGCATACATCATTTTCCTCTAATTCTTCGCGTTTGAACGGTTCGGGAGAATGCTGTAAAAGCCACACATCGTATCCGATTTCCTCGAGGCTGTCTTCCTTATAATGGACAATGATTTCCTTCACGGTTTCCAGTTGGTTTTTGATTGGCTCGACGAGATGGTATAAATCCTGATCGACAAATAACACTTTGGATTCACTGTGGTTAAGGATGAATAGATAATCCTCCGGTTTAAGGCGAATGTTCAAAGGCACCATCACACCTCCGACCTGGAAGACACCATAAAAACCTTCAAGCATTTCAATTGAATTTGGCGCAAGGTAGGCAATCCGGTCACCTTTGGCGGCTCCAAGCTTCCTCAAACCATCCGAAAGCTGGTTTACCCTTTCGTTCAACTCAGAATATGTAAGCGCCCTGTCCTCGGAAAAAATAGCCTTTTTGTCTCCATAAAGCGATACCGCACGGTCTAGAAACTGGTTCAACAGCAATGGAACGTTCATTATTTGCCTCCTGTAATAATAAATTTAAAATTCTTAATATATAAATATATTAACATATCTACATCTCTGTTATACAAAATTTCAACTGTTATATAACATGATTTTTCATAGCTGATTTTCCAGGAAATTTTCATAGGAACTTTGTTTAGTGTAGTTCCTTATTTGAAACAAATAGGCATTTTAATCACATTCTTTATTTGGGCACATAGGATAATAAAGAAATCAAAATAAAGGGTGTTGCTCATGCCAGCAATAGTTGGGGTCATACAGGTCATTTCAATTAGCAGCAGTGCGGTCTTCCACATTGGCGATGTCTACAGAATAACTCCCCGTTCCAGCGCTAAAACCTTCTCCGGTGCGGGCTCATTCAATACCGGAGACGGATTGACCATACACAATAATCTTAGCTCGACAAATACCTATGACCAAGATGCAATTGATCAAGGAAATTATTTGAATGTATAGTGCGGGTGATTAGGTTGAATTTTTATATACAACAATCGATCAATATCAATTTTTTAAAGGTTGAGGGAATATCGAACTCTTCTGTCCTGCAAATTGGCAGTGCTGGTTTGATCAAGCCAGTTTCTAACCTATATAACACGGGCGGCTTTATAGCACCAGCTCCAGAGGCGCTGCATCCCTCCCAAATAACAACAGGTACATCATATACACCAGAAATACTTGAGACACCTGCGGTTCCTTTACAGGCTCCGGTTACACGAAGCTAACATTTAAAAACTGGTTCGAGGCGAGGTGATTCGTTTGAATGCTGAATTTTATGAATATGTTAAAAAGCTGCATTTATATGTACAGCACCAAAGCAAAAAGATATCCAAATTGGAAAAAATGGCCATGGATTTGCAGCAAGAAGTTGCAGCATTGAAGGATCGGCCTCCAGTCCAAATTGGAAATATCGAGTACAAATTCGACCAGTTGAAGGTAGAAACTCTTGAAGGGACTTTGAATATTGGCTTGAACCCGAGTGAACTGGATGGAATTGATGATTTTTCGGTAGATCAAAAAGCGGTTAATGTACCTACTCCTGGAAAACAGCTGTTTAAGAGGACAATCGAAATTGAAACAGCACTGTACAAATACCTTGAAACGGATTTAGAGGGTATCTATCGCGATGCTCAAGCGAAGCTGGGGATCAATGTAGATGATTCTTATTTCACTTTTATAAAAGAAGATATCAGAAAACAGTTGTCTGGCAGAGTGGCGGCACATTTAAAGGAAAGGTCCTCCGGTGAGAATGGGACGGTAATAAGCCCGGAGATGAATAATCAAGTGATTGACCTGCTAAAGCAGGAGATTCAGAATGGTGTATTCCTCTTCCTCAAAAACCTGCCAGATAATGTAAAGGAAGGTCGTTCAGAATGAATTTTCAAGTCTATAACAGGGATATTTGCGTTGGCGACATCAGAATCCTTGGCGTTTCAAGTTCCTCGCTGCTAATGGTCGGGGATGCAGATACCATCAATTTGGCATCCACATTCGATACTCCTGCAGAGTCACTGATAATCGGGCCGTTCGTCCCTCTTTCGCCGGAAGCTGGACGATGATGCTTCAAAGAATCGCTAGTGTTGATAGAATAAAAATAGATTCAGTAATATTTTCTTCAGTGTTCCAAATAGGTGATTCCCAGCAGATCCAGGCATTTTCCAGAGCTCTTGCAGTCCAAAGAGAGCGTGAAGTATTTTATGAGAATGAAGGCGCATTTAGTGCCTACCCCATTTTTTCTGAGCCCATTACATTTCAACCGGATGTTGAAACCATAAATAGTTCTACTCATAATGTTAATCCTGTCTTAAAGGTGCGGAGTATCAATATACTGGGTGTATCGTCTTCTTCAGTGGTGCATCTTGGGAATACCTGCAATGTTTCTATGGAGGCAAGGGTCAAGCACATCCGGCATCTCCTGCCGCGCCCCGAACAAAATCGTTGATGCATGCATATTGTTTTATCAAGGCTGATGTACTCTTAGGCCATTCTACCGTTCGTATATTGACTTTTGGGCATCGCATTTTTTAATGACTCTGAATTTGGCTAACTAGCCGCAACTTTTTATGTATATCGCCCAATAGAATAGCAGAAAAGGATGTTTTCAATGCCAGCAATCATAGGTCCAGTCCAAATCTTGAATGTAGGCGGCGGGACGGTGCAGTTTGGCGACACACTGTTCATCTCGCCAAAAAGTAATTCAAAAACAGTCGCTGGGCAGGGTGGTTTCAATACTGGTGGTTTCATTGTTACGAATAACGGACTTAGCGCCAGTAATGTCCTTGATGCCAACCTGATCGACCAGCCGACAGTAGGAAATAACTAGCGCTTTTTACGTTTTCGAGCATTTGATTTTAAAATTCTCGGCAGCCTTGTAGAGGGCTGCTTTTTTATCCATCTCAGGAATTTTTGCAGTTCAGGATGTAAGCGGAGCAATTCAATACTATTCAATTCCGTAGCCAGCTCCTCATTTGTGAATAAAGCATGTATCTGTTTGTGGCAAGGAATGCAAAGGCTGGCAGTTGGCATGAAGGCTCCGCCCATTTCCCTTGGTGTCAGATGATGGACCGTGACCTCGACCTCATTCCTGCAGCATAGTTCACAAGTGTTGATATGGCTTTTCTTTGCCATTTACAATCCCTCCTTCAACAAGCCCTGTTGGTAATTTCCCCTTCATGGATTTTCTTAATCAGTTGTGCACCTGTCCCATACGCTACAAAAAAAGGAATCGGCAAGGATTGTGTGAACAATCAACCGATTCCTTTAATTTAGAACTGATCCATTTCCAGAAGATGTCCGCCATCAAAGAAATATAAATATTTCTCTTCAACTGGCTTTTTCCATACTTGTTGAATCGCCTTTGCATACAGGCTGATCTGGATTCGATAACGCTCTTCCAAAATCGGTTTTGCCTGTTCGAACCCGCCTTTATAGCGGTCATGGATGCCATCTGTCTTGAAGTCAAGCAGGACTGTCCCTTTCTCATCCTCGAAAATACAGTCGATGACCCCCTGGATAAAAATCGGCTCATTTTCTCCCTGCCAATCAGGGTAAACCTCTTTTGCCGGCAATGAGAGATAAAATGGAACCTCGCGGCTGACCTTGTTTGCTCCAAGGAGTCGCTGGCCGATCTCAGTATCAAAAAAGGCAAGAATCCATTTTTGATCGACTGCCTCCTTCTGTTCCGGGAACAGCAGCTCCTTCTCGACCATTTGCTCCAGCTGTGATTCAAGGCTTAACTCTGTAATCGGCCTGGAAAGATCGATATGCTGCATGACCATATGCATCGCGGTTCCCCGTTCTGCAGGGGTGAGCTTTTTTTCCTGCATGAACCTTGGCCTGTTAAGGATTGGCTTCGTAAACCGGCGGACGATCTGTGTCCCGCTCTCCTCATCCCTTGTTTCGTGGTTTCTCTTCAGCTCGGTTACAGACTGTTTCGAACGGTGATTGGCCGCTTCCTTAAAGTGATATTTCCATGAAAGCTGTTCATTGACCTTATCAGCCAGTTCCGAAACCTGGTTTACAGCCTGGCCAGCTGCGACAAGATCCATCAGGCTCTCGCGCTCTTCGTCTTTCTCATCGGCATATGAAATGATTTCCTCTGCGTTAATCGTTGCGATTTTCCAGCGGGATGGATGACAGTTAATCTCTTCGTCGAGTGCAGGATGCAGGATTGCCTGGCTTCCCCTGATCGACTCACAATCCTTATGACGGATAACAGCTGGCCCTATCCAGTCAATATAGCCTGATGCCGATGCCCTTAAATATTCATCAAGGAGCCATTCCGGATGGCTTGCTTCGTCCTGCCACTTGCTGATCGTTTTATCTGCATCCTTCACAGAACCGATCAGGTAGAGCTTTTCTTTTGCCCGTGTCAAGGCAACATAGAGGACACGCATCTCTTCAGAAAGCATTTCCATCTTATGCTTGCGTTTGAACGCCAATTGCGGCAAAGATGGAAACGAAATTCGCTTCTCAGGGTTGATGTACTTAGCAGCAAAGCCAAATTCTTTATCAAGCATATAGAATTTTTTCAAGTCCATCGTATTGAAATTCCGGGCAAGTCCCGCTACGAAAACTACTGGGAATTCCAGCCCTTTGCTGCTGTGGATCGTCATGATCCTGACGACATCTTCCTGTTCTCCCAGCGCCCTTGCCGCGCCAAGATCATCGCCACGCTCCCTCATCCGTTCAATGAAGCGCAAAAAGCGGAACAAGCCGCGGAAGCTCGTCGCTTCATATTGTCTTGCGCGATCATAAAGCGCTCTGAGATTAGCCTGGCGTTGTTTTCCGCCTGGCATCCCGCCTGCAAAATCGAAGAACCTCGTCTCCCTGTATAATTGCCAGATTAAATCAGAAACAGATCCTTGTCTTGCAGCCGTTCTCCATTTTTTCAAGCCTTCAAAGAAACGACTCGTCTTTTCATGAAGAGCTTCATTTTCTATTGTCGGCTTGTGGAGACAGAATTCCGTCAACGCCTCATAGAACGAACCTCTTTTCTGGCTGATCCTGATGATGGCTAGTTCTTCTTCGTCCAGGCCGACGATCGGTGACCTCAATACAGCGGCAAGCGGGATATCCTGATAAGGGTTGTCGATTACTTTCAGCAAAGAAAGCATGACCGCGACCTCTGTCGCCTGGAAATAGCCAGTCGACAAATTCGCGTAAATCGGGATTCCCTGCTGCTTGAATTCCTCCATGATTTGAGGAGCCCAAGTCATTGAGCGAAGAAGGATGACGATATCGCGATAATTGACGGGTTTGGATGTTTTTGTTTTGGGATTATACACACCCCGGCGCTCTTCAACCATATCCTTGATATGCTTGGCCATCAGCCTTGCTTCGAGCTGGGACTGTTCAAGGTCTTCAGCATCGAATTCAGTATCAGCTGACTCATTCACTTCTGGGGAATCATAGTCTGTTGAAGCACCTTCTCCCTTATCAATCAACAGGAGCTCGACTGGGAAGGAATCATCCTCAGGATAGGGAGCCCCTTTTTTCAATTCAGCATTATCATCGTAATGGATTTCACCGACTTTTACGCCCATGATTTGTTTGAATAAATAATTGGTGCCGTCCAGTACTTCGCTTCGGCTCCTGAAATTCTTCGCAAGATCAATTTTCAGGCCAGTTCCTTCACCCTCAGCCGTGAACCTGTTGTACTTTCCGAGGAAAAGGTTTGGTTCAGCAAGACGGAATTTGTAGATCGATTGTTTTACGTCCCCAACCATGAACAGATTCCCGGCTGCCTCTCCTTCTGCCGTTACCAGCTGGAGGATGGCTTCCTGGACCATATTCGTGTCCTGGTATTCATCAACCAGCACTTCCTTGAATTTATTGCGGTAGGCCAGTGCAGCTTCGGAAGGCGATACAGGAGATACATTTCCATCATCAGTCTTTGCAGTCAATATCTCAAGTGTGTAATGCTCAAGGTCTGAAAAATCCACGAGACCACGTTCCTGCTTCACTTCTCCAAACCTGTGCGAAAATTCTTTCACGAGGTCAATCAGCACGGCGATCAACGGTTTCATTTCCTGCATATCCTTCAGGAAGCTTTCTGGTTTTCTGGAAAATAGTTCACTTCTTAAATCATGGACAATTTTCTTTGCACGGTCCCTGAGCTTGGCGGCTTTATCGACTAGATCCTTATTGTAATCATCGCCGCGACATGTCTTTGCCCTCCCAAAATCAGCAAGCTGTATCGCTTCATGCAAATCTCCCCAGGTTTGTTCACTGGCAGCCAGCAATGTGTCGATCACATGAAGATCTTCTGTAAAATTGACAGCCCGTGGTGCCGGTCCGCCCGGCATCCTGGAAATGTCCAGCGCTTTTTCGAGAAGCTGTTTTGCCCCCTGAAGCTGCAGCTCGATATCTGAGATAAGTACTTTCATAAACGGCAAGTGCTCGATCGCAATGCTGCCTGCTGCTTCGTACATGGATACGATGGAATCAAGATACGCATCAGGGGAAGGATTGGATCTGGCAAAATCAAACAGGTCAGTGATGATGTCCTTCAACCCTTCATCGCTGCGGTCATTCGTGAACGCATCCACCAGATTGAAAAAAGGCTGATTATCTGCTTTGCCGTATTCTTCTTCAAAAAGATCTTCAATCACTTCGTCCCGCAAAAGCTGTCCCTCGGTTTCATCCGCGATTCTGAAGCCAGGGTCAACATCAATCAGATAATAATATTTCCTGATGACTTCAAGGCAAAAGGAATGGAGCGTTGAAATGGACGCTCGATTCAACAGGCTCAGCTGCTTTTTCAGATGTGTTGAATCAGGGTGGCTGTTGATGGCTTTTTCAAGCGCTTCACCAATCCTGTGACGCATTTCAGCCGCAGAAGCATTTGTGAACGTTACGACGAGCAGCTCATCGACGTCAATAGGATAGTTCTCCGAAGTGATTTTCCTGATGATCCTCTCGACAAGAACAGCCGTTTTACCTGATCCGGCCGCCGCTGCGACAAGTATATCCTGCCCCGAGGCCATAATTGCCTTCCACTGATCTTCCGTCCATGTCGCGCCTTCCGGTACTGGCGGTATATTCATTCTAGCCAAGGTCCTCTTCCTCCTCTCCTATTGCTGACAGTAGGCCGAACTTCTTGATTTCTTCAAGTCTTGCAGAATCGACTGCCAGCCCATCATCGGCCTTCAAGTTTTCGTCTTGTCTCAGCGACTGCAGCAGGTCTTCCTTTTTAATGACAGGAAGCTTCCTGAAGTCATTCGATTCAACCGCCTGGTCAAACTGGCATACCGGCTTGAACGAGCAGAATGTACATGGTGCCCGGTCCTTGAGTTTGTATGGAGCAACATCAACAATTCCGCTGACAATCCTGTTGCCGGTCTCCACATACTTATGGCGCACAAATTGCCGTAAATGGTCAAAATCCTCACGGCTGGCAACCTTCGAGCTCTTCAGCAGGCTTCCATCTTTTTTAAAACCCGCGGAGATGATCTGTGAACTGCCTGTATCGAGCCCCTTGTCCATCATCCGGATGACATTCTCATCGCTTAGCAGCAATCCGTTCATTTTAAAACGTTTAAGGATTTCCTCTTCAATTTCATCAAGCGTCAGCATTTTTGAAGCATTGACAATCGGGTTGTGCACATGGAAATAGAGTACACCTGCAGGGTCAGCCTGCTTCCCGACAAGAAGCGGTGAATGGGTGATAATGATATCCAGGTAGGTGAGCATCTGAAGTGCTACACCGTAATACACCTCTGTCAGATTGACATCCTTCACGCTTGATTTGTAATCAATCACTCTCAGGTATACACCATGGTCATCCTCGGCTTTATCAACACGGTCAATCCTGCCCATCAGCTCCATCTTTGTGCCATTTTTCAGCGAAAAGCCCAGCGGAGGCAGTTTACCCTGCCGGCCGAAGCCGAGTTCCAGGCCGACTGGGGAGAACCCGCTGACTTTTGCATGCTCACTCAACACGAGAGATGCGCGGCTGATGATGTTCTGAAGTTTTTGCCTGATATAATGATGCCTGTTCGAGCTAAGCAGGATTTCATTCTGCAGTTTTGGAGCAAGCTTTTGCACAGCATCCCTTGCCAATTCTTCAGCCTGTGCCCTTGTAAGCTGGGCCCAGCTAAGGTTTTGCTCCATCACCGTTTCAGCGATTTCCTTCAATGCCGCGTGGAAAAGATCGCCGATATCCGGAGCCTCGAGCCGGAATATCTGCCGGTCTCGCAGCTTCAAGCCATGCTGGACATAATGCGAGAATGGACAGCTGTTGAATAGTTCCATCCTGGAGACACTTGCCTGGATTTCCTCGCCATACAATTCCTTCGTGACAGATTCAGACAGCTGTTTCGTCCTGTTTTCATAAAACAGGCTGGAAAGAACTTTCCGGGCTGTATCTGCCCAGCGGTGATTCTTCATATAATAATCGTACACATCCCACCAAAAATCATAGACAGGATAATTCCGCTTCTTCAGCTGAAGCTGGGATGTCAGATAGGATAAGGCAATATTTTCACCGGCAGCATATTCAAGCTGCTCTGCTTCCGGCAATTCCGAAGGATCTGGCAGGAAGAAATGCGTCTGATGTCCTGGAAACAAGTCCGAAATCCTTTTGATGAAGGAAGAAGGCATCAGGGCTTTCCCCTCTTCATTGGCAATCGGATAACTGATATAAAGCTGCTCCGAAGGCGTCACAAAAGCCTTATAAGCCGTAAAACTCTCATCCAGCAGCTTAGTTCGGCTGCCCGGGGCAAGCTTCAAGCCTTTTGATTGCAAAAGCTCGCGGTCGTCATCCGCAAAAATTCCTTCCTCGGTCATCTTGGCAGGAAGAATGCCTTCGTTCACGCCAATCACAAAAGCCACCTTTACATCGGCAAGCCTTGTTTTTTCTATGTCGGCAACCAGTACCTGGTCAATTGCCGGAGGAATCAGCGAAAACCTCAGTGACTCAAAACCAGCATCAAGGATGGAAACGAATTGCTTCGGTGCCACCTTGCTGTCACCCAGCATTTCGACGAACTGGTCAAGGAGATTGATCACGGCATTCCAGGCCTGCTCGTGCTCCCTTGCGTCAATCAGCCTTCCTTCCTGCTCCGCATATATTCTCCATGCTTCGAGCTTGGCGGGAATATCGAGCTCCTCCAGGAAGAGATAAACCGCTTCAGAAAGCTTTCTGCCTGTGTCAGCACGTTTCAGGCGCCGGGCCATTCGCAGAAGCGGTGAAGTAATTAACTGCTTCAAGTCATTCAGTTCCTGTTCAATCTTCTTCTCAGCATCCGTCTGGGCCACACTGTCATACTCGAGCCCCCGAATTCTCCGATATTTCCAGCGGTCTTTTCTCGTCCATTTATCTCCCTGGATCCCATATGCAAGCACATAGTTCTCCAGGATATCCATCTGTTCACGCACCCTGTTCAGGTCAGCACCCTCAGGGAACAGCAGGTCTGTCTTTACAGCCCGGAAAATCGGCTCATACCGCCAGTTCCCCAGGACCGTCTCCAGGCTTGAACGGACAAGCTCGATCAATGGATGGTGGAGCATATTCCGTTTCTGGTCGATAAAGAATGGAAGTCCGTAGTCTTCAAAAATGGTTTCCAGTACTTCACGGTATTCGCTTCCCCTCATCAAGACAGCGATATCGCGATAGCGGTATCCATCATCCCGTGCCAGGCCAATGATTTTTCTGGCAACTCCTTCAAGCTCGGAACGTCTGTTGGCTGCCTGTGCGATATGGATTGACGCCTCGCCTGAATACGGTACAGCCGGCCTTGAATCGAATTCCCTTTCAAGATGCTTCAGGGATTCATCCTGCCAGCGCCGTTGTTCAGACAGCACGACATTATCTTCTAGCTCATAGCCTTTTGTCCTTATCATGTCATAGAGTGTTTGGCAGGTCTCTCCTGTCAGCCTGAATAAATGAAGTTCATCAGGCTGTTCATGCTTGAAATCCCTGTCAACCGGGAGTGCGATTGTCACTCTTTTGGAGGAGGCAATCAGCTGATCAATGATCATGAGTTCAAGCGGCGTGAAACTATAAAAACCATCAATGTATACTTCCGCATTTTTCAGATAGTCAGAAGCCGGGATCTTTTCGGCAAGCAGCTTGAAATAATCCTCGGAATCTATATATTTACCAAACAATTCATCTTCGAACTGGCGATACACCAGCTCCAGGTCGTGGATCTTATCATGTAATGCCTTGTTACCTCCGGAGCCTTCAGCCATTTTCCCTGCAAGTTCTTCCGGATTGATGGCATAGCGTTTGAACTCGATCAGCATTTGCTCCATCTGCTGGATAAAACCATTTTTATCCGCAGCTTTTTGGAAGATTTTCAGGTCCTCTTTTTTGTCTTCAATGATTTTGCGGATCATCATACTGATCCCGACGCTGTCCAAATGCTGGCGTATGTATCCTCCCGTTTCCTGAAGCACTCTCCACGCCAGGCGCGGGAAGCTGTATACCTGTGCCCTGATCATTCCACCAAGGTCAGGATCTGTGGATAATCTGTATTCTGACAGGAAAGACATTTGTTCCGGCACAAGATAGACAATCGGATCTCCTTGAGGATCCGAAACAAGCCTGTCCTTCATTTCCTTCATGATCAGCTCGGTTTTCCCGCTGCCCGAGCGCCCCAGTACTAAACGTACAGACATCTGACTTCCCCTTTCTTCTAGTAAAATAACAATCTTCCAGGCCTAACTTTTTTCCTTTCACGACGTGCACTGTGCCTGTTTTTTATTTGTAAGGACATTGGAGCCATCGTTGATCCAAGTGCTATGTTCAAAAAAGCAATAATCTATGAAATCAGCCACCTGCTAAAGTCGAAAAAGGCGCTTCTCTCACCTGCGCCTTTTGTCTGCCAAACAATTGTTCTGTATGTATCCTATTATACCTTTTTCACAGGCCGATTTGGAAGCAAAGAGCCCGTTAATTTTTCCCATAGTGCATGACCTTCTTGAGTGCAAATGAACAACCATCATCGGACGGGGAATCTGCATATATTGTATGTGGCAGGTGATGAAAATGAAATCGATAAGCTTTTTTCAAAAAGCTTCCATCCTACTGACGCTGAGCGCCATTATGGTCGCCAGCAATATCTATACATTGATTCCCGTTTATTCGGTGGTATCGGATAGCCTTAGGATACCAGAATCTCATGTTGTTCTTGCAGGCGGGCTATTCACTTTTCTTTATGCCTGCGGTCTCCTCTCGTTCGGACCAGCATCGGATTATACAGGCCGGAGGAAGATCCTCGTGTTCGGTTTGCTGGCCTCCGCTATTGCCACCTGTGGTGTCGGTTTTTCTGCTGGGTCCCTCAGCCTTTGGATCACTCGTTCTCTGCAAGGTTTGACTCTGGCTACATTTGCTTCGGTTGCCTTTGCCTATTCATATGATCTGTTCACTGCCCGGCAGAGAACCATCCTTGTGGTCCTGATCAACACTGGCTTTTTGATTGCCGGCATCTTCGGCCAGGTCGCCAGTGCCTTCCTGGCTGAAACTTTTTCCTGGAATGCCGTCTTCTATTTCTTTGCTGCCGTTTATTTAATTCTGTTTTCTTTTGCTTTTTTCCTGCTGAAAGAATCGCCGGTACAGCCCTTCGAACGAAAACCGCTGGGGATGATATTTTTTCAATTATTAAAAGAGCAGCAGTTGATGAAGTGTTATATCATCACCTTTTCGCTCCTGTTTGCGATCATCGCTTTCTACGATGCGATTGGCCGTTTCTTTGCCGGACCTGCCTCTGACCTTTTGCTGATCCGCCTGGTCGGATTGATTGGTGCCATCCTATCACTATTCACCGGGACATTGATGGACAGATGGGGCACACTGAGGACGCTGATGTTCGGGCTGGCAATCGGCTCCACGAGTGCGTTCACCCTGCTGTTCCTGCACACAGCCAGCGCCCTGATCATTCTCTCCATATTTTTTGTTTCATCCATCTCACTAGTCATCCCCACCGTCATTACACTAATTGGGGTCTTCGGCAGCAGTCAGCGGGCGAAGGCACTTTCACTTTATTCATTCATCCTGCTGACCGGTGCAAGCCTGGCTCCGCCAGTCGCCGCTGTATTACCGTTTCACGGAGTCATGCTGTTATTGACACTTCTGTTTCTTTTTAATTTCATTTTATGTATTTTTGTAAATGAAAAAGCATTCCAGTCAGCGAATGCTGGCTGAAATGCTTTTGATTGGTGATTTCATGGCAGGAAGTTTAGTTGATTCTGTTGCTTTACTCAAAAGGTTTTTTTAATAAAATTAAATTCCTTTTTCAGCTGACTGGCTTCTGATTTTTACTAGTCATTTCCTTTAACAGCTTTTTGTCAATTTTCCCGACATGCGTTTTTGGCATGTGAGTGATAAAGTGGATCTGTTTCGGCACTTTATAGCCAGCCAGCTTTTTTCTGCAATATTCCTTTACCCCATCTCCGCTTAACGCTGCTTCTCTTTCAAGGACGATGAATGCCGTCACGGCTTCACCCCATTTTTCATCGTGCACACCGATTACCGCGGCTTCCAGGATGGAAGGATGTGAGCTTAGCCAGTGCTCGATTTCCAGGGGATAAACATTCTCTCCGCCTGTGATGATCATCTCCTTTTTCCTGCCGACGATATAGAAAAACCCTTCTTCATCCTGTCTGGCAAGGTCGCCGGTGTGGAGCCATCCATCTTTCCAGGCATTTTGAGTCGCGCTGTCATTTTTCCAATAATACGAGAAGGCATGCTTGCCCCTGATCGCCAACTCGCCGATTTCACCGGCTGGCGCTTCACTTCCATCGTCTCTGATGACCTTGATGCAGGTGAATAACATCGGTTTGCCGACCGAACCTCTTTTGACATCCGCATCTGAAGGATCGATGAAAAAATTATTCGGGCCAGCCTCCGTCAGGCCGTATCCCTCTTTGAAGGCCAGGCCTTTCTTTTTATAAGCTTCATAGATATCCAGCGGGCACGGAGCCCCGCCAGATAAAAACAATTTCATATCCCTGAATTCCGCTTGCTGGAACTCTTTTGATTTTACTAGCATGTGGTGCATCGTCGGCACAAACAATACGATCGTACATTTATGCCTGATCAAATATTCAATCGCTTTTTCAGGAGTAAATTCATCCCCCAGCACGACCGTCCCACCTGCCATCAGGATGGGGATCGACAGAGCATTCAGCCCGCCTGTGTGAAATAAAGGCAAATAGGTGATCGTCTTGTCATCATCTGTCAGGTTCCAGCTCGCAATGGTCGAAATGCTGTTCCAGATGATCGCTCGATGTGACAGAACAGCACCTTTTGGCTTTCCGGTCGTCCCTCCTGTATAAATCATCGCCAGCGGGTCTTCTTCATCCAGATCGACAGGCTGGATTTGCTTCGGACTAGTAATCAAATCCTGATAGTGTGAACCATTGATTTGGATGCACTGGCCTGCTTGATCCCAGACCATCGTCACTTCTTTTGTGAATTTCGAATGGAACGCCAGCAGCGCCGGTTCACTGTCTTGTATGATAAAGGCTAATTCATCCACCGATAGCCTCCAGTTCAAAGGCACAAAAATAGCACCAATCTTCCCACAGGCGAATAATAAATCGAAGTAACTGACCCCGTTGGGCGCAAGCGTTGCAATCCTGTCGCCTTTTTTGACACCAATTCCCTGCATCCATGCCGCAATCGCCCTGGCTCGTTCATTGACTTCCCTGAACGACCATTCCTGACCTGTACCGGCATCAGCGATCGCAGCAGCGTCCGGTGTCAATCTCGCTCTTGATTCAAGCCAATCGAGCTCCCACCTCACCGCAATCTCTCCCTCTCTCGACGTGATGGGTTTTATTTTAAAGATTGGGAGTTACAGGATAGTTACATCGAATGCAAAAAACACCACAGCCTGGATGGCCATGGTGTTCGGGTCGCTTATTTAATTAACTCTTCTTCTGATAAGATGCCCATATTTCTCACATGATTCTTTGACTCGGCATCGCCAAGTCTGTAAACCATTGCGTAAATCTCCTTCAAGGCCATGTCATATTCTGCATGCTCGCGATCCGGGTCCTTGAAAGGGTGCAGATGGGAATTCCCGTAAGTCGCCCAGTCTGCTTTATAGTTCACTTCCAGGTACTCGCGCAGATCCTTGATTTCCTCTCCTGTCGCGATCAACGTGAAGAAATGGCCCTCCTGATCTGCTGGCGTATCCAGCACCTCGCCGCTTTCTATATTGAAGTAATACCTCTGTTTTTGCTCTTCCATGTACAGCACCTCAATCTTTTTTATACCATTTACCACTTTTGGAGGGAAGTTAACCCCCAAAAACTGATTATCGGCAGACTGAAAAGGTTAGAAGTGCAATGCATTTTTGGTATTTTAGGGAGCTTTTTGGCCATTTGGTGTGGGAATAGTTAGTTTTAATACCGGTGGAATCGACTTTTTTTACCAGTTGGAAGGTTTTTTCACGGCTCGAGGATTTATTTAACGGTTGGCTCGATTTATTTAACGGTTGAGACAATTTATTATACGGTTGGGATGATTTATTTAACGGTTGCAGCAAATATATTCCCGGTTGGAATATTTACTCTCCAATTTCGACGTCTTCTCAAAATAAAAAAAAGCGCAGCAAGTGCGCTTTTTCAACATTACATCATGATTCCGCCGTCCACATGGAGGGTGGTGCCATTCACATATTTTGATTCATCTGAGGCCAGGAAGAGGTAGGCATTCGCGATATCCTCGGGCAAGCCCAGTCTGCCGAGCGGGACGAGCATTTTCATTTGCTCAATCACCTTTTCCGGTACTTTAGCTGTCATGCCGGTCTCAATGAATCCTGGGGCGACGGCATTGACGTTGATTCCTTTGCGGCCGAGCTCTTTTGCCCAGGTTTTCGTCATCCCGACAACCCCCGCCTTTGTTGCTGCGTAGTTGGTCTGGCCGACATTGCCGTAAATGCCGGAGACGGAAGAGGTATTGATGATTCTTCCAGATCCCTGCTGGACCATTGCCGGGACAACGGCCTGGGCGCAATGGAAGACGCCTGTCAGGTTGACATCAACAACTTTCTGAAAATCCTCCACAGCGAGTTTGTGCAGCATCCCGTCCCTTGTGATGCCTGCATTATTTACAAGAATATCAATCTTGCCAAAATGGGACAGAACATCCTTTACCATCGAATCCACGCTATCCTTATCAGCGACGTTCACCTGGAAAAAGGCTGCTTCATAGCCTTCTGCTTTGAGCTCGGCTGCGCGCTGTGATCCTGTTTCCTCATCAAAATCCGCCATTGCCACCCGTGCGCCTTCACGCACAAAGGTTTTCGCTGCGGCAAGGCCAATCCCATTTGCCCCTCCGGTAATGATCGCTACTTTATCTTGCAGTCTCATAAAAACACCTTCCTATTCTGCTAAAAATCCATCGATATGCCTTAGCAGCTGATCCAAATCATCCACTAGTGGCGAATGGCCGCAATTCTTCAACTCTGCAAATCTTGCACGACCTGCAAAATCCTCGACAATTTCGTCGGCCATCTTGCTTGTGACAACAAGATCGCGGTCACCTCGGAGGACTAGGACAGGAATCTGGATATCCTTTACCTGATCTGTCCCCATCCCCAAACCGTTATCAACACCACTGATATTAAAACTATTGAGAGAATGATAGACCTCTGCCAGATTTCGCTGTGTCAGCATATCATCGACATACTCTTCATAATGTGCTGCTTCCGGCTGACGCTCGGTATAGATCAACATATTCCACATCGCCTTTAAAAATCCTCTATTCTGCCCGTCGTATGCAGTCTGGACAGCAATCGTTTTTCCGGTATCCGCCTTAACATCATCATACGTCTTAAGTCGATTGTCCAGATCAGGCAAGCCTTCCGGACTCGTTCCGAAGAACGGGTAACCCCTTGTTGACGCAGAGGCGAGCAGCACCAGTTTTTCGCAATAGCCAGGATAATCAGCAGCAAACTGCATTCCTACCGCACCACCTGTCGACCAGCCAACAAGTGAAAAATTATTTAACCCGATTTCGTCGACAAACAGCTTTACATCATCGGAAAAATCCTTGATTGACATGATGGGCTTGCGGTAACTCGAGCCGCCGAATCCCCTCATGTCCATCGCATACACTTTATACTCCGGATTCATCTGATCAATCAGCACATCCCAATGCTTCGACGATGTCATGTTTCCATGGATCAGCAGCACGTTTTTCACGCCGCCGTCCCGTTCCCGGTAAGTAATGCTTTCACCGTTCGGCAATTCCACCTTTTTCAATTCAACAGCCGTTCTCTCCATTCAAGCTTCACCCTTCCCCCAGCGTATAGTTGTTGCTCCCCAGGCATAGCCGATCCCGGCACTGACAAGGACTACAACATCACCATTCTTCAGCTTCCCTGCCTTTTCAGCCAGTTCCAGCGACAGGATCTGGTCAATCTGGCCGATATGTCCATAGTCTTCGAGATAAATAGAATTTGATTCACCCAGTCCTAATTCCTGTAAAACAAACTGGTGTGCGGAACGCTTCATATGCAGCATCCCAATGTATGAAATATCTTTTTCTGAAAAACCGCTTTTTTCCACAGAACGGCGGATGACCTTCAGGAAGTTGGCCATCGACTTTTGCTCCAGCCTTTCTTTCATTCCCTGTGGATCGAGGACATCAAGCTGATAAAGACCCCGCTTCAGACTTTCTGCCGAAAGCGGATTTTTCGTTCCCCCTGCAACCACGACGACATCCTCGGAAAAAGACCCGTCAGTAATCATTTCTGTTTCGAGCAGCAGATTTTCCTGATGGCCCTTTTTCAGTAAAATCGCCCCGCCGCCTGCTCCGAGATTGTACATGAAGCGGGTCCGCGGATTCTGGTAGTCGATGAAATCCCCGTTCCGATAGCCGCCAGCCAGCAGCACCGTTTTGATTTCAGGGTCGGACAGCATCATGCCCCTGGCAAGTTTCAATGCCATGACTGTCGTCCCGCAACGCAATGCTGTATCAAATGCCCAGGCATTATAAGCGCCGATTTCTTCCTGAAGCTTGATTCCGGCAGTCCATAATGGATACTCCTTGTATTCCTCACCGATATAGATCACCAGATCAATCTCCATCGGATCGATACCCGCTTTTTCGATTGCCGTCTTTGCAGCCCTGATTCCCATCTCACATGTATGGTCTTCCTGACCAGGAACAGGCTTTTTCTTGATTCCCATTTTTTCTTCCACAACCATTTCCGGAATTCCTGCTGCCCGAGCAATTTCCCTTCCTGTTATATATGTTTCCGGAAGATAGATTCCTGTGCTGACAATCCCGATCTGCACGTATTCAGCCCTCCTTGCAAATGGCTCATTCTCTGCCTGTAAAACTAGCATTCTCCTACAATTCCCTTGATATAAGCCATCGCCTCATCGATTGATTGAAACAAGGCTTCCTTTTCATCCTGAACATGGGTAACTTTGACACGCCAATATTTTTTGCCGCTTCCGGCTTCAATGTCTGTAAGCTGGAAGCGGAGCACGAATGAGGTGACTTGCTGCATCTCCATCATGACTCGCCCTGACTGACGGCATCCGAATTTAAGGAAGCAGGTGCTTTCTTTTTCCTGCTGAATTTCAACTTCTTTAAGGAACCGACAATCCCCATCGGGAAGAACATGACAGCGAGTATATAAATGATTCCAAAAAAGATGATCCATCTTTCAAAGATCCAGTGGACCTTTGCCAGTTCTGTCAGCCAGTGGTGGGAGAATTCGATGATCCCGGCGCCAATGATGGCACCTACTAGCGTTCCGACTCCGCCGATGATCGTCATCAGCAAGGCGTCGAGAGTGATATCCATCGTGAATACACTCGTGTTGACAAACCTGAGGGAGACGGCATACAAAATTCCTGCGATCCCGGCAATCACTCCGGACACCACACTTGCAATGACCTTATACTGCAGGACGCTGTATCCCAGTGACTCCGTCCTTTGCTCATTTTCCCGGATGGCCTGAAGCACCTTTCCGAGCGGCGAGTTCGTGAACCTTTTCAATAAGATGAACACAATCACCATGGAGCCAAGGCAAATCAGGTAAAAATCCGTCCGGTCCTTTAAAAAGTCCGGGACTCTGAATGTGAATCCATCATTTCCATATGTGACTGTCCGCCATTTTTCAGCAAGCACGAGGAACAACCCGGCAAAGGCCAGCGTCAGCATCGCGTAAAAATGGCTTTTCAGCCTTAGCGTGAGCAGGCCGACAAAATAACTGACAAGTGCTGTAAGTAAAATCGTGACCAATACGGCCAGCAAAAAATAGCTCGTTTCCGGTTCGAATCTTTTCATGAAGACACCAACCGTGTAAGCACCGATCCCGAAAAACATCGCATGTCCGAAGGAGACAATGCCCGTGTATCCGAGCAGGATGTCATAGCTCATCGCAAGCACGGCAAAAATGAAAACCTGTGAGAGCAGGATGAGCATGCTCCTTGAGTCATAGACAAAAGGGAGAACAGCCAAAAACACGGCAGCAAGTAAATACAATATATTCATGCGATTTGAAAACATCTTTATCACTTCCGCTTCACCCCTTTGCCCCGAACAAGCCCTGAGGCCTGAAAATAAGCACGACTGCCATCAGCAGCATGTTCGCAGCCAGTGCCAGGTCCGGTACATAATAGGCCATGAAAGAACCTGACAGACCGACTAAAATTGCCGCCATCACCGAGCCTGTGAAGCTGCCCATGCCGCCGATGACGACAACGATGAACGCCAGGATGGCGAACTCCATGCCCATATCGGCATAAATCACTCCGGAATAAGGTCCTAACAGCATGCCTCCAAGTGCCGCCATGCCTGCTCCGATCATGAATACAAACATAAAGACCTTCTGAATATTGATTCCCAGCGACTGGACCATTTCTTTGTTCATGACACCCGCACGAACAACGAGACCGATCTTTGTTTTCTTCAGCAAATATTGGACGGCGAGAAACACCGCGAATCCGACGGCAATGATGAAGACACGGTATTTGATGATGATGATTCCGCCGAATTCCCAGCTGCCAGACAGATAATCAGGCGTGGCTGCTGAAATCTGGTTCGGTCCCCAGACGACTTTTAACATTTCGGATAAAACAAGCATCAAACCGAGCGTGATCAAAATTTGCTGTACGTGGTTGCCGTATACCGGCTTGATGATCCACCGTTCCGTCACGATTCCAAGAATCATGCCCGTAAGGATGGCACCAATGATTCCGGCAAGAAAGCTGCCTGTCGATGTATAAATCCAAATCCCGCTGTAGGCTCCCCAGGCAAACAAGCCGCCATGGGCAAAATTAAGCACATCCATCAGGCCAAAAATCAAAGTGAGACCGGCTGCCAGAAGAAAGACCAGCATTCCTGTGGCAAGGCCGTTAAGGCTCAGGTTTATCAAAACATCCACACTTGCTTCCCCCTTTCTCAGGCAATCCCGAGATACTTCCTTCTCATTTCTTCATCATCCCGCAGAATATTCATTGAACCGTTCGAAACCGTCCTGCCATCATCAATAATGTAGAAGCTGTCTCCAATCGTGCTGGCCATCATGAAATTCTGCTCCACGAGGATGATGGTCGTTTTTTCTTTCATTTGCTGGATCGATTCCATGACCTTCTCGACGACAATCGGGGCAAGGCCCTTGCTTGGCTCGTCAATCAGCAGCAATTCATTGTCATTTACATAGGCCCTGGCGATCGAGAGCATTTGTTTTTGCCCTCCGCTAAGCAGTCCGCCTGGCTTGTTCCAAAACTTTTTCAAGTCAGGGAACAGATCCAGTATCCAGTCAAGCCGCTGACTGGTTTCATCATTTTCTTTCTTGACTGCCACCTTGATGTTCTCTTCGACGGTCAGGTCAGCGAAAACCCCCTGATCTTCGGGCACATAACCGATTCCTTTATTGGCGATTGTGTAGGTTGGCAGGCTCTTGATTTCCTCACCTTTATATAAAACAGATCCCTTGGCAGCCGGATTCAATCCCATGATGGTCCTGAGGGTCGTTGTTTTCCCGGCGCCATTACGGCCAAGAAGTACCGTCACTTCGCCTTTCGGCACCTCAAAAGATACTCCTTGAAGGATATGGTACTGGCCGATGAATGTTTCTATTTGATCAAGCTTTAGCAGCGTGCTCACTATGCAACCCTCCCAAATATGCAGACTGGACTGTCTCATTTTTCATGATTTCTTCAGGAGTTCCGTCAGCAAGCAACGCGCCGTTGAACAAAACCATGATCGTATCAGAGAGATCCATGATCATATCCATTTTGTGCTCGATCAATACAATCGTCCTGTCGCCCCGTTGTTTGATTTTACGGATGACGTCAAGTATGGCCGGAACCTCTTCCAGTGACATTCCCGCTGTCGGTTCATCAAGTAAGAGCACTTCTGTGTTCAAGGCAAGCAGCATTGCGATTTCTAGCTTTCTTTTTTCTCCATGGGCCAGATTCCTCGCAAGTGCATCCTTCCTGTCATCCAGCAGCACAAGCTTCAGCCACTCCTCTGCCTGCTCCTCGAATTTATTGTAGGATTGGAAGTGTTTAAGCATTTGATAGCGGATTCCCTCATGCGACTGGACCGCAAGACGGACATTTTCCATCACTGTCAGGTTTGGAAAGACATTGGTGATTTGAAAGGAGCGGCCGATTCCGGCCCTCGTCCTTTTTGTCGGTGACAGCCTGGTAATCTCATTGCCTTTAAAGAAGACCTGTCCTTCGGTCGGAGTAAGCTGACCGCTTAACAAATTGAAGAATGTCGTCTTGCCAGCACCGTTTGGCCCGATGATCGATTTGAAATGGTTAGGGGGTACCGAGATGCTGACAGAGTCCACCGCGGTATGGCCGCCAAATGTTATGCTAAGATTTTTTGTTTCGAGAATTGCCGTCATGCTTTGGTTCACCACCTTTAGAATATTGGAGTAAAAGTATAATGAACTCCGGCTGATTTACCGAAGTTCATTATGGACATTTAAGTTAATTGCGTACCGGAGGAGCCGTTTCTTCCGGTGACAGTTCACGGATCAGGACTGGGACTGGATAGTTGACTCCATCCTTTTTCTCCAGCTTGATGGCGTATAATGCCTGGAGTGCCTGATGGTCCTCTTCCCGGAAGGTCATCTTGCCTTTCGGAGTGTCAAAACTCATGCCTTCCATTGTTTTGATCAGTTTCTTGGAGTCCGCGTTTCCTTCGGTTTTCTTCAAGGCTTCTACGATTGCCATCGCAGCTGTCATGCCTCCTGGAGTGAACAGGTCGGGCAGTTCGCCATTAAAGCGTTTTTTATGTTCGTCCACGAGCCATTTATTAATGTCATTTTGCGGAAGATCATGATAATAAACAGTAAAGCCTTCCATGCCAATCAGCGGCTCCATTGTCGAAAGTGCAGCGATATCAGGAGCACCGGTAGAAATTTTAATGCCTTTTTCCTGGACCTTCATGTCAGCAATCTGGTTCCATGGTGAGTTGGCGCCAGCCCAGACAACGAATAAGTAATCCGGCTTCTGGTCGATGATTTTCTGGATGTTCGAAGTGAAGTCCGTTGCAGCAGGATCTGCGTATTCTTCATGGATGATTTCTGCGCCGAGTTTTTCTGCTGCTTCCTTGAAAGCCGAGACGCCATCACGGCCAAACGAATAATCCGGTGCAAGAGTAGCGATTTTCACGCCTTTCTTGGCAATTGCAGCAGCACCTGCTACAGCATCCTGTGAAGAATTCCGCGCTGTGCGGAAAATATATTCATTGAATTCGGATCCGGTAATGCTGTCTGCAACAGCAGGTTCTACAATCATGATCTTTTCATATTCCTCAGCCAATGGCAGGACTGCCAGGGTGTCACCAGAGCTTGATGAACCCACAAGGAAATCAACTTCATCTTCCTCAAGAAGCTTTGTTGCTTTCTGGACAGCTACCTCTGGTTTTGTTTCCGTATCTTCGACAATGAATTCGATTTTACGGCCGGCTACTTCATTGGTTCCATCAGTAGCATATTCCAGACCAAGCTCGAACCCTCGAAGTGTCTGCTTCCCATAAGCCTCAAGCCCGCCTGTTTGTGAAGCCAGGACGCCGATCTTGATCGGTTCCGTGTTTTTCGGTTCATCCTTCCCTTCTTTTCCTTCTGTTCCACCTGACTTCTCTGTTCCCGATCCGCCACAGGCACTCGTGAACAACAGGACCAAAATAAGCATAAAAGATAAAGCAAAATTCCGTTTACCCGCTTTCATTTTCTCTCCCCCTTTAAAATGTTGCATCAAAGCCACAAGCTTTGACATCATCTTAAAAAAATGCAGTTACAAATGAGTTACAGCGAATTTGAAAAATATGAAACTATCTGGGGATTTTACCTTATAAGAAATTAAGGGGGACAACTTCAATGGATTCTATATTCTGGTTTCTTATCATCCTTTTCAGTTTGCCATTGCTGAACACAACTGCGATCATGACACTGATTCAATACAAGTACATAAAAACCATGGAAGATTCACAGAAAAGGCGAAAGCAAATACTGAGTGAAATGTATGAGGAAATGCCTGTCCAGGAAGAAGTCCTGCACATGAACCTGCAGTCGAATCCATTGTTCCTGCCGGCGAATATCCTCGCGGGAATCATCTATAAACTCAGACACAGATAAAAGGTCAAATAAAAAAGTATCCCCTCCTATTTTTATGGCGATAATTGGACTAATGCCTAAAAATACGGAGGGGATTTTTTATGCAAGCTATCTATTTAATTAATGAACAGATTCATATAAATGGGTGTACCCGGGATGACAGCTTTGAAATCCAGCAAAATGCCCTGGCTGATTTTATTCAAACAAAAAGAGTAGTGCCGGTAAAGCTGAATCCATATCAGCTGAATGAACATTATACAATCCCGCATGCCCTGCTCTATGACTTGCAGTTCCACAAAAGACAAATCGATTGCCTGCTCATGTATTCAGATCAGTCAATCACTGACTTTGCCATGACTTATCCTGCCAGATGGCTGATGCTGAAAAGTTATTTTGACAGGGTCGTTACAGTTGTATAATCTGAACCAATGCTTATGAGCCATCTGTCCCGCCAAAGGCGATACAGTAGCCATCAAGGTCCTTAATGGCAAATTCCTTCCAGGGTCCATTATTTTCATCCACCCACGGTTCGATCACTATAGGAGCACCTTTTGATTTAAATTCGTGATAAAGTTCATCCAGTGCCTTCCAATCCTCGACATAACAATATAAGTCAATACCAATGTCTGACCCTTTCGGCGGAGGATTTGGCCTGACGTCTTTTGGATCGCTTGCTTCCAGCAGTTTGATTCCAAGCCCTGTAAAGCCATCCCGGATTACCCACCAGTCCGTTACTTCGCAGCCTAATACTTCCGAATAAAATTTCTTTGCACGATCAAGATCTGAAACTAGCAATACCTTTAGCGAACTATGAATCTGCCTTTCCATTCCCTTCTCCTCCTTTTGAGCTCACGCATTCGTTCCTTCGATGATCATGTCATACATATGCCTGGTCGGTTCAAGCGGAGTTACACCTAGCTCTTCCTCCAGTACGTCACAACACTTCCGATACCACCGGATTGCCTGTGGACGATTGTTTTTTCGATAATAGCAAAACATCAATAGTCTATACGCTTCCTCCCATGTTCGATCCTTGTGGAGGATTTTTTGGCACCAGTGGATGGCAGAGTCATAGTTTTCACGCCTAACATTCAGCTGTGCCAGTTTCTCGGCACTGCGCAAAAAATAGACCAGCAGCCTTTCCCGCTCATTGATGCACCAGTCTTCATATCTCCGTTCCGGGAGATAATCCCCATTATATAAATGCAATGCGCGTTCTAGTTCCTCTATTGATTTTTCGGTGTTCTTCTCTTCCAGACCGGTTTCTGCCCATTCTTCGAAAAGGCGTGAATCCAGCTCTATCGCTGCGTGAGGATTTATTCCATAACCAGTCCCATCCCTGATGACGAAAAACGGGGCTGCCCTTGCCTTACGTGCAGGTTCAAGGACATTGTTCAAAGCATTCAGCGCGACTTTGAAATCTCTGTCTGCATTTTTATCCTCATATGCTGGCCACAGAATCTGAAAGATATCTTCTTTCATCAAGAACTGATTCCTTTTTGTCAGGAAAAGCTGGAAAAGCTCTTTCGCCTTCCCTCTTTGCCAGCTTCTGTCCTCCACTTCCCTATCCCCAAGCCAAAGACGGAATTGTCCCAGAGTCTGAACCCTTAACGTATAGCCAGGATGGGCATTAAGGCGTGGAATTTTTAAATCCTCCATCAGCTTCTCCGTATATGCCGGAACAATTGAAAGCTTCATTGCCTGAATCAGCATCGGGGAGAGGATCTGCAAGTCCCGGGGGCCAAATGTCGTCTTCTTTTTCAGGAAAAATTCATATCCACCAGTTTTCATTCTTTTTAAAAAGCTGGCGAATGCCGTTTTGAAACCTTCTTCATCGCCTAATGTAAAATATTGAACTGAATCCCAGAATGACAGCAGCATTTTGCCATACTCATCACCGCACTGATAGAACAATTCCTCTGCTTTTCTCAGGAATTCGGCTGCTTCCTTGAACCTGTCATTGTAAATGGCCGAGATTGACATGCAAAGCGTGATCAAGGCAGAAAGCCAAACATCCTTCACCTGTTCCGTTTCAAGCAGCGCCTTTCTTCCAGCCTCGGCAGAACGCTCATATTCCCTTCTTGACCCATAGAGTATGCAAAGGCCCATCAGCGGTTCAGCCTTCCCTCTTTCGATGCTCAGCCGGCCCATAATATCGAGTGCAGTTTCATAGCATTTTTCTGCCATCTCCAGATCGTATTGATCAATCAGCTGAACAGCATGCCCCATTCTGATCCAGCCGCACGCCTCCACGAATGGTGCCTTGCTGTTGATCCCATGTTCAATGCCTGACTGGGACAGGATCTTCGCTTGCATTCCATTGCCTGTAAAAGCTTCAATCAATGCCAACAACAAGTCTGTTTCCCGATGGGATAGGGGCAGGTGGAGCTTATCCACTCCCTTTATATCCGTTAAAATCCTCCTGGTCTCAGCGAATCGGCCGGTCCTAAGGTAGAGACGAGCCTCAAGGTTCCCGTCTTCAATCTGCACCCCCATCGCCCTCGCCCGTTCAATCCATTTTTCAGCTTTCACTGCCTGTCCAGAATTGATCAGGTTTTCGGCAAGCAGCCTGTACAGTCTCCCTGTTCCCTTGGCTGTGCCCTCGAGCTTTGCTGTTTCCCTGAGTTCGATTGCCCTGGCCAAAATACGTTCCGCTTTCAGAGGCTGAATTGTATCAAGATATATTTTTGCTTTTCCTTCAAGCGCTCTGCTTTCCCACTCCACATTGCCGGTACTCTCAGCTGTCTGGATCGCTTTTTCATAACATCTTTCCGCCTGCTGGTACATGGACCGGTAGCGATAAACCTCACCTTCCAGGAATAATAGGGAACAATAGCGCTCTTTATTTTCCTGTGGGATTTTTACCAGCCGCTCCTGCAGATTCTCGAGTTTGCCCCTCTCAAGGAGTTCCAATCCCTGTTCATCCATAATCGCTGCTGCTGCATTATATTGGCCGGCCTTTTCATAGCAGTATAAAGCTTCTTCCCACTGTCCGTTCTTTTCAAAATAACGTCCACTGTTCAAAATCAAATAATGGTAATGCTCTGGCCGGTTTGTGAGCAGCCGATTCTCGAGGAACTCACGGAAAAGAGCATGATAGCGGAATTGGTTCTCGCCAACTTGATGAATGAACAGGTTTTTCGCTGCCAGCTGCTGCAGCATCTGGACTGAACCGTTCATGCCAAGTATGTGATCACATACTTCAGAGCTGATTTCTTCGAAAATGCAGGTCTGCTCGAGGAACTGCTGAATCATCGGAGGCTGTTTTGAGAATACTTCATGAACCAGGTATTGAAACAAATCCTCCAGCGACTTTGCAGGCTCCGTTAAAAGGTCATCAAGACTCTGAAGATGAGGCAGCTGCTGAGCAATCATTCCGACCGCGATGACCCAGCCTTCAGTAATGTTGTACAATTGGTCGATTTGTTCGTCACTGATTGTCATTTGATAATAGTCAGAGAGCAGTAATTCGATTTCTTCCTTGCCAAAAATCAAATCGCTTTTCGAAATCTCATTCAACTCATTCCTTGCCTTCATTTTGGCAAGAACCTTCCAACCCGGCTTCGTCCTGGTCGAAATGACGAGATGAAGATGGTCTGGCATATGCTCAAGCAGCTTTTCCATCCAGACATTGATATGGTAGGAATGTTCTATTGCGTGGAAATCATCCAGGATGACGATAATTGGCGCAGGTATTTGCAAGGTTTCGTTGATGAAAAGCGAAGAGAGCATGCTTAATTCCTCTTCTCTTATATAGCGATCCATCTTTTTCATATAGGCTGTTAATTCAAAGCCAAAGTCCGGGAACAAGGTTTGGATCGAAGCTGTCAAATAGGATAAAAACGGGAGAATATCGTCATCGGAAGAAGTGATGGTATACCAGCAGCATTGCTCGTTTTGGTCCCTGACATACATCGCGAGAGCGGTACTCTTCCCATAACCTGCCCCTGCCTGGATAACGGTCAGCCGTTTTTCGGTAATCGCTTTCATTTTCTTCGAAAAATCCGCACGCCTGATCCATTGTTCCTGCAAACTGGGGACAATCAGCTTTGTTTTGATCAATGGCAATGTTCCCTGCATATAATCTCCGCCCTGTTTATATTATAATGATGCTAGTCTAGCATACAAAATATAAAAAAAGACTCGAAATTTGACGAGTCTTTTCACATAGAAGCATATCTCAAAACTTTATATCCATTTCTTCAAGCGGCCAGTAGCGCAGATTGACCTTGCCAACCACCTGCTTTTCCGAAATGAAACCAAACTGTCTGCTGTCCCAGCTGCCGAGGCGATTATCACCAAGAACAAATAATTTTCCATCTGGCACTGTTTCAACTCCGGTCAAATCCTCGAGGGTAAAATCACCGGTCAAATAACCTTCTGGCGATTGGTCACGATACTGCTTCAGAAATGGTTCGGCCACTTTCTTTCCATTGATGAATAACCGGTCCTTTCGATATTCGATCCGGTCTCCCGGCAGCCCGATCACCCGCTTCACATAGTCTTCCTCTTCATTCGCATGGAAGACAATCACATCAAACCGCTCAAGATCATCCGTCTCATACCCCAACTTGTTGACGACGACTTTATTCCCGTCCTCCAATGTCGGAAGCATCGACTCCCCTTCAACGACGTAATTGGAAAAGAAGAAGATTCTTATGAAGACAAATAAGATAATGCCAAGCGAAAAAGCCTTGATCCACTCTGCACCTTCTCTTTTCATTGCTTCTCTCATCCTCTGCATCCACCACCTGTCAACCTGATCCTGTTTTCAGTCATCGTTTTTTTGAACACTCATATTCATTTTTACTTCAATTCTTTTGCCGATATACCACAGGATGGCAATTACCACCAGAACAAGGGCAGTCCGTGCCGGATTGGTAATTAAGGCGCGAATATCATAGCCAACGAAGCTGATGGTAAAAATCATCACCATTTTGCCCGCTATGACAGCAAGCATATACTGGGCCATGCTGATTTTTGAAAGCCCGGCGACTATATTGACGAGGGCAGAAGGAGTAAAAGGAAAGCACAGCATCAGGAAAATCGGCCCGAAACCATGGCGTTCAATCCAATCCATCCCTTTCTGGACTTTTGGGTGCCTCTGTAAAAACCGGAGAAGTCGTCCCTGGCCATATCGGCGGAAAATCCAAAATACGAGCAACGCTCCGAGTACCGCACCAGTCCAGGAAAAAAGAAACCCAAGCCATAGCCCAAATGCATTCGCATTCGCCATGACAAATAAAAACAACGGCAGGAATGGCAGAAATGCTTCGAGCATCGGCAGCAAAATCCCCGGAATCGGCCCAAAGGAACGGTACTGGCTGAGCAGCTCCATAATATTTTCAATTGTAAACCATTCTTTCATCCATTCAACATCCATTGAAATCTCCTTGTCCAAACAACCTTCTGGGTCGGCAGGCATCTAAAATCTTATTTTCTAATTACCTCATAGAGTCGATTGTACACCTCTAATCAGCAGCCCGCAGTCTATTTAGCTAAAAATTCCTCCAGGGCCTGTCTGTTTGCTTCTAAATCAATCGCCAGCACTGCACCGGCACCGCTCACCCTCTGATCCTCGTATGACCCTTCAACCGGAATTCTCATTGTTTCAATATCCCGATTATCCTTTGAAATCAGGCCTTTACCCATCGACAAAATATCACCAGTATCCATATTGGTATTGATGAAAGGAGTAACTACTCCTACCAGTTTAGGAAGCTTCGGGAGCGTCTGGATGCTGGCAAACTCCTTGCCGACCTCTTTTATGACACTTTGCTGACGTTCGACTCGGCCAAAGTCTCCGACTGCATCCTGCCGGAAGCGGACATATCCAAGCAAATGTTTTCCATCCAGCCTTTGCACACCAGGTTCCAATGTGACACCGATTCCTTTTGACATTTGCTTTTCAACATTGACCTCTACACCTTCGGGAAATGCCTCATCAATCAGGCGCACGAATCCTTCGAAATCAACGATCGAATAATATTGGAGGCTGACATCAAAATTGTCCTTGATTGTCTGTCTCAATAATTCCGGTCCGCCAAGCGCAAAAGCTGCATTGATTTTATTCATCCCATGCCCTGGAATTTCCACATAAGTGTCCCTCATAATCGAGGTCAATTTATAAGATTCTGTATCCGGATTATAGCTGGCAATCATGATTGTATCCGAACGGGAAGCTTCTTTCCCTCTGGCATCGCTGCCAATCAACAGAATATTTGTCAGTCCGTTACGGTCACGCTCGCCGTTAAAATGGTATTCCTGCTTATTTTGATTCGCAGCCTCTTCCGAATCATTCACTCCAGAGCGATACTGCATATAGGAGTAGAGCAGCACGGCCCCGGCCAGGAGGAACAGCAGCAAAAAAATGCTGGACCATCTGATTCTTTTTCTTTTTTTCTTATGCTGGTGCCTATCAGATCTCATATGAAAGTTCCTTCCGAGTATAGTTATTGAAAAACATCATCTATAGTATTTTCCTTCTTTCATTATAACCTTAAACTTTTCTGGTGAAATTTTCAAAAAAAAATCCGCGGCATTGGGATTCGCCGCGGGTTAGAAAGTAATCGTATTTTTACAGATGGCTATTAAACCAATCAACAATAGCTGCCAGTCTGCTCAAGCGCAAATTCGGCTTTCCGCTTCTTGATAGCTCATGGTTTGATTCAGGGAATCGGATGAATCTTGTTTCTTTCCCCTGTCTCTTTAAAGCGATGAAAAGCTGCTCAGCTTGTTCAATCGGACAGCGGTAATCCTTTTCACTGTGAAGAATCAGTAGTGGTGTATTGATTTTATCCACATAAGCCAATGGTGAGTGCTTCCATAATGTTTCCAGATTGCTTAGGTCTGCCTTGATTTGCCACTCGGTAAAATAGTAGCCGATATCACTGACACCATAGAAGCTGATCCAGTTTGAAATCGAGCGCTGGGTTACCGCTGCCTTGAATCTGTCTGTATGGCCGACGATCCAGTTTGTCATGAATCCGCCATAGCTGCCGCCGGTCACTCCCAAACGGTCCTTGTCAATGAAATCGTAGTTTTTCAGCGCATAATCGACGGCATCCATGACATCCTGGTAGTCTCCGCCGCCATAATCACCGCGCACGGCATTGACAAATTGCTGCCCATAGCCGTGGCTGCCGCGCGGATTGATATAAAGAACTCCATAGCCTTCTGCCGCGAGGACCTGGAACTCGTTGAAATAAGAGTTTGCATACATTGCGTGCGGGCCGCCGTGAACTTCAAGAATCAGCGGATACTTTTTGCCCTCTTCATATCCAGCTGGCTTCATGATCCATCCATGGAGGGGCGTGCCGTCACCAGCCTGGAATGAAATCTGTTCTGGCTGAGATAAAGTAATGGATTTCAGGAACTTTTCGTTCACTGAGGTCAACTGCTTCATTTCACCAGTGGTTACTTCCAGTTGGAACAGTTCCCCAGGAAGCACCGGGTTGCTGATTGCGGCAACAATCCTCTGATTTTTCCTGTCCAGTGTATAACCATATACATGCTGCTGATCGAGTAGCGCTGGGTACACTTCTCCATTTAAGTTAGCGAAATATAAAACAGTGTTTCCCTGGTCGGTCGCCAGGAAATATAGGCTTTCACTGTCATCACCCCAAATCAACCCCGGACTGTGGGCTCCCTGTTGGAAATCCGCCGCAACAGCGTCACCGACAAGGATATCCATGTTTTCCGTAATGCATTGCACATTCCCAGTCTCCATGTCACGAATATATAACTGGCTTAAAGTGGCATTCTCAAATTCCCTTTCATGCCCTATATAGCCAATGTATTTTCCATCTGGAGAAAAAACTGCATTGCCAAAGTACCCTTTGCCATTTGTAATCTTTGTTTTGTCTCCTGACTTGATGTCCATCAGCAATAGGTCGCTCTTAAATGAAAAATCCCGTTCCGGCGACTCATCCGCCGACAATACAAGACTCTTGCCATCAGGAGACCAGCACTGCAAATGGTAGTCTGCCTCTCCTTTTGCAACCACCTCCGCCTCTTCATCTACAACATTCACAATGACAGTCTGCCTGTACTTCCCATCCCAGAAGCCAGCAGAGTCTGATTTATATTTCATTTCCTCAGCAACGAACGGTTCTTGTTTCTTGTCATCCTTTTTTTCGTCTGCTTTCTCAAACAAATCCTCATCCGGTTTTAATGAGACGGAACAAGCAATTTTTTTGCCGTCCGGAGACCACACTGGGCCACTGGCACCATTCTCGAAATCAGTCACCTGCATTGCCTCACCGCCAGCTGCATCCAGGACAAAAATTTGATTCTTCCCGCTGCGGTTCGAAACGAATGCGAGCTTCGTGCCGTCCGGTGACCATCGTGGTGTTTGACTGCGGTTTTCCCCATAGGTCCATTGTTTCGGCTCCCCGCCTTCTATATCAATTATGTATAGATTGGAGGCATAATCATTCTTCTTCTCCAACATCTCAGTCTGCACAAACACACACTTTTTACCATCAGGCGAAAACTGGGGATCTGTGACGGATTTCAATTCAAATAAATCTTCTGCCTTGATCAATCTTTTTTCCATCCTGCTAGCCATCCTTCCAATGTAAAATTGATGCTGCTACATTATTATTTCGTTAACAGAAATATATTTCCTGCTCTAGAAAGAAACTTTTTAGGTGCTTATTCAGCAACGCTGTAAGTTTACTGTCATTTTGGAAAAGATGTTAATACAAGAAAATTTTTTATCCTCTTGAAATCCTGTTCAAAATCCATTACGATAATTACGAACAAACGTTCTTATTTTATATCGAAGGGGCAGAGCAAAATGACAAGGATTCCTGAAAAAGACCGCGATATGATGGAACAGGCCATCTATTTGCCGATGGTGCTGGTCGTGCTCAATCGGGATCTTTCTGTCGTTGAAAATAGTCCATTTAAATTAAAAAAGCCTTATTTGGAGCTAATCGAAGAAACAATGAAAGCCGTACAGAAAGAGCTCGCACAAGTGAAAACCTACCTTAAAAAGAATCAGCTGAAGGTTGAGGAAGTAAAACGGGATGATGCCTTCACCATGTTTCTCTTCATTTACAAAGGATACGAAGAACACCATAATTATTTCAATCCCCGCATCCGCAATAAAGTCCAGGAATTGATGGTACACTACCTTTTCAAACGATTTAAGCCTGCTTTGGGAACAATTGAAAAAGAATCCGGCTGACCAGCCGGATTCCCCTTAGCTTTTTAGTCTTTATATACCTCACTGACCAGATTGACATGAGGATAGCCTTGCGAGTCATTGAATTTAGGACCGTGCAGAAGGTAC
Organism: Cytobacillus oceanisediminis 2691; assembly: GCF_007678455.1. Taxonomy (GTDB): domain Bacteria; phylum Bacillota; class Bacilli; order Bacillales; family Cytobacillaceae; genus Mesobacillus; species Mesobacillus oceanisediminis_A. Next base: position 147,745 of record NZ_VEEP01000001.1, on the reverse strand, counting down.
AGTGCTTTCCGTTCAGTTTCTTTCATCCGCTGCATGAATTTTGTGCGCAGCATGGATGTCCGAAGCAGCTGATTTTCGAATGAATGATGGGATACCGGCAGAATCCTGGTCTTCTTGTTCCTGAAGGTAACTTGTGTACTTTGGGCATCCACTTTCTTATGGAACAACACATGCTCATGTGATACCCAAATGCAGTCCGGCTTTGTGGGTGAGCTTGTCGGCATGAAATAGATGGAGCTTATAGGGTCGATAATGATCGGGGTTTTATGGGTGATCCCGGTAAGCTGTTTCGTTCCTTCTTTCCTGCCTTCATAACTGCTTCCAAAATATCTGCAGCTTTTTTTGATAATATCTATCGGCCTGAAAGGGGATACATACTCCTCCTCCAGTTCAATGACCCTCGAGTAAATCCTGCTGCCGTATTCTTCAGGTAGAATAATCATCGTAAAAGGGTTTATTTCATATTCTTCTACTAAATTCCTTGAGTTCCCTGTCATTCCTTCACCTCCTAAAAATACCTTACACCCTATTTTAACATAATTGCTAAAATTTTCTTTAAAAACAGATAAAGTTCCGTTTTTAGCCACAATTAATATTCTGATAAAAATTTTCTAAAAATTATAAAAATTTAGTTGATTATCTTTTCAATCCTCCATATAATATAAAAAAGGTCTAAGAGGTGAGGTCAATGAAAGAGAAATCGTATTCTGATACCATGAAGGCCAGTGTGATGAAACGCATAAAAGCCAAGGAATCATTTGTTCTGGACCTGTATGTTGACATGTTAATCTCAGAAATTCAACTGAATACCAAAAGAGAAAAATTGATGACCAGAATCGACAAAGCGATAGATGACCGTGACAAAATCCTGTTTTTGAATTTGACGGAAGAGTTGAAAGATCTCAACAAACAATTTGGAACTTAAATGAGTGAAATCCCCTATATCGGGGGTTTTTTATTATCTTGAAATAAAAATGCGTTTAATCCTTTTAAATGAAAAAAGAAACCCTCGGCTTGAGGGTTCCCACGGTAGCTATTCATCTTCCATTTCATTTCTCTTCTGAATTTCATACTCCTCAAGTCTCGAAATTCTCTCCAGCATGGTTGGATGGCCGTAGCGGAAGATTTTCACCAGCCAAGGCGGATCAACCTGACTGAGTCCCGCCTTCGTCAGTTCCTGGAAAGCAGAAATCGCCGCACCGGTGTTATCCGTCATTTCGATTGCGTACCGGTCTGCACGAGTTTCCTGGTAGCGTGACACAAGGTTAGAGACAGGACTTGAGGCAAACATGATCATCGATAGGAACATCAGGAACAACGGCAGCGACCTCAAGTCACCAGGATGCTCCAGTTTGAATTCCTTGCCCCATCGTTCGACTGCCCAATTCATCAATTTCGAGACAAAGTAGAGACCGAACAGGGACAGCAATAGGTATCCGCCAATCCCGATATATATATGTTTCTCCACGTAATGGGCCATTTCATGGGCCATTATGAACAAGATTTGGTCATCATTCAATTTATTCAATGTCGTATCCCAGAGGACGATCCTTGAATTGGATCCGATTCCCGTCACATAGGCATTAAGGGCATTAGTCTTTTCTGCCATATCCACTTCGAATACATGTTCCGCAGGGATTTTTGCCTGACCGGCAAGATCAAGAATCTTTGCCTCCAGCTCTTTATTTTTCAGCGGAGAAAAATCATTGTACAACGGATCGATCACAACAGGCTGCAGGAACATGATAAACAAAGTGAACGGCACGGAAACCAGCCAGGCAACCAGCCACCAAAAGCGCTTGAACTTGTTCATAAGCCAGTACAGGACAATGACAATCACAAACATCATTGCATAATTGACCCAGAAATCGATCAATTCGTCCTTCATCCAGGAAGCAAAGGACTGTGTGGAAATATTATAAGTCCTGGAAAGGGTGTAACTGATGTAACTTAGAGGGAAAGTCGCCAGATAGGCAAAGAATGAAAGCCAGATTAAATAGATCGCAGTCTGGCCAATCTTATTCTTCGACGTCTCTTCTCCCCATTTCTTAAAAGCTTTAGACAGCCCCAGAAGCAGAATCAAAAAGTAAAACAGCCACTCAAAGGGCGTAGACAGGAAGAATAATAAATTCCTGACCTTCGAGTATTCCTCGCTCAGCATAAGTTCTCTCCCGTTCAGGAATGTTGCCGGATCTGCCCTCGAACCCTCAAACTCAAATGGAAGATTACTATCAGCAAAGTAAAATAAATACCAGTACACCGCAAAACCATAGAGCACATAGGCGACCACACCGTAAAAACCCATCTTTCTCGCCATAGCTTCTCCCCCTTTACGTACAACCGTGTCTATAACTATTTTAATCCTTTGTCCCAAAAATAGAACAAGTTATTGATGACCGGTAAAAATGGCAAAAAAGTTCATGTAACCGAACCCTTAGTTAGCTTCTTTCCACTGGAATAATACCCTTATGAAGGTGGAGTGCCATGCATAAGGGTATCTCTCCGCTTGAATGGTGCCCTTATAAGGGTAGTTTGGCTTGCATAAGGGTATCTTTCTGCTTGAATGATGCCCTTATGGAGGGGGAATGACTTGCATAAGGGTATCTTTCCTCCTGAATGGTGCCCTTATAAGGGTGTTTTGCCTTGCATAAGGTTCTCTTTCCGCTTGAATGGTGCCCTTATGGAGCTGGAGTGCCATGCATAAGGGTATCTCTCCACCTGACTGGTGCCCTTATGGAGCTGGAATGTCTTGCATAAGGGTATCTTTCCGCTTGAATGGTGCCCTTATGAGGCGGGATTGACTTGCATAAGGGTATCTTTCCGCTTGAATGGTACCTTTATGGAGCTGGGTTGCCTTGCATAAGGGTATCTTTCCGCTTGAATGGTGCCCTTATGGAGCTGGATTGGCTTGCATAAGGGTCTCTTTCCGCTTGAATAGTGCCCTTATAAAGGTGATTTGGCTTGCATAAGGGTCTCTTTCCGCTTGAATGGTACCCTTATGGAGCTGGAATGACTTGCATAAGGGTATCTCTCCACCTGACTGGTACCCTTATAAAAGAAAAACACCTTGCATAAGGGCATCTTTCCACCTGAATGATGCACTTATAAAAAGAAAAACACCTTGCATAAGGGCATCTTTTCAAACAGCAAAAGAGTACCAGGAAAGATCCTGGTACTCTTTGTTTTAATTATGGAAGCTGCCGTCAATCAACGTTTTGAAGTCTGGTTTGTCTTTAAGGAACTTCAAAGCGTAGGATGAATCCGAGAAGTCCTGGATTGCCTGTGCGTCAACTTCAGTAGTGAAACCAATGCGTTCCCAGGCAAGCTCGACGACATCTTTTTCAAGCTCCTGGCCTGTCGTTTCTTTGATGTCTTTGATCGTGATTTCCTGAGCTTCTGCTGGATTTTCATTGATGAATTTCACAGCTTCTTTATGTGCATCAATAATTTTTTGAACAGTATCTGGTTGTTCTTCGATCATTTTGCCGGAAGTGACCATTACGGATGCAGGGAGTGTTTCTCCGAAGGATACTTCATCCCAGCCGATGACGACTTCTGCACCTGTTTCTTTTTCAATCACTGCTGCCCATGGCTCTGGTGCCACTGCAATATCAACTTTTCCCGACTTAAGCATCGCTGCGTACTGTGCCGGCTGGCCGGTAAGATGCTTCATTGTACCGCCGATACGCTGTGAAGTGATGCCTTCTGCTTCAAGATATGTTTCATACTGGACATCATGTGTGCAGCCAACTCCAGGAGTAATGAAGGTCTTACCGGCGAAGTCATCAGCAGAATTAATTTCGACTCCCTTTCTTGCTAAAACGACGGTACCGCCAGTCGATGCTCCAGCGATAATCTTAACATCTGCTCCTGTTGTATAGTTGTTCATCGCCGGTCCTGGTCCTACAAGTCCTGCGTCGATTTCGCCTGTTTTCAGTGCGGTCATGAATGAACCGCCTTCAGCGAAAGTTTTGTACTCTACTGTTGTTCCATCCCCAAGCTGCTGCTCAAAGTAGCCCTTGTCTTTTGCCACCATGGCAGGAACGTGGTTGATGTTAGGAAAATAGCCAATGACGATTTTTTTCTTTTCGCCATTCGATTTGGATGCTCCCCCGGTGCCGCAGCCTGCTAGAAGCACAGCAAACGCCATTAAAAATGCCAAAAATATCGAAGCTTTTTTCATGTGATTCCCTCCTGATTTTATGATTCAAGTCCCCAGCGGTTCAGAACAGATTTTTCGATACGCTGGAAAATAAGCTGGTCTACGATGGTACCGATTACGCCAATGATGATCATAACCCCAATAACAAGAGCCATGTCGCCAAAATCGGATGCATAACGGAGCGTGTATCCAAGGCCCGGTCCGGTGCTCAATAATTCCCCGGCCATCAAGGCTCTCCAGGCGAAGGCCCATGCGAGTCTTGAACCTGTGACAACATAAGGAATCGCTGCTGGGAAAATCACTCTTTTATATAAATCCCAGCCATTGACCCCCATGGTTTTTGCTGCCTTTATAAATAAAGGTGAAACATTTTTTATGCCCACTCTGATATTGAGCGTCATAACGAACGTTCCTCCCAGAACAACGACGAAGATTACTGCCTTCTCGTTCATCCCGAACCACATGATTGCAAGCGGAAGCCATACAATGCTAGGCACACTTTGGAGTGCCAGGACGACTGTACCGAGAGTCTCATCAGCCGTTTTTGATTTGGCTAGCAGGACACCAAGCCCTGTGCCAATCACCAGCGAGAGACCAAGACCGACTGCAAGACGCTTAAAGCTGGCAATCAGGTCATAAATCAGCGTCTTATCCTGGAAGCCTGTTATAAGGGCTTCCAGGACTTTTTCCGGTGCTGGAAGGATGATCGGCAGCCACCATTCAAGCTTGCTCCCTGTGTACCAGAATGCAATGACTGCTGCAAAAAATATGATTCTTTTAATGTTTGGATTCATGTGCAAGCTCCTCCCTGATGACTTTGTCGATCTCCTTCTTCAGGAAGCCCATGATATATTCTTCAAGCTCGACCATTTCTTTTTTATGTTCATGGCGAGGCCTTGGAATTTCCACTTTGATATCCTTCAGGATTACGCCCGGCTTCGTCCCCATAACGATGATTCGATCTGAAAGCTTAATGGATTCAGAGATACTGTGTGTTACGAATAAAATCGTTTTTTGCGTCTCTGACCAGATTGTCTCCAGTTGATCATGAAGACGCGAACGGGTTTGTTCATCCAGTGCTCCAAACGGTTCATCCATCAGGAGGATATCAGGGTTCATCGCAAGCGCCCTGGCAATCGCCACACGCTGCTGCATGCCGCCTGACAGCTCATGGGGGTAATGGGACAGATAATTGCTCAGCTGCACCATCTGCAAGTATTTCTTCGCTTCCTCTTCAGCCTGTTTCTTTGGCATTTCTTTCTTTAATGGAAAGATGACATTTTCAAGCACATTCAGCCATGGAAACAACGCCGCCTGCTGGAACACCATCCCCCTGTCCTTTCCCGGCTTTTCAATTTTCTTGCCTGAAACCACTATTTCTCCACTTGTTGCGGGAGTCAGGCCTGCGACAATTGAAAGAAGCGTAGATTTACCACACCCTGATGGGCCGAGAATGGATACAAACTCACCTTTATTCACTCCTAGATTAATATCTTTTAAAATATCAACCTGGTGATTATTTTTGTCTGCGTACTGTTTGTGGACATTGCTGATTTCTATAAACAATCTAATCACCCTATTCTCATAAAACTAATTAGTTTAGTCGGAATTAATAAAGTTAATTATAATCTATTCAATCATCTTGTCAACATTTCATTATTTTTTCGATTATCCAGCCTGTTTTTATTGGACATTCACTTTTAAAAAGAAGGGTGTTTTAAACTTTTCTGGAGATTTGTCTGCAAGGTGTGACAGCCACAAAGATTACGAAGAACCCTCTAAAAAAAAGACCTGCACGTATGCAGATCTAGAAAAAATAAGAATATAGAGTCAAAATGGATATTGAACCAATGACAACCACAATGACGTTTGCTCCCAAAAAGGCAACGATGAACGCGGCCGCTGCACCAATCAGGCCGTACCAGATGTCTTCCTGGATGAACAGGATAGCCGGGAAAATCAGCGCTCCCAGTGTGGCATAAGGGACATTCTTCAGGACGCCTTGCAAAAATGGCGGCAGTTCTTTTCCCCGGAACATCACGAACGGAAGCATCCTCGGTATGTAGGTCACGACAGCCATGCCTATGATCATGATGATGATTTCTCTACTCATCTGCTTCTGCCCCCCTGCCTTTCTTGAATGTTTCTACAGCCTCTACAAGGACAGCTGACAATAAAGTAGCAAGGACAATGGCCCATCCCGTTGACATTAGTTCAGCCATCGTGAAAATCGAGTTGAATGCAGCAGCGAGTGCTGCCAGATAAATAACTTTCACATTGGTTTTCATCGATGGAACCAATAAGCCGACAAACATAGCATATAATGCGACTGACATGCTTTCTTGAAGGGTTTGCGGCAATCCGGCCCCGACAAGGTAGCCTAGCCCTGAAAAGATGACCCAGCTTGAGTAGGCAGTGAGATTCAAGCCGAACATATACCCGGCATTGACCGTTCCCTCCCGCGTGGCTGCGACCGAAAACGTCTCATCGGTAATGCCGAAGGAATACCCCATCCTCGCCCCAACCGTATCCTCTTCCGCCTTCTCATTTAAAGACGCAGACATGAGGAAATGGCGGATATTCACGATAAACGTAGTGAGAATAACTTCAAAAATACCGATTCCCTGCGCCAGGAGGCTTAAGGATATGTATTGTGCGGCACCTGCAAATACCAGCATGCTCATCATGACCGTCTCACCGAGAGCAAGTCCCGTTGTCTTGGCGATCAAGCCAAAGGTAAGCGCAACCGGCATATACCCTATCGCAATACTGATCCCTGATTGAATCCCTTTTTTAAAATCTGTTGCCTGCTTTACAGCCAATGTACTTTCCACGACCTTCCCGCCTTTCTATTAATATGTATAAATTACAATCCTTTAATCAATTAAAATATATTATACATATTTCCAGCACCATGGAAAAGTGTTTCTTTAATCGAAATATCTATTTTTGACTGGCAGGCTCTAGTAAAAAGCGAGTAGGTGTTCTCTCTCTCGTCATGTGGTTGATATAATGAAGAATCCGCTGATATATCGTTGGATGTGGTCGATATATTCGGATATCCGCTGATATAATGCAGAACCTAAATGACTTTTCAAAAAAACACGGCCGCGGCCGTGTTCAGTTACCTTCCTTTAAAATCGGGTTTCCGTTTTTCACTGAAAGCTGCCAGTGCTTCGAGTCTGTCTTCTGTCGGGATTGTGACTTCGTAGGCTTTGCGCTCTATTTGCAGGCCTGTCTGCAGGTCTCCGTTCATTCCCTGCTTGACTGCGTACTTTGCCTGCTGCAGTGCCACAGGCCCGTTCGCCAGCATCATTTCGGCAAACTTCATGCATTCTTCAAGCAAGCTTTCTTTTTTGACTACAGCGGTAACGAGGCCATATTCCAGTGCTTCTTCCGCTTTAAGCCTCCTCGCTGTTAAGATCAGCTCGAGTGCTTTTGCCTGACCGATCAGCCTTGGCAGCCGCTGTGTTCCTCCAGCTCCAGGTATGATTGCCAGGCTCGTTTCTGTCAACCCCATTTGCGTCCCGGCAGCAGCAACGCGGAAATCACATGCAAGCGCGAGCTCCATTCCGCCTCCAAAGGCAAATCCATTGATCGCTGCGATTGTTGGCTGCGGAAGCTGGTCTGCCATTGTGAAGACCTCGCCGATTTTATAGATATTGCGTTTCACTTCCTCATCGGACAGTGTGCGGCGTTCCTTCAAATCAGCTCCGACGCTGAATGCTTTCTCACCCGCTCCGGTAAAAATCACTACCCTGGCCTCACGGTTTGTCCTGATTTCTTCAATAACACGCTGTAATTCGTCGAGTGTGTCATAATTAAAAGCATTTAATGCTTCCGGTCGATTCAGCGTCACAATTGCTGTATGTCCTTCCAATTGGAAATCAATATTCCCCATTCTATCAGCTCCTTCTTCATTGACATTCTATCTGAGAAATAAAAATTCCTGCCAAATGCTGAAAAAGAGACAGGCACGGGCGCCTGCCTCTCTTTCTTAAAGATTACTTTCCTTGCAGTACCTGATTTTTCAATGCTCTTCTTAAAATTTTGCCGGTTGTATTTTTCGGCAGCTCTTCAAGGAATTCAATTGCGCTTGGCACCTTGTATTTCGCCAGGTGCTCGCGGCAATATTCGAGCAGCTGCTCATCTGTCAGCTCAGGATTTTTGCTGACAACATAGCATCTTACTGCTTCGCCAAAATTCGGATCTGGTACGCCTAGTACGGCAACCTCTACTATATCCGGATGGTTGTACAATACTTCTTCGACTTCACGGGGATATACATTATAACCGCCGACAAGAATGAGGTCCTTCTTGCGGTCAACAATGTAAAAATAACCTTCTTCGTCCATGCGGGCGAGGTCTCCTGTATACAGCCAGCCATCCCTGATAGTAGCGCCTGTTTCTTCTGGCATCTTATAATAACCTGCCATAACATTCGGGCCGCGGACAATTAATTCGCCAACTTCTCCAGGAGCCACTTCATCTCCCATTTCATTGACGACCTTGTTTTCAACATTCACGATTGAGGTTCCGATTGAACCAGGCTTGCGCGGGCGGTCGAGTGGATTGAAGCATGTAACCGGTGACGCCTCAGACAAACCATAACCTTCTGAAACCATGACATTGAATTTTCGCTCGAAATTCTGAAGCAATGCAACCGGAAGTGAAGCACCTCCTGAAATACACAGTCTTAGTGATTTAAGGTCATCCGGATTTCCTTCTGGATATTGGAAAAGGAAATTGTACATGGTCGGCACGCCTGCAAATACAGAGGCCTCGTACTCCCTGGCAATCCGGAACACTTCTGCCGGGCTGAACCTAGGAACAATCAACAATGTTCCGCCATTCATCAATGGTGCATTAAGGGCAACGGTCAGGCAGAAGACATGGAACATCGGCAGGGCAGTGATCACCCTATCATCTTCGTTCATCCTCAAGTAATCGCTTACATCCTGGGCGTTGCTGTACAGATTTTTGTGTGTAAGCATTGCACCCTTAGGCTTTCCAGTCGTTCCTGATGTATAAAGAATGATTGCAATATCATCATCACTCAACTCAGGACCTTTGTAGGCAAGGTCACCGGAACCAATAACATGTGTAAACGGTTTCAATTTCGAACCTAATGTGAGCTTGGACATTTCTTCTTCAGACATCTGGCTTTTGCCAGTCTCAGCAATGACAAAGTATTCGACATTTGGCAGGTGCTGATGCATTTTTTCAGCGAGTGGCAGCATCATGTCCAGACCGACGACAACTTTTACATCACCATTGTTCAGGATATAGCCGATTTCATCTGCGGTGTAAATTGGATTGATGGGAATGACTGTTGCACCGAGTCTAAGCGCTCCGTACAAACTGATGACAAAATGTGGAGAGTTTCCTAGCAGCAAGGCAATATGATCGCCCTTTTTTACCCCTAATTTTTCAAGGCCAGATGCAAACTTTGTGACGGACGCATCCAGTTCAGCATAGGTACTTGCTTTATCCATGAAAAAATATGCCGGCTTATTGCCCAGCATTGAGGCAGTGTGATGAAGCTGTGATGAAAGATTCATATAACTCCCTTCCCCCTTTGCGGTGAACTCAATCACCAAACTTAATAAAAAGTTTTCTAAATATATTATATTGAAAGAAAATTATGGATTCAAGGAAAATATGTCAGAATTCTAACATTTTATATTTATAAAACAGAAAACGCGGTGTATCAACACCGCGTTCAAAAATTTAATATATTAAGTTAATAAAGTCTTCTTTAGAAATATTTCCGAAATAATGTTTGATGTCCACATCTTCCATCGCACTGACAATCTGGGATTTCTCGTATTTTATTCCTGTCAGCTTGTCCTCAATCACAGTGACATCGCCTACACCAAAGAAATCTCCATAGATTTTGCACTGATCAATGATTCCCTTGTTGACCTCAAATCGGACATCTATCTGGCCGACCGGGAAGCGATGGGAATGCTGCAGGTTGAATTTTGGCGATTTCCCGTAATTCCAATCCCAATTCTGATATCTTTCTTTTGATAGTTCATGGATATTTTCCCAGTCCTTTTCTGTTAAGACGTACTCAGGAATCTCATCCAGTCCTTCAAAGATATTTTTTAACAGAAGGGAGCGGAATTCCTCAATTGTCACTTTATTTGAAAGGAACTCGGAAATATTTGCGACTCGGCTGCGGATTGATTTGATTCCTTTCGATTCTATTTTGTCCTTTTTTACATTAAGCGCCGAAACGACGCTTTCGATTTCTGAATCAAATAATAAGGTGCCATGGCTGAACATCCGCCCTTTTGTTGAAAATTGCGCGTTTCCGGATATCTTCCTGCCTTCTGCCAACAAGTCATTCCTGCCGCTTAATTCCGCGTTTACTCCCATTTTCCGAAGGGCGTTCACCACTGGCTCAGTAAACTTCCTGAAATTATGGAAGCTGTCTCCGTCATCCTTCGTGATAAAGCTGAAATTCAAATTGCCAAGGTCGTGGTACACGGCACCACCTCCGGATAAACGGCGGACGACATGGATGCCGTTATTTTCGACATATTCGGTATTGATTTCTTCAATTGTGTTCTGGTTCTTGCCAATGATGATGGATGGTTCGTTTATATAGAAAAGCAGGTAGGTTTCATTGATATCAAGATTCTTCAAGGCATATTCTTCGATTGCCAGGTTGATCCTCGGATCTGTGATTCCTTTATTATCAATAAATAACATGGTTGATTCTCCTTTTATAAGGTTATTTCAAGACCTTCCCTGGCCAAAGTTATCGGGCCGGAAAATAGTGATGAAGCTTCGGAAACGAGCTGATCGATTTCACCATAATGTGGCAGGTGAGTCAGTACCAGCTGCTTTACTCCCGCCTGATTAGCGAGTTTTCCATTATCATAGCTGTTCATATGTCCCGCACCCTTGCCGTCCTGGTTACCATAAAAATTGCATTCTGAAAGCAATAAGTCAGCCCCGGATGCAAAAGGAATGAACTCTTCCTTAAAGGAAGTATCCCCTGTATACACCAAGGACTTGCCGCCAGCTTCGATCCGCATTGCATAGCATGGGGCAGGATGGACCGCAGGGATAAAGGATATGGTGAAAGGACCAATTTCAAGCTTTTTTGACGGGTTGTAGGCCACACCCTTTGTGATGTTCTTATATGTAAGTTTTGCGAACTCTTGCTTGTCCTGTGTATGACCGTAAATTGGCAGCTGAGGGGACTTCTTTCCCAAAAAACCCTGGATCAGACGCGCGTGCTGCAGTACACCGATGTCAGCAACGTGATCAGGATGATAATGTGACAGCACCATCGCATCCAGTTCTTCAGGCTGCACAAAATTTTGGAGCTTCGCGAGAACGCCGCTGCCAAAGTCTATCATGAGCTTAAAACCTTCGTGTTCAAGCAAGTATCCGGTACTGGCTTCATTCACTTTAGGATATCCGCCCCAGAATCCTACTATTGTCAGCTTCAATTAATTCCCTCCTATAATCACACTTTTCTTTCACTATACTTCATTTTGCCCATTTTTTCACTTTAGCCGTTTTTTCAGAAAATTATGATTGACGTCATCTGTACTGTTATAATACAATGTAGTAAATAATATCACTGTACCAAAACAACTACTCGAATGGAGGGAACATCATGATTGAAAATGTTGTAGAATTCTTTCGTAATTTGCCAAAGAAGCAATGCATTGAGTGTGGAGAAACAATTGATGAACAGCATGAATGCTACGGAAATAAATGTGACGGATGCATGGACCCAGGAAAGTTTTAACCTTCGTTTTCCTTCCCCGGTTTTCCGGGTGTAATACAATCCCTTTCCCGCAGTGATAAAACTGCAAATGAAAAGCCAGCTCTACATTTAAGAGCTGGCTCCTTTTTTATTCCTCAACTAGCATGGTGAATTTTCTTTTGAACATCCAATGGAAATAGATTGCTGTTCCTGCTGCCAGGAATAAAATAAACCCAGCTAAAATCCCTGCATTTTGCCACATGAAAGTGAAATCCCCGCTTGAGATGACAGCTTTGAAACCTTGGACTGAATAAGTCATTGGCAAATATGCGTTAAACTTCTGAAGGAATCCTGGAATTAATTCCAATGGGAAAGTTCCTGCGCTTGTCGTAAGCTGCAAAATCAGGATGACGATTGCAACAAAACGCCCCGGATCTCCTAATAACGTCACAAGGAACTGGATTAAAGCTATAAAAGTCAGACTTGTGATAATCGAGAACACCACGAATAAAGGAACGCTTTGTACATCAAGACCCAGCCCCATAAGAAGGATTGCATCGGCTGCAAGTGCCTGTAATATGCCGATTCCGGCAAGGATGCTGAATTTGCTGAAGAACCAGCTTGCACCGCTTGAAGGAACTCCGGCTGGTTCCCTTAATGGGAATACGATCGAAAGCAGCAACGCACCGACAAATAAGCCAAGAGATAAGAAATATGGTGCAAATCCTGTTCCGTAGTTCGGAACTGAGCTGAAGCTTTCATTTGCCAGCTTTACTGGCGCAGCAAGCATATTGTAGGTTTCCTGATTTGGATTCACCTTTGCTTCTTCTGCTCCATCCTTCAGCTTTTCAGCAAGCTCGGATGTCCCAGCCGCTACCTTGGAATTGCCTTCAGACAATTCTCCCGCACCAGATGCCAGTTTGTCTGCTCCGTCCGTCATGGCACCCGCCCCCGCTGCCAGCTGGTCCATTCCGCCGACAAGCTTGGAACTTCCATTTGCCAGCTCAACAGAACCAGCTTTCGCCTCACTCAGCTTGTCACCGAACTGCTGCAGACCTGAATGAAATTCTTCCTGGCCTGCCGCCAGTTTCGCAGCCCCACCTTCTACTTGCCCGCTGCCCGCTGCAAGTTTGGAGATTCCCTGCTGGAGCTCACCCTGGCCAGCAATGACTTTATTCAAGCCAGCTGATAATTCCCCAGATCCTGCAGCCAGTTTACCTGCTGAATCTGAAAGTTGCGCTGTCCCATTCTCAAGACCTGCACTTCCAGCTTCGAGTTTAGCAAGCGCTGCGGCAAGCTCTTTTTGTTTATCAGGGTATGCACTCAATAAAGGCGCCATCGCCTCCATTTGTTTTTGCAGTTCTTGAATACCGGCATGAAGTTGTGCCGCTCCGCCAGCTGCATTATCAGCCCCGCTTTTCCAGGCTGTCAGGTTTTGGCCGAGACTCTCAGAACCCTGTTCAATTTGTTTAGTACCTTCAATCAATGCTGGTATCTTGCTGTTTGCCTGCTCTAAACCAGCTTTTACTTCTGAAGCTCCTGCCTGTAAGTCTTTCTGGCCTGTAAGAAGCTGACCTGAAGCATTTTCAAGCTTCGTTTCCCCTTCCTCCAATTGACCAAGTCCCCCGGCTAGCTTTCCTGCTCCATTTGCCAATTCTTTCGCACCAGAATCAGCTGAGTTCATTCCCTGGTTGAACTCAATCGACTTGCTAGCGAGCACAGATAGATTATCATAAAGCTTCTGGCTGCCATCCTTTAGCTTGACCGCACCATCGTTCAAGTCTGCAGCACCGTCACTCGCTTGACCAAGACCATCGGCCAGTTCGCCGATATTGTCAAACATAGTTTCCGCATAGGTTTCAGAAACCTTTTCGGACACAGAAGCCTTGATTTTTTCTGCTGCTGTTCCGCCAATCTGAGCAGATAGGAAGTTGAAGCTTTCATTAGGCATATAAACAAGTTCGAGTTTCTCAGGATGTTCATCCATCAATGTTGTAGCATTTTCAGAGAAATCTTTTGGGATTTTGATAAGCATATAATATTTTTGCTGCTCAAGTCCTTTTTCCCCTTCTTCTTCTGATACAAATTCAAAACCAAAATCCTGGTTTTCTTTCAGCTTATCCACCAGGTCATTGCCGAGTTCAAGCTTCTTTCCATCAATCGTTGACCCAGCATCACTGTTGGCAACTGCTACAGGAAGATCGGAAAGATGTTCATATGGATCCCAGAATGCCCATAAGAACATTCCACTGTACAAAACCGGAATGAACAAGACGGCAATAATCGGGATCAGCAGCTTCTTATTTCGAAAAATAGCAAGCAATTCTTGGGTGAATAGTTTATTTCTCATCTTAATCCTCCTAGATAAAATAAATGACCGTTTTATTCATTTGGTCAATTATGTGCTGAAAATAAGGACTCCCTCCTAATGAGACAATCCTTTGAAAATATAGAACTCAAACAGCTCTGAAATTTGCGCTTTTTCCAGCGGCTTGTTTTTCTTTTCCCAGTCAAAAATCAATGCAATATAAAGCTTCATCATGATGAAAGAAGTGATTTCCGGGTCGCATTCCTTTATTTCGCCCTTTTCGATTGCCTGGATGACTTTATCCTTAATGAAACCCAGGATGGCAGATTCAAGCTTATCCATGACCTCCACAACAGCAGGGGTCCCAATGTCCCGTGCTTCCTGGGAAAGCTTTATCGTCAGCTGATGCTTTTTACGGAACTCCAGCAGCCGATATAAAGCTCTGTGGACATTTTCGTAAAAAGAATCTGCTGGATTCACAGCTTCAATTGCGACCTCTCCCATTTCTTTGATAAGGCCGTTAATAATTTCATCGAAAAGCTCTTCTTTATTTTTGAAGAAAGTATAGATTGTCCCTTTCCCTACATTCGCCAGCTTTGCGACCTGATCAATTGTCGTTGCCTTATAGCCGTAAAGAGAAAAAGAGTTGTTTGCCGCATCAATGATCTGCTGCCTCCGGTCGATTGCCATGATTACACCTCCATAAAATGACTGAATGAGAAAAACGGTCATTTCGTCACAAGTTAATTTATCACATCTTTTTCACTGTGGCAAGTATGTAAAATAAAAAACCCTTAGAAAAGGGTTTTTTATCGGTTAAGCTGCAAATATCCAAGTATTTTTTCGACCGCAGCTTCCCCCTGGTCGATGCAGTCGGGAAGACCGACTCCTTCAAAAGAGCTTCCTCCTACAAAGACGCCAGGAAGTTCCTTTTCAAGGTCAGTCTTCAAATTTGCCACTCTCTGCTTGTGTCCGACCGTATACTGCGGCATTGCTTCCTTCCAGCGGGAAACGACCGCAAAGTCTGGCTGCGCCTGAATATCCATTGTTTTATTCAAATCTTCCAATGCAATTTTTATGATTTCATCATCCGACAGCTCGACAATTGCCTCGTCACCTGGTCTGCCGACATAAAGACGGAGCAGAACTTTTCCCTCTGGTGTCGTATGGGGCCACTTTTTATGTGTCCATGTGCAGGCTGTGATTGTGTAATCACTGTTCCTGGAGACGACGAAACCTGTGCCATCGATATCTTCTTTTATGACACTTTCCGGAAACGCCATCGCCACCGTTGCCACTGATGTTGAAGGCATGTCGCGGAATGGGTCAAAGATGTGTTCATGATCAGCGAACATATGCAGGGCTGCTTCATGCGGTGCAGCTACAAGAATGCTGTCTGCATCCAGCGTCTCACCGCTGCTCAGCTTCAAACGGTAACCATGCTCCTTTTTGCTCACTTTATCGACCCGGATTCCCTTGATGACTGAACCTGACTCAAGCTTTGATTCGATCGCATCAACAAACGACTGCAGACCAGACGTCACAGTCAGGAACATCCCTTTTTTCTTCACCTGTCCGCTTTCAGCAGGCTTCTTTTTCGGGGCCGGTGTTGATTTCTTAGTCCCAAGTATCAGACTCCCGTATTTCTGCTCTGTCTGATAAAATTGCGGGAAAGTGGACAATAAACTCATGTTATCAATATCCCCGGCGTAAATACCCGAGAGCAAAGGTTCTATCAAATTCTCGACCACTTCGTCACCAAGCCTGCGACGGAAAAACTCCCCGAGTGACTGGTCTCCTTCCACTTTGGAAGGAGGCATGAAGAAGTCGCCGGCAGCCCGGAATTTACCCGGCCATGAAAACAAACCTGTTGTAACAAATGGACCGATCTGAGTAGGGATTCCCATCACGGCTCCGCCTGGAATAGGGTGAAGCTTGTCCTTAACGAGCACGTACGATTTGCCTGTACTGTTATTGACTAATTTATCACCTAAGCCGACTTCTCTCGCCAGACGGCCTGCACTTTCTTTTCGTTCAAGAAAGGAATCCGGCCCTCTTTCAATGACGAAGCCATCTTTTACATAGGTCTGCATTTTCCCGCCAACACGGTGGGAAGCTTCCACCAGTTTTACATCCAAAGGAAGCTCGTTTTCCCTGGCATGCTTTTGCAAATAATACGCAGCAGCCAAACCAGTGATGCCTCCCCCTATAATTACCACTCTTTTCGTATCTGTCACGGTAAATCGCCTTCTTTTACTAGATTTGGCTTGAAGATGACAGCTTCTTTAAAATGACATCTGCCATAGCGTCAATGAATTCCGGTTCTGCATTCGGCATTGGCGGTCTGTAATAGCTGGCCCCGATTTCATCCGTCACGACCTTGCATTCATAATCATTGTCATACAGCACTTCAAGATGCTCGGAAACAAATCCGGCTGGTACATACACAAAAGCTTTGTAGCCATGCTCTTCAAACAGCTCTCTTGTCAAATCCTGGACATCTGGTCCAAGCCAGGGTTCCGGGGTATTGCCGGCGCTTTGCCAGCCTACCGCGTAATTCTTTACACCGGCCTGCTTGGCAATCAAGTCTGCTGTTTTCTTCAATTGTGCAGGATATGGATCGCCCATCTGGAGGATTTTCTCCGGAAGGCTGTGGGCAGAAACGATCAAGACTGAGTTTTCCTTCTCATCAGCAGGCATTTCTGCAAACGTTTTTGCCACACGGTCAGACCAGTATTTGATGAATTTCTTTTCATCATACCAGCTTTCTACGGAGACGATCTCAGGTCCGCCCAGCTTGGCTGCTTCTTCTTTTGCCCGGCCATTATAGGACTTCACACTGAAGGTTGAAAAATGCGGAGCTAGCACGATGCTGACCGCCTCTTCAATTCCGTCTTCATGCATTTGCTTTACAGCGTCTTCGATAAAAGGCTCAATATGCTTCAATCCAAGGTACATTTTGAATTCAACTTCATCCTGGATGCTGTTCAAATACTGTTCCAGTTTCTCGCCTTGCTCCACAGTGATTTTCGCAAGCGGAGAAATCCCGCCAATCGCTTCATAACGATTTTGCAGGTCTTCAAGCATTTCCGGTGCCGGCGGACGTCCGTGGCGGATATGTGTATAGTATCGTTCTATATCTTCTTCTTTGTAAGGTGTGCCATATGCCATCACAAGCAAACCCATTTTTTTCTTCGTCATGATTGCACCTCTTTTTCCAGTCTCTAAGCTTTTATTCTGCCAAAAATAGCTCTAATTTACCAAATCCAATGCTCTGATTGAAAATAGAAACTATTTGCCCAGCTTTGAGGCAGAATACTCATGGATAAATGCAGTCAATTTTTTCAGCGTATCAGGGTTAACTGATGGGAAGACACCATGTCCAAGGTTAAAGATGTAGCCAGGCTGTGCCATTCCCTGATCAAGGATCGCTTTCGCCTTTTCTTCAATTACGTTCCATGGCGCAAGCAGAATCGCCGGATCAAGATTTCCCATGACCGTTTTCTGGATGCCAAGCTCACGAGCTTCGCTTATCTGCAAACGCCAGTCAAGACCAACTACATCAAGTGGAAGGTCATGCCATTCCAGGGCAAGGTGGCTTGCACCCACTCCAAACATGATCAATGGCACATTCTCGTTTTTCAGTTCCGAGAAAATCCTGTTCATGACTGGTTTAATAAATGTGCGGTAATCCTGGACATTCAATGCGCCAACCCATGAGTCAAAGATCTGGATCGCTTTAGCTCCGGCTTTGATTTGGGATTTGACATAAGTAATCACCATATCGGCTAGCTTTTCCATCAATGCGTACCATGCTTCCGGTTGTGCATACATAAATGCCTTTGTCTTGTTATAGTTTTTAGAAGGTCCGCCTTCGATCATATAGCTTGCAAGTGTGAACGGTGCACCGGAAAACCCGATCAGCGGAACAGACAGCTGCTCTTGTGTAAGAAGCTTAATTGTATCGAGAACATACGGAATGTCAGACTCTGGATTGATTGTGCCCAATTTCTCCACATCTGACAGCGATGTGATTGGATTCGATATTACTGGCCCGATGCCTGATTTGATTTCGACTTCTACGCCCATAGCTGGTAGCGGAGTCATGATATCTTTATAAAGGATGGCGGCATCAACACCATATTGTTCTACCGGCAGCCTTGTTACATATGCGCAAAGTTCAGGCTGATGAGTGATCTCGAAGAGGGAATATTTTTCTTTGATCTCTCTATATTCAGGCTGGGAACGGCCAGCTTGTCTCATATACCATACAGGGACATGGTCCGTTTTTTCCCCTCTGGCTGCTTTTAAGAAAGTATCATTGATTATCTTGCTCATTAAGTGTGGTCCACCTTTCAATAATGTCTGTATTCCATTGTAATATAAAAGGATTGAAATAAAAAACACCTATTTCCAATGAGAAAACAGACTTCTTCATTTTTATAAAAAAACAAACTAACTACACTATATCGTTTTTACGCCCCCATTTCATAGGAAACGCTTTAAATTGTCGAAAATTAGACGTTTTTTTGTTTTTAGCTTCTTTAAAACAGGGAAAATAGATTAAAGTGGGAAAATCATTATAATAGAAGGAAGAACTTAATTTTAAAAATGAGGTGAAAAGATGAATCTATTCATTACATCAGGAACAGCTGATTTTTTGTTGAAATTAAAAGAAAAACACCAGGGCGAAAACATGGTCCTGATGAACAACAACGAATCATCCATCCTTGTCCATGAGACGGAAGGGAAAACATTATTCAGTTCTCCGAGGAAATATGAGGTGATCGATTCTGCCGGCCCACTCGGACATGAAGGTTTTGCTGTC
Source organism: Cytobacillus oceanisediminis 2691 (assembly GCF_007678455.1). Taxonomy (GTDB): domain Bacteria; phylum Bacillota; class Bacilli; order Bacillales; family Cytobacillaceae; genus Mesobacillus; species Mesobacillus oceanisediminis_A. The sequence continues at coordinate 128,715 of NZ_VEEP01000001.1, read as the reverse complement.
TTTAATAATATCCCTGTAACCGATGAGGGCAGGCCGCTTTTTGAGGACCGCTTCCTGAACCGGCCAAGGATGATTGAGAACGAACCAGGATTTGTCGCCATCCGTGTACTGCGGCCATTGAGTTCCAATACCTACATCATCATGACCATCTGGGATAAAGAAAGCTCATTTGAAAACTGGCAAAAATCCAAGGCCTATGCCCATGCACATAAGAATCGCGGCACAGAGGCTGGCATTGATGGCGCCAAGCCAAATATTTTCGAGAGTGCATCGTATGTATCAAAGTATTATATTGAAGGCGAATGATTTCCGCCTTTTGGCGCCTCCATTTGTGTGATGGATGGCGCTTTTTTTGTTCCCTGCTCTTATCAGTGCCTTTATCTCAGCTGAATAATAAAGAGGATGCCATCCCATGACACCCTCCCCTCCTTATGGCATCTTGATCAATCCGTTCCGGTTTGCATAAACGGCAGCCTGTGTCCTGTCTGATAAACCTAATTTTCCGAGTATATTGGATACATGTGTTTTTACTGTTTTCACACCAATGAATAGTTCTTCGCTGATCTGCTGGTTTGTCATGCCTTCGCCAATACATTTCAGGACATCCAGCTCACGTTCTGTCAGTTCATCATGAGGCTTGCGTTCTTGCGGCCTCAGTTTTCTCATCATTTTGTTGGCTACCTTTGGTTCAATCACCGTTTCTCCTCTGGCAGCTTTTTCAATTGCCGCAATGACTTCTGCTGCTGTCGCGGTTTTTAGCATATAACTGAATGCCCCTGCCTCAATTGCCGGAAAAACCTGATCATCATCGTAAAAGCTTGTTATGATAATGATTTTGCATTCCGGATAAAAGCTTAATATCTCCCTGGTTGCGTCAATCCCCGTGCCTTTTTCCATTAAAAGATCCATAAGGACGACATCCGGCCTCGAGTCTTTCACCAGTGATACAGCCTTTACACCGCAGTCCGCCTCCCCGACAATTTCGATGCCCGGTTCGGTCTCCAAATAGGAAAGGATGCCTTTTCGGACCATTTCATGATCATCAACCACGACCACTCTGATTTTCCCCATTATTCTTCTCTCCTCATAGCGGGTATCCTGATCTCTATATATGTACCTTCATTTTCTTTTGAACGGATAGTATAGGTACCGCCAATTTGTTCGCAACGCTCCCGCATTGTCTTCAAGCCGTAAGATGCCATCTTTTCTTCATGAATATCGAAGCCTTTTCCATCATCGCCAATATATAGATGAATCGTTTGATTCTCTTCTGCAAGCAAGATTTTCACTTTTGCCGCATCTGCATGTCGCAGGATGTTGGACAGTGCTTCCTGGACGATCCGGAAAATATGCTCTTCTGCAGCCTGGGAAATGTTTTCGATTTCATCAATGCTTGCCTCAAATTCAAGGTTTGTTTTTTGCTTTAATTCCTGAATGAGTTTAACGATTCCTTCGCAAAGACTCTCCCCGCTTAATTGGACTGGTCTCAGATGCAGAAGGAGCGCCCGCATTTCTCCCTGGGCCTTGCCTGCTATCTCGGAAATCTGCTCCAGTTGTTTCCTGGCCTTTCCAGGTTCCTGATCGAACCAACGGAGTGAAGCAGATGACATCATGCTTAGGGCAAACAGCTGCTGGCTGACTACATCATGCAGATCCCTGGCAAGCCTCTGTCTTTCCTCCATGATTGCTGCTGACTTGGCTGTTTTGGACAGTTCAGTTTTTTCCTCTGCCATCTTTTGCAGGGAATGAACCTGTTCCTGAAGATATTCTGACAGCTGATTGAGCTCCTCCGAAATCAGGCCGATTTCATCTTTTTCATCGGTGATGATCCTTTCTGTGAATTTCCCCCTGCGCAAGGTAGCAATAAATAATAAGATATCGCTGAGACGCCCTTTAATTGTATAGCTCCCACGCAGGCTGAAATAGAATCCCGCTGCCGACAGGACGACAAAGCTGTACAGCCAAAACCAAAAGGTCATCGAAGTTGTGAGGCCGCTGTCAGGCACCATGAATAAGAAAATCTGCAGGCCAATGAAGAGAATGAGGGAAGTGATGAATGCCATCATCAAGAAAGTCTGAATAAACCATAAGCGGATACTTGTCATTTCACTCCCCCCTAAACACGGTCGATTCTGACAGAACCGATCTTCAACTCAATGGTGATGTTCAGTTTCCTGATGGCATCATCATAGTCATCTGATTTATATGCAATCACATGTTTGATTTGTTCCTGAGCATAATCGAACAGCTTTACTTCACCTACGCCGATCACGGCATTTACTTTTACCGGGATTCCCTCCGGGATGAGCATTTTCACTTCACCCACCCAGCCTCTTACCCTGATCGGCGTCTCTTTGTCGGGAATGAAGCCTTTGCTGAAATCAATAAAGTATTCACCGACCATATTATAAAGATCCATTGGTTCAACTGCCCAGTTTTGCTCTTTGAATGTTACTTTGCCAATTGAGGCACCCCGAATTTTCTTAGTGGAATTCCCTTCGGTTCCTTGAAAATCCTCAAGCTGTTTAGCTGATGGCAGTTCTGTTTGGTAGATGAGCTTAAACTTCCGTTTCCCGATTAACATGCTTACCCCAAAATAAATCAGGAACAGCGGCCAGAGCTTCCACACGTCCAGGAGTTTGAAGTCAATCACATCAAGACGGTCCATGACCAAAAGCGATGAAAAAACAACAATGAACAATCCCCAGCCGAACTGCTTTTTCAGAAGAGCCACCAGCCCATAAACCAACAGCACGAAAGGATAAGAAACGACAAAAAGCTCTTTTATTTCCAAGGAAATTACACCTAAATTGACGAGCAAAAGAATGATTCCCACGCCTGCCAGCCCAATAGCCATTGCTATTTGATTCACCGATCGAGTACGCAACACTTTCCCCTTCTTTCTTGCTTTCCTACTCTATTATTCTTTTTCATTCGAAAAAATCCCTTTAATTCACTAGTAAACTTGCTTGATATAACTATTTTAAGAAAAGGAAAAGCTTATTTCTCCCCTCCAGAGAAGTTTTTCGCCTCCGTCCCGGGACTGATAATTTTTTTACAGGATCCTTCTCACACCTTTCTGCTTCCATCATATTCTGTAGTACTTAATTAGGAAATTTGCCTATTCAGTGCAGGCAGATAACAGTACGTCATTCAGAAGGGAGCAATATTTTATGATTATAGAATTAACAGCACTTCATTGGATATATGTATTATTCATCTTCCTGATCATCGGGTTCATGGTCATGAAAAGAGATACAACGCTTGTATCGATCCTCGGAATCTTTTTATTGGCCATCGTCGCGACAGGCTCTTTGAGCGGCTCGGTCAGCAGTGTTTTCAATAGTTTCATATATGCCATCACTGAGCTATTGCCTACCATTCTTGTAATTTCCATCATTGTGGCGATGAGCAGGACGCTTACCGTGACGGGGATAAACGATGCGATGATCTCGCCTTTCGCCAGGTTGATTAAAACACCAGCGCTGGCATACTGGACGATTGGGATCGTCATGATGTGCATATCCTGGTTTTTCTGGCCATCTCCAGCAGTAGCCTTGATGGGCGCTGTCCTTTTGCCAGTCGCGGTAAGAGTCGGGCTTCCTGCCCTTGGCGTAGCGGTCGCTATGAATCTCTTTGGACACGGAATTGCCCTTTCCGGGGACTTTGTCATTCAGGCTGCTCCAAAACTGACAGCTGATGCTGCCGGCATACCCGTCAGTTCGGTGGTTCAGGCAAGTATCCCATTGGTCATTGTCATGGGGGTTGTTACGACGGTGACCGCATTTTATCTGTTAAAAAGGGATATGAAAAGCGGCAAATTAGTAAGCAGCGGTTCCGTTGATGTTGAATTAAAACAAACTAGTGATCCAACCTTGCTGACAGATGGTGCGAAGAAGTTCTTCGCTCTCCTGGTACCGGTTTTGTTCGCAGCGGATGTTGCCGCAATGTCCATCCTTGACCTTCAGGGCGGCGATGCGACTGCTCTTGTTGGCGGAACCTCGATTTTTATCCTGCTTCTAATTTCCCTTGCAGCTCACAAGAACAAAGGTCTTGAAAAAACGACCAGCTACCTCATTGAAGGCTTTCAGTTTGGATTCAAGGTTTTTGGGGCTGTCATCCCGATTGCCGCCTTCTTCTATCTCGGCGACTCCGGCTTCATGAAAATCATTGGTGAGTTCCTTCCGGAGACGTCCCAGGGAATCGTCAATGACCTGGGGGTGGCGCTGGCTTCTGTCGTACCCCTTAATGCCGAAGTCGGAGCCGTGACACTTACAGCAGTGGGAGCGATAACCGGTCTGGATGGCTCAGGATTTTCCGGCATATCCCTGGCTGGATCGGTCGCAGCAATTTTCTCGACTGCCATAGGCGCCGGTGCAGCAACCCTGACTGCACTCGGACAGATTGCCGCAATTTGGGTCGGCGGCGGCACCCTCGTACCCTGGGCACTTATTCCGGCAGCCGCTATTTGCGGTGTGGATCCATTCGAGCTGGCAAGGCGCAACCTCCTGCCTGTCACCATCGGACTAATCGTAACCACGATTGTGGCAATGTTCCTGATTTAGCTTGAAAACACTGGCTGCCATTCAATGGCACCATTTATATATGAAGCTCCTTTATCAGGGAGCTTCTTTTGCTGTTATTCTTGAATGTTATTATTCTCTAATCATGTTATAATTATTAAAATTATCAAACTATTATACATAAGGAGATGAACCAATTGCAGGATCAGCTTTTTAGGAAAATAGAAGATCTTTATCCGGAAATGGTGGAAATCCGCCGCTTTATGCACCAACATCCAGAATTGTCTTTCCAGGAAGAGAACACTGCGAGGTATATCGCAGCCTTTTATGAGAAGCTTGGGGTTGAAGTGCGCACCAATGTTGGCGGCAACGGGGTAGTCGCAAAAATATATGGAGCCAAACCGGGCAAAACAGTTGCACTTAGAGCTGATTTTGATGCCCTTCCAATCCAGGATGAAAAGGATGTCCCATACAAATCCCTCGTTCCGGGCGTTATGCATGCATGTGGACATGATGGCCATACAGCGACATTGCTGGTCCTGGCAAAGGTATTGCATGAAGCAAGGGAAAATCTTCACGGAACTTATGTGATGATTCACCAGCACGCTGAGGAGTATGCACCAGGCGGCGCCATTTCGATGATTGAAGACGGCTGCCTCGAAGGTGTTGACGTCATTTTTGGCACCCACCTGTGGGCCAGTGAGACGACAGGTACTGTCCAATATCGCATCGGTCCGATCATGGCAGCAGCAGACCGCTTTGAGATATCAATCCAGGGCAAAGGCGGACACGGTGCCCAGCCACATAAAACAAAGGATGCCATTGTGGCTGGAGCACAGCTGGTTTCCAACTTGCAGCAAATCGTAAGCAGGCGTGTGGATCCCGTCGATTCTGCCGTTGTAACCGTGGGCTCGTTTGTGGCAGATAATGCTTTCAATGTCATCGCCGATAAAGCCAGACTGGTTGGTACAGTGAGGACATTCAATGAAAACACCCGCGATTTTATCGCGGCCGAAATCGAAAAAGTTGTTCAGGGAACATGTCTGGCATCCGACTGTACCTATGAGTATTTGTATGATAAGGGCTATCCAGCTGTAGTGAACCATGCAGCAGAAACCGAGTTCCTGATTGATTGCGCTTCAAAAGTGCCGGAAGTGACCAAAATTGAAGAAAGCGACCTGCAAATGGGTGGTGAAGACTTTGCCTACTACCTCCAGCATGTGAAAGGGACGTTCTTTTTCACTGGAGCAAAACCGGAAAGTGCTGAATCTTACCCCCACCACCATCCAAGGTTCGACATTGATGAAAAAGCAATGCTCATTGCCGCAAAAGCGCTTTGCTCAGCCGCATTGAACTACCAGACGAAGGAACAGCATAACCATCAAGAAACATTAGCGTAAAAAAATCTTACTATATCTGACTGCAGACAAATCACTTGGCTGCAGTCAGATTTTTTATTGGGACAGAAATCGAAGAAAAACATAATTTCGTGTTCACCCAGAGCTGCTTAATGGCCGATAAGGGTCCTGTTAACGGACCAACACCCTTTTGCCTTCCTACAGGCTTCATAGGCGCTTTGGTGTCGGGCTCACGAAATAATTTCAGGCCTGCCCGTTAACCCAGCCTCTCACATCTGTGGCGGTGTCTGCAGGATCCTCATCCGGTAGGCATTCATCGCTGTTTCTCCAAGCTGGTCAAGCAAATTGTAATTAGCATAGGCACCTACCACCGCTCCAATCCCCGGCATCATCTGCAGCATTTTGGCAAAATCAATATAATCTCTGTATTCCTGTTGAAATTGCTGCCAATCCAGTTCCAGCAACTCTGATTTTCGGCTTTCCCAATTTTCAAGCACATCCAATGTCTGCTTCCTTTGGGCATCGCTCGAAAATGCCAGCTGGAATACATAGAGGATGAACAGCCTTTCTTCATATTTCGAAAGGTCAAAACCATATATGGAGGCAGCTTCAAACAAAAATTTCATTTTAATCGATAACAGCAGCGGAAAGTCTGCCATTCCAAGCAATATTCCGCCAGCACCAGTGCCTGCCCCTTCGACAGCTGCCGTCCTTTTATATCCTGATAGTTTCTTGTTCAGCAATTCGTCCTTGCTGGCAAGTGTCAAACCGGTTCCCTGCTGCTTTTTCGTCGTTAAATTCGAGCCAGCAAGTGTTGCTTTGACCATGTTTTTAATACTTTCCGTGAGGATTTGATGGACTTTTTCCGGGATTAGCTGGTTCACTTTTGTCTGAGCTTTTTTTGAGGCACGCGCCAATATTCCAGATCGTTTATTCAGCTTCCGCTTCCAGGCAATTACCTCATCAAATGCCCTCAGTTCATACTCATTCAAGTCTCTTCACTCCTTTTCGTACTAATACTTACGTATTTAAATCACATTTGTTGCAAAAAAATCCTCTTCATAAAAGCCTGGGAGCCATTATGAAAAGGATTTATGATCATGATTTAAGTTTGTTGATGCTGTAAAAATAGACAAAAAACAATGCAAAAGCGACGCCTGCAGCCAAAATGATGGCGCCAAATACGAGCTCTCCTTTAATCAGGACCATTCCTGCAAACACGGCCGTCTGAAAAATCAATATGCCCAACAGCAGGCTCGTAAAGGATTTCCGCCTCGACTTTTCCGATAAAGGATAAAGACTGACCCAAAGTTTATTTTCATGATGGTTCCATAACGGCAAGAGCTGAAACCCTGTCAAATACATGAAAAGCAAGGCGAACAAAATTTGGCCTGGCCCGTATGTGAGGAAGTAAAGCGCAGCTCCTCCAATTGCGGTAAGACGGACGAGCAAGCCAAAATAATCCCCGGCTCTTGCGAATGTCCTTATATAAAGGTGGCTGAATGCAAGGTCCTGTCGGTAAGGAATCCTATTGACCAGCCAGTCAAGCCATTTCCGCCTTCTGGTCCTGCCACGGAGCTTTGGAACATCCGTAAACATATTGGCAACACGGTAAAAGGCATTCATCCTCCGCTCTTCATCCTCAATCAATTGCTCCCATTTCAGTCCCTTGTCCGCAGTCTGTTTTTTATAATACAGATATAGGAAAACGAAAATCAGTGCAGGAACTATTGCAAATAGAATTTGAGCCCCTGAGAAGATGAAATAAATCAGCACCGTGTTGATAAAAAAACGAATGATGCTGTCCATCATTTTCACGCTTGATTCAATATAATGCTGGACATGCCAGCGAATCAATAGATTGACCAGTTTTATCAGGATCACAGCAATCAGCAGGATGAAAAACGACTTGAAGTCTGCACCATGCACTTTTACGTGAAGAGGCATTAAAACCGCAAGCACCATAAGCAAAAGATAAGACTGCAGGCTCAGGCTGAAAATGACCGATTTCCTGAAATAATCACCCAGCTTTGTTTCGAGCGGCAAAAGAAAGATTTTATCCGCTTCGGTCAGGAATGTCTGGACAGGGCTATATGTAAGTACAGCTGCGAGAATAAACGCAATGATCCACGCAGCCGGAAAATCGGACTGCAGTGTTTTTATCCAATCTTGATAGTAGAACGCCGCTGTTCCCAATAAAAACAGGACGACAATCATTAAATGGCCATTGAAGATATAACGGAGATAGCTCCCGGTTTCCTTCGCAAAAGTCCCGAAGCGCTCCTTCCATAAGTCTTGCGGATTAAACATAGTCTTCTTCCTTTGTCAGCTGGATATACAGGTCATCAAGTGTAGCGCCGGGCATATTGAACTGTTCCCGTAATTCCTCAAGTGTCCCCTGTGCCCGTACCTCTCCATTATGGAGAATCACAAAACGATCGCAATACCGTTCAGCCGTAGCCAGGATGTGTGTCGACATCAAAATGCCCGCACCATTTCGCTTCATCTTGTCCATTAAATCCAGCAAAGATTGAATTCCTAGAGGATCAAGGCCAACAAATGGCTCATCAACGATATAGAGTGATGGCTGTACAAGGAATGCGCACATGATCATCACCTTTTGCTTCATTCCTTTTGAGAAATGGGCAGGGAACCATTTCAGCCTTTTACTCATCCTGAACTCTTTTAACAAAGCTTCAATGCGCTGTTCATACTCTTGTTCCTTAAGGCCATAGGCCATCGCTGTCAATCGAAGGTGTTCCTCGAGCGTCAATTCATCATACAGGATAGGCGTTTCAGGTACAAAAGTGAATTGCTTTCTGTACTCTTCCTTCCCTTCAATGAATGTCTTTCCATTGATTTTGATATCACCCTTTTGAGGTTCCATCAATCCAATCACATGCTTGATCGTCGTACTTTTTCCAGCGCCGTTTAGGCCAATCAATCCAACAATTTCATTATTATTGACTGTGAAGCTTACATTTTTCAGCACAGGATTCCTCGTGTATCCGCCGGTAACCTGGTTTATTTCCAATAAAGACATGTGCAACGCCCTTCCAGTTCATAGTCGTGTACCGTTATTTTAACAAATGCATCTCATTTAAGAAAAGTTTCAAGTAAGTGGTGAACTTTTTTACATATAAACTGCCAGTCGGGGCATCATAATTTTTGAAGGGGAACGAGCAATAATTCGAAATGAGGTGTCTGTAAAAGACATATTATTCGATTTATAAGCACACTGATTTACCACGTTCAAACAAGGGGATGGTTGCATTGCGCTACGTAAATGTTAACCCAGCCGTTCAGTAACATCACTCCACATTTTGAAATGAGGTGTGTGTCGCAGATCACTTCCCGCTTTATAAGTTGTGAAACCGACTAAAGCAGACAGGGGATGGTCCGATTGAACCAGGTACTGAGAAATAACCCATCATTCTTTTGATTCGAATGAATTGAAAATGAGGTGTTTATCAAAGGTAAACCTGCTAAAGAACGTCAATAAACAGTAATCAGTTCCCCCTTCAGGGACAGGAATCCATACGGATCCTGTCCTTTCTTTCTTTATGTTTATTGGCAAAATATGATAAAATACCAGAAACATGATTAATGGAAAGGGTGGAACATATGAATGATTGTATTTTTTGTAAAATCATCAATGGCGACATTCCCTCAGCAAAGGTATATGAGGATGAAAACGTTTTGGCATTCCTTGATATCAGCCAGGTAACGAAAGGACATACACTTGTCATCCCAAAAGTACATAAAGAAAATGTGTATGAGTTAACGGATGAAGTGGCAGCTAATGTTTTTAAGGCTGTTCCTAAAGTCGCCAATGCGATCAAGGCTGCCTATGAGCCAATCGGGCTGAATGTCCTTCAGAACAACGGCGAAGCAGCCGGCCAATCTGTTTTCCACTTCCATATGCATCTGATTCCTCGCTACGGCAATGGAGACGGTTTCGGGGCTGTCTGGAAAACACACCAGGATCAATATACTGCAGACGACTACCAGAAAATCGCTGCCGAGATCAACAGTAAAATCTAGACTTCCGCACTTGCGGGAGTTTTTTTATTGGTTAGAAACAACTTTTATATTGGACAATTTTCTGGCTGCCCACTTTGTGTTTGTCCGATTAAGCTTTCCTATCGAACACTTTTTGCCGTTTTCCCCTCGTGTTTGTCCGATAGAGCTTTCCTATCGGACACTTTTTGCCGCTCTTCCATCGTTTTTGTCCAATTGACCTTCTCTGAAAAGCAATGGAGAACTTGTCCATACAGCTATTTTGCTCTTTTCGTCATATGTAAGGCAAAACGAACTTCTTGAAATTTGTTTAAACTTTTCTGAAAACATTAGAAATTCCCTTCTTTTTCTGTTAGCATGATAATAACTTTAATGCATTAACGAAACACTGCAATTTTATTTTTCCGGAGGGATGATCTTGAAACGTGCACTGAATTTTAATGCCGGACCTGCCGCCTTGCCTGAGGCTGTGCTGGCGAGGGCCGAAAAAGAAATGATGAATTACCAGGGCAGCGGGATGGGAGTCATGGAACTTAGCCACCGCAGCAAGCAATTCGAAGCACTCAATGACCGGACAAAGTCATTGCTGCGCAACCTCCTCCACATTCCGGATGGTTACGAAGTGCTTCTCCTCCAGGGTGGTGCAAGTCTTCAATTCACCATGGTACCGATGAATCTTCTTGAAGAAGGATCGACTGCAGGATATGTCATGACTGGCACATGGTCTGAAAAAGCATTAAAGGAGGCACAAAAAATCGGGAGTGCGGAGGCAATTGCTTCATCAAAATCTTCTAACTATAAATCAATCCCCAGCTTCTCAGAAATCAATTTAAAACCTGGCTCTTCATACCTCCACATCACGACGAACAACACGATCTTCGGTACCCAGTGGCATAACCTGCCTGAAAAAGTTAACGTTCCGCTTGTTGCGGACATGTCAAGTGACATTTTAAGCCGTCCTGTCAATATATCTTCCTATGGGCTCATATACGCTGGTGCGCAGAAAAATCTGGGTCCATCCGGTGTCACAGTAGTGATCATACATAAGGATTTGATCAAACGTTCAAGGCCGGATTTGCCTGCAATGCTCAATTATCAGGTGCAGGCTGACTCCAAATCGCTATACAACACTCCGCCTACTCTGTCCGTTTATTTTCTGATGCTAGTCCTCGAATGGGCCGAATCCATTGGCGGGGTAAAACAGCTAGAACTGCAAAACAAGCAGAAGGCAGCAATGCTTTATGAAGCAATCGACAGCAGTAATGGATTCTATAAGGGCCATGCTGAAAAAGAGAGCCGCTCTTTAATGAATATCACCTTTACGCTGGAAAACGAAGACTTGACCGACTCCTTCCTGCATGAGGCAGAGGAAGCAGGCTTTATTGGTTTGGCCGGCCATAGATCTGTTGGCGGCTGCAGGGCTTCCATATACAATGCCGTCCCGCTCGGCCATGTCGAAAAACTGGCTAAATTCATGAATGATTTCAGGCTAAGAAATTAACAGAATATTATCCCTTTACTCACCTAAAATATATGTTATAATAGTAGCAAGCTTTTCGCTGCAGGCATTGAGAGCACTGCAGGAGGAGCTATAGTTAGCTAGAATAGCAGAGGAGAGATGAGAATTGAATACGAAAAACCTTGTAGCCTTATCACTATTAGTTGGGATGGGTGCAGTGCTGCACACTGTTGTACCCGGATTTATCCTTGGAATGAAGCCAGATATGATGCTTACCATGATGTTCCTTGGGGTCCTTATGTTTCCTGACAAGAAAAGTGTATTTTTGATCGGAGCTGTAACTGGTTTGATTTCTGGATTGACTACAACGTTCCCTGGCGGACTTATTCCAAATATCATCGACAAGCCTGTAACGGCATTTGTCTTTTTGGCACTCCTGCTGGCGTTGAAAAAATTCAAGTCATCAGTATATATCGCAGCTGGCCTGACGGCAATCGGAACCATTGTTTCCGGGATTGTTTTCCTTGGAGCAGCTTACTTCCTAGTGGGCCTTCCTGGACCATTCATCGCCCTTTTCGCGGGAGTCGTTCTGCCTGCAGCTGCCTTTAACACAGTATTCATGGCCATTCTTTATCCAGTGGCAACCAATATCTTTAAACGAGCAAAACTTGCAGAAATCAATTAAATCATAGAGCCCCTGTCCTAAGCTTGAGGACAGGGGCTTTTTTACATTACTGAAATGAATAAAAGATAATCCCGAGCAATAGAAAAATGGCTCCCCCGCCTGCGAACGTGCCAGCCCTTTTTCGCAGATGCATCTTCGGAGGATACATGCCTGGTTTCTTCAATGCAAGGAGATTATGGACTGCCCCCAAAAAGAAAGCAATACTGATGAAAAATACGATACTAACAAAAATCCCCGCTCCCCTCCTCTCCATCCTCTGTACATGAACCTAATTTATCTTTATGCCTGTTAAATTGAGCCTATGAAGCATAAAACGTTTATTTGCCCGAGAATAGGAAATTAAATATAGAAGGAATAGAGGAATTTGAATCCTTTTGCAGAACATATACAGAAAAATGACGAGGTGGTCAAATCATGAAAGCAAAATCAGTTTTAATGGGAATGGTTGTTGGAGGAGTGGCAGCTGGAATTGCAACGCTGCTCGCAGCGCCAAAGTCTGGTTATGAGACAAGAAGGACACTTAAGGCGAATAAGGATGAGTATATCGGGTCTCTTAAAGACATCAAGGATTCCGTTGTGGAATTAAAAAATACGGTGGCAACTGCTTCCAAAGAAGGAAAGGCTTCCATCCAAACTTTTGTCACCGATGTAAAAACCGCTCTTTGGGAATGGAAACTTGAAACAGAGGAAAATAAAATGGCCCTTCAGGAAGATATCAAAGAGCTGGAGGAATCCATTTCAGATCTTGAATCTGAATTGGCTGCCAATTCAGAAGAAAAATAAAAGGAGAAATCCTTCCCTCCAACTAAATTTTTTCATCGGGAAGGATTTTCCTATTTTTTGAAGAAAAAATATACTATGCAAATGGCATTTTTATTATGACCTATCAATTTTTACATAATTACACCAGACTACAGTGGGAAAATAACAAATTCTAAAAATTTAGTAAATTTATATCTTTATTAATTTTTGTTTTATTGGCATAATGAAAATAGAAATAATAAAGTAGGTGAATATGAGAATGGGAGATAAAAATTATACTATGAAAGAAGCGATGATGTTTAGCCAGAGAGTTGCCCAGTTAAGTAAAGCCCTTTGGAAGTCTGTCGAAAAGGATTGGCAGCAATGGATCAAGCCATTCGACCTGAATATCAATGAGCATCATATTTTATGGATTGCTTATCACTTGAATGGTGCTTCGATTTCTGATGTAGCCAAATTTGGCGTGATGCATGTATCCACTGCCTTCAACTTTTCTAAGAAACTTGAAGAACGTGGCTATCTAAAGTTTTCCAAAAAGGAAAGCGACAAAAGGAATACGTATATCCAGTTAACCGAAGAAGGCGAAGGCGTATTGCTCGCTTTAATGGAAAGCTACGAACCTGATAAGAATGCAGTTTTTTCAGGTGCTATGCCCTTAAAGGAACTCTATGGAAAATTCCCTGATATTATTGAAATCATGGCGATTGTCAGGAATATTTATGGCGATGATTTCATGGAGATATTCGAGAAATCATTCTCGAATATTGACAGAAAGTTTACAGACGAGGACGGAACGCTTAAAAAGATCGATCCAGCCGAGAAGGAGTATGCTTAAGATAGACAAACACAGTTTCGCTCCGTAAATAGAGGAAGGGATTACTTCCAAGATACACTAGCATTGTTCACTTCCTCTGGCTGAAAAACGGTTTCGCTTTCAGCCGACAACATCCTATAAAGCGGTTGTAAAAATGAATCCTTCCGCTTTTTGTTCTTCCATTTAAATGCTCATTATCTCACATTTCGAAAAATTCAAACTTTATATTATCTTTGCAATGAATTTAAAAAATTCATTCTCACCCTCCACTAACTTACTAATCATCCGCTTTATAAAAAACTATCTTTTTCCTTGAATATTTGTTATTGTATTTAAGATAAAAAGATTGATAAGGAGGGATTCTTCGATGATCTCCATTTTATTTGTGTTTGTCCTTTTTGCAGCCTTCATTCTTTTCTATATAAATAAGCTAACAGATTCCCTCTGCATCCAGAAGGAAATCCCGGAAGACAAACATGCTAAAATTTTCAGGACGATCAATATCCTAGTTACAATTTTGCTTATTTCATCTTTCGTTGAAATTTTGTATACGTGACTACATACGAAAAGCGTAAGCGCCGTGGTCAGCTTCGACAAGCGCTGGAGGGCATGACAGTGAAGTCGTTCTTTGACTTCATTGGCAGGACCGAAACCGAAAAGTATAGCCGACTGTTCAGAAACGCAGAAACTGGAGAGTCCGACAAAGAAGCGCTTTTTGCTTCTGCCGACGGAGTTGAAGTTTCGGAGTTTCTAGGAGGCGACACTAGCCAAGCGTCTCGAGGTGCTAGGCGCTGGAACTAGACATTTCTCGAAGTTGAAATCATAAAATACTATTAACATAAATTAAGCGGTGAGGACATCCTCACCGCTTTTTATTTTCGGTCTCCACAAAGACTATTTTTATTAATCAGGCATGCAGAAAGCATCGCCTCATCAAATCTTACAGCCAAGATGCACCGATGATGATTAACAGAATGAACAAGACAACTAGCAATGCAAAGCCGCCGCCGTATCCAAAGCCTCCTCCAGACATTGAGGTTCCTCCTTTCTGCTTTAAGAACTTGCTTTAATAACATGTGTCAGAAATATGGGGGACGAGAGCACCCCCATACTCTACTCAGAAATTAAAGCCAAGCTGCACCCACGATGATTAACAGAATGAATAACACGACAATTAACGCAAAGCCGCCGCCGTATCCTGCACCCATATTAACACCTCCTTCCAAAGTGGTTATGATATCTTATTCAAGCAAGTTCATTTCCGCATAGGCAGTTATCCTGCTTTCCATGCATTTTGTTGTTTAAAGGTAAGCTGCACCAACAACAATCAGCAAAATGAACAAGACAACTATCAAGGCAAATCCTGAATTATAGTGGCCCATGACAAATACCTCCTTTTTCTCTTCCTTACATCCTATGCACATGTGAACAAACGGTATAGATATCCGCCCATCCCTCCAGAATAGTAAAATAAATCCAGTGTTTATTTTTTGTGGAAAATTAAAAATATGGTATAGTAGACTTTGTGGATAAAAACGGCCACTCGAATTTTCTTTTTAGGAGTTGTTCACCATGAAAAAAATGATCATTTCCCTCACGGTTGCGGCCGGAGTCATGGGATTAGGCGCATGCAGTAATGATAATGCAGATTCTTCTGAAGTAATCGTTGAGTCAAAAGCAGGTAATATTACTAAAGAAGAACTTTATCAATCAATGAAGGAAAAATATGGGGAGCAAGCGCTCCAGGAAATGCTTTACCAAAAAGTTCTTTCAAAGAACTATAAGGTAACTGACAAAGAAGTTGAACAAAAAGTGGCCGAGCTTAAAGAAGAGCTAGGAGATAACTTTGAGCTAGTACTTCAGCAGAACCAGCTTAAGGATGAGGAAGAGTTAAAAGCAGTGCTTAAAGACCAGCTGCTTATGGAAAAAGCAGCCCTTAAAGATGTAAAGGTTAGTGAAGCAGAGGTCAAGAAACGTTATGAGGAGTACAAGCCTGAAATCAAGGCGAGCCACATCCTTGTAAAAGATGAAGCGACTGCTAAGGAAGTCAAGAAAAAGCTCGATGAAGGCGCGAAGTTCGAAGACCTGGCGAAGGAGTATTCTCAAGACCCTGGTTCAGCTGCAAATGGCGGAGACCTTGGGTTCTTCGGACCTGGCAAAATGGTTCCTGAATTCGAAGAGGCTGCCTATGCTCTTGACGTGAATGAAATCAGTGGACCTGTCAAATCACAGCACGGCTTCCACATCATCAAGGTCACAGAGAAGAAAGAAAAAGAATCATACGATAAAATGAAGGACAAATTAGAGTATGACCTAAAGCTAGCACAGCTTGACTCTAATAAAATCCAGGAAGTACTGAAGCGTGAGCTTGACAAAGCAAATGTTAAGATCAAGGATAAAGACCTTAAAGGCGCTGCAGAGTTCCCTGAAGCAGAAGCACCAACACAGCCATAATTAGACAGGCTGATCTCATAAAAAAAGCACTGGCTCCGAAATTCTGGAGCCAGTGCTTTTTTATGCTTCTGCCGAATTTTCACGTCGTTCTTTTTCCCGCTCGAGCCGTTTCATATAGAGCTCGCCCTCTCGTTCAATGCTTTCCATTTCTTGTTCTCTTTCCTCTTTTCCTGTTTTGACCGCCATGAACGCGCTGAATACGATCCCTGCTGCGACTGCTATTACCCAGATTGGAATTGACATTTTTCATACCCTCCATTTAAAGGTTGTCCAAATTGAACTCTTACAGAAAACATATGTGGCTTTAATTAAGAATATGCCATTGCCGCAGAAATTAGCGTTGATAGTTAAAGACGGTTATAACCTTTATCCCCTTCAATGAAGAAGAAACCCCTGCACAGTTTGGCAGGGGTTTAGATTCTTACTTATGGAATACAGGCTTATAAAATGACCGGTTATCAAGTGCAAACACTCTTTCAGAAAACTCACCTGGTTTCACCCTTGAAAGCGCTCGGTCGAGCATGTTCATTTTCGCATCGAGATTATCGATATAATGCAGGATTTCCGCCTCTTTGATCATCGGAGGTTTTGGACTGCCCCATTCTGCTTTGCCGTGATGACTGAGGACCATATGCTGAAGGATCATTACTTCTTCACCTGAGATCCCCAATTCATCCGCTGCCTTGCCAATTTCGTTGACCATGATCGATATATGTCCGAGAAGATTGCCTTCTACTGTGTATGTCGTTGAAATAGGTCCGGAAAGCTCTATGACTTTTCCGAGATCATGAAGGATGACTCCAGCGTACAAAAGGTCCTTATCAAGACTCGGGTAGAGTGTTGCGATTGACTTTGCTAGGTCCAGCATGGAGGTCACATGGTAGGCAAGACCTGATACAAATTCATGATGATTCTTTGTCGCTGCCGGATACTCCATGAATGCGTTCATGTTCTTTTTCAATAAATGTCTGGTGATTCTCTGGATATTTGGATTTTTCATTTCGAAAATATATTGCGTAAGCTTGCTGCTCATTTCGTCCTGGCTGACAGGAGCTGTTTCAAGGAAATCCGAGAGTTTTACAGAGTCAGCTTCGGAAGCCGGACGAATTTGCCTGATCTTCAGCTGATTACGCCCCCGATAGTTCTGGATGTCCCCCTGTACCTTTACAATGCTTTCGGCAGCATACATCGTTTCATCTTCCGGTGAAACATCCCATAGTTTCGCCTCGATGTCTCCGCTCTGGTCCTGGAGGATAAGTGTCAAAAATGGCTTACCATTGCTGGCAATCCCTTTTGACGAGTGTTTTACCAGTAAAAACAGCTCAACCTGTTCCCCTGTTTCGTGATTCAAAATTCCTTTATTCATCGTTAACCGCCCTCTCCTCTCTGCAACAGTATAACATACAGAATCTATTGTTCTGATTCTCTGACCCTGCTATTTTAAACTGTATTTTTGCTTGTTTCTCCCATATGCACAATTTCATTACCTGAAAAATAGTCCAAAAGATGGCGATGGCATGTAAATATCAAAATCTGGTTTTGATTGCTCATTTCCCTAAGCAGTTGGATCACGCGGGCTGTCCTCTTATGATCAAAATTGACAAAGCTGTCATCAATGATGATCGGAAATGGATAACGGTCATGATGCACAGCGGCAAGTGCCAGCCTGATCGACACATATACTTGTTCTGCCGTCGCCTGGCTTAGCTCATTCGCTTCAAATAATGCATGATCCTCCCTTTCTATCAGAAAACCGCTGCCAGAAGGCTGGGGTATGATTTTCCCATAAACGCCATCTGTCAAAATCGATAGGAAACTTTCTGCCTTGGCAAGCATCCTCGGCATCCGTTCTTCTTTATACCGCCCGATTGTTTTCGAGAGCATGTCCCCGGCGACTGCAAACTTTCCCCATTCCTTTGCATCTTCAGCAAATTCATGCTGCAGCTGCCGATATTTATGGAGAAGTTCGCTATATATGCCTCCCTCTTCGATTATCTTCATCTTATGCTTCACATCAGCAATGGAATCAAACTGCTGCGTCAGATCCCGCTTGCACGCTTCCAGCTTCACTGAATTTCCCTCTATTTGTTCCTCAAGCGAAATGCCTGTCAGGATTTTCTCCCTGTCCTCTTCGCTTATGCCCGAAGCGAACAATTGATGAACGATATCCTCATGCCTTGCTGACCAGCCTTTCAGCAGTTCAGCATTTTTCGCTTTCAGCCTGAATTCATCCTCACGCTCCGTATCAGCCTGAGCCAATAATCCTGCCTTCTCTTCGCTTAAGATCAATTCTTCCTTTTCAAGTGCAGCGAGCTCTTCTCCAAGCTCAGCCAGTTTTGCTTCCAATTCACGATATTCCGTCTGCTGCTCCAATGCTTCACGCAAAGCCCGCTTCAATAACCCTGCTGCTTCCACTGGAGGAAGATTGACATTTTGCAGAAAACGCTCAGCAAGCACTTTAAGGCTGTCTTCCATATCTTTCAATGATAGGGTAACTTTCTTCAGGTTTTCTCTTGTTCGCTTTCGATCACGGAAGTATTGTTTTTGCTTTTCCAGTAACTGAAAAGCATCCAATAACTTTATTGGACCGTCAATCTCTTCCAGTCCGAATTGCCTCAATAATTCGCCCTTTTTCTGGCTCAAAGAGACGTTATCTGCTTCCCACACTTCAAATTGCTGAACAACCTTTTCAAAACGTTGCTGCTGCTGCCCAATCTTAACTTGCAGCTCGCGGTGGAGAAGCTGTGCTTCTTCGTCCTTCGCCAACAGGCTCTTAATTGAAAATAGATTGCCTCCCGGCTGGCTGTTCAAAATTTCTTTCAACGACCTTTCCCGCTCAATCAACTTTGACAGGAACACTGCATCCGCAGAATGGTCTCCTTCTGTATCATCTGCTGACTTGAGCAGCCCAACCGCCAGAAAAATCAAGCCGGCAACCCCTACACCAGCCAAAAGCCAAGTTCCATTAGCAATTCCCCAGATTAAAACAATGAGGAAGATTCCCCCAAGAAGGAGCGATTGCTTACGTGCATTCTTTTGTTGCTTTTTATTCCTGGTTTGCTCTGTTGCCTCCCGGGCTTTGACTCCTTCAATCTGGTCTGTGACATGCTGCCATTCAGAACGGATTCTCTCTCTATTTTCAAGCAGGTCCAGTTCTTTCATCAGCTGATTGCGCCTAACTTCATCAAGCAATTGTCCTTTTACGGTATCAGCATGTTCTTCCAGTTCCGCGAGTGCGCGTTTTTCCTCGTCAAAATCTTCTTCCAGCTGCAGTTTCTTATCACTTGATCTCTGTTGCGCCTGTTGCAGTTTTTCAACCTCATCCTTAATAAAAATGCTCGTGTTGATATCCTGTATACTTTCTTCGTCGAAATCTGCATGGAGCTGGTCATTAATCAAGCTGATTTCTTCGGATATTTCTTCAACTTTTGATTCTAGCAGTCTTTTTTCCTGATTTAGCTGATCATATAATGGAAGATTCTCGACCCGGGCGTTGATTTCCGTTTCCATCCCAATCAGTTCGAAGTCCGGCCTGTTTTTTTCCAAATCAGCCTGACCCTTTTGCTGTTTTTCTTTCAGTGTCAGTATTCTTGTATGGATTTGCTTAAGCTTCTCGTCCAATTTCTCAAGTCGGTTAAGGCCGTCTTCCGGAAAAAATGATTGATCCAGCTCCTGGATTTTTCTCTCTAATGCAGCAGCTTCAATGACAAGCTTTTCGTTTCGCTTGTATTCACGCAGCTTCACTCCTATTTGCTCCAGCCGGCCAATTTCGCCCTCGAGCCTGGCTATATTGTTTTCAAGTTCTTCTTTATCTTTCACCCACTGTGAATACTGATCATTTTGCTGCTCAGCATTTTTTAGCGAAGCCTGGACTTCCTTCAGTTCCTTCATTTTTTCATTTAACAGAGGCCGTCTCCCGCCTGGTTTGAAACGCTGCTCCATTTCCTTTAGCAGATAGCTTTCAGTATTGAAGAGTTTATCCGTACCAATCGTTCCCGCAGAAAATAAATATCTGCCGAGATCTTCCCCCTTCAGCGCATGTATATTTTGCAGTCCATGAACATTAAAAGAAAAGATCGCCTGAAAGATGCCTTTATCCATTCTTTTCAACAGATCCTTCAGCAGCTCTTCCCCACCGATTGTCCCATCTTCAAGCGATACAGTTACATCCCCTGCGGCCTTTCCTTTCACCCTTTCGATGACCGCGACTCCTCTTTCAGGAAAAAAGGCTTTAATCTTCCCACCATACTTAGGGTTATTTTTCGGCTCATAGCGGATTTCTGAACTCTGCCTGGCCGGGAAACCGAACAGGATACTGTGGATGAATGACATGATCGTGGACTTTCCAGCTTCATTTTCGCCATAAAAAACCTCAAATCGATCCATCGACTTGATCACATAATCCTCAAGCTTGCCGTACCCGTATATATGCAATTCAATAAGCTTCATCACATTGCCTCCTTTCACTATTTTTCCAGCATCTGCCGGAGCAGGAGATGCTCAGCATCCTTGATCAGCTGTTCTTTTTCGTTTTCAGACAACACATCCAGATGCCTTCGTGCCTGACTGTGCCGGAATAATGGAGACAACGGTTCATTTAAGTCGCCATACTGTTCAATTGTCCTGAATAATTCCTCATAAAAATCACTTTGTTTAATCAAGTTCCCACGATCAATCACAAGTTCTTCTGAAAACCGGAGCCTGTGGACCCAGACAAAAGAATCCTCTTCCTTTTCATTCTCCTGGAGCAGTTCAAGCAATTCACCACTGGCTATTTTATCGATGACATCTGTAAGATTGGAATTAAGGCGTTCTATGTGGATATCAAGCAAAACTCCTTTTCCTTCTGTTCTTTTACCATCAATGGCTGCGAGGCATTGGTCATAAAGGATATTGAATCCCACAGCCTCCTGGGCATCAATCACCAGTTCATCCCAGATCACATCAGCGCTTTCAATGAAAGAAACTTCGGAACCTGTGTCTGTCAATTGGACAATCGCAGCCCCCTTGTCTCCCAGTTCCTTCCTATTTCGTCCCTGAGGGTTACCTGGATAGACAATATATGGCTGTTCAGATAAAACCGCTCTTTTATGAATATGGCCAAGGGCCCAGTAATCATATCCTTTGCCGATAAGATCCCCTAACCTGAAGGGTGCGTATTTTCCATGGTCACTGGCCCCTTCAAAATGTCCATGAAGCAGCCCAATGTGAAAGTCAGCGCCATCAGACTTCTTATATTTCTCAATCCACCGTTCCATTACATGTCTCTCCGGATAGCTGAAACCGTATAAATGGACGAGTGTGCCATCATCTTTGCTGAAGACGGCTGTTTCCACCTGATCATTAAAGAAATGCACATTGTCAGGAAAATCGATTGTAATCGAGCGGGATCCAAGATGGTCATGGTTCCCGTGTATCGCAAAGACCTTGATTCCTTTTTCGCCAAGCCTGGCCATTTCATTTCGGAAAAAAGCCTGGGCGCGAATGCTCCTGTCTTCAGAATCATACAGATCCCCGGCGATTACAACAAAATCCACTTCCTGTTTGATTGCTGTATCCGTAATATTGCTCAATGCTTTAAAAGTGCTCTCCTGAAGCCGGTGAAAAATGGCTTTGGGCAGATGCCTCAGGCCGACCATCGGGCTGTCCAGATGGAGGTCGGCTGTATGTAAAAACTTCACCTGTTTCATTGGAATATTCCTTTCCCCTCATATTTAAGTTTATTTTACCATTCCAAAAATACGAATGCACGTTCTTATACCGATTGCAGCAAAAAAACTGCAGTCCTTTCGAGAACTGCAGTTCAGCTTTAACCAAGATAGATTGTATCCAGCACTCTTTCTTTGAATTTCCCATTTTCCAGACTTACTTGATAGGCTTTTGCCTCCGTCCTTGAACTCACAACCCTGAGCAGTTCTTCACCGATAAAATGCAAAGCCGCGCTATCATCGGCTGCGAACCCGCCAGCAATCTTCCCTGAAGCGACAAATTGTTCATAAGCCGGACGCCGTTCCGCTTCTCCATCATAATGGGGGCAATTGCTTCCTTTTAAAAAGCCAAGGCTCTTCAGCGGTTCCATGCCGTCTCCATAGGAATCCGTCACACCTTCTTCAAACCAGCAAATCGATCCAGCACTGACTCCTGCCATGATGATGCCCTGCTCCCAGGCCTTGAGCAGGATGCTATCCAATTCCCATTCCTTCCAAAGCGCAAGGAGATTCTTTGTGCTGCCTCCCCCGACATATATAATGTCCTGACCCATCACAAAGGCTTCCAGGTCTCTAGACGGCGGTCTGAATAAGGATAGATGCGAAGGGATGCATTCATGTGATTGGAAAGCGGTATAAAATCTCTCAATATAACCATCCGCATCCCCGCTTGCAGTAGGAACAAAGCAAACCTTGGGCTTCTGTTTTTCTGACTGGCCAAGTATATATAAATCTAATAGCGGGTTCTCCGGTTCCATTGAGAATCCCCCGCCCCCCATTGCAATGATTTGTTTCAACTCGCACACTCTCCTTCATTTAAATGGATAATTAACATTAATGAATATCATTAAATATTCAACCAGGCATATCGGAATTCCTGTATTAAAAAACCGCAATCCAAAATGAATTGCAGCTTTTGTCCGATTATTCGTTTCTCGTTAACTGAAGCGCCTTTTTAATATCCTTAAAGGAATTCGATTTACCGTACATAAGCACTCCTCCCCGGTATACCCTTGCACCAAATACGGCAAGGAAAGCAATTGTCGCTACCAGGATGCCGATTGAAAGGGCAATTTCCCAGAAAGGGATATTGAGCATTCCTACCCGCAGGAACATCAGCATCGGCGAGAAGAACGGAATGAACGATGTATATTTTACGAACGGTGCCTCAGGCTGGCCTAAGCCAAACATCGCCATCATGAATCCGGCGACCACAAGCAGTGTCATTGGCGTGATCATTTGCTGAACGTCTTCGA
Organism: Cytobacillus oceanisediminis 2691; assembly: GCF_007678455.1. Classification (GTDB taxonomy): domain Bacteria; phylum Bacillota; class Bacilli; order Bacillales; family Cytobacillaceae; genus Mesobacillus; species Mesobacillus oceanisediminis_A. The sequence goes on along the minus strand of NZ_VEEP01000001.1, from coordinate 105,676 downwards.
TCCTGCTTACGAGGGAACCCAGGAACGCAGCCATTGTCGCATACAGGAAATAGCCTAATATGAAGAAAATCACTGCGTAAGCAATCGTGCTGCCCGCTACATTTCCAAAGCCAAAAAACTCGAAGAACCCGCCTTCCATGTTCTCAAGATTCTGTTTGATTGAAAAATATCCGACTAACAGAAGGGCAGCGAGCTGAGTCAGGCTTAACAGCCCAATTCCGAGGATCTTCGCAAACATTTGTTTTATCGGCGAAACACTGGATATCATGATTTCCATCACTCGTGAAGATTTTTCAGTCGCGACTTCCATGGCGATCATGTTCGCGTACATGATGACGGCAAAATAAATGATAAAGAGCAGGACGTAGACAAGCCCTCGTGCCTGATTCAATTCCTCTTCTGTCTTGGCGTCTTCTTCCAAAGCCGCTTTTTCGAATTCAACCGGTGCATATAATTTTTCCAATTGTTCAGGCTCGATGTTGATCTGAGTGGAAGCAATAGCCGTTTTCAGCTGCTGCAATGCTGCCTGCAGGTCTGCAGGAATGGCAGAATCAGCAATGCTCATTGCTTTGTATGAAGCAGCCGGAAGCTCGTCGTCATTCAATCTTAATTCAAGAAGCCCCTTATATTTCCCTTCCTCCACTGCTTTCCTGGCGTTTTTTTCATTCCCATCGTACTTCTCCAGGACAAGTTCATCATTAATAATCTTCATCTGCTCTTTCAGGGGGTCATACAGTTTTCCGGTTCCATCAATCACCGCAATTTTGTCGGCGTCACCGCCCTTATTGAAAAAGTCGATAATATTGGTCATGTTGGTCAGTGCCAGCATAATTCCGACGGTCAGTATGGTCGTAACCAGAAAGGATTTTGTTTTAAGCTTGCTCATATATGTATGCTTGAGGATGATTAAGAAATTATTCATATGAAGCACCTACCTTCTCTATGAAAATATCGTTCAAGCTTGGCTCTTCAAGGACAAACTTGCGGATGAATCCTTTCCCTACTATCTCTTTTAGGATATCCTGCGCTGCTTGCTCACCGGTGATTTGCAGATGAATCCCCTCGGCTGTCAACTTTGACTTTGTCACGCCAGGATACTCCTTTAGGAAAGCTGTATCAAAATCCGCATGAATGACAAGGTTCTTTTTACCAAAGGATCTTTTGATCTCCTTTAGCGACCCGTGGACAACAGGGCTGCCTTTATGCATGATGCAAATATGCTCACACATTTCCTCCACATGCTCCATGCGATGGCTGGCAAAAACAATGGTCGTCCCTGTATTCTTCAATTCAACTACCGCTTCCTTCAACTGTTCAACATTCACAGGATCCAGGCCGCTGAATGGCTCATCAAGGATCAGCAGCTTCGGTTTATGGATGACCGCCGCAATGAACTGGATTTTCTGCTGATTCCCCTTCGAAAGCTCCTCTACCTTTTTATCTGCATATTCAGGAACCTTGAACCGGTTCAGCCAGTAATCAAGTTCCTTCAGGGCAGCCTGTTTCTGCATGCCTCTTAATCTGGCAAGATAGACAATCTGATCGCGGACCTTGAGCTTCGGATAAAGCCCCCTTTCCTCCGGCAGATAGCCAATAATGCTGCTGGTTTCATAATTGATCGGCTTGCCGTCCCATGAAATCCTGCCTTCTGATGCATCCAACAGGCCAAGGATCATCCGGAAGGTCGTCGTTTTACCAGCACCATTCGCACCGAGGAATCCGAACATTTCCTTTTCCGGAATATTTAGTGAAAGATTGTTCACCGCTGTAAAGCTTCCAAATCTCTTTGTGACACAATCGATCTGCAGTACCATACTCGCTCTCCTCCTTCTCCATAAAAATACTACGATTTTTGAATGGAAATAGTTTCATATTCTGATGTTTTTTTGTTTTGCAAATTTGAAAAAATTATGCAAAAATAATAGTAATCATCTGAATTTTATAACAAAGGGGATTTTGTTATGGATACTTACAAATTGACAGCCTTTGAACCAAACGGGGAAAAACTTGTTGATGAATCGTTCCAGGCTGGGAACGATGACGAAGCAAAGGAAATCGGCGCCCGAATGCTTGAAGAAAAGAACTTAAGCGACAAAACACACCGCTGCACTTCACCAAGAGGAAAGTTGATATTGTTTCATCCATAAAAAAGCGAAGAGGAAAATTCCTCTTCGCTTCTTTATTTAGGCTCTTTTCTCAAACTTTGTTGCTATTGAATACAAAATTGGACTGAATTAGCTGTTTACCTTCGTAAAGAAGGTGCTTTTTATGAGAAAAGAGCATGTAAACTTCATACCGTCCTCCGAAATCGGTATATATTACGTTAAAATCGGCTTTAGGATTTTAACAACAATCTTTACGAAAACAGCCTTTATTTACCTTTGAAATTTGGCTTTCTCTTTTCGAGAAAAGCTTTGATCCCTTCCTGATGATCCTCTGTCTGACGCATTTTGGATTGTCCGTATTTTTCAAGTTCTAGAATTTTCAGTAATGAAGGGCGATTTTTTTCGGCAAGGATTTTCTTGGTTTTGACCATTGCCTGGACCGGTTTGTTCAGCCATTCCTGCACTTTCTGGTCGACTGCTGTTTTAAATTCATCTGCCGGTACTTCATCAACGAGTCCGAGACTGAGTGCCTCTCCGGCCGATAGTGTTTTGCCGTCCCAAATCATCTGCTTCGCCTTTGTTTCCCCCAGCCGCTCTTCCATGAAGAAGTGGCCTCCGCCATCAGGAATCAATCCAATGCCAATAAAGTTCATCGCAATCTTGCTAGACGGCTCAGCGATAATGTAGTCCGTCGCAAGCGCAAGGCTGAAGCCCAGGCCAGCTGCAGCTCCTGTTACAGCGCTGATTGTTAACTTTGGCATGCTGTAAAGGGTGACAATCATGTCGTGAATATCATCCATCACATGGTAGAAATCGCTTTCATTTGCATTCGAAAGCATTGTCTTGATATCGCCGCCAGCAGAAAACGCACGGCCTGCACCTTTTATCACCACGATGTCAATTTCATCCGATTTGCAAATTTCTTTAAGATTCATCGTAATTCCCCTGATCATTTCCACATCCAGGGCATTCAGTGCTTCAGGCCTATTCAATTCAAGAACAGCTACCCGCCCGTCAATGCCTAACTTTACAGTGTCTGTTGAAAACTCAATCGCCACCTTCATCCCCTCCAATAAGTCCGTATATTTTTATTATATAGTGAGATGTTATATTTAAAAACCTTTTTTCTCACTATTTAGACTTTTCTAAAGAAATTTTCTGGTCTCAGGCTGGAAAATCTTCTGTATTTTCCAGTTAGCGGAATCCCATATCTTTTTCGCGGGATTATTGGGGAATTTCGCGGAATCCTTTACCTTTTTCTCGGAATCAACTTGGGTTTTCGCGGAATTCCATGGTTGAATAGCTAAATCATCCTTCTTTTACGCACAATCCCTCCTAAAAAAATGTCAAACCCATCAAAAAAGCTCCCGAAATAAACCCTTCGGGAGCTTTCCACGTTAAATCTTCGCTTTGTTGAACAATGAATCAAGAATTTCAATTTTTTTATCAGCATACTCTTCAAAACTGTCGTTATATGACTTCGGATCTTTAGGATTTGAAAACTGGGTGATCACGCCGGTATCCGGATCGATGAATTTGCTTGATGCACCGCAGCCAAGGCCGATAATCGTCTGCTGTTCTTCCATGATGATAATATTGTACAGGCTTTCCTGCCCTGGGAATGAATAGCCTACATTCTCCAGGTTTCCGAGAATGTTCTTCTGTCTGTATAGATAATATGGTACATAGTCCTGCTCTGTCGTCCATGTTTCGGCCATATTCATCATCTTTTCGATCTCGGCGCGGTCAGCGACTTTATATTTCTGCTTGTTCCTTGTCATTTCCGATGCTCTTTTAAAAGAAAGCGTATGGACTGTCAGTGATTCCGGCATCAGTTTCTTTGTTTCATCAAGAGTATGCGCGAATTCCTCCGTCCCTTCACCTGGAAGGCCGATGATCAGGTCCATGTTGATATTGTTCATCCCCATTTCGCGGGCGAGATGGAATTTTTCAATCGTTTCTTCCACCGTATGATGACGGCCGATTGCCTTCAATGTTTCCTGGATGTAAGACTGCGGATTGATGCTGATCCGGTCAATATTCCACTTCTTAAGCACTTCAAGCTTTTCAGGCGTGATCGTATCAGGACGGCCAGCTTCGACTGTTACTTCCCTGATGTTTTCGACATCTGGAAATGATTGATGGACCTCTTCATAGAGCATGTCCATCTCTTCCGCTGTTATTGAAGTTGGCGTGCCGCCTCCATAATAAACAGTCGTGATTTTCATATCATTTTTCTTCAGCCAATCACCAATTTTGCGAACTTCATAGTGGAGGCCGCCCAGGAAGGAATCAACTGAACCTTGACGCCCATTGATCGCGTAAGCCGGGAACGTACAATATGCACATTTCGTCGGGCAGAAAGGGATGCCAATATAAATGCTGACACCATTTTTCAAATCGTACAAATCTGGAAGGACAGCAAGCTGACGGTCCACAATCTGCTGCATGAGCTGGATTTTCTCATCTGAAATCAGGTACTGCTCCTTCAGTTCTTTATGTGCTGTTACTTGCTCTTTTCCTTCACGAAGTTTCTTGTGCAGAAGCTTTGTTGGGCGTACACCTGTAAGGATCCCCCACTTCTGGATGATACCTGTCCAGTCCTGCAGCACTTTTAAATAAGCTCTTGAAACAACGGTTTTAAGCAGTTTGAATTCTTCTTTTTCGCTTAGGCCTGCTGGCACTTCTTTATCGGCATGCACTGAAAAAACGTCTTCATTCTTAGTTGTCAGGTCTGCTTTTACAAGGATAGTACCTTCAGTTTGAACCTCAAATTCTATTGTCGCATCAAATTCTGAACCTGTTTCTCCCAGAACCACTTCTGATTCCTCAAAAAACAGATTCGCAATCAACTCCAGCGGCCTCTGAAACCTTTCATCATCTATACCTTTTATATGAATTCTCATGTAACCTCACCTTTTCAATTAAACATGCTTCAATAAGTGTAATAGAATTATGATTCCCTGGTCAAGACAGTGCAAAAGCTACCAGTTTTCGGCTTAGGCCCGACTTAGTATCATTTATTTTCCTTAGAAAAAAGATATATTCCTTAATTCAGCACTTATATTCCGAAAAAAACTCATATATTCCTTAATTCAATGCTTATTTTCCGAAGAAAACTCATATATTCCTGAAACTCATGAAAAAACAACAAAAGCATGCCTGATTTTCAATCATCAGGCATGCTTACTATTTTCACATTTTTATAATATTCATTTTCCGCAGGAACTCGATTGGCTGCTGTTTGCGGAAGTGTTCCTTTACCATGTAGCTGACGCCATGCTGGTTGTTTGATCGGGTCACCCAGTCCGCAGCCTTCTTCACTTCTGGAGATGCGTTCCCCATTGCGACTCCCAAACCGCATGCCTCAATCATATCAATATCGTCTGTGCCGTCGCCAATTGCGACCATTTCTTTCAATGGAATGCCTAGATGCTCGCCCAGCTGGATCAGGCCGTTAAGCTTTGACACGCCTTCTGGCATGATATCGAGTCGATAGTCATTCAACCTGGAAAGTGAGACTTCTGAGAACATCCCATTTATCGCCTGCTGTGCATCTGCCAGGTCTTCTTCATACTCGAAGTAGACTTCGATCTTTGGCGGTGATACCGGGTCATTGACAAGTGTCTCGCTGATAGAATCAGTGAATTGCTGTGAATAGAAAATCGGATCACCTGAAGTGAATACCGTTTTGGCCAGCAGATTATGATTCAATTTATACTTATTAGCCAGCGAAAACTTTTCATGGACCAGTCTGATCTGACATGGAAAGCTTTCGAGGAATCTGACAAGCTGGAAAGTGACATCCTCTGGGATCCTTTTTTCAAACACAGGGTCACTGCGAAGGTCATGCGAAATATAGGATCCGAGATGGGTTACCAGCAATGAATTTATTTTCAGCGCTTTCGCCACTTTTTTGGCTGATGGAAAGCTTCTGGAAGTTACTAGAGTCACGTAAACTCCCTTTTGCTGGACGTACTCGATTGCATCCCTTGTGGATTTATGGAGCCTTTCATTTGATTGGAGAATCGTGCCATCCACGTTAAGCGCAAGAAGACGGTAAATCATTTTTATGCCCCCATTTCTTCGGTGTTTTTGTCCTTATTTAACTTGTATGATAGAAAGCGAAAGAATAGAACAAGGGGGCAAACTGTAAAAAAAACTCCCGGCCATTGTCTGCCGGGAGTCCTTTCAATCTTATTGCTGCTGGTTCGGGTTTCCGTATAACTCTTCAAGAGGCTTCATGATGATCTGGTTAAGCTCGGAGATGACCATGCTCATTCTTTGCTCAGCTTCCATGAGCTTGGAAATCAGTTCATGCTGCTGGACAAGTGCAACAGTCTTTTGTGCCTGTTCTACTTCTTCCTGGGTAATTTGCTGTCCAGTCATCTGCTTTTCCTGAAGCTGCATCTGGATATTGCGGAAGTTCTCAAACATCGCTTTTGCCGATGGGTCGTTGTTCACAGCATCATAAAGTCGTTTCAATTCTGCGTATTCCGTACTGTTTCTGATTGCTTTTTCTAATTCGTAGGCTGAATCGTAAAGATTGACTGCCATTCAAATCACTCCTTCTCCGTTAAACACTCCACTACACTATAACAAACTATGTTGCTCAATGCCAAAAGTTCAGGTTACAAGAAAACTTCCCTTGCCATGAAAATCACCAATAACCACAACTATTCATAACATGGAATATGTGTGTTTGCCTATTTTTATGTATTGTTTCCTTATGCAGCCAAAAGAAAATGAGGGGAAGCTATGACGCCAGCTAAATTTGAAGGCCAATCAACACAGCCCGTCATCGCTTTGCTGACTGAGATAAAAGAAGACAGCGGACCGGACTTCGGCAAGGTCCATTCCTTTTGCGAAGAGCTCCACCAGGGAATTTCGGAAACAGGCGGAAGCTTCTATGTTTTTTCACTGAAAGGCTTTTCTGATGATGGAGTCGAGGGCTTTTTTTACGATCAGGATACCGAGGAATGGAAAAAGGGTTCCCTCCCCTTACCCAATGTCATCTATAACCGTGTCTCTTCACGAAGAACTGAATTCAGCAAAGGATTTAAGGGTTTTTTAAATAAATTGGATACTCTGGGAATAAAGATATTTAATCATCGCTTTCTTTCCAAATGGGAAATCCATGAATTTTTAATGATAGAGGAGCATTTGCAGTCCTTCATACCGGAAACACATCTTTACAGCGAAAGCATGCTTGAAAAAATGCTGCAGAAGTATGATGAATTGTACATCAAGCCCGTCCATGGAAGCCAGGGGCGCAATATCATTCAGCTCGTCCAATCAGAAGGCTTGGTCAAGGTCTCATTATCCTCTTTGCCGGCAAAGGACTTATCACCTTTTCAAAAAATTGGGGAGTTGGCACGCACAATTGCGCCTCTGGTCGAAAAAAGGCTTTGCATCATCCAGCAAGGGGTACAGCTGTCCGAATTGAATGGCCGTACAATGGATTTCAGAGTTCTCTGCCATAAAAATGCCCAGCAGTTCTGGAAGGTAACTTCAATTGTAGCCAGGGTTTCAGCCGAACAGTATTTTGTTTCCAATATTGCGCGCGGTGGCGAAGTCATGAAGCCTGCTCACACGCTGGCGTTGATTTTTGGAAAGGATCAGGCCCGTCATCAACTGGCACTGATGAAGGAGCTGGCACTGGAAACAGCCGAAACGATCAGCCGGCATGCCGAGGGACACAATGCAGAGCTTGGAATCGATATTGGAATCGACATTAAAGGAAGTTTGTGGCTGATCGAAGCCAACTCCAAACCCTCCAAGAATTTTGAGGAGCGCGGCTCTAAAATCAGACCTTCGACTAAAGCCATCATTGACCATTGTTATGGACTTTGTGAGCGCTAGTCCAAAAGGAGATATGCAGATGATTTCATTTGGAATGATGTCTCGCTCGTTTAATAGTGAGCGTACTTATTTTACCGAAATTGCGAAACGGGCGAATCCTGACATCTTTACCTGCTACAGGTTCGCACCGGCAAAAATCCATCCGATCACCGAAATGGTGGCAGGAGAAAAATTCGATCACGAAAAAGAAAAGTGGGTAAAGGCCGAGTTCCTGCTGCCAAAGGTAATATATGACCGTTGTTTTTATGCAAATGACCATGAATCGAAACAGTCGATGGCGATTGTGAAATGGCTGAAAAACCGAGAAGATATTACCTTCCTGGGAAACGGCCTGCCAAATAAATGGAGCATTTATGAGGTCCTATCCAGATCCGCACTTGCTCCATATATCCCAGAGACCATCCTTGTGCCAAGCGGAAAAGCTGTAATAGTGCAGCTGAAAAAGTGGAGCACTGCCATATTAAAACCTGTTTTTGGTTCTGGCGGCGCCGGAATCTATAAAATTAAAAATTCCGGAAGAGAATTTACAATCCTGGCAGAAGCTGATGGCAGATTGTCAGAGAAAGTATTTTTATCGACTAGTGAGACAGAGGCTTGGCTCGACAGACTTTGCAGCAAAAACGAATACATGATGCAGCCTTATCTCGAACTTTCTGATTCACATAACTGTCCTTTTGATATCAGGGTGCTGCTGCAAAAGGACCGGGGAGATAAATGGATTATGCGAGGAAAGGGAATACGCCGCGGCCATAAGGATGGCATCCTGTCGAATCTGGCTGCAGGCGGTGAAATTCAGGCATTCGAAGACTATGCAGGTTCGCTGGATTTCCGCACGAGAAAATTTCTTTCACTTGAATTAGAAGAGATCCTCTCAATGCTGCCGGGCATCCTTGAAGCATCCTTCCCAAGGTTATTCGAGCTCGGCATCGATATCGGCGTCTCAAAAGATAAAGCATTATGGGTGCTGGATACGAATTCAAAGCCCGGCAGAAAAGTCATCACATCACTCAATCCCGACCTGAAGGAAATTCTCTATAAAGCTCCGCTTGAATATGCCATGACACTTTCAGAAATTCTGCCAGAAAGAGAGGGACAGCATTTATGAGAAAGAAATATCCTGTGGAAATCATCACCCACTCCAAGCAGCTCGTCTTCATCCCTGCCGACCTTCCCAATAGCAAGGATATCAGAAGAGTCGTTTTCGGCAACAAGCTGCTTGATGTCACTGTCGCGCCCCATCCAAAAAGGAGGAATGTGATTGTCCTCAGCAATGACGTGCAGAAAGAGCTGTCCATGCCGGATTTGTCGATTCCCCTGCATGTTTTCATTGACCAGCAAACATTATTTATCGGTCCGCTGATCGGCATCCTGACCTCCGGTTTCACACCCTACCCTTTAAGACCGATCGGCGAGCGCTCGATGTTCTTCGCCAAGCTGCTTTCAGTCAATAAATCAGTAGGCGCCCTGCCGTTTGTTTTTGGCGAGGAGCATATCGATTGGGAACAAGGGTTGATTGACGGTTATTTCTTTGTAGAGGGTGGGTGGAAGAAAATTAAAGTTCCTTTCCCGAATGTCGTATACGATCGCCTGCCAAACAGAAAGACAGAAAGAAAATCAGAGCTTCGCAGTTTAAAAGCGAGAATGCAGACCGATTATCTGATTCCTTGGTACAATCCCGGCTTTTTCAGCAAGCTGGATGTTTTCGAACGGCTGCAGCAGGATGATCGGGCCGTTGAATACTTGCCTGAAACCCATCAATTTTCTTCTTTTTCCGTTATTGAACGTATGCTCTCAAACTACGGAAATGTCTATGTCAAACCAGCCAATGGAAGCCTCGGCCTGGGAATCCATCAAATCCTGTTCGATAAGCATAATGGCTACTATTATTGCCGGTACCGGGACCAGCAAGGAGTCAATAAGTTAACGAAATTTGACAGTCTTGAAAAACTGATGAAGAAGGTCTTTTACAAGCGGAACTTATCACAGATGATTGTCCAGCAGGGCATCAGCCTGCTGAGGTCAGACAAACGACTGATCGATTTCAGGGTTCATACCAATAAAGATGAATATGGACAGTGGCAGCTCGCTGCGATAGCCGCAAAGATTGCTGGCCAGGGCAGTGTGACGACTCACGTGAACAACGGCGGCATCGTTAAATCACTTGATGAGTTATTCGAGGACCAGGAAGAGCGTGAGTCCTGTGAAAAGAAACTAACTGAGGCTGCCCTGATCCTGAGCACCATTTTAGAAAAAAACATGGAAGGAATCATCGGGGAGATTGGTTTTGACCTGGGGATTGATAAGTCAGGAAAAGTCTGGCTTTTCGAGGCAAACTCAAAGCCTGGCCGGTCGATTTTCAAGCATCCGAAGCTGAAAAATTTCGATCTGCTCACCCGAAAGCTTTCCCTTTCCTTTGGCATATTTTTAGCGGAAAAAGCCATTACAGCACCTGAGGAACTTTTCCAATGAACCTTCGCTATCACATCGAATCGAAGGAATGGACCTATGAAGCCAAAGCTGATGAAAAAATCAGCTTTGGCTTTAATAAAATCCAAATCAGACCCACCCCTTCAAGCTCTGTCCCACAGCAAACACACTTATTCACCTTAAAAAACAAACAGGGAAATCTCGGCCCGCTGGTTGGAATCATGACCTCCATGAGCAAAGAAATGGCACTTGCAGGCAACGGATCACTTTTCAAATCACTGCAGGATGAGCTGGTGAAGCGCAATGGAATGGCAGTTGTTTTCCCTCCGGAAACAGTTGTCAAGGATGGGCTTACCGGGGTCACATTTTCACCTGAAGCCAACAAATGGATACCTGTAAAGACGCCGCTGCCGCATATTGTTTTCAATCGCGTGCCATTCCGAAATGCCGAACAGCAGCAGGCTTTCAAGGATGCGATTGATTACTTTTGCGCTCTCGGTGTCCCATTTTTCAATCCTGCCTTCATCAACAAAAACAAGCTATACTCCATTTTTGCAAGACATGATCAATTAAACAAACTATTGCCTGAAAGCATTTGCGTAAAGACGTTGATTCAGCTAGCTGCATTTCTTGAAAAACATCAGGGGATTTATCTGAAGCCAGCTTCTTCGTCCAAAGGCATCGGGATTTTCCGGCTGCGGCATAGGAACGGACGAATTGAGTTGGAAAGCCATTCCCATCGTCTTGAATTTCCGGGTTTAAAGGAATTTTGGTTAGCAAAATCCAGGCATCTGTTAGAGTACGATTATATCGCCCAAAAGGAAATCAGGCCTGCAGCCATTGGCGGAAAGCGCTATGACTTCCGCGTCCATGCGCATGATGGACTAAATGGATATGAAGTAACTGGCATCGGCATCCGCCAATCAGAGAAACAAGACTTGACCACCCACGTGCCGAAAGGCGGAATCGTGCTTCCCTATAATATTGTGAAGAATCCCAGGCATGATGCATTTTTCGCCTGGGCCGTGAAGGAAATCGGACAGTTGCTGACAGAAGAATTGGGATATTTCGGGGAATTCTCGCTAGATGCCGGGCTCACTGAAGAAGGAGAATATGCCATTTTTGAAGTAAACTCAAAACCAATGAGCTTTGATGAATCCCAAATCGAAGAAAAGAGAATCATTACACTTGTGGATCTATTTCTCAGGAAAACTGGTTTTTAAGTTTGAGGTCCCTCCCCTTCCTCTATTGCTATATAATAGTGGTATAGATTATCTAAAAGGGGGTATCGCAGTGATCACTCATTTCCAATTCAAATCATTATTCGAAAATAAAGAAATGCCCGGCTGGCATTTTTCCTTTTATTTCAAAAAGCAGAAGTATACGGGAATCTATCACCAAAACGGAGATATTCAATGGACTTCCGAACAGCCCCTTGACGGGGATATCGACCAGCTGAAGGAACGGGTTCACGAGTTGATGCTTTTCCATGTATATGATAAATAATCCGTATGTTTTTTGTGCCTTTCCGACATTCTAAGCGTAAAAGGATTGAAGGAGGTAACCATGAAACAAAAGGACCAGAAAAAGTTCGCCGAGGACCTGCAATATGAGGGCCGGGACAAAGTATATGTCGATGTCGACAGGATGATCAATGAGGGGATGGCAGGCGGGACTGTCCATCGATTGGACGATACTCCTAATATAGGGGAAAGCCATGACCTCCCGCCTGAAGATCCGCCTAATGAATAGGAAAAGCATGAGCTCCATCGAAATAAATCACAAAAAAAAAGACACCACATCCTAAAAAGGATGCTGGTGTCTTATCTGCTTTTAACAATCATATTGACTGCATCTTTGATCGCTTCGTCGGCTTCTTTGCCTTCCTTGGCTGCTTCCGTGATGCATGATTCCAGGTTCTTTGCCACGATGAAACCAATTGCACGGTCTACTGCAGAACGGACTGCCGATAATTGTGTGACAACATCCTTGCAGTGATTTTCTTCTTCCATCATCCGGATAACGCCGCGGACTTGACCTTCCAAACGCTTCAAGCGATTTTTCATTTCTGGTGTGTATTCCATTTCCCTGCACCTCTCTCCTACGGTACCCCGTATTGTATCTATAATACCAATATTTTTTCCTTTTTTCTACCAGTTTATCCCCTGGAGTAAATTCACATTTAAAAGCCACACCTGTTATAATAAAAGATATGTCAGCTTTTATCAAACTAAATCTGAGGATACTTATATGATTAATAAAATATTAGCTTATTTCCCTGATTCTGTCACGCACAATCATTTTCCAGCCAATCCATCACTCGACTTCCACTGGTTCCATTCTACAGGGCAGGAGCCGCCGTGGATCAGCATTCCTAAGGAAGTCATATCGGAAGACCAGCTTGACTTGCTGAAAAATTTGCTTCAGTATATTGAAACCGATCAGCACACTTCCCTTTCTGGCAAAGCACTTGCTTGGAATGATTTTCTTTTCCATGGAGGAGCAATACCGCCGGCTGCAAATGATGAGGTCCGTTTCATTCAATTTCGGATGCAGGCAAAACACATTGAACAAGAAGAAGTCAATGAAGCGTTGCAAGGCTTTTTCCCAGACCATACTATCCTCTGGATGAGGGATTCCTATGGAATGATCGTTCAAGAAAAGAAGGAAATCATCGAAGATGCGGACGAGCTTCAATCCATTTCTGCAACATTCGAAAGTGACTTTTTCATTAAAATATCTTTTTATATCGGCAAGTTCCAGACTATTTCCCGAAAGCTCCCAGACTTTTTCACAAACGAAAAGCAGGTATTCCTGAAATTATCGAAACTTACCAATCGCGGTGATGTCTTCACCTTTGAAAAAGCCTTCCCGATGCTTCTGGCAACACAGCTGCCAAATCACTTACAGGATATTCTCTCCCATTCGATTCTCGAGGCATTTGGCGATGACAAAGAGTTAATGGCTACTATTAAAACGTTCCTGGAAACCAATTCGAATGTCTCGCTTGCAGCTAAAAAATTGTATGTACACCGTAATACCCTGCAATACAGACTGGACAAGTTCACCGAAAAAACCGGCGTGCAGCTGAAGGATTTTGACGCAGCCATCGTTGTTTATCTTGCCGGCCTTTTTAAAGAAATGGGCTGATTTCACAATTTGAACAAATTGCATAAAAGGGCTTTCATTTTTTTGTGCATCCTGCTGATGATAAGTGGCTGGCCTTTTCGCTAAACTGTTCATGTAGACAAACAATCAGGGAGGCTTAAAAAATGGCCGAGTTAAAATTAGACCACATTTATAAAATTTATGATAACAAAGTCACAGCAGTAGAAGATTTCAACCTTCACATCGAAGACAAAGAATTCATCGTATTCGTCGGACCATCTGGCTGCGGTAAATCCACAACTCTTCGGATGATCGCTGGCCTAGAGGAAATTTCCAAGGGTGATTTCTACATCGACGGAAAGCGTGTGAACGACGTACCTCCTAAAGACCGTGACATCGCGATGGTTTTCCAGAACTACGCTCTATATCCGCATATGACTGTATACGATAACATGGCATTCGGATTGAAGCTTCGTAAGTTTGCTAAGGACGAAATCGACCGCCGCGTTAAAGAAGCTGCGAAGATTCTTGGTCTTGAGCCATATTTAGACCGCAAGCCAAAGGCACTTTCAGGCGGTCAGCGCCAGCGTGTTGCTTTAGGACGTGCTATCGTCCGTGACGCTAAGGTGTTCTTGATGGACGAACCTTTATCGAACCTTGATGCAAAGCTGCGTGTACAAATGCGTGCAGAAATCGCTAAGCTTCACCGCCGCTTGAATACAACAACTATTTACGTAACACACGACCAGACTGAAGCGATGACAATGGCAACACGCCTGGTAGTCATGAAGGACGGTGTCATCCAGCAGGTTGGAGCGCCAAAAGAAGTTTACGAAAATCCAGAAAACGTCTTCGTAGGCGGATTCATCGGATCTCCTTCCATGAACTTCTTCACTGGAAAGCTTGAAGAAGGAAAGTTCACAATCAACAACTCTTCTATCGCCGTTCCAGAAGGAAAGATGAAAGTTCTTCGCGCACAGGGTTATGTTGGCAAAGACCTCATCCTCGGCGTAAGACCGGAAGACCTGCATGACGAGCCAGTGTTCATCGATGCTTCCCAGGGAGCTACAATCAAAGCAACTGTTGAGGTATCTGAATTGACTGGTGCAGAAACTATGATCTATTCTCAATTAGAAGGCCAGGATTTCGTTGCTCGTGTTGATTCCCGCACAGATGTAACTCCAGGCCAGGTGATTGAATTGGCATTCGATATGAACAAGGTCCACTTCTTCGATGCAGAAACAGAAGTAAGGATCCGTCCTTAATACATGAAAAAGCAACCATTGCGGTTGCTTTTTTTGCTTTCTTGAAGATCTATCATTCTTTGATTAAAAATACCTGGCTTGTCCCGCAGTTTGGACATTTGAACAAGTGCGGGCATTCCTCCTCTGTAAAGTCAGCAGGATAACCATCCTCCAGTTTCATTTGATCAATTGGCATATACGGGCTGTAATCATCATAAAAGTCTGCTTCCCTCCCGCTGTCCTCCATGCTGCCGCTGCAGTTAGGACATGGCAGAGCAACGTTTCTGAAGCCATTGCAAATCGGGCACATCCCCATCTTTTTCATCCTTTCTCCTGTATCGCTAACAATAGTTTGTGTTGATTAAAATTGGTTATGTAATGTGATAATAATGGTATTAATTACCTTTATTGATCAGCGAATAAACTTTTCGAAACAAAACATACTAGTTATTAATAAAGCAGCAGCAAAGAAAAAACGCAGGTCAGCAAACGAATAAAGACATTGGGTTAAGCCTAGAAGGCAGCTATGACGCGAGCCGGTGCAATTCCGGCTAGCCCAGCCAATTCCTCATCATGGGTTAACCCCAGGCGGCATGGCAAAAGCCATGATTGGTTCGACTCCAATACTAACCCAAATACAACTCTGAAAAACACAAAGGAGGAAATATTAATGGCTAGTAGCAACAACTCTAATCAATTATTAGTTCCCGGTGTTCAACAAGCTCTTGATCAAATGAAGTACGAAATCGCAACAGAATTTGGCGTACAGCTTGGCGGCGAAACGACTTCTCGTGCTAACGGTTCAGTTGGTGGAGAAATCACTAAGCGCCTTGTGCAAATGGCTGAGCAACAACTTGGCGGATCTGCACGCTAAATTGCATTAAACAATAAAATAAGAATGGCTTAGGCCCCCTTCATCAGGGGGCCTTTACTTTTGTCCAGTTCACTTACTACGTATCTTCACATGGCCCCTGGAAGAGTACCAATGAGTATACTCTCCATCAAATCATCTTTTCAGGCTTGACCCACTCATCATATTGTTCTGGGGACAAATACCCTGTCTTGATTGCCGCTTCCTTCAGAGTAGTGTTTTCCTTGAAAGCAAGCTTGGCGATTTCAGCTGCTTTTTCATAACCAATATGAGGATTCAAGGACGTGACAAGCATAAGTGACCGGTCAACATGCCCAGCAATGACATCCAGATTCGCTTCAATGCCTTCTGCACAGTTATCATTGAAGGATCTCATTCCATCTGCCAGCAGTCTCGCGCTTTGCAGGAAGTTATAGATGATGACAGGCTTGAATACATTCAACTCAAAATTACCCTGACTTGCCGCGAATCCGATTGTCGCATCATTTCCGAAAACCTGGGTTGCCACCATTGTCAGTGCCTCACTTTGCGTTGGGTTGACTTTGCCGGGCATGATGGAGCTGCCTGGTTCATTTGCAGGTATGGAGAGCTCACCAATCCCGCTTCTTGGGCCGCTGGCAAGCCAGCGAACATCATTAGCAATTTTCATCAAGTCAGCTGCCAGTCCTTTTAATGCACCGTGAAGGAAGACAATCTCATCATGCGATGTCAGTGCCTGGAATTTATTCGGTGCCGAACGGAACGTTTCTCCTGTCTGGCTGGAAAGCTGGCTTGCTACCTGGTCACCGAAGTCTTTCGCTGCATTTATTCCTGTTCCGACAGCTGTCCCGCCTATTGCCAGATCTCTCACATATTTGAGGCCATCCTCGATCATTTGTTTATCTTTTTCGAGCATCGCTTTCCATCCGCTTATTTCCTGCCCCAATGTAAGCGGGGTCGCATCCTGGAGATGGGTTCTGCCGATTTTGATGATTTCATTGAATTCCTGTTCTTTTTTCCTTAACGTCTCCTTTAGGAGCTCGAGCGCAGGCAATACTTCAGCCGCCACTTTTTTTACAGCTGCAATATGCATCGCTGTCGGGAAAGTATCGTTCGAACTCTGTGACATATTCACATCATCATTCGGATGGACTTTTTCTTCCGCCTGCTGCTCTGCAAGCAGTTCATTCGCTCTCCTGGCGACTACTTCGTTGACGTTCATATTAGACTGCGTTCCGCTTCCTGTCTGCCACACGACCAATGGAAAATGCGTATCGAATTGCCCGGCAAGAACTTCATCACAGGCCGTCTCAATCGCCTTTGCTTTTGTTTCCGATAGCTTTCCAGAAGCAGCATTCACTCTGGCTGCCGCTTTCTTTACTTCAGCAAAAGCATAGATCACTTCTATTGGCATTTTTTCCGTTCCAATCTTGAAATTCTGTTTGCTTCGCTGAGTTTGTGCACCCCAGTATTTATCTGATGGCACCTTAATTTCACCGATCGTATCCCTTTCAATCCGATAATCTGACAAAACGATCCCTCCTCAATCTAATTATTTACTTATCTAAACATTTCAAACATTTCCGCTTTCAGGATACCTTTTTTAAAGCTGGAATAACAGAAAAGTGCATTTGCCTCAAATGCAAAAAGCGGAAGCAGTCATGAGTGCTGCTTCCGCTTTCATTATGTCTTTTTTTGCCCAGGGTTATGCTTTATAAATTGCATATCCGATATAATAGCCCAGGATCATGATGCTCGCGATGCTTAAAGTTACTGTGAGTTCCGCCATCTAAACAACCTCCTGAAATTAATTTAGTTATTATTAAACTACCACAGGAAAACGTGAGTCAACGGGGATGTTTCGCAACGTTCTGTGACAAAAACAGGGATTATAGTGAGTTATCACACAGAGATAAGGCAGCTGAGGACATAAAAAGATCCACACCCCTTAAGAATGAGTGTGGATCTCTTTTTAACCTGCCTTCGATTTGTTTCCAAGCTGCAGCTGGTACATTTGATAATACTTCCCTTTAGATTCCATTAATTGATCATGGTTGCCTTTTTCCACAATACGGCCGCGATCCAATACAAGGATTTGGTCGGCATTGCGGATGGTCGACAGCCTGTGGGCAATGATGAAGGTCGTTCTTCCTTCCTTCAGGACATCCATCGCATCCTGGATGATTGCCTCGGTCTCAGTATCAATGCTTGAGGTTGCCTCATCAAGGATCAGGATGGCTGGGTCAAAAGCCAGGGCCCTGGCAAAAGAGATCAACTGCCTTTGCCCGCTGGAAAGTGTACTTCCCTTCTCAATCACCGGCTCATCATAACCATTTTCAAGGTTTTTCAGGACGCGGTCAGCTCCAACGCTTTGCAGTGCTTTCTCGACAGTATCCCTTGAGATCGAAGGGTGATCAAGGCTGACATTGGAAGCGATCGTCCCAGTGAAGAGGAACGGATCCTGAAGGACAATGCCCATATACTTACGCAAGGTCTGCCGGGGCATTTCTGAAATATCCATGCCATCAATCAAGATCTTACCTTCCTGTGGATCGTAAAATCTGAACAGCAGATTCATGATCGAGCTTTTGCCGGATCCTGTATGACCGACGAGTGCTACGGTTTCTCCTTGTTTAGCTTCAAAGTTAAGATCTTTCAGGACATATTCGCCTTCTTTATAACCGAAGGAAACATGATCGAAAGTTACATTTCCTTTATAGCGCGGAATCTCTTCCTCGCTGACATCAATTCCTTCCTCATCCATCAGTTTGAAAACTCGCTCCCCGGCAACCAATGCCTGCTCCAGATTAGCCAGCTGGTTGACGATCCCCTGGACAGGATTGAAAAGCCGGTTGATATAATCGACGAACGCATAAAGCATCCCCAGTGAGATAGCAGATGAAGGCTGCAGGGCCTCGCCGCCGAAATACCAGATGAACGCAACAAAAACGATATTCCTCAACACTGCGACAAGGTTATGAGAAGTCGATGAATTCAGGCTCAGCAGTTTATTCTGATAGGTGAAATGCTCGTTGTTGAGCTTCTCGAAATCCTTTTGTGTTTCTTTTTCCCGGCCGAACGCCTGGATGATGCTCATACCCTGTATTGATTCATTGATCACTCCGTTGATGTCGCTTACCCGTGAGCGAATGACATGATTATACTTCGATGCATATTTGCGGTATAGCTTTGCCCACACGAACAGAACTGGCAATAACAGCAAGCAGATTGCCGCAAGCCTGGCATTCAGAATGAACAAGGCAATATAGATGCCGGTAATATAGATGAAACTAGTAAAGAACGTGGACAGTACGGTTACATAAAGTTCACGTATCGCTTCTGTATCGTTCGTGATCCTGGCGACGACCTTTCCAGCTGGCAAATTATCAAAATAACGGATTGGCAGCCGCTGAATCTGCCGGAAAACATCCTCCCTCAGCTTCTGAATGATCCTGTTAGCTGACTTTTGCAGATAGAATCTCTGGCCATACTGAAAGATTGCAGCAATGATCAGCAAACCGAAATAGAAGGCCAGCAGCTTAATAATACCCGGAATTTCAGGCCGGTAAAAACCCATCAACTCCTCGCCTGACAGCAGTTCAGCTTCATACTGGGCAGCCTTAGCTCCTTTGTTGATCGTCAAGACCCCATCCTCATAACTGCGGTTGCCGTCAAATTCAATCTTTGCATCGACAAACACAAAATTCCTGCCTACCTGAAGAATTTGGGCAGAGTCCGTTTCCTGCTCCATATCTTCTTTTGTATATAAGTTGCCTTTATATTTTACAGCCCCGCTTTGTTCGTCTGTCGTATGCCAGACCGATTCAATCCCAAGGATATGGTGGTCGATCATCCGCTTGGCGATGAACGGGCCAGCAAGATCAGCGACGACAGCGACAGTCAACATGGCCAGCGCCACTAAAATGATTCTTTTATAATTTAATGCATATTGGAACAGTCTTTTTCCTGTACTCATTGGGAGTGCACCTCCTCTTCGACTGCTTCTGCCAGCTGCATGATATATTGAGCGTGGTACCAGCCTTTGGCCTCCATCAATTGTTCATGAGTACCTTCCTCAACGATTTTTCCATCTTCCAGGACAACGATATGGTCTGCATGCTCCACAGCAGATAATCGGTGTGTCGTGATGATGGTTGTTTTGGCATTCCGCTCTCTGCGGATATTATCTATGATCTTTTTCTCAGTTTTGGCATCGACTGCCGAAAGCGAGTCATCAAGAATCAGAATTTCCGGATCCTTGATCAAAGCGCGTGCAATCGAAATCCGCTGTTTTTGTCCCCCAGAAAGGGCAACTCCCTTTTCACCGACAAGGGTTTCCAAGCCTTCAGGAAGCATTTCCAAATCCTTGCGGAAAGCCGACAAATCAATAATATCCTGCAACTCCTTATCCGTTGCCAGCGGGTTTCCGAACAGGATGTTTTCTTTCACCGAACGGGAAAAAAGGATGTTTTCCTGCGGGACATAGCCCATCCAGCTCCTTGTCTGCCTCAAGCTGTGTTCCTGGATTGGCACACCGGACACAAGCAGATTTCCGCTGCCTTCAGGATATTCCCTGAGCAGCTGTTTGATCAAAGTCGTTTTGCCGCTTCCTGTCTTGCCAACAATACCGAGTGTTTGGCCGCGATTCAAATGCAGCTTAATTTGATCAAGATTATTCACTTTTGAAGAAGGATATTTGAATGTCAACTCAGACATCTGTATAGATTCAGGCTCATTGCCCTCTACCGGCTTAATCGGATCAGCAACATCTTCCTTGTAGGACAATGTTTCGTTCAGGCGGTCAAGAGAAGCGTTGCCGCGCTGCATGACATTAATCAGTTCTCCAATTGCGAACATTGGCCAGATGAGCATTCCCAGATAAACATTGAAACTCACCAGTTCACCCAGCGTCAGCTTCTGCTGGAATACGAGGAAGGCTCCATAGCCCAGGCCAATAAGGTAACTCAGCCCGACAAGAATTTTAATCGTCGGTTCAAATAAAGAATCAATTTTTGCGACTTCCACATTTTTGCGATAGACGTCTTCCGTCAACTCATGGAATCTTGACTCATCGGCTTTTTCCTGAACATAGGCCCTGATGACCCTTACTCCTGATACAGATTCAAGCACCCGGTCATTCAGCTCCCCGAATGCATCCTGGGCGGACGTGAATTTGGAATGAATCCTCTTCCCATATAGATTGATCAGATAGGCCATGATGGGCAGCGGGATAATGGAGACAAGTGTCAGTTCCCAGCTGATGAAAATGCCCATCGTAAGCACAATGGTCAGCATAAAAATGCTTGAATCGACCAGAGTCAAGACGCCGAAACCGGCCGTGATGGAAATGGCCTTTAGATCGTTCGTCGCTCTTGCCATCAAGTCCCCTGTCCGGTTCTTTTCAAAAAAAGCCGGAGTCATTTTAAGCATATGTTTCATGAAGCGGGTCCTCAGCTTCCTCTCAATCAGGAAAGCCCCGCCGAATAACTGATACATCCAAATATAAGTGATGAAATATGAGACAACTGTAATCAGCGCCAGCGCGCCAATATACTTAAAGATCAATTGCTTATTTATGGAGCCCAGTTGGATGGAATCAATGGCCATCCCAACGATTTTTGGCGGAAGTACATCGAGTATGCCGACAAAAATCAGCAATGAAATTGCAACACTGTACCTTTTCCAGTTTTCTTTGAAAAACCAGCTTAACTTTGATAATACCGATAACATGGTCAGTCACTCTCCTCTCTGTTGTAAAAACTGACTAGCCGCTTTCCAGATGTTCCTCTTTTACTAATTTCTTTACATTTGCGTTGACCATTTTGTTTCCTCCTTAAATATTTTTGGAATGGAACTTCGCTGGACATGAAAAAAGACATACCGCAGCATGCGATATGTCTTGAATCACTTGATAAAGACAGAAAAAGCACACGTCACGCGGATGCGCAACCCATGCCTTCAGCTTAATAGATAAAATTGATTAACAAGTCAATTATCGTAAAAGGATGGGTTACAAGTATTCAGTTGATCGTAGTTGGCGATTTTTACAATGTTCATATCAGTAACCCTCCTTTTAGTTATTTTTTCCATTACTTTGTAAGGTTATCACCTTAAGGGCAATTGTGTCAATTCTAACTTTTCGATATTTTTCATCATTTTTAATGATTTGCCGATTTCTTGTGCCAAATCTTTCTAACAAACAGCAGGTAAAAAAGCAGCGGCATGGGAGCCTGGATCAATCCCAATATCCCCCATAGCCAATAATTATGGCCATGCTTCCGGGCATTGGTAAACAGAAAAATGCTCTGCATTAATAAGATTACGATAACGACAGCCAGCATGAGTGGTGACAGTTCTTCGTTCATCAGCTGTCCACCTGCTTCTGCATTCCTTTGTATCCAGAAAAAGCGGCGATAGCCACTGTAACAGCCTGGAGCATATAGAATAGTATCGGCACTTCCAGCATTGTGAAGATGACCATTGTAAGGATCAGCCCGGCACACAAAATGAACCATGTCAGCTCCTTGAGGAATTTCTTTTTTTGAACCTTCTGCTGATTCAGCACCATTTGTTCAAACCACTTTTCATCAGGAGTAAAGGTGTCCATGGAATCCAATTTGTCCAGTCCATTATGAATCGCGCTGATGGTTTCAATTAATTCCTTATCCATTTGATCATCGTTTGACAAGATTCCCTTTTGGTTTTTCATCAACTTTCAGCTCCCTTCTAACGGCTAAAAGCCCGTGGTGGACTCTAGACTTTGCAGTACCAGCGGCGATATTCAGGATTTCACCTATCTCATCATATGAATATCCATAATAGTGCTTAAGAATGAGCGGGATCCTCATTTCATCTGACAGTCTGGATAAGGCGGCAAGTGCATCTGTCCATTCCTCATTCCTGGATTCCATATGCCATTGAAGCTTGCGAGACCTTGCTTCTCCATCGTTCCACTCACTTTCGCGCTTCTTCTTTCGGTGCTGGTCGATATACATATTTGTTGCGATGCTGATGAGCCACGAGGAGAACTTGGATTTCCCATTGAATAAGTGTATCTTCTCCACACATTTTGCCATTGTTGCCTGTGCCAGTTCTTCTGAGAGATCAGGATTCATCGTAATCTTCATCAGGTATTTCACCAGCAGGGGATAATGATTCCTGAAAAGCACAGCGAACGAACGGTGGTCACCTTTTTTCGCTTCAGTAATTAACTCTATTTCATCCATAAAAAGCATGCCTCGCTTTCCCCGCCACCCTATAAATTCATCTCTATCTTTTATTATTTATTCATAAGACGACGGAAGTAAAGAATCGTTCAAAAAAGTTTTTATTGGCTCAAAAAAAGAAAGCCCACAAAGGACTTTCTTCTATACTCCTGACTCTGCTGCGGCTTTTTCGACTCCAGCAGTCTGTTCTTCGGCAAGTTTTGGCAGGGCAATCAGATAAAATAAACCTACTAATGCAAGACAGCCGCCAACAATCCAATAGAGCATTTCAATTGTCAGCAAAACCGGGAAGCTATAGGCAATGAAAGCAAGCGTCAGCGACTGGGAGAGCATGGTCAGCGGACTGATCAGCCCCTGGACCCTCCCCATCATTTTAGGATCGATGATGCTTGGCAGCCATCCGCCAATCCCAACATTGATAAGCGGCAGTGCCAAGGCAGAGATAAAGAGAATGCCGAGGAATATGTAGATATTATTAGGAAGTGAAGCAAGAGCCGTGAAACTGCCAGCAATCAATAGTCCCGCTGAAATCAGGTGATATAGCTTAACTTTTTGTGAAAGCAGTGAAGCGATGAAGCTGCCAATCAATACACCGAATCCGAACACCAAACCGATAACAATCGAGTATTGCTCATAGGATTCTGGCGCAAGCTTATACTTCAGGATAAAGATCGGCATGACCGAGAAACCTCCATTGACGATACCGAAAATAAAGAAGCCGATGATCAAAGTAAATAGCAACCTGTTGCTCAATACGTAGGAAAACCCCTCTTTAAAATCACTGAAGACCATCTTGATATTCAGTTCCTTCAGTTTGTGTGGACCATTTGGTAGTCTAGCCTCAAGTGAAACCGCCGTTTTCTGAATCAAAAGAGCACTGATGATGAACGATAATGTATCAATCAAAATAGCGCCATAAATTCCAATCGACCAGTAAGCCAAAACTCCAAGACCATTGCCGAATAGCATGAACAAACTCATGACGAGCTGGTTCAATCCCGCAGCAGTCGTAAAATCCTCTTTCTTCAGAATTCCCTGCACCATTCCATGCTCAGCGGGGAAAAAGAACTTTTGAATGGCGCTCCTTAAAAACAGTACCGTAAAGACCAACGGCATCCAGCCAACAAAAATGGCCGCAATCAACGCAAGCGATAAACCAGCGCTAGTCCAATCACAATACACGGCAATCTTTTGCCGGTCCATCCTGTCAGCGAAAACCCCAATCAAGAAAAACACAGCCAGCATGGGCAAAGAATACATCAATTCAGTAATTGTCGCATAAGCAGGCTGGGAGCCGAACCGGTCAAGCAGGTAAAACATAAAGGCCGTCAAGCCGATTGTACTGCCCATTTGGGAAGTGAAATTTGCCAAAAACAACTTGGTGAAGCTGCCATTCCTGAAAATATCCGCAAAGTTTTTCATAACTATTTCTCCTCACAACTCATTTAGTATCTTCATGGTATCGCATCTTCCCAGTGCCAAAAAACTTTCTCCTGGCCGTTTCCTTCTCCTGCTTGAGGCGGATAAGAACCGTGCGGAGGTCGTATGCTGTTGCTGTTTCGGCTCCTTTTCCATGGAAAGCTTTTTCTGCAGGCTTTTATGCTATAGCCAACTCATTGGGATTTGCCTGTTTTAGGAGTATTTGAGCGCCAAGCTGATTCATTGGTGACCTTTTTTACTTGTTTCTGGCGTTTTTGGTCACCAATACGGCTTATTGGTGTCCTCTCTTTCCGGTTTCTGGATTTTTCGGTCACCAATACAGCTCATTGGTGACCTTTTTCTCCAGTTTCTGGACTTTTATGGCACCAATACGGCTCATTTGCAACCCATTTCTCCAGTTTCTGGATATCCGGTGCTCCAATCAGGCGTATCGGCGACCTCTTTTTCCATTTTTTTGGATGAATATTGATCTAATCCGGCTTATTGGTGACCTTTTTCTCCAGTTTCTGGGTATCAAGTGCTCCTATCAGGCTTATTGGTGACCTCTTTTTCCAGTTTCTGGTCTCCCAGTGCTCCAATCAGGCTTATTGATGACCTGATTCTCCATTTTCTGGATTTTCATGACTCCAATCCGCCTTATTGGTGACCTGATTCTCCATTTTCTGGATTTACAGTGCTCCAATCCGGCTTATTGGTGACCCATTTCTCCAGTTTCTGGATTTCTAGAGCTTCAATCCGGCTCATTGGCGTCCTTCTTTTCCGATCCCAGGAATTCGCAGTCACCATTTCTGCCAACATCGCCCATTTCACACCGTGAAGGTTTTCAAATCGCGATTACGGGGTAATAATCAACTAACCTACTAAAAAAAGTTTTTTAAAGGAGTTAATTATAAATGAAAGAGATTATGTCATCGAATGTAATGGTTCAAAAGAGATTTACAATGAAGAAAATGCTTGAAATCTATCAGGCTGCTAATAGATTGGATGGTGCCACTTACTTATACAGCCGTCAGAAGGCAGTAGAGGCAACCTCATTGTCCAAACTAGTATCCTTCCTGCTGACTGTCGAACCAAATACAACTTTAAAAATTATTATGGAAGGTAACGATGTAGAACCTAAATTGAACCAGCTGACAAAACTGTTAACAAACGAAGCTTCTGTACTTCGGGTGAAGCGCAAGCAACTAATCGAAACTACAGAATCTTTTCAAATATAATCATAGTAACTGAACATAGAATAGTTGAGGTGAATTTTCGTGGTAAGAACAATACTGATGATCGTCGGCGCAATCGTCGTGATCGGTTTCCTATTAAGATTACTATAATGACGTTTCAAAGGGGCTGCCAATGGTCAAAAACTAGACCGCAGGCAGCCTCTTTTTTATGCCGGCATCTGGTTGGCGGCCTGGCAGGGGATGAATCGGCACATGCTGATAGGATAACTTTTCATTTATCACAGTAAGTTACAATCTCATGCTATGACCCGAATACTTTCTGTCTGGGCTCCTCATTCTTTTCGAAGATGCTTCTACAATGGATTTGCACGGTTGTGGTTTAATAGCAACAAAGCCTGCGAAAACGGCACAAAAAAAACAGCGCAGTAATCCTGCGCTGTTTAAATTTAGTTATTATCATCTCATCCGCCGGTTCCTCCGGTGTCACCGGTATCTCCTTCTCCTCCTGTGTCACCTGTGCCACCAGTATCTCCTTCACCTCCTGTGCCACCAGTATCTCCTTCACCACCAGTGTCACCTTCGCCCCCAGTGTCACCTGCACCGCCAGTGTCTCCTTCGCCTCCGGTGTCGCCTGCACCGCCGGTATCGTTAGTATCGCCAGAATCATTGGTATCGTTGTTGCCAGTATTGGTTGTGGCAGCAGCCTCAGGTGTTTTTTCTTCTTCTTTTTCCTTTTTCTTTTCCGGCTTATCTTTCGGTACTTCTTTTTTCTTGTTCAGTTTCTTTTTTGCTGCTTCCCATTGCTTCTTGATCTTTTCTGATTCCTTTTTGACCCTTGATTCTAGTTCCTTTACAGACTTGGCACGTTGTTGCCTTTTGTGTTCCTCTATATATTTTGAAAGTGGAGGAACATTGAAGGATTCTGCTTTTGTATTTTTCAAGGCCTCTGACATGAAGTCCTTGAAAATCAGCGCGGCTCCTTCACTGCTTGTGGTCGTTAAATAATGTTCTTTATCTGTCTTGTCATAACCAACCCATACAGCGCCGACAAGCTGTGGAGTATATCCGACGAACCACTGGTCTTTCGTACCTTTGACCCCTTCAATTGGAACCTGGGTAGAGCCTGTTTTCCCGGCTAATTCCCTGCCTGGAATTTTTGCTCCTTTTCCTGTTCCGTCCTCGACAACACCCATTAACATCGTTGTCATTTTTTCAGCGGTCTCTTTTGAGATTGCCTTGCTTTTCTTACCCTTGTACTCGGCAATAGTATTGCCTTCTTTATCGACGATCTTCGTAATCGCATGCGTCTCATGCCGCTCTCCATTATTAGCAAACGCGGAGTATGCCTCTGCCATTTTCACTGGAGATACACCAGTGGATAAGCCCCCAAGTGCGAGACCCAGATTGCGGTCGTTCTTTGGATCGAGCTGAATGCCAAACTTCTCTACAGATTCCATCCCTTTTGCAATCCCGATTTCATCCAGCAGCCAGACGGAAGGCACATTCAATGAATCTCTTAATGCTTCATACATCGGCACTTCGCCTTTATATTTATCATTGTAGTTATGTGGCTTATAATCTTTGAATTCCATCTCCTCGTCCTTCAGCATGTCGGTAACACCCCAGCCTTCTTCAAGTGCTGGTGCATATGCGGCAAGCGGTTTCATCGTTGAACCTGGCTGTGCTTTTAATTGTGTCGCACGATTATAACCACGGAATACATGCTCGCCGCGGCCGCCTACAAGGGCACGGATGCCTCCGGACTTCGGGTCGACCAATACAGCCCCGCTTTGTACGATCTGTTTTTCCGTTCCTTCCGGGAACAATTCATCCTTCGCGTAAGTCGCTTCCACTGCTGACTGCATTGTCACATCAAGTTCGGTATAGATCTGCAGACCGCTCGTTAATACCTCTTCCTGGGTCAGCCCGTATTTTTTGATTGCTTCATCAATGACATGGTCTACGTAGAATGGGTAGCGGCCGCGTAACGGATCTCCGCCCTTTTCATTGAGAACAATTTTTTCGGCAACTGCCTCATTGTATTCCTTTTCCTCGATAAAGCCATGAGTATTCATCATTTGCAGGACGAGATTTCTTCTCTCAACCGCTTTATCATAGTTCTTGTGTGGATCCAACGCAGATGGCGCCTTGATCAGACCAGCGAGCATGGCTGCTTCGCTGACGGAAAGGTCTTGTACATTCTTGCCAAAGTAACCCATTGCCGCCTCTTTGATCCCCCATGAACCATTTCCGAAATAAATGCGATTCAGATACATTTGCATGATTTCATCTTTCGAATATTGCTTTTCAATTTCCCTGGCCATGAAAAATTCTTCGAGCTTCCTTTTGTATGTTTTTTCACTTGTAAGCAATGCATTCTTTGTCAGCTGCTGTGTGATCGTACTTCCGCCTTCAACAATGCTTCCTGCCTTGACATTCTGTACAAAAGCCCTTGAAATTCCCACAAGGTCCACCCCATCATGTTCATAAAAACGGTGATCCTCAATGGCAATGACGGCATTTTTGACATGTTCCGGTACATCTTCTATCTTGATTCCTTCATTTTTCAAGGCCGAAATCTTGCTTGCGACCTCTCCATTGGCATCGTAAATGACCGTAGACTGGGCCATGTCATCGTTCAATGCGCTGATGTCAGCCCCCTCCGAATAAACATGGAAAAAGCTCAAGAACGCCAGTACTGCTGTTGAAACAGACAAAACAAGCACCTGGTTCATATGTAACCTTTTCCAGCCTCTTAAGAAACGTGTTGCTATCGAATTTTTGCTCACTGAGCACCCCAACCTTTTAAAAATAGTTTAGAAATATGACACTTTCTTTTACCCATTTTTCAAAAGGATTAACACATATTGGCTAATAACAAGGAAAAAAGACATAATACGGCAATATTTCTATCATTTGCCAGCGGGATTTTTTAATTGGTTGTGCACGTACAGGAATATAAAAAAGACCAATCGACAAATGTACGATTGGCCTATCATTGATTATTATAGTCATCATTTATTATTTGCTGCTGACTGGCAGAAGCCATGTCCTTATCCCGAAGAAGCGTCTCCATATACATATAAACGATCTGCTTTGTTTTATCATCAGCTTGTATGACATCAAGGTGCTGCAGGCATTTCCGTATTGTCGGATGCATTGCCATTTGAGAATTCATTCCCATATTGGCCACTCCTTATCTCTTAATGAAAGATTTATAAAAATGTTCGCCAGTCTTTGATGACTTATGAGGGTATGCTGGATTATTTTAAAGCGTTAGTTCTTTTTGAAAAAGGGTAATGAACAATAGATAAGAAGTACTAACCCTGGAGGTAGATGAATATGGCTGGAATAAAAAATGTGGTTCTCGCTTATGATGATTCCGAGGGTGCACGGAAAGCCCTTCAATTGACGAAGGAGTTCACAAGAAACATAGACGGAGTCAAACTGTTTGTCGGTCATGTATATGAAGAAAAGGTAAAAAATGAACTGGTGGAATCTACTGACCGCCCAATCGAGCCCCTGCCGATTAACAGCTTTCCCGCGGATGGGGTCCAGGTGCCTCCATTGGCAACAGAACAAGGTGCTTTTGATAAATCAGAGCACGCAATCATTACTCATAGCGCTGAAACAGCCTTCAATAACGCAAAGGCTGAACTTGAAGTCCTTAATATTGACACTGATTTTTCAATCCTGGAAGGAAACCCGGCAGAAGGTATATTGGAATTCGCCAGGGATGTCGATGCAGATTTAATTATCATCGGCCAGTCCGGGAACGAAGGAATCAAGCGAAAGCTACTCGGAGGCGTAAGCCAAAAAGTTGCAAATAATGCCCATTGCCATGTACTTATAGCAAAATAAACAAAGCAAGAGCCGGGTAAAGGCTGCCCGGCTCTTGCTGTCTGAATTATTCATTCATCGCTTGGGAGGCAAGTTCCTCCAAACGCTCCCTGGTTTCTGTTTCTTCAAAACTGCTGAAAATCCGGAAATCATCTTCGTCGAGAATCCTGTAATGCTGACTCAGAATATTTTGCTGCATGACAAAGCCGCCATCCCTGGCTACTTCCCGCCACCAGACTTTTCCTCCCAATGTCTTTTCTTTTCGGTAATCCGTACCTTCATGGGCGATCGTTTCAAGGACCTCAAGTGGTTCGTTGCCGAACAAAAACTGAATCGTCTCCGTTTCCCTGAACAAGGCACTGATTGTCACGACTGTTGACCATCCGGCCTGAACCCTGCCTTTTTCAATCTGGACAAGTGTCTTTTTGGAGATTCCGATGATGTCAGCCATTTTATCCTGGGTATAACCAACCTCTGCTCGCAGCACTCTCAATTTCTCCGATACCCTGCTTATAATTTCATCTCTCGTCATCCGCTTCATCCTTTTTAGTTCTTTAAGTGTAATTTTACACTTGTTTATTCGAAATTCAAAATACTTTTTATCATTTCATACTGAAATGATAGAAAAGAAGCATAATTTTTCCCGGATTTAAATAAAAAGGTTCAGAATTTGATGATTCCGAACCCCTTTTTCTTATTTGATTTGTTTTTTCTGGCTGATGCCGCAGCTGCTGGAGCACGAGCTCTGGATGGAGCAGGCAGCGCATTTTCCTTCTTTTGACTTCTTGATGAATCGGTAGAAGGCCCAGCCGGCATAGCCGAATATGGCCCCGCCGATCAAAATATTTGCGATCATGTTCCCTTCCTCCTTCGAGCTTCTTTTAGCTGAATCCCATCAGCATTCCGCCCTGGTAGATGGCCAGTGACAAAAGGTAAGCGATGACAAGTGCATAACCGATTGAAAAAGCGGTCCAGCGTTTTGAGCCTGTTTCCTTATAAATGGTCGCAGTAGTCGCGAGGCAAGGAATATACAGCAGGATGAACACCATGAAGCTGTATGCAGCAAGTGGTGTATAATGAATCGCCAGCAGCCCCTGGAGGCTTGCTTCATCCGGGACAAAGTAGATGATGTTCATCGTTGAAATAATCGCTTCTTTAGCCAGGAAACCAGTGAAAAGTGAAGCACTTGCCTGCCAGGTTCCGAATCCTATAGGAGCCAGCAGAGGAGCAAAGATTCCCCCCAGAAGCGCCAGATAGCTTTCATCCATGCTGACATTCATGCCGTCTGGACCGGCATAGGCGAGCAGCCAGATCAGGACAGAGCCTGCAAAGATGAAAGTACCGGCTTTTTTTACGAATCCTTTTCCCTTATCCCAAGTGCTTCTCCAAAGCGCTTTTGCCTGCGGCATTCTGTATGGAGGCAGCTCTATGACGAAAACGGAGCTTTCCCCTTTCAACAGTGTCTTTGAAAAGACCTTGGCCAGAATAAGGGCGATTGCCACCCCTAGTACATACAAACTAAGAACCACAGCGGCCTTATGCCCTGTAAAAAAAGCACCGACAAACAAAGCATATACAGGAAGCCTGGCTGAACATGACATCAGCGGCGTCAGCAGGATGGTCATTAATCTCTCTTTTGGTGTCTCAATCGTCCTTGCCGCCATGATGCCTGGCACATTGCAGCCGAAACCGATCATCATCGGGATGAAAGCCTTCCCGTTGAGGCCTACAGATTCCATCAACCTGTCCATGACTAGCGCGACACGGGCCATATACCCTGAATCCTCGAGCAGGGAAATGAAAAAGAACAAAATGAAGATTTGTGGTACAAAGACAAGAACTCCACCTACCCCGGCCACAATTCCATCAAGCACAAGGTCTTTTATAAATGAGGATGCTCCTGCCCAGTTCAGTGCCGCCGCGATACCAGCTGTCACAGGTCCGGATAAGATTGTGTCCAGTTTATCTGAAAGCGGGAAGCCAAGCCAGTCAAAGGTAAGCATGAACATGATATACATCATGACAAGGAAGATCGGAATCCCGAGGAATTTATTCGTCACAATCATATCAACTTTCTCAGTCAATGGTATTTTTCCATTTTCCGGTCTCGTTGTAGCAGCAGATACAATTTTATCGATCGCTTCACTTCTTTTGCGATGTATTACCTGGTCCAGCGCTTGTTTGCTCCCTGATTGTTGTTGCTCTGTAACAATGATAGAGTCGACAAGTGATTCGATTTCTTCCGATGGCAAAAAGGCAGTCAAATAGTTTTTAACATAGGGATTCCCTTCAAACAATTGAATGGCCAGCCAGCGAACAGGAAATCGTGTCCTCCCATCCAATTTCAGCCCCAGCTGGAGGATTCCCTCCTCTATTGCTTTTCCATAATACACAAGATTTGTTTTGCCAGTTCCTGACGGTTCTCTTGTCGCAAGTTCAGCAAGTTCGTTACAGCCCTTTCCTGATCTTGCCACGACAGGAGCAACATGGACCCCTAATGATTTTGACAACTGTTCAATATCGACTTGTATGCCCCTGTTTTTTGCAACGTCAAGCATATTCAAACCAATAGTGATCGGGGCGCCATATTCCAGAAGCTGCAGGGTAAGGTGCAAATTACGCCTTAATTGCGACGCATCGAGGATATTCAAAAGTTTCTCGAACGAATCCTCCAGGAAAAAGTTCGTAACCACACCCTCATCCTTCGACAATGGATTGAGCGTATAGACTCCTGGTAAATCAATCAGCTGATCCTTTCCATTCTTGAAAAGGCCAACTTTCTTTTCGACCGTTACTCCGCTCCAGTTGCCAACATATTCATATGATCCTGTTAAGTTATTAAATAACGAAGTTTTTCCGGTATTCGGATTGCCGATAAGCGCTATGTTCATCATACTCGCTCCACTTCGATCCGTAATGCTTCCTTGCGGCGGATACCTATGCATTGGCCGCATGATTCAACCATGACCGGGCCGCCAAAAGGCAGAATGCATTTTATGCATACTTCCGATCCTTCAGAAATCCCGAAATCAAGCAATCTTCTTCTGACATATTTGTCAGTTCCAGCAATATTCATGATCCGGCCTTTTTCACCAGTCTTTAATTTTCCCAGCATAGCCATCACCTTTTTTCAGTTTGTTAGTTTTTTATATCTAATTGAGAATGATTATCTTTATTTAATCAGTTTCAGGTCACTTTCACTGTGACATAAATCACAAAACACACTTATAACATATGAGAATATGGAAAACTCCATAGAATTGACAATTTTTCCGAGTTTCAGTTTCACGCTCATCACATACCTTAACGGGTATATTATAAAGGTGAAAAAGGAGAGCTGAATGAATTGTCAGCTCTCCTTGATATATCACATTTTATTGCTTACAAGTGTCGATTTGACCATCCTTGATGGAGCATAGCCAATGACAAGAATAATGATAATTGCGCTTAAAATCATACTTGGAATCATATAGGTTCCGTTATAGATGAGTGAATACAGCCAAGCCGGCTGTCCTTCTGGCGCCCAAACTCCGAAAAAGACCCAGCCGGAAAAGAAATGGGCGATAAAGCGAAGCAGGCTTCCAAGGAAGGTCCCCGCGATGATCAATCCTATCCACCTCTTTTTATATCCATTCCTGATATTCTCTTGGATCTGTCTTGCAAAAATACCGGCAAACCCTAATACAGTGAAGGCCACCAAATAATCGATGATTCCCTGGACAGGATGGAATATTTGCGAGAATCCCAGGATGAATTGCAGTAGTCCCAGCAGAAGCCCTGTGATGGCTCCTCCCTTGATTCCCCAGCGAAATGCCATCAGGAAAACCGGTACCATCGCGATTGATACTGAACCGCCCTGCGGCCAGATTCGAGAAAATAAAAATCCCGAGAATAAATCCAACAAATAAGCCAGTGCGGAAAACACTGCCACTTCCACTAAAAATAATGTTTGTTTTTGCTTCATAACTGTTCCTCCTTCTTTCCAGAATGAGGTCCGTTTTCAACACGCCTTTTCTGCTTCAGAAACAAAAAAAGCAATCAGGGGATCGATATAGGATTCCCATGATTGCTTTCCTATCGCATCCACATTCCTTCGCTAGCATTAACTAACAGGTTCAAAGGGTAAGAACTCGGCCGCTCACTCTCAGCTGCTCTCTGGCAGCTCCCCTTGTGGTTATTATTTAGTTTCTACACTATGAATATACTACTTCTTCTTTCTTATCACAAGTTAAATATTATTTTTCCAATCCTTGTCGAATCAAAAAAGACAAATCTCACCTCAAGTTGCTAAAAATATCGGTCTTTTGTCACGTTTTTATCGATTCGACGCTATTCAGCGGATGTTCTCAATTTTCGACAAAGGGATTTCGAGCTGCACCTCGAATCTTTAATATCGAAAAGAAAAACTGGGGGACTTAATAAAATGCTGCCAATCACGGATAACCGTTTGCTTAGCTTCCTGACTAGTGAAAGGGAACAACTCATTGCCGACTGGGCTGTAAAAATCATCGTCTCGGAAGATGATCCATATAAAGAAAAAATAACCAAGAACGCTGAGAAAATGTATGAAATCATTCTCTCTGTTTTTTCCAAGACAAATGAAGAACTGGAGGACCACCTCCAAAAACTTGCCTTTATGGTAGGAGAAGAACGAGTTCGCGCAGACATCAATATTGGGGATTTTGTCTACAATGTCAATTCAGGACGATCTGTACTTTACAAGCACCTGCACAAAATGAAAATGGAATGGGAAGATATGCAGGAGTCCATCAACCGAATCAATTACTGTTTTGATACCTTCCTGTATTACGCAGTATCTTACTACAATGAACAGAAAAACAAAATCATTGAGGAAAAAAACCAATTCATCGACTCCACCCATAAGGACCGGCTGACATTGCTCGGCCAGATGACGTCAAGTTTTATCCATGAATTCCGCAATCCGCTGACTTCTATCCAGGGATTTATCCAGCTGTTGAGATCCGAACACGAGGATATGAAGTATCTTGATATCATTTCCGGGGAGCTTGAACAACTCAATTTCCGGATCTCTCAATTTCTGCTTCTTTCTAAAAAAGAACTAATTGGAAAGGAAAAAAAACTTTTCTCATTAAACAGAATGATTGATGAGGTTTTAAATTTCCTTTATCCCAGCATCCTCGACACCAATGTACGGATTGCCAAGGAAGTAGCAGATGACATGGAATTGTATGGATATTCCGATGAAATCAGACAGGTCTTGATCAATATCATCTTTAATGCAATTGATGTGTTGAGCCAGTATCGTGCTGACCCTAAAATTGAAATCAAGGGATACTTCGTGAATGATACACATATAAAAATCGAGATTTCCAATAATGGACCGGTCATTCCCGACCAGTTGCTGAAGACGATTTTCGAGCCATTCGTCACAACAAAAACGCTCGGAACCGGCCTAGGGTTATTTGTCTGCCGGGAAATAATCGAGAAGCACAAAGGCATACTTGCATGCTCATCAGAGCCAGATAAAACTTCATTCATCATGCTTTTGCCATTAATAAGGATGGAGAACTAACATCACAAAAAGACCCTTGCCGGTGCCGGCAGGGTCTTTTATTTAGGCTCTTTTCTCAAACTTTGTTGCTATTGACTACTAAATTGGATTGAATGACCTAGTTTTCTTTATAAAATTCAAGCTTATTATGAGAAAAGAGCTTGCACACTTAAAAACGAACTGCAAAATTGCTTATAGCACGTTAAAATCGGCTTTAAGATTTTAACAACAATCTTTACGAAAACAGCCTTTATTTATTCTTAATATTCAAGTGTACGATTGTCCTCTGTACTTGTGATTCTTCTTTTCTCTTTTTGAACAACATGTTTTTTCTCCGTTTCAGCAACAATGACTGCACATGCTGCATCTCCTGTGATATTCACAGCTGTTCGCGCCATATCAAGAAGACGGTCAATTCCCAGGATCAACCCGATGCCTTCAACAGGCAGGCCGACAGACTGGAGAACCATTGCCAGCATGATCAAGCCTACGCCCGGCACACCTGCTGTTCCAATACTTGCAAGTACAGCCGTTAAAACGACTGTCAACAGCTCAGTCATTGAAAGGTCTACTCCATAAACCTGGGCAATAAAGACAGTCGCTACACCCTGCATGATTGCAGTTCCGTCCATATTGATCGTAGCGCCAAGCGGCTGGACAAAGCTTGAAACAGATTCAGGAACGCGAAGATTCTTCTGGGCAGTTTCCATTGATACAGGAAGCGTTGCGTTGCTGCTTGATGTACTGAACGCAACCCCCATAGCCGGAGAGAATCCTTTGAAGAACTTGAAAGGATTCATTTTCCCCAGGAAGTATACACTTGATCCATAAGTCATCACAGCATGGATTACTAAAGCAAGAACTACAACGAGCATGTATACACCCATAGCCTTGATAGCGTCAAGTCCCTGGCTGCCGATAGCAGTTGCAATCAAACCAAATGTTCCGTATGGAGCAAACTTCATTACAAGTCCTACTAAATACATCATAATGTCATTGCCCTGTTCGATTAGGTTCAAAATTCCTTTGGTCTTATTACCCAGGGCAGTCAATGCTATACCGATGAAAATCGCAAAAACAATTACCTGAAGCATATTTCCTGTTGTCAGTGCTTCAAATGGGTTCGCCGGAATAAGATTTAAAAAGGTTTCACTTACTGGCGGTGCTTTTTCAGCTTTGAATTCAGCTCCAGCAGTATCAAACTGGCCCATCAAACCTGGCTTGATAAGGTAGGAAAGAGCAAGGCCTATTATAATTGCAATTGCTGTTGTAGCTAAAAAGAAGCTTACAGTCTTAAAACCAATCCTGCCGAGTTTCTTCGGATCACCCAGTCCTGCGGTACCAAGAATGATTGAAAACAGGACAATGGGCACGACAAGCATACTAATTAAATTGATAAATATCTTCCCTAGTGGCGTAAATAAGAATTTATCTAAAATAGTGAACAATTCAGGTGAAAAGATGTTAAGGATAAGCCCGGTCATGGCACCAAGTCCAAGGCCTATCAATATTTTAGTCGTCAGTTTCATAATCTTCCTCCCAGTTTAAAAAAGTATAAAAAAGAATGTAAAGATTTTTTCCCTCTTTCATTCCCTATAAACCACCTTTCGGCATTTAGAATTAATTCCCATTTGGGTTCTTACTGGAGGTATAGGATGTTTTATTTAAAGACCGATTCTGAGATCAGCGTTAATCTGTTTGGTTCACAGGACGCCAGGGAATTGTTCTGGCTTTTGGATACAAACCGAAGTTATCTGAGGAAATGGCTGCCCTGGGTAGATGGAATTCAATCACCGGGACAAATTCATTCTGTTATTCAAATGTGGGAGAAAAGTTCCCAAGAAGGGAGCAGCTTTCACTTTGGGATTAGATACAGAGGAGTCCTTGCGGGAAGTATCAGCCTTCATGCGATTGACTGGAACAACTCACAGGCAAGCATCGGCTACTATTTAGGTGAAAAATGGCAAGGCAGGGGCATCACAATCAGGGCAGTAAATGCAGTGATTAACCATGCCTTTTACGGACATGGATTAAACAGAATTGAAATAAGATGCGGTAAGGACAATCAAAAAAGCAAGGCTATACCAGTTAAACTTGGTTTTCGCAAGGAAGGAATCATACGCGACGGGGAATACTTGAATGGCAACTTTCACGACTTGATTGTATATGGACTTCTGGCTAGGGAGTGGAATGGCCGGTCAGCTGCATTCTATTAGTCATCTTATGGTTATTTGCTCTTAAGATGTACCGGTTGTTTCCAGTAAGAATGGCTTGAAACAGCAAAAAATGGCAGGGGGAAGAATCTTCATTAATGCTGCCGAACAATTCACTGAATCGGCAGACTTATTGTGAAAGTTGTCCCCTGTGAACTCGATTCCACATTCATCTTGCCATTATGCTCTTCAATAATTTTATGGCATATCATCAGGCCAAGACCATTACCGTTTTCCTTCGTCGTAAAAAAAGGTTTGCCAATCTTATCCATATGTTCCTGAGCAATCCCTTTACCATTGTCTGCGACAATAATAGTCAAAACTTCCTCTGATTTCGAAATCCCCACGGTCACCTTGCCCGGCTGCTCCATCGCATCAATCGCGTTCATAAGCAAATTGATCAGCACTTGCTTGATTTTGTTTCCGTCACAAAGAAACATTCCATTCTCAAGTGTTGATTTCCTGGTAATTTCGACGCACTTCTTCGCTGCTTCAGCCATCAAAAGGGTGATCGCATGATCAACCACATCATTCATGTTGAAAGTTTTAAAATCGGACTTGTGCGGTTTCGCCATCAGCATCAGTTCTTTAGAGACCGCTTCAATGCGTTTGATTTCCTCTTCCATGATAGCTAAATAGCCTTGATTCAGTTCCCTTCCCGCTTTCATAAGCTGGATGAAACCCTTAAGGCTTGTCAAAGGGTTTTTAATTTCATGGGCAATCCCTGCTGCAAGTTGGCCTACAACATTCAATTTCTCGTATTCCAGGATGAAATGCTCCGCTTTTATTTTCGCGGAAACATCACTGGTTACAGAAATCAACTCAAAAGGCTCATTCGTTTTTGGGTCACGTGTGACAGAAATCTGTGAACTGACCCAGATGTATACCCCATCTTTTCTCTTTAACCGGTATGTCAGGCTGCACACCTCTTCCCCTTCAGGCATAGCGATTTTGGCAATTCTTTTATAATCTTCACCATGGACGAATAAGGTGTACAATCTTCCGATTATTTCACCCGGGGCATAACCTAGCATGGATTGAACGGATGGTGTCACATACTTAATGAGGCCGTCTGGCGTTCTTTTACAAATAAAATCTGTGGAAGGTTCCACCCAGATTTGATCATTTGTTTTGTCTTGCTTTTGCAGCTTGCTTTCCAGATTGGATAAAAGATTACTCATGTCCACCCTCCTTTCATTAATCTTACTGAATATTTAAAATAGTTTCAAACCCAAATTGCATAATATATTATTAAAAGTAAAATTTTTACATTGGGAAATTTTTCTTCAATCTGAAAATCGATTAAATTGTTATAATCAGAATTTTCTCATATAATTAAACATAAACTTCATACTTTATGTATCACTTTCATACATTGTTATCAACAACATTAATGTTCCCCGGAATTATTCTGGATATGGTATAATTAAATTTAAATGGTAAAGCAGAGGTGGTATGATGGGGCAAACTATCGTATCAAGAATGTAACAGCTGCTGAGCGGGCGGAACAGCTTAACAGGAGGTAGGCCCTGGCTGATCCAGCCGCACGGAAATGGGCCGTTGCAGTTTCTTGGAAAATTAAATTAATAAATGGAAGCTTGATTTAAGCTTAATTTTCAGTTTACTGGGAGGTGACTCCTTACCTGCAATTCTGCAGGCTAAGGGAACTTATTTGGACATATTTAACTTGGTTTGGATAGCCATTTTAATTGCTTTAACGGCATTTTTTGTTGTTTCAGAATTTGCAATTGTTAAAGTGCGAAGTTCCAGAATCGATCAATTAATAGAAGAAGGCAGCAAAAAGGCTATACTGGCAAAAAGAGTCATTACCAATCTGGATGAGTATCTTTCAGCCTGCCAGTTGGGAATCACGATTACCGCCCTTGCTATCGGCTGGCTTGGAGAACCGGCAATTGCCGAATTGCTGAAACCGTTATTCATCAGACTCGAGGTCTCTGAATCTTTGGGCCATATCTTGTCTGTCGGGATAGCCTTTGCGACCATCACATTCCTTCACGTCGTAGTCGGAGAATTGGCTCCAAAGACATTAGCGATTCAAAAAGCAGAGTGGGTGTCGTTGAATACCGCAGGTCCGTTGATCCTGTTTTACAAGATTATGTATCCGTTTATCTGGCTGTTAAACGGATCTGCCCGACTTGCTGTTGGGCTTGTCGGACTTAAGCCTGCCTCCGAAAATGATTTGGCTCATTCTGAAGAAGAACTGCGCATTATTCTTTCTGAAAGCTTTAAAAGTGGTGAAATCAACCAGTCAGAGTTTAAGTATGTAAATAAAATCTTCGAATTCGACAACAGGATCGCCAAGGAAATCATGGTGCCCCGTACGGAAATCATATCCCTGTCATTGGAAGATACGCTGGAGACTTTCCTCCAGATTGTAAAAGAAGAAAAATTTACCCGATATCCTGTCATTGATGGTGACAAGGACCATATTGTCGGCCTCGTCAACATCAAGGAGGTCATGACTGATTTGATTCACGATCAGGACCGCGGCAAAAAAGCGATAGATTCCTATATTCGCCCCATTATCCGGGTTATCGACAGCATTCCGATTCATGACTTGCTGGTCAAGATGCAAAAAGAACGCATACACATGGCGATTTTGATGGATGAATACGGAGGCACGTCAGGTCTGGTGACAGTAGAAGATATCCTTGAAGAAATTGTTGGTGAAATTCGTGACGAGTTCGACATGGATGAAGTGCCAATGATTCGTAAAATCAAAGAAAGCCACTATATCATTGATGCTAAATTACTTGTAAGTGAGGTAAATGACCTTCTTTCACTTGATATCAACGATGAAGACGTCGATACCATTGGGGGCTGGATGCTTACCGAAAATTACGAAGTAAAACAGGGTGACGTTGTCAGCTTCGGTACTTACCATTTCAAAATCATCGAGATGGAAGAACACCATATCAAATATATCGAGGTAACAAAACAACCTGAGCAAGAAAAGCCATCAGAAAGTTTTTTTATGAATAAAACTGAAGTCGTTTCATAAGCAAAACCCGGACATATTTTCCTGTCCGGGTTTTTGCATTGTTATTTACACTTTCCACGTCTGCACATCATCAGCTTCGATGATTCCCATGACTACATCGTCTACGTCAGGGTCAGTCAGTACCTTATCCCTGACCCTGAACTTGATATCATCCGCATCTGCCAGTGTCAGTCCCTTACGAAGTTCAAGATAGCTTTCGACGTGATACTGTCTGCCCTCCTGGACGATCCTTAGTGTATTGATGTCGACCACATCTGGATCGGACAGGATCAGCTGGGCAATCCGGTCCTCAACAACCTTTGGTGCTGCGACACCAATCAGGCCTACTGTATTCTCATAACCAATCTTCAAAGCAATCCCGATCAGCAGGATTCCAATCAGCAAGGTTCCGATACCATCGAGCAAATAAAAACCAGTTACTTGTGCCAGTACAATAGAAGCCAATGCTAAAAGTGCTCCGAATGTTGCAATTAAATCTTCATAGAAAACAAGCCTTGTCGGCGGTGCAGCGAAACTGACATTCTTAAAAGCATTCGGCACGATGCCAAACCCACTTGCTTGACTTCTAGTTTCATGGGCAATTTCCTTCATCGCTTTTACCAGTATACTTCCATCAACAAGGACCGCCACTAGCATAATCACGATATTCAGCCACATATTTGATGAAGCTTTTGGATGCTGGATGAGTTCCCATCCTTTGATGACTGTTTCGTATGCCATAATCGAAATGATGATAACTGCAATGAGTACAAATAGATTCACAACCCTGCCAAAACCGGTTGGGAACCGTTTGGTTGCTTCTTTTTCAGAAATGGAACTGCCAATGAAAACGAAAAATTGGTTCAATGCATCCGCAACCGAATGAAGAGTTGTCGCCAGCATTGTGCCACTTCCGCTAATAGCAGCCGCAACACCCTTGATTATTGCAAGGAATGTATTCCCGAGAGCAGCAATCCCGGAAGACTTGTTACCTCTTTTCAAAAATTCTATCATTGATGACATTCCTCCATCCGATTATCACTTGTGTTGATATTTCTTTTACATTTTTCACATTTTTGGCTACTTTAAACATTTATTATAATTGTCCTGTACACACGTTCCCTTTTTGCAGCAGACAAAAAAGGCTGTCAGGATATCCTGGCAGCCTTTTGTCATGGTTCATGTTCGGGTCTTTGAGGCTTCTGCGACTCGTTTATTATAAGCATTGAACCGCTGCTTGACATTGATTAAAATGTCCTCTGCCAATAGTTCAATCCCGATCGCAGTAAGTGAGAATATATCCGCATAATGCTTTTTAACTTCCCATTTCAGTTCATGCTTTCCGCATATACTGTATTTGTTGACCTCCTCCATTTCCTTGCTGAGCAGGGCCAGCTGGCGATTTTTTTCTTCTTCAGGCAGTGCGACGATTTGATCGATTTTTTCAATATACTCAAGTGATCTGTCAATTTTCTCATTGACTTCATCATGCGTCTTCTTGTCGACAAGGCCATGCTTCAACTTGAATGCATTCAGGTTTCTGGCAGATTCATAAGTTGACTGAACAATTTCATCCCTGGTCATATAATCGGTTTCAAAGCTGAGCATGTATTTCCAGGATGGCTGGGTGATTGCTTTTCTATGGTCTTCGATTGTGTGGCAGAACTTTTTATAGCCGTATTTCACCGGTTGTTCAAAAGCCGGGCTTGCCGGATCGAGGAACGGCGCAAGCGGTGCGACAAAGTATGATAACCGTTTATCCCCTCCGCAGGCATTGTGGATTTCCTCGCAAAAATTAACATTATCCAGGGCACTTTGGTAATCCTGATGCGGAATGCCAACCATGAAGAAAATATCAATCTTTTTGCAGCTGTGCTTCAATGCAGCCTGAAGCGTTTCAATTACTTTCGCATTCGT
This sequence comes from Cytobacillus oceanisediminis 2691, assembly GCF_007678455.1. Classification (GTDB taxonomy): domain Bacteria; phylum Bacillota; class Bacilli; order Bacillales; family Cytobacillaceae; genus Mesobacillus; species Mesobacillus oceanisediminis_A. The sequence goes on along the minus strand of NZ_VEEP01000001.1, from coordinate 63,735 downwards.
GCAGTTGAATTTCCCATTAAAACGGCGAATCTTTTCATCATGTGTTTCCAGGGTTAATTCAATGCTGTACTTGGGCACTGCCTGCTCGATTTTTCTAAAAAACTCTTCATTGGCATACTGGAACAGTTCAAAAACCAGTTCATTCTTAAGGTTGATTTGGCTTAGGCGGTCAAAAAACTCATCAACATACTCTTTGCCTGCCTGGCGGATATCATGAAGAATGAAAATCGGCGCTCTGCTGAAGCGCTGAATGAACAAAATGTCCTCTATTAATTTCTGTGGAGACCGTTTGGCAAGCACTTTACGGTTGCAGTTATCCTTATATGATTGCTTGGAGCCTCCGCAAATCAGGCATCCCTGTGTACAACCTTTTGCTGTGAGTATTGCTGTATTCGGATATTGGAGCCAGCCATTGTATGGCAGCGGGTCCAGGAAATTTTTATACTTGAACACAGACTTGATTGTATATCGATAGCCTGGTATATCAAATTCATCCAGACTGTCGGGGACATGGCTTAAAGGATTGTAAACAGGAGTATTGCCATCCTTCCATGTCAAGTTTGGAATTCCCCCAGGCTGATGTGTGCCATACTTCAAATACTTAATCAAAAGCAGCATCAATTTTTCGGTAGAATCGCCTCTCATGACAAAATCTATGAAGGGATACTCGATTAATTCTTTATGGTAATAGGTTGCAGATAGTCCGCCAAAAACGATGGGGGTTTGCGGGTGAAGATTTTTTACAATTTTGGCAAGTTCTATGCTGCCATGAGCATGGGGAAGCCAGTGCAGATCAATCCCAAAAGCACGTGTCTTGATTTTTTTCAGTTTCTTTTCCACATCGAAGCTCTCATCCATCAGCATCCGGTTTGCTATATTGATGATTTTCACCCGAAGTCCCTGACGTTCCAAATATTCCGCAATACTTGTCAGCCCAATAGGATACATTTCAAAAACGGGAGATGACGGAACAACATCACTGATTGGGCCAGCCAGCAATGCATTTTTCCGGAAATCATATACACTTGGTGCATGGAGAAGAACTAAATCGTATTTCAAAGTACTCACCTCGAAAAAATAGACTCTATTTAAATACCTGACAATGTTTGATTACACTTTAATCATAACTCCGGCCCCCTCCGTCCAAGACCAGTAATGGTAAATATTTTGTGAACAACTGAACATTCAATGTTCTAAAAGCTTATTGTAAACCACGTGCGACAAGCGTTTGCAGATTTATGAACGTTTTGTGGAAGTCTAAAACCATTTAATAAACAAAAAGAGACTGCATTTCGGCAATCTCTCCAAAATCTATTTTTCTTGCTGAACGATCAGGATTTCTTCCTCGACTCTTCCCAATTTCAACAAATGGGAATCAAGGCGTTTATGAATCGTGCTGAATTCAGCATTGTTCTTCGTTTCTGTCTGGGTCATTAACTCTTTCAGCATATTTTCGATTTTTGCACTTTGAAGCTCTTCCATTCTTTCCAGTGCGTCTTTTATATCTGTTATATCGATTTGGTTAGAAGTTACGCGATGCTCGATGCTATCCACTTTCTCAAGTCGGTCGAGTCTCTTTTCTATGCTTTCGGTCCGTTTATTCAGGGAATCGATTGAACTTTCGATTCCTTTTAACAGATTAACGATTTCAGATAAACCTTCCATTTCAGCATGCTCCCCTTCATTTGGCTTACATCAATTTTAACACCATTAAACATATCGATATGTTACAAAACTGGTAACAAATGCGGCCGATGTTTTCAAATCTGACATATTTTCAGTTGTATTCCCAGGGTGCCTCCTCAAAAGATCAAAGCAACAGCAAAAAAGCAGACCGCATGAAATTGCATGTCTGCTTTCTGTATGGTCAATTGCTTCCGGATGTTGCCTTCAGACCAATAATCCCGATTAAGATGAAGGCGACAAACATCAGCCTCAAAAGATTACGCGGCTCCCCGAACAGGATCATTCCAAGAATGACGGCACCTGCCGCACCAATTCCTGTCCAGATAGCATATGCGGTGCCAATCGGCAGTGTTTTGACAGCCATCGATAAAAAATAGAAGCTTATTGCCATCCCTGCCAGCGTAATTAATGAAGGTATTAGCTTCGTGAATCCCTCTGTATATTTCAGGCCAATTGCCCAAACCACTTCAAATATGCCAGCTATTACTAAAAAAATCCAAGCCATGCTCATTGCTCCTTTCATTAAGGTTGTTTTCGTAAAGATTGTTGTTAAAATCTTAAAGCCGATTTTAACGTGCTATATGCAATTTTGCAGTTCGCTTTTAAGTGTGCAAGCTCTTTTCTCTTAATAAGCTTTAATTTTATAAAGAAAACTAGGTCATTCAATCCCATTTAGTAGTCAATAGCAACAAAGTTTGAGAAAAGAGCCTTCATAAAAAAAACCGGGAGATATCATTTCGATATCTCCCGGGTTTTTATCCCTCCGTGTACACAGGTGTTCCTGTGCGTCCTCTCTCGGACCAGACCAGCAGTGCTGCCGCGGAACCCTAGAGGACTTTTCATAAGAGGAATAATATCATAATTGAACTGCACAGTCAAAAGAATGCGTTAATTCGCAAGGAGCTCCCTGTTCATCATGGCTTCGTATTCATTCGATGGCAAAGGCGGCGAATAGTAATAGCCCTGGACTTCCTGGCAGCCCAGTGACTTCAGCAAGTTAATCTGTGATTCTGTCTCCACTCCCTCGGCAATGACCTTCAACTTAAGGTTCGTTGCCATGGAAACGATCGTAGAAATAATTTCGCGATTTTCCTGGTAGTGTGAAACGAAGCTTTGGTCGATCTTCAGGCGATCGACTGAAAGCTTGCTCAAATAGCTCAATGAGCTGTACCCTGTTCCAAAATCATCGATGCTCACTTCAATCCCAATTTCTCTCAGGGCCTGAAGCTGTTCATTAATGCTGTCTTCCTTCTTGATCATGATACTTTCGGTCACTTCGATTTCAATCAATTCACCCACTAGACCATACTCTTTAAGAGATTGCTGCATGAACTTTACGAAATCCTCCTGATAAAAATGGATGATCGAGATATTGATGGATGTCCGCGGAACCTCGTACCTCTGCTCCTTCCAGGCGACAAGCTGACTGAACACCTGCCTGATGATCATCCTCTCAAGCGGAACAATCAAATTTGCCTCCTCGGCAATCGGGATGAACACTCCTGGAGGAATCATTCCGTGGCGGGGATGCTTCCATCTTGCTAATGCTTCTGCCCCGGTTATTTCATTTGTGATGGCATTGTACTTTGGCTGATAGAAAACAGTAAGCAAATCATTATTGATTGCGTTACGCAATTCATTCTCCAGTTCAAATTTATTGACATCCTGATCGACCATGCTTTCGTCAAAAAACTGGAAGTGATTCGTTCCGTTCTCCTTCGCTTTATACATAGCCATGTCGGCGTACTTCAGCAACAGCTCAAGATCTCTTGTATCATCTGGAAAATGGGCAATCCCGATACTTGCCGTAATCAGGAACTCCATTCCCCCGGCAAATAGCGGTGTCTGGAACGCCTTGATCACTTCTGCTGCGACGATTTCCGGCTTATTCCCTTCCGTCACGAGAATCGCGAACTCATCACCGCCGATTCTGGCAACCAGGCAGTTCTCGGGTGTCACCTTTGCAAGTTCCCTGCCGATTTGCACGAGAATCTTATCACCAAACGAGTGGCCAAACGTGTCATTGATCCTTTTAAAACGGTCAAAATCAAGGTAAATCAAAGAAAAGATTTCATCCTTAATGTACAATCCTGCCATCACTTTTTCTAAATTGCGTCTGTTCGGCAAATTGGTCAGTTCATCGTGATACGCAAGGTACTCAATCATTTTGTCTGCCTTGTTTTGTTCAGTAATGTCCCTGACAATTCCAAAGACACCAACAGTTGTATTTTTAACGATGATCCTTACGGCCGTGATTCTCACTTCGGCGAAGGTTGAATCCGCCTTTTTCAAAGAGGTTTCAATCACTTTGGTCTCGCCGCTCAACACTCTCCGGTAATATTTCCTGATTTTCTCCCCTTCTTCGCTGCTGCCAATCAACTCGATAAAATGGAGACCAGTGAGTTCATTCGCTGTATAGCCTGTCAGCTCAACAGCCTCTTTATTCACATTCAGGATAGACCCCTGTAAATCAACCCTGAAGACTGCATCGGGATTATGGCTGAACAAGGATAAATGAGACTGGACATTCTTCATGATCAATTTTTCGCCGAAAAGGTCTGGAATCAGCATAAAGAATAAATTAGCCAGGGCCATATAGATAAATGGTGCCATAAAGGATTGGATTCCTGCCCCTTCGGTGATCGGCATCATCGAAGTCAGGACAATATAAGGGATTCCGCCTAAGGCCATGCCGCCAAAGACACTCCCCCAATACTTATATTTTTTTATAAACTCATAGATATCCTCATTCGTAATCTGCATCAGGAACCTGAGCAGCAAAAAGGATGTGACTGACACCATGAAAGTGCTTAAAATCGCTAAAGCCCACTGGATCTCAATTGTATCTCTGAAAATGATATAGAATGCGGTATACTCTGCAATCATAATGCTGGCAGCGATCAACAGACTTGTGTATATGTACTGTGGCGTATTAGCAATATCTCTTTGCGCAAGGCTCAAAGATGAGTATGCTCCTATCGAGCAAATGCCATAGAACAGAAGAAAAAATAAATAGAAGTTGCCCGTTGAAAACGGAACACCTGCTGAAATGATCACGAAAATATGTGTCAATAAAAAGGTAAATGCCAGAAGCAGTGAATACAGAGCGATTCTTCGTTTTTTTCTATCCGTATTTTTTTTGACCTGTCTGCTGAATTCGACCGCCATGATTGATGAAATGATTAAAAAGACAACGGTCAAAGCTATTGTTTTTATGTCAAATATGTACATTTGGGGAATCTCCATCCTGCCCCTCGTTTCTGTCTTTTTAAGGCTGTTTTCGGATTGAATGCGGCTTTTTGATCACACTTATCCGAATTCTTGCTGGCTGCGGGGCTCATTTCGAATTTGCTTCCGAATCAGATTGCAGAAGTATTCGTTGTTTTTTGCTTTAAAAGCACAAAGAGCCTTCTTTCAATGCAATGCCTGTCAGGCTATAAAAAGAGCAAGTTTTTTAAATGGACTTCAGTTTAGTCCAGACGACAATTTCCCTGTAAAAGAACAAACCTTTTTCAATATTATACATTAATCATCAATGAAAAAAGCGACAAAAAAATCATTTTCTAAATTTTCAAAATGAAATAACCCACAAAATTGGCAACTATTATATAATGAAAGTAGAAAAAAGCCTCTTTATCTTTTGTTCAGCCCCTTACCCTTTACATCGATTTAATTCTTCTCAGTTCATTTATCGGCCATAAACATGGAATTCTTAAGAGAGAAACACCTGTAAGCGTTTTTTGTTTTGACCCATTTAACATGTCAGCATTTTTTGAAAGGAGGAATTGTAATGAAAACTGGGAGAAAAAGAGGGATTCTGTTCATTTTTACAACGGTCATGAAAGCTTTATCCGCAATCGTCTGGCCCATCACTGGCTTTCTTTTTGACCTATTGGCCAATTTATATCCTTTGTTCACGATCATAGGCACAATAGCAGGAGCAGCACACGGTACGTTTGCAATCAGGAAAAAGCAAGGTGAAAAAGAAGAAAAAAAGTCCTGGCCAATCATAGAGTCCAGTGTGGGAGAGATTAGGCAGGCAGTCAGAATATATTCCGATCAACTCCCGAAAGGTGTTTACCGAACGATCCTTGTAAAGGACGATCATAGCATTGACTTAGAACAACTCGCACCTATCTTGAAAGGTATCCCCGCACAGAAATTTTACATGTCAAAGGAAACCTACGATATTTTTGCCGAGAATGAGAAGGACCTTGCGATCACACTCGATAAAGTCCAAAGAGCAGTAGACCACTATGTGAAAGAATTTAAAGAGTATCCCGTTTTGCCATTTGACCCATCGAACAGGGTGAACTATTATCAGCTGTTGAAAGCTCATTGTCTTGATGCAGAGCCGGAAATCGAGTTGTATATCACGAATTACGATGGTCTTGTCACTCATAAACAACCAGAGAAAAACAGCACAATGATGAAAATGTGAAGATCAAGCCAATGATCAAAATAAAATGGAAATTAAATATAATCCGAGCAATAGGAAAATAAAAAAGATAATCCCTGTTGAAACCTTTATCAGACTATTTGCCGACTCGAAGGTTTGACTGTTAATATTTTTCTGTACAGAAAAGTAATGAATGGTCGCAAGGAACAGGATGGTCAGTCCGATCAGCAGGGAAAAAATACTGACAAAAACAGCGATCGTGTCGGCAAGCTGGCTCACTGATTTGATATTGTTGAAATGCAGACTTGATGCCAAAAATCCAATCCCAATAATGGCGATGGATGTCCTGACCCATGCAAGATAAGTTCGTTCGTTCGCAAGATGCTGCTGGATATATTTAGATTCAAGCGTTTTATTCTCTTCCATTCCGATCCCCCTCTTCGATATCACATAAAGTTTACCACGTGAACACCATGCTTCCCCATCATATGCTCAACCCTACCCACTTTCTGCCTGTTTTATCATTCCTCCCGAATGGGAATAGTTATGCATCCTTATATAGGAGGGTGGAATTATATGATGTATTTTATGATTGCGGTAAAATTGGTCATCGGGCTTGCTGCCCTGATTATTGTAACCAGACTGCTTGGCAAAAAGGAGATGTCTCAGGTCACCCCTTTCGATTTTGTCTATGCAGTCGTTTTAGGCGGGTTGGTCGAGGAGAACCTGTTTAAAAAGTCATTTTCTACGATCTGGGAAATGCTTTTCGGAATTGGTGTCTGGGGACTGTTAATTTTCGTTGTTGAAAAAACAACCCAGAAATCTGATAAACTTCGGCCAATCCTGAAAGGACAGGCAGAATCTCTTGTCAAGAATGGGGATATCCAGATTAAAAACCTGAATAATGCTGAGCTTGAAATGGAGCAATTAAAATCCCTGTTACGGCTTAAAGGCGTTTTTTCAATGAATGATGTGAAGGATGTCATACTCGAAACAAGTGGAAACATCAGCGTCCTGTTAAAGCCTCAAGCACAACCCCCGACATACGCAGGGCTTGATGTACACGCTCCGAGAACGGAAATCGCTGAAACTGTCGTTGATGAAGGAAAGCCAGTATTGAAAGGTCTTAGAAATATTGGGAAGGATGAGAAATGGCTCAATCAAAAACTGACTGAGGAAGGAATACAAAAGCTGGATGAGGTCTATTTCGCTGAATGGTCCGAGTCTGATGGATTCTTTATCCAGCAGAAGAGCTAAAGCAGATTTTAACTGCCGCGATTCCATCAGCCCCTGGATACGGTATAATGAAGGTGGGAGGCTGATGCAAGTGGAAGGAAAGAAAAAGGAAACTGCTGAACTGGATGAGGAAACTCTATTCATGGTGTCGCAAACATTCAAGGCCTTATCCGATCCGACTCGTCTGAGGATTCTTCACCTGCTGTTCCAGGGAGAACATTCAGTCAATGAAATTGCCGAAAAACTGTCATTACTGCAATCAACTGTCTCACATCAATTGCGTTTTTTAAAAAACCTCAGGCTCGTCAAATTCAGGAGAGAGGGTACAACCCTTTATTACACCCATGACGACGAACATGTCATTGACCTGCTGCAGCAAAGCATAGAACATGCCAGCCATCATTGAAGTTGATTGGCTGGCATTTTTTTAAAAAGTCTAATTACAAGGCCCATGCGCACATGGACATCCGTGTTCCTCCGCTTCGACCTGAAGTGTGCTATGGTCGATGCTAAAACGGTCATGCAGAAGTGTCTGCGCTGCCTTGAGTACACGGTCATGTGCTCCTTCCCCTTTGACGGCAATATGGCCGCTAAGCATGAAAACCCCTGATGTGATCGACCAAACATGGACATCGTGCACATCCTTTACTTCTGGAATCTTCATGATTTCTTCTTTCACTTCATGCACTTTAATCTGTTCTGGGGTGCCTTCCATCAGTACATGAAAGCTATCCTTCGTAACCCTGAAGCCGCTGATGATGATCAGGATCGCTACTGCGACACTTGCGATTGGATCCGCAAGTCCCCAGCCAAAAAAGTAGATGAGCAATGCTGCAACGATTGCGCCAACTGAGCCTAGCATGTCACCTATTACATGAAGAAAAGCACTCCTGATGTTCAAATTCTCATCTTTGTCACCACGCATTAAAATCCATGCCGCAACAATATTGACCAGCAAACCAATAACAGAAATGGTCAGCATTCCCAGACTCTGCACTTCAGGAGGATTGGCCAGGCGATGGTATGCTTCGACAAAGATATAAACCGAGATGATGATCAAAGTCAGACCGTTGAGGGCAGCTGCGATAATTTCAAAACGTTTGAATCCGTATGTCTTGGAGTGTGTAGCTTTTTTTTCACCAAGCTTCATCGCAAATAAACTTAACCCAAGTGCTGCCGCATCAGAAAGCATGTGGCCGGCATCGGAAAGAAGTGCCAGACTGTTTGTAAGGATGCCTCCGATTACTTCTACAATCATGAACGCTGAGATTAAAAGGAAAGACCAGAACAATGCCTTTTTATTGTTTGAATGACTATGGCCATGACTGTGACCATGCGAATGATTATGACCCATTTGTCAGACCCTCCTTTACATATATGAATATATGCTCATATATATTATTATGACTCAATTGCAAAATTGGTTCAACAATAAGCTTGTCTATTTTATTTACCTTATTATTATGTTTTTTACACATAAAAAAACCGCTGGTATCAGCGGTTCTGTCCTGGACTTATAAATATTTGCGGTGGACCCCTTTTCCATCATACGTGTAAAGCATGGCCCTGCCTTCGACAATCGTTTCAATATGACACTTTCGGCCCCATAGCTGATGGATATACGGGAGAACTTTTTCAAGGTATTTAATGTCCAATTCTATTCCTTCGAAGCCATGCGTTATATATAGCTCACCGTTTTTAAGGTAATCACCATCTGTCACAGTCAGATAAGGGAACCCGCCATTCACTCTCATCCCTACAAGCTGGTCACGGACTTGTTCCCAGGCTTTGTCTACGACTTTGTATTCCCTGCCCTGCTTTTGGAAAAGATACATATCCTCTCGCATGACAAGATCCTTGGTCAGGTAATTGCGTAAAAATGATATATCCGATTCAATCTCACGGACTTCGAACATTTTTTCCCTTCCTGATCCTGGTTTGACACCTCGTCGTTTCATTTCCTCAGTTGGATTATCATACCGCTCTTCTATATCTTCAAACATTTTAATACCAAGATAATATGGGTTGATTCCTGTCTTCGATGGCTGAACAACACCAGCATTCAATTTGGCGAACTCGATTGACTCCCCGCTGGTCAGGTCCATCTCTCGGAGAATCCGTTGGTGCCAGTAAGATGCCCATCCCTCGTTCATGATTTTCGTCTCCAGCTGCGGCCAAAAATAGAGCATTTCCTCACGCATCATCGTCAGGATATCCCTTTGCCAGTCAGCCAACTCCCGGCTGTAGCTTTCGATGAATAAAAGAAGATCTTTCTCCGGCCTTGGCGGGAATTTCTTTTTCTTGTTAGCTTCTTTGGGCTGTGCATTTTTTGTATCAAGATCCCAAAGATCATCATATGGACTGGCTGCAGTTACTGGTTCATCATCACCGTCATCGTCTTCGATTGACCATGCGAGCTTTGGCCTCATTAATGAAGGATCGATATGCTCTTCAATCGCCAATACAGCATCCAGAAATGACTCAACTGCTTGTTTCCCATGCTCGATTTCATATTTGCGGATCCGTTCCGCGGTCGCTGCCATGCTCTCAACCATATCCCTTTTCGTATTCTGGAAACGTACATTATTTTTGAAAAAATCGCAATGAGCGAGTACATGGGCAACAATTAATTTGTTCTGGATCAGCGAATTCGAATCAAGCAGGAAAGCATAACAGGGATTCGAATTGATTACCAATTCATAAATCTTCGATAGCCCCAAATCATAATGAAGCTTCATTTTATGGAACTGTTTTCCGAAGCTCCAATGTGAAAATCTCGTTGGCATCCCGTATGCCCCAAATGTATAGATGATTTCGGCAGGACAAATTTCATATCGCATCGGATAAAAATCCAGCCCAAATCCCTTTGCAATCTCAGTAATTTCAGAAATGGCATATTCTAGAGACTTCTGTTCTTCCGACACCATCTCTCCCCCTTTCACCTCTTACAACAATGTATGAGAAAAAAAGGAGAAAGATGAACAGGTTAAAAACTTTACTGCTGTTGCTGTTCAGTTACGCTAAGGCTTACTAATCGGTTGTTTTTCAAATCATGTGTGATTTGTACGGTCATAAAAACTGGTTTCCCGTTTACATTTACTTTGTACTGGAAGGAGTCCAGCACCTGCCGATCATCAATTTGCTTTCGGCCCATATACTTATAATCCTGGACCTCCTCACCGGGAAAATCTTCTTTGATCACGGCGGTAGCGATCCGGCCATATTTTTCATAATCAGGCCTTTGCGCACCACTATCTATACTTAGGGAGCCGATGGACATAAGCATGGTTACTGTTAATGATAAAAGAAACTTTTTCATTTATAACGCCCCTTTTCGCTGTTTTTTTCCCTTAAGTACCCAGAGTTCATCTAATGGCCGAATATACAGGTAAATATTAAAAAACCCTGTAAACAAAGGCGTCCAACATTTTCTGAGGAAGTTCCGCACTCAACTCCATATAATATTATCAACTCCTCATAAGGAGGATTGACAATGAACAAAACGGATTATGACCGCGCACTATATTACACGCATCGGTCCCAATGGGATAACCTGCTCATCCTGATGGTCAGGACCGAGGATCAATTCCTGGCTAAGAAAATTGAGCATTTTCTCCACGCTTATAACTTTGAAAAAGATTATACCGTCATTGAAAAAAGCCTGTATTCACTGCTAAGATACATCGACCACGCAAATGAAGCCGCCGGCGACGACTGCCTGGAAACCGCTGTAACCGGCTCGATTTAAACTGAGAATTCCACCAAAAAATAACACGGCCACCTATATTAAGGTGCCGTGTTTGTTCTTTTTTATGCTGTTATCCATCAGGAAGTTTCTGCTAGGCCGAAGGAGGTTCCTGATCCACAAGGCGATTCCTGACTGCATACAAAGCCGCCTGGGTACGGTCTGCCAGTTCCAATTTTGCCAGGACATTGGATACATGGGTCTTTACAGTTTTTTCTGTAATATATAAGGCAGCTGCGATTTCTTTGTTGCTTTTTCCGCTGGCTATTTCCTTCAGCACCTCAAGCTCCCGTTTGGTCAGCTCATCAAGCGGTCTTCTAATAGTTCGGTTATTGCCGGAAAGATGCTTCAAAACGAGTGAAGTTGCTTTTGGATGCAGCTGGCTTTCGCCTTCCACCATCCTGATGATCGACTTGACGAGTTCATCCGGCTGAATGTCTTTTAGCTGATATCCCGATGCTCCAGCCTCGATTGCAGGTATGACATGTTCCTGGTCGGAATAGCTGGTCAGCATCATGATCTTAATATCAGGATTTTTTGCTTTAATGATTTTTGTCGCCTCAATACCGTTCAGTTCAGGCATGATTAAATCCATTAGGATAATATCAGGATTCAGTTTCTCCGCAAGCTCAACTGCTTCCTTCCCATTACCTGCCTCCCCAATGATTTCAAGCTGCTCCTGTGTCCTTAGGAAGAAAGCCAGGCCTCTCCTGACGACATGATGGTCATCTGCAATCAGCACTTTAATTGCCATTCACGGTTCCTCCTTTTAAATAGGAATCCTTATGATAACAGAGGTTCCTTCCCCATGTTTACTTTTGATTTCAACCAGGCCTCCAAGTGAAGAAGCACGAGTTTGCATACTTTTCAAACCAAGTGAAGGCAGCTCTTTTTCCGGATCGAAATTAAAACCGCATCCATCATCCTTGATCCTCATTTCCACCAGTTCGGTTGCCGTGTTAAGCGACAATTCAACTTGATTAGTCCCAGCATGTTTTTTGCAGTTGGCCAAGGCTTCCTGACCAATTCTCCAGAGTGCTTCTTCCACTTTTCCTGGCAGACTTGCAACTCCCGATACTGTTGTGTCCAAACTTAAATCCAGCATCTCTGCATAACCGGCTAGCGCGCATATGATTCCGTTCTCTAGGCCGCGGGGACGCAGTTGCCAGATCAGCGCCCGCATTTCCCCCTGTGCTTCCTGAGCCAGGTCCTGTATGTATGAAAAAGTCTCTTTCAGTTCGGTGGTACCCGCCATTTCAATGCCAGCCCTTGCCGTCAGGCTTAAAGAAAAAAGAAGCTGGTTCACCGAATCATGCAGATCCCTTGCCAGCCGGTTACGCTCAGCTGCCAGCGCAAGCTCCTGCTCCTGCTGAGCAAGTTTTATTCGTTTTATGGCAGTACCGATTTGGAATGCGACCGCTTCAAGCAAGGCAAGCTCTTCTTTTTTAAAATGTGTTTTATGAGGCGAGCCGACGTTCATAACCCCGAACTTCTCATCTCCCGCCCGCAATGGAACCGTCGCATGATGCGTCAATCCATTCGTATCGCCTGTTTTATTATTGATCGCATCTTCAAGCCTTTTACATTCAAATATATTCGTTGCTTTATTCAGTCTTCCATCATTATAGCGGTCCACACACCAGCAGCCGCCCTCGCACATTGGCATGAAATCATTCCGGGATAATGCAGGCGGCAGGTTGGACTTTGCAGCCAGCTGATATTCACCCTGTCCGTCAATTAGAAATATCCAGCCCGTCTCCAAGCCGGTAATATGTAAAAGCCTGCTTAGAACCTCCGCCAGGACACGATTAAGCTCTGTCCCCTCGTTCAGTACTTCTGCAATTTCCTTCAGAATGCCGACATTAGAATCAGCTTTATTTCCTGACATGCAAATCCCCCCGTTTCTATTTATTATATCTCTATTCGGAAAATGGCGCTTTCTAAAAAAGTCTGAAACTCACTCAGACAAAAGTCGTAAAAGCAAAAAAATCCGAAGAGAGACTCCTCTCTTCGGATTGGTTTTAATTTTAAGCAATCGGATAATTCTGTACCAGTAGATGGATGACGATTTCATCGATCAGCATATGCTTCGGTGCTGAAGCCATATAGACGACAGCATTGGCAATGTCCTCCACTTTCAGCCAGTCGTTTTTTTCAGGAATATCCTGTTTGGAGTCTGCGAAATAGGTGTCAACCATTCCCGGGTTGATCGTGCCAACCCGGATTCCGTACTCCCTTACTTCCTGGTTTTTGCTGCTTCCATTTTCTCTTCTACAACCTGCATGAAATCCTGTTCGATTTTTTGGAGCTTCTGCTTGCTTTCTGCAAGACTCTTGTCATTCACACCAAAATAGAACTTGATTTTCGGCTCAGTTCCAGATGGGCGAAGGCACATCCAAGTGCCATCCTCAAGATAGTATTTGATGACGTTTGAAGAAGGAAGCTGGATCTTTTCTTCCTCGTTATTTTCATTCACTCTTACACCTGTTAAATAATCTTCCACTGCCGTTACTTTCAATTCACCCAGATTCTTAAGCGGTTCCTGGCGGAAGACCCCAAGTGTTTTCTGGATCAGCTCGGCTCCTTCTTTGCCTTTTAGCGTAAGGGAACGAAGCCCTTCCTGATAAAAACCATACTCTTCGAAAACACTTAACAGCGCATCGTACAAAGACATACCCTTCTTTTTATAATACGCACACACTTCAACCGCCAGCATTGCAGCCTGGACGGCGTCTTTATCACGGGCAAAGTCACCGATCAGATATCCGTAGCTTTCTTCATATCCGAACAGGAACTTATATTCTCCCGTCTCTTCATATTGTTTGATTTTTTCAGCAATGAACTTGAAGCCAGTAAGGACATCGAGGGTTTCAAGTCCGAAAGATGAAGCAATTTCACGTCCAAGTTCGGACGTCACGATTGTTTTTAACACGATTCCATTGGCCTGGAGAGTACCTTTTTCCTTTTTCTGTGTAAGAATATAGTGCAGCAGCAAGGCTCCTGTCTGATTCCCTGTGAGCACAGTATACTCGCCGTCAGCATCTTTGACAGCAATTCCAAGGCGGTCAGCATCAGGATCGGTTGCGATCAGCACATCAGCATCGATTTTCTTCCCTTCACGGATTGCCAGTTCAAATGCTGCATGCTCTTCAGGATTCGGACTTTTCACTGTCGAAAATTCAGGATCTGGAAGCTCCTGCTCCTTTACCACTACTACATTCTGGTACTTAAGATTCGTCAGTATATTTCGCACCGGCATATTGGCGGTTCCATGCAATGGGGTGAAAACCACTTTTATATTGGTTTCATCCGATAATGTAGGATTTTCGGAAATGGTCATCAGCTTTTCTAGATAAGCCCTGTCCACTTCTGGCCCAATCATCTTGATCAAGCCCTTTTCCTTCAGCTCCTGCTCATCCAGTACCTCGATTGACAATTCATTTTCAATTTCATTCACTTTGCCAATGACTTCGTCAGCACTGTCAGGCGGCAGCTGCCCACCGTCCGGACCATAGACCTTATATCCATTGTATTCAGGCGGATTATGGCTAGCTGTAATCACAATTCCTGCGTATGCATGCAAGTATCGGACAGCAAAAGACAGCTCCGGAGTCGGTCTCAACTCTTCAAATACATATGTCTGGATACCGCGCGTAGCTAAAGTCTTTGCAGCTTCCATCGCGAATTCCGGTGATTTATGGCGGGAATCATAAGCGATCGCGACACCGCGCTGCTTCGCCTCAGCCCCATGTTCTTCTATGTATGCCGCCAGTCCAGCCGACGCTTTGCGCACAGTGTATATGTTCATACGATTGGTCCCGGCCCCAATTTCCCCGCGCATACCGCCAGTCCCAAACTCAAGATTTTTATAAAATACTTCCTCTAAATGCTTCTCGTTTTTCTTTAATGAATCAAGTTCGGTTTTAAGCTCCGGATCCAATCCAGCAAAACCAAGCCACTTGTCAGCATTCATCTTCCAATCCATCGAATGACCTCCCGAAAAAATAAGATTTAAATCTTACAGCTAATTATAAAACAAGATAGGGCATCTTAGATAACTTTTGTGACAACTTGTTAAATTGTTTTGGAATTATTTCTTAGAATTCCACTTGGATATAGGCGATCTCGTTCTGTTTTCTGTATTCAGGTTTCCTAGACGTTATATTGGTGATACGTTTTTTCTGTTACTGGGATTTTAGAGCACCGTTATTGGTGACACGATTATCCATTTTATGGAGGTTCGTTGATCCAATAGGGCTTATTGGTGACATTATTATCCATATAATGGATTTTAGTTGCTCCAATAGGGCGTATTGGTAATGCGATTATCCATTTTATGGAGTTTCGGTGCTCCAAAAGAGCGTATTGGTAATGCGATTATCCATTTTATGGAGTTTCGGTGCTCCAATAGGGCGTATTGGTGACACTATTATCCATATTATGGATTTTGTTGCTCCAATAGGGTTTATTGGTGACACGATTTTCCATTTTATGGAGATTCGTTGATCCAATAGGGCTTATTGGTAATGCGATTATCCATTTTATGGAGTTTCGGTGCTCCAAAAGAGCGTATTGGTAATGCGATTATCCATTTTATGGAGTTTCGGTGCTCCAATAGGGCGTATTGGTGACACTATTATCCATATTATGGATTTCGTTGCTCCAATAGGGTTTATTGGTGACACGATTTTCCATTTTATGGAGATTCGTTGATCCAATAGGGCTTATTGGTAATGCGATTATCCATTTTATGGAGTTTCGGTGCTCCAATAGGGCGTATTGGTGACCTGATTATCCATATTTTGGATTTCTGTTGCTCCAATAGTGCGTATTGGAGACCTGTTTTTCTAGTTTCTGGATTTTTAAGACATCAAGAACCCTTATTGATGGCCTGAGAAATCCAGACACCAAGACCGCTTATTGGTGACCTATTTTTTCAGTTTCTGGATTTCAGGTCACCAATCCGCTCTATTGGTGACCTATTTTTCTTGTTTCTGGCTTTTCAGAGCACCAAGACGCTTTATTGGTGACTCCCAGTTACTTGATTTTCCAAGGTGTAAAATGCAAATAAAGGATGATTACCGGGATACTGCCCCAATCCCATGGAAAAGCACCTGAGGAATTATGTGTTTTTCCCCAGGTGCTGCAGCATGGCCAGCTTCTACTTCTTATATTTAATCCTGTATATATCGTGCCTGCGGTCTTTCAGCTGCCTTACTGTTCCGTCCTGGCGCTGGCGGCGGAGGATTTCGAGGTCGACATCCCCAATCATCACCATTTCGATGTTCGGGTTCGTTTCGCCGACGATCCCGTCCCTTGCAAATTCAAAGTCGGATGGCGCAAAAATCCCGGATTGGGCATATTGGATATCCATGTTTTCTGTTTGCGGCAGGTTCCCGACAGTTCCGGAAATGACTGTGTAGACCTGGTTTTCGACCGCTCTGGCCTGGGCACAGTAACGGACACGAAGGTATCCCTGGCGATCTTCTGTACAGAATGGAGTGAAGATAATTTTGGCCCCCATATCGGTGGCGATCCTTGCCAGCTCAGGAAACTCGATATCATAACAGATCTGGATTGCGATTTTGCCGCAGTCTGTATCGAAGACTTTCAACTCATCACCACGGCTGATGCCCCACCATCTTCGTTCATTCGGCGTAATATGGAGCTTATACTGCTTGTCGATTGTTCCATCGCGGCGGAACAGATAGGAAATATTATAAATTTCCTCATCTTCTTCTTTTACAAAATGGGAGCCTCCAATGATATTGACATTGTACCGTACCGCCAGATCTGTAAAAAGTTCAATATATTGTTCCGTGAATTCCGCCACTTTGCGGACAGCGAGCGACGGTGATTTTTCATTCATGAATGACATGAGCTGTGTTGTAAAGAGTTCCGGGAACACCGCAAAATCCGAACCGGCATCGGAAGCGACATCGGTAAAGTATTCAACCTGGTGTGCAAAGTCATCGAAGGATGAAATTTGCCTCATCATATATTGGACCACGCAAATGCGGACCGGGTTGCTTGTTTTAAAAAAGCGCTTCGATTTCGGATGGTAGTCGACATTATTCCATTCCATCAATGTTGCATATTTGTTTGACTGAAGATCGTCAGGCAAATAATTCGGATTGATCCTCATTAATATGAAGTCATTCCTTAGCTGGAATGAGAGAACAGGATCATAAATTTTATGCGATGCGACCTGCCTAACATATTCCCGAGGTGACATTTCTTCCGCATGCAGATGGTAATTCGGGATTCTGCCGCCGATGATGATACTCTTCAGGTTCATCTGCCGCGCGAGGTCTTTTCTTGCCTCATACAGACGGTAGCCCACCTTCATCCTCCTGAATTCAGGATGGGTCATTACCTCAATTCCATACAAATTATAGCCATCGGGGTTATGGTTGGTGATATACCCTTCATCCGTGATGTCGTCCCAACTGTGGCGGTCATCGTATTCGTCGAAGTTGATGATCAGGCTGGAACACGACCCGACCACCTTTCCGTCATATTCCGCCACGAACTGGCCTTCAGGGAAAATTTCAAGATGGCTTTCCAGCTGCTCACGTTTCCAGGGGTCCATCCCAGGAAAGCAGCTATTTTGCATTTTAATGATTTCTTCAATATCCTCTTGCTTTGTATTACGGATAATCATTCTTTTTTCAAATTTGGACAAATCCAGTTCAGTCATATATTGATGCACCCTTTCTTAATCGTCTTGCATATATGTAAAAAATCACTTCATCATATCCCTATACCCGCAATCAACAAAATATAATACTCTATATGTAGCTTCTCCTGATCTATTGGGAAAAATTATTTCACATAATGTTAATTGAAATATTTTATTACATTCCTTAAGATGTAATGAGAGATAGTTGTTTCTTTTATAGAGAATGTTTAAATAGAAATTACATAGCTTAGGGGAGATTAGCTTGGAAAAGCCTAAAAAAGATTCAAGGGAAACCTTATTATTTACAGCATGGGCCACATCCATCATTGCGATGTTTGGCAGTCTATATTTTTCGGAAATCCGTCAGTATGAGCCCTGCCTGCTATGCTGGTACCAGAGGATCCTGATGTATCCTTTTGCCTTGATTCTTGGGATAGCTGTTGTGAAGAAGGATTATAAGATCTCTTTTTATACAATGATCATGGCCGCTGTCGGAGGACTGATATCGCTTTACCATTATTCAATGCAAAAAGTTCCATTCATGGCGGATAATGCTGTTACCTGCGGAAGAGTGCCTTGTACAGGCCAGTACATCAACTGGTTGGGTTTTATCACCATCCCATTCCTGGCTTTGACCGCATTCATCATTATTTTTTCTGTAAGCCTGGTTATTTGGAAGAAATCGAAGGAGGAAGCTTAAGTTGAAAAAGGTTATCATTTTTTTGGTTATTATCATAGGATTGTTCGCAGCTTTATTCTTTGTCAATAAAGCGCAAAATGAGGAAAAATCTGAAGGCAATCCATATGGCAAGGATACGCTTCATCCCGAAACCGTCAAACAGCTGGATGACCCAAATTATCAAAACATCATCCTGCCTGATGAACTTGATAAGAAGCTTGAAGCTGGAGAAGATGTTACGGTTTATTTTTTCAGCCCAACATGCCCTCACTGCGTCCGTACAACACCAGTGGTCGCACCTCTGGCAAAGGATATGGATGTTGATTTAGTACAATACAACCTTCTCGAATTCGAACAAGGCTGGAATGATTACGGAATCGAATCGACTCCAACCATTGTCCAATACAAGGATGGAAAAGAAGTTAACCGGATCGTCGGCTATCAGGAAGAAGCCACTTTTAAAGATTGGTTCAATGAGTACACTCTGAAATAACGAAAAACGCCTGCGATTCGCAGGCGTTTTCTTCTTATAACAAGAGTCTGTTGGCAGCTTTGGCATAAGTACTGATATACTCTAGATGGACATGTTTTGATTCAGAGAACTGACTGTAATTGAAAGGGAAGCAAATTCCGTAGTCCGTCAAGATCTGGACATTTTTACGGAACATGGACTGATATTTTTCGGGAATATGGCCAGACTCCAGGATCGAGATCAACGTCTGCATACTTGTAATGACCTGGAAAGCGTCTCCGAGTGTACTGAATCTCTCGAACTGTTCCGGCCTTGTATGTAACACTTCCAGCCTTTCGAATTCATGTATGTCTTCATCCGTGAAGTATAATGGAAAAATATCAGAGTAAAAATAATTCGCAAGCTCTACCACTTTTTCTTCCTGTCCGGGTGTAGACGCATAAACAATTTTCAATGATCGACCCACCTTTTTAACCCTTTGTAATCTAATCGTAATATATATTCCTAGAATAACATATCCATTCCAATTAACTGGGTGGTAATTATGCCCATGCAGGCGGTAAAAGTTGACAAAACCTAAGGTAAAATGGAATCTTATTTTACATACACAAATAAGGAGATTATGATGATTCAGACAAACAATAAAGGCAACTGGTTTGAAATCACGGTTCCCGGAGAATGGGAAAAATACACACTCGAAACTCTTTTCAAGGACTTTTGGAAGGCACCGAAAAAGCTGGTCCATACCTTCCGGATGGAAAAGAGCGTCTTACTAAATGGACAGGTGCCTGATTGGACACTCCCTCTGAGTAAGAATGAGCGACTAAGCCTCAAGCTTTTTACTGAGGAAGAATCGACTTTCATCCCCCAGTATTTGAATGTTGACATCATTTATGAAGATGATCACCTAATTGTCTTCAATAAGCCCGCGGGAATGGACACCCATCCAAATGCAGATGGTCAGACCGGCACACTTGCTAACGCTGCTGCATTCCATATGCAGGCAAGTGGCGAGGTCAACCGACCGCGCCATATTCATAGACTTGACAGGGATACCACTGGTGCTGTCCTTTTTGCGAAAAATCCCCTGATTGCCGCCATCCTTGATAAGATGCTTGAGGAACATTCAATCAAAAGAACCTATTTGGCACTGGCAGATGGAATCATCAGGCAGAAAAAAGGAACAATTGATAAACCAATTGGGCGAGACCGCCACCACCCAACTAGAAGGCGTGTATCCGATACAGGCCAGCAAGCGATTACCCATTATAAAGTTTTGGAAAAACTTAAACAGAGAGACCTTACCCTCATCCAGTGTTCATTGGATACAGGCCGAACCCATCAAATCCGTGTCCACTTCAGCTCCATTGGACACCCGCTGGCTGGAGACGAGCTGTATGGGGGAAGTGATGCCTTCCACCGGCAGGCGCTGCATGCAGTAAAGATGGAATTCACCCACCCGTTTACACAGGAAAAAATAATATGTCATGCTCCTTTTATCGACGAGGAACCGATTTTTATTAATATTGATCCATATGAAATTTGATATTTTGGTGGCAACAAAGAACGACTTTGATCGCTACCTACTCCACACAAAAAAGCCCTTCCGATTTCGGAAGGGCTCATTTACCTTTTATTAGTCAGCTCTGCGCATGCTCTTCATTACAAGGCTGACGATGAATACTAGTGCGATGGCACCGATCAACGCTGGAACAATCGCAAAGTCAGCTACTACAGGTCCCCAGTCACCCAGGATTGCTTGTCCAATCCAAGCACCTACAAAACCTGCGATGATGTTACCAATGACTCCGCCTGGAATATCTCTTCCAAGGATTAGTCCTGCTATCCATCCAATAATACCACCGATAATTAATGCCCAAAGAAAACTTAACATAATTGTTCTTCCTCCTTATGATGTGAATGTAATGTAAAGTAGTAGTGCCAGGTGTTCATGCACCCATTTTTCATGCTGCAGTGTTTTTAAAATCAGGCTGTGCTGGTGAAGATTGCTTCCCGGGAGCTTACCAGCTTGCTCTAATTTTATTTTACCTCTTTAACAGTGATGTTAAACATGAGATTCTGCAGCAGACAAGCAGTAAATCTAAGATGTTGAATCATGTTGTCTTCTGCTTGTACACCTACATTACCACCCTCCGATTGTTTTAAAACCTTCAATTTCCAAATCCTATTTAAAACTTTTCGTTGGGTTTTATCTCTGTTTTTAGTGTATCCATTTTAGAAAATAAAAAACGGACTGATAAAAATTCAGTCCGCTTTTAGCTTATATTAAAAATCGATGTGGTCAGGATCAGCTCCAAACCGCTGATCTTTGTTGAGGCCATCAATCTCTGCCATTTCTTGTTGACTAAGCTTGAAATCGAATACCTCCGCATTTTCTTTCAGCCTTGACGTCGTGACCGATTTGGGGATCGGAATAATTTCATGCTGCAGGTGCCACCTTAAAATAACCTGAGCGGGGGTCTTTCCATGACGGTCGGAGATGCTTCCCAATACAGGTTCATCCAGGAATCTTCCCCTGGATAATGGCGACCATGCTTCCACCTTAATTTCATTTTGACGGCAGAAATTCCGAAGTTCCGTCTGCGCCAGCAGTGGATGAAGCTCAACTTGATTGATTACTGGCCTTTCAACACAGTGGCTTAGGAGATCCTGCAAATGATGTATCTTAAAATTGCTGACACCAATAGCCTTTACCCTGCCCTCCTTATAAAGTTTTTCGAGCGCACGCCATGTTTGCAAATACATTCCTTTTACTGGCCAGTGTACCAGATACAAATCCAGATACTCCAGGCCCAGCCTCTCCATACTTTCATCAAATGCTCGCAACGTATTGTCATATCCCTGTTCAGAATTCCAGACCTTCGTGGTAATGAACAATTCTTCTCTTGGGATGCTGCTGTTCCGGATGGCTCTTCCTACACCGTCTTCATTTTGGTAAAAAGAAGCTGTATCAATCAGCCGGTATCCGTAATCCAGTGCTGAATGAATCGTTTCTTCGATTTGTGTCCCTTCCTCTACTTTGTATACACCAAGACCCAGTACAGGCATTTCCACTCCATTATGTAATTTGACTTTGTCAAAAATGCTCTTCATGAAACCCCCTCCTTTTTATCCATTTTATCCCTCATCAAAATGGATTACAAATCAAAGCGGCTGCCGAAAAGCAGCCGCTAAATCTATATAAACGGCTCAATGGCCGAAATCTTCATCTTCTCTCAATATCTAATTTCCCGGCTAAAATTTGTCCTAAACAGCCGGACAAATCACTTTTGAAAAATGGGCTTTTCCCCCTGAAAAAATGTTTAGAGGATGATTAAACAAGGAAATCATCATTAATCCTTTGTTAAGATTGTAAAAAAAGAAACATGTTCTTTATTAAATTCATGTAATTTTTTCGCAAACATCTTCTTATTTCGACATCTTTAAGCTAAAATAGATTTCGCTTCAAAAATTTATTTTGGATAATAGTGGGGGGACCATAATGGTTTTCAGAAAAAAGGACAAGTTTGCAATCTTGCTTACGGATATTTCCGTGAATCTGAAAGAAAGCAGTGAATATTTTGCTGATTATAAACTCAACAATGCCAGCGATCTAAAAATCTTCACTGAAAAAATGAAGGATATGGAGACGAAAGGTGATAATTACATCCATGAAGTCATCATGGAACTGAATAATGCGTTCATCACTCCTATCGAAAGAGAAGACATTCTTGCCCTCTCTATGTCAATGGATGATGTTCTTGATGGGATGGAACAATGCGCGAACCTGTTTGATATGTATTCGATCACGAAAGCAGATGAATTCATGATGCAGTTCGTAGCAGCCATCAAGAGTGCTGCATTTGAAATTGAACAAGCCGTTCAGCTGTTGACAACAAAAAAACTTAAACAAATAAGAGAACATGCCATTCGCATTAAGGATCTTGAATCAAAATGTGACGGCGTCCTTCGCCAGTCCATTAAACACCTATTCTCGGTGGAAAAAGATCCAATCAGAATCATTCAGTACAAGGAAATATATGAAGGCCTTGAAGAGATCGCAGACAGCTGTCAGGATGTTGCAAACACTCTTGAAAGCATCGTTATGAAAAACGCGTAAGGAGCCTGAAAAATGGATGTAGTTTTTATAGTAACAGTATTGATTGTTATCGGGGCTCTTGCATTTGACTTCATCAATGGTTTTCACGACACAGCAAATGCGATCGCCACTTCCGTATCAACGAAAGCCCTTAAGCCTCGCCATGCGATTCTACTGGCTGCCATCATGAACTTTGTCGGCGCCATGACTTTTACTGGTGTAGCCAAAACAATTACAAAGGATATTGTTGATCCTTTCACACTTGAAAATGGATCAATCGTGATTTTAGCTGCTTTGATTGCCGCGATTTTCTGGAATCTGTTGACATGGTACTATGGGATCCCGAGCAGTTCTTCGCATGCAATTATCGGTTCTATTGCTGGTGCGGCGATTGCAGCATCTGGATTTAGTGCATTGAATTATGGTGGATTCCTGAAAATTCTTCAGGCGTTGATTATTTCACCACTTTTAGCCTTTGCAATTGGATTTATAGTTTATAGTATTTTTAAAGTCTTGTTTAGGAATAACAATCTTGCAAAGACGAACCGTAATTTCCGTTATTTCCAGGTTGCAACAGCAGCATTGCAGTCATTTACACACGGAACGAATGATGCGCAAAAGGCTATGGGTATCATCACAATGGCCTTGATTGCAAACAACTACCTGACTACAAATGATATCCCGCTATGGGTACAGTTCTCCTGTGCGCTAGCCATGGGTCTTGGTACCTCAATCGGTGGCTGGAAGATCATTAAGACAGTCGGCGGAAATATCATGAAAATCCGTCCAGTGAACGGCGTAGCAGCTGATTTGACAGGTGCGCTGATTATATTTGGAGCGACTTATATCCACTTGCCAGTTAGTACAACCCATGTCATTTCATCTTCCATTCTTGGAGTGGGAACTGCACATAGGGTAAAGGGCGTTAAATGGACTACAGCACAGCGCATGATTATTACATGGGTTATTACCCTGCCAATTTCGGCTACTGTAGCAGCTATCTCGTACTTTATCTTAAATGCTATCTTTTAATGAGTTTCTGTGTTGATGAAAAAAGCCCAGGGCAACTGCCCTGGGCTTCTTATTTAGGTCATTATTTAATGCTGTCGATAGCGCCGATCAGCCTTTTCTCAATATCTGACGCGATGGCTTGCAAGTCCTCATTTTCAACAAGTTTAATTAACTCTGTTGGTTTCGGAAGCCCCACCTTGGTTGCACCGTTTTCTTTATAAACAACAATTTTACATGGAAGGAAATAACTCACGAGCGGATTTTTCTCCAGCACTCTTTTGGCTTCATGTGGATTGCATACTTCAAGGATAATATAGTCTCCGTCAAGCTCTACACCTTTACCAGCCAGTGTTTCCTTCATATTCAGAGACCAAAGGACTCCAAACTTCTCATTTTTCAGGCTTGCTTCAAGTGCCGATACCGCTTCATTCAATGACTTGTCCACTTCAATTGTATGATGGAACATACTTCATCTCTCCTTTCGATTTTAAAATACCTTAAAACACTAGCAGATAAACCACTATAGGTATTATATACATTGTGCCATAGTAAAAAACCGCCGTACAATTTTTTGCATACCGGCGGTAAATAACTTTCTCGTAATCCATTTACATTATGACCTTTCCTGCAGTTCGGAAATCTCCACGGTTGTTCTCTCTTCCAGTGGTCCCCGCAGATGAACAGTCGCGGTCCGTCCATCTTCATTTAAATGATCAATCCAGACAGATGCACCATTATAGACGACATCGATTTCTGCAGATGACGATAAAATTTGCTTTACGCGGTTCAAATCCATTTCCCTACCTCCACAATCCATTTTCTCCACTATTTTAGCTAGAAGCTTTAGTTTTTATGCGGAACATTTAAAGAAACTTTGCATTCGTTGTAACTCAATTCTAATGTTATTTTAGGTCAATCGTCTTCGTAAGCAACGATAAGTACGCTTGAAAATATCCTAATCCTCCTGCCACTAAAATGCCCGTTTGCGTTAAAATAGAAGAAAAGTCTGAAATTCAGGAGGACATTATGCCTGATTGGTCCTATCACACGCTATTTAAACCATGGTTATCAAGGTTTCCCGGAAATGCGGGCAGGGAATTCATTCACAGGGGAATGTCGACGATTGCCAGTATCCCTGGAGGAAAATCATTCATAGAGTTTCTCGGCCATATGAGTCCTTCAGGAAAATTATCCCGCAATCTTTTTGGACTTGAATTCGAAAGCCCTGTTGGATTAAGCGGAAAAATCGACCCAAAATTAACAGGGACTCAAGCATTCCAAACGCTTGGGTTTGGAACAATCGAAGTTGGCCCTGTTACCGTTTTACCACGGGATCATGTTGTCGATGCATCACTGGATTCATCAGAAGATGCTCTGATCCTGCCAGAAAACCTGCAGACGATTGGACTTGCAGCCACAATCGACACTCTGAAAAAGAAGCAATTAAGTGTTCCAGTTCTGATCCGACTGGAAGAACCAGAGACGATTGCCAGGCATTTCAAAGGAGTTGGGGATGCATTTGTAATAGAAATCGACTCCTTAAAAAGCCCGGATAATCTGTCACAAATAAAAGCTTTGTTGGATAACAGACCAATTCTTATAGCAGTCAGACATACCGTTGTTCCGGAAACTCTTTCGAAACTTAAGGAAGCCAGTGCCTTTGCTCATGGAATCATGATTGAGGAAGACCGCGCCCTGAGATCAGGCAAACAGGTTCTGGCATTACAGCAAATCAGCGGTATGACCCGTGCTTTATCGATGATAAAAAAAGAAATTGCACTTCCTGTCGTGACTTCGGGAGGAGTTGCCGAACCTGCTGATGCCCTTGAACTTTTCAGAGCAGGAGCAGAACTTGTCTTTCTGTCTGGAGGCTATATCGCATCAGGTCCTGGCCTGCCAAAAAGAATCCAGGAAGCGATGCTTGATACCCGCAAAGAAGAAAAAGATCATCCGGGATGGGCATGGCATTGGCTTTTCGGACTGTTTATTTTACTTGGTGGTTCCATTGTCCTTTTTTATAGTTTGACGAAGGTACTCCTTTTCTATGATGAAGCTTTTATGCAAATGAGCAGGGTTGAATTGATTGCTTATAACTCTAACCTGTATAAATTCATGTCCCATGACCGGATGACCCTGGCGGGAACGATGATTTCCGGCGGGTTTATTTACATGCAGCTTGCCCGCTATGGCATCAGTCATGGCATACATTGGACGAGGAAAGCTTTTAATATAGGGTCAATTACAGGATTCCTCGGGATTTTGCTATTCCTCGGATTCGGTTACTTCGACTGGCTGCATGGATTGTTTTGGCTGATTCTGCTCCCTGTTTATCTAATTGGCTACACAAAGACGCGAGGTGCGAATGGGCCGCCATCCTCGAAAAATCGAACAAACCATATTGCCTGGAAAAAAGCATTGTTTGGACAGCTATTATTTGTGATCCTTGGCTTCTCGTTTGTCCTGGGAGGAGTCATTATTTCCACTATCGGGACGACATCAGTATTTGTTGATACCGATCTACAATACATTTGCATGACTCCTGATCAGCTTAATGCATTGAACGAAAAGTTGATCCCGGTCATCGCGCATGATCGAGCAGGCTTCGGCAGCTCACTTTTCAGCGTAGGATTATTGGTGCTGACCCTGGCTTTATGGGGATTCCACGAGGGGGCTGCCTGGGTATGGAGAACTTTTTTGATCGGTGGCATCCCGGCTTTTTCAGCAGGAATCCTCACCCATTTTTATATCGGCTATCTTGATTTTATTCATCTCTTCCCAGCCTATTTTGCACTTGCCCTTTACCTTGGCGGATTATGGCTGACCAGGGACTATTTTAAATTGAGCACCAGGTTGAACCATAAGCAGATGCCATGCAAGACTGCAGACATACCCTAAAAAGGCAATTGTCTGCGGTCTTTTTTTATTTGTACCAAATAAAACCCTTATGAAAAGTGGCTTTGTGTAATAGCAGCACACGCATAAGGATTCTTTTCTTTTTTAACGCTTCCCCCTCTCTATGGCCCATTAGTGAAAGGAAACGGCTATATAAGGGTACAATACAAGCAATATGGGCATTTTACATTTTTTACTGCATTACCCTATCACAAATTCTCTCCATTTCTTTAAATTCACCCTTGTAAAACTCACTAAAAACGAATATTATATTTATTGTGTCTAAAAAACGTTCGTATTTTGGAGGAACTCATGTTTAAATTAAAAGAGAACAACACAACCATAAAAACTGAAATGATGGCTGGGTTAACAACCTTCTTCACGATGGTTTATATCGTAGTCGTCAATCCGATCATACTTGCTGATGCTGGTGTTCCCTTTGAACAGGTTTTCACGGCGACCATCATCGCTGCAGTCATCGGTACTTTATGGATGGCCTTATTTGCTAATTATCCTATTGCCATCGCTCCAGGCATGGGCCTGAATGCTTATTTTGCCTATTCCGTTGTCGGCAACCATCAAAATATTACGTATGAAACGGCTTTCGCGGCTGTATTTATCGCAGGTTTAATCTTTGTTATCCTTTCGCTGACATCTTTCCGCGAAAAATTGATTGAAGCAATCCCTGTCAACCTCAAGCATGGAATCACTGCCGGAATCGGCCTGTTCATTGCTTTTATCGGCTTGCGCCTGACAGGGATCATCACGGCACATCCGACAAACCTGGTTGCACTTGGTGATCTTCATTCACCTTCCGCACTGCTTGCTTTGGTTGGACTTGCCATTACGCTTATCTTGATGGTACTGAACATCAATGGTGCACTTTTCCTTGGAATGGTTGCCACAGCCCTCATTGCCTTTTTCACTGGACAACTGAACTTTAATGAAGGTTTCATGGCGATGCCTTCCCTGCCCGAGGGAATGATTGTCCTTAATCCATGGACAGCTTTGATGGATGTAATCCAAAACAGCTTATATGCTGTCGTGTTTTCGTTCATCCTTGTGACTATTTTTGATACGACAGGTACAATGATCGGTGTGGCTCATCAAGCAGGATTGATGAAAGGGAATTCCATGCCGCGCGCCCGGGAAGCACTGCTGTCCGACTCGATTGCTACTGCAGCTGGGGCTATGTTCGGGACAAGCCCGACGACAGCTTACATTGAATCGTCTTCAGGTGTGGCAGCAGGCGGACGTACAGGACTAACTTCACTGACAGTTGCTGGCCTGTTCATTCTTGCTGCTTTCTTCGGACCGCTTGTAAGCGCAGTTTCCGGATTGTCGGCTATAACTGCTCCGGCATTAATCATTGTCGGCAGCCTGATGATGGGAAGCATCTCTAAGATCACATGGGATGAACTTGATGAAGCATTCCCAGCTTTTCTGATCATCCTTAGCATGCCGCTAACATCAAGCATTGCTACAGGAATCGCACTTGGCTTCATTTCCTATCCTCTTCTGAAAGTTGTCAGAGGAAGATGGCGTGAGGTCCACCCACTGCTTTATGTTTTCGCAGTCTTGTTCTTTTACCAGCTTGCGTTCCTGCCTCACTAAGGAAAAACTTGCAAATTTAATCGAAGATAGAACCTGCCATTGGCGGGTTCTTTTTTTATCGACTGTTCTAAGGCATGTCTTTTCACAATAAAAATAAGGTGAGACGGACAAGGCTGGTGATAGGGATGACAGGAAAAATTCTTGCTGTGATAGTGGGAAGCTTGTTGCTTGGAGTAGGAGTGAATGGATTTTTGGTACCCCACCATCTCCTGGATGGCGGTATGATCGGGATTGGGTTGATCATTCATTATTTTTACGGTTTTCCTGCAGGTCTCACGATGATCCTCCTGAGCATACCTCTATTCTTATTGGCATGGATACTGGAACGAAAATACTTTTTTCATAGCTTGTATGGTTTGTTGGCGTCAAGCTTGTTCATTGATTTATTCGTACCAGTGAAACGCGCAATACACTTAGGCATTTTGCCAAGTGCATTCATGGGAGGTATTTTGGTAGGCTGTGGAATCGGCTTGATGCTTCGTTATGAAACGAGCACCGGAGGAACGGATTTATTTGCCCAATTGATTCATAAATTTTTCCCTCTTAATGTCGGATTCATGATTTTCATAATTGATGGAGTAGTGGTTTTGTCAGGACTGAAGGTGATTGGGATGGAAAAATTCATTTTTTCTCTGCTCACCATAACCTGTGCAGGATTTATGACATCGTTGTGCGTGATTAAGCGAAGGATCGTTTACTGATTTTTTTGTGAAAAGATGACTTAAAAATCTTTTCCGTTGATCGCAATGTAATCACAATAAAAAAGCCAGCCAAAAACTTACTTGGCTGGCTTTTTTGCATTATTAAGCTTCCGCTTCAATTTTCTGATTCATATCTGTATAGACAGTAGAATCGATTTCTTTTGTAATCCTGCTAGTCAATATGCCTGATGTCATCGATCCGCTGACATTTACCGCTGTGCGGCCCATATCAATCAATGGCTCAATTGAAATCAGCAAGCCGGCAAGACCGACTGGCAGATTCAATGCAGAGAGCACAAGCAATGCAGCGAATGTGGCTCCTCCTCCAACACCGGCTACCCCAAAGGAACTGATTGCCACAATTATAATCACTGTCGCCAGGAATGATGGTGACAATGGATCGATTCCTACTGTCGGCGCAATCATGACTGCCAGCATAGCAGGATAAATTCCGGCACAGCCGTTTTGGCCGATTGATAGGCCAAACGATCCTGCAAAGTTCGCGATTCCCTCTGGAACACCAAGTGAGCGCTGGGTTTTGATATTCAATGGCAGCGCCCCTGCACTCGTCCTTGAAGTGAAGGCAAACGCAAGCACAGGAAATGCTTTCTTAACATAAGTGACCGGATTCAATCCAGCAATCGTCAATAATAGCAAGTGGATGATGAACATGATGGCAAGCGCGACATAAGAAGCGGCTACGAACTTACCCAATTTGAGGATTGCATCGAAATCACTTAAGGCAACTGTCTTGGTCATGATCGCAAGAACACCATACGGAGTCAGCCTCAGAATCAGTGTCACGACCCTCATGATGACTGCATAGAAAGCATCCACTATCTTAGCGAACAGCTCTGCCTGGTCCGGAGACTTCCTTCTGACTCCAAGGAAGGCGATCCCCAGGAATGCAGCGAAAATCACGACAGATATTGTAGAAGTTGGCCTTGCTCCTGTGAAGTCCAGGAATGGATTGGCCGGCAGGAGATCGAGAATTTGCTGCGGCATTGTCCGCCCCTCAATCCCGCCATATGTCTCCTCCAGTGCAGCTGCACGCGCCTGTTCAGCATCTCCCTGCGTGATTTGGACCGCTTCGAGATCGAAGCCGACAGCCGTGGCAATCCCCACAGCTGCCGCAACAGCCGTGGTACCGACCAGAAGTCCAAGGATCAGCGTGCTGATCTTGCCAATATTATTGGTCAGTTTCAGCTTAGTAAAAGCCGTAAGAATTGATATGAACACGAGCGGCATGACAACCATCTGCAGGAATTTCACATATCCGCTGCCAACGATAGAAAACCAGTCGGCACTCTTGGTGATGATTTCCGAACCTGCCCCATAGATTAATTGCAGTGCGAAACCGAAGATAATTCCAATTCCGAGCGCAATGAATACCCTTTTAGAAAAAGATACATGCTTTTTTTGCAAGTAAAAAAGAATAGCTATAATACCCAGCATGATTGCAATATTTAAAATCACTAATCCAGTAGTCACTCATTTCCCCTCCTATGTTATCAATCTCGAATAATATAATACATGTATTCTGATAAGTCAACTCGGAATTAAAATCTTCTCCTCCTTTTCCTAAATTTTTATACAGTATACTTTATGACTGTGTCATAGGTTACATGCATCGCAAAAAATTAAAAAAGGATGCCCGCCTGAATCCCAGGGAACACCCTCTACATCTCTGTCTGTCCTCTACTTCAAATTTTCAACCAGTTTTTCTATTTTGCTCCTGTTATTTTCAAATCCGATCAGAACTTTTTTGTTTTTAAAGAACCATAGCTTTGAGTTTGTAAAAATGAATGCTGGAACTATTACAGTCCCAGTCATATCTTTAAGTTTCTTTTCCTTTTCAGGTTCATCCTGCACATTGATTTCTTCATAAGGTACTTGGTTATGCGAAAGAAACTCCTTCGCCTCCTGGCAGTCTGTTCACATGGGACGAGTGAATAGTGTTAATGCACTTTTTGACATTTCCTTGCCCTCCTAAACCATACTCTTAACGGTATTATATATTCCAAAAGTCCAGCCAAGCCAATATTTAGCCTATTTAATCTTTAGGGAAGACCATCCTTACCTAATTTCTCACTAAAAGTCCATTAAACATAAAATAGAGCAAGCTAATTAAAAATCCTCACTTTATTGCTTTTTATGTTAAAGTAAAAGAAATATATCCGAATAATTTGTCTTTAAAATGGGGCTTGTGCTCACTTGATGACTGGGGATTAAAATATGAACCTTTTAACAGTTCTAGTATTGAATCTAATCTTCATCCTGATCACTACTTTTGTTTTCCAATACATTATCATCAATAAGTTTAAAGCATTATATCAAAGGCTCGACAAACTGTTGATAGTCTTGTTGGCAGGAAGCCAGATCGTTTTTTGCATGACTTTTACGCTGATAAACAACCCTGATTTCATTTTTGACTTACGGTTGATTCCTGTAGTTGTCGGAGGCCTGTATGGCGGTCCAATTGTAAGCATCCTGCTTTTCGTAATCGTTGCCCTGGCCAGGTTTCCCTTTGGCGGCGATGGTGTATGGGTCAATTTTTTCAATATGCTGACCATTACCGTTTTTACATCATACATATCTTTAAAATTCCGGAGTTTCCCTCTTGCTAAAAAGCTTTACACGGTAGTGGCTGTTGCTATTTCCTATACCCTCCTCATTTTCCTGATGAAAGCAGCTGTGTTTAAAGACCCTAATGACATTCAGTTTATGGTCATATACGGCGTAACTCTGACAGTGGGGATATTTATTATTGTTTACTATATTGAAATTATGAAGCAAAATCTTGTTTTACATAATGCTGTAATCAAATCGGATAAAATTGAAGTCGTTTCTCAGCTGGCTGCTAGTGTCAGTCATGAGGTCCGCAATCCGCTGACCGTAACCAGAGGATTTTTACAGATGCTGAAGGATCCCTCCATAGAGGAAGAGAAACGGCTTTATTATCTGAATACTGCCATCGATGAACTTGATCGGGCAGAGACAATCATAAAGGATTACCTAAGTTTTGCCAAACCGCAATCCGGGATAGCTTCATCAATTTGTGTGAAGGAAGAGATTGAAAAAGCAATGGAACTCATCATTCCTTACGCTAATCATTTCTCGGTCAGCATAAAAAGGGACCTTATGGAGGGAATGTTTGTTTCCGGTGAAGCTTCAAAATTCCATCAGTGTATATTGAATATCATAAAAAATGGCATAGAAGCTATGCCCAATGGCGGGGATCTTGAGATCGGCTGCAGGACGGAGGGCAAGCAAGCCACCATCTCCATAAAAGATACAGGATGCGGCATGACCCCGCAGCAGCTATCCAGGCTTGGAGAACCCTATTTTTCCACCAAGGCTGAAAAAGGCACTGGACTCGGCATGATGGTGGTTTATAAAATCATTGATGAAATGAACGGCAGGATCGAGGTAAAAAGCAAATTGGAACAAGGAACTATATTTAAGATTGATTTGCCACTATATGATACGGAAAAACGGGAGATATAATCATCTCCCGTTTTTTAGTCTTCTATCAGGTTAAGGACTGGCACGTCTTTTTCCAATTCCGGTTCAGATTTTGAATAAACCCTTGCCATCTTTGTTTTCTCGTCAACATGCTGGATAATGACGGGAGATCCATCATATGTCACATTGATCAAATCAGCTGATTCAACAATTTCCTTTGCTCGGCCAACATTCATTTTGAGTCCCTCCTTGATGATAACAAATATAATTTATGCGTAATCATATCATGCTATCCAAGAATCCGGCCCAAACATTAAATCTTGAAATTCAGTCTGATCACATTTGCTTTTCTTAAGGTTTCATAGATAATCACAATGATCGGGCCGGCGAAAATACCCGCTATCCCCAGCAGTTTCAGGCCGATATACATGCTGATCAAAGAAGCAAGCGGAGAAATCCCAAGGCTGGAAGAATAAATCTTGGGCTCTATCACCCTCCGGACAACCGTGATGACTAAGAACAGGATGATCAACCCGATCCCGAGAAAATTATTATCCTGAAGAATCGCGATGACAGCCCAGGGAACCAGCACCGAACCTGTCCCGAGGATCGGCAGGATATCAACTGCCACAATTAACAGTGACAGGAGGCCGGTATACTTCACCCCAAGTATACTCATGCCAGCCATAGCCATTACAAAGGTGACAAAACTCAGGATGATCTGCGCTTTTAAAAATCCGATTCCCGCCTTGTTTAACTGGCTGCCGACTAGAAAAACCTTTTGCCGGGTCTGTTCCTTCAAGTGGGACTCAAGTTTCAATTTCAGCTTAGGAAGTTCAAGACTGAACAAGAATAACGCAATTAAATATACAAGGAATTCAATCATGAATCCAGGGATTGCCGCAAGCAAATTGATAATGCCTGCAACGGCTTGCTGAAGAAAGGAATCGAGTGCATTAATATTTTTTTCGATTGTTTGCTCAATTTGCGTAATTACTTCCACCGGGAAATTTTGCGAGTAGAATTCCCATTTATGCATTAATGGCAAAATCGCTGTCCGGTAAATATCCCTTACAAAGGTTGGCGTCTTTTCCGATAATGATACTGCCTGGTGTGCGATAATTGAGACAAGATTATATCCAATCACTCCCAACAGGAGAACAAATCCGAGGAACACAGCGATCACAGCTTGGAGTCGCTGAAAAGAAAATCTTTTTATGATCCACTGAACCGCTCCTTCTAACATGACTGCGGTCAGGAAGGCAAAAATGAGCGGCAAGCTGTAAGGAATAAGAAGGAAGATGACTGCTGCAGCCACTCCAATCATTAACCATTTTTTCCACATAATCTATACTCCCTTTTAAAAAACTAAATCTGTAATAGCTTTAAAATTACTATAAACCATCTTGGCCTTTACTGCTATTTTTTCCGCCAGATATTTTTGTTTCTCCCTCTTGCAGGGTATAAAGGTAAAAATAATTAGTGAGGAGATTTTATGGAGGAACAATTCAATTTTTCGAGCCCGCTGGAAAAAGACTTCTTTCAGCAGCCGACCCTAGACTTGGCTGCTTCCCTGCTGGGCTGCATCCTGGTAAAAGAAACCGAAGAAGGGACAGCCGCCGGCATCATTGTCGAGACGGAAGCCTATATCGGCCCTATGGATCAAGCGGCACACAGCTATAATAATCGCAGGACACCGAGGACTGAAATCATGTTCCATGGGGCTGGATTGGCCTATACGTATGTCATGCACACCCACACCCTATTCAATGTTGTCAGTGGAAAGGCAGGCAATCCAGAAGCTGTGTTAATCCGTGGAGTGGAACCATTATCAGGTCTGGATTTAATGGTCAAGCGACGGGGCATGCCGGAATCAGCCAATCTCACCAATGGTCCAGGGAAGCTGACAAAAGCGCTCGGGATCACTATGTCAGATTACGGACATCACTTAACGAAGGAACCACTTTACATCGCACCGGGGTCCTTACCAGATAGCATTTCATCAGGCAAAAGAATCGGCATCGATAATTCCGGAGAAGCGAGAGACTATCCATGGCGGTTCTGGATTACCGGTAACAGCTATGTTTCCCGTCACCAGAAGGCCGAAAAAACATTTGTGAACAATGGAGGGTCAAAATGAAAAAAAAAGCGATATTCTTGGACAGGGACGGTGTCCTAAATGAAGTACTATCTCACCGGGTAAAATTCGTCAACTCCCCGGAAGACCTGTACCTCCTTGAAGGTGCAGCCGAAGCCGTTGCGGAACTGAGCAAAGCTGGTTATGAAATTTTTGTTGTCACAAACCAGGGTGGCGTCGGTCTGGGATTTTTAAAAGAAAAACGTCTACACGAAATTCATGACACCATGATTGAGATGATTAAGGAACATGGTGGCCACATCAAGGAGGTTGCCTACTGCCCTCACAAGCCAAAAGCCGGTTGCGAGTGCCGAAAACCGAACGCCGGCATGCTTCTCGACCTCGCCAGCAGGCATGAGATCAACCTGGAAGGAAGCGTCATGGTTGGCGACCACGAACGCGATATTGAAGCCGGCAAAAAAGCAGGCTGCAAAACCGTCTTTATTGGCTCGGAAGATACAAGTGCAGACAAAAAAGCCCCTTCACTCCAGGCAGCCGTTCCATTCATTCTCGAACTTTTAGATGAAGAATAACTTACATTGTTAAAACCGCTGCCTGTGGAGAACTGGCAGCGGTTTTGAATTTAAACTTGCGACATTCTATTTGCCGGTCAGGTAAGTGTTGCCCGGAAATTAAGATGGCTTTTCGATTCCGGGAACAGGTTTTAGCGTGACTGCTATTTTTGTGACCGGAATTCTGGCTTCGCTCTCTTTTCGGGCACATATTCTTCTTTTATGTGACCGTTATCCGTGGACTGCACAGTTTTCGAGCACATATTTCTCTTTTATGTGACCGTCATCCGCGGACTGTACAGTTTTCGGGCACATATTTCTCTTTTATGTGACCGTCATCCGTGGACTGCACAGTTTTCGAGCACATATTTCTCTTTTATGTGACCGTTATCCGCGGATTGCACAGTTTTCGGGCACATATTTCTCTTTTATGTGACCGTCATCCGCGGATTGCACAGTTTTCGGGCACATATTACAATTAAAACCTCATTCCCCTCTCAAAACCGACTAACCCACGAGAATCATTCTATCCCGAGCCATCCATCAAGAGGCACTTATCTTCGTCAATGAACGCCCGAGTTCGAGCGCTCGCCGATTAATATCCAATAGGGAATGTTTTTCCGGCGCAAGCACTTTTTTCAACGCTTCCAAGATCGATTCATCTGGAAGGATTCCCGTTTCTTCTAAAAATGCGCCAAGAAGAATCATATTGGCGACTTTCGGGTTGCCAAGTTCATTGGCCTTCTCTGTTGCGTTGATATTCAACACCATGATATCGGTTCTTTCCGTTCTTTTTGAAATTAATGAGGAGTTTACTATGAGTAATCCTCCAGCCCTTACAACTGGCTCGAATTTTTCATAAGAAGGATTGTTCAGGACAATGGCTGTTGTCGGGCTAGAAACCAGCGGCGAACCAACCTGCTGCTCACTGACAACTACTGCACAGTTTGCGGTACCCCCTCGCTGCTCAGGTCCGTAAGAAGGAAGCCATGATACAAACTTGCCCTCTGTCATTCCGGCATAGGCAATCAATTGGCCCATCGACATGACCCCCTGGCCGCCAAAGCCGGCAATCAGAATTTCTTCCATCAGCGAACATCCCCCTTCTGGACATCCTTATATACACCGGGAGGATAAGCAGGCACCATATTGTCCTTGATCCAATCTAGTGATTCATTCGGATCCAGCCCCCAGTTCGTTGGACAGCTTGAAAGTACCTCGACCATCGAGAAGCCAAGCCCCTGCTTCTGTGTTTCGAATGCTTTGCGGATCGCTTTCTTTGCTTTTAGGATATTCGGGACATCGTGCGAGGAAACCCTTTCGATATAAGCTGTGCCATCCAATGTTGCCAGCATTTCACTAACCCTGATCGGCAGTCCCTGAATGCTCGCATTCCGGCCAAATGGAGTTGTCGCCGTTTTCTGGCCAACCAGTGTGGTCGGCGCCATTTGTCCGCCTGTCATCCCATAAATCGCGTTGTTGACGAAGATGACGGTAATGTTTTCCCCCCGTGCTGCTGCATGGACCGCTTCGGCAATCCCAATCGAAGCCAGGTCGCCATCCCCCTGGTAGGTAAAAACAAATCGGTCTGGGAGGACGCGCTTGATCCCGGTCGCTACAGCGGGAGCCCGGCCATGCGCTGCCTGTGTCATATCACAATTGAAATATTCGTAAGACAGCACCGAACATCCAACCGATGCTACTCCGACCGTATCCTCGAGGATGCCCATTTCTTCCAGCACTTCTCCTACCATCCTGTGGATGATTCCATGCGTACAGCCAGGACAGTAATGGGTCTGGGTATCCGTCAGCCCCGCTGTTTTCTCGAACACCGTTTTCATCGTCATACCACAACACCCCCGGCCAGCTTGATGATCTGATCATAGATTTCTTCCTGCGTCGGCACTACCCCGCCAGTCCGGCCGAAAAATGAAACAGGAGCTTTGCCCTCGACAGCCAGCCTGACATCCTCGACCATCTGTCCGGCACTCATCTCAACCGAAAGAAAGCCCTTCACCCGGTCGCGGGTCTCAACAAACGGCAATTCAGGGAATGGCCATAGTGTAATTGGGCGGATCATGCCGATTTTCAGTCCGTCTTTACGCGCTTTGTTGATTGCATTCATGGCAATCCTTGCGGCGGTTCCATAAGCCGTTACGATATATTCTGCATCCTCTGTTTCATACGTCTCATATCTGACTTCATTTTGCTGAATCAGCGCAAATTTTTTCTGAAGATGTTTATTGCGTTTTTCCAGGGCATCAGCATTTAATTCTAGTGAAGTGATGACCCTCGGCTTGCCGTCCCCGCGGGTTCCTGTCGTTGCCCATTCCTTCTGCTCCGGTTCCCTTTCTTTTAGCTCCTTGAACTCGACAGGCTCCATCATCTGTCCAAGCATGCCATCCCCAAGCAGGATAACAGGCGTCCGATAGCGGTCGGCAATATCAAATGCTGCTTCCGTCAGGTCTATGATTTCCTGGAGAGTAGATGGCGCCAGGACTGGTGTATGATAGTCGCCATGTCCTCCGCCCTTTGTTACCTGGAAATAATCCGATTGAGCCGGCTGGATGTTCCCAAGCCCAGGGCCGCCCCGCATAACATTCACGATCAGCGCCGGAAGCTCAGCCCCAACAAGATAGGAGATTCCTTCCTGCTTAAGGCTAAAGCCCGGGCTTGAAGAAGACGTCATCACGCGAACTCCGGTTCCTGCCGCACCATACACCATATTTATCGCAGCCACTTCACTTTCCGCCTGTAAAAATAACCCGCCAACCTCGGGCAGCCTTCTGGCCATATAGGCTACAAGCTCACTCTGCGGGGTAATCGGATAACCGAAAAAATACTTGCAGCCCGCATGGACAGCAGCTTCGGCGATCACCTCATTACCCTTCATCAGTACTTTCCCCATTGTCATCTCTCCTTTGTTACACAGATTTGCGAACCTTCTCAGGCCTATATACAGTGATCACGGAATCCGGACACATTTGCGCGCATTTCCCGCAGCTGATACAGTTTTCCTGATCAGTGACGACGGCTGGCCGGTATCCCTTTTCATTCAAGTAATCAGCCAGATAGATCACATTTGTCGGACAAGCATTCACGCACAACTTACACGATTTGCAAGTCTCTTTGTTAAAAACAACTCTCTTCTCCACTGCTTTTGCCTCCTTTACATTTCCCACGGCAATCTCAGATACCTGGAGATCACCTTCACTGGTGCTGCCGCCTCAATATCGACTTCTTCTAATGCTTCAGTTGCTAAATGCTGCGGCACTACCGCGTACAACATCGGAATTCCAAGCTGATCCGATAGAGCCATACTCAGTTTCAAGCCTTTCGACACATCCTGAACCGTGGTATCATTTCCAACATTTGAATTATTGATGATGCCGGTGATCTTCAATCTTGAAGCTTTTTCAATTTTCTTCAAGGTATCCATTGCACCTTCCAGAGTACTTACATAAGGCCGGTTGGCATTCAGGACAAAGAGTACCTCTAGCTTCATCTCTTTCCAATCGTTGTAAAATTGACCCAGTGCTGTCGCCCCATCCTTATCCCCGCCTGCATCGACAATCAGCTTATACGACGGATCATAAATCACCCTGCTTAAATCGCCAGGAACAATCGGCAAGTCCGCAGCAGCAAGCCTTTCAGCAGGTGCAATCAATTCAATCCCTTTTTCTGAAAAAATAGCCCTGGCATCCCTTGCACGATAATAAGGATTGACAATATCAAGATCGGCGACTGCGACTCTCGTCCTCTCCTTTGCTGCTTCTAACGCCAGATTGATCGATATCTCGGTTTTGCCGCTGCCAAAATGGCCGGTAATAATGGTTATATCCGCACCTCGTTTCACGGCTCCACCTCCTTCTTCTATTGAAAGCGTTTTCATTTACTATTATATAAGCCTACTTTTATCTTCTCTTTGACAAAAGTCACGTTTTCGATAAAAAAGGAGTTCATTATGAACTCCTTTTTTATCTTTCTTTATATTGCGAAACTGAGGACTACCTTTTGCGGCATGTCCTGTTCTTCGTATACTTCTTTTCTCAACCTTTCACATGAAGGCATTTCATAGGAAAAATCCTGCACTGCTTCAGGAATCAATCCGTCAGCTTTCAATGTTTCAAATACCCTCTGCATTGCATCGTCCGTATCCAGGCATTCATCTGATCCTTCATATTTAAAACAATCTACACATGTCTCCACGATATTTGCGTCAATTTGCTCCTGAGTAAAAACCAGTTTTGCGCCAGCCATCTTTTCCACTTCGCGATTTTCCAACTCAATAATCGTCGTTACGTTCATTATTGGCACCTCCGTTTGGATTACACTATCATTATAGTAAGTTGTCATCCAATCAGGGGTGTTTTGCTAATTAGTTCATTTTTTATTCACATATTTCATTCAAAAAGTTGTCAAAACTCCATAATAGCGGGACTTTCGATACCCTGCCAAGGATTACTCTATTACAGCAATTTCAACCAGGTCCCAGGAATGAATGATTTATATGTGAAAATAATGCAATTCCACGAAACCGAATTAATTTCCCGCAAAATCCACCTGCAATTTCGCGAAACAGCCATATAATTCCGCTAATTTCCACTATCATTCCGCGACTTGGAAACCAGCATCTAAATTTAACAGCCAACTTCCAGAACATTTAATGTCATCTGCTAATAATCAGAAAAAATCAAATAGATAAACTTCCTGGAATCCAATTGACCTAGAAAAAAATAACTGATACTATCTCTATTATTATTTAAATCCATCATTTTTCCTTGTATATGTTCGAGAATATGGCTCGGACGTTTCTACCATGCTACCGTAAAAGGCGTGACTACAAGGGACTTAGATATTTGCCACTCTTTTTTGGCATTTGTTTTGTCCTTTGTGGTACTCCGGCAGCATGCACTGCCGGAGTTTTTTATTTTCTCAAATAAACAACCAGGAGGACAGCACATATGAAAAACTTTTTCCAGTTTGCAGAACGAAACACCAGTTATAAACAAGAGTCACTTGCCGGGATTACGACATTCTTATCGATGGCGTATATTCTTGTCGTCAATCCGATGATCCTAAGCCAGGCCGGCATGGACAAGGGTGCCGTTTTTACAGCGACCGCGCTTTCTGCCATCATTGGCTCTTTGCTCATAGGACTGCTTGCCAATTTTCCGATCGGAATCGCTCCAAGCATGGGCTTGAATTCTTTTTTCACTTTTAGCGTCAGCATAGGGATGGGTGTTGAATGGGAGGTCGCCCTTACCGGCGTCTTTGTTGCGGGTGTCCTGTTCGTTATCCTCAGCCTTCTTAAAATCCGTGAAAAGATCATCAATGTCATTCCACAGGACCTGAAGCATGCCATCGCAGCGGGAATCGGCTTTTTCGTTGCCTTCATCGGCCTGAAAAATGCTGGAATCATAGTTGGCAGCGAAGCGACATTTGTGTCGATTGGCAACCTTACATCGGGGCCGGTATTGCTTGCTTTGTTCGGTTTCATCATCAGTGTGATCATGATGGTCCGCGGGGTCAGCGGAGGTATTTTTTACGGAATGGTCATTGCCACGATCATCGGGATCTTTACTGGCTTGATTGAAAAACCTGACGCCGTTGTCGGCACTGTTCCAGACATTT
Organism: Cytobacillus oceanisediminis 2691; assembly: GCF_007678455.1. Taxonomy (GTDB): domain Bacteria; phylum Bacillota; class Bacilli; order Bacillales; family Cytobacillaceae; genus Mesobacillus; species Mesobacillus oceanisediminis_A. Next base: position 22,771 of record NZ_VEEP01000001.1, on the reverse strand, counting down.
CTCCTACTTTCGGCGTTGTCTTCAACCACTTAGGGGATATTTTCTCACCGGATGTGCTTGCCGTCATTTTCACCTTCCTGTTCGTTGCATTCTTCGATACGGCGGGTGCATTGATTGCAGTAGCAAGCCAGGCGGGATTGATGAAGGATAATAAAATCCCGAATGCAGGCCGTGCCCTGCTTGCAGATGCTGGCTCGGCGGTTGCTGGTGCTGTACTCGGCACTTCAACAACCGCATCATTCGTGGAATCTTCAGCAGGAATCGCGGTCGGGGGCCGCACCGGATTCACTTCCGTCATCATTGCTGCATGTTTTGGCGCAGCCTTGTTTTTCTCACCTGTACTATCCGTGATCACTCCGGAAGTCACCGCACCAGCATTGATTATCGTAGGTGCGCTGATGGCAACTGAAATCAGCAAGATTAACTGGAATAACCTGGCTGTCATCATTCCGGCTTTCGTGACCATCATTATGATGCCGCTCACTTTCAGTGTCGCAACAGGGATTGCGCTCGGCTTCATTCTTTATCCATTAATGATGCTTGGCATGGGCAAATCCAGAGATGTCCACCCGATTATGTATGTTCTTGGATTCCTGTTTGTCGGTTATTTTATTTATGTATAGCAAACGAAAAGCCCGCAGCTTTTAAAGTTGCAGGCTTTCTTTTTAAAAAAAGGGAATCAGCCCTGCGTAGGCTGGTTCCCTTTTTTAGATCCTATTCATTCACCCATGCCAATCCGATCGTGCCCTGCCCGGTATGTGTTCCGGCAACAGGACTGAAGGTAGTAGTGGTAAAAGATATATTTGGGAAACGCTGCTGCAGTTCTGCCTGCCATTCGTTTGCCAATTGTGGCACATTTCCATGAATGACACTGGCTTCCTTTACATTGCCAGATGCCTCATCAAAAATTTGGAACAAGCGCTCCTTCACCTTTTTTTCTGTCCTGATTTTATCAAAAAGAACAACCTTTCCATCATCAAACCTGACGATCAGCTTCAGTTTAATCAAGCTCCCGATAATCACCTGTGTAGTCGACAGGCGGCCGCCTTTGTGCAGCTGCTCCAGGCTTCCCGGTGCCATATACAGATTGGCCTTGTCAGGCAGCGTCCTTAAATAGGAAACGATTTCATCGTATGACTTGCCTTCATTTTGAAGCTCAATCCCCTTTTCAACCATGCGTCCTAATGGAAAGGACCCAATTTTAGAATCGATGACATCAACCTTGAATTCCACCATGCTGGAAGCGGCTACTGAAGATTGGTAAGTTCCTGTAAGGGCACTTGATGCGTGAATCGCAATCGCATGTTTGTATTGCTCCTTGAGTTTCTGATAAAGTTCCACAAACTCTCCGATCGCGGGCTGCGATGTTTTCGGCAGGACCTTTGATGCGGCAAGCTTTGGATAAAAATCCTCTGCTGTAATATCAACGCCCTCCAAATAGGATTCTTCGCCAAAAATAATGCTTAAAGGTACAACATATATATGGTTTTCTTTTATGAACTCTTCAGATAGTGAAGCTGTACTGTCGGTTACCCATGCAATGTTATTTAATGTCGTCATGTTTTCTCCTGTTCTCCGTCAAAAATATCGATGAATATGCTTACAATTCCCATGATATATGAAGTTCACTTATAAAACTATTAGTAATTTTTAAGAATACGATTTATTTGTTAGAAACTATAAAAAAGTTAATAACATTGACACATGTTTTTACAGATGACCCAACGGGAACAATGGTACAAACTCGACTGGGAGGAACATGTTCCATGGACCCTTATATCTACGCATTATATTCCCTCATCTACTTAATTTTATTCCTTTGGGGTTTAAAAGCTTCAATCAAATTCGGAATTCTCAGGTGGATGAATGTACTTTTGCTCGTTACGTTCGGACTGGTGTATGACAATCTGATTCTTGCGTTTGGAAGCTTGATCGGCGAAGGCTCTTTTTTAAAGACCATGAATCTTTTGCGTTTTTGGTTTCATGCCCTTTTCACCCCATTACTGATTATTTTTTCCTGGGCTGCAGCCAGCGAGGCCATCGCCATCGCATGGTTAAAAGGGCGAGGCGGGTTGCTCTTTGCGGGATTCCTCACACTGTCAATGGTCATCTCTGAGCTTGTTCAAAATACGGTAGGCCTCGAACTGGAGCCAGATCGCTCATATGGAGTGTTAAGCTATGATTCATCAGGCTCCCATGGTCCGCCAATCATGATCATTGGCGTTACTGCCGCCTTGCTTATTGCCGGCATCATCTTATGGAAAAAAAGGAAGTGGAAATGGATGGCTATCGGTGTCATCCTAATGGGAATTGGAAGTGCTGTCCCCTTTCCATTGGAAAGCGATGCGGCGACCAACGGTTTTGAACTTATCCTGCTCATTTCACTATGGGCAACAAAGGCATTTCTTGAAAACAATCAGGCCGTGAAGAAGGCATGATTGTTTTAGAATAATTTCTTAATTTCCTCCGCTGTCAACTGTTTGCCCGCCGAGACTACATTTTGATCAATGACCACAGCGGGGGTACAATCTACTGCATACTTTTCGATTTCTTTCCCATCTTCAACCTTTTCAACAATAGCCGCCACCCCAGCTTCATCGATCGCTAAATTAATATTTTCCTCAAGGACCTTGGATTTTTTGCAACCAGTTCCCAACACTTTAATGATCATGGCCTTTCCCTCCTTCTGATAAAAACACTGCATGGCTTATAGAGTGAATTTACCCCATTTTTAAAAACGAAAGACTCCTGCCCGCAGATTTTTGAGTTATGGCCGAGAAATGAAAAGGGTTTTTGACAGCTTGTATGGCATTTGTTTTAAAGTTGTCAAAATAACGGCCGGTTCTTGACAGCTTTTCCTGCTATCGTCCCCAACCTGTCAAAATAACGGCGCTTTCTTGACAGCTTTTACCTCTATCACCCTCAACCTGTCAAAATAACGTCGCTTTCTTGACTGCTTTTCCTGCTATCACCCTGAACCTGTCAAAATAACCACGCTTTCTTGACTGCTTTTCCTGCTATCACCCTGAACCTGTCAAAATAACGACGTTTTCTTGACAGCTTTTACCGCCATCACCCTCAACCTGTCAAAATAACGACGCTTTCTTGACTGCTTTTACCGCTCTCACTCCGAACCTGTCAAAATAACCACACTTTCTTGACTGCTTTTCCTGCTATCACCCTGAACCTGTCAAAATAATGACGTTTTCTTGACAGCTTTTACCTCCATCACCCTGAACCTGTCAAAATAACCACGCTTTCTTGACAGCTTTTACTGCTATCACCCTGAACCTGTCAAAATAATGATCGGTTCTTGACAGCTTTTACTGCTATCACCCTGAACCTGTCAAAATAACCACTCTTTCTTGACAGCTTTTCCTGCTATCACCCTCAACCTGTCAAAATAACGACGCTTTCTTGACTGCTTTTACCGCCATCACCCTGAACCTGTCAAAATAACCACACTTTCTTGACTGCTTTTCCTGCTATCACCCTGAACCTGTCAAAATAACGACGTTTTCTTGACAGCTTTTACCGCCATCACCCTCAACCTGTCAAAATAACGACGCTTTCTTGACTGCTTTTACCGCTCTCACTCCGAACCTGTCAAAATAACCACACTTTCTTGACTGCTTTTCCTGCTATCACCCTGAACCTGTCAAAATAACGACGTTTTCTTGACAGCTTTTACCTCCATCACCCTGAACCTGTCAAAATAATGACGTTTTCTTGACTGCTTTTCCTGCTGTCGCCCCCAACCTGTCAAAATAACGGCCGGTTCTTGACAGCTTTTCCTGCTACCACCCTGAACCTGTCAAAATAACGACGCTTTCTTGACTGCTTTTCCTGCTGTCGCCCCCAACCTGTCAAAATACCGAGCGGTTCTTAACAGCTCTCCCTGTGCCTCCTCCTAACCTGCCTAAAAAAAGGGCAGTACATCTCTGATTATCACGGTTCCCTGCAAACCGTCCCTTCGGATGCAATTGCTTTTTAGAAATCTCAAAATGTGAGAAGATAGGAAAGTATTAAAATGAAGAGGAGGCGCATGGGATGCCAAAAAATCTCCAGGATACAACTACATTACATAACGGTGTCAAGATGCCTTGGTTTGGTCTTGGCGTGTTCAAGGTGAAGGAAGGCTCAGAAGTTGTTGAGTCTGTAAAAGCTGCCCTTAAGAATGGCTATAAAAGCATCGATACTGCTGCGGTTTACAAGAATGAGGAAGGCGTAGGACAGGCACTTAAAGAAGCGGGAGTTGCTCGTGAAGAGTTGTTTATCACGACAAAGGTGTGGAATTCGGAGCAAGGTTATGAATCCACTCTTCAAGCTTTCGAGACAAGCTTGGAGAAGCTGGGCCTTGATTATCTTGATCTTTACCTGATTCACTGGCCGGTTGCGGGAAAATACAAGGAAACTTGGAAAGCTCTTGAAAAGCTTTATAAAGACGGCCGTGTCCGCGCGATTGGTGTCAGTAACTTCCACGTCCATCATCTAAAAGATTTGATGGCGGATGCAGAAATTAAGCCAATGGTTAACCAGGTTGAATATCATCCACATCTTGCCCAGACGGAGCTTCTGGAATTCTGTAAAGCCGAAGGTATTCAGATGGAAGCTTGGTCTCCATTGAAACAGGGTGAACTCTTATCGGAACCGACGATTGTCGAAATTGCTGAAAAGCATGGAAAATCACCGGCACAAATCATCCTTCGCTGGGATTTGCAAAATGGCGTGGTGACCATTCCAAAATCCATCAAGGAGCATCGCATTATCGAAAATGCAGATATCTTTGACTTTGAACTATACACCGAAGATATGGACCGTCTGAACAGCTTGAACAAAGACGAGCGTGTAGGACCGGATCCTGATAATTTCGATTTTTAATTAAACTCTAAGTAAGTAATTAGACGCAGAATTTTTTCTGTGTCTTTTTTTATAAAATAAATTATTACTTAATTATTATACCTAAACTTAATACCTAGTGCTAAAAATCACTTCTTTTTATACTTCACCATGCTAAACTGCAAGTGAATATAGTCAGAAAGGGGTATAAGCATGAATTTGCCAGAACTTAAAATCGGCCATATGGTTACAAGTGTTCCAATCATGCAAGGAGGAATGGGGGTAGGAATTTCACTGAGCGGATTAGCTTCAGCGGTAGCTAACGCAGGCGGGATTGGCATCATTTCCGGAACAGGGATTTCGACCGAGGAATTACGGTCACATATCAGGAAGGCGCGCGAGCTAACAGATAGGAAGGGATACATTGGCGTAAATGTATTATTTGCAATGAATGATTTCGCTGAAAAAATGAAGGCTGCATTAGATGAAAAAGTGGATTTCATCATATCTGGAGCAGGGATATCAAGGGATATGTATTCCTGGGGCAAACAAGCTGGCATCCCTGTCATTTCGATTGTCTCTTCGGCGAAGTTAGCTAAAATCTCGGAACGTCTGGGTGCATCTGCCGTGGTTGTGGAGGGATTTGAGGCCGGCGGGCATCTGGGGACAGACAGGCCATTATTTGAAATACTCCCCGAGATTGTTGAGGCTGTGTCCATCCCGGTAATTGCTGCCGGAGGAATATTGACTGGTGCTGATATCGCCAGGGCATTATCACTTGGAGCTTCTGGGGTCCAAATGGGCACAAGGTTCGTGGCCAGCGAGGAATGTGACGCTCCGCAAAGCTTTAAGGAAAAGTACATCTCGGCTGCAGAAAAAGACCTGCAGCTGGTAAAAACAACTGTAGGCTTGCAAGGGCGGGCAATCGCAAATCATTTTACAAGGCTTATTACTACTTCAGATAAACTCCGGATCAAAAAATGCCGTGATTGCCTGAAAAATTGCTCCTACCAATTTTGCACACTTGACTCGCTGCTTACCTCAGTTGCAGGGGATGTAGAAAATGGCCTCGTATTTGCAGGTGCCAGGGTTGGTGAAATAAAAGAAATCCTTCCCGTCCGGAAAATTATAGACAATTTAAAGATGGAATATATAGCAGCTAAAAGCTTCGCTCAATAAAGGCTCTTTCTTCATCAGGTCCTGCTTTCCATAAAAACGGAGTCTGTTTTTCCTTGTACGGAAATAGGCTTTCATAAAAACAGACAACCATGATTGTGGCTGTCTGTTTTTCTTTATAGTGTTATTAAAAATTCCTGGTTTGTCCGCTGATCTTCTGAGAAAACCCGTTCGTTAAAATAGATTTTTTCATCATTCATTAAAATGACAGTCGAGCTTCTCGTTCCGTATCCTTCACTTTTTATGAACATTGGTGACAGCAAACGTTCCCATTCTAGTGAAACTCCAGTTGAAGGCAATATATGGTCAGGTGCAGGGTCTGCATTTTCCAAAAGGCTAAATAAGCTGTCTCCCAGGTCAGAAGTGTCTTCCGATACGATTTTCTTCAATCCTGCTTTACCTTTTTCCACTTTAGGCCAGTCGGTATTAAGCAGATGGTTGCTTACTCCATGGATACCTGGCTGAATTTCAACAGGGTGGTGGTTTCCACGATTCGAATAGTAATAAAGTTCATCAAGATCACCTGCCAATAGATTATAACCAGGATATTCGAGACGCCTTTGTGCCATTTTCTGAAGATAATTTTCGGGATTGTCCATTCCCCTCAGATAATCAGCCACAAGTTCCCCGCGGGTTCTTTTTCCAGCAGTCTGTTCACTTGGGTCCCGGTAATTAGTCAAGGCGGCAAATTTTCCTGAAGTGGTCACTCCCATCCAGGTACCCATTTTTTCAAGGTCGCGTCCGGCAAGCAACTCCGGTGCATCCTCCCAAAAAGCCGCTGGAGCAGTGGCACGGTTGTATGATTCATCCCTGTTTGCAGCGACAATCAGCTTATATTTTGGATGCGCTTTATAGGCAAATAAAATTAAACACATTCATCATCACAGCTTTCCGTTCGGTTTTCTTCTATTATAACTCAAAGCAAAAAAAGAGAAGGACCAGGTCCCTCTCTTTTCAGTCATTTATTATAACAACATACCTGCCATTGCTGCACTCAATAATGACGCAAGCATACCAGCAATGATTGATCGTACACCCATTTTCGCGATGTCAGCACGGCGATTTGGGGCAAGGCTTCCAAGTCCGCCAAGCAGGATTCCCATGGAAGATACGTTTGCGAATCCACATAGCGCGAAACTGATGATTGCTACTGTTTTAGCAGATAATTGATCGATTTGCGGCGCAAATGATGAATAAGCTACAAATTCATTCAAGATCAATTTTTGTCCAATGAATCCGCCAGCTTTAACTGCTTCATCCCAAGGAACACCAATAGCGAAAGCAAGCGGAGCAAATACAAAGCCAAGAATCGTTTCAAGTGTTAGATTATCGGCACCGAAGAATCCTCCTAAGAATCCAATAATACCGTTGATTAATGCAATCAATGCGATGAACGCAAGCAACATTGCACCAATATTCAAAGCTAATTGAAGACCTGTACTTGCACCTCTGGCCGCAGCATCGATGACGTTCGCTGATTCTGTGTCTTTTTCCATCCTTAGCTCATCAGATGTTTCAGATTTCTCTGTTTCTGGAATCATGATTTTAGCCAATACCAACCCTGCCGGAGCAGCCATGAAACTTGCTGCAAGCAAGTATTCCAAAGGAACACCCAATAAAGAATAACCAATTAAAACAGAGCCCGCAACGGAAGCTAGTCCACCTACCATTACTGCAAAAAGTTCAGATTGAGTCATTTTAGCAATGTATGGCTTAATGACAAGTGGTGCCTCAGTCTGTCCAACAAAAATGTTTGCTGCTGCTGAAAGTGATTCAGCTTTGCTCGTTCCCAGTAATTTAGAAAGTCCTCCGCCCAGGAACTTGATGATTAATTGCATGATTCCCAGATAGTAAAGAACAGAAATCAAAGAAGAGAAGAAAATGACGACAGTTAATACTTGAAAAGCGAATACAAACCCAATATTTTCGGCCTGGAACAAGCCGCCAAACAAGAATTGCACGCCAGCGTCTGTATAATTGACGATTTCATTGACAGCAAGCGAGAGTTTTTTCAATAGCAGCTTCCCTGTTTCCCACTTCAGTACAGCGAAAGCGAAGATGAATTGAATTGCCATTCCACCAATGATTGTGCGCAAATTGATGGATTTCTTGTTATTTGAGAAAATGAATGCAATTCCCAGAACAACAGCTATTCCCATCAAGCCCCATAAGATATTCATTTTGACCCACCTCTTGTTGTGTTATTTGTTACCGTTTACAAATAGTTTGAAAAAAATTTCTTTAAAACGTTTACATTTGTTTAACTTAAACTTTCTATAGCAAATATATCAGACCTAAAGAACTTTTGTAAATATGTTTTTGAACAAATGTAAAATGAAAATAATACCTTTTCATTTTTTCGACAAAAATACCCTCAAGGCCGAAAACCTATCGGGTATCTGATTGTACCTTATGGCTTTTCTCATTAAGTACAACTATTAAACCTTTATTTATCCAACAGGAACTTTGCTGTGAACTGGTCTGTTACAAGCACATTTGTATAATTCCCTTTTAAAGCACCATAAATACCTTCAATTTTATGGGCTCCTCCTGCCACTAAAATAGAATACTTTTTCTTTTTTAACTCTTCCAGCTCGATCCCCAATGTTCTCGCATTGAGATTTTCGTTACATACCTGGCCGTCCTTATCGAAGAATCGGGAACAAATATCCCCTACGGCTTTAGAATAGATGACTTGCAGGTCCTCTTCTGTAAAATAGCCTAACTGGAACAATAGAGATTCGGATTTAATCGGCCCGATTGTATAGACGGCGATGTTGGACTGCTTCCCCATTTCGAGGATTTTTTTGATATGCCTGTCCGCCTCCATTGCCTGCTTCACTACGACATGGTCGACGATTGCCGGGAGCGGCAGGTGGTGTGGTGCACTGTTGAAGGCCTTGCCGAACAAATACAGGATTTCATTCGCATATGTATTCGTTTCAGAATGGCTGACACCGCCTTTCAACTGGACTACCTTGACATTCTTACACGGCTTCTGTTTCAGTTCCAGAGCCACGTGGTAAAGCGTCGTTCCCCACGTTACACCAATGATATCATCATGCTCAACCACTTCATTCAAAAAAGAAGCCGCCTTCTCCCCAAGATATGTTTTGATGACAGTGTCATCATATTGGGGAATATGGGTAACAATCGCCTTTTTGAGCCCAAACTTTTGTTCAAGCTGCAATGACAGATTCTCGACATCCTCAGTCGGATCCATGATCTTGATGTCGACAATCCCCTCCTGCTTCGCTATCTGAAGGAACCTCGAAACTGTCGGTCGCGACACTCCCAATTCTTTTGCGATATCATTCTGGTTATAATCCAGTAGATAATATAGCTTTGCAGCCTCGATTATCTTCAATAATTTTTCTTTTTCCATTCTGATCACCTTTGGAAATGACATAAATTCAATACCTTCATTTTAACAAAAAATCCAAATGAAAACATTTACAATTTTAAAAAGAACAAAATGTTCATAAATCTCCTTATCTTTACATATGATTAATCTTTTTGAACGTATTAATCAACAACTAATAATATTAAACCACAAAAAGGCATCCTCCTCATAATGGAAGAATGCCTTTTTTCAAATTGATTGCTGCTTTTCAATTATGCCAAGAGCCTTGATCATTTACTGCTTTCGCTTAGGGATTTTCCCGATTCCTAGCTCTCTTGCCTCTTTGTTTAATGCTTTTATTAGACTTAAGGCCATCATCGCCATGATGATGGAGAATGGCAGCGCAGCGACGATCATTGTATTTTGCAGTGCCTGTAATCCGCCAGAGTATAGCAGTACTAGGGATATTGCCGCTAGCATGATTCCCCAAATGAATTTGATTCGGTTGCCTGGTGTCAGGGACCCATTAGTTGTCATCATGCCTAAAACAAATGTCCCTGAATCCGCTGAAGTGATGAAGAAAGTACCAATCAGAATCATTGCAAGAATAGATAACAATGAACTCATTGGGTAATTCGCGAATACGCCAAATAATGCTTCTTCGGTCGCCAGCTCAGAGATTTTTGCAATCCCCTCCTGCTCCAATTTAATCGCAGAACCCCCAAATGCGGAAAACCATAGGAAGCCAATCAGGGAAGGTACAAGAAGAACTCCAAAAACAAACTCCCTTATCGTACGGCCTTTAGAAACTCGAGCTATAAAAATCCCTACAAATGGCGCCCATGCAATCCACCAAGCCCAATAGAAAATGGTCCATCCGTTTATCCATGAACGCACATCTTCATTCAGCGGTGAAATACGGAAGCTCATTGAAGGAAGGTTCTGAAGATAGGTACCAATAGTATTGGTGAATAGATTCAGGATAAATTGAGTTGGTCCAAGAATCAGCATGGCTAACAGCAATAGACCTGCCAAAAGCATATTAACATTGCTCAGGATCTTAATCCCTTTCCCTAATCCTGACCATGCTGAAATCATGAATAAAATGGTGACAATCAGGACAATTAGTAATTGGGTCAAGAAACTAGCAGGAATTCCAAACAGGTAAGAAAGCCCCCCGTTAATTTGTACAGCTCCAAATCCTAAAGTTGTTGCCACACCAATAACTGTCGCGACGACAGAAATTACATCGACTACTTTTCCTGCGGTCCCTTCAGTGCGTTCACCTAGAATTGGTCCAAGTGTGGCACTGATCAGTCCAGGCTTACCATGGCGGAAATTGAAATAAGCAAGAACTAAGGCGACAATTCCGTAAATGGCCCAGGCATGGATGCCCCAATGGAAAAATGTGAATCTCATTGAATCACGGATAGCCTGATTCGATCCCGGTTCCGATCCCGTCGGTGTTGATACCATAAAATGGCTTATTGGCTCAGCAGTTCCCCAGAAAACCAGTCCGATCCCCATCCCGGCACTGAACAGCATCGCATACCAGCTCAGCGTCGAAAATTCCGGACGGTCGTCCTGCCTGCCAAGCCTGATTTTCCCCAGTGGGCTAATGAGGAAATAAAGACACACAATAACAATTAAAGATACAAGGATTAAATAATACCATCCTAAAGAATCAGTTATGAAAGCCTGAATATTGGCTGTTACTGATTCAAGCTTATCTGGTACAAATACACCGAACAGGACCATCAGAAGCAAAATCCCGGCCGATATGAAAAATACTGATGAATCCTTTTTCATCATAAAACTCCTTTCAATAAAAATGACACTTTAATACCCTAACATAACTTTAGGTTTTTTTAAAAAGATTGACTCATAACAAAGTTAGTATGGCCTGATACAGCCATAAAAATGTGGGTTTAAAGACTTTTAAAAGTTGCAATCTAAAAATTCCTTTTTGTATCCGCCTGTTGAAAACAGAAATTTATGGTTCTGGAAGCACAATTTTATTTATTTTCCACAAATTATCCATTTACAATCTATTAGTCTATTGAATCCATGTCGAAAGTTGTATAAGATTGATATAGAGATGTTGTAAGGAGACGATTTGTTGAATAAAAAAATCTTTTTCAGGACATTGTCAATAGGAGTCATTTTCCTTGTTACCTTCCTCGGTGGCGAGAAGATCCGATCGATTGAAAACCCTACAGCAGAGGCTAAAACAGAAGAAGCACCCAAAATTACCAGGACTAAAGCCCATCTCGTGAACAAGAATATCGAAAATAAAACACTTCTTAAAAATTTTACGAATAAAGAAGAAAAAATCCTCATTGACGGGGTCCCACACGTGAGCCAGCTCCCCGAATTGCAGCGAGGGTGTGAAGTAACCAGTTTGTCCATGCTGCTGCAATATGAAGGAATTGCAGTGGATAAGATGACTTTAGCCCAGAAAATACATAAAATTCCCTTCCGTGACGCGAATTATGTCAGAGGCAACCCGTATGATGGATTTGTTGGCGATATTTATACATTCAGCAAATCTGGTTACGGTGTTTATCATGGACCAGTCGCCAACCTTGCAGAAACCTTCCTTCCAGGAAAGGTCAAGGATGTGACTGGACAGCCGTTTAAGGCAGTAACTGAGCTGCTTGACAGCGGTTCGCCGGTCTGGGTCATCATTAATTCGACGTTTGCCCCATTGCCAGAATCCGAGTTCACAACCTGGAAAACCAATACCGGTGATGTCAAGATTACATACAGAGAACACAGTGTATTAATCGTCGGCTATGACGAAAATTACTTATACATCAACGACCCTCTTGATGTTACAGGCTACAAGACTGTTTCACGCAAAGCATTTGAACAAGCATGGATTCAAATGGGCAGCCAGGCAATAGGCATCGAAAAGTAACAGTTTAAGAGGATAATAGGAAAAATCGGCAGGGATTCTACCCTGCCGATTTTTGTTTAAGCGTACATTTTATTTTCTTCTTGTTTGAAAAAGCTCTTCATGGCATGGAATACATCGGCTTTTTGCTTGAGGATATAGTATCTGAAATGTTCATCTTTAATGTTTTTATACGCGGACATTAGGGTCGAGTGGCGGTTGTACTGATTGACTTCTCCATAGCCAAACATATTGGAGACCTTCATCAGTTCTTCAACTAATTTTACACAGCGGGCATTGTCGGAGGTCAGGTTATCACCATCGGAAAAGTGGAATGGATAAATATTGAACTTGCTTGGATTGTACTTCAATTCTATAAGTTCTAAAGCTTTTCGATAGGCGGACGAACAAATTGTACCGCCGCTTTCTCCTTTTGAGAAAAAATCTTCCTCGGTTACGACCTTTGCTTCGGTATGATGTGCAATGAATTCAATTTCGACTGTTTCATATTTAGAGCGAAGGAAACGGGTCATCCAGAAGAAAAAGCTTCTCGCCATATATTTTTCCCAAAGTCCCATACTTCCGCTCGTATCCATCATCGCAAGCACTACAGCCTTCGAGTCTGGCTTCACAACCTCATTCCAGGTCTTAAACTTCAGATCCTCCTTGTAGATTGGATGGAAAGCTGGTTTTCCGGTCATCGCATTTCGTTTATAAGCTGACATCATTGTGCGCTTCTTATCAATATTCCCCATGAGCCCTGTCTTCCTGATGTCATTGAATTCGATGTTTTCGACAAGATGTTCCTGTTCTTCCTTCTTCTTGAGGTTCGGAAGCTCCAACTCCTTGAATAGGGCCTCCTCAATCTCCATCATCGATACTTCTGCTTCGTAATAATCTTCCCCGGCCTGGTCTCCTGCACCCTGGCCTTTGCCTGGTCCCTGCTGTTGGCCTGAGCCATCCCGGGCGACAACATCCCCAATCTTTGAATCTCCGTTGCCCTGGCCTACATGTTTGTTCTTATCATAGTTATAACGGATTTTGTACTCATCCAGTGACCTTATCGGAATCTTTACGACATCCCTGCCGTTGGACATGATAATGTTCTCTTCTGTGATCAAATCAGGCAGATTGCTCTTGATTGCTTCCTGCACCTTTTCCTGATGGCGCTGTTGGTCATCATGTCCTTTGCGGTGGAGGGACCAATCTTCCTGGGAAATCACAAACTGGTGACTGCTTTCATCGGTCATTTTCAACCCCTCCTTTGAAATTTTCATTTTGAGTAACATAATACAAACTACTTTCATACAATATCCCGATGGCCGTAAACCACAGGGGAGATGTAATTACTCTATCTTATGCAAGAAGACAAAATAATTTACAAATAATTTTGACAATTACCGCTTTCTCCTAGTGCAGGACAAGCCCATTTTACATATTGAATTTATTTTTAGGGGCTGAGGTTAGGCACTATATATCGCAATAACACGCTCACCTTTTTTTGGCAAAAAAATAACCTTTGCATTATCCGCAAAGGTTATTTCTTTTCATTCGCTTTATCAAATTGAATTGGATCTGGTACTTTATCATATTCCTCTTTTAAAACTTCGCCACTGCGGCGATGTTCCATTTGCTTGCCCAGATTTTCCATTTCATCTTCATTGCGGGCCATGGAACTGTTTTTAGGGACATAGTTTTTTGCTAAGTCTTTTTGTACTTCTTCTTTTGCCATCTTTATCACCTCTTGCCTGTACTATTCCCTCTATGGATGCTAAATAAACTCTTAACCCAAGTTGAAAAGGACCTGCAATCTGCAGGCCCCCGCTGTCTACCTATTTAATAAGCTTCCAACATACCGCAGCAATTCGTTGGCGGAAGTGGAGTTGTAGCCATGCTCATCAATTAGCCTTGCGACAACATTATTGATTTTCTTCAGCTGGGTCTCATCAGGAGTTTTCGTGGAAGTCGTGATTTTCACAACATCCTTCAGATCAGCAAACAGCTTTTTCTGGATCGCTTCACGCAGGCGATCATGGGAATTATAATCAAACCGCTTGCCTTTACGCGCATAAGCAGAAATTCTGATTAAAATCTCTTCACGGAACGCTTTCTTCGCATTTTCGGAAATGCCAATCTGTTCCTCGATCGAACGCATCAGCTTCTCATCCGGATTGATTTCCTCTCCAGTGAGCGGATCGCGAAGCTTCGCCTTATTGCAATAGGCCTCAACATTATCAAGGTAATTATCCATAAGGGTTTTAGCTGATTCTTCATATGAGTACACGAATGCTTTTTGAACTTCCTTCTTGGCGATATCATCATACTCTTTCCGGGCAAGGGAAATATAATTCAGATAACGTTCCCTTGTTTCTGCAGTGATCGAAGGGTGCTGGTCAAGTCCCTCTTTCAATGACCGTAATACATCCAGTGCATTGATCGTTTTGACTTCTTTCCTGATAATTGTGGAGGAAATCCGATTGATAACATAGCGAGGATCAATTCCGCTCATCCCCTCATCCTGGTGCTCTTTTTTCAATTCCTCAACATCTGCCCGGTTATAACCCTCTACACTTTCACCGTCGTACAGCCTCATTTTCTTTATCAGGTCAATATCACCTTTTTTCGGATCCTTCAGGCGTGTAAGGATCGTGAACATTGCAGCAACCCTTAGGGTATGCGGCGCGATATGGACATCGTTCACATCGCTTTCCCTGATCATCTTGTCATAAATTTTCTCTTCTTCGGACACTTTTAAGTTGTACGGTATCGGCATAACAATTATACGTGAATGTAGCGCTTCGTTCTTTTTATTCGAAATGAATGAACGGTATTCCGTTTCATTGGTATGGGCAACAATCAATTCATCCGCACTGATCAATGCGAATCTTCCCGCTTTAAAATTGCCTTCCTGCGTCAGGCTCAGCAAATGCCAGAGGAATTTCTCGTCACACTTCAGCATTTCCTGGAACTCCATCATGCCCCGGTTCGCTTTATTCAGTTCACCATCAAAGCGATATGCCCGCGGATCGGATTCAGAACCATACTCGGCAATCGTGGAGAAATCAATGCTTCCGGTTAAATCCGCGATATCCTGTGATTTAGGATCAGAAGGGCTGAATGTGCCAATCCCTGTTCTTTTGTCTTCTGAGAAGAAGACTCTCTCAACGATGACATCTTCAATCCTGCCGCCATACTCCTGGTCAAGCCTCATCATATTAAGCGGCGACAGATTGCCTTCAATCCTGATGCCATATTCATCATAAAAATCCTTGCGGAGATGATGCGGGATCATATGCAGCGGATCTTCATGCATAGGGCATCCCTTAATTGCGTAGATCGCCCCTCTATCAGTATGCGAGTATGCCTCCAACCCTCTTTTCAGCATGGTGACCAGGGTGGATTTTCCGCCGCTTACCGGGCCCATCAACAGCAGGATCCGCTTCCTCACATCCAGCCTTTTAGCCGCCGGATGAAAATACTCTTCAACAAGCCTTTCCAGTGCCTCTTCAAGACCAAACAATTGGGAACTAAAGAAGGAATACCTTTTTTTTCCTTTTTCGTTTTCAATTCCTGCGTCTTTGATCATATTATATACACGCGAATGTGCCGATTGAGCAACCCAAGGCTGTTCCTTTACAATTTCAAGATATTCCCTGAACGTCCCTTCCCACTTAAGCTTCTCTTCATCCTGGCGATACATTTCAATCTTTTTTAAAATATCCATATGGACCTCCCCATGTAGCGTTATCAAGAGACGATTAATAAATTCTATGCAGCAAACAATTTGAACATGCGTAATCGTTGGTCCATCCTGATTGTCCTTTTTAATTCCTGATGCAAAAACTAAGAGCCTCTCCTTCACAGTTCGAAGATAATAGGCTATAATAAATTCTATATGGACAAAATCCAGTAAAAGGGAGGCTTACATACATGAAACTAATTCTAATTCTGGGCGTCACAGTTGCATTCTTATCTGCAATCTTCACTTCAGGTTACGATGATAAGCCGGGGATCACCAAAAAATAAAAAGCTGCCGATTGGCAGCTTTTTTACTTTTTAATCATTATTTTTTTTTCAAATTCTGTTTTTCCACGAATTCCTTCATATACATCCGCGATTTACGGCCTAGCATCTTGGCCATTTGGCCAGTCCAGGTGTCCTCACGTTTCCCACCCGTTCTTTCACGGTAGTATTGCGAGGTCGTTTCATTATAATCCTGCAGCTGTTTCTCAAACAAGCTCTGGTCCTGCTGATACTCATTTTCCATATAGACATGTTCCATTGCAAGACGAGGCTTTAAATCCGTCTCCTTATCAGGATAACCTACTGCCATGCCAAACAGAGGAATAACATGTTCAGGCGTCTTTAAAACTTCTTTTACTGCTTCCAGGTCATTGCGGATTCCGCCGATATAGCAAATACCAAGACCCATTGACTCAGCAGCAATTGCAGCATTCTGCGCAGCCAGGGCCGCATCGATCAATGCAACCATGAATTTCTCCGTACTCTCAATTGAATCATTCAAATCAACATTCTCCATCTCAGCCAAGACCTTATGGCGATGAAGGTCCGCACAAAACACAAAGAAATGGCCATTAGCTGCAACATATGCCTGATTCCCGGCAATTTCAGACAGCCTGTCCTTATTCTCCTGGTCCGTCACGCCAATAATCGAATAAGCCTGGACGAAGCTGGAAGTAGAAGCTGCCTGTGCGCTTTTTACAATCGCTTCTATCTGTTCCCGGTCCAGCGTCTGATCCCTAAAGCTCCTTACTGAGCGATGGTTTAAAATGGTTTCGATTACCTGGTTCATTCTTCTCTCATCTCCTTTAATATAATGGCAATGCCAAAAAGGAGACCTGAAAAGGCCTCCTAATATTTGCGCAAATCGCGATAATCCTGCTGCCTCAATGCCTCATAAATCAGGATAGCGGCTGTATTGGACAGATTTAATGAACGAATATTTTCATTCATAGGCAGCCTCAGGCATCTGTCCATATTGTTTTCAATCACTTCTTTAGGAAGTCCGGTTGTTTCCCGGCCAAAAATAAAGAAGTACTCCTGATCGGTTGCACTATAATCAAAAGCAGAATGCGCCTTCTTGCCAAACTTGGTCACATAAAAAAATTCTCCGCCCTCGTTTTGCTGATAAAAATCATCCAGCGAATCATAGTAATGGATCTTTACGTGTTCCCAATAATCCAACCCGGCACGCTTCAGCATCTTATCATCCGTTGAAAATCCCAACGGCCTGATCAAGTGAAGCTCGGTATCGGTACCAGCGCATGTGCGCGCGATATTGCCAGTGTTGGCTGGAATGAGCGGCTGGTATAATACAACATGCAATGCCATGACTTTCACCTCTAATCAAAACTACAGCTATTATACCATTACACTCCTTCACAGCAAAAGAAACGGCCCTTCTATTCACTCATCACGGTCATCAGTAATCATAAGGAACTTATACTTTATATTCGGGGTATAGGCCGTCGAATCCTCATATGCCCAGTACCTCATTCGGGAGTTATACGTATGGGCGTTGACAAGCGGCATTCCGTCCGCGTCATGCCCGGTTACAATGGTCGTATGATCGAATCGTCCATCTCCCTGGAAATCGTAGCAGATCACATCGCCGAGCTTCAGCTTTTCAGCACTGCTCACCTCTCTGCCCCTTAGCCCAAACTTTGAACCAGGAATATGCCAGCGCAACGCATTAGCAACCGACCAGCTGAAGCTCCAGTTATTATTCTGCATCCACCAGCCATTGCTTCGGTTTGGATAGCCTCTCATCGGTGCCCCGCCAACATGCAGACACTGCGATATATAATTGGTACAATCCACTTCGAACTTCTTATATGCGGGATTATAGTCATTCCACCAGCGTTCAGCATACTGGACAGCCTTTAACCTATCATATCTGAAGCCCTTCCTCTCCTGTCCGTCCACCTCATGCGAAAAGACAGGCAAAGCCTCTTCAATTTTCTCCGTGGGTTCATTTTCATTCAACTTCTCGTCGTTCACCAGGATCCCTTTGTAGAATTCGGCCCGCCTCTTTTCCACTTCTTCCTCCATGTAAAATAAACCTCTTTGCTTGATCAAATACTGAAAGTGAACATCATATAAAACAGATGCATTCTCATTATCTTCAAATCTTTGCTTGATCCTGCCATCTGCCTTTGCTTTTACAATCTCAGCAGACCTGTTTGCAAAGCTCTGCTTTTTTAACTCAATGCCCGCACACTCATGCAATTGATTGCGAGGCATGGATACACATTGAAGGACTCGCTGTTCCAGCAGCTCCTGCAGTTGTTTACGCATACTCATCTCTCCCTTCACCTATCATGTTTATGAAGGAGCAAGGGATTTAAGGCATAAAAAAAGAATGGATTATTAAAAATCCATTCTGTCCTAAATTGGGATATCAGACTGTTCCTTTTCATTAAAAAAATCCAAGCCTTTACTGATTTCCTGCAATACTTCTTCATCCTTCTCAAAAGAAGAAGCATGCTGCAATGCGTCCAACGCGTCGTGTCCGCCAATTTTGCCAAGCGCCCATGCTGCCGTTCCTCTGAGAACAGGTCTTGGATCCTCCTTCAGGACCATTATCAACTCCGGTATCGCTGTATCATCCTTAAAATGAGCCAGGGCAATAATCGCATTACGCTGGATAGGCTTCTTTCCGCGCCATGAACCTGAAACATGTCCGAATTTTTCTTTAAACTCCCGGTTGCTGATGGTCAATAAAGGTTTCAGCAACGGCTTTGCAATTTCAGGGTCTGGCTCCATTTCTTCATGGAAATGAAAATCCTTCCCTTTGTTTTCTGGGCAAACTGTCTGGCAAGTATCACAGCCATATAATCGGTTGCCCAGCTTATCCCGAAACTCATCCGCTAAAAACCCCTTAGTTTGAGTCACAAAAGCAATACATTTTTGCGCATCCAGCTGACCGCCCTGTACCAGCGCACCTGTAGGACAGACATCCACACACTTGTTACAGCTGCCACAACGATCCTCCATGGGATGGTCAGGCTCAAACGGTATATTCGTAATCATTTCGCCTAGATAGACGTATGATCCAAACTCGGGTGTGATAATCGAACAGTTTTTGCCGCTCCAGCCGATGCCCGCTCGTTCCGCAACTGCCCTGTCCACCAGTTCACCCGTATCGACCATCGATTTGAAGCGGGCTTCAGGAACTTTCAAAGCAATAAATTCCTCGAGTTTTTTCAGCCTGTCCCTCAGGACCGCGTGGTAATCAGTCCCCCATGACGCCCGACAGAAGATTCCCCGCCTTTCCCCCTTCTTGCTGATCACTTTCGTTTTCATTTTTGAAGGATAGGCGAGAGCAATCGAAATGATTGATTTAGGACGATCAAAAATCAGGGCAGGCTCCGTTCTCTTTTCAATATCCTTTTCTTCAAATCCTGATTGATAGTGAAGTTGCTGCTGCATGTATAACCGGACCTTCATCTCTTCAAAGGTCGATGGTGCTGCAAAACCAATTTTATCGATGCCGATCGTTTTGCTGTAAGCTATGATCTCCTTCTTCAAACTTGCCATATCCATTGCGGATACCCCCTTCCTATTTTGATATCTATATATGAATCCCATAAATTTAAAAGCAAATCTCTTTTATGATAAACTATTTTAAAGCAGATTTGGAGGTGGAATCAATGGAAATTCAAGTTTCCAGGATGATATGCAATCTCAATCCCGGATTCACAATCGGAATGATCGAGTATAAGAACATACAAGTAGGCGAGTCTCCTCAAATGTTGAAAGGCAGACTGCAGCTCTTCCAGGAATCAATATACTTTGACCTTTTGGAAAAAAACGTTACGGAGCTTGAAGGAATCAAAGAGTGGCGAGGAATCTTCAAAGCAACGGGGAAGGATCCTAACCGATATAGACATTCGGCCGAAGCCCTTTACCGAAGGATCTCTAAGCAGAATTACCTTCAAACCATACATAGTGCGATAGATCTGAATAATTTCTTCTCGCTTGAATATCAAATTCCAATTGGTATTTACGACAGTGACAAACTGCAGGGGAATATCACAATTAAAGTTGGCGAAGAAAATGAAGAGTACGGAGGTCTGAATGGCAGAACTAATAATCTTGCTAACTTGATCATATCTGCAGACGATAAAGGACCGTTCGGAAGCCCTTTTGTCGATTCTGAAAGGACCGCAGTGACAGAAGAAACAAGAAATGCGTTGCAGATTGTCTATTTAAGGCCTTCTTCTCCGTCAACAGAAATGGAGAAGATGACCGAATCACTCATGAATATGTTCACCCAGATTCATGGAGGAACTGGTACATTTAAACTCGTGGGATGCTGATGCATCCCCTTTTTAATACAATCTCTGTCCTTCCCTGCATGCCAGAGATCCCCGATCAATCATAAATCTGCAAAAAAAATTAAAAAACGCAGCACGTCGTTTTCAAGAAACGAAATGCTGCGTTAGTCACGTATGTATGGAGCGGGTGATGGGAATCGAACCCACTACATCAGCTTGGAAGGCTGAGGTTTTACCAGTAAACTACACCCGCATACATATCTTATGAAAATAAAGAAAACAGGAGATCCTGTTTAAAATAAAGATGGTACCGGTGGTCGGGGTCGAACCGACACTCCAGAAGGAACACGATTTTGAGTCGTGCGCGTCTGCCAATTCCGCCACACCGGCATATGAAGATTTCAAATACTGCAATACCACTAAATAATTAGTGGAGGCGGCAACCGGATTTGAACCGGTGAATAAAGGTTTTGCAGACCTTTGCCTTACCACTTGGCTATGCCGCCATATTATATTGGAGCGGAAGACGGGATTCGAACCCGCGACCCCAACCTTGGCAAGGTTGTATTCTACCACTGAACTACTTCCGCAAATGGCTGGGCTAGCTGGATTCGAACCAACGCATGACGGAGTCAAAGTCCGTTGCCTTACCGCTTGGCTATAGCCCAATATATTATATTCAATACTGATTGAATATGTGATTTGAAATGGGGCGACTGATGGGAATCGAACCCACGAATGTCGGAACCACAATCCGATGCGTTAACCACTTCGCCACAATCGCCATTATAAAATTGGCAGGGGTAGTAGGAATCGAACCCACACCAAAGGTTTTGGAGACCTTCGTTCTACCTTTAAACTATACCCCTATGATAAATGGTGGAGGGGGACGGATTCGAACCGCCGAACCCTGAGGGAGCGGATTTACAGTCCGCCGCGTTTAGCCACTTCGCTACCCCTCCATTATAACATCATTTCCGATGTTAAAAAACCCATTTACTCAATTTCCTGATTAACCAGGAAATTTTAAATGGTGGCTCAGGACGGAATCGAACCGCCGACACAAGGATTTTCAGTCCTTTGCTCTACCGACTGAGCTACTGAGCCATATACTGGCGGTCCCGACCGGGATCGAACCGGCGATCTCCTGCGTGACAGGCAGGCATGTTAACCGCTACACCACGGGACCAAAATCTTTTCAAGTGATTAACTTGAAAAGCACTTCATGATTGCGGGGGCAGGATTTGAACCTGCGACCTTCGGGTTATGAGCCCGACGAGCTACCGGACTGCTCCACCCCGCGACGGTAATAATGCATCAAAAAACTTATGGTGGAGGATGACGGGATCGAACCGCCGACCCTCTGCTTGTAAGGCAGATGCTCTCCCAGCTGAGCTAATCCTCCATTGTTATGTTACTTATTAAAGAAAATGGTGACCCCTACGGGATTCGAACCCGTGTTACCGCCGTGAAAGGGCGGTGTCTTAACCGCTTGACCAAGGGGCCGTTTATTTAAGTTTCTATGGCGGAGAGCAAGGGATTCGAACCCTTGAGACAGCGTTGACCGTCTACACGATTTCCAATCGTGCTCCTTCGACCTCTCGGACAGCTCTCCAAATTGGCTCCGCAGGTAGGATTCGAACCTACGACCGCTCGGTTAACAGCCGAGTGCTCTACCACTGAGCTACTGCGGAATAGTAATGATTTCTCCGACCTGGATACACGATCCGTATCTTTGAAACAAGATGTAAAATGCATCTTGCCCGGCGGCGTCCTACTCTCACAGGGGGAAACCCCCAACTACCATCGGCGCTGAGAAGCTTAACTTCCGTGTTCGGTATGGGAACGGGTGTGACCTTCTCGCCATCGCCACCAGACATTTTTTCAAGACAATATCTATTATACTGTCTTTAGTGCATTTTGCAAGAGAAATTTTAAAGATATTTCACTACGTAAAAATCTTTATTCCCTCAAAACTAGATAATGTGTAAGAAGAATTCAAGAGAATCGAATGATCATTGTCCAGCTCCGGCTCCTAGCCTCTCGAGTCGCTTCGGTCCATCCGCCGAAGTCAAAGAACGACTTCAACTGCTGGCCCTCCAGCGCTTGTCGAGGCTGTACAGTCGCCTACGCTTTTCGTATTTGGTTAAGTCCTCGAACGATTAGTATCAGTCAGCTCCACACGTCACCGCGCTTCCACCTCTGACCTATCAACCT
>NZ_VEEP01000019.1 GCF_007678455.1 Cytobacillus oceanisediminis 2691 | reverse complement strand
GCCTTTAAGGCCAAGGCCGGTAAGAGAGGCTTTCAGCCGCAGAGCAAACCACCAGTTCACACTGGTGGTTTTGATTTCATGCCCTGATTTATTACGGCTATTTTACAATTGATAAAATGGCTTCGTGGCTTGGAGCCGTCATGTTCATGCTATGATATAATACGTTTGAAACTGAAATTGGAAGGAGATGGGCGATGAAGCCCGTTGCAGATTCAAACGAATTGATGAAGGGAGCCATGGTCCTTACACTGGCAGCCCTGGTTACAAAAATATTAAGCGCTGTATACCGTGTCCCGTTCCAGAACATTGTCGGAGACATTGGCTTTTATATTTATCAGCAGGTATATCCCTTTTTTGGCATTGTCATGGTTTTATCTACATATGGATTTCCTGTGATCATTTCTAAATTATACACGGAGGAGCAGGCTGCTGGTCATCATGGCAGAGCGGACAGGCTGTTGGCCATCTCGCTTGTGTTTCTCAGCTTGATCGGGGTGCTGCTTTTCCTCTTCTTCTTTTTTGGTGCGTCATGGATTTCCGGTAAAATCGGAGACCCTGAATTAACTCCACTATTCAAAGTCGTATCGATCCCATTTTTGCTCTTCCCGTTCATCTCTGTGTTCCGAGGTTACTTTCAGGGGAAGGGAAATATGGTTCCGACAGCGATTTCCCAGGTTTCGGAACAATTCATCCGTGTTGCGACCATCCTGATTTTATCAGCATTCTTTGTACGGCAAGGTTTCTCACTTTATGTAACGGGAGCCGGCGCTGTATTCGGATCAGTAACTGGGGGCCTGATCTCTGTGCTGCTGCTTGGCTTTTATTTCTGGAAAAATAGAGGCGGAGACCCATTCAAGCATTTTCAGGCCAAAGACCTGTTCCATGACACAGCCTGGGCCGTAAAAGCTCTTGTTGTCCAGGGCCTTGCGATCAGCGTTAGTGGCATGCTGTTGATCCTGTTCCAGCTTGCGGACTCATTGAATATGTATTATTCCTTGCTGGATACAGGGCTGACGGCAGACGAAGCAAAGTCGGCAAAAGGGATTTTTGACCGTGGACAGCCGCTCATCCAGCTGGGTGCTGTTGTTGCTACATCGATGTCATTGAGTCTTGTACCAGCTATTTCCGGGGACAAATCAAGTGATCGTCATGAGGGAATCCTCGCGAAAGTCAGGCTGGCGCTTCAGACAAGCCTGGTTTTTGGCGCAGCAGCTGCGGTGGGATTATCCAGCATCATGGTCCCGGTGAATATCATGCTGTTTAAGAATGCCGCTGGATCAAATGTCCTGGCAGTCCTAAGCCTGATGATTTTATTTGCCTCTGTCATCTTGACGATCATGAGCATCCTTCAGGGTCTTGATCACTCGCTGTTCCCGGCAGCAGTCGTTATTGCCGGATTCGGCATGAAATATATATTGAATCTTATCCTGATCCCGAATTTTGGGACGATGGGAGCTGCCTGTGCCACCCTGCTAGCCATGCTGGCTGTCATGATGGTCCTGATTGCAAAATTGCGGCGCGAACTTGGCGGGCCTGTTTTATCACTCGTATTTATCGGGAAAATCCTGCTATCCTCGGCTGTTATGGCTGTTATTTTGCGATTCTTCCTGTTTATAACAGATTTCGGTTATGGATATATTGAACCTGACAGACTCGGAGCTATTTTCCAGGCATTAAGCTCAGTGGCTGTTGGGGCACTTGTTTATTTTTTCGTGCTGGTCAAAACGAGGGCTTTGACTGAAGATGAGCTGGCGACCCTGCCATTCGGAAGCCGGATTGTGCAGCTGTTCTCCAGGTAATGCTTAAATTTAAGAAGGAGGAAGCAGGAAATGACGAAAAAGATTGTCATCATCGGGCTGGGCGCTGGCGACCTCGACCAGCTGCCGCTTGGTGTATATAGAAAATTGCAGCAGGAGAAGAACCTGTTTTTACGGACAAAGGAGCATCCGGTGGTTGCTGAGCTCGAGAAAGAGGGCATGCAGTTTCAATCGTTCGACACAGTCTATGAGAAGCATGACCAGTTTGCGGATGTATATGAGGAAATCACTGAGTTTTTGCTGGCAGAAGCAGACAAGGAACCTGTAACTTATGCTGTTCCCGGACATCCTTTGATTGCGGAGCGGACCGTGCAGCTATTGCTTGAACGAGGTCCGGAACGTGAAACGGAAATTGAGGTCGGAGGCGGCCAAAGCTTCCTTGATGCGATGTTCCAGTCGCTGGCGATTGATCCGATCGATGGATTCCAGCTGCTTGACGGCACTGCTCTGTTAAAAGAAGACCTCCTGCTGAAAAGCCATACAATCATCGGCCAGGTGTATGATGTGTTTGTAGCCTCTGAAGTGAAGCTGACGTTGATGGAAAAATTGCCGGATGACTACGAGGTATACATCGTCACGGCAGCAGGAAGCAGTGGGGAAGTAATTAAAAAGGTTCCATTATATGAACTTGACCGGGAGATGGAATTGAGCAATCTGACATCGGTATATGTTCCTCCGGTTGAAGAGGAACAGATTTTATACAAGGATTTCCGGAAGCTGCGTGGAATTATATCAGAACTGAGGGGTCCAAACGGCTGCCCTTGGGATAAAAAACAAACCCATCAGTCCTTGAAGAAATACTTAATTGAAGAATCATACGAGCTGCTCGAAGCCATCGACAACGACGATATTGACCATATGATAGAGGAATTGGGAGATGTGCTGCTTCAGGTCATGCTCCATGCCCAGATTGGTGAGGATGAAGGATACTTCTCCATTGACGATGTCATTGAAGGGTTATCATCAAAGATGGTGCGCAGACACCCTCATGTTTTTGGCGACAAGACTGCAGAAAATGAAGAGGATGTCATGCGCAACTGGCAGGAAATCAAGGAGCAGGAGAAAGGCGGAGCCGTAAAATCATTGCTCGAGGGAGCCGGCAAAGGGCTGCCAAACCTGTTGAAGGCTTATGAACTGCAAAAAGAAGCAGCAAAAGTCGGCTTTGACTGGAAGACAGTTGCCCCTATCCTGGATAAAGTTAAGGAAGAAATTGAGGAGCTGTCAGCTGAAATAAGCGGGAACGGCCGGTTTGATGACATTCAGCTTGAATACGGAGACATGCTATTTGCACTCGTGAACTTTGCAAGGCATTACGATATTAATCCGGAAGAGGCGTTATACAAAACAAACCAGAAATTCATACGTCGTTTTGCTTTCATCGAAGAGAAGGCAGCTGAAAATGGCCGGAAGCTCGAGGACCATTCCCTCGATGAGCTGGACGCTTATTGGGACGAAGCTAAGAAAAAAGGATTGTAAGGTAAATCAAACCAATTTTAAAAAAGGGGTTTAACTGCGATGAGGCTGGATAAATTTTTAAAGGTGTCAAGATTGATCAAAAGAAGAACATTGGCAAAGGAAGTATCCGATCAGGGAAGGATTTCCATCAACGGTGTTCCGGCAAAAGCGAGCTCTAATGTAAAAGCGGGCGATGAACTGGCGATCCGTTTTGGACAGAAAGTGGTTTCCGTCAAAATTGAGCGGATCCAGGAGAATTCCCGTAAGGAAGACGCGGCTGAAATGTATACGATCCTTGGGGAAGAGCGAATCCCGGGGGACGACGAAGAGTAAACCTGGCTTCGTCTGAAGGCTTGTTCTATTCTGGCTTATCCAATCATAAACATGTACAAAAGGCATTATGATTGTGAGGGGTTAAGATGAGCCAATATTATGAAACGAATCAGACAAAGAGCAACTTGCCGGATCACGATTTAGTGATGAGAGGCAGACGGACATTGGAAATCACAGGAGTAAAGCAGGTTGAAAGTTTTGATAACGAAGAGTTCCTGCTGGAAACGGTCATGGGGTTCCTGGCGATCAAAGGCCAGAATTTGCAAATGAAGAATCTTGATGTCGACAAGGGTGTCGTCTCGATCAAGGGGAAAATCTTCGATCTGGTCTATCTAGATGACCAGCATGGGGAGAAAGCTAAAGGGTTCTTTAGCAAGTTATTCCGATGACACTGTCGACCCAATTTTTGACGATGCTCGCCATGATTGGGATGGGCAGCCTATTCGGAGCTTCACTTGATACGCATAACCGGTTCCTGAAAAGGTCGAAGCGGAAATCCTGGATTGTCTTCATCAATGACATCCTGTTCTGGGTATTCCAGGGTTTGTCGATTTTTTATGTGTTATTTTCAGTAAATATGGGAGAATTGCGTTTTTATATTTTCCTGGCATTATTATGCGGCTTTGCTGCCTATCAAAGCCTATTCAAGAAAACGTACCTAAAGGTGCTCGAGCGCGCGATTTCTATCACCATCAATATCTATTTGTTCTTCGTGAAGGCTGTCAGGCTGCTCATAGTCAGGCCGCTGCAAATGCTGGCCGCCACTGCTCTATCACTCGTGCTCATTACGGGGAGAGGCCTTTATGTTCTGTTAAAATGGCTTCTTTCCGTTTTATTGTGGCTGCTGAAAAACATCATTTGGAAGCCAGTTAAGATGATTTTCCTACTTTTTTGGAAACTTTTGCCGAAAACAGTTAAAAAAAGCGTCGAGAAGTTATATAATAAATTGGCAGGATTTCTAATTATAGTAAAGAATTATTCTACTAAGCCGATAAAATGGATAAAGAACTTAAAAAAATAGGCAGTTTTAAACACGGCCTAAAATAAATGTAAGGAGGACTGCGGGGAATGAGTGTCATCAGGAAAAAGAACATAGCCAGGATTGAAAATCAATATGTACAGCAGCGTGAAAAAGCAGGTATAGCTGAAACCAGGAAGCGGAAACTGCTATTCAGGCGCCTCGCAGTCTTTGCTTTATTCGCATCGATCATCTCCTATTTGATGATCTCCACCTTCATTTCCCAGACGGCAGCGCTGGAAAAGAAGCAGGAGGACAAAACTCAGCTTGAGCAAAAGTTAGCAAACCTCCAGAAAAGGCAGGAAATTCTGGATGAGGAAATTGTCAAATTGAACGATGACGAATACATAGCGAAGCTTGCCCGCAAGGAATACTTCCTATCTGAAAAGAATGAAATCATCTTCAACCTTCCTAAAGAGAAAAAGGACTCCCAAGATTCGCCTTATTGACACTCTTTTTTTATATTCTGTATAATATAAGGTAAGTATGATTTTTTTATATCTTTAAGGAGGCAAAACTTTTTTATGTCAATCGAAGTAGGCAGCAAGCTACAGGGAAAGGTAACAGGTATTACAAATTTCGGGGCGTTCGTGGAACTGCCGGGCGGTTCAACCGGACTCGTTCATATCAGTGAGGTTGCTGACAATTATGTCAAGGATATCAATGACCACCTCAAAGTAGGCGACCAGGTTGAAGTGAAGGTAATCAATGTTGAAAAAGACGGTAAAATTGGTTTATCTATCAAAAAAGCTGTTGACCGACCAGAACGACCAGAACGACCTGCAAGACCAGAAAGAACTGATCGACCATACTCCCAGCGTCCACGTGGCGGCGGAAGAGGAAATGACAACCGAAATGCCCGTCCTGAAAATTTCGAGTCAAAAATGGCGAAATTCCTGAAGGACAGTGAAGACCGTTTGTCATCTCTGAAACGTGCTACCGAATCCAAGCGCGGTGGAAGAGGAGCCAGAAGAGGGTAACTTGCTGCTAAGTGAATATAAATAATAGCAGGTATTATGCTATACCAAGACAAGTCGATCGCTGGCTTGTCTTTTTGTTTTTTCTTAAAAAAGTGCTCATCTTACAATAAAAAACCTCGCTCCTTTAAAAGGAACGAGGTTTTTGCAGTGTTTATGACCCCTACGGGATTCGAACCCGTGTTACCGCCGTGAAAGGGCGGTGTCTTAACCGCTTGACCAAGGGGCCGTATATAGTTATGTGTCCAGCTTCGGCTCCTAGCTCCTCGAGTCGCTTCGGTCCGTCCGACGAAGTCAAAGTAAGACTTCACCAGCCGGCCCTCCAGCGCTTGTCGGAGCTAAGCAGTCGCCTGCGCTTTTCTAAGTAGCGGCGGAGGGGATCGAACCCCCGACCTTACGGGTATGAACCGTACGCTCTAGCCAGCTGAGCTACACCGCCATATTGGTATTGTTTTGAGGCACAAGAAATATAATACATAGATATTAAAATAGTGTCAATGGATTTTTTAAAAGAAAGATAAAAAAGTAACGAGGTAATTTTTAGCGGTCTCTGCAAAATTTCAACATGCGGCGAAAAATAATCCGTGGTTTTTCGAGGAATTGCTTTGTTTACGGGGAAATGAGTCGAACGAAAATTGGTAGCTTGTCCTTGTTTTTGACAAACTTCTGGATTGCTCCCTTTTATAATAATCAGCAACGATAAAAAAGTGGGGAGTGTATTTAATGCAAAAGGTAGAAAGGAACATGATGGAACCGATCGGTGAAGTTCATCTCGAGGAATCGCGATTCAGATTGGCAAAAGGCATGTCGAAGCTGCAATCCAAGATCGAAACCCTTTTCCTGAAAAAAGGCTATATATTCTTGTTCATTGGATTCTTGCTTGGCCGTGCCTTGATACTGGCACAATTAACCCCTTTTAGCCTTCCATTTTTTGCGGCCGTTTACCTCATCCGTAAAGACCGAGCCCCAATTGCACTGTTTGGACTGGTTGCTGGAGCCGCGACCCTATCTTTTACAGACGCGGTTTTCACCTTCGGCTCGGTATTCCTGTTCTTGCTTCTCTACAAACTGACAAAAAAGTGGATCAAGAACAATCTGAAAGTGCTTCCCTTCTATATATTTTTCACTATATTAATAGCCAAAATGTTGAAAGCTCTCATTTTGTCTGGAAATATTACAATGTATGAAGGGATGATGACAGGAGTCGAAGCAGGGCTGGGTTTGGTGTTGACATTCATTTTCCTGCAAAGCATTCCGTTGATGACCTCAAGTCTGCGCAAGCAATCTTTGAAAACAGAGGAAATTGTCTGTTTGATCATCATGCTTGCCTCTGTGATGACAGGAACAATTGGCTGGACCATTTATGACTTATCGGTCGAACACGTCATGTCCCGTTACTTGATCCTCATTTTTTCATTTGTCGCCGGAGCCACGGTGGGTTCTACAGTCGGTGTTGTAACAGGCCTGATTTTCAGTCTTGCGAATGTGTCTAGTTTTTACCATATGAGCCTGCTGGCATTTTCAGGTCTGCTCGGCGGCTTGCTGAAAGAAGGAAAAAAGCCGGGGGTAGCACTCGGACTGTTCATCTCCACACTTTTAATTGGCATGTATGGCGAGGGCGGGGGTGCCCTTAGCCAGACATTGACCGAGTCGGCTGCGGCTGTCCTGCTCTTTTTCCTGACTCCTCAATCACTTATGTCACGTATCGCCAAACATATTCCGGGAACAGCGGAGTACTCAGCAGAACAGCAGCAATATATGAGAAAAATGAGAGATGTGACAGCACAGCGTGTCGTCCAGTTCTCGAATGTATTTGAAGCATTGTCGAAAAGCTTTTCGACTTTGCAGGTCCAGGATGAAACGATTGAAACAGATCGCGATATGGATTATTTCTTGAGCAATGTCACCGAAAAGACATGCCAGACTTGTTTTAAGAAAGACCATTGCTGGACAAGGAACTTTAATACAACCTATGACTATATGAGCGAAATTATGCAGGAGATGGATCAAAATTCCGGTGCAGTGCCCCAGAAACTATCCCGGGATTGGGACAAGCATTGCACGAGATCGAAAAAAGTTCTTGAAATCATGCAGCAGCAGCTGACCTATTACCAGGCCAACCGTAAGCTGAAAAAGCAGGTTCAGGAAAGCAGGCGGCTTGTTGCCGATCAATTGCTGGGTGTATCAGAAGTCATGGGCGATTTCGCCAAGGAAATCCAGCGTGAGCGTGAGAACCACTCCAAGCAGGAAGAGTTGATTCTGGAGTCTCTGCAGGATTTTGGCATTCATATCGAGCATGTGGAAATCTATAGCCTTGAACAGGGCAATGTGGATATCGATATGACCATTCCATATTGCCAGGGACATGGGGAATGCGAAAAGCTGATCGCGCCGATGCTGTCAGATATCCTCAAGGAAAACATCGTCGTCAATTCGGAAGAATGTTCGACATTCCCGAACGGTTTTTGCCATGTGACATTCCGTTCTGCCAAAGCTTTTGTCGTTTCGACTGGAGTGGCGCATGCCGCCAAAGATGGAGACCTTGTTTCCGGGGACAGCTATTCGACCATTGAACTGAGCGGCGGGAAGTTTGCGATTGCCATCAGTGACGGAATGGGCAATGGGGAAAGAGCACATTCAGAGAGCAGGGACACACTGTTATTGCTGCAGCAAATCCTGCAATCTGGAATTGAAGAAAAAGTGGCAATCAAGTCAGTGAACTCCATTTTATCGTTAAGAACAACAGATGAAATATTCTCGACCCTGGACCTCGCTATGATTGACCTGCAAAATGCATCGACAAGATTCCTGAAAATCGGTTCGACCCCGAGCTTCATCAAGCGCGGCTCCAAGGTGATGAAGGTACAGGCAAGCAACCTTCCGATGGGAATTTTGCAGGAGTTCGAAGTGGATGTCGTTGGCGAGCAGCTGAAGGCTGGAGACCTGTTGATCATGATGAGCGATGGTGTTTTCGAAGGGCCGAAGCATGTCGAGAATTACGATCTATGGATGAAGCGGAAAATCAATGAGCTCCAGACTGAAGATCCACAGGCCATCGCCGATTTGATCATGGAGGAAGTCATCCGTTCCCGCGGAGGTTCCATTGAGGATGACATGACCGTCGTTGTCGCGAAAATCGATCACAATATCCCCAAATGGGCATCGATTCCGATGGCTAATTATCAAAAGAGAGCCTAACCGCTTTAATTAGGCAATAAAGTAATGAGTTAGGAAATGTTTAGCTCAGCGCCCAGCCAGTTTTCATCACTGAGAATGTATATTTCCCCTCTACTTCGTCGAAAATGGTAACAAATTTATTATAGGCTTCTTGCTTTTACTAGATTGTAAAAGTAGGGCCTGGAAGTGAGGGGATTGCATGAAAACAGGTACAATCAGGCAAATATTGCTCATTACAGATGGATGCTCAAACCAAGGTGAAGATCCGATCGCAATGGCTGCGCTGGCCAAGGAGCAAGGGATTACGGTTAATGTCATTGGTGTGATGGAACAGGACATGATAGATGAACAGGGCATGAAAGAAATCGAGGGAATTGCGATGTCCGGCGGCGGCGTCAGCCAGATTGTGTATGCGCAGCAGCTTTCACAGACAGTGCAGATGGTAACGAGGAAAGCGATGACCCAGACTCTTCAGGGAGTGGTCAATAAGGAGCTTCAGCAAATCCTTGGAGGGGGCAGGACAGTAGAAGACCTTCCTCCGGAGCAGCGCGGGGAAGTCATGGAAGTTGTGGACGAGCTTGGGGAGACGGTCGAGCTCGATGTGTTGATTCTTGTCGATACGAGCGCGAGCATGAAGCATAAGCTGCCGACTGTAAAAGAAGCCTTGCTGGACTTGAGTTTGAGTTTGAATGCGCGTTCAGGCGATAATCACTTTTCGGTGTTTGTATTTCCCGGGAAACGAAACGATGTCGAAAAATTGCTGGATTGGACACCTAAGCTTGAATCGCTTACCAGCATTTTTGCCAAGCTGACGACTGGCGGAATTACACCGACAGGACCGGCGATTCGTGAAGCCCTTTCCTATTTCAATAAAAAACGATCTTTAAGGAGCCTTCTGTCCCGTGATGATGAATCCTTCTTTGAAGAATCTGTGTAAGGTCATTCCCGGAACCATCATTGAAGGGAAATGGCATCACAATCGCTATACCATCATTAAAGAGCTTGGTTTTGGAGCCAATGGGATTGTTTATTTAGCAAGGCATGACAATAAACAAGTTGCATTGAAAATGAGCGATAATGGAATGTCGGTCACTTCTGAGGTCAATGTATTGAAAGCTTTTGCCAAGGTCCAGGGATCTGCCCTCGGGCCTTCTTTGCTGGATGTGGATGATTGGGAACGCCCAGGAAAGAAAGTCAGCTTCTATGTCATGGAATTCATAAAAGGGCCGGATTTTCTCGCTTTTCTTGAGCAAAAGGGACCAGACTGGACTGGAGTGATGATCCTTCAGCTGCTTGCTGATTTGCAGCTGCTTCATGATAATGGCTGGGTATTCGGCGATTTAAAACCGGAAAATTTGATTGTGACAGGACCACCGGCGAGGATTCGCTGTATCGATGTCGGCGGAACGACGATGCAGGGCCGATCAATCAAAGAGTTCACGGAATTCTTCGACCGGGGTTACTGGGGACTTGGAAGCAGAAAGGCAGAGCCCGGGTACGATTTGTTTGCCGTCGGCATGATCATGGTCAACACTGTCTATCCGAAAAGGTTTACGAAGAACTCAGGCGGAATCAATGAAATCATGGAAAAGGTGAAGCAAAGCCCGGAGTTGAGGAGATACGAAAAGGTCATTTACAATGCACTGTCTGGGAAATACCGGTCTGCAAAAGAAATGAGGAATGATTTACTCCGGGTACATCAGCCGGATGCACCATCGAGAAACACTCGCCAGCAAAAGCCTGCCCCACAGAAGCAGACACAGCCGAGTCCGGCACGAAGCACTGTGAGGAGGTCATCATCAACAGCATCCGGACAGACGCGAAAGGGCTATAACAAGAGAAGGAAGAAGTCCTCCACTCTCGAAACCGCCACCATCATCCTGATTATCTCATTGTTATATTTTTTCTATATTTATAGCCAGATTACCTGATATTTTTGAAACCTTTTACGGGCTCATCCGTAGATAATGGATTAGAGTCCTCATTTTTGATAAGTACTATGGAAAGTGTTAAGCTGAAAAAATAATAAACCTATTTAGAAGATTAATGAATTGCCGGCTTGGGTATAGAGTTAAACCGGCAATTCGGTAAGGAAGAGCATGATGATTGATATGAAGGTGAATGCCTTTCTTGAAAGGCATGGTTTTCAGCTGAATAACAGGTCAATCGCGGTTGGTGTTTCCGGAGGACCGGATTCGCTTGCTCTGCTTCACTACTTATCTGAGCAGCGGGAACGGAGATCATTGAGGATTATTGCTGTCCACGTTGACCATATGTTCCGTGGTGATGAATCTTATCAGGATGCTTTGTTTGTAAAAGATTTTTGCGGAAAACGGGGTCTTCCCTTTGAGATGAAAAGGGTCAATGTGCCAGCTTATATGGAAGAGACAGGTTTAAGCTCCCAACAAGCCGCCCGCGAATGCCGATATGCCTTTTTCGAGGAAGTGATGGATAAACATCAACTTGAATACCTTGCATTGGGGCATCATGGGGACGACCAGGTCGAAACGGTTTTGATGAGGCTTACCAGGGGCAGTTCAGGAGCAGCAAGGGCAGGTATTCCTTTTTCCCGCAAAATGGGTCCGTTCACGGTTTTCAGGCCATTTTTATGCCTGACAAAAAGGGAACTGGAAGAGTATTGCTCCGAGAATTCCCTGGAACCCAGAATCGACCCCAGCAATCAGAAGGCATACTATAGCAGGAACCGATTCAGGAAAACCGTCCTGCCCTTTTTAAAAGAAGAGAATCCGGGAGTCCATGAACATTTCCAGCGCTTCAGCGAAGAATTGCAGATGGATGAAAAGTATCTTCTTGAATTAACAAGGAAAGAATTGAATAAAGTAATGAAGAAAGAGGACCGAGGGGTCACGATCCATATTAGTTCTTTTCGGGAAATGCCAATGCCTTTACAAAGAAGAGCGATTAAACTAATATTAAATTATCTTTACAATGATCGACCTGCTTCTCTTTCCGCCATACATATTGAAAAGATTTTTTCAATAATTCGCAACCCCCATCCGTCAGGAACACTTGATTTCCCCAGCGGTTTAAGAATCATACGATCGTATGGAAATTGCCAATTCACATTGAACCCGCCAGAAAGGCAAAGCTATTGTTTTGAAATTTCAGGACCAAAACAGCTGATCTTGCCGAATGGTGACCTCATTGATGCCCAATTGCTCAATGATGCTCATGTCAGGGATATTTCCAATTATCGTTTCATCGTCGACCTGGAGGAAACAGGCGCTCCCTTGTACATCCGCACAAGAAAGGATGGTGACAGGATGTCTTTGAAGGGGATGAAGGGGTCAAAGAAGCTGAAAGATATTTTCATCGATATGAAAATCCCATTAGGACAAAGGGATGAATGGCCGGTCGTCACAGACCCGGAAGACAGGATCCTTTGGCTTCCAGGCCTGAAAAAGTCGAATAATGAGGCAAATGAACAAGGAAACAGGTTATTACTATTAACTTATATAAAGCATTGATATCTTCCAGGGGGCACAATGATCATGATGAAAAATGATATTGAAAAAGTATTGTTTACAGAAGAAGAGATTCAGGAAAAAACAAAGAAGCTGGCGGCTCAATTAACTGAAGAATACCAGGACCGTTTCCCGCTGGCAATCGGAGTCCTGAAGGGCGCAATGCCTTTCATGGGTGACCTGCTTAAGCGCGTGGATGCATACCTTGAAATGGATTTCATGGATGTTTCAAGTTATGGAAATGCTATGGTATCATCCGGTGAGGTCAAAATCCTTAAGGACCTTGATACTTCCGTTGAAGGAAGGGACATTTTGATCATCGAGGACATCATCGACAGCGGATTGACTCTCAGCTATTTGGTGGAGTTGTTCAGATACCGCAAGGCAAAGTCCATCAAAATTGTCACTCTGCTTGATAAACCAACAGGAAGAAAGGCTGACATCGCAGCAGATTATGTTGGGTTTATCGTTCCTGATGAGTTTGTTGTTGGATATGGTCTTGATTACGCGGAAAAATACCGTAACCTTCCGTATATTGGTATTCTAAAGCCGGAAGTATACACAAAATAAAAAACGGTTACGATTTAGTGAATGAAAATTAACATTCCGCATAACAACTAAATATTCTGAATGTTAATTTCTTGTATTAGCATAATTTGCTATGATACTATTTAGTATAGTTTGTCTACCGTGGGAGGAGGTAAGGGATGAATCGGATCTTCCGTAATACCATCTTTTATTTATTGATATTTTTAGTCATTATCGGAGTAGTGAGCTTCTTTAATGGAAATAACCAGCCAACTGAACAAATCTCTTACGATAAATTCATGCAGGAACTTGAGGCAGGCAATGTGGCAGGAACTCTGACGCTGCAGCCTGAACGAGGTGTGTATGAAGTAAGGGGCCAGATGAAGGGCCAGGAAGAGGGCAAAGGCTTCATTACTTATGTATGGAGCAACCCGGATACATTAAACCGCATTGAACAGACGGCTGCTGATGCAGATGTCGATATTAAACCTGCAAAAGAAACAAGCGGATGGGTAACGTTCTTTACATCCATCATTCCGTTCATCATTATTTTCATTCTGTTCTTCTTCTTGCTTAACCAGGCTCAGGGCGGCGGCAGCCGTGTCATGAACTTCGGCAAAAGCAAAGCGAAGCTGTATAACGAAGAAAAGAAGAAAGTCCGCTTCAAGGATGTTGCGGGTGCAGATGAAGAAAAGCAAGAGCTAGTCGAGGTTGTTGAGTTCCTTAAGGACCCTCGTAAGTTCGCCGAGCTTGGAGCGCGTATACCAAAGGGAATCCTGTTGGTAGGACCTCCAGGAACCGGTAAAACATTGCTTGCACGTGCTGTTGCCGGGGAAGCGGGAGTACCGTTCTTCTCAATCAGCGGTTCCGACTTCGTAGAAATGTTTGTCGGTGTCGGTGCGTCACGTGTGCGTGATTTATTTGAAACAGCTAAAAAGAATGCTCCATGTATTATCTTCATCGATGAAATCGATGCTGTCGGCCGCCAGCGTGGTGCTGGTCTGGGCGGAGGGCACGATGAGCGTGAACAGACGCTCAACCAGTTGCTTGTTGAAATGGATGGATTTGGTGCCAACGAGGGAATCATCATCGTAGCGGCTACAAACCGCCCTGATATCCTTGACCCTGCATTGCTGCGTCCAGGCCGTTTCGACCGCCAGATTACAGTTGACCGCCCGGATGTCACTGGCCGTGAAGCTGTATTGAAGGTGCATGCGAGAAATAAACCACTTGATGAGTCTGTTAACTTAAAGAGTATTGCGGCTCGTACTCCAGGTTTCTCTGGAGCGGACCTTGAAAACTTGCTAAATGAAGCAGCGCTTGTTGCAGCCAGAAGGAATAAGAAGAAGATCGACATGTTGGATTTGGATGAAGCAACAGACCGCGTCATTGCCGGTCCTGCCAAAAAGACACGGGTCATCTCCAAAAAGGAAAGAAATATTGTTGCCTTCCATGAAGCCGGCCATACCGTCATCGGCGTCGTTCTTGATGAAGCCGAAATGGTCCACAAGGTAACGATTGTCCCTCGCGGACAGGCAGGCGGTTACGCTGTCATGCTTCCTAAGGAAGACCGTTACTTTATGACAAAGCCTGAACTTCTTGATAAAATCACCGGCCTCCTTGGCGGCCGTGTAGCGGAAGAAATCGTCTTTGGCGAAGTGAGCACTGGTGCCCACAATGACTTCCAGCGCGCGACAGGCATTGCGAGAAGAATGGTTACTGAATTCGGGATGAGTGATAAACTCGGACCATTGCAGTTCGGCCAGGCGCAGGGCCAGGTATTCCTTGGACGCGACCTGAATAATGAACAGAACTATTCAGATAAGATTGCTTATGAAATTGATGTGGAGATCCAAACCATTATCAAGGATTGTTATGCAAGGGCGAAGGACCTTCTTACAAAGCATCGTGATAAGCTTGATATTATCGCGAATACGCTTCTTGAAGTCGAAACGCTCGATGCAGAACAGATCAAGCATCTGATCGATCATGGACGTCTTCCTGAGCGCAGTGTGAGCCTGGATAATGACGACATGAAAGTGAACATCAACACGAAAAAGGATGAGCTGCCTGCAATCGAAGAGACTGACAGGACAGTTGACTCAGTCATTGAGGATCCAAAGGCAATCGACGAGAATCCAAAAGAATAAATTCATGAAGCAGGTGTCCCGTTACGGGACACCTGCTTATTTTTCTGGACGCTGTTCAGTTGGCAGGGACAATCAGAATCGGTTGACTTTATTTAGTGAATTCCCGGCGATTATGGTATGATATTTGCAGAATTGATTCAGAAAACTACTGATAAGTTGGTGAATAGCTTGATTTTTGTTTTTGACGTCGGGAATACAAATATCGTGTTGGGTGTTTATGAGCAGGAAGAGTTGAAACACCACTGGAGAATCGAAACAAACCGCCATAGAACAGAAGATGAGTTTGGGATGATCATCAAAAATCTTTTTGACCATGTCAATCTCTCTTTTTCTGATATAGATGGAATCATCATATCGTCCGTTGTACCGCCAATCATGTTCTCGCTTGAAAGAATGTGCCAGAAGTATTTCCACCTAAAACCATTAGTCGTTGGGCCTGGCATCAAGACAGGTCTTGACATCAAATACGAAAATCCGAGGGAAGTCGGTGCAGACCGAATCGTCAATGCAGTTGCGGCAATCCATGAATATGGCAGCCCGTTGATTATCGTCGATTTCGGAACAGCGACAACCTATTGTTATATCAATGACCATAATCAGTATATGGGCGGAGCGATTGCCCCGGGGATCGGCATCTCTACCGAAGCCCTTTATTCGCGTGCTGCCAAGCTTCCGAGGATTGAAATCAGCCGTCCGGATGACGTGATTGGCAAAAACACGGTGTCAGCGATGCAAGCGGGTATCCTGTATGGATATGTTGGGCAAGTAGAGGGAATAGTTAAACGGATGAAAGATAAGAGTGCGGTCACGACTAAAGTGATTGCCACTGGCGGACTGGCGAATTTAATCGCCCAGGAATCAACTGTCATTGACGTTGTCGATCCGTTTTTGACTTTAAAAGGACTGCAGCTTATCTATAAGCGCAACATGGATAAAAACAGCTAAGCTTCCTGGATGGGAGGACGCATTAAACTTTACAGCATGAAGGGAGTAGAACAATGAGTGATTATTTAGTAAAGGCACTTGCTTTTGATGGACAGGTCAGGGCGTATGCAGCAAAAACGACTGAAACTGTTGGAGAGGCACAGCGCCGCCATTATACATGGCCTGTTGCATCAGCCGCACTTGGCCGCACGATGACTGCTGGTGTGATGATGGGTGCGATGATGAAAGGCGAAGATAAATTAACGGTTAAAATCGAAGGCGGTGGTCCGCTTGGATTGATCCTCGTTGACAGCAATGCCAAAGGGGAAGTCAGAGGCTATGTTTCGAATCCTCATGTCCACTTCGACCTGAATGAGCATGGCAAGCTGGATGTAAGACAGGGTGTCGGTACAGACGGAACGCTTACTGTTGTAAAAGATCTTGGCTTGCGTGACTATTTTACGGGACAAGTTCCTATTGTTTCAGGAGAACTAGGTGAAGATTTCACTTATTACTTTGCGACATCTGAGCAGGTCAATTCTTCAGTTGGTGTCGGAGTGCTCGTCAATCCTGACAACTCAATCAAAGCGGCAGGCGGCTTCATCCTCCAATTGATGCCTGGAACGACAGAAGAAACGATTTCAGCAATCGAAAAGAGATTAGAATCCATTCCGCCGGTCTCGAAACTAATTGAAAAAGGCCTGTCTCCTGAGGAACTTTTAGAAGAACTGCTTGGCAAAGACAATGTCAAGTTCCTTGAGACGATGCCGGTTTCATTCGTGTGCAACTGTTCAAAAGACCGCTTCAGCAATGCACTGGTCAGTCTCGGAGCAGAAGAAATCCGTGATATGATCGATACAGAAGGACAGGCTGAAACGCATTGCCATTTCTGCAACGAAAAATATATGTTCACAAAAGAAGAACTGGAAGAGATAGAAAAAGAAGCAAAATAAGCAAGTGCTGGGGGAAGAGAAGTGGAAAAAAAGCAGCTTTGGTACATTATTGCCGGGTTAGCCATATTGAATGCAATCACTCTTGTCATGCTTCTGGCCAAGCCTGCAATCCTTGAAGGGAAGAAGGAGACAGTAGCGGAGGTTGGCAAGGAGTCGATCACCCGCCAGCAATGGCTCACCGAGCTGGAAGAACGGTATGGACAAGAGACGCTCAGGGACCTGATCGATCAGGAAGTGGTCAGGCAGATGGCTGACGAATATGGAATTGAATTATCCGACAAAGCAGTCGAACGGGAACTGACCATTTATAAGGCGATGTATTCGTCGCCAGGGAATGAACCTAAGAGCGAAGAAAAATGGAAGCAGCAGATCAAATACAGTTTGCTGCTTGAAGAACTGCTGACAAAGGATGTCCAAGTATCAAATGAGGATATGAAAACCTTCTATGATCAAAACAAGAGTCTCTTTGATATCCCTGCCTCGTATCATCTATCTCAAATCATTGTCGAAACGAAACAAGATGCAGAATCTGCAGTGAAGGAGCTAAAGGATGGCTCTAGCTTTGCCGCACTGGCGATGGAGCGTTCGATCGATGAGTTTTCTGCTAATGAGGGCGGCGACATAGGCTTTGTAACCGAAGAAGATGAACTCATTTCCCCGGAAGTGATTTCAGCGGCCAAATCCCTGAAACCTGAGGAATGGACCGGACCTGTAAAAGTGGAAAATGGCTATGCGATTGTTTACCTGCACGAAAAGCTGGAAGGCAAGAAATATAGCTTCAGCGAGGTCAAGAACCAGATCCGCAGACAGATAGCCCTGGAACAGATGGATATCCCTGTGTCTGCCCGTGCATTTTGGAATGATGCCGAAGTCAGCTGGTTCTATGGCGAGACCAGCAAAAAATAATCATGGAAGCACCGGTTTTAGCGACCGGTGCTTTCTTTCTATCGTTCGCTATGCGATGCGTTTTTCTTGTTTAGTGGGAGTAAAAATAGGATAGTTTAAAAAGGATGGGCAGAAGCCTGATATCTGTTTTTGTCGAAGCATACTGATTGACATAGACTAAAAGTACTGGTAAATTTTAATAAAACCAATTAAAATACTCGGATTAAGAGGTGGATAATATGGTACGTATTGCGAACTCGATTAATGAGCTGATTGGCCAAACACCGATTGTGAAACTGAACAGGCTGGTTGATGACCAAAGTGCCGATGTGTATCTGAAGCTTGAATACATGAACCCGGGAAGCAGTGTCAAGGATCGGATCGCACTTGCGATGATTGAGGATGCTGAAGGAAAGGGTGTCCTTAAGCAGGGAGATACAATCATTGAACCAACAAGCGGCAATACCGGGATCGGTCTTGCAATGGTGGCAGCTGCTAAGGGATATAAAGCCATTCTCGTCATGCCGGAAACGATGAGCATGGAGCGCCGTAACCTGCTGCGGGCATATGGGGCAGACCTCGTGCTGACTCCTGGTCCTGAAGGGATGGGCGGAGCGATCCGCAAGGCAGAGGAGCTGGCTAAGGAAAATGGCTATTTCATGCCTCAGCAGTTCGAGAATGAAGCCAATCCTACCATCCACGAAAGAACGACCGGTCCGGAAATCGTCGAGCAGATGGGTGACCAGCTTGATGCGTTCATTGCGGGCATCGGGACAGGGGGAACCATCACCGGTGCAGGAAAGGTTCTTCGCCAGAAGTATAAGGACATCAAAATTGTTGCTGTCGAACCGACAGACTCTCCCGTTTTATCAGGAGGAAAGCCAGGACCCCACAAAATCCAGGGGATTGGCGCAGGTTTCGTGCCTGGCGTCCTTGACACCGATGTATACGATGAAATCATCAAGGTGGAAAATGAACAGGCATTCGACTATGCCCGCCGTGCGGCAAAAGAAGAAGGCATCCTCGGAGGAATCTCTTCTGGTGCGGCGATCTATGCAGCGCTTGAAATTGCGAAAAAACTGGGCAAAGGCAAGAAAGTCCTTGCGATCATCCCAAGCAACGGGGAACGCTATCTGAGCACACCACTTTATCAATTCGACAACTAATATTTAACGGGAGGCAGGCCGGCAAAGCTTGCCTCTTTTTGCTGTGTCCAAGAATCCACTTAAAAAACTGCTCCTTTTTCTGCAAAATCCATGAATTTAAAAATGAAAGCGCGCGTTTCATAATGTATGATGGATAAAGAGAAAAAAATAGGGGTGACGAGCTTGCCGCACTACAGCATTCATACTCAAAGTATATCTTATACGGCTTCACGTTTTTTTCATCAATACGACCATATTGCCCAACAATATAAAGAGCATGTCATCCTCGAAAGTGGACGGGGCGGGCGTTACAGCATGGCTGCTTTTCGTCCGGAAATCACTTTTTCAGGAAAAGACCATAAATTGATGATTCATAAAAATGGAATGAAAACCACGCTTGAAGGGAATCCTCTTGACTTAATGAAGCGGGAAATGGAAGACTTCCGGGTCCCGGAAGTGGAAGGTCTCCCAGATTTCCAGGGTGGGGCGATTGGCTATATCAGCTATGATTATGCCCGCTATATCGAAAAGCTTCCGCAAATGGCAAAGGATGATTCCGGCATACCAGAGATTTATTTTCAGGTGTATATGGAGTGGTTCGTGTTTGACCACCAGACAGAAACCCTATGGATCATGGCCCTGAGTAAACCGGGCCAGGAAGAGCAGACAAAAGAAAGGCTGTCAGAGTGGCAAAAACGCTGGGAGGCT
This sequence comes from Cytobacillus oceanisediminis 2691, assembly GCF_007678455.1. Lineage (GTDB taxonomy): Bacteria > Bacillota > Bacilli > Bacillales > Cytobacillaceae > Mesobacillus > Mesobacillus oceanisediminis_A. The sequence goes on along the minus strand of NZ_VEEP01000019.1, from coordinate 7,340 downwards.
GGAATACCGGTGATGCTCGCGGAAAAAGCGGACAAGCCAGGCGCAGAGGAGCTGCATGTCTCGATGGATGAAGGCGCCTTTATTCAGGCAGTGGAAAGGATTCAGCAATACATTTCTCAGGGTGATGTCTTCCAGGTCAATCTATCTGTCAGGCAATCAGAGCCAATCGAAACAGAAGCGCTCGAAGTGTATCGCCAGCTGCGCAAGCTGAACCCATCTCCGTATATGGGCTATTTGCATACGCCGGATTTCCAGCTCGTCAGCGGCTCACCCGAACTTTTGGCAAAAGTAAATGGTTCGGAAGTCAGCACCAGGCCCATTGCCGGAACTCGTTCGCGGGGCAGGACAGATCAGGAAGATCTGCAGCTTGCCAGCGAGTTGATCAATAACGAAAAAGAACGGGCTGAACATGTCATGCTTGTCGATCTTGAACGGAATGACCTTGGAAGAGTGTGCAAATACGGAACAGTCGAGGTCAATGAATTCATGGTCATCGAAAAATACTCTCATGTGATGCATATCGTTTCGAATGTCAGGGGCGAGCTTGCAGAAGGTGAAACTTGGTTCGATGTTGTGAATGCAACCTTCCCGGGCGGAACGATTACAGGTGCTCCGAAGGTGAGGACGATGGAAATCATTGAAGAGCTTGAGCCGGTGCGGCGGGGCCCATATACCGGTTCGCTGGGCTGGATCGGGTTTAACGGCAATATGGAACTGAACATCATCATCCGCACGATGCTTGTCAAGGATGGGATGGCACATGTCCAGGCGGGAGCAGGCGTCGTCATCGACTCCCTCCCGGCAAATGAATACAAGGAATCGTTAAAGAAAGCCATCGCGCTTTGGAAGGCAAAAGAGCTTGCGGAGGGAAACGCATGATTTTGATGATTGATAATTATGATTCATTCACATATAACCTGGTTCAATATCTCGGTGAAATGGGTGAGGAACTGAAGGTTATCCGCAATGACCAGACATCCATCCAGGGAATCGCAGAGCTGGATCCAAAGTTTTTGATGATCTCCCCGGGGCCGTGCAGTCCGAATGAAGCAGGCATCAGTTTGGAAGCCATCAAAAATTTCGCTGGCAAGACGCCGATCTTTGGTGTCTGCCTCGGCCATCAGTCCATTGCCCAGGTATTTGGCGGTGACGTTATCCGGGCGGAGCGGCTCATGCACGGAAAAACATCGATGGTCTACCACGACGGAGAGACTATTTTTGAAGGTGTGGAAAACCCATTCCCTGCGGCACGCTATCATTCTCTCATTGTCAAAAAGGAAACCCTTCCAGACTGCCTTGAGATCTCAGCCTGGACGGAAGAAGGGGAAATCATGGCCATCCGCCATAAAACCCTGCCTGTGGAAGGTGTCCAGTTCCATCCCGAATCGATTTTGACAACTCCGGGAAAGCAGCTTATGAGGAACTTCATTGCACATTACAATTTAACGAAGGAAGTAAGCTTTTAATGAAACTCTATATAAATGGCCAGTTCATGGATAAGAATGAGGCAGCGATTTCCCCTTTTGACCATGGTTTTTTATATGGTTTGGGTGTCTTTGAAACCTTCAGAATCTACAATGGCCACCCGTTTTTGCTGGATGACCATCTGGAGCGGCTGAATGCCAGTCTGCGGATTCTGGACATCGAAGCTGAATTCACCAGGGATGAAACGGTCAAGATTCTGGTTGCCCTTTTAGCTGAAAACTCTCTCACGGATGCGTATATCCGGTTTAATGTCTCCGCAGGGAATGGAGAAATCGGCTTGCAGACGGAAAGCTATAATGAGCCAAATGTGATTGTTTTTGCCAAACCTTTGCAACCGGCAGGCGATATGAATGAGAAACAGGCCGTGCTTCTGGAGTTAAGGCGCAACACTCCAGAAGGAAGTGCCAGGTTGAAATCGCATCATTATCTCAATAACGTATTGGCCAAGCGTGAGGCGGGCCCTGCAATGGATACAGAGGGTATTTTTTTGAATGATGAAGGTTTCCTGGCGGAAGGGATTGTTTCTAATCTATTTTGGTACAGGGAGGGGATCTTGTTCACTCCGGCCGTCGATACCGGTATTTTGGATGGAGTAACCCGCAGGTTCGTCATCGAGTTGGCCCGTACAGCAGGCATTGAGGTACGTGAAGGCTTTTACAAAAAAGAGGAAGCGGAAGCAGCCGGCGAAATCTTCCTGACGAACTCGATCCAGGAAATCGTCCCGGTCACTTCTTTTTCAGGTAAAAGTTTTCCTGGGAAATCTGGAGAGATTGTCAGAAGTCTATTTAGGCGATATGAAGCAATGCGAGAAACGATATGGAGCAGAACACAATTGGATGGAGGACTCGCAAAATGAAAACTGTGATAAAAGCTGGTCCATATACATTGGATTACAGCAATCAAACGTTGATCATGGGAATCTTGAATGTAACGCCCGATTCGTTTTCGGATGGCGGCAAATACAACCACCTTGAAACTTCCGTGGTCCGTGCGAAGCAAATGATGGGGGACGGAGCACATATCCTCGATATCGGCGGTGAATCGACCAGGCCTGGTTATGAACGGATTTCGGATGAAGAGGAGATCAGCAGGGTGGTACCTGCAATCGAAGCAATCACAGAGGAATTGCAGGCACCGATCTCCATCGATACCTATAAATCAAAGGTTGCCAAAAGCGCGATCGACGCCGGAGCGGTGATCATCAATGATATCTGGGGAGCAAAGGAAGACCCTGAGATTGCCGATGTTGCAGCTGAAACGGGCGTGCCCATCATCCTGATGCATAATCGCAATGATCGAAACTATACTCATTTCATTCGGGACGTACTGAATGATCTATATGAAAGCATTACAATTGCCAAGAAAGCTGGCGTCAGTGATGAACAAATCATCCTGGACCCGGGTATTGGCTTTGCAAAAGACCTGGCAGAGAACCTGGAGATGATGCGCCATCTAGATACTCTTGTGTCACTGGGTTATCCAGTTCTGCTGGGCACCTCAAAAAAATCGATGATTGGCGGCGTGCTCGACCTTCCTGTTTCTGAACGGACGGAAGGAACAGGAGCGACAGTATGCTATGGAATCCAGAAGGGCTGCCAGATCGTCAGGATCCATGATGTAAAAGAAATGTCGCGAATGGCAAAAATGATGGATGCGATGATGGGGAAGGGTGAGTTCAGTGGATAAAATACATGTCAATCAAATGGAGTTTTACGGCTACCATGGTGTGTTTCCTGAAGAAACAAGGCTTGGCCAGAGGTTTGCGGTGGATTTGACGGTGGAGCTGGACCTGTCGAGAGCTGGGAAAAGTGATGAACTTCAGCATTCCATCAACTACGCTGACTTATATCAAGTATGCAAAGATATTGTGGAAGGCAAACCATACAAGCTGGTGGAAGCCATTGCTGAGAAGATTGCCGGCACCATTCTCGATCAGTTTTCGCTTGTCGAAGCATGCCATGTAAAAGTCATCAAGCCAGACCCGCCAATACCGGGACACTATAAATCCGTCGCAGTCGAAATCACAAGGAGTAGATGACAGTGGAAAACAAAGCATATATTGCGCTAGGGTCCAATATGGGTGACCGGTTCGGGTATTTGACACAGGCCATTATACTCCTTGAGGGCCATGAGGAAATTTCAGTGGTAAATACTTCTTCCATCTATGAGACGGATCCGGTTGGCTATACCGATCAGGATCAATTTTTAAATATGGCAATCGAAGTAAAGACAAGTCTCCCTCCTGTTGAACTCCTTGATACATGCCTGGAGATCGAATTGAAGCTTGGGAGAAAAAGGGAAATAAAGTGGGGTCCCAGAACTTTAGACCTTGACATCTTGCTGTATAATCACGAAAATATTGAAACAGAGAAGCTTACAATTCCGCACCCTCGGATGAGCGAACGCGCATTTGTAATCCTTCCATTGCTTGAAATGGATCCGCATATCACGCTCCCATCCACCGGGGAGCCACTGGCAAACGATTTACTAAGTATACCGGATAGAGAAGGAGTACGAATATGGAAGCAGAAAAATGGGGAAGACGTATTCGCGCTTATCGAAAGCTGAAGGGTTACACACAGGAAGGCTTCGCAAAAGAGCTTGGCATTTCGGTTTCAGTCCTCGGAGAAATCGAACGGGGAAACAGAATGCCTCATGAAAAATTGATTGCCAGAATCGCAGAGTTTCTGGATGTCGGATTGGATGAGTTAACCCCGCAGTAGGGTTTAAGTGATCCTTTACCATCGTGATTGTGGTTTTCCGCTTCGTGTGGAACTCAACAGGACGAAAAGAAGGAGGAAGGACATGCTTAAGATTGGCGATATTGAGATGAAGAACCAGGTCGTGCTTGCGCCAATGGCTGGCGTCTGCAACTCTGCGTTCCGTCTGACGGTAAAAGAATTCGGCGCAGGACTTGTATGTGCGGAAATGGTCAGCGATAAAGGAATTGTTCTGCAAAACGATCGGACACTCGATATGTTATATATAGATGAACGTGAAAAGCCGCTCAGCCTGCAGATTTTTGGCGGCGAAAAAGAAACGCTTGTCCAGGCGGCCAAATATGTCGACAAAAATACGAATGCCGATATCATTGATATCAATATGGGCTGCCCTGTACCGAAGATCACAAAATGTGATGCAGGTGCGAAATGGCTTCTTGACCCAAACAAAATCTATGAAATGGTATCTGCTGTTGTTGATGCCGTTGATAAGCCGGTAACGGTTAAAATGCGCATGGGCTGGGATGACGAACATATTTTCGCCATAGAGAATGCACGCGCTGTAGAACGAGCTGGGGGTAAGGCGATAGCCCTTCACGGCCGTACACGTGTCCAGATGTATGAAGGACAAGCGAACTGGGACATCATCCGTGATGTCAAGCAGGCAGTAACCATTCCTGTGATTGGCAATGGTGATGTCCAGACGCCTCAGGATGCAAAGAGAATGCTTGATGAAACAGGAGTGGACGGAGTGATGATCGGCCGCGCGGCTCTCGGTAACCCGTGGATGATTTACCGCACGGTTAAATACCTGGAAACAGGCGAATTGATGGGTGAACCGACCGCCCGCGAGAAGATCGATGTCAGCATCCTTCACCTGGACCGCCTGATCGCACTGAAAAATGAACACATAGCTGTCCGCGAAATGCGCAAACATGCTGCATGGTATATGAAAGGCATCCGCGGCAACGCAAGGATTCGCAATGGGATCAATGAATGCACAACGAGAGACCAATATGCCAGCTTAGTAAGAAACTTCGCTGATGAAGTGGAAACAGAAGAGCAAAATGCACATCAGGTTGGATAAAAATTGACATTAACCATCACATTTCCTATAATACCTTTATCCTTAAATGTAACTGCCAGTGGTCAAACTGGCAGTTTTTATTCTATTTAAGAGATTTTTAATGTCTGAATACGTTTGTTTGTGTAAAATAATAAAAGTATCCACCAAACATAATCAGGATTACATATTAAATTTAATTATATATTGGAGTGAAAGCGACATGAGTCATGAAGAATTAAACGACCAGCTCAGAGTCAGAAGGGAAAAAATGAGTGCATTGCGTGAAAAGGGCATGGACCCATTCGGCAAAAGATTCGAGCGCACCCATCTTACTGAAGAGCTGATCAGCGAATATGGTGAATTGGAAAAAGAAGAAATCGAGACAAAGAATGTCGCGGTGAAGATTGCTGGACGGATCATGACGAAGCGCGGAAAAGGAAAAGCAGGCTTTGCACACATCCAGGACCTAGCTGGCCAGATCCAGATTTATGTCCGCCAGGATGCAGTCGGCGAAGAACAATACGAAGTTTTTGACTCTGCTGACCTTGGTGATATTGTCGGTGTTGAGGGAACCCTTTTCAAAACCAAAGTTGGCGAACTTTCCATAAAAGCTCAAAACTTTGTGTTCCTGTCAAAAGCACTGCGCCCGCTTCCTGAAAAGTTCCATGGACTCAAGGATGTCGAGCAGCGTTATCGCCAGCGTTATCTTGACCTTATTACGAGCAACGAAAGCAAGACGACATTCATCAACCGCAGCCGCATCATCCAGTCAATGCGCCGTTATCTTGATGGACAAGGATACCTTGAAGTGGAAACGCCATTAATGCACTCTATTGCCGGCGGAGCTTCAGCACGTCCTTTCATTACTCATCATAACGCTCTCGATATGCAGCTTTACATGCGGATCGCAATCGAGCTTCACTTGAAGCGCCTGATTGTCGGAGGCCTGGAAAAGGTATATGAAATCGGACGTGTATTCCGTAATGAAGGTGTATCGACAAGACATAATCCGGAATTCACCATGCTTGAGCTTTATGAGGCATATGCTGATTGGAGAGACATCATGTCCCTTACAGAGAACATGGTTGCGTACATTGCAGAGGATGTTCTCGGAACAACGACGATCCAGTATGGCGAATATGAAATCGACCTGAAGCCGGAGTGGAAGAGAGTTCATATGGTTGATGCGATTAAGGAACATACAGGAGTGGACTTCTGGCCGCAAATGAGCACAGAGGAAGCACGTGCGCTGGCGAAAGAACATGGAGTGGAAATCACTGAACATATGCAGTTCGGACACATCGTCAATGAATTCTTTGAGCAAAAAGTAGAAGAGCACCTGATCCAGCCTACATTCATTTACGGCCACCCGGTTGACATTTCTCCTTTGGCGAAAAAGAATGATGAGGACTCTCGCTTCACGGACCGCTTCGAATTGTTCATCGTTGCCAGGGAACATGCTAACGCGTTCACTGAGCTGAATGATCCAATCGATCAAAGGGAACGTTTTGAAGCGCAACTGAAAGAAAAAGAGCAAGGTAATGATGAAGCACATGAAATGGATGAAGACTTCATCGAAGCATTGGAATATGGGATGCCGCCAACAGGCGGACTGGGAATTGGGATCGACCGGCTTGTTATGCTGCTGACCAATTCACCATCCATCAGGGATGTACTGTTATTCCCATTGATGCGCCATCGTTAATAATATTGGAAGGCAAAACGGCAATCGTCGTTTTGCCTTTTATTTTTGTGAAGTATATAGGTGGATTCGTCAGTAGATTTGCCTACAGAAATATGAATTATCTTTCTTTTGTTTCTGTGAATAAAAATCTAAAAAAGAGGTTGCTATTGAAGAATAAAGGTGCTATATTTATATCTGTTGCTGCGAGCTACTTAGTTAGCAACAAAGAAAATGAAAAAAACTTATTGACATCGGGTTTTGAACCTGATAGTATATAAGAGTTGCTTCTGACGGAGCAACAAACAAATATTGTTCTTTGAAAACTAAACAAACAAGCGTCAACAAACAATAAATTATCATGCTTCTATTAATAGAAGACATGAGC
>NZ_VEEP01000199.1 GCF_007678455.1 Cytobacillus oceanisediminis 2691 | reverse complement strand
TTGATCATCCTCTCCAAGCTCATATCATCATCCCCATTCCAAATCACCCCCACATACCCCACCATCTCCTTCATTTCTTTTCTCTCATACAACTTCATGCCCCCCACAATCCACTAATCAATCTTCCATTTCACCAATCATTCCTCCATCACACCCCACTCCCCGTTCGTCCGATACACCATTGCCATATCCGACACCTTCCACCCCTAGCTCATAACCTCCTCCATTTTCCCCATCACCAACTCACCTTCCCCCTCCTCACTATCGGCACGATAATA
>NZ_VEEP01000198.1 GCF_007678455.1 Cytobacillus oceanisediminis 2691 | reverse complement strand
ATAACCACCTAGGAGTAAGGGTTCGCCAGATGATCCCCAAAGTCGGCGTAATCGACGCTCCTGAAACAGATCGACTGCCACCCACATTCCTTCAAATCCATCACTTCACTCACCCCAACCCCAAACCCCTTCTTGAAGCTAAAATCCCTCCAACACCACCTCCACTATTCCTTGCTATCACAAAAGCATCACTTCACACAGATTCATTCCTCTCCGCACCATCCTTCCAGCAAACAACAACAGTGCTTACACATGCACCGATCAAACCCAAGCGAGAT
>NZ_VEEP01000197.1 GCF_007678455.1 Cytobacillus oceanisediminis 2691 | reverse complement strand
GGGATATTGGTGGAGAGGAGGATAGATGGTTTGAACAAGGTTTTTCAATGTGGGGGTTTGTTTAGGGAAGTGGTTGAACTGGTTGATGGGATGATAATCGTGAGGGTGGGTATGGAGATAGAGGGTAAGTTGAAGAAGAAGAAAATGAAGGGGGTGAAGTTGTTGGATGGGGGGATAAAATTGGTTGGGGAATTGTTTGATGAGTGGTGCTCGTCGGTTGGAGGGTGGTATGGTGAATACGAGGGATGATAGAAGACCTTTGAGAGGGTCGCTGTCTT
>NZ_VEEP01000196.1 GCF_007678455.1 Cytobacillus oceanisediminis 2691 | reverse complement strand
TTCTGTATTAAAAAGATAAAAATAGAATCTCATCAACACACTCCTTTCTTTCAAAATCCCACTCACCTCCATTTCATCCATCCATCCTCTATTTCCTTTCCCCACCCCCACCAAATTATTCATCATTCTCTCCCTTCCCTCAAGCTCCTCAACACAAATCCTAATCAACACATTCTCCTCCTCACTCACCTTCCTTTCTCCCTCCACCACTTGCATGAACCCTCTCATTCTCCTCATCCCCTTACCCATTTCATGCCCAACCGATGCACCAACCTGACT
>NZ_VEEP01000195.1 GCF_007678455.1 Cytobacillus oceanisediminis 2691 | reverse complement strand
CAATCCCCTCAGTAGCACAAGACCTACCCACCCGTTAACTCTTAAACAGGAACTCCCCATTCGCCCTTCAATTACCCTCCCACCACGCCAATCAAACCTCTCCTCCCTTGTTATTATACCAACCGATTCCCCCCTTTTTTCCATTCTTTTTTACCCGATAACAAAGTATACAATTCACTTTCACAATTCTCCACCTCCACCCCCTACCCCCTCCACACCTTTCCCTCCCCCCAATCAACTCAAACAACCACTTCACTGCTCGGCCCTCCGTGGCACACGA
>NZ_VEEP01000194.1 GCF_007678455.1 Cytobacillus oceanisediminis 2691 | reverse complement strand
AAAACCTAAATAAATCAACTCCCAACTAAAAACTCTTCTCACAATCCAAATAATCATTTACTTTTAAACCCTTCAACCATTAACTCCCTTTACTACTCATAAAACAGCTCGCCTAATCATTCAGATCATCATCCAATACCAACTCAAACAAAATCTCCTTGCCCAATATCAACACCCCATCCATCCAATTTCCCCCATCCTTCCTCATTTCGAAGCAAATATCTTTTCATCCACCCACTCCGGCCACCCCAATCTATTCATTCAATCATTTTTTCTCCCC
>NZ_VEEP01000193.1 GCF_007678455.1 Cytobacillus oceanisediminis 2691 | reverse complement strand
ACTCTATTCTCGCCCCACACTCCACAATCTTATCCAAAGCATCACAGAACTCCTTCTTGCTATTCCTACAATGATTCTTCTAATATTAATCATTCTTCTCCTTCACCCAACTATCATCTCAATTACTCTTCCTCTCACAATAACGGCTTCGCTTCCAATCCCCCCTCTCCTCCCTCCACAGCTTTTAAACCTTAACCAACAACACTTTCTTCTTCCATCTAACACATTACCCAATTCTCACCCGAACATTATTTCCAAACATTTACTCCCTAACCTTCCTG
>NZ_VEEP01000192.1 GCF_007678455.1 Cytobacillus oceanisediminis 2691 | reverse complement strand
TCATTCACCTTTTTTACTCTTTCAACCATCTCCCTCCCTCATTCCCCATCCATCCCTACACTCCACTCATCCATCATTAATAACTCACCATTATCTAATATCCCACCTCCAATATTCACTCTCCCCTTCATTCCTCCACAAAAACTCTCAACCTTTTCCTTTCCCCCATCACCCACCCCCATCATTTCCACCACATCCTTTATCCTCTTTTCCACGTTTTCTCCCCTTAAACCCTACATCCTCCCCCACGAAGCAACCTTTTCCCTTCCACTCATCCTTTG
>NZ_VEEP01000191.1 GCF_007678455.1 Cytobacillus oceanisediminis 2691 | reverse complement strand
CTCAGATCAAGCTCTCGCCATTCCTAACCATAATCTTCATAACATTTTTCATCCTTTCTACCCACTCCATAACCCCACCACACCAAAACTTCCCCCAACCCCTCTTCCACTCCCCATTGCCAAGCAAATCCTCAATCCCCACGGACCAAAGATATCCCCCCACACTCTGCAACCCAAACCAACAACCCTTCACTTCACTCTTCCTTATCACCCCACTCCACACCATCATTCCTCATCACATATCAAAATGTAGAAACTCTTATTTTAACATTTCTCCTACC
>NZ_VEEP01000190.1 GCF_007678455.1 Cytobacillus oceanisediminis 2691 | reverse complement strand
TGTGAGGTGGAGGGTGTTTGATGTGGTGGTGAGTTAGTTTGGGAGAGATTGGTTGTGGGGGGTTGTATGGTGGTTTTAAAGATTAAGGGAAGGATTGAGAGTGGAATGAGGAAAAGGGGGGTAATGAGAAATGTGGGGAGAAGTGGGAGGAGGGTTGGAAGGAAGGCTGGAGGGAATGGGGGAATGATGGTTGGGGTTGTGGTGAGGGTATTGATAAGGGCGAATAGCGTGGCTGTCATGTGCAGAGGAGTTTGAGTGTGGAGAGCAGGCTGAAACGGAAT
>NZ_VEEP01000018.1 GCF_007678455.1 Cytobacillus oceanisediminis 2691 | reverse complement strand
TCCATAAACTCGCCAGAGTATTAGTAGGAATGGCCAGAAAGAATGATTCTTATCGTTCCGAGAAGATCCAATCGATTTCACCAATAGCTGCCTAACGTTTAGTTGATAATTAAAGAAACACTTTAGATTTAATACCTTTCGAATACTGACTTATTCGCAGGACTCAAAGAAAGTACGAGTACCGGATTTATTGAACAAAAGGGCTCCGACCCGTTCCTTTAGAAAGACCGGCCTCTACCACTTGGATAGGTGTAACGAAGGAATGAGAGGGCATTTGACCCGTTGAGACATGGGAGTGAAAACCTCCAAGGGTAGCGTGGAGAAAACGTACATTATATGGAAATCATTGGATTTAGCATTAAATCCTTTATTAAAGTACGCCTTCTTGTAGCCATAATGTTCAAACTCATTCAATCAATCCCCTACTATTCTTTCAAGTGATTTGAAATCCTGCGAATAAGTGAGTATTCGAGAGATAATCGTATCTAACTGAGGGAGTTTAATAAGGAATTCAATAAAATAGTGCATTAATCCTTCCTGGAACAAGCACCCATTTTTGTTTAAGGATATTTAACTTTTAATAAAGTAAAAATGGGCTATTATGCATAGCCCTGTTTAAAATACTAATGTGCTTCCTTAAAACCCTTAAGAAAGTCTTTGGTTTCATCTAGTGATATATGTTGGCTTACCACATCATATATATAGTCACCTTTTTGCCCCGTTAAGTGAACCCATTCTCCATCAGTTTCCTTCAAACTTGTACCTTTCCATTTAATCTCATTTAGTTGAAATGGAGATACAGTAGTATCTCCCACTATTTCAAAGTCCCCTATTTTTCTGACATATGAATCTTTATGATGTACCCTTACAGACAACATCTGGGAAGAATTATGGTCATTGTCTGGGTCAAGAATGTAGTACAAATAGCCAATTTTATATTCTTTAAAGGTTTCGTAGCTAGCAGAGATTAGTTGTAGATCAGAATGATTAAACCAATAGAGAAATGGCATATCGGACTTCATAAGATTATATACATCTTCTATCTCACTAGAACTTTTCGTTCCAGCCACTGGTACCACCTCATTTTCACGAGGATCTATTATTACTTTCTCCTTATCTCTATTGTTAGGTACATATCCCTCTAAGTCTGGGGTAAATAATTTCGTGTCAATAGGTACATTAACTTCTAGTTTTGTAGGATGTAAATAATCAACAATATCGCCATTAGCTTTATACGTCTCATACTTAATTAATATACCTGTGTCCTTATCTACCCAAAAGCGGAATGATTGGAAATCTCTATGATTTTTAATCCCTTTTATCACAAGTGTGTTATGACCTAGTAATTCTTCATTTTGTTTTTCTATTTCCCACTTTGTTAAATCTCGTGTATAGTTGGAGGCAATCTCATATGGAAATAAGGTTTCATTTGCAGTGCTAATTGGAGGCCTTTCTCTATAATTCGTTTGTGGATTCCCATCGGAAGCAGTTGAAAACGCTTGATCTAATGTTAGTGTAGTGCCACTGTTTCGGTTCGCTCTGAATTCCATAAAGGTTTTTAATGATTCATTTATTGACCACACTTTACCATCTTTATAAAATTCTCGAGAAGTTACTTCACCTGTATCAAGTGTTCTTTTGCCATATCCTCCTGGTTCTTGCTTTAAGCTAATAGCATATTCAACTGTCTCATAGCCAGGACTAAAGCTATAGTGCATTTTATATTCTCCTCTAGCAGTTTCAAAATAATCTACTGAGTTAATCATTTTAGTTAGAATCTCTTCTTTAGACATTTCATCATAATTTTCTTCTTGCTTAGGTGGTATATATGCCGATTTCTCATTTGAAGGCTTATTAAGAGAATCCTGTGTATTTTGTTTTGTTTCAGGGTCATTTAATAAGTTCAGCTGCGTTCCAACAAAATAGGTAATACCCAAAAACATTATAGAAACGACGGAAAAGCTAAGGAGATAATTAAACTTATTTTTTAGTAAAGACATATTCTTGTCATTTTTGGAGTTTTCAATTGAGCTCAACACTTGTTGATATTGCTTATCATCAAAATAAACATCTTTTAGAATGGTACTATCCATTTTATCTTTTAGATTTTCCAGTTTATTTACCACTAATTGCCCACGCTCCTTCAAATGATTCTTTTAGTTTAATGCGTCCCCGATGTAATCTGGTTTTAACCGTATTAGGATTAATCTTTAGCAAATTCGATATTTCCTCAATTGAAAACTCCTGATAGTAAAATAAGATAATGACTTCCCTTAATTTCACTGGCAACTCTATTACTTGTTTAGAAATTAATTCATTTTCCTCGCCGCCAAAAGGTTTCTTCTCAAGAGAATTATAGGTCTGGTTTGGCTTAAAGAAGTCAGTAAGATATAAATTTTTAAAGGACCAACTTTTTAAAACATCTTTACATCTATTTACAGTAATTCTTATTAGCCACGTTTTATAAGATGATTCATTTCGAAAGGTATCCATTTTTTCATAGCACTTAATAAATACATCTTGTGCAACATCCTCGGCTAACTGTTTTTGTTTCAGATAAGTATAGGCAATTCGTATAACGTCATTGCCATAGGCGTTCATTAACCATTTAAGCTTTTCTTCTCGATTCAAATGATTCAGAGGTTCTAATCTAGAGTCATCTATCATATCAATCATTTTCTCCTCGCTTCCCTTGTGCTTTTTTAATTAGACGATTCGGATTTTTTTAAGGTTCTATTCTAAGACTTTTTCACAAAGAAATTTTGAGTAAATCAATTTACTTTCAACTAAAAAAGCCACCAATTATGGCAGCAATTCAATATTACCTTTATAAAAGAATGTTTAGAAGTGTTTCTTAGGAAGCTTTAGTCAATATGTAAGGGAGTTACAGTAGCCTATTGGTTGGCTTATGCATTCTTTAAATTGAATGACATTTTATTTATTTACAGCTTTTCTTAAATTAACAACGTTATTCGGGTTCATTGCCCATTTTCCCATAAGTTCCATTTGTTTCTTTTTTAAATCCTCATACGGTTCCTCAACTAACTCGACTTCATTAAATCTTCGCTCAAAAGCGTTGGTAGCTTTTATTTTTCTATATCCACCAAAACCTAAATCATCGTTTAATAGCCACACTACTCTTTTAATGTTAGCGAACAATATTCCACCTGTGCACATTGGGCAAGGCTCTAAGGAAGTATAGATTGTAAATTTCTCTCTTTTAACTTTCGCATCTAAGATTATATGACCAGCATTTCTAATAGCATCAATTTCTGCGTGAGCTGTCGCATCTTGATTTGGATGAACTCTGTTTCTCCCCTTAGCAATTAAATTATAATTTTCATCAACAATAATTGCTCCTATTGGATAAGTGTTCTCTTTCAATGCCTGTTCGGCTTCTTTAAGTGCAAGCTCTGAATAATACCTATCTTTACCCCTATTCATAGTTACTCCCCTGACGTTTTTCAGCAATGACTTATAAATTCGCTAAATTAGAACCTTCTCCTTCTTTCACTAAACTCCGTTAGTGAAAGACCAATATTTTAATTTGGCAAATATTTCTTCAATATCTCAATTTTTGATATTCATTCCAAATTAAACTTGAATTTAAAAAGGTTAGATCCCTTAGTTCCCATCCATTTTTCAGTAGTGTAAGTATTACTTGCATCCCGAAAAAATAGCCGGATTTGCCGAATTTCAAACTCTCATTCAACATAAAGTATTTTGCCATAAGAGATGGGGTTATTTTTTTCTCAAAATCGGTTTTAATATCTTGCTCAATTAAATAAATATTCTCTTTTAGACGATTGTATTGTTGATCATCTAAAAACAACATATTCTGAAGATTACTATGAGAAAAATCCATCTTATTCATAATCAGGGGAGTTAAAGTTGCAAGACCTTCTGCTATAATTAACTGCCCTACCGTCATATTATCTTCTAACAAGAAATCAAAACGCACCAGATGATTAAATTCGTGCTGTATTAATCTCTCAATATCTATATTCGAAAGTCTTTCCAAACCTAAATATAAAAATGGTCTGGATGCAGCAGGCAATGCGGTTCCATCTATGTGTCCAAAACCGACCAACATATAAACATCATATTCCTTTGTAAATTTAAAGTAATCAGCAGACTTTTTCAGTACTTCAGTTACCTCTGCTTGGTCAATAACCTGTGAACTTTTATTTGCCTGTTCGGCTAAAGAAGAAAAATCAATATGGGGAACTATATCCTGCTTTATTTTTTCTATATCTGTCATATACAATTTAGCAAAGATAGTATCGAAGATTTCTTTGTACTCTTTGTAATAGTTCAGCCAAGCTTCCTCTTTACTTTGGTTATTTTCCAAGTTTTTAATGACATTTAAAAAAGAGTTCAGTCCGTTGTGTACTTGCATTGTTCCCCCCCCTAAATTGCTATGGCCTTGCTCTACTATCCTGCAATTTCTGTTTAATAAGGAATTCAATAAATAGGCGTTAATCCTTTCTGAATCACAAGACTGGAAATTCAACAATGAATAGTTTAAACAAATAAAGCCATTAAAATTAAATCCTGATAACAGTCTTCCAATTTTACACCTTTTATTTTTCTTCCTTCCTCAACAAATCCCATCGTTTTATATAAATTTATAGCCCCTAGGTTACCTTCCATTACTTCTAGACAAACTTTTTCAACTCTACTATTATTTTTGGCCCAATTGATTAATGTTGCTAATAAAGCCCTTCCAATTCCGTAATTGCGATACTCTGGGAGCACTGTCATTGCAAAAGACCCTTGATGGCTAATTTTCTCTTTATCCCCGCTTTTAAATTCAATAGCACCTACCAGTTCACCGTCAATCTCAGCAACAAATTGGACATACTTTGGATTTTGGACATAAGTTTTTAATAACTTCTCCATATCTTCAACAGTAAGCTTCTGCATGTCCTCAGATGTACTTAGCATATACGGAGCATCCTTTAATGCTTTTGATCCGGCTAATAGCATTCTTTCTGCATCCATTATGGTTACTTCTCGAACGGTAACTGTTTTATTATTCTTAGTATAGTAAGAGATAAAATTAGCAGACATGATACTAGCTCACCCTTTGCATAAAGTAAAGATACCTTTTCTCGATTAATTCTTAATTTCGATAAAACAGGCAATAATCCCTTTTAGTACCCAATTAAATGGGGGGGAATTTATTACTTGAGGCTTATATTTGTTCCTTATAAATTCAAGATAAACTAATCCTAATTCAACATTACTGCGTCTTTAGCTCAATAAGGAATTCAACAAAAAAGGTGGTTAATCCTTCCTGGATCAACGCACCCGTATGTTTAAGTACATTTGTTCACAAACTTAAAAAAGTACGGCAAACTTGCTGGATTAAAAAACAAAAAAGATTGCAAAAAACAGAACAATTGTCCATATGTATGAAGTAAGGACCGTTTTGTTAATACGATTGTTATTTCTTTGTTTCTTGTGCTCAATCGAAAAAATAAAGAGAAATATTAAAAATTGAAAATAAATAAGGAAAACATATAAGAGTGACCGCCACTGTTCCACCCAGGTCATAATTGGTCCTGCAGTTCCCCCTACTAAAAACAGAATTATAGATAAAACACCAACCGAGATAGTAATCTTGGGCATCACATTCCAAAAGGATCGTTTAAAAACATTGTTATTCTTTTTTGCCTCAAGTAAAAAAATTAAATAGAAGCAAGATAAAACCACTGTTACGATAAAAAATGTGATGTAAATGTTGTTTGCTGGGGTCCAATTTGCAGAAGAGCTAACAATTCTATTACCCTCATTTAATTCTAAAACCGCCATCAATATTCCTATAGCACCTAAAGTCAGGATTTGAAGTAAAAACCATTTCACGGAACATACACCTCCTAACTATATTACGAACGACAATGGTAAAAGTTCTCAATAATTTCACTTATTCAACATAACTGCATCTATAGCTTAATAAGGAATTCAAAAAAAATACATAAATTATTCCTGATCAACTCTCCCTTTACTCTTCACTAAGTTTTAGTTTCCCCTTTTAAAAACCTTATTTCGTTCTATAACTGTACATCCGTTATTCCGGAATGTTTTAAGCATTGGAAGGTTGTTTTGACCAGTGCAGCCAATATAATGGGTGGCCATAAAGTCATTTTTTAATATTTCTAATGCTTGTTGATGAAGAAGTTTGCTTTTCCCCTTCCCTCTTTCGCTTGGAATGATTCCAAAATAAAATATCCTTCCTTCTTCTGAAGTCCCGGGTTCTATATGGGGCATAATGACTCCGATTGGATTTCCCTTATCATAAGCAATAATACAAGACTTCTTATAGTTGGATCCTAATTCCAACTCTACACTTCGCATTTGTTCGTCAACATTTAGCGAAGAAGGTGCATTTAATGATCCTTTCATAGATTCCTCCCAAACCCTTTTAAACTCTGCTAACGAAAGTTCGTGTAAATCCTTTAGTAAGAACCCGTTTTTAACCTTAGATGAATCATCTAACACCTTGTGAACAGTAACATTTTCATCATGTAACTTAAACCCATTTTCTATTAAAAGAAAGTCAACTTCTTTGTTAAATTTACTATTAACCTGTATATTTACATTTTTACAGTTCTTTATAAATGACAGTCCCATCAGATATGTTATAAGTTCAATTAGCTCTTGATTCGCCAGACTTTTTGTATCTTCTATAGTTACAAAGTTTTCTCCTTTTACAATTTTTATTTTTGCCAATAAATCAGAATTGCCTTGTGATTTCTTTATCTCCATAATTTCAACCCCCTTAAAGCACAAATTATAAAAGCATGGGACCACAGATGATCCGCAGTCCCACTCTATCATTCATTATTCAAATTCGTTTATATTCCTAACAAACAAGTGCTTACTTTTATAAACAATTAAACTGACCACTGCAAGCAGTATTCCTGAGATCATAAACACGATTCTTATTCCCAGTAAATCTGCTAACAGTCCCATAAGAAGAGAGCCAACGCCAAAGATTCCAGTACCGATAGCTCCTAACGAAGTATAAACCGTTGATAACTGTTCTTTTGTAACGCTGGTTTGTATCACTGTTTGTTGAGGTATACCTTTAATTTGTCCAAAAATCCCTACACAGAGCGACAATAGGAGTGCAGCGATTGGTATGCTGTTTAGGCTAAATAGTAATGTAACTAAGGAGCTTAGGATTGAACCTATAAATATAATGGTCCCCAATTTCTTTTCAATGATTGAAGAATATTTAATACAATACACACTTCCTAAAATCAATCCTATAAAGAAGGCACCATTGATAAATCCCCACCACTGTCCACCAACGTCTAAAGCATCGTTAACGAACACAAGGAGTATGGCTGCTATCCAAACCGTTCCTGCGATTGTCTCAAAGAAGTCTAGCCAAGCAATCTTTCTTAATACTGGAGTGTTAGATAAAGTTACCCATCCCTCTGTAATCTGTTCAAATTTCCCTTTAGCCTTAATTCTATTATCATCTACACTTTCTAAAAGACTTAGCAAGATGCTTGCTACGATAAACAAACCTCCTGCTAACCAGACCAGTTGCTGTGAGCTCAATATAATTAAGAATAAACTCCCAATGAACCACATCACTGCTTGTATAATCTGAGTAACAGTTTCTGCAATTCCATTAGCTTGAAGTAATTGATTAGGTTTAACATAGTATGGAATTAATGTCTGCTTTATTGGATTTGCACATCCATCTAGTAAAGCAATCAATCCTATGATTAAGAAAATCAAATAATAATTTGATGATGTAACTCCAACTAACATAAATCCCAGAATAAAAAGCAGAATAGTCTTTCCGATTTGCGATCCAGCCATTAACCATTTAAGATTTACTTTCCCCACCAAAAGTGGTGTTAACAGACTAGATATAAACATGGAAGAAGTAATTGTAAATGGTACAAATGAAGAAGCAGTTGCCGAGCCTGTTAATAGAAAAATCGTACTGATGATACTAACCATATATAATACATCGCCAATATTAGCGAGCGATTGACCCAATAGTAATAAAGAAAAGTTTTTATTCAAGTTCATTTTATGTCCCCCAATTTCTGAAATGAATGTTTACCTAAATAGGGGGATTTTAAATTGGATTGTTCATTAAATATTTACTCCTTTCATATATCTGATAAATCTGGGGGACTAGTTTTATCACAAGATTTGTTTGTATCTGTATCAACATTAAATGTTTATATGAATTTCAGGCATAATTAAGACACTTAAAGTATTTGTAAAACTTTTTCTGCACACTCATATTGAATTAACCTGCTTTGTTCAGCAACACAGCTTCTGTATTTGTACTTCTCCGTATCCACTTCAACACCTTCGAAAAAATTAACTTAATAAAATACTTGGTTAAATTAACCAATTTCGTTAGATATTTTACAAGTTCTATTCACCAAGTCTAAATTTCTATAAAACTGGCAAGAATACCTTCTAATATCCTAATAAAATGGGAGGGATTGGTTTGTTGCTATCAACTGCTTGGAAATCCTATGAAGCAGATAAACGTATTGAAGGATTCTCACCATATACCTTAAAAGCATATGGTATTCAGGCAAAACTGCTCATCAGCTATTTTAGGGACCCAATTATTGATACCTTCAATACAGAAGGATTAAAGAAATATCTTGTTACTCAAGGCAAGGATTTAAAACCCTCAAGTTTGGCCCACAGAATCCGGTTTATGAAGTCATTGTTTCGCTGGTGTCACGAGGAAGGCCATTTAACCATAAATCCAGCAGCAAAGATCAAGGAACCTAAAGCCGGCAAGAGAATCCCAAAGTTTCTATCAGAAAGGGAGATTGAACTTTTACGTGAAGCCTGTATTAGCCCTATGGAAAAGGCACTATTCGAATTGATGTTTTCTACTGGCTGCAGAATTGGGGAAATCGCTGCACTAGATCGCAATTGCATTAATTGGTCTAACCGCTCTGCCGTCGTCAGGGGAAAGGGAGACAAGGAACGTGAAGTGTATTTTAATATTCGGGCTGAATTATGGCTTAAGCGGTACATTGATAGCCGCCAGGATAAAGATCCGGCCATTTTTGTAACAGAGAGACAGCCACATAGGATGAGTATTGCACAGATGAGGTATTACATTAAGAAAATCTCAGCGCGTGCCGGCATAGATAAGGAAATTCATCCTCACCAACTCAGACACAGCTATGCCACTCACTTATTGAATAATGGAGCACCAGTTGAAGTTATCCAAAGCCTTTTGGGCCACGAGAAAAGTGAAACCACTCGAATATATGCTCAATTAAGTGGAAGGCTGAGACAGGAGTTTTACCAGAAATACTTTTAACAAAGCGAAGAAGCAACGCAAATTATGTGTTGCTTCTGTACTCTTGCACCCGTTACTTTAAGAACATTTCATCACAAACTTCTTTATGTAGCAAACAAAGAAAAAGCAATACCTTGTTTCAGCATTGCTCTTTTAGTCGTGTTATTTGTTAGTCGTTACTAATAATTTTTGAGACAAAAAATAGGCTAATATAGGGATTGATAAAGTTGCCAGCAACAACTTTTTCTTTATTACCCACTTATCCCTCTACAGATTTTAATATTAAAGATGTTAATTCAGGGTAAGCTTCTTGGTTATGAGACAAATGTATGAGGTCAGTAACATATTTAAAAAGTTCGTTTACAGAATCAATAGATTTTATAGCTTCAGAATGAGATGGGAGCTTTCCTTCATGTACAATTTTATTACGTAACAGATATGTGTTACTCCACCAATCACTTATCGGTGTACCTTCATCACGAATGTCAAAATCCCCGCCTAATCTTTTATGGAATTGATGGATAACTAGGTTTTTAAAGGCTATATCATTTACCTTTTTATCTACTTCCTCTTGTGAGTATCCCTCTTTTAAAACTAAATATCTATATAAAGCGGTTAAGAAAGTCTCTACAGCTGTTTGCGAATCAATTACAGATTTTCTAAGATCTCCAATATGCAGGCTTCTGATGGCAGAAAGATATAGCTCGGTACTAAATGTGAAAGGATTATTTGGTAACAGGTCAATGGCACACATAACTAAATCCGTTTCTTTTGTAGAAAGAGGCTTACCACCATTTTCTAGTTTATGGTAATTCAGATGAAACAAACCTTGATTCATAACA
Organism: Cytobacillus oceanisediminis 2691; assembly: GCF_007678455.1. Classification (GTDB taxonomy): domain Bacteria; phylum Bacillota; class Bacilli; order Bacillales; family Cytobacillaceae; genus Mesobacillus; species Mesobacillus oceanisediminis_A. The sequence goes on along the minus strand of NZ_VEEP01000018.1, from coordinate 18,238 downwards.
TCATATTCTGTTAAATCTATTAACGAATATAAAACCATTGGTTCTAATGTTTCACCGTTGACTTTAGAGATAAATTTATTTTTTGTAATTATAATAATAGATTTAATTAACTCATTTAACTTTTCAAGCAATAAATTAAAGGATTTGGATAATAACTCGTCAGAGATAATCATATTATTCCTTGGTATATAAACCATTTCAACTCTAGTTCTTTGTACATTAGTCTCAACGGGGATTTCATTATAAGATCCAGAATAAAATTTTTCTTTATGGTTAACTAAGTGAAATCGATAATGACATAAGATATTTTGGTTAACTTTATATGTAAGATTAGTGTTATTTTTTAATGGCAAATAAAATGGTAATACAATCCCAAACAATAAAATTGATTTCGGCTTAAAATATCTTTCGATCTCCGGTTTCAATTTAAGGTAATAATTAGGCTTATTATAAAAAAATAATCTATTATTATTCACACCAACCACCTCTCTTAATACTTTTATTTGTATAACCAATTATTTCAAATATTTATATCTAACGCAATGCAATCTTCCGTTATATGGATCTAAAATGGAAATAAGCGCTAAATGCTATTTTGAGAAAGCGCCGGTTTGTTGAAGACTGTTATTAAAGTAAATCACCCGTTACTTTAAGTGCAGTTCTTCACAATCTACAACGACCTTATTCCTTTTAAAAAAAAAATGCCACATTAATTGGCAGCATTAATTCCCTAATTTTGTAGTATACGAACATAAAAACAATTATCAAATTCACTGGTAGTAGTAAAGCCATTGATTCGTAAAATGCCCAATTTTTATAGGGCTTCTACCCATTGTATTGCTCTCTCATAATCATTAATAATCCCTTCGACTTGATTAGGTGGGGGGGTTAAAGCAGTATGAGCAATTTTATGTCTAAAAGTCTTTCTATGTGAACTAATAATGCTCCATAAATTTGAGTTATCTGTTACAAATGAAAAAGAAGTCTTTGCTTTAAGTTGATTATCACATCTTTGATAAAAATTTGTCTCTGTTCTTGATAAATAAGCATCAATATCTAAGGTAGTGTCACCATTTGCTTCCATTTTTTCTGTTATTTTTTCTGCCACTGCTATTTCTAATGCAGCGTTTGCCTCAATAACAGCGGATCTATACTCTCCTCTTTCTAATAAGTTCCTTGCAGTTATAATTAGCTCTTCTGAAGGATTAATCATATAATAAGACATTAATCGTTTTTTAAGTTCCTGTAACTCATCGGAGGTAATGTCTGGCATCCATTGGCTATGAGTTATAATGGTCGGTGCTTTACCTGCGTGTGTATACTGCTCATAAAGATTGTTATCTATATAAATTTGAACATAAGTTCCTTCTAAAGTGTGAATCGTTAAAGACTCAACAAAAAAGTCATTTCTGATATATCTGTACTGGTTTATAAAAGTATTAAGAGCTATATGGTACAGTGGAATAATACCCGCTAATTTACGGATTTCTCTCTTAGCGACAACTTCTTTTTTCATCTCACTTTTTTCTTCCACAGAAAATTCCAGATAAATTTCCGTTGCTTTTTCGTCAAGTTCTTCACCATATATTGATTTTCCATTCCTAATGCCTTCTGAGATAAGGAAAGGTTTAATTATTTTTTCCTTAATGTCCTCTTCAGTTATTACCTCAGCCATTTCCTCTGTAATTATTATATCTTCTTCAGTAGTACAAGTTATATAACTTTTGAGTGGAGTAAAAGCATAGGTTTGAAGATTATTAACACTAATATAATCATTAAGTTCACTAGCTAATCCATCAATATAGGAACCCTTTCCTGGTTTGTTATCAAGATGTAAACGGTACATTTCATCCGTTAATGTTAAATTTAATTCATATTCCTCATTATTAGAGCCGTATTTAACCTTTACTTTAAAATCTCCAGAAGGGAGTTGTATCATAAATGGCATTTCATTTGAAAATACAGCTTTTATTTTCATCGAAACCCCTCACTTTTCTAAAATATATTTTTAAATCAGATGTATGTATAAAATGATTATAAATCTGGAATCTGTTTATACAGTTCTGTCTTCCAGGATACAGCCACGTTGTTTAATAAAGAATTCAATAGAAAAGTGCCTTAATCCTTCTTGGATTAAAGCACCCTTATGTTAAGTACACTATTTCACAAAGTTAGATATATTACAGGAATGCTAACCTAGTTCAATAGTACAATAAGCTAATCTAAGATTTCTTATCCTTATAACGTTCAGCTTCAGTACTATCAACAGTCTAATTATCAATCTTAACCGAATTAAAATAGAATTCAGGTAATTAGCATTCTAGGCTAACATAAATTACCCTCGGATTTATTTCTTCATCTTCCCGCAACTATTTCCCTATATATGAAGTCCATTATTACAATTTTACTCCATCGCTATGGAAATTATCCTTTTTATTAAACGCTTACAAACTCGTATAAATAAAAAGAAATACCCGAAAACCGGAAACTCTCAATGTAATTATTCATCCATACTGTTGGTAAGAACTTTCTTAGTTCTTCATAGAACTCTTTTTTATTCCTGGGCTTCCTAGGATCAGTATTACATTTGAATACTGAAATCACCGCTATTTACCAATGCAAAGTACACAACTTTTTAAGAACCCTTAGTATCTAATTCACTTAGGATTTTTATTAATTTATATTCAATGAACTCATTTGCGTCTTGTTCATTCTCTAAAGCCATTTGGATAAACTGGAGAACCTCTTCATTTAACTCTTCTCTTCTGAATGGTGCTTTTCCTAAAGGATGATTAATAAATGTTTGAAACTGTTCTTTCCATATTGAGCTCTGTAATATCTTCTGTGCATTGCTAATTGATGAAATAAGTGTTTGTTTAGTTTGTTCAACTAACCCTTCTGAATAGTCACCTTTTAAGGATGGATAAACAGTTGAAAGTATTGCTGCGATGCTCAAAAGTGGCAATCGGATTAAGACTTTTGTAGATTCATTATTTTCATCTCTATGATTTAAGAGTAATCCCATCAAATCTGGATGTGAAAATGAGCAAAGGCACTCATACATCATTCTAAACTCATCCCCAAAATCAGCATAAATTTGATTTGGACCTGGTCCTTTACCCATAAATTGAAAGGCTGAACGGTGCTGTTCGAACAGCTTGTCCTTGTGCTTATTAACTAAATACAGTCTACTAACGTGCTCAAAAACTACTCTGAGTAGTACAGGAACGTCTACTATTTGTTGATTACTAACTAATAACCTAGAACTTCGTAAACTCGTTAGGGAGCGTTTAAGTAACAAAATATGATAGTCGTTGTCCTCCAATTTTATTGCACCTTCGACCTGTTGTTCTACAATTAGTAACAAATTATTTATTTCATCTTTTAATACGTCCAAAAATACACCTCTTTACTTAATATTTGAAGGCATTTCGAATAACCTTCGGACTATAAATATATAAAATTAAGAAATCATATTTTTGCACAACATTTTCAATAATAGTGGTTTTCCCTCCGCTGGTTAAACTCCTTTTCATATTGAATTTCAAAAGCAGCGTTGAATTCGGATAATAAATTTGATTTGTTACTTAATTCATCCGATACCCACGGTTGTAATAAATATGGAAAAAGAGCATTGTTTAAATCACTAACCATGTACTGTGAAGTCGCCTTACCAATCATGTAGTTTTGTTCTAGTTCTAAAACAGAACCGTCATGTAATGGGAGGGGTAAGGTACGGTTATCTTCTTGATATAGTGCATATATTATAGCTTTTTGATAGTCATTAAGTTTTTGCAGTCTTTTTTCTGCATTAGCATAAAAATTCCTTTTTGCTTTTACATTAGACATAGATTTAACTGTTTGATATATCAAGTTGACGATTAGGATACAAACAGAAACAATAAAAACTAATCCAATGATGAATCCATATTTATCTCTAAAATCCAACATGAACATTTGATCTAATAAAGAAGTTGGAGAGAACAGAAGTATGCCACTTGCTAAGGATAGTGCAGCCATAATCGTAGTTGGCAAGGTGAGAATCTCACTAATATTAAAATCTATTTTCATAAAGTCCTCCATACATGTACTATTCTTTTATTATACTACACCTCTTGCATACCTCTCCCCTTCCTTCTTTCCTTTTTCTGATAATAGTTCGTTTCGATATTAGAAAAAATCTACAGAATTATACAGTGAGGATAACAACTGCATGGGATTTTATTAGTACGAGAATAGAAATTGAAGCATCATCGGTTCAGTAATTGAGCCGTTAATGAAACAAAAATGACTGAACTCATACTGAATTCGGCCTGATTTTTTCCCAGTTATTAACTAAAACTCATATCTATTTATTCCATACTGCTATCCATTTCTTCTACATTTGCTTCTTCATCTACAAACTTATGATGTAGCCAAAGAAACTGCCTAGCAAGCTCCTCATTTCTGGGTACATGTAAAAACTCAGGATAACGGTCATCTAACACCAAATCATTATAAACTTCCTTAATAGCCTCTACTATGACATTGGAATTTACAACTTTTTGGATAGCGTCATAATTGTCTTTGCGAAAACTTGATTTTCTTGAACCAAATTCTCCAAATGCAGTCGGGGTATAAGAATTAAGTAACTCAAACACAAAATTCTTGTCTCTACGTATTTTTCTTATGATTGTATTAGTTGCCTCTTGGGGCTGCCCATATTCATTCCATATTGATAGTACATAAGGAAAGTGCTCTATTTTTTCAATTCCAATATTGTTAATATTACACCATTCAGAAGATATTCTTTTGGCCAGGATACCAGCCAATTTTGCGTATTCTTCGTCAGAGAAACCTTGAGGATTTGGATGTTCTTCTGTATCTCTTCTGAACCAAGAAAAGCACTCCGTCGCAAAAAATAATGTGTCTGCATTAAAAATTACACCTTTGGCTAACTCGAACTGTTCTTCTTTACTTTTTAGATTCTCTATACAGTCACCAGTGAACATTGCTCCTTGTCCAAAAGTATTCATTGATCTGAAAAGTTGAACAGGATTAGGAAGACTACTTCCTATCTTAGCTATAGAAATTGCCAAATTTTCGGATTGTAATAACGTGAATTTTTTACTTAACCTTCTTAGCATTGAAATAAAGGTTTCTGCATTTTTATCAGTCATAATTTCTTTTATTTTGTTTACAATATCTTCTGGCGAGTTATCCTCACTATATTTTAAGAATTCATTAATCGCCAGGTCTGAAACATCTTTAGAGGTTATCGCATAAGTGAAATATCTTTGAAAATATTGCGGAGAGCATATTCGCTGTTTTTCACTCCATTTTAACTCCGAACTTCCACCATAATAATTATTACCAAAAATGCTGTTGAGTCTGGGAAAGAGAAAGCATAGCAAGTCTACAATTTGAGCCTTTTCTTCTTGTGTAAATACATTTAACGCTGATTCAATCCGCTCTTTCCTTCTTGTCTTTTCCTTTTGATCATGATCATAGCCATAGCCACTGGTACCATCTTTCAAAAATAAATCCCTATTGTCTCTAATTAGAGCATAAACTTCTGGCAAAAGAACCCTAATTCCTTCGACTAACATTAAATCAACAATATTGGCTTCATCTTTTAATATGGGCAAAGAAAACATTAGGATATTTGAATATAACTTAGCTTGTCTGGGTGTCTTTAAATGTGCTTCTAATCCTTTTGAGAAATTGTTTACAAACTGCCTACTATCTTCCTCAGTTAGTCCAATATTAGAAAAGTTCAATACTTGGTCAATTTCATTAAAACAAAAGTTTCTTAAATCCTCTATTTCTATTGATGGTAGTTCTAAGGGAACTTGAATTATTTTTTCCAAAAACGAATTTCCCGTCTCTATAGCATTATATCCGTATCTTTCTTGTAATGCTGATGATACTACATGTTTATCAAACGCCAAAACATAGGCTGTATATTTAAAATCTGCTGTTAACTTAACTAATCTAAACAATGCATGTATTTCATTTTTTTCAAGTCTATCAATATCATCTAAAAGTATTACTACTCTTTTTTTCTCCTCTGCTAAAAGGTTTTCAATTCGTTCTCTTAATTCTTCAATATCTGCACCTGAAAAAAAAGATTTTACTCCATCTGCAACTTCCCCTTTTCCAACAATAGAAGCTAGTGGTTTACCGTATTTTTCAATAAGGTTGCCTATTCTTTCCTTTCCACTTTCTATAGACCTATCAATTACCGTAGCTAAGTCGTTGAAGAAATTGTTGAGCATCTGGTCTTCGTCACCGAATCTCCAAGGATTAAACTTTAAACAAACAACGTGTTCCTCTGTTTGAAGTTCCCTTTCTATAAAGTTTAATACAGATGTTTTCCCATCACCCCAAGCACCATATATTCCTATTACAATACTACTCGGGTCATTTCTTTTAGCTATTACATTGGCTACTCTCTGTGAAAATGGAAAACGATTAAATCGGTCGAGAGCAGCATCATATATTGGAGCATCCGATGAATAGTTATGCTGTTTCATTTACAAAATTCTCCCTTTATTTAATAGTATGTATCCATGCTTTGAACTTTTCTGCTAATCTTTTTGCATTCTAATATCAAATAACCATAATCCCTTACCTAGAATATTATCATCTTTCTTATCTAACGAGTCTAAGAAATCTCCTTTTCCCGAGCCCACTTCATCCATTCATTAAAAATTCGTTTTTCTTCCTCGGTACCTACTTTAACAAACTTTGATTCTTATTATTTCAGATTTTTCTGATTCTGTGCATATTGGTTTAATATTTCAAAAAAATTTTTACGATTCTGAAACAACTTTTCATTTTTGTTCAGTTGCCACCCATTATCCGACTTTGTTATTCAGATAACATCCTTTTATCTTGCAACAATAAAAAAGGACTCAATCCTAAAATTGGATTGAGTCCTTTTACTGAACAACATTTTATAAATAGTTTAAATCTTATCCAAATATACCTTTAGCCTAATGTTATTACGTAACTCTTATACCTCTAATCATCAAATAAAATATTCAAGTCGATTTTAATAACTTTTCTTAAAGATTTCAATGTTTGATAAGAGGGATAACATTTATCTTTTTCTATATCACTTAAGGTTCCTTGGGAAATTCCTAATAAATTTGCAAAATCAGCTTGTGTATAAAAATTTTCTTTTCTAATCATTTTTATACGCTCACCAATTGAGATCATATTATTAACTCCTCACAAGGAACCTTTTAAGGCATAATGAAGCTTACTAACTATTTTTTTCGATTACCAACATTAATTGCAAATTACCGACTTTTTTTTTCGATTACCGACTTTTTTTTTTACAAACATCAGAACAAAAGCAAAGTTATTGTTTATTCAACCGTAACTGATTTAGCCAGGTTACGCGGCTTATCGACGTCACAGTCACGGTGCAGCGCTGCGTAGTATGAGATCAACTGCAGCGGGATTACTGAGATAAGAGGTGTTAATAGGCTGTGCACTTCTGGGATGACGAAACGGTCTTCGTCTGTTTCCAGTCCACTCATGGAAATGATGCACGGGTTTGCTCCGCGTGCTGCCACTTCTTTGACATTTCCGCGGATGCTCAGGTTGACGAATTCTTGTGTTGCAAGGGCGATGACTGGTGTGCCTTCTTCGATCAGCGCGATTGTTCCATGCTTCAGTTCTCCGCCTGCGAAGCCTTCCGCCTGGATGTACGAAATTTCCTTCAGTTTCAATGCGCCTTCAAGGCCTACGTAAAAGTCGATTCCGCGTCCGATGAAGAATGCGTTTCTTGTCACAGTCAGGTATTCGCGCGCGATGCTTTCGAATTCTTCTTTGTCGTCGCAAAGAGCTTCCATTGCATTCGCAACAATTCCTAATTCCTGAACAAGATCGAAGTCAACTTCATGGCCAAGACCGCGGGCTGTTACTTCCGCTAAAATCGCAAGAACAGCAAGCTGTGCTGTATAAGCCTTAGTGGACGCAACTGCGATTTCCGGGCCAGCGTGAAGAAGAAGCGTGTAATCTGCTTCACGGGATAGTGTTGAACCAGGTGCATTCGTAATTGTAAGCGCCTTGAAGCCCATTTCCTTCACCTGAACAAGAACCTGGCGGCTGTCCGCAGTTTCTCCGCTCTGAGAAATGAAGATGAATAATGGCTTTTCAGATAGAAGCGGCATGTTGTAGCCAAACTCGCTTGAGATATGGACTTCAACAGGGATCTTCGCCAATTTTTCGATGAACTGCTTGCCGACAAGGCCTGCATGATAGGAAGTACCTGCAGCGATGATGTAGATACGGTCTGACTGGTTCATCGCAGCAACGATGTCAGAATCGATTTCAAGTGCGCCTTCTCCATCCTGGTAGTTCTGGATGATTTTGCGCATCACAAGCGGCTGCTCATCGATTTCCTTGAGCATATAGTGCGGGTATGTTCCCTTTTCAATGTCGCTTGCATCAAGTTCTGCAGTGTAAGGAGCGCGTGAAACTACTTCGCCTTCAAGGTTCTTGATTGTCACTTCATCCTTAGTGACAATCACCATTTCCTTGTCCATCAGTTCAACGTACTGGTTTGTTACCTGAATCATCGCCATCGCATCACTAGCGACTACATTGAAGCCTTCGCCAAGGCCGACAAGAAGCGGGCTCTTGTTTTTCGCCACGAAAATCGTATTTTTGTTTTGCTCGTCTATAAGGGCAAGTGCATATGAACCATGTAAAAGTGTCAGCGTTTTACGGAACGCTTCTTCTAAGTTCAGACCTTCGTTTACGAACAAATCGATCAATTGTACGATAACTTCAGTGTCTGTTTCACTTTTCAATTCGACATTCTGCAAATACTCGCGCTTCAATAGATCATAGTTTTCGATGACGCCATTGTGAACAAGAGTCAGTCTGCCTGTTGAGCTCTGATGAGGGTGAGCGTTCACCTTGCTTGGAGGACCGTGAGTAGCCCAGCGAGTATGACCGATTCCAGCGTTAGCCATTACTTCGTTGTCCACTGCGTCGCGAAGATCCGCAATGCGTCCTTTTTCCTTAAAAACGTGAACTCCATTTTCATTCATGACCGCGATTCCCGCAGAATCATATCCTCTATATTCAAGCTTTTCCAGGCCTCGCAATAAAATCTCTTTCGAGTCGTTATTTCCAATATATCCAACAATTCCACACATAACTTCTTTTCCTCCTGTACGACAGGGGGCAAGAAGCCTCTTATATAGGGGCAGCTTGCCCCCTTATCTCATATAATTAGTCCTGAGGTCGACTTCACAAAGCCAATCCTCGTTAGTTTTAGCATCCCCATCTCTTTGTCCATTAAGTTGCCCTAATGTTTTAAAGATGGAATTCGCGGCTGTGCTTTCAGCCGGGAGGCATCCGCCGAAACTTCGATAAACCTCCACCTCGTCAACTAATCCACTTTTCCGGTCAAGGATTAGTCCTGGCGCTTTAGTTTTCCATTGTTTTACCTCTTCCCACCTTTCGATAAATTGTTTTCAAGGCAAAAATCAGCCATTAACAAAAACAGGATAATCATACATGATACTGATACATCCGTCAATAGAAAACAAAGGAAAACAGCCTTCCCCTACAAATACCCTTTAAAGGACGGCTAAAACTCCCTTCACAAGAAAAGCGTAAGCGCCTTGTTCAGCCCTGACAAGCGCTGGAGGGCCGATCAGTGAAGTCGCTTTTTGACTTCATTGGGCGGACCGAAGCGACTCGAAGGGCTAGGCGCTGGAGCTGGACACTTCTCTAAGTGAAAAAATAAACTTTCTCTATAAATAAATATGCATAAGGGCTCTTTTATGTGCCGAAACCCTTATGCATATCGCTTGTTTTCCTTATTCTTTTAAACCCATTTCTTCTTCCACAACCGCTGCGATTCGGTTCACGTATTCCTGGCAGAGTTCTGCAGTCGCTGCTTCAGCCATCACGCGCACCAATGGTTCTGTTCCGGAAGGACGGACCAGGATCCGGCCATTGCCGTTCATTTCCGCTTCTACCTGTTCAATTACTTCTTTTACCTTCTCGTTATCCGTAACGTGATGCTTATCCGTCACACGGATGTTAACAAGAACCTGTGGGTACTTCTTCATTTCCCCAGCCAGTTCGGAAAGCGGCTTGTTTGTTGCTTTCATGATGTTGGCAATCTGAAGACCTGTCAAAAGTCCATCTCCAGTTGTGTTGTAGTCAAGGAAGATGATATGGCCGGATTGCTCGCCGCCAAGATTATAGCCGTTTTTCTTCATTTCTTCTACTACATAACGGTCACCGACAGCTGTCTGGACGCTTTGCACGCCATTTTCCTCCAGGCCTTTGTAAAAACCAAGGTTGCTCATCACAGTGGATACAACGGTCCCCTGTTTTAACTGTCCGCGTTCCTTCATGAATTTACCGCAGATATACATGATCTGGTCGCCATCAACGATGTTCCCTTTTTCATCAATCGCAATGAGGCGGTCGCCATCTCCGTCAAAAGCAAGACCAAGATCTGCTCCTTTTTCCTTCACGAATTCTGCAAGAGCTTCAGGGTGCGTCGATCCTACGCCGTCATTGATATTCAGGCCATTAGGGGATGCTCCCATCGTTGAAGTATCCGCATCAAGGTCGGCAAACAAGTGGGTTGCCAATGAAGATGTAGCTCCATGTGCGCAGTCCAGCGCGATATGAAGACCTGTGAAATCTTCGTCAACAGATTGTTTTAGATATTGAAGATACTTCTGGCCACCCTCGAAGTAATCATTAACCTGTCCAAGATCAGCACCTACCGGACGAGGGAGCTCATCAGCCTCCATGTCCATCAATTGCTCAATCTCGTTTTCCTGATCATCAGAAAGCTTGTATCCATCGGGTCCAAAAAACTTGATCCCGTTATCTGCTACCGGATTGTGCGATGCAGAGATCATGACTCCTGCCTGTGCGCCAAGTGCCTTAGTTAAATAAGCTACTCCAGGAGTCGAAATCACACCGAGCCTCATAACTTCCGCTCCGATTGAAAGCAGGCCGGCAACAAGAGCCCCCTCGAGCATATGGCCAGAGATACGTGTATCACGGCCGATCAGCACTTTTGGCCGATCGTGCTCCTTTGTCAGGACATACCCTCCGAAACGGCCAAGCTTGAAAGCCAGTTCTGGCGTCAATTCGCTGTTCGCAACTCCACGTACTCCATCTGTACCGAAATATTTACCCATCCTTTAAATCTCTCCTTGTATGAAAAATTGCAGTCAATTATGCTTCTTTTTTCGCAATTGATATACTGGCTTTTTCTTTTGCCAGTTTCCACGTTATATTTTGAGGTGCCGTCACCTTCATAGCGACTTCGTGAGTCCCTTCCGCCAACTTCGATACATCAATCAAAACATTAAAATCATCAGCAGATAGTGCAGAGACGAGATCGCTTGGTCCTGAAACCGTCAACTTTGTTTGTCCGTCTGTAGGATCAAGAAAATCTATTTCATAGCCCTCATCCATCCCATTAATTTCAATTGGGACATTGGATATGGTCTTCTCGGAAGCCTTCGTGACGTTAACGTTCACTTTTACCAATTCTGGTGAAACCGCGACGATACCTTCCCCAATAATGACCGGCAGAGTAAGTTCCGTATCCTCTTCGATTTTGCTGACATCCACTTCCACTCTGACCCTATCAACCTTCTCAAGTACATCCGGGTCAGCGAGGATTTCAGCTTCCTTCGTGTCCAAAGTGATTGAATCAATGGTCACGCCACTTGGAGGATTGCCTTTTCGGACAATATCAATCGGTACCTTTTTGCTGGAGCTCTTTACCGGGATAGTCACTTCAACCACACCAGGCTCCACATTGACATCCAATTTATTCATGTCTCTATCCAGGGCAAGGACACTTGCTTCCCGCGTGATTGTATCCGATATTTTTCCGGAAGAATTCACTGTTGCTTTTACATAGGTGATTCTGTCGACAATATCCTTGGCACCGGTAATTTGAACTTTATTCGGTTTTACAGTTGGCTTCTCGGCAATATAGCCCTCTTCGACTATATTTCCGCTGAATTCAGCTTCGACGCTGAATTCCTTCGTCACCTTCTCCTGGATGGACACATTGGCATAACCAGGATCGATGGTGACCGTCAGCCTTTCGGATACATCTTTGATTGTGATGGGAACACGCTGGTTTCCCATTTCAGCATCCGTCAAATCGACGAACACTTCAAAATTCCTTAGTGTTTTTGCCTGCTGAACCAGGTTTTTCGGTCCCTGGAGCGTAACAGTAACCGTCTCGGGAACACCTGATACGACTAATGTATCGGTATCATAAACCCTTTTTACCGGTACGTCTTCAACCGTTGCCACCTTTTCATCAGATGGGACGTTCACATCCCCGGGCTTATTCGGGTCGTTTTTTGGAACAGATCCAAAGAGCAGCACGGCAAGAACAAGGGCAACCACTTTTATGAACCAAGGATTATCCATCCATCTATCCATTTTTCTTCCCCCTCCAATTCCAGCGGGTAGAAGCTGCCTGCTTGATTCTTGATGGTGAAATCAACTCGGCAGTGAGCAGTTCCCTTAGCGTTTCCCCGCTCAAGTCCCTGTATAGTTCGCCATTCCGTGTGACCGAAACACTCCCTGTTTCCTCGGAAACGACGATCGTGATACTGTCGGTTACTTCACTGATTCCGAGCGCGGCCCTATGCCTTGTGCCCAGTTCCTTCGAAATGAATGGACTCTCTGACAAAGGCAAATAACAAGCTGCTGCCGCAACGATATTTTTCTGTATGACAACGGCTCCATCATGAAGCGGTGTATTCGGAATAAAAAGGTTAATCAACAGTTCAGAGGAAATTCTCGATTGCAGCTGGATGCCTGTTTCTATGTAATCACTCATTCCTGTTTCTCTTTCAATTGAAATCAATGCCCCGATCCGGCGCTTCGCCATATAATCGGTGGACTTGATAATGGCCTCCACCATCTTTTCTTCGTCTTCCTCTTCCTGCAGCCCGGATCTGGCGAAAAGCCTTCCTCTGCCAAGCTGCTCGAGTGCCCGCCGCAATTCGGGCTGGAAAATGATGATAATGGCCAGGAATCCCCAGGTCAATACTTGTTCCATCATCCAGCTGAGCGTATTTAACCCGAAGTAATCACTGACAAACTTTACGATCAGGATGACAAAGATCCCTTTCAAAAGCTGGACAGCCTTCGTCCCTCGAATAATCGCGATCAACTTATAGATGACGAACCAAACCAGGAGAATGTCAACAATATTAGCTAGATATTCCAAGAAATCGAAATCCGCAAACGACATTGCACTTCCTCCAGTAGTTTAGTAAGGCTCTTTTGCGAAGTTATTCCTCTAGCCTCCAAATGAACCCATTTGTAAAAGGCTCTTTTCGTACATGATGTTGCTTTCACACACAAAGCCGGCTTCTGGGCTTTTATTATTATTTCCGCTATCCGTTTCATGAGCATCCTTCAAAAGAGTCACGAAACATGTTAATTATATGTGTTCGAGAAGCAACATTAAATGCGAAAACAGCGTTGTAAAAAGCGGAAGATGACCAATGCACTTCTGCCTGTATTCTAAGATAACTTTATCATTATACCATAAGGTCAGCTTAAACGAATAATGATGTCATCTAAAGCTTCGTAGACCAATGGAGTAAAAAGATACATCCTTAAAAAAAAAGCCATTCCTATTGGAATGACCGTTCCTTCTCGTCATTTTCAAATAGATCTGCCGTGTTTTTCACGGTATTTTTAATATGATACCAAATCCATTCGAATATTTCATTGACTTCGGTTACTTCCCCTGTGACATTACCGGCTGAAGCCATGTACCTTTCCCCGTTGATGACGGTCAAGTTCCCTTGTACTTCGCCTTCGACCTTCACCTTGCCATTCCTGACCACGACATCCCCCTTGACTACTTCCCCTTCAGGTACAATGACGGTATCATTTTCAACGATCAGATTAGGCTGTTTCGAAACAGAAAACTGATGGTCCTCGTTCCAGGTCGAAAGAATGCTTGCAGTCATCAATGCAAGGAAAAGCGATGCAGCTGTCAAAAGCGGATGACTCCTGAACCAGCGTTGGACTTCAGTCTTTTTCTTCTCCTTTGGCAAGCCGGCCATGACCTTTGATGTAAAGTCATCCGGCGCCTGGATATGGGAAGTACTCTGGACAAGAGCGATTGCCTTGTTCAATTCCCGGAAGTAACCCTGGCAATCTGAACAACTCTGCAAATGCTCTCTTAAAATCTTTTCGTGTTCTTCAGTAATTTCATCATCTAAATACTCGTGCATATATTCAAAAACCTGTTCGGGACATTTCAAATTCTTTCACCTCACCTTATACGTGTCGCAACTGCTGCCTTAACGCCTCTCTGCCTCGATGGATCCTCGTCTTCACCGTTCCAAGCGGCAAATCCAGGATTTCACTGATTTCATTCAGGCTAAGCTCCTCAATATACTTTAATACGATGACCGATCTGTATTTATCGGGTAGTTTTGAAATTTCTTTTTGAATTGTGTCTTGCAATTCGATACTTTCTACCTCATCCTCTGGCAAAGGAGTTTCAGATGGCACCTGTGAGTACATGGTCAAGCCTTCCGTTCCCGGCACCTCTGCATCAAGAAAATAATCTGGTTTCTTTTTACGAATCCGGTCAATGCAAAGATTGGTAGCAATCCTGTATAACCATGTTGAAAACTTCAGGTTTTGATTGAAGCTGTTAATATTGATATATGCGCGGATGAAAGCCTCCTGTGCAATATCCTCTGCCTCATGCCGATTCCCGAGCATACGGTAGCAAAGCTGGAATACCTTGTCCTTGTATACCTCAACAATCTCTCCATAGGCATTCTGGTCTCCCTTGATTACCTGTTTTATTCTGTGCTTTACGATCGTTTCCATTATTTTACCTCCGCGCTTCCTGCGGCTAATCGATATACGAATCGATTCCGTAAAAGGTTTCGTTTTTTTTTATAAAAACTTTATTTATATATGTAATTATGTCTATTCCGTTTAAACAGACTCTTTTCGGCAAAAAAAGCTAAAAAACTCGATACGTTAATATTAACAAATTTTTACCAGTTTGGTTTAAAAAGTTTTGGTCCGGGGTATAAAGGGACTATATTTAATGAAAGCGAGGAACAAAGATCAATGTGTGCAGAAACGCTGTTGAAGGATATAGAAAATTGCCGTAAAGAAATGGTTGAACTAGCTGCAAGAACCTCGCTGTCAAACCAACGGGTAGTAGACATGAGCATGAAACTCGACCATTTACTAAATAAATATTATCACTTATCCTCAAAAAAGCCAGTTCTATATTAATGATAAAGAGCAGCAGCCGTAACAGGGCCGCTGCTCATATTTTTTTGTCTAACCATCTCATTCTATTCTTTTTTCAAAGCTTTGATTACAAAAGTTTCTCGCCAAATAAAGAACCCATCAGCGCAACCGCCGCGACTGCCGTCTTGTTCTTTTCATCCAGGATTGGATTCACTTCAACGAATTCCGCAGAAGTAATGATTTTCGCTTCAGCCAGCATTTCCATTGCCAGGTGGCTTTCACGATAGCTGATGCCTCCTGTAACCGGAGTACCAACACCAGGAGCATCCGTTGGGTCGAGTCCATCCAGATCAAGTGAAAGATGGACACCATCGGTCTTATCTTTAAGATAATTGACCGTCTCCTCAATGACAGCAGCCATCCCTAGGCGGTCAATTTCGTGCATGGTGAACACCTTGATACCCATTTCCTTTATCAAGTCTTTCTCCCCATCATCCAGTGCACGCGCACCAATAATGACAATATTCTCCGGCTTCACCTTAGGAGCATACCCGCCAATCTGCGTCAGCATCTCATGACCCAAACCAAGACTCGCAGCCAGCGGCATACCATGAATATTTCCAGACGGCGAAGTCTCCGCCGTATTCAAGTCTCCATGGGCGTCATACCAAATCACACCAAGATTCTTATAATGCTTGGACACACCAGCCAACGTCCCAATCGCAATGCTATGGTCCCCGCCCAAAACAAGCGGAAAAGACTTCGATTCTATAATCTTATCTACTTCATCTGCAAGCAGGCGATTCTTCTCCGCCACCAACTCAAGGTTTCGAAGATTGCTATTAGGGTCAATCTTCACCTCAGGCCTGCCAACTGCAATATCGCCCAAATCTTCTATCTCATCAAAAAGCACACTTAATCTCTCATTGATACCTGCATAACGGATCGCACTCGGGCCCATGTCAACTCCCCTTCTCATCTGACCCAAATCCATCGGCATCCCGATAATCGAAAGTTTCTTCATTCTTGACTCCCCCTTGCTTTCTCTCATCTCTCCCCCTATTTTAAACGCTTTCATTAGGATGACTCAACCGGACAATTTCATGAATATATATACGGTTTGGAATAGAATGAATTTACGAAATGATTTTGTTGAGGCTGTGAGACGGGAGGGTTTTTTGACAGTTTTGGGTGATTCTTTTGCAAACCTGTCAAAATCCAAGTGGTTTCTTGACAGATTTGGCTCCTTCTCCTGCAAACCTGTCAAAATAACGGAGGGTTCTTGACAGCTTTGGCTCCTTCCACCGCAAACCTGTCAAAATCCACGTGGTTTCTTGACAGCTTTGGTTCCTTCTACCCCAAACCTGTCAAAATAACGGCGGATTCTTGACAGCTTTGGCTCCTTCCACCGCAAACCTGTCAAAATAACCGCGGATTCTTGACAGCTTTGGCTCCTTCCACCGCAAACCTGTCAAAATAACCGCGGATTCTTGACAGCTTTGGTTCCTTCTACCCCAAACCTGTCAAAATAACGGAGGGTTCTTGACAGCTTTGGTTCCTTCTACCCCAAACCTGTCAAAATAACGGCGGATTCTTGACAGCTTTGGCTCCTTCCACCGCAAACCTGTCAAAATCCACGTGGTTTCTTGACAGCTTTGGCGCCTTCTACCGCGAACCTGTCAAAATATCCGCGATTTCTTGACAGCTTTGGATTCTTTTCCTGTGAACCTGTCCGAACTGGAGACCACTTCCGACAGCTTCTGAAATATCCGTTAAATCTGTCCAAAACCCCATGGTTACTTTTGACTGACTCATCCTCTCTTTATTCAAAATTGTCTAATCACGACGTATTCCTTACAGCTATTACAAGTAGTGTAAGATAACAATTCACAATATAAGTAGCGTGAAATAAAAAAAGCCATAAACCCGACTGGATTTATGACTGAAATGGTATTTATGTAGTATGATGGTGGAGCCTAGCGGGATCGAACCGCTGACCTCCTGCGTGCAAGGCAGGCGCTCTCCCAGCTGAGCTAAGGCCCCATTTGGAGCGGAAGACGGGATTCGAACCCGCGACCCCAACCTTGGCAAGGTTGTATTCTACCACTGAACTACTTCCGCATGATTTTATTATATAGGTAAGACCCCTAAAAATAAAGGAAAAATTATTCTTAGGGGCCTTGACATGAGTGAGCCATGAAGGACTCGAACCTTCGACCCTCTGATTAAAAGTCAGATGCTCTACCGACTGAGCTAATGGCTCTCAATATTGTAGATCAACAAGTTGTTATCACTCGGTTAAGCATGTTATCGCATCTGCGATGCTCGAAAGTCCTTACGGCCTTTCTCGCAAGTTGCCGCAGAAGCAACTCCAGGGAGTGAGCAACTTGCTCTACCGACTGAGCTAATGGCTCATAGGATATAATCTACCCTATTCATTGTCTCTTAAGCATCCTGAGTGCAAAAAAGAAAATAAAAATGGCTGGGCTAGCTGGATTCGAACCAACGCATGACGGAGTCAAAGTCCGTTGCCTTACCGCTTGGCTATAGCCCAATGAAAAAATAAAAAGGACATTAGTAGCTTGTCCAATTTTAATATGTATTAAAATGGTGGAGGGGGACGGATTCGAACCGCCGAACCCTGAGGGAGCGGATTTACAGTCCGCCGCGTTTAGCCACTTCGCTACCCCTCCACAAGCCAAAAAAAAATGGTGCCGGCAAGAGGACTTGAACCCCCAACCTACTGATTACAAGTCAGTTGCTCTACCAATTGAGCTACACCGGCATTTGTAATTATTAAAGGAATATATGGTGGAGGATGACGGGATCGAACCGCCGACCCTCTGCTTGTAAGGCAGATGCTCTCCCAGCTGAGCTAATCCTCCATTTTATGATGCTGTTTAAAGTAGATGGTGACCCCTACGGGATTCGAACCCGTGTTACCGCCGTGAAAGGGCGGTGTCTTAACCGCTTGACCAAGGGGCCA
>NZ_VEEP01000189.1 GCF_007678455.1 Cytobacillus oceanisediminis 2691 | reverse complement strand
ACTAGTCCTTTTTTATATTTGTAGCTTTGATCTACTCGTTACACTCGCAGAAAAAGCTACAAATAAAAGCAATAACAACCCACCTTAATCTCGCTTTATTCCAATTTCCATTTTGAGCAGAAACTTTACTCATATGATTTGGATTGGTTGTTAAGTTGGAATTAATCCAACTTAAAACCGGCACCAATCGCCACTGAAGTGGCTATCATATTCGCCTTTCTTTCTCAAAATGTTTTCTCGGCATAAATGCTTAATTAAGGTTTGGCAAGCATTGGCTTTAC
>NZ_VEEP01000188.1 GCF_007678455.1 Cytobacillus oceanisediminis 2691 | reverse complement strand
GTGACCCCTACGGGATTCGAACCCGTGTTACCGCCGTGAAAGGGCGGTGTCTTAACCGCTTGACCAAGGGGCCATATTATAGTATTTTGAGAGCTTCCAAGCGGGCTCGAACCGCTGACCTCTTCCTTACCATGGAAGTGCTCTACCTGCTGAGCTATGGAAGCATGTATTGCTGCCAGCTCAAATGACTTTCGTCATTTAGAGATAATGGCTCCGCAGGTAGGATTCGAACCTACGACCGCTCGGTTAACAGCCGAGTGCTCTACCACTGAGCTACTGCG
>NZ_VEEP01000187.1 GCF_007678455.1 Cytobacillus oceanisediminis 2691 | reverse complement strand
GACAGGTGGAAAAGTGATGATTCGAAAAAGGGTGGAGGGTGTTGGGGGATTGAGAGTGATGAGGGAAAAAGGAGGATAAGTTGGAGGGATGAGTAGAAAAATGATGGAATGGTGAATTTTTGGAAGGAAGGGGATGATAGTGTGGGTGGTGATGAGGATATGGTAAGTGGGGGATGGGGTGTAAAGGAAAATCATGGTGAGTGGAAAAATGGTGAGGGATGTGATCAGAATTGGTGAAGTGGTTGTGATTGAAGCGTTGATGAGGAGTGTGAGGAGGGCTGC
>NZ_VEEP01000186.1 GCF_007678455.1 Cytobacillus oceanisediminis 2691 | reverse complement strand
ACCAACCATACAATCACCAAACACAGTCTTACCTCTTTCCCCCATCTCTCCTCACACCACCAAACAGCCGCAAGACATTCCTTTAACTTCCCTCTCCTGCACTATCCACACCAAAAATCCCCACCCATTAACTCCCCTCCCATCAATTCCTCACCCAAAACATTTTATTCTCTCACCCACACAAAACCAACACCTAACACCCATCCCACAAAACATCATCATTCCAAATCCTCCACATCTAAAAAATCCACTCCTTCACTTCCACAAACAAACCAAAACACA
>NZ_VEEP01000185.1 GCF_007678455.1 Cytobacillus oceanisediminis 2691 | reverse complement strand
CCCCGATCTACACATCATTATAAACCACCTCCATCATCACACCCACATCCATTTTCTCTATCCCACAAATCACCTCCTTAACTTCCCTTATCCCCCTCTACGCATCTTCCCCATCCCTCCCATACCTCCCATCTCCTACATTATAATCCACTCCATTATACCCCCACTTATACCAACCCAAACTCTCCACTTCATCTACCCCTTCCAAATCATGCAATGGAAGAACCTCCATATCGCTGACACCGACCTGCCGTATATATCCAACGCCGCTACTCTCCCCCA
>NZ_VEEP01000184.1 GCF_007678455.1 Cytobacillus oceanisediminis 2691 | reverse complement strand
AGTAAAAAAGATTAATAGAGAGTTAGGAATGAGAATGGTGGTTATAAGGGATGAAATGGAAGTGGTGAAGAGGATTTGTGAGGGAATGGGTGTGATGGAAGATGGAAAAATGATTGAAGAGGGAAATGTGTAGGATGTTTTTGGGAATGGAGAGGAGGGGCTGAGAAAGGATTTGGTGAAGTGGATGGTAGAATTGGAATTGGGGGAAAGAGTGATGAAGGAGGGGGAAGGGAAATTGATGAAGATTTATTTGGAGGGGGAGATTGCGGAGGAGGGGGTGATG
>NZ_VEEP01000183.1 GCF_007678455.1 Cytobacillus oceanisediminis 2691 | reverse complement strand
GAGAGACGAAGTAAATGCGTTAGCATTTTGGAAGAGTGTTCGGGGGTTCGAGTAGAATGAAGAGGGTGTAAAAGTGACATTTTGGGTTTATGAGAAAGAAAAATAAAGAGGTTTAACATTGATTATAATGAAAAAGTTGGGGAATGATGAAAGTTTTTTAGGGGGATTTGGTAGGGTTAAGTATAAGAGTATGAGGAGGAATAGAGTATGGGAAAAAATGATGAACGGCTCTTAGGTGCTGGAATATACTTGATGAGTTTTCTAAGCGTGTTTTTGGGAGTGCT
>NZ_VEEP01000182.1 GCF_007678455.1 Cytobacillus oceanisediminis 2691 | reverse complement strand
AGGGGAAGATATTGGAAGAGGGTGCTTATATTTGGGTGAGAAGGATAATGATTTTATAAATGGGGAGGAGGTGGTGATTGATGGAGGAATGGGTAAGTGGGGTGATAAAATGATGGAGGGGGGAGAGGAGGTTTTTGGTGAAGGGGGAAGAGGAAAAGGAATGATTGTTGAATTGTCATGGTTGAGGAGGATAGATTGATATGAGTGTTGAAGGGTATTGGGAAGGAAGATAGTTGTTTTCTTGTGGAAAGGTGGTTTATCGAGTTGAAGTATATGTTGGAGTT
>NZ_VEEP01000181.1 GCF_007678455.1 Cytobacillus oceanisediminis 2691 | reverse complement strand
AAATCAACAAAAAACATACTATCCTTCTCGACAAACATCCTCATCTTAACTTAGCACCCCAAGCGATCACTACTTCACCTTTCCCTTTCTCTCCACAAAAATCCTCTCCATCTTCACCTCCAGTAATCCTTCAACATCTTTATCATCAACTTCTTAACCCTCTCCTTCAACTTACAAATCACCTTAACCTTCATCATCCTACACATCACACCACATTCATCCCTCCTCTTAATCACCACGCTCCTTTCCACAACATCATCACCTACATCCAAATCGGCAAGGAA
>NZ_VEEP01000180.1 GCF_007678455.1 Cytobacillus oceanisediminis 2691 | reverse complement strand
TATCTTTATCCCTACCCACCACCCATCAATCAAAAACCCAAGCTCACATA
The DNA here is from genome assembly GCF_007678455.1 of Cytobacillus oceanisediminis 2691. Lineage (GTDB taxonomy): Bacteria > Bacillota > Bacilli > Bacillales > Cytobacillaceae > Mesobacillus > Mesobacillus oceanisediminis_A. The sequence goes on along the minus strand of NZ_VEEP01000180.1, from coordinate 234 downwards.
TCCCCAGCTTTACCTCATCCTAAAACCCACCAACAAATTCATTCTTCTCAAAAATCTTCTATCACAAGGGATTCCAACATCGATTCCGGTTCACCACCATCTCACCTTTGCCTTCCTTTCCACTCAACGGCCCAGATAACTCTTCCATATAATACATAACCCTCCTATCAAAAACCAACCACCTAATCACTCACCCTCCTATTTCTCAAAACAAACCACCCTTTTTTTAATCCC
>NZ_VEEP01000017.1 GCF_007678455.1 Cytobacillus oceanisediminis 2691 | reverse complement strand
TTTAAAAGCTGGACCCCTCGCTTTTTATATGGCTCTAACTCTTCCTTGTAATACAACTCGCAGAGGTGGTAAGCATCAATGGCATCTGTCTTTACTTTCCTTAAACTCGAACTTTTCGCCTTGTAGGAAATCAATGGGTTAATAATGATTAATAAATAACCACGTTCCTCTAAATATTGGACTACGGATGTTTGATAGTGTCCAGTAGCTTCAAGAATAACTGGAGGTTTTAGACCGGATTCTTTTTGTACTACCTCTAAAAACTCTACAAGTGAATCAAGCCCCTGAAGTGTATGAGCTACTTTAAAGCTCTTACGGAAGGGTTTGCCTTTATCGACAAAAGCTTGAACCTGACTTTCCCCCTTAGAAATATCCAGGCCAACGACTGGATTCATTCATAACCATCTCCTAATCTTTTATTTTGCCGGTACCCCTTATTTTCCTTGCAGTGTCACAGCTTCGCTTGTTATACGAGATCTATGTCCCAACCAGCCTCAATCATGTTTCTACAAGTAGGGGGCAAACTGTTTTGTTGACGGGATTCAGATCCCACGGGCAGTTACGTTTTACCCCGGCTACCGTTATAATAAGACCATATAGAAAAAGGTCAACCAGAAATATTTTCTTTTCTGGATGACCTTATAATACGAACGGGGCAGGATAGGTGAGGAACGAAATGTAATAAAAAAAAGGTTGGTGATAGAATGATTAATAACATTGAAGACTTTAATCAAATATTGTTAAGTAAAAGAAATACAGGAAATATCACTTGTGAGTTTAAAAATATACAACTTGCCTCAGATAAAATTACTAAGGATCAATTTTTGAATGAGATTGGTTTTAAGCCCATTGAAATTAAGGAAAACTGGAAGAAAGTTGATAAAAACGAAGCTCAAAGAATCCTTGAATATATCTTGTCTTTTGATATGGCTTATGACACTGAATTAGATGCAAAACCTGAGGCAAAAACATTAAGTAGTTATTTTTTAAGTATATTTCATAGGAAAGCTGCATTTTTTACTAATGGATATTTTGAAGAAGATGCAGGATCCTATCGACTTAGAGGGTGGACACCAATAACAGATTCTACTTTCGATACAGGAATTTTGGCGATAGATAAATATAAGATTGGTATACTTTGGGCTGAAGATACCGACTAATACCTATTGAACTACCATGAAAATTAAATTCTGTAACTTCAGGAAAGTGGCCATACTTAAATCCTAAACGTCTCTTTTTAATAAATGTTCTTATTTCTGCTGTGTTTACGACAGGTGTTCTTTCATCGATTTACGCCTCAATGCTAGTCCCAAGTGATTATGCCCAGGCCGCATTGATGTCTTCTGGAATTATAAATGGAATTGCGATCTACTTGAAAAGTTATTCTTTGACAATGGTTAGTTCCAAATTGGTTGGAACGATAGCTGCCCAGTTAATTTTTATTCCTGCTGCGTACTATGTCGCTTGGTTCGCTGAGTGGATAAACAAACGGGGCAGGTGTGCGGCCGAGCCTAGGTCGTATCATATAGCGGGTGGGATTCCCGCCGAGTAAGAACTAGCCATTCACTCGTAGCGAGTCTTGGAGGGCTAAAGGTAACTTTAGTCTTTAAGCGTAGACAGTTAGGTGACGGGCCGAAAGCCAAATGGTTGAAGGGATTGAGCTCCATATAGTAAATCGGGAAGGCTGATGCCTTACCTGCGTGCAGAAAGCAACATTTTATCCTTCGTAAAAGGCAAGAAGGGTAAAGCTTCCCTGGAGTCAGAGACCTTGGCACGTTACACATTGATATGATACGGCAACTCGGGAGACCCTACCGGTCTTTTCTTTTCTTTTGAAGAGTATGGTCTACAAGCGATAACAAGCAAGGAAACCAAATGCCGATGGTAGGGAGTCGGATAGCAGCGTAGTACCAATGAAGTTGGGTAATGCCTATGGAGGGAAGGCTAGCTACCAGTTATCACCCTTACTAGGGACACATTTACTACACACAGAGGTAGGAATAATAAATGGAAACAAAACTACTAAGGATAGCAGAATTAGCAAGATCTGAGCCTAAAATGAAGTTTACCTCTCTTGCACATTTACTGAATGAGCAATCTTTAACTCAGTGTCATCATGAATTACCTAATAAAAAGGCAACTGGTATTAACGGAACGACAAAAGAACAATACAGTGACAGCCTGGAAGAAAACATAGCAGATTTAGTAAGTAGGCTTAAAAGCAAAAGTTATCGTCCTGTTCCTGTAAGACGAATGTATATACCAAAGCTCAATTCAAACAAGATGAGACCATTGGGAATACCGGAACATGAAGATAAAATTGTTCAAAAGGGCATTACGAAAATACTAAATGCCATCTATGAAAATGACTTTCTAGACTGCTCATTTGGGTTCCGTCCAAATAGAAACTGCCACGATGCGCTGAAAATACTGAATCAATATATTGAGAAGAGAGCAGTAAGCTATGTAGTCGATGTAGATATTAAAGGATTCTTTGATAACGTTGACCACAAATGGATGATGGAATTCTTGAAACTCCGAATCACTGACCCAAACCTACTGAGAATAATCAGCAGGTTTCTTAAAGGTGGATACATGGAGGAAGGTAAGAAATACAAGACAGACAATGGCACTCCGCAAGGTGGAGTGATATCTCCTATATTAGCCAATGTCTATCTCCATTATGTGCTTGATCTATGGTTTGAGAAAGTGGTTAGAAAACAATGTAAAGGCCAGGCATTTATAGTAAGATACGCAGATGATTTTGTATGTTGTTTTCAGAATAAAAGCGAAGCGCATCAATTCTTCCATTCATTAAAAGCGAGGTTAAAGAAATTTAACCTGGAAATAGCTGAGGATAAAACGAAAATAATTCCCTTCGGACGGTTTGCGGAAAAGAATGCAAAACGTGACGGGACTGGGAAACCAGACACCTTTGATTTCCTCGGATTTACACACTATTGTGGGATAAGTAAACACGGGAAGTTCCGAGTAAAGCGGAAAACAAGCAGAAGGAAAGTCCAAGGCAAACTAAGAGAAACGAAAGAATGGCTGAAGAATAATAGAAATAAAGATATTCATATGATTATGGATAGATTTAAACGCTCACTAATAGGTTATTACAACTATTATGGCATCACAGATAATACCCAAACTGTTAATAACTTCAAAGCGAAAATTGAGTACTTACTGTTTAAGTGGCTAAACAGAAGAAGCCAAAGGAAATCCTTTACTTGGGATAAATTCAGGCTCTTTCTTAATAAATATCCACTACCTTCACCAAGAATCAAAGTGAATATCTATGACTTGAGAAAAGAAATTAGCTACATTCTGTGAACGGTAATTTGGAGGAGCCGTGTGCGTTAATAGCGCAAGCACGGTTCTGTGAGGGGGGAGGAGTACAATTTACCGAAAGGTAGAAAGGCTCCCTTCTACTCGACTCCTCAATGTAACCGTCGGTACCCCACCAACATACAGGGGAGCCGGTTCCAGTCTTTATTTCTGGACCCGGCATTCGAAGAGACCGAGTCTTGCAATATAATGTACTAGGGTGGGCTTCCATAGCCACTGTCATTTAACGTGAAGCATTTTTGTAAGGATTTTGCATGGACTAATAGGAAAAGTGAAAGCAAGGTAATTAACGAACCTAAGCCGATAAAATTTTAGTGGTAGTGTACCTGTGTAATAATTTATAGAATAAAAAAGGACATGCATCTTAGCCTCACTGAGATGCATGTCCTTCTTATTTCCAATGAACTTCAGGAAATTAATCTGCAAGGCTTCCCGTAATTAAAGGTAGGAACCCTTAATCCATTATCAAGACAAGTGGTTGTCCTCAAATTTTTTTAAACCTGTCTCCTATCATTAATACATATACTCTGCAGTTGTTTTTTACTTTGCTGATTATCCGGGAACGATAAGAGGACAACAGCTGTAACGATAAAGAATCCGCCTAATAGTTGAGTAGTGCCAAACCCTACGTTTAACCACAGGATAGAGACCATTGCAGCAACTAGGGGTTCGATACTGGATAATAAACTTGTTTCCGTGGCGCTTAAATACTTGAGACTGCCAATATAGAGAATAAAAGAAACTGTGCCGCTGATAATCACAAGAAGCATCATCGAAAATGTATGAATTGTTAAGGTTTGCGCCAATTGTACAACGCTAAAACCAGGATTGAATATTAACAGGACAATGCCGCCAATTAACATACCCCAACCAATGATGACCGAGGTTCCCCACTCCTTGATCAATGAAATAGGATGGAGTGTGTAGAAAGTAAAACCAAGTGTAGTTAGTAGTCCAAGAATAATGGCCCTTTTCGATAATATGACAGTTTCCATTGAGCCATTTGTAATTAGGAGAACGGTTCCAACTAAGGCTGCAATTACAGCTAGGAATTGCATTATTGTTGGCAGTTTTCTTGTTTGCCATGCTACATAAATGGTAATGAAAACTGGACCAAGAAATTGGAATAATACTGCTGTGACTGCATTACTTACACGGATGGTTTCTATAAAAGCGTACTGGGCGCCAAGCATACCTAACACACCAAAAATCATGAGTTGAAACCAAGAGCGACGATGCTTCCAAATGCCAAAAATGTTTTTTTGAGTGAGATACAACAGCCCCAAAGTGATGATTCCAGCCATAATTAATCGCACAACAAGGAAATTATTCAGAGTTAATTCGCTGCTTTGAAAAAGCCACTGGATCATTGGTCCGGAGAGACCCCATAATGTTGCTCCACTAATTATCATCAAAAGTCCGACATATCGGGATGTTTTCATGATGATTGCCTCCCTACTAATAGTTTTTTAATTGTAATTAATAGAAATGTTTCTATAGTTGTATTATAATAAAGAACTGACCTTGTTTATAGGGTCAGTTTTTGTAATTGCCAGGGGGTCAGATGAATGTTTGAATTAACACCAAAATTTGATTCGTATAGTAAAGAACCTCAATATGTACAGTTGTATAATTATATTAAGCAAGAGATTGATAAAGGGAGGCTTAAGCCAAATACTAAGCTGCCTTCCAAACGAAAACTTTCTCGGTATCTAAAGGTGAGCCAAAACACTATAGAGGCAGCGTACGACCAGCTTGTTGCCGAAGGATATATCGAGGGAATCCCACGAAAAGGGTATTTTGTTTGTGAAATTGAGCCAACATTTTCTAGTGCTGAAAAAAATACCGGTTATATCCAGGAAAAAATCTTAAAAGGCGACGTCACCTTCGATTTCACTCATACTGGAGTTGATTACCATACATTTCCTTTTGCTGTTTTTCGAAAAATAGCAAATGATGTATTAAGGGATGAGAGTAAACAACTGCTGTCGATTGGGCATCCTCAGGGAGACTACGAACTCCGTGAAGAAATTGCCTCTTATCTGTACGAATCCCGTGGCGTCCGGACATCGCCGAGCCAGATAATCATTGGGTCAGGAACACCAACTCTAATACGACTTTTGTTTAAGCTATTAAAGGGAAGCTTGTATGCTGTTGAAGACCCCGGATACCATAAAAGACTTATAACCTTCGAAAAAGGACCTGATAGTGTGAAGGGAATTCAGCTTGATGATGAAGGAATCATCATAACCAGCTTAAAGGAAAGTGGCGCTAATATAGCTTTTGTTACGCCGTCGCACCAATTTCCTTGTGGAATGATAATGCCGATATCAAGGCGTAAGCAGTTATTGAGTTGGGCGAAGGAAAAAAAGGGACGATACATCGTCGAGGATGATTATGACAGTGAATTTCGTTATTCAGGCAAACCTATCCCTGCATTACAAAGCCTGGATTCCGATGAAAAAGTAATCTATATGGGTACATTTTCTAAAGCGTTGCTGCCGTCCCTGCGCATGGCTTATATTGTCCTTCCCAAACCGTTAATGGAAAAGTACCATGAACATTATTTTCACTTCGTTCAGTCTGTGTCTCGTCTTGACCAAGAGATCATAAAAAGATTTATGCAGGAAGGCAGCTGGAAAAAACATATTAACAAAATGCGAATTGTTTACAATAAAAAAAGAGATGCACTCATCACTGCGCTTTCGAATCATTTCCCAAATTCAATTGAAATCATCGGCCAGGATTCTGGATTGCATCTATTAGTCCGCACGAATAACGGTATGATGGAAAAAGAGCTTATTGAACAGGCTGCTAAATATGATATCAAAGTTTATCCTGTATCAGATTATGGTCTAAGTGACTATCAAACCATTCTATTGGGTTTTGCAGTATTATCTGAGGAAGAGATCTATTCGGGAGTTCACTTGTTGGCGAAAGCCTGGGGTGGGTAGCACCCCAAAAATGCTGTGAGATTTACTGCGCTGGAGGAACAAACCAAATATTGCTTAAGTAACAAAAGATAGAGTAATGTAGTTTAACCAATCATAAATTACTTACCCTCGAAAATACCTACATCAACATAAAGGTTTTTTCGATGAATCCCCTTATGATGAAATACACAGGATTAGAATATACCGCCGCTCCGTTCAATGGCTGGTATATGGGAACAGAAATCAGGAGCGCGCATTCTTGCGGACGACTCACGCTATAATTTGCTGCCTTAGATTGCTGAGAGGATGGGGCTTAATACAGCCAAGAAAAAGATAGGTCATTGGTTGAATTGTTGCGAGCGTCCTGAATTCATTTAATGAAAAAAAGGTTTCCATTGTTGACCACCATACCGCAGCTGCACAGTTCAAGCAATTTGAGGACAGGGAGAAAGCGAGCGACCGAAATCTTACAGGTGATTGGACGTGGCTTATTCCACCTATTTCTCCGGCCACCTCCCATATCTTCCATAATGATTATAAAAATGAAATTATTAAGCCAAATTATTTTTTTCAGGACCGGCACTATTAAAAGTACAGACCACCAATTGAATTTTTGTGGGTCTGTTTTATTTTGTGTTAACTATTCGAAAAATGGATATTACAATTAATAGCCCAATAAATGATAATATCAAATATATATATAAATGACATTGAAGCATTATCATGAAGTATAGATTTATTGCACCAATCCATTATTCAGTTTTAAACAAGGGAATTTTGCCTTGGAAGAATGTAAGGATAACCAATAATAATAAATACATTGAAAATCTAATGGATACCACAGATATATATGAATATATAGGAGTTGTTGGATATCAGGAGTTAAAAGAAAGTACATATGTTTATGCTGAAGGTGATTTTTCAAGCTTAAATGAGATGTATGGAGAAGAAAAATCACCTATAAATTATGCGTTTACCTTTCTGAGAGAAACAGACCGATTTTTAACTGATTTATGGCGTATTGAAGATCATAGTTTATATGTACGGATGTTATTTACACCTATACGGTTCCGACCCCAAAGATGGAATAGTGCATAGGGCATCTATTTCTTCAGTTTATTCTACAGGGGAAGGGTTCCAGAAAGAAAGTGTTTTTGCAAAAGCTCAAATCTTACAGGCTAGAGAACAATTTAATGGTTATTACACAGCTGGAGCACAAAAGTTAATAGACGGGGACAAATCCCCTTCAACTAACCCTTTTAATAAAGAATTAACTAGAATAGGGCGTTCAATGGCATTCATTAAAATAGCAAGGGGTGAATCTGTTCTCCCTTTAAAAATATTTAACTACTGTACAGCATTAGAATGCCTATTTACCAACGATAATTCCGAAGTTAGCCACCAGGTAGCTGAACGAGCAGCACTCTTACTTGGTTCAAATACAGAAAAAGAAAATTTACTATGAACAAATCAAAAAAGCATATGGCGTTCGATTTAAGTTAACACATGGGCAAGCAATTTCTACGAATAATGATGAATATAGAATGTAGAGCATAAGAAATGCTATCAATGCATTTTGTTTTTATATTAGTGTAGGGATGGGATCAATCGAACAATTTCATTTATATGAAAATGTTTCGTAAAAAACCGATAAATTTTCATATAAATGTTATAATGTTTATAAAAATGAAATTAGGAGGTGAAGTAATGAATATAGGAATGGAAATAAAGAAACTGAGGACTGAAAAGGGAATGACTTTGAAAGAGTTAAGTGAAAAAAGCGAACTATCTGTTGGATTTCTTTCTCAATTAGAAAGGGGGCTTACAACTATTGCTGTTGATTCTCTTGAAAAACTAGCTGATATTTTGGAAGTACATTTAACACACTTTTTTGATTATCCACTAAAAAGGAAAGACATCGTTTTAAGAAGTTATCAACAAGAATTAATAAATTCGGTAGAAGGAGGATTTATTAAGTATAGTTTAAGTACGAATTTGGAAAATAAACAACTTGTTCCGAGATTAATAGAAATTCTTCCTCAAAAAAAAGATGAAGAAATATTATCCTATAAGCATGAGGGGGAAGAGTTTATTTATGTTTTAGAGGGGATATTGACTGTTTACGTAAATGATATGAGATATGAAGTATATCCTGGTGACAGTGTTCATATAAACTCAAATGTTGCCCACAATTGGGTTAATTATACTAATAAAAAGGTCAAGCTAATAGCTGTTAATACACCTAATTATATCTACAATAATTAGGTTTAAAATAAATTAGTAAAGACACTATGTTATTCAAAATTAATTGAAAGTGATATTTACAATGGATAAATTAATTTTATATCTAATCGGATCTTTTTTTGTAATAGGAGCTATTGATTATATTACTGGAAATCATTTAAAACTGGGTGTGAAATTTGAAGAAGGCATAAAGACCATGGGGGCTTTAGGGCTTGGCATGATTGGAATAATTTCTTTAGTGCCTATATTTACAAATTTTTTATCGGCTGCGATTATTCCGATTTGTGAAGTTTTTCATCTAGATCCTTCTATAGTTCCTGCAGCATTTTTGGCTGTAGATATGGGGGGCTATCAAATGGCTAATAAGCTGGCTTTGACAGAGGAAATGGGGGCATTCTCAGGAATTATCATTGCATCCACTTTAGGAGCCACAATTAGTTTTTCAATACCTGTCGCATTAGGAATGCTTTCTAAAGAGGATGAAAAATATTTTGCTAAGGGTGTGTTGATTGGAATTATTACTATACCAATTGGATGTCTTGCAGCAGGATTATGGCAAAAAGTAAATACCAATGTATTAGCGTTGAATATGGTACCAATATTTGTTTTTACCATTATTTTAGGGGTAGGATTATTAAAAATCCCTCTTGTTTTTATAAAAGCTTTTAATATATTTGGAAAGCTAATAGTGAGTTTGAGTACTGTTGGACTACTTTTACAAGGTATAGATGTGATATTTGGTCTAAGGCTTGTATCAGGATTAGCACCATTATATGAATCTACTGTTATAGTAGTCAAAATCGCATTTGTTTTAGGTGGAGCATATCCAATGCTAGCACTATTAAATCGAATTTTTAAAAAGAGTTTTGAAAAAACAGGAGAGAAGCTTGGACTTAATTCGGTGTCAGTAGCAGGCATTCTAGGGAGTTTAGCCAGTAATCTGTTGATATTTGCCACATATAAGGAAATGAATCCTAAAGGAAAAGTGGTATGTACCGCCTTTGGAGTAAGTGGAGCATTTGTATTTGGTGGTCAACTTGGATTTGTGTCAGGAGTAGCACCAAATATGATAGGAGCATTTATAATATCAAAGCTTACTGCCGGAATAATTAGTATAGTACTGGCAGTATGGCTGTATGACCGTGAAAGTAGAAAACTTGGTCTTAAGGAAAATGGGGGGTATTTGTAATGAATATCAGGGATAGGATTGAAAAGTTAAGACAACTAGAAGAGTTTAAACCACCGTCGAAAAGTATCTATATGGATGTTATAAATCAACCCGTTCAGCAGGGTGCTGGGGGATTATTCTGGGCTGTACTGAAATCCCTTTGCTATAAATCAGGATGATACAACTATCTCTATATTTAATACTACTCATATTCATGCAAAACATGTTGTTGACTAGGCATTTAATCTATACGAAGTATTTTTATAGACTAAAGGTGAAGAGAAGCATCTTCACCCTTTTAGTAACCCTTTATAAGATCGTTTGCCAAGCATATTTACTAAAAGCACACCGGATAGCGCTATTATTCCTCCGATAATTGAAACTGTAGTAGGTAGCTCATTTAGCCAAATCCAAGCTACGAATATAGCAATTGCTGGTTCTAAATACATCATACTGCTAACAGAACTTGCACTTCCCAAGGATAACGCGATTGCCCATGTCACATAAGCAATGGCGGCTGGAAAAACCCCAACATACAGTGTAGACAGATGTGCCTCTAGAGTTGCGTTATGGATCGATGTAGTTAAGCCAGGTAGAAAATAGAAAAAAGGAAGAGTACCTCCCCATGTAAAATAAGCGGTCAATTCAATAGGATTGTATCTAGTTAATAATTTTTTTTGAAAAACAAAAAACAATGATGTTGCTACTGCAGAAATTAGTATTAGCAGAGATCCTTTCGTGATGTTCAGAGATGATCCTGATGAACCAATAGTAATACAAAGAATACCAATAAATCCAATACCAAGACCAATCCAGCCCAGTAAACTTAGTCGTTCCTTTAAAACGATAATGGCAATAATTGCTGTGAAAATAGGTGCAGAGCCAATAAGCATACCTGCTGCCCCTGCGGAGACAGTTTGTTCGCCGAAGGTTACTCCAATATGGTAGACGCTAATACCAACCCAACTAAGGATAAGTATACTAAGTACATCTTTCTTTTTTGGTAATTGAAATTTGACCTTAGGCCAAAGAGCATAAAGGAGAAATGCCCCCGATGCAATTAGGTATCGTACTAAAACTAAATGCCCAGCCTCATAGCCACCATGTAAACTAGCACGAATGGCAGCAAAAGTAGAACCCCAAATAATGATTGTGAAAAATGCCATAAGGGAAGCTTTAATATTCATTTACAAAGGCTCCTTTCCCTAGTGCGATTGTTTGTGGTTTTTCTATTACGATATAAGTTACCTTTTGAAAAAGAATGTTAAGGCTTTTATTTTATAGATTTTTAAGGATTGTATAATAATTTTTTGCGTATTAGAAAATTATAAGGGATTTACAAATAATCAACAAGAACAAGTTTCCATAGATACTTTTCCTATTTTCGGGGATATTATCCTCAAGAGTTTACATAGGGAGGATTTTATGGATATGGAAAATAATCATGTACATATTAAATTAACTACTGCTGAAATCGCAACTCTGTGGAGAACATATATTCAAAACACAGCTGTCAGATGTTTTTACAAATATTTTCTTCAATACCTTCAAGATGAGGAGATAAAGTCAATTATTAAAGAAACTGTGGTTTTGGTTGAAACAGTTATTGGAAAGGTAGAAACAATTTTTGAAAAAGAAAACTTCCCAATACCAAAGGGATTTTCGGATAAAGATATTGACTTATCAGCCCCTGCCCTTTATACAGACTTATTTGCTTTAAGTTTTCTATATCGTGGAGGGCAAGTAATTATTCCTCAGTATGCTAATACCCTTTCTAGAGTGACACGAATTGATATTTATAATTTTTACGGAGTGTTTAAACAGTGAGACGGAATTACATAAGAAAGCATTAAACCTTATGCTTTCAAAAGGATTAAATGATCGGGCTCCAAAGATGGAGTATCCAAAAAATGTTGAGTTTGTTAAAAATCAACCATCATTAATAAATACCTGGTTAGGTGAGAAAAGACCTCTAAATACTTTAGAAATAACAGAACTTTTTATGGAAATCGAAAGAAATGCAGTTGGTCTAATCCTTTTGATGGGATTAATACAGGTAACAAAAGATAAGGAAATAAAGAACTATTTATTAAAGGGAAAAAAGCTGGCTAAAAAGCAAGTGGATATTTTTGATAAGTTATTAAAAGAAAATGATCATTTTATCGGATTTCCAATAACTATGGAGGTAAGAAATTCAACAATTTCCCCATTTTCTGAAAGATTAATACTGTTTATTATAGCTACTTCAAACCAAATTGCTATTTCTGCACTTGCAGATGCATTGTCTGTCTCAATGAGAAGAGATTTAGCGGCTCATTATTTCCTTGTTTTAGGGGAGGTAATGAGGTACGGTGACGAAGGGCTTAAACTTTTGATTGAACGAGGCTGGATGGAGCAACCTCCACAACCCATTGATAGAAACAAATTTTATAAAAAATAACATTTCTATGAAAAGATGATAATAATAAGGGGACTGGGATTATGTGAATAATGCAATCGAAAAATTATTATGGAGCATCGCCCTTCCTGGGTATGGTCAGTTTCTAAACGGAAAAGTAATTAAAGGCATTGTTTTTGTAATATTGGAGTTTCTTGTAAATGTTCAAGCAAATTTCAACGTTGTGATTATTGCAAGTTTTCAAGGCGATATTCAAAATGCGATTGCACAGGCTGATTACCAGTGGTTAATGTTTTATCCATGTTTATATTTTTTTGCAATGTGGGATGCCTACAAGGATGCTGGAGGAGGGAAAGAAAAGTATTCTTTTCTCCCCTTTGTGTTTTCTGCCTATCTTGTTACAGTGGGATGTATTTATTCCTCAAGTTTTCTATTATTTGGGGTTTTGCTGGGACCTGTTTGGCTTCCTATGCTGTGTGTAATTCCTGGATTAGTTGTAGGAATAATAATAAAGAAAGGTCTAACCAAAAACATTTACAAATAAGACTCCTTTCTTTTATTAAACCAACGTTTCAGGTTAGTTACTGAACATTTAGGGCACATTACTTTAAAAAAAGGAGTAACCTAAATGAAAAATTCTTTACTAATTAGCTTGTTTATTTTATGTAGTATTTTTGAGTTATTGGGCAATCCTGTCTATTCACGGGCTTCTAATTCACATAAAGTTGACTACCTGTATCCTGCAAATACTGAAAAAATCATTGATGAAACTGTAGATGAATTTTACCAGGCTCTAAAAGATAAAAGGTATCCAGTACATCAGGAATTTTATGTAAGACATAAGCAAAGCCAAGAAGATTTGGATGCGGGTTTCTTTAAGGAAATGGCGGATGCATCGGTTAATACTAGGAAAAAGGTATTACTTAAAGAGGTGAAAGGATACAATTATATTACTTGGGATGGAAATGTTCTTCATACTTATCCTGATTTAGATTTAAAAAACCATCAGTCAGTCAGCCCCAACAGGCAAGTTTTTTTCTTCTACTCCTTTAAAGACACAGAAAATGAATTTAGTGGCAGATATGCAATATATGATGTTGAAACAAAAGAAATATTATTTAGTGGAGGTGCGTATTTCCCAAAGTATCCGATTTATAAGAATTATTTGAAGTAACAAATGAGTATATTTAAAGAAACGGGTGTGCTGATCCGGAAGGATTAGCCACCTTTTTTGTTGAATTCCTAATCGAGCAAACGGGGCAGTTTAGCTCAAATTGCTGTTTTATGTATAATAAAAGACGGTGAAAAAACACCGCCTATAATAAGCTATTTATTTTGTGTTATTTCTTTGTAATAAAGGTAATCGACTTTATGTTTGGTAGCCATTAATTGCGAAGCTAAAACAGCAGTATAAAGAGTGGTTAGTACAATTGCTCCAACACCAAGACCTGAAAGGTTTAGTTTATTAGAAGTGCTCATTCCATTATTACTTGTGGTTGCTCCTTCCATTTCATAACCCCCTAATTTGTTATAGGGATATTATCTGTAACCGCATTTAAATTTATACCAACAAATAAAGGACGGACGTATAGAAAGGAAACAGGCAGGTGTCTAATAAGGTCTTAAGTTTGTGAATAAATACACTTAAACTAACGGGTGCGAGTGTTAAGTAAGTAGTGCTGCGGTGGCACTTTTTGTTTATTCAACTATAGAGGCAGTTTAGTTTAACAAGGCATTGGCTGGAGAAGGAAAAGTGTCCGTTATGTAGAAATATATATTCAGCTTAAATATAACAATCACAGAGGTGTTTAATATGGATAGTAATCACTGGACGATAGTTTATAGACTTGCTGTAGTTGGAATTTTGATTTATATTGGTACTCGGTTAAATCTATTAATTGACCTAACAAGAGTCCTGATTGAAGGCTTGTGAAACATTATACTTAAACTATCGGGTGCGTTGATCCAGGAAGGATTAAGCACCTTTTTTGTTGAATTCCTTATTGAACTATAGAGGCAGGTTAGTGAAAGGCAAGTTATTTAAAATATATATTAAGACTTCAACAAATTTTAGTGTTATATATAAACCCATGCCCAGTCTTTTAAATTATGTTATAATTATCGCAAGAACAAGTATTTAAACAAAACTCGGAGATGTATAAGATGATTAGATTAGAGAAAATAAACGCTGATAACTACCAAAAAGTTTTTGACTTAGAACTTGTAGGAGAACAGGAAAACTTTGTTTCATCAAATATGAGATCGTTGGCACAAGCCTGGGTATTTTACGAAAGAGCCAAGCCTTATGCTATTTATAATGATGATACAATTGTAGGATTTATAATGTTTGACTATAAAATAGAAAATAGGAAAGTAGAGATTTGGCGATTTATGTTAGGGAGTGCATATCAAGGAAAAGGCTATGGTAAAGAAGCATTAAACAAAGCTATAGAATTTTTGAAGCAAGAAAATTTATTCGACTATATCCAAATAAATTATGTTGAAGAAAATTTAGTGGCAAAAAAACTTTATCAAAAAGTTGGTTTTTCAGAAACGGGAGAAATGGAAGGAAACGAAGTTGTTATGAGGCTCTCAATAGTGAAAGAATAGGTGTCAAATATATTCCAGTTTCATTACCTAACAGCAGTGATGAATAGCTAAAAGTATATTTCAAATAGATAGAACGTTTTAGGTTGGCAGCTGCTAGCCCTTTTTGTATTCTTGTTTTGTGAATAGTTACACTTAAACTAAAGGGGTGCTTATCTTCAATAAGAAGAACAAATAGACTGCGAATCAGCAGTCTATTTTATTTTACATAAAATTGTCGAAAAATAATGAAAAAACTTACTTGCTTCAATGAAGAAAGTAAGTTACTCTTTAATTAGTAAATTATGGAGATGGATAATATGAATGGACTTAGGAAAGGCAGTAAGGATCTAATCAAAGAAATTAACCGATCCATAGTAATTAACCTAATTAGGAAATCAGGCAGGATCAGCAGGTCTGATGTTTCTAAGGTCACCAAGATGAGTTTATCTACAATAACTTACATTGTTGATGAACTAATGGCCGTTGATCTGGTAAGGGAAGTTGGTGTTGCTACATCTACTGGGGGCAGAAGACCTGTACTGCTGGAGTTTAATGCGGATTACGGCTATACAGTTGGTGTGAAGATTGAGGAGAAAAGAGTTCTATTTGCTTTAACCAATCTAAACGCTGACATTTTGGATTTAGTAGAAAAGAAATTTAACAGATTTGATAATATCCAGGATGTTGTATCGATGATTGCTGATGAAATTAAGGAGCTTTTACAAAGTGCTGATAAGCCAATGGAGCAACTTATGGGTATTGGAATCGCTGCTTCTGGATTAATCAACCGCCAGGAAGGTACGATTGTTAGATCATCCATGCTGGGATGGGAGAACGTACCTTTATGTCAATTGTTAAGCGAGCAGCTGAACAATATTCCAGTATTCATTGATAAAAATGTCAACGCTTACACTATGGCGGAATTATGGTATGGAGAAGGAAAAGACCTGTCAAACTTCATCTGTATCTCTGTTGGTGCCGGATTAGGTATGTCCCTCGTGGTCGATAAGAAAATTTATTACGGAGAATCCGGGGGAGCTGGTGAGTTTGGCCATACGGTAATGAAAATTGGCGGGTATCCATGTCACTGCGGACAAAAAGGTTGCCTTGAAATGTATGCATCTGAATTCTTTCTATTTAACCGTGGCAGTGAGATAAAAGAAAGCTATCCTGAAACAATCATTGAAGATTTTTCATTCGAAGAAGTATCTACTGCAGCAGAAAAAGGTGATGTTCTTGCAATTGAATTGATGAAATCATTTGGTGAAAACCTGGGATACGGCATACTAAATGCAATTAACGCACTTAATCCCCATACAATTTTGCTTATTGGAGAAGGGATGAAATACAAGCACTTATTCCTGGATGCCGCTGTAGATGTTGCAAGGGTGAACTTTTTTTCAGCCGCAAATATCCAAACAGAAATAAGGCCAACAGAACTCGGAGATGATTCATGGCTAAAAGGGGCAGCCTTACTCGCAATCACTCATTTGTTTCAGGCTCCAATCTATGAAGAATCTAAATCTATATTAAATTGAGGTGAGAACATGGTTGGAATGACAAAGAAAAAGACAGCCTTTTGGGTAGCTGTGTTCCTTTTGCCCAATTTAATCGGTTTCCTTACTTTTATCGTTTTCCCGCTTTTATCATCATTAGCCATCAGCTTTACGAATTGGGACCTAATTTCCACTATGGAATTCGTCGGTATTTATAATTACAAACAGCTAATGGTGGACAAAGAATTTTGGGCAGCATTTACCCACACGGTAACTTTCATTATTGGCTATTTACCCTTAGTAATGATTTTCGGATTAGCTTGTGCTCTACTGCTTAATCGAAAAGTAAAATTAAGAGCATTCTTTAGAGCAGCGTATTTTTTACCAGTAGTGACATCGTGGGTTGCTGTATCTCTTGTATGGAAATGGCTGTTCAACCCTAGTTACGGATTAATAAATTACTTCTTATCATTTGTTGGTATTGAGGGGCTTAATTGGCTCCAAGATGAAAGCCTAGCAATGCCAGCTATCATCATCACAAGTGTCTGGAAAGACATTGGATTTGTTATGGTACTATTCTTAGGCGGCCTACAAAATATTTCTACCTCCTACTACGAAGCCGCAGATATCGATGGGGCAAATTCCTGGAAGAAATTCTGGAATATCACCCTCCCGCTTTTGACACCTACGACATTTTTTGTAACCATCATTTCTTTGATTAACTCATTCCAAGTTTTTGACCAGGTCATGATCATGACTGAAGGCGGTCCTGGCGGCGCAACCAATGTGCTAGTTCAAAACATATACAATCATGCTTTCAGGTATTTTGAAATGGGCTACGCTTCCGCAATGTCATGGATTTTATTCATCGTC
This sequence comes from Cytobacillus oceanisediminis 2691, assembly GCF_007678455.1. Classification (GTDB taxonomy): domain Bacteria; phylum Bacillota; class Bacilli; order Bacillales; family Cytobacillaceae; genus Mesobacillus; species Mesobacillus oceanisediminis_A. Next base: position 13,485 of record NZ_VEEP01000017.1, on the reverse strand, counting down.
ATATTTGTGATTACTTTGATCCAGATGAAAATGCAGAAAAGGTGGGCGGATTAAACATGGAAATGAATCCGGTTACAAAACAATCAACTGTCCTTCAGAAAGACTATCAACTTACAAGTCTTAGGATATTTAAAAAAGGTTTACTGTACATCGTTTTGATCTTAGGTGCAATCGCTATGCTGCTTCCTTTTCTATGGATGATTTCGACTTCATTAAAGAATCAAGGAGCAACAATGGTCTTTCCACCACAGTTTATCCCTGATCATGCAACCTTTCAAAACTATAAGGATGTGACTGGGGCATTCCCAATGCTTCACTTTTTAGGAAACTCCTTGTTAGTGGCGGTTCTCACTACTTTAGGCCAGCTGCTTTTATGTTCTATGGCAGCTTATGCGTTTGCCAGGATGCAATTTTGGGGCAGGGATAAACTTTTCCTATTATACCTGGCAACAATGATGGTTCCAGCACAGGTCACCATGATACCCCAGTTTATTTTAATGAAAAACTTTGGATGGCTTGATACATATCAGGCATTGATCGTCCCTGGATTGTTTAGTGTTTTTGGAACCTTTTTGTTAAGGCAGGCGTTCTTGTCGATTCCGAAGGAACTTGAAGAGGCAGCCTTCATGGATGGTGCCAACCATTTTTCAATATTCTGGCGTGTAATCATGCCGTTATCTAAACCAACACTCGCGACGTTAGGCATCTTTTCATTCATGCAATCTTGGAACAATTACTTATGGCCACTTATTGTAATTAATGATAAAAGCTTTGCTACTTTGCCGCTAGGATTATCTCTACTGCAAGGGAGGTGGGAAACGAATTGGAACATGATGATGGCAGGTGTAGTCATTAGTGTTTTGCCAATACTTGCAGTCTATCTATTTGCGCAGAAGTACTTTATTCAAGGAATGACAATGAGTGGAATGAAAGAATAATAAGGGGGAATTAGAATGACTCAGAAAAGGCTTATTTCGGCTATTGTTCTACTATTTATGCTTACTTTTACTGTATTGGCAGGATGTTCTGATTCGGAAAAAAGCTCTGGAGGTAACAAAGATGAAACGGTAACAATCAATTACTTTACCTTTTCACCAGGTACTGACCATGAAAAAGACCTACAAGACATGATCAGTGCTTTTGAAAAGCAAAATCCAAATGTAAAAGTAGATTATGAGATTGCTGCTTATGATGATTATTTCACAAAGCTGCAAACCATGATTGCTGGCGGGAAAGCACCGGATGTATTCGAGCTTAACTATGAAAACTTCGTTAGTTATGCCTCAAAGGGAGCTTTAGCGGACCTGTCTAAATACATTGAAGAAGATAAAGACTTTGATCCATCTAAATTAAATCAAGAAGCATATAAAGCTTATCAATACGAAGGAAAGCAATATGGTATGGTGGAAAGCTTCTCAAACGTTGTTACTTTCTACAATAAAGACTTGTTTGATAAAGCAAAAGTGGATTATCCAACTGCAGAATGGACATGGGAAGATGAATTAGCAGCAGCGCAAAAGCTCACAAACAAGGATGAAAAGATCTGGGGTACTTATGCACCGATTCAGTTCCATGAATTCTATAAAGTGATTGCTCAGAATGGTGGATCTGTATTCAATGAAGACAAATCAGAAGTAACAATCGATAGCCCTGAAAATGCAGAAGCACTTCAATACATGGTTGATAAGGTGAACAAATATAAAGTAACTCCTTCTGTAGGAGATCTATCAGGCCAGTCGCCAGAGGATTTATTTAAAAATGGTCAAATCGGGATCCTGCACACTGGAATCTGGATGTTATCCGCTTTTAAAGATGCACCATTCAAATGGGATATTGCACTTGAAGCAGGTAATACTCAAAAGGCACACCACTTCTTCGCAAATGGATTAGCAGTTTCAAAGGACTCAGATGCTCAAAACGCTGCTTATAAATTTGCACGCTTCATGAGCGCTAGTGACGAAGCCGCAGAAATTCGAATTGCAAGTTCATGGGAACTTCCAGCAATCACGAATGAAGAAATCTTAAAGCCTTATCTGGAACAAACTCCTCCAGAAAGCAGGGAAGTTATTTTTGAAGCACTGGATACGCTGGTTTTACCTCCAGTAATTGAGGATTGGAGTAAAATGAGTGACCTGATTACAAAGGAACTAGAAAATGTGGTGAATGGTAAAAAGAGCCCTGAAGAAGCATTGAAAGTTATGCAGGGAGAATTAGAGAAGTTGAAGTAATCAAATCTGGAGAAGGATATCTGGGCATCCTCATATCCTTCTCTTCTAACATAAGGGGAGAGAGACATGGATTCAAAAGCAATGTACAGCAAGCTGCTTAAAGCTCATGTATACCAGTTAAATAATGATTATCCATCCTCGGAAAGAATTCTTCTTAATCATAAACCTCAACTTGATAAGGACAGTATACACCTTATTGCTACCTGGCTATGGAATGTGCAGAACCATTTAAAAGAGACAAATAGTGAGAACTTGAAAGAAGTTAATGTTCAACCTTACTTAACGTTTCTCCAGGATAATTGGAGAAAACCTTTAGAACGTATCTGGGGAGACGGCAAGAAAGATATTCATGTTTCGAACATTGCAATGGTGTATACGGCATTAACTCAATCCAAAAATAATCTCCAGCAATATGAACTCCAAAAAACAATCACAGAAATCAGAGATTTTGTTTTTGACTCTCTACTTTCTGGGGGTATGTTGCTTAATGCGGTGAATGAACGGCAAATTTCATTGGATATGCTTACTGCAGTTATGCCATATGGATTGTTTTCTCCTGAGGACTTAATTGTGGTAGAAGCAGTTGGCCAAATCGAAAGGAAGTTAGTGAATAATACAGGGGCACTAAAAACGATTGAAGGTAAGAAAGAATCTTCTTCAGCAACTGCGCTTTTGTCATTATATTTTCTGGAAAAGGGCAACTATGAAAAAGCGAATACCTATTTAAATTTGGCACAAAGCTTGATTGGAAAAGAGTCGACAGAGGAATCCGAGCTTGGAAAAGTGATTATTGAAATGATAGAACACTATAAGGTTGATTCAATAGAAGAGTACAAAATAGTACATACACCCTTTGGCAATCATAACATTTACGAACCGCAACTTACAGAACGAAGTCCACATCATCCGACAACCGAAGAGCCAATAACAGTAGCATGCCAGGTATGGCCTGAAGGCGAAGTAGATTCGGTTTTATTAACTTTAAACTCAGCTAGCGGTGAAACTGTAAAAACAAAAGAGTTGACCAGAAAATATCTTGAGGATAAAAAAGTTTACATTTGGACTGGAACTATCGAACCCCTGACCCAGGAAGAGGAATTCAGTTATCAATTCTCCGCTTATAAAGGCGAGGGCCTTAAGGTGCAATCAGAGCGGTTTCCAATCACACCTCTAAAACGTCGGGTACTAAATGAATTCCGCTTATTTGAAAAGGCTGAGAGTGAAGTAGTCTTGTTAGCGAAAGATGAAGATGATTTTTCACTACAGGTCAATCTGGGCTTCACTGAAGACCAGTTTTATATCAATATTGATTCTAATATTAATCAAGAATTTCTCCAGGAAGAATATGAAGCTCTTTCCCTTAGATCCATGAATCAAGAATTTACTGTTGACTTGAAGTTAAATCCATTTTTTATTTGCATAAAAGATGCCAACAAAACACTTTTAGAATCACATGATTTCCTTTCCTTTATTGAATGTACGACTGATAAGAATCGGCAAATAAGAGATTTAAAGCTTAATTTTCATACACCGTTGAACGAAAGCTTTTATGGATTCGGTGAGAGATATAATGCTGTTGAGCAGCGAGGGAATATCATTGATTGCTATGTTTATAACCAGTATCGCGATCAGGGTACAAGGACTTATATGCCGGTTCCTTTTTACATTAGTTCCCTTGGATATGGCTTGGTGGTTAATACTAACAGGTACACCCATTTTGACATCGCTCACTCATTGAAGGATGCCATGTCTATTAAGATAAGGATGTCAGAAAAAGAACAAAGCACCTCCATTACGGCATTCTTAGGAACACCAAAAGAAGTGATTGAATCCTACACTTCGAAAACCGGCAAACCAGTGTTACCACCTGTTTGGGCATTTGGACCTTGGATGTCGAGCAATAACTGGGACAGGGACAGTCTGACCCGTTCAGAAGTTGAGAAAACAAACGAATATCAGATACCAGCGACTGTTCTAGTCTTAGAACAGTGGAGTGATGAAGCCACTTATTACATGTTCAATGATGCCCAATATGAGGTGAAAGGTAATGGAGAAAGTCATACCTACAGCGAAATGGAGTTTCCTGAATGGGGACGATGGCCGGATCCGAAGGGATTGTTTGAATACCTGCATGATAACGGGTTGAAAGTTCTTCTATGGCAGATTCCGATTAAAAAATACTTGAACAGGCAAACGCATCCACAAAAAGATGCGGATGAAAAATACATGCTGGAAAATGGATATGTTGTCAAAAAGAATGACGAAGCTCCATACAGGATGCCTGAAGGCTGGTTTAAGGAAAGTCTATTGATGGACTTCTCAAATCAAGAAGCCAAAGAATGGTGGTTTAGCAAACGGAAGTATTTGCTTGAAATTGGAGTGGATGGCTTCAAAACAGATGGTGGGGAGTTCGTGTTCGGAGACGAATTGCTGTTTTCTGATGGGAAAACCGGCGACGAAATGCGCAACTTGTATCCAAATGATTATATAGGGGCTTACTACAAATTTGCAAATGACTTTAAAAGCGGAGATGCAATGACCTTTAGCCGTGCCGGATATATGGGAGCCCAAAACTTCCCGGCACATTGGGCAGGGGATGAAAGATCGACTTTTGACGCCTTTAAGCGGTCTTTGGCTGCAGGTATCACTTCTGGAATGTCAGGAATTCCATTTTGGGGCTGGGACTTAGCGGGATTCAATGGTGATATTCCAACGGCCGAATTGTATGTCAGATCTGCGGCCATGGCGGCCTTTTGTCCAATCATGCAGTATCACGCTGAAAGCAAAGGTGAGTTTAATCAGGATCGCACTCCATGGAATATTGCGGAGAGAACCAATCAAAAAATTGCTATTGAGGGATATAGATTTTATGCCAATGTCCGAATGAACTTGCTCCCTTACATTTGGAACGAAGCAAGAAAAACTAGTGAAACAGGAATTCCATTAATGCGCTCCTTATTTATGGAGAACCCCGAAGATCAACGTGGTGAAGGAGTATTCGACCAATATTACTTTGGGTCTTCTTTATTGGTTGCTCCTGTAACAGAAGAAGGTACAACTTCAAGAAAAGTTTATTTCCCTGAAGGAACTTGGTTTGATTTCTGGAGCGGAAAAAGAATTATCGGTCCTGCCTATGAATTGATTGATTCACCACTTGACCATATTCCTGTTTACGTAAAAGAAGGGGCCGTAATTTTAACAAATGTGGATCAAACGCTTCAATTAGGTTCTTGGGTTTCCAATGATATTTCCAGTTATGTCAGACCATTATTAAGGATTTATTTGAAGGATGGACTATCCGAAAGAATCAATGACCACCTGAATAATCATTGGGATGTTGAAGTCACAGAAGAATCGGATAGATGGAAGATTTTAGTAAGTGGACCAACAGAAGAATTTGATGTGTATCTTCCTGATGAAGCTAACTCAGAAGGAAAAGCTGTTTTTGTAAACGGAAAGAAAAAAGCTTGAGTACATGGAGGAATGAATGTGTTAGATACAACTAGTTTTGCTATCCTTCCAACCCAGGAAAAGATCGAAGGCGAGCCTAAATTACATGTCGGGTCAGTCAAATCTTTCGCGTGGAAAGATCATATGTTAACAGGCACTAATGAGCATGGTGAGTTTTTGATTTATTTTGCTGAAAAAAAGATTCCTAGAATCATCATAAATCCATTTGGAAAAGTAGACTCGGTATCGAGCATTGCTGTTTCACTTAAGCAAGTTCCTCATGAGGCATCGTTTGAGGAAACCAATGACCAATTAATGATCACCTGTGATACGATAAAAGTTGAGGTAACCAAAGATCGTTTCACAATAAAGATATCGAATGACCAAAGAACAATCTTCCAGTCGGGGAGTCCGTCAGCTTTATATAAAAACAATGGTGAAGTCTTTTTTGATGCACTGATGGAGACTGATGATGTCTTTTATGGATTTGGGGAAAAGACTGGCTTCCTCAATAAGAGAGGTTCGAAACTGTCGATGTGGAATACGGACGTTTATGCACCGCACAATAAGGACACGGTTGAGTTGTATCAATCTATCCCATATTTTGCTGTTCATAACAAGCAGAGATCTTATGGACTTTTCTTTGATAATACATTTAAAACCCAATTTGATACCCAGACCTACTCAAATAAATACAGGATGAGTGCCAGTGGTGGGCAACTCGACTTCTACGTTTTTGCTGGTGAGAACTTAAAGGAAATCACCACCCTTTACACCGAGCTGACAGGAAAGATGAGTCTACCTCCCAAATGGGCGATTGGATATCATCAGTCTCGCTATAGCTATCGATCAGAAGAAGAGGTCCTTACAGTCGCTAATCGTTTCAAAGAAGAAGGAATCCCATTGGATTGTATATTTTTCGACATCCATTATATGAGGGATTATCGAGTATTTACCTTTGATAAGGATCATTTTCCGCAACCTGATAATCTAATCTCTACCTTATTAAATAACGGGATCAAGGTTGTGCCAATTGTAGATCCAGGAGTGAAAAAGGATGTTCAGTATCCTGTGTACGCAGAAGGGGTAAACAAGGGCTTGTTTTGTAAGTATCTTGATGGACAGATTTATTATGGGGATGTCTGGCCTGGAACGAGTGCATTTCCTGACTTCATGAATTCTGAGGCAAGGAATTGGTGGGGAAGTTTGCACAAATTCTATACTGATTTCGGCATTGAAGGAATTTGGAATGATATGAACGAACCGTCTGTCTTCAATGAAAGTAAGACCATGGATCTCGATGTGATGCATGATGTGGATGGAGAACTGAAACCGCATTTGGAGATGCACAACACCTACGGACTTTACATGAGCAAAGCAACTGCCGAAGGACTTTCGGAGCTTCTTCCCGATAAACGTCCTTTCGTTTTGACCCGTGCTGGTTATGCGGGTATCCAAAGGTATGCCACCGTCTGGACGGGAGATAACCGAAGCCACTGGGAGCATCTTGAAATGTCACTGCCAATGATCATGAATCTTGGCATATCAGGGGTTGCTTTTACTGGAGCGGATGTTGGCGGTTTCTCTTCTGACTGTACACCCGAATTGTTGATCAGGTGGACACAGGTCGGGGCTTTCATGCCTTATTTCAGAAATCATAGTGTACAGGACAGTATCCGACAGGAGCCATGGGTTTTTGGTGAAGACACAACTGAAATAGTAAAAAAATACATCAAGCTGAGATATAAGTGGCTTCCTTATCTATATTCCCTTTTCCATGAGTCATCCCAAACGGGAGTCCCAATCGTTCGTCCTCTTGTGATGGAATATCCTGAGGATGAAACTACATTTAATATCAGTGATCAGTTCCTCCTGGGAAGCAATGTCATGATTGCACCTATTTTACGTCCAGGTACGACCCATAGGTCCATCTATCTTCCTGAGGGAGTTTGGTATGATTACTGGACTAAAGAATCCTATCAAGGTGGAAAGTATGTCTTAATAGAAGCAGCGTTAGATAAGCTCCCAATCTTTATAAAAGAAGGAACCATTCTTCCTATGGGGTCAGAGGTTCAAAATACAACTGAAAATCAAATCCTTGAGATTGAAGTTTATGCTGGTGATAAAGGGAAGTTCAGTTTGTATGAAGATGATGGAAGTTCCCTTGGCTATAAAGATGGTCATTATTCCATCACAAATTTCCAAACTGAAATGAATGAGGGGTATCTAAAAGTTAATGTAAATATAAGTGGAGATAAGCAATGGAAAAGCCAAGTAAAAGGGATGAAGGTTTATGGCTACTCGGGAGACGTTAGGGTTGAGAATTTAACTGAAGTAAGGGAGCCGGAGAAATGGAAAATCGAGATACTGTAGTGGAAAAGGTAAAGAATGACCAACAATGGTGGAAAAAAAGTATTGTATATCAAATCTATCCTAGAAGTTTTTATGATTCCAATGGGGATGGTATTGGGGATCTGCAAGGGATTATCCAAAAGCTGGATTACTTAAAGGAGCTTGGCGTGGATGTAATCTGGCTAAGTCCTATCTATGACTCTCCAAATGACGATAACGGTTATGACATAAGGGATTACTACCAAATCATGAAGGAATTTGGAACGATGGAGGATTTGGATCACCTTCTTGATGCTGCTCATCAACGAGGATTGAAAATCATCATGGATTTAGTAGTGAATCATACTTCTGACGAACACTCCTGGTTTGTAGAATCGAAGAAAGGCCTGGATAATTCGTATCGAGACTATTATATTTGGAAGCCAGGAAAGAACGGAAAAGAGCCGAACAATTGGGGGTCGATTTTTAGTGGGCCGGCCTGGGATTATGACGAAAATACAAATGAATATTATCTGCATCTTTTTTCAAAAAAACAGCCTGATTTGAACTGGGAAAATCCAGTTCTAAGGAATGAAATTTACACCATGATGAAATTTTGGCTTGATAAAGGCATAGACGGTTTTCGTATGGACGTCATTAACTTTATTTCTAAGGTCCCTGGTCTTCCAGATGGGGAGGTTAAAGAGGGTGCAATATATGGGGATGGAGGTTCATACTTCGTAAACGGACCAAAGATTCATGAATACTTGAGAGAGATGAATGAAAAAGTTCTATCTCACTACGATATTTTGACTGTTGGAGAGATGCCGGGAGCGAGTACTGCAGATGCGGTGATGTACACAAATCCTGAAAATAAGGAAATTAACATGATTTTTACCTTTGAACACATGGGCTTAGATAGTGGTCCTGCTGAAAAATGGGATCTCAAACCTTTGAACCTGGTGGATTTAAAGGAGAATCTGACAAAGTGGCAGACTGAATTGCATGGCACAGGTTGGAATAGCTTGTATTGGAATAACCATGACCAGCCAAGGATTGTTTCCCGGTTTGGTGATGACCAGGAGTACAGAATGGAATCTGCCAAAATGCTTGCGACTTGCCTTCACATGATGCAGGGGACACCTTATATTTATCAAGGTGAAGAGATTGGAATGACAAATGTTAAGTTTGAATCGATCGAACAATATCAAGACGTCGAGACATTAAATATGTTCAGAGAAAAACGTTCTCTTGGAGTTCCAACAGAAGATATCATGAACTCGATTTATGTAAAAGGCAGGGACAACGCCCGGACTCCTATGCAGTGGAACGAACAAATTCATAGCGGGTTCACGAAAGGAACTCCATGGATCAAAGTAAATCCACGCTATAAAGAAATTAACGTAGAAGCCACTTTAGCAGATAAAGAGTCTATTTTTTATCACTATAAACATTTAATTGCTCTTAGAAAGAAATTAGATGTCATCACAACCGGTGACTTCAATCTATTATTTGAGTATCATCCAAAGATTTTTGCATATGGGCGAAGAAGTGAGAATGAAAAGGTTGTTGTGTTATGTAATTTTAGTAGAGACGAAATTGTTATTGAAGAAGAAGTATTCTTAACTGAAATTGCTCAAGCAGAATTGATTGTACAGAATTATAAAGAAGTAGAACACGGTAAGTTAAGGCCATATGAAACATTAGTTTATTATCAAAAAGGTAATTAATAACTAAAAAAGCTGCAAAACCAATTGGTTTTGCAGCTTTTTTAGTAAGTGGAGAATAGGGGGCTCGAACCCCTGACCTCAACGCTGCCAGCGTTGCGCTCTCCCAGCTGAGCTAATCCCCCGTATCTGTTTAGATAAGGTACAAGAAAGATTATATCTCCTTCTTTATGGACATGCAAGACAAAAATTTCGGAAATAAGCAAAAAAGCCGCACATCCGCGGCTTTTCTCATAATCCTTCAATCTCAACCCTGTTAATGCCATCAATTTCTGACACCGCCTCATATACATCCGTTGTCTTTCTGCGGAAGTCCACGGTTACGATCAATTGAACCAGCTGGTTCCCTTCAGCAAGATCCTTAATGCGGACATTTTTCAATGAGATTTTTTCCGCTTTGATCCTGGTAATAATGTCTGCAATGCTTTGTCTCGTAGTAACATTGAACTGCAGCCGGATCTCTTTTTCCCTTAATTGCCTTGGACCAATGAAGGTCATAAGGAATGGGATGAATTCAACACTGACAATCAGCAGTGCTACACCAGCAATGGCTTCCCAGTAAAATCCGGCACCCACTGTGATTCCGATTCCTGCAGCACCCCATATCATCGCTGCCGTCGTCAAACCGGAAATGGTATCATTCCCTCTTCGTAAAATAACCCCTGCACCGAGGAAACCAATACCAGAGACAATCTGGGCAGCCAGGCGTAGTGGATCCATCGTGATATTGACGTCTTCATCCCCGGGAAACATATAGGCTGATTCACTTGATACAACCGTCAACAGACAGCTGACGATTGATATGACTAAGCTCGTTTTAAGACCGACCGGTTTTCTTTTAATCTCCCTTTCGAGACCGATTATAAGCCCCAGAAAAGCAGATATCCCAAGCTTAAGCAAAATTTCCATATCAATTGATGAAAGCATACTAATCTCCTGCCCCTTATAAGATGTATTTACTTTCCCTAAAAATACTGAATTAAACACGGTATAGCGATTAAATTTCATTTAAGGTAAGCTAAAAATTCGATTTCATTGTAAAATACATATAATTCATATTAAAGGAGAATGGAAATGGAATCACCAAAACTAAATCCATATCTGGCAGTTGCAGTCGGTGTAGTGGCTGTATCGACCTCTGCCATTCTGGTTAAAGTTTCATCAGCACCCTCCGGTGTCATTGCATTTTACAGATTGTTCTTTTCTGTTTTGCTGATGCTACCGGTATTTCTTATAAAGTATGTTTCGGAGCTTCGTCTTATTACGATGCGGGATTGGATGTTTAGCGGGATTGCCGGCATATTCCTAGCCTTTCACTTTATCCTCTGGTTCGAATCCCTAAACTATACTTCGGTAGCGAGTTCAACCGTCCTGGTCACACTTCAGCCGCTTTTTGCATTTATAGGAGCGTATTTTTTCTTTAAAGAGCGTGTATCTTTAAAAGCTATACTAAGTGGAATTATTGCCATCGGCGGGAGTGTCATCATTAGCTGGGGCGATTTTAAGGTTAGTGGCAGTGCGTTATTTGGAGACTTTTTGGCTATTGTAGCCTGCGCATTGGTCACTGTTTATCTATTATTTGGCCAAACAGTGAGGAAGAGGATGTCCCTGATCACCTATACCTTCATTGTCTATAGCATCAGTTCAATAACTTTATTTTTCTATGTAATAGCTGTAGGTGAATCCTTCTATCCGTACCCTGCTAGTGACTGGGTTTATTTTATTCTCCTCGCACTGATTCCGACCTTGCTTGGCCACACCCTGTTCAACTGGTCGGTTAAATGGATCAGCGCTTCGGTCATTTCAATGGCCATCTTGTTTGAACCAGTAGGTGCAACTCTATTGGCCTTCTACCTTCTTGGCGAAAAAGTCATGTTGACCCAGGTAATCGGAGGATTAATTGTTATTGCTGGTATAACTTTATTTTTAGTTGATGAAAGAAAAATGAAAATCAAGAACCAGACAGAGATAAAATCAATCTCAGGTTAGGGGTGTATAAGGGTATGGAAATCAGAAAAGCTGCGATTGGGGATGCTCAGGGCATTGCCAAGGTTCACGTGAAAAGCTGGCAAGAAACGTATCAAGGTATAGTAAGCCAGGAGTATCTTGATTCATTGAAGGCAGAGGATCGCCAGCCTTTATGGGAAAAGAGCATCACACAAACCGCCGAAACTTCCCCGGTATATGTTGCTGTTACTACAGATGGAGAAATAGTAGGCTTTGCATCTTTTGGTAAAGAGAGGACAGGCGAATTCGAGGCAGATGGGGAGTTGTATGCCATTTACCTTCTGAAAAAGTACCAAAGAGAACGAATTGGTTTGAAGCTTCTTCAAGCTGGTTTAGAGGAATTATTAGGGCAAAAATATGATGCCATGCTTGTGTGGGTACTTGAGGAAAATGAAAGCCGGAAGTTTTATGAAAGTCTCCAACCAGTAAAAGCAGGAGAAGAAGAAGTCGAAATAGCAGGCAAAAAATATCCCGAAATAGCTTATCTATGGAAGGACTTAAAATTACTTCATCGGGCAGTAATAGAAAAACAGTCAGGGGAAAGATAAATGGAGCTGGAGAGTGTGTTTGAACAATTTCCTTTGTTGGAGACGGAAAGGTTTTATTTAAGACAGCTCAAAATAGAAGATGCCCCACAAATCTTCAGTTATTTTTCGCAGGATCCTGTGACTAAATATTATAATCTTGAGAGTTTTACACAAGGACAGCAAGCTCTGGAGCTGATTGAGAAATTCAACCAGGGCTATATAGAGAAAAGGCAAATCCGCTGGGGTGCTGAGCTGAAAGAAACAGGCACCCTGGTTGGTACTTGTGGTTTCCATGCAATTGACGCTAAACACCTCAAAGCAGAAATAGGCTACGAACTTCATCCCGATTACTGGGGTAAAGGAATGATGCCGGAGATTACGAAAGAGATATTGAAGTTTGGATTTGGGGAAATGGGTTTAAATCGAATAGAGGCATTGTACCATCCTCAAAATGAACAATCCTGGGCGGTGTTGAAGAAAGGTGGATTCGAATATGAAGGAACGCTTCGAAAGCGATGGTTTGATAAAGACAGCTTCGTGGACGCAGCGATTGCGTCAATCATAAAAATCCCCTGAGAGGGGATTTTTTTAAATGAATAGGTATGTGAACCTTGAGAATAGTAATGCGCAAATTGTGGAGAACATGAAGGTTCCACCATGAACCCTTCCTTCAGTGTTAGCAATTTTTATAGCTTCAATGTAGGCCACACTGAATAAAAAGATGGCCATCAGTAGTGAAAGATTAAGTGCGACTGATTGCAGCAAATAGGATCACCTCTGTTATTTAGTTTGTCCAAAGCATTATATGAGCAAGAACAAAAAAATATTAATAAAAACATTCAATTAAGAAGAAACCTGGATAACAGAATTCCATAATTGAGTTGTGAAAAATTCTTTTAAAATTATATTGCAAACATAATTTATCCGTGGTATATTTAATCTCGCTTCAGAAAAACAACGCTGAATTGGCAAAAACAACATCGTTTTTAGTGAAATAGAAAAACAAAAAACAATGTTGACAATAACAAGACAGCATGTTATATTAATAAAGTCGCTTCTGGGCGACAAACTGAACAACTTGCTCTTTGAAAACTAAACAAACAAGCGTCAACAAACAATAAATTATCATGCTTCTATTATAGAAGACATGAGCCAACGTTTTAACTTATGAGCTAACTCATAACTCTTTCTTGGAGAGTTTGATCCTGGCTCAGG
>NZ_VEEP01000179.1 GCF_007678455.1 Cytobacillus oceanisediminis 2691 | reverse complement strand
GGGTGAAAGGTTTGAAGAATGTATGGGAGTGGGTGCTGGTTCTTAGGGGATAGAGAATTTGGTATGGTTGAATGTAGTTTGTAAGGATTTTATTGATTGGATGGATATGGTGGTGAAGGTGTGGATGAATGGTGAGGAGAGAATGTGAAGAATGTGTTGGGGGAAAAAGAAGTGGTAGGAAGGGATTTTGATGGGGTGGATTTTTGGAGAGGTTGAAGGGTTTTATTAATTGATTGTTAAGGCTGGGTTTGTATATGAAGTGCGATGTATTGTGTTTGTTCGGG
>NZ_VEEP01000178.1 GCF_007678455.1 Cytobacillus oceanisediminis 2691 | reverse complement strand
CTTCTTTCACCTCATCCATATCCCTGTTCGTATCGCACCTTCCGCAGGATTGATCCATTGTCTTCAGACACGATCTCCACCAGTCTCAACTGATTTTCTTTTTCCCATCTACTCTGTCATATCACATCTCACACTCTCCACATGTCACTCCACCCTCCCCATCCCGACCTTCCATATCTCTCTCAAACTCACCCTCCTCCCATTTCACCATTCCCCTTCCCCAAATATTCTCAACCCACTCTTTCTCAAAACCTTCTTCCTTCCCACTTCTCTCATACTATTCA
>NZ_VEEP01000177.1 GCF_007678455.1 Cytobacillus oceanisediminis 2691 | reverse complement strand
GGGAGGGTAAAGGGGATAAGTATATAGTGGATGGGCAGAAAATGTGGAGATGAGGAGGAGAAGATTGGGATGTGATGATGGTTGTTGGAAGAAGGAGTGGAAAAGATGAAGTGGAAAAGAAAAGAGATGGTTTAAGTTTATTTATTGTTGATATGAAAGAAGAGGGAGAGAAGATTGATATTGGTGGAATGGATAGAATGATTAATGATGGAAGAAGAGAAGTCTTGTTTGAAGGAGGAGAAATGTGGGGAGAGAAGTTGATTGGTAAAGAAGGGAAAGGATTT
>NZ_VEEP01000176.1 GCF_007678455.1 Cytobacillus oceanisediminis 2691 | reverse complement strand
CTGATCCAGGTGGGTACCAATACCCATGAATATTGGGAGCCAGTCTATCCGGGCACATCACCGAAACCAGTGCCATCGGAAATCATGCTGGTCAACACAAGCACGGCGAAGGATGGAATCACTGACACCTACCAGCAGTCATTCACCACGACGTGGTATTACCAGTACACGACGATCCTGATCCAGGATGATATTTTCAAAAGGCTTCATGACCCAAGGGAGCAGTCCTTCTCAGAAACAGAAACTTATCAGTGGGATGTCTTCATCTCCGCAGAGGAAATCGC
>NZ_VEEP01000175.1 GCF_007678455.1 Cytobacillus oceanisediminis 2691 | reverse complement strand
TGATTGGAAGATGATAGGGATTGAGGATGAGGATGCGCATGATGTTTGGTGTATGGAGGATAAGGGGATGGAGGAAGGTTGTTTGGGGATGATGGTTGATGGAAGGGGGTATGGGGATGAGGGGAATATGTGGGGATTTGAGTTTGTGTAGGGGGATGGGGATTGGTTTGAAGGTGTTGGCGATGTGGAATATAGGGCGGTTGGAGGGGGGGAGAAAGGGGTGAAAGAAAGATGGAGAAATGGAGTGGGAATGCTGTATGAATAGTGGGAAGAAGAGGGAATAGA
>NZ_VEEP01000174.1 GCF_007678455.1 Cytobacillus oceanisediminis 2691 | reverse complement strand
GGCAAACCGATGAAGGCATCAAGATCACATTGAAGGATAGGGGAATGGGAATGAGCGTGGATGAGGGGTGGAAGATTTTGGAACGGTTTTAGCGTGTCGATGGGGGAGGGAAAAAGGATGGAAGGGGTTTGGGGGTGTGGATTGTGAAAGATACTATTGAATTGGAGAAGGGAAAAATTGAAGTGGAGAGGGAGATTGAAAAAGGTAGGAGTTTTAGGATAAAGGTGGGTATAGAAAAAGAGAGGGAGGAACAAAAAATGGAAGAAAGTTGGAGTATTCGAGTAA
>NZ_VEEP01000173.1 GCF_007678455.1 Cytobacillus oceanisediminis 2691 | reverse complement strand
TACCACCGATTTAACCCCAACCCCAACCGCCTCTTACCAACACAATCCAACCCCACAACTCCTTCCCTCACACAACCACATCCCTACCATCCCACTTTCCTCATTCAATCCTTCTCCTTCCCAATTCACCAAAACACCCACTAAATCAACCCCAAACCATTTCTCATACATTCCAAAACATCTAACAATCTCAAAAACCCCCTCGCCAAATGCCTGCCGCTTTTATCATCTTTACCAGATCCACTCATATCCCTCATTATCCCCCCAAAACTAGCCTCGATTCCG
>NZ_VEEP01000172.1 GCF_007678455.1 Cytobacillus oceanisediminis 2691 | reverse complement strand
GTTAACGATATAGGAATGAACTTTTTACTGGAAGAAGCGTGTGTGAAGCTCTTTATGATAGGAGATATTGAAGGATTTGGATACGATTGTGATTTGGAGGAATTATGGGGGTTGTTCGAGGATGATGAAGTATGAGGGGTATTAGTGGGATTGGATAAGTGTTTGATTGGTTAGGGAAAAAATGATAGGGTCGGTGTTAAGGAATTGTGAGAAATTATGAAGAAATACTGAGGAACAATCTTTTTATGAGCAAAAAGTGAACTAGTTGCAAAATTGGAGGGAATA
>NZ_VEEP01000171.1 GCF_007678455.1 Cytobacillus oceanisediminis 2691 | reverse complement strand
TGTCCAAAGTGCCCTCACTTCCTACACACATTTTTCCTCTCCCATTTCTAAATATACCTTCCTTATCCTTCTTTTCCTTATTCCCCCCATAACCTCATATCAATCGGGCTTGCTCCTGACTTCACCTACAACAGCGACACAGTCGATTCTATTCCTCACCACTTTCCTCCCACCCTCCACCACCATTTCTTCACCTTTTACCCTTATCATCTTACCCAGCCTCGTCATGATCACTCTTACACCAACATCTTCCAGCTTCTTGTTTCCAATCCCACCCCTCACTAAA
>NZ_VEEP01000170.1 GCF_007678455.1 Cytobacillus oceanisediminis 2691 | reverse complement strand
CAACCTACATCATTCCACCATCCACCACTCCTCCCTTCCCTTTTCTTAATCATCCTCCATCCTTCTCACTTCCCAACCCCATTCCTCCCCCTTCAACCCCCTACATCCATACCCTTTCATCTTCAATCAACCGATAAAACAGCCCAATTCACTTCCTCCCTCCCCCAATCCAGGCAACAAGGCCATCACCCACCTTACCTTCTTTTTCCACAAACTCCTCCTTCCTTTCCCTCCCCATCACACTTTCAAAATCCCCGACCATTTTACCAAACGCATCTGCCCCCAT
>NZ_VEEP01000016.1:20438-30930 GCF_007678455.1 Cytobacillus oceanisediminis 2691 | reverse complement strand
GGTTTTTTTATTACTACCACGCTATAAGCTCTCTGGAACCCCCGGCATAGCCAGGGGTTTTCTAACACAGTAAAAAAGGCAGCTTTGTCAGCTGCCCCATTCAGGTATGATAGAAAATACGGTTAAAACTCTCGATTATTGCTCCATCTGTCTTGCAAGGAAGCCTGCAGCAGTTTCCACTGCCTTTTGTTCAACATCTCCTAGTGACCCTTCTTTAGAGAAGATGATTACGGCCCCAATTGGGTCTCCGTTAGCGATGATCGGCCCGATTGTATAAGAAGAAATAGACTCTTCATTACCGTCAACAAGCGCGAAGTTAGATTGCTGGTTCACAAGCGAGGAAGTACGGTCTTCCATTGTCTTCTCGACTAGTTCACCGATGTTTTTATTCAGGTAGTCCTTCTTGGAACCGCCCGCCACTGCGATATAAGTATCTCGATCGCAGATCAGAACCGGGTTGCCAAGGCTGTCATACAGCGCTTCTGCATACTCCTTCGCAAAATCGCTCAGCTCGCTGATTGGTGAATACTTCTTAAGGATTACCTCACCATCACGGTCCACGAAAATCTCAAGTGGATCTCCTTCACGAATACGAAGGGTTCTCCTAATTTCTTTAGGAATAACGACACGACCTAAATCATCGATTCGACGAACAATACCAGTTGCTTTCATCCAACGTTGCCTCACTTTCATCTGATGATTATTTTTTTGGTAGCGATAATGGCTTTATTCATCATCTTTACCAAGATTTGAACTTAGTATCTTTCATATGGAAAGTTCTATACACTTCTCATCATTATTTTCTTTGAAGTGATAAAGGTGCCAAAAACGGATAAACCTTCCAGTCAACTTTTGCGTACACACAAAAATTACCCTTGTCTATCTTTTTTGAAACACCTTCTTGTTTTACATTTGTATTACAAAATATTTCCACATATCAGGATACTGTATTTTCCTGTTCCTTTTGGGAGTCGTGCAGTCCCTTAACCATCTCGAAAGTAATGTCGAACCAACGATTGTCCTTCAATGCTTTTGTATGGACAACCATCTTTAGCTTGTTGCCTTCCATGCCAAGCCCGACAGCATTCCTGTACTTGCTGCTCAGCTTGAATACCTTCTGTCCGTCAATCCGGGTGCTTCCATCCTCTGATAACAGGATCGTCACATCCTGCTTCGCCTGTTTGATTGATTCCACTCCTGCGGTAATGGCATATACCTTAAGCTCTGCCACCTTGAATAAGGTTCCAACCTCCTGCGGATAATCCCCAAAGCGGTCGGTGATCTCTTCTTTCAATTCATCGATATCCTTCAATGTCTCGATACCGCGGAATCGCTTATACATTTCGATTTTTTGATGGCCATCGGAAATATAGCTGTCCGGGATATAGGCATCAAGCTCCAGGTCGATTTCAATTGAAGGCTTGCGAATCTGTTCTTTTTCAGGCTTGCGTTCTTCGATGGCTTCCTTGAGCATTTGTGAATATAGATCAAAGCCGACTGAATCAATGAAGCCATGCTGCTGGGCACCAAGCAGATTTCCGGCACCGCGGATCGACAGGTCACGCATCGCGATTTTAAACCCGGAGCCGAGTTCCGTGAACTCCTTGATGGCCTGCAGGCGCTTTTCCGCCACTTCAGTAAGAATTTTGTCCTTCCTGTAGGTGAAATAGGCATAGGCCACCCTGTTGGAGCGTCCAACCCTTCCACGCAGCTGGTATAGCTGGGAAAGTCCCATTTTATCGGCATCATAAACAATCAAGGTGTTCACATTCGGGATATCCACACCTGTTTCGATGATCGTCGTACTGACAAGGACATCGTATTCACCTTCAAGGAAACCAAGCATCACCGATTCAAGTTCATTTTCAGTCATCCGGCCGTGGGCAAACGTAACGCGTGCATCCGGGACGAGCATGGAAATCTCTTCTGCTTTCCGTTCAATGTCCTCGACACGGTTATATAGGAAGTATACTTGTCCGTCCCTCGCCAGTTCCCGTTCAATCGCTTCACGGACGAGTCCCCCGTTATATTCCATGACATATGTCTGGACAGGGAAACGGTTTTCCGGCGGTGTTTCTATGACGGACAGGTCCCTGACTCCAAGCATCGACATATGCAGCGTTCTCGGGATCGGCGTCGCTGTCAATGTTAGGACATCGACATTCGTCTTCAGTTGCTTGATCTTTTCTTTATGGGTGACCCCAAACCGCTGTTCTTCATCGATGATCAGCAAGCCCAAGTCACGATAAGTGATTTCCTTTGATAAAAGCCTGTGGGTACCGACGACAATATCGACGCTTCCCGCTTTTAAGCCCTTGATGGTCTCCGTTTGCTGCTTGCGTGTACGGAACCTGCTCATGAGGCCAATATTGATCGGGAAGTCCTGGAACCTCTCACGAAGTGTTTCATAATGCTGTTGCGCCAGGATGGTCGTCGGCACGAGGAATGCGACCTGCTTCCCGTCTGCAATCGCTTTGAATGCTGCCCTGATGGCCACCTCTGTTTTCCCATAGCCAACATCACCGCACAGCAGGCGGTCCATCGGACGTTCGCGCTCCATATCCCGCTTGATTTCATGGATGGAACGGATTTGGTCCTCTGTTTCCTGATAGGGGAAGGACGATTCAAAATCACGCTGCATTTCGCCATCCGGTGAATAAGCATGGCCGACACTCGCTTCACGCTCTGCGTATAGCTTGATGAGATCATCGGCAATATCCTGGACAGAGGATTGCACCTTGCTCTTGACACGCTTCCAGTCGCTTCCGCCCAGCTTGTAGACCTTTGGCTCTTTCCCTTCAGAGCCTACATACTTCTGGACAAGGTCAATCTGCTCAACAGGAACATACAGCTTATCCGTCCCTTGATAGCGGATGTGGAGATAATCCTTATGGACACCATTGATGACAAGCGTTTCAATACCAAGGTATTTCCCGATTCCATGATTGACATGGACAACATAGTCGCCGATTTTCAGTTCTGAATAGCTTTTGATCCGCTCTGCATTCGAAAGCTTCTGCCGTCTTGCCGGCTTCTTTGTTTTTTTGTTGAAAAGCTCCTCTTCCGTGATCACGGCAATCTTCTGGATCGGGAATTCGAAGCCCGTGTTCAGGCTTCCCTGGATGATCTGCACCTTCCCTGGCAGCATTTCCTGCTTGCTGCCCACCTTTACTGCATCAATCTCATAGTCTTCGAGGACACGCTCGAGCTTCTTCACCCTTTCGGCATCCGGACCGACAAAAATGACTGCATAATTCCCTTTGCGCCAACGGTCGACTTCGCCTTTCAGCACATTCATCTGCCCGTGGAAGTTCTGCATCGGTTTGCAGGAGATATTGATGATATTCTGCGGACTCGTGTTTGGCACATGCCGTAAAAATAACGATAAATAGACAATCGGCTTTTGGGTTTTACTCATCAATTCAGGAAGATGGTGAGAAATTTTCAAATCATGGATTATCTGCCCTTCGCCCAGGAGGCTTGTATACCATTCAGCTTCTTCCTTGCTGAGCGACTCGTTCATCTCCTGCACCCTGCTGATTTCATCAATAAACAGAAAACCATTCGACGGCAAGTAATCTATTAAACTTTGAGGCTTTTCGTATGCAATCGATAAGTATTTAAACACTTGATCCGGTTTTTGCCCGTTGCGGAGCTGTTCCAGTTCATAGCCGATATTCTGTGACATCAGCGTCTTCGCTTTGTCATCCTTGAGCTTTTTAAGGCTTTTCGCCAGGCCTTCCTTGATGCCTGAAACCATCCGGTCCAGTTGTTCATGCTCAATCGGGGTTTCCGTCGCAGGCCCGATCGCCACGGTTTTCATTTTTTCCTTTGACCGCTGATCCTCAAGCGAGAACGTCCGGATTGAATCTACCTCCGTGTCAAACAGTTCGATCCTGATCGGATCCGAAGAAGTCAACGGGTAGATATCAATGATTCCGCCGCGGACACTGAATTCCCCAGGTGCGGATACCATTTCCGCCCGTACATATCCCATGCTGACGAAGCGGTTCAATATGGACTCCAGTTCAATTTCTTCGCCAAGCTTAAATGACAGCTGGAATTTTGACCAAAGCTCTTTCGGCGGCAATAACTTTCTCAAACCCGCCATTGGGACAATCACAATCCCCGTTTTCTTTTTGCTCCAATGATTCAAGGCTTCGATCCGCTGCGCCTTAAGCTCAGGACTGGAAATGCTGATTTCAGCAGCAATCAGTTCATTGGCGGGATAAAGATAAACTTCATTTTCCCCTACTAAATTCATCATGTCATCATATAGCTTTTGAGCTTGCAATAAATTATGTGTCACAATCAGGATGGGGCGCTTCGTCTGTTCGTAAATCGCCGCTAAAAAAACCGTCCTTGCCGAACCGGACAGGCCTGCAACGAGCTGTTCCCTGAGACCCGCTTCCATTCCGGAAATGACAGATTGGACATCATCCTGATGACTAAAAAGAGCTTTCAGCCCCTGCATCCAAACCTCTCCCTCTCTTTTTAAAAATCCTAATCTTTTAACTTGGCTTTATTAAACATGGCTGTTGATATTCATTCCGGGTCTAACGCTTTAAGATAACCCGGCTGATCAGAGCCTATGATCACGTCAAGATAGTGAATATTGTAAACAGAAAAATGCTTTGGATGTGGAATCCAAAGCTTGTCAGTGAATCAGGTAGTCATGCTGGTGGAAGTCCGGGTTGCGTTCCAGGGCTTCCTGACAATCTTCACAAATCGATTTTATATGAATGTCGCCATCACCTGAGTAAGAAACCATTTCCTGGCGTTCTTCCTCTGTCAGCTTGTGCAACCCTAAGCTTTCACTGTGGACAGACAACCTGTCCAATGAGCCAATATTCGTGCCGCAATGACGGCAATGATAATGTATAGCCATGCCCGTCCCTCCCAATTTAAGTCATTATTCATTATTGACTCGTTGTGAGGAACTTATGCACTTAGCCTATTGTATGATTCTATTTTAACATTATATTACTTAATCAGAAGATTGACATGATTTCGTGTGCTGTCTTCCCTGATTGTATTTTACTGATTAAACATATTCATGACTTCCAGGAACGGCTTCTTGATCCATGCTTCACAAGCATCTGCGGATTTCAGCACAGCTTCATTCATCTGGTCCTTCTCCTCTGCGGTAAAACGGCCAAGCACCCAATCCGTGATCGCCATTCCATTCGTCGGACGGCTTATGCCCACCCTGATTCTTTTGAATTCCTGTGTGCCTGTATGGGCGATAGTGGACTTTATTCCATTATGGCCCCCTGCACTGCCCTTTTGACGCAAACGAATTCTGCCTGTAGGCATATCCAGGTCATCGTAAATCACGACTAAATCTTCCACATCTATATCATAAAAATCCATAACCGCCCTGATTGATTCACCAGACAGATTCATATAGGTTAACGGCTTCAAAAGAATGACCTTTTCTCCACCCACAAATCCCTTTCCATAAAGCCCTTTATGTTTTGCCTGATCCAACGGGATATTCCACCGTTTGGATAATTCATCAATGACCTCAAAGCCGATATTATGCCTAGTCTGGTCATATTGTCTTCCTGGATTCCCAAGCCCCACGAATAATTTCAACTTTCCACACCCCTAACCAAAAACTTAAGGTTTTAGGCTTCCCCTCGATGCAGGGGCTGCCAGAAAAACCATCCTTTTCTAATGTACATGAAAACCGCAAAAGACGTAACCCTTTCAGGCTACGTCCATTGCATCTTTATTCTCCGCTTGCTTCCGTTTCTCTTCCTTCTTCATTTTCAGGGTCTCCTGGTTCTTGTTCTTCACCGGAGTTGATTTCTTCTTCCACCTTAGGAGGAAGGATTGAAACGATTACCGTGCTTTCATCATCATTTAATTCATAGTTTCCTGTTTTAACATCAGCCAGAGTCAAATTCTCTCCGACCTGAAGGTTCGTGACATCCACATCGATTGAATCCGGAATATTTCCCGGTGTCGCTGTGATATTCACCTCATGGAGCGGCTGCTGAAGGACGCCTCCATCCTTCACACCCGCTGCCTCGCCAACCAGGTTCACCCTGACGCTCGTATGCACCTTAGAACTCTTGTCCACCGCAAGAAAATCCGCATGCAAAATTTCATTTTTAACATGGTCCTGATGGTAATCAGTAAGCATGACGTCCTGCTGTTTGCCATTGACATCAAGCGATATAACACCATTTCTGCCATTTTCACGAATCGTTTTAATAAATTCGATACTGTCAATATAAATCGACTGATTTTCTGTATTCCTTCCGTATACGACAGCCGGGATTTTCCCCTCTTGACGTAATTTCCTCAAGGCAGAACGTTGAGCATTTGTGCGTTCATTTGCTTTCAATAATGCACCCATGATTTTGTCCCCTTCCTATTTCGTTAGTACTTGTCTATATAAAAAATGCCCCAAAACAGGAAGGTCTAAACGTTTTACTTTTTTAAAACGCTTTTATTAACATGGCCCTTTCGCTCTGCACAGGAAATTGCTTCAGGTTCTTTAGAAGTTTGATCCTCTATCTTTAAAACCTGTCACAATAACGAAGGTTTCTTGACAGCTTTGCCCCTCTATCCTTACAACCCGTCACAATAACAAGGGTTTCTTGACAGCTTTGACTCTCTATTCTTAAAACCTGTCGCAATAACGAAGTTTTTTTGACAGCTTTGACCCTTTATCCTTAAAACCTGTCACAATAACGAAGTTTTTTTGACAGCTTTGACCCTTTATCCTTAAAACCTGTCACAATTACGAGGGTTTCTTGACAGCTTTGACCCTTTATCCTTAAAACCTGTCACAATTACGAGGGTTTCTTGACAGCTTTGACCCTTTATCCTTAAAACCTGTCGCAATAACGAGGGTTTCTTGACAGCTTTGAACCTTTATCCTTAGAACCTGTCACAATAACGAGGGTTTCTTGACAGCTTTGAACCTCTATCCTTAAAACCTGTCACAATAACGAGGTTTTTTTGACAGCTTTGGACCTATATCCTTAAAACTTGTCATAATAACGAGGGTTTCTTGGCATCTTTGACCCTTTATCCTTAAAACCTGTCACAATAACATGCTTTTCTTGGCAGTTTCAGCTTCTCCTGCGGAAAGGCATGAAAAAGCGGAAGCGCATTGGTTAGCCCAGTTCGTTTGTAAAAGCAATCAGAAACAAGAGTAGGCTTGCCGATTGGCAAGCCTGTAATCCCTTTATAAAATCAATCAAACAATGTGCTGACGGATTGCTCTTCGTGGACGCGGATAATCGCTTCCCCAATCAGTGGAGCAACAGACAGCTGATCGATCTTTCCAATGCGCTTTTCTTCCGGAAGCGCAATTGTATTTGTCACTACCAGTTCTTTAATCTTAGAGTTTTCGATACGCTCAATCGCCGGACCTGACAATACAGGGTGCGTACAGCAAGCGTACACTTCTAGTGCTCCATTCTCAACGAGGGCATTTGCCGCTAATGTAATGGTGCCGGCTGTATCAATGATATCATCAATCAGGATCGCAATCTTGCCTTCGATGTTACCAACGATATTCATAACTTCAGCAACATTCGGCTTTGGACGGCGCTTATCGATGATCGCAATCGGCGCTTTCAGCCTTTCAGCCATCTTTCTTGCACGAGTAACTCCGCCATGGTCAGGAGAAACAATGACGACGTCGCCATTCAATTCCTTGCTTTTGAAGTGTTCAGAAAGAATTGGCACACCCATCAGGTGATCGATTGGAATATCGAAGAAGCCCTGAATTTGCGGAGCGTGAAGATCAAGCGTGATTACGCGGGTAGCACCGGCAGTCTCAAGCAGGTTCGCTACAAGCTTAGCTGTGATTGGTTCACGGGCACGGGCTTTGCGGTCCTGACGTGCATATCCATAATAAGGCATAACAATATTGATTGTTTTAGCTGATGCACGCTTCAATGCATCAATCATGATCAGCAATTCCATGATGTTCTCATTTACTGGAGAGCTGGTAGACTGGATGACATATACATCACAGCCACGGATACTTTCTTCGATATTGATCTGGATTTCTCCATCGCTGAACTGGGATACAGAACATTTTCCGAGCTCGACTCCGATGACTTGCGCGATTTCCTGGGCTAGTTCTACGTTTGAGTTAAGTGAAAAAACCTTCAAATTTGGATCAAGATACTGGTTTGACATTGGGGACCTCCAAGACTCTTATTTCTTTACGTTCATTTTCCCTACATAATCTTCTTTGTTGACTTGGCGGGCACGTGCTACCGCAAGTGCTTCACCTGGGACATCTTCAGTGATCGTCGAACCGGCCGCAACATATGCGCCTTTGCCGATTTTCACTGGTGCAACAAGATTTGAATTACAGCCAATGAATACGCCATCCTCAATCTTGGTCAGGAATTTATTTTTGCCATCATAATTCACTGTGATCGATCCGCAGCCGATGTTCACATCAGCGCCAACTTCTGCATCACCGATATAGCTCAGGTGGGAAGCCTTGCTTCCTTTGCCGAATACCGCTTTTTTAATTTCGACGAAATTGCCGATCTTCACTTCATCATGGATATCAGAAGCAGGCCTGATATGTGCAAATGGCCCAATATTGACTTCAGAGCCAATCTTGCTGTCAAAGGCCGCTGATTGACGGATAACTGTATTGTTTCCAATCTCACAGCTGCTAATTTCAGTATTTGGTCCAATCTGGCATTCAGATCCGATGTCTGTGCTGCCGGAAAGTGTCGTTCCCGGGAAAATGACTGTGTCCTGTCCGATTGCTACATCCGGTCCAATATAGGTATTATCAGGATCGATAATCGAAACACCATTGCGCATATGGAACTCATTGATTCGCTTTTTCATCGTGCGCTCTGCCTCGGCAAGTGCAACACGATCATTTACGCCAAGCGTTTCAGCGAAATTATCCGTAACGTATGCTGATACAGTTTCACCCTGGTTTTTCAGGATTTCGATGACATCAGGAAGATAGTATTCCCCCTGAACATTATCATTTGATACATTCTGGATCGCTTCGAATAGCATTTTGTTATCGAAGCAGTACGTACCTGTGTTAATTTCATTGATGGTTCTTTCCTGCTCATTCGCATCCTTGTGCTCGACAATTTTTTCGACAAAGCCTTCTGCATTCCGGACGATACGGCCGTAGCCAGTTGGGTCTTCCGCTCTTGCAGTCAGGATGGTCGCTTTGGCGCGTGTCTCTTCATGGTGCTTGAAAAGAGCTTCCATTGTTTCTCCCTTGATCAGCGGAGTATCACCGCAGACAACAATGGTGACCCCTTCCCTATCTGCAAGCATTTCACTCGCTTGCTGTACAGCATGGGCTGTTCCCAGCTGTTCCGCCTGCAAGGCATACTGGCTATCCTCGCCAAGCTGCTCTTTCACCTTTTCGGCGCCATGACCGACAATGGTCACGATTTCGTTTATATCAAGACTTTTCACCTGGTCAATTACATGCTGTACCATTGGCTTGCCGCATACAGGGTGAAGCACCTTATACAACTTGGACTTCATTCTTGTTCCCTGACCGGCTGCTAAAATGATTGCATAACGATTAGACATTAGCAGGCCTCCAATTTACCTTTTTATCCATTACGAATATATCTTAAATAGCCGGCCATTTCAAGAATAGAAGAACAAGTACAATTATTTGTCAGTTTAGGGGGGAAGGTATTTTTCCAAATAGATGGATAAATTTTTATGAGAATAGGTTTAGCTTGCGGATAAACCGGGGAAATAAAAAAGAGCCTAACTTATGCAGCAGGCTCTTGATGTTATGCACTTTTATGTTCTAGGAAGCGCCAGCTTCTTCGAATTCAACTTCCAATTCACCCAAACGGTGGTACTCTGCCAAAACAGCGTCCTGAATCTTTCCGCGTGTACCCGAGTTGATCGGATGCGCGATATCACGGAACTCGCCATCAGGAGTGCGCTTACTTGGCATTGCAACAAATAGGCCGTTGTTTCCATCAATCACCCTGATATCATGGACAACAAACTCGTTGTCAAGCGTGATGGAAGCGATCGCTCTCATCCGTCCATCTGTATTAACGCGGCGTAATCTTACGTCAGTTACTTCCATTCTGTTCACCACCTTTACAAATAGATAAAATTCTAGTTAAATAATTCCACGTTGAAATCAAAACTCCTTCTTTTACAAGAAAATTTTTTTGAAAAAATAGGTCAATTTTGTGAACTTTTTCATAGGGAAAGCCTTTACAATTCCCCAAACCCTTATAAAATAGGCCTTTTCAGCTATTGACGAATCTACAATTTTTTCTAAAAAACTACTTGTTATTTTCTTTTTGAGTTTCTTAATAGAAAACGTTTTTGTATTATAAATGTTAAATTATCCGATTCTATTTGTTGAGGGTTAGAGTTGAACTTTAATTGTTCAGGGTCTCTCTCTTTTTCAGGCGGAGAAATCTCTTGGCTGCGACCGTAACTCGAGGTCTCTCTCTTTTTCGGGCGGAGAAATCTCTTGGCTGCGACC
>NZ_VEEP01000016.1:0-20340 GCF_007678455.1 Cytobacillus oceanisediminis 2691 | reverse complement strand
CTTGGCTGCGACCGTAACTCGAGGTCTCTCTCTTTTTCGGGCGGAGAAATCTCTTGGCTGCGACCGTAACTCGGGGTCCCTCTCTTTTTCGGGCAGAGAATCTTTTCTAAGTTACCGAAACTCGGGTTCTCTCTTTACTTAGTGAACATAAAAAAACGCCCGTTATTTAACGAGCGCTACTACTTCGATTTCCACCAGAGCGTCTTTTGGCAATCTTGCCACTTCGACTGTGGAGCGTGCCGGTTTATGTTCATTGAAATACTCAGCATAGACTTCATTCAATTGAGCGAATTCATCCATATTCTTGATGAACACAGTTGCCTTTACGACTGTTTCAAGCGATGCTCCTGCAGCTTCCAGCACAGCTTTTAGGTTTTTGAAGACCTGATGTGTCTGGGCCTGGATGTCGCCTTCTACCATCATCCCCTCAGGAGTCAATGGAATCTGGCCTGAGCTGTAGAAAAGATTGTTCACTACTACTCCCTGAGAGTAGGGTCCGATTGCTGCTGGTGCATTGGAAGTTTGTACAATATTCATATTGTCACCCCATTATTTTTTTCGTCTGAACAACTATTCTTTACGGGCAAAGTAATTTCCTTCACTAACGGTAATTTTTCTTTCTTTAACATCAACGTCGGAAAGACGGACGAGTGAAAGATATTCATCAACAAGTCGCTCTTCGATGTTTTCCGATTCCACCAATACTGCGATTCCTGCCAATTTTGCATTAAACTCCTCCAGCAGGTTGATCATGCCGTTGACTGTGCCGCCTGCTTTCATGAAGTCATCCACAATTAAAACCTTGGAACCCTCTGCAAGGCTCCGCTTGGATAACACCATAGTCTGGATCCTTTTAGATGAACCGGAGACATAATTGATACTCACTGTAGAACCTTCTGTCACCTTGCTGTCCCTTCTGACAATCACAACCGGGACATTAAGATGGCTTGCGACTGCATAAGCAATCGGGATTCCTTTCGTCGCCACAGTCATGACCACTTCAATGTCTTTTTCGGCATAAGCGGATGCCAGCAGGCGTCCAACCTCCTGGACGATCGCAGGGTTGCCAAGGATGTCATTCATGAAGAGATAACCGCCAGGAAGCAGTCTATCAGGAGTAGCCATGATCTTGCATAGTTCATCAATGACTGCCCTTGCCTTTTCATCACTTACATGAACGTGGAATTTCACTCCTCCGGCGGCTCCCGGCACAGTCTGGAGGACTCCAATTCCTCTTTGTTCAAATGTTTCTTTGATGATTCCGAGATCTTCGCTGATCGATGACTTAGCTGAACCATACTTCTCCGCAAAATAGGTTAACGGCACCAATTGACGGGGATGTTCCAGTAAATAGGTCGTCATATCGATCAAACGCTCGCTGCGTCGAAATTTCATTCCAGAACCTCCAAAATCCGAATATTTAAGGTTAATATAACACCATTATACGGATTTAATCAAGGGTATGACGTTCACCCAGCATCCTTACCGCAAATACCTGATCGCAAAAACCGCGTAGTCCGTTATAGATGCGATGCATACGCGAATCGTGTGCCACCAGGCTAAAAACGGTGGGGCCGCTTCCGCTCATCAACACGGCATCTGCACCGAAACGCTTCATCTGATCCTTTATTTGGGCGACCTCAGGATATAGGGATAGCGTCACATCTTCAAGTACATTGCCGACACTGTTGCAGACCCCTTTAAAATCACCCTCTTCAATCGCAGAGATCATTTCTTTAGTAGGCGGATGCTGAATTTTTTCTACATTAAGGCGGCGATATACTTCTGCTGTTGATACACCAATAAAAGGCTTCGCCAAAACGACCCAGCATGTTGGCGGCGCAGGCAGCTCTTCAATGATTTCCCCTCGCCCTGTGGCAAGCGCTGTTCCTCCGTACACACAGAAGGAAACATCCGAACCAATTTCTGCGCCAAGCACCGCCAGCTCGTCCAATGACAAACCAAGATTCCACAGCTTGTTCAATCCCCTTAATGTCGCCGCTGCATCACTGCTGCCGCCAGCAAGACCAGCTGCTACCGGGATGGTTTTTTCAATCCCGATCATTACACCTTTTTTCACCTGGAACCTCTCTTTTAACAGTATGGCCGCCTGGTAAGCAAGGTTCCGTTGGTCATCCGGAACAAATCGATTATGAGAATGGATCATGATCCTGTCTTCTTCTAATAAACTAAGTTCAATGCGGTCAGCCAGATCAATCGTCGTCATCACCATTTCTACCTCATGGTAACCGTCCGGACGTTTATGCAAAACATCAAGTGATAAATTGATCTTTGCTGGCGCCTTCACTAAAATCTTCACTACTTCCACCTACTTTTACACGAATTCCACATTTTGTCCTATTTTACCACAAAAAGAATAGAAAAGCGCAAGCGCCTTGGTCAACTTCGACAAGCGCTGGAGGGCCTGGCAGTGAAGTCGCTTTTTGACTTCATTGCCAGAACCGAAATCGAAAAGTATAGCCGACTGCCCAGAAACGCAGAAACTGGAGACTCCGACAAAGAAGCGCTCTTTGCTTCTGCCGGCGGAGTTGAAGTTTCGGAGTTTCTAGGAGGCAACACTAGACAAGCGACTCGAGGAGTTAGGCGCTGGAGCTGGACAATGATCGAATTTAAACAATACACTCTGAAAGTAAAATAAGTAAGACTCCTCTATAGAAACATTCCTCTATTTTATCATTTGCTCATTGGCGAATACAGTCATTTCACAAAGAATTAGGATTCCAGGAATCTAACGCAAAAAAGCCGGAGCAATAGCCCCGGCACCGTGATGGTCTGAATTATATTGGTCACTGTCAGGAACAGTTTTACGGCAGTTTACAAAGAATGTCGATCACAATCAGCGGTTCTGGTTCGCAAGCTGCTGTTCAGCAAGCTCAATCGCCCGCTTTACCATGTTGCCCGCGTCCCTGGCCCTGATTCCGCCCCATCCTTCATTTTGGACGACATCATAAAAGCCGAGCTCTTTCGCAAGCTCTTCCTTCAACCTGTCAGACATAATTCCTCTTCTTCTGCCCAATACTACCATCTCCTTTTCACCATCACAGTATTTTTAGTATTCTGGGTAAAGGAGATTTTCATGTGCACCTTATTTATCCTTTGCCTCTTAAAAATGGGCAAAATAAAAAGCAGCTAACCCGAGAGTTCACTGCCTGTACTGCATTTGAGCATAGATTAGCTCAAAGCAATTGATCCTGTTGTATCTTCAAAGAAGGTAATTTCAACCGTTTCAGTTAATACATCTGCGTAGCTGTACGAAACACGTTCAAAAGCATTTTCATCCTGGTCAAGCTCAATGACGAAAACTGAAGGATAAGTTTCCGCTAATACGCCTGAACGTTCGATCGTCTTTCTGCGTCCGCCGTTGGCCTTTAGCATAAGTCTTTTTCCTAGGTTTGAATCAAGGGCTTTTTTGATATCCGATAATGTTTTTGGCATTCGGTCCACCTCACTACATAAAAGTATAACACGCTTACACACTTTAGTCAAACAAAAACATAAATTATAACAGTACTTAAATTTAAAAGTCAATATATTTTCGTCTTCTTTTTCTTCTAAATTTCTACATTTTTAGGGTGGCCGGTATTGCGGAAAATTATGTATGAAGAAATAAAAACGCCGGACGTATATAAATCAGTCCGACGAATTCTTCTTATATGGCATTCCTGTCCTTAATACTCCCTTTGTTTCAATGCCGCCTAATCCTTTATCCCCCGTCAGGGTATTTCTCAGCACATCCCATACATTAATCCGTTCCATGAAAGGGGTAAAGCTGATTTTTGCGACGATATAGACTGGATCAAGCGCGTGGATATTGACTCTTGATGGCGAACTGGCAAAATTGGCTCCTGCATGGATCAGCGACTCGAAATGAGACTGGCATGCACCCGCAAAGATGACGAGCTGGTCAAGATGGGGAATTCTCTTTCGTGCCTCCCTCACCGTCTGGACAAAATGCTTGGAATGGCGGTAGGCATTGATATCATCCATAGAGCCTTTCGACTTTGAATAGGCATCATGTCCGGTGATGACCAGTATATCTGGCCGATAATAATCAATCAGCATCCCGACCTTATCGGGCATTTCTTTTTCATTGCAATGAAACCCATAAACCGGAACCCCAACCTTTTCGTATAAGGTCAGGCACTTTTTTAAATAAATTGGATCTCCATCAATGTGGAGAACCTTTCCAGGCATTTGAAAATAGTTATATGATTTGCTGTAACCCTCGGTCGACTCATATTCCTGTTTTTGCTGCAATAAATCAACATCCTGCCGGAATAGCTTATATGATTGTTCTTCAAGTGACCGGAATTCCTCTGTCAGCCTCATGCGCATCCCCGGATCGATTTTGATCAGGTCTTCATAGGGCGCATCCGCAATCAATCGGAAATCCTCACCATATAATATCGCAATTTTTTTCCCATTATTCTCTCTGATATCGATTACCCGGAACATAATATCGCATTGATGCGAAACCCTGCCGACGATATCCATGAGGTTAATGTTCATCATCCTCACTCCAATTGCCCCGCACACAGGCTGCGCTAAGTGGTTTTCTTTCATAAAATATGCAAACACCTATAGACATGTGCTTTCTGGGCTCCGGAGTATCAACCAGGAATCATATTCCTGAGTTCTGCTGATATATTCCTTAGATTCTGGATATATTCCTGACTCGCAGCGTTTTATTCCTGAAAAATTAAATTATATTCCTTAATTTCTTATTTTATTCCGAAACAGCAAAAAAGGCCTGGAGTCTCCAGACCTTATTGACAGCTATAATACGTACTGCTTTTCGAACACAATCCTAAGCTTTAATGAAAATATGGATACAGTGCATTACTCAATTGTGCGAATTCTTCAATCGTTAGTGTTTCTCCCCGGCGCGATTCTTCCACTCCTGCCTGCTGAAGCGCTGCTTGTATACTTTCTTTCTTCAGCTTTCCATCTGGGAGCTGGCTGGTCAAATTATTCAGGATGGTCTTTCGTCTTTGGGCAAAACTTGACCTGGTGACATGGAAAAAGAAAGCTTCATCCTTCACTTTTACAGGCGGCTCATCATGCAATGTCAGCCGGATGACCGCAGAGTCGACATTTGGCTGCGGCATGAATACTGTTTTCGGAACAATCATCACGGTCTCTGCCTTCGTGTAATACTGGACAGCAATCGAAAGGGAACCGTATTCCTTTGTCCCCGGCTTGGCGGAAATCCTGTCTCCCACTTCTTTTTGAAGCATGCAGACGATTCCCCTGATCGGCAGTCTTTCCTCGAGCAGCTTCATAAGGATCGGTGTCGTCACATAATAAGGCAGGTTGGCAACGACCATCACATCTTTAAATTGGGCAAATTCTTGTTCCATGACTGCATGGACATCTGCTTTCAGGACATCACTATGGATGATTTTCACATTGGGATATGGCGAAAGGGTTTCCTCCAAGATCGGGAGGAGGCGCTGGTCAATCTCAAAAGCGACAACTTTTTCTGCTCTTTTCGCCAGCTGTTCGGTCAATGCGCCAATTCCAGGGCCAATTTCAATCGCGCCGCTTCCGTCCGTTAATTGTGCATGATCAACAATCCGGTTGAGGATATTGGTATCGATCAGAAAGTTCTGTCCCAGGCTCTTTTTAAAAGAAAAGCCGTACTTATCCAATATTTCTTTCGTTCTCACAGGGGTTGCAATATCTTTATGCATTTTGTTGTTCCTCCTTGAGGATCTCAGCCAGAGCATCTGCGAAATCCTGTCTTTTCACCTGAAACATCATCAGGCGCTTGTGGAGCTGCTTGCCGTTTGTATATCCGATCTTCAGTAGCCTTCCAAGCTTTTCCCGCCTCTCCTTGGAACCAGGGCCGCCAATCAGCCCGGCATCCAGCAAATCCTCCTGGGTGATTTCCTCGACTGCCTCTGCGTCCATGATCTGTGCATCCTTGAGTGCTTCACGGATCACTTCGGGAGCGGCATGCTCAACGCCCAGGCCTCTTCCAGACTTGGGCTTGGCCAATTCCTTTGGAATGAATGCATGCTTGCAGCCAGGAACCTGTTCTGAAATGGTCTTGCGAATTTTTTCACCAGGGAAATCCGGGTCGGTAAAAATAATGACTCCTCTTTTTTCATGGGCATTCCGGATCTTTTCAATTGTTTCTGCGTTGATGGCAGAACCATTCGTTTCAATAGTGTCCGCGTCGATGGCACGCCTGATCGCCGTTGTATCATCCTTGCCCTCGACTACGATGATTTCTTTTAATCTCATGTTTCCTCCGATACTTATATTGCTTACGCTGCTTTATTCAGCCAGCAGTAGACTTTTTAATTGCATTTTTTTTAAAAAGAAAAAAATTCTATGAAATAAATGAAACATTTTTGAAATATAATCGTCTATATAAGTGTAAAGTTTTTTTAGATGAAATGCTTTTCTTATTATACCTTAAAGACTGTTTGAAAAAACAAAAATGCAGAGGAAGGTTCCCCTGCATCCGTGAATTAATTTAGGATTTTGATTTTGACTGTCTTACGTCCCCAGCGGTAGGCATCTGATTTTGATGCGAAGAAAACATCAATCTTGTTACCTCTAATCGCTGAGCCCTTGTCGGCAGCGATGGCATAGCCATAGCCTTCAACATATACTTTGGTTCCCAATGGAATGACGCTTGGATCTACTGCAATGACTCTGACATTTGGATTCGCCCTCAGGTTGATCCCTGTAGCAGTGTAGCCGGAGCAACCGTTACAGTTAGCAGTATAAGCTGTGGAGGAAACATAGAATTCCTTCCCTGCCGGTTCACTTGAGCCACGTGAAACTTGAGCAACGATGACCTTCGTGCCCATCGCCACGACTTTATCCTTTTTCTCTTTTAATGTCTTTTCACTGACCAGTTTTCTTGATACTTCCTTGCCGTTTTCAAGGATTACTTCATATTCCTTGGAAAGCAAACCTTCCTGGCCTTCTGTCACAACTTCTTGTTTCCCTTTTTCCAGTTTGCTGTCCTTTTGCGTGACGACAGCATAGCTAATTGGTTCTTCAACTACATCGGTGACTTTTTCAACTCGAGTGACATTAATCACGGCATCTTTTGTGACTGTCTGCTTTAACGCAGGCTCAACACGGTCCATATCGTTCAGTGTGATTCCTTGCTGTGATAAAAAGTCAGCGACCGTAGTCGAAGTCGACCATACATCTTGCTCTTTTCCGCCTACTACGAGTTTAAGCGGGAAAGCTCTTTGAATGGCAATCTTCACATCTTGCTTTAACTTAGCGTCTGGGTTTGGGCTTAACTTGTCGTGTTCATTTATAACGATATTCTGTTCTTTCAGGAAATCTTCGACCGTATCGGCTGCTGTCCAATACTTCTTGGTCTCCTGGTCCTGTATTACTTCTACCTGTTTGGCCGGTTTCCACACGATTGATAGGTTATTCTTCACCTTGGTGTGTGCCGCCAGCGATAAATAATCCTCTGAGCGCAATGAGATATCGAGATCATTAAATATATCCTGGATAGTATTTGCGTGTGTTTTAATGACCCTTTCTTCGCCATCCAATGTCAATGCGACTGTCTTTTTGGTCCCTTCATACATGAAGATCCCAAGAGCAGCGGCAAAAACTAGGAAACTAGCAGAAAAAAGCACCAGTTTCTTCTTACTCAAAGTCTTGGAAAACAGGTTTTTCATGCTATTAATCACGATGAAAAACGCCTCCTCTTCTCGGAGTGATTATAAAGATATTGTTGCCGACTTGTCAACCCAGACACCCTTGCCCAAACGTAGTCCCTATTATGCAAGATGCACCATAAAAAGAAAAGCAATAGTTATCGACACGGTTATCCTATGTCGCAAGTGAGACATGTAGAACTTTTTAGAAACAGAAAAGTTTTGGACAACCTTGCTGATAAATCGACAACATTCCCTATCACTTTATGCCGAATAATTTTTTTGCATTTTTGGCTGTTTCGCCTGCAACTTCTTCGAGAGTTAGCCCTTTCAATTCTGCAATTTGCTGTGCTACCAATTTTACATAGGCTGGTTCATTTCGTTTTCCGCGATATGGATGCGGAGTCAGGTAAGGGCAATCTGTTTCGACCAAAAGACGGTCCATTGGAATCGCCTCTGCCACTTCCTTCGGTTTCTTTGCATTTTTAAACGTAACCGGTCCGCCAAGTGATATATAGAAGTTCATATCAACGCATTCAAGTGCTGTTTCCACGCTGCCGCTGAAACAGTGCATGATCCCGCCAACTTCCCCGGCATTCTCTTCCTTTAAAATTTCCACTATGTCTGCTGTTGCGTCACGATTATGTATGATGATAGGAAGATTCACTTCTTTTGCAAGCCTGATTTGTTTGCGGAAGACCTCTTTCTGGATGTCCTTCGGTGACTTGTCCCAGTGATAATCAAGTCCCATTTCCCCGAGAGCGACGACTTTAGGGTGGCTCGCCAGTTCTTTCAGCCAAGCCAGATGCTCCTCCGTCATATCGATCGCATCGACTGGATGCCATCCTACACTTGCATAAAGAAATTCATAGCTTTCTGCGAGCTCAATCGCTTTTTTGATTGTCACTTCATCGAACCCGACAACCACCATGTTGGTAACTCCTTCAGCAAGGGCCCGGTCAATGACATCCTGGAGATCTTCGTTGTATTGTTCCGCGTTTAAGTGTACATGTGTATCAAAAAGCATATTTAACTCCTTTACTGGCATTGCCTGCAGCTTTATACTAATCCAGCTCCCTGTTAGGGAGAATAGACCCGCTGCCATGTTCTTATTATTGTGATAAAGTTGTGTCGATATCATAACTTTTTTCCAATGTCCAGGTCAAATTTCTGGATTCGGTTTCATAAAAACCCGACAAGTGTCGGGAATGCTTGCTAACTGACTCTCTTATCTATCATAAATCACGCTATTTAAAAAATTGCCTTTTTAACACAAAAAACCTGAAAATGTTACACATGAAACATTTTCAGGTTCGTATGGTTTTATTTTATTTTCGCCCCGATAGCCAGTGAATCATCAACTGATGCCAGTGACATGACGCCATCTTTTTCACCTGCAAGAATCATTCCCTCGGAAAGCTCCCCGCGAAGTTTAACAGGCTTAAGGTTGGTCACACAAATCACTTTTTTGCCCACAAGGTCTTCCGGTTTGAAGTACTTTGCAATACCCGAAACGACCTGGCGTTTTTCATAGCCAAGATCCAATTGAAGCTTCAGCAGCTTATCAGCTTTTTTGACAGGCTCTGCATGAATGACTTGTGCTACACGCAGTTCAACCTTCATGAAGTCATCAATCGTGATTTCTTCCTGCAATTCCGGCTTCTCTTCTTCCACAGGTGCCGCGGCAGGAGCAGATCCCTGCATTTTTTCCTTGATGAACTCCACTTCGTCCTTCAGTTCAAGACGAGGGAAAATCGGTTCACCCTGGACCACCTTGGTTCCTGCTGGTATCTGTCCGAACTCTTCAAGGCTTTCCCATGTCTGTAGTCCCTCGGAAGCAACATTCAGCTGAGCGAAGATTTTATCCGGAGTCCTTGTCAGGAATGGCTTTAACAGGATCGCCACTCTTCTTAAAGATTCAGCCAGGTGGACCATGACATCAGCCAAAGCCGCTTTCTTTTCTTCATCCTTCGCCAGCACCCATGGCTGTGTCTCATCGATGAATTTATTGCAGCGGCTGATCAGCTGCCAAACAGTCGTAAGCGCAACGGAAAACTCCATTTTCTCCATTGCCTCTTCGTATTTCAAGACAGTCTCCTTGTTCACTTCAAGCAGCTGCTTTTCAAATTCTCCTTCAGAACCATTGTATGCAGGAATTTCACCGTCGAAATACTTATTGATCATGGCAACAGTCCTGTTCAGCAGGTTTCCAAGGTCATTGGCAAGATCGAAATTGATTCTTTCGACAAAGCCTTCAGGCGTAAATACGCCATCAGAACCGAATGGAACCTCACGAAGCAAGTAGTATCGAAGAGCATCCAGGCCGTAGCGGTCAATCAGCGTGACAGGGTCCACTACATTCCCTTTGGATTTCGACATTTTTCCGTCCTTCATCAAAAGCCAGCCGTGGGCAAAAACCTTTTTAGGAAGCGGAAGATCAAGAGCCATCAGCATAATTGGCCAATAAATGGTGTGGAAGCGGACAATTTCCTTTCCGACAAGGTGGACATCCGCCGGCCAGTAGTTCAAGTACTTGGAATCATCATCAGTACCATAGCCCAGAGCTGTAATATAGTTCGATAACGCATCGATCCACACATAAATGACGTGCTTCGGATCCCCGGGAACCTTGATACCCCAGTCAAAAGTTGTCCTGGACACGGCCAAGTCTTCAAGTCCTGGCTTGATGAAGTTATTGATCATTTCATTTTTCCGTGATTCCGGCTGGATGAAGTCAGGATTCTCTTCATAGTATTTCAGAAGCCTGTCAGCGTACTTGCTCATCTTAAAGAAATAAGATTCTTCCTTTACCTTTTCAACAGGTCGGCCGCAGTCCGGGCAATTCCCATCCACAAGCTGTCTGTCAGTATAGAAGGATTCACACGGTGTGCAATACCAGCCTTCATATTGGTCAAGATATATATCCCCCTGCTCCAGAAGCTGAGCGAAGATTTTCTCAACGATTTGTTTATGACGGTCCTGGGTCGTACGGATAAAGTCGTTATAAGAAATATCCAGTTTGCCCCAGAGTTCCTGGATCCCATCAACAATTCCATCTACATATTGCTGCGGGGTAACACCCTTTGCCTCTGCATTCCGCTGAATCTTCTGACCGTGCTCATCCGTGCCTGTCAAATACATGACATCATAGCCGCGCAGTCTTTTATAGCGGGCCATCGCATCGCCAGCTACCGTTGTATAAGCATGTCCGATATGAAGATTTCCGCTTGGATAATAAATCGGTGTCGTAAGATAAAAGGTTTTCAGTTTCTCTTCCATGAAGATCCTCCTTAACTAATACTGCTAGTTCATTCTAATAGTAGTTATTATACCAGTTAATGCGTTGGGATTCATAACACTTTAACAATGGCCTTTTTCGTAATTTACATTGTTTTTACATACAACAGCTTTTGGATTTATTATTACTCCCGCATTTCCAGTTTGGAAGCCTGTATGAAAATAGCACCTGAGGCTTTATAACTAAGGTTGATGCACAAAAGCAACAATCCATGCGGAAACGGCTTAAGTAAATTTGCCGCTTACAACCGAAGAATATGTAGTGGCTAAAAGGAGAGCAGGCACCAAAATTATAAATAAACTCGAAATTTGTAAAAAAAATTACTGCTACGGACATTCTCCTCATAATGTTAACGTATTTTGTCATTAGCAGAATGCAGTTTGCTCTGTTTCTATCATTAAATTAAAAATCCCGCCTTATGATCCTGGCAGGAGATGAACTACTGTGAATTTTTACTTAATAAAATCATAACCAATTTCATTAATAGAATATACCTGATTAGAAAATAATGTACGGTGCTTTTCAAATATGACAAACTTGTGACTTTTTTGTCGAATAGATTGTAGAATTTTGTCGAAATATGCGCTTAATGTTATCGTCGAATAATATTTTCTCCTTTTATCCATTAGTAAAAATTCCTTCCCAGGTGTCTCCCCTCTAATACTACTTATCAGTAAACCTTGTTATGATAAGGTTCAAGCCCTGTGTAAAATTTTTCTAATAAAAGAAAAATAATTTAATTGACGGTAATTGGAATCACTGGTATTATAAAACCAATAAGAGAAAAATGTCGAAAAATGACGAATAAATATATGGGAAAATGAGAGGAGATTATAAAAAATGAAATCTACTGGTATCGTACGTAAAGTTGATGAGCTTGGCCGCGTGGTTATTCCAATCGAATTAAGAAGGACTCTTGGCATCGCAGAAAAGGATGCTTTGGAAATCTATGTTGACGATGACCGCATCATCCTGAAGAAGTACAAGCCAAACATGACTTGCCACATCACTGGTGAAGTATCTGACAACAACATCACATTGGCTGGCGGCAAGCTAATCCTTAGCCGTGAAGGTGCTGAACAGCTTCTTAAAGAAATCCAGGGAAGCTTCGAACCTGTAAAAGCTTAATATAAAATATAATCAAGGCCGTGGATAGCATCCACGGCCTTTTTACGTTTTCATTCTTCTATATGGTAAGCCTGGTAAACTTCCCGTTTTTGCAGATCCCGGTCCTTTGCTGTTTGCTTGATGGCATCTTTGGAAGTCATATTTTCCTTTGTGATGTAATGCTCTACATGTTCAGTCAAGCTAAGTTTTTCCCACCATTGATTTTCTTCAAGTTCAAGGGTGTCTACAGACACCCCCTCAATAATCAGTACGAATTCACCGCGCACTTCCTCCGTTTCAGACCATGCAAGTGCTTCTGAAACAGTCCCTCTGAGGAACTCTTCATATTTCTTCGTTAATTCCCGGCACAGGACAATTCGGCGGTCACCCAGACCATCCAGCATCAATGCCAGTGTCTCCTTCAATCTGTGTGGTGATTCATAAAGGATTATGGTGGCTGCCTGTTTTGCCAGCTGTTCGAGTTCCTTTCTTTTATCCTTTTTGCCTCTCTGGAGGAAACCGTAATAATAGAAAGGCTGCGGCTGGATCCCTGAAGCAATCAATGCGGTAAGGGCTGCGTTTGCTCCTGGCAGCGGGACGACCGTGAGCCCCTCGGCAATCGCCTCGGCCACAAGTTCCATACCAGGGTCTGATATAGTCGGCATTCCCGCATCGCTGACCAGCGCAATTTTGGCTCCGTCCTTCAGTTTCTCAACCAACTTATGCCCACTGCTTTCCTTATTATGTTCATGATAGCTGGTAACGGGCGTTTCAA
Source organism: Cytobacillus oceanisediminis 2691 (assembly GCF_007678455.1). GTDB lineage: Bacteria > Bacillota > Bacilli > Bacillales > Cytobacillaceae > Mesobacillus > Mesobacillus oceanisediminis_A. The sequence continues at coordinate 7,496 of NZ_VEEP01000016.1, read as the reverse complement.
TCTCAAAGTAATTGCACAGCTTTTTTGTATTCCTTGTATCTTCCGCGGCAATCAAATCCGCTTCCTTCATCATCCTGATCGCCCTGAAGGTCATGTCCTCCAGGTTTCCGATTGGCGTAGGCACCAGATAAAGGATTCCTTTTTCATTCTCGCGTTCAAAACTTTTTTGCTGCTGCATTTTTAATCCACCCGTTCCTCTTTTACTTAGGCTGTTTTCGTAATGAATGTTGTTAAAATCCTAAAGCCGATTTTAACGTATTATAAGGCGTTTTGCTGGTCGGTAAATAGTTTGCAAGCTCTTTTCCCGTCTAAATCGTCCATTTAGCTAAGTTACCTAGGTCCTTCAATGCAATTTTGCAGCAAATGGCAACAAAGTTCCAGAAAAGAGCCTTTACTTATTTGCTTCCATATAACATCTCTTTGATCACTGGGGTATATTCATTATTTTCATCATAGACCGTTAAAGGCTCAAGAATCTTAAGGTCAGGGCTGCCATCCTTTATGGCTTCTACCAGCAGCGTATTCGCTTCCTTCCCTGCCTTTGGATAGACAAACTGGATCCGCTTGGGCTCAAGCCGGTATTTCCGCATAAGCTCAATGATGTCAATCAGCCTTCCCGGACGGTGGACAAATGCAACCTTCCCACCCTGTTTGACCAGCTGGCTTGCCGACCGAATCGCATCCTCGAGCGTGCAAAGAATCTCATGGCGCGCAATCGCCAGGTGTTCATTCACATTGATCTCTTCCTTGGACGGGGTCGGAAAATACGGCGGATTGCAGGTTACAACATCGTACTTCTCAAAGCCAAGCTGTTTTGGAGCATCCTTTAAGTCTCCATGAACCATATGGAGACGGTCATTTAATTGATTGTATTCAATGCTTCGGATGGCCATATCGTACAATCGTTCCTGGATTTCGACTCCGGTGATTGTCCCTTTCGTCCTCGCACTTAAAAACAAGGGAATCACCCCATTGCCACTGCATAGGTCGACGATCTTCCCTTTTTGGATCGGCACCCATACAAATCTCGCAAGCAGGACAGCATCCAGGGAAAAAGAAAATACATTCGGGCTCTGGATAATCCGCAAATCCTCCGCAAGCAAATAGTCCAGTCGTTCATCTTCTCGTAAGTTTACCATTTGTTGTGTTCCTCCAAAACGAACTTATAAAAATAGCCTTCCCTATAAAGGAAGGCTGCCAATTACTTTTTATTAAGAAAGGACAGGCAGAACAAGCAATCCTCTTTTCGCGGGCTGCCAAAATGCAGATTGCAGATGTGGAAGCCTTCCTGGTACAGGCGGGCAAGATTGTCATAGCCTTCACCGATGTCGACTACGTTTTTATCAGCCTGTGCCTGATTGCTGTTTTCCTTGCCGCTTTTCTTAATGGTTGGATCTTTTTTACCAATGGTTTGATCCAGACGGCGTCTTATATGCTCATTTTCCAGCTTTAGTGCATTATTCTCTTCCAGAATCTCTGCCAAATGCTGTTTTAACTCACCAAGCTGACGGTATAAATCACCGATCTGCGCTTCCATATTACTTACTGAGTCAAAGATATCTTTTTTATCCACCTGTTCCACCTCATTAATCTGTGGATGATTGCAACGATACAGCTCCTGCTTCCTGAATTTCCTCAAGTGTATATTCCAGAACGCGTTCCTGTCCTGGGATATCGACTTGCATGACTCGTTCCAGGATGTTCAATCCGACGACTTTCCCTCGTCCATCCGGTGTCAAGATTGTTTCGCCAATGTCTGGCAGCTGCTCTTTCGCTGTTTCATATTCGTCGTTCTCATATTTCAAACAGCACATCAGCCTGCCGCAAAGACCGGAAATCTTTGTCGGATTGAGCGAGAGGTTTTGATCCTTGGCCATCTTGATTGAAACAGGTTCAAAGTCTCCCAGGTACGTAGAGCAGCAAAGCATCCTGCCGCATGGCCCTATACCGCCAAGCATTTTTGCTTCATCCCTGACACCAATCTGGCGAAGCTCGATCCTTGTCCGGAAGATGGATGCCAAATCCTTGACCAATTCCCGGAAATCAACTCGGCCGTCAGCCGTGAAGTAAAAAATGACTTTGTTGCGGTCAAATGTATATTCAACATCAACAAGCTTCATATCAAGCTGATGTTCGTTCACTTTTTCACTGCAAACATCGTATGCTTCCTTTGCAGCTGTTTTGTTCTCCTCGACAATGAGACGATCCTTCTGATCTGCAATTCTGACGACCTTTTTCAGAGGCAGGACCACATCGTTTTCGCCGACTTGCTTTCGGGGAATGACCACTCTGCCGTACTCAACGCCCCTTACAGTTTCGACAATGACGAATTCGTCCTTTTGAATTGAGAGATCGCCGGGATCAAAATAATAAATCTTCCCCGCTTTCTTGAAGCGGACACCTACTACATCATACAAGTGTAGATCCCTCCTGCAATTTTAACACCAGCTCTTCCATGAGCAGCTGGGGATTCATATTGGCATGCAGCTTCCTCTTCGCCTCCAGAATGGCTGCCATTTGTTCGGTAAGACGCCGTCCGGATGTCTGTAATGCAAACTGTTCTAAACGTGAGCTTTCGTTTAGATACACAACCTGGTCCTTCTTGCCAAGCTGAATGTATAGTAAATCCTTAAATATAAGAAGTAATAAATCCAAACCCCGATCGATTTGTTCTTTCTCTTTAAAGTGCGTGAACCAGTTCTCCTGAAGCGCGACCATAGCTTCAAGCGAATTCTTCTTCAGCACTTCATATAATTTTAACACTATTTTTTGTGCTTGTGCAAACCAATCATTACTACTTATCTCTAAAGCTTCTTCCAAATTATTCGTCAGCTGTGCCAGCATCGGGGCTGTATGCGGGTGGACCCCGTTTGCTATCAATTGTTCTGTCATATTTTTAGGAGATAATGGCGTAAAATTGATCATCTGGCATCTGGATAAGATGGTCGGAAGCATTTGCTGTGCCTGCTCGGTGATCAACACAGCAACAGTCCCTGCATGAGGTTCCTCGAGGAACTTCAGCAAACTGTTCGCCGCATTAGTCGTCATCCGGTCAGCATGGACAATCGTGTAAAGCTTGTTCTTCGACTCAACCCCTGTTTTCGAAAACTCCTCTTGCAGCAGCTGAATCTGCCCTTTCTTGATCGAAAGGCCATCAGGCTCTACAAGATGGATATCCGGATGGTTCCCATGGTTGATCCTTTTGCAGTTCAAACAGTTTTCGCAAGGTTTATAGCCATCCACCGGCGCCTGGCAATTGATGCTCTTGGCAAGGAGTATACTTATCTCCTTTTTGCCGGTGCCCCTCATTCCCTCAAATAAATAGGCATGGGCGACCCGATTTTTCAGGATGCTGTTTTTTATCATCTTCAAAACATTGGGCTGGAGTCTCTCCAGCTCGTCCCATGTCTTTGCCAAGGCGATCACTCACTTACGTATATAAATTGATCAACAGGCCTTTGACTTCCCCAATCTTGCCGAGGATATCAATCTGTTCATCCTTTTTCTTCATCAGCTCATCCGTCAACTCGACCAGCTTATCATCAATCGTTTCCACGACCTTCAAAGACCTGCCTTCGCCAAATTGGTTCCAGCTATGCGAGTGCTTGAGCTCCATTCCGAAATTGACTGCTTCTTTAACGAATTGCTTCACTAGCGTCCTGAACTTGGCAAGGTCCTTGAAAGTCCTGGACCGTGCCAGCCGCTCGCCGGCAGATTCCACTTCCTTCATTAATTGCTGGAGCTGTCCGATTTGCAATTTATGTTCCTGTTTCTCCACAAGTGCATTGAATTTGATGCCGCTGCCAGGCTGCTGTTTCTGGTCCTGGCGCACTTTATCTATGTTAAGGCGCATATCCTGATTAATTTTCATTTGGTGCTAACCTCCGGGCATTTCCCGTTAAAATTGATGAAACTGCTCGACAGGCAATACGAAAACAGTCGCACCGCCAACTTCGACCTCGACAGGGTATGGAACATATGAATCTGCATTCCCTCCCATAGGTGAGACAGGTGCCACAAGCTGGTCACGAGACTTACAGTTGTCCCTGATGACCTCCAATGCCTTATCCACTCTGATGTCTTCTGTTCCTATGATAAACGTGGTATTCCCTGATTTCAGGAATCCACCTGTACTGGCCATCTTTGTTGCACGGAAATTATGGTCGACCAGCGCATTTGAAAGGCGGTTGCTATCCTGGTCTTGAACCACTGCTAAAATTAATTTCATTCGTTTACCCCCTGAATTTTTTTATTGGCATGAAATTTTGCTTCCGTAACAGTTGTATCCTTATTATAACAGGATTCCTGGGACAACACATGATATAAACGTAAAATTCCATTCGCTTCCAGAAAAGAGGGTGCCTAAATTGCCCCCATTCCTTAAAGACAACTCTTTATTCGCAAATTTTAATACATAGTTCGCTAAAAAAACTTTTTATTCGCTAGTAAACAGTGTTCATTTGCAAAAAGCAGCCCTTTATTCGCAGACTGGAAATTTACTTCTATCTTTACCAGATAAAAAACAAGCCTGACAGCGGACAGGCTTGTTCATGGAATCTACATTTTCAATATTTCTTTAATTTTCTCTTCAGCTTGTACGTAAACCTCTTCCAATTCCTTTGAAGCATCAATCGTGACAATCCTCTCCGGGAATCGCTCGGCAATCATCGTATAGCCTTCCCTTACCTTTTGGTGGAACTCCAGCTTTTCTAAATCGAGACGATTCACTTCACGGCCCTTATTTTTATTGATCCTTTCAAGCCCCACTTCTGGTGCTACATCAAAATACAGTGTCATTTTGGGCATCATGCTTTCAATCGCAAACTGGTTGATTGAATAGACCTCGTCAATACCCAAGCCTCGGGCATGGCCCTGATACGCCAGTGAACTATCGACAAATCGGTCACATAAAACAATTTTCCCTCTTTCCAGCGCTGGCTTGACCTTTTCGGCAAGATGCTGCCTTCTGGCTGCCGCATATAAAAGGGCTTCTGTACGCGGATCCATTGCGGTGTTTTTCGGATCGAGGATGACTTGCCTGATTTGTTCCGCAATCTCTATTCCACCAGGTTCACGTGTCGCGACAATCTCATATCCTTCCTTTTCAAGCTTCTCCGCCAGCATCTGAATGATGGTCGTTTTTCCCGAACCATCCGGCCCTTCGACTGTAATGAATATACCCTTGTCCATCTATATCCTCCAACTCTGAAACACTTTTATTTTACCAGCATGCAAATACTCTCCGCCCTGGATTTTCGCTTCTTTTCTTATTAAATATAAGATCATTTGAATGTCTTCTTCAGTGATGCATTCCCCTAGCAGGCAAATGGGAATCCCCGGCGGATACGGAATGATCTGGTCCGCACAAACCCTGCCAGCCGCCTCTTCCAGTGGTATAGGCTCACATAGCTGATTCTCCATCTCTTTATAGCTTGCTGCCAGTGTGGAAATTCCTTTATCCGTTAGTTTCGATTCCGGGTGACTGACTCTTCTTGGAATGTTGCTGACAACCTCTTTAATCTTATCAGCAGCTTCCTGCAGGTAATGTGCCATATTCTTTTTAAGTAAAGGCAGAACGAGCAGGACATTATGTGGGTCAGCCAATTCTGTAAAAATCCCTTTTGCTTCAAGTCTAGGTTGCAGCTCGAAGCCTGACCAGGATTGAATGGTTAACTTTAGCGGGTCATCCCCTGACAAAATCCGAATTGTTTCCAGGTGCTCGAGGCTTACCCGGAATTTTTGCAATTCTGCTTTCAAATAAGTCAGATCCGCCTGATTATAGGTACCCAGATAGCTCCGGGCCAAATCCAGCGATGCCATCAATGGATAGGAAGGACTGCTTGATTGCAGCGCCTGCAGGTAAAACTCCAGCTTGCTCATCGCTACCCGTTCTGTCTGAAAATGAAGGAACGCCCCCATGGTCATGGCCGGAAGTGTCTTATGTGCCGATTGCACAACAAGATCAGCACCAAGCTCAACCGCTGACTTCGGGAAATAGTCCCCTGCGATAAAATGCACGCCATGTGCCTCATCCACCAATACAGGAATCTGATAACGATGCGCCAAGTCAATGATGCTTTTAAGGTCATACGTTAATCCATAATAATTTGGGTATGTCAGAATGAGTGCCTTTGCCCCGGGATACTGCTGGATTGCCGATTCTACAGCCTCCAAACTCAGTCCTGCAGCGACAGCATAGTCCTCATGATACTCCGGACTGATGAAAACTGGCCTCGCTTTAGCGAGCCTGAGTGCATTCATGATTGATTTATGCGAATTGCGCTGAACCAGCACAACATCATCTTCATTAACCGCGGCAAGAATCATCGCCAGGTTCCCGATAGTCGATCCATTTACTAAAAAAAAGCTTTTTTCCGTTTTATATAAGTCCGTGAGCAACTCTTCAGCCTCTAAAATAACTCCCTCGGGAGAATGAAAATCATCCAGTCCGGTTATTTCAGTGGCATCCAGTTTTAGAATATCTTTAAAAAAGCTTTGTCCCTTCTCGGAAATAACAGTCCCATTTTTATGGCCCGGTACATGGAAGGACAGCGGTTCCCCTTCAGCATGCCCCACCAATCGGGAATACAAGGGGGTCTTCGATTGATCCATATTCTCACCTTTATTGTCATTTTCACACCTATCTATTCTAACACTGATTCATGGCAAAAAAAATAAAAGCCCGAAATGGACTTTTAACTGTAAATACCTGGTTTAGTTACTTTCCTTAATTTCTCCACGTAATATTTATATTGAGGATCACTCGTATCTGTCTTAATCATGATGCTCTCACAGTCTGTGCAAATAAATGAAGTATACAGGTGTATGCCAGCTGTTTTCGTCTGTTCGCAAACCACACACGTCTCCCCGATTTGATTCTTAGCTAAAAGCGAACCCAAATTCTCCACCTCCGTACACCTATTGTTGCCAGGAGCCCAATTTTGTATACAATTTTCCGAATAATATTTCAGGAAGTTTAATTGTTTTATATTTTATGATTGTCATTCGATTTCCTTGTATGTCTTATAACAATTTAGGTTGGTTTATTATTTAATTAAGCCGTTCACGGGAGAATTGCACTTGTTATTATCGAAATGTAAGCGTTAGGACTTAGATTGATGATATTAGACCAACATTTTGTGATATTCCTTCAAAAATATTCATGAGAAGTTAAGATTTTAATGTAATAGAGTGCCTAAGAATAGTCTATGAGGACCCATTATGAATCTTATTGGCGATTTTTTGATTTTATCGACCACATTTATGATTTTATCGGCGGATTTACAAATATATCGGCCAAATCCAGAGATTTATCGACCACTTTGCCAAAGATATCGACCAACCTGATAAAACGGCAAAATTCTGCTGCTCATGAAAATTTGATCAAAACACAAAAAAAGAACAGCCATTCAGCTGTTCTTCGTGTGCCCGGCGGCGTCCTACTCTCACAGGGGGAAACCCCCAACTACCATCGGCGCTGAGAAGCTTAACTTCCG
>NZ_VEEP01000169.1 GCF_007678455.1 Cytobacillus oceanisediminis 2691 | reverse complement strand
AAGCTCTTAGTAAGTTGAATAAACTTATTAAGAGTTTTTTTATTTAAAAATATCTTTCGTCTAACTTTCTTCGTAACCACTCATAAATAAATATAAATAGTCCGATAAAGACAATATAAGGGGCATAATAAGCCAAATACCATAAAAATGATATAAACCCTTCAGATGACTTTATTTTGCTCGCTATGGCTTTCTGAAGTGTCTCTACGTTGAAAAAGGATAATATATCTGTTCCCATTGTCATAATTAATGCAAAAAACATAAACACTAGCATGATTGTTCCTAA
>NZ_VEEP01000168.1 GCF_007678455.1 Cytobacillus oceanisediminis 2691 | reverse complement strand
ATCAAGGGTGGGTGGCTTTATAGGGTGGAGAATTCAAGGATACAGGGGGGAGATGTCTTGATGGATGGGGAAGGAGTGGTTGTAGATGTGAAAAAGGTGGTTGAAGAGAATGAGAATTTGGAGATTGAATTTAGGGATATGTGGAGGGAAATGATGAAGGTTGGTGAAGAAGGAAAGGTGATTGGGGAAGAGGAGAGAATGTATTTGGGATGGGTGTTTTATTGTGAAAAGGGACTTGTGGGGAATATGAAAAGAATCGTTGAGCAGACGGAGTATGAAAATGAATT
>NZ_VEEP01000167.1 GCF_007678455.1 Cytobacillus oceanisediminis 2691 | reverse complement strand
GGAATGGGGTTGGATTAACGGTGGAGATGGGAAGGAAGTAGGATGGAGTTGTGATTACTGGAGGAAATAGGGGGGGGAAAAGGGTTTGTATTAAAAGAGGTGGTGTGGTGGTGTTGATGTGGGAAAGTGGATTGGTGCTGGGGGTTGGAGAGGGGAGGAAATGAGGTATTTTTGATAAGATGGTTGTGGATATAGGGGATGGGGAAAGTATTGAGGAAAAGGTAAGTAGGTTGAGTTGTAGGATTGTGAATATGATTGAGATTGTAGAAAAAGGAAATGAGAGGAGCG
>NZ_VEEP01000166.1 GCF_007678455.1 Cytobacillus oceanisediminis 2691 | reverse complement strand
CCTCAAAATCATCAACCCACTTAAAATCCACGGCCCCTGCAATCTACACCTCCCCCTTCACCCACACACCTTCAATTACTATCTAATCCACCTCAACCCACCTCTCACCCCCTCCTCCCCACTCCCTTCCAACCCCACACCATACCCCATTCCCAAGCTCCCTCCAAACATCCCCATACCCTTCACACTCCATCAAATCCTCAATCCCCTCACACCCAAAACATATGCCTCCTTTCAACCCGCACTCCATTATCTCCTCACCAAAATCCCCCCCTCCCCATTCCATAA
>NZ_VEEP01000165.1 GCF_007678455.1 Cytobacillus oceanisediminis 2691 | reverse complement strand
AATATGGGGGATGATGGGGTTATTAAGGAATTGGTGTTGAAGATATTGAGGAAGTAATTGTTTTTGAAGGTGATTAGATAGTTGGGTAGGGAAAGGGATATTTAATTGTGTAGGAAGTTGAGGATGTTTTGTTTTGTGGATTTTGTGAAGTTGATTCGATAATGGATTAGGGTGTTGTAGGGATTGAGGAGGATGAGAAGGAGGAAGAATGATAGTTTGGGGTTGGATTTGGGTTGTATAAAATTTATGTTGATTAGTTGTGTGATGATTGAAGTTTTGTGGAGTAGG
>NZ_VEEP01000164.1 GCF_007678455.1 Cytobacillus oceanisediminis 2691 | reverse complement strand
AGGTGTGGAATGGAGGAATTTTTGGAGATGGTTTGGTTTGGGGGGAAATAGAAAGAGGGAAAAGTGATTATGGGGTGAAGGGGGATTGAAAGTGAAAGTGAAGTGGAGGAAGGGTTGTTTTAGAGTGGGGAGGTTATGGTTTATGGTGGTGGTTGTATGGAGAAGAATGAAGAGATCGAGGTGGAGGGTGTGGGGAAGGTGGTGGAGAAGTTGGATGAGTTGGGGGGGGTGGTGGGGAGGAAGGTGTTGTAGTGTGGTGGGGCCTGGAAGGATTTGGTGAAGGTTGTTA
>NZ_VEEP01000163.1 GCF_007678455.1 Cytobacillus oceanisediminis 2691 | reverse complement strand
CTCAACAAGAAGATCAAAGCTTTCCTCCCCCTTCATAAATTTCTTTACATCGCCATACTCTACCCCCTTGATTTCCTTCAAATAAATATCTTCCACCCTCATTCCCTCTCCCCCTCTCAACCCCATTCCTCCCTTCCACCACTTCCCATCCTCACTTAAACCCATCTTTTTCGCACCTCCTTTTGCCTCTTCCTCCCTATCCTCCTCACCCTCATCCACATTCCCCACAACCAACCCAACCCTCCCAGCTCTCCACAACATCCTCATCCCCTCAAATCCAATATTATTT
>NZ_VEEP01000162.1 GCF_007678455.1 Cytobacillus oceanisediminis 2691 | reverse complement strand
AAGATATTTTTGATGGTTTTGGAAAAGGGTTTGAAGGGGATGGTGTGTGAATGTTTGGGGGGATGATGGGGGTGAATGGGGAGGTGGATGGAGAGAGGGGAGGGAAGGTGTATGAAATGTTTTTGGAAATGATCATTGTGCGTTGTTTTAGGGAGGAAGGTGTTGAGATTTTGAGGGGGAAAAAGAAGGTTGGGTTATTGAAGGTATGATTGGATGGGAATGGAGCGGGGGAAAATACGGTTTGGTGAATGGAGGGGGGGTTGGTTGTGGAGGAGGAGGATGGATTTGGA
>NZ_VEEP01000161.1 GCF_007678455.1 Cytobacillus oceanisediminis 2691 | reverse complement strand
TCTTCTAAAACTGAACACTTCCTGTACTAGTCCAATTTATCAGCTTGTAAAACAGTATCAAACACTTCAACAAACAACCTTCTTATTACCACATCTTCCAAAAATTCTACCACCTCAAGAGATTTATCCACCCTATCCAAACTTTAACCAACCGCTATTCCTTCCACCTCAAAAACAATTAAACTTAAAAACCCATATTACATTTCAAATTCAACACTCAAAAGAAGCTAAACCTCTCCAAAAAATTAACTTTATCATCACTTCTAACAACAACAACAACCACCCTAACC
>NZ_VEEP01000160.1 GCF_007678455.1 Cytobacillus oceanisediminis 2691 | reverse complement strand
GAAAGGAGATCTGATGATTGCGTTGGAGACTGGGCCTGAATATGCAGTGGGAAGAATTGGAAGAAGGGAAGGGGTGTTGTTTGGGAATAGATGTGAGTTGTTGATTGAGGTTGAGGGGAAAGGGGGAGATGGTGGATATGGTGATCAAAGGAATGATATGGTTGTGGGTGGATGTGGACTTGTGAAGCAGGTTGAGTGGGTTGTGTGAAGAAATGTGGATGGACTTGATAGTGGGGTGGTAACAATAGGAAAAATGAGGGGTCGGACGGTTCAAAAGATCACTGGTGAAAC
>NZ_VEEP01000015.1 GCF_007678455.1 Cytobacillus oceanisediminis 2691 | reverse complement strand
GGCTCATGTCTTCTATTAATAGAAGCATGATAATTTATTGTTTGTTGACGCTTGTTTGTTTAGTTTTCAAAGAGCAAATTGTGTGCGCCGCTCAGAAGCGACTTTAATAATTTATCACATCACAGCGTTGAATGTCAACAGCTTTTTGATTTTATTTTTTCATCACCAAAATGTTGTTAACCTGTTCGCGACTGTTTCTATATACTATCACCCGACATGCGCAGAGTCAATACGATTATACCTTGAAATAATTGGGAAAAGTTTCGATTGTTCACTTTCCTTCTGTATATAAAAACAGCTGATCTCCATCCGGGAGACCAGCTGTTTATTTACCTTATTTAGATATCGTAATGATATTCTCGTCTTTCACATCCACATTACCCTCTTTGTTGATGACAATGCTTTCGCCTTCAGATAGATTAGTGAATACGATTGGAGTAATGATAGACGTTGCGTTTTCCTTGATGTAATCAAGATCCACCTTCAATAACGGCTGTCCTTTTGTGACAGTGTCATTTTCAGAAACAAGTGTTTCGAACCCTTGTCCCTTCAGATTAACCGTATCGATACCCACATGAATAAGGATCTCCCGTCCAGAGTCAGAGAGGATTCCGATTGCATGCTTTGTTGGGAAAAGGTTTACGATCTTTCCGTCTACCGGTGAAACAATTGTACCTTCAGCAGGTACGATTGCAAAACCGTCACCCATCATTTTTCCAGAGAATACCTGGTCAGGGACTTCTGTAATTGGTTTTATCTCCCCTTTAATAGGAGAAACGAATGTTTCAGCTGCGGAATCTGCATCATGATGAGTCTGCAATGCTTCCGGATTCACTTCTTCAATTTGCTGCTCAACCTCTGTTGCCTGGTTCGTTTCTACAGGACGAGGTCTTTTACCGCTCATGATGTCCTTCATCTGACCTTTAATAGTCTCTGAACGCGGTCCGAAAATTGCCTGGATGTTGTTGCCGACTTCAAGGACTCCAGCAGCACCCAGCTTTTTCAAGCGATCTTTATCGACGCTGCCAATATCATTAACTGATACACGAAGTCGTGTGATACATGCATCAAGGTGAGCGATGTTTTCTTTACCGCCCATTGCATCAAGGACTTCATATGGAAGGTCACTAACTTGTCCCTTCACTCCGCCTTCTTCCCCATCTTCTTCAACTGCTTCACGGCCTGGTGTCATCAGGTTGAACTTACGAATTGCGAAACGGAACCCGAAGTAGTAGATGACCGCGAAGACTAGGCCTACAGGGATTACAATCCATGCGTTTGTCTGCGGGTTGATCAATCCAAACAGAATGTAGTCAATAAGACCACCAGAGAAAGTCATACCGATTTTTACATTTAATAGATGCATTGTCATGAATGATAGACCAGCAAAAATGGCGTGTACTCCGAAAAGCACTGGTGCTACGAACAAGAATGAGAACTCAAGTGGTTCTGTAATACCTGTTAAGAATGAAGTCAGGGCAGCAGAAACCATTAGACCGCCGACTACCACTTTTCTTTCAGGACGTGCTTCATGATAAATAGCCAATGCTGCAGCTGGAAGACCGAACATCATGAACGGGAATTTACCTGTCATGAATGTACCTGCAGTAAGATTTTGTACGTTATCTGCAATTTGGGCCATGAAGATACGCTGGTCCCCGCGAACAACTTCTCCAGCTTGAGTAGTGTACTGACCAAATTCATACCAGAATGGTGAATAGAAGATATGGTGCAGACCGAAAGGAATTAATGAACGTTCAACCACACCAAAGATAAATGCTGATAAAGTCAAGTTTGCGTGAACCATGTTTTGCGAGAATGCATTCAGGCCGTTTTGGATTGGAGGCCAGATAACCATCATTACCAATCCAAGCAGGATGGCTGTTCCGGCAGTGATAATCGGGACGAAACGCTTACCTGCAAAGAAACCAAGGTAAGAAGGCAATTCGATTTCAAAGAACTTATTGTAAAGAGCTGCGGCAATTATACCCACGATGATACCACCGAACACCCCTGTCTGAAGTGTTGGGACACCCAAGATATTTGCGTAGTTCAGTCCGTTGACATCTTCTGGAGTAATGCCTAAGACAGTACCCATTGTCACGTTCATGATCAGGTATCCGATAATCGCAGCAAGACCGGCAACACCCTCACCGCCCGCTAAACCAACAGCTACACCAACCGCGAATAACAGCGGAAGGTTTCCGAAGACAATATCTCCGGCTTTTTGCATGACAGCAGCAACCAGATCGACGCCGCCGTTATTTAAAAATGGAGCAAGCTCTAACAAAGCAGGGTTTCTAAGCGCAGCACCAAGTGCAAGCAGAATACCCGCTGCCGGAAGTAGTGCAACCGGAAGCATCAGCGCTTTACCTACTTTTTGAAGAACACCAAAAGCTTTCTTAAACATAGGAAGACCTCCTGAAATTTTTTCTCTTAAAGCGGTTACAAACATTAAAAAAACAAATAAAAAAGGCATGAGTAAGGTGTATCGAAAAGAAGCATACGGATATAGTACCCATAAAACTCCATTTCAATTACATTCTTTACTCATGCCTGATCGAATCAGTAACACGTAAGATATAACTGCTTATTTAACTTTTTTCTGAAGCCTTTGCAGATGCATCGTCAGATACACGGCTTCGGCATCGAATACTTGTTTTTTCAAGGTCTGCTGCATCACTTTAATGAGTTTCCACGAAAGATTGTAACACAGAGGGTATTCCTCTTTCAAGAGGGTTGCAAATTTTTCCGGTTCTTCTACTTTTTCTCCGTTATTGACCCTCTCGATGGTAAAACGTATGTGGCGGACAAGCCTCATATAGTCTATGTCTTCTTTATCGATTTCGACATCCAGGTTTTCTTCAATCATTTGTACTAGTTTTGTCACAAGCTGTGAGTGTTTGTTCACATCAGACAGATTGCGATTCATGATGGCGCTATGGATATGGAGGGCAACAAAACCGATTTCTCCATCAGGAAGTTCAATTCCGGATCGATCCTTGATAAGCTGAACCACTTCTTTAGCAATCTCAAATTCCATTGGATATAGTGTCTTTGTTTCCACCAAAAATGGATTTTTGAACTCCATCCCCTTTGAAATCCTTGTTACTGCAAACATCAAGTGGTCCGTCAAGGCGACATGGATGTGTTCATTCAGCTGGCCAGCTGTCCGTTTCTTGATTAATTCAATGGAAGATATGATTGCTTCGTGCAGGTCATTTTCAACAAAAGGCAAAAGCTTGATGTAGTTTGCCTGCTCTTTTTCATCCTTGAGGACAAACATTTTCTCCGCCTGGCCCTCTTCGATCAGGTCTCCCTTTTTCCGGTTGAAGCCAATTCCCTTGCCAATCATGATGACTTCCCCGAATGTTGGATGGTCAGCAATCAATACATTATTGTTCAAGCCTTTTTTCACTTCGATTCTGTCCATGCCGTTTCCCCGTTTCAGCTTGTTCTATGGGAATATCGTATATAAGGAGAATTTAGAAGTCAATCTGAAGTGTTTACCTGGCAGTCTTCAAATTTTGCCAAAAAAAGATCCAGCGGCATCCGCTGGACCGAAATGTCTATTCTGTTAAAAACACAAAGTATAGAACGAAGATGACGAAGAACAGGTACATAATCGGATGGACATCTTTTGATTTCCCCTTCACGAGCATGGTGATTGGATAAAAGATGAATCCTGCCGCAATCCCAGTTGCGATGCTGGATGACAATGGCATCGCAATCATTGTAAGGAATGATGGTACTGCGATTTCAAAGCGGCCCCATTCGATTTTCCCAAGTGAAGAAACCATCAGTACACCAACGATGATCAATGCTGGTGCTGTTACGGCTGAAGTGACCACTGAAAGCAGCGGGAAAAAGAATAGCGATAACAGGAAGAATCCTGCTGTTACTAAAGAAGCAAATCCGCTTCGCGCTCCTGAAGCTACACCTGCAGATGATTCAATATACGATGTTGTTGTCGATGTTCCGAAGATGGAACCAACAAGGGATGCGATTGAATCTGCAAATAGCGCACGTCCTGCGCGAGGCAGCTTGTTTTCTTTCATTAAGCCTGCCTGATTGGCAACTGCAACCAGTGTACCTGCATTATCAAAGAAATCGACGAACAGGAAAGTCAAAATGATACCGAGCATGGTCGATGTGTAGAAAGATGGATCGCCGAATGCCGTGAAAACAGCTCCAAAGGTTGGCGCTACGCTTGGTACTGCACCAACTACTTTTTCAGGTGTTTCAATAAGATTAAAAACCATACCAACGATGACGCTGATGATAATGCCGAAGAATACCGCACCGTGAATGCCTCTTGTCAGCATGATGACGGTGATTAACAATCCGAAAAGCGCAAGCAATGTGTTGGCGTTTGTCAGGTCGCCTAACCCAACGAGCGTTGCCGGATTATCGACGATGATACCTGCATTCTTCAATCCGATAAAGGTGATGAACAATCCAATCCCTGCTCCGACTGCGTGCTTTAGTTCAACTGGGATGGCATTGATCAATTTTTCACGCCAGCCTGTAATCGTTAGCAGCAGGAAGAATACACTTGAGATAAACACTGCTGCAAGCGCATGCTGCCATGGTGCACCGTGGCTTAGAACAACTGTGTAAGCAAAGAAGGCATTCAAGCCCATACCCGGCGCCAGGGCAATTGGGTATTTTCCGATCAAACCCATAATGATGGAGCCAATCGCCGCTGCAAGAGCTGTTGCCACGAATACAGCACCAGCATCCATTCTCAATGCTTCCGGAAGATCCTTTATGTCTGACAGTGTGAGTACATTAGGATTTACAATCAGGATATACGCCATTGCAAGGAACGTGGTCATTCCGCCAATGAATTCGCGGCGATAATTCGTGCCAAGCTTATCAAACTCGAAATATTTCTTCATTTTTTCTTTTCCCCCTGAATAGTTTCAGGAAATAAGGCCAAAAAGAAAACGCCACGGGTTACCGGGCGTTGACTAAAGGCAATAGCAGAAATGATGGCCAGGCAATACATTGAAAGTATGACAGATTGCCAGCCATGATTTATTTACCTCGTAGTCAAGCCATTTACGGTAGCTCGGTAGAAACTTCTGGGCCATATCCCCAAGATTATACGACGAATTATGACAAATTATTAAGTTCGGTTTTATTCTAACAGGACTTTTGCCCTGAGTCAATAAAAAACGAACATTTTCATGTCCGTTTTTAAAAATCGTTCGTATTTTATTCCCATTCAATAGTTGCAGGCGGTTTGCTGGTGATATCATAAACGACGCGGTTGACGTGATCGACTTCGTTGACGATCCTTGTGGAGATTATCTCAAGGACATCCCAAGGAATCCTTGCCCAATCGGACGTCATTCCATCAATGGATGTTACTGCACGGATGCCAATTGTGTAATCATATGTCCTCGCATCCCCCATGACACCTACGCTGCGAATATCCGGAAGGACGGTGAAATACTGCCAGATTTCACGATCAAGGCCCGCCTTCTTGATTTCGTCCCGAAGAATGGCGTCCGACTCACGGACAATCTCCAATTTTTCTTCTGAAATGGCCCCAAGAACACGAATGCCGAGTCCAGGTCCAGGGAATGGCTGACGCCAGACGATTTCATCAGGAATGCCAAGCTCGGTGCCAAGCGCACGGACTTCATCCTTGAACAATGTGTTCAATGGCTCGATCAAACTGAACTGCATATCCTCAGGCAGCCCGCCGACATTGTGGTGGGACTTGATTGTCTGTGCCGTTGCAGTGCCGCTTTCGATAATATCGGTATACAATGTTCCCTGTGCCAGGAATTCAATGCCCTTAAGCTTTTCCGCTTCATCATCGAAAACATAGATGAACTCGTTTCCGATGATTTTACGCTTCTGCTCCGGATCGGATACACCCTCGAGCTTACTGAGGAAACGATCCTTGGCATCCACCTTTATAACGTTCATGTTGAAGCCATCAGCAAAAGTCTTCATGACACCTTCTGCTTCATCTTTGCGCAATAATCCATGATCAACGAAAATACATGTCAGCTGATCGCCAATCGCCTTATGGATCAATACGGCCACAACTGAGGAATCAACACCGCCGCTCAATGCGCATAGAACCTTCTTGTCTCCTACCTGCTGGCGGATTTTCTCCATTTCGATTTCAATGAAGTTTTCCATCGACCAGTTGCCTTCGCATCCGCACACCTTGAAGACAAAGTTCTTCAACAGGTCATTCCCATACATGGAGTGGCGAACCTCAGGGTGGAATTGGACCGCGTAAAGCTTACGGCTCTCGTCACTCATTGCTGCAATCGGGCAGGATGGATTGACTCCATCTACAGAAAATCCTGGCGGTGACATGGTGACGAGGTCGCCATGGCTCATCCAGACAACCTGTTCACCCGGAGTCCCTTCGAATAATGTGTTCTGGTTATGGAGAGTCAGCAGGGCTTTTCCGTATTCACGGTTCTTTGCCTTCTCGACCTTCCCGCCGAAATGCATTGTCATAAGCTGCATTCCGTAGCAGATGCCCAAAATCGGCAAGCCCAGCTCGAAAATCTCTTCATCACATCGGAAGGCTCCCTCATCATAAACAGAGTTCGGCCCTCCTGAAAAAATGATTCCCTTTGGGTTCATTTCCTTGATTTCAGCCGCTGTAATCGTGTGCGGATGAAGCTCACTGTAGACGCCAAACTCCCTGATCCGTCTTGTGATCAGCTGGTTATACTGGCTGCCAAAGTCTAATACTATAATCATTTCCTGGTCTTGCAGCTCGTTTTTCATAAATTCACCTCATTTAAAATAGACGCGGTACTTCCATTAGATGGTTATGTAAGTAGTATGGCTTGTTACGCATAAAAAAAGCCAGAATCCTGCCATCCAAAAATAATAGGAAAGCAGAATTCCAGCCCGTTACGAACAAAAAGAAGCCTGCCTTCATAGTCAAATCATTTCCGGTGATTTGGTAGATACTTTCGATCCATATTATCGAGGATATATGAAGGTTGATTCTATATAGTTGCACACATTGTATCAGTATAATATTTTAACGGTCAAGCCCCAGATTTCCGAATCATGTTTTCCCAGTGCTTTTTCACGTCCTGCCACATCTCTTCATTCAATTCGCCGCGATAGAGATATTCTTCATACTTGGAGGTGAGTCTTCTCATATCGCTTGTCGAGAAAAATGAATCCACATAATAGGCGTAATCACGCAATGTCTGGCCATCCTCCCGCCTAAGCCCGTATCGTCCAAGCTGCTTCAACAGGGCAATATAGGCTTTCTCCAGGTACTTGTTTTGCTTTTTATACTTATAGAGAAGGATATACAGTGCCGGAAGCCATTTCCCGCGAAGCCTGTACATGATCGCAGCGAACATAGCAAGAACCAGCATTGTCAGCAGAATTTTCCAGAAATTATCCTTCAGGAACGCACCGGCATTTTTCAGACCTTCTGAAAAGGAAACCTCAGGCTTGCCAACCTGTGCCTGTTCTTCCGGCAGTTCCGGCTTCTTTGGCGCCTCTGGTGCCGTTACGTTTTCATCCTTTTCCTCTGTAGTGGATTCAGTGTTGTTGTCGTTGTTGTATTCGAACTGGACATTATTTGAAAATCCTTGAGTCGGTTCGAATGGAACCCAGCCGACACCGGGAAAATATCCCTCCACCCAGGAGTGGGCGTTATTATTTGTGACCTCGTAAAGCCGGCGGCCGCTATCAAGAGTATCGATATAATCCCCTTCGGTATAGCCTTTTACCCAGCGGGCTGGAATGCCAACAGAACGCATCATGACAACCATCGATGTGGAAAAATTGTCGCAATAGCCCCGCTGTGTATCGAACAGGAACTGATCGACATAGTCCTGGTCATCAGCCGGGACAGCAACATCCGTTTGATCGTAGACAAATTCGTTCGAACGGAAGTATTTTTCAATTGCCTGGGCTTTTTCAAGCCACGTCTGTTTATCCTTCGTAATTTCCTCAGCCAGGTTCACAACCCGCTCTGGAAGCGCTTCTGGCACCTGTGTGTATTTTGCCAGGAAAGCCGCATTCTCCTCTCCTGCAATATCCTCTTTCCCAGCCGCCTTGAGCTTGTCGACACTGTAGACAGGATAATCGAATGTGAGTGAGTACGGGCCGAATGACCCTGATTGTCCATCAGGAAGGGAAGTAATTTTCTCTGTCTCGGGATCGAGCATGAACTGCAATGACGAGTAACCTGCAGAAGCCTTCACTTGTTTCACCCCGAGCGGATAGACAAGGTGTGGGTACCCGATTTTCGGAATGACCCTGCTGTTACGCTCTTCTGTTTTCACACCCGCATCGAAAGGCTGCAGCGGAATTGCCTGTTCTGGTAAAAATTCAACTGGTGTTGCCGCTTCGGATTTTTCTGTGATCCATCCTTTTCCCGTATAGACATCTTTCGTTTCGATCCTCCAGTAATGCCGTCCATCTGCTTCTGAGGTAAAAACAACCCGGTCGTCACCGATGAATGGTCCGCCAAGAGCTGAATCATCTGTTCCATAGCCAACCTTCTTAACGCCGCCGCTGCCTTCCCCGGAATCCTGGTTATAGGAGGTAATGAATGGGACAGGGTCCGGCCAGATCGGGTCAGCTTTAGGAGCAGCATAGCCGATCCCCACACTTAAAACAATCATCGCCACCAAAGGAACCATCCATTTTTTCACGCTGTTGAGGTTCTTCTTCACCACTTCCTTGTCAGCAATCCGGTGGTACGACAGCATTCCCAGCACAGCAAAACCGGCAATGACTGTCCGGACAATCGCCGCATCTGCTTCATATGGAGTGAACGTGTCAAGAACCGTGATGTAAACTAACGTCATGAAGAAAAACACAAAAATCTGTTTTCGGTTGATCAGCCAATATTGAATCAGATAAGCCATCAGCCAGAGCAGAGTAAAGAATAACAATGTCCGAAATACATTAGAAATCTCTGTCCAGTCCGCATTCACTATATAAATGGCATTCGACATCGCCTCGGTGAAAAGCTCGGTGAACCATTTCAAACTGAAAAATGTTCCTTCATAATACATGAAGTGGACTGAGTATAAGATGATGATGATTTTCACGAGTGCTCCCGGAATCACCGGCATGTTGAAGTACGACATCATCAGCGAGACAAATACAAAGCCAAGGAAGACACTCAAATGGCCTGTATCAGTCAGTTCCTTTAATGGCCTCAGCCATTCCCATAACAGCAAAAAGCTGAAGATATACAGCAAGAAGAAGGCTGCATCTTTTTTCGGCTTAGCGATTGTCATCCCTTGTTCACCTCCGAGAAGGCTTCCGGGAACTGGCCGTCATGTACCATGACAAGCCGGATTCCCCTTGCATTTGCCGATGACCTTAAGTTTATTTCTGTTTTTGACGGTGATTCCTGGCTATTTTTAATCAGGAAAATACTGACCGCTCCGTTTCTTTGATTGTAGAACGCCGCTTTTTCAATCAACTCTTTCGTGAGTTGGGCGGTAACCAGCATGATTGAATTGTTCTGCTGCGCTAGGAAGGTTTCTGCTTCCAGAACTCGGTCGAATGGGACCGGACTGCCATCCTGGATTTTGGCAAGATGGTAGAGAAGCTGCTGCTGCTGGCTCTCCCCGCCGCGGGCAGGAAAAGCCACACGCTCATTGCTCGATGTCAGCAGTCCGACCTGGGCCCCTTTGCGCAAAATCGCCCTGAGGACGGAAGCGGTAAACGAAACGATCACTTCAAATCGCGGGTCCGGCGCACAGTCCATCAAAAGTGTCACATTATGTGATTGCCTTTGTTCGAATTCCTTTGTCATGATATCATTTCGCCTTGCTGTCGCTTTCCAGTTGATCCAGGAAAACCGATCCCCCGGCTGGTACTCACGAACACCAATGGCCATCGATGTATCTCGCTGGACACGCTCCTTCGAGGCAGTCATGCCCTGGTCAAAATGGTGTGCGACCGGGCGGTAAACCAAATCCTGATAAGCAGGATAGACAAGAATCCGGTTTTCAGCCGGCAGGATTTTTTCTTTTTCAATCAAGCCGAGCAAATCTCCCGTCTTCAGCTTGATACCTGTCAGGACATGTTCGCCCCGGGGCAGGTTCTCGATCGAGTAGTCGAAGCTGAATACCCGATTGAATCCCGGGAATACCATGGTATTCGCCTGTTGCAGATCCCGGTTCCCGGCAAGCGTCTCTCCTGCCTGTTCTTCGGCGATTGCGTAAAACAGCGGGAATGGGATATTTCTTTCAAGGACGATGCTCGCCCTGAACTTTTCGCCAGCGTTGTACTCCTGTTTTGTGTATACTCTCTCCGCCTTTATTTCTTTTAAAGAATATAAAGCAAGACTCAGTGCATACAGCCCGAATGGCACGAAGCTGTAAAAAAGGAACCAGCTGACAAAACCGCCCTGGAACATCGCATATGAAAAAGTAAGCAGAATCAAGAACAGCAAAACGATCAGCTTCCATATTTCTTTGAACTTTTGAAAATATAGTTTCATACTATTTCACGAGCCTTTGGATCGGCACAGGCACTCTCGCCATCACCCTGTTTACGACATCCTCAGCGGTGACCCCTTCAAACCTTGCCTCTGATTTCAAAATGATCCTGTGGGCGAAGACATAGGGTGCCAGATACTGGACATCATCCGGAATGACATAATCCCTTCCGTATATAAAAGCGTACGCCTGGGACGCCTTCATCAAGGCAATCGATCCACGTGGACTTACGCCAAGGTAGACACTTGAATGGCCGCGCGTCCGGCTTGCCAGTTCTACAATATATCGCTTGAGCGTTTCGTCGACGATGACTTCTTTTATGCTCTGCTGCAGGTCGCGTAAATCTTCAAGCGAGACCACCGGCTGCAAATCCTCGATTGGAAGATTGCGCTGCGCCCTGTCAAGCACTTCCATTTCCTCATCAAGCGCCGGGTAGCCCATTTTCATTTTCAGGAGGAAACGGTCCAGCTGGGCTTCGGGCAGCGGATACGTTCCCTCATAATCAATCGGGTTCTGTGTCGCCATGACAAAAAACGGCTTGTCGAGAATATGCGTTACGCCATCGACCGTAACGCTATGCTCTTCCATTCCTTCAAGCAGAGCTGATTGAGTTTTCGGAGACGTCCTGTTGATTTCATCAGCCAGGATGATGTTGCCCATGATTGGTCCCGGCCTGAACTCAAATTCCATTTCTTTTGGATTATAAATCGAAACGCCTGTCACATCTGAAGGCAGCAGGTCAGGAGTGAACTGGATCCTTCTGAACTTGGCACTGACAGACTTCGCCAGCGCGCGGACCATCATCGTCTTGCCGACACCCGGCACGTCCTCAAGCAGCACATGTCCTCCAGCGAGCAGCGCAATAAGGCTTAACTCCGCCACGTTCCGCTTGCCTGTCATCACCTTATCGATATTACCCAGAATTCGATCAACCGTTGGATTCATCTGGTCCCTCATTGAAATTTCCCCCTTATATCTATTTATCTACGAAAATACGTTTTATTTTTATTTCCAATAAGTCTATATTCTCTATTTTTCTGTCAAAATCCTGTAATTGCTGTGATGAAAATATTTCTGCTTTGCGATAGACGTGAATTCGTAAAAGAAAGTTTCATAAAAAGAGAAAACGGCCTTCAATTGAGAGGCCGTCAACATTTCATCTATTTATCTATTTAGCTTGCAGCCTTTGGAATCGCACCCATGCCCTCGAGAATGATCCTCGCGTCTGTGTTCAAATACGATTCGATATCGCTCCGCAAAAACAGCAGCGAGTGATCCTTGATGACTACCTTCAAACCTCGCAAGTCAAATTTGGATGCATAGTTGTTCACAGCATTAATGACTGCCATGTCCTTCCTGGTTAGCGGCTGTTGGCCGGCTTCCATGCGTTTTGTCAAAAATTCAAGCAACTCTCTGGCATTCGACTTTAAATGGCTGCGGTTCTCATTAAGGATTTCAATGTTCTCTTCCATATACAATCTCGCAGCAGCAAAATCCAATTCCTCGACACGATTGTTGATCCTGGCAATCAAATCCAAAACGTGCATCACTTTCTCCTCCTGATGTTAAAAACTCTGCTTATCTTCTATATCGGACGGCAACTCCGCCACTCCATCATTTATGTGAAAATTAGTCATTAAGACACAGCATAGATAATGGCAGTAGGCAGAACAGGCTATTAAAAGAATTTCATTCCTGTAAATAAGAAACAGCTGGCCCATGCCAGCCGCCCCCTTTGTTTATCTGTGAATCTTTCCATTTTCGTCAACATAGATCGATTCAACGATCGTCCGTTCGAATGGTTTCCCTTTACTGTCAACTCCGGTGACTTCTGTTGTCAGGTTGTAAACGCCAGGCTGGTCAAAATCCCCATCGGCGATTTTGCCTGCTTTAACACCTTTACCTGCTTCTTTGAGTTTCTTTTCATTGTCATGGTCAAATTTGATCCAGTTTGTTTTATAAGAAGCTTTCATCTTCTGGCTTTGGTCTTTTTTCAATTCAATACTAAGCGGGCTATTGATACCAACTACCATCAAGTAGGCAGCGCCCGGCCCGTTTACCTTCCACATCCCAGCCTTTGGCCGATCGACTTCAAACAGGTGGACCCATGCTCCTTTGAAGAAATCACTGCTGTCCTGCTCGATTTTCATCACGCTGTATTCTTTGCCATCAGGACCTTTCAGCTTGAGTGATGGCAGCTTTTTTTCACTCAGAAAAGCCATCTGGAAACGCTCTGCCCCTTCCTCAATGATGAAGCGGTCATTGATGGCTTTTTCCGATTTCCCGCCTCGGACAATCTGGGTTGTATCAGGCTCCGCCACTGCTTCTTCTGGTGAAAATGTACCGGCAGCGGCTGGCTGTGCTGACATTGTATATGGTTTGAATACTGAAAATGTATATGAGCCTTCCCGGACTGTTGTATGGTTCCAGGCTCCTTCCCGGACGATGGTTCCGCCTGGCAAGCGGGAGCTGGAGACTGTCACAACACCATCATTCGAGCCATAACTGCTTAAATAAAGCCCACCCCAGTACAATGCACTGCCAAAAGAGCCCCATTTATAGCCGCCCAGTGTGTAATAACGGTTCTTGGCTGCATTCGCGTGATTATCGGTAATGCTGCGGAAATAACTCATATTTCCAGTCTGCAGTGACCGTGTAGCATCATTATTGCTTCCAAGCAATGCCGCAAGCCACCAGGCAGAACTGCTGTGAGCCAGGTCTGACAGCTGGGTGCCATGATGCGGCGCGGAGAGGGTGATGACATTTGAAACATACTGGTGGGCGCCATAGTGGACGAGCGCAGTCTGTGTGTCAACCCCGCCTTTACTGTGGCCGACCACGACCAGCTTCTTATTGCCGAAATGCTCATAAATTTGCTTTAGCTTTCCGGCCAGCATCGCTCCATTTTCCCACATGTCCTTTTCGGGGTATAAATCGATAAATGCTGTCTGATAGCCATTGGCCAGTGCAGTCTCATACATATCATTGCCGTCCCACCACACGGAGGCCGAACTGTTATATCCATGAATGAAGACGATCGGCGATTTAGCCGGATCAATCCAGGAAGGATCTGCCCCCAGATACCATGTGCCTGGAACCCCGGAGGAACCCCCGCCCAGATCACCTGCTTTAGCGGCAACAGGAACCATCAACAATAAAACCATTAATAATGACATAATCCTTTTGCTCCTTCTCAAACTTTACCCCTCCTCCTTTTTACACACATCATTTAAAAATATTAAAAAGCATGTTGGATTAGAAGGGTACTTTGCTTCATTTTGATTGGGAAGATAGTATTATCTCACTTCTTGAACAAGAAGAACCCGCCAACCCGGCAGGCTCTCAGACTATTATTCTCCTACAACTTTTGCGTCCTTCAGCAACTCATCTGTCAGCGTGATTCCTTCTTCTTCAGCTGCCTTTTTATTAACGACCAGCTCAAGCTTTTCAGGGTAACCAACCGGGATGTCAGCCGGCTTTTTGCCTTCAAGGATCTCCACTGCCATTTTTCCAGTGGTATAGCCAAGGTCATGATAATCCAGCCCATAGGATGCGAATGCTCCCCGTTTCACTGAATCACCTTCCCCCGCGAACATAGGAATATCTTTATCATTCGCAACAGTGATTACCGACTCAAGCGCCGCAACGACGGTATTATCCTTTGGAATATACAGGACATCTACACGTCCAACCATCGACTCGGCTGCCTGCTTCACTTCAGAACTTGTCGAAATCGTCGATTCAACGGCTTCCAGTCCTTCAGCCTCCAAAGCTTCCTTAGCGTTTTTAACATTCACCACCGAATTGGGTTCACCATTGTTGTAAATAATTCCGACCTTCTTCGCTCCCGGGACGAACTTTTTGATGGCAGCAATGGTATTCTTGATGGCATCAGGATGTGTGTCAGAGGTTCCAGTCGCATTTCCGCCCGGCTTCTCCATTGACTGGACGAGTTCAGCGCCGACAGGATCCGTGATCGCAGTGAACAGAATCGGGATTTCCTTCGTCGCCTGGACTGCTGCCTGGGCACTCGGTGTCGCAATCGCTAAAATCAGGTCACTTTTATCTGAAACAAACTTTTGGGCAATCGACGCATTGTTATTCATGTCACCCTGGGCATTCTGGTAATCGATCTCCAGGTTCTTGCCTTCTTCATAACCGGCATCCTTAAGGGCAGCGATAAATCCTTCCCTCGCAGCATCAAGAGAAGGGTGCTCCACAATCTGGGTAATCCCGATTTTCACCGTCTTTTCCTTCTTCTCTCCGCTCGCCTGGTTACCACCCCCGCCGCACGCGGCAAGCATCAGCATCGCACCACTCAATAAAACAGCCAAACTCTTTTTCATCCTTCATCCTCCCCAAATTCATAAAAATAGTTATGTATCTTCTTGGTGAATGAAAAAGCTGCCAATCCTCCTTAGGAATGTTTTTCTTATTATTTTTAATATTCTGATATTAACACGTGCTAAAATGTCAGACAATAGTAAATTTAAACTTTATTATTATATAAGCAATAAT
This sequence comes from Cytobacillus oceanisediminis 2691, assembly GCF_007678455.1. Lineage (GTDB taxonomy): Bacteria > Bacillota > Bacilli > Bacillales > Cytobacillaceae > Mesobacillus > Mesobacillus oceanisediminis_A. The sequence continues at coordinate 24,357 of NZ_VEEP01000015.1, read as the reverse complement.
TTTCGGAAGCAATACAAATTCACTTAACTAAAAGGACCCTCATTGATGAGAGTCCTCCTAATATAAAAAGTTATTAATGATCAAGACTGCATATAAATCCAGCCCTGTCGCTGTTTGCGAATCACTTCTGCTGCTCCTGATGGCACTTGGATTGCTCCCTCGACCATATCTTCCATAACATAGCCGTTTTTCGCCATTGAGTTTGCGCAGGCTGCAAATACCACGCCTCGTTCTTGAAGTTTCCGGATACGCTCTTGAAGCTCTGGAGAACTTTTTTCCTTGCTAAGCATATGGATGCCTGCTCCGAAAGCTACCACTTCAATCTCCATTTTGTCCTCACCGATTTCAGAAAGTGAATTTTCAATATTGTTCAAAACTCCAGCCCAAGTGCTTTCATTTGTTCCAGCAGGATCAGAGACCTGCCAGACAACCTGATAATGTCCCTGCGGCGTCGTACTTGGCCGTCCCGTTTCTCCGTCTGTTTTGGCTGCAGCCCAGGAAAGGCCTGTAGTTAAAAGCAATGCTGTCATTACAATAAAGACTATCTTCTCTCGCATGTTGATCTCTCCTATCTAGTAATGGGTATGAATCTTAGTTTTGAATTGTACCGACTCTTTCAGGCACTCCATTCAGTGGCTGGATTTCCCTATTTCCAAAGGCTGGTTCAGGCAGCTTATGAAGTAGCTTAACTCGCCCCAATTCAGGATCCGCCTGATTTTTAGATAAGTATCTTGCCACTACTTCGGTCGCGTCCAGCGGATTGCCGTCAGGACCATTTACTGTCTGAGCATTATCATTGATCTTAAGTCCAGTTCCAATGTCATCCGGCCGGCCTGGATACCAATACCCGGCAACAGTGTACTGTTTGTCCATATCAAGAGGCTGCCAGATTCTTTTCTTTTGATCAAATATCTCAATATTACTTGCTTTACCGAAGGCAGGAGCATATGGATCAAGTTCATAACGAACACCGCTGTATGCCTGGACCCATCCTCCTGTCCATTTGAATGGATCCGGATTTAGTGAGCCGTTCAGGCTCCTCTCTATCTGGTCGTGAAGCTGGCTCCCTGTTATCGTTCCCTTCGCAATGAAAGGGGCCACCGGGATAAAGTGATAAATATCCTCCAGACGGATATCGCCAGTTGCAACGTGGGTCCCATAACGAAAACCCCGGATTGTGCCAATGTCGGCTCCAGCTTCTTTCCGGAACACATCTGCCAGGAAGTTATGAGAAGAACCCTCCACTACACCCGGCATTTCATGATCAGAAAAATTCCCTCGATAGAGAGGTTTTTTTGCCTCACCAATAACTGTATCAATAGGTTTATACAAAATTGTCTTATTTATTGGATTTTCGTGTGAGTGAAACCCTTTGCCTTTCACAAACATGGCTCGTTCCTTTTCGACTAGTTTTGAAGTGCCTTCATCCTCTTTTATGCTTTCGTCGATTTTATGTAATTCATAGCGCCAGCCTGTAATGCCCTCTTCTCCTACCTGGAGATCAAGCTGCCCGACAGCTATTCCATCATGGCTCACCTCGGAAACAAGGGTGCCTGACTTTGTCTCAATCAGCCTAGGAGTCTCTTCATGCATATCCGCTGACAGAAGAACGTCTACCCCAGGATAGCGGTTTGCCAGCTGAAGATTCTTGGCCAGACCGAGCTCAGAAATCATGATGATTAAGTCTACCTTTTCTTTTTCACGCAATTCATGAATCATTTCAGGCAATTCTTCACCTTCCCCAGTAAACCGGAAACCTTTTGTCGTGCTTGTTCCAACAGTTGGTCCGCGTTCACTTGTAAAACCTACAATTCCCACACTAAGACCAGCCCGCTTGATTACCCGGTAAGGCGGAAGGACCCGCTCACCAGCCTTGTCGGCGTATGGCTCGCCCTCGTAATATAGATTTGCCGCGACAGCTCCCCAGCGCCCATTCTCGAAAAGATCAAGATAGCGTTCGGTTCCATAAAGAAAATCCCAGTTTCCAGAAGCATACCCATCAATCCGCCATTTATCTAAAATATCTGTCATTGCCTTGCCCTCAGTATAAAGTGCCTCTGCTCCGCCATGGAGTGTGTCCCCTATGTTAAACAACAGGTTTTGGGAAGATTCTTTTCTAATTTCCTTGATTACCGTTGCAATTCGGGCAAGCCCGCCCACAGTCCCTTCAAAGTTTTCGGTATTAAGGTTTTTCCTGGGTATAAGATGCCCATGAAGGTCTCCAAGCTGCATAAGTGTCACCGATTTGTCAGCGCTTTCATCCCAGCCCGACTGTTGAATATGCTCTTCCCCCTCCAAAGGATTTGCATGTCTATTCTCTTTTAATTCGGTCAGGTTTGCATAAGCTGTATACCCAGTGGTTAAAAAAGCGACTGTTATAATACTTGCGGCCACTTTACGATAAATGGAAGTCTTCAACTTTGTATTTCCCCCTCAAAAATTTAAATATATCAAGCAATCTTCAAGTCGCCATCTCAATTCCCCTTTCAACTTGCTTGTCAGTTCAGGATACTATCAGCGGTATTTAATAAAGTCAACGACGATTCTTAATATTCAGTCTTTTTACCTAATAATTCAGTTATCATTAATTTTATAAAAAAGGCTTTATTTATCAATGTTTTGGTGGTCATTACATTCCTGAAAATAGTTATATTTATCCAGAATAGTTATTAACATGAATATCAGTTTGTAATTGTAAGTTATTCCTGCGAAAAACTTGCTGACTTTACTCCAAAACTAAACGGCCTGCCTGCTATTATCTGGCAGCAAATGAAAATCGGGGCTTTACTGATACAAACGTACATTTTACATTTTTAAAAACCAATTAGTTTGTTTGTCCATTCAAAAAAAAGAAACGAAAATATAATGCTAAGGAATCTAGTAAAAAGGAGTGAATGAAATGTATAGAGAGTACAAGAAGTATCCAATGCCACAGTGGGATTATCCCGAAAAAGACCGCAAAAAATCCAAAAAGAAAGACAAATGCGACAAGAAAGAGGATAAAAAGTGGTATAAGCAGGAGCAGGAACCAGAGCAGATCGCGATTGGCTACATCACTAATGGGGCCATTGCCATCGATGACAGTAATGCATCAGATAACCCAACCAATAGTGCCGTTGCACAGGATTACAGTAATGCTTCTGGCAATCCAGATGACAGTGCTGTTGCACAGGGCCAAAGCAATTCATTGGATGACGGAACGAATAGTTCTGTTTCCCAGGATAAGAGCAGCTCTGCAAACGACACTGATAACAGTGCCCTGGCTCAGGATGACAGCAACGCTTCTGACGATCCATTCGACAGCGCTGTTGCACTGGATGACAGCAAGGCCAAAGAGATTTTTTAAAATGGTTCATTACTAGTAAAAAAAGGAGTGAATTTAGATGTACAAAGATGAAAAAAACAAGTCCCAAAGCTGCAAGCAATTTGCTATTGGCTACATTGAAAATGGAGCCGTTGCATTAAAAGGCAGCAGCGCATCCGACAACCCCGATACAAGTGCCGTTGCTCAAAGGTTCAGTAATGCTTCAGATAACCCGGTAAGCAGTTCTGTTGCTCAAGGAAAGAGCAATGCAGCTGAAAATCCTGTTGATTCTTCAGTTGCACAGGGTAAGAGCAATTCTGCGGATAATACTCTCGATAGTGCTCTTGCTCAAGACGACAGCAATGCATCCGACAATCCTTTCGACAGCTCTGTCGCCCTCGACGACAGCAAGTCCACGGAAGTTTTTTAAAATAAGAAATAACAATCGATCCCCCACAGCCCATGTGCAGTGGGGATCGATTGTGTCATTTCCAGCCGCTGAGAAGTATTAGAAAAAGAGGTGAATTTTATGGATAAATGGACTAAGGAACAAATGAAGAAAGAAATCCTGGAAGAGCTGTCTGGTGAATTAACGAAGAAAATCAGGAAAGAATTCAAAAAGATGATGGCTGAATATCTGGAGCCAAGACTGAAGAAGGAAATCAACAAGAACCTTTCGACTCTCATAGAAACGCATTCAGGTCGGGATTTTAACAGCAAGCTGCAGAACATCTTACAGAACTATCCTCTTCAGCTAAATCTCCATCTTAATTTAAGTCAGCATCAAAACCCTGAACAAATCTCCATCGGCCATGTAGACCATTCTGCGGTTGCTGTAAAACACAGTAACGCAGTCGATGACCCGGTTAATAGCGCTGTTGCTCAGGACCACAGCAACGCTGCAGATGATCCTACTAACAGCAGCATTGCACAGGGCGGAAGCAGTTCAGCAAATGCTCCTACGGATAGTGCACTCGCGCAAAATGACAGCAGTGCCATTGATAATGCGACTGACAGCTCTCTTTCCCAGGAAAACAGCAACTCATCTGATGATCCGGTTGATAGTCAAATTTCTCAGGACCATAGTAAATCTTCCGAAAAAGATGCTGATGCTCCGACTTATTGAGATTATAGAGTCATTATCCCTCTGCGGCATTTTGTTTCTTCCATCCCGCTCCATTCATATTCAAGAGCATCCATTGGGTGCTTTTTTGTTTGTAATCTGGATTTCTTAAGATACATATCTTTTTCAAAAAAACATACATCTCTTGAATGGCAAAATTCGTATATATGCGTTGTTTTAAAACATCCTTTGACCGATTTATACGTTTTTCCGAATTAAAGTTATGGTGCCCGTCATGTGTACGTTCAATGAGTCATAAAAGCGAAATAAATCTTCTAAATCAAAACAAAAGCTTACTTTAAATTTTCAAATATTCGGTATGTGTGTATATTTTTAAGTATTTATTAACTTCCCAATAAGGAGTATGATAGTAATTAAAATAATATTTTCGTATAGAAGGGCATCTTGCGAAAAGGACATCATAAGGAAAGAGGTAATTATATGAATGCAGCATACTCTACATCTACAAGCATGTCTAAAACAAAGACTCTTGTGATTAATGCTCTTTTTATCGCGTTGACCGTGGTAGCAACCATGTTTATCAACATCAAGCTTCCAATCATGGGAAATGGCGGTTTGATCCACCTTGGTAACGTTCCTCTATTCATCGCCGCGTTTGTTTTCGGCAGAAAAACAGGAGCAATTGCAGGAGCTTTCGGAATGGGATTGTTCGACTTGATCTCCGGCTGGGCTGTATGGGCTCCATTCACATTCATCATCGTTGGTTTGATGGGTTATCTGGCAGGCTTGATGGCTGAAAAAATGCCAGGCAAAAAGGTAGTTGTTTATTCGCTCGCAGTGATCGTCGCGATGCTGATCAAGATTGTTGGTTACTATTTTGCAGAAGTCGTCCTTTACGGCAACTGGATCCAGCCATTCGGCTCCATCCCGGGCAACATCATGCAGGTGGTACTCGCAGGATTGATTGTGATTCCTCTTGCAGGACGAATCAAGAAGTTGTTCTAATCAGTAAGATCAGAGTAATAAAGAAATCCCCTATGATTTCATAGGGGATTTCTATTATGTATAAGGTCATGGTATGAAGCTGATTTTGTCGATACCACTTTAAAAATTTGTAGATATTTCTCGGGAAATTGTTGAATTTTGAAAGTGGATCAAACATTTCCGACTTTATTTGCCATAGCGTATCGTCTGGCGATATACAGACAGACACCAGTCCCAATGCTTTTTGTACATTGCTTTATATCGGCTGGCAATATGCGCTTGTGTTTAATAGCATTCTCTTATACTTATAAATACCGCTAATTTATTTCTTGAACAACGAAAATAGCCAGCTCCATTTTCTGTTCCGGATTTCCTCTTCTAAACGTCTGTTAAAATCAATTTGAGAATTCCACTCATTCTTTTGTTCCTCGCGCATTTTCTGCAGCTCTTTTTGCAGGAGTTCACTTCGCTCCCTTTCCTGTTCCAGCAAGTCTTCATATTGGGCATTTTGCTGTTCCAGGATCCTCTCGATTTTCGCATTGGTTCTTTGTGCTGAATTCCCAATACTCGAACTGATCACATGATGATCCTGCTGAAGCTGTGAGACATTCGTTTTCAGCTGGGCCATATCGTTTTTTAGCTGCACATTCATTTCACGCGCCGCTGCCAATTCATTGACAACAAAAAGTAAAACCTCTTTTAACTGATTCGGGTCCTGAGGGAGATTTTCGTATGTATCGTTAAGAGCGATTTCTGTACCGCCCGCTCCTTCCAGCTTCTCTCTTTGCTGTGCCACAAGGTCCTTGGCTGTTTCATCCAGCGGCTTGTCCGTATCGCGTAACGCTACAAGTGCTTGGATATCGGATTGCACGAAAATCCGGCGGTCACCGTCTTTCAAAAACTCGTAACCATTTCGTTCCAAAATCTGGCCATACTTTCGGACAGTAGGCGTCGCAATCCCAATCTCCTCTGCCACTTCCTTCGTTGAGAATGCCTGTTCATTCGCTTGTATATCGTGTCGCATATCGCACATGCACCTCCTATTTACCAATATGCTAGGTTTTAACCGTAATTGCAATAGTCATATCGTCTATATTTATATTCTATCAGAAATACCGCTGTCTGCCATATCGGTTAGTAAGTAATTTTCACCCTATCCATGGCGAATAATGTCGAAAGCCCGGCTCAACAGAAGTTGAAGCCGGGCTTTTAAGCGATATACAACTGGTCACACCCTGATACACTCAATTCTTTCCTATCAATTCGTCTATAGTTTGTGTTACATCCTCCAATATTCTTTCCCATTGATCTTGTAAGGTTTTGCTTAATCCGATATGAAACCTGATTTCATCAGGCTCCACGCCCAAGAGGTATCCCCTGATGGATTCTTTTTGCCCATATAATAGATTAAACAGGTGGAAATCATGCGGGGAAAAAGCCAACTCGCAGTGTTCATGCAAATCAGCAAGCTCATAAACCGTAAGACTGCCTGGTGTCTTCCCTGAAACGGCAGCATCAATAATAATCACTATTGGAGCGCCCATTATTTGCTCCAGGCAATAATCAATATCCGATTCACCAATCAAAAACAAAACATCCGGGTCACAATTCGTCCTGGATAGCTCCTCTACCAAGTAAATACCGATCCCATCATCCATCATCAGCATATTCCCAATGCCTAAAACGATGACCTTCTCCATTAGAACACCTTTATTGTTTTCACTTGTTTTCCCGGAGTGTATACATGAGTCGCACAGGACATGCATGGATCGAAAGAACGCAGGATTCTTCCGATTTCGGCAGGCTTATCCGGATTCTGGATGGGTGTCCCGATCAGCGCTTGTTCAGCGGTCCCTCTGTAGCCATTATCATCCCTTGTTGAAAAATCCCATGTTGAAGGAGTGATGATTTGATAGAATGAGATCTTCTTATCTTTTATCTTAAGCCAGTGTCCCAGGGCTCCTCTTGTTGTATCGACCAATCCCCTTCCAGAAGCTGATTCTGGAAGTTCATATTTTTTCTGCACATCCACTCCCGGGATGATCTGCTGGAGCAATAACTTCATGATCTCAGCGATTTTTTTCGTTTCAAGCGCCCTGGCAATGGTCCGGTCCATAGCGGAGATGTCATTATCATAATTCCCGCTTAGTATCAGTCTTGCCAGCGGCCCCACCTCAAATGGAAGCCCGTTATATCTTGGCGCTTTTACCCAGGAATACGCATTCTTCTTATCCATATCAGGTTCCGGGACGACTTCACCAGGTGAATACGTTTGTTCTGTTGATGTAAAGTAAGAGTAATCAATTTTCTCCAGGATCTTACTTTCGTCAAAAGCCTGCATACCTTCCCCAGTCAATACAAGTGGATCAACATATAAAGTCCCGAGCTCTTTATAGCTATTAAAAGAGCCATATGACAGCAAATTCCCGTATCCGCTGCCCAACTGGTAGTATTCTTGATAATATCGGGCGATATCATATACATCCGGAATCATTTTTTCATCAATGAACGCAGATATCTTCTGTAAAATCGAATCCAGGTGAACCACCTTTTCTGCGGTTGCCTGGGTTGTGATCCCGCCAATGAAAACCCCATGGTTATGTGGGGCTTTTCCTCCGAGGACTGCGAGCATCTGGTGGCCAAGCCTGCTGATTGTGAGAGACTCAAAGTAATGCTTGGATATCCGGTCATTGATTTCAGTTGGCAGCCGGAAGTCATCATGATCGGCCTGGAACAGCAAATTTTGTTCTATTTTCACAAAATCGGGTACTGTATATTGATAAAAGTGCCGTATATGATTTTGCAGAAATTCACAGCAATGAATAATATCCCTTAAGTACTTCCCCTGTTCCATCGGCTCAATCTTCAGGGCATCCTCCAACGCCAAAGAAGAAGCCATCGAATGTGCAGCCGAGCAAATCCCGCAGATCCGCTGGGTAAAATAAACGGAATCAAATGGACTTCTCCCGATCAGCATTTGCTCAAACCCTCTGAATAAATTGCCTTTTGTTTTTGCCTCGACCACCTGATTGTTTTCTACCGTTACATCAATTTCCATAAAGCCGCTGATCCGTGTTAGTGGGTTAATGACAATTCGCTTACTCATCCTTCACCACCCTTGTCGTGTCATAGCTGATAAACGGGGCCATCGCATCTGGAAAACCAAATTGCGCACAGCCGATGCATGGGGTATCGTCCCCTATCGGCCAGTTCACATGTCCGTTCCATTGCCTGGTCGGGCAATCAATCCTTGTCACCGGCCCGCGGCATCCAAGCTTGAAAAGACATGTTTTATCTCCCAATTTCTCTGCAAATATCCCCCTGTCAAAAAACGGCCTCCTCGGGCAGCGATCATGGATGAGGGTGCTGTAAAACATCAGCGGGCGGCCAAGATTATCCGTTTCTGGTTCTCCATAAAGGAGCATATGGGCAAGTGTTCCCAAAAACCAGTCTGGATGGACAGGGCACCCTGGCAGTTTAATCATCTTCTTTTCTGGAAGAACAGTTTGCAGGCCCACTGACTCAGATGGATTCGGCCTGGCAGCAGAAACACCGCCATGTGTCGCGCATGCACCAACAGCGAGGATGCTCTCCGCTTTGTCTCCAAGCATCCGGGCAGCCTCAAGACCCGTAAGCGGCTTTCCTTGCCAGCTGCCGATAATATTGTAAAGACCGTTATTTTTTAGAGCGACTGCTCCCTCAACAGCCAATATGAAATCATCATTCATTACCTCCATCAGTTTTGCTATTGCCTGTTCTCCTTCAGCTGCCATAAGGCTGTTGCTGTACCGCAAATCGACCATTGAATTTAACGCATATTCGAAATCAGGATTTTGCCCATTCAATAACGAAATAATATTCCCTGAGCATCCGTTCAATTCCAGGTATACTAAGTTTCTTTTCTTGATCAAACCCCGATCAAGTTGTTTGATAGCTGTATTTGTAAGTCTCTCAGCAATCGCCTCATTCGTTAACGGTTCTGGCGGTAAAATAAACTGGCTCATTGCATTAACCTCCCCACCACTGGCAGCATCGCAAGGATGGATTGCTGTCCGGCATGACAGGAGGCAAATTCCCGGGAATATTCCCTTCCCGAAACCAGACCGAAATGGGTCGCTGCCGCCCAGGCACGATTGTTCGTCACATCATAGACGATGCCATTCACTGCAACATAAGCAGGCATTCCGTTTTTGCCATCGAATGCTGCTAACTCTTGTATCGTAAAAGATCGTTGATTGTTTGTTGTGTTATTTGGATTTGGCAGGGGAGTGATGGGCGGTATTTGCGGCTGGTTTGTAGTAGCAGGCTGCGGAATCGAATTCTGTATTGGCCCAGAGTTTTTACTTGCCTGATTAGCAAGGAGTTCACTTAAAAAATGAATAGAAGACAGCGAGTCCCATATGCGCTGCAGAATTTGCTGGTTTTTATAGTAATCACTCGTTCTCGAAAGTGAATACAAGTCTTGCCGTGCCTGGGTGATAAGGTGATTCAGCTGTAATCTGATTAACTGGATGTTGTTCATAACTTCCTCTCCTTAAGGCAGCTTTCCTCCTATCCTATGCGGTAGCCCAGGAATAATTAACATATTCTTGGCAGGAGCATGCCAGAGAGACGCTGCAGCCTGCGTGTTGTACCAAAAGGAGTCCTCAACAACAGTTTACCGGACTCCAGCGATGATACCTGGCCAATCACTTCAGCATCCCTGCCGAATTCGTTTTGTTTCATTATTTCCATCGCATTCTCTGCCAAACTCGATTCTACAATCAGCACAATTTTCCCCTCATTGGCTAAATAAAGTGGATCGAATCCTAAAATATCACATGCTCCCTGGACATCCTTCCGTATTGGAATCGAGCCTTCTTCAAGCTCGATCGTCACCTGAAAGTCTTCACATATCTCGACAAGGGTAGTGGCCAGTCCGCCCCTTGTGGGATCCCGCATGATTCGAACCCCTCGTATTTCATCTATGAGTTTTTGAATAAGATGATTCAATGATGAACAATCACTCGTGACATCTGTCATCAGTCCCAGTTCATTTCGGGCGGCAAGAATTGAGACGCCATGATCCCCTATTGTACCGCTTACGATTACCGCGTCCCCTTTTTTCATTTCTTCCGGATTTGGACGGTGCATCTCCTGCAGTTCCCCAATGCCGGTTGTATTGATGAAAAGACCATCCGCACTTCCCTTTTCGACAACCTTTGTATCACCGGCAATAATATGGACACCCGCCCGTTCCGCTTCTTCTGCCATACTCTGGACAATCTTCTTCAGGTCCTTTACCGGAAACCCTTCTTCAAGAATGAAGCCTGCAGTAATAAACCGCGGGATTGCTCCGCAAACAGCTAAATCATTTACGGTCCCTGTTATCGCCAGCTTTCCAATATTGCCTCCAGGGAAAAAGATCGGATTCACGACAAAGCTATCGGTCGTCACAGCCATATTATTGATCATCCCAGGCAGAATAGCGGAATCCAGTTTCGTCAGGACTCCATGGCCAAATGACTTAACAAACACATCCTGAATCAGCAGGTGGGTAAGTTCACCGCCCTCCCCATGCGCTAAACCAATTTTCTGGACCAAGCCTATTCCCCTCTCATATATTGATAATGTGCCGCACAAGTGCCTTCCGTTGAAACCATACAAGGCCCAATCGGATGCGCTGGTGTACACCCTTTATTAAACAAAACACAGCTTTCGGGATTGATTAATCCCCTGATGATTTCACCGCAGCGGCATTTTGTTTTCCTCGGCTCTCCTACAGATACTTCATACCGCTTTTTTGCATCAAATTGTGCGTACTCGTTCTTAAGGACAAGACCGCTTTCTGGAATCGTGCCCATTCCACGCCAATCTTCATCATGGAGCTGCAGATATTGCTTAAGCAATTTTTGTGCGTGAAGATTGCCCTCATCTTTTACAACAGAAGGATAGTCATTTAATACATCCTGCTTATTCTCGAGAAGGAGCTCCAGCAATTTATAGATGCCGCTTAAAAGCTGCACGGGTTCGAATCCGGTTATTACGCCAGAGACCTGGTAATCCTCCACTAAAAAATCAAAGCTCTTTTTTCCTAAGACGACTGAAACATGTCCTGGTAAAATAAAGCCATCCAGCTTGACCTCTCCTGAATCCAGAAGAGCTCTCATAACTGGTTCCACCAATTTCGTTGTCATCCATACACTATAATTCTTCAACTCTTTTCTTTCTGCTTCGCAAATGGCAAGAGTCAAAATAGGGATCGTAGTCTCAAAGCCAATCCCGAGGAGAATGACTTCCTTATTGGGATTTTCCTCGGCGATCTTCACACTGTCCAATGGTGAATAGATCACCCGGATATCCTTGCCGTCCGTTTTTGACTTCATCAGGCTCACCCGGGAACCAGGCACGCGCATCATATCGCCAAACGTACACAGGATCCTGTTGGAACCTTCAGCCAATTGAATCATTGCATCAATTGATTTCTGGTCTGTCACACACACCGGACATCCGGGACCGGCAATCAGCCTGACATGATCCTTCAACCTGGTTTTTAACCCCGATTTGGCAAAAGCCATTGTATGTGAGCCGCATACTTCCATCAATACTGGCACTCTTCCAAATTTCTTTTTAAACTCTCCAGCCAGTTCAATCACGGCCTCCAGTGACTGACGGGCCAGGGCCGGATCAGAGAGCGTCTCCAAACTTTCCATTTATAATATTCCTCCATTCCTCGATGCTTTCGCGTGCAAAGGTCTCGTCTACTACGGTCATCGCCTGTCCGGCATGAAGCAATACATAGTCGCCTTTTTTCACTTCTGGGACAAACAGGATCCCGACATGCATCCTTGACCCCATCACATCCACCAGAGCTTTCTGCTCCTCAATCTCCATCACCTTTGCGGGTACTCCCAGGCACACAGTGATCCACCACCTTACTTTTAATAGCATGAGAAGCTATGATGATTTGCCCTAATGATAAGCCGCCATCATGACAGGGAACGTTTTTATGCGTCTTAACGGCAAACCCTTTTTCCACGAGCCTTGCTTTGATTTCTTTCGTTAAAAATAAATTCTGGAATGAGCCCCCTGACAACATGACCGTCCTGTTCAGGTGCGGGTTTCTTTCTGCTAATCTTTCAATCATCTCCACACAGCAGGAAACAATAGTTGAATGAAAAGTGTGAATGATTTTGGCCGTACTGACGCTGTTGGATTGATCCTGGATGATTTGAGAGAGCATTGGGGAAAGGTCTAGTTGAAGTTGATTTGCCTGGTTTGTTTTTAGATGGAATGGATAAGTGTCAGCTGGATGGTCCATCTCTTTCATCATGTAATCTGATAATCTGATTGCCGCTTCCCCTTCATATGAGGAAGTTAAACAAGTTCCCAGAATCGCACTGACTGCATCAAATATTCTTCCGCAAGTACCTGCCATCGGGGTGTGAATTTGATTCAAGATCATCTTTTTTAGAATGTTGATTTCATTGGCTTTGTCAGGGAATAGCTTCATTGCTATCTCTATTCCGTCTTCTTGCCAGTATTGATAGAGCATTCCGACTGCATTTCTCCATGTTTCTTTCACGGCTTTCTCCCCGCCTGGAAGCGGGGTATATTCCAGATGGCCAAGACGTTCAAAGGAATCGGCATCGCCGTAGAGAAACTCAAATCCCCAGATATTCCCGTCATCGCCATAGCCGGTTCCATCAAGGATGATCCCGAAACAAGGTTCCTCGATGCCGTTATCCTCCATACAGGAAACATGATGGGCATGGTGATGCTGAATGGGTATGATGTTGCAATCATATTCTTTTGCCAGTTCCGTTGATGCGTACAGTGGATGCTGATCAATTGCTATATGCTTCACTTCAACATCCAGCCATTTTTGATAGTGATAGATCTGGTCCTTAAAAAAACGAATCATTTCTTCGTTGTCCAAATCGCCAATATAGGAACTGACCACGATGTCCTTTTCCTTCCCAAGCGCAAAGGTATTTTTTTGATTTCCGCCAAAAGCAAGAATTCCATCAACTTCTGATTGAGTGTGAAAAGGGTCCGGCACAAATCCTCGTGCCCTCCTGTGAAAGAGCATATGCTCACCGTCAAACTGTACGACAGAATCATCAATCGGAAGGTGAATGTCCCGGTTGTGGGTTAATAGAAAATCATATAAATAGCCGTCGATAGTTTCTTCTCTGTAAGGAATCGGCAGTCCTGAAGGGTTGGCACTGGTCATGACCATACTTTCGAGTCCGCTTGTTTCAAATATCCTGTGATGCAAGGGAGTATACGGCAGCATGATTCCAATCGTGGACAATCCTGGTGACAGCACTTCCGGAAGGGTGCTTTCCTTTCTTTTCCGCAACACCACGATAGGCATGACTGTACTGGTGAGCATTGCCTCTTCTTCTTTTGATAAATAACAATGCTTTTTTACTACATCCAGATTCCTTGCCATAATGGCCAGTGGACGGTAGGGACGATTCTTTCTTTTTCTCACTTCCAAGATTGCCCTCTCCTGAAAAGCATCACATGCGAGATGAAAACCGCCGATGCCTTTTATCCCGACAATATGGCCCCTCCTTAATAGTGCACCTGTCTCAAGAAGCGCCTTCTCATCCTGTGCCGCCAACTTCCCTTTTTGATAAAATAAAGCAATGCTTGGGCCACATGCAGAACAGCATATCGGCTGGGCATGATGCCGACGGTTCAACGGGTTTTCATATTCTTCATGGCACTGTTCACACATTGTAAATTCACTCATCGTTGTATATGGCCGATCATAAGGCAGGGCCTGGATGATTGTGTAGCGCGGGCCGCATTGTGTGCAGTTGATGAATGGGTATTGATATCGCCGATTGGATGGATCTTTCATTTCTCGCAGGCAATCCTCACAAATCGCCGCATCCGCAGAAATCCATGGTAAGGAACAGGAATCTATTTTTTTGCTTGGGATGATCGTAAATTCTTGAAAATAGACAGGGGGAATTGGAGTTGCGGTAATTCTATCGATCTTTGCCAGAGGTGGCGGTGAATTTTTTAGTTCTGCTACGGCTTTTTCTAGCTCATCTTCGTTTCCTTCCAGAATCAACATGACATGGTCAAGATTATTCTGGACGGTTCCCGTCAATTGAAATTTTTTCGCAAGGGAATAAACGAATGGCCGAAACCCAACTCCCTGCACCCTTCCCGTCACCCTGATGCTCACTGCTCCGTACATTGCCTGTACGCTTCCTTGATCCAGTTGACCCAGCCTTCAAGACCTTCACCAGTCTTCGCGGACAAAACCATCAGCTCTGCCGCAGGATTAATAGTCTCTAAGTCTCTTTCAGCTTCCTCAACACTGAATGAGACATATGGAAGGAGATCGACCTTATTGATAATCGTCAGATCCGTACGCCTGAACATCACAGGATACTTCGGGATTTTATCATTGCCTTCCGGTACGCTTAATACGACGACTTTATAATCTTGTCCTAAATCATAGCCTGAAGGACAAACCAGGTTCCCTATATTTTCGATGAAGAGAATATCAATGTCTTCCAGGTCAAATTCTGGAAGTGTTTTGGCAATCATCCTCGCATCAAGATGGCAGCCTCCCACTGTGTTAATCTGAATTGTTTTTACCCCTAAAGACCGCAAGCGCTCCGCATCACGGTCCGTGGCCAGATCTCCTTCAATTACGGCCACAGTAAAATCGTGGCGCAATGACTTGATTGTTTCTTCCAGCAGGGTCGTTTTACCGGCACCAGGTGAACTCATGAGATTGATGACAAGTGTTTTGTGATCTTTAAATAGTTTTCTATTATAAACGGCAGCTAGATTGTTATCCTTTAACACATCTGCGCCAAGCTCAATTTTCATCGCCTTCATCCCTTCCTTCATAAGATTCAACCCTGAACGTTTCACCGCTCACCAGCAGGCTGCCGGGAATGCCACACTCCGGACAAAGCGCAATCCTGTAATCAGGCTGAAAATTACACCGGCATTCCGGGCACCAGGCTTTTGCTTCTTCCCGAATAATATGCAGCCTGCTATCTTCGTCAATCAAACTGCCTTCCTGTCTCTGAAAAAAGAGAAACGCCAGCTCAAGGGCATCGGGCAGGACATTGGATAAATCCCCCACGATGACATCAATCTGATCCAGCTTTTTAAAACCTCTTGCAGCAGCGTCCTCTGAAACGATTTCAATGATTTCTGACATAAGTGACATTTCATGCATCCTAGCACCACCCAAGATATCCCTCATCTTATTTTATGCCTGTCTTTTTGGAAAAGACCTGTGAGCCCTTGGTTTCTGGAACATCAAAAACTCCCCAGCCTCAATGGCTGGGGAGTTGACATCGTATAAGCATAGGCCGCTCTTATTAAACCTGGACCGTTTCCGCCGATTCTTCAAGCATGGTACCCTTGCTGGCAAAATTGGTATGCCATGATAGAGCTTTTTCCAAAACATGCGGTGTTTGCCCGCCTCTTTGCAGTGCTTCCTGATAATAGGCGCGCAGCTGCTCGCGGTACATTGGGTGCGCACAGTTTTCAATAATCAGTTGTACTCTTTCCCTTGGTGCGAGGCCTCTCAAGTCTGCATATCCTTGTTCGGTGACAATCACGTCGACATCATGCTCTGTATGGTCCACATGTGAGACGAAAGGCACGATGCTTGAGATATTTCCTCCTTTGGCAATCGATTTAGTGACAAAGATGGCCAGGCGCGCGTTTCTGGCAAAATCGCCGGAACCGCCGATTCCATTCATCATTTTCGTGCCGAGGACATGAGTCGAATTCACATTTCCGTAGATGTCCAATTCCAAAGCTGTATTGATGGAAATCAACCCGAGACGGCGGATGATTTCAGGGTGGTTGGAAATCTCCTGAGGGCGCATCATTAACTTCTCGCGATATTTTTCAAAATTCGAGAACACCTGCTGCATTTTTCCCTCGGAAAGCGTGATTGAACAGCAGGAAGCAAATTTGACCTTCCCCGCATCGATCAGGTCAAACACCGCATCCTGAAGCACCTCTGAATAGACCTCCAAGTTCTCAAACTCTGAATCCAGCATTCCATGCAGAACAGCATTGGCAACAGAACCAATCCCTGATTGTAATGGGGCCAGGTTTTCCGTAAGCCGGCCGCTCTGAACTTCTTTTCGAAGAAATTCGATTAAATGCTGCGCCATCACGACCGTTTCTTCATCCGGAGGAACAATCGTTGAAGGTGAGTCCAGCTGATTCGTGAACACAATCCCTTTAATCTTGTCTACATCGACCGGGATCCCGATGGTTCCAATCCGATCGTCTGGTTTAGTAAGCGGGATTGGCTGCCTTTCCCCCTGTTTTCCTGGTTCGTATAAATCGTGCAGTCCCTCGAGTTCTGTTGTCTGGGCCGTATTGATCTCAATGATAATCGACTTCGCATTCTGGGCGAATGCCATGGAATTCCCTATTGAAGTCGTCGGAATGACCATGCCGTCTTCACTGATTGCAACCGCTTCCAAAATTGCGACGTCTACTTCCATGACATCCGCTCGAATCAGCTCGGCTGTATGCGATAAATGCTGATCCACAAATAGAAAGTCTCCCTGATTGATGCCGCGGCGCATTGTCGGATCTGCCTGGAATGGCAATCTTTTGCCGAGGATGCCTGCCTCAGCGAACAGCTTATCTACATCTGAGCCCAGTGAAGCTCCGGTATATACATTAACCTTAAAATTTTCATCTTCATTCACCCTATTAACCAGGGCAAATGGTACCGCTTTCACATCACCCGCACGCGTGAATCCACTTAAGCCTAAAGTCATTCCATTTTCAATGAAGGAAGCTGCCTGTTCAGGAGTCACAACTTTGTCCTTCAGACGCTGATCTCTAATTCGGTCTAATTGCTGTTTCATATCTCGATCCCTCGCTTAATGAATAGTTATAACCATTTTACCCATTAGCACTATCAAGAAATGGTTTTCAGAGCACTAGACAAAAGATTCCGACAAAACAGCAAATTTAGGTACCTAAGCAGAAAAACTCCGAATCCCAGCAGTTTTCTAAAATAACTGGAATAGGATTGGCTGACTGGCACATGCTCACCATTATCCATCGACAACAGAAAAGTGGAATGCGTATCGGGATAAATCGTCTTGATATGGTTCACATTCACAATGAATGAGCGATGGCATCGGATAAAGGAATCCTTCGGAAGCAAATATTCAAACTCCTGCAGGGAGTATTTATGTGTTCCCGATATTTCATCAGTATAGACATGGGTCTTCTTATCTTTTGCCTCAATATAGATCACTTTCGAAAAAGGAACCGGGATCCAGCCATCCTGGGTTTTCAGGGTGACAACTGACTTCCCATCGGTCAGCGCCGGATAAATCGCCGTCACACAGCCCTCAAGCTCGCCATTATGTAAAAACGGAACCGCCATGCCATGATAAGGAATGCCAAAAACATCCCGGTTAATAAACTCAGAAACCTTCTGCTTCGACTTCAGCGCCTTATAGGCAATCGTCCCTTCCTTCACAGGATCGCCAGCAGCAATCTTCAAATCCACCC
Organism: Cytobacillus oceanisediminis 2691; assembly: GCF_007678455.1. Taxonomy (GTDB): domain Bacteria; phylum Bacillota; class Bacilli; order Bacillales; family Cytobacillaceae; genus Mesobacillus; species Mesobacillus oceanisediminis_A. The sequence goes on along the minus strand of NZ_VEEP01000015.1, from coordinate 6,460 downwards.
TCTTGCTGGGACGATAATAAATATATTCATTCGTATTCGAAACCGCAATCGAGATTTCATCAGAAAATAACTCCCCGATGACATCCAGCAATGAGCTTAAGGTTATATCCTTCATGCTTTTATCACCTCGATATTATTATACTACTATTATGAAAATTCTTAAGCTGTGCTTTTAAGGAAATACCTTTGCTAACTACTACATTCGTCCACTCAAGTAAGGTGTTATATGCATATCCATATTAAAGAATAAACATAAGGGGTGTTAATAAAATGCCAAAAGAATTTATTAACGAGAAGGGTGAGGTTAAAAACCAGCTCTCACCACTGCCTAAACAGGATGCTGCTGAGAGTTTGGATTTTAATCCAGTTACTCCTGATCAATCTGGTGACCCTCAGTGTGGACCAGTTAATCGAAACGTCAGTTTTTGCTGTGAGGCAGAAATTCCTGAAGGGTTTATGGGCGTGGTTGACGATATAAGGTTAATTTATAATACGAATCAATTAAGAACCTATATAGAGGAATGCGACAAGACTGTTGATACTGACTGTGGTCCTGTAACAGTACCATTATATCAAGTAAGGGTTACAGGATGCATCCCGTTCATTGGAAGCGTATCAGTAATAGGTGATTGCGGAGGATTAGAAACAACAGGAAATGACCCTGCTTGTCAGCCAGCCTTAGATAATTCCGGACTTGGACGTATAAGTTGTTCAGGTAAAGTATGTGTAGACCATGTTATTGGTTGTTCGGCAACTCCACCAACCACTCTCCCTGATTTGAACTGTGACACGATTTCAGTTGCAGCATATGGTGTGTTTAATAATAATCGGCCAGGTGCAGTTTGCGGACTTCAAATTATATGCAGAAGCATAATCTTTGCAGGTGCCTTCCAACTTCCCGCTATTTCCTCCACATAGAATTTAAATCGTGATATGAAAATGGATGCATCTTATTATGAATTTTAATTTGTTATATAAGAGTACAAGCTCTTACACATAAAACTAAACAGGTTCAAAACGTACGATATTCTGATAGATGAAAGGCTTAAAATGAAAATGTTATATGATTGCTTACATGGAAAAAAGGCCACCCATCAGTTTAATGAACTAAGGATGGCCTTATAACAGGTTTATTTTAAATCGATTTTTTATTGTTGTGAACTGAACAAGTGTCTGCGTATTGATAACTTATTGTCTAACGAACAATAATGAAAAAATCATGTCTGATGCGTTATTTTTCATGTTGACGGTCAGCCACTTTTACAAGCAGCTTTCCGGTATTATTACCTTTAAAGAGATCAAGGAATGCATTCGGAATATTTTCAAACCCTTCATGAATCGTTTCTTGATATTTGAGCTTGCCTTCCTGCAGCCATTTCCCAAGCTGCGTTGCACCCTCCTGGAACCTATTTGAAAAATTACCTACTGTAAAACCTTGCATGAGCGCGCTTTTCTTAATAAGCGTGGTTTGCACACGAGGCCCTAAATCCACACTTGCCAGGTTATAAGAAGAAATCGCTCCGCAAACAGGTATGCGTGCATATCGGTTCAGTTTCGTCAGAACTGCATCCGATACCTCTCCGCCAACATTATCAAAATAAACATCAACTCCATCGGGACATGCCTGGCCGATTGCTTCCTTCAAATCCGCAGCTGTTTTATAATTAACCGCTTCATCAAATTGCAGTTGATCCCTCAAGAATGAAATCTTGTCCTCCGACCCCGCGATTCCAACTACTCTGGCGCCTTTTATTTTGGCAATTTGCCCTACAACAGAGCCGACTGCTCCTGCTGCTCCAGAGACAACGACCGTTTCTCCATCTTTGGGCTTCCCAATATCCAATAATCCAAAATAAGCGGTTAGCCCCGTCATCCCTAATATCCCTAAATGCGTCGTAATCGGTGCTAACGACGGGTCGATTTTTCTGATTTCCTTCTCTTTTGCAACATAATGCGTTTGCCAGCCAAACATCCCAATAGCGATATCACCCTGTTGAAAGTTTTCAGACTTGGATTCTATCACTTCTCCGATTGAACCGCCTGTAATCACTTTGCCAAGCTGAAAAGGTTCAATATACGATTCTGCATCTTGCATTCTTCCTCTCATATATGGATCAACAGACACATAAAGCGTACGAAGTAAAACTTCCCCTTCCTCAAGCTCTTTCGTGTCCTGTTCTATAAAATGAAAAGTCTCCTCATCGGGCATGCCTTTAGGTCTGTTAGCTAATACAATTTGCCGGTTTTTTTCCTTCATAGCAAAGCTCCTTTCGTTTTTGATGGATCTTGCTTAATTAGACAATTAGTCTTTTCCGTCGAGATAGTATCATTATGTTCTTTTTTTATTGTGGAGGAATCCATATTCTTTTTCAAATAATTCAATTTCAACAAGAAAAAAGAGGCTTCTCAATAGTTCATTGAACTAATGAGAAGCCTCTTATAAGATGTCAGCATTTTGTTATCAAACCACTTCAAAGCCCATATATAGGGGTTCGAGGGCAGATTACATCATGCCGCCCATGCCGCCCATGCCGCTCATGTCAGGCATTCCAGCACCAGCTGGTTCTGGGATGTCAGCAACTACTGCTTCAGTAGTCAGGAACATTGCAGATACTGATGCAGCGTTTTGAAGTGCAGAACGTGTAACCTTAGTTGGGTCAACGATACCAGCTTCGATCATGTTTACCCACTCGCCAGTTGCTGCGTTGAAGCCTGTGCCGACTTCTTCGCGCTTCAGGCGCTCAACGATGACTGAGCCTTCAAGGCCAGCGTTGTGAGCGATTTGGCGAACTGGTTCTTCCATAGCGCGAAGGACGATGTTTACGCCAGTAGCTTCGTCGCCTTCAGCCTGGATTCCAGCAACTTTGTTGTATACGTTCAGAAGCGCTACGCCACCGCCTGATACGATACCTTCTTCAACTGCAGCGCGAGTTGAGTTAAGAGCATCTTCAATGCGAAGCTTGCGTTCTTTCAATTCAGTTTCAGTAGCAGCACCAACCTTGATGACTGCAACACCGCCAGCTAGCTTAGCTAGGCGCTCTTGCAGCTTTTCACGGTCAAATTCAGAAGTTGTTTCTTCCATTTGAACACGGATCTGGTTTACGCGGCTTTCGATTTGAGCGCTGTCTCCAGCACCTTCAACGATTGTTGTGTTTTCTTTTGTAACCACAACTTTAGAAGCGCGTCCAAGAGATGTGATTGTAGCAGACTTAAGGTCGCGTCCAAGCTCTTCAGTGATTACTTCACCGCCAGTCAATGCAGCGATGTCTTCAAGCATAGCCTTACGGCGGTCACCGAAGCCAGGAGCCTTAACAGCAACTGCGTTGAATGTTCCGCGAAGCTTGTTGACTACCAATGTAGCAAGTGCTTCACCTTCAACATCTTCAGCAACAAGCAATAATGGCTTGCCTTGCTGTACAACCTGCTCAAGGACAGGAAGGATTTCCTGGATGCTGCCGATTTTCTTGTCAGTGATCAGGATATATGGATTTTCAAGAACTGCTTCCATCTTGTCAGAATCAGTTACCATGTAAGGAGATGCATATCCGCGGTCAAACTGCATACCTTCAACAACATCCAATTCTGTAGTGAAGCCTTTTGATTCTTCGATTGTGATAACGCCGTCGTTGCCAACGCGCTCCATTGCTTCAGCGATCAATTGGCCAACTTCTTCGTCAGCAGAAGAGATTGCCGCAACTTGTGCGATAGAAGCTTTGCCTTCGATTGGCTTAGAGATAGCCTTAAGCTCTTCAACAGCTGTAATAACAGCCTTTTCCATACCTTTGCGGATGCCCATTGGGTTAGCGCCGGCAGTTACGTTCTTAAGACCTTCACGGATCATCGCTTGAGCAAGAACTGTTGCAGTAGTCGTACCGTCACCAGCAACGTCATTTGTCTTGCTTGCTACTTCAGCAACAAGCTTAGCACCCATGTTTTCGAATGCATCTTCAAGTTCGATTTCTTTTGCGATTGTTACACCATCGTTTGTGATAAGAGGTGAACCGAATTTCTTCTCAAGAACCACGTTGCGTCCTTTTGGTCCAAGAGTTACTTTTACTGCATTTGCAAGAGAATCTACTCCGCGAAGCATCGCGCGGCGTGCTTCTTCACTGAACTTAATTTCTTTTGCCATTGTAGAAAAACCTCCTCAGAATTTTAATTTATAGCGTTTTGTCTATAATCGCAGTGATTATTCAACTACAGCAAGAATGTCGTTTTCACGTAGGATCAGGTACTCAGTCCCCTGGTACTTCACTTCTGTGCCTGCGTATTTTGAGAAGATAATGCGGTTTCCGACTTCAACTTCAAGAGCAACGCGCTCACCGTTTTCAAGTACACGGCCAGTTCCAACAGCTACGACTTTACCTTCTTGAGGTTTTTCTTTCGCTGTGTCGGGTAAAACGATACCGCTTGCAGTTTTTTCTTCAGACTCAACAAGCTCGATAATAATGCGATCTCCTAGTGGCTTGATCAAGTGAAACAACCTCCTCAAATTATATGTAGATTATTTTTTTATTAGCACTCGCCTCAATAGAGTGCTAACACAATTTATATAATAATGAATCTCTATTTTTTTTGCAAGCGTGAAGCTAAAATTTTTCATGAAAATTTACGAGGGTCCTGATGGTGTCGAATGCTGGTGAAATCTCTGCTGACCGCGTCATTTCCTGGTTTGGTAGAGGACGTGCTTCTTCAGCGGACTATCCTGATCCACTCTTGGGTGAAGAAATGTTTTAACAGGTTTCATGCCGATTTTTTTCATGACATTGACAGAGGGTTTATTGATTTCTGCTGTAAAACTGACGACCTCGCTAAAGCCCAGGTTCTTGAATCCATATTCCAAACAGGCCCTGGCACCTTCTGTTGCATAACCTTGGCCCCAGGCATTTTTCTTCAGCCTCCAGCCAATTTCGATGCACGGGGTAAAATCTGATTCGAATGTTGCCCTGTGAAACCCTATGAATCCAATGAACTCTTTTGTTCTCTTCTCTTCAACCGCATATAACCCAAAGCCGTATTCTTTGAACTCGGCAAGAATCGCCTGATAAAATCTCTCAGTTTCTGCCGAGGATAAAACACGAGGAAAATAATTCATCACATCCGGGTCTGCATTCATTTTGCAAAAGTGCTCTAAATCTGCGCTTAACCAGTCGCGCAAAATCAGTCGGGATGTTTCCAAATAAACCATTTGGACCTCCAATCATTTTTAATTCACCTTAACAAGTATCTGGTAGTCAGGGAATACTAAGTTCGAACAACCAACTTTTTCATCCTGGCCCTACAATTTGAACTTTCAAATCATTTACTAGTAGAATATAGAGAGTGTATAGATAAGCAAAGCTATCCCCGTATTTTATTTTACAGGCCAGCATATTATTACGTAAAATTTCAGAACATACATTTCTGCATTATTAAGGAGTTTTTTCGATTGAAAAAAGAATACTGGTACGTGATTATTGCCTATATTGTTATGCAGCTTTCAAGCCTGGTCGGGGTCCCAATCATTGCTTTCATCGGTGCTGCGATGGGAAAAAGCCTTGATGAAATGCAAACCCTTGCGATTCCATACTGGCTTGTGATCAGCTTTTCACTGACTCTCCTGATAATCCTGCTGATTTTAAGGAAGGAAAGAACCATAAATGCTGATTTGCGTGAAGTATCTTCGCCGGCAAGTTCGGCTGCCTGGGCTTTCGCCGGGGTATTCCTGGCCTTGTTCGCGCAGTCGATTGCAGGCAGCATCGAAAGCATGCTTGGAATTGAGATGGGCTCGGAGAATACTCAGGAAATCATCAAACTGATTGAAAGGTTTCCGGTTGTGATTCTCGTCAGCTCGATCATCGGTCCGATTTTGGAGGAAATCGTCTTCAGGAAGATTATTTTTGGCAGTCTGCACAGGAAAATGAACTTTTTCTTAGCAGCCTTGATCAGTTCCGTCATATTCGCACTGGCCCATATGGAGCCGGAGCATGTGATCCTATACTCTGCGATGGGCTTTACGTTTGCCTTCCTTTATGTAAAAACAAAGCGGATCATCGTGCCGATCATCGCCCATGTTACAATGAATACAATGGTTGTACTGCTTCAATCCGTATTCAGGGAAGACATTGAGAGAATGATAAAAGAAGCAGAGAAAATACAAAGCTTTATTGGGGGATTTTAAGTCATGAAGCAATCGCCTATGTTTTCAGGCATTGTCTACATCTTGTTAGGCAGCTTATTCACCTATTTCGCCATCCAAAATGTCAACGATACAGGCTGGGGATTTTTCAGTTATTTGCTCGTCCTGCTCGCAACGTTCGATTTCGGTTCCGGCATCAGAATGATCCTGTTCCATTTCAAACTGAAACAAATGGATAAAAAATAGCTCCTTCATCGAAGGAGCCCAGTTTGTAGACAAAAGGGGTTCGGAATGCACTCATTCCGAACCCCTTTTTGGATTTCATCGGTTTTTTCAAATGAA
>NZ_VEEP01000159.1 GCF_007678455.1 Cytobacillus oceanisediminis 2691 | reverse complement strand
AAGCATTTCCATTCCATCTACATGAATTCATTTTTCCCCTCTTTAAAATACGACATTCCCTTCTCCACCAACTCCAATCATTCCTCACCAACCAATTCCTCCCTTTCTTTCTCCCCTCTTTCAATATATCCACCATCAAAAACCCTACCCCAATCTAAAACTTTTCCCTCTCTTCCCTCCACAACTCCTTCCCCTTCCCCATATTCTTTTACCACATTATCTAATTCCACACCCCCATCTTCTCTTCTCAGATAATTCTCCACCTCCTTTTTCACCATTTCATTACCCTCC
>NZ_VEEP01000158.1 GCF_007678455.1 Cytobacillus oceanisediminis 2691 | reverse complement strand
CCGAACACGGAAGTTAAGCTTCTCAGCGCCGATGGTAGTTGGGGGTTTCCCCCTGTGAGAGTAGGACGCCGCCGGGCTGTTTGAACAATTTAATGGATTACACATAATATTATCGACGCGGGGTGGAGCAGCCCGGTAGCTCGTCGGGCTCATAACCCGAAGGTCGCAGGTTCAAATCCTGCCCCCGCAATAATCCATCTTTTTCATACATATTATGGTCCCGTGGTGTAGCGGTTAACATGCCTGCCTGTCACGCAGGAGATCGCCGGTTCGATCCCGGTCGGGACCGCC
>NZ_VEEP01000157.1 GCF_007678455.1 Cytobacillus oceanisediminis 2691 | reverse complement strand
CACTCCCCAACATCTTCAACGATCTAAAGGCTGATCTTCCCTCTGACATACCCAATCACCCATATTTCAAAAACTCCCCACACCAGCCTCTCCTCCTTTTCAATACGCTCCTTACACTCACCAAGCCCCAAGCCCATTCTCACAACCCCAACCCCTCCCAAACCTTCACCCATAAACTCATCACCCTCTTCAATCAACCTCAACAACCACTCATTTTCATCCTTTCCCGCAAACCCCCTCAAACTAAATTAAACTTCATTCATCAAATCAAACATAAGATCATCATCTCTCC
>NZ_VEEP01000156.1 GCF_007678455.1 Cytobacillus oceanisediminis 2691 | reverse complement strand
GGGGGGAGGAGGAGAAGTGGAAGGGAAATGCCTGCGGGAATTAGGTGAAGATGGATGGAAGTATTTTTGGGTGAGGTAAGTGAAGAGGAAATTTGTGAAGTAGGGAGGAACGCAGGTGAAAAAGTAGAGGTGTGGATGAGTGAAAAAGGGATTGAGATTTTGTGAAACTATGCACGGAATGGCGGTGAAGGAGTGAATATGGTGGAAATGGGGGGAGGGGTTGGGATAAGAGATGAGGGGAGATAGATGAAGGAAGAGGAAATTGAATGGGTCGTGGATTGAAGTGAGGTGA
>NZ_VEEP01000155.1 GCF_007678455.1 Cytobacillus oceanisediminis 2691 | reverse complement strand
GCCGTAGATGGGTGTGATTTGAAAAGAGTGGGTATGCTGGGTGAGGTGGAAATGGTGATATGGAAGATAAAAGAGTGCTGTGAAAAGACGGAGTGTGGGAAGTGTAATAGGAGAGCTGATGATATAGGTTGGTTTTGTTTTTTGCTGGATTTGATAGGTGGATAGATAAATGAGAGGGGGAAGCAGAAAGATAAGGATGAAAGGGAAGTGAAGATGGATAGAGTAGTTGAAAGATGTAAAAGTGAAAGGAAGGAACATGGTGATTGGAGGGGGAGTGATTAGGATAAGGTTG
>NZ_VEEP01000154.1 GCF_007678455.1 Cytobacillus oceanisediminis 2691 | reverse complement strand
GATGCTCCTTCCCTTCGATAAAGGGGGGACTTTGGGCAGCTTGAGTACGTGGATGGGAGTAAGGGTGTATGAGTTTTTGGGAGGTGTCAAAAAAAGAGAGGGGGGGAAAATGTTGGGTGGGGGTGAAAGATTATGAAGGGAAGGGGTGGTGAAAAAAGAGGGTTTGAAAGGGGGGGGTTATTATGTTGAATATGGGAGGGATGAGGGGGGGCTGATGATGGAGGTTTTGAAGGATTGTGGGGTGGTGATTGTTGATTGAGGGAATAAAGAGGTGGGGAAGGTTGAAAAAGAAT
>NZ_VEEP01000153.1 GCF_007678455.1 Cytobacillus oceanisediminis 2691 | reverse complement strand
CCTTCCACTCCCCCAACCAAATCGTCAACCACCTTCACGATCCTCCCCTTTTCTTCAAAATTGAACAACATATCCATTCACTACCACATTCTCACCCCACCCCCGCTCTACTCCACCCATATCTATCCACTCAATCCTTCCTTAAACTCCACCCCCTTCCTCATCAACCTATCCCACTTCAACGCAACCAACACAAACTAAACTTCCTTCCTCACCACTTTCAAAACACCTATGTCCCCTCCATCCAAAATATCCCCCACTGCTCTATTTCCCCTCAGCTCTCATGCCCCCAC
>NZ_VEEP01000152.1 GCF_007678455.1 Cytobacillus oceanisediminis 2691 | reverse complement strand
TTCCTTCCATTCTACCCCACCCACTTAATTATCCCCACAAGCTCCAAATTCTCACATATCAACCTCCTCCTAACTTCAATACCCATTTCCATACTTTTAAATCCTCTCCCAAACTTCCCACACACTACTTACTTAAACCTCCCCAACCAACCTATACACCACTTCTTTACTTAAATACTCTCCATCCTCCAGCACAAACCTTCTTTCCTCCTCTTTCTCTCCATATTACCCCAATCCACGTAAACTTATTTCTTTTTCAAAATTTTAGTAAAGAAACAAATCAAGTCCATTTA
>NZ_VEEP01000151.1 GCF_007678455.1 Cytobacillus oceanisediminis 2691 | reverse complement strand
GTCAGAGGTGGAAGCGCGGTGACGTGTGGAGCTGACTGATACTAATCGTTCGAGGACTTAACCAAATTGATCATTCGTTTCTCTTGTTTTCTTCTTACACATTATCTAGTTTTGAGGGAATAAAGATTTTTACTAAGTGAAATATCTTTAAAATTTCTCTTGCAAAATGCACTAAAGACAGTATAATAGATATTGTCTTGAAAAATTGTCTGGTGACGATGGCGAGAAGGTCACACCCGTTCCCATACCGAACACGGAAGTTAAGCTTCTCAGCGCCGATGGTAGTTGGGGGT
>NZ_VEEP01000150.1 GCF_007678455.1 Cytobacillus oceanisediminis 2691 | reverse complement strand
AAGGCTGACAGAGGTTAAAAAGTGGAATTGTAGCTGGAAGGATAGAGTTGTTTGGGAAATGAGTGATTTGAAGATGAGGGTGGTTGGCAAGCAAGTGCAGGTTTCGGATGCAAAGGAGAAAGTGGATTGAGGAAGGTTGGAGGGAGATGAAGAATGAGGGAAATTGTGAGTGTTGAAAGAAGATGTGTGTGTTGTTTGGTGAGAGATGAGGGGTAGTTGCTGTGGAGAAAGTGAGGTGGAGGAAGGAGGAAAGGGGAAGATTGAGGATAAAAATGAAAGAGTGAAGGTGATTGG
>NZ_VEEP01000014.1 GCF_007678455.1 Cytobacillus oceanisediminis 2691 | reverse complement strand
GAACACGGAAGTTAAGCTTCTCAGCGCCGATGGTAGTTGGGGGTTTCCCCCTGTGAGAGTAGGACGCCGCCGGGCACACGAAAGAACAGCTGAATGGCTGTTCTTTTTTTGTGTTTTGATCAAATTTTCATGAGCAGCAGAATTTTTCCGTTTAGCCAGGTTGGTTGATATCTTTGTCAAAGTGGTCGATATATCTCTGGATTTGGTCGATATATTTGTAAATCCGCCGATAAATTCGAAAATGTGGTCGATAAAATCAAAAAATCGCCAATAAAATTCTGAATGGATCCTCGTAAAAGAACTCTTAGGTACACTTTTACCGTAAAAACTACTCATTTGGCAAACATCTTCAAACAAAAACGCCTAGCTTGATATGAAATAACCCTAGAATCAGCACCAAATCCTCTTTTTCCCACAAGCAAATACCACCCTCCAGTTATCTCACGGATAGAGTCACTATTGATTCCGCCTGCCCATATAATGTTACGAAAAATCTCATTTCCTTTTCTCATTACAAGTTTCCGCCCCCTCTGAAATGGGTATAATAACCAACACACCCCTCATTGGCATGTTTTGGCATACATAATTTTGGCGAAAATAATACAAGATGCATTGATTGCAACAAAAAATATTTTTTTGTATAATTAATGTCAAATATAGTCAAAGTCAGATTGGGGGAGGTTTAGTGAGGAATATATCGGACATCATTGAGAATTACCTTAAGCAGGTTTTGGAAATGAGCGATAAAGACATTTTGGAAATCAAACGAAGTGAAATCGCCGATAAATTTCAATGCGTGCCGTCCCAGATCAATTATGTTATCAATACAAGATTCACGATTGAAAGAGGCTATCTTGTTGAGAGCAAACGGGGTGGCGGCGGCTACATCCGGATCATCAAAGTCCAGGCTTATGATCATGCACACTTGATTGATGATTTACTGTCTTTGATTCGGACGAGAATTTCGCAAAGCAGTGCTGAAGATGTCATCTACCGGCTTGTTGAGGAAGATGTAGTCACAGACCGTGAAGCAAAAATCATGCTGAGTGTACTCGACAGGTCTGTCCTGTATATCGAGCTGCCGCAGCGGGATGAGCTGAGAGCGAGAATGTTGAAGGCGATGCTGATGGCATTGAAGTATAAATAATACCAAAGCAGACAAAGAGGTGAGGGCATTGATTTGCCAACAGTGCAATCAAAGGCCGGCAACGCTGCACTTCACGAATTACTCAAATGGGGAAAAGTCGGAACTGCACTTGTGCGAAAAGTGTGCACAGGAAAAAGGTGACTTGTTCATGATGAGCAATGGCCCTGCTTTTTCGATCAATAGCTTGCTGGCCGGTTTATTGAATATGGAGCCTGCTTTTGAACAAAAAAAGGAAGCTTTTGAGACTGAGCAAGTTGCTCAGTGCCCTCAGTGCTCGATGACATTTCCGCAGTTTGTAAAAGTAGGCCGGTTTGGCTGTGCGACCTGCTATGATGCTTTTCGGGAGCAATTGACGCCAATTGTCAGGAGACTCCATAGCGGAAATTCCATGCACAATGGAAAAATACCGAAAAGGATCGGCGGTGACCTTCATTTAAGGAAGACAATCGATCATCTTAAGCAGACCCTAAAGCACCAAATTTCTGAGGAAGAATTTGAGCAAGCTGCCGGGACGAGGGACCAGATAAGGGAACTCGAAAGGAAATTGTCAGCAGGTCAAGAGGGAGGGGAGTAGCCTTGTCATTGGAGAAGTTCATCAATCAGGCTGTCAGCTCCTGGATGAGTGATGATGGTCCTGATTCAGATATTGTCCTAAGCTCTCGCATCCGTTTTGCAAGAAATCTTGATGAATATAACTTTCCCACCTTGTTCACCGATGGAGAGGCAGAGGCGGTCATCGGCACGATCATGGAGCGTGCCAGCCAAACTTCTGCAGCTGGCTTTGGACAGCTGGAAATGATCAAAATGGATGAGATACCACCTATGAAGAAACGGGTTTTGGTCGAGAAGCATTTAATCAGCCCGCATTTAGCGGAAAACGCTGTTCATGGTGCAGTGCTCTTGTCGGGTAATGAAGAAATTAGCATCATGATCAATGAAGAGGATCATATAAGGATTCAATGTTTATTCCCGGGCTTCCAGTTAACTGAAGCTTTAAAGGCTGCCAATGAAATCGATGACTGGCTTGAAGAGTATGTGAACTATGCTTTTGATGAAAAATTTGGCTATCTGACCAGCTGCCCGACGAATGCAGGAACTGGCCTGAGGGCATCGGTGATGATGCACCTGCCGGGCCTCGTTCTGACTCAGCAAATGAACCGGATTGTCCCGGCGATTAACCAGCTGGGTTTGGTGGTAAGAGGTATTTACGGTGAGGGCAGTGAAGCACTGGGCAATATCTTTCAAATATCGAACCAGATCACGCTTGGAAAATCGGAAGATGATATCGTGGATGATTTGAAAAGTGTCGTCGGCCAGATAATATCTCAGGAAAGGTCGGCGCGGGAAGCATTAGCGAAGACTTCGAACATACAATTAGAAGACAGAGTGTTTCGCTCTTACGGGACGCTTGCCAACAGCAGGATCATCGAGACAAAGGAAGCTGCACGATGCCTGTCTGATTTAAGGCTTGGAATAGATATGGGTTATATAAAGAATATATCGAAATCAATTTTGAATGAATTAATGATTTTGACTCAGCCGGGTTTTTTGCAGCAATATGCGGGAGGGCCGTTAAGACCGAATGAGCGGGATATCCGCAGAGCTGCTTTAATAAGAGAACGACTGAAAATGGAAACAAAAGACGAGTCAGGAGGATGATCTTATGATGTTTGGACGATTTACAGAGAGAGCACAAAAAGTATTGGCACTCGCACAGGAAGAGGCAATCCGCCTTGGACATAACAATATCGGTACAGAACACATCTTACTTGGCCTTGTGCGTGAAGGTGAGGGCATAGCAGCTAAGGCGCTTTATGGTCTCGGCCTTGGCGCAGAGAAGATCCAGAAGGAAGTGGAAAATCTGATTGGCCGCGGCCAGGAAACATCCCAGACAATCCACTATACTCCTAGAGCCAAGAAGGTGATTGAACTTTCCATGGATGAAGCGAGAAAGCTTGGTCATTCCTATGTAGGCACAGAGCATATCCTTCTTGGCTTGATTCGTGAGGGAGAGGGCGTTGCAGCCAGGGTGTTGAACAATCTTGGTGTCAGTCTGAATAAAGCGCGCCAGCAGGTCCTTCAGCTGCTTGGCAGCAATGAAACGTCCGGCCATCAGGGAGGCGGTACGGCAAATGCCAATACTCCGACTCTTGATAGTCTGGCAAGGGATTTGACAGCCATCGCAAGGGAAGGCAGCCTTGATCCGGTCATCGGCCGAAGCAAGGAAATCCAGCGTGTCATTGAAGTGCTGAGCCGCCGGACAAAGAACAACCCTGTCCTGATCGGGGAGCCGGGTGTCGGAAAAACGGCGATCGCTGAAGGCCTGGCACAGCAAATCGTCAATAATGAAGTGCCTGAAATCCTTCGTGACAAGCGTGTTATGACTCTTGATATGGGTACAGTTGTTGCGGGCACTAAATACCGCGGTGAATTTGAGGACCGTCTGAAAAAGGTCATGGATGAAATCCGCCAGGCCGGGAATATCATCCTTTTCATCGATGAGCTTCACACGTTGATCGGTGCCGGCGGAGCAGAGGGTGCGATCGATGCATCCAATATCCTGAAGCCATCACTTGCCCGCGGTGAGCTGCAATGTATCGGGGCGACGACATTGGATGAATACCGTAAATATATCGAAAAAGATGCTGCGCTGGAACGGCGCTTCCAGCCAATCACAGTGGATGAGCCAACTGCAGAGGAATCTGTCCAGATTTTAAAAGGGCTTCGTGACCGCTATGAAGCTCACCATAGAGTATCGATCACAGACGAGGCAATCGAAGCGGCGGTAAAACTGTCTGACCGTTATATTTCAGACCGTTTCCTTCCGGATAAAGCGATTGACCTGATTGATGAAGCAGGTTCAAAGGTCCGTCTTCGCTCTTATACAACTCCTCCAAACCTCAAGGAGCTTGAAGTGAAGCTTGAGGAAGTGCGCAAGGAAAAGGATGCTTCAGTCCAAAGCCAGGAGTTTGAAAAAGCGGCATCCTTACGGGATACAGAACAACGCCTGCGCGAGCAGCTTGAGAATACGAAGAAGACTTGGAAAGAAAAGCAAGGCAAGGAAAACAGTGAGGTTACAGTGGAAGACATCGCGAATGTTGTCTCCAGCTGGACGAATATCCCTGTTTCGAAGCTGGCACAAACTGAAACAGATAAGCTGTTGAATCTTGAGGAAATCCTACACTCACGCGTGATTGGACAGGATGAGGCAGTCAAGGCTGTATCAAAGGCTGTTAGACGTGCACGTGCAGGCTTGAAGGATCCTAAGCGCCCGATTGGTTCATTCATCTTCCTTGGGCCGACAGGTGTTGGTAAAACGGAATTGGCGAGGGCGCTTGCCGAGTCCATGTTTGGCGATGAGGATGCGATGATCCGCGTCGATATGTCCGAGTATATGGAGAAGCATTCAACATCTCGTCTGGTCGGTTCGCCTCCAGGCTATGTAGGATATGATGAAGGCGGCCAGCTGACTGAAAAGGTCCGCAGGAAGCCATATTCCGTCATCCTGCTTGATGAAATTGAAAAAGCACATCCAGATGTGTTCAATATTCTGCTGCAGGTCCTTGAGGATGGACGCTTGACAGATTCTAAAGGACGCACAGTCGATTTCCGCAATACGATCATGATCCTGACATCCAATGTCGGTGCTGAAGCATTGAAGCGCAATAAATATGTCGGTTTCAATATCCAGGATGGGGAACAGGATTACAAGGATATGAAGGGCAAAGTCATGGAGGAGCTGAAAAAAGCCTTCCGTCCGGAATTCCTGAACCGTATCGATGAAATTATCGTGTTCCATGCTCTTGAAAAACCGCATCTGAAAGAAATCGTGACACTGATGTCCGATCAGCTTGTGAAGCGTTTGAGGGAACAGGAAATCACTCTTGAACTCACAGATGCGGCGAAAGACAAGATTTCTGAAGAAGGTTATGATCCGGAATACGGAGCCCGTCCATTGCGCAGGGCAATCCAGAAGCATATCGAAGACCAGCTGTCGGAAGAATTGCTGAAAGGAACAGTCCTTACCGGGCAAAATGTCGTCATTGATGTCGAAGAAGGGAAGTTCGTCGTCAAGACTCCGGAAGGATCCGCAAAGTCCTAATATTGCTTAACATGTGAAACTCAAGGGGTATACGTACTTAAATGCGTGTACCCCTTTTTTCAATATGGCTGTTTGATTAGCAGCAAAAAAATAAACAACAGGATATGTGCTTTGGCCTTGCTGAAAAGAACATTGGAAAATTACATATATCCTCCAACCGCTATCATTTCTTTTATTGCTTGTTAAGCATTATTATATAGATAACTACATTTATACTGAGAGGCTAAGAAAATGGCTAAAAGAAAAACGAAATTCATGTGCCAGGAATGCGGCTATGAATCTCCGAAATGGATGGGGAAATGTCCGGGCTGCGGACAATGGAATAAGATGGTCGAGGAAGTGGAAAGCACTGGATCGACAAGAAGGGGGGCTTTTGCAAACACAGGAAATACCACTATTGCGGCAAAGGCGACACCAATCACTACAATTGAAACAGTCAGTGAACCGAGGGTTAAGACGGACCTCAACGAATTGAACCGCGTGCTTGGCGGAGGCGTTGTCAGGGGATCACTTGTCTTGATCGGCGGAGATCCGGGTATCGGAAAATCGACACTCTTGCTCCAGGTATCCTATCAACTGGCGAAAAAGGCTCATTCTGTCCTTTATATTTCAGGTGAGGAATCCATGAGGCAGACGAAGCTGCGCGCTGACAGGCTTGGAGTCACATCTGACAATCTCTTTGTCTATTCAGAAACGAATCTGCAGGAAATCAGCCTGACAATCGAAAACAGCAATCCGGATTTTGTCATCGTCGATTCCATCCAGACGATTTTCCATCCGGAAGTTACCTCTGCGCCGGGAAGCGTGTCGCAGGTAAGGGAATGTACGGCGGAACTGATGCGCATCGCGAAGACAAAAGGCATCGCCATCTTCATCGTCGGACATGTGACGAAGGAAGGTTCGATTGCCGGTCCAAGGCTGCTTGAGCATATGGTGGATACCGTTCTTTATTTTGAGGGAGAAAGGCACCATACATACAGGATTCTCAGGGCGGTGAAAAACCGTTTTGGCTCGACGAATGAGATGGGCATTTTCGAGATGAAAGAAGCAGGCCTTGAGGAAGTGGCGAACCCTTCGGAGATCTTTTTGGAAGAAAGGTCACAGGGTGCTTCCGGTTCGACGGTTGTCGCTTCGATGGAAGGAACTCGGCCGGTCCTGGTTGAAATCCAGGCGCTGATTTCACCGACGAGTTTTGGAAATCCTCGGAGGATGGCTACCGGGATTGACCATAATCGGGTGTCGCTTTTGATGGCGGTGCTGGAAAAGCGCGTCGGTTTGCTTCTGGCCAATCAGGATGCGTATTTGAAGGTGGCCGGCGGGGTGAAGCTGGATGAACCGGCAATCGACCTTGCTGTAGCGGTGAGCATCGCATCGAGTTTCAGGGATAAGCCAACTCGTGCTTCTGATTGCATCATCGGTGAGGTTGGCCTCACGGGGGAAGTCCGAAGGGTATCAAGGATCGAGCAGCGTGTTCAGGAAGCAGCCAAGCTGGGCTTCGAAAGAATTATTTTACCAGAAAATAATCTTGGCGGATGGACTCCTCCACAGGGAGTCGAGTTGATTGGTGTATCATCTGTCAGCCATGCACTTAAAGTCACCTTAGGAGGTTGATGGATTGGAACAAAAGGAGCTTGAAGAAAAAGCGCTGGGTGAAATCCTCCGGTTTATCGCTCCCGGTACGCCGCTGAGGGACGGAATCGATAATGTTCTCCGTGCCAATACTGGCGGGCTGATTGTTTTTGGCTACAATGAGAAGGTGAAAAACCTCGTGGACGGCGGGTTTGAGATTAACTGCAGGTTCAGTCCGAGCTTTCTCTATGAACTGGCGAAAATGGATGGCGCCATCATTCTTAATGATACAGGCAGTAAAATATTGTTCGCCAACGCCCAGCTTGCCCCCGATACAGGTGTCCCGTCAACTGAAACCGGGATGCGCCACAGGACAGCGGAACGCGTGGCTAGACAGACAAAGGCTCTGGTCATTGCGATTTCCCAGCGGAGGAATGTCATCACCCTTTACCAGGGAAACCTTCGTTATGCCCTGAAGGATATTGGCGTCATTTTAACAAAGGCCAACCAGGCGATCCAGACACTCGAAAAATACAAAGTGGTTCTCGAGCAGAGCATTACCAATCTGGGAATCCTAGAATTCGAGAATCTTGTCACCTATAATGATTTGCTGCAGGTCATCCACCGTTTCGAAATGGTGCTGAGGATCAAGACAGAGCTGTTTACATACTTAAGTGAGCTTGGCATGGAGGGGCGGCTGATTCGCCTGCAAATGCAGGAGCTGTTATCTGAGATGGAACGAGAGGCACTGCTTGTGATCAAGGATTACTCTGCAGAAAACGATATGAAGGCCGAGGATGTGATGGCCAGGTTCCAGGACTTGTCGAAGTCGGGAGTCATAGAGGATTCTACCATCCTGAAACTGCTCGGATACCAGGGATATGTGCACATGGACGAATTCATCTGTCCAAGGGGATATCGGATGCTCAATAAAATTCCGCGGCTGCCGATGATCATCACCGAAAATCTGGTCAATCGATTTGGGAAATTTACCAATATGATCTCCGCATCAGTCGAAGAACTGGACGATGTCGAGGGAATCGGTGAAGTAAGGGCGCGGAAAATCAAAGAAGGGTTCAAACTGATCAGGGACCAGCTGATGGCAGACCGCCAAATGTAATGCACCACATTGGCGGTTTCCTATTAATTGACACTCGCATTTGCCGGTGCTAATTTAAAGAAGAGATTACTCCTATAGGGATATTGGCTAACTATTTTGTTCAGAGGAATATTTTAACAACGGCTTCTATTAAAAATGTTGGCCAAATAACGTAACTTTTTCATAGGTTGAAACGTATAAATCTTTGGGTATATTAAATGGATTGAAAACGAAAATGTTTTCAATATGCAGGGTTTCAAATTTTAGAAGTTGTTTATAATGAGTAAAAGGAGGTGAAAGGATGTTAAGACGTATCATTCAAGCCTGCTTCCTGATCATTGGGGGAACGCTTGGTATATTCTTAATTCCTGATTTATTATCATTGATGAACGCGGGAGATATGACTCTCATCAATAATCCTTATGTTACTGCTGTTTTGGGCGCACTTATTTTTTATCTTCTTACTTTTTGGGCCGTCGATCCTGTGACCAATTTTGTGAAGTGGGCTGAAGAATCGCTGATCAAGGCACCAATCACGGATGTCCTATTCGGCAGTGTCGGGCTTTTCTTTGGTTTGCTCGTGGCGTTTTTGGTTGGTTTTGCATTGAATGCCATCCAGGTGCCAGTCGTGAATACTGTTGCCCCGACACTTTTGACACTTTTATTTGGTTACCTGGGATTCCAGGTCGGCTTCAAAAAACGTGATGAGCTGCTTGGTTTATTTTCAAGGTCGAAGAAAAAGGGTGCTGAAGAAGAGACGGAAAAAGAAGAACGTCCAAGAGAATGGAAAATTCTCGATACCAGCGTGATTATTGACGGAAGGGTTGCTGACATCTGCCAGACTGGATTCCTTGAAGGAACAATTGTAATCCCGCAATTTGTCCTCGAAGAATTGCAGCATATCGCAGATTCATCCGATGTGTTGAAGCGCAATCGCGGCCGACGCGGATTGGACATCCTTAATCGCATTCAAAAGGAACTTAAGATCAATGTTGAAATTTATGAAGGTGATTTTGATGATATCCAGGAAGTCGACAGCAAGCTGGTGAAACTGGCCAAGCTGACAAATGGCGTTGTCGTCACGAATGATTTCAACCTGAACAAAGTCTGTGAATTGCAAAAGGTGGCCGTATTGAATATCAACGATCTTGCCAATGCGGTCAAACCAGTCGTCCTTCCTGGAGAAGAGCTGAACATTCAGGTCATCAAGGATGGAAAAGAGCATAACCAGGGCATCGCCTATCTTGATGATGGCACCATGATCGTTGTCGAAGAAGGCCGCGATTATATTGGAAAACGCATTGATGTGCTCGTGACAAGTGTGCTGCAGACATCTGCAGGAAGAATGATTTTCGCGAAACCCAAACTCGTGGAAAAAAGCGTAATCAGTTGATTTTTACATGACGAAAAAAGCCTTTATGGGCAGTTGATCCCCGCTTCCTTCACCGGTTCCTTGAAGGCATGAAGCAGGGCTTCGGCTGCCCCTTTATATGTATTTCACTTCGAAAAATTGAAAAATGTCTAGCTCCAGCGCCTAGCCCCTCGAGTCGCATGTCTAGTTGCGCCTCCTAGAAACTCCGAAACTTCAACTCCGCCAACAGAAGCAAAAAGCGCTTCTTTGACGGAGTCTCCAGTTTCTGTGTTTCTGGGCAGTCGGCTGCACATTTCGGTTTCAGTCCGCCCGATGAAGTCAAAGAACGACTTCATCGGGCGGCCCTCCGTGGCACACGATGTGCTAGACCCGCCAGCCACAGGACGTGGCGTTTTTAGGAGGGCAGCGCTTGTCGGGGCTGACCATGGCGCTTGCGCTTTTCAAAATAGATAGGAGTTTTCTTTATGCCTTATCAGGTCATTATTCCTGCTGCAGGTCAGGGCAAGAGGATGGGAGCAGGGAAAAATAAGCTGCTGCTGACGCTCAAAGCAACCCCAATCCTCATCCACACGCTAAAGGTGTTCGAAGCTGATCCCGAATGCACGGGCATCATTCTTGCAATTCATCCCGATGATGAGCAAGAGTTTAAATCTTTATTGAATGAGTATGGTATACATAAGGTATCTTCACTTGTCACCGGCGGAAAGGAAAGGCAGGACAGTGTATACAACGGGCTGATGGCCGTAAGTTCCCTGGATGGGATCGTGCTTGTGCATGATGCCGCACGCCCATTCATCAAAATTGAGACCATCCACAAGCTCGTGGATGCGGCAAGCAAGGATGGCGGGGCAATCGTAGCTGTTCCTGTAAAAGATACAATCAAGAAAGCGGCCAACAATCAGGTTTCTGAAACAGTCGAACGCTCCAGTCTGTGGTCCGTCCAGACTCCCCAGGCTTTTCGCGTCTCTGTTTTGCTCGAAGCGCATAACAAGGCAGCGAGGGAACAGTTCATCGGGACAGATGAATCAAGCCTGGTTGAACGTATCCCCCATCCAGTGAGCATCATAGAAGGAGACTATGATAATATAAAGCTGACAACACCAGAAGATTTATATTTTGCCGAGGCCATTCTGCGCAAACGGAATGAATCCGGTGTTTGAAAATAGAATGGAAAAAACAGCACTTTTAAAGGAGTAATTCACTATGTTTCGAATTGGACAAGGTTTTGATGTGCATCAACTGACGGAAGGACGCCCGCTGATCATCGGCGGAATCACGATTCCATATGAAAAAGGGCTGCTTGGCCACTCGGATGCTGACGTACTTTTACATACGGTAGCAGATGCATGCCTGGGGGCAATTGGCGAAGGAGATATCGGCCGGCATTTCCCGGATACGGACCCAGAATTCAAGGACGCCGATTCGGCAAAATTGCTTGAGCATGTATGGAAGATTGTGAAGGGAAAAGGCTATGAACTCGTCAACATCGACTGCACGATCATCGCCCAGCAGCCAAAGATGGCCCCGCATATTGAAGCGATGCGCGAGAGGATCGCGGGATTGCTTGAGGGGGAACCGGATCAGGTGAACGTCAAGGCGACGACAACAGAAAAGCTTGGATTCCCGGGCCGAGGTGAAGGGATTGCTTCCCAGGCAACCGTATTGCTGAAGCAGACAGAGAAATAAATTCGGTGCTACTTCCGCTTTATATATTGATAGTGATACAATAATGGACAGCTATATTAGAGGAGGATTCACTATGTCAGCAGATATCCGGGTGCGTTACGCACCGAGTCCGACTGGACATTTACATATCGGGAATGCCCGTACAGCATTATTCAATTATCTATTCGCACGCAACAGAGGCGGAAAGTTCATTATCCGTATTGAAGATACAGATAAAAAACGCAATATCGAAGGCGGAGAGCAGAGCCAATTGAAGTATCTTCAGTGGCTTGGAATCGACTGGGACGAGAGCGTCGATGTTGGCGGCGAATATGGACCATACCGCCAGTCAGAGCGTAACCACATATATGAGCAATATAATCAGGAGCTTCTTGATAAAGGTCATGCCTACAAGTGCTATTGCACCGAGGAAGAGCTAGAGGCTGAGCGCGAGGAGCAGGCTGCACGCAATGAGACTCCACATTATTCAGGGCGCTGCCGCAACCTGACGCCAGAACAGCGCGAGCAGTTTGAACAGGAAGGACTCCAGCCAAGTCTTCGCTTCAAAGTGCCTGCAGGCCAGATCCTGAAGTTCGATGATATGGTAAAAGGCGACGTGAGCTTTGAATCAGACGGAATGGGTGACTTTGTCATCGTCAAGAAGGATGGCACGCCTACTTACAACTATGCGGTTGTCATGGATGATCATTTAATGAAGATTTCCCACGTTCTTCGCGGGGATGACCATATCTCCAATACACCGAAGCAGCTTGTGATTTATGAAGCGCTTGGCTGGGAGCCGCCTGTGTTTGGCCATATGACGCTGATTGTCAACGAAAGCCGCAAAAAGCTGAGCAAGCGTGACGAGTCCATTATCCAGTTCATCGAGCAGTACGAGGAGCTTGGCTATTTGCCTGAGGCACTGTTCAACTTCATTACCCTGCTTGGATGGTCTCCATCAGGTGAAGAAGAGATTTATTCAAAGGATGAGTTCATCGAGATTTTCGACCCTGCCAGACTTTCAAAATCTCCGGCTCTCTTTGACCAGCAGAAGCTTGCCTGGATGAACAATCAATATATGAAAAAAGCAGATCTTGACAGGGTTTTCGAGCTTGCACTGCCGCACCTCGTCAAAGCTGGAAAGGTCAGCGAGAATCGTAGTGCAGAAGAGGAAGCATGGGTACGCAACCTCATCTCCCTGTATCATGATAAAATGAGCTTCGGAGCGGAAATCGTCGAGATGTCGGATTTATTTTTCCGCGATGAGGTAAACTATGATGAAGAAGCAAAAGAAGTTCTTGCAGGCGAACAGGTTCCTGAAGTGCTGAAAGCATTCCTTGGAGAAATCGAGCAGCTTGAAGAATTCAAGGCGGATGGAATCAAGGCAGCGGTGAAGGCGGTCCAAAAAGGTACCGGCCATAAAGGCCAGAAGCTTTTCATGCCGATTCGTGCGGCTGCGACAGGCCAGACACATGGACCGGACCTGATGCTTGCGATGGAATTGATCGGGAAAGACAAGGTCAAGGAAAGAATCCAGAAACTTTTGGGCTAATAACTTTTTTAAGCTCTTTTAGTTAACAGAATTTCAAAAATGTAATATAGTAAGAGTAATTCTATAAAACCAAAGTGTTGAAGAGGAAAAGTAGAAGAATGACGCTTATTAGAGAGAACCATCACCGGCTGAAAGTGGTTCAGGCCCCTCATTTTTTGAAATGCGCCTCAGAGTCCCTGTGCGAAAAGGCAAACATAGCCATAGTAGTATTGGGCGGGACCTCCCGTTAACAGGCGGAAGTTGAGGCCATGCCAGGATTTGAAGGCGGCCTAAACAGAGTGGAACCGCGCATACAAAGCGTCTCTGTCGTTTACGACAGGGGCGCTTTTTTATATGGTGTACTCCGGGAATAGTCTGAGTGGCCACTTACCGGTCAGATAATCACGGATATGTGCCCGGTCTCAGGGCAAGGGGTGGAAACGGGGCACATAAAGCACCGATATGTACCCGATCTCAGGCAAAGGGATGAAAACGGGGCACATAAAACACGGATATGTTCCCGGTTTCAGGCAAAGGGATGAAAACGGGGCACATAAAACATGGATATATGCCCGGTCTCAGGGCAAAGGGTGGAAACGGGGCATATAAAACATTGATATGTGCCCGGAAAAGCCAGAGGATCAAGATTTCGGTCACATACATCCAAAACAATTGGGCTATAACCAAATCTCCGCTCTAAAGGTGCTCACAAATGAGCAAATTCCCTATCAGTTTTTAAAAGAAGGAGGGTTTCAACATGTTTAAAATGATGAAGGAAGATATAGAAGTTGTGTTTGAACAAGATCCTTCTGCGAGAAGCGCGCTGGAAGTGATTTTGACATATGCTGGATTGCATGCGATCTGGTCTCATCGTTTGGCACATGCTTTCTATAAGCGCAAGTTTTATTTTATCGCAAGGGCCATCTCGCAGATCAGCCGCTTTTTTACGGGGGTTGAAATCCATCCGGGAGCAAAGATTGGCAGAAGGTTTTTCATCGATCACGGGATGGGCGTCGTCATCGGCGAAACTTGTGAAATCGGTGATAATGTGACGGTGTTCCAGGGGGTTACCCTCGGAGGGACCGGCAAGGAAAAAGGCAAGCGCCATCCAACGGTGATGGACAATGCGTTGATTGCGACTGGCGCGAAGGTTTTAGGTTCGATCACGATTGGGGAGAATTCTAAAGTCGGGGCAGGGTCGGTTGTCCTGAAGGATGTGCCGCCGAACTCTACTGTGGTCGGCATTCCGGGAAAAATCGTCATCCAGGATGGCGTCAGGGTCAAAAAGGACTTCAATCATCGCGATTTGCCGGACCCTGTTTCTGACCGCTGCCAGGAGATCGAAAAGGAACTGGTTAAACTAAGAAAAGAACTTGAACTAGTGAAATTACAAGAAGAGATTGAAGTTGTGAAACAAGGAAGGGGCATGGGAAATGGGAATCAAAATTTATAATACACTTACCCGCAATAAAGAAGAGTTTATCCCACTGGAAGAGGGAAAAGTGAAGATGTATGTCTGCGGACCTACCGTCTATAACTATATCCACATCGGAAATGCCCGTCCGGCTATTGTTTTCGACACGGTGCGCCGCTACCTTGAATTCCGCGGCTACGAGGTCAGATATATTTCTAATTTCACAGATGTCGATGATAAACTTATCAAAGCCGCGAACGAACTCGGCGAAGATGTACCGACCATTGCTCAGCGTTTCATCAATGCTTATTTCGAGGATGTCCACGCACTTGGCTGCAAAAAGGCCGATGCTCATCCAAGGGTGACCGAGACAATGGATTTGATCATCGAATTCATCGGCGCCCTGATTGAGAAAGGCTTTGCCTATGAATCTGGCGGGGATGTCTATTACCGCACGAGGGAATTCGAAGGATACGGGAAGCTTTCCCATCAATCCATCGAAGAGCTGAAGGTTGGAGCAAGGATCCAGGTCGGTGAGAAGAAGAAAGACTCTCTTGATTTCGTTCTTTGGAAAACAGCAAAGGAAGGCGAGATTTCCTGGGACAGTCCTTGGGGCAAAGGCCGCCCGGGATGGCATATCGAGTGCTCGGCAATGGCCCGTGAATATCTGGGAGATACGATCGATATCCATGCAGGAGGCCAGGACCTTGCATTCCCACACCATGAAAATGAAATTGCCCAGTCAGAGGCATTGACAGGAAAGACGTTTGCCCGATACTGGATGCATAATGGTTATATCAATATCGATAATGAGAAGATGTCCAAATCACTTGGCAATTTTGTCACCGTGCATGAAATCATCAAGCAGCATGATCCGCAGGTGTTAAGGTTCTTCATGCTGTCCGTGCATTATCGCAATCCAATCAACTACAGCGAGGAGCTGCTTGAAAATACGAAGGCTGCCTTCGAGCGCCTGAAGACTTCCTACCAGAACCTGAAACACCGCATGGATGCAAGTGCTGAATTGACCGATAACAATCAGGAATGGCTCGATAAAATCGCTGCGCTCCGCAGTCAGTTCATCAAGGAAATGGACGATGACTTCAATACAGCAAATGGTGTGTCCGTATTGTTCGACCTATCGAAGCTGTCCAATCTGTACCTGATGGAGAAGAATACTTCTGCAGTAGTGATCCAGTCATTCATCAATGAATTTGAAGCTTTATTCGGCGTTCTCGGTCTGTCACTGAAGGATGAAGAGCTGTTGGATGAAGAAATCGAGGCACTGATCGAAAAAAGGACCCAGGCACGGAAGGAAAGGAACTTCCAGCTGGCAGATGAAATCCGTGACCAGCTGAAGGAAATGAACATCATCATTGAGGACACTCCTCAGGGCATCAGATGGAAAAGAGGCTAAATGATGCTGCATTACGAAAAACGAGTGGATGAAAAACAATTGAACAGCCTTGCGCTTGCTTATATGGGTGATGCGGTGTACGAACTGTATGTCCGGCATCACCTGCTGCACAGCGGGAAGGTGCGGCCGAACCAGCTGCACAAGGAAGCGACCGCTTATGTTTCAGCAAAATCACAGGCGAAGTACCTCCATAAATTGATGGAAATGGAAGAGCTGTCAGAACATGAGATGGCCATTGTCAGACGGGGCCGCAATGCGAAATCAGGCTCAGTCCCGAAAAACACCGATGTCCAAACATATCGTTACAGTACAGCCTTTGAGGCCTTGATCGGCTCTTTGCATCTGGCAGGGAATGAAAGACGGATAGAAGAACTGATTGCCAAAGTATTTGCACTCGCTGAAGAATAGATAGGAGGAAGGGTTCCAGATGAGCCAGAGACAAAAGCAAAAACAGAACCGGAACACCAGGCAGAAGCAGGATGACGATAAAAACCGGAAACCTGCGCGGAACCTGGCGCAGAAACCGGAAGACAAACCAAAGAGAAAACAAGCCAGGAACCAGGACCATGATACAAAGCGTGTCCAGAAACCCGCAGCTGGCCGTGACATGAAGCAAAGGCAAAAACCTGAACATGAGCGGGAGCAAAACGAAAACCAGGATTATATCATTGGCAAAAATCCAGTCATCGAAGCACTGAAATCAGATCGTGACATCAACAAGATCCTGATTGCGGAAGGCTCCCAGAGCGGACAAATGCAACAGGTCATCGGAATGGCAAGGGAAGCCAATGTTATGGTTCAATTCGTCCCGAAAAAGAAGATCGACCAGCTTGCTGATGGCAATCACCAGGGTGTCATCGCCCAGGTAGCAGCCTACGAATATGCGGAGATAGATGATCTGTTCGCGGCAGCGGAAAAGAAAAATGAGGCTCCTTTCTTTTTGCTCCTTGATGAAATTGAGGACCCTCACAATCTTGGATCAATCATGAGGACAGCTGATGCTTCAGGAGCGCATGGAATTATCATTCCTAAGCGGAGAGCTGTGGGACTGACGTCTACAGTAGCAAAACTATCTACGGGTGCAATCGAATATATCCCGGTTGCGAGGGTCACGAATATGGCACAGACAATCGATGAACTGAAGGAACGCGGTGTCTGGATTGCCGGAACCGATGCATCGGCGAAACAGGATTATCGCCAAATGGATGGCACATTACCTTTGGGCCTGGTAATTGGCAGCGAAGGAAAAGGCATGGGAAGGCTGATCCGGGATAAATGTGATTTCCTATTGAGCCTGCCGATGGCTGGACATGTGACTTCCTTGAATGCATCAGTGGCCGCAGCGCTTTTGATGTATGAAGTTTACCGCAAACGTCAACCTCTAGGGGAATAGGAATGGATATCCTGCTTGTTGACGGCTACAATATTATCGGCGCATGGCCGGAACTGGTCAGCCTCAAGAAGAAAGAACTCTCAGCGGCCAGGGACAGGCTGGTGGAAATCATGGCTGAGTACCAGGCTTATACCGGCTATCGCGTCATCATTGTTTTCGACGCTTATTTTGTATCAGGCACACAAAAGAAATATAAAAATTATAAAGTGGATGTAATTTTTACAAAAGAAAATGAAACGGCAGATGAAAGGATTGAAAGGCTGGCAATCGAACTAAGCAACCGCCAAACGCAAATTCATGTAGCCACCTCAGACTATACCGAGCAATGGGCGATTTTTGGACAGGGAGCCTTACGGAAATCAGCAAGGGAGCTGCTTAATGAAACAAATTTAATCAGTAAAAAAATAGAAAAAAGCGTGAAAGTGATCCAGGAAAAGAAGCCAAGTGCAAAGATTCCGCTTACAAAAGAAGTGGCAGAAATTTTTGAAAAATGGCGCAGAGGAGAGCAATGACCTGTTGACGCCTTAAAAAAGCCTGCTGTATAATATTTCTAACTGTATGTGCGGGCGGGGGGATCGAAATGAGTGCTGACATCGGGAATCGTTTAAATGACGCTTATTTATTGCTGGAAGATGAAGAAATTGTTGAAGCAGTTCACAGAGGAGAAAGTGATGCACTTGATTTTCTGATTCACAAATACAGGAACTTTGTTCGGGCGAAAGCACGTTCATATTTCCTGATTGGAGCAGATAAAGAGGACATCGTGCAGGAAGGAATGATCGGGCTATATAAAGCAATCCGTGATTTCCGGGAGGACAAGCTAACATCATTCAAAGCATTTGCAGAACTATGCATTACCCGTCAGATCATTACGGCCATCAAGACGGCCACAAGGCAAAAACACATCCCGCTTAACTCCTATGTTTCCCTGGACAAGCCGATTTATGATGAAGAATCGGACAGGACACTGATGGATGTTTTATCCGGAGCCAAAGTGATGGACCCCGAAGAGTTATTTATCAATCAGGAAGAGTTTGACCAGATTGAAGTGAAAATGTCAGAGCTGCTGAGTGACCTTGAACGAAAAGTGCTCGCATTGTATTTGGACGGACAATCCTATCAGGAAATTTCCGAAGAGCTGAATCGCCATGTCAAATCCATCGACAACGCGCTTCAGCGTGTGAAGCGGAAGCTTGAAAGGTATCTTGAACTGAGAGAGCTGTCAGTATAGGCGAAATTGACGAAAAATAGCCATAAAACTGACTTTTACTCCCAAAAGCTCTTGTTGACACAATCTATCAGCCGTGTTATCTTTTTAAAGATATAATAGATGGCGGTTTCATAGAATTCCGCCTATTGAAGCGGGTGTAGATGTCAATGAACAACAAAGTGACTCTTGCTTGTCAGGAATGCGGGTCCCGCAATTATTCCACTACGAGCAACAAGCAAACGCAAACGGAACGGCTGGAGCTGAAAAAGTACTGCAGCAACTGTGGTGCCCATACAGTTCATAAGGAAACGAAATAAGGTTTTCAGATAGATCATCATATGGAATTCCGATAAGTTGGAGGTTACAAAATGCAGCGCATCACTAAGTTTTTCAGTGAAGTTGGACGTGAAATGAGAAAGGTCAGCTGGCCTAGACGCAAGGAACTGACTCGCTACACGATTACAGTTCTGTCTACAGTTGCTTTTGCTGCTCTGTTCTTCGCAGTGTTAGACCTTGGTATTTCTGAATTGATTCGCTTAATTCTTGAATAACCACTGCACACTCATGGTATAATGGAAAATATAAACGCAGGACAAGTTTAAAAGCCCGGATAACGGGTTTTTTATTTGCTTGAAAAAAATTCACCATTACATTAGATGTTGTATAGCTCCAGTGCCTAGCCCCTCGAGGTCGCTTCGGTCCAGTCAATGAAGTCAAAGAACGACTTCACTGCCTGGCCCTCCAGCGCTTGTCGGGGCTGACCAAGGCACTTACGCTTTTCTAGTGCATTTGGAAATGGGGAGGGACGGACGATTTAGTCCTCGATAATGGAAAAGAATTGGTATGTAGTGCATACTTACTCGGGCTACGAGAACAAGGTCAAGACGAATCTTGAAAAGCGTGTTGAAACAATGGGCATGCAAGATAAGATCTTCCGTGTGATCGTTCCTGAAGAAGAAGAAACAGATTTCAAAAATGGGAAAAAGAAAGTTGTGAAGAGAAAGACTTTCCCTGGCTATGTTTTAGTAGAGTTGGTCATGACAGATGATTCCTGGTATGTTGTCCGCAATACGCCAGGCGTAACGGGCTTCGTCGGCTCTGCAGGTGCTGGATCAAAACCTACACCGCTGCTGCCTGAAGAAGTAACTTTCATCCTTAAGCGCATGGGCGTTGAAGAGAAGAAGGTAGATGTCAACTTCGAACTTGGCGAGACAGTACAAGTCAGCGAAGGGCCGTTTGCGAACTTCACGGGTACAATCGAAGAGATCGATAAGGATAAAGCGAAGCTTAAAGTTCTTGTCAATATGTTCGGGCGCGATACTCCGGTTGAGCTTGAATTTTCCCAGATTGAAAAATTATAATCTGAAATAACTTGAAATCAACTTTAAAAAGTGTTAATATTTCATAGGTCAGTATGTCTTGGACGATTGACAGATATATGTCAAGTTCTTTATTTTATATAAAGACTTTTTATTATGAGTGGGAGGGGAAAATCCCCTATTACCACATCACGGACTTTAAGGAGGTGTGTCTCGTGGCTAAAAAAGTAATTAAAATGGTTAAATTGCAAATCCCTGCTGGCAAAGCCAATCCGGCACCACCAGTTGGACCTGCACTAGGTCAAGCCGGTGTTAACATCATGGGATTCTGTAAGGAATTTAACGCTCGTACAGCTGATCAAGCTGGATTGATCATTCCGGTTGAAATCACGGTTTTTGAAGACCGTTCATTTACATTTATTACGAAAACTCCTCCTGCTGCAGTTCTTTTGAAGGTAGCAGCTGGAATCCAGTCTGGTTCTGGTGAACCAAACCGTAATAAAGTAGCAACAGTCAAGCGTGATAAAGTACGTGAGATTGCTGAACAGAAAATGCCTGACCTGAACGCAGCTAGCGTTGAAGCAGCAATGCGCATGGTTGAAGGTACTGCACGCAGCATGGGAATCAATATCGAAGACTAATTTCTGCTGCAGAGGATGAATGGGTTGCGGAGCTGAATTAGATTTCACCCGCAACCTTTTGTCTGAAACGGCGCCTTTATGGCGCCTTCGCTTTTCAAGCTCTGGTGCCGTCAAGGTGCCACCGCTTTCGTTGTCTAGCTCCGACGTATGGCCTATGTGCCATTGCGTCTCCGCTTTTCAAAGTGGGAGGTTATTCCGTTAAAACCACAATACAGGAGGAACTAAAAATGGCTAAAAAAGGTAAAAAGTATCTTGAAGCTGCTAAGCTTGTAGATCGCTCTCAAGCATATACAGCTGCTGAAGCAATTGAGCTTGCTAAAAAGACAAGCACAGTTAAATTTGACGCTACTGTTGAAGCTGCTTTCCGTCTGGGTGTAGACCCTAAGAAAGCTGACCAGCAAATCCGTGGAGCGGTTGTGCTTCCAAACGGAACTGGTAAAACTCAACGCGTTCTTGTATTCGCTAAAGGCGAAAAATTAAAAGAAGCAGAAGCTGCTGGTGCAGACTATGTTGGCGATGCAGAATACATCAACAAGATCCAGCAAGGCTGGTTCGACTTTGACGTAATCGTTGCTACGCCTGACATGATGGGTGAAGTTGGTAAGCTTGGTCGCGTATTGGGACCTAAAGGCTTAATGCCAAACCCTAAGACTGGCACAGTTACTTTTGATGTAACAAAAGCAGTTAACGAAATCAAGGCTGGTAAAGTAGAATACCGCGTTGACAAGTCTGGTAACATCCACGTACCTATCGGAAAAGTTTCTTTCGAAGACAACAAGCTTGTTGAAAACTTCAACACAATCTTCGAAACAATGATGAAGGTCAAGCCAGCTGCAGCTAAAGGAACATACATGAAGAACGTTACGATCTCTACTACAATGGGACCTGGCGTTAAAGTTGATCCTTCAACTGTAAAATAATAGTATTTGACAATCAACGAAGGATTGTATATAATTCTTCTTGTTGTGAAAATAGAATTACATTTGTACCGCAGACAGCAGGGGCTTAATGCTTAATATCCTGCCGAGGTCATACGATAGAGCAACATACTTGCTATTGTATACTTCCTCCGCGTCTGCCTTGATGCGGAGGTTTTTATTTGATCGGTATAAATGCAGAAATCTACAGGAGGTGTAAGGATGAGCGCAATTATCGAAGTGAAAAAGCAAATCGTTGACGAGATTGCTGGCAAACTTAAAGAAAGTAAATCAACTATCGTCGTTGATTACCGTGGACTTTCAGTTGCTGAAGTAACTGAACTTCGTAAAGAGCTTCGTGAAGCTGGTGTTGAATTCAAGGTTTACAAAAACTCTATGACACGCCGTGCTGCAGAAGCTGCTGAACTTGCTGACTTAAACGCATCTTTAACAGGCCCTAACGCAATCGCGTTCAGTACTGAAGATGTCGTTGCACCAGCTAAGATTCTTAACGAATTCGCTAAGAAGCATGAAGCCCTTGAAATCAAGGCGGGCGTAGTTGAAGGCAACATCGTTACAGTAGAAGAAATCAAGGCACTTGCAGATCTGCCATCTCGCGAAGGTCTACTTTCTATGCTACTCAGCGTACTTCAAGCTCCAATCCGCAATCTTGCTCTTGCTGCAAAAGCTGTTGCAGAACAGAAAGAAGAGCAAGGCGCGTAAGCTAAAAATAATTACCGTTTAACAATAAAAAACTAACCTATTAGGAGGAAACAAATCATGACTCAAGAACAAATCATTGAAGCAGTTAAAAATATGACTGTTTTAGAACTTAACGATCTAGTAAAAGCAATCGAAGAAGAATTCGGCGTAACTGCTGCTGCACCAGTAGCAATGATGGGTGGAGCTGCTGCTGGCGGCGCTGCTGAAGAAAAAACTGAGTTTGACGTAGTTCTTGCATCTGCTGGCGACCAGAAGATCAAGGTTATCAAAGTTGTTCGTGAAATCACAGGTCTTGGTCTTAAAGAAGCGAAGGAAGTTGTTGACAACGCTCCTAAAGCTCTTAAAGAAGGCGTTTCTAAAGAAGAAGCTGAAGAAATCAAAGCTAAGCTTGAAGAAGTTGGAGCTAACGTAGAAGTTAAGTAATCAACCTTACAATAAAAAGCTCGCTGCTAAAGCGGGCTTTTTTTTCGCTTTATATCTTTGTGGGTGAATCAAGTTAAATGACCTTAACTCCGAGAAGTGTCTAGCTTCAGCGCCTAGCCCCTCGAGACGCTTCGGTCCGATCAATGAAGTCAAAAAACGACTTCACTGATCTGCCCTCCAGCGCTTGTCGGGTCTGACCAAGGCGCTTCCGCTTTTCGATTTTTTGCTTTTTAATCACAAAGAGTTTATAATACCGCAGTAGCAATGCAATCCACGATCGCATTCTTCAAATGAGTCCCCGTGGAGGTGAGAGATTTTGACTGAACATTATTACTCCCGCAAACCCAGCACTGAAAGCAATCCTGTGAAATGGCAAAGCGAATTGAAGGGAAACACCTTCCGTTTCAAGACGGACAGCGGCGTTTTTTCGAAAAAGGAAGTCGATTTTGGTTCGAGATTATTGATCGATACCTTCGAACTAAAGAAAGCTGATGGGATGGTTCTCGATGTAGGCTGCGGCTATGGACCGATCGGACTTTCAATTGCCAGGGCCTATCCAGAAGCGATGGTCCACATGGTGGATGTCAATGAAAGAGCGATTATGCTTGCGAAAGAAAACGCGTCCGAAAATAAAGTGGACAATGTGAAAATCTATGAAAGTGACCGGCTGAATGGAGTGGAAGAAGACGGATTCGATGCAATCCTCACCAACCCGCCGATCCGAGCCGGCAAAAAAATCGTTCACGATATATTCGAACAAAGTTTTCAGCGTTTAGCTGAAGGTGGAGAGCTCTGGGTGGTCATCCAAAAAAAACAGGGTGCTCCATCAGCGATGGAAAAAATGAAAGAACTTTTTGGCGATGTAGAGGTTGAGGCGAAAAGTAAAGGATACTTTATTCTCAAATCTGTTAAATGTTGACGTGAGAAAACCGCTATGTTAATATTATAAAATGCCAATATATTAGTTTCCTTTTCAATTGCTATTTTCATCGAAAGTTGTATAATTTTGGGCATAAAGGGAAAACTAACAAAATAATTGTTCGTTGCAGGAAATGTGGTTTTTAGGTGAAAACCCTTTTTCTTTTTGTCTTTTGAAATGGAGGAAACTTCATGGACAAGACAGGGATAGATGAATAATAACGCTTGATTTGAGGGGTGAATCAGTTGACAGGTCAACTAGTTCAGTATGGACGACACCGCCAACGTAGAAGTTATGCTCGCATCAGTGAAGTTTTGGAATTGCCGAATTTGATTGAAATTCAAACCTCTTCCTATCAGTGGTTTCTTGATGAGGGCCTCCGTGAAATGTTCCAGGACATTTCACCGATTGAAGACTTTACTGGTAACTTATCGTTAGAGTTTATCGATTACAGTCTTGGCGAACCGAAATATCCAGTGGAAGAATCAAAAGAAAGAGACGTTACTTACTCTGCACCATTGCGGGTAAAGGTCCGCCTTGTAAACAAGGAAACAGGTGAAGTAAAGGACCAGGATGTCTTCATGGGCGATTTTCCGCTTATGACAGAAACTGGCACGTTTGTCATAAACGGTGCTGAAAGGGTTATCGTTTCCCAGCTAGTGCGTTCACCAAGTGTGTACTATAGTGGGAAACTTGATAAGAACGGGAAGAAAGGGTTCACTGCAACCGTTATTCCTAACCGCGGCGCCTGGTTAGAGTATGAAACAGATGCCAAGGATGTTGTATATGTAAGGATCGATCGTACGAGGAAGCTCCCTGTTACGGTTCTTTTGCGTGCATTAGGGTTCGGTTCTGATCAAGAAATCATTGATCTGATCGGTGATAACGAATATATCCGTAATACTCTTGAAAAAGACAATACGGAAAGTACGGAAAAAGCGCTTCTTGAAATTTATGAGCGTCTCCGTCCTGGCGAACCGCCTACAGTTGACAATGCAAAAAGCCTTTTGGTATCAAGATTCTTTGATCCAAAGCGCTATGACCTTGCAAATGTAGGGCGTTATAAAATCAACAAAAAGCTTCATATTAAAAACCGTTTATTCGGGCAAAAGCTTGCAGAAACATTGGTGGATCCTGAAACAGGAGAAATCATCGCAGAAAAAGGCGTCACTCTTGACCGCCGTACTTTGGATAAGATCATCCCTGCGCTTGAGAACAATGTTGGCTTCAAGACAATCAGCCCTTACGGCGGCGTGGTTGAAGAGGATGTAACGCTTCAAAGCATTAAAATCTACTCACCGAACGATGTTGAGGGTGAGAAAGAGATTAATGTTCTAGGAAACGCCTATGTCCCTGAACCGATCAAAAACATCACGCCTGCTGATATCATTGCATCCATCAGCTACTTCTTTAACTTGCTGCATGGTGTTGGCGACACGGATGATATCGACCATTTAGGTAACAGACGTCTTCGTTCTGTTGGCGAACTATTGCAGAACCAATTCCGTATTGGTTTGTCCCGAATGGAGCGTGTAGTCCGTGAAAGAATGTCCATCCAGGACACAAACACGATTACACCACAGCAATTAATCAATATCCGCCCGGTCATTGCGTCAATTAAAGAGTTTTTTGGAAGCTCACAGCTTTCACAGTTCATGGACCAGACAAATCCGCTGGCTGAATTGACACATAAGAGGCGTCTTTCTGCATTGGGACCTGGTGGTCTTACACGTGAACGCGCAGGCTTTGAAGTGCGTGACGTTCACTACTCCCACTATGGACGTATGTGCCCGATCGAAACGCCTGAAGGTCCAAACATCGGTTTGATCAACTCACTTTCAAGTTTCGCGAAGGTTAACCGCTTCGGATTCATCGAGACTCCGTACCGCCGTGTTGATCCTGAAACAGGTAAAGTGACAAGCCATTTCGATTACTTAACAGCTGATGAAGAAGATAACTATGTAGTGGCACAGGCGAATGCTCGTCTTGCTGATGATGGTTCCTTCGTTGATGAAGAAGTAATTGCCCGTTTCCGCGGTGAAAATACTGTTGTCATGCGTGACCGCGTCGATTACATGGACGTATCACCGAAGCAGGTTGTATCCGCAGCCACTGCGTGTATCCCGTTCCTTGAAAACGATGACTCCAACCGTGCCCTAATGGGTGCGAACATGCAGCGTCAGGCTGTTCCATTGATGCAGCCTGAAGCACCAAGAGTCGGAACTGGAATGGAACACGTTTCTGCCAAAGACTCCGGAGCTGCAGTCATCTGTAAGCATGAGGGGATTGTCGAGCATGTGGAAGCCCGTGAAGTCTGGGTACGCCGCGTCAAGGAAGTAGACGGACAGGAAGTCAAGGGTGACCTTGATAAGTACCGTATGCTGAAGTTCATCCGTTCCAACCAGGGAACATGCTACAACCAGCGCCCAATCGTAAGTATTGGCGACCGTGTAACCAAAGGGGAAATCCTTGCAGATGGCCCGTCAATGGAAAAAGGTGAACTGGCACTTGGCCGTAACGTCCTTGTTGGCTTCATGACATGGAATGGTTATAACTACGAGGATGCGATCATCATGAGTGAGCGCCTCGTTAAAGACGATGTATATACATCGATCCATATAGAAGAATATGAGTCAGAGTCCCGCGATACAAAGCTTGGACCTGAAGAAATCACACGTGATATCCCGAACGTCGGGGAAGATGCATTAAGAAACCTTGATGAGCGCGGAATCATCCGTGTCGGTGCTGAAGTAAAAGATGGAGATCTTCTAGTAGGTAAGGTAACACCAAAAGGGGTTACTGAATTGACTGCGGAAGAACGTCTCCTTCATGCAATCTTTGGTGAAAAAGCAAGGGAAGTGCGTGATACTTCATTGCGTGTTCCACACGGCGGCGGCGGGATTGTCCTTGACGTCAAAGTGTTCAACCGTGAAGATGGCGACGAGCTTCCTCCTGGCGTAAACCAGCTTGTCCGTGCATACATCGTTCAGAAGCGTAAGATTTCTGAAGGTGACAAAATGGCAGGACGCCACGGTAACAAAGGGGTTATCTCAAAAATCCTTCCGGAAGAGGATATGCCTTTCTTGCCGGATGGAACACCAGTCGATATCATGCTTAACCCACTAGGGGTACCATCACGTATGAACATCGGACAGGTGCTTGAGCTTCACCTGGGCATGGCTGCGCGTTACCTTGGAATCCATGTTGCATCTCCTGTTTTCGATGGTGCCACTGAAGAGGATGTCTGGGCGACAATCGAGGAAGCAGGCATGGCAAGGGACGCTAAGACCATCCTTTATGATGGCCGTACAGGCGAACCTTTCGATAACCGTGTATCTGTCGGTGTCATGTACATGATCAAGCTTGCCCACATGGTAGACGATAAGCTTCACGCTCGTTCTACTGGACCATACTCACTTGTTACGCAGCAGCCGCTTGGCGGTAAAGCCCAGTTCGGCGGACAGCGTTTCGGGGAGATGGAAGTTTGGGCGCTTGAAGCATACGGCGCTGCATACACATTGCAGGAAATCTTAACTGTCAAGTCCGATGATGTTGTTGGACGTGTTAAAACATATGAAGCGATTGTTAAAGGTGAAAACGTACCAGAACCAGGTGTTCCTGAGTCATTCAAAGTATTGATGAAAGAGCTTCAGAGTCTTGGTATGGACGTAAAGATCCTTTCAGGCGATGAAAAAGAAATCGAAATGCGCGACTTCGATGAGGATGAAGAGATGCAGCATGCTGAAACATTGACAATTGCTCCTGAAGCAGAAGAAATGGATTCAGAAAAAGTGGGAATGAAAGAATAGGTCCATCTAATTGGCACACGTGTACAAACAGTTGAATAACAGTATTGTCCACGTGTGTTCCTTTTTGGATGGCCATAAGGGTAAAACCCTAGATTAAAAGGGAGGTAGGCCCCTTGCTAGATGTTAATAATTTTGAGTACATGAAAATTGGCCTCGCTTCACCAGACAAGATCCGTTCATGGTCTTTCGGTGAGGTTAAAAAGCCAGAAACAATCAACTATCGTACTTTAAAGCCAGAAAAAGACGGCTTATTCTGTGAGCGGATCTTCGGACCGACAAAAGACTGGGAATGTCACTGCGGAAAGTACAAGAGAGTCCGCTACAAGGGCGTTGTCTGTGACCGATGCGGTGTTGAAGTAACTCGTGCAAAAGTCCGTCGTGAAAGAATGGGACACATTGAGCTTGCGGCTCCTGTTTCTCACATTTGGTATTTCAAAGGTATTCCTAGCCGCATGGGACTAGTCCTTGACATGTCTCCGCGTGCACTTGAAGAAGTTATTTACTTTGCTTCGTATGTGGTAACGGAAACTGGTGACACTGCTCTTGAAAAGAAGCAATTGTTATCAGAGAAAGAATACCGTGCTTACCGTGAAAAATACGGCAATAAGTTCCAGGCTGCCATGGGAGCTGAAGCAATCAAAAAGCTGCTTTCTGATATCGACCTTGATAAAGAAGCAGATATGCTGAAGGAAGAATTGAGAACTGCACAGGGCCAGCGTCGTACTCGTGCGATCAAGCGCCTTGAGGTAGTAGAAGCATTCCGTGGATCAGGCAATGAGCCATCATGGATGATCCTTGATGTTCTCCCTGTTATCCCGCCGGAACTTCGCCCGATGGTACAGCTTGATGGCGGCCGTTTCGCAACGTCTGACCTGAATGACCTGTATCGCCGTGTAATCAACCGTAATAACCGTCTTAAGCGACTTCTTGACCTTGGTGCTCCAAGCATCATCGTCCAGAACGAAAAGCGTATGCTTCAGGAAGCTGTTGATGCGCTGATTGATAACGGCCGCCGCGGACGTCCGGTAACCGGACCAGGTAACCGTCCATTGAAGTCCCTTTCTCATATGCTGAAGGGTAAACAAGGTCGTTTCCGTCAAAACCTTCTTGGTAAGCGTGTTGACTACTCTGGCCGTTCTGTTATCGTCGTAGGGCCTAACCTGCACATGTACCAGTGCGGACTGCCAAAAGAAATGGCTCTTGAGCTGTTCAAGCCGTTTGTCATGAAAGAACTTGTCCAAAAGGGCTTAGCCCATAATATAAAGTCTGCCAAGCGTAAAATCGAGCGCGTCCAGCCGGAAGTCTGGGATGTACTTGAAGATGTCATCAAGGAGCACCCAGTATTGCTGAACCGTGCACCGACTCTTCACAGACTTGGAATCCAGGCATTCGAGCCGACATTGGTAGAAGGACGAGCAATCCGTCTTCACCCGCTCGTATGTACAGCATATAACGCTGACTTCGACGGTGACCAGATGGCTGTCCACGTTCCGCTTTCTGCTGAAGCACAAGCAGAAGCACGCTTGTTGATGCTTGCAGCACAGAACATCCTGAACCCTAAGGACGGCAAGCCAGTTGTAACTCCTTCACAGGATATGGTATTGGGTAACTACTACCTGACACTTGAAAGAGAAGGCGCTGTCGGTGAAGGTATGGTCTTCAAGGATACAAACGAAGCATTAGTTGCCTATCAAAATGGCTATGTGCATCTTCATACACGTGTTGCTGTTGCCGCATCATCACTTGGCAACCAGACATTCACTGAAGAGCAAAATGGCCAGCTCTTGATCACGACTGTTGGTAAGTTGATTTTCAATGAAATCCTTCCAGCGTCCTTCCCATATATCAACGAACCTTCCAAGCAAAACCTTGAGGAGAAAACTCCTGAGAAGTATTTTGTGGAAAAAGGCGCTGATATCAAGGAAGTTATCAAGAGTATGCCATTGGTTGATCCATTCAAGAAGAAAATTCTTGGAAACATCATTGCTGAAGTTTTCAAGAAGTTCAAGATCACCGAAACTTCAAAAATGCTTGACCGTATGAAGGGACTTGGCTTCACATACTCCACTAAAGCGGGTATTACGGTCGGTGTGGCTGATATCGTGGTTCTTAAAGAGAAGCAGGAAATCATTTCAGAAGCACAAACGAAGGTCGATAATGTTCTTAAGCAGTTCAGACGCGGTTTGATTACCGAGGATGAGCGTTATGACCGTGTTATTTCTATCTGGAGCCAGGCGAAGGATAATATCCAGGCGAAGCTGATGAAATCACTGGATAATTCCAACCCAATCTTCATGATGAGTGACTCCGGTGCCCGTGGTAACGCGTCCAACTTCACGCAGCTTGCTGGTATGCGTGGTCTGATGGCCAACCCGGCGGGACGGATCATCGAATTGCCGATCAAGTCAAGTTTCCGTGAAGGTCTTACAGTATTGGAGTACTTTATCTCTACTCACGGTGCTCGTAAAGGTCTTGCCGATACAGCACTTAAGACTGCGGACTCAGGTTACCTGACACGCCGTCTTGTAGACGTAGCCCAGGATGTCATCGTTCGCGAAGACGATTGCGGAACAGACAGAGGCTTGTTTATCAAATCTCTTAAAGATGGTACTGAAGTAATCGAACCTCTTGATGAGCGATTGATTGGCCGTTATGCAAGAAAGGCAATCAAGCATCCTGAAACAAAGGCTGTAATTGTACCTGAAAATGGCTTGATTACAGAAGACCTTGCTGTTGAAGTAACAGAAGCAGGTATCGAAGAAGTTTGGATTCGTTCTGCATTCACATGTAATACACGCCACGGCGTATGTAAGAAATGTTACGGACGCAACCTGGCAACTGGCCAGGAAGTCGAAGTTGGCGAAGCAGTCGGCATCATTGCTGCGCAGTCAATCGGTGAGCCGGGCACACAGCTTACAATGCGTACATTCCATACCGGCGGTGTTGCAGGAGACGATATCACACAAGGTCTTCCGCGTATCCAGGAATTGTTTGAAGCGCGTAATCCTAAAGGTCAGGCTGTCATCTCTGAATTGGAAGGTGTCGTAGTAGGCATCAACGAAGGAAAAGACCGTCAGCAGGAAATCGTGATCCAGGGTGAAATCGAAAGCCGCACATACAATGCGCCATATACAGCACGCCTAAAGGTTGCTATAAATGACCATGTTGAACGCGGTCAGGAACTCACTGAAGGTTCAATTGACCCTAAGGAACTTTTAAGAGTCAAAGATGTTCAATCCGTGCAGGAATACCTATTGAAAGAAGTTCAAAAGGTATACCGTATGCAGGGTGTTGAGATCGGGGATAAGCACGTAGAAGTAATGGTTCGCCAGATGATGCGCAAAATCAGGGTAATCGACGCTGGTGAAACAGATGTACTGCCAGGCACATTGCTTGAAATCCATCAGTTCACTGACGCGAACCGCAAAGCGC
This sequence comes from Cytobacillus oceanisediminis 2691, assembly GCF_007678455.1. GTDB lineage: Bacteria > Bacillota > Bacilli > Bacillales > Cytobacillaceae > Mesobacillus > Mesobacillus oceanisediminis_A. Next base: position 31,943 of record NZ_VEEP01000014.1, on the reverse strand, counting down.
TTCTTGAAGGTAAAATGCCTGCAACAGGACGTCCAGTATTGCTTGGTATCACAAAAGCATCACTTGAGACAGATTCATTCCTGTCCGCAGCATCCTTCCAGGAAACAACAAGAGTGCTTACAGATGCAGCGATCAAAGGCAAGCGAGATGAACTTCTCGGCCTGAAAGAAAATGTTATCATCGGTAAACTTGTTCCAGCAGGAACTGGTATGCAGCGCTACAGAAGAGCTGAGCCAATCTCAACGGAAGAAGAAAATGCTGAAGATGCCATCACTGTAGAATAAAGTAAAAGCGCGGTACTCTCTGCTTCGGCAGAAAGTGCCGCCTTTTTAAAAAATATGAGCGAATCTATGAATAAAGAAACACATTAGCGAAAAAAGTTTTTTAATGCTGTTGACATACCTTGCACTAAATGTTACTATTTCAAAGGTGCTCCTATTTACCGGTTACTTTGGAGGATATCGATGTCTTATGAAAAAGTAGCTCAAGCTAACAAGATTATAGTAGGATCAAAGCAAACAGTGAAAGCACTGAAGGCTGGCGAAGTAATCGAACTGGTCATTGCAAAGGATGCTGACACGAAAGTGACAGCGAATCTATTGCAAGCTGCCAGGGAAATGAACACCGCCATCACCTATGTCGACTCTATGAAAAAATTAGGGAAGGCATGCGGAATTGCCGTCGGCGCCTCAGCTGTAGCGATAACCAAGTAAAAACTGTTTTTGCAGTCAACTGCAAGAACTTTGTTTTTTGTAAAAAAATGAACCACCTGGATGTGTGGGCTTACACAAAATGTGAAGGGAGGAAAATGATCATGCCTACAATTAACCAATTAGTGCGCAAGCCACGTAGCTCAAAAGAGGAGAAGTCAAAATCTCCGGCGCTAAATAAAGGTTACAACAGCTTCAAAAAAGCACAAACTAACGTTTCATCTCCACAAAAGCGTGGTGTATGTACTCGTGTTGGTACTATGACTCCAAAGAAGCCGAACTCAGCGTTGCGTAAATACGCTCGTGTACGTTTGACTAACGGAATCGAGGTAACAGCTTATATCCCTGGTATCGGGCACAACCTTCAAGAGCACAGCGTTGTTCTTATCCGCGGAGGACGTGTAAAAGACTTACCGGGTGTGCGTTACCACATCGTTCGTGGTGCTCTTGATACTGCTGGTGTAAACAACCGTATGCAGGGCCGTTCTAAGTACGGTACTAAGAGACCAAAAGCAGCTAAGAAATAATAACCAAAACTATTAACCCTTTTTGAAAGGAGGAAATTACATGCCACGTAAAGGTCCAGTTGCAAAGAGAGACGTATTGCCGGATCCGATTTATAACTCAAAGCTTATCACTCGTTTGATCAACAAAATGATGATCGATGGCAAGAGAGGTAAATCACAAAAGATCCTTTATTCAGCTTTTGATATCATTCGTGAGCGTTCAGGCAAGGAGCCAATCGAAGTATTCGATGCAGCTCTTAAGAACATCATGCCTGTTCTAGAAGTAAAAGCACGCCGTGTAGGTGGAGCTAACTACCAAGTACCAGTTGAGGTGCGTGCAGACCGCCGTACAACTCTTGGTCTTCGCTGGTTGGTCAACTACTCACGTCTTCGTGGGGAAAAGACAATGGAAGAGCGTCTTGCTAACGAAATTCTTGACGCTGCTAACAACACTGGTGCTTCTGTTAAGAAGCGCGAAGATACACACAAAATGGCGGAAGCAAACAAAGCATTCGCTCACTATCGTTGGTAATCTTACCTTCAATCTAAAAACACTCATACTAGGAAGGAGAAAGACCAAATGGCAAGAGAGTTCTCCTTAGAAAAAACTCGTAATATTGGGATCATGGCTCACATTGATGCTGGTAAAACAACAACTACTGAGCGTGTTCTATATTATACAGGCCGTATTCATAAAATCGGCGAAACTCATGAAGGTGCTTCTCAAATGGACTGGATGGAGCAGGAACAAGAGCGTGGAATCACGATCACTTCTGCTGCAACTACAGCTTCTTGGAAAGAACACCGCGTTAACATCATCGACACACCAGGACACGTAGACTTCACTGTTGAAGTTGAACGTTCACTTCGTGTACTTGATGGTGCAGTAGCAGTACTTGACGCACAGTCAGGTGTTGAGCCTCAAACTGAAACAGTTTGGCGCCAGGCTACTACTTACGGAGTTCCACGTGTAGTATTCGTTAACAAAATGGATAAGCTAGGCGCGGACTTCCTATACTCTGTTTCAACTATCCATGACCGTCTTCAAGCGAATGCTCATCCAATCCAGCTTCCAATCGGAGCTGAAGATGAGTTTGAAGCAATCATCGACCTTGTTGAAATGAAAGCTATCTTCTACGGAAATGACCTAGGTACTGAAATTACTGAAGGTGAGATTCCTGAAGAATATAAAGCACAAGCTGAAGAATACCGTGAAAAGCTAATCGAAGCGGTAGCTGAGCTTGATGAAGAGTTAATGGAAAAATACCTTGGCGGAGAAGAGCTTACTATCGAAGAGATCAAAGCTGCAATCCGTAAAGGTACAACAAACGTTGAATTCTACCCAGTTATCTGTGGTTCAGCATTCAAAAACAAAGGTGTTCAGCTAATGCTTGACGCTGTTATCGACTACCTTCCATCTCCACTGGATGTACCAGCAATCAAAGGTACTCTGCCGGATTCTGATGAAGAAGTTGAGCGTCACTCTGACGACAACGAGCCATTCTCTGCTCTTGCGTTCAAAGTTATGACTGACCCTTATGTTGGTAAGTTAACGTTCTTCCGCGTTTACTCTGGTACTCTTGAGTCTGGCTCATATGTACAGAACTCAACAAAAGGAAAGCGTGAGCGTATCGGACGTATCCTTCAGATGCACGCAAACAGCCGCCAGGAAATCTCAAAGGTTTTCGCCGGTGACATCGCTGCAGCTGTTGGTTTGAAAGATACTACTACTGGTGACACTCTATGTGATGAAAAGTCTCTAGTTATTCTTGAGTCCATGCAGTTCCCAGAACCAGTAATCCAGTTATCAGTTGAGCCTAAGTCAAAAGCTGACCAGGACAAAATGACAACTGCATTGCAAAAACTTCAAGAAGAAGATCCTACATTCCGCGCGCATACTGACCAGGAAACTGGACAGGTAATCATCGCTGGAATGGGTGAACTTCACCTTGATATCATCGTTGACCGTATGCGTCGTGAATTTAAAGTGGAAGCTAACGTTGGTGCACCTCAGGTTGCATACCGTGAAACTTTCCGCGAATCAGCTTCGGTTGAAGGTAAATTCGCTCGCCAATCCGGTGGACGTGGTCAATTCGGACACGTTTGGATTGAGTTCTCTCCAAACGAAGAAGGAAAAGGCTTCGAATTCGAGAACGGTATCGTCGGTGGTGTTGTTCCACGTGAATACATCCCAGCGGTTCAAGCTGGTCTTGAAGACGCTCTCGATCGCGGAGTACTTGCAGGATATCCACTTGTTGACATCAAAGCAAGACTATTCGATGGTTCTTACCACGATGTTGACTCCTCTGAAATGGCGTTTAAAATCGCTGCTTCAATGGCACTTAAGAATGCGGCTTCCAAGTGTAAGCCGGTTATCCTTGAGCCAGTCATGAGGGTAGAAGTTGTAATTCCTGAAGAATACCTTGGAGATATCATGGGTATGATCACTGCTCGTCGCGGACGCGTCGAAGGTATGGATGCTCGTGGTAATGCACAAGTTGTTCGTGCGATGGTTCCACTATCAGAAATGTTCGGTTATGCAACTGCTCTTCGTTCAAGCACACAAGGACGCGGTGTATTCTCAATGCACTTCGACCACTACGAAGAAGTTCCTAAATCTGTTTCTGAAGAAATCATCAAAAAAAATAAAGGTGAATAATTGATTTTCATCTTTTAATCAAGTATAACTACTAATGTAAGCATACGCTGTGGGATAGGCTCGCCTATTTCACAGCACATTAAAATATACTTAATTTTCATATATCAAAGGAGGATTTTTCTAATGGGAAAAGCTAAATTCGATCGTTCTAAGCCACACGTTAACATTGGTACAATTGGTCACGTTGACCATGGTAAAACAACTCTAACAGCTGCTATCACTACTGTTCTTTCTAAAGTAGGCGGCGGTGAAGCACGCGGTTACGACCAAATCGACGCTGCTCCAGAAGAGCGCGAGCGTGGAATCACAATCTCAACTGCACACGTTGAGTACGAAACTGCAACTCGTCACTATGCACACGTTGACTGCCCAGGACACGCTGACTATGTTAAGAACATGATCACTGGTGCTGCACAAATGGACGGCGGTATCCTTGTAGTATCTGCTGCTGACGGCCCAATGCCACAAACTCGTGAGCACATCCTTCTTTCTCGTCAGGTAGGCGTACCTTACCTTGTTGTATTCATGAACAAGTGTGACATGGTTGACGACGAAGAACTTCTTGAACTAGTAGAAATGGAAGTACGTGACCTTCTTTCTGAATACGACTTCCCTGGCGATGACATCCCAGTTATCAAAGGTTCTGCTCTTAAAGCTCTTGAAGGAGCTCCAGAATGGGAAGAAAAAATCAACGAGCTTATGGCTGCAGTTGATGAGTACATCCCAACTCCAGAACGTGACACTGACAAGCCTTTCATGATGCCTGTTGAGGACGTATTCTCAATCACTGGCCGTGGAACAGTTGCTACTGGACGTGTTGAGCGTGGACAAGTTAAAGTCGGTGACGTTGTAGAAATCATCGGTATGACTGAAGAGCCAAAATCTACTACTGTAACAGGTGTAGAAATGTTCCGTAAGCTTCTTGACTATGCGGAAGCTGGAGACAACATCGGTGCACTTCTTCGTGGGGTAGCTCGTGAAGATATCCAACGTGGTCAAGTACTTGCTAAGCCAGGTTCTGTTAAGCCACACACAAAGTTCAAAGCTGAAGTATACGTTCTTTCAAAAGAAGAAGGTGGACGTCACACTCCATTCTTCACTAACTACCGTCCTCAGTTCTACTTCCGTACAACTGATGTAACTGGTATCTGTAACCTTCCTGAAGGCGTAGAAATGGTTATGCCTGGCGACAACATCGAAATGACTGTTGAACTAATCGCTCCAATCGCTATCGAAGAAGGAACTAAGTTCTCAATTCGTGAAGGCGGCCGTACTGTAGGCGCTGGCGTAGTTGCGACTATCCAAGAGTAATTTTAAATAGAAACAATGAAAGCAGCTGGGTGACGATCCAGCTGCTTTTTTATTTTTCTGTTAGATGAGAAGTGAGATTATCCTCTATTAAAAAAGTAATTTAGAGATTGATGAACTTACGTATCTATAAATGCTGATAATGCACCGAACGGGGATATTGTTACCTTAAGGCAGATAATGAACGGAAATATAGAAATGAACAATATTATAACTTTCAAGGCAAATCATTTACGGATAAAAAAGAAGTGAGCGAGATTATCGATACATTAAAAGCAATAATGTACCGATAAAAAAGAAGTGAGCGGGATTATCGTACCATAAAAGCGATAATGAGCGGATAAAAAAGAATTGGGGGAGATTATCGATACATTAATGGAGATAATGAGCGGATAAAAAAGAAGTGAGCGAGATTATCGTAACATTAAAGCAGATAAACAGGTTTAATCGTTAAAGGCAATACTGTAACGATATAATGAAGCAAACGATTCAAGGTGAAATTAAAAGTCCATCAAATGAAGACCGAAAACATTAATTAGCATAAGAGAGCTAAAAGAGTAAGATAACCCAGCGAGTAAATTCCCTAAGTAAATAACCGGCATGAAATAGACCGCAACTGGTCAATAAAAGTGACCCGTACACCATTTAAACAACCCCTTCAAAAGCAATTTCAATTCTTTTTCTTCTATATATATATCAACTCATGCAAAAGGAATATTTTTCACGACATCTAAATAGTTAGAAATCTTCATCTACACTTGTAAAATACATAAACGCCCGCTATAATAGTAAAAGTGTGTTAAACATAATGATTTTGCGGAATATAGGTTGCGCTGGCGTTATGTTTTATGTATAATAGACAATGTTGGTCTTTGACTGCGATGATGCGGAAGGTTGCTGACACACCCGGCCGCTTTGCCATGGCGAGTGTGTGGGAAATTTTCGCGGAGAATGTCTATTTTAAAATAGGCGAAAAGGAGGGAAAGTAATGGCAAAACAAAAAATTCGTATCCGTTTGAAAGCTTATGATCACAGGATTCTTGATCAATCTGCAGAGAAAATTGTTGAAACTGCGAAACGTTCTGGTGCGGCAGTGTCTGGTCCAATCCCACTACCTACAGAAAAGTCCATTTACACAATTCTTCGTGCGGTGCACAAGTACAAGGATTCTCGTGAACAGTTCGAAATGCGTACGCATAAGCGTCTGATTGACATCATCAATCCGACTCCGCAAACGGTCGATTCACTAATGCGTTTAGACCTGCCATCAGGTGTAGATATCGAAATCAAACTTTAATCAATAAAACATTATAAATCACAGGAGGTGTGACTGAAATGACCAAAGGAATCTTAGGAAGAAAGATCGGTATGACTCAAGTATTTGCTGAAAACGGCGACCTTATCCCGGTAACTGTTGTAGAAGCTGCTCCAAACGTTGTTCTTCAAGTGAAATCTGCTGAAACAGATGGCTACGAAGCGATCCAGTTAGGTTTTGAAGACAAGCGCGAAAAGCTTTCCAACAAGCCTGAAAAAGGACACGTTGCAAAAGCAAACACTGCTCCTAAGCGCTTCGTTAAGGAATTCAATGGTGTCGAAGTAGCAGGATATGAAGTTGGTCAGGAAGTCAAAGTTGATATTTTCGCAGAAGGCGATATCGTAGATGTTACAGGAATCTCAAAGGGTAAAGGTTTCCAAGGTGCTATCAAGCGTCACGGACAATCTCGCGGACCAATGGCTCACGGTTCTCGTTACCACCGCCGCCCTGGTTCAATGGGTCCTGTTGCTCCAAACCGCGTATTCAAGGGTAAATTGCTACCTGGTCGCATGGGTGGAGAGCAGATCACTGTTCAAAACCTGCAAATCGTCAAAGTTGACGCTGAACGCAACCTTCTTCTAATCAAAGGAAACGTTCCAGGTGCTAGAAAAGCCCTTCTAAAAATCAAAACTGCTGTAAAAGCTAAGTAATTTTTACAGGAAAGGAGGAAACAAGAATGCCTAAAGTAGCATTATTCAATCAAGCTGGTTCACAAGTTGGAGAAATCGAACTTAACGATTCAGTATTTGGTATTGAGCCTAACAACCACGTAATGTTCGAAGCAGTCGTTATGCAGAGAGCTTCATTACGTCAGGGAACTCATAAAACTAAAATTCGTTCTGAAGTAGCGGGCGGTGGACGCAAACCATGGCGTCAAAAAGGTACTGGCCGTGCTCGTCAGGGATCTATCAGATCTCCACAATGGCGCGGAGGCGGTACTGTATTCGGACCAGTTCCACGCAGCTACAGCTATAAACTGCCTAAGAAAGTTCGTCGTTTGGCAATCAAATCTGCTTTATCATCAAAAGTGCAAGCTGAGAACATCCTTGTTCTTGAGAGCCTAGCTTTCGAAGCTCCAAAGACAAAGGAATTCAAGAGTGTACTAACTGGTCTTTCAGTTAACACGAAAGCATTGATCGTAACAGCAGGTCTTGAAGAAAACGTCGCACTATCTGCACGTAACATTCCTGGAGTAACTGTTGTTACTGCTGATGGAATCAACGTACTAGATGTTTTAAATCATGATAAGCTGATCATGACAAAAGCAGCTGTTGAAAAAGTAGAGGAGGTGCTTGCATAATGGATGCACGTGATATCATTAAGCGCCCCGTTATTACAGAACGTTCTTCAGATCTAATGGCTGAGAAGAAATACACTTTCGAAGTCGACACAAGAGCGAACAAAACTCAAGTTAAAGATGCTATTCAAACTATTTTCGGCGTAAAAGTTGAAAAAGTTAACATCATGAACTACAAAGGTAAGTTCAAGCGTATGGGCAAATTCGGCGGTTACACTAACAAGCGTCGTAAAGCTATCGTAAAGCTTACTCAAGACAGCAAAGAAATCGAATTCTTCGAAGTATAATAATTCAATAAGAAGAGGAGGGAAACGAAATGGCGATTAAAAAGTACAAACCTACCTCCAACGGTCGTCGTAATATGACAGCATCTGATTTTGCTGAAATTACAACTGACAAGCCGGAAAAATCCTTGCTTGCTCCGTTGCACAGAAAAGGCGGTCGTAACAACCAGGGTAAGTTAACTGTTCGTCATCAAGGTGGCGGCCATAAGCGTCAGTACAGAATCATCGATTTTAAACGTACAAAAGATGGCATTCCAGGACGCGTTGCCACAATTGAGTATGATCCAAACCGTTCAGCAAACATTGCGTTAATTAATTATGTAGATGGTGAAAAGAGATATATCCTAGCTCCTAAAAACCTAGTAGTAGGTATGGAAGTTATGTCTGGCCCAACAGCTGACATCAAGGTAGGTAACGCTCTTCCACTAGCTAACATTCCAGTTGGTACAGTCGTACACAACATCGAATTGAAGCCTGGCAAAGGCGGACAATTGGTTCGTTCTGCTGGAACTTCAGCACAGGTTCTTGGTAAAGAAGGTAAATATGTATTGATTCGTTTGAACTCAGGCGAGGTACGTATGGTCCTTGCTGAGTGCCGTGCAACTGTAGGTCAAGTCGGCAACGAACAGCACGAATTGATCAACATCGGTAAAGCAGGTCGTTCACGCTGGTTAGGCAAGCGCCCAACAGTACGTGGATCTGTAATGAACCCTAACGATCACCCACACGGTGGTGGTGAAGGACGTTCACCAATCGGACGTAAGTCTCCAATGTCACCATGGGGCAAACCAACTCTTGGTGCTAAGACTCGTAAGAAGAAGAACAAATCCGACAAGTTTATTGTACGTCGTCGTAAAAAATAACGGGATTGAGCTACGGTTCGCGGGAACCGTAGGGCAATCACGAAGGGAGGTTCAATCATGGGTCGCAGCTTAAAAAAAGGACCTTTTGTTGATGAGCACTTAATCACAAAGATCGAAAAGTTAAATGAAACTGAAGGCAAGAAAGTTGTTAAAACTTGGTCTCGCCGTTCTACGATCTTCCCACAATTCATCGGACACACGATTGCTGTCTACGATGGTCGCAAACATGTACCTGTTTATGTCACTGAAGACATGGTAGGCCACAAGCTTGGAGAATTCGCTCCAACTCGTACTTACAAAGGTCATGGTAATGACGATAAGAAAACAAGACGTTAATGAGAGGAGGGCATCCAAATGCAAGCTAAAGCTGTTGCAAGAACAGTTCGTATTGCTCCTCGTAAAGCTCGCTTAGTTCTAGATTTAATTCGAGGAAAGCAAGTTGGTGAAGCAGTTGCTATCTTAAACCTTACCCCAAAGGCAGCTTCTCCAATCGTAGAAAAAGTGTTGAAATCTGCATTAGCAAACGCAGAGCACAACTATGAGATGGATGTTAATAACCTTGTCGTATCCGAAGCTTACGCTAACGAAGGACCAACGTTGAAACGTTTCCGTCCACGTGCTATGGGCCGTGCAAGTGCAATTAACAAACGTACTAGCCACATTACAATCGTTTTATCAGAAAAGAAGGAGGGATAATCAGTGGGTCAAAAAGTAAATCCAGTCGGTTTGCGTGTCGGAATCATCCGTGATTGGGAATCAAAATGGTACGCAGGCAAAGACTACGCTGATCTTTTACACGAAGACCTTAAGGTTCGTGAGTACATCACTAAGCGTTTACGCGATGCTTCTCTTTCTAAAGTAGAAATCGAGCGTGCTGCAAACCGCTTGAATGTAACTGTTCACACTGCGAAGCCAGGAATGGTTATCGGTAAGGGTGGAACAGAAGTTGAAGCACTTCGTAAAGCGCTAAACGAACTAACAGGCAAACGTGTTCATATAAACATTCTTGAAATCAAAAAAGCTGATATCGATGCGAAATTGGTTGCTGAAAACATCGCACGCCAATTGGAAAACCGTGTATCTTTCCGTCGCGCACAGAAGCAAGTTATCCAACGTGCAATGCGTGCTGGCGCTAAAGGTATCAAGACAATGGTATCCGGCCGTCTAGGCGGTGCAGACATCGCTCGTTCAGAACATTACAGCGAAGGAACAGTTCCACTTCATACTCTTCGTGCCGATATCGATTATGCTACTGCTGAAGCAGATACAACTTACGGTAAGCTAGGCGTTAAAGTATGGATTTATCGTGGAGAGGTCCTTCCTACGAAGAAGAAAACTGAGGAAGGAGGCAAATAATATGTTATTGCCAAAACGCGTTAAATATCGCCGTCAACACCGTGGCAAGATGCGCGGTCAAGCTAAAGGCGGTACTGAAGTAAACTTCGGTGAATTCGGTTTGCAAGCTCTTGAAGCTTCTTGGATCACAAACCGCCAAATCGAATCTGCCCGTATTGCAATGACTCGTTACATGAAACGTGGCGGTAAAGTCTGGATCAAGATTTTCCCTCACAAGCCATATACTGCAAAGCCTCTAGAAGTCCGAATGGGTTCTGGTAAAGGTGCTCCTGAAGGTTGGGTAGCAGTTGTTAAACCAGGCAAAGTAATGTTCGAAGTTGCTGGCGTTTCTGAAGAGATCGCACGCGAAGCATTACGCCTTGCATCACACAAGCTTCCTGTAAAGTGCAAGTTTGTTAAACGAGAAGAAATTGGTGGTGAATCTAATGAAAGCTAATGAAATTCGTGACCTTACCACTGCTGAAATTGAACAAAAAGTTAAATCTTTAAAAGAAGAGCTATTCAACCTGCGCTTTCAATTAGCGACTGGACAACTTGAAAACACAGCTCGCATTCGTGAAGTACGCAAAGCGATTGCTCGCATGAAAACTGTAATTCGTGAAAGAGAAATCGGCGTTAACAGATAATTGAGAGGAGGTTCTCACAATGAGTGAACGCAACCAACGCAAAGTTTATACTGGACGCGTAGTATCTGACAAGATGGACAAAACTGTTACTGTTCTTGTTGAGACTTACAAAAAGCATCCTTTATACGGCAAGCGTGTAAAATACTCTAAGAAGTTCAAGGCTCATGATGAGCAAAACGAGGCAAAAATCGGCGATGTAGTTCGTATCATGGAAACTCGTCCGCTATCTGCCACAAAACGTTTCCGCCTTGTAGAAGTGGTGGAAAAAGCTGTTATTATCTAATTGTTCGGATTAAGGTTTATTCCGAAGGGAGGTTACTCGCATGATCCAACAGGAAACACGTTTAAAAGTTGCTGACAATTCAGGTGCTCGTGAAGTTCTTACTATTAAGGTTCTTGGCGGTTCCGGCCGTAAGACTGCTAATATTGGTGACGTCATCGTCTGCACAGTGAAACAAGCAACACCAGGTGGCGTTGTTAAAAAAGGTGACGTTGTCAGAGCAGTTATCGTTCGTACAAAAACTGGTATGCGCCGCACTGACGGTACTTACATTAAGTTTGACGAGAATGCTTGTGTAATCATCCGTGACGATAAGAGTCCTCGTGGTACTCGTATCTTCGGACCAGTTGCACGTGAGCTTCGTGACAACAACTTCATGAAGATCGTTTCATTAGCTCCAGAAGTACTATAATCTATTTCAAATGCCTTTAAGGAGGTGCACACAGATGCATGTAAAAAAAGGTGACAAAGTAATGGTCATCTCTGGTAAGGACAAAGGCAAATCAGGGATCATCCTTGAAGCTTATCCAAAGCAAAGCCGTGTTCTTGTAGAAGGAATCAACATCGTGAAAAAACACGCTAAGCCTTCTCAAGTAAATCCACAAGGTGGAATCTTGAACCAGGAAGCACCTATCCATGTATCAAACGTAATGCCTGTAGATCCGAAATCCGGCAAGCCAACCCGAGTTGGATACACTGTCGAGAACGGCAAAAAGGTACGCGTTGCTAAAAAATCCGGTGAAGTTCTAGATAAATAGTCTATTGAAGAAGGGAGGTACAATCGATGAACCGCCTAAAAGAAAAGTTCAACAATGAAATTACTCCTGCTCTTATGAGCAAGTTTAACTATAAGTCAATTATGGAAGTTCCTAAACTTGAAAAGATCGTAATCAACATGGGTGTAGGTGACGCTGTTGCCAACGCTAAAGCTCTTGATGTTGCAGTTGAGGAATTAGCAACGATCACTGGTCAAAAGCCAGTTGTGACTCGTGCTAAGAAATCAATCGCTGGCTTCCGCCTTCGTGAAGGTATGCCAATCGGTGCGAAAGTAACTCTTCGCGGTGAGCGCATGTACGAATTCATCGACAAGTTAATTTCAGTATCTTTACCACGTGTACGTGACTTCCGCGGTATCTCCAAGAAGTCTTTCGACGGACGCGGTAACTACACACTTGGTGTTAAAGAACAGTTAATCTTCCCTGAAATTGATTACGATAAAGTAAACAAAGTACGTGGCATGGACATTGTTATTGTAACGACTGCTAACACTGATGAAGAAGCTCGTGAACTATTAACACAATTCGGAATGCCATTTCAAAAGTAATCTCTAATAAGAGGGAGGCGAAAACGTGGCTAAGAAATCAATGATTGCGAAACAAAAACGCACGCCTAAATACAAAGTACAAGAGTACACTCGCTGTGAGCGCTGCGGCCGTCCGCACTCTGTATACCGCAAATTTAAGCTTTGCCGTATTTGTTTCCGTGAATTAGCATACAAAGGACAAATTCCTGGTGTGAAAAAAGCTAGCTGGTAAAACTGAAAGCTCTGGAAGGAGGTAAATTAAATGGTCATGACAGATCCGATTGCAGATTTGCTAACTCGTATTCGTAACGCGAATATGGTTCGTCACGAAAAATTAGAAGTACCTGCTTCTAACATTAAAAAAGAAATCGCTGAGATCCTTAAGCGTGAAGGTTTCGTGCGTGACGTTGAATATATCGAAGACAATAAGCAAGGTATCATCCGTATCTTCTTGAAGTACGGTGCAAACAACGAGCGTGTTATCACTGGTCTTAAGAGAATCAGTAAGCCAGGACTTCGCGTTTATGCAAAATCAACTGAAGTACCTCGTGTACTTAACGGTTTAGGTATCGCACTAGTATCAACTTCAAACGGCGTTTTAACTGACAAAGAAGCTCGCGCTAAGCAAGTGGGCGGAGAAGTTTTAGCATACGTTTGGTAATAGATTTTTCTGAATGAATGGAGGTGCAACAAATGTCACGCGTAGGTAAAAAACCAATTGAAATTCCAGCTGGTGTTACTGTTACTCTTGATAACAATCACGTAACAGTAAAAGGACCAAAAGGTGAATTGTCTCGTACTTTTCACTCTGACATCGAAATCAAGGTCGAAGAGAACGTAGTCAACATTTCTCGTCCAACTGATAACAAAGAACATCGTGCATTGCACGGAACGACTCGTGCGGTTCTTGCTAACATGGTTGAGGGTGTATCTAAAGGATTCGAAAGAGGCCTTGAGCTAGTAGGTGTCGGTTACCGTGCTTCTAAGCAAGGTAACAAGCTTGTACTTAACGTAGGATACTCTCATCCGGTTGAAATCGAGGCAGAAAAAGGCCTTGAAATCGAAGTTCCTTCTAATACGAAGATCGTTATTAAAGGTACTGATAAAGAGCGTGTTGGCGCATTGGCTGCTAACATCCGTGACGTACGTCCACCAGAGCCTTACAAAGGCAAAGGTATTCGTTATGAAGGCGAATATGTACGCCGCAAAGAAGGTAAAACAGGTAAGTAATGCCGCATAGGTTAACGAAAGGAGTGACGTAAATGATTACGAAGGCTGATAAAAACGCTACTCGCCGTAAGAGACACGCTCGTGTCCGTGCGAAACTTAGCGGAACTGAAGCTCGTCCTCGTCTAAATGTGTTCCGTTCAAACAAGCACATTTATGCTCAATTAATCGACGATGTAAATGGAGTAACTCTAGCGAGTGCTTCTACTTTAGATAAAGAAGTGAACGTTGAAGGCAATAACCTGGAATCAGCAAAGCAAATCGGTGAATTAATCGCTAAGCGTGCTGTGGAAAAAGGTTATAAGTCAGTAGTATTTGACCGTGGCGGATACCTCTATCATGGCCGCATCCAGGCACTTGCTGATGCTGCCCGCGAAAACGGCTTAGAATTTTAATAGAAAAAGGAGGGACACAAAAAGATGCGTCGTATTGATCCAAACAAACTTGAACTTGAAGAACGCGTAGTTACGATTAACCGTGTTGCTAAAGTTGTTAAAGGTGGACGCCGTTTCCGTTTTTCTGCTCTAGTAGTAGTAGGAGATAAAAACGGTTATGTCGGCATGGGTACTGGTAAAGCACAAGAAGTACCTGAAGCGATTCGCAAAGCTATCGAAGATGCGAAGAAGAACCTAATCCAAGTACCTATGGTTGGTACTACAATTCCTCACGAAGTTATCGGACACTTTGGTGCTGGTGAGATCCTTCTGAAGCCTGCTTCTGAAGGTACAGGAGTTATCGCTGGTGGACCAGTTCGTGCGGTACTAGAATTAGCAGGTGTTGCTGATATCCTGTCTAAGTCTCTAGGAACGAACACTCCAATCAACATGGTTCGTGCAACTCTAGAAGGTTTATCTCAACTTAAGCGTGCAGAGGACGTAGCAAAACTACGCGGTAAATCTGTGGAAGAACTGTTAGGATAAGGAGGGAAATCAAATGGCTAACAAATTAGAAATTACCCTCACTCGCAGCCTGATCGGCCGTCCGCAAGATCAGCGCGAAACAGTTAAAGCCCTTGGCTTACGTAAAGTTAACCAAACAGTTGAGAAGGTTGATAATGCAGCAATCCGCGGCATGATCAACAAAGTTTCTCACCTGGTTACAGTAACTGAAAAATAATTTTAACCTTTTTAAAATAAGGAGGTGCCAACATGAAACTTCATGAATTAAAGCCTGCAGAAGGTTCTCGTAAAGAACGTAAGCGTCTTGGACGTGGTATCGGTTCTGGTCAAGGTAAAACTGCTGGTAAAGGTCATAAAGGTCAAAACGCTCGTTCTGGCGGCGGTGTACGCCCTGGTTTTGAAGGTGGTCAAACTCCTTTATTCCGACGCTTGCCTAAACGCGGTTTCACGAACATCAACCGCAAAGAATACGCAGTCGTTAACCTAGATAGCCTGAACGTATTCGAAGATGGAACAGAAGTAACTCCAGAACTTCTAATCGAAACAGGTCTTGTCAAGAAGGAACTAGCAGGAGTTAAGATCCTTGCTAAGGGAAGCCTTGAGAAGAAATTGACTGTTAAAGCTCATAAGTTCTCCTCTGCAGCCGAGGAAGCGATCAAAGCTGCCGGCGGTCAAACTGAGGTGATTTAATGTTCCAGACAATCTCCAATTTTATGCGCGTGGGTGAAATTAGAAATAAAATTCTCTTCACCCTTTTAATGTTGATTGTATTTCGTCTCGGTTCATTTATTCCTGTACCGAACGTAAATGCAGATATTTTGAAAGCACAGGATGACATGAGTGTCTTCGGTGTGCTGAATACTTTTGGCGGCGGTGCGCTGCAGAACTTCTCCATCTTCGCGATGGGAATCATGCCGTACATCACTGCTTCAATCATCATCCAGCTTTTGCAGATGGATGTTGTGCCAAAGTTTACTGAATGGTCCAAACAAGGAGAAGTCGGACGCCGTAAATTAGCTCAGTTTACCCGCTATTTCACGATCGTTCTTGGTTTTATCCAGGCACTCGGTATGTCTTATGGCTTTAACAATATGGCAGGAGGATTATTGATCCAAAATGCCGGTATCACTTCTTACCTGATGATTGCCCTTGTTCTGACAGCTGGAACTGCATTCCTGATGTGGCTCGGTGAGCAGATCACGGCAAAAGGTGTAGGAAATGGTATTTCAATCATTATCTTTGCAGGTATTGCTGCCGGAATTCCGACAATGGTCAATCAGATTTATGCACAGCAGTTCTCTGATGCAGGCGACGCTCTGTTCCTGCGCATTGTGACTGTATTGCTGATTCTGATTGCTGTTATCGCAATCGTTGTGGGTGTTATTTTCATCCAGCAGGCAACACGTAAAATACCGATCCAGTACGCTAAACGCATGAGCGTAGGAAACAACGCGGTTGGCGGCCAGAACACTCACCTTCCTTTGAAAGTGAACGCTGCTGGTGTCATCCCGGTTATCTTCGCGATTTCGTTTGTCGTTACACCTCCGACAATCGCTCAGTTCTTCGGCACGAATGATGTGACACTCTGGATTCAGAAGACGTTTGATTACACACAGCCGATCGGTATGATCGTCTATGTGGCACTAATCATCGCGTTCACGTATTTCTATGCGTTCATCCAGGTCAATCCTGAACAAGTCGCCGAGAACCTGAAGAAGCAGGGTGGATATGTTCCTGGTATACGTCCAGGAAAAAACACACAGGAATACTTGACAAGGGTTCTTTACCGCCTGACTTTGGTTGGTGCGATTTTCCTTTCAGTAATCTCTGTGCTGCCAGTGTTTTTCATTAAATTCGCTGGTCTGCCTCAATCGGTTCAGATTGGCGGAACTAGCTTGCTGATCGTTGTCGGCGTTGCGCTTGAAACGATGAAGCAGCTTGAAGCTCAGCTTGTAAAACGCCATTATAAAGGCTTTATAAAATAAGATTTAGGGGACTTGTGTCCCTTGAATCTTTAATAGAGACTGAGGGGGGAAAACTTGTGAATTTGGTTCTGATGGGGCTTCCGGGTGCCGGTAAGGGCACGCAAGCCGATAAAATTGTTGGTAAATACAACATCCCTCATATCTCAACTGGAGATATGTTCCGTGCAGCTATCAAAGAAGGAACGGAACTTGGATTACAGGCAAAATCATTTATGGACAAGGGAGAGCTGGTTCCTGACGAAGTTACGATCGGGATTGTCCGTGAACGCTTAAGCAAAGAAGACTGTGAAAATGGATTCCTTCTTGATGGATTCCCGCGCACAGTTGCACAGGCTGAAGCACTGGACAGCATGCTTGCTGATCTTGGCAAAAAAATTGATTATGTCATCAACATTGATGTGGATCAGAGTATCCTCATGGAGCGTTTGACAGGACGCAGGATTTGTAAAAACTGTGGAGCGACATACCACCTTGTGTTCAATCCTCCTGCAAAGGAAGGCGTTTGTGACCGTTGTGGCGGCGAGCTTTACCAGCGCGCTGATGATAACGCAGAAACAGTTCAAAACCGTCTGGACGTTAACATCCAGCAAACAAAGCCTCTGTTGAACTTCTATGAAGATAAAGGTTACTTACGCAATATCAACGGTCAGCAGGACATTGATGTCGTTTTTGCTGATATCGAAGAATTGCTTGGGGGCTTAAATTAATGATCATATGCAAAACCCCTCGTGAAATAGAAATTATGCGGGAAGCAGGTTGCATTGTAGCGCTGACACACCAGGAGTTGAAAAAACACGTTGCTCCTGGCATTACAACCAAAGAGCTGGATGCCATTGCTGAGGATTTTATCCGCAAACAAGGTGCAACTCCTTCTTTTAAAGGTTATAATGGTTTTCGCGGCAGCATCTGTGCATCCGTTAATGAAGAACTAGTTCACGGGATACCTGGAAATCGGGTTCTTAAAGAAGGCGACATCATCAGCATTGACATCGGTGCAAAGTACAACGGATACCACGGGGACTCCGCCTGGACTTACCCGGTTGGAAAGGTTGATGAAGAAACCCAGCGTCTGTTGGACGTGACAGAAGAGTCATTGTTCACGGGCCTGAAAGAAGCTAAGCCAGGGGAACGTCTTTCGAACATCTCCCATGCAATTCAAACGTATGTGGAATCAGAAGGCTTTTCTATTGTTCGTGAGTATGTCGGCCATGGAATTGGGCAAGAATTGCATGAAGACCCGCAAATTCCTCATTACGGCCCTCCTAACAGAGGACCGAGGCTGAAGCCTGGAATGGTTCTATGCATAGAACCGATGGTGAATGCAGGAAGCCGCTATGTAAATACGTTAGCCGATAATTGGACTGTTGTAACGGTTGACGGTAAAATGTGTGCTCATTTTGAGCATACCATTGCGATCACTGAAACTGGTTTTGAGATCTTAACAAAAGCCTGATCACGGTGTTCAGCCGTCTGATTCTGTTTTTTAGTCTTTAAATAGGCAAAAATGATTTTTCTATGCGGACGGGAAGCCAGCTTTATGTTATAATCATAAGGTTGAATATTTTTCATCAATATTCTCGATTGGATGCCGTATCACAATAGAAAGTTCCATTCCGCGTAAGCGGGCTATGATTTAATACGAATTTGAATAAAGAAGGGAGACCAGTTTATGGCGAAAGATGATGTAATTGAAATTGAAGGCACAGTAATAGAAACTTTGCCGAATGCAATGTTTAAGGTAGAATTAGAGAATGGTCATACAGTGTTGGCTCATGTTTCCGGCAAAATCAGAATGCACTTCATTCGGATCCTGCCTGGAGATAAAGTAACAGTTGAGCTTTCTCCATATGATTTGACTCGCGGAAGAATTACTTACCGCTTTAAATAAACCGTGACTCCGTACTATCAAGGAGGTTAGAGTAATGAAAGTGAGACCATCTGTTAAGCCAATCTGTGAAAAGTGCAAAGTTATCCGCAGAAAAGGCAAAGTAATGGTGATCTGTGAAAACCCTAAACATAAACAAAAACAAGGTTAATATTAAAGGAGGTGCGCATCTAGATGGCACGTATTGCTGGTGTAGATATTCCACGTGAAAAGCGTGTAGTTATTGCTTTAACATATATTTTCGGAATCGGCAGATCAACTGCTGAGAAAGTTCTTGCTGAGGCTGGTGTTTCTGAAGAAACTCGCGTTCGCGACCTTACTGAAGAAGAACTTAACAAAATCCGTGATATCATCGACAAGTTAAAGGTTGAAGGTGACCTTCGCCGTGAAGTTTCACTAAACATCAAGCGTCTAATGGAGATCGGTTCATACCGTGGCTTGCGTCATCGTCGTGGATTGCCTGTTCGCGGACAAAACACGAAGAACAACGCACGTACTCGTAAAGGTCCTCGTAAGACTGTAGCTAACAAGAAAAAATAATCCGTAAAGGAGGGTAACATTTAAATGGCTCGTAAAACTAATACACGCAAACGCCGCGTCAAAAAGAATATTGAAAGTGGAGTTGCGCATATTCGTTCAACTTTCAACAACACTATCGTAACAATTACAGACGTACATGGTAACGCATTATCATGGTCTAGTGCAGGTGCGCTTGGTTTCAAGGGTTCACGTAAATCCACTCCATTCGCAGCACAAATGGCAGCAGAAACTGCAGCTAAGACTTCTATGGAACATGGTCTGAAAACTCTTGAGGTTACTGTTAAAGGACCAGGTGCTGGCCGTGAAGCAGCAATCCGTGCTCTTCAAGCAGCAGGTCTTGAAGTAACTGCGATCAAAGACGTTACTCCAGTTCCACATAACGGCTGCCGCCCGCCAAAACGTCGCCGTGTTTAATTTTTCTGTATAGAATTTGTACTCCTGTCTATAATGGGATATGATACAAATATTTTCTAGGTATACAGAAATCATTAATCCAGTTGTTGTGCACAAACGGGAACGTATACATGGGGGAATTTCGGTAAGGGAAAAAACCTGCCGGGGTTTCGACGTTTTGAAGGAGGGTATATTTGATGATCGAAATAGAAAAACCAAAAATCGAAACGGTTGAGATCAGCGATGATGCCAAGTACGGCAAGTTTGTCGTAGAACCGCTTGAGCGTGGATATGGTACAACTTTGGGTAACTCCTTACGTCGTATCCTATTATCCTCACTCCCAGGTGCAGCTGTCACATCGATTCAAATCGATGGAGTACTTCATGAGTTCTCAACAATTGAAGGCGTCGTAGAAGATGTAACATCAATCATTTTAAACGTTAAGAAATTAGCGTTGAAGATCTACTCTGATGAAGAGAAGACACTTGAAATCGATGTACAGGGCGAGGGTCCAGTCACTGCAGCATCCATCACGCATGACAGTGATGTCGAAGTCCTTAATCCGGATCTTCACATTGCTACTCTATCAAGCAAAGGCTCATTGCGTATGCGCCTGAATGCAAGAAGAGGACGCGGATACAATCCTGCTGACCAGAACAAGCGTGAAGACCAGCCGATCGGTGTCATTCCAATCGACTCTATCTACACACCGGTTTCACGAGTATCTTATCAAGTAGAAAATACACGCGTAGGGCAAATGACGAATTATGACAAGCTGGTATTTGACGTATGGACAGATGGCAGCACTGGTCCTAAGGAAGCTATTGCACTAGGTTCAAAGATCCTGACTGAGCACTTGAACATTTTTGTCGGTCTGACTGACGAAGCTCAAAATGCTGAGATCATGGTAGAGAAAGAAGAAGACCAAAAAGAAAAAGTCCTTGAGATGACGATTGAGGAACTTGATCTTTCTGTTCGTTCATATAACTGCTTAAAGCGTGCTGGTATCAACACTGTCCAGGAGCTTGCTCACAAGACAGAAGAAGATATGATGAAAGTGCGTAACCTTGGCAGAAAATCACTAGAAGAAGTGAAAGCAAAACTAGAAGAGCTAGGCTTAGGCTTACGCAAAGATGACTAGTTATTGATTAACTAGGCATTTTGCTGTCAGTCCTATCGCTGCCGGCTTACGACTTCAACAAAGGAGGGAAACACTCATGGGATACAGAAAGTTAGGACGCACAAGTGCCCAGCGTAAAGCAATGCTACGTGACTTAACAACTGATTTGATTATCAATGAGCGTATTGAAACTACTGAAACACGTGCGAAAGAGCTTCGTTCAGTTGTTGAGAAAATGATTACTCTTGGAAAGCGCGGAGACCTTCACGCTCGCCGTCAAGCATCTGCTTGGGTTCGCCACGAAGTTGCAAACGCAGAAACAAACCAGGATGCAGTTCAAAAACTATTCGCTGACATCGCTCCTCGTTACGCTGAGCGTCAAGGTGGATACACTCGTATCATGAAACTTGGACCACGCCGCGGTGACGGTGCGCCAATGGTAATTATCGAGTTAGTTTAATACCATTAAACACTCAAACAAGGGCGATGGACAGTTTATACAAACTTGTTTCATCCCCTTTTTTTACTATAAGGGCTAAGTCCCTTGCAAAAACTTAAAAAAAGCAGCACAAGCCAAAAACGAGCGTTATGATGCGCAGGCCACTGGGAAAGAAGAGTTCACTGGCCCCATCGGCCGGTTATTCCAGGGAACTTTAAGAACTTTGGATCGGCGCGGGTTGATCATGGATCGATTACGTACCGGAGCTGTTCTGCCTGTCTCGTCTAGCTCATGCACTTCTCCCCAGTCCTTTTAAGGACTTGCAATTCGCGGATCGCTTCCGCTCGGGGAGAGGTGCAGGCTTTTTTTATATCCAGAGATTTTTGTATAAGGCTCTTTTCTCAAACTTTGTTGCTATTGACTACAAAATGGGATTGAATGACCTAGTTTTCTATATAAAATTAAAGCTTATAATGAGAAAAGAGCTTGCACACTTAAAAACGAACTGCAAAATTGCTTGTTAAAATCGGCTTTAAGATTTTAAAAACAATCTTTACGAAAACAGTCTTGTATAATGATGACTAGCAGAATATTAAAAAGAGAAGAGACAGTGAAGAAGAGTCGAGAGGAGGGCGGAGATGAGCAAACCACTAGTGAGTATAGAGGGTGTATCCTTCAGCTATGAGGGACAGCAGACGCCTGCGCTGAAAAATATCACCTTTGATATTTTAGAAGGCGAATGGCTGGCGATTGTCGGTCATAATGGTTCAGGCAAATCGACGCTGGCAAAATTATTGAATGGGCTTCAATTCCCCCAGGAGGGAACAATCGCAGTATGCGGAACGGTACTGTCTGAAGATACAGTGTGGGAAGTTAGAAAAAATGTAGGAATGGTCTTTCAAAATCCTGATAACCAGTTCGTTGGAACTACGGTAAGGGATGATGTGGCTTTTGGTCTGGAAAATCACGGCGTGCCGCAGGAGACAATGGTAGAGCGTGTACAGACTTCACTTGATAAAGTCAAAATGGGAACCTTTCTGAATCAAGAGCCGCACCATCTGTCAGGCGGCCAGAAACAGCGTGTCGCCATCGCGGGTGTGATTGCCTTGCAGCCGGCCATCATCATTTTGGACGAGGCTACATCGATGCTTGATCCACGCGGCCGTGCAGAAGTAATCGAAACCGTACGCGAATTGAAAGACCGCGAAAACATCACGGTCATTTCGATCACGCATGACCTTGAGGAAGCTGCCAAAGCAGACAGGATCATCGTCATGAACAAAGGGGAGCTCTATCGTGAAGGAACTCCCGAACAGATCTTCGAGATGGATGAAGAATTGGTTAAGCTGGGTCTGGATATCCCTTTCCCGGTAAAAATGAGTAAAATCATGCGTCAAAAAGGAATAGGACTTACGAAAACATATTTGACAGAAGAAGAGCTGGTGACGGAATTATGGACATCTCACTCAAAAATGTAGAATATCGTTACCAGGCTGATTCCCCGTTCGAACGTCTTGCGATATCCGATGTATCAATCGATATCCCTTCAGGAACATATCTTGCTGTAATCGGTCATACAGGTTCAGGAAAGTCTACCGTTCTCCAGCACTTGAATGCGCTCTTGAAACCCACAAAAGGCTCCGTCCTGATCGGCAGCAGGGAAATCAAGGCAGGACGCAAAGAGAAGAACCTGAAGGGTGTCCGCGAAAAGGTGGGCATTGTCTTCCAATTCCCGGAGCACCAGTTATTCGAAGAGACAGTGGAAAAGGATATCATGTTTGGCCCGATGAATTTCGGTGTTACTGAAGCGGACGCGAAGACTCGAGCCATCGCAGCGCTCAAGTTGGTAGGATTGCCTGAAGACATCCTTGAAAAATCGCCTTTTGACCTTTCAGGAGGTCAGATGCGGCGTGTGGCCATCGCGGGTGTACTGGCGATGGAGCCTGAAGTCATCGTACTGGACGAGCCGACTGCAGGGTTGGACCCTCGCGGACGGAAAGAAATTATGGACTTATTTTATACTCTTCATAAAAAAAGGAATTTATCTACCGTTCTTGTCACCCATAGCATGGAGGACGCCGCCAGGTATGCGGATGAAATAGTTGTCATGCATCAGGGCAAGGTTTTTACAAAGGGAACACCCGAACAGATTTTTGCCGATCCAGTCGCTTTGCTGGAACTTGGGCTCGATGTACCCGAAGTTGTCGGCCTGCAGTTGAAGATAGAAAAAGCATTTGATACGAAATTCAGTAAGGTCAGCCTTTCAGAAGAGGAGCTCGCGGAAATGGTCGCAGAGTTCGTGAAAGGGGGCGGTCAAAAATGATGGAGAAAATGATTTTTGGCCGTTATGTGCCTGGAGATTCACTTCTTCACCGGATGGACCCGCGTTCAAAGCTGATCATGGTCTTCCTGTTTGTTATCATAGTATTTATTGCCAACAATGTACCGACCTATGCTGTAATTGCAGCCTACACATTTCTAATGGTAGGTTTGTCGAGGATTCCGTTAAGATTCCTGTATGGCGGGCTTAAGCCAGTGTTTTTGCTCGTGCTGTTTACATTCCTGCTCCATATCTTCATGACCAAAGAAGGCGATATCGTCTTCGAGCTTGGCTGGCTGAAAATCTATGAGGAAGGCCTCAGGCAGGGGATATTCATCTCCCTCAGATTCCTGCTGCTGATTCTCATGACGTCTCTTTTGACTTTGACGACGACGCCGATCGAGATTACCGATGGACTCGAGACATTGCTGAATCCTTTGAAAAAATTCAAGTTCCCTGTCCACGAGCTCGCTTTAATGATGTCGATTTCGTTGAGATTCATCCCGACGCTCATGCAGGAAACCGATAAAATCATGAAGGCTCAGACAGCACGCGGAGTAGAGTATAACAGCGGCCCTGTCAAAGAGCGGATCAAGGCGATCGTGCCATTATTGATTCCGCTGTTCATCAGCTCGTTCAAGCGGGCAGAGGAGCTTGCTGTCGCAATGGAGGCAAGAGGCTATAAGGGCGGCGAAGGACGAACGAAGTACCGACAATTGACATGGGGCATGGTCGATACCGCGATGCTTCTCTTCCTGGCAGCTGTCACGGTTCTACTATTCGTTTTAAGAGGGTAATCATTATGCCGCGAATCAAATGTCTAATTTCATACGATGGGACCGGTTTTTCCGGCTATCAGGTGCAGCCAGGCAAAAGGACGGTCCAGAGTGAGCTGGAAAAGGCTCTGGAGAAGCTGAATAAAGGGACAAGCATCAGGGTGAGCGCATCAGGCCGTACAGACGCAGGAGTACATGCCCGCGGCCAGGTGATCCATTTTGACACGATGCTGGAAATTGAGCCGGCCAGATGGCAAATCGCGCTCAATTCCCTGCTGCCTAGTGATATTGCTGTGCATTCAGTGGAATTGGCAAGGCCTGATTTCCATGCCCGCTTTGATGCGGTTGGCAAGGAGTATCGCTACTTTCTGTTGCTGGCAAAGCATCGCGATCCCTTCCAGCGGAATTATGCCTATCAATTTCCGTACGAATTGAATTTTGAAGCCATGAAGGAAGCAGCAACACAGCTGCTTGGCACACATGATTTCACTAGTTTTTGCTCGGCGAAAACAGAAGTGGAAGACCGGGTGCGAACCTTGCAGGAAATAGAATTTTCTGAAGAGAATGGTCTGCTGGAATTCAGGTTTGTCGGTAATGGCTTCCTTTACAATATGGTAAGGATCCTTGTCGGAACATTGCTGGAGGTAGGAACAGGCAGGAGAGCTGCCGGCAGCATGCATCAGGTGCTCGTGGCCCGAGACCGTACCCAGGCCGGCAAGACCGCACCTGGACACGGACTGTATCTGTGGAAGGTTTTTTATGATGAAGAAGACCATCAATTCGAAAATTAATTTCAAAAAAATGATATGACAACTAATCCTGGTGTTGACAATCTCTCAACCACAGGTTAAGATATCATATGTATGTATTTTAAACCCACGATCAGCCCCGGAAGAGCTTTATCGTGTTTGAAAATATACTAAAATGAACTTGATTTTTTTTTGATTATTTAGGAGGGAAACTCATGCGTACAACGTTTATGGCAAATGCCAACAATATCGAACGTAAATGGTACGTAGTTGATGCTGCAGGCAAGACTCTAGGTCGCCTTTCTACTGAAGTAGCAGCTATTCTACGTGGTAAACATAAACCAACTTTCACACCACATGTTGACACTGGTGATCACGTAATCATCATCAACGCATCTAAGATCGAACTTACAGGCAAGAAATTGACTGACAAAATCTACTACCGCCACACAATGCACCCAGGTGGATTGAAGCAAAGAACAGCTCTTGAAATGCGTACAAACTACGCTGAAAAGATGCTTGAACTTGCAATCAAAGGCATGCTTCCAAAGAACTCTCTTGGACGCCAAATGTTTAAAAAGCTTCATGTTTATGCTGGTAACGAGCATCCACATCAAGCACAACAACCTGAAGTTTACGAACTTCGCGGATAATTATTAAGGAGGTAATTAACTTGGCACAGGTTCAATATATCGGTACCGGTCGTCGTAAGAGCTCCGTTGCGCGAGTTCGTTTAGTACCAGGCACTGGAAAAATTACAATCAACGATCGTGAAATTGAAGATTATATCCCATTCGCAGCACTACGTGAAGTAGTTAAGCAGCCGCTTGTTGCTACTGAAACTGTAGGAAGCTACGATATCCACGTTAACGTAAATGGCGGTGGATACACTGGCCAGGCTGGCGCAATCCGCCACGGTATCGCTCGTGCGTTACTTCAAGCTGACCCAGAATTCCGTCCAACACTTAAGCGTGCAGGACTTCTTACTCGTGACGCTCGTATGAAAGAACGTAAGAAATACGGTCTTAAAGGCGCTCGTCGTGCACCTCAGTTCTCAAAGCGTTAATTTTACGCTTCGGAAAGACTTCCAACCTGGTTGGGGGTCTTTTTTTATTACATGCGCTGATGACTGTCTGGCGGAAGGGGCCAATTGGAATCTGTTAACTGGAAAAAAACGCGCAGAATTTCCAGTCCGCCAATAAAATCTGAAAATCGCCAATAAAAATAAATTATCGCCAATAAAAAGAGACAATCGCCAATAAAATTGTGAAAACCGCCAATAAAATCTGATTATCGCCAAATAAAATTTTATTGTGTAAGAAGCATAGGTTGGAGGCTATATTTGTTACATTCTAACCGGCTAAATTTATACTTTTAGGTCTAAAATTTATGAATTACATATTCGAAAAGCAGCCGATTGACGCGAAAACCAGCCTAATAAAAAGCAGAGGCAGCATTTTTCGCCTCCGCTTTCATGAATTAATCTTCGTAACCCTGCATTGAATCCATATGGCTCGCGATCATGGCGATGATTGTCGGTGCTTCTTCTTTGGTGAAAATAAAGTTCGTTTCGTCTTTGAACATTTCATCATCTTCAGTCCAAATCCGGTTGATACGGCGAAGGACACCGTCTCCAGTTGCCTCGACCAGTCCGAATTGGTACGTCACTTCCACGTCATCCTCCTTAAAAAAGGCGGTGACCTCAGGAGTTTCCCACTCAACATCGATTTCTTCAAGGATGTCGTCATCGATGATTTCAGTCATATAAAGATCTTCATCGTCCTCTTCGTCTGTGTCCGAGTATAAGCTGTCATCATTATCCGCAGCATAAACGACTTCAATCTCCTCGTCATCGTTTATGTAGTCATGGAAGCCCTCATGGACCGCATCAACAATGTCATCAATATCCGAAAGAATCACTCTGGCAGGCTGCTCGAGCTCTTCGTCAAAGGTCTCTGTATAAAATTCCTCATTATGCGGGTCAAAGTATAATATATAAAAATAATCTCTTTCACCATCATCATAGTCCACAAAGAACTGAATTCGTGGATGCTTGGATCCTCTTTCAACCGCCATCTGGCCTTCCTGGTCATATTTTTCACAAATAGACTCAAGATGATCCTGCAACTCACCGACTACCCGATCAAACCATTCCATCGACATAGAAATCCATCCCTTCGTTCTGTATTCTGAATTAGCTTGCCCTGACAGTCATCGTAATGGCGTTAGCAATTAGAGGAAATATGAGAATGAAAAATCCGGGATGGCGGAAACGAATGTAGGAAAAAACCAATTACGGTTTTTTAGCGGGTGCACTTAAAATCAAAGCTGGCTATTTTAGCTCAAGGGGAGAACAAATAAGAAGTAATGGGGTTTATAAGTGACCCATCGGGGTAGAATCGGTGTCAACTGGGATTAAGATCTTTATTAATACTGTGCAACATGAAAAACCGCCTGAACTTAATCTCACTCAGGCGGATTCCTTTTTATAAGCCTAACATTACTTCTGTCATCTCCGGAAAATCAATGAAAGGGTTGCGGTTTCCCTGCAATTCCTGGATGGCGGCATTCCGATGCTTTTCATACAAGGTAACCGGGTGATTTTGGTGCCAGCCAAGCAGAACCTCGAAGTTCATCTGAGCATCAAGTTGGATGACATCCTTGTATCTCAAAGTGAAATAAAACACGGCTCTTGCAACAATTCCTTTACCGTATTCGGGTTCAAATTTACCTTCTTCTACCATTCCGCAGCCAGACCTTATTCCAGATGCAGCAAGCTCAGGTTCATAGGTCAGGAAATCGTAAAACGGATGATTGCTTCTCATGCTGTTGCATGCTGGCTCGCAGGCAAACAGGTGATGCAGGTCGCCTCGCATTGGCTCCTTTCCATCAAACCACGATTGGGGTACAACATGTTCTGTATTGAAAAGAATATCAGAACTAGCTGAAAAACCTCCCTCCTTCAAAGTTTTGAAGAGCCGCAAGTCCTCCTCGATCACCTCAACGGGGTCGAGTTCCTGGCCGGAGTAGAGGCTCTTCAGTTGAAGGTTCTCCTGCAGGTCCACCCAAGGATAAACATACTCATGCGGCGAGTATTTTAGATGGTTGGTGTGGGTTCTTGTCAGCAGCAAATGGAGCTCCTCTGGAACGAAAACAGCGTCACAATAATATCTATCGCGCATTTTCGCGTCCATTTCTGCATCATAATACGGCTTATTCTCGATGTTATGAATGTACGCCTCACTGGCCGAGAGAATCATATCGCATCCATAACCATCGTTTTGAAGCTCTGGCTAAAGATTTCAGCAAGATGCTCCGGAACTGTGAGATAGACAAGGCCATTGCCTTCAAGCTTAGGTGAATTTCCGAGCGGGACCGTACGCTTAATTAATTGTCCATATAATTCAGGCTCAGTCAGATCACGCTCAAACTGGGCATTTGCGAGTGTTTTGATTAAAGCAAGGGCGCCGGATACGTGTGGTGCAGCCATTGAGGTTCCGCTCAATGTGGCATATTTACCATTCAGATAAGTGGACGTGATCCGCTCTCCCGGCGCCACGACATCCACCTCATTATTCGAGTTGGTGAATTCCGATGAACCTCTTTCCAGGTTTACGGCTCCAACACTGATGACTTCATTATAGGCGCCAGGATAGGCAAACTCGTTGGTCGAGTCATCACCATCACCTTCATTGCCTGCTGCACATACGACGAGAATATTTTTTTCAACAGCGGCTTTGATCACTTCATGCAATTCAGGGACATCAGCGGGACCGCCCAGCGACATGGAGATTATATCCACTTCCTGGTCAATCGCATATTGAATCCCTTTGATTATCCACTCATATTTCCCAGAGCCGGCCTTGTTCAATACTTTTACGATCAACAGTCCTGCCTCTGGGGCGACGCCTATTACACCATCATCATTTTCATGGGCAGCGATCGTCCCTGCAACGTGGGTCCCATGTCCGTTATAATCAGTATAAATATCCGGATTGCTGCGGTCGTCGTCGGTAAAATTCCTGCCGCCGATAATTTGGTCCTTTAAATCAGGGTGGGTTGTTTCACAGCCTGTGTCGAGCACAGCAACTTTAATGCCTTTCCCTTTGGTTCTGTCCCAAAGCTTCGGTGCCTGGATTAACTCTACACCTTGAGGTACCTCATTAGTTTCTTCAGCTTCTGCGATTACTTTGTAAGGAATTACGCGAACATCTTGCTCCATATCTTTCCCTCCTCAGAGATTAAAATTGAAGCGAGTTCTAGTTGTAATAACAAGTCTAACAATTCTGAAAATTAAAGAACAGTTTCAATAGTAGTGATTTTTAATAGTAAGAAAATAACCATAAATGGGCATTTTATCCTAAAGAGTCCGGAACCATATTATTCAGTAAACGACTGAGAAAACTGGAAAAGGAAACGTCGTTCTGGGTTGTATTACAGACTCCCGCAGGTTGAACACTACTTCCTAAGGGGTGAGAATACTTTGAACGTCGTAACGACATTTATAGATAAAAGAAAACAGAAACAAGTTAAATATGAGCGTTCGATGCTCCGTGAACTAACCATTAACATCCTGCAGGCCAGGGTGAAACAATATTTTGGCTCTTCAAGGCTGACCTCAAACCTCATCATGAATTCAGGAATCGAGGAAGCCTGTTATGATGTAGCAATTGAAGCATATTTACTTGGCGCCAAGTTCAGCCGCTTAGGTTACTTCGGCGAGCCGATGGAAGCGGTAAAGCCTCGCTGTGAAAAAGAAGAGCGGCATTTGATTGATACCCTGTACAACTTTTTCCTGTTTTGGGGGAAGGGAGAAGAGGGAGTTGGATCAGAAGAGCTTTACTACCTTTGTGAACAGTATGTCGACAGCTGGTGGAGAGATGGCTTCATGAAGGGTGAAAAGAAATATAAGCTGAGACTGCATTAACAGCATAGTTCTAAACCGTCTACCTGTCCCATATAGTTTATTATCAGGGACTAGCTGGAAGGATGGTTTAGAACATGCTGAAAAAACTTAAAATCGGATTATTTGCAGCCGGCCTCGCTGTGCTGTTCCTTATATTGCAGTATGATTTTACCGAAAATGATTCATGGGAATCCTGGAATCTGCCGCTTTCGGGGAAAATCATTTATCTGGACCCGGGGCATGGAGGAGTCGACCCGGGGGCGGGGGATGACGATCCTTTTGAAAAAGAAATCGCGCTGAATGTTTCCCTCAAGCTCCGGGATTACCTTCAGCAGCAAGGCGCGCTTGTCATCATGACGCGCGAGACGGATGTCGACCTTGCGGATAAGGGCCTCAAGGGATACAGCAAACGAAAGGTCCAGGATTTAAAGAGACGTCTCAATCTGATCAATGAATCTGAAGCTGATTTTTTTGCGACAATCCATTTAAATGCGATCCCGTCCTCAAAATGGAGAGGTGCACAGACTTTTTATTCAACCAATTACAAAGAAAACAAACGAGCCGCCAAGCTCATCCAGGATGAATTGCGCCGGAACCTTGAAAACACGGACCGGGATGCAAAGTCAGCAAACAGCATATACCTGCTGAAGCATACGAATAAGCCTGGAGTCCTGATAGAAATCGGCTTCCTGTCAAATCCAGGAGAAGCGGCAAACCTCAAACAGGAGCCATACCAGGAAAAAGTTGCAGCCTCCATTTATGAAGGAATGCTCAGGTATTTTACTGACGAACAAAAATTCTGGGAAAAGTGAGAAGGGTGATGCATCCTTCTTTTTTTATTGGGGAAAATAAATCCTATTGGAAAAAATATCTTTCAGAAATGTGTGATAGGTTTAACACTTAGGAATTTTATCAATATGGTATACTGGCAATGGAGATAAATTTTACAAAGGACGGTGTCAATATGATTACTGAAGCTAAAGTACGTGAAAGCCTAAAAGACCTTAAAGATCCATTTTTACATAAAACACTCGAAGAGCTGAATGCCATCGAAGAAATAAAGATCAAAGAAGAAAAGAATCATGTAAGCGTTAAAATTGGCATTGCGAAAACGGGCACGGCAGAACAGCTGCAGCTGCAAACGGAAATCGTCAATATCCTAAAAGGCGCTGGAGCGGCTTCCGTAGGCTTGCGATTCTTTGACCTGCCTGCAGAAGTTCTATCGAAATTCCAGACAGCAGCACCAGAAGAAGAGGACAGCCTTCTTTCTCCAAGCAGCAAAACAACCTTCATTGCCATCGCGAGCGGCAAAGGGGGAGTAGGGAAATCTACCGTATCAGTTAACCTTGCTGTCTCACTCGCGAAATTAGGCAAAAAGGTTGGACTGGTTGACGCGGATATCTATGGGTTCAGTGTACCTGATATGATGGGAATCACGAAGCGTCCTGTAGTAAGAGGGGAAAGAATCATTCCAGTTGAGAGACATGGCGTGAAGGTCATTTCGATGGGCTTCTTCGTTGAGGATAATGCACCAATCATCTGGCGAGGGCCAATGCTTGGCAAAATGCTGAACAGCTTCTTCAATGAAGTAGAATGGGGCGAGCTGGATTACCTGCTATTGGATCTCCCTCCAGGAACAGGGGATGTGGCATTGGATGTCCACACTATGCTGCCCTCATGTAAAGAAATCATCGTGACGACTCCGCATCCGACAGCTGCATTTGTTGCCGCGCGTGCAGGTGCGATGGCGCTTAGGACGGACCATGAAATCCTTGGAGTTATTGAGAATATGTCATACTTTGAAAGCAAGCTGACTGAGGAAAAAGAGTATGTCTTTGGACAAGGCGGCGGTGAAAAATTAGCCGATGAGCTTAATACAAAGCTGTTGGGCAAGCTGCCATTAGGCCAGCCAACCTGGAATGAAAACGACTTCGCTCCATCCATTTATCAAGAAGATGATAAAATTGGCGCAATCTATACAAATATTGCCCAGGAAGTCGTACAAATGCTTGAGAACAAGTAATAGGAAAAGAGGGTGTCCCAAAAGTATAAACTTTTGGGCACCCTCTTTATTTTTTAGACTGCTTGTAAAAATAGTCCGTTGATTTCCGTTCCAGGCGCTTCGCTTTCCGCGGGGCTGGCGCTGAGCCTCCTCATCGCTTCGCTCTTGCGGGGTCTCACCTGACCAGCTGCGCC
>NZ_VEEP01000149.1 GCF_007678455.1 Cytobacillus oceanisediminis 2691 | reverse complement strand
ACTCGATCCAGTCCCTCAAACACTCCCTACAATTCAAAACTGACATTCATACCCATTACTACATACCACACATCAACATCCCACACAACATACTCTTTATTCTAATCACACCATTCCTTTTAACTACACCCCTTTCCTCGCCTCCACCCAAAACACACCCACAAACCCCACACCCAACTACCACCCCCCACCCACATTATCACCTTCTCTCCCACCTCTCTCATCCTGCTCCAACAAATCAAACCACTTCCGCTCCACTTTTCAACAATATTCAAAATTCACTTTCTGAAATCG
>NZ_VEEP01000148.1 GCF_007678455.1 Cytobacillus oceanisediminis 2691 | reverse complement strand
GATAAAGGGGTTGTTGAGGGCGATGAATCGAGACCATTGATGGGTGAGGGAGGAAGGGGGCGCTTGGGGGAAGATGGTGGGGGGGAAGAGGAGGAGGATGAGAGGAAGGTGGAGAAGGAGGGTAAGGAGGTGGAGGAATTGGTGGGGAAAGATGAATATCGATTGTTGATAAAGGTGGGGAAGGATGTGGTTGAAATAGATATGGGGGTTGGTTGGTGGGAGTGTAATGGGTGAGTGGATGAATTGGTGGTTGGAAATGGGGGGCTTTTGGTCAATGAGTTGGAGAGTGAAGGG
>NZ_VEEP01000147.1 GCF_007678455.1 Cytobacillus oceanisediminis 2691 | reverse complement strand
GTATTGATGATCTTGCTGGAGGGTACAATTGTGAGACTGGCAATCATGGTACTGGTTGCGGAGATGGTGTATTAAGTAATTTTGGGAAAGAAGGATGCATGTAGAAGATGTAAATGAATTTAAACCGCTTGTTATAGTGGGAGTAGGTTTTTTGATGGTAAAGGAATTCCGCGAAAAGAAAAGGAAATTGGGGGAAGTGGAAAAAAGGCGTGATTTTTGGGAGTTAAAAAAGAGAAGGAAAAGGGTTGTGTTGTGAATTGGTGTTATTAAGAGTGGAATGAGGGAATGTGTGTG
>NZ_VEEP01000146.1 GCF_007678455.1 Cytobacillus oceanisediminis 2691 | reverse complement strand
CACATGAAATTATCAATGCACAGCGTATTGGTACTGCATTAACAAAAAATCATAACCCTCATCCTCCTCCTACTTTTTTAACTAACCACCAATTACCTCCACCAACACTTTTTAATATTAACCCTCCACATCCTCCCCAATATCCATACCTTACTGGCTCAACACCTAGCAGAAACTCTCCCCGCAAAAAACCCAGAAACCAAACCACCACAACTCACTATCTCTTCTCCACCATTAACCCAAATCAATACACCCAACCTCCCCAATACCACAAACCTTGCCATCCTTCCACAT
>NZ_VEEP01000145.1 GCF_007678455.1 Cytobacillus oceanisediminis 2691 | reverse complement strand
TTCCTACTTCTTCTTTAACTCAACAAGAATGGATTAAAGCCCAAAACCCAAATCCAAATATCTTAACATCTATCCTTACTCATAAAAAACACAACAACACCATACCTACTACCATCTTATCAACTATTCATTATAAAAACCCTACTGCCGAAATTCACATCAACTTGATTACGCATGCTACACCTAGAGCTTGCGCCCCCGATACCATCACTACCCTCCTAAAATATCCACTCCATCAATTCACACTTCGTTCTCTTTATCCTCATGTTAATGCTTATAATATTCCATCTCAAAA
>NZ_VEEP01000144.1 GCF_007678455.1 Cytobacillus oceanisediminis 2691 | reverse complement strand
AGGTAGGGGTGGAAAATGTTATAGGGGAAGTATTGCGGGAAGAAAAGGGAAAGGATGTAAAAGAAGTAGAGGTTAAAGGGAAGAAAGTTGGAATGGTGGGGGAGGGAATGAATGATGGAGGGGGAGTTGCGGTTGGGGATATGGGGATTGGGATTGGTAGAGGGAGAGATGTTGGAATTGAAGGAGCTGATGTGAGTATTGTTGGTGGGGAATTAAGATTGATTGCTAAAGGAATGTGATTAAGTAAAAAGAGAATGGAAAAGATCGGGGAAAAGTTGTTGTGGGGAGTGGGATAG
>NZ_VEEP01000143.1 GCF_007678455.1 Cytobacillus oceanisediminis 2691 | reverse complement strand
TCCTGCCAAACGCGCTTTCTCCGGCCAACACAAACAAATCCTGATCATTCTTCTTACAACCTATCAATTCTATCACCTTCAACATATCATCAACAAACTCCATCCTCATCCTTTCACCAATATTCTCCACACACCCCCGATCTTTCCCTTTTTCACCCCTCAATAAAACTTCCAACCCCCCTTTCACATCAACAAATTCACCTTCTTCATTATTTTCCTTTTCATCCCCCTTCCTCCTCCTCTCGCAATCCGCCACCAAAACCACACACCACAAAAATCACACTTCACTTTTTACA
>NZ_VEEP01000142.1 GCF_007678455.1 Cytobacillus oceanisediminis 2691 | reverse complement strand
AAGATCACATCACCTTTTTATTCATTAAAAGAACCCAAATCAATATCCCCAACAAACCACATCACACCAAATTGCACCCTCCCGACAAACTGCTTTTATACCCCAATAACCCTAAAATCCAACAAAAATTTAAACATCCCTCACACTTTCCTTCTATCCTCCAAACACACATCACCCATCTTTTATTCTTCTTTCACATTTATTCCACTCACACCCTTCCCCTATTCTTCTCACCAAGTTGCGCCATCCCTTCCTTCCATACCCCATATTCCACCCAGGAACAATTTTTGCAAAGT
>NZ_VEEP01000141.1 GCF_007678455.1 Cytobacillus oceanisediminis 2691 | reverse complement strand
TACACTAAGACACACCGTTCAGCCTCGAACCGTCATGCGCCCTGTCCAAAGCTCCCCGTACGGACCCCCAGCAACCACCGCCAAATTCCCCCCCCACCTGCATTATGCCATCTACAACCACAATCCCTATACTCAATCCTCCTTCCATCCATACCCTCATTTCAACTTATCCTCCACCCACCAAACACCCAACTTCAACAAAACATACACATCAAAAAACCCCACCCTATCCTCACCCTCACCTTTTCTCTTTTCTTATCAACCGCCTTTTCTAACACCATGAATTACACTTCCTG
>NZ_VEEP01000140.1 GCF_007678455.1 Cytobacillus oceanisediminis 2691 | reverse complement strand
CCTTACGACCTATCCCTACTCCAATCTTTCCCGTTGGCTCTCTTCTTATCCCACTCTTACCACATTTACTGCCAATAACAATCCTCTTTATCATCTCACCAATACTCCTTCCACTCATCACTTTAATTCTTTATAAAACTAACCACTTCTTTCTTACCAATATAAACCAATTTCAATAATCAATCATACACTCACACTCCCCATCATCTCTCCTCCCATACTTTTATAATTTCTCCTTTAACCCCCTTGAAGTTATCCACATAAACAAATCACAACGCAATTCTCATTTATTCCCA
>NZ_VEEP01000013.1 GCF_007678455.1 Cytobacillus oceanisediminis 2691 | reverse complement strand
GTGTCTATACTCATATCTTACTGAGGGACCTTATTTTTTTCAAAGTTGAGAATTAGCTCTCTACAGGAATTCTAAAGATGCAGTTTAGTTGAACAAGCCCTATTTGCAAGAAAGGAATTTTATTTTAATTAGAGAATTCATTGTTAAGGAAAATTAAATATAGGGGGACGTAAAAGGATGGAACCTTATCTTGAACATATTGCTGAAGACTTAGCTAAAAAGAACTTAGAGAAATATTGGCCCAATTTTGAAATTGTTGCATATGCGATATTCAATAAAACAAGTGTTTATCTGTTCAATCATCCAAAATACAATGACGTATATCCCCACTTGTACAAAGTTTTGAATTGGGATGAACAGTTTGTTGGAAATACAATAATTCTTTATGAAGGTCATCCTACGGCAATTGCTGATATGGAATTATACAATAACTATGAAGGCCTGTATTCAATCTTGGTTCACGAATTATTTCACGGTTACCAATATATAAAAGGAGAAAAGCGATTTCCTAATGAAATTCTGGGGATAACCTATCCTATTACGGAAGAAAATGCAGAACTTCGAAATAGGGAAAGAAAAAGTCTTTATGATGCTTTAATGGAAACTGATATTAGTAAGAAGAATGTGTTTCTTAAGAATTTTATCGAGTTAAGGGAGAAACGAGCAAAAGGAATTAAAGAGCATTTAACATATGAAAATTTAATTGAATCTGTTGAGGGGCCTGCCTGGTATGTTGAGTTAAAGGCTTATTCTGAAAAAAGTCAATTGTCTCACCAATTAGTTTTTAAAAAATATGGAGCCTATCTATTAGATATTTTTGAATCGAATTCAAATATAAGACGGAGTTCTTACAGCTCTGGTTTATTTATGTGTTTGTTACTGGATGAATTTGCACCGAACTGGAAGGAAAGTTTTTTTGGTACAGATTTAACATTATTTGATCTAATTAGACAGCTTAGTGTTGAATCTAGATCAGATACTATTGGAGATGTAGAAATTAGCCCCGAAACAGTGGAAGCAGTGAATTATGCAATTGGGTTAAGGAAGAAAGAATTTGAAGAATTTGAGCATCAGACAGGAACCCAACTTTTTATTGAAGGAGAAATCACAGCCTTTTCTTTTGACCCTATGAATATCGTCTCAGTTGAGGGCAAGTTATTACATAAGAATTTTTTAAAAGTAAGGATAAATAACAATGAATATTTTATCCAACAACCTATCATTGCTTATTGTGGGGATGGATTAATAAAAATAAGCAAACTACATTTCTTTTTAAGGGCCACTCCTATAGAAAACGTTGATTCCCTTACAGTGCCCGATTTGGGAGAAATTAAAGGACATTATACAAGACAGGATGACACATATTATTTGACTGTTAGTTAAAAAACTAAAAATTTATTTAAAGCGTTGCTTAGAGGAGACATTTCTTTAATTTAAAGCTAAGTTTGTGAATAAATGCACTTAAACATACGGGTGCTTATGTGGAATAAGATGATCCGCCACTTTTACTTGGAAATTCACACACACAATTACATTTGCTGAGGATCAACATGATAGAATATGTGCACCTTGGTATTGATATTCTTTAAAACAATATGATCACATATTTTCATTAGGAATGGAATTATGTCAGTTCAAAATTACATCAGCTGATGGAAAAAGTGAAGACCGAAAGCCTGTCAATCGTGATAGGCTTTTTTGTTCCGTCAGTGCTCTGAGGAGGATATTTAACATAAAAAGAAATATAGCAATAAAAAATCACTATAATTATTAACCTTTGGAGATACGTACAGAATGTTGCATAAAATATCCGATATCGGATATTTTATAAAAGACATTTTAAAGAAGGGTGATAGTGAACGTGATAAGCTACTTTCCGAGTTTATATCCAGATGAAGTGCTGTATAGTGCTTGTGCGAGATATAAGAATCACACAAACATGAAAGCTCAAAAGACATCAATGGAAGTACTCTTTGGTAACAATCATCTTACGGCTTCAGTGGATTTTCCCAGTAATATAAATATGTTATTACAACAAATTCCAAGGGATGTTATTACTTATGAAAGCCTGTTACAAAAACATACTTTGTTCCCATTTTATAAGCCGTTCTTACCTTTGGAAAGAGTGGAAAAAGTCCGTGAATTAATGCTTGATCATCGAGGTACTCATAATATTCCTGGAACAATCGGTATAATGTCTTACGGAATTTCAGCCCCCAGAAACCTTCGTTTTTGTGAGGAATGTATTTCTGAAGATAGTTTGATTTACGGAGAAATGTACTGGCATAGAGAGCATCAACTGACTGGAGTATTTCATTGTGATAAACATCAAAAGTTGCTATTAGAAACAACCATTAATTATTCAGGTAAAGGTAGAAAGCACAACTTAATTACTCTAGAAGAAGCAATCAATGAATGCAAGTATATAAAATCCAGCAGGAATTATATAGTTCACAATGATTTAATGTTAAAAATTTCAAATTTAGCGTGCGAACTTCTGAGACAAAATGTATCCTCTCTAGGGCTAGAAATGATAAGAAGCTTTTATAAGGCTGTCCTGTCGAAAAAGGGATATATAACACGAAAGGGGAATATTCGTTTTAAGGATTTAATCATCGACTTTAATAACTTCTTTGATGAGGAACTTTTAATTCTACTTGAAAGTTCCATACAAAAAGAAACAGATACTTGGTTCCATAAATTACTTCGAAAGCCCAGGGTAACTTGTCATCCAATTAGGCATATCCTATTGCTATTATTTTTGGATGCTGACATAAACCTTTTATTAAATATTAAAAAGGAAATTCAACCATTTGGTGAAGGACCTTGGTTCTGTCTAAATCAAGCTGCCGATCATTACCATAACCCAACAATAAAAGATTGTAGAATAAATTACTGTACTCGTTCTAACCTTCCTATAGGTATTTTTAGTTGCAGCTGTGGCTTTACTTACTCAAGGAAAGGACCGGATAAAACCTGGGCAGATAAATTCAAGAAGGACAGGGTATATAGTTTTGGAGAAGTTTGGATATCAGAGTGTAAAAAGATTTATATCAATCCTGATTTATCTCTAAGAGAAAAGTCTAGAAGTATGGGGGTTGATTCTAAGACTTTAATTAAATACGCAACTTCTAATGGAGCAGGATCATCTGCTTTTGAAACGGTACAAACTCAAATAGAGTTAGAAAAGAGAACAAAAAGATTATTACAAACTATAAATAATCACCAGACTCCTTTTCGTTCCGTAATACGTCGGGAGAATCCAAGAGATTATATTTGGCACTATCGAAACAATAGAAAATGGTTACACTCAATCCTTCCCAAAAATTCAACAAGAATAAACAAGCAAAGGATTGATTGGTTAAAGACGGATAACGAAATTTTAGGTCCAGTTAGAAGGGCAATTAACGATATATTTAAATATGATGGGAAGCCGATTAGAGCAACGAGAGCAGAAATCAGCAGACGGGTGGGAAATCCTAATATTATTGAGTACTCATTAAATAAGTTGCCAAAAACTCGAAAAGTAATAAGCAGCTTTATAGAGTCAACAGAAGAGTATCAAATCAGAAGAATCAATTGGGTGTTTGATAATTGGAAAACAGATATTGAGTTATCTATGTGGCGGTTCAAAAGAGAGGCAGGAATTAATAAGGAATCTGAGTTTATTAAAAAGTACTTAAAAATATTATTTAGCTAAGTTTTCATTACATAATAGAGGGTACGTTATGAATATTCTAAAAAATCTGTAAAATTTAGGAGGGTAAAATGGCAAAACGAAATAGAGGAATGACCAAACAAAAATATGAGAAATGGATAAAGGAAGGAAGGGGACAAGGTGAAGGAAAAGACTATAAACCATGGCTAACAATCCAGGATGTACCTTCTAACGGAGTAGTATCAAGAGAGAAGAGTTGGACTGTTGGGAGAATACATCATTTATTGTCTAGATTGGAGTTGAATTATTTCTATGTTTTAGATTGGGCAAATTCAGTGGTGGATATTAGAGAACAATATCCGTTATTACCAATGGAGCGAACGATAGAAATTGCAGAAGACTTAGGGATTCCACACCCAAGGGATCCCGAAACTAAGGAATTAACACCAATCACAACTGACTTCTTCTTGAAATTAAACAAGGAGAAAGATGAATCTTTTTGTGCAAGGACGGTTAAGCCTTCTAATAAGTTGACTAAAAGAACCGTTGAAAAGTTTGCTATCGAAAAGAAGTTTTATGATGAACAAGGTATAGATTGGAAGATAGTTACAGATCAAGATGTTCCTAAAGGATTAGTGCATAATATCGAATGGATTCATAATGCAATATACCTTGAATTTGCTCCCAATGATTTAGATTTATCTATGATAGATGCACTTGCAGAAACCTTGTTTTGTGCTCTTTATTCAACGAATAAATCCCTTGCAAGAATTACAAATGAATTTGATAAGAAGGTTGGTTTGAGTGTTGGCTCGGGATTGTTCTTAGTTCAGCATATGCTTGCTACAAAACAATGGAAAACAGATATGTTTACGAAAATAAATCCATCTATGCCCGTTATATTTGAGATGAATAGGGCACTGGTTTAGCTATTTTATGAGGTGAGTGTATGAATCAATTATTTGAAAACACCTTGATTGAGTTTAAAGACGATAATGGTTCATGTCTGGCAATAGAGAGAGTCTTATGGATTGCTAAAAAAACTAATGAGTGTGTAACGATCAACATTTTAGATAAAAATCCCAAACCAAAATGGACGGAATGTGAGTATATAGTAGAAGCTATAAATAAGTTAAATGCAAGAATTCTAACTTATGATCCATATCTAATGGACAAATGTGTCAAAGAACCTAGTGAGAAGGACAAAAGGATAAGGGATGAAGCTTGGAAGAGAATAAAAGATATAGTGGACTTGGAACCCAATATTTATGGCCAAAAAGAAAGAGGAGAAATAATTGGTGAATTAATCCGAACCAAGGGATATCATTCAAAAACTATTAATAATGATTTAAGAAGGTACTGGAAAAGTGGGAAAACGATAAATGGATTATTACCTCTTTTCTCAAAATGCGGTGCTCCTGGAGTAGAAAGAGAGTCTAAAACTGGGAAGAAAAGAGGTAGAAAACGTAAAATTGAGCAAGTCTTGAAAATGGACATTGGAATTAATATTGATGAAGAAATGAAAAAAATTTTTCGGGTAGCTATAAAGCTTCATTATAGTGATAAAAGAAAAAACCCTTTAAAATACGCCTATGATAAAATGATTGAACAATTTTTTAATATTGGTTATAAGGAAAAAGCTGGTGAAAGGATACCAGTTATCCCGCCTGAGGAGGAATTACCGACATTGGACCAATTTAAATACTATTTTTATAAAGAGAGAAACCTAAAAGACATTCTTATTAAAAGAGAAGGGGAACGAAAGTTTAATTTAACTAGAAGAGCAGCTGTGGGAAATGCAGGCTTACGTGCATCCGGTCCTGGAGCGGTATATGAAATCGATGCAACTACTGGCGATTTTCAGTTGGTGCATTCTATTAATCGGAAACCAATAGGAAGACCGATTATATATTACGTGAAAGATGTTTTCAGTAGGATGATTGCTGGATTGTATATTGGAACTGAAAATGCTAGCTGGGTGGGGGGAATGTTAGCCTTTGAAAATGCAAGTACGGATAAAGTAGAGTTTTGCAAGAATTTTGATATTACTATTACCTCGGATGAGTGGCCATGTATGCATCTCCCTAAAAGCTTCACGGCTGATAGAGGTGAATTTGAGGGTTACAATGCTGATAGATTAAAGGACATGCTAGGGGTTAGGCCAGACAATACCCCTCCATACAGAGGTGACTTTAAACCATTTATAGAACAGCATTTTAGAATTATGAATAATAAAAGCAAACCAATAATCCCAGGAGTAGTTTCAAAATCAGTCAAGGAACGTGGAGAAAAAGATTCACGTTTAAATGCAGTCCTGACAATTAAAGAGTTCACTAAAATAATGATTTTGATTGTATTAGAATATAACAACTCAATAGTTGATAATTATCCATTGGATAGAGACATGTTAGAGCAAAACTTGGTTCCAACTCCTCTAAATTTATGGAATTGGGGAATGCAAAATCGATTTGTTGGTGTCCATATTAAAACTAAAGACCAAATTAGACTTGCTTTAATGCCAAGAGGAACTGCAACTGTGACACATGATAATGGGATTTTCTTTAATAAAAATAAAATTGGTTACACCAGTGTTGAAGTTGAAGAAGCAGGTTGGTTCGTAAAAGCTAGGCAAAAGAGATGGAAAGTTCCAATTTCATATGATCCCCGAAACCAGGAGTATATTTACATATTAAAGGAAGATGCATTTGAATATATTCCATGCAAGATATTGCCACAATACAGTGCTTATAAAGATTTATATGATGAAGAAATAGAACTGACCCAATTAACTGTTGCAGCTAATAACTTTACCGCAAAACCAGAAATTAATAATATCAAAGCTGCATTAAACGTAGAAATAGATAAGACAGTAAAAGAGGGAATTAAAAAAACAGAGGCAATAAGAGGAGATGTCTATTCAGATAGAGAGTTGCTACAGGGAGTAAAAGAAAATAAGAAAGATGAAAGAGAGAGGGAGAGGGCAGAATCTAGTTGGGTACTTGGGGAAAAAGAAAAAAGAGAAATGATTGACACGAATGAAAGCTCAGCTCAAAATGCCAAAAACAATATTGAAGGAGATACCTCTTCTGCTATTAGTACTGATGAATTAGTGGAAAATGAAGATTTGTTTGATTTATTTAATTCTCACTTGAGCAGGAGGAAGATTAATAATGCCCAATGATGTAACTTCTAAAGACCGTCCGATATTAATGGGTATTCAGTGTGATGCTGAATACAGAGAACAATTGATTCCTGATTATAAGGGGAATCCCCTAATTGAGACTCTCCCTGATATAATGGAAAACCAAGAGATAGTCAATGCTTTTGCTCAATATCCACAGTTCGAAGAGGTACAGAGAACTTGGCCAGATAATTTACGTATGCATGCCATATATCAGTTAAATAATCTTATACAACCCTTACCCTTTCATTTAGATATATTCAATCGATTCTCAGTGATGATTAGAGATGGATATAAAAATAGGAATCCAAAAGATATTAACTACAAAGTTTACTTTAATAAAGGTTTTAAAGAAGTATTTTCATCCGACGGAAAGGGACTAGAAGAAGGCTGTAAATTAAAATCTTCTGCGTCAGGTTTTGCGATAATTGGTCCAAGTGGTATCGGGAAATCAACATCAATAGAAAAAACGTTACTTCTATATCCTCAAGTGATAAAGCATAGACATATTGAAGGTTTTGGATACTTGAAGCAAGTTGTTTGGTTAAAATTAGATTGCCCAACAGATGGGTCCTTAAAAAGTCTTTGCATTGATTTTTTTCAATCTCTAGATAAAATTTTAGGAACTGATTATGCCAAAACAATAGTTACTTATAAATCTACTGTAGACACATTAATGCCTGATATGGCCCATATTGCCTCATTACATGGATTGGGTGTTTTAGTTATTGATGAAATACAAAATTTGAGTTTAGCTAAAAGTGGAGGAGAAAAGAAAGCATTAAACTTCTTTACCAGACTTGTTAATATTATTGGGTTACCTGTGGTAATGGTGGGAACCTTTGAAGCTCTTTATTTATTCGAAAATAAATTTGCTCAGGCTAGAAGAGCTTGTGGAATGGGAGATATGGTTCTTGATCGTATTGTTAGCAAAAAAGAATGGGATTTAATAATAAACTCAATCTGGGATTATCAATGGTTGAAGAATTTCACGCCCGTTAACGATAAGCTTAAGGATAAATTGTATGAGGAGTCACAAGGCATAATTGATATTGTTATTAAACTTTTTATGCATACACAATGGAAGGCCATTGCCTCAAGGGAGGATGAAATCTCTGAACAGTTAATAACTAAAGCAGCGGAAGAAAATTTAAAGTTAATCAGGCCTTATATACATGCAATAAAAACAGGTAACAGAGAAAAAATGAAAAAGTATAAAGATTTAAAAGCCGAGTGGCTATCTCTTAATGATTATATTTTAAGCTCTGACGAACAAGCCCAACTGTTTGGAGAGGTAGCACGCGAACACAAAATAGCGAATGGTAAAAAAACAATAGAAAAGATTTATTATGAATTGATTCAAACCGGACTGGACATGGGGCTTGAGCCTAACCAGAATATAGAATTGGCTAAGGCGATTTCAAGAAATAATGATATTGAGGATTCTCAAAAGAAACAAGTTCATTTGTTGAAAGTCGCTAAATTATTAGAAGTGGGACAAAAAGGAAATGAAAGTAAAAATCTGCAAAGTAAGCAGTCTCCAAAAAAGAAAGTTAATGTAAGCGAGTTGAATAAGAAATCAGATTTAATTTCTGCATTTTCTCAAGGTCTAGAGAAGAATATAGCTGGGGTAGATTATTTAAAAGAGGGTGGCTTTATTGCAAGCTTCTCCGAATTTGTATGAACAGAGTAATGGATTAAGTGAGCTTGCTTATTTTCCTGAACCTTATCCTGATGAGGACTACCGTAACATTGTACTACGATACTGCCATAAGACAAGTACTCCCTTAGTTGAGTGTATGAATAAATTATTTAATGTTCATACCGGTAGTCCCAATTATTTTCCCTATAACTTAGGGGTTCTCGCGCGAAAGCTTCCATATAATAAAGGAGAATTTATAGATAGTATTATCGAAAAAAACACCTTTTTTCCACTCTTTTCACTATTTATCCCATCAGATCTTTCGGAACAAATGATAAGTGACTTTTATCAAGTGGCTGCGAATAAAGATCTGGCAATTTTAAGTTTACGACATAA
Source organism: Cytobacillus oceanisediminis 2691 (assembly GCF_007678455.1). Classification (GTDB taxonomy): domain Bacteria; phylum Bacillota; class Bacilli; order Bacillales; family Cytobacillaceae; genus Mesobacillus; species Mesobacillus oceanisediminis_A. The sequence continues at coordinate 62,788 of NZ_VEEP01000013.1, read as the reverse complement.
TATAGGAAAAGAATTTAAGTTTTGCTCAAGATGTATCACGGAGGACATAAAGCAAGGTAAAGAGCCTTATGTCCATAGAATTCATCAATTTAACAATTTAAATATTTGTTTATTTCATAAAACAAAACTTATAGAAAAATGTCCTAAATGTAATGTCAATTTATATGAGGAAAATAACAAGAATCCGCGTCTTTCTGTTTCAAAATGTAAGAATGGGCATTTGGTGGACTATGAAGAGTGTGAAGGTGTTGAATACGCCAATATTAAAATAAAAGTCCTAGAAGACATTCAATTTCTTTTTGAGAATTACTCAACATTAAAAGTGTTTCCACTTTACGATTATTATAAGGTCTATTTAGTACGAAAGGGTTATATGGAGTACTCAGGTAAATTAAATAATAAAGCCTTTTATAAAGATTTTCTAAAGTTCTATTCAGAAGATTATTTAATAGAATTAGGATACAACGTAAAGCAACTTAAAAATAGGCTAGCCTTAAGACTTTTTACAAAAGACAAGTATTCATATGACCCCATTCTTCACATTCTTGCCATAAACTTTTTAGCTGGATCCATAGAAAAATTTTTTAATGATCCCCTACCCAATCTACATAGTAACATTCCGTTCGGTAATGGCCCCTGGCCTTGTTTAAATAAAGTTTGTGAATATTTTGAAGAAAAAGTAGTGAAAAAGTGCAATAAGTATATAACAACTAATAAAAACCTTTTTGGTAATTTTCACTGTCTACATTGCGGATTTCAATATGAACTAAAATATGATGAAGATACTCCTGCTAGTAAGAGTAGATTATATATTAAAGATTTCGGGAGTGTGTGGAAAAGAAGATTGATAGAATTATATAGCAATGGTTTTAGTAAAATTGCTATTGCTCGAGAACTTAATGTTGCTAAAAGCACAGTAGAAAGCCATCTCCAAAAAGTTACTGTAGGAACAATTAAAGAGCACGATCAGATTGGAGAAAATGCAAGTAGAAAAATCCCTTCATCATTAAGGAAATTAAGTGATGAAGAATATAAAAAGCTAAAATCAACAATTAAAGAGTTGTGTAAGAATAATACCATAACAAGAACTAGGATAAGTGAGATTGTTGGCCCTAAAAAGTATAGAGCTATGTTGCAAATGGACCCAGAGTGGATGAATGAAGTGTTACCCAAAATAAAATTCAATTTCACTGAGAAAGATTGGAAAGATATAGACTTAACTTTGGCTGGTGAGGTTGAGAGACAAGCAAAAGAACTATATGAAAGTAATCCTACAAGAAGGATAACCAAATATTTAATTTTAGGAAGGTTACATCCTTCCGATAAAAAAAGAATTATACACCATCCTGTTAAATTGTCGGAAAGCATGAAGATAATCAATAATTACGTTGAATGTAAAGAAGCTTATCAAATAAGAATAATTCCACATACATTAAAATATATGAAAACAACTGGATATAATACAGATCCAGAGAGGATATTTCGTTTTCCAACTTTCAAGGGTTGCTCAGATAAAGTTAAGCAAGAAATTGTAAATTATATAAATTCTTGTACTGAATAAAATGAAGATGCAGATATATAGCAAGTAGCGTATAATGAGAATTTGAAAATGGCATGGATAATTATCTGTGTCATTTTTCCTTTTTTATAACGGCTTTTTTAATTAGAATAGTAACTTTGGATAAGTTCTAGTTTCAGCTGTAGTTTCATTCTCTTAAAATGTAAAAATACTTTATGTTTTTTAAGAAGGTAATTTGTCCTAAATTGTCGAACCATTATACTTAACAACAAACTCAAAATTTAGTAAGGGTGGGAATTTAGTGATTTATCACGGAGCAAAGTGGTGGAAATTTGACTTTCATACCCATACACCAATCTCAATTGATTATGGAAAAGGACCAAATCAAGATACACTTAAAAGGCGTACTCCACGTGAATGGTTATTAGACTACATGTCAAAAAAAATTGATTGTGTTGCGGTGACGGATCACAATTCAGGTGAGTGGATTGACACATTAAAAGCAGAAGTAAATTTAATGAGGGAAGAAAATATAGATGGATTTAGAGAATTAACTATTTTCCCTGGAGTAGAAATAACCGTACATGGAAATATTCATTTGCTAGCAATATTTGATCCTACAGAATCATCTAGACAAATCAGTAATTTATTAAGTAAATGTGAATATAATGGAACTTACGGGGATTCAGATGATTGTACCACTAAATCTTTTAATGAAGTGGTTAATATTATTCATCAAATGAAAGGACTAGCTATACCTGCCCATGTTGATATGGTACGTGGTTTATTTGAAGAGGAGGAAGGTAATTCCTTAAAAAAATGTTTAACCGCAAATGGTTTGTTAGCTATGCAAGTATGCAATCTTGAATATGTAAAGCCTCAAATCTATAATGACATGAAGTTGAACTTTACAGAGATTGCAGGGTCAGATAGTCATCATCCTGAATTTGTGGGAGCAAGTTATACATGGGTTAAAATGGAATACCCTAATTTGGAAGCTTTAAGATTGGCCTTACATGATGGTGAAGACGGTATTATTAGACATGATTTAACTTCTACGAATCCAAACGAGGCATATAATCGATTTTTCATCGAATCGATTGAGATTTCTAATGGAGCCAAAGCAGGAAGAGGAAGAAATCCTCTAAAAGTAAACTTTAGCCCTTGGCTGAATGCAATAATTGGAGGAAGAGGGTCTGGGAAATCGAGTCTTATTGAATATATGAGGCTACCCTTTGATAAGACGCGGGGACTTCCTCCAAAGTTAAGTGAAGAGTTTCAAGAGTTTCGTAAGGTTCCTAAAGAACGTGGTAAAGCGGGTATGTTAACGAACGAAACAAAAATTAGAGTGGAAATGCAAAAAGATGGTCGACACATTGCTCTAACCTGGCAAGGTAATAAGATAATTGAAGAGCATCAAAATGAAATGGGTTTATGGGAGAGTAAAGAAGAAAGCAGTAATATTGACTCTAGATTTCCTTTAAGAATTTTTAGTCAAAAACATTTATATTCATTAACTGAAGATCCCAATTACATATTAGGTATTATAGACCAACAATTTGACAAATTAGAATGGGAAGAAGAAAGAGAAAAGTTATCTACAAATTGGTTGCAGACCCGAGCAATACTTAGAGATTTATCCACAAAGATAAATGCTAAAGGTAATATACAAACAGAACTTGATGATTTGAAGGCGAAAATGAAGATATATGAGGATTCTGGACATAAAGAACTCCTGGATGAGTATCAAAAATCGCAAATCATTAATCAGAAATTAAATCAGGACCTTCAATCCATTGATAATTATTATGAACGTTTGAAAAACATGTATGCAGAAGCTCCTAAACACCTTTTTTCTACAGAAGAATTTACAGGATTGGACCAGGATTCGTTAAAAATATTAAATGAACAAGCAAATCATTTCCAAGTTCTAATAGATAATATGAATGAGGTATTGATTAATGTTGAGCAATTCAAAGCAAATAATAGAAAATCAATTGAAGAGATTCCATGGCATCAAGTTCGGTTGATATCTGAGGATAAATATCACGAGTTCGTTAAAAGATTAGAGGCAACTGGAGAAAAAAATCCTAATGCATACAGTGAGTTTGTAGCAAGAAAAACTGAACTTGAGAAAAAAATGTCAGAAATATCGTCATTTGAAGAACAGTTTAAACTTCAAAAAGAGGAATCAATAAGAATTTTTAAAGATATTGATTCACATGAAAAAGAACTAAGAAATAAAAGATTAGAAGTAATTCAACAGTGGGTAGGCACAAATCCAAATATTAAAATGTACTTAAAAGTAATGGGTAATGTTGAAAATGCTGAAGAAACATTTAGAGGGATTATTCGGAAATCTGGTCGTGAATATGCCAAAGATATTCTTGAACGTGACGATGACAATAAACCACAAAAAGGAGTAATATTCGAATTGATGGAATCTTCTACTCCTTGGGAAAAAAGAAAAGAGATTATTAAGAAGATTCAAACTGTGAATGAAACTGATACTAAAGGCTTTGGAAAACTATTTATCAATCATTTACTTGGTCTTAAATCTTCTACCCCTGAAGACATAGACAGAATGATTATTTGGTATCCAGAAGATAAAATAACATTGAAATTGGTCAATTCCAATAAGAAAGAAGAGGACATTGAAACAGGCTCTGCCGGTCAACGAACAGCTGCTATGCTGTCTCTAATGTTATTATTGGATGATTCTCCAGTCATTATTGACCAGCCAGAAGAGGATCTAGATACAAAAAGAATATCGGATTTAGTAGTTACAGGTTTAAGGACATTTAAAACTAAACAACAAGTAATTGTAATTACCCATAATCCAAATATCCCAGTTAATGGGGCAGCTGAAAATATTGTTCAAATGAATTTTGCTGGTGGACAAATCCAAAAGCAATTGAATGGAGCATTACAAAACAACAATGTTCGAGAAGCAGTTTGTGATGTAATGGAAGGTGGAAAAGAAGCACTCGATAAAAGATATTTTAGAATCTCAAGGGCTTTAGAAGACTAAGGAATGCTGACTACTCTGTCAGCATTTTTTTATCATATAAACCCTAAAAGGCGTTGAATAAGCTGATTTAAGTTTTGTTACATCTTCCTCATAAGCTGTATAATTTCCATCTATTCTGGAGTAATATGCTTCTGCTTTTTCTCGGGTTTCCCAACGAGAAATAGGTATCACCAAGTTTTGTTCCTTTAATAAATTCAGTTCTGTAATGGAAGTTCTGATATACATAATACTCCCCCTTTTAGAATTCATAAGGAATAGCTGTTCTTTCTCATAAGGATATATTTAATACCTACCCTCATTTTCTGTATCGATAAACAGTATATGTGTATATCTAATAAAAAGCACCTTGATCTTAAAGATGAAAAGTTTAGAAATGAATTACCGACTTTATTTCTATGTTGAAAAGGTATGATGAATAATGGATTACCGACTTTAATTATTTTTTATATTTTTTATCTAGTCCTACAAGCTTTATTAACCAAGAAAATAAATTACCAACTTTATTTTACGCAAACATCTGAAAACCTGGTGAGAGAAATCTTCTCGCCAGGTTTTTTTGCTTTCAAGTCTATTTCTTGGCAAAGGAAAAACCCTGCCGTTGATCACCAGGGTTTTAAATCCAAACGGATTTGTGCCGTTTTTTATGCCAGCCATAAACCAAGCTGAAGTCCGATAAAAGCCAGCAGGATGCCGCCTCCATAGCTAAAGAAGTTGTACAGGAAGAATTCCCTTTTCCTTCTCTCGATATGGAGTTGTATTCCTTCAAGCTTGAAGGTTGAAAAAGTGGTGAAGGCTCCCATGAAACCCGTTCCGAGCAGCATAAATAGATTGCCATTCAATCCTAAACCGACCATGATGCCAAGCAGCAGGGAGCCCAATAAATTGATGAGCAGTGTGGCAACGGGAATCTTGGGCCGGATTCTTTTATTAATCGCTTGACTGATCCAAAACCGTGAGATGGCTCCGAAGAAGCCTCCGATTCCAACCATCAGAATATGATTGACCGTCATTCAGTTCCTACTCCCTTCTTTACCTGGAATCCTAAACGGCTCATCCATAATCCGCCAAATATACTCGCCACAATATATAAAAATGCAAGCACAAGCTTTCCATGAAGAAGCAGATTGACAGTTTCCACGCTCAAAGTTGAAAACGTTGTAAAGGAACCGATAAAGCCTGTTCCCAACGCTGTTTTAATATGTGAAGGCAAGGAAATACGGATAAATAGACCTGTTGTCAGCCGGGCCAGCAAAAAGCTTCCCAACAGATTCACCGTAAGAGTAGCGAACGGAAAAACGGTACTTTCGTGAAAAAAGAAAACACCAACGAAGTAACGCAGGGAGGCTCCGAGAAAACCTGCCGCCCCAACAAGCAAATATACCATCCATATCCCTCCATGTTTATTAGATTACCCAAAACAAAAAGACTCCTGCCAGTGATCAAACAACTGGCAGGAGTCATTAGCCATTCAGGCGGTTAAAGGTGAACTCCATCACCTGTGAAAACGGATTCTGCACTAACACTATAAACCATTTGAAAAAAGATTAAAAGTGTCATTATCAAATTTTTTCAATTAACCAAGTCCAAGATGGTTTTCATACCTGGCGAGCAACTCCATGTAATTAACGGTAGGCTGTATATTCGGCTTGATTTTCTGCACTGTATTCAATGCCTGTTCGCGGTTCATTCGGAAGCGCTGCATATAATAGGCCGTAATGACAAATCCAAGCCGCTGATATCCATACGTATCATGAATAAGGATGGAATACCCCTGTTTAACTAATAGATTTATATGGGCCATCAGGTTTTCCACCCATGTAATACTCGGAGTCACCTTAATGGTGATTGGCATCCAAATCATGACACGATGAGAAAAATCAAACGGCGGCCGGTCAGGCTTCGTTCGCAGATTTACAATCGCGTTTATATGCTGACCAATAAAGCGCCAATCCTCAGGAGAAATCCTGCCGCCAACATAAATTCTTCCTGGAATCATTTCCGTAATGCTCAATATGATTCTCCTTCCTTTACCTATTTTATTCATATTAGGAAAGGGAGTCTTTAGTGCTTGAGAAAGATTCCGCCGGTAATTAACTTGATTTTAAGTAAACAAGGTTTACGAAAGATCTGTACCCCAAAACTGCCAATCCACAGGCGGGCATCATCAATCATTCTTCCACCACTGGTAAAACAATAGAGGAAGGATATTTAGAGTTATTTAAAATCGTCGCGACTCCGCCGAGCTGATCCAACAATTGAGGCAGCGGCGACATCGAGTGCGGGAAGTCGCTTGGACCGACGGCGACACGGAGTTTGTGGCCTTCTTTGATGACAAAGTTGCTAGGGAAGATTTCAACGTCCAGTTCCATCACTTCATATGGTTTGACTTCCTGCACTGCGGTCCTCGTAAAAGGGTGCCATGGCTGAATGTTTTCTCCATCAAGGTATCGGCTCTTGCTGTCGTCGACTGCCCTGTGCGAGGCGGCGAGCCAGCCTGCAGTAATCTCGTTCGAAGTTCCGTCCGGCGCTACATCCGTTAAACGCACAGACAGTACAAGGTCTCTCGCGGTTGTACTCGCAAAAATTTTCGCGGCAATCGGACCGGACACGCGAAGATCAGCATTTGCCGGGGGAGTCGTATAGGTGAGCTCCGTAATTTCCGTCAGGCGATTATCCTTCGTACAAGGAAGGGCATCCGGAATCCCGGCCATCCACTGGTTCGTGCTTCCCGAGCAAATGCCATTCAACGGCTGCTGAAGCATTGTTCGGGAAGGCTCAGCATAGGAAGGTTTCTCTTTCGTCAACAGATTGCCGCTGCGCAGGTAAAATTTTTGGGCGGCGACATTCTTATGCGGCCATCCAGGCTGGACCTCGAAGCCCCCTTCGCCTAACACAAACTGTGTGACATCAGGAATTTTATTGATTTGAGTGTTGATGCCCATCAAATACTGGTCAAACCATCGTAAGGCCAGCTGGTCAAGGGCAGGTACATTGTCCGCAGGCAAGCCGCTGCCATAATTGCCGTGCGTCCAGTTGCCCATCAGAAGTTTGGTCTGTACGCCATTTGCTTTTAATTTTTCATAAAGGAGCGGCGTGCCGCGCTGGAACAGATCATGAAGTCCGCCTGTAAAAAATGCAGGAACATTAATTTGATCTGCTACCGCCAATGGCGAGCGCAGCTGTGCGGCGGGCCCATCGTATGCAAATTCCCCGCCCGTAATCGCCGAGCTGAGGGTGCTGACTGGAAAGCCGAGCGTTTGTCCGGTATGGCTCAACAGTAGGGTCGTTCCCATGATTGGGTCCGATAAAGTGTAGGAAGGGGGGAGCAGGCCGCTGCCTGTTACAAGCCCGAGCCAGAGTGGGATGAAGCCAGTGTTGATTAATCCTCCGGACATAAGGATATCACGGTACATATCACCCATCGGGACAATCGGAAAAATGGCTTCCAGGCCATCGGGATGCTGAGCTGCGGTCAACAACTGGTTGATTGCCCGGTAGGAGGAGCCGTACAGTCCAACCTTGCCATTGCTCCATGGCTGGGATGCTGCCCATTCGACGAGTTCTTTGCCATCACGCTGTTCGGCTTCGCCAAATGAATCCCAGGCCCCCTGGGAGGCACCGGTTCCGCGGACATCAACAACCACATGTGCATACCCGCGTTTAATAAAATACTCATTAAGGTTTTCAGTACTGCTGACATTCTTATTATAAGGGGTTTGCGTAAGAATGACGGGGAACGGTCCCGGTCCATCAGGAAGGTGGACGTCAGCCGCTAAAATAACGCCATCCCTCATCGTAATGAAAACATCTTTTTCTGTGGTAAAACTTGAAAACTGTTCCGGGCGTTCGTAGATGGTGTCTTCCCATTCAGAGCCTGTAACGGCAGCCTGGGAAGAGACGGGTCCTGTGAAAAGGCCGAACAACATAATGACAGCAATGGCAAAATGAATGAGTTTCATCAGCTGGCCTCCTGTAAAGGTTTACTTTTATCATACGAAACCACAGGCACCGCTCCTATCCCTATAAATGTCGTGTTCTGTTCGATGACAAAATAAAACAGTGTGATCCCCGAGGGGCCACACTGTTGAAAAGTTTATTCGTCTTCCTCACTCTGTCTGTTTGACTGCTCAGGAAGCGTATCCCAGAAGCTCGTATCAGCTGTCTCGATCGAGCCATCAGCAATGGCTTTTACCGTTGCATCAAGTGTGGTGATCGTCTGCTTGATCAGATAGCCATTGCTCTTTTGCCCTAATGCATAAGGCTCGTAATAATGATCGGACATTCCGCGCATTTCGAACAGGAGTGTTGAAATATCATAGCGGACAGCCGCGCCATTACGGCCGATGTTCGCTCCGTTGCCGCCGACATACTTCCCGATATGTCCCCAGCCTTTTTCCTCAAGGGTATTGTATACGATTGAGCCGAGCTTTTTCGAGCCTTCCAGTACCTCTGGCTTCACGGCTTCGTTCGTAGGATACAAAATGGAGCCTGAAACAAGCTCGCCTTCTGTTTCGCTGAGGGTACCCTGGTGATGGAGGTCGATCATGTAATCGATATCATATTTAGCAAAAACATTTTCATGAAGCGCACGGGCTTCAGGCTGCATTTCGCTGGTTACCTTATCATGCTCACGGTTAAGGTCAATCTTGTTCGCATTATAGCGAGTCAGGTGGCGGTCGCCATCAGCAAGATAGTCTTCAAGTGAGAAGTCGACATCGCCCATTGCGCCATCTGCATTGAGCATTGGGATGACAAGAACATTCACATTCTCAAGTACACCGCCCGTTTTAGCAGTACCTAGATGTTTGATGAATTCCATCGCTCCCTCGGTTGTCAGCTGCTCATTCCCATGCTGCTGGGTCAGGAACAAGATGGTTGGGTTTTCAGGATTGGAGATATACTTAGCCATGTAAATATCACGGCCTTTCACCGTCTGGCCAATCACCTCCAGTTCCATTGCCTCCTGCTTGGCATCCTGGGTCTTCAGGTAATCAACTAAACTCTCATATGTATGCAAAATCGATGTCTGGATGGATCCATTGCCGGTATTCGGCCCATTACCGACAGCACCTGCCGGCAGAGCTATTGCAGTCACGGCGCCTAATGCCATCATGCTTGATAAGGATACGGAAAGAACCTTCTTCTTCAAAGTCATTGTCATTCCTCCTATTAATAGATTCAACTCTATTTTACGGAATATTATAAAAACGGTTAATAGAGTAAGATGCCTATTTAATAGACAAATTTCGAGTTGCTAAATAAGTAGTTTAGATAGAGTTTATTTTTGTCTAATAAGGGTTTAATAGGAAAAAAGTAATTAGTGATCGATCAGGATGTGATTGGAGGGGAAATCGTGATGAAAAAAGCGTGCTAAAAGGCGCACGCTTATGAGTTGACATGGAGCGTATAATCAAAAAAAAGAAGCAAGGAAACCAGCTTCTAGCTTTTCTCCAGCTCCTCCTCAAAATAAAAAGTGCTGGGATGTTCTTTGACAGTGTATGAATACCTTTTCATGTTTTTCACATATTGAGACTTCATGATTGTCACTGTTTCGCCGGTTTCTTTGATACTGACAGATTGACCAGATTTATAAAGGTTGCTTGCGCTTTTCAATTAGCCACGCCCTTTCATGTTACCTTTATTATATCACATTTTCATGATCCCCATTTGTTAATCCATAACCGTTTTTTTGGCACTCCTAATTTTCCCAACTCCCTTAACGCTTGCACTATGCCTTTAATTCTGTTATTCTAAGGGAGAATTATTTTTGTTCGGTATGCAAGGAAAGAACATGCACTGCTTGATTCGCCTGGATATCACTGAGACAAGAATAGTAACAAATTGTGTGGATATCACACTGGGAGGCAACAAAAATGGAAAACGGTAAAGTAAAATGGTTCAATGCAGAAAAAGGTTTCGGATTCATCGAGCGTGAAGGTGGAGAAGACGTATTCGTACACTTCTCAGCTATCCAAGGCGAAGGCTTCAAGACTCTTGAAGAAGGCCAAGAAGTATCTTTCGACGTTGAGCAAGGTGCTCGTGGACCACAAGCAGCTAACGTTACAAAACTATAATAACGGATTAGCCCATACAAACAAGTCCTGATTTGATCAGGGCTTGTTTTTTTATATTTGATTCTGGTGAACTAGACTGTTGATCTGACAGTGTTGAAAACTAAACGGAAAAGTTATGAATTGTCCTGTCTATACAAAAATCACCAATGGACGATAACTGAGCTAATAAACATAGCAAAAAACCCCACTCGAAACGAGTGGGGTTTTTACTTTGGTAAAGCAATGGTTGTTTTCATTATAGCATAAGATTTAGAGGCACTGTGAAAAAAGTTTATTTTAAAATTTTGGAAGAAACCTGATAATTTCAGAATTTTCCGTTGAAGAATCGTTAAGTCAGGTGGATAATAGATATAGGTCATTATTCTTAATCATAAGAATTCCGGGGGATAAAATGATAGATTTCATTAAAGATTTGATCTTGCATTTTTTCATCATACTCTCACTCGGCTTCATGTATAACTTTTTGTGGATGCAGAAGCGCTCGGTATATAAGAAACAAATCTTTAAAATGGCAATCTTGGCGACGCTGTTAGTCACAATGGCATTGCCTGTCAGGTTCCATGGCGGCATGGAGTTCGATTTTAAGCTGATTCCTGTCTTTATTGCCTTCTTTTATTTAAGCAGGACGGATGGGCTTTTAATTGCAATGGTGCTGCTGCTGTTACGAAGCCTGGTTGAGATAGAAAGACTGCCGATTGTAGCCGTCAATTACGGGGTTATCATCATTCTGTTTTTTGCGATTGAGAAGCCTTATAAAACATCGACGGTCAATCGGAGAATCGCGTTTGGGCTCTTTGTCTATGGTTTAGTTACCGCTACAAGGCTTGCTGCATTGATTAAATCTGGCCATGCAGGCGACTACATGTATTTGGTTGTCTTTTCGCTCGTTTCATTCATTGCCTTATCGCTATTCATATATATCATTGAAATGACCAATTTACAGCTCAAGCTTATGCATGAACTTCACAAGGCGGAGAAATTCTCGGCCATCAGTCAGCTTGCTGCATCGGTTGCCCATGAAATCCGTAACCCGATGACGACAATCAGAGGCTTCATGCAAGTCCTGCAGGGAGAAAGGAACCTGAGTGACGACCAGAATCTCTTCATTACCATTTCTCTTCAGGAGCTTGACCGAACCCAGACAATCATCAATAATTTCCTGGCGCTGGCCAAACCAAATACAGGATCGATGGATCAAATCGACCTGAGTGCCATTTTGAAAGAAACGACTGCGTTCATGAGATCCTATTCCCATCTCGGCAATACAGAATTGGTAGAAGCAATCGATAAGAATCTCTGCATCAAGGGAGATGCGCATGAACTCAGGCAGGTATTCATCAATATCCTAAAAAACGGGATTGAAGCAATGCCTTCGGGCGGAAGTATTTTCATCATCGCCAAGGTTGACAAGGACAATGTAAGGATCGAGTTCCGTGATGAGGGCATCGGCATGACAAAGGAGCAACTCGCCCGGATCGGTCACCCTTATTACTCAACAAAGGAAAAAGGCACCGGCCTTGGGATGATGATCTCCTATGATATCGTCCAAAGAATGAGAGGCAAAATTAATGTCGAGAGTGAAGAAGGCAAGGGCACGACCTTCACAATCCTTCTGCCTTGCGGGTAATAAAATCTCTTGTAAAGAAGGCAGGAAAGCTGTCTTCTTTTTATGATTCCAGATGGATTTTAGTGCCCCGAAATACAATCTTAAGCTATAATAATTTTTAAAAGATTTCTATAATTGTTCCACGGGAAGGGGTAATGGACATCATGACAAATTTTAATACGTATTTTCTGATGAATGCAGATGAGGTCATTCCTTATGTAAAAGCAAAGACCGACTTTTTTGATAGAGAAGCGAATTTAAGCTGTGATGAAATAGGCGATGGAAATTTGAACTATGTGTTCCGTGTTCGCGATGAACAGACCGGGAAATCACTGATTGTCAAACAGGCTGGGGATACGGCGAGGATTTCCGACGAGTTCAAGCTGTCAACCAACCGCATCCGGATCGAGTCGAATGTGCTGAAGCTTGAGGGTGAGCTGGCTCCGGGATTGGTGCCTGATGTGTACCTGTATGATGATGTAATGAATTGCTGTGTGATGGAGGATCTTTCTGATCATACAATCCTGCGTACGGCTCTCAATGAGGGAAGAATGTTTCCCAGGCTTGCGGATGACCTGACGACATTCATGGTGAATACACTATTGCTGACTTCCGATGTAGTCATGGAGCATAAAGCGAAGAAGGCACTTGTTCAGGATTATATCAATCCGGAATTATGCGAAATTTCTGAGGACCTCGTATACTCAGAACCTTTTACAGACCATAACAGCCGTAATGATTTGTTTCCTGCCAATAAGGAGTGGATTGAGGAGAACATCTATGGTGACGATCAATTACGCTTCGAAGCAGCCAAGCTGAAGTTTGCGTTCATGACCAATGCCCAGGCACTTGTTCATGGCGACCTTCATTCTGGTTCTGTTTTTGTAAAAGAAGATTCTACAAAAGTAATCGATCCGGAGTTCGCGTTCTACGGGCCAATGGGATATGACGCAGGAAACGTGATTGCCAACCTGATGTTTGCGTGGACAAGGGCATATGTGACGAATGCTGACGAGAAGTATAGCGAATGGCTGGAGCAGACGATCAAGGATACAGTCGATCTATTTACCGAGAAATTCCTAACCAGCTGGAAGGAAAACGTGACGGAAATCATGGCCAAGGAGCAGGGTTTCGACCGCTGGTACCTGGACGCTGTTCTCCAGGATACAGCGGCAGTTACGGGAATGGAGATGATCCGCCGTATTGCGGGATTGGCAAAAGTGAAGGATTTAACTTCCATTGCCGATGAACATCAGCGCGTAACAGCCGAGAGAATCTGCCTGACAGCGGCGAAGCAGTTCATCCTGAATTCAGCTGCCTCCAAAACAGGTGAACAGTTTTTACAAGTATTAAAGGATTCAGCATCAAGCTATAATATGCGATAATAAGACCGTTCCAATCTTTAGGGAAGGCTCTTTTCTAAAACTTTGTAGCTATTTGCTGTAAAAATGCATTGAATGACCTAGGTAACTTCGCTAAATGGACGATTTAGACGAGAAAAGAGCTTGCAAACTAGATACCGACCAGCAAAATGCCTAATCATACGTTAAAATCGGCTTTAGGATTTTAACAACAATCATTACGAAAACAGCCTTAGGGAAAGAGAGGCGCAGAATATGTTGCTTCTGGAAGAACGGATGAAAGTCGTAGAGTACGGCAAGAAAATCATCACAAGTGGGCTCACAAAGGGAACTGGCGGTAATATCAGCATTTTCAACCGGGAAAAGCAGCTGGTTGCCATCAGTCCAAGCGGGATTGATTACTTCGAAACGAAGCCTGAAGACGTCGTGGTCATTAATCTGGATGGCGAGGTTGTTGATGGGAGCAAGAAGCCATCGAGCGAGCTGGATATGCATCTGGTTTTTTACCAGCGCCGCGAAGATATAGGCGCGCTTGTCCACACCCACTCGCCATATGCCAAAACAATCTCGGCCCTGGGCTGGGATATTCCGCCGGTATCCTATTTGGTGGCGTTTGCCGGCCCGAATGTAAGATGTGCTCCTTACGCAACATTCGGGACGAAAGAGCTGGCGGAAAAGGCCTTTGAGGGCATGGTGGACAGAAGGGCGGTCCTGCTTGCGAATCATGGATTGATTGCCGGAGCGCATAATATCGAAACAGCATTCACTGTCGCGGAAGAAATCGAATTCAGTGCCCAGATTTTTTACCAGGCCAAAGCGATAGGTGAGCCAACATTGCTTTCAGATGAAGAAATGGCTCGATTGTCAGAGAAATTCAAAACATATGGCCAGAGATAACCCTCTTCTTAGAGGGTTATTCTTTTGGATTTAAATTGCTGCTTTGTAAATTATCAGCCACAAACAAGCTGGATTATGCTATGATTAAAAAGAAAAAAATGGACTTAATGGGTAGTTTTGCTAAGGGGGACAGGCTGGCTATGAGAGCAAGGACAAGAAAGAGTGAACCTTTTTCATTTGATAAATTGAAGGATTTTTTCACTACTGTGCTGCTGCATCTTAGTTTTTATGCCTTCATCGTTTTTCTCGTCATCTTTTTCATCGACAATTTCAGTTAACTACATAAATACATACCCGCAGCAGTCCAAATGAATTGGGCTGTTTTTTTTAGGAGGAAAAGGCTGATTCAATCACCGGTAAAAAAATGTTTGTCCCTGACCGCAATTGTTGTATAGTAGTGGAGAAGAAAAGGGATTGAGGTGAGTCCATTGAGTGTAAACTCTGAATTAGTAAATTTAGACCTGGTTGATCTATTGAGTGAGCGTCATACGCTTCTTCGTAAAATCTCAGAGAAAGCCTGGAACAACCAGAGTGATATTTATATTTCAAATTCTGAATGGTATATCATGGCGAGGATTTATAAAAAGCAGCCAACCATTTCTTATATTAATAAAAATGTTGAAATTTCCCGTCAGGCCATACATAAATTCATCAAAAACCTTGCTGAAAAAGGATTAGTCGAAGTCAACAACCTGGAAAATAACAAAAAGGAAAAATGGATAAGGCTAACCACTCTTGGTGAAGAATGCTATGAAAAAAATGAAATGCTCAAGGCTGGCCTGGAAAAGAAAATAACAGAAAAAATCGGAGCTGAGCAAGTGAGGCTCCTTAAAGAAATTTTGAAGATGGATTGGAATCTGGATGATTAAAAGCAACCCTCTTATTGTCAATCAAGTTGACAATAAGAGGGTTTTTTAATACACTTTAATTGTCAACTTTATTGACAATTCATCCTATTATGTACGATATAGGGAACGTGAAGGGGATTACATTTGCATGACACAAGCAGGAGTTCAAGAGCAGGCGTATGACGCCAATCAGATACAGGTATTGGAAGGGCTTGAAGCTGTCCGGAAGCGGCCCGGAATGTACATTGGCTCAACATCCGGGAGGGGATTGCATCATCTGGTCTGGGAGATTGTGGATAATAGCGTGGATGAAGCCCTTGCAGGATATTGTGATGAGATCCACGTCACGATTGAAGAAGATAATAGTATTACGGTTACGGATAATGGCCGGGGTATCCCGGTTGGAATTCATGAGAAGGAAGGAAAACCGGCCGTCGAAGTCATTTTGACCGTACTCCATGCTGGCGGCAAATTCGGCGGAGGCGGGTATAAAGTATCTGGGGGATTGCACGGTGTCGGGGCATCTGTCGTCAATGCCTTATCTTCATTACTCGAGGTATATGTCCACCGGGAGGGAAAGATCCATTACCAGAGTTTTGTCCGCGGAGTCCCTCAAGGGGAATTACAAACAGTAGGGGAAACAAACCATACCGGCACTACCATTCACTTTGTACCGGATGGTGAAATTTTTACAGAAACGCTTGAGTATGATTATGACATTCTCTCATCAAGACTTCGTGAGCTGGCTTTCCTGAATAAGGGGATTATGATCACGATTTCTGATAAGCGCGGTGAACAGCGAAAGAATGAATATTACTATGAGGGTGGAATTAGGTCTTATGTTGAGCATTTAAATGAAAAGCAGACCGTAATTCATGAACCGATTTTTATAGAAGGTGAACATAAAGGGATATCCTTGGAAATTGCCCTTCAGTATAACGAAGGGTATGCGGAGATGCTATATTCATTCGCCAATAATATTCATACACATGAAGGTGGAACCCATGAAGTGGGATTCAAAACAGCTTTAACCCGAACGATGAACGAGTACGCAAGGAAAAACGGAAACTTAAAAGAGAATGAAGCTAATTTTTCCGGGGAGGACGTCAGGGAAGGGCTGACTGCTGTCATTTCGGTTAAGCACCCAGACCCGCAATTCGAAGGACAAACCAAAACAAAACTTGGCAACTCTGAAGTGAAATCAGCAACCGATACAATCTTTTCAGAGAGGCTTGAACTGTTTTTGCTGGAGAATCCTGCAATCGCAAAAAGAATCGCCGAGAAATGTTCACTTGCTTCAAAAGCGAGAATTGCTGCCAAGCGGGCGCGTGAATTGACGAGAAGAAAAAGCGCTTTGGAAATTTCAACACTTCCGGGTAAGCTTGCAGACTGTACTTCCAAAGATCCATCCATTAGTGAATTGTACATTGTGGAAGGAAACTCTGCTGGCGGGTCTGCAAAGGGAGGACGTGACCGCCATTTCCAGGCTGTCCTGCCACTCAGGGGGAAAATCCTGAACGTTGAAAAAGCCGCGATGGACCGGATATTCCAAAATGCCGAAATTGGGACAATGATCAAAGCAATCGGCGGAGGAATTGGGGAAAACTTTGATATCTCAAAGGCACGGTACCATAAAATTGTCATCATGACTGATGCAGACGTGGACGGAGCGCATATCCGAATCCTCATGCTGACATTTTTCTATCGATTTATGAGAACTGTACTGGAAAAGGGCTATATCTATATTGCCCAGCCTCCATTATATAAAATCCAGCAGGGGAAGAATATACAGTACGCTTACAATGATGCTGAACTGGAAAGCACATTGGCGTCACTGCCAGGCACACCAAAACCGAATTTGCAGCGGTACAAGGGACTGGGAGAAATGAACCCGGAACAATTATGGGAAACGACCATGAACCCGGAAACTAGGACGTTGCTTCAAGTCACATTGGATGATGCCAGGGAGGCCGATGAGGTATGTGACTTATTGATGGGGGATAAGGTTGAACCCCGACGCCAATTTATTGAGGAAAATGCTGTATATGTAAGGAATCTGGATGTATAAAAAATGGAACGAATCTTATGCTTCCTTTTGGAAGCATAAGACCGTCCCTTAGTTAACTACCTGATTACTTTCCTTCAATAGCCCTGTGACATGCTCATGTATTCTTTCAACAGTGGTATCCAGAGCAATGGCTATTTCTTTGAAAAGGATGCTTTGTATAGTATCCAATATTTTTCTGTCCTGTTCGTAAAGCTTTTTTTCATTCTGCTCGGCTTCGATTTTTTTTCGCATGAGGGTATTGATGAGTCCTGCAATCTCGATTCTGTCTCCGTTGCTTACAACTTTAGAATATAAATTATGTCGTATATTGGGTTTGTCATTCCAGTCAATTCCTGCATACCTAAAGGAATCAAGAATCTCCCGGGCATCTTCTTTTTGGACCATTTCATGAAGGGCTACTTTATCACTATGAACTGGAACACTTAGAGTCAATTGATGATTGTCATTCATTGGGTGTAATACATAGTACGGTCTTGTCACACCTAACACTGTTTTTTCACAGATATCATCAATTTTACAAATGCCATGTGCTGAATAGATCACCATATCTCCTATACTAAACATTTGCTCACCCCTACATAAAATTGTCAACCAAGTTTATAATAACACTTATAATTAGTTTTGTCAACGAGGTTGACGTTAGAGGTGATTTGTGAATAAAGAATTAAACCCGCTAACTCCATATGCTGCAGGCTGTTTCAAAGCAAAATACATAAATAACGCTCAGAGAATGTTGAACTGCATCCCGATTAAGTCTAAACGGGATGCAGTTCAATTCCTGAGCGTTTTTTGCTTATTTTTATGGCTTCAACGGATTGTTATCATTATCAGGGTCCATTGGGTTATTGTTTCCGCCATGGTTGTTCAAGTTCGGGGGAGTTCCAGGGTTTTGGTTATTCAAATTTGGCGGATAACCTGAGTTCTGGTCAGTCATGTTGGTTGTACCAGGACTCTGGTTCAGGTTATTCAAGTTTGGCGGTGTCGCAGGGTTCGGGTTGTTCTTTTTTATTTTCTGCTGCTGGACCGCTTCCTGGTCGATGCTGGTTCTTTCAATTTTATCATCAAGCTTTGTCAGGTACTTGGAAGCAAAGTTTTTGCCGCCAAGCCCGAATGCTAGACCGAATGCCAGTGCCAGTCCGCCAAGCGTCAGGATGAACGCCGCATTTACAATTGCTGGTGCGACTCCAAGCTGATCCAGCGCCATAAAGACGGTGATGGTGATAATCGCATATTTTGCGACCGTTGCCAGCACATTGGAAGAATCACCCTGAAGGATGCTGCTGAGCACTCGCTTCACAAGGCTGCCAAGCCACAGGCCAACACCAAGGATGACAATCGCTGCGATGACATGCGGCAGATACGCAATCACACCGCGTGCAAGGTCGACGAAGAAATCAAGTTTGACTACATTCAATGCTTCAGCCACAAACAACAGGACAACGATGACCTGTACGATATAGCCGACTACTTCGGACAGGCTTAATGAGTTGGGACGGCCTGTGGTGCTTGCCAGACCCATACCTTTAAAATAAGAGTCGAAGCCAATTCTTCTTAACAAATCAGCCGTGAATTTTTTCAGCCATTTTCCGAGCCATAGTCCAATCATGACAAGGATGATGGCAACAACGATATTCGGGATCATCGTCAGGATGTCATTGAGCATCGCGATTGCCGGTTGAGAAATTCCTTTCACATCAAGACGCTCAAGAGCAGCGATGACGGTAGGGATCAAAATCAGTACAAAAGCAACTGTGCCAATCACGCGTGAAAGGCTTGTGCCTTCGAATAAACGGGACAGTCCAAAACGCTGGACTAATTTTTCTGTGCCAATGCTTTGCAAAAAGTTCGTCAGGATATCGCGGACGATTTTGGCAACAAAGTAGCCAACTAAAAGAATCAGCGCTGCCGCGAATAATTTAGGAATGAAGGAGAGGATTCCCTCGATCATATTTTCAAATGGCTCAGAAACTCCGCGAAGATTCAGTGCAGACAATACGGCTGGCAAAGCCATCAGCAAAACTAGGTAGAATACGATGTTCGCGACCGTATCTACAGCGTTTGTCGTTTGCTGGTTGTCCTCCGTAAGCTTGTACTTGCTTAATTTCTCATGGACACCAAGCTTCTTGCCGCCTTTTTGAATCAAGAATTTCAATGCTGATGCGATCAGCCATGCAAATAACAGGATCAAGCCTGCTTTCAGGATATTTGGAATCGCCGCGGCAATCGTTGAGAACATCCCAACAAGCGGCTCAGTCAAAACATATAAATCCAGTATATTCAGGAACATGATGAAGACAAAAACAAGAATCAGTACATAGACAATCTTGCTGATGATTTTTTCAGCAGAATATTTCTTATTGTTCACATTCGAAAAAAGCTTGTTATCGAGGCTGGTTTTCTGCAGTCCCTTATAAACCGCCTTTTCGATGATCTTGGCAACCAGCCATCCGACCAAGAGAACAGCAAGTGCAATCAGCACGTTCGGCAATTTGCCAAGAATGCTATCCCAGCCATTGTAAAAAGTATTATTCAAATTTCTCACTCCTTATTGTATTAGGACGTCCATGGCGGGCTGTTTAATGTGTAAGGATTAATCTGAAACAAGATACAGCTAAACACCTATGAATCCAGTCCTTAGTTAGCAAGCAAACATACTTTAATCTACCCAATTACTAATGGCCTAAACTAACCGAAGCACATTGACTCCTATAAATAACAGCCACCCGAAATTGAATAATCTGAAACTTTTGTCTTTTCGAAGCGTATTACTTCTATAAAGGGGGATTGGGTATGATGAAAAAAACGAGGGTCATCATCCTCTTATTGATGGTTTCGGGGCTTTTCATGGCAGCATGTTCGAAATCGGAAGAGGGTAAGAAAGAAGCAATCACCAAAGTTCTTGAACACCAGTTTACCGGTCCAGACGACGAATATATGGACCTCATGTGGAATCCTAAATATAAGACTGTTGTAAATAATAAAGAAGAAAACAAAGAATTTGATCAGTATGTAGAAGAAGTTTATGGCCCCTACTTTACAGAATCCGGGCTCGATTTCTTCATAGCAACCGCAATGGGTACTCAATACCAGACCTTTGCTTACGAAAATGAATATGAATTAACCCTTAAGGACGTCACGATCAAGCAAAACAAGGATAATCAAAATCTTTATACCTTCGTTGCCATCGTCGGTTATAAGAAAAGCGGTGAAGAAAATACCGCGAATGTAAAAGGAAAAGTTTCTTTCTCCCCGAAAGAAGAAGGGAAAATCGCCAGGTTCGAATACGGAAATGATGACGGTTTGTCTGATGAATTGAGAAAATAGGAAGCACTTTTGCTAACCTTTGCAATTTTTAAGAGCAGCTGCCGTTTTGGCGGCTTTTGTTATGGGAGTAATGAGTGAAGACGTTCAAGGATGGGAACGACGTCTTTCCAATAGTTAAGGAGGAGTCTGATTGGGCGGTAGAAGAAAATTACTTCTCAGTATTTCGATAGGGTTAAACCTAATACTCGTCATGATTGTTGGTTGGGGAATGATGAAGATGAACTCCGTAAAGGAGCAAGTTCTTGTTACAGAGGTCCAAAATAACTTAGTAGAGTTAGAAGGCCTGATTGCCCACCAGATGGATGATGAATGGCCTGAACCAAACCTGGTTACAGCCAAATTAGACGATATATTAAATGGTATCTGGCTCGGAATCACTACTGGAGAACAATTAGGAACGCTCTCGGAAAATGATAAGGAAGTCCTTGGACATTTGTATTCCAAATTAAATCAATATCCACATGATGAATTGTATAGCTTTACAGAATTAACAGAAGAGGATAAACAGAACTTTGAAGACTTACGGAAAACACTTCGTGAAGTTGGGTTAGGACTGAAGTTGACTATAAGTGCCAATATGGATTCCTTTATGAGTCAGGCAGAGGCATTAAATAATAAAGATGAAACCCCGTTGAAATAACATTGGTTGAACCAGCAGGAAAATTTAATAAGAGGGGTAATTTTTATGCTTTTCCAAAACGGTCATTTAAAAGTACGCAAATTAGAAGTAAAGGATAATTATATATTATCCAAGTGGCTTTCAGACCCGTCTGTTCTTGAATTTTATGAAGGAAGAGATAACCCATTTGATATAGGGAAAGTAAATGATGTTTTTTACAATCCTGAAGATGATACAGTTAAATGTATTGTAGAATTTGATGGTAAGGAAATTGGATATATCCAATATTATAATTTAGATAGTGACACTAAAAATGTATATGGATACTTAAATGGAAATATTTATGGGATCGATCAATTCATAGGTGAAGCAGAATATTGGAATAAAGGAATCGGCACATTACTTGTTACCTCTATGGTTGAATTCCTAATTAATCATAAAAAAGCTGACCGATTAGTTATGGACCCTCAAGTTAGGAATGAGAGGGCTTTAAGATGTTATGAAAAATCTGGTTTCAAAAAAGTAAAACTACTCCCAAAACGTGAACTCCATGAAGGGGAATATCGGGATTGTTGGTTGATTGAATACATTAAATAAACTACTCTAATTGGGATTTTGAGTAAATAAATATCCTTAAGGTATTTGAAAGGGGTATGTCCATGAAAAGGGTATTATCTTTGTTATTTTTATTAGTCCCCTTTATCGTATTGGGATGCAGTCAGAAAGAGGAAAGGTTTGACCACACGACACTAAAAGAGGAATTAAAAGAGGAAGGAATCGCGCCAAAGCTTCCGACTAAATTTCCTATGACCATAGTAGAGTACGAACGAGTTATCCCTCCTCACGAAACAAATATAATCGAAGTGATATTCAAAGGAAAAGAAGGAGGAATGCTGTTTTCATTGACTATTCAACCACCCCCGGTTGAATACAAAAATCTTCAAAACAAAGAGGCTGTTATGGTTAACGGAGATAACGGTTTCTATATAAAAGGACCTGGATCCTCGCTTCATTGGACTGATGGTGATTACCATTACATTTTGACATCCTATTCTGAAGAAAATGGGACCAAGGAAAAAATGATTGATACTGCCGAGTCATTTGAGTAAGAAAAAAGCATTCTTAGAAAAATAACGAGTGCGTGGATTAAAGGTGAGTAAGTACTTTTTTGTTGAATTCATACCAGGCAGGAATGTTTAAGAAGAAATGTGGGCTTTCTATATTTGAGAAAATCTGATCTAAATTCGGCAATTAAGCTTAAATTCTTAAATACTAAATTTGTATAAGGATGATAAAAGTTTAAATGAATAATATCGATAGAAGAAATCGTTTAGGTGACGAACCTTTTAGTTTTCGAGTGACAAAAGATAATACAGTCTTTTTGGATTATTATGGTCGGCAGGTAAAGATCTTAAAAGGTACAGAAGCGGAGAAGTTCCTAAAGAGAATAAATGCTGCTGAAAATTCAACGGAAGAGCAAATCGTAATGGCGAAGATAACTGGGAATTTTAAAAGGGGTAATGAACGAAAAAACTGAGGGAAAATAGATAATTGTTTTAGGTTCAAGATCCTAAAACTGTCATAATCAAGGGAAGTAAAATTAAAATCACTATTTACAAATAGAGAGACTCTAAAAGTGGAATCAACTAAGTTAGAATTAAGGTAGAACTTTTTTGGTAAAATGTTGCGATGCTTTAAAGGGCATCGCATTTTATTTTTATACCTAAGAAGTTTGTGAAGAAAACTTCTTTTTAGCAGCTCGTATTTTACTCGATAAGCAGGATAATTTAAGTGTATTTCTTCACAGATTTATTCCTAAACTCTTACCGAATGCCTGGTGCATCACTTACACCAAGAATGACACTTTATTACTGTAGGTTTACATTTGTTTAACAAATCGCAGGAAAAGACGGAATTTCCAAGCCAGTGGAGAATTTTATAGGTATAGTGAGAAATAGGGGGCAATATCAGAAGCTAATTAGGGGGACTATATATGCTAGAATTCGATACTAATATCGATCAATTTGCGACTATAAAAGTAATTGGTGTAGGCGGCGGCGGAAATAATGCCGTGAATAGGATGATTGAGGACGGTGTGCAGGGAGTAGAGTTCATTTCTGTGAATACAGATGCGCAGGCTCTCAACATGTCAAAAGCAGAGGTCACTATGCAAATCGGCGGTTCGCTGACCAGGGGCCTGGGGGCCGGTGCCAATCCTGAAATCGGCAGAAAGGCTGTTGAAGAAAGCAGGAAGCAAATCAGGGATGCTCTGGAAGGTGCGGACATGGTGTTCGTAACTGCCGGAATGGGAGGCGGAACAGGGACCGGAGCTGCGCCGGAGATTGCCCATATAGCGCGTGAACTTGGTGCACTTACAATTGGAGTGGTGACTCGTCCGTTCACTTTTGAAGGCCGCAAGCGGGCACAAAATGCGGCAGCCGGAATTGAAGAGATGAAGAAAGCCGTCAATACGTTAATCATCATTCCAAACGAGCGGTTGCTGCAAATCGTCGACAAGAAAACGCCGATGATTGAAGCCTTCCGTGAGGCAGACAATGTTCTCAGGCAGGGTGTCCAGGGCATTTCAGATTTGATCGCCGTGCCAGGCTTGATCAACCTCGACTTTGCTGACGTGAAAACGATCATGTCAAACAAAGGAACGGCGCTAATGGGCATCGGTGTCGCATCAGGCGAAAACCGTGCTGCCGATGCTGCCAAAAAGGCCATCTCCTCGCCATTGCTAGAAACAAGCATCAATGGCGCGAAAGGAGTGCTGATGAACATCACAGGCGGCATGAATCTTAGTTTGTATGAAGTACAGGAAGCCGCCGACATTGTGGCAGCGGCAACAGATGACCAGCTTAACATGATTTTTGGGTCGGTCATCAATGAAAACCTGACAAATGAAATCATGGTGACCGTCATTGCGACCGGCTTCGATCATGATATCGAGGAAGCTCAGCCAACGAACACATCACGCCGTCCTGGAGACATGATTGCCAATTCACGTGAGAAATACAACTCTCAATCGAGACAGCGAGAGCGTATTGCCTATGCAGAAATGGGAAATTACGGCCAAGCTCAAAACCACAGCCAAACCGGCAGTTACGGCCAGTCCGGAAACTATGGCCAATCGGGCAACTACAGTAATCCGCCTGCCTACGAGGAGCCCGCGAATTACGATCGGGGTACCAAGCAGCCAGATGACTCCCTTGAGATTCCATCGTTTTTGCGGAAGCGAAGCAGAAGACGGTAAGTCCACAAAGAAAAGGCCAAATCCTATGAGATTTGGCCTTTTAATATGATTCCGCCATTTTAACGTTAGATATAAAAGGTAGATTGAATAATGACCCGAAAAGAAACTCTGGGCCGGCTTCCTTCTACGGATATTGTCTAGTTAGGTCTGGCCGGTTATACATACCATTGAATTATAAAAACCAATCACTACCCTGTAAATTCTTCGAAAGCATGCATGCAGACCTCGCCGTAGCGAAAGTCCTCAATATATAGGCCCCCATTTTAGTTTTGTTTTTGGAATTTCTATCAGACTATAAACGGAAGTAATTTTGAAGAAAAAGAAACGACTACTGAAAGGTAAGCACTCAGAAATAATTCTTATAATTAATTGCGAGGAACTACAATCTGAGTTAGTAAAGGACTACTTTTCAATCATTATGCATTAGGTGTTGCAGCAGTCAAATAGGATTGTGGCTTACTGTGCTTAAAAAGCCATTATTCAGTAATCTATTGACTGGATTAGAATGACTGAATTAAGAATCATTATGGACAGATCAATACATTTTCATCTTTCTTAAATTTCTATCACTTTAACTCTTGAAAAAATCTCTTCCTCCACTGATTCACAGTCCCATTCGTGAGGGTAGTAGCCTAACGGGTTACAGATGATTTCCATTCCTTTATACTGTTCGTGATATCGTCTATGAATATGGCCAAAAATATATTTTTTCACGCCATATTTCACTGCTAATTCCCCGAAACGTGAACTGCCCATCATGGCATTGAAAAAGTCCCAGCTAGGGTCGTCCTTATATATAACAAACTTGGGAAAAGGGACGAAATGTGTGACCATGATAATATTTTTCCCGCTATACGCACTTAGCCACCCCTCTAACTTTTCACAATAACGCTCTGTTTCATCCTGATCCTGACCGGGCCAATTTGCATATAGCTTGTCTGGCCAAGTGAATTTATTAAACTTCCCGAGTGCAAATTGTTCTCTCGTATAACCCTTTACTCCAAAAGTATAATCATACCAGCCCCCATCGCCGATAATCACCCAATCATTGTTTAACTCAATTGGTCCACTTCCAAGATTACCTGGAAACTCAAGCAGTATTTCGTAAGAGGTTTTTGAATCCTCATAATAAATATCGTGGTTTCCATGCACAAATAAAACCCTGGTTTGTGGAAAATCACTTTGTAATTGATTTAAAAGATCAAGGGTTTTTTTAGGGCCTGCGGTCATATCACCGCTTATAATGAACACATCAGGTAAATGGGCTTCAATCCATCTTTTTAGCACAGTCATAATATCAGTACCGGTATTTTTCCGGTTTAAACCTTCATGAATATCAGACAAAATGGCAATTTTCAAATCAATCACTCCCAGCCAAAATTAAGTTATCGCCTAAAATGCCCTACTATATTGGTCCTAACGAGAACCATTTCTCTAAAACAGAGTAATAATCCTCCCAAATTTCAATTTAGTTTGTATACTTTCTAGAGGGTCTTTATTTTCGTAAAATTGATTTGGTAAAAGAAGATGTGTTGTAAATGGTTCCAATTATTGCAGCGGCAAGGTTGCCTGAAAATAGGACCGTCTGAAAACTCAGAACGTCAAAAAAATAAATACTGTCCTTTATAAATTAAGTTTAGTATCGGGTGCAAGCTATGCCCAATGTGCGACCGAAAATGTTCCTCATTCTTTTTAAATAAACGGTGTAGAGTAGTTTAAAAAGGTTACCAAGGGATTGATTGAGAATGAGTTTAGCTTCCTACATTGGCTGCAATATAGAATTATCAATAAACGATGATGGATCTTCAGGTGGTTTTTTTTACATTGGAAGTTGTTTTGCAGGAGAAAGAGAACTCCAAAATGTAAAGAAATATCAGTTGACTACCCCTTATGTTTACGAGGTATCAAGTCACTGGGGAATTGAGATTTCGGAATATATGGACCAAGAAACATGTGCTGAATCAAAAGTAAAGCTGTTAGAACTTTGTAATAGAATGAACAACTATCTTGTAAAAGGGGATTATTTTGAACTGTATAGTTGTTGGATTGGAGAAGAAAAGGATAAGCGAGAGGGTGAGATCATCTTCCAAATCAATAACTTTGATATTGACCAGATTGAAATACCAGAAAAAACGTTAGTTAGATTCGAAAAATGATGGCTTTCTACAACTAACGATCAACTATAAAAAATGCTTGAAGCCCATCTAGGCTCCAAGCATTTTTTATGAACCTTTATGATTTC
The DNA here is from genome assembly GCF_007678455.1 of Cytobacillus oceanisediminis 2691. Classification (GTDB taxonomy): domain Bacteria; phylum Bacillota; class Bacilli; order Bacillales; family Cytobacillaceae; genus Mesobacillus; species Mesobacillus oceanisediminis_A. Next base: position 35,943 of record NZ_VEEP01000013.1, on the reverse strand, counting down.
TTCGATCTTTTTAGATACATATAAATCAAATATCCAATAATCACGACAGCTCCGAGGGCAATTGTCAGCATTGCGAAGTTTTCTTCGATGAACGGCATGGCTTTGTCGCCCAGTGCAACAATGATGGCTGCTTCAAGGAAGAAGCGCAGGCCGCGGCCGATGATGGACCAGATGATGAGTGTAGGAATCTTGACGTTTGAGATTCCGGAAAAAATCGTGAAGACTTTATATGGAATAGGTGTAAAGCCGGCAATCAGGATGGCCATTGCACCGTATTTCTCGAAATAGCGTTCGACCAGGACAATTTTCTCTTCTTTTATAAAATATCGAAGGATGGGACGGCCGACTTTTTTGCCGATATACCAGCCAAGCAGGGCACCGAGCACGGAACTGGTTGTGGTGATGAAGGCATACCAGAGAGCCTTGTCAGGGTTGGAGATCCCCATCGGAATCAGCAAAACATCGGGAGGAATCGGGAAAAAAGAAGATTCCAGGAAAGAGACGAAGAATAATCCCCATGAACCAAATTCAAGCAGCCATTCTTCAATCGAGTGAATCCATTCAGACATTAAACAGTATCTCCTTTGAATTGTTATAGTAAGTGTCAATTGAGCCTAATTAGAAGTATACCATTTATAATTCTGCAAGAGCCAATTATTAATGGTATCCTAAAAAAGGAAATAGTCTATAAAAGGGATGTTGTCTATGGAATATATACCTTTTCTGCTGCTGGGCGGATTGATCAGCGTAATGTCGGGTTTCTTCGGAGTTGGGGGAGGTTTTATCCTGACACCGATCTTACTATTGATTGGTTTTTCGCCGCTTGAAGCGATCACGACGAGCTTGTTTTTCACGGTGGGCACATCAATGTCAGGGATTGCCGCTCACATCCGCATGAAAAATATCCTCTGGAAAGAGGGACTGATCATGGGGCTAAGCGGGATTGTCGCGACACAGCTGGCCCGGCCGATTGTATATGCTCTTGAAGCGCGGGGCTGGGATGACATTGGCATTCCGTTCCTTTATATTGTGCTGCTCGCTTATTTTGCGATAAAAATGATTCGCCAGGGCAAAAAGAAAGACGGAGAGAATCCCGCACCCGCTCATTTTTCGGTACCAAAGCTTTTAGCAGTTGGGTTCGTCGGCGGCTTTGTTTCGGCATCGCTTGGAGTAGGAGGCGGCTTCATCATTGTCCCGCTTATCATCACCTCGCTGGGATTCAATCCTAAAAAAGCAGTCGGAACGAGTTTGTTTGCAGTGCTGCTCATCGTCTCAGTTGGTTTCATTTCCTATGCGGTCAACACACAAATCGATTACTTCATTGGTTTGATGCTGATTGCCGGTGCGTTAGTCGGCGCTCAATTCGGTGCCAGAATGACTGCATATTTTGAAAACAAAGAAATGAATGCGATGTTAGGGATCCTTTACATTGTCACGCTGGCAGGAGCTGTTCTGAAGCTGGTTGACCTGAACAAAACCGGGCTTGTACTCATGGGAATCTTCATTGTGTACTTCTTTGTAAGGGCCATCGGTAAAATCAGGACAAAGGCAATGGAAAAAGGCTGATGCTTGGTCTTAATGGATTCGGTTTAGGAGTAGAAAAACTAAATGCACACACCAATTTGCAACTTAATCAGCAAACAAAATCTATGTAAATTCCCACTTGAAAACGCTCAGCAAAAATTGACTTGCTGTGCGTTTTTTGCGTTTATGGAATTGTTTAAGTTATTTTGTGAAGTTATACACTTAAACGTTAGCAGTTTAGGTGAAGAAGGGTTTTCAGAGTAAGGTGAAGAAAATATTAGTGATTGATATGATTTGGTCAGGCGGGTGAGAAAATGATTAATTATTATGGTACATCCAGATTAGAAACGGATCGATTAGTTCTTCGGAAGATTGAACTTTCTGATGCTCAAAGTATATTTGATCATTGGCTTTCAGATGATCGAGTAATGGATAATCTTATAAAAGGTGCACACAAGTCTTTAGCAGAAACTATTGAGAGGGTAACAGAAATCGTAAGTAAATATGATACCCAGGATTTCTGTTATTGGGGTATAGAACTGAAAGCAAGTGGTGAATTGATTGGAGCTATTGACCTCTTCAATTTTGATAGTATGACTGAGAATTGTGAAGTAGGTTATTCAATCGGTTACTCCTGGTGGAACAAGGGGTATGGAACTGAGGCATTAAGAGCTGTCATTGAATTTGGCTTTAGACATATGAACATTCACAAAATATCAGCATCACATAATACTGATAATCCAGCCTCTGGAAAAATAATGCGTAAAGTGGGAATGGAACAAGAAGGAACCTTTAAGCACATGATTCGAAATGCCAAGAATCATTATAAGGATTGTGCTGTATATGGGCTCCTTCAGGAAGATTATTTTAAAAATGTGAAGTGACAAAAGGTGAGCGTTAGTTGGTGAGATAATATATGGATACAAAGGGACCGATAGTTCTATAACGGTCTCTTTTTTATGGCTTCAGCATATAAACCTGCAGACATTTTAACAAGTCAATCCATAAGTGGCTGCCAGTCTTCAGACTGATATTTGATGTTTTCTACTTCAAAACCAAATCCGTAAGCTTGGTCTCAGCCTTTTTTCATTTATGCCTCCGATGTGAGAGGGTGCTTGAAAAAACGCGGGAACTCTTGTCCGATGCCAATTTTTACAAATAATTCTCCGTCCCGTTTAAAAGGAAATGATCGAAAGTCCAAATCCTTGTAGTCAGGTGTGTAATGAAAGACAACTTCCCCTGCAGGAAGGATATTGGTGATATTCACCGGCGAGGTGCTGATTACATCATACAGTTGGACCTGACCGTTCTCTTCCGTGAAAATGACAATCGCGTCCTCTTTCTCAGCATAATAAAGATGGTCGGGAAAAACATTCAGGATATGGTACATGGTGATGCCGCCAGAGTTTGCAGTCGCAAAGGCCTGGGAAACTGGCGCTCTCCCATAAACAATTTTTTCAATCTGCTTAAGATCTGCCGGAATCTCCAGTTTCCTTAATCCTGCCCGGTCTGTATTAGAAGGAATTATCGTTGAAAACTGGTGCTCCTCAACCCGTTCAAAACCGAACTTCGGGTAAAAATCAAGCACGCTGTCATTGGCGAACAGATACACGTAATCATACTTTCCCTCATATTCGGCCAGCACATGGTTCATCAGACTTGCTGACAACCCTCTATGGCGATAATCAGGATGCGTCATTACAGTACCAATTTGCAGGGCTTTGAGGCTTTTTCCAGCTATGATCAACTCAAGCTCATTGACCGATACATTCGCGATCACCCGACCGCCATCCGTAAAGGAAAACGGAATATATCGACTTCCCCAATACCCTTTTTCATGCCAGTTGGTAAAATCAAGTCCGAAAATGTCGGAGGCAAGCTGGATGAAACTTCCCCTCAAAACATTATTATCACGATAATTGCTTACTAGCTTCATAGATCAAAACTCCTGTCTCTTGAGGCAAACATATAGGTTCTATGATGGAACCGGATTCCATAAATCAGCCCCATCGCCAGCATATTGCCCATAAGCGAGCTTCCCCCATAACTGATGAAAGGCAGCGGGATTCCCGTTATCGGCAGCAGCTGGATGGTCATTCCGACGTTTTGGAAGACGTGGAAAGTAATCATGCTAATGACACCTGCACTAATATAGGTATTGAAAGGGTCATTCGTATCCAGTGCCGTTTTTGTCAGATGGTAGATAAGCAGAAAGTACAGGCTAATGACAAAACTGCCGCCGACAAAGCCGAATTCCTCGCCAATGACACTGAAAATAAAGTCTGTATGGCTTTCAGGAATATAGACTTCACTGCCATTGAGACCTTTTCCAGTCAGCATGCCAGAGCCAATCGCACTGAGGGATTTTAGCAGATGGTAGCCATATTCCGGGTAGCTCTCCGGATCAAGCCAGGCATAGATGCGCCCAAACTGATACGTTTTTACCCCCAGGTATTTTTTCAGGATCTCAGGCTTCCAGATGACGAGATACAGAATGCCGGCCCCAAGTACAGCTCCACCGCCATAGAGAGGCAGGATGATTTTCCACGTAATGCCTGAAACTAGGATGATTCCTGTGAAAATCGCAATCACGACCAGGGAAGTTCCGAGGTCAGGCTGCATCATGATCATCCCTAACGGTAAGGCGGTGATAAGGCCAAGCTTGATGAACAGCAGGAAATCTGTTTGGAGTGTCTTTCTAGGATGATTTTTATGGTGGGTATAGATGGCGCTGCTCAAGGCAAGAATCAAAAAGACTTTCATCAATTCAGAAGGCTGGATTGAACCGAATGGCTCGATGAAAAACCAGCTTTTGGCCCCGTTTCTTTCTTCGGCAATGCTGGCAGGAGCGAAAAACAGGAAGACGAGCAGGAAAACTCCGAAGCCGTATAAATACCAGGAGAGCTTGCGGTATTGTTCACTGTCGAACATCATTACTACTGCAATGATACCTGAACCGACGACATACCAGAATATTTGCTTATATAAAAAGTTCTGGCCAACATATTGCCCGGTCTTCTGGGCGCTATAAATGGCGAGACAGCTGGTCAGAAAAAACAGCATTAAGAGAAGTGTTAACGTCCAATCAAAGCGGTCGAATTTTTTTGTGGATTTATCCATTTGCTACACCCTGTCCAAAATCATTTTTACAATATCGTTTACCAGGTATCTTTCGCCTGTACGAGAATGTATTACCATTTTATGCTAGCAGACGAATATTATCCTCACAATCCCTGAGCAGGTAATATGTCCCTATAAGTATTAGACGAATGACAGGAGGGTTTAGTTTCTTTTGAAAAGGGATTCTTTTAACTGGAAAGGTGGATAATAATTATGTTTTTGAGGATTCAAAATAAGATATTTTTCACCGTTTTTGTTAGAATGGAAGAAGCGTCATTTGTACGGAGCCGCTGGCATTCTGCAGCTTAGAATTTTCCGGGAGGTTTTGCTGTTGAAAAAGAACCATCCTTATAGCAGGGATTTATTATATCTCCACATGAACGAACGGGACCATTATGTACTTTCGCACGGAATCGAATTCCATGAATTTTCGAGGTCGCTGCCTGATCCATTTAACCATCTTTTGCTGTTGAAGCATCGCTATGAGGATGGCGAATTCAACAGGCATACTTTATTTGAGTATGTACCAGGAGATAGTGCCGAAAAGCTGGTAGGAGCCAATGTACATGCATATGGGGATTTTTGCTGGATTGATTTTGAGGAAGTGGAAGCACTGAATGTGCTGACGGCCCAGGAAATTGCCGAACTTCTTTATCTCGGGCATATCAAGCATCATTTGAAGCTGCCTTTTTACAATCAGCTTAATAATCGTTTTGTGTACCTGTCCAATGAGGACGGCTGGTTCAATAAGATCTATTACCGCAATTTCAATGACTTTTTCCGCATGCTTGGCAATGTCCTGTCAGGAAAACTCGGAGAAATGAAACCGGAAAAAACGCTGCTTGGAATCCGGAAAAAGAAGTCCTATCCATCTGTAAGCAAGGAAATCCTGAAATCACTGATACCAGCCTTGAAGGAAGGGGCTGTGTTTTCGCTGAAGAATATCCAGCAGAACCGCAACAAGATTGAAATACCGATCTGGATTATCGGAGATTTTGCCAACATGGATGATATGCAGGATGAATATAAAGAAGCAAGCCGCAGCAATCCTGACGGCAGGCTTGTTTTCGATAAAAAGTTGAAGGAATGGAGCTTGCTTGCACAATAAGTCGAAAAAACAAAATTTTTGCAGCAACTTTTGGCAATTCGTGTATAATGAGTTGGAGCGGAAAATTACATAACGATCTGAACAGGTGTCTTTTATAACAAGACTTAATAGGGAAGTTGGTGAAAATCCAACGCGGTCCAGCCACTGTAAATGGGAGCAAGCTGCAACATGCCACTGTACAAATGTATGGGAAGGCGCAGCGAGCATTGACCATGAGCCAGGAGACCTGCCTGTCCATTGCACCAAGCAAACCTACGAGGATAGGGAGGTGCCGACAGGCTTTATGTCTTTTTTGATAAAAACATTTGCTTACTCGGACATCTCCCCTTCAGGTGGAGATGTTTTTTATTTATATCGAAAAAACGGAGGAGAAGTAAATGAAGAAATTATTGTTGATATGGGTGGCGGCTGCCATGATCCTGGCTGGCTGCGCTACTGGTGCACAGCCAGAAAAAAAGGAAGGCGAAAAAAACGCGCAGGAACAGAAGACAGGATTTCCTGTCACGGTAAAAGATGCGTTTGATGAAGAAGTTGTCATTGAAGAAAAGCCTGAAAAGATCATTTCCCTGATTCCGAGCAACACGGAAATCGTTTATGCGCTTGACAGCGGGGACGCAATTGTCGGCGTCACAGATTTCGACAATTATCCAGAAGAAGCAATGTCTAAGGAAAAAGTCGGCGGAATCGAGTTTAATATTGAAAAAATGATCTCGCTGAAGCCGGATCTTGTCCTTGCCCCTGGGTCCACCGCAGACACGGCCAAAGAAGGTCTGCAGCAACTAAAGGACGCAGGAATTGCGGTTGTCGTGGTGAATGATGCGCAGTCATTTGAAGAAGTGTATCAGTCAATCGAGATGATTGGAAAATCGATTGGTGAGACTGAAAAAGCAGCCGAGCTAGTAGATTCGATGAAAAACAGCTTCACAGAACTGAAGAAGAAAGCGGAATCCATTAAGCCAGAAGAGCAAAAGACTGTATTTGTTGAGGTCTCGCCTGAACCGGAAATCTACACCGCCGGCAATCATACGTTTATCAATGAAATGCTTGAGTTGATTGGTGCGAAGAACGCTGCCGGTGACATGGAAGGCTGGCCGAAAGTCGACCCGGAAGTCATGGTTGAGCGTAATCCGGATGTCATTGTGACAACCTATGGATATTATACGGAGAAGCCAGTTGAGCAGGTGCTTGCGCGGAAGGGCTGGAACACTGTAAAAGCGGTCAAGGACCAGCAGGTATTCGATGTCCACTCCGATCTTGTTACCCGTTCTGGCCCAAGGCTCGCTGAAGGAGCGGAGGTACTTGCAAAAGCCATTTACCCGGACGTTTTTAAATAATAAAGGATTAGCATATGTTTTTGCTGCAGCATTTTTGATCATCTCAATGCTGCTGGGAATATCGATCGGAACGGTTTCCATTCCTGTACCCGCTATCATCAAAATCATTGGTGCTGACATTTTCCGTTTTCAGGGAGAGGGAATCGATCCGATGCATGCAAGTATTGTTATGGAAATCAGGCTGCCCCGCGTGCTGCTGGCAGGACTGGTTGGCGCGTCACTAGCGATTGCCGGTGCCGCGTTTCAGGGCCTGTTGCGAAATCCGCTGGCAGATCCCTATACACTCGGGATTTCTTCAGGTGCCTCCATTGGTGCGGTCGTTACGCTGTTTTTTGGCCTCTCACTGCCGCTGATCGGTGCCTTCACCTTGCCGGTGCTCAGCATTCTGTTCGCATTCGCCACTGTGTTGTTTGTGCTGTTTTTTGCCCGGAAAGTCGACAGGCTGCTCAGGGTGGAAACCATTATTTTGACGGGAATCATTTTAAGCTCCTTTCTAGGGTCGTTCATTTCGCTTATGATTGCTCTCTCAGGCGAAGAGCTGAGGCAAATCATTGGCTGGCTGCTCGGCAGCGTATCGATGCGCGGCTGGGAGTATATAAAAATCATTTTTCCTTTCTTTATGATTGGTCTGGTGATTTTACTGGCAAATACAAGGGAACTGAATGCGATGTCCTTTGGCGAGGAACGGGCTCAGCATCTCGGCGTCAATGTCGAGCGTCGGAAGCTTTTGATTTTGCTGTCGGGTTCCCTTTTAACAGGTTCAGCGGTTGCTGTATCGGGGACGATTGGTTTCGTTGGTCTCGTCATTCCGCATCTGACCAGGACTGTCTGGGGACCTGACCATCGTCATTTGCTGCCGTTATCGGTGCTGATTGGCGGTGGATTCCTGATTCTTGCTGATTTAATATCCCGGACTATCATCGCACCCTCGGAATTGCCGATTGGCGTAATCACGGCATTAATCGGAGCACCGGTTTTTGGGTTAATTTTAATGAAAAATCGCAGGGAAAGAAGTGCTGGCCGATGATCACAGTGAAGAATTTGACAGGCGGATATGCGGGCGGCGAGGTGCTGAAGGAAATCTCCTTTGAGGTTGGCAAGGGTGAGTTGTTCGGAATTCTTGGACCAAACGGAAGCGGGAAAACCACGCTGTTAAAAATGATCAGCGGCGCTTTGGAATTCCGGGAAGGTGCCATCGAGCTGGATAGCCGGCCATTGACCCAGTATACACCGAAGCAGCTTGCGAGGATGATGGCAGTCCTGCCGCAGCATTCTGACCAGGCCTTCCCGTATAGTGTGAAAGAGACCGTTTCGCTTGGCCGTTATGCGCACCAGAAAGGGTGGTTCCACAGCTGGAGTGATGAGGATGAAGAGATTGTCCTCAAGGTGATGGACCAGACAGGGATCACCCATCTCCAGGAGAAATCGATCGTTGAATTATCCGGCGGCGAAAGGCAGCGGGTCTATCTTGCGCAGGCACTGGCACAGCAGCCGAGGATTCTGCTGCTTGATGAGCCGACGAATCACCTTGATCTCAGCTTCCAAAAAGAGCTGTTGGACTTGCTGAAAAAATGGGCTTTAGAGGAGCAGTTGACAGTCGTCTCGATTTTCCATGATTTGAATCTTGCCTCGCTATATTGTGACAGGCTGCTGCTGCTGGATAACGGTGAGGTGCTGATTGTCGATACTCCTTCTGAGGTTTTAAAAGAAGAGCGAATCAAGGCTGTTTATAAGACACAGATCAAAAACCACCCGCACCCGGAAATCGCCCGGCCACAGCTGCTGCTTGTTCCCGAATCAGACGGCAATGAAGCTGCCAATTTTAAAATAGATGCCAGGTTTCTTGAATTCAGTCTCGACCGGATTACACTAAAGTCACCGATGAAATTAAGGACAATGTCTTCAGGAATAACGGGTGCAGGAATTGGCTGGCACAATTCCTTTGTACACCGTGTTGTCCCAATGGACTATAATTGCAGCGACCATAAAGCAGAAATGGCTGAGTATCTGCAGGCGAATGGTTTTCTGCCGAGCGAGACTGTTGCGATGATGACGGCTGTTCCTGCGGAAACCGCATCACGCCGTTTTTTCGAAGCTGACGGATTATCGATCTTCATTATGGTCTCGGCAGGCAATACGCATCGCGAGAGCCCAAGGAATATCAATACATGGCTGTTCATTAATGGCCGAATCTCTGAAGAGGCGTTTATCCAGAGCGCAATGACTGCAGCTGAGGCAAAAATGAGCGCTCTGCAGGAGCTGGAAGGAAACAACCTGTTGATTGCCGGACAGAACATCGGCATTTCAACTGACAGCATTTGTATCGCCGCAACCCAGCAGGGGGAAGAGATTTCCTACGCAGGGACAGCTTCGCCGCTAGGCAAACTGATCAGCGAGGGGATTTATGCCTGCACGAAGGAAGCGATCCAGAATTATCGAGCTGGGAGAACTTTAATGAAGGAATCTGGCCAATCCACCTCGAATGTAAAACTAAAGAGGTGATGACGATGGAAATGAAAATGGGATATGTGATTTTATATGTTTCCGATCTGGAGAAAACAAAGCATTTTTATGGCGAGCTGCTGGGCCTGAAACTCCGAAACGAATTTGGCACCTATATCGAATATGAAACAGGCAGCACAGTGCTTTCAATGAACACAAGGGAAAGCGGCCGTGAAATTACCAAGCTTCCAATCCCGGATGGAATCAGGAATGAACAAACCTTCGAGTTAGGCTTCACAACAGAAGATGTCCAGGGCGCCGTAGAAAAACTGCGCACCGCCGGAGTCCCGATCCTGCTCGAACCAACCGAAAAACCATGGGGCCAGGTCGTTGCCTACGCAGAAGACCCGGATGGACATTATATTGAAATATGCACACCGATTGGTTGAAAAAAAGTCCTGCAGCTCACTGAGCTGCAGGACTTTGATCGTTTATTGAGTTAAGAATTACAGTTATTAAGGCCACTTGTGCCCGAAAACCGAGAGAAACCGGAACTTCGGTAACAAGTATGCTCAACATGTGCCCGAGAACGGAGAAAAGTTGGAATCACGGTCACAAGGAGGGATATCTTCATGTAAAAATGTCCTGGAATCTCATAACAAAGTTCCGTTTTAAAAAGCTTTAAACAAGCAAGCTAGAAGGCCGATTTACATTTTAAGGTTTTTACTTTATCTATGTGAAAAACGGAGATATCAGTCAATATTTGAAGAAATACATAAAAAATAGCGCTTACAACAATGGTTGATAGCTTTAATAAATATGTTATGATGAATTCTGTTTTTATCGGACCCGGCTTGCTTGAGAGTAGGAAGCCATAAAATAAAAATTAAGGGGTGTTTACTTGAATACTAATACAATTAAAGAACAATGGTTTGGCAACGTGAAAGGGGACATCCTTTCAGGGATTGTCGTTGCGCTTGCTTTGATTCCTGAAGCGATCGCCTTTTCGATTATTGCTGGTGTTGACCCGATGGTAGGACTTTACGCTTCATTCGCTATTGCTGTGACAATCGCGATTGTCGGCGGCCGTCCTGGCATGATTTCAGCCGCGACCGGTGCGATGGCGCTGCTGATGGTGACACTTGTTGCTGACCATGGTTTGCAATATTTGATGGCAGCTACAATTTTGACAGGTGTCCTGCAGATTCTGTTTGGTGTGTTTAAATTGGCAAGATTCATGAAGTTCATTCCGCGTTCCGTTATGGTCGGTTTCGTGAATGCACTTGCGATTCTGATTTTCATGGCACAGCTTGAGCAATTTGTAGATGCTACATGGGTTATGTATGCAATGGTAGCGGGCGCGCTCGCAATCATCTATCTTTTTCCGCGCATCACAAAAGCAGTTCCATCACCACTTGTAGCGATTATCGTCATTACAGTAATTGCTCTGATGACGAAAAGTGATGTGAGAACAGTTGGCGACATGGGGAATCTGACGGCTGCATTGCCAACTTTCTTGATTCCTGATGTACCATTCAATCTCGAAACATTAAAAATCATCTTCCCATATTCATTGGCTATGTCGATCGTTGGTTTGCTTGAGTCCTTACTGACGGCTTCAATCGTCGATGACATGACAGATACTTCAAGTGATAAAAACAAAGAAAGCCGCGGCCAGGGAATTGCGAATATCGTTGCCGGATTATTCGGCGGCATGGCAGGCTGCGCAATGATCGGCCAATCCGTCATCAATGTAAAATCTGGCGGCAGAGGCAGACTGTCTGCGCTCGTTGCCGGTACATTCCTTATGTTCCTGATTCTTGTGTTAGGAAATATCGTTGTCCAAATTCCAATGGCTGCCCTTGTAGGAGTCATGTTCATGGTATCTATCGGAACATTTGACTGGTCATCCATTAAAGGCATGGCAAAGACTCCTGTTACAGACTCAATCGTCATGGTTGTCACCACTGTAACAACAGTGTTTACGCATGACCTTTCAAAAGGTGTATTTGCCGGAATCATTTTAAGTGCGATTTTCTTTGTCGCAAAGATTTCAAAGGTAAAAGTTACTTCAACACTTGATGTTGCCGCTGAACGCCGTACGTATTTTGTTACAGGACAAGTATTCTTCGCGTCCGTTACAGATCTGCTTGAATCATTCGATTTGAAAGAAACAGCAAAAGAAGTCGTCATCGATCTGACTCATGCCCATGTGTGGGATGATTCAGCGGTTGCGGCTATTGATAAAATCATCATCAAATTGAGAGAGAACGGTAACGTGGTCCGTTTGCAAGGCTTGAATGAACCAAGCTCCCACTTGATTGACAAATTGGCTGTTCACAAACGAGAAGGCTCAAAGCTTACGGGACACTAAAATAAGTTTGAAAAAGCACGTTGACGAATCAGCGTGCTTTCTTTATATATTAGATTATGGAAATGGAGGGGAATGAGATGTTTAATAGAATCTTGCTCGCTTCAGATGGTTCCGATCATTCAGTGCGAGCTGCGAAAAAAGCGGCAGAATTGGCCAAGCTTAACGGTGACAGTGAAATAACTGTAGTTTATGTTGTTGATGGACAAACTTCCAAAGAGGATGTCCTTCATAATGCGGACCAGACAGTGGTCGAGGAGAAAAGGAAAGCTAGGCTTCAGCCTGTAACCAATATGCTTGAAGAAGAAAACCTGGACTACAAGTTTGAAAAATTGCTCGGAGAACCTGGACCTGCGATTGTTGATTATGCAAACAAGTACCAGTTTGATATCGTGGTCGTCGGCAGCCGCGGTTTGAATGGTCTGCAGGAAATGGTCCTAGGCAGTGTCAGCCATAAAGTCGCAAAACGGGTGAAAGCGCCGGTTTTAATCGTAAAATAACCAGCGTTCAGGGAATCCTGAGCGTTTTTTCTTTAAAAAAAATAAAACAGATGTTTGATTCCGTTTCAGAATCGGAAATTGGAGCGAGAATCAATTTATATAGCGAAAAATCAGTTTTTATAGCGACTTTTCCATTTATATAGCGAAAATCAATTTTTTATAGCGACTTTCCCGTTTTTATAGCGAATTGGAAATTTCGACGGTTTTTTGCCAGTAAAACAACCGGCCAATTAGCGGTGCCTCCATCAACAAGAACCTTTTTAAAAAATGACCCTTACCTGTGTTGTCCTTTCACGATGTTCTTAGTTAAGTCATATAGTACATTAGGCATTTGGATCAGGAACGGATGCCTATTGCTAATTTTGTGTTTCCCGCAGGTTTCATGCATGTAAAACAGGAAATAGTATAGCTGGAGAGCAAATATTAAATATTGATAACAATTCCTTAATTAAAAAATAAAGTGGTAAAATAATAAGCGGATTGAATTTTATTGGAGGTCTATTTTTATGAAGACAAGAATCGGGCTGCTGTACGGCGGCAAATCGGCTGAACATAAAGTATCGATGCAGACAGCTTTGGCTGTGACGAAGGCATTGGATTTTGAAAACTACGAGATTTATCCTATATACATAACGGAGGAAGGGGAGTGGGTCAAGGGACCGCAGCTGAACGCGCCTGCTGAGAACGTCAAACAGCTTGAATTCGCGGATGGCTCGAATCTGCCAACCCCTTCGTTTACTCCGGCTTTATTCCAGGCTGGCGGAAAGGAAGAGGGCAAGACGCTTGATGTCATCTTCCCATTGCTGCATGGACCAAACGGTGAGGATGGCACGGTTCAGGGTTTGCTTGAACTATTGAACCTTCCTTATGTCGGAAATGGTGTTCTTGCCTCATCGGCAGGGATGGATAAAGTCATCATGAAGAATATTTTCGCTCAGGCGGGATTGCCGCAGGTGGATTATGTGTCAGCCCTTCGGAGCGAATGGGAAAAGGACAGCGAGAAGGTATACGGTCTAGTCGAAGAAAGACTTGGTTACCCTTGCTTTGTAAAGCCTGCGAACCTTGGATCGAGCGTGGGCATCAGCAAGGCGTCCAATAAGCAGGAGCTTGAAGAGGCATTCAAAGAGGCATTCCAATTCGACCGCAAAATCATCGTCGAGCAGGGTGTTGTGGCACGAGAAATCGAAATCGGCGTTCTTGGTAACGATGAGCCTGAATGCTCGGTCGTTGGTGAAATTGTCCCTAAGAAAGACTTCTATGACTATAAGGCGAAGTACGAAGATGGCGATACGGCAATGATCATTCCCGCAGAAATCACTGAGCAGCAATATGCAGATATTAAGGAAATGGCGATCACAGCTTTCAAAGCGCTTGATTGCTCGGGCCTCGTTCGTGCTGACTTTTTCCTGACAAAGGATGGTCAGTTTTTGATCAATGAAGTCAATACAATGCCTGGATTCACTCCATTCAGCATGTTCCCGCTTTTATGGAAGCACGCAGGTGTCGAATATCCGCAGCTGATCGAAAAGCTGGTGAACCTGGGAATCGAGCGCCACACTGAAAAGCAGAAGATCAAATATACATTCTAAAAATGCTTAACATCCAGGGGGACACGGAGGAACAAATGGCCGTGTTCTCTCTTTTCATGGGAGGAAATCTGTATGATCCAAAAAACTTTAGCACAAATCGCGAAAATGGCAGGCGGGCTGAATGATGTAAGCAAATTTGCTGATATCGAGGTCAAGGGTGTTTCGATTGACACTCGCAAAATTGAAGCAGGGAATCTATTTGTTCCTTTTAAAGGTGTGCGGACAGACGGACATAAATTTGTAGTGGAAGTCATCCAGAATGGCGGAGCTTCTGCGGCCCTCTGGCAAAAAGATGTGCCGAATCCTCCGAAAGACCTTCCAGTCATCATCGTCGAAGACACGACGATTGCTCTTCAGGAACTGGCAAGAAACTACCGGGATTCACTTGATATCAAGGTTGTCGGGATTACCGGCAGCAACGGCAAAACGACAACAAAGGATATGACAGCAAATCTGCTTGCCCAAAAATACAAGGTTCAAAAAACAGAAGGGAACTTCAACAATCATCTTGGACTTCCGCTGACGCTTTTGCGTCTTCGGGAAGATACAGAGGTTGCCGTGCTTGAAATGGGGATGAGCAGCAAGGGTGAGATTGATTTTTTAACTAAATTGGGTCGTCCGGATGCTGTGATCATCACAAATATCGGAGAATCCCACCTGCTTGATCTTGGTTCAAGAGAAGCCATTGCTGATGCGAAACTGGAAATCATCACTGGCCTTCAGGAAAATGGTCTGATCATTTTTCACGGAGATGAACCGCTACTGCAGGAAAGACTGCAGGACTATAAGGGAAATGGCGTACTTAAAACATTCGGGGCAAGCCGGGAGAATGATTTGTATCCGGTTGATATCGAGCCTATGGAGAATGGCAACAAGTTCACAACGAACATTGTCAGTGACACGTTCTATTTGCCGGTCCTCGGAAACCATAATATCCTGAACGCCTTGGCAGCCATGCTTGCCGCAGAGTTCCTGGGCGTTCCTTTTGAAAAAATGAACGACGGCTTTGCCAGCTTGAAGCTGACAAACATGAGGATGGAGCTTTCAGAGGGAGCTCATGGCGAAAAAATCATCAATGACGCCTATAACGCGAGTCCGACATCCATGAATGCGGCGATTGACCTTGTTGCCAATTTGTCTGGCTACAACCGCAAAATCCTTGTACTCGGTGACATGCTCGAGTTAGGGCCGCTGGAGGAAGAATACCATTATAAAGTGGGGACTTCCCTTGATGCCGATAAGGTGGACTACGTGTTCACATACGGCAAGCTGAGCGAATCGATCGCCAGAGGTGCAAAAGAAGTCCTTGGTGAAAACAGGGTCTTTGCTTTCGATGATAAACAGCAATTGAGTGAAGAACTGAAAAATTATGTAACCGATGAAACAATCGTTTTGGTAAAAGCATCACGCGGTATGGCGCTTGAGGAAGTCGTCCAGGCGCTTCAAAAATAACCAGCAAAAAAGATGTCCTTTAACCGGGACATCTTTTTGGTGTTGATTTGTAATGCTTTATCGAGGAAATTCTGGGTTAAATCATTTAAAATGGGGAAAGATTAAATACGAGAAAAACTAATGGGTGATGGTTATGATAGGTTGTCTGCTGATCCATGGATTTACCGGAGCTCCTTATGAAGTTGAGCCTTTAGCCCAGTCATTAAAAGCGCGGACTGACTGGAAAATAGTTGTTCCCACCCTTCCTGGACATGGCGATGAGCTAAGTTTGAAGGGAATAAAGCATAACGAGTGGATTGACCATGCTGAAAGGGAACTGAAAGCTCTATTGAATGAGTGTGATACCGTATATGTAGTCGGGTTTTCGATGGGCGGTCTGATTGCCAGCTATCTGGCCTCAGCCTATCCGGTCGATAAACTGGTCCTGCTTAGTGCCGCTGCCTATTATGTGAATCCAAAGCAGCTTGCATTCGACATCAGGGAAATGATGAGAGATACTGTAAAAGGAAAATTGAAGGAAAATGAGTTGTTCAGGCGTTACACGAGAAAAATCAAAGAAACACCCATGACCGCAACCTTGCAGTTTCGCAGGCTTGTAAACCAAATCAAGCCTATTCTCAACGATGTCAAGGTGCCTACCTTGATCGCCCAGGGCGAGAGCGATGGCATCGTCCCTCCCAAGAGCGCCCGTTATCTTTATGAAAACATCGGCGCAAAGGAAAAACGGCTGATTTTTTATAAGAACTCCAAACATCTGATTTGCCACTGCGACGAAAAAGAACACCTTTTTGATGAAGTATATGATTTTTTGACCTCCAAACCGAGAGAGGGAATCAGCAGCTGAAGCTTCGTCTCGAAAATTGCTTTTCCTGACTAAAGATGGTATGATGAATATTGAGTGTCTAACTGAGAAAATCCTTTAAGCGGACATACTCCCGTGCTGGAGAATGTCTTTTTTTGCTAATATTTCAGGTTCTGTGCTTCAGCATACGCAAGCGACTGCTGATTCAGCCCTGCTTAAAACACAAGGTGCTAACACCTATTTTGCCGTAAAGGTACGATAAACTAACCAGAATCAGAAATGATTTGGATCCTTAAACAGCCACTTAAATAAACGAAGCATCGGAAGAACCGGTGCGGGATAAATGTGAACATAAAGGAGAATGAGCAAAGTTGACAATGTTCCAAGACATGGGGATTAGCCCCGCAACATTAAAAGCTGTAAAGAATATGGGTTTTGAGGAAGCAACTCCGATTCAGGCAGAGACGATTCCAATCAGCCTTCAAAATAAAGACGTGATCGGCCAGGCACAGACAGGTACTGGTAAGACTGCGGCTTTCGGTATTCCTCTAGTGGAAAAAATCAAGAAAGAAAACCATAACATCCAGGGAATTATCATCGCGCCAACCCGTGAATTGGCTATCCAGGTTTCCGAGGAATTATATAAAATTGGTGCTGGCAAAAGAGTCGGCGTACTTGCTATCTACGGCGGACAGGACATCAACCGCCAGATTCGCGCACTGAAAAAAGGTCCGCATATCATCGTCGGAACACCAGGACGTCTGCTTGACCATATCAACAGAAAGACAATCCGTCTGGATAATGTCGAAACAGTCATCCTTGACGAAGCAGATGAAATGCTGAACATGGGCTTCATCGAAGATATCGAAGCCATCCTTGCGCAAATCCCTAACGAACGCCAGACATTATTGTTCTCGGCAACAATGCCGGGACCGATCCGCAAGATCGCTGAGCGCTTCATGAAGGACCCTGAAGTTGTTAAAGTTAAAGCAAAGGAAATGACTGTTCCTTTAATCGAGCAATACTATGTTGAGGTTCAGGAAAAGAACAAGTTCGACGTCCTTACTCGTCTTCTTGACATCCAGTCACCGGAACTGGCAATCATCTTCGGACGCACAAAGCGCCGTGTTGATGAGCTTTCTGAAGCATTGAACCTTCGCGGCTACACAGCTGAAGGCATCCACGGAGACCTGACACAGGCTAAGCGTATGTCCGTATTAAGAAAGTTCAAGGAAGGTTCAATCGACGTCCTTGTTGCAACAGATGTTGCAGCGCGTGGACTTGATATCTCTGGCGTAACGCATGTATACAACTTCGATATCCCTCAGGACCCTGAAAGCTATGTACACCGTATCGGACGTACTGGCCGTGCAGGTAAAGAGGGTATGGCGATCACGTTTGTCACACATAGAGAGACTTCATACCTTCATGTAGTGGAAAAAACAACTAAACGCCGTATGGAAAAAATGACTGCTCCAACCCTGGACCAGGCGCTTGAAGGCCAGCAAAGAGCTGTTATTGAAAAGATTACACAAACAATCGAGTCAAACAACCTTCAATACTACCGCCAGGCTGCAGATGAGCTATTAAAAGACCATGATGCTCAAACAGTCGTTGCATCCGTATTGAAAATGCTCACTAAAGAGCCTGATACAACTCCTGTTAAGCTTACTGAGGAAAAGCCTCTTCCAAACAGAAGAGACAAAAAGCCTCAAGGGGGCGACCGCAGACGTTACGATAACAGAGGCGATGGCCGTAAGAAGCCTTACAAGCCACGTTCTGGAACAAAACGCACAGGCGGTGGCGGCAGCAGAGAAGGCGGCAGCTACAAATCAAGATCATCACGCTAAAATAAACACGAAATCCCCGGTTGGTTTACTCAGCCGGGGATTTTTTATGCGATATTTGTAAAGTGGGTGTTTTTTTAGTGAATTGTTCACTTTATTGTATGAATCCTGCTGTTTTTAAGAGGATTTTAGAAAAGTAACAATCACTTTTTAGGATTTACCGACCGCATATTGGGTTGCACCCCATGAAATCTCCGCAACAGATCGGGATATTTTAATTATTCGACCACCTTTCAGAATATATCAATCACATTTCCGATTATATCGACCACATTTTGAAATATATCGACCACATTTGCCATTTTATCGACCACATTTCCAAATATATCGACCAACAGTCCGCCAAACTAGCTTAACTCTTCGTCCTGAATCTGGATATCGGCCGCATATGAACCGTAAGATTATAACTCGTCGCTCATGTTAGTTGGGCATACTATTGAAAAAAGAGTGGGGTGAATCTGATGACGATTGTGAGGCTGGGATATGTAGCGATGAGCGAGGAGTTGAAGAATGCTTCGCCGTCACAGACGATGACATTCAAGCAATTCCAGGGAATCAAGAACCGTGAAGCGGCGATCAATAAGCTTGAAAGAATCACGGTTTCCAATCTTGAAAACTGCCTCCGCCTTTTAAGGCACAGCAAGGCGAATGAGATTCACTTTTTCCGGCTTAGCTCCCGGCTGATTCCGCTTGCCAATCATGAGGAGCTTTCCGATTGGAAGTATATGCGGGCGTTAAAAAAGCCACTCAAGGAAATTGCTGATTTTTTACATGAGAATCCAATGAGGGTTGATTTTCATCCGGATCATTTTGTCCTTCTGAATACATTGAAGACCGATACGCTCAACAACTCGGTCAAGACGCTGGCGATGCACCATGCGTTATTGAAGGGGATGGGGATTAACCCTGTGCATCGCTGTGTCCTCCATGTAGGCGGCGTGTATGAGAACAGGGAGAAAGCCCTTGAACAATTCATCCATAACTGGGGGCTGGTCTCTACCAAGCTGCAAAGCATGATCATGCTTGAAAATGATGATACTTCGTTCACTCTGCATGACACGCTATATCTTTGCGAAAAATTGGGGATCCCGCTCGTGTTCGATTACCATCACCATCTCGCCCATCATGAGGATATAAACTGGGAAGCGCAATGGGAGCGTGTCGTCGGGACATGGGAACAATCCATGCTCCCTGTGAAGATGCATATATCAAGCCCTCGTTCGGAAAAAGAGTTCCGCGCACACGCCGAATATGTCGATGTAAAGATGTTCATGGACTTCCTGAACGGAATAAAAGGCTCCGTTCCTGAAATCCACTGTATGATCGAAGCGAAAAAGAAAGATCTGGCCCTGTTTAAGCTGGCAGAGGATTTAAAACAAATCCCGGAAATCGAAGTCATAGACGGCAGCAGCTTCCTCCTGAAATAGTCGATAAATTCCATGAGAACCAGGCTCCTGTCGAATGGGCTCTTCATTTGCCATTCACTCGTCGGATGGCCCCTTAGTGAATCTCATTCCCAGCACATTCCTTGCTAATTTAGTGCCCCAGGAGTGGGGAGTTGTTGTATACTTAGGAAGGTGCTATTAATTGGTAATAATGGGAGGATAACTTATGACGATTTCTGAGCCGCAAAAGCGGATTTCCGAGCGGGCTTTGACTGTCTGGAAAATTGCCGCTGGCCTTCACTCCCTGTTGGTTTGGCTATTGGCGGGCGGTCTGATCGCCATTACGATGATTTTTGATTTTCCAAATTGGATAATTGGAGCTGCTATTTCCGTGGCAGTTGTATATAGCTATCTGTTCATTTTTTTATTGCCGAAGCTGCGCTGGAAACGCTGGCGTTACGAAGTCAGGGAACAGGAGATCGAGCTTCAATATGGAGTTTTTATCGTGAAAAGAACGCTGATCCCGATGATTCGGGTCCAGCATGTTGATACGCTGCAGGGGCCATTGTTAAGGAAATATGGTTTATCGACGGTGACGGTGTCAACCGCTGCGACGGTCCATGAAATACCAGCGCTTGATATGGAGGAAGCGGAGAGCTTGAGAACGTCCATTTCCAGGCTAGCAAGGGTGGCGGATGAAGATGTCTGAGCCGAAAAGACTGCATCCAGTGGCCGCGATCGTCAATGCACTCCGACAGCTGAAAGAAATGATCATTCCATTCCTGATCTTCGTCGTCTTCGGCAGCAGGGGCACGGATTGGGACTTGTTTTATTTCATTGGGTCAATCGCGGTAGTCGTACTGGTGTTAGTATATGGGGTTCTGTCATGGTATAGATTTACATATCGAATCGAGCAGGGTGAACTAAGGATTGAATATGGACTGATTGTCAGAAAAAAACGGTACATTCCATTCGACCGGATTCAAAGCCTTGATTTGTCGGAAGGAATTTTACAGCGGCTTTTCGGGCTTGTGAAGGTAAAAGTAGAGACAGCAGGCTCCGGCGGGATGGGCCTGCAGGATGGCGAAGCGGTACTCACGGCCATCACGAAGCAGGATGCCCAGGAAATCCATGATTACCTGGTCTCCATCAAGAAGCATGGGCAAATCCAGCAAGGAGAAGAGGACCTGTCTTCAAGTGAAGAGGTACTTTATAAAATATCAGTTCCTGAGTTGTTGATGCTGGCAACGACTTCAGGCGGAGTAGGGGTTGTCATCTCCGCAGTGCTGGCGTTCGTGTTCCAGTTTGAAGAATTCATCCCTTATGAACAGATTTTTGATGGAGTGGAAAACTTTGTCCAAAACGGCGTTATTTTTATCAGTGTTGTCGTTTTCATCGGGTTTCTGCTGGCCTGGCTCATCGCGCTTCTTGGGACGATGCTAAAATACGCTAATTTTACCGTGAGGAAAGTCGACAATGATCTTGTCATAACCCGGGGGTTATTGGAGAAGAGGCAGTTTACGATCCCGTTGAATCGTATCCAGGCAGTCCGGATCAGCGAGAACCTAATCAGGCAGCCGCTTGGATATGCGTCGGCATTCGTTGAAAGTGCGGGCGGATCGGCGCTTGACCAGGAAAGCTCAAAGGTCCTCATACTGCCGATTGTGAAAAAAAGAAAAATCCCAGGCCTGCTTGAACCGTATTTGACGGATTACCATTTCCGCGTCAATCTATCGCCCGCACCTCCGCGGGCATACCGGAGATATTTGTTGAAAGGCTGGCTGTTCGTCCTGCCGGTCATCGCACTGGCCATCTGGTTTTTGAGGCCGTGGGGATACGGAGCGCTTATTCTGCTCGCTCTCTCGGCCATCTGGTCATACCTCAATTACAAGGATGCAGGCTGGAGTCTTGACGAAGGGATGCTGACATTCCGTTATCGGAACATGGCCAAAAACACTGTATATATGAGGAAAAATAAAATCCAATCCTTCAGTGTCAAACAAAGCTCTTTTCAGAAGAAAAAGAAGCTTGCCACTGTAGAAGCGATTGTCATGTCCGGACATGGCGGCGCCGGAGGCAAAGTCATCGATCTCGAAAAGCGGCACGCTGATCAAATTTATAACTGGTATTCGCATGAAATGCCAGATTAACAGGTCGAATGTTGTTTCACCCGAAATGCCAGAGTGAGGACAAAACCCTGGTATTTGCATGAAACATAAAGCACACATATTGAAAGATACGAAAAAAGCGCCTGCTGGGCGCTTTTTTTACCTTCTGTAGGCCGCCGCGCCAATCAGGAAGCCCGACAGCATTCCGAAAATATGGGCGGTAATGTTGATGTTCGACTGGACGAAGGTCATGATGACGGCGATGATGGCAATGGTCATGATTGTCTGCGAGTTCTCGCGCGACATCATCGCTTTCCGGAACATAATGATAGAAATATAGAAACCGAACAGGCCAAAAATTGCGCCGCTTGAGCCGACATGTGTATAAGTCAGCGGTTCAAGCAACAGGGTGGCGAGGTTCGCGGCAATCCCTGTAACAAGATATACCAGGATGAACTTTGTTCTGCCGAGCAGCTGCTCCAGCGCCGGTCCGAACAAGACAAGCGAAAAGCTGTTGAACAGCATGTGCGCAAAGCCGGCATGCATGAAGATGGGGGTGACGATCCGCCAGTATTCTCCGTTGACAACATACAGGTTCACTCCTGCCAAACGTTCAAACAGGTATTTGCTCGGAAAAATTGGCAATGCTGTCAGCAAGTATAATAAGATATGAATGAATATGATGAAGGTAATGACCGGGTAAAAGCGGATGTAGTCACGCAAGTTTTCAGTCCTTGTAAACATGGAAACCTCCTGGTTACTGATATCGTGAGGCTTAATCAAATCGCTCTGGTTTAATGATAATCCTATTTTAAAGGATAGCCCTAATTGGCAAAAGTTGTACACTATTTTGTATGCTGAATGAAGCTTTTTTAGAAGGGAGCTGTAAAAATGATCATCGGAACAGGAATCGATATTGTGGAAATCGGGCGGATCCGCAAACTGGTGGAGTCGCAGCCGCGTTTTCCTGATAGAGTGTTAACCGAGAAAGAAAGAGAAGTTTATCGTCAATTTAAGGAACGGAGGGCAATTGAGTTCCTTGCAGGACGATGGGCAGCTAAGGAAGCTTTTTCAAAAGCAAAAGGGACTGGCATCGGCAGGGAATTGTCTTTCATGGATATTGAAATCGAAAACGACCCGCATGGACGCCCGGTTATCACAAAGCCTTATATGGAAGGAATTCACCTGTCGATCTCTCACAGCGAGCATTACGCCATTGCGCAGGTAGTCATCGAAAAAATTTAAAATGCTTGTCAATCCCGGGGGCATATTCGCCCAGGTTGTCTCATATATTCATAATGCAGTAAGGGAGACAAGGCTAGGGCGGCGAGAATATGGCTGCACGAAGACTACTCAAGCAATTTTGCAGCCAGTGTCTTATTCCTGTCCTTTCTTTCCCTTTACACGTTTAAATGAGACTAAAAGGGGTTGGAAGAATGAAGAAAAGGTTATTGCTGCTTCTCGCCGGGCTCATGGTTATTTTTGCTTTGGCTGCCTGCGGTACAAAATCACAGGAATCTGTGGTTAAGGACTTGGACGGAACGCTCAATGATTTAAAGAGTTACAAAGCTAAGGCAAAGATGACATTGCAGATGGGTACCGAGCCGCAAGTGTATGATGTGGAGATTTGGCACAAAGATCCGTCATTTTACCGTGTGAATTTGAAGAATGCCCAGAAGGACCAAAGTCAGATGATCCTCAGGAATGATGAGGGAGTCTTTGTTCTGACACCTGCGCTGAACAAGAGCTTCCGTTTCCAGAGCGACTGGCCGAAGAACAGCAGCCAGGCTTATCTGTACGAATCTTTAATCACAGATATCCTCGAGGATAAGCAAGCGAAATTCTCGGCCACCAAGGAACATTACGTGTTCGAGACGAAAACAAGATACCAGAACAACAAGATGCTTCCAATCCAGGAAATCAAGCTGAAAAAGAAGAGCCTTGCGCCAGTAAGCGTGAAGGTGATGGATCCGGACCGCAATGCGCTGGTGACGGTAGAATTCTCTGATGTGAAATTCGACGCAAGCTTTGATAAAGATGCGTTTGACATGAAAAAGAACATGACAGGTGCTCAGCTTGAGGTACCGGTTATGGCTGATGTGGAAGACAAGGAATTTACAGTGAAATATCCAGTCGCCGAAATCCCGGGCGTGACGCTGATCGATGAAAAGGAAATCAAGACAGAGGATGGCAAGCGAGTTGTCTTGACATACGACGGCGACAAGTCATTCACGCTCATCCAGGAGAAAGCGAATGCCATGCCTGCGATGTCCTCGGCCATCAATATGACTGGAAAGCCTGTCGACCTTGGATTCACGGTTGGTGCTATGAACGAAACATCGATTTCATGGACACATCTCGGAGTCGATTATATGCTGGCATCCACAGACTTATCACCTGAAGAGATGGAAATGGTCGCCAAATCGGTATTGGCCGATATGGAAAAATAAGAATCGTCAAGCAGGCTCAGAGTAACCTGGGCCTGTTTTTTTATGGGCTTGGGAATAAAATCTGTTTTTAAGGAATATAATCTGACGTTTAAGGAATAAAAACCATTTTCTAAGGAATATAATTGTGTTTTTAAGGAATATATTTAGTTTTTCAGGAATAAATCGATATCCTCTTCTAAAACCAGTTCACTCCCGAGAAGTAGTTCCTCCTTGAAAAATCCGTATATATCCATTTGACATTGAGTTCTTTCAGTTTGATAATTAAACAATATAAATTAAGCTCGGATTGAAGGAAGTGGAGTTTTCGGTGGAAGAGCAAGGATTTTTTTACCGTGATACTTGGGCAGAAGTGGACCTGGATCGGATCAAAAACAACGTAAAGGAAATCTCAGGTCATTTGTCTGAGGATGTTGAACTTATTGCAGTTGTGAAGGCCAATGCATATGGACACGGGGATTTGCAAGTGGCTGAGGCGGCATTGGAAGCAGGAGCGTCAATGCTTGCGGTAGCATTCATGGACGAGGCACTCGCATTGCGGAAAAAGGGGATCACTGCACCGATCCTTGTCCTTGGTGCCAGCAGGCCGGGAGACGTGAATATCGCAGCCGAGGAAGGAATCATCCTTACTGTTTTTCAGAAAGAATGGCTGGAAAAAGCGAAGGAAGTATTGAAAAAGGATGCCGCCCTTTTGCTTCATATAAAAATAGATACAGGAATGGGCCGGATTGGAATCCGTACGGTGGAAGAGCTGAAGGCTGTGGAAAGGCTTATAACAGAAGACCCGCGCCTGCAGCTTCATGGCATTTACACACATTATGCAACAGCGGACGAATTGGATGATACGTATTTCAACAGGCAGCTGGCATCGTTCAAGGGAATGCTGTCAGCCCTGGACCAGCTGCCGCCAATCGTCCATAGCAGCAACAGTGCAGCCGCCCTTATGCACCCCGATGCCCACTTTAATGCCGTAAGAATAGGAATCGTGATGTACGGACTGGCGCCATCAATGGAAATCGCTCCTGAATTGCCGGTGGAGCTCCAGGAGGCGTTCACTCTCCACTCGAGGATTGTGCATGTAAAGAAACTGGAAAAAGGTGAAAAAGTCAGCTACGGTGCTACGTATGAAGCCCCTGAAGAAATTTGGGTAGGGACGCTGCCGATTGGGTATGCTGATGGATGGATAAGAAGGCTCCAGGGGCAGGAAGTGCTGGTCGATGGCCAAAGGTCGCCGATCATTGGCCGTATCTGCATGGATCAATGCATGGTAAGACTTCCGAATGAGGTTCCCGTTGGAACGGTCGCTACCCTGATCGGGAGCCAGGAACAAGAATCGATTTCCATCAATGAGATTGCAAGCAAGCTGGAAACCATTAATTATGAAGTCCCGTGCATCATTTCCTCCAGGGTGCCAAGATTGTACAGGCAAAATGGCAAAGTCGTCGATTTGAACAATTCATTGCTATAAAACACATCCAATAATTAACAAAGCTGTGTAATCCCGCTAATACCATGCATAAAATACTAATTTTTTGGCGGATAATACAGAAGAATTGCTGATTTACCTTTGCATCTGGCATAAATAGTGATAATATTAGAAATGGTAGAGAGATAACGAACTTAATAATGGTATGTAGTGATGATGGTGGAGGTGTATGTTTGTGTCTGAATCCAGCGCAACAACTGAGATTTTGGTAAAGTTACCGCAGCATCTGTTGAGTGAACTAGATGGATTTGTTAAGCAAGAAAACGTAAACCGCAGCGAATTTATTTATCAGGCAACAAAAATGTTTTTGCGTGAGAAGAAAAAGAGACAAATTCGTGAATCCATGAGACGTGGCTATATGGAAATGGCCAAGATTAATCTAACCATTGCATCAGAAGCATTTCAAGCAGAATACGAGGCAGAACACACAGTTGAACGTCTAGTCAGCGGAGGATGATCCTTTGATTGTCAAACGTGGTGACGTCTATTTTGCAGACCTATCCCCAGTTGTTGGTTCGGAACAAGGCGGAGTGCGCCCTGTCCTGGTCATCCAAAACGACATCGGGAATCGGTTCAGTCCCACAGTCATTATCGCAGCGATCACGGCACAGATCCAAAAAGCCAAGCTTCCAACTCATGTAGAAATTGATGCGAAGCGGTACGGTTTTGAAAGAGATTCGGTCATATTATTGGAACAAATACGCACAATTGACAAACAGCGCCTAACCGATAAAATTACCCATCTCGATGACGAAATGATGGAAAAAGTGGATGAAGCCCTTCAGGTAAGTTTAGGTCTTATTGAATTCTGATCAACAGCACGCTCTTGAATAAAAAGAGCGTTTTTTTGTAACCGGACCACCTGGCCTGCCAGCAGGCCTTTTACATAACCCCCAAAAAATAGAAACGGATGTTTTCTGTGTGGGAGGCAAGCATAGCGCTTGTCTCTTTTTTAATTGGCGGGGTTGTTTTAGAGGTGCGGCAAGAAAAGCAGGAAAGCTGTCCGAAGCAAGCCGAAGAGTCACCAATCTCCCAATCGCCACACAGGCATAAACACAAAATTTACCCACGCTAAAATTTAATTCAGCAAAAATAGGAATAATAACTATGCGATATTCCATGAATGGTGTCGACAAGTTGATTTTATTTGACGAAAGAAAACTGTTATCATTAAATGGAGATATATAATCAGGATTTTGTGAAAATTTAATTACAGTTTTAAAAATGGTTTACATTTGGGCGGATTGGGGTAATGTAAAATTTTGTTGTGATAGAATGGGGAGGATGGAATGAATAAAATAATATCAAATTATATTCAGGGTCATAAACAAGACATCCTGGATCAATGGATAGATAGGACGAAAGAAGAAGCGGATGATCGGGTGGTCCGTTTAGTATCAGATCGTGTATTCCAATCAACGAGCAAGGAATTTATCGATTTGATCATATCTAATTTTAAAGGTACGAGTGAGGAATATAAGGAAAGGCTGACGGATTTTGCTGAAAAGGTGGTCAGGCTTGGCTGGCCATTGACGTTTGTCACCAAAGGCCTTCATACCTTTAATTTAATTGTTTTTGAAGGGATGCAGAGGGAAGAAGTCGTAACGCCTGAGAATCAGATGGAAATCATCTTTGAGTTTGACCGCTGGGCAACTCCAATGAACAATGAGATTGTCAGTGTATACTCGTCTACATGGGAAAGAACGGTTTCCCTTCAGAAAATTGCCCTTCAGGAACTTTCGGCTCCGCTTATTCCTGTATTTGAAGGAATTACGGTGATGCCGCTTGTTGGTACCATCGATACAGAGCGTGCAAAACAAATCATGGAAAACCTGCTAAAAGGTGCGGTTAAACACCGTTCTGAGGTAGTTCTTATAGATATTACAGGTGTTCCTGTCGTAGATACGATGGTTGCCCACCATATTATCCAGGCAGCGGATGCTGTCAGGCTTATTGGTGCCAAGTGCATGCTGGTCGGGATCCGTCCGGAAATAGCCCAGACCATCGTCAACCTGGGCATTGACCTGAACCAATTTACAACGAAGAATAACTTGAAAAAAGGAATAGAAGCAGCTCTTGAGCTGACAAATAAAAAAATCGTTTCACTGGAGGGAGCAAAGTGAGAATACCTATCCTAAAGCTGGATGATTGTCTGTTGGTCTCCATTCAATGGGAGCTTGATGACCAAACTGCTCTTCAATTTCAAGAGGACTTGCTCCATAAAATTCATGAGACAAGTGCCAATGGTGTCGTCATTGATTTAACCTCAATCGATTTCATCGACTCTTTTATCGCCAAAGTCCTTGGAGATGTCATCAACATGTCCAAGCTTATGGGTGCGATTGTAGTCATAACAGGAATCCAGCCTGCTGTAGCGATAACGCTAATTGAATTAGGAATCGGACTTGATGATGTCCTAACTGCATTAGATTTAGAAAAAGGTTTGGAGAAATTACAACAGGAATTGGGGGAATAGCTGAATGGACATCCAATCCTGCGTAACGATTATCAATGAATGGGACATCGTGGCCGCGCGCCAGCTTGGCAGGAATGTAGCGAAAGAGCTTGGTTTCGGCACGGTTGACCAAGCAAGAATCACCACAGCCATCAGTGAATTGGCCAGGAATATTTACTTGTACGCCGGAAAAGGACAGATTTGCATCGATAAACTGTATGACGGCGGAAAAGCGGGATTGCGAATCAATGCAGTAGATAGCGGCCCAGGTATTAAAGAAATACGCCAGGTCATGGAAGATGGTTATTCAACATCAGGAGGACTTGGAGCCGGCCTTCCCGGGGTTAAGCGTCTTATGGACGAATTCGACATAGACTCTACTCCTGGACAAGGAACACAGATCAAAGCAACTAAATGGCTCCGTTAGGGGGAAACAGTATGGATTTCCGAGAAATGATGGAATCAAAGTATCGGGATATTCTTGACAATTATATAAAAGAGCAATCCGAACAAGCATTATATGCAGGACAGAAATTCAGCCGGAAGTCGATAGAGCACAAAATCGCACCGGAAGAAATCATCAGCCTGCATAAAAGCTTGCTTCTTGAAATGTATCCTGAACTACCAGAGGATATTATGCATTCCTTTGACATTCTCCTCGAAGTGATGATTGGTTATGGTATTGCTTACCGTGAGCATCAAAGCTTAAGGCACCAGCAGGAGGAATTAAGGTCCGAAATGGAAATTGCCGCTAATGTCCAGCAAACCCTGCTTGGCACGAATATCCCTACCGTTCCCGGTATCGATATCGGCGCAATCAGCGTCCCTGCAAAGCATATGAATGGTGACTATTTCCATTTTGTCCAGGATGAGAATGACAATATCAGTGTTGCGATCGCTGATGTAATCGGAAAAGGGATTCCGGCAGCGCTTTGTATGTCCATGATTAAGTATGCGATGGACAGCCTGCCAGAAAACCGGCTTGATCCGAGCAGCATCCTGGAAAACCTGAACAGAGTCGTTGAACAGAACGTTGACCCAAGCATGTTCATCACAATGTTTTATGGAATGTTCAATCCTTCCAACAACATCTTCTATTATGCTTCCGCAGGGCATGAGCCTGGCTTCTATTATGATTCCAAAAAGAAGGAATTCTCAGAGTTGGTCGCAAGAGGCTTGCTGTTAGGAGTGGACAAACGGACAAAGTATACCCAGTACGAAAAAGAAATACTTCCTGGGGATATGGTGATCCTGATGTCTGACGGAGTGACTGAGTGCAGGACGGAAGAGGGTTTCATCGAAAAGGAAACATTAATCGGATATATAAATAAATATATTCACTTAAATGCTCAGGAAATTGTCAATAATATCTTTAGGGAACTTGAAAAACTTCAGCATTTCCAATTGCGGGATGATTTTACTTTGATCATTTTGAAAAGAGATGTTTAATCAGAACCCGAAACGGGTAAATCAAAAGAGCAATTGAATTGTAAAGGGTGGGTCATTTATGAATATTTCGATAGATGTTAAAGAAACAGAATCTAAGTTAGCAGTTAAAGTAAACGGTGAAATTGATGCATATACAGCTCCACAGCTTCGTGAAAAGCTTTTCCCTTTATCTGAAAAAGAAGGTGTAAAGATGGTTGTTGACCTTTCAGAGGTCAATTATATGGATAGTACTGGGCTTGGAGTATTTGTAGGAGTATTCAAGAACGTCCGTGCACACGACGGTGAGTTCAAGATCGTCGGCTTGTCCGAACGTTTGCAGAGACTTTTCGAAATCACCGGCTTGGCCGACATTATCGATATAAACAGCCAGATAGAGGGTGGAGTGCAATGAACCAGTCATTTGACTATATTGAGATGAAAATCCCGGCTAAACCGGAATTCGTAGGTGTCATTCGTTTGACCCTTTCTGGTATTGCAAGCCGCATGGGTTTTTCCTATGACGAAATTGAAGACCTAAAAATTGCGACCAGCGAAGCATGTACCAACGCTGTGCAGCATGCATATAAAAACAATGAGAATGGCGAAGTTATCATTGGTTTCGGATTGTATGAAGACAAGCTTGAAGTGATGGTTGCAGATAATGGACAAAGCTTTGACTTCCACTCAGCGCGCCAGGGCCTCGGTCCTTATGACCAGAATAGTTCTGTGGAATTCCTTCGCGAAGGAGGCTTGGGACTGTATCTGATCGAAACCTTGATGGACGAGGTTCGGATCCATCACAAAGAGGGCGTCACGGTCTTTATGACCAAGTACCGAGAAGGAGAGCAGGTGGAGAGAGATGCAGAGACAATCTCAACCTAAGCAGAGGCCAAAAGAAGAGATTAATGAATTAATCAAAGCCTACCAGCTACATGAGGATGCAGACGCCCAGAATGAGCTGGTTCTTCATTATCAAAACCTTGTCGAAACCATCGCGAGAAAGTACTCGAAGGGAAGGTCATTCCACGAGGATATTTTCCAGGTTGGAATGATCGGTCTTTTAGGTGCAATCCGCCGTTACGATGAAACATTCGGCAAAAGCTTTGAAGCATTTGCCGTGCCGACCATCATTGGTGAAATCAAAAGATTCTTAAGAGATAAAACGTGGAGTGTTCACGTACCGCGCAGGATAAAAGAACTTGGTCCTAAAATCAAAACAACTGTCGAAGATTTGACCACCCAGCTGCACCGCTCTCCTCGAGTGGATGAAATCGCAGAAGCACTTCAGGTTTCCGAAGAAGAAGTGTTGGAAGCGATGGAGATGGGGAAAAGCTACCAGGCTTTATCCGTTGACCATTCTATTGAAGCCGATTCTGACGGCGGAACAGTCACCCTGTTGGACATCGTCGGAAATATTGATGAAGGCTATGAAAAAATCAACCAGAGAATGGTTCTCGAGAAAGTACTTCATGTACTGAGCGAGCGCGAAAAGTTAATTATCCAATATACCTATCTTGATAACCTGAGCCAGAAAGAGGCTGGTGACAAGCTTGGTATTTCACAGATGCATGTATCAAGACTTCAAAGAAGGGCAATCAAAAAGCTTCAAGAAGCGATTCATGCGGAAAACAACAACTCGGAGTATATTACATGATCCAACAGTTCAAGGACAAAATAGAACTTTATGCTTACCAGACAATCAAAGAAGGTAAATTAGAGTGCGGTGACAGTTACTATTATACAGCCACCGATGATTATTTTGTCTGTGTAGTAGCAGATGGACTCGGGTCAGGGCAATACGCGCATGAAGCATCTGCGGCGGTCGTTTCAGTAGTCGAACAGCACCATCATGAAGATGTTGATACACTAATGAAATACTGCAACAACATTCTGGTGCAAAAGCGCGGTGCTGCTGTATCGATCTTCAAGGTCTACTTCGAAAGCCGTCAATTCGTGTACAGCTGCGTCGGGAATATCCGCTTTTTCCTCTATGCGCCAAACGGCAAATTGACGTACCCTTTGCCGGTTACAGGTTATCTTTCAGGGAAGCCGCAAGTATTCCACACCCAACGATTTGTTTACGAGCCAGATTCAAAATTCCTGATCTACTCAGATGGGTTTGATATCCATGGCGCAAAAACACTTTTGAAGGGATACCGGTCCATAGCAGCCGTCGCGGAACAAATCAAAAGCGAATACGCAAACTCAATGGATGATGCAACTTTTATTGTGGGAAGTCTACTATAGCCGGTGGACTTCTTTTTGTTTTATATAGATGTCTTTCACAATTCATTAATATCCTTCCGGGCAGAAGCGAAACTGTAAACCTCACCCCGGTTTTGGTACACTATTAAGGTATCAAGAAATACCAATATGATAATGGAGGATTGTCTCTTGACTCAAACAATGGATAAGCAAGACCAATATGTAAAAATCATTGCCAAAGAGCAATCGTTAGCAGCGAAACAGGTGCAAAGTGTGATTTCATTGATCGCTGAAGGGAACACGGTTCCGTTCATCGCCCGATATCGGAAAGAAATGACTGGCGCCCTTGATGAAGTGCAAATTCGCAACATCGTTGAAAGATGGCAATACATACAGAACTTGGAACAGCGCAAAGAAGAAGTCATCAGGCTGATCGAGGAACAGGGAAAGCTGACAGACGAACTTAAAGCGAACATAGAAAAATCGATCAAGCTTCAGGAAGTAGAAGACCTTTACCGTCCGTACAAGCAAAAAAGAAGGACGAAAGCAACCGTCGCCAAAGAGAAAGGCCTTGAGCCTCTTGCTCAATGGATGCTGGAATTCCCTGTTAGTGGCAGTCTTGAAGAGAAGGCCGGGGAGTTTTTATCAGATGAAAAAGGCGTTGAATCCGTCGAGGACGCGATTGCAGGCGCGAAGGATATCATTGCCGAAATCATTTCCGACGATGCAGAAAGCCGTAAATGGATTAGAAGCGAAACCTTTAAGACAGGCTCGATTGAATCTGCCGTAAAAAACGTAGAGCAAGATGAGAAAAATGTTTATGAGATGTACTACGAATACTCCGAACCGGTCAGTAAAGTAGTCCCTCACAGGATTCTTGCGCTTAACCGCGGTGAGAAAGAAGACCTTTTAAGGGTGTCAATCAAGCCGAAAACAGAGATGATCATGAGTTATCTGCAGCGTAAGTGGATTTCCAAAAATCATTCTGTAACAGCAACTTCGGTAACAGAAGCGATTGAGGATGCCTACAAACGGTTGATCCAGCCATCAATTGAACGTGAAATCAGGAATGAGCTCACGGAAAAAGCAGAAGAGCAGGCGATCCATATCTTTTCCGAAAACCTGCGCAAACTGCTCCTTCAGCCTCCTTTAAAAGGAAAGGTCGTTCTTGGAGTAGACCCTGCGTTCCGGACGGGCTGCAAATTGGCTGCTGTCGATGAGACCGGAAAAGTTTTATCGATCGGTGTAATCTATCCGCATACATCGAGTGCTAAAAGTACCGAAGCGCGGGACAAATTCATTAAAGTCCTGAAAGATTACGATGTAGAAATGGTGGCCATCGGCAACGGTACAGCTTCAAGGGAGACGGAGCAATTCGTATCAGATATTTTAAAGGAACTGGATCGAGAAATTTTCTATCTAATCGTCAATGAAGCAGGCGCAAGTGTCTACTCCGCATCTGACCTTGCCCGTGAAGAGTTCCCGAACTATCAAGTAGAGGAAAGAAGTGCCGTTTCGATCGCGCGCAGATTGCAAGATCCTCTGGCAGAACTCGTGAAAATCGATCCTAAATCTGTTGGTGTCGGTCAATACCAGCATGATGTAAGCCAGAAGAAACTATCCGAATCCCTGACATTCGTTGTAGAAACGGCAGTTAACCAGGTGGGTGTTAACGTAAACACAGCCTCATCATCATTGTTGCAATATGTATCAGGACTATCAAAGACGGTTGCCAATAACATCATCAAGAAGCGAGAAGAGGAAGGGAAGTTCACGAGCCGTGCACAGCTTAAAAAAATCCCGCGCCTTGGAGCCAAGACCTATGAACAGGCAATTGGATTCCTTCGTGTCATTGACGGAAAAGAACCGCTTGACCGCACTGGCATCCACCCGGAAAGCTATAGCGAGGTAAAGCAGCTGCTTGACAGTCTCGGATTTAAAACGTCAGATCTAGGGACATTCGCACTGAAGGATGTTTTAGGGCAAATCAATATCGATCAGACAGCTGACCAGCTTGGAATCGGTAAACTGACGCTTAAGGACATCATTGACGCTCTCGTCCGTCCAGAAAGAGACCCGCGTGATGAACTTCCAGCTCCGCTTCTAAAGAAAGATGTTCTAAAGCTGGAGGATCTAAAACCAGGGATGGAGCTTCAGGGGACTGTAAGAAATGTAGTGGATTTCGGAGCTTTTGTGGATATCGGCGTTAAACAGGATGGCCTTGTCCATATCTCCAAACTAAGCAACCGCTTTGTAAAACACCCATTGGATATTGTCTCGGTAGGCGATGTAGTAACAGTATGGGTAGACAGTGTAGACCAGAAAAAAGGCCGTGTCGCTTTGACAATGCTGAAGCCCGATCAAGCATAATAAAGAAGACTGCAGTCAATCCTGCAGTCTTTTTCATTACTCCTGTTTCTTTCTATAAAAAAACCAACATTGATTTAAGAGTTTGATTTGATAACGATTTTTTTCATAGAAGGCTCGTTTCATTTGATTCTGGAACCAGACTGGCATAAACAATACCTCCTTAAGATAAATACGGTAAAAGGTAACATTAATATATGCTATAATGGGTTGTCAGGTTTCTAAAAAGGCAGGAGTTCTTAAATGACAGACCAAGAATTGCAGGATCTTGTTAGTAAAATCTCAGATGACTATTTCCAAAAGCCGTTCAGGCATAAAGCCTTCTTCAATTCCCGACTTCGAACCACCGGGGGCAGGTATATGCTGAATAGCCACAATATCGAAATTAACAAAAAGTATTTCGAACAGCTTGGAGAAGAGGAGCTTATCGGTATTATCAAGCATGAGCTTTGCCATTACCATCTTCACCTGGAAGGGAAAGGCTATAAGCATCGAGACAATGATTTTAGGAAATTGCTCAAACAAGTAGATGCACCCAGATTTTGTTCCACTCTGCCTGAGGAAAAGAAACGAAAATCAAAGAGCCAAAAGTTCCTGATTTATCAATGCAGCAAATGTAAGTTGGACTATCGCAGGAAAAGATCCATTAACACTTCAAAATATGTTTGCGGAAAATGCAGGGGAAAGCTGGTCAAGGTCAAAGAAATAGTTGTAGATTAAGGTTTCCAGGCATTCAAGCTCGGGTTCGAAAAATATTAAAAACATGGTTGACTTTTGCTGGGCTGCTCCCTATAATAGTAAGAGTCGATAAGACGTCATCATGAAATAAAGCAAGAAGAAATGCTGCTATTCCGCAGTAGCTCAGTGGTAGAGCACTCGGCTGTTAACCGAGCGGTCGTAGGTTCGAATCCTACCTGCGGAGCCATTAATTTTTTCGAGGTATGGGGAAGTACTCAAGAGGCTGAAGAGGCGCCCCTGCTAAGGGTGTAGGTCGGGTAACCGGCGCGAGGGTTCAAATCCCTCCTTCTCCGCCAGAACATTTCATATATGGCCCCTTGGTCAAGCGGTTAAGACACCGCCCTTTCACGGCGGTAACACGGGTTCGAATCCCGTAGGGGTCACCATTTACAAAAAAACAAAAAATATCTTCAATGGTCCCGTGGTGTAGCGGTTAACATGCCTGCCTGTCACGCAGGAGATCGCCGGTTCGATCCCGGTCGGGACCGCCATTTTCATTGGGCTATAGCCAAGCGGTAAGGCAACGGACTTTGACTCCGTCATGCGTTGGTTCGAATCCAGCTAGCCCAGCCATTTTTTTGAGCCATTAGCTCAGTCGGCAGAGCAGATTGCTCGCTGCATTGAGTTTTCTTCCCTGGCAATCTGCGAGAAAGACCGAAGGTCTTTTGAGCATCAGATGCGATGAGGGAAAATAAATGGGTGGATACAATCTTTGTTCCACTTCAAAAATGAGCCATTAGCTCAGTCGGTAGAGCATCTGACTTTTAATCAGAGGGTCGAAGGTTCGAGTCCTTCATGGCTCACCAGTTTTTTTACAACAGTTGAAAAAACTTTCTCTGGATTCTGCTTAGGCGGGATGATATTAATACGCGGGTGTGGCGGAATTGGCAGACGCACCAGACTTAGGATCTGGCGCCGCAAGGCGTGGGGGTTCGACTCCCTTCACCCGCACCATTAATTACCTGTTGATTAATGCGTTTGAATCAGTTAAGATATAAACCTGTCATGTTATGCGGTCGTGGCGGAATGGCAGACGCGCTAGGTTGAGGGCCTAGTGGGGGCAACCCCGTGGAGGTTCAAGTCCTCTCGGCCGCACCAAAAAAGATATTGACACACTTAAACGATTGTGTTAATATATATAAGTTGCTATTAAAACATTATGCGCCCGTAGCTCAATTGGATAGAGCGTCTGACTACGGATCAGAAGGTTATGGGTTCGACTCCTTTCGGGCGCG
>NZ_VEEP01000139.1 GCF_007678455.1 Cytobacillus oceanisediminis 2691 | reverse complement strand
TATTATTCACTCAGATTTTCCACTCAGCACCCGTTATCCATCTTCAATCTCCCTTCTCCCTTCCTCTCCCACTTCATATACCCCCAAATCCAATCCTCACTCACCTCAAAAACATCCCCCACCCATTCATTCCCCCTCCCACCCCTTTCATTCCCAAGCAACTCCTCCACTTTCTATTCAATCCCAATCACTATCATAAACTCATTCCCATTCTAACAAGCCCCCTTCGCATTCATCATCCAAAACTTCATCAAACAATCCTCCATTTCAATCAGCTCCAACAAACAAAACACCTAT
>NZ_VEEP01000138.1 GCF_007678455.1 Cytobacillus oceanisediminis 2691 | reverse complement strand
AAGGAATGAAGGGATTGGAAGGTGGTGGGGGAGGGAAATTGGAGTGAGTATTTTACGGATAGCTTCCGATGGTGAGGTGAAGCATGGTAAGTTATGCGATGTAGGGTTTTGAATGGGGGGTTGGTTGATGAGGGATGATGAGTTTTGTAGGGATTGGGGGGGTGGGGTACGAAATAGAATTAAGCGTTGATGATTTAGAATATAATGAAGTATGGAGATTTGTGTTGTTGGTGATCGTTGTTGTGATGTTTATGGATGTCTGGAGGAATGTTTTAAGGAAGAATGTGAATTGAGGAA
>NZ_VEEP01000137.1 GCF_007678455.1 Cytobacillus oceanisediminis 2691 | reverse complement strand
GTACGGGTATAGCGATTTTAGAAAAGAGGTAGTGGGGAGATTTAAATTTGGTGGAGAGTATGTTGTGTGGAAGGTGTTTGGTGGAGATGTGCGGGTGTGTTTGGAAGATTTTGAATATGATTATATTGTGGGGGTTGGGGTGAGTGAAGAAGGGAATATGGGGAAGGATTTGGTGGTAAAGGAAGTGATCTTTTAGAGAAGTGATGAGGATGTGGTGAAGGAGAAGGATATTGGGGGAGTGGTGTGTTTGAAGGATGTGATTGAGGTTAAGGGTGGGTGATAAGAGGAGAATGGGCAA
>NZ_VEEP01000136.1 GCF_007678455.1 Cytobacillus oceanisediminis 2691 | reverse complement strand
GAACATCTCGAAACCTCCTCAAATCCTGAGTTCTTAAGTGATTTAAACCACCCCCATGCGATCCTCGCCACCCGTATCACCATCAATAAAAACCTCCTTGATCCACCCCCTCAATTAAAAATTCTCTGCAATGCATCACTCCCCTATAACAATTTTCATATCCATGACCTCACTCTTAGACGAATAATCCCAACAAATACACCTCATCTTTTAACCCACACTACCCCACATACCATATTCCCATTACTCCTTTCTCCTCCCACAAGGATTTGTCAAATGGACAGATATGTGAAGGATCG
>NZ_VEEP01000135.1 GCF_007678455.1 Cytobacillus oceanisediminis 2691 | reverse complement strand
TACCCCAATGTGTACTGCTCCTCCTTCCTCAACTCCCAACCCATTTCTTCCTTGACCATCCCCTCCCCAATCTTCTTCACCCAAAACGAAACATTATATCCTTTTTTACAAACCCAATCCATCCAATCCTCCAATCTAAAATCCCTACCACAATCCCTCACACAAAAAAATCACCAACTCATTCTAACATCACACCACTCCAACACCTTCATACCAATCTAAAACCCAAACATTTATTAACTCTTCCCCATATACAAAAACATCACATTCTGGCATTCCTGCAAAAGCCAATGATCCTC
>NZ_VEEP01000134.1 GCF_007678455.1 Cytobacillus oceanisediminis 2691 | reverse complement strand
TCCTCCCACTCATTTATATACCTCCGCCCTTTTTATTTCTTCATACATAATTTTCCCCAATACCCCCCACCCTAAAAATCTACAAATTTACAACAAAAACAACACCAAAATATATTCACTTTTAAATTTAACTACTCTTATAATTTATCTTTTTCTTTCACTAAACTCTCTAACCCTCTTATACTTTTATCTACTCACGTCCACCCAATGCCAAAAACATTATCCCATATCAAAAAACCCCTTCATTCAAACCTACGAAAAACACTTATCCTAAAGCCCAACCCCCCACGCAGAAACAC
>NZ_VEEP01000133.1 GCF_007678455.1 Cytobacillus oceanisediminis 2691 | reverse complement strand
TGATTTTGTTTGAGAATGGAGGTTTTTCTGCATCATGAGGAATTTAATATTGAGGAAACCTGGGATCTGGAATCGGAAAATGATGATGAGTAAAGCGGGAATGTGCATGAGGATTGTGGTGTAATTTGGGAAAAGGTGTCGGAGGAATGATGGGGAAGCGGGGATGAGAATAAAAATTATAGTAAAAGGGATGATAAATGGGAATGAAGGGGTGAAAAGTGTTGGGGGGTGGAGTGGGAGGTTTGAGGGGTGAATTTTGGCTGGTGTTAAATGAGTTATGTAAGGAGGGAGGAGAGGGAA
>NZ_VEEP01000132.1 GCF_007678455.1 Cytobacillus oceanisediminis 2691 | reverse complement strand
AATGGGGAGAATGGTGAAATAGAGGGGTGGAGGGTGGAGAAGTTGTGGTTGTATGGGGATGAATTTGAGAAGAGGGTGTGGAAAAATGAATGTGATGATAGGCGTTATGATTGGAAAAGGAGGAGGAAGAAGGATGGATTGGTGTGATATATGGGTTGGTTTTTGGGGGAAGTTTGGAGGGAGCAAGTTGGGAATGGTGAGATTGGGTGGTAGGGGAATTGGGATGAATAACGGAAAATAAATGGGAAGGAGCGGATTGGTCAGGGGTAGAGGTGAAAGTTGGGGAAGGGGAATTTTAGA
>NZ_VEEP01000131.1 GCF_007678455.1 Cytobacillus oceanisediminis 2691 | reverse complement strand
CACGCATATACATTTTATCCCAATCTCCGAATCAACTTCCTCCCTTACATTTCCAACCAACCAAGAAAAACTACTCAAACACCAATTCCATTAATCCCCTCCTTGTTTATCCACAACCCCCAACATCAACCTCCTCAACCACTATTCCACCAATATTACTTTCCCTCTTCTTTATTCCTTGCTCCTCTAACACAACAACCTACAACTTCAACAAAACTTTATTTCCCTCAACCAACTTCCTTTCATTTCTGCAGCCCAAAAACAATTATCGGTCCTCCCTATCAATTCATTCATTCACCAC
>NZ_VEEP01000130.1 GCF_007678455.1 Cytobacillus oceanisediminis 2691 | reverse complement strand
GGTTTTGGTATTGTGGAAACGTAGATTATTTTTGAAAAAATGGGAATGAGGGAGTAGATGGGGAAGAATTAATTTGTTCTGGATGAGGGAATTGGAATGAAGGAGGAAAGGATAAGAGGGATTGGAATTGATTAGGAATTGATAAATGTTGGATAGGGGGAAATGATAATGAAGGTTGATTTTATGGAAGTGTTTTGGGAAGGTGGAATGTGAAAATGTGGTTGGGATGGGGTATGGGGGAAATGTATAGATGATTTGGGGAGGAGAAATTTGATATGGGATGGGATAAAAATGGAGGGGA
>NZ_VEEP01000012.1 GCF_007678455.1 Cytobacillus oceanisediminis 2691 | reverse complement strand
GGCCTTTAAGGCCAAGGCCGGTAAGAGAGGCTTTCAGCCGCAGAGCAAACCACCAGTTCACACTGGTGGTTTTGATTGATGTTTAAAATAGGTGGAATTCGAATAAATATAAAAAAGAAGTGCAAAAAATAAAAAACACCCTTAAAGGTGTTTTGGAGAGTATGTATTTCTATTCGAAATATGTAAATAGTAAAATGGAAGTTGGCACTGAATTGTTTTGTAGGCAGAATAAATTTATTATAATTATATCATAAATAAAAAGTGTTGTCAAATAAAAGAGGATAGATTCGGGGAGTGGAATTCATGGATGAAAAGCAGCTAAACGCCTTAAAAATGGAACAGGATCGTGTTCATTCCATCATTGAGGAAATTGATAGGAAGGCCAAAAAATGGAGGGCGAGTTCAAGTGATGTCGGCTCAGATGCCTTTCAGATCAGGAAGACGTTTTGGGAGGATGTAACTGTAAACTTTGATGAAGCAGATGATGTAGCGGAAACCTTCACAAGCATCAAACAGCAGGCAGCACTTTTATCAGAGCGTGAGCGTACACAATCGCAAATGGTGAAACAGCTTAAAACACTTTCCCAACTAAGGTTCTCCCCTTATTTTGGCAGAGTTGATTTTAAAGAAGACGGTGAAAGCGAAGCAGAGAAAATCTACCTGGGTATTGCCTCGTTAATGGACGAGCAGGAAGAAAATTTCTTGATTTATGATTGGAGAGCGCCGATTTCTGGCCTTTATTATGACTACTCCCCGGGCCCTGCCCAATATGAAACAGAAACAGAGACCATTCAAGGAGATATGGAGCTAAAGCGGCAATTTGTCATTAGGTCTGGGAAAATCAAGGCGATGTTCGAGACCGGTGTAACAATTGGTGACGAGATGCTTCAGGAAGTTCTCGGCAATAATGCTGACACTCAGATGAAAACCATAGTAGCGACCATTCAAAAGGAACAAAACGAGATCATCCGTAATGACTCAAGCAGCCTTGTTGTTGTGCAGGGAGTAGCCGGGAGCGGCAAAACGTCAGCGGCTATGCAGCGTGTAGCTTATTTACTTTACAAGTACAGGAATATCATCTCATCAGAAAATATCATGCTGTTCTCTCCTAATCCGCTTTTCAATAGCTATGTTGCTACCGTCCTGCCTGAACTTGGAGAAGAAAACATGCAGCAGGCCACATTCCAGGAATATCTCCTGTCACGTTTTGGTGCTGAATACGAGCTGGAGGATCCATTTGAACAGATGGAGTATCTGCTTGCAGCAGAAAAGGATGAGAGCCGCCAGGAAAGAGTTGAAGGCATCCGTTTCAAAGCAAGCCTGGAATTTAAAGAATTGCTGGACCGGTATGCAGAGAAGTTATCCAGAGAGACACTTATCTTTAAAAGCTTGTCATTAAAGAAGCGAACGATTATATCAAAGCATGAGATTGCCAAATTTTATGATTCACTCGATAAGGGTATTTCAATGCCGAATAGGATTCAGCTTGTAAAGGAATGGCTGGTCAAGGAACTGAAGAAAAAAGCAAAGGCAGAAAAATCCCAGGAGTGGGTAGAAAAAGAAATTCAATTCCTTGAAAAGGAAGATTATCTCGAGGCTTTTAAACAAAGCCAGAAAAAACAAGGCGAAGCAGAAGATACATTCCATGATTATGACCGTGAAGAAAAGTGGCTATCTGAACTTGTCGTAAAAAGACGGTTCAAACCATTGTTCAATGCAGTGAAAAAACTGAAATTCATAAATAACAGGGCCATTTTTATGAACTTTTTCAAGGATGAAGGTCTTCGAGCAGATACGGCGCCAACTAATTGGCCTTCTATTTGTGACCAGACAATCCGTTCTCTGGAAAGAAAGTCTATCCCTTACGAGGATGCAACACCGTTTCTCTATCTTCAGGATCTGATTGAAGGGAGGAAGTCAAACACATCGATTCGCCATGTCTTCATCGATGAAGCTCAGGATTATACTCCTTTCCAATTTGCATATATTAAAAATCTTTTCCCGTACAGCAAAATGACCTTGCTTGGTGACATGAACCAGGCGATTTACTCTGGTCCTACAGGGGCTCCGACCATCTTTGCCGAAGCAGCGCTTGACTTTGGAGATAAGGAAACCTACAAGCTTACAAAAACCTACAGATCGACAAAGCAGATTGTAGAATTCACGAGGGAGCTGATTGAAGGAGGTAATCTGATTGAACCTTTCAATCGTTTAGGTCCAAAGCCGGTAGTCGTGAATCCCGGAAAACATATTGACCACACAGAAAGAACGATTGGACTTATTTCGGATCTTAAA
This sequence comes from Cytobacillus oceanisediminis 2691, assembly GCF_007678455.1. Taxonomy (GTDB): domain Bacteria; phylum Bacillota; class Bacilli; order Bacillales; family Cytobacillaceae; genus Mesobacillus; species Mesobacillus oceanisediminis_A. The sequence goes on along the minus strand of NZ_VEEP01000012.1, from coordinate 136,832 downwards.
AATAAGGATCATAAAAATATCGCTATCATCTGCAAAACAGCAGCTGAGAGCATAGAAGCTTTCGAATCCATCAAGAAGTCCCATGAGGCAAGATTGATTGAAAAAGGCACCTTGACCTTTGAAAACGGGGTCAATGTCGTACCAACATACCTGGCAAAAGGAATAGAGTTTGATGCGGTGATCATTTTTGATTCATCTTCCTACACAAGAAATGAGGAAAGGAAATTGTTTTATACGGCTTGTACGAGGGCTATGCATGAGCTTTATATTCTTTCAAGAGGTGAATTAAGTCCGCTTTTAGCAGAAGTAGACCAGGAACTTTTTCAGGTCATTTAAAAAACAAGCCGCCAAAATCCATGGCGGCTTGTTTTGTTGCATTTATTTTAGCCATTTGAATATAGACTTTTGTGTCTTGCCTCTTGCTGGCTGTTTTTTATTCGCCTCCTGCAAGGCTGAATTTACATCGATCAAGCCATTTCCGTAATCAATGTCTTTTCCCTGTTCACCAAGATCGATGGCAGATGTTTTAATGATATTGATGACCTGGGAGCTTTTGAGGTCTGGATTAGCTGATTTAATTAAAGCGGCCAGACCTGCAACATGGGGAGCAGCCATTGATGTCCCGGAAAGGGCTGCATACTGTGCATTGAAAAAGGTGCTCGGAATATTCACCCCAGGAGCAGCAATGTCTATATAATCCCCATAGTTAGAAAAGTTCGCTCTGTTTCCGTTATAATCAACAGCAGCCACGCTCAAAACCTCGGGATAAGCCGAAGGGTAAGTAGGCTGATTGGATCCGTCATTGCCGGCTGCAGATACCATGACAACATTGTTGTCAAAGGCATAACGGACAGCTTCTTCTAGGACCTTGGAGGGCTGGTAATTGCCAAGGCTCATATTTATAACATCTGCACCATGGTCGACAGCCCAAATGATACCTTTTGCGATATCGAATGTGGTACCATAGCCTTTCGCACCCATTGCTTTAACAGGCATGATTTTGCTGAACCATGTCATGCCGGCAACACCCTCACCGTTATTCGTTTCTGAGGCTATGATCCCAGCTACATGTGTTCCATGGCCATTATCATCATCCGGCTCTCGTTTTTCATCTATCACATTATAACCAGATATAATCCTGTTCTTTAACTCTGGATGATCCAGGTCAACACCTGTATCTATAATGGCTATTTCAATTTGTTCTTTTCCGCGTGTAATATTCCAGCCTTGCTCTGTTCCAATCGCTGGCAAATTCCATTGGTAATTCTCCTGGTAAAGTAAATCATTTGGTACGTTTGCTTCGTTTTGCATGAGGATAAAATTTGGCTCGGCATACTCAACGTTTTGCCTCTGGTTAAAATATTCAACCATTTGCGGTGTTTCCATGGAAGTGGACCTGAAAATATAAACCGAATTCAGGTGTTTGATGACCCAGCCATTGATATCGCGTGTAATTTCATCTATTTCGTCAGGTCCTGGTTCTGTAAAAAAATCAACAGCAGCCTCATGATCATAATAATGACTTGTATCTTTCTTGTTATGGTAAATAAGCGTGACTTCGTCTTGTGTATTGAGCTGCCTCTTGATTTTCTCTCCCATTTCTACATTATTTACGTTTGCCATCGACTGCATCTTCATGATTCGTTGGCCAGTAGAATGAGTTTTCGCACTAAGTTTATTGCTGTGTACAGGCTCATGCCTGAACACTCCGGCCCCTGTAAGGGCAAGAACAAGAATTAATGTTGCCCCCAGGATGAAACCCTTCGTGCTTTTCATGATAAGAGCCCTCCAAAAAAAGATTTGTTCTTATATTGCAGAACAAACGGCAAAATTAACGGCGGTAATCACTGGCAGTTTCATTTAGTTGGAAATAGGACATTTAAAAGTATGCAAAGCACTTTTATAAGCATAAAGTTTCCTTTTTCCTAATCACAAGTTACCAAAAATCCTATTTTTTATGACAAATTTCAAAATTAATTCTTTAATTCCGTTTGCCAAATCCCAATTAATCGCTACAATTAAGCATAGACGCCAATATTATGGTAAAATAAACAAAGAGAACAATTGTTCTGAAATTGATAAAAGGCATATTATTTAATATCCTTTTGACAAAAAAGAGGAATACTTAAGGAATTCATTGACACTATACATAAAAACCGTCAATGTTGTTTGCAAGAAATGAAAGGGGTATGTTCGTGGCAAGAAATCAGCAAGCTTTTGATTATAATGATGATGCCATCCAGGTACTGGAAGGTCTTGAAGCGGTCCGTAAAAGGCCAGGTATGTATATTGGCAGCACAGATACCCGGGGACTTCATCACCTCGTGTATGAAATCGTTGATAACTCTGTTGACGAAGCACTTGGCGGCTACGGTAATCACATCATCGTCAAAATCCATAAAGATAATTCGATCAGTGTCCAGGATAAAGGGCGTGGCATGCCAACAGGGATGCATAAGCTAGGAAAGCCCACACCGGAAGTCATCCTTACGGTCCTTCATGCAGGCGGTAAGTTTGGACAAGGCGGTTATAAAACAAGCGGCGGACTGCATGGTGTCGGCGCATCAGTTGTAAATGCGCTATCTGAATGGCTTGTTGTCACCATCAAACGCGATGGTTTTGTTTATGAGCAGCGTTTTGAAAACGGCGGGAAGCCGGTGACAACTCTAGAGAAAATCGGCAAGACAAACCAGACAGGAACAACGATCCATTTCAAACCTGACGCCGAAATTTTCTCTACTTTGACATATAACTATGACACACTGTCTGAAAGGCTCCGTGAGTCTGCATTTTTGCTGAAAGGCTTGAAAATTGAGCTGATAGATGACCGGAATAATGAGAAAGAAGTCTTTCATTTTGAAACAGGCATCCAGGCATTTGTTGAATATTTGAACGAAGAAAAAGATGTTCTGCATCCTGTGGTCAGCTTTGAGGGCGAATACAGCAAAATAGAAGTTGAGTTTGCCTTCCAATTCAATGATGGATATTCGGAGAACGTTCTCTCATTCGTTAACAATGTCAGGACGAAAGATGGCGGAACCCATGAAGCAGGCGCAAAGACTGCGATGACCAGGGTATTCAATGAGTACGCCCGCAAGGTTGGATTGCTCAAGGAAAAGGACAAGAACCTTGATGGAGCGGATATCCGCGAAGGTCTGGCTGGAATCGTTTCTGTCCGAATCCCTGAGGAGCTGCTGCAATTTGAGGGTCAGACCAAGGGCAAGTTGGGGACCAGTGAAGCAAGGTCGGCTGTGGACTCGGTCGTTTCAGAACATCTGTCTTATTTCCTTGAGGAGAATCCAGATGTCAGTACCCTGCTGATCCGAAAATCCATCAAGGCTTACCAGGCTCGTGAAGCTGCCCGTAAGGCCCGTGAAGATGCTCGCAGCGGGAAAAAGAGGAAAAAATCGGATGCAATGCTTTCAGGCAAATTGACTCCGGCTCAATCAAAGAATCCAGCTAAAAATGAATTATACCTTGTCGAGGGAGATTCTGCTGGCGGTTCTGCCAAGCAGGGACGGGACAGGAAGTTCCAGGCCGTTCTGCCATTGCGCGGAAAAGTCATCAACACAGAAAAAGCCAAGCTACAGGATATTTTCAAAAACGAGGAAATCAATACGATCATTCATGCCATTGGTGCGGGAGTGGGTTCGGATTTCCTTGTAGACGACATCAACTATGACAAGATTGTCATCATGACAGATGCAGATACTGACGGTGCCCATATCCAGGTGTTATTGCTCACATTCTTTTACAGGTACATGAAGCCGCTCATCGAAGCAGGAAAGGTCTTCATTGCCCTTCCTCCGCTGTATAAAGTCAGCAAAGGGACAGGCAAAAAGGAAATCATCGAATATGCCTGGAGTGATGAAGAACTGAAGGGTGCCATCAAGAAGGTCGGCAAAGGCTATATCATCCAGCGTTACAAAGGTCTCGGTGAGATGAATGCTGATCAGCTTTGGGAAACGACAATGGACCCTGAGACCAGGACGTTGATTCGCGTCCGAATAGATGATGCTGCAAGAGCGGAACGCAGAGTCACTACACTTATGGGTGATAAAGTAGAACCCCGCAGGAAATGGATTGAATCCAATGTCGCTTTCGGTCTTGAAGAAGACGGCAATATTCTTGAAAATGAAAACATTTCAGTCGCAGAGGAGGTTGAAGGCGAATGAGTTCTGTTGAAAAATTTCGTGACCTCCCACTCGAAGACGTATTGGGCGACCGATTCGGCCGCTATAGTAAATATATTATCCAGGAACGTGCCCTACCAGATGCGCGTGACGGATTGAAGCCTGTACAGCGCAGGATTTTATACGCCATGCATGTTGAGGGCAACACAAGTGAAAAGGGCTTCCGGAAATCAGCCAAGACAGTCGGTAACGTCATTGGTAACTACCATCCGCACGGTGATTCATCGGTATACGAAGCAATGGTCCGTATGAGCCAGGATTGGAAAGTGCGGAATTACCTGGTTGACATGCACGGGAATAACGGAAGCATCGATGGTGATCCGCCAGCGGCAATGCGTTATACCGAAGCAAGATTATCAGCTATTGCCGGTGAACTATTAAGGGATATCGAAAAGAGGACAGTTGAGTTCATCCCGAACTTTGATGACACATCCAGTGAGCCTACTGTGCTTCCGGCGATGTTCCCAAACTTGCTCGTGAATGGCTCGACGGGGATTTCAGCGGGATACGCCACAGATATTCCACCACATAATTTAGCGGAAGTGATTGATGGGGTTATCATGAGAATGGACAACCCTGCCTGCACGGTCGAAGATCTCATGAAAGTGATTAAAGGACCCGACTTCCCTACGGGCGGAATTATTCAGGGTGTTGAAGGAATCGCTAAAGCTTACAAGACTGGCAAGGGAAAGATCATTGTCCGCGGCAAAGCGGAAATCGAGGACATCCGAGGCGGCAAACAGCAGATTGTCATCACGGAAATTCCATATGAAATCAATAAAGCCAACCTCGTCAAGAGAATTGATGAATTCCGTTTAGACCGGAAAGTTGAAGGGATCTCAGAGGTTCGAGACGAAACAGACCGCACAGGCCTTCGTGTTGTCATTGAATTGAAAAAGGAAGCAGACGCAAACGGTGTCTTGCATTATCTTTACAAGAACAGCGATTTGCAGATTACCTATAACTTTAATATGGTTGCCATCAACAAGAAACGGCCAGTATTGATGGGGCTTGCCGAACTTCTTGATGCCTATATCGACCACCAGAAGGATGTTGTTACAAAAAGATCACAGTACGACCTTCAAAAAGCCCGTGACCGACAGCATATCGTCGAAGGACTAATGAAGGCATTATCCATCCTCGATCAGGTGATCGCGACGATCCGCGCTTCAAAGGATAAACGTAATGCAAAAGATAATTTGATTCAGAAGTTCGAATTCACTGAAGTCCAGGCTGAAGCGATTGTTTCCCTCCAGCTTTATCGCCTGACGAATACTGATATAACTGCGCTCCAGGCTGAAGCAGAGGAGCTTGCCAAGAAGGTGGACGAACTAACCGCCATTCTGGGAAGTGAGAAAAAGCTTCTGACTGTCATTAAGAAGGAATTGAAGGATGTCAAGAAGCGCTTTTCAGATGAACGCCGAACTAAAATTGAGGAAGAGATTGAGGAAATCAAAATCAACCTTGAGGTACTGATCGCGAGTGAAGATGTAATTGTCACGGTAACGAAGGATGGATATATAAAACGTACTAGCCAGAGGTCCTATGCGGCTTCAAATGGACAGGATTTCGCAATGAAGGATACTGACAGGCTGTTATCCCAATTGAATGTGAACACAAAGGATGTCCTGCTGTTGTTCACCAATAAAGGAAGCTACCTTCATTTACCTGTACACGAGCTCCCTGATATCCGATGGAAGGACCTTGGTCAGCATGTGGCGAATATCGTCCCGCTCGACCGTGATGAAGAAATCATCCGGGCTGTACCTGTTACCAATTTCGAACAGAATATGTTCTTTGTGTTTGTCACGAAGAATGGCATGGTGAAAAAATCGGAATTAAGCCTCTATAAAGCCCAGCGTTATTCTAAACCATTAACCGCCATCAACGTAAAAGGTGATGACAGGGTTGTCGATGTCCATCTAACAAATGGAGAAAAGGATCTATTCATTGCCTCTCACTTTGGCTATGGCTTATGGTTCAGCGAAGAAGACGTCAGTCCAATCGGAATCCGGGCAGCCGGAGTTAAGGGTATGAACCTTAAGGATGGAGACTATGTTGTGGGTGGTAAAATCATCGACGCAAACGAAAATCCTTCCATTGTCATTGCAACCCAGCGCGGTGCGGTGAAGAAGATGAAGCTTTCTGAATTCGAAAAAACATCTCGCGCAAAACGCGGAGTTGTGATGCTGCGTGAATTGAAGGCAAATCCACATCGCATTATCGGTGTTGAAGCTGTCCGTGGTGAGGATGAAATCTTCTTCCTTACTGAAAAACAGCAAATTGTTTCGCTAAAAGCAGCAGATTTGAGGAACAGTGATCGCTACACAAACGGATCATTCATTGTTGATGAAAGTGAAACAGGCAGGCTTGTAACCATTTGGAAAAGTGAAACCGAACAGGAAACAGAATAAAAAACACTAAAAAACACAGCAATTGAGCTGTGTTTTTTGTTTCTAATTAAGAAGTTAAGGGTAAATGCTAAGAGGTTCGTGGACCCTATTGAAGGCAGATGGAAGTCAGGTACCATTGTAATGAAGGCGCCCATTTGGTACATTAGGAACTATAAAAAAATTTACTGTAGATAAGGAGTTTTTTATGGGGATTTTCAACAATATCATATCGGAATTAAACAATTATATGTGGAGCTATATCTTAATTGCAGTTCTAGTTATTTTAGGTACATATTTCACTATCAGAACAAGATTTGTCCAGTTTAAGTACTTTCCTGAGATGCTAAGGGTACTAAAGGACCCAGCAACTGTCTCATCTGAAGGGAAAAGGGGCCGATCTTCATTTCAGGCGTTCACTGTCAGTCTTGCTTCACGGGTTGGTACAGGGAATCTTGCAGGTGTAGCGACGGCTATTTCTGCCGGTGGTCCAGGTGCCGTCTTCTGGATGTGGGTTATTGCGCTTATTGGAGCGGCTTCAAGCTTCATCGAAAGTACATTGGCCCAGATTTATAAAGTAAAAGACAAGGATGAATATCGCGGCGGTCCGGCTTACTATATGGAACGCGGTCTCAATAAAAGATGGCTTGGAATACTGTTTGCAGTCATCATAGTTTTTACGTTTGGGTTGGTATTCAGTTCTGTTCAATCCAACACCATTTCTCTAGCATTTGACCAGGCATTTGGATTTGATCGGCTTTGGATGGGAATCATTCTGGCCGTTATGACAGCCGCTATCATTTTTGGTGGGATCAAAAGAATAGCTTTTGTATCCCAAATCATTGTCCCAATTATGGCAGTTCTGTATTTGATCTTGGCTTTGTATATCGTCTTCACAAATCTTGGTGAAGTTCCTGCAATGTTCTCTCTAATCTTCAAAAACGCTTTTGGGCTTCAGGAAGCCGTTGGCGGAGGTATGGGAGCAGCAGTCATGATGGGAATCAAACGAGGGCTTTTCTCAAACGAAGCTGGTATGGGAAGTGCGCCGAATGCAGCTGCTACTGCTGCTGTGACACATCCTGTAAAACAAGGATTAATCCAAACACTTGGCGTATTTACGGATACGATTTTGATTTGTTCAGCAACAGCTTTCATCATCATTATGTCTGGAGAGTATACGAACGCTGATTTGGATGGTATTCAGTTAACCCAGGCTGCACTCACAACACATGTTGGGGCATGGGCACCAGCGTTCGTAGGGGGAGCAATATTCCTTTTTGCTTTCACATCTATTATTGGAAATTACTATTACGGCGAAACGAATATTGAGTTCATAAAAGAAAGTAAGACAGCATTATTGGTTTATCGACTGGCGGTCATCGCAATGGTTTTATTTGGTTCGATCGTCGACTTAGCGATTGTCTGGAATCTGGCTGACCTCTTCATGGGAATCATGGCGCTAATTAACCTGGCAGCCATTACCTTGCTCGCGAAAATTGCCATGGCAGCACTTAAGGATTACAGAGAACAGCGGAAACAAGGGAAGGACCCTGTATTCTATGCTGACACAATCGAAGGTCTGAGTGGCATTGAATCATGGGAATACCGTGAGAAAGCACAGAATAAGAATTAAAACCTTCTAAACCCTCTGGATTAATCAGAGGGTTTTTTTGTGTATCTTTTTTCCATATTTAGAGATATTAACTATATAGGAGGGATGCATAATGAAAAAGGAACTACTGATTACATTCACCGCATTCTTTTTTATGTCGTTGACTGCTCTCACCGGTGCGTATGCAGGTGATTCCAGGGAGAGCCCAACCGTGACAGTATCGGAAGAAAAGGTCGATATCACAGGTGATGGAAAGAAGGATATAATTTATGTAAAAGGTGTGCCATTCGAAGAAGGTACACAGTTCCTTAAGGAGATTTATTTAAAGATTAAAGCGTCTAATGGGAAAACATACAAGATTGATCTCGAAGGGGGATACGAACCTTCTACTGAATATAAAGATCTTAATCACGATTCTGTTAAAGATATTTTCATCAGCGTACCTACTGGTGGAAGCGGAGGTCTCTCTAATTTTTATTTAAATACTTTAAAAGATTTTCAGGTTGTCAATCTGACTGTACCGGAACCTTTGTCTGTCAGCAGCCAATTTGAAGACGGCTATAAAGCCTCTGCACGTATAGAGCAAACAGGCCAGTCATACAGTTTTGATTTAAGTGCCAGGAAAGCGGATTATGACAGGCTTGGCCTATATCATGATGGGAAGTTGAATGAACCGACTGAATTGATGGTTCTTCCGTTCGGAACTTTAAAGCACATAATAGTCAAGGCTGGACAATATGGGTTAATCGGCAGTCAGCGAATAAATGGAGCATACAACGCCGATGGAATCGCAAATATGGAATCAACATGGTTATACGAAAAGGGAAAGTGGAAACTAATAAAAGCGGAGGTAATCAATCTCAAAGAGCATTAAAATAGGCAAATGTCACGAATGAATACTATCTGGCATACGCTATTGGAAAAGGATTCTTTTTCAGGAAGGAGCCTTCTGCCATGAGCAAATTCAAGCCAGAGAAATTGACTGTCAACTTTATTCCGCCAGCAACAGCTTACAGGCCCATAGACAGCAGGAAATATACTTTAACACACTCTGATTTAACCGGTGAGTTGTTTTTAGCGATTGGGAATGTTTTTGATTACCAGGCCATCAACTATAAAATGCGGGATGAAGTATTGGCAGACTGGGTAACCATTAATGGTGAGTATATTCTGTATGCAAATGTATACGTCAGCAATGGGGAATATGACAAGAATATGTCCCGGATCCGGTATATGATTTTCAAACGAGAATTGGATTTAGCATTGACGGCGATGATTTATGGCGACAGGAGCTTTTTTACCTATCATCCATTGCTGCTGGATGCGCCAATCTACTTTCGGTTCGCATCCAGTTTCCCAGAGTTCAATGAAATCGCTTATTACGGAACACCAAGACTCTATTTAAACAAGGTGAATAGCAAAAGAGTAACAGAAACACAGGTTTAGGCCTGTGTTTTGTGTTTTAAACGAAAGGGAATAGACAGCCTTTTATTACATAATAATATTATGTAAACTTACAGTTATTGATGTAGGATGTTTTTGAGATTTTGTTGTTATCTGGATTAATGAGAAGTATTAGCTTTTTAATTTGTCTTTGAAATTGAAAAGCGTTAAGATTACAGATTAGAATCTGAAATTTTTTAGAGTAAATGAAATATGCAATTATTAATAATAAAACCGAATTGATATCTGATAGAGATCAGGCAAAAAGATTGTATCTAAATTGCTAAGGATAACTTTTGACGTGTTAAATACGACGAACCTACAATTATTTCAAAATCCATAAACAGTATTATTAATTTTGTCTAATGAAATCTTAAAGACAAAGTTAAACAATTTTTGATTCTGTCTCACTGATTTGAGTATACTTAGGTATTGAGATAAGATTCTAGATTATACATGGAACTTCCGAGAATTTATGTTATGTAAACTAGAAATAACTCATTGTTGTATGGGGGCTTATCCCTTTAAGTTCCTGTAATAATGCATATGTTGAACTACGTCCCTCTTTGTTCCTCATAATCATTCCTCTCCTTTCGTAAGGTTATCGTTTCATGTTTTGGACGATAATTCTTTCGTTTCAGCCAACAATTTGTTTCTTGTTCACATTAAAATTCCAGGAGGTCTTTTTATGATGGTCACTGAAGCTCGTGATGAATTTTAAATGTACCTGCAAGTCGAACGGAACTTTTCCATGAATACCATCACTAGTTATGAACTCGATCTATTGATTGTTCGGGGAATTTTTAAAACAGCATAACCGTAACCGTCCGCAGCAAAATCGAGGATTTCAATCCTTCGACAGTCCGCCGGTTCATCCAAGAACTGGTACTGAAAAGGAATCATTATTTTGACAAAAGAAACCGAAAGTAATAATTGAAAGTACGTGAAAAATACGGTCTTATCCATGCAGTATAGTTCTTTTGTTGCTAAATTAAATTGACAAATCCTTCTCTCCTTCCAGGGAATAAAAAAGAAAAGCCCATCCATTGGACAGGCTTTTCATTCCATTGCTTATTTAACTGCTTTCAACTTTCGGTTTTTAATCACAAGATAAGCACATGCAGCACCGAGTACCGCAACAGCACCGTAAAGTGTATATAAGAGATTGTTGTTTTCCGGATTATACTGCGCCAGTATGCTGCCCTTTGCACCATCTTGGCCTGTATCTGTGCCGACCTTTCCCTCATACATATCAACTATGACAGACTGATAATCTTCAATGGATTTCTCCTGTGTCTTAAGGAGGTCTTTGCCTGCCTTATTTAAACCCTTTACCTTTTTCCCGTTATAAACAAACCATAGTTCGTTTTCCATATTATAAAGGAGGCTTTCGTTTTCCTTGATTTTCGCCAATTCCTTTACATCCTCGTATGGATAGCCGAATATTGCCAGATCATAGGCCCCTGCCTCATTTAAGTATGTAGAGATTGCGTTGACAGGCTTTCCATCCTGGTATACGACAGAGATATATTCGTTGGCATCCACGATGCCTTCGCTTCCTTTTTTCTTGCCGACATAGAAATCCTTACCCATCACATAGATTTTCAGCAGTGGGCCGAATGTGATGTTTTCGGATGGAGTAAAATTGAAACTTCCCGGCGTATCGCCTTTTACTGTGTCCAAAACAATGTTCTTGAAATGAGTGTCTGCAAAATCTTGGGCACCTTTAGGAATTTCGGTTTCCGCAGCGCTCGCATGAAAAGAAGTAAATAAAATGCTTAATAATAAAGTGCAAACCATCATCAGTTTCTTCATTGTGAATCCCCCTTTTTAGTCGTACATTCCTACCCTGGTGTCATCCCAAGAGAAGGTTGCATTACTCACGAAATATTTGTAGGTAGTTTTTCTCGGGGTAGTACCCGATGTGCCGACATCCGACCATGTTATATAGTCCGAGCCGGTGCCGTTGTCATCATAACCGTATATGACCGCCTGATGACCGACTGTAGCACCACTTGACCAAACAATCCTGGTCAGCATTGGCTGTTGTTTTTCAACCTGACTTTTAACTACGGAGTAACTCACAATGTCGCCAACTGTGTATCCAGTGGCTGCAAAATATGCCTTAGACAGGATGCGTGTAGTTTCTAATTCCAATGAACCCGTAGCATCGTAACAAGTGGTGGTTGCCTTCCCCCATTTAAAAAATGTACATTGGGTAGTCTGTCTATCTCCCGTGTGGTAATATACAATCGATTGTGCCGTAGCCACCCAGCACCAATTATCCTCTTGCTGATTGTAAATTGGAACGTACAAAGTTCTGGCAGCGGCTTCCGTTTTAATAGAGCCGGCACTTGCGAATATGCTCAATACCAATACGAGACTAAGCAAGACCTTCATTACTTTCATTTTACTTCCCAACCCCTTATTCTGTAATATTTTTAATATGACAAAACCGGACAATACTCGACATTGTCCTCACCTGTCCTTACCCCCTTGCTATTCTTTCGACTAAATAAATGCTAAAACCTTCCAGATATGTAATTTTTTCTGTAAACGGATGTTGGGAAATTTTTTTGCAAATAAAAAAGCCCACCCATAGGGGAGATTCATGTGAATGGTTGATGGTTTCCTTCAAAAGTTTTTTTCGAATTATATTTTAAAATTACAGCCTGTCATAACCCAATTAGAGTTCGTCATCTTTAGGATTGCTATCTTCCTTTGCTAAATCCCTTTCAGCCTCAAATTCTTCCTTCATTTCCTGCATTGACTCCTTTGCTTCTTTACCTTGCTCGATAACTTCCTCAGGAATGGCCCCGCTTCCATAAGTCGCGCCTATGTTCAGCTGACCGCCAAGTTCTTTAATCCCAAGCTGGGCAAAGTTATTGTTCAGCTCATACTTATCGAGATAAACTTTCTCAATTTTGATTTCTTGATAAATAACCGATGATGGACCTTTTTCAGGATTGGGTTCTTTTGAAAAAGTAGATTCTGTGTTTTTGTTTTCATCAGCTGTTTTGTGGTTCTCTTTTATCATTGAAAATTCTTTTTTTAATTCATCAAAATACATTTCAAGCTGGGATACTTTATCGTTCCATATCTTCAGTTGCTGTTTGTAGGGCTCTAATTCCTGGTATATAAGCTGTGTAAACCATTTTGCTATATTTTCACGTTCAATGTTTTGTACTTCATGTTTCACCAGCTGCAAATCCTGTTGTTTGACCACTGCTTCTTCAAGACGCTTAATTCTCTGTTCCATCTCCTCTATCCTTGTCCATTCTGAGGAAGCGGATATTTTTCGATTTTCACCATCCACTGATCGGTAAACTGGCTTGTTTTGATTGTCTTTTTGGATTTTATCAGAATGATGATCTGTATTTTTGCCAGACTTCCCTGTTTTGGCTGCTGTCCAGTCCTGGTTTTGTTTATCTTTTTCTTTTAACTCATAAAGCTTAAGTGTTTTTTCCATCTCTAAGATTCTTTTAAAATGCAGATCAACCGTCTTGAGTTTTTTTACTTGTGAATCGAGGATATCAACTTTCTTAATCAGGTTCTCCATGTTTACATCTTTATCAACTGGATTGAATAACCTTTTTATAGGCATGAAATCGGCACCACGTTTCCTTCAGTAATTTAATTTACAACCACTCTTTGGCAGAAAGGAATGAAAGATTATGAAGTTTAAACCAACGGAAATTAATATTGGCAGCTTTAAGTTGAATAGTGTTACTTCTGGAACCATTTCCACACAAAAAACGGTCCAGCAGCGTATAGTGATGAATTATAAATTTACACATGGGTGGGGTGAGCAATCTGGTGATATGGCACCGGCTTCAGGGGAAGTTAATATTATACTGGATGGAGACTTAATTGATAGTCATTCTGTTAAAAAAGCCACGAGCTAATCAATTGATATATATTCCTCATTTTTCAAATATTTATAGTAGCTGATTTCCAGGAGTCCATTTTGGAATTTTGCATTCAATTTATAATCCATTGGCAGTTCTGGAAGTTTCAATACCCGTTCGAAGTTGCCATACTTCCTCTCCTTCTGAATCGGCTTTAAACCGTAGGCTGGAGAGTTGATGATACATCGGATGACTAGCCTATCGCCTTGTAAAGAAAGCCTGACATCCTCCTTCTGCACACCTGGGATATCAACTAGGATGAATACCTGATCATCACTTTCTAAAATATCAATTGCGGGATAATCAACAGCAGGAGAATTTTCTTTTTTTCCTTCAGAAGGGTTTTCTGTTGAAGCATCAGCCATAAATTGCTTGGCATAGTCATGATCAAATATCTGGTTCCAAAAATCCCCTCCTTGGACCTTTTGGGCCATTTCCATCCATTCCTTCAATTTGTGTAAATCCATAGCGCTTCCTCCTAAACATAATACTGGAGCCAGGGGCATATATTGATTTTCATAAGGGGGAATCTTCATGGCCACACCTGCTGTTAATATTAATATTTTTATTTTGAAAATTAATTCCTTCGAAAATGCTTCTGCTGTCAATATCGGACAAAACCTGCTAGCTGAATGGCAAAATTCGGACAAAAGAAATCAAGGTTATGGGCAGAGCTATGGAGATGGCAGTGCTTTTGTCGGCAACCGGAATTTTGTTGACGACAGGGATCAAATCGATTCGCCATCCAGCTTCGAATCAAACGTGCCAAAGATATTTTAGAGGAGGGATAATTTGATATTCGCACCTTCAGTGACGAATGTATTTGCCATTAAAGTCAACGTAATGGACCGTTCTTCACAGATTTCTTTTGGTTCAATCCAACAGGCAGATGTATTTCTGTCAACAAAACGAAATCAGGGATTTGGAGAGCAAAATGGGGATTTGGCCCCTGTAAACTTTCCTGTAAATATTGTGAACGATCCAGATCTGTCGGAATCTAACAGTGTGAAAAATAGCGTGGTATGACATATATTTCCCTGCTTATGCAGGCCTTGCTTGTTGCTTTTGTTGGTTATAGAACTTTTGCACATCAAGTGCTTTTGCAGTCTGCAATCATGCCGAGAGTCTTAGAAGGGTATGTCGTCAATTTAAAAAAAGCTTGTGGGCAAAGTCTTTTCAAATAGACAACGTCTCAAGCTTTTTTTATTTTCTCATTAAATAGGAGTTTATTTTTTAAAACGTTAAGTTCTGCATTCCTATGGTCATTATTCTTTTACTGTATGTGTAACAAACTGTGTATCTTTATCAACCTTTGCATATGTAGATCTTCCTATATATAGAGGAATCGATAGCTTCTCGAAATCTGGCAAACCATTAGCAAGAAATTTCTCATCATCCCGGTAAAATCGGACGATATTTGCCACAAACCAGTCATGGTCCCCATATGTATGGCGATCAATCACTTCACACTCATACGCAATATAAGCATCCTTCAGTACTGGTGAATTTGTAGCTGAACCATGGTGGAAACAGATGTTCGATTTTTCGAATTTGTCGTGTTCGAATCCAGAATATACACCCGCTTGTTGTATGAGCTCTGCTTTTTCAAATGGGACAAAATTAATGGCGAATTTTCCGGCCTCTTTTACCAATTGATACGAATGACGCTCACGGCCGATTGCAACTCCGTAAATTGGCGGATCATAAGAAATATACGTGTGCCAGCCAGCTGCCATTATATTGTGTTCTCCCTTATGGCTCACCGTTACGAGTGCGACCATCCCTGGATAGCTATGCATAACGGTTTGATTGACTCTTTGAATCATGATCTAATTTCTCCTCTTTATTTTTAAGCATATTATAACAAAAAACTGAAATTTCGTATCGCTAAGTAAATTCAAAATCCTTAAAATAAAACACAGCGACTTACTACCACGCACGGGTTAAGGGAGACTTCTAATGAACCGCAAAGTTTTTCTGTATGTAAAAGCATTTTCGGATCTCGGCACTTTTATGGATTTAATTGCTATCAATGTATTAATGTATATTGCAACTGGAAGTCCTGTCTGGCTTGCTGCCACAATGGCATTCCGGACCTTAGGCGGTGTCCTGTCGAGCTTATTTTCAGGTGTCCTTGCAGACCGTTTTGACCGGAGGAAAATCATGATTTGGACCGATATTTTTCGGGCAGTCATCATTCTTAGCTTAATCCCCTTCCCTAATCCGGTTATGATCCTGATTGTATGCTTCCTGATCGGTTTGACAAGCAGCTTTTTTGCTGTAAGCTACAGTGCCGAAATTCCACAAATATTCGGCCAGGATAAGGTCCTCGAAACGAACGCGCTGATTTCAAGACTGACATCGATCAGTCTCGTATTAGGGTTCATTGGAGCAGGAATGATAACCGATTTTCTTGGATACCAGATTACCTTAATCATCGACGCAGCCACATATCTGTTATCAGCAGGCGTTCTAATCAAAATGAAATGGCAAACAACTGCGTCAGTCGGTACAGATCTTATAGCGTCTGGAGTGAAAGAAAAAGTATCACAGATTGGCAAAGACTTAAAAGAAGTATATTCTTTCATTTTATCTGTGCCGATGTTGTTATACATAAACATCATATTTCTCGTCGGTTCATTCGCCGGTGCCTCACATAACCTGGGAATTCCATTGTTGGCTGATGCAATTGATACCAGTAAGCAAAGCTTAATATATGGACTGATCTGGGGCGTCTGGGGAATAGGTTCTGTATTGGCCAGCATGCTTTTGCCGAGGATGAATTTTATCAAGGGAAATCGCTTGTATCGTACCTATTTTGTTTCAGCAATCTTGATGTCAGCTGGCTTCATAACGTTTCTCTCGAATATAAATATTTGGGTCGTACTGATGTTTGCTTTCTTTACGGGAATCTTTGATGCATGCTTTACGACCTTGCATGCTACGATTCTTCAGCAAACAGATAATTATATTAGAGGAAGAATATTTGGAGTCGGCATGCTTTTGAAATCACTGGGATTTGCGCTAGGGTTTTTGGTTGCACCTATCCTGCTAGAGGCTCTTTCACTGGCAAAAATGGTCTGGATTTTTCATGGAACATTGATTATCTCCAGCATTCTAGTGATCCTCATTTCAAATGCCGGCCCAAGGAAGTATAAAGAAGTAAAACAGGGCTTATGATTCCTCGCAAAAGAACTCCCTTTTACTCTAAGGGAGTTCTTTTGGTTTATCCTTTAGTTGTCTTACTCCCCATAAAAATAAGGGTGAAATCTTCGATGAAAGCTGGTATGTCTGCCTCCATACCGATCCAGTCCAGGTCATCTTCCGGTTCAGGTGCTGGTTTCGGTCTGAAGTCGGCCATGCTTTTCCCTTTGGCGCGGCCGAACAATTCGACGGTAACCCTTCTGGGCAGATATTTGACGAGGTTTTTATTCACGAGAGCACTTAAAGTGATCACATCATGCAGGGGCGCTCCCAGTATGCCAGGTACGTTCTCTTTATATGCTTCAAAGTAATAATCGTATACAGGTTTGATGAGCTTTTTGAAAGGGGAATGGCTGTTTTCAGCAAGGTAGTCGATTACTGCAGGCGGGATAATTGCTTTGTTGGTAATGTTCAAAGGATGCAGGAAAACATTTCTTGCCTTTTCCAGCACCTGATTGGCCGCAATCGGATCTGCATAAAAATTCGCCTCGGCTTCTGCTGTGACATTTCCGGGTACAAGGAATGCTCCCCCCATGATATAAAAAGCATTAACGGTTTTGAAGGCATCCTTTCCATATAGGATGAATGGGATAGCCAGTTCCGTTTGCCTTCCGACACCGACAATCACTAAATTATCTGGGTATTCATTCACAATATCCATGATTTTATCAATATCAAATACCTCTACCTCTCCAAAATCCTCTGGAGGCCTAATTGGGCCAAGACCTTCTGGGCCATGGATTTCTGGATAAAAGGTTGCCAGTTCACCGGATAAGGGACCTGAAGCGCCTGCGATGATTGGTATTTCCTCTCTTCCGCCAAGCTGCAATAAATAGGCAGTATTATTAATTGCCTGTTCCTTAGTGATGTTTCCATAACCGGTTACAACACCTACGACATTGAGCTGAGGATGCAGCAGCGCATACATCAGTGCCAAAGAATCATCCACCCCGGAATCCGTGAACAAGAGGATATTAAACATGGCTCACCTCCCTCTTTCTCATTGACTATATTTTATTATATTCTATCCCTTCATTGTTTCATTCTCTTTTTGAATTAGGCTTATATTTCTTTATGTAAAGAGGTTTAGTTCTTTATTGAGAAGGTATGCTGAATGTACTGTTTTTACTTGCCTCTATTGCCTAATGAGAAGCAAAATCGTACAATCCATCTCGTGTGAATTTTTTGAGAGGGGAAAAAAGATTGAAATTTAATGGAAATGAGAAGTGGAGCATCTATAACGGACTTGCTTCCACCGCAGCTACCAATATGGTCAACGGGTATATTCCTTTATTCGCCATCAGTGTTCTTGGAGCTACAAACCAGCAGATAGGTCTGATTGTCTCCCTTCCTTCAATTATAGGAATGCTTGCATTGATACCGGGGGCCATTTGGCTGAACCGCGCACAAAGCAAAAAGAATTTTGCGGTCATTTCAACATTCGTTACCCGCCTTCTATTCAGCTTGATTCTTTTCGTTCCATTTCTCGGGAATCCGTATGCAGCATGGGCGCTGGTGATCCTTATCGCTTTGCTTAACTTCCCTGGTGCGTTATCTGGGCTGTCATGGCAATCCATGATCGGTGACCTGGTACCCGAAAAGCGGAGAGGAGAATTTTTCAGTTCACGAAATAGATATAACACGATTGCCGCAATGGCTGTAACATTCGGTACCGGAGTTTTCTTGCAACAATTTGATAAAGATAATGCTTTTCCTTACCAACTTTTATTTATTGCTGCCTTTCTGTTTGCGGCAGCAGAGGTTTATTTTCTTATTAAACACAAGGAACCTGAAAGAATAAAAAATGAAGAGAGACTAGAAGAAAAAAGAAAGAAGCTGTCACTTGACCTATATAAGCACAAACCGTTTTTAGCGTTCGTCATATCTGCTTTGTTGTTCAATTTTACTGCCCAGATGGCATGGTCACTCTTCAGTATCTATCAAATTAAAGAGGCAAACGCGACGGCATTATGGTTAAGCCTTTTTTCCGTTACTAACCAGCTGGCACAAATCATCAGTATAAAATGGTGGGCAAATGCCGCAGATCGGCGTGGAAACAGCTTCGTATTATTCATCGCCGCAGCAGGTATGGCAACAGCACCTGCTTTAACTATACTTTCAAGTAATCTTGTTTATTTAACTTTGATCAACCTGTGGATTGGCTTGTTTGTATCTGGAACCAACCTGCTGTTATTCAACCAGCTCCTTAAGGCATCACCGGAAAAAGGCCGCACGAATTATATTGCCAATTATAACTTCCTGCTTTCAATCGTCGGATTCATTGCCCCGCAGATGGGAGTCATGCTTCTTAATGGACTTGCATGGCTGCGGCCATGAATCTCATCTCGCTATTCAGGATGGCTGCCGCGTTCTCTTTCTTGTTTGTTGCCTTAAAACTGGAACGGAGAATCATAGCAGAATCTATTTAACTTTATATCCTTGAAAAAGCAGAAACAGGTATTTAACTGATTTCTGCTTTTTGATTTTTAGCCATTGTTATATTGCTGGTTTCTGGCAAAAAATTGTCTGACGTCCTTCATGCTCGTTTTCCTCAAAATAAAGAACTCTCCAGTCACTGAATTCTCTCAGCAATTCATTTGATTCCAGTTTGTATCGATTCGCAATATTCGGGTTTCCTGAAGAGCCATTTTGAAAAAAGGTTTCTATGAACAAATAACCATCTGCTTGGATCAATTCCTTCATCAGTGGAAACAAAGAACGGTCCAAATAATAGGTCAACACCACAATATTATATTTCATTCCCGATAAAACCGATTTTTCTTTCGTGAGATCGGCAGTTTTAACCGTAATATGCAGCTTTTTGCCAGCTGCCCGCTCTTGAACAAAGTCAACAGCAACGTCCGAGATATCAAATGCTGTCACTTCATAACCCATTTCTGCAAGAAAAATACTATTGCCTCCAAGGCCACAAGCAATGTCGAGCGCTTCCCCTTCGCTTAAATACCCTGACATCATTAGTAATCTGTTATTTGGTTCAGGTGGTGCATTATCAGTCAATCGATTCGTGTATTTTGAATTCCATTTTTCTTGTGAATCCATTAGTTACCCCTGCTTTCAAAAATTCGAGTTAACTCGAATTATACTATATAAAATCTTCTGCTGTTTTCACATTCCATTAAGAAAATAGTCTTATAATATAGCGGAAAATATACAAAGATTAGGCATACTTTGAATATAACTAAATATTTATAATTATCAGTTATTTTAGTAAGCGCTTTCATTTTTTATTAAATTTTATTAGGAGGAGATGGAATGTCACTCACTCGTAAAATCCTTTATGGTATGGGGCTTGGTATCATTGTTGGCCTCATTTTTAACCTTGCCTTGCCAGGTGTATTCGAAAGCATAAATAGTTATTTATTTGTGCCTCTGGGAAAGATTTTTGTCAATTTAATTAAGATGCTTGTTGTTCCGATTGTCATTGTTTCACTAATACTAGGGACAGCGGGAATCAGTGATCCAAAAAAGCTTGGCAGAATCGGCGGCAAAACGATTGCTTTCTTTTTAATCACTACTGGAATTGCTTTGGTTTTGGCGATTGGCATGTCTCTGCTTGTGCAACCTGGTTCAGGCAGCTTCCAATTGGATGGCGCCAACTTTGAAGCTGCTGAGGCTCCGCCGGTGATTGAAACTTTGTTAAATATTATCCCGGCCAATCCTCTTGGTGCAATGGTAGAAGGCTCTATGCTTCAGGTTATTGCTTTCTCGATTATCATTGGTTTTGGAATATCAAGAGTTGGCGAAAAAGCTGCCGGGTTGACCAAGCTTGTTGAACAGGCAAACGAGGTCATGATGTATTTGGTTCAGGCAGTCATGAAATTTGCGCCATATGGAGCTTTTGGTTTGATTGCTACAGCAATCGGCAGCCAGGGACTGGACGCCATTGCAGCCATGGGTAAATACATGTTTGTCGTACTGTTTGTATTGTTGCTTCACATGGTCATCGTCTATGGATCGGCTGTATCTATGCTTGGAAAATTGAATCCTCTTAAATTCTTTAAAGAGTTCTCCCCTGCTATGATTGTTGCCTTCAGCACTTCAAGCAGTGCGGCTACCCTGCCGATTTCGATGAAAACCTTGCAAAACAACCTGAAGGTTTCTAAAAGTGTCAGTGGGTTCGTTCAGCCGCTAGGGGCGACCATCAATATGGATGGCACTGCCATCATGCAAGGGGTTGCGACCATCTTTATTGCCCAGGTCTATGGTGCGGAATTAGGATTTGGCCAGCTATTGACGGTCATTTTGACTGCAACACTGGCAAGCATTGGGACAGCTGGAGTCCCTGGAGTAGGATTGATCATGCTGTCTATGGTATTAACATCAGTCGGTTTGCCGGTTGAAGCCATCGCTTTAGTCCTTGGGGTGGACCGTCTCCTTGATATGTGCAGGACAGCAGTTAATATTACCGGGGATGCTGCCTGTGCTGTGTATGTCGCACGCTCTGAAGGGGAAACCTTAGGAGAGGTTGAAATCGAGGAAAATGTAACAGCATAATTTCTGAACTTTAATGAAACAGCTGCTCTTTAATTCCGGGCAGCTGTTTTTATATTGAATATCTTCCATACCTTGATGTTTCCCTCATAGTTCATGTTTTTCACAATAATCATCAACTAACTTCTCAATCTTATCTGGTTCCGGTTTTTCACCTTCAAAAGAAAATGTAATTTCCTCGATAAACGCCCCTTTATAATAAACATGAATAGCTCCATCCTGGCTGATCACACTATATTCAGGTTCGAATACATAGCCGCTTCGTTCTATTGCACCCATCTTATCTCCCTCCTGCTTCGTTTCCTTCTTTGTATTCCCCTTGAATAGTGATTTTACCCCTTATTTAACCTTTATCATCAAAAAGTGCCCATTCCTTTTACATTCCTGATTAAAGGGTAGATTATATACATGTGGACTAATACAGTCCGTAATGTCATCAATAAAGCATAGTACGCCGACGCTTTTACCAGGCAATAGTTTTATTAAAACGAATTCTGCTATTCAGGGAGGTAACTTGATGAAAGTTCTTGTCGTAGGTGCAAATGGACAGATTGGCAAACAGCTTGTCGATCTGCTTAATGAAAGTAAAGAATATGAAGTTAGAGCAATGCTTAGAAAACCAGAACAAACTAAGGAGTTTGAACAAAGAGGTGTAGAAACAGCAATCGCCAGTCTGGAAGGTACTGTTAAGGATATCGCGTCTGCATTAAAAGGATGCGATGCGGTCGTGTTCGCAGCAGGATCAGGAGGCCATACAGGATTGGATAAAACCCTTTTAGTTGATCTGGATGGTGCCGTTAAGACGGTAGAAGCTGCAGAACAGGCCGGAATCGAAAGGTTTATCATGGTCAGTGCCCTGCAAGCCCACAAACGGGAAAATTGGTCTGAAACCATCAAACCTTATTATGTTGCAAAACACTATGCAGACCGGGCATTGCTGCAGAGCAGCTTGAATTATACCATCATCAGGCCGGGCGGATTGCTGAATGAAGCAGGTACTGGAAAAATAAAGGTTGCTGAGAACCTGGATAGAGGTACAATCCCAAGGAATGATGTAGCAAGAACTATCCTGTCATGCTTGAATGAGGAAAACACATTCAGAAAATCCTTCGATTTAATATCCGGTGATACAGATGTGGCGGAAGCACTAAAAACTCTATAAACAGAAAATGAAAAAGAGTTTACCAGCCTGGTAAACTCTTTTTTACGGACAATATTCTCTTCTACCTATATCATTTCTTTCCTGATCCTAAGATCTTTTGATTTAAAGATCAGTTACTCTCAATTGCCTGAAACGGCAAATTCGGCAGCTGGATCTTATTTTCTATGAAAATTGTTGCAATCATATGCCTTAATTTACTTTCGATTTTTTCTTTAATTTCAAAATTAACAACGGGAATTTCAATCAGGAATTCCAGGGCATTACTCCGGAAATCAATAAAACGGATATCAGGTTCAGGCTGGTCCAGAATCCCTTTCTCGCCGTCCTTGATTTCCCTTACGGCCTCTTCAAGAAGAGCCTGTACTTTATGGGTATCTGTCCCGTAAGCCACACTGACCTGTACCTGGGCCATCATCCTGGCACTCGTGCGGTTCTTGATGATTTGTTCGATGAAATACTGATTGGGCACAATCAATGTGCCTTCCTTGGCTGTACGGATTACTGTTGACCTTAAGCGGATTTTTTCAACACGCCCTATTTTATCATTGATTTGGATGACTTCCCCCACTTCAATTGGTCTTTCAAAAAGAATAATAATGCCTGATACAAAGTTGCCGGCAACATTCCTCATCCCAAACCCAATCCCTATGCCAAGAACACCAACTACAGCACCTATGGCAGTCAGGTTGATGCCCACACTTGTAAGACTTATAGCCAGTGCTGCAAACATGACGATATAATAGATGATTTGATTAAATGTATAGCCAAGGCCCCTGTCCACACCGTAATAGTCATAAACGGATGTCAGAATATATTTATTGAATAACTTAACCAGTCTATGCGCAAGCGACACAATCAAAAAGGCTATTACGATAAGCAGGATTGTGACCTTGATTTCACCATTAGTGTACAGCGTATAAAAAAGCCAATCCGTTTTAGGCATGGTCAGCAATAATAAAATAATGATGCCATAAAAGGTGATCCAGTCTGCCATGGAATCGATGATCGGCAAAGCTTTTTGAAAAAGGCGTGATTTTTTTGCCGCAGAAAACTGGGCTGCTTTTTTGATACCCCAATTGAATATAATTATGATCACCAGAATAACGGCAAATCTGATGATTTCTTCACGTGAGATGTCCCTGATAAAAGTATCTATCATTTATACCACCTGTCATTTCCAATATATCTGTCTATTCCTGAAAATCAAGGGGATTAAACTTATAGGGATTTAAGTGTTGACTATCAATTACATACTCAATCATAGAAATCAGGACAATAAATTTAGAGGAATTTTCATTCGGAAATAGAAATATATTAGTAATTATTTTTTGGAGGTTTATGATGGAGTTTAAAAATTATGAAGAGTTCTGGCCATTTTACTTATCACAGCACAGTAAAGCTTCAACAAGAAAATGGCACTTTGTTGGAACTACTTTCGTTTTTGTTTTTGTCTTAGCAGCTCTTTTTACCAGGAATTTGTGGCTGATTTTGCTGGCGCCTGTAACTGCCTATGCTTTCGCGTGGTTCAGCCATTTTTTTATTGAAGGGAACAAGCCAGCTACTTTTGGCCACCCCGTCTGGTCTTTGCGTGCTGATTTTCGCATGTACCGGTTAACTTTATTTGGGAAACTGGCTGAGGAACTTGTTAAACATAAGAAGGCAGGATGAACTTTACACAAAAACAACCCATTCCATCAGCGGAATGGGTTGTTTATATTAATCAAGATCTACGTTATGATAAACCTGCTGAACATCCTCTAAATCTTCCAAAGCATCAACAAGCTTCTCGAACTGGGCTAGTGAGTCCGAATCAAGGGTGACATCATTTTGTGGAAGCATCGTCAATTCGGCAACAGTGAAATCTGTAATGCCGGCATTCCTGAAAGCTTCCTGGATAGCATGGAATTGTTCAGGCTCGCCATAGATAATGACTGAATCTTCTTCCTCAAGGATATCACGTGCATCCACATCAGCTTCCATTAAAATTTCCAATGCTTCATCGGCTGACTTTCCTTCAAAACCGATTACCGCTGTTTTATCGAACATGTAGGAAACCGATCCGGCTACTCCCATATTGCCGCCGTTCTTGCCAAAAGCAGCGCGTACATTGGAAGCAGTACGGTTTACGTTGTTTGTGAGTGCATCAACAATGATCATTGAGCCGTTAGGACCAAAGCCTTCATAACGAAGCTCATCATAGCTTTCTTCTCCTCCGCCCTTGGCTTTATCAATTGCACGGTCAATAATGACTCTTGGTACATTATATGTTTTCGCTCTCTCAAGAACGAATTTCAGAGCCTGGTTCGATTCTGGATTCGGCTCACCTTGCCTGGCTGCAACATATATTTCCAATGCAAATTTAGAATAAACCCTGCTGGTATTAGCATCCTTGGACGCTTTCTTTTCTTTGATGTTGTTCCATTTACGACCCATAATCCCACTCTCTTTCAAGTTATATCAGTTAACTGCATGCTAAAGGTACTAGATTACAAGCCATGCAGCGTTTCACAAATAATATTATACCTTAAAAAGGGAATTTGTTAATAGGGAACTATCTCTCTGCTTCACGAGGAATTTTAGTGTAGATGATCTCGCGAGCCCCGTTCACCCAAGATGAATGAGTTCATTACACTTTTATCCAGTTGATTGCAGGAGAAAAATCTATAAAAGTTAATTACTCTAATAACTCTTCTGCAATTAATTGATAAGAATTCAGACGATCCTGTGGAGAATATGTAATGGTGATAATCATGATTTCATCTGTTTTCGTTTGTTTCTGCAAGTCAAGCAGTCGATTTTTTACATCTGCAGGATTTCCAATGATCATCTTTTCTCGCATCCCTCTTAGCTCTTCCTTTTCTGTGGCTGAGAGAATAAAATCTTTTGCCTCAGCAATTGATGGCACCCCAGTTAATCCCTCCCCATTTTTCCTCTGGATACTCCAGCACAGGGAACTTAAAGCAATCTCTTCCGCTTGTTTGGTCGTCTCAGCACAGATCGCCGAAACAGCTAAGATTGTCTTTGGTGATTGTATGCTTCCTGGCTGAAAAGAATCTTTGTAAAGATTGACAATTTCCACGGCATCCTTGTCGCTCATAAACATCCCAAATGCATATGCCATTCCATGCTCTGCAGCCAGCAGAGCACTTTTCTTGCTTGTCCCCAAAAGCCATGGTTCCGGAGAGATTTCAGGAAGAGGCGCAGCCTTGATTTTAGCGAGTTCGCTTCCAGCAGGGTGATCATTATGGATAAAATGAAGTAAATCCTTCAATGTTTCAGTCATATTCCATACATTCTGGAGGAAATGATCAGATAATGCATTTGTTACTTCCGCAGAGCCGCCTGGTGCACGGCCAATCCCGATATCCACCCGGTCTGGGAATAGGGTTGCCAGCATATTGTAGATTTCCGCCACTTTATACGGTTTATAATGTGGCAGCAGAACAGCGCCGGACCCAATACGGATCCTGCTTGTGCTGGCACCTATATAAGGGAGCATTACTTCAGGAGCCGGACAGGCCAACCCCGTCATATCATGATGCTCAGCAATCCAGTAGCGAGTATATCCATACCTCTCTGCTGTCTGTGCAAGCAGGACGGATTGCTCCAATGCTTCTCTGGCTGTCTGGTTACTTGAGACTGGTGCCTGGTCAAGAATGCTTAATTTCATGGTTTAGTTTTTCACCTCCATCAATGCTAATTTAAATTGACCCACCTGCCCTCTTGCGTACAGATTTGTAACCGAAGTAGAGTACTCCACAACTTTTCCGCGAAAGGAAGGGTAACCTGAAATATTTATATCAAATTCGCCCTTATATAATAAGGTAGTCACATCATGGTACCTTTCACTAGTCACCGGAAATTCTACTGAGACTATGCGAAGTCCGTGTTCACGTGAATGTTCAAATTTACGGATCTCGATTGGAAAGCCATCTAAGACGATTTCTTTTACCAATACCAACACTCCCTGCTATTCAACTCTTATGTGTTTACAAAAGATAAAGCCTGTCCTAAACGGGCAGGCTGATAGGCATTTATAGTTTGGCAAGGAATACGTTCATTGCCCTCACCAGATCCTGGGGCTGTTCATACATGCTCATATGTCCGCTGTTTCTGATAATGTTTTTTTGGATATTTTGTCTATCAACCGTAAATGTTTTCTCTGGTGGAACGATTTGGTCGAGTTCACCAGCAACCAACAGCACCGGAAGCCCGGTCTCTTCCAGCACATAATTCCGGTCCGGTCTATTTTTCATCGCAGTCAGTGCACTCACAAGCCCCTTTACAGAAGTCTTAAGGCCGATATTGACTGTCTCTGCAATTTCATCCATATTCAAATCAAGGTTATCAGGCGAAAAGAGCTTTTTGGATAGTCCATCGATAAATGAACCCGGACCCTCCTCCAGTATTTTTTTCGAATTTGTGTCCCTGCCTTTTTTAGCTTCGTCAGTGTCAGGATTTCCTGTGGAATGGATCAGTGAAAAACCGTTTAAGTATTGAGGATAAAGCTCGGCAAAAGCAAGAGTAATATATCCGCCAAGTGAATGTCCAAACATTGTTACTTTCTTAAGCCCTAAATGATCAAGAAAGTCTTTTATCACATCTGCCATATCCTCAATGGAATAACTTTCCTTCCCCATGCCGGATCCTCCATGTCCAGGGAGGTCCAAAGCAATCACCCTGTTCTCTTTGGCCAAATCAGGAAGGACTTTGTCCCAATACTCTTTCCCGCCGGCAAAACCATGAATAAGGACAATCGGTTTTCCATTTCCCTCATCATAAAAACTGATTTCTGTGTCTGCTGCCTTTATTTTTTGTGTATTCATTCCAATCTCTCCTATCTTTTATACTAATTAGTTTATTCCCTGAAACACATTTACTAATCTATACGTTTGATATTTATGTATTTAGCCTGATATTACCACAGCATCAATGACGCTTTCTCTGTTACAATTTTAAAGTTGACAAAACCCAGGAGGATTCCTAAATGAGAAAACGTTCCCTGTCCATATTGATTATCATGATAACCTTCATAGGAGGGTTTTTATCAGGCGCTATATTTGCCAATAAACAACAAAACAACGAGAAAGCGTCCAGTTCTCCTGTCACATTGTCGTCCAAAACAGCCGCTGTGAAAAAAACACCTGAGAAAAGACAGGACGCAAAGGTATTGATCGGATATGTTCAGGACTTCCGTAATCCTGCTGAAATCGATTACCAAAGCCTGACCCATGTCATATTTTCGTTTGCTCACCCAACTGCTGATGGCAGGATTTTATTAAATGGAGATCAGGCAATCAAAAATTTGAGGGCAATCGTGGACAATGCAAGTAAGCACGAGACAAAAGTCATCCTGGCCATTGGTGGCTGGTACCATATCAATGGCGGAGAATCTTACGATTATTTTAAGGCGGCCATTTCAACTCCGGCTTCAAGAGAAAAACTAGTACACGAGCTTGTTAGTTTTGCAGAAAGAGAGAATCTCGATGGAATTGACATCGACTTTGAGCATCCCAGATCAGCAGATGATGCCCGATATCTTGCTGAGTTCTCTAAAGATTTGAGTGCACAGCTAAAACCGATGGGCAAAGAACTTTCAATCGCTGTAAACGCCAAAGTGCACAGCGTTACAGGGACTGAAATTCACTCTGTTGTCTTTGAGCCCGAGATGTTCGGATACTTTGACCATGTCAATTTGATGGCATATGATGGTCAGTGGGATGGAGAGTACAACGCAGCGAATCTATCACCTTTCACCTATTCCGCAAATATAGTAAACTATTGGACCTCTTTATTTGATTCACATGGCTTTTCCAGAGAGAAACTTGTTCTTGGAGTCCCTCTTTATGCACAGCCTGAAGACCCTTCGGCAAAGCAAATCTCATATGAAGCACTAATTGATCATGCCCTTGAGAATCCGGGCAAGGATCAGGTCAATATAAATGGAATCACATACCATTATAATGGGCATTCCACTTTGAAAAAGAAGACAGAACTCGCGCTTTCTGAGCAGTTGGGCGGTATGATGCTCTGGGAAGCAGGACTTGATGCCCCCGGAAATCAAAGTGCAGCCAAACTGATTGCTAATGAATTATTGGAGCATCAAGACGCTCGTTATTATACAAGAAAGTGAAAAAGCCTTAAAAGGGCTTTTTTTGCTTTAGGCTGTTGGACACCGTTCTGAACCTGCTTGAATAAGGTAGCAGTAAAGAACTGAACGGTGGTGCAAGCGATGAAGTTACCATTTATTTTGTCTGGCCCAATCCTCAGGAGGGTTGAACCAACATCCCTTTACATTTGGATTGCTTTGAGCCGCCAAATCAAGATGGACGCTCAATTATTTCAAATCAATCAGGATACCTATATCCCTTTGGATATCAATACCGAGACAAAAACTTTCAAAGCTGGCGAGCAGTTATATATTTACCTGATTAAGATTTCACCGAGAAGGACTCCTTTCCCTTCCTGCACTCTCCTTGGCTATAACTTATTTTTTAAAAAAGACGCGATGGTCCGTGATCTGGGAAACTATGGCCTTCTTACCAAGGAACATAGCCGATCAATTGTATACGGGAATCTGAAGTATCCAGCATTTTATATCGATCATGAAAGCCTGCCGACAAATTTGCTTTATGGCTCCTGCCGAAAGCCCCATGGCGTTGGCGAAGATGCTTTGATTTCAGCAGACTTCCTTGTGGAGGAAAAACATCTGGATCATTCACAAAGGCCCAATGGATTATTTTTTATGGGTGACCAGATTTATGCCGATGATGTTGCGGACCCGCTATTCCCGATTCTATCGGTACTTTCATCCGAATTAGTCGGTCATCGTGATGATAGTAAATTATCCGATTTGATTCCTCATGTTTTGCATTCCCGGCTTTCTAAGGTAAATGCACGGCAATTCCTGATTGAACATCTGTCAAACTTTTCAACCGGAAAAGGTGATAACCATTTAATCACATTCGGAGAATATGCAGCAATGTATTTAATCAGCTGGAGCCCGGAAATCTGGGAATTCATCCAGGAAAACGATCTAATCCAATCCTTCAGGCAAATTATTGATAATAAAAAGCTTTACTTGAAATTCGAGGGTGAACCGAAAAAGCGGGAAAAGGAGCTTTCCAGGCTGGAAGCCAGATATGAGGAACAAATGGAACAGATCAGGGAATTCATTGTATCTATATCAGCGACCAGAAGATTGATGGCGAACATACCAACCTACATGATCTTTGATGACCATGATGTAACGGATGATTGGAATATATCCGAAAAGTGGACGGCGACGGCCAGGAATTCACCGCTGGGCAAATATATCATTGGCAACGGATTGGCGGCTTATTGGCTGTTCCAGGGCTGGGGCAACGACCCTAAAAGCTTTGACACAACTTTCCGTAATAAAATCGAAAAGTATCTCGAGTCTGGAAACATGGAATCACAGGATTATAAAGTAGGACTGGATTTTTTATGGGACTATCACTCCTGGCACTTCATTGCTCCAACTGTTCCTAAAACTGTTTTCCTTGATACGCGTACACAGCGTGGTTTCGATCCAAGGCCCAGAGCGGTTCAGCTTGGAAGTTTGATGGAGGAGACAACCAGGACACCTTTGCTGATTTCTGAAAAAGGCTGGCAAAGCACGACCGAAAAACTCCTTAGTAGCGGGTGGAATAAGCGTACTCCTTTGAATATTGTCTCCCCAACTCCTGTTTATGGAATGGGACTAATTGAATCCTTCCTCCATAAATATGTATATCCTTTCAAAGTATTAGGATTCCCAGTACAGACGTCATTTGATTTTGATGGATGGAAGTATAACGGCAAAGGATTTCATGCATTCCTTTCACAAGTTTCCAGCTGGGACCCAAGTTGCGTCATTTTACTGTCTGGGGATGTCCACTTCTCTTCATCGGTAAAATCAGAAGTCAAGCTTAACGATGGTAAAATACATTCTTTCTATCAGTTTACGAGCAGCCCCGTCCATAATGAAAGTTTTACTGGGATATGGGGTATTTTAATGAAGTCGGTACTGTGGCTCAACGCTCAAAAACGAAAGGAACAATCGCTTTACCGCAGCTGCAGTGAGACCTACAGCATGACCCTTACCAAAGATAAAACAGAAATCCCGAAGCAAAATCTATGGGAAGAAACGATTAACTACTACTCATTCCAAGACGGCAGCATTGCCGAAACAAAAAACTCAATTG
Organism: Cytobacillus oceanisediminis 2691; assembly: GCF_007678455.1. Lineage (GTDB taxonomy): Bacteria > Bacillota > Bacilli > Bacillales > Cytobacillaceae > Mesobacillus > Mesobacillus oceanisediminis_A. The sequence goes on along the minus strand of NZ_VEEP01000012.1, from coordinate 106,201 downwards.
GCTATCTTCATTTTGATAAAGCGTTACCTGAGAATACCTTGCTTATGGCTGCGGAACCGATATCGAATGATGAAAATTTATTGTAAAACCGATTGTATTAGCGTGCTATGAACCTATTTCTTCAAACTCTTTTATCTTCTCTAGCCGCTCTACCAGCACCATGCATTTTTTATCCCCAATTTCATATATATACATTTTGTGGCCGTGCTCTTTTAGGAGCTTCTTGAATTGAATTTCGCCCGATAAATCATATCCCTTGGCCAAATCAGTGATCTTTTTGAGGATTTGCTCTCTGCTTGGTTCATTTGTAGATGCTATTTTGATAGGAATCGGTATTCCCTTGATTTTAAAGGTTACGAGGATGACGCTATCCAATTGTATCAACTCCTTTAAAAATCAATTCGACAGACGCGAATGATTTCCTTCTATTTACAACTTTTTTACGAACGTACTTCCTATGTATATATACCAAAAAAGGAGAGGAGCTTAACCTCCCCTCCTCCCCGTTATTCTTCTTCATTCATCATTTCATCAAAAGCTGCAGAAACCTTTTCGAATTCCTCATCAGATTCGATGGCAGCAAAATCTCCATCTTCGTCGAGCTTGAGAAAAAAGATATCAATGTCTTCGTCAGATTCCGTTTGCAGGTCGTCAACAAAGCTTACAGCTGCATAATCAGATCCGTCTATGTTCAACGTACCGATTACTTCGACCTCCTGCTCGATATCGCTTTCGTCGCTAATTGTAAAAACTTCACCAACTTCAATTTTTTCCATTATGGTTCCTCCTCTAAATTGTAAAAATAGTATACCCAATGAAGGATGGCTCATTCTGTAAAACAAATGGTCTAATTCTCAAAAAGAAAGGCTGTGATTTGCCCTTTGTTTGACTCAAATACCTGCTTTCCCAGTTCCTTTAATTTTTCCGTATAAGTAAAATCATCAAAAGGCACTTCCTCAGACAACTCTGTATTTAAGCGGAGATAATGGTCACGCAGCAAAAGCCTGCAGTGATAGGAAACGGATTCAGAGGATAAGTCCATTGCCAGATCCAAGAGCTTAGGTGTTACCTTAAAGGATGGAAACTGGAATGGCAGCCACTGACGGATTCCCCAGTATTTATTCTCCTCCATCGTAAAGTCGATGTTCTGCTGGCCTGTCCCGATCGAGAGGATATGTATTTCCTCCAGATCGATTTTAAAATGATGTAATGCCTCAGTCACACAAACCAATGATGGATTATTTGCCCACAATCCCCCATCAATCGATAAGTATTGATTGTTAACATTGTTTGGAGGAAAATAGATAGGCGCCGAACAAGATGAAAGAACAGCATCCCATAGCTTGATTGAAAGTTCATTTTCCGATGAATAACCAAAGTCTGTTCGATGGACATAGGGTTTTCCATGGGTGATATCAACAGCAGGAATCAACAAAGGCTTTTGGATTTCTCCAAGGGTAAGGTCTTTGAAGGCATGCTTCAACAGCCTCCTTAAATAACGGTCACTGTATACACTTTTAAAAAGGCCTACCTTTGATTTTTTGACGAAAATCTTTTCCCCATAAATCTCGTACCTTTCCATCAACTCTCCCATTGATGTATTCAAAGCAACTGAAGCGGCAATGATGGCCCCTGTGCTGGTGCCCGAGATCACATCAAACAGCTGGCCAACAGGCTTGCCGAATTCTTCTTCAATAGCCTTCAGGATGGCAATCGGGAATACACCTCTAATACCGCCACCGTCAATGCATAACAATTTCATGATAGTCACCCGCTACATCCTTGATACTATCATCCTTCCCATTCCACCAAAACAATATGAATAAACCGGATAGACTGAAAGAAGAGCTGCCATTGATCAGGCAGCTCTTCACAAAATCAGTCTTATGATACTTTTTCTTTTTCATGGTTGAAGGAATATTCTTCTTCCCAATACTCTGCATTCTTGATACCGAGCTTTTTGGAATTGAAGACCGGATCAAGCCCTTGCTTTTTCTGTTCCTCATAGTCCTTCAAAGCAATCAGTGCCGGCTTCGCAAGCAGGACGATGGCAATCAGGTTGAGCCATACCATCAATCCGAGACCAGCATCTCCAAGCGCCCATGCAAGTGACGCTTCTTTAACGGCACCGTAGAAAGTTGCTCCAAGGATGACGACTTTAAGGACAAACATCGGAACCTTGCCATTTCTTCCTCTGAGAAGATAAGCGATGTTTGTTTCAGCCATATAATAATAGGCCATGATTGTTGTGAAAGCGAAGAAGAATAGCGCTACAGCAACAAATTCTGCACCGAATCCAGGTAGAACAGCATCAACAGCAGCCTGTGTATATCCTGGCCCTGACTCTACACCTTTCAAGTTTTCGACGATGAATGAACCGTCAGCGCCAACAGTGTTGAACATTCCTGTGAACAGGATCATAAAGGCTGTAGCTGAACAAACAAATAAGGTATCGATGTAAACTGAAAATGCCTGGACAAGACCCTGTTTTGCCGGGTGGGAAACCTCAGCTGCAGCAGCTGCGTGAGGACCTGTACCCTGTCCAGCTTCATTGGAATAAATACCCCGTTTTACACCCCAGGCAATCGCGCTGCCCAAAATACCGCCAAAAATGGAGTCAGCACCGAAAGCACTCTTGAAAATCAAAGCGAAAACAGCAGGAACTTCAGTTATATTCATTCCAATAATGACAAGAGCTACAAGAATGTACCCGATCGCCATAAATGGAACAGTATATTGGGCCACCGTAGCGATCCTTTTAACGCCGCCAAAAATGATAAAACCCAAAAGAGCGATGATAACTAAACCAGAAACTGATTTGCTGACACCAAAAGCATTCTCAAGTCCAAGAGCAATCGAGTTTGACTGAATTCCTGGCATTAAAAGAGCCATTGCAAGCAAGGCCGCAACAGAAAACACAATCGCAAACCATTTGATGCCAAGACCTTTCTCGATGTAATAAGCAGGACCGCCTCGATAAAGACCATCTTGCTTAACCTTATAAATCTGGGCTAATGTAGATTCAACAAAAGCGCTGCTCGCCCCGATAAACGCAATTGTCCACATCCAGAAAACCGCACCAGGTCCACCCATTGCAATTGCAGTAGCAGTACCAGCGATGTTACCAGTTCCTACACGGCCGGATAAAGCGATAGATAAGGCCTGAAAAGATGAAACGCCCGCATCGGAACTTCTCCCTTTGAACATAAGTGTAACCATGTCCTTCAAGAGTCTTACTTGTAAAAAACGTGTCAGGATGGAGAACACCAGGCCAATTCCCAAAATGATATAAATGACCGGGTTGCTCCACAAAATCCCATTGAGCCAAGAAACAAAAGCTTCCAAATGAATCCCCCTTTACTTGTTTGATTTCTTTCTATTTTGAATTATAAGATAATTGGGCACAAAGGACAATCAAAAACTGATGTTTAACAGCAAACTATTTTTTGGTCTGTTATAAATACAGTATTTGACAGCGTTTGCAGTAGTTATCACAAAAACAAAAATATGGAGCAAGTTGGGTTGGACAGTTGTTCGATTTAGTCAACTTTTTATCTGCGGGTATAATAGTTATCTTAAGTTACCTTTAGTTCGGACAACTTTTCATCTTCGTGCATGAAAGCTGGCCGAAGTAGCCCCGAGTTCGGACAGCTTTTCCCCGGCGACGACGAAAGCTGTCCGAAGTAGTTCCCGGTTCGGACAGCTTTTGGTTTGCGAGCACCAAAGTTGTCCTAAGTAGCTCCGAGTTCGGACAGCTTTTCACCTGCGACCACAAAAGTTGTCCGAAGTAGCCCGGAGTTTGGACAGCTTTTCACCTGTGACCACGAAAGCTGTCCAAAGTAGCCTCGAGTTCGGCTAGCTTTTCCCCTGCGACGACGAAAGCTGTCCGAAGTAGCTTCAGGTTCGGACAGCTTTTCACCTGCGACCACAAAAGTTGTCCGAAGTAGTCTGAGTTCGAACAACTTTCGCATGCAATCCCCAAAGCTGTCCGAAGTTACCTTTTTTAAATGAAAAAAGCAAATGACGATTGCCACCTGCTTCAGAGTGATTTTCTCATAACATAACTTAGGGGATTAATACTAATGTACATTCCTCTCACGTAAAATGGGCAATGAGCAGCAGCGAAATGAGCCTCCGGATTTAATAATCTCAGTAATATCGACTTCGATTATTTCGAATCCTTTACCCCTGAGTTGCTCATTCACGCCTTTATTCACAGGCAGACTGAGGATCCGTTTGTTTCCAATGCTCAGGACATTGGTCCCAAGTGTAAATTGTTCCTCTTCGCTGACATCAATCAGGTCATAACGGGAGCTGAATAGTTCAATGTCTTCGTCTGTCAATGCTGGGCGATAAATCAATGCTACTTCAGGTGAGACGACGTTGAAAACACAATCAAGATGAAGGTACTCAGCTTTGAAGGAAATAGCTCGCACGTTTAAGTTCGGGAGCAATCCCTTAAGGTGATCCGCCGCCTGCTGGTTGGTCCGATTGCTCAAGCCCACATATACGGTGTCCTGGTCAATGACTACATCGCCACCTTCGATCTGATCACCCAGGAGATTATAATAGGAGATCTCTTCATCCTCTAGCCACTGTTTCAAGACATCCTCCTCACCCTTTCGGACGTCGCTGGCCATATCTGCTACAAAAATAGTTTCACCAAGTGTAAATCCGATGTCCCTTGTGAAGACTTGCTCCGGGAATTTTTTATGGTACGGGAGCAGGATGACCTCTACGCCGTAATTCTTTAATGTATTCACAAATTCATGATGCTGCTCCAAGGCAACTTCGATATGTATGCCTTCATCCTTAAAATGTTTTTGGGTTTCATTTATGACATCGCGGATGGTCATATATTGTGGCTGGCAAAGAATGACTTTCTTAAGTACATCATATTCATTAATGATATACCCTCTATTATTTGGCTGCGTATTCTGTTCCATCACTACTCCTCCTTATGGACAAATCATCATTATAGGTTTTCCGGTTCGCACGCAATTCATTACTTATGCCGTTAAAATCCCTGTCAGATATCCTTCCGAACTTAATGACTGCACAAAAGTTATTCGTTAAGATGAATCAAATTAATTAAAAGAAATGAGGAGATTTCTATGGACGGACAGAAGGAAATGGGTTTGGCGCAATTGATTGTCATGGTTGATCTTTTTCGCGATGAACTGTATGAGCAGCTTTTGAAAAAAGAAGGCATGCGGGCTTTAGAAATCCTGCGTGAAGTTCAAAATGACTATTTTTAAGGGGGTTTCTCTGTGTCATTACATTTACGGACAGCTGTTGATAAACTGAAAGACCATTATATCCAGCATTTGATTAAAACAGGGCTTTCGAATGATACTGAAAATGAATTAAAGAAATTAACACTGACAGAACTGAAAAATTTAACAACTGGGCGTTAGTTCTTCGAGTTTTTATTTACAAAACATCAAATCATGTGAGAAAATATAACATAAAAAAGAAGTGTGGTGATCCTCCTGGCTGCCGATTCCTCCTATAAAGACAAAAAAGTCATTACAATCGGGATTGTTAGTGAACTAACTGGACTTTCAGAACGGCAAATAAGATATTATGAAGAAAGAAAATTAGTTTTCCCTGATCGAACTCCAGGCGGGAGCAGAAGATATTCGTTTTCAGATGTAGAATTATTGGTAGAGATAGCCAATAAAATTGAAGACGGCGTACAGACGTATGAAATCAGGCAGGAAATGGTGAAGCAAAAGAAACGAAATGAAGCAGAAGAACATAAGAAAATGATCCAGGGACAAATAAATGCCCGATTTGGTATACGAAAAAAATGATGACCTTCGTAAAAGAAGGTTTTTTTTTGTCTCAAAAACCATGTGAGGTTACCTGACATAAACGTGGTTTCATTCTGAATTAAATGACAAAATACATAAAACATCACTATTAAGGGAGTTGAGCAAATGGATACTGTTTTTTTATTGAATAGTTTATGGGTCATGATTTCTGCAGTATTGGTTATTTTGATGATTGGGGGTTTCATTTTACTTGAAACAGGTTCAACAAGGATGAAAAATGCTGGACATATCGCAGGTAAAACGATTTTAACATTCGGCATCTCCTCCATTGTTTTCTGGGCTGTAGGATATGGATTGATTTTCGGTGAAGGAAATTCGATTTTAGGATTCTCGGATTTCTTTTATTCAGGCTATGATGTTGAAGGGCTTGGCCTTTCAGGATCCGTCTTCTTCCTATTTCAACTGGCTTTCGCAGGCATTTCGATCACGATTGCTTTTGGCGGGTTTGCTGAAAGAGCGAAATTATCTGTATATGTTGTTTTCGCACTTTTATTTTCCGTCCTGGTTTATCCGTTTATTGCACACTGGATTTGGGGTGGCGGCTGGCTTGCGGAGCATGGGAAACAGGATTTTGCCGGTTCGACAGTCGTTCACCTGACAGGTGCTATGGCCGCACTGGCAGCTACACTCCTGCTGAAACCTCGTATAGGCAAATATAATCAAGATGGTTCGGCCAATAAAATTGAAGGCCATAACCTCGTATTCACCGCCTTGAGTGTACTCTTCCTTTGGGTGGGCTGGTTTGGTTTCAATGCAGGCAGCACGGTTTCGGTAGATGGTGCATTTTTCGGATTCGTGGCACTGAACACTAATCTTGCAGCCGCGGCTGGTACCATTGCTGCACTTGCTATTTCGTGGATCGTAATGGGAAAGGCTGATATCCCGATGATGCTGAATGGAACACTTGCCGGCCTTGTCGCAATCACCGCTTCCTGTGCCTTTGTTGATACCTGGGCAGCAGTTGTGATTGGATTGGTTGCCGGAATTCTCGTCTTCTACAGCATCAGGTTTTTTGAAAGCAAAAAAATCGATGACCCTATATTTGCTTTATCCGTTCACGGGGCAGCAGGAGTTTGGGGTACCTTATCGACTGGATTCTTCGCAACTCCAGAATTGGCGACCGTCGGAAAACCCGGTTTATTTTATGGCGGAGGTTTTGACCAGCTGGGTGTGCAGGCACTGGGGGTTTTGGTTTCGGGTGCTTTTGCTTTCATTGTTTCCTATCTCATTTTATTGGGAATGAAAACCGCGATGAATGGCTTGCGAGTTACAGAAGAGGAAGAAAATATTGGACTGGACATCAGTGAACATGGTAATTACGGATACCCGGAGTTTGTCAATATCGAAGCAAGCATTAGAGAATCCAGCAGCGCTCACAGGAGTGAAAATCCTTCCCTTGTAACCCAGCGGCCTTCCATTAATTAACTGCCAGGCTAACTGTCGATTCAAACCATTTTATTTTGATTACCGAAAGATAATTGTTACTATTGAATTGTATAATCGCTGGGGATGGTTAAAAGCTATTCCTGGCTGTTAATATCATTCAATAAAGGAAGATGCAATTATGACGGACGGCAAACGTTTAAACGATATTAAATTTTCTGTGCTTGATCTTGCTCCAATCATTCAAGGAGGCACAGCTTCAGATTCACTTCAAAATACGCTTGATCTTGCCAGGCATGCGGAACAGTGGGGATATCGCCGCTACTGGCTGGCAGAACATCATAATATGCCTGGAATTGCCAGTTCTGCGACTTCGGTGGTCATCGGACATGTGGCAGCAGGAACATCCACGATCAGGGTTGGCTCCGGCGGTATCATGCTGCCAAACCATGCTCCGCTAGTAATTGCTGAACAATTCGGGACCCTTGAATCTCTCTTCCCGGGCCGGATTGACCTCGGACTCGGACGCGCGCCTGGAACCGACCAGGTGACAGCCTATGCTTTAAGGCGCGAACGACGCAGTGATGGCCAGGACTTTCCTGAGCAATTGGATGAACTTCGAGCATACTTCAACCCGGAACTTGATTCACAATTTCGAAGTGTCCGTGCCATTCCAGGTGAGGGATTGAACATTCCAATCTGGCTGTTGGGATCAAGTGGCTATAGCGCGCAGCTTGCAGGACAACTCGGCTTGCCTTTTTCATTCGCAAGCCACTTCTCTCCCGAAAATACTTTAGGAGCTCTCAAGCTATACCGGAGGAATTTTCAGCCATCTGAAGTATTAGACCAGCCATATGCAATGGTTGGCGTAAATGTGATTGCGGCCGAAACGGATGAGGAAGCAGATTTTCTGGCCACGTCTATGCAGCAGCAATTCCTGAATCTTTTCAGGAATAACCCTAGTCCCCTGCTGCCGCCTGTAAAAGATTTTAATAACCAGGTCAGCGAATATGAAAAAATGCTGCTGGACAGCCGGATCGGTTCCTCGATTGTTGGCGGCCCGCAGACCATTAAAACCAAGCTTCAGGAATTCCTTGATGAAACTCAGGCAGATGAAATGATCATCAACGCACAAATTTTTGATCACAAAGCCAGATTGAAATCCTTTGAAATTGTCTCTGAAGTATTTAAAGGAAACAGATAAAATTCAACAAAAGAGGAGGAGCCAAAGTGGCTTCTCCTCTTTTGTCACTATGTGAGCATTGCCCCGATCGCCCCGCTGAACTCACCATGTTCCAGAAAAACCGGATCAATTCCAGACATTTTACAATACGTCTCCAGATTTTCCCGGAGGAGTTGATTTCCTGCAAGAGTACTTCCGATAAAGACAGCCTGCTTTATGTTGTGAAGACTAGCAGCCTGGACAGTGAGAAGAGTCAACGTTTCTGCAATCATATTGTTAAGGGAAGCCATTTTGTCGGCTGGAGAACTTGAAGTAATCCCTTGTGACTTCGCGAAATTGCTTGCTGTTAATTCACCATGAATCGGGGGTTTTTCCGGATGATAAATATCCTTCACGAGCAGGTCAACATTCCCCTTGTCCCCCTCAGCAGCCAAACTTACCAGATCGGAAAAAGCATCAGCTTCAGTAAACATTTTACCTAGTCCCATAAAAGTACCGCCGCCAATTCCACTGCCAAGAACCCGCTCATACTGTTCCCCGTCAATGGTAAACCAGGAAGTGCCTGTCCCGATGTTGACCAGTATGTAAGGATCACTGACAGACATGGCTTCCTTCATTTTCAGGTACCTGCTGCCTTCGCATACAGCCGAAAATTCATCTACTACCTTTGCCTCCGGGAAGTAATTGGCTTTAATAGTTCCTGCCTTTCCGCCTGTCAGATAAATTGTCTTATTTAATGAAATGATTTTCAGCCACTGTAATGCTCCATCCATTTCTGAATTAGGCTGTTTTCGAAAATGCAATCTCCCATTTTCTTCATATGCAATTTTGAGAAGTGATCCTCCCGCGTCAATTCCGATGCTATTATTCATGCTACCACTCCTTTTAGGAATCGTTGGTGAACTCTTATTTCTTATTGTATGTCTTCGGAAAACATGAAAGCAACGAAAAAGCGGCAGTTCATCCGAACTGCCGCTTCCATCATTCATTACTTCCTCACAGTAAACATCAGCATTGAACTTTTTTAAAAAGTATAGACTGTTAGAATAGCAAAACCAGTATCTGTTTCTACTCTACCCGGCTATCCCGTAAAAGTATCTGTTTTTCTTACTGCAAATTAATCAGCTTTTATCGGGACGATTTTTCCATCCTCAATTGCCGCAACAATCAATTCACCTTCAAATCCGCCATTTGGGTCGATTTTTGGAATGACATAAACTTTTTTGTCCTCTGGCAGGTTATCCAGCCCATCCTGCATATGGGCCATGATTTTTTCGGGGTCATCCACAGACCCTGCTGCTTTTATGGCTTCAGCGAAAACATGCATGGCAATGTAATTCAAGCCAGCTTCAGAGCCTGGATCCTCTTTGTATTTTGCATTGTAGTTCTTTACAAACTCGGGAATGCCGGGACTTTCGGAATTGACCAGCGGCATGACACCGATTGCGCCGTTTAGGACGTCATACGTACCTGTCACCTTCTTCATTTCATCGAACTTTGCCTGGTCCATCACGATAAAACCACCCTTGAAGCCAAGTTCCCTGGCCTGCTTGGCGACTTTTGCAGTTGGTTCAGACGGTCCGCCGATAAAAAGTACATCTGGTTTTTCCTTTAGTGCATTTGTGATGATGGTAAAGAAATCTGTATCCTTGGCAAAGTCGATTGATGAATTGTACACCACTTCACCACCTGACTTTTCCCAGTGAGGCTGCAGCTTTTCAGCCCAATCCTTTCCATACTGAGATGAAGTTGGCAGGAATGCGATTTTTTTGCCGAACTTCTCCATCGTATAATTCGTGAATGGCTCAAGATAGCCATCATAACGAGGAGGGATCCTCACCGTTAATTTATTCCCGACTTCCGTTACCTTTGGTTCACTTGTGTATGCGCCAATAATGAATTTATCCTGCTGGTTGAACACCTGCAAAGCAGCCACGCCGCCGCTATGCGGTGTGAAAATGATGGGTGTCTTATTTTCCTGCATGAGTCTTTTAGCATTCGCACCGGCTTCATTAGGCAAATACTTGTCGTCCAGGGAGACAACATTGAATTTATACTTCTTGCCATTCACTTCAATTCCGCCGGCATTGTTGATTTCCTCAGTTGCCATCTGGACACCGTTCAATGTCCTTTCTCCATAAAACGCGGCAGGTCCGCTCAGCGGTCCAGTATATCCAATATTGATTATCCCTTCACCAGATGCTGCTTCAGAACCCTTTCCTCCTGAATCTGTTTTTTCTGAGTTATTGCAAGCGGCTAGACTGAAAATCAAGGCAAATATTACACTTAAGACCAACAGCAATTTGGACTTTTTCATTCGTTTTCCCCCTTGAGTTTGAATTTTCAATATTCAGAAATTGATATTTGTACTGCTAGCCAACCACCTCCCCAAAAGAAAGAAGCAGTTCTAGGCACCGATATATGCCTTTTTTATTTCATCATTAGCAAACAATTCATCAGAAGTCCCTTCCAGTACTACAGATCCGTTTTGGAATACATAGCCTTTATCTGCAATTTTCAAGGCAGCATTCGCATTTTGTTCGGCCAGAAGGATTGTCGTTCCCTCCCGATTGATGGTCTGGATCACGTCAAACATTTGCTCAACAATAAGTGGTGCAAGTCCGATAGACGGCTCATCAAGAAGCAGCAATTTTGGCTTTGCCATCAACGCCCTCCCAATTGCAAGCATCTGCTGCTGCCCCCCGCTGAGTGAACCTGCCATATCATGCTGTTTTTCTTCCAGGATCGGAAACAGTTCAAACACATGATTCATCGATTCCTTTATTCCTTTTTTATGCTTTCTATGGACATAAGCGCCCATTCTCAAATTCTCCTGAATGGTCATTGATGGAAACAGCTTTCGGCCTTCCGCGCATTGGGCAATTCCTGATTGGACGATTCTATCCGGTGTAGTTTTGTTCAGGGATTTTCCCTCAAACAGAATGTCTCCTGAAGAAACTTTATTCAATCCGCTGATTGTCTTGAAAATTGTACTTTTCCCGGCACCATTGGCACCCAGAAGGACAACGATTTCCCCTTTAGAGACATCGAGGTTCACCTTGTCTACCGCTGTGTAGCTCCCATAATTCACTTTAACATCTCGCAGTTTAAGCACTGGCGCTCCCTCCCAGGTAGGCCTTGATTACAGTAGGATTATTCCTGATTTCTTCTGCATTTCCCTCGGCGATTTTTTCTCCGTAATTGAGGACCATTATTTTATCCGCAAGCTTCATGATCATTTGCATTTTGTGCTCAATCAAACAGACAGTAATCCCTTTATCAGCCATTTTTTTCATCAAAAGAGCCAATCCCTCTGTCTCATCAGGATTCACACCAGCTGCAGGCTCATCAAGGAACACAATTTCAGGATCTGTTGCTAATGCCAGCGCAAATGCCGTCCGTTTTTTTTCTTCCTGCGTGAGGCTTCCAACAAGTTTGTTTGCCACTTTTTCCAATCCTGTAAACTCTATTACTTCAAAAGCCTTTTCCCGGCATTTCTCTTCTTCCTTCTTTAATCTTTTCGACCTGAACACTGCATCGAGCAAATTGGAGTTTGTCCTCAATCGATGTCCTACGATCACATTGTCAAGGACAGTGGATTGTTCAAACAGATTGGTAGTTTGAAAGGTACGTGCTATTCCCAGTTCTGCAATTTTATTTGCCGGCAGATTGGTAATGTCCCTGCCTTTAAAAATAATATGGCCTGATGTAGGAGGGTGAAAGCCGCTGATGAGATTGAAAAAAGTGGACTTGCCAGCTCCATTCGGTCCTATGATCGCATTGATTTTTCCTTTTTCGATCGAAAAATCAACATCGTTAACAGCTGTCAAACCGCCAAATTTCTTCGTTAAATTCTTCGTTTCCAGGAACATCCTTACCCCTCCTTCACCTGTTTGTCTGTACTGATCGTATTTTGTGAATATCCCTCTTTTATCTCATCTTTATGCAGCTTCTTTTCGGCGCGCTTTAACCTCCAGCCGCCAATTGCCCCGGCGATTCCCTGCGGGTAAAATATGACCAGGAGTGTCAGCACAGGTCCGAAAATGAGCATCCGGTAATCCTGAAGGAACTGCAGCTGTTGGGAAATCCATACAACCAATACGGTGCCGACAATAGGTCCTGATAACGTGCCGATCCCGCCAATCAGGAGGTATGTCAGCAAATCAAATGTGATAACGATATTTCCGATATCTGGCCCGATGAAACGGATGAATGACGCATATAGAGCTCCTGACAGTCCGGCGAAAAAAGTGGAAAGCACGAAAACTTCCAATTTATTTTTCATTGTTGAGATTCCGATAGTCTGCGCAAGGTCTTCACTATTGCGAATCGCAATATACGTCCTTCCGGTCAGGGAATGCACGATTCGATAAACAAACAGGATCACGAGAAGCAATATGGCCAAAACAAGATAATATTGTGACAGGGATGACTCGAATGAGATCGGTCCAATATTTGCCGGCGCGGGGATACCGATCAAACCGCGGACGCCTTCTGTCAAACTGTCCCATTTATCAATGACAAGGTAGATGATATACCCGACACATAGGGTATAGATGGCGAAGAAATGTTCCTTGGTCCTTAGGGCAATGACACCGACTAAAAATCCAATAATTGAGGTGATAAGAAGCGACAGAACAAAAGCAAGCCAGAAATTTATCTGGGCCTTTACCGTCAGGAGGCCCAATGAATACGCACCGATCGCAAAGAACCCAGCATGCGCCAGCGAGAGATAGCCTGTATAGCCCGCCAATAGGTTAAGCCCATAGACACCGATCATCCAGATGAACGACAGAGTCATTACATGGATGAAATAATCATTTTGGGTAACGAATGGAAAGGCAATCGCAAATAACAAAAGTGCAAGTATAATAGTACGTTTATTGATTACCTTCGCCATCAATGTCCCCCCTTGGCAAACAGGCCGGTTGGTTTTACTGTTAAAATGATGACCAGCAGGATGAACGCTATGATGTCTTTGTAATCATTAGAAATGTACGTGGCGCCGAGACTTTCACTGAAACCTAAAATATAGCCTCCAATAATCGCTCCGGGAATGCTGCCCATCCCTCCCAGAATGATGATGACAAAAGCCTTTAAGATTACCAGCTGGCCCATTCCAGGAAAAACGAGATTTATAGGCGCTGCAAGAGAGCTGGCTATTGCTGCAAGCCCTCCGGATATCAGGAATGTAAGCATTGCCACGCGGTTAGTATTGATTCCTACAAGATTCGCTCCATCCCGTTCCTGGGACATCGCAATGATCGTCGCACCCGTGAACGTCTTTTTCAGGAACAGGTAAAGCAGTACCATTACACCAATTGCTGCAATGATGATCAGCAGTCTTTGCATCGTGAAGGTCAGGCCGAACACCTGGACGACCTGGCCGTAAGGTGTCGGCATCATTTGGTAATCCGCGCCCCAGATGAATTGCGCGAAGGCTTCCAAAAATAACAGAATTCCAATTGCTGCGATTTTGTCATGAATCGGCGGGGCATGTCTTAAGGGATGGAAGACCAGTCGCTCCATCAGAACGCCGATTAATCCTACCGCGATGACAGAAACAAGAATGGCCAGCCAGTAATGAAGGCCGTATTGCACCATCATCATCAAGGTGATATATCCACCCATCATGTATAAAGCGCCATGGGCAAAGTTCGGGATATGAAGGATACCGTAAACAAGAGTGAGTCCAAGAGCGACAAGAGCATAAACACTGCCAATGGTAAGGCCATTGAACAGCTGCTGAACCAAAATCTCCATCAAGATCCTCCTTATAATTTAATAGCTGATGTGACGGAGCCTTTTTACCTCACCTGATTTTCAGCTTTTTCCCTCTCTTCCTCCTGAAGCTTCCGCCACAGGATCTTGCCGCTGCTGGTAATTGGGAATTGCGTCCTGAATTCTACCTCGCGAGGGTATTTATAAGCCGCCATATGCTGTTTGGACCATTCAATGATTTCTTCTTCGCTGATTTTGCCTTCATATCCATCATTTAAAATGACAAATGCTTTTACCGATTCGCCCCTTCTTGGGTCAGGTATTCCTACTACAACTGCTTGCTGGATGGCCGGATGCTTGTAAAGGTAAGATTCAACCTCTGTAGGCCAAACCTTATATCCAGATGCGTTGATCATCCTTTTAACACGGTCGACCATGAAATAGTAGCCTTCTTCATCATACCGGCCAATATCGCCTGTCCGGAAAAACTTCTTGCCATCAATCTCAATGAAGGAATTCCTGTTTTCGTCCTCCCTGTTGTAGTAGCCGACCATCACCTGTGGGCCATTTACGACAATTTCTCCTGCTTCACCAGGACCAAGTTCTTTTCCCGTAGCCGGTTCAATAACCCTCGCGTCTACGTCGAAGGATGGAATCCCAAGACACTGCATTTTAGGCCGGTCTGGCGGATTGAAGTGTGTCTGGGCGATTGTTTCGGAAAGTCCATATCCTTCTACAAATCGCAGGCCAGTAAGTTTGTAAAGCTTTTCCCCCACTGCTTCTGGAAGAGCTGCACCCCCGCCTGATATCGATGTCAACGTGGCAATATCTTTTGGGTCCAGTTTTGGATTTGCCAGGAAATCGACAATCATAGTAGCGATCGCTACCCAGTGCGTGCATCCCTGGGATTTAATCAGTTCCACGGCAGCCTCCCGGTTCCATCTCGTCATCAGGACCATCGTGCTTCCGGAAAAAATCGGCATATGCATGCTGTGTACCATCCCGGTCACATGGAATAATGGCAGTGTCATAAGGTGAACGGCACTTGTTGTCGAGCTGGACCAGTGATAGGCACCGATGGTATTCGCCTGGACGGTCCGATTGGTATGCATGCAGCCTTTTGGAAGTCCGGTTGTCCCGGATGTATACGGAAGCACAACAATATCATCCGCCTTTGACGTGTGGGTCCCTGTCTCATATTGTGCTGCAATGGCTTCTTTCCAATGGAAGTGCCCTGGCTGTTCGTAAACCACCCTGGCAGCCTCGACCTCTGGAGGCATGACACCGTTAAAATTCTCTCCTTTGTAATCAGAATAGGCAGCAACCACGACATTCTGTAATGGGGTAGAATCAATCAGCGGCTCAACTTTGTCATAAAGCTCCTGTCCAACCAACGCCGAAGTAATCTCACAATCTTTAATGTAAAAGCTCAATTCATCTGCAGTCAGCATTGGATTGATGGGCACGACGACTGCATCAGCTCGTGAAATTGCATAGAATCCAATGACGAACTGGGGAGAATTTTGCATGAATAATAAAACTCTGTCTCCCTTTGCAACCTCAAGTTTCTGCTGGAGGAATCCAGCAAGCGAATTAACTTCTTCGTTAAGCTCACTGTATGAGATGGCGTTTCCATAGTAATAGATTGCGCTTTGGTCCGGATATCTCTCCGCACTGACTTTGAGATTTTCATAGAGTGATGTTTCGGGCAATGTCAGTGATTTAGAGATTTTCGGCCAGTGATCAAAGTGTAGATTAGGCATCGTCTAGTCCTCCTCAAAGATTATTATTCAACCGGTTTAAGAGCACTTCTTTTTTTAATGGCTTCCGCAGCAGCCTTGATTGCTTCCTTTCCATCGGGCAAATATTCAGTCATCCCAAGGAAACCATGGAGCATCCCCGGAGCGCAGACATACTCGGTTTCTACGCCTGCATTCTTTAATTTCGCAGCAAAATGCTCTCCGCCATCACATAGTGGATCAAGCTCCGCAGTCAGGATATAAGCCGGCGGCAGCAGCGGGGTAATCTCATCTGGGATCAACAACGGCGCGGCCAGTGGATTTTGCGTATCTTCAGGTGAGTTTAAGTATTGTTCGCGGAACCAGGTCATTGTAGACTTGGTCAAATAATAGCCTTCACCGTATTTTTCATAGGATGGAGTATATTCAAAGCCTGTAGACGGGTAAAACAACATTTGATAAGCAATCGACGGTGTCTGTCTCTGGACAGCAAGGTAACTTACCACTGCTGCCAGGTTTCCTCCCGCACTATCTCCTGCGACAGCGATAAAGTTTTCATCGATGTTCATTTCATCAGCGTTTTCAAACACCCATTTGGCAGCTAGATATGAATCCTCGACTGCAACCGGGAACTTGCTTTCAGGTGCAAGACTATAATCCACGGAAACTACGATACATCCAGCTTCATTGGATAAAGTGTGGCAAAGGGCATCATGTGTTTCGATATTGCCGATCACCCAGCCGCCTCCATGGTAGTAGACAATCGCGGGAAGCTTGGTTCCATCTGTTCCGTCTGGTGAATAAAGTCTTATCTTGATCTCATCCTTGTATCCCTGGATTTTGAAATCCTTTGTGTTTGCAAGTTTCTCAGCCTTGCTCATGAGTTTTGCAGACTGTTCAAAACCCTTCCTTGCTTCTGCAAGCGGAAGCTGCTCCAAGGGCGGCACTGGATTTTGAGCATAGGCTTCAAGCAACGCTTTTACTTCCGGCTTCAATGACATACTTTCCTCTCCTTTTTTGTAAACGCTATCATTTGCCGCGTCAATAATCCTCTTTCTGTCTATCAGTATTGGAACCGTGGCAAAAACATTTTGCTGTGAAACAAATTCAATTTCCTGGTCAAAGCCATGTTTACTTAGCATCCGGCCGACTCTGGAGTCTTTTAGAATATCATCACTGTTTTGATTGTGGGCATGGTAGAAACAGCGCGCGGCATAAGCAGAATCCGTCAGGAAAAATTCCTTGTCATATTCCTTTATAAGGCAGTCAATGAAGCATCCCGCTCCATGGAAATCCTCTGCATTAAACTCATTCGAAGAACCAGAACAGACGACGACAATCGTCTCTCCCTGGTAATCTTTTAAAATATGATTGGCTACTGCCTTGCAGTTCATCAGCGACACTGCATAAACAGCCTTTGCTTCGGCAGAACTTTTAAGGGCGACGGTTCCGTTGGTGGTCGACAGGATGACGGACTTCCCCTCGATTTTTTCTCTTAATTCCAACGGATTTGGTGACAGAAACCCATCGATTGTTTTCCCCTGATACTCGCCGACCAGTACGAAATGATCTTTTTCCCTGCCTTCAGCTTCTTTTTTCGCTTCCTTTCCATCAAGGACCGGAATTACTTCTTTGGCACCGAACTCCAGGGCAGAGGTGATCGTGGAAGTTGCCAGAAGAACATCAAAGACGACAGCGATTTTGTTATCGGCCATTTTTTGCTTGTCGATGTCCTCTTTTTTTAGCAAAAGGTGAATCTTCATCATGTCCTTCACCCTTTCTTTGTTGCGGTATATAACGCATATTGGATCAGGCTGCTGACAAATGCATCAAGATGCGCAAACCTGCTATCCTTTGTCTGGCCCTTTTTCCACCTGTAATAAATTTGCTGGCAAATGACGGCAAGCTTGAAATAGGCAAATGTTTGGTAAAAATTCATGTTCGCAAGGTCCATGCCGCTTTTCCTCGCATACCGCTCCATGAAGTCATCACGGGTCATGAACCCTGGTATCACTGTGACCGGCGGTTTTCCCATCCCTCTTTTTAACAGATCGGAATCGTCCGGTTGAATCCAGTAGCTCATCGCCACACCCAGATCGGCCAGCGGGTCACCTACCGTCGTCATCTCCCAGTCGAAAAGACCGACCATCTTCGTTAAATCCTCATTGAACATGGAATTATTCAGTTTATAATCGTAATGAATGATCGCTGGCGTTTTGGATTCCGAAACATTCTTCAGCATCCATTGCTTTAAGTGCTCCACGCCCTCGACAATATCTGTTTCCGCCCGCTCATAACGGCGAATCCAACCGATGACCTGCCGTTCCATGAAGCCTTCAGGTTTTGTCATTTCGGTAAGCCTGGTCTTCGTATAATCGATGCTGTGCAGCTCAACAAGGTGGTCGACCATCGTTTCCGAAAGGGATCTGCACATTTCGTCAGTCGGCATGATGCCTTCAGGAAAGTCCGTATCAAGGACTATGCCGCGCTTTCTTTCCATCACGAAAAACGGACTGCCGATGACATTTTCATCAGCAAATAAATAGGGCCTGGGAGCAGCCGCAAAGTGAGGGCTAATCTCTTTAAGGATCTTGTACTCCCTTTCCATATCATGCGCTTTTGGCGCAACAGGACCGAGAGGCGGACGCCTTAAAACCGCCTCCCATTCTCCGATTTTCAGCTGGTAGGTCAGATTTGATTTACCGAAACTGAACTGGTCGATTGTTAGAATGCCTTCTGGAAGATCAGGCAATTGCTCCCTCAGGTACTTTTCGATAACACTTGTATCTAGCTCTTCTCCTTGCCTGATCGGTATCGTATCAGAAGCCATAAGTGCCATTCCTCCTTTTGAAAATTTATTCACGTTCAATAATAGCCGCGATTCCCTGGCCACCGCCGATGCAGGCCGTAATCATTGCGTAACGCCCGTCTCTTCTTTCAAGTTCATAGACGGCTTTTGTCATCAGGATCGCTCCAGTAGCCCCCAGTGGATGGCCATGGGCAATCGCACCGCCATTCACGTTGACCTTCTCCATATCCATATTAAGCTCCCGATCGCAGGCAATCACCTGGGCTGCGAAAGCTTCGTTAATTTCAATCAGATCCATGTCGTCAAGATTAAGACCTGATCTTTCAAGAACTTTTCTAACGGCTGGTACAGGACCGATGCCCATGATGTTCGGGTCGACCCCTGCTATTGCCTGTTCCCTGATCACGGCCATCGGTTTCACACCTAATTCCTGAGCTTTCTCTCTCGACATGATGACTAGTGCGGCTGCAGCATCATTCAGGCCGGAACTGCTGCCGGCTGTAACCGTTCCTCCCTGTAAAAAGGCTGGCGGCAACTTGGAAAGTGCTTCAATTGTCGTTTGCGGCCTTGGGTGTTCATCCTTATTAAAAACGATTAGCTCCCCTTTTCGGACCGGAATCGTGATTGGAACAATTTGCTTGTCAAAACGTCCATCAGCCATCGCGGCAGCCATTTTATGCTGGCTTGCCAGGGCGAATTCATCCTGTTCTTCTCTTGAGATCGAGTACTTTTCTGCAAGGTTTTCTGCTGTGATGCCCATTGGCGGATTGCCGATTTCCTCCGGTGACAGCCGGGACTTCCGGAAGCTTGGGGGAACGGGGCTGTATGGTTTGTCGGGTTTATCCATCAAGTATGGTGCACGGCTCATGCTTTCAATCCCGCCTGCAATATAGATATCCCCATCACCTGCCCTGATCGCCTGGGCCGCGAGAGTAACTGCGTTGATTCCCGATCCGCACTGCCGGTCAATCGTCAGGCCGGGCAATTCGAGTGATAGTCCTGTTTGCAGGGCGGTCAGCCGGGCAATATTGCCTCCGCCGCTGATGACATTCCCCATGATTATATCTTCGATCATTTCAGGCTGGACACTCGCCCTCCTGATAGCTTCCTTTATGACTTCTGCTCCAAAGACATGGGCAGGTACCGTGGCAAGCGCTCCGCCCTGCCTGCCGATGGCTGACCTGACGGCCGAAACGATTACAGCTTCTCTTTTCAAAGCAGTATCCCCCTTCTAAAGAACATGTGTCCCGCCATCCACTACGACTATGTCTCCCGTGATGTAGTCTGAAGCCGGTGCCGCCAGGAATACAGCGACTCCCTTAAGGTCAGTATCAGAGCCGAATTTCCTTAGTGGCGTTCCTTCGAGAATCGCCTGGCCGCCTTTTTCCAGCAGCCCTTTTGACATCTTTGTCGGAAAAAATCCAGGTGCTATTGCATTGACGTAGATGCCACGCGGTCCCCATTTTACTGCCAGGTCTTTTGTAAAAGTAATGACGGCTCCCTTGCTGGCGTTATAGCCGATCGCATCCATCACCTTTGGGTTTGAACCTTTTAATCCCGCCACTGATGCAATATTGATGATTTTGCCTGAACCTTGCTCTAGCATGACTTTACCTGCTGTCTGTGACATTAGGAATGTTCCAGTCACATTGACATTCATTACCTTTTGCCAGGCCTCCAGCGGCATCTCTTCCGCCGGCGCCCCCCATGATGCTCCGCTGTTATTGACGAGAATATCGATCCGGCCGAATTTCTCAACAGTTTGGTCTACGACATTTTTCACGTCTTCCGGGTTCGTGATGTCACATTTCAAAGCAAGAGATTCAACACCGATTTCCTTTAGTTTTTGGCTTACTTCCTCACATGCTTCGACTCGTCGCGAACAGACGACAACATTGGCTCCTGCTTCAGCAAAACCCACAGCGATCTGTTCGCCGAGACCGCGTCCGCCCCCAGTGACAATGGCGACTTTTCCTTTTAGTGAAAATAATTTTGATACATGCATTGCTGCTCCCCCTTACATATATTTTTTCAGTTCGTACCTTGCGATTGCGCGTTTGTGCACTTCATCCGGCCCATCCGCCAGCCTCAATGTCCTGATATTCGCCCAGGAAGCAGCTAGTGTGGTATCATCACTTACCCCGGCTGCGCCAAAAGCCTGAATCGCCCTGTCGATGATATTCAACGCCATATTTGGCGCAACGACCTTGATCATCGCAATTTCTGCTTTCGCTTCTTTGTTTCCGACCGTATCCATCATGTAGGCAGCTTTCAATGTCAGGAGTCTGGACTGCTCAATATCGATTCGTGCTTCCGCGATCCATTCCTGGATGACCCCCTGCTCGGCAAGTTTTTTTCCAAAAGCGGTTCTCTCCAGGACCCGTTTGCTCATTTCTTCAAGCGCTCTTTCAGCCGCTCCAATTGTCCTCATGCAGTGGTGGATCCTGCCAGGACCAAGACGCCCCTGGGCAATCGCAAAGCCTTTCCCTTCATCCCAAAGCATATTGGAAGCAGGCACTCTGACATTCTTGTATTCTATTTCGGCATGGCCATGCGGAGCATGATCGTAACCAAAGACTGGCAGGATTCTCTTAATTGTCACTCCTGGACTATCCAGCGGAACGAGAATCATAGATTGCTGCTCATGCTTTGGAGCATTTGGGTCATTTTTGCCCATTACGATCGCAATCTTGCAGCGTGGATCGCCGGCACCAGATGACCACCATTTTGTCCCGTTAATGACATACTCGTCACCATCGCGAAGGATGCTTGCCTGGATATTCGTTGCATCAGATGAAGCGACATCTGGCTCCGTCATGGAGAAACAGGAACGAATCTCACCGTCCAAAAGCGGTTTCAGCCATTGTTCCTTATGCTCTTCAGTTCCGTAACGGACCAGCACTTCCATATTCCCGGTATCCGGTGCAGCACAATTGAATACCTCTGGCGCGATGCTGGACCTGCCCATGATTTCGCAAAGGGGAGCGTATTCGAGATTTGTCAGTCCTTCACCATATTCGCTCTCTGGCAAAAACAGATTCCAAAGACCTTTTTCTTTTGCCTTTGCCTTCAGTTCTTCCATGATCGGAGGAACTTTTGAAAAAGGGTCAATCTTGTCAATTTGTTCTTTATACACCTGTTCATTCGGGTAGATGTATTCATCCATGAACTCCGTCAGCCTGGCCTGGTATCCCTTGACCTTTTCTGTATAGTCAAAATTCATTTAGTCCACCTCTTTCTTTTTGTCTCTTTCATACTAACTAGTAGGTATGTTTCCTGTTTAATATTCTTTTTCAAGCTGTGTTGCTATGATGTTTTTCTGGATTTCGGAAGTTCCCTCATAAATCCTTGTAATCCTGGCATCACGGAAAAACCTTTCGACAGGATAGTCCGAAATATAGCCTAGCCCTCCGTGGATTTGAACAGCTTTATCAGCCACCCGGTTATACACTTCCGAACCATATAGCTTCAGCATGGCCGCTTCCTTGATGACCTTCTTGCCCGAATCCACCATCCAGGCGACTCGGTATGTAAGTGATCGAAGCGCTTCGATTTCAACCGCCATTTCCGCCAGCATATGGCTTACCGCCTGTTGCTTGATGATCGGTTTGCCGAACTGGATCCTTTCCTTTGCATAGGCAACCGACATGTCGAGAAGCTTCTGGCAGGACCCGAGATTGCGCGATGCAAGGCCCGCCCTTCCGTTTGCAAGTATTTTCAAGGCATTCACATAACCCTGTCCTTCTTCTCCAAGCATATTTTCAACAGGGACCTCGCAATCCTCGAAAACCAATTCAGCTGAATGAGAACCTTTGAGTCCCATCTTTTTTTCGACTTTGCCAAGCTTGAACCCCGGGAAGTCCTTCTCAACAATGAAGGAAGTGATGCCTTTCGCCCCTTTTTCAGGGTCTGTTACCGCCATCACTGTAAAAACACTTGCCTCTACAGCATTTGTAATATAATGCTTCAAACCGTTAAGCACATATTTATCACCTTCTCTGACCGCAGTCGTCTTAAGGTTAGCCGCATTGGAACCAGCATCAGGCTCAGTGAGGGCGAAAGCGCCGATCTTTTCACCCCTTGCCATCGCCGGCAAGTATTTGTGTTTTTGCTGCTCATTACCCATTTCGACGATGCCAACCGTGCCTATGCCGGTATGGGCGCCTATTAAAGTGGTGTACCCGTTGTGTGTCTGGCCAATTTCCTCATAAAGTGCACATTTTTGAACCATGCCGATACCGAGTCCATGGTATTCTTCTGGGATGCTGAGTCCAAAAAGTCCCATTTCCTTGGAAAGCTGGATGATCCGCTCTGGGATTTTGTCTTCTTCTTCAATTTGCATCGCAACAGGCTCGACTTCACCCTGGATGAAATCGCGGACATTGCGTTTTAATGCTAATAAATCCTCATCAAAGTCAAAATTCACCTGTATTTGTCACCTCATTTCTGGTAAAAACAAAAGTTTTTATCAAAAGTAGATCTTGCTGAATCAATTGGCAGCAGATATACCGGAATTTCTGATTTTATTCCTTAAAATTGATCATTTATTCCTGACTTTTTCTTTTTATTCCTTAAAAATGAACTTATTTTCCTTAAAATCGATTTATATTCCTAAATGCTGCACCACCTATAGCAATAAACCCAGCAATGCTATGCCGGGTTTAATTTGTATTAAGACGCATACAGATGGTACGAAACATCTCCCTTAATGACCTCATTGCCATTTTGGTTGATTGCACGGACGAGGAATCGGAGATTGTTTTCATTTTCCTCTGCCAGTTCTGCCTGGAGAGTGACAACGTCATTCAGGAACACCATTCCTTTGAAGCGGATTGTATAGTCCTGAATGAAACCTTCCTCGTAAAAATCAGTAAACAGTTTGGCCAGATTGCCCATCGTCCACATTCCGTGTGCGATAATCCCCGGCAGTCCTGCCTTCTTTGCTTCTTCGTCTATTGTATGGATCGGATTATAATCTCCGGACGCGCCAGCGTATTTAATCAAAGTGATTCGATCCACTGGATCCAGCAGGATTTCCTTTAGAGATTCACCAATCTTCAATTCTGCTAATCTACTCATCCAATCAGCACCTTCCTTACTGCTTCAGTAATAATGACTGTTTGTGTAGAGGTGAAAACAACCTGCCCCATCTCGTCCTCACCAAAGCTTTCTAATACAAGGAAGCCCATTTCTCCCTGGGTGCCTTTTTTTTCAAAGTAATTTTTCACTACCGAGTAGCAGGTGATTTCTTCGCCTACCAATAAGGGACGCTCATAATGGTAGGTTTGTTCACCATGGATCAGGCCTTTATTTGGAAGGTTCAATCCGTCGATTGTTCCATAGTCAAATACCCTCGGAAACGTTGGCGGCGCGATGTTTTTGCTGTATCTGGAGTTTTTGCCCGTTTCCTCATCCACGAAAATGGTATGAAGATCCCCGATTGCTTCCGCGAACTTTTTGACAGCGCCGCGCTCGACCATGTTTTTCACTTTATTCGATTGCTTGCCAATATGCTCTTTGAACATTGATCCTTCACCTCGCGTTAATTTTTAGGTCCGCCTGCTACATAGATGACCTGCCCATTTACAAAGGATGATTTTTCATCTGCAAAGAATGCGACAGCATTGGCAATATCCTCTGGTTTTCCGCTTCTGCCAACCGGAATGCCCGCTACACTGTGTTTAATTAAATCCTCAAAAGGGATGCCAATTCGAGCTGCAGTTTCTTTTGTCATTTCCGTTTCGATAAACCCTGGAGCCACGGAGTTTGCGGTAATGCCGTAGCGCCCCAGCTCAATGGCCAGGGTTTTTGTGAACCCCTGAAGCCCTGCCTTGGCTGCAGCATAGTTTGCCTGTCCTCGGTTTCCAAGTGCGGAAGTCGAAGAAATATTGATGATTCGGCCATATTTCTGTTCGACCATGTACTTCTGTGCAGTCCTGGCTGCATTGAAGGATCCCTTCAAATGGACATCCATGACAGTTTGCCAGTCAGAATCAGTCATTTTGAAAAGAAGGTTGTCACGAATAACACCCGCATTGTTTACCAGGATATCAACAGAACCAAAAGTGTCCTTCACCTCTTTGAATGCTTGTTCAACTTGCTCTGCGTCAGTAACATTCGCTACCTTTGAGTAGACTTCATATCCCTTTTCATTAAGTTCATTCGTTGTATCTGCAAGAGCTTCCTCATTCAAATCAATAAAAGCAACTTTAGCTCCTTCTTGCGCGAAAAGCTGGACGATTCCTTTTCCGATTCCCCGGCTTCCTCCTGTTACAAAAGCCACTCGGCCATCAAATCTTCCCATAATAATTCCTCCCTATCGAGTCAACTGTTAACGCTTACAAATTCACTTATTAAACAAACTGCCCAATTTTTACATGTCCTTTTAACAGGTCCCTGGCGATGATCATGCGCTGGATTTCATCTGTTCCATCGTAAATTCTCCAAAGCCTGGCTTCACGATACCAGCGCTCGATTGGCAATTCCCTTGTGTATCCCATACCGCCATGTATTTGCATGACGCGGTCCACTACCCTGTTCCCCATATTCGAGCCATACAATTTAGCCATCGAGGCCATATGCCTGTTATCTTCACCTGCATCCAGCGTATAGGCGGCGTTCAATACCAGCCACCTTGCTGCTTCGATTTCAACCGCCGAATCAGCAATCATCCACTGGATGGCTTGTCTTTCAGCAATCGGTTTGCCAAAGGTGATGCGTTCTTTTGAATAGTCAATCGCCATTTGCAGTAGACGTTCTGCAGATCCGATTGCCCTTGCACCAACAACCCACCTTGCAAAGCCAATCCATTCAAGTCCTAATTTGTAACCGCCATCTACTTCACCAAGAATGTTTTCTTCTGGAACGCGGACATTATCAAACACAAGACCGGCAGGACCCCACTCACCCATCGTATGTATATACTCCGACTTCCAGCCCATATCCCGGTCGACGATAAAGCAGGTCACTCCATCACGGCCGGTTGCCCGATGCTTCTCCTTATCGGTAATGGCAATGACCATGACAAAGTCCGCTTCATTTCCACCCGTTATAAACGTCTTTTCGCCATTCAAAACCCACTCATTGCCATCTTTGACTGCGGTCATTTTAATATTTCTTGTATCCGATCCCGCGCCTGGCTCTGTCATTGCGAAGCAGGACTTTTTCTCGCCGTTGATGGTTGGGATCAAATATTTCTGCTTCTGTTCTTCGTTTCCGTAGTAAAGAATATTGTCTGCTGACCCACCGAATTGGAAAGGAACGAAGGTCTTGGAAATTTCCATCAATACGATGGCCATCATCATTTGACCAAGATCGGCACCGCCATATTGTTCAGGTGTATTGATTCCCCAGAAGCCTGCTTCCTTTGCCTTTAATTGCAGCTCCTTTAATTTACCTGGCGGAAGGCTTGGGCGTCCTTCTCTTTCATTCCTGAGAACCTCATTTTCCAGAGGCACCAGTTCTTTTTCAACGAACCTGCGGATGGTCTTCTGGACCATTTTTTGTTCTTCTGTAAGGCGTAAATGCATTCAAGTCACTCCCCTAACTTTTTTCTTATAAATCTGCATCATTATTAAAATTGTATGTTACTATCCTTTTTCACATACCTACCGGTTGGTATGTTATTGTTAATTTTAGATTGAAATTTCTGAAAAATCAAGTTTTTTATAAATGAAAACAAAAATAGCAGGGAAGATTCCCTGCTAAAAATCAGGCAGTTGATCAAGATTGTTTTCTTTGATTCCGTCCGGCTCACTTCTGAGAATATCCCGTCCGTATTTATGGAATACATCCACATGGGCCAGTCTGCCAGCCTTTGCTTCATTAAGGGCAGTGACATAATCCAGCTCCCTGCCATTTTCTGTCTTAAATGCGATCAGATCCCCGTCGTCATTTTTCCGGACAGCCACAATTTGCTCTTTCCCGGGCTGGTCTGTGTTCGCTTCAATTTCAGCTTGTGCTCTGCTTTGCTCCTTGTATTCCTTGTAAATCTGGTTGAAATCTTTATTATCCAAAATACCACCTCCCGAACATATGTTTAGTCTTTGCCAAAGGGAAGCATTTATACAAAAAAAGAGTGACATTCCGTCACTCTTCTAAAATGGCTGCCAGGCTAATGTCCTGGCTTTATTGAACCGCTGCTCGACTTCCTTCCAGTTGACGACATTCCACCAGTTTTCAACATATTTAGCCCGTTCATTTTTATATTGCAGATAGTAGGCGTGCTCCCAAACATCCAGAACGAGAAGTGGAATAACATCCCACTGTGTCAGATTTTGATGCTTTTCAGCCTGGAGAATTTCGAGGCGGTGGGAACGCGGAGACCAGACAAGGATGGACCACCCTACAGCTTCGACATTTTTAGCGGCTTCTGTAAAATGTTTTTTAAAGCCCTCAAAGCCGCCGAATGTATCATTTATTGCTTTGCTAAGCTGTCCCTTTGGAGCTCCCCCGCCGTTCGGGACCATAATGTTCCAAAAAATCGTGTGGAGGTAATGTCCCGATCCGTGGAAAGCTGCTTCCCTTTCCCAGTGTTTAATCAAAGAGAAATCACCGGTTTGCCTGGCTTTCTGCATTTCTTTTTCAGCTTTGTTTAAGCCATCAACATAGCTTTGGTGATGCTTTAAGTGATGAAGTCTCATGATCTCTCTATCGATCACAGGCTCGAGCGCATTATAGGCATAAGGCAGTGGCGGCAATTTGTGACCTCCTATTGGCACCGGCTGTAGTCTCTGCGCTTGCTGGCGGCCAATTTCAGGGTCATTCGCATAATCTGTAAGTTCGTCAAATAATTTTCTCGCTTCTGCATATATCTGTTCCTCATCCAAGTTGCTTTCTGCTTTCTTTTTCAAGGTGAAAAAGTTTTCTTCCCATTTTTCTAACGAGTCTTGATCACCAGATTCTCTAAGCTGAGCCTTAACGGAGTCCCATTTCTCTTCCATTTCCCTGCACCATTCCTGCAATGAATACCTAAACCAATACCCGTTCATTTAATCGCCTCCCCAAAACTACATCCATAATCAAAATATGAGCAGACTGGTTTAGGGATTACAGGAATTAAAGATAAATGGTACTTTGCTTCGGGAAAAAAGCTTATAATATTAATTATGTGAGAATTTATTTTAGGGAGGAATTTCATTTATGGCATACCCAAATACGGATGAGACGGTGAATCTGTTAAAGGAACTGGTCAGCATCCCGAGTCCTTCAGGAAATACCAATGAAGTGATTACATATGTAGAGAATTATTTAAAGGAATTGCAGGTAGAAACAAAAAGAAACCGCAAGGGCGGGTTGACTGCTAGCTTGCCAGGTAAAGATCAGCAAAATCATAGGATGCTGACTGCCCACGTCGATACTCTTGGAGCCATCGTAAAAGAAATTAAGCCAAGCGGACGCCTTAAGCTTGATTTAATCGGCGGCTTTAAGTACAACTCCATCGAGGGCGAATATTGCGAGATTGAAACTTCAAGCGGCAAAAAGTTCACGGGAACAATTTTGATGCACCAAACCTCCGTACATGTCTATAAGGATGCCGGGAAAGCTGAGCGCAATCAGGATAATATGGAAGTGCGAGTCGATGAAAAAGTACATAACGCTGATGATGTGAGAGCACTTGGCATCGAGGTTGGAGATTTTGTTTCTTTTGATCCTCGTGTACAGCTAACACCGTCCGGATATATTAAATCGCGTCATCTGGATGATAAAGCAAGCGTAGCGATCCTGCTTCAGCTAATCAAACAAATGAAAAGTGAAAACATCGAATTGCCATATACGACTCATTTCCTGATTTCAAATAATGAAGAAATCGGCTATGGAGGCAATTCGAATATCACGCCGGAAACAGTCGAGTACCTGGCGGTGGATATGGGGGCGATGGGTGATGGCCAATCTACCGATGAATACACGGTTTCCATTTGTGTGAAGGATGCGAGCGGCCCTTATCATTATGAACTTAGAAAAAGGCTGACACAACTGGCCATTGACAATGGAATCGGCTACAAACTCGATATCTATCCGTTTTACGGATCGGACGCTTCAGCCGCAATCCGTTCAGGACACGATATTATCCACGGTCTTATTGGTCCCGGAATCGATTCCTCACACGCATTTGAAAGAACACATAAAGATTCTATTGAAAATACAGCTAAGCTGCTTTATCACTATGTGCAATCTGAAATGGTCTTATAATTGTAAGGCTCTTTTCTCAAACTTTGTTGCTATTGACTACTAAATTGGATTGAATGACCTAGTTTTCTTTATAAAATTCAAGCTTATTATGAGAAAAGAGCTTGCCCACTTAAAAACGAACTGCAAAATTGCTTATAGCCCGTTAAAATCGGCTTTAAGATTTTAACAACAATCTTTACGAAAACAGCCAATTGTAAAAAGGAGATGCTCTTCAGTATTGAAGCACATCTCCCTTTTTTTTCTTAGCTTGGTGGTGTCACTTTATTTTATTTCATGATTTCTTCTGATACCGACTCAAAAGGCCATGCCGGGAGCATATTCGAAAGTGGTTTATCAACTCGATAGCCTAGCGCATATTCCGCTTGCATAACCGTATGGATTTCCCGTGTTCCTTCATAGATCACCGGCGCTTTTGCGTTCCGCAAATATCGTTCGACAGGATATTCGTTTGAGAAACCGTAGGCCCCATGGATTTGTACGGCATCATTTGCTGCTTCATAAGCATAGTCGCATGCCTGCCATTTGGCCAGTGAGGTTTCACGGGTATTCCGTTTGCCCTGATTTTTAAGCCAGCCTGCCCGGTACACGAGCAAGCGTGATTGTATCAGCCCCGCTTCCATCTTCGCGATCATCTGCTGGAAGAGCTGATGCCTGCCAATTTCCTTGCCGAATGTACTTCTTTCATGACAATACTTCAAGCTTGCTTCAAGACTTGCCATAATCGTTCCGCACGCACCTGCGGCCACGGTGAAACGGCCATTATCCAGGGCGGACATCGCGATTTTAAAGCCGTCACCTTCTTTGCCCAGAAGGTTTTGTTTAGGAACCTTTACATTGTCAAAAAAGATTTCGCCGGTATTCCCGGCCCTGATTCCAAGCTTCCCTTTTATAGCCTTGGAGGAGAAGCCCTCCCAGTTTCTCTCCACGATGAAGGCCGATATGCCATGGTGTTTTTTGCTTTTATCCGTATACCCAAATACGAGGAAATGGTCAGCAACATCACATAATGAAATCCAGGTTTTTGACCCATTCAGAATATAGTGATCCCCCGCGTCAGCGGCTGTTGTCTGCATTGCCGCAACGTCCGAACCTGCATTCGGCTCGGTCAATCCAAAAGCCCCTACCTTTTCCCCTTTTGACTGAGGAACTAAATACTTCTGTTTTTGCTCTTCATTTCCCCATTGCAGGAGAGTCATACTGTTTAGGCCAGTGTGAACGGAGACTGCGGTCCTGAAGGCAGTATCCCCGCGCTCAAGTTCTTCACACACAATTGCCAGTGAATTATAATCCATCCCGCTGCCGCCATATTGTTCCGGTATGCAGACTCCCATGAGGCCAAGATCCGCAAGCCTTGTCAGAATATTACTCTCAAAGTGCTGCTTTTCATCCCATTCTTTAATATAAGGCATGATTTCCCTGTCAACAAAATTCCTGACCGTTTTCCTTAACAACTCTTGTTCATCTGTAAATTCAAAATTCATCATTGATGATCACTCCTTAAGAAAAGCGTTAAGCGCCTGGTCAGCCCCGACAAGCGTTAGAGGGCCGACCGGTGAAGTCGTTCTTTGAGTTTATTAAGCGGACCGAAACGACTCGAGGGGCTAGGCGCTGAAGCTAGACATTTTTTTAAATTATATTTTTACTTTACGCCAATCGGCACAACCTGCTGGCCGACAGCCTGAATCAGTTCCTTCGGCAACGGGAAAGAAACTGCTGCAGGGTCTTTCGCTACAGCTCCGGCAACCTTCTCCAGGTCCTCCTCCGTTAAACGATACTGTGCAAAATCTGACGGCAAGCCAGTTTTGTGCTGAAGGACTCGAATCTTTTCAACGACTTTTTGCAGTACGGTCTCATTGTCATCGTCTTCATTGCATGAAACACGCAAGGCAGATGCCAGTTCTTTTACCTTCGGAAGGTACAGGCTTGGTACAAGTTCCATGACGACAGGAAGGAAAACAGCATTCGCCAGGCCATGCGGAATCCTGAAGAGTGCGCCATATGCATGTGCAAAGTTATGGACCGGGATCGCATTCAATGAAAAGCTGAACGCGGTAATTCCCATTAGGCTCGCCTGCAGCATTTCCATTCTTGCATTAAGGTTAGAGCCTTCAGATACGGCAACAGGGAGATTCTTTTCAATCAGCCTGATTGCGTGCAATGCATGTGCATCAGTAAGTGCATTTGCATTTGGCGATGCCAGGGCTTCAATTGCGTGTGTCAGTGCATCGAAGCCTGTGAACGCGGTGATTGCCGGCGGCAGACCTACTGTAAGGTCCGGATCCAGCACGGCTATGTCCGCGCTGATGAAAGGATTGATGATATTTCCTTTCATTTGGATATCCTCATTGTATATGACCGCGATCGGCGAGACTTCTGAACCTGTACCAGCAGTAGTTGGTACTGCAATATGCGGGATCGGAATATGGGTTGCTTTCGGGAATTGCTCATATAAAAAGCCTCCGGGTATGGCTTCCTTTATGTCGGTCAATCCTTTATGCATGGCGTATTTTACGCCTTTGACCGTGTCAAGTACGCTTCCGCCTCCAACAGCAAGCAAGCCATCCGCACCAACTTCCCTTGCATAGCGTAGTGCCTCATTCACTGAACTGCTTTCTGCGTCCTGAGCAATATCCACATAAATACCAGCTAATTCAGGACCCATGCCTTTGGACGTCAATTCAAAAATCTGGGCAACTTTTTCGACTACTCCTGCTTTTTCAAGGCCCCTGTCGCTAAAAAGAACCACCCTTTTTGCACCTAATCCCTTAAACAAATCAGGCACCATTGCCCTTGAATTTGAGCCGCTGTATATTGCTGAGCGGAGCGAGAATTGAGATAATGTTGTACTTTGCATCCTTTTCACCTCATTATTTTTTTTTATTCAGCACTGTCGGAAAGCAGCAAGCCATACCAGGAACGCTTATGAACTTCCGGTACCATCGAAGTATGGACATGCTTGACCTGAGTATAGGCATCAAGTGAATGCTTCCCCATCTCACGGCCGATTCCGCTTTGTTTGTAGCCGCCAAATGGTGCATCATTGCGCAGCATATGCCAGTCGTTGATCCAGACAACACCAGCCTGCAGCTTGCGTGCAACGTCATATGCTTTATTGACATCTTGGGTCCATACACCGGCAGCAAGCCCATAGATAGAGTCATTTGCCATCCTGATGGCATCATCCAAATCAGTGTATCGAATAACAGACAGTACAGGTCCGAAGATTTCCTCCCGGGCGATTTTCATATCATTTGTGACATTCGTGAAAATCGTCGGTTCGATGAAGTGGCCATTTTCGCAGCCGGCCACTTTTTGTTCCTTACCGCCGCAGACGAGCGTTGCACCCTCGGCTTTGCCCGCTTCGATATAGGATAAGATGGTTTCTTTTTGCTTCTTTGAAATGATTGGACCAACATCAGTAGCTGGATCAAGCGGATTGCCAAGCTTGATTTTGCCAGCCAGCTTTACGAGATTTTCCACAATCACATCATGTAAATGGTCAGGCACAAATAACCTTGTCCCTGATTCACATAGCTGCCCGGAATGCAGGAACACCCCAAATAAACTTCCAGGCAGGGCGATGCTTAAGTCGGCATCTTCAAGGATGATGTTTGGAGATTTCCCGCCTAGCTCAAGTGTTGTATTTTTAACTGTGCCTGCGGCTAACTGCATTACCTTGCGTCCGGCTTCAGTCGACCCTGTAAAAGCAACCTTATCGACCTTTGGATGGCTTGCCAGCGTTTCCCCAACTTCGGCACCTGGTCCGGTCACAACATTTATGACTCCTGGAGGCACTACCTGGGAAATGATTTCAGCAAGTTTCAGGGTCGATAATGGAGTATAGCTCGCAGGCTTGATCACAATTGTGTTGCCCATCGCCAAAGCCGGTGCGATTTTCCAGGTCGCAATCATCATCGGGAGATTCCACGGAGTGATCGCCGCGCAAACCCCGATTGGCTCGCGCCAGATAAAATTGTGAGCCGGCCCAGGGAACGGCGGACTTGGAAGCGTTTCCGAAAATGGATACTCTTCCACAAACTTGGCCAATGTTTGGAACAAGTCAACCATTTGCAGAATGTCGTTTGCCCCAATCCTCCTAACGGTACCGCCCGAGCTGATAGCTTCAAGGTAAGCAAGTTCTTCAGCATGTGCAGCAATCTGATAAGAAATGGCGTACAACACTTTCGACCTTTCCTTTGGCTTCATTCCCTTCCAATCGGTTTCATCGAATGCCTTCCTTGCCGCCTCTACTGCTCTGTCCACATCCTCTGCATTTCCTTTTGCCACACGTGCCACCAATTCCCCGGTAGCTGGATTAAAGACATCAAAGGTTTCCTGGGTGCTTGCAGCCTCCCACTTTCCATTAATGAATAACGGAAACGTTTTTACATCGACATTTACAGTCATCTTGTGCCCTCCTTATTGGGTTTTATATAAATTTATTAAAAAACTAGTTAGTGAATAGCTAAGTCATTGAAGAAGTCACTATTTTTGGTTAGCCAATAGGGCTTATTGGAGTGTTGGTTTACCAGTAACAGGATTATCAAGTCACTAATAGGGTTTATTGGAACCTTGATTTACCAGTAACAGGATTATGAGGTCGTCAATAGGGCTAATTGGAACCCTGGTTTACCATTAACTGGATTATAAGGCCACCAATAGGGCTTATTGAAGTGTTGGTTTACCAGTAACTGGATTATCAGGTCGCCAATATGGCTTATTGGAACCTTGGTTTACCAGTAACTGGATTATTAGGTCACCAATAGGGCATATTGGAACTCTGTATTTCCACAAACTGGATTATTATGTCCCCAAAAGGCCTTATTGGAACACCGTATTTCCACTAACTGGATTATCAGGTCACCAATAGGGCTTATTGGAACCTCATTTTTCCACTAATTGGATTATCAGGTCACCAATACGGCTTATTGAAACACCAATTTACCAGTAACTGGATTATAAGGGCACCAATAGAGCTTATTGGAGCTTCTTTTTACCAGTAACTGGATTATTGGGTCACCAATAGAGCTTATTGGAACCATGGTTTCCTAGAAACTGGATTATTAGGTTGCCAATAGGGCTTAATGGAACACCTTTATTCCCAAAAATGAATTATCAGGTCACCTAGGAGATTCTAGCAGTTCCTTACAAAACTCCCATCTCACTCTCCGACACTCTATATATCTCTTCGATCCGCTTGCCTCTTGCTCTCGAGAGGATTTCCATCCGAACAGAAAGCTGTTTTAATGTAAAGTTCATTGTATCTTCGATCTGGTTGCCAAAAGTGCTGACATCCTTGTCACGGAAGCCCTCCTGGTTCAAGCGGATGGCCAGCGGAGTCAGCTCTTGCATTTTGCCCTCTACATATTCGTACAAATGTGGATGCTCGCAGATCAACCTTTGCAGCAGGAAGGTTCCGTAGCCGATATGTCTTGACTCGTCCCTTTTTAAATTGCCGATTCCTTTAAGAAGTCCTGGCATCAGGCCGAGGGTTTCGAGATTTTGATAGAAGGAATAATAGCCGGTTTCGGCAAGTACCCCTTCAACGAACATGTTATAGACGGTGGCGGCTTCGGCGATGGCTTCCGGTGATTGGTCAGTCAAAAGGCGATCCATCGTAGTTGGCAATATTTCATAGAAAATCGTTTTGTAAGTCTCTGTGTGGTGTCCTGAGAGGTCACCTGTTTCTCCCAGAGCGTTCAGAACAAGCCTGAAGAACTCGGTATGCTTGGCTTCTTCAAACAGGAAGGTTGTGAGGAACATCTCTTCCTCAAGCCTGCCTTCCTTTGCGATAGCCATGATCAGCGGCAGGAGGTCGAGTGTGACTGCTTCCTCACCGGCCTGGAATTGCGAGATCAGGCGGAGAATATCATTTTGCTGTTCTGCGTTGAGCTGCTTCCAGTCCTCCTGGTCCTGGGTAAAATCAATATCTGCAGGATTCCAGATGCCGAATTTCTTCGCTTTTTGATAGAGTCGGAACGGGAATGAATCCACCTGCAGCCCTCGCTTGCTTGTCGTTAAAATCGTTCTCTGTTCCATTTGAATTCCTCCTTGATAACCAGTTTTAAAGTGTGTGAATATTTGCAGCGGTTTCTCTTAGTCTAGTTTTAAGAATTTTACCGACACCATTCCGTGGCAATGATTCCATGAAGACAATCCTTTTTGGTGTCTTATTCCTTGCAAGGTGATCCTGGCAGTATTGAATCAGTTCCTCTTCTGACGGATCGGTTTCGGGATTTCTCACTACACAAGCAACAATCTCCTCGCCCATCCTTTCATCAGGAACACCTATGACAGCGGCTTCCGAGACAGACTCATGTGCATTCAGCAGTTCCTCGATGTCACGGGGATAGATATTGAAACCGCCCCTGATGACCAGATCTTTTTTCCGGTCGACGATGAAAAGATATCCATCTTCATCAACTTTCGCCATGTCGCCAGTATGCAGCCATCCATCCCTGATGACACGGTTTGTTTCTTCTTTGTTCTGATAATAACCAGGTGTTACGCTGTCACCCGCAACAAGCAGTTCGCCAACTTCCCCGATCGGCAACTCTCTGCCCTCGTCATCAATGATTTTTATCTGGACCCCTGGAATCGGGATTCCGACTGAGCCAGGCTTAATGTCGATTTTTTTATTATGTGCGGTAACGATGGGGGCAGCTTCAGATAATCCATAGCCCTCCAACACCTTCGCACCGAATCTTTGGCGAAAACCATTCAACAGTGCTATTGGCAGTGGTGCCGAACCGGAACCAATCCATTCTAAAGAAGAGGTATCATATTGATCAGCCTGCGGACTTCCAACCATAGCGTGAATCATGGCAGGCACTGCTGAGAAGGACCTTACTTTGTATGTCTCTATCGCTTTAAAAATTTCCTGCGGATCAAATCTTGAGAAGACGACAATAGAACTCCCTGTTAAATAGCACGTATTAGAAATGGTCAGGCCATATACGTGCGCTAACGGGAGGACGCCGATTGTAACGCCTATGTCGGTTTCGTTATGGGCTGCAGAGTTAACGGCATTGGTGTAGAGATTTTTGTGGGTTAACAGAACGCCTTTTGGATTTCCAGTCGTTCCAGAGGTGTATAAAATGACAGCGGTATCATTCCGATGGACATTATCTTCGTTGGCAATTGAGTCCACAGACATAAGATCATATAGATTGACCATCTCATCGCTGCCTGGAAGATCGGCTACAACAAGGAGCGGCTTCACTTCGAGCTCCGCAATGGCCTTCTTCATATTTTCTGCCGTATAAGCAGAGGCAATCACAACTTTCGCCTGGCAGTTTTTAATAATATACTGGATTTCCCTTGGATGAAGGGTGAACATGATTGGAACGATCACGGCGCCGCTTCTGGTAATTCCCTGATAGGAAAAAATTACTTCAGGGTTGTTCGGCATACAGACAACAACCCTGTCACCATTTTCGATGCCCAGTTTCTTGAGACCATTTGCGATTTGGTCAGCATATTTTTTTGTTTCCACATTGGAAAACTGCTGATCCTGATAAAAAATAAATGGATATTCACCATATTCACTGATATTGTTTTCAAGCAGATCTGCAAGTTTCATATAACCCTCTCCTTTTCAAAAAGAAAGATAGGCCTAGCGACTTCACAGCAATCGATAATAAAAAATGGAGTTTCGTTTCTCTTTCATCACCTC
This sequence comes from Cytobacillus oceanisediminis 2691, assembly GCF_007678455.1. Taxonomy (GTDB): domain Bacteria; phylum Bacillota; class Bacilli; order Bacillales; family Cytobacillaceae; genus Mesobacillus; species Mesobacillus oceanisediminis_A. The sequence continues at coordinate 69,663 of NZ_VEEP01000012.1, read as the reverse complement.
ATTTCGTGATTCCATCAAATCGAGATGCCCCTGAATTTGCGAGAGTCCGAGAAAAACAATCGACCCTTTAAGATGGGGGTAGACTTCCTGGCAAATCTCGTAAACATTCTTATCCCGATCCTTCAACAGTCGATGGATTTGCTGGCAGCGGGCATCGTGTTGGTCTAACCTTTTTCCAATCAGTTCAATATGCCCCGTGAAAGGTTTTCCATGTCCCGAGTAACACTTTCCGAGTTGAAGATCTCTGGACCGACGCAGTGATTCCCTATACTGGATCAATGGAGCAGGCCGTTCTTTCTTCCCGGGTGGAGGAGGCTCAATAAAAGCATTAACGGCAAGCTCAGGGATAATATGGTCACCGACAAAGGTAATTCCTTTTTGTTCATTTAGCAGCAGGATATCCGTCTGGCTATGGCCGGGAACATGCAGGACCTTGTAAGGTTTTCCTCCTATGTAGACTTCTTCTCCTTCGCTAATATAATGGACATCACGCCAGATTTCTTCTTTGTATTTACGGGTATGCTGATGAACGCAAGGATTCGCTCCGCACTGTCTGATGAAATCATTAAAAAAAACGTTCATTCTATTAAACTCTGTTTCGCCTCCGGTGATCACCGGTTCGGCCAGCTCATGCACATACACCGGGAGTCCGGCTTCCTCTTGAATCAAACTGACACCGCCAGAATGGTCCGTGTGCATATGTGTAACAATCATATGATCGAAATCAGTAAATGCTAGTTTATGTTCTTTTAAGAGAGATTTGAGCTGGTAAAAGGATTTCTCACCCGGGTTGCCTGTGTCGATCAGTGTTGCTGTTTCGCCCAGAACCGCATATACAACAACGATTCCTTCAGAAAAAGGCGAATCCAGAGTAAGTGGTATGATTTTTTGGATAGGTCATCGCCCCTTTCTTATAGAATCAATATTCAGCACTCTAGGAAATTACATTGGCTGAAGATCCCGTGAATAAACCAATTGCATTTCCTCCAAGCATCTTATCGATTTGTGCCTCTGACACTCCGTTTTCCCTCAGCTGGGGCAGGATATTGGAGAAAATATGTCCTGCCTGCCAGTTCTCCATGATTTTTGCTGCCTGTTCAGGCATAACAGGAGGACGCCCGAGCCAGATATTCACGGTATCATGGGCAAGTAAAATCTGGTCCTCATATCCGGCATTAAGCAAAACAAGAAGGGTCTGTACCCGCTGCTGATCGAACGGTGCTCCCACCATCCCCTGGATGCCAAAGCGGTCAAAGCCGATTCTTACACCCTGGTCAAGCACTTGCTTGTGATATTCAGGGTCGGTATTCCCGCACATATGGCCAATAATTATTTTTCCTGGATCCGCACCATTTTCCATCAAAAGCCGAACCTGTTCTGGACCCATTGTACCTTCCTGTGTATGCGTCAATATCACAGCTCCTGTTTCCTGCTGGATGCGAGCTCCTGCACGGAAGAATATTTTTTCGTATTCGGTAATTTCATCCTTGCTTGATGCCAATTTGATGACTCCTGGCTTGATTCCTGTACCGGCAATTCCTTCGGTCAGCTCCTTTTTGAACATTTCATAGATCTCTTCTTCAGCTGTACCCAATGCCTGCCTGAATTTGAAATAGGGGGTTGCCCCTTCGCCTTCATAATAATAGCCTGTTGCACAGATGATCTGAAGTCCGGTCGCCTCAGAAATTTTCTTTAAAAATTCCGGGTTTCTGCCGCACTCATTTGGGGTCGGATCCACGACAGTCCGGACACCGAAGCTCTGCATTTGCCTGGCAATGTTGATTGCCTCTTCCAAAGCCGCTTCCTCATTGAAAGCACCTAGCGTCACATCTCCCTGGAAGCCTGGATAGCCAAAGATAAAGTGTTCATGAATTAAAGTCTTTCCCAATTGCTCTGCATTAATTGGACCGGTTACCGTATTGATCATAGCCAAACTGCTGCACCCCTTTTTAAGGTTTTAAAATCAGCTTTCCTTTTGTTTGCCGGGACTGTAAAAGGCGGTGGACTTCTGCTGCCTGTTCGAGCGGGTAAACACCACCGATTGTCAGCTTAAGCTGCCCCTCCGATATAAACCTGAGCATTTCTGCCATGCTTGATTGAATCAATGCCGGCTTCCTCATAATTTGAGGAAGGAAAAAACCAATGACAGATTGGTTTCTGGCCATCAAAGATGATGGATAAAACCTGCTCTGCTCTCCGCTGGCTACACCATAGATGACAAGCCGGCCAAATGTAGCAAGACATTTTAGCGTCTTGTTGAAGATCTCGCCGCCAGCCATTTCAAGGGCAACGTCCACCCCTTTGCCGCCGGTTGCTTCCAGGACCTTATCTTCCCATCCCTGTTCGGTATAATTTATTAAAACATCCGCACCCATTTCAGCTGCGAGCGCCAGTTTCTCCTGATTGCTAGCGGTTGCTATTACTTTGCCAGCCCCTAATAGCTTGGCGAGTTGGACAGCAAGAGTGCCAACCCCGCCGGCCGCAGCATGGACTAAAACGGTTTCTTCTTTTTCCAGCCGCCCCATCGTTTTGAGAATGTGATAGGCACTCAATCCCTGCAGCGGCAATGCGGCTGCCTGTTCAAAGTCCATATTATCCTGCAAGGGGATCAGGCCTCGGCAATCGGCCAACGCGTACTCAGCGTAGCCTCCGGATTCGATCAGCGTCACAACGCGGTCACCCGGTTTTACATTCGTTACTGAATCCCCAGCTTCAATTACTACACCAGCAATTTCTGCTCCAGGGAGAAATGGCAGTTTCGTAGGTACTACATACTGGCCTTCTCTTCTTGCAGTGTCAGCATAGTTAACGCCAATCGCATGGATTTCGATTAAGACTTGTTGCCCTTTTGGAATTGGCCGATCCAGTTCGACTGTCTGCAGTACTTCTGGTCCGCCGTATTCTGTAAATTGAATTGCTTTCATCATGATCCTCCTCAGTTGCCTGTAAATTTAGGTTTCCTTTTTTCCTTAAAAGCTGCGATACCCTCCTGATGGTCCTCTGTTGAAACCATCATCGTCTGTGTTATCCGTTCCTGCTCAAGGATTTCCTCTAATGATGCGGTCATTGAATGGTCCACCAGCTTCTTGATCATGCCATACGTCCTTGTTGGCCCATTGGCAAGCTTGCCGGCCAGTTTTAACGTTTCTTCTTGGAGATTTTCCAATGGCACAAGGTAGTTGATGACTCCCAACTGGTATAAGCGTTCTGCTGGTACAGGCTCTGCGGTGAACATAAATTGTTTTGCCAGGTGCGGTCCAACCAGCCGCGGGACAAAATAGGATCCGCCTCCATCAGAAACCAGGCCTACCTGGGAAAAACTCAGGGCAAATTTGCTGTCGTTCGCTGCAATGATCAAATCGCATGCCAATGCCAGGTTGAAGCCAGCGCCGGCAGCAAAACCATGTACCTCAGCGATGATTGGCTTCTCAGTATCCTTAATGGTGAGAATGCATTCATTCAATTTGCCGATATGGTCATAAACGCCGACGGCATTTGCCTGTCCCATTGTCTTCACATCTCCTCCGGCACTGAAGGATCGGCCAGAGCCTGACAGCACGATTACTTTGACATTGGGATCCTCCTGGGCCTTCCGGATTTCATCTGTCAGTCCGAAAATCATTTCTGGGCTGAAAGCATTCAGGCTCTCTGGCCTGTTAAGTGTCAATGAAAGAACTGCACCGCTTCTGTTAACCATTAAATGGTCACTTGTTTTTACATTCATCAATCGTCACCCTTTCATATTTTCTATTTGATTAACCATCCGCCATCGACAAGGACATCTGAACCCGTCATATAGGATGCTTCCTGTGAGGCAAGAAAAGCGATGACACTTGCAATTTCTTCAGGCCTGCCTGCTCGTTTCATCGCAGTATTTTTCCTGATCGCCTTCACGAATTGTTCATTCTTCATGCCTTCCTCCGTTAAAGGGGTTTCGACAAAACCAGGGGATACAGAATTGACCCTGATTCCAAACGGAGATAATTCCAGAGCCAATGCTCTAGTGAAATTGATGACACCGGCTTTTGCGGCACTATAATGAGGAATATGGGCGCCTGCCTGATGTCCCGATAACGAAGCGACATTTACTATGGAACGGCTTTGCAACTTTCCTTCCTCCAGACTTGCCTTTTTTGCCATGAAACTGCCCAATACTTTTGAAACAAGGAATACACTTCTAAGATTCGTATTTTGGACAAAGTCCCAGTCGCTTGTCGATGTGTCCATGATTTTTGAATGTACAGAGCCGCCCGCATTATTTATGAGGACATGCAAGTCTCCAAATTGTTCTTGAACATAGTCAGCTAATTCACTGATGTCTTCCTCATCGGTCACATCTGCAGGGAAAATTTCTGCTCTAGGGAGTTTATGGGCAATGTTTATTTCATGAGCTGCTGCTTCAAGCTTTGATTTTGTCCTACCTACCAAAATCACTTTTGCCCCCTCTGCAGCCAATCTAGAAGCAGCTGCCTTTCCTATTCCGCTGCCGGCTCCTGTAATAAGTGCTACCGTTTCTGAGAACCTCAAACCTTGCACCCCCCGTAATGAATTAAAATACAAAATATTCAGTTTTTTAAACGGATAAAAAATAGCTCTTTAATCCTTCTTTGAGCAATTCCGGCAAAACTTCACTTCTCTGATTTTTAAAATCATAATGCACAATGATGGCATTTCCCTTTGCGATCAGCTCATTCGTCTGCGAGCAAACGATGTCATGCTCAAGCTGGAAGCTTTTTGTCCCGATTCTTGACACATATGTCTTCACAGTCAAAAGCTGGTCAAAATATCCCTGGCTGATAAAATCGCATTTAGTTGATGCTAGTATGAACTTCCAATCATCCAATTCCATGTTGTAGCCCAATGATTCGAAAAAGCGGATTCTTGCCTCTTCAAGATAGACAAAATAGCTCGTATTATTAATATGTCCCAAGGCATCCGTCTCGCCAAAACGAGCCTGGACCTGAACTTCCTGCATCCTTTTCTCCTCACTTTCCCCCTACTGACCGGTTGGTATGTAAAGGATATGGGAAGAGGCTTATAAAAGCCCCTTCCTATTTTATTCTTCAGTTGATCTCGATCCCCTTTAAGATCATTTCGACAAATATCTCCGCTACTTCCCTGTCAGATACCTTTCCATCTGGATTAAACCACTGATAACTCCAGTTAGCAGCACCAAGAATACCAAAGGTAACAATGACTGGATTTAAATCCTTACGGAGTTCACCGTTTTCGATTCCTTCCCGGATCAGCCGTTCCACGTTCAGCCTGAATTCATCCCGTTTGGCGATTATCTGTGCCAGTCTGGCATCACTTAAATGCCGCATCTCCCTGAAGAAGATTTTTGCTGATGCCCCTTTTGATTTAATGCTGCTGATCAGCATATAGACGATATCGAACAATTTTTGTTTGCATGTCGATTGATCAGCCAATATCTGTTCCTGTCTGCCGAGCAATTCGTCTATATATCTCAGGTGGATATCCATCAGAAGTTCTTCTTTGCTGGAAAAATAATAATAGAAAGACCCTTTTGTAACTCCAATTGAATCCACGATATCCTGGATGGATGTTTCACTGAAGCCTTTTTTTTCGAATAATTTTATGCTGTACTCGGTTATTTTCTCTTTCACTTTGCTGTCCTCGCATTCCTACTAGTCTGCATAAAAAAATTATACCATATTTTACCCCCTGTCCCTTCTAGATCAATGGAGTTATTAACTTTTTAATAATTCCTCTCTCAGAGCCCTGCGCAATATCTTGCCAACACTTGTTTTTGGCAGCTGATCACGGAATTCAACCACGTTAGGCACCTTATAGGCCGCCATATTCTTTCGGCAAAACTCCTTGATTCCAGCTTCATCCGCTTCCTTACCTTCCTTCAGGACGATGACGGCTTTCACGGCTTCACCCCGATAATCATCAGGAATTCCGATGACTACTGCCTCCTGTACGGCAGGGTGCTCATAGAGTACTTCCTCTATATCACGGGGATAGATATTATAGCCGCTCGCGATAATCATGTCTTTTTTTCGGTCGACAATATACAGGTAGCCATCTTCATCAACTCTTGCGATATCTCCTGTATATAACCAGCCATTTCGCAAGGTGGTTGCTGTTTCCTCGGGCATATTCCAATAACCCTTCATAATCTGTGGACCTTTTATGATTACTTCCCCTAGTTCCCCCACTGGTACTTCTTCTGTCCCGGAAGCCAGGTCCACGACCTTGTACTCAGTTGATGGCATGCCGATTCCGACACTTCCTGGCTTTCTCTCGGCAAAACTTGGATTGCAATGTGTTGTCGGCGATGCTTCGGAAAGGCCGTAGCCCTCCAGAATTTTCGAACCAGTTTTCCTTTCGAATTCCCGAAGAAGCTCAACAGGCATGGGCGCACTGCCGCTGTTGCATATTTCAATGCTGCCGATTCCGTACTCCTCGGCTTTTGGATGGTTTGTGATCGCAACATACATTGTCGGGACGCCCGGGAACATCGTCGGCTGCTCATTTTTAATTGTATTAAGTACCTCTTCCAGATCAAAACGAGGCAGCAAAATGATCTCTGCTCCCGTATAGATTGACAGATTCATACAAGCGGTCATGCCAAAAACATGAAATAACGGAATGACTGTCAAGGAACGCTCTTTTCCAAATTTTATATCATGCTTGAAAAACTGATGTGACTGCAGTACATTTGCAAGAAGATTATGGTGGGTCAGCATAGCACCTTTGGATCTTCCTGTCGTTCCGCCTGTATATTGCAATACTGCCACATCCTCGGCAGGATCCACATCCACGACTGAGATCCTGCCGCTGCTTTCTGATAGAAAAGCCTCAAATCTTGTGTCAGGACTAAAATTATGCTCAGAAGGCTGGAGGCTGGCTACTATAATATTCTTTAATTTGGTAGATGCCTGAACACTTTTGACTTTTTGATAAAGAGCATCAAAAACAACAATTGTTTCTGCGCCAGAATCATTCAAGATATATTCCAGCTCACGTTCCACAGACATAGGGTTAACCTGGGTGACGACTGCCCCGGCAGTCAGGGTGCCATAATAAGAAATAACATATTGAGGACAATTTGGAAGCATGATCGCCACCCTGTCACCTGATTCAACACCCCTGTTCTGAAGTGCTGATGCGAAATGTGTTGCACTTTGTAATAATTGTTCATAGCTGATCTTCCTGCCATAAAACGAAAGTGCATTGTTTTGAGGATACTTTCCTGCAGATTCACGGAGCATTTGCGGCAAAGATTTTTCAGGCAGAGTGATAGTGGCTGCAATGGAGTCAGGGTACTTGGAAAGCCAGACGTTTTTCTCGCTCATTTCTATTCCTCCATTCATAAATTTTATGCTAAAATGTCAGCCCACCGCCGTCGACTGACAACGTCGCACCAGTTATAAAAGTTGCTTCATCAGAGGCAAGGAACAAAACCGCGTTCGCAACCTCTTCAGGTGTCCCGATTCTTCCCAGTGCATTTGCCCTTGAAATGATCGGCCATTTCCTAACATCATTCTTCCAGCCTTCGATGATTTGTGTATCGATGACTCCTGGTGCAATGGCATTCACACGAATGTTGTCACTGCCGTATTCCAGTGCTGCATTTTTAGTCAGCAGAACTACCCCTGCTTTCGATGCATTATAGGCAGCGAGATATTTCTGGCCTTTGAGCCCAAGCAGGCTTGATGTATTGATGATTGCACCGCCGCCAGCCTTTTTCAGATGAGGAACAGCATGTTTTATTCCGAGAAAAACCCCTTTAAGATTAATATCGATGATCCGATCCCATTCTTCTTCATCAAGATCGACACTTTTAACATCAGGATGTCCGATGCCGGCATTATTAAAGAGGATATCCAGCTGTCCGAAAGAATCCACAGCCGCGGATATAAGACTTTGCATCTGGTTGGAATCGCTTACATTGGTTTCGTAAAAAAAAGCGGTTCCTCCCTGGTGCTCAATCAGCTTTGCTGTTTCCCTCCCACCTTCTGCATTTAAGTCTGCGATGGCAACCTTCGCTCCTTCTCTTGCAAAGACCATGGCGGCTGCTCGGCCAATTCCGCTGGCACCGCCAGTAATGATGGCTGTTTTGTTGGCTAATCTCATTGACTTCCCCCTTATCATAATCTACTAACCGGTCGGTATGTAATTTTAACTTTATTATAACGTTTATATTGAAATATTCAACTATTAGTCTAAATATTCTAAAAATATAACGCTGCCTTAGAAAAGTTCTAAGGCAGCATTATTAAAACTATACGTTTAGTTTGACTGCTCTGGTAGCGACAAAGCACTGAATATACTCATCCAGTGGCCTTCTGCCCCCGAAATCGTCCTCGTATAAACCGGTAATCATCATTCCGGCATCGATTTGGCCTTGTATTTGGTCCTCTAATGTATGCCAGAATTCCACTGTTTCATTTAATCTGATATATTCTTCTTTTTGCTGAATGGTCAAATTATCAAGTGTCGAACCTGGTATTTTGTTTTTAACTACCAGGTTTCCTTTTCTGTCTTCATCATCATCAAAGATGAATAACAGCGGATTTGTGAAACCAGAAATTAACGTCCCTTTGTCTTTCAGTACTCTTGAAGCTTCGTTCCAGACTGGTCTTACATCTTCTACGAAAACATTTGCCACAGGATGGACGATGAGGTCAAACTCCTCATTACTGAATGCTGAAAGATCAGTCATACTGCATTGCAGTGTCTTCAGGTTAAGCCCATCTCTTTTTGCAACGAATTCATCCTGTTCCAGCTGCTTTGCAGAAATGTCGACAACAGTTACATCAGCTCCAGCTGCTGCCAAAACTGGCCCCTGCTGTCCGCCGCCTGAAGCAAGACAAAGTACCTTCAATCCTGCCAGAGAATCTGGAAACCAGCTTCGCGGTACGGGCTTTCCGGTAGTTACGGTGATTTGCCAATCGCCTGCCCGGCTCTTTTCAATCACGTCTTTTGACACCGCTTTAGTATAAACAGCTCCTTCTTCAACCTTCTTGTCCCAGGCCCGGCTGTTTTGCTTAATTGCATCCATACATTTCACCCTTACTATCTTAGTTTCGTTTTTTCGTGGCACAGCCTAAAATATGTTCATACAAATCATGCCAGTCGTGATAAAATTCCTGCACCCTATTTTGGTCAATAAAAATCCTTTCAGTTGATTCAAATCCTGCCTCAAAATCATGGATTTCGGTAATGTTCATTGAGTAAAAAACCTGGAAACCAATCTTTGGATATGGACTATTTTCATTCCAATGAAGATTTTCACTATGATCTACAATCACGTGTCCCAGGAGGCTGCAGTCTCCTTCCACATAGGCCTCTTCCATCGTCTCACGCCTGAAACACTCCTCAGGAGACTCATCAGGCTCAATATGTCCGCCAGTCATATCCCAGCCACGGTGGTTCAGCTTTACCAACAGCAGGTTTTTTCCAAGAAAGCAAAAACCGTGGACACTGGTGATCAAATTGACCGGCGGCAGCTGGTTAGTTTCTTTCCAGGTCAATTTTACTCTCGACTCTCCCCAATTCACATATGTAGAGACCAATCTGTGCCACCTCATACTAACTTATTCTATCATTCTACTTACCAAGTATACCCATAAAATGGAATGGTTGACAATATAAAAAGAAGAGCATCGAATCATCGATACCCACAATATTCTATGAACTTGTCTCTAGCCTTTTTGTCTTATTTTTTCAACTACTGTGCCGATTTCATCAGGTTTCGCAAATTCGACTGGCGAAAAACCTTTTTCAAAGGTAACTGTATCTGCTTCAATTATTAAGACATATTTTCCATTTAATTTTGCCAGGTGAATGCTGTCACCATAGTCTGCAAGCAATCCTTTTACTGAAACATGATCAAGCTTCATTTTTAACTCGAGCTCGGGTGTATGCTCGATTAGTTGCGCCGCAGCCTCGATGACTTGTTCTGGTTCAAACCGCTCCTGCAGCTCCCGTTTTTCGCTGGCCGCCCAGATTTCCATGGCGTTTTCGAGATGCTCACGCTCTTCACTTTCCGGTTCGAATGTATCTTCCATGTGGCCGCGGACCATCTCGATGACTTGAGTTTTCACGATTTCGGGCATCGACTGGCCATATTCAACATATTTCAGAAAATCCTCAAAATAACGTGCATGAGAAGACTGGTTGATTTTAAGTTCATTATCCTGGATCATCCCTTCTTCAGGCATGAAAGGATACTGGATTGACTTCATATTCTTCGTCGTAATGGCCATTTCTACCTGACGGATCAATGTGGATTCATCAGAAATGGAAGCTACTTTTGGTTCGAAGTCACATTTCAGGATGAAAACAAACGCATCATCAAAATATTTGCGTAGCTTCGCCCTTGCTACAATGAATGCACCTCCGCGGACAGCACTTGTATCCACATAGGCAATAGCGAACTTCTCACTCTCCTGCTGGAAATCATCCTTTGATTCCGCAAACCGTGCCCGGTGAAAAAGATTATAGTTTGGGTTTGAGGTAAGGTCATGCCCTTCCTCAACAATGAAGTAGCCGATCTTTGTCGGAACTTCATCCGTTTTGGGATGTCTTTCGACCTTTCGTTTTACGATTTTTGTGAACTCACCATCCAGGAAATCTTTTAAAGGACTATTTTCATACTCTTCCTCGTTCAATGTCTGGAAATGCTTGTACCTTTTATCTGCCTGATCGCCTTTGCCTTCTACCTGCACAACGTAGAATGAAAGGTATTGAACTCCAAATTCCATGATCTATCTCCCTGCTGACTATATTTGATGATTGCTCAATAAAAGCTGATTTAGCTTTGCTGAGTTTTATAGACTTTTCTTTAAGCGTGAAAATACAGCACCTATTTCAAGATGCTGTATTCTTTGTTAATTCATTAACATAAACTGAGTTTTGCTTCCTGTTTGTGTAGAGATAACCTCAAGCCTTGCATCAATTCGTTCCTTTAGTTCTGGAACGTGAGATATGATGCCGACAAGGCGTCCGCTGCTCTGGATATCGATCAATGCTTCAATTGCCTGATCAAGCGATTCTGGATCAAGCGTTCCGAATCCTTCATCAATGAACATGGTCTCAAGCGAAACTCCGCCGGCGTAGTTCTGTACCACATCCGCAAGGCCTAGGGCCAGTGAGAGGGCCGCCTTGAAGCTCTCACCCCCAGAAAGGGTCTTGACATGCCTTTCCTGCCCTGTGTAAGCATCAAGTACCAGCAGTTCCAGACCACTTTGAACATTGCCTTTTGAACGGTCCGTTTTCCTCAATAATCTGTATCGGCCGCTTGTCATCTTATGCAGCCTGACATTGGCCTCCCGAAGAATATCATCGAGGAAAGCAGCAAGGACGAAGCGTTCAAATGTAACTCTATAAGTGTTCTGTCCTTTGGAGATTTCGAATAGATGACCGACTAATTTGTACTTTTCCTCAAGCTGCTTCATTTGTTCATTCAATGTGATAACCTGTTTAAAAATAGACTGATTATCACGTTTTTTTAGATTGAGATCCTGGAATGCCTCATCAGCTTCTTTAATCTTTTGATTCAGTTCTGCGAAACTAGTTTGAAGTGTTTCCAGATCAGGCTTTTTAACATCCTTCAACATTTCCGAGAGTTCTGTAAAACGGTCCCTGACAGATCTCAATTCTTCGCGATAATTTCTTACTTCTGTTTCAAGTCGCAGGATTGCCTGCTCAGGGACCTTCGCCTGGTGATATGCCTGGTAATTTTCAAATCCCTGGGCTGTCATGTTGTTTTTAAACGTTTCCCGTTCTTCGACCAACTTCGCTTCGATTTCATTCAAACGCTTCTCAGCCTCTTCAAGACGGGCTTTCTCAGTCCCTAGCAATTCCCTGGCATCCTGGAAGTTCTTTCGGGCCTGTTCCATTTCCTGGTCAAGCTGTTTCTGCTGCAGTTCTGCAGATTGAAGCTTTGCTTCGAATGCTTGCAGTGAACGGATTTGTTCCGGTATTTTGTCTGTCATTCTCTCCAGCGTGGTCTTTTTTTCGGTATACTGGATGATTAGTTTTTGGAATCCTTCTTCAAGCCCTTTTAATTGCTGTTGCAATTTTTCCCTGCCTTCATCATATCTCTTGATTTCTGCTCTGATTTTTTCAAGCTCTTTTTGCTTTATGGAGAGTCGATTCTGCTCTTTTTTAAGCTTTTCAATATCAGCCTCTGTCATCAGGATGACATCCGATGTCTGATCAATTTCAAAGCCAGGACGGAAACCAATGATTTCAGCCATTAATTCGTCGCTATTTGCGTTTAATGACCTTAAAGTTGTTTCTGCTTCAATAAAGGCTTTTTCAAAAGTACTCTTTTCTTTCTCGAGAACGGAAACCTTCTCCCGTGCGGCTTTTAAATCCTCTTCGTTTGGGATGAAGCCTTCGCTTGCTCTTGCAGGAACCGGATGATGTTTGGATCCGCAGACCGGGCAGGCACTGCCTTCCTGCAGTTTCCCGGCCAAAACGGCCGCCTGGGAATGCAGCCACTTTTGCTCCAGCTCTTCTGCTGCGGCTTTTCCATCATTGTGATGAGCAACAGCCTGGTTAAGTTGTCCTCTGTTTTTTTCATAATTTGTTTGTGCCATTTGAGTTTTCTGAGTCTGGATTTTAAATTTAATTAGCTTGTCCAACTCGCGCAGCAGCTTTTCTAATTGCCGGTCATTCTCAAGAAAAGTAAATTGAGCCTTTTCCGCCTCTTCTTTCTCCATTTGCAGAACCTTTAGACGCTCTTCTGCTGTCTTCAGGGAATGTTCACCCTTTTCACGTTCCTGCTTTTTGGAATCAAGGGATGCTTTCATTTCCTTGACCCTGGAATCGGTACTATCAAATGCCAGGACTTCTTCTCTCATATTCTTAAGCAGGTTCACTTGTTCTGCTGCAGCTGTTCTCTCAGGTTCACGTTCAATTTGTCTTTGGTTTTCCTGTTCAGCCTCTTTCAGTTTCCCTGATAACTGTCCAATTCGCTGGGTTATCTGTGAGACCTGGTTCGTCATTGAATCAAAATCTGCCTTCAGCCTGTGGCAAAGCTGTTCCTGGGCATCGAGCAGGGCAGCTTTTTTGGCAAGTACAGTCTGCGTTTCTTTTTCTGCAAACAAGGATTGCTGGGATTCCAGTTTTTCCTTCGCTGTTTTCAAGGTATCAAGGGATTGAATCTGTTTCAAAGTGGCTTCGGCCTCGAACAAGCGCTGCTGCATTTGATCGCGGTCTTTTTGAAGCTTTTCACGGTCCTTAGCAAGTTCCCGAAGCTTGCTCTCCATAGCATCGATTTCGTTTTTCAAAAGCGGAAGAATAAGGGTGTCATTCACACTACCAGCATCAATCAGTTCTTTGAGCTCATCGTTTTCAACTGCTTTAATGCTTCGCAGCTGAGCGTTCCTTTTTTCTACCTGGTCCTCTACCGTCTTTTTTAAGAGTGTTGCTTCTTCTCTTAATTTTTCTTCCACTCTTTTATAAATTTCAGTATGGAATAACCTTTGCAGGATGACTTCTTTTTCTTTGCTGTCAGAAGTCAGCAGCTTCCGGAATTCTCCCTGCGGAATCATCAGGATTTGGCGGAATTGGTTGCTGTCAATGATCATAATTTCCTTTATTTTTTCATCTGCTTCACGAACATTGGAAGCCAGCAGCTGGATATCACCATTTCCGTCGATCAGATAAAGCTCTGCCTTTGCTCCGACGGTGGTTGTTCCTTCCCCAGATTTCTTTTTCCTCTCCTGTTGCGGGGACCGCGTGATCCGGTATGTCTTTTGGCGCAAGGAAAAATCGAGGGAGACTTCAGTGAGGACATCATCATCAGCGAACTGGCTGCGCAAGTCAGGGCCATTCCTGTCTTCCCCGCTTGCCTTTCCATAAATCGCATAACTGATACCATCGAATATCGTTGTCTTCCCGGCACCAGTTTTACCGGAAATGACAAACATTGTCCTGTTTGCGAGCTCTTTAAAATCAATCGTTTCCGTACCGGCATATGGGCCAAAAGCCTGCATCGTCAGTTTAAGAGGTTTCATTTCTGTCCCTCCTCTTTTAACACTTTACCAATCACGTCAGTCATGATACCGCGCTTCTCCTCAGTGAATTCACTAGTCGTCATTTCCTTGTAGAACTGTTCAAAAAGCTCAAGCTCGGATTTTTTTTCTTCCCTGATGGAGGTGAAGCGCTGCCTGTGCTTCTGGTCGATGGATTCGATTTTTCGTTCAAGATGCAGGACATTAGGAAAGACCTGGCGCAGCTTGCCCATTGGGTCAATCATCGCTCCGTCATCCAGCAAAGTCACTTTCAAATAATCCATTGTGTTTTCTTTTTCATAAAAAGAAGGGTCCAAAAGCTGTTCAAGATGTCCTTCCAATTCACGCATATCCTGCTTGGGTTTGAGGCTCTTATATCTCATTTCGAAGCTTCCATTATCATTCACTTCGACAATTGAGACAGACTTTCGCTGTTTCGCCTCTGAAAACGAATATTTTAAGAGTGATCCGGAGTATTTGACCTTGTCATGTTTTATCGCATCAGGACTGTGTAGGTGCCCCAGTGCCGTGTACGAGAATGGATCAAATAAATCCTGTGTCACACAGCCAGAACCACCTACTGAAAGCGCGCGTTCAGAGTCACAGGAATCCCCTCCAAGAACGAAAGCATGTCCGACAAAAACATTCGGTTCGTTCGGATTCAGGTTTTCTTCTATTTTACCGATAAGTGCTTTCATAGCATCCTGATGGGAATGGATCGAAGTATCGCCAAGCAGGTGGCGCACTACACCGGGTTCAGCGTACGGAATCAGATGAAAATTGACCCCGTTGATATGTACAGGGTTAAAATCATTGGTCAATTTGCCAGTAAGGTAAAAATGATTATGACGGTACCATGAGCTGCCGAATGACAGTCGTTCTGCACTGTCGTGGTTCCCTGCTATCGCTACTACTGGCGTATTCAACTCGACATTGATCCTGAAAAGAATTTCATCGAGCAGCTCAACTGCATCAGTCGGCGGAACAGATCTGTCATATAGATCCCCAGCGATCACAACTGCGTCAGGCTGTTCCTCAGCAACAAGATCAACAAATTGATTCAATACCTCCCGCTGGTCTTCTGTCATATAGATGCCATGGACAAGCTTTCCAAGATGCCAATCACCTGTATGAATAAATTTCATGTTCATCCTCCCCCTAGTAAAATTTCCTTATCTATATCTCTTGTTTTGTAGTGTGTAATTTGAATGCTATTATTATATCAAACACAAAAATTTAGTGCGCACTCAAATTAAGGAAACATATGCGAACTAGCGTTCTTGTTTGATTTTAACAGATGATCAAGCCATCTACCACCGTAAATGAAAACATTGAAATTTGACTTTTAGGAAGCAGTCTTGAAGAATAGAGTTATCCAATATTAAATAAAGCAGGGATTGAAATGGATCAAAAAACAATGGCGTTATACCAGTTTTTGGTGGATAATGCTGCAGACTTCACCCAGGATTGGCTAAAACGCCAGCGGATCATAACAGGCTCAGATTACTCTGCTGATGCTCCGCCTGAAATCATGAACAGGGTAATGGAACAAAATTCGAATTATGTACGCCTGGTGGCTAAGTCGCTTTACCAGACCGAGGAAGAGATGAAGGAGACCATTTCGGCTTGGACGAGCCAGACTGCTTCAGATCGGATCAAGTCCAAAACAGACTTGACGGAAGTTGCCTGGAATTCAGGTGTATTCCGGCGCGTCTATTGGGAGTATGTGCAAAAGTTTGTCAGAGAGACGGATCTGGAAATTACCTTGGATGATGTCTTTACCTGGGAAAAAAAGCTGAATTATACGCTTGATTATGTATTTGAAACCTTTATTATCGTTTTCATGGAAATTCTCATGAACCGGCTTGCCTCCCAGGCAACTTTGATCAAGGAGTTAAGTGCACCTGTCATAACCCTTACAAAAGAAGTTGGCCTTCTGCCATTAATCGGAGAAATCGATACAACCAGAGCAAAAGGCTTGATGGAATCTACGCTAACCCAGAGTATTGATGCCAAAATCAATTCGCTGATCCTCGACCTTTCAGGGGTCGTGATGGTAGATACTATGGTCGCCCATGAGATTTTTAAATTAATGGACGCCTTGAAACTGATTGGGGTGCGAACAATTGTAACAGGCATCCGGCCGGAAGTCGCTCAAACGGCGGTACAGCTCGGAATTAACTTTTCGGATATTACAACCGAAGGAAATCTTCAGAATGTTGTCAGGAAAATCATCCAACGTTAAAAGCCTGCCAGGTTTTCTGGCAGGCTTTTTCCTTCAGGAAAATCAACTCCTTCATAATCGGCTGTATTGAGCCGATTTAATCTAATCAGGCTTATTCTCAAAATGATTAAAACGCATATGGAAAGTCGCCCCTTTGCCGACCTGGCTTTTTATTTCGACTTTCCCCTTCATTGCCCGAATGATGCTGAATGTCACCATCATTCCCAGACCTGTTCCTTGCTGGCCTTTTGTTGTGTAGTATGGTTCACCAAGGCGGGTGATTTGTTCGTTGGTCATTCCAATTCCCGTATCCTTGACGAGAATATGGACAACACTTCCTGTAGGAAAGGTCTGCACTGTCAATTCTCCTCCATTTGGCATCGCTTCAAGGGCATTTTTTATCAGATTGATGAATGCCTGTTGAAACTTTGACCGGTCCCCCGAAATCGTCAAACCTGAAGTGTATTTTTTCTTGACTTCCACACCGTTAAGATTAGCGAGCGGGTTCAACACGTTAAGTACTTGATTCAATTCTTTTTCTATGTCGATTTCTTCGACCTTTTCAAACGCTGGCCTGGCAAAAGTAAGATAATCATTGATGACTTCTTCTGCGCGATTCAGTTCCTCGACTGCAATATGGATGAATTCTTTCTTCTTTTCATCAGGATAATCCTGTTCGCTGAGAAGCTGCAGGAATCCCTTTACCGTTGTAAGAGGGTTGCGGATTTCATGGGAAATAGCTGCACTCAGATGGCTGACAGCCTCAATTTTATCAGCCTTCGCAAGCCGCTGGCGAATGATCAATGTTTGCTTGATGGTTTCAATTGAATAACTGACCAGGCCAGATGTAAGCGCCGGGATCAAAATAAAGCTGAGCCAAGCTTCAGGGTGCCTGATAGGTTGATTGACCACCGTCACCATTTGCATCAAAACGAACGAAGTCATGACAGTCAAAATGATTGATACACCGACGCGCTGATTGATGGTAAGCCTGTTAAACCACGAATGCATCCATTTTAAAATGAAAGCAAGAGTGGTAAACACCAAGACCGATATCCAAAACCCATCATTAATCCCTAAAAACCCTCTCATCAATATGGTTAGACCTGCAAACAGAAAGCTATGGCCGGCATATAGACTCCCTAAGATCATTGGCACCTGGCGAAGGTCAAAGCTGATACCATCCTGGACCTGCACTGAAAAAATATAACATGTAAAAATGGCAATAACGAAATAGACTAATTCAAGATTTTTTCGACTTTCTTCTTTCACTTGCCTTTCCATGATTAACTGCGTAAAAAAAAGAAGGACAAGAAGAAGTGAAAGATTCATTAATAAATGCTTGGTAATTTCCACTGCAACACCACCATAAATAGTCATTAAAATAGTATTATAAACCAGTGACCAGCGCAAACTTTATCCATTTTAGCCTATCCATTCCATAATATTTACCTTATATTAGAAATTATAGAAGGGGGAGGTAACGATGTCTTGGATAATAATTGTGTTACTGCTGCTGATTTTGATTGATATCGTAAGATTACATAGAAAAATAGATAAGCTCACTCATTTTTTGAAACCAGAAACACCGCCAACCAATGAGGACATTGAGAATATGCTACTTTCGCAGGATGATAATAATCAATAATGTGTTTAAGAGCTGGAGGTTCTTTTTAAAAGTTTATTAAACTGTCCGTCAACATTATGATGACGGACAGTTTTGCGAGTATCTCGGAGTTTTTTGTCCATCATGCCCTCGATGACGGACAGTTTTGTGAGTATCCTAGAGTTTTTTGTCCATCATGCCCTCAATGACGGACAGTTTTGCGAGAATCCCGGAGATATTTGTCCGTCATGACCGTCTGCGCTTATTACTTTTTAGAAGAGGGAGTAATTCCACAAGCAATAAAAGTAATGTTATGTAGCACAATAATGCGTAAAGAATTCCGAGCAATAGGTTAAGCCACCATTTTTCACCCCACATTCGGTGGGCGATCAGTGTTGGCTTTCCTAGGGATTTCTTGAATGGGACTGTCAGGTAAAATAACAGTGCGAACAAAAGGCCGCTTAAAAATCCACAATTTAGCTCGTCAGCATCTTTTGTCCCTTCACTATTTTCGCTTTCCTGCCCTTTGGGTGAATCGTCTGCAGAATCTTTTGGGCGGGATGTGTTTCCTTCCCCGGCATACATTCCTTTTCCGTTTTCTTTTGCAAACTCCATCGCTGACCAGATCCGGTTTTCGTATTTATAGCTGCCGTAATCGTAAAAGTCTTCTACAAGACCTGCTTTCGTGATTGCTTCCTGATGAAGTTTGTCATCTACCCAAACCCAGGCCAGAAGTCGTTCATATTTATCGAACAGGCTGGAGCCATCAGTTTCTAGTGTGATTTCCCCCTGTTTTAAAAAGGAACAGGTATACTGAGCAGCCTCATGTCCAAACGGCTCCTTTGTCCTTGTGCTTTCTGGAGTGTCTATGTATAGAAAACGAGTTTTATAGTCTTTTCCGTTGATCGTAAAGACGGCGGTATCCCCGTCAGTACAATCTTTTAATTCTGCTTCATACGTTTTGCCAATTTGCAATTTGCCAGTTGCAAGTGCTGCTTTAGGAACCGAGTTTTCAGTTGGTTTTGAAGCCGCTCCTCCTTCTCCCTGAAAAGTATATCCCTCCAGATCGATCTTTCCTTCACTCAACCCATCGGCACAACCGGAATTATTGTTATACACCTGTATCAGACGGATCAGTTCATCTATATTTGCTGCACTTTTCGCCAATGAAGTTGGTTCATGAAGGAAATAGGTGCAATCCGCATTACGGAAATGCCCACCAAGTTCATCTCGTGAACCATTATGAGCTGAAACTAGATTTGGCAAAATAAAATAAGCCATAAGGATGGCGAGTAATATTTTCACCGTTTTTTTATGATTCACTGCTGCTCCCCCTTTAATCCCTCCTACTATATCAAAATAGTTCCTGATGTTGAATATAAAAAAACAGCCCCATCCGGAAGCTGCCACAAGTCAAGTCAATTTCTTTTCAATTTGTTCTCTGGTCATCTCTATTTTTCCCGGTAATACAAACAGGTATTGAATCAAATTTTCCAGTAGATCCATTACTAATTCTGCCATTTCATCATCCATCTCTGCTTCAAGCTCGAGCATCCGATGAAGTCCTTTATCTGATGCCATCAAAGGACTTAATGACGTTACAGACTTTACTAAATTGATATGTTCCGGCAGTATTTCGAATTGCTTGTCAAGGGGCTGGCCATTCGCTTTTTCTGCTAAAAAGTTTTTTAATACATTTTCCAGTACCCTCTTAGCCAATACAGCGGTCGCCGCATTTTCTTTCGAAAGATAGACGCTGACGGCGGACTTATAAGCCCGGATTAACTCTTCCGGCATCCCCGGGATATGTTCGATTTGGCTTAACGCGTCAGTCGAACGTTGTGGGTCATATATGTACACATCAAGATGCGTGTCGTTTCCCTTTGTAATGATGATAAACGGAACACTATTTTTACACGAAGGACAGGCACTTTCAGTCATCAATCCATGTTTGCTGCTTTGATAAGTCGACTTGAGGATAAATTCAACCTTCTCTTTGCAAACCGGGCAAACATTTTTAATGCTTTTGGGGACTTTCAAATGCCCGAATTGGCTATATGATGTAATCGAACCGGGAAAAATCCGTCTCACTCTGCGAGCCCCTTTCTCTATAGCAATAGTTTTAGTTCTTTTTTGCTTCAATAATTATCCATGTAGTTATATAACCCTAAATATGGAAGGGAAAACGCTAATGATTATGATGGATATATAAAGTTTCAATCTGCTTTCCTAAAAGAGCTGAAATATGTTCCAGGATGTCCAAAGATGAAATATCGTGTTCAAGGAGCGGAAGGAAAATCTGTCTCTTATGTTCAAATTTCTCTTTTATTTCATCCAGATACAATTTTTCGTTTGTCCTTCTTTGTTCCATGAACCTGCCATCTGCTTCCCTGGGAATGACTTTATTGACCACGATCGTATTCACATGGATTCCATGCTGATGCAATGTTTCGATGGCCTTTCCGGTTTCAAGAATTGGCAGACGTTCAGCGTTCAAAACAAATATATACTCTGTTTGTGTTTCATCAAGAAGGATTTCCCTGACACGCTTGAAGCGATTTTTCCGTTCATTCAATTTTTCATATAATGGATCCTCTCTGATTTCCCCATCATTCATCCACTGTGCATAATTCTCATTCGCTTTTTTACGCCGTTCCAACAGCCCGTCCATCCAGACACCCATCAATTCAGGGAGGGTTAGGAGCCTGATAGTATGACCTGTTGGCGCTGTATCGAACACGATAGCATCATAGTTTGCAATTTCCTCAAGAATCAGCGAAGTGATCTTATCAAATAATGCTGCTTCTTCTGCTCCCGGGGAAGCGGCTGCCATATCGATCTGTCTGTTCACTTCATCCAGCATGGTCGCTTTGACCATACCTTTCAGATTCACTTTTACTCCATTTATATAATTTCTTGACTCCTGTTCCGAGTCAATCTCCAGTACATCAAGATTTTTCGTTGCTTTTTCAATTTTACCGCCACTGAAGTTTTTGTGGAATAAATCCCCGGTATTATGGGCGGGATCAGTTGAAACAAGAAGGACCTTTTTTCCTTTTTGGCCGAGAAAAAGCGCCATTGCCGCTGAAGTTGTGCTTTTGCCAACCCCGCCTTTTCCGCCGATGAAATAAATTTTCTTTTCCAGCATATTCATAAAAACTCCTCCTAACAACAACGTATTCCATCCAGAGGGGACTTCTCCATCCCTGCCCTCAGATGCCAATCATGGAATCTCTCAATGATGACGGGGTAGAGTTCAAGGGTATAGTAAAAAGCAGGATTTGGGAGTCCCAACAATTCTGAAAAGCAAAGCAGCATAAATAAATCCTCCTCGTCCCTTAATTCCCTTGCAATCTCCGTTCTGTGCGGCAGCTTGAGTATCTCATCATACAGAGCTAGTGCACGTTTGAATTGTTCCAAAACCCCCATTAAATCTCCTCCTTGCAAAAATAACAATAGAGACCGGTTACCCGGCCTCCTTATGCTTACATTTCCTTTGTCAATGGCGGTGGATTATTTCTGCTGAAGGCTGTAATAGCTTCAAGGATAATCCAGAAAACAAAGATTAAAATCAAGCCGCCAATTCCGAAAAGCAGCATATTCAACTCGCTGCTTCCATATCCAGACCACTGAAATACTACCTGCTGAATCATAGCCCAAAGGGTCATGAAGAAGACGAATACCATTGGAATGAAGGTGACAAGATAGTTTCGTCCCTGCCGCTTCAGCCAGATGGAAACAAGCAGCAGGCTGACTCCAGCTAGAAGCTGATTACTTGTTCCGAACAGTGGCCACAATAAATATCCACCTGAACCGAACCCGTTTGGCCCTTTTGGCAGTAATACTAGCGCCGCACTGGAAACAACTGCAACGGTAGTGGCAACATGAGGATTTGTCAGAGCCTGAACATTGTATTCACTTCCAATTTCAGCAATGATGTACCGCATCAATCTTACTGAAGTATCAAGTGTGGTTGCAGCAAAACTTACCACAATAATGGATACTATTGTCCTTGCGATATCCGCAGGAATCCAGATTCCAGTCGCAAGCTGGGCAGCACCATTGATGAAATTGCCAAGACCTCCAGAGCTTGCAGCAGCAAAACTTGAATATGCAGCACTGAAGTCAGCTTTAGTTGCAAAGACGGTGACAACTGAAATAATGGCGATCAAGGCAAGGATACCTTCACCTACTGCACCTGCATAGCCAACAAAGCGGGCGTCAGTTTCTTTTTCCAGTTGCTTTGATGATGTCCCTGAAGAAACAAGTCCATGGAATCCAGAAATGGCTCCGCAAGCAATCGTAATGAACAATAATGGAAACCAGGACACATCCGTTGCCGCTGCATTCATTGCTGGAGCAGTAACATCAGGCTGAAGAAAAACAAGGCCTGCATATAAGATGAATAAGCCTACAACCAACTGATGTGAATTGATATAATCACGAGGCTGCAGAAGCTTCCAGACCGGCAGGGTTGAAGCAATGTAAACATAAACCATCAGGACAATTATCCATACAAAGAATGCCATTGATACGCCGCTTAAACCGAACATTAAGGTATTGTCGGCACCGCCGAAGTATTTCACTAGATCGATTTGCAATGCTGGAACACGACTGGCAAGAACGGCTGCTCCATACATGACGACAAGTGCAACCAAGGAAGGCAGAAGCATCCCTTTTTTCTTTTTATAAACAGCATAGCCAATCCAGATTGCAAGCGGGATTTGCAGGAATATTGACAGGACGCTTGCGGGAAAGCTGACAAATAAGTTGGCTATTACCCATGCAAAAACGGCGTTGACCATCAAAACAAGAATTAAAATAATGAATAAGAACATGATTTTTGCACGTTTGCCAATCAGTTTGTTTGTGATAGTACCTACTGATTGCCCCTTATTCCTGACAGATAGGACCAGTGTTCCAAAGTCGTGCACACCTGCTGCAAAGACGGTACCTAAGGTTACCCACAAGAATGCAGGCAGCCAGCCCCAATATACGGCGATTGCCGGCCCTACAATTGGTGCGGCTCCGGCCACAGAAGTGAAATGGTGACCCCACAAAATCATTTTCTTTGTCGGAACAAAGTCGACTCCGTCAGAATATTGATGTGCCGGTGTGACGTAGTTTGGATCAAGGCGATAAATCTTTTCAGCTACCCACTTAGAATAGAAGCGATAGCCAATCGCAAACACAATCATTCCGATTACAGCTAACCATAAAGAATTCATTCATGTAACCCTCCCTTTTTGTGAGTTGGTACTACAACTTAATAATAAAAATATATTAGTTGATTAGTCAATAAATTCTGACTTCTTTTTTTCGAATAAACCTCTGTTAAATTCTAACGTTGTTTTTCTCCTGTTGATTATAGTGGAAAGCTTAAAGATTCCTCCGAAAATATAAACTCTTTTTTATCCTGCATGGGCAGGTTCGAGGATGCAAATTCAATGTTCTTCGAGCTTAGCTGGTCAGAGGAAACCTGGCAGGAGTAAACCCTCTTAGGATGCTCAGGGCCCGCCCTACGAAAATCGGAACACCTTAAGCGAAAATCTCCTGTCTTGCTACTATTTAAATAGGAAGCTTCCTGTCAAAGCTTCAACACCTCCCCTAAAATTTTCCCAACATAATGGTTCGACATTTTTAGACTTAATTATTGTAATCTTCAGATAACTAGAGTATAACTATGATAATCTACTAATTTCTAGTAGCTAGAATTTGATTTTAGGAGGAGTTTATTTGAAGAAGAAAGTCGTTTCATTAAGTTTAACAGCAAGCTTGGCCTTGAGCGGATTGGTTGCAGCTTCGGGCTTTGCAGCACCTTCGGAAGATTCAGCATCCAAGAAGTTCACAAAGAGCCATGGAACACAAGAGTTTGTTGCAGGCAAACTTACAAACCCATCCGATAAAGCAGCTAAGGATGTTGTTCGTGGCTATTTGAAAGCTTCTAAAGGTAAATATAGCCTTAGTGCCAATGATAGTTTCATAGTCAAATCACAAGAAGCAGATCAGCTTGGCGGAGATGTAGTCCGCCTGCAGCAAGTATACAATGGTGTACCTGTTTGGGGAGCTAACCAGGCAGCGAGAGTGGATGAAGCTGGAGTCCTTCAAGTCTTCAGTGGTACTGTCAGCAAAGGATTGGGCGAAAAACTGGTAAAGGCTTCAAATAAGAAGTCACAGAGAGACGCCATCGCAACAGCCGAAAAAGATCTTGGCTTCAAACCAGATTACGAAGCAGCTCCATCTGCTGAATTGGTTGTTTATCCTGCAGAGGATCAGGCTGTGTATGCCTATCATGTAACATTGAACTTCCTCAGTCCGGAACCAGGCAATTACCAGTACTTTATCAATGCAGTAACAGGCGAAATTATCAATAAGTACAATGCGATTCATACTGCCGGCAAAACCAATCCATCTTTAACTGGTACAAATACCGTTGGATCTGGTGTCGGAGTACTGGGTGACCAGAAATCATTGAACACTCTACTTTCAAATGGTTCTTATTACCTGCAGGACAATACTCGTGGAAACGGCGTTTTCACATACGATGCTAAAAACCGTCAACTAACTCCTGGTACCCTTTGGGCCGATGCGGACAATAATTTGAATGCATCATATGATCGTGCAGCAGTGGATGCTCACTATTATGCAGGTCTGACATATGATTACTATAAAAACAAGTTTGGCCGGAATTCGTATGACAACAAAGGAGCAGCACTGAAATCCACAGTTCACTATGGCAGAAGTTACAACAATGCTTTCTGGAACGGACAGCAAATGGTTTACGGGGACGGTGATGGCACAACCTTCATCCCTCTTTCCGGAGGTCTTGATGTTGTGGCGCATGAATTGACTCACGCTGTGACAGATTTCAGTTCTGATCTGGTTTACCAGTACGAATCAGGCGCACTGAACGAAGCGATTTCCGATATCTTCGGCACACTCGCTGAATTCCATGACAACAGAAATCCTGATTTCGAAATCGGCGAGGACATCTACACACCTAACACGGCTGGTGACGCGCTGCGCTCAATGAGCGACCCAACTAAATACGGCGACCCTGATCACTATTCCAAGCGTTATACTGGAACTTCTGATAATGGCGGAGTCCACACAAACAGCGGAATTATCAACAAAGCAGCCTACCTTCTTAGCCAGGGCGGCACACATTACGGTGTGACGGTTTCAGGAGTCGGTACTGAAAAAATGGGTGCAATCTTCTATCGTGCAAACACAGTTTATTACACATCTTCAACAAACTTCAGCCAGGCACGTGCAGGAGCTGTACAAGCTGCTAAAGACCTTTATGGGTCAACTTCTCCAGAGGTCGATGCAGTCAATAAAGCTTTTGAAGCAGTAGGAATAAATTAATAGCTTGATATTCAGTCAGACTGGCTCTTGTTTTAAGAGAGCCAGTCTTTGTTATGTATCTCTTTTGAAATGCAGTTACTTTCCGATTGAGGTCAAAGCCGCATTGGTGCCCTCTTTTAAAGATATCCTGAACTTTTGGTCACCCATAACCACTTGTGGTGCTCATTTTTATAGAATTGCTGAATTTTAGGTTACCAATCCTCCCTGTTATCCCTAATAATCCTCCAATTAAGACAAAATCCTTTTTGTGATACAAGTCATAATCGATAAACGCTTTTGATGGTCATCATACCGCCGTGATTTTCCCCCAATTACTTCACCGCTTTAAATAAATGATTGACAATCTTCTATAACAGCGTTAATATTTAGAGAAATTTAATAATTCAATTTTATTTAATCTTATCGAGAGAAGCTGAGGGTCCTGGCCCTATGAAGCTTCAGCAACCTTCAACATTGTTGAAAAGGTGCTAATTCCAGCAAGTTTTTAAAAACTTGGCAGATAAGAAGTTGGCTAATATTTTAAAAGTCTTCTTCTTTAGAAGGCTTTTTTGTTTTTAATTTTTATTTTCGCAATTACGCTGGTAGTTTACTAGTTTAAATGCGAGGATTTAAAACAAACATTGCCTCCTGCCTCCTGCCGAAAAATTAAGGAGTGAGTATATTGGTGAAAATTGATACGAAGTTAGCACAGCTTGGCAATCGAAGTGAATCTGCAACTGGTGCAGTCAATCCTCCTATTTATTTAACAACAGCGTACCGTCACGAAGGGATCGGCCAGTCCAGCGGTTATGATTATGTTCGCACCGGCAACCCGACTCGCGAAATTTTGGAAAAGGCGATTGCCGATCTTGAAGAAGGTGACCGAGGATATGCCTGCAGCTCGGGAATGGCGGCAATTTGGACGATTCTTACGTTATTCCAGTCTGGAGATGAATGGATTGTCTCAAAAGATTTGTACGGAGGTACTTACAGACTACTTGAGCAGGGGTTCAAAAAGTGGGGATTACATAGTACGTATGCGGACATGTCGAATTTAAATGAAATCAAACAAGCCATCAACCAAAATACGAAGGCGCTGTTTGTGGAAACGCCGACAAATCCGTTGATGGAACTGGCTGATATCCAGGCCATTGCGGAGATTGCCAAAGAGAACGGGATACTGCTGATCGTGGATAATACCTTCTACACTCCCCTTCTCCAAAAGCCTTTGACTTCAGGCGCAGATATTGTGATCCACAGTGCCACGAAATATCTTGGCGGCCATAATGATGTGCTTGCAGGTTTGATTGTTGCGAGGGGTGAAAAAATTTGTGATTCCCTCTCCCTGCATCATAATGGGGGCGGAGCGGTGTTGAGCCCTTTCGATTCCTGGCTACTTCTGCGCGGCATGAAGACATTGTCATTAAGGATGGAGCGGCATGAGCGGAATGCCAGAGCACTGGTTGAATTCTTGGAGAATCATGATTCTGTAAAGGATGTCCTTTATCCAGGCAGAGGCGGAATGATTTCATTCCGAGTACAGTCTCCTGCCATCGTCAATCCATTTTTGAAAAATCTATCCACAATCACTTTTGCTGAGAGTCTTGGAGGCGTTGAAAGTTTCATTACCTACCCGGCTACTCAGACACATGCGGATATACCTGCAGAAGTCCGTGAAAAAACAGGTGTTTGTGATAGGCTCCTGCGATTCTCTGTTGGAATTGAGAATCACGAAGATTTAATTGATGATCTGGAAGCGGCTTTTAAAAAGGCATACGAGGAGGCTAAAGTTAAATGAGCCAACCATATACCTTCGAAACCCAGCTGCTGCATAATAAATATAAGGTGGATCCTGCAACTGGCGGAGTGAGTGTTCCAATCCAGCATGCTTCTACCTACCATCAGCCTTCGATTGATCACTTTGGAAAATATGATTACAGCCGCAGCCTCAACCCTACCAGAGAAGCACTCGAGGATATAATCGCTGAATTGGAGGGCGGTGTAAGGGGATTTGCCTTTTCATCAGGAATGGCTGCGATTTCAACTGCATTTATGCTGCTTTCGCAGGGAGATCATGTGGTCATCACCGAGGATGTTTATGGTGGTACATACAGAATGGTAACACAGGTTCTGAATCGTTTTGGAATTGAACATACGTTTGTGGACATGACAGACCTGGATGCCGTGGAACAGGCTGTCCGCCCTAACACTGCATTGCTGTATGCAGAAACACCTTCCAACCCGTTGTTAAAAATAACGGATATTCGTGCACTTAGCTCAATTGCCAAAAAGCACGGAGCATATACTTTTGTGGACAATACCTTCATGACTCCCTACCTGCAGCGGCCATTGGATTTAGGAGCCGATATCGTGCTTCATAGCGCCACAAAGTTTCTGTCCGGCCACAGTGATACCGTTGCTGGCCTGGCTGTTGTAAAGGATGAGCAATTGGCAAACAGGCTATATTCACTTCAGAACTCCTTCGGCGCGGTCCTCGGAGTCCAGGATGCCTGGCTGGTGATGAGAGGAATTAAGACATTATCTGTAAGAATGAACCAATCCCAGGACAGTGCTAGAAAGATTGCACAATTTCTAAAAGGCCAGCCTTTGATCAAAAATGTATTTTATCCTGGACTGGCAAGTCATTCACAGTCGGATCTTCAATCCCAGCAGGCGGGTGGTCCAGGAGCTGTCCTTTCATTTGAGTTTGGAAATGAAGGCCTCCTTCCTGGATTTATTGATTCCGTTAAGTTACCGGTTTTTGCAGTCAGCCTTGGGGCTGTAGAGTCTATCCTCTCTTATCCTGCAAAAATGTCACACGCAGCGATGCCGCCGGAGGAACGCAAGCTAAGAGGAATAGGTGATGGTCTTCTCAGGCTTTCAGTGGGGCTTGAAAACGCTGATGACTTGATTTCTGATTTTCAACAGGCTTTGTACGGATTAGAAACGGCAGCTGCATATAGGGAGGGATTATCATGAGTTTCCTGAAACGAATGGAAAATGAAATTTTGATAGCGGATGGTGCAATCGGTACCCTCCTCCATTCCTACGGAAGTGGTACCTGTTTCGAAGAGTTGAATCTCTCTCAGCCAGAAGCGATTGTAAAAATCCATAAAGCCTATATGAACGCTGGAGCCGACCTGATCCAGACAAATACTTATGCTGCCAATTATATAAAACTCGAAAGATATGGACTTGAAGACCAGGTGAAGGAAATCAACAGCGCTGCCGTCCGGCTCGCGCGTCAGGCTGCTGGAAGCGAAGCATATGTCCTTGGCACGATGGGAGGCAATCGCGGAATCAGGCCCTCGGCCATCCCCATCGAAGAGATCAGGAGAAGCTTCAGGGAGCAGCTCTATTGCCTGCTTCTTGAAGGCGTGGACGGACTGTTGCTTGAAACTTTTTACGATATGGAAGAAATCGAGACAGTACTTGAAATTGCCAGAAAGGAAACAGATTTGCCGATCATTGCCCAGGTGTCTCTCCAGGAAATTGGCATCATGCAAGACCAGACCCCTCTTCAGGAAGTTTTCGATAGACTGGAGGAGCTAGGTGCCGATATTGTCGGGCTTAATTGCAGATTAGGTCCCCACCATATGATTTCAAGCCTTGAACAAATTGAGCTTCCGGCAAAAGCGTTCTTATCTGCGTATCCAAATGCTGGTTTGCCAGCTTACACAGATGGAAAATTCCATTATGAGGGAGACCCAGAATATTTCAGGAAATCCGCCCGCAGCTTCCGTGATCAGGGCGTCAGGTTAATTGGCGGCTGTTGCGGAACCACCCCTCAACATATTGAAGCATTAGCTGATGAGTTAAAAGGATTACAGCCAATAACGGATAAGCAAATAGCCGCGAAAAAAACCAGAGTTTTGGTCGCTCCAGTAGATGTTAAAAGGCCAGAAGCTCCACTTCATGATTTAGTAAAAGAACGTCCTTCTGTGATTGTCGAGCTGGATTCTCCGCGGAAACTTGATACGACCCGCTTTTTTGAAGGTGCGAAAGCTTTAAAAGAAACAGGAATCGATGCCCTGACACTGGCGGATAATTCACTTGCATCACCAAGAATTTCAAATGCCGCTATCGGCCATCTGGTAAAAGAAAAGATAGGAATGCGGCCGCTCGTGCACCTTACTTGCCGTGATCGAAACATTATAGGGCTGCAGTCGCATTTAATGGGGCTGCATACCCTTGGCCTTCATGATGTCTTGGCGGTTACCGGAGACCCCGCCCGTGTGGGTGATTTTCCCGGAGCCTCTTCTGTTTTTGATGTTTCTTCCTTTGAATTAATAGAGATGATCAAACAGTTCAATTCAGGACTCTCCTACTCTGGTAAAGATTTAGGCCAAAAAGGCGCCTTTTCCATCGGTGCTGCCTTCAATCCAAATGTGCGTTCCATTGATAAGGCTGTCTTGAGGATGGAAAAGAAAATCAAAGCCGGTGCAGATTATTTTATTACCCAGCCGGTCTACTCAGAAAAGATGCTTTTGGCAGTCCATGAAGCCACAAAGCATTTGGATACACCGGTCTATATTGGACTGATGCCGCTTACGAGCAGCAGGAATGCAGAATTTCTCCATAATGAGGTTCCTGGCATCAAGATTTCACAGGAAATACTCGAAACGATGGCGAAATTCAATAATGAACCCCTTCAATCCAAGAAAGAAGGCATTGCTATCACGAAGGGTTTGATTGAGGCTGCAGCTGAACTATTCAACGGAATCTATTTAATCACCCCTTTCATGAACTATGAAATGACTGTCGAATTATCTGGATATGCCAATGAATACAGCAGCCTTCTAAAGAGGAGGAAACAAAATGTCAACCTTGTTAATTGAGCAGATGAAACAAAAAATCCTCATCATGGATGGTGCAATGGGAACGATGCTCCAGCAGGCTGATCTTTCCGCAGATGATTTTGGCGGTGAAGAATTCGAAGGCTGTAATGAAATCCTGAATCTTTCTGCACCCGAAGTGATTGAACATATACATCGTGAATATTTCGCTGCCGGCGCAGATATCGTAGAAACCAATACATTCGGTGCCACCAGTCTGGTCCTTGACGAATACGGTTTAGGCCATAAAGCTTATGAAATCAACAAGAAAGCAGCACTGATTGCCAGGGCCGCCGCAGATGAGGCATCTACACCTTCCCAGCCCCGATTTGTGGCTGGTTCGATGGGACCGACAACGAAAACATTGAGTGTTACCGGCGGTTCTACTTTCGAAGAAATGTCGAAAGCATACGAAGAACAGGCTCTCGGGCTGATCGATGGCAAGGTGGACATGCTGCTTCTTGAGACCAGCCAGGATTTGCTTAACGTCAAAGCAGCCTATAGCGGAATCAAGCAGGCTTTCGAACAGAGCGGCAAAGAACTTCCAATCATGATTTCTGCCACTATCGAACCGATGGGAACTACACTTGCCGGCCAATCGATTGAAGCATTCTATATTTCGGTTCAGCACATGAATCCAATTGCCATAGGGCTGAACTGTGCAACAGGTCCTGAATTCATGCAAGAGCACCTTCGCTCTCTGTCCTCCCTCTCCCAGTCAGCAGTCAGCTGTTATCCAAATGCAGGACTGCCGGATGAAGAAGGTCAATATCATGAAACACCTGATACCCTTGCACAGAAACTATCCGACTTTGCCACACAAGGCTGGCTGAATATTGTCGGTGGCTGCTGCGGTACCACTCCGGCCCATATAAAGGCGATCTCGGAAAAAATGAAAGAACGTGAGCCAAGGCAGACAGAAGTAAACCAGCTTCACATGGTATCTGGAATCGAACCTTTCATCTATGATGATCCAACATTAAGACCAATCATGGTTGGTGAACGGACAAATGTTATCGGTTCGCGGAAATTCAAGCGCTTGATTTCCGAGGGGAAAATAGAAGAAGCAGCCGAAATTGCAAGAGCGCAGGTTAAAAACGGTGCCCATGTCATCGACATTTGCCTGGCGGACCCCGACAGAGATGAACTTCAGGATATGGAACAGTTCATTAAGGAAGTTGTCAAAAAGGTAAAGGTTCCGCTGGTAATCGATTCGACTGATGATACAGTGATTGAAAAGGCTCTAAGCTATTCTCAGGGTAAGGCAATCATCAATTCAATCAATCTTGAAGATGGCGAAGATCGCTTTGAATCAGTTGCCCGACTGATCCACAAATATGGTGCAGCGGTGGTGGTCGGCACAATTGAAGAAGAAGGCATGGGTGTTTCCGCTGAGAAGAAATTGGCGATTGCCAAACGTTCATATGACCTGCTTGTCAATAAATATAAGATTCCTGCTCAGGATCTGATTTTTGATCCGCTTGTCTTCCCAGTCGGTACCGGGGATGAACAATATATCGGTTCAGCCAAAGCGACTGTTGACGGCATCAGGATGATCAAGGAGACATTCCCGGAAACCCAAACAATCCTCGGCATCAGCAATGTTTCATTTGGGCTTCCACCAGTGGGCCGTGAAGTCTTGAACTCTGTCTTTCTTTATCACTGCACCCAGGCTGGCCTGGACTATGCAATTGTGAATACAGAAAAGCTTGAGCGTTTTGCTTCAATTAGTCCAGAGGAAGTAAAAATGGCTGAAGATTTATTGTTCCATACTACAGATCAAACACTTGCTGACTTTACTGATTTTTACAGGGATAAAAAGAAGGAAGCCAAAAGCACCCTGCCTGATATGACACTTGAAGAAAGGCTGGCCTACTATGTGGTCGAAGGCACGAAAGAAGGTCTTCTGCCTGACCTGGATATTGCACTTGAAACCTACCCTGCCCCACTGGATATCATCAACGGTCCTTTGATGGATGGGATGAAAGAAGTTGGCAGGCTGTTCAATGATAATCAGTTGATCGTGGCTGAGGTTCTCCAAAGCGCAGAGGTCATGAAAGCAGCTGTGTCTCATCTGGAGCCGCATATGGAAAAAAATGATACCACCGCTGCTAAGGGTAAAGTGCTTCTTGCTACTGTAAAAGGCGATGTCCATGATATTGGAAAAAACCTTGTCGATATCATCCTCAGCAACAATGGCTATGATGTCGTCGATCTTGGGATCAAGGTTGCCCCGAATGCCCTCATTGAGGCAATAAGAAAAGAAAAACCAGATATCGTGGGTCTTTCAGGTCTGCTTGTGAAATCCGCACAGCAGATGGTGCTGACTGCACAGGATATGAAGCAAGCAGGCATCGATCTCCCGATAATGGTAGGTGGTGCCGCCCTTTCAAGGAAGTTTACTGATACAAAAATCGCGCAGCAATATGACGGACTTGTATTATATGCAAAAGATGCGATGAACGGCCTGTCTCTCGCCAATCGACTACGGGAACCAAACGGCTATGAACAGTTTTTGCAAGAACAAAAAGAAAAGCAGGAAGCTGCATTAAACAAGCAAGAAATTATAATACCTGGCCGGAAATCTGCTACCGCTGTCCTTGAACGCCCAAAAGTGATTGAAAAGGCACCGGTATTTATACCGCAGGATTTAAATAGGCATCTCGTTAAATCCTATTCCCTTTCCCATATCGAGCCCTATATCAATCAACAGATGCTGTTGGGACATCACCTGGGTTTGAAAGGGAAAGTGGAAAAATTGCTCGCTGAATCAAATGAAAAGGCAGTCATGCTGCAAGGGGTTGTCCAATCGTTGTTAACAGAGGCAAAAACAAATGGTTGGATTAAACCGGCAGCAGTCTATCAGTTCTTCCCTGCCCAGTCCGAAGGGGATAAACTCTATATTTTCGACCCTCAGCAGCAGGACCAAATTATTGAAACCTTCGAGTTCCCGCGACAAGAAGTATCTCCAGGACTTTGCCTGGCGGATTTCGTTCGGCCTATAACAGATGATGAAAAAGATTATGTCGGAATGTTTGCAGTAACGGCAGGTGCGGGAATACGACAGGCAGCAGAACATCTGAAAAATAAGGGGAACTTCCTGGAAAACCATGCCCTCCAAGCATTGGCTCTTGAGACCGCAGAAGGCTTTGCCGAGCTTCTCCACCGACAAATCCGCGATCGTTGGGGATTCCCCGACACACCGGATATGACTATGAAAGACCGATTTGCCGCCAAATATCAGGGACAGCGTTTTTCTTTCGGCTACCCTGCCTGTCCAGATTTGGAAGACCAAAAGAAACTTTTCAACCTGCTCAAGCCAGAGGAAATCGGCATAGAATTAACCGAAGGCTGTATGATGGAACCTGAAGCATCAGTCACAGCAATTGTATTTTCACATCCAGAAGCAAGGTACTTCAATGTTTTGAAGAATTAGCAGAAGTTGCAAGAGGGGTAACCTCCCTCTTGCTTTTTTATTTAATTCACCAGCAATCTGTTAAGACAAAAATGGATAATTCATCTGTTTTTAGCAAATATTATATCCATAAAGAAATCCTGGAGGGTTTTTTATGGAATATAAAAATAATATGGAGTTTGAAATCAGGCATGGGTTTATGCCGAATATGTATAACTCTGACAGATTAAAGGTTTTAGAGGTTTCTGAGAGCAGTGTGATCATCCAAATGAACAATGCTGAAAATCGAAGCGTCTTTCCTGTTGACCATCTGGATTATTGGATCAAGCGGGGACTGTTGGTGAATGTGAACGAAAAGAAACGTACCTCATGAAAACTCCAAATGAATTAATGGGAAAACAGCGGATGTTCTCATCCGCTGTTTTCTTTTTCAATGCTATTCATAAAGATAAAACCTGCTGCAATCATTGCTAATTTAAATGTTGTATTGGTGTCTGCCAAAAAATTCGGAATTGGATAAGAGAAAGGAATGAACCAGAAGAAAGAAATATAGATCAACGGGAAAGAGATGAAGAAGATTTTAAGCCAATTGATTTTCCACTTGCCATTTTCGCTAAATTTCTTCAGCAGTTCCGGAATTCCAAGATAAACACCTAATGGAAAATAAAATAATACAGAAAGGAAGCTCCATGGATAGAGGCTATATGTTTCCATTCCCATATTCTTAAAAAATAGCTGGAACTTCCCTATCATTACCTGCAAAATCACAAAACCTGACGTGTATAAAATGTATTTAATTATTTTTATTTATTTTCCCTCCTTAATGCACTCACCCAGTCAAACTTTTTACTCTGCGGATAAAGCTGATAAGTTTCTTTGAAGTGAGCTTTCCTTTTTAGTTCTTCCTGTTTTGAATTCCAAATATATTCTAATGCAAGATAATTCATTTCCATTTGAATCGCCTCCCTGTTCTTAATTCAAGAATAATGGAAGGCGATGATGGAAACATTCACCATTAGGTTGATTCGTTCTACGTCTTATGACGGATTATTTTTAAGCCCTTAGATTCCCTTTTTCATTTGGGTTTGATAGTCTTTTGAAGTTCTCACTTCCACAGTGAGGCTGCCCTTGCTGACAATTGCTTTTAGCAATAATGGCACACCTGTTGTGTTTTCGAACCTGAAATCCTTGCCTCCGTATGAAACGGTGGCGTCCCTTCCCTTAGGCACATAACCGACCGAAAGCGAATGATGATGTTTTTCCACATATCCAACCCCAAGAACATCGACCGCATTGAATAGGGTAGAAGAAGTCTGGCAGATTCCTCCCCCAATGCCCATGACCAGCTTTTTGTTAACAATCTCCTCGGCAGGCTGGTAACCATGGGCCTCATCACTTGGACCGACCGTTGTGTTGAATGAAAAGACATCCCCCACTCCCAGAATGACATTGTTAATGGCATCTGCTGACAACTCAATATTCTTTGTCCTGCCGGCAACCCCTGCATTAAAATAGGTTGTATACTTACCTACAACCACCTCATCAAGTCTGGCTGCATCACTTATTTCGTAGCTGCTCGCAGTCACATAGAGAGGCAGCTCTACAGCCCCTCCTTCTTTAGAGGCCTCGATGATGCTATTTACAAGTTCCTCTTCCTCCAAAATAATAAGTGGGCTTCCCTTGATCACCTGACCGTCTGGGCCGAGCTTATCCGGAATCATACGTCTGTCAAAGCCAGCTGTCGTTTCTGTACCGCGTGCCAGTTCACGTGCCCACTTCTCAAGCTCATTCCTGTATTTCGCATCATCTGTACCAAAACCCAACTCAATTGGTGTCAGTGATTTGACAACCTCCTGTGTTGTTGGCTCAATGACTTCCACTACAATTGGCTCAACCACTTCTGGTTCCTGTTCTTTTGGTTCCTGTTCTTCTTTGACTTTTTGATCCTCAGCTGGTTCGACTACCTTCTTTTCCGTTTCATCCTTCACCGAAGTTTGTTGAGCACAGCCAGAAACACCAATGCACCCTGCCAGAATCAAAACCCATACACCTTTAAAAAATCGACCCATGCTTTCCCCCGTCTTTTTTATATATAATTTATGCAGCATTCCATTATATTCAGGGATACTTTTCCATATTTCAATGTCAGCGATGTTTTCATGAATTTTTTCTTTACACTTAACATTTCAGATAAAAAAAGGTAAAATACTTATAAACCAATAAGAAAGGTCGGATTAATTTTGTCTGGTCAATTACGCTCAATTCCTCAGCCGTTAGTCAGGACAAATCAGTGGTTCATTGTCATAAGTGTAATTAGTGCCTGGTTAACAGGTTTTGAATGGATATTAGGTTTACCATTAGCTGCAGGATTATCAGGAATATTCTTCGGTTATAACCCGATAATGAAAGCTGCGAGACATTTCTTGAAGAAAGATCTTTCCGCATATATCCCTGAAGACTGGGAGCAGCAGCAGTTTAATCAAAAAATAGCTGTCATCTGTTTAGCAGGAGGACTTGTTTCTTTCGCGAATGGATATACAGCGATTGGTTACTTTTTCACCATCATGGTTGCAATAGCGGCTTTTATAGCGATTCTTGGATTCTGCATCGGCTGTTTCATTCGTTTCCAGTGGACCAAATACAAAGCAAAACATGCATCAACTTCTTGAGAGAGACCTTCACTGGTCTCTCTTTTTTATTTATCCTCCAGCTTCATGGATTCGTTGTATTGCCGTGACTTTCCTCTTGGGATGCTGAGTGTTTCCCATTCCTCATTTTTAAGCATCTTCGCTAGATAGACAATCTGTCCAGAATGACTTGCCTGATGGGCAATTTGGCGTTGTATGGCTTGCATGGCATTATGTGGTTCACTTCTTATATATACCGTTCGAGCAAGATCGCCTTCTGTTAATTTTTCAAGTGTTTCAAAAAGGACAGACCAGCCCTCATTCCAGAAATTGAGTAAATCTTCTTTCGAGTGAAAAGCGCCTTCAAATTCTCCATCCCGGTCACGGTCGGGTTTTTCGCCGTCGGCTGTCAGGAAATCACGGAACCTTGATTTCAGGTTACCGCTCATATGTTTGGAGATGATCGCGATGCTGTTTGATTCTTTGTTTGGGGAATAATGAAGCTGATCCAGACTTAATTGAGACATCGCTCTTTCGGCTTGATTCTTAATACTTTGGAAATTTTCAAATGCAATTTTTAAATATGCCATTTAATACACCTCCCCTTTTTAAATATTCCTCACAAGCACCATTAATTCCTTCGGATAATTCCAAATAAAGGAATAAAAAAGAGATTCCAAAAGGAACCTCTTTAAACAGCCTCGGCCATATTCGTATTGAATCTTCTTTTTTGGATGAAGATTAATCTTAGTGACAAAGAGATTCCGGCTGCCAGCAATCCTGTGGTAAGGCCGACCCAATATCCTGAAGCTCCAAGTCCGGTATTTTGGGTGAGCAGGTAACCTACCGGCAGACAAATGAGCCAGTATGCAATCAGCGTGATGACGAATGATATATTCACATCTTTATATCCGCGAAGTGCCGCTAGTGCAGTAGCCTGAATGGCGTCGGAGATCATGAAGAATAACGCATAAATCAAAAATTGGCCGGTTAACGCAATAACGGCGGGCTCATTTGAGTAAAAACCTGCCACCTTATAACGGAATAACACGACAAGCAATCCCGCGCCTATTGCGATGAGTGTTGCCAAATAAATCCCCAGCCAGCTGTATATTTTGGCATCCTTATAGCGGCGGGCTCCCACTTCAAATCCAACCAATACAGTTAATGCCATCGAAATACTCATCGGGATCATATAAAGAAATGAGACTATATTCAATGCGGATTGATAGGCGGCAATCGTTGTGATATTGAACTTACTGATCAAAATCGTCACGACAGCAAACATGCTTGTTTCAAAAAAGATCGACAATCCCATCGGAACACCGATTTTCAAGATTTCTTTAACTTTCTTTCCCGAAAATTCCTTGAAGTATTCCAGCCCTACAAAATCGGAAAATGGCTGTTGCCTGATTATGACTACAGCTGTCATTGCTGCAATTATGTAATAGGTAATTGACGTAGCATAACCAGCACCTGCACCTCCGAGTTCCGGGAAGCCCCAATAACCAAAAATCAGGACATAATTTAGGAAGAAGTTGACTGGCAGTGACATGAGCAGAATATACATGACCACTCTTGTTTTACCCAGAGCATAAATAAATGACCTCAAAACATTAAAAATAAACAAGGGAATGATTCCATAGCCTAATCCAGCAAGGTATTGAAATGCCGTTTCATGTACACTTTCAGGAAGGTTCATTGCATTTAAAATTGGATTTAGCAGAAAAATCCCCATAATAATGACAATTACGGCAATGATTAAAGCTAAATAAATCCCGTGGGTAAGAATGGAAGATACCTCTTTTCCCTTCTTTTCACCAAAGCGCTGGGCAGCAATTGGTGACACCGCGAGGAGAATTCCGCTAAGCCCAGTGAATACAGGGCTCCAGATTGAAGATCCAATCGCTACACCAGCAAGGTCTGAGGAATTATATTTTCCCGACATGATGGTATTAAAAAACACCATGGAAAACATCCCTAATTGTGTGATCAAGATTGGTATCAGTAAGACAAAAATCTGCTTTATTTTTTCTTTTGTCGAAAAAGTCTGGTACATCTGTGGACTCCTTGAATATAGTAGTAATATAAGTCTCTTTTCCTATAACGACTGCAAAAGCGATAGTAAAACTTAAAGTCAAAGCAGTCTTGTCTAGTATATCAAAATCTAATTAGTACGATAGGATTTTTTTCGGATAACTAAATATTATTATTTTTTAAAAAATGGAAATACCCCCCTAATTATTTTCTTCCAAATCCTTGATACAATAGACATATATCGAGGAGTGAACATCATGAAAATCATAAAGTACTTTATGCTCTTAGTTCTCATTTCTGCCTTGTCTCTTTCCGCATGGATTTACTATCCACAATACCAGCTAAATAAGATGAAACAGGAAAGTGCCCCTGTAACTGAAAAAACCAATAAGCTTACTTATATAGATTATTACCGTACATCCCCTGACAGTACAGTCAACCACCTTGCGCTCGGGGACTCAATAATCCGCGGGTATCGAATTTCTGAAGAAGAAAATTTCATCAGTCAATTCTCAAGCAAGCTTGGTGCTGAAACTGGCAAACAAGTCATTTCTCAGAATGAAGGAATCATAGGAATAACTAGCGAACGATTGAACGTGCTGGTACAGGATGGAATATATGATGAGGAAGTCAAAGGGGCCGATTTAATTACCCTAAATGTAGGCGGTAATGACATCCTTAAACTCGTCAAGAAAAGTGACATCTACAGCGCACTTAAGTCTTTCGATAGCCTTCAAGGAGGATTTTCAAAAAATCTTTCTGAAATCACCACTAGGATCAAAGAACTGAATCCAGCGGCGACTATAGTTTTTCTTGAACTATATAATCCAATGCCAACTGATCATCAATTTTACTCATTAGCGGATAAACTGCTTCCAAAATGGAATTTAATGATTTACGAAACAGCAAAAGAAACACCATATTCCATAGTGGTTCAGACAACGAATGTCATCAACAGTGAAAATTTGCAATATCTGTCTACTGATGGAGTCCATCCCAATCCATTAGGAAATACCGCCATCTCAAACCAGATGCTGGAGCAATTCCAACAACAGCATAAAGCGGATGCCGTACTGGCAAACCGCGAAAAATAAGCTGGGCTATGCGCCTGGCTTTCTTTATTTTTGAGAGTCTTCCTGAAAATGTTCATTCAACAGAAGACTTTCTGAAGTAGCAAAATTGACAGATTGCAGGCTCGTTTCTTTATCAAGACCGAATAATCGGGCGATTCCATTTTCATCATCGGGATCTTCCCAATCTTTCTTCATGTTCACCATATTCAAACACCTCCTTTTACATACTTTGTTCTATATACTTTGATCGGTATATTTCGTCGTAATGTATTGTCAAACCGTGAAAAGCTAAATTTAGGGCTGTAACTGTTAGACTCCCTCGCAGAATAAAAATTATAATGGGAGACAAATTCCGAAAATGGTTTGCATTAACAGATTTAAAAATAAGCCAGACCCATAGTACTGCATGGTCTGGCTCGTTTCTTAAGATAGATATAGATTATAAAAACCAAACCTTTGCTATCTTACCTTCAGTCACTTCATAAATAGCAACAGCTTTTTTGGGTGCGCTATTCTCTCTGCCAGTTACCAGTTCATGATCGATTACCTTATTACCATGGACAATCCTTGCCAATAATTCTGCATGGTTGTTTGGATACTGCTCAAATAACTTTTTGTAGCGAGTCCTCATTTCTTCGATTCCCTTTGTGGTAATATCATTTGACGGAAACTCCATTATTACCACATCATCACTGTATACGGACAAAAACTCATCTAAATTTTGTTTATTATAGGCATCCAGTTGTTGCTGAGCAAGCTTTTCGGGCGTCTTTTGCATACTAGCCATCCTTTCCCCGGAATAATTTACATCATTATACTAAAAATCCCCCTGGAATTCAGGGGGACATTCTTAATTATTGGCCAATTTATGAGAGTGATTCTTTGCAGCTGCCTTTTTGCCAATTGTATCTTCTGCCTGAGTCGCGCGTTTGATAAAGAAAGCAAGCACCAACGCAAGGGCTGAGAGGAATACTGTCACATAAAAGGCATCATTGATTCCGTGCAGCATTGCCTGCATGGCAATTTGCTGTTCCATTTCAGCTTTGGCAGCCGGAGTTACGGCTTTGCCTGCTGCTGCAGCTTGTTTAAAAGCATTTGCTGCCAGCTCCGTACCGTAACTTTTTGCACGCGTAGACATTACAGTAACCAACAACGCCGTACCAATAGCACCTGAAACCTGCTGCATTGTATTATTCATAGCTGTACCATGCGGATAATATTTTGCAGGTAATTGGTTTAACCCGTTTGTAGAAACTGGCATATTGACCATGGACATCCCGAACATACGAACAGTGTAAAGGATGATCAACTGGGTATAAGTTGTTTCCAATGATAGCTTGCTGAAATAATAACTCGTTACAAGCGTAATCGTCAGGCCTATAATAGCCAAAGCACGTCCGCCGAATTTATCAAATAATCGGCCTGTAATAGGTGACATGATTGCCATTATTATTGCACCTGGCAAAAGCATCAATCCTGCATCCATTGGAGAAATTCCCCTAATGGTCTGCACGTAAATCGGCAGCAAAAGCATACCTGAGAACATTGCCATGGTTACAATCATCGAAATAGCTGATGATAAGGCGAACATAGGGTATTTATAGATCCTGAAGTTAAGCATTGGATTATCCTGTCTCAATTGACGAAGAATAAATGTAACCAATGACACAGTACCGATTGTTAAAGTTAAGTAAACATTTGGGCTATCCCAGCCCTTTGAACCTGCTGAGCTAAATCCATACAGGAGCCCGCCAAAACCGATACTGGATAGTGTCAGAGAAATAACATCAAGATGCATATGCACTTTTTCTTTTTTATCTTTAAGCAAAAAGAAGCCGAGTAATAAAACAATGGCTGCGATTGGTGTTACAAAGTGGAACAGCATTCTCCAGTCGTAATGCTCAATTAGCCAGCCGGAAAGTGTTGGACCAATTGCAGGTGCGAACATCAATACCAGGCCAAAGACCCCCATTGCCGTTCCCCGTTTTTCAATCGGGAAACTGACGAGCATGACATTCATCAATAATGGCATCATGATGGCGGTACCTGACGCCTGGATCATCCTGCCGGTTAATAATAATGGGAAAACATGAGCAGCACCAGCCAAAATTGTACCTGCAGTGAATAATCCCATTGCGGTTAAGAATAATCGCCTAACTGAGTACTTCTGAATCAAATAGGCACTAAGCGGAATCATGACTCCGCTGACAAGCATGAAGCCGGTTGTAAGCCACTGTACTGTCGTGGCCTCCACCTTCAAGTCTGTCATGATGGATGGCAAGGCTATATTAAGCAATGTATTATTTAAGAATGCGATAAAAGCCCCGACAATCAATACCGCGAGAATACCGTACGGCGGTTTTTCGGGCGCTTGAAAGTTTTTATTCATTGTGAATTTCCCCCTCTATTGTTCACAAATTTGTCAACAATGTGTTTGCATAGACACTAGCATATACCATCGGTCCATTTTTTGCAATAGTTTTAAACCATTGTTGTTAAAGGGTTTGTAATGTCCGAAAATTTAATGTAGTATATTTTTTATACAATCGGTTCAAAAAGGGTTAAGGTGATGAAATGAACGACAGAAAACGGAATGTTATCGAAAAAGCGCACGAGCTTTTTATAGAAAAAGGATTCCACTCTACCTCTATTCAGGATATCCTTGATTACAGCGGAATATCTAAAGGAACCTTTTATAATTATTTCTTATCAAAAAATGAGCTGCTCATGGAAATCTTCAGGGCAGCTTTCAGGAAAATGGAAATGGCCCGAGACGCCTTATTGCTTGGCCAGGATCCAGGTGACCCAGAAGTATTCATGAGGCAAATCGAACTCCAGATGACAGCAAACAGGGAAAATAAAATCATCCCGCTTTTTGAAGAAGTCTATTTTTCCGGGGATAAAGAACTGAAGCAATTCATTGAAATAGGCCAAATGAAAACATTGAGATGGTATTCTGACCGGCTTGCAGATATCACCGATGATCTTTGCAGGCCATATCTTCTGGATGCTGCCATCATGCTTAATGGGATTCTCATTCAAAATGTCCGGTTTTATCGTAAAGCCAACGGTGATTCGGCAAGTATGCTTCCAATTGTTCGCTTTAGTGTAAACCGAATTCTAAACTTGATTGAGGAAGTGACGCTGTCTCAGGAACAATTACTTTCTCCAGAATTCCTTGATGCATGGCTCCCTGTTTCAAATAGAGAAGCTCTAGACTGGAGGTCTAAAATCCATTCTGGTATTTCCCGGTTGAAAAAGCTTGATTGCGAAAATAAAGATCATCTCCAAAAGCTCAATTTCATTGAAGAAGAACTTCGCTCCAAGGCACCGAGAAAATTCCTGGTTGATAGTATCCTATTCTCAATGTCATCTGATTTTAATCGTGAAATACAGGAATTACAGGCTTTGATAGACGAACATTTTCTTGAAAAAGCATAAATAAACTAAAAAAGCACGGGCAGAAATCAACATTGATTTTCTGTCTGTGCTTTTTTAAAATTAATTTTTTCATTATTTATCCCGTTTTGTGATTCCGGTAACATATCCTTCTTTTATGTGGCCCGTTTTTGCGATTTTACTTCAGTTCGGGCATATATTCTTTTTTTACGTGCCCCGTTTTG
The DNA here is from genome assembly GCF_007678455.1 of Cytobacillus oceanisediminis 2691. Lineage (GTDB taxonomy): Bacteria > Bacillota > Bacilli > Bacillales > Cytobacillaceae > Mesobacillus > Mesobacillus oceanisediminis_A. Next base: position 26,876 of record NZ_VEEP01000012.1, on the reverse strand, counting down.
GCAATTCACTTTCAGTTCGAGCACATATCCTTCCTTTATTTGCCTCGTTTTTGCGATTCCCCGTCAGTTCGGGAATATATCCCTCTTTTATGTGCCCCGTTTTGCGATTTTACTTCAGTTCGGGCACATATTCTTTTTTTACGTGCTCCGTTTTGGCAATTCCCCTTCAGTTCGAGCACATATCCTTTCTTTATGTGCCCCGTTTTTGCGTTTTCCCGTCAGTTCGGGAACATATCCTTTCTGTATGTGCCCGGTTTTTGCGATTCTCTCTCAGTCCGGGCACATATCATTGACTAGGCTCTTCCAGATTCCCTGAATAATACGCTACGAGTTCAGGGAAATCCTTTAGGTCTGCCTGTCCCTGGTCTGAAAGTGCATATACGCCTCTCTCGACTCTTTCAAACCATTTATAGTAGTTTTTCTGGAGGATTGATGGGGTCTTTTCGCCGGTCCCGAGTGCCACGAGTGCTTTAGGTGACATCTGCCCAAGTTTCTCAAGATAACAGGCTATTTGGATACAATTTTCTTTATATGCGGTCATGATCTTGCTTTTATTACTTCCGCCGACATTGTAGTCAGCGCTTCTTCCCTCAATTTCTTTGATCAAAGCCGCTTTTTTTCGCCGGTTCTTGCTCGACTTGCGATTGAATGGTTCTGGGTGAACCTTAAATTCAATGGTTTTTCGATTTCCGGCAAACGTTACGACAATCAGGCCGATTTCCAGCCTTTTTACCAGGTGGATGACATCATTCCAGCGTCTCCTTGATATCCGCTTCGGTTTTGGGATTGCTATATACACCATATCAGTAAGGCGCAGTCTTCTCGTTGCCTGAAGGAGCAGTTCAATATTAAATGTCAGCTTTAACTCTACGATGATAAGTTCATCATCCTTTAATGCTGTTAAATCACAATCATGGACCTCTCCATTGACTCGGTACCCCTGTTTTAAAAAATGCTTCCTGATCGGTTCGTATAGATCGGATTCTAATAATTTAGTCATGCTCAAACCTCTGTTCATCCTGCAGTTTTCCTATAATTATAGCAAACTTTAAAAGGATGAGGTCATATAGACAAGCATCGGACATATACTGTTTGGTGATGAAGCGTTGGAGGAAAAAATATGAGAGCTCTTGTCTTATTTTTATTAACACTCTTTCTAGGTCTGATGATTTTCCTGAAGATCGAAATGAGCGATGCCAGGAAAAGCTCGAACGAAGTTAAATATGATTATTTTACAGAAGAGTATAAAATCAGCAAGGTAGATTCATCAGGCTATTTCGGGGAAGGCAACGGTAAAACCATTTATTTTAAAAAGGAAAAAGTGCAGACTGGGGTAAATATTGAAACCGGCGATAAGGTTACGGTCTACTTCGATAAAAGCGGGCGAATTGATGGTCCTGTTAAAATTGAAAAAGCTGAATAGGGGTCTGCACAATGCAAGGCCCCCTGTTTAAATCCCTGTCAAATTGCTTTTCTTCCCTCGAGTTCCTCAGCGATTGCGGTTGTTAATTCCTGGCCGCTTTTTGGCAAGGAAGTTTTCATTACCGCATTCATGACCGGGGCGAGTGCTCCTTCTGCCGTCATCTCCAGATATCCAGTCATCCTCGTCCTGTTCACATCCACCGGATCTGCCTTAAAATAGCCATTCCCAGTCAGGTTTTCATTGATTCCTTTAAGGTCAAAGGTAACCCTGACAGGCTCAATCCATTCTTTAATGGTGACTTGCAAACTGATTTTTTTCTTCAAGACACCAACTGTCTCCTTAAACGTCCATTTTGATTGTTTTTCATTCAATTTTTCATGACTGATATAGCCTGGCAATAACGGGGCCCAGTTATCCATATCCTTGACGAAATCCCAAACCTTTTCTATTGGTACATCAATTAATATTTCATGTTTCCCTTGAGGCATTGCTCCCTCTCCTTTTCGGTGAAAAATTTGCTCCTCTACCAGATATATGTCCTCTGCTGTATTTTATACTTTGTTCCTCATTGAGACTAAATCAAACATAAAATGAAAAACACACCACTAATGTGTGTGTTCACGTCAATAATCCTGTATCGATTTGTTTTCTATTGCTGAAGACCAGAATGATTTCAATTTGTCTTTATATTCCTTTTCTGCAATAGTGTATGCCTCAGTGTGACCTGCTCCAGGAACAATCCATAGCTCCTTGGGGCTGTTTGCTTTATCATAGATTCTCTTCCCCATATCTGTTGGAACCAGTTGATCCTGATCCCCATGAATAATCAATAGAGGGAGCTTGTTTTTTTTAACACTGTCAATGGCTGAAGCTTCAGGAAATGAATAGCCTGCCCTGATTTTCGTCACTGCGCTTGTAACCTGCATGACCGGGAAAGAGGGCAGATTGTAGAGGTATTTCAACTGGTGGCTCAGCTCTTCTTGAACTGTTGTATAGCCACTGTCAGCGATGATCCCTTTAACCTGCTCAGGAAGCTTTTCTCCGCTGGTCATCAGTACCGTTGCAGCGCCCATGGAGAAACCGTGGAGGAAGATGGTGTCCTCTCCTTTTTGATCAACTAAATATTGTGACCATTTGACCAAATCTTTACGGTCATGCCAGCCATACCCAATATACTCACCTTCACTCAACCCGTGGCCACGCGCATCCGGTTTAAGGACATCATAACCCTGATCGTAATAAAATTTTGTTATGCCAGGCATTTGTTCGCTGTTGCCTTTATAACCGTGAGCAAGAATGACAGCTTTTGATCCTGGATGTTTATTTTTCAGATATCTGGCTTTCAGTTTAAGACCATCTTCAGATTCTATTTCAACAATTTCAAACTTCTGCTTTTCGGTCCATTCCGTAAGCTCTTCAAGTTTACTCTGTTGCTCTTCATCGCTTGAAAGAGTCGCGGCTGTTACACTCTCGCCCCCTCCATGGAGATCCACAGCATCATGGCTGCGGTTAATCGCCACATCATAAAAATAATTTCCCGCAGCAATCAATACGATGACTATGGTTAAAATCACCCCAATGACTGTCCAAATGATTTTCTTCTTCAACTCTTCGTCCCCTTTATTCAAGCTTATCTTATAAAATAGTTTACCAGATTGGCAGAACAAAAAGACCATTCTGGTAAAAAATACAAAAAGTTAAAACGAGTATTATATTGGGTATATGTAAGTAAAACCGTTAGGAGGCTGATCGATATGGAAATCGAGAAAAAGCATATCCTTAAATCATATAAAAATGAAAAAGAAATGATAGATTCAATCGAAGGCATCAAGGAGAAAAACCAAAACCTGGTCAATAGTTCTATTTCAGGCTATAACTTCGATAAGAAAAAGACGAAGGAATACCCTGTTAATGCTTTCAGTCCTGGAGAACTGGATGTGGGAGAATCAGCATTTAAGGATTACGAGGATGATCCATCCGAAAATCCGGGAATTGAAACAGATAAACAGCTGGATATAGACAGACCGCTGCCTGAACGGGAAATGCATAACCGCATAAGATGATTTCTGGTGCACGGATAACCGTGCACCATTTTTAATTTTTTAGGTAATCATCAATTTCACTTAAACATCTTCCAATGGAATGCTGGATGACATAGGTGTCATTGTCATAGTCATATGGTGTGTCACCTTTATTAATGATGATCATGGGGATATTTTTGTTTTTATATTGAGGAAATGCAGAAAACGGCGTTACTCTCAGGCTAGTGCCTAAAATGAGTAAACAATCGGCTTCAGCAATTCTATTTAAGATTTTTTCGAATCCCTCAGGTGTAAACCACTCACCCGCATCTCCAAACAAAATCACATCTGGTTTTATAAGGTGGAATAAATCTCGATCGGCCTCACATTCCCTGCAAACAAAAAATTTTTCATCTGTCTGCTTCCTAATTAATAAATCATCTGCACTATACTTTTGACCGCAATTTTGACAAGTTGCTGTTTTCATTGTTCCATGGAATTCTATTACATTCTTGCTCCCTGCTTTTTGATGCAGTCCATCAATATTTTGAGTGATGATACAATCAATACGTCCTTCTTGCTCCCATTTTGCCAGAATACGATGGCCTTTATTTGGCATGGCCTTCGGATGGTAAAGATTAGAGAAAGCAAATTCATAAAAGGCCATTGGATGCTCATGAAAATAATCCATTGAAAGGATATATTCCGGGGCATGATTATAGATTCCTGTTCGTGAACGAAAGTCTTTAATGCCAGACTCTGTACTTATTCCTGCACCAGTCAACACAACAATATTTTTTGCTTTGGCAACTATTTCGCTGCATAATTGGATTTTTTCCATATTACCATCCCCTGTCATTGCTGGAAGATCATAATGACAATTATAAATTAAATACTGGCAATGGCAAAAGTGTTTTGGTTTCTTTTTTATATAAATGTTAACTTAAATAATTTTTGGTTGACATAAATAATTCGGAAAGTTTATTCTGAATTTATATTATAGAAAAGGAGAGCTATTAACATGAAGTTTAAAGCGCTTGATCTCACTCTTGCTTCCATGTTCGTCGGTCTTATGGCGATTGGGGCAAATATTACTTCGTTTGTACCTTTTATGGTTGTGGGTGGAGTACCAATCACTCTTCAAACCTTCTTTGCGATTTTGGCAGGGATTATCCTGGGAAGCAGGCTGGGAGCCATATCAATGACTGTCTACGCCCTCGTAGGTTTGGTCGGCGTACCGATCTTTGCTAGATTCGGTGCGGGCTTTTCTACAGTGATTAGTCCAACCTTCGGATTTATTCTTTCATTTATTTTAACAGCCTATGTTGCAGGCAAAATGGTTGAGAAGCATCGGTCACTTTCTGCGTTCATCATGGCATCACTGGCCGGACTTATTATTAATTATGTTTTCGGTACAAATTGGATGTATTTTGCTTATAAATTCTGGGCTGCTGCTCCAGAAGGATTTACGTATAAAATGGCATGGCTTTGGATGGTTGCTCCTCTTCCGAAAGACATCCTCCTTTCTGTATTTGCTGGTATGATGGGTCACAGACTGGAAAAAACAGTATTGTCAAAGGCGAACTTTAAACATTTAAGAAAAGCGGCTTAAAACAAACATAGGGGGGGTTCTTGATGTCATACTGGAAAAGGTTAGCATTTAGCGTTCTTGAAGGCGACGAACTGACGGATGAAGAAGCACTGAGTATACTGGATTGTCCGGACCAAGAACTGCTGGAATTGCTCCAGGCTGCATACACAATTCGCCACCATCATTTTGGCAATAAAGTTAAGCTTAATATGATTATTAATACAAAGTCAGGCTTATGCCCTGAAAACTGCGGCTACTGTGCGCAATCAAGTATCTCGAGTGCTCCTATCGATAAGTATCGAATGATGGACAAAGAAACCATCCTCCAGGGTGCTGAACAAGCTTACAATCTCAACGCAGGTACTTATTGTATTGTAGCCAGCGGCAGAGGGCCAAGCGAAAAGGAACTTGATACAGTATCTTCGGCTGTTCAGGAAATTAAAGAAAAGTTTGGCCTTAAAGTATGCGCATGCCTTGGAATCCTTAAACCATCTCAGGCAGAAAAGCTCAAAGCTGCTGGTGTGGATCGATATAATCACAATCTTAATACATCTGCAAGCCATCATGAGTCAATCACGACATCACATACATATCAAGATCGAGTTAATACGGTTGAACTGATTAAAAGCAGCGGAATTTCTCCCTGCTCCGGGGTTATTATTGGAATGAGGGAATCAAAGATGGATGTCGTTGACATGGCGAGGAGCCTTAAGGTTCTAGATGCCGATTCCATTCCGGTTAATTTCCTCCATGCAATTGAGGGTACCCCGCTTGAAGGGACCGATGAATTAAATCCCCGGTACTGTCTAAAAGTCCTATGCCTGATGCGATTCATTAATCCATCAAAAGAAATCAGGATTTCAGGAGGCCGGGAGGTTAACCTCAGAAGCTTACAGCCTTTAGGTCTTTATCCTGCCAATTCAATTTTTGTTGGCGATTATCTGACAACAGCAGGCCAAGATACAACTGCTGACCATAAAATGCTTCAAGACCTTGGATTTGAAATTGAATTTTACAAAGAAAAAAATGGAGTTGAAATTTAAGGCATCCAGAAGGGGTGCTTTGAAAACGACTCTCTATTTAATAGAAGAAAAGTTGCCTGGCATCCAAGAGCCCGGCAACTTTTCAATTCATTTCTTCTTACTATTCTGATTGATCGTCCGGTGTTCCGGCCGTTTAGGATAATCAGCCACACCCTCAGAGTGTGCGGTGAAGTCTCCCCTTTTATCCATGTATCGATTCTCTTTTTTCATTCCTGCCTTCATTTCTTTCTTGTTTACATTCCTGGCTGGTGTTCCTTTAATTGTTTGTCGATCGCTTTATTCCTTTCTCCTTCGTCCGAAAGTTCTTCCGAAAACTCGTGCGCCTCCAGCCCTTCTTTTCCTACAAGCTTGGAACTCGCTATTGTTTCTGCAGACAAATTATTATTAGGTGCACCCTGTTCATTCCATTTTCCCAATATCCTCACCCTCCTTTTCCTTTTATTATTTGTTTTTTTTAGATGGACATTCTACTGATTCCGAGTCCTGAAGGAAAAAACAATGGTCAAGAAGTTTTACATCATTCAAAAGGTAGAAAAAACCAGGTTATCTGTATGATATTTAAAAGGAACACTTGCTCAAGATAGGACAATAGGACGAAATCTCTTGTTTGTGTTTGCTATTGATTCCAGTATCTGATATGATGAAATAGAATTATTTTTGTTCGGTGTAAAGGATAGAAATTATTTCGTCTTAATGATCACTTTGGGCAAGGATAGTAACATTTGTGCGAATTGCACTAGGAGGTAACAGTAATGGAACAAGGTACAGTAAAATGGTTTAACGCAGAAAAAGGTTTTGGATTCATCGAGCGCGAAGGTGGAGACGACGTATTCGTACACTTCTCTGCTATCCAATCTGAAGGCTTCAAATCATTAGACGAAGGTCAAAAAGTATCTTTCGACGTTGAGCAAGGCGCTCGCGGACCACAAGCTGCTAACGTAACAAAACTATAATATTAGTCTTGTTGAAAAAAGAAGGTTCCTTAGGGACCTTCTTTTTATTTTGTCCAGATACCGTCTTCCATTCAACATCCTAGTTTGCCCATAAAGAATCAAGGGGTATGAAAGAAATTCACGGCTTCATAGGTTGAATGATTTCATATCATAACCTTGTAAGACACCATAAATAGCTTTCTGGGTAAAATTAAATCAGGTTAACCCATACCAAGGGTTAACCTGAAGTTTAAATACAATTATTTAATATCCTGCTCATAATATAAGTGTGGTACTTTTCGCTCTACTCCCCTATTGGCTTTTGGCCCCTGATTCTCTGGACGTACAATATCATAGACGGCAGTGCCCACAATCTCAGCTACATCCTGCAATTTTTCCTTGCTGATTTTATCAATTGTATCTTCAGGTGTATGATACCATGGTTCAAGCGGTCTGTGGATGAAGGATCCGGAGGCGATTCCACCCTCATAAAATGAAACATGGTCGCTGCTGCCTCCTGTCTGGATTGGTGTCGGTTCACCATTTAGACGGGCACTTGATGCCTGAGCTGTTTGTGAAACGATGTTTTGGCTGCCGTCGACTGTATTGATGACCAAATCGCCGGCATCTCTGCTGCCAACCATATCCATATTGAAATATCCGACAAACCTTTCTTTTTCCTCTTTAGGCAGTTGGCTGACATAGTAACGGGAACCAATCAAACCTAGTTCTTCTGCTCCGAACGTAATGAACCGCATTTCCATATTTGTCGGCAGATCCTTCATGACGCGCGCCAATTCAAGAGTCATTGCAGTGCCCGATGCATCATCATTCGCACCGGGTGCACCAGGGACTGAGTCATGGTGAGCTCCCAAAGCAAGGATTCCGTCTGTTGATTTATTTTTATTTGTAGGTGCTTTCTTGGCGACTACATTGTATGACGTCCTTATGCCGCCTTCTGCACCCTCAATTTGAATCGCTCCGTTCAAGATTTCACCATTCATAAGCTTGTCAAATAATGCTTGTCCGGCTTCCTGAGAAATGGCTACAGCTGGAACATAGTTTTCATTTGGAGTCCCGAATGTTCCGTTCAGCTCTCCGGGTGCATTGTTATAGATAATGACACCTGAAGCACCATGCGCTGCAGCATTTAGAACTTTATCTGCAAATGAAATAGCTCCACGCTGAATCAAAGCGATTTTACCTGTTAAATCTTTTCCTTCAAAATCCGCTGCTTGTCCTAAACCGGCATATACCAATTCACCAGAGACATTCCCGTCCATTCCGTATGTAAATGATTTCGGTTTGATTTCATCTGCAAAACCATCAATCGATAGCTTTACAGTATGTGGAGCGGTATATCCATAGAAAGTAAACTCCTGAAGTTCTGTTTCATAACCATATGATTCAAATTGCTCTTTAACATATTGAATCGCTTTATGTTCAGCTTCAGTACCGGCAACACGAGGGGTCTTTGAAAGATAATCAATATTGTTGTAAATATTCTCAACATTGATTTTGTCGAGCACCTTGTTGTCAAATACATTGAATGGCTGCACTTGCTGCGCAGTTTTTGCGGGTTCCGCATATATGGCTTGGGCGCCAAAGGTACTTACAGCTAGACCAGCAACTAAAGCAATTGATAGATAGGGCTTTTTCTTCATACATTACCTCCTGGATTGGAAAATTGTAAACCAGGATAAATAATATAATATTTTGAAAATAAAAACTAGTTAAATTATTACTATATTTACTGGGAATTTAGAACCAATCGTGAATGGCGGAGGGTGTTATATGAAAAAAAGGAGTGGAATCAGGTGATTCCACTCCTTTTTATACTATTAAACTCCTTTATAGGCTGAACGATAGATTTCTGCAAGATCAGATACTAACGGAAGCTTAGGGTTGGCCGTTGTACACTGGTCCTCAAATGCGCGGTCTGCAAGCTGGTCGACCTTCGCCTCGAATTCGGCCTTGTCTACTCCGTTTGCTTCTAAGCTCATCGGGATCTCCATTTCGTTTGCCAGCCTGATGATTGCCTGGACAAGGCTTTCGACACCTTCTTCGGAAGTACGTGCAGGCAAGCCGAGAATACGGGCGATTTCAGCATAACGCTGGTCTGCGACAAAGCTTTCATATTTTGGAAAAGCAGTGAACTTTTTCGGTTTAGTTGCGTTATAACGGATGACATGCGGCATCAGGATTGTATTTGAACGGCCGTGCGCAATATGGAATTCAGCTCCAAGCTTGTGTGCAAGGCTATGGTTGATTCCGAGGAATGCATTGGCAAACGCCATACCTGCAATCGTTGAAGCATTGTGCACTTTCTCGCGGGCCACTTCATCCTGTCCGTTTCGGTACGCTCTAGGGAGATATTCAAATATAAGTTGAATGGCCTTAATGGCAAGTCCGTCTGTATAGTCATTGGCCATGCAGCTTACATAAGCTTCTATTGCGTGTGTCAGAACGTCCATTCCAGTATCGGCCGTAATATGCTTTGGCACTGTCATGACAAATTGCGGGTCGACGATCGCCACATCAGGTGTCAACTCATAATCAGCGAGCGGATATTTGATGTTCGCCTTTTTATCAGTGATAACCGAGAAAGAGGTCACTTCAGACCCTGTTCCCGAGGTTGTCGGAATGGCAACAAATTGCGCTTTGCGGCCAAGCTGTGGGTATTTGACAATTCGCTTGCGAATATCAAGGAATTTCTGCTTCAACCCATGGAAGTCCGCCTCTGGATATTCATAAAACAGCCACATCCCCTTCGCTGCGTCCATGGCCGACCCTCCGCCTAGAGCAATGATGACATCCGGCTGGAAGCTCGCCATCATTTCGGCACCTTTCATCACGGTTTCAATTGACGGATCTGGTTCAACTTCTGAGAATATTTCACAGTGGACATAATCCGGACGCTTTCTTAAGTGATAGAGAACTTTATCTACATAGCCAAGCTTTACCATTCCTGGATCTGTAACAATGAAGGCCTTCGATATTTTAGGCATTTTTGCCAGGTATTGTGTAGAGTTCTTCTCAAAATAGATTTTAGAAGGCACTTTAAACCACTGCATATTCACATTCCTTCTCGCTACTTTTTTCACATTGATTAGGTTGACTGCACCGACATTTGTGGAAACCGAGTTGCCTCCATATGTTCCGCAGCCAAGGGTCAGGGATGGAAGATAGGCATTATAGATATCGCCGATTGCGCCCTGTGATGATGGTGCATTGACAATAATACGCCCTGCCTTCATTCGCAGACCAAATGACTTTATAATCTCATCACTTGTCGAGTGGATTACAGCGGAATGGCCCAGGCCGCCGAACTCCAGCATTTCTTCCGCACGCTTCAGCCCTTCTTCCGTTCCGTTCACTTTATAGCAAGCCAATACCGGGCTCAATTTTTCACGTGACAAAGGATATTGTGGCCCCACACCCTTAAGCTCGGCTACAAGGATTTTTGTCTCTTCCGGCACTGCTACGCCTGCCATTTCAGCAATTCTGTGTGCAGGCATTCCCACTATATCAGCATTCACTGCACAGGAATGTTCATTGATGACAAGCTTTTCTACTTTTATCCTTTCTTCCTCATTTAAAAAGTAGCAGCTGTTCGCAACCATTTCAGATTTGACCTCGTGATAGATTTCCTTATCTATGATAACTGCCTGCTCAGAAGCACAAATCATCCCATTGTCGAATGTTTTGGATAAAATCAGATCATTGACAGCCCTCTTCACATTTGCTGTCCGTTCAATATAACAAGGGACATTGCCCGGACCAACGCCCAATGCGGGCTTGCCTGAACTGTATGCTGATTTCACCATTCCTGCACCGCCGGTAGCCAAAATCATCGAAATCTTAGGATGGTTCATCAAAGCCTGAGTGGCTTCAAGTGAAGGCTTTTCGATCCATTGCACACAGTGTTCAGGAGCTCCTGCCTTAATGGCTGCATCCCGAAGAATTTTTGCCGCCTCACTGCTGCACTTTTGAGCAGATGGATGGAAGGCGAAGATGATTGGGTTGCGTGTCTTGATGGAAATCAGGGCCTTGAACATCGTTGTTGAGGTTGGATTGGTAACAGGAGTCACTCCGGCAATCACACCAACGGGCTCAGCAATGGTAATCATGCCTTCATGGTCATTTTTATCAATGATGCCAGCTGTTTTATCATACTTGATATTGTGGTAAACATATTCGGTAGCAAACATGTTCTTGATAATCTTGTCTTCATAAACTCCACGTTTTGTTTCTTCAACTGCCATCTTTGCGAGCGGCATATGTTGATCTAGTCCTGCCAGCGCCATTTCCTTCACAATCTGGTTTACAGCTTCCTGATCAAGCTCACGCATTTTTGTTAAGGCGTTCAATCCTTTCACGACTAAACCATCAATCATTTCAGCAACGGAAGGATGCGAATTAACCACTTTTTCAACTGTGCCCATTTTTCAGGACCTCCTTAAGAAATTGGGATGATTGTTCAATTTGCTATACTTTAGTACATATTTTTTGTTTAAGGGTAAATAAAAGGTTTTTATTTGTGAATCATTTCACAAGTACTTGTAAAAAAAATCACTCGCAAACTGGATTCCTGGGGATTTTTTCAAAGCTGATGTCTGTTAGAAATTTCGTACTTCTTTTGACAATAACCACAAAATTGATTGTCCAGATATAGGCTGGAATTCTCTCATCATCCTTAAACATCATTGCTTCGAATTCATCACCGATCAGCTCCTCAAGCATTTCCTGTGAATAGGTCTCAGTATCGGTGGAGAATGGTTTGAATTCGCAGTACATCATTTCAATCACTCCTTTTCTTCTTTCTAATTAAAGATTATCATAATAAAACAATAATAGTTTGTGAAATATTGAACAATATATGAACTATAAATTACCATTTATAATAACAATAATATAAGTGAATATGTTAGCGCTTACACGATTAATATTATATTAATATAATAAAAGACTCTATTATCAGAGCCTTTAAAAGGTATATCTAACATTTGTTAATTCTTCAGAAACTGCCCACAATTTTTCCATGGTCTCCTTGTTGTAAACACCTGCTGCTGGAATTTCAATTGCTGGATTCCCCTTGCGATTCCCTCGTCCATTTGGGCCGATATATTCACCGCCCTGCAGGCTTTCTTCAGTAGCAGCATAAATGGTTGTCTCAGCTCCCTTTTCGGCAGGCTGCGAAAAGAATTTGACCATCCCTTTCATGAATGCAGGAGTTTCGCCTTTACCTAAATGGAATAAATTCGTATTTGAAATTCCCGGATGACATGCAATACTGATGCTCTCCAGTCCATGATGTTTGAAACGGTTATCCAGCTCTTTGGCGAATAAAAGGTTGGCCAGTTTACTTTGCCCATAAAACTTCATAGCTTTATAACCTTTTGAGCCATCTAAATTGTAAAAATCTATTTTGGCTCCTCTATGGGCGATACTGCTTAAAGTCACCACTCTGGATTCGGAGGTTGTTTTTAAAATCGGCAACAGGAGTCCCGTTAAAGCAAAATGACCAAGGTGATTGCTGCCAAACTGAAGTTCAAAACCATCCTTAGTCTTTCCATAAGGCGGAATCATGACCCCGGCATTATTGATTAAAAGATCGAGAGAATCGAATTCTTCCATGAAGACTTCGGTGAAATCGCGGACACTTTGCAAGTCTGCCAGATCAAGCTTCATAAGTTTTATTTTTGCCTGGGGATTTCGCTGAAGGATGGCCTTCTGCTGCTCCCTTGCCCTTTTCCATGTTCCTAACAGCCAGGATGACAAATGCTCCTTTTGAAGAAAGGTCCTTTGCAGCCTCATAGCCAATTCCACTGTTTGCACCAGTGATGATGGCCTTTTTTCCTGTTAAATTCTCTAATAACATTTTGACACCTCTACTCCGATTAATACCAGATCACATTCCACTTTCATCGTACCATAGTTGGGCTTATTAACCATTGAAAAATAACCACTTTTAATTCATACTAAACACATAGGGATTATAGGAGGTGCAAACTATGAATCTTTTTAAAGAGAAATGCCCACGCTGCGACGCAACCCTCAAAGTGAAAAAACAACTTGAGAGCAAAACAATTATTGTAAAAGTTTGTCCATCTGCCCATTACGAAAAAGAATTCCATCCAGCATTGGAGACCTATATCGAAACATACAGGATATCTTAAAATAGAAACAAAAGAAGTACCCTTACAGGGCCTGCAATATGGCCCTGTTTTTTTTCGTCAATATCTGCCGTTCGAAATTCACGAAGATGACATTTTTTGTTTTCATAATTTGTTCACATTTGTCTTCAGATCCGTAACAATTTCCATGTTAGAATGATTACAAATAAAGCAGTGTGATATTTATCACACCTTTTTTGCCACAACTTACCGTTCATTTTCGGCTTACTTTTGACAACATTGTGAACAAATGAACATAAGTTTGTGATAAAATGAACAAGGTTGAAATTTGAAAGGAGCTGCAGTGATGAAGAAATCAAAACTTTTTTTGGTCTCCCTCACCTCGATCATGGCTATGCTGTTGCTTAGCGGCTGTGAAAACAATATGGTGGTATTTAACCCTGAGGGACCAATCGCCAGGCAAATTCTTGAGCTAATCAACTTTTCGATTGCTTTGATGCTGCTTGTTACAGTGGTTGTATTCGGGCTTTTCGCTTTCATTGTCTGGAAGTACCGTGAGCGAAAAAACAATATGGATTATGAGCCGCCTGAAGAACACGGCAGCACAGTCTTGGAAATTATTTGGACTGTCATTCCAATTTTGATTATCATTGCTTTGACCATTCCAACAGTCAAAACAATTTATGCAATAGATGAAATTCCTAAAGGCTATGAAGATAAAGAACCGCTTGTCATAAATGTTACTTCTGCTGACTGGAAATGGATTTTCAGCTATCCAGAACAAGGGATCGAGACAGTCAATTATGTGAACATCCCTGAAGATCGTCCAATCGACTTTAAGCTGACATCAGCTGGTACGATGCAGAGCTTTTGGATTCCTGCACTTGCCGGTCAAAAGTACACAATGGCGCATGCCGAGACACAGCTTTACCTTGTCGCTGACAATCCTGGCTCATATGTAGGCCGAAATACAAACTTCAATGGCCAGGGCTATGCAGGAATGGAATTCGAAGTCCTTTCCCAAACACAGGAAGATTTCGACCAATGGATTAAGGACGTAAAGGAAACGGCACCAAAAATGACTCTTGAAGAATATGAGAAAATGCTTGAGCCATCACACTTTGGCCGGAAGACGTTCTCAAATACGCATCTTGAATGGGTTGATCATTCCGATCCTCACTCAAAGAATTACACCAACCCTGAAATGTATGACAGAGGACATGGCTGGCCAGGTAAGATTTTTGAGGACGAGAATAATTACAAAAATAAAGACGGAAACGACTCTAAAACTATGAATCATAAAGAATCAGAAACTGAGGATTCTCACGGAGGTGAGCACAGTGGGCATTAAATGGGATGAATTTTTTGTAACCGGCGATCCACTGATTTTTGCATCACAGATTGGTATTGCTCTGACGATCGTAGGAGCGATAGCTGGAATCACTTACTTTAAAAAATGGAATTACCTTTGGACTGAATGGCTGACAACCGTTGATCACAAGAAAATTGGGATCATGTATATCCTGCTTGGTGTCGTGATGTTTTTCCGCGGCGGAATTGACGGGTTGATGATGAAAGGCCAGACGGCAGTTCCAGAAAATGAATTCCTGAATGCACAACATTACAATGAAGTCTTTACAACTCACGGTGTCATCATGATCCTGTTTGTGGCGATGCCGCTGTTGATCGGTCTCATGAACTTTGCCGTACCATTGCAGATTGGCGCTCGGGACGTTGCTTTTCCACAGCTAAACGCACTCAGCTTCTGGCTGACTGTGAGCGGTGCTGCGCTCTTTAACATTTCATTCATTATCGGTGGTTCACCAGATGCTGGCTGGACTTCATACTTCCCTCTTGCCGGGAAAGAATTCAGTCCGGGCATAGGGAATAACTTTTATGCTGTGGCTCTGCAAATTGCAGGTGCCGGTACTTTGATGACTGGTATTAACTTCGTTGTCACAGTGTTAAAAATGAGAACCAAAGGCATGACCTTGATGAAGATGCCAATGTTCACCTGGACATCATTCATTACATCAATCATCATCGTGGCCAGCTTCCCTATTTTTACAGTGGCACTTGCATTGATGACATTTGACCGCACATTCGGTACTCACTTCTTCACGATTTCCGGAGGCGGTATGGATATGCTATGGGCAAACCTGTTCTGGTTATGGGGACACCCTGAAGTTTATATTGTCGTTCTGCCGGCTTTCGGAATGCTGTCAGATATTATCTCAACTTTTGCCCGCAAAACGCTTTACGGTTATAAATCAATGGTTATTTCAATTGTGATGATATCTGTCTTGAGTATGCTTGTTTGGGTTCACCACTTCTTTACGATGGGCAATAATGCCGCAGTGAACTCGTTCTTCTCGATCACAACAATGGCGATTGCCATTCCGACCGGAGTGAAGGTGTTCAACTGGCTGTTCACAATGAGAAAAGGGCGAATCAAGTTTACAACATCCATGCTCTGGGCACTTGCATTCGTTCCTAACTTTGTCATCGGCGGTGTTACTGGCGTCATGCTTGCAATGGCTGCAGCCGATTACCAGTATCACAACACATTGTTCCTGGTGGCGCACTTCCACTATGTATTGATTCCTGGGGTAGTGTTCCCGATCTTTGCCGGCCTTTATTACTGGTGGCCAAAGATGTTCGGCTATATGCTGAATGAAAAAATCGGAAAATGGCATTTCTGGCTGTTCGTAGTAGGTTTCAACGTGACATTCATGCCAATGTTCTTCCTAGGACTTGATGGTGCGGTCCGCCGTGCGTACACATACTCAGCTGAAACTGGCTTTGGACCATTGATGATGCTTTCTGCAGCAGGTTCAGTCATTCTTGCAGCAGGCTTTGCGGCCCTTGTTTACAATATTTATTGGAGTGCCCGCCATGCTGACCGCAACATCGGCAATGACCCTTGGGATGCAAGAACTCTTGAATGGGCTACTGCTACTCCTGTGCAGCATTACAATTTTGCTTCCCTTCCGGAAGTAACAAAGCTTGATGCTTTCTGGCACATGAAAAAGAACAATGAAATTCAGCCTCTGAGTGAAGATGAGATTGAAGAAATTCACTTGCCTAGCAATACATGGATTCCGATCTATATGGGTGTAGTATTTGGTATCTCAGGATTCCTGCTTGTTTTTGAATGGACAATTGCTGCCGGGGTTGCCGCTCTTGGAATATTTGCCGGTTTGGCTTTCCGTTCATTTGATTATGATGAAGGATTCCATGTTCACAAGGATGAAATCTCTGAAACGGAACGCAAATGGAGAAAAGGCGCGAACAAAGGAGTGAAGAACCATGTCAGCTAAAGTCAACGCCGCTTTGCCGCTTGAATACCAGACAGAACAAAACAGGATGAACATCCTAGGCTTCTGGATCTTCCTTGGAGCAGAAATAGTACTTTTCGCTACCCTTTTCGGTGTATATGGTGTCCTCGGTGAGCGCCATGCGGGAGGTCCAACACAGAGCGATATTTTTATCGTAAAAGACGTTTTGATTCAAACCTTCCTTCTATTGACGAGCAGTTTTACAATGGGCATTTCGATTTTCGAGATGCGCCGCAGCAATATTAAAGGAATGCTGATGTGGCTTGTATTTACTTTATTGCTCGGCGGTGGTTTCCTATTCATGGAGATCCGCGAATTCATGCACTATGTACATGAAGGTGCAACGATGCAAACAAGCGCATTCCTTTCCAGTTTCTTCGTCCTGCTTGGAACGCATGGATTACACGTCACCATCGGAATCGGCTGGGCTATCCTGTTGATCATCCAGATGCTGCAGAGAGGGCTAACTCCAGTGACAGCCCGCAAGACGTTCATCTTTGGACTATACTGGCACTTCCTTGACGTCGTTTGGATTTTCATCTTCACTTTCGTATATCTAAGAGGGTTGGTGATGTAATATGGATAATCATTCTAAAGGCTTCCCAATCAGCCATGTCATCGGATTCTTCATGTCACTTGTATTGACGTTCGGCGCAGCATGGATTGCCCTTCAAAGCTCCCTATCCATGAAGGCAGTCATGTGGATCATCGGCACACTGGCAATTGTCCAGGCTGGTATCCAGCTGTATATGTTCATGCACATCAACGAAGGCGATGATAAAGTTACAAACAATATCAATATTATTTATTCAGCTTTCATTGCAGTCGTCATTGTGGCAGGCTCCATCTGGGTAATGACATCTGGACACTCGCATTAATGAGCAGAAATTTGGCCATTTATTTAAGTACACCTATCCTTTTTAGGGTGCAAATCTTCTAAATGACAATGAAAATGGCGTGTAAACTGACATCGGTTTTGACACGCCATTTTTTTATTTATTGTTTTTTCGGATCCTAGATATAATGGCTCTTATTCAACATAAGCACCCGATAGTTTAAGTACAATTGTTCACAATCTTAGCTTTTTTTCACTTTAACTTTTTTTGCTATGCTGCTCATTTAATTCAATAAGTTACTTAATCATAGCTCATCTTCATACTCAACTAAGGCATTAATAAAATTAGGTAATGATTCAGCCAAATACACTATGTGATTTTCTGGATTATCACCATACTCAAATTCGTGGTTATAATAATAAATTGCTCCATTATCTTTTTCACTAATACTGAAACAAAATAAATTACCCCCTGGTTCATCGGCAAATGGAATTAGCCAGTTAGGGATTATCTTTTCATCAATTAGCAAATATAGGACTTCAAAAAGATTTCGTCCATGATCGTTCTTTATTGGAATGAAGTAATCCACTACATATTCTTGATTGTCACCACCTACAAAAAGTGACTTTTCAGGATAGCCACCGTTATACAATAAATAATGTTCTCTAATAAAAGAAGGAAATTTAAAATTATATTTCATTTGTAATTTGTACAAATCATCCTCAACAATTTTTTCTTTTGTTCCTATAATTTTATTTGAATACAAATTTATTACCTACCTTCATTTGAAACTATCCTGCTTCTTTAGCTTAATAAGAAGGTCAGGATAAATACATAAATTAATTCCTGGCTATATTTGATAGTTGTGAAATAACGCTAGTTTACTTGTTCGTATTTTATTCTTTCAATAAGAACTTTCGGGTTAATATCATAGCCAGTTGCTCTTTTTCCACTCCAGTTGACCCCAACGTATAATCCATCTTCTTCAAGACCAGTTAACCAACTGGCAAGAAATTTTTCTAATGTGATTTCATAGGTCAGGAAGTTCTCATATGCTGGAACGGATTCAATGATTTTTTCAGCTCTGGATTTTTTTGACCAGAAAGGTAGTGCAGTTTCACCGTTAGGATTTGTTGAGCTCGGGAATCCTTTTTCGTCTTTTACTGTCCAAACTTTTTTACATTCTAATATTTCCTTTATGAAATTTTCATATTGAGCTGCTGCTTGGCTCATAATTCACCTCGCAATAATAATAATGTATATTTTCACATTCTTCTTAAGCTATCCTGCATCGTTAGTGGAATAAGAAACTTCAAAAAGCACCTTAATCCTTGTGGATCAAAGTACTTTTCTAATTTCTATACAATCTTGCAAATATAGTCTAAATGCAGGAAAATGACTTATCGATTATTTATATGGAGCTGATAAGCTCTATATGAACGTAATATTGAAACAATTAACGTTAAAAAAAGAATGATGAAGAACGATATAAACATCTGATTACCTTGAAGAAATACACAAAATAACATTAGTAACCCTCCAAAAAAAAGAGGAAAAGAAATCGGACGTAGCAGTATATTCCAGAGTTTATTGGATGCGGTAATTACGTTAGGGAAATCTTCAACTATGTTTAGATGGAATCTTGGAAGAGTGTTAGCAGTGGTGATAAGAACAATTCCTATAGATATAGGAATTAACCGTATTAATTCGAAATCTGTACCGGTAGAAACTAGAAGTAACCCAATATGCAGAGTAAAAAGAATAACCGATAGAGATAAAAAAATACTCTCCATACCTTTTTTTAGTCTAGCATAGTTGTGGTGTTTAATTATTTTCGGGAGAGTAAGTAGATGAACATAAATTAATACCAATGTTAATGGAATGCTAAAGAGGATCACTTCACTAGAGCCATATTTTGTTTCATCCATTTTTAAATTTGAAAAAAACAAATATACACTCAGTCCGCAACTTAAAACCGTCAAGAAACCAATACCGAGTTTTTTTAACATTATTTTTCCCCTTTTGAATTAAATTGAATGAACCATTTCATTACTTCCTGAAACACTGTAGAATTCAAGGATCAATCTCATCATCTTCATATTTCTTGTAATAAGGTTCAGAGAATATCTCCTCCGTATAATTCCAAACATTGTGTTCAAATGTAGGTATAATTCTCCCCGAAACAACAAAACATTCGTTAGGTTTATTAAAATCCTCCATATTAAATTGAGTCATTTCAATTATCATAGTCATCTCCTTCAAAACGAGATTATATGGAATACACCATGTATTATAACCTTCTATTTACTTCGTCCTTTTTCAACTAAACTCCCTTTAGTTGAAAAGAATTAAGTTAAACTCTTTTCTCAGCAATCCTTTTTAATTCTGTTGCACGAGTAGCAATAAATTCACTCATATACTTTTTTAAAAACAACGTATCTGCTACAGATCCGAAAATACCAAGTGGTGACTTATACTCAAATATATCGGTCATTATAGTTCCATCTAGGTGTTCAATAAACTGGTGAGTATGAACAAAGGATTGAAAAGCTCCTTTTACCATAACATCCACAAACTTATGAGGTCTTTCCATAATAATCACTTTCGCAGTCAACCTTTGCTTAACGCCAAAGTGAATTGCTTCCCAGGTAACTACATCACCCTGTTTCAATAATCCCTCTTTAATGTCACCAACAGCTCTTTCCTTGGTTTTAGTAGTAGTTTGAGTATGTATATCTACGTTCCTTGCCAGGTCAAAACAGAGTTCAATTGGAGCTTTGATAAATTGTTCATTTTTAATAATGGGCATCCATGTCCCTCACTAATAAACTGTTATGCTTCTTCCACTATCCTGCATCTTTTGTTCAAAATGTAAGGATATTAGAATCTAAATCAAAAGTAATCTCTGTAAACAAAAATCATTGTTATTAAAGAAAGAATGGTATAGGCAATTGCAGTATATAACGCAAAGTTTGGTCTGATTTTAAATTTTTCAGGTGCCATTTTATACATTGTTTGAGCTTGGATCAACATATTGCTATTTTGAGTAGTAAGGCCACCTCTGGAAGTGAAAAATCCAATTATTATTGAAGTTATAAGTCCTACAAAAAAAGAGTAATCTATAAAGGCTCCATTTAAAAAATGGGATACTACATAGTTTATCCCCAATATCAAAACCAAAGTTATAACAATATTAAGAATCTTCCCCACAAATACTCCCCCTTTTCTTCATTATTACGTAAAATTTTGGAAAAAGTTTCATTTATTTGTGTAAAACCTGGCTGGGTTACTTTTTTAACTATCCTGCTTCTTAGATAAATAAGAAAAGCTGCCTAAATGACAGCCCTGAACCTCAACTAAGCACCTGATACAGTGTGAAATGGTCATACATCAATTGATATTCTTTGTAAACAATTCATTACAGTGTCTCCAAAAGACCTAACATCAGATAGATAATCATATCCTTCAGGAGAGCCAAAACTATTAAACATACGAACGGCCACCAGATTTTCCTGGGGGATTACCAATAAA
This sequence comes from Cytobacillus oceanisediminis 2691, assembly GCF_007678455.1. Taxonomy (GTDB): domain Bacteria; phylum Bacillota; class Bacilli; order Bacillales; family Cytobacillaceae; genus Mesobacillus; species Mesobacillus oceanisediminis_A. The sequence continues at coordinate 6,024 of NZ_VEEP01000012.1, read as the reverse complement.
GTAACACCTGTATATCCTAGTATCTGGTACGAACCTTTCGGAACTTCAGCCCCTATTTCTGATTGCTTAGCAGGTAAGTCTTTTACAAACCACAAGAAACCATTTTGCGGTAGGTCTTCATGCAACGTAAGTGGGCTTTGTAAAGATGTAGCCAATTTTATGATCTCTTTTGAAACAACTTGTTTTCCATCTACCTTTCCTTGTTTTAGGTGTAAATAACCCCAATAAGCCAATTCACGTGCGGAAACATACATATTCATTTTGTCGCCTTCTGTGCTTTCACTTGTTTTCCAATTCCCATCTTCCTCATGTCTAAGGTTTACATCCGCATGTTTTTCGTGCTTGTGTGCATACCAATTGGATTCAGAAAAACCTAAAGGTCTAAATACTTGCTCTTGAATAATATCAGATACTGTTCTAGAAGTAGTCTTTTTAACAATTTGTGTTAGGGCATCTATGCCAACCTGACGGTAAGTCCAGTTCTGCCCAGGAGGATACTCACGAAATACAACCTCCTCCTTTTGGTTTAAACCGTGAGTATGAGTTAATAAATGCCTAATGGTTGTGGCTTCCCAAATAGTCTCCTTAAGCTCAGGTAAATATTTCATTACGGAATCATCTATGCTTTCTTTGTAACCGTAATACACAGCATAGGCTACGGCAAAGCCAATATAGCTTTTTCTAACTAACTGAAGCTACGTGAAACTGAGTATCTTGCTGCACTCTTCTAGCATCATTTTTGTTGGATTGCATTCCTATATATTCTTCTAAAACAATAGAATCATTATGAATAACAAAAACTGAAGCTCCGGAACAAATTACTTGATTGAAAGTATTATTAACGTGTCCTGATATAGAAGAAAATTTATTATTTCGTTTATAGTTGAGAAACAAACTAATTGCCCTCCAGCCCCTTTATTTATCCTCTTTTAATAGCGTTTTAAAATATTCCTTGTTCAACAAACCTGCTCTTTTAGCACAATAAAAAAAAGGGATTAAATAAACATAAGCATTCGCTAAAATGGATGGATTTCTTTTATGGCATTTAAAATACCACCTAATGCATCAGTCAGATATCCGGGACTAAAAGTAAATCTTTGAGAATTAATTTCTATATAAAAATCTGCCCATCCAGCACCTTGTAACTTATATTCAAACCTCATATATTAAAACACCCTTTTAGTTATTTTTGAAATAACTCTTATTGAACAATCCTCCCTCAATAAATGAAGCGAAAACGCCGATTTACTCATGTTTTCATAGAATTTCATAGTGGTTTACCAAACGGTAAATTCCTATATAGATGGAGGATCTACACTTGAAAGGATGTTTTTGGACTGAGTAAGAAAAAAGAGCCATAACCCACTAACCAATCCCTTACAGAAAATGGTGGATGAGTAAAAATATAACCGCACTGGTGGATGTCCACATTTACTCATGGAGGTCAACCCTCCCATGCCTCACAGAGTCTTCGCTCTCAAATTCCTTCGTCCAACCTTTCCATGAGGTGGATGTCAGCCATGCTGCACCACAGGGTCTAATCCCGTAATTTAGTTTCTTTGCCGACTAATCCGTGCTTCAAATGTATCAAAATCTATAAAACAAGAACTATTACTTTTCTAAGATAAACCCAAGTCAAGCTGCCATTTCCGTCTTCGCGGCTAATGCCAAATGAGGAATGTCCTTTAACATCTTATCTTCATTAAATTCAAATTGCTTTTTACCAATTTTAAAGAGAATCCGGATTAGTTTATTACACAAAGCAATAAGAGACTGCATCTTCTTTAATGGATTATCCGGACGTTGAGTATAGTACACATGTAATGCCTTGAATGCGGAATTCTTGGCAACGAGAATCATACAAACCCTAAATAACAGAGCCCTCAGTTTCTTCCGACCTCTTTTTGTGATGGTCGTTTTTCCTTTGTGCTTACCCGATGTATTTTCTTTTAAATTTAAGCCACCCAGCTTGATAATTTGCCGGGGATGATTATATTCGCCTAAATCCCCTATTTCCGCGAAGAAGCCGGCGATTGTATCCCTACCCACACCTTTTATCGCTAACATTTGTGGTACACCAGGTATTTCATCAAGCAGACCATCAATTTTTGAATCTAATTCTTCGAATTGTAACTGAATTAATTCATACTTAGCCAGAATGGTTTTAAGCTCAAGTCTGGCCATCTTGGCACCTTGCCTTAGTCCGATGGACTTAGTGGCTGCCTGTTTTAACTCGCGGATCTTGTTTAATCCAACACTCCGGGATACGGATTTTCTCAAATGGACCAGTAGCTCTTGTTCAGTGAATTCAGCTATTTCATGGGGTAAGGCATAGAGCTTTAAGAATTGTAAAGCAGCCTTACCCTCCCATTTCTTAAATACCTTGAGGAATTCCGGAAAATACCGGTCAATCCAGTTGTGTACCTGCCCTTGGACCGTTTGAAGGTCTTCAATTAAAAGATCGCGTATTTTCTTTGCCACACGGAGTTCTGCATAAACACCTTGCGGTATCGTAGGTTCTGCGTATCTTCCGTCTTTGACCAGTTGAGCTATGACCTTGGCATCTTTCACATCATTCTTCGTAGGTGAGTTATCATCCAACTCCTTGCTTTTTTTGACGTGCAAGGGGTTTACAGCGACAAATTTAATCCCGTTTTCTTTTAAAATATGGGCCAAGTTAAACCAATAATGGCCTGTAGGCTCCATGCCAACCATCACTTTTTCCATTCTCTTTTCTTTTTTGATTTCCGAAATCCATTTAAGAAATTGCTCAATTCCCTCTTTAGTATTTTCAAATTGACACGGGGATCCAAACTCTATTCCTCTGAAATCCTGGGCACGTGCCACATGCTTGAATTTTGCAATATCGACTCCTATAATAAGAGTCTGAGAAGTTATTTGAGCAATCTTCTTATTCTGGTTATAATTCATTTTAAAGCCTCCTGTTATTTGAGATATTTGTCCTTTTTGCTGGCCAGCGTCAGGACTCTCTCATTCTACCAAGAGGTTATTTTTTTGTTCAAACTCCATTTTCCTTCATTACAGGAATGCTGCATCGTTTGTTTAATAAGAAATTCAAAAAAAGAGTGTTAATCCATATTGAATCAACACTGAAAAATATTTATAGGTAAGAGTTTTTAAATCAGTACATAAATGAGTACTATAATTCCCATTATCAATACAGTAAGTGCAGTCAACAACCCATTATTTATTAGGGATTTCCACAAAGCTTTTTTTCCGTTCACAATAATCCTCCTGTCCAAAGCATTATCTTATATATACTTATTCTGGAAAAAGACGATTTTTCCTTCTTAAACTAAACTGCATCGATTGTTCAATAAGAAAAAGCATTCCTCGTTTAAGGAATGCAAGGTTATGTTCTTTTACTCACTCTTTTCGAAATAGTGTACTGGCCTAATTTCTATCCTCCAGCCTAATTCCTCTCCAGCATCAAACTGTGTGGTCGGATGTAAAGATGCGATACGTATTGCTTCTTCCATATCATTAGCCTCTATTAGGAACACACTACCTATTCTCTCGTCAAACTCGACTAAAGCGTTTTCCGTTACCTTGATATTCCCTTTCTCACGCCGTATGGATTTGACTTCCGTTTCCACACCAACATCCATAATCACTTGACCGCTCAAATAAAATTTCTGAAGGTGGAGGCTACATTCGCTCATAATAGCTTCGATTTCACCTTTCGGGAGAACATTCATTTTCTCTGGACTAAGGTAACCCAAACACAAGAATTTCATCTTTAATCTCCTTTTAATTGGATTTTTAGCTTATCAATGATTCTTGTACACTAAGACTTTCTACGAGCTTTAAATAATTCCTTCTTGAACCAAATAAAATCATCTTGTTCAACTAACCTGCACCGTTAGCTCAATAAAGGAATTCAACAAAAAAGCATTAATCCCTCCCGGATCAACGCATGTATTAGTTTAAGGATTGTTATCGATGGTCTTTTTTGGACTTTTTAATGTTGTTCCGACCAACATCAGTGTAGCTCCTGCGAATTGAACATAATAAAATTTCGGGCTAATACCTATAGGTGCAAATACTCCTAACATAATTAATACCAAAGCAAAACTTGATATTATCTCTCCTATTGAATTTTTATTAAATTTCTCAATACCAATAAATGTACTGATAAAGATTAAAAATACTCCAAGTAAATAAACTACGCTAAAAAACATAAGGGAAGAATCCGCAATAAAAATACTCAATAAACTTATGATTACTCCTGATGCACATACTTTGGCTCTTTTTGATAAACGATTTAAAAATTTCATTTCTCTTTTCAACAAATTCCTCACCTCATTAAGCCCTGTTAAACATAACTGTCTCTTTAGTTTCAAAGTAGTTTCTAAAAAAGTGAATCAATCCTGCTTGGATCAACCCACTTAATTAACCTAAAAACTAATTATTGAATTCTTCTTTAATGACCTTATAAAAAGAGATTATGTTATCTTCTTTACCATTTATTAATCTCTTGTAGACCTTATCAATTGGGAAAATCCTATTTTCTCCAGATTTAAGGTGAATAATTTCTCCATCATCAAATACATCTTCATTAACCCAGTTTAGTGCCGGATTGACATGTTCTTTTATCATTTGTCCGAGATAAGCACCCCATATCAAAGCCATTGAATATATTTGATTTTCAGTAGGCATTTCACTCTTTAAATCATTAGAGTAATAATCTAATATTTCTTCCAAATCTTCTATGTTATCCTCTTTATAATTAAAGTCTTTATCAAAAGACTTAGCATATTCAACAGCTCTTTTATTCATACTAAGTATATATTCTTCGAACGTTTTATCCACATCTATCCATCCTTTTTAATAAAGTCGCATCTCATCTTCTTCAACATTACTGCCCCTTTAGAATTCCTGTAGAGAGCTAATTCTCAACTTTGAAAAAAATAAGGTCCCTCAGTAAGATATGAGTATAGACACCACTCTAACTCAAAACCCTAGGAGGAACCCTTACTATGAAGTTTAAAATGCAGGACAAACAAAATCAACTAATAGAAAGAATTTCAGATAGCCACCTTGTGGTTGGTGTGGATATTGCACAAGAATTACACGTAGCTAGAGCTGTGAATTTCCGTGGAATAATAGTCGGAGATCCACTTACATTTGAAAATAATGAAGAAGGTTTTGCTAAATTACTACAGTGGATAAACCAGTTAAAAACCTTAAGAGGATTTGCTTCCACTATCGTTGGGATGGAACCTACAGGACATTACTGGATTAACCTTTCAAAATGGCTTTATGACCAAGACATTGAAGCAGTAACTGTAAACCCTCATCTCGTCAAAAAGAATAAAGAAAACCGTGATAATAGCCGATCGAAAAGTGATAAAAAAGATGCTCTCGTCATCGCTGATATGGTCAAGAATGGTTATTATTCCTTTATTCGTCATAGTTCTGAGACCTTTGAAAAACTAAGAGTTTTAATGTCTAACCGTGATATGACGGTTAAGAGACTTGTTAGTGCCATCAATCAAATCAACCGTTGGGTCGATATTGTTTTTCCAGAACTTCGACAGGTATTCAAAGATGTTAAAGGCAAAGGAGCTATGGCGACTCTTCGCCTATTCCCGACACCACTTGAACTTCGCTCCATGAAAGCAGTCGATATCGTTGAAGGCTGGAAATCCCAAATGAAAAGACAACCTGGGATAAAAAAAGCACAAGCGTTAATTGAATTAGCTGTGCATTCAGTCGGCACTCGACAAGCACTCGAAGCTTATAAACTACACTTGGAACAGTTAATTGAAGAGTTTGATTTAGCCACTGTGCAACTTGAACGAGTTGAACAAGAAGTCACTTCCCTACTTAAACAAATTCCTTTCGCAAGAAATTTGCTTGCCATCAAAGGAATTAGTGAAATTGCACTTGCAGGCATTCTTGGAGAATCAGGTGACCTCAGTGATTTTGCGCATGGTAATTCTCTATTGCGCCATGCTGGATTACATCTTTCAGAGGCCAGTTCAGGTAAATGGAAAGGAC
>NZ_VEEP01000129.1 GCF_007678455.1 Cytobacillus oceanisediminis 2691 | reverse complement strand
GTGATTGAAGAGCTTGGATAGCGAGGAAATGGGGTAGGGAGAGGATTAATGAATAAAAGAAGGGATAGGATGGGGGTCCTTTTTCGGAAGGTTTCTAGGTGGGTGGTTAGAGAGTTGGTGGATGGGATGGAGAAGGGGGGAAATGAAAACGGGTGGAGTGTGATTGTTTGGGATAGTGAATGAAATGGGGAAAAAAGAATGAAGTATGTTGAGGTATTGATGGAAAAAAGGGTTGATGGAATGATTTTTGGAAGTGAAATAGTGAAGGATGAATATTATGAGTATGTGAGGAAATGAAAAA
>NZ_VEEP01000128.1 GCF_007678455.1 Cytobacillus oceanisediminis 2691 | reverse complement strand
TCCGCACACTCCACATCACACTCAACATCATCCACCTCATTATAAAGCAACACATCACATCCACAACCAAATCATCCACATAACCCACCAACCACAAAAACCCCCTCATACCCTATACTCTTACATCCTCACCCCCCCCTCATTCATTCTCATCCCCCACCCAATATTACTCCCAATTCAAAAACACTTGCTTTCTCTTCCATTCCACCACACATTAACCCTTGCCAAAACACACCTTCAACGCCGAATCCTCACTCGCACCACCCACTTTTCTCAAATACTTGATTCTAAAATCCACCAT
>NZ_VEEP01000127.1 GCF_007678455.1 Cytobacillus oceanisediminis 2691 | reverse complement strand
ATGAGGCGTGGAAATAAAGTGGGTAGAAGGATGGAGATAGGGGGTAGGTTGAGAGGGGTTTTTTGAGTAGGATTTGGGTTGATGAGTGGGTAAGAGATATGGTGTGGAAACGGTGAGGAAATGGCGATGATGAAGCGTGCTGGTGTAGAAAGGGGTGGAGGGATAGGGGGTGGGGGTAGAAGGCGGATGACGAATAGGGGAAGGTTGGGGATTTGAGGGGTGGGGATTAGGAGGATATGGTTGGAGATGATGAATTGACTGGATTGGAGGAGTGGATGGGGGTTTGGGTGGGGAAGGTGAA
>NZ_VEEP01000126.1 GCF_007678455.1 Cytobacillus oceanisediminis 2691 | reverse complement strand
AATCCCCTTCCATCCAAATCCTCACACCAAACCAACCCTCAACCATCATCAACATCTAATCCACCCTTTCCCCCAATATCTCCTCAATTACACTACACACCATCACAATATTAAAATTCCCCTCTCCAATTACTATAAACCCCATAACACAGTCCCAATCATCATACGGAAAGCGATCATCTACAAGCATTTTCCACCCTTCCACCTTCATACACATCTATTCCCTCTCCCCCTTCCAACCAACCACACCTATAACAACACTTGCCCACATCCACCCCCTTCCCCCCCCACACCCATCCAT
>NZ_VEEP01000125.1 GCF_007678455.1 Cytobacillus oceanisediminis 2691 | reverse complement strand
ATTAATACGAGTGCTAAGACGGTATACTATGGCGATCAAACACTACATGAAGGAGATATGGTTTCAGTTGATGGTTCAGAAGGTGACATTTATTTAGGTGAGATTAAAACAGTCAATGCTGAGCATAGTGAGTCATTCAATCAATTTATGGAGTGGTCAGAAAAAACAGCTCGTTTAAAAGTACGTATGAATGCAGAAACACCTCAAGATATTAAAGTAGGTTACCAATTTGGCGCTAAAGGCATCGGATTAGTACGTACAGAGCATATGTTCTTTGGGGCTGAGCGACTAGTAGAGATGA
>NZ_VEEP01000124.1 GCF_007678455.1 Cytobacillus oceanisediminis 2691 | reverse complement strand
GGGTTTGTGAAAATGAATGGTGGCGTTGAATGGAGATTGGGTTATATTATGGAATTGGGGGATTATTGTTGGGAGGAGATGTATGAGATTGTGAGGGGAATGGGAAAGGCGAAGGAGTTGATGGTTGATGCAGCCATCAACGAACAGATGGTTGAAGTATTTGATTGTAAGGAGATTTCGGGAGGGAATGATGGGGGGAAGGGGGGTGTTGTGGGAAAGATGGTGGAGGATGGAATGGGGAAGGAAGGGGTGGGTGTGAAGAAGGAAAGAGGTGGGGGGGATTATAAGGTTTTAAGAGGGGA
>NZ_VEEP01000123.1 GCF_007678455.1 Cytobacillus oceanisediminis 2691 | reverse complement strand
TAGTGGATTGCGAGTGCGAGGAGGAAGATGAAGGGGTAGAGAGGGACGGGGGAGGTTAATGCGTGGAAGCGGAATAGGAGGTCGAGGAGGAAGATTGGCAGGGGGAGTGGTGATAAATAGGACAGGAGAATAGTGCGGATGATGTAGATGGAGATGTTGAGTGATGGAGTGAGAGGGAATAATAGAGGCAAAATGAAAATGGTTTGAAGGAGTAGGATTTTTAGGATATGTGTGTTATTGATTTGGGGTTGGTGGAGAAGGTTTGGTGTGACTCGGCTATAATAAGGTTGGGGGTGAATCGC
>NZ_VEEP01000122.1 GCF_007678455.1 Cytobacillus oceanisediminis 2691 | reverse complement strand
ATTATTTTATGATGTTTAAGAGTATATGGAAGTGTAAATTATTTTGGTTGTTTTAGATGGAGATTGAATGTTGGGTGAAGTTGTTTATGAAGCTTTAGAGGAAGTTTTGTGTATGGTAGTGTGGGGATAGGATGGTGGATGTGGATTTTACGCTTATGAAGGTTGATTTTATGGGGTTTTTGGAGTTGATGAGGAATGTGGTTAGTTGTGATTGAAGGAAAAAGAGGGGGGTGTTCACGGGAGTTTGGAGATAGTTGAAGGGTAAGTTCTTGGAGGTTTTGGTTGAATGGGTTGGGGTGGTGA
>NZ_VEEP01000121.1 GCF_007678455.1 Cytobacillus oceanisediminis 2691 | reverse complement strand
GTTTGAGGGTTGATGGGTGGGATGGGACTAGTATTGATAGTGAGGGTTGTAATGAAGAGGATGCGGAGAGCTGAGTAATAAAAGGTAAATGAGGCGTTCGGAAATGGGAAGGGGTTTTTTGTGTGGAGTAGCTAGCGATCAAAGTCGTCGTTTGTTGCGAGCAAAATATCAAATTTGATATGGATGAATATTAATAAAAATGGGTTGGTGGTGGATAAAAGGAGGATGAGATATTATTTTTTCGTGTGTAAAGGGGTGGGTGAATTCGATCTTTAGTGGATGGAGGGGTTGGTGGTGGAAGGA
>NZ_VEEP01000120.1 GCF_007678455.1 Cytobacillus oceanisediminis 2691 | reverse complement strand
AAATCCTGAACTGCCCTGTCATTGTGTACACCATCAGCATACCCCCCACCATTGATACTCCCCCCAAAACTCTCATTAGCATCCATTTCTCCCCACCCTACCCTCACCCTTCACGATCCTTCCACTACCCCATCACCACCAATCATCAAAAACTCCTCACCTCCCACAATCTATAAACCACCATCACCTTCTCCCACAAAACCACCCCCAGCATCCCCCCCATCAATAAAACCAAGTACACATACAAGCTATTCAGCTTTTCCTTCTCTCCTGACACATAATAAATCCAATACACAACAACCA
>NZ_VEEP01000011.1 GCF_007678455.1 Cytobacillus oceanisediminis 2691 | reverse complement strand
GTTTTTTTATTACTACCACGCTATAAGCTCTCTGGAACCCCCGGCATAGCCAGGGGTTTTCTAACACAGTAAAAAAACCGCGAGCTGCAGACAATCAGCATCGCGGTTTTTCTTTTTACTTGCTTAATTTGATCAGGGACGCTATATTCGCAGCAGTATTTCTAACATACGTACTGGCATTATTGAATGCATCCTCTAGAGATATCACACCTGGTACAACACTGAATAAAATATCGATTCCGTGTTCGTGGACAATTTCACTGTCCTGTGCAACATGGCCAGCAATTGCGATTACAGGGATGCCGTGCCGTTTTGCGGTCTTTGCTACCCCAATTGGGGTTTTGCCAAAAATCGTTTGTCCATCTATTTTCCCTTCTCCAGTAATAACAAAATCCGCATTTAAAAGTTGCTCTTCAAGCTTTGTAGCCTCAAGAACGATATCAACTCCTCTTTTCAAGTCTGCTGACAGGAATGCCAGCAGGCCGCTGCCGAGTCCGCCTGCGGCCCCTGCACCAGAAATATGTTCGATATCTTTTCCTAGATCTTTCCGGATAATTTCTGCGTAATGTTGAAGATTGCCATCCAATACTTCAATCATTTCTGCAGTTGCCCCTTTTTGCGGACCAAAAATATGGGATGCGCCTTTGGGACCGGTTAATGGGTTATCCACATCACAGGCCACTTCGATATTCACCGCGATCAAACGGCTATCTGCTTGCGTCATATCAATGGAAGCCAATTCACCAAGAGATCCGCCACCTTCGCTGATCTCATTTCCATCAACATTGAGGAACTTGATCCCGAGGGCTCTCGCCATTCCTGCTCCTCCATCATTCGTGGCACTGCCGCCAATTCCGATGATGATCTTTTCCACACCAAAGTCAAGGGCGGCAGAAATTAATTCTCCAGTGCCGCGCGTAGTGGTTACCAGCGGATTGCGTTTCTCCCTGGATACCAGATGAAGCCCTGAAGCTGCAGCCATCTCGATAATCGCGGTCTTTCCATCACCAGACAGGCCGAAAAATGCCTTAACTGGCTCGCCAAGCGGTCCTGTTACAGTTTTTGAGATTATCTTTCCCTTAGTTGCATCAACGAGAGATTGTACAGTGCCTTCACCGCCATCCGCCATTGGAACTTTTACAAAACTTGCTTCTGGCAAAATCTTTCTCATGCCTGCCTCGATCGCGCTTGCTGCTTCAAGTGCAGTCAGACTTTCCTTGAAGGAATCTGGAGCTATTACGATTTTCATACTTTGTTTCTCCTCTCATTTACTAACGGAGTAATGTGTAAGGAAGGTATGGAGTTTAAAATAATCCATATTGATTTTGTGAAAATATATTTTTTAATTTGGCTCTGTTAAGGCTGAATGTTGATTTTTAAACCCTGTTGATTGTAGTGGAAGGCGCGTAGACTCCTGCGGGCTCAACTGGTCAGGTGAGACCCCGCAGGAGCAAAGCGATGAGGAGGCTCAGCGCCAGTCCCGCGGAAAGCGAAGCGCCTGGAACGAAAATCAACAGCCTTAATTAACAGAGCCAATTTCAAAAAGGTTTCTGAAGAAATTTAACCGAAAAATCTATCCAAAGAACTTAAAGATTCCAAAAATCAGGGTTGAAACGATGGCAAGTGTCAAACCTATTGCAGTTTCATACGGAATCAATTTCAGACGCTCTTTAATCTCCATATTCACACTTCCTCCAGTTGCATGGAAAAAGCTTCCGTGCGGGAGGTGGTCAAGCACAGTTGCACCAGCATGCACCATTGCCGCACCCGCCAATGCAGTTACACCCATTTCTAAAATGGTGGTTCCAAATACCTGGGAGGCAACAGCTGTTCCAGCAGTAGTCGAAGCTGTAGCAGCAGACATAAAGATACCCGATACAGGTGCAAGAACGAAGGCCGGAAGTCCAAGTGCATCAAGACTGTTGATGAGAACATCCTTTAAGCCTGAATTCGCGATGATTCCCGCCAAAGTACCTGTACCCAGAAGCATGATAGCGACACCGGACATTTTCCCAAGGCCTGATACAGCATAGTCATTGATATGCTTGATTCGTCCCATTGCCAGTGCTCCTGCAATCCCGCCGGCTGGCAAGGCAATCATTGGATCAATGTTTATATCAAACAATGGTCGAAGGGCAAGCAGGATAATCGTCACTAATGGGGCGACAATCGCTGGCACCACAAGCGGCAGCTCCCCGTTAACTTTCGTTTCGCTTTCCTCAGCTGAAACGCTTGAACCTTTATGAACCAATTTTTTAGCTAAAATATACGTGACTGTAAGTCCAAATGCAGCTGGGATGATTCCTGCTGCCATGATTGAAGTCAATGGAACACCGAACGCATCGGATGCAGCAATGGCATTCGGATTTGGTGACATGATGTTACCGGCTTTACCCCCGCCAATCATCGCAAGCAGAATCGCAGTTTTTGAGATGCCTGCTTTGCTGGCAATTGCCAGGGCAATTGGAGCGACTGTGATAACAGCCACATCAATGAATACACCAACTGTCGTAAGGATCATCGTTGCAATTGCCAAAGCAAGCAACGCCCGAGTTTCCCCGACTTTTTTAACAATCGTTTCCGCAATGACTGCTGCTGCGCCTGATTCAATCAAGACCCCGGCCAGTACACCTGCAGCGAGGATGCGCAATACAGCAGGAATAATTCCTTTGGCGCCCTCCATCATCAAGGTAACCGTATTTGTAACATCGACGCCGCCAACGAGACCGCCAATCAATGCTCCGGCGATCATTCCGTAAGCAGGTGAAACTTTTTTCAGTATTAAGAATATAGCTACGATAAGGGCTACTAATGCGCCGAAAGCGCTTACTTGAATATCCAAGTTGTGTTCCTCCTTCAAATCTTTGATTACCTCAATTGTAAGCGCTATCTCATTCGATTTCATTGGTCAAACCACCAAAAAAAGATCTGTATTAATACAGATCTTTCGTGCATTTGCACAATCATTCAAGTTCATTATTGAGAAATGACAAGTAAAGATGAAGCAAATCCGTGGTTTTTCGAGGATCTTTGCCTGTTATTTCTGTTATCTTGTCTAATCTGTACCTAAGGGTGTTCCTATGGATAAAAAGCATTTTCGCAGCACTGTTCATATCACCATTGGTATCAATCAGTGCTCTTAATGACTCAGTCAATTCCCCTTTAGTATCCCTGGCTTTTAACCTTGTATAATAAGGCTCTAAACCCTCAGTCAATCCCATATTTGAAGCTGTTAGGAGGAAAACAGGCAGATAATAATCTTCATACACGAAGATATCTTTGTCAGGTGCTAATTTCTGGCCTGCTTTCAAGGTATGTTCAGCCTGTTGATAAGACATTGCCAATCCTGTCAATCCAGGGTGTTGTTGTCCAATACCTATTTTTATGTACACATCACTGGTTGATTTATAACTGTCGACCCATCCCTCTGCCAGTTTTCTAACCTGATTGGCACTTTGGGCGGAAGGCATCCTCTTTAAAATCACTATCCTGTCATGCTGCATAAGCAAAAGGTCATCCTTTTCCAGTCTGCCTTTAAGAAAGGTGAAGGTTTTCTTCCTGTCAGAAGTTAAAATAACCATCGCTATCCGAGGTAAATCCAGATTAATTCCCAAACGCATGGCCCTTTCCAGGAAAAGCGGATCCATCTTCCCTTGGGAATGGATAATTTGACTGACAAGCTCTTCCTTCAGCCTCTCATCCCACTGGATTTCATTCATTAGCACTGCTTGCTGCAGACTTAGTTCAGCAGCCATCCTGACAAGTTCACCAAAACTTCTGATTTCCTCAGGAGAACCAGTGATACCGATAACACCAACTATTTCTCCGTCAAAGCGAATGGGAAGGTTGATACCTGCCTTCACCCCATGGAGATTCTTTGCTTCTTTTTCTGTAATTTCATAGCCAGATCCCTGTTTGATGACATTGACAGCACCTTCATGTATATCATCGATTCGTTTCTGGTCCCCCGACCCAATGATGACACCCCGGTTATCCATTACATTGATATTTTTCCCGATGATTCCCATCGTCCTGTCAACAATCTCCTGAGCCAGCTGCTTGTCTAAAAAATCCATTCTACATTCCCGCCTCGCAAAACATATGTATCTACTTTATCACCATTACTTAATAAATATTATAAAACAAAGATTTTCTATTGATCATTTAATCTGAAGTGCATCCTGGTTCAGACAAATCAACGGCGATTACTCCTGATTTGTACGAAGTTGGCCCTGGTTCAGACAAAACGACGGCGATTACTCCTGGTTTTGTCCGAAGTTGACCATTGTTCAGACAACTCAACGGCGATCACTCCTGGTTTTGTCCGAAGTTGGCCCTGGTTCAGACAAAACGACGGCGATTCCACCAGGTTTTGTCCGAAGTTGGCCCTGGTTCAGACAAATCAACGGTGATTACTCCTGGTTTTGTCCGAAGTTGGCCCTGGTTCAGACAAAACGACGACGATTCCACCAGGATTTGTCCGAAGTTAGCCCTGGTTCAGACAAATCAACGGCGATTACTCCTGATTTTGTCCGAAGTTGGCCCTGGTTCAGACAAAACGACGGCGATTCCACCAGGATTTGTCCGAAGTTGACCATTGTTCAGACAACTCAGCCGCGATTACTCCTGATTTTGTCCGAAGTTGACCTTAGTTTAGACAAATCAACGGCGATTCCACCAGGTTTTGTCCGAAGTTGGCCCTGGTTCAGACAAAACGACGGCGATTCCACCAGGATTTGTCCAAGTTGAACAGTGTTCAGACAACTCAGCCCCGATTACTCCTGATTTTGTCCGAAGTTGGCCCTGGTTCAGACAAAACGACGACGATTCCACCAGGTTTTGTCTGAAGGCGACCCTAGCCTGACTAATAAATGCCGATAAAAGTAAAACGTGAGGAAGCTGTTCCTCCTCACGCAAAGATATTATTTAGTTAAAGCATGCTCTACCTTTATACAGCGATCCATGATCACGGTGTACCCTTTTTCTTTCAAAAAGCGATAAGCTTCTTCATTTTCGAGACCTAGCTGTGCCCAGAAGATATCCGCATCAATTTCTGCAAATTCCTTAGCGACGTCCATCAAATATTCCGACCTTCGGAAGACATTTACGATATCAACATGACCGTCTATTTCTTTAAGGGACTTTACCGCTTTTACGCCAAGTACTTCCTCCACTGCAGGATTCACTGGGATAATTTCATACCCTGCCTTCTGCATGGCTTCAGATACCATGTATGAAGTTCGCTGCGGATTATCACTTAAGCCCACTACCGCTATCCTTTTTGACTTTTTTAAAATCTTGCCGATTTCTTCACGGCTTGGATACTTCATTTCCATCCTCCATCACTCCAATGTTTAGTTTCTTTACTTTTATCCTACCCTCTAAAAGAATTATTTTAACTTATTAACCTGAAGAACAGTATACTATTAAGCTTCTTTAAAAGTTTGCATTTTCCTTTTCCTGGCTAATGAGAACTGGTCAGTTATAACTGCTATTAACGTCCCAAGAATCAAACCATTATTCAGGATTGAAACCATGATAGGAGGAACATGGCTGAATGCTTCTGCTGGTACAAACATGGACCCTACGCCTGCAAACAGGGAGGTTCCAATAACCGCCCGTGTCCTATGTTTGTCATTTTCCCGGTCGAATTCGGAAAATGCAATTCCAATCATATTAGCAAAGATCACAAACGTGACTGAATAGCCGACAGGTGCTGGCAATGCGGCAAATACAGACATGACTTGCGGCAGGAAGCTCGCTCCGATTATGAATAAAGAACTAATGATGAACGGCAGCAGCTTTGTGATTCTTGTTGTTGCGATAAACCCGGCTGCTCCTGAAATAGGCACAGAACCAATGGCAGAGAATAACCCTCCAAGGATCTGATTGATTCCGGCGGTATATCCGCTGGCACGGTAACGGTATTCACGATTATCAGCTCCCAGATCATTCAGCACTTGGCCTGTTACCCTGATGCTTGCGAGCATATTGGTTATGAGTAAGAAGGTGATGAATACAGAGGTTACCATCAGACCTGAATCATAAATAGGCGTCCCGAAAGCCAGAACATCCGGGAAAGCAAACACAGGTCCTTCATACCGATGAAAAGTCTCCCCTAAGTCAAGCAGTGAAAAAAGCAGCCAACCTGTACCCAAACTGATCAATATGGCATACTGACTGATTAGTTTTAAACGGTGACGGGTTAAGTAAAATGTTAAAGCAACCAGAAACAAGCTGAATAAAGCGACTGAAAGATTCACTTCGCTATTGCCTCTCCCAATCCCCATCATCCCCTTAAGAAATGAACCGCTTAATTGGATAACCAGCAGCAGCAGATAAATTCCACTGACAACAGGCGTGAACAATTTTGCCAGCTTGTCGATCAGCTTAAAAAAGCTTAACAGGAAAAAGACCACTCCGCTTACAATCATGGCGCCTTCCAGTGCCTGAAGGGTCTCAATATTAGAAGTGAACAAGGCAGTACTTAAACCTGCATAGATCGTGAAGACACCCCACCATAAACCGGCAGGTCTCTCGTTGATCGGCAGCCGGTGGCCGATCAAAGCCTGCAGAAGACTTGATATTCCCAATACAAACATTGTCCTTTGAACCAGGCCGGTTGTCTGTATTTCATTAAGATGAAAAACATCTGCAATCGCAATAGGGGCAACAATTGAGCCGGCAATAATAAAAGCCATCCACTGTATGGCTGAAAGAAAAGTTTTCATATGTGGATCTCCGTTCTAATAAGTTTCTAAATGTATAACCCATGTGCAGCACACTGATGCATTTAGTCTATAATAATATTTTAATTAAAGATATATATAAGGATGATTAGTTTTTGTCACAGGCATTCAAGGGCTTCCATCCAAGCTCTCAAACAAGAAAGGACACCCAGTGTCGGTGTCCTTTTGGTTAATAGCTGGTAAACCATAATATTCTTTGAATCCAGTAGACAATGTATTTAAATGGTGTCATTTTGTCCTTGTTTTCTTCATATTCTACTGTGTATACTGCAGATTCGTTATTCCAGATTTTCTTGAAATATTGGTCAACGTCCCTGGCGAGCTCACTGTCGGAAGGAGCGGATACTTTCATATTGGTTTCCAGATTTAGGTCAACCAGATTCCTTCGGGTAAAATTAGCTGATCCTCCTACTATGACATCCTTATCCTTACGGTCAAAATAAATCATTTTGGTATGATACTGTTCTTCTCCCGTCTTGTACCATTTAACCTCGATGTTATCACTGCCCAGATTTCTGATTTCTGCCGAAACCGGTATGTTTGGAAGACCGGTTTTCTGATTTCCAAAGGCATTTTTATTGGGATCGAGAATGATCTTTATTTTCGTACCTCGATCGGCCGCCTTGTCGATTTCATCAATAACGGATCTTTCAGCAAGATAGAACATTCCGATCCAAATTTGGTCACCCTCTTCACTTTTCTTCAACTCATTCAGGATATGTTTGAGAATCTTGCTTTCCGTCAGGACCTGGACTTCAAAGGGGCCAGTTTCTTTTTTTGGCATGTATTCAGGAAGCTCAGGCCCTCCCGAAAAGTCGGCGACAGCCTGTTCCGACTCGAGGATATCTCCGATAATATTTCCGCTTGTTTCAAGGGCGATATTCGAATGCAAACCGCTAGCATCATGAGGATTGGCAGATGTAATAATGGCCGTTTTTTCAGTCACAAACACTTTCCGATGATTCGCCTTTAGGTTCATCAATTCGAGATAAGAACGGATCGTTACATCAGGAGCATTCTTGGCCATGGGGTTCGGTATCCAGCCTTCACCGGATTGACCAAACCACTGAAAAAATAATCTCCAAACTGCTGAATATAGCGGATTGGAATCCCGCAAAGGGTCCAGGTCAGTAAAGACAACCTCGATTTCATTCTCCCTTAATTCTTTTAAAAATTTGGCTTTATGGGATCCATATGTCAGGTTGATTTCATCAGTAATGAAGACAATTCTGAGATTGGGATGTTTCTTCTTTTGGGCGATCAGTTTATCGGTGATGTTCCGGCTTAAGTCAGGAAATCCAAGATCCTCATTATAGTAATCATTGAACAGGAACATATCGAGGACGATGAAATCTTCTGCTTCTTCGATCCTCTTCAAAACAGTATCAAAAATTTCCTGTTCAGTTTTTCTTTTGCCATCTTTTCCTTGATAGGTAAGATCATATAAAAATCGCACATTCTTTGCCCTATGGACATCACCTTCGTAGGAAAGGCCTGGCGGAAGGTCTTTATGTGTATGATAATAGGCTGTCAGGAGAACCAATAACCCAATGAACAGCATGAACATAAGCTTTTTACTTTTTATCATATTCTTAAACTTCACCATCGGGCAGGACTCCTTAAACTTTGATAGTATACTTATTCACTTCTTAAGCAAGTTATAAACTTAGCAAGCATGCAGCCGGGAAATTAACTGATTCCAAATCGAACAAACTCTGCTATTTCTTCGAATAGCAAATCTGAGTATAAAAGAATATTCTAATTTAACAGTTTTGGAAAATATACTAAGCCGGATGAAACCTTTGTTTCAAGAATTACATGGTGTTTTCAGGAGAACGTGGTAAAATAAAAGAACCGTAAAATCTTTAAAGGAGAATATTTCATGGCATTAAATGCAATTATTATTATTCTAGCTTATTTGCTCGGATCGATTCCTTCTGGATTGATTGTGGGAAAAGTATTCTATGGCAAAGATATCCGTGAACATGGGAGCGGGAATTTAGGGGGCACAAACACATTCCGGACACTAGGTGTTAAAGCAGGAATGGCGGTGAGTATCGCTGATGTACTTAAAGGTACTCTTGCTGCAAGTCTTCCTTTACTTCTTGATGCTGAAATCCACACCCTGCTGGTTGGTATTTTTGCAGTAATTGGACATATGTACCCTATATTTGCGGGCTTTCGCGGCGGAAAAGCGGTCGCTACTTCCGGCGGTGTTTTGCTTGCCTATGTACCGGTTTTATTCTTGTTCATGCTGATCTTCTTTTTCATAAGCTTGTACATAACAAAATATGTTTCTCTTTCTTCCATTTTGACTGGGATTGCTGCCTTCATTTACTCACTTTTCACCCGGGATCTTCCTCTAATATTGGTCGTTGCGGTGCTGGCAACCTTCGTAATATACAGGCATAGGGCAAATATTAAGAGAATCCGAAATAAAACAGAACCAAAGATCACGTGGCTGTAAAACAGTCAAATAAAAAACCGGCAAACCAGATGATGGTTTGCCGGTTTTTTATTTGCGGACGACTCCAAAGGCCTTCAGCGCCTGTCCCAAATTGTTGTACATTTTTACATCATCAAACCTGATGCCGAGAGTTACAACTGAATGGGCAAGTTCAGGCCGGATACCTGTAAGATTCACTTCCACTCCAGTAAGCTTCAGACCGTCGATGATCTTGAATAGTTCCTGGGCCACCATAGTATCGACAATGAATACTCCTGAAAGATCCAGGATCAGGCAATCAACTTCCTGGCGGTTTGCTTCTCGCAAGGTATGCTCCCTTAGAACTCTTGCTCTATGGGTATCGATATCGCCTATAATCGGGAGCACTGCCACTCCATCAACGATTGAAATCACAGGAGTACTGAGCTCATCGATAACTGCTTGTTGTGCTTTTAACCTTTTATTCGCCAATCCTGTATAGGACGCAGAGAAAATAAGTATCAAATCATCTATAAATCCGTTGATGACTTTCCCTACCCTCATACCTTCTCCCATGGTAAGCTGACTATCATTTTCCGTTATGCTTATAAACTCATCCCACAGCACATCGCGAATGATATGAAAATGCTTAATCGATTCACTAAGTGAAAGTCCTTGCCGAACCTTGTCCTCACTTACCCTTGTTCCCCAATCAAGTATGTCCTGATCAACCGATTCTCCTTCCATAATCCTTTCTAATAAACGAATTAACTTTCCAATCTGTTCTTTATAGAGTTCGGATTGTGATTGTCTTGCAAGCTTCAGGAAGGTATCCGGCTGGTTGTCACTAATCGATTGGTGTATCTTGTCAACTAAATCTTTTTCTCTTTCCTTAAGCAAATCATTGAATACCTTTGTCATGTTATATCTCCTTTATAGTAATCACATTTGTTCTTTATTAAAATATTTTTGTTCTTTATAATGAATATTTTATTTTTAATGGTATAATTTATATAAAAATGTCATATATATCCGAAAGAAATCGAATTTGGCTGTCTAATTTAATATTGCGAATTCCTGATGAAATTACCCAAATACGTATGTTTTCAAACAACATGATGCAGTGAATTTTTTAAAAGAAGGGAACCAGATGAAAATGATGAATCCTTCCTCTGCCTATAGTTTTTACCCAATGATCGAACCGAATTCTTCGTTTCGAGCTGATTTCACATCACAGAACGGTTCACATATTTTCCCGCTAAGCACAGTTCTCCCCTCTGAAAACAAGTCAATAGCTTTTCGTAAATTAATGGTAAAAGATGAGTTAACCATTATGATTGACAAAAAGAAGGCTGAATTGGAAAGTGAACTTCAAAATTTAAACCAGGAGATTCAAGAAAAACAACAAATCTTAAAATCATTGAAAACCGCTTTGACCGATGTATCCAGAGACTTTCAATCTGTTTCTTCAAGCGCTCTGGCGGCCGGATTCGCCCATGAAATAAGGAACCCATTAACTACAATAAAAGGATTTATCCAATTATTGAAGCCTGAGCTTCAATCAACTGGCAAACAAGAACTGGCCGACGTTGCACTGGAGGAAATCAATCGGGCAAACAGCTTACTAACTGAATTCCTATCTGTGTTAAAACCAACTCCTGCTGTGAAAAAAAGGCTTCCAATCAACGGTCTGATAAAAAAAATGAAGGATTTGTATACAAGCGAGGCAATCCTGAAGGGGATCGACTTAAGTTTTGAACTTCCGGATGAGGAACTTTTTATAATGGCAGAGGAAAATTCAATAAAACAAGTCCTGCTCAATTTATTGAAAAATGCAATGGAGGCTGTCGAAGGAAGTGGGAGAAACGATGGAGCCGTTAAAATGATTGCTGGAAAGGATGCGGATTTTGCAACGATCAGTGTAATTGATAATGGAAGCGGAATTGATGAATGGAGCTTAAAGAAAATCTTCACCCCTTTTTATACAACAAAGGCAGAGGGAACAGGCATTGGACTGGCAATCAGCAAACAATTAATTGAAAATCACGGCGGTGAAATGAACGTCTATAATGAGTCTTCGAGAACAATATTCAAGATCTCTCTACCCGCCCTGTTGTAAACAGCTTTTCGATTAGTCAAAAAATTGTCAAATTGAATTCGGTCTAATTGTACGATTGTTGATAAAATAAAAATAAGAACACAGGAAAGAAGGCGGACTAGTATGGAAGAAGTTATGAAGCTGACAGACCAATTTGTTTATTCAACCACAACAGCCGATGTAACGACTCCAGATGACTTTATAGTTGAATTCCTGGCTGATTTACATGAACAATCGAATCCAAAGACTATTAAGATCAAGAATCTCGATGAGTTAATGGACTTTATAGAAAAAATGGATAGCGAATAAAATGCGGCTCTTGATTGAGTCGCATTTTCATATTTTCAGCAGTTTAAACTTACCCTTCCCAAACACATCCCTAATATAATCGAGCTTGATTCCATTAAAATAAACCAAATCATCCTGATGGATCAAGATGTCGACATCATCGAAAGTGTAGATTTGATCATTGCCTAATGGCCGCTCTTCCAGAGCAACTCTGAGCTGGGGGCCTCCTCAGCCAATTCCCATAGTGAGGCGGATAAAAAGTTTTTCTCCGTCGCTGCTTTCTTTGCGGATTGCATGTTCCAGTATTTTTTTGGCGCTCTCCGTTATCTTGAACATCATCCTCCATCCTCTCTTTCTGCATTTTTCTCACATCTTCGGGACATGAAAGAATCAAATTTTGACAAAAATTTGAATATCATAATGAAACATATATATTTAGCATCTATCTTATAATATATTATCTTTAGGGGCAAAAAAATAGATAAGCCTCATCAAATACTGGGGAGATTTCTATGAGAAAAAAGAAGAAAACTTTTTTTGGCATGATCTTGGTTACCGGATTAAGCATTATAGCAGGAACACTAACATTCCAGATGTATCATGAAGCACAGGCAAAAGAACCGAATTTGACAGTAATACAAAAAAAACATTCTGTGCGAAGTATGGATGTATCCGGTAAAAATTTTGAGGAAACCGTGAAATTAGGGGCAATCGGCGATATTCTGATTCATGATACGGTTTATGAAGACGCTCTTACTAATTCAGGATATGATTTTAAACCGATGTTAACCAATGTTAAACAGCAATTAACGGAGCCTGACCTTCTGCTGGCCAATCAGGAGACCATTCTTGGCGGGGTCGAAATTGGTTTATCCAGCTATCCGGCGTTCAATAGTCCTGTTGAAATTGGGGATGCACTGATCGACACTGGTGTCGATATTGTTTCCAATGCCAATAATCATTCCCTGGACCGTTCTGAAAAAGGCGTCATGACCTCCTTACGAAATTTGGAAGCTGCCGGGCTGCCTTATGTGGGTTCTTTCAAGGATGATGCTGACAAGAATAAATTAAGGATATTGAATAAAAACGGTATTCATATATCTTATTTGTCATACACCTATGGAACAAATGGGATTCCGGTACCCTTCGGCAAAGACCACCTCGTCAACCTGATTGACCGCGAGGTAATGAAAGCTGAAATCCACCGTGCCAGAGAGGAGTCGGATGTGGTTGTCATGAGCATTCACTGGGGAAATGAATACCAGCGCTTTCCGACAGATGATCAAAGAGAACTTGCTCAGTTCCTCATCGACGAAGGTGTAGATATCATCTTCGGACATCATCCGCACGTCCTTCAGCCAATGGAATGGGTGACCGCCTCTGACGGCAGAAAGGGTCTTGTAGTGTATTCTCTCGGTAATTTCCTGTCTGGTCAAATGTGGGATTACAAGGATATTGGAGGCCTCGCAACGGTGGAGGTTACAAAGCGCATCACTCCCGATGGTACTGATATTGCTTTGCAGAATCCAGAATTCCTTCCTACCTTCGTTTCCAGCAGCAGACAAAGCCATTACAGGGTGGTACCTTTGAAGGAAGCAGGGAGATTCGGTCTTGCCGACGCAGAAAATAAATATAACGAAATCATGCATCATATGACACAATACATTAAAAAATAATCCTGTAAGTGCCTGGCAAATGATGACCGGGCATTGCTTATGTTATAATCGGGGCATCTGGTATGGAAGGAGAACGATATGGAAATTACAATCAATGACGATGCGGCAGCCTGGTATGAAAACGAAATGGACCTTTCCACCGGAAGCTATTTACGCTTTTTTGTACGGTATGGAGGCTTCAGTTCGATTCAAAAAGGTTTTTCACTTGGCGTTTCGAAAGAGGAACCCGATCATATCGGCGTGAAAACAGACAAAAACGGAATCACTTATTATATTGAAGAAAAAGACATTTGGTATTTTGACGGCCACGATATGGTAGTGGATCTTCACCCTGTTGGCCAGGAACCCGAGTTTAAATTTGAAAAAAAATAAGGCGGGCGCATGTGCGCCTGCCTTATTTTTTGCCAAGAAAATTCTTAATGCCTTCCTTTTTCAATACCTCTTCCTGTTTCATGCCAAAGAGGTCGAAATGCGGGTAATCAGGTTTTCTATTGTCAATCCATTCAGGGCTGAGACCGTATTTTCTCCCCCACTCTGCCAACTTTTCAATGTCCCTGCACCCTGCTTTTGTCACCGTGGTACAACCAGGAAAACGGTCATCTATCCAGTAGTGAGTGAGAAAGGCAATCTCTCCTTTGTGGATTTTCTCTTTCCACTCTGCTAGTTCATGCTTTTTGATCCCGAATGCCAATCAGACCTGCTCCTTTTCATTCTCAGGCTTTTTCATGGCTTTTAGATAAGCTTCATGCCAGTCAGGAAAAGACCTTTTTAATGAAATGGGCCGGAAACTGTCCTTTTTGACACAGACGTGCTTTGAGCTGCCAGTGAGTGCAAGTTGACCTTCGCCATTAAAAATTTCATAATTATAGACAGAACGGAGACCATCATATTCTTCCACCCATGTCCTGATTGTGGCAGTATCCCCATACCGCAAAGGTTTTTTATAAGAAGCCTGAATATCAAGGACAGGCGAGATAATGCCTTCCTTCTCCATCTCAGCATAATTAAAACCGAGCTCTTTAATCAATTGCGTCCTGCCCAGCTCCATCCAAACCAGATAATTTGCGTGATAAACTACACCCATCTGGTCTGTTTCTGCATATCTAACCTCTATTTCTCTTGATGAAATCTGCATCCTCATTCCCCTTCTGCTGCTAGATTGTCTTGTTCAATAAAAATTTTCGAAACATTATTATGACAGTATTTTTGACAGCGCCGCTTCAAAATCCTGTTTCTCCAAGTATATAACATCCTGGTCCAAGTTCTCTACCGATCCGCCGCCCATCAGGCGATAGGCTTGAGACTGTATGGTTTCGTCCACCAGATTTGTAGCAAACCTTCCGTTCCCCTTAATCTCTGTTTCGGAAAGCTTTTCTGATAAAAAACCAATGGCCTGATCATTGATTTTATACTGATATTTTCCGGCATAGTTCCTGATAATGAGCAATAATTCATCGACACTATAATCAGGGAAGTGAAAAAACTTCTTGAAGCGTGATCGAAGGCCTGGATTGCTTTCCAACAGCAGATCCATCTCGGCAGGATAGCCCGCCAGGATGACGACAAGGTTTTCATTATGCCTGGTCATCTCATCCACAAGCGTATCGATCACTTCTTTGCCAAAGTCACCTGAGCTTTGACCAAGCAATGAATAGGCCTCATCTATAAAAAGAACTCCGCCAAGTGCCTCACGGATTTTTTTCTTTGTCTTAATGGCTGTCTGGCCTACATAACCAGCGACAAAATCCGCGCGGCTGCTGGTGATCAGATGTCCCCGCTTTAACATCCCGCATTCTTTTAACAGTTCAGCGTAAATCTTTGCGACAGTTGTTTTTCCGGTCCCGGGGTTCCCGGTGAAGACAGAATGCAGCTGGATTGGGACAGCGGGCAGCCCTTTTTCCTTTCGGAGCTGCTGCATCCTTACGAAAGAAATAAGCGAGGTGACTTCTGATTTTACCGTATCCAATCCTACTAATGCCTGGAGGCGATCAAGCGGTGGTTCTGCTGAAGGCTTTGAAGAAGATTCAAAGTCTGCTTTTTCCAACAACGTATATGTTGAAAAATCATCCTCTTCAGACTTTCTTGAGCCTTTTTTAAATATAGCTTCCAATACAAGGTTACGCACTGTTCGTGCATTGCCAAATGTATCATCAACTCTTTCCTTTTCAATTCTGTCCCTTAGCTCAAGCTTTGCAGGTTCAGTCATGGCGTAATCATTATCCCGCGCTGCCTGCTCGGCAATCTCCATCAGTTCATCTTCCGTATAATCAGGCAGATGAATAAAATTCGATTGCGGGAAACGAGACCTTAATCCTGGATTTGCATCGAGAAACTGGCGCATTTCTTCTGGATATCCAGCAAGGATTACCGCAAATTTGCCGCCATATTCATTTCCAGTCATTAAGGATACCAATGTATCGATTGCAGTTTGGCCATAATCATTCCCTGTCTGGCCTTCACGCTTAAGACTATATGCTTCATCGATGAATAACACACCGCCAAGAGCCTGTTCGACAATTTTGCGTACGTTTTCCTCGGTCTGCCCAACATAAGCGCCGACTAACTGTGAACGGTCAGCCTCGATGATTTCTTCTCTCGGCAAAACACCAAGTTGATGATAAATTTTTGCAAGCAATCGTGCAAGCGATGTTTTTCCTGTTCCTGGATTGCCTGTCAGCACCATATTCAAGCTTTGGTCATCTTTTGTTTGCAGTCCAAGTTCTTTTCGCTTTTGCTGATATTTGAGGAAACGATAAAAATCATTCACTCTCTCTTTTACGGATTCCAGGCCAACCATCTGATTTAGTTCAGCCAAAGGATCCGTTTCCGACTGGTTTTGAAACTCCATATCCTCGGCGAATTCTTCTTTCCATTGAAGCTTGATTTCATCAAGGTTATGAAGTCTTTTTTTCATTTCTTCATAGTGGACTGCTGTATGGAAAACGCCCGTTACCGACTCTTCATATAGTTCTGTTGCTTTCAGGAGTGCTGCTGTTTCATCGATTGCCTTTTCGAGTAATTCTGTCAGCCTGCCGAATTTTCGGCTTAAATCGGAACCATCTCCTGGTGTCTGTTCCTTTAGCTCATCCAGCACTTCTTCGGCATGTCCAAGGAATTGCTGGGAAATATCGATGTATTGTTCTGCTGTTTTCTTTTTCAGTGCCCGATTGTCTGTTTCCCTGATCCGAGGGTAGACCAGGTTTTCGAACAAATTCCCTTTATTCTTCCATTGGTTTGACGCAAGCAGGGATTTAGCTTTTTTGTTAGAAGCATCTTGCTCAACCGCTGATTTCAGCCACTCAAGGACAAGTGAATCAAATCCGTTCCGTTTAGCTCTTGATTGAGCTGCCAGCGTCAAAACATGTGACAGTTTTGTCGGCGCTTCACTTTTTGTCAGTACTTTAATGGCTGTAATCAAACCAGCTTCATCACGAATGAAACCCTTAGAATGTATTTCTTCCTCCCAAAGTAACAGCTGTTCATCTAAAGGGATTTGCTTTTTGTGTTGTTCCATACGAATCACTTCTTTATCTATAATTTAACGAATGCCATTTCAACTTTACATTCCGTATATTAACACATTTTCCCGCAAACGAAAAAAGACCCGCCTTTACGACGGGTCTCTCCCCTTACTGCTGTCTGTTAGCTTCATCCTTAATTTCTGCCCTGAAGGCATCAATACTCTCACGGCGGCGCTCATTCTTCTCCTGAATCCGCTGCTGGTCTTCAGGACTCGAATTATTCATTGCAGCCTCAGCATCTTCCATGTTCGCAATGGTGTGATGGATCATGGACTGCAGCTTTTCTACATTATCACTGCGATCGTCTGGCTTAGGTGTATGGTTTGCCATTGTCATGTACCTCCTTTTAAAAAGTACAACAATAGTATGTGATGAATGAAAGTGAATATAAGCGGAAAACAGTGGATACTTTTTCGACAAGGATTTTATCGCAGATATTGTTGCTTTCTGGGTCTAAGGCATCGGGTACGGCATTTTGAGAGAAATTAAATAAAAAATAAAAGCCTGCCATCTATTCGGCAGGCGTGGTTCCAAGATCTATTCACCTTTAGTCTGGATTACCTGTGCATGTTCTCCAGATTTATCATTCATCTTCTTGCCCTTGTTACCGCTGAAACCGCGCGGCTGGGTTCCAAGGTGGCTCGGAACATGGTGCTTGCTGTCCCTTTTAGGATTACTCATGACCATCCCTCCTCTAGATTAAGTTTTACCAGAAGAAGAGTTAATCATGAATGGTAATGTATGAAAATTACTCAGCTTTACCTAAGTGTTTTTGCTCTAATTTTGCCTCGATTTTTTCGAGTGCATCACGGTCATTCAGAAGTTGACGTTTATTTTCCATAACTAGCTCTTGAAAAGAACGTTTTCTAGGTTTCCTCATCGTGTTCACCATCCTTTATCATCATTCTAACAGTTATTATGTCCGGAAACGGTTGCAATTATTACAACTTTTTGAAAATTTAATCGTATTTTTATTCATACCCTTATTTTCCGGGTACTCCCCATGCAATTTTTCCCATAAAAAAACACCAGGAAGGGTACCTGATGTGTCATTTTAACAGTTCTTCCATTTGCTCATAACTCATGGAACCAATATGCTTTTTTAAAATCACTCCATTTTCGTCAATAATATAGGTAGTCGGAATTGAAACAATCTGGTATGTCTGCTGTGTCGTGCCAGATGCATCAAGCAAGATCGGAAATGACAGCTTATTTTTTTCAGCAAATGCTTTTACATCATTTTGGGGATCCAGATTAATGGCGAGAATTTCTATCTCCTCTGAGTGATTTTTGTAAAACTTCTCCATCGCAGGCATTTCCTCTTTACATGGCGGGCACCATGTAGCCCAAAAGTTAATCATAATCTTCCTGCCCTTATATTCCTTAAGATCAACCTTTTCCCCTGCAAGGTTTTTTAAGGTAAAAGGTGGTGCCATCAAACCAATATCGATGCCAGAAGATGTGGTTGAAGCCTGAATGGCGTCAGGGTCATCTGCCTTATAAAAATGCTGATAAACAGCAAACAAAAGCAATCCAGCAAGAATCCCAGCACCAATCGCCTTTTTAATCATGAAGTACCCTCCTTAGACTTAGTTACAAGTAGGTTATCCCAAGTATACTAAGATAATGAAAGTGGATATGTCAGAATATATGATGATTGTGTGAACTATATCGTTGCAAATAAAAAACCGGAGATCATATCTCGGGCGGTCTTCCTCATTATTTTTCAAAAAGACGCGGCAATTCCTCGCTGTAATTTCCGCGCATGATTCCTTTTTCGGTGATGATGGCTGTTATTAAATGATGAGGTGTGACATCAAAGGCTGGATTGAAAACTTTGACTCCTTCAGGAGCAGTTGCTTTCCCGAATCCGGCAGTGATTTCTTCTGCAGCACGCTCTTCAATTGGAATGTCTTCACCTGTTTTGGTTTCAAGATCGATGGTTGATAACGGCGCTGCCACGTAAAACGGAATATTGTGGGCTTTTGCCAGTAAGGCAACACCGTAAGTACCAATTTTATTTGCGACATCCCCGTTGGCGGCAACGCGGTCGCAGCCGACAATGACTGCCTGCACTTTGCCCTGTTGCATTACCATTGCCGCCATGCTGTCAGTTATAAGAGTCACATCGATCCCAGCCTGCATCAACTCCCAGGCGGTCAGTCGGGCTCCCTGCAGCAATGGACGCGTTTCATCGGCAAATACCTTTATATCCATGCCTCTTTCCTTCGCCAAATAAATCGGCGCCAGGGCAGTTCCATACTTTGCTGTCGCAATCCCGCCTGCGTTACAGTGAGTCAGGACTGTCATCCCATCTTGAAATAAACTTAACGCATTTTCACCTATGGAGCTGCAGACATTTTCATCTTCCTGGCGAATGGTATGAGCTTCTTCGATCAGCAATTTCTTAATACTCGTTACAGGTTTCCCGTTTTCAGCCTTGGCGCGTGCATCCATCCTATTTAGAGCCCAGAACAAATTGACTGCAGTCGGCCTGGAGGTGGCTAAATAATCTGCCTTTTCCTTGAAATACTCATAAAATGTCTCAAAGTCTGACTCAGGTGCGTCTTTGATGCCGAGAGCCAGTCCGTAGGCAGCTGCAATGCCAATTGCTGGAGCCCCTCTGACTTTTAGCTGTTTAATCGCGTCCCATACATCCTCTATATCCGTGATTTCCAGGAATTCTGTCACCTGTGGAAGTTTTGTTTGGTTCAATATGTAAAGCTTTTCATCGTCAAATTTTACCGACTGTAAAAATATCTCCTCCATGCTGCTGCTCCTCCTTCTGCATTAACACAATTTTGAAACTAAATATCATTTTACCAATTTTCAGGCATTGAGCAAGTGAAATATTAAGTGGGCGTAGTTTTCATATTTATAAATATAAGATGCACTCAATCAATGTTATGATCATGAATACCAAGCTGCTGTTTCACCAGTTCGATGAAATTACGTGCTGGCCGGGATAGATGGTGCTGCTTCAGCCAGATCAACCCTATCGATGAAGTCAGGGTCGAATCTGTTATTTCTCTGGCATACAAATTATTTTGGCCGTATGACCGGAATACCGATTCAGGAACGATGGTCGCGCCAATCCCTGAAGAAACCAGCTTCATCAGGATATTCATGTCAGAACACTCAGAAATGATCTGCACAGGCAGCTGCGCTTTTGTTATGGCCTCATGGATGATATTATAGCTCCCAAGTCCCTCTGTCGAAGGAAGGATGAGCGGGAACCGGCTGATCGTTTCAAATGATATACTTTCATCAATCTTCTCCCTGCAAACAAACACAAATGGCTCATTATACAAATGAAGATAACTTAAATCATGATGAGACAAGGGAAGTCTGACAAGCCCCAATTCAATAGAGCGATTTCTTACAAGTTCAGCCAGGTAGGCAGAATCATTTTGGACAATACGCAAATAAACCAGAGGAAACAAAGAATGGAATTCGTCAAGCCATTCCGGAAACTGGGGAACGGAAAGTGTATTGATTCCCACTGATAAATTCCCTTTCCTGCCTTCATCGGTTTCTTGAAGTTCATTTTTTACTTCCTCAAATGAATGGACAATATTGAGTGCATGCCGGTAAAGCAATGTTCCTTTATCAGTCAGCTCCAGTTTCTTTCCATGCCGTTCAACGAGCATTACTCCCAATTCTTCTTCCATTTGTTTCAATTGAAGGCTTAACGGAGGTTGTGACATATGAAGACGATGTGCAGCCGCTGTGATGTTTTTTTCCTCCGCAATCGCAATGAAATAACGCATTTGTCTAATATCCATGTAATCCCTCTATTTAAAAAAGATATGATTAATATATAAATTATATATTTTCAATATACCAATTGTCTATGTTACGATATTTTCATTCGTTTCAAAGCGAAAAAATTTATCTATATAAAGAGAGAGGAGAAAAAATGGATAAATTATTTCAATTAAAAGCACATGATACAACAATCGGAAAAGAGTTTTCAGCTGGCCTGATCTCTTATATAACTGTTGTGTATATCATCATTGTCAATGCTACCATTCTGTCAGCAGCTGGAATTCCTTTGGAAGCTGGAATCATTGCCACCATTTTGACCGTTTTCGCTGGCTGCCTGCTCATGGGTTTCTGGAGCAATACACCTATTTTGGTGATTCCGGGAATGGGATTGAATGCGATGTTTACATACACAATCGTACAGTCAGGGGGCTTTGCATGGCAGGAAGCACTTGCCATGGTGTTTGTTTCCGGGGTTATTTTCATGTTATTAGCTTTCACTCCACTGGCAAAAACGATTGTCTCGTCCATTCCTGATTCCCTGAAGGAAGCCATCACTGTTGGTATCGGCATCCTATTAATCCTGATCGGTTTCGATAATAGCGGAATCATTACAAGTTCGGAACATACTTTACTTGCAATCGGAGACCTCAGCAGTTCAACAGCCCTCATCACTTTGATCGGATTGGTTGTCACTGTCGTATTATTCATTAAAAATGTGCCCGGCAACCTTTTGCTAAGTATCGCATTCACAGCAGCACTTGCCTTGATTTTTGGTGATTTCAAGGGTGATGGAGCGTCATGGAGTATGCCATCATTCAAAGGGTATATGGCAGTGTTTGGTCAAATGTCGTTTGCCAAAGCGGGTGATTTTGTTTTTTGGCTTACTGCTTTTTCATTGGCAATGGTTGTTATCTTCGAAAATATTGGCTTGATCCATGGACATACAAAGATGCTAAACCAGACACAAAAATCCAGGAAAGCTTTACAGGCAAATGCAATTTCAGTAGCCACAGCCGGAATTTTCGGGACTAGCCCTACCGTTGCATCTGTCGAAAGTGCTGCCGGAATTGCTGCTGGCGGACGGACTGGATTAACGAGCATCGTAACTGGTGTCCTATTCCTGGCGTCCATTGTATTAATCCCTGTTATTAAAATGGTACCGGAAAGCGCAGTCTCTCCTGTCTTAATTTTAATAGGTGTACTAATGCTGCAGAATATTACCAACATCAAGCTCGATGATTTACTTGAAAGCTTCCCTGCTCTGCTGATCATTGTCCTGATTCCGCTGACATATAGCATTGCAGACGGAATGGCGATTGGTTTTATCCTTTATCCCTTAATGAAGCTATTAATGGGGAAAGGCCGGGAGATCCAGCCTGCACTCTATATGATTGCCTTGCTGTTCCTGGGTAACTTTGTTTTGCAATATGCTCTATAATGAGAAAAACAGCCCTGGGTCCAGGGCTGTTTTAGTTTGCTCTTTTTAGAATATAGGATGAAGGATTCATATAAACATTCGGAATAAACTTGGAAGCTTCTTGCAGCAGATGGATCTGAGCTGCCTGTGCCTGGTCAACTGTCCCCATTCCATACATCTTCAATGACCGTTCAAGGACAAGCATCGGTTCGTAGCCATTTACATAATAGAGACTCTCACCAGTGGCAGGATAATAGGATTCAAGCGGCTTTATGTTGGAAATGATGTGATATTGAGCTTTACCTTTTTGAGAGTAACCAGCCACCACCGCCTCAAAGGGACGGCCATCTGCAGGAAGCAAAGGATTATTGATTGATGACTGGATTGATTCAGCCAGTTCTCTGAGACTGAATCCTTGTTTAATAAGGGTTTCAGCGGCATCTGCTGCCATCACCGCATATTCCTCATCACCTGAAAAAGCAATGAACGCTGTATCCGGTATCAATTCTTTGAAATGGATGTCATCAGTCATCTGCTGTATCCCCAAATCAGTAACCAATGAAATAAAATCTTCTCTTGCTACTATTGATACAAGGCCCATAGAAATCACTCCTTATGTTCCACCTACCTTAAACATACCTCTTTGGCAGCAAATTTCAATAGGAGAGTTTGTCGATTTATCAGAAGTTTTCGTGAATTTTGTAGGATATGTGGAAAAGATAAATTTCCTCTGGTGTAATAGTGGTGGGAACTATGTTTAATAGAAGTTTTATTCTATTAACAGGAGTACTAAGTGAAGAAAACCATAACGTAACCAGGTGAAAACCGCTTCCAATATAAAGCTAGCTTGCTGACAGATACTTGTCACCTGGCAAAACCAGTATTTTGACAGGTTTAGCTCCTTCACTCGAAAACCTGTCAAGATAACCCCGTTTTTTTGACAGGTTTGGCCCGATTACTCGAAAAGCTGTCAAGATAAGCACATTATTTTGACAGGTTCAGCCCGATCACTCAAAAAGCTGTCAAGAAATCCACGTTTTTTTGACAGGGTCAGCTCCTTCACTCAAAAAGCTGTCAAGATAACCCCGTTTTTTTGACAGGTTCAACCCAATCACTCGAAAAGCTGTCAAGATAACCCCATTATTTTGACAGGTTCAACCCAATCACTCGAAAAGCTGTCAAGATAACCCCATTATTTTGACAGGTTCAACCCGATCACTCGAAAAGCTGTCAAGATAACCCCATTATCTTGACAGGTTCAACCCAATCACTCGAAAACCTGTCAAGATAACCTCATCCTTTTTACAGGTTCAGCTTCTTCAGGCGAAAGCTATCAAAATAAATCAGATCTTTTTAAAATGTTAAGCATCATAACAAATCCCCGCGGTGCTAATTCCACATATACTAAAAAACCCCCTGTTCCTCGTAAGGACCAGGGGGTTAGATGTATTAAATTACGCTTTTAATTTGTCGCGAAGAACCATTTGCAGGATGCCGCCGTGACGGTAGTAATCGATTTCTACTTCTGAATCGAAACGGACAAGCGCTTCGAAAGTTTTCTTGTTGCCTTCTTCGTCAGTAGCTGTCACAGTGATGATGTCGCGCGGACGAACCTTTTCATCGATCTGGACATCGAATGATTCTCTGCCTGTCAGGCCAAGAGTCTCAGCGTTTTCACCAGCTTTGAATTGAAGTGGCAGAACGCCCATCAATACAAGGTTTGAACGGTGGATACGCTCGAAGCTTTCAGCGATAACAGTCTTGATGCCTAATAGGTTAGTACCCTTTGCAGCCCAGTCACGGGATGATCCCATTCCGTAATCTTTTCCTGCAATAACCATAAGGCCGGTGCCTTGCTCTTTGTACTTCATGCAAGCATCAAAGATGGACATGACTTCGTTCGTTGGCCAGTAAGTCGTGAAGCCGCCTTCTGTGCCAGGAGCGATCTGGTTGCGGATACGGATGTTCGCGAATGTTCCGCGCATCATGACTTCGTGGTTACCACGGCGTGAACCGTAAGAGTTGAAGTCACGTGGCTCTACACCCTTTTCGCGAAGGTATTTTCCAGCTGGTGTATCTTTGCCGATCGCACCTGCAGGAGAAATATGGTCAGTTGTGACGGAATCACCGAACTTGCCGACAACACGAAGGCTGTTCAATGGAGCAACTTCTCCAGCTTCTGGAGTCAAACCTTCAAAGAATGGAGGGTTTGCGATATAAGTTGAATCCTCATCGAAAGTGTATAGCGGATCGCTATTTGTCTGGATCTCATTCCACTTTTCGTTGTCAGTGAATACAGTTTCGTACTCTCTGCGGAATAGTTCAGGTGTTACAACGCGGTGAACGACTTCGTTCACTTCTGCAGTTGATGGCCAGATATCCTTGAAGAATACATCATTGCCATCTTTATCTTTTCCGATAGGGTCATTCTGAAGATCGATGTCCACTGTACCAGCAAGTGCGTAAGCCACAACCAATGGCGGTGAAGCCAGGTAGTTTGCTTTTACAAGCGGGTGGATACGTCCTTCGAAGTTACGGTTGCCTGAAAGTACTGAAGTTACTAGAAGATCGCTTTCAGCAACAGACTTTTCGATTTCTGGCTTTAATGGACCAGAGTTACCGATACATGTTGTACATCCATAACCAACAAGGTTGAAACCAAGAGTTTCAAGGTAAGGAAGCAATTCTGAATCGCGAAGGTATCCAGTTACAACCTTTGAACCAGGTGCCAATGAAGTCTTAACAAACTTAGGAACTTCCATTCCTAGCTCAACAGCTTTCTTGGCAACAAGACCTGCACCTACAAGTACGTATGGGTTAGATGTATTTGTACAGCTAGTGATCGCAGCAATCGCGATAGCACCTGTTTTCATAGTAGTTGTATCGCCATTTGCGAATTCAACAACAGCTTGTTTTTGGATTTCCTTTTTGCCAAGTCCGAATCCCTGGTTTCCTGCAGGAGCAGTCAATGCTTCCAGGAAGGATTTCTGCATTGCAGAAAGTGGAATTAAATCCTGCGGACGCTTTGGACCAGACAGGTTAGGTTCGATTTCAGAAAGATTGATTTCTACTACATCAGTATAAACTGGCTCTAAAGCAGGATCGAAGAATAATCCGTTTTCCTTGCAGTATGCCTCAACCACTTTAATGTGGTCTTCTGGGCGGCCAGTTAAACGCATGTAATCCAATGCTTCTCCATCTACTGGGAAGAATCCGCAAGTAGCGCCGTATTCTGGTGCCATGTTTGCAACAGTCGCACGGTCAGCAAGTGGAAGCGTCACTACGCCAGGTCCGAAGAACTCGACGAATTTGCCAACAACGCCTTTGCTGCGAAGAACCTGAGTCACTTTAAGTGCAAGGTCTGTTGCAGTAGCGCCGTTCGGCATATCTCCTACTAATTTAACACCTACTACTTCTGGTACTGGGAAGTATGAAGGCTGGCCAAGCATTCCAGCTTCTGCTTCGATACCGCCTACGCCCCATCCAAGAACGCCAATACCGTTGATCATTGTAGTATGAGAGTCTGTACCTACTAATGAATCTGGGAATGTTTCGAATTCACCATCTGCATTTTCTACAGCGTGGACAACGTTTGCAAGGTACTCAAGGTTCACCTGGTGAACGATACCTGTTGCCGGCGGAACAGCGCGGTAGTTGTCGAATGCTTTCTGTGCCCAGCTCAAGAACTGGTAACGTTCAGCATTACGTTCGAATTCAAGTTCCATGTTCACATTAAGTGCGTCTGGAGTTCCGTATTTATCAACCTGTACAGAGTGGTCAATGACTAGATCAACCGGCTTTTCAGGATTGATTTTGTCTGGGTCTCCACCCATGTCAGCCATTGCTTTCCTTAGAGAAGCTAGGTCAACGACTGCTGGTACACCAGTGAAGTCCTGAAGAATGACACGTGAAGGCTTGAACGGCACATCCACTTCTTTCACTTCGCTGGTTCCCCATTTTGCTAGATTTTCAACATGCTCTTTTGTGATCACAAAGCCATCATGCTGGCGAAGCACGGATTCAAGCAATACCTTAACAGAATAAGGCAGTTTTGATACATTGCCGATTCCAGCATTTTCTAATGCTGCCAGGCTATAGTAATGATAGCGTTTCCCGTCAACTTCAAATGAACTGCGGGCGTTAAAAACATCTTGGTTTGACATATGTTTACCCCCTTCTTCTACGTAAACATCATAAACTAAATAAAAGTAATTGTCGAAAAGTTTGAATCTTGTATTCCATCCTAACTTTTCTCACAATTTCATATTAATATAACCTTGTATATAAGTAAATAACAAGAAAGTTATTGCGATTGATAAGTTTTCCTTATTATAAAAATTATAAACATGTTAAAAACAAACTTTCTGTTATTTTATCAAAGAGGAATATTGTTTCCTAATTTAATCCAAGTCAATTAAAAACTATTTTACAAAAGTGAAAAAGCAGGATTATGCAGTGTGTAATGGGAAAAAATATGACAGATGGAGGTGATTCATGTGGTAAAAAGAAAAGCAAATCATGTCATTCCCGGAGCAAATGCTGCAAAAGCTCAGGGAAATGGTGCGGGATTCAATGAAGAAATGGCAAATGAACCTATGACCGAGCTTGAAAAACAAAATAATAAGAAGCGTAAAAAGAATCAATAAATAATAACATGCCTGGTATATGAAAAAGCGGAAGGAACACCTTCCGCTTTCAACTTTTATTCCATATTCACTTCGTTCACGATACTTCTGAGATCCTGCTGGAACCTTTCTAATTGTCCCCTTTGATGTTCAGAAGCGGTTTCAAGAGCATTTTCAATTTGTTGGAATGCTTCATTCACTTCATTTTTAAGGTGCTTTAACTGGTGACCATAGCTTGCTGAATCACGGACAATTTCCGAATAAAGACCTTGTGCGTCTTCAAACCCTTGCTGAGCTGCCTGGAAGGCTTGTTGTTTATCTTTATTGTAAGGCATGTGTGATTTCCTCCTGATGTAGTAAAATCTATACCGTTAAATTGCACATTTAAAAGTTATTTATTCAGTATAAATTCAAGTGAAAATCTAATCCTAAAATCAGGAGGGATGAGCAATGAACAAAAACGATTCCAAGGATATGCGCAAAAATGCTCCCAAGGGTGACCAAGACAGCCAGCCTGCTCCACTAAGCGGATCCAAAAAGGTAAAAAACCGCAACCATACTCGCCAAAAGCACAATTCTGGCCACGATATGTAAAAAACAAATGGCTGCCAAATAATCTGGCAGCCATCATGCTATATTAATTTGAGTGCGGCCAATAGCTGCTGTTCTTCTTCCGGGGTAACGGTCCGAAGGTCGACATGCACCTCTTCTTTATGAATTCTCACTATGATGGCTGGTGAATGTTCTGTCCTAAGCTTTCTCGCAATATGTTCAGCACTTACTTCAGGGTGGCTGATGCTGGCCAGGCAGGCAGGCAGCTCGACATCCGGCATTGTTCCCCCGCCGACCTGGCTAGTCCCTTCTGTGATATTTACATTTAATTTTCCGCCAAAAGATTGGATAGACTTGACGAATTTTTCAGTCCTTGCCTCAAGTTCCGTTAAAGGCACAAGTAAATCCCGAAGAGTCGGGATATGGCCCATTCCCTTTTCTCCCTTAAGATAATCCATCAATGTTGCTTCAAGTGCTGCCAGCGTCATTTTATCAACTCTTACGACCCTGGCCAGCTGATGCTTTTTCAGTTGATCAATAAGCTCTTTTTTTCCAGCGATAATACCAGCTTGCGGACCGCCCAGCAATTTATCCCCGCTGAATGATACGATATCCGCTCCCATTCTGATCACTTCACTAACAACAGGTTCTTCCCCAATACCATGCTTTTGAAAATCATATAAAACACCACTACCTAGATCTTCGTAAAAAATGACATCTTCGTGTTTATTTGACAGTTGTGCTAACTCTTCGGTTTCTACGGTTTTCGAAAAGCCATATATCTTAAAATTGCTTGTATGGACCTTCAGTATCATGGATGTTTCTTCTGAAATCGCATTCTCATA
Organism: Cytobacillus oceanisediminis 2691; assembly: GCF_007678455.1. Lineage (GTDB taxonomy): Bacteria > Bacillota > Bacilli > Bacillales > Cytobacillaceae > Mesobacillus > Mesobacillus oceanisediminis_A. The sequence continues at coordinate 195,475 of NZ_VEEP01000011.1, read as the reverse complement.
ATCGTATAGATGGGTTTTATTTGTTGTCCCTACTTCGACTAATCTCGCTCCGCTTTCTTCCATTATCGAAGAGATACGGAAGGAACCGCCAATTTCCACAAGTTGTCCACGCGAAACGATAACCTCTTTACCTCGTGCAAGCGCACTGAGAATGATAAAAACAGCAGCAGCATTATTATTGACGACCATAGCCGCTTCTGCACCTGTAATTTCCTTGACCAATGCTTCCACATGACTGTGCCGTGACCCGCGTTTGCCTTCATCTAGCTTATATTCAAGATTGGAATAGTTCATAGCTGTTTCCACTACATGCTTTATGGCATTCTCGCTCAATCGGGCCCTGCCTAAATTTGTATGCAAAATGGTTCCGGTAGCATTAATGACAGTTTTAAGTGTATATTCCAATCGTTCAGCTGCAGAACGGTCAACAGCTTCAAAGATTTGGTCTATAAATGCTTCTGTCCCTGGTTCTGCCCCTGCCCAATTCCCTCTTAGCAGTTCTTTCCTTATCCTATCTATTTCTGATTTCATCACATCAGTCAGATAGACTTCATCGAGATCATACTGGTCAATTAAATCCGTAAACCTTGTATCTTTCTGCAGTTCATGTACTGCAGGCAAGGCTCTCAAAAATTCTTTCATGCTCGCATGCCCCCACAAAACAAATCTACATTGTTCCATTATATCATTAATATCCAATCGTAATTTTTTCAATCAGGTGAATTAAGTCTTGTGAAATTACAGCAATATTGCATCCTGCAGCTTAAAAAAATGCCTGGCAGCTGCCAGGCAATATTTATGCTTCTATTTGCTTTATGATTTCGTCGACATCCGGAAATAAGCCTGTATCAAGTTTGGAGTATAGAAGTTTTCCGTTAACCGTAACCTCAAAAGCTCCTTTGGAACCTGGTATCAGTTCCATTTTTTCTATTTGGCTTCGAAAATGCGTGAATAAATCTTCCGCGAGACTCGCGGCTTTTGGTGCATAATTTCACATCATGCAAAATTCGACGGCGACTTGATACTTCTCCATTAAAAATCCCCCTTGCAAATATATATATAATTACTGTAATTTTAGTGTAAAGTCTGACTCTGTGCAAATAATAGTAGCTTAAGGATGATTTTAAAAACAAGAAGGAGTATACTTTCTGTTGAGGTGATAAGGTTGAGTGAACATGAAAAAATCCGTTTGACTTCGTTGTCAACAAAAGCTGGCTGAGGATGTAAAATCAGTCCAGAGGACTTGACGCAGGTTCTGCGTCTATTACCTGAACAGGAACCTGTTCCTGAGTTGCTCGTCGGACATGAAACATCCGATGATGCAGGTGTATATAAACTGACAGATGATATCGCCCTGATCCAAACAATTGATTACTTCACCCCAATCGTGGATGATCCATATATGTTTGGCCAGATTGCTGCCGCCAATGCACTTAGCGATGTGTACGCAATGGGTGGAGAGCCAAAAACTGTTCTTAATATAGTAGGATATCCTGTCAAAAAGCTTGGTCCAGATATACTTGCAGAAATATTAAGAGGGGCGAGTGACAAAGTGAAAGAAGCTGGTGCCGTTACAGTTGGCGGACATTCAGTCGATGATCAGGAGCCTAAATTCGGCTTATCCGTGACAGGTCTGGCACACCCTGAATCCATATGGAAAAATGTCGGCGCCAAACCAGGTGATGTGCTGGTCATTTCAAAACCAATCGGGGTTGGAATCATAACGACCGGAATTAAGCGTGGTGTGGTAACGGCCGAACAAGAACAGTCCGTTACCGAAACAATGGCCTTATTGAACAAATCCGCTGCAGAAGCGCTCAAAAGCTTCACTCCTCATGCAGTAACAGATGTGACTGGATTCGGCCTCCTCGGTCATGGAAGTGAAATTGCACGAGGCAGCAATGTCAGCTTTGAGATTGAATTAACCAGAGTTCCTGTCCTGGAAGGTACATATGAATTGGCGGCAAAAGGCGTTGTACCAGGAGGTTCTAAGTCAAATCATAAGTGGCTAGTGGATGATGTCGAGTATGCAGACATATCTCCTGAAGAGCAATTGGTCCTTTGTGACGCAATCACGTCAGGCGGCCTTCTTGTATCACTGCCAGAAAATGAGGCCATTCAATATGTAAAAGCACTCCAAGACAAAGGATTGAATCAAGCTGCTGTAATAGGAAAAGTCACAGAAAAGCAGGATAAACTGATTTATGTAAAAAGGTGAAATCAAATTTGATTTCACCTTTTTTCTTAATTTATTATAATTTGACTTTCAATTTTTCCAGCATATCGGCAGTCATACTCCCGAGGTCATATTTTGCCTTGAATCCCCATTCTTCAGCAGCAGCAGAAGCATCGATTGAATTCGGCCAGCTATCAGCAATTGCCTGCCTTACAGGATCCACTTCGTAAGACAGTTCAAATCCTGGAATATGCTTTTTTATTTCAGCTGCAAGTTGCTCCGGGTCAAAACTCATTGCCGTTACATTAAAAGCATTACGGTGGATGAGCTTAGAAGGGTCTGCTTCCATCAAATCAATGATCGCCCCAAGCGCGTCAGGCATGTACATCATGTCCATGTATGTCCCTTTGTTGATATAGGAGCTGTATTTACCATTTTTGATTGCTTCGTAATAAATCTCAACCGCATAATCAGTTGTTCCGCCTCCTGGAGGTGTGACGTAAGAAATCAATCCAGGGAATCTCACTCCCCTGGTGTCAACTCCAAAACGGTGGAAATAATAATCTGCAAGTAATTCTCCTGCAACCTTGTTCACACCATACATCGTAGTAGGACGTTGAATTGTGTCCTGATGCGTATCGTCTTTAGGTGTGTTCGGACCGAAAGCACCGATAGAGCTTGGAGTGAAAAATTGCAGGTTCAGTTCCCTTGCTGTTTCGAGGGCGTTCATCAAACCGCCCATATTCAGGTTCCATGCAAAAACCGGCTTCGTCTCAGCTGTTGCTGATAGCAGTGCAGCCATGTGCATGATTGTGTCAACATTGTATTCTTTTGCCAATTCAGCCATCCTGTTGGCATCCATGACATCGAGAATCTCGAATGGGCCGTTGACTGCTGCTTCTGAATTAGTCTGTCTGATGTCAGTCGCAATGACATTGTCCTGTCCGTATATGTCACGAAGTTTAACTGTTAATTCTGAACCAATCTGGCCAAGTGCACCAGTAATCAAAATCTTTTTCATTCTATGTACTCCTCCTGCTTTTCCTTAAAACTATGCCGGCTTGTCAGACAAACCGGCATCCCCCAATTAAATAATCCCTAATTCTTTTCCTACCTTTTCATAAATAGATAATGCCTGATCAAGCATTTCTTTCGTATGCGCCGCGGAAGGCATATTCCTTACCCGGCCTGTTCCCCGCGGTACTGTTGGGAATACGATTGATTTTGCGTAAACCCCTTCTTCATATAATCGCTTGCTGAATTCCTGTGTTTTCACTTCGTCTCCAATGATGCATGGAGTGATCGGCGTCTCAGAGTGTCCAATGTCAAAACCAAGCTTTTGCAGTCCATCCTTCAGATAGTTTGCATTTTCCCATAGACGCTGGTTCAATTCTGTGCTTTCCATCAGGATTTCAATTGCCTTTATGCTGGCAGCAACGTCAGCAGGAGTGAGTGAGGTTGAGAACAGAAATGGACGGCTTCTCACTTTCAGCCAGTCAATCAGGTTTTGCTTTCCAGCAACATATCCTCCGACTACACCAATAGCCTTCGATAATGTTCCAATCTGGAAATCGACTTTATCTGAAAGTCCGAAATGCTTGACAGTTCCTGCGCCTTCCCCAAGTACTCCAGAACCATGTGCATCGTCGACATATGTAAATAAGTCGAATTCTTCGGCGATTTCAACGATTTCCGGCAATTTTGCAATGTCTCCATCCATGGAGAATACGCCATCGGTGATGACCATGATTTTATTGTATAGACCGGATTCTTTGGCTTCTTTTGCTTTTGCGCGCAGGTCTTCCATGTCAGAATGGTTGAAACGGATGATTTTTGCACGTGACAGACGGCAGCCGTCAATAATCGAAGCATGATTCAATTCATCAGAAAGAATCGCATCATTTTTATCCATTACAGCGGAAATCGCAGCCATATTACACATGAAGCCGGATTGATAAGCAATAGCAGCTTCTGTCTTTTTGAACTTGGCAAGCTTTTCTTCAAGTTCAACATGAAGCTTAAGTGTGCCGTTAATCGTCCTAACGGCGCCTGCTCCCACTCCAAACCGGGAAATCGCTTCATCGGCAGCTTTTTTCAATCTGTCATCAGTAGCCAGTCCTAGATAGTTATTAGAAGATAGATTGATCATTTCTTTTCCATTGATTGTTATGACTGGTCCATTAGGGCTTTCTAGCGGGTCGATTACATTGTATAGCCCCTTCCCCTTTAATTCCTCCAGGTTCTCGTTCAAAAATTGATCCAATGTTTTGCTAGACATCGAATTCCCCTTTCTGCCGAAACGGCATGTCATTTTTACAAAAACAACTGTCTTTTTGGAGCGGACAACACCTAAGTCCATCAATCCATATGTAATGGGTATTTATAAATTATACTTTATCACATTTCTATGAATTGTACATCTATGAAGGACAGAAAACGCTTACTTTTTATTACTTTTCCCTAATGTGCTTTAAAAAACATGATTTTATTAAAACGTGGTTTGAATAATTTTTAAAGGGTAAATAAAAGAGGGCCCGTCTGTAACCAGGCAGGCATCAAGAGGGCAGCGAACAACCTTTCATCTGCATCATCATCACTCCCTCATGTCTCATATAGAAATAGAAACTGAGTTTTGGAGGTTAATTTTTATGAAATATCCACTTAATATAAATTCAGAGATTGGAGAGTTGAAGTCAGTAGTGCTGCATAGGCCTGGCAAGGAAGTCGAAAATCTGACACCAAAATATTTGGAACGGCTTCTTTTTGACGACATTCCGTATCTTCCAGCAGTCCAAAAAGAACATGATTATTTCGCTGATGTATTAAGGAACCGAGGCATCGAGGTTCTTTATCTCGAAAAATTAATGGAAGAGGCCTTACATACAGAAGAATTAAGACAGGAATTCATTGATCAGGTACTCAATGAAAGCAAAAGCAATTTGAACGGATCGAGAAGCATAGTGGAAGAGTATCTTCATTCCTATTCTACTGAAGAGATGATTCAAAAAGTGATGTCTGGCGTGTTGAAATCAGAAATCGAACAGGAGAAGAAAGTGCACTTGCATGAACTTCTGGACGACTACTATCCTTTCTTCCTGGATCCTATGCCAAATCTCTATTTTACAAGAGATCCAGCCGCCGTGATTGGGGATGGAATATCATTGAACAAAATGTGTGAAGGAGCAAGGAAAAGGGAGTCACTTTTCATGGATTTCATCATGAAGCATCATCCCCGGTTCGCTGCCCATGATATTCCTTTTTGGTACGACCGGGATCAGTACTACCCTCTCGAAGGCGGGGATGAACTCGTGCTCAGTCCTGAAGTCATTGCCATCGGGGTAAGTGCGCGGACTTCTGCCCAGGCAATTGAAAAATTGGCAAAACAGATATTCTCCAAAAATGATCGAATAAAAAAGGTGGTAGCTGTTGAAATCCCTAAATTGAGGGCATATATGCACCTTGATACAGTGTTTACAATGGTTGACCATGAAAAATTCACCATCCATCATGGAATCGAGGGGCCCAACGGTGATATAAAAATATATATTCTTGAAAAAGGTACAGACCCAGACAAACTTGCCATCTCAGAACGCTCCAACTTAACAGAAACATTGAAGGAGGTCCTTCGCCTTCAGGATTTAATCCTGATACCCTGTGGAGGCGGTCATGAAATCGCTGCTGCCCGCGAGCAGTGGAACGATGGCTCTAATACACTGGCGATCGCTCCCGGAGTCGTTGTCACCTATGATCGAAACTATGTGTCCAATGATTTGCTGAGGAAAAATGGCGTCGAGGTAATTGAAATTCCAAGTTCTGAACTCTCACGCGGGCGCGGTGGCCCTCGATGTATGAGTATGCCAATCTACCGGGAAGATTTGTAAATAAGAAGAATAAAGCAGTCCTGTATTTAATTCAGGACTGCTTTTATATGAAAATTCTAGTTGGCAGCAAGGTAGCTTTGCAATTCTTTAACCAATTGTTCAGCCCCTTCTTTACTTAACACAATTTTTCCGTCTGCAAGCGACATGTTGTCATTGCTGATCGTGCCAGTTATAAGGCAAGTCAGGTCAGGCTGGTATTTTTTCAGGATGATCATATCCTCATCCACGAATATCTCCAGCGGATCATTTTCACCGATACTTAGTTTCTTCCTTAATTCCATCGGAATGACCACCCTGCCCAGCTGATCCGTCTTCCTCACGATTCCTGTAGCTTTCATATTGCATCCTCCCCTTCCTACCATGTGGGATATGGATGTCTGTACTGTGAAACGATTCTAGCCCAATACAATTATAGCAAAACGAGGCATATATTTACATTTATCAAGTGTCGGTTTCGTTAAAATATTTACTTTTAAAAATCTTCATTTGCAAATGAAAAGCACGCAAAATGCGTGCTTTTCAAAGTTCTATTCAAAGTACTATTCTACTCCCTGGATTTCAGGTGATGATCCATTGTTTTTCAGTAATACTTTTAGTCCGGATCCAATATCAGAAGCAAGAACAAAGTTCCTGTCGACAAATACTCCCCAAACATCTGACTTTTCAGGAACATACTGCCCAGCTTGTTTAGGATTTGCCGGATCCGTTATGTCCACCGCGTATACTCCCCCAGCGTAATGTGATAAATACAATGTATTCCCCTGTACTTTCGGGTCATGGACTGTATTGGCGAAAGTAACCCCATTTTCTATATTATCTACTAAATCGGTCTTGAACTCGCTAAGCAATTTAGGATTTGTTTTATCTTTAATGTCAAAAATCCTAGTATAGCCGTATGATTGTTCATAGCCTTCTTTAGATGGATTATAAACTTCCCTTGTCTCAATCAGCACATTGCCGCCTTTTGCCAGTGTAGCTGAGTGTGCAGATCCCTGCTGGTTAGAAGCGAAATCTGTCCTTCCCAGATATTCCGGATTTTCTGGGTTGCTGATGTCAAAAATGACCGTTCCCAGATCCCACATCGAAACATATGCATACTTCCCGGTTTCATCGATCATAGTGCTATGGTTGAAGACTGGACGTGTTTTCCCATCAGGAGAATTCCAGTGGTAGCCGTTAAAATCTTCAGGAATTTCTTCCATTGACCTAGGATCGAATTCCCATAGCTTCTCTGGATTCGACGGATCGCTTACATCGACAATCTGAAAATCCTTCTCCTCCCCATGACTGTAATAGTCAGCATAAGGGTTAGCAGCTAGTACAAGCGCGCGATTGCCCTGCATGGTCAGGTACAGCTCATGCGTTCCATTGGTTTTTTTGGTCACTTCATAAAAACCCAGCTTCTTAGGGCTTTCTGGATTTGTTACATCATATAGCAAAAATCCGCCCTTTGAGTCAGGATTATTTCTATTAAGCTGCTGAACACTAACAACTGCAAGATCCCCTTTAAAAGATGGTGTGTTCACACTCTTGACGATAACCTTTTCCTGCCATGTACCAGGGATGTCATTATTCGCGAATACAGACACTTCTTTTGGGTTGGCCGGATCTTTGAGATCAAATACACGTACTCCGCCATTACCCCCATTCCTAGTATGGGTGCCAAGATAAGCGTACCCTTTGTGGGCAAATACATCTGCAAAACTATTCTGCTTTCCATCTGCCCTGACTGTTTTCATTTCAGGAGCAGCGGCTTCATGTAAGAATTTGAGGTTTTTATTTCCCTCCATGACAGGGACCGATACTTCGCTATAGCCTGTCCGTTCACCTTTCTCAATGTTTACATCACCAAGTTCATCATGGGCAAGGACATTGAATGGAACAGAAGAAACAGTTAAAGCTCCAGCAAGAATCAAGCTAGGGAACAATCGTTTTTTCACTATTTAAAACCTCCTCCTATGTATTGAATAACAATATAGCAGAGGTAGAAACTCATCAGCAAACAAAAAACTGTATATTTTGTAAATTCAGTTAATTATCCCTAATTTTACAAAAAATTCCTAAGGAAATGGTAATTGTTTCGAAAATCGAATTAGGTAAATTTCCACAACAATTAAATTCTTCGTTTCCATTACTTCCTGCCCACAAAACTCTAGAACAAAATCAAAGATTTTAGTATGATTAATGAATGTGATTAGGAATGAATGAATTGAAAATAGATAAAGCGAGGACTTAAACAATGAGTTTATTGAATGTAGAAAATTTAAGCCATACATTTGGGGATCGTACCCTTTTTAAAGATGTGTCATTTCGTCTGCTAGCCGAGGATCATGTCGGCCTTGTTGGCGCAAACGGTGTCGGGAAGTCCACCCTCATGAACATCATCACCGGACAACTAATCCACGATTCTGGAAAAGTAGAATGGACACCCGGAGTTGAGTACGGGTATTTGGACCAGCATACGGTTTTATCTCCTGGAAAAACAATTCGGGACGTGTTACGTGATGCCTTCCTCCCTCTCTTTAAAAAGGAAGAAGAGCTGAACGAAGTCACTGGCAAAATGGCAGATGCAACACCTGAGGAACTGGAAAAGCTGCTCGTAGAAATGGCGGAAATCCAGGATGCTCTTGATGCTGGCGGTTTTTATTCCCTTGATATCGAAGTTGAGGAAGCGGCAAGAGGCCTTGGCCTTGATGCAATCGGCATCGACCGTGATGTTTCTGCATTAAGTGGCGGACAGCGCACTAAGGTCTTACTTGCTAAGCTTTTGCTTGAAAAACCAAAGGTCCTTCTGCTTGATGAGCCGACTAACTATCTTGACGTTGAGCATATTCAGTGGTTGACCAGGTACCTGAAAGATTATCCTTACGCTTTCATTTTGATCTCGCATGATACCGAGTTCATGAATCAGGTTTCTAACGTCATTTTCCAGCTCGAGTTCTCAAAACTGACACGATACACTGCTACGTATGAAAAATTCCTGGAATTAGCTGAGATCAACAAGAATCAGCATCTAAATGCATATGAAAAACAAAAGGATTTCATCAAGAAACAAGAAGATTTCATTGCAAAAAATAAAGCACGTTATTCGACAACAGGCCGCGCGAAGAGCCGCCAGAAACAACTTGATCGCATGGAAAGGATCGACAGACCTGAGACGGCTTTAAAACCCGCTTTTGATTTCAAGGAATCACGCGCAAGCAGCCGATATGTATTTGAAGGCACAGATTTCGAAATCGGATATACGCACCCGCTGCTTCCAAAACTATCCGTTACAATAGAACGCGGTGAAAAGATTGCGCTAGTTGGTATGAATGGAGTCGGGAAATCCACTCTACTTAAAACAATGCTCGGAAAGATTCCTCCATTGAGCGGCAAAATCGAGCGGGGTGACTTCCTCTTCCCTTCCTACTTTGAACAGGAAGTTAAAGCAGGAAGTATCACACCTATTGAGGATGTGTGGAGTGAATTCCCTGGGATGGACCAGCATCAAGTAAGGGCGGCATTGGCCAGAAGCGGCCTCAAGAACGAGCATATTTCACGCCCCCTCAATCAACTGAGCGGCGGCGAGCAGGCTAAGGTACGCCTGACCAAATTGCTTATGAATGAAAGCAACTGGCTATTATTCGATGAGCCGACAAACCACCTGGATATCACAGCAAAAGAAGAATTAAAACGTGCATTAAAAGCATATAAAGGAACAATTGTCCTGGTCAGCCACGAACCTGACTTCTATGAAGATTGGGTTACAAAAGTTTGGAACGTGGAAGAATGGGCAGCGAATGCGAATAACTAATCCAGGAATAAACCTGCTGGTTCATATACCAGCAGGTTTATTGTTTATTATCCACTCTGTATTTGATCCCTCTATCTACTTCGGGTGAATATTCAAACCAATGAGAACTTCAGACAAAACCACATTAGATTGCAACTGAAATGTCCGTACTTACACCTACTTCAGATAAAACCACATTGAATTGCCACTGAAATGTCTGAACTTGCACTTACTTCAGACAAAACCTCAACAAATAACCCATGAAATGTCTGAACTTCCCCCTTCTTCGGACAAAATCCCATCGGAAAGCCACTGAAATGTCCGAACTTGCACCTAATTCAGACAAAACCACATTGAACTGCCACTGAAATGTCTGAACTTCCCCCTTCTTCGGACAAAATCCCATCGGAAAGCCACTGAAATGTCCGAATTTGCACTTACTTCAGACAAAACCTCAACAAATAACCCATGAAATGTCTGAACTTTCCCCTTCTTCGGACAAAATCCCATCGGAAAGCCACTGAAATGTCCGAACTTGCACCTAATTCAGACAAAACCACATTGAACTGCCACTGAAATGTCTGAACTTACACTTACTTCAGACAAAACCTCAACAAATAACCCATGAAATGTCTGAACTTCCCCCTTCTTCGGACAAAATCCCATCGGAAAGCCATTGAAATGTCCGAACTTGCACCTAATTCAGACAAAATCCCAACAAATAACCCTTCAAATATCTGAACCTTCCCCTGCTTCGGAGAAAATCCCATCGGAAAGCCACTGAAACGTCCCAACTTGCACCTACTTCAGACAAAATCTCAACGAATAGCTGCTGATAGGTTCGAACCAGGACAGCATTCTGACAAAAACTATTGAAATAAAAGCTGGATTGTCCAAACCCTCACACTCCGCAGCTAAAAACCCAATAGAGAAAATTACCGAGATGCTTCGGCCTAGAAAATTCCACCTTTCATAAAAAAGTTAGCGAAATGTATTGAGTTATTCACTAGTTATTGATAAATTTTATAAAGGTTATAAAATTTATTTATATAGGTGATGTGAAAATGAAAAAACTTATGATCGCAGCAGTCTTGCTGCTGACTGCTCTTTCGGGCTGTGCTGGGGAAAATACCGAAGAAGCTAAAAAGGAAACAATCAAGATTGGAGCAATTCCGGATCAAAACGCAGCTGATTTGAACAGGAGCATGGAAGACTTTGCAAAGGACCTGGGCAAAAAGACAGGTATGAATGTTGAGTACGTCCCTTCTGTGGATTATTCAGCTTTGGTAACTGCTTTTCAACGCGGTGAAATTCAGCTTGCATGGTTTGGAGGATTGACGGGTGTCCAGGCTAGAAATTTAGTCCCTGAAGCTGAAGCATTCGCACAGAGGCCGATTGATGAAAAATTCAAGTCTGTTTTTATTGCCCAAAAAGATAGTGAGATTGATAGTCTTGAAGATTTAAAAGGTAAATCTTTTACATTTGGCAGCGAAAGTTCAACTTCGGGACACCTGATGCCTCGTTACTTCATGATGAAAGCAGGCATTGACGCTGATCAAGACCTTGATGGGAAACCTAACTACTCAGGTTCCCACGACAAAACTTATAAGCTAGTTGAATCTGGAGCCTACGAGACAGGAGCATTGAATATTTCTGTTTGGGAAGCAGCTATCAAAGAAGGCAAGGTCGATGAATCAAAGGTAAAAGTATTCTACACAACTCCTGAGTATTTTGACTACAACTGGACTGTCAACATCGCAGATGAAGAATCAAAAAAGGAAATCAAAGATGCGATTCTATCAATGACTAAAGAAGACAATGAAATTATGGAATTACTGCAAACCGATCGATTCATTGAAACAAATAATGAAAATTATAAAGCAATCGAAGAGGTCGCCAAGCAACTAAAGATCATCAAGTAGGTGGACTTCATGAGCGAATTCATTGAGGTAAAAAATATAGAAAAAGTTTACGAGCGGAAGATAGCCTTATCTTCCCTTTCTTTGTCGATAAAAAAGGGTGAATTAATCGCTTTGATCGGGCCAAGTGGTGCAGGAAAGACGACTTTGCTGAATCTGCTTGCCGCTAACTTATCGCCAGATCAAGGAGAAATTACGATTGACGGCCAGCTGTTGGCTGAAATGACCGACCAGAAAAAACGGGCCAAAAAGATCGGTATCATCCGTCAGCAATTTGACCTTATAGGGGAATTGCCGGTGATTCATAATGTACTTGCAGGAAAATTATCAGAATGGGGCATCATAAAATCTCTCCTATCCATGTTGTTTCCTCAGGATAAGGATGATGCAATTCGAGCTCTTACACGTGTGGGTCTGAGTGAAAAACTGTATGAACGAACATCTGCCCTTTCAGGCGGGGAACAGCAGCGTGTTGCCCTTGCCCGGCTGCTTGTCCAGAGCCCTGAGATCGTACTGGCGGATGAACCTGTCGCATCACTTGATCCTGCTCGTGCCGAGGACATCCTGGCACTCCTTGTCAAAATCGCATCAGAGGAAAATCAAACATTGATTGCCAGTCTGCATTCCGTTGAGTATGCAAAAAGATACTTCGATCGCTTGGTCGCACTGCAAGATGGGCAAATTTTCTTCGATTTGCCTTCATCATCCGTATCAGACGCTCAAATTGCCAGCTTGTACAAACTGAAGGAGCAAGAGTAACATGGAGAGAAGCTGGTGGAAATTCGAACTTCATAAAAGAAAGATACTTAGTCTTATCCTCTTGCTGGCCTTTCTTTGGAGTCTGACATCCATACATTGGAACAAGGACTTGTTTCATGGCGGAGGAATAAAAACGGCCAAACAGATTGCAACGGCATTTTTTAGTCCAGATTTATCGAAGGATATACTCCAGCTTGCCCTGGAGTCCACCTGGACGACGCTAAGCTATGCTGTGGCAGGAATGAGCCTGGCCCTTGTCATTGCTTTTTTCTGGGGAATCCTTGCTTCTGGAGTCCTTGTATCCAATTTAAAAACAAAGCGGCATGTAAAAGCATTCTTCAGAGGTCAGCTTGGCTTCATGCGAGCAATCCACGAGCTTGTTTGGGCCTGGCTGTTCGTTGCTTCAATCGGCCTTTCCCCCTTTGCCGCTATTTTTGCCTTGGCCATCCCTTATGGGGGGATTCTGGGCAGGATTTTTGCAGACATGCTAGAAGACGTCCCGACACAACCAATCAAGGCATTGGAAGCTGCTGGCGCAGGCAAATTCCAGTCACTATTTTACGGATACCTTCCGATGGTCAGGTCAAGCATCGTAAGTTATGCCATGTACCGTTTTGAATGCGCGGTTCGTTCATCAGCCATCATGAGTTTTGTAGGCATTGGCGGGCTGGGCTACCAAATACAATTAAGCCTTGATGATTTACAATATAATGAAGTATGGACATTTGTGTTCTTCCTGATCCTTCTTGTCATCCTTATCGATGTCTGGAGCAATCTTTTAAGGAAGAATCTGAATTCAGCAAACGCAGAAAAAAAACAGCTGAAAATTTCTTTCTATTCAATGATTCTACTCGCCATTGGATCTTGGCTTTCCATTTACACCATCGAAAATGCTAGCCTATCAATGCTATTCACAAAAGAAAATCTCCAATACTCCAGTCAGTTCTTCAAAGGGCTAATTGGGATTGGTGAAGATCAGCCGGCTTTTCTGAGCAGTGACAGCTGGTCCAATGCTGTTTCCCTTACATGGGAAACATTAGTGATGAGTATAATGGCCACTGGGTTTGCAACCATTGCAGCCATATTAACAATGATTCCTGCAGCCAGGAATGTGGCAGACGGGTCGCTTACCCTGTCAAAAAAATGGCATGGATGGCTGTCATTCGGTATTGTGCGGGCTGGGTATATTTTCACAAGGGCCGTTCCGGAACTGGTTTGGGCCATGATTATCATCTTTATTTTTAAGCCTGGAATTCTGCCTGGTGCGATAGCACTTGCCCTTCATAACTATGGAATTCTTGGCAAGCTTTTGGCCGAGGTAATAGAGGATTTAGATTCCCGCCCGGTGAGGAACCTGGCATCCTGCGGTGCAAGCAGGGTCCAATTATTATTATACGGTGTCCTGCCGGCTGCGCTTCCCCGTTTCCTGACGTATATACTCTACCGATGGGAGGTAATCATGCGGACCACTATCGTAGTTGGCTTCGTTGGAGCAGGTGGACTTGGACAGCAATTCAAATTAAGCATGAGCTTCTTCCATTATACAGATATCACACTATTACTGTTCTTCTATCTTGTTCTTGTCTTTGCTGCAGACTATATTTCGGAAAAAGCAAGATTCTTCATAAAATAAACCCGGCCAGTAAAAGGCCGGGTTTAATCTTTTCCATTTAAAAACCTTATAGAAGATCCAACTTGTCCAGCCCATTTTCAAGGAAGTATTTTTCATAGCGGGCTTTCAGCTGGAATAGTCGATTAATTTTTTCTTCAATCGTAGAATTGAAATCGACTTCACGTTTTAAATCAATCGTTGCCAATTTATGCGTAAGCTGGTCCCAAAAGACATCTTCCTCATATTCATCGATAATGGCTTCGACTGTTTCTTTAAGGCTATCGGAAAGATAGTAATACTCCTCTTCATTGTCAAAGTATATTTCTTCACCAGCTTCAAAGTCCCTTGCAAGGGAAAAAATATACTGTTCCAGGTCCTCTGCTTTTTCGGCCAGTCCATGATTTGCTTCCGTCAGTCCAAGCGGCCAATTTCCAAGCTGCAACAGCTTGACAAGCGTCAAAAATTGATCTTTTGAAAGGTCAATTCTCATTACACCCTCCCCTTTCATATGCTTGTTCCATTTATATGATGGAAGTGCGCCCGATTTTCCAAAATTTCCGCGACATCTTCGACTTTTTCGTGACCGCCCCTTAACTCCCAAACGTGAAAAATAAAAACGGCAGGTCCCTTTTCCAAGGGCCTGCCAGAATCTATATTAGTTGCTAATGTTTATTGCTTCACCAATTAACTGAATGTCTTTATAAATCTCGTTTTTCACATCACTGTCTTCACAATGCGCATATTCATCGAACAAACGGCCTAATTCCTTGATAAACAAAAGATGTTCTTCTACTGCAACCATACAGAGACCCCTTTACACACAAGATGACCATTGGCATTTTCTGTAATTCCGTTTTCTCAGACCTGAATATTTACCCGTTAAATAAACTATCAAACTACCAATTTTTAATAATATATGCAGCAGCTGTCCACTATATGACAACCATTGTTTAACGAGTGGCCCTTTAAGGTAAGTAATTAGTAGATATAATAACCAGGGGGTAATGAAATGTGGGTTCAACGGCCTTTTTTTAAATATTCGACAGGTCTTATCCTGATACTGCTAATCATCTTTCTTTTTGGTAAAATTGATTACTTCGTCTCGCCTCTGCAAAATTTTATAATCGCCATTTTCTTTCCGGTCCTGATCTCAGGCCTGATGTATTATATTTTACGTAAGCCGGTTCAATGGATAAGCCGCTATCTCCCTAAAATCGCCAGTATTTTAATCGTGTTCGCCCTTGTAGCAGGATTATTTACAGCCTTATCTTATTTTGCAGGCTCCCTATTGGGAGAAGAGATTAGCGCCCTGACAGAAAATTTTCCTGAAAAAGTCGACGAGGTTACAGAAGAATCCCAAAAAGTCATCAATGACAATAAAATAGGAATTATCAAGGCAGATGAAATCAAGCAGAAGGCTTTAAATTATTTAAGCAAGCTCTCTCAAAATCTCGGGGAAAATATCATGACATTATTTTCCGTGATTACGAGTATTGCAACTGTTCTAGTCGTAGTACCTTTCCTGGCTTTTTTCTTCCTGAAGGATGATGAAAAATTAAGACCATATATTCTAAAGCATATACCCAGTGAACATGCACAGGAAGGAAATAAAATTTTAACGGACATTGATAAAACCTTGTTTACCTATGTAACAGGACAATTCATAATCGCACTGGTTGACGGTATTTTAATGTACTTAGGATATTTATTTATCGGCCTGGACTACGCTCTCTTGCTTGCGGTCTTGGCAATGTTTTTAACTATCGTTCCATTTTTAGGCCCCCTTTTAGGAATCATTCCGGCGCTGTTCATTGCATTAACGAACAGTCCATTAATGGCGCTTAAGGTGCTCATCGTGCTGGTGGTCGTGCAGCAGCTGGAGGGTAATCTTGTCACTCCGCAGGTAATGGGGAAAAAGCTCAGCATCCACCCAATTACCGTCATCCTGATTTTGATTGCAGCCGGATCATTGTATGGATTTATCGGCATCCTGATTGCCATACCACTATACTCGGTGGTAAAGATCATCATCAAGGATGTTTGGAAGTTCTATAAACTTCGAGATAAAAAGATATAACCTGAAAAAGACAGCCAAATTCCTCTGGCTGTCTTTTTTGGTATTAGGAAGCAGGAACTTGCATTTTTTTACATGTGCCGTGTACATAGTACGGAACTGGGTTCTTAGTCTTTCCTTAATTAGAGTTCTCCCCGCCATCCTTGAGTCCATTAAGAATCAATGGTCGAACGGACGAGTCTGTAAGCAGGCCACTGTGGCTAACACCGCTAATTTCCACATTGTCTGCTCCATCAATAATCGAACTCGTATACGGGTTAATAACCGTATCGGCACTGCTGAATATCGATGTATATTGGATAACTGAGGTAGAATCATTTCCATTTGGGGTTTCATCAACACTGTTCAAATCATTCAGGAAAGCACTCCCTGGCACCATTTCCCTTGCTCCCTCAGTCCATAAGCCGAAATAAGAAGAATTTGTTCCATGATGCGGTGAACCTAAAGTTATAACGTCATCGACATTCTGGGCACCATCCAGGTACTTCACATAATAGCGAGTGCTTAACCCACCCATACTATGGGCGACTATGTCTACTTTCGATGCTTTTGTCTGCCGAAGGACATTTTTAATGAACGATTCCAATTCATACGCGTTATTAATATTGCTTCCAGTTGTATTCGAATATTGGATAGCAAACAGATAGTTTGATGGCCATCCCTGGCTGACAAGCCATTGTTTCATATCATCATAACTCGATGATGAACCTGTAAACCCATGGACAAAAACAACCGGATCTTTTTCAGAGGCCGCTGTAACCCTCTTGGCTGCACCGGCGGGTGAAACAAGAACAAGGAGCAGGACAATCGAAACAGATAAACTTATAAATCCCCTGATCATTGCTTATATCAATCCTCCTAAATATATAATCTATAAATCTTATGGAATTGATTTCGTAAAATTCCATAAATAAAAAAAGGAATATATGAATTCAGCAAGATTGATTTGAAACCGTATAAAAAGGGATTTATTTGGGCAGTCTATTCCCAATTTGATATAAGGGAGGATTTGCCAATGAATCGCGTCAACTCGTCATTCCTGACACTATTAGCACCGGCCTTTTTGATTGCTGGTTGCAATACTTATACAGATGAAGGAGCAGGAAATCCTCAAGTTTACGGGGAGAATAGCCCGCGTATCCAAAATGTTAATGAGGAATACCGCTCTGCTTCTTATAATCAGACATACAGGATGAGGGTCGAGGATGACTTAGAGGATCAAGTAGTAAGGCTTCAGGATGTGCAGAGCGCTACCGTCATTTCTATCCAGAGACAAGCCTATGTAGCTGTTGTGCTGGAGGATGGCAATACTGAATCTGTTCCCGACGACGTATACGATGAGATCACCAGCCAAATTAAAGCCGCCGATGAAACGATTTCGGAAGTTTATGTATCATCAAATGCAGATTTTGTTGTGGAAATGTCGGATTATCGTGATCAGCTGCAGAGCAGAAGACCGATCCCAGGGCTCGCAGAAGATTTTAATGATACGATTGAAAGGACATTCCCTGTAAATCGTTAAAACAATCCGGAGTGAAAGGGCATCGGAACATATCCGGTGCCCTTATCATCACTTAAATAGGCAGGCTGGTTTCCCCGCTGTCCGCCCCTTTCGACAATTCTGCATCAATCATTTTATCAAGCCGGATAATACTTTGTTTCGCCCGATCGTGATCTATTTTTCGGTAATGGTGTTCACCGCCTTCTTCTTCGTCTTTTTCATCCGCCCATTTTACGACTTTTTGGAGCGGAGTACGGACAATATCATTCGAAGGCAAAAAAGAGTCTGTGTGGAAAAGGATGGCAAGTGAAGTGGCTTTCGCCTGTACGGGGTTTTCACCCAGTCTGATCAGGAGCTTGTGCGCTCTTTCCGCTCCTTTTATAGGGTGGATATCGTTCTTCCGGTATAATTCGTAATCCCACTTTCCGTTTTTGTACCAGGTAAAATGGCCGATATCGTGAAGGAACCCAGCTTTGGCAGCCATATCTACATCCACATTATGCTCCTTGGCAAGCTGGAACGCATGATAGGCAACTGCGATTGCATGCGCCATTCCAGAACGTTTCAAATACTTTTGGGCAATATGGTGTTCATATATATCCAAAAGAGTGACATCTCTCATTGGCTGACCTCCATACATAGTGATTTGCTTATTTTTATGAATGTTAACAGAATTAAAGAAAAATTGCACACTTAAAACCTTCCTTATCTTTGTAACGCTAAAAAGGCCGGCAAAGAAGTCCCTTTGCCGGCAGTCTGTCATTAGTTCCAGTTTTTCAACTTCTTTCTTACACTCTCTTTTATCCTTACTAAAATGGTCTTCTCTCCTTTAGCTCCCTTTTGTTTGTTCCATTCATTAAAACTTGCGACACTGATAAGGATTGAGCCTGCAATCAGGAGGTACCCCCACCACGGAAGGTTTCCCCAGAAAGGTCTCGTTTGCAGGAACAAGTTCAAAAGCAAGACCCCCGCTCCAACAAAGAAATACGATTTTACCCTCAGCCACATACCCACAAGCATGGAAACAAGCGACAAGGACCCAAGAATCAATGCATCATAGACCGTGTTGCTTGCCAGCCCATCCTGAATTAGCAGCAGAGAGACAATCACGAGAACTGCCCATTGAATATAGTCTATAATCTTTGCATTTTGCTTTTTGAACATCCGTCGCATGAAGATGACTAGCCCCACGAACGGCAATACATATACCTCCCTTTCTAATAAAGCTGGAACTTCGATTTGCCCAATGACCGTATAATACGGTACCAGTAAATAGGCTCCTGCCAGAAAAAGAATCCACTCAGAATTCACACCGTTGATCCTGTTTTTTTGAAGCCATAATCCTCCTGAAAGAAGCAGACCATGAATAATCAGTGCCCAGTACGTTTCAGTGTGAAGTGGTGCGATTGAGCAGATGAACAGGAAGCCAACGATTGTATAAGCATCTAGACTCTTCAGCCCATAAACACCGCCACTCTCCCAAAAATGCTTATACAGCCATGTTCCTAGTAAAACAGTCGTGACTCCAAAGGCAGCAAGGATGGCAATCTCGAAAAACACTTGAAGATTGGACAGGAACATAAACTGGATTGTTCCGTAAAAAATCATCAGCAACGGTGCAATGGCAATCAAATCCCACTTAAATCGGCGGAGCAGGACCAATACAATCACCGCATAACCAATCGTTATACCATATAAAACCCATGTGTATGGATAGGCGACGAGAAATTTTAAGATTCCCAATAGCGAAAACGGAATCAGATAAAACTGTGTTCTGTTTTTAAAATCCCTGGATGAAAAGAACCAGATGACTGTGATTAACATACTGACCATCAGAAAAGCATATTGACTCGATTCTTCTGTTGTAAAATAGCTGATCCCAGTCTTGGTTGCCATAAATAATGTAGTGAACGCTCCATACAGGAAGGATTTGATCATCCATTCTTTCTTCGCGAATATAAGGCTTGCAGCATATACAGCTGTTGCGACCAGGTAGCTCCACACCGCAGTATCTTCATAATAGAAAAAGTTAAATGCCATGAGAGGAATTAAATATATATTTCCAACCCAGGCAAAACCTGTTGCCAGTCGCGTTTCCTTACCCCGCAGCCCTGCTGCCATGCCCAGCAGCAGCCATCCTCCTGCTGGCATTAAAAGTGACTCCGCTATGTCATTAAAGAATATAATCTCTTCACTTATTGAATTTACAGTGATCAGATACCAGACAAGGATAATGATTCCCGGCAAAAATACTATTATTCTTTCCCTGACCGCAAAGTAAAGCAGCAGTGACATGAAAATGCCGACAAACCAGATAAGTGATTCGCCATATATGCTGTCAATATGTGAAACGAACGTAAAGAATAGGCTGATAGCATAAAAACCATGGGCAGTGAAGAAGGAACTTTTGGCTAGAACGGAATCTTTCATTTTCCTAAAGGCCCTGTGAACAGCTAAAAGCAAGATTCCTGCCATCGCAAAGTTTCCTGGCATTCCAATAAAATCATCATACATACTGGATTGGGTCCTTACTTCCTCTCCAAATGAGGCAACAGCCAAACCAAGGCAGACTGGAACAGCCCACTGAGCCAAAGTAGGGATAAGATTCCTAGAATCGATTTTCCGCATGCTGTAAAATACAAAGCTCGTGAGCATGAACATCAGTCCCAGCTCCCACCAGCCAAACATCGAAAAAGTAATAAGGACCATGAAAAGCATAATCAACAACCCAATATCACGCGAGCTGGTTTTAATGACCTGAAGCTGCTTATGTTGAAGCAGCCAGCCAAAGGTCATAAAAAGGACCAGACCAATTAAGTATAACGGCAGTGTTAGATTCTCGAACTGAATCCAGTTTTGCAGCTTCAACACCACTTCAAACAATGCGGCCGCAAGAAATATCGGGCTTAGATATGCAAAGATCATATTTCTATCTGCATTTGCAAGATAAATGAAATTAGCAGCAATCAGCAGGTAAGCCACAAATAAAACCAGCGACGGATTTTGTGAGTGCATCATCAGTCCCTCAGCGGTTATGAAGAGGAACGCAAAAGCTGATACAACTGCACTTGTCATTTGGAAAGCCTTTTTCAAAGAAAATTGGTCCCCGAACAATCTTGGCAATAATAGAAAGACAAATCCAAGAAGCGCATAGCCGATAGGACTCACTTCTGTAAGACGCCAATTTTCTAAGATTTGATAAGCACCATACACTAACATAGTGCTGAACACAAAATGGTACTGCTTTTGGCCAATCACAAAAATCATGGATAGATAAACAATGGAAGTTAAAATCAAACTGAATCCATTGAAAAACTGATTCTCATAGAAAAAGAGCATCAACAAAGTTGATAAGACTAAGTTAGCCTGTGAATAAACGGCAAGTTCCCTTGTGAAAAGAGGCAGACGGCCTTTCTTTTTGAGCTGGTGATACCCAGTGATCAAAATCCCATTGAAAATCACCAATCCCAGGTAAAACCCATCTGATTCAAGACCTGTTGCCCTCAGTACATAAGCAGCCGCAATCGAAGATGAAATAAACGTAAACCATACAAATAGTCTTGATGATAATCCCCTGGCAAGCATGGCATAAATCGGAATCAGAATTGAACTGCTGATTGTTCCTAAAATGAATCTTCCTTCACCGTAAAATGATAAATAAGGACCTAGCAATTCAAACCAACCCAGTGACAGAGTGAAAATAGGCAAAAATAAACTTGCAAGTACCACAAACGCGAATGCGGTCTTTTCGATTTTCAGCACAGTGTAGCTTATATAGGCGATACCATAAAATAACACCGAGACAAGGGCGATCGATCCAGCTTTCATCCAGGAAGTCATTGTGTCCCAATTGCTTGTCGCCACGAACAGGCCGCCGATTAAGAGCATAATTACCCCAATATTCAAAGACCAGGATATATTCCGTTCACGAATGTCTTCTGGAGATTTCTTAGGCCTGATTTTCACCGATTTCGGCTTCGTTTCCACTTTATTTTCAGATGAATTATGAACATTACTTGTGTGTTTAACCTGCTGTTTCGTTTTTACCGATTTAATACTATGTTGATCCGCACTTCTGACTGTTCTTACCTTCTCTTTCTCCTGCTGTTCCCTGGCAAGCAAATCAATGAAATATTCATTATACGCTTCAGCGACGGTGTCCTGTTCCTGTTCAGAAACATAACCTAGCTCCTTTAAATGATAGAGCTCATCACGGAAAATTCTCCGTCTTTCCTCTTTAGGAGTGAATTCCATTTTTATCCCTCTATTCCTGTATAATCCCAATCTGATCATTTAGTGTAATTTTACACCATTAATAAAATAATTCAATATTTTATCAGGAATTTCCATACGTGTTTTTTCGACAAACTCTGTTCCATTCATGCCTAAATCCCTTTATAATAGCAAAGTGGTACAGGTTTAAATTAAATAATCACAAAAAATATTAAGAGATTTAGAGGTTAATAAGATGGCTGATTTTTTATGGGTAATTTATCTCGGGTTTCTGGGGACAACGGCAATCTGGTTTTTAATTAAAGGAAAATACAAGAACAATATCACCAGACTTGACTTCATTGTTTCGATCATAACCTGGATGGGTCTATTCGGATATGTAACTGAAACGGAAATGCTGGTAACTTTGGTGTGGAAAATGGTATTTATTCTTGGACTACTGTGGGATGTGGTATTCACCATTTTCTTTGCTGAACGTTTTGCCGGTGATTTTGGCTTTGATGAAGATGAGGAATCAATGCCAGTGGCAGCGAGATTGGTTGGTTTGATTACTGTCGCACCATTATATTATGGAATTTTTCAATACGCTTTTTAAAACGGCTTTGGCCGTTTTTTTGTTTATCTAAAAATATTATCTCAACATAATAATGTTGTTTTCTAGAATAGCATCGCCCTATTTTTATGGATTTTAAGCACTTTTTCACAACAGATTTACCTGGAATTATCACCAGGTACTAATAGCAACGGAAGTGTATTTCTGAGACGGACACCGTTTGGATACTACGCCGATCGCAATCTGAGCAATAAAAAAAAGATAAAACCAAATGGTTCTATCCTGTTATTGCGGACCACTGTATAAATTGCTTTTGCCTACGTCATTTCATTCTACTTGCATATTAAAAGACCATCAGTTTCGATTACTGCTAGTCCGTATACATTATAGAGGCAGCAAGGACACTGTTTCTTTCCTCTTAAGCTGCTCCACCATCTTGATCCATTTCTCTGGCTTCTTTTCGAGTACAGAATAATAAGTCGTCAAGAAGTCTGTGATTAAAGCTGCCGGCAATTCAATGGTTTCCTCATCACCCGGCATGAAGCATAAATCCAACCCTTCTACAGCTTCTCCGTCATTTTCCCATGAAGGATGGACATAATCTAAATCCAATCGCTTATAACCCAGGTGCGAAAGTACTTCGCGTCTAACAAATGGGTCCATTGTTTTTACGCCGCCAAACTCGTGGTCTGTTTTACGATAAGGGTCATAAATTTCAGCAAACATCCCGAATAAGTCTACACCCTGCTCAGCTGCTAGGCTTTGCAGATCATCCATTCTTTTATTGACTAGAAAGCGCCCAATGCTAAGGCCCGGTTTGCCGACAATCGTGAAGTCTGTCATTGCGATATTCCAATCCGGGTAATAGCGGTATTCAGTCACCCCCACGACTTCTTCTTCATGGAGGGCAACGAAAACACGGATTCCCGGGTCTTCAAGCGGTTCTTTCCACAGATCAAATTCCAAAACTTCCTCAGGAGGGAAAACCTCTTTCATTAAGTTATGGAGTTTGGCAAAAAGGGGATCTTCAATGCTGCTAACACGGATATACTCCATCTAAAATGCTCCTTCTCGAGTCAGATTTTTTCTGCTTCTTCCCAGTCTGGATATAGATCTGTTCGACGATCACGCCAAGTTGTCACAGAACCTCGCTCCCTTACTTCGTACAAAAGCTCGAGGTCAAGGTCTGCAGTAACGACCATATCATCATTCAGTTCTCCTTCTACCTGAAGACCTTTAGGAGGGAATGGGATATCATTTGGTGTGATGACTGCCGCCTGGCCAAAGTTGGCACGCATAAAATCGACCGTCGGCAACGCACCGACTGTGCCGGTCAAAACTACATAAACTTGATTTTCGATCGCCCGTGCATGGCTTGTATAACGAACACGGTGGAAACCATGTCGGTCATCCGTGCAGGAAGGTACAAATATAACATCAGCACCTTTACCTTTAGCCATTCTGACAATTTCCGGGAACTCAATATCATAGCAGGTCAAAAGAGCAATTCGCCCCTTTTCTGTATCAAATACCCTGAAATCCTCTCCCGCACTCATATTCCATTCATTCACTTCAGTTGGTGTGATATGGAGCTTTGCCTGTTCAACGATCCTTCCATCGGGATAAAACATATGTGCCACATTATATAATTTTCCTTCTCGCGCGATGACATGTGTTCCTCCGATGATATGCATGCCTGTTTCCAAAGCGAAATTCTGGAACAGGTTTAAGTATTGTTCAGTAAAACCAGGGAGTTCATTGATGGTCAGTCTTGTACCCTGTTCACTGCCGATTGATAACAATTGAGTAGTGAAGAACTCAGGAAACAATACAAACTCAGAACCATATTCCTGTGCTGTTTTAACATAATGCTCACATTGCTGAGCGAACTCTTCAAACGACCTGATCGTGTGAAGATGGTATTGGACTGCGGAAACCCTCATTTTCATCCATCATTCCCCCTGTATAATAAAGAAATAGCATCTTGAAATCAAAACTTCAGAAATACGAAAATCATTATAGTACATTTTATTTTTTTTGGATATATTTTTGATTAAAAAAACCATATTAATATGAACAGATAAGAATTCATGAAAAAAAGAACGAGAGTGAACCCTCGTTCTTTTTCATTTCGAGAAAATTTTATTGGTAAAACCAAGCGGGACCATAATCATTGTATATCCGCTTGCACTTAATAATTCATACCCACCCCGCTTAATAGCAAACTGCTAGCAATTTATATCTTTTTAATATCAATAGCTATCAATAATTGGGGTTCCCTGTCGAAATTCCTGAAATATAGCTGTTTATCTGCTTTCCAACTTGCCGAATTATCGATTTTCCTGTCTCATTATCTTCCAGGCCATCGATCAGGACAGCGGCATATGCTCTTTTGTCTCCATAAGTGATAAAAGCACAGTCATGCTCAATACCAGCCAATTCTCCAGTCTTATTTCCAATTTCCATTAAAGATTGATCCATATAAGCAGGCAGTTTTTCCTTAAATTGCTGCTGAAGGAGCAAAGCAGTGAATCGATCTCTTGATTGCTCCTTCAACCATTGGCCTTCAATAGCTTCTTTCAGGCAAAGTACAATATCCGCAGAAGTGGTGAAATTATCGTTTCCGGCTTGGGCAGCTTTGAAATCTAGCATTCTTCGCTTCAGAATCGTGTTTTTCATCCCGATTTTTGAAATTGTCGAATTAATCGGGGCCATTCCAATCAGGTCGATCACCAAATTCGTTGCTGAATTATCAGAAACGATTATCATAAGGGTCAACAGGTCATGAATGGTTATCTGCTGTGTGTTCATTGCTTGCAGGACCCCTGTATCTCCCACTTTGTCTTCTTGCCTGACACTTAGCAGCCTATCCGGCTGCAGAATTCCTTCCTCCAACTGCCTCAAAGCCTCAAATAAGATCGGCAGTTTTATCAGGCTCGCTGACCGGAAAACTTCGGTACTGTTAAACTCTATGATCCTATCTTCAATTTCTAAAAACAAACTCGCCTGGCCTTTCCCACTGGCGAGTTCTTTTACTAGTTGATCCTCTAATTCTTCAATGTGCATCATACCAAACCCTTACCTGATATTTACTAACATTTCCTTATTCCTATCGTTGGCTACATCTTCATTATATAGATGACAAGCTACAAAATGGTCCTTATCGATTTCTTGCCAGACCGGTTTCTTCTGGGCGCAGATTTCCATTGCGTGTTTGCATCTTGTCCTGAAAACACAACCGCTTGGCGGATTCATCGGACTAGGCAGTTCTCCCTCAAGAATGATGCGTTCTCTCTGGTCTTCGATATCAGGATCAGGTATTGGGATGGCCGATAATAATGCCTGGGTATATGGGTGAAGCGGTTTATTATACAGCTGGCTGCTTACGGTCAGCTCGACGATGTGGCCAAGATACATGACACCAATCCTGTTGCTTATTTGCTTTACCATAGAAAGGTCATGGGCGATGAATAAATATGTCAATCCTTTTTCCGCTTGCAGTCTTTTCAGCAGATTCACTACTTGCGCCTGTACAGATACATCCAGTGCGGAAATCGGTTCATCAGCAATGATGAAATCCGGATCGAGCGCAAGTGCTCTTGCTATTCCTATCCTTTGACGCTGGCCGCCGCTGAACTCATGGGGATAACGATTTGCATGATCCCGATTCAGGCCAACATCCTCGAGCAGTTGATAGATGCGTTCAAGACGTTCCTTCTTATTTGGAAATAACCCATGGACTTCCATTGGTTCGGCAATGATTTCTTTGACTGTGGATCTCGGGTTCAAAGATGCGTAGGGATCCTGAAAAATCATTTGCATCTGCTTATGAAATTGGAATTTCTCTTTTTCAGATAATGCATGGACATTTTTGCCGTTGAAAATGACTTCTCCATCTGTACGGTCATACAGACCAATCATCGTCCTTCCGGCAGTGGATTTGCCACAGCCTGATTCTCCAACAAGCCCGAATGTCTCACCTTTAAAAATATCAAATGATATACCATCTACAGCTTTCAGTACTTCATTTTTACCCATTGTGAAATGCTTCTTTAAATCTTTGACACTTAATAGAACTTCATTTTTCATCATTATGCCTCCGTATTCATCCAGTAGCGTCTAGCTGCACAGAGTTCTTTTTCATAGATTGTACCTTCGAGCCGAATGATTTCAATGTTCTTACCTGTATTGGGAGAATGAAGAAGTTTCCCATCTCCATAATAGATGCCTACATGATGAAGTTGTCCTTTTCCTTCCTCATATGCGAAAAAGAGTAAATCACCTGGCAAAATATCATGTATTTCTATTTTCACGCCGGCTGCTGCCTGTTCATGGGCATCCCTTGGAATAATGCAACCATTGGCCCGGCACATACTGTAGCTGAATCCAGAGCAATCATATCCATAGCTGCTCATTCCTCCCCACAGATATGGCAGCCCAAGGAATTGCTCGCCCGCTGCAACGATTGCATCGCCATTCTTTTGCGGAATTTCTTTTTCAGATGGATGGACTTCAACATCCTCTGTCCGCAAAATTCCGATTCCTGTTGGCGTCTTGACGCGGATGCGGTCGACGACATCCTCCACGACAGGCAGCATTGTCTGATAGCTTAATTCCATCAATTTTTCATTTTGCTCTGAGTAAAGCAAAGCTTTCCTGGAGGTTACCACAGCAACTTGGCCTTTCTTGATATACCAATCAGACTGTTGAATCAGCTGATCTTTTGGGATCCAGCCCGGATAACCTCTTTTGTCTTTGCCTGAAGGCTGGTCCGGGATAACGACATGGACCCAATCATCCTTTTCATCAATGATCAAAACTTCCTGGCCAAATAAAACCTGTGATTGAACGAGGTTATCATCACATAATTGCAGCCTCAGTTCATACGTGAGTTTTTCGAGCCATTCTTCCAAATTAACGTTCCCTGATACAGCAGCTTCATCGATTTCCCTTGAAGAATCATAGGAAGTCCAAAGAGTTGCTACCGGTACATTGACGAGCCAAAAATTATTGCTTTCCATTGATCATTCCTCCTTCAAAAAGACTTGTTCAATCCCAAGGCCTGTTCGTACGGGAAGTGTTATTTTTCTGCCATTATACTTTATCCCGCCTGAAATGGATTCTTTTGCAAGCATTAATGGTGCATCAAAATCAAAGCGAGTGATGTTCTTCTTGCTGGCGGCAAAATGGGCAGCAGCCGTGATACCGAGCTTGGTTTCGATCATACTGCCTACCATGCATTCGATCCCGGCTGTTTCAGCCAATTGGTTGATGATTTGAGCCTGATAAATTCCGCCTGATTTCATTAACTTTATATTAATCAGATCTGCACTTCTCCTTCTGATCACTTCAAATGCCTGTTTTGGTGAAAATACACTTTCATCGGCCATGATCAATGTATCAACCGAATCTGTGACCTGTTTCAGGCCGTCGAGGTCCTCGGCTTTTACGGGTTGTTCTACCAGTTCGATGTCCAGACCCGCATCCTCCATGCTTCGAATTGCCCTGACTGCATCCTTCGGTTTCCAACCCTGGTTCGCATCAAGACGGATTTTTATCTCTTTGCCGACCCTGTTGCGGATTTCTTTGATCCTCGCAATGTCTGTAGATATCTCGCCAATACCTACCTTAACCTTCAGGACATTGAACCCATTCTTCACGTATTCAACTGCATCGTCACCCATCTCTTCGGGACTATTCACGCTGACGGTAAAATCTGTTTCGATTTCATTCCTGAAGCCGCCGAGAAGTTGATAGAGCGGAAGACCGCAATTTTGAGAGATGCAGTCGTACAATGCCATATCTACAGCTGCCTTCGCACTTGTGTTATTGACAAGGATTGTTTTTAACCCCTGAAAAATAGCTTCATAGCCAAGAAGATTTTGATTTAATAAGAAAGGGCGGATTACATCATTGATTCCTGCTTCAATGCCAGAAAGACTGTCTCCAGTAATCACCAAAGTCGGAGGTGCCTCACCCCAGCCAACAATCCCATTATCACATGTGATTTTAACAAAAGTCGCTTCAGCTACAGTAACTGTACGAAGAGCCGTTTTAAAAGGCTTATTCAGAGGGACTGCTGTGCGGAATGTCTCAATCTTTTCAATAATCATATCCTTATCTCCTTCGGTACTAGTTAATGCCACTCTCGACAAATAAATGTTTTGTTTCGGTGTCCATTCTGGCAGCCGCTCCCAACGGGACTCCAATATGCGGTGCACAGTGACCCATTTTGAATCCCTTTAGTGCAGGCCTGCCCGCGAGCTTAATGTAGTGTTCGATGACTTCATCCAAGGATAATGACAGGTCCCTTTCCGGAACACAATTATTGAAATCACCTAAAATAATTCCGGTTGCCTCCTGTAATTTCCCTGCCATATACAACTGATTAAGCATCCTATCAACAGCACGCGGTTCTTCATTAATGTCTTCAATCAACAGGATCTTGCCTTTTGTATCAATTTCAAATGGCGTCCCCATTGAACTTGTTAGGAGTGATAGATTGCCGCCGACCAACGGGCCTTCAGCTGCACCCCTTACCAGTTCTTCTATTTGCGAAAGATCAAGACCATATCGCAATTCTGCTGGCTGGAACAATTGCCGGAATGTCTCTTTGGATAGTGGATGGGCACCTTCTTTGCCAATATCCGAGGCAAGCATGGGACCATGAAATGTGATGAGGCCAGTCTTCTGCCGAATGGCTGTGTGTAAAAATGTGATATCGCTGTAACCCCAGAATATCTTTGGATGTTTTTCAATTAGTTTATAGTCTATAGATGATGCGATTCGTGCGGTGCCATAACCACCTCCGGCACAGATAATCGCATTAACCTCGTCATCAAGGAACATTTCATGTAAATCTTCCAACCTCGCATGATCATCGCCAGCAAGATAACCATATTCTTCGTATAATGATTTACCTAATTTATAGTTCAAACCAAGCTCAGCAATAAAGGCTAAGCCTCGCTTCAAATTTTCTTTATTTGGCGGACTTGCTGGCGCGATGACTGCAACAGTATCACCTTTATTCAAACGGTTGGGCTTAATTGCCATGTCAATCAACTCCCTTTAGTCATTTTGGACAAGTTCATAAGATATATAATTCCATTAATATGGTAAAATCAAAATCTTTCCGTGAAAAAAGAATAGTATGTTATAGGATATTAATTAATGGCTCTGTTAAAGCTAAATTCTAATTCTACTCCTGTTGATTGTAGTGGAAGGCGCGTAGACTCCTCCGAAAATGCTAACGCATTTCCATCGTGCGTGGGCAGGTTCGAAGAAGCTTATCAATGTCCCGCGGGCTTAGCTGGTCAGGTGAGACCCCGCAGGAGCAAAGCGACGAGGAGGCTCAGCGCCAGCCCCAAGGAAGAATTGCTTATGAAAAAGACGGCAGTTGGTCTTTTTCATATCTTCCAGCGGAAAGCGAAGCGCCTGGAACGAAAATCAACAGTCTTGTTTAACAGAGCCTATTTTATGTACTATTAAAAAGAGGTGTTCCAAGACGAACACCCCTTTCTTAGAATCATTACTTCTTATCGGCCCACTTCAATTCCAGATATCCTACTGGGTGGCGCACAACACCAGTTACAGCTTCGTTTTGAAGATATACCTGATTGTAAAAATGAACAGTGAAGATTGGAGCTTCTTCAAAAAGAATCTTTTCAGCTTCGTACATTAATTCAAAACGTTTCGTTTCATCAGATTCGTTCTTCGCTTTTTGAATCAATTCATCATACTTCGGATTTCCCCAGCCCGTACGGTTCATGGAGTGTCCAGTCTGGAAGTTTTCCAGGAAGTTGATTGGATCTGCATAGTCAGCTAGGAATGAGCTTCGTGAAAGCTGGTGCTTCAGTGCTTTCTGGTCTTCTGCGAAAAC
The DNA here is from genome assembly GCF_007678455.1 of Cytobacillus oceanisediminis 2691. Lineage (GTDB taxonomy): Bacteria > Bacillota > Bacilli > Bacillales > Cytobacillaceae > Mesobacillus > Mesobacillus oceanisediminis_A. Next base: position 165,113 of record NZ_VEEP01000011.1, on the reverse strand, counting down.
ATTCCATTCCATGTTCGCTAGCTTGACTTCCACTCCCAAATTTTCCTTGAACATTTGCTGCAATGCCTCTGCGATCTTTTTATGAGTATCGTCTGTGCTATAAGTCAGGGTAACGTCTGGAAGTTCAGAATACCCTTCTTCTTCCATACCCTTCTCTAGCAATGCTTTAGCTTCTTCAATGTCTGTCTTGTTAAAATCTCCATTTACTTCACGGAAATCTTTGCCTGATGGATCTTGGAATCCTGGAGATACAAAACCATAAGCTGCTTCTTCTTTGTTCTTTGTTACAAAATCAACAATTTTTTGCTGGTCCACAGCAAGTGCAAACGCTTTACGGATATTCACGTTTTGGAATGGTTCCTTCGTAACGTTGAAGCGGTAGAAGTAATCTCCTGCCTGGTCTTCAACCTGGACCTTTCCTTCTTTAAACAGCTTTTCGCTCAGTTCAGCAGGTACGTCTGAGACGTCAAGGTCCCCTGCCTGATACATTTGATATTCAGTATTTGTGTCATCAACAATCGCCCATTCAACACGGTCAAGTTTAACGTTTTCTGCATCCCAGTACTGGTCATTCTTTTCCATGACGAATTTCGTATCATGTTCCCAACTTGCCAGATTGAAAGGTCCATTGCCTACAAATGACTCCGCTTCTGCGAACCATTTTGGATTTTCCTTCGCAACTTTTTCATTCACCGGGAAGAAAGCCGGGTTAGCAATTACACTAAGAAAGTATGCCTGTGGACTTGTCAAAGTAACTTCGAACGTCTTTTCGTCAACAGCCTTTACTTTGACATCTTCAGCAGGCCCCTTGCCACTGTTGAAATCTTCTCCGCCTTCGATAAAATAACCCAGGAATGCTGCAGATGAACCAGTCGCAGGATCAAGCAGACGTTTCCAGGCAAATACGAAATCATTTGCTGTTACATCATCACCATTAGACCATTTTGCATCTTTACGGATATGGAATGTGTATGTTTTTCCATCTTCAGATACATCCCACTTTTCTGCCGTCGCAGCTTCTGGCTGATGTTCTTTGCCAAGTCGTGTCAGGCCTTCCATCAGGTTGTTCAACGAATTCCATGATGCGGAATCGAAACCGATTGGCGGATCAAACGATGTAGGCTCCTGGCCGTTATTCAGGTGAAGTACCTTTTCGCCGCCTTTTTCGCCACTGTCTTTTTCTGTTTCTTTGCCAGCTTCATTATTGGCGGTACATGCCGCCATCGTGAACACAAGCAATGCTGCCATTAACATTGTTAAGATCTTTTTCACTTTGTCTCCCCCTTAAGTTGAACTTCTTTTATATCAAAAGGCAAAAGCCTGTTTGACCATTATTTGTTTGCGAGCAGCTTTTGGGCACGCTCATCCTGAAGCCAGCAATCTACTGCATGGCTATCCGAAAGGCTGGTCTGATCAGGATATACTCTGTCACATACTGACATCGCATATGGGCATCTTGCTGTGAACGGGCATCCCACAGGCGGAGAAAACAAATCTGGCGGTGTACCTCCAATTGGAATCAATTCCTCTCCTTCTACATCCAAACGGGGTACAGAGTTCAATAACCCTTTAGTATACGGGTGCTGTGGATTATAGAAGATTTCTCTTCTGGTACCTGTTTCAACGATCTTGCCGGCATACATGACAGCAATCCGGTCAGCCACTTGAGCCACTACACCAAGATCATGGGTAATCAAGATAATTGATACGCCTGTCTTTTTCTGAATATCCCTGAATAATTCCAGGATTTGCGCCTGGATGGTCACATCAAGTGCGGTTGTAGGCTCATCCGCAATCAAAACCTCTGGCTGACATACTAGCGCCATCGCGATAACGATCCTTTGCCTCATGCCTCCACTGAATTGATGCGGGTATTGTTTTAACCGGACATGCGGACTGGGGATCCCGACAAGGGACAGCATATCAACCGCTACTTTTTTCGCCTGCTCTTTGGTCAGCTTCATATGCTGCAGGATTCCTTCAGTAAGCTGGTCGCCAATCGTCAAGGTTGGATTCAGTGCCGTCATCGGATCCTGGAAAATCATCGAAATATCCGATCCGCGTATTTTTCGCATTTCTGAATCTTTCAATTTTGACAGGTCTTTCCCTTTAAAAAGAATCGACCCTCCATCAAACTTCCCTGGCGGTTCTGGGATCAGTCTCATGATGCTTTGCGAAGTTACGCTTTTACCGCATCCAGATTCTCCAACGATAGCCAGGGTTTCTCCCCTATGTAAATCAAAAGTGACACCGCGGACGGCTTTTACCTCGCCCCCATATGTCTTGAATGAAACATGAAGGTCATTTACTTCAAGTACTTTTTCCATGGTGCTTACCTCCTTAGCTTCGGATCAAGTGCATCCTGAAGCCCATCACCTAACACATTAAACGAGAACATCGTCAAAGAGATGAAGAATGCCGGGAAAAACAGCCTCCACCAATCACCCGATAATATGACCGGCAAAGCATCGCTGGCCATTGAACCCCAGCTCGCCAGCGGTGCCTGGATTCCAAGACCAAGGAAGCTAAGGAATGCTTCAGCAAAGATTGCCGATGGAACGGAAAGGGTGATTTGAACGATGATCGGTCCCATCGTATTGGGAAGAAGATTTTTGCGGATGATCCGCCCTGCTTTTGTACCGAATGTCTTAGACGCTAAAACGTATTCATAATTCTTGATTTGCAGGACCTGACCGCGGACAATCCTCGCCATTCCTATCCATCCTGTTATCGTCAAAGCAAATATGATCGTAGCCAGGCTTGGTCCCATCACAACGCTGATTAGAATCACCACCAGCAAATACGGCAGTCCATAAAGTACTTCAATGACCCTCATCATGTAATGGTCTGTCCTGCCGCCCTTATAGCCAGCAATACCGCCATAGATGACGCCAATGACAAAATCAATCAAAGCCGCTGCGATGCCGACGAACAAGGATATTCGTGCCCCGTACCAAGTACGTGTGAATACATCGCGACCCAGCTCATCAGTACCAAACCAATGTTCACTGGATGGCGGGAGGTTCTGGTTGATTAAATCCTGATGGTCGACTGTATGTGGTGAAATGAGTGGCCCGAAAATAGCCATAAAGGTCAAACCTGATAAGCAAAACAATCCCATCATTGCCAGTTTATTTTTCAGGAGGCGTCTCCAGGCATCCTGCCAATACGAGAGACTGGGCCTGACAACAGCTTCTGCTTCTGAGTCACTCTTTTCTATAGGAACAAACCAGTCATCGGGAATCGACGAATTTGTCTGATGTTCCTGATGTTTTCGCAGAGCCATCATTTCCCCTCCTTTTTATGAAGTTTGATTCTCGGATCCAGGATTCCGTATGCCAGGTCAACCAGGAAAAGCATCACGATCAGCACAGTACTGTAAAAAATCGTGGTTCCCATAATGACAGGATAGTCACGCTGGTTGATGCTCTCGACAAAGTACTTGCCCATGCCCGGAATCGCAAAGATTTTTTCGATTACGAAGGTACCTGTCAAAATGCTTGCCGCCAGGGATCCCAAAATGGTTACTACCGGAAGCAAAGCATTTTTCAACGCATGTTTGAACACAATTTTTACAGGGGAAAGCCCTTTTGCTTTCGCTGTCCTGATATAATCCTGAGTCAAAACCTCCAGCATGCTCGCCCTCGTCAAACGGGCGATGATGGCCATTGGTCCGGTCGCAAGTGCCAATGTAGGCAGGATCATATGCTTCGGGCTGGTCCAAGTGGCGACGGGCAAGATTTGCCAGGTCACGGCAAGCTGCTGGATCAAAAGCGTGGCCATCACAAAGTTAGGGACGGAGATCCCGACCACCGCAATGGTCATTGCAAGATAATCGATAATGCCGTTATGCCGCAGGGCTGCGATGATTCCCAACAGAATTCCTGAGAAGATTGCCACAATGAGCGTGACCATTCCCAGTTCAAACGAAACCGGAAATCCTCGGCCCAGCATTTCGTTCACGGTTTGGGAGGATTTTTTAATAGACGGTCCGAAATCGAAAGTAACAACTGACTTTAAATACAAGATATATTGAACATAAAGCGGTTCATCCAAATGGTAAAAACTTTCGAGGTTTTTTTGTACAGCCTCGCTTGTCGCCCGCTCTTCGTTAAAAGGTGAACCAGGTATAGTGTGCATCAAGAAAAAGGTCAGTGTAATGATGACCAATAAAGTCAGCGCCATAGAGCCCAGCCGTTTGATTATGTATTGCAGCATTAACTCACTTCCTTATCATGTCTTCATGTCAGCAGATGTCTTTGACGGTCTTAATGAAAGCACAGGCATCAAGATAGCGAAAACACTGCTTACGAAAAAGTTGTTCTCATGGCTAACTCTGTCATCACAAGCATAGCTTGATAGGCTTCTAGAATATCCTTTGCCTGAAAACGGACAATGGTCGTTCCCACTTCTATTTCCGTTCCCGGCATCAGATTAGCCCACTCTGCCTGCCCATAGTTAGCGAATTGGATTCTCAGGACCGGATTATCCGGCGGAGTAAGCGGTTTCACTTTGTCGCTGTTTTTAATAGCTTGTTCTGTCTTCTCGGCAATAAGTTCCCCAGCTTTGATAGGTGTTAACGATTTTGCCGCAGATCTCGAAATTGACTCCTTAACAACCGCAGTGGTGATATTTGGAATCAATGCTTCTGCTTCTCTTGCTGCTCCATCATCTCCAGCCACCATGATAACTGGTACCCCAAAATAACCTGCTACATATGCATTAAATCCGAGTTCCCCAATTTGAACATCGTTGATCCACATATTGCGGACACCAAAAATCATGGAATGCGACATTACGCCACTCATTGAAGCTCTGGCATGATAGCCGACAAACACTGCTCCTTTAAAACTGTCATCCAATCCCTGGACCATCGAGAAGGGCTTCACATCACCGGTTATCAACTGGGTATCAGGGTGAAGATCTTCAATCAGCAGATTATTCATTTTAGAATGGCTGTCATTGACGATGACTTCCTCACATCCAGTTTCAAAAGCCTTAGTGATCACATAGTTCGCTTCCTGGGTCATGATTTTCCGGCTACGTTCGTAATTATGTTTAGATGAATCCACATGGGTATGGTCTACCAATCCGGTGATCCCTTCCATGTCCACTGATATGTACAATTTCATTTTCAACCAACTTTCTATAAATAAATAATTATCTTAAAATTATAAATAATAAATCTACCAACCGCAACCTTTTCTCCTATAAATTTCTGCAATTACTAAGAAATAGGAGTATTGTCACTAAAAGTAAATATGGGTAAAAAACTATTTGTGCAATAATAATTTTTGGGTGTCTATTTTATTTAATCTGGATAGAAACTGAATAGTTAATTAATATTTTATGATGCATGTGAATACGAAACAGCTTTTTCAAAATAATGGTATTCAGGAATAAAAAAGAGCGCCAGAAATGGCACTCCTAATCTCTAATATTTTCTTGTTCCATCAGTTCAAGGAAATGAGTCAGTACCCGTGCTGTCAATCCCCAGATCACCTTGCCATTCACCCTATAAAAATATTCATCCATTGATCTGGTCTGCCAGTTGTAATTCTCTCCACCGATAATCAAGTCAAACGGAAATCCATCCTCTGGTTCGACCTGGAAATTAATTTTATATGTAGCCGGCTGATTCTTTTTGAAAAATGCCAGGGGAACAGTGAAGACCTCACCTACCTCGGCTTCACTCGGCTTGATTGACTCTGGGTTATTTATCGTTCCAACAAACGGGTAGATGATGGTACCAAAAGCTGACACCATAAAATCCAATGGAATCATATTTGTGATCTCACTCTCTTTAATACCCAGTTCCTCTGACGTTTCCCTTGCAGCAGCTACTCTTGGTTCCTCTCCCTTTTCAATCCTGCCGCCGGGAAAACAAACCTCGCCAGGCTGCCTTCTAAGTGTAAGTGCCCGTACTTCAAACAAGATATGAACCTCATTATTGACCTCCACCAACGGCAGCAGCACAGCAAATTTCATAAATTGTTCATGTCCCAATATTGAGGGTGTACGCCCCAATAAAGCTTCTGATATTTGTTTAATTTTCATTATTGGACATCCACTCTCCCCGTATAAGTATATGTCTTTATTGTATTATGAAAAACCATTGAAAATAAAGGAAACGGCTCTTGATATTTTACAGAGTAAAAATAATCTAAGAAGAGTTTTTAAAAATCCTGAGTAAACAAGGTTGTTGCCAAAAATCACTTAAAACTATTTCATCCGATACACATTTATCCTTATTGGCGAATCCAATATCCTTAATCAAAATGTTTCCATTAATAAAATCATTTAATAGAAAATAAAGCGCAAAAAGCTTCATTGGTGATTTGAATCTTTATATACCGGATAAACATGTCACTAATAAGATCTATTGGTGACTCTAATCTCAACATAATGGAAAAAAAGGTCTCCAAACAAGCTCCATTGGCGACATAAATCTCCACTTACTGGAAAAACAGGGGCACCAATAACCTTTATTGGTAACTCGAATCTCCATTTACTGGTAAAACAGGTCACCAATAACCTCCATTGGTGACCGAAATCTCCACTTACTGGAAAACCAGGTCACCAATAACCTCTATTGGTAACTCAAATCTCCACTTACTGGGAAAACTAGTCACCAATAACCTCCATTGGCGACTCTAATCTCCACTTACTGGAAAATCAAGTCACCAATATCCCTCATTGGCGACTCCAATCTCCACTTACTGGAAAATCAAGTCACCAATAACCTCTATTGGTAACTCAAATCTCCACTTACTGGGAAAACTAGTCACCAATAACCTCCATTGGCGACTCTAATCTCCACTTACTGGTAAAACAGATCACCAATAATCTCCATTGGCGACTCTAATCTCCACTTACTGGAAAATCAAGTCACCAATATCCCTCATTGGTGACTCCAATCTCCACTTACTGGAAAATCAAGTCACCAATAAGATGTCTATTATACAAACCACTGGTTCCGCCTCTAGCAAAGCAAAAGACAGCGACAAATTTGCCGCTGCCCTTAATTCGATAATCAACCTGTTGATCGTCCTTTGATTGCTTTGTATGCAATCAATATGATGCCAATTACGAGGAGGATGTGGATAATTCCGCCGGCTACCTTAAAAACCAGCCCCAGCACCCAGAGTACCAGCAATATTGCTGCAATTGTCCATAACATTGGCAAACATCTCCTTCCCTGTTGTTGTCTTGGTTAAAGTTTACCCTTTTGAAATTTTTATTAAACAAGCTGCCCTCTAACTGGAGACATGATAAATATTTGATAACATATGTGTCGTTGTGTAAAACTTAAACTATTCATTCATGACAGGAGAAATTCACATGGGACCATACAAGATTTTATTTTTGGATATAGACGGAACAATCTTAACGCCTGATGACACGATTGAGAATTCTACAAGGGCAGCCATTAAGGAAATGAAAAAACAAAATATTGAGGTGGTATTGGCTACAGGACGCCCGCTCCACGAAATATCGGATCTTGCAGAGGAACTTCAGATTACCTCTTTTATCGGATATAACGGTGCGCTCGGCATATATGAAGGAGAAACCATTTTTGCAGAACCTATGAAATCTGAGGATGTAAGATACATCCTGGACATTGCCGATGATAATGATCATGAGGTGGTCTGTTATTCGAATTCAAAAAATTACTTTACCAGCCTAGAGCCGGATGCGGTCCAAGCCTTTCAAAAACATTTTCATTTGCGCCAGAATGATATTTTTACTGAGGATGCCATTGAAGATGTTCTTGGAATGACAATCATCACAGCGGGAAACAAAGATTACTCCCTTTACCAGTTCAATGATGGAATCCATTTATCCCAAGTGAACGTTGAGGGCATGCAACACTGTTTCGATGTCATTCGCGATCAAGTTAATAAGGGAATTGGCGTGGAATTTCTTTTGAAAAAGCTTGGTATAAAACGTGAGGAATCGATTGCTTTTGGAGATGGTATGAATGATAAGGAAATGGTGGCCTTTGCAGGAGAAGGATTTGCGATGGGCAATGCACACCCTGATTTGTTTCAGCATGCCAAACATAAAACCACTTCTGTCACCAATTCAGGAATATATAACGGATTAAAGTCACTTGGGTTAATCGAATAATAGCCACAAATACAGACCCGCAATATAAAAAAGGAACCTCAAGTTAGAGGCTCCTTTTGTTTACCTTATCGCCCTTTTCTTCGCGCTTGCTTTTGAAAATTCATTTTCGGGCTGTTCAGCTTGCCTTTTAATGGTATCTTTATAGCTCATCCAATAAATCAAAGCCACAAACACACCACCGCCTACTGCGTTGCCCAAGTATACTGGCACAAAGTTGGTGAAGTATTCACCCCAACTATAATAACCCGCAAAAATTGCTGCCGGAATCACGAACATGTTTGCAACAACGTGCTGGAATCCAATGGCAACGAAGCCCATAATCGGGAACCAGATTGCTAATACCTTCCCGGTCATGTCGGAAGCACCATATGAAAGCCAAACCGCCAGACCAACAAGCCAGTTACAGCCAATTCCTGAAATAAATGCCGCCCAAAAACCAGCATCCAGTTTTGCCCCTGCCACAGAGACTGTTTTTTCAAGATAAGGACCAGTCTCCGTCAAACCTACAATATGGCCAAAAAAACAGGCTACAAATAGAGCACCTACAAAATTGCTTAAAGTGATCCAAAACCAATTTTTCAATAGCATCTTCATTTTTACCTTCTTAGCGAGACTGGCCATCGAAATGGCTGTCATATTCCCCGTAAGCAGTTCTCCTCCAGCAAGAAGGATCAAAATCAGTCCTAGGGGAAAAACCGAGGCACCTAGGAATGTTCCGAATGTCCCCCACTCATGCGGCAGGTTTGCGATCACCCTGATGTCCAAAAGATAGCCAATAGCGATAAACGCTCCTCCGAGAAAACCCAAAATAAGCATATTCTTCACGGGCATTGCAGCCTTATATGTGCCAGAGTCAATAGTCACTTGTGCGATTTCATGGGGTTTACGAAATGCCAATTTTATTCCTCCTGTCGTTTAGATGCATTATTTCCTTTTGATAATTGAACATTTCTTTAATGAATTAATTCCCCTTTGTCCAACAAAAAAACGGTGTTTCATTATGTTTTGACATTTTTTATAAATAAACATATCATATTGATATATCAAAATGATATATATAATCATAAAGGAGTGCTGAACATGTCAATTGAACATTCCATCCTTGCAGTCATCAGCTTCCGTCCAAGCACCGGCTACGACATTAAATCCGAATTTGAGCATAAAGCAGCGGGTCTATTCTGGGGCATGAGTTACGGCAGTCTTTATCCCAAACTTAAAAAGCTTGAAGAAGAGGGATTCATCACCACCATTGAATCAGAGACTGGAGGGCGAAAGAAAAAACTCTATGAGCTGACCGGTAAAGGCTGGTTTGAATTGGAAAGCTGGCTTGCCAGAAGACCTGAACCACCAGCTATTAAGGATGAGTTATTCATGAAGATGGCTGCCTGGCATAACCAAATGGATATTACAATCCTGGCCGAACATCTAAAAGAAAGAGCAAAGGAGTCACAGGAAATCCTGAATTTCGTCAAAGAATGGAAACAAAATAATACTTCATATATTAACGGTGTCGGAATGCTTTCAATGAGATATGCCGAGTTAAAACTTGAGGCTGAGCTTACTTGGATAAAAGAATCGCTCTTCTTCATCGAGAATGATGAGCTGCCTGAAGGCCAGGATCCGAAGAAGCTTGGCGAAAAACAAATAGAACGAAGAAAAAAAGCGCTGAAAAACGGCCATTAGGAGGATGGAATATGGAGGCAGGTATCTTTAAACCGTTGAAGAACAAAGCTTATCGTTCGCTTTTTGGTGCACAGGTGTTTTCTGATTTGGGGAATTGGCTGGATTTTATTGCGATACAGGTAATCGTTGCATACCATTGGGGACTGGGCGAAGCAGCAATCGCTTCAGTAATCATCGTCATGGGAATTCCCTGGGTGATCATCGGCCCGCTAGCCAGTGTTTTTGTTGACAGACTTCCCCAGAAGACATTGATGATCACTTGCTTATTACTTAGAATCCTTTTTGTTGTTGGTGTGTTTTTCGCGCCGAACCTTTATGTACTCCTGTTGTTTGTTTTTCTTAAGGCAACGGTTGCCGCACTCTATGATCCTGCTAGACAAAGTGCGATCAGGCATATCGTTCCTGAAGATGAATTGCCGGAAGCTGTGACTTTAAGCCAGCTTTCAGTCAATACCATGAAAATCATCGGCCCGGCCCTGGGCGGTGGATTGATCGCGCTTTCCGGTGTAAGAAGCCCCTTTATCTTTGAAGCCGCAGGCTTTCTGATTGCGGTTGCGATTTTGATGGCCCTGCCAAAAATCGAAGCAGAAGCTTCCATAAAGAAACAACATCAAACTTCTTATTTGGAAGACCTCACAGAAGGCATAAGACACATCTTCACTGCCAGGATACTAAAGGCAGCAATCATCCTTTCCTCCATTGCCTTCTTCATTATTTTTCTCTATGATGGTTTGTTTGTCTTTGTCGCACAAAATCTTGGGTTTGCTGGAGAGGAATTTGGTTTGCTGGTAAGTTCTGTTGGTTTCGGCAGCGTAGTCGGAGCCCTTCTCCTCGGACGATTTACAAGCTGGAAAAATAAGCCGATCCACCTGATGGCTTCAGCTTCTGTCATGAGCGGCATTCTCATTCTTCTTATCGGAGTAGGTGTGTATGGTGTTTTCGAACTTCCGAAAATATTATGGATGGCTGGTGCATTCCTGCTTGGGATCCTTGCTTCTGCTGAAGGTGTTCCATATGGATATGTACTGCAATCAGAAACACCCAAGAATATTATGGGCAGGGTGTCTTCTGCAGCCGCATCCTTGCAGACATTCTCGATGCTAGTCGCTCCTGCTGCAGGTGCCTTGTTGGCTAAATGGATTGGTGTTTCAGGGGTGCTCGTCGGTGCTGGCATTTCTACCTTTTTCCTCGGTACCTTTGCTTTAGCCTTCCTTTTAAGAAAAACCGCTGATACAAGAAGTATTGGAGCCTAAAACAAACGAAGCCGTTGTCGGTCAGGACAACGGCTGTTTGCAATCAATCTTTATTCAGCAACTCTTCACCGGCTATCCCGGGATTCGTCATTTCATAAGGATTCAGGATCAAATCCAGTTCTTCCTCTGTCAGTACATTATATGCCAGACATAGCTCTCTTACCGATTTACCGGTGAGGATGGCTTCCCTGGCTATTCGTGATACCGCTTCATACCCAAGATGGGGATTTACAGCGGTTATAATGCCAACGCTTCTTTCCACATCTTTTTCCAGCTTTTCCTTATTTGCTTCGATTCCAACAAGACAATGATCTGTAAACACCTTAAAACCATTGTTCATGATACTGATTGATTGGATCAGGTTGAAAACGAGAACAGGTTCCATGACGTTAAGCTCAAGCTGGCCTGCTTCCGAAGCAAGGCAGATGGTATGGTCATTCCCAATGACCTGGAATGCGACCTGGTTGATGACCTCTGGCATAACCGGGTTCACTTTTCCAGGCATGATAGAAGAACCTGGCTGCCTTGATGGCAAGAAAATCTCATTAAAACCGACCCTTGGTCCAGAAGCCATCAAGCGTAAATCATTGGCAATTTTGGACATATTCATCATACAAACCTTTAATGCCGCTGATACCGTTGTATATGCGTCTGTGTTCTGAGTGGCATCGACTAGATGATCTGCATTCTTCAATGGATATCCGCTGATCTCAGAAAGGTGACGGACAACATTCTTGATGTACTTTGGATTGGCATTAAGGCCTGTTCCAACTGCTGTAGCCCCCATGTTAACTTCGAATAAGTGGCCACGGGTATGCTTGATTCTTTCAATATCTCGCTCAACGACTCGGGTATAGGCTTCAAATTCCTGACCGAGGCGAATTGGCACAGCATCCTGCAGATGAGTCCTGCCCATCTTGATTACTCCATCAAATTCTCTTGATTTCTGGGAAAAAACATCGCGCATGATATTCATCGTATCTAAAAGCTTGTCCAGCAGCGACAGCACGGATAAATGGATTGCTGTAGGAAAAGCATCATTAGTCGATTGAGCCATGTTCACATGAGAGTTCGGGCTGAGGGTAAAATAATCACCCTTATTCTCCCCTAGCAATTCCAATGCACGGTTCGCAATGACCTCATTCGTATTCATATTGATAGAGGTTCCTGCTCCACCCTGAATCGGATCAACGATGAATTGATCATGCCACTGACCCTGGATAATTTCATCAGCCGCCTTTACGATCACCTCACCAAGTCCGCCATACAGTCTTCCTGTTTCCATATTTGCTAATGCCGCTGCTTTTTTTACCATGGCCATTGCCTTAATTAATTCACTATGTATTCTGTACCCGGTAATCGGGAAATTTTCTACTGCTCTTAATGTCTGGATGCCATAATATGCATCTGCCAATACTTCCTTTGTTCCAAGGAAGTCTTTTTCTATCCTGACTTTTACTTCAGTCATTTCCTACCCCTCCAAAAAGCTTCAGATTTAGATTAAGTATTGAGGGCAATCAATTTCCGACAATTTTTTTATCCCTCAGCCTAGTTATTGGGCTTACATGACTATTGTAAATCAAAATCATAAATTCATCACGACAAATCAAACTTTTTTCTTGGGAATCGAATGCAAACTCTGTACCTTTATTGGTTGTTATGCAGAAATCCCACTAGTTTTGATAGCTTTTGTCATCATGCAGGAAAACAGGAATACATTTGCTGAATTGTAATAGGACACTGATTTTTCATAATACAATTCAGAAAGGAATGGGCATGATGACTGACACTCAATTCACGAAGGCATATACAATTAAAGAGGTGTCCAAGAAAATTAATGTTCCGTCTGGAACCATCAGACAATGGGAAAAGGACCTGTCCGGCCTGCTTGTTGTTCCCAGAACGAAGCAGGGAGCAAGATTCTATACGGATGTTGAAATAGATCAACTGATGAAAATAAAACAGATGCGGGATAAAAATCTCAGCAAAGATATGATTAGGGACCTTCTGCAGCATCATATGGAGACAAACCATTTTCCCGACCAGGAATACAATCCTAACAGCCTGACAATTAAGCCTGAATCGCCTGGCACTTCCCTTTCTTACAGCCAGGATGAATATAGTGATTTCATGAAGGCAATGGAGCAATATAAAGATTCGTTGATTGAAGAAGTCAAGGCAGAGATCAGAAATGGTATTAGAAAAGAAGTCATTGAAGAGGTAAAAAAGGAAATTTCCAAAGGAACTCTCACTACAGTTAAATCCCTGTCGGATTCAATTTATAAAACCGGTGAAAGAACCAATGAGCATATAACGGTGCTTTCAGAAACAGTGAACAGGACTTCAGAAGATAGTTCCAAACGGCTCGTAACCATTTCATCCGAGCTTACGAATGTTTCGAAAGGCACCTCCGAAATTAATGCCAATCTCGAGAAGGTTTCAAAGGGTACTTCCGAAATGTTCACCAAATTATCGGAGCGGGTTACCAAAGCTTCTCATGGTACCACTGAAAAAATTACCCAGTTATCTGAAACTATCCAGAAAAGCTCAAAAGGTACAAGTGAAAAAATCTCTAAACTGACTGAGAGTGTTGCGAAGGTTTCAAAGGGTACTTCTGAAAAAATAAATGCACTTACAGGAAGCCTTACGAATGTTTCAAAAGGCACCTCCGAACGAATTGCGACGCTTACGTCCAATATGACAAAAACGTATAAAGGAACGAATGAGAAAATCTTAAAATTAGCAAGTACTGTTGATCAGCTATCTTCTGGCACTAACAAGGATATATCCAATCTTGCCAAGCGTCTGAACGAAACGACCGAAACGGTCTCCGAGGAATTCAAGATTCTTGCTGATTATGTTTCCAACAGTCGGGAAACTACAAATCAGGAGTTGGCCAATCTGAATCAAGTCATCAACCAAGAACGCGAATATTTGGTCCGTACCCTACAGAGCGAACGGGAAGAATTAAGACAGGAAATCAAACAGCGCGATGAAATGTTCAAAGGTATGGTTGACAGTTTCAGGGAAACAGCCGCTTCAAAACAGGCAAAAAGAAACTGGTGGAAGGTTTGGAAATAGAATCAGCATATAACCAGGCAATTTGTAAATAATAGTTACACTAGAACAGGATTCAAGCAAAAGAATATCGTACAGCAAATGCAAATGAATCTGGAGGGAAAACTAGTGGGCCGTATGAATCGCTGGCTGGGAACTATTGCGTTGGTCATTTTTTTACCGTGGAATCTGTCTCCACAAGCAGCCAGTTCCTCAATTAATGGAATGGAAGATATCAATATCTCACACCGTGGTGCTTCTGGTCATGCGCCTGAACACACTTTCCCATCTTATGAATTAGGAAAGGCAATGAATGGCGATTACATTGAGATCGATCTGCAAATGACCAGGGACGGTGAATTGATTGCCCTGCATGATGAAACGATTGACCGGATTACAGGCAAGACTGGACTGGTTAAAAACTTAACACTGGAAGAAATCAAGCGGCTTGATGCAGGCAGCTGGTTCAATGAAGCTTTTCCGGATAAAGCGAAAACTGAATTCAAGGGGCTTAAGATCCCGATGCTTAGGGAAATCCTTGAAAAATTCGGCTCTGATTCGAAATTTTTTATCGAAACAAAATCACCGGATGTCTATCCCGAAATGGAACAAAAGTTGATTGACCTTCTGAATGAGTATCAACTGATTGGTGCCGAAAATAAAGCTGGCAATGTGATCATCCAGTCATTCAGTTCTGCAAGTTTGCGGAAAATCCATGCAATCGATGAATCGATTCCATTAATCCAATTACTTTCCTATTATGCTCCAGCTACTATAACGGATAGTGAAATCGGGAAATTGCAAGAATATGCTGTAGGTGTTGGGTTGCATTACACTGCTGCCAATCCTGCGTATATAAAAAAGATTTCTGATTCTGGATTACTGATTTTTCCTTATACAGTCAATGAAAAGGAAGATATGGAAATGCTTCTTGATTGGGGTGTAAACGGGATGTTCACTAATTATCCTGACCGCCTGTACGAAGTCTACCGGGAGAAAATCAAGAAACGTTGAAAATTAAAATGCTTTAGAAAAAGCTGCCAAAGGGCAGCTTTTTTAATCCTAATACAATCTATTCCTATACCCATCTTCTAATCTATCTTTTATTTCGGCCGCAGTCGTGCCGGGCAATTTGGAATGAGCAGCAAGTATTTCAGCCCCTGATGGCAGTGTGGAAGGATCTGCCCAGCTTTCGGGAACCCATAATCCAGAACGTCTTAATGCTTTTCCGCACTGTATGAAACATTCTTCTACCTCTATTTCTATACCTAACAGTGGATTTTTCCCTCCTGCTGCCATCCTTCCCAGCAATTCAGGATCAAGTGTAAGGCTTGCCCTGCCATTGACTCTTAATGTTTCCGACATACCTGGGATAAGGAATAATAAGCCAACTTGTGGATTCGATAAAATATTTTTCAGCGAGTCCATTCTTTTGTTTCCGGGACGGTCTGGTATCACAATCCTATTTTTATCGAGAATCAGCACAAACCCTGGAGTATCTCCTCTGGGAGAGGCATCACTGCAGCCGTCTTTATCCGAAGTGGAAAGAATTAAAAAGGGTGATTTTGATATGTAGTTGCGGCAATGCTCATCCACATAAGAAATGACCTTGCGCTTTGCCAGTTCACTTGGTTCCCCGAATCGTTCTCTTAATTCATCAAAGCTTTTGATCGTATGATCCAATTCCCTCATTCCCCCGTTTTCTGTTTATGTAAATCCTTACCACTTTAATCATCATATTATAACGAATTGTTTTAAACTCATCCTAAGAATGTTCATAAAACACTTTGGTTAAGCATTACTTTACCACAGCAACTAATCTCCCGCCTTTTTCTTCTCAAATTTGAACCAGTATATGGATTCTAATGAAATTAGAAGGGTATATTAATAAACATCTTAAATAGAGTTGGAGGTACAAATATGAACAATGCTGTTAACCAATTTCTTGAAAAAGCAAGAAACACTTTAAACCAAGCGTATAGCAATGCAAAGGAGACTTTTTATTCCATCACCTCTACACCATCAGCTACGGTACAGCAGATTGCAAATTATGTGATGAATCATCCTGACAGTAAAGTGACCACGAAACACTATTTGGGGATTACTTTGTCATTCTATGAGCTTGCGCAAGGACAAATGAAGTATTATTTAGAAACAAATGGCTCTAAGATTCTTCAGTTAGATGTTCATTCAAACTTTCACAGTGTCGTTGCTTATCGTTCCTACCGGGATCAACTATCATTAAATACCCCCGTCAAATTCCCGAATTTGAATCAAAGTCAATGAACGAAAAGAAAGTACCTTTCCACTTTTTTAACGACTTCTGTTCTAAACGGCAAAAGCTAATTAAAAGGAGATTTGGCAAGAAAAATGCTTGGGGTAGTGAATCTCCAAGCATTTCACTAATTATTTTTCTGGCATAAGTACCCGTTACTTTAAGTAGTTTTTTACACAATTGTTCTGATATTCATTTAGAAAATATACGTGCTTGTTAACAGTCCAACCAACTATTTACGACTTCTTCAAAATCTCATTTATGGTGGTGACAATTTCGTTGTGGATTAACTGTATGGAAGTCAAGACTTGAGGATCTCTTTAATTTTACAATATGATTTAAGTTTTTCTTAAAATAACTGGCCCATTTGCTT
Source organism: Cytobacillus oceanisediminis 2691 (assembly GCF_007678455.1). Taxonomy (GTDB): domain Bacteria; phylum Bacillota; class Bacilli; order Bacillales; family Cytobacillaceae; genus Mesobacillus; species Mesobacillus oceanisediminis_A. The sequence goes on along the minus strand of NZ_VEEP01000011.1, from coordinate 148,342 downwards.
AATAAAAGGTTTTAAGACTTCACCTAATTCTTTCTTCTTGTTTAGCCAAATATAATGTTCTGCTCCTTCAATTTCGATATATCTAGAATTAGGAATAAGATTTGAGATTTGTTCAATTGACCAAGAAGGGCGAATATCATTTTCGGCATAAATAAAAAGTGAAGGTAAGTCAATCTGTGAGATTTCTTTTAACAATAATGGTTTCTTTATAAATTCTCTCCAAGAATCAATAAGAGAACGGTGAACAATATTATTAGCCTCATACTCAAAATCCGGTTTCAATTCATCAATTTCTACTTTGTTTCGATTATAAGTATCTTTCCAATCCCTATCATTTTGGATTCCAGTTCCTGAAATTGAAACATAGCCTATTACGGATTTGGGATACAAAAGCGAATAAGCCAACCCTAAATCAGCCCCCCAGGAATGTCCAATTACTACCCAACTTTGATGGCCGTACTCTTCCCGAATGTTTTCAATGTCTTGAAGACAAGCTTCTAAATCGTACCCATTTCCATCATAATTTGATCGACCACATCCTTTAGGATCAAACATAATAACTTCACAGATATCATCAATAAGATTTGATATAGAATCTAAATAGTTACAAGAGCCAGGACCACCGCTGATTAAAATAACCGGAACTCCCTGCCCTCTTTTATCTGTCCAAAGATTGCCATTTTCCACCTTAATGTACTTTTCAACCAATAATATCACCCTTGAAATAAAGTTTTAATGCTGATATTCTTCCTAAATACACCAATCTTCTTCCACTAAATTGCTTCGTTTTTTTAAAAGTTTTTTCAAACCCTATTTATCTTTCCTAATCGATGCGCCTGTCAGTATCATATTGGAGAAACAATCTGCTTCGATATCCCTGTCTGATGCTTGATTTTAAACTGGGGGCTTGTAATATATTCAATGTAATTTACCTCCCCTTTAAACTGCAGATAAGCTTGAGAGCGAGTTCGAATAGCGGGATGTGTAACCATTTCTAAAACTTGATCTTTCGCTACCCAGCGGCAATCAGTGGTTTCTTCAGAAACAGCTAATTGACCACCAATAGGATGACATACGAAATCAAAAATAACTTGAGTAGGAACATCAGTTTCACCATCGTACCATTTAAAAGTACCCGTATTTGAATAGACACCAACTAAGTGGCTAACCGTCGTGCTAATTCCACTTTCTTCTTTGATTTCACGAACCAAAGCATCCATGAGATTTTCTCCGGCTTCCACTTGTCCTCCAGGATAAACCCAACCACCGTCACGAGTTTTTACTAAAAGAATATTTCCTTCCGAATCTTCAACAAATCCACCAGCAGATACAATATGTGTAGGAAAGAACATATTCCAACCCCCTTTTTATTCGGAATTTTCCGTTTATTTATTGCGTATGCAGTATCCATATTCCTTGATCGTTTTTAATTAGAAAGAACTCAAAATGTGTAGGCAGTTTCACCATGAGTCTACGCATCTATTAGTTTCTGACTTGTTTTGTAAGGTGTGGTTTAATAATTTGTACCGCATGATCAACTGAAGTCTCTATATAACCGATAATTTGATTAAAAGTAAAAACATTAAGTTTTTCATTTAGAAGTTCCTTATCGTACACCATATCTCCTAATACATAAGGAACTAATTTTTCAACTTCTATCGAAGTAACCTCATCTAAATCTTGGGTTAGATGATAATGACTAAATAACTTTCTCAATTCATCTGAAAAACCATAGTGTTCTAATAACTTTCCATTTAGTAATCGGAAATCATTATGGTATAACTTGTATAATCCATCATCAGCATCCATTCTGTTCTTTAACCAAGACAGGTTAAAACCTCTTAACCATATATCATCAGCAATTAAATGTGCACAGTACCCCAATATATAAGCGTTTTCTACTTGGGAACTATATTTATGTAAAAATCCTTTATAATCAACGTTTCTTGAATAATCTTGCACTTCACCTATGAAGAAATGTGATAAGTTTTTTTCCTCGTATGTAAAAACTGCGTCTGGAGCAATGCTGCCAAGCAAAAATGATGTTTTGTCCTCGATCGATAAAGCCTCTGCAATTTTTTTACCAATAATTGAGTGCATTATTCTTGAACCCAAAATACTCTCCCCTTTTTTCACTTCTGATCTATTTAATTCAAGAAGACATTTTATAACCCTATGTTTTCCAGCTTCTTCTTTAACTAAATTGCGCCATTTGTTCAATAAGGAAAAAAAGAAGGAAGCTATTCCTTCTTGAATCAACCCACCTTATACTGTCCGTACATTTCTATCTCCTCCAAGTAAAAAAGAAGACATACAGCATTCCCATCAGTAGATAATTGCTAATAAAAGAAGGCATAAGCACCTTAATTAACCATATATCAGATCCATTGGTGAGTATTGACAGAAAGGTAGAAAAACTAAAATATACTAATACGTATACAATAATCCCCTTATTGCCCATTCCAATTTTATTTTTAATAAGATTACCAATATATAATGATATATAGAAAAATTGACTAATTTGTTTATTCATCCTTTTCTCCTATTCCTGGTTCATTTTGTACTTTAATCCAAAAGATAATAAATTAGCCTATCCTAAGACAAAAACTTATAATAAACTAACTGCCCCATGCAAATAGGAATACAACAAAAAAGGTACCATCTTCCTTTTAGATCAAATAAATTTCATATTACGTGAGTTTCCATTAGTACACGTATGGGTATGCTGCTACGTTTAAGAAATAATAAGGAGGTATTACAGCTAAATGCATTATTATACTTAAGCCACCAAACAATCGTACGATGGTTGTGCTTAACTAATCCGAATAAGAACCTCCTGGCAAAGATACTAATTCAAACCCTTTGTCTTCACTTATCTGCCATCCTTCAAAATAATTACTGTCATGGAACAATTCAAGAACAACGTCACCCTCAAATTTCACGACTAAATCAGATATTTCATCAAAATGAAGGATATTAATTATTCCTTTTCCCATAAGTATCTTTTCAATCTTTTTATGAGAGTATCTTTCAGGTGAGTGGATACAGTCTGAATACCCAATGGCAATTTCTTTCTTAACTTGCAGCCTCCATGGACATTCAACTATTAATCTGCCTGATTCAAAAATCATTACTAAAGGTAGATTCTTATCCACTCTTACCTCGGTTACTTTCTGGCCTATAAAAGAATTGAAGTCAATATTACTTAATTTTCTATACATTTTCTTCCCTACTTTATATAGAAATCATTTAATTAGAGTTCTTTTACTTAAGAACACAAAGCTGTTATAAGAGAGCTTTTTAAAACAAAGCGACATTTCATTCTTAGTATTCTTTACCGGCAAGGAAATTCCTCTTAGGATATCTAGGTTTCTTATTTAACTATTCGTCGTAGAAAGTTGAAAAATATAAAAATATATATCCGACCCTATTTTACCAATTCTAACAAATATAGTCATATGAATTTACATACTGATAATAACTTTTTGTCACCAAGTCTAATTGGGTACGAATTACCGCGCTGATTCACCCTCAACAAAAAGAAACAGTCCAATTCAGTTACAAAATGGACTGCTATTTAGCGTGCTTATTAAGTTATATTCTCTTATAAATAGAGTTACTAATTTTGGAAAGAGATTTTTCTAATTGGATCAAATTAAGCTTATTTCTGTCCGGAAAGCACGTCTCGATCGTCGGCCATCGGGGGTTCCTCCAACCAGGAGTTTTTAATCATGATATTCGCACCGTCCTCAGCATACAATGCGATTTCCGGGATCAATGATGCATACTGTATTCCGATATCTTTTCGCGGACTTGCCGCCATTGCTGCACCATAATTGCCGATACCCGCGGCAATCATAGCTGAAACATGGAACATAATCAGCTTATCCGAGAAAATTTGTGTTGTCGTATCTGTTACTGCCGAGTCCCAGAACATCGGAGCTGGTATATCATTCTGCTTAAGAATATCACTGAATAAATCTCCGTGCTTATGGGCGATTTTCTTTCCTCGTTGTAAGTATCCCTTGACTTCTTTATCTTGAGCTACCTGGATGAAACCCATAATTAAGGCCTTGCCTATTTGATTTGTCTGTATATTCAAGAATAAATGTGAAATTTCTATAGAAGTCAATGCTCGCCTTCTATTTTTCAATCCGGAAAGAAATTTTTGTTTTTCCACAAATTCTGCTTTATCCGGAACCGATATAAATGGAGGCCTTATGTAAGTACCCTGTTCAAGCATCAATTCCCTGGTCTTATCCTGCAGCTGGATTGCCGATTTTAATACGCTTTTATGCAGGAGGATAACATCAGGCCGTGTACCGAGACCGATTGCCGCTGCGTTTGCAGCCATGCCAAGAATGGACATATACCTAAGATACATCATCACAAACGTATCAGAAAAGAGCCTTGGGGGAATGGACATTCACGTCTTTTGCTGTAAAACCGACCGGATAGGGAAATCCTTCTCCATCGAAAATCTCCTGTCCAAGAGAAATGTTTTTTCGTGAAGCATTTAGGGCAAATTCGACGATTTCTTTTACTCTGTTATCTTCGGTTTTATTCAAAAAATAGCTTAATACACAGATTGAAACCGTATCGTTTATATACTGTGTCCAAAGACTGGACATTTCTGCAGCTGTTAAGTCGATTTTCGTCTTATCTTCCATCTTCTCACCCCGATACTTCGATGATATAATTATTATTTCTGATTCAGTTTTTTTTATTTATTACATAACTAATTTAGATAAAAATCTTTATAGTGAAAAAAACCGAGTCCATATGAAATAAATAGTAAAATGGACTTAAGATGTCCCATATAGGAGTGAGCACTCTGATTGAACTTCTTTTTATAATCCTAATCTCCGGCGGGTTAGCTGGATTAGCGAATATCATTAGATTCCATGTAAGCGCTTGGTTGAATCGACTTATCCTGGTCCTCGCCTCTCTGTTGCTTGTCGAAATTTCTGGTTTGCTTTTTGGAACAAACCATTTAATATGGATGGTTCTCTTTTTTATTGCATTATCAGGATCCTCCTTCAACCTGATAGGCGGATTAACTGCCGCTGGATTAAGCACCTCCCTTGTTTTCTTTCAGGCTGAAGTTTTCCCGATACTCCTTATCCCGGTGTATTTTGCAATTGGTTCAGCAGCAGGTTATGTTTCACAACAAATCGATAAAAAGGGAACCAATCATCAGTTGTGGACAAATATGCTCATGAATCAATCAAAGCATTTACAAGTGTTCCGTGAAGTAAGTACGACCATGCAGCGAACTCTTCAGCAGGATATGCTATTGAAAGTAATCCTGACTTCGGTTACTGCGGGTCATGGACTAGGCTTCAATCGGGCAATGATTTTCTTGTCATCACATGAAACAAATTCTTTAAAAGGAGTAGTCGGTGTAGGGCCGATGGATGTAAAAAAAGGCTATGAAGTTTGGGAGAAGATATCGGAAGACAAATTGAAGCTGCGCGACTTGATTGAACATAATTTCGACAGCAACTTCACTGATCCTGAATTGAATTCAATACTTCGGTCACTGGATATTCCGCTTGATGGCCAAAATGTCTTTAGCCAATCATTAACACGACAACAGCCGGTGATCGTGAAGGAGATCGATGAAACCGATTCCTCCCAGGCACTGATTAACAGCCTGTTCCAAACGGATGAATTTGCGGTCATCCCCTTGATTAATCAGGGGAAAAATATCGGAATCCTTTTGATAGACAATATTGTTAACAAGCGTCCGATTACATTGATAGATACTGAGAATATTCTGCCGCTTGCCAACCAGGCGGCCATCGCGCTTGACCATGCCAGACTTTATCAACAGATTGAAGAAATGGCCTTGAGAGATGGACTTACGGGGCTCCTAAACCAGCGCGCATTCCAGACTATTCTTGATGATTACTTTCCAGATGATGCAAAAGGTCCCGGGCCTTTGTCATTGATTATTTTCGATATTGACTATTTCAAGGTTTTTAATGATAAGAATGGACACCTCCTTGGTAATGAGGTGTTGATGAAACTTGCACGTGTCATAGAGAATTCATTAAGAGCTGGTGATTTCTCCTTCAGGTTTGGCGGTGAGGAATTTGTTGTGCTTTTACCGGGAACACCTCTGCCAAAAGCAGAAGTAATGGCGGAAACCATTCGAAAAAATGTAGAAGCAGCAAGCTTTCCCGGCGAGGAAACCCAACCACATGGCATTTTAACTGTAAGCATTGGAATAGCATGTACAGATCACCCTGCCATCACGAGTAAAAATGAACTCATTGAGGCAGCCGATCAAGCACTTTATAAAGCAAAAAGATCTGGAAAAAATACGGTGGTCACATTTAAGGAGTTCGTTTGCATTGATTGAACTGACATTTATTATCGCTGCATTGGTCTTCGTTTTGACATCTATAATGACAAGCAGGCCGATGTATACCCTTTCGATGAAGAATTACTCGAAGCGGGTCACATCCCAATATGCTATCAGAATAGCTGATTTACATTACTCTTATGACCAGATGATCTATTTCATTTCACTTCCTACTACTCTTCCCTATATAAAAGCGGCGGTGAAAGAGGACTTGATCATCGAACAGGATTACTCATCCTTTTTTTATCCTGAGTTAAAGGGAATAAAAATATCTTTGGACCATGAAGGAGAAAAACTATATCTCGCATATTTGCCAATCGGAAATTTCCGGCTTCCCCATTTAGATAAGCTTCAGCAAGAAGGCAGTATTGATGAAGAGGCTTATTTAAAAATTAGTACCACAAAGCTGCTCCACCCTGACACCCTGCAAGAGGTTCGGGATGAGGTGTTCAAGCAGCTGCAAGTAGGCCGTTATTAAGGAGCCAAAGGTCAAAGAACACCTCACTGTTAAATGCATATCTAATAAAAACGGAAAGAGCCGGTTTTAATTAATTGCCGGCTCTTTTAATTCTTTTAGTGAATCTTTATCTGGGCTTTCCAATCAACGATAAATCCATTTTTTCAGCAGTGCAGCCCAAAAAACCATCAACAAATGGATGGAATTATTGACCAATACATGGCGCAAATTCTTCATTGCAATCCCCGTCTTCAAAACATACAAATCCATGTTAAGCATGAATATTCAGCTGGTGAACGATAAAAAGCCCTAGGCACCTCGGGCTTTTCTCAATTATCTGATCAAGATTCGATTTTACCAATAAATTGGAGGTCTTCTGCATTAAACTCACTTGGAGAGCTTTCAAGAATTTTTTTCACGTCAGATAAAGTTTCTTTTAATCCTACTGTTACACCTTTTTTCCCAGTATAAGGTTCGGCAACATAAAAGGGCTGAGTCAAATAGGCCTCCAGTTTTTCACCTTGCTTGTAGACTTGAAGTTCGGATTCCGGCAGACGGCCGACACCGTGAACCGTAACGATCGAACGCAACTCCCGATATCGGCGGAGTAATTTTTGTGCTTTTTGCTGTACGCCATGGTGAACGGGGTCTAGATAAGAACCCTCAAGGATGGAAGATGTAGAGTAGATAGGATTTACGGCCGGATATTTATGTCTTGCAGCCAAATCAGCATCGAATTGCCACAAAGTATCGAGCGGTCCATATGGAAGATCATCATCCACTGCTTCTCCTTTTAAATCGAGCAAGAATGTTGTTACTTCTGTCATGTCTTTATCATCAAGCATTTCTTGCAGGGTGTACATCTCTCCTGATAAAACATATGCACGATCAGCTGTAAGTACAAATTTCTTGTCAACCCCTGCAGAAATCATCATGTTAAAAGTCTCTTCTATACTATTAGCCACAAAGTCAACATCATCAAGGATGTCGTTCATTTCAGGATGGTTGTCCTTTGGATTGAGAAGAATGGTCTTATACTCTTCCATTTTTAATCTGTGCAGCATTTCAGCCAATACTACTAATTGGCCCATACCCGGCCGTGCGACCAGGCCAACTGTCCCGCCTTTTGCAATTGGAGCAAATAAGTCTAAGATTTTAATACCAGTTTCGATCATTTCCACACTCTCCCCTCTTAAAATAAGTTCATCCAGGGAGCAGCCAGCAAGCTCCGCCAGTGCCACAATTGTACGTACCTCCGCCCTGCCAACGGGAATTTTACCCGTAGATAGGTTTGAAACAGTAGCAGGTCTTAGTCCGACAGATTTTGCTGCGGTAGTAAGATTAGGTACTCGCTTCCTCAGTAAAGCCACATTCAATCTAAGTTTTTCCATCGCTTCCTCCTCCTTACTTTTAATAGTAATCATTTTTACTCTATAAAGCAACGATCACTTACTCTCTAAAGTAATTTTTTTACTCATTAACTTTTCGTGTGCATAAAAGGCAGTTCACCTAAATAAATTAAATGCTTATCGATTTGTGTAACTGTACTCAACATCAAGCTATTTTAACTAGAGTTACTTTCACAGAAGTCTTATGAGTTTGTCCTCCCTTTAAACGGGTATAAAAGAATATACACAATTAAAGGAGGCCAAAACAATGAATGACGAACAAACAAAAGGCGCTTTCGATCAGGTAAAAGGTGAAGCCAAGAAGCAATTTGGCAAGGTGACCAACAATGAATCCATGGAAGCGGAAGGCCGTCTTGATAAAGGAAAAGGCAAATTGAAAGAAACCGCCGGGGATTTAAAAGAGGACGTATCACGCGCATTTAACGATTCTTCAAGAGATTAATAGCTATAAATAAGAAAAAATGCCTTCGCAACGAGCGAAGGCGTTTTCTTGTTGTTCTACTCAACATTATTCTTATTTTTACCCTTTACAAACCGGTATGCAAGATAGGCTATATATAACGGTGTTGCAAAATAAATCAAATATGGGAATTGTCCATACGTCCCTTTCCATATGACAAATAACAAAGACCCAAGAAAAATGGTAACAATGGTACCGTATTTTGGAAGCGGAACTTCTTTAAAGCTAGGAATCCTCACCCTGCTGACCATCAGGAAGCTGAGAGCTGTAAAGACAACCGTCGTAACGATATTAGGAATCAAGTGCCCGAATAGGGTAAGGATGGCCATGATTCCGCCTGCAGCAGTGATTGGAACGCCAATAAAGTAATTAAGTGATGATTTATCCGTGCTGATGTTGAACCTCGCCAGGCGATAAGCTCCAAAAAGCGGAAATAGTCCGGCAACCATTAGACCCCATATCCCAAATTGGTAGAAATATGTATAATACACCAGGAATGACGGCGCTACACCGAAGGTAACGATGTCCGCAAGTGAGTCAAGCTCCTTGCCAAGCTGGCTATCCGCCTTCAGCATCCTCGCAAGTCTTCCATCCATGCTATCGAGCATCATGCCGATTAATATTAAAATGGCCGCATTGTTAAATTGACCATTAGCCGCAAATCCAATCGAAAGAAAACCACAATACAGATTCCCCAGTGTGAACATATTGGGAATCATCTTTGTAAACCGCATCAGTTGTCATCACTCTCCGAACATAATCTAATTCTGCATATGCCTATTTTTACCCTGGCAGCCTAGCAAACATGTTTATTTTTTCATTTAATCGCCGAAAATATAGTTTAACTATATCATTAATTCTCATCCTGAGTAGAATATAATCATAAAAATTCATAAAAGATTTTGTAAGAAATGTTATGGATGGCCTCTGTAAAAAATGCTTTAAAAATGTTTCTTCTAATTGTATACTTATCTGGGGTTGGTGAATTATGATCAACAAATATATGCGCAGGATCAAATTTCTTCTTATAAAATTATTAAGAATAAAGGAAAACGCACACAATGTTTCAATAGGATTTACCATGGGTTTTTTAATCCATTTCATTCCATCTTTTGGGATGGGACCCATCCTGTCTACCGTAAGTGCTAAGGTGTTCAAGGGTAATGCTATGGCAGGTTTCATAAGCGGCGTAGCTCTGATCTGGCTGTTTCCATTTTTGTTTTATCTGAATGTAGTCGTGGGTGAGACTGTCATTCCAGGTGGGAACTTTCATTCTCCAGTTGGTATGACATTACATGGAATGGAAGCAGGAATGCATTTAGGTGCCGTTTTCTTCATTGGCATGATTATTAATATCCTTCTCTTCGGTTTGATTGTCTATTATGTCGTTTATACCATCATGAGAAAGTACCGATTAAACTTCCTGAATATAGTAAAAAAATGGGATATAAAAAAATAAGGAGCAAGAAAATTCTTAAGATTTTTCTGCTCCTTATTTTTTATTTATATGACTTCCAGGAATTCGATTAATTCTCGTTCAAGGCCTGGGTAAAATACAGTCCTCCAATTCCCCACAATATAAGGACCCTCTATAGGTATGATATTTCGACTACGAAATTCCTTTATAACAGAATTCAGATGATCCACCTCAAAGCAAAGATGCATAGACACTCCACTTTCCGATACGGGCACGTTTCCAATAAGTTCAATCTTGAAGCCATCCTTTTCCAAGAAGAAAATATCCTCTCCCCCAAATCGGAGTCCTCCATTTTCTTTAAACCCGAAAATTTTCTCATAAAAGGCTTTCGCAGCCTGTAAATCACTTACTTCAATCCCTAAATGATGGAACCTCATTATTCCCCCGCTCTCCTTTCAGGTGACTTATGATCAAAAACTAACAGTGTCATCTTAAACTCGGTTAAATAATCAGATTGATATCACCGAATTCGTGCCATAAATAATTGTTTTTAATTGCGGCAGCATAAGCTTCAAATAGGCCATTCTCATTAATGAATGCTGTCAGCATATCCAAATGGCTGGCCTTCGGTTCATGAAATCCCGTAATGATCCCGTCCACGAGCTGTAATTGATATTCAGAGTTAACGTAAAGATTGGTCCAACCATTCAGGGTTGATTCAGCAGCTGCGGTTTCAAGCGCCCTAACTACGGTCGTTCCCCCGGCGATAATCTTCCTTCCCCCTGCTTTCGCTTTGAGTATTTCATCCATTGCTTCCTGGTTTATTGAGTATTCTTCATAAAGATCTTCCGGCGAATGAGGATTCAGGTCATCAAGCAAATAACCAAGCCCGGTATGAAGTTGAAGATACACTAGCTTTATCCCTTTTCCCTGGAGCTTCATTAACATTTCCCAGGTGAACGCCCTGCCTGCTGATGGCATTTCTATTGACCCTGGCTGGCTTGCGAAAACAGTCTGGTAATAATCAAGCTCCCACGGAACTTTGATATACTCGTATCTTACTGGGTATCCTACTGAATAGATTGCATCATAAAACTTTTCTCCTTGAAGAGTGAATTGCATAATTTTTAATGGGGATTTCAAGACTTCCCCAATAACCTCAGCTTCTAATTTATCCGATATTTTAAAACAGTCCCCTGTTTTTACATTCTGCTGTGTAGCCAGGACTTCCCAAACGGCTCCAGCCCTTTTTCTGGCTAGTCTTAATTCAATGTCAGTTCCAATTACCTTCCCGTCGCGCATCCAATCTGCCTTCAGGGCAGCCGGTATGGTTCTGCTGTTATTCAATACAAGTATATCTCCTGGGTTCAAGTAATTTTCGAGGCGAATAAAATGATCGTGACTAACACGGCCAGTTTCCCTGTCTAAAACCATCATCCTGACCTGATCGCGGCGAAGTCCCCGCCTTTCCGGCGGATGGGAAGCATTAAGGTAATCTGGCAGGAAGAAATCATATGTTGCAGTTGTTTTTGTCTGCATTATAATCCCTCCTTTTTAAATGCCTGAGCCTCTAATCTCTGGCCATTGACCCCTTTTGAGGCATCTGAGGCAAGATAAAGGAAGACATCAGCGACCTCATTTGGATCTGCTAACTCATAATCGCAATCTGGAACCGCAAGTGCATGCATCTCGGTGTCCATTTCACCCGGGTCAACCATATTTATTCTAATATTCGTAGATTTTAGTTCATCTGCCCATGTCTCGGTCATACCTTCGACGGCAAATTTTGAGATTCCATATGCTCCCCAGCCGGCATATCCAACATTACCTGCTTCTGATGTTACATTTATAACAGACCCCTCATTATTTACCAGCATGGAAGGCAGGACCCTTCGCGTGACCAAAAAGGGACTGATGCTGTTAACCTTGAGCACCTCGGTGAAATCCTCCTCGGGAAAATCGAGTAAAAGAGGCATGGGGCTAGGTCCCAGAATGGAGGCGTTATTGATTAACACATCGATTCGTCCATATGCTTCAAGTGTGAGAGCGACGAATTTCTCTGCGTCCCTGGGAATCGATATGTCAGCCGTAACGGCAAGCACTTCGACTCCATAACTTACCGCTTCCTCCCTGACCCTGTACAACTCCTCTGTCCTTCGGGCACAGACTGCCAGTTTCGCTCCCTCTTTCGCAAACCTTAACGTCAATGCTCTTCCAAGTCCCTGCGTGACACCAGTAATCATCACCACTTTGTTTTTTACCATAGTCAATCCTCCTTGTGATTTCTTTCTTGTCTTTATCATAAGATTTCCAAGAAAATGAATCCTCGTAGAGAAGCTTGAAATGTACTACGACTTTAGTCTGAACTTTCAAAGTAGAACCCAAAAAAGGCTGCACAATGGCAGCCTTTTCAGATTACATATTAATTATTAAAGTTCCAGAAGGTATACTATCGCTTCATATGGTCTCAAGGGAATTGAAGAAACGTATTCAGGTGCTGGCTCGTAATTTGACACTAGAACATCGCTTTTCTTATCCTGGAGGTCTGCTGGTAATGTGAAGCTTTGTTCCTCACCGGTAAAATTCAATATAACAAGGAGCTTTTGCGAGCCCAACGTCCTCGTATATACATATATGTTTTCATCTTCCGGAAGCAGAATATCATAGCGGCCATGGACAATAATCTGCTGCTCTTTCCTTAACTGAATCAGCTTCCGATAATAGTGGTAGATGGAATTTTCATCAGCGACTGCCTGCCTTGCATTAATCTGTGGATAATTTGGATTTACCTGAATCCAAGGCGTTCCTGTTGTAAAACCGCCATGCTCGCTATCGTCCCACTGGAAAGGTGTACGCGCATTGTCACGCCCTTTCACATATATGGATTCCATAACTTTTGCTGGATCTTCCCCCTGCTGATTGACCTTCTCATCGTACATATTCAGGGTCTCAATATCCTTATAATCATCGATCGAGTCAAAGCGGACGTTGGTCATCCCGATTTCCTCTCCCTGATAAACATACGGTGTTCCTTTCAGCATATGCAGGAAGGTGGCCAGCATCTTCGCCGATTCCACTCTGTATTGCTTGTCATTCCCAAATCTTGAAACCATCCGCGGCTGGTCATGATTATTCAAATACAAGCTGTTCCAACCAATATCCTCAAGGCCCATTTGCCATTTAGTAAAGTTTTTCTTTAAATCAGTAAGCTGTAAGGGTTTGAAATCCCACTTTCCACCTGGGCCGGAATCCAGGTCAACATGCTCAAACTGAAAAACCATATTGACTTCGTTCCTGGATTCATCAGTGTAAAGCTTGGCTTGTTCCACATTGACACCAGGCATTTCGCCAACAGTCATTACATCATAATCAGCAAGTGCTTCTCTATGCATTTCCTGAAGATAATCATGGATTCTCGGTCCATTCATGAAATATCTGCTTCCGGATACATATTTTTTTCCTTCAGGATTTGGAGCGTCAGGGAGTCCATCTACTTTTGAAATGAAATTGATGACATCCATCCTGAATCCATCGATCCCTTTATCCAGCCAGAATCTCATCATGTCATATACTTCCTGGCGAAGCTTAGGGTTTTCCCAATTTAGATCAGGCTGTTTTTTACTGAAGATATGCAAGTAATACTCTTCAGTATTTTCATCGTACTGCCATGCAGAGCCGCTGAAAGTGGATTGCCAGTTATTCGGTTCCTTGCCATCTTTCCCCGGTCTCCAAATATAATAATCACGATAAGGGTTATCCTTCGATCTTTTCGACTCCATAAACCATTGATGTTCATCAGAGCTATGGTTTACAACCAGGTCCATGATCAGTTTAAGTCCTCTATCATGCATTTCTTTAAGGAGAAGTTCCCAGTCCTTCATTGTCCCAAAGTCATCCATGATATTTTGGTAATCACTGATATCATATCCGTTATCATCATTAGGAGATTTATATACAGGAGATAACCAGACTACGTCTATACCCAATTCTTTTAAATAATCAAGCTTAGAAATAATGCCAGGGATGTCGCCAATGCCATCACCATTGGAATCCTTGAAACTCCGGGGATATATTTGGTATATGACAGATTCTTTCCACCAATGTTTTTTCATGCAAGTCACTCCTAAGTAATCTTAAGTAAACGTTTACGTTTTTAATTTTGATGCTCATATAACATCCCTCGCCTCATCGAAAGCCTTTTTACACTATCCCGTTCGACCACAGAATGCGGCATGATTCTGCTTTCGACAATTGTGCCCTCGGCCATCATCGTAAAAAGCATTTCTGCAGCAACCCGTCCCATTTGTTCCAACGGCTGAGCTACTGTCGTCAATGGCGGTATTGCCATTTCTGCAACCGGGAGATTATCGTAACCGATGATTGAAAGTTCATCTGGTATTTTAATTCCGGCTTTATGTGCCGAAGATATCGCGCCTAGAGCTAGCTCATCGCTTGCAGCAAATATTGCTGTTAAATCTGGTGATTGTTCCAGGAGTTTCGGAAAATGAATATAACCATCCTTAAATGAAAATCCCGGTGAATGGATGATACTCTCTTCTATTATGGCGAGCCCATTATAAGCCATAGCCTGTTTAAATCCATCTACTCTTGTCTGGCCGGCTATCGGATCCTGAGTGTTTCCGCCAATCATTCCAATTTTACTGTGCCCCATTTTTACCAGATAATCAGTTGCAGTAAATGCTGCATGTTTATCATCTACTTTTACGAAGGGCAAAGGGTATTGGTAGGATTCGGTTGAAACAAGTACAACAGGCACCTTCATCGACTCGAGTTGCTTGTAATATTCCTCAGTCATCTTTTCACTGACGAACAGGATACCATCTACCCTCTTCTCTGCTAAGAGCTGTAAATACTTCATGGTTCGCTTTCCTTGTGATGCTGTATTGCAGACGATCACACTTGAGCCCAGATCATGAACCGCTTTTTCGACTCCACGCAGGATATTTGAAGAGAATTGACTGGAAACCTCCGGAAAAAGGATTCCTACAGTATTGGATTTATTGCTGACCAATCCACGGGCGATTGCATTCGGCTGATATCCAAGTTCTTTGATGGCTCGCAGCACTTTTTCTTCGGTTTCTTTGGAGAAGCCACTCAGTCCATTAAGAACTCTTGATACAGTGGCGGTAGAGACTTTCGCTTGTTTTGCTACATCTTTTATTGTATGACTCATTAACCATCAAACCCTTTACGTAAACGTTTACGTTCTAAATTAATCATAATATGGTTTCAATCTTATATCAACTATTTCTTATAAAAGAGAAACCTGAAGGCCCTGACCTTCAGGTTTCTTTCCCGGATTACTTTTGCTTTTTTTTGCTATCTTCTGCAGGTCGGGTTCCAGCATTTTCAGTAATACCGGTAAGGATTTCCCGGTTATATTTACTGCGGTCTTCTCCCATACCAGGCAATGAATTTGCCATTGGCAGTTGTTCCAGTTCTTTTCCTCTTGGCATTTAAACACCCCTGCCCTTAATGTTCCTCATCTTATTGTTACTAACCAAATAATTTAAGCAGGTATTTCAAGTGATTCGTTGAATTAATTATCATGATAAAATTGTTAGGTGGTAATTTATGAAGATTGGGTTATTACGTCATTTTAAAGTGACATTAGGCTATCCTGCAAAGTTTGTGACTTCCCAGGAGCTGCTGTCATGGCAGCAAGAGTATAATGAATCAAGTATCGAGGAAGTAGGAATCGATCATCAAGGTCAAAAATGGAGTAAGTGTTATTCCAGTGATTTACCAAGGGCAAAAACCACTGCATATAAGGCTTATGATGGAGATATTATTTTTCTGGAGGAACTTAGAGAAATCTCGATATATCCAGTCATCCCCTCTGATTTACGGCTTCCTCTTTGGCTTCACGTATCCTTAATAAGGATTGCGTGGTTTTTTGGACATAAATCTCAGAGGGAAAGTAAACAGGAAGTCATTGCAAGGATTAACAAGGTTTTGGATCAGGCAATGGAACTTGACGAAGATGTTTTGATTGTAGGGCATGGTGGAATCATGATGTTTTTGAGAAAAGAAATGCTAAAAAGAGGTTTTAAAGGCCCCAAATTCAACAAGCCTGAAAATGCCCTAGTCTATATTTTTGACAACCAGACGCGATAATTAGGCGTCTTTTTTTATGAATGCGCATGAATGAACCGGCTCTGTAATGGAAAAAGTAACGACGAGCCAGTTATATGAGGAGGTACGGAAATGGAGAACACACACGAATTTGTCCAAAAATTGCATGATAAGCAGCGAAAAGATGAACAGAATAGAAAGCGCCAGGGAAAAGAAAACCCGAGTGACAAGCTTCCTAACAAACAACATTAAAGATACTTGCATCACATTTTAAAAATAGACCGCTTAAAAGCGGTCTATTTTCATGTTATCTTTTTCGGCGGTTTCTGGAACTGCTCTTGAGACCCATTCGGTCTGTCGATGAACTGGAGTTGGTTATGTTCCTGCTATCCCTTTTAGGCTTTTCTCCTATGTTGCTCCTTGTCCGTCCGTTTCTTGATGGATTTTCAGCCTGTCCACCTCTTTTTTCGTCTGGACGGTTTGTTCTTGATCCCTGGCTATCTGCTTTCCTTCTTTGTTCCCGTCTTGACGATGGCTGTTCCCTTTCTGTGCGTTGTTGACCTTCCATGCGTGAGGGACGATTGCCATTGCGGGAGGATGATTTTTTATCGGCTATTTTTTCGCCTCGATGATCTCTTTCAGGTTTACTGTTACCCCTTCGCCTCAAGCCTGAATTCCTTCCTTTATAGTCGCCAGCTTTATGCGTTTTAGAGATTCTCTTATCTCCTGATTGATCTTCATCTCTTTTGGCATTCCCCATATTTTTCTTTTCGATCCTGATGTTGAGTTCCGATTCAATTTGTTCCAATAATGATCGATCTTTGGCTGTATAAAAGGTTAGCGCGAGTCCTTCATTGCCTGCTCTTCCTGTCCTTCCGATCCGATGGATATAACTTTCGGTATCAAGGGGAATGTCATAATTGAATACATGGGTGACACCTTCTACATCAAGTCCCCTTGCTGCTACATCGGTGGCAATAAGGTACTGAATCTTTGCTTCACGGAACTTCTTCATTACCTGCTCCCTTTTCGCCTGGGACAGGTCACCGTGCAGCTCATCACAATTGAAATGATTTGCTTTTAACACATCGTTCAGCTTGCTTACCCTTCTTTTCGTCCGGCAAAAAATCACCGCCAGAAATGGCTGATAGGATCTTAAAGATTCAATCAAATCACCTTGCTTGGACCGATCCGTTGAACTGATGGCCATTTGTTTGATATTTTTTAGCGGAGCCTGGGTTTTCTCAACCTGGATGTACTCAGGCTGGAACATATGTTGTTTAGCCAGCCTTTTGATCTCATCAGGCATTGTCGCTGAAAATAGCAATGTTTGTCTTGTTTTTGGCGTCTGCTTGATGATTTCTTCAACCTCATTCAAGAAACCGATATGAAGCATTTGATCCGCTTCATCAAGTACAAGAAACGCGGCTTTGGAAAAATCGACAGTCTCCCTGCGGATATGGTCAAGCAATCTCCCTGGAGTACCGATGACAATATGGATGTTTTTCTTTAGTTTTTTCAGCTGCGCTTCTACATCCTGTCCACCATATACAGCAAGAACATTCATTCCTTCTATATCATCCGTCAGCTTTTTGATTTCATGGGTAATCTGTAAAGCAAGCTCTCTCGTAGGTGTAACAATCAATGCCTGTATATTCGGATTATGAATATCGATTTTTTCTATAATGGGCAGCACAAAAGCGAAAGTCTTACCGGTACCTGTCTGAGACTGGGCAATCACATCCTTGCCATCCAGCAATAATGGTATTGCTTTTTCCTGAATTGAAGTAGGCTCAGAAATCCCATTCCGATTTAATGTGTCTGCAATATATTCTGATATACCTAATGATTTAAAATGATTCAATATAAATCCCTGCTTTCTTTATTCGGCTGGATGAACCCAACCACCCTTCTCATTATTGCTGTTTATGTTAGAAAATATCAAGGTTATATTGCAAATGATTTTTCAGATTCACCTGAGTTGTCAAGCTTCTACTATTGGGTAAAATAATAATATGTGGATTTTAGATATTGCCTGTGGTACGATTTACTAATTGAAGAATAGGAAGTGATTATAAGTGATTAAAATTGAACTGCCAGCACCAGACGTAGTCATCACACGAAGCAAGCAATTAGGAGAAAAAGTTGAAGCTGTGATCAGCAGTGAATATGGTTTTACTGATTACCACCGGATCCCAAGGGATAAAGGCGGAATCATCATGTTCTTTGACGCTGACGATGAATTGATGTTCGTAGGAAAAGCACGTAAGCTTAGACCACGTGTAAAAAAACATTTCGAGGATAATGTCTCCCCAATTAAAAACCATCGTCATGAAGTGAACAAAATTGCAGTCATAACTGTGGTAGATCCAATCGACAGAGAAATTTATGAAACCTATGCTATTAACGTACTTAAAGCCAAGTATAATATCGATAAGGTATTTTATAAATAAGAAGAGCCTGCATGCAGGCTCTTCTTATTACTTAAACCAGCCTTTTTCCTTTGACTGGGTAATGGCTTCTATCCTGTTTGTAACCTGAAGTTTATCCAGGATTGTGGAAATATAGTTTCTGACCGTGCCTGTTGTAATGCTGAGCTGTCCGGCAATTTCCTTTGTGTTTTTGCCATCGGCCACAAGTTCAAGGACCTCCATCTCACGTTCGGTCAGCGGATTTTCCTCACTGTATACATCATCCATGAGTTCAGGGGCAAACACTCGTCTTCCTCCCATCACACTCCGGATTGTGCTCGCCAGTTCCTCTGAAGGACTATCCTTCAATAAATACCCGCTGACACCTGCTTTCAACGCTCGCTGAAAATACCCGGATCGGGCAAACGTGGTTAAAATGATAATCTTGCAGCCCAGCCCTTTCAATTCTTCCGCCGCTTCAAGTCCGGTTTTTCCAGGCATTTCAATGTCCATCACACATACATCCGGTTTTATCTCTTTGGCCAGTGCAACTGCTTCCTCCCCGTTGCTCGCTTTGCCAACGACTTCCATATCATCTTCAAGACTCAGCAGAGACCCCAATGCCCCCAATAGCATGCGCTGGTCCTCGGCAATGACAATACGTATCATAGCTGGTCCTCCCTATCGGTTTGCTTCAATACTTTAGGTATTTTAATTTTAAGATTCGTACCGTTATCTGAAAGAATATCAAGTGTGCCATTCACAAATTCCAGTCGTTCCCTCATGCCCTGTAGCCCGCTGCCCTTGTAGAGGTCCTCTTCCGTAATATTGCCGACTCCATTATCGCTCACTACAGCAGCAAGTTCATTTTCTGTTTGCCGAATGGAAACGCTGCATTCTGTTGCTGAACTATGTTTAACAACATTCGTAACTGCTTCTTTAAGGCACATGCTTAGGATATTTTCAGAAAGCAAAGATACGTTGTTGAGATTAAAATCTTCTTCATTTCCGACAAACTTGATTTCCGCTGCTTTTAAAATCTGTTTGATGTGGATGAGCTCGTCACGGACGCGGATCCCTCTCATTTCTGCCACCATTTTTCTTACTTCATTCAGGGCAGTCCTTGCCGTCTGCTGAACATCCTTTAATTCCTCTTTTGCCAATTCGGCATCTTTATTGATCAATTTGCGGGCTAAATCACTTTTCAATCCGATTAATGACAACTTTTGGCCAAGAGTATCATGTAAATCCCTGGCGATCCTTTGACGCTCTTCAAGCTTAACAAGTTCCGAAATTCGCTTATTTGCATCCTCAAGCTTTTCTTCGAGCTCTCCTCTTTCATTTTTGTTATGAATGCTGAAAGGAAGCAGAATCACACTGATCCACACAATCACAATGATAGGAAGCTGTTTTATAAAGAACTCTTCCTGGAGGACGATTTCAAAATTGATGACAATCGATGTCCCTACCAGGTGAATGAAATATAAAACTAGAAACGGAATACGGTCTTTTATATTCCCAATAAAATAAACAATAAAAAATGCAAAATAAACATAGCTGAAAAGACTTGCAGATGCAATGGAAATACCGATCAGGATACACGTCCATAGGTATACTGTCCATCCTCTTGAGACAAATGCGAGCCAGTATACGAGAAAAAACAGCAGAGTCAGGATGATTCCTGCCGCTTTCCCAGCCATAGTTGGCATCTGCCAAATGAAGTAAAAGGGAAGAATACCGAGTATAGTCCATATGTATGGGGAAATTCCTGTACTTCTAAGTGAATTGAAATACCTTTTAAACATATAAAAACCTCTGCTTTATGATTGCTGATTCTATTCTATCATAATGGAAATGGATATAATTACAAAAAATTACTCCCCTGATTCAAGATGCCTTTATACATCCAGAATTAGGGGAGCGAGTTTTATAGTTCCGGTTTTGTCTGAGTCGTCAACTTATTGCTTTGCTGCAATGCTTTCATTTCCCTGAAGCTAATGAATTGCTTCTTTCGTTCGTCCCAAAGACGGAAACGCAAGGAAGTCAGGCTGGTTGAAATTGTGATGGTCGGCACATTCTGCAATGGCTTCGTATTATTATGAACTTCTTCAAGCTTATAGTTCGGGACTCTAGGGCTTAAGTGGTGAACGTGGTGGTAGCCAATATTTCCAGTGATCCACTGCAATACTTTTGGCAGCTTGTAGTATGAGCTTCCTTCCACGGCAGCTTTTACATACTCCCAGTCTTTATCCTCTTCAAAATAAGAATCTTCGAATGTATGCTGTACATAGAACAGCCAGATGCCAAACATCCCGGCAATGAAGAAAATCGGCCCTTCTACCATTAAGAATGCCTTCCAGCCAATTGCCCAAATCAGGAGGCCAGAAATTCCAAAAATCAAAACATTTGTCAAATAAGTGTTAAGGCGCTCCTTCGTTCTGGCACCTTTGCGGTTAAAACGGTTCTTGAATAAAACGATGTAAATTGGCCCCAATACAAACATTACGAATGGATTGCGGTACAATCTGTACGCAAGCTTCTGCCACGCAGGAGCAGCCATATATTCATCGACTGTCAGCACCCAGATGTCGCCAGTTCCGCGTTTGTCCAAATTGCTGCTGGTTGCATGGTGGACAGCATGGTCATGGCCCCATTGGCTATAGGGAAACAAAGTCAGTACTCCGGTGAGGGTTCCGACAACTTTGTTCGCAGTACGGTTTTTGAAGAACGAATGATGCGTGCAGTCATGGAAGATGATGAAGATCCTGACCATGAAACCAGCAGCAGCAGCCGCAAGCACAAGTGTCAATCCATAGGAAATCGACAGACTTTGATAGGCAAAATACCATAATGCCAAAAATGGAATGACAGTGTTGACTATTTGAATAATACTCATTTTAGTGTTTGAATTTTCATAAGGGGCGACCTGTTTTCTAAGTTCTTTTGCGTTGTTAGTTGTCATCTTGTTCAATAATTCCCCTTTCGGATTTCTTAGTTAATTAAATTATAAATAAGGGAAATGGTTTTGTGCAGTAGCAGGTGTCATGTATGACATATGATAAATGTCATGTTTCGTTTTGTTTTTACAATAAAAAGGTTGGAATATCAAGGATTTATGATTATTATCTGGTACTAACATTTACTAATAATTTTTTCTATGTAGTTGGTTTATTCCGCTTTTGATCTCTTATCGAATATTCCTTCACCCAGCCAAAACTTGTTCGATCATTTCCGGTGCCATCAATCATTTCTGTCAAAGTTGGCGGATACGGATTTACCCTTATATGTTTAACCAAATTTTCAAATGTGAAATTATATTTCAAAGAATCACAAATAGACATCCAAGCTAAAATTGTTTCGCTCTTAACTGTCACTACCGGATAAATATATTCGATTAAAGCCAATAGTTTTAAACTCTCTTCCTTCGTCACTTTTTTCTTCACCATCCTTCAAACCCACAGTAATTCATTTTTTCCATGCTGGCCGTAAAGATACATCGCAACTTGAGCTTTATCAATGTAGAATGAGATAAAAAGCTGTCCTGGCGGGTGAGAATATATGAAGCATGCAATTATTACGGGTTCCTCAAGCGGATTTGGAAAATTGATCGCAATTGAACTGGCCAAATCAGGCTATCATGTGACTGCCACAATGAGGAATCTAAAAAAGAAAGATCATTTGTTGGAGCTTGCAGCGGCTGAAAAAGTGACAGATCAGATTCAATTATTTCAGTTGGATGTTACGATTGATGAATCAATCCAAGAATTCAAGAGGTTCGTGCATTCACTGGATTCAGTAGATCTGCTAGTCAATAATGCCGGCTATGCACAAGGTGGCTTTTCAGAAGAACTTGAGGTGGACACATATCGAAAACAATTTGAAACGAATTTTTTTGGAGTGATTGCTGTCACTCAGGCCGTCCTCCCTTTTATGCGTCAGCAAAGGTATGGAAAAATCATAAATATGAGCAGCATCAGCGGAAGGTTTGGATTCCCAGGCCTGTCTGCCTACGCAGCATCGAAACATGCTCTGGAGGGATACAGTGAAAGCTTAAGGCTGGAGTTAAAGCCTTTTGGAATCGATGTAATTTTGATTGAACCTGGTTCCTTTAAAACGGATATATGGAAAAGCATTGAAGCAGTTCCAATGCATGACCAATCACCATATGAATCCTCTATGGAAGCGATTATGAAAGAACTAAAAACCGCTGAAGCCAGTTATGGGAATCCTCAGGATGTTGCCAGGCTTGTTTCTGGAATTGCATCCGCAAACTCCCCGCAATTGAGATATCCAATTGGTAAAGGCATCAAGAATACCTTGTTTTTAAAAAATCTTCTTCCGTGGAAAATGATTGAAAAAATCGTTATTAAAAAATTGAATATGTAATCCTCCCAGCAGATTCTTTTCATAAAAAAGGTGCCCGATCAATAGATTGGGCACCTTTTCTCTAGTTAGACATTGCTTTATTGTTGAAAATATGATTGATTGGATTAAGCAGCATGGCACCGATTCCCTGAATGATGGTTTTTACGATGACTTGGCCTAAAATCGCAGCAGGGACGGCTTCCCATGGCAGGAAGTTTGCTCCTAAAGGACTCAATCCTAGCACGACGAATATGATTGAGTCCAACAGTCCGCCAACCAATCCGCTATAGAAGATTCTCCAGCTCATTGGCAGTTTTAGCCTCGTATAAATTTCAGTATCGGTCGTCTCAGCAACAGCAAAGCTCAAAGCCGAAGCGAATACAATCCAAAGAGTGTCACCAAGAATCGAAGAAACAATTGCTGATAATACAAGAGCCAAGCCAATGAACATGTATGTTTTCGCTCGGCCATACTTATTTTGGACAAGGTCACGGAAAATGAATGTGGCTCCTATCAATAATGTACCCATCGGCACAATGAACATACCAAACTGAAGTGGTGCAAGTGCCGCTGTAATCACGTTGGCAGTTATAATTGAAATCAAGTATAAAAAGATTCTCATAATCTTACCTCCTGTTTATTTAAACCCCTCTTTTATTTCCCCAAATATACACATGAAGCTGCGGCAGAACTCTTACATTCTTCATTTCATTATCATTCATCACTTTGTCAATCAGCCATTCATACTTATCGACCAATGAAACCGCAAGCTCCTGGCGGTTTTCGGTAACAATATCATCATTCCCTACCTGCAGATAAAAAGATAGTGCAGGATATCGTGTATGCACCATTTTAGCGTAATCATAATCAATGTCATCAAAAATTACGATCTTCAGGCTTACATTTTGTAATGCGCCTTTTTCAGCCAAAGGATCTACAATTTTATCCAGGACATAAAAATCAGTTTTCATCCCTGAACTAGGCGGTTTTGGCGACAGGGTCAGCGCTTGAATATCCAGGAACCAATCCTGCCATTTGCTGCCCTGGGTTTCCAGGCATATATTAATATTTTTTTCCTTTAGCAAATTAACAAGACTCGACAAGTTTTTCAGTAACGCTGGATTACCTCCTGAAATCGTAACATATGAGAACCCTTCTCCACCTAGTGTTGTGAGCTCATTCCAAATTTCTATTGCATCCATTTGCCTGATTAAATCATTTCCGGACCCATCCCAAGTAAATGCTGAATCACACCAGGCACATGAATAGTCACACCCTGCGGTACGTACAAACATTGTTTTTTGGCCTACTACCATTCCCTCACCCTGGATGGTCGGCCCAAAAATCTCCATAACGGGAATCTTACTCAATCTTCATCCACTCCCGTCTTGCTTCTGCATAGCTTGTAGGAGTTTCATAGAGTCTGACGAATTCAACCTTAGCTCCGTCATACAAGTGCTTTCTGTTTGCCAGAGCATTTGCCATTTGTTCATAAATCCAGACAACCATATTTTCAGCCGTCGTATTCATCGGCGGCAAGGTTTCATTCAAATATCTGTGGTCAAGGTATAGTTCTATTTCTGTCTTCCAAATATCCTTTATGTCACCAAAATCAATCATTAGACCGCGGGCATCAACAAAACCACTCAGACCGAAGATGACTCTATACGTATGTCCGTGCAGATTTTTGCATTTCCCATCATATTCATGAAGATGATGGGCGGCATCAAAGGTAAATTCCTTGCTGACAAGGACACGTTTTGAGTGATATTTTAACTGTCCTCTTTTTATATCTTCATCTATTTTTTGAAGCTGGTCGACAATTCGGAAATCGCACATCATGACTCAGCTCCTTCCAGGAACTCATCCAGTCCTTTCTTCCGCAGCCTGCAGGCAGGGCATACCCCGCATCCATCGGCGATGATCCCGTTATAGCAAGTCAATGTCTTTGTCCTGACAAATTCCATTGCGCCAAGATCATCGGCCAGCTTCCAGGTTTCCGCCTTATTCAGCCACATTAAAGGTGTATGGATGACAAAGTTATCATCCATTGAAAGATTAAGGGTAACATTCATTGATTTTATAAAAACATCCCGGCAATCAGGGTAGCCGCTGAAGTCCGTTTCACAAACACCTGTTACGATGTGTTTTGCGTTGATTTGACTCGCAAGAACACCAGCAAATGATAAAAACAATAAGTTCCTACCTGGAACAAACGTGGACGGCAACTCCCCGTCCTCTCCATCTTTCACTTCAATTTCGTTCCGGGTCAATGCGTTTGGCGCTAATTGGTTCAGCAGTCCCATATCGAGGATATGATGCTTGATTCCAAGTTCACTTGCAATGTCCTTCGCACAGTCAATTTCTGTCCTGTGACGCTGGTTGTAATCAAATGTCACTAATTCAACCTCTTTAAATTCTTTTAAAGCCCAAAACAGGCATGTTGTACTATCCTGCCCGCCACTGAAAACGACAACAGCTTTCTCGTTTTTCATAAAAAATTCTCCTTTACAACGAAAAAACAGCACCACTAAGACAGCAGTACTGTTTTCCCTTAGTTTTTTTGAGAGGGTAGCTAGAACCTCTTCCGTATAGACGGAATATGTAATTTTGACTTATTCATTTTATCATACATTTTATAAAAGGAAAGCTAAATTTATACCGTCATTTTTTGGTTTTCACCAGGTGCTCTTGCCTGAATCGGAGAGCTGACCACTTTGAGTCTATGGAGACATTGCTTACAGCTCTATAATCAGATAGTTCGCTTACGATCGCAAAAAGAGAGTCGCGGTTGATGTCTGTTTTAACCTTTGAACTCTTCTTCGGGAATGCAATCCAGAAAACTGCATCTTCCTTTAAAGCTTCCAGCGCCTTTGGCAGCCACGCCCTGACTTCGTCACTACTATTCACGAACAAAAGTAAGAAATTATTTTTATCACTCTGCTGTTCACCTTCCACCCCTAAGCGGAATCCATCTGGTGCATTCAATACCAATGCATTGCCTTCTTTAAATCGCAGCTTTTTAACTATTTCATCCATAAAGAACATCCTTTCAGTTTAAACTATTCATTTTATTTATTATAAATTACAACGGGTTAAGAACAAACGACTAGCACCATTCTAATTGTTAGCACCTCCTCTCCGTAAATGAATAAAGTGAATGTAGAGGTGATGAATCTTGCCGGAGTGGATTGTGATTTTTTATCCAATAAATTTTTTATCAGCTTATATTCTATATATCTATTTGTACAATCGTAGAATGTATATCGATTTACACCTGGGCAGGAATATAACGATGGTGGCCGCCGCCGGATTAGCGCTGGGAACGGGGCTGATTTTTATCAACTTAAATCCTTTACACTTCCTGGAGGCCGCGTTGCTTTCCGTGATTATTGGAGGTTTATCAGGGATTCTATTTGGAAATCTATTTAACTACAAAACAATATTGACTGGATATCTAATTGGTTTAATCATGGGATTCACGGCACCGATGGCAGGAACTGCCGCTTCTGAAGGGATTTGGTACCTTCTCACGATTGAGATCATTATCATCAGCTGTTTTTGCATAGCTGCCTTCACAATTTACAAAGCTTAAATTCCATTTGAAAAGCTTATTTTAAAACAACGACGTGGTTTTGACAGCTTTTCGCTCGCGACCATCTAACCTGTCAAAATAACGACCGATTCTTGACAGCTTTTTGCTCTCTACCTATAAACCTGTCAAAATAGCGACGGGTTCTTGACAGCTTTTCTCTCTACACCATATAACCTGTCAAAATGGCGCCGGGTTCTTGACAGCTTTTCTCTCTACACCATATAACCTGTCAAAATAACGATGGATTCTTGACAGCTTTTTGCTCTATACCATATAACCTGTCAAAATAACGATGGATTCTTGACAGCTTTTCGCTCTACACCTCACAACCTGTCAAAATTACGACGGATTTTTGACAGCTTTTCGCTCTATACCTATAAACCTGTCAAAATAACGATGGATTCTTGACAACTTTTCGCTCTACACCATCTAACCTGTCAAAATATCGATGGATTTTTGACAGCTTTTCGCTCTACACCTCACAACCTGTCAAAATTACGACGGATTTTTGACAGCTTTTTGCTCTACACCTCACAACCTGTCAAAATTACGACGGATTTTTGACAGCTTTTTGCTCTATACCTATAAACCTGTCAAAATAGCGCCGGGTTCTTGACAGCTTTTCCCTCTACACCATATAACCTGTCAAAATAACGATGGATTCTTGACAGCTTTTTGCTCTATACCTATAAACCTGTCAAAATAACGATGGATTCTTGACAACTTTTCGCTCTATACCTATAAACCTGTCAAAATAACGATGGATTCTTGACAACTTTTCGCTCTAAACCATCTAACCTGTCAAAAAATCGATGGATTTTTGACAGCTTTTCACACTACTCCTTCAAACCTGTCAAAATTACGACGGATTTTTGACAGCTTTTTGCTCTACAACTATAAACCTGTCAAAATAACGACGGGTTTTTGACAGCTTTTCACACTACTCCTTCAAACCTGTCAAAATAACGATGGATTTTTGACAACTTTTCTCTCTACACCATCCAACCTGTCAAAATAACGACGGGTTTTTGACAGCTTTTCACACTACTCCTTCAAACCTGTCAAGATTCAAAAAGACTGAGAATAAGCAATCTAAATCAGTCAATAATATGGCTGCTTTTTCATCTAATTGAAAAACCATCAAATAATCTGCCACCGTATTCTTCTAATATTTCCTCCGCCAATTTTATGATCATTTGCTTGTTTCCGGTTTTGTAATATATTTCGAACGATCCAATAAATCTTTCAGTAAATTCAGGGTCAAATCTTATTAATTCCCTCACTACCCATTTTGACTTGCCGATCCACCGTTTGTTGGTCCTTAAAATAAATTCTTGAAGTTGGTCAGCCAAACCATTGGCAATGAAGAGTTCTTCTGCCTTATTATTTGTCCCGATGAAATCATCCAGAGTATCGGTGATGAAATATCTCTTGAACTCGATCTCTTTCAGCGTCCATTCGGCAGGACCTTCTTCAATGATACTTTTCGCTTCATCGATTATTTCAGCCAGTAATTCATTATTTCTGATGACCACTCCCTCAGCAACCATTCTGGGCAAACTGGGCCTCGCCCTGCTAATATCGTTTTGAAAAAACTCTCTGCAGGTGTGCAGATTATGTACAAATACTTCAATTGGCCACCCATATGCGACCAATGACTCTCTGTATGCTGAGGGAATATCTTTTATAAAGACCACCATATCCAAATCGGAGGTTTCGGTTGCTTCCCCCCTGGTTACACTCCCGGCCAGAAGCGCTGCGTCACAGTCAGGAAACCGGTCATCTATGAATTTCTTGGCTGTGGCAAGTGGAGATAGTCCTCTTTTCCCTTTCATGCAAATCCCCCCCTCGAAAATAATGTATAAAGGTATTATTATCCAATATTGAGTATTTGTCGATGTAGCATGGATGTTTTAATTGCTAACCTGAGTGGTATCTTACAATATACGAATAGTGGGATCAGGAGGATTTTACTTATGACCGTTTCATTAAAAAAATGGATATTGCCTGCTGGATTAGCAGTTATGTTGATCTCTGGATGCAGCAATGATGAAGCTGAACAGGGAGCAAAACAATTAGAAGAAGAAACAAAAAATGCCGCGAAAGCAACCGAGGAAAAGTCAAAAGAAGTCGTTGATAAAGTAAAAGAAGAAACACCGGGAATCATCCAGAACATGAAGGATACCTACAAGGAAGGTGAACAGGAAGTAAAGGATAACACCCTGCAGTCCGGAGATACGGCCACAGTCCAAAAAGATGCCTATCTTGCACTTTCAGCAGAAGCTTATGATGAACTTTATAAATTGATTGAATTGAATGATGTAGAAGGAGTGGACAAGATCGTAAAAGATCAAGATGTCAAGGAAATCAAGCAGGGAAGTGAAGCAGAAATTGTGGAAAGAGACCTCCGACGCACAAAGGTGAAAATGAAGGATTCAGGCGAAGAAGGTTTTCTCCCGACAAATTTGCTTGAACCTGTGAAATAATCAAATTTAAGACCCTGAGGGTGAACAGGGTCTTTTTCACGCATTATTTTTCTAAAAAAGTATCAGGCATGACAACAGCCACTACTTCCCCTTTAGCACATAATGTTTCTCCAGCATATACTTCTGTTTCTACGCGATATTTCTTTGGATGAATCTCGCGGACGGTTCCTATTGCTTTCAATTCGATTCCATTAGGTGTTGGCTTCAGGAAATCGACATGAAGCGATGCTGTTACAAACCTTGGAGGCTCTGCCCCATTACCTGGTTCGTTACCATTTTTCCGATGCAGGTAGAGGGCAGCTGAACCAGTGCCATGGCAATCCACCAGCGAACCAATCAAACCGCCATATACGAAACCTGGTAATGCCATATGTTCTTTTTTGGGTTTGTATATTGTTATTGTCTTTTCACCGTTCCAACCTGTACGGAAATGATGGCCGTGTTCATTCATCCTTCCGCAGCCATAACACCAGGCAAAATCCTCTGGGTAATCATCCTGTATTGCATTCATCACTTTCTCTTCCAATTTGTTTCCTCCCTTATCAATCCTTATTCAGTAATAATTTCTCTATTCACGGTTAAATCCCTTTAAAAAGCAGGATTTTGCTAATTTCTTTCATTTCTTTAAAACTTGCTTTAAGGGTTCAATCTGTACACTAAAAATCTTTCATTCAGGTTGGGATCCGGTAATTCATATTCAAATACCAGTGCAAATGGTGTCTGCGACTCCAAATAAAAAATATAATCTTCCGATGGAAAATAAAGAATCAAGTCGATTTGCCTCGGTTCCCTTTCAAAAGATAACAGGATATTCTTAACTACCTTCATCATAATCTGCACTGTAAAAGGATTAAAAAAGTAAAATTTATTTTCATCAAGGGAAATTTCATAATCCTCTGCCAAAATGCAGTGAAAATGGATGGCATCCGCTCTGTTACGATGATTCTTCAAATAGTTAAGTTTATTTTCAAGTGCTTCCGAATAGAAGATCTCATTCATTTCAATTCCAGTGACAGTTGAATTGAAACGATAATTAAGATAAAAATTCAAACGCCCTTTACCACACCCAAAGTCAACTATTTGATCATGTCGACTAAGTTCATACTCTTGAAAAAATAACTCAAGTGCCTCGTATGGAGTAGGTTCATAACGATGATAATGCAAGGATGTCATGAATCCTTTCTGTTGGCCCGTGGTTCCAACATTCAGCAATCTATCAAACTGTTGCTCATTCATCAGCATGTTCTCCAATCATAATAGGGATACAGGTTTCTTGAACAAGTCGCAGGATATTGTATTTTATCCATGAGCCTGGATCTATATATAACAACTCTTTCATTTCCCTGTCTCTTTAGGTAAAATTATCGTATTGTTCAGCTACCTACATTTTAACTTATAGGTCTTGAAGAAACATAACTTTTCTATATATATAGCAGGGGGCAGCGAATGTATTCTAAAAAGGAAGCATTAAAGCAGGATTGTCGATATGCCATGGCTGACTGCCTTAACTGAAGATTTTCGTTTTAGCACAACGAGCAGCCCAAAACCTGCTGGTCTTCATTTATTACAATGGTTTGTTAAAAAGGTCTCCCTGGCTTGTTCCCATGATGAAAAAGTTTACACTCAGTTTATCAGGGTGCTGCACCTTAAATCTCACCCTGTCAGCCTGGTCAAACTGAGCCTGCTCGCTAGGATTTTCCGCCCAACAATTTTTAAACCCCGACGATAAACTTGATTGGGGTTTTGATTGTTTTAAAGATTTTTGCATGACTTAAAAAAACACAAATAAAATAGATAAAACACAAATTTTTAAAAATAGAAGGATTTCCCAAGCTGAAAATGTCCATTTTTGTCGCGATATGTGTTAGGCTTTAGATTAAGAAAGAATTTTGGGCTATCCGACTTTTCTTAGTCACCCCTCTTTTAGGAAGGAGTGCTAGAAATGGAGAAAATAAGTGTTTTTATGGATGATTACCGCCGACCGCCAGAGGGTTATATTTTGGCCGAAACGATTGATGAATGTCTGTACCTTCTTCATAATTACGATATCGACCATCTTTCACTCGACCATGACCTTACAAATCATGTAAGGAATGGATTAATGCTCGTGAAAATAATGATTACTAAACAACTTTACGCTGAAAGAATCACCATCCACTCCGCTAACCATACCGGAGGAAAGGCAATGTTCAACAGTTTTAAACAAGCTCAGAAAGACAGCTTGATGCCCAACACCATCAATATTTATTTACGCCCCCTGCCCCTGCATTACTAATGCATATCACTTGACTCTACAAATCCATTCCCTAAGTGCAGATGTCCACAATCCCCTTGCTTACAATTAATTCAGCCACTTTTGATTTAATGGACGCTCTTTTCATTAATAGATTCCTTTTCTGAATAATGATCCAGTAATATTAATTATTTCTGGTTGAACTTAATACTCATTATCAAAAAAGATTAAAAGAGCAATGGATCACATTGCTCTTTCTTGTATTATCGATATTAAATTTTTGTAAAATACGAGTCCCGGGCAAAAGCTTAATTCCCCTCTGGTTTGGCAGCCTTTAAAGAGTATCGAATGATAGGATATAAGCACTTACTGTTACAGCTATAATAATTAGACCAGCTGCAAGCCAAAAATAGAAATCGACTATTAACAATGTTGCAGCTATCGATATCCACATAAGACTGATGCTTAAAATTTTGTTCTTCAGCGTGATTCCGTTTTTCTCACGGAAATCCTTTATATACCCGCCCAGCCATTTATTCCGGATTAATTTTTTGTACAGTTCATCGGACGCTTTGAAATAACAAGCTGCCCCTAACAAGATTAGCGGGGTAGTAGGCAAAAGAGGAACCACGATCCCAATCACTCCTAATATGATTGAGAGCGATCCAATGATGATCAATATAACTTTTACTGCGATGTTCATCGTTCATCCTCCTTGCGGTACTTCGCTAATCAAACTGGCTTACAGGAATGCCAGCCTCTATGTAACTCCTGATTAACTTCCAGCCGAAATCATAAGTGAATGTTTGAAAGAAAAGATTACAAGTATCCATCTTTTTTCCGTCAATAACCAGTTTCGCAATGATTACTGCCATTATTTCTTGCTCCCTGAGCTGAATCCTCTTTACTTCTGCTAAATCCCATACTGCGCCGTTGCTTTTGACAAAATTGAAACCATGCTCCCATCCTCGAATGGATTCATCAAATCCAAAATCATGAATTTTCCCCTGTGTTACTTCTCTTGCCTGGTATTCCCTTGAAATCATCGATTTAAATTGAGTTAAAGAAGACTTCTTCCATTCTTTCAGATATTCTTCAAAAAAGCGATTAAATGACTTTTCCAATTTCCCTGCCCCCTTAAAGCACATTGACAAAATTATCCTATACCATTCTGTTTAATTCAATAACAAAATATAAAAAGCTGCTCCATAGGAACAGCTTGATTATTTAAGAGTAATAGAATGTCTGGTGTAAAAATGACTGTACCGATAGAAAAATTCCACGAGTGCCTCTTGTCCCTGTACGGTAAAGGAATAGCTAGTTCTGGTCGGCTCTTCCTTTTTTTTATAATCAATGCCCTGCTCGGCCGCAAATTCTTCTAAATAGGATTCCAGCTCTTTTTTCTTGATTGTATTCGGTGTATCCGAAAGAGTCGTCTTTTTTGCTGAAATAAAGTTTTCAATACATGAAATTAAATCTCTATTGCTGATAGTCATTATGTTGTAAAATCATCCTTTACAGTAGTTATTTAATCCAATATATGACAATAAAAAAAGCCAGAAAAGGATTAATCAGATTAATCCTTTTCTGACTTATGTTCTGGTTCTATGCCCATTCATTACAATCAGAAGTCATTTTATTTGATTTTTTGAATAAAACTTACAAAATGTTTTTAAGTAAGATTAAGAGTCTTAATCATTACCCTAATAAGTATAGTAACATCTTATCTATTTTTATTCAAGTTCATCTTTAATTAAGGCTTCAAAATGAATAAAGTATAGCTTTTATCCTGTTCGAAATTCCAGTCCACAAAATAATCGGTGATCCTGGCATTAAGATATTTTTCATAGGAATCCCGATGATTTTTAATGACCTTCTTTTCAAGATTTAGCTTTGCAATTTTCAAGGTTTCCGAAAAGCCTAGTTGGATGAATTCTTTTTCCAGACTGATGAGGATACCGTGCCGAACAATGATCAAAGTACGCTCATTTAACAACTTGCAATGAGTTTCTTTTGGGGCCTTTTGTATTTCCATACTGAGTTTGACAGTTTCGTTTTCGATTAAGTCTTTATTATCAAAGCATCCAAAGTTATAAGGGCGGTCATTTTTAAAAATAAACAGGAACATTCCTGATTTGGCTTCAAGATTCCAATCATAATAAAACTCTTTTATTTCATCTTTCGTATTCATCTCGATGTATGATTTAATTTGTTCTTCAAGTGTTTCCATCATTAAGTCTCTTGTTTTTTGCACATAGACACTCTGTTTATTTGAAATAAGTGTGTTTTCCATTGGGGATAAGAAATTGGTGATATAAATTGAAACAAACGGGCTTGAAATCGTGCAAAAAACATTGCCTGGACCACGCCCAAAGTTTTCCCGCAACAAACGTCCAATATATCCACTGATTTCTTTTTCTAATTCAGCAAAATCCATAATCTACCTCACAATGCAATATACTCCTCCTTGTTTTTCCCTCTTTAAGGAGCAATAAAACCATTTATGAATCGTATTTAAATTTAGGATTTATCCCTTGAATTATGTATCATTTAATTAGTGTTCATCGTTATATTTATGATTTGTATTGGGAATAGTACTTCTTGAATGAAAGGGGGCGGAATCTTGGAAAGCAATCATAATACCATCAAAATGACAGCAGCCGATTTATCCTTCATATGGGCCACGACTTAAGCGACACTACGTCAATATGTGTCCTGCATTATTTTTTGCAGAACATTGAAGTTCCAGAAATCAAAATATTGGTGGAGCATGCACTGGAACTTTCACAACAGCATGTCGCTAAATTCAAAGAGATGTTCATCAATGAAAACATTTCTGTTACGCATGGGTTTACAGAACAGGATGTCAATCTGAAATCAGAAAGACAGTTCTCTGATATCTTTCATCTGAAATACTTGAACTACCCGCCACTTAACTGCTCTTTCGAACCGTTTGAAGTGGGGGATGTTTGGGAAAATACGAAACTTAAACGCCTTTTTCACTAGCACTAAACTCACCCTGCCCAACAGGAACATATGTTCCAATTATATCATGCCAGTTAGTGCTTTGGCTCTCGCCAACCGACATTCATCTCCCCTTATCTCAAGGCTAAATGAACTTCTCTCGATTGAAGAGGGAGTCTGCTGTCTTATAATGATAAAAATAATGCACTCAACGCTTGAGTGCATTAATCCTTGGTTATTCCCTTTTTTTCCTGATGGAGACACTTTTGTTAAAACTATCCTAAAAAGGGTCTCCGTTACCTTGATGGAGACCCTTTCTAAAGTTCTACTGTTTAACCACTGGCTGTGTCTCCTGCAATAAGAGACCAGATCTTCTGTTATTAGTAGCAATGATGTATACCGCGGCAACGGCGATGGCTACGGCAATATAGGAACCGAGGTTGAATATTCCTTTTTGTGAGTACCAGACAATTGAGTAGCCAACCGATCCGGTAAGCAATGCGTAATATGTGAATGGGAAGAGAGTTTTCCTGATGACAGCGCCTTCTTTTCCTACCAGGCCAACGACCGCGGATGCAGCTACCACATTATGCACACATATCATGTTTCCAGCTGCGCCTCCAACTGCCTGGAGAGCAACGATCCAGGTAGGATCGACACCGATGTTTGATCCTACGTTATACTGGAATAAAGAGAACATCATATTGCTGACCGTGTTGCTGCCGGCGATAAACGCGCCCATACCTCCAATGAAGGTTGAGAACAGCGGCCAATTATCTCCTGCCAGGGCAGCCACCCCATTTGCAAGTTCAATCGGCATCTTATCAAATCCCGCAGCCCCGCCACCGGTGTTCAGGAAAACCTGAACCATTGGCACGGTAAAAATAAGTGCAGTTGAAGCAGAAATCATGGTTTTGCCGGACTGGAACCATGCTTTTTTGTATGCGCTTGCATTCATTCCATGCAGGAAATAGGTAATCAGGGAGACGATGATGAAAATGGTTCCCGGCAAGTACAACGGCTGAAAGCTGGATGTAATTCCTGAGCCGAATATGTCTTCAAATGATACGGTCCATGCTTTAAACCACCCTGCTATCGGAAGGGAATTGAGCCTTGTCAGGATCAATAGCACACCAACGAGAACATAAGGTGTCCATGCACGAAACATGCTCATGCTGCCGCTTTTATGGGTAACATCCTTGATTTCAAGATTGCCGATCCATTCAGCATCCCACTTTGATTTTTCTTCAAAATCCCATTCTTCTTCTTTCGATGGCATCAGGAATCCTTTTTTAGCGGCAAAAATGACAATCACCAATCCAACCAGGCCGCCAATCATTGAAGGGAACTCTGGTCCTAGGATGTTCACGACAATTATATATGGAATCGTCATCGCAAACGAAGCGAACAGTGCAAATTTCCAGACTTTGATTCCTTCCGAGAACGATTTGTTTTTCCCGAAATACCTTGTCATCAGGGCAACAACAAACAATGGTACCAGGGTTCCTGCAATCATATGCAGCAGAGCAACCTTTACAGCAATGAGATCCACGAGGCCAAGGAAATCACTCGTGATGCTTGAGTCTGCGGATAATCCTGTAAAAACGCCTACAAGCATCGGAGTCCCAACTGCACCAAACGAGACTGGGGTACTCTGGATGACCATACCGGCCACTACCGCCGCCATAGCCGGAAATCCCAGTCCGACCAGTAAAGGTACAGCCACCGCTGCTGGAGTGCCGAATCCTGCGGAGCCTTCAATGAACGAGCCAAACAGCCAGGCAATAATGATAACCTGTATCCTTCTGTCCGCTGAAATATCGGTGAATCCCTGGCGGATTGTTTTTATCCCGCCGCTTTCCTGTAAAGTGTTCAACAGCAAGATCGCTCCAAAAATAATGTAAAGAAGATTTCCTGCTACAATCAACCCATGAACTGAGGCAGCACCAACATTGGCACCAGGCACTTTCCATACGAACAAGGCAAGGCCTATGGCCACCAAATATGAAATTGGCATCGCCTTGCTTGCTGGCCATCTTAGTCCGACCAGAAAAATACCTACCGCAAGAATCGGCAGCAAGGATAAAAACGCTAACAATCCAGTACTCACAAAACACCATCTCCCTTTTGTTTGATAATAAAAAACAATGAATTCTATTGTTGCGAATCACGCAACATTGTTATATAACTATAAGATTCATGTTATATAACACCTATTTCTTATTATACAAACAATCCAGTCCGAATTTCAACAATTTTAAGAAAATTTAGATTATTATATTAATAAAAGGATTTTTTTGCCTTTATAAATTAACAGGTCTCAATTGCATATAAAGCTGGGAAACAGATGTTTTGTCAAAGATTAAATATTTTTTGAAGTTAAATGGTATGGATGATTTTTCAAAAGAACAGCAGGTTAAATGCGGGTTGGGTTTTATATCTAAAAAAACAAAAAAATTTGCCCGATATAACATCGAACAAATTTTTTGACTCTTCTTAATTAAGTTGATTTGGTTTTGAGTAGCCAAGTCGTGAAGAAATCCTCAGCCCCACATTGACCATCTTCTTTTTCAGCTGCTCAAGTCTTTCCTCGGTCATCCGGATTGATGGTCCTGAAATACTGACAGCAGCAACAACTTTTCCAAGATGGTCGAAAATAGGGACGGCAATACAGGTGATTCCACTTTCATTCTCTTCAAGGTCAAGAGCATATCCCGCTTTTTTTACCCGGATCAACTCCTCGAACAAGACATTTTTTTCAGTAATGGTCTTATCTGTGTGTATTGGCAGGCCTTTACGGTCAATGATTTCCTGGACGATGGCAGTTGGCTGATAAGCAAGAATCGCTTTTCCTACGGATGTACAGTGCATAGGAGCACGCTTTCCAACCTTTGAATGCATCCTTAATGTCTCAGTTCCTTCCAGTTTCTCAATATAAACGACCTCTCCCTGATCATATACGACAAGATGGATGACTTCATTAGTCTCATTCTCCAGCTCCTGGAGGAATGGTCTAGCTTCTGCTCTCAAATCGATTGAATCAAGCAGTTTAGAGCTGATTTCCAGAAATTTATACCCCAGTTTATAACGGCCTGTTGACTCGTCTTGTTCAATATAACCATATTGAGCAAGAGTTGACAGTATTCTGTAAACAGAGCTTTTATTAATATCTATTTGTTTTGAAATCTCTGTTACTCCTAATCCGCCCTTTTTCAAACTGACCAACTGGATGATATCAAGTGCACGGCTGACTGATTTAACAACATTTTCCCTTTCCACTTTCCCTCACCTCATGTACTGCTGCCCCTTGAATAGTTTGCGGTGTTGTCAGCTGGCAGTTGTTTTTTCCTTGACAGCTGTAAAAACATTCTTAAGCGTTCCTATCTCATCAATCTGACACTCAATTACATCTTCTGAGCCCACTAGCTCTGCACCTACTGGACTGCCTGTAAGGATGACATCCCCGGGTTTAAGCGTCATGACCTTTGTCAAATAAGAAATCATTTTGCGGATTGGAATGATCATCAACTCAGCAGGGCTGTTTTGTTTTTCAACACCGTTTAAATTTGCCTTTACATTTACTTTGAAAGGGTCGAGTTCAGTTTCGATTACTGGTCCAAGTGGTGTAAAGGTATCAAAGGATTTGCCGATTGTCCAATGTCCATCCTGGTGGAAAAAGCTTGGTGCTGTGACATCGTTGCCGATCGTATAACCAAACACATAGTCTAAAACTTCCGATTCTGAAATATTCCTTGCTTCTTTCCCAATCACGACGGCAAGTTCAGATTCAAATTTAACTTGTTCTGTTCCTTCAGGTATGATGATTTCTTCTTCAGTCCCGATAACAGAAGATACAGGTTTAAAGAAAAACACAGGAATCTCCGGAAGTTCAGATGGGAGATCCTCCTTTTTCGCAACAAAATTGGCGCCGATTCCAATTATTTGGTTTGGAACAAGAGGGGCAAGGAACTTAACCTCTTCAGCTGAAAAGACTTCTCCTGAATAATCCCAGCTACCCAACATATCTCCTGAAATGCCCTTGATGCCTTCATCCGTAACGACACCTGAATACTCCTTTGTATCAACTGTAAATCTAGCGAATTTCATCCTTTTGCTCCTCTCAGACTCTAAGGTTCATTAGAGTTATCTATGCAGTTTATGGTTTATTGCATGTTTATTTAAAATAAGAAACTATTTTTCTTGACCTGTTTTTTACATATGGAACAGGGGCACTCTTATCTGGATAGAATGCCCCAGTTGAAATAGATTAGTTTTTCACAGCATACTTTGCTTTAGCTTCCTGCCGGCGGCGATGGAGGATTGGCTCTGTATATCCATTTGGCTGTTCAAACCCGCGAAACACAAGGTCGCATGCGGCCTGGAAAGCAACCGAGTTGTCAAAGTCCTCTGCCATTGGGCGGTAGGAAGGATCCAGCTCATTTTGCTTGTCAACGACTTTTGCCATACGTTGTAAAGTCTCAAGTACTTGATCTTTAGTGCAAACTCCATGATGAAGCCAGTTTGCCATATGCTGGCTGGAAATCCTTAATGTTGCCCTGTCCTCCATCAATCCTACATCATTGATGTCAGGAACTTTGGAGCAGCCAATTCCTGACTCCACCCAGCGGACCACATAACCGAGGATTCCCTGTGCGTTATTATCCAGCTCTTCCTGGATTTCCTCTTCCTTCCATTGAGGATTGTCAGCGACAGGGATTTGCAGGATATCATCACGGTAATCCTTTGATTCGCCTGCCAGCTGGTCCTGGACTTCAAATACATCCACCTGATGGTAGTGAAGCGCGTGTAAAGTCGCAGCTGTTGGAGATGGCACCCATGCAGTATTGGCTCCCGCCTTTAAGTGGCCAATCTTTTGCTCAAGCATTGGTCCCATCAAATCAGGCATCGCCCACATCCCTTTACCGATTTGCGCATGTTCTTGGAAACCAACATCAAGTCCTGTTGCAACATTGGACTTTTCATAAGCCTGAAGCCAAACGGATGATTTCATATCATTTTTGCGGACCATTGGACCAGCTTCCATTGAAGTATGCATCTCATCGCCAGTACGGTCGAGGAATCCAGTGTTGATGAATACGACCCTGTCTTTCACTTCACGGATACAAGCCTTAAGGTTTAGACTTGTACGGCGTTCTTCATCCATTACTCCGATTTTAAGAGTATTGCGTTCAAGACCGACTAAATCCTCTGTCCGGTCGAACAACTCATTGGCAAACGCAACTTCCCTTGAGCCATGCATTTTAGGTTTTACAATATAGACTGAACCCTTGGAGGAATTCTGGTATTTTGTATTTCCAATTACGGAATGTTTAGCGATCAAGCTAGTAAAGACCGTATCGAGGATACCTTCTGGAACTTCATTTCCTTCGGCATCAAGGACAGCATTGCTTGTCATCAAGTGGCCCACATTGCGAACGAACATAAGTGAGCGGCCTTTAAGGGTAAATTCCTCCCCATTAGGAGCTGAGTACTGGCGGTCAGGATTCATCGTCCTGGTCATGCTGCGGCCATTCTTGTTGAATGTCGCGGAAAGATCACCCTTTTGCAATCCCAGCCAGCTGCGATAAACGACAACTTTGTCCTCAGCATCAACCGCTGCGACAGAATCCTCGCAGTCCATGATTGTTGTCAGTGCTGCTTCAAGCAGGATATCTTTTACCCTGGCTTTATCAGTCTTGCCAATCGGATGTTCCTGATCGATCTGGATTTCAAAATGCAAACGGTTATTTTTCAGCAATACAGCCTTTGGTGCATCAGCATCTCCCTGGTAACCTGCCAGCTTTTCCTCTTCCTTTAAGCCAGTTCTGGTACCGCCAGAAAGTGTAACAGCCAGCTTTCCATCAACAACGGCATATTTCTCTGCATCTTTATGGGATCCCTCCGCTAATGGGGCAGCCTTGTCAAGAAAATCCCTGCCATAAGCGATAACTTTATCACCGCGTACCGGATTGTAGCCAAGACCTTTTTCTGCTCCATTTTCTTCACTGATGGCATCTGTGCCATAAAGCGCATCATACAGACTTCCCCAGCGTGCATTTGCCGCATTGATCGCATAGCGTGCGTTATTGACTGGGACGACCAGCTGCGGACCTGCCTGCAAAGCAACCTCTTCATCAACAGCTTCTGTAGTGACCTGGTAATCTTCCGTTTCCGGCTCCAGGTAACCGATTTCATTTAGGAACGACTTATATTTTTCAAAATCGAAATCTCCGTTGTTTTCCCTATGCCATGAATTCAGTTTTTCCTGGATTTCGTCGCGGACCTTCAAAAGCTCCCTGTTTCTTGGGGCCAGTTCCTGGACCAGACTGCCCAATCCGGACCAGAACTGTTCCTGATCCACCCCTGTTCCCGGAAGAACCTCGGAATTGATAAATTCATATAGTTCTCCTGCTACCTGTAAGTTGCCCGCTTTTACATAGTCTGCCATGCGAATACTTTCCTCCCTTTACCTTTTCGTTAATAAGTATTTGTTTCTTATTACGAAACGCTGTTTCAAAATTTCTTTAAAAAAATCATATCATGAATTTCGGTTGCATTTCAAATATTTTATCCCTTTTGATTATTCTGATTTTTATTGAGATGAAGCCGCGGCAATTTCCTTTTTCACCTCGACACAACGTCCAGGAGATGGAAAGAGTTTTCCAGCATTCAAGAGATTTTTAGGGTTGAATACCTGCCTGATTTCTGTTTGTGCATGGATTTCCTCGTCATTGAACACAAACCGCATTTCTTCCCTTTTCTCTATTCCAACTCCATGTTCACCGGTTATCGTTCCGCCGACATCTGCACAAACCTTCAGACACATGCTTCCGGCTTCCAGCGCTCTTTCGGATTCCCCCGGCTTTCTCGCATCAAACAGAACGAGTGGGTGCAGGTTCCCATCCCCGGCATGAAAGATATTGGCGATCCTCAGCCCAAATTCTTCGCTTATTTCATTGATCCGCTTTAAAACCTCAGGGAGCCTGCTTCTTGGGATAACGCCATCCTGTACTAAATAATCAGGTGATATTGCGCCCATCGCTCCAAAACCCGTTTTCCGGTTGGCCCACCATCTTGCTCTTTCCTGTTCACTCTGGGCTGCTTTTACTTCGCGGACATTA
This sequence comes from Cytobacillus oceanisediminis 2691, assembly GCF_007678455.1. Lineage (GTDB taxonomy): Bacteria > Bacillota > Bacilli > Bacillales > Cytobacillaceae > Mesobacillus > Mesobacillus oceanisediminis_A. Next base: position 106,958 of record NZ_VEEP01000011.1, on the reverse strand, counting down.
TTGTTATTGCATACCTCAAGAATCTGGTTGATCTGTTCATCGAGGCCAGCGGCAATTCCATCCACTTCGATCAGGAGCACAGCCTCTATGTCCTTTGGATGCCCTACAGGAAAAGCGGCTGCCTCCACGCCTTCAATCGCCGTTTGATCCATCATCTCCAGTGCAGCAGGGACAATTCCAGCTGAAATAATATCTGATACAGCTTTGCTGCCATCTGCTACTTTATCAAAGTAGGCAAGCACGGTTTGCTTTCCTTCTGGATTCTTCAATATCCTTACAGTTATTTTTGTAACAATCCCCAATGTGCCTTCGGAACCAGTCAATAATCCAAGCAGGTCGTAGCCCGGCAGATCCGGGATACCATCTTTTCCGATTTCTATAATATCCCCATTTGGCAGGACAACCTCAAGTCCGAGAATATGGTTCGTCGTAACACCATATTTCAGGCAATGCGCTCCCCCAGCGTTCTCGGCCACATTCCCGCCGATCGTACAGCAATACTGGCTCGATGGATCCGGAGCATAATAATATCCCTTATCTGAAATGGAGTTGGTAAGTTTAAGGTTGACAAATCCTGGTTCCACCACTGCACGTCTGTTTTCAAAATCAACACTCAGGAGTTTTTTCATCCGGACCATGCTGATGATTACCTCTCCGTTCAAAGGAATTGCTCCTCCGCTCAGACCCGTTCCTGCCCCTCTTGCTAAAAATGGCAGTTCACTTTCATGACAGTATTTAACGATGGCAGCAACTTCAGCTGTATTCTTCGGGAAAACGACAACCCTTGGCAGATGCTTATGGATGGTGAAACCGTCACAGTCATAGGCAAGAAGATCTTCCTTTTCATAGAGAACGGACTTGCGGACAGGATCATAACCGACGATTTTAGCTAGATTCAGGACATGAGGGTCCTTCGATTGAATACCTTTCTTTGCCATCATTCACCCTCCTTCTGGCTATCTTCTTTTTGATAAGCCCAATCAAGCAGCTGAATCGTATGGACAACCTTTTGATTTCTTCCGTGCTTCTCGACTCCGATTGCCATCTGAAGCATGCATCCCGGATTCCCCATCGAAATCATCTCAACATCTTCCGGGACATTTTCCATTTTGCTTTCAAGGACAGCACCGGCCATATCAGGGTTTGTGATGTTATAGATTCCCGCACTGCCGCAGCAGCGGTCAGAGTTAGGCATATGCACCATTTCCACTCCAGGGATATTCAAAAGAAGATCCCGCGGTTCCTGTCTTATTCCCTGTCCATGTGCCAGGTGGCAAGCATCATGATAGGTCATCCTGACGTTCATCGCTGCTTTTGGCTTTTCATATCCAGTGTCATGAAGATATTTAGAAATGTCTTCAACCTTCTTGGAGAACTCCAACGCCCTGTCATGCCACTCGGGATCGTCGCGGAACAATTCATGGTACTCCTTTAGCATGCTTCCGCATCCCGCTGCGTTAACAATGACTTTATCAGCATCCTTGAATGCTTCAATATTTTTCCTGGCAAGCTTCCTGCCTGTTTCCCTGTCACCAGCATGGACATGCAGTGCCCCGCAGCATGTTTGATTCCTCGGAATGATGACATCGTTGCCATTTCGGGTCAATACATTTATGGTTGCTTCATTGACATCACTGAACATGACGTCCATTACGCAGCCAGTCAGCATCGCTACTTCATTTTTTGTTTCTGTTTTCGCCTTGATCACATCGACATTCTGATATTTTTTGCGTACAGGTTCATGTACCTCCGGCATGATTGCTTCCATTTCCACAAGGTGTTTCGGCATGATGTTGATCAGCCCCGTTTTCCTGACTGCCTTCTGAATGCCGCTCTTTTGGTAAAATTTCAGCAGGCTGCCCAAGGAATTAAGGCGATTTTGATGCGGGAACAACTCTTGAAGGAACAGTTTGTTTACTGCACCCTTCCAGCCTGTCAGCGGCATCGCCTGGCGAATTTGTCCGCGGGCTTCTTCAATCAGGCCACCGACATTGACATCGGCAGGACAGGCAGTTGTACAGGCACGACAATCGAGACAGGCGAACACAGGATCCATGAACTGCTCATTTACCGAGAGTTTGCCTTCTGCAACCGACTTGATCAAATGGACCCTTCCTCGCGGAGAATGCTGTTCCTGACCCGTAAGTTCATAGGTTGGGCAAGATTCTAGACACATGCCGCAATGGACACAGTCGGCCCATTTATTTTCATCTGGAAGGTCGCTCCAGAGGTAATTGCCTAAAGTCTTGGAACTGCAAGCAGGCTCTTGCTTTAAATCTATCTCTCGTAAACTCACAATTATATCCCCCCAACAAAACGTCCAGGATTCAGGACTCGATTTGGATCAATCTTTGTTTTGATTCCATCCAGAATGAACTGGTGTGCCTGCTTTTCTCCCCATACATTTACCATTTTGCGCTGTTCAAGGGGTAAATGCCTGACTACAGCATAACCGCTAAGTTCTTCAGCTTTGCTTCTTAAAGGATGGATTGCAGAATTAATGTCTGCCTCTGCTCCCTTCAGTACCAACTGGCTTATTCCATGACCAAGACCGCCATGCGCTTCTATGAGCAGATTATGGGAATCCTGTACCACCTGACATTCCTGCAATATTTTGATTACATTCATATTCACAGTGCCGATCTTCAATATTGCTTCTGTTTGTTTTTCAGTATTACTAACAGCAGCATTTGGCACGAATCCATAAAATTCATTCCAGAATGATCTTGCCTCTTCATTCCGAAGGATGTCCAGACTGGACTCAGATGGCTTATGCTTCTGGATAAAATCTTCCTGATACATCACGGAGCTTTCCACATCTTCGAGACTGACTGCCATGGTGTAAACCTTTTCATTTAAGAGTTTTGCTGATAATGAGGGATTGATCAGCTCCAGGGCAACTGGTTCAATTACCGTATCCAGCAGTTTTACAGCAAAAGTCCTTGCATCTTCCAGACTTTCTTGACGAAATTTAAGAAGTACCAGGCTTTCGTATTTTGCCACAGGACGAAGCTTCAAGGTGATTTCGGAAATCACTCCAAGAGTGCCCATTGCCCCGATAAACAATTTGTTCATATCATAGCCTGCAACATTCTTTACAACCTTTCCTCCTGAGCGGATGACAGTACCGTCTGGATAAACAATCCGGAGTCCGATGACTGCATCACGCGCCGACCCATAGCCAAGCCGTTTGGGTCCGCTGTCATTGGCAGAAATTATACCGCCAATTGTCGCATAGGCAGGCAAGAATGGATCAAGTGCGATTTTTTGGTTAAAATCCAGCAAATAATCCTGGATTTCTTTAAAGGTGGTACCCGGTTTAACTGTAAGTGTCATATCCCCGGGAACATGCTCGACGATTCCTTTACAATTGGACAGTGACAGAAGGATATCTGCACTTTCAGTTGTTCCCCCGTATCCTTTTTTTGTCCCTCCGCCAATGACATTCACGGTTTTATTTGTCTCATTGGCATATTTTAATAGACTTGCGATTTCCTTTTCGGTATTCGGAAATACTGTCAACACCCCTCCATTGCCAAAAGGTTGCTTTCCGTCTCCTCCTTCCGATATCTGAGTTTCAGGAAAAACAGCTTTTATCTCCGTTAAAAGCTCTGCGGTAATCATGGCAGCCCTCCAACTGTTTCTGAGTAAGAAACAAAATTTGTTTTTTTAAACATTTAAAACGGAACTATTTTTCAGCAGATCTTCTACACAGTCCAGATGTTCCTGCATCAATCGTTTTGCGTGAGCAGGATTTTTTGTCAGGATCATCTGATAAATCCCGTAGTGCTGGCCGGCGATCTCTTCAAAAACTGCCCTGTCTTCTTCTATAAAGCCATGGAATCCGATCATCGTTTTTTTCATGGATGCTGAAATGAATTCAAGCAGCTGAACAAGGATTTCGTTACCGGCAGCTCTCGCAATCGCCATGTGAAAGTTATAATCAGCTTCCCAGCTATTTTCCCCTTTTCCGGAAAGCAATTCGGCCATTAACTCCAAATCGGCCTCAGAACGGTTCTGCGCAGCAATGCCTGCAATGCCTGGCTCAAGGAGTTTCCTTACCTGAAAAAGCTGGCTTATGTCCTTTGAACTTGGAAGCAGAAGGTGATTGTTAAATAATTTTCCAGAGTCGAACTTACATATGTAGGTACCTTCCCCCTGCTTCACGGTAACAGCACCCTTTCCTTTAAGGGTTGTAATGGCGTCCCGTACCGCGGAACGGCCGACTCCGAACATGTCACAAAGTTCACGGACCGAAGGAAGCTTTTCTCCCGGAAGGAAAGTCCCCTCTTCAATCATTTTCTCGATTTGCTCCGTAACCGACTCAGACACTTTTTTAGTTGGAATCTTCTCCACCTTCACCACTTCACCCCCTTATCGTCAGATATCACATATCTGATATGTGTCATACTTAAATCTATTTAAGCATTAAAATGTGTTGGAATCAACAAAATAGTTTGAAAATATTAAAAAATCTAATAAGTTAATTTACACTTTCCATAATTTGAAATAGGAGACAAATTCTTCTTAACTTTAAAATTCATATTCTCTTTAGCTTTAAAGTAAAAAAAGGATAGGTCCCCCCCTATCCTTTTCCAATCAATACCTATATATTGTTATCGATTTTATTGATGTAAACAGTAATGCTATCAGGCCAACAAGTGTAACAATCACTAGGGAGTAAAGAAATACAGTCTGTTTAAAGATGACTGCCCCGCTTAAGATGATGAAAGTATCTATCATCAGGATGATCACTCCAACATTTAGCGAAAAAATTTTTGATAGCATCAGCGCCAGTAAATCCAGACCTCCAGGACTCGCATGAATTCTTAACATCAGGCCGGCTCCAGTTCCCACAAAGATACCTCCTAAACAAATACTTATCAGAAACGGAAAATGAAACATTCCATTTAGAGGAGATAAAAGGCTGATCATTAAGGCAGATATAAATGTACCAATTAGGCCGTAGAAAAAAAGGTTCATATCATAATAAATGGCTATAAAATAAATAGGAACGTTTAAAAAAGTAAAGATTATTGCCAATTTCCATCCTAATAAATAACTAAGCAATAGGCTGATTCCCCAAACGCCCCCATTAATCAGATGAGAAGGAATAATAAAACCATTTATCCCGACCCCAATGAACACACTGGCAATGGTGATGGTAACTATTTTTCCTGCCAAATCTCCTTCTCCTCCCGGAACTTTACTGAATACATTATCCTATGAGTGATTCCTTCGTTAAATTCATCCTTAATCTTACAATGAAAAGAACCTCTAATTAGTCAACGTTTAAAAGATATTTGCTAAATCCATAACTTAATAGAATCTAAACTCTTCTTAACTTTAAATTCATATTCTCTTAAACTTTCGGAATTATTATTAAGAAGAAATATCACGAAAGGAGATTACAAAATATGAAACCAATTTTCAGAAACATCTTAATGTCAGCAGCCTTGATTGGAATCGGTTCGGGAATAGTTGACTCGGCCGCAGCGGCTGAACCTGTTGATCCATCCTTAACAGCAAACCAAATTTTAAATGTGGCACATCGGGGAGCATCTGGATATGCACCGGAGCACACACTCACTTCCTATGAATTGGGTGAGAAGATGAAAGGAGACTACATAGAAGTCGACCTTCAAATGACAAAGGATGGCCAATTGATTGCCATGCATGATGAAACATTGGACCGGACAACAAACGGAACCGGACTCGTCAAGGAATATACGCTGGATGAAATCAAAAAGCTGGATGCCGGCTCATGGTTCAATGAAAAATATCCGGACTATGCAAAAGAGGAATATGCAGGACTGAAAGTGCCAACACTTGAAGAAGTGATCCAGAAATTCGGCAAGGATGCCCGCTACTATATCGAGACAAAATCGCCTGAAGTATACCCAGGGATGGAAGAAAAATTGTTAGAAATACTTGAAGAGTATAAGTTAACAGGAGTTAATGCTCCTTCCAGCAAAGTTTTGATCCAATCTTTCAGCCCTGAAAGCCTGAAGAAGATTCATGATTTAAATCCTGATATCCCGCTTATCCAATTATTATGGTATGACGAGACAGCAGCCATTACAGATGCTGAACTAGAGGAATATAAAACATACAGCATCGGACTGGGCATGAATTTCAACCGTATAGATGAAGCATATGTACAAAAGGTCAGAGAGTATAATTTGCTGATACATCCGTATACAGTCAATGAGAAGGAAGATATGAGAAAACTCCTTGATTGGGGTGTCACAGGAATGTTTACAAACTTCCCAGACCGATTGCAAGAAGTTCTTCATGAAAAAAATAACACACATTAAATATTAGGCAGATAAAAGATAAAAACGCATGCTTTTGGCGTTTTTATCTTTTATTTATGTAAAACATGATCGTTGATTATTTCACTTGTCCGTTACCCTTAATTATATATTTGGTTGAAGTCAAGGCCTGCAGCCCCATTGGCCCCCGTGCATGAAGCTTTTGTGTACTGATTCCAATTTCAGCCCCAAATCCAAATTCATATCCATCTGTGAATCTAGTTGAAGCGTTGTGGTAAACTGCAGCAGCATCCACTTCCTGTAAAAACCTGTATACATTTTCAGGGTCGGAAGAAACAATCACTTCAGAATGCTTTGTCCCATACCCGTTAATATGCGAAATGGCTTCATCTATGCTGCCAACTACTTTTATGGCTACTTCCAATCCCAAATATTCTGTCGACCAGTCTTGCTCAGTGGCTGGAATGATTGCTCTCCCGGGAACCATTTCATCACCGTGAATGATTACCCCTTTGTCCTGCAGGGTCTCTACCAGTTTGGGCAGATGCATGGCTGCCCACTCTTCATGGATAAGGATTGTTTCACACGCATTACAAACAGACGGACGCTGTGTTTTCGCATTCATAGAAATATTGATTGCCATATTTCTGTCAGCTGATTGATCGATAAACACGTGACAGTTACCCGCACCCGTTTCCAATACAGGAACAGTAGAGTTTTCCACAACCGTTTTGATCAGTTTCGCACCGCCTCGGGGAATCAGTACATCGAGGTAGCGGTTCAACTTGAACATTTCAGATGCAGTGTCCCTGCTTGTATCTTCAACAAGCTGAACTGCATCAACAGGCAAATCGCTCTTCTCAAGCGCTCGATGGATTACCTGGACAATGGCTTTGTTTGATTTGATCGCTGTTGAACTTCCGCGCAGAAGCACAGAATTACCAGTTTTCAAACAAAGGCTTGATGCATCAACCGTCACATTCGGGCGCGCCTCATAGATCATGCCAATAACCCCGAGCGGGACGCGCGTCTGTGAAATTAAAAGGCCATTTTGCCGTTCCCATTGCTCCAATACTTCACCAACTGGGTCCTTTAGCTGTGTTAACGATATTAAGGCTTCCGCCATATCTTCAAGCCTCGCCGCATCCAACCTAAGCCGATCCAAAACTGATTCACTCATCCCATTATCTGTCCCGGCAGCCAGATCTTTTTTATTTTCAGCAATGATAAAATCCTTTTCCTTGATCAGCTGGCTGGAAATGAGTATGAGAGCTGAATTTTTCTGTTCTGTTGTCTTTTTTCCCATTAACGCAGCTGCTTTTTTTGCTTTTTCCCCTTTTTGAATCAATTCGATTGCACTCATTATTTCTTCTCCTTTCGCTGGCTGACCCAGTGATCACGGTGGATAACAACGCTTCTATCACTGTTGACAATGGCCATCGCCTCTGAACTTGATAACCCTTTAATTTCGCCTAGCTCCCTTGATGAAAAATTGACCTGTCCTCTCCCGACTAATTCGCCATTGGGGCCAACTACCTCCACGACATCGTTAACCATAAAGCTGCCAGTAATATTTGTTATCCCAGCCGGAAGGAGGCTTTTACCATGTTTTAAAATGGCCTGAACTGCCCCCTTGTCCACCTCAACCTTTCCTCTTGGAATCGAATGCAGTGCCAGCCATTGCTTCGATGTTTTCAGGCTTGCATGAGAAGTACTTCCAATATAGGTGCCATCCCCTTTCCCATCCAGAATCTCTACCAGTTTCTCCGCTCCAGTACCAGAGCCAATAAAAACCTGAACTCCCAATGCCGTTGCAGTCCGTGCAGCTTCAAGCTTTGTTTTCATTCCTCCCGTCCCGACTTTTGAACCCGCTCCTGATGCACTTTCGAATAATTCATCCGGAATTTTCGCAAGGTAGTTGAACTTTTTGGCATCTGGATTGGTCCTGGGATTTTGATCATATATTCCATTGATATCTGTCAAGATTATTAAATGATTTGCATGAATGAGGCCGCTCACCAATGCGGAAAGCAAGTCATTATCACCGAATGCCAGCTCCTCAATCGATACGGAATCATTTTCATTTATGATTGGAAGCACATTTCGTTTTAGTAGTTCGGATATTGTTGCATATGCATTCTGATACTGTTCTTTATGAAGGAAATTTTGCCGTGTAAGCAGCAGTTGTGCGGCAACAAGTCCATATTTTTTCAATTCCTCTGTATATCCCTTGAGAAGATGGCCCTGCCCTACTGCTGCAGCTGCCTGCTTCCCGGCAATGGTTACAGGCCGGGATGAATACCCGAGGTCGGTAAAACCGGCGGCAACGGCTCCTGATGAAATCAAAATCACTTCATGGCCAAGCTTCTTCAAGCGCGCCAGCGCATCTACATGTTCGCGCAGCATATCGATACAAAGCCCGCCATTCAAGTTTGTCAGTGAACTGCTTCCAATCTTTACGACAATCCTCTTTCTTTTCATATGCTGCCACCTTCTTTTTGTTATTGGTTCAACAATAATTAAAAAGCCTATGATCTTTTGATGAATAAAAAAAAGCCCTCCTATCCCTTGATAAAAGGACGGAAGAGCTTGTCTTTCGCGGTACCACCTTCTTTGGCACTTATCATACAAGTGCCCGACTTCATGTTCCGGAAACGGCGGAAGCCGGTCAGGTTTTCCTGACAGTTCAAGGGATAGGTTCAATAGCTTTGCAGGCTGTAAGATCTTTCAGCCGGTGAATCCTACTCTCTATTGCCTGATTTCTATTTACTGGTTCCCTGTCATTACTGTTGACGATTATATTTAAATTTTCAGTTTATTAGACATTATGTATGACACAGGATTTTATGTCAATAAAAACTTTCTCGTCAATCAATCAACCTGCAAAAATTACTGATCCTTATTACCAGTAAAAATTCCCCCTCAAGTTACATTCCTTCTGTACAGAAAAACTGAACAACTTAAAGGGGACAAATCCAATTTTTTTAGTTAAAGCTGTTTAAGTATTGATTTTGCTGTTGCTTCTTGTAAATTTTGAATTCATTGTGAGAACTACAAATTTTAGGATACTGGCCTTATTTAAACAGCTTTGCGGGAAAATTGAACATTTTTGAATAGTTCAGGGAAGTCATTTGCAACCATCTTTCGAATTTCAATGATATCCACCACTTGAATCGGATATGCTTTGATTTTCATTAGAGAAGAAAACGAACTGCCTTTAAAAATAGTAATATATTTTTGTATAGTGCAGCCCTTTTCTAATAAGCAATCATCTTTAATCTCATAGTCTCTAAGTTCAATTTTCTCGTATAAGACATGATAGTTTTCGATAAATTCGCAACGAAGCATTTCCTTTGTGTCAAGCACTTCATAAATTCTCAACTTAATCACTCTCTCATTCAACATAATTTAAATTCCGTCAAAATACCGCCGATTGATCTGGAATGCCTTCGTCACTGATAAATCCAACTTGCAAAACTGAACACTAGTCTGTTTAGGAAACAATCTCTACAGAAATAAAGTGATTTATTGCTGGGTATTGACCAACTGATTGGATAAAACCTCTTTGCGCGCTACACCTGTTTCCCAGGCAGCCTTCGCCACCGCTTCTCTTACTGCAGGAACGACTCTGCTGTCTAATGGCGCTGGTATCACATAATCCTCTTCTAGCTCCTCACTCTGAATTAAACCTGCAATTGCTTTAACAGCTGCAGCCTTCATCTCGTCATTTATATCGGTAGCCAAAACATCCAAAGCTCCTCTGAAAATACCAGGGAACGCAAGGACATTATTTACCTGGTTAGGCAAATCAGAACGACCTGTTCCAACTACCCTCGCTCCGGCAGCCTTTGCTTCTTCAGGCATAATCTCAGGCACCGGGTTGGCCATGGCAAAAATGATTGCCTCGCCAGCCATTGTTTCTACCATTTCCTTAGTCATGGCACCGGCGGAGGAAACTCCAATGAAAACATCGGCATTAACAATCACATCTGCCAGCTGTCCTTTAAGTTTGCGGTGGTTGGTAATCCTTGAGATGGATTCTTTCAGCGGATTCATGCCTTCCTGTCTGCCTTCATAGATTGCGCCCCTTGTATCACACATAATAATATCGTTTACACCCATTGTGATTAAAAGCTTTACGATGGCAATCCCTGCAGCACCTGCTCCATTGATAACTACTTTTATTTCATCGATTTTTTTATCTACAAGCTTCAAAGAGTTAATCAATCCCGCTGCTGTTACGATTGCGGTTCCATGCTGATCATCATGGAATACCGGGATATTCATTTCTTTTTTCAGCCGTTCCTCGATGTAAAAACAATTGGGTGATGCGATATCCTCCAAATTGATTCCTCCAAAGGCTGGCTGCAGCAGCTTTACTGTTTTAATGATTTCTTCAGGGTCTTTCGTATCCAGGCAAATAGGAACGGCATCAATCCCTGCGAACGACTTGAATAGGGCAGCCTTCCCTTCCATTACTGGCATTGCCGCCTCGGGGCCAATATCGCCTAAACCCAAGACCGATGTTCCGTCAGAAACAACTGCGATTAAATTGCCTTTGATGGTATAATCATAGACTTTTTCTGGTTGATCATAGATCTGCTTGCACGGTTCAGCCACCCCAGGGGAATATGCCAAGCTTAAATCCTTCATGCTATTTAATGGCATTTTTACTTCTACCGACAACTTTCCTTTGAACTTCTCGTGAATGAAAAGCGCCTCTTTTTGTAAATTGCTCATCTTTACATCTCCTTTTCCTGCAGAATTTTTTTAATTTTCTGTATTCGGATTTAACAATGCACCTGATAAATTTAGTTCATTATATAATGGGTTGCAGTTATAAATGAAATACATATAATCTATATCCTTTATGCTTTTTAGCTATAAAGCAGTTACTCACAATAGAAACAGCAGGTTCACACAGTAGACTCAATGAGGTATTATCATTTAAAATGTTAGAATATTATAAAAAAACAATAAAACATTAATCCATTTTCAAGGGAGGGAAGATTTATGGACATTCGTCATTTGGAGTACTTTACAGAGGTAGCGAAGCATTTAAGCTTCACGAAAGCTTCACAAACATTGCATGTAACCCAGCCTTCAATCAGCAAGGCAATTAAAAATTTAGAGGGAGAATTGGGTGTTCCTTTATTTTACCGTTCCTCAAAGCAGCTGGAATTAACGGATGCAGGAAAAGCGGTATTAATTAATGCAAAGGAAGTTTTACAGGCATTCAAAAACCTCACACTTGAGTTAACTGACATTATGGAACTGAAAAGCGGGGAAATAAGAATCGGCATTCCTCCTATTGTGGGTGCTGCCTTCTTTTCAAAGTTCATAAGCCAATATAAAGAGAAATATCCTCTAGTGAAAATAACTTTAACAGAAGTAGGGACCAAGAAAATAAAGCTGGGTGTAGAGGAAGGAACTTTGGATATAGGTCTGATTTGCACATTGCCTGCCCCTAACAGCAGCTTTGAAATCATAAATGTAATAAAGGATCCTTTGATGTTAATTGTCCATCGGGACCATGGATTAGCTTTAAAAAAAGAGGTGCACTTCTCTGAATTGGATAATGAGCCGTTTATACTATACCGGAAAGACTTCACGCTTTATGACCTAATCATTGAGGAGTGTTCCAAGAATCACTTCCAGCCCAATATCGTCTGTGAAAGTTCACAAAAGGATTTCCTGCTTGGAATGGTCGAGGGAAAAATGGGAATAGCACTATTGCCTAGTAAAATTTGCAAAAATATAAGCAATGATGAAATTGCTGTCATTCCTCTTGTTCAATCAAATGTTAATCTAGAGCTGGGGATGATTTGGAAAAAAAATAAATACTTACCCTTTACTGTCCGTGAATTTATAACTACCTCCCGGCAATATCTTGAGCTGGAAAGCTAATCAAAGCGAAGGCAGACGGGCAGCCCCCCTATTTACAGCAGGGTCTCCTGGCGGCACCGTCTTCATTACCTGTGTTTAAAAGAAATCGACTATATATGTTGAACTACCCGCCACTTAACTGCTCTTGCGAACCGTTGAAGTGGGGGATTCCTAAGAACACCATCGTAACCGCCAGTTATGGATTAGGCTAGCCCCGGTTAGAAGTCTTATGGCTTCGTATTTGAGATTTAACCCTGCATTAATATCGCGGTCGTGATGCACACCACATATACAAGTCCATTCACGCAAACCTTGATCTTTAACATCCTTATTTTTATAACCGCAGCTCGAACACAGCTGAGAGCTAGGCAAGGTTTTACTCACTTCCACTACTGCCTTGCCGTACCATTCATTCAGCCTTGTATTTTAGCATCGTTTTGAATTGATACCAAGACACATCCGCGATAGACCCAGCTGTCTTCTTATTTTTCATCATGTTTGATACTTGCAGAATCTTTATTCCGATAAGATCGTGGTTTTTGATGATATCCGTAGAGGTCTTATTTAGGAAATCTGTCCGTTTGTTTTCAATCATTTCGTGAATTCGGGAAACCTTTTTTCGTTGTTTATTCCAATTACCAGAGCCGATGATTCGCCTTGACAGGATCTGTTGGGCTTTTGCTAACCTTTGTTCTAACGACTTAAAATAACGGTTGTTTCTGTACCTTGTCCCATCTGCCAGAATCGCGGAAAGCCAAAGGAGTGACCTCGTCGTGGATTATTCCCGAGTGAATGCAGAGGTCCTCAAATATTCAGAAGATGGATTAATATCATGATTGCGAACGAATGGCTTGAGCAGCCACCCTTATCAGTTGACCGAAAGGATCTTACCAAAAGTTAATTTAGATTAAGACCCCCGATGGGTATTTACACCTTTTTGGGGGCTTTGCTGTTAATATGACGGCTTTTTATGCCCTGTTTATTCTTCACCCTAATGTTGCCGCATTGGATCGTAAATAATATCCATTCACTGCCTTTATAAATGGATAAGGAATACTTAATTTTCCCTCAAGGTTGTTCACCAAATTCCCAATCTATATCCCATAAATAAACAAGAAGGGAAATTGCTCGATCAGACTTAAATTGAACACCATCTGAGATTAGCAAAGATTTCTGGGTTTGAAACATCTCCTCATCCTTGAAACCAATTTCCCCTTTGGAATTAATGACTCTATGCCATGGCAAGTTATATTTTTCTGACATGGAATGCAGGATTCTGACAACCTGTCTTGCTGCTCTTGGGCTTCCAGCGGCTTTTGCGATTTGGCCATATGTCATGACTTTTCCAGATGGAATATTTTTAATGATATTAATCACATTTTTTGTAAACTGCGTCATTGTGCCACATCCTTCTCACAACAATATACCATGAAAAACCCTGGCTCAAGAGCCAGGGTTTTCGATTATGTGGAATATGATTTGAATTTTTTAATGATTGCCCAGCACATCAATCCCAATAACCAGTAAATTGGGAAGCTATATATATGTTTCCATGTGAATTCTTTATAAATTCCAAGATGGACCATAAATGGCTCTGCCATAAATGCCAGGAAAAGAGATAGCAGTCCAGTTGCGATGAAAAATTTCTTAAACGAACTGCTGAACCTTTGATATACGAGCATGAAAGGTATGATGACAACTCCAACATCATAGGGATATAACTGCGGATTTAAATATGGAGTCAGCCTGACTGGATATGTCCACACCATGGCATTGGTGCCAATTGAATCCAGGAAGATGGCTGTGACTCCATAAAAAAGACCAAATGAAGTATTTTCAATCAGTCTTGTTTTATCGACCTTCATCCACCAGATAATAGCCGGAACAATGGAAAGGACAACAAGGAACCACCATTCATATGTCAAAAAATTATTCTCGTGCCAATATGCCCTTAATATCTTATGATATTTTGCCTCGGCATCCAATACTTCCTGCAGCGAGATGGTGCCTAAAACAATAAGATATTTATTCAACGGTTCTCCTGCTGCACAAATAATGGAAGAAAGCATAAAATCACACCCTTTGTATATAGGGTGTGATTTTATGCTGTTTTATATGTAAGCAGTTAACTTTGATGTTTTATTTCTTTATAAGCCCTGATCAGCCGGTCCGGCTTGGCATTTGTATAAAAGGAATACACCCCTCTTGTGGTATGGAGATAAAGGAATCCTTTCTTTCCTGACATATTTTTAAAGGTAATATCAAGGATATCATGGAGGTAAAAAATATCAGAAGCTGTGGTTATTCGATCATGATACATTGTGATGAACTGTTCATTCTCTTCATAAATTTGCTCATTATCCACTATTCTTCGATTCACTTTCAAATAACCATGTGAACAAAGCATACACAGCTTCCCCCTTTCACATTTTCATTTTCCCTGCCCTTTTTATTTTACGCATGTTGATTAGGATCGACTAATATATTTAACAATATTAACAAGGCATTATAGAAAAGGGAGGATTTTTTTGAAGTGCATTGGCGAATTTTTGGAACATGAGAAGTACAATGCCTATGGAAGAATCGCAATCATCGAAAATAAGGAAGCCATCTTGAAGGTATTTGGATTCAAAAATGGAAAGTGGCTTGATTTATGGGATATCGATCCCCGGGTTCTGACCCTCTTTTATCGATCTTATGAAGATGAGTGTGATTGGTTCATCGTTGTATACGACTATCCCTCTTTCTGTATTGACAATGACATAAAGGAAGCAATCATCTGGCATGAAATTGGGCATATTGAACATCCGGTCCCCGAGCAGCAAGTCAGCATTGATAGTGAAATTCATTGCGATAACCTTGCCATCAAAAACGGCCACAAAGAAGGCATCCGTAAAATCCTTAATCTTACGATGAAGATGGCTAAGACTCTTAATCATGAAATTTTAACGCAAATGACCATGGAAAGGCAAATGAAACTGCCATTTTGAACCTTAAAAAACCCATCCAGTTTTTTACTAATAACTAAAGAGACCCGCCAATCGGCGGGTCATCCTGTCAACCAGTATTCCTTAAACCAGCGGCAACGCCACTGATTGTCAATAAAACCTGTGTCAATAATTCATCATCCGGATTTTCATCCTTGCGAAGTTCTTTAATCAATTCCACTTGGATGAAGTTTAGTGGATCGACATACGGATTTCGCCTATGGACAGAATCTTTGATGTTCGGTGTATGGTCAAGCAGCTCTTCATCCTCCGAAATTTGGAGAAGAATGTTCCTTGTCCGTTCATATTCCTCCAGGATATTGCTGAAGATACGGTCGGCAATGGATTTGTCCTCAACTAAGGAAGTATATTCCTGGGCAGTGGTGATATCCGCTTTCATCAAAGCCATCTGCAGATTATCAATCGTACTGCGGAAGAATGGCCATTCAGCGTACATATCCTGCAATAGCTTCAGATTTCCCGAATTTTCCTGCGCAAAGCTCTGCAGGCCTGATCCAGCTGCATACCATGCCGGGAACAGTTGCCTGCTCTGTGTCCAGGCGAATACCCATGGAATAGCACGCAAATTTTCGAATTTGCTGCTGTTTTTACGGCTCATTGGCCTCGAACCGATATTAAGCTCCGCAAGCTCTTTCAGCGGGGTCGCCTGATTGAAATAAACAAGGAAATCGGGATCCTCAAATACCAGGGACTGATATTTCTTTAACGAAACAGCAGAAATTTCTTCAATCGCATCTACCCATCTTTTATCGCGGACATGCCCCTGTTCTGATTCCTTCAACACATTGGCTGCCGCCTTCATCATTGTCGAAGTAGCCTGCTCAAGACTTCTATAAGCGATGTCTTTCAAAAGATAACGGGATGAGAGAACTTCCCCTTGTTCGGTGATTTTCACGCCCTGTCCAAGTGTCTCGACCGGCTGTGAAAGAAGGCTTCTATGCAAAGGTCCGCCTCCCCGTCCTAGTGACCCCCCTCGACCATGGAAGAACTTGAGAGCAATGTTATATCTCTTTGCCATTTCATTAATCTCAAGCTGGGCTTTGTAAAGTTTCCAGTTTGCTGTCAAAGTTCCGCCATCCTTGCTTCCATCTGAGTATCCCAGCATGATTTCCTGCTGATCTCCCATTTTATTTAAGTGATTGCGGTATAATGGCAGATTGAATAATGTTTCCATAATTTTTGGACCGGCTGTCAAATCATCGATTGTTTCAAGAAGCGGAGCGACATTAAGATCAGATTCCAGGGTTCCGTCAGCATGGAGCCTGTATATACCTGCTTCTTTTGCCAGTATAAGTACCTCTAGCAAATCACTCGCAGATTGCGTCATACTCACTAGATAAACGGAAATTGAACGTTTGCCGAATTCTTGATGCGCCCGCTTGATCATCTGGAATACCTCGATCATTTCCTGTGTTTCTTTTGAGTAATCCTCGTGAAGCAGCAGCAGTGGTCTTGGGTTTTCCAGAAGTTTGACAAGCAGTTCCTGTTTTCCCTCTTCTGATAGTGCTGGATAATCTTGAGTGATCCCCACCTTTTTCAATATTTCGGCGATTGCCGCTTCATGTTCGCCGCTGTGGTTTCGTATATCAAGCGTGGCAAGGTGGAATCCGAATAGTTGTACTTGTCTGATCAATTTTTGTAATGTTTTCAGTTCATGATGTACCGGGTGATGCTGATAAATGCTTCGTTTTATGACAAGAAGGTCATCGAGTAATTCTTCTGATGCTTTGTAACCAATCTCTGATTTGCCTGCTTCCTTAAGCCTTTGAATAATGACCGCGAATTTCCGGCGGTACACCTCGCCTTCAACATTCCATTTTTGATCGTCGGCAAGGTATTTTTCTTCTTCCCGTTTGACGGATTCCAGTAATTCTTCACTTACAGCTGCTCTTGTAGTTGAATGGCTGAATCGTTTCATCAAATCAACTAATACAGCTTTGTATTTTTTTAACACAAGGCGTCTTTGTCTTTGCAATGTTTCCCATGTGACCTCAGGTGTGACATTTGGATTCCCATCCCTGTCACCGCCAATCCAAGATCCAAAGCGCAGGAAATGAGGGACTTTCCATTCATGTTCCGGATAATGTTCTTTCAAACTAGTTTCCACCTCTTGATGGATTTCAGGCAAGACATCGAACAATGTCTTGTCAAAATAATATAGTCCATTCCTGACTTCATCAATGACTGTCGGTTTGCGGTCTCTCAGTTCATCTGTCTGCCACAGGACAGAAACCTCATTGAATAAGCTTTCCTCTACCTTCTCACGCTCTTTCCTGGATAACAGCGGATTATCAAGGCTTTTAAGGATATCCGCAATCCTTTTCTGTATTTCAAGGATTGAGCGCTTAGTAGCTTCTGTAGGGTGGGCTGTGATGATTAATTCCAACGATATGGCATTGATGACATTTTGAATAATATCGGAGGATATATAATTGTCTTTTAGTGAAAGGATGGCTGCTTCTATTGAACCTGGCTGTGTGCTTATGTCCGAATCGAGCAGATAGTCGCGGCGTCTGCGGATCCGATGGTTTTGTTCTGCTGCATTGATTAAATGGAAATAGACTGAAAACGCGCGAATGATATTTTTTCTCATCGGAACAGACAATCCTGCAATTTCCGTTTTTAAAGCCGTGTATGTTTCAGGGTCATTTTGATTTCTGAGTGTTTTACACATTGCCCTGATCTTTTCTACTTTTTCAAACAATTCCACTCCGCCATGATAGACAAGTATGTCACCAAGGATGTTTCCAAGCATTTTCACATCCCGGCGCAATGGCAAACTGCTGTCATTTACTTCAATTCCTGATGTCATTTTGTCACCTTCCTAAAACTTGTGAGAATATTTTAAATATTAATCTATCACAAAAGTACCCAGTTTGTGAAATGATAAGCATATGGACTGAAAATGGATTAAAAAATTTGATGCTCAAAATCCTTAATTTTCAGTTTAAGTATTACATTATCATAGTACCCTTAAATGCTCTTTTCAAAAAGAAAAGGCTCCCCCAGAAAGGGAGCCAATATGAATTGGTCTTTAAATTATAAGTTTTGCTGTCAGCTTGCTTTGTCTTTTTTCTCAGGTTTCCCGGTCACAATCAATTTCATTGCCTTTATTGCCTTCGTTTTACCTGCGTAGTTTTCAGTTTCTGCAATCAAAGTATGGATACCATTATCCAAATTCAGTTCTGCCTGGAAGATTCCGTCACGTCCAGTTTTAACAGAATCAATCAGGAAGATTTCGTTTCCGCGCTTTTCGTAGATATTCACAGAGGTGCCATTGGTTGCTGTACCCTTTACCAAGGCAGGTTCTCCTTTCACCATCATTTCTTCTTGATCCCATAATGGTTCTTCAGGGATTTCCTGCTCTGCATCCTTCGACCAGCGCAATGCATTTACGAATAATTTTCGCCCATTCTTCGTCCATCCATAATCAGGTCCGATTATATTGGTGACCGCAAATGAAGACATCAGCAAATGCATATGCTCCTTGCTTCTGAATTCAAACTCAATCGAATTACCTTTTCTTTCACTATCGATATATAAGCTCGAGAGTGGTACACCTGAGTAATTTTTGAAAGTTGAGTATGGACTTTTTGCGGTATGGATTTTGACCAGACCGTCCTCATCAAAACTAATGCCATCAAAAATTGGGTGTCCATCCACTCCATCGATATAAACAGCGCCTTCATTATACCCTTGCTGATCGATTTCAGGACTTCCCACTAACTCGTTGAGCACTGGAATGGAACCTTCATCGACACCCCATGTTCCTGTGAACACCAAGCTGGTTTTATGTTCATCGCTTTCTTCTATCAGCTGTTGGAACTGTTCTCTAGTACCTTTGTTCGTATTGACCAGGATGATCTCATATTTCTCGACATTTCCGAGGATGTCCCAGCCTTTTTCTTCTGCATACAATTTTTGTTCATTCAGCAGCTTTGACAGTGCTCCGTTTACATCTCCAAGCACGGCTGCTTCAAATGGATTCAATTCCAGGTTAAATTCCAAATCATCTGAGCCTATAGTGAACTCGAAACTTTCCTTGAGGTAACCATCGACAGTTACCTGCAGAGTATAGTCACCAGGCAATAAATCTTTAAATAGATAGGTTCCATCATCCTTGGCGGAGCTTTCGGTCTTAAAGTCCGGCTCATCTTTCGGAATCAAAATCAATTGTGCATCAGCTATCGGTTTCTTGCTTTTCTTGGATGTAATGGCACCCTTCAATTCTGATCCATCAATTGCTTCAAGGGTAAAGTGCAGCTCGACCCTGCTTCCCACATCTTCGACTTTCGCTTCCTTGGTCTGTTCTTTAAAGCCTCTTGCCTGGACTTTTAAGTTATACTCACCAACACCAATGCCAAATTTATACTGGCCAGCTTTATTAGTTGTCGTTTTGTGGCTGGTTCCCTCAATGGTGACAAAAGCTCCTGCAATCGGCTTCCCTTGACTGTCCTTGACTTCCCCAGTAATCTCTCCCTGGCTTGCTGTCAACGCATAATCAATCGCATTCAAGTATACTTTTTTAGCATTTTCAGTCCAGCGATCGTTCGGGTGGCCATATGCACTAATTTGTAGTGCAGAAAGCAGGATGTGGACACTATTCGATGAACTGAACTTATAGCCAATCGTGCTTCCCAGCTCCCCCTTATTCGGATTCGTCAGAGATGCAAGCGTTGTTCCACTATAATTTGAATACACCGAGTACTGCACAACACCTTTTGGATTTACAAGGAGCTGGACCTCATCCCCTTTATTGAAACCTTTCAGGATAGGATGATCTTCTGCCACTTTCAAACTGATTTCTCTATCAACGTAACTTCTTTCAAGGGATTCCGGATCACCGTAAGCGTTGCTAAGATCACCAATTGTCCCTCCATAATTCGCAGTGAAAATCATGCTGACTTCATTCTCGTTCGCCTTCTCAACCATAGCCTTGAAGCGATCTTCATTCATGTAAGTGTCATTGACAATGACTGCTTTATAATTTTGCAAATTCTCTATCAACCGTTCGTATTCTTTATAAGGATAGAGTTCACTATCATACCCATTTGCCTCAAGGAAAGGCATGATTCTATCCTTCTGAGCAGGGTTGGCAAGAATAGCAATCTTCTCGGATTCAATAAGAGAGGCATTAAAATCAGTTTGCTGCCCTTCTGTAATTTCGACTGACTGGTAAATCGGGCTATAGCCCGTCGCAATCACTCTAACTTCATAAGTTCCTGCAGGCAGTGTCGTCTGATAATTCCCTTCCTCATTTGTCTTCACGGTCACTGGTGTGCCAATTACCTCGACATTTGCCCCGGCAATCTCTTCTTTAGTAGATGCATCAACTATTTTACCTGCCAGAATACCGGAATTGACAGGTTTGATGGCGAAAGCTTCAGTCACTGCCTGACCATTGGAAATTGTGATGGTAAAATCTTTTGATTCGTGACCAAAAGCTTCCACAGTCAGCGAATAGGTTCCTTCCTCAAATGCAGCAAAGAAATTGCCTTTGTCATCTGTCTGATAGATTTTGCCCGTTTCTTTTACTATAATCGACGCCATGACTGGTCCATTTTCATTCCGGACAGTACCCTGGAGTTCACCGACAATGGCGTCTTTTTCGTCGAGTGCCCAGTTCAGTGCATTATTCAAGAGACGCTCCCTTGCAGGGTCAAAGGAATCATTCGGCTTGAAAACATGGCTGATTGTCATATTGGCGAGCAGGATTTCGACTGAATCGATTGTTCTGCCCTTGTATGCGACCATGCTGCCCTTTTCTCCGGTTGCTGTATGCGAGAAGTCTACGACAGTTTTACCTGAATAACCGTCAAAGCCATAATAGTAACCCGATTTCCCTGGAATCTCGATAATATCCCCTGTGTTGAATCCTGTTGTCAATGGATGGTCTTCAAGTACAACCCCTTGTGCTCCGGCTTTGTTATTATGTTCAAAGATTGTCTTTGGATCTTGGTTGAATTCCTGCAAATAGCGAATGGAACCTCTTCCGCCAGCCTGGCCAGTCCAAATGACCGATTTACGCTTTTCATCCAGGGCTTTTTGGAATGCGAGGAAATCCTCTTTTGACGGGACGAGGCTCGGTGCATAATCCGAGTTGGCGAAAACAACATCCACCTCATCCAATTTTTCTATATCCTGATAATTGAGGTACAACACCTTGTAACCTCTTTCCTCAAGATACTGCTTATACGATGTTCCCGAAGCAGTCAGGTCCACGATCACTCCTATTGTTGGTGAAGGACGTAATTTCACACTCAGGGAAACTTTTTGTTTATCAGTCACCTTCAGGCTGACATCCTGGCGTACATATCCATCCTTTTCAATCCTTGCTGTGTAATCTCCCGGCTCAACTTTGGTGATAACATATTGTCCCTGCAAATTTGTCACTGCTTCTCTTGGTTTTCCGAGGATGGTTACCTTGGCACCCTCTAGCGCATTTCCATCCATGGAATCTTCAACTGTTCCAGAAATCACTCCGACATTCTCAGCTGGAGAAAGAATAACCTCCTTTGGTTCACTATCCACTTCTGCACTAGCCTTCACTGTTCTTGCACCATACCCATAGGCACTGATTTCAATTTCGTATTCCCCTGGCAGGATAGCGATCGTGAAGCCCCCATCCTCGTTGCTTGACTGGGTCTGGAACGGCTGTCCCTTTACTTTGATATCCGCTTTCAATGGATTGCCTTGTTCATCGACAACCTTCCCGCTGATTACGGGATACTCGACATTGGCTGCCCATAATACCGAGTTGATCAAAAGCTGTTTTCCTTCCTCGGTGTAGTCTTTCGCTCCATGATAATAACCAAAACCATGGCCGCTCATCAGCAATTCTGCACTTCCGGCCGACCGTGGCTTATAAGCCATGCCAAGACCATGAGGGACATCAGAACCTTCATGCTTGATTTCAGCCAGAGGATAACCGCTGTAGTCCTTGAAATATCCGATATAGCTGGCAGCCGGGGACAGGATTTCAACCAATTCTTCTTCCTTTGCTCCATTGAAGACAGGATGCTCTTCGAGAACTTTATATTGAGCCGCTTCTGTCGTTTTCCTTATTGTTTTCAGCTCTTTTGGATCATTCCTGTAACTCACGAGCTGCTTGATTCCGCCACCCCATACCGCATCACCAAAGATCAGGCTGGTCTGTGCTTTGTCGGCAGCAGCAAACATCTCATCGTTTATAGCTGATGAACTCGGATCATTGAAGAAAATAACATCAAACTCATTCATCTTTTCAATTAAATCTGCAGGCTGTACATCCCTGACTTCAACCCCGATTTCTTTAAATAATGCCTTAAAGTTTTTATCTGTTGAATAGTAGTCACCTACAACTCCGACAGATGGCATAGGGATGATTTTGATATCCAAATCTCCAGTATGACGTGCTACATCAATGCTTTGCTTATTCGTGATGTATCCTTCCTTGCTGAAAGTAATTTCAAATACCTCTTCCGCTAATCCTGATATTTTATAACGTCCATTCGTTGCGGTCTGTACTTGTTCTACTATTTCTCCCGCCTGGTTTTTCACAGAAACAAGGACGTCGGAAAGCTCCATGCCAGATACTGAATCCTTGACACTGCCTTCCAGGACACCTTTTTCTGATTCACCAAGTGCGATTTGAACAGTTGCTGGGGATTCATTGGCTACTGTGATTGTCTCTGACTTGGATCCCAATCCCTTCGAACGCACTTCCAGCTTAAAGGTTCCTTCATCATGAAAAATGGTAAAGCTTCCGTTTTCGTCAGTTTCCGCTTTTACGCCAGTTTCCAATACTTCGATAGATGCTTCAATAGGCTGTCCGGATGAATTGGTTATTTTACCAGTGACCTTTCCATATTTCACGTTATACAGGTAGTCAATGCTATTGAACAAAATTTGCTGCTGTCCTCGCAGCCATGCTTTCGATGATTCCCACGGAACTGTAGCATGACTTGACAACAATAAATGGGCACTGTCTTCGGAGACAGCATTATAAGCGATACCCGCCCCGACAAAACCCTGATCGGTGCTTCCGATTTTTCCAATTGTCCTTCCAGAATAATGGTTGAACCAGGCAAAATCAGCGTTCCTTTCTAACACATTGATTCTGTCCCCCGCTTTGTATCCTTTGAAAATAGGATGTTCAGCTTCAACCTGGATTCTGATTTCCCCAACATCATAATCATGGCCCAGCTCTTTAGGATTATTATAGAAGTCTTTCAAATGATGAATGGACCCATAATTTGAGCCCCACTGGTCGGTGAAGATGATGCTGACATCATTCGCTTCTGCTTTATCGACTAAATCTTTAAACTGTGCCTCTGTTGGCTTGATTCCATCTGAACCATAGCCTCCATTCAAGTAAATCACTTTATAACGGCCGATCTCCTCAATCACGTCCCATTCCCGCTCTTCAGCTGTATACCCATTAACGTTCAGCATGGTGGTGATTTCGCTCTTGTAATCATTCAAGACCGCAATATCAATTGGCTGCAATTCGAATGTCATATCCGCATTTTCACCGGCTTTTACAACGATTTCCTTGCTGCCAGCCTTAAATCCTTTCATAGAAATCGACACAGTGAAGGTTCCTTCAAACACTTCTTCAACTGAAAATAACCCTTTGCTGTCTGTTTGACCTTTCACTGGTGAGCCCTTCAATTCAATCCCTGCTCCCTCTACAGGCTTGCCAGTTCGCTGGTCTTTTACCAGGATGGAGATTGACCCTTTTGCTGCATCTTCAAGTTCATAGTCTTTTGTTAAAACATACCCGGAAGATAACCCAACTTGTTCGGTAATTTGCTTTTTGCCGTAAGATGAAATCCGGATCGTATAATCTCCCGGAGTCTGTTTTAGCAGAAATTCTCCATTTTTATCTGTTTCAATAGAATTTCCTGTTTCGGCAACAGTAACAGTACCTTTAATGGCATTCCCACCTGTATCTTTCAATGTCCCTTTTACAGAAGCTGGTGAATTGTAACTTTGAACACCGTTCTGGTAAGGCACGAAAATTTGTCCTGGCAGGATCGGTATACCAGAAGTACTGTAAACTGGAAGGCTGAAATCCTTCAATCTTTCACCGGTATACACATCAATGACAGATAGGTTTCCGCTTGTGCCTGCAAAAAACAGAAGCCCATTAGCAGATACAGAACCATTGTTCAGCGTCGTTCCGACAGCCCGGTTGTTCCAGAGTTCCTCGCCAGTATTCGAGTCAAAAGCGCGCAATGCAGGCTGTACAGCTGAACCGATCACAACGATATTTTCATAGACGATTGGAGACCCAGCCTGAGTATCTCCAATTCCGCCTGCTTTCCACTTTTCTTCGCCCGTTTTCGCATCAAGGGCATAAAGTGTGCCGCCTTCTGTATTGAAATTGGTACCTGCAACATATAGTGTTCCTTTATCGTATACCGGCTTGGATGCAATTCCTTCATTTACAAGAGTTTTGCTCCATACTTCGCTTCCGTCTTCTACACGAAGAGCTCTTAGTTTTTGATTATCATAGCTGCCGATAAATAGCATCCCGTCGCCTGCACTTGGCCCGAAATAGGCAGGGCCTCCAAGTTCGACGATCCATTTCTTTTTGCCTGTTTCAGCATTCAACGCAATCAGCTTTGCTTGATCTCCAAGATCGGAAGCAACAAACAGTGTCCCATCAATGTATAAAGGAGATTCATAGACTCCTATTGCACCTGTGTTTGCAGTCCATACAATGCTGCCTGATTTTAAATCGAGTGCATACATCTTTCCGTCCTGCCCGCCTGAAAGATAGACTTTGTCTCCTTCTATCGTTGGTGAAGACCTATTCGAGCTTCCAATTTTCACTGTCCATAGCTCTATTCCGGTTACAGTATCCACTGCAATAACAGACCCGCTGTCGGTAACCAGAATCAATTTCCCTTTGGCTGTTGCAGGAGTGGAAAATAAAATTTTTCCTTTACCTCCTGTATCGTAGTTCCATCCTTCAACAAGCGCATCCAGGTCTATGGCATTTCCGGATACTGCATTCCTGTGCATATTCCCATTCGCCATACTCCATTCTTTTTTTGTCAGTGTGGCGTTCGCTTTGACCTTCAGTTCAAGAGAGAGATCCTTGCTGACTTCTATCTCCTTTGCCAGGCCAGTTATTCCTTCACCCGAAATCTGCAGAACATACTTTCCTGCTGGCAGATTCTTGACCTCAAACTTTCCGCTTGCATCCGTTCGATAAGTGGATAGAGGAGTTCCTTTTACCCTTACAAAGGCAAAAGGGATTGTTTCCCCGTCCTCAATTGATACATTTCCTTTTACACTAAAAGTATCTGCATTCTCCAATACCCAGTTCACAGATTCTGTTTCGCCCTTCTTCAGCTGTATTGTGAATTGCAAATCCTTATAGCCAAAGGAAGTGACCTTAACCTTATGGCTGCCTTCCCTGATTTTGAACTTGAAAGTTCCATCTTTGCCAATGTCATAGGACAGCCCTTCTTCTGCAACCTCAAGTTTCCCTGGTATTGGCTTTCCAGCCTTGTCTGTAAGCTTTCCGGCAAGTTCACCCGCAAAGGCTGTTTCGGTGACAGCCTGATAAATATTGATGATTCCGCTGCCATAGGAATCATTGGGCAGAGTACCCATATGCGGTTCAACTCTGACAGTCTGTTTAAGTGTTTCTTTTATCTGGTCGACTGTCAGGCTGGGATTCGCCTGCAATAAAAGCGCGACTGCCCCTGTGACATGAGGAGTGGCCATCGAAGTACCGCTGATTGTATTGTATTTTCCTTCATTTCGCTTGGATGGCCATGCTGAATAGATCTTGTGGCCAGGCGCAGAGATATCCGGTTTGATAAGTCTCTGCTCATTTCCATTCTCATCCTTCCAAAAAACCGGACCCCGACTTGAGAAATAAGCTGTTTGATCATAAATATCCGTTGCCCCGACCGCGAAAGTTTCCGGAAAACTTCCCGGTGAACCGATTGTTTGTGAGCCAGGGCCATCGTTTCCAGCTGCGAAAGCTGGGAATATCCCTGCTGATACCCATGCTTTGACATCTTCATAAAATTCGAGATTATAAGTATTGGCATTCCCCCATGAATTATTGACCACATCCGGAGCCTTTGAAGGGTCCCCGCCTGGAGCCATGAACCATTGGAATGCCTGATGGATGGCTGATAGTGTTGTCGAACCGCCGTCGTTGAAAATTTTGGCGGCAATCCATTCAGCTTCAGGTGCTACGCCGATCGGCTCTCCGTCTCCTCCGCCAACGGCAGTACCCGCTACGTGTGTTCCATGGCCAAATCCGTCATTTGGCGTTTTATACCCCTGACCTGACAGGTCAATCCAGGAATACTGACCGTTTCCGTCCCGACCGCGGTAATTTTTCTTTAGAGCTTCGTGGTTTCCATCTACTCCGGAATCCATGATACCAACAACAATCCCTTTTCCTTTTAACCCGTATTGTCCCCACACTTTAGGAGCATAGATTTTTTCGAGTCCCCATTCAGGCAGTCGCGGGGGAGACTCTTCCACAGTCACCTCAGGTAAGCTGAGGGTTTCATCAAGGGAGATTTCCGCAATATCTTCACGTTTTTTCAGTTCATCCAGAGCTTCCTTTGTGACGGAAGCGGTTATTCCATTGATAATCCATAGAGTCTCTTTCTTTTTGGCTTTTCCCTTTGTCTCCATTGCTGATAGTGCCTGTTGTAATCCCTTTTGGGAATTGTCCGCTTTTTCTTTGAGGTGGTCTTGAATTGATTTTATTTTTTCTGCCCGGTTTTTCTTTTCTTTTACCTGGGGATAAATCTTATTGAGATCAGGTTGGTCCTTCATCCTGATGATGACATCAATTACTTGCTCCCTTTCAAAGGCTTTAAGGAGAACAGCATCCTTTTCCTTTTCAGCAGCTGTTTGTTTATCACCTTTCAATGGTGGCGGTTCAATGCCCAGTCCATCTAACAGGTTCGTCAGCTCTTTATGGTCTGCTGACTCAGTTTCATTCTCTCCTGTATTGCCTGATTCATATTCTTTTTCCCGTTTTTTCTCCAGTACGAGTTCTTCTTTTGAAAAACTAGCTGGCTTCTGTGATGCAGCAATGGCTAGCTGTGATGAAAAAGTCGAAAATACCATTATGAAGGCCAGTATTACCGCCCAGAGCTTTCTAGCAGTCTTTTGCTTCGATAATCTTCCCAAGTTTCTTGCACCCCCTGAAAATTTAATTACCGAAGAAATACTGCAAAATTTTGTAAAAACCTTTAATTATTTTGAATATTTATACTTTTCAGATTAAAATGATTAAAAAGCATTATAACTATGCTGGAATATATAGTAAATAAGTAACAGCTGGTCATAAATAAAAGACCATATAATGGTCTCAATAGCAGTCTAAGTCGATTGAGGGAATCACTTTAGCGTTACAGGTTTTTTCATAAAATTCAATCGGTCCGGCTTGATCAATGATGATTTCCTTGTAGCCCATCTTGCTCATTTCTTTCAGGCAAAAATGCAATAATGACTCTCCAATGCCCTTCGATCTTCTGTTCTTTACAACGCCCATCGGTCCAAAAAAGCCTGGTTTTTGAATGTCAAAGGCTGCAAACCCTACAATCTCTTCCCCATCCTGATCCATGGCAACACATATAGATGATTTCTGCTGTACTATGGATTGCTGAATCGAGTCCGTCCATCGGGACCCGAATTCTTCTTGGATGAAACGAATCAGTTTTTCCCCGTCCTGATTACTTAACATCCTGATATATTTGTATTCTCCTCCGGTTGAGTTGTATCTTTTTAAAGATAGT
This sequence comes from Cytobacillus oceanisediminis 2691, assembly GCF_007678455.1. Taxonomy (GTDB): domain Bacteria; phylum Bacillota; class Bacilli; order Bacillales; family Cytobacillaceae; genus Mesobacillus; species Mesobacillus oceanisediminis_A. Next base: position 79,022 of record NZ_VEEP01000011.1, on the reverse strand, counting down.
ATCATGTCCCTTGAAATAGTTGCTATATTCAAAAGGGCATTTTCCTGATCCCTGGTTAATAATCCTTTTGTTTGCCCTGTCTTGATCAGTGCTTTCAGGACATGTCCCTCATTGAGAAAAATTTGATTGTAGTTTTTCATATAGTTGACCGCTTGCTTGAGTACCAGTTTTGTTGATAGACAGACTGGCAGATTAAATGGTTGGCAAAACTCATACGACATCGTCTCTTCATGAGGAATTAAAGATTCCCTCACGAACGAAGGGTCAATTAAGCTTTTTTGCTTTGCCTCCCAGACTGGGAACGAACCGTCGTTCAGGCAGCCGAGCAATAGATGACCGGGCAAAATGCAGGGACTTAAAGAACCTTTGCGCTCTTTTTCCGCGATTTCCAATGCCTTTTCCATTTGTTCAGTAAGTTTGTACTGCATCCCGCATCCACCTCTTTTAAAGAGTGCTAAATTACTAATAACTTGTTCTCAGATTAAGCACTTATTTTCAGCTTTTCTTCTTTTCTGCTAAGCGTAGAGTAGCTGTGCAATGCCATCCCAAGCATGACAAGTCCAATACCTGCCCAGGATAAAGGAGAAGGCAGCGGCATCGAAAGGATTAAATATTCACCAGCTAACGCAAAGAGAACCTCCATTGACTGGGTTGCTTCGACAGCAGCAAGTTGGGCCATATTCCCCCTAACTAAATCTGTTGCCCTGAAAAACAATACGGTTGCGATTACTCCTGAGGCAATGGCAACAAGAAGGGATTGCAGGCTTTGGCTCATGGATGGAGCTCCCTCTGTAACATAACCAAAAACAGCAAGAACGAGCCAGAATGGCAGACTGGCCAAAGTCATTCCAAGCACTCGCTGATAGGCGTCGAGACTTCCATTAATAACTTCCATCATTTTTCGATTGCCAAGTGGATAAGCAAAAGATGCAATCAAGACTGGAATCACTCCAAGCAATACCATTTGGAGAGGAATCTGCCGTGCATGTTCGATTTGCATCAACATGATGCCCAATAAGATGACAACGGACATCCCCAGTCCCTTAAAAGGGATTTTTCCTCTGACAGCTACTAAACCATCGTTTGTCTGTTTTATTTCATAAAACAAGGGACTGAGAAAAGCGCCTGATATAATCGTGATTTGCCATGTACCTGCGATCAGCCATCCTGGAGAATAGGCAGCCGCATATGTCAGGGGTGCATAAAAAAGGACAAATCCAATAAAACTCCATAAAAACCACGGGAATAGATTTTGTTTCATATGCTGGATTAATGACTTTAAATTCTTCCTTGCAGCTACTATTGCCAATAGGAACGGGACCATGAATATGTATCTTAATGAAGCACTCCATATCCAGCTTCCACCTGATAATTCCATTGACTGATTAAGGACGAAGGTAAAAGCAAAAAAGAAGGCAGCTAAAACACCTAACATAATTGGACCCATTGGTTCACTTCCCATTCTTTATTCGGAATCTATTTCAATCTATCATACTACCATAATCCAGGCTTTTCTACACAAAAACAGACACCTGGTATCCCAGGTGCCTAAAGCCGCTAATGGTATTACTGTTCATAATTTATTTCATCAGGTTTTTCATAGGTTACATAAGTTCCAGCAATAAAATCATGAATCGCTCTTTTATCCTGGCGCAAACCTACCATGAAGGCACTGACAATTACACCAATCCCTAAAGTCAATAGATAAACAAGCCCAGCGACTACTGTACGCATGAGCATCGTCCCAAAACCAAGTTTTTCGCCATTGACTTTCGCGATCCTTACCCCTACAATTTTCTTTCCAACGGTATAGCCAGACCATATTACTGGCACAAGAACAGTGTATACCAAGTTCATTGTGGAAGTAAATATGTTGTCTTCCGCGTTGCCTGTTATCAGGTAACTAATGATTGAAAGTGGTACACCGATAATTAATCCATCCAAAATTGCCGCACCTAGTCTTACCCAAAAACCTGCTGGTCTGCCCAATGCATTCCCTCCTAGAAGTAAAATGAATTCCCTGTATTTACACGTGAGAATGCAATGAGTGCATTCTTGTGGTCATACATATTAATACTTAATGCAAATAAGGATTATTTATTCTTATTTTTGTTTTAGGCTCTGCCGGTCTATTTGCTTATTTCCTTCAATCCATTCATATTTTTCTTTTTTGGTACTGATCAATCAAATCATCGAGCCTTTTGAGTTGAAAGGCATAATCATAAATAGCTGAACCTATTATCGTCAGACGCAGTCTGTCATCTCGGTCCATTGCTTTATCCTCCATGATTGTTTCAAGGAAATTCCCGCTTTCCTCGACAATCTGATCTACATTAAATTCCTTGATTTTGCCAGAGTATTTCAGGAGAATCAGTTCATGGTATTGGATTAGTTCTTCAAGATGATCATCAAACTCTCTGCTCTCCTCCTGCTGTGGCCGGCTCTGAAAGAAATGGTCCTCGACGATATCAAGGAGTCTCAAGCCGTGATGAAGACAAGCCAGCATTTGTTTAAACACGACCAGTTCCCTAACATCAAGGCGTTTGAACTTTGATATTTTCTCTCTCTCTTCGTCGAGTATTTTATATAGTTCTTCCAATTTAGCGATATCTTTTCGCAATTGGACCCACTGTGTTTGAAAAGTTTTTTCGGTAAGTTCATTGGATATTGCCGTCCTGATCAGCAATGACAATGTTTTAAAGCTGCTATCCATTTTACCGGTGAAATTTTTATTGAAATTAGGCGGATAAACGATGAGATTCACGAGAAATGCCGATCCCATTCCTACAAGGACAATCAGGAACTTGTTGGCAGCTGTAATGATACCTTCAAATTCCTGTGAACTCATCATGATTAAGACCGTGATAACTGTTAAGGATATTGAACTTTCCATTTTAAGCTTCAGACTTAATATGATGACAATCATTGTTACCAGGCCGATGACAACAGGGTTGTTTCCGAATAAATATATGGAGGCAACGGCGATGAGCGCACCGACCAAATTAGCCTGGAATTGTTCTAAAACTTGTTTCCAGGAGCGATAAATCGATGGCTGGATTGTAAACGAAGCTGCAATTGCCGCGAAAACCGGCGGCTCTAATCCAATCCATTTTGTTAAGTAGAGGGCCAGGGCAACTGCGATTCCAGTTTTCAGCACTCTTGGACCTAAAGTAATCATGGAAAACCCACTTTCTTTTAAAAGAAAATCTATCTATTCTATGATTACCTTGATAGGCAGGATAAAAACTCATTGGGTCTTAATACTCTCTTAAATATCATGTTTTTAACATACAAAGAGGTTATCTTTCCCTCCATCGGGAATAATATTCTAGCAGCTTTTTTAAAAGGTGGGAATAAGATGCTGAAATTAGAAAGAAATCATGACCCCAGGAAAAATGCTGAAATGATCTCACGCATCTCCGGGAAAAAATTATCGATGGTTCAATTGATCAGTGAAACTAACCAGTTATTCAGAGAAGTCAGCGAGGATTACAAGCCTCTATTAATGAATTCAAATAAAAAAATATCGTCTATTTTCACTAATTTCCAGACTAGCCTAAGAAGAGTTTTCCAGACTAAATCAGCCTTTGATGACGCTGTTCAATATGACACGATTGTTGACAGAAATGGAAATGTCTTTCCCGATTGGATAGGAAAATTGAATGAAGAGTATAAACACCTCGTAAAAGAAATTAATCGGGAGGTTCATATTGAAGACTTCGGAGCGGTCGGAGATGGTAAGACAGATAATACCGAAGCTTTCAGGATGGCTGTTGGACGTGGACATGTAAAGGTATATGTACCAGAAGGTATATTTATCGTGAAGGAGATAAAACTGCCATCCTATACCATCCTTGTCGGCGCAGGAAAGGGAAAAACAGTCATCAAGCTTCATGACTCTTCCCCAAAAGGAAAAAGGCTAGTAACGAATAAACATCACCGAACGGGAAATCGCAACATTTATGTCAGCGGAATGACCCTGGACTGGAATGTTGAACGGCTCGGAAATGTTGAAAAAACAAGCACCTGGGGAAACCACTCCAGCTGCCTGCTGTATGCCAATGTAAAATACGGCTGGGTAAAGGATGTTGAAGGAATCAACCCCGGGCTTCATTGCTTCGACATTTCGTCACCTCTCTACAATTACTATGGAGATGGGTACCGGGCAAGGGGCGGAAGTGAATTTATCTGGCTGGACAATCTGACAGGCTACGGTTTTGGCGATGATGGGATTACCACTCATCATAGCGATAACATTTTCATTTCAAATTGCCATATGAGTGATCCAAGCGGAAAAGCACATAAAAAAGGATTTTCAAACTCCAACGGAATAGAAATAGATGATGGTTCAAGAAATGTATGGCTATTGAACAACTCTACCACCAGATGCTTCGGCGGTATTGAAATTAAGGCCCACCATACATCTTCTGCAGCAAATAATGTTGTCATTATAGGCCATTTATCCGTGAACGATAATAGATCTTATAATTTTCGGCATATTGGCCATCACAAGGAGAATGATCCTGAATCAAAAACAGCCATTAACATAACAGCAGCCAACATCATCTCCATCCATCCGGTTTACACTGAACTATATGCCCATTCAGCACCTAGAGCCATGGTTGTATCTGCGTACAAAAACGTTGCCGTCAACCATTTCACGGCAATTGGCGATCCATCCTATGACTATAATGGCGAACCTGTCTTGGCCATCCAGTACAGAGCCCGAAATGTCATGCTAAAAAATATAGAACTAAGGGGTTTTTCAAACGCTGGTTCAGACATCAAGGTTTTCGGAGGCAATAATCATGCTGACAATGTAAAAATTAGAAATGTGGTCACAACACATTCTGCTCCTAAAACAATAGAAATCGGGAAGGGCGTAACAGAATCATCAGTTGAGAAGGTTTTCGCTGAGGCAATCAATGGCAGGACAGTTGTACAAATATCTGAAAATAAGGCCATGGTAAAGGATATTCAATCAAAAGGCTTCAGGCAAAATATATCGAGACACTTCGGAAGTGAGATTAAGGTGTGACGATATTAAACAGAGAGAGGAAGCAGTGCAACTGCTTCCTCTCTTCAAACGAGCACCCATTTATGAATTGACTGAGCGACTCCGCTTTCACGATTCGTACCTGTAACATCATCCGCAGCTTCCTTGACAACATCCTGGGCATTTCCCATCGCGATTCCCAATCCAGCCTCAGTGATCATTGCAATGTCATTCAGGCTGTCTCCAACGGCCATCACGTTTTCCATTGAAATCCCTAATAATTCACAGACCTTCTGCAAGCCCTTGGCCTTATTGATTCCTAATGCGTTGACTTCAATATTTTTCAGACTGGAATTGCTTATTTCAAATAAACCTTTTTCTTTTAACTCTGTTAATACACTTTTCCTGATTTCATCCTCTTCAATATGGAAGCCAAACTTGAGCCACTTTTGTGAAAATAAGTCCTCTGGCATGTTATTCCTCCAAACGTCTTCACTGCTTGTAGCCCAAAATCCCGTTTTGTGCTTCCTAGACAGCTCAAACATCCATTGGATATGTTCTGTATCGACCGGATTAACTTCAACGAGCTCCCCATCTGGTCCCCATATTTCTCCACCATTAACTGTCACAAGATAAGAAGATAATTCGAGGGATATAACATAATCTCGCGCTGTTTTGAGACTGCGTCCGGTACTGAGTACCACAAATACCCCTCTTCGTTCAGCTTCCTTGATTGCCTGTCTATTTTCATCTGTAACCTCATGGTTTTCATTGAGGAGAGTTCCGTCCATATCGAGTGCAATTAATTTAATATTTGATCCTTTTTTATTCAAATCCATCCTCCTATAAACCATTAATTTTGGTTATTGATGCTGTCAATTGCCTGTTTTACAGTTGCGAATGTATTGATCCTCGAGAAATCAACTCCACCTTCTACCGCAGCCTGTGCTAGTTCGGGGCGCATCCCAGTTGCGAACGATTCCACTCCCAACAACCGCAGGACATTATGAATATCAAAAATATGCTTGGCAATCGCTGCATCTATCGTGACAATTCCTGAAAAGTCAATGATCAACGATTGAACCTTTTGCTGAGCAACCTGTGGAATCGCCCGTTCCATGATTAGTCTCGCCCGATCATGGTCCATTTTTCCGACTAAAGGCAAGACGGCTATATTCTCCTGGACCGGAACCACTGGGGCCGACAAGATATCCACTTCGTCCTGGACTTCCTTCATCAGTTTCGAAGCTTTCCTTTCAAAGGCAAATACAGTTTCATTAATGCTGATATCAAGCATATTGTTTACTTTTTTATTGATCCAAATTAAATCTTCAGTGTCTACACCATGTTTGAGACTTATATCTGCCATTTTATCGATAAACACTATTCTTGTTGGCGGATATCTGAGAAGTATGTCAGAAATTTGTCCTCCTCTTGCAGCTTCCCTCTCTCCATTGTCCTTGCTCCATTCAATCAACCCATGAGGAGTGGTTTCATCTGCATTCCTGATTGAGTCACCAAGAAACCCAAGGTACTCAGTATAAACAACAATTGCCTGGTCAATTTCCTTCTTTGGGATTTCGACACCAACAATTTCAACTATTGAATCTACCATTTCCTTTGCGATTGTTTCGGCTTTTAGTTGTAATTCATTTGCCACCGCAGCTGTTGGATTCACAAAGGTCACTTCCCTTTTCTTCATATTAATAAAAGTCTATTACTTACTATCAATAGGATACACTTTAAGGGAAAAATAATCTCTTTTTAAATCGTTATTTTGAACAGTGAATAGAAAATAATCGGGTCGGCCTAGTTAAATAGTAACGAACAAGATTCAACTTCCATTTAATCACACGTTTAATATTCTTTTGAAATTCGGGTCAATTCAAAAAACTCTTTTTCTGGTTTCATCCATTTTGTTCCCTTATCTGAAACTAAATAAATCCCGTTATCCAAGTCATAATAGACAGTAATAGTCAAAGCTCCAAACATAATAGTGCTTTTCTCTTTATATAAAAGTGGCTGATTTCCTGCTTCTGGTGCTTCATTGATCATTTCTCCAATTTGACTGATTATTTTTTTGTCAGTCATCTTGAAGCAATCACCACTTCGGTCTGGCTGCTCATTTATACAGACCTCAGGCACTTCAGATTCGACCCATTTTGCAGCTTTTATTGGTACTGTTCTATCGAATGTGACCTCCGTCTGGTCCATATTTATGAAATATGACCCGCTGATTGACAATGCCCAATCTGTCCCTTTCTTTTCCCAGCTTGATGTGAAGCCAGCTCCATCCTCATTGGAATCTGACGAGGCCTGCTGCATAATTAAACTCCAACCATTTTTCGGGAGCTCCTCCTCGTAAAACTTCATGACCTCACTCCAATGATTTCCCTCTATTTTATAGACTGGGCTATCTGCCTCCAGCCCTTTATATAGCGGAATATCCTCAGTGCGTTCAGGAATCAGATCAAACCCTTCGTATTTTTCTTTTTGATTTTGTTGAAAATAAATCAGTATGGCGGCAAACAAAAGAACAAAAAAAATCAACCATGGCAATCTCCCAACCTTCAAGGCAATCCCTCTTTGCTTTTTTCCTATATAATAAAGCAAAAGATGGTAGAATAGAATACTTGAAATGAAGTGAGGTGAAGATTGATGACAAAGAGTAAAGATGGAAAAAATCGAAATGACATCAAACCTGGTTTAAAAGTAAATATAGTTCTCAAGGCAGACCAGAAAACAGGAAAACTCACTCAGGGAGTCGTTAAAGATCTCCTTACCAATTCGGGCACACATCCACACGGAATTAAGGTTAGGCTTGAGGACGGTCAGGTTGGGCGTGTAAAAGAAATACTGGAATAAGGGATTATTCCGGCCAAGTACCGGCCACATAAAAAAGCATTAAAGGGATGACCCTTTAATGCTTAACTTCTTTTTTCTTTAACTTTATCAACGATCAATGTATTTAACCTTGGTGCCAACTGGAACAAAATTGTTCCTATAAAAGCAATAACCAAGATATATATACTGGCGAAAACCTTTAACTCTCCAGTTGCAAGTGCAGCTATGATTACGGAAAACTCACCCCGCTGAGTAAGCGATAGCCCCGCTTTTAGCGAATCGCTTCTTGACAGGCCAAACCATTGCCCTCCCATATACCCAACAATCAATTTATGGATCAACGACCACAGAACGAGCACGACAAGCAGTCCTAAATAAGGAATATCGCTCGTCAATTCAATGTGAAGACCAAAATTCAGGAAAAAGAATGGAAGGAATATATTCCTTACTGGCAATGCTGCTTTTTCAACCTTGTCCTTTATTGTTAACTCAGATAGCATCATACCAGCGAGAAAGGCACCGATTACCTCTGATAGCTCCAGCATTATGGCAATTCCTCCGTAGGTGAGGGCAATGCCGGTAATCAAAACGATGAATATATCGTCCTGGTTGATTTCTTTTAGAATTGATTCCGCCTTTTTAAAGACAACCTTTGCAAAGAACACGGCAATCCCGGCGAGAATGCCTATCTTCGCTAAAATTATTAAAAAATCAGTAACCGTCAATCCTTTTCCAGAGAGTCCAATAAGTACTGTTACAAGGACGGGAGCAATCAAATCCTCAAAAACCAGGATCAGAAGCATGAACTCGGATTCTTTATTCTCAGTCCTGTTCTTGTCCTCCAACAGTTTTGCCGTAATAGACGAACTGGTAGCATAGACAATTCCACCTACAATCAAGGATGATACCCAATCCAGTCCGAACAGCGAGCTGATCACAGCAGTTACCAAAACCCCCAGCACCACATCCAGCAAGCCGCCCTTCCAAACCCTGGAACTGTTCGATATTAACCTGTTTACAGGGAATTTCATTCCAAGAATAAAAAACAGCAGGACTAATCCAATCTCCCCTGCCACTTCAATTACTTTGGATTCTTTAATAACTAATGATAATACCAGTCCAAGTAAAATATATAATAATATATCTGGAATTTTAATCAATTTGATGCCAACCATGCCGATCAGAAAAAGCATCAACAGAAATATTCCAATGAATAAAGTCAAATTCAATTCAATACATCACCTTTTCGTTTTTTAAAAAAGCATTTACCTTCCTATTTTGTACCCAATTCATGACATTTCAACCCTGGAAAATTGAACTACTTACTGGCTTACTTACTGACTGGATAAGAACTATTGAAGATTCACACATTAAATAGAAACATACTTTCAAACAGTACATTTACATCTTTTATGATAAAATAGATTATATATTCAAACGGTTGATTCTACTAAGGGGGAACAAATGAACAGCAGTCAAGAAGCAGTTCTTGCCCGGCAGCAGCATAAGGGCATTACAAAAACAAAACTAGCTAAAAGAATCTTTTTCATCATTTTGGGAGCTGTCCTGATGGGTGTAGGAATTGAGGAATTCCTCGTCCCAAACAGAATTTTGGATGGCGGAATTGTTGGCATTTCAATTATCCTCTCTCATTTAACAGGCTGGCGCCTCGGCCTCTTTATTTTTGTATTAAACATTCCTTTCTTTTTCATTGGTTATAAACAAATTGGAAAAACATTCGCACTTTCCACCCTTTTGGGGATTACTGTTCTTTCATTAACAACCAGCTTTCTTCATGAAGTACCTGTTTTTACAGAAGATTTGCTGCTTGCCACCGTATTCGGAGGGATCGTTCTCGGGGCTGGTGTAGGCATAGTCATCCGTTACGGCGGATCTCTGGACGGTACTGAGATTCTGGCAATCCTCGCAAATCGAAGACTCCCATTTTCAGTCGGTGAAGTCATCATGTTTTTTAACATCTTCATTTTTGGAACCGCAGGATTTGTGTTTGGCTGGGATCGTGCAATGTATTCGATTCTCGCGTACTTCATCGCTTTTAAAACAATTGATATTGTGATTGCTGGACTGGATGAATCAAAAGCAGCGTGGATCATCAGTGACCAGCATAAGGAAATCGGCGAAGCGATTCTTGCTCGGCTTGGCCGGGGTGTAACCTATTTAACAGGTGAAGGAGCATACACCGGGGATGACAAGAAAGTAATTTTCTGTGTCATTACCCGTCTGGAAGAAGCGAAACTAAAATCAATTGTCGAAGAGCTGGATGAAACTGCCTTCCTTGCTGTAGGTAACATTGCTGAAGTACGAGGAGGAAGGTTCAAGAAACGAAATATCCACTAGTGATTATTTTAACCGCAGGGAAAAAAGTGCAGCCCAGAGAACATCTGGGCTTTTCGTTTATCATCAAGTAATTTGTTAGCCCCATCACTCTTCCGCTGGTGCTGCATCAACAGCAATTTGATAGGCATCTAGCAAGTTGGATTTTTCACCTTCACTTTCAAGTCCTACGAGAAATTGGTCCTCACCTTGGTCCTCTACTTTCATTACCACAGTTTCTTCCCCTTCTCTCAACATCGCATAAGATAGTCCATTCATTTCAAACAATGCTTCTACTTCGAACTGTCTCTCATTTCCCATCTCATCTCTTACGGTTACCAGGTCCCTGACTGAATCATTGTCCATAGCTGCTCACCTCCAACATTAAATCATCTTATTTTTCCCTTCTCTGGCAGATATATAATTTTCATCATTCGATTTTTGGTTGAAAATAGCACTTCTAAATCAAAATAATATATGAATTTAAAATAAACTTTTAAATCCATTTCTTTATTTTCACCGATATAATATTTCTCACACACTATTTATTGGAGGCGTCCTACTTGAAGACAGCTGGAATTATTATTGGCTCACTCATCGTTTCATTTGCATTCAACCTCTTCCTGATTCCACATGGAATCATGAGCAGTGGAATCAGTGGTCTTTCCATCATTTTATCGATGCTCACATCTATAAATACGGGCATTTACAATTTCCTGTTGAACTTCCCCCTGCTTGTTATTGGTTATTTGAAATTAGGGAGAAAATTCATCATTTATACAATCCTTTCAGTCATTACCATCTCAATTGCACTTTATTTTATACCTGTATTTAAACTCGCTAAGGACCCGATTCTTTCTTCCATTTTCGGAGGTGCTATTGTCGGACTGGGAATAGGTATTATCTTTCGCTCATCAGGTTCATCAGGCGGATTTGATATCATTGGAATGCTCCTTGCCAGACGAAAGGACTTTCCAATGGGAACATTATTGTTTGCGATGAATTCTATCGTCATTTTGTTATCAGGCTTCTTATTCAGCTGGGATGCAGCACTGAATACCCTTGTTTCCATTTTCGTTCTGGGAAAAGTGATTGATAAAGTTCATACACATCATGTGAAGCTTACTTTAATGATCATTACCAGAAAAGGCGAGGAAGTGAAACAGCATCTTCTTAAAAATGTCTATCGCGGTGTGACGGTTATCGACTCTATTGGCGGATACTCCAATGAGCAAAGCAATGTCATCATTACGGTCATATCCCGGTATGAACTTACCGAAGTCAAAACACTCATAGAAGAAATAGACCCTGAGGCATTTGTGAATATAACAGAAACCCTGGAAGTAATGGGCCTGTTTCATCGAAAACAACAACATTGAACAGCAATCAAGAAGCCAGATCATCTGCTTCTTGATTGCCCTCTGAAAATTTACAGGAAAAATCATCTTGAAATTTTTCTGGATTCATCATATAATAATTAAGTCGCTGAAATTCAAAACCAATATACCTTGTCCCAGTAGCTCAGTACGTTCGAATCCGCTTCATCGAAACGGCTTCAGCGTCCACATCGAGCCGCTTCTTGGAATTCATTCTGAGATGTGGACGGGATATCACACTAATCTAGTTACTTTCTCAAATTTCAACTTTATTTCTAATCTTGTCCCAGTAGCTCAGCAGGATAGAGCAACAGTTTCCTAAACTGTAGGTCGGGAGTTCGAATCTCTTCTGGGACGCTTAAAAACCTTGATAATATATCAAGGTTTTTTTATTTTTTCAGATAGTATTAATATTTCCATACGAAATTTACGATATCCAATCACTTATTCTCTCTTTTCTCTGTCTCCCTTCTTTTTATAAGCTTCTTTTTTTTAGAGAATAATTTTCTTAGAGTTTTTATTTAACTGGTTGAGCAGTTGAGGGGAACTTTCCATTACCGTTATGAAAAATCACGCTTGTAGATAAAAAATAGATTTGGTTAAGAATTGTGGAACTAAAGCCTATGAAAATCGTCTATATAAGTGATTACAGAAAAGGTAAAAATTGAATGGGGATTAAAATGGACTGTTTGTGGTATTTATACACCATCAGCAATTCAGCAAAGGGGATAGGACATGAAAAATAAAAAGAAAGATCTGCCTTATCTATTATTTTTACTGGTCATGCCAGTATTAGGCATGATTTACAAATTAATAAACAACAATCCAAGGGAGGCAGTAATCCTTTCAACTGACTTCGATAAAATGATTCCCTTCCTTCCGGTTTTTATTATACCCTATATCTTTTGGTACGGTTTTATTTTGGGTTATTTGGTGTATTTTTGGTATAAGGAAACACGAGTTTATTTAAAGACATTGACTCTGATTGTTGTGGGAGAATTGATTTGTTTCCTGATTTATTTCTTCTTTCAAACAACCGTTCCAAGACCGGAATTGACAGGAGATGGGATCCTCATTGACCTTGTCGGAATGATCTATAGCCACGATCAACCCTTTAATGCTTTCCCTAGTATCCATGTGTTGACTACATTCACAATCATTCTTGGCAGTCTTCACATTCAAAACAAGCATATCATCCACAGGATTTTCATACCTTTAATGGGATCTTTGATCATCATCTCGACGCTTTTTGTAAAACAGCATTATATCCTGGATATGTTTGGTTCCATGTTCTTGACTTCATTCATCTATGGCATTGTTTTTGATGTACTGGAATTCAAGGTCGCTAAAAGCTCGGAAACCGTATATGTAAAAGATTGAAGAAACAACAAGGCCACAAAAGAGCTGAAAAGCACAGCTTTTTGCGGCCTTCTTTATTTACCTCTTTATTTACCTGTATCCTCATCGCTTCTGACATCCGGTTTGACAGGGTATAATTCTTCAGATGCCTCTGTTTTGTATCGGTAATTTCCATTGTTATACTTTTCGCCAACTTCCAAAACACTTCGGGATACGTATTTATGGAAAAAGTATTCAGTTACGGCAATTCCGCCAGCTTCTATTAAGGATGGGAGCAATAGGCGCTCTCCATAGGTCAAGCTTTCTCCTATTATTCAAATGATCATAAAGACAAGTCCGAAATCTGCTAATGTTGCGATCGTATTATTAGTCTTTGACAGAAGGAATAAGTCCCCTATTAAGTATGAAGCAATAATAAGGATCAGAGAAATCAATAGTACGTTAGTAAATGGCATTTCATATATTACCCCAAGGATGGTATACAGCAAGGCCAGGCTCTAAGGTGTTCCCACTCCATCTCCACCAATATTTAAGATTTATATTATTTTTCTCCATTCTATTTATTCCATACTTTTTTCTGCAAAACAACAGAGATCAATCCAATTAACAAAACAACAATAATGCTGATAAAGAAACCCATTCGTATGCTCTTCTCAGCCAGAGTTCCTGTAACTGCAGCAAGAATAAGGAATATGCCCAATGTGGAGAGTGTTTTCCCCCATACCTTCATTTCAACTAATTTAAGCCCCGACAGGATAATGAAAGCCCAATTGAATAGAATCAGGATTCCTGCGGCAGTAGTAATATACTCATATATTTTTCCCGGAAGCAGCAACGCGGTAATTATGGAAGCGATCAGTCCTACTACTGCAAGTCCCAGGGATGGAAGCGGCAATTGCTTCCACTTTTCAATTTTCTTGGAGAAAATCTTCGGAGCATCCCCATCCTCGGCCAGTGTGACGAGCAAGGTTGTAACACCAAATAAAGAAGCTGTCATAGTCGAAAAACCTGCGAGAATGATTGCAGCATTGAATACATGCGGAAAGAAATCCAACTTGAACTGACCCATGGCAGTTACAAATGGACTTTCCTTATCGTTAAAAGCTCCGTGTGCAGCCAGAATGACAGCAAAGCCCAATGAAAGCACGTACACAATGACCAGTAAAATCAGCATGATCACACCCGCTTTTGGGGCATCTTCTTTATTTTTCAATCTTGTCGCCATCAATCCGATTACCTCTATTCCTCCATATGCGTAAAAAGCATAAATCAGCGATGACCAAAAGCCTTTTAGTCCGCCAGGAAAAAGTTTATCTACTGAGTTCGGCATATAAACTTCCTGCGTTTCAAGATTGAACAATCCGAAAAGAGCTGCTGCAGCAATAAGGATGAACATGATGATGGCTGCCGTTTTAATAACCGCAAGCAAATCTTCAACCTTATCAAAACCTTTATTTCCGGTTAGGACAACGCCGATTGAGAGAACTGCGTAACCAGTTGCAAAAATCCATAAAGGGATATGGGGAAACCAGAATTGGGATAAGATCGAAAGAGCGGTCAGCTGGCTTCCCATAATCAGGATATTGGAACTCCAATAATTCCAGCCGCAGCTGAACCCAGCCCATTTTCCGTAAGCCTTTTTGGCATAATAGCAAAAAGAACCATCCTGTGGGTCTTCGGCTGTCATTTTTGCCAATAAATTATAGACCAGGTAAGTACCAATAGCCGCAAGGATAAATGAGATGACGATTGATGGCCCGGTGATTTTGATTCCAATGGCTGAACCCAGGAAAAAACCTGTGCCGATCGTACATCCCACACCGATAAGGGACAATTGCCACCATTTTAAATCTCCTTCATTTGAGTGATCCCCGCCTTTGGATTTTACAGATGGCAGAAAAAAATCCATTCCTTTCTCCCCTTTCTCGATAAGTATTATCATTAGAGAATCCACCTGATATTATGTATTGAGTGATAAGGCAAAAAAAAAAGCCAATTCCCTAAGGAATGACTTTTTTAGAGTTAATTCTTGCCTTTATCGGTATCCGATTCCTTGCTCAATCCAGTCATTGTGCGATACAACTGTGTATACATGCTTCCTTGCACGATATTTTCAAGAAAGAATTCACCAACTAGCTCTTTATACTCCTCATCTTCAAACATTTTCTTATTTTGAAGCTCCATTTCCGCTAACCCTTCATAGGTGGAAACTAATGCATAGGTATGATCTTCTCCTGATATTGGCGACAAAAGCTCCACCCTATGGTCATACTGTTCGTTCCGGAAATTTTGAATCAAGCGCAGATTCTTGATCCCGTCCGGGAACTTATCTTGTTTCAATTCAAATGTTTGAATAACAATGACTGACATATCCTATCCCCCTGTAAAATGGTCGATAGGTTTAGATTTTTCCAAAGGCAACAAATCTATTCATTCCTGGTCAGGAGTTATAAAGATGTAGCGCATCCTGTTATACTTCTCTTCTCAAAGCCTGGAGCACATCTACTTTTGTAGCTCTCTGTGCTGGACGCAAACCAGAAAGGATTGTGACAAGGTAACAAATTATGAAGCTGATTATTGGCAGTGTAAAGGGAATATGGCTAAATATCAAGCCCTCGGGCGGTTCTTCACCAAATGCATGCTTTATGATGATCGGCAATCCAAAATTAACAATTATACTTATAACATAGGCTACGAGCGTGCCGATCGCTGCTCCGATCAAGCCGATATAACTGCTTTCCAGTATGAAGATCTTTTTGATTGTCTTTGGATTGGCACCGATCGCTTTCATGATTCCGATATCTGGTGCCCTTTCTGTAACGGCCATGGTCATTGTGTTATAAATTCCTATCGAGGCAATGATGATGGCAATCGTTCCGATGAAAATAAGTCCAGCCTTCACGATCGTGAACATTACATTCACATCCTTCAATTCATTAATGACCGAATAGGATGGAAAATTGTTTTCTTCAAGCTTAACTGTAATATCTTTTACTGCTTCCATATCTTCAGCGTATATTTTAACCTCGTCAAACTGGTCAGCCGCTATTGCTGGCAGTTCCATGTCTGGGTTGTTCGGGTCCTTCATCATTCCCCGCGGTGTTCCTGTAAACTCCTCTACTTGCTTAAGGACCCCTTCGGAAACAAATACCACATTGTCATAGACCCATTCCTTCGTGGGCTTCTTACGGATTCCTGCAATGGTAACTTGCAGCTTCTCTTTTATTTCTTTGCCATCTTCAAACTTGATTACGTTCATGATGATTTTCTTTCCTACAAGTTCACCTTTGTATTGATATTCTTCTTTTATCTGGCCGTTTTCATTATATATGTCTTCTGTTGCATCTCCGTTAGGTCGCAAATCTTCAACAAAATGGTAGCCAACAAGCACCTCATTGTCTGATTTCGGCAGATGCCCATCTGATAATTCAAGCCCGGACTTCATTTCGGAAGGCATATCGGCAACCACTGCCCGCGCAAAGGTCTGGTGTTCACCAACTTCAAACTGATAATCCTGGAGGTTTTTCCTTCTGGTAACAGCTTTAACATCCTTAATTTTTTCAAAAAATGCAATATCCTTTTCGCTCAGCTGTTTAAATCCATTTTGAGGATCTTCTTTTCCTGGTACTTCTATCTCTGTCACAATCCTTCTTTCCAGCGTTTCTTTCACAATCGATTTATGAAGCCCAAATCCTACAGAAGCAAGGACAATGAGGAATGCAACACTCATCGCTGTGGCCAGGATGGTCATGAACAGCCTTGTCCTGTTCTTCTTCATGTTTTGCCTGACGAAACGAAATTGATCTTTAAGCCTCATTTGCAATCACCTCTTCAACTACTCTTCCATCTTTTAATTCAATGGTCCGATGGCCAATCCTTGCAACCTTGTCATCATGGGTAATGATTAAAAAGGTTATGCCAAGTTCACTATTTAATTTTTTTATGAACCTAAGCAAATCCTCTTCCGTTTCTGAATCCAGACTTCCAGTCGGTTCATCCGCCAATATGATCGGCGGATTGACAATCAAAGCGCGGGCAATACTCACTCTTTGCTGTTGACCACCCGATAGTTCTCCGGGGTAATGATCCTGAAAGTCTGCCAATCCAACCATATCCAGAATTTCGCTTGTCCGCAGTTTTCTTTCTTGCTCTTTCACGCCCTTTAAAATCAAAGGCAGCTCAATATTTTGATAGGCAGTCATACTTGGAATCAACTGAAAGCTTTGAAAGATGAAACCGAGATGGTGAATTCGGAAATCTGCAAACTTCGCCTCGGACAATGTCGATGTTTTGATCCCATTGATGGTTATTTCCCCATGTTTTGGGCGAATGAAGCCACTGACTAGATTGAGTAGTGTTGATTTTCCCGAACCGCTTCTGCCTACAATGGTGACGATTTCCCCTTTCCCAACTTGCAAAGAAACATCCTTTAAAACAGGGATGACTGTCTTCCGCCCTTTTTTACCAATTTCAAATTCATGACTCAAATGGTTTATTGAAATCATAACTCTACTCCTCATACATTTTATTGAATATTAGTAATTAAATGCCGGTACCTACGATGAAAAACATAGGCGATTACTTTCATCGCCTAAATCCTGTATCAAGCTGGATATTTCTCTGACATGACTTTTTTCAATTGTTTCCTGGCTCTATGCAGCCTTGTTTTGACTGTCCCGGATTTGATGTTCAACTTACTGGCGATCTCATTTTCCTTTAAGCCGTACTGGAGTTTAAGTACAAGCACCTGCTGATATTCTTGGGTCAAAAGATATAGAAGATGCTGGATTTGCTCCTTGAACAGAAGTATTTCTACTTCCTTCTCTAGTGATTGTTCAACGTCGTGATCGCTAAAAATCTGTTCCATGATGCTTTGATCGGATGGTAGCCATCTTCTCCGCTTCTCTGCCCGCAAATAATCAATGGCGGTCCTGGCTGCGATTGCCGCTAACCAGGAACCAATCTTATACTCGTCAACAATGGTATCAGCTTTTTTATATGCCTTTATAAAAGTTTCCTGGACCACGTCTTCAGCTAAATGTCGATCTTTAGTAATCCTGAAAGCGATTTGCTGAAGTTTTTTGCCATGTATCCTATAGAGTTCATCAAAATCAATATAAGCCATATCGATCCCCCTTGCCCAGAAGCTGAAATTCATTTCAACTTCAACCTTTCCTGTCTCTATTTGTCTATTATTAAAGCTGTAAAGCAAGGCTGTTGATTTCGTTACTGGCGATTTGCTATCCAATAAAATATCAACATTGTGCCTTTACAGTACCCTATTTAAAGTACTGCTTAATGAACGTTGGAACATCTTTACTGCTGAATGTCCGTATTTCTTTGTGGTTTCCTTTCTTGTAGACAAAAACAGCGGTATAAGGTTCCTCATTAAACCACCCATAACCTGCTTTCTCTATTGCGGCACGCAGCTGGTCATCGTTCGTTATTTTAAGCGTATTTCCATCATTCAATATTCGATTTAATAATTCTTCTTCTTGATATTCTTTGAATTGATCTGATTTTATAGATTCATTTGTTACGACAATATAGTCTAAGTCCTTGGGAGTCACTATGGCTTCCTCAAGCATGCCGTTATCCTCCAGCCACTTGATGAAGCTTGAATAAGACTGTTTTAGTTCTACATTTTCATAGTTATTGATACCGGACATGATTTCAATCGATGACGTATTTCCGACTGGATAATTGTTCACGGTATAAGGTTCCCGCTCAATTTCTTTCCTCAGGATGGAGATAGCCTGTTTGATTTTCTCTTTATCTGTAATCGTCAACGGCACATCTGTAATATTCTTATTGATCTGGATGGAATTAACATCTTCGGTTTTAATGTTGAATACTGGATTATGAGCATGTTTATACTCGGATGATTCATAGATCTTTTTTAATTGCGGTACATAGTCGTTCGGATTGATTCTATACTGGCGGACCAACCTGTCTCCGTTTTCTAATTCATAGATAAAAAGAGAATACTCTTGAGATTTCATTCCTTGTTCATTTGTTTTTTCATTATGAATGATACTTTTATGGAATTCCCTTACAGCCACTATGTTTTCCCGCTCGAACATTGGTTTTGGAGCATAAGGGTCATTTGGATCGGAATAAATACCGTTCCCATAGATGACACTTTTGATGTCATTAAGTGCAGGTACCTTTTTCTCATAAGGAGCAAATGCCTGGGTAATCATGATTAAGATTGCCAGTACGACTGCATAGGCCACCAGACCTCTTCCGCTGCCAAATACCCTCCATGTTTTCTGCAGAACCATCTCGGCAGCGAAATAACCGATTGTCGCTCCGGCAGCATAACCGAAGATCAGCCAGGCGAATTCATTTTGCATAGCATCGAAATACATGCCGCCCAGCAGTGTCATGCAAAAAACAACTCCGAACTTAAAGACCTTTTTTAAGCCTTTAAAAGCTATGGCTTCTGACGCGGATTCTATATTCCTCTTTTTATAGATTAATAGTGACAATATGTAAGCTGCTATCACTATGACTAGATAAAGGAGAACGGCCTTAGCAGATATAGATTTACTCTCAAGCAAAGCGAGATGCGAAATAGGTGAAAGATATTCAATATTCCTGATTTGGAAATAATCACTAGGAAAACCATATAACAACAGACCAAGATTATAGATAATCAACAAGGTAAAGCCTGCCGGGAACAACAGCATGATATATGTTAAAACTCCCTGTACCACTGATATCCCAGTAACCATTGCCATTAATACTCCGGATAGGAAAAATACAGCATTGTATAAAATGACAATTCCAGTCCAACTGAGAATGTCCCCAAGCTGGAAATACAAACCCAACCCAAATGCACTGTGGATAATGACCGCAATCAAAGCATTCAATACAACGGGGATAATCAGAAACACAAACCCTGTCAGTGTATAGAAGTGGAAAATATGTTCCCGTTTCAAAGGCAGACTATGCATTAAATCAGCTGCCTGTTTAACATGTAAGAAACGGTAAAGAAAGATTGCCATCACCACAGGTACCGTGATGATCATGATAAACTGGATCGCAAAGTCGAAGTCGAATAATCCTTCTACAGGTGTAAAATAGCGGTAGTCATCACCGGAATAGTTCATCATGATTCTTAATGGTATGGCAAAGAATAACGCAAGAAAATAGATGACGGATATCCAGCCGATATTCCTTCCAACCTGGAGGATCATTTCCTTATTATTAAACAATGATATTCTTGATGGCATAACCGATATCCCCCATCTCATAAATGAAGATTTCTTCTAATGTCAATGGAAGCAGGTCGAAGATAACAGGCTGGGTTTGACTGAAGACCTTTACGATTTCTTCTTCTTTCCCCCGGATAATACATACCATTACACTTCCTCTTTTTTCGCAATGGAGCATTGTCAGGCGTTGTCCAAGATATTCTGGTGCTTCCCCCTTATAGGCCACCTGTACTTTATGAATATCAGACTTGAGGTCATCAAGGTCTTTTTCCAAAAGCAGTGAGCCTTGATGCAAAATTCCAATATGGTCACAGATATCCTCGATTTCACGCAAATTATGAGAAGAAATCAAAATGGTCATTTCCCGATCTGCTACATCCTGAATCAATAGGTTTTTAACTTTTTTCCTTGCTACAGGGTCGAGCCCGTCCATTGGTTCATCAAGAATCAAGACTTCTGGCATCGTCGATAATGCAAGCCAGAATGCTGCCTGCCGCTGAATTCCTTTTGAAAAAGTGTGCAATTTCTTTTTTATGCTGAAATCAAAGACCTCAGCTAATTTTACAAATCTTTCCTCATTCCAGGATGGAAAAATGCTTTTATAAAAATTGGCCATCTGCCTGACTGTATATTGAGGAAAAAAATACGGCTGATCTGATATGTAAAAGATTTTTTGCTTCAATGCCTGGTTTTCATATATGGAATTTCCTTCAAGCATCACTTTCCCCGAATCCTGTTTGTAAATGCCGGCAAGCAATTTAATGATGGTGGTCTTACCTGCACCGTTGGAACCGATCAGCCCATAGATTGAACCTTTATTGATGGTCATATTGACATTTTTTACAGCTTCTTGTTTTTCAAATGCTTTATTTATTTCGATCATTTGAATCATCCTGCCCGTGTCCCCCTTTCGTAGCTTCCACGCTTTTGACCAATTCATGGAGTGCCTCTGCAGATACACCAAGGTATAATGCCTCATTCAGGAGTTTTTCCAAATCCTGTTTTACCTGCAGTATTTTATCGATATCTTTACCAGTATCCATGGGGTTGACGAAACTCCCCTTGCCTTTTAATGAATAAATGAACCCCTGTGTTTCAAGTTCTCTATATGCCTTCTGGATTGTGTTCGGGTTTATAGTCAACTGCTGTGCCATCTGTCGTACGGAAGGCAATTGTTCATCAGGTTTGAGCACTTCATTGATAATCAACTCTTTCATCTTATCAACCAGTTGTTCGTATATCGGTTTTCGGCTCCTCAGGTCAAGCTCAAACATAATGACCCCCAATCTGTACTAAGTGTACTATTATTATTAATACAGTTAAATTATATGCCAACCTCTTCCAGAAAGATAGGGGGAAATTTCTTAATAATTTCTTAAGAAAAATTAAGAAAAGCGAGAAAGGTGATTTTAAAAGCCACCTACTCATGGTGTAATTTTACACGATTATTAACATCCGACTCAATAGCTATTTTAGAAATTTTTGGAATTCCTTACTTTTTCAAAAAAAAATACCCCAGCAATGAGATGGAGTGATAGCGAAAAATGTATTTATCTATCGTGCGTGCTATTCGGAAAAAACTTGACGCTGACGTTTGTATCTCGACAAATTCAATAAACTCCTTTTCCACTTTTCCATTTTCCATTAAACACCATCAATCCCATAATACATTAAACCCAATTTATTAAACCATAATATTACGGGAGGTGAATTTCTATGAAATGGTTGCTTGCATTTGGACTTATACTATCGAGCAGTACCTCGGACAGCCATGATGATATATCTATTATTTGGGAAGATGAGCCGGTTGCGGAAGTCCATCGAACGGATTTTTCCATACCATGGTTCGGATTTCCGATTCTTAACCATACATTGCTTCACACCTTGAATATGCAACTTTCCAATCAAATAAAAAAAGAACCGAAGAATGCAGGACTTGATGATTATGGAAATATCATACCTGAAAAGGTTGGCTACACTCTTGACGAAAAAAAATTCAAAGAAAGGTTCGCTAAAAGTTTTTTTGATCACGGGCCTTCACAAATCTTAGTTCCAACACGTCGCGTGTATCCCAAGGTCGACAGTGAAATAATCGCCAACATCAGGACTAAACTAATTGGCCATTACATAACCTATTTCAACAGTGCCAATAAAGAAAGAACCCATAATATTTCCCTTGCGGCAGATGCTATCAATAACCATGTCGTTTTTCCTGGTGAAATATTCTCCTTTAATAAAGTTGTCGGAAAAAGAACAGCTTCCCGTGGTTATCAACCCGCACCGATTATTGTGAGAGGGGAACTATCGGAAGGAATCGGCGGAGGCATCTGCCAAGTGTCTTCGACTTTGTTCAATGCTGCAGACCGCTCAGGTTTGAAAATACTTGAGCGATACTCACACAGCAAGCAGGTCCCTTATGTCCCTCCTGGAAGAGACGCGACTGTCAGCTGGTATGGCCCGGACTTTACTTTTAAAAACAAACATAGCCAGCCAATCTTGATCAGGGCGAAAACCTATCCCGGAAAAATGGTCGTCTTAATTTATTCATCAGATGAAATCGATATTGAGAAACGTAAAGTTCCAAGTACGGATAGTAACGCCATAATTCCGGAAGAACCTTTATAGATACCAGAGGAATCCCAATTTATTAAGGGATTCCTTTTATTTAACAGGAAAACCTTTACATCAAAGTAAAAAGTTATGTAAACTTATGGTAAAAGATGGTTTCGCAATAGCCCTTTCTTATTATGTCTATAACAGTTCTTCTTACCCATACATCAAGTCCTGAATACTAAACAAACCCAGAAAGTCGGGAAGATCTGAAAAATTCAAGGAACTAGTTTTATAGAATTATTCCATAGGATGTGAGATATTTGACACCAAAAAAAAATACTACACCCATTCGAGTCAATGTTTTGTTCTTTTCTGTTTTTATCCTTTTTTCACTGCTTGTCCTGCGTCTCGGGATTGTTCAGATAGTCCATGGAGAGGACTATAAACGGGAAATCAACCGTAAAGAAGATGTTACGGTCAATAACCCGGTCCCGCGAGGAAGAATGCTGGACAGAAACCTGGAGCTCATTGTCGACAATAAACCTCTAAATGCTATTACATATACAAATGAAGGTGCGTCCCAGGAGGAAATGCTCGATGTAGCAGGAAAGCTGGCCAAAATCATCGATAAAGATACTGATAAAGTCCGTGAAAGAGATATGAAGGATTTCTGGATGCTCAAACATCCAGAGGAAGCAAAAGACCTTATAACTGAAAAAGAAATGGACCAGTTCAGAAATAAGAAGCTGAAAAACAAGGATTTATATAAACTCCAGATTGAAAGGATTACAGAGGATCATCTCAAGCAATTAAGTGAACAGGACATTGAGGAGCTTGCCATTTTCAGCATCATGAACAACGGATATAAGTTCGTTCCACAGATCATTAAAAATAAAGATGTATCAAAAGATGAATTTGCCATTGTCAGCGAAAACCTGACTCTTCTTCCAGGCGTGAATGCAACGACAGACTGGGACCGCGAGTATAAATATAAAGAAACCTTCAAACCTGTATTGGGCAAAGTGACTACTAGCAGTGAAGGTCTCCCCGCTGACAGGATTGATTATTTCATTTCTCGCGGATATACCCGAAATGACAGGGTAGGAAAGAGTTACCTTGAGCAAGAATATGAAGATATTTTGCAAGGAACAAAAGAAAGGGTTATAAATATCACCGATAAAGCAGGCGTTCTCCTGGAGAAAGAATTAGTAGCCGAAGGCCAGCGCGGTAAAGATTTAATTCTCAGTATAGACATGGACCTGCAAGTGGCTGTAGAAGAAATCATTGAAAAAGAATTATGGGCAGCGAAGAGGTCGCCAGGAACCCGACTGCTCGACAGTGCTTATGTCGTGCTGATGGACCCAAATACCGGTGAAGTATTGACCATGGCAGGAAAAAAGATCGTAAAAGATAAAAAAACGAATGAAGTCCAAATGCAAGATGACGCATTAGGTAACATCATCAACACCTATAATGTTGGATCTGTTGTCAAGGGAGCAACCGTCCTGACTGGTTATAAAACAGGCGCAATCAGTCCCTGGACCAGTTTCGATGATCGGGCTTTGGACATTAAAGGTACACCGATAAAAAAATCCTATAGTTATTTAGGGGTCTTGAATGATATCGAAGCATTAAAAAAGTCCTCCAACGTTTATATGTTCCATACCGCAATCAGAATTGGGAATGGAGTCTATCGCTATCAAAAACCGTTGAATCTGGACCCACAGGTTTGGGATACAATCCGAAACTCATTCGCTTCATTCGGTTTAGGTATCAGGACAGGTATCGACTTGCCCAGCGAACAAACCGGAGCTAAAGGAGCCAACTCTCCAGTCGGTAAAGTGCTGGATTTGGTAATTGGACAGTATGATACCTATTCGAATATGCAGCTAGCCCAGTATATTTCTACGATTGCCAATGGCGGGCACCGGATGCAGCCAAGGGTTGTCAAGGAAATACGTGAACCAGCAATGAACGGCGATCTGGTCGGACCGGTTTATAAATCGTTCTCGCCAAAAGTTCTCAATGATATTGATATGGAAGATCAATGGCTTGCACGCGTCCACACCGGCTTTAAAAAAGTCATGCAGGAACCAGGAGGTACTGCTTATCGATATTTTGGCAATGCCACCTATTCACCGGCAGGAAAAACTGGTACTGCGGAGGCCTTTTATGATGGCCAGTACAGAGTAAAAGGTGACCCACTCATCGAAACAATGAATATTAGCCTAGTTGGCTATGCCCCTTCGGAAAATCCTGAAATCGCCATGGCGGTCATCGTGCCATGGGCTTATCAGGGCAGTGTTGACCACGGAGCGAATAAAAAAATCGGCCGTGCCGTGATGGATGCATATTTCAATATGAAAAACCCATCAAAGCAGCCGAATGATGAACAATGAAAAAGCTGTGCCGGCTGGCACAGCTTTTCTTATTCTTTTACAATTCCTTTGCTAGAGAAGGCTTTTTCATGTCAACACTTTCAAATGCTGCACCAATCTTTTCTTCAGCCTGTGCGAATTTCTCATCGGCTGCTTCCAATGCTGGAGCATCCTTCTTCAGCTCTTCTGCTTTCAAATTATATGATTCTGCAAGATCTTTAAGAGCCGCTTCAAGGTCTGCTTTTTGATCCTTCAATTCAGCAGGAACTTCCAGTCCTTCAACTTTAGTTGCAACTGCAGCTGCTGATTCACTTGCCGCTGCCTTCTCTTCCGGTTTAGGCTCCTCTGCTCCCTCATATGCATTCAAGTCAGCATCTGCCTCGTTAATTGTGTTCACAATGCTCATGTAAAATTTGTACATGGCGCTCTTAGGGTTTACTGCCGGCTTTTCGGCTGTTTCTGTTTCAGCTTTTTCGGGTTCTGCTTCTTTGTCCGCCGAACACCCTGTCAATCCAAGTGCAAAAGTAATTGCAGCAAGTAAAATCCAAAACTTTTTCATTCTGATACTCCCCTTCAATCTATATATATGCTTGTTGTGAAACCGGAATTTCACACAGCTTTTTCATTATATAGGGATTATTTAACAAAAATCAAATTTTTTATTTGTTTTTTCAAAAAAAGTCCCTATTTACTTTGAAGCAGCAATGCATTATCTTTTCAGCGCTTTACCATTGTAATAAAATCATTCGTCATTGTTTTGAATTCAGCTTCCCTCATGAATCCGATTTTTTCATACAACTTAATGGCCCTTATATTAAAGGACGCTACAGTAAGCCTAAACGGCTGGTTCTGTGTGCTGGACTCCAAATCTTTCAATACAAAAGAAAAGAAAAGAAAACCATAACCTTTTCCTGTCATCTCCGGTGCCAGGCCAATCCCTATATCTATAGCCGTTTCACTATAAACTCCGATCTCTCTTCCTGCAGGAACTTGCGCAGAAGGTCCTGTGCAATAAAAACCGATTAATGTACCTGCCTGATCTACTACAGACCGATAACCTTCATTCAAGAGCTCCTCTATTGATTCCTCACTGACAGTATTATTGTAAAGTTCATAAGGCGAGTCATATACCCAGTTCAGGATTGTTACTGCAAGGTCCCTGGTCATCTTGTTGCTGACGAATTCCAACTTTATGTCCCCCCTTTTTATTTTCGCAAGCAAACTTAATAATTCAGTAGAAAATATGAAATTCCTTCCTTAGATTAAATTTTTTAGGTTGATTTGTCATTCTTTTGTAATATCAGGTTTAATAGTTTTATATATGGGAATATTACAAGTAACAAAACGATGACAGGAGCGATTACATAATGATGACTACATTTGTATTACTTGGTGGAGCTTTCGCAATCGCCGCTGGTTTAAATTTCTTTGCAGTTAATGATGAAAATGCATTTATAGATGATGAAGCAATTAACTAAAGAGACGCTGCAGCAGCGTCTCTTTTTTCTGTGCCAATTTTGAAACTTTTATTGTATTTTTAAGCTGTCGCAGGAAATAATAGAATAAAAGAGAAATACTTAAGCATAAACTGCTAGCCTCATTTCAATTAAGGAGGTACGGATTCATGCAAACCCCAGATATATTGCCCGGAGAACAAGTGGCACTATGCAAGGTGAAAGAAGATGATTTAGAAAAATGGTGGAGCCTTATCCATAATGATGAACACCCCGAGTGGAAAAAATGGGATGCTCCTTATTATCCGTTGAGGCATATTGAATATGAAAAATTCAGGGAACAGATGAGCAACCTGATCCAACAGGGCTATGATCGGAAATATTTAATCAAAGTCGATGATGAAATCATTGGAATGGTCACATATTATTGGGAGCACGAATCATCTCAGTGGCTTGAAATCGGGATCGTCATCTATCTCCCTGAATTCTGGAATGGTGGATATGGAACAGATGCTCTAATAGCCTGGATCCAGCATCTTTTCGACACTTTCCCCATCCCCCGCATAGGTTTTACCACCTGGTCTGGAAACGCCAGGATGCTGACTGTCGGCAAAAAACTCGGCATGGTTGAAGAGGCAAGAATCAGAAAGTGCAGGCTATATAACGGAAAATACTATGATTCAATCAAAATGGGGTTGTTAAGGGAAGAATGGGATGAACGGTATCAGGGATAATCTTATAAATCATTATCCCTATCAGATTGAAAGGAAAAATGCCTGGCTTCTGTCAGGCGTTTTTTGATGGACCTCAATGATTTTCGGCGGAATGGTGACCTTACTTTCCGGAATCCCATAAAAGTGTGCACCAATGAAGTCTATTGGTGACCTGAATCTCCGGAATCACTTAAGAGTAGGCATCAATGGAATGCCTAACGCTCAACAAGCTATAATCCTGAAAAAATCCCCTGGTCTAAAGGATTCTCGACATATAAAATTCGTCGTAGAATTGTCCATCCTTGAACATTGAATCCTTCTTCGTTCCTTCTATTTCAAATCCCATTTTTGTGTATAATGCAATGGCTCCCTGATTCTTTGTTATCACGGTTAGTTCCAGTCTGCGCAGTCCTATGCCGCTCGCCCAATCCAATAATTCAGTGAAGAGACTTGTCCCAACCCCTTTTCCGCGATATAGATCTTTTATCCCAATTACCAGATATGCTGAATGCTTTGTTCTGGGCGCACTTCCGCCTTTGGCGATTAAATATCCGGTTAATTCACCACCAGTCTCCGCCAGAAAGATATTTGAGTTTTGTTCGGATATAAGTACATGAATCATTTTCTTTTGAGTGTCCGGATTGAACTTTCTTTCACCTGGCCCAAAAAGCATAAAATCTGAGGAACTTTCCACCTCTTGCATTAGTGTTGCAAACTTATCTGCGTCCCGTTCCTCGGCTTGTCTGATCTCCATGGAAACACCTCTTTCATTATAGTTTTAAGAAAAAGAAAACAGAGGAAAGATTCCTCTGTTTTTATGAAAAAATGCTTTTGATGCTTTCTATTAGTTCCTTGAAGAAGTTGGAGACTGATTCCAGGAACCCTTTATCACCCACTGCTTCCTCGATCCTTTTCTGGATATCATCCGAAAGTGTTTCTAATTGGGTTTTTACATTGTCAAAATTTATATTCAGGTCCCTCATCTTATTGAACAGGTCGATAAGGAGCTGCCTGTCTTCAGGACTTAGCTGAATCTCAAGTGTTTTTAACTTATCATCAATGATTTTTTCGATTTCTTCTTTTGTTGCCGGATTTTGCTCGGCAATTTCCTTCTTGATTTCAGTCAGGAGTTCACTGACTTTATCCTGATCAAGGCCATCCTTTTTAGCCAGTTTTGTCGCCAGGTTCAATTCTTGATTCGCTACTTCTGTGCGGTCCTTATTGAGTTCTGTTCCTTCACCTTCATCATACGCCTTGTAAATTCCAACGAGTGCTGAGTGACCAGTAACCTTCACCGGGGAAACCACATCCACGACTGCATCCTCGATTCCTGCAGTCAACAGGGCGTTCGCATACATTTCATCGGTTACTTCTGTAATATTTTCCGGAGTGACCTGGTTAATCACCAGTCCCTCTCCTGTATCTTTCCTGGTGATTTTCGCCGACGAGTACATGTTTGAATGTTCGTCACCGTCTATATAATTTACTAGGTCTTTTCCTGTGACAATTATTTCTTTAACTTTTGATGGGTCCTTCACTCCCAGCAGCTCCCTGACCTCATCCTTCTGTTTTTCAGAAAGAGCTTCGCCGTATACAACAATCGGAAGGCCATATTTTTCATTAATGGCATCCTCATCATTATCATTAGACGCAAATGCTGGTACAGCAATCATCCCTAAAGACAAAATGAGTAGATTGAATAATGCTGTGATTTTCAACAAGTATTTCGGTTTCATATATATTCTCCTTTTCAAACCAATTCTTATAAAACAATCTTATTTTTCACCAGATTCAAGCTTTCTGGCCACTTGCCTTTCCAGCCTTTGAACTTTGTGCATTAAGTTATAGATCAAAGCAGTCATAAAACTGAGCTGGATCAACATGAAAATTCCCACGAACAAAGCAGAATCAACTTCAAACCCGGAAAATAAAAACATTAACAAATAGAATAATATAATACCTCCAAAAAGATTTGCAATGAATATAAACAGCCAATTATCCATTTCTCCACCCTTCAGTACATCTATATGTACGATAAAAATGGTATAAAAGTTTCAACTAAGTTCAATATGAAATTTTTCTGCTCTATTAAAGAATCCTGGAGAAAATCATTGGTAAATTTCCCTCTTATCCAAATACCTGATATGTTCAATATGGCTCTCTCCACTCCCAAAACCATGTGAGTTCCCTGGTAAAGGCGGATACTCATCGCTTCCATCCTTGTTAACGGAGCTCCATCCTAAATAGTATTGTTCAGGCGGAAAAAAATCAGAAAAAATCGAATTCGGCATACTGGAAGCAGTCAACTGATTTTCTACAGTGATAAATTCAATCCATTCATCAGGAATTTTAGTAAAACCATAACTGGACTTTCCACCTACTTCTATTTCCAATTCCATTTGGACCTTTGGAAAGTAGTGGTGCTTTCCATCAGATATGCTGAAGTTTCCGTCTTTCTTTAAATAAAAGTTCAGGTTTGCAAGCTGATTATCCGGATGAAAATTCCAGATAATATAGTAGCTCCCGGGATCTTTAGGGTCTGTTTTCCATAATTGAGGAGTCGCACCTGTGTCAATGCGTGCAAATTCCCACTTGTGTTTTCTCCACTCCCAGAAACTGAGACCATATCCTTCATTTTTTGTAATAAAAGGGGCCAGAACATGCTTTGAATCAATAAAAATGATATCTTGAATCAACTCTATGTCTGCCTCAGGGAATTCCTTCATCATTTCATTAATGGCTTGTTGTTTGCCAGGAAACCCACCCGGGGGAGCGAAATAGAACCAGTAACCAGCGAGTATCACCAATAGGGTCAGCCCCAGCCCCCCAAGGAGCAGCATACTTTTTTTATTTCCCATTCTACTTCCCCTCCTTTAAAAAAGAGGCTTTTGAGCGGAAATAAAATTGTTCCTGTGGTGTTATAATTAAAATCCCTCTTCCATCCTCTTCTACATAGATCACCGGGTGAACCCCGCTGCCCATTCTGGCTTTTACCCCGGTTATTTGATATGCAAATCGTTCATCGGCCTGAGCCTGCGTTTCAACGTTCTCCATTGAATCATAATACCAGGCATCGCTGGAAATTTTCTTTTTATCCATTTTTGGAATTTCAGATTGAAATGATTCTGCGTCCAGCATTTTTTCGTTCGCAGATGGATGAGTTTTCAGGATGGATGCTTCACTGATGTCTGAAATGTATGTTGATAACTTGTCATTTGGATAAATGCTCGATTGAATCAGAGGACTCAATAATGCTGACAAAAGGAAAATATAATTAGCCAGGAATCCTAACCATGCATATTTTCGGTATCGGGACCAGCCAGTACCTTCGTTCCTTTTATTATATCGAGCAAAGAGAATCCAAACTCCGAGTGGAAGTATAGCTACTTTAATCTGCTGGTCCATATAAGGAAGATTAATAGAAAATGAGAATAACCCTATGAAAATTACGAGTGCCATCTTCCATATCTTTGGCTTAATTTCCTGCTCTCGGTAAATCCTGAGAGCTATAAATAAAATCAGAATCCATGATACAAAATTCATAACAAACATTGTCAAGTTCATCTACACACCTCAAATCCCTCTAAATCATTTCATCTGAATGCATTGATCAGAAAATATTTGGTCAATGCAAGATATTCTCTTGCATACGACTTTACGACTGCTTGTACTGGGGTCTCAGCTGGGAGTCCGTTCAACGCGAGTCCCTCTTTTTCTGCAATCATGCCGGCACGGTAAATATGGAAATCATTTGTTACGACAAGTCCAGACACAGCATCTTTCGGTATTAACCTTTTAGAGAAGCGAATATTTTCATATGTATCTGTAGATTGATCTTCGAGAAGAATTCTGGATTCTTCGATGCCGTATTCCATCAGAGCTCGTTTAATCGCTTCTGCTTCGGATATATCCTCGCCAGGACCTTTACCTCCTGAAGCTATGGCAATTGTGTTTAGGTTTTCTTTTAGGTAGTCTGCCGCAGAGTCTATCCTGAATTGAAGCGCTAGTGATGGGTTTTCCCCCTTCACACGGGCACCAAGAATGATCATGTAATCTGCATTTTGTGGCACAGATTCATTAGCGTGTTGAATGATCTGATAATGGAGTATGCCGAAGTATAACATGGTAAGAACCACTCCAGCCACTAACCATCTTTTAAGAAACCTTTTATCTTTTATCCTCATACTATTTACCTGTCTTTCTAATAATTACTACCATATTACCATCCTTTTGTGTAATTGTTTGGTATTCAGTAAAATTATGACAAAAATCTGACTGTTAGGAAAGGATTTTAAGCACTAGTAATGATTCTTCAATCATATTCTGTTGCTTCTTCACTATCTTTGACGAAAGACAACTAGTTTTGTCAGGCACAAAGGAATTGACTATTATAACAGCGAAATTTTTTTATGGGAGGGATGATCATGAACACTAGTGCAGTCGCAAAGTTGCTTGGGGTTTCGCCAAGTACGATACAGCGTTGGGTGAAACAGGCGAACCTTCAAATGGAACGTACAGAGCTAGGGCATTATCAATTTTCGGATGAGAGCATCGAAATCTTGAAAGATATCAAAGATCAGCTTAATAACGGTGTTCTGCTTCAGGATTTAAAAATTAAAGGGAGAAAGCCAAGAAAAGCAACCGTAATAGGCGGATCAACTGAGATGGCTCTTGGACCGCTGGTCAGGCGGATGGATGAATTTGATCAAAAGCTTGAAAGAAAGGCGGATGAAGTGGTTGCATATCAGATTCTCCAGCACAGAAGGGAAATAGATGAGCTACAGAATGAAATAGACGTTCTTAAGAATCTTATCATCAGCATGCAGGAAGCTGCCGCAGAGAGGGAAAAAGAAACCACCGAGGTAAAGACAGAATTGTCATCGTCGCTCTCACCTCTAAGGAAATTCAAAAAGAAAAACATCATTAGTTCTTTTTTTGGATTTTAAGCCTCGCACATCGTGGATGTGTTTTTTTTTTGGTCTTGTTCAAACAAAAAAACAGACCCAAATTACTGAGTCTGTTTTGGATATCCTTAGTTAGAGCTTCTGTACGTTTGTAGCCTGCGGACCACGCTGGCCCTGTTCAACATCAAACGATACTTCTTGTCCTTCATCTAAAGATTTGTAGCCTTCACCCTGGATTGCTGAGAAATGTACGAACACATCGTCTCCACCTTCACGCTCAATGAACCCAAAGCCTTTTTCACTGTTAAACCATTTTACCTTACCACGTTCCACTATTGTTGCCTCCTAGCGATTTAAGAAAATTGCAATTTAACCTTGCGTGATTATTATATCCATTCATGAATATTTTAAACTCTAAAATAGGATTTTTTTTAGGAAGGACTGAAAACCAGTATCTCCCAGACGAGCAACGAGAAACACGCTGCTTTCATTTACCTGCTTCTTTTCTATTGATTTTCAACTGCTGATTTTCCTAAAAGTCTCTTCATCACAGATGATAAACATCTTTGCTCCGTCTGGAATAGGTTCATTATGCTTTCTGGCAACATCAAGTGCATGGCCGTCTGAAATGAGCGTCGCTCCTAAATCGAACAACTCCATCGCTGCCTGCTTGTATGTCCCCCAATGCGGTTTCTTTTCGACCTCATACAAGTTTTCACCTTCCATGTTACTGAGCAATTGTTTGAATAGCTTACTTGAGCCATGAAAGATTGCCGCCTGGGCCATCAGCTTGGATACTGATTCATTCGATAATATGAATTCATCTATATTTGCATGTTCGAACAGTGCAATATGCTTTTCCTTCATAATCTCGGCGATTGTGTATATGTTTTTTCCAGACTGTTTGGATATATGCTCCACCCTTGAAGCAATAAGCAAAGTTTTCCCATCAGCATATTCTGGCAGCCCGATACGATCATCTGTAAATACTGCCACTGACTTTGACTCCAGGATATTAGCCTTAATCAGCACTTCTTCCTCTGCAGGGTTGCCACTGACAAAATGGACTCGTTCATGCTTCACCGGTGATTCATTGCTGTGGTCGACAATAACGATATCAGATCTATTATTGGAGTTCAGGATTTCTTCAACAACGTTTTTCAGCTTATCTTTGGAGGAACCAATCAAAATATAGTGGTCCTTGCCTTTGTATGCCAATTCCCCTTCCTCCTTCATCTTTTTATAAAGTGCCAGGCTTTCAAAAATTTTGCCAATTATGATGCCCATTGCTCCGATTCCAACTGTATAGAGCAATACCATTGTGAAAATCCTTCCGAGGTCACTGCTTGGAGAGTAATCTCCATATCCAACTGTGACGACTGTTGTCATTGTCCACCAGACGGCATCCAGATATCTTGGAAATGTTTCAGGTTCAAGAGTTTTAATAATCAGACTGCTTAACAGGATCACAGCCAAAACAATCAGTGTGATTTTCCACAGACTGATTCTCATCATCTTTGTGAATAATCTTTGTAAAATCCACATGTATGTACCTCCTATCCTAAACGATCAAGCCAGCCGGCAAAAAGCATGATAGGTTGTTTGTGATCTTGCCGCCAACCCTGTAACCAAAAGCGGACGGTTCACCATAGACAAGAAAGCTCCCGGTCAGTATATGTCCGTTTTGTCTCCCATATTCAGATAGGTATTGGACAGAAGGCAATTTGATATACTGCTGAAAAATTGATGGTACTTGATCGTAATTTTTCTGTTGCTCCTCAAGAACCAATTGACCGCTCGAATCGAAAATCTGAACTGTGTCTCCTTCCCTCCCAAAAATCGGTTTTTTGACATAAGGGATTTTTTTTTCGAGGAAATAGTCTGCTTCCAGATACGTGGGAAGAAAATATTGGTGTATCCATTGGTGCTCTTCTTTACTGAAGAAAGGATCCTTATTTTCATGCATTCCCCAAATTACCGCCTGTACTGCTTTATTTTGCAACAAGAACGCAGATGGAGGATTAATCACAGCCAGTTTCTTTGTTTTTATAAGATCCATCAACCAGAGCCCGATTCTATTCCCTGAATGGTCTTCATCAAGGATCATGCTCTCAATCGGGAAAGTTTGCCTGTACAGAATGTCAATTTTGCGTCCATATTCATCAAAAAGGCCCTCTCCTGGCTGGATTCTTAATTTATCCAATGAGATAAACCTTGAAGGTAATCCGTACAATTCTTGTAAATACAAAACAGTGTTCTTGTCCTCAATATTATCTTCATGCGCTGTAAAAACGACGTATGGTTCCACTTCGGCTACCCATTTTGCAGAGGCATGAACGGCTTTCCTGATAGCTGCGGCTAGCTGCTCTTCTTTTGATTCATTTGGATCTCCATAGCCAAAACTCTTTGCCACCAGTCCATTTACGTGAAACAACTCTTTGATGAAAGTAGGAGTATCGGCATTAATTTCAATGCATTTGTATGTATCATCCGTTTTTATGAGATCAAGTCTTGCAATGACACTTTCTGGATTCAAGGTTTTTAGCCGGATAAAATCTACGGTTTGGTGAGGAAATCCTAACTCAAGTAAGGTATCTTTATCCACCTTTCTCAGCAGGTCACAGATTTTGAAAAACACTTTTCCAACTCTGGAAGTACAAAGCCTGATTTCATCCGCTTCGTTCTGGGAAATTGCTGCTACATCGTATAAAGCGTATTCTTCCCCATATAAGTCAGGCCAGAAATTCTTGATCCCTCTATAGAAATTCATTCGTCTTTTTCGATGGTCTTCCATGGAATGCCTCCTATTCCATGTCGTTTTCATGCAAATTTTTCACATACAGAACGTATACTCCCCGGTCCTCATCAATTTCAGTAGAAGTAACCAACATTTGGCCAATTTCCGGGACATCCGTTACATCCTTTAAAAGATAACGAATGACATCGAGATGGGTTTGGCAAGGAACAGTGGATAGCAATTTGTAATTCTCAAATTCACTATACCTGCGAAATTCAACGTGAATGCCCAATCCCCTATAATTTTTCTCGTCAATGACTGAATTGTTCCTTCCACGGTCCTCAAGAACCAGGATTTCTTCTTCCCCGTTCATTTCATTCGACACTAATTCATATTGGTTTCCCTTGATCACGAAATAGGTGCATAACTGTCGTGCATAAAACTCATCTATGCCAACAGTCGCGGTCGTATATTCATATAAAGGTTCGTAGCCGCCTTTTCCATCATGGATAAAATAAGTCAGTTTTTTCATGGCACTAAAATCTCCTTAATACGAAAGACTCTTGGCTACAATCCAGCCAACAGCAAGTGAAAGTGAAAATAGAATGACACCGACAGAACGATTATCTTCCTCTATCGCTTTTTGAAGGCTGTACCTGATTGTTACAACCTCGGCGACAAAAAACACGAGGATTTGAGTGAAAATTCCAATAGACCCCCAAATTGCCATATCAAGCAGGGAAATTGAATATTCTGCCGCAGCCCCAAGGACAATGGCGAGTCCGAGCATTTTCCCGCCAAGAGAAAGAGCAGCAGTAACATTTCTCTTGCCGATCAGTTCAAATTCCTTGATTTTAGGAGTAGCAAGCACGAATAACCCTACCCCTGCTGTCAGCAAAAGCAGTCCAAGTCCTAAATAAGAGGCAAAATTTATATATAAATTCATTATTCATTCTCTCCCTTAGCCGCCAGTCGTGCTTCTTGACCCGCTTCCGAATCCAGAGCTGCCTTTTGGCGTCCTGTTTTTGTAATTGCTGTCCAGCCTGGCCCCTTTAAATGACGAGCTGTTCTTATACTTCATATAATCATTGCTCTTATAAAGCATCGATCGATTGGCAAAGAACATACCGGCAAAAAAGAAATGGCCAAAGTATGGGGAATTATTATCATCACATTCCCAGACCCCATCTTCAGCATCCCATTCCCAGTCACTACAATCTGTCCCTTCTGGTACCGGAGGGATATCCTGATCCTGTGATGCACTCCAATCCTGTCCCTCACCTGCAGATGAACCCTCATCCCAATCTCTGTCTGGTAAAACCTGCGGATTATTACATGCTGTAGCTCCCATTAAAAGAGCTGTAGCTGAAATCCCAGCCATAACCTTTTTGGTTTTGTTCATATTTTTCACCTCTTTCTATTCAACAGATGTATTTACGGCAACCTAAGAAAAAAGTTTCAAAATTTCATGCAAACTTTAATTCATTCTAACATTTCCCTGGTTGAAATGATGCACAATAAGGTATCTCCTTATCTCTACCGGATCATCACAATATGTCGTTCTTTTACCCTAAGTCCTCATTTCTTCCTGCTACGCATTCTGAGTATTTAAAACCTAAAGTCCATCTGTAATTAAGATTCCCCATTAAAGAATTCTTCAAAATTAAAATCCTCTATTTCTGACTTTCCCAATGCAATTTTTGCTAAAATAATTTCAAATAGGCATAATCCTGTTAATGTAACTATTCCTGTAAACATAATGACAGCTCCTTAAATTCTATTTGCTTATACCATAATTTATGGAACGCGTTTCAGGTCAAGAATATTTTTGTGAGGTTTTTTAAATGGCTAATATACGAGAAATTGCCCGACTGGCTGGAGTCTCTGTTTCAACCGTTTCCCGGGTATTGAATAACCATCCTTATGTTAGTCCGGAGAAACGGGATGCAGTGTTGGAAACGATGAGAAAGCTGGATTACAGCCCTAATATTAATGCAGTCCACTTATCGCGCGGCAGGACAAATATGGTAGGAGTCGTACTGCCAACCATTAACCATCCTTATTTTTCGGAGCTGCTCGAAGGTATTGCTGAAGAGGGAATGAATCATAATATCCAGCTGGTTATTTTCCAGACAGGCTACCGTGAAGAAAAAGAGTTCGAAGCATTGGAACAATTAAGAGGCCAGCTTATTGACGGAGTCATTTTCGCTTCACGGGCAATACCATTTGGAACTTTAATGAATTATAAAGGTGCAGGCCCAATTGTGTTATGTGAAGACTCTGATCAGGAGGAGTTTCCTTCAATATCGATAAAACATGTTGATGCGTTCAATCTCGGGCTGGACTACTTAATCTTAAAAGGTCATCAAAAAATAGCGATATGCCTGGGAAGGCTTGAAGGGACAAATAGCCGTAAACGAAAAGATGCTTACGAGAAAAAGATGAAGATGATTGGCGAGGATGTGCGATCAGAGTGGGTCCTTGGTCAATGTTTAATGATAGAAGATGGAAAAGAAGTGATTGAGCAGTATTTAAAAATGGAGGTAAGGCCGACTGCCTTCATAGTTGGTAATGACCAGGTCGCGACAGGCATGGTGACAGAGGCAAAAAAATATGGAGTTGATATCCCCGGAGAATTGGCCATAATCAGCTTTGATAATCACCCTATTTCAGAAATCATGGACATCACGACAATAAGCATACCCACTAAACAATTAGGTACCACCGCCTTCCAAGCATTGCTTAAGCGCTCAGAGAAAAAAGGATTTGCGAAAAAGATCACCCTTCCATTTCAATTAATCGAAAGAGGTTCCGTTTGAGGGACGCTATCAATAAAAGAAAAACCTGCCTATATTAGGCAGGTGATGTATTAGTTTATACTGCTTTTACGTTCTATAAGGTCTATGTTGTCATCGGTCATATGATAATCATGGCAATCCATAAGTATCTTTTCAAGTGAGTCTGGTACCCTCTCGAAATCATAGGCGCAGATTGTAATCAGCTTTGTATCCTTAAGCATGATATCAGCTTCTCTTTCATATTCGCCAAGATTCTGGAAGATTTCATCCTGATCTCTCCATTCTACATGGGCCCAAGTCTGGATGGGAATATTTTTTTCCAGGAATGGTTCAATCATATTTTCCAGATAACTTAAAATCGTTTCTTTATGGAAGTTGCCTCGATAGCAGTAGAAATCGTAATTATTAAGGGTATGGATCATATCTCTCTGCGTCTCATCAAATTCAGATTTGATCCTTTTCTGGATTTCAGGCATAAACCGGTCATTTTCAATAATCATGACATGGTTGCCAAGTGCAATCGCAGCATTTAAATAGACAAAAAGATTACTAATATATTTATGATCATCCCTGAATGAATAAAAGATATGGGCACCGGTTTCTTCCGCTGATGAAATCAGGTTTAGGATTTTATTGTGCATTGTTATCAGTCTCCTCCTGAATTCAAGGGAAACAAACAATGAATTCACATATTCAAACTATAACCTTTATTATATCATACTTCCTTCCTTTAATCGATTAAACGTGTTTTTCATTTTAATGGCTGATCCATTTTCCACATCAAGCATCCGCCATATTCATGAACATTTACTATATAAAATAAATTGGTGTTTATTTTACAGCATTGGCTGCCAATTTGACCGCTTTTCCATTAAGACTAGATAAAGCCTCTTTATATTCAGCTTCTAATTGTTTGATAATCTCAGATGCAGGCTGAATTTCATTGATGGCCCCAACTCCCTGCCCCGCTGACCAAATGTCTTTCCACGCCTTGGCATTGGTCTCCCTCTGCATGGAATCAAAATTGACACTTTCCTTTTTCTTAAGTGTTTCTGGATTTAATCCAGCTTTCACAATGCTTGGCATTAGCATGTTGGCCTTTACACCTGAAAAAGCATCTGTAAGGATAAGGTCTTCTTGTGTTGCGTCAACTACCATCTTCTTGTATTCGTCATTTGCCATACTTTCCTCTGCTACAATGAATCTTGTTCCCATATAGGCAAGATCCGCTCCTGCGGCCTGGGCAGCAAGGATCGATTTTCCTGTAGTAATAGATCCAGCCAGCACAATGATTCCATCCCAGAAGGTCCTGACAGAATCCACAAAAGCAAAGCTGTTCAATTCTCCAGCATGCCCTCCAGCCCCATTGGCAACAAGAATGAGGCCATCTACTCCGGTCTCTGCCGCTTTCCTGGCAAACTTCACATCACTCACATCAGAAAACACTAATCCGCCATATTCGTGGACAATTTCCACTACTTTCCTTGGGCTTCCCAGAGAGGTGATGACGAGCTGCGGCTTATGCTTTTTTAATAATGCAAGCTCTTCGTCAAGACGGCTGTATGTACTATGCACGACCATATTCATTGCCCATGGTGCGATTTTCCGTTCGGGTTCATGAGTTCTCACATCTGCTAAATCTTCATTCAGCTTGCCCATCCACTCATCAAGTACCTCGATTGGCCTGGCATTAGGGGCTGGAAACGATCCAATCACTCCGTTTTTGCAACATGCGCTCACAAGGTCAGGCCCGGAAACAAGGAACATCGGTGCTGCTATAGCTGGTACTGTCAGTTGATCCCACCAGCTTTCAGGAACCACTTTACTCATATTATCATCCTTTCTCTACATGTCAAAATTTTCTGAATATCCATATCATAATTTAATACACTTAATAATTCAACAAAGACAAGTAATTTATTATATTAAAAAAAGAATCCGCCACCTTAATGTGAAGGATCCTTTCGATACTTTTTCAGTGTGCCTTTCATACTATTTCGGATTCTAATAAACATTGATTCATGATCTTCTTCCGGATTTTTTAAATAATGCCGCCAAATGAACTGACTGATCTCTTCTATTAACAGCAATAATACAATTGGCAGAATCAAATACCATATCCACGTCCACATCATTCAGGCTCCTTTCGAACAGATATATTATCCTATTCAATTCTTTACCTCAACATGTGTAAGAGTTAAACATTGACAGTATTGATGGAAAAAAGGATCATCGCCGAAGGAAGATTTTCATTCCTTACCTTAGTCTCTCAAGGATATCTTCGCGGTGAATATAAATGATTGCCATTACGAGAAATCCGCTAATCATGATAACTGCAGTGTCTGTTCCAAGAAAATAAAAGCTGATTGGGATCAATAGAAAAGAACCAAGACCGGCAAACGTAAAACTTTTTAAAAACGGATAGAGTAATAGGAAGCCGCCGATGATGACCAGTGCAGTAAACGGTTCAAAAGCGATCATCCCGCCGATGAAAGTGGAGATTCCCATCCCGCCTTTAAATTTCAAAGTAATGGGTTTTACATGGCCTAAGATTGCAAATCCTAACCCTCCGAGTACTAAATCTGATGAAAATCCAAAGTAATGGCCTGCGATAATGACAAGCGCCCCTTTTAGGGCATCTCCAATAAATGTTAAGATGAATGACAACTTCCCATTTACCCGGCCGGCATTGCGTGCCCCTACATTTCGGCTGCCTTCAGTCCTTATATCCTTTTTTCCCAGCAGCTTTACTACAACAAATCCTGCCATCAAGCTTCCCAGCAAGTATGAACATACAAAAAAAGTAATTATAGCCAAAATAGACACAACCTGTCTTAAATTATTATTAAAGTTTATTCGGTAAAAAGACATAAATTCCTTTAACTGAAACCATTAGAAAAAGGAGCCTTTGACCGGCTCCCTTCTAAGATTTCTGAACAGACACGAGAGTGCCCCTGAAGTATTGCTGCTTCCTCATATAATAGTAGAAGACTAAAAAAACAGCACCGCTGACTAGACGCATACCGGCAGCAAGATTCATAGCAGTATTGATTGAACTAAACTGCAGCAAAAATACCCCAACTTGCGGAGCGACAAAACCGATAATAGCTAAAATGATATTATATTGCGCAATGAAGCTGCTGCGATTTTCCTCCAATGTAACTTCAAGAAGTTGATTGAATAGCAAAAGCACAGTTCCGGAAACAAACAAGCCTGAAGTGAAATTCACAAATGTCAAATAGTACATATTCGTCGAAAGGATCGTTAAAAAAGGTGCGGTCGCCATGCCTGCCGCTGTAAATGCAAGCATTTTGGCATTGCTGTGCTTATCAGCCATCCTACCCCACCATTTGAAGCTGATGATTTGTCCTACCTGGTTCGCCACTGTGATAATGCTGATCCAAAACCCAGACATATGCGCAATTTTAATATTATAAATATTGAACAGCGGCCAAGCCAGCTGCCAGGCAAAGTTGAAGAATAATCCGCAGATCAGAAAATAGATGAATGGTTTATGTTTATAAGCGTCCCAGCCGAAATTCACCCGTTTCAATTCTTTTTTCACTTCTTTTTTCGGTTCTATATGTTTATTCAAATAAAACACTTCCACGACACCGAAGAAGAATGCCAGAACAAACAGTATCTGATATGGCATAGGATTCGCTTTGTCAAACCACTGAAGCCCAATACCAATCATCAATGTGGTGAACATGCCAGCAATGGTCAGAATCCTGTTCCTCTCACTGAAAAAACCGCTCCTCCTGCTATCAGAAATAAGATCGCCAATAAATGACTGCCAACTGAGCATCGCAAATGAACCAGGAAGATTCATAAGGCCGATTAAAATAACAAACGTCCATGCCCTGTACTCCTGAGGCAGGTAAATGACAAGGAACATCGCAAGCAAAAAGAAGCGAGTAAATAAGATTGAAAGGCCAGTGAACCTCTTCTTTTCCTGAAGCCGGCTCATGATTGCGGTCCCGAGAATCATGGCGAACATCCCTACGATTTGCGGAAGCGAACTAATTAAACCTACTTGGTAATTCGTTGCACCAAGGACACCGATCGCGAAAAGAGCAAAATAATTATTGCTCATGCTGGTTACAATTGTTGAAGCAACACCATTTAAGATACTATTTTTTTCATTCCGGAGTGCCTGTTCAGAAGGACTTTGCATATCTTCTTCCTCTTTCAAATGATTCAAATTATTTTGTAAATCGAAATATCTACCTAATTTTACTCCTTCTGTTTTTTACTGGCAATAAGAATTTTATCCATTATTTAAACAAAGATTATTCTGAGAATTTCTTTCTTGAGGCATGAAAAAAAGGAGCATTAGGCTCCTTTGCGATTAAACGTTATTCAAGACCAATTTCAATCTGTTGTTACGCTCTTCTTTTTCCTTTTCGTCCGCAAGGTCATACTTTTTAAGGAGATGGAACACTTCGTTCAGGATATCCTGGGTATGTTCTTCTTCCAGAAATTTGCTGAATGAGGCTTGGATTTCCTGCGGCAGGAACTCCTTCTGTGACTCGTACTTTTTTTGGACATCTTCCTTGCTATGGTCAATTTTGCATTCTCCCATATCAAAAATCCCTCCTTACAATGGATACTGTTAGCATAACAGACTCTCAATTGCATCTTCAATTCACTTAATTAATTGTTTGGATTCCTTTATTAATCCTGATGAATATTCCAAACCTGACTCATCCAAATTTAATCGTTAGATACAGCATTGAAATCAATCCGAGGATAAAAGAATATGTTGGAAACTTTATATGCTTCTCCTGGCTTTCTGGTATCAGTTCCTTATATATAACAAAAAGCATCGCCCCAGCTGCAAAACTTAAACCGTATGGTACCAGCCCATCAACATCTGCTGCAAGAAAATACCCGATTACCGCTGTTACAATTTCTACAGCCCCTGTAAAGGTAGCAATTAAAAGCGATTTCAGTTTCGACATATTCTGATGTATTAAATAGATCCCTACGAGGAATCCCTCAGGTGCATTCTGCAGGCCAATAGCAAAGGCTATGATAGCACCAAGATTATCCTCACCGGATCCGTAACTGACACCGACTGATAAACCTTCGGGCAAGTTATGAAGTGTGATCGCCGTAACAATCAATAATGTTTTACGATCAACACCTGATAAAAATTTAATGTCACTAGTATCAAGATCTTCCGATTTTGAGTTGATGAAATTCAGAACAAATGTCCCTAGCAGCATACCAACGCTTAACACCCAGATATTCGATGCTTTTAAAGACTCGGGTATCAAGCTGAATGTTGTCGCTGCCATCATAATGCCTGATGCATAACCAAGAAGAAGTGACTTCACTCTGGAAGAGACATTATTTAAGAATAAAACTGGTATTGCTCCCAAACCCGTTGCCATCGCGGAGATGACCATGCCCAAAAAAGCTTCAGCCATAATTTTTTCCAATGCCTCCTATTTTACAAAAGTAAAATACTATTTCCCTTAAATAGGGAAATTACACTTGGAAAAATTATTCTTTGTATTTTCATGGTGCGACTAATTCTACTTTTATCCGATCTGGATCT
Organism: Cytobacillus oceanisediminis 2691; assembly: GCF_007678455.1. GTDB lineage: Bacteria > Bacillota > Bacilli > Bacillales > Cytobacillaceae > Mesobacillus > Mesobacillus oceanisediminis_A. The sequence continues at coordinate 35,790 of NZ_VEEP01000011.1, read as the reverse complement.
TCGAAAAAGACTGCATAATGTCCATTCCCACCAGCAAAAGGGTGCCTGTCTTGATATAGGATTGGGATGTTTTTTTCCTTGAGCTTCTCTGTCATCCAATTTACTTGTTCCCTTGAACTTGCATGGAAAGCAAGATGGTTCAGGCCTACTCTGGAACGATGATAACCTGATTTAATAAATTGATCCTCTGTCTGTACAAAGACCAGATAAGTCGACTGGTATTTCCAGCTGATTCCCCGATCCCATTTTTGATGGACTTCGTATCCTAATTCGCTTAAAAACCAGTCCCAAAACGCAATTGTTTGATTAAGGTCCGTTACATTGATTTCGACATGATGCAACATCTGGTTTCTCCCCCTTTCCAATACCGCCTTTTGTATCGGGAACCTTTTAATTGGAAACAATATCATAAAATGATAAAGGACGTCATGCTATGTATCTGGTTGTAACCGTAGCTATATTCCTTATTTTAGGCTATTTTGTCGTTGACTGGAAACGTTGGCGGGATTTCTATCCGACAATACAATATTATATAATATGCAATTTAATGTATAACTTTATTTTCTTTAACCATACCTTGTGGGCATACAATCCAAGGACTCCATGGCTGAATCACACGGTTATAGATTTGGTTTTCAGTTTAATCATCATCCCGATCATCATTATGATCTATCTGGAACATATCCCTGCGGTATTTATAAAGAAACTGCTTTATTGGACAGGATGGGTTGTGCTGTTTACTGTCATCGAGTATTTTTTTCAGAAAATGGACTTATTTATTTATCGTAATGGATGGAAAATCATGCATTCAGCACTCTTCAACGGGATAATGTTCACTGTGCTTTGGGTTCATTATAAACGTCCTTTAGCAGGCATATTGATCTCGATTCCCATCATTATCCTTCTGCTCTATTTCCACCACCCAACATTCATGGATTTAAAATAATTAAGATTCTCAGCCTTTAGCTTTGCTTCCTGTTCGCTTTTGTTAATATAATAATGAAAAGTGATTAAAGACGAAACTTTCATTCAGGGAGATTTTATGATACGTACAATTTCTGTTAGTCATTCTGACCAGATTCAAACTGGCCGAAGTATAGAGAAAATTTTATCAGAAAATGACAAATGGTATTGGATTGATTTCAATGCACCGACAGAAGAAGAAATTGAATTTTTAAGAGAGCCTCTTAAATTCCATCCATTATCGATTGAAGATTGTATCCATACCTTGCAAAGACCTAAACTGGATTACTATGATGATTATCATTTTTTTGTTTTTCAGGCATTGAATCCAGAAACCATGCACAAGGAAGAGGTCGACCTATTCTTGGGCCCCAACTATATCATCACTTTCCATAGTGACAACACACGTGAAGTTGAAGATGTCTGGATGAGATTGGAGCTTTCCAAGACACCAGCAGAATGGAATCCCTCTATTGTCCTTTATCATGTTTTGGATAAAATAGTTGATAACTATTTTCCGCATGTCTATCGCATCGAGGATTTGTTGAACGAAATAGACGAAAATTCAGCAGACCGGTCAATGGAAGAATTGCTCGAGGACCTATTCGACACAAGGCATGAGCTCCTATCACTCCGTCATACCATCACCCCTATGAGAGATCTGGCATACAGAATGATCAACTCTCATCGTCTCTCTGGTGTTCTTGAGCAAAAAGAATATTTTGCGGACATTCATGACCATTTATTGAGATTGGCTGAAAAGGTGGAAGCAAGCCGTGAATTGACAACAGATATTCGTGATAGCTATTTATCGATGAACGCTCATGAAACGAACCGGGTGATGAAAGTACTCACTGTGATCACAACCATTTTCATGCCTCTTACCTTCATAGCCGGAATTTACGGAATGAACTTTGAGAAAATGCCAGAACTTTCTTGGAAGTTCGGTTATTTTGGAGCTTTATTCGCCATGTTCATCATTGGAATAGCCATGTTTCTCTGGTTCAGAAAAAAAGGCTGGTTTAAATAAAGTGCCTATGCAAGAGACCATTGAAGTGTTTTCAATGGTCTCTTGCTTTTCTATTCTTCATCTTTATCAAGCCTGATAAAATCCTCCACAAGGCATTTACTGCTTATAATAAGTCCAGACAGGAAACAAGCAATAGTGGTCTCATAAGTTAAATAATGAAAAGACAAAAGCGTAGAGCAAACCGTCAAAAGCAGCCAAAGGTATTTTTCCCGATGCTCAGCCATTAACCTCTTCCGCCTTCCAATAAATTTGGCTGATGGCTTCGGCCAATGCTTCCACTGTATTTTTTAATTCTTTCATATTATTATCGACACCGCCAACTTCCACTACCAGAGAATTGGCATTCAAATCCTGATTATAGATCCCATCAACACCAATACCTTTTTTAGGGAGGACCCCCTTGCTTATGCCTGGATATTGCTTATTAAGGATTTTATGAAGCTCATTCGCAAACTTGAGGTTTTTTTGGAAGTTCTTATTTTCCTCACCAATGACAAAGACAATCCTCGCATATGGTTGATTATTTATAACAGTAGTGGTTGAATCCTTTCTGACTGAATCTCGGTGCAGGTCTATGAAATAATCCAATTTTTGATTCCCCGCCATCGCCTTTTGGACCAGCGAACGTGAAATCTCATAAGATTTATAACTGAGCCAGCCCTTTTTATCCAACTCCTGGCCAATATTGGTCTTATCCACGCTCGCTCCAACACCGCGCTTTTCCAATTCCTGTCCGAGCAGTTCACCCACAATGGTAATGTTGGTCTTCCCATCCACCGCTTCGTTTTCATTCTCCGCACCCTCCATGCCAAGCAATGGCAGGTAAGATTCCCAACTATGAGTATGATAAATGAAAACAGATTTTTCTGATGGTGAAGACCCAGAATATACCTTCCCACTATTAAGCTCCTTCAGCTCATTCGCTGCCATATTCCTTTCCTGCAAAAGCACATCAATAGGCGGAGCCGATTCAATCGGTATATCCGTAAAATCCACACCCTCTTCAGCGATGATGAAATTTGAATCAAAGGCCATGAAACCTGGCAGTTCACTCCTAATCAGGCTCCTGATATCATTCGTCTCAATATTTGTAAGCAATTTGAAACCTGTGGAAAAAATCGGGTAATCAGTATTTGCACCCGTTAAAGCATGTCCTATAAGCGGATTCTCATAACCGATGATACGCAGGAAAACCTCAGCACCTATATCACCGTTGACTTTGAACTTAAAAAAGCTGATATTCGAAGAAGAAAGAAGTCCTGCTGCCAGGAACAAACTTATTGTGCTGATCAAAATGAGGAAAATCATCAAAATTTTTCTGTATATTTTAACAAAAATTTCAGTCATTCAATCACCCTTATACATGTGATACGAATTCTTTTAATTCATGAATATGTAAAAAACAAGATTTTAGACTAAAAAACGCCTGGACATAAGTCCAGACGTTGTTTTTTATGTGAAAATGAATCCTGTAAAATAACACCCTGCAAAAATTAGTATGCGAATAACATTAAAAATATCTTTTTTTCCAGAAAATGAAGGCAGTGATCCCCGCCAGGAGCACGGCCATGCTGATGGCCAGGAAGAAGGCATATGGATTGTGCTGGAAAGGCAGTTCAACGTTCATACCATAAAAGCTTGCCACCATTGTTGGGAATGACAGGATGATGGTAATGGATGTCAAAAACTTCATCACCATATTAAGATTATTTGAAATGATAGAGGCAAAAGCATCCATCATTCCGCTTAAAATGGAGCTGTATGTTTCAGCCATTTCAATTGCTTGTGTATTTTCGATGATGACATCCTCAAGTAAATCCTTGTCTTCTTCATACATTTTCAAATAATTAAAGCGCATGATTTTTGCAAGCACTACCTTGTTGGATTTCAATGAAGTAGTGAAGTATACCAGACTCTTCTCGAGAGCAAGGAAGGCATATAATTCCTTGTTTTTCATGGATTGGTGCAGTTCCCGCTCGATTTCATTCGTCTTTTTATTAATCTGTTTCAAATAACGCAAATAGTAAATTGAAATAACGTAAAGGATCTGCAGAGCAAACCTGGTTTTTTTGAATGTATAGAATTCTTTTACCCGGTTATTGCGGAATTCCTCAAGTACTGGTGTCTCTTTTAAAGAAACAGTAATAATACAGCTGGATGTCTGGATAATTCCTACAGGAATCGTTTCATAAATTGGAAAACCCGACTCATCATGGGTAATATATGGATAGTCGACAATAATATATACATTGCCATCTTCCTTATCAATACGAGGGCGTTCTTCGTCATCAAGGGCGTCCCTGATAAAATCAACCGCTATCCCCGTTTCACCGGCCACTCTCGTAATTTCATCCTCAGAAGGATGCACCATATTGATCCAGCAGCCTTTTGAAATTTCTTCAACACGTGTTAAACATCTATCTTCATTGCTTTTGTAGATTTCTAACATTTCCGCCACCTCCTCGTTTTTAAATTGAGGAAGTCAATTACCGTTTATCAGAGTTGATAGTCTTCCAGCTTTCAATTGTATCAAATCTACTAGATTATCGACTTCCCCGCGCCTATCGGGATCAGGTTCTATTGAATAACCCAAAGATACCAACTCCTCTCTTTTTTCACCTCTTACATATTACTCCTGACTGCGTTAAAGTACAATGGTATTTTTCTATCACTGCTCTATTCGTAGGTTTTATTGCTTTAACACTATAATGAAACCTGTATAAACCAATTCAAGTGAGCGGCATCTCGGCAAATAGTTACTTTAATAAAGGTGATACAACCATCAATAAGAAAACAGTCTTAATGGAATATCAATATAGAAAAAGTCATCAGGTATTTTAATAAAAACGCTGACAATATACATATTTGGGTATATATCAGAAAACTTAGATACCCCTTTATGGTAGTAATAACGAGGAATAATAATTTAATGAAGAATATGATCGCAAAACTCTTTTGGCATTAACGCTTGTTTTTTCCATGGCAGCTGTTGGTGGTACCCCACAGAAAAAGCTGAAGCTGCCACAACCGGGCGGATGTATTGGTTACTGTCGGTCATCAAGGTGCAGATTCCTATTCCCAAATTTGGAAGGCGTTTTATATACAGTCAGCTCAATTGGAATGATGGCTGACAGAATCCTTTGGACTGAACAGCAAATCGGCTTCATGGCTGACAGAGTCGTATATGTAACTGAATTCTCTCAAGACAATTCCATCAAAGTTATTTACACTGCATTATGGCCTACCGGTACAAAAGATGGAGGGTATACATATCAAGTATCCCTGATGCCTGTTGCCATGCTTCCAGCAGGCTGGTAAGAAGAATGTAAAAGGCGGAACTTTATAGGTTCGCCTTTTTTCTATGATAGATTGCCGGTGTTTGTTTTCTTAAAGTTATTTACAAAGTCTTTTATGCTGATGCGAAAAAATCATCTAAATCTCATTCTTTTTTTGTTTTCCTCTACTCTTTTTATGGGATTGTTACGTATGATATTCTTCTCCCCTTCTAAGATATTTTTAAAAATAAAGTAAATATGCGCTAATTATCCCCTGCTATTTGTTCATGTTCCATTCGTTAGTAGGTCATATTGTTGCTGCATAATACAAGTATTTATCATTTATTGTCATACTAATAACTACAGGCCAAAAGGGCTCCAGCTTTTCCGAAACTAAAAAAAAATATATAATGAAAGATACTTTAGGTTGCTAACCTAATTTTAATTTTGACAAGTTTCAAGAAAGGGTAACTCAAATTGTCTTGAAACCGTCTTTATTTTGACAGGTTTTCATGATCAAGAGCCGAAGTTGTCAAGAAAACACCTTTATTTTGACAGCTTTTCATCAAAGGAACCCAAACCTGTCAAGAAAACATCGGTATTTTGACAGCTTTCCGTAAAAGGAATCCAAACCTGTCAAGAAACCATCGGTATTTTGACAGCTTCCCATCAATGGAGCTCAAAACTGTCAAGAAACCATCGGTATTTTGACAGCTTTCCATCAAAGGAAGCCAAACCTGTCAAGAAACCATCGGTATTTTGACAGCTTTCCATCAATGGAGCACAAACCTGTCAAGAAACCATCGGTATTTTGACAGCTTTCCATCAATGGACATCAAACCTGTCAAGAAACCATCGGTATTTTGACAGCTTTCCATCAATGGAGCTCAAACCTGTCAAGAAACCATCGGTATTTTGACAGCTTTTCATCAAAGGAACCCAAACCTGTCAAGAAACCATCGGTATTTTGACAGCTTTCCATCAATGGAGCTCTAACCTGTCAAGAAAACACCTTTATTTTGACAGCTTTCCATCAATGGAGCTCAAACCTGTCAAGAAAACACCTTTATTTTGACAGCTTCCCATCAATGGAGCTCAAAACTGTCAAGAAAACATCGGTATTTTGACAGCTTTCCATCAATGGAGCTCAAACCTGTCAAAAAGCTACCTGATTTTAAAACGTTTGATTCACAAAAGGAGAAATTTTATGCAATTGTTGCAACGACTCTGGGAGGCTATTGTCCGATTCTGGAAAAGACGCCACCTGACACAAATTTTGTTATTGATCTTATTGATTTTTATATTGCTGTCCATCCTTTGGTTTGCTTTTATTGCCAGCAGGGCCAATGTCCAGACGTTAAAGGATGGTTTAAGCCAGGCAACCACAATCTATGACCAAAATGGAGAGGAAGCCAGCAAACTTGCGACAAACCGTACTGGCGGGGTGCCGATTGAAGATATGCCAGAGCATGTGCCGAATGCGGTAGTCGCCATTGAAGATGAGCGATTTTACGAACATCATGGTTTTGATATCAAGGGAATTGCGCGTGCATTCTTCGGAAACCTGTTTGCAGGACAGATTACCGGTGGCGGAAGTACGCTGACCCAGCAGCTGACGAAAAATGCCCTGCTTTCTTCTGAACGGACTTATAAACGTAAAGTGGAAGAACTTTTTCTAGCCGTAGAACTTGAAAAGGTCTATGAAAAAGATGAAATTATTGAAATGTACCTAAATCAGGTTTATTTCGGCAGTGGTGCATTCGGAATCAATAATGCCAGCAAGAAGTATTTTGCCAAGGATATTCAGGATGTGACGATTAGTGAAGCGGCACTGCTCGCCGGCTTGCTTAAAGCTCCTTCCGCTCTTGATCCCTATAATAATTACGATGCTGCTATCAAGCGTCGGAATGTGGTTCTTGCAAAAATGAACGAATTAGGGATGATTACTGATTCGGAGTTTAAGACAGCAAAGTCTGAAGAGATACAATTAGAAGACGGCGGCGGTTCACTTGCAGATCGTAAATATCCTTCCTATGTAGATGCCGTATTGGATGAAGCTACTAGCAAATACGGATTGACACAGGATGAAATCATGACAAGAGGCTACCGGATTTACACAGAACTGGACCAGAATATCCAATCCGGCTTAGAGAAGGTATACCGGCAGGATTATCTGTTCCCTGATCGGACGAGTGATGTATTGGTACAAAGCGGATCTGTGCTTCTAGACCCTAAAAGCGGCGGAGTCCGAGCCCTGGTCGGCGGCCGCGGCGATAAGGTCTTCCGTGGCTTCAACCGGGCGACACATTTAAGGGCCCAGCCAGGCTCGACCATGAAGCCGCTGGCTGTTTACACACCAGCTCTAGAAGAAGGATATGAGTATGATTCGATGCTGATTGACAAAAAAATGAGCTTTAAAAACTACAGTCCGAAAAACTTCTCAGATACCTACAAGGGAGAAGTGCCAATGTATGAGGCAATTGAAAATTCAATAAACCTCCCTGCTGTCTGGCTATTGAATGAAATTGGCTTGAATAAAGGTATTGATGCTGTCAGGAGGTTTGGCATCAAGGTCGAGAAAGAAGACCAGAATCTGGCTCTGGCTTTAGGCGGGATGCATAATGGAGTTTCACCCCTTAAGATGGCCGAAGCCTACTCTGCCTTTCCAAACGGCGGTAAACGCCAAGATGGACACCTGATTACGAAAATCGTCGGTCCTACGGGAAAAGTAATAGCCGAGCATGATGGCTCCACCACTCGTGTAACCTCTAAGTCGGTGGCCAATAAAATGACATCCATGCTGTTGAATGTAGTGGAATCTGGTACTGGAAAAGGAACCTATATAAAAGGAGTCGACCTTGCCGGAAAAACTGGTTCAACACAGCTGCCATATGCTGATATCAATGGGACGAAGGACCAATGGTTTGTTGGATACACCCCCAATATCGTAGGTGCTGTCTGGCTCGGATATGATCAAACAGACCGAAAGCATTATTTATCCAGCAGCAGCTCGAAGGATGTGGTTCCTTTATTCAGGGCCATTATGGAAGAAACTTTGCCACATGTTGAACATGAGGAATTCGCAGTCAAATCAATCAATGAAAGCAACACTGGAGACATTGACTATAAACAAACCGAAAAGGCAATCAAGGATAAAGCAGATAAATTAGAAGAAGAATTAAAAGACCGCGCTGGTAAGGTTGAAGAAAAATTAAAAGAGGAAGCTCCGAAGTGGAAAAAGGTTTTTGAACAGATGCAGGAGGATGCAGGTAAAGTCGGCGATAAAGTCATTGATAAGCTACGTGAATGGAAAGGACAGTAAAGACAAAGTGAGAGCAGTTAAATGTGGCTGCTCTCTTTTTTATATTCCTTATTAAGTTAAAAAGTCTTAGAATAAATACAAGTATCCCGCAAATCACCCTCAACGGAAACTGAATCGTTTTTTAATATTCCATCAAGGGAGAAACCTAATTTCTCGGGAATTGCCCTGCTTTTACTATTCAATGAATCGCATCTGATTTCAATTCTGCGAGCTTTAAGTTCTTTTACCGCAAACTCTGTGATCCCCTGTACCGCCTCTGTCATATATCCTCTCCCACTATAACGTGTGTCGATCCAGTAACCGATTTCAAATTTAGGAACGTCCCAGTCAATCCTATGTAAACCAGATGAGGCTATAAATTCCCCGGTATCTTTCTTGAATACCAGCAGCCTTAGGTCTGTACGATTTAAAAAATTCAGGTAGCCTTGCCTGATCACCACTTCTGTTTCTTCAACTGTTTGTTCCTTTTGGGCGAATGGCATCCAGGGTTGAAGTTCCTTTAAAGAAGCGTTGACGGATTGACATGTAACCTCTCCATCTCCGGGTAACGGCATCCTGATCAAAAGTCTGTCTGTTTCAAATTCACCTGGAAACTCCAATAAAATAGGGTTTACCATACTGACCTCTCCTTTCTCTAATTTCCCAATTAAAAAAGAGCGGCCAGAGCCGCTCTTTAATTATTCTCCCTATATGCTGATATCCCTCTTTTGAAAAAAGAAAAAGGTTAACATCATGAATATTGCGTAATATACAGCGAGTATAGACAGTGATACCGGCAGTGTTATATCCTCTAGGATCCTTTCCTGAAGAGCATAGACTGTTAAATCCAAATGAGGGAAAATTAAAAATTTTGCCCAAGTATACTTGTCAGCAAGCATCAGGATTATGCCACCCAGTGTAGACGAAAAGAAAAGGACAAAAATACCGATACCGACTGCTAGAGCCTGGCTTTTAAATAGCGTAGAAAGCATGAATGCAATCGTCATGATCATGAGCAGGCTCGGAATGAAGTAAAGCATTTTCAAAAGGAATTGTTCACCTACAATGGCAACCTTCCTTCCCTCTAGTGTGATTTCAAAAATCTTCATATTAAAATCACCGCTTCCAAATAGAACCAAACCAATAATATAGCCGGATACGATCAACGTAATGACCAACATCAAGGCATAGATGATGACGGCTATGTACTTTGACAGCAGGATCCTCCATCTGTGGTGAGGGCGAATCAATAACTGCTTTATCGTTCCATCAGAGAATTCTGCCGCTACGTTGGCACTCCCTACTACAACTACGAACAAAGTAACAAGCGAGCTGACACCAACAACGACATCATTCATGAAGTGCCAGTTAGTCTTTGCATTTGGATTGATGTCCTCATCCAAAAACTCCTGAGTTTGATCAATTTGGTTTTGGATCATTGCCTTTTCATCATTAGAGGCAGATGCCAGCTGGTTTTCAAGCATGGCGATTTCCGCCTCCGTATCCTGACGCCAATTTGGATTTGGATCAGCACTGACCTTCATATAGATAATTCCTGCAATTAAAACAGCCAGGACAATAATGACCATATAAATCCAGCTTGCCATTTTTCCGAAGATCTTCATTAATTCATTCTGGATTAATCCAATCATGTCATTTGCTCCTTTCTGTCCTTATTTGTGATTTCCAGGAAGCGATCTTCCAACGTTGCTTTTACATTCAATATTTCGAAAACATCAATCTTATTTTCGACTAACAGCTTGTTAAGAACGGGTATTTGTTCTTTTCTCATTGATAATGTCAGACGTGAACCATCCTTTGATGTCACTTTAATCCCAGGCATTTGCTCTGCCAGCAGCCTGGCCGCTATGACAGGGTCTGATATTTCCACAACTACCGTTCTTGGCTTCTCTGTCTCTGACGTTTCATTTTCGTGCATGGATGAAATATGTATGAGCTTTCCATGTTCAATGATCGCGAATCGGTCACACATCAACTGCATTTCAGACAATAAATGAGATGATACCAATACGGATGTTCCCTGACTGGTAAGTAAACGCAAATAATCGCGGAATTCCCTGATGCCCTGGGGATCCAGTCCATTTGTCGGTTCATCCAAAATCAAGATGGAAGGTTTATGCAGAATAGCTTGTGCTACTCCAAGCCTCTGACGCATCCCTAATGAATAAGTTCGAACTTTATCATGTATTGCATTCTCCAGCCCTACCAGTTCTGTGACTTCATTGATTCGCTCTTCACTTACCTCACCTAAAGCCATGCGGGCATAATGCCTGAGGTTTTTAAAACCACTAAGGTACTTATAAAACTCAGGGTTTTCTACGATGGCACCAAGTTCATTCATTGCTGCCGTAAAAGAATTGTCCAGATCGTTCCCATTCACAAGCACTGTCCCGCCCGTACGGTTGATCAGGCTGACAATCATACGGATGATTGTTGTCTTCCCTGCGCCATTTGGGCCAAGAAGTCCAAATATCTCGCCTTTTTCTACTTGAAAGCTAACTTCATCCACGATTGTCTTTTTACCAATCGTTTTAGTCAGTGACTTTACTTCTAATGCAAAATGCGACATAGAATCTCCTCTCTTCATGAAAAAAATACGTATATCCAATGATTAATACGAAAAATATTGTAAAAAGTTACAAAAAAGATAGAAAAGATTCTATATCGTCTCTGAATAGCCAGTATATTGCCAGTCATTAATACAAACGATATAACTGATATTCAAGCGAATATCCTGTGTTTCAAAAATCCAATCATGAGGTGATTGTATGAGTTACAAAGATCATTTAGATCCACACTCACAACTATTCCACCACACTTGGACTAGGCGGAAGCATACCAATTCGCAGGTCAATGGTGAAACCCAGGTAACCAAAAACACTATACTTGCAAGAAGTAATGCGAAAGCACACCGATTTTGAATTTTTGAAACAAAAAAAGGAAAAGACGCCCCAGGGCGTCTTTTCTCATAAAAACTCAAAGTAACAAGGTTTAAAGAAAAATAAAATAAATGGCAGCTGCCAAAATAATTCGATAAATCGCAAATGGCACCAATTTAATTTTATTGATCAGTTTAAGGAAAAATCGAATGAAAAGTAAAGCAAATACAAACGCACTAATGAATCCTACCGTAAAAAATGGCAGGGCATCCACCGTAAAGTACTGCCAATTCTTCATTAAAGAGATCGCGCTTGCACCAAGCATGATTGGTACTGCCATGATAAAAGTGAAATCAGAAGCTGCACGGTGGTTCAAACCAAGCAGTACACCACCTGAAATCGTGGATCCTGATCTTGAAAACCCTGGCCATAAACCAAGACATTGGAATAAACCGATACCAAGTGCCTGCTTATAGCTGATTTGATCAACATCATCAATCTTAACCACACGAGGGTGCAGGCGGTCGGCGATGATCATCAGGATGGCACCGATTACTAACCCAATTATGACGGTTTCCACAGAGAATAGGTGCTCATCAATATAATCCTCGAATAAAACACCAATTACACCTGCAGGAATCAAACCAACGATTACTTTTGAAAGACTAAGTCTTCCCCTGGAATCTGAGATAGAAACTCCCTTTTGCAAGCCCAGCAGGTTTATGAATCGATCCTTAAACACGATTACTACGGCAAGAATAGATCCTAATTGGATGACGACTTTAAATGTATTGGCAACAGGTTCCGTAAATATGTCTTTAGAATGCAAAAGAAGGTCATCGACAATAATCATATGCCCTGTTGATGAAACAGGAGCAAATTCGGTTAATCCTTCTACCAGACCAAGTATGAATGCTACAAACAATTCCCAAATATCCATTAAGTATATTACTCCTTTAGAAGATGAAAGTATGCTGCTGTTTCCCCTTTTCGTAATGAAAAGGTACCAAAACAGCATGCACTCTTTCAGTTTTATCTCTTATAGGATAAATAGTCAATAAAAAAATGCAGCCTCAAGAGCTGCAATAATCCCTTTCTTTAAAGACAAATACTTTCTGGCCGATAAAATTCGTAATGGTATAGAAAATAGATCCTAGAATAATTGCAATAGAGTCTAAACTCAAATATAGATCATGAATCGTACTTTCATTTATCCTTTCCGTTATACTATGACTAACCGAGAATGAAAGAATATAACTGACCAGGATCACTAAAACAAATCGAGGTGCCCCAACACGTACTGGAACGCTGCTCTGAAAGGTAAATGCCCTATTTAATATGAAGCTGACAGCAGCACCTATGCTGTTGCCGGTAAAGGTGGAATGCCAATATGGCCAGTCAAGCCCATTTTTCAGCAAAAACATCAAACCCATTCCAACCATGGTGTTAAACATGCCGACGATGAGGAACCTCAAGAATTGCATGGAGTTTACAAAACGTCCTCCGATCCACTTGTTCAAATGGCTAGTTGTTCTCAGATAGCTTCCGTGTTTCAATGATTGACTCATACTCGTCCTCCTCCTTGTTCACCAATTTTCTTGGTAGGGGCAGGTTGAACAGGTCAACATCGACAATATATTTTGGCCTGCGCTTCGTTTCCTTGTAGATTTTCCCAATATATTCTCCGACCAATCCGAGGGCAATCAGCTGCAAGCCGCCAATAAGCCAAATCGATGTGATCAAGGACGTCCACCCAAGCTCTGTATTTCCAAAAAACTTTAAAGCTAAAAAGTAAATGCCAGATATCAGGCTGACAATAAATGATAGGCATCCGATAAGCATGACGAGCCTGATTGGAGTGACCGAAAACGATGTTATTCCATCGAAGGCAAATGCAAGCATTTTTTTCAATGGGTACTTTGTTTCCCCTGCAAACCTTTCCTTTCTTTCATAATAGACATTAGCTGAGTTGAATCCAATTAACGGAACAATTCCTCGCAAGAACATATTACTCTCAGCAAATCGCTCCAATTCATCTACCGCTCTCCTGCTCATTAAACGGAAGTCCGCATGATTAAAAATTAGTTTTACCCCCAGTTTATCCATTAGCTTGTAAAATCCTTCTGCGGTCAAACGTTTGAAGAATGTATCCGACTCCCTGCTGCTTCTTACGCCATAGACAATTTCGTATCCTTCAATGTACTTTCTAACCATTTTATTGATTGCATCGATATCGTCCTGAAGGTCTGCATCAATGCTCACCAGACAATCTGAAGAATCTCTTGCCGCAAAAAGACCTGCTAGCAAGGCATTTTGATGGCCTGCATTTTTGGACAGCTTCAAGCCTTTTATTAATTCATTCTTAAGGCTGGCTTTGTATATCAAGTGCCATGTATTGTCTTTGCTCCCGTCATCAACAAACAGGATTTTACTTTTTTTCGAAACCAGGTTTTCGTTTATCATTTGCTCAAGTTTTATTGTTAGCTGCTCAATAGTTTCTTCCAACACTTCCTGCTCATTGTAGCAGGGAACGATAATAGATAAGATTGGCAAATTCATGGATGGGCCTCCTTGTTGTTATAAAACCTGATATAGGTAAATTTTCCAGGCACTCGCATCTGAAGTGAAGATGGCATCAAGCTTCAAATCATTCTCAATTGCATTATCGATCGGGACCGCTGAAAAAATGTATTCGCCACCCATTTGTTTGAATGGCTCGATATTGATATCCAGATTCTTGATTCTTTTTTTGGAGTTTTTCTTGAACATGTAATGCTTGCCCAATTCATCTGTGAAGAGGTAACATCGTCCTCCCCATTCATCAAAATAAGTACGGATTTGCTGGTTCTTTTCCAGCTCGTTTTCGATAATCTTGCGAAATTGGTGCTTATACCTTAAGGGATAAAAATTATTATAGGTATCAAGTGTGTAAAATCCGTTATATTGGGCGATAGCAGGATGCAGCCCGATATTGGCTATTCGGTAGCTGCTTTGGGGTTTCCCAATGTGGTCCTTTATTGCTTCAAATTGTTTTTCAGCATAAAATTCACTCACACTCGGTTTTTTGCTCTGGACGATCTCTTCATTGCTAAACAATAATAAGATAATTTGTGCTCCAATCAGGAATGGAACAGTTTTTTGAAATAACTTTTCTTCCCAGAGAATCCTAAGCCCAACCGCAAAAAGAATATAAATGATCAATGGCCGCAAAAAATGATATCTGGCAAAATTGAAAGTATCAAGGAAGTGGAATCTTTCAGTTAAAGGAACCCAGCCTTTATAAAACCAGAATGAGTACCATGCCGATAATAGAAAATTCAGCAGGAAAAGAAAAACAAATATGCGCTCTTTTTCCCATCTCCGGTGCTTCCATACAATCAGCATGGCAGCAATAATGACCGGCAAAATGATAAACGTATGCACCGTCATGACATGAGTATGACCGAAGATGAAGTTTTTAAAAGTGAGTCTTACAGAATCAAAAAACGACAGCCGTGCGTGAAAATATTCGTCCCTGCTGTTCGGTTCACTATCAAACAGAAAAGAGTATACCAGTCTGTAGTCCGTAATCAGGTAAACCGCTGTCATATAAACAATCGCAATCAAGAAACGCCAGTTGAACGCTTTTTGGCGGATGGCATCGCTAATCCAGAGTAAACCCATGGCGCTCAGGAAAAAGAAAAAACCTAAAACAATGCTAGAGTAAAATGGCAAAAGTGTAAGGGTAAGATAATGACTCCACTTTCCATTCCCTTGTCTGATATGCAAGAAAGCCCATAGTGCCAATGGCATCCCTAAGGTACTCAGCATCCCAGAGGGCCAAAAAGGCGTTAAGGCAAACGCCAATGCCGTACCAATGAGGATCAGGGTTCTCTCCCTACTTGTAATAAAATGGTCCTTTAAAAGTAAATACATGCCAAGGAAGGCGAAAAATCTAGTAATTGCCTGGCTAATTCCATAAGCGATCATTGTTGGGAACCAAACATATAGCCAAACAATCAGGCTGAATTCAGTCCCAAGCGCATTTCTTGGAAGCCCATTGATGACTTGGGGAATAACAGTTTCTGCTGATCCAGCAATTTGACCACTCTCTGCAAGAAATTTATACCATGCCAAATTGGAATCCAGATTATCATGGACCCGAATATGGGCATCGTCCCCCAAAATAAAATACGGCGAAACGAAGACTGAAATCACGAGAAGAGATAGTATGATGTATTTACTCTCTTTTTCCTGCAAATAAGACAAATCACATTACACCTCATATTCCATGTTCGCCTTTTTAAGATTTGCACAACGACAGAAAATATTCCCTTAACAGTTAAACAACTTCCATAATACTTTTCTTTAGAGAACATCAAAATCAAAGACAATCAGATAGAAAAGTACAAATAATACTGACAGGAACAATGCATTTAAAGGCTTTTTATAGTGGAGCCTTAGCATGGGATACATCGTACTGTAAAAGAAAATTTCCCAAATAATCGACCATCCATGGTCAAATTTAATGGCTCCATACTTTAATGCCAGTGCCTCTATCAGGACGGAAAGTGATATCCATTTGAAATAATGCAAAATCTGTTTGTTTCGATGTTCAGGGAAATTTCCCAAAAACAAAACGATCATACTCGGATAAAACAAAAATGTATATAAAGATTCCGTTACAAATAGACTGATGAAATTTCTGTCAAACTCCCACAAATGTTTTTTGCCAATGTATGATATATATTCATAGAAGCAACTAAACAAGGCCCAATAATAAAAGGTTGGTAAAAACTCTCTCCATCTTTGCCACTTCCCCTTACCAAATGAAAACAAAACCCCGCTTACTATCACTGCAGCATGGAACAAGCTTTCAACCTCCTTTACTAAGGACCCTTGCAACTTCGGAACATCCAGATTTTAAAACAAAGCTCTTCCCATAAATTTTGTTACATCCATATCAATTGTAAAAACCGGGTTCTGGGTTTTACGAATATTTTTGCCTATCATATTCGGAAGTATCGTTGAAAAGAGCACTGTAACCCTATTAACAGAGGAAAAGTGTATAAATTTGAAAAGCAACAATCAAAGCGAAAACAGATTCAAAAAAGGGTGCTTTCTCAAGGCATTTGCTAAAGGTGCATTTTCCAGAAACACAATTGAAGAACGCGTTTATTAAAGGTATTTTTGAACTTTCTCTCATTTTTTATGTATGGCCCAACAAATATCTATGAATAAAGAAAAAAGGCTGTAATGGCAATTAAATTGCCATTACAGCCTTTCAAATCTCTTTCAATTCAAATTCCTCTCGGATTCCAGGACAAAAAGATTCTTTTTGGATTGGAGGAAAACCATTGCTGTCAACGTTATTGCCAAGAGCAGCCCAAATGACGCAAATCCGATGGTAGCCGTTTGCAGCTTTAAGGTTTCAGCCAGGTATCCCAACAAGAGTGTCAACAGGATTTGGAGTATCGCCTGAAAAAATGCAAATGCGCTGCTAAACCTTCCCATTAAATCCAGAGGGACATTGTTCTGAAAAAAGGTCGTGTATCCTGTAAATGAAAATGGAGAGAAGAATCCGATTATAATGAAGCCTATTACAGCCATAGGAACAGTATCTGAAGTTGCCAGAAAAAACATAAAGTATCCTGTCACCGATAAAAATGACCCTAAACCCAGCAGCGTACGAATTGAAAGCCTCGATGCCAACGCAGAAACTGCGAAGGAACCAGCCATATAACCTGCGCCTGTAAGACTGACTAGCAAGCCATAATTTTTTTCTGATAAACCGATGACTTGCTGGATAAAGGTTACCTCCTGTGAATCAAGTGCAAAGGATATCAATGTAATGAATTGGAAAATCATAAATACCACCATAAATCCAACCGCTGTCTTTCCAAAATCGGCCACTGCCTTCCAATCAGCAGCAATCATTTTCACAGTGATACTGTCTCTGTATTTTTCTTTTCCCTCTTCCCTATCGACGTCTGGCAGGAAGTATATAGCCGCGGCACAGAAAAAGAATGTAACTGCATTAATATAAATGCTGGTATTTATGCTTCCATACATGATCAGCAGGCCAGAGACACTTGGCCCGACCAGCATGGCTCCTGAAGTCGCGAATGAAAAAATGGAATTAAACCGTTTTCTTTTTTCCGGGGGAACCAACTTTGCTATGTATGTTTCAGAAGTAGGGCCAAAAAAAGCGCCAGCAATATTAGTCAAAAACATGATGATATAAATAGGAAAAAGCGACGTAAAAAAAGGAATCGCTACAATGAATATCCCCCGGATAATATCAATCCAGATCATCAACTTTCTTTTGTTTACACGATCGATTACGCTTCCAGCCCATGTATTGGTCAAAAGGATCGCCAGGGGCCTGATAATAAACAAGCCAGCAATAGCTGCAGCTGAGCCTGTGATCTTTAATACCAATAAGTTAATTGCCACAAAATAAATCCAGTTGCCAATGTTCGAAATCCCAATTCCAAGAATCAATAATATGGGATTTTTCCATCCCTTCAAGCAAACCCCTCCTGAATACAGACAAAGTTGTCGGAATTTTATCAAGCTTTTTTCTCTTTCATCCTATCGGTAACTTCCAAAAGTTTCAAGTATCTAATCAAAATAAATTACAATTTATTCCATATATAATCTTTGTCACAATTTGTCCATATAAATTTTCCCAACAAAATTATTTGAAACATGCTTTATACCCGCATTTTTAGCACTCTTAAACTCTTTTATTTAAAGTTTCATATATTTACCACCGCCTCCACGACAATTTACCCATTTATAACATCGGTATATTACTTATAATGGTATATAGATTCGATAAGGAGCTGAAAGCATGAATTCAAATCCGAAATTTGTTTCTAAGGTCCTTCCGCTTTTTGCGGCGTTTATGGTATTGGTAACAATAGCAGCGACAATAGTCGTTCAAAATAATGATGACCAAGTATCGGTTCCATTTAATTCGCTTGTCAAGTCAGTAGAAAGTCTTAACGGCGATGAGGCTACCCTGATTGAAAAAATGGATGGAACTCTCATACTTAAAACAAATGATTCAACATTTGTTTCCCAAGTTCCCCCTGGCAGTGATATGGTCGATAAATTAGTAGAAAAATATAATATCAGTTATGAATATATGAATAATAGTAAGTATGGTGCCTGGATTCTTGGCGGTGTTCTGCTGCTTTTGATGGGTGCTGCATTTGTAATCCAAAAGAAAACCGGAGGAATTGGTGCCGGTAATCGAATGAAAAACAGCCTTTCCAAGCCTAATCCTTTGCCTTCCATCACGCTAACTGATGTTGGAGGTTTACAGGAGGAAATGAAAGAAGAAATAAGCCAAACACTTTCCATCCTGAAAAACCCAGAAAAATCAGCAAGGATGGGTATTAAACCTCCTAAGGGAATTCTTTTATACGGCCCTCCAGGTACCGGCAAGACTCTTCTTGCCCAGGCAATTGCCCATGAGCTCAATGCAAACTTTTTCTCAGCCAGCGGATCGGCTTTCAATGAAATGTTTATCGGAGTTGGTGCTTCAAGGGTGCGAAGCTTGTTCCAGAGTGCACGGAAGCAAGGTCCTGCTGTCATCTTCATTGATGAAGTCGACGCACTTGCCGGAAAGCGTAAACCACATGGCGGTGAAGAAGGCGAAAAGACACTCACTGAGCTTCTGGTCCAGCTTGATGGCGGACATTCAAACGATGGCATTCTGTTCATTGCAGCCACAAATAGAAAGGACATGCTGGATGATGCATTCCTTCGTCCTGGACGGATTGATTTCTCTTTCAATGTGCCTCTTCCGGATACTAAAGGCAGAAGGGAAATCATTGATATCCATATTAAAGGGAAAAATCTTGCTCCAGATGTCTTCTCATCATTGGATGACCTGGCAGAAAGCACTTCAGGTTTTTCAGGTGCAGAGCTCCACTCATTGTTTGAAACTGCCAGCAGACGTGCATTGAGAAATGGACAGGATTTCATTTCAAAAAGCGATATTGATTATGCCCTGGACCGTACAATCCTTGGCAGCACATCCAGGACACTTCAGGATGCCGACACTAAGCGCAGGGTTGCCATTCATGAAGCTGGACATGCCCTTGTGTCTGCTGTCACCAAACCTGGTTCTGTCCGGAAAGCGACCATTATCCCGCGCGGCCAGGCACTTGGTTATGTAGCCCCGATTCCAAAAGAGCTGCAATTGTCTACCCACAGCGATTTGATTGACCGCATCGCGATGATCCTTGCTGGTGGTGTCGCTGAAAGAATGTTCCTAGGGGAGCACAGTATTGGGGTAAGCGGAGATGTTCAACAGGCGAAACAAATCATTGAACAAATGGTCGATACTGGTTTGTTGCAGGAAGGTTTCTCACTCACATTCAGCAAAGGATTAAAAGAAACAAAAATGCAGGAACTTTTTGATGACGCTCTCGAAAAATCCGAAATGATTATCAGGTCTCATCAAAATCAGTTTGGACAACTTGTCGAAGCATTATTAAAGAAAGAAACACTTGAAGGCTCTGAAGTAGATGAAATTGTCCAGGATAAATCTGGTTTTCGTGAAGATCGATATGTAATGGTATAAAAGATTTCTATAAAAAAAGGATTTCCGAATAAGATATCGGAAATCCTTTTTTATTTACGCTGGTCAATAGCCTGGGCAAGATTCGTTTTAATGTCTATTTCTTTAAAGGAAATTCCCAGCTGCACAGCTGTTTGTGCAATCTCAGGGCGCATACCGGAAAGTGTTGCATTTACCCCTATTAGTTTCAAGGCATTCAACAGCTGGAATATCTGATGGGCAACCATGGTATCAATCATTGCAACCCCTGATAAATCAACAAACAAATGTTGGATTCCCCTTTGGGTGCACTGATGCAATGTATTTTCAAGGATCATTTTAGCCCTTGATGTATCAATATCCCCAATAAGCGGCAGCAACCCTTGACGGTTCGTCAGCGAAATGACAGGGGCGCTTAATTCATTGATTGTTTCCTGCTGTGCTTTCAACACACCCTGGGAGTATTTATACGTAGCTTCTATAAAACGCAGGATTACCTCATCCATTTCTTTAAGGATGATATCATACCAAAAATCGACCTCTTCTCTTGCTATTTCAGGATGTAACTTTGCAAATCGGCGGATATAATCAAAGTACTGGTTTCTTACATTTTTAAATTCCTTTATCACAAACTGAATCGGAGTTTTCACATGCTCGCCATCACTTGCAATCTTCTCGATCCATGGTTTAAAGTCCTGAAAGAATTCCCCTTCTGCCTTTTTGAATAATTCAATGAAATGAAGGTGAAATTCATGATTTTGTTCTTTCAGCGCAGAAACGACATCTGGATCACTAGAGGCGTATACACCTGCGGTATTTTCTTTATCGATATTTTGATGCCATTCCTCCGTTAAATTCCGACTATTTTCCCTTAAAAAATTGTATAACTCCTGATTTCTATGCAAAGAAATCCCCCCTCGTCTGGAAGCAAACAGATGATCAAAATATTCGTAAGCCTTTACTCAGCCTAAAAGGATTATAACAAACATTCTCCTATTAAAAAATTTTAACGCCGGTGCTTTATTCCAAGTTGTGCTTTTCCCTTAATTCTTTAGGTGCCATTTTAATAATTTGTTGAAATACAATTAACAGCACACCAACATCATCAACGATTCCAATTAGTGTAAAAAAGTCCGGAATAATATCAAATGGAAGCAAAAAATAACCAATGATCAAGCTCGCTGAAATTATTTTTTGCCTGACCGGAACAATTCCGGAAGTAAAAAATTCTATAAGAAAGGGAAAGAACTTTTTCACTTTAAAAACCAACCGAATTCTTTTAAAAAACTTCTTCATTTCATCCACCTCTTTTATAGAGACTATTATATCCTTCTTTCACCACTTGTCAGTTTTAAAACCTCCTTGAGATATAATTATTTACGATCAGCAGGTGGATTCGTTTCATTTTATCAAAGTCTATTTTCGTAAATATCACAGTGTTCATCCAAAAAAGAAAAATAACGTTTGCCCAAGGACTGCCGATTTTAAAAAAAGCAGCCATTTCAATGGCCGCCCAGTTTCTTTACTATTCTTGTTCATCGCAATAAGGATGGATCGCTCTTTTGAAGAATGCAGCCAAGCCGGGCTGATATTTATCGATATTCTTTGTGAAGCGTGGATCATCGACATATAGATCCCCCAGCCCTCGAAAAATATCAATGGTACAATCATAATAGTGATCTGTGATGAACTGTCTCCAATCCGCAACTGCTTCCTGAACAGCCGGATCATTCGGGCCATCAGCCATACCGGAAATCAGCCTCTGGTATATCTCTTCTGTTTTCGCCTGAATATTTCCCCAGTCATCAGGAGTATAATTCGCAGTCCTCTTTTCTACCTTTTCAACTGTCTCTTTTCCGTATCTCGCCTTTGCTTCCTCACTATATTTCTTCTGATGTTCTTCAATTTCTTTCATACCGAATCCTTCGAACATATCTTTCTCCTTCATTTGATATCCCCCTTCAATTGAATTAATCGTCTTTTCCACTGTCCTGATGATCTCATCTAGCCGCTTCTTTTTCTTTAAAAGCAAAGCTTTATGATTCTTCAAGGATTCTTTCCTGTTGAAATCGGGCCGGTCCAAAATATCCTTAATTTCTTGCAGGGTGAAATCCATTTCTTTAAAAAACAATATTTGCTGCAGGCGTTCTAGGTCTCTTTCTGAATAAAGCCGATATCCAGCATCAGTCACAGCCTCTGGCTGCAGCAAACCAATCCTGTCGTAATGATGCAGAGTTCTAATACTCACTCCTGTCAGGTTGGCAACTTCTTTCACCTTGAACATATCTTGATCACCTCCACACCTATAGCGTAAACTATCACCTTGCGTCAGGGTCAACAGGGTTCTGAATTTATTTTTAAAGTTTACATAATACTTTTATAATCTATTTGACATTAAAGCTATATCGATTTTCGTGAATTCTCCTTTTCATGGACATTTTGGCATGCTCCCTTTCTTGAAATGTCTATTAAATGGGGATTCTTGGACATTTTGCCCCGCTCCGGCTTCTGAAATGTCTATTAAATAGGGGTTCTTGGACATTTTGCCCTGCTCACACTGCTGAAATGTCTATTAAATAGGGGTTCTTGGACACTTTCCCCTGCTCCCGCTGCTGAAATGTCTATTAAATAGGGGTTATCGGACATTTTGCCCTGCTCACTCTGCTGAAATGTCTAATAAAGACCGTTTCTTACACTACCCACCCTTAAATCTCCTTTGCCAGCTAGTTCAATTAATTGATATTTTTAAACAGATACGATCATAATACAGTTATTAAATCCAAGGGGGATCATTCATGCCTAGACTGGTTGAATATATAGAAAAGATTGCTGATCTCCCTTTAAAAGACAGTTATTCACGGGAGGAACTTTTGACTCAGGACTTTTTATTAGCTAATGAAGGGCGCCTTGCGGTCTATTATTGTACGCATAACGAGTATGTAAATCCAGATGCGAAAGTATTTATCGTAGGAATAACACCGGGTTTCCAGCAAATGAGCAAATCAATCGCTGTTGCCCGCTCCCTGATTGAAGTAAACTATCCAGTTTCCCTGATTCCTTATTTATGCAAGCGTGAAGCGAGATTTTCCGGAATACTTCGTAATCATATCATTGAAATGCTTGATGAACTTGGCTTACAAAAATGGCTTTCATTGGAATCCTGCGCGCAACTATTTGATGAAAATGACAACCTTCTCCATACAACATCTCTCATTCCATATGCGGTTTTTAATGATGGGAAGAATTACACTGGACATAAACCTAGTATTCTAAAGAACAATATGCTTTTGGGTTTCTTAAAGGGATATTTTGAACCACAGGCTGCCATGCTTCGGAATACGCTTGTGATCCCGCTCGGAAAGAGTGTCGAAGAAATCATGAGGGTGTATGCCAGTGAAGGCCTTCTGGAAGAAAGAAATATTCTCTTTGGATTCCCTCACCCGTCAGGTGCAAACGGTCACCGCCTGCAGCAATTTACCACTAACAAAGAGAAAATGAAAAATACCATTAAGTCCTTTTTCCAGGCCAATATTAAAGACAACTAGCTTATAGGGAATTAAAATTGAAAAAAAGAGGCCATGAACCATAGCCTCAAACCACAAATTTGATTTTAACCAATCACATTATTCAAACGGAACCTCATCGTCATAGGCGGCTTTATAGATGCTGATCAATTCCTCCTTTTGCTTTTCATTCTCTATTAAAATATCCCCATAAGCTGGGACAATAGTGTGCCATCCGTGTTTTTTGTTTTGACGTGACACGAATAAATAGCTCTCACCTTCTTTCAGAAGTTGATCATTTTCAACCAGGACCAGTTTGTTTCCTTCGTATCCCCCCTGTTGGTTCACAGTTATCCGGCCATTCAATTGGCCTTTGATATTTTCGGCAACCTCAACTTCATATTGAGTTTCAAGTATCCCATCTTCATTACTTGTTCCCTTCGTCTCTTGTACCTTCCCAATAAAAACATTATCCGCCCATCCAACGAGTTGTTTTTGGTCCGTTACATCAAATGCATAGCTCGCCGGGATGTTCTGTACTTCCGGATTTCCCGGAGTATTCTCTAAAAATAGGACTGATCCGGCAACTGAAAGTGCGATGGCTGCTGCGATTGCAGGGGCTGCCAGCAACTTCCGTTTTTTTGTTTTGCTGCTCATTTCTGTCTTGGCCTTTTGGACTCCCAGTTCAGTTCTTCTGCTTAAACCCTCTGGTATCTCGATTTTATTAATTTCTGATTGAATGTTATTGTTCATTAGCTTCATCCTCCTTTAATGTCTTTCGAAGTTTTCCAAGACTGCGATAAAGAATTGTCTTTACTGTGCCAAGCGGAAGCTGGAGAATATCGGCGATTTCCTTGAATGTCATTTGCTGATAGAATTTCAGGAGAATGACACTTTTTTCTTCTTCCTGAAGTTTTTCAATTAAATCCTTCAAATCGATTCCTAAGATATCATCTTCTTGAACAGCTTCTTTTGTATATTCCGCAAATTCTGGTTTTAAAGGTACAATGTTCTTTCTTATTCTCAATAGGTCAATGGAACAGCTGATGGCAATCCTCATCAGCCAGGTTTTAAAATATTTGGGTTCTTTAAGATCTTTGATGGACTTGAATGATCTGTAAGCAGTTTCCTGGACAACATCCATTGCGTCATTCTGGTTTTTTACATAGATAAACGCCATTCTGTATAAATCCTGTTCATATAGCTGGAACAGCTCCAAAAATGCCTTATCATTGCCTTTTTGTGCTTTTTTTATTAATTTCAGCATTAGATGCACTCCCTTGTACTCCTTGTTATCCATTAGACGTTAGATTCGCCAGTTTGGCTTTAATATCCTGTAAAAAAATTCAAATGTCTAGGCTATCAAACCAAGCTGTAAATCCAAACGTCTTGCAAAAGAAAAAACACCCTTTATAGAAAGGATGTTCATCAATACAGAAGCGTGAATTTTTTCCAAGCATCGGGCAGAAGTGCCTGATATTTATTGTGCAGGTAACGGTCGTCAATCAACACAATTCTGCCTGTGTCATCTTCTGACCGAATAAGTCTTCCTCCGGCCTGCAGTACTTTATTCATTCCAGGAAAGACGTATGCATAATCATAACCATTCTTACCTATAGCAGCAAAATGCTTACTAATCAAGTCCCTTTCGAACCCAATCTGAGGGAGACCCACACCTACAACCACAACCCCGTTAAGCCTGTCCCCCTTTAAATCGATTCCTTCAGAAAATACACCTCCAAGAACAGCAAAACCAACGAGTGATCCTTGATTATCAGCTGTGAAGGATTCCAGAAATGCGGCACGTTCTTCTTCGTTCATCCCTGTACCCTGGACAATCGTACAGATATCCTCATTGGAAATGCTCCACTCCTCCAGTACCATATTAAGATATTGGTAGGATGGAAAGAAAAACAGATAATTACCTGGATAATTGTGAACTAAATCAGACATTGTTTTGACTATTGGTTTAATTGACCTTGTCCGGTCTTTGTACCTTGTTGATAAGGATTGAATCTTCACATCTGTCTGTTCACTAGAAAAAGGAGAAGGAATCAAAGAGACATAATCCTCGCTATCACCGCCAAGCATATCTCTGTAATAGCCCATAGGATTAAGAGTAGCTGAAAAAAAGATTCGGGACTTAAAGCTTTTTCCTGCCTGTTTGATTAAATGAGAAGGATCCAGACAAAATTGTTTAATACGCACATCATTTTTTTCGATTAGAGCATATACAATGAAGCGTTCATCATATAAACTGCTGATTCTTTGCCAATTTTGCGCAACGAAAAAAGTTTCAAGCAGCAAGTCTGATTCTCCTGCACTCCCTCTAAGGAGTTCTTTTTCCGCATGTTCCATAAACTCTGCTATTAACTGATTCAGTTCCTCTAGTGGCTCCACGCACTCAATTGTTTTTGAGAATCCAGCCTGCTTTCTTAATTGGATAAAATAGTCATTTAGACGTTTGGATATATGGCCTAATGAATGATTCTTTTCTTTAAACTCCCTTTTCAACTGAAGGAATGGTGATTTCTCCAGAGCAGCTGTGAACATATCCCTTCCTCTGTCAACGAGATTATGTGCCTCATCGACAAGAAGGACTGTTTTCTTTTTTTGTTCGTCGAATAGCCTTTTCAAAGAGACTTTTGGATCAAATATATAATTGTAATCGCATATGACCGCATCTGCTGCGTATGCTAAATCCAATGAAAACTCAAAGGGACAGACTCTATGTTTTTTTGCATACTTTTCAATACAGCATCTATCCAGGATAGCTTCATTTCTGAGGATATCCAGTACCGCACCGTTAATCCTGTCATAATATCCATCTGCAAATTCACAATGTTCCTTGCTGCACTTTCCCTCACCTGTAAAACATACCTTATCCTTTGCGGTTATTGTAACAGTCCTAATCTCCAAGCCTTTTTTTATCATAAGACTGAACGCTTCCTCTGCGGTCTGTCTTGTTGTCGTCTTGGCAGTTAAATAAAATAACTTCTTAATCTGTTCCTCCCCAATTGCCTTAACTGAAGGAAATACAGTTGAAATGGTTTTGCCTATCCCAGTTGGTGCATTTGCAAATAACGTCCTTCCTTCCTCGATTGTCTTATAGACAGCCCCTGCAAGCTGTCGCTGGCCATGTCGGTATCGAGGAAAAGGAAACTTCAACTTTTTAATGCTTTGATCCCTTTTCAAACCATGTTCCGCCTGCAACCGGGCATATGGTGCAAAATCTGCGACCATTCCTTTAACGGAGTTTTCCAACTCCTCTTTGGTAAATGATCTTTTAAAAAACTTCTTATCACCAGAAGTTTTATGAACATAAGTCAGCTGGATATCAATCTCTTCATTTTGATGTTCCTTTAAAAACATATAACCATAGCATTCTGCTTGGGCCCAATGAGCAGGGTTTGAGTTCTCTTCGATACTTTCCAAAGGCAAAGAAGTCGATTTAATTTCATCAATCGTTGTTTTCTCCCCTGAAAAAAGCAAACCATCACAGCGTCCTTCGATAATAAATAAAAGGTTATCAAATTCAATTTCTGTTTTTAAAAAGACTTCACTCTGATCCATCTCTTGATAAGTATTCTGGACTTCCCGATGGATTCTTGAGCCTTCAGAGAATGATGAGGCCGTTTTAAAACCCGATTCAATGCTTCCTGTTTTAAATACATATTCAGCCAGCATCCTCACCGGGATTTTTATTACATGCTCCATCCTGCTCACCTCCCTGTTTGACTTCCTTCTCCCATTATAGTACATACGTTCTCTTTTATTCAATAAAATAAAAAACCGTCCCAGGAAACCTGGAACGGATTGATATCTTTTTACCAATGGCGTGTATTTTCAAGCAAACTGTCAATCTCAATTGGGTTCAGCGAAAAACTTAAATCATCTTCAGCAATTTCCATTGTATCTTCCAACAGCTCGTCAATATCCATGCTAATTCTTCCCATACCGAACCTCCTCATTCATTTTAGCCATCCATTGTCCATGCGGGCTTCGTGAAAATAGTTCGTATATTATATGAGGGTTCTGGGGGTCATTTAACGCAGTGAAAATTTTCCCAAGTTGTTAATTAGTAATCAATTATTTAAGAACTTTTTAGAAATGAAACTCGAAGACACAAGCATCAGTTTAAATGGAAGTATGCCTTTTAAAAAACAAAAAGGCCTAATTAGAAGGCCTTTTTGGTAGTTAATCATGCTGGAGGTAAAATTGGCGGCATGCTTGCTGCTAATACACCCAGAGCCATGGCACCTGTCATTAAGGCTGTTAACATCTTTTTCATACGGATTTCCTCCTTAATTGATTTTTTCTATATATTTTACTGCTTGATCAAACCTTCCCATCTCCCGATAGTGATTTGATAGCATTTTGTAAAACCAAATTAATTCTTCACTTTTACCATCGCTTTCTTCAAGAAATGGTATTACTTTAGTTTCTGAGTAATCTAGCGATTTTTCTGGAGAGTCCAAAGTCATTAAATAATAATTAGCTAACATTCTATACTTGCGGTTTTCAGAATCCTTAGATAATTGGTATACTTCCTCAAAGGCTTCCCTTGCTTTTTCTTCATTTTGCAACTCATATTGGATTTCTCCAATGGAATAAAGAGTAATGAGATAGTGTTGTGTTCCTTTTGTTTGTAAAGATAGGCTTTTTTCAAAAAAGAAAATGGCCTCTCGATAGTTCTTAAGCTTTTTTTGAAGGTAACCCATATTATGATATATTTCAGGTAATAAATTTTTTTCCTGTAAAATCTCTGCGTTTCTGATGAGATTTTTATAGCAATCCTGGGCTTCTTCATAGATCTTGGAATTAGTATAGTTGATCCCAAGCAACATCAACACATGTAGAATTCTTTTAAAATTGTGTTGTTCCATAAATTCTTGCAGTGCCATCTTTCCATAGTAAATGGCATATCCTAAATCTTCTGGAGAAGTTTTAGCCAAAGCCCGATGATAAAGTATTTCTCCATCGGGTATGTCGAACTTAGATCCTCTGCCAATGGTGTCTAAGATCTGATCTGCTTTCTTATAAATTCTCTTTTTTAATAACATTACAGCATGCAGATAGGAAAATAAAGCCATTTGAGGTTGGGAAAATATTTTCTTTTGTTTCTTTAATAATTCGTATTGTTCTTGGGCCTCGGAAAATCTGTGTTTAAAGATTAAATACCTGAATTTAGTAAGTTCATATGTATGTAGATTTGTAGTGAATGGAATAATTCCTTCAAATTCCTTTAGCATTTCCATTGTTGTATCTGCTTCTTCGTCTTGAATAAAATCAATCTTTTCATTAAGTTCTTTAATTAGCTGCTTAATCTGTTCCTCATTTTCAGTGATGGATGCAAGGTTGACTCCCAGTCTTTCGAGCAGGAGGCCCATTGTTTCTTCATTTGCTTCTTTAGAGTTGCTTTCAATCTTGCTTAAGTGGGGAACTGAACATATGCCATTTGCCAGTTCCTTTTGTGTTAAACCTTGCTGGATTCTGTAAAATTTAATTAATGGTCCAAACTGCATACGTTCACCTTCTGTTTTCTTATTAATCTACCATCTTTTCCAACAATTTAAACAGTCCAAAAGTACTATTTTTATAAAATTCTATATATTAGAAATTGTTTCTTCATATATTACCTCAAATAAGATAATAAAGCCACCCGAATCAATCATTTAATCCGGATGGCCTGCAAGTTTGTGCATTATATTTTTTTAGGTAATTATTTTACGCGAGGGAAACCGAATCCTGATGCGTAATCATCACCAGTTCCAGCTCCAGTTCCGCCTTTGATGTCATAAAGCTTCGCGCGTCTTTGAATTTCTGTACGGAGCTGAGAGTTGCTCCATGATTTATTCGAAGACCACAGTTTAGCTGCAAGGCCTGAAATGTGTGGCGTTGCCATAGATGTGCCGCTCATTGTTGTATAGTTTCCATCTACAGCTGTTGAATAGATTCCGCCGCCAGGTGCTGATACTTCAACGTCCTTTTCCTGGATGTAGTAGTCGCCGTCAGTATTTGGGTTGCCACGAGAAGAGAAATCAGATACTTTGTGTGTTCCATTGACAAATGTATTATCCAGTGATGCTACAGCGATTGCATTTGTTAATGCGCCTGGATAACCAATCGTATTGGCACTCGGACCACTGTTCCCTGCTGCTGCTACCACTAATGCACCTTTGCTGTATGCATAGTCAACAGCACTTGCAATCATTGAATCCTTGCCGCTTGAACCAAGTGACATCGAGATGACGACCTTTGATCCTGTACGGACACCTTCATCGGCAGCATGGCGGATGGCACCAGCAATATCATCAGAATATCCGGATCCATTGTCCCCGAGGACTTTATAGCCCCAGAGTTCTGCTTGAGGAGCAACTCCATAGATACCTGCTCCATCATAACCGCCATTTGCTACAGCAGTTCCGGCAACATGTGTACCATGGCCCTGGCGGTCAGTACAAGTCCCATTAACCATCGATGAAGAAGTTTGGGTGAAATCCTTACATTGTTCAACATTGTCTGTCAAATCAATATGGTTTCGGTTAATGCCTGTGTCTAGGACAGCTACCTTGATTCCATCCCCACCGCTTGTCGCTTGGATGTAGTTATCGTTATAAATTGCTTGAATGCCCCATGGTGTCTGGTCTGACGGATAAGATGCCATGGTCGAATAGTCACCTTTGCCTTTTCCATTTGCTTCTACTCGGGCATCGATTGTATGCGTGCCAACCTGGGACACTTCAATATTCTTGTTTTTCAACAATGCTTGATATTGCTTGCTGTTCACTTCAGTTGTAAAACCTTGGCCTCCAAAATCCCAGCGTTTCCCATATTGTTCTTTAACTTTAGCTTTTTCTGCACTCGGACCCTGAATTAACACACGATAAGTATCCTGGCTTTCCTGTGCACCGGCACCAAAAGCGCCAGTCGCGAACATGGAAACACCCATTGCCAAACTAAGTACAGCGGATCCGAAAACTCTTTTCTTCTTCATCCTTTTGCTCCTCTCACCTTTAAGAAATTTGCAGCTTGTCGGCTGCAGGATTAAGTATATTGCAAATTTTCTGTGTTTATCAACGAATAAATAGGCATAAATGATTGGGAAAAACGAGAAGGAAGAAGGATAAAACAATGCATTTTTACCATAACTTTCCGGTGTTATTTACCAATTCATCTTCCATTTTTCCCACTAAGTAATCCTCAACTTGAACTTGTCCTTTTCAATATATATAATGTGAAAATGTCAAAATAGAGTTGAAAAACAAAATCAAAAAAATGGTAAAAAACGAAGCTTAACTTATTGGGAAAACGCTTGCCTATCCTTTCGTCCAGTAAAAAAAGAGCAAGAAAAAACACCTCGATTTCCATCGAAGTGTTCATCTTTAATGCGATATTTTAAAGGCCTTGCTGAGACTATTCAGATACGGAACATCTGGCACGGCCGTTGAATGGTTCAGGAAAAAGGCATGGTGGGGTTTAACACCGATTATAGACGGTTGCAAACCCATAACTTGCAGCTCCTTAACTAAGGAGATGAATGCTTCTACTCCCTCAATGGTCAGCTCTCCTACCCCATTTAAATCAAACAGGATCTCTTGATATCCACCTTCCTGTGATTGATTCAGTACTCTATCTTCGTTTTGCCCAATCAATTTTTCATCTAAATTTCCAAATAAAGGAACCAATGCTGAGGTCTTCGTTAATTTTATAAATGGACAAGAAAGGCTTTTAATTTCAAGAAGTGATTTTTCTACCTGCTCTTTTTTTTCAAGCAGCTCCAAATCTGTTTCTGCCAGTCTAACCCTATGTTTTTCAACAATATTTTCCAATTCAGATAATCGATGATTTTTTTCTATACAAATGACATGTCCTCTATCTTCATGCCAATTTACACTAATGTCAAACAAGGCATAAGGGGAAAATTTTGTTTTCATGATCAGTTCGCCTTCTGCCTTGCTTTCTTTGTGTTCAAAAAGGGTCTTAATCTTTTTATGGCTTTCCCAATCCACTAGCTCCAGAAATTTTTTCCCAACAGAAAAAACATCTTCACTTGCAGCAGAATAGGCAAGAATATTGTATTCGATATCAATTAAAAAATATGGTAATGGCAAATGTTTAAGATCCGACATTCATTTTCACTCCATGCTGATGGCCAAGCCAATTTTTCACATCATCCATATTTTTATGGAAAATAGTACGGTCTGATCCGTAGCGATGAAATTCATATTGATCCAGCAGCCTGCCCCCAACGATTACAACCGGCTGGTTTGGAAGCTTTTCCAATGCTTGGATATATGGGCTAAGATGCTCAGCATGATACAGGATTGAAAAAGAGAGGCATATTACATTTGCTTTCCATTCTTGTGCAGCTTTCACCACATACTCTAGCGGAAGATTGGGACCATGGAACTTTGTTTCCCAACCATACTCATTGAATAGCTGGCTGGCCATTTTCAGTCCGAGGTAGTGCTGTTCATTTTCAACGCAAAGAAACATCGCTCTTCTCCCATTAGGAGAAATTTGCAGTGTTCTTCTTTTTTCCCAATTGTAACGGGCAAGCAAAAAAACACATGTTGATGTCGCCAAATGCTCATCAGCAACAGTGATTTTGTTTGTTTCCCACATATGACCGATCTGTCTCATTGCAGGGGTGATTATTTTTTCAAAGATATATAAACTTTCTTTTGATCCCTTGCACTCTTGTTCAATTAGTGCCCATGAATCATCCTGATTGCCCTCGAGCAAAAGCTGGGCTAATTCGATTGCTTTTTCCATTGGCACTCACCTCATCCCGGTGTTATTTCACACCCCTTAATGAATTAATCGCACTTTCAAGCATGTTGATAAATACTACATTAAGCTCTTCATCTGTTTTTTCAAATGCCTTCTTCAATCTCATAAAATTATCAACCAGATGTTCCGTCTTCATTCCTCTGGAGGTCAAAATTCCATTTAGCCAGTGTGCATAATCAATAAAATATTTGTCATCATCCATATCTGCTGCAGTCTGCATATATTTTATGTGATGTCCATTGTCTTCTCTGCACTTTTGGCGTCCCCTCTCCCCGTATTTTTCAAGCAGGAAAGGGAAATCATTGTATATCCCCTCAGTAACTTCCTCAATGATCGACGATATGACAGCCTCATTCATTTTGCTACCACCTTATACCGGCCTACCGAGGGACGGATTGCTGCAAGTTCCTGGTCAGGATAATTTTTCTCTAGTTCATGTACTTTCTTGTATGCATCACTTGTAATATATTTTATATAATTTTCTTTTGAATCCCATGATATCTGAACGGTCAGTTCTGTCGGGTTATTTTCGTTCTGTAACAATTGGAAGGAAACGAACCCCTCATACTCATCTACCAATCTTGATCTTTTTTGATAGATGCCAATCACTTCATCAACTTTATCTTCAGGAATAACCACTGTTGAATGAACGATATACATGTTCGATCTCCTCCTGTTCTTTTTTGCAAACATAGTCCAATTATACATTTCCTTTTACCGCCTATCAAATTAAGCATTTCTCAGAAAGTGCAACTGAAAAAAGTCTTGTTATTTATCTCCAAATAAATTATCATACTAAAAAGCTATTTAAAGGGAGATTCTGGCATGATTAGAAAACTTCATGAAAAAGATAACGATATAGCAATGAACTTTTTACTGGAAGAAGCGTCTCTCAACCTCTTTATCATAGGAGATATTGAAGCATTTGGATACGATTCTGATTTCCAGGAATTATGGGGCTTCTTCGAGGATGATGAACTATCAGCGGTATTACTCCGATTCCATAACTCTTTCATTCCTTACGCAAAAAATGATAGGCTCCCTGTTAAGGAATTCTCAGAAATTATCAAGAAATACTCAGGAAAAATCTTTTTATCAGGAAAAAGTGAACTAGTTGAAAAATTCGAGGGAATAAATGGATTAGACCTTGGTAAAAAGCAGATCACCTATTTCGCGGAATGCACTACGGATTCCTACTTAGAAGAAACTGAACATGATATTTTTACAGCAGGTCCTGAAGATGTTGATCGTATTATTGAGTTAAGAGCCAGTATTGACGAATTTTTTCCTAATCCGAATGCACGTGAGATTTTTTTACAGTCGCTGGAAGCAGGCACTGGGAGAACTTACTATATTGAAATGGATGGAAAAATGGCCGCTTCAGCAGCAACTGCTGCTGAAAATTCAAAATCAGCGATGATCGTTGGTGTTTGTGCACATAAAGAATATAGGAGAAAAGGGCTTGCAACAGCTGTGATGCAAAAGCTTTTCAAAGATGTTATGGACGAAGGAAAGCTTCTATGCCTATTCTATGATAATCCTGAGGCTGGCAGGATTTATAAGCGGCTGGGCTTTACAGATATAGGCATGTGGACAATGTATAGATAAGAATCAGGGCTGGATGCCGAACATCCAGCCCTGACTTTAATTTTTGGCAACCTTTGCAATTGCTTCAATTGCCTTCTGGATCTGATCCTCATTTACATCGTAATGCGTAACAAAACGCACGAATGTTGGACCAAAGGTTCCTGAAATCACTCCTTCTGATCGCAGTTTCTCAACAAATGCTTCAGAGGTGATATTTAAATCTGTAACATCAGCAACTACAATATTTGTTTCCGGCTGTCTTGCAAGTTTCATTCCTGGAATCGATTCGATTCCCTCTGCAAGAATCCTGGCATTCCACTGATCTTCTCCAAGACGATCTTTCATTTTCGTCAAAGCGATTAAACCCGGTGCAGCGATGATACCTGCCTGCCTCATTCCCCCACCTAAACGTTTTCTCCATTTTCTTGCTGATTTTATAAAATCGGAACTGCCCGCAATGATAGAACCCACTGGGGCTCCTAATCCCTTTGAAAGACATATTTGAACAGTATCCGTGTACTTAGCAAATTCCTTTACATCGACTCCAGCTGCTGCCGCAGCATTGAATAATCTCGCGCCATCGAGATGAACAGGAACTTTATTCGCTTTTGCTACGTTGTAAATAGCTTCCATGTTTTCGACTGGAATTACTGCTCCGCCTGCCCTGTTATGAGTATTTTCGAGGCAAATTAATCCTGTTTCGGGGTAATGGATATCTTCAGTACGTATTGCACTAAGAACATCTTTTGGATCCATAGCCCCTTTTTTGCCCGCGATTGTACGCGTCTGGACTCCGGCAAGTGCAGCTACTGCACCTGATTCATAATAAAAAATATGGGATTCTTCTTCAAGCAGCAATTCCTGACCCGGCCGGCAATGAGAGAGCACAGCTATTTGATTTCCCTGGGTACCACTTGTAACATATAGCGCTTTTTCTTTTCCAAGTATTTCAGCTGCAATTTCTTCTAATTCATTTACTGTGGGATCTTCCTGATATACATCATCACCCACTTCTGCGGCATACATTGCTCTGCGCATTTCATCAGTCGGTTTTGTAACTGTATCACTTCTTAAATCAATCATTCCTTACCCCTCATTTCTATGTAAAGTTTACTATTATATTTATTTTAACAACCCAACCTGCAAAAAACTAACAGTTTCTTTTCAACTGCCTTCGGGTAATTCCTTAACAAAGGCTGAATCTTCTTAAATTGATTGTTTCCATATTAATTAACAGACTTTGGGCTTCTCTTGTCCGTCACCGGATCTTATCCATTTTAGAGAGCAACAAGGTTAAATAGAGCCTTTATACATTCATCAAGGAGGAAGATTATTATTATGAATATAGAAAAAGTTATGACAAGAGATGTAGAGTATTGCCGTCCTGATACACCGATTCATCAGGTTGCAGCGAAAATGAAAGAACTGGATGTTGGAGTCATGCCAATTTGTGAGGGCGAGCAATTAGCAGGCCTGGCTACTGACAGAGATATAGTTTTAAAGGCTGTTGCAGTAAATACTTCATTGGATTCCCCGATATCAGAGGTAATGACAACCGATCCTGTCCGAGGCACTATCCATATGTCGGCAGAAGAAGCAGCAGATTTGATGGCAGATGTTCAAATACGCAGACTGCCAATCGTAGAAGATGGAAAAATGATCGGAATTGTATCATTAGGAGACCTTGCAGTTACCGCTAATCTAGAAGATGATGCAGGAAATGCCTTGGAGGATATCTCGACTCCTTCAGAACCTGAAAAATAAAAAACTCAAAAAACCCCGTTACATAACGGGGTTTTTTGAGTCAGTTTGTAGACAAAAGGGGTTCGGAATGCACTCATTCCGAACCCCTTTTTGGATTTCATCGGTTTTTTCAAATGA
>NZ_VEEP01000119.1 GCF_007678455.1 Cytobacillus oceanisediminis 2691 | reverse complement strand
GGATCTGCTCAAATACCCACCCACTCTTTCCTCTGCTTCAATCTCCCCCATTCTCATATATCCATCACACCACCAGCCCAAATCATCTATTACCTCCACTTTAACCTATCCATCTCAAATCTTACACACCATCAAAAAAACCAAATCAAACTAATCCCCCTCATCTCACCACTTATCATCCTAATCTTTTCATTAAATCCACCATCCCCACTTCCCCTTTACTCCACCGTACACCGCATTTTCCTTATTCCACAAACACTCCTTCCGAGAAACATTTATCGCAACAAACAAAATACCATTAAA
>NZ_VEEP01000118.1 GCF_007678455.1 Cytobacillus oceanisediminis 2691 | reverse complement strand
GAAAAAGGGGGGTGAGTACGGGGTGGATAATGGAAAAGTGTTTTTTGGAGAGGGGAATGAGGGGTTTGTGGGGAATATGTAGAGATAGAGAGAAGGAGGGGTGGGAGTGTATGATAAAGGAATTGGTGAAGTGGGAGAAAAGTATGTTGGCGGGAAAATAAAAGATGTTAGGGGGGGAGGATTGGAGGATATTAAATGGGAGGTGTGAGATGGGAGGGGAGTTTGGGTGATGATTAAGAGGGAATAGAAAAAGGTGGAGGAGAGGTTTTTGGAGAGATGGTAGAGGGGTGGGGGGGGTGTTAAA
>NZ_VEEP01000117.1 GCF_007678455.1 Cytobacillus oceanisediminis 2691 | reverse complement strand
CACTTCCACCCATCAACAACCCCAAAAATCCTCTTTCTTCCCCATATCCCAATACAACCATCCCCCAAAAACACCACCTAACCTCATTCCACCACCACCTCAATTCAATTCAAAACCACTAACACCAAACCTGCCCCCATTCCCCCCAGCTTTTCCTTTCATTTATTTATTTTCGTTCAATCTTTCCACCACCACTCCATAACTCTCCATAATTTCACCTTCCTTACTCCCTTCCTAAACATTCACCATCGGCCATCCCTTTTGCGCCACCTTATTTTCACCAATTGTTACATCAACCAAAAAAC
>NZ_VEEP01000116.1 GCF_007678455.1 Cytobacillus oceanisediminis 2691 | reverse complement strand
GATCAAAACCCACCCAAAAAATATCTCCCTCATCTCCATACACCTCAATCCCTCCAACTCCAAAACCCTTTCCATCCCTACCATCCTCATTTCTCCACACCCATCCCGTATTTTCCACTCCTGTTTCTTTACCTCCCCCTAATCCCATCCATCCATCCACCCATCCTCCCCTCCAATATCATCCCCAACCAAGACACACACAAAACCCTAGACTTCCTCCTCCTCAAACCCCTCTCAACCACATCCATGATATCACCAAAGCTATCCCCTCCCCTCGTCAATATTTTCATTTTCAATCTTGTCACC
>NZ_VEEP01000115.1 GCF_007678455.1 Cytobacillus oceanisediminis 2691 | reverse complement strand
GAGGCTTTTTTTGTTCTTGAGGTGTTTTTGTGTGTAAGAGTAAGTGTTTTGTTTGTTGTGATGGGGTGAGTGATTGTAGAAGGATATTGTGAGGTTGGTTTTGTGGGTGATGGAGTGGGTTGAGTGTTTGATGTATGTATTTGTGGTGGTGGTGTAAGGGCTTTATAAGGTTGTGGTTGAATTGATGGTGGTGGTTAATATGTTGAAGTAAGTGAGAAATAAGTTGTTGAGTAGAAGGGGTAAAATGGGGTTGGTGGTGGGTTTTTTGAGATGGAAGGATAGGGGTTAGTGAGTGGAAGGGTGCCTCAG
>NZ_VEEP01000114.1 GCF_007678455.1 Cytobacillus oceanisediminis 2691 | reverse complement strand
GACTGCTTCTGCTGCTCCTCCTACTACCTGTAGAGCACCTAATCCAATATCCCACCAGTTCTTCTCTGGTTTCGGGGCTTTTGGTGTTTCAGGCTGCGTCACTTTGGCTAGCTTCGCTAATTCCTTCTGCAGGAATCGATCATAGGCCTGCGGCAACGATACATCCACCGAGACAAGCTTGGCATCAACCGGGAACCCAACCATGGCCCTGATCTTCTCCTGGTTGCCTTTGGCGATTTCCTCTGCGGAGATGAAGACATCCCACTGATAAGTTTCTGTTTCTGAGAAGGACTGCTCCCTTGGGTCATG
>NZ_VEEP01000113.1 GCF_007678455.1 Cytobacillus oceanisediminis 2691 | reverse complement strand
TGTGGTAGCCGCCCTAAAAGGCTATCTGGAGGGGAGAGGAAAAGAAGAGGGGATTTAGGGAGTTGATTTGTTGAATGGAGTTATGAAGGGGTTTGAAAAGAAGTTGAAGAAAGAGGGTAAGCATGGTGGGGGGATGATGGGTAAATTGGAGGATGAATATTTGGGGAAGATGGAAGCGATGGAATTTGGGGTAAAGTATGATGATGGGTGTGATCCGGGGGGGATATTGAGGGGAGAGATTGTTTTGGTGGGTGTTTGGAGAAGATGGAAAAGGGGATTGTGAATGTACCTGGGAGATAAGCGCTAGAAA
>NZ_VEEP01000112.1 GCF_007678455.1 Cytobacillus oceanisediminis 2691 | reverse complement strand
ACATTTTACAATGTCGGAACCATACATAGAACAGGATAACAGAGGTTTTGGGGATTTAAATGTTAAAATTTTGTTAGAATTGAAAAAAAGGTGGGGAAAGCTGTTGAAAGAGGGTGAATTTGAGGAATTTTGCGCTTGGTGGGGAAATGCTTTGCGGGAAATTCTCTGGATGCTTTTTTGGAGTTGTTGCTTAAAAATCATGTGTTTTTTTGTTGGGAGGTTTGGGTGGATAATATGGTGTTCAGGAAGGGGGGAATAGGTGAAAGGGATTTGGAAATTTGGGTGGGGATGTTGAAAATGGTTGGGGAGT
>NZ_VEEP01000111.1 GCF_007678455.1 Cytobacillus oceanisediminis 2691 | reverse complement strand
AATCGATTGGATCTTCTCGGAACGATAAGAATCATTCTTTCTGGCCATTCCTACTAATACTCTGGCGAGTTTATGGATTAATTTCATTATTGATTTCATTTTCTTCATCTTCTTCACATTAACATTATTGGCGTGCAGCTCTTTAAAATCAGGGTTGTTCATGACAAGACTCATTGTCGCTAAATACAAAAACCGCCGTAAACGAGATCTGCCACGCTTAGAAAGGACAATTTGTCCTTTCCATTTACCTGAACTGGCCTCTGAAAGATGTAATCCAGCATGGCGCAATAGAGAATTACCATGCGCAAAA
>NZ_VEEP01000110.1 GCF_007678455.1 Cytobacillus oceanisediminis 2691 | reverse complement strand
CCTTCCATTCCCCCACCCCTTCCTTCAATTCCCTCATTCCATCCCACAATCTCCACATCTCTTCACTCATCTTCTCCATCTCCCAACTATCAATCCACAACCTTCATCCAACTGCCCCGATACTCATCCCCCTCAATTCAACATCATCCACTTCTCCCTTCACCCTCACATTTTCCTCCTCCCCCCCCATTACCCTAAAACTGATTTCCTTCTTTTTCCCACCCTTTCCAACCATCCCCCCATTTCCTTCCAAATTTTCATAACTATTTCAAACCTGCACGGAAATTTCCAATAACTAATTCTCAAAGTAC
>NZ_VEEP01000010.1:148857-225944 GCF_007678455.1 Cytobacillus oceanisediminis 2691 | reverse complement strand
CGAACACGGAAGTTAAGCTTCTCAGCGCCGATGGTAGTTGGGGGTTTCCCCCTGTGAGAGTAGGACGCCGCCGGGCACTAAAAAGAACAGTCATAATGGCTGTTCTTTTTTTGTGTGAGAAATACTAACTCTGCAGAGAGAATCCTTACAGAATGGAAGGGGAAACTATGAAGCTGTTTGAACCCTGAGCATTCTCGAACAAAACCACAGAGCTAAAAAAATGGTCTGTACCTCAATTAACCTAAATATGCCGGGAAGCTCAAGCAATACAAGCGAGAAGCTTTACAGCGGCGATTGAACTCCAGTATCACATTCCGTCAAACTAGTATCAGATTCCACGAAAAACAAGACTGATTCCGCGAATTTCCCATGTAATTCCGCGGTCTGGAAAAAAACTAGAATTTTTTCCAGTAAAACGTATGAAAAACAGCTTGTGACAATCACTAGAAAGACCGCGCAATAAGGCTGTTTATCCCTGTCACATCTTTATTTTGTCGAATTAATGAAATCCCCCCTGAGATAATTAACAATCACAGAAATCTTCCGATATAACCTGAGTATTTAATGTTTCTATCGTTACAAACAATAAAGAGTCGGTTTACTTCAATGGGGGGAACAATTATTTTGAGTAGAAACAAGTCTGGTCTTAAATTGAAATTAGGGACAAAAATTAATTTAATCGTGTTGGGCACTGTGCTGGTGCTTTCTGTGATCATTGGTGTCATCGTGAACAGGGAAGTGACGATGGGGATCAAATCTTTTGCAGTGGAGAAAGCAAAGGGCGACCTGGCATTAAGTGAAGGGTATATCAACAATAAATTCCCTGGTGAGTGGGAAATTAAAAATGGAAAGCTGTATAAGGGAAACCAGGTTTTTAATGAAAACTTCGAGCTCGTTGACAAAATTGGCAAGGATACAGGAGATACAGTCACCATTTTTCAGGAAAACACCCGAATTGCCACAAACGTCATGCTGGAAGGAAAGCGAGCTGTGGGAACGACTGTTTCAGAAGAGGTTGCTGAAGTAGTCCTGAAGCAGGGGAAGCCTTATTACGGTGAAGCTAATGTGGCGGGGCACTCGTATCAATCGGCTTATAAACCGATAATTGATCAGAATGGCAAGGCGATTGGAATTCTTTACGTTGGTGCTTCAGAAAAGATCATCGTTCAAATTCTGAGTTCTTTTATGACGAAATTTTTAATCCAGATTGCAATCGTATTAATCATCGCATTTATAGGAATCTATTGGTTTACCCGGAATTTAAGAAGAAGGCTTAATGCTATATCGGCAGCCATGGTCAAAGCAGGAGCCGGGGACTTCACGGCTGTTGTTGAAGACCGGAGTGGAGATGAGCTTAGTGACCTTGCGGATAGCTATAATCACATGAAAGAAAACTTGAGCACTATGTTGCATGATGTGCTTGAAACTTCAGAACAGGTTGCCGCTTCGTCTGAACAGCTGACTGCAGGTGCTGAACAGACAAGCAGGGCGACCGAGCAAATAACAGAAGCGATCCAGCAGGTTGCCAGCGGTTCTGACACACAAACACAAGGGGTAGAAGAGAGTGCAAGGGCGTTGGAGGAACTGGCAAGGGGAGTGGCAGAGATTGCGGAAACTTCCTCATTGATTGCTGAGTCAAGTTCAGAAGCAAGTGACCATGCCAAACAGGGTGGGGCGTTTGTCGAGGAAACTGCAAGTCAAATGAATATGATCCATGCTTCTGTAGAAGAAACAGGAGAAGTTTTCAATCTGCTGAATGAAAGGTCCAGGGAAATCGACAATATCTCTAAGGTGATTACAGAGATTGCAGACCAGACCAATTTGCTCGCCTTGAATGCGGCCATTGAAGCAGCGAGGGCAGGGGAACATGGCAAAGGATTTGCCGTTGTTGCGGCAGAGGTCAGGAAGCTGGCTGAACAATCACAGAAATCCTCTTCCCAAATTTCCGATTTGATCGGACAGATACAAATGGATATGGAGCAGTCCAATGATTCGATTGAGACTGTAAAAAAAGAAGTATTAAGCGGCCTGGGAATTGTTGAAGGGACCCAAAAGAGCTTCCAGGAAATCCTTCATTCCATGGAAAATATGAGTGCGCGGATCGAAGAGATGGCAGCCACTGCGGAACAAATGTCTGCGAGCACAGAGGAAATCTCCGCAACCGTGAATGAGGTCTCGACGGTCTCAAAAGATTCTTCTGTCCATACTCAAAATGTCGCGGCTTCAGCTGAGGAACAATTAGCTTCCATGGAGGAAATAACAGCATCAGCCAATAACTTGTCTACAATGGCAGAAACGTTAAAAGATACAGTTAGCCGATTTAAAATATAAAGGAAAACCATCAAGCCCTTCCTGGAACGGATGCTGG
This sequence comes from Cytobacillus oceanisediminis 2691, assembly GCF_007678455.1. Lineage (GTDB taxonomy): Bacteria > Bacillota > Bacilli > Bacillales > Cytobacillaceae > Mesobacillus > Mesobacillus oceanisediminis_A. The sequence continues at coordinate 223,576 of NZ_VEEP01000010.1, read as the reverse complement.
CCTGATGGTTTTTTTATGGCTTGTTCATTGCCGTGTCAATTGTGGAAAAGATTTATAAAAATAATTTTCAAATAGTTTCAAATGCTGTGCTTGAGGAAACCTTAAAATAAGAAATCTTTTCTCTCGTTATTCTGCAAGTTGCTTTACAAGTGATTTGATTAATGCGAACATTAAGGCTTATTAGATGAGATGTCTGGAGGGGTTATTGAATGCTGGAGAATAGTTTTGTCATGGTTGCCATCATCTTAATCATCAATATTGTGTATGTGTCTTTTTTTACAATCAGGATGATCCTGACGTTGAAGGGACAACGTTATCTGGCTGCAGGTCTGAGCATGATCGAAGTTGTGATTTATGTAGTCGGACTCGGGCTGGTACTTGAGAATTTGAATCAGATTCAGAACCTGGTTGCCTATGCTGTGGGCTATGGTATTGGTGTCATCGTCGGGATGAAAATTGAAGAGAAGCTGGCGCTTGGATATATTACGATAAATGTCATTACAAAGGAATATGATCGAGATCTTCCTAAAGCATTACGGGATCAGGGGTATGGTGTGACAGACTGGGCCGCTCACGGGCTTGAGGGTAACCGGATGGCTATGCAGATTCTGACTCCGAGGAAATATGAATTAAAGCTTTACCAGACAATCAAGGAGCTGGATCCAAAGGCTTTCATCATTGCGTATGAACCGAAAGCGATTCATGGCGGGTTCTGGGTAAAATCAGTTCGGAAAGGAAAGCTGTTCTCATGAGCAAGGTAAAAAAGAAACAGATGTATGAAGTCGGCGAGCATGAATCAATCGATGATTGCCTAAATAGAATGAAAAAGGACGGATTTGCCCCTGTTCGCAGGATGGAAAAGCCGATTTTCAAGGAAGTAGAAAAGAATGGCACCGTTGAATATGAGCCTGCTGGAAGGCAGATTATCTTTGAAGCAAAGCTGATTGAAAGCTAAAGTGCGTTAGTTATTTAAAGTCCTAAACACGAACGATTTAAAATGGAAATTATTTAACGTTCGATTATTGATTGACAAAAAGTCTAAATGGTTGTTAAGATGTAGTTGTCGAAAGTGAAATCAGTTACTCCCTCGTATAATAATGGGGATATGGCCCATGAGTCTCTACCCGGTAACCGTAAATCGCCGGACTATGAGGGAAAGTAGTTTTTTAAAGTGAAGGGAAAAGAAATCACATTTACTTGTGGGTTTCTTTGCGTTTGCACCCGGACGGACTACTTTCTCTTCTATCAGAGGAAGCAGTCTATCCGGGTTTTTTGTTTTTAAAACTCCAAAGGGAGGTTTAGGTATATGACCGTTGCAGTTATTATGGGGAGCAAGTCGGATTGGGAAACGATGAAGCATGCGTGTGACATGCTGGATCGCTTAGAGATTTCTTATATAAAGAAGGTAGTTTCCGCTCATCGGACACCGGATTTAATGTTTGAGTTTGCCGAAAATGCTAGAAATGAAGGAATTAAAGTCATCATCGCCGGAGCGGGCGGAGCAGCTCATTTGCCGGGGATGGTTGCAGCGAAAACGACGCTTCCGGTTATCGGCGTGCCTGTACAGTCGAGAGCGCTCAACGGCTTGGATTCATTGTTATCGATTGTCCAGATGCCTGGCGGCGTACCGGTTGCGACGGTGGCGATCGGAAAAGCTGGGGCAACGAACGCAGGATTGCTCGCTGCTCAGATTTTAGGTGCATTTGATGGTAAAGTAGCAGAAATGCTGGCGCGATTACGTGAAGAAACAAAAATGTCAGTGATGGAAAGCAGTGATGAGCTTGTCTAAATTGATTTTACCAGGAGAGACGATCGGAATCATTGGCGGCGGGCAGCTTGGCAAGATGATGGCACTGTCGGCAAAAGCGATGGGTTTCAGGGTGATTGTGCTTGACCCGACCGATGATTGCCCATGCGGCCAGGTAGCTGACGAGCAGATTGTCGGCAGCTATGATGATCTTGAAAAAATAAAGCAGCTATCTGAACAAAGTGATGTCATCACGTACGAGTTTGAGAACATTGATGCGAATGCTCTTGAATGGTTAAATAAATACGCTTATGTGCCGCAGGGGACCGAATTGCTTCGGGTCACTCAGGACAGGATAGAAGAGAAGCGCCATATCGAGGCAGCCGGGGTGAGAGTGGCTCCCTATGTGGCGGTGACAAGCGTGGAAGATGTCAGGAATGGTGTTGAGGAGCTAGGTTTGCCGGCAGTATTGAAGACGGCACGTGGCGGTTATGATGGCAAAGGGCAGCTGGTCATCAGGTCTGTTGAAGACATCCCTTTGGCGGAAACACTGGTCAGCCAGGGCTCGTGTGTACTGGAAAAATGGATTCCGTTTGAAAAAGAAATCTCTGTGATCATTACTCGCGGGACGAACGGTGAGACTGCTGTTTTTCCAGTCGGGGAAAATATCCATAAGGAAAATATCCTGCATCAAACCATTGTGCCGGCGAGAATCAGCTTGCAGGCTGAAGCAAAGGCAATAGGAGCTGCAAAGCAGATTGCCGAGGCGTTAGGTTTAATCGGGACGCTGGCAGTCGAGATGTTTTTAGGAGCGAATGATGAGCTTTACATAAATGAACTGGCACCGCGGCCGCATAACTCTGGACATTATACAATCGAGGCCTGTGAGACGTCTCAGTTTGAGCAGCATGTCAGGGCAGTCTGTGGCTGGCCACTGGGCAGCACGAACTTGCTTAAGCCTGCTGTGATGGTGAATATCCTGGGTGAGCACCAGCAGCCATTGCTGGATAAAATCGCTGAAGTGCAGGATTGGAAGATTCACTTGTATGGCAAAAAAGAAGCAAAGCATAAGCGGAAAATGGGGCATGTGACCCTTTTACGAGAGACAGTAGAGAGGGCGCTGGAGGAAGCAGAGCAAAGCGGCATCTGGGAAGGCGCAGCAGAAATGATCGGAGGACAAAAGAAATGATAGATCGTTATACAAGACCGGAAATGGGAGCAATCTGGACGGAGGAGAATCGCTTCAAAGCGTGGCTTGAGGTCGAGATCCTCGCATGTGAAGCATGGGCAGAGCTTGGCGAGATTCCTAAAGAAGATGTGAAGAAGCTCAGGGAAAATGCTTCATTTGATATTAACCGGATCAAGGAAATCGAGGAAGAGACACGCCATGATGTCGTTGCTTTTACAAGAGCAGTATCTGAAACGCTTGGAGAGGAACGTAAATGGGTGCATTATGGCCTGACTTCGACGGATGTGGTCGATACAGCATTATCGTATGTGCTTAAACAGGCGAATGCGATTTTGCTGAAGGATATTGAGAACTTTGTTGAGATTTTGGCGAATAAGGCTAAAGAACATAAATACACAGTGATGATGGGACGTACGCATGGTGTCCATGCTGAACCGACGACTTTTGGCTTGAAGCTGGCGCTATGGCTTGAGGAAATGAAGCGCAATCTTGAGCGATTCAAAATGGCTTCCAGCGACGTAGAATTCGGAAAGATTTCCGGTGCGGTTGGAACATACGCGAATATCGATCCATTCGTTGAATCGTATGTCTGTGAAAAATTAGGGCTGCAGCCGGCACCGATTTCCACTCAAACCTTGCAGCGTGACCGCCATGCTTTTTACATGTCGACGCTGGCATTGATTGCGACTTCAATTGAAAAATTTGCGGTGGAAATCCGCGGCTTGCAAAAAAGTGAAACTCGTGAAGTTGAGGAGTTCTTTGCGAAAGGACAGAAGGGTTCTTCGGCCATGCCGCATAAGCGCAACCCGATTGGCTCTGAAAACATGACTGGGATGGCGAGGGTCATCCGCGGATACATGACGACAGCTTATGAGAATGTGCCACTGTGGCATGAGCGCGATATCTCACATTCATCTGCTGAGAGAATTATTTTACCCGACGCAACGATTGCTTTGAATTATATGCTGAATCGCTTTGGAAATATCGTCAAGAACCTGACGGTGTATCCGGAGAACATGAAGCGTAATATGGATCGGACACTTGGCTTGATTTACTCCCAGCGTGTGCTGCTTGCTTTGATCGACAAAGGGATGTCGCGTGAAGAAGCATATGATACGGTCCAGCCTCGCGCGATGGAAGCATGGGAAAAGCAGGTGCAGTTCCGCAGCCTGATCGAACAGGATGAAAAGATTGCCGGACTGCTGAGTGAAGCAGAAATCGATGACTGCTTTGATTACAACTACCATATCAAGCATGTGGATATGATTTTTGAAAGACTGGGACTTTAATACAAAAGGGCAAGGTTTCTTGCCCTTCTTTTATCTCTAGGAGACTGAAGATTGCCAATTATCTCAATCGGAGGGCGTTGAAATGGAAGAGCTGTTATACGAAGGGAAAGCGAAGCGGATTTACGCGACAGATCAAGAGGATGTAGTAAGGGTTCAATACAAGGATTCTGCGACGGCATTTAATGGCGAGAAAAAGGCAGAGATTGTCGGCAAGGGCAGGCTGAATAACGAGATTACGAGTCTATTATTCTCAAAGCTTGGCAAAGCTGGTATCCAATCGCATTTTATCGAGAAAATTTCCGAGAATGAGCAGCTGGTGAAGCGTGTACAGATCATCCCGCTCGAAGTGGTTGTCAGGAATTTCGCTGCGGGCAGTTTTTCAAAGCGCCTTGGCGTTGAGGAAGGCAAAAAGCTTTCAAGGCCAATCGTTGAGTTTTACCTGAAGGATGATGCGCTTGGCGACCCGCTGATTACCGATGAACATATTGATGTGCTGAATTTGGCAGCTGCAGAAGAAGTGGCTGAACTGAAGGCGGCGGCTTTGAAAATTAATGAAGTGCTTGGCGGATTTTTCGCTGAAATAGGTGTGAGATTAATAGATTTTAAGCTAGAGTTCGGCAAGGATACTGACGGGAAGATCCTGCTGGCGGATGAGATTTCGCCTGATACATGCCGCCTCTGGGATATGGAGACGCAACAAAAGCTAGACAAAGATGTGTTCCGCCGCGACTTAGGAAATCTTACTGATGCTTATGAAACCATTTTAACGAGATTGGGAGGACAATTGCATGTATAAAGTGAAGGTGTATGTCACGTTAAGGGAAAGTGTTTTGGATCCACAGGGGACGGCTGTTAAAAAATCGCTTGCGACTCATGGTTACGAAGGCATCCAGGATGTCCGAATCGGCAAGTATATGGAACTTACTTTGGATGAGAGTGTAAAGGATGTTGACGGCGCTGTTAAGGAAATGTGCGAGCGCCTGCTGGCGAATCCGGTGATTGAGGATTACAGGTATGAAGTCGAGGAGGTTGTTGCACAGTGAAATTTGCGGTGATCGTTTTTCCGGGTTCAAACTGTGACATCGACATGTACCATGCGGTAAAAGATGAGCTTGGCGAAGAAGCAGAATATGTCTGGCATGATGCTGAAAGCCTTGAAGACTATGATGCTGTGCTTTTGCCTGGCGGTTTCTCATATGGAGATTACTTGAGATCAGGCGCGATTGCGCAGTTCAGCAATGTGATGAAGGAAGTTGTCAAAGCGGCCGAAGCCGGAAAGCCTGTACTTGGCGTCTGCAACGGATTTCAGATTTTGCTGGAAGCAGGCCTTCTTCCAGGTGCAATGCGCAGAAATGACAGCCTGAAGTTCATCTGCAAGCAGGTCGAGCTGAAGGTGGAGAATAACGAAACAATGTTTTCAGCTGGCTATGAAAAAGGCGAGATCATCACGGTTCCGGTTGCACATGGTGAAGGCAATTATTATTGCGATGAAGAGACGCTGGCTAATTTGAAGGCAAACAATCAAATCGTGTTCACATACGAAGGCGAGAACCCGAACGGAAGCCTTGGGAATATTGCCGGGATCATCAATGAACGAGGAAACGTCCTCGGGATGATGCCGCATCCGGAGCGTGCAGTCGATGAACTGCTTGGCGGAGCGGACGGCCTGAAGCTTTTCAAATCGATCGTCAAACAATGGAGGGAAGCAAATGCGGTTAATGCTTGAACCAAGTCCAGAGCAAATTAAACAGGAAAAAATCTATCGAGAAATGGGACTGTCGGACAGCGAGTTTGCTTCTGCCGAAAAGATCCTTGGACGTACTCCTAACTATACAGAGACCGGTTTGTTCTCGGTTATGTGGTCAGAGCATTGCAGCTACAAGAACTCCAAGCCCGTCCTGAAAAAGTTCCCTGTCACTGGTGAACGCGTGCTTCAGGGGCCGGGCGAGGGTGCAGGGATCGTGGATATTGGGGATGGCCAGGCGGTCGTTTTCAAAATCGAGAGCCATAATCACCCTTCAGCAATCGAGCCATACCAGGGTGCTGCTACGGGTGTTGGCGGAATCATCCGCGATGTATTTTCGATGGGAGCAAGGCCAATTGCATTATTGAATTCCCTCCGTTTTGGCGAGTTAGAATCGCCACGGGTGAAATATTTGTTTGAACAAGTTGTTGCCGGTATTGCCGGTTACGGGAACTGCATCGGCATTCCGACGGTTGGCGGCGAGGTTCAGTTTGATGGTGCTTATGAGGGAAATCCGCTTGTTAACGCAATGTGCGTCGGTTTGATCAACCATGAGGACATTAAAAAAGGCCAGGCGCATGGCGTTGGAAATACCGTCATGTACGTTGGCGCTAAGACTGGCCGTGACGGTATTCACGGTGCGACATTCGCGTCCGAGGAATTGAATGAGGCGTCAGAAGAAAAGCGTCCTGCCGTACAGGTCGGCGATCCTTTCATGGAAAAATTGCTGTTGGAAGCTTGCCTTGAGCTTGTGAAAAATGACGCGCTTGTCGGCATCCAGGACATGGGCGCAGCCGGTTTGACAAGTTCTTCTGCTGAGATGGCGAGCAAGGCGGGCTCTGGGATCGAGATGAATCTTGACCTTGTGCCGCAGCGTGAAACAGGCATGACAGCTTATGAAATGATGCTGTCTGAGTCCCAGGAGCGTATGCTGATCGTCGTGGAAAAAGGCCGTGAGCAGGAAATCATCGATCTTTTTTCAAAGTATGAGCTTGAAGCCGTTGCAATCGGAAAAGTAACGGATGACAAGATGCTTCGCCTTTTACATAAAGGGGAAGTGGTTGCGGATGTTCCTGCGGATGCACTGGCTGAAGAGGCGCCTGTCTATTACAAGCCTTCCAGCGAACCTGCGTATTTCCGTGAGTTCCAGGCAATGGACAACAAAATTCCTAATGTAGAAAACTATGAAACTACTCTTTTGCAGCTGCTTCAGCAGCCGACCATTGCAAGCAAAGAGTGGGTTTATGATCAGTATGACCATATGGTACGCACAAGTACGGTCGTTTCGCCTGGGTCTGATGCTGCTGTCGTCAGAATCCGCGGTACGGAAAAAGGTCTGGCGATGACGACGGACTGTAACTCTCGGTATATCTATCTTGATCCGGAAACGGGCGGGAAGATTGCTGTTGCGGAAGCGGCGCGCAACATCGTCTGCTCTGGCGGCGAGCCCTTGGCGATCACGGATTGCCTGAATTTCGGAAATCCGGAGAAGCCAGAGATTTTCTGGCAGTTTGAAAAAGCGGTCGATGGCATGAGTGAAGCGTGCCGGACATTAAGCACGCCTGTCATCGGCGGAAACGTGAGTTTGTATAACGAAACGAATGGAACGGCTGTCTATCCGACACCAGTGGTCGGCATGGTTGGTCTGGTTGAAAATTTAAAGCATGTAACGACTCAGCATTTTAAAAATGCCGGCGATTTGATTTATTTGTTGGGAGACACGAAGGACGAGTTTGGCGGCAGTGAGCTGCAGAAGCTTGTGTATGGCAAGATTTTCGGCAAGGCGCCTGAGCTCGATTTGGAAGTGGAAGCTAGCTATCAAGCGCAAGTTTTAACAGTGATTAAAAATGGCCTTGTTGCCTCTGCTCATGATGTTGCCGAGGGCGGCGCAGCAGTTGCACTTGCTGAATCCGTAATCGGAAGCAAGGGGCTCGGAGCAGCTGTTGAACTCGAAGGCAACGCAGTATCAGCATTGTTCAGCGAATCGCAATCCCGCTTCATTTTATCGGTAAAACCTGAGAACCAAATTGAGTTTGAAAGTTTAACAGACGCAGTGCTGATCGGGAAAGTCGTTGAAACGCCAGTCTTAAAAGTTGATGTCAACGGTGAGAATGTGATCAATCAAGATGCAGAGGGGCTGAAAAAGGCCTGGAAAGGAGCCATCCCATGCTTGCTGAATTAAAAGGCTTGAATGAGGAATGCGGCGTTTTTGGTATCTGGGGACATCCAGAGGCAGCACAAATTACTTACTACGGCCTCCATAGCCTGCAGCATCGCGGCCAGGAAGGCACAGGCATCGTTGTCAGTGACGGCCAGCAGCTTAAGGGCCGGAAAGGCGAAGGTCTTGTTACGGAAATTTTTACAGCAGATGCCATGGAAGATCTACAGGGTGTCGGCGCCATCGGCCATGTGCGCTATGCGACTGCAGGAGGAGGCGGCTACGAGAATGTTCAGCCGCTGCTGTTCCAATCACAGAGCGGCGGCCTGGCCCTTGCACATAACGGCAATCTTGTTAATGCCGATGCGTTAAGAAATCAGCTTGAGGCACAGGGCAGCATCTTCCAGACAAGCTCAGACACTGAGGTGCTGGCACATTTGGTCAAGCGCGGCGGCTTCAGCCAGCTGAGGGATCGTGTGAAAAATGCCTTGCCGATGCTGAAGGGTGCTTACGCCTTTTTAATCATGACCGAGACAGAATTCATGGTCGCGCTGGACCCACATGGGCTGCGACCTTTGTCATTGGGCAGACTTGGCGAAGCGTATGTGGTTGCGTCTGAGACTTGTGCGTTCGATATCGTCGGGGCAGAGTTTATCAGGGACATCCTTCCTGGAGAGCTGCTCGTGATCGATGCAGACGGCCTTCATTCTGAGATGTATTCAATGAGCTCCTCAACGGCAATCTGCACGATGGAATATATTTATTTTTCCCGCCCAGACAGCAATATTCACGGCATCAACGTCCATGCTGCCCGCAAGAATCTCGGCAAGCAGCTGGCAAAAGAAGTACCGATTGAGGCTGATGTTGTCACAGGTGTACCTGATTCAAGTATTTCTGCGGCCATCGGCTATGCTGAGGAATCAGGCATTCCGTATGAAATGGGCTTGATCAAGAACCGTTATGTCGGCCGGACATTCATCCAGCCTTCCCAAAGCTTAAGGGAGCAGGGTGTGAAAATGAAGCTTTCGCCGGTGCGCGGGATTGTTGAAGGCAAGCGTGTCATCATGGTGGATGACTCGATCGTGCGCGGCACAACAAGCCGCCGGATCGTGAAAATGCTTAAGGATGCCGGTGCCACTGCGGTCCATGTCGTCATCAGCTCGCCGCCGATCCAGAACCCGTGCTTTTACGGGATCGACACATCTACTCGCGAAGAGCTGATTGCTTCTGAACATTCCGTCGAAGAGATTCGTGAGTTGATTGGCGCGGACTCGCTGACGTTTTTAAGTGTCGAGGGCATGCTGGAGGCAATCGGACGCAATGAACCTGGCGAAACGAGAGGCCAGTGCCTGGCTTGTTTTACAGGTAAGTATCCGACGGAAATCTATCCGCAGGCAGTACCTGCCGGGCAGAAGTGCTGATGAAAAGTTTCCATTATAAGGATAAAGGTGTAATTCCCCTAAAGGCATATTTAAAATGTAAGAGATAATCAGGAATTTACGGATGATATATGAAGAAAAACAGCCAAATCGGAGGTAGTGAACATGGCAAATGCGTATAAGCAGGCTGGTGTGGATATAGAGGCCGGGTATGAAGCGGTCGAACGGATCAAAAAGCATGTGAATCGGACGGTCAGGCCGGGTGTGTTCGGGGCGCTGGGCGGATTCGGGGGGATGTTCGACCTTTCCAGTCTCGGACTGAAAGAACCGGTACTCGTTTCAGGTACGGATGGTGTCGGCACAAAGCTGATGCTGGCTTTCATGATGGACCGCCATGATACAATTGGCATTGATGCGGTCGCGATGTGCGTGAACGACATCGTTGTCCAGGGAGCAGAACCACTCTACTTCCTTGATTACATTGCTTGCGGCAAAGCCCAGCCTGAGAAAATCGAAGCGATTGTCAAAGGAATTGCCGATGGCTGCGAGCAGGCAGGCTGCGCCCTCGTAGGCGGGGAAACTGCGGAAATGCCAGGAATGTACTCTCCGGAAGAATACGATTTGGCTGGTTTTTCGGTGGGGGCCTGTGAAAAAGCTGATATCATTACAGGCCAGCAAATCAAGGAAGGCGACGTGCTGATCGGGCTGGCTTCAAGCGGGATTCACAGCAATGGATACTCGCTTGTTCGCAAAGTGTTTCTTGAGCAGGCCGGCTGGAAGCTTGACCGACATGTGGAGGAGTTCGGCTGTACACTTGGTGAAGAGCTGCTGAAGCCGACCCGCATTTATGTAAAATCAGTACTTGCCGCTATGAAGCAATTCGAACTTAAAGGGCTTGCCCACGTCACAGGAGGCGGCTTTATTGAAAACATCCCGAGGATGCTGCCGGAAGGACTTGGCTCTCAGATAGAAGAAGGCAGCTGGGAAATACCTCAGGTGTTCCTGACACTGGAATCATTAGCCCAACTTGACCGCCAGGACATGTATAATACTTTTAATATGGGTATTGGCATGGTAGTGGCTGTTGATCCGAAAATCGCACCAAAACTTGTTGAGTTTTTCAACGAAAATGGTGAGCGAGCTTCGGTGATTGGGACAGTCACTGTTTCTGAAGGAATCCAGATAAAAACGGCTGGTGAAGCAGTATGAAGAAAATCGCGGTGTTTGCATCTGGAAGCGGGAGCAATTTCCAGGCGATTGCGGTTGCTGCCCAGTCTGGAATCCTGAATGCTGAAATCAGCCTGCTTGTATGCGACAAGCCGGGTGCGTTTGCAGTTGACCGTGCTGAAATGCTGGGGATTCCTGCCCTGGTCATCAGCCCGAAGAGTTATCCATCCAAGGAAGCATATGAGGAAGAAATTTTACAAAAACTAACCAGCCTGGAGGTAGACCTGATCGTTCTTGCAGGCTATATGCGCCTGATTGGGCCGACATTGCTGAATGCGTACGAAGGAAAAATCATCAATATCCACCCGTCGCTGCTGCCTGCCTTTCCCGGAAAGGATGCAATCGGCCAGGCGCTGGCAGCGGGAGTCAAGACAACGGGAGTGACGATTCACTATGTTGATGAAGGGATGGATACAGGCCCGGTCATTGCAAGTGCGGCAGTGAACATCATTGCTGGTGAGACACACGAGTCACTCCAGAAGAAAATACAGCGGATCGAACACAGCTTATATCCAGAAGTTCTGGAGGAGCTGCTGAACGGAAAAGAGGAGGCAGTACAATGGGAAAAAAGCGTGCACTGATCAGTGTTTCGAATAAAGAAGGAATTGTTGAATTAGCAAAGGAGCTTGTTGAGCTTGGATTTGAAATCATCTCGACCGGCGGTACGAAGAATGCCTTGAAAGAAGGCGGAGTTCCTGTCATCGGCATCAGCGACGTAACCGGATTCCCTGAAATCCTTGAAGGGCGCGTCAAGACTCTCCATCCAAAAATACATGGCGGATTGCTGGCAAAGTATGATGATCCCTCCCATCAGGCTCAGCTGTCTGAGAATGAAATTGGAAAAATCGAACTTGTCTGCGTCAACTTGTATCCTTTCAAAGAAACCATTTCAAAGCCAGACGTGACACCGGAAGATGCGATAGAGAATATCGATATTGGCGGTCCGGCTATGCTGCGCGCCTCAGCGAAAAACCATCAATACATAACCGTGCTCGTCGATCCTGCCAACTACCAGCAGGTGATCGAAGAATACAAAAATAACAATGAAACCACTCTGGAAACCCGCCGCACCCTTGCAGCGAAGGTGTTCCGCCATACGGCTGCCTACGATGCGCTGATTGCAGAATACATGACGAATCTCGCAGGCGTGGAACAGCCGGAAAAAATGACGGTTACTTACGAGTTGAAGCAAAGCCTTCGATATGGCGAGAACCCACATCAGAAAGCTGCTTTTTATCAGAAGCCGCTTGGTTCAGCATTTTCGGTTGCGGCTGCTGAACAGCTTCATGGGAAAGAGCTATCTTACAATAATATCAATGATGCCAATGCGGCTTTGCAGATTGTAAAAGAATTCTCTGAGCCTGCTGCGGTTGCAGTCAAGCATATGAACCCATGTGGTGTCGGCACTGGAAAAGATATTTTTGATGCTTTTGGAAAAGCGTTTGAAGCGGATCCTGTCTCAATCTTTGGCGGCATCATCGCGCTGAATCGCGAGGTCGATGGAGAGACGGCACGCAAGCTGTATGAAATCTTCCTGGAAATCATCATTGCGCCTTCTTTTAGCGACGAAGCTCTTGAGATTTTGACGGCGAAAAAGAACCTTCGCTTATTGAAGGTATCATTCGATGGCAATGGAGCGGGGGAAAATACCCTTTCCTCAATCGAGGGCGGCTTGCTTGTCCAGGAGCAGGATGCATTTGGATTCGAAAACGCTGATATTTCTGTGCCGACGAAACGCGAACCAACGGATGCTGAGTGGGAAGCGCTTAAGCTGGGCTGGAAGGTTGTCAAGCATGTTAAGTCGAACGCAATAGTCGTAACCGATAAGGATATGACACTGGGGATCGGTGCCGGGCAGATGAACCGTGTCGGAGCTGCAAAAATCGCACTTGAACAGGCTGGTTCGAAAGCGGAGGGAGCGGCGCTTGCATCTGATGCGTTCTTCCCGATGGATGACACTGTCGAAGCAGCGGCTAAAGCAGGGATCACTGCCATCATTCAGCCGGGTGGATCAGTCCGTGACGAGGATTCAATTAAAAAGGCCGATGAATACGGTATTGCAATGGTGTTTACCGGTGTAAGACATTTCAGGCATTAATTTTGTGTGAATTGACAGGATTCAGGTCAGAAAAAAGCAGTTCTGAAATTAACGGGGGTGCGAGTTATGAAGGTTCTGGTGGTTGGCAAAGGCGGCCGGGAGCATGCGATTTGCAAGAAGGTCAGTGAGAGTCCGCTGGTTACAGAGGTTTTAATGGCCCCGGGCAATCCGGGTATGGAGGATTGCGCGAAATTGGTCTCGATAAACGAAATGGATACAGAGGGTCTTGTTTCATTTGCGAAGGAGCAGCAAATCGGGCTGACAATCATCGGTCCGGAGGTTCCCTTGCTGGAAGGGCTGGCTGATATTTTCATCGAAGAGGGACTCAAAGTTTTTGGTCCCAGAAAAGCCGCAGCGATCATCGAGGGCAGCAAATCGTTTGCAAAGGACTTGATGAAAAAGTACGGCATTCCTACTGCTGCTTACGAGACATTCACGGACTATGCCGAGGCAAGGGATTATCTTGCGAAGGTAGGAGCTCCGATTGTCATCAAAGCGGACGGACTGGCAGCGGGAAAAGGTGTTGTTGTGGCGATGACGATGCAGCAAGCGGAACAGGCGCTGCAGGAAATGTTGCTTGACGGCAAATTTGGCGAAGCCTCCGCAAGCGTGGTCATGGAGCAATTTTTACCTGGGGAAGAGTTTTCGCTGATGGCGTTCGTGAACGGAGAAACTGTGATCCCGCTTGAAATCGCCCAGGACCATAAGCGTGCATTCGATGGCGACAAGGGGCCTAACACCGGCGGCATGGGAGCGTACTCCCCGGTACCGCATATCAAAAAGGATTCGATCGAAGAAGCGGTGCAGAAAATCCTCATTCCTGCTGCAATCGCAATGGAAATGGAAGGCCGGAGCTTTACAGGTATTCTGTATGCCGGGCTGATCGAGACGGCAGAAGGTCCAAAAGTGATTGAATTCAATGCAAGATTCGGCGACCCAGAAACACAGGTGATCCTGCCGAGGATGAAATCGGATTTGGTCGAGGTGATCCTCGAACTGCTTGAAGGGCGCAAACCTGAAATTGAATGGCATAAGGAAGCGATGGTCGGCGTAGTGGTCGCGGCCAATGGCTATCCGGAGGAGTATGGAAAAGGGGCTGAACTCAAAGGCATTGAGAGCATGTCAGATGTTTTCCATGCAGGCACGGCGAAAAACGTCCAGGGTAAGTTCGTGACAAACGGCGGCAGGGTGCTGCTTGTCGGTGCAAAAGCGGACTCGCTAAAGGAAGCGCAGCAAAAAGTATATGCTGAGCTCGAAAAGCTGGACTGCCCGGAAACCTTTTATCGCAAGGATATCGGCAGCAGGGCTATCGGGCACGTCTCTTGCTAGAACCCTTAATATAGACAAGAAGCAGGGCAATGATGCTTCCGATCAGTGCAATCCAGACGAAGCTGACGTCCATGATATATTCCCAGAACATTGAATCATCTCCTTTTTGGAAGCCCCCGGGTCTGGGGGCTTTAATTTATTGCTTTGAACCATACAACAATCAACTAGGGTTATACTGGATCCATCCCTCAGAGTCCTCATCCTCAGAATTCTTTTGCTCCATCATGTCCTGGCCTTTTTCATAGGCAGCAGTGAGCGGACAGTAGCGGACGATTCCTTCCCCGACTTTCATCGCGCCAAACATCGCAATGAAAAGGTAGGAATCCTTCCAAGGACGCTTCACCATTTTGGAAGTCGACCATGCCAGGATCGTCAACCCCGCCGTAATTCTCACAAGTGCATTGATGATACCGATATTCGGACGCACCTTCATTTTCCATCGCTCCTTTATACAGCTATTTACAATAATTTTGAAATTCTTTAATGCGTTAAACAGTGAAATATGTTACGATAGTACAATAATGTAAGGGCTTTCTTTTTGGTAAAGAATTTGAATTTAAATATAAGGCTCTGTTCAATCCACATCTTGTTTAATCACCCTGTTGATTGTAGTGGAAGGCGCGTAGACTCCTCGGAAAATGCTAACGCAATTTCCTCGTGCGTGGGTCAATTCGCAGAAGCATTTCAGTGTCCTGCGGGATCAGCCGGGAGGTGAGACCCCGCAGGAGCTTGCGACGAGGAGGCTCAGCGCCGGCCTCGCGGAAAGCGAAGCGCCTGGAACGAAAATCAACAGCCAAGTATAACAGAGCCTAACATAGAGAAAAGGGGAACATGGTATGGAACAACGTTATCGATGGAAAAACAAACAATTGCGCAACCATGCTGCTGTTTTGGACGGCACCCTTTCACCGACGATCTTATTGAAAAATGCAACGTATTTGAACCAGACATTCCGCAAGTGGATGACTGCGAACATATGGATTTACAATGACAGGATTGTGTATGTTGGTGAAAACCTGCCGGAAAACACGAAGCGGTGCGAAATAGTGGATTGCACCGGAATGAAGCTGGTGCCAGGTTATATTGAACCTCACGCCCACCCATTTCAACTTTATAATCCCCATTCTTTCGCTGCCTATGCATCACAGACGGGGACGACGACACTGATCAATGATAATATGGTGCTTGCTTTACAATTGGGTAAAAAGAAAGCGTTTTCTTTTATCAATGAGCTGAATGACAACCCGGTCACCATGTACTGGTGGAGCCGTTTTGACGCTCAGACGGAAATCCAGCATGAGGAGGAGGTATTCTCCAACAGCAATGTCAGGTCATGGCTTGAGCATGAGAATGTTGTCCAGGGCGGTGAGTTGACTTGCTGGCCGAAGCTGATGAATGGCGATGACATGATCCTTCATTGGATGCAGGAAACGAAGCGGCTGCACAAGAAAATCGAAGGGCATTTCCCGGGTGCATCAGAGAAAACACTGGCAAAAATGATGCTGTTCGGCGCGGATTGCGACCATGAGGCGATGACAGGCGAGGAAGTCAGAAGAAGGTTGATGCAGGGATATATGGTGTCACTGCGGCATTCCTCAATCCGTCCTGATTTACCGAAGCTGCTTGATGAAATCCATGAGCTGGACATCGCAGTGTATGACCGGTTTATGATGACAACGGACGGGGCATCGACGGCGTTTTATGAAAATGGTGTCATTGATGAATTGATCCGGATTGCCATCGATCATGGCGTACCGGTTATTGATGCCTACAATATGGCGACAATCAATGTGGCGCGTTATTATAATTTCGAGCATCTGCATGGGAACATCGCCACCGGACGAATCGCGAATATCAATATCCTGAGCGATGAACTGAATCCGACTCCTGTTTCAGTGCTGGCGAAGGGCCAGTGGGTAAAGCGCGATGGTGAGGCAATTGATGCAGCGAAAGAATTGAATTGGCCCGAGATGGGTTTCGCCCCGCTAAAAATGGACTGGGATTTAACGATGGACGATCTGCAGTTTTCAATGCCATTTGGAATCAAGATGGAGAATTCGGTGATCACGAAACCTTATTCCATCTCGATCGATGTGTCTGAAGATCAATTGTCCTCAAAACATGATGAATGTTTTTTCACTCTGATCGACCGCCATGGAAACTGGCGCATCAATACAGTCCTAAAGGGCTTCGCCACTGGTTTGCAGGGGCTTGCGAGCTCGTTTTCAAATACCGGTGACATCATCTTAATCGGTAAAAACAAACAGGATATGATGGCTGCTTTTAACAGGATGAAAGAGCTTGGAGGCGGAATTGTTGCCTGTGAAAATGGGGTTCCTGTCAGGGAAATCCCGCTGAGACTTCAGGGGATCATGTCGAGCCATCCTGTGACGGAGCTGATGGCGGAGGAAAAGCATTTACTGGAATATCTGAAGGATAAGGGTTACAAATTTGCTGATCCGATCTATTCCCTGCTATTCTTCTCATCAACGCACTTGCCATACATCCGCATCACCCAGCAGGGCATCTATGACGTGATGAAAAAAACGGTACTCTTTCCAACGATAATGCGTTAAAATATAAAAGTGCATCTAGAGATAGACAGCCATGAATGAACTAGGTTCAAGGGGTGGCGAAAATGAGAAAAACATGGATCGCTGTGCTGGTTGCGGCAATCGTGCTTGCGGGCGGGTGCAGCAGTAAAGAGACAGAGAAAAAAGAATCAGTTAAAGAACATAAAGAAAAAGAAGTGGAAACGGTTGGAAAGGTAACAGAAGAGTTTCAGTTCCAATTTCCGCTTACTGGAGTGGGCACCAAAGAGGAATCCTCAGATAGGGCAGTAGCAGTGGTTGTCAATAACCACCCGAAAGCAAGACCGCAATCTGGGCTTAATAAAGCAGACGTTGTTCACGAAGTTCTGGCTGAAGGCGACGTAACAAGATTCGTGGCGATTTTCCAGAGCGAGAAGCCTGAAAAGATTGGACCGGTCCGCAGTGCGCGTGAATACTTCATCGGGCTGGCATCCGGGTTTAACAGCTTCTTCGTCGCCCATGGATATAGTCCTGACGCAAAGGAAATGCTTGAACACGGCGAAATTGATAACATCAACGGAATGCAATATGACGGAACATTGTTCAAGCGTGCTGATTTCCGTAAGGCACCTCATAATTCGTATATCACTTATAAGAATATCGTGAAGGGTGCGGAAATGAAAGGCTACGGAATGGACAAAGCTCCTGAACCTGCTGTATTCTTGAGCGGTGAGGAAGCCGATCGGCTGGAGGGAACTTCGGCGGAAGATTTCATGGTATCCTATGGTTCGCCGTCGTTCGATGTAATTTACGAGTATGATGCTGACAAGCAGAAATATCACCGTTTCAATGGAAGCGAAGAAACAGTTGACCTTGAATCGAAGGAATCTGTTCTGCTCGACAACGTCCTTGTCGTGCAAATGAACCACAAGATCGTTGATGATGCCGGGCGCAGGGTAATCGACATGAATTCCGGCGGCAAGGGATATTTGTTCCAAAAAGGCAAAGTGAATGAGATACAATGGAAAAATGAAGCTGGCAGGATCGTCCCTTATAAGGATGGAGCAAAAGCTGGTTTCGTTCCCGGGAAAACATGGATCAACATTGTCCCATCAATCAGCGATGTCTCATTCGACTCTCAACAATAAAATTCTGAGTGAATTAAGGGGTAGAATATATGCAAATTGATAAATTAAGAGGCAAGGAACTAGACCAATTGTTCAAGGCGATTTTATCGCTGAAGGACCTTGATGAAGCGTACCGATTCTTCGATGACCTGGCAACGGTGAATGAAATCCAGTCACTCGCACAGCGTCTTGAAGTAGCCCGCATGCTTCGCGAAGGCAAGACCTACCATAAAATCGAAACAGAAACAGGCGCAAGCACGGCAACGATTTCCCGTGTCAAGCGCTGCCTGAACTATGGAAACGACGCCTACGAAATGGCGCTCGAAAGATTGAAAGAACAGGAAAATGCTGAAAAAGCGAATTAGTTTATGACATGGGACGGAACCAGATCTGGTTCTGTTCTTTTTTTGGGGCTGGCTGGTAAATTGGTAAAAACTACGGATAATTCCCAATTCGCTATAAAAATGAAAAAGTCGCTATATAAATGAACTTTTCGCTATAAAAATCAGAAAGTCGCTATAAAAATGGATTTTTCGCTATATAAAGAAATTGTCGCTAAATAAGATGGAAAAAAACCAGGTTATTTTCCAGTTCGCCAATAAAATCTGATTATCGCCAAAAAAGCAGGTATTTTCGCCAAAAAAATGAAAAATCGCCAAAAAACAGGGTGAAATCGCCAATAAAAATCTAAAATCGCCAATAAACCAGGTTACCAGTTATTTTAAAAGGGTAGGGGGTAGGTAAAATATAAACTTTGGAGTGAGTTGATGGGGGCAAGCTTGACGGTCATTGCGATTGTGATTATTTATTTAGGTATTATGATCATGATTGGGTACATATCTTCGAAAAAAATCAATGATAATGAGGACTTTTTGGTTGCGGGCCGTAAGATGGGTCCGTGGCTGCTGGCGGGAAGCCTTGCAGCGACTGAGGTTGGCGGCGGGTCGTCACTCGGGGTGGTTGAAAAAGCTTATGGAGATTGGGGGCTGTCGGCAGTCTGGTATGTCATCACAATGGCGATTGCCTTCGTCGTGCTGGCGTTCCTCGCGCCTATGCTGCGGGAAGCTGCTGTAAAAACGGTACCTGAATACTTTCGCAGGCGGTACGGGAAAGCGATTTCACTGGTAACATCCATTATCATGCTGCTGCCGATGGTCGGTCTGACGGCGGTTCAGTTCATCGCATCGGCGACGATCCTGTCAGTCATGACCGGCTGGAGCTACACTGTTTCTGTCATCATCGTCACCGTTGTTGTTACGTTATATAGTGTGATGGGCGGCATGTACAGTGTTGTTTACACCGATGTGGTCCAGTGGATCTTCATCATCGTCGGGATGGGGCTGATCATTCCATTCACGCTTCAGGCAGGCGGTGGTTTCGAGCAAGTGACGGCCAATATACCGGATGCGAAGTGGAGTCTCGTGGATGGTGCTGGCTGGGGGACGATTCTTGCACTGGTCGTTATGTATATCGCTTCCTTCACGGTTGGCCAGGAGGCGGTCCAGCGCTATTATTCCGCCAAGGACGGCAAGGCAGCGAAGCAAGCTTCCTATATTACTTCTTTCGTCTACGTGCTGTTCGCATTCATCCCTGCGATGATCGGTCTATTCATGTACGGAATGGTCGAGAACGGCCAGATTGACGGGGCGATGCTGATGGAAAGAGGTGCGCAGTACGCATTGCCAGTGTTGGCGATGGAGGTGCTGCCGGATGTCGTGACCGGTATCCTGTTCGCCGCACTGATTTCGGCGACGATGTCGAGCGCATCTAGTAATCTATTGGCGGCTGGATCCATTTTCACAAATGATATTTACCATCAATATATCAACAAGGATGCAGCGGATGGTAAGCTGTTAAAAATGGTCCGCTACACGATGTATGTGGTTTCCGGCTTCGCCTTGCTGACAGCAATCTGGAATGTTTCGGATATTATCACGCTATTAATGTTCTCTTTTACATTGAGAGCGGGAGGCGCGTTCATTCCTTATGTGCTCGGGCATGTCTGGGAAAAAGCGACCCCGGCAGGCAGCCTGGCGTCCTTGTTCCTTGGGAGTCTCGCAGTCTATCTTGGCGAAAAGGAGTTCATCAGCTTCTTCGGGCTTGATCCTATTTATCTCGCATTGGTTGTGAGCGGAATCAGTTTCTATGTTTTTTCAAAATTGTTCAAAGAGCAATACGAACACCGTGATTTGTAAAAAATTGCTGAAAGCGTTCCGGAAGGCGGGACGCTTTTTTGCGCATATTTAGGAGCATTCATCTATTTTTCGCTTTGAAAAAAGCCTGGCGTCAGCGCTTGCGGATTTCTCGCAAACAACCTTATGTTTCCTTTTTTATATACCGGCAACAAATGCTATAATGGTGGAATGGATAGATAGAATGGGGGCAATTCTGGGATGTACGATGTTCGCGAGTGGAGACATGTGTTCAAACTCGATCCAAATAAAGAGATCACTGATGAAGAATTAGAAAGAATTTGCGAGTCTGGAACCGACGCAATCCTGGTTGGGGGAACGGATGGAGTCACGCTAGAAGGCGTCCTCGATTTAATGGCCCGCGTCCGCCGCTATACGGTTCCGTGCATTCTCGAGGTTTCGACAATCGACTCGATTACGCCGGGTTTTGATTTTTATTTTATCCCGACGGTGCTGAACAGCGGCAATCCGGAGTGGATTATCGGGCTGCATCATAAAGCAGTCAAGGAATATGGCGATCTGATGGATTGGGACGAGCTAAAAATGGAAGGCTATTGCATCCTCAATCCGGATTGCAAGGCAGCCAGATTGACCGAGGCGAAGACCGAGCTTTCAGTCGAAGATGTACAAGCCTACGCGATGATGGCGGAAAAAATGTTCAACCTGCCAATTTTCTATTTGGAATACAGCGGCACGTACGGCAATCCTGAATATGTAAAAGCTGCAAAAGAAGTTCTCGATCAAACCGTCCTCTTTTACGGTGGTGGGATCGAAACGGCGCAGCAGTCAGCGGAAATGGCTGCACATGCCGATGTCATCGTTGTTGGGAATGTAATCTACAGCAACCTGGACGAGGCATTGAAGACAGTTGCTTCAGTAAAGCAATAATCCAGTTGTATGGAAATATATTATAAGATAAAATAAGAACAAATGTTTGTATGGTGGTGAAGAGTGTGCAATTTTTAACGGATAAATTATTGAACGGCCTAAATCCGGAGCAGCAGAAGGCTGTCAAGACAGTCGACGGACCGCTGCTTCTGATGGCAGGGGCAGGCTCTGGTAAAACAAGAGTTTTGACACACAGGATTGCGTATTTAATGGTGGAAAAAGGGGTAAATCCTTATAACATCCTGGCGATCACATTTACGAATAAAGCGGCACGCGAGATGCGCGAAAGGATTCAGAAAATGATGGGCGGAGCGGCAGATGATATCTGGATTTCAACGTTCCACTCGATGTGTGTGCGGATTTTGCGCAGAGACATTGACCGTCTCGGTTATAACCGGAACTTCACGATCCTTGATTCAACAGACCAGCAATCGGTCATTAAGTCGATTTTGAAGGACAAGAATATGGATCCGAAAAAGTTCGACCCTCGTGCGATTTTAGGAACGATCAGCTCGGCGAAGAACGAATTGATCACGCCGGAAGAGTATGCAAAAACAGCCGGGGATTATTTTTCACAGAAGGTAAGCGATGTGTACGAAGAGTATCAGCGCAGGCTTCGCAAAAATAACGCGCTTGATTTCGATGACCTGATCATGTCGACAATCACGCTGTTCATCCGCGTGCCTGAAGTGCTTGAGTACTATCAGCGCAAGTTCCAGTACATCCACGTCGATGAGTACCAGGATACGAACAGGGCACAATACATGCTGGTAAAACTGCTTGCGCAGCGCTTCCAGAACCTTTGTGTCGTCGGGGACTCCGACCAGTCGATCTATCGCTGGCGCGGTGCTGACATAGCGAATATCCTTTCTTTTGAAAAGGACTACCCAAGAGCGAGTGTGATTTTGCTGGAGCAGAATTACCGCTCAACAAAGAAGATTTTGCTGGCAGCGAATATGGTCATCCAGAACAATATGAACCGGAAGCCGAAAAATCTCTGGACGGAAAATGCCGACGGCAACAAAATAATGTATTATCGTGCCGATAGTGAGCAGGGCGAAGCTCAGTTCGTGATCGGCAAAATCCAGGAGCTTATGCGCCAGGGCCGCAAGCTGTCCGATATCGCAATCCTGTATCGGACGAACGCCCAGTCGCGTGTGATCGAGGAATCATTCCTGAAATCGAACATTGATTACTCGATTGTCGGCGGCATCAAGTTCTATGACAGAAAAGAAATCAAGGACATCCTGGCCTATCTGCGCCTGATTTCGAATCCGGATGATGATATCAGCTTGCAGAGGATCATCAATGTTCCGAAGCGCGCGATCGGTTCAACATCGATAGATAAAATCGCCAACTTCGCGACGATGCATGATCTATCGATGTTCCAGGCGCTCGAGACGATTGAAATGATCGGACTCAGCCCGAAGGCAGAAAAAGCTGCGGCCGAGTTCCGCAATCTGATCAGCAATTACACACACCAGCAGGAATACCTGTCGGTCACTGAGCTGGTGGAGGAAGTCCTGGATAAGACAGGCTACCGCGATATGCTTAAGGCGGAAAAATCGCTGGAATCACAAAGCAGACTTGAAAACATAGATGAATTTTTAACCGTAACAAAAAGCTTTGAAGAAAGCAGTGAAGATAAGAGCCTCGTTGCATTCCTGACGGATTTGGCACTTGTTGCCGATATCGACCGTCTTGACGATGATGGCGAACAAAAAACCGATTTTGTCACACTGATGACCCTGCACTCAGCCAAGGGACTTGAGTTCCCGGTTGTCTTCCTGATCGGTATGGAAGAAGGAGTCTTCCCGCATAGCCGCTCCTTGATGGAAGAGGATGAGATGGAGGAAGAGCGCCGTCTTGCCTACGTGGGAATCACCCGTGCTGAAGAAGAGTTATTCATCACGAATGCACAGATGCGTACGCTTTTCGGCCGCACGAATATGAACCCGGAATCACGTTTTATCAAAGAAATTCCTGGTGATTTAATTGAAGATGCCGTGCCGAAAGTCAGAAGGCCTGCTCCAACAAGCGGCGGCAGACCAGCATCAGCCAGCGGCGGCAGACCAGGCGCTTCTGCAAGACCGTCCATGCCAGCCCGCGGCGCTGTTACCCGTCCAGTCGCAGCTGCAAGCGGCGGTGAAGGCATTGACTGGAAGGTTGGAGACAAAGCGCAGCATGGCAAGTGGGGAACAGGAACGGTAGTCAGCGTGAAAGGCTCCGGTGAAGGAACCGAGCTGGATATAGCCTTCCCAAGCCCAACAGGAATCAAGCGATTGCTGGCCAAGTTCGCGCCGATTACTAAGGCTTAATCTATACCATTCTTACAATTAAATTTCTGTCTAGCTCCAGCGCCTAGCCCCTCGAGACGCTTCGGTCCTGCCAATGAAGTCAAAGAACGACTTCACTGTCAGGCCCTCCACCGCTTGTCGGGGCTGACCAAGGCGCTTCCGCTTTTCAGTTATGAAAGGGTTGGATTTATGGATTTTCAAAGTGCTGAGAAAAAAGCCAAGGATTTGCAAAACCTGCTGAATCAATATTCTTATGAATATCATGTTCTTGACCAACCATCGGTTCCGGATGCGGAATACGACAGGCTGCTTCGGGAACTGATTGAAATCGAGGAGCAATTCCCTGAATTGCAGACTCCTGATTCCCCTACACAGCGTGTCGGCGGCGAAATATTAACGATGTTCAA
Source organism: Cytobacillus oceanisediminis 2691 (assembly GCF_007678455.1). Classification (GTDB taxonomy): domain Bacteria; phylum Bacillota; class Bacilli; order Bacillales; family Cytobacillaceae; genus Mesobacillus; species Mesobacillus oceanisediminis_A. The sequence continues at coordinate 199,974 of NZ_VEEP01000010.1, read as the reverse complement.
TAAGGTGCAGCATACGATTCCGATGCTAAGCCTCGGGAATGCATTTGACGACCAGGATCTTCGCGATTTTGACCGTCGGGTGCGCCAGGGTGTGGGCGACAATGTTTCCTATGTTTGCGAGCTGAAGATCGATGGACTAGCCGTCGCCCTGATTTATGAGGATGGCATGCTCGTGCGCGGTGCGACTCGCGGAGATGGAACGACAGGGGAGGATATTACGTCTAATCTGAGGACAATCCGTTCCCTGCCAATCCGCCTGAAGGAGCCGGTTTCGCTGGAAGTCCGAGGCGAAGCGTTCATGCCGAAGAAATCATTTGAAGCTTTGAACAGGAAGCGAGAAGAAAAGGAAGAAGAGCCATTTGCCAATCCCCGCAATGCGGCGGCAGGTTCTTTGCGTCAGCTTGATCCGAAGATTGCCGCTTCAAGGAATCTTGATGTTTTCCTCTATGGAATTGCGAATGTCGGTGATACAGGAATCCGGGCGCATAGTGAGGGACTGGACTATCTGCAACAGCTTGGGTTTAAAACAAATAAAGAACGCCGCAAGGTTGACAGTATCGAAGGTGTTATCGAGTATGTGAACGGTTGGGTAGAAAAACGCCCGGACCTTCCGTATGATATTGATGGCATCGTCATCAAGGTCGATTCACTTGACCAGCAGGCAGAGCTGGGCACGACGGCGAAAAGCCCTCGCTGGGCAATCGCTTATAAGTTCCCTGCCGAAGAAGTTGTGACGACTCTGAAGGATATCGAGCTGAGTGTTGGCCGGACGGGAGTTGTTACACCGACAGCCATCCTTGAGCCTGTACAGGTAGCAGGTACAACCGTTGGCCGTGCTTCCTTGCACAATGAAGACTTGATTCGTGAGAAAGATATCAAAATTGGTGATAAGGTCGTTGTCAAAAAAGCGGGCGACATCATTCCTGAAGTCGTGAATGTTCTTGTTGAGCAGCGGACTGGTGAGGAAGTCGAGTTCCATATGCCAACTCATTGCCCTGAATGTGAAAGCGAGCTTGTCAGGATAGAGGGTGAGGTCGCGCTTCGCTGCATCAATCCGAAATGTCCTGCCCAAATCAGGGAAGGCTTGATCCATTTCGTTTCCCGTGATGCGATGAACATCGACGGGCTTGGTGAAAGAGTGGTCAGCCAGTTGTTTGCCCAGGAGCTGATCAAGGATGTTGCCGACATTTACAAGCTGACACGCGAGCAGCTGCTGGCTCTTGAACGGATGGGCGAGAAATCCGTCAATAATCTGCTGTCCGCTATTGAAGCCACAAAGGATAATTCATTGGAGAAGCTATTGTTCGGACTCGGGATCCGCCTCGTTGGCGCAAAAGCTGCGAAGACGTTAGCCCAGGAATTTGGAACGATGGATCATCTTATGGAAGCATCGAAGGAAGAACTGACTGCCATCAACGAAATCGGCGACAAAATGGCCGACTCCATCGTCACGTATTTTGACAATGATGAAGTGAAGGAACTGATCTCCGAACTGAAGGCTGTTGGCGTCAATATGGAATACAAAGGACCTAAAAAAGTGACCGCGGAAGAATCGGATTCATTTTTTGCCGGTAAAACGATTGTATTGACTGGAAAACTAGAGCAAATGGGCCGAAACGAAGCGAAAGAAAAGATCGAAGCGCTTGGCGGCAATGTAGCCGGCAGCGTCAGCAAGAAAACCGACCTGGTCATTGCCGGAGAAGATGCCGGTTCAAAACTGACAAAAGCAGAAAGCCTTGGGATTGAAGTGTGGAATGAGGAGAAAATGCTTGAAGAATTAAATAAATAAGAGGTGTACACGCCATGAGAAAACTCTCAATGGTCGCTCTCTCTCTTGTCCTTTTGCTGACGGCCTGTGCCCCTAATTTTCAAAAACAGGAAGAGGTCGTCCAGAAAAAGGATGATGATACAAAAGAAAAAGCGATTATCCCGAAATATAAAATTTCGGAAAAATATTACCGTACCATCATGCCATTTGAGCCAGGGGAAGCCAGAGGCATGGTCGTCAATAATTTGAATACGCGCTACGACATCACAGAGTTCGAAACTGGACTGATGCGGATTGCGCAAAATTCTTTTCCAACCGACAAGTATGTGTTCAAGGAAGGCCAGTACCTTGATGGAGGCACTGTGTCAGCCTGGCTGGAACGTGAAATGACTCCGGCGCAGGTAAAGGCAAAGGAAGAAGAGCTGCAGGCAAAGGCTAAAAAAGAAAAAAGCAATAAGAAGGTCACAGTAAAGAATCTTGGACTGAACCCAATCGACACAGGCAAGGGAGATGTCCACAAACGGAACGAAAAGAATCCTATTTATCTGGCTCATATTATCGAGCATGATTATCTGGTCCAATCCGGGAAAAAGGATACGTACCAGCTTGGCGGCATTGCCATTGGCCTGGCGTTGAATTCCGTCCACTATTATCGTGAAGAAGCATTTGGGGCTGTGTTCGAGAAAAATATTCCCCGTTCCGTCCTGGAGGCAGAAGGGAAGAAAATCGCCAAGCAAGTCGTAAGCAGGCTCCGGAACATTGACGAGTTGAAGAATGTGCCGATCACCGTCGGATTGTTTGAGCAGGAAAGCCGTTCTTCGGTTGTACCAGGGAATTTCTTCGCATATACCGAAGTTTCCCAGGGCAGCAACGATATCGGCAGCTGGAAAGATGTTAAAGAAGAGTATATTCTATTCCCATCCGGCAAAGCCGAGAAGGAACACAGGGATGACCTGACATTCTTCGAGAACTTCAAACAGGATGTCGAAGAATATTTCCCTAACTTCAACGGCGTCATCGGCAAAGGCTTTTATGTCGATGGCCAGCTGCAGGAACTGAACATTGAGATCCCTATCCAATTTTACGGAAAAGCAGAAGCAATCGGGTTCACCCAGTATGTAACCGGTCTCGTCATGGAGCATTTCCCTAACTATATCTCCGTGCAGGTCAGCGTCTCCTCCGTTCTTGGCCAGGAAGCGCTGATTGTCAAGAAGCCGGATCAGGATGAACCATTTGTCCATATTTATGAGTAAAAGCGAAGCAAAGAGCATACTGGCTCTTTGCTTTTTTGCATTCTTCATCAGCTGTGTGGAGTTATTAAAGTGCCTTGCAGTTTCGTGAAACCTAGGTGTTTCAAAAATTACCGAAAAAAAAGTTGTATCTATCAGTCTCTGATTATCGTCTTAATGAGAAACACTTTGGGGAGGAAATACATGGTGAGGCTATGGGTTGTGGGAGGACTGCTCCTTATTTTAGTATTGGCGGGCTATGCGAGGTCGTCCGGTTCAATCTCTTTCACTGCGGAAAGTCAACAGGAGATTGAAAAGTACATCCGGGAAGAAGTGATGTCGCCAAACTTCAGGGGTGAGATTTTTAGTGCACATGAGATACTGGGATCTAACGAGAAGAAAGGTGAATTATACATCTGGGCGTTAATCGAGGAGTACTATAAGGAAGATTCCAAAATAGAGCAGGGCACAGGTATGTCAGTTCCGATGGTTCTCTAGGTGGATCAGACAGAAGATTCCCTGCAAGTCATCAGCCACTCAATTCCAAGGGATGGAAGCTATTATGCGAATGATATAAAAGACATGTTTCCTTACTTTGCTGAGATAAAAGCCCTTGATTATCCCTCAATCTATGTAGATAAATTGATTAAGAAAATTGAAGCAGAGGTAGCTGGAGAGTGGTGAGGAAAAAGCAAAGAGGCAGCTCTTTGCTTTTTACATGTATTTCTTTAGATCAAGTATCGTTTGAAGATGCATTCCTTCATGGAAAATCGTCCGGATGAGTACCTGTTCGATGGTGTGCATGCCCATCTCGGTTTGCGGGAATTCCTCTTCAAGACGCTCGCCATATGTTTCTTTAATGCTTGCAGGCTGTATTCTGAGCAATTTTTTCAGCTCAGTGACGGAAGGTGTCTCTTCGGTAAAATTGGCTGGTGAGGTGCCATAGCCGAACCACTTATTGAAGTTTTCCGGAACATCAGCTGTCTCCTTTGTCACTGCCTGAATCCATAAATATTGGTCAAGGTAGATATGTCCGAGGTTCCAGCGGATATTATTTTTGAATCCAGCGGGAATTTTCTCCGCATCTTCTATAGAAACGGCATCCACCACGCTTAAAATCTCGCTGCGATAGGATTCGAGTTGATTGAACAACACTTCATGACGTTTTTTTATGTAAAATAGACCCCTTTTTTGAAAGATAGATAATTATTCGCTAGATTTTGGGGATTCCCTGCTGGGAGTTAGTGTAGTTAATCCTTTTTATTGGCGGAAATCAGATTATATCGACCGCATTTTTGAATATATCAGCGGAAAATGAGATATATCGACCACATTTACGATTATATCGACCACTTTCCAAAATATATCGACCAAGTCCGTAAATCTACCCAAATTACAATATTGCCATAATAAATATCAAGAAAATTCGCAATCCAATACTTGCTAGTACGTTGGCATTGAACACTATGAGATTCTCATGATAGAATGGGAAAGGAATGAAAACGTTTTAATACATAGGAGGGGATAGAATGGTTCAGGCATACAAACACGAGCCTTTCACGAATTTTAAAGTTGATGAAAACCGTGAAGGATACTTAACAGGACTGAAAACTGTAGAGGGCTATCTTGGCCAGGATTACGATTTGGTAATTGGCGGAGAGAGGATCTCAACTGAAGACAAGATTGTATCTTATAACCCATCCAATAAAGAAGAAGTTATTGGTCGCGTTTCAAAGGCAAACCGCGATTTAGCTGAAAAAGCGATGCAGGCTGCTGTTGAAGCGTTCAAAACTTGGAAGAAAGTAAAGCCTGAAACACGTGCAGATGTATTATTCAAAGCTGCAGCGATCATTCGCCGCCGCAAGCATGAGTTCTCAGCACTCTTAACCAAAGAAGCAGGCAAGCCTTGGAACGAAGCAGATGCTGATACAGCAGAAGCAATCGACTTCCTTGAGTTCTATGCTCGCCAAATGCTGCGAATCAAAGACGGTGTACCAGTAGAAAGCCGTCCAAATGAATATAACCGTTATGACTATATTCCTCTTGGAGTTGGTATCATCATCTCTCCATGGAACTTCCCGTTAGCAATCATGGCTGGTACAACGGTAGCAGCAATCGTAACAGGGAACACAGTTCTATTGAAGCCAGCTTCAACTACTCCAGTAGTTGCAGCTAAGTTCGTCGAAGTTATGGAAGAAGCAGGTCTTCCTGCAGGTGTTCTTAACTTCGTGCCAGGAAGCGGCGCAGAAGTGGGCGACTACCTTGTTGACCACAAGGACACTCGCTTCGTAAGCTTCACAGGTTCACGTGACGTGGGTCTGCGCATTTACGAGCGCGCTTCAAAATTGAGCGAAGGCCAAATCTGGCTAAAGCGTGTAATCGCTGAAATGGGCGGAAAAGATACTATGGTTGTCGACAAAGATGCTGATCTTGAGTTAGCAGCCCAAGCGATCACTGCTTCAGCTTTCGGTTTCTCTGGACAAAAATGCTCTGCATGTTCACGTGCAGTAATCGTTGAAGATGTTTATGATCAAGTTCTTAACCGTGTCGTTGAACTTACAAATGAGCTTAAGCTTGATGATCCTACAGATCAGAGCACATTCATGGGTCCTGTTAATGACCAGGGTGCTTTCGACAAGATCATGAGCTACATCGAAATCGGCAAGGAAGAAGGCCGTTTGATGACTGGCGGCGAAGGAGACAGCTCTAAAGGCTACTTCATCAAGCCGACCATCTTCGCTGATGTCGATCCAAAGGCTCGCATCATGCAGGAAGAAATCTTCGGACCAGTTGTCGCATTCGCAAAAGCGAAGGACTTCGACCATGCGCTTGAAATCGCAAACAACACTGAATACGGCCTGACTGGAGCTGTTATCACGCGCAACCGTGAAAACATCCAGAAGGCACGCGAAGATTTCCATGTCGGAAACCTTTACTTCAACCGCGGCTGCACAGGCGCAATCGTCGGCTACCAGCCATTCGGCGGCTTCAACATGTCAGGAACAGATTCAAAAGCTGGCGGACCTGACTATCTAACGCTTCACATGCAAGCAAAGACTACTTCTGAGATGTACTAATACAGATTTGGAATCCCCTTCTCGTTGAGAGAGGGGGATTTTTTGTGTTGGAAACATTAATTGCACGGTAAAGACCAGGAATTGCACTATCCCCGCTATTAATTGCACCGAAAAGAGGACGAATTGCACGATAAGACTACATAATCGCACGCTTCATAAGCAAAATTGCACTGTTTACCTATTTATGGATAAGGACTATAGACCTATTTTAAAAATTTTTCAGAAAAATCCCGCAAAATAGTTGCAATCTTAAAAGTCTGTTATATAATACATATTAGAGTTATTGATACTGTACTATAACAAAAAGGGGTGAAGACAGTAAATGCCGACACAAACTACAGGGATTGAAATTGTTGGCACCATGAAAAGCGGATACGAAGAAATTTTGACACCAGAGGCTCTTGATTTTGCAGAGCGGCTTGAACGGCACTTCGGTGAACGTCGGGTGGACCTTCTGGCGGCACGGCAAAAGCGCCAGGTAGAAATCATTTCCGGCAAGCTTCCGGATTTCCTGCCAGAAACAAAGCATATTCGGGAAAGCGGGTGGACAATCGCGCCGCTGCCGAAAGACCTGCAGGACCGGCGGGTAGAAATCACAGGCCCAACTGACAGAAAGATGGTCATCAACGCACTTAATTCCGGAGCAAAAATTTTCATGGCAGACTGTGAAGATTCAACTTCGCCGACATGGGAAGCGATTGTGGAAGGCCAGATCAATCTAAGAGATGCAGTCAACCGGACAATCTCTTTTGAAAATCCCAACGGAAAAAAGTATCAACTGAACGAAAAAACAGCTGTTTTAATGGTTCGCCCAAGAGGTTGGCACCTGGAGGAAAAACATGTATTGCTCGATGGCAACCCGATTTCCGGCGGATTATTCGATTTCGCGATGTACTTTTTCCATAATGCGAAAATGCTGGTGAAGCAGGGCACAGGCCCATACTTTTACCTTCCTAAGATGGAGAGCCACCTTGAAGCGCGCCTATGGAATGATGTGTTCGTTTATGCACAGAATCACCTCGGCATTCCACAGGGAACGATTAAAGCAACTGTTTTGATCGAAACGATCTTGGCTTCATTCGAAATGAATGAGATTTTATATGAACTGAAAGAGCACTCCGCTGGTTTGAACTGCGGACGATGGGATTATATTTTCAGCTATCTGAAAAAACTGCGTTCACAAGATGATGTGATTTTACCGGACCGCTCACAGGTCACGATGACAGTACCATTCATGAGGTCGTATTCCTTGCTGACCATCCAGACTTGCCACCGCCGCAAGGCACCGGCAATGGGCGGCATGGCGGCGCAAATCCCGATTAAAAACGATGAGGAAGCAAATGCTGAAGCATTCGCAAAGGTACAGGCCGACAAAGAACGCGAAGCCCGCGACGGTCATGATGGCACATGGGTCGCACATCCAGGGCTGGTACCTGTAGCCATGGAGGCTTTCAATAAAGAGATGCCGCAGCCGAACCAGATTTATTCTGGAAAGCAAATGGATATTGAGGTAAAAGGAGCTGACCTGCTTGCTGTACCAGAAGGCACTATAACAGAAGCGGGCGTGCGCATGAATATCAATGTCGGCATCCAATATGTAGCCTCCTGGCTGAATGGAAGAGGCGCAGCTCCAATCCATAACCTCATGGAGGACGCAGCTACAGCAGAAATCTCCAGGGCCCAGCTATGGCAATGGATCCGTCATCCAAAAGGCGTTCTCGACGATGGGCGCAAAGTGACAGTTGAAATGTACCATGAACTAAAGGGAGAAGAACTTGAAAAAATTAAGCTGGAAGTCGGCGAAGCGGTATTTGCAAACGGAAAATTCGAGCAGGCAGCAGAGCTGTTTGATCAGCTGATATTAAATGATGATTTTGTTGAGTTTTTAACATTGCCTGGCTATCAGGCTTTAGCTTAATAGATTGATAGATTTCATATAAAACAACCATAAGGAGGAACAAAAAATGACTCAAGATCGTGTAAAGCAATTACAGGAAAGCTGGGAAATGGATAACAGATGGGCTGGAGTAGAGAGAACGTATTCTGCGGAGGATGTAATTAAGCTTCGCGGTTCGATTGATATTGAATATACACTGGCACGCCGCGGCGCAGAGAAGCTTTGGAAGCTTGTAAATGAAGAAGACTTCGTCAATGCACTTGGCGCGTTAACTGGGAATCAGGCAGTCCAGCAGGTAAAAGCAGGCTTGAAGGCAATCTACCTGAGTGGATGGCAGGTTGCAGCGGACGCGAACCTTTCCGGGAATATGTATCCTGACCAGAGCTTGTACCCTGCGAATAGTGTTCCGGCGGTAGTTAAGCGCATCAACCAAGCTTTGCAGCGTGCTGACCAGATCACTCATGGTGAGGGAGACGATTCAATCGACTGGTTCGCACCGATCGTGGCAGATGCAGAAGCAGGCTTCGGCGGCCAGCTGAACGTGTTCGAACTAATGAAGGGCATGATTGAAGCCGGAGCAGCAGGCGTACACTTTGAGGACCAGCTTTCTTCTGAAAAGAAATGCGGACACCTTGGCGGAAAAGTACTTCTTCCGACACAGACAGCTGTACGTAACCTGATTGCCGCCCGACTTGCGGCAGATGTCATGGGTACGCCAACCCTGATAGTTGCCCGTACTGATGCGAATGCAGCAGATTTGATCACAAGCGATGTCGATCCATATGATGCACCGTTCATCACAGGTGACCGGACGCCTGAAGGTTTCTTCCGCGTGAAGGCTGGCCTTGACCAGGCAATCGCCCGCGGCCTTGCTTATGCTCCATATGCTGACCTTGTCTGGTGTGAAACGTCCGAGCCTGATCTAGAAGAAGCTCGCCGCTTTGCAGAAGCTATCCATGAAAAGTTCCCTGGCAAGCTGCTTGCATACAACTGCTCACCATCATTCAACTGGAAAAAGAAGCTGGATGACGAAACCATCGCAAAGTTCCAGGTCGAGCTTGGCAAAATGGGCTACAAGTTCCAATTCGTTACACTTGCAGGCTTCCATGCACTGAACCACAGCATGTTCGAACTGGCTCGCGGCTACAAAGAGCGCGGCATGGCTGCATACTCCGAGCTTCAGCAAGCTGAGTTCGCAAGCGAGCAGCACGGCTACACAGCAACAAGACACCAGCGTGAAGTCGGAACAGGCTATTTCGATGATGTATCAATGGTCATTTCCGGAGGAACTTCCTCAACTACTGCCCTGAAAGGATCTACGGAAGAAGCACAGTTCACCGCTTCTTAAACTAGTCTGTCAGCCAGGTCCATCGGCTGAGCTTAACGGGTTTTCTCCATGCCTGGGCCCTCCAACTCAGGCGTGGATTTACCATATTAGTTTTTGATTTTTTTTACCTTGCATTCTCCTATTTGTGTCCTTCTCTTCGCTGCGAAGAGAAGGTTTTTTTTGCTCAAAATAGGTTAACCTTAAACTAGCACAGACAAATGGGCGGGAACATACATAGTATTAGTGGAAAGATGCCGCTGTTTTTTGCCATCATAGACAGAAAATGAAGGATCAGCATGGTTTTATGGTTTTTGAGTGTCATTGAGGTAATGACGGACAAAAAAACTGTGGAAAAAGAAATAACTGTCCGTCATCAAGGCAATGAGGGACAAAAATAGTGCTGAACACGAAAGAACTGTCCGTCATCAAGGCAATGATGGACAAAAATCGAAGGGAATACGAAAAAAGTGTCCGTCAACAAGGCTATGATGGACAAAAATCCAAGGAAACACGAAAAAAGTGTCCGTCATCAAGGTTATGACGGACAAAAATCGAAGGAAAATCGAAAAAAGTGTCCGTCACCGAGGCTATGATGGACAAAAATCGAAGGAAAATCGAAAAAAGTGTCCGTCAACAAGGCTATGCGGACAAAAATCGAAGGAAATACGAAAAAAGTGTCCGTCATCGAGCCTATGATGGACAAAAATTGAGGGAAAAGCGAAAGAACTGTCCATCATCGATGCTTGGGAAGGTAGAAGGTTAGCCCAAGTGAGGACGAAGGAGTAATATAAAGGATACCATGAAAAGTTAAACGGAAGTTACAATAAGTTAGGGGTGAACCGATTGAGCAACAGCAAGTTGGACGATTATTTGCAGCAGGGGATCCATGGTGCGAAGCAGACGAAGCCTGATGAAAGAAGAAGGTTCCTGACGACTTTGCGTGAAAGGGTTGTTATCGCGCTTACACAGGGAGAGGTCATGAGGAAAGGCGTTGAACCGGAAGTTGAGCAGCTGATGGATGAAAATCGCAATGCCCATCTTTTTTTAAATGGCAATATATCATATCGATATTTATCAGAATACATTAAAGCAGCAGAAAAACGGGGTATCGAGTTTACAATCGTGACCAATAAAGATTATGATTCCGAGTTGGGACTTGTTTTAGCGCATGACCATGCAATCGATAAGGAGGAAATTTATCTCGGTAAAAAGAAACCTGTTATCCAAGCGGCACCGGCCAAGAAAAAGGGTTTCTTATCTGGATTTGGTAAGTTATTTAGGAAATGAGCAGCCCTGCAGGGTTAGCTCATTTTTTTATGACCATCATACTTTTCAAAAAATTCACAAAAATAACATTGAAAAACGACAATGTTGTCGTTATAATAAAAACAAGTAAAACGACACCGATGTCGTTTTAATTAGGAGGGATGACAATGGACGGTCTTTTAAAAAATAAAGGCTTTATCACATTAATGGTGACACAGTTAATTTCTAGCATTGGTGACTGGTTAAGTGTTGTGGCGATCATCACGATGGTTGGATTGAAGTGGGAAGCATCGCCGATGGAGGTTTCTCTTATCATTCTGTGTTTGGCAGTCCCGATGGCGCTTCTTGGGCCATTTACTGGAACGATTGCTGATAGGTTTAACAGAAAGTCATTAATGATATTTTCGGATTTGATTAGGGCCGGACTTATTCTTGCGCTTGCCTTTGCTGAGTCTTTATGGACTGTTTATACATGCTTGTTCATCGTCGGCATGCTCTCGGCGGTATTTGTACCGGCAAAGAATGGCAAGCTTAAAGAACTGGTCGACCAGGAAAATATGAAAAGCGCAATGTCCATCACCTCCATGATTGATTCCGGGACGAAGGTGTTGGGCCCATTGTTAAGCGGCCTGCTGGTCTCGGCTTTTGGAACACAGCTAGTGTTTTTTATCGATTCAGGTACCTTTATCATTTCGGCGCTGCTGCTGTTTGCTTTGCCAAAGTCAATCGCAAAGCCGACTGAATCGGAAACTAAGGAAGCTTCTACATTTAAAGAGGATTTCATGGAAGGAATCAGGTTCATCAAAGGAAGTCGTTACTTAATCGTTGGTATGATTGTTTTAGGGGTCAGCCTCTTGATTTTGCAACTGTCTGACTCTCAAATCATCGTTTTATTGAGGGAATTACCGAATGCCTCTCCCGATTTGTTTGGTTATATTGTTACAGCATCTGGGGTCGGGATGTTTTTAACCGGACTGCTTTTGGCTAAAAAAACGGACTATAATGCGCTAATCCTGTTGTTTATTGGGGTTTGCGGAATTGGCGTCAGTTTTAGTATGATGGCTGTATTGACACGATTTGATTTAGCACTGCCAGCTTTATGGGGATCAGGGCTGGGGTTGTTAGCGGGGTTTTCAGCCGGTTTCGTCTTTATTCCGTTTCAGGCTGCTGTCCAGACTGAAACTCCTGTCCACATGACAGGCAGGGTATTCGGCGTTATGAATAGCGTGACCACAACGGCAACGATCATTGGCCCATTGGCTGGAGGCTTGCTTGCAACGGTGCTCGGAGTTGTCCCGACATTTGTGATTACCGGCCTTTTGCTGATTGCAGTCTCAATCGTTGGGTTAATCTTTAAAAGCAGCATAGAACGGGGGAGAACGAATGTCTCCGAAAGTAAGTCAGGAGCACATGAAACAGCGTCGAGCTGAGATACTGCAGGCGGCCAAGGAGGTGTTCATTGAGCATGGTTACGAGCGGGCCACGATGAAGCACATCATGGATGCTGCGAGTGTCAGCAGAGGCGGTCTGTATCAATATTTTTCTAGTAAAGAAGATGTGTTTGAAACAATCCTTGAAGAAGCTTTAGATATAGAATTAGAGGTAACGCTGGATATGGTAAAACAACATGCTACCTCTTATTGGAATATGCTGATGAAAACCATGTTTGGGAACGATGGGGAACCTGATGATGAAATGGATCCTTTAGCGCCGGCAAAACTTGAGTATTTTATTATTGGAAGAAATGATGAACACAGGAGAGAATACGGGGCCGCTCGATATGAAAATGGTTTGAAGATATTTGCGCATATCATTGAACATGGCCAAAAAAGCGGTGAATTCAGCTCGAGGTTTGGTCATGAAATTATTGCGCGTTCAATCATTACGTTTATCGACGGCTTAGCTGTAGACGATGCCATGTTATCGAGGGCAGACCTGAAAATCAAGGAGCAATCGATATTGTTTGTGGACTATTTAAAAATGGCACTTGGAATTGCCGAGGATAGAAAATAATGTATTTTAGAGGGCTTCTGGCTTTATGGAATTATAATGTATTTTAGAGGGCTTCTGGCTTTATGGAATTATAAAAGATAAACGGGGTGGAGATGGATTCCATCCCGTTTGTTGTGTGGACGCTGGATGATGCGGCAGCAATAATCAAAAAGTTTTAAATAAAAATGAACAATAATGTAGAAATGCCAACTCCTAAAATAAACGGAAGCAGCTTGCTTTTGCGTTCTTTTGGCAGTTCTTCCTTAACGGTGTTTAATAAGATGCCTCCTGCGAGCCAACTGAACCAAAGAGCAAACAAGGTGGTAGGGAGTGTGACGAAGAAGCCGAGCAGCCAACCCGCAAAAACAGAAAGAGCCAGTAGCAGCGAACCCCATGGGTCATATCGCTTTTGATGGTCCAGCCGAAGCCCCACATCATTAACCATCAGGTGTAGAATGAAAGCGACCGTGAAAATGATTAAGGATTTAGGCTCCTGCTTCAACCCTTTAATCAGGTAATAGCCTATAAATGAGTTATAGAGAACGAAGGCTCCTATATGAAAAGTAAAGACGGTTGTATCCGGTTTTGATGATTTCACAAAATGATTTATAGAATAAAAGGCAATAAAGCCAACAGTCGCAACTAAGTACAAACTATAATCTTCAAATTTTTTTGGGATGGGGATAAGGATATTGAACTCCTTCTGGATCTTTTGGAATTCAGGTAAAAGATGAATGATGACATAGGCAACGGATGCACCGCCGGCAAAGCTTAGAATTGGTTTTCGCGGCTGCTCCATCAATTTGGAGTAGTATTTTACAGATAGATGGACTCCTGCTAACAGGATTACCAGAAAAAAAGTCAAAATAGCCAAGTTTTTTTTACCCTCCTTAGGCTTTTCCTTCCCTCTGTAAATCAGCCGCAAACTATGAAAAGAAGAACACATTTGCAAAATGACATTATATATCTGCGATCTTCCTTCACTTCTGTTAAAATAGTACAAAAAGCAAGGCTTGTATTGCTTTAACGCGGAAAACTTTGCTATGATCATTATTATTGTCTGACGATTTAAAAATGGAGGTGCTATTATGTCAAGGATTTCAGAAGATCAGGTGAAGCATGTCGCACACCTGGCGAGACTGGCGATTACTGAGGAAGAGGCGCAAATGCTGACAGACCAGCTGGATAAAATCATTACATATGCAGAACAGTTGAATGAACTGAATACGGATAATGTTGAGCCGACTGCTCATGTGCTTGAAATAAAGAATGTTATGCGCGAGGACCGTGCCGAAAAGGGCCTTCCGCGCGAAGAAGTTTTAAAGAATGCGCCTGAACACCAGGGTGGGCAGATCAAAGTACCTGGAATTATGGAGTAGGAGGATCGGCGATGAGTTTATTTGAACATAAGATTTCGGAGCTTCATGAGCTTTTACATAAGAGAGACCTGAGTGTTTCCGACCTGGTCGATGAATCATTCAAGCGGATTGGCGAGGTTGAAGGCAAGGTACAGTCGTTCTTGACATTGGATGAAGACAATGCAAGGGCAACAGCGAAGGCATTGGATGAGAAAGCCGTGAAAAACGCTCCAGCCAATAAATTATACGGCTTGCCAATCGGCATTAAAGATAATATCGTCACGAACGGATTGCGCACGACGGCAGCGAGCAAGATTCTCGAAAACTTCAATCCTATTTACGATGCAACTGTCATCCAGAAGCTGAAGCAGGCTGAAACGGTGACTATCGGCAAGCTGAACATGGACGAGTTCGCGATGGGATCATCGAATGAAAACTCTGGCTTCCAAAAAACGCTCAACCCTTGGGATCTTGAGCGTGTTCCAGGTGGATCTTCGGGCGCTTCCGCTGCTTCGGTTGCAGCAGGTGAAGTGCTGTTCTCTTTGGGTTCTGATACAGGCGGATCAATCCGGCAGCCGGCATCATTCTGTGGTGTGGTCGGCATGAAGCCAACATACGGACTTGTTTCCCGTTTCGGATTGATTGCCTTCGCGTCATCTTTGGACCAAATTGGCCCAATCACACGAAATGTTGAAGACAATGCCTTTCTGTTAAAAGCGATCGCGGGCCACGACCAGATGGATTCAACTTCTGCAAAAGTGGATATCCCGGATTATATCGGTTCCCTGACTGGCGATATAAAAGGGTTAAGGATCGCCGTTCCAAAGGAATATCTCGGCGAGGGCGTAAATGAAGAGGTGCGCAAATCTGTCATGGACGCACTTGAAGTACTTGAGCGCCTTGGAGCTACATGGGAAGAGGTATCCCTGCCGCACTCCAAGTATGCTCTGGCTACTTATTATCTTTTATCTTCATCCGAAGCGTCCGCTAACCTGGCGCGCTTTGATGGTGTCCGCTATGGCTATCGTACACCAAATGCTGAGAATCTGATTGAAATGTATAAAAAGACTCGTGCAGAAGGCTTCGGTGAGGAAGTAAAACGCCGGATTATGCTTGGTACTTTTGCGCTAAGCTCTGGTTATTATGATGCTTACTATAAAAAGGCCCAAAAGGTCCGTACACTGATCAAGCAGGACTTTGAAAAAGTATTCGAACAATATGATGTCATTGTTGGACCGACAACACCAACTCCAGCCTTCAAACTTGGCGAGAATACAAGAGACCCGATGACAATGTACGTAAATGATATTTTAACGATCCCGGTCAACCTGGCAGGTGTGCCGGCCATTTCGGTTCCATGCGGACTTGATAAAGGGCTCCCGCTAGGTTTGCAAATCATCGGACGCCATTTTGATGAAAGCACAGTATATAAGGTTGCCCATGCGTTCGAGCAGGCAACAGAATTCCATAAACAACAACCTGAATTGTAAAGGGGTGAAAATGATGAAGTTTGAAACGGTAATTGGGCTTGAGGTCCATGTTGAATTAAAAACAGATTCGAAAATCTTTTCGGCGAGTCCGAACCATTTTGGTGCCGAGCCGAATACAAATACAACCGTGATCGACCTTGGCTATCCTGGAGTACTGCCGGTTGTGAATAAGAAAGCAGTCGATTACGCTATGAAAGCCGCTATGGCTCTGAATTGTGAAATTGCAGAGCACACGAAATTCGACCGCAAAAACTATTTTTACCCGGATAACCCGAAGGCCTACCAGATTTCCCAGTTCGATAAGCCAATCGGTGAGAACGGCTGGATTGAGATTGAGGTAAATGGCTATAAAAAGAAAATCGGCATCACCCGCATCCATATGGAAGAGGATGCCGGCAAATTGACACACGGCAATGGCTATTCACTAGTGGACTACAACCGCCAGGGAACGCCGCTCGTGGAGATCGTATCGGAGCCCGATATACGCACTCCGGATGAGGCATATGCTTATCTTGAAAAGCTTAAGTCCATCATCCAGTATACGGGCGTATCGGATTGCAAGATGGAAGAAGGTTCACTCCGCTGTGATGCGAATATTTCCATCAGGCCGGTTGGCCAGGAGGAATTCGGCACGAAAACCGAGCTGAAGAACCTGAACTCCTTCAACTTCGTTCGCAGGGGCCTCGAGTATGAAGAAAAGCGTCAGGAAGAGGAAATCCTTGCTGGACGTGAAATTCAGCAGGAAACAAGGCGATATGATGAGTCAACAAACACTACGATCTTAATGCGTGTAAAAGAAGGGTCGGATGACTATCGTTATTTCCCTGAACCGGACCTGCCTGACCTTTACATTGATGAAGAGTGGAAAGCAAGAGTCCGTGCGGAGATTCCAGAACTACCGGACGAGCGCAAGAAGCGATATGTTGAAGAGATGGGACTGCCAGCTTATGATGCTGAAGTGTTAACTGTTTCTAAGGAAATGGCTGATTTCTTTGAATCGGCTGTGAAGGCAGGAGCAGACCCTAAACAGGCGTCAAACTGGCTTATGGGTGAATTCTCTGCCTACCTGAAGGCTGAATCGAAAGAGCTGCATGAAACAGCATTGACTCCTGAAGGGCTTGCCGGGTTGATCAAGCTGATTGAGAACGGCACAATCTCTTCCAAGATCGCCAAGCAGGTATTCAAGGAATTGGTTGAAAAAGGCGGCGACCCTGAGAAAATCGTCAAGGAAAAGGGACTCGTCCAAATTTCCGACGAAGGTGCACTGCTAAAAATCATCACCGAAATTATCGACGCCAACCCGCAATCCGTCGAAGACTTCAAGGGCGGGAAGGACAAGGCAAAGGGCTTCCTTGTCGGCCAGATCATGAAAGCAACCAAAGGCCAGGCGAATCCGCCGTTAGTAAACAAATTGCTTGTTGAGGAATTGAATAAGAGATAATAGCGAAAGCTGGCGAACCAATCGCCAGCTTTTTTGTCGATATTTCCCGGGAAAAAGGGAAATGTACACCGAAAAATAGTCCTATAAATACACTGATGCTAATATTAGTATAAGAACGCAACAGGTGCTGGCCGTTATTTTATTAAGAGATATTGACCTTGATCTGCCTTACATAAAAAAAGAAAAGATTACTAATGTTGAGCTGGATCAAAGACCATCCTGAAGAAGGTAAAAGAAGTCGTAATCGAATTTAACAGGCTCAACGACGAATACGATCATTTCATAGAAACACTGGAACGTGAAGAATTATTCGAGTTCATTGATGATAAAACGTGGGAAGCCGGTCTGGTGCTTGACGATGATATTACAGAAGATTTTGGTTGAAGAGGTTCCGAATGAAGTGGTCTATGGAATATTTTAAGAAAAGCAGTCTGGAAAAGTCATTGGGCCGGTTCAATAACGTTGATTAAAGTTCAGGAGTTGTGCTCATGTATAAGGTATTTCTGCAAAAAATAGACAAGCTTTATAATGATGACCGGAAAAAACTATGGACTGGCACGATTCTGTATGGAAATCTGTATGAAGACCGGTGGCAAACAAATATCCAAAAGCCTTTGAATCTTGAAGAATTACATTCACTCGAAGACGAAATAGGCAATATGCCGAATGACTTTAAAGAATTCCTGTTAACGTCGAATGGATGCTACTTGTTTGATATTTTAAGGGTCGCTGGTAAACAGAATGGTTATAGAGGTATGACCATTGAGGAACAGATTCATCAGCCAATCTCATTTCGGAATATTTCGCCTTACTCACGCAATACAAAACACCTGGATGGCTTATTTGTATTTGCGGATTCGATGCTCACAGGCACATTTTTCGCATATAACGAAGAAGGTCAGATACTTCAATTAGAATTAAGGACCTTTAAGCCTATTAATACCTATCAAACTCTGATGGAATTGCTTGAAGCAGTATACGAGGCAGGCGAGAGGCTGGTTATTAACAAAGAATATCTGGATTTTGAATAAGAAAACATAAGGCCCTTCAATCAGGGCCTGATTTAGATTATTGCCGGTCACCATGCGTCAATATTCTGATCAAAGATTCCTTATCCTCGACTGTCTGCTGAAGAAATTCTGTATTAAAGATCAAGTATATTGGTGCTGTATATATTCGAAGCTCTTGATAATGTGTCTTCTTCAATTCCTCCATATTATCTGATATCTGAAAGGAATCAAGCTTTTCCTTTACCTCTTCAGGAATGTCGAACTTTTCTGACTCTCCACGTGGAACAATTGCAAGGACAGCAAGTTTTTCAGGATCCTTTGATAAAAAATCATATAGGGGTGGAAGTTCTTCGATATCTAGCTTCACATAGTAAGTACTAAATTCCTTTCTCCATATTGCTTTTATCTTAAAATAGGTTCTTTCCATGTACGGGTTTTTTGGAATGGGAATGCTGGTCCCTTTAACAATCTTCTTTTCCATGCCTGGTAATGTATTTATCTGGCTGATTAAAATAGAATCAGGCTCTATTTCTGGAGGAAATGAGACTTCGAGTGTTTCTCTTTCCTTGACCTTTGATGGATTCATGCCAGCCATGGCTTTGAGCGGATCCATTTTCTCCGTCTTGGTGCCATGCCAATCATATTGGCCGAGAATTTGTGGAATCTCCTGTCCATTCACCGTTACGATTGGTACAGGCGGCTTTTCCTCTTTATATAATTTGTAGCGGTCCATGGCGATCAATACGGTCAAAAGCAATATGGTTGATGTTCCATAGAATAGCAGCTTTCTCTTCATCATTTTCCCCTCAAGCTTAAGTGGTCACTATATGAATTCTATTAAGAATATGTAATTTCCTGTAAGATTTTATCGGAATGTAAAAAAACCACAGAGAAAGATCTCTGTGGTACCAGATTTTACGACTTTAAATTTTCAACACTCATATCGAATTCTTTTTCGATTTCAGGGTTTGGTCTATAAGTAACAAGGCTGATGACTACGGAAATAACCAGGTTGATGATAAAGCCCGGTACGATTTCGTACATGACATCGCTCAGGCCGAGATTACTCCAGATAACTACTGTTGCTGCACCGGCAACCATACCGAAGATTGCGCCCCAGTTGGTCATCTTTCTCCAGTAGAGGCTTAGCAGGATAATCGGTCCAAACGCTGCACCGAAGCCTGCCCATGCGTATGCAACAAGCCCAAGGATTGTATCGTTCTGAACCCAGGCAAGGGCAGCAGCGATAATCGCTACAACCAGTACCGCGATACGTCCGAAAAATACGTATTGTTTATCAGATTTTTCTTTTTTGAATAAGATCTTGTATAAATCCTCCGTCAGTGCGCTGGACGTAACGATCAGCTGGGACGAGATCGTGCTCATGATTGCGGCAAGGACGGCTGCGAGCATAAGTCCGGCAAACAATGGATGGAAGAAGATTTGCCCGAGCACGATGAAGACTGCCTCAGGGTTATCAAGTTTGACATCAGGATTCTGGGTGAAATATGCAAGACCGATTAAAGCTGTCAGTATTGCTCCGATTAAGGAGAAGATCATCCAGCTCATTCCGATCCTTCTTGCACTTGTTGTTTCTTTTATTGATGTGATTGCCATGAAACGGGTGATGATATGTGGCTGACCAAAATAGCCAAGCCCCCATGCTGCCGTTGAAATGATGCCCAGCAGAGTTGTACCTTTAAATAAATCAAGCAATGCAGGGTCGATCGATCGGATTGTATCGAACGTTTCTGCAGGTCCCCCTGTTTTCGTGAAACCGATAATCGGCACTAGCAGCAGGGCGAGAAGCATCATCATACCCTGGATGAAATCTGTGTAACTTACAGCCAGGAATCCGCCGAATAGTGTGTACGCCACAACTACCGCAGAAACAAGCAATAAGCCGGTATGATAATTAAGGCCGAACGAACTCTCGAAGAAAACAGCCCCGGCGACCATTCCGGAGGAAACGTAGAAAGTAAAGAATAGAAGAATAACAATACCGGATACGATTCTTAAAAGCTTTGTATCATCTTTAAAACGGTTTTCAAGGAAGCTTGGAATCGTGATGGAGTCATTCGCAACATGTGTGTATGAGCGGAGTCGAGGTGCTACATAAAGCCAGTTGAGATACGCGCCTACGGTCAATCCGATGGCAATCCATGCACTTGCTAAACCGCTTACATAAATTCCCCCAGGAAGGCCCATCAAAAGCCAGCCGCTCATATCAGCCGCACCGGCGCTTAGCGCTGTGACTGCCGGACCGAGCGATCTGCCGCCAAGCATGTAATCAGTCAGATTGCTTGTCTTTTTGTAGGAATACCAGCCGATATAAAGCATCGCGGCCATGTAAATCCCGATAGAAATGATTTGATACATATCGTTGGACATCATCTTTTCCCCCTTTGTTATTTTGAGAAAATATTAAAAAAATATTGCTAATACAATTAATATTCTATCATTTTACGTAAATGATTAACAATCTATTTTTTCGCTAAAAAAGTTATTCCATAAATAGTAATTTACTTTATTAATATATTTAAAAAATAAGAGACCATGGTTGGACAACCATGGCCTTTCGTCAAAAGTTCTTAGGGGTAATGCGGTCTCCCTTCACTTTTTTATCATTGATCTTTGGTTCTATGCCGTTAAAGAAGTTCTGCAAGTTTGAACGGTGCAGGAAAATTAATAAAATAATAAAAGCAGTGAAAAGAAGCGGCTCATTGATATCGGGAGAGAAGAACGAATAAATCAGCATCGCGATTCCAACTGAAATAGAGCCCATAAATACATATTTGGTAAGGAAAATAACGGCAAAAAATGTCACATAGACGGCCAGGAACATCCCGATATTAACAATCAGCAGGGCACCAGCTGTCGTGGCGATTGCCTTGCCGCCGCGGAATCCGGCGAAGATGGGGAAACAGTGGCCAACTACCGCAATCAATCCCGCATACAAAGGTTCAATCGGTACATTGAAAGTCAGCGGAAGTGAGGCCGCCAGCATTCCTTTTGCCACATCAATCAGCAGGACAATGATAGCAGCTCTTTTGCCCATTACCCGCAGTGTATTGGTGGCGCCGGGATTTTTGCTGCCGTGATCCCTGATATCCACATGGAAAAAGTATTTGCCGACCAATAATGCGGTCGGAATCGAGCCAATTAAATAAGCAGCCAGGAGAATCAGCCAGATCATAAAAAGTCACCCTTTTAGTCAAGATTAGAGGTTCTGGTGTATTGTAAAATTATGTAACCATCCTTTCTGTATTGTAAAAAATAAATGGTATGATTGAAAGAGTTTTTCTGAAAAATACGATAGTTAACACTTTGATTAAATACTGAGTTTCTTTTTGGCAAATAGGTGTAAAGTAGTTTATGATATATCCGGTAGTATCCGGGAGATTGCCTGGATGAGAAATATGAGCTATGATGTAAAATGATGGAATCAAAAACCATATTAAGTAGGATGATGGGTATGAAAAGAGCAAGAATCATTTATAATCCGACTTCTGGCCGTGAAGTTTTTAAAAAGCATCTTGCGGAAGTTCTGGTGAAGCTGGAGAATGCCGGCTATGAAACATCATGCCATGCAACGACATGCGAGGGTGATGCGACGCAGGCTGCCAGGATTGCAGTCGAGCGGAAATATGACCTCGTGATTGCGGCTGGTGGCGATGGAACGATCAATGAAGTGGTCAATGGAATCGCCGAGCAGGAATACCGCCCGAAAATTGGCGTCATTCCAGTTGGCACAACGAACGACTTTGCCCGCGCACTGCATATTCCGCGGGATATCGAGGCAGCGGTCGACATCATTATAAAAGGCGAAACGATCCCGGTCGACGTTGGCCGGATCAACGATAAATATTTCATAAATATCGCAGGCGGCGGCAGGCTGACTGAGCTGACATACGAAGTTCCAAGCAAGCTCAAGACGATGCTCGGCCAGCTCGCATACTATTTAAAAGGAATCGAGATGCTGCCATCGATCAGAGCATCTGAAGTGACCATCGAGTATGATGGCAAGCTGTATGAAGGCGAGGTCATGATGTTCCTCGTCGGGCTGACGAACTCTGTCGGCGGATTTGAGCGCCTGGCACCGAACTCATCAATCAATGACGGGATGTTCTCGCTGTTGATTTTGAAAAAGACTAACCTGGCTGATTTTATCAGGATTGCTTCACTTGCAGTCCGTGGCGAGCACATCAATGACCCGGGTGTAATATACACACAAGCCAACCGGATCAAGGTGCATTCGAAGGAAACAGTCCAGCTGAATCTCGACGGAGAATACGGCGGAAACCTTCCAGCCGAATTCGAAAACCTGTTCAGGCACATCGAAGTCTACGTGCCGCTCGACGAAATCCGTCCAGAAGACCGTCCGGAGAACCTGGAATTGAACTTTAAAGCAGAATGATTGGAAACCACTCCTGGTTGGAGTGGTTTTTTTGTGGTTTGGAGTAGGGTATAGGAGGATATTCCTTGGAAAATGATTATATTCCTTAAAAATGAAAATATATTCCTTAAACCTATCGATTTATTCCTGAGAAAGCAGGATATATTCCTTAGATTTTGGTTTTATTCCTATATCAAAATAAATCGATGTATGCTGATCAATATTTAGCTGTGATCAACCATTTTTACTGACAACCTCTGATAACTAAATCAGGCAAGCTAATATAGATGTACCAAAAGCCCGCCATTCGAAATGAAAAATTTGCCTGAAAATCATATTTGGATGAAAATAAAAGATAATAAGATAAAAGGATGTGGATACATAATGGGGAAGAAAGCGTTGATCAATATCGACTATACGTATGACTTCGTGGCGGATGATGGGCGGCTGACTTGCGGTGTGCCTGGCCAGGCAATTGAAGAGAATCTGGTTGGCGTGACGCAGGAATTCATCAAAAATGGCGATTATGTTGTTTTCGCGATTGATGTCCATGATGAGGGGGACGAGTTCCATCCGGAAACAAAATTGTACCCGCCACATAATATCCGCGGCACAAAGGGCAGAGATTTGTTCGGCAGCCTTCAAGAAGTTTATGACGAGAACAAACATCTGGACCATGTGTATTATATCGACAAGACAAGGTATTCTGCGTTTGCCGGTACGGACCTGGAAATAAAGCTGCGCGAGCGGGGCATCACGGAAGTCCATCTTGTCGGGGTATGTACGGATATTTGCGTGCTGCATACAGCGGTCGATGCTTACAATAAGGGATTTAAGGTTATTGTGTATAAGAATGCGGTGGCTTCTTTTGACCAGGTCGGGCATGAATGGTCACTTCGTCATTTTGAGAACACGATTGGGGCAGAGGTCAGGTAGGATATTGAATACGTGGTTTTGGCAGGGAAAACGGTAAAAAGGTAAGTCGGTTTTCCGTGTTTTTAAAAGCATCCGTGCAATGTCCATGATGAATTAGATGCAGTTAATTTGGAGGTTTTTTGATGAGTACGAAATTCACAGATGATAGTTTAATGCTCCATACGGACTTATATCAGTTAAATATGATGGAAACTTACTGGCGTGACGGCGTCCATAATCGCCGCGCGGTGTTTGATTTGTTTTTCCGCAAGCTTCCTTTCGGCAATGGATATGCCGTTTTTGCAGGCCTAGAAAAAATCATCCAGTACATCGAGAACTTTGGCTTCACAGAGGATGATATTCAGTATTTAAGAGAGGAAGGAAAGTTCGGAGAAGATTTCCTTGCTTTTTTACAAGATATGAAATTCACTGGCTCGATCCGTTCTATGCAGGAGGGGGAGATTGTTTTTGCCAATGAGCCGCTGATTCGGGTGGATGCTCCGCTTGCTGAAGCGCAGCTGATTGAAACTGCGCTGCTGAACATTGTCAACTACCAGACATTGATCGCGACAAAGGCTTCCCGTATCAAGCAGGTGGTGAAGGATGAAGTGGCGATGGAGTTCGGTACACGCCGGGCGCATGAACTGGATGCGGCGCTCTGGGGCACTCGCGCTGCCTATATCGGAGGTTTTGATTCGACCAGTAACGTACGTGCCGGCAAGCTGTTTGGAATTCCAACCGCTGGGACTCATGCGCATTCCATGGTTCAGGCTTACAAGGATGACTATACCGCTTTTAAAAAATACGCCGAAACGCATAAGGACTGCGTATTCCTTGTTGATACGTATGATACTCTAAGGTCCGGTGTGCCAAACGCAATTAAGGTTGCCAGGGAATTTGGCGACAAAATCAACTTTATCGGGATCCGCCTCGACAGCGGTGACCTTGCGTATCTTTCCAAGGAAGCACGCAAATTGCTGGATGAAGCAGGATTTAAGGATGCAAAAATCGTGGCCTCCAGCGATTTGGATGAATACACAATCATGAACCTGAAAGCCCAGGGCGCAAAAATCGATATTTGGGGAGTGGGCACAAAGCTCATTACCGCCTATGAACAAGCTGCGCTCGGCGCTGTTTATAAAATCGTTTCAGTCGAGCAGTCTGATGGAAGAATGGAGGACACCATCAAGATTTCCTCAAATCCTGAAAAAGTGACAACGCCTGGAATCAAAAATGTGTACAGAATCATCAACAAAGCCAATAATCGTTCTGAGGGGGACTACATCACACTTGAAGGCGAAAATCCGCAGCAGGAAAAGCGCTTGAAGATGTTCCACCCGGTCCACACGTTCATCAGTAAGTTTGTCACCAATTTTGATGCAAGAGATTTGCATCATGATATTTTTAAGGAGGGCAAGCTTGTGTATGAACAGCCAAGCCTGGATGAAGTCCGCAAGCATTCAACATACTGCCTCGGCGTTCTTTGGGAAGAATACACACGCATGCTTAATCCTGAAGAATACCCAGTGGACCTCAGCCAGAAATGCTGGGACAACAAGATGCGCAATATAGAAGAAGTGAGAGAAAAGGTCATGGAGATGACTGGAGAGAAAATGTAATGGTGAGGGCTGCTTCCTGAGGGGGAGGCAGCTTTTTAAATATATCCTGCGAATATGAAGGATTTCCCCTAGGAATAAAGAATTATTAGAGAACGAATCTTCTGCTAAGGGTGTTGCCGTGTGAATGACCAGAAGTGCAAGGTGGATTACGAACAGTTCATTCCAAGAGAAACGGGCTTTATTTTCAAGTTCGAAAAGAAAGACAATACCTTCATCCATACGTTTATTGAAGGCAAACTTCTCGGAAAAATGGGTCTTTGCCCAGAATTAATTGAGGGAAAAACTTTATTTGAGTTCCTTCCGGCTGAACATGCTCTCCGTAAGGCAGCTTTTTATGAAAAAGCTTGGAACGGGGAGCATGTCAACTATGAAGGGAGCATAGGAGGAATCCACTACTTGGCTGTCTTGAATCCTGTCCTGCAAAACGGAGTGACGGTGGAGGTAATCGGGACGTCGATCGACATTACCAAGGAAAAAACGAGAGAAAAGCAGGTCCAGCAGATGGAGAAGCTTTCCGTAGTTGGTGAATTGGCGGCAGGCATCGCTCATGAAATCCGGAATCCTCTCACATCACTGAAAGGTTTTACGAAAATCATCAAAGAAAGTGTGTCGGACCAAACTTTATTGCCGTACCTGGACATCATGCTGGATGAGATGGACAGGATCAATGAAATCGTCAATGAGTTCATGTTCATTGCGAAACCAAGTGAACATGTCAATTTTCAGCAAACAAATTTTAATAAGCTATTACAGGAATGCATTCACTTTATGGCACCTCAGGCCAACCTTAAAAGTATTGAAATAGAGCTGAATTCCGATTCCGAAGTTTTCTTGAATTGCGACCGCAAGCAAATGAAACAGGTGCTGATTAATTTGCTGCAAAACTCGATCGAGGCGACAGAGGACAACGGACATTTTATCGAAGTAAGGCTCGAAGAAATGGGCACGGATTCTGTTTCGGTAACAATCATCGATAAGGGCTGCGGAATTGAAGATTCAAGGTTCAACCGGTTATTCGAACCGTTTTATTCAACAAAAGAAAAAGGGACTGGGCTAGGGCTGATCACCTGCAAGAGAATCATCGACCTCCACCAGGGCCGTATTGATATCAAGAGCAAGCTTGGCGAAGGCACAACCATCAGGATTTGTTTACCAAGGTCACTGGATGGAAAATCGTAAAATAAAAAGTGCTTTGCTCCTTTTTGGGGCAGGGCATTTTTGCTGTATATCTGTTACAATGAAAGAGTATTTCCTCATCACTCCCCCACTTTTTCTCACTGAAAGGAGTCCGCAAAATGCTGCAAAAAGCCCATGAATTATTGCAAAACCATTTTGGCTATTCCTCATTCCGCCGAGGACAGGACCAGGCAATCACCTCGGTGCTGGAAGGGAAGAATACGGTCTGCGTCATGCCGACCGGTGGAGGCAAGTCGATCGTCTATCAAATCCCGGCACTCGTGCTGCCAGGGACGACCATTGTCATCTCTCCGTTGATTTCTTTGATGAAGGACCAGGTGGACACACTCATCCAGCACGGAATTCCGGCGACGTATATCAACAGTTCGCTGACTGCCGGCGAAGCCGCCAGCCGGATGGATGACGCCAGGAACGGAAAGTACAAGCTGTTATATATCGCGCCAGAGCGGCTTGGATCCTGGGAGTTCATCGATGACTTGCAGGACATGGAAATCCCGCTGATCGCTGTCGACGAAGCGCACTGTATTTCCCAGTGGGGACACGATTTCCGACCGAGCTATCTGCAGATTTCTGGCCTGGCTGACCGCCTGCCTAGAAAACCGATTGTGCTCGCCTTGACGGCAACCGCGACACCAAAGGTAAGGGAAGACATTTGCGCCTCGCTGAAAATAAACCCTGAGAATACAGTGATTACAGGGTTCGAGCGCAGCAACCTGAGTTTTTCTGTCGTAAAGGGCCAGGACCGACAGGCCTATTTAAGGGATTTTATCAAAAAGAATGAGAAGGAAGCAGGCATCATCTATGCAGCGACACGGAAGAATGTCGACCAGCTTTATGAGTGGCTGCAGAAGGAAGGCTTCAATGCCGCCCGCTATCACGCAGGAATGAATGATGAAGACCGGAACCGAGAACAGGAGCGTTTTTTACAGGATGAAGCCACTGTGATGGTCGCGACGTCGGCATTCGGGATGGGCATCGACAAAAGCAATATCCGCTATGTCCTCCATTTTCAGCTTCCGAAAAATATGGAGAGCTACTATCAGGAGGCTGGACGTGCCGGTCGTGATGGCCTGGACAGTGAATGTGTCGTGCTGTATTCGTCCCAGGATGTCCAGGTGCAGCGCTTTTTGATTGACCAGTCTGCGGATCGTGAACGGATTGCGCCTGAACTGGAAAAACTGCAGCAAATGGTCGGCTACTGCCATACGGAGGAATGTCTGCAATCCTATATCCTCCATTACTTTGGCGAGAGTGATGCGGAGCCGTGCGGTCGCTGCGGCAATTGTACCGACTCCCGTGAAACGGAGGATGTCACGAAGGATGCGCAAATGGTGCTGTCGTGCATCATCCGGATGGGCCAGAAATACGGCAAGGCAATGACGGCGAATGTTTTGACCGGTTCGCGAAATAAGAAGGTGCTCGAATTCCGGCTAGATAAACTGCCGACGTACGGATTGATGAAGAATAAGAGCACGAAGCAGGTGAATGACCTGATCGAGTTCCTGATTTCGCAGGAACTGATTGGTGTAGAGCACGGAACTTATCCGACGATTTATGTCCCGGAAAAGGGGAAGGATGTTTTGCTCGGCAAGACCAAGGTGTTCAGGAAGGAAGCCGTCCGGGTCAAGCAGGTTTCAAATGATGATCCGTTATTTGAAGAACTGCGGGAATTGCGGCGAGAGATTGCTTCTGCTGAAAAAGTGCCGCCATTTGTGATTTTCTCAGATTCCTCACTGAAGGATATGTGCCTGAAGCTGCCGCTGACGGATGGAGAATTCCTTAGTGTGGCTGGAGTTGGAGAGCATAAGCTGCAGAAGTATGGCGCACCATTCATTCAGCGGATCATCGAGTTCTGCGAGGAGCACCCAGAGCGTCAGCCCGTGATGAATGCAGTAGCTGAGCCGGTGAAGAAACCGGCGAAAAAAGCTGTTGGCGATTCCCATCTTGAAACCTACAAGCTGCATCAGGAGAGACTGTCAGTGGCTGAAATTGCCGCCAAGCGTGAATTGGTGGAAAGCACGGTCGAAAATCACTTGATTCAATGCATCCAGCAGGGAATGGAAGTCGACTATGACGTGCTGATTCCTGCTGAGTTTATAGCTGACCTGGAGCAAGCCGTGGCAGAAGCCGGCCGCGACAGATTAAAGCCAATCAAGGAACTGCTTCCAGAAGAGGTCAGTTATTTTATGATCAAGGCATTTTTGTATATGTCCAAAAAGAAGGTACATTAAGATGAGACGAAGCCAGGGGGCTTCGTCTTTTTTCATGTTATCCACTTTATCCAGGGGTTTTGTTGTCAGTTCGGTAACATAAAGAAGTGAAATGTTCCCCGTTAATTGAGGAGAATAGGAAACGGGTCACATAAAAAGCAGATATGTGCCCGGTCAGGGGAGGAAAGGGAGAAACGGGTCATATAAATGCCGGATATGTGCCCGGTCAGGGGAGGAAAGGGAGAAACGGGTCATATAAATGCCGGATATGTGCTCGGTCAGGGGAGGAAAAGGGAAAACGGGGCACATAAATGCTGGATATGTGCCCGGTTAGGTGTGGAAAGGAGAAACGGGGCACATAAAGAAACGATATGTGTTCATTTAGGTGAAGAAAAACAGGTCAAAATAATGCAAATAAAATACAGTTGATTTCCAGTCAAACCTACTCTCCAACAGCAAGAATCCTATTACTCTAACAAGGTCAAACGAAAATAACACTTTTCAGAAAAATTAAAAATGGTAAAATATAACTGATGACTAATATAGGGCTGGTGTGAGAATGCATCCGATTACGGTTATTGAGATTTTGTTGGCATTGGGTCTGCTTTTGCTGATTTTAGGTGTAGGTTATTTTTTGCCGCGGAACAGGAGAAAAACTGTAATCAAGATTGTCTTGATTGTAATAGTGCTAGAGCTGGCCTTTTTTGGAGTCCGTCCATTATGGATTGACTATCATCGTGAGATCAAGACGGAGCAGCTGTCTGAATATCTAAACAAAAGGTATCCGGGGGAAAAGTTCGAGATCAGTTATCCGACCAGCAGGAGCTATAGTCCATATCAGATGCAAGTCAGGTTCGCCAATGAGCCAGGCTGGATTTACTCTTATTTTGTCAATAAGGATGAAATCAAGCAGGTGGATATTGGGGTTCCCGATGTGGAGCTGCCGGAAGAAGGCGATCACTATGAGGATTTGGGAGATTGAGAGAAAGATAGTGGAATATATAAAAATAAAGTCCATCAGGAGGCTTCATGGTTTATTTTAAAAAGGCAATCGAGCAGTTTGTATTGTGGATTGTCTGTGTATTTTTGTTCATCGGGATTTTGTTTATGCCGGTTACGACGGAATACCAGACTGGTCAGGGCGGACAGTTTGAATCCGCAAGCTATCAGTATGAATTGGACAAGCACATTGCTAATATCAAAGGTTTCTTTACGTATATAAAAGAAAACCCTGACCTTGGAGAGTTTGTCCCTGGCGAATCGTATGGCCACCGGATTGCGGGCAAGGCCTGGAAAAGCCTGCTTTTGATTGTTCCGACTTTGATTTTTGCTTATATTTTTGGCATCCTAAAAGGGATTTTTGATTTCCGGATGCAAAAAAAGAAGCTGAACTTCCTTGGGAATGGGACGACTTGGCTGTTCATCTCCATGCCGGATCTCTTTTTCATCATCATCATCCAGATTGGATTGATGTTTTTATATGAAAAAGGTCTGTTTTTCCATGTAACGTTATATGGAAGTGAAAAGCTGGAAACCTATATTGTTGGCATTCTATTTTTGCTCATTTATCCTGTATTCTACCTTGCGAATATCACGAATGTGAGCCTACAGGAGCAGTCGGGGAATGATTATATCCGGACTGCGAGATCCAAAGGGACATCCGACGTGAAAATATTGTTCATACATATTCTGAAAAATTCGTTTCCAAGGATTCTGGCGCATGCGAATACAATTACACTCTATGTATTATCGAATCTATTTATTGTAGAAAAATTGATGAATTTTCAAGGGGCGGCGGATGGCCTGTTTAATGCTGTCCTGAGGGGCACAGGCTTCAAGGTCGGGATGGAAATCATGGTGGACGGGATCTCGGCCGCAGGTTACACAGTCTTTTTTGCCTCCATCATTTTGGTCTCGAATCTGGTCACCCAGCTCTTTAAAAGTCTGGTCACTCCGGTTTCGCAAGAGGTGGACCATGAATAGATCATTACTTTTTGGCTTATTCATTTTGTCTTTTCTAGTGGTCATTTCATTTATCGCTCCATATCTTCCGTTCGTGGATACCTCGTTAAAGGAAACAGTGATGAGGCAGAAGGAAGGAGGAGGGTTTGAGCTTCCTCCGTTCGCGCCATCTGAGGATCATCCAATCGGCTCGGATGCGAATGGCGTGGATTTATTGAGCAGGGTGCTGCTGGGTACGAAAGAAACGCTGTTAACGATCCTGGCGATTGTCTTGATTCGTTATATCATCGCGGTTCCGCTGGCGATGGCGAGTTTTTATTCGAGGTTTTTCCGGAGGGTCCTGATTCTTTGGAATCGGTTATTCTCCTTCATGCCGCCGATTTTCTTTGTGATTCTTATTCTCGGCACTCCGTTCATTGTGTTTTCAGGTAATCGATATCTTTGGATCTTGCTCGTTCTCGCGGTAATTGAAGTAGGGCGGGTTGCTGATATTTTTTATCAGGGCATGGTGGATATCTCGAAGAAACCTTATGTCGAAGCGGGGATCGTCTCGGGCTCTTCACCGTTGACGATGCTGAAAAAATACTACTGGCCGCCGTTAAGACCTTTTTTTATCGTCCAGTTTTTCTCTGACCTTGGAAGAACATTGTTTCTCATCGGCCAGCTGGGCATCGTCGGAATTTTTCTTAGTGTCAAATTCGTTTCCCAGCTCGATGGTGCCTATCAGGCGGTGAACACGTCCAATGTCTGGCCAACCTACTTCGTGAACATTACCAACCATATCTGGTCACATCCATGGCTGCCGATTACCGGAACCGTCGCCATTGGGATTACCATTTTTGCATTCTCCATGACCAGCAGCGGGCTCCAGAAGTATTTTGACAAAAAATATAAGAGAGGTTAAACGAGGGAGAGGTGCAAATGCACTTCTCTTTTTGTTTAAGTCTGTTTTCGTAATGATTGTTGTTAAAATCTTCAAGCCGATTTTAACGTGATAATAAGTCATTTTATAGTTCGGAATTAAGTGTGCAGGCTCTTTTCTCTTAATTGGCTTTAATTTTGTGCAGAAATATATATCATTCAATCCAATTTTGTTGCCAAAAACAACAAAGTTTGAGAAAAGAGCCTTGTTTAAAAAGGATTCATTAAGTTAATCAAAAAGTGTAACCTTTTTAACCGTTCTCCTGACAAATAAATAAAGAGTTTCATCAACAGGAGGATCGGACAATGAGAAAGTTATGGATAATATTGCTGATGGGTTTGCTGGTGACCGGCTGTGGTACAGGAAACCAGGTATCGAATAACAATAATGAAGAAAAAGGAGGTGCCGGAATCGTGGCAGGAGAAATGGCTGCAAGTATAAAAGAGGATAGTCCGCTGGTTTTTCAATATGAAGTGAAAAATCAGACGGAACAGGAAGTGACCCTGGAATTTACGAGTTCCCAACGTTACGATTATTCGGTCGAGACAAAGGATGGAAAGGAAATCTTCCTATTCTCAAGTGTCGCCAACTTCTTACAGGCTTTAGGAGAAGAAAAAGTAAAGCAGGGGGAGACGTTGAGCTATGAAATCGACCTTCATGAGCTATCCCTGGATAAAGGTGACTATATCCTTTCTGTCTGGATGACGCCGAAGGAAAGAAAAAAGTTCAGGGTGACAAAGGAATTTTCTGTTGAGTGATGAATCTCCAAGTTACATTAAAAATTGAATCATGGCGAATGTGATGGAGATGATGCTAATTCCAGTTCCAACAATCCATTTGATCAATTGGATCTGGTTTTGGCTCAGTCTTTTTTCAAGGTCTGCAGCGGCTACGACTTCTTTATCAGCCAGGATCTGGTTTACCAGGGCCCGAACATCATCATGATTCAATTGTGGTTGTGAGGAGTCTTGAATATGATCGATCAAGGCTTCCAGTTCCTCTATTTTTAACTCTAGTTCTTTTATTTTAAGCTTTAAATTATCCATAGTATCATCCTTTGCTTTTTCCATATTCTATTCGTAAAAAGAGATAAAGACGGGGCTTGTACCTAATCGAACCGTTTTAGAAATGCCCAAACTGCGGCCTTCAGATAAAAAGGGAGAATCGAAATGAGAACAATAAAAAAGGGGATTCTAATGCTGTTTCTGCTGGCTTTAAGCCTTGCAGCCTGCTCGAATGAGCTGATATCTGGCGAGGGTTTTATTTTAGAGGTAAGCGATGAGGCAATTCTAGTCGTAAAAAACATAAATCAGGAAAGATATAATGAAATCAAAGATGTTCCCGGTGACTCATTAATCGACCAAGGAGGATTGGAGTTAATCTGGCTGGAATATGAGGCAGCGGATAGGTTACAAAAAGGCGACCATATTGAGTTCTGGATTAAAGGCAATATCAGGGAAAGCTATCCAGAGCAAGCCATTGCAAAGAAAAAAGAACATAAATAAGATGTGAAATCGAAAGCTGATCAAAAAGTTGGCTTTCTTTTTTTATGGGATGAAAGATTCAGTTGTTTTTGTCAGGACTTTGATTCCGCCCGCTCCTTCTATTGCTGCACCGATGGATTGTATAAAGTCCGAAGAGATGATGATTTTCTGCAATTCTCTCAGTTCATCCTGATTGAAGGTAGACAGTTCTTTGCTGACAGCTAAAGCTTCGATTGTCTGGCCGATTGATTGGATCCATACACCAGCAACAATTTCGCTTTCTCCATCTCTGTCGGCTTTCAGGGCATATAACCTGGATAATAAAACCGCTTCTGTAATTTGGGCTGCTGCCTGAATGCAGAGGGAGATAGAAATCTGCTTTTCAATTTGGGCAATCAACTCCTCTTTGCTCAAATCGCTCTTCTCTTTATAAAAGTAATCCATTTTGCATTTCCTCCAGTCCATCGTGCGGATACTCAATTATATTCATATGAAGGAAATCGGCTATATAGGGAAGTGCCTAAAAGGTAATGCGTGTTCAGTAAGGAGCAGGAAGAAAGCAAATTCATAATTACAACATAGTGCCCAATTCCAACAAATTTAGGCGATTGCACTATGTGATTTGCCTAAATCTACATAAGGTGTAAAGGGAACATATTTAAGACCCACTGAGAGGAGTGCTTGCATGTATACAGATACAATGAATGCCCATTTTGTACCAGAGGTGAGAACCTTCGGAGCTGGTGGTGGACTGGGATCGTTAACTGGGTTAATGCAGCCTGGAGGATACGGTTACCAAGGAGGACCAGGCTATGGTGGCGGATTCGGCTATCCGGGATATGGCCAATATGGAGGATGGGGTCCATACCATGGAATGCCGTGGCACGGCGGATTTGGACACCACCACCATTGGCATGGAGGACCTTGGCATGGAGGAGGTCCCGGTTACCCTGGAGGACCATGGCATGGGGATCAGCCGTGGTTTGGCGGCCATTGGCATGGTCGATATTGATTTAAAAACTTTCCAATAGAGATTAGGTGTAAACCCTGAAGAAAAGCACAGCGAATCTATTCCCATTCGTTGTGCTTTTTTACTTAGGTGTTAAATTTGATATCAATGAGTGACGAATGGGTCTTGGTCTGAATGCAAAGTATGAAAGTTGTGGGCCGGCGTTTCGCAATCACTCCTTCAATATGATAAAATCTGACTTAGCTAATTCACAGCAAAGGACTTGAAATGATGAGCAAAACAATCCCTGTTAAAAAGAATGATTATATAGATGTAGAATTTGAGGATTTAACGCATGACGGTGCGGGTGTGGCCAAAATTGATGGCTACCCTATTTTCGTCCAGGGCGGACTCCCTGGCGAAAAGGCAACAATTAAAGTGACCAAGGTGAACAAGGGCTACGGTTTTGGACGCCTGATGGAGATTCTTGAAATAAGCACCTTCCGTGTTGAGTGTCCGGCAGAGGATGCCCATAAATATGGAGGCTGCCAGCTGCAGCATATCAGCTATGAAGGCCAGCTGAAGTATAAGGAAAACCAGGTGAAACAGGTACTGACGCGGATCGGCAAGCTTGAGAATGTTGTAGTGCATCCGATTCTTGGAATGGACAACCCGTGGCATTATCGGAATAAAGCACAGGTTCCGGTTGGCGAGAAAGATGGCAAGCTGATCGCAGGCTTCTTCAAGCCGCGCAGCCATGAAATTGTCGATACGAATGAAAGCCTGCTGCATCTCCATGAAATTAACGAAGCTGTCCAGGCAGTAAAAGAAATCGCCAGCGATTTGGGAATCCAGCCATATAATGAAGAAAATCATAAAGGGGTGCTTCGCCACATCATGGCGCGTTATGGACGCCAAACTGGGGAGCTGATGGTCGTTATTGTGACGAGGACCAATGAAATCCCGCATAAAAACCAGCTAATTGAAAAGATTATCGCAAAGCTGCCTAAGGTAAAATCAATCGTCCATAACATCAACTCGAAGAAAACGAATGTAATTATGGGAGATCAAACGAACTTATTATGGGGCAGTGAAGTTATCTACGACTATATCGGTGACATAAAATTCGCGATCTCAGCGCGATCATTCTATCAGGTGAACCCTGAGCAGACAAAGGTGCTTTACGACAAAGCGCTCGAATACGCCGAGTTGACAGGGGAAGAATCTGTCATCGACGCCTACTGCGGCATTGGCACAATTTCGTTATTTTTAGCGCAAAAAGCAAAAAAAGTATTCGGCGTGGAAATCGTTCCCGAAGCCATCGAAGACGCAAAACGCAATGCCCAGCTGAACGGCATCACAAACGCTGAATTCGCAGTCGGAGAAGCCGAAAAAGTCATCCCGGCATGGTACGAAGAAGGCAACTCTGCAGATGTATTAGTAGTTGACCCGCCACGCAAAGGCTGCGATGAAGCACTGCTGCAGACCATCATCGACATGAAACCGAAGAAAGTAGTTTATGTGTCATGTAACCCAGCCACCCTCGCGAGAGACTTGCGAATCCTCGAAGATGGCGGGTACATGACGGTTGAAGTCCAGCCAGTTGATATGTTTCCACAGACGACGCACTGTGAAGCTGTTGCGAAAATAATTTTGAAAGAAGGCAACTAACCCTCTGGGCGTTGTCTTTTTGTTTGTTGAATGGAATTCCGACTAAGAAATTTTCGTTTTTAGATCTTAGGCTTTATAAGCTGGAAAAAACTCGGCCGTTTTTTATAGAGCCGAGTTAACAAGAAAATTACCATATCGATTCAAACTGTTTGGAGTAGAGGTTTGAATATGCTCCATGCTTTTCAAGCAGCACATCATGTGTTCCTTCTTCGACAATACCCTCCTCAGTCAAAACGATAATCCGCTGTGCGTTCCGAATTGTTGAAAGGCGATGAGCAATAACGAGGGTTGTTCGCCCTTTTGCGAGCAATTCCAGTGAGTCCTTAATGATGCTTTCGCTTTCGTTATCTAGTGCACTCGTTGCTTCATCCAAGATAAGGATTGGGGGATTCTTAAGGAACACGCGGGCAATGCTAAGCCGCTGCTTTTGTCCGCCCGAAAGCCTGACCCCCCGCTGACCAATTTCAGATTGGTAACCGTTCGGCAGCTTCATGATAAAGTCATGTGCATTAGCGGACTGGGCCGCAAAGATAATTTCCTCATCACTTGCATTGGGATTCCCGTATCGGATATTTTCCATTACCGTTCCTGCAAACAGGTACATATCCTGTTGAACGATACCGATGTTTTTTCTTAATGAATAAAGATCGATTTCACGGATATCAATTCCGTCCAGCATTACCTTGCCGTCAGTGACATCATAAAAGCGGGGGATAAGAGAGCAGAAAGTCGTTTTTCCTGCACCCGAAGGGCCGACCAAGGCAACATATTCTCCCGGTTTTATTTTAAGCGACATATTTTCCAAAACATGATCCAAATGGTCTTCATAACGGAATTGAACATGCCTGAATTCAATTTCACCAAGGACTTTCTGGAGGCTCACGGCATTCGGTTTGCTTTCGATCGCGGGCTTTAGATTCATAATTTCCATAAAGCGCTGAAAGCCGGTGATGCCTTCCTGGAGTTGTGTGCTCATATGAACCATTTTTTGAATCGGTTCCAGCATAAAATTTATATACAACAAAAAAGTAAGTAAATCTGCTAAATCAAGTGTGTTTTTTACAATACTGGCACTGCCGAAAATAATAACTGCAATCGTAATCAGCTGGATAAATGTTTGTACCCCATTGTAAAAAATCGCTTCTGCTTTATAGAAGGCTATCCTGCTTTCAAGGAAGAGGTTATTTTCACGAGTAAACTTCTTAATTTCCACCTTTTCATTGGTGAACGATTTTACAACGCGGATGCCAGCCAGACTATCCTCCACCTGAGCGTTTACGTCGGCAATCCTTTCTTTGTTTCTTCTTAATATCCTGTTTTCAATCTTGTTGAGCTGAAAAATAAAAAAACCCAAGAACGGCAAAAAGCAAAATACAATAATCGTCAAGGGGGCATTAATGAAGAACAAGATGACAAACGCCCCGACTAAACGAACCAGGTATTTTAGATAATCTTCAGGTGCATGATGGTATAGCTCTGAAAGCATCAACAGGTCGTTCGTAATCCTCGACATGAGCTTGCCGATTTTTTCTTTATCGTAAAAACTGAAAGAGAGTTTTTGCATGTGCTCAAACAGTTCGCTGCGCAGGTCGCTTTCCATGCGAGCGCCTAATTCATGTCCTTTAAAGTCAACAAAGTAATTCGCAAGATTTTGGATTGCGGTTAGAACAAGCATCAGCCCGCCAATCCAAAACACTTTATTTAATGCGATTGATAGGTTCCCTTCAAGGACGTCCTTTGTAATATACCTTACGAGAAGTGGAAACAACAAAGACAAGGCGGAGACGATAAAGGCACATGCCAATACGGACAAAAACAATTTTTGATAAGGTTTATAATAAGAGAAAAATTTTTTGACTGAAGAATCCATGAGTTACCCCTTTATGTGTTATTTAAATAAACACATATAAGGGAGTACACCGTAACAATTAAAGAAGTGTTTCCCCCTTATATGTTTGTACGGTTTTGTTCATGATGTTTCTCATTGAAATTCCTCCTTAATGGTTGATAAGAAAATTATAATCTAATTATTTGAAATAAGTACAGAATATTCTTGAAATTATTGATGAAATGTCCCTATGTCACCTAATCTCAGATTGGCTCTTGACCAGGCAAAACTGTTTTAATAGAGTCTGCAGCCACATTTTAGAAGTCAGAACAAATAAAGGTCAGACACACCCAAAGAGGAGGAGTTGAATTGTGAAATTTTTGCTTACATCTGCAGGCATTAATAACAAAAGTATACATGAAGCGTTGGTTGACATGCTGGACAAGCCGATCGCCGACTCTAACGCCCTGTGCATCCCCACCGCGATGTACGGACACCCCTGGGTTGGCCCCGGCGTCAAAGCTTGGGAGTTCATCAGCGGGAAAGAAGATAATCCTATGGTCGACCTGGGCTGGAAATCTGTCGGCATTCTGGAACTCACAGCACTACCAAGTATTAGTGAAGACCGCTGGGTGCCGTTGTTACAGGAGACGGACGTCCTGCTGGTCGCGGGAGGCGACGCCCTCTACCTGGGTTACTGGATGAAGCAGTCCGGATTGGCGGACCTCTTGCCGTCACTCAACGCAGTCTATGTGGGGATGAGCGCCGGTAGCATGGTGATGGCACCTAGAATTGGGGACTTCTTCGTTAGCTGGACTTCGCCGAGCGGTGGCGATGAAACGCTGAGTATGGTCGATTTTGCAATGTTCCCGCATCTGGATCACGAGATGCTGCCGTATAACACGATGGCTGCTGCAGAGAGATGGGCCGCTGGGATGCAGGGGCCGGCATATGCAATTGATGATCAAACCGCCATCAAAGTGATTGACGGAGAGGTCGAAGTTGTCACTGAAGGGAATTGGATACTTTTTACGCCATAATCTTACTACGCTGCTAGCATCTGGGATGCACCCCCAAATTCACCGAGTACTACAGTTCAATAATGAGGTATTCATCGAGATTCCGTGCAAGTACAGTTGCGGAGAATAGAAGACTTCGGTTTTTGTTGATACTTGATCGACTTGAATGGTGACAACCTAGCAGTGATGTATTCGGAGATCATATTCGTAAAATATTAAAAAACTCACCAGGCACCTCAACTGTTGCCACATACACTCAACGCATGTGGAGTGTGTGGCACAACTCATTTTAAAAGAAGGCAACTAACCCTTACTGGAGTTGCCTTTACATGTCCTGTAAAGGATTAACGAGGCTTTAATGGATATGAATATCGCCGTCTTTATTGGAAGTTATTATTGTCGTTATTTCAGGTGCAGGCAGCGGGCTAGGTGCTTCGCTGACTAGAAAGTATTCTGAACTGGGCTGCCGAGTGTGTGTTTTTTTATGAAATGTTACGGAGAATCCTACCATCATTATACTTGTTGACAATTTTACTTGGCTGATTATATACTTTTACTGAATTGAATAATAAAACTTTTTTTAGTTTGTGGATTTTTCTAGAGAAACTCTATTTTCGCCACACAATTGCCTTTTTGGGAGTTGTGTGGCTTTTTATTTGTAAAAAAGGAGGGGACGATTTTGAAACATTGGCATTATGCATTAATTGTTTTTATAGGAGGAAGTTGTTATGGAGTATTATCAACATTTGTCAAATTTGCATACTCAGCTAACCTTTCAACACCTGAGGTTACAGGTGGACAATATTTTTTTGGAGCAGTATTGATTTGGATCATTTTCCTATTTACTAAAAAGATAAAATTTACTTTTACTCAAACATCTAAATTGCTATTATCCGGAATTCCATTTGGCTTAACATCTTTATTTTATTACCAGTCTCTTCAAAGACTTGATGCTGCATTAGCCATCGTTTTTTTATTTCAGTTTGTCTGGATTGGTACAGTTTTTGATTGGATATTTAATAAGAAAAGGCCTTCCAAAGAAAAGCTTGTTTCTATAACCATTCTCTTAATTGGTTCAGTTTTAGCAGCAAATATTGTTTTACAAGAGGGAAGTGTTCCCTCATGGCAAGGGGGAATTTGGGGATTGCTTGCTGCTGTTTCATTTACTGCTTCGGTTTTTTTGAGTGGTTCAGTCGAGAAGGATATTCCGCCAGTGCAAAAAAGTGCTCTTCTTTCAACTGGTGCATTAATAGTTGTTTTTGCATTGTATCCGCCAACATTTCTATTCGACGTTTCTGTGTTATCGAACTTGGCACCATATGGGCTGCTGCTTGGTTTGTTTGGAGTAGCTCTTCCGCCACTTTTATTTTCAATTGGAATGCCGCATATTGGACCAGGACTTGGCACCATATTAGTAGCTTCTGAACTTCCGGTAGCCGTTACATTGTCTTCATTCGTTTTGCTGGAGCATATAAGCTGGACTCAGTGGGTGGGAGTATTACTCATTTTAATTGGGATTGTAAGTGGAAATATTAAGAGTGACAAAGGGAAGTGTAAATCTTTTAATAAAGAAATACTAGCCCATGAAATGTAGACATCACATATTCCTATAAAGGGGTTTTAAAAACTTAAAGTGTTGCCATTCAATCAATGATTGTAGAGTGTGTTGCGCAAATAGAGTTAAAATAGTTTGGTATCAAAGGTTTTAAGCCTTTAAATTAAAAAATTAAAGTATGTTTTATGTTCCCTCAGACTGTTGGTTTGGGGGATTTTGTTTTGTAGAATCTTGCTATGAGGAAGAAACTAGGATATTTGCGATGGCATTTCAATAAAATTCGAATTAAGAACAGCCATGCTCGAGAGAGAATATGTTGGTGAAAAACAGGAAGAAATTTTTGAACATGTAGATATATAATTACAATAGAAGTGAGATAGAGAGGTGAGGGTCTATTACAAGCGAAGAAAAATGGAAAGCAGTTAGTGCCTGTAATCATTTATATGATGGATTGTTTTATTATGCAGTCATAACAACTGGAATCTTTTGCAGACCATCCTGTAGGGCCAAGACACCTTTGAAAAAGAACATTATTTTCTTTGATTATATAGAGGATGCACTGAAAGATGGATTTAGGCCATGCAAAATGTGCAGGCCTGATCTTAATGGAACAACGTATGAACCTAATAAAGAATTAATAGAAAGGGCAAAAGAAATAATTATTAGCAGCTATAACGAGCCTCTTAATCGTAAAAAAATAGCCGAAAAGCTTGGTGTAAGCAATAATCATCTAGCTAGATTATTTAAACATTATTATGGTATGACCATATCTGAATATATTATTGAGTTAAGAATGGAAGAAGCAACCAGACTTTTGACACATGCTGACATAGAAATTACTGAAGTTGCGCTTAAAGTAGGAGTTAAAAGCATGTCTAACTTTTATAAAAGTTTTAAAGAAAGAACTGGGTTGACCCCAAAAGAATACAGAATGAAGAGCCTGTAACATAGTTATTTCAAGAAGTGCTTCATAAAACTAGGGAGGGATAATATGAGAAATAATTTTCAAATTATTGCGTTACCAGAGAAGGAATTTAATAACCTATTTTTGTTGAATGATGAAGCATTAAAAAGGATCGGGGCAGTCAAAATGATCGCAAAAAAAAAGCCCGGATATCCCTGCAGGGTAAGTTTGAAGGATGCAGAGGTAGGAGAAGAGGTAATCTTACTGAATTACCAATATCATTCTGTTAATTCGCCTTATAAAGCAAGTGGGCCTATATTTATACGAAAAGGTGCAACTACCGCTAAGCTGGATGTAAATGAAATTCCGGATATGTTACACCATAGGTATCTTTCCGTACGCGGCTACAATACTGACTCAATGATTGTAGAAGCAAGGGTTATAGAAGGGGTAAATTTGAGAGAAAATATAGATGGGATTTTTGATAATAAAGAAGTAGAATATATTCACATTCTTAATGCTAAACCAGGCTGCTATAACTGCCTTGTTAATAGGGTGTAATAAAGTTGGAAATGCAAATATCTATTATCCTATAAGCATTATTATACCTTGCCATATGAGAACAGGTAAATAAGAGCTTAGAAGGCAATGTAGGAGGTGCAAAAAGACGACAGGTGGGAGTGGAGATGACCTGGAGTTGAGGGGGGATTTTGACAAAACGAGATAGTAACTTACCAGCATCCTGTGTTGTCATATACTCTTAGTGCACTGTGAAGCTGTGGTAGAAATTGTATTAGCATAAATAAGAGAGCCCTATCCATTTGGCGGATAGGGCTCTTTAAGAAGCGATACTTTACTAATTGGAATGATATTTCGCTTCCCGAATGAGACGTAAGACCATCTCTATTTCTTTAGCGCAGTGTTTTATGGAAAGGAAAGAACTGTTAATGCCCACTCAAGTAAAAAGAATCGGGAAGGTTGAATCATAAAAAGGTTTACTGTCTTATCGGATTGTTAGAGTGCGATCAGTTTCACGTCCAAAACCATCTACTTCCAGACGGTCTTTATAAACCTTTAATATGGAATATGCATTTGTATCAGCGGTTTCTACCATTCCCTTAAGGTTTAAATAATGAATTCCATTTTTATATTCATAATTTCCCGCATGGTTATGTCCATTAAAGAATGCAACAACATTGCCGGCTGCCTCGAGTTCTGCCATTACTGCTTCGGAATTCCACACATTATGCTCATTTTCAGGGTAAACAGGCATATGGGAGAAGACAACGACTTTTTCATGTGATTTCGCAGCCTTTTCAAGCACATCGTGAAGCCATTTTAGCTGTTCTTCGCTTACCCCGCCGTTCCAGGTTTGAGCGTTGATGGCATTCTTTTCTTTTAATTCGGTATACATTTTTTCAGCCTGCTGATATTTCTCAGATCCTGCTGAATTTGCGTAAAGGCTAAGGTCATTGGTGTCTAGTGCGATAAATCGCCAGTTCTTGTATTTGAAATCATAATATTGATTCGGCATGCCGAGGATATCAACGACTTGATCTGTTGTTACAGGAAAGTCATGATTGCCAAGAAGATGATATTTCGGACCCTCAATTGTGTTGAAGTATGGAAGAATGGTTGAAAAGCTGGATATATTGCGGTCAATCAAATCACCTGTTTGTACAGTGAAATCTACATCTTGCTTATTAAATGTTTGTGAAGCCTCCATTAACTTGTCGATCGAATTGCGGTAAAAGCGGGTTCTGTTATCGGTACAGTCACAGTACTGAATATCCGGTACAATACCAAATGTAAATTTTGGCTTTTCTTCCGTTTTTGCGAACGCTGAAGTTGTGGGGCTGACTGCAGCAAGGGAAATCGCAAGTGCAGAAGCGGTTACCAGGCCTTTTAGGTTTATTCCTAGTTTCTTCTTTGTTGTTTGTCCATTTAACATAAAAATTCCCCTTTCCTTTTCCTGCAAGAAGTATGTGTGATTCTTTCTAATAATAGACTATTTAAATTTTGAAAAAGCTATATTAACAATCTCTTTACCAAATTTTGATTTATTAAAGAAATCCAGTGAAAATCTTAAAAAAAAACCGTACTTTTATATCTTTACTTTTTTGCTGAGTAAAATGACAGATAGCTTTATAGGATTCTCGAAAGTGCAAGAAGTCGAAGTAATCAGTGCTGGGAGATTTTATGTTCCTCTTTGATTGACCAAATACCTATGAGGATTTTACTGGTTTTTATTTACGGTTTATTATCATAATACTAGATGAAATTTTACAACTCCTATCTAAACTTATAATAGTTATTTATTTTACAAGATTAAGGGAGTTGAGAGAATGAAGAAAAAAAAGTTCATATTAGCAACATTGGCTGCTCTGATGGTGAGTACAGGTGCCAGCCAGGTATCAACACAGTCTGTTTCGGCGGCTGAGAACCCGACTTGGTCACATAACTCAAAGAGCTTTGGTCCAAAGGAGTTCGACCTGCAGGCCCACCGCGGAGGAATTGGACTAACTGTTGAGTCAACGATTGCCTCGTTTTCCAAAGCACTTGAAGTCGGTGTGAGTACCCTTGAGCTCGACGTGCAGATCACCGAGGATCATCAAGCTGTTGTCACGCACGACCGTAAGATATCAGGTGCCAAGTGCCAGGACACAGGACCGGCCATCGAAGGAGATCCTGAATATCCTTACGTAGGAAAATACATAAAGGACCTTACCCTTGACCAGGTGCGTACATTGGACTGTGGCTCTCTTAAACTGCAGCAATTCCCGGGGCAGGAGCTGAGTCCTGGAGCAAAGATGCCTCTGCTTAGCGAGGTGTTTGATCTTGTCAAGTTCTACCACGCAAACAAAGTGTGGATGAACATCGAGACGAAAGTGGAGGCCGGGGCACCTGAGGAGACTGCTCCACGTGAAGAATTCGTACAGATTGTTGCCCGGGAGGTTCGCGAGGCAGGGATGATTAACCGGGTGTCAATTCAAAGCTTTGACTGGGGCGCACTTATGCGAATGCGTGAGGTTGAGCCTCGCCTGCCTATCGTCGCTTTGACTAACGGTCCGCAGTTCCTCCAGCCTGGACAGCCTGGTGCCTCTCCTTGGTTGGGTGGAATTGATATTGACGACTTTAGTGGCGACCTTGTTGCCGCTGCCCACTCATTCGGTGCAGATGCCATCTCCCCTGTACACGGTTTTCCGCAGAATGGCAAAGTCACAGATGAGAACTATGAACCCTATGTAACTAAGAGTATGGTGCAGGAAGCGCATAATTACGGTATGAAGGTTATACCGTGGACAGTAGACGACGAGCCGACGATGAATAAGCTTATCAATGACGGCGTTGACGGGATCATCACCGACTACCCGGACATGCTTCGTAAGGTCATGGAGCAGCATAGCATGGAACTGCCTAAGAACTACTTGGCTCCCAAGGACTTTGAGTAAAAATAAAATCTTAGCTAAACCCATTACTTAAAAGCGCCTGTGCTGAATATCTTAATTCAAGGCGATTTGAGCTCCTAGCTAGAAAGTTTTGAATCTATTTATCTTTTACTTTTAATCTCTTGTTACTCACGACGGGAAATGCTCCCGTCGTTTTTTGTATGCCAGGCAGGTTCATTAACTTGGCGGTAAGAGTCCGCTATGGGAGTTAGGATATACAAACCATTAGCTGAAGGCAAGGGTGCTATTTTGATGAAGGTGTAAACTCACCAAGCACCTTTTGTATTGGCATATACAATCAACTTACTGTGAAGCTGTTTCGAAATTAGAGAGTCTTATCCCTTGGAGGATAAGGCTCTTTTAGCAGTATGTTTTATTTCCATCTTTTGGTGTGATATATTGGTATGAGTCTTTGGAAGCCCTTGAAGGAGAGGGTTAACATAAATGGGAGTGATCTGAATTGGATAGCATTATTTTTGATCTGGATGGAACTATTTGGGATCCAATAGATACGGTCCTTAGTGCCTGGAACAGCGTTATAAGAAAAAGTAATCACTTAAATAGTGAATTAACCCGGAAAGACTTTGAAGGTACGATGGGTTTACAGATGAATGAAATAACCAGGAAGTTCTTCCCTACCCTTAATGATAATGAGCGTCAAGAAATAATAAAAGATTGTTGCGAAGTAGAACATT
Source organism: Cytobacillus oceanisediminis 2691 (assembly GCF_007678455.1). Lineage (GTDB taxonomy): Bacteria > Bacillota > Bacilli > Bacillales > Cytobacillaceae > Mesobacillus > Mesobacillus oceanisediminis_A. Next base: position 155,344 of record NZ_VEEP01000010.1, on the reverse strand, counting down.
CTGTCATAGAAAAAAGCGGAGGGGTTCTTTTTGACAATGTAGAGAATGTCTTAAAAGAGCTTTCTCGAAAATACAAACTATTCATCGTCAGTAACTGCCAGGATGGTTACATAGAAGCGTTTTATAAGTATCATAGGCTTGATCAGTATTTTTTGGACTTTGAAAACCCAGGCAGAACTGGTTTGTCAAAAGGTGAAAATATTAAATTAATTATTGAGAGAAACAACTTATCAAATCCAGTTTATGTGGGCGACACTCAAGGTGATTTAGATGCAGCCAGATTTGCTAACATTCCCTTTATATATGCTGAATACGGATTTGGCCAAGTAAGTGAATATGATATGAAAGTTAAAAGCTTTGAAGAACTTTTAAGATTATGCTAGCAGTTGTAATGACGAAAGTGAGGGTTTTGTATGAGAGTAATCGGAATTGACTTATCAGGTCCAAGAAATCATAAGGATACAGTCCTCACTATTTTTAACCAAAAGGGAAACCACCTGCAATTGGTTAAGTGGGCAAATAATATGAGTGATCAGGACATATTGAACGAGATTTTTGAGCAAAGTCAATTAGATGAGGTAACAATCGGAATTGATGCACCATTATCCTATGAAGACGGTGGCGGAGATAGAAAAAGTGACCGGGAACTAAGAAAGTTTATTGTGAATTTAGGGATGAGATCAGGGTCCATCATGCCGCCAACCTTTAATAGAATGGTGTATTTAACTTTAAGAGGAATAAAGCTTAGTAGAGAAATAGAGAATTTAAATACTGCGAATCCCATTTCTTTAGTAGAAGTCCATCCAGGGGCCGTAATTGGATCAAGACTGTCCAAACAAAATATTGAATTTGTGTTGGCTTACAAACAAGAACAATCAGCTAGAAGTTATATCCGAAATTGGCTTATGGAGCAGGGACTTGCTCAATTACCTATTGAAATCGAAAGAGAAAGCCATTCCATCGATGCATGTGCAGCTGCGTTAGGTGCATGGCATTGGAAGGATCCTGCCCATAATCCAAAATGGATTTACCGGGCTTCTCCTCCGCTGCATCCTTATGACTATTGCTGTTAAATTCAGCGTAGTTGGCTGTATGTATTGGAAATACGCCAGGTTTGTTAGTTGGTATTCCTTATTCATCAGTTGCTTCAACTTATCCATCTTAGATTACAACCAAGGTATTAATAAAAAATGAAGAAAAAATATGATGGAATTGAGGAGGAAAAGTAAATGGATGCTGCAAATGTTGCTGAAAGAATTAATGCCCTGTTCAATATAACAAATAATGAAATTTATTCAATGGAATCCGGGCTTACATATCATGCAGATAAAAAAGTTGAAAAGGTAGGCTACTGTGTGAACCTCACCCTTGAAACCATAGAGGAAGCAAGACTTCATGGTGTTGATATGATGGTGACACACCACGATGCCTGGGATGAAATATATGGATTAAAAGTGGCATGCATCGAAAAACTAGCGGAATATGGTATCAGTCACTACTATAATCACTTGCCGCTTGATGACAGTAACTTTGGAACAAATGATAGTTTATTAGAAAAATTAAATTTAGAAATTGTAAAAAGAACCCACGAATGGGAAGGGTTATTCTTTGGCAGAGTCGCAGAGTACGCAGAAGAAATCGAATTAAATGATTTAGTGAAAAATATGGAGAATCTGCTTGAAGAGCCAGTTAAATACTGGCGCTTTAATGACAATAAGGTAAAGCGAGTGGGCTTAGTCTGTGGTAACGGAGCGCCAACTGCCTGCCTTAAGGAAGCAGTTGAAGATAAGTGCGATGTCTACATTACAGGTGAGTGTAATTTGTATACGATTCAATATGCTCAGTTTAAAGGGATCAATCTTGTCATTGGAAGTCATACTTTTACAGAACTTTTTGGAATTGAAAGCCTGGCCATGAAATTGATTGAAAACGTAAAAGGGCTTGAAGCAGTTAGACTTAATGAAGAGCATTATGAAGCGAATATAGAATAAAACAAAAGCCATCCCCGACCTATATCCAAAGGGAGCCTAAAGTGATTTTGTCATCGTATATACGTGCACATATACCATCTACCTTCATTGTAAGCGGTGGCGAAAATAGTCTGGAATAATAGAAGAGCCTTATCCTTTGGTGGGATAAGGCTCTTTCAGCAGCAAGAAATTCCGCTATTTGATCTGATACTTCTGCCCCTGGGTTGGAGGGAAGAACCGTTTTTTTCTTTTCTTATTATAGAGTGTCACAAAAGCTTAGGTGCATTCGTTATAAAGAGTGAAAGGAGGGAGCAGTAACATGAATGATCCCAACAAGGATTATGAAAAGATGGAAGAGTTATACGACCTCTATGAACAGAAAATTTATTATTTGGCATATTCGGTTTTGAATAATATTCAGCAGGCGGAAGACACCGTTCAAGAAACGTTCATTACTCTCTATCAGCATATAGATAAAGTCCACTGTTTGAACAAGCTAGAGCTTAAACGTTATATATTGAGAATTGCAAAAAACAAGGCAATTGATAGCTATAGGAAAAACAAACGGCTTGGAATAATCTTGGATGAATATCAAAAAGAGACGACAGAAGCAGCAAATGAGAATATTAAAGATTGGGAACAGGGTGTAATCTCTGAAGCCCAAATTGATACGTTGTTAACAACTTTAAAGAATCCTTACAAACTTGTTTTTAAATACAAAGTCTTCTATGACCTGAGTTATCATGAAATTTCCGAGTTAATAGGAATCACTGAAGCGAATGTCCGCAAGCAATTTGAACGGGCTCGAAAAAGTATACTGACTATTTTAGGAGGTAGACAGAGTGATGAATTCAAAAAACTTAAAAAGAATGGATGAAGTAGCTGAAAAAATTGCTATGGACGATTTTGAAAAACAACTGGAAGAACATCATGAATTTTCACATACATACCTGCGCAGGAAAAGGTTGTTTATGCAGGAAATCAAGATGAAAGGTGAACAGCCGCAGGCCAGGCGCAAAAGGAATCGTATTTTAATCACCGTAGCCTGCTTATTGATTGGCATTCCAACTACCGCATTTGGGGCAGTTAAAGTCTATGATATGATTGTGCAAAAACAAAATTATGAAGTAAATTTATCAGTAACAAATAATGCCTCAAAGAATAACAATTGGTACAAATTAAAACTCAATTATTTGCCGGAAAATATGGAGGCAATCGATGAGACTGCAATGAAATACTCTTTTAAAGATAACTATGCCAAAGGTGGGTTTTCATTCATCCTTTGGAGGTTGGGAGAAAAGTCAGATTTTCAAACTTTGTACTCAAACAACTACGAAGAAAAAGAGATCAATGGCAGGAAAATTGTGATTGTTAATAAGGACACTGGAAACGACAATTTAGCCTTTAACAGGCAGGTATTTCTCTTATTTAAGAAAGAGGGAATCATGTTAGAAAGTTATATAGGAAAAGATGTAAGCGAAGAACAGATGGTGAAGGTCATTGAGAATATTTCTCTTGAGACAACTTCAAAAGAATTGGCATCATATATAGCAGATTATGATAGTTCGCATTTAAACAAATTGGAGGATTCAACCGAACCTAGGGTAATTCCTTTGAAAAAGGACAGCAAGCAACTGTTTCGTGTAGGACAAAAGGTTCCGGTAACAATAGAACAGATAGTTACTGGTTCCACAAGCAAGAAAGACAGGATTGAATATGTTATAGAAAAAGTTGAAGTCTTTGATTCAATTAAGGATTTAAAACAAGGTAACTTTAATGAGGTAGGACTACAAGTTCTGAGTAAGAATAAGGCTATTGATGAAACTAAGACATTCTTGCCTTACAAGCGGGATGTTTATAAAGTTGGAGATGGTAAAGATTCAATTGACGAAATAATAGAGTCAAAATTAGTTAACCCTAAATTTGTTTACTTGACCACAACAGTGAAAAATACCGGTAAACAGGCAACCGAAGAAATCTACATGCACCCGTCTTTACGAATACTTCGATCTGAAAACAATGCATGGAACTATGATGGAAAAACTGGAATTAACGAAGAAAGTATTATGACGGGCGAAGTTGATTATTTGGAACCTCACGGAAGAGGAAAAAGCTTTTACAATATTGGCATTATCCAACCAGGCCAAACGAAGAAGATAAATTTAGGGTATTTTGTTGATAAGGATAAACTGGATTCAATCTTCCTTGATGCTTTCCATTATAGTGGAGTTGGCAGTACTGAAAATATGAATGCGAAAGATCGTTGGTGGATTGATCTTCGTCAATAGCAGCCGACACCATACAAACAAGAATGGCCATTCTAGAGCATGTAAACTTCATTTGCATTCCATGTATTGTCATATTATATCAGCACAGGTGAAATATGTAGCAAAACATTATACAAAAAAGGCAACTGACCCAGTGTGGGAGTTGCCTTTTTTACTTTTTAAAAAATTTATAAAACTGTAATGTGAATAAAGATATCATTTATATCCCAAGGAAAAAAGGAACGGGTTATTTTTTACGTTTTTTCATGTTATGTGAAATAACGATATTTCTAAATAAATTTATTTGAAGATTGTTTATAAAACTTTTCCTCCCTTAAAGATTCCAACTAAGGCATAAGTGGAATTTCCCCAACGCTTCCTGTTTTTGCATAAATAGTCCAATCCCCTATGAATAAATTCCCATAATATATTGTGTTCTCAATAAAAAATAAAGGAGTGAGATTATTGGGAGATAAAGAGAATCACAAGAAGGATTTTTCAGCAAATATCAACAGCTGCTCAAACAGAAACGTAGAACCAGACGTAAATTTTGATGCCAGGATAAGCAAGGTACCTGTAGTCTTAGCTGAGATTGAAGTTAGTACCTCGGTTACAGCTGATATTACCTTTCCGGAGGATGTCTTGGAAATCAAGGATATCAAAAAACGAGTAGTCCTTGTTCAATGTCGTCTTCTGGTGCCAACGAATCAGCTATTCATAAAAGGATATGTGGAAAAAAATATTAGATACGCTGCAGCACCAACGGGATGGAAGCGGAAGTCTATTGATTCAAATATCCGATCACTTACCGTGAAAGTTCCTTTTGAGTGTTCAACTCCAATTAGGGAGTTCATTACTCGTCCAGTAAACGTCCAATTCAACCAGCGCAGTGAATTTGATTTTTTGATTAAGAAACCATTACTGGAAGGGTTTCCTGAAAAAGATGAACTGCTAACGAGCGACCTTTCACAATTTCACCAAGATAGTACTCAGCACTATAATGAACTTCCATACTGTGACTTGGTGTCCAGCCGTATTATAGAATGGGATGAAGCTACAGACAGGGTAACGTTACAAGAGGGAGCAATATTCGAAGGAACCTTTAGGAACATCGTTGAAAAGATGATCGTCAGGTTTACAATCAAACTGCTTCAGAAACAACAAGTCCCAATTGGCGGAGGTGCGACGGGGCCAACCGGGCCAACGGGACCAACAGGACCAACAGGACCGACTGGAGAAACAGGTGCAACCGGAGCAACCGGACCGACGGGACCAACAGGACCAACGGGACCAACAGGACCAACGGGGCCAACGGGACCGACTGGGCCAACCGGGCCAACAGGACCAACTGGGCCAACCGGGCCAACGGGACCAACAGGACCAACAGGACCGACTGGAGAAACAGGTGCAACAGGACCAACCGGACCGACGGGACCAACAGGGCCAACAGGACCGACGGGACCAACCGGGCCGACGGGACCAACGGGACCAACGGGACCAACAGGACCAACAGGACCGACCGGACCGACCGGACCGACTGGACCAACAGGACCGACGGGACCAACGGGACCAACGGGACCAACGGGACCAACAGGACCAACAGGACCAACAGGACCAACGGGACCAACGGGGCCAACGGGGCCAACGGGACCAACAGGACCAACCGGGCCGACGGGACCAACAGGACCAACCGGGCCGACGGGACCAACAGGACCAACCGGGCCGACGGGACCAACCGGGCCGACCGGACTAACAGGACCAACGGGGCCGACTGGACCGACCGGACCAACAGGGCCGACGGGACCAACAGGACCAACGGGACCAACAGGACCAACAGGACCAACAGGACCAACAGGACCAACGGGACCAACAGGACCAACAGGACCGACGGGACCAACGGGGCCAACGGGACCAACAGGGCCAACCGGGCCGACAGGGCCAACAGGGCCAACAGGGCCGACGGGACCAACCGGGCCGACGGGACCAACCGGGCCGACCGGACCAACAGGACCAACGGGGCCAACTGGACCGACCGGACCAACAGGACCAACAGGGCCAACCGGGCCGACAGGACCAACAGGACCAACAGGGCCAACTGGACCGACGGGACCGACAGGACCGACGGGACCAACAGGACCAACTGGACCAACAGGGCCAACAGGGCCGACTGGACCAACAGGACCAACGGGGCCAACTGGACCGACCGGACCAACAGGACCAACAGGACCAACAGGGCCAACGGGACCGGAC
>NZ_VEEP01000010.1:0-148767 GCF_007678455.1 Cytobacillus oceanisediminis 2691 | reverse complement strand
ACGGGGCCAACTGGACCGACCGGACCAACAGGACCAACAGGACCAACAGGGCCAACGGGACCGACTGGACCAACGGGACCGACTGGACCAACAGGACCAACAGGGCCGACAGGACCGACAGGACCAACTGGACCAACAGGGCCGACAGGACCGACAGGACCAACAGGACCGACCGGAGTAACCGGACCAACGGGGCCAATGCCTGCAACTGAATGTGATTGCTGTGTTGAGCGAATGAAAGAATACCTGGAATCATTAGAAGGCGCCACGAACATTAGTATTGCAACGACGATACAAAGCGCCCAGGGTGGGTTCACTAATGCAACCATAAATAGAGTTGTTGGTGATTATGTGATTATCAATAATGGGGATGCAGCAATACCGATTTGTAAGATTGTCGGGCTAGGAGGAAGCGCTACTTCTGCATTATTAACAACACCACTACCATCATCTGAAGATGAAGAAGGTGGCTTCTGTGAGTGCTGTGAACAAGCAACACGGGAAATTCTGCAATTGATCAAGGATAGGCCAGCGACTGCAGACTTCTTAACCGAGGGTTCTGGCGACTTTGGTAACTTACAGAATTTCACCATTCTAGAAATTCAAGAAGGATTAGTGAAGATCCGAAGTGGAAATGATGTCAGGGTACTCTCAACTTGCCACATAGCAGCTCTGTCAGATATAAATCCAAACCTGATTGTCCCTTAACACCATAACGAGATGAGGCTGTCCTAAGAGTGAATCTCTTAGGAACAGCCTTTTTCATTCTTTTACAAATTCAACAATTGATTGGTTCTTAAATATATTGATACATAATGTATCAATATGAAACATTGTTAGAAGGTGAAGATATGATTCAAACGCTAAGAACAAACGAATTCAATAGACGTCTGGCACGTCTTCCGGATGCTGAAAAACAACTGCTGACGCGTATAAGAAGAAAAGAAGATGATCAACTGCATATTGTTTACGCTATGACCCATGTCGGTATTTCTGGCGGAGTCAAAGTCATATTTGAGCATGCAAACAGGCTGAAAAAAGCAGGTGCGAGGGTATCGCTGGTATCTCATTTTCAGAAGCCGTCCTGGTTTCCGATTGAAACAGAATATATCCAGGTTCCATTTGACCTTGACCTGGCAAAAGGGATTCCAAATTGCGATGTGATTGTCGCGACTTATTGGGATCATATTCAGGCGTGCATTGAAACGGGGATTGCACCTGTTGTTTATTTTGAACAGGGTGATTTTCATTTGTTTGATTATGACTCAATGAACGGTACTTTGAAGAATTTCATTCAGAGACAACTGGAAATTCCTCCTTTTATTTTCACTGTTTCCAATCAGGCATCAAAGCAGATTGTCAGTATTTATGGCAGGGAGGCAAAGGTTATTCCCAATGCGGTAAATGAAGATATTTTTACGATGAATGGAGGAAAAGAAAGGGGAGAAAGGCCTTATCTGCTAATGGTAGGCGCAGAGTCAGCCAAGTTCAAGGGAATCGCTGATATCATATCAGCTTATGAAAAAGTGAAAAGTGAATTTGATATAGATTTATATTGGATAACTCCTGAACAGCCTTCTGAAGCAATGAAGAAGAGGGTGGCCAAGGTTTTTGTCGGTCCCACTCAGCAAAAAATCAGCAGTTTATACAGAGGGGCTTCTTTGTATATTTGTGGGTCAACCTACGAAAGCTTTTCCCTTCCGTCTTTAGAGGCTATGGCCTGCGGGTGCCCTGTTGTTACGACTAATAATATTGGGGTACTTGAGTATGCAGTCGATCAGGAGAATGCTGTTATATGCCAAATGAAAGATCCTGTTGAAATGGCAGAGAAAATGGCCTGTGTATTATCAAGTGAAGAAATACAAAAAAGATTAACGGCCAATGGTCTCATAACAGTTGAAAAATATAAATGGAATACAATAATCGAGGAACTGTTGGATTTTTATAAAAAAGTGGCTGCGCATAAAGTAAAGGGGCAGAATCGGCTTTCCGACTGGGAAATAGCCGTAAAAGCAGAGTATTTTCTCGCAAAGGAAGATTTAGCGAAGCTGAAAAGTTTTTTGCGGGTTACCAGTGCCGATATTGTGAAAGCTCCTGTGGTTTACGCTGTTGAAAAAGCACCGGCAATAGCCAGGTGGGAAGTCGTTGCTTGTCGCAAACACGTGGATGAGGGAATAACGGAGCATTGCTTCACACCATTATTGCCGTTTAACAAGCTTCAGCTGTTTAATTTTCCTGGGTACAGGTCATTTTTAGTTAAAGAATATGAAAATGCCCTGGCTGAATTTCAATTTCTGTATGATCGGGAAGAAATTGAAAAGGAAAAAGCCGCAATAGGCCGCTGGGTCATTCTGAGTCTTTTGAGACTGCAAAGAAAACAGCTGGCAAAGAAGAGATTAATGGAGTATATCAAACAATTCCCTGATCATGCTGATTTTTATTGGCTGAAATCACAGCTTGATGAAAATGCGAAGGAAAAAGCCAGTTCAATTGAAACAGTTAAGCTTTTAGGTGATGCCACGTCACTTCCTGAATTTTTCTATCAAGTGAATCGTGAAAATTCAGCCGAAAAACCAACCTGAAACCCTGTTGGAAAAGTAAACAAACACTTCTTTCGTATATTTGAATATACCTAAAATGACTGAAAGAAATTTGAAGGTAAAAAGGAGTTTTTCAATTGACCTATTCATTTTCGCCGGAACAATGGGAAAAGTTGTTCAGGCTTGGCTATCCGGGTCCCTGGGATAAGGAGTCAATGGCCTCGGAGGCTATTTACAGAGGCGGAGAGGCAATTGTTAAAAGCAAACTATTAAAAAATCAATATCTTCCTTATAATCTTGAAGATATCATCGAGGAAGGCATGAAGGACCTTTCGAAGGATATAATCTGCCTGCAAACAGCAAGCGAAGTAGAAGTTCAGCTGTTAGAGGCTTTGCGAGAAAAGAAGGGGTTCAGTGTAATAAGGATTGGTGATGGCGAAATATTGGCTTTATCACATGATATCCTGGTTACATCAAAGGAAATTAATCAAAACAGAAGGCTTAAGGGTATGGGGGGATTTAAGGCCCCGAACCATGAGAAAAGAGATTTATTGGCTAAGAATCTGCTAGAGGCTGATATTGTTGGCATACCAGAAGCGAGATATCCTGTCTATCAGAGGATGTTTAATCAAGTCGCTAAGGAGTATAGTTTGCCATTGCAGTCTATGAAATTGGCCACTTCGCTGATCAATTATCAGCTCAATCAGGAAACTGCTTTTTATCATCATGTGTTAGAGAATTATCGAGTCCTGCTGATTGGAAACCGTTCGGCTGATGGAGAAGAATTTTTCATTAAAAAGGGATATAAATCCATTGCAGGCACTATAAAGGTTCCGGGATTTGATTCGATTGAAAAAGTGTTGGAAGAAGCCGATCGATATGAGTATGATATTGCCTTCGTTTCAGCAGGGGTAGCTGCCAACATCATCTGTGTGGAGATTGCCAAGAGGGATAAGGTGGCAATAGATTTTGGACATTTGCTCGATTGGTATTTATCAGGCCGGAGGGTGATCAGGACCGAATGAGGATGACGATTATCTCTTTTCTCAATCACATAACCGGGGTGTTTTTATGATTAGTGTCATTTTGCCAGTGTACAACGGGGGGGATTTCCTTAAGGAAACCATCAGCAGCATCTTGAATCAGACACATAAAAATCTGGAGCTTATCATCGTAAATGATGGTTCAACAGATAACAGTGAAGAGGTAGTGCTGACCTTTACTGATGAAAGAATGAAATATTGTAAACAAGAGAACAAGGGAGTGGCGGAGGCTTTTAACAAGGGATTATCAGAGGCCAAAGGAGACTATATTACCTTCCATGGGGCCGACGATATCTCCCTTATAAACCGTTTTGAGCGGATGCTCAAGATCCTTCAGCACAGCGGGATTGGAGTTGTGCATTCTGATATGCTCCTGATTACTGCTGGGGGCTCACCGATGGGCTATTGGCAATCGGGAAATGTGCTGTCTGAAGACCTGTATTCTTTTTTCCTGAATGTAGGAACTCCATTCAATAACCCAACGATGATTTTTAAAAGAGATGTGCTCAAAAGCGAAGTAAAATATGATCCTACTATTAAAGTTGGGTCCGATACGGATTTTATTTTGAAGGCTTTACAGAGTGACTGCCTGTCCTATCATATCCCGGAGCCTTTGTATCTTTACAGAAGGCATCAGACAAATGTGACGAACCAGAAAAACCCGGCTGTACTGGCTCGGCATGTGAAATTGAATCTTTCCGATGATGACCTGAAGAATATTCACGAAGCAAATGGGGGTCCTGATGGTACAGGTCACAATCTTTTTGCTGCTAAATTAATTGCCGGGCTCGCATTATCCCGGAGATGGATGATGAATGAAGCATTTATCCTCTTTAATGAGGCCATCCCATTAATCAAGAGTGACCGTGACCGTATTTTTTTTGAAGGAATGAAGGGATTGATTGAAAAAGACTATCCGCGTGCGGTTAAGCACTTCACCAAGCTCGAGAACAGGACCCATCTGGAGGAAAATTATTTGGGTGAAGCCTTGATGCTTTTAAAGAAATATAACGAGGCGTACCCACATTTCCTTAAAGCATTGGAACGGAGTCCGGATTATCATTCTCCTGTTCAGAACCTCAAAGCAATCGGCACTTTAAGAGGGCTTAATGTCATTGATAAACATGTCAATAAGTATAAATAGACCCCCAGATCCAGGGGGTTCTTCTATTCAGATACCCGGGTTTTACAGAACACGAAGGAGTGGAATCCATTGAAGGAGAAATTGAAAATTTTACTGCTGGTCAAGCCGTTCTGGATTAAGTTTCCGAAGCATAAGCCAAAGTATGAAACGATTGCTGCCCTGGAGAGCCATGCTGAGGTCAGGTACTGGCATAAAGACGGAAACATAAAAGATATCTTGCGAAGAATCGATTTTAAACCGGATTTCATTCTTCAGTATGATGTGGCGTGGGGATATGCCTTTTCACCGATCATCAGCGGCCTGGGGCAAATCGACATCCCTAAAGGGTCAATTGTAATCGACATCCATTACTTTCCCTATGTAAGAAGACAATATTTTGAAGATACCAATATGGATATGATTTTTTCCCTCACAAAGTCACCCTTTTTGAAAACATTCCCCGAATATCAGGAGAAGTTCAGGTGGTGGCCGTTTTCTATTAATCCATCTATTTTTAAAGATTGGCAGCTTGAAAAAGACATCGATTACTTACTGATGGGCCAGGTGTATGACCCCGACGGACAGAACAACACAAATACCCCAAAAGGGAGATACCCTTTCAGGGAGGAAGTTTTAAAGATGATGAAGGGGATTGATGGCTTTGTCCATCACGCTCATCCAGGGCATGATGCCCCTGAATCTGCGATCCTGAATGAAAAGTATGCCCGTGAATTAAACCGGTCTAAAATTTTCTTCACTTGCGGGGGGCAGTATAAATACCCTGTTCTGAAATATTTTGAAGCCCTGGCATGCAGGACCCTGCTGCTTGCCGAGCCGGTACAGGATATACTGGATCTAGGTTTTAAAGATGGCCATCATTTCGTGGCATGCGATCTTTCAAACTTCCAGGAAAAAGCGCAATATTATCGGGACCATGAAAAAGAACGGCAGCTCATAGCTGATAATGGATATAGGTTTATCCATGAAAACCATACGAATGAAGCCAGAGCCAGGCAAATGGTTCAATATATTCAGGAGTTTTTAGATGGAAAGAAAAAATGAATCCATGAAAGATAAAAAAGACGAGGTATCGAAATCTCGTCTTTTTTGCTTAATTTTTTTCGGTTTTAACTTCTTTTAAAACCTTTTCAAGATAAGCTATTACATCTTCCTTCAGTTCATCTCTTTGAAGGGCAAAATCAATCGTTGTCTGGACAAAGCCTAATTTTTCGCCAACGTCATAGCGATTCCCTTCGAATTCGTATGCGAACACTCTTTGGATTTGATTCAATTGCTGAATGGAATCAGTCAATTGTACTTCGCCTCCTGCACCCACTTTCTGCAAATCAAGAAACTTGAATATTTCAGGGTTCAAGATATAACGGCCGATGATCGCTAGGTTAGAGGGGGCGGTTCCCGCAGGAGGCTTCTCGACAAAGTTTTGAACATGATATCTCCGTCCATCCTGTGCGGAAGGATCAATGATGCCATACCGATGTGTCTCCTCAGCCGGGACTCGCTGAACACCGATGATACTTGAGTGTGTCTCTTCATATTGGGTGATCAGCTGCTTTAAGCAGGGGGTTTCGCTTTGCACGATATCATCTCCGAGCAGAACGGCAAACGGTTCATCTCCGATAAAATTCCTCGCGCACCATACGGCATGTCCTAAACCCTTTGGTTCTTTCTGGCGGATGTAATGGATATCAGCCAGTTTAGAGGGGTGCTGAACCCGCTCGAGTAAATCGAGCTTTCCCTTTTCGAGAAGATTTCGTTCAAGTTCATGTGCAATATCAAAATGGTCTTCAATGGCTCTTTTGCCTTTCCCGGTCACAATGATAATATCCTCAATTCCCGATGCTACTGCTTCTTCTACAATGTATTCAATGGTCGGTTTATCGACGATCGGAAGCATTTCCTTTGGCATGGCTTTGGTAGCCGGCAGGAACCGGGTACCTAAGCCTGCAGCAGGAATGATGGCTTTGCGTACTTTTTTCACTAGCCTTCCTCCAATAATTAGTTGGTTTGTACATTATACTTATGAATGGTCTTGCATATGATTGTGATGACAAGAATCGGTGACTGCATGATGGCTGGAAAGAAGCTTAGGAAAAAGAAAGTGGTTTGTGATCAACTGATGATCTCCTTTAAAGCCTCACATATTTCCCGGATTTGATCCTTGGTTAACTCAGCGTACATCGGCAGGGATAAAAGGCTGCCGGCATATTCTTCGCTGAGCGGAAATGTCCCTTCAGGAATTCCAGGGTCTCCATAGGCTTCGGTGAGATGGATTGGCGCCGGATAATGGATACCTGTTTGGATGCCTTTGTCGAGCAGCTTCTTTTGGGCATCTTCACGATCCTTGATGCGTATTACAAACAGGTGGTACACATGCCTGACATCTTCTTTTTCAATTGGAAGAATGATATTTGTATCTTTCAGCATCTCCTTGTATAGAGAAGCATTTTTCCTTCTGGCTTCAGTCCACTGTTCGATATAGTTCATTTTTACATTCAGGATGGCAGCCTGGATTCCATCTAATCTGCTGTTATAACCGGCAATTTCATGAATGTATTTCACTTTGCTGCCATGCTGGCTCAAGAGGCGCACGCTGCCAGCAAGTTCCTGGTCATTCGTCACCACGGCACCGCCATCACCATATGCCCCTAAATTCTTGCCAGGGTAAAAGCTGAAGCATGCGGCATCACCGATCGACCCAACCCGTCTTCCCTTATATTCAGCGCCATGAGCCTGGGCTGCATCTTCAATCACTTTAAGTCCATGCTGGGCTGCGATTTCGAGGATTGGGTCCATATCTGCAGGCTGTCCATATAAATGGACTGCAATAATTGCTTTCGTTTTTTCGGTAATCCTGGAGGGAATCTCTTCTGGATTGATCGTATACGTCTCTTTGTCATGATCGACGAATACCGGCCGTGCACCTACGGCTGTAATCGCTTCTGCAGAGGCAATGAAAGTATTGGCAGGGACAATTACCTCGTCCCCATGTCCGATGCCCATTGCCTTTAAGGTAAGCCACAAAGCGTCCGTTCCATTGCCGACACCAATACAATAAGACGCGTGGCAATAATCAGCGAAGTTTTTTTCGAAAGTTTCGACCTCTTTGCCGCCTACAAATGCACAATCCTCGAAAATTTTTTCGACGGCTTTCTTCACTTCACCTTCGATGCTTTTATACTGGGCCTTCAAATCTAAAAATGGGATCATTCTTGGTTTCTCCTTAATAAAAGATCACTTTCCTCGAGTACTTTTACAACATTCAAACCTTTATTTCCGCTGCTCAAAGGCTCTTTGTTGTTCAGGACGCAATCTGTGAAATGGGAAAGCTCAACACTCAATGCTTCTTTTAAAATAAGCTCGGGAAAATACTCTTTTTCATTCTCATACTGGTAGGAAATAGTGCCATCTTCATTTTTTGAGAAGTCTGCATGCTTATGAAATACCTTTATTTTCTTCTCGGGCTCCATGTCGTCGTAAATCATCATGCCTTTTGTTCCGACCACCGTCATTTTCCGGACCTTTTCCGGGTATAGCCAGCTGTTCATAATATAGACTTTCTCTCCGGTTGAATAGGTTAAGTTAAGAAAAGCGGTATCTTCGAGCTGTGGATTGATATCTCGATGCCCATATGCTTTGACCTTGGTGATCTGGCTGCCGATCAGATAGTCCGCAATCGATAAGTCATGAGGAGCCAAATCCCATAAGACATTGATATCCTTTTGGTATAAACCTAAATTCAGACGCTGGGATGTAATATACCGAATGGTCCCTATTTCACCTGAATCAATAATTTCCTTCATTTTTTTGACGGCGCCAGTGTATACAAAGGTATGCCCGACCATAAGTGTTAGGTTCCTGGAGTCTGCAAGTTTACAAAGTTCTTCTGAAGTTTGAACAGAGTCGGTGAGAGGTTTTTCAACAAAGACATGCTTGCCGTTAGTGAGGGCTTCTTTTGCAAATCGATAATGGGTATTCACTGGGGTCACAATCAGTACGAGATCTATTGCGGGGTCCATGATGATGTCAAGGTAGTTTGTGGTGGTTTTAATGTAAGGGTATAAGGCTTTTTGTTTTGCCAGCTGCTCAGTATTCAAATCTGCAACATAGATTAACTCAACTCCAGGCAGGGCATCCAGATTGCGGATAATATTTGGTCCCCAATAGCCGCAGCCTATGACTCCTGCTTTTAACATACATTGATCCCTCCTTGAAAAATTTTCCTGCAGCGGGATAGGATACATTATTCCTGGATGTATCGAATGACTTTAGCCGGGTTTCCGGCAACGATCGAGAATTCCGGCACATTCCTGGTGACAACACTGCCAGCACCGACTATTGCGCCTTTACCGATCGTGAGTCCGGGAAGGATGGTACTGCCGGATCCGATGGAAGCCCGTTCTTCTACAATCGTTTCCAGGAGAGTCCATTCTCCATCATTTTGCAAGGAGCCATCCGGATTGGTGGAGCGGGGGAACATATCGTTCGTGAACATCACCCCGTGGCCGATAAAAACTCCATCTGCTATATGCACTCCTTCACATAAAAAAGAGTGGCTTGAGATTTTGCAATTTTTTCCGATTTTAACTCCTTTTTGGATCTCAACGAATGTGCCAACCTTTGTTCCGTCTCCTATTTCGCAGCCATAGGCATTTACGAAATCATAAATCTTGACGTTCTCACCTAGCTTTACATTGTTTAAATTGCTTTTATTACTCATATAACACACACCCATATCTATCATTTTTAAAGAGGGGGATCACCGATTCATAATCAGTCTCTTTATGGTATATGTTCTGAAAATGGAAGTGTATGGGGGGGTGCCTACAAATGAGAAAAATCCTCTGGAAAATCAATGGCTATGCTGGTTTATTCCGATCTTGATGATCCGTGATAACTGGCTAGATATTCTTCCACATATTCAATAAATTGCTGTGCCCTTACATCGTTTGTATGGTGGGTATGGATAAACTCGTAGCCTGTATCTGTTATTTTTTTTCTTTCTGCCTCGTTTTCCAGATAATACATCGCTTTTTCATAGAAATTGGATTCATTACAGGCAATAAAGTTTTCACCATCTACGAATCCCAATTCGGTAAGGTCCGGAACAGGTTTTGCCAGGAGCAGCGTTCGGCACGCGGGAGCTTCAAAGTATTTCAGTACAGGATATTGAAACTTGGACCCGCAGGTAAAGAACATTTTTGCCCGGTTTAGTTCTTTCGCATATTTTTCATTAAGATAGTTTTTTGAAGTATTCTTTGCGTAGTGTCCAGGGTGATGGTGAAATAGAAAGCCTTCTTCTTTCCTCATCCGCACTAAAACTTCCTCTCTAAATGGGTACTTGCCCTTTGGAGTACCAGTCACATTCCTGCTTTTTCGTTCCCTGTCAAAAACCTGCCCCATCAGCAGGAAATTAATATTCTTCTCAATCTGCCAATCTTTAAAAACTTCAGGATTGATGGCAAAGGGGAGCCAGCGGAACTGGTCCTTATATTGAGGGAATTTTTTCAAGAATGGTGACTTTGTTACAGAAAAAATCAAATCAATTTTATTTCGATTAAAAAATTTAACTCGTTCAGAGGGACTATAGTGGATATCAATCACGAAGCACCCTTTTGGGATGTTGATTTTGCCTAATCCCTTTATCCTTGGGGTCAGGGGGCTGTTCCAGGCATGATCATAGTGCAGAATGAAATCCGGGGTGAAATTCAATGCAACTAAAATATCATTGATGTTGCCGTCTTTATGCCAGTACCGTACGTCGGCGAATTTTTCGATTGCTTTGATTGTATCGAACTTTGGTTGATGCTTTGGTGCCGATTTGTTGAAAGACTTGATCAAAACAAGAATCTTAAGTTTCTCTTTTTCTTCCATGAAAAACACCTCCATATCGGTGTAAGGACTTGTTTATTTTAGCTTATTCACTCTTTTTCCCGATGCCTGGTCAATTGTCACAATTGAACGGCGGAATGGTCATTTTATTTACACAAACAAACTGCGACTACATAAAATAACGGAGAGTAATTGCCAGAAGGTTTCCATGATTTCGGGGGATTTCAGCTAAAAAGGCCAGAAAGGATTGTTAAGATGAAAAATGTTACAGTTGTTGGTTTAGGAAAGATTGGTTTGCCCTTAGCCGCAATTTTTGCGAATTGCGGACATTTTCATGTGTACGGAGCAGATATCAATAAAGCAGTGGTGGACAAAGTGAATCAGGGGATTTCCCATGTGGATAACGAACCGGGACTTGATGAGCTGGTTTCAAAAGCATATGAGTCCAAAACCCTGGAAGCAACAGTAAATACGTCAGAAGCGGTGAGTAAATCCGAGGTGGTAGTGGTGATTGTGCCGGTATTAACAAAGGGAAACGGCGCCACAAACTATCAATATATCGATTCTGCTGTAGAGGATATAGCAAGAGGGATTAAAAAAGGAACGCTTGTAAGCTTTGAAACGACTTTGCCTGCCGGTGATACGAGAAACAGGTTCGGCCGGACGATCGAAAAGATTTCAGGATTGAAGATGGGGGTCGATTTTTTCTTATCCTACAGTCCTGAACGTGTGTACTCCAACCGGATCATCAAGGACTTGTCTGCCTATCCAAAGGTAGTGAGCGGATTGAACGCCAAAAGCCTGGAGTTAGCAGCTGATTTTTATCAAAAAGGGTTAAACTGCGATATTTTACCGGTCAGCAGCCTGGAGGCAGCTGAATTTACCAAGGTTGCCGAATGCGTTTATCGTGATGTGAACATCGCTCTTGCCAATGAACTTGCGATGTATGCAAACAAGCTGGACATTGACATCATGGAGGTCATAAAGGCAGCAAACAGCGAGCCCTATTCGAATATTCACCTGCCGGGTATTGGCGTTGGCGGGCACTGCATTCCTGTGTATCCATACTTCTTTATCAATAATGGCCTTGAGGAGGGCTTGACCACTTTATCAAGAAGGATTAACGATGACATGGCCAAATACGCTTTACGGCTGGCAGAAGAACATCTGGATTCGTTAAAGAACAAAAGGGTCTTGATCTTAGGCCTGTCATTCCGGGGAAATGTGAAGGAGCCAACAAAATCATCCACATTGCTTCTGATTGATGAATTGAAGGAAAAGGGAGCTGCAGTATATGTCGATGATCCTTTATTCGAGGCAGGGGAGATTTCAAAATATGGTGTTGTTCCATTTTCAAAACAGCAGGCGGAAGAAATTGAACTGATCATCCTGCAGGCATACCATGATGAATATAAGAACATGGACTTTTCAGCATTCAAAAACTGCAGCCTGGTTCTGGACGGAAGGAATGTGCTGGATAAACAGGCCATTATGCAGCAGGGCATTCATTATCTTGGAATTGGAGTTAAATAGCCGGCAATTAAATGGCAAGAGGAAAGAGGAAATCTTCATGATTCCCTCTTATTTTTTGCCGCTATTTTTCATGAAATCATTAAAAAATTTCTCATTGAACAAGACCTGCTTGTCATCTGGCCGGTATTTTTTGGCGTTCTGATTGTGTTCAATCGATTTTTCTACATTGCCTAGTTCCCAATGGCATACACATAGCTGAAGATGCGGATACCATGTGGAATAAGCCTGGTTCTGGAATCCGGCTGTGTCCTTATTCATCTGGATCGCGGTAGTATACCAGTAGATAGCTGTTTGATAATCCTTTTTGGCCTTGAAAATGTCGCCAATCCGGCAGCACGGTTCAGGCCGGGGTGCATCGTATGATAGTGACTTCAGCAAAGCTTCCATTTCTTCGTCCTTTTCTCCTAGATGGACATGGCAATCAGCCAGATTCAAACACGCTCTTATGTTGTCCTCCACCCAGCCTTTTTTGCCTCCAAGGAACTCATGATAATAAATGATCGCTTTTTCATATTGCCTGTGATCACGCAGCTCATTGGCATAATAATATAAGTCCCTTGGAGTGAAGTCCTCTCCTCTTTTAATCCGCTTCTCATAAATTCTTAAATTCCTGTCAGATGAATGGCCGGTCGATTGTTTTTCATTCTTTTTATGCTCAACTGATATATCAGAAGATAAAATATTGCCGCTCACATCAAGATATTCATGGACGGGTCCGATCCATTTGAAGTTCTTGCTCCTCTTCACCAGGCGGTTCCTTCTGTAATGGAAAGTCGGGTTCCCAAATTCATCTCTGAGGATGACATAGATCATGGAGACACCATCAACATCCTTTTTCAGGGAGGTTTTCAGCTTTTTGAACTTTTGCTGGTCAGCCGGCAGCAGAATATCGTCGGCATCGAGCCAAAGGATATAGTCCATCGTTGCGTTGCTGAAGGCAAAATTGCGGGCTGCGGAAAAGTCGTCAATCCACTCGAAATCGAGTACTTTATCACTGTACTGCCTGGCTATTTCCTTTGTCCGATCAGTCGACCCGGTATCAACAATGACGATTTCATCACAGATATCCTGTACACTCCTGAGACAGTTCTCCAATACTTCTTCTTCATTTTTAACAATCATGCAGAGACTGATGGTGGGCATTGATTTCCCTCCTGTAAAAGATTTTCTTCACATTTTATGTAAAAGGATAACGATGTGAAACCCCTTTGAATCCGGATGTGCAATATAGGCCGCCAGGCAAATACTTTATTTTAAATAGCCCAGTGGGATGCTAAGTGGCGGAAAGTTAAAATTACCATTTCAATCAGTTTGATAAAAAGTGCTCAAGCATGGTATAAGTGTAAAAGGAGCAGGAGCATTCTGCTTTTTAATTTTGGGATCATGGGTAAGCTCTGGTATCCCATGATGAGAGGGACTGAACGATTATGAAAGAAAATTTCTGGCGTGATTTACCACGGCCGTTTTTTATACTGGCACCAATGGAAGAAGTGACGGATGTTGTTTTCCGTCATGTAGTGAGTGAAGCAGCAAGACCTGATGTATTCTTTACCGAGTTTACAAACAGTGATAGTTATTGTCACCCGGATGGCATCAAAAGTGTGCAGGGGCGTTTGACTTTTACAGAGGATGAACAGCCGATTGTCGCGCATATATGGGGGGACAAGCCTGAATATTTCCGGCAAATGAGCATCGGGATGGCAGAAATGGGATTCAAGGGCCTGGATATCAATATGGGCTGTCCCGTGCCCAATGTGGTGCAGAATGGAAAGGGAAGCGGCTTGATCCGTCGTCCGGACGTTGCAGCAGATCTGATTCAGGCAGCAAAAGCGGGAGGATTGCCGGTAAGTGTCAAAACAAGGCTTGGCTTCTCGGACTTAGACGAGTGGAAGCCCTGGCTGAAACACATATTGGAACAGGATATTGTCAACCTTTCCATTCATCTGCGCACAAGGGATGAAATGAGCAAAGTGGATGCTCACTGGGAACTGATTCCGGAGATCAAGAAGCTTCGTGACGAGGTCGCTCCGGATACACTTTTGACGATCAATGGGGATATTCCTGACCGACAGACCGGCCTCAAGCTCGTGGAACAATATGGTGTCGATGGTGTGATGATTGGCCGTGGTATTTTCCATAATCCATTTGCTTTTGAAAAGGAGAAGAAGGAGCATAGCAGTCAGGAATTGCTTGATCTTTTAAACCTGCATATGGATCTTCATGATAAGTACTCGCATTTAGAACTGCGGCCGTTCACGGCTTTGCATCGCTTTTTCAAAATCTATGTCAAAGGGTTCCCCGGGGCGAGTGGGTTAAGAAATCAATTAATGAACACTAAATCAACGGATGAAGTGCGTGAATTGCTTGATCAGTTTGCGTCCAAGGATTTGGGTGGAGTGGGAGAGCAGTAGGAGTGAGTTGAAAATCAAAATGACTCGATGACTTTCAAAGAGTCAGATTCAATAATAAACAGTTAATTGGCTGGTGTGGAGTCTAGGGTAAACCGGACTCATGCCTGCCAATTTTTTTGTTTGTTATTTTAGTAATCTATATTAGGTTTCCCGTTCCCAAACTTTATAGTGCGATATTTTAAGTAAACTTCAGGGTCGTGATGGTACAGCTCGGATAGCCAAAGCAGGACGGTTGTAGTCCGGGCCATAAGCTAATAAATAAACGAAGTATTTATGACTTCTTTGAAAAAATGAGGATTTTGTATAAGCCATCTTTTATATATTAAGTAGAAATAAGCAGCTGACTTTTTCTTTTAAAGGTCTGGGGGGAAGAAGTGATGAAAGAGGGAAAAGAAATAAGGATTGGAGCCATCTATCCTTTTACAGGCTCACTGTCAGCAGTTGGGAAGGATATTCGCCAGGCCATCGATTTGGCTGTTGAAATTGTAAATAATCGATATGATTTGGATTTGCCTTTAGCTCGTACTATAGGCCTTCCTATATTAGAAAATCGAAAATTTAAAGTGATTTATGGAGATTCAGAGGGTATACCGGAAATTGGGCGGGAAGAAGCCAAACGATTAATTGTAAAAGAGAAGGTTGCGGCCCTAATTGGTTCATATCAAAGTAGTGTGACTTTGCAAGCTTCTGCTATAGCTGAAGCAAAAAAAGTGCCTTTCTTAACACCAGATGCATCTGCCCCGTCGCTTACAGAGAGGGATTTTCAGTTTTTTTTCAGAACAGCACCTAATGATCATCTATATACAAATCTTTTCTTTGAACTATTTCATTTTCTAAGATCAAGAGGCAGAGAGATCAACAACTTTGCTATTTTGACCGAGGACTCTATTTTTGGATTAGAAGCAGCTGCGATTGAAAAAAGTCTTATCCGGAAGTTCCCTGGAGAACTTACAGCTTTTGAAATATATACCCCGCCTGTTACATCGCTAGTGAATGAACTCACCCGGATTCGAAAAAGCAAAGCTCAAGCAGTTTTTGGTCACCAGTTCCTTTCTGATGCTATAAATGTCGTTCAAGGTCTTAAAAGGTTAAATTGGTTTCCAGAAGGGCTGGTGGTCCAAAATGCAGGTTACACCATACCTGAATTCCTTGAAACGGTAGGGGAGGATGGCAATTATATTATTAGTCGTGTTGCCTGGGCACTCGGGTTGGGCAGAGTCAAACCGATTGTAACGGAAGTCAATGAACTTTATCGCTCAAAATATAAAGAAGATATGAATGAAACCAATGCACGCAGTTTTACAGGATTACTCGTCCTGGCTGATGCCATTAATCGAGCTGGAAGTATAAATAGAGATGAAATAGTTCAATCTCTGCGTCAAACCAACCTGCCAGGAAAAAATTTAATAATGCCATGGCGAGGCGTCCGATTTGATTCAAACGGGCAAAATATATTGGCGGATGCTTTACTGGCTCAAATTATCAATCAGGAATATAAAATTATATGGCCACTCTCAGTTGCCGAAACCCCGGTCGTGTGGCCGGCACCGTCATGGAATCAGAGATAGCATAGTGAAGACGGCTTATTATTGTAAGAAAAGCCGTCTTCATCAGAGAATGTAATTTTTTTTGCTTTAAAATCATATCCTGCTTATTTGCCACTTTCTAATTACCTCAGCAATCTAAAAAGAAGCCGCTAGCTCACCGCGTATAAATTAAGTGTTTTCTCCAAATTCCTTTTGTTCAAAGTGAAAAAGTTTTATCGATAAAAGTCTGTTATTTTTAGTGCCATGCCCGCTAAAAGAAATCAAAAGGGGTTATACTTTTTCCTCCCACCAGCCAAACGCGACTCTTGCATGTACCTGACTTTTTCCTGGGGATCGAAAGAAAAAGGAAATAGAACTTCCAGGCGGGATGATGAACATACCTTGAAAGTCATGCTTTGTGAGGGTTGTAGTTGGCTCAACCCTCCGTACAAAGGCGTTAGTACCCCGACTTGGCTTTCCTGAAATGAAGCTGGCGTTTTTGATATCCGTCATCGGCATTGGCGGGGGATTTAAGGCCTGGTTCCCTGAAGCAAAATGCGGCGATGTTTTTCCGTTTCCGGGAAGGATGCTGCCTATCCAGGCTTCAGTGGTTAATGCCTCATTTGAATAGTTGCTGATGGTATAGGCGTTTAAGAATATATTCACATTGGAGTCCGCTGGGTTGACCAGTCCGCCCCATCCGTTGTAACCACCACCGAAGGATATGAGATCTGTTTGACCAAGAAAGTATTCACCGAGATAGGAGTGATATACATTTTCGGGCAGAACGGTGACCTCATTGAGGTGTTTCTCGCTGTCCATTGACTTGAAGTTCATGCCAGCCATCTCCTGCTCATGCATTGGCCGCTTCCTCCCACCAGGTCAAAACGATTGTCCCTGAGATGTATTGATAACCCGGCGGCCTTAGAAGTATGGAGAATGAGTCTCCGGGACCAATAATGATGGAGCCATTGTGTGAATCGCTAATAAGGGTGGAATTTTGAGGAACAATTCGATCGAATATATTCACACCTTTGGCCATGGGCTCAGCAGAATATCCAGCATATTTCAAGATTGCCTTTGGAAGTGGAGAAGGTGAAATCGCCTGATTGGTTGGAGTTACATGGGACGAGACCGCTGCATTTCTCGGTGGAACAGCGTTTAACCAGATTTCACTGATGAAGTTTTGGTTTGAAAGGTTTGTGATCGTAAAAATATCGATGTACACATTGACCCCAGAATCAGCTGGATTGACGATTCCGCCCCACGCGTAATATCCGCCCCCGAAATTCAGCAATCCGGTTTTGCCGATAAAGTATTTTCCGCGCCTTGAATTTAAGGCTGGACTGGTTACATTCACCACTTCAATTGTCTGTTTATCCATTTCATTTGGCATACCATTACTCCTAACTGTTCATTTGTCAGAATATATAATATGAAACATTTTGGGCAGATGTTCAGGTTGGTTTTACATTGAGGGAGCAGGGGGTACGTTCCCTTGCATCCAAAATAGAAGCATATGAGGCATTCTTTTCTTCCTGGCTGTAAAAAGTTGTAATCCAAAATGCCCGCGTTAATGAAGGACAATAGGAGCACACAGAATGTCCTCAAGCCCAGAGATTAGGTTATTTTATCCAGTTTTTTAATTTATTCAAATAATTCCAATTATTCATGATATTTCGTGCATAGAAATATATAATAGACCCATCCAATGGAAATTGATGGGAGGAATGGTATTTTTGAAGAAGAAATTGATTTTACCCGTAGTTCTGTCGTCGGCAATGTTGGTAGGTTCGATCCCGATGAGCAGTGTATTCGCACAGCCATCCGATTCCAGCAGTGGACAAGCTTCCAAGGCGTGGAATGAGAAAGCAAGCGTTCCTTTATTTGTGAAGGAGCGATATGCGGAAAAGTTTTCTTCCAGCACAGCTTCTGAAGCGTTAAGTTATCTGAAACAGAACCAAGACAAAACAGGAATTCCTCATCCTGACAAAAACCTCAAGGTAAAGAGCACTCAAAAAGATGAACTTGGTATGACTCACGTTCGTTTCAACCAATCTATAAATGGTGTAAAAGTTGAAGGAGCCGAAGTTGTTGTTCACTTTAATAAGAATAATGAAATCGTATCCGTCAACGGAAGAACCAATCAGACAATTGCAGAGGAATCAGTCGACACAAATGCCACAGTAAGCAGCGATGAAGCTTTGAAAGCGGCACTGGCTTCTGTCAATGCACCGGAAGAGCTGACATACGAGCCTACTTCTGAGCTTGTTGTCCTCCCTTTTGAGGGGAAAAATTACACAGCTTATAAAGTGAATGTTAATTTCATGGGAAATGAGCCTGGAAACTGGTTCGTTTTTGTGGATGCGAAAACGGGAGAGGTAATCGATCAGTACAATGGCTTGATGCATGCTGATGAGCAGACGCAAAAAGGTGCAGGGAAAGGCGTGCATGGCGATCATAGGGAGCTGCATATTACCCAGGTGAAAGAGGCGAATGCCGGAACTAAATTTGCGCTGGCAGATTACTCTCATGAGAACCTTGGAGGCATAATAACCTATGATGCCAAAAATGATAATAGCTTCAGTAACGATACTGTCTATGTTGGGAATTCGGCAGCCTTTATCAGTGACTATGACCGCGCTGCTGTCGATGCACACTATAATTCCGAGAAGGTATATGAGTATTATTTAAATGAACACGGCCGTAATTCCCTTGATGGAGAAGGAATGGCGATTGTTTCGAGAGTCCACTATGGCAACAATTATAACAATGCTTCCTGGAATGGGCGCTGGATGACCTATGGTGATGGCGATGGGAAATTCATGATTTCGCTATCAGCTGGCCTTGATGTTGCTGCACATGAGATGACTCATGGCGTCATCACTCATTCTGCAAATTTGGTGTATCGAAATCAATCCGGAGCTCTGAATGAATCCTTCGCTGATGTCTTTGGTGCACTCATTGACGACAGCGATTGGGAAATGGGAGAGGATATTATGGCACCGGAGGCTAAGGCTAGTGGAGCAACAGTGTTGCGCAGCTTAAGCAATCCAAACGGTGTTGTTGTCAGCAACGAGCAAAGAAGAGCATACAGCACAAATGGCGGAGTCTATCCTGACCACATGGACGAGTTTTATCATATGCCAACCACAGTAGATGGCGGTGGGGTCCATGTTAACTCTTCAATTACGAACCATGCGGCATACCTGATCGCCCAGGATCTTGGAAGAGAGAAATTAGGGAAGATTTATTATCGTGCTTTAACGGTTTACTTAACTTCGAATTCCGATTTTAGTGATGCAAGACAGGCGGTCGTCCAGTCAGCAATCGATCTTTATGGAGAAGGCAGCGAGGAAGAAGCAGCCGCTAACGCTGGATTCGACGCGGTCGGGATCTATTAATACTTTTGAATGGTACACTGAAATCCCTCAGACCTTGAGTTTGAGGGGTTTTTAATTAATAGATCAATATAGCGTAGCCACCCTGTATCCAAAGAAGGCGTTCACATAATTGTTGATTAAGTTTGAAAATAACTGGATTGATCCAATACGTAATGTGGTATTATTTTCCCTATAAATAGACAGCTGTTTTTCTGAATTTCCTCGTATGCCGCTCTCGATTTTCTCCATATTTAAAGTCTTTGATTTCTAACTTTAAGGAATACCTCTTAAATGAACCCTCAAATCTCCAACGAATATCTCTAACTCTCTCATATTATTTTCAAAATAAAATCCTTTAAACGTGAAAGGAGTGATTAGCCATGTAACTGTTTATCAGTTTCACTAAGGTATCGTAATCAAATCATTTTTTACTTTCGAAGGAGGATTATCAATCAATGGGCCATGATATATACGGATTGAATAAAGCAAGGGAAGAAATTGCTTATGCGCGTTTTAGCATGGGGAATCGTAATGCACTGCTGCTTTACAATTTGCTTGATTCACTTCAATTTTATGCTGGAGTAAGTGGGTCAGGAAAGTTCTCGACTTTTTCGTTACAACAAATAGAAATGGCAATGAATGACTACAAGAAGTTTTTTAAAACTGGTGATACCCCGTCGGAAAGTGATTGTACATCCTGGGATCAAAAACAAATCCTGAAATTTATCCAAAGTTGTTTGGCAACAGCACAAAAAGAAGATAGCGTCGAAGTGTATTTTGGTTAGTAGTCTTCCACCTAAATCCACTCCCCTATCCCCCTCAGATGCCCCTATTCATAAAAGATTCCAATTATAAATACTAAATCCCTTGTCCCTTTCATAGTTATTAATGTTGAAAGCTTAATTATTTTTATTTTTGCGAAAGGGGAACGAAAATGGACAAGGATACTGCAAAGGTTGGAAAATGCCCGGTGATGCACGGGGGTGCTACTAGTCAAAAAACGAGTGGTACGGCAAATAGAGACTGGTGGCCAAATCAGCTGCAATTGAACATCCTTCATCAGCATGACCGCAAATCCAACCCTATGGGAGAAGATTTTAATTATAATGAAGAATTTAAAAAGCTGGACTATGATGCACTTAAGCAGGATCTTCAAGAACTCATGACAACAAGCCAGGACTGGTGGCCGGCTGACTACGGTCATTATGGGCCATTGTTCATCAGGATGGCCTGGCACTCAGCAGGAACGTATCGTATTGGCGATGGCCGGGGCGGCGGCGGAACGGGTTCTCAGCGTTTTGCGCCGCTGAACAGCTGGCCTGATAACGGCAACCTGGATAAGGCCCGCCGACTGTTATGGCCAGTCAAGCAGAAGTATGGCAACAAGATTTCATGGGCTGACTTGATTTTACTGGCAGGCAATGTGGCGATTGAGTCGATGGGCGGCAAGACAATCGGCTTTGGCGCAGGACGCCCCGATATCTGGCATCCGGAAGAAGACACTTATTGGGGTGTTGAATCAGAGTGGCTCGGGGATAAACGGTATACAGGCGACCGCGAGCTGGAGAACCCGCTTGCTGCGGTACAAATGGGTCTTATCTATGTGAATCCTGAAGGACCGAATGGCAAGCCGGACCCACTCGCAGCAGCCCGGGATATTCGCGAAACTTTTGCAAGGATGGGAATGAACGATGAAGAAACAGTAGCGCTGATCGCTGGCGGCCATACTTTTGGTAAAGCCCATGGTGCAGGGGACGCGGCCAAAGTAGGTCCGGAACCGGAAGCAGCTCCGATTGAAGAGATGGGTTTGGGCTGGAATAACGCATATGGCAGCGGCAGAGGACGTGATACCATCACTAGCGGCCTCGAAGGAGCCTGGACGGCAAATCCGACACAGTGGGATAATGGCTACTTTGATTTACTGTTTGGCTATGAATGGTGGCTGACAAAGAGTCCGGCTGGTGCCTATCAGTGGCTGGCTGTGGATCCTGCCGAGAAAGATCTTGCTCCGGATGCAGAAGATCATTCTGTAAAAGTTCCAACCATGATGCTTACAACCGATATTGCCTTGCGCCATGATCCGGCATATGAAAAAGTGGCCCGCCGATTCCATCAGAATCCAGATGAGTTTGCGGATGCTTTTGCCAAAGCTTGGTTCAAGTTATTGCATCGAGACATGGGCCCTAAATCAAGGTATATCGGTCCGGAAGTTCCAAAAGAAGATTTCGTCTGGCAAGACCCTGTTCCCGCTGTAGATTATGAATTAACGGATGGGGAAGTAAAAAAGATAAAGGAATTGATTCTTGACTCGGGACTTTCCATCAGTGAGTTAGTGACAACGGCCTGGGCATCGGCAAGTACTTTCCGCGGATCTGACTTCCGCGGAGGAGCGAACGGTGCCCGCGTGCGACTGGCTCCGCAAAAGGACTGGGAAGTGAATCAGCCGGAGCAGCTTTCAAAGGTACTCAATACACTTGAAGACATTCAAAGCCAGCTGGACCAGGAAGTCAGCCTTGCCGATTTGATCGTACTTGGCGGCAGTGCAGCGATCGAGAAAGCTGCACATGACGCAGGCTTTGATGTAACTGTTCCGTTTGCTCCGGGGCGCGGGGATGCAACAGAAGAGCAAACTGATGCTGAAGGCTTTGCAGTGCTTGAGCCCTTTGCCGATGGCTTCCGCAACTATCAGAAAAAGC
The DNA here is from genome assembly GCF_007678455.1 of Cytobacillus oceanisediminis 2691. Lineage (GTDB taxonomy): Bacteria > Bacillota > Bacilli > Bacillales > Cytobacillaceae > Mesobacillus > Mesobacillus oceanisediminis_A. The sequence goes on along the minus strand of NZ_VEEP01000010.1, from coordinate 126,662 downwards.
AGTATGGCGTAAGTCCGGAAGAGCTCTTGCTGGATAAGGCGCAGCTATTAAACCTCAGTGCACCTGAAATGACGGCCCTGATTGGCGGCATGCGCGTCCTCGGCACAAACCATGGCGGGACAAAACACGGTGTATTCACTGACCGTGTCGGCACGCTCACCAATGATTTCTTTGTGAACCTGCTCGATATGGGAGTGGAATGGAAGCCTGCAGAGGGCGGAGTATATGAGGGCCGTGACCGTAAAACGGGTGATGTTGTACGTACAGCTACCAGAGTAGACCTCGTCTTTGGTTCCAACTCACAGCTGCGTGCGATTGCGGAAGTGTATGCCCAGGACGATAACAAAGTGAAGTTTGTTCGCGACTTTATTTCTGCGTGGGTCAAGGTAATGAATGCAGATCGTTTTGACCTGCATGCAAATGTTGATGAAACTTCAGAATTAGCAATAAATTAATAGTTTGTAAGATAGCAGGTCAGTAAAATGATCTGCTATTTTTTCTGCGCTCGAACCGGGGCGCGAGTGAAAAATTCAATATGGCATGAGCGCAGTGGTTAAAAAACCTGATTTTCTGGGAACAATTATCTATTAACAACCTGCTAATAGTTAAGGTATGATTATTGAGTATTTAGAAAGTTGAGATTTTTTATATGTTAAAATCTTTGTATTGTAATATAATATTTCAGCCTCTATAATACTTAGTACGCGGACAGTTGTATTTTTAAAGAGGACAGTTAATGATTGTCCTTTAACTGACCTTATGCACTCAAAAAGAGAACTTACTTGTGGGGGAGATGACGATGAACGATTTACTGAAGAAGTTGAACCGAGTAAGCCTGGTGAAACAAATTATTGCGGGTCTATTAATTGGTGTGATCCTGGCACTGACAATCCCTGAAATTGCAAAGCCGGTTGCTATCTTTGGGTCATTATTTGTAGGGGCCCTGAAAGCAGTTGCTCCTGTTTTGGTATTATTCCTGGTTATGTCGGCGATTGCCCAGCATAGGCGCGGGCAGAAAACAAACATGAAAACAATCCTTTTCCTGTATCTTTTTGGAACGTTTGCGGCAGGACTTATTGCCGTTATTGCCAGCTTTATGTTCCCGGTCAGCTTAAAGCTTACGGCTGGCGCTGAGGGTGTGACGCCTCCAGGAAGTGTCGTCGAGGTACTTAAAACCTTATTGCTCAACATTGTAGATAATCCGGTTAACGCTATTATAAATGCTAATTATATCGGTATTTTAGCCTGGGCTGTCCTGATCGGTCTTGCCCTGAAGAGTGCAGCAGATTCCACAAAAACGATAATTGGAAATTTTGCCGATGCGATGTCCAAAATCGTCGCATGGGTGATAAAATTCGCTCCGCTTGGCATCATGGGCCTGGTATTTGAATCGATCACGACAAACGGTCTCAGTTCTTTGCTTGGCTATGGAAAATTGCTTGCTGTCCTGATTGGATGCATGCTTGCAGTTGCACTTATCGTCAATCCAATCATCGTGTTCACTTTAATCAGGCAAAATCCATATCCGCTTGTTTTTAAATGCTTGAAGGAAAGCGGGATTACAGCCTTCTTTACACGAAGTTCAGCTTCAAATATCCCTGTGAATATTAAAATCTGCGAAGAATTAGGGCTTGATAAGGACTCCTATTCTGTTTCAATTCCATTAGGCGCAACGATTAATATGGCTGGAGCTGCCGTGACGATCTCCGTCATGACACTTGCTGCAGTCCATACACTTGGCATTCAGGTGGATATTCCGACTGCCATCCTTCTGAGTGTGATGGCCGCCATCAGTGCTGCCGGTGCTTCGGGCGTTGCAGGCGGTTCGTTATTGCTGATCCCTCTTGCATCCAGCTTATTCGGCATCCCGAATGATGTCGCGATGCAAGTGGTTGCAGTAGGCTTTATCATTGGCGTTCTTCAGGACTCCTTTGAAACAGCGCTTAACTCATCGACAGACGTTCTATTCACGGCTGCAGTAGAATTCAAGAAATGGCGCCAGGAAGGAAAAGTCATCAACATCAAAAAAGCATCATAATTGGCTGCTTTTCACTTATTGGCGAAAGTTAAAACATATCGACCATATTCTCAGATATATCAGCGGATTTTCAATTTTATCGACCACATCCACTGGTGGCAAGGGGAAGTCCCTTTGCTTCCAGTTGGAGCTTATATTAAGATAAGATAAAAGTGCACATCAATTGAGGTGCGCTTTTTCTGTGTAAGCAGAAGACACGTAATCATAGTTACATAGCATGAAAATGCGATAAAAAGGAGTCAAAGATGTCTAAAATAGATGAAAAAAACAAAAATCTTATGAATGCCCTGGAAGATCTGGGGGTATCTTATCGTCAGTTTGGGAAAATGGAAAAAAAGTTCTGGAAGAAGGCTGAGGCACCTGTCCGTCTGATTGATGTTTTATCAGTGCTGACAAAAGTTGAATTAGACGCAATCCGTAAACAACTTGAACTTGGCGGAATGAGCACCCTGAAAAAGGCAGAGCTTGCAGCTGAACTTGCACAGGTCATTCCTGCACACCTTGAAAGGGTGTTATCAATATTTGATCAAGAAATGTACAACCTGATAAAAAAACTAATTAAGAAATCCGGCTTATTGCCAATTGAAGATGTGTCTCTCGATTACAACATAAACTCGCTCATGAACCTGGGAATCGTTTTTCCGGTCATGCTGAATGGTCAAAAGCAATACGCGATGCCGGTTGAGCTTTTAGATCAATTTAAACAAATTGACCAGGCTAAGCTGCAGGAATGCATCCAGCGAAATTCAGAATGGATCCGGCTGATTCACGGGATGACCTATTATTATGGTGTCATCGAATCTTCAAAAATGATTGATAAGCTTGAAGATTTAACGAAGAATGAAGTGGATATTAGAAAATACTCGCAGGTAGTCAGGCTGGCTAGTGACTATTATCAGCTAATGGGTGTTTACTACCATCGCTTGGACGGATATCTCGTAGATGAGAGTATAAATAATGTTGAAGAAATTATTGAAGAACATCGTTCAAGGCCGGATGTTGATTATTATCCGTTCACCAAGAAGCAGTTTTTTATTGCCGGTCAACCCGGATTCATTGATAAATCTCCCGAAATGGTGAAATTCCTCCGTTTTTTATCTGAATCATATGACATGACAGCAGAGGATAAAGATGAAATTGCGGAAGCATTAATTTATATGATCAATTCAAATGATCCTCCATCAAAATTGATTGAGTATTTACAAAGTGCTTTAGAGTTTCCTACCTTCGAATTTGTGCAGCAGCTGACCGCACATGTCATGGAGGTCTACAACAATACGCGCAAGTGGGCTCTGAAAGGTTACAAACCAACGGAACTGAGAAAAGAAAGAGAAAACCATTTGAAATCCAAGCCCGCGCATCCTTTTCTACAGCCTCACAGTCCTTCAAATGTAATCGATTTTAGCACCAGACAAAAAGTTGGACGCAACGATCCCTGCCCTTGCGGAAGCGGGAAAAAGTATAAGAAATGCTGCGGGAAATAGGCAATTTGATAAAAGCGAAAGAAGGTCATATAAAATGAAAACGGAAAAAGAGAAGATGGTGGCCGGGGAAATGTACAACCCTGCTGATCCGGTACTGGTAAAAGATCGTGAGGAAGCCAGACGCAAAGTCAGGATCTATAATCAAACACTGGAAACGGAAGGAGAAAAACGAACGCAGTTACTAAAGGAATTGCTAGGTTCTACGGGAGACGCTGTTTTTATGGAGCCGAATATCCGATTTGATTATGGCTATAACACACATGTAGGAGAAAATTTTTATGCCAATTTTGACTGTACCATCCTCGATGTGAGTGAAGTCCGCTTTGGCGATAATTGTATGCTCGCCCCTGGCGTGCAAATCTATACGGCCACACATCCGCTCCATCCGACGAAACGTAACTCTGGCAGGGAATATGCGAAGCCAATCACGTTTGGAAACAATGTATGGATTGGCGGGGGTGCCATCATAAATCCAGGAGTTACAGTGGGAGACAATGTGGTGATTGCATCAGGAGCAGTCGTGACGAAGGATGTCCCGGATAATGTCGTCGTTGGCGGTAACCCGGCTAAAGTGATTAAGCGGATTGAGTTGTAAGTCGGAAGGTTTTGAAGTTGAAGTGTTGTGGGGGAGATTATGCTTTTTTTCGGACAAGTCTAAATGCCCGAACTTGGGGCTATTTCGGACAAAATCATCGTGAAGAGCTTGTGAAATGTCCGAACCTGGTCTGACTTCGGACAAGTTCACGGTAAGAGCGGGAGAAATGTCCGAACCAGGTTCACCTTCGGACAAGATCATCAGTAAGAGCAGGAGAAATGTCCGAACCTGATCTGACTTCGGACAAAGTCATCGTGAAGAGCTCGTGAAATGTCCGAACCTGATCTAACTTCGGACAAAGTCATCGGGAAGAGCTCGTGAAATGTCCGAACCTGATCTAACTTCGGACAAAGTCATCGTGAAGAGCTCGTGAAATGTCCGAACCTGGTCTGACTTCGGACAAAGTCATCGGTAAGAGCTACAGAAATGTCCGAACCTGATCTGACTTCGGACAAAGTCATCGGTAAGAGCCTGAGAAATGTCCGAACCTGGGTCAACTTCGGACAAAATCAGTATGGAAAGCCGGAGAAATGTCCGAACCTGGGTCAACTTCGGACAAAATCAGTATGGAAAGCCGGAGAAATGTCTGAACTTGGGTCAACTTCGGACAAAATCATCGTAAAGAGTTCGTGAAATGTCCGAACCTGGTCTGACTTCGGACAAAGTCATCAAGAAAAGCCGGAGAAATGTCCAACCCGGGTCAACTTCGGACAAAGTCAACGGGAAGAGCCGGAGAAACGTCCGAACCTGGGTCAACTTCGGACAAAATCAACGTTAAGAGCGGGAGAAATTTCCGAATCTGTACCCGAATCCGAACAAGTGTTAATTATTGGAGGGAACAACTATGAATGAACCGGTCGTCATTGTCGGAGCGGGTCTGGCAGGGCTTCGTGCTGCTGCTTTGCTTCAGGCAAATGGAATCAGCTGCCGGGTGTTGGAGGCGCGTGATCGAATTGGAGGCAGGGTTTTGAGCATGGAGGCCCAAGACATGCCGGAGCTCGGCAAGTTTGATCTGGGTCCTACCTGGTTCTGGCCGGATCATGAACCTGTCATCACTAATTTGGTCAAAGAACTTGGATTGTCCACTATTGAACAGCATACCTCGGGCGCAATGCTTTATGAGCAATCGAAAACTGGCCCCATCCAGCGGCATGTTTTGGCAGAAGGTGCTGTTGAGAGGTCTGTGCGTCTGGCTGGCGGTATCCAATCCCTTATTGATGCCATCGCATTCACGCTTCCTTCGGGCACGATCGAGCTGAATACACGGGTTACGGCTATCCAACTCGATGATCAAGTGACAATCGAAGCGGAAGAACTTACAGGGAAAAAGAAGAGCATTCATGCTGGAGCGGTAATCCTGGCATTGCCGCCTCGGATCATCGCTGAAAGGATCGACTTTTCACCTTCTCTTCCAGATGGAATTTTAGCGAGCATGAAAGACAAGCCAACATGGATGGCGGGCCAGGCCAAAGCGATTGCGATTTATGACCGTCCATTCTGGAGGGAAGACGGTCTTTCCGGCCAGGTCACCAGCTGGTCTGGTCCTTTGCAGGAGATCCATGATGCATCGCCAGAAACAGGGTACGGCGCACTTTTTGGCTTTTTCGGCATTCCGGCAAAAATCCGGCAAGAACTTGGTGAAGAACACTTACATTATCTTGTCATTGACCAATTGACACGGCTTTTTGGCCCTTCGGCTGAAAAACCGATGGCTTTCCTGTATAAAGATTGGGCAGGTGATCCTCAAACAGCAGTGGAACAAGATCTTCCTCCGTTGACCAGCTTTCCGGACTATGGCCTCCCGGCAGGAATGAGTTCGTGGGGCAAGAGGGTTATTTTTGCAGGTACTGAGACAGCGCCTGGTCATGGCGGGCATCTTGAAGGAGCTCTTTTGTCAGCGGAGCGAGCGGCATCTGTTTTGATGAAACTGGTTGATGAGAATAAACTGTAACGATAGATATAAAACGAAAGCGTGCCTTTTCCGATAAAACGGATGAGGCGCTTTTTTGTTTGCGCAACTGTAGTTAGTGGAACAGGACCATGCCTCAGCAGAAATCTGGTTTAATGTAACTATTAAATTTACCTATTATTAACACAGTGATATAGTAAGAATTACCTAACTTGAGAGGACGCTATATACTATGAGTTGCAATGCGTGTGTGGTTGGAAATTTACAGTTTGAGATAAGGGTAGAAGGGGAGCAGAATGTTACCATTTTTCCTGAAGTGGTTCGTCACATGGAGCGTAACGGTGAACTGGTGCGGTCGGAAGGGGGTTCACTGGTTGTTAGCGAAGCAGGGATGAGGGATTTCCTTGATTTTTGCCATGATCATATGGAGCCGGGCAAGGTGTTTTTTCGGCTGGATGAAGAAAAATGGAGGCTTCTCTCGGAAGCAGAAGAAATCCTCGAAAGTGAATGGATCGACGAGGTTATCCGAAAAGAGCTGGTTACTTGCCATGCCCAACCGATAGTTGATGCTGGAGGCAAGGTTTACGCCCATGAGATGCTAGCCAGATTTTACCGAGAGGATGGTTCGGTGATTTATCCTGGTGCAATTTTCGGAGCTGCCAAAAAGCGTGACCGGTTGTATGCTCTTGATCGGATTTGCCGTATGGCCGCCGTCAGGGCCGCCTCATTTACGGATAAGAAGGCGTTCATCAATTTTATTCCGACATCGATTTATTCTCCTGAATTCTGCCTGAAGTCGACGACGATGCTGGCTGACCGACTGGGAGTCGATCCGGGACGGCTTGTTTTTGAAGTCGTTGAAACAGAAAATGTCGAGGATACGGATCATCTGAAAAGAATCCTCACTTTTTACAAAGAAAAAGGTTTCCGTTACGCGCTTGATGATGTGGGTGAAGGGTACAGCACATTGGAGCTGCTTTCCGACCTGCAGCCGCATTATATGAAACTAGATATGAAGTATGTACAGGGAGTGGCTGCAAATCTTCAAAAGCAGCGGACTGCTTCTGCATTCTTAACTGAAGCGAAGAAACTGGGATCTGTTCCGCTTGCGGAAGGAATTGAATCTGCGGAAGATTTTGAGTGGCTAAAGGAAAAAGGATATCAGCTGTTCCAGGGGTACTTTTTTGGCAAACCTGCGCCAATTGAAAAATCAGCAGAAGAATAATAAAGAAAAGAAACCGTGCAAAATACGGTTTCTTTTTGCTATATATCATCGGCATAATGCATGGAGCGTTTTGCTTCCAACATCTCTTTCATTTCATTTATTGCTTCTGTCAGGAGCGCAATGTCTTTAAGAATTTGCTGTTTGATGAATGTGTCGGCACTTGACTGATATTCAATTTTCAGTTGGATCAGTTCCCTTTGGAATAGAAAAAGTGTTAGCAGCTTAATCTCCCCCTTTGGAAAAATAATCATCCTCTCTATCTGTATAGTTCTATATACCCAAAATTTCTGGCTTTAAAACATAAAATATGGTAAAAAGCCTCCCCCGCAAAATGGGAGAGGCTTTCAAATTTACGCTGTTGTCTTTTGTGCTTCAAATACGGCCACAGATTCTTTCCTCTGGTAATAGTACCAGTTGAGGACGATTGAGATCACATAGAAGCCGATGAAGATGGAGAATGCTGGTACATACCCTCCGGAAATTTTCACGGACCAGCCGAACAGCTTTGGAATCAGGAAGGATCCGTACGCTGCGAATGCTGCCGTAAAGCCGAGTACTGGGGCTGCTTCTTTCGGAACAAAGATTCCAGGGATCATCTGGAATGTTGATCCAGAACCGATGCCAGAAGCGATGAACAGAACCATGAATGAAGCCAGGAAGCCGCCAAATTGCTTCGTGCCAAGGAAGTAAATGACGCTTCCAGCACCAGCCATCATCACAACCAGGACGATGGATGTCAGCTTTGCTCCGCCCATTTTATCAGCCATCCATCCGCCGATAGGGCGTGCACCCGCAGCAAGGAAGGCGCCAAGGAAGGCTAGTGAGATATATTCAGGGAACTGCGTTTTCAATAAAAGCGGGAATGCCGCTGAGTAACCGATGAAAGATCCGAATGTTGCCACGTATAGCCATGTCATGATCCAAGTGTGCTTTCTTTTTACAATGACGAATTGATCAGAGAACGATTGCTTTGTGCCAGGCAGGTTATCCATGCCGAACCATGCAGCGATTGTGACAATTGCGATTGGGATCAGCCAGATGAATGCTGCGTTTTGAAGCCATACTTCCTGGCCGTTAGATAATTTCTGTCCATCGCCAGCGATAAAAGCGAAGGTTCCAGTTGTAATGATTAGTGGTGTTACGAATTGAACAACAGATACACCCATGTTGCCTAAACCGCCATTGATACCAAGTGCAGTACCACGTGCTTTTTTCGGGAAAAAGAAGCTGATGTTGGATGAAGAACTGGAAAAGTTTCCGCCACCCAGGCCGCAAAGTGCAGCGAGTAAAAGCATCACTGAGTAAGGTGTGTCAGGATTCTGGACCGCGAAGCCGATGCCGACAGCGGGAATTGCGAGCACTGCAGTTGTCAGGACTGTCCAGTTGCGGCCGCCGATCATTCCTACTCCAAATGTGTACACAAACCGCAGCGTGGCACCAACAAGACCAGGCATGGCTGCCAATGCGAACAGCTGTTGATCAGTAAAATTAAAACCAATATCATTAAGGCGAATTGCAACCACAGACCAGATTTGCCAGACAATGAATGCGAGCATCAAGGAAGGTACCGAAATCCATAAGTTACGTTGGGCATGTTTTTTTCCTTCAGATTGCCAGAAACGATCGTCTTCAGGGTTCCATGTATTTATGCGAGCCATTTTAATTCCTCCATATGTGATATGAGTGTTTACAAGATTAATAAACCATTTATATCACACATCAGTTGTGACGAACCTCACATCTGGAGACACCATCACAATTCTGTCAAAAAGTCTTGAACAAATTTTGACAGGGAGCAGTGAAAGTCTGAGGGAAAACACCTATAGGGGTGTTTGGGTGTGGGGAGGCTCTTTAGATTTTGGAAACGGATGAATTTACATGGAGAAAACATAAAAAGTGTGCGATTACATGACAACGAGATCGAGATTAGCCTCGAATAAAGGCAAAAAGCATGTCGGGGCGCCGGTTATTGGCGAAAATTCCAATATATCGACCACATTTTAAAATATATCAGCGGATTTTTGATTTTATCGACCACATTTAAGATTATATCGACCACATTTCGCAATATATCGACCAACTCATTATGGAATCCAGAAACATAAAAAAGCCTTATCCGGTTATGCATAAGGCTGTTCTTTGTTAATTTCTTTGCTTGATTGGCTCTCCAGCTAAAATAGGTCTAGAAATTGCCAGCTGCTTTTCTTTTAAAGGAGCAGGCTTGTTTTTCAAAAAGGTAAATAAGAAGCAGCCTGCGATGACGATGATACTGCCGGCGCCCTGGGTCCATGTCATTTTCTCACCCAAAAAAGCAAAGGCTAAAACAGCTGTGAATACTGGGTTGAAATTCAGAAACAGCCCGGCGGCACTTGGGCCGAGTTTATTTACCCCGATATTCCATAGGACCATGCAAAGGACTGTGGAGATCAGGCCTGTATATAAAATAGATTGGATGAATGATGCATTTACGTTTGTGACTGTGAAATCTGAAATCGTAAAAGGCAGAAGGACCAGCAAACCGAAAATGCCAGAATAAAGGGTGGACATCATCGGTGTAACGGATGCCATCGCCCATTTGCTAAAGACCGAATACATTCCCCACATGCCCACTGCTGCCAGCATATAGATATCCCCAGTGTTGACCTTCAAGGCAAACAATGACTCGAAATTTCCTTTTGAAAGAACAAGCAAAACGCCAAATAATGAGACGACCATTGAAAGGACCTGAAGAGAGTTTATTTTTTCCTTTAGAAAAAAGAAAGAGAATGCAGCAATTGAAAACATGTTTAACGTCGATATTAAACCGACGTTGGTAGCCGACGTCTTTTCCAGGGCCATAAATTGCAATGCCTGAAACAAGGCCACGCCAGTGACCCCCATCAAAAATAACGGGAGGATCGATTCCTTTGGAGGAATCAGCTTTTTTTCTATCCGCCAGACAAGCGGGATCAGGAAGATGATTGCAATAGCCCATCTTAGGATGGTCAGGGTGGCAGGGGAAGCATGCTCAACTAGCGTTTTTCCCACGATAAAATTACCGCCCCAAAGAAAGCTGGTCAGTAGCAATAAGATATAATATTTCACGTCATTTAGCTCCCCTTCTAAAAGAGCCATTGTGCACAATGACATTGTTCATATGAATTATTTTAACATTTTAGTTAAAAAACATAATGATATTTTGTATAATTTATATTATTTGAAATAAATGAAAGTAATATAGATTTTTAGTTTAAAAAATTCATTTTCGAATAGTGGTTAGATCTGTTTTTTGAATAATTGAAAAGGATGATGAGTCATGGAGTCGATTGTCAGCAAAGTTTTGGACAATGTGGATATTAGAATTTTGGATTTACTGCAAAAGGATGCACAGCTAAGCAATCTTGAACTGTCAAAGCGTGTGAATTTATCGGCACCGGCGGTTCATGCAAGAATCAAGAGATTGGAGTCTGAAGGATATATCAAAAAGCAGGTCGCGATTTTAAATCATGAGAAGCTTGGTTTTGATTTGCTATGCTTTATATTTATAAGCACCAATATGCACCAGGCTGAAAAGCTCGCATCACTGGAAGGTTCATTGGAAGCAATGAAGGAAGTCCTCGAGTGTCATTGCTTATCAGGCGAGTATGATTATCTGCTAAAGGTTGCCTGCAAGGATCGCAAAAGCCTGGAGATATTTATTAGAAAGCTGAATGAGCTGGGGGTCACCAGGATACAAACAAGCCTTGCTTTGAGGGAAATCAAGGATTCTACCGTTTTGCCAATACATGGTGACGAATAAAGAGTTGGATTTTTTAAAATATTGAATATATTTGTTTGGATATCCTATAATAAAGGGAGATAAGTTTGTCCTTACGATATACATAAATAGCATCTAATTTTTATTCAGGAGGTCATCATGGGTAGATTAGTTCATTTTGAAGTTCATGTAAGTGATATGGATCGGGCTAAGAAGTTTTATGGAGAGGTATTCGGATGGTCATTTCAAGATTGGAGTGAATATGCAGGAATGCCATACTTCGGTGCTGTGACTGGCGAAGAAAAAGAGCCTGGAATCAATGGTGCATTAATGCAGCGGCAGAGTGCTCCTCCAGAAGCTAACCAAGCATTAAATGGATTTGCATGCACAATGGGAGTAGAAAACTATGATGAAACTGAAGCGAAAATTCTCGAGAACGGCGGCAATGTTTCAATACCCAAATATGCCCTCCCTGGAATGGCGTGGCAAGGATATTATATCGATACTGAAGGGAATGTCTTCGGAATTCATCAACCTGATGAGAATGCGAAATAGAATCTTTGATATGTGAACAATATCCGAGATGATTGAATAAGTGCGCACGAGGCAAGGCCAAAAAAAATCCACAAAAGACTTCTTCTTGTGGATTTTTTTTGTGCCCGTAATGTTTAATCAAACGTTTGATTAAATTTATTGATAATAAGCGAATTCAGGTTGAGCGTGGCCGGCCCCATGGGATTCTCCGCTTGCGGGGTTATGTTCCAAGCATCAGCGTTTCAATTTATTGGCGAAAATTTAATTATATCGGCCACATTTCGCAATATATCGACCACACTCATAATTGGCGTGCTGTTATGAAAATAGTTGAAAAACCCTCAGAGATGATTTACTATCAATTCATAACACGATATATTGTGTTGGAAAGAGATTAATATAACTAAATATTGAAATTGCCGGTAAGTATGGTGTCTGAACAAGACTTAATAGGGAATCTGGTGAAAGTCCAGAACTGTTCCCGCAACTGTAAGTGCTGACGAAATAAGGATGAACCACTGTCTTAAAAATGGATGGGAAGGCCTTAAAGTAGGGTGAAGCACAAGTCAGGAGACCTGCCATATTTATGCGTGTTATCTTCTTCGGGAATTGGGAAGGTATTACGGGGATAAATTGATAGGCTCATGTAGTTTTGCAGATACATATGAGGTGTTAATTGATCAACGTTACTTAAACCCATCTTTCGAGATGGGTTTTTCTCATTTTCAGGGAGCATTTTTCAAACAGGAGGTCAGGAATGGAAGGATTATCTACAAATGTGTCCAGGACTTTGCAGAACCGGCTGGTTTTGCCTCCGGACACGAATCATCTTGGAACGATTTTTGGCGGCACCGTGTTGTCCTATATTGATGAAATCGCAGCGATTGCAGCGATGAAGCACAGCAGGATGGCAGTTGTTACGGCTTCGATTGACTCAGTGAATTTCCTGTCATCGGCAGTAGTGGGCGATATCTTAACGCTTGAAGCTGTGGTGATTTCAACAGGGAGGACGTCGATGGAAGTGTTCGTGAAAGTGGAAAGCGAGAACTTGAATACGCGTAAAAAGACTTTGACGACCACCTCGATTTTAACCATGGTGGCAAAGGATGAAAAAGGTGTGCCCGTTCCAGTCGCCGGGGTCATTCCGGAAAGTATTGAGGAATGGGAGCTGTTCAACACGGCGGACATGAGAAGGCAGCATAGGCTGGAAAAGAAAAAAAGTAAACAAGCAGGAGGAGTCATCGATGAAAATTCAAGTAAAGGATGATCATGCAGCCAAACGGATTGCAGAAATTGAACAATCGTTCCCTCAATTAAATTTTTCACCATTCAAAGAAAAGGTCGACCAGGTCCTTGAAGCCAAGAATATGACAGACGATCAACTCGAGAACATGTTAATTTTGACAGCAGTCGAACGAATCGGCCGTATTGAACCTGACTGGACCTATGTGGCAGCACGCTTTTACTTGAAGAAATTGTACAAGCTTAGTGCAGGATTTCGGGAAGGAGTTGGTTATGGATCCTTCTATGATTTAATCAATAGACTGATAGGAATCGGGATTTATGATAGCCGAATAGTAAAGGCTTATTCCCAGGAAGAAATCGAATATCTTGAAAAAGTGATCGATCCCGAGAGAGACAAATTATTTACCTACATAGGGCTTGCCACGATGGCGGAAAGGTATCTTGCACGCACTCAAAAAGGCGATTTTGCGGAGCTGCCGCAGGAGAGATTCATGATCATCGCGATGACCTTGCTGGCAGAAGAACCGATGGAAAAGCGGCTTGGATTGGTAGAGGAGGCATACTGGGCGCTGTCCAATCTCTATATGACCGTAGCAACACCGACACTTGCGAATGCTGGCAAAAGCTATGGCCAGCTGTCGAGCTGCTTTATTGATACGGTAGCGGATGATTTAAGAAGCATCTATGATTCCAACACGGATATCTCAACCTTGAGCAAGAATGGCGGCGGCATAGGCGTGTACCTGGGCAAAATCAGAAGCCGCGGCAGTGATATCAAAGGTTTCAAAGGAATCAGTTCCGGAGTGATCCCGTGGATGAAACAGCTGAATAACACCGCGGTTTCGGTCGATCAATTAGGGCAGCGGCAGGGTGCAATTGCTGTTTACCTTGATGTCTGGCATAAAGATATCTTCCCGTTCCTTGATGCAAAGCTGAACAATGGTGACGAGCGCCAGCGGACCCATGATATATTCACAGGCATTTGCATTCCTGATTTATTTATGGAACAGGTAGAAAAACGGGGCGACTGGTATCTGTTTGATCCACATGAAGTAAGGCGGGTAATGGGATTTTCGCTTGAAGATCATTTTGATGAGGAAAAGGGTGCAGGTTCATTCCGGGAAAAGTATTGGGCATGCGTCAACCATCCAGGGTTGTCACGTGAAGTGGTGCCGGCAATTGAAATCTTTAAATCGATCATGGTCTCTCAGCTAGAAACCGGCACGCCTTACATGTTTTACAGGGATCAGGTCAACAGGCTGAATGCCAATCACCATAAAGGGATGATTTACTGCAGCAACCTATGCACGGAAATCACCCAGAACATGAGCCCAACTCTCCTTGAAGAAGAAACAATCGAGGACGGAAGAATTTTAATTTATAAAAAGCCGGGTGATTTTGTCGTCTGCAACCTGTCCTCGATTTCCCTTGCCAAAAGTGTAATGGATGATGTACTTGAACGAGTGATCAATATTCAAGTCAGGATGATGGATAATGTCATCGATATCAATGAAATCCCTGTGCTGCAGGCACAAATAACCAACAAGAATTATCGGGGAATCGGTCTGGGAACATTCGGCTGGCACCATCTTCTGGCTCTGAAAGGAATCAAATGGGAAAGCGAAGAGGCGGCAGAATATTGTGATGCCCTCTATGAAGAGATTGCCTGCTTAACCATCAGCGCAAGCCTTGAGCAGGCAAAAGAAAAAGGGGCATATCCTTATTTTGAAGGTTCCGATTGGTCGACAGGACAGTTTTTCGAGAAGAGACAGTACAACGGTGAAAGATGGGATGATTTAGCCGAAGAGGTAAAGCAGAATGGCATCCGGAACGGTTACCTGATGGCGGTGGCACCTAACTCTTCAACATCGATTCTGGCGGGTTCGACAGCAAGTATTGATCCAATTTTCAGGCTCGAATATTCTGAGGAAAAGAAAGATTACAAGATTCCAGTGACTGCACCTGATCTATCAGCAGAAACAATGTGGTTTTACAAGACGGCCTACAATGTTGACCAGCATTGGAGCATCAAACAGAATGCGCGGCGCCAGCGCCATATCGACCAATCCATTTCATTTAATTTTTATGTGAAAAATACCATCAAGGCAAAAGCGCTGCTGGACCTGCATATGGATGCCTGGAAATCTGGCCTGAAAACAACTTATTATGTCCGTTCGACATCAAGCAGTGAGTGGGACGAATGCGAGAGCTGCCATAGCTAAGAGGAAGGGACGGAAAAAGATGAACCAATTGAAGAAGAGATCACTGGTCGATGCCGGTGCACCAAATGCCTCGACCGGGATTATTAATGGGCAAAGTTCAAATATCCTGAATTGGGATGATGTCCGCTTTCCGTGGGCATATCCAAAATACAAGAGAATGCTGGGCAATTTCTGGACCCCTTTTGAAATCAATATGTCAAAGGATATCAAGCAATTTTCCCAGCTGTCTGAAAAGGAAAAGGATGCCTTTTTAAAAATCATCGGGCTCCTGGCATTGCTCGACAGCATACAGACAGACTATGCCGGCAAGGTGGCCGATTATTTAACCGATTCCAGTCTAAATGCGCTGATGATCATCCTGGCGCAGCAGGAAGTGATCCATAATCATTCCTACAGCTATGTGCTGTCAAGCATTGTATCGAAAGCGAAGCAAGAGGAAGTGTTCGATTATTGGAGGACAGAACCGATCCTGCGCAAGCGGAATGAGTTTATAACAGATGGGTATAAGGATTTTGCTGAAAATCCTGATGTCGAGAATCTGCTGCATTCCATCGTTTATGACGTCATCCTTGAAGGCCTGTTCTTCTACTCGGGATTCTCCTTCTTTTATAACCTGGCGCGGAATCAGAAAATGGTTGGCACCAGCACGATGATCAACTACATCAACCGTGATGAACAGCTGCATGTAGGATTATTTGAGAAGATTTTCAAAGAGATTCTCCGTGAAAACCCTAAGTATGACTCACAATCATTGAGGGAGTTTGGGACTGCAGCCTTCCGGGAAGCTGCCCGGCTGGAGATTGAGTGGGCTGATTATATTATCGGCAACCAAATCGATGGCCTGCTGATGTCAGACGTGGAGGCTTATATAAAATTCATGGCCAACAAACGGGCAGAACAGCTGGGATTTGCAGCGCCATTCGAAGGACATCGCACCAATCCGCTAAGATGGATCATCGCTTATCAGGAGGTAGACCTTGGCAAGACCGATTTCTTTGAGCAAAAATCAAGACAGTACACGAAAACATCGGATGAGAATGGGTTTGATGAGCTTTAGAGGTGGCTATTGGTCCTGGTATCTAGTGCATATAATAGAGCCTTTAGCTTCGAACTGGCTATTATTCCGAGTTTTGGCCGAAAACGCAATGACCTTGGAAAATTACCAGAAATATATTTTACGGGAAAAGCCATGATTCTGATCATGGCTTTTTTGTGCCCATGACTCATGATGCTGGCATCTGGGTGACGAAAAATGACGAGCTGATTTTCGAAAAGTTTTCCACTTGTTAAATGAAATTTCAAATTGATAAGAAAGTGACTTTCCTCCTCTGTATAAGAACCTATGGAAAATAGAAAAATAACGGAAAAACGAATGAGAGAATGATGGCATGCAACTAAAAGAGTTGGAAAATAAAACCGTTTTGATTTGGAAAATGGCGATTGCTTCGGCAATTTCCTGGGAGGTGGCCAAGCTTGTTGGCTCAGATCACCCTTACCTGGCGCCGCTTTCCGTTGTTTTATGCTTACAGACGACCGTCTATCAATCGATCTTTTTTTCGATTCATCGTGTTGTCGGGACGGTGATTGGTGTCATAACCACCGTATACCTTGTCAGCCGTTTAAGCATGAATGGCTGGATGCTGGGGCTATTGATGTTAGGTGGGACATTCATCGCAAAATGGCTGAGACGTGATGAAACGGTATTGCATCAGGTAGCCCTCACGATTTTATTTATTTTCGTTTTTGAACGGAATTCAAAGGGTTATGCGATGGACCGGATTGTCGATACCATCGTTGGGGCAGTGATTGCTTTATTGATTCACATGTTTTTCTATCCTCCTGATTACACAAAACAGGCAGCTGCGTCCGTTGGAAGACTGACACGGCAGATATCCGATATATTTGCGGAAGTTTCGCACTGGATTGAATTTGAATGGGGACAGGGGAAATCGACTGAAGTCGAGAGCAGTATAAACCAATTCCAGCAGGAGCTAAGCACCGCCAAGACCTTGTTGAAGAGCGCCTCCAAAAGCCTGAAGTTCAACCCTTTTGGCAAAAAACATAAATTCAACATTTCCAGATGCCAATCTGAAATACAAAAGCTGGAGAAAGCACATACCTATCTTTCTACAGTCACCGGTAATTTTAAAAATTGGGAAAAGGAGCTCCTGTTAACGCCTGGAGAGCAAGCGGATATGGGCAGGCAAATAAAAAATTTCAGCAACCATTTCAAGAATGTTGGGACTTCCCTTCAAATTGAGACGGATAAGTGGGATAAAACCGAACAAGCAACCCTGTATCATGTTCTTAATTCCGAATTGCAGGCATTACCGCAGGTTTCCCACGAGGGATTTAAGGGGTCATTCTATATCGCAACAAGCAATTTCTTAAAAGAATTAATATAAAAATTTGCAATGCAGAATATCCATATAGAGATGTGTAGATAAAGTGGGGGGAATTCGTGGAGGATCTATATCGAATTTTGGAGACAATCGGTTGTTCTGCGCAACAGCCCATGGTGCTCGCGACTATTATTCTTGTAAAAGGGTCCGCTTATAAGAAGGAAGGATCCATGATGCTGATACTGGATAACGATCGGACAGTAGGGACATTGACAGCAGGCTGCCTGGAAGAGGATCTTAATGAAAGAGCGAAACAAGTCTGGTGTGAAGGGCGAACATGTACCGTTGAATACGATTTGAGCGCTGAAGACGATTCGTCATGGGGTCAGGGAGCAGGCTGCAATGGGGTGATCACGGTTTTATTGGAGCCTGTGGCAGGAGAATTGCGGCAAAACCTTCTGTTGTTAAAAAATAGACTGGAGGAAAAACAGAAAGTAACCAGAATCATCCGCTTCACCAAAAGCCTCGAGCAATTGGAAGACTTCTATGCGGTTGAAGATGGTTCAAACTTCGGAATCGGCGAGTTTTTTGAAGCCGTTGATGAAGGAGTCCATGCATACGACCTGAAAAAAGGCTTAATTAGGAGCAAGCATGCTTCCGATTTATTTTACATTCATGAAATCGCACCCAAGCCGCTGTTGTATGTCTTTGGGGCAGGAAAGGATGCGAAACCGCTAGTTTCATTGGCGTCACGTACTGGCTTTGAAGTTTGTGTGATTGATTGGCGCCCTGCTTTTTGCCATCATGATAGTTTCCCGGAGGCAAATGAACTTATTGTAGGTCCTCCGGAAGAAGTTATGAAAACCCTCAGTTTTACTGAAAAGGATTTTGTGGTGGTGATGACCCATCAATTCCAAAAAGATCAATATATCCTTTCGCGGTTGCTGAACAAACCGTTGTTTTATTTAGGTGTGTTAGGTTCCCGGAAACGTACGCAGCGACTATTAGGAAGTGAGCGTATCCCTAATCATGTTTCCTCACCAGTTGGACTTACGATCGGGGCAGAGGGTCCTGAGGAAATAGCCGTCAGCATAGTGGCTGAGATGATCGGAAAAATGAGGACAACGGGGAAGGCTGATTCATGAACATTATCGGAATCTATCTGGCAGCCGGCGAAAGCAAACGAATGGGCAGGGATAAACGGTATTTGCCTTATCATCAGCTTCCTTTAGGATCCGTCGCCCTGAATGAAGCTTTGGAGTCCCATCTCGACCATACTATTGTGGTGACAAGAACAGAGGATTCGCTTGACTGGCTTAAGTGCAAAACACTACCTATAAAATGGAGCCGTATGGATTGCCTCCGTGCGAACGATGGCCAGGGATTGTCGATTCAGTGCGGACTGAAGAAAGCCATTGAGGCAAAAGCGGATGCTGTCATGATTCTTCTGGCAGACCAGCCTTTTATTAATAGAGAGGTAATAAATATTTTAATAGACTCTTATAAAAAGGAGCCTGGCTGTTTTTATATAGCGGCGGGGAAGAGGCAGATTCCTATGCCGCCGGTGTTATTTTCTTCGGAATGCTTTCCGTATCTCCAGAAATTGAAGGGGGATCAGGGAGCAAGGAAAATTCTCCGCGGGGAGCTTTTCAATAAAGGCAAAATCATTGATTTCCATGATCCGCTGCTTTTTTTTGATGTGGATACTGAAGAGGATTGCGTTATTTTGCAAGCCTTGGAATGAACCAAGGGGGGAGTTTAGGTGGAGTATATTGGGAAGAGTGTCATTCGCAAGGATGCATTTGAAAAAGTTACGGGAGCGGCAAAATATACCGGTGACTTTGGATCTCCGCGAACATTGCACGCAAAAATGCTTATTAGTCCCTATGCCCATGCCAGGATAATTTCGCTCGATTTTACGGAAGCCTGGAAAATCCCCGGAGTAAAAGCGATATTGGGTGGTGAACCATATCCTCTAGTAGGGGAGGAAATTAAGGACAGACCTCCAATCGCCTACGAGAAGGTGAGATATCACGGCGAGCCTGTTGCAATGGTGGTCGCCGAGACGCCTGTTATTGCAAAAATGGCTGTGGATGCAATCAAAGTTTCCTATGAGCCTCTTCCAGTTGTCAATTCCCCTACAGAAGCGATCAAAAAGGATGCCCCCCTTGTCCATGAAAATATCGCAAGCTATGAAAAGCAGCCGGGTGTATCCCCTATTCCCAATACTAATATTGCAAATTTGAACAAAATACGAAAAGGAAACATAGAAAAGGGTTTTCGAGAAAGCGATGTGGTTGCCGAGTTTACGATATCCTTCCGCCCTTCCGACCACGCGGCGATGGAAACCCGGAGTACAATAGCCGAAATCCGTCCGGACGGAACAGTCGTTTTTATGGCTTCAACCCAGGCTCCTTATGCCATAAAAAAACTAATGGATTGGTATTTTGGAATTGAGCCTGGTAAAGTCATCGTCAATACGCCATTCGTCGGCGGTGCCTATGGCGGGAAAGCCTCGGTCCAATTAGAGGTGCTTGCTTACTTAGCTTCAAAAGCAGTCAGCGGTCGCCCTGTCAAACTTGTCAACACAAGAGAAGAGGATATGATTACTTCACCCGTACATATCGGGCTTGACGCAACTGTAAAATTAGGTGCGACAAGTGATGGGAAGCTGAAGGCTGCGCAAATCCAATTCTTGTTCGATGGCGGTGCCTATTCCGACAAAGCAGTGGACATAAGCCGAGCAGGAGCGGTGGATTGTACGGGTCCATATGAGATCGAAAATATATGGTGCAACTCTTACTGTATTTATACTAACCACCCTTATGCCGGGGCCTATCGGGGCTATAGCCATTCTGAAGTACTGTTTGCCTTTGAACGGACAATGGATGTACTGGCTGAAAAATTATCGATGGATCCGCTTGAGCTGCGCTATATAAATTCGATCCTTCCTGGAGATACCACGCCAACACAGGTTCAGCTTACTTCAAGCACGGTCGGCAACCTGCCTGAATGCATCCATCGATTGCGGGAATTGATGAATTGGCAAGAGGGGCAGCGGATTCAAATAGATAGCCGAAGAATCAGAGTGAAGGGAGCATGCTGCATCTGGAAAACATCGACCTTTGATACCGATGCATCCTCCGGTGTGCTCCTTACTTTTAACTCTGACGGAAGCATTAACCTGATGTCCGGTGTGGTGGAAATTGGAACGGGGACGAAAACTGTGCTTGCGCAGATACTGGCTGAACGGATGAAGATGGATATAAACAGGATCCATGTGAAAATGCTCGTTGATACTCAAACCACACCTGAACATTGGAAGACGGTCGGTAGCCGGGGGGTCTTCATGGCAGGGAGGGCAGTTCTCGAGGCGGCGGAGGATGCAATCCGGCAGCTCAAGGAGCGTGCGGCCTGTGTTTTAAGAGTTCCTGCTGTGGATCTGGAGGTCGCCAATGAGAAGGTGTATTTTATCGATAATCCGACTATCAGCCTGGAAATAAAGGATTTAGCTTATGGATATAAGTATCCGGCCGGAAACACACTTGGAGGACAGATCATCGCCACTGGTACCTATACATTAACCCGGATCACCTATTTGGATCGGGAAACGGGGAAAGGAAACCCGGGACCCGAATGGACAGTAGCAGCCCAGGGAATCGAAGTGGAGCTGGATACCCGTGACTATACTTACCGGATCCTGAAAGCCTATTCTGTGATTGACATAGGTAAAGTAATGAATGAAAAAGCTGCTTTAGGCCAGGTAATGGGGGCGATGAGCATGGGTATTGCATTCGCGGGAAGGGAAACATTTGTATTTGATGAGTATGGCAGAGTACTGAATCCGCAACTTCGGACCTATCGGCCACTTCGTTATGGTGAGGAACCTGATTATATCATCGACTTCATCGAAACCCCTCATCTTGCGGCACCATACGGGGCAAGAGGAGCCGGTGAGCATGGATTGCTGGGAATGCCTGCGGCGCTGGCGAATTGTTTATCTGTGGGACTTGGTGTTCAGCTGCAGCATCTTCCGCTAATTCCGGAACAATTATGGCGCATGCGTGAAGGTGTAAAGCAATGATCCCATTTAATTTTGAATATGTTAAACCACAAACGTTTCAGGAGGCTGTCAGGATTTTTCAGGATTTGAGAAGGGATAAGAAAAAGCCAATGTACTTTTCAGGCGGAACCGAGTTGATTACTTTAGGAAGATTAAATCTTGTCTATACTGATGCGGCGATTGACTTAAAAGGAATTCCTGACTATTCTGCTCTATTCCTCCACGAGAATTATTTAGTCATTGGAGGAGGAGCGACCTTGACCTCCATTGAAGAGTCCAATCAATTTCCGCTGCTCGGCAAAACAGTCAGCGGGATTGCAGACAGGACCGCACGCAATAAAATCACTCTTGCGGGAAATATATGCGGTCAGATTTTTTACCGGGAAGCGATTTTGCCCCTGCTAGTTTCAGAGTGCATTTGTGTAATTGCCGGAGCGGAAGGAATCGTCTATAAGCCGATCAATAATATTTTTAATGGTGAAATCCAATTAAACGAAGAAGAATTTATTTTTTCGATCCTGATTGAAAAGAAGTATTTAACCAAACCATATGTAAGCATTAAAAGACGGAAACAATGGAACATTGGCTATCCGCTTGTGACAGTAGCCGCCATTAAAATAGAAGATGAAATCAGGATGGCATTCAGCGGAGTCTGTCCATTCCCGTTCCGTTCAAAAGAAATGGAGCTTGTGCTGAATGACTTGGCCCTCTCAGTTGAGGAGAGAGCAGAGAAAGCAATGCCATTCGTCCCTGGACCTGTCCTGAATGATGTGGAGGGTTCAGCAGAGTACCGCTTATTTGTGTTGAAAAATACGATTATTGATGCGATTCAGGCAGTTGGAGGGTGATTAATATGTCCAATGATGCAGTTACTAGTGTTTCGCTCATAGTTAACAACGATGAAAATAACCTGACTATTAGACCAGCTGATACGCTGTTGTATGTCATCAGAGTAAGACTTGGGCTAACAGGTGCAAAGCCTGGATGCTTGAATGGCGATTGCGGAGCCTGCACGATACTGGCAGATGGCGTTCCAATGAAATCCTGTCTGATGCTCGCCGTCGAAGCAGAGGGGAAAGAAATCACCACCATTGAAGGTCTTGAAGACACACCGATTCAGAGAGCTTTTATTGAAAAATTTGGCTTTCAATGCGGCTACTGTACATCCGGATTTCTGATGAACTGCCATGGACTCGTCAATAAAAAACCAGGGGCAGACGAAGCTGAAATAAAAGACTGGCTCGAATCAAACATATGCCGCTGCACAGGTTATAAAGAAATCAGGGAAGCTGTTTTTTCCGTTTTAAGACATGAATAAATAAGTACCTGTGCTTCTTTTTGAGAGGGGAAAAGTCCGTTCCTATGCTTCTTTGGCTGCAAAACCGTTTTTATCCTACTTTCCAGCACATGAAGTAAATATGCTACAATTGAACAATACTAGTGATGAGGCAAGCTATAGGAGGACTTCCAATGCTAAACAATGATATATTGATCCGTTTACGTTACGCCCTGGATATCAAGGATACCGATATGGCGGAGATGTTCAGGCTTGGCGGCGTGGCCATGAGGAAAGAAGATGTGCAGCTGATGCTGAAGAAAGTGGATGAAGATGAGTACGATGAACTGCCCGAGGATTACATAAGGGTCAACAATGCGATGATGGAGCAGTTCTTGAATGGCCTGGTTACGTTTAAAAGAGGGAAACGGCCTGGGGAAACGGGTGCTCCGCCTTTGACTGGGGAAAGTGTGAATAACCAGCTGTTAAAGAAGGTGAAAATTGCCCTGTCGCTGACGAGCGAGGACATCCTTGAGCTTTTCGATCTTGCCGGTGTCCGGGTTTCCAAAGGCGAGCTTGGAGCGATTTTGCGGAAGGAAGGGCATAAGAATTACCGTGAATGCGGTGATAAGTTCGCCCGTAATTTCCTGAAAGGCCTGACCTTGAAGAATAGGGAATAAGGAAAGCATGGGGACGTGGTGCAGTTCAGCGTCCCTATGCTTCTTTTTTTAGCTTGATTTCTTTCAGTTTTTGGTGCTGTTCATCTGGCCACCATGCTCCGCAATCATCTGAAACAACACAGGCTGCGCATTTTTCGAGGTCGTAGACTTTCATTCCGGTGATTGGCGGGGAATAGAGATGGAGGGTAACGAGTCCCTCTGTACCATCACCCTGCATTTTATGGACACCATTTTTAGGCGCGAAAAAAAGCTGATCTCGATGATGGTACTCCTTGAACAACTCCTTCGGAAGCTTGCTGTTCTTGACTTCGTAGACGTAGTTGATGGAAGTCCCGTTCAGGACGTGGATCCAACCATGGGAATCGCCGTGGTCATGGGGAGCACATTCTAAATCCGACCAGTTCATCACAAGCAGCTCGACATCCTCGCTTTTGTACAGAAGCTTGCGGTAATAAGGCTTTCCGGATGGCGATTCGAGGAAAGTCTCCAACTCTTCAATCGTCATATTGATTTTAACCAGCGCTTCCTTCATCTCTTGCCTGGAAGGATTCTTTAAAGAATCTAACACATTCCTTGCCTTAGGATTCAAATTCATGCGCGCTCCCACCTTCTTCATTTCTTTAAAATGACACTCGCCACTAAACGTGCAAGGCCGCCATTGACGATGGCCACTCCTATCATAATTATGATTCCGCCGGCCGCACTTATGAGGATAAATTTTTCATGTAAAAGAATAATGGCCGCAATCAGGGTGACCAGCGGTTCAAGGTAAATGAAAATAGATACCCTCGAAGCATCCAGGACCTCAAGCGCCTTTCCCCAATACCAATACCCAATTCCAGAGACGAATATCCCGAGGAACAGCAAATGTGCCCATTCGGTCTCTGTCAGCAAAGGGACCGACTCCCAGCCTCTGTTCCGGATCATAAAAGGCAGAGTGAGAATGAAGCCGATCAAGCTCATGTAGAAGGTAACAACGAGAGCGGGATATGGGATTTGCAGCTTTTTTAAAAGGATCGAATAAACTGCCCAGTTCAGCGTGCTAAGGATCATCAGGATGAAGCCGATGTTCAGCGCGAACTCGAAGGAATGGCCGCTTCGGGTGGTCGTGACGATAAAAACGCCTGAGATTGCCACCAGCATTCCAATTGCTTTTTTCACATCCATCTTTTCATGCAAAAATAACACTGAAAGAAGGACGGTGAAAATCGGTGAGAACGAAATCAGCCATCCGGCAGATGAGGCATTGATCGTCAACAATGACGTTGCCTGCAGGACCTGATGAATGAACACACCCAGAATCCCGAGGACAACCAGATGAGGGATGTAACCAACCGAAATACGGAGCCGGGAACGATTGATCAGCAAAATTATCAGCAGAAACAAAGCACCGATGCCAAAGCGAAGCACCAATAGGGAATAGGGGTCAAGCTTTCCGAGAACGGCTTTCGCAGAAACAAAGGAAACTCCCCAAAAACTGACTGATAGTAAAGCATAAAAAGAAGCAGTAAGCCTGGTTCGAAACGGTAACATAACACGGAATCCTTTCTGAAGGACAAGTTTTCTACCATCCTATGCCTGTCCGGAAGAAAGAAGAAGTGTGAAAAATACTGCATTTACAAAATTATGCAAAGCTGAGATAATAAAGCAAATGGTTTAGGAGGGAAAGTAAGTTTATGGAACCAACATCTAATTGCTGATTATTAATTTTATTAATAAGAATTTTGTATTGAGTGTGAAAAGCCTATTTGCATAGGTTTATTTCGTTATGCTCTTTATGGAATGACGGCAATTAGAAGGAAACTTACTTTACTGAATCGGGATAGGTGTATTTTCGCATGGCTTATTTTGGCCTGCTGAAGATGTTGATTCAAGACTGTAGGGATTTCTGCAGTCTTTTTTATTTTGGCAGCGGGAAAGCTGTGTGAGTCAAAAATTGAATAGTAGATAAGTTCTTCTTTGTGCTGTCCATAAAAAGCGTAGCTTCATTATGGATGAAAGAAGGAATTTGTATGTTAGAACTGAAAGTGCATGGAATAAAAAAATATATGGAAGCGACGCTGGTCGTGAACAGTTTTACATTGGAAGCTTTTGAAGGGGATAAGGTGGGGATTGTCGGGGCGAACGGAAGCGGGAAAAGCACGATCCTCAAGGTGATTTGCGGAATTGAGCCGATGCATTATTATCCTGGCTACCCGCAGACCTCGAGTCCAGGTTATGATGAAGGTTTGATCCACAGGCCGCGGGGTGCGTCATTCGCTTATTTGGAACAAATGCCGTCATACCCAGCCGGTCTAAAAGTGATTGATGTTTTGAATCTGGCTTTTGAAGAGGTCCATGGGGTTGAAAAACAGATGCGTGAGCTGGAAGGGCAGATGCAGCTTTTACAGGATGGGGCTCTTGAAAAAGCGTTAAATAAGTATAGTGATCTGGTGAATGTATTTGAAGCAAGGGGCGGTTACGAACAAGAGGAGAAGCTAAGCAAGGTTTGCACCGGGCTTAAGTTCACAGAGGACTTTTTACAGAGGGATTTCGATTTGCTGAGCGGCGGGGAGAAGACGACGGTAGGTCTCGGGAAGATTCTGGTCCATCAGCCGGATATCCTGCTGCTGGATGAGCCGACGAATCACCTCGATATGGATTCCATTGAATGGCTTGAAGGCTTTTTGAAAAATTATAAAGGCATTGTGCTGATTGTCTCGCATGATCGCTATTTCCTTGATAATGTGGTCAACAAAATTGTTGAAATTGAGGATATGGAAACGATCAGTTACAGGGGGAACTATTCAAGTTTTATCAGCCAAAAGGAAGAGAATATGCGGGTGCAATACGATCAGTTCCGCGAGCAGCAGAAAAAGATCAATAATATGGAGGATCAGGTGACGAGCCTCCGCGATTGGGCGCTGAGGGCGGACAATAACAAGTTCTTCAGGCGAGCGGCGAGCATCCAGAAGAAGCTCGATAAGCTGGATCGCATCGATAAGCCGATTTTTGAACGACGGAACATGAGGCTTCATTTTAACGAAACGATGAGATCCGGGAATGAAACGATCAAGGCTTTTGGTGTTTCTAAGCGCTATGAAGATAAGGTGATTTTTGATGGCGCCGATTTGATGATTCATTATGGAGAACGAGTGGGTCTTGTTGGCCCAAATGGAAGTGGCAAGACGACCATTCTTAAGATGCTTCTCGGCGAGGAACGGCCTGATGCAGGTATGGTTGAATTGGGCGCGAATGTGATGGCTGCCTATCTGCCGCAGAAGATTGTGTTTGCGAACGAAGAGCTGACCGTGCTTGAATGCTTCCGGGAGGATATCTCGATTGTCGAGGGAAAAGCGCGCGAGTACCTGGCGAAGTTCATGTTTTATAAAAAAACTGTCTTCAAAAAGGTGAAATTCCTTTCAGGGGGCGAGCGGATCAGACTGAAGCTGGCGATGCTGATGTTCCAGGATATCAATTTGCTGATTCTCGATGAGCCGACGAACCATCTGGATATTGATTCGATTGAAACCCTTGAGGCCGCTCTTGAGGATTTCAAAGGCACGATTTTCTTCATTTCACACGATCGCTATTTTATCAATAAAATCGGAGAGCGCGTGATTGCGGTCGAGGACTTTGGCTTGAAGAGCTATGAGGGGAATTACGATGATTATAAAAGGGAGCAGGCCGTAGCCGAGCAGGTTCCTGTTTTAAAGAAGAAAGAGCCGCATCCTGCGAAAGCGGGGCCGGATGCAAAGCTCTTAAAGAAAATCGAAAGCCTGGAAAAAGAAATTTCGGAGCTTGATCTGGTGATGGGCGTTCAACAGGATTATGTCGAGTTGGATCAGTTGTACAGCAGGAAGCAGCAGCTTAATAACGAACTCGAACTGGCGATGGAAATGTGGCTTAGTGCCGGGGAGTAATCGAGAGGAAGCATGGTGTTCATGCTTCTTTTTTTTAGGTGATATAGAGGGAAGGAACAATAATGCAGTCTTAATAGTTAGAATTTTCTATACATTAGTCGGGTATATATGTTATAAAATGTATATAGGCACAAAGTTCTATTGGGGTTGTGCTTCAGGCGGCTGTCCCAGCAATGTTATCAAAGACTATGAAAAGCAAGCCGCTGTACGGTGACGGCAAACTGGGGGCTTAGTATCGGGAGCTTGTCAAAAAGCAGTAAACGGCATCAAACATGAGGCACATGGTTAATCGTACTCATGTCAACAAAACGATTATAGGGGGACAAGAAATGCCTACAGAGCCAATGTTCTACGATGGGATCGGAGAAAAAAAACAGGTTACTAGTTCTGCAAAGCCGCAGGAAGCCAGCGTCACTCTTACTCCAGAGATTAGAAAATCCCTCAGCGGCAACCCTTATGTGTTTGTGAAATAGGAAGATTGGAGATAGCGTCAGCCATTTGGCTGGCGTTTTTTTATAGTATTGCCTTTGGACAAGTTTGAGGATAATCGGAGGAAAAGCTGTCAAGGTAAAAGCGGTATTATGACAGGTTTGAGATTTTAAGGAGAAAAGCTGTCAAGAATGGCCTGCAATTTTGACAGGTTAAAGGCCTCAAGGAGAAAAGCTGTCAAGAAAAGCCCGTAATTAAGACAGGTTTAAGGCCTCAAGGGGAAAAGCTGTCAAGAAAAGCCCGGAATCTTGACATGTATAAGGCCTCAAGGAGAAAAGCTGTCAAGAAAATCCCGTAATTAAGACAGGTTTAAGGCCTCAAGGAGAAAAGCTGTCAAGGAAAGCCCGGAATCCTGACAGGTTTAAGGTCACAAGGAGAAAAGCTGTCAAGATAAGCCTGTAATTAAGACAGGTACAAGGTCTCAAGGAGAAAAGCTGTCAAGATAAGCCTGTAATTAAGACAGGGACAAGGTCTCAAGGAGAAAAGTTGTCAAGAAAAGCCCGGAATCCTGACAGGTTTAAGGTCACAAGGAGATAAGCTGTCAAGATAAGCCTGTAATTAAGACAGGTACAAGGTCTCAAGGGGAAAAGCTGTCAAGAAAAGCCCGGAATCTTGACAGGTATAAGGTCACAAGGAGAAAAGCTGTCAAGAAAAGCCTGTAATTAAGACAGGGACAAGGTCTCAAGGAGAAAAACTGTCAAAATAGTCATCAGACCACCATTTATTTTTGCACATTCAAATGTTTTTTTCTCTAGCATTAGGTAAAAGTAAGAAAAAGGAAGGTGAGAAACAAAGATGAGTGTGTTATCGGTGAATGGAAGAGTCGACAAGGGAAAATTGGTGAAGGAGATATTGATTCCGGTGGTTGGCGGCATGGTAACAGGGATGCTTGCGACGCGGAATGCGAAAGAGAAATACAGGAAGCTGAGGCAGCCTAATTATGCGCCTCCTTCGTGGGTGTTTCCGGTTATGTGGACCGGTCTGTATGCTACGATGGGACTTGCTAATTACCGGGTTTCGATGAAAAAGGAACCGACGGCTGCGGCGGAAACCCTTTATGATATCCAGCTCGGATTGAACTTTCTCTGGTCTTTCTTGTTTTTTAAGTGGAATCTGCGCGGGACGGCTTTTGCGGAGATCGGATTGCTGCTCGGTATGATTACGTTGACAACTTATCAATACTATCAAAAGGATAAAATAGCAGGCAGGTTGATGCTGCCTTATATTGCCTGGGTGTCGTACGCTCTTCAGCTCAATTACAGCATGTGGAAGTTAAATAAGTGAGAGGGCATTTGATTCAGCCCTCTTTTTTCTAAATTTTATGCAACTTTTCTAACTATTATCCGTCTAAAATAATAGACTGCCAATCTTTGGCTGATTAAAAGTTTGCTAGAGTGGGAATACTATTTCTAACAACAAATTAAAACGGAGGTAGATTACAATGAAACAAATCACTGAGTTTATGAATGAAGAAGGTTTTGAGCTTAAAGGTTATCTTTCTCAACTATTTGAAGAAGCATCTGATAAAAAAGACGAGAAGAAACGCTGATCGCAGCAGGCTGATCAGCGTTTTTTTATTTGCTCCAAAACTTCATCGATTTTGCGTGATCTTCTGGTGATTCATCGATATGCTTCCACAAGAGTTTTCCTTCGGCTGAATAGAGCCATGTTCCTCCCTGGATGTAGACATCCCTTTTTGTAAAGCATAAAAGTTTGGATACTGTCGAAAAAATATTTTTGCAATTTTATGAAAACAGAGCATAAAATAAACTAAACAGTCGGTTTATTTTAAAAAGAAAAGAGGAGATTCTTCATGAAAGTTGAGATTAAAAGACTGAGTGATTGTCCGTTAAAAGACGGGGTAGAAGCCTACAATCGAGGGTTTGAGGGTTATTTTTACGACCAGTCGAAAACGATCGAGACATTCGCGAACCGTTTTGGGCTAGATGGTATTTCTCCGGAGCACTCGGTGATTGCTTACTATGAAGGCAGGCCTGCCGGGATTGTGCTGAGCGGCATCAAGAAGATTAATGGTGAAGTGATTGCCTGGAATGGAGGGACCGGGATCGCGAAGGAGCTGCGGGGAAAAGGTATCGGAAAGCAGTTGATGAAGGAGGCATTGGATATTTACCGTGAGAATCAGGTGAAGTACGCGACTCTCGAGGCGATCTCAAGAAATGAAGGTGCCATTCAACTATATCAATCTCTTGGTTTTAAGCTGGTGAAAAAGCTGAAATTCCTCCAGTACAATGAGCCATTTCCAGAAGGTACTTTTGATACTGCAACCACCTATCAAGTCGAGCACGTGGCACCGCAAGAATTAAGTCAGGTGAATTTTTACCGTCATAAAACCTCCTGGCAAAATCACAAGGACAATGTTCAAGGTGGCAGTGCGATGATCCTTCGTGATGACCAGAACGAGATTGCCGGTTACTCTCTTTTTAAAAAGTTTTATAAAGAGGGAGAAGTTGCAAACATCGGGCTGCTGCAGCTGGAAGTGGCAGAAAACCGTGAAGACCGTGTTGATGTTATGAAAACGCTGTTGAAGCACTCTTTCTCGCCGCTGGACCGGTCATTCCAAAGGACGACGGTCAATACGCCTGAAGAGGATGCTAAGTTATTAGAGTTATTAACCGCTATTGGATTCAAACAATGGGAAGAACAGGTATGGATGATCAAAGAGGTTCACAATTCTTAACAATCCTTTTCAATATATTTACAACTCCTTAAAACCCCATTAATAACTCTCTAGTAATCTTGTATTTGTAGCAACGGACATCATATTAGGGGGAATTATGGAATGAAGGGTTTTAAAAAGTTAGCGATGTTTACAATGCTTGCTGGAGTAATGGCTTTCGGAACAGCTTGTTCGGATGGTGAAAGCAACGCTGAAGCAAAGAATGGATCTAATGGAAATGAAACTCAACTTGAAGGCAGCGTAGTGATTGATGGTTCTGGTACGGTTTATCCATTCATGGCTAAAATGGCTGAAAACTACATGGGCAAGCAGGAAGATGTTTCTGTGGAAGTAAGCCGCTCAGGGACTTCGGCTGGTTTCAAGAAATTCCTTGTTGAAAATGGAACAGACTATAACGATGCATCTCGCCAGATCAAAGACGAAGAAAAGGCAAAAGCTGAAGAGCTTGGCATCGATGTAAAAGAAATGAAGGTCGCTTTGGATGGTTTGACGATTGTCATCAATAAGGACAATGAATGGGCGAAGGAATTGACGAAAGAAGAAGTCATCGACATCTTCCTTGCTGAAGGCGGCAAGAAGAAATGGTCTGATGTACGCCCTGATTTCCCGGATGAAGCCATCAACACATATGGCCCGAATGAAAACCATGGCACATACGAATTCATGTTTGAAAATATTTTAGAAGAAAAAGACCTGGTTGAAGGCATCAACCTGCAACAGGATTATTCAACACTGGTTGATCTTGTTTCCAAGGATAAGAACGGCATTGGATTCTTCGGCTACGGATATTATGCGAACAACAAAGATAAATTGGCAGCAGTGAACGTCGATTTCGGCAACGGACCTGTTGAACCATCTCTTTCAACGATCAAGGAAGATGGCGAATACGGACCATTCACACGCCCAGTGTTCACATACTTGAATGTAAACATGGCTAAAGAGAAGGCCCAAGTACTTGACTACGCAATCTACACTATGAAAAATGCACAGGAAGTCGCATCGGAAACTGGTTTCGCACCATTGACAGATGAAGACATCCAGGGAACATTAACTGAACTTGAAGAACTGAAATAAGGAAGTGAAAGAAGAATGGGGACGTCCCTGTTCTTCTTTTTTAATGGGAAAAAAATTACAGTGAGATCCACTGTTATTTGCCTTCCAATGCCGCCATGGGTTTATGGCGCTTTTTGGTGTTATTGGGCAGCCGTTCGATGGCAGAAAGTAGGGAACCTCTTTCCTCAAGCTCACAGCTATTTTGTATCTTGTCTACTTTTACGTTATTCGATGATTGTCAATAGGGCTTCTTGGTTATACTAAGTTCGATTTCCTTTATTTGTAAAAAAGAGGAGAATTTATGGTAAATACAATTTATGGGCTGGTTTGGGCAGGCATATTAATGAAATGGGGAGACTGGAAGAACTGGAGAAAGTACTATCCAACCGTTCTCTTTTTTATTCTGGGCGACTTTCTCTACATGTACTTATTATCCGATCATTATCCAATGTGGAAGTATAATCCTTCACCCGGGGATGAAGGTGCTGGAATCACGAATACCCATATTTCTTTTTCCATCATGGCGATCAAGTATCCGGCCACATGCCTGGCTTATTTGGCGCATTTTCCGAGGCATGGGATCATAAAAAAAATCCTTTATTATCTTGCATGGGTGGTTGTCTATTTTGTGAATGAGCTGGTAGACATTAATTTTCAGCTGATAAAATACTTCAATGGCTGGAACTTGTGGTGGTCTGCGTTATTCAATTCGGTCATGTTCCTTATTTTAAAGCTTCATTTTCACAATCCATTGTTTGCCTGGATAGCCTCTGCGGTGTTTATATTGTTTTTATGGAATCAGTTTGATGTGCCGGGAAGTGTCTTTCGGTGAAGGCCCGAATCCTTATGTAGAATCGGGCCTTCTTTCGGTTTTTGAGGTGCTCAGGTCGTGACCTCTTTTTGGCCGTGACTTCATCCATACAAAAAAATTTGTCAATAATTTCGCTAAAATGAGCACAGATAAATAACTCAAAAATAAGTGGACATAGTGGAGGTTTCCATACATTTTAAACAGCCCCAAACCGACCAACATTGGTTTGAATGCAAATGAGAGGATGACTGCAGTCAGGATTGCATAAAGATAATAGTTCTTTTTGTGGTTAATAGACCATTGATACACGAGCATAAAAGTTACAGGGATCAGACTTGAGTCGAGCGAGATTCCTGGTAAAACCGGGAGAACTGGAAAGGGATAATTCCAGAAGCCCATATTCCTTCCAAAAAGATCTTCATATCCGAAGAAAACATGGACACTGTAACCATAGAAAGCGATTCTGAAGATCTTTGTCCGGTCGATTTTAAAAAACAATAAGATAAGCGGGCCGATAAGGAATAGAACCATCAGCCAATATTCAACTGAAGCATAAAGGGTGTAATCGAGCCAATATTGGTTCAAGGCCTTTTGACCTTGTTTCCCCAGCTCGACGATCTTGTCAAACTCACTTATCCTCACTTTTTCCACTTGTATCATCCGTTCTGTTTTTTCTTAGATTACCGATTTGGGGCTTGATATATGCATGATTGAGGGTTATAAGGGTATAATTAGGTATCTTGAATGAAACTGCGGAGGTGTAAGGATGGCATTTGAATTTTCTGAAGAAGATGGCCGTTTTGTTGCGAAGGATGCAGATGGACTCGAGGTTGGGGAAGTGACGTTTACGAGGGATGGCGATGATTTTCTCGTGGTCAATCACACTGGTGTGGATCCAGATTACCGAGGTAAAGGCATAGCGGAGGAGCTGGTCCGCCATGTTGCTGAAAAAGCGAAGAATGAGGGCTTGAAGATTGATCCTGTTTGTTCTTATGCAAAAAAAGAGCTTGAGAGGAAGCCTGAATACAGCGGGGTATTAAAGGGTTGAGTCTTTGGGATACCCCAAAGGCTTTTTTGTTGGAGACTTCTTTCTTGCACTTTGTGCTGTTGCGTGATAAAATTATCTCGAATTCAAGATAATTTGTTTTTTCGAGATGAAAACAGGTTATAGTAAGGATAGATATTTTTTTGAAAATATATCTCGATTTCAAGATAAAGGAGAGAGACCATGAACGAATTAAGAGGAATACATCATGTAACAGCGATTACGAGCAGTGCTGAAAAAAACTACGAGTTTTTCACCTATGTACTCGGAATGCGTCTTGTGAAAAAAACGGTCAATCAGGATGATATCCGTACGTATCATTTATTTTTTGCGGATGATAAAGGGTCTGCTGGCACGGATATGACATTCTTTGATTTCCCTGGGATTCCTAAAGGATCTCACGGAACTGATGAGATTTACAAAACCGGTTTCCGTGTGCCGACAGATGCCGCGCTGGAATACTGGGTCAAACGCTTTGATAAATATGAAGTCAAACACACTGGCATCAAGGAGTTGTTCGGCAAGAAGACGATTTCATTCATCGATTTTGACGATCAGCAGTATA
Organism: Cytobacillus oceanisediminis 2691; assembly: GCF_007678455.1. Lineage (GTDB taxonomy): Bacteria > Bacillota > Bacilli > Bacillales > Cytobacillaceae > Mesobacillus > Mesobacillus oceanisediminis_A. Next base: position 92,750 of record NZ_VEEP01000010.1, on the reverse strand, counting down.
TGCTGGTATCCGATGAGCATAATGAAGGTGTAGCTTCGGGTACGCCATGGCAAAATGGACCTGTACCGCTGGAGTACGCGATTACTGGTCTTGGACCGCTTCATGTCCGCATTTCACGTTTCGATTATTTTAAAGAGGTACTTGAAAAAGTGATGCATATGCGTGAAGTGGGAAAAGAGGGTTCCCTGCATCTGTTTGAAATGGGTGAAGGCGGGAACGGCGCGCAGGTCATTGTTGAAGACAATAAAGTGCTGCCTGCTGGCCGCCAGGGATTCGGAACTGTGCACCATGCGGCATTCCGTGTTGCTGACACATCGGTTCTTTATGAGTGGATCGATCATATGAAAGCTGCAGGATTCGGTACATCCGGTTATGTTGATCGGTTCTTCTTTGAATCATTGTACGCCCGTGTGGCACCGGGAATCCTGTTCGAATGGGCAACTGACGGACCGGGCTTCATGGGTGATGAGCCATATGAAACCCTTGGTGAAAAGCTATCCCTTCCGCCGTTCCTTGAATCAAAGCGGGAGCAGATCGAGGATTTCGTGCGTCCGATTGATACTGTACGAAGCACGCGTAAAATCGAAAAAGAATACCTGTAAGCCGAGTTTGCAGTTTGGACAAGTGTGGAATCATACTACTAAAGGAGGCAGATAAAATGGTTAAATTGGCAGTTATTTTTTACAGCATGGGTGGAACGAATGTGCAGCTATCCAAATGGGCTGCAGAAGGCGCGAAGGAAGCAGGAGCGGAAGTCAAAGTTTTTAAGGTGAAAGAATTGGCTCCTGAATCAGCTATCGAAGGCAATAAAGCATGGAAGGCGACAGTTGAGGCAACAAAGGATATCCCTGAAGTGACTCCGGATGATCTGGAATGGGCAGATGCCATCATCTTCAGTGTCCCTACACGATTCGGGAACATGCCATCGCAAATGAAACAATTCCTTGATACGACAGGCGGTCTGTGGGCAAAGGGCAAGCTGGTGAACAAAGTCGTCAGTGCGATGTCCTCTGCACAGAATCCGCATGGCGGACAAGAGGCAACCATTCTGTCACTTTACACAACGATGTACCACTGGGGCGCCATCGTCGCAGCTCCTGGCTATACCGATCCAGTCACATTCGGAGCTGGCGGCAACCCATACGGCACTAGCGTAACAGTCGACCAGGACGGCAATATGGTCGAGGATGTAGAAGCAGCGGTAAAACATCAGGCAAAACGCACCGTGACCGTTGCCGGCTGGGTGAAGAACGGGAATCAATAAGCAATGGCAAAAGTCTAATTCCTTGGGGAATTAGGCTTTTTTCATTGAGGTCCATTTTAATCTTCGGGAATATCTTCTAAATCAGGCCTAATAAACACCCAGGCTCCCCATGCAGGCTGGCAATAACCGCTGCGGCAACGGAAAGGCGAAGCTGACTTTCCCTGCAGTTTGATAAGCTGCTATATCATTATCACTCCCTAGATGATGGTAAAATGTATATATGGATTCTACTGGTTATATATTCCTTTCTGCCGAAACAGCGCTTTCCTTTTTCAGGCGAGGGTATATTAAAGCTAAACAGTACGAACAAAGGGAGGTAATCCAATGACTGACAACCATGCTGGCTGGAAAATGGATAATAGCTATTCGCGGCTGCCGAACATATTTTATAGTCTGCAAACACCGACTCCAGTGAAAGCACCTGAGGTAGTGATTTTTAATGAGTCACTTGCGGAAGAACTGGGTTTGAACAGCGAGGCACTTCAAGGTGACGAAGGGGCTGCAATCTTTGGCGGGAACGAGATTCCACAAGGAGGAACTCCCCTTTCCCAGGCATATGCGGGACACCAGTTTGGACATTTTACGATGCTGGGGGATGGCCGGGCTGTCCTGCTTGGTGAGCAAATCACCCCTGACGGCGACAGGTTTGACATCCAGCTGAAGGGTTCAGGCCGGACTCCGTATTCACGAGGCGGCGATGGCCGTGCAGGACTTGGGCCGATGCTGCGCGAGTTTATCATTAGTGAAGCGATGACGGGCTTAGGGATCCCAACAACAAGAAGCCTCGCTGTGGCTGTGACGGGAGAGGAAATCATCCGGGAAACGATGCAGACCGGAGCAGTTTTGACACGCGTGGCAGCGAGCCATCTGAGAGTAGGAACATTCCAATTTGCTGCCAACTGGGGGAAGAAGGAAGACCTCCGGGAGCTGGCTGATTATGCAATCAAACGCCATTATCCTGAACTCGAAGGGGAGGGTAACCGATACCTCTTATTCTTGAAAAAAGTGATCAAGAAACAGGCAGCCCTGATCGCGAAGTGGCAGCATGTCGGCTTTATCCACGGTGTCATGAACACGGATAATATGACAATTAGCGGTGAGACGATTGATTACGGTCCTTGTGCTTTTATGGATACCTTCGACCCGGCAACTGTATTCAGCTCGATTGATCGGGAGGGACGCTATGCCTATGGAAATCAGCCGTATATTGGCGGCTGGAATCTTTCTCGATTTGCCGAAGCTTTATTGCCATTGTTACATGAGGATGAAGATGAAGCGGTAAAACTGGCCGAGGAAGCCCTCTCTGAATATCCGGGTGCTTTTGAAACGGAGTTCCTGTCAGGTATGAGGCGGAAGCTAGGTCTTTTTAATGAGGAAAAAGAAGACAAAGAACTAATTTCCGAACTCCTTAATCTCATGAATAAGTCAGAAGCCGACTTTACGAATACGTTCAAAGCCCTGACCTTCGGGAAGCTTGAAGGGTCCGAGTTTTTTAAGGCTACCGAATTTACAAAGTGGCATGAAAAATGGCAGGAAAGGCTCGGGCGCCAGGAAGAATCAAAGGAAGATGTCCATGAACTGATGCGCAATAACAATCCAGCAGTCATTCCGCGCAACCACAGGGTAGAGGAAGCACTGAATGCCGCGGTAAAAGGTGACATGAGCGTCATGCTGAAATTGCTTGAAATTCTGGCAAATCCATACGAACATTCACCTGAGCAGGCCGAATTCTGCCAGCCCGCACCGCCAACAGCTAAGCCATATCGGACGTTTTGCGGAACATGAATTGGGTTGATGTGCTTTTGCTTTAAGGCTATGACGGACAGAAATACGAGGAAATTCTGAAAAAGTGTCCGTCATCAAGGCTGTGACGGACAGAAACACGAGGAAATCGTGGGAAAATGTCCGTCATCAAGGATATGACGGACAGAAACACTAGGGAATCGTGGGAAAATGTCCGTCATCAAGGCTATGACGGACAGAAACACGAGGGAATCGAGAAAAAGTGTCCGTCATCAAGGCGATGATGGACAGAAACAAGATGAAATCGAGAAAAAGTGTCCGTCATCAAGGTGATGATGGACAGAAACATGAGTGAATCGAGAAAAAATGTCCGTCATCGGTATCGAAAAACGAACACACCTCTGGTCATGAAAAAAGGCAGTCCCATATCAAAACGGGACTGCCTTTTCTTATTTTTCCTGCACTACAGCCGTTTTCTGATCTTTTTCAAAGAATAGGATCAGAGCAGGCAGCAGCATGCCGCGTACCAGGAAGGTGTCGAGCAGGATGCCGACGGCGACGATGAAGCCGAATACGAACAAGTCGGCGATTGGCATGGTCGTTAGGGCTGCAAAGGTTGCGGCCAGGATGACACCGGCTGATGAGATCACGCCGCCGGTATTGCGGATCGCGGTTTCGAGGGCATCCTTCACTCTGTGTGTTTTTCGCTCTTCCATGAATCGGGAGGCAAGGATGATATTATAGTCGATTCCCAGTGCCACCAGGAAGATGAAGGCGTAGACAGGGACGCGGGAGCTTAATGCGTCGAAGCCGAATAGGACGTCGACGAGGAAGATTCCCAGCCCCAGTGCTGATAAATAGGACAGCAGAATAGTCCCCATCATGTAGATGGACATCTTCAGTGATCGAGTGAGAGCGAATAATAGAGCCAAAATCAAAATGGTTTCAAGGAGTACGATTTTTACGATATCTCTGTTATTGATTTCGCGTTCGTCCAGAAGCTTTGCTGTGACTCCGCTATAATAAGCTTCGCCGTCAATCGAAAGATCCTTCAATAACCCAGGCGTTTCTTCGCGCAGTTTCCCGATGAAATCAATAGCTTCTATGGAATATGGATTCATCGATAAAGCAACGCTGAGCTTCAGGGCCTTCTGATCTTCGGATTGTGCAGAAACCCGGACGGACGCAATTTCATCATATTTTTGCCATTGTTCGATGATGGCATTTGTATCTTCCTCTGTAAAAGCGTCATCACTTTCAACAAGCATGGTTGTTGGTGCCAGTTCCCCTTTATCGTACCGGGCCTCGACGATTTCATACCCGACTCGTGACGGCAGGTCTTCAGGGAATTTTTTTACCGTATCGAATTCAAAGTCGAGGTTGAGGACATTGAATGCGGTGATAACCAGGAAAACAGCGACGAGTCCGCCCGAGATGACAGGCTTGTTGACAACGAATCTGGCGACCGGCCCCCAGATCCCATGCTTTACTTCGGTTTCCTGACCGTATTTTGGAACCTTCGGCCAGAATGCTTTGCGTCCGAATAACGTGAACAGCGCCGGCAGCAGCGTGACCGATGCAATTATGATGAAGAACATGGCCGTCCCGAAAACGGGTGCGAAATTCAGGTAATCACGGAAATCGGCAAAGAACAGGATAAGCATGGCAGCGAGAACAGTGCCACCTGCAAAGAACACAGGCTCGCCAGTTGCACGCATCGCATATTTCATTGCTTCATATTTGCTTTCATATTTGTTCAGCTCCTCGCGATAGCGGGAGAAAACAAACAAGGAATAGTCAATGACCGCTGCAAAAAGCAGGATACTCATGATCGAAGAAGTCTGGCTGCTGACCTCCAGGCCACCTGCACCCATGAGCGCTACAGTTTGGTTCACGACCTGATAGACGATGACCGTCGCAAGCAGCGGGATGATCGCGAGCAGGGGTGAGCGGTAAATGACAATCAGCAAAATCAAAATGATAAGGACTGTTGCGATCAGCAGGACAAAGTCAGCTTGTTCAAACAGCTTGACGGTATCTCCGGCAATCCCGGCTGGTCCTGTAATATAAAACTCTGTGCTTTCAAGATTTTTAGCAATCTTATTGCCGGTTTCGAGTGTCTTGTCGTTGATCTCGGAATACTCGCTGTTTCCGAGTCCCTTTTCCAGCTCCATCGGGACGATCATCGTCGACCCATCCTCAGAGATAAAGCCGCCCAATGCCTGGGGCGGGAGCGCACTGATATTGACAATATTGTCAATTCCGTCAATATCTTCAGCGATGATTCCGTTCAATATTTCTTTGACTTCATCCAGATTGATGTCACCATTTTTATTATGAAAAACCAGGATTCCCGGCGTTCCCTGTTCGTTCGGGAAAAGTTTTTCCGTCTTTTTCTCGGCAATCATCGATTTTGCTTCATCAGGAAGCGATTGAAAGTTGGTCGTTTTGTACTCGCTAAGCATCGGACCAGCACTTAAGCCGACCATCAGGACAAGCCAGGCGATAAGTGTGATCCACATGCCGCGCTTTGTTGAGACCCAATCGGTAATTGGATGTAAAAGTTTTTTCACAAATAATCCTCCCTCATAATACTACAGTTCAAGCTTATCATTTCGCTTTTCTATAGTGTCAGCTTGTCTAAGGCATTTTTGTTAAACATCATCGCATATATGAGGCATACCATTCATCCCAGTCGGAACCGAGCGAGTAGGTGACCGATTTGGATTCAAGCTTCGGACAGTCTTTGACGCAGCTTCCTCCAACGATGAATTTCAGGGATGGATCCATTTTCAGACTAGAACGAATCCAATCCTCCAGCTTGCCAATCGGAGAAGGGTTGGTCATCGAGATGGCCACAATGCTGATGTCCTTCATTTTTATCAAATCCGCCAATCCCTCAAGAGGGGTGTTAGGGCCTAAATAGATGACGTCATGGCCTTTCTTTTTCAAGAATAAACTGAAGACCATCAGCCCGATTTGGTGGTGTTCCCCCTCTGGACAAAAGGCCAGTACCTTTGGGAGTGCCGGGTGAACAGGGAGGACCCGCAAAAATTGGCTGCAGCGGTTAAGGATGAACTGCGAAGCAAAATGCTCCTGGGCGACACTGATAACGTCCTTCTCCCACTCATCCCCGACCTTATACAAAACCTGAACCAGGATAAAATGGAAGACCTCTTCAAAGTCATATAAAGAAAAAGCGAGATCCGTAAGCTGATTCGCTTTCTGGGAATCTAGATTGACCAGGGCATTGTAGAGCTCATCTTTCAACTCGCTGAATTTACTATTTTCAGATGGAGGTGTAGCAGGTGCTGGCGCAGATTCCTGCAAAAGCCGGACCGCATCACTGATTTTCATGTCTTTTTCATGCACCTGTTTCTTGATCCATTTGAGTGTTTCAACATCTTTCTCGCTATATAACCGGTGGCCGCCCTCCGTCCTTTTAGGCGTAACGACATTGTAGCGGTTTTCCCAAGCCCTGATTGTGACCGCAGGAATATCCAATCGTTCAGAAACCTGTTTAATGCTATACAAACTATTCACCTCCACTCCTCATTATAGATAAGTTATACAAAAATTACACAGACAAAATGTTGTTAAATCAACTTTCTGAAAATATTATCTAAAATGTTTGCATTATTTGTATAGGTTTTGTATAATTAATTTCGAAAGGTTATACAAAAATTATACATTAGGCGGTGTTATCTTGAAAACTTTAAATCTGTTATCATTAGTATTGCTTATTGTCGGCGGTCTAAATTGGCTTTTAGTTGGATTATTTGAATGGGACCTAGTCGGAGGAATCTTCGGCGGCATGGACAGCCCAATCGCAAAGGTAGTCTACATTCTTGTAGGTCTCGCAGCTATCTACAGCATCACGCTTTTATCAAAAGTGAATAAATAATCAGATGGAAGGGCGTACAATGCTGTACGCCTTTTTGTGTGCCCAAAAGCTTGGAGAATGCTATCCTATAGGAAGAAAACGTCAAAGCAGGGGGAATGGAAATGGATAAAAGAGAAATTGAATACAAAATCGTAGAACTAAAGGATGAGTACCTGCAGCTCCAGCATAATCTCGAGAAATTGGAATCCGTAAAAGGCAATCTCCATCCGCTGGAAAAGCGTCTTGCCGCGATTGAAGAGGAATTAAGCACATTGAATACTATGCTTCGTGAGATGTAGAACGACAGCCTAATATTTGATTAGGTTTCTTTCTCGGGATAAAAAAGGCATGAGTCCAATTGGATATGGGACTCATGCCTGGTTATTTTGCAAAACCACAGGGTTGATTAAACCCATTTTTCCCATCGGCCACAGCGTTAGGCATTATTAATCAAACGTTTGATTAATAATTTGGATGTGAGCCATCTTTAGACTTTTCCTCACATACTTGTGGCTGTAATTCCAAACTGGGATCGTTTATTTCACTTCTGCTTTCCTGCCTTCGCGAGCAGAGGCCCTGACTGCGTCCAATACTTTTTGTGTCGAATGTGCCTGCTCAAAATCTGCGAGATAGGGGTGCTTTTCTCCGGAAACCAGCGTTTCATGTAGCGCATCCAAAGCCCTCTGGAAGCCGTTATAATATCGGGCTGCAACCTCTGGCATACCAGAAGGAGCTTCTATATCCGGCACCAGGTCAACTTCTTCGAGTGGTGAATCTCCGGCGGAAAGCAGGACCTTATTGTCATCCAGCATTACAAGTGTACCTTCCGTACCGAATATTTCAAGACGCCATGTGTTCTCGGTTTTGCGCGCAGCAGAAATGAGTTCCAGTGTTACAGTCGCGCCGTTTTCCAGTGAGCCGATGATCTGGAAAGCATCATCCGCTGTACGGTGTTCTGTATTCCCGTTATCATCCGTCTGATTGGGAACATGGATTGGGAGCTGCGCAAACACCTCTTTAAATTTGCTATCAAGCCACCATTGAAGGGAGTCTGTCATATGGGAGCCAATCGCGCCAAGCATGCCGCCGCCTTTTTCTTCCTGTCCCAGCCAGCCGCGGGGTTTTGATACCAGGCCAGTATAGCTCGCAAATGAGCACAAGTAACGGACATGTAAAACTTCCCCGAGTTTCCCACTCTCAAGGATTTCCTTTACCCTTGTACGGGCCGGAAGGAAGCGGAATTCATGGTTGATCAGCCCAAGTTTTCCCGCCTTGTCTCTCTCCGTAATCATTTCTTCTGTTTCGGCAACATTCAGAGCCATTGGTTTTTCACATACTACATGGACGCCCTTCTCAAAGGCAGCTTTAACCATTTCCTTATGTAAATTAACTGCAGATGCGACCACTACTAAATCGAGAGCTTCCTCTTCAAGCATTTGCCGCCAGTCAGTATAGATATTTTCAATCCCGCTTGCGTTCCTTGCTTCCTCAATATTGCCCCTCGATACACTCGATACAGCTACAACCTCGAACCCTACGTGGTAGTCCATCATTGGTGCATGGACTTTTGCGCCAAAACCCGTTCCGATTATTCCCACTCTAAACTTTCCCAAAATTACCACCCCTGTCCAGAATTTAGTTTAATAGTAAATCCAGCAGGGGTGGAATGTAAATGGATTAGGTCTATTAAAAAACTGAGTATCACAAAATTATGATAAAATTGGGTAAAAAAGGGTGGGTAAAATGAATATGGGGGATCTGTTATTTCAGCTATTATTTTTCATTTTTCTAATCGGAATGTTCGCGGCGGTTTTCTATGCAGTTCGGTCACTGGTCATAGGGCCTGACAAGCAGAAGAGCATGGAACAAAAACTGGATCGGATTATAGAGCTGCTTGAAAAGGATAATAAGGAATAAACAGTTTATATAATTGTATGTCTGCACATGGTATAATGAGGAACTTAGGATTATATGAATTTCACCCAAAATTGCACGGATGCCTGATAAGCCTCCGCCTGGCGATTCAAATATGGAGGTATAAAGATGAACAAGCGATGGACGATCGATAAGATTAAAGAGTTTGTAGAGAAAAATTCGGCGAGTAAGCTTTTGACGACGGAGTACCATGGCTTTTCGCAAAAACTACTGTTTAAATGCGAATGCGGCAACAATTTCGAAAAATCATTCAAGAAGTTCAAGGATAATCATCAGCGCAAGTGCGAAGTGTGCCAGCCGCCGAAAGCTTCACGTTAATTGAATAGAATGTATGCTGCCAATCCTGGCAGCATTTTTTCTTTTAGAGTAATTGAATATTACCAGCAGAAGCGTCAATCAGCAGGATTCACGCTTCTTTTTGTTGAAATAAACGAAGAGAAACTACAGGAGCAACGAGAATGAAGAGATATATGCTTAAAAAGAATTTCAGGGGATTGAAGAAAGGGACACAATTCTATTTGATTGCTGATTCCGAATTTATCGGTGTAAAAGAGTATGTGCTGCGCACTAAAGATTTGACGACGAGGATTGCGGTCAATGAGAGAGAGTTTCGAGGGAATTTCATTTTATTGAATTAGGAGAGAGCGGGCATGTATTTGTTATTAGCGATCTTACTAAGCCTGGTTCTGGGATATTTTTTACTAGTGATCGGGCCGATTTTTGGCGGTGTAATTGCATTTGGGGTGATTGCAGGCAGTTTATTCAGAGCGGTTTACTTGCTGAATGATATTCGTAAAAGGCTGGTGATCATGTCGCCGGATATAAAGGAGGTTTCGGAGCAGAAGCAGGTGTCAGAAATCATTCCGGAGCATTTGCAAAGTCCGGTTGCGTATAAAAAACACCTGGCAGGAAAGCAACCGAGCGGGGGATCTGAATGCAACTCACAGCAATAGTGGTCTTTGCAGTTGTCTGGGGCGGGCTGATGGTCTATTTCCTGACTCCTTTTAACGATCGATATCGTTTGGATGGTAATGTGGCGTTTTCAAAGGCTTTCCGGGTGAGTTTGAAGAGGTTGATTTTACATAAAAAGGCCATTCTTGCTTTGCTGCTGTTATTGTTTACGGTGATGAGCATCAGGTCATATTTTATATCAGCTGAAGAGTATGACAGGATGCACGGAATCAACAGGGAATATGATAGTCCAGTTTTTTATATGATCAGCGTCATTATATTTGCCGCAATCCTGTATCTATTTTTGGCCATCAGATGGGCCGTGAAAACAGCAAAGTGAATGGAGAGAATCGTTTTGAAAGAGACCATTTTAAAATCCCTTACAAAAATCGAAGAAGACTTTGATGTGAAAATCCTTTATGCAGTTGAATCCGGCAGCAGGGCCTGGGAATTTCCTTCAAAGGATAGTGATTATGATGTCCGTTTCATCTATGTTCATAAAAAAGAAGACTATCTGACGATTGACCAGATGGGGATCGGCAAGAAAAGAGATGTGATCGAATTGCCGATCAATGATTTGCTGGATATCACCGGGTGGGAACTGACCAAGGCCCTGAAGTTATTCAGAAAATCAAATCCGCCGTTAATGGAATGGCTGCGATCAGGGATCGTGTACTATGAGGATTTTTCAACTGTCGACAAGATGAAGGAGCTAAGCAAAGAGGTTTTCGCGCCGAATTCCTGCCTGCACCATTATTTGAATATGGCGAGCAATAATTTCAGGGAGTACTTGCAGGGAGATCAAGTGAAAATCAAAAAGTATTTTTATGTCCTAAGGCCGGTCCTGGCTGCCCGATGGATTGAAAAGTACAACGAGTTCCCGCCATTAGAATTTCCGAAACTACTCGAGGACCTTTTGCCTGAAGGGGAATTGAAGGGCGAGATTGATACCTTGCTGAAAAGGAAAATAAGCGGGGATGAACTGGATTTTGAACCGAAAATTGATGTCATCAACGAATTCCTGAACGAAGAGATTACACGATTAAGAGAATATGCATCAACACTTGAAATTGATTTGCCTGATTTCACCCCAAAGCTGGACCAGCTTTTCAGGGATACGCTGGAGGAAGTTTGGAAGTGAGTTTTATAGCGTAGGCTGCCTTTGGACGGCGGTCTTTTTTTAGAGGGGGAAAAGGAAAGTGAAAAAGTTTTACGCTGCATCGAGCTTTAAGAACATAGAGGCAGTTCGGTATATCAGCAAGCAGCTGATCGATAGAGGTTATATTCAGACATATGATTGGACGAGGAATGAAAGAGCCTCTACATTTAAAGACTTAAAAGAAATAGGCCAAAAAGAAAAGGCCGCAGTCATGGAGGCCGATGTCGTGATCGTTCTTTTGCCAGCAGGAAAAGGCAGCCATATCGAAATGGGGATAGCACTTGGACTTGGGAAACGAATCTATCTATATTCACCAAATGGCGAAGTGGATCATTTCGAAACAACCAGTACGTTCTATCATTTGCCTGAAGTGCAGAAATGTATTGGGAGTTTGGAAGAGTTAATACAAGAGGTTATGGAGGAGGAGCTTGCATAATTGCGCAGCCAACTATGGAGTAAGTTGAAGAAAAGATTGGATAGTTTAATATGCGATTCTCTTAAAGGGAGAGTGAATTTTACAGTCACTAACTATCGAAGGGCACACGATCAGATGGGAAGGGCATTTGTCACAGTGGATAAAAAGGAAGTTCTTAATATGTGTACGATTACTTCTGATATAAGACTTCATAGAAAGGATCGTGAATTACACAGACTGAATGAAATGGGCTATGATGATCCCGGAATTAATCGTGAGATAGGTGTTACAGCACACGAATTGGTAAAAAAAGAAGGAATCTATGCACAGTACGATTTTTACGATAGTGTAGAAGAATTTTTGAATCTGCCAATAGATCAGGCTTTGAAATCCGAAGATATGGTCGTGAAAATTCTTGCGTTGATCGACCGGAGGGCAGGGAAGCGAACTTTAATAAAGCTGAGGGAATCGATCAAAAACGAATTGGAGATTATTCAGTATTTTTATAGCCTGCGTTGTGAAGCGGAACAAATAAATGATTGATTGAACGGGAGGGGGACTTAATCGGAAAATATGAGATCAAGCAAATAAATAACCTGCTGGATATTGAGCTGGATGACCTGGTGACTGAAAGCAAGCAAGAGGGCTTTCGGTTTGTGGAAAGGTTGATCAATGACTATAAATATGGCAGTAATACGTTCAGCGATGCTGGGGAAGGGTTGTTTGGCGTTTTCAGTGAGGAAGGTACTCTGATTGCGATTGGCGGCTTGAATCAAGACCCGTTTTCGAATGAAAAGGAAATTGGCAGGCTGAGAAGGTTTTATGTAAGGAAGGCGTATAGGAGACACGGGATCGGAAGCCTTCTGGTAAAAAGGATTATGGATGAAGCGAATAAACATTATAAGGTTCTGGTGCTTCATACTGACACGGAACAAGGGGATCTATTTTATTGTTCTATTGGGTTTTCGAAGGGTGATCGGTATCCAAAATCAAGTCACTATATTGATTGCAAGCAGAAACAGGCTCAGAGTTAATGCTCTGGGCTTTTTTACATGTAAGACTTCTATGTTTCGTCTGACATTATCGTGGGAAGAGGGAACTATTGTTATAGGATTGGAGGAATCAGACATGGAGAAAACGATTTTCATCACGGGTGCCGGGAGCGGTCTTGGCCGAGGAGCGTCTCTGGGCCTGGCGAAAAAGGGTCACCGTGTGATTGCGACGACTGAGCTGACTTCGCAGAAGACGGATTTGATGCGAGAGGCTAAGGATCTTGGGCTTGATATGGAAGTGTTCAAGCTTGATATAACCAATGAGCGGGATCGTGAACAGATCCGTGAATATGATTTTGATGTGTTTGTCGCGAATGCGGCGATCAATGAGGGTGGGCCGCTGGCCGAGGTGCCGATGGGCCGGATCCGGGCGCTTTTTGAAGTGAATGTGTTTGCCACGCTTGAAACGGTGCAAATCGCAGCGCGAAAGCTGGTGAAGAAAGGCAGCGGGAAAATCATTTTCATGAGCTCGATGGCTGGCATATCGGCTACGCCTTATGTTGGACCTTATACGGCTACCAAGCATGCAATTGAAGGAATCGCGCAAACAATGAAGTCAGAGCTTGCGGAATTCAATGTGAAAGTGGCGACGATTAACCCTGGAGCATTTGAAACGGGCTTCAATAAGCGTGCAGCTGAGGGAAAATGGAAGTGGTACGATGAGGAGAAGAATTTTACCAGGAAAGAGGATATGGAAAAGCAGGAAGAAGGACTGAAGGATCAGTTTGATCCTGAGGACATGATCGCAAAAATGGTTGAGATCATTCCTGCCGACCATCATAAATTCCGGACGGTCTATCCTGAGGAGACAGAAAAGCAGCTTAAAGAGACGCAAGAAGAAAGATGGACGATGGAAATCTGACAGTGAAGACCAAGCCTGGCATTTGTTTGAGTGCCAGGCTTTTTACTGCTCTGAGACGTCCAAAGATTCCAAGTGTATTGATTTTTTGTTGTGGTATAGCTGTAATAGACGAAAAATAATGAGGAGGGGAGCAAATGACGAAATCAAATGAACGATTGAAAAGGCAGGATGTGGATCAAGAACAGACATGGGATTTGACGGCTCTTTTTGAAACGAGAGAGGACTGGGAGAGGGAACTGAAGGCTGTCAAGGAAGATTTGCCGAAAGTTACTCAATATAAGGGGAGTCTTGGGAATAGTGCAGCTGAACTGCTCGAATGCCTTGAGGCAAGAGAGAAGCTGTTGGAGCGTCTTAACCTTGTCTCGATGTATGCAGATTTGCGGCAATCGGTTGACCATTCCGATTCTGAAAGGCAGAAGGATGCGGCTTTCGCAAGTGATGCCCAGTCGATTGTCAATGCGGAGCTGGCTTTTGCAGAGACGGAAATCATCAAGCTTCCGAAAGGGAAACTAGAGAGTTTTTTAAATGAGGAGCCAGGATTAGACCCTTTCAAAAAGTATTTAAGCGACCTGCAGGATCGGAAGCAGTATGCACTTAGTGAGGAAACGGAGGGAACGCTGGCAGCTCTCGGTTCATTGTTCAGTTCGCCTTACAATATTTATAATCGCGGCAAATTGTCTGATATGCAATTCGATCCTTTTATTGATGATGAGGAAAATGAAATTCCTTTATCTTTTGCTTTGTATGCAGGAAAATATGCCTCATCACCTTCCAGCACGGTAAGGCGGAATTCATATGAATCTTTTAACAAGACCTTGAACCGTTATAAACATACCTTTGCTGCAACCTACGCAACCCAGGTGAATCAAGAAGTGACAATGGCCAGGCTAAGGAACTATGAGTCTGCCACGGCAATGCTTCTGCATGATCAGCAGGTCACCCAGGAGATGTACGATAACCAGCTGGATGTCATTCAGAAAGAATTGGCTCCGCATATGAGGCGCTATGCAAATTTAAAAAAGCGTGTCTTAGGCCTGGATAAGATGAAAAACGCCGATCTTAAAGCCCCTTTGGACCCGGATTATAAAATAGAGACTAGCTACGAGGAAGCGGCTGAAACAGTGAAAGAAGCGTTAGAAATAATGGGGCCAGAGTACAGCGAGATGATCAAGATGGCTTTTTCCGAGAGATGGGTTGATTATGCGGACAATGTAGGGAAAAGTACGGGTGCTTTTTGCTCGAGTCCATATGGCGCACATCCATACGTTTTGATGACATGGCCAGATACGATGCGCGGCGCATTCACACTCGCCCATGAATTGGGCCATGCCGGCCATTTTTACCTGGCAGGTAAAAATCAGAGGATGACGAACACCCGCCCCTCTAGGTACTTTATCGAAGCGCCGTCAACGATGAACGAGATGCTTCTTGGAAATCATTTATTGAAAAACACAAACGACACTCGTAAAAGGCGCTGGGTCATCCTGCAGTTATTGGGGACATATTATCATAATTTTGTTACCCACCTGCTTGAGGGAGAGCTCCAACGCAGGGTATACAATCTGGCCGAAAAGGGAGAACCGTTGACAGCAGATTTATTATCCAAGTTAAAATTGGAGGTTTTGAAAAATTTCTGGGGAAATTCTGTTGAAATGGATGAAGGAGCCGGCCTGACCTGGATGCATCAGCCACACTACTATATGGGCTTATATCCATATACGTATTCTGCCGGATTAACCATCTCCACGCTGGTTTCCCGGCAAATACTTGAAGAAGGCAAGCCGGCAGTGGAAAAATGGCTCGAAGTGTTGAAGGCTGGAGGTACGATGAAGCCATTGGACTTAATCAAAAAGGCAGGAGTCGACATGTCCAGGCCGGAACCAATCCATGAGGCAGTTGAATATGTCGGTAAGCTCATCACCGAGCTGGAAGAAAGCTACGAGCAGTAACTGCATGAAAACAGCCGAATCCGGGAAGGATCCGGCTGTTCATACATATTAGTCTGTCGTGATAAATGCATCGATTCCCTGGCTTTCAATCTGCTTGATCAGAGTTTCTGCATTTTCACGATTCGAAAAGGCCCCAGCTTGTACACGGTACCAGGTCTCGCCTGAAATCTCAGCAGTTGTTACGAAGCTTTCAAACCTTTTTGCTTTCAGGTCTGCGGCTAGCTGATCAGCATTCGATCTATCCTTAAAAGAACCGGCAATCACTTTGTGTAGAGATTGTACGCTATCGGTCGCTGATTCTTCCCGATCGACATTATCCTTCGGTGTCAGATTGGATGCTTTCGCAATGCCATTGGCATGTCCCCGGGCAACATCGCGTCGCCAGGATTCCTGCTTCATGAGGGCGGCATCCTGGGCATTATCGATAAAGCCGTTTTCTGAGAGCATGGCATCCATCTTTGATTCTCGTAGGACATGAAAATCGGCATTCTTCTTGCCGCGGTCATTGAGCTGGTTCAGTTTCATGACTTCAGTGTGGATGGTATCGCGGTAATTCGCGGTTGATGAATTATTTGAAAGGCTGCTATAGATATAATCCTCGTACCCGCTGGCTGAACCATTGTCAGAGTTTATGTGGATCGACAGATAAAAATCAGCATCCCATGAATTGGCTTCATCAGTACGCTGAACCAGACTTTTCGTGACATCGCCTGTCCTGCTCATCCTGATTTCAACGTTTTTATAGTTATTTTCCAGTATTGAACGGAGTTTAAGCGCAATATCGAGGGTCAAATCCTTTTCACGGAGACCATTTCCCTGCGCGCCAGGATCCGAGCCGCCGTGGCCAGGATCTAAATATAGTTTCATCAAACTCCCTCCTTTATAATTTGCTTTCCATATAGGATATGCTGGGGAAATGTATTGGTAAGGGTGCCTGTCTTGGGAAGAGG
Source organism: Cytobacillus oceanisediminis 2691 (assembly GCF_007678455.1). Classification (GTDB taxonomy): domain Bacteria; phylum Bacillota; class Bacilli; order Bacillales; family Cytobacillaceae; genus Mesobacillus; species Mesobacillus oceanisediminis_A. Next base: position 76,587 of record NZ_VEEP01000010.1, on the reverse strand, counting down.
GTAGTTTTTCTTTTTTACTGGAACCTTTGATGTTTGAAATCGTAGAACTTAGTAAGTCTGATTAATGGGGTGGAAGATGAAAACTCAGCTAAATGCGAAAAATGAGAAGGACCGGGACTCAGATTTGAAAAAGGTAATGAATATAATCGGTCTATTCATATTTGGAGGGCTAGTACTGACAAGTATCACTAACCCAATGCCAGTCGGGTACCTTAAAGAATATTTGCTTTTCATCGCCGGCAGTGCCTTTATTTATTATGTTCTGCTGAACATCTATTTCATCGGAGGTTTAGCGCGAAAATTGTTTTATGCAAGTCTGATTGTTCTTGGAATGGGCAGTTTGTTCATGGTGCTTTACCTGGTTAGTCATTCATCACATTGAGCAGCCTTATTTTGTCTGTCTTGATGTGAAAGTGCCGTGATTGCAAATGACTGTTCAATTGTGGATTATAATCAAAACTCCTTGCTTTCATGGAGTTTTAATTTGGATAAATATTACTTGCACAGTCGCTGAATAAGCATTTCTGAATTTTTTAAATATATTTACTTCTATTAATTTTGGAAGCGCTTCCATTCCCAACGGACTAGTCAGGGCGCGGTTTTTGCCTGTTCAAAATAAGGTGTAACATCCTTGAAACAATTCAGGATGTTTGTTAGGTTAGATAACCGTAAGCCCCCTGAGGGCAAAAAAAACTTGGACGGCATAATTAACATAAAGATTTTTTCAGTGTGGTTCGGCTGAATTTTTTTGTATGCCTGAGTATATTACCACTATGTTAATTATTTCGTTTAGGGAAAACGAAAAGGAGAGATTTCATGACTTTTGAAGTATTTATATCTTTAGGGATTTACTTTATTGCAATGATCCTCATTGGATTGTATGCATACCGCAAAACGTCTGATCTGTCAGACTATATGCTTGGAGGGCGAGGTCTTGGGCCGTCGGTAACTGCTCTTTCAGCAGGTGCGTCTGATATGAGCGGCTGGATGATGATGGGCTTGCCTGGAGCAATGTACGCCTCGGGTATTTCCAGCGCCTGGATCGCAATTGGGCTATCGATTGGTGCCTATTTGAACTACCTCATTTTAGCTCCAAGACTTCGAACTTATACGGAGTTGGCAAATGATTCAATTACAATCCCCGATTTCCTTGAAAACCGCTTTTCAGATAAAACTAAAATTCTGCGTTCTGTCTCTGCAGTTGTTATTATCATTTTCTTCACGCTGTACACCTCAGCGGGTTTTGTTTCGGGCGGTACTTTGTTCGAATCGGCATTCGGGCTTGATTATCGTACGGGATTGTTCGTGACAGCTGGTGTCGTCATCATTTATACGCTATTCGGCGGCTTTCTTGCTGTTAGTTTGACTGACTTCGTACAAGGTGTCATCATGTTCCTTGCGCTTGTCTTGGTGCCTGTGGTTGCTTTCACAGAACTTGGAGGACCAACAAATGTCATGGAAACAGTAAGTGCAATTGATCCTACAATGATGGATCTCTTCAAGGGGACGACTTTCCTTGGAATCATTTCACTATTGGCATGGGGTCTTGGTTACTTTGGCCAGCCTCACATCATTGTACGCTTTATGGCAATCAATTCTGTAGAAGAGCTTAAGCCTGCACGAAGAATCGCGATGACTTGGATGATCGTATCGATTATCGGTGCTTTGGCAGTAGGACTGGTTGGGATAGCTTATGTTCAGGTAAATGATGTTGCACTTGATAACCCTGAAACAGTATTCATCATGTTTGCAAACATCCTGTTTAACCCATATATCACGGGATTCTTGCTCGCTGCGATCTTAGCTGCGATCATGAGTACGATTTCTTCTCAGCTGCTTGTTACATCAAGTGCGCTGACGGAGGACTTTTACAAAGCGTTCTTCCGCCGCGAAGCATCGGACAAGGAATTAGTATTTGTTGGACGTGCAGCCGTGCTGCTTGTAGCATTGGTCGGAATCGCGCTTTCATACACTCCAAACGATACAATACTTTCATTGGTCGGTAACGCATGGGCTGGTTTCGGTGCTGCATTCGGACCGGTCATGCTCCTGAGCCTATACTGGAAGAACATGAACCGATGGGGGGCACTCTCCGGAATCATTGTCGGTGCGCTAACCGTCATCATCTGGATCAGCATCGATGGACTATCAGAGTTCATGTATGAAATGATCCCAGGATTCTTCCTGAGCCTGATTGCCGTGATCGTTGTAAGTAAAATCACAACAGGACCAGGCAAAGCGGTAAAAGAAGAATTCAATGAAATGGAAAACATTATGACTGAATAAAAGAGTGAAGGCTGCCGGTATGATGCTGGCAGCCTTTATTTGAACTTTCCCGGCTTCTTGACATAGCTCTCGATGATGAAGCTTCATAGGTTTTTGATTTGGAAGATACATAAGGGAACGGTAATGCTGAAGAGTCCTATCTGCCCGTAAAAGAGCAAAGTGAAGGAGTTGGGTCACATAAAAGGGGAATATGTGCCCGAAAAAGAGCAAAGTGAAGGATTTCGGTCACATAAAAGGGGATTATGTGCCCGTAAAAGAGGAAAGTGAAGGAGTTGGGTCACATAAAAAGGGATTATGTGACCGTAAAAGAGGAAAGTGAAGGAGTTGGGTCAGATAAAAGGGGAATATGTGCCCGAGAAAGAGGAAAAGTTCCAAGAAAACGACCGGGCTTGTCGCCCGGCATAGTTTATGACAGATGATGCAGAACCAATGAAGCCAGCAGACCAAGCGCGGTGATCAGGCCGGTGACGGGTCCGCTTTCTTCGTAAGCTTCTGGCATCATCGTGGATGCGATCATGGCAATAATGCCGCCGCCTGCGAATCCTGAGATTCCAGACATGAAAGCCTCCGAGGCATCTTTGAGAAAAAAGTAGCCAGACCAGGAAGAAAGCGTGGCAATCACCAGGACGGAAACCCACATCACTGAGATTTTCAGGCGTGAATATCCACTTTTCCTCAATCCTGCTGTACTGGAAAGTCCTTCAGGAATGTTGCTGACGAAAATGGCGATGACGAGAAGGAAGCTAACAGTATTTTGTTCAAGAAGGCTTGCGCCAATCATGATCGACTCTGGTATGGCATCCATGACTGTCCCTATAAAGATCGCAATTCCTGCATTTTCAGCTGCCTGCTTGCCGGAACGTTTCCGGTCGGATGCTCCTTTTCTGGATACTAGTATATCTAGCAGAGTGAAGATAGAAGCACCTGCGACAAACCCGATGCTGCTTGCGAAAATTCCGCCTTCGTAAACCGCATCTCCTAAAAGTTCATAGGAAGCGGCGCCAATGAGGACACCTGTGCCAAAGGCCATGATCCAACCAATGACCTTTTTAGGAATGGAAAAAATCATTGCTGCCAGGGAACCTAGCAATACTGCAGATCCTGACACTGCTCCCCAAAATGCTGCATTCCACATATGTACTCCCCTTTCATAATAAATAAAACTACCCGCTTATGATTGGAACAAAACTGTGGTGTGAGGGGAGGCGTGGCTGAAGTATTCTTATTTTATCCCGTCTAAAAAGATATTATCATCCCATTTTCCCGGCATATGTACCGAGTAATCTTTGACGTCTTTGGCAGCTCGTTAGAAGCAAACATTTTATGAAAAAATTCCTGTGGAGTCAGCTCTGCTTTTTTCAGATAATCCTAAACAACGGTTATGTCATATCTCGCCATCAGCTCGGAAGGGAGGTTAGTGGCGCTGTCCGTGATGTTTTTGATCATGGTAACTCCACCTCTACAAGGTTTATAGCATTTTTAAAAGTATGGTTGCATGCAGGCAGATACTTAAGGCTCTGGACACATCCATGTTAAAGCGTTATAATTTAATTCGTTTTCCGAAATAATTTTATCAAGCAAAATAGACTATTGCATTCAACAAGTAAAGCGAGGAGGAAGCTTGATGCCAAAAGAAAAACTTTGGACGAAGGATTTTATTTCAATCTCGGTCGTGAACTTCGTCATTATGTTGTCGATGTATCTTTTGATTGTGACAATGGCCTCATACGCTGCCGATACATACGACGCTACCAGCAGTATGGCGGGGCTGGCCTCGAGTATTTTCATCATTGGGGTTCTTTTTGCCAGATTGTATGGCGGTAAAGAAATTGCAAGGATTGGCAGCAAAAAGATGTTGCTTGGAGGAATTCTGTTTTTTGTTCTTATATCTGCTCTTTATCTCATTCCTTCTAACATCTATTTTCTGCTTGTCATCCGTTTCATGCATGGGATTGGGATCGGGTTTGCTTCGACAGCAACCGGAACGATTGTGGCGCAGGTTGTTCCTGCCAGCAGGAAAGGGGAAGGGATCAGCTATTTTAGCTTGAGTGTGATTTTATCTACAGCCATTGGCCCGCTGATTGGCCTGGCGATGATCAATGAGTTTGGTTATATAAGCATGTTCATATTCTCCCTGGTCGTCGGTGCTGCGTGTTTGCCGATTGCACTCACAATCAAAGAACCGGTCGTGGACTACCAGGCCGATGGAACGAAAAGCAGAAGGTTCAGCCTGGCTAATTATTTTGAACCAAATGCCCTTCCGGTATCGATTGTCATGTTCATCATCGCGCTTTCATATTCAGGAACGCTCTCTTTTATCGCGTCATATGCGAAAGAGGCAGGCCTTGTTGAGGTGGGCAGCATGTACTTCTTCGTTTATGCGATCGCCGTTTTATTCTCACGGCCATTCACTGGCAAACTGATGGATGCCAGAGGCGCAAACAGCGTGGCATACCCTGCATTGCTTTTATTTGCGGTCGGAATGTATGCCCTGAGCCAGGTCAGTTCCAGTCTGATTTTCCTGGCAGCTGCAGCGCTGATCGGTTTAGGATATGGAAACTTTCAATCCATCGCCCAGACGGTTGCCATCAAAATGACACCGCCGCACCGCATGGGACTCGCAACCTCCACGTTTTTCATTGCAATGGACATGGGCATAGGTGTTGGGCCATTCTTGCTCGGCTTCATGGTGCCGAATTATGGTTATAACGGCTTGTATCTTGCCATGGTGCCGCTGATTCTCATAGGTTTTGTCTTCTATTACTTTTTACATGGTAAAAAAGAAAACAGGCTTGTGCATGATGCGTAAAAGGAACCTCACCAGACAATGGTGAGGTTCTTTTTATACCTTTTACATCGGTGCATAGTTCGTGTTGTTTTCAACATCTGTTTCCTTCTCCAATACTTCCATTTCCATATGAGTCTGCGGGAATCCATTGGCGATCCACTCAGCGCGCATCGCAGAGTCTAGCTGGGTAAGCCCTTTTTCCGCGGGATCGATGCCCGCATCGACACTTTCCATCTGGTCAATTTTCGCGCTGTTCCTCATGTCGGTATCCTCAAGGAAACGTATCGCATCCCGCTGGCTCTTGCGGTAGGCAGCTGTCAGAAGTACAGCGCCGCCCGCTGATAGCAAGGAAGCCAGTACAAAATTTTTGGTCGATTTTTTCATCATCGGTCCCTCCATCTGAAAATAACTACTCTTGCCCTTTTAATTCCCGTTTTATATGTCTTTAAAAAGACCAGTTATTTACATTTTTGTTGCAGGAGGGGAGATTGGGAACCATTTATCTCATTTTCTCATCAAGATGTTCAAGGATCATTTCCCAAGCCGAATCATGGCGGCTTTTTGATTCTTCATTAGGGAAACCTTTGTGTGACAGGGTTAAAAGTGTCCCATTTTGATGAGATGTTAATTCAATCGTGACCACTGTTTCTGCACCCTCTGTTCCACCTGCACCTGTCAGCCAGGTGAATTCAATCAGGCGATTCGGTACGATTTGCAGAAATCTTCCGTAATGAGGATGCCGCTGTATCTCACTTTTTTCGTCCAATTTAAACACTGTTTCAAAGAAAAAAACTGAATTGACCTCGGCCTTCATAATTAGCGTGCCGGGGGCCGCAAACCATTCGTCGAACTTTTCGGTCCACGCTTCAAAAAGAACCTCAGGCGGGGAACTCATGATCCTTTCAACGGTGAAGCCATATGGCCTGGCAGTAAGATCTGGGATTGTTACAGGTTCCATTCGTATTCCTCCTTATCTGGCAGGGTATCTTTCTTTTAAAAAGACAACAGACTGATGAATCAGTGCTTTCAATACTTCAGTATCAATATCGTCCACTTTGTTGATGTACACACATGCTTTTCCTGAGGTGTGTTTGCCGAAATCCCTCAACAAAGCCTCTCTTTCGGTGTCGCCAGTGGCAAAATACAAGCTGATCTTGGCTTTGCGCGGTGAAAAGCCGACAAGCGGGGCATCGCCTTCATGGCCGGATTCATATTTATAGTGGTAGGATCCGAAACCAATGATGCTTGGCCCCCACATTTTAGCTTGATATCCTGTCGTATCTGTAAAAATATCCAATAATTTGTACGCATCGTCACGCTTCTTTGGGCTTTCTACACTCTCGATAAAGCTGATGACACTATGATCATTTTCTTTTATTTTCAGTTCGTACACGTTAAAAATCCTCCCTCCACGTACTAATCATGACTCGTATTTTTTACATTCTAGAACTGCCGGTTTAAATCCTCTTTATATGGCTGGAAAGGGAAAGAAAGAGTGCGTTTAGTGAGGAGAGGGACCCTTATGAGGCAAGAAAGGGGATGTATTTAGAGAAGAAGGGGACCCTTATGCGGCTGGAATCGCAATCATAAAGGTGCTTTTAGAAGCAAAAGGATCCCTAAAATGAAAGGCTGTCAAAATTCGTTCAAAACATTTCAACAGAAATGTGAACAGTTTCACAAATAACCCTATTTTCGAGATATATTTGATATCTTAAGAGTGTAATAATAATAATTAAATTATTGGAGTGAGGAACATGATTGCAAAATGGTTAAGAGAGAACAATATTGCCGCTGGTATCTTGACTGTGATTAGGGTATGGCTTGGATACAACTGGATGACTGCTGGCTGGGGCAAGTTGACTGGTCCTGGATTCGACGCTACTGGATTTTTAAAAGGAGCAGTCGCAAACCCGGTTAAAGGTCCAGATGGACACATGGTATATGGCTGGTACGTGAACTTCCTTGAAAACTTCGCGATCCCGAATGTCGATATTTTCAATACAATCGTGCCGCTAGGGGAATTCCTTGTTGGCCTTGGATTGCTGCTTGGAACACTGACAACTGCCGCAATGTTCTTCGGCCTAGTGATGAACTTCAGTTTCTTCTTAGCCGGAACTGTATCTCACAACCCAACTGACATCTTCTTCGGATTCATCATCCTGGCTGCTGGTTTCAACGCTGGTAAATATGGATTAGACCGCTGGGTTGTTCCATTCATCCGCAAAACAGTATTCAAACGCGGTGAAGATGGTGTCCGAAACGCAGCATAACCAGAGTTAACTCCCCCCATATTCATAAATCGTGCTGCCGGGAAATCCTGGCAGCATTTTTATATTCCTGAAAACAAGTCCTCCAGGCAATCCCAATTTTCCGCTATCCACACATTCTCTTCACTGAACCGTTTAAGGGGCGTGGAGTCTCCAGGCTTCTCAACCCGGACCCATTCAGCTTCTCTCCACCAGGTTAGTTTTATCGATTTTATCAGTTGTGCAAAAGGCAGGGGCTTGTACTCCCGATAACCTCTGACAAATGCCGAAACGCCATCCACGTTCATTCGATTTTCATCAACGCAGCATGACAAGATCGGCCGTGAAATATCAAAATCGGTATAGACAACATTCATCCGGTCAAAATCAAGAATTGAAGAAACCCCATTCTCGCTGAATAAAATATTATCCGCAAACAAGTCCCAATGTGCCCAGCCTTTATCACATTGAGTAAATAAGGATGTATCGTTTTCCGCGAGAATCCTTCTTTGTATCTCCAGATTTTGAAGGGTTTTGCTGCAATCAAGAGCAATGGCTTCTTCATATCTCTCATTCCAGTTTTCCAGCATTTCAGGTTTTGATAAAAGATCCCAATGAAGCGGTTCCCTGGCTATATTTTTCTCAAGCAGCACGTGCATCCTGCCAATGACCTTTCCCAGACTATACATTTGATAGGAGTTAGCGCTGCCTGGAGGGAGGGTGAATCCCTTATTAAAACCCATGAGAACGAAGCGTTCGCCATTCTCCGTATTTAAGACGAAATTCCCTTTATAGGGAAAAAGCTTAGGACACGGCAGGCCCTCCTCGTACAACATGTTTTGAATCTGCAGTGCTTTTTCCAGGCCGGGAACCCTTTCCTCCGGATATCGCTGCTTGTTATATTGCTTTACAAATAAATCGCCGGCAGTTGTTTTGACCTGCCATTTTAAGTTTTTATATCCTAAATGGATTGGATTCCAGCTTTGAATTTCGATTCCAAACAAGCGTGTGACCGCTTCAAAGATCTCCTCTTTTATCTCAGTGTCAACGACCATGTTAATCTCCCTTAGTATAGATCTAAGATATATTTCGCGAGGAAAGGGAGAAATTCCTGTTTTTAATGGGCAGCAAAAAAGCATAGGAAGCAAATCCTATGCTTTTGATTTTATCTTCTGAAGAGATCGTCCATCGAATTGCGGAAATCTTCGAACAGGCCGTCCCTGTTTCTGTCGGTGCGGATATCATCGGCGAAGGTTCCCATTCTGTTATAAGCGGTGCGGTCAACAGAAACATAAACTCTGTCGATCCCTTTGTTAGTCTGGCGGACTCTTTGCTCAATCTGCTTTTCCAATAAAGTTACTGTCTTGCCATTATTGCGGACTGTTCCATTCATGTCATTGTCATTTCCATTGCCCAATATATTGGCACCATTATTGCCATCATTCCTGCGGTCTTTTCCAGCATCGCCCTGCCCGTCAATAATGCCATCATTCCCGGCTGAGCTGTCATCCTGGTCAACGCGGCCATTTTTGGCAAAAGTCCTGCCATTGCCATCCAGTGCATCATTGACCTGAGCATTTCCATCGTTGTCGAGGTTATTGTCCGCCAGTCTTACTCCAACATACGCATTGTTATCGGAGATGATGACCCGTGCATCATCAACCTCGGGCATCTGCTCAATTTGGCGTTCCGTACGGTCAGCAAGCTGAAGTCTGTTATCCTCGGTAGCTACAGGACCACGTCTAACCTGGTTGATTTCTACCTGCTGGTCACGATTGTTTTCGGCTGCATTATTATTCGCTCCGCATCCGGCCAGGCCCATTGTAAAAACTGCACATCCTGCAATGATGATTGATTTTTTCATCTAGATCACTCCTAGTTTGGTTTAGTCATCTTTATGATGTCTAAATTTTGGAGCGATATGCAGGGGGCAGGAAGGAAGTTTTGCCTCTTCCTGTTGTACGGAAGTTGGTTGGATTGCGGAAGAAAGATGATCATCAATAGTCAAGAGAAGGCAGCCTTTTTAAAAATTGTCCTCTAAAAACGCCATTGTCACCATTCGTTCAAAAGATTTCAACGGAATTGTGAATTTGTTCACAAAACGCACTATTTTCAAGATGAATTTGATATCTTAAGAGTGTAATAATACTAATTAACTTATTGGAGTGAGGAACATGTTTGCTAAATGGTTAAGAGAAAACAATGTTGCTGCTGGTATATTGACTGTCATTAGGGTATGGCTTGGATACAACTGGATGACTGCTGGATGGGGCAAATTGACTGGCCCTGGATTCGACGCTACAGGCTTTTTAAAAGGAGCTGTCGCAAACCCGGTTAAAGGTCCAGATGGAAATATGGTGTATGGCTGGTACGTGAACTTCCTTGAAAACTTCGCGATCCCGAATGTTGATATTTTCAATACAATCGTCCCGCTGGGGGAATTCCTTGTCGGACTTGGATTGCTGCTTGGAACACTGACAACTGCCGCGATGTTCTTTGGACTTGTGATGAACTTCAGCTTCTTCCTTGCCGGAACCGTATCTCACAACCCAACTGACATCTTCTTCGGGTTCATCATCCTGGCTGCTGGCTTCAACGCCGGTAAATACGGATTGGACCGCTGGGTTGTTCCATTCATCCGCAAAACTGTATTCAAACGCGGAGAAGCCGTCGAACGCAACGCTGCTTAACCTTTGTAAAATCCCCCTTTTAAATAGAAATGGCTGCCAGTATGACTGGGAGCCATTTGTTGAAGGAGTATACGAGGTATTTATGGTGGAATGTGACTATGGGTAGGGATTATCCTCTTATTTGCCACATCATCTCTAATCCTAATGTCACTCCATAATTTTAGAAACAGAAGCTAAAGAGTCATATTGAACATACAAAGCAGGAATGTTTAGTAAGATAGTGTATTTATACATATGGACGGAATTAAAAAAACTGCTAATTTCTAGCAGTCAAAGATAATGCGTTTAGGAGTAGTAGAATGTCCTGTTGAATAGCATTCCCTACTTGGTCATCGCTACAGTATTTTAACTCGTTCTGTAAACGTCCAAGTTCTCTTATAAATAGTAAGTGTTCATCCTTACTAAGCATAGTGTATTTACTCCTTTACATAGGAAAAGACACTATGTCTGTACAGGCTATCACTAATACATTGGATTTACAATCTTTATCTCTGGTTTCAATTAAGCTGCTCGTGAGTAAGAAGACAATATACAATACGTATTCATTTCATTATTAATTTAGAGGGTGCTTTGTTGGACAAGGACTGTCATCTAAAGCCGGACCATTTGTTGTGCATCAAGATCATGGCGTATTAATGATAGTGCAAACTCTAATGTTCAAATGGCATAAATTCTTATGGCAACAATAACAGCATGCTAAAAATCATATGAGATTTAGCATGCTGTTTTTATTTTTTTCACTGTTTTAGACCGGTTTTTTAAAAAAATATTCTGGATGTTATTTTTACATGATGGTTTGTTAGAATTTTCTTGGGAGAAAGAGGTGTGAACCGGTGTTTAAGCGAATAAAATATACGACCAAACAGAAGAAGGATCAGTCTTTAGTCTATTTTACCCTATCAGGTTTTATGCTGTTGGGAATCATGGTGGCTGGGATCATGGAAGGGGTAGACCGCAGTATGGCGGTTCCGCTTGTTATCATGGTTACATCCTTTATTGTGGGGATTTTATACAGATGGGGTGCTGCTTGTGAGGAAAATCGGGAAACCGTGGATCAAATTAAAAGAGGGAATTGATGAAGATGATTATGAAATAGTCGGCCAACTCCAGGAGCGATGCATGGAACATGACCGTACTGCTTTGAAGCTCGAGCTTGATTATAAACTGGGCGTAGGCGGGAATGAAAAAGGCATTCAGGCAGTAAATGAATTCATGTACTTCGATGGGGAGAGACTGATTGGGTATATTGGCATTGGCAGCTTTGGCGGACCATGGGAAGTAAATGGGATGGTCGATCCAGAGTATCGGCGCCAAGGGATTTTTTCAAAATTGTTTGAGCTTGTTGTCAATGAGTGGAAACGCAGGGGTTCAGGAAGCATGCTGCTGTTAAGTGACCGCGATTCGGCTGCCGGTCAAGGGTTTATTGCCGGGAGTGGAGCGCAATATAAGCACACGGAATATGAGATGTTTTTGAAAAATGAGGCGCTGGGCTTTGCGACAGAGAAGCGGGGAGGTCTCGCTTTCAGGAAAGCGACGAATGCGGACGCGAAGGAGATTGCCAGGCAAAATGTGATTTATTTTAATGATGACGAAGAAAGTGTCGAAGCCGAGGATATGATTCTTCCCGAGGAAGAGGAAAAGCGGGGGATGACTTCGTACCTTGTTGAAAAAGACGGACAAATCATCGGGAAAGTGAATCTGCAGGTGACCTCGAAGCTTGGCGCGATTTTTGGCCTTGGCATACTGCCGGAGCACCGCCGCAAAGGATACGGACGGGCACTTTTATTGCTGGCAATCGAAAAACTGAAAGAGGCAAACACAGAGGAAATCATGCTGCAGGTAGCGGCAGACAATTCCAATGCGCTTAACCTCTATAAATCATGCGGTTTTGAAGAGACTTCCACGATGGATTATTTTGAACTGAGATCGTAAAAGCATCCGCCTTCGACACGAGGGCGGATTTTTTGCTGTAGATGTTGTGGAAAATTTTTGAAAATGGAAGGATGAGAGTTTATAATTTTCCTATAAATGTCTATGGGAAGGTGGCAAAAGTATGAAGGTAGTGATGAGGCGGAGAAGGCTGGTTGTAAAATTTTTAGCGTCAGCGGTTTTCGCAGTTCCGGGTTTGCTGGCATTGTTGTTTGGCGTCCTAAATCTTAATTGGATTTTGATAGCATTTGGAATCGGGTGTTTGTTCTTTGTCCCGATTTTCGTTCGTGCGACGATTTATTTAATCAAGCCGAAAGTGGTTTTTGTAGTTGAGGATGGATGGATCAAATCAGACCTGGAATCGGCAGAGATTAAGTCAATTAAAGGCTTTTACCATTTCTGGAGAGGGTCATCGAGCTACCTTGGATTATTGAAAAAAGATGATACCGAGGTGAATATTGAGCTTTTCAACATGGTAGAGCCTGAAGATTACTCTGATGAATTGAAAAAATACATTCCTCAAGTTGATCCGAATTGGGAGGACGCAGAAGAAGTCAACGTGAAATTTTAAAAAGGCAATTGGGGTGAAAATGGTGGGCGGGAAGAAAAATTACGTTACCTCAGTACTCATTATTTTATTGGTCATCACAGTGATTGCTCTTTTGGATAATGCCAGAACAGCAGATTCGGCTTCGAGGTTGGCGGAGGACAAAAAGCGGTTAGAAGAGAAGGTTGCCAGTCTGGAAATCGAGGTCGAAAACCGGTCGAGGATCGCGGATGATCTGAAGAATGAGAATGATACTTTGGCCGGGAATCTTTCAACCTTGGAGGATGAAATGGCCGCAGCGCAATCCGCTGTTTCATATCAGGACTTTTTGGATGTGATCGAAGTTGTTGAAGCTTTTAAAGCGGCGGGGAATAATGAAGAAGCGATGGAATTAATATTGCATCAAAATTTCATAGGTTATGGCACTTTTGATGGTGCTGGCAATTGTCCATGCACTATTACTTTTAAATATCGTACTCATGATTGGAACCCTGGTGTAGTCCTGGACCTTAGCGAGTTTAATGTTGAAAAAAGAAAAATTGTCCTTACTTATCTTACCGTTGACGATTTGGAAAACAATTATCAATTCGTCATGTCAAAAGGTGGGGGCTTTTACGATATGACGGAAAAGTGGAGGATCGAAGAGATCAGGCTGAAAGGGAAGGAGGGAAAAGCATTATAAAATTTGATAAACAGTAACTTTAATTCTGCTAAAAAAAATGTTGATAAGGTATTGACAGTCACCTTGAATTCATGATAAATTTATCTCGAATTAAAAATAATTAGTTTTGAGATATTTTTTTAGAATCATATCTCGAATTCGAGATAAAAACAAAACAGGGGGAATTTATAATGGCTAAATTTGTAGTAGACCAGGCGCACTCAGCAATCGGATTTGAAGTAAAACACATGATGGTATCAAAAGTAAAAGGACAATTCGGCTCTTATACAGCTGATGTTGAGGCAGCAGACCTGGCAGATTTAACAACAGCTTCAATCACATTCAAAATCGATGTTGCAAGCATCGACACACGCAGCGAGGACCGCGAGAACCACCTGAAATCAGCAGACTTCTTTGATGTTGAAAACTACCCAACAATTGATTTCAAATCAACAAACATCACTCGCGATGGCGACGATTACAAAGTAACTGGCGACCTGACAATCAAAGACGTAACAAAGCCAGTCACATTCGATGTCGAATACGGCGGCAAAGGCACAAACCCATGGGGCGTCGAAGTATACGGCTTCGAAGCAGAAGCAAAGGTAAACCGTGAAGACTTCGGTCTTACATGGAATGCAGCACTAGAAACAGGCGGCGTTCTGGTTGGTAAAGACATCAAGATCAAAGTAGAACTAGAAGTAAACCCAGCAGCATAATTTCGATTTGGAAACCGTTCAGGAGATACTCTGAACGGTTTTTTTGGTTTGCTTTGGATTGTGGTTGGTGGGAGGATATCGAGGGGATCTTGACAGGTTTGGGTGTTGGAGGTGAAAAGTTGTCAAGAAAGTGAGGTAATTTTGACAGGTTTGGGTGCTGGAGGTGAAAAGCTGTCCGAAGTAAGTCCAAGTTCGGACAACTTTAGTGGAAAACGGAGAAAAGCTGTCCGAAGTAAGTCGGAGTTCGGACAGGTTTAGCGGGAAATGCAGAAAAGCTGTCCGAAGTAAGTCGAAGTTCGGACAGGTTTAACGGGAAATGCAGAAAAGCTGTCCGAAGTAAGTCCAAGTTCGGACAGGTTTAGTGCGAAACGAAGAAAAGCTGTCCGAAGTAAGCTGGAGTTCGGACAGGTTTAGCGGGAAATGCAGAAAAGCTGTCCGAAGTAAGTGGGAGTTCGGACAGGTTTGATGGGTAACTGCCCTAGGAAAAACTCACCTTGTTAAAATTCCGAAAATTCGGTATTTTAATGTTAAAAGAGAGAGGCGGTGATGGGTTTGACTCGTTTGTTATGGACTTTATCGTTTGCTCAATTTCTGGCAATGCAGGTGTGGTTTAATTTTTCTGCGGTGATGCCGGTTGTGGAGAGGGAGTGGGGGTTGTCCTCGACGCAATCGGGAATAATCGTTGGTTTTTTTCATATTGGCTATGTGGCGGCGGTGTTTTTTTACAGCTTCTTGAGTGATCGTTATAATCCGAAGTACTCGTTTATGTATGGAGCTCTGATCGCTGGGCTATCGGGTATTCTTTTTAGCGTTTTGGCGCAAGGGTTTTGGTCGGCTTTATTGTTGCGATTTATTTCGGGGGTAGGGATTGCGGGGATTTATGTGCCGGGAATGAAGATTGTCGCGCAGACTTCGAGCGACCGGGCGCGTGGGGCGGCCCTGGGACTTTTTGTTGGCTCGCTTGTGGTCGGCTCGGGATTTTCCCTGCTGGTTTCTGGTTTGTTCATTAACTTGGTGGGGTGGAAGGGTGTTATTTTCATTACTTCATGTTCTGCAATCCTTGCTGCTTCGCTTATTTACTTTTCAAGGATTCCGGAAAATATCCATATTCATAATCAGCGTTTGAGTATGACGCTGTTAAAACGGGTCTTGACCAGAAGAAATTTGCTAGTGAATATCAGTTACACGGGGCACTGCTGGGAGCTTTATGCGATGTGGGCGTGGATTGGGCCTTTTATGGTGTATTACTTCCAGACCCATAGTGTCGCGAATGCGATTTCGGTTGGCAATTTTATTGGAGCGTTTGTGGTGATGATTGGCGGGGTTGCCAGTTTCATTGGGGGCAGGATGTCTGATTCGTTTGGCCGGTTAAAATCGATCAAATTGTTCATCTATATCAGCATCGCCTGTTCGCTGTCGATTGGCTGGCTGACACCCGCAAGCATGTGGATTTTGCTTCCGCTTGTTTTCGTCTATGGATTTACCATCATCGCCGATTCCCCAATCTATAACACGATGATTACAGAAGTATCCGATCCGGAAATCACAGGAATCGCACTGGGAATCCAATCTGTTATGGGTTTTAGCGCAACGATTTTTTCACCGATGATTTTTGGGATCCTGCTCGATTATTTTAATTGGGGGATTGCATTCACGACGATTGGTGTCATGACGATCATTACGCCAATTTCCATTTCGATGCTAAGGAAGAAATTGAGTGTGGAGATCGAAGCTCAAAATCGAGACATCGATATACTTTAGCTCTGAATTTTGCTATAATTTTACCAAAATAATCTAAGGCAAGAGGTACATACATTGAATAAATCGAAAGTGCAGTTTTGGCTGATTCAAATTTTGCTTATCACGTCCATTATTTATGTTTCAACGAAGATATCCTTTATGTTTGAACCAATCGGAATCTTTATCTCGACTATCTTTTTTCCAATTTTGATTACCGGTTTTCTCTATTTCCTGCTGAATCCGGTGGTTGACTTTCTGCAGCGCAAGAAGGTTCCGCGAGTGCTTGCGATCTTGATTATTTATGTGGTGTTCGGGGCGCTTCTTGTCCTGGCAATCGGGAATCTGGTTCCGGCGGTTTCCAAGCAGGCCACCGAGCTTGCTAATGACCTTCCTGAATTCGCCAACAAGACGACTGATTATTTCTATGATGTAGTTCGTTCTTCTGAGTTTAAAAGCTTCAGGGATGAGCAGCGGGAAATGATTGATACGGTGCAGGAGCGCTTGATAGAGTATGCGAATACTTTGCCAAACAAGCTGACGAGTGGCTTGAAAGGCTTCCTCGGCGTCGTTACCAACATAGCAATTATTCTTGTGACCGTGCCGTTTTTACTATTTTACATGTTCAAGGATGGACACAGGTTCCCTCAAGCTGTGTCAAAGTTTATTCCGAAAGAGTACCGTGATGAGGGGCTGAAGATCCTGAAGGAAACGGGCGAAACCCTGTCTGCCTACATCCAGGGACAGGTGACAGTTGCTTCGGCGGTTGGGATTTTGGCTTTTATCGGCTATATGATCATCGATTTGCGCTATGCGCTGATCATGGCTTTGATCGTCGCTTTTACAAATATTATCCCGTATGTCGGGCCGATTATCGGCGGAGCGCCGGCCGTGCTGGTTGGTTTCTTCGATTCACCGACGAAGGCGTTGCTGGTCGTAGTGGTCATCCTGGTGGCTCAGCAAATCGAAGGAAACCTTCTTTCTCCGCTGATCCTTGGTAAAACACTGGATACCCATCCGGCAACAATCATCATTATTTTACTGGCTGCCGGGAATCTGGCAGGTGTCCTGGGAATGGTGCTGGCTGTGCCGACATATGCTGTCATAAAAACAATTATTTTGAATCTCGTCAGATTTTTACGGGCGAGAAAAAGAGCAAGTATTTCCGTAGATGTGAAATGATGCTGTTCAATGGGCGATAGGGCTGTGTTTTGGCCGCTATCGCCTTTTTATACAAATCGGGGGGCTTTATATGTCAGAAGAAAATAGAGAGCGGTTGAAATTAAAGGAGCAGCGGAAAAATCCAGGGGCCGCCCTGAACAACGCGTGGGCACGAGCGGTTACAGGCTCCCCAAGCAGTGGGTGTCTGGTGAATATCATTTCGGTCGTGATGGTTTTGGGTGTGGTTTTATTAATCCGGGCGTGTTCGCAGTAGGAGAGGGTGTAATATCAGAGCCTTGGTCAGTTTTATACTGTTGCTTATAGGAAGTCTGCTTATTGGCGTAACGGTGGAGGATTCATTGATTGGAAATTGTATTGTAAAAGGAATCGGTGCCCTTTGCATTATCGGTTTTTTAAAAATCGTGCCGCGTAAGAAAGATAGCTTATCCTGAAAAACAGGGAGTGAGTGAAGGCTATTATTATTTATACGAATGGGTTGTATTCCTCACCAGAGGATTCGACCTACTATCAAGTCATTGGAACCATCACAAGCCTGTCTTTTTGGCTTGTAGAGATTGCGATGCTTGTAAATACAACTCTCTAAATATGCGTTGGCCGGGGAACTTTCAATATAGGAGGTTCCTTTTACTTCGTTTATTGGGCAGGCAAAACCGGTACGGGGATGAATGGATTTCCATTTTGGGGGGAATTTAAATGAAGTATCTTCTAAAGAAAGGAAGTTATTTCAGTGGACCAAAATAGGATGACATCAGCGGAAATAACGAATTTATGGATTCATTATATTCGTGAAACAATGTCAATTTGCGTCTTAGAATATGCATTGAAGTGTGTAAAAGATAAGGAAATAGTTTCAACTCTTGAATTCGCTATGAAGTTATCAATTCAACATATTAAAGATCTCCAAGATTTTTTCAATAAAGAAAACTTTCCGATTCCTCACGGTTTTACCAAAGATGACGTGAATTTAGACGCTCCTCCATTGTTTTCTGAAAATTTTTGGTTAATATATATTTATAGTATGTCCATGCATGGATGTTCCTTATATCCAATGGCATTTAATTCATCGTCAAGAAAAGATGTAAGGGATTTTTATTACAGATGCTTAAACGAAGCAATGGATCTCTATAACATCACGGTTGATATTCTGCTATCAAAGGGTTTATATGAGAAATCACCCTATTTTTCGACTCCAAAAAAAGTAAGTTACATAAAAGATATCAATTATGTGACGGATGTTATTGGGAAACAGAGACAACTAAATACAATTGAAAGTGGAAACATTTTCTTTAATCTGAAAAAAACGATATTGCAAAAGGGACTTATGCTGGGGTTCAGTAAAGTATGTAAATCAAATGAAGTACGAAAGTTCATGGAAAAGGGTATGCAAGTAACCAATAAACATATTGGGTTATTTTCATCACTCTTGCAAGCAAATAACCTTCGAATTCCTCCGAGCTTGGATTCGGAGATAACTGATTCTTCGATTGCACCGTTTTCAGACAAACTAATGCTGTTTCATGCAGGCAGCCTATTTAATATGGCAGTATCCTATTACAGTTATGCTGCGATTACCAGCATGAGAGCTGATTTAATCGTTCATTGTGAGGTAGCAATTTCCAGAGACCTTAAAGTGTTATCACAGTTTGCCCGACTCCTGATTAAAAATGGCTGGCAAGAAGAGCCACCTGTTTCAGATGACCGTCAAAAAACAGAGTGTTGACAAAAAAACTGACAGGGCCTCTTTATAGAAGCTGCCTTTTAATAACTAGAGGCTGGTCGTTGAATATACTTAAGGGATTTCCGTTTTTCAATGCTGCTTTACATTAAATAAATGTAAATAATAAGATGGGAGTTCTGAAAAAGGTGGTCCCTCGGGAATCGAGCGTCGTGGTTTATTTTTTAAATGCATTGGAGGTCTGTATGTTTTGAGTGAAACCAAAGAGGAGCTTAAGCAGCAGTTGAGTGTGCTGACGGCTCGCAGGGATCGGATGCAGAAGAATCTTTATGAGGTGGAGAAGGAGATTTCGGAAATCAACAGTAAGCTGGCTAAGATGAAATAGTGAAATGGAAGGGAAGCTGCCGTTAAAGGTGGCTTCCTTTATTTTTGTGGACTGAAGTGTGTACCTGTCTATTCTAATATTTAAATCGTGAATAAAATATCGAGAGCATTTTTTTAAAAGGGAGGGGTGATGTAAATGGACAGGGAGATAACGAATCAAACGTATTCCAACCGTGTGTTGAGGGCGGAATTTGACGACAACTGGGAGACGACGATTACGGAGACTGGCTATGTTAAATATATCGCGCTGAAGAATAAAGCGTCGGTTGAGCTGATCCTTTCTGATGGTTCAAATAGGCTGGCTCTTTTCCCTAAAAACGGGTACATCCTGGTAGGGAGCGGAGGAACGAGCCATTTCAGTAAGCCGCATGTCACGATTCAGCGATAGAGATCAGGGCCGGGTTGAACCTGAATTTAAAGCCATAAAAAATGTCCAACCGATACGGAAGGACATTTGATCGTTAATTTTCACCCGAGAGTTCTTTTCGATTTGGCGCTAGCGGGGGTTGTTCCAGCCACTTGTGCTTTTTCATGATATCAAACCACTTTTTGGTCACCATTATATTTTTTAGGATGATGCTTTCGTACGTTGTGACTAAATCCGTCCGCATGGCAGATGCCAATCCTGTTCCGTAGTAGACTTGCGAGGCTTGGAACAGGAATCCTGTGTGATACATCATGAGCTTGTCTGAAAATGGGGAATCTGTAGAAGTTGTCACTTCTGTTTCCCATGAACGGGGAACTGGCAAGTTATCATGATGCATAATGCTGGTAAACTTTTGGATGTGCTGGTCCGCGGTTTTCTCTGATTCCACTAGGAACTTTCTGACTTCTTTTGATTGAGCCACTTGGCTAAAAGCAATCGAAAGTGTTTTGGCCATAATATTCTTCTTGATGTTGAAAGAAATGCTGATCACTTCCGTGGCAGATAAACATCTTCCTTTTCCAAAAATTCCATCGGTAAAATCTTCACTCTCAATAAAGCTAGGGTTTTTATCAGGATAAAATAGAGGATCTCTCTGGAAATTACCTTTTTCAAGCAATAGTTCAATTGTCTGGTGATACATGTTCTTGGCATCGTTATCACACGAATCATAGAATTCCCGTAAATCTTTTCTGACTGATACGCTTAGTGCGGTGGTGTGCCCGATCAATCCGTGCAAGGTCATGATATGTAAATAATTCAAGCAGAAAATATCAGAGAACAGCCCGCCAGCCCCGATATTGATATCATTTTCACCAAATCCAATTGGAACAGGAAACCCTTCATTCTCGATGAATTCTGTGAGCTGCTTCTTTTGGCGGGCGAATGTACTGATCGCGTCCTCAAAGATGCCCTTTATTGCCTCATCTTCAATAATGGTGACCATATATCTGTTCACTGCATCAATCATTGTCCCGTTTACATACTCGCCCCACAAGGAACCTATTTCAGACGAAGTAAGCTTTAACTTGTCATTATCCATAATCTCACCTCGCAACGTATTATCCCCTCTTATGGAATAAATATGATTTTTTTGTCCATGCTGTAAAATCACGAATTTGAGAATTTTACCTATTATTTGTCATAAATTTCTATATAATGAATTTATGCATAAGCACTATTTATATAGGTAAAAGAGGGGGAGAGCAACAATGTCTAATGATCAGGAGATTTTATTGAATAAAGGCGAGCAAAGTAAGCCGAAGGTAAGAGTGGAAAGGAAAGAGGGAGAGCCGACTTCGGCGTTCAAGGGGGCTTCCTGGGCGGCACTCGTGGTTGGAGTATCTGCTTATTTGATCGGATTGTTCAACGCAGCGATGGAGTTGAATGAAAAAGGCTATTATTTTGCTGTTTTGATATTTGGACTTTATGCATCGGTATCATTGCAAAAAGCGGTCCGGGACAAGGAAGAGGGAATACCGGTTACCAGCATCTATTATGGCATCAGCTGGTTTGCCCTGATCGTATCGATTTCATTGATGGCCATTGGCTTGTATAATGCAGGAAGTATCGTCCTAAGCGAAAAAGGATTCTACGGCATGTCATTTGTGCTTAGCCTATTTGCAGCAATCACGGTTCAGAAGAATATCAGGGACACACAAAGAGCAAGAGAGAGGGACTGATTTTAAGGGGAGGCCATTGTGAAGAAAAGAATTGATGAATACCAAATCCATGACAAGCACTATAAACAAATTTTGGAGCGGGTAAAAAACGATCCATACGCGCAGTCATTAGGCATTCAGTTAACAAAATTCGAAGCGGGCTTCGCGGAAGCTGTGCTCGATGTGCAAAGCCATATGGTCAACGCACACGGAACCGTCCATGGCGCGGTGATTTACGCATTAGCCGATCACGCTTTTTCCGTAGCCTGCAATGCCTATGGGAAAACGTCGGTAGGGCTATCCACCACCATCCAGTTCATTGAAGCGGTAAAACCGGGCGAGAGAATTGTGGCAAGGGCGACAGAAACAAGGCGGAACTTCCGGACAGGATTCTACAGAATCGAGATTTTCCACGAAGAAAATCCTGTCGCCACCATGGAAGCCGTAGCTTACAGGAAAGACCAGTACTTCGTAGAACTCGATGATCAGGAGTAATCGGGTTGTTTTGGTTTGAAGCTGTCATTTAGGCAGCTTTTTTGTTTGGGATTTGAACTCTTATTGGATTTTGACAGGTTTGATGGTGAAGGAGGAAAAGCTGTCAAGAAAAGGTCTGGATTTTGACAGGTTAGCGTTGTTAGGAAGAAAAGCTGTCAAGAAAAGGTCTGGATTTTGACAGGTTAGCAGTGTTAAGAGGAAAAGCTGTCAAGAAACGCTCGTAATTTTGACAGGTTAGCGGTGTAAGGAGGAAAAGCTGTCAAGAAAAGGTCGTGATTTTGACAGGTTAGCGGTGTAAGGAGGAAAAGCTGTCAAGAAACGCTCGTAATTTTGACAGGTTAGCGGTGTTAGGAGGAAAAGCTGTCAAGAAAAGGCCTGGATTATGACAGATTGGCGGTGTTAGGAGGAAAAGCTGTCAAGAAAAGGCCTGGATATTGACAGGTTAGCGGTGTTAGGAGGAAAAGCTGTCAAGAAAAGGTCGTGATTTTGACAGGTTTGCAGTGTTAGGAGGAAAAGCTGTCAAGAAAAGGCCTGGATATTGACAGGTTAGCAGTGTTAAGAGGAAAAGCTGTCAAGAAAAGGTCTGGATATTGACAGGTTAGCGGTGTTAGGAGGAAAAGCTGTCAAGAAAAGGTCGTGATTTTGACAGGTTAGCGTTGTTAGGAGGAAAAGCTGTCAAGAAAAGGTCAGGATTTTGACAGGTTAGCAGTGTTAGGAGGAAAAGCTGTCAAGAAAAGGTCGTGATTTTGACAGGATAGCGGTGTAAGGAGGAAAAGCTGTCAAGAAAAGCCCGTAATTTTTCGGCCATTGTATTTTCCTCGCCCTATTGTATAATTATTTCGAATGCCAAATTACTTATTTATTTACCAAGGCTTTTAGGCCTTTTTTTATTGGAATGAAGCAAAATGAGAAGGGGGTTCGATAATGAGACATTCTACGATTATTCAATTCAACAATGTAACAAAGCAATATGATAATGATGCCCCAGTTCTGGACGATGTTAGTTTTGAGATTGAGCGGGGGAAGTTCTATACACTGCTGGGGCCGTCGGGCTGTGGGAAAACGACGATTCTTAGATTAATCGCTGGTTTTACGGAGGCGACGTCTGGGGACATCTTTTTCAATGGAAAGAGGATCAATGATCTGCCTGCGAATAAGCGCCAGGTGAATACGGTTTTCCAGGATTACGCGCTGTTCCCTCACTTGAATGTGTTTGAGAATGTCGCGTTCGGCTTGCGGATCAAGAAGATGAAGAATGCTGTCATTGAAGCGAAGGTAAAAGAGGCTTTGCAGTTTGTGAATCTATCAGGCTATGAGACTCGTGAAATTCGTGAAATGTCAGGCGGACAGCGACAGCGTGTGGCGATCGCCAGGGCGATTGTCAACGAGCCGGAGGTTATCCTGTTGGATGAGCCTTTATCGGCGCTTGACCTGAAGCTGCGGACGGAGATGCAGTATGAGCTTCGCGAGCTGCAGCAGCGTCTTGGCATTACGTTCATTTTTGTCACGCATGACCAGGAGGAAGCGCTCGCGATGTCGGATGAGATTTTCGTCATCAACCAGGGGAAAATCATGCAGAGCGGCAGCCCTACGGATATTTACGATGAACCGATCAACCGTTTTGTCGCTGATTTCATCGGTGAGTCGAACATCGTCAAAGGCACGATGATTGAAGACAATCTCGTCGAGTTCACCGGCAAGCGTTTCGAGTGTGTCGACAGGGGCTTCAACCCGAGTGAGCCGGTTGAAATCGTCATCCGTCCTGAGGATCTTGAGATCACGAAGACGGAGAATGGCAAGCTTCAGGTAAAAGTCGATTCCCAGCTGTTCCGTGGCGTGCACTATGAGCTGAGCTGCTATGACAACGAGGGCAATGAATGGCTCGTCCATTCTACTAAAAAAGCGGCAGTGGGTGACCAGATTGGACTCTATTTCGACCCTGAAGCGATCCACGTCATGCGCCTTGGCGAAACGGAAGAGGAGTTCGATGCGCGTCTCGAAGCATATGAGGATGGAGAAGTGAAATGAACACGAGACTGACACGTTCATGGTACACGCTGCCTTATACACTCTGGATAGTGTTTTTCGTTATCGCGCCGATAGTGCTCGTTGTCTACTATTCATTTCTGGATATTAACGGTGACTTTTCGCTTGTAAACTACCAGAAGTTCTTTACGCCGGTCTATTTGACGATGACCCTGAGTTCCTTCTGGTACGCATTCTTAATTACCTTTTTCTCATTTTTGGTTGCTTATCCAACTGCCTATCTTTTAACAAAAACAAAGCATAAACAGCTCTGGCTGCTGCTGATCATTGTTCCTTCATGGATCAATCTTTTGTTAAAAGCGTACGCTTTCCTGGGGATTTTCGGGACATACGGCATCAGCAATCAATTGTTGGAAGCAATCGGGATTGGCACGCAGCAGATCCTGTTCACCGATTTCAGTTTTATTTTCGTATCGGTCTATATTTTTATCCCGTTCATGATCCTGCCAATTTTCAATTCGCTGAATGAATTGAATCCGACGCTGATCGATGCGGCCAATGATCTGGGTGCATCAAAGTGGACGACATTCACGAGGGTTATTTTTCCGATGACGATTGAAGGGGTAAAATCAGGAATCCAGGTCACGTTCATTCCGGCGCTGTCCCTCTTCATGCTGACGCGCCTGATTGCCGGAAACCGTGTCATCACGCTTGGTACGGCGATCGAGCAGCATTTTCTTGTGACGCAGGACTGGGGAATGGGTTCGACGATTGCGGTATTCTTAATCATCATCATGTTTGCCATCATGGCTGTTACTGGTACAAGAAAGAGAGGTGTGTAAGGTGGAGCGAAAAACATCTAAACTAGCGAACGTATTCTTGATGATTGTATTCTTCATTTTATACGCACCGATCTTCTTCCTGATCTATTACTCATTCAATAGCGGCGGAACGATGTATCATTTCGAAAGCTTCACGCTTGATTGGTATAAGGAATTGTTCTCGGATGTGCGTTTGCTGATCATTGTGCTGAATACACTGGTCGTCGCCTTGCTGTCCGCGCTGTTTGCGACGATTATTGGTGTGATCGGGGCACTGGCGATCCATGAGGTAAAAAAACGATCCATCCGCAATGGGCTGCTGTCATTGAACAATGTCCTGATCGTCAGTCCGGATGTCATCATCGGGGCCTCGTTCCTGATTTTGTTCACCATTTCCGGCTATAAGCTCGGATTTTATTCGGTGCTGCTGTCTCATATTGCTTTTAGCGTGCCGATTGTTGTCTTGATGGTACTGCCGAAGCTGTCGGAAATGAGCTCATCGCTCGTGGACGCTGCGAGGGATTTGGGGGCAAGCACCTGGGAAGTATTGACGAAGGTCATCCTGCCGTTCATCTCGCCTGGCATCATGGCTGGCTTTTTCATGGCGCTGACCTATTCACTGGACGATTTTGCCGTGACATTCTTCGTGACAGGCAACGGCTTCAGTACACTGTCCGTCGAAATTTACTCGCTGGCACGCCGCGGCGTATCCCTGAATATTAACGCGTTATCAGCATTGTTATTCCTGTTCACGATCCTGCTGGTCGTGGTCTACTACTTCATCACGCAGCGCCAGAAGCTAAACGCAGTGGGGGTGAAGAAATGAAGCAATTAGTCCGCGTTTTCATCGCGATTGCCATCGTATCAGCACTGGTGCTTGTGGCGATTTCGAAGCTGAATGACACCCAGGGATACTCAGGCGACAATACCTTGACGATTTACAACTGGGGAGATTACATCGACCCGGATCTCATCAAACGCTTTGAAAAAGAAACGGGCATCAGCGTCGTATATGAAACTTTCGATTCGAACGAAGCGATGATGACGAAGGTCAAGCAGGGCGGAACATCGTATGATATTGCTGTCCCTTCCGAATATATGATTGAAAAAATGCGGGAAGAGGACCTGCTGATTCCGATTGATCATTCGAAGCTGCCGAATTTGAAAAATATCGACGAACGCTTCATGGATCTACCCTTCGATCCCGACAATAAGTACTCAATTCCTTATTTTTGGGGAACAGTTGGGATTGTGTATAATCCCGAATTGCTGGACGGAAAGGGATTTAAAAGCTGGAATGACCTCTGGGACCCTGAGCTGAAAAATGAAATCCTGTTAGTAGACGGCGCGCGTGAAGTGATGGGTATGGGATTGAACAGCCTTGGCTATTCCTTGAACGATACAAACAAAACCCATCTCCGCGAGGCAAAAGAGAAGCTCGACACCCTGACGCCGAACATCAAAGCCATCGTTGGTGATGAAATCAAGATTTTGCTGGCGAATGAAGAAGCACCTATCGGACTCGTCTGGTCCGGTGACGCCGCCGACATCATGTCCGAAAATGAAAAACTGGATTATGTCGTACCGGAAGAAGGCTCCAATCTCTGGTTCGATAACATGGTCATCCCGAAGACAGCCAAGAACGTCGAGGGGGCGCACCAGTTCATCAACTTTATGCTGGATGCGGAAGTTTCCGCGCTCAATACTGAATGGGTGAGCTACTCGACGCCGAACAAAGCAGCACTTGAGTTTATGCCAGAAGAGATGGTGACGGATGAAAGATTCTATCCATCGGCAGAGCTGACAGAGAAGCTTGAGGTCTATGAAAATCTCGGCCAGGCAAACCTTGCTTTTTACAATGAGTTGTTTTTAGAGTTCAAGATGCATAGGAAATAACGAGGAGCCCTGACTTTTTGTCGGGGCTTTTTTCGAGGGCAAGAAATACATGCAGTTTTTAGGCAGTCCTTTTTCCTGCTAAGTACATTCCCGTCACAAGTGCATAGGATATTCTGAGAAATTGTGAAGGGATTGAGCAAAAATGTACTATGGATATTCAAATCTTTACCCTTATTATGTCAATGGGCCGATGTACTACAATAATGGAAGACAATGCGTAAACTGGGACCAGGCGAATGGTTATCATTCTTTCCACTATCCTTACAGGGAACTTGTTTTAAAGGATTATGGTCCAAACCCGTATGTAGTGAATATCAATGAAGCATCGATTCAAAACCAGAATTATCGGACAGCCTTGTGGACAGGGAAACATCTTCAGGTCACCTTGATGAGCATCGAGGTTGGCGACGATATCGGTTTGGAAATCCATCCGAAGGTCGATCAATTTTTGCGGATTGAGAAAGGCCAGGGAATTGTCCAAATGGGCAAAAGCAGAGATAACCTGACCTTCCAAACCAATGTCGCCGATGATTCCGCCATCATGATTCCCGCAGGAACATGGCATAACGTGACCAACACAGGCAATACTCCACTCAAGTTATACTCCATTTATGCTCCGCCAAACCATCCATTTGGTACAGTGCATGTGACCCATGCAGATGCAATGGAAAGACCAGTAGCGAGCAATGGAGTTCCAGAGGTTTTTGGAAAGACCCCGGACGAATGGGTAAAACACACCGAGTTTTTAGTGCAAGAAGGACTGGAGGACGTGAAAAGAGGAATCAACGCCACCCACATCCTGCAGGAATTCATTCTAATGGGCGTGCTTGTCGGAAAAGGATACACACCAGAAAAAGCATATGAGACAGTAGAAGAATGGGAACGCACAGGAAAGTCCAAACTTCTTCAGCAGAGCAAGAATATGTAGGTTTGGATGGGACACGAGACGTTCTCGTGTCCCTTAATATTTTACGTGACTTGATCTCCCGATTAAGGATTCAGACAAGTTTGCGGTGTTTTGAGGAAATGTTGTCAGAATAAGCCCGTGATTTAGACAGGTTTGAGGGTGGAAGGGGAAAAGCTGTCAAGAAAAGCGCGTGATTTAGACAGGTTTGAGGGTGGAAGGGGAAAAGCTGTCAAAAAACTCCCGTGATTTAGACAGGTTTGATGCTGAAGGCGGAAAAGCTGTCAAAATAAGCCCGTGATTTAGACAGGTTTGAGGGTGGAGGAGGAAAAGCTGTCAAAAAAAGCTCGTGATTTAGACAGGTTTGGGGTGCTAAGAGGAAAAGCTGTCAAAAAAAGCTCTTGATTTAGACAGGTTTGATGCTGAAGGCGGAAAAGCTGTCAAGAAAAGCGCGTGATTTAGACAGGTTTGATGGTGAAAGGGAAAAAGCTGTCAAGAAAAGCTCTTGATTTAGACAGGTTTGGGGTGCTAAGAGGAAAAGCTGTCAAAAAAAGCTCTGGATTTAGACAGGTTTGATGCTGAAGGCGGAAAAGCTGTCAAAAAAAGCGCGTGATTTAGACAGGTTTGAAGGTGGAAGGGTAAAAGCTGTCAAGAAAAGCTCTGGATTTAGACAGGTTTGGGGTGCTAAGAGTAATAGCTGTCAAAAATAGTCCTGGGATTAATCAGGGCTAAGGGTGTTAAGAAAGAAGCTAGAAAAAGTGGAGCAATGAGAAGTACAAAAATGGACAAAACGATTATGAACATAGAAAAAACCACTCTAAAGTGGTTTTTTAATCCCGCATGGCTCCTGCTTCCCGGGAGGTCATCGCTCCCTGGCCTGCCTGTACATCTTTTTGGATTTGCTGTTTTACTTGCTGTGCATCTGTGCCTGCAAATCCGGCAGTTGCAGCATTGCCGCTTTTTGCTTTTTGTTGATTCTGTTGCATATTATGGATTCCTCCTCAGTTATCGTTTTATCAGCATTAGTATTTACTAAAGTAGTATCAATATGTGCTCGTATCTTGCCTAAGTTAGACGGAAGAACTGTCCTATCGCCTCCAATCTGGGCTAAACTGTAAAATGGGCATTGACACCAAAATGATATAGGAGTAATTTAAATGTATTCATTTTAATAACAAACCTTTTTGCTGAATCCTATGAGCGGGGGAACCATTTTTGGATAAATTGATTTTATCTTGGGGTGAATTTTAGCGTGTGCAGCTAAAAGGGGATGCTCTCAATCCCTAATCCGACAGCTAACTCCGTAAGCGCGGTTGGGAGAAGGGTCTTATGGCCATTCTTTATTTGGGATGGTTTTTTTGTGGTTTTTTAAGGGATGGGGATTCTATCCCGTATAAGTTGAAAAGTAAAGAAGGGGTATCTTTGGTCAATATTTTGAGAAAGAATCGCTTAAAGCCGGCTCAGATCATTGTTTTGTTTTATGTTTTCGCTGTTTTGATCTCGGCTGCGTTACTTAGCTTGCCAATCGCGTTGAAGCCGGGGGTGAGCTGGACATTCATTGATGTCTTGTTTACAGCAGTGAGTGCGGTGAGTGTAACCGGTCTTGCTGTCGTGTCTACGCCGGATACCTTCAGCACAACCGGCATTTTTATCCTAATGTTCATCCTCCAGTTTGGTGGAATCGGAATCATGACGCTCGGTACATTTTTTTGGCTGGTGCTGCGAAAAAAAATCGGCCTTAAAGACCGGCAGTTAATCATGACGGACCAGAACCAATCCCAAATGTCGGGCCTGGTCAAACTGATGAGGCAGATTTTGATTATCATCCTGTTGATTGAAGCACTGGGAGCGTCGATTTTAGGGACTTATTTTCTAGGGTATTTTCCGACATGGGAGGAAGCGTATCTTCAGGGAGCGTTTGCGGCTGTCAGTGCAACGACCAATGCGGGATTTGATATTACGGGAAGCTCGATGATTCCGTTTGCGCATGATTACTTTGTGCAGACTGTGAACATCATTCTGCTGACCCTGGGTGCGATTGGATTCCCTGTCTTGGTCGAATTGAAGGAATTTTTCCTGAATCGCAAAAAACACAAACGAACCCATTTTTCCTTGTATACCAAGGTGACTTCCTTGACCTTTTTTGCACTGATGTTCTTCGGTGCATTCGCCATCTTGCTGTTTGAGTATAATCACTTTTTTAAAGATTATAATTGGCATGAATCCTTCTTCTTTGCCTGGTTTCAATCGTCATCCACCAGGAATGGCGGCCTTGCTACGATGAATGTCAGTGATTTTTCTGACCCGACATTGCTGCTTCTGTGCTTCTTAATGTTCATCGGGGCTTCGCCAAGCTCGGTGGGCGGGGGAATACGGACGACGACTTTCGCTGTAATATTATTGGTCATTATCAACTTTGCAAAAGGGCATAACTCGATCAAGGTATTTGGCCGTGAATTGCATGAAGAAGATGTCCGGAAATCAGTGGTCGTAAGCTTTTTGGCGATCATCCTCTGTTTTGCGGCGGTGGTCATTTTGAATGCAACAGAGAAGTTCTCGATGATGGAAATCATGTTCGAGGTCAGTTCTGCTTTCGGAACAACTGGCTTGTCAATGGGGATTACACCTGATCTGAGTTACGCAGGGAAAGTCGTCATCATTGCCATGATGTTTATCGGAAGAATCGGGATCCTTTCCTTCATTTTCTTGTTCAACCGTGGAAAAGCAGAGCCAAAGTGCCATTATCCGAAAGAAAGATTGATTGTGGGATAGAAGTAAAAACGCTGTTGAAGCCTCAACAGCGTTTTTTTGAAATTATAAAGAAATCTTCATGAATTTGCTGACATCCTTAAATCCCATTTTCTCATATAACTTCATTGCTTTTTCATTGTGTGAATAAACGTTCAGCCTTACATCGCTATATCCGTTTTTACGAAACTCCTTAAACGCTTCTTCCATCAATAATTTGGAATAGCCTTTGCCTCTGTATGGCGCTTTTACATATAAATCATTGATCCAGCCGATTTCATCCCCCGTTAAGTAATCGAATGCTTTATCAATTTGAACCCAGCCAATAAGTGTGTGGCCATCCATCAAGCAAACAAAATAAGCATTATATTTCGCAGAATGCTCATATGCTTCAATCATTTTTTGCTGATTATCTTCCGAATCGTGATTTGTTGCTTCCTTACGGTTGACTCCAGCATATTCATAGATTTCGTGCAGCTCCGTTTCGTCAGCGATTTTAAAGCTCAGCGCCATGCGTTCACCCTCTCAAAATGACTATAGATTTTAGCCTTATTATATACGACAATTGTTCACGAAGTCCTTCATGGTGAAACCCTGCTTATTCGTTAATGCCATCATTATCTGCAGTTTGACCATGAAAAGGGTGCTCAAGACTATATTTTTAAAAAATGTTGTTCTATTTCAGTATAGAATCTGTTTACATCCTTGTTTGAAAGGCATTAGCGTTCCTATTTGGACATGCTTGCCATGTTTTGGCGAAAAAATAATTTTATTGGCGATGTTCACAACTTTATTGGCGACTTGGAAATTTTCTTTGATTTTTACCAGTTCGGCTGTGCATAGGTGCATCCAATTTTTCTTGGTGCAAACCAGCATATTAAAGTCAGCCTCGGCGGTGCAATAACCGTTGAGTGCAGGATTTTTGTGGACAATGAATTGATTTATCCTGAGCATGAGATCCACTAAAATACAGAAAGGAGCTTAACTTAGTTGAGCTCCTTTGAAATATTAAATTTCCTTTTGCTCTTTTTTTCTCTGGTAAAAAAAGATGGCGATTAACACAGCTGATGCAAGTAAAAAGGTAAGGATGGTGATCGTGATGTACAGGGAATCATTGTTTGTTTCTTCCGGGATGAATCGGGTGGCAATTGAACCAATGGATATAAATAAAGGAATCAGGACAGTGAACCAGGTTTTGGTGTAAAGTGCTGCACCAATGAAAATCACGGCACAGAGGACGATGATCCAGTTGTTTTGCGCTTGGGTTGCAATAAAGGTGGTTTCGAAATCCTGTGCTTGGTACCAGAGCAGGAATACCATGATTAAACCGGTTGTCGCTATAGAGATACCGAAAAAAATAACATAGCCCCATTTAGAATGAAAGAATTTTGGCAGCACCTTGAATAAGAATAAACCGTAGA
The DNA here is from genome assembly GCF_007678455.1 of Cytobacillus oceanisediminis 2691. Classification (GTDB taxonomy): domain Bacteria; phylum Bacillota; class Bacilli; order Bacillales; family Cytobacillaceae; genus Mesobacillus; species Mesobacillus oceanisediminis_A. The sequence continues at coordinate 45,387 of NZ_VEEP01000010.1, read as the reverse complement.
TCAGGATGCTTATGCCGCTAATGATAATTGCAAACCAGATGGTGCCTTGAGAAACGGAAAACGTCCCTTCGATTGCCGGCCCAATGCTTAAATAGGCTGTGATCATCAGGATCATCAATGGAACAAGGCCGGCCAACTGACCATAATCGGTCTTCATTGATTCGCCGATGCTCTTCATATAATTCTTCGGACTGTCTCCGATGATATGGCTGACATCCTTGCCGGCAGCTTCTGCCTCCATTAAATGCACTTCAAGTTCTTCGGTGATTTCATTGATTTCCTGGTCGTTTTTCCCCTTTGAGATCAAATACATCCGCAGTTCCACTAAAAATTGTTCCGCTTTTTTCGAGACCATCCCATCATTTCCCCCTTTTGTTTAGGCTCTTTTCTCAAACTTTTTTGCTATTGGCTACACCATAGAAGTGAATGAACTATGCTTCTTCTTTAAGTAGATTCTTGCTATGAGAAAAGAGCATACCAACTTAATACCGACCTACAAAATAGCTTTGTATTACGTTAAAATTGGCTTTAGGATTTTAACAACTATCATTACGAAAATAGCCTTTATTCAATACATTGTTCACCGAGGCGCTCAGCTGCGTCCACCGGATGATGAATTGCTCCAATTCCTGCTCACCTTTTTCGGTCAATGTGTAATATTTACGTTTCGGCCCAGCAGTGGATTTCCTTAGCGTTGTGCTCACCAGGCCTTCTTTTTGCATCCTCAGCAGCAGGGGATAGATCGTCCCTTCGCTAAAAGAATGGAAGCCATAGGACTCTAGCTTGGCGGCTAATTCATACCCATAGATTTCGCCCTCTTTGATGATGGATAAAAGGCATCCATCCAGGATCCCTTTGAGCATTTGTGTCGTATCAGCCATATAGAAGGCTCCTTTCAGTAGCTTGTATTGCAAGGTATTTGATGCGAAGAGTGGTACCTTGTATTACAAGATATACATATACTCTACATTACGGTATCTTGCAATGCAAGAGTTAAAAACTTCTCGGCGAATAATTTCGATAAAAAATTAAGAAGCTATTATATGAAATTATTTTAGGAGTTGAAAAAATGTGGAAGAAGCCAATTTGGGTAGTTTTTTTGATGTTGGCGCTTGTGTTTTCATTTGCAGCCTGCAGCAATGATAATGCCCATAAAGATCCTGAAGAGAGTCAAAGCAAGAATACGGAAGGAAAGACGAATGAGCAGGCCGCTGACAGTAAAAAGGGCGGGGGAGAAAATGAAGGCGGGGATGCGGCTTATAATCCGCCGTCAATGGACGATCTCGATCCGAAAAATCCCATGACCGAATACATTACGTATGGGCAAAAGGTATTCCATGAAACGGATACTGTTCTGGATGGATATGTCGGGAACCAATTGTCCTGTTCCAGCTGTCATGCCGATGCAGGGCTTGCGAAGTCTGCTTCGATGGTGGGGGTGACCACTCAATTTCCTCAATACCGGCCAAGGGAAGGTGTTGTTTATACGCTTGAAGACCGAGTAAATGGCTGTATGGTCCGAAGCATGAATGGAAAAAAGCTGCCTAATGACAGCAAAGAGATGCGGTCGATGATTTCCTATCTGACTTATATCTCAGAGGGGATTGAAGTTGGCACTGAGCTCCCGTGGAGAATGCAGAACACGATGAAAGAAATCCCGCTGCCGAAAGTCGAGGATGGCGAGAGACTGTATACCGAAAAAGGCTGTGTCGCCTGCCACGGCGAAAATGGCGAAGGGAAAGGTGCGACAGTTGGACCGTCCCTATGGGGAGAAAACTCCTTCAACGATGGGGCAGGAATGGGAAGATTGTCAAAAATAGCAGGGTATATCCAGAATAATATGCCGCCGAATGGCGGAACCTTAACGGATCAGGAAGCAGCAAATCTTGCAGCTTTTATCCTTTCCCAGGATCGTCCGGTCTGGGAAGGCCATGATAAAGATTGGCCAAATGGCGGCAGACCGACAGATATCATTACCAAAGACCGCCGCGAAAAGATTCGTGCAGGAACCTTCGACTGGTCTGAGATTGATAATGTCATCCAGCCAGATTAGTCTGAAAAGAAGCAGCCAGGAGCAAAATCAATCCTGGCTGCTTTTTATTAGGACGGTCTGAAAGAGCTCCAAAACCTATGTCTCTATTTGCCATTTTGTGGTATTGTTGAAGTGATAGACAGTTATAAGAAAAGGGTGGTCAGCTTGAAGGAAATAATCATTTTCCTATTGATCACTTTAGCTTCTTGTAATCCTGATGAATCACTTACAAATTGGACAGACACTACAGAAAATCAGTTACCGCGTCTGGATGAAGCGAAGATCAAATATGAAATCAGAGATGCCCAGATTTGGGTTAGAGAGAAAGACTTAAAGAAAGTCATGGCTTGATGTTCTTGAAGGCAAGGTGTTTTTAAAGGTGACTGATTATTCAAAAATTATGCTCGGGATCGCTGTCCCTGGGGGGAATATAGATGATACTGGAAAAACTAGAGCCGATTTCGATAGCGGCGATCCAGGAGAAAGGGATTGAATCTGTCGTTGATTGGTTTGATCAGTATAAGAAATATTTTTATACGCTGGGCTGGTTCTATGTTCAAAACCAGCAGCAGATGGAGAATCTCTTTTACCGGTCAATTGTGAGGGTGCATAAGGAGTGGCCGAGGTATAAAGGGGATATCTCTTTTAAAATGTGGGTGACAACGATTTTTGTTCAGAACGCACGGGAGCTTTCTAAAGATGGCGGTTTGCAAGACTCTGAGAAAACAAGGGAGGACTTATTCAAAGCGATTGACCATCTTAATAATGATGATAAGGAAGCGCTTATCCTTACTTATGCAGCGAGCTTTTCCCTTGAGGAGGCATCACAAATCCTTGGGATTGCCGTGGATAAAATAAAGGGACATCTGTTCTCAGGGATTCAGTCTGTCCGGGACCAGCTGTATGGAGATGACTATCATGGCTGTGAAGAATACCATAAGCATTATATCGATTATCTGGAAAAATTGATGGATCGTCAGGCAAAGATTGAATTTGAAATGCACCTTTATTACTGCCCGGAATGCCAGGCTGATTTAGGGAGCTTTCAGGAAATGGCAATGACCAGTCTGAACCAGGTCGAGGAGGTGCAAGGACTTACGATACCTTCTCAACTCCTGGAAAACGTCAGGAAAAGGCTGTCAGAAAAAAAGGAAAACCGGCAAAAGAAGAATAAAAAGCGTAACAAGCTGGCCCTTATTTTTGCAAGTGTATTTGCATTTGTAATGGCGTTTGGTTTCATGACGGGTGCGCTGCCGAAGGTCTACTATGCATGGGCGGAAGATGATGAACAATTACGTTCCTTTTTGCAGCAAGGCCTTGGTAAAAGGCTGAGCCTGGAAGCGGAAAGTGCAGGAGTAACGGTGAAAATCAACGGGGTGGTTGCTGATGACATCCAGACGCTGGTTTTTTATGAGATTCATGCTACGGAGGAGAATAAGCAATATTTCATGGGCTTTGATGATGGAGTTTCCGTTGAGAATGAACAGGACATTATGGAAACGCAAAGCTATCCGCGGTTTTCTATTCCTGATGCTGAAGCGGGAATGAACAAAAGGGAGAAGAATGTGTTTTACGGCAAGGTTGCTCTCAGTCCGCTAAAAGAGGAGGAGGGGCTGATCAAGCTGAGGATCACCAAGATCCAGGAATTGACGAACGACACTGCATTGAGATTTGGTTTCACTCCTGGTGAGTATAAAACAGGGGATTGGTCCTTCGAATTCCCGGCAACCAAACAGCCTTCCCTGGAATACTCTGTCAATCAACAAAAAGAAATCGAGGGAGTCCCAATCAGGATTGATAAATTGACGATTGCTCCAACGACAACGATTTTACAGTATGCGATCAATACAGAAAAACTGGAGAAACGGATTGATAGGATTGATTTCCGTACTCTTGAAGTCAACAAGAACGAAGTGGAGGCTGACATGTATAGCAGCTACTTTATGGACTACCAGCAGGACAATGATTGGATTGCTTTTCAAACTTACTTCGATCCCGTTCATGGGGAAAAGCCAAAAGAGGTGAGAGCCAAGTTAAAATCGGTGTATTTATCCGTAATCCAACCTAAAACCATCGACCTTGGCGAAACCCGGCAATTCCCCCAGACAATCAAGTATGCAGGCAGTGACATCAGCATCGATAAGGTTGAAAATGGGCAGATGACCAATGTCGTAATAACAGATAACGAAATCAAAAATCGGGAATACGACTCGCTTCAGTTCGATTTTAACGACGGTTATGCAGATCAGCCAATCATCAACCATATGGAATCTAAAGGAGTGCTCATTGATAAAAATGGCATCGAATACGATGAGAATAAAGGGCCGGTCGATTATGAAAAATTGGTGGAGCCCCGCTATTTTGTCACCGAACAGACACTGGGAATCGATGGCCTCGAAAAGAATGATATGAAACTAAAGATAACGGGGTATAATGCTTTGAAATATGTGAAAGAAGTCTGGGACCTGGCGCCGGTTAAGCTGTCCGAGAAAAAAGGGGAATAAGCATACTGTGGCACGGGATGGACTTCGTGAGGATTCTGGTGTCCCGGAGAACAGGAGTGAACATGTGTTTTGAGGGGATGGGAGAACCGTCCCTTTTTGTTTTTTAAGGGTAAGTTTTTCAAAAAAAAAACAAATAGTATTCTCTTCGGAAACCGCGTAAAATGGAAGCAAACAAAAAAAGGAGTGATCACTTGAAATATAAAATGGCTCAGATGTTAGGGGACCAAAAGAATGTTCATATCCTATACTCATATGATGGTATGAGAAATTACATAGAACAGGCCATAAGATATATAGAAGAAGGTGTTCTGTCGGGGGATTATGTGATCCTGATTGAAAATGATCGGATTTACAAAATCCTGCATGCAGAACTGAACAAACGGTTAACATCAGTCCAAATGGAATTGGTTCACTGGGTCAATAACTTCGATTTTTATTATTCAAGTGGAAGTTACCATCCTCCTGCGATTACGGAGTATTTTCAAAAAACAGTCCAGCCATATGTGGAAAATGAAATTTCTTTCCGGTCATGGGCACATGTCGAGTGGGCTTCTATAAAAGAGCCTCTGAATATTATTGAAGATTTTGAGAGAATAGTAGACGATGCTGTAAACGAACTATTCTTTCCATTGATTTGCGCTTATCAAGGGGTGAAAATGCCAGAGCACCTCAGAAAAATCCTGATGGAAACACATCCTTATGTCCTGCTGGAGGATGAGCTTGTCCCATCCGAACAGTATAGTGAATTGGAGACGGTTCTGGCAGCGGAAGAAAGTAAATAAGAAGTAATTTAGAGGGGGCGGGATAACCGTCCTTTTCTTTTTTGGCGTGATTGGTATAAAATTTGCCACGATCAAATATATAAAGAATATGGACAACTACTGCTTTTCGATAAATTGGAACTATAAGGTGCTGATCGTTTGAATAGGAATAAGAATTTGCAATTAGCCATCTATTTGCTTCTAGGTTTGCTTATAGTTTTAATTGTTCATGTCATACTCCACACAAAGGTCTATGTCGTGTTTAGTGCAAGTCTTGGTTCAGTTTTCATGATTGGATTGATCATCTTTCTGATTATATATCTTTATTTAAATGGATAAAAAGGTGGGACTTGGGGTCGGTTCTGGTGTCCTGGAAAAGGAATATAAAAACTTTATGGGACGGGTGAACCGTCCTTTTGTGTTATGTTGAAACATTTTGTTGTTTAAAACGTAAGTGTTAGTAAGAAATTCTTTATACTTCTGCTCTTACAGGTTTTAAAAACCATCTAATATATCCAACCATTCAAAGGAGTGATTTAATGTCCAGGCATGGCCGAGATGATGATAAAAGTAAAATAGATGGTGATGACGGTTGGAATAGGGCTGTGTACGGTAGTCCTACAAAGGGTGGTTGTTTTGTTTTTGTACTGATTATCATTTTGATTGTCTGGTTTATGAAGTAGCCTGATGTTATAGGGATGGAGGGAACGTTCTGGGCAAAATAAAGTGCGTTTTGGTCATCAGCTTAATCATATTTTCTCTTTTGGCCCTGATATCGGTTTTGTTTACTTCAACCATCCACAGAGATGTGATTGGTCTGGGGGGAATTGCAGCAGGTATTATTTTAATGCTGCCATCTGTTAAAATACATCGGCTAATCTTCTTTGGAGGCCGAGCTAAACAAGCAAATGAGATTTTTCCAGATGAACATCTGCAGCAAAAGATCCTTAAACAAATCGAAAAAGAAGAACCTTTTAATGAGGAAGGTAAAACCAACATAATATTAGACTCTCTTGGATACTCAGGAATGGTGATATTCGTTCTATCTCTGTTCATTGTTCCATTATGATCGAATTTAATTTAACAGAAAAGCAGCGAAGCCCATTAGCTTCGCTGCTTCCGTTATTAAGAGACTTGTTCGTTATCCTCCACAGTATAAATCAAGGAATTTTCCACGTTTAGCATGCTTTTTCGCAAGTCCTTCTTATCATTGAGGATAATCACACATGTATCCTCGAACTCTCCTAGACCATTAATATACTTTTCATATAAAGCTTCTTCAGCTTCATCTAGATCCGTGGTTTTCGGAAGTGACAGATCAAGTCCAAGCACGTACTGTTTACGCTCAGGAATTGAGTTGAGCTGCTTTCGTACAAGGTAAGCATTTGTGATTTCTTTGTACTGTGCTAGTTGATTCATTCCTGCGATGATTTCTTTGCTTTCTTTGTCGTGAGTGATAAAGCGGTCCTTTGGCTGGATAAAGTCGCATTCTTCGTTGGAAGCTTCTACGATTTCTTCCCACTTTTCCAGTTCCTCTCTCGTCTTTTCGAATAACTCGCTCTGTTCTGTTTCATAATAGTATCCGCATAATAGGTCAAGCCCTGGCAAACGCAATTCCCAATCGTACGACATAGCCAGGTTGATCAATTGGATTCCTTTTTCCGCTGTGTTCCTGGACTCCAGATAATACTCACCTAAAGTCATTAATGCTCCTGCGGTTCGCTGATCTTCCGAGTGTTTTTTCGCTATTTCTTCATACAATGGAATCGCGGCTTCCAGACTATTAAACTCTACTGTCAAAAAAGCTTTTTCCAGCAATTCTTCAAGGTTGGCAACTTGTTTGGCCGATAATTCTTTGAATCGCAGCTTAGAATCATTGAAGTTTTCAATTTCTTGTTTCCAGTCATCCTGATTGTGGTCCACCCACATTTTATTGAAGTCATTCAGGATCCGGCCTGGGTAGGCGAAGAAGTAATCAAGCGCAGAAGCTTGTTGTCTCTCTGGTAACAGTGCTTCTGCCCCCAGTGCTGAAAGTCTGTCTTTTAAACAAGGATGGGTATCCGTCACATAACTCTCAACTTCCAGCTGTTCGCTGAAATATTTAGTTGCTTTTTGCTCGCTAAGTGACCGGTACTGCTCGGCAAAGTTTGAATATGGCTGAGGTACACTATTGGTCTTCGCACATTCTTCAAACAATTCACTGTAAAAATCACGGTAGTAATAGGGGGCCGCCACAGAGATCATAGCTAACGCTTCTCCCATTGCCTGCTGGGATGTGACCGATGCTGCGGAGCGGTCTGCATCGTATTCTTCCTGCCTGGCCATGGCGAATGAATAGGCATCAAACCTCGGGTAATACCACTGAAAAAACTTCCTGAAAATAAAAGTGCCAAATTGTTCGTTTTCCTCCAAGGAATGCATTAAACGCCCCCAGCTCATTCTCAAACGGTATATTCTTGCACCCAGGGCCGTATCAGAATTCGAAATATGGGCAAGTTCATGGGAAAGAACAGCCGTAAATTGTTCCTGGGAAAGAGTCGATAGTAGCGGGATGCCGATGACCAGGACGTTCCGCTTTTTCCCGATGAATCCATAGCGTGAAATTTGGGCGACGGAGGCATTGAATTCGCTGTCGAGTACAATTTCATCGATCCGTGGTGTATTCATTTTTAGGCGCAAAGAGTCAATCATCTCAAACAGCTTAGGAGCTTCCTCCTGTCGCAGATAATACCCTTCAGGCATTTCCATTTTCACAATCAGGGCTCTGATAATAAAGAATGACAAGGTTCCCGTCAAGAGCAGAACTTTCACATTCCCAAAGGTGAAATTCCCATCCAAAATCATGGCTGCTGAAATCGCCATTAAAAATAAAAATAACGACAAAAATAATGCGACATAACCAAAACCAAGACCAGTGAGCATGATGACCTTGAATCTGTAAAGCTTAGGGTTGGCAGAAGCCTGTTTTTCAAGCTTGTTCACCAGTGTTTCAAACTCTTGAATTGTCATTCTCATTCCCCTTTATTAAGTTATCGATAGTATTATAGCAGGGAGGAAGTTATTGCTAAAAGATGTTTTTTATTGGAAAAGTAAAAATTATTAGATAGGGAGGGAATTCCTTACGTCCAGAAATGAAGGCAGGGCGATTCATTTCCATTCTCTCGATGAGGGGGATGTTATTTTTCAAATGAATAAGGGGGACAGAACATATAAGAATTGGTGCTAATAATCAATCAGTATAACAACGGCCCGGTTTTATGGCTCTTTAACTGCCGCAAAACCAGGTCGCCTGTTTCTCCAGCGGCGTTACTTTACAATTCTTTCTTCATAAATAAGCTATTCGGGTCCTCGGTATAATCTGCAAAAGGCGGGCAATAATCAAAGCCGTATTTTTCATAAAGTTTCCTTGCTGGTATGAACGCTTCCATTGAACCTGTTTCCAGGCTCAGTTTTTTATAGCCGCGGCCTTTGGCTTCTGAAATGATGTGCTGAAGCATGGCCTGCGCGACACCTTTACGAAGATGGGCAGCTGCGGTTCTCATCGATTTCACTTCACCATGCTCGCGATCGAGCTCCTTCAATGCACCGCAGCCCATCAACTGGTCTCCATCCCAGACTGTCCAGAATGTAATTTCAGGTTTTTTCAACGCCTCAAGTCCGAGGGCGTGTATGCTCTCCGGCGGGGAGTGAAGTGTCATTCCATGCAAGTGCTCCCCGATTAATGCTGTCACCTTAGGACTTGTTAGATCATCCGCTTTAATTTCCATTTCGAACCTCCAGATTATTTTAAAAAAGTAGTTCAATTTCACGTTGTTTTTCCGGATCCGGGAAATCGAATGCATCATGATTAATATCATTGGAAGAAGAAAAAATGCGAATGGAACGTCCTCTATTTGGAATCACTTTTTGTATTCCTGAGAACGGTAATGAATCCATCCAGAATTTGATGGCTTATTTTAAAGCCTTTACTTATGTAAAAATGCAAAGCCGCATCATTCCCATTGGATACATAGATGAACTGGTCGTCGATGCCGTCATATGAATCGAGCCAGCTCTTTGATTTTTCAAAGAGAACAGATCCGATTCCCATGCTGCGATATCCATCTTTGATATAAAATTGCGAAAGGCAGCCGACATCACTTCTTTTTACCGAATCCATATCGAAAAAAACAGCGAAATCATTCGAATAAACTTCTTTTGGGGAAACATTGCTGTACACGTATCCGACCAGCTCATCACCGTCCATCGCAGCAATGATTTGATTCGCCTTCGCGTTTTTAACCGAAGGGATCATTCTGGTTTCAAAGTTCATGCCATCAAAGAGCTCGGGACGTATAGTGGCTAGTGACTTTTGGTAGGCCATCAGCTCATTGCAAAGATGTTTCACAGTATCCATCTGCTCATCAGGGATTAACTCGTAACGAATTGCCATCATTCAACGCCCTTTCTTACAAGGTTTTTAATCTGATTATATCGTAATCCCACCATTCTCGATATCGAAAAACTAAGGTTAACAGCTTGTCATGATTAGGTACCATTGTTCATAGACTCTATCAAAAGGGGGTGTAGAGTTGAACCGCATACCTAACAGGGTGGATTATTATCTGAAAGAAAAATGTCTTTTAAGTGCCAATGTAAAACATTGGGAGCACTATATTGCAGCATTGAGGGCGAGTAATACGGTAACAATCAACAAGAAAGAATATATGGTAGAGAAAATCAATATGGTCCATGACCCATCAACCGTTATCCTGAAAATCAGCGTTGAACCGCTTAAAATCTATGTTTGAGTATCCTTCGGGATGCTTTTTATTTTTGTTGCTGGGGACGGCTCCATCTTGTTTTGTACAAGGAGAAGGGAATATTCAGTGTGGGGGATTTTTGAAAAGTGTTGATCGGTTATTTATAATTTTCTTATGTTTATTTATAGGGATGCTTACTTTTGCTATTTTCCTATCATTCTATTATATAAATGTTCTTTAAGGACCTTTCGGTAAATTAAGACCCTATTTCACTTTTAAACAAAGAGGAGAGTCAATATGGAAATAATCTATTTTGCTGGTGGTTGTTTATGGGGGGTACAGGCTTTTATAAAAACTTTGCCTGGAGTCAAGTTTACAGAAGCGGGAAGAGCGAATGGGACCAGTCAAACACTTGATGGTGATTATGATGGCTACGCCGAATGTGTGAAAACTGGATTTGATCCAAAGATTGTAACGGTCCGGGAATTGATGGGGTATTTTTTTGAAATTATTGATCCCTATAGTTTGAATAAACAAGGACAGGATGTTGGGGAGAAATACAGAACTGGAGTGTATAGTGAAAAGCCTGAACACTTAACCGAAGTGAAGGCGTTCCTTAATGAGAGAGATGATTATGACCTTATCGTTGTGGAAGTTTTACCTCTTACAAATTATGTAAGAAGTGCGGAAGAGCACCAAGATCGCTTAGCTAAATGTCCAAATGATTATTGTCATATTCCAGATGAATTATTAAGTAAATACTTATAAAAAAAGCAATCCAGTTCTGTTTGAATTGGATTGCTAATTTAGCATGCTAGTTGATTTTTCACTCCATTGTTTCTAGACATCTTATTATTGGCTGTCACTCACATTTCCTTCTGCCGGAATCGGATGTTCCTTCAGCAGCCGGGCAAAATGCAGTAAATTGTAGGCAGTGGTTTTTACGTGTTGCATCGTAAATTCGTTCTCTCTCCCGTTTGCCTCGATAAAGGAAGGGCCAGGGCCCGCTTCACCTACCCAATAGGTATCGACATTTGGAGGTATTGTAAACCCAATATGGGACAAGGCGTAAATTAGGTAGCTAGAGACATTTTTCGCCCCGTCTTCATTCCCGGTCACTGCCACTCCGCCTACCTTGTTATAGTAGATATACTGGCCTTTTTCGTTCGTAAGGCTGCTTCCGCCATACAATCTTTCCACCACTAAAGTGGCCAGACTGCTCTGTTCGCCAAGCCAAACCGGCGAGCCAAGCAAAAGGATATCCGCCTGCTTCACTTTTTCAAAGATTTCTGGCCAGTGATCCTTTTCATTAACTGCCTCATGGGTAATCCCAAAGCCGATATGGTAGTCAGCCATCCTGAGTACTTCCGTCTCCACTCCGTTTTCATCAAAAATCTTTACAATCTCGTCAATCAGCGCACGGGTATTGGATTGCTGCGTGCTGTCTTTCAAACTGCAATTCAAAACTAGCGCTTTAATGCTCATTGCTACATCTCCTTATGTCATGGTATTAGTATTTCTTTACCCTGAGGTTTTTTAAAAAAACCAGGAATCCGGTTTTGTACGCGGCATAATAGGCAGTTGAAAAGGGAATGGAAGGGCAGTTAAATAACAAGCTCAAATACAGGCTTATTTTTTGACTGGTAAGTGGAAGAATATATTAAGATTTTTGTAGCTAAAGAAATTGGCTGTGCACAATATGGTTTACCTGGTTGCTATACAACATGATGCGAAGGCTCTGGACCAGCCCCAAAAAGGTATGAAAACTTTAAAAAACAGAGAATAATTGGTACACAGAAAAGAATGGGCTTCCATTCTTTTTTTATTGTTAATTGTTTAACTAGCCTGTACTTCTTTACATCCTTCTAGAATCGACCCGTAAAATGCAGTCCCTTAAAATCTGACCATATCCAACCGGATCAGATCTTATAATATTCTAATAATCGTTTGACTATTTGAAATCCATTGCATATACTGATACTCAAATGAATGTTTGAATGAGAGGTGAGAATCGTTTGAAACATGATGATGTGTGTGAAATAACATGTTTTGATGGACCAAAAGTGAACAGGGTAAAGGAATCTTTATCTAAACATAATACAGTTTCTGTTTCTAAAATGTTCAAGGCATTGGCAGACGATACAAGACTAAAAATAGCTTTTGCATTAAGTGAAGAAGATGAGCTTTGTGTGTGTGACGTCGCCAATATTGTAGAGTGTACAACAGCAACTGCTTCTCATCATTTACGCCTGCTCCGCAACATGGGGCTGGCAAAACATCGTAAAGATGGAAAGCTTGTGTTTTACTCGCTGGATGATGAACATGTCAAACAACTGATTCAACTAGCCTTCACTCATGAAAAGGAGGGGAAAGTGCATGGATAAAGCGATTGAGCAATCAGCCGAAAAACATGTATACCGTGTACAGGGATTCTCCTGAGCAGGCTGTGCTACTACGTTCGAAAAGAACGTAAAACACCTGGAGGGTGTTTCAGATGCAAGTGTTAACTTTGGCGCTTCCAAACTTGTTTTATACGGGAATGCTTCCATTGAACAACTTGAAAAGGCCGGGGCTTTCGAGAATCTTAAAGTCATACCGGAGAAGGAACGATTTGAAGAAAAGAAAGAGCCATTTTTGAAAAAGCATGCTACAGTCATCACCTCATTTGTTTTCTTGCTGATGGGATGGATTTCCGGACAATTGAACGGTGAAGAGAATATTGCGTCCATTATTGCATACGCAGCCTCTATCTTAATAGGTGGCTATCGTCTGTTTAACACAGGATTGAAAAACCTGTTTCGATTAAATTTTGATATGAAAACCTTAATGACCATTGCCGTCATTGGTGCAGCAGTCATTGGTGAATGGGGAGAAGGTGCTACGGTTGTCATCCTGTTTGCCATCAGTGAAGCCCTTGAAACCTACTCGATGGATAAAGCCCGTCAATCCATTCGGTCATTAATGGACATTGCACCAAGGGAAGCCCTGATCAGAAGAGGCAGTCAGGAACTGATGATCCAGGTCGATGAAATTCAAATTGGAGACATCATGATTGTTAAACCCGGGCAAAAAATTGCGATGGATGGCATCGTTTTAAAGGGAACTTCTGCTGTTAACCAGGCAGCGATCACTGGAGAGTCCGTACCAGTGGCTAAAAAAATCGATGATGAAGTTTTTGCCGGAACTCTTAATGAAGAAGGACTGCTAGAGGTTAAAGTAACCAAGCATGTAGACGACACGACCATTGCGAAAATTATTCATCTGGTTGAAGAAGCTCAAGGTGAGCGAGCACCTTCACAGGCGTTTGTTGACCGCTTTGCAAAGTACTATACGCCTGTCATTATGTTAATCGCCCTTGGAGTTGCCGTACTTCCCCCGCTTTTCGGAGCTGATTGGAGCACCTGGATTTATCAAGGGTTGGCTGTACTGGTGGTCGGTTGCCCTTGCGCCCTTGTAGTTTCTACTCCTGTTTCAATTGTTACTGCAATCGGAAATGCAGCTCGTAACGGCGTATTAATTAAGGGTGGAATTCATCTGGAAGAATTGGGATCGATAAAAGCCATTGCTTTCGATAAGACAGGAACATTGACAAAAGGGGTTCCTGTCGTCACCGATTACCTTCCGCAAGATGGAGCCTCAAACGAACAATTAAAAATCATTGCTGCACTGGAAAATGGATCACAACACCCGTTGGCTTCGGCGATCATGAAAAAGGCAGAGGAGGAAAGCCTGGATTATCAAAGTGTTGATATTCATGACTTCTCCTCCATAACGGGTAAAGGAATAAAAGGAAATATCAACGGTGAGACCTATTTTGTCGGCAGCCCGAATTTGTTCGACGAAATCCTTGCTGGGGGGATTAGCTCCGAACTAAAGAAGAAAGTGGAAGCCCTGCAAAATCAGGGTAAGACTGTGATGGTTGCTGGAACGTCAACGAAAATTACCGCATTGATCGCGGTTGCAGATGAAGTGAGGGAAAATAGTCAAAAAGTGATACAAAAACTTCACTCCTTAGGTATCGAGAAAACAATCATGTTAACAGGAGATAACTCAAGGACTGCGAATGCCATTGGACAGCAAGTAGGCGTTTCGGATATTAAAGCAGAGCTTTTACCGCAGGATAAGCTTAACTACATCAAAGACCTCAGAAATGAATTTAACCGCGTATCCATGGTCGGTGATGGAGTGAACGATGCTCCTGCTCTTGCAGCCTCAACTGTTGGGGTGGCAATGGGAGGTGCGGGGACAGACACAGCATTAGAAACCGCTGATATTGCCCTGATGGCCGATGACTTAGGAAAGCTTCCCTTTACGGTAAAACTAAGCAGAAAAGCTTTAACGATCATTAAACAAAATATAACCTTCGCTTTAGGCTTAAAGCTTATCGCGTTATTGCTCGTGATTCCAGGGTGGCTCACCCTTTGGATTGCAATATTCGCTGATATGGGCGCAACTTTACTTGTTACCTTGAACAGCCTAAGACTTCTCGGAGTTAAAGACAAATAAACAACAGCTTCCCAGGAATGGGGAGCTTCTTTTATGCTGAAAAATGCTGATTCGAAATAGTTTCTGTTGAGCATTAGATTTTCTTTGAGAAATTCTGAAACAAAATATTAAATATCATTGCACCTGGTAAAACGGCATCTGTGTACTGTGAAATTTGAGGATATTTCCTCTTTTTGTAACGTGTACACTTTTGTAAGTACAGGGAAAAAGACAGTAAAAGAGATAATTTCATATGTAGTCAAAATGGATTAGTGACTGTTGCACTGTTTAAGAAGACTGTAAGTTCAAAGCAGAAGAGAGATTAACCTTATGGGTTATGAGTTGGGCTCAGTGTGATTTTTTTGTTAGGAAGCCCGTTTAATAAGGGTTTAGTTTATTTAATCAAACGTTTGATTAAAATTGGAGGATTGATTGGCTGTGTTTTTCAGTAGAGATATCATGCTTTGGAAAAATACAGAGCAGATCCCTTGGTGCCCGATTCTAACTCCTTGCCATTTCCTGCATTTACACCTTAATGGTTTTGGATTTTCTTAAGGGCAGTGAGCGGGGCATTTTCTAGCTTAAGAAATGAACTTGCCATGAAATCCATCGTGTTCGCTAAAGGTGTCTACTTCTATGATATGGAAGGTATTGGGATTTTGAATTAAGACCGGCTGGTTTGAGGAGCCACCGCAGATGGAGGACAGAACGGCGATTAAAAACAAAGGGCAGTGAGGGGCTTTGGAAAGCTCCCCTTGTATCCTTCCGTTTAAAATCCAAAAAGGCAAAGGGGATGCCCCTTTGCCTTTTAACGTGAAATTGAGATAGTTATCAGCCAGCTGAATGTAACTATACTAAAATTTAGCCTGCTGCCGGGGCAGCCGCTCTGGCCCCTAATTCTTGATCAATCAGTAAAAGAGCGGAAGGGTTATTTCCCGCAAGTTTAAGGCGATCAATGATGGTTTTGGCTTGTGCTTCTTCATCTATTTGTTCCCTTAAAAGGTCCTGGACGATCAAAGCAGCCTGAGGGTCGATTGGATTCACATAGTTATAGGCCTGGCGGTAAGTATTGGTGACATATTGTTCATGGCTCAATACCTTTTGAAATGTCTCAAGCGGAGTTCCGAAGTCGGTTGGCTGGGCAGGAATGCTGTTGATTTGGACTGTACCATCCCGGTCCAGGACAAAATCAACTAAGGTCAGCATATGGGTTCTCTCTTCTTCTGATTGCAGCCTTAACCAATGAGCAATCCCTGTATAATTCTGTCTGGCCATAGCAGCGGACATCGCGAGATATAAGGTTGAAGAAACATGCTCCAGTTGAATTAAATCATTAAACAAGCTTTGAAGTTCCTCATTCATTTTTTTTCACTCCCCGATTTCAATAAAATCTACAGTTTAGTTTATAGGAAATGGGCATTTGTGAAACTTGTTTTATATGTTTTTATTCGGGCTCTTTTTTTCAAGGAGGTCTTAAGAATTCAAATACATTATTTGGATGGAACAGGAAAAACTATAATAACATCTTGTTGTTTTTCTGGAGGGGTATGTATGGAAGCATCAAATCAAAAGGCTCATTTAACCTGTGCGGAGATTTCGAATTTATGGGATACATATATTAACGACAGTGTTGTTAAATGTATACTGACTCATTTCCTTCAAATGGTTGATGATCCGGAAGTAAAACCACTTCTTGAATTCACGATCGAAGTGGCGGACTCTCATTTGGAAGACATTAGTGAAATTTATAAGCAGGAGGGCATCGCCAGGCCAGAAGGATTCCCGGTTGAAAAGCATGTGAATCTGTCTGCTCCACGGCTCTTTTCTGATATTTTTTACATGGAGTACATGCAGCATATGAGCAAGTTTGGCTTGACGAGCCATTCCAGTGCCATTGCGACTTCATCCAGGGATGATATCCGTGCTCTTTTTGAAAAATTCCACAAACAGGCAACGGAGCTTTACCGTGAGATTACCACACTGATGAAGAAGAAAGGGGTTTACATCCGGCCGCCATACATGAACTATCCCAAGAAGGTGGACTTCGTGGAAAAGCAAAACTTCCTGACAGGCTGGTTCGGGAAAAAGCGGCCGCTTCTGGGGAATGAGGTAAATCATCTCTATTTGACCTCGCTTCATAATGAGCTGGGGAAATCCACACTATTAGGCTTTGCCCAGGTAACCCAGGATCGTGATCTGAAATCTTATTTTTATTCAGGTGTCCAATTTTGCGACAAAATCTTGAGGGAGAGCCATCATGTTTTGATGGAAAGCAATGTCCCCAACTCGATGACCTGGGATGCTATCGTCAGTGATTCAACTGATGCGCCATATTCTGACCGGCTGATGCTCTTTGTGGTAGGCATCCTTTCCCAATTGGGCATAGCTGCTTATGGAATGGCTTTGTCCCTGAGTATGAGAAGAGATGTAGGAGCCATGTACAGCGGTTTTATTTTAAGAGCTTTAGCCTATTCCGAAGATGGAGCCCAGATGATTATTGAAAGAGGCTGGCTCGAGCAGCCTCCGATGTTTGTGGATCGGGAAAAGCTCATTAAAGGGGAAGAGTAGGAATGTTCACAGGGAAGCGCCTGATCATAGGCTCCTCCCTTTTTCAGATTCAACGTGGAAGACACATGTAAAGCAGTTAATAAAAACTTTGCAGCCAGCAAAATGCAAGGAGTGATGACGAAAGGAATGCTGAAAAAGTCTTATTATGACAGGGTATTCTCGGTCTCTCTTAGTGCGTTTCAGGTGGGAAACCTGTAGCCTGAGCGGCCGCTTTTTATTGAATTCTTTTATTAAATTAAGGAAGTAGGTTAATTTATAGAAGGATTATTCTTTATCAGGAAGAATAATACAGTTTAGTAAAGTTTATGAAAAGATGAATTATAACGATGGATAGACAAAGAACACTTTTCTATGGAGATATAATTTACCCCAGTACCAGATGTGTTGTATTGGATGGATGATTACGATTAAGCATTTCGTTATATTGAGTTTATTATCTCCCTTATTTGTGACGCTCGGTTAATCATGGATGTATTTCCGGTCTTTTAAAAGATCTGCAGGATTTTAAAGGAAAATAAACTTGCAAGAAGGATTAAAGCACTCTTATGAAGGTCTTATTGAATAACGAGGGAGTTTAGCTTAAAAGGATATGAAGGCTTTTCATTAGATAAAAAGTGGAATATGGGTGAAATAATGAATAAAATCATTAACTATTACAATCAATTTGATGAGTGGGGAAGATTAGAGCGTGAACCAATTGAATTCCAAGTGAATTGGCATTTTATAAAAAAATATATGCCCCAAAATGGTTACGTGCTTGATAATGGTGCTGGACCCGGCAAGTATTCAATGGAACTTGCAAAAGAAGGTTATAAGGTAACACTCACGGATTTAACCCCACGATTAGTTGAAATCGCAAAAGATAAAGCTAAGGAATTGAAATTAGAAGGGCAATTCGAAGGGTTTTATGCAGCGGATGCCAGAGAGCTTAATATGATTAAAGATGAACAATTCGACGCATCGTTAATGCTTGGTCCTATGTATCATTTACAAAAAGAAGATGAACGTATCCAGGCTGTCGAAGAGTTAAATAGAGTAACCAAAAAGGGCGGACTAGTTTTCGTTGCTTTTATGCCCAGAATTAGGCACATACTTACATCGCTGATAAATCCGATGAATTGGAAGCCGAATGATAATATGGATACCATTAATCGGTTTTCTCAAACAGGTTGCTTTAACCACGCTGATGAGGGACGTTTTACAGGGGCGTATTATTTTAATATTGCAGACATCAATCCTTTTATGGAATCACAAGGATTTGAAACATTGGATTTAATAGGTTCGAATCCAGGAGCGATACTTAACAATGATAGTTGGAGTTATTGGAGAGATAAAGGTGATCAAGAAGTAAGAAAAATTATTGATTTAATAAAAGAAAAAGCTACTGACCCTAGTATTCTTGGGGTTTCAACACACTTACTTTATATTGGCAGGAAGAAGTAACATTTTAGAAAAATGGGGAAAAGAAGATAATTACAATGGAGTTGTAAACGGAGGGAATTCACCCGGCATTTTTGTTGTGAAAAAAACTGATATATCGTGACTATCAGATTTCGTCATACGTTTTAGATTTAGGTTTTATAGGGATTTTGGTCAAAATTGCAAACAATAAAATTAGTTAAAAGGCCATAGGATCAATTAGTTATTTAGTCGGTTCCAAGGGGGGAAGATTGCCAACGGGATGAATCAGGAAAATTTTTTTTGTTCCCAAAATCGGATAAACCTGATATTATATTAAAAAAATAATACATAATCGCTTAATCCTTTGAGCGGGGGAACCAATTGTTACTTTTTTTAGTAATTGGGGTGAATCCTTAACAGGTAGGGTACTCTCAAAACCCGAACCCGACAGCTAACCTCGTAGGCGTGTTGAGAGGAAAACACTGCATTCATGCACAGTGGTTTTTGCCTCTGTGTATTTTTATTGCCTTTTTCAGGAAAATATTCACAACTTGGAGGTTACCTTTATGAAACTGTCTACCAAAATTATCATAGCCCTTATAGCCGGCGGAATCACTGGGCTGCTGATCAATCTGTTTGCACCCGGCATTTTTCCGCAGCTCGATCAGTTTGTGTTCACACCGCTGGGGAAAATCTTTTTAAACCTTATCAATATGCTCGTAGTGCCAATTGTCTTCTTTTCGATTACACTTGGAACCGCGGGACTTGGCGATCCGAAGAAGCTTGGCAGGATCGGCCTTAAAACCATTTCCTATTTCCTTATGACTACGACTATGGCTCTCATCATCGGCATCTCTCTGAGCTATGTTTTCCAGCCTGGTAATGTCGGTACTTTTGACACCGCCAATGCGGAGTTCCAGTCAAAAGAAGCTCCGCCGGTTTCTGATACGCTGTTAAATATTATCCCTAAAAATCCTATCCAAGCCTTTGCAGAAGGAAACATGCTCCAAATCATCACCTTCTCCGTCTTTGTCGGCTTCGCCCTGACCATGCTTGGCAACAAAACGAAAGGGATACTGAACCTCGTTGAACAGGGGAATGACCTGTTAATGTACTTAGTCAACCTGGTGATGAAGTTTGCACCATATGGTACATTCGGGCTGATTGTTTCAGCAGTGGGCAGCCAGGGACTCGATGCCATCAAAGCCATGGGCCTTTACATGTCTGTTGTCCTGCTGGCACTTCTGATTCATTCCATTTTCGTTTACGGATCTTCGGTGGCACTGTTGGCAAAGAAAAGTCCGATTTGGTTCTTTAAAGGGTTTGCCCCAGCGATGGGCGTTGCTTTCAGTACTTCGAGCAGCAATGCTACCCTGCCGATTTCCATGAGCACCGCACAGAAAAATCTAAAAGTCCCTGAGTCAATCAGCAGTTTCGTTCAACCGCTCGGTGCGACAATCAACATGGATGGTACCGCCATCATGCAAGGGGTAGCGACAATTTTTATCGCACAGGTATTCAACGTGGATCTGACCTTCACCCAACTGATCACGGTTGTCCTGACAGCTGTTCTGGCCAGCATAGGAACCGCGGGTGTTCCGGGAGTGGGGCTGATCATGCTGGCGATGGTCCTCCAATCCGTTAACCTGCCAGTGGAAGGGATCGCCCTGATTATCGGAATTGACCGTTTGCTAGACATGACTCGCACGGCTGTAAACATCACAGGTGATGCTGCCTGTGCCGTGATTGTAGCAGAGACGGAAGGAAAAAGAGAAACTACAAAAGCGTAAAAAAAGGAGCCGGTGAAGATTGTTAGTGGCCCGGTTCAAAACTTAGGATACGGATTTATTTGCAAGCGAATTTCTCATAATTCGCTTGTTTTTTTATTATAAGGAAAAGGCTTGCTAGGTTTTAGCGTGGGAAATAGCAGCAGATATGGCAACATGGTTTCTGAACGATGTTTTGAGTCAAGAACTAGCCACTAACTACCCGCATCATCCTGGATGATTGATAGCTTTTTGGCTTCAACCCCCGAACCTGTCAAAATACCGATGCTTTCTTGACAACTTATCGGCTTCAACCCCTGAACCTGTCAAAAAAATGATGCTTTCTTGACAGCTTATCAGCTTCTGCCCCAGAACCTGTCAAAATAACTATGTATTCTTGACAACTTTTCGGCTTCAACCCCCGAACCTGTCAAAATACCGATGCTATCTTGACAGCTTATCAGCTTCTGCCCCAGAACCTGTCAAAATAACGATGTATTCTTGACAACTTTTCGGCTTCAACCCCCGAACCTGTCAAAATAACAATGCTATCTTGACAACTTTTCGGCTTCAACCCCCGAACCTGTCAAAATAACGATGTATTCTTGACAACTTTTCGGCTTCTGCCCTCGGACCTGTCTAAAAAACGATGCTTTCTTGACAGCTTATCGGCTTCAACTCCAGAACCTGTCAAAAAAACGATGCTTTCTTGACAGCTTATCGGCTTCAACCCCCGAACCTGTCAAAAAAACGATGCTATCTTGACAACTTTTCGGCTTCTGCCCTCGGACCTGTCCAAAAAACGATGCTTTCTTGACAGCTTATCGGCTTCTGTCCTCGGACCTGTCCAAAAAACGATGCTATCTTGACAACTTTTCGGCTTCAACCCTCGGACCTGTCAAAATACCGATGCTTTCTTGACAGCTTATCGGCTTCAACCGCCGAACCTGTCAAAATAATGACGCTTGATTAACATCCTCAACCAGTAATTTAGAATCATTGATATAGTGATTTAACAAACAAATCTCTTCCATATAGTTGGATACTAAGAGGGATTATTGAATGTTTTATAGAAAGTATTTAAAAGCAATGAAATGTTTGTTCCAGGACGATCAATGTAAAGATAACTAGGAAAGTAAGGAGATTCAATAATGTCCTATTGGGAAACGAGAATAATTAATACCGCACGTGGATACTTTGAGGTTTTTGTTAAAGGAGAGGGCAGTCCGATTTGCGTTACTCATCATTATTCAGAGTTTAACCATACAGGTGATTACTTCGCAGATACTTTTACAGAGAATAATATGGTCTATCTCGTGAATTTAAAACAAACCGGAAATTCCAGTAAGGCAAATGAGGCTCATGAGTTGAGTATGTTTGATGCTGTTTACGATCTTGAAGCAATCCGGGAGGCCCTGGGTTATTCCCAGTGGAGCTTTGCCGGTCACTCGACAGGAGGTATGATAGGGGTCATTTACGGTATTCATTGTTCTAAGTCACTCACTTCACTAATAATTGTCGGAGCAGCCGCAAGAAAATATGCTAATTCATCCTCTGAATGTATCTATCATACTGACCACCCACAGTTCCACCGAATGCAGCAGCTTATAGAGACTTTAAAAAGCACTGAATTAACACCTAGTGAAAGAGAGCGTTTCTCAAAAGAGAGAACTAAACTGTCTTTATTTCATCCGGATAAGTATGATGAATATTTTACTTTAGGCATATATAAAAAGATGTCTGCTCCTAGAATGAATTTTTTTATTAGAGAAGAAATGATCTTTGATGTAACCCGTGAGTTAGAAAAGATCTCAACTCATACCTTAATTTTGAGTGGCCGACATGATGTACAATGCCCGTATTCTTTCTCCGTAGAAATGAGCGAGTTAATCCCAGGATCACAACTAATTGTTTTTAATGAGAGCAATCATTACCCTTTCCTAGAAGAAAAGTTGTTGTTTAAACAAGTCATTTCAACTTTCTTAACAGAAACTGTTTTTTATTGAACTATTTACGCAGCAAAGTTCAATAGAAGGACAATTTATATATAGAAACTAAATGTTAGAATACAGCGAAGAAGGTTAAAACTTGGATTCAATAGAAGGTAAGCATCCATCAGTGTTTGGCAATAATTGTATAAAAAAGGAGTGTTTGGAATGGTCCTTGTTCTCACTCTTACAATAGCTGCAATTATAGGTATAATCTATGGAATAGGTAAGAAAAACAAACCTTCGATAGTCGGATCAGCCGCTCTATTGGTTTTCATATTAAATAAAGAGGTACTATAAAGTGCAAAAATGGTTTGGTTCTTCAGGTGTATGTATTAATGAAAATGGTGATTTGTTAATGGTTTTGCAAGGAAAACCAGAAGAGAAAAAAACGTGGTCTATTCCATCGGGTGGAAAGGAACATAACGAAACATTCCAAGAATGTTGTGTTAGAGAAATTGAGGAAGAAACAGGTTATATTGCCGAAATAGTTGAAGAAATAAAGGTTAAAAGAGGAATTTATGAACACCTTAATACTTCATTTGAAGTCCATTATTTTTTAGTAAAGACAGTCGGTGGAAAAAGAAATTTCCAAGATCCAGATAATCTGATTTATGATATTGCTTGGAAAAACGTTGATGAAATAAAGACTTTAGAATTATCATTTCCAGAAGATAGAGATTTTTTAATGGACTACATAACGAAAGAATACAAGTCCCAATCTCTATTGAAGTAATGGGTGCGTTGATCCAGGAAGGAGATCGACCACCTTTTTTGGGAGGAAATAATGAGGAAGCTCAAATACCTATTTCTACTGATAAGTTTTTTGGGATTTTGTGTTGTTGCCGGAATATTGCATATTGAATATATAAAAGCAGATGAGTATGCAAAGTTTGACGGAAGTCTGGAGGCAGCTAAAAAAGCATTGAATTTAGAAATTATAAATTCAATATATTTCCCCGTAATACTAATCATTCATCTAACTCTTTTTATTATCTTTAAATTCAAAGGATCACGGAAATCACTTACAAATAAAAATTAATACCTGGATGAAATGATAACACGTCTCTCGAATTGGACTAAGGAAGCAGGATAATGGAATGGATTGTAATTAGCAATAACACTTAATGAGAATGCATATTCGTATTATTGGGGATGAGGACTGATGGGTACACAAAACAAAGAACCAATGAAAGATAATGGTGTTAAATTGGAATTCTATAATTCGGAGTATGAGTTGGCGTTAAGTGAATTTTTCTTACCTGGCTCTCAACAGCAATTTACAGCACTGCCTATAGAGATGTTAGAAAAAGCAAAGACTGATAAGAGTAGACACCCGATAGTAATCTTGAGCGAAGAAGAACCAGTCGGCTTCTTCGTATTACGTACAGGAGATGAAATATTGGAGTTTACTGAAAATCCACGAGCATTGCTCTTAATAGCATTATCAATTAACTCTTCTGAGCAAGGCAAGGGTTATGCGAAGTTAGGAATGAACCTATTAAACGATTTTGTACTCAGAAACTACCCAAATTCAAATGAGGTTGTTTTAGCAGTTAACAGCAGAAATATCCCTGCTCAAAAGCTATATGGAAAGGTAGGATTCGTTGATACTGGGAGACGAAAAATGGGTAAGATAGGTGAACAAATGATATACGAACTAAAAATTAATTAGAAGGATTTCACAGAAAGTTGATTGACTTCTAAAAACTATCCATAAGTGAACTGTAAAAGTGTTATTCAAGTAAAGGAGCCATTATTTACTTGAACTGGCCTCGAAAGCATGGTGACGTACCCTATGTTGGGAAATTTTCAAATTAATGGTTTCTTAACATTCTGTCAATATTGGTGTGGTAAGTTAGTGAGGAAAACACCAATAAGGAGTGAGAAAATGTTCCGTCAAAAGTTCTCTGTTTTTGCCTTGATTTTGATGCTGCTGTCTCCAACTTTGTTTCATTTCGCCCCCGAAGTGTCTGCGGAAAATGCGCTTGACCAGGCGCCTGAGCTTCAGCCCTACGGAACTGCGAATGGCAAGAGGGTGCTATTCGACAATACTCATGGCCAAACGGCAGGTGCTGCCGACTGGGTTCTCGATGGGGCCTTCTCTGATTTTGCCAGCGCCCTGGCGAATAAGGGATACTATGCGAAAGAACTGAGGAAAAACACTTCCATTACGTACGAGGATTTAAAAGCCTATGATGTCTTTATCATCGGCGAAGCGAATATACCATACAAATCGTCTGAACAGGCTGCGATGCTCCAGTATGTGCAAGATGGCGGAAGCATTTTTTTCATCGGTGATCATTATAATGCGGACCGAAACAAGAACCGCTGGGATGCTTCTGAGATTTTTAACGGATACCGCCGCGGTGCTTACTATGATCCGGCAAAAGGAATGGGTTCAGAGGAAGCTTCATCTTCAGCCATGCAGGGAGTCACGGGTTCTGACTGGCTTGGAGACAACTTTGGGGTGCGATTCCGCTACAACGCAATTGGCGACGTAACGGCGAATGACATTGTTGCGCCGAGTCAGGCGTTCGGGATTACATCCGGAGTCGGGACTGTGGCGATGCATGCAGGGTCAACTTTGGCGATTATGGACCCAAACAAGGCAAAAGGTGTTGTCTACTTGCCTCAAACTACAGCGGCCTGGACACATGCTGTTGACCAGGGTGTCTATAATGGAGGCGGCAGGGCAGAGGGACCTTATGCAGCGGTTTCCAAGGTTGGATTAGGGAAGGCTGCGTTCATTGGGGATTCTTCTCCGGTAGAAGATTCAACTCCAAAATACCTGCGTGAAGAAACGGGCGGTACGAAAACTACCTATGATGGATTTAAAGAGCAGAACGACAGTACTTTGCTTGTCAATTTGATTGACTGGCTAGCCAAGCAGGAAAATTATACTTCTTTATCACAGGTTAGCGGATTGCAGCTTGATCAGCCAACAGACCTGTTAGCGATGGAAACACCTGAGACTTCCACTGAACCAGAAGCGGAGCCTTGGTCACAGCCTTCAGCGGACTACAAGTGGTATGACCCATCAACCTTCAAGTCGGGATCATATGGTTACGATGATGGCGGCACTGTGGGACCAGCAACAGTGGATGAGGATTTTGAGTCAGGGACAAAGGGAGCGTATTCTGCAGGGAATGTGTCGCTATCAAGTGGATCCTGGTATTTTGACAATGCGTTGCTTGGCAATTTATCCAGTGATAAGAAAAATGGTATACAGTCTGCGCGCGTCCGGTCATATGGGACCCTTACAATGAAATTTGATGTAAACGGGGCAAAAAGTGTACAAGTTTCCCACGCGAACTTTGGAACCGACACTGGTGCCTCATGGCAGCTGCAAATGTCGACGAATGGAGGAACGTCTTGGACCAACGTCGGCAGCTCGAATACCAGCGGATCGGCATTAGCGGTTAAAACTTTTACATTAAACCTAACCTCACCTGTAAGGTTCAGGATCGTTGTTTCTGGAACTTCCGGAAAAAGGCTCAATTTCGATGATATTTTGATCAGTAATTAAGTTTTGCATCCGGGCTTGCCTTCCAATTGAGGAGGCAGGCCTTTTTTGTATAGCCTGCATTTTGAACGAGCTGCACCAGATTCCCTTATGAACCGTAGGCTATGTACTTAAACTCTCCATTCCCGATTCCGGTAAGCGGTCCATCTATATTGGCTCTAGTTAGTATGGTCACCTGCTTCTTCAATCTCCTTGAAAGCATACATGGAAAAGCTGGTTCCTCCAGAAGAATTTCATTTTACATTCTCTTCATGTTTTTTTACATAAACAAAGCAGACTTTTAAAATCTCTTTGCTATTCTATCAATAGATTGAATAGGGGAGGGATCTTTATGTCGAATAAGGGATTAGGTAAAGGAATTGAAAGGCGAGATTTTTTAAAGGCGGGAGGAGTGGGTGCTCTTGCATTGACACTGGCATCCACGGGAATTCCGGCTAATTTGTTTGAACCAAAGGCATATGCGGCGGCAAATGTGGAAATGAAGCTTCAATTCAAACCTGATGGTAAATTTAAGATTGTCCAGTTCAATGATACGCAGGATGATGAGAATATTGATAGAAGGACGATTGAATTAATGGGAAAAGTCCTTGATGAAGAAAAGCCGGACTTTGTGGTGCTGAACGGAGACAATATAACAGGCGGCTGTGATACCCCTGATGAAATGAAGCAGGCCATCAACAATGTAGCCCAGCCAATGGAAAAAAGGGGAATCAAATGGGCTATTACATATGGGAATCACGACGAGGATTCCACACCAAAAAGCGGCCTGAATGAGGATGACATGCTCAATATTTATATGTCCTACAAATTCAATATGAATCAGCCGGGTCCGAAGGGAATTACTGGAACAGGCAATATGAATCTCCTGATCAAGAATTCCCACGGAAAAAAAGCTGCCTTCAATCTTTGGCTGCTTGACAGCGGACGGTATGCGCCGAAAACGATTGCCGGACAGGACTTCAGCGGCTACCCAACATGGGACTGGCTGCGTTTCAATCAGGTGAATTGGTACTATGAAACATCAAAGAGTCTCGAACAGCAAGTCGGCCATAAAGTCCCTTCCCTTATGTTCATCCATATTCCACTTTGGGAGCATCGTTTTATGTGGTTCGCAAGCGTCGATGGTAGAACGGATGCACATCATGCGAACGCTGTGGAAAAGCATGGAATCACTGGCGAAAGAAATGAAGACGAATGTCCCGGTCCGATCAACAGCGGCATGTTCTCTGCCATTCTTGACCGCGGTGATGTCAAAGGCGTATTTTGCGGGCATGACCACATCAATACGTATTCAGGAAACTATTATGGAGTCATGCTTGGATATGGAGGCAGTACAGGTTTTGGCACCTATGGCCTGCCTGGAGCCGACCGCAACCGGTTAAGAGGCGCAAGGGTTTTCAATCTGGATGAAAATAATGAAAACGTGCTGGTTGAAACACATATGGTCTTCGCAAAGGACTATGGCATCGATTTAACCGCAAATGACCAGAGCGTTGCTCCTGCTCCAATTGATGAAAGCAAGAAGAAAGAAAAAGTAGTTAGATAGATTTTAAAGAGAAGCAATTTGGACGAATTTTAGAAGAACGAAGTCGCTTACCGTCATAAATATTTTAAAAAATTCAAGAATGCCTATCCCTCGGGATGGGCGTTTTTTGTGTAAAAGGATACTAGCCAGGATCGATAGGGATTTGATCACGATGTATCCGGCATGGGGTTCAGGATATGTAAAGGATCATAAGTTAATCGCAAAATATGATGAAAAGTATTTCGTCCTAAATATGATAGAGATGATAAAGGAACAGAACAACCTAGATCAAGTTTTTATTGATTGTGTGAAATGGGATATTGTAAATGCAATTATGGAAAGTTCATTTAGCATAAAAGAAAATGAAGTCAGCTTTTTTAAAGAATTACTAAAATTGTATGAATCGGGTAATTACCCTTGCGGAGCTCAAGTGAAAGGTAATGGAGTAACATTATTGATTTACTAAGTTTCATCAACTAAAGGGGCAGTAATGTGGAATAAGAAAATCGTCATTTGTGTAATGCGTAATAGGCCGTTATTGCAAAATGAAAAAGCCAGAATTTCTTCTGGCAAAGGGGGGTACCTATTCTTATAACTTTTAGTTGCGAATCCTAGTTTATAAGGTTATTTTAGAAAAATAACCTAAAAAGAGCAACAATTAGAGCTAATCGAATAAGTAATCGTACTAAACGACCTCTAATGCGTGTTTCTAAAACAAGAGAATCACTTCCAACAGATAAAAGGGTACCTCTATAGGTGCCTTCTGTTGTAATAACTTCAACATCTTCACCTACTAGTTTATGTGCTCCATTTATAAAATTATCCTTACTGTTCATCTTGTCCACCACCTTTCTTGTTATTATTAAATGCGATTAACATAGAAAGGTTTGGACATTTATTAGAGTGAAAAAATTTTTTATTGTAAATAAAATTCATACAAGAAGTTTAATTAGTAGTTCAATGATAAAGTGTATTAAATAACATTATTTGTCCTAACTTTGTGAAACAATGTACTTAAAGTAAAGGGTTCTTAGCTAAACATCCTCATTGATGAAAATCGCTTAACGTCAACGTTAAGTGATTTTTGATTTTCTCGGTAAAAATGTACCGTAATTTGATGACCCACAGGATATTCAGTTAAATCACAATATGATTTACTAAGTCGAAATAGACCCTGTTGCTCTTAGGAAAGCATTTTACCAAAGTAGGCGTTCTTCATTGTTAATTCAAGTGGTTTTAAAAGGATATCATTTTGTAAGCCTACGAAACTTCCGATATTTCTTCATATTCTTCCCTCAGCAGTCGTGAGTCTGGCTCATCCAGATTTAACCCAGTATTTCTTTGGAATGTTACCGCTTCCATTCACTATCTCGGCCTTATGCTCGCGAATGGCTCCGCATCCCTTGAATGTCATTCTGAGGATGTTACCATAGATAACGTTGGTAAAAAAAGAACGGTTTACGAACACTTTTTGAATGAGGTGCTCAGGCAGATTTACAAGGAGGTATTGGATGTTAGAGCAAGACAGGAAGATAAAAAGAGTTGTAATTAAGATTGGCAGCAGTTCACTAACGAGTATGCACGGGGAAATCAGCCGCAGGAAGCTGGAGAACCTGGCGAACCAGATTGTTGCCTTGAAGGATGCGGGCTATGAAACGGCGGTGGTTTCATCAGGCGCTGTGGCAGCAGGCTACCGCAAGCTTGGATGCATCGAGCGGCCGACTTCATTGCCGGAAAAACAGGCAGCAGCCTCGATTGGCCAGGGCTTGTTGATGGAATCTTACTCAGAACTCTTTTTATCTCATGGGTATGTGGCTTCCCAGATATTGATCACGAGAAGCGACTTCTCGAATGAGAATCGATACAACAATATGAAAAATACGTTGAACGTGCTGTTGGAGAGAGGGATCATCCCGATCATCAACGAAAATGATACGGTTACGGTCGACCGTCTTCGTTTCGGCGACAATGACACATTATCGGCGAAGGTCGCGGCGATGATAGAGGCAGATCAGCTGATCATCCTTTCCGACATCGATGGGTTGTATGATGCGAATCCGAATTCGAACCCAGAGGCTAAGCTGCTTGATAAGGTGCGCGAAATCACTCCCGAAATCGAAGCGGCAGCAGGCGGTTCCGGAAGTGCTGTTGGTACTGGGGGAATGAAATCGAAAATCTCCGCTGTGAAAATCGCAATGGCATCGGGAATTGATTCATTTTTAGGAAAGGCCGACAGCGAAAACATTTTGATGAAGGCGGTGACTGGAAGTGCAAAGGGGACATATTTCAACCAGGATCCGGAGGGCTTCAACCTCGATAACAATCAGCAATGGATCGCTTTCCATTCCGGGCCTGAGGGGGAAGTAATCATCCGCCCCGAATCAAGTGCGGCAATCATTGAAGACCGGAAAAATATCCTCCCATCCGACATCCTTCAGGTAAAAGGGAAGTTCGGTGAGGGGGCAGTCGTGAGAGTGATGGATGATGATGGAGAAAAGATTGGTCTTGGACGTATCAATTATTCCAGTGTGAAATTGGAAGAAACACTAATTGAAGAAGAATGTGAGCGAAAAGAAGCAATCGAACAGGATGCTTTTGTGTGTTCACGGGATTTTGCATTGCCGGTATCAGTCTAAAATTTTACAGGAGGCGTTTTGATGACATTGACAATGACACAAACAACGACAGTAGAAAAGCAGGCCATCGCAGCGAAAAAGGCAGCGAAACAGCTGATCATCCTTTCCGCTGAGGAAAAGAATGAGGCACTGCTGGTCCTCGCTGCTGCACTGGAGAAAAATTATGAAGCCATTTTAGCGGAGAACGAAAAGGATCTGCAGAACGGAAGGGAAAAAGGCTTCGAGGATGCATTCATGGATCGGCTCGAACTTACTCGCGAGCGAATCGTGGACTTTGCGGAAGGGCTGCGCCAGGTGGCGGAGCATGATGATCCAGTCGGGGACGTCCTTTCAGACTGGACGCTCGAGAACGGACTCAATGTAAAAGAAATCCGTGTTCCGCTTGGTGTCATCGGGATGATTTATGAAGCACGCCCGAACGTGACCGTCGATGCAGCAGGGCTGGCGCTCAAATCAGGCAACGCAATCATTTTAAAAGGCGGATCTTCTGCATTGTCATCGAACAATGCCATAGTCGACATCCTGCACAAGGCTCTGGAAAACACAAAGGTGCCAAAAGAAGCCATCCAATTCATTGCGACAGCAGACCGTGAAGCAACCCAGCAGCTGTTCACGATGAAAGAGCATATCGACGTATTGATCCCGCGCGGAGGCGGAGCTCTGATTAGAGCAGTCGTCGAAAACGCGACCGTTCCTGTGCTCGAAACAGGAGTAGGCAACTGTCACCTGTATGTGGACGAAGAAGCGGACAATGAAAAAGCGCTGAACATCATGATCAATGCCAAGACAGATAGACCGGCTGTATGCAACGCAGCGGAAACACTTATCGTCCATCAGGGATGGCTTGAGAATAACAAGGAGAAGCTTGCTTCAGCATTCCAGGATAACGGAATCACTGTGCATGGAGATGAAAAAGCAGCAGCCGCGCTGGCGGATGTGATTCCAGCAACGGAAACCGACTGGGCCGATGAATATTTGAGCCTCGACATGGCCGTTAAAGTCGTCGACAGCATAGATGAAGCCATTGGGCATATCGATCAGTACGGTACGAAGCACTCAGAAGCGATCATCACCGAAAATGAAGACAACGCCAGGAAGTTCCTGCAGCTTGTTGATGCAGCAGCACTGTATCATAATGCTTCCACCCGTTTTACCGACGGGGGAGCATTGGGGTTTGGAGCAGAAATCGGAATTTCCACACAGAAGCTCCATGCAAGAGGACCAATGGGACTGTCCGCTTTGACGACGAGAAAGTACGTCATGGTCGGGGATGGATTGGTGAGATAAATCAGACAGGGTGACGGTTCCTATTTTTCAGGAACCGTCACCCTGTTTTTTTACGATAAACCTCGGCTCATAATCGCTGATGACTTCGAAAACTCCATCATTATACATATAAATATGATGCTCAACGTGTGGGGCATCCTCACTGCCGAGCCAGGGAAGCTGATCATACCATGCGATATAGTCTGATTGTAAGGCTTTATAAAAATGATGCGCGGCCGGGTCAGTAAGTTTGGAGTGGTCGGCGCGGTCAATGAACTTGTTCAGGTCAGACCTTGCTATCTCATTTGCGTAACGAAACGTCCAGACACAGTCGCCCACAATTGGTGAATGCTTATCATAAATCACTTCCACCATAGTTCCTTTGATATCCGTCAGGACAATTTTAAGACCGCCCTGATCTTCTGTATCAAAATATTGAAAGGTTGCCCCAATAATGTTGCCTTTCACCAGACATATGACCGGCTGCCAGACTTGTAATTCCATTTTAATCTTCCCCCTCTTTTAACCAAGTTTATCAGAATAAGAACAAACTTACAGAAAATTGAAACTATCGTGTGCTAATTCCTATAGAGAGGAAGAGTCAGGATTGTTGCCGGTTTTTTGACAAGTTTAAGGTTAGTTGATGAAAACCAGTCAAAATAATACTTATCTGAAGTAAGGGCAGGTTAAGAGATAACCGAGGCCAAAGCTGCTCGCTTTGTCCAAACCAAATTAACTAATTATTCACATAAAATTAGCAGAAGTGCCAAACAGAAGCTTAAAATAGAGTTGAAGGAAAATAATAGACTGGAGGGAATCGTGATGAAATTAGAAGGCAAAGTGGCTGTAGTGACGGGTGCTGCGTCGGGGATGGGAAAGGCGATTGCGGAATTATATGCCCAGGAGGGTGCGAAGGTTTTACTGGCTGACTATAATTTTGATGGTGCTGAGGATGTTGCGAAAGGGATTGTTGCGAACGGCGGGACTGCAAAAGCGCTAAAAGTGAACGTGGCGGATCTTGCGGATGTTGAGAATATGATCGATACTGCTGTAAGTGAGTATGGAACACTGGATATTTTGGTGAATAACGCGGGGATTATGGATGGCTTTGAGCCTGTTGGTGATATCACAGACGAGAGATGGGACCAGATTTTTGATGTGAATACAAAGGGCGTGATGCGCGCGATGCGTAAGGCGATACCGCTTTTCCTTGAAAAAGAAAAAGGTATCATCATTAATATAGCCTCCACCGGCGGATTTAGCGGTGCCCATGCTGGTGCAGCTTATGGTGCATCCAAGCATGCCGTGATCGGGCTGACAAAGAACACTGGCTTCATGTATGCGCAAAAAGGGATCCGCTGCAATGCGATTGCACCGGGAGCGGTCGAAACCAACATCGGATCAAGCATGAAGGGCATTAATGAGTTTGGCATGTCACGTGCAGGCTTGACCCACTCATTATCGCCACGCGCCGGGAAGCCAGAAGAAATTGCGCAGGCAGCACTGTTCCTTGCATCTGATGACTCCAGCTTTGTTAATGGAACCGTGATTACCGTCGATGGCGGCTGGACATCTGCTTTTTAAAGACTCTTTAATTTAAGAAGTTCACTTTGAAAAATAAAACAAGAAACGGAACTCGAATCGTCGTTTGGGTTCCGTTTTGATTTAGGAGAAAAAGAATGAAAATTATCTATTGACATCCTTGTGGAATATATGATAAATTTATCTCGAATTAAAAATAAATTAATTCAAGATATTTTTTTAAATCAATATCTCGAATTCGAGATAAAAACAATATTAGGAGGAATTTTAAAATGGCAAAATGGACAGTCGATCAGGCACACTCAGCAATTGGATTTGAAGTGAAACACATGATGGTATCAAAGGTGAAGGGTCATTTCGATTCTTATACTGCAGATGTTGAGGCAGCGGATCTTACAGATTTAACAACTGCTTCAATTGCATTCAAAATTGATGTAGCTAGCATTGACACTCGTAATGAAGATCGTGAAAATCACTTGAAATCAGCTGACTTCTTTGATGTTGAGAAGTATCCAACCATTGATTTCAAATCTACAAGCATTACAAGAGACGGCGATGACTACAAAGTAACGGGTGACTTGACAATCAAGGATGTAACGAAACCAGTCACATTCGATGTGGAATTCGGCGGCAAAGGCACAAACCCATGGGGCGTAGAAGTTTATGGCTTTGAAGCAGAAACAAAAATCAACCGTGAAGAATTTGGTCTGACATGGAATGCAGCACTTGAGACAGGCGGCGTCTTGGTGGGAAAAGACATCAAAATCAAAGTTGAATTAGAAGTAAACCCTGCAGCTTAAAACCTTTGGCCATTATGCTGGATTACATGCGAATCCAGCATAATGTAAAGGAGTTGGAAAAATGGAAAAGCCAAGAGAAGAGTTAAAAGCTGTAACCGTGATTATTCGTGCCGCGCAGGCTATTCACGATGTGATTCGAAAAGACGCAGCACAGTATGGATTGAATCCTACGGAATTTTCTGTGATGGAGCTGCTTTATCACAGGGGGGAGCAGCCTATTCAAATTATTGGAAAAAAGGTTCTGATTTCGAGCGGCAGCATAACTTATGTCATTGATAAGCTTGTGGAGAAAAATTATGTGAGACGGCGGGCCTGTCCCGAAGATCGCCGCGTCACTTATGGGGTTTTAACGAATGAAGGTAAAGAGCTGATGGATACTATTTTTCCTCAGCATGAAATGGAAATGAGCAGGATTTTTGCAGATTTGGATGCCGAGGAAGTCAATCAGACAGTCAGTTTATTAAAACGAATCGGTTATCGGGCAAAAGGCCTTTAAATACATTTTTATCACTATATATCTCGAATTCGAGATAAAAATTCAGGAGGATTATATAAATGATGGATTTAGGTTTGTTAATCATACGATTGGTAATTGGTATTTTATTTATTGGACATGGTGCGCAAAAGCTGTTTGGCTGGTTTGGGGGCTATGGATTAAAAGGAACAGGCGGCTGGTTTGATTCGATCGGCATGAAGCCTGGAGTCACGCTGGCACTCTTTGCGGGATTAGCAGAACTTCTCGGGGGAATATTATTGGCAGCAGGGCTTTTCACTCCACTCGCAGCTTTGATGATTGTCGGAACCATGCTGATGGCCATTTTAAAAGTGCATGGCCCAAATGGTTTGTGGTCCACTTCAAATGGCTATGAGTATAACTTGACATTGATTGCTGTCACGATTGGATTAGCACTGATTGGCCCTGGCCGATACGCTATAGATGCTATTTTATTCTAAATTATATTAGATTATAAATGGGAGTGTTAATAATGACCAAAAAAACAATGGGCATTCACCATATTACCGCAATAGTCGGCCATCCACAGGAAAACGTTGATTTTTACAGTGGTGTATTAGGACTGCGAATGGTAAAGAAAACCGTCAATTTCGACGATCCAGAGACATATCATCTTTATTTTGGAAATGAAGGCGGCAAGCCGGGAACCATCATCACCTTCTTTCCATGGGCAGGCGCTCGCCAGGGAGTCATTGGCGACGGACAGGTAGGAGTGACTTCCTATGTGGTTCCGAAAGGATCTATCGATTTTTGGAAAAACCGCCTTGAAAAATTTAATGTACCATTCACAATTATGGAGCGGTTCGGCGAACAATATTTAGAGTTTGATGATCCTCATGGTCTCCACCTGGAGATTGTGGAACGAGAAGAAGGGGAAATCAATGAGTGGAGCTTCGGTGAGGTAACGCCTGATGTTGCCATCAAAGGATTTGGCGGAGCGACACTGTTATCGACCCAGCCGGAAAAAACAGCAGATCTGCTGGAAAAAGTGATGGGACTTGAGGTTGTCGGAAAAGAAGGAGACTTCATTCGCTTCCGATCTTCTGCAGACATCGGGAATGTCATCGACCTTAAATTGACACCGATTGGCCGTGGGGAGATGGGTGTAGGAACCGTGCATCATATTGCCTGGAGGGCTGTCGATGACGCAGACCAGCTGGATTGGCAGCAATACGTGGCAGACAATGGCTATGGTGTAACACCTGTAAGGGACAGAAACTACTTCAATGCGATTTATTTTAGAGAGCATGGTGAAATCCTGTTTGAAATTGCGACGGATCCACCAGGATTTGCTCACGATGA
Organism: Cytobacillus oceanisediminis 2691; assembly: GCF_007678455.1. Lineage (GTDB taxonomy): Bacteria > Bacillota > Bacilli > Bacillales > Cytobacillaceae > Mesobacillus > Mesobacillus oceanisediminis_A. The sequence goes on along the minus strand of NZ_VEEP01000010.1, from coordinate 10,029 downwards.
ATCACAGGAAACGATGGGTGAGAAATTAATGCTGCCAGAACAATATGAACAGTATCGCGGGCAGCTGGAGAGAAGGCTCATTCCGATCGAAGTGAGAGAGCTGGATTGATGGCGATGCTTCCGGTTGACCCAGACCAGCTTTCCGAGAGAGAGAATTACAAGTTTCTGATTGGCAGCATCATTCCCAGGCCAATCGCCTTCGTCACAACAGCTTCCGAGGATGGAGTCTTGAACGGTGCGCCGTTCAGCTACTTCAATATCGTATCGTCCAATCCGCCGATGATTTCGCTATCCATCCAGCGGTCAGGAGGAAAGCAGAAGGATACGGCGAGGAACATTCTTGAATCCGGGGAATTTGTCGTTCATATCGTTGATGAACAGAATGTTGAAAAAATAAACCAAACAGCCGCCAGCCTTGCTCCTGAAGAAAGTGAAGTCGAGCTGGCTCAGTTAACTCCGGTTAAAAGTGTGAAAGTTTCAGTGCCAGGGGTGAAGGAAGCAAAAGTCAGGATGGAATGCGTGCTGGAGCAGGCGTTGGAATTAGGGGGCGGAAATGTGTCGGGCTGCGATTTCATCATCGGGAAAGTCGTACAGTTCCATATAGAGGATAGCATCTACAATCATGGAAGGATCAATCCGGAGGGGCTGGCGGCTGTGAGCAGGCTGGCAGGGAATAATTACGCGAAAGTCGGAGAAATTTTTGAAATCGAAAGGCCCAAGTAGTATCCGATCGGAGAAAGGGTGAAAAGGAAATGCAAAAGACAACAGGTATCCACCATATTACGGCCATGGTCAACGATGCGCAGCGGAATATTGATTTTTACGCAGGTGTATTAGGTCTTAGGCTTGTGAAAAAGACGATTAACTTCGACCGGCCTGAAGTGTATCATCTTTATTTTGGCAACGAAGCCGGGGATCCTGGAACAGTCATCACCTTCTTTCCATGGGAAAACCAGATGAAAGGGCGAATTGGCACCGGACAGGTTGGTGTGACCAGCTATGTCATACCCGCCGGATCTCTGTCTTTTTGGAAGGATCGGTTGAAACGATTTGGAGTCAGGTTCATTCAGAATGTCCGTTATGGCGAAACCTATTTGCAGTTCCAGGATCCTGACGGGCTTGAAATCGAACTGGTTGAAAGGAATGAGGGAGCCATGAATCCCTGGAGCTATGGAGGAGTTACATCTGATGTTGCGATCAAAGGGTTTGGGGGAGCGACATTGATTTCAGCCCAGCCTCATAAAACGGCAGAGGTACTTGAAGATATTCTCGGACTTGAGCCAGTTGGCCAGGAAGAAAGCTTCCTCAGGTTTAAAACAGAGATTGGCAACACGATTGACATCAAGCTTAGTCCTTCGGTACGCGGATTGATGGGAGCAGGAACGGTCCATCATATTGCCTGGAGAGCGAGAGATGAAGAAGACCATCAAAGGTGGAGAGAACTTCTAGTGGAGAAGGGATTTTATCCAACAGAAATTCTCGACCGTAACTATTTTAAGGCCCTGTATTTTCACGAGGGCGGGAGCATTCTTTTTGAAATCGCAACGGATGCACCGGGCTTTGGGGTAGATGAGCCAGCGAACGCACTCGGAAAAAAACTGATGCTGCCGTCATGGCTCGAGTCAAAGAGGGAAGAATTAGAGCACAAGCTTCCGCAGGTGGAGGCACGTGTTTTGGAGGGAGATAAACAATGAAACATATATTCAACAAGGGTAAGGTATCAACAAAACCAACATTATTAATGCTTCACGGCACAGGAGGCAATGAATTGGACCTGCTGCCTCTAGCTGGAATGATTGATGATGAAGCTTCTGTCTTAAGTGTCCGCGGGAACGTATTGGAAAACGGAATGCCAAGATTTTTCAAAAGGCTGGCAGAAGGTGTGTTTGACGAAGAGGATTTAATTTTCCGGACAAAAGAATTGAATGAATTCCTTGATGAAGCAGCTGAAAAATACGACTTTGACCGTAACAATGTGATTGCCGTCGGTTATTCAAACGGAGCGAATATCGCGGCAAGCCTGCTGTTCCACTATGAAAATGCCTTGAAGGGAGCCATCCTTCATCACCCAATGGTGCCGAGAAGAGGTATTGAACTGCCTGACCTGACAGGAACTCCGGTATTCATTGCGGCAGGAACGAATGATCCAATCTGCTCACCGATGGAATCTGAACAACTTAAATCCCTGCTTGAGAAAGCTGGTGCTGATGTGAAACTCCATTGGGAGAATAGAGGCCATCAGTTGACCCGTGAGGAAGTCGAAGCTGCGGCGCAGTGGTACCTGGGACACGAGAGGTAAGAGTAGAAAAGGATGGGACACGGGGACGGTTCTGGTGTCCCGACAGAAGAATAAAATATAACCTTGGGGACGGGAGAACCGTCCCCATTTCCTTTTCTTTAGCTGATCAATCCAGAGATCTTCCCCAAATCCACATTCCCGCCTGAAATGACGGTCACCACTTTTTTATCCTTAAAAGGCAGTTTGTTATGCATGGCAGCTGCGACTGTTGTTGCGCTTGAAGGTTCGATCAGCTGTTTCATTCGTTCCAAAACGAAGCTAAATGCATGGCGGATTTCTTCTTCACTGACCAGGACAAGGTCATCGAGGTATTTCATCAGGACAGGGAAGGTCAGGTCTCCAGGCTGGCTGCTCCTCAAGCCATCAGCGATTGTGGAGGTGGCTGGGATTGCGGTGATCTTCTTGTTTTTTAAAGATAGATAAGTGTCATTCGCAATCTCGGGTTCTACACCGATTACTTTGATCCGTGGGTTTGTCTCTTTTATGGCAGTGAGTATCCCCGAAAGAAGACCGCCACCGCCAATCGGAACAATCACGGCATCGACATCTTGTATCTGTTCGAGAACCTCCAATCCTACCGTTCCCTGACCAGCCATGATATACGGATCGTCATAGGGTGGGATGAATACACCATTTTCTTGCTCAGCGATTTCCTGGGCCCTTGGCAGCCGCTCCGCAGACGTTATGCCGCACATTTCGGTCTTGCCATTATAGGCTTGAATGGCGTTCATTTTACATTGGCTGATATCCTCTGGAACGACAATGGTAGCAGGCACTCCATATTTATTCGCCACATAGGAAACTGCCTGGCCGTGATTGCCCGAGGAGGCTGCGGTTACATACTTTGCGCCATTCTCGACAGCTTGTTTCACTTTATTACTCGCGCCGCGGATCTTGAATGAGCCAGTCTTTTGCAAGTGCTCTGATTTGAAAAAAATCTGGTTGCCGCATGCCATCGATAGTTGGTCTGATTTTAGGATAGGTGTTACATGAACGATGTCGCTAATTCGTTCCCGCGCTTCCTTCACATCTTTTAATGAGATCATTTGTAATTCCCCCTTTGTTTTCACAACCATAAAACTGCCGACAAGAGCTTATTTATTCTATCTCTATTCGATACCAACTTTGAATATCCTTCTAAACGGAGGCATGAAGGGAAGCGATAAAATCCTTTAAAAGATAGAATCCAATATGAGATGATTATATAAGGAAGAAAGAGGTGAATCACTTGAAAAGGAAAGAGCTAAAAATCTTCACAACCATGTCATTCTTTATCGCGATAGCTGTAATCATTGTGATTCCTCTTTCGCTTTTCACATCTATACCAAGAGAACTTGGATCATTCATATTCATCCTTACCTTGGTTGGCATCCCTTTCAGCATCATTTCGATGTTCAGCAAAGAGAGTTTATTGAAAAGGATTTTTGTCTTGATTGTCAATCTTGTGCCTATTAGTCTTTTCGGCTATGCCATCATTATGGATTTTATAGATGAATTTTTTCGATTGGCACCGTAGCTGGAATCCTGAAACAATGACCAGTGTCAACGCTTCTTGAACACTCCGAATACAATCGTGATCAGGATGATGGCAGATAAGACATAGGAAGTGGTGCTCACTAGCGGATGGGCGGCAGCATTTTTAACACCGATTCCAATGAAGGCCCAGACGAAGACCAGTGGATAGATGCGATCCTCATTTTTATATTGAAAATAAACAGCCAGGAGTGTAGCGATAACGAGCATGATGAGTGTCCAGGCCACATCGGATAGACCGAAGCCGTTCCAGCCGATATATTTCAAGTAATAGCTGATATTCGCGATGGTGGCGACGCTGATCCAGCCGAGGTAGACAGAAAAAGGGAGCAGATCCCAAAAAGAATGTTCTTCATTTTTGATCAGCTGATAAAGCTTGATAAGTGTCAGCAGCAAACCAATCATTACAAAAACCGTCAATAGGAAGAACTCGTAATGCCATAAAAGAATCCAGGCGGTATTGAGGACAGAGCTTAGCACATAAAGCGGAGCGGACTTTTGGTAGACCGGCAAATCCCTTCGTGAAGCCGGAAACTGCCTGATTGTCCAAATGAACAATAAAAAATAAATCAATCCCCAGATGCCAAAAACATATCCTGCCGGAGTAAACAAAACATACAGCTTATTCGAAATTTCCCCGGTGTTCTGCCCATTGATCGGCAGAATATTCGCAAGTGCATTGACCGCGACCACAACGATCGAGGCAAGCAGAATTAAAAGAAATCGTCCCATCCTCATCCCAGCTTTCCTTTTCGTATTTGTTCATACTATTCCACAACAAGCAAGTGCATAACTACATTTAGCCTTCAGCGAAGGGAATAAAACTTATTGGGGCACATCACCGTCCCTCTGTCCCGTTTGTGTTCCTTGGTGAATATAAAGCGTATATTATATAATGAAATTAAAAGCAGGAAGGGTGAGATCATGAGCTTACCAGAAGATCGACGTATATCACTAAGTGAATTTTATCGATATAGAGAGGATTCCGACCAGCTACTGGAGTATATAGACGGTATGGTTTTTATGACACCTTCTCCTTCCACGAAGCATCAAAGAATATCAGGACGTTTGCATGCTCAGTTGTTCCAGCTGCTTGATGGCTCAGGATGTGAGGTGTTCCAAGCGCCGTTTGATGTAGAGCTAAAGAGCGATCATATGGAAGGGACCAGGATTGTTATCCCTGATCTTTCTATCATTTGCGACAAAACAGGTTTCCAGGAAAATAGATATGTAGGGGTTCCTTCACTGATCATTGAGATTATTAGTCCTTCGAATCAATCGCATGACCTGGTTTTCAAACTGAACCTTTACATGCAGTTTGGTGTAAAGGAATATTGGATCGTGAATCCGCTCATAAATACCATTCAAGTGTATGTCTTAGATGAAAAGAAGACATTTAAATTACATGACGTTGCTAAAGATAAAGGCATCATAAGGTCGGCGTTCTTGAAAGAATTCAACGTTGATGTAGAGAAAATCTTTGCTTAAATCGAAGGCTTAGACAATATGTGTATACAAAAGAGGATAGCCACTAAGCTATCCTCTTTATATTTCGCTTACAATCCAGGAATGAAGAAAATCACCAGCAATAGGATCAATAATGTCCAAACAAATGATGATCTGATTTTTTGTTGATTTCCTAAACTTTTATTATTTTTATGAACAATCGATAAGGTTAAAACATTGGCTAAAAATAGAAAGTAGTAAAGAATGATATACAAGATCCAGCGGCTATGTTCCACTGCGGACGCCAATGGAGTAAACATGACCAGGCTAATGAAAATGACGACTGAAAGGAAAAAGACCACCAATACCACGATATTCATTTTATCCCATGCCGGATGGATTAAGAATGATTGGCTCGTCTTCGTTTGAAAATATAAGATCAAGCTAATTATTCCTAAAACAGCGGCAATGAACAAAGTTGATAAGAGAAATTGCAAATATGGATATTGAACGGTATTGCTAGAAAGATTGTCCTTATACAAGTCTGCTATGAAAGCGAGAATGACCAAAATGATGATCATAATGCCTTGATAGATTTTCCATTTTGAAATGATTTTGCAACACCACCATATATTAAAATCACGTACCTATGTAACTAGCTAATTCAAATACCGCTTAAGAGCCCCTGTTCCACAGCCTCCATGATGTCATAGGCACCCTCGGATTTATTGGAGCAGACCACGGCGATGGCCTGGGTGGCCGGGTAGTAGGCGGAGTGGAAGCTGACTCCTGGGTCATAGCCCATCACATGGTATTTAGCTACTTGCCCGGATTCATTCTTGATCCAGATGCCGTACCCGTAATAGCCGGTTTCGTTGGCTTGCGCGTGGGGGGTGAGCAGTCGTTCCAAGGTCTCCTTTGTGAGTAAAAGCTGCCCAAATAACGCTTTCCACAGCTCGGCCATGTCGTTTACGGTGATATAGGCTCCTCCGTCAGAGCCGCCTTTTACCGGCAGGGAATAGATATTGGTTTTCCATGTTCCGTCAGGAAGATCGATATAGCCGGTCGCTGTATTGGCGGGCAATTGATCAAATGAAAAATAACCTGAATCATTCATGCCAGCTCTTTTGAAAATATGTTCCTCGACATAATCCGTGAATGTCATCTTGGAAGCCTGTTCAACAATCAGTCCGAGTAAAATATAGCCAGCATTATTGTAGTGAAAAGCTTCACCGGGAGCAGCTTTCATTTGTTCATTTTGGAACATCGGCAAAAAATCGCTGAGGTTCCTGATGTGGTACATCGGTCTCGCCACCCAGAGATCCTCGAAATCATCCATGATTTTTTCATCAAAATAATCAGGAATCCCCGAGGTATGCGTCAGCAAATGTTGAATCGTAATCTCTTCATTAAATCTAGGAAACTTGATGTCAAGACAGTCTCTCAATCTCGTATCAAAGGTGAGTTTTCCATCCTCGACAAGCTGGCAAATGGCAATTGCCGTGAACAGCTTGCAGCCAGAAGCGATGCCGAAACGCGTGTCAGTGTTGTTTTTTACCTGATCCGAGCGGTTGGAAAAGCCAAAGCTTGCACTTGCTGCCGGAGCATTCCCCTGCTGGACGAAAACCGTACCTGAAAAATCGATCTTTGTGTGAATACCTGATAAAACCTGATTCAAATTCTTCAATTCAACCTCCAGTGCTATGTATGACCTGTTTTTATGTTACCATAAATATACAAAGTTGGATGTTATCGGTCAGGGTTGACGAATGTTTTTAAATAAAAGTGGGGAAGAAGCAATGAACAATAAAATAGCATTATGGTTGTTAGCTGGTATGGACTTATTGCTTGTCATCATGCATATGGCAGGATACTTCTTTCTGTTTTTGAAGCCAACGGGGTACTTGATTCCATTGGCCGCAAATGTGATTGTTTTAGCGGTCATCGCTTATCGGTCATCCCGTCGCAAAAAATGGGGTGCAGCCATTGGAGTGACCGTGATCGTTCCGGTTATGCTGCTTCACGGTCTCATGCTTCTGGTCAAGGAAAATCACTTTAAGAAAATTGAATCGCCGTGGAACAACCAGTCCGTCGTCATTGAATACCGATTCTTTTCGCTAGGCGAAACGACGTATCAATACCATTTTTACAGAACAAGGTTTGGCTTGATTGGCAAACTGCTTGATGATCAATCGATCACCATGGTTGTACAGGGAACGGAACATCCAGGTTTGGATGCGGAAGGAATCCTCGGTGTGGACAGGGCTGAATGGGTGACGGAAAGCACGGTGCGTTTTCCTGCCTGGAAGGGAATGAAAGAGGTTCATCTTGGACCGTTCAAGCCAGGGCAGAGTGTAGCTGATCACACTAGTGATATCGTGACTTTCATGAAAAAAGCCGAGATGAAAGAAAACGGCCACATCATTGTAGTCAATGGAAACCGGCTGACAACACGTTATGACGAAGCAACAGGTGAGAGCTGGATTGATGTGACAAGCGAAGAAGATAAGGGACCCATTCCAAGACAGCAGTGCAACCGCATCGTGCCGAATGAAGAGCGAGGCTATTATATGCTGGAAGAGTGTACGCATCAGTGGGAATATCCTTTATTCCCTTTGAGTGGTGACTGATTGGTTGTGCTGTAGGAGCCAAACTATTATGTGTGATTTTCGGGACTTTTTTATCATTAACTATATTACAATCCAATAACAATTCCTTTAAAACCTTCTATTTCTTCGAGAAATGTGATACTATGACGGACATGTTGGTTGAAAGGGGAGTTTGTTTATGATGAAGCGATTTTTAACAGGCGTTCTTTTCTTGAGCATCGCCGCCCTAGTGCTTGGCGCATGCAGCAATGATAGCTCGAAAGGGAATGCTGAAAAAGAAAATAAAGAAGATATAGTTGCAACAGTAGATGGAAAAGATATTTCAAAAAAAGAATATAAAAAAGAACTGGATGCCATGAAGGCAACTTACGAACAGCAAGGTATGCCGGCAGACCAGATGGATAGCAAGATGAAGGAACAACTTGAAAAGTCTGTTCTGGATCAAATGATCAATGCGGAGCTGCTTCTCCAGACAGCAGAGAAGGACGGCGTCTCTGTTGAACAGAAAGAAATCGATGCAGAATTGGAAAAGATCAAAACCAACTTCGAAGATGAAAAACAGTATGAAGAAGCATTGAAAAAGAACAAATTGAGTGAGAAAGAACTTAAGGCCCAACTGAAAAAGCAAATGACTGTCACACAATATCTGGACAGCAAGATCGGCAAGGTAGAAGCCTCCGATGAAGAAATCCAGGCAATGTATGATCAATACAAGCAGCAAGCTGAAGGCCAAAAGCAAAAGCCAGAAGAACTCGAAAAAATCAAACCACAGCTTGAGCAGCAAGTTCTAGCACAAAAGAAAGATGAAAAGATCACCCAGCTAGTGGAAAAAATCCGCAAAGACAATGAAGATAAAGTGAAAATCCGTAAGGCGTAGAAAGGTTCCTGCCTCGGATTTTTAATGGGGGATAGACCTATGTCTATCCTCTTTTTTATGGACTTGGGATTAGCATCATAGGAATGTCATTTTATTTGCTAAAATACCAACCATTTTAATCAATCATCTGGAGAACCTGCAAGTAAAACAATGTGAAACCTTCTTTACAATTAACTCGTATAAATTTATACAAAATCAATCGAGTTTTGATTAAGCTAAAAGAGGGATTGGAATTGGGAAATCAAGAGATTTTCATGTATTATTTAATACTCATACTTGGAGTCTTGTTTGTTTTAGGGGCAGTGTTTATTTTTAGTGGTATGTATAGTAACAAGGATTATTCAATATTAAATATAGGTAAGAGCTTGGGAATCCTTTTACTTGGTGTTTTATTTTTAGCCATTACTCTTCCAAGCATAAAATATATGGTTCTTAAGGAATATGATGTCGTCGCAGGGAAATGTGTTATCGAAATCGATTCATCAGGTCGTTCATCAGTAACGACCTTTAGAATACTCGATTCAGATGAAATATTTACCTTCAGAGATATTCCTGCACTTGATGCTTATGGAAAGTCAATTCCATATTATTGCGAGCTCACAGTTACAAAAGATCATATGTTTGAAATTAGTTATAAAATATACGACGTTAAAACACGAAAATTAATCGTAACAAATCAATAGTAGATTCTTACCTAAACAACGGATGCGTTGGTCAATATCCAGCTTCCATAGGTGGCGGCTGTTTTTATTGAATTCCTTATTGAACTCCCTCAGTTAGATACCATTATCTCTCGAATACTCACTTATTCGCAGGATTTCAAATCACTTGAAAGAATAGTAGGGGATAGATTGAATGAGTCTGAACATTATGGCTACCTGAAGGCGTACTTTAATAAAGGATTTACTGCTAAATCCAATGATTTCCATATAATGTACGTTTTCTCCACGCTACCCCTGGAGGTTTTCACTCCCATGTCTCAACGGGTCAAAAGCCCTCTCATTCCTTCGTTACACCTATCCAAGTGGTAGAGGCCGGTCTTTCTAAAGAAACGGGTCTGAGCCCTTTTGTTCAATAAATCCGGTACTTGTACATTCTTTGAGTCCTGCGAAAAAGGCAGTATTCGAAAGGTATTAAATCTAAAGTATTTCTTTAATTATTAACTAAACGTTAGGCAGCTATTGGCGTAATCGATTGGATCTTCTCGGAACGATAAGAATCATTCTTTCTGGCCATTCCTACTAATACTCTGGCGAGTTTATGGA
>NZ_VEEP01000109.1 GCF_007678455.1 Cytobacillus oceanisediminis 2691 | reverse complement strand
TTGCCGTGAACTATACCCCCCTCCTCTCACTCTTAATTCTCCCACTTCATATCCTCCCCATCCTCCGGACACCTTCCCTCCTCCTTCCCTCCCCTCTCATCCCCATTCTTCACCATAATAATTTTCTCCCCATCCCCTTCATCATCCTCTTCTTACTCATCACCCTTCTCCCCAACGTCATACACCCCAACATTTATTCTTCCACCCTTCCCATTTCTCCCCTTCCTTCTTTCATCACCATCTATATCCCCCTCAAACTCCTCCCCATACCCCCTATTTTCCCCCCCCCCATCATTCTCATTATCTATCAA
>NZ_VEEP01000108.1 GCF_007678455.1 Cytobacillus oceanisediminis 2691 | reverse complement strand
AGTGCTGGCCGTCCTTCTCTACCAATCACTAAGAAGCTCTCTATCACCCTTCCTCATCATATTTCCCACAACATAAACAACCAAATTACTGAACCCAATTTAAAATCCATCTCACCTTTCCTTCCTCAACTATTCCTACATCCCTATAAACATACCTTCTACCTTATTTAAAAACTTTTTCATTTACAACAAACATCAACCATTATTCATTGACACACTTAATCAATTTAATCACCTTTTCAAACCAAATTTCATAGGTGAACACCGGCTCCTCTCTAGCTTCATGTCTTATCTTCCAGCAATTGATCAGT
>NZ_VEEP01000107.1 GCF_007678455.1 Cytobacillus oceanisediminis 2691 | reverse complement strand
ACTCCCCTCACGCTTCTCCAACGCATCCCATCCTTTTCTTTTCCATCTGCCAATACACCCTCAATCCTTTCCTTGCCCTTCCCATACATTTCTTTTACTTCCCCTGTCTCCCTTAACTCATCTCCCTCTTCCACATATTCCTCCCACATATCCCCCCTTACCACCTTTTCCTCCTCTTTCCTTTCTCTCCATTCCCCTAAAAACCCCCACCTTCCCCACATCTCTTTCCCCCATTTATATTCACCATATCCCTCTTTCCTTCTCCTCCAATACTTTACGACCTCACCGGCACCACACAAATAACACTCGAAA
>NZ_VEEP01000106.1 GCF_007678455.1 Cytobacillus oceanisediminis 2691 | reverse complement strand
CCCCATATTAAATTGAATGGTGGGGAAGAGAGGATTGGAAGGTGCGAGGGCTTGGTGGGAAAGGAAGTGGTGTAGGAAGGTGAGGTAGTCGCGGTTGTATTGAGAAAAAATAATGGGGGGGGGGAAAGGAGTGGAAGCGATAAGGTTGTGATGGGTAGTGAGAGGGTGTATGGAATTGAGGTAGGGGGGGAAACATAATATTTTAGGTTGGTTGGTGGGGAGGAGGGGAATGGAACGGGTAGGGTAGTGAGGTAGGGGAGGATTTTAAGTGGTGTGCGTGTGGGAGTTGCGGGAGCGGGGGTAAAGAAGTAT
>NZ_VEEP01000105.1 GCF_007678455.1 Cytobacillus oceanisediminis 2691 | reverse complement strand
TGAGTAAAAGGAATGCGGTGAGTGGTTGTGTAGGTAGAAGGCTTGAGGAAGCAGAAGAAATGGTTGAGCGGGATAAGATTGAAAAACTGCTAGTAGTAAATGAGGAAGGTGTTTTGAAAGGCGTGATGAGGATTAAGGATATGGAAAAAGTGATTGAGTTCCGGAATTGTTGGAAGGATAAGAAAGGGGGATTATTATGGGGAGGGGGAGTGGGGGTAAGAGGGGATAGGATGAAGGGTGTTGAGATGGTGGTGAAATGAGATGTGGATGTGATTGTTGTTGATACAGGGCATGGGCATTGGAAGGGTGTAATT
>NZ_VEEP01000104.1 GCF_007678455.1 Cytobacillus oceanisediminis 2691 | reverse complement strand
TTCCCACTACCGCCACATTCAGCTCCTTCTCCTAATTTTCCCTCATATACCCCATCCCCCCCTCCATATATTTCTCCTCTCAATACACTCATCTCATTTCTTTATTCTATTCCTCCATCCTCATTACCAACCCTTCCACCCCATCCAACTATTCATCGAAATTATCAAACTTATAAATCTCATCAATTTTCTTCAATAGCTCAAACCTCACAACGCATTCATCCCCCACCCCCTTAAAAAACCCTTTCAGAATCGTCTCATTCATTCCCTCATTCAACTCTTCCACATACCTCATCCTGCTGTGCGAGATGACA
>NZ_VEEP01000103.1 GCF_007678455.1 Cytobacillus oceanisediminis 2691 | reverse complement strand
GAATGGGGAGGATGTTGTTGATAAGAGATGTTGGAAGTTGAGTAGGTATTTGGGTAAATGGAAGGGGATAGAATGGAGGTTGAGTATGTTGTGGGTTTTTAGGATGAAACTTTGGATGAGGGAAAATGAGGGGTTTGTGATGGAATTGGTTGTAGTTAAGATGGATGGTTTGGTGATGGAACGGTAGAAGAATATGTAAATGGTCAGAAATAGATGGAAGCTCTGTAGTGGTTAGGGGAATGTTGTTATTTGTGTGTGGGGGGTTGATAGGTGATGAAAAGTGAGGGTAGGGATAGAAGTAGTAGAGTAGAGGGT
>NZ_VEEP01000102.1 GCF_007678455.1 Cytobacillus oceanisediminis 2691 | reverse complement strand
TACCCCCACCACCCAACCTTTCCCCACAAACGTCTCCTTTCCACCAACAAGTTCAAAACCAACACCCCCCCTCCAACAAACAAATACCATTTTACCCTCACCCACATACCCACAACCATCCAAACAACCCACAACCACCCAACAATCAATCCATCATACACCCTCTTGCTTCCCACCCCATCCTCAATTACCACCACAGACACAATCACCACAACTCCCCATTCAATATACTCTATAATCTTTCCATTTTCCTTTTTCAACATCCCTCCCATCAACATCACTACCCCCACCAACCCCAATACATATACCTCCCTTTC
>NZ_VEEP01000101.1 GCF_007678455.1 Cytobacillus oceanisediminis 2691 | reverse complement strand
ACCCCAACTCCCATTACATCCACCTCAATGAATAACAACATACGAACCAGCCACAATACATCCTACTAAAACTCCTTCCCCACCCCTTCCACAACCTTTCTCTCCTCCCCCACTCCCACCACTCGATCTATCCCTCCCCCCCTTCTGACATACCCAATATCCTTTCTTTTCAAAACCACTACCCAACACCCACTCTCATTTTCCTCCACCACAATTACCCCTCAACAAACAACATTTTCCTCCCACCGAATATCCTCATCCACAACAATATCAACCCGAACCCCAAAAATCTCTCCACCGAAAATCCCCACCGCAAC
>NZ_VEEP01000100.1 GCF_007678455.1 Cytobacillus oceanisediminis 2691 | reverse complement strand
AGAAGAGATTAAAAGTAAAAGATAAATAGATTGAAAAGTTTGTAGGTAGGAGGTGAAATGGGCTTGAATTAAGATATTGAGGAGAGGCGGTTTTAAGTAATGGGTTTAGGTAAGATTTTATTTTTACTGAAAGTGGTTGGGAGGGAAGTAGTTGTTAGGGAGTTGCATGGTATGCTGGTGGATGACGTTAGGAAGGATGTGCGGGTAGTGGGTGATGATGGCGTGAAGGGGGTGATTGATAAGGTTATTGATCGTGGGGTGGTGGTGTAATGTGGAGGGTATAAAATTCATAGAGTAATTATGGGGTTAGTGGAGGAT